>NZ_CP150202.1:122500-4608729 GCF_037969495.1 Lysinibacillus sp. FSL P2-0066 | reverse complement strand
GCTGCTAATCTCCTTTACAGTGTTCAATACAAAAAAAAATCGCATTTATAGAATTGTAAATACGTTCATTTTATAACTCGTCCACATAATCACAAGTTGTGGATAAAAGTTAACCAAAGGCTGTGATAAAAATTATCCACAGCATATTAACAGTTGTGGATAATTAAAATGTTCGTTTTAGTTTTCAACAAAGTGAAGCACAGTAATCGTATCAGAAAAACAAAGCTATTTCAATAGTTTGTGAAACTTATCCACATAGCTTACAGTTATGCACTTTAGAGTTGTCCACAAGCACTGCTTATGTGAGAAACCTGTAGATAATTGTTGTGGATAAAAAATAATGCAAAAAATACTATACACAACTCTGTGTAAAAAAAACAAGTACTCTGTGGATAAATATTTTTTATGTTTATGAATAAAACATAGATCCGAACACTAGAAAATTGAGATAGAATAAATAGAAAGTTCGACTGTTTAAAAGAAATTTGTGAAATTCATTGACAAAATAACTAGATACTTTATATAATATTCGAGTCTGTATGTTGAAAAATTCAACTCATATCAGGAGGTGTCTATATAAATGAAACGTACTTACCAACCAAAAAAACGTAAGCACAGCAAAGTACACGGTTTCCGCGCACGTATGAGCACGAAAAACGGTCGCAAAGTTCTTGCTGCTCGTCGTCGTAAAGGAAGAAAAGTTTTATCAGCATAAAATAAGTCCACTGAGCCACATCAGTGGTCTTTTTTTTCTTTATTTTTGGTAAACCTAGAAATGAGGATCAAAAGATATTATCTAATAGCAGGTGAAAGAAATGAAAAAACGCCAACGAGTGAAGAAGAATGATGATTTTCAAAAGGTGTTTAAAAAGGGTAAATCTTTCGCTAATCGTCAGTTTGTTGTTTATTTTTTAGTAAAAGAGGGACAAACGGAATTTCGTGTAGGTTTATCAGTTAGTAAGAAGCTTGGCAATGCGGTAACACGCAACCAAGTAAAACGCTATATTCGACAAAGTATTCATGAATTAAAAGATGATCTAAAGCCGAATATGGATTATGTTATTATCGCCAGACATCCGGCGGCCACTATGGATTTTCATGAAGTGAAACAAAGTTTGCAGCATGTACTACGAATCGCAAAGGTAATGAAAAAAGTGTAATGTATGCAACCAAGTGGTGAAATTCCGCCTGTACTGTTAGCAATAGAATAGAAAATATGTGATTTTGTTTACAATTATAAGCAAGGGAATTATACGCACAGGGGTATTTGTAGCGGGAGTTTTCGCTTAAAAATATGTAAAATTCATAACTTAACTTAGGAATAAATGTGTGTAGTTAGAATATTTAGTAGAGTGAATGTTATAGGCATGATAAAATAACTGATAACTTTATCTTCATCGAGGACTCTCAAAAGTGGACTGAAATTAAGATAAGGCTACTGACGGTTAAACGATTATGTGATAGGAAACTGTCAGTACAAAAAGAAGCATATAGAATAAGAAAAAGTGAATAGTAATTGTAGGGGGAAGAAGGTTGAAAAAACAACATTGGGTAATTTTGTCACTAGTAGCAGTAGCCTTACTACTTTCTGGTTGTACAGAATTCAATGAACCAATTTCCAAAGATAGCACAGGCTTCTGGAATGAATTCATTGTTTGGCCGTTGGTATCAGCGATAAAATACTTTGCTGATCTGCTAGGTACGTATGCATGGGGGATCATTGCCGTAACGATTATTATTCGTTTAGCAATCTTGCCGTTGATGATCAAACAAACAAAGAGTTCTAAAAAGATGCAAGAAATTCAACCAAAATTGAAGGAACTGCAAAAGAAGTATGCTTCTAAGGATGCTCAGACACAACAACAATATCAGCAAGAAATGATGAAGTTAATGAGTGAATCTGGAGTAAATCCACTTGCAGGATGTTTACCAGTAATCATTCAAATGCCAATTTTAATTGGTTTCTATCACGCAATAAATCGTATGAATGCTACATCAACATTTGATTTAGGGAATTTCTTTATCTTCCCGTTAGCAGATCCTGCACCAGCATTAGCTATTACAGCAGGCTTAATGCAATTTATCGTTTTACGTACAGGACCAGCAATGGATAATCCTCAAATGAAAATCATGATGTATATTATGCCATTCATGATTATTGGTTTTGGTATGGCCTTACCAGCTGCATTATCACTATATTGGGTAATCGGGAATATTATTTCGATTCTCCAAAACCTGTTTATTTATAAACCTTGGAATAAAGATAAAACACAACCTGCTCAAAATGGAGGGGCTAAAAAGTGAAACAACTTACGCAAATAGGCGCAACAACACAAGAAGCGATCTCATTGGCGTTACAGAAACTTGGCAAAACCCGTGAACAAGTAGATGTTGAAGTTTTACAAGAAGGTAAAAAAGGATTTTTCGGTTTTGGTGCACGTTCTGCAGAGGTACGTGTAACAGTAAAAGAAGTTCAGGTTCCGACAATTGAAGGCGACAGTGCTGAATCGCAGGTAGAAACTCAATTAAATGAACCAATAGTAGTAGATGATGTTGAAACACTAAGTTCACAAGTTTCTGAACAACCAAGTGAAATGGAAGAAGTTCAACAAGTCGTTAAAGGACAAGATGAGGATGCTGACGCATCAAACCCAATTGAAGAGGCAAAGGATTATTTAATTAGTATTGCTGAACAATTGGCTATTCATGATCTTGAGATTGCTACGACACGCGAAGGGAAATATGTATTATTTCAACTGAAAAGTGAAAAAGCTGCACTGCTTATAGGGAAACGAGGTCAAACATTAAATTCCTTACAGCAATTAACGCAACTCGTATTAAATAAAAGCGCAAAGCAGTTCTTAATGGTGAAACTGGATGTAGAAAACTATCGCGAGCGTCGACAAGTAGCTTTAGAATTACTTGCGGATCGAATGGCGGATAAAGCATTACGCTTAAATCAACGTGTGGCATTTGAACCTATGCCGTCTTACGAACGAAAGATAATTCATAATCAATTAGCAAATCGTCTAGATCTTGAAACGTATTCAGAAGGTACAGAGCCTAATCGTTATTTAGTAATTGAACCAGTAAAAAATAATTAGATTGTTTCTTATAATCATACAGACAATATATTTTGAAAGGTCATTTTATCTTTAGGATAAAATGGCCTTTTTTAATGAAACATAGCAAATTTTGTCGAAAATATGATTAGCGAAAAATTGCTTTTATCCACATTTGGAAATGATCCTTACTTTAGATTTTGCTGAAAATATGTTAGTCTAAGGTGTTAGTAAGTATTGGTCGGTTTTGATTATCCACATGTGGATAACGTTGAGGAGGTCATTAAATGGAGTTCGATACAATTGCTGCGATATCCACACCGATGGGTGAAGGTGCCATAGCCATCGTTCGTTTAAGTGGAGACGAGGCTGTGACGATTGCAGATAAAATATTCAAATCACCTGGGGGAAAAAGTTTAACAACAAAAGATTCGCACACTATTCATTATGGACATTTAGTCGATCCTAAAACTAATGAGGTAGTAGAGGAAGTAATGCTATCATTGATGCGTGGCCCCAAAACATTCACGCGTGAGGATGTAGTGGAAATAAACTGTCATGGTGGATTAGTTTCAGTCAAGCGCGTGTTGCAACTTGCTTTAACAAATGGAGCAAGATTAGCTGAGCCAGGTGAATTCACAAAACGTGCCTTTTTAAATGGACGTATTGATTTATCACAGGCTGAAGCAGTAATGGATTTGATAAGAGCTAAAACAGATCGTGCGATGAATGTTGCTTTGGGTCAAATGGATGGAAAATTATCGAGACTTATTGGTGATTTGCGCCAAGCTTTACTAGAGACATTAGCCCAAGTAGAGGTTAATATAGATTATCCAGAGTATGATGATGTAGAAGAAATGACTGTACCTGTATTAGTAGAGAAATGTACATGGGTAAAAAATGAAATTATAAAACTTTTGCAAACATCTTCTCAAGGAAAAATTTTGCGTGAGGGATTATCAACAGTTATTTTAGGTCGTCCGAATGTAGGGAAATCTTCACTTTTAAATAGCTTAGTACAAGAAAATAAGGCCATAGTGACAGATATTGCAGGGACTACTCGTGATATTATAGAGGAGTACGTCAATGTCCGAGGTGTTCCACTTCGTTTAGTGGATACAGCGGGTATTCGGGAAACAGAAGATATTGTTGAACGAATTGGAGTAGAACGCTCGCGGGAAGCTCTTCGTGGAGCTGATTTAATTCTGTTTGTATTAAACTATGCAGATGAGTTAACTGCTGAAGATGAGCGTCTATTCGAAACAATTGAAGCGATGGATTACATCGTCATTATCAATAAAACAGATTTACCGCAAAAAATTGATTTAGCACGTGTCAAGGAATTAGCTGGTGAGCATCGCATTGTAACAACATCTCTGCTACAAGAGGAAGGTATTACAGAGCTAGAAGAAGCCATTGCTGCCCTATTCTTTGAGGGACAAATCGAAGCGGGCGATTTAACATATGTTTCAAATGCAAGACATATTGCCCTTCTGCACCAAGCGCAAGCAACGGTCGAAGATGCAATAGCAGCTGCACAGGGTGGTGTACCAGTCGATATGGTACAAATTGATGTAACAAGAACATGGGAAATACTTGGTGAAATCATTGGTGATACTGTTCAAGAAAGCCTCATCAATCAACTATTTTCTCAGTTCTGTTTAGGAAAATAATTTTCAGAAAGAAAGGACGGTACGAGCATGCCAACAAAATATGAGGCAGGCACGTTTGATGTGATCGTGATTGGCGCAGGTCATGCAGGCTCAGAAGCTGCACATGCCGCAGCTAAAATGGGCGCTAACACATTAATGCTAACAATCAATTTAGATATGATTGCATTTATGCCATGTAATCCATCGATCGGTGGCCCTGCCAAAGGAATCGTCGTACGTGAGATTGACGCTTTAGGTGGCGTCATGGGAAAAGTGATAGATAAAACACATATACAAATGAGAATGTTGAATACAGGAAAAGGTCCGGCAGTACGTGCATTACGTGCACAAGCGGATAAAGTTTTATACCAACAAGAGATGAAACGTGTGTTGGAGGAAACTGAAAACTTAACAATCCATCAAGGAATGGTTGAAGAGCTGATTATTGAGGATGGAGAAGTTAAAGGAGTCATTACACAAATTGGTGCCGTTTACCGTGCTAAAACAGTCGTCGTGACAACAGGTACTTTCCTACGTGGTGAAATTATTATCGGTGATATTAAATATTCAAGTGGACCTAATAACCAGCAACCATCAATTCGCTTAGCTGATAATTTAAAAGAGCTTGGTTTTGATCTAGTTCGATTTAAAACAGGTACACCACCACGTGTGAATAATCGTACAATTAATTATGACAAAACAGAGATTCAACCAGGAGATGATGTTCCACGTGCATTTAGTTTTGAAACAACTGAATTCATCATGGATCAACTACCTTGCTGGTTAACATATACAAGCCCTGAAACACATGAAATAATTGAAGCAAATTTACACCTTTCACCGATGTATTCAGGAATGATTAAAGGAACAGGTCCACGTTACTGCCCATCTATTGAAGATAAAGTAGTGCGTTTTAATGATAAGCCGCGACACCAAATTTTCTTAGAGCCAGAAGGCCGTAATACGCGCGAGGTATATGTTCAAGGGTTGTCAACAAGCCTACCAGAGCATGTTCAAACACGTTTACTAAAATCTATACCTGGCTTAGAGAATGCTGAAATGATGCGTGCTGGTTATGCTATTGAGTACGATTCAATTGTGCCAACACAATTATGGCCAACATTAGAAACCAAACGTATTAAAGGCTTATATACAGCTGGTCAAATTAACGGTACATCTGGCTATGAAGAGGCTGCCGCACAAGGCTTAATGGCGGGAATGAATGCTGCTGCTAATGTACTAGGTAAAGAGGAATTGATTTTAAGCCGTTCGGATGCTTATATTGGCGTTTTAATCGATGACCTAGTGACTAAAGGAACAAATGAGCCATATCGCTTATTAACATCTCGTGCAGAATATCGTTTACTATTACGTCACGATAATGCAGATCTACGTTTAGTAGAGCTAGCTTATAAAATGGGGATGATTCCACAAGAAAGATATGCTAGTTTCAATGAGAAAAAAGAGCTGATTGAAAATGAAATTGCACGTCTTCGTGAAGTCATTATTAAGCCAAATGAAGCGACACAATCTGTTATTCGTTCTGTTGGTGGTAGTGAATTAAAAGACGGTATTCGTGGCGCAGATTTATTGAAACGCCCTGAAATGCATTATGAGTTAATTTCTTCTTTAATTCCTGCAGAAATTGAATTGACGGATGAAGTGAAAGAACAAATTGAAATTCAGCTTAAATATGAAGGCTATATCGAAAAAGCATTGCAGCAGGTAGAGAAACTCCATAAAATGGAAAACAAAAAAATCCCTGAGAATATTGATTATGATGCTATTTCAGGTTTAGCAACAGAAGCGCGTCAAAAATTAAAACAAGTTACACCACTGTCTATTGCGCAAGCCTCTCGTATTTCTGGTGTTAATCCAGCTGATATTTCAATTCTGCTTGTTTATATTGAACAAGGTAAAATTGCGAAAGTAAGCAGCTGATCATTAACAACAGTAAAGTGAATAAGAGGCGGGCATACCATTGTGCCCGCTTCCTATTTTTAAGGCTATACTATTAGTTGGAGTTGTATAGCTAGATAACAAAGGAGACTTTCCATGAACGAACAACAATTTATTGAGGCTCTGAAAGAGAAAGGTATCGAACTTTCTGATATGCAAATTGCTCAATTTAAAAAGTATTTTGAATTACTTGTTGAGTGGAATGAAAAGATGAACTTAACCGCTATAACAGATTTAGAAGGCGTATATTTAAAGCATTTCTTCGATTCAATTAGTCCTTCATTTTACTTTGACTTTTCAAAAGTAGTAACTGTTTGCGATGTTGGGGCAGGAGCTGGTTTTCCAAGTATCCCAATTAAAATCTGCTTCCCACATTTACAAGTTACAATTGTCGACTCATTAAATAAAAGAATTACCTTTTTAAATCATTTAAGTGATGAGTTACAATTAGAGAATATGCATTTTGTACATGCTCGAGCGGAAGAGTTTGGCCAAAATTTAAAATACCGTGAACAATTTGATGTGGTAACGGCACGTGCTGTAGCTCGTTTATCAGTTCTAGCAGAGCTATGCGTACCTTTAGCAAAACAAGATGGATATTTTGTTGCTTTAAAAGCTGCAGCTGGAGCAGAAGAATTAAAGGATGCTAAAAAAGCTTTAACAACTTTAGGTGTTAAACTGAGAGAGGAATTTTCTTTCAAGCTACCTGTTGAAGAAAGTGACCGCATTTTATATATATTTGATAAAATAAAAGGAACACCGAAAAAATATCCGCGTAAGCCAGGTGTACCAAATAAAACACCGATTCAATAATTAGTGTTTCATGTGAAACTTCTCAAAGTGGAAAATATTTTTTCTATTTTGAGCATACATACTAGTTATGGATGGTTCACGCAAAAGACATCTATGAACTATATACATTTAAAGAAATATAATAAATAATAATAGAATGACACAGAGCAAGATAGTTACTTAAAGGTGGTGCCACTTGGATGAAAAGTCCTTTTTCACGTTTTTTTGGAGGCGGCAGTAAAACAGAGCCTATTGTGAAAAATGAAGTAGAACAAGCAGAGGCGGTTCATGCAGCGGAAGAAGTCATAAAGTTGCCTATTGATCAAATTGTACCTAACCGTTTTCAGCCACGTACTATTTTTGATGATGAAAAAATTGAAGAATTATCAAGAACCATTCATACACATGGTGTGATTCAGCCAATTGTTGTACGTAAAACATCAGAAAATCAATATGAAATCATCGCTGGTGAGCGTCGTTATCGAGCGATGAAAAAGCTACAATGGACAGAAGTCCCTGCTATTGTACGTAATTTAACAGATAAGGAAACAGCTTCTATTGCGTTAATAGAGAACTTGCAGCGTGAGGAGTTAACTGCAATTGAAGAAGCGGTAGCCTATCAAAAATTATTAGAGCTTCATGAGCTAACACAGGAAGCTCTTGCCCAAAGACTTGGAAAAGGACAATCCACTGTAGCCAACAAATTACGTTTATTAAGGCTGCCAGATGAAGTACAGCAAGCTATTTTGAAGCGACAAATATCTGAACGACATGCACGTGCATTAATTGCTATTAAAGATCAACCATTGCAATTAGAAATTTTACAGCTAGCAATTGATAATGATTGGAATGTGCGACAGCTAGAGGAGCACATTCAGGGTATATTACATCCTGTAGCTGACGAGCAGGAAGAAACAATCCCAAAAAAAGCGAAGCCAAAACGTAAGGCCATAAGTAAGGATGTGCGTATTGCTTTGAATACCATCAAACAGTCGTTAACGATGGTAACAAAAAGCGGGATTACGGTGAAAACTGAAGAAGAAGATACAGAAGAATACTATCAAATTACAGTGAAAATTCCTAAAAAGAAAAAAGTATAGTAAATTATTTTAGAAAAGTAATATATGGATCAAATTCATCACTGTACAGGGGAGATATCTCAGAAGGTTAATTGAGATGTCTCCTTTTTTGTATATATTCTTAATATTTTATACAACTCTCTTCATTTTTTTTGATAGAATGAAAGTTAGATAGCGGATTAAATAGTGATTTTACAAATGATTTGTCAAAGTAAACTTTGATAGATGAAAGCAGGTGCTTTTAAATGGGTAGAATTATAGCAATCGCCAATCAAAAGGGTGGCGTAGGTAAAACAACAACTTCGGTCAATTTGAGCGCTTGCCTAGCATACTTAGGTAAGAAGGTGCTTTTAATTGATACTGATCCGCAGGGGAATACAACAAGTGGACTTGGTATTAATAAAGGAGAGATACAGGGTTGCATTTATGATGTGCTCATTGATGATGAAGATGTTCAAAATGTCATTCAAAAAACAAAGGTAGAAAATTTATCTATCGTGCCGGCAACAATCTCGCTTGCAGGCGCAGAAATTGAATTGGTTTCCACTATTTCAAGAGAAGTACGTTTAAAACATGCTCTACAAAATGTGAAAGAAGATTTCGATTATATAATTATTGACTGTCCACCATCTTTAGGGCTTTTAACAATCAACGCGTTAACAGCTTCAGATGCGCTCATTATCCCTGTACAATGTGAATATTATGCATTGGAAGGGTTAAGTCAATTATTATCAACAGTTCGCCTCGTTCAAAAGCATTTGAATCAACAGCTTTACATCGATGGCGTTTTATTAACAATGCTAGATGCACGCACAAACTTAGGCTTGCAAGTTATTGATGAAGTGAAAAAATATTTCCAAGATAAAGTATATAAAACAATAATTCCTCGTAATGTGCGATTAAGTGAGGCACCAAGTCATGGTCAACCAATTATCACTTATGACGCAAAATCTAGAGGTGCAGAAGTTTATTTAGAGATGGCGAGGGAAGTGATTAAAAATGGCTAAAGGTCTAGGGAAGGGTATTGGTGCATTATTTCCAGGAGAGTCTTTAGAACACAGTGGGCAAGTGGAAGAAATCCAATTAGATTTAATTGTTGCGAACCCATTTCAGCCTCGTAAAATTTTCGATGAAGAAAGTTTACAAGAATTAGCTGATTCTATTAAAGAACATGGGATTTTGCAGCCAATTGCCGTGCGTAAAAAAGCACGCAAGTTTGAAATTGTTGCGGGAGAGCGTCGTTACAGAGCTTGCCTATTAGCTGGCCTCGAGGTTATTCCTGTCATTATAAAAGAGCTATCAGATGCACAAATGATGGAGCTCGCTATTTTAGAAAACCTCCAACGTGAGGATTTAACTGTAATTGAAGAAGCTGAAGCCTATCAGAGTTTAATGGAAAACTTACATTTAACACAGGAAGAGTTATCGAAGCGATTAGGGAAAAGTAGACCACATATTGCCAATCATGTTCGGCTACTAGCCTTACCAGAAGATGTACGTAAATTGATGAATGATGGAACATTATCGATGGGGCAGGGACGAGCATTACTCGGCTTAAAAAATAAAAGAAGAATATCAGAAGTGGCCAATAAGGTAATAAATCTAGGATTGAATGTACGTCAAGTTGAATTATTAGTGCAAAACTTAAATGAAGAAGTTTCACGTGAAACAATCCCACCTAAGAAAAAAGATATTTTTGTAACTGCAAAGGAGTCACAATTACGAGATTACTTTGGAACAAATGTTCAAATTAAAAAAACAAATAATAAAGGGAAAATTGAAATTGAATTTTATTCTGAAGATGATTTAGAACGTATATTGGAAATATTAAACATACAGGAAGAATAAAATAATATTCCTATAACTTAATCAGAGCGCCAAGCAAACAGGCGCTCTCTATTTTTTAGAGAGAAAGAAGGCTTAAGTGTGGTATTACTAGGAGCATTGATAAATGCTTTGTTAATTATAGCAGGAGCATTAGTAGGGCGGATTTTTAAAAATATCCCTGAATCTATGAAATCTACGGTCCTATCTATTATTGGTTTAGCCGTCACATTATTAGGGATAAAAATGGGCTTTGAAAGTGATAATTTTATTATCTTGGTAGTAAGTTTAGTGGTAGGTACAGTAATAGGTGAGTGGTTAGATTTAGATAAACAAATGAATCGTCTTGGTAAATGGGTAGAGAGTTTATTTCATACGAAACGGGATGACCAAAATCAAATTAGCATAGCAGAGGGCTTTGTCACTGCCTCACTAATTTTTGTTGTAGGATCAATGGCTGTTATTGGGGCACTCGATAGTGGTCTTCGTAATGACCATAATGTCCTCATTACAAAAGGATTAATAGATGGATTTACATCCATTATTTTAGCATCCACATTAGGTATAGGTGTACTGCTATCCGCTGTACCTGTCTTTGTTTATCAAGGATTAATAGCTCTTTTTGCAGGTGTTATAAGTTCCTTTATCCCTGATGCCGCATTACAAATGTTCATTACAGAAATGACGGCAGTTGGCGGGGTTATGATTATGGCAATAGGGTTAAATATTGCGGGCTTAGCTAAGATCAAAGCTGCTAACCTGCTGCCAGGTATCGTCATTGTTGGTATTATGGTGGCTATCTTCTACATTTTTTAGTGAATAACGATGAGCAGCCAGTAATAATGCTCTTGAAAGCTTTTCAGCCATTGCATAAGAAATATGAAGTCTTGTATTTTGTAAAACAAGCATCTCCATAAATCCTCCAATATTGACGATTCCTTTCACGGAAATGTCTCCAATTGGGGGTAATTCTTTTTTTACAGCTTTTCCAGGGAAGATAGGGCCACTTTGAACTGAAATATGACCAACATTTTGCTCACTGCCAAGACAGGCATCAATCGCAATAATGAATGGTTTTGTAGTATGATTGTGTAGCTGTTGCATTGTAGAATCTAAGTTTAGAGCATGTAAAGGGTCTTCTAAGGAACCTACAATTTCATAAGGAAAACTAACAGATTTTTTTAAAAAGCTACCAGTTAATGGCCCAAGTGTATCACCCGTACAACGATCACTGCCAATACAACAAAAAATTAGTCTTTCATGATGAAACGGTATATGTTCTAAAAATAATGTACTTAATTGCCAAACAGCATTTTTACTTTCGTGATGAAGGGAATAAGGTAGTAACAAATTTGGTATAGTATTCATAAAAAAACTCACTTTCTTTTTATTTTTAGAAGTGCTCAATTTTTATGCAGTATACGCAAATTTTTAGCAAGTTATTCAAGAGGTGGTAATGATGGAAAAGAATAAAAAGTTAATGGAGAAATACTGGGACAAGCTCACATCTGAGGAACTTTGGGAGCAAGTGATTGATGCATCTATAGAAATTTTGCTTATTCTATTAGTATCGTGGATAGCTGTAAGATTAGGTAAAAAATTTATTAAAAAAGTGTTTTTAATCCGAATGCGTTCACCATTAAGCCACTCAGAGCGACGTCAACGAACAATTTCAAGATTATTACAAAGCGTGATTTCCTATGTCGTTTATTTCTCTGCAATTATTGGTATTCTTTCTTCCTTAAATATAAAGGTAGCAGGTTTATTAGCGGGTGCAGGAATCGTTGGTTTAGCAATAGGCTTTGGTGCTCAAAGCTTAGTAAAGGATGTTATTACGGGATTCTTTATTATTTTTGAAGACCAGTTTGGTGTAGGAGATTATATAAAAATAAATGCTGCAGAAGGTACGGTTGTAGAAATTGGCTTACGTACAACAAAAATTAATGGTGGTACAGGTGAACAGTTCATTATTCCCAATGGAGCTATAGGCGAGGTCGTCAATTATTCTGTTAACAACTCCAAAATTTTTATAGATTTACAAATGTCCACAGATGCTGATTTTGAAAAAGCAGAAGGGGTTATTAATAAATATTTAGAGACATTACCTAAAATGCATAAAGAATTAATTGCAGCTCCAGTATTTTTAGGTGTACAAAATGTTAAGGGGACAGAAGTAACCATTCGTATAGCCGCTGAAACATTACCGCAGCAACAATATGGAGTAGCACGTACCATACGTCGTGATATTACGAAACTCTTTGAAGAAAATAATATACCAATGGTCTATCCAAAAATGATGTTCTATGGCAAAGATGAGGGGAGAAGTGAGTAAGATGGAAGCAAAAAAATTTGGTTTAAATGATATTGTTGAAATGAAAAAACAACATCCATGCGGTACCAATAAGTGGAAAATTATTCGTATGGGGGCGGATGTACGTATCAAATGCGAAGGATGTCAGCATAGTGTCATGATTCCACGTCGTGAATTTGAGAAAAAAATGAAAAAGGTTTTATTCTCTGCCGATGAGTCGTAAACCAGGCATATTAGACTTTTTCTGAGTGAATCAATATAATAGATAAGGTTATAGAAGAGAAAATTTGAACTGAGTATAGAAAGGTTGTGTCCATTCATGGCATTAACAGCTGGAATCGTTGGTTTACCTAACGTTGGAAAATCAACATTATTTAACGCAATAACAAAAGCGGGTGCATTGGCTGCAAACTATCCATTCGCAACGATCGATCCAAACGTTGGTATAGTTGAAGTACCGGATGCACGTTTAGATAAATTAACAGAATTAGTGGTACCGAAAAAAACTGTGCCAACTGCATTTGAATTTACAGATATCGCTGGAATTGTTAAAGGTGCTTCTAAGGGTGAAGGATTAGGAAATAAGTTCCTAGCTCATATTCGTGAAGTAGATGCAATTTGTCAGGTAGTACGTTGTTTTGTAGACGAAAACATTACTCACGTTTCCGGAGCAGTAGATCCAATTGATGATATTGAAGTGATTAATCTAGAGCTTGCATTAGCTGACTTAGAATCTGTGGATAAACGTCTACAACGCGTTAGCAAAATGGCGAAACAAAAAGATAAAGAGGCTATGATAGAAGAGCCAGTACTTCTAAAAATTAAAGAGCAACTAGAAAACGGTAAACCAGCTCGTGCGGCTGAGCTATCAGATGATGAATTGAAGGTAATTAAAGGTCTTCATTTGCTAACAATTAAACCAATGCTTTATGTAGCAAATGTTTCAGAAGATGAAGTAGCAGATGCTGATAACAACGAATATGTGAAAAAAGTACGTGAGTATGCTTCAGCTGAAGGTGCTCAAGTTATTACTATTTGTGCAAAGATTGAAGAAGAAATTTCTGAGCTTGATGATGAAGAAAAAGCTATGTTCTTAGAAGAATTAGGAATAAAAGAATCTGGTTTAGATCAACTAATTCGTACTTCTTATGATTTATTAGGACTAGCTACTTACTTCACTGCAGGTGTACAAGAGGTACGTGCATGGACGTTCCGTAAAGGAATGAAGGCACCACAATGTGCAGGTATTATTCATACTGACTTCGAGCGCGGCTTTATTCGTGCAGAAACAGTGGCATATGATGATCTTCTAGAGGCAGGTTCTCAAGCAGCAGCTAAGGAAGCTGGTAAAGTACGTCTTGAAGGTAAAGAATATGAAGTACAAGATGGCGATATTATGTTATTCCGCTTTAATGTATAAAAACTAACAAGGGCAATCTAAAATGGTTGCCCTTTTTCGATTGTGTAGTTATCAGAATTTTTAGTGTATGGAGGCGACTTATGAATGAATGCTATGCACATTAAGGAACGTGGTTTAGAGTTTGAACAGCTGGGAATGCTACCACAAGATGTTTTAGATTATATTTATGAACAGCAATTATTCAAATTGTTCACTTCAAGAGATTTAGGTGGTAAGGATTTAGATTTTGTAGAAGGTGTAAAGGTATTCCAGCAGATGTCTGCGCTTGATGGCAATTTCGGATGGCTCATTACTATTGGTACAGGTGGAAACGCATTTATTCCAACATTCAGTAAGAAAGTTTGTGAAAAAATCTACTCTCCTAAAGAAGCGGTTATAGCAGGTAGTGGATATCCAACGGGGATAGCTGTAAAAACAAATGGCGGCTATTATGTAACAGGGCAATGGAAGTATTGTAGTGGCTCTAATTATGCTTCAACATTTACGATGAATTGCTTTATTGAAGAGGATGGTATCAAAACAGATAAAATTATTAGCTGCTCAGTAAATCCACATGATGTTGAGATTTTGAACGATTGGTCTGCAATGGGCTTGAAGGCAACAGCTAGTCATACAATTCGTGTAAACAACGTTTGGGTGCCACAGGAAGCTACTTTTCAATTAGGGATCATTAGAAATGATTATAGTAATTCAGTACATAGCTTTCCATTCACCACCTTTGCGGAGGCTTCCTTTTTAGGGGTTTGTCTTGGGCTTACAGAAAATTTTTTAGAAGAAGCTTTTGCTTTAATGAAGCAACGAAATCATGATGGAAGCAGAACTGAACGAATTGGAGCCTTTCAATTTTTATGGATGCAGCAGCACAAACGTTTCAAGCAATGCGAGGAACAGTTTTATGCAACATTATCTGTCTATTGGCAACAGCATCAAAAGGGTGAACAATTAACAGAAGTGGAATTATCACAATTTACACAAATGGCTAAGGATATAGCAGCTGCTTGCTTAGAAATAGCGAATAATTTAATACGCAATCTCGGTATGGATGCTATTACAGAAACATCAACGATTAATCGTATTTGGAGAAATTTATATACAGCAGCTCAGCATGGATTTTTAACTCCTTAAAATATAAATAGAATCTGTAGTTCATTTTTAATCTACAGATTCTATTTAATTATGTAGTCTTAGTTTATTGATCATCCTTTTCCTGCGATAGATAAACATACAGTTTTGGTAATTTAGGGTCATCCTGAACGATAGCATGACGAGGATATTTCCGTAGCTCTTTATACATAGCAAAATCGCCTACAGCTCCAGCTATTAATACCGCTCCAATCAAGATTAAAACGGTACTGTTAAGATAAAACCCAACGATGGTTGGGAGTACACCAGTCGTCCAGAAGGGCAGTAATAGAGCTTTTTTCATAGCATGGTTGGGAAGAGGACGCTCAGTAGTTGCATAGGCAACACCCTGCTCTAAATTTACACCATATTTCAAAGCTTTAAAGGGGACTCTGCCAAAAATCATAAAACCAATTAAATGAAAAGCCTCGTGTAGGATAATAAAAAATATATACAGTACCACAAATAGTGCTGTGCCACCAATCATGTTCCAAAAAGAAAAATGGAAATCTTTAAAGCAAATATATTGGATGGCAACAAATAATATGACAAGACCACTTGTAATCACAAAATTGTCGATCATTAACTTTTTTAAATCTAATTCGATAACGATTGGCTCCTGATCGTTGGATAACATGAAGGCACTCCTTTCATAGAGAATGAAATATACTGTCATTATATAACGAATTATTAGTTTGTGACTTGAAAGACAAGTACCTATATGTTACAATTCATTGATGTGAGTAATAATTAATTACTTGCTCCTTGCTCCCTTAATTAGGAGAGCCTAAGTCCATAAGGAGGTGTAAACAGATGAGAAAATACGAATTAATGTACATCGTACGTCCGAACATTGAAGACGAAGCGAAGAAAGCTTTAGTTGAACGTTTCAACGAAATGTTAACTTCTAACGGTGCAGAAGTCATCGAATCAAAAGAGTGGGGCAAACGCCGCTTAGCTTATGAAATTCAAGACTTCCGCGAAGGTTACTACCAAATCGTAAAAGTAAACGCTACTTCAGATGCAATCAACGAGTATACACGTCTTGCTAACATCAGCGAAGACATCATTCGCCACATTGCAGTTCGCGAAGAAGCTTAATTATTAATTTTTTACAAAACGCTGAAAAGGAGGTTGTATTCTGATGATAAACCGTGTCGTATTAGTTGGAAGACTAACAAAAGATCCTGAGCTACGTTATACACCGAATGGAGTTGCGTCTACAAGATTTACAGTAGCTGTAAATCGTGCATTCTCAAATCAACAAGGTGAACGCGAAGCTGATTTCATTAGCTGTGTTGCTTGGCGAAAACAGGCTGAAAACCTAGCGAACTTCATGCGAAAAGGAAGTTTAATTGGGGTAGAAGGTCGTATCCAGACAGGCAGTTATGAAGGACAAGACGGTAAGCGAGTAGTGCGCCCATCAGGTGCAATGAATAAAATGCTTGTAGCGTAAGCATACAGGAAATTCACAATGTACGAAAGTACGCCTGTTCGTCAACAACCTTATCCGAGACGGAAACCAAACGGGGAGTGTAGCATGGTTGTAAAGTGATAAGTTGGAAAGTCATCATTCCAAAACTGAATCGCAAGACGAAAGAAGTAGTGTGAACGAGGTTGAAGGCTATACTGCTTGAACACTAATCTGAAGCGGAACAATGCCACCCATGACAAAAGATGGCTGAACATGTCATGTGACGTTCAGTAATACAAATTAGACTCGGTTGTATTACGCTGTGAAGGAACGTCAGCTATATATCATAGATATAAAAGGATGAAAGGTGCAACCGACATCATACGAATCGCTGTATTCATTGTATTTAATGGGGATTACCTAAGTTGGAATGCTCAAAAAAGGGCTATGACAATCTGTGTCTGAATATCCAATACGGTAACGGAGTTCTCGTAGTAGTCCGAGATAGGGAAAGCCTATTACATGGCGAAGGGGAACAGCTTATAAGTTCAATAATAAGAATATGGAAGGGTGCGTGAGGCACTATGAGAAATCCACTTTCGGTATTGGACAGTCTAAACGATAAGGATGAAAAATACGTCTACCATAGATTGTATCGTAACCTATTCAATAGGGAATTTTTCTTAATGGCATATAACAATATATATGCTAAAGAAGGAAACATGACCAAGGGGAGCGATGAAAACACAATAGATGGAATGAGTATGGCAAGAATTGACAAAATCATAGACACTCTAAAAGATGAATCTTACCAACCACAACCAGCAAAAAGAGTCTATATTCCCAAGAAAAATGGGAAGAAAAGACCTTTAGGCATTCCGTCAATTGACGACAAGTTAGTTCAAGAAGTGGTAAGACTAATTTTAGAAAGTATTTATGATAATAAATTCTCTGATAGGTCACATGGTTTCAGACCAAACAGAAGTTGTCACACAGCCCTAAAACAATTCAAAAGCCTTGGAACTGGTGCTAAGTGGTGGATAGAAGGCGATATAGAAGGTTTCTTCGACAATATTGACCATCACACTCTCATAAACATCCTTAGAGAAAAAATCAAGGATGAAAAATTCATCAGACTAATTTATAAATTCTTAAGAGCAGGATACCTTGAAGAATGGAAATATCACAAAACAATTAGTGGAACTCCTCAAGGTGGAATAATCAGTCCTATTCTCGCAAATATCTACTTGGATAAACTCGACAGATACATTGAGGAATACAAACTCAAATTCGACAGAGGAAAACAACGTAGAAAGAACAAAGAATATAAATTAGCAGACCAAAGAGTTTACAGAGCCAGAAAGAAATACGAGGAATTAAAGGACACTCTATCACAAGAGGAAAAGGAACAATGCATCAAAAGGATAAAGGAATTGCGTGCTGAACAATACAGAGTGCCAAATACTGACCCATTTGATGAAAGCTTTAAGAGAATACAATATGTAAGGTACGCAGATGATTTCCTTATAGGGGTAATCGGAAGTAAGCAAGACGCTGAAAATATCAAGCAAGACCTTACAAATTTCTTAA
Organism: Lysinibacillus sp. FSL P2-0066; assembly: GCF_037969495.1. Taxonomy (NCBI): domain Bacteria; kingdom Bacillati; phylum Bacillota; class Bacilli; order Caryophanales; family Bacillaceae; genus Lysinibacillus; species Lysinibacillus sp. FSL P2-0066. The sequence goes on along the minus strand of NZ_CP150202.1, from coordinate 4,590,504 downwards.
GGGAAAAATTGAACCTAAATCTCTCAGCAGAGAAAACTTTAATTACTCACGCAAGTAATTTTGCTAAATTCCTTGGATATGAAATACGAATAGGAAAAAACGACAACAGAAGTAAGGACGCCAACGGCGTATCAAAGAGAAGATACAATAATGCAGTCAATCTCACAATGCCAAAAGAAGCATGGATAGGAAAATTGTTTGAATTAAAAGCGATTGTCTACACAAAAGACAACACGCAATTCAGAGCAATGCATAGAGCTTCATTACTCAACAATGACGACCTTGAAATTTTACTAACATATAATGCGGAAATCAGAGGTCTGTATAACTACTACAAGTTAGCCAGTGATGTTCATATGTTGAATGATTTTAGATATTGGATGAAATGGAGTATGTTAAAAACATATGCCAATAAATATAAAACCAATGCTAAAGACATTGCAAAAAAATTCAACAAAAACGGAAGATTTGGAATAAGTTATACAAACAAAAAAGGAATAGAAAGAACCATTTATTTCTATGATGACCCATTAGTAAAATCATCCGAAATTGAAAGTTACAAAGTAGATGAAATCCCTAATACTATAAAGTATAAAGGCAGAACAAACCTTATAGATAGGTTAGAAGCAAACAAATGTGAATGGTGTAAAACAAAAGGCGTACCCCTGGAAATACACCACATCAGAAAGCTAAAAGACCTAAAAGGAAAGACAAAATGGGAAAGATTTATGATTGAAAGAAATCGTAAAACAATAGCCCTATGTCATGACTGCCATAATGATTTACACAACGGGAAATTAGACTAAAATGCGTAACTAATAAAGTTTAGAATGGTATAAGTGGAAAGCCGTATACATCGAGAGATGTACGTACGGTTTGGGGGAGAGTTCTTGAAAACCTACTAAAAGACATTAAGACAGTAATTTCAGTTCGTAGAGAGCAATTGACTGTATGAACGGAAAAATAATGGAATTTTAGAAAGGCGTCGGGTTCTTATCCCACTACACAACAGATGTCGTGGCGGATAGCGTACAGTTTTTAGAACCCCGTAATGGTAGCGGTGCTCCTGCTCCTCAATATGGTGGTGGACAAACTTACGGTAATAACCAACCGTCATATGGCGGTGGTCAACCACAACAACAGTTTGGTGGCGCTATGCCAGGGCAGGGTTCCTATGGCGGCGATTCTTATCAGCAAAATCAACCACCTATGAATCAGCCAAATTATACACGTGTAGATGAGGATCCATTTGCTAATAGCAAAGGGCCAATAGAAGTATCTGAGGATGATCTTCCATTTTGAAAACCTTGAAATAAACCAAAGTGTGTAATGTGTAAAAACATTGATATACCAAAGTTTATTTACATTTTCAGTGTGTAATTACTGTCTACTCAACAAACATATAAAAGAAGATTATGCACATCGTTTAATTGATGTGTGTAATCCTTTTTAAAACCTTTATATAGCAATGTTCGGATAATATACCTTAGTGTGTAATCCGGTTGCTGTGTATAGGGGGAATATTAAGAGTTTGATGAGGTAATTCAGATACGTTCTAATACTCGACATCCGATTAAAAAATAGTTAAAGGAGGAAAACGATAATGGCACCACGTCGCGGAGGCCGCAAACGCCGTAAAGTTTGCTACTTCACTTCAAACAACATTACGCACATCGATTACAAAGATGTAGATCTTTTAAAGAAATTCATCTCTGAACGCGGTAAAATCTTACCACGTCGCGTAACAGGTACTTCTGCTAAATACCAACGTAAACTTACTTCTGCAATCAAAGTTTCACGTATTATGGCATTATTACCATTCGTTGCTGAAGATAAATAATATTTATTTATTAATAAAAGCACAACAAGGTTTTCATAACTTTGTTGTGTTTTTTTATGGCTGTTTTCGTATAAATTGTTGCTTTAGGTAAAGAATGTTATTCCACAAAACCAGCTAATAGTTGTCAAGATTTTTCAATAAAAATATTAAAAACTACATGCTATACTAAAAAAGGGTACACCAAATAAGCCTTCCTCTTTAGAATTGGAAGGTTTTGTTTAATGTGTTTAGATATACTTTTTAATCCCCATTTTGGAAGGCTACTTTCCTTTTTAGTAGAGCATAAATCCAATGTAAAAGCTTATTAGCACAAGCAATTATTGCTACTCTAAAAGGTTTTCCTTCTTCGCGTTTTTTATCGTAGAACTCTCTTAATTTCTTATTTCTAGGGAGTATTTCATCACTTGTTTTTTGCTTACGTGCATCTCTTATACCGCATTGTACAGCCATAAACAATGCTTGCCTTAACCTGCTAGAACCTCTTTTGGTTATGCGATTTATGGAAGCAGTAAACCTACCAGAAGAGTAAACGCTAGGATCTATCCCGGCGAATGCCACTAGCTTTTTAGGATGGTTAAACCGCTCTATCTCTCCAATTTCAGAGATGATTGTTGCTGCAATCTTCTCTCCAATACCAGGGATAGACTGGATAATATCATATTCTTCAATTTCTTTAGCGAGGGCATCTATTTCTGCCGCTAACTTTGATAGATGCTCTTGATATTGAAGTACAATATTGATAAACATTTTTAGGTTAAAGATATGGCTCTGGTACAAGTTGTTTTGAAACGGATTACGTAATGCAGCTTCTCTCAATTTCTGAGCTTTTTCTTTTGCCCATTTTTCTGAACGAGTTGTACATAATTCTGCGATTTTATCAGTAAGATCACATTTACTGACATTTAGAACCTCTTCTGAAGTTGGAAAGAGTGATAGAATCTGTAACGAGATTTTTGAATAGAGATTCCCAAAGACACCTCTATATTCAGGAAATACCTGATCTAAAATCGATTGTAGCTGTAATTTCGTTTGTGCAGCTGTGCTTGATATCGTTTCTTGTTGTCTCGTGAGATTACGAAGATTTAAGAGTTGAATTCCTCTTTTTTTGTATGGTTCTAATTCTTCCTTATAATACAACTCACATAGATGATAGGCATCGATGGCATCTGTCTTTACCTTTCGTAAATTTGTACTTCTAGCTCGATGAGAGACAAGTGGGTTAACAATAATATAGACATACTGTTGTTCCTCCAAAAATTGAATGACAGGGATATGATACTGGCCTGTAGATTCTAAAATAACCGAAGGTTGCTTTCCATCAGCCAGTCTCTCAACCTCTTTTAGAAATTCTAATAAACCTCCTAAACCATCTAGAGTATGTTTAACACTAAAGCTCTTACGGTAGGGCTGACTTTTATCCAAAAAAGCTTGAACCTGACTTTCTCCTTTAGAAACATCCAGACCAACGACTGGATTCATATCGAAATCTCCTCCTCTAAGAAAATACTAAATTAGTCGGTAACCCCTAAAGCTGCTTGTAATATCATAGGTTCGCTTGTTAAACGGGATCCTTGTCCCAACCAGCTCGAAACATGTTTATACAAGTAGGGGGTGAACAGTTTTGCGGACGGGATCAAGTCCCACGGGCCAGACGTTCTACCCCGACTACCGTAATAATAAGACCTATAAGAAAATGGTCAACCAGAAAAATCTGGCTAACCTTATATTACGATCGGGCCATATTGTAGAATAAAATTTTTTATGAAATGTTATAAAACGTAGCTTAGGGATCTTTTGATGGTAGTATTTTAATAAAAGATGAGGAGACTTTGTTAAGTTCAAAGACAGCATAGTTAAAGAAGAATTGCAATAAACATAAAAAATCTAATGGGATATATGATTTGTGTAGTGGTGTTATTTACAGCTAAATCTGCTACATGTGTTACAAGTAAACAAAATTCCCTAGAATCCAACGATTCTAGGGCATTTTGTTTACTTTATAAGTTGTCCAATAGGAAAAATTAAAGGTTTTGCCTTTATGAATTTGCATCCGTCAAAGGATCAATATTAATATTGTATTTTATTTTAATATCCATCTTCTCAAACATTTCAATCCATTTTTTTTCTTCCATTGGTTTTGAGAATGGTCTTTTAGTTTGTATGCCTAGCTGTAATGGATCCACTTTCAATTCTTGCATCTTTTTAAACAGTTCATGTGTTTGTTTTTTAAGATGAGATTCGATATCTTTTTTCATATTTTCTAATTCCTTTGGGTCAAATAATTGTTTCTCTCCCCGGTATTCCTCAATCCTAGTGTCCATATTCACGGTATAGGTCATTGTAGAATAGCTGCTATCGATGTCTACTATTATTTTAGATCTAACATGACCCAGTACAACTTCAAATTTTGGAATTGGTAGAACGTCTAGGTAGTGATCGTTGTTTATCAGCTGGAAGATACGATCATCTAAAGATGAAATAGTTTCAACTAGCTTGTCATCTTGAAACAGGGCTGTACCTTCATAGTTGACCCCATCCTCTTCTAATTTGAATACAGGCAAGAAAGGATCTGAATAAGGAGTATAGAGCAAATTTTTAAATTCATGAAGATTAACGACGGTTAATTCTCCTTGGTTTTTTTCCTCATAATGCTTCAGCATCCGGTAAAACGAGTAATCAAAGTTTTCATCTTTGTCCAATTGACTTTCCAAGTATTCATCAAAATTGCCTTTTACGATAACTAAATAGATTCTCGGAGAAATATCCGGATCAGTCAATAATACATTTATAATGGACATAATCCCGTCTCTTCCAAGTTCTTCACTAATTACTAGCATCCGCATTTGTCCGGATTTAATTTCCTGGTAGAAGTTTAAATCGTACTTCTGTACTCCCTCCTTTAATAAGCTGACTTCTTGCGACATAACATTCTTATTTTCTTTACTTAGAGGAGGCAAAATTGTACTGACTTTTAATTTCCCTTTATCCCCCTTACTAATTGCCAAAAAGGTAATGGGAGAAATTTCTTCAATAAGGTTATTTTCGGTAAAAGGGGCACAGCCAGATAAACAAATAGTCATAAAAAGAAGTATTAATCTATTACATATCTTTTTATGTAGACGCATTTTTTTTAATCCCCCTTTTTTTCATTACTAAAACAATAACAAGTGGAACAAGAAAATAGCTTATGCTTCCAGCTATAATTTGAAGATTAAGTAAAAAGTTCTGCTTCTCCTCAGACTTCCAAAATAATTCATTCATAAGAACCATTCCGATAAAGATAAGGGAAACATTGGATAATAAACCTTTTCCACTGGTTGGCTTGCTCATTTTACCAAATGCTATTTTAGATGCTCCATAAAACAATAGTAGAAATAGAGAAACTGCAAAAACTAGGTTAAATAATTCAAAGGAAAGCATGATCATGTCAATTCGTTCAAACACTGGGTTTTGAAAATAACGGGCCATATTAATAATTGGATATTGACTTTTACTTAAATAATTGGAACCGAAATAAAGTAGGGATGCTATAAATAGGAATACATACTCTGCAACGGTGATAGCGTTGCCGTAAGACAAATAGCGAAAGGTTTTATTATTTGTTTTAAGCCATGGCCCCAAAAATACTAGAAATTCTGGACCAGAATAGGAAGACAAAATTAAAAAAAAAGCTTTCCAATTTTCTACTTTCCACTCCATTGGAATAAGTGGATACAAATCACTGAGTTGAGCTATTGGGGGAAAGAAGAAACAAAAGAAAAATGTGATCATCCAAAATGTACAGAAAAAAGAAATCAACACAAAACGAACGGTATGCTCAACGCCCTTACCTGCGACATAAAAACAGAACAACAAAATAAAAAAGACAAGAAAATTTGTATCTGTTGATGGAAGCATAAATGTTTGAACAATTTCGCTGAACCCTAAGGTTATGACGGAAAGTTTAAGTAGAATAAAGAACAACCCGATGAAAGAGAGAAATCGTACCAATTTTTTTCCAAACAATTGGACAAATCCATTATATCCATTGCTAGATAAACGGGTTAAAAGCCACTTCGATAAAAGAAGAAGGTTTAGTTGGGATAATATCCCGATAGCTATAAGCACCCAAATCATATATGGATGGATCAAGATATTTGGCATTATCAGAAAAAAGTAAAGCATTTGGAGGCGATTTACCAACAACATGGCATAGAGCCCATTATAGGTTTCATTCTTTTTAAATAATTGGTAAGTTCCCATCAAGTCATCTCCTAGTTTTATATCTCTTCAGTTTTAGAGGTTTAAGATGCTCTGGACGCTCCAACATCTTGGCTAATGGCCCTCGAATGAATAAGTCTATCCAATCCTTTCTAAAGAAAGGGGAAACTGGTGAAAAATAGGGTTGCTTGATTGAAGACAAGCTATTAAGATGAGCTAAAATAGCAATGATTCCTAGTGCAATCCCAATTATTCCAAGTAAAGAAGAAAAAACAAGAAGCATCAATTGCATTAATGAATTTGCTTTTGTCATAAGGTAGTTGGGGATAAGAAAGGAAGCTATCGTCGAGATCCCAACCATGACAATTAATACGTTGCTAGCGAATCCAGCCTCAACAGCCGCTTGGCCAATCACAATACCACCAATAACCCCAAGTGTTTGACCTGTTTTTGTAGGCATCCTTAAACTTGCTTCTCTTATGATATCAATAAAAATTAACATGATAAACGCTTCCCAAAAAGGAGTGAAAGGAAGCTTGCTCCTTGAGTCGACCAAGACCAGAAGGGTTTGTATAGGAATCATTTGATAGTGATGAGTTGTCAATGCCACATAGAAAGGAATCAATGTGATTGACAGAACAAAACTGGCATATCGGATGATGCGCAAAAAACTGGCAACTACCCATCGATTAATATAGTCCTCGGGTGATTGGAATAAATGGAAAAAAGTAATGGGTGCAACAAGAGCAAATGGTGTATTGTCTACCAGAAGGGTGATCTTTCCTAATCCCAGAGAATAAGCAACTACATCAGGCCGGTCAGTTTGCTGAAACTGAGGAAAAATACTGTTTTGATGTTCCTCCATGAATGCCGCAATCTGAGAGGATTCAAAGAAGAGATCAAAATTAATTTCAGAAATCTTCTCTTTGACTGTTGAAACAAATTCTGGATTAGTCAGCCCCTCTATGTACATTAAAACAACACTTGTCTCACTCATAGAACCGACAGTAAACTTCTCTGCTTTCAGTTCATGTATGGGGAGTCGTCTTCGAATAAGCGTAATATTTTGTTCTACTTGTTCACTAAAGCTGTCCTTTGCTCCGAACAGGATGGTTTCTGTTTCGGAAGTTTCAATGGCACGTCCAATAGGATTTTTTAATGGCACAGCTAACCAAAGGTTTTGCGAAGAATCAAATAACAAAATGGAACCTGAAAACAACTGTTTTTTTGCCTCTATAAAATTAGGAATGTGAATAATTGAGGAATTCGTAATACAATCTTGAATAGACGGTTTGGAACATTTAGTTAAAGGTTTTATAATGCTTTCATTTAATTTTTCTTGATCAATGAGAGTTCGTATGTAAACAAGATGAATTTTTCGAATATCGGAAATGTCAATTTCCACAAATTCTGCATCATCCATTTGAACGAGGATTTTTTTCAGAGCTTCTATCGATAATTCTGATTCAGCTATTGATTCAGTAACAAGCTTACTTTCAATTTGTTTTTTTTTCCAAAACATGTACATCCCATCCCTCTTATTGAGAAAACATCGTACTTAAATACTTTATTCATACACATTATTTGCAATTTAATATTAAAATATACATTAAACGTAGAGGAGCATAACAGGACAAAAAAGTGCATCCAAAGATACAGTTAGCTTTTGACACTTTATAAAAACCTTTAAGGTGAAGAAGGCCTTATCTATTATGGATTGCCGTTTTTCCTCTAGTTGGTACTCAACAATCGGGCGCGATTGTTGAATAAGGACACTTTTCTTTTTTATTAGCAACAATCTTTGAGAAAAGAGCTTTTTTTATGTATGCACATCGATTAATTGATGTGTGTAATCCTTTTTCAAACTTTATATGGTAATGTTCTAGATGGTATAATTTAGTGTGTAATCAGAATGTTGTGTATAGGGGGGATGCTTTTTGAGAATTGAAAGAACTTTAACCTCGTATGTATTAGTTGATTCTAATATGAGGATACTTCCAGAGGTTTTAGATTTTACGAATACATTAGAGAAAAAAGGCTCATCTCCAAATACAATTAAAAGCTATTTGGATGATTTAAAGCTTTATTATATCTGGTTAGAAAAAGAAGGATTAAAATTCTATAATGTTCAGCCATCAGAATTACTTGGTTTTGTGGAGTTTCTAGATGCTAGGAAAGATAAGAAAATATCTCCTGCTAGTTGGAACCGTTATTTAGCAACACTTGGTTCTTTTTATAGACACTTAGAAGTTATTGGTGGATATATTGAAGAGTCTCCTGTTGTAAAGGTAGATAGTAACAACAATAGAAGATATGGATTCTTAAAGCATATAGCTCCTAAATGGGGTAATTTCCAAAATTATTATAAGAGGAAAAACCCTAAAAAAACCAACAAGAAAAGACTATACGACGATAGTGCTTCTAGGTACTACGAGGCGATTAGCTCTTTATATGGTGGTAATGAAGATTTATTAATTAGAAATAAATTAATCTTTAAACTCTTATACGAAACAGGTTTTAGAACATCTGAACTGTTGCATTTAAGAATGGATGACTTTGACTATCCAGATCCGGATAAAAAGGTCGGAAACTTATATCTGATAGAACGGGATAATGAACTAGAAGATAGGCAATTGAAAACAGGAGAACGTACAGTGCCTGTATCTAATGAATTGTTACAAGAGATTGATGATTACATTCTATATCACAGACCTAACAAAACGGGTGTTGAATATATCTTTGTTTCGCATTCAATAAACTACTTAGGGAAACCTATTACGAGACAAACTATAATTAATTTCTTTAGTGAATTAGATGCTGCTGTAGGTATCAAAGGCGTAAAGTTAACAGCACATTCACTGCGACATACTCACGCATCTGAACTACAGGATATGGGCGTCAATATTAACGTTATCAAAGAAAGATTGGGCCACGGCAGCATTGAAACATCAGCTAAATATGCTAAACCATCTGTAAAAACCCTCTCGCTATCCTATGAAAGATTTTTAGCGCAAAGGGGGCAAGAGTAAGGTGGTCACCTATTTAATTGATATCAAAACGGATTATTGGCAAATTGATAGTTCGGGTACAAAATATAATTTCTCCTTTGATTTCATACCCGATGGGTATTTTCGAAAAACAATAAAGGAAATTACTTATAAAATCCTTACTATCGGTAACACAACTGTTGGAACACTACATCGCTATACCTATTCTCTAAAGCATTTTTTCAACTTCCTAGAAGGATTAAAAGTTGAAATAAAGACATTTGAGGATATTAATTACGAACTAGCTGAGCTATTTGTATTCCATTTATTAGAGAATGGAATAGCAGCAAGTACGAGAGCTGTATGTGTAGCAGCCATTAAAAACATTTTAGATTATGGTGTATTTTTTAAAGCTCCAGGTTTCCCAAGGCATACAGTTTTTGATGGAACTGAATTTAGACTGTTACAAACGCAAGATACTCTTAAATCAATGATTATTGAAGATGATGAGCTTGAGAAAATTGATAATATACTCAAACTCCCTTTTGAAGAACAGGGCTTCCCACCTCACGGTAATGAAAAAATAGGTTATTTAATACCGCCTTTAGTTATGATAATAAGGCATACAGGTATTAGGATTTCAGAGGCCTTAAAACTAAAAAAAGATTGTCTTCAATCGGATATTCTAGGGAAAAACCTTTTAGAAGTTATAAGTACAAAGAATTTAACTGAACGTTATATCCCCGTTAACAATAAAGTTAAAGCTGCTGTTCAGTATTTACTAGATGAACAAGAGAAGCGTGGGATAAGCGAGTCAGCAAAAACTTTGTTTTCTTATCGAAATAGAGCAAGCAAAGTGGCTGAATTAAAGCAATCAGATGCTCGAAGTAAGCTAATAATTTGGCTTTCAATGCATCAACTAGATCCAGCAATTACTTTCCATAGATTTAGACACACATTGGGAACAGAATTATTGAACAATGGGATGTCTCCTTTCGAAGTAATGCAATATCTAGGCCACGAATCGATGCATTCGACGAGGTTATACGCTAAAGTCCGAAACGATAAATTAACGGCTGAATATAAGAAGTTAGGTTTTATAGGATTAATCAAGGAGTCCATCCAAGATTTAAAAGATTCCACAGGGGAAAATTTAAATCAACAAACAAAAATGGTTATTCAACTACCAGATGGGGCTTGTGGGAAACCACTTGAAAAAGAAGTTCCTAATTGTAAAAAACCTAATGCTTGTCTATTTTGCCGAAAATTCATTACAACACCGGAGTATTTGACTGTTCACGAAGACCATTTAAAGCGTATAAGAGCTGATAAAGAAAAATATATGGCAGAAGACCTTTTTGGTAATGAGCACATCTTAAACCAAACGGAAAAAGCTTTAGAAACGATCATAAATCGTTTGAAGGCTTTGGAAGGTGGTGAGATTGTTGGCTGAATTAAAACTTCTGATTACTCAGCAAGGACCAATTAAAAATAGCATAGAAGATGATTTCAAAATTGGGAATAACACATTTTCCGACGATCTTTGGGATTTCACAGATGTAATAGCAAAAGACTTTGAACATCTTAAAGGGAGCAAATTAAAACTTAACTTTAGTGAGTTTGCGCCCTACCCTAGAATTCAAAAAGTTATTAAACATTACATTTTAAGTGAGTTAACTCTTGTTTCATTTAATTCAGTTAAGAGAAAGTTATCTGCATTCTCTCACTTACATACTTTTTTAAATCAAAATGAGCATATAAAGTCGTTTAAAGATTTCACTGCAAATGAGTTTAAAGTGTACCTCGATTTCGTGGTAGATTTACCCTTATCAGGCATAACGAAAAAGAAGATGGGTCAAGTAATGAAGGAACTTTTACTAAGAGGTTCTATGCGTGGTTGGGACAGCGTTGTAGATACCGTAGGTATTGAACGTTTGTATGAAGAATTGATTCTTAAAAACAATCAAATTAAAGATGACACAAAATTTGGTATAACAAAGAAAGTTTTACCTGAAAATAAAATAATTAATTCGCTTATCAACACAGCTAATGAACACATATCACAGAATTACGACGAGTTTGAGTCTGATAATTTAGCGACATACAAGTATTCTAAAACAAGGGAATACTTAACAGCGATAAGTATTATTCTTATGACTCAATTAGGCATCAGGTTAAGTGAGTGTTTAACAATTAAATCTGGCTGTTTGAAAGTAATCAACGGCGAATACCAAATCGTCTATAAAACGAGGAAAACCAAAAAAGAGACCATTGAAGTCACTAAACCAGCTAATGAATTAGTCGTGGAGGCGATTCGGAAGCTAGAAGAGTATTCAAAGCCCTTACGGGATGTTTCTGGAATGCCATATTTATTTCTATATTTATCAAGATACAATGACCGAATATCTAAAGAAAAACCAGTCCTTCTAGCTGATCACAGTAATTGGACGCGAGACAATTTAGAGAAATTTATTGAGAAATATAATATTCGGGATGAAAAAGGAAACTACTTAAAATTAACTTCACATTACTTCAGACATATATTTGCGACATACGCTTTAAGAAGTGGTATGAAGCTTCACGATGTAGCAGAAATGTTAAATCACGAGTCAATTATGATGACGGAAACTTATGACCATACAAAAGGTCAGAAGCAAAAAGTGATTGAAAAGATTTTAACTGGCGAAATACCAATTTCATCAACGAACCGAATTGTCTTAGAATCAATTGAAGGCGATGAAAACCCATTTAAAGGCAAGACAGTCGAACAAGTCGAGAAAATGCGTAGAGCATTGAAAATTGAACTCCTACCACACGGATTATGTTTACATCATCCAATGCGGGGCGAACCTTGTGCGCAAGATGGCGTATGTTTAGGATGTAACGAATTTATAGCTTCAGCAGACCACCTGCCGGTGTATGAAAAACGGTTAGAAAAAGTGGAAAAAGAGTTAAGAGATTCCCCTGCCGATAGCGTCTATTCAACAAAACTACACTATCAACAAGGAAAGCTGGTTAAGTACATTAGTGACTTACAGCTAAAAATCGCAATGAAAGAGGTAAATGATAATGACTGAGGGAAAAAAGATGTCGTTAGCCGAATTTAATAGAGCAAAATCTACGATGAAGGTTGAGGAAGCTTTAAAAGCACTTAAAAAGGCTGGCAAGCCTATTTCATTAGCAAGAGTAGCTAAAGAAGCCAACATATCTCGCAAAACACTTTATAATCGTCCAGATTTAAAAGCGATGGTTGAAGAAGCAATATCATTACAAAGTGATTTAAAAGTTCCTGAGATGCCAGCTAAACGCTCTAAAAGACAAAATGGTACATTACAAGCCGAGAGAATCGAAAAGCTAAGAGCTGAAAATAAACAGCTTAAAGAGGATAAAAAATCTTTACTAACCGAAAACGCAAAACTAACAACAGAGAATCAAAATTTTAAGCGACGGATTTATGATCTTGAACGATATATTGAACAGATTCAAGGATCGAAAATTACGCAGCTCAAAAATAAAGATTCGTAAAATGTAAAACCTCTTGGAAATATGAGACTTTATTTACAGATTATACAGTTAGGTGTATAATACTTGAAGAAACACAATAAGGATAAAGATTACACATAGAACGGTAAACATAACTTCCATTCTAATACTTCCAAATGATAAAAAAAGAAAAGGAGGAGACACACTATGGCACCACGTCGCGGAGGCCGCAAACGCCGTAAAGTTTGCTACTTCACTTCAAACAATATTACGCATATCGACTACAAAGATGTAGATTTATTAAAAAAATTCATCTCTGAGCGCGGTAAAATTTTACCACGTCGCGTAACTGGCACAAGTGCAAAGTACCAACGTAAATTAACTTCAGCTATCAAAGTATCTCGTATCATGGGATTACTTCCATTCGTAGCAGAAGATAAATAAAATTTATTTATTAATAAAAGCACAACGAGGTTTTCATAACCTTTGTTGTGCTTTTTTTATTTATACTATTTTCCCGAATATTGTAAAATGGCACTTGGAGATGATATTACAGGGGAACAGTTTCTGCTTGGGTTGAATTTACTTTCAAAGGTAAAATTATTTCAAGCTCACCTATTTGGTGGGCTTGTTTTATTTATGGAGAACGATAGATAGGGCAGAGTATCAACGATAGGTACCGACATTCTTATCTACTATTGCAAACGAATTACACAATTTAATAAGGTTAGATTCTGATATAAGACTATTGGAAAATATTTTTTCAATTTTCTAAAATTATTTTATATAAAATGTCACCAAATGGTATCTTCATGTGTGTTATAAGTGAAAGGAGTTGATGGATGTTGCAACAATTAGTTTGGTCGAACGAACTAGATATAGAACGAATTGTTGATAAATATGGAAATATGCTTTTTAGAATGTGTCTTGTTATTCTATGCAATGAGAATGATGCAGAGGATGTCGTACAAGACACTTTTATTACCTATCTAACTAAATCTCCACCATTTAACGATTCAGAACATGAGAAAGCATGGTTGATTACTATTGCTACAAATCGTTGCAAGAATATGAGAAGGTACAATATTATTCGTAAACATATGGATATCAATGATTTACAACTATATTGTAAGGATGATGAAAACTATGGTTTAATTGAACATCTTATGAGATTGCCAAATAAACATAAGATTGTCTTGTTACTTTATTATGTAGAGGGCTATAAAGTAGATGAAATAGCAAAAATACTTGGCATTACTACTTCAGCAGTTAAAAAGCGATTACAACGTGGAAGAGAGCTTATTCGAGAAAAATATCGAAAGGAGAATGAATGATGAACTTTGATAAGCTTAAAGAAGCTGTTAATACTATTGAAATGCCAAAAACTATGAAAAATCGTGTGAAAAAGAATTGCAATATTATAGAAAAGAAAAAAAATTTTAAAAGGCGGATTTCTGTAGCTTGTGCATTTGGATTCCTATTGTTAATTATGATAGGTATTCCGTTTTTCAATAATAATGGAAACTTTCAAGTCGCAAATTTTACAATCACAGCTTATGCATTGAGTGATGATGGGAATCAGCCAAATACCAAACTTTCATCAGATAAAGCTACTTTTGAATTATCAACTGAAGCTAGAGGTAGTACAACTGATATAACTGGAGATGCAGCTAATTTTATTTTTACAAAGCTTATGTTAAATATAAGTGGAGAACATATCGACTCAATCACTTATACCATTAGTAAAGGCAAGTTTATAGAGGATGTTACACTTACAGCTAAAGAAGAAGCAGACAAAGACTGGTTATTATCAGAAAAGATATTTATGATTGGAAATTCGCCTGGTTCAGATATATACCATGGTACAAAGGAAATTGGAAATACCTATACAGTTAAGTATAATGAACAGGATAAATATAAATATTCTATTGCAATTCCTCATGATGGCAATTTGGTAATAGATGACGATATAATAATCAAAGTAATTGTAAAATATACAGATGGAAGCTCTGAACAACAAGATATTGTTGTAACTCAAGAATCAAATTCTATAAAATCAAATTCTATTTCATTAAAGCTTAATTAAAATAATCGAGATGATAATACTCCTGTACAAAGCTAAACCATCCAAAAATAGTTCATTCTATACTAAATTGGGCATGCCAAATAACCTTTCAAACTTCTATGTTTGGAAAGGTTTAGGCTCTTTAGTTATACTTTTAACTAGGCTAGATCTACCAACGTAAATTAACTTCAGCTATTAAAGTATCTCGTATCATGGGAATACTTCCATTCGTTGCTGAAGATAAATAAGATTGATGACGTTAAGGTAACATACCTTACATCAATTTTGAATACCAGCATATTACGATATTCGTATCGGGTATGCTGGTTTTTTGTTATGGTTAAAAGGGAATTACCAGCTACTTTGGTAAACGCCTGAATTAAAATTGAAAAAATAATGACAATGTACTTAGTGATCTAAGTGATTTTTGTTCAATGCTATGAAAAAATGGTACAATAAAGGGTAGTAAGTTTGACTGAAAAAAAGGAAGGTTTTCAATGCCGAATAATCAAACAAAAGCGCTTGTACAAGGCTCAATGATGGTTGCACTGTTTACAATTTTAATGTTAATTTCTGCATATGTACCATTCATCTTTATAGTAGCTTTATTATTCGCTCCACTACCGATTGCTTGGTATAGCGCAAATTACAAGCGTTCCACATCAATACTCGTAGCAATAGTAGGCTGTATCCTAACCACTATAACGAGTGGAATATCCATGCTGCCATTTGCCTTTATTTTAGGGTTATTAGGTGTCGTTATGGGTAACGCCATTTATTTGAAGAAGAGTAAGCTTTATTTATTTATGTCCACGGGGATTGCTAATCTCATCTCGATGGCAATCGTTTATATTGCCTATGTAAAGCTTTCAGGAATTGACTTCATTAGCATGAGTTTAGAGATGGCACGTAAAAATTATGAGCAATCTAATGAATTTGCGAAGAATGTAACAGGTCAAGTAGCCATAAATCCAGAACAGCTTGAGGCAATGTTTAAAACAATTGAACTGACTATGCCTGCAACGATAACAATTTCAGCATTTTTTGCTGCATTTATTATCATTACAGTAAATTTACCAGCTCTAAAACGACTAGGGGTAGATGTTCCAAAATTTGCTCCGTTCCAAAATATGAGATTACCACGCTCTATTTTATGGTATTACATGATTGTGTTATGCATTAATTTATTCATGCGTCCAGAAGCTGGTTCTACGCTAGATATCATTGTATTAAATATTTCTTATATTTTATGGTTGTTACTCATTCTACAGGGAATATCTTTTATCCATTATTTTATCTCGAGAAAAGGGATGCCAAACGGAGTTAAATGGGTAGCTACTTTGTTAGCGATTCCGCTATCATCGTTTATGATCTTACTCGGTATTGTTGATTTAGGTTTTGACGTACGTTCACTTGTAAAGGGGAAGACTAAAGAATAAGGGGCTGATTGTAATGGGGACTTTTAGAAAACGACCAATTCGCTATCCGCTTTTTGTTCTTTCCATATTTGGAACTGTGACGTTCGTGCTTCTATGTATTTGGAATATCGGGATAGGTATCGGTTATGGTGTAGGTTTTGTTTTACTGATGGCCTACACATGGAAGGTAGAGAAAATAGCTTTTGAGGAAACAGAAAAGCATATTGAATCTATTTCCTTCCGCATGAAAAAAGTAGGAGAAGAGGCATTGCTTGAAATGCCAATTGGAATACTTCTGGTTAATGAGCAATATGAAATCGAATGGTCTAATCCATATATGCAGGGCATTTTAAATATGGAATCATTAGTTGGAGAAGGTATTGTTAATATATCTGATGACATCTATGTATTAATGAAGACCGAGGAAACAAATGAGGCTACGATTACACTACGTGATCGGAAATATCGTGTTTATTATAAAAAAGAGGAACGACTACTGTATTTCTTTGATATAACTGAGCAGATTGCCATAGAAAAGCAATACTATGCAGACCGTACAGTAATTGCGATTTTGTTTGTTGATAATTACGATGAAATCACGCAAGCCATGGACGATCAACCACGTAGTTTAACCAATACAATGGTTACGTCAATTGTCAATGAATGGGCTGCGGAGCATGGTGTGTTTGTCAAACGGATTTCATCCGATCGTTTCTTAGCAGTATTGAATGAATCCATTTTAACGGAGCTAGAAAAGAAAAAATTTGCGATATTAGATACCATTCGTGAAAAAACAGCTCAAAAGAATTTATCGTTAACATTAAGTATTGGGGTAGGAGCTGGATCATCCTCATTAGTGGAGCTTGGCGAGTTGGCACAATCGAGTCTTGATCTTGTATTAGGACGGGGTGGAGACCAAGTGGCGATAAAGCAACCTACTGGTAAACTTAAATTCTATGGTGGAAAAACAAATCCAGTCGAAAAACGTACACGTGTTAGAGCGCGCGTTATTTCACATGCATTACGCGATTTAATTCAGGACAGTGACCAAGTGTTTGTTATGGGACATAAAAATCCTGATATGGACTCCATTGGTGCGTCTGTAGGTGTACGGAAAATGGCACAAATGAATGATGTAAAGGGTTATGTCATTATCAATTTTGATGAATTAAATGGTAGCGTTACACGATTAATGAATGAAATAGAGAGTAAATCAGATTTCTATGAAAATTTCCTTACACCAGAGGAAGCCGCTGGTAAAATGACTGAGAAATCGTTACTCGTTATTGTTGATACACATAAGCCAAATTTAGTAATTGATGCACACCTATTGAAATTGGCTGAAAAGGTGGTTGTAATCGATCATCATCGTCGAAGTGAGGACTTTATCGAAAATCCTACACTCGTTTATATGGAGCCATATGCGTCGTCCACTGCTGAGCTAGTGACAGAGTTACTAGAATATCAGCCGAAGCGTGCAAAAATTAATATGCTAGAAGCTACTGCATTACTAGCAGGTATTATCGTTGATACCAAAAGCTTTACACTTCGAACAGGAGCACGTACATTTGAAGCAGCTTCTTATTTACGAACGAATGGTGCCGATACAGTATTGGTCCAACGTCTCTTGAAGGAGGATGTGGACACCTATATAGAGCGCTCCAAAATTGTCCAAACAGTGAAGTTCGTAAAACCAGGAGTAGCTGTTGCTGTAGGTGAGGAATCAAAAGTGTATGACTCCGTCTTAATTGCGCAAACAGCAGATATTTTATTAACGATGAAGGATGTTAGTGCATCCTTTGTCATTGCACATCGAGCAGATGGAAAAATTGGTATAAGTGCACGATCACTTGGCGAGGTCAATGTACAGCTAATTATGGAGAGGCTTGGCGGCGGTGGACATTTAACGAATGCTGCCTGCCAAATAGATGCTAAATCCATCGATGGTGTGAAAAAACATTTAGAAGAAGCCATAAATGAGGTCTTTGAAGGGAGTTCTGACGTATGAAAGTAGTATTTTTAAAAGACGTTAAAGGAAAAGGAAAAAAAGGTGAAATTAAAAACGTAGCGGATGGCTATGCACAAAATTTCTTAATTAAGAATGGCTATGCAGCGGAAGCAAATGCGCAAGCTTTAAGCCAAATAGAGGGGCAAAAGAAATTAGAGGCTAAAAATGCTGCTGCCGAATTAGCTGAAGCACAAGCATTAAAGGAAAAAGTAGAAGCACTCACAGTTGAGCTAAAAGCAAAATCAGGTGATGGTGGCCGCTTATTTGGCTCAGTATCTACAAAGCAAATTGCTGATGCATTACAAAAAGTGCACGGCATTAAAATTGATAAACGTAAAATGACTTTACCTGAGGGAATTCGTTCACTTGGCTTTACAAATGTTCCTGTAAAACTACATCATGAAGTATCAGCAACGTTAAAAGTACATGTAACGGAAGAATAAGGAGCGACAATCCATGAGTGAACCGATGATGGACCGCGTTCCACCGCATAACCGGGAGGCGGAGCAATCGGTTATCGGTGCTATCTTCCTTGAGCCACAGGCATTAATAACAGCGTCAGAAATTTTATTGGCAGATGATTTTTATTTAAATGCCCATAAGAAAATTTTCGAGACGATGTTGCGCTTGAGTGATCAAGGAAAAGCGATAGATGTTGTAACAGTTACAGAAGAATTATCAGCTAAAAAAGAGATTGAGGACGTTGGCGGGCTTTCTTATTTACTAGAGCTCGCCAATGCTGTCCCTACAGCTGCCAATGTCGCCCATTATGCCAAAATCGTTGAGGAAAAGGCCCTTTTACGTCGATTGATTCGAGTGGCTACGAAAATCGTCGAGGACGGCTATACGAGAGAAGACGAAGTAGAGGCATTATTAGGTGAGGCAGAGAAGAAAATGATGGAGGTTGCCAATCGAAAGAATGCAGGCGACTTTAAGCATGTTAAAGATGTGCTAGTGGAAACTTTCGATAATATTGAGCAACTACAATCACAAAAGGGGGAAGTAACGGGTA
Source organism: Lysinibacillus sp. FSL P2-0066 (assembly GCF_037969495.1). Taxonomy (NCBI): domain Bacteria; kingdom Bacillati; phylum Bacillota; class Bacilli; order Caryophanales; family Bacillaceae; genus Lysinibacillus; species Lysinibacillus sp. FSL P2-0066. Next base: position 4,571,491 of record NZ_CP150202.1, on the reverse strand, counting down.
TCCCGACTGGCTTCCGTGATTTAGATAACATTACAGCTGGCTTTCAACGCAACGACTTAATCATTGTCGCTGCCCGTCCATCTGTAGGGAAAACGGCCTTTGCATTGAATGTTGCACAAAGTGTTGCCGTACAAGCCCGCGAAAATGTTGCAATCTTTTCTTTAGAGATGGGTGCAGAGCAACTGGTCATGCGTATGCTTTGTGCAGAAGGAAATATAGATGCACAAGTTTTACGTACAGGTGCTTTAACTACAGAAGATTGGGGTAAACTAACTATGGCAATGGGTAGTTTATCGAATTCAGGAATTTTTATTGATGATACTCCAGGTGTACGTATCAATGAAATCCGCGCAAAATGCCGTCGTTTAGCCCAGGAGAATGGACTAGGAATGATCTTAATCGATTATTTACAGTTGATTCAGGGGAGTGGCAAGCCAGGAGAAAACCGTCAACAAGAGGTGTCAGAGATTTCACGATCCTTAAAGGGATTAGCCCGTGAATTAAAGGTACCTGTTATCGCGTTATCACAGTTATCTCGTGGTGTTGAGCAACGACAAGATAAACGGCCAATGATGAGTGACTTACGTGAATCGGGAAGTATTGAGCAAGATGCTGATATTGTTGCGTTTTTATACCGTGATGATTATTACGATAAAGAATCCGAGAATAAAAATATGATCGAAATTATCATTGCGAAACAACGTAATGGTCCAACAGGAACCGTTACATTGGCCTTTAAAAAGGAATTCAATAAATTCATTAATGTGGATTGGTCACAAATGCCACCACCACCGCCACGTGATTAGTCATGTTACTCGTCATTCAGATAAGTTGCCTATTCGTAATGAAATAGTACCCTTAGAATGAATTAATCTGAATATTCGATAATATTCATACCATTCTGTTATTAAACACGAACGTTGAATCAGATTTTTTGATTTTATGTTCGTGTTTTTTCACTATTTTTTATTGACGAGTTGTTTCTATCATTGTTACAATGATTGAGGCTTAAAAATTGAGATACAAAGGTATCTAACGGAGGTGCTGATTATGACATCAGTAGTAGTTGTAGGAACACAGTGGGGAGACGAAGGAAAAGGTAAAATTACAGATTTCCTTTCGCACAAAGCCGATGCCATCGCTCGTTTTGCCGGTGGAGATAATGCAGGACATACCATTAAAATTGATGGTGAAACTTACAAATTACATTTAATTCCATCCGGGATCTTTTATAAAGAAAAAACTTCAGTAATTGGTAATGGATTAGTTGTGAATCCAAAATCATTAGTAACAGAGCTTAAAGGGTTACAAGAGCGTGGTATTAATACAGATAATCTACGTATTTCTAATCGTGCACATGTGATTTTGCCTTATCATATTAAACAAGATATTGCTGATGAAGAAAGTCGTGGAGACAATAAAATCGGCACAACTTGTAAAGGAATTGGGCCTTGTTATCAAGATAAAGTAGCACGTATTGGGATTCGTATGGCTGACTTACTTGATAAGGAAATCTTTGAGGAAAAACTACGTCATAATTTAGCCATTAAAAATAAATTATTTGAGAAATTCTATGAAGTTGAAGGCGTAACATTCGAAGAAATTTTTGAGGAATACTATGGTTACGGGCAAGAAATTGCTAAGTATGTTACGGACACATCTAAAATTTTGAACGATGTCCTTGATGAAGGCGGTAAAGTGCTATTCGAAGGTGCACAAGGAATTTTACTTGATGTCGATCAAGGTACGTATCCATATGTAACATCTTCAAATCCTGTAGCTGGAGGAGTAGCGATTGGTGCTGGTGTTGGTCCATCACGCGTAACAAGTGTTATTGGTGTATCTAAGGCCTATACATCTCGTGTAGGAGATGGACCATTCCCAACCGAGTTGTTCGATGAAGTAGGTCAACAAATTCGTGAGGTTGGTCGCGAATACGGAACAACAACAGGTCGTCCACGTCGTGTAGGCTGGTTTGACACAGTGGTTGTTCGTCACTCACGCCGTGTAAGTGGCATTACTCATCTTGCTCTTAACTCTATCGATGTTTTATCGGGCTTAGAGACAGTAAAAATTTGTACAGCATATAACTATAAAGGTGAAACAATTACAGAATATCCAGCAAATCTTCATATTATTGAACAATGTGAGCCGATTTATGAGGAGCTACCAGGCTGGTCAGAGGATGTAACAAGCTGTAGAACTTTAGAAGAGCTACCTGAAAATGCACGCCGCTATGTGGAGCGTATTAGCGAACTAACGGGCATTCAAATTGCTACTTTCTCTGTTGGACCTGCACGTGAGCAAACAAATGTGTTAGTGGATGTTTGGGAAGCATAATGAAATAAAATAAAAAGGGCGTGCCAAATGCGGCATGCCCTTTTTTAGTGAATATCTTTCTTCTTAAAGCGACCACCTTTTACCTCAGCGATATTACCAATGGCTAGAAATGCATTGTCATCTATTTCAGCGACGATTGTTTTCAATTTAGATTCTTCTAAACGGGTAATAACGGTAAATATGACTTTTTTGTCATTCCCTGTATAAGCTCCTTCTCCGTGAAGGAAAGTAACGCCACGACCAAGTCGATCCATGATAGTTTGTCCAATTTCATCAATGTCATCACTTATGATATAAACAGATTTAGATTCTTCCAAGCCTTGAATAACAATATCAATCATTTTATAGGCAATATAGTAGGCAATGATGGAGTACATGGCTTGTTCCCAATTAAAAATAAATCCTGCCACCGTAAAAATAATGATATTGAAAAACATAATGATTTCTCCAACTGAAAAAGGTGTCTTGCTATTAAATAAAATAGCTAATATTTCAGTTCCATCTAATGAACCTCCATAACGAATGACAATACCAACGCCAACACCTAAAATCATTCCTCCAAAGACTGTTGCCAATAATGTGTCTTCCGTAAATGGATGGATATTATGTAAGGTAAGTGTTGCAAAAGAGAGTACGGTAATACCTAGGCCTGTAGACAGTGCAAAGGTTTTACCAATTTGTTTGTAGCCTAAAAAAATAAAAGGTAAGTTTAAAATGAAGATGAAAATACCAAGGGGTAAATTTAATAGATGAGATGTGATAATGGAAACACCTACGATTCCACCATCCATAATGTGGTTAGGTACTAAAAACAGTTCCAAGCCTAATGCCATTATTATCGCCCCTAGCGACACCATAATAATTCTTGCAATAACTTTACGCATGCTACTTTTCTGAGGTCTCAACACTTTAGTTGTGATCTCAGAGGTTTGTGAATCACTCAATTTAATCGCTCCAATCAAATAGTGTACCTTCTATATATATTTTATCGGAATATTAAAAAAGTAAAAAGTATTAAGTCGAAATTCACTTGAAAAATATTGAGAATAGCCTACCAATGATAAATTTTTAAATTGAATTTTAAGAACCAGTATATGAATAAAAATACAGTATTTATAAACTATATAAAATATATTCTATGTAACAAAAAGTAGATAAATAATACATTTACATTACAAAAGAGTGAAATCGTTCAAACGTCATTTTCTTTATGGTACATTATAGGGGTGCAAAAAATCCTTGTGGGTAAATCATCCTACAGTAGGGTAAAGTTGGAAGGGGCTTTATTGATGAATTCGTTTTGGAATAGAAAAGAAGAAAACAATAGATTCACCTACAATTTTTCTTCTTTTAAAAAGGCTTCAATCATTGTTGTTTTAATGACAAGTCTAACGTTTAATATGGGATTTGCTAAGGAATATAACAAAGAAAACTTAAATAAAATTTACCACGTTTATGTGGGGAATGAATATATTGGTGCAGTATCTGATGAGAAAGCAATTCAAGAAATAATTGCATCAAAAGAAAAAGTAGCAAGTCAGCAATTCAAAGGTTTATCCATTGATGCTAGCTCAGCTGTTAAAATAATCCCGGAACAAGTATTTACAAATGAAACAAAAGATGCAGAAACATTATCAAAACTTCAGCAATCTTTAGTAGCTAAATCTGATGCCTTTACATTATTAGTAAATCACAAACCAGTAGTATCATTAAAGAATACAGAAGCTTATGAGAAAACTGTTCAAATGTTAAAGTTACAATATGTTTCTCAGCAAGAATTAGATAACTTATCTAAAAACCAACAAGCTAGCAATAATTTACCAGAATTACAAAATGGTGAGTCTCGACTTCTAGATGTTTCATTTAAACAAGGAGTTTCAGGGTTATCACAAAAAGTTACACCAACTGATATATTATCACCTGAGCAAGCCGTAAAGTATTTAATGACAGGCTATGTTGAGCAAGAGACATATAAAATTCAATCAGGAGATGTGTTAGGGTCCGTTGCTAAAAAACATAATTTAACAACAAGCGAACTACTAGCTCTAAATCCCGATATTACAGTGGATACGGTTTTACAAATTGGACAAGAATTAAATGTTACTGTGGCAAAGCCATTTGTGACACTTGAAGTAAAAAAGGAAAAGAAAGTAGCGGATGTCATTCCGTTTAAAAAAGTAATCGAAGAAGATCCTACAATGTATAAAGGTGAAAAGGTCATCAAGCAAGAAGGTGTAGATGGGAAAAAGGAAACAACTTATGTTTTAACATCTGAAAATGGTAAACAGACATCAAAAGTTGCCTTAGAGGAAAAAATCCTTCAACAACCTGTAGATGAAATTGAAGTAGTCGGTACAAAGGTTATTTCTTCACGTGGAACTGGTGAATTTGCATGGCCAGCAGTCGGGGGCTATATTTCAAGTGGTATGGGTGAACGTTGGGGAGCCTTCCATCGTGGTATTGATATCGCTCGACCAAGTAACTATAATATTTTAGCTGCTGATAATGGTGTAGTTGTTGCAGCTGGCACTTCTGGCACCTATGGTAATCGCATAGTGATTAATCACAATAATGGTTTTACAACACTTTATGGACATTTATCTTCAATTAATGTTGAAGTGGGACAAGTAGTAGAAAAGGGTTCTGTGATTGGTATTATGGGTTCCACTGGCAATTCGACAGGTACACATTTGCACTTTGAAGTTGAAAAGAACGGTTCATTAGAAAATCCGTTATCTTATGTAGGCCGATAAACATGTTGAATAGAAGGCAGTCCGAATTATGGACTGTCTTTTTCAATTATTTCCCGAGAAATAATTGTTGAAATACATCACTTTTTGTCACAGTATTAGATGGATCGAATATCGATTAATGCATAGAATCCGAAAGCATGATAGAGTTAAGAGTAGTGAATTTACAAATACACATTGTTTAAAAATAGATAAGAAGCGAAAGGGAGAGAATGAATGAATAAAACAATTTTAGTTGTTGATGATGAGAAACCAATCGCAGATATTTTGCAATTTAATCTAATAAAAGAAGGCTATAAAGTTATTTGTGCGTATGATGGTGATGAGGCATTAAAGAAAGTAGAGGAAGAGCAACCAGATTTAATGCTTTTAGATATTATGCTGCCAAAGCGTGATGGCATGGAAGTTTGTAGAGAGGTACGAAAAAAATATGATTTCCCCATTATTATGCTAACAGCTAAAGGCTCTGAGATTGATAAAGTATTAGGATTAGAGATGGGTGCAGATGATTATGTCACAAAGCCATTTAGTACACGAGAGCTGATTGCACGTGTGAAGGCCAATATGCGCCGTTTACAAGTAGTCGCTCCAGCAGCAGAAGAGGCTGAGGAAGAGTCGAATGAGATTGTTGTAGGATCTCTTGTTATTCAACCAGATGCTTATTTAGTAATGAAGCGTGATGAGGCAATTGAACTGACACATCGTGAATTTGAGTTACTTCATTATTTAGGGAAACATATTGGACAAGTAATGACACGAGAGCACTTACTACAAACAGTATGGGGCTATGATTACTTTGGTGATGTACGAACTGTTGATGTAACAATTCGCCGTTTACGTGAAAAAATTGAGGATAATCCTAGTCATCCAGCTTGGATTGTCACACGACGTGGTGTAGGTTATTATTTACGAAATCCTGAACAGGAGTAATAGGAATGCAGAAAGTGAGCTTCTTTAAATCCATTCATGTCAAACTAGTGCTGATTTACATTTTATTAATCTTGCTTGCTTTACAAATTATCGGTATCTATTTCGCTCGTGAATTAGAAAGAAATTTGAAGAGCAACTTCCAAGATTCCATTTTTCAGCGAGTTGACCTGATGCAATATAGTCTTCGTGAGGAAATTTTAAAAGAACGCGATGAAAGCATGCCTAAACTAGAGGAAAGCCTAAAATCAATTGTCATGGAGTTTTCTACTGGTTTAAGGGATGTTTCAAATGGTGATATTTTAGAAATTCGTGTCATTGATGATAGACAAAGAATACTTGCAACATCTGAGCTTGAAAATCAGAATTTAATAGGTCAACGCTCTAATACTGACCTTGTACGTCGAGCAATATCTGCCGAAACACTGTTTGATATTATTAAGCTCGACAATAAAACGAGAAATCGTGTGTGGGTCTTAGCGAACCCCATTCGTGCGGGTGCAGGACCAGACGACGAAATCATTGGTGTACTCTATATTGAAGCCAATATTGAATCTGTTTTTGAACAAATGAATGATATTAATCAGATTTTCCTTGGTGGTACGGCAATGTCCTTGGTCATTACCATCTTCTTAGGTATTCTTGTGGCTCGAACGATTACACAGCCTATTGCTGATATGCGAAAGCAGGCACAGGCAATGGCGAAGGGGAACTATTCTCGCAAGGTACGTGTATATGGTACGGATGAAATCGGACAGCTAGCCATCACCTTTAATCATCTAACCAACCGTTTGCAGGAAGCACAATCGACCACAGAAGCTGAACGTCGAAAGCTAGATTCAGTGCTGAGTAATATGACAGATGGCGTTATTGCAACAGATCGCAAGGGACGTATTATTCTCATCAATGACCCCGCACTAGAATTACTGCATATTTCAAGAGATATTACATTAGGGCGTCCTATCGCCTCTGTATTGGGCATTGATCAGGAATATAGCTTTGAAGACTTAATTCATATGAATGATGCCGTGAATTTAAACTTTAGTACAGCTGATGCGCCCTATATACTTCGCGCTAATTTCTCTGTTATTCAAAAAGAAACGGGCTTTATTAATGGGCTGATTACTGTTTTGCACGATATAACAGAGCAAGAAAAGATTGAAATGGATCGTAGGGAATTTGTATCGAATGTATCACATGAGTTAAGAACGCCATTAACAACAATGCGCAGTTATTTAGAGGCACTTGCAGATGGTGCATGGAAAGACGAAAATATTGCTCCTACGTTTTTAAATGTGACACAAACCGAAACAGAGCGTATGATTCGTCTAGTGAATGATTTATTGCAGTTATCAAGAATGGATAGCTCAGATTACGAGTTGAATAAAGATATTGTCTTATTTAATTCGTTCTTTAATCGCATTATTGACCGATTTGAAATGTCTAAGTCTGACAAGGTACAATTTGAACGTTTATTCCCTGAAACATCCTTTTATGTAGAAATTGATACGGATAAAATCACACAAGTTATTGATAATATCATTTCCAATGCTATTAAATATTCTCCAGATGGCGGCAATATTCGCTTTGGCTTTACTGGACAGGAAGACATGCTGAAGGTCATGATTTCAGATGATGGCATGGGTATTCCTAAAGAAAACGTTGGCCGAATTTTTGATCGCTTCTATCGTGTGGACCGTGCACGCGCTCGCTCTATGGGAGGAACAGGCTTGGGATTAGCTATTGCGCGGGAAATGATTGAAGCGCATGGCGGTAAGATTTGGGCTGAAAGTGAAGAAGGACAGGGTACAACAATTTTCTTCACATTACCATATGATGCAGATGAATTTGGTGAGGCAGGTGAGTGGGAATGAAATATATAGAGCCAGTTAAATCTGTTGTATTATTTCTACTTGTCATGCTGAGCGTGATTTTAACTTTTTTAATTTGGACCTATACACCTGATTATAAATATATTGAAAAAACAGAGGGAGAGGAAATTTTAATTAAGCCTCAAAAGGATATGGAGGATATTATTCGACCATACAAGGCTATTTTCCGTTCTGAAGAAGAGTTTACAGGCACAGTTTCTAATGCAGCTATGAAAGATATGATGAAAGTGTTTAAAGGCTGGAATGTTTTAGATTTGGTGCCTGTAAACAATAATCTTTCTGCAAACTATGTGAATCAAATTATTGGCGCAGATCATCGAATGACAATCTTTTTTACGGGAGAGATTCCATTTTCAGCTTTTAACACAACCTTTCAGTTCACTGATAAGGAATTACCAGAAACAACGTTCAATCGAATGATTATAGATTGGAGTAATTACAATAGCAAAGAATTAATGTTGTATTACATTAGTGGTAATAACCAATCATTATTCCGCTCACGTGTCAGTGTGCCAAACATGAATCAATTTATACAGGAAGTCATTGAGCCTGCAAAAAAATATGAGGTTTTCAAAGAAGTAGAGAGAGAAGGCTATACATCTCTTTATCTGGCGAACAGTAATATTGAATCTGTAAAATATACGTACTTTATTGAGGATATTACACCAGAATTATTTAAAAATGTGTTATTCCCTGATCCAAATATTGTACAGCGGAATGTCGAAAGCGCATCCTCTGAAAAATATACAGATGGTATGTCATTAATGACCTTAGAAACAAATCTTAAATCATTAAACTATGTTTATCCAGCTGCAGAAAGTAGTATTAGAGTCGAGCCATCGAAGCTTTTAAAGGATAGCTTTGAATTTATTAATGAGCATGGAGGATTTACGGCAGATTTCCGCTATGCTTCATCCAATACCAATAAAAATCAAATAGATTATCAAATGTATTTGCAAGGCTTCCCTGTCTATAGCAATCATGTTATTACACGAATGACAACGATTTGGGGAGATAGTCGAATTTTCCATTACAAGCGTCCATACTTCTCATTGGATATGGATATATCTTTAGAGAAAGAAATTAAAGAATTAGCATCTGGCGCAGAGATTGCAGAGAGATTAAAGAACGCTAATAGTATTCCTTTGTCTGAAATTGATGAAATTGTCTTGGGCTATTATTTAACACAAAATCAAGAACAGAATATATTTATATTTGAACCTTGTTGGTTTGTTATTCGTAATGGTACCTGGACTAAACTGACTCCTGAAGTATTAGGAGGTGTTAAAAATGGATTGGAATAGAACAAAATCTATTTTTATATTCGTTTTTTTAATACTGAACATCTTCTTGTATTCACTTTATGTCAATCGCTACAATGAAGCGAAAGATATTGAGGTACCAGGTGAAAGAACGATAGAGGCTCGTTTAAAAGATGATAATATTACGTATGGCACATTACCAAATAATATTGAATCTGCTTCGTATATGACAGCTCAAGTGCATAAATTCACACCAGCCGAATTTAGTAATAGTAACCAGCAAGTTAAATTTAAGGATGATAATAATACGAAGGCCCGTGTTATTTTTATGAGGCCTGTTAAATTACGTAATGTAAGTGATGATGCAAGCTTTACAGATTTTGCCCTGGCAAACATCATTGAAGGTTCATCTTATGCTTTATGGAAAGTAGACCGCGAAGAACGAGTCGCAATTTTTTTCCAAAAGACAAACAATCGAATGTTCTATTATAGCGGTTCATTAAAAATAAAATGGAATGCTAATAACGAAGTAACAATGTATGAACAAACAATGATTGATAACATTGAAGAAATGGAACAGCAGGAAACAGTTATTCCACCACTTCAAATTATTCAAACTTTGTATGCAAAAGGACCGCTCAAACCAGACTCGCGCATTACACAAATGAAACTAGGTTACTCAACGCTTGTTAAATTGACACGTACTCAGGTATTGGTGCCAACATGGGAAGTTCAAGTGAAATTATCTGATGGGACAAAAGAGGAGTACTTTGTGAATGCAGTAGAAGGTAAAGTCATCGAAATCCAGGAGGACAAGCAAGAGAGCGAAGAAGAAGACTGGGGAGTTGAATAATGCGATTTAGTGTTTTAGCAAGTGGCAGTACAGGGAATTCGATTTATGTAGAGAATGACGATCATGCTTTTATCGTCGATGCGGGTCTTAGTGGGAAAAAGATGGAGCAGTTATTTACAAAAATCGACCGTAATATGAAACAGCTCAGTGGTATCTTTGTTACACATGAGCATAGTGATCACATTAAAGGAATTGGTGTACTGGCACGGAAATATAATGTACCAATTTACGCAAACGCCAAAACGTGGCAGGCAATGGACGGGCTAATTGGAGACATTCCTATTGAGCAACGTTTTGAATTTGAAATGGATACAGTGAAGCATTTTGGTTCTTTAGCTGTGGAATCCTTTGCTGTTTCCCACGATGCTGCAGATCCAATGTTCTATACTTTTCATGAAAATGATCGCAAGCTTGTTATTATTACAGATACAGGCTATGTCAGTGATCGTATGAAAGGGATTATTCGAGGCGCTGATTCTTTTGTCTTTGAAAGTAATCATGATGTCAATATGCTGCAAATGGGACGTTATCCTTGGTCTATTAAACGTCGCATTTTAAGTGATGTAGGACATGTGTCTAATGAGGATGCAGCAATTGCAATGAGTGAGGTTGTATTTGATAAGACGACGAATATTTATCTTTCACATTTGAGTAAGGATAATAATATGAAAGAGCTAGCACGTATGAGTGTCGCACAAACCTTACAATCTTGTGGCATCCTTGTTGGTGAGCATGTTCATCTATTTGATACGGATGCAGAAGAACCAACAAAATTGGTGACGGTTTAATCAAAGGCTATTTAGGCAAAACTTGAAGCTGTTCAACGCATTAAAAAAATGCATTGAACAGCTATTTTTATGCCTATTTTATTTGTTTTTCATCTGATTTTAATGTTTGAATCGTAAGATTAGGGTAACAACTAATTAGATAGCACTCAAAGGAAAGGATGACGAACATGAGCTATTTCCAAGATGATGATAAAAACAGTGATTTCCTAAAAAATGATGAAGTACCGAAATCACCTCTTCAAGAAAGACTAGAGCGCGAGGAACAAGAAATGCAGACTAAGCGCATGAAAAAGAAAGGTGGCGGAGGTAAAGGCGGCTATTTCTTTAGTGGTCTGGTCGGTGTCATTATAGGTGCTTTACTTGTGTGGCTTATGCTACCAGGACTTGTCAATCAAATGCCTGGAACAACAACAAGTAATACAGGAAAAAATAACACAACAATTAATCAGGTAGCTACAGAAGTAACGACAGATGTGACAACAGCAGTTGAAAAAGCCTCACAAGCAGTTGTTGGTATCACAAATATTCAAGAAGTAACAAGCGGAGGCTTTTGGAGCCCACCATCAACGACAACAAAAGAAGCCGGAAGCGGTTCAGGTGTTGTTTATAAAATTGAAGGTGATAAAGCCTTTATCATCACAAATAACCATGTTATTGAAGGGGCAAAGCAGTTAGAGGTCACAATGCCAGACGGAACAAAAGAGCCAGCTCAATTAGTGGGTCACGATGTTTGGACGGACCTTGCAGTTATTTCTATTAACTCTAAAAATGTTAAAACAGTTGCGACATTCGGGAATTCAGATGTATTAAAACAAGGTGAAACAGTGATTGCCATTGGTAACCCACTTGGTTTAGACTTCTATGGTTCTGTGACAACTGGTGTTGTTTCTGGTAAAGACCGTTCTGTACCAGTAGACTTAAATGGCGATGGCACAGAAGATTGGCAACAAGAAGTATTGCAAACAGATGCCGCGATTAACCCAGGGAATAGTGGTGGAGCACTTGTGAACTTAGCTGGAGAATTAGTAGGAATTAACTCCATGAAAATTGCTGAATCCTCAGTGGAAGGTTTAGGGTTCTCTATTCCAATTAATTCAGCTATTCCAATTATCGAGGAACTAGAGAAAAATGGAGAAATGAAACGTCCAACAATGGGAGTTTCACTTGCAGATTTAACAGATGTGCCATCATTCTATCAACAACAAACATTAAAATTACCTGCAGAGGTGACAACAGGTGTTGTTGTAACAGATGTCATGAATAACTCACCAGCCTCAAAAGCAGGGGTTCAACAATACGATGTTATTGTAGAGATGGATGGTCAAAAAATTGAAACAACCATTGATTTACGCAAGCATTTATATAATGACAAAAAAATTGGTGATAAACTAACATTAAAAGTGTACCGTCAAGGTAAATTAGTCGAGCTATCACTAACATTAACAAACGGTAATACATTGTAAAGAAGATGAAAAGCGATGGAGATCTAATCAATCTCCATCGCTTTTTTTATGAGGATGGAGAAAATACTTTTATGAAATATTGTGGATAACTAGAAAATTGTGAATACTAATTCCGCACAGCAAATCGGGAGTAAAAGGCACTTCTTCCATACATGCTATTACTTTGTTACAATAGATTGTGGATAACATAGACTGATTTGTGAATAAGTTTGTGGAAATTTCGGAAAATAAGGAGACATCAAAAAATGGAAAAGTACAGCTGTGAAAGCCATATAGATCACGCTTTAGACATGTTTGTAGCAGAGCAAAAAGTGTTCCCAATTATGGATAAAATCGAAGAGGATAAAAAGTTATCCACAAAGTGTAGCTACTGTGAACAGCCAGCAGAATATATTGTATCAAGTAAATAACTTTACACAATATATAGAGAGTGCTTGTGGATATGTTGATAACTTTTGTGGATAATTTGTTTGTAAATGAATTGTAAAGGTGGATAACGTGTGAATATAACGATTGTATCAGTCGGCAAACTAAAAGAAAAGTACTTAAAAATGGGGATCGATGAGTACGTAAAACGTCTTAGCGGCTATGCAAAAATGGATTTGGTTGAAGTGCCAGACGAAAAGGCACCTGAACAACTAAGTGAAGCTGAAATGGATATCGTCAAGAAAAAAGAGGGCGAACGCATCCTAGCGAAAATTAGCCCAGATGCTTACGTCATTGCCTTAGCCATCAACGGCAAAATGAAAACCTCCGAACAAATGGCTGCCGACATTGAATCCCTCATGACCTACGGCAAAAGCAAAATCGCCTTCGTCATCGGCGGCTCCCTTGGTCTGCATGATGATGTGTTAAAGCGTGCAGATGAGCAGCAATCTTTTGGTAAGATGACCCTTCCCCACCAGCTCATGAAGCTTGTACTAGTTGAGCAGATTTACCGTAGTTTTAGGATTATGAAGGGTGAACCTTATCATAAGTAAGTGAGGTTTATAAAAAGATCACCTAGAATGTTGATTTTTTAGCATTTTAGGTGATTTAAATTTTAATTATCATTGTTTTCATACTTATGTTCTTTTCCTTGTGTAAGAGGAAGCCTATCTCCTCTATCCTAATTATGCAACTTTTATTTTTGGGAATGATACAATAGTAGTAAAGAATAAAATTGCGTATTTTTAATTTTACACTTTAAGAAATAAACATAGCATCTAGAGCATGACACTAATTTAATAGACGTCATGTTTTTATTTGTTAATTATATTTTATTAAGAGGTTAGGGGGGATTTGAGAATTGAATATATTAGAAAATATAGTTACAGAATTATCTCCAGAAGAATTTGAAGTGTATTGTTTAAATTTATTAAAGTCTACAAGTAATGCGTTTGAAAACTGCAAGATTACTCATAATCAAATTATTAAAACTTATGATGGTAATTATCAACTTGATGGTCTAATAGAATTTACTCATTTAGGGATAAATTATAAAGCTGTAGTTGAATGTAAAAAATATAAAAATAAAATTAAACGTTCTCAAATTCAAATTCTGTACGATACAGTACAAAAAGTAGGTGCTAACAAAGGTATTTTTATATCAACTTCTAGTTTTCAAGAAGGGGCAATGGAGTATGCTAGAACTCATGGAATTACGTTATTACAAATAGTAGATGGATTTATGATGACGATACAAAACTCACTACCATCAAAGGTGATACTTAATTTTTGTCCACCTAAATATTCTTTTGCTATGTATAATTTGGATTTACAATGTCCATCAGGATTTGTTTATGAAGGCCGTACAGAACGGTTAAGAGACTTATTGTTAAAAGTATATAAGGAGTGAACCCAAATTGTTGAGAACTAATGAAATTTTTACGGATATGACTGCACAAGAATTTGAGCAGTTTGTAATGAAATTATTTACAGAAAGTATTAGCTTTGATGATAATATTCTTTTTCAACATAACGAAATAATAAGGACAAGTGAAGGAAATTATCAGATAGATGGCACGATTAGATTTGAAGTAATGGGTGTAAAATATTTAACATTAGTTGAGTGCAAGATGTATAGGAACCCTATATCTAGAGAAAAGGTGCAAATTTTATTTGATAAGTTACGTGCAACAGGGGCACAAAAAGGTATCTTGGTATCCACATCATATTTTCAATCTGGGGCAATCGAATATGCTTCGTCTCACGGAATAGCGTTAGTACAAATTATAGATGGTAAATTAACATATCAGGTTAGGAGTAAAGATCCCGTTGAAATTTCTTATCCATTAAATTTTCCTAAATATACAGCAATTGCGCAATACAAGATTAATGAATTTACTAAAGGATATTCAGATGCAATCAGAACAAATTATTTATATGAATTTATTACTTCAATTTCATAGTATATAAAGAAATATCTTTCTGTATTTAATAATTAAAATATATAAAGGATGGTTACTGTGGCTACAGAGTGTTCTTATGAAAAAAGATATTAGTTTTTTGCTATATTAGGATTGAAATGATTGGAAAATACTTTCGGTATTAATATTAGTAAGTTAAAAAAAGAGGATAAAATTTCAAAAATAAAAACTTATATTAATAATTCTTCATTAGAACAAATCGAAACATTTGAAATTAATGTCTTAAATCTTTTGAAAGAAAAGAGAAATAGTGAAAATAAAAGTTTAAATAATGATTTAATAAAATGGTCAGATGTTATGATTAAAAATAATAAAGATTAAATATAGTTTATATAGAATCGCACTTATATTAGTTATGAACAACCATACCACAAGAGAGTTACCTTAGTTAATCATAAGGTAGCTCTTCTTTGTGTTTTATATTGTACAAATAGTATAATTTAGTATGGGTATGTTTAATTCACTTTGTTTATTTAAAAGGGGATATAGAAATATGATGAGGAGTATAAAAAATGAATGATTTAATTCACTTTTTCCTAAAAAATAAAGAATGGTTATTTTCTGGTGTTGGGGTTGTTATTGTAACTACAATAATAAAATCTCTAAAATCCCCTAAAAAATACGAAGAACCAAGAACTTTGAATATAAACTTATTGAAAGATACCACTAAAGATTTAGAATTGAAATTAGAAACTCAGGAAAATGAAAAAACAAAGGTAGATTTAGTTATTGATAGATTTATAAAAATATATGAGGCACATGGTATTCAGCAAAATCAAATACCTAATTTTATTGATAGTAAGTTTAGATTAGAATTAAAGGATTTTAAAAATAATGAGAGTATACTACAAGTTTTAGATAATGATTTAATTGAATGGACTTGTAAAAAATTTGGCGTTAAAAGAGATTGGGTAGATGGTACAAGTAATATAATATATGGAAATATTGATTACTATAAGCAAATTGAGGCTTTTATTCGTGATATTTGTGAATTAAATAAGGACGAAAAAGTTGTGGAAGTATATGCTTTTAAACAAGGTGAACTACATAGGGATGATGAAAATCAAGATGTAATTTTATTAATTAGATATCCTATAGGAAAAATTAATTCTAAAGAAGTGTATAGATATATTCCAGTTAATACTTATTGGCGGTGGGGATATTGGAGAAGTAGATATCAAATAAAAGCTATATTTTATATCTGTTCAAAGTTAGGTATTTTTATTAATGGGTATGATTTAAAAGAAAGAAGGGAAATAGCAGATGGGACGGTTTTTCCGGAAGAACTGCTAAACAAAATTCCTCTCAGATATACATGGTATCCAGAGGATTATACTGATTTAATTTCTATGCAGGCAAAAGAAACTGATGAAACTGAAAAGGTAAGAGAATATATAAAGAATGAAAGTTATATAGAATACTTAAATAATACTTTAGAACAGGCAAAAGATACTAAAGCTTTTTTTAAATATTTATAAAAAATCATTTTAGATTTAATTGATTGTAATAGAACTTCAATAGAACAAATATTGGAAAAGAAGCGCAAGAAGAGGTTTACGAGTTCAACCATAATTAAAAATAAAATATAGAAATTTGAAGTCTAAGTATTGTTTATGATACTTAGGCTTTTATTTGTCTTAAAGGAGAGTAAAACAATGAAAATAATAAAAAGCATTTTAAAAACAGAAATCACATACGATGACGAAATGAAAAATAAGTACATTGTGAAGAAGGAATGGGACAAAGCCAAAAGGAAAGCCCTCATCTTGATGAAAAATGCAGGTCAGACGGATGAGGTTGTCCAAGACCAAACAACAATGTATGTTTTGAATAATCTTGCCAAATTAGACTATGGGTCAGTGATTATTATGAATTTATTCCCATCTCTTGAAAGCAAAGATACAAATGAATCAGCTACTGAAAATTTGAAATGTATTCAAGAGGAAATGACGAAGGTAGATGATGTCATTATTGCAGTTGGAACAGGTATTGAAACGAGCAAAGAGGCACAAAAGCGATTGCATATGATTGTGGCTATTTTGCTTGATAAGAAAGCAACGATTCTTCAAATCGAATGCCCAAAAGGAAGAATGGGCTTCCATCCGCTTTATCCAGCGGTGAAAAACGGCTGGAAGTTAGCACCGTATGAAGTGCCACCAGTAGAGCAAATAGATTAAGCGTTTCAAATGAAAATATGGACATATATTATGTTAATAGCGTTACTAGCAGAGATGTGTGAAAACTATTTAATACAAACATTGGATACGGAGGAACAGACAAATGAGTGCAACGATACAGCAACAACAATTGAACCAACAGACATTTAGCAATACAACAAAAGCAATTAAGCGAGTAGCAATTTATGCTCGTGTATCAACAACTGAACAAGCTGAAGAAGGCTATTCAATTGATGAGCAGCAACGATTACTAACGGAATGGTGTGAGCGAAATGGATACATTGTGCATGAGGTTTACGCTGATCGTGGTATTAGTGGTAAGTCGGTAAAAAAACGTCCGGCATTAGTGAAACTTTTAGAGGATGCTAAAAATAAGCAATTTGATGTTGTTTTAGTATGGAAAACAAATCGATTAGCTCGTAACATTTTAGATTTATTAAAAATTGTTGAGGTATTCGATCAAAAATACATTAGCTTTAGGTCATATACTGAAAATCATGAAACTGAAACTTCACAAGGTAAGCTTCAATTTCACATGTTAGCTGCTATTGCTGAATTTGAGCGTAATACCATTTCGGAAAATGTAAAGATGGGGATGTTAGCTCGTGCTAGAAAAGGCAAGTGGAATGGTGGTATTGTATTAGGTTATGACCTTGAAGATTTTTCCAATCAAGGTGATAAGCGTAAGCATACTAAACTAGTAATTAATGAAAAAGAGGCTAGAACAGTTAAGCGTATTTTTGAGTTGTACATTGCAGGTAATGGGTATAAGGCGATTGCTAATCGTGTTAATAAAGAAGGACATTTGGGCAAACGTGGTAAGCCTTTCTCCATTAGTACAATCAAAACAATCCTAGAGAATCCTGTTTACGTTGGCATGATTCGATATGATGTTCGTAGAAACGGGACTGATAAACGTAGAGGAGATATTAATCCAACACCAATTTTGCAACAAGGGGAGCATAAGCCAATCATCTCGCTGCTAGATTGGGAGAAGGCGCAACAAATACTAAAGAATAGATCGAGTAAGCCAAATCGAGTGCATGGAGGAACATTTCCTTTTACTGGTGTAATGAAATGTCCTCAATGCGGTTCAGGAATGGTCGTTATGCGGACGGTCAATAAGTTAAAGGATGGTACACGTAAAACACTCGAATACTACGCTTGTGGAGCGTGGAAAAACCAAGGCACGTCTGTTTGTCGTTCGAACACCATCAGAGCAGATAAAGCCGAAAGCTACATCTATGAGCGACTACAAGCACTAGCAACAAATAAACAGCTCATAAAAGAAGTCGCAGACCGAGTAAACAACAAGCGATCTAACCATGATGAACCACTACAACAAGAGCACCAAGCACTCCTAAAAGAGCTGGAGCAAGCTAAACGTAAAAAAGATAAAGCGATGGAGTTGTATGAGGAGGACATCATTACTAAAGTGGACTTGCAACAAAGGCTCATCAAGGTAAACGAGCAGATAGAGCAACTAGAGCTACGACTTCAGCCAATCATACTACAACTGCAATCACTAAAGGTTCATACAATCGATGAATCTACTATTCAAGAGGTCATGGTTAATTTTCAGAAAGCCTTCAAAAGTGCAATGACACAAGAACAGCAGAAGCATTTGGTTACGTTAATCATTAAAGATATAACACTGAATGATAAGCGTGAGGTTGATAGCATTCAAATTCAATTTAATAATACGGTGTTAGATTATTTAACAGAGCATGGAGCAGATAGGTCATTAGCAGATGACTTATCTGCTCCTTTTTTAGTTATATTAAATTTGTGAAAATATTAAATCGTTAGATCCATACAAATAGCATTCTCGATAATTTTTATGTTGAATTAAAATAAATTTAGGGTAATATTCCAGTACCGTTACAACTCCTATTAACTTAGTATTCTGATGTTTAGTTCTAAGAGCATTTAACTGTGTTCCTACTGGAAAGTCATTAATGGTTAACGAATCTAAAGTAAACCAATCATAGTTTTTCATAAAATCACTCCTAATATTCTAAAGAATTTATAATTATTTCTACGATAGAATTATATAATAATTCTGCGGTACTATCTTGTTGAGCTAATCCTACCACTATCATTTTTTATTTGCAAGAGATTTTTTAAGTTATAATAAGTAAATAAAACAACGGGGTGATTAAACGATGACACTAAAAGAAAAAATAAAGAGGAAATATCCTGATATGACTATGAAAGAATTTGCAATGAAAATATCCATACCGGTAACTACATTGTATGGAATATTTGAGAGAGGTATTGAAAAAACTAGCTTGTCTAACGCTCTAAACATTGCAAATGCATTAGAAGTATCTATCCTCGAATTAATACCCAATGCATATGAAATATATAAGCGTAAATCAGAACATATGTTAATTAATGCTCAAGATATTAATGCAAAAGAAGGTATATTTGAGGAAGAGGAAGATAATTGGATTGATGATAATAACGGCATTTTTGAATTAGATGAATATGTAAAATTGATGTTTTATAATCAAAAACATTTTAAAATTGAAACACAAAAATATGGAAATCCTACTTATGAAATAAAAGTACCAAAAATTTTACTGGATAATAGCGTTCAAGGAAATCAGTATCACTTTATTGAAGTTTTTAATGATAGTATGAGTAATCAATTTAATATTGGTGATATATTACTGATGAAGTCCATTTCAGATGTGAAGGATGTGAAGGATAACGATATAATTTTATATAAATATAAAGATGTGTTTGATATTAGAAAAATTAGAGAAGTAAATGAAGTCATAGTCCTAAGCCCAGATAGTAAAAATAAAGAATACTATGACTTGGTGCTTAAGGAACATGTAGAAGATAAAATTTATATTCAATCAGTACTAAAAATGAAGATAAACCGCATTTAGATTAGTTTCGGAGAACCTTATC
Source organism: Lysinibacillus sp. FSL P2-0066 (assembly GCF_037969495.1). Taxonomy (NCBI): domain Bacteria; kingdom Bacillati; phylum Bacillota; class Bacilli; order Caryophanales; family Bacillaceae; genus Lysinibacillus; species Lysinibacillus sp. FSL P2-0066. Next base: position 4,551,709 of record NZ_CP150202.1, on the reverse strand, counting down.
ATAAGTAAGTGAGGAGGCCATTTAGAATGCTAAAATGACAGCACTCTAAATGGTCTTACTTTATTTTTTGATTTGCATATTCCTGTCCAAGTAAGTATAAAAATGCAAAGGCAGGGATTCGCATAACAGGAGTTGTGGTTGTTTGTTTTATAAGGCGTGTCCGAAAATTAGGTGTTTATTAAACAGTGGCTAATATCCCGCTTTGTTGCTTTGACTATAAATGTAGCTGGAACAAGAGTTGCCTTTTGAGTGGAGTACCATTTTGACGGGTCTTCTGTAATGGTAGCTGGTAAGACAACATCATCAATTACTTTCTCGATGATGAAATTAGCCTCTATTAGCGTATTGATATATGTACTTAATTTTCTATGGTGGATGACAACATTACTGTGCCACGCTTCATTGTATTCGGGTCCTTCTATGTTGTAGGATTTTTTTAAGGTAAATGATGAATTTTCATAGGTCAATCGATCATGAATAGGGTGCTCCCAACTAAATATAAATATGCCACCAGGCTTTAAATAGCTATGGATATGTGACAATGTCTTTTGTAAATCAACGGTCCATCCTAATGCATAAATAGAATACACTATATCAAAGTATTCAAGGGGCAATCCTGGATTTTCTTCCATAGGCGATTCGAACAAGGTTACTTTACTTTCTTGAGAATGCAATAGTTTTTTAGCTGTTTCGATTTGCTTAGTTGAAAGGTCTACCCCCCACAACTCTTGAGCGCCTCCATTCCCCATATATTGTAATGAATGTCCGCTGCCACATCCGATATCTAAAATTTTTTTACCTGTAATAGGTCCAAATAAATGAAGCTGTTCTTCACTTAAAGAAAATGGTCCGTATTCTGGAAGTGCTGTTCTGCCATAAAAACGTTCTGCGGATTTTTCCCAGCCTTCCTTATTCATTCTCAAAATTTCAGTCCTTTTCATTATAAAATCAACAACCCTTCTATTAAATTAAAGCAGTCTAATTTGAATTGCATTTAAACCATTTCGACAAATATCCTTATTTATCCTTCAAGTTGCATCTAATTGCAATGTTGATATAAATGATCTTTCCGTAGTTATTTAGGCCAAATTTTCTTAAAAATAATAAGATAACCCTTTACAAAATTTACATCATCAGAGTTCCTTGGAGGCATTAAAAGTTTTAGCAAGGTAAAGATAAATGAATGCTAAAAATCTTCATGTAGCTTCATCATGACAAACCTTATAACAAGCAAATGAGGCGGAGTACAAGTGGCTTCAGAAAATAGATCCATTATTTACCTTAAAGAAATTCAAAGGAAGCGATAAAAGCAAAAATGCAACCTGTGAATTTGGTGAGTTTCCTTTAACGGGCATTATGTGTTGCCCTAAATGTAATGCAGGTATGGTAATTGGACGTACGACAAACAAGCTAAAAGATGGTACAAAAAAGGTATTAGAGTATTATGTATGTGGCGCATGGAAGAATAAAGGGACAGTTGCTTGCAATTCTTATGCTGTACGTACTGATTATGCTGACCCTTACGTATTAAATAAAATTGAAGAGCTGATGACAAGTGATAAAATGATTCAGCAGTTAGTTAATAGTATCAATTATAAGCAAGAATCCTTGATTGCTCCGATTCAACAAGAATACCAGCAATATGTTAATGACTTAGCTATCTTAGAAAAAAAGCAATCGAATCTGTTAGATTCTTATATGGAAGAAACGATTTCCAAAGGCATCTACCAAATGAAGGTTAGAAGTATCGAAGAACAAATTTCCTCATTAAATGGATTACTGACACCATTAAAGGAACAACTAGGTTCAACCGTTTCTAGTGAAGTGACCTTTGAACAGATTAAGAATGTCCTACAAAACTTTCAAAAAGCTTTTCAGCAATCACTTACAAGGGAGCAGAGAAAACGCTTGTTACATTTGCTCATTCATCAAATTACAATTGATGAAGAACGGAAAATCGAGAGCATTCAACTTAAATTAAATAATGAGGTGCTAGAGGCATTACAACTAGGAGTAGGGGAATCATCTTCGGATGAATCTTCTGCTCCTTTTTCTGTTTTAATAGCTATCTAATCGTAAGTATCAAAAGTGGCTTTTTATTAGGATAATTCATTATCAAAGCGAAGTGTTTTTCGTATAGGAAAATGGCATATTTAATCAGATATAAAAAATATCATGTGGGTTAATATGTAACATTTCCTAAGAAATAATCTATTGAGGGGAGAAGCGTATGGGTTGTATTTGGAAAGCTATGAAAATCTGTTTTTGGTTTATGTTGATTATATCAGCTATTGCAATGATATTCGTCTACTTTGAGGAAAAGGGAAATGAAACGTTTAGCCATGTTGAAGAGTTGGATGCCAAGGAGTTGGTAGCGGAAGCTTTTAGTAATTTGAGAGCTTATGAGAGTTATCATATGTATTCTGAATCTAACACAAAGGGGGATATTTCTAAGTTTATTGCTAGCGAATCTGTACAAACAAAAGAAATATTTAATGTAGATTATCATACATTGAATGATTCATATAAAATAACAGGGAATTTGGTTAAAAATGATGAGACAACTACTATTGCGGAAATAAAGGTGGGTTCAGATATTTACCAATCTATAGATGGCGGGAAATTTAATTATGTTAGCTTAGATGAATCTACCATACTGGCAGGTGAAAAAACAGGGGTATTGGCAAGTTCTGAATTTACCAATGAGCCAGAAATAGATGATTTAATTGCTCAAGGTGATATTTCTGTAGGAGCTTATGAATCTAAAAAAGCAGATGAAAAGGACTATTATTTAATAGAAGGAAATATGCCTGAATCGTATGTATTAAATATGGTGAATCAAACCTTTTTCGGAGATGTGGATAAAGAAGCATCATCTTTTAAAATAGAAAATTTAATCGTCTTTGAGGATGAGCTTCAAATGACAATTGATAAGGAGAATATAAATTTATTATCAACATACATCCATCTGAGATTTAGCTTTGAAGTTGAAGGTCATACAATGAAAATGGATGTGGAAACAATTAAGAGATATTCTAATTTCAATGAAGTAGAAATGATTACTTTACCAAATTTAGAATAGGTGAATCATATATTTTCTTAACGGAATGAATGATATGTTAATTAGGAGTAGGAGAATCATCTTGCATGATTTCCCTGCTTCTTTTTAGGTTTTGATAGCTGCAATTGTAAATTTTAAAATGAATTTTTATTAGGATAATCCATTATTTAAGCGAAGTGTTTTTCACATAGGAAAATGGCATATTTAAAACAATAAAGGCGGAAGGAGATAAAGATGGATTATAGCAAGTTAGATAGTTCCTGTTTTAATGGATCATATAAGGAATTTATTGAATTAATTGGATACAAAAATACTTTGCTAGTGTATAATCATTTTGCTGGTCAATATGTAACATTTCCTAAGAAATTCTTATCAGAACAATATTTATATGAAGCCATCGTCATTGAATATGATGGAACAAATGCGAAGGCTTTAGCGAAAAAATATGGCTATTCATATAGTTGGGTGATGAAGATATTGAAACGGGAACATTGTAACAAATAATCTACGATGGTTTTATTTATAGGAGGAAGATATATGTGGAAGAAGGTTTTAATGTTAGTAGTGGTGATGAGTTTATTCTCAACAGGGGTGCTTGCTGATACTATAGCTGTTCAGAAAGATAACAAGCAAAGCAGTACCAAGAATCAAACAGATTATGCCTCAAAAGCCAAGTTTGTAGGTAATGAATATGTTTATAAAAGTAAGTATTACACGCTTCATGCACCAAAGGATACAAAGAAAGATGATATTAATTTTGCTATCACTAATTTTAATAAAGGGATAGAACTTGCATTTGAAATTTATTCTAGCAAAGTTCCTGATTTAGAAGCGATATTATCAAATCAAACAGATTTTCCTACTAATATTTATTTAAAGAATAAATCGGATGAACCTTATGAATTTACTTATGTAAATGGAGGTGCGAGTCACAATAAGAAAACAGGGGTATTGGAGACAGAAATCAAGATTTTAGTAGCTTCTTTATATAAAGGACAATGTTGTTCTTATGATGGGAAGTTTAAATATGATACAGCTTATGTTAAAAATTTATATATTGCTTCAGGATTAAATCTTGGAAGTGTCATATTTAATGAAAATATGAATTCTAAACCAAGTTGGTACAGTTCATCTGGTGCAGGTGAATTTGCCACAGGTTTTGTTAATTATAAATCTCGTTTAGCCTCTAATACCTACAAAGATTATGCTAAGTATTGGAAGAATGAAGTGAAAAAGAATAATAAATTGCTAGTATTCAACAATGGAGATTTTGACTTTAAATATAGTACGAATGTGGCAACTCTTTTCAATGCGTTTTTAATTGAAACTTATGGAGAAGATACTTACTTTGAATTTGTTTTGTTTGAAAGTGATACAATTTCAAAGAAAGAGGCATTTTTAGCAACCTATGGCGATATTAAAGAAATTGAAAAGCAATGGAAGGCATGGATTAATAAATAACCTATATAGGATTTAAGATTACTTGGTGCCTAATTTGCTATTTATGAGTTTACTTAATGTATTAATGGGTTAGGGAGCATCCTTAACCCATATTTTATTAATAAGAAAACGATTACTTATAGTAATTTTGTTTGTATAAATCAAGTATTATGAAAAAGATTAATCACCCATTGATTGCTTCAATTGAGTTTTTTCTTTATCTATTAGTGATTGGAAATATCGCTTAGGATGTTCTCCAAAATCAGGTTTCTGTCTATTCGTCATTTTTTCAGTATAAAATTGAATAATTCTATCGGCATCTTTTCTAGGAAATACAGAATCAATCAAGTTAAATAAGTCTCCACCATTGTGAGTGTTGATAAAAATTTGTTTTAACATAATATCAGCAGTAGCAAAAAGAAAAACCTCATTCATTTTTGACTCATCCCAATAAAATGTGCTCCAATTTGATAGATAGGTTAAATCCCAAGCTTGATTTATACAACCTTTGTCTACTCTTTCAAACACATTACTTTTAGCGTGTTTAGGTGCCTTGATACCATTTTGATCTGAAAATAACAAAATCAAATATGTGTTAATATATTGGGAGATAAGCAAATTATCAAAATTCCATTTTAAAAAGGCTATTACTTTTTCTACTGGATTCAAATCAGAATTTCGATATAAGTTAACTAAGTGTAACATACTAGCATAATTCATCAGGAAATGATCACTACTTTTATGATAGATAACAGTATTTTCATAAGGAGTATTGGAAAAATTGCATTTTGGAATTGTATCTACTCTACCATCGGCTAAATATAACCAAATTTGTGTTGGGTAAAAATCAAAAATTTCATTAAAGTTCTTTAATTCAATTTTAGCGTTTAAAGAATCATCACCTTTTGAGGCATTTTCCATTATTGCTAGCCCAGCACTGACTGGAAGTTGATTCATCTGAGACCACAACATTAGAAGAGCAATCATTCTCTTTTCCATTTCATCTTTTAAATCACCATTCTTCGTAAGAGACATTAAACTACTCAAAAGATTTCTATCTAAAAATAATATAACTTCTTTTTCTCTCTTCACAGCTTGGAGTTCAGCGTAATTTATCTGACCAGTTGATCCATAATTCGGATGGAAGACTATTTGAGCATTGTTTAAAGCATCCCAAATCATTTGTGGTTCATTGTCCTCTAGTAATAAGAAACTCATAGTATTACCCCCTTTATTTTAGTAAAATAGCAGTTTTGAAATATCATAAAAATAAGAACTTTTGTTCTTTTATGATACTACAATCATTAGAAAAGGAAAAGTATTGCATAACTTTTACAAGCTTTGAGAAGCTATTCCATGCTGAATTTTTAAGTATCCTTTATCATAAGAATCAAAAGAAATTTAATAGTAAAGCGTGGCAAGCGCTAAATCCTAAAGGTTTTAAATACAGTGGCGATGGTAGTGAGTACCTCGAATCAATAAATTCTAAATATGATTCTTCTAAAGACAAGCTTTATTTTGAGCAAGGTTTTCTCACAGAGTATGCAACAACTAGCTTAGAGAATGATTTTAATGCCATTGTAAGAGCAATGTTCTCTGGAGATAAAACTCTCTGGGATAATATTGATAATAACCCATCTTTAAATAAAAAATTAGATTTAGCTATAAAATTCTATCATTTATTAGACCCTATGTTTACGAAAGAATACTTCGAGAATTTATAGGATATTTTGGATATAGTTAAATCTGTTTTTGGTAGACAATTTATAATATAGTGTGTAAATGCAAAAAACTAATCAGATATTTTTGACTATTAAAATAGTAGAATGGTAAAATTATCATAGTTAACGCCCTATAAAAGTAGTTATGGGGGAAAATGGTGAATTTCTGTCAAGCTTTATCTCAATTGTTATCGCAAGGCTAACCCAGCTAATAGCAATAGATACTGCTTCTGAATAAATTGGCACTTGGATACCTCCAATCGTCATAGTCAACCAATTCAATATACTAGTTATAGTATACGCAATCAGTGCATTTAAGTAGCCTCTTTATAGGTTAGCAATAGTCTATAATTTGAAAGGAGAGTATGCTTACAAGGGATTCTTTGATAGAGTAATAGGCTACGATTATATCCCCTTGTAAGCTCTGCCAAAAATGAATAAAAAAAAGTATCGTGTAAAGGGGTATAAGCACCTCGATAGTAAAAAATCAATTGAAAAAGTTAAGGATAAAATTCAGAATCCTCAATGGGTTGCTAAACATGGGTTCTACCCGTTTATGCATTTTGAAATTAAATTTCAAAAATATAGTAGAAAAGAAAAACGACCAAAAGAGAAGGTGCGTAAAATATTTTACGCATCTCACATTGATAGCTTCATATACAAATATTATGGAGATGAGTTAAATAATTACTATAATTCTATTGCTCACGAAATGAGCATTAATGAAGTTTCAACTGCATATAGAAATAATTTATCTGGAAAAAGTAATATTGATTTCGCTAAAGAAGTTATTGATTTTATAAAAGTTCAAAAAAACGCATATATTTTTGTTGCGGATTTCACTAATTTCTTTGATACTTTAGACCACAAGTATCTTAAAGAAAAAATCCGTTATGTTCTGAAAAAGGATACATTACCTGACGATTATTATAACGTCTTTAAGAATATAACAAAATTTAGTTATTTTATTAAAGATACGATAGAAGCAGAATTGAAGACCAAATATACAGAAAGTGAAATTAAGGATAGCTATAAATATTTCACGGAAGAGGAGTTTAGAGCCTTTAAGCATAAAAATATATATAAGAACTCTAAAAGTTATGGAATTCCTCAAGGAGCAGGTATTAGTTCAGTTTGCTCTAATATTTATTTGTTAGATTTTGATGAAAAAATTCAAAAATATACTAATGAACAAAATGGACTATATAGAAGGTATTGTGATGATTTAATTATAGTTATTCCTATTGAGGGAGATATCAAAGACTATAATTATAAGATTCACCAAAAGTTTGTGGAGGATGTAAGAAGGCAGATTCCAAATTTAGAAATTCAACCTGAAAAAACAGGTAATTATTTTTATTCTAATGATAAAATTACAGATTTAGAATTTGAAAGTACAGAATTAGATTATTTGGGATTCAGTTTTAATGGTGAAGAAGTTCGAATTAGAGAAAAAAGTCTTTTTAAATATTACACGAGAACATACCGTAAAATAAGGATAGCTAATCGTAAATCAAAAGAATTCAGTCGTAAATCGTATAGGAGAGAGTTGTATAAGAACTACTCACACTTAGGTAAAAATAAGAAAGGGCATGGGAATTTTCTTAGTTATGTCGAAAGAGCACAGAAAATATTTGATGAGGATTCAAAAACTGTGAACCTCATGGAAAAGCAAGTGAAGAATCACTGGAAAAACATTCAATCACGGTTAGAAAAGCCAGAGTAATAAAGACAAGCTTGTGTATCTTTAGTAGATATTCAGCTTGTCTTTTTAATAGAATAAAGCCCCACTTTATCCCATCACGCTGTATCTTAGCATAAAATGATTTATCAGAAATGGTGGTTTTAATCCTTATATTTACAAATAGTTATAATTAATAGAAGTTTTGTGAGGATATTTATGGAAAAAAGAAGAGTAGTAACTGATATATATAACAGAATATACTTAGATATGATTGAAGGGGGATACTCACCAGCAGAGATTAAACAAATGGTAATAGAAGAGTTTAGTGAGTTTTTTGCAAATAAGGAAGTATTACAAAGAAATGCAATCGAAATTTTATTGCCAGAGTTAGTTAACAAGACTAAGTTAAAACAATATTCAAGGTATTACCAAGAATTCATTATGTGTATAGATATGTTTAAATGCAGTATGGATACTGATAGTGAAGAATGCTTTAAAGCATTTGCTAATTGGTCTTTAGATATTAATAAAGCAATAAATAAATATTGGACTATATACAATTTAGATAGAGTAATAGAAACATTAACTTTGGAGGAATATGTAGAAGTTACATTCAAAAATATTGGCAAACTAATAGAAGGCGTGATAAAATCTTATTCATTTAATATATTAAATAATATATATATAATTAAAAACAAGAAGGAAAAGGTTTCTACATTTAAAAATAAAGATTTAGGAACATTCTTTGAAGAAATAATACAAACTAATATGTTAGGCGAACTTTTTAAAATACAATTAAATACTACGATTGGAATAAAACAAATAAAGTTAAACCAGCTAAGAAATATAGTAGCACATGAAAATTATGAATTTAATGGAGAAATTATTAATTGTTTTATTAAAAAAAAGAATGAAGTAATAGATTCATTTAGTATAACTTTAGAACAACTTAAAGAGGCTTATAGAGATGTATATTATACACTGGGGTCAATAAAGTTAGCGTATACTATATTTTTCGTTGATAATGTTGAAGAGATAAATAAGTATAACCCAGATATAATAGCTTTAAGAGTAGAGCAGTTAATTACTAATACTTTTTTAGGAATACAATCTCAAGGATTTGAGATTGTTGATTTTGTAGAAAACAGTATAGAAAGCAAATTAATTCTGCAGGATATTTTGAGTGATATTGAAGAACAAAGAATGATTCATTCATCACAATTTTTATTTAAACTATGGCAATTTACTAAAGCTAAAAATAACGTAATAGAATATCTTGATAATACGGGGAAATTGAAAGCTATATTTCAGTTAGATTCTGACGTATGTGAGCTTATTAATAGTGGAGAGTTGGAGCCAATAGCTCAAGCAAAAATGATGAAAATAAATATTATGTAAAACCTCATTTAGTGACAATACGGAGAACCGTATCATAAGTAAGTGCGGTTTTCTAAGTTTTATACATTCAAAAAGCAGCATTTTAGGGTAAAGAGAATACCTGAAAGATAATTATATAATGCGAAATTTGTAGAAAAAGTATCAGGCACTATTAAAAGTGCCTGATACTTTCAGACTGTAGACAAAAGCCCTCGAGAAGTTCACTCTCAAGGGCTTTTATCATTTTTCTTCCTATGTCGTCTTGATATTTGGTCATACATTACCAAATCCAACATACGCTTCGAGCATAGTTGCTCTCTTAAGCTACTTGCCACGTCCAAGTAGCCAGTTTCTTTAAATTCATGGCAGCAAAAGTAAGCATCGCCTGCATGGACAATTTTTTCAGACCTCTTAAGGTTGTCCATCGCATACCATGCTTTTCTTTTGCATCGGCAAAGACACGCTCAATCGTTTCTTTGCGCTTTGCATAGATTTGTTTGATGTCATAGGAATGGCGTAAATGTTCAGCTTCCTCCACATACGACTCCCAGATATGGCGTTGAATGAGTTTTTGATGATGCTTACTTTCTGTACACTGGGAAAGGCTTGGACACTTCGCACAAATCAAAGGATTCGATTTATATTGCCGATATCCTTCTTTCGTCGTTGTTGCATACTTCAATATCTGCCCTTGTGGGCAAAGATAACAATTATAGTGCTCGTCATATATATACTCGTGCTTTCGGAAGAATCCATCTTTCGTTTTAGGACGTGTATACGGAAGAACAGGCAACATTTGATTCTCTAATAAAAAGTTCGTAATCGCTGGTGTTTTATAGGCTGCATCTGCCGCAACAGCGATTGGTTTTTGAACGTTTTGAATGACTCTTTCAACAAGTGGCTGCAATACATGGCTATCGTGCACATTTCCCGGAGTCACAATGGCACCTAAGACAAAGCCCTTTTCATCTGTCGCTGCATGAAAAGAATACGCAAACTGTTTCGTACGTTCATCCTTCACGTAATACCCACTTTCAGGATCTGTCGTGCTTTCCTTTATTTCTTTCCATTCTTCTTTTTCAAATTTCTCCGGGGAAAAGGGCTTTTTTCCGTGTTCCTCACGATCAATATTTAACTCTAATTGAAGTTTCTCTTCATAAGCCCGTGTTTCTTTTCGCACAACTTTTTTATCATACTTTCGTTTATTCGCACTCGCTTTCACATGCGTAGAATCGATAAATAAATGGTCTGCATGGAGGAGTCCTTGATGCATAATCTCTTTTAATATACGATAGAATATCTGCTCAAATATATCAGTGTCTTGAAAGCGACGGACATAATTTTTACCGAAGGTAGAGAAATGCGGGACTTCTGTATGGAAGCCAAATCCTAAAAACCAACGATACGCCATATTCGTTTCAATTTCTTTGATGGTTTGACGCATGGACCGTATACCAAAAACGTACTGAATAAACGTCATTTTAAAGAGAACAACAGGATCAATACTAGGGCGTCCTTTAGCAGAGTAGAGGTTTTCTACTAAAGGATAGATAAATGAAAAATCAATAGCCGCCTCTAGTTTTCGTACTAAATGATCTTGGGGAACTAATTGATCAATCGTTAGCATTTCTAATTGTTCACGTTCATTGATTTGATTTTTCGTCATCATGGTTGATCACCTCGAAAGTGTACTTTTTATCAATAATTCTTTATGTAGAAGTTGATTGGAACGAAGGGTGGCGACTCCTGCGGGAAAAGCGGGAAAGTCGAGATCCTGGACTGAGCGAAGCGAGGGAAGCAGCTCGACCCCGCCCGCGGAAAGCGTCCGCCCGTAGTGGAAATCAACGGCTTTACTTTATTTTATTGTAAAAGAAAAAAGACTGTAGGCAAACTCAAAATTCATTGAGTTTGTCTACAGTCTGAAAGTATCAGGCACTATTAAAAGTGCCTGATACTTTTTGTTTTATCGGGAGTAGATTGGGTATTAACTATCATAAGCAAGTTATATAGCAAGAAAGGATTGTAGGAATAATCGAAAGAGAAAGGAGTTATAGCCAACATGTTGTTGAGTAAAAAGTTTTTATTGGTCTTAAGTACAATCGTAGCCTGCATGTTGTCTGGTTGTGGAGAGAAGCAGAAGCTTGAAGATGGATCTGAACTGATCAATAAAAATCAATTTGTTTTTGCTACTTCTGGGGAATTTAAGCCATTTAGTTATATAAATGACGATCTTACAATGTCGGGCTTTGATATTGAGGTTGGTGAAGCGATTGCAAAGGAAATGGGCCTTGAGCCGGTTCAGAAACGAATCAAGTTCAAAGGGATTGTTGAAGGGGTGAAAACGGGAAGAGCGGATGCAGCCGTTGCAAGTCACACGATTAACCCGCAGCGGAGTAAACATGTTTCTTTCTCTACCCCCTATTATTATTCAGGACCGAAAATTTTCACCAGACCAGATAGTAAAATTAGGACTGTCGAAGATTTAGAGGGAAAGGAAGTAGCTGTTGCAAAAGGATCAACATATGCCGATACAGCTTCCAAGTATACAGACAACATCAAAACATATGACAGCGACATTACAGCATTAAAGGCATTAAGCAGTGGGCGTCATGATGCAGTAATTACAGATTTTGTTACAGGAAAAACTGCTGAAAAGGAAGGTTTTAAGATTAAAGGACAACAATTAATTAATCGCAGTGAACAAGCGATTGTTTTGCCTCAGGATAATCCAAAGCTAGTGAAGCGAGTTAATGAATCTTTGGAACAACTTCGGGAAAATGGAACATTGACTCAAATTAGTATCAAATATTTTGGTGAGGACATTACCAAAAAATCAGAATAAACCAATGCTATAAAAGAAAGGAAGTAGTACTTTGCCAAGTTTTTCGCATTTTTTTCAAATACTAATGGAAACAAAAGGTGTATTCTTTAAAGCTATGCTTTTAACATTAGAGCTGACGGTGGTTTCTATCTTACTGGGAATCATCATCGGACTAGTCTTTGCTTTATTAAAAATTTCTAATATAAAAATTTTAGAACTTATTTCAGATATATATGTCTATTTGGTGCGAGGAACACCACTGATTGTTCAAATATTTATCCTTTACTTCGGAATTAGCGGGATTTTCCTTCTTCCTGATTTTTGGGCTGCTTCACTTGCTCTAGCGCTACATAATGGAGCTTATATTTCTGAAATCCTTCGGGGAGCAATTCAATCAGTCGATAATGGTCAATTTGAAGCAGGACGCTCTTTGGGGATGACAAAGACACTGACATTAAGAAGGATTATTCTCCCACAGGCATTCCGTAGAGCGTTGCCGCCTTTAGGCAATCAATTTATCATCAGTTTAAAAGATTCTTCGTTAGCCGCATTTATCTCCATGAATGAGCTGTTTAATGTGGCGACAACACTTGGGTCGAATAATTTTGATGAAATGACCTACTTACTCATTGTAGCAGTCTACTATTTATTGCTGGTAGCGTTGATGACATTTGTAGTGAATCGAACTGAACTAAAATTAGCAGTTAGCGACAGATAGGAGCTGAAAAGATTGAACACCAAGGAAATGATTAAAATAAGTCAATTGAATAAATCGTTTGGAGACTTACATGTATTGAAAAATATCGACATGACAGTCTACGAGAGCGATGTTGTTTGTCTAATAGGATCGAGCGGGTCAGGGAAAAGCACCCTCCTTCGCTGTTTGAACTTTTTAGAAAGAAAAGATAGTGGCAATATTATAATTGAGGGAAATGAAGTCAATCCTCGGACAGATGATCTTAACAAAATTAGAGAAAAGGTTGGGATGGTGTTTCAAAATTTCAACTTATTCCCACACAAAACGGTTTTAGAAAATATTATTGAAGCACCTGTTATGGTAAAGGGTGTAGACAAAGAGAAAGCCATCATCAAAGCAAAACAATTACTGAAAAAAGTAGGTTTGGAGGATAAGTCGGATGTCTATCCTAGTAAACTATCAGGGGGGCAAAAGCAACGGGTGGCGATTGCTAGAGCACTTGCGATGGAACCAGACATTATGCTTTTTGATGAGCCAACATCGGCACTCGATCCCGAGCTTGTGGGAGAGGTTTTAACAACCATGAAAGACTTGGCTGAAGAAGGAATGACAATGGTTGTTGTAACCCACGAAATGGGATTCGCAAAAGAGGTAGCTGATTGGATTGTCTATATGCATGATGGAAAAATTATTGAACGCGGCACACCTGAACAATTTTTCAACCAACCGAAAGAGGAGAGAACACGAGAATTTTTAACTGCAACAATGCTTAAATAAAACTAAAAGGTCCTGAACGGTCTCTCGATTACTAGATAAAGCTTCTACAGAAAAACTGCACTTAGACTAGTTACAGCCAACCTTATCATAAGTAAGTGAAATTTAAATAGCAAAAGGAGAAATTGCAAAGCGCAATTTCTCTTTTTGCTGAACTGTACTTATTTAATTATAACTCAACCTCGGTAACTTCATTATTACCTTTGCCATTACCGTTGCCGTTGCCATTGCCATTGCCATTACCATTACCATTACCGTTGCCGTTGCCATTGCCATTGCCATTACCGTTGCCGTTGCCGTTGCCGTTGCCATTGCCGTTACCATTACCAGGCTTTTCAACCAACACACCGAATGTTAACGTGTGGTCACCGTATGTTACCGTAATTGTCGTAGTACCTTGACCTTTTCCTTTTACAGCTCCTGCTTTTACAGTAGTTATTTTATCATTTGCTACTTCGTAGGTTGCAAGCGTAGTAACATCTTTTTTTGTTGTTTTACCCTCAAAAGTAGTTACTTCAGTAATCTTAACCGTAACCTCTTTACCTATTCTAGTTTCAACCTGAGCTTGGTCAATTTCTAGTGTTACGATTGGTGTTTCTACAACAGGTGCTTTAACTGTAACATTTACCATAACCTCATGATCACCGTATGAAATAGTAATCGTAGTCGTGCCCTCACCTACAGCAGTTACTAATCCATTTGCTATTGTTGCAACATTTTCATCTCCCACAACATAAGTCGCTTGTGAAGTTACATCTTTCTCTGTTGCTTCACCTTCTGGAGGAGTAGACGTCTCTGTTACTGTAAGTTGTGCAGATTTTCCAACTGTTAGGTCTAGCTCAGTTGGATTGACGGAAAGTGTCACTTTTGGTTCAACTACATCTTTTTCAAATATTAATGCTTCACCAACATTTCCAGCAGCGTCTTCAATTTTTACGGATACAGCATTCGTTTCTGATGTTACTGGGAATGTGAAGCTACCATCTTGATTTAATTCAAAAGGAACTGGCGCTTGTACTTCGCCATTCACAGTCGAAATATAGGAAGCTTTTAATTTATCATTTAAATTGTAGTTTAAACCATATAAATATAACTCTTCATTGTAGTCGATATACTTATCTGTTACCTGTCCTGTAGCGACACCTTCAGCTACTGAACCAGTAATTTCTGGCTTAGTCGTTTTCACGATAATTGGCCCAACATAATCTGAAACTACCCCTGATGCCGCAAGACCAGTAAAGTCAATAGTATAGAGACCATCTGGAATTGTTGTGGCAGGTTCTGTTCCCCATGGTTTGTATTGCCCAGCGATATTCAGCGTATAAGAGCCTTTTCCTAGTGCAGTACCTGCATGTAGATAACCGATGTAGCCATCACCATATTCTCCACCCTGAGGATTCATAATATCCCAAAGCTCGATATAGTTAGTTGTTACATCGCCAGTTAATGTAAATGAAAGTACAGCTGAATCTTTCACGCCATCTCCATTAAAGGATAGATCTGTTTCTGTAATCTTTAAATCTTTAATTTCAGTTACTGCCTCGCTTCCAAAGTCAGCTGCGAACGGCAATGAAATTTCTGTAGCACCACCGCTGATGTGAATATACCCCAGTATTTCCGAGCCGTTTGGAGCTGTAGCTTGTGAAGCAGTTAATGTAAGATTTAACACTTGCTCACCAACTAGATTAAATGTTGGCTGGTCGACTGTAACAGTTGCATCACCAAATGATTTTGTCACATCAATTGATACGTTATAATTACCGCCGTTCCCCTTTATATCTTTTACTAAAACTTGTTTCGTTACGGAAATATCCTGGTCTTTAAGTGATTGTGGACCAAAAGTAACTGTCCCTTTTAAGTTTTCTGAAACAGCTCCTGTTCCATCTAAAATTGCACTATCCAATGCATAGGCAAGAATTTCTGGATGTGCTGCAGCATAAGCATTTACACGACCTGCACCTTGAGAGAACACATCGTATTTTGTTTTATCTAAAACCTTTGCTGTATTAGAAAGCGCCACTTTTATGTCGAACGCATTCCAATCAGGATTTGCTTGTTTAAGTAATGCAACAATACCTGTAATATGCGGTGTTGCCATAGAAGTTCCTGTTTTACGATCATATGCCTCTGCATAATCTGCATCAGGGAAATCCTTTTTATACATTGGAATCGTTGACATAATGTTTGTTCCAGGTGCACTTACATCTGGTTTAATGTCAAAGTTTGGTGTAGATGGTCCACGGGAACTTGAATCGTTTACTTCATCTCCCAGTGTCTTTGTGGAAGTAAATTGACTAAAGCTAACTTTTCCAGTTCCACCGGCTAATGCAGCACGAATTGCATTGCCTTCCGTTTGGGACATATCAAATGTTGGTAGAAAAGCAAAGGAATCACCCAGGAATGTACCTGAAATATTAGGTGCATTTGTTCCCCCAGCAAAGTTATGAATAATTGTGGCGACTGCCCCATTTGCCTTTGCATTTGCAATTTTATCAACAAATGCGATACTGCCACGAGAGATCAATGCCACTTTACCTTCTACATCGATTCCCTCATAGTCTTTTACTTCTCCGTTTCCAGGAATAGCGACTAGGTCAAATTCTCCTTGAAGCTGTGTTGCTAAATCCCTTCCAAAAGTTGTTCCCATTAATGGGAGCTGTTTTGTTAAGTTGTAGTCACCAACTGTAACATTCACTTCACCGTTATACATTGTTTCAGGATTTGTTGTGTTACCGACAGCAATGCCTAAACGAGCAGTTGCAGGCGTGCCCATTGTTCCTCGATTTGGGCCAGAGTTCCCTGTTGCAATTACTCCGATTGTTCCAGCCATCATTGCATTATTAATAGCAAATGAACCAGCATCCGTTTCAGAGTTAGCCCCCCCACCAAGAGAAAGGTTGATTATGTCCATTTTTTCTGTTACGGCCGTTTCAATTGCTTTAACAATACCAGATGTAGCCCCACTTCCATATGCACCAAGAACACGGTAAGCATAAAGGTCTACTTTTGGAGCAATTCCTTTAATGCCGAAATTGTTAGCTCCAATTGCTGCAATGGTTCCAGCAACATGGGTACCGTGAGAAGTATAGAACGAGCTTCCTTTTTCATTAAATTCAGGTGTTCCGGCAGGACGCTCAGAAGGCAATGTTTCCGATGCATCGTCATCTGCCCGAGGCTTTGTGTAAGTTGATGAATTTGGAATGAAGTTTTTCCCGCCCTTGTAAATTCCAGCAAACTCGGGGTGATCTGCGTCAATACCAGTATCTAATACTGCCACCTTTATACCTTGTCCTTCAATTCCTTCCTTCCAAAGCTGTTCGATGCCGAGGAAAGAAATACTTGTATTCATTTGAGCCTCTAATTGATCTTCCTTAATAAGTTCTGATGATTTCATTGTATTGTCTTCTGATGCGTAAACAATCGCATCAGGCTCGATTAATGTAATTCCTTCTATTGAAAGCAGCTTCGGGAGGTCATTTGCTTTCACAGTTGCTGCAAAGCCGTTTAAAACAGTATCAAATGTGTAGCCTTGAGTCATTTGAACATTTTTAGTAGCTAATTCTTTTTTTACTTGTGCTTGTTGAGATTTTACATTTGAACGAACTTCATTTGCTCGCGCATTAGAGAACTTTTGGCCTTTCACTTGGCTTATTCCTTGCTCTAGTGCCACAGGCTTTTCAGATAAATGTACGATGACAGCAACTTCTTGATTGCCTGATACATTTTGTAAGCTTTCGTGAAGAGTTGGACCATCTTTAGACAAGCTTAGCTGTTCAGCGATAGCCGCCTTTAGTTGAAGTGTGCTTTCACTTTGACTATCCTGCTTGAATGGTTTCGATTCTTCAGCATTAGCACTCGATAATGGAACCAATAGAAAAAGCACCATAACGAAAGCTATCATACTACTTAAAAACTTCGTAAACTTAAACTTTTTCAAATCTCATTTCTCCCTCCACTCTTAATTATCACACTTTTCAGTTTAGTGCGATAATTCCAATTTATCACAGGTGAGATAATTCGAATATCGGAATATTAAAAAATCTCAAAATATTGATAATTAGTATGACTTTGTCAAAAATGAATTAATTCTATTTTCCTAGTAATTTAATAAAAAAGTAGAACTTTTAAATGATAAATGACTTACAGTAATCATCCTTTTTATCATTTAAGAGTTTTGTAAAAAATCTATTTGACGTTCTGTATTATTTTTTGTACGATATGGAAGAAAAGAATGCCCGGACTAAAACGGGAGAGGTTCATAGCTGATACCCTCTATAAAAAACTATGGAAACATGACAAATATGCCATGTCCATATCGGACGTGGCTTTTTTTATGTTTTTACTTATGTTTTAATAGACTGAATTGGTGATGCCTCTCTTGAAAAGTGTTGGGAAACATTTTACAAGGAGGTTTTTTTTATGTCTGGCAGAAGTCATGAAGAAGGATTAAAGGATTTGACCCTATTAGGTAATCAAGGTACAAAGTATTCCTATGATTATGCACCTGAGGTATTAGAGGCAGTGGATAATCTTCATGCTAATCGAGATTATTTTGTTAAGTTTAATTGCCCAGAGTTTACTAGTTTATGTCCGCTTACAAATCAGCCGGATTTTGCTACGATGTACATTTCGTATATTCCAGATAAAAAAATTGTTGAAAGTAAATCACTAAAGTTGTATTTATTCAGTTTTAGAAATCATGGCGATTTCCATGAAGATTGCGTAAATATCATTATGAATGATTTAATTACACTACTTGATCCAAGATATATAGAGGTTTGGGGAAAATTTACTCCACGTGGGGGTATCTCGATTGATCCATGGTGTAACTATGGGAAGCCAGGAACGAAATACGAAGAAATCGCCAATTATCGTTTAATGAACCACGATCTTAATCCAGAAAAAATTGATAATCGATAAATGAAGCAAGAAAGAGGTTTTTAGCTACCCTCTTAAAAAAACTAAGAAGAAAGCAGCACTTTTTCTTAGAGTGCTGTTTTTTCGATATAAGGGAGTCTTTATAGATGAAAAAGGAAAAAGCAATTGTAGTATTTAGTGGAGGTCAGGACAGCACAACTTGTTTGTTCTGGGCAAAAGAACGCTTTGAAGAGATTGAGGCAGTAACTTTCGATTATGGTCAAAGGCACCGTCTTGAAATTGACTGTGCGAAGGCGATAACAGAGGAGCTTGGTATCAAGCATCATATTCTTGATATGTCACTTCTGAACCAGCTTGCTCCGAATGCATTGACACGACAAGACATAAAGGTGAAGGACGGAGAAAATGGTGAGCTCCCATCGACTTTTGTGCCTGGTCGCAATCTCCTTTTTCTTTCATTTGCGGGCGTTTTAGCGAGCCAAGTAGGAGCGAAGCATATTGTAACAGGTGTTTGTGAAACTGATTTTAGTGGCTATCCGGATTGCCGTGATGTCTTTATTAAATCCTTGAATGTAACATTAAATTTATCGATGGATGATTCCTTTGTGATTGATACTCCGTTGATGTGGCTGAATAAGGCACAGACATGGGAATTAGCTGATCAGCTTGGGGCACTTGAGTTTGTACGAGAAAGAACGTTGACTTGCTATAACGGTGTCATAGCAGATGGCTGTGGTGAATGCCCAGCATGTAAATTGCGAAATAAAGGGCTTGATGAGTATTTAAGTTATAGGAAGGAGTCTTAAGACATGTCAGATTTTAAAATCGTTGAGAGACTTCAGAAAATGGATGTGGATATTCAAAGAAATCAATTGAAATACCATGCAAAGCGTGTCCTCATCAGCAAAGAATTTACCTTCGATGCTGCTCATCATCTGCACCATTATGAGGGGAAATGTAAAAATCTGCACGGTCATACCTATCGAGTTATATTAGGGCTGAGTGGCTACACAGATGAACGTGGTTTGATAATTGATTTTGGCGATATAAAAGAAATATGGAAACGAAAAATAGAGATTCATTTAGATCACCGTTATTTAAATGAAACACTTCCGCCCATGAATACGACAGCAGAGAACATTGTTGTGTGGATATACGAAAAGTTGACTGAGGCCTTGCTTGATGAAGGATATAACGGTGCGCGTGTAGAGTTTATTAAACTTTATGAAACTCCGACAAGCTATGTAGAAGCGAGACGGGAGTGGATGGAAGTTGAGTAAAATACCTGTAATTGAAATCTTTGGACCAACAATTCAAGGTGAGGGAATGGTCGTTGGCCAGAAGACAATGTTTGTGAGAACCGCAGGCTGTGATTACTCCTGTTCTTGGTGTGATTCAGCGTTTACGTGGGATGGCAGTGGAAAGCATCTTATTGTCCAAATGACAGCGGAAGAGATTTGGGCTGAGCTCAAGCAGCTGGGAGGCAATGGTTTTTCATTTGTTACGATTTCAGGCGGCAATCCTGCACTCAATCCGAATTTAGCAGAGCTCATTGCCATATTAAAAGAAAATGGCATAAAAATCGGGGTAGAAACACAGGGGAGTAGGTGGCAAAAATGGATGTATGAGATTGATGAACTGACGATTTCACCAAAGCCACCTAGTTCTGGGATGACCACAGACTACTCGGTGCTCTCTTATATCTTCGAAAAACTTAAAGATCGAAACAACAATCACCATGTATCCCTCAAAATAGTCGTTTTTAATCAAGAGGATTACGATTATGCTAAACAAATTCACCATCGATATCCCATGATTCCTTTTTATCTTCAAGTTGGTAATGATGATCTCGCGACAACTGATAATTCACAATTAATGATGCATTTATTAGATAAATATCATGCGCTGATTGATAGAGTAATGAAGGATGAGGATTTAAGAGATGTTAAAGTACTGCCACAGTTACATGCCTTCGTTTGGGGAAATAAAAGAGGTGTATAGTGAGCCGCTGCAAAAATGTCTTTAAATTTACTTGAGGAGTAAAAGTATGAGAATTTTATTTTATTTATTATCTATTGTCATCGCTAATGTAGTAACGGCAGCATTTGCACCATTACATTTTGGCATGTTTATTGTCCCAATGGGAACGCTTTTAATTGGAGCAACCTTTATTTTTCGGGATCTAGTACAAAATAAATATGGTAGAAAAAAGACGTATTTATTTATTATTACAGCTTTAATTTTATCAGCTGTGGTGTCATTCCTACTGGGTGATACACTTTTGATTGTGGTAGCCTCAGCACTATCATTTGTTGTCGCTGAAACAGCTGATACAGAAATCTATACTCGATTAAAATTACCAATGGCTTGGCGTGTGTTCTACAGTGGCATTGTTGGAGGATTTCTAGATTCTGCAATTTTTGTCGTAATCGGCCTAAGTCCACTTGGTGCCAATATATTGCCATGGGAAGCGGTACCTGCCGCCATTATAGGACAAATTATTGTGAAGACGATTATTCAAATGGTTGGTGCAATCATTTTAAATAAAGTAGGACCAATGAAAGAAAAACATCTTATTTCAGGATAATTCTTTGAAATAGCCTTCCTTATTATGAAGATAAGTATCAAAAGTAAAAACAGGCCCATTCGCATTATGCGCATGGGTCTGTTTAATTTATATTTTTACTAAAGTACCTATTGTTTTATGCCATTTTCTTTTGATTATGGTCTAGATGATAACTAAAGAAAGTTAGCAGACTTGCACAAATGGCAACTATACCACCGACCCATGTGACATTCATCAAATTTCCTTGATGATACACAATTCCGCCTAATGCAGACCCAAAAGCGATGCCTACGTTACTTGCCACTGGCATAAGAGAAGCTGCGAGTCCTTTAGCTTCTGGTTTATAAATTTCGGCCAAATCTATTAAATAAAGCTGAGTAGATGTTGTTAAGAGGATGGCCATTAGTGACATTAATCCAATGTTTGCTAGTCCTAAAATAAAATGATTTGTCGTCCAAAATAAAGTTGTCAGTACAATTGCTTGGACGAGAAAAACAAACCGAAGTCGACCAATGGCATTGTGACTGGCGATTTTATTGGCAAGAATGTTGCTGAAAATCGAAAGAAACCCGTAACCGAATAAGATTAGACTTATAGAACTATTTGGTGCACCCATCCCCTTTAAAATAGGAACAAGGTACGTAAAGACTGCATAGGTTGCACCAAACCCGAGAGCAGGAATGAAAAAGGCAATTAAAATTCGTGGCTGGATTAGTAAAGAAAATTGATCGCGTATGGAGCTTCGTACTTGGCTGAGCCGAGTAGGTAAGACAAAAAAAGATGCCGCAAACGCCAACCCTCCGAGAAGAGTGGTTAACATGAATGTGGCATTCCAGCCGTACCATTCGGCGATAACAATTCCAATGGGAACGCCAACTACATTTGCCAGTGTAAAACCACCGAAAACGAATGATATAGCAAGACCGCGTTTGTTAGTCGGCATGGTTTCGCTCGCAACAATCATGGCTAGAGAGATCAATACGCCTGTCACAATCGCTGTCATAACCCGAAGGACAAGGAGCATAATATAGCTCGTTGAAATTACGCACAGAGCATTTAATGCAATGAAGAAACCTATCAAAAACAGCATCCATTTACGCTTTGGAAAATGGCTTGTTGCTGACATCACGAGTGGTGTGGCGATGGCAAATGTAAGAGCGAACGCAGAAACGAGTGTACCTGCTTTTGCATTAGTCATATGAAGGCTTGAAGAAATATCAGTTAAGATCCCGACAATAACAAATTCGCTTGTCCCAAGAACAAATGTTAATAATGCAAGTGTTAAGATAAGTAACCAATGTCGCTTGGATAACTGTGTATGATGCATAAATACCTCTTTCTTAGATGAATGTAACTGTGTTACTTAGTAGACACAATTTAAATATCATAGCATAAAATGTTTTTATGAGAAATTAGATTGGTTTTCCTTATATGCTGTCAGTATTTGTTTCCAAGGATTCCCTTCAGAAGGATAGTACCCGAATTTTCTATTGATATATTTCGTTAACGGCATTTCTTTTTAACATGGGATCTTCTAATACGGTAGAAGTTCTAATGGGTAATGGCCCAATAAATGATTACAAGTAAAAGGGAGATTGGCGATAGCCAGTCTCCTCTTTTATGTCGCAACTTATATTAATGGTTTACTCCGTTAGTTTGTCGGCAATATACGTAGCTAATAATTCACGGACTTCATCTGTAGAATTTGCGTTCAGTAATTGAACTCTCAATTGACTAGCTCCTTTGAAGCCACGTACATATATTTTAAAGAAACGTTGTAATGCTTTAAATGAACGTGTTTCGAATTCCTTGGAATAGTGGTCATGCAGATCCAGGTGTAGGTATAGCAAGTTAAGATATTCTTTGGCGCTATGCTCTATAGGATCCTTTTCAAAGGCAAATGGATTTGAAAACACGCCGCGTCCAATCATTACACCATCAATACCATATTGTTCAACTAGTTGTAGACCTGTTAAACGATCAGGAATATCACCGTTGATTGTCAGTAATGTTTGGGGAGCAATTTCATCACGTAGTTTTTTGATATCTGCAATTAATTCCCAATGTGCAGCAACCTTACTCATTTCTTCCCGTGTACGGAGATGAATAGAAAGATTGGCGATATCCTGTTTTAAAATATGGGTAAGCCACTCACGCCATTCTGCTACATCCGTAAAGCCAAGTCTTGTTTTGACACTAACTGGTAAGCCTCCTGCTTTGGCTGCTTGAATAATATCTGCGGCTAGTTCAGGATGGAGAATTAAGCCAGCGCCTTTACCTCTTTCTGCTACATTATCAACTGGGCAGCCCATATTAATATCAATTCCCTTAAAGCCTAATTCCTTCATACCAATACTCATTTGACGAAAATGTTCAGGGTTGTCCCCCCAAATATGTGCAACAATGGGCTGCTCATCTTCTGTGAAAGCTAAGCGGCTACGTACATTATCTAAGCCATCTGGATGACAATAGCTCGTCGTGTTGGTGAATTCAGTAAAAAATACATCGGGTCGCCCTGCCTCCTGAATGACATGACGAAATACAACATCTGTCACATCCTCCATAGGAGCTAAAATGAAAAACGGCCTTGGTAAATCAAGCCAGAAATTATTTTGATTCATTGATAAATACCCTCTCTTTCCAAAATACTATCTTGCAAAAAGATATCATATTTACTTTATTTCTACATAGTTAATTGGCTTAGCTTAAGGATGGAAATTTCCAACAAAATCCTGTCTTATCCATAATGATAGAATAGGTAATATAAAGTGAAAATTTAGGGGGAGAGTTGAAATGGGAAAATGTGAGTATAAAACAATCAGTATGAATGATATACCCGCAATGGCTAAGTTACTCATTAATAGACAGAGCTTCGAAGGGGAGGTATATCCATTTTTAAACAACAACTATCTTAATACTGAACATATAACGAATATGCTTGAAAATTTATTTGTTCATAATAATGTCAATGGGGTGGGGGCATTTATTAAAGATGACCTAGTAGGGTATATAATCGGAGTCGTTAAGATTGACACGGTAAGAGGCAGACATATATGGGTACCCTATGAGGGAATGGCAATCAGAAAGGATCAATCCTCTGAGCTTATAAGGAATCTCTATACAGAGGTTTCAGTGGCGTGGCTAGAGCAGGGGTGCTTTATGCATTACACGATAATCCCACTTGGAAATCAGGCTTATTATGATGCCTACCTACGATTAAGCTTTTCTATACAGCAAGTACATGGCGTAATGAACATAGGGGATTACAAACCATTTGAAAATGTATGTAATGCAGAGATTAGGGTTGCTAATAAAATGGATAGTGAAATGATGGGGAAAATGTCTAGGATCATTCAATCGTATCAAAATGCCGCACCTACATTTGAGCCCGTATTCCCTGAAGTTGTCATGAGCATAAAAGCCTCATATAAAAGTATAGTAGAGGATAATGATGATACATGTCTCGTTGCAATAAAGGATGGGCAGGAATTAGGATTTCAAAAATATTACCCTATAAATTCAGATTTGATGACACCTGAGCATGCAATAGAGCTAACGATTGCAGGTACTTACTCTTCTCAAATGGGAAGAGGTGTGGGAAAAGAGCTGATGAATGAAGGCTGTAGAAGGATGAAAGAGGCGGGCTATGAGAATATCATTACAGATTGGAGAATAACGAATCTTGCTGCATCGACTTTTTGGCCTAAGTGCGGTTTTAAGCCAGTAGCCTATAGAATGGTTAGATACATTAACAGTGATATAGCATGGGCAAACTTTAATAACCCGAGTATAGAGTTATTGTAAATTTAGTTAAGTATTTATCTGGCTAGGCACTTCAAATATAGTTTTAGATTGCTTACCTATACTTCGTAAATATTGACATTTATTTTTTAGACAACTAAGCTTAATGGAAAATAGTGCTGGGGGGCTGCCAGTGGAATTTATTAAATTAAATTGTCCAAATTGTAATGGGAAAATTGAATATAAAGAAGAGCAAACATTCAAATGTCCTTTTTGTGATACTGAAATCATGTTGAAAGAGAATAAAGTTTATTATGTAGATCAAACGATTAATAATTATTATGGAACAGCTTCTCCTAATACAATATCCCGTCCAAAAACAAATTTAAAGCTGCTCCTTCTGATACCCATTGTCATGATGTGTGTATTCCTTGGGTATTCCCTTTTAAGTAGTAATCAAACAGAGGATGGAAACCGTGAAGAGCTATCCGTTCGGATAATGCCTGAAAGTGAAGTTCTTCTGTTCTTTTTAAAAGATATTTTTGATAAAGGTGGGGCGATGCCAACAAAAGAAGAGATTGCAAGTATTCGATATTTGGCTGCCTACTATTCTGACAATCAATGGCATTTTGATTATAGCTTAGAAGATCCTTTTACAAATAAGGAAGCTAAAATTTCAACTTATATCATTATGGATAAGTTATTAAATACGCAAGAAATCGAACAAAAGGACTTTGAGGCCTTTACTGGATTAACGGTTTTAAAGCTCATGAATGATTATGAAATATCACAAAGTGAAAAAGTAAGCTTTCACCATCTTAAAAACTTAAAAAGTTATACAGGTAGCTTTAATGAATCATTTAGTAAAATCGCAGGATATTTTAGTGATAAGTCAAATGTTAAAGAGCTCTCTATCCAAATTAGAAGTAATGATGAACTTGCTTTATTATTAGAGTTCCCCAATCTTCAATCGCTTGAACTATCTTATGTGGCTGAAGAGGTGACAGATTTCCAGATTCTAAATAAATTATCGCTAAAATCACTGTCCTTAAAATCGATCAATGATTTAAAGTGGCTGTCTACATTCACTAATTTAGAGTCGTTAGCAATAGACATTAGTGAAGCTACAGATTTTAGCCCACTATACGCATTGACTCAATTACAAGAATTAAAACTTACCTCAGTAAGAAATTTAAAAACGCTTGATTTTATACAAAACATGCCTAAACTACAATCTTTAGATCTTGAAAACATGAATATAATCAATTTAGATAGACTTAGAAATATGTCATCTTTAACAAAGCTACGTTTAGCTTCTCCTGGTCAAGTGGAATTGTTGGATATGGTAAACAGTCTAACGTCATTGACGGAGTTATCGTTAACTGGTTATCATGGTGATATTTCATCGATTGTAGCGCCCCATTTGAAAAAAGCAGAGTTGAAGAGTTCATTTTTACCAAAGCTAGAGGCACCCGCTTTAAGAGATTTGACGGTTTCTATAAGTGGATCGGATTCGCAATTGAATGGTGCAGAACTACTGAAATACCCACAGCTAGAACAGCTTACAGTCATGGAGTATGGAACTCTTACAGGTATTCGTTCATTAAATGACCTACCTCATTTGCAAACAATCAATTTAAATGAGACCCTCTTTTATGAAACCAATGACTTATTCAATTTGCAGCATGTAAAAATGTTAAACTGTAATGAATGTAATTTTCAGGTGAATAGCAAGCCATTTACGAACAACGTGCTGGAGCATTTAACTTTAAATGATGTTTCCATTCAAATTGGTAATGGGGAATGGGTGCAAGAAGTTGATAAGATCATGCCTTACTTTGCTGGCTTTACAAATTTACGTTCATTCACTTTACAAGATAGTTCACTACAATCGTTAAATTTCTTGGGAAATTGGCAACAAATAGAGGTGCTCCATTTAGAAAATAATGCCATTTCGAATGTGGAACCCTTAGTGAATTTGCCTAACTTAAAAAAACTATATATTTTAGGGAATCAAGTACAAAATCAATCTGTTCTAGACAAGGCGGTTATGATTTATTGAGATCCTGTGAATTAATAAAACAACTAAACTCCAATGTATAGTCGGTCAGGGAATATTTGATTTTGTAGCATAAGACTTAATATTATAGAAATAAAAAGTAGAGACGATGACATGAATATCTTGTCATTGTCTCTCTTGGATTTGTCCTAAAGATTGGATAGTTTTATAATGAAATGCATAACAAGAGGAGATGAAAAGGATATGTTTGCACGTAACAAAGGTATGTATTTTATGCTATCACTGCTAGCCATTATGGTTGTTTTGACAGGCTGTGGTACAGCAAAGGATAGTGAGAAAACAGAGAGTAACACGACTAAGGAAACGCAAGAAGCAGTGGATTACGCGTCAAAAGTGAAGGAAAATCCAATTGTGACGATTACGATGAGCAATGATGAAAAAATAGTTATTGAATTGGAGCCTACTGTAGCACCGAATACAGTAGCCAACTTTATTGCTTTGGCGAAAGATGGATTTTACGATGGTCTTATTTTCCACCGTGTTATTCCTGATTTTATGATTCAGGGTGGAGATCCTAAGGGGAACGGTACTGGAGGGCCTGATTATTCAATTGATGGTGAGTTTTCTTCAAATGGATTTGAAAATAATATGAAGCATGAACGTGGTGTTATTTCGATGGCTCGTTCAGATGATCCAAACTCAGCAGGCTCACAATTTTTCATTATGGTAAAGGAAGCATCACATCTTGATGGGGAATATGCTGCTTTTGGCAAGGTAATCGAGGGAATGGAAACAGTTGATGCCATTGTTGGAGCAGAGCGAGATGCTACAAATAAACCACTAGAAGATCAGCAAATGAAAAAGGTAGAGGTGGATACAAAGGGCTTTGATTATCCAGCACCTAAGGTCAATAAATAGTTAATGTGTTAAACACATGAATATTGTTTTAAAAGAGTATGTAAGAAGGACAACCTTACATACTCTTTTTACTTGTCCATTTCCTTTGGTATTGAAATAAGCCATAAAAAATCATCTTCTATTAATATTTGAATATCTTGTCCCTGGTTAATTAGCTGCTCAGCTTTATACTGCTTGGCGCTTATACCGCGACGTTTATCACCAAGAACGACGAAATCCGTTTGCTGTGTAACAGCTCCCTGTAAATACCCTCCATAGGCTTTTACTTGTTTGGCGGCTTCGGATCGTGTCATGGTAGAAAGGGCGCCTGTAAATACAATTTGTTTGTTATAAAAGGGGTGGGTTCGATTTTCTGCTGGATCGGAAAAGAAAATGATTTCTGAGTTATCCTTATTGATCATATTCGTTACTCCTTTAAATTCACTTTTTGATGCAATTTAATCAATAAATAAATCCACAAAATTTTATATGTATGCTACATTAAAATTAAAAATTTAAAGAGGTACATAGACATGAATTCACAATTGACTGCTTTCATTACTCTTAGCTGTACATCAGGTGTACTAAATTTGTATTTATGTTTATACGTATTTCTAAAACGCTACAATTATACAAAAATTGCTCAATTGTTTATTAGTTATACCGGACTAATTGCTGTATATTGTTTTGCCGCTGCTTTTGGTTTAATTGCTACAACATTGAGCGCTATCAAGGTTTGGACAGCCATCCTTTATGTAGGTATGGCTTTTTCAACGCCTCTCGGATTATTGTTTATCATGCAATACTTGGGCTTTCATCTCACAAGGAAAAAGATAATGGCTCTTCTTGCCATTCCTTTTATTAGCTTAATCATGGTTGCTACAAATGATATACACCATTTTCATTATAGAGTATTTGAAATAGATCCTGTATTAGGGGCACCCTATGTGCATCAGGAAATTGGCATATGGTATATCATTCATGGCATATTTACGTTTGGCTGTATGTTCGTATCTTTTTTATTAGTATTAATCCATTGGAAAGAGACTACTAAGACCTATCGGCAACAATTAATTGCCTTAATGTGTGGTCAACTTATTCCAATGATAACGGCATTCATCTATTTATTGGGCTTAACACCTCAAGGGGTTGATCCTGTTCCCATGGTATTATGGGCTTCGTCATTTTTGTATTTATGGTCTATTAATTCCTCACGGTTATTTAGGGTGATGCCTGTTGCCAAGGATGCAATATTTCATAGTATCAATGATGGGGTTATTGTGTTAGATGAATCTGCACGATTAATAGAATTTAACCAAGCCTGCAGCAAGGTGCTTCCTCAGCTAACCAGATCCATGATTGGTAGGGATATTAGGAAAGCATGGCTTGAAGTAACTGGGCAAACGATGCCATTTACATTAGAGGCAGCGATGAATACACAAGACATCGAGATTGTGCTTTCGCATCATACTTATCAAGTGCGCGTTACAGAGCTGCAACATGTTAATCATGGTAAGGGGCTATTACTTATTTTTACTGATATAACAGAGCTAAAGGAGCTACAAAGACAGTTAGAGCAACTGGCCTTTTATGATGAGCTTACACAAATTTATAATCGTCGAGCTTTTTTTCAACAATGTAATCAGGCTTACAGTGAGGCAAGAGAATCATCATCAGCTTTTACTGTCATTTTAATGGACATCGATCATTTTAAAACCGTCAATGATACGTATGGGCATGCTATCGGCGATCAATTACTAGTTCATGTCGTCAAGGTTTGTCAGAGTGTATTGAAAAAAGGAGAACTGATTGCCCGATATGGCGGTGAGGAATTTGTTCTCGCACTCAAGGGCTCTACATTATTAGAGGGGCAAGCCTTAGCTGATTTGCTTTGTAATAGCGTAGAATCCCAGCCACTTATGACGGCTGAGGGAGCAATTCGAGCTACCATTAGCTGTGGTGTAGCTGAAGGTACACAAGAGACACTGTATCAGCTTTTAAATAATGCGGATAAAGCACTGTATGCGGCAAAACAAGCAGGACGTAATCGAGTACATGCTTATCAAGAATAAAAAAGCTAAAATATACAATCATTGAGGGAATGATGTATATTTTAGCTTTTTACTTACCAATTTGTATGGAAAACACCTTCTGCATCAACTCGTTCATACGTATGTGCACCGAAATAATCGCGTTGTGCCTGTAACATATTTGCATTAGATGAACCTGTTCGATAACTATCGTAATATGTGAGAGAAGCACTTAAGCATGGGAATGCATTTCCTGCTTGGATGCCTTCACAAACTATTTTTCTTAAGCCATTTTGATAGTCCTTCGTCTTTTCTGCAAAGTATGGATCAATTAATAAATTATCTAGTGAAGGTTGCTTTTGATAGGCTTCACTAATAACATTTAAAAATTCCGCTCGAATAATACAACCACTACGGAAAATTAATGCAATATCTTTTAATGGTAAATGCCATTTATAAAGCTCAGATGTCATTTTATATTGTGTAAATCCTTGCGCATAAGCACAGATTTTCCCCATATATAGGGCTTGGCGAACGTATTCAATCCAGACATCCTTCTCTAGATTTTGCTGATTGTAATTTGGTCCAGTCAGTATTGCCTCTGCTCTAATTCGTTCTTCTTTTAATGATGAAATATAACGAGCGAATAAAGCCTCCGTAATAATTGATGTAGGAATACCATTATCTATCGATTGTAGGCTTGTCCATTTCCCAGTCCCTTTTTGACCAGCTTTATCTAGAATCATATCAATTAGTGGTAATCCTGTTACCTCATCTTTTTTCCTTAAAATTTCAGCTGTTATTTCAATTAAATAGCTTTTCAATTCACCTTGATTCCATGTTTCAAAAATAGTAGCAATTTCATCAACGGATAATCCTATATTTTTTCTTAAAAACGTATAGGCTTCCGCAATGAGTTGCATATCCGCATACTCAATTCCATTGTGGACCATTTTGACGAAGTGACCTGCACCCTTAGGACCTATATACGTACAGCATGGTGTATCCTTCACTTGTGCTGCAATCTTTGTCAGTATAGGTGCAACTTTGTCATAGACCTCTTGATCGCCACCAGGCATGATAGATGGCCCTGTCAATGCTCCTACTTCACCACCGGAAATCCCAATCCCTAAATATCCAATTCCTGAAGCTTTAAGTTCATCATATCTACGTTCTGTATCTTTATAGTGAGAATTACCGCCATCCATAATGACATCGCCCTTTTCAAGGAAGGGCACTACTGATTGAATAACTGAATCTATGGCATTACCAGCTGTCACCATCAAAAAGATCTTTCTTGGTTTTTCTAAAGCTTGTACAAACTCTTCTATTTCATAGTAGGGAGTAAGCGCTTGTCCTTCGACTTTTTGTAGAAGTTTGTCGGTTAAATCTCGTGTGTAATTATAAACAGCTACATGCTCGCCCTTATTAGCCATGTTTAAAGCGATATTACTTCCCATAACGCCTAATCCGATAACGCCAATTGTATTTAACATTGTGCTAGCTCCTTTTTAACTTTTTTAAACAAATAAACTTAGTAATAAAATAAATCCTAAACCAGCTACAGATACAATTGTTTCTAGCAAGGTCCATGTAGCAAATGTTTCCTTCATGCTTAACCCAAAATACTCCTTAAACATCCAGAAACCAGCATCATTGACATGTGAAGCAATTAAGCTTCCTGCACCTGTTGCCAGTACGACTAAAGCAAGATTCACATCACTCTGACCTAACATTGGGATGACTAGCCCAGCTGTTGTTAAAGCAGCAACTGTAGCTGACCCTAATGAAATACGTAAGATAGCGGCAATAATCCATGCTAGTAAAATTGGCGATAAGGTAGTTCCATGGAAGAGTTCAGCTACATAATCACCGACACCACCATCGATTAAAACTTGTTTGAAGGCGCCACCGCCCCCAATAATTAAGAGCATCATACCGATATGTGAGATTGCTGTCGTACATGATTCCATTACTTGCTTAATAGGGATTTTCCTTGCGATACCCATTGTATAGACGGCAACTATTAGGGAAATTAACATGGATGTACCAGCTTCACCGATGAAGCGGATACCTGCTAAGAAGCCATTATCATCAAAGCCAATTGTTTTTTGCAACAGTGTAATAATAGTAGCAATGGACATTAAAATAACGGGTAATAGTGCAGTGAAAACACTTATTCCAAAACTCGGTGTGTCCTCTAGTTCAAATGTTTTTTGTTCACCTAGAGAGGCAATGTTTCCAGTTTTGTTGAATGATTCAGGCACTAATTTTTTCGCTACTTTTGTAAATAAAGGCCCTGCTAAAATAACAGTTGGAATGGCGATGATAAAGCCATAAAGCAGCACCTCACCAATATTTGCCCCAAATTCACCAGCGATAACGGTTGGTCCTGGGTGTGGTGGCAAAAATCCATGTGTGACAGATAATGCTGCGGTCATTGGAATTCCTAAATATAAAATAGAAACCTTTAATTGTCTTGAAATAGCGAAGACAATTGGAATTAATAGCACAAGACCTACTTCAAAGAAAAGGGCGATACCGATAATAAAGGATGCTGCTACAACTGCCCATTGAATGTTCTTTTCTCCAAATTTATTCACAAGGGTCATGGCAATACGCTGTGCACCCCCAGAATCGGCAATTAATTTTCCTAGCATCGCACCAAGACCAAATATTAATGCCAAGTGGCCTAATGTTCCGCCTAACCCTGCTTCAATCGTTTTTACGATGACATCTAAAGGCATCCCAAGAGCTAATGCCACACCGAATGAAACAATAATTAATGAAATAAACGTATTTAATTTAAAGCCCATTATTAAAATTAACAGCGCAATAATACCAATACCTACAATAACTAATGGCATGTATTCTCCTCCTCTTTAGTCGGGCTTAATTAAGCTCCTTTGATACTGAGCAATTGACGCATAGTCGTCTGCTAATACTCTAGATAAACGAATGAAAATTGGGAGCAGCTGTCTATATTCTTTGGCCGCCTCTTCAATTGGCGTATGTTTATAAGTGTCACCAACCATGTCAGCGACCACGTCAAAGGAATCGATTTTTCCCATAGCATATAAGCCTAAAATACAAGCGCCAAGACAGGAGCTTTCATAGCTTTCAGGAACTACCACTTCGGATTCAAAAATATCCGCCATCATTTGTCTCCAAATCTCAGAGCGTGAAAAACCACCTGTTGCTTGAATACGAGTGACGGGGCTTTCCATGCATTCCAATAATGCTAAATAGACCGTATATAAATTGTAGATAACCCCTTCCAGTGCCGCTCGTATCATATGTTCTTTTTTATGAGACATGGTTAAACCAAAAAATGAACCGCGCACATCTGGATTCCATAAAGGTGCACGTTCACCTGATAAATAAGGATGGAATAGCAGTCCATCAGCACCCGGTCTTACACGTTCCGCAATTTTGGTCAATACTTCATATGGATCAATCCCTAGTCTCTTGGCTGTTTCAATTTCGGATGAAGCAAATTCATCTCGAATCCAGCGAAGCACCATACCGCCATTGTTTACGGGTCCACCAATAACCCAATGATTCTCTGTTAAGGCATAGCAGAAAATTCTACCTTTCACATCAGTTTTAGGCTTATCAATAATAGTGCGAATAGCTCCGCTTGTCCCAATAGTGACAGCAATTTCACCTTCACGAATGGCGTTCACACCTAGATTAGAGAGCACGCCATCACTTGCACCAATGACAAAAGGTGTGTGTGGGTCAATACCAATTTGTTTAGCTAAAAGGTCATTACAATTCAAAAATAGTTGAGTTGTTGGTACGAGTGTTGATAATTGTGCTTTTGTAATACCTGCAACAGCTAAAGCTTCTTCGTCCCAATCTAATGTGTGGAGATTCATCATACCCATACACGAAGCTAATGAATAATCGACGACATATTGATCAAAAAACTTTTTAAAAATGTATTCTTTAATACCGATATATTTCTTTGTTTTGCGGGCGATTTCAGGATGTTCATGCACAAGCCAAGTAATTTTGCTTAGTGGTGACATTGGATGAATAGGTGTACCTGTTCTTTTATAAATTTCATGACCATTCCAGTCATCTTTAATTTTATGTGCCCATGCTTCACTACGATTATCAGCCCATGTAATAACGGGTGTTAACGGTAGATCATTTTCGTCTATGGCGATTACACTATGCATAGCACTACTAAAGGACACAAATAATAATGATTTATCTGAATGGACTTTCATAATGTTAGAAATGGCTTGCAGTACAGCTTGAAAGATTTCTTCTGGATTTTGTTCTGCTGTCGAAATATCCGGTGTATATAATGGATACCCGATATTTTCTTGTTGAATAACCTTCCCATGTTCACTAAATAACACTGCTTTTGTGCTAGTAGTCCCTATATCAACACCTAACATATAGTTAGTCATTTTGTGGCTCAACCCCTTTAGATAGCATTTGCTGTGACCGCCATAAATCTTCTACTTTGCCTTGAACATCATCAAAATTTTCATGAAGGGATTTAATCATGAGCTCTCGGTCTTTTGCTCTAATAGCATCAATATATAGTTCGTGATTTTTCACAATGCGAGTAAAATCCTCATATTTTTCTTTGAAGCGCATACGCATAGATAGCAAAATCAAGCCTTCCATTACTGGCTTTAAATTATTCCAAATCATGGTGATATAGGAATGCCCAATAGAGCGAATAATAGTCTCGTGGAACATAACATCCTGATAGGAAAATTCATCCGCATCATTGTATTTAAAGGCAACTTTCATCATTTCTAACGTTTTGCTAAGCTCCAGTGCTAAGTTCGTTGTATCCATTTTAATCAGACGTTCAAATACGAATGTTTCAATTAGCAAACGAACATCATAAATTTCCTCTATTTCTTTTTCCGATAAACCGATGACAACAGCACCCATTTTTTCTAATCGAATGATATTTTCAGAAGCTAAAGTTCTTAAGGCTTCACGAATGGGTGAACGACTTACTTCAAAATCAGCAGCTAGTTTATTTTCTGAAAGAATGGTACCGCTTTCAATTAAACCTGAAATAATACGCATTCTAAGTTCATATGCTACGCGATCGCCTGTTGAAGCCTTAGAAAGCCACTTTTGTGGATATAAATAATCATTATATTCGCTCATACTATCACCTTTTTTATTTAAGTATACTTGTATACAAGTATTATAGTCAGAAAGAAAATAAGATTGCAAGCGACTTACTAACAATCAAAAATTGAAAAAGCCTCAACTTTATACTTAGCTAAATAAAATAATTAATGCACATTCTTTTTTCCTCCTTGGACAAACTTTAGAATGAAAAGTTTATAAAACATATACAAGGTTTTAAAGCTTTTCAAATAATCGATGAAGGATGGTTATGTCAAATATGAATACAAATCGTAACAAATCAAATGATACGAAAAGTGCAAATAAAACAAATCAACAGCGTCAGACACTTCATCGTGAGGAGTTTGGTACTGAATTTGAGCTTGATTCATCTTCAGCACAAATCAATAACTTTGCTGAAACACAAGGAAAAACAGATATCAAGCAACCAGTCAGTGAGAGGACTGCATGGCACTAATTTATATTTGACAACTATTCATTACATTGAGAGGAGGACTAAGGCAGGAGCCTTAGTTCTTTGATTATAGCCTGGGAAATATTGTGTTTAGCAACTTCACGTTATTTTCTTCCATACATATTTTCAAAGCATTTCTTAATACTACATCTAGAACAATGAAAACTTTTTTATGAAGGGAGATATATACATTGGCTAAGCACTCCGATACAAGTTGGAAGCAGGACCATCCTAGCACATTGTTTAGTAACTCTGTGCAAAAGGCGGATCGACTATTAAAGCATGCAAAGTCACATCCAGAGGAAATAGCAATAGAACATGCATTTAATCAGATTAAGCATGCTGAAAATGCACGTTTCAATGCAGAACAATATGGTGAACATTTGGATACTGTTCAGCAAAATAAAGAAAATCTAGAGCAAATTAAACAACAATTACATGAAATGAAAAATGATATGAATAAATAATAACAGTCAACAACGGCTTAAATTCACGTAGTGAGGCTTAAGCCGTTGTTTTGATTAAATTAACACCAAACAATGATTTCATAGGGAGTGGTTTGAGAAGGAATACTCCTAGTGGTAGGGCCATAAACAACAATGAGGTTTCGATTGGCAGGACTATTGGAAAAAGGCGGCCCATTTTTAAGTGAGATAATCGTAGTAGGAGAAAGGTTTAATTGTAATTGTCCATCACTACTCAGTAATTGTTGATTAAAGAAATCTACCTTTACATTTTGATAATTGCTTTCTTTGACAATAATTAAAGCACGATATTGTGGCGGGTAAATCATTGGAACAGGCGCATCTCCATCATAATATCCTGTTACCCATTCACCAGTTGTTACAATTTCACGATTAACAAAATAGGTGGAGGGAGAAATAATAAAATTGACGACCCCTCCAGCACCATCTTCTAAGGTCATCATTTTATAACAACCGTTCTTATCTCCGTTTTGCCCAACAGGAAAATCACTGATCTGAGTAATGACACCTCGAAAAGATTTAAAATTGACCATAGCCATTCCCTTCTTACATATTTCTCGTTTTTAGCGTATCATTTTAATTTATGTAGCATTGTAAAATAAGGTGACAGACAATTAATAGGATGCTATTTGATAGCAATCAACTTATACTTAACATGCTTACTATTATGTCAGAGGAGTGGCAGCTATTGAATTGGATTGCTAAAAATAAGAAAATCTTTCTATTGTTAATTTTCGTTGTTATTGTCGTCGCTGGTATACTGGATATTAAATATGAGGGATTATTCTTTCAGCTATTACCTACATCAATACAAACATTTTTATCTAATTTATTTTGAAATGTGGAGAACCGTACCTAAAGAGTGCGGTTTTTTCATTAGCAGAATTTTTGCCATAACATGCAACCAATTGTTTGGATTATCTACTTTATAAGTAAGAGTACATAAAAGGAGAAAATGCAAATGGACGATGAAAAAATAGTTGCTTTATATATACAACGCTCACAGCAGGCTATTTTGGAAACCAGAAAAAAATATGGAGCATACTGTAGAGTAATAGCAAGAAGAATCTTGGCAAATTTGAGGGATGTTGAAGAATGTGAAAATGATGCCTACCTAGCTGCATGGAACACAATCCCTCCACAAATACCAAGAAAACTATCTATTTTTTTAGGGAGAATCATACGAAATATTGCACTTGATAAGCATAGCTATAATACAGCCAAAAAGAGAAATAATGAGTTTGAGTTCATTCTCACAGAGCTGGAAGAATGTCTAGCTTCTTCTCATACGGTAGAAACAATCTTTGAAGCGGGTGAACTTGCTCAATGCATTAGCCAATTTTTATATACCTTAGATGAACAAACTAGAAATATATTTATTCAGCGATATTGGTACTCCTCTTCAATAAAAGATATTTCCTTACACTTTCAAATGAGTAGTAGTAAAGTAAAGTCGAACTTATTTAGAACACGTAATAAACTAAGATTTTATTTGAAAAGCGAGGGGTTATATATATGAAAAAAGAGGAGTTGTATCGTGAAATTGGTTTAATAGAGGAGGAGTTAATTGAAGCAGCCAACTATGGAGAAAAGAAAAAAAGTTTTTCTAAAAAATGGCTCGCTGTGGTAATAGGTATGATGATCGTAAGCTCAATTTCTACTGCCACAATAGCAGCAGCTTACTATAAACATCAAAATAATGAGCTTTATATTCGTTATTTATCAACAGAGGATATGGAATTAATGCCAGCTCCACAATATGATGCAGATAAATTTCTAAAAGCTCTAGATAGTGACAAAGAGGAGTATATCTATATTGCCATAAATAGACTAGTAGAGAGCTATAATGATGAAAAGTTGAGAAATAAGGCGTTAAAGGCTATTCAGCCATTTATACAAAGTGATAACGAAAAAATTGCAAATGCGGCTATTTTTGCAGTAGATATTTTATCAGGGAGCTTTGAAAGTCAGGATGTATATAAATTAGCAGATGGGAGCGTCTTCTTTACTTTATTCAATAATTATTCTGATTACGGCAGTCAAAATGTTCTTTGGCGGATAAAAGACGATGTGCTAGAGGCATATTCTAGCTTCTCCAGTCCATCAATGTATATAAAAGAAATTATCCCTTCACCTGATTATAAATTAATTGCTATTGTTACGAATTCTAATAAAAGTGAATTTGTTGAAGTCATCAATGTGGAAGAGCGAATGGTAAGCCCAGAGTTAGTAGAATCTTCAAGGGTTAAATATGGTGCTGAGCAAGGGATGGATACTTGGATTCGAACAGATCATGAAAACTATAGCTATGTGGATCATCTTAGATGGAAGGGTGATGCTACAATAGAATTTGAAGCTAGTCTCTCCTATGATGATACGGCGATTATCAAAAATGTAGTAGTAACTTATGAAGTTAGCCAAAAGAAATTAACTGTTAAAGAAATTAAATAAGAAGTAGATAAAAAACAGAAAATGTATTAAAGGTTTTCTGTTTTTTCAATAGTATTGTAGAAATAAATCAATTAAAAAGGGAGTGAACGATCAATGGCAAAATGGAAAATAGCCTTAGAAATATTCCTAAAAGAATGGCAAGATAAAGAGGAAGTTGTAGGAGCACTCGTATGTGGGAGCTATATTACTGGAAATCCTTCCAAGCGCTCTGATATCGATGTCCATATTATTTTGGCGGATAATGTGGGGTGGAGGGAAAGAGGGAATCGTGTTATTGATGGTTTTTTAATTGAATACTTTGCGAATCCACCAAGTCAAATTCGTGGGTATTTCCAAGATGATTTTAAAAAAAGAAGAACCATGTCGATGGTCCAATTTAAAACAGGTAGAATTATATTTGATTATACTGGAATAGTAAAAGATTTAAAATTTGAAGCAGGGGAATGGCTAAAAGAAAAATATAACACAATGAATAAAACGGTCTTAGAATTAAAAAAATATGAATTATGGGATGCACTAGATAATTTAAAGGATTGTTATGAGCATGATAGAATGGACTTTTCCTTTACCTACCATAACTCATTAGCCAATTTATTTTTGGCATACTGTCAGTTTTTAAATCTAGAAACGATACCCTTTTATCAAATCTATGCCTATCTTGAAGATCCAATTTACCTACAAAAATATAGTAAGTCAGCATTTCCAGATGAGGACTTTAGAGAAATTTTTATGAGAGCAATGCAAGAGGACAATGCTGAAAAGATGATGGCGTTATATGAAGCAGTAGTGGAGTATGTGTTCATACAAATGGGCGGTTTTCATATAGATGGCTGGCATATAAAATCCCCAATCGATAGTTAATCTTTGGGGAAAGGAAAGTTAGTTCAAATACAAGACGAGCTTCATATTTGTATGTTATTATACAGATATAATAATAAAAAGAACCTATTTTTTATGAAAATGTCAACCATTTTTAGGCCGATTATTCCAATAAGCTTAAATAATTCAAATTTTATCTAGAACAAATAGTCATTTTTTTGCTTGAATTATGATTGGAAAGGCTCGAAAAAAGCTGATAACTCTCATATAAATAGTTGATATTTTATTCTTGAACTAATTGTGATAAACTGCAATAAGGTAATAATTGATACAGAAATGGTGTGCTCCGAGGTTGCTCCATGGCTACAGTACTTCTAAAGCGGGAGTGCTTACATCCTTTCTGCAAATCTTAATATATAAGGAAGGTAAAAATGAGTAACAGACAAATTAAATCAGATGTTATCTTAATTGGTGCCGGAATCATGAGTGCAACTTTGGGAACATTACTCAAAGAATTAGCACCAGATTGGAAAATTACAGTGTTTGAAAAGCTTGAAAAAGCAGGCGAAGAAAGTTCTCACGAATTAAACAATGCGGGAACTGGACATGCTGCATTATGTGAGCTGAACTACACATCAGAGAAAAAAGACGGATCAATCGATATCAAAAAAGCGATTAATGTTAATGAACAGTTCCATGTTTCAAGACAGTTTTGGTCGTATCTTGTAAACAATAAGCTGATCAATAATCCACAAGACTTCATTATGCCTTTACCACATATGAGTTTAGTACAGGGGAAAGAAAATGTTGAGTTTCTAAAGAAACGTCATGAAACGATGACAAAAAATCCTTTATTTGAAGGAATGGAATTTTCTAATGACCCTGAAACTCTAAAAAAATGGATTCCACTTATCATGGAAAATCGTCCTGCAGGTGAAGACATTGCTGCAACGAAAATTGACACTGGTACAGATGTTAACTTTGGTGCTTTAACACGTATGTTAATTGATCACTTAAAAGCAAAAGATGTAGATGTTAACTACAATCATAGTGTTGAAAGTTTAAAACAAGCTAGTGATGGTACATGGGAAGTACGCGTGCACGATTTAGACGGCTGTAAAATGGAATATCATTCAGCAAAATTTGTCTTCCTTGGAGCTGGTGGAGGAAGCCTAGAATTACTACAAAAATCTGGTATTCCTGAAGGAAAACATATTGGTGGATTCCCAATTAGTGGTCTATTCTTACAATGTAATAATCCAGAAGTAGCTGAAAAGCATCATGCAAAAGTGTATGGAAAAGCAAAAGTTGGTGCTCCACCAATGTCAGTACCGCATCTTGATACACGTTATATTGATAATAAAAAATCACTACTATTTGGACCATTCGCAGGTTTTTCACCTAAGTTCTTAAAAACAGGCTCAAATATGGATTTATTTGCTTCTGTAAAACCGCATAATATCACAACTTTATTAGCTGCGGGCGTGAAAGAGATGGGCTTAACAAAGTATTTAATTCAACAGCTTATGCTTTCAAAAGAACAACGTATGGAAGAGTTACGTGAGTTCATTCCAAATGCAAAAAGTGATGATTGGGATATTATCGTAGCTGGTCAACGTGTACAAGTAATTAAAGATACAGAAGCTGGTGGTAAAGGAACACTTCAATTCGGTACAGAAGTTGTAAGTGCTTCTGATGGCTCGATTGCAGCTTTACTAGGAGCTTCACCAGGTGCA
The DNA here is from genome assembly GCF_037969495.1 of Lysinibacillus sp. FSL P2-0066. Taxonomy (NCBI): domain Bacteria; kingdom Bacillati; phylum Bacillota; class Bacilli; order Caryophanales; family Bacillaceae; genus Lysinibacillus; species Lysinibacillus sp. FSL P2-0066. The sequence continues at coordinate 4,510,924 of NZ_CP150202.1, read as the reverse complement.
TCTACGGCTGTACATGTTATGCTTGAGGTTCTTAATAAATGTTTCCCTCAACATATCAAGGAGTGGGAACCGAAAATTAAAGAAATGATTCCATCTTATGGTCTATCATTAGCAGAAAACCCTGAGCTTCTAAAAGAAATAAATGCAACAACAGATAAAGCACTTGGCTTAAAATAAAAATAAGTCATGGTAAGCGTTTAAGAAAGAGCTCTCAATCTATTCTGATTGAGAGCTCTTTTTAATTTGAATAAATTCTTTCCTGGGAAATTTTAAATCCAATTGCCTTCTTTTTAATAAAAGAACCAACAAATTTAATATAAATCTTGCCCTGTATTTTATAACACTATAGCTCTATGTACCATTGTTATATAAACGGTAGTTTTCTATACTTTGTATAAAAATAAGAAGGGAGCAAATCTATAGATGATTAAGCTACAAGGTATTGGAACATTTCCAGAACTACCAGAGCTTGCAATGTATATCTATACTGGTAATGTCAATGCTTTGCAGGCTGCGAGGGATAAAGGCTGGAATATTGAAGAAAAGATATGTTTAAGTCAGCATACATCATTAAGCCCGTTGGATTTAGCATTGATTACACAAAGATTTGATGTAGTAAAATTATTAGTTGAAGATGGGGTCAATTTAAATGTTGAAAAAAATCCTGCATTTTTAAGAGCTGTTCGATATTGTAATGAGGAAATAGTACGTTACCTTGTTGAACAAGGAGCGAAATTAGATGGCTATAATCAAGTTGGATCTGGGGCCTATTCTCAGGCTTACTTTGGCAATAAAAGAAATATCCCTCTTATTCAAGAACTTGGGCTTGATATAAAGCAGCATGGAGGTGCTGTATTGCGTCAGGCTGTGTCGAATTTCGACATGAAAACAGTCACTTTTTTACTTGATCACGGAGTAGATATTAATTACCAACAGCCTGATATGGTCTATCCCTATGGAGCAACTCCATTAACAGTTGCAGCACGAATGGGTAATATAGCTATGGTGAAATATTTGATTGAACGAGGGGCAAATCTCACTTTAGCAGAGAAAGATGGTGAGAGAGCTTATACAATTGCAGTACGTATGAAAAATAGGGAACTAGCAAATTATTTAAAGGCTCTAGAACCTATAGAACTTCATACTATTGAAAACAAAAAAGAGAGATTGAAAAAATACAAGTTACCAGATGAATTGGTTAATTTTCTGACAGGAGATCGATTGCATCTAGAGCTTGCACCAAATGATTACAACATTCACTATATCGATTTTTTCCAACTAACCGATACAATTGAGATGAAGCTAGGTCATAGAAAGCTCCTCCTTCTTTCCGCAAATATCGACAATTACTCTGATTTGCATATAGCCTGGAACCCAAAAGGAGAGGGCCAAATAGGGTGCTATGATGTGGAGCATGAGGAGTATACTAATTTATGTAGTTTTAAAGAATTTATTGCTAGACCTGAAATATACCTTATCCGTTTTCTTGAAGGAGAGCTTTAGCGATACTTATTAAATGAGCTTCCTGCTATTCAATTTAAAAGTCGATGAGAGTAAGCATATTCTATCCAGAAAATATGCTTACTTTTTATTGCTCTATATACGAATAATTGACAAACAAAAAACAATAGAACGTTTAATATATGTGGCACAAAAGAACAACAGTAGTGCGACTAACAGGGCAAAGGGGATGCTAAACATAACAGGAAGGTCTACGCCATACCAAATACCCATTTTAATTTGATCGACTCCAAATGTTCGTAGAAAGCCAGCGAGTTTTTGTGATAACGCTTCTCCTTCAGATAAAAGATCAACAAACATTTTCGATTTCTGCTGTATTTCTAGCATTTCTTTCATAATAATTTCTACATTGTCTAGGTTTTCTGCCATATAATCACGTCCGCTAAAATATTTAATAATTAAATTATATAGCAATTAAATGAATGGTACCAAGTGTAGAATTATTTTATTAAATGAATTTTTTATTGTTTTACATACTAAACCTTCTTACATGCGTTTCGCAAAGGTAGCATGATACATTCTTCTTTTATACACATAAAAATACATACTTAGAGGCCACCATAGTGTAATAAAAATAGGGTAGATCGCCCATATAACGCTTGGTGAAGAAACAACATTTACGGTAATGAAAAAGATACTAATTAGTATCGTAGCTGTAACGGAGAATGCTACAAAGGTTTTTCGTTGCGCGTGATATAAAGCTAGAGGCCACCATATCACTAAAAAGGCAGGATAGATTGCCCAAGGGTATTGAGGAGATACAATTATATTCAGTATAGTGTAATAGATGATTGTAGAAGCACACCCAATTAGTGCTGTTTTTAACGTTTTAGCCTTTTCATCTAAATACATAAGGATGGGCCACCAGATAATTGGATAAATAGCGTAGACAAACCATAAATGATTGGGTGCGTAAATATAATTTTCAATTATTAGAAACGCAATAATCAAGGCACTACAAACAATGGAGTATTGTTTATACAATTTTTTAGCCATAAAGAATAAAGTAATGGGCCAAAGTAGTAGCAATAAGCATGGATATACAAACCACATTGTTTGAGGAGATGTCGTATAATTAACAATTCCTAAAAAAACCATTGTCATCAAGCTCCCTGCTATAGAAAAGTTAATAAAGTTCCTCATGTTCATTCACCCCATTTCTTACGGGACCACACAAAGTACATTGATAAAGGCCACCAAAGTATTGCGAAAATCGGATAGATCGCCCAAATAGTGTGTGGTGTGTAATAAAGATTAATAAAAATAAAAAATGCAATGATTAAGGCACTACCCCAAATCGAGAACTCTAAGTTTAATTTGGCCATGTTTTTCTTTGCTGGCTCTTTAACACCCAATTCGTGCTTTAAGTCTTCAATATCTCCGAATTCTACGATGGCTTTATTAATGGCATCCTCTTGTTCTTTACCTTGGTCCATCAAGTAAAATACCTTTTCTTCAAGATTTTCAATGATTTCTTGTTTAACCATTTCCGTTTCGTTATTTCGAGGAATGTCTTTAAAAAGCTCATCAATATGGTTTTTTATTCTTTTCATTCTAAGCCCTCCATAAATAAATCGATTATTTCCTTTACTTCCGACCATTCTTTCACTAGCTCATTTAAATAGGCCTTACCTAATGAGGTAATACGGTAATACTTTCTTTTGCCTCCATGTGAGACATCTCCATAATAGGCTTCAATAATTTCCTTTTTTTCGAGACGTTGAAAAACAGCATACAAAGTTGCTTCCTTTATTTGAAACCGATTGTTTGTACGGAGACTTATTTCCTGAGAAATTTCGTAGCCATAACGGTCTTTTTCTGAAATTAACCGTAAAATAATCGAATCCAAATGTCCTCGGATAATATCACTGCGAACCATAAGTCACCTACTTTATTTTATTGCTCTATCTGTCAGAGTAATAATAGCAAACATTACTCTACCTGTCAAAGTAATTTATTCCCCTTTTTTTACAATGATGATGAGACCTTCCTATAAAAAAAACTCCATTCGCTAAAAAGCCCATAAGGACAATTTCTTAGCGAATGGAGTTCGTCTATTCTTTTTACATATACAATGCAGCAAGGAAAATCCCTAAAGACTCCTCGTAAATGTCATCGAACTGACTGATTGGCAAAGGATTTGTACCACTTCCTAATTCAACGGTGAAGCCTGGTCTACGCCAATCCTGAATAAACCAATCCTTATAACCAGCATAGCTTCCAGCAGATTGAATGGGCTCATAGCCACTTACTCTACTAAATTCATTTACAAGAACCTCTGATTCGGGGGGCTCTAGATTTTCAAAGCCCCAATAGATAACGCGTCCCTGTGTATGAAAGGCTAATACTCTTGAAAAATCACGTTGCTTGGTCAAATCAGCCATTGCAATGGCTTCAGGTTCTGATAATGGTCTTTCCCCACCATAATCTCTTGGCCCTGGGGTTTTTGGATTACGGGCACTTTCAAGCTCCCATTTGGCAGGGAATTGGTCATTTAAATCAATTCCATGAATGTTTGCTTTCCAGCCAGAAAAATCAGCGCTATCATTATTCCATGCAATTAGTTGATTTCTTAATGCTTCATCATTTGGTGGGCCTTGTATTACTAAATCTACTCCATCAGGATTTACCATAGGTACAATAGAAAGGAATGTTTGCTGATAAAGAGAAAATGGAGAAATTCCACGAATACTACTTTGATTGGTGAGGGCGAGCAAATAGTCATTTAAAAATGTTAGAATAATAGGTGTAGTAATCCATTCGTTCGCATGGAAGGAGCCATTATAGTGTACACGTTTTGCACCATGGCCAATTGACAGCTCAGGTAGCTCTTTCCCTAAAACGGAGTTGCCAATGTTAGAGCTATGAAGAAAAGGATATGCGTCAAGGAGCTTTCTGAGATCGTTCATCATATGGGTATACGTGTAATTTTGCTTACCTTCAACTAAACGCCATGTGATACGTTGGGGTATGCGAATCATTTGACCGATTTGTAATCGATTTGGATTGAGATCAGGATTAACAAGCAATAGGGCGACTAAGGGAAGGTTTCGGCTCTGGGCAATCTGCCAAAAAGAATCTCCTTGTTTAATTTGATAGTTGTTGGTCACAAAACCAGGTATACGGACCCGTTGTCCAACTCTTAAAAATTGGGGATTTATATTTTCATTAGAATCTAAAATGAGTTGAAGAGGAATTTTAAATACCTCACTGAATTGCCAAAGTGAATTTCCTGGCCTTACGATAATATCCACATGTTTTCTCTCCTTAATTCGAAATGGTTCAATATAAAATGTATATGAAAAATGCATAGACTTATTAATACAAAATCAGCAAAATTTCTTTATTAAGAATCTAAAAGACAATAAAATGAGTTATTTTTAGATGTATACTAGTAATAATATTAAAGTAAAAGAAAGGTAAGGGTAGGAAAACCAAATGTTAAATAGATTAAAAATGGGTATACGCTCAAAGATTACATTAGGTTATATCGTAATCATTCTTTGCTTACTTGCGACGGTTGTCATATTAAATAATCAAATTACATCTTTGCAAAAGGAAAGAAATTTTATTATTAAGTATGATTCTAATGTTCTAACTTTAACGAATGAAATTGAAAAATATATATTGGATATGGAATCGAGTCAGCGTGCTTTCATCATTACAGGTAAGCAAAGTTATCTGGAACCCTATGATAATGCAGCTGAAAATTGGAAAATAGATTTTAATGAGCTCTATCAGCAAATGGAAGGTAAACCAACTCAGCAGGACAAATTAAAGGAGATAGAGGAAACAATTGAACATTGGATTGCAACTTCAGGCGAACCAACTATTCAACTTAAAAAGGATAATAATGTAGAAGCATTAAATGATTTTTTTAGAGTAGATAATGGTCGTCAGGATATGGAGAAAATGCGCAAATTATTTGATTCATTCCGCGCCACTGAAAATGCTTATACACAGGCGAAGGTAAGACAGTTAGACAAGCAAAATAGTAGATTAACAAGTGCTTTATTTGGGATCTTAATTTTAGTTTCTACAATAGCCATTGCCATTGCAAGTGGCATATCCCGTTCCATTGTAAAAACGATAACGGAAGTAACACAAACAATTCAAGAAATAGCAGCTACTAAAGGTGATTTCAAGAGAAGAATCCACGTCAATACAAACGATGAAGTGAATGAACTTGCTAATGCAACCAATATACTCTTAGAGTCAGTCGAAAAGAGAGAATGGCTACAAAGCAATGTTGCTGAAATCGTGACAAATTATCAAGGTATTTCGGCCATTACCAAATTGGCGGAGACCTTCCTATCAGAAGTCGCACAGAAAACCCAAGCATCCCTTGGCGCATTTTATGTTCGGGAAGTAACAGAGAACCAAGTACAGTTTGTGAAAAAGGCTGCTTTTGCTGATACGGATGATTGTGTTGGTATGGAGAGTTTCAAAATAGGACAAGGGTTAATCGGTCAATGTGCATTAGAAAAGAGAGTACTATTCTATGATAATATTCCGCGAGATTATCGTTTAATCAAAACTGGATTAGGTGAAATTAAACCACAAAATATTTTATTGATTCCTGTCATTTTTGAAAATGAAGTCATAGCGGTTGTTGAAATAGCGACAATGGCTAAGTTCAGTAAGTTACAGCAAGAATTAGTGAGACAGGTCACTGAAACCTTTGGGCTAACAGTGAATAGCGTTTTAGGGCGTATGGAAATTGTTCGTCTATTGAATGAATCGAGAGCAATGACTGAGGAATTACAGGTTCAATCAGAAGAGCTTCAGACACAATCTGAGGAATTACAAATGCAGACGGAAGAGCTGACAATGATTAATGAGCAGCTTGAAGAGCGCACGAAGGAGGCAGAGTCAAAATCAAGAGAGCTAGAGAAAGCGAAGAAGGAATTAGAAGAAAGTGCAGAGCAGCTTATCCTTAACTCCAATTACAAATCCGAATTTTTAGCGAATATGTCACATGAATTAAGAACACCTTTGAATAGCATACTAATCCTATCGGAGATGCTAGCAGAAAATAGCCAGCACAACCTAACCGACGAGGAAGCAGAGTTTGCTAAGGTTATTCATTCCTCTGGAGAGGACTTACTTGCTCTAATCAATGACATATTAGATTTATCTAAAGTTGAGGCAGGGAAGCTTGATATTATTTTTAATGAAGTGAATATGAGCGAAGTACCTGTGCAAATTGAACATACCTTTGCACCAGTTGCGATGAAAAAAAACTTAGCATTCCATATTTCAAAGGCAGATCATGTAGTGGATGTATTCTATACGGATGAGAAGAGATTCCAGCAAATCTTAAAGAATTTATTATCGAATGCCTTTAAATTTACTGAGCAGGGATCTGTCACATTAGATATTAACCAGCTTGCACCACAACAACTAACAAACAATATGCAGGATATAAGTACGGATTGGTTAGAAATTACTGTTTCAGATACAGGAATAGGTATTCCAAAAGACAAACACCAGCTGATTTTTGAATCATTCCAGCAAGCAGATGGAGCTACGGTCCGAAAATATGGTGGAACAGGTCTAGGCCTTTCTATTTGTAAGGAATTTGCAAAATTACTTGGTGGCTGGATTACATTACAAAGTACTGAAGGACAAGGTAGTAGCTTTACGTTAACGCTTCCAAGCCTACCAAATGGAATTGAAGAGGAGCATTGCCAAAAGCTTGCCATGAACGAAGTGGCTGTTACGACGGTGGAAGAGGAACAAATAAAAGAGCAGCCATTAGCAATGGAAGAAGCCCTTCAACATGAGGTTGAGGTGTTTCAAGGGAAAAATATTTTAATAGTTGATGATGATAACCGTAATATTTATGCGTTGAAAACGGCATTAGAAAAAAGAGGCATGCACATTCTAGTTGCCAAAGATGGGCTAGAATGTTTAGAGGTCTTGCAGGCTAATCCAGATATCGATCTTGTTCTAATGGATATAATGATGCCTAATATGGATGGCTATGAAGCGATGACTATTATTCGTCAGCAAATGAAACGTATCGATTTGCCAATCATTGCATTGACTGCTAAAGCGATGAAAAATGATCGTGATAAATCACTGCAGGCTGGTGCATCTGATTATATTAGTAAGCCATTGAATTTAGATCAATTAATATCCGTTTTAAGAGTATGGTTGGTTTCTAAGGGGAGTTAATGAACATGGAACAATTTCAGCCTTTGGAGCAAAATATACAATTAAATAAGCAGACAAATTTAGAAATAGATTTGTTACTTGAGGCTATTTATCGTTTATCAGGCTATGATTTTCGCCAATACAATCGTTCTTCCATTTCGCGTAGAATCTACAATAGGATGGGGATAAATAACATCCCAACGATTTCACGTGTACAAGAAAAGGTCATACATGATAAAGAATTTTTAGAGCAGATATTGAATGATTTTTCGATAAATGTAACGGAGATGTTCCGTAACCCTAGTTTTTTTAAGGCTTTTCGTGAAACAGTCATTCCGGTTTTACGAGAATATCCGGAAATCCGTATTTGGCATGCAGGGTGTGCCACAGGTGAAGAAGTATATTCTATGGCCATCTTGCTTCAGGAAGAGGGGCTTATAGAGAGGTCTGTTATTTATGCCACGGATATGAACGAGCAAGTATTAGAAAAAGCTAAGAAGGGAGCCTTTCCAATTCATAAGATGCAGGCATATACAAAAAACTATATGCTTGCTGGAGGTGCCCATGCATTTTCAGAATACTATCAAACAGATTATCAATATGCTTACTTCCATCCAACATTATTGAAAAATATTATTTTTGCTCAACATAATTTAGTAACAGATCATTCATTTAATGAATTTCATGTTGTCCTATGCAGAAATGTCCTTATTTATTTTTCGCCTAAGTTGCAGAGCCAGGTACATCAATTATTTTATGAAAGTTTAAGTGACGAAGGTTTTTTATGCTTAGGGGATAAAGAAACATTACGATTTGAAGAGGTTATTTCAAAATATAGGGAAATTGCTGGTAACGAAAGAATTTACCAGAAAATATATTAACGAGTAAGAGGCTATCTTTAACTGATAGCCTCTGCTTTTTTATATAGTATTAGAACTAGCTTGAATCATTAAAACACACATATCATCAGGCTGATTTTCTTGTTTATCCTTAGGCAATAGGTTATCGATTAGGCATTGCGAATAATCCCACTTAGAGGATGTTAGCGTTTGCAAATGCTTTTCTGATTCTAGTTCACAAGGCCCCATCGCCTCTAATACACCGTCAGTAAATAACACAATTTGAATATCATGCTCATATTGAATACATTGCTTTTTCACTTTAATTTCATCAAAGAAGCCGACTGCACAGCTACCCTGATCTAATGGAATACATGTTTTTTCATCGATTAGTGCATATCCAGGAGGATGGCCAGCATTTATGTACTCGACTGTTTTTTGCTCTGTGTCAATGATTAAATAAATCGCTGTAAAGTAATAAAGATTATTCTCTTTCCCATCTTGCAATAGGGTCATATAACGGTTCAGTTCTTGAATGACAAGTTCAGGCTCGACCAATTGCTTAACCGCCTCTCTTAGAACAGAGGAGATAAACATACAGACCAGCGCTGCAGATATACCGTGACCCATCATATCCAATAATATTATGGCATAACGATGATCGTCTATTTTGTACCAGTAATACATATCCCCTGCTAAATTAGAGGATGGTAAATATGAAACTTCAATACGGATGTCCTTCTCATTTAACGGTGGGCTAAGAAGACTCCTTTGTACATGGGTAGCTAAATCAAGTTCATATTGTATTTTCTTTTCATGCTGTGTGTGCCAGTCTAATTCCGCCTTTAAACGTAAGGCAACACGCATTCTGGCAAGCAACTCTGTTTTATTAATTGGTTTAGTAATATAATCTACGCCACCAATGTCTAGGGCTTCTGCCAGTTTGTTTTTATCCTCGAGTGCTGTAACAAAAATGATTTGAATATCTTTCAATCTCTCATTTTGCTTAATGCGTTTGCAGGCCTCAATACCATCTACTTCCGGCATCATAATATCTAACAAAATTAAATCTACTGAATTTCCTGTCGGATTGGGTGCATCTAATTGTAAATAATCAAATAGCTCATAAGCAGATGAAAGAGAAACACAGTTATCATAACCTGCATTTTTTAGTATTTTCTCAATGACAAATAAATTGACTTGATTGTCATCTACTAGAAGAATGGTCATAGTACTTTCCCCTTACTCTGATTGAATTGTGCAGATTATTTTTCACATATATAAAATACTTTCAACTTTATCATTATACAAAACATCAGAGAATAAAGGTATTTTGGCGATTTGAATGTATGGTTTACTAGGTATATGAAGTAGAAGGGCGTTATATTTTAGCTTTTTTAAATCCTTGGTAGATATCAAATACATTTGCTAAAACAGCAATAACCATACTGACAAGTAGGATTTTATCAATAGTGAAGGCAACTTTAGCTGAGGTTGTTTCTGTAATAGCCGCAATATAAGGTATAGAGGCGCTGTGAATAAAATCTTGGTGTATCGCTATTAAAATAAACACAATTGTTCCTACACTTTGAAGTAGTGCATTAGTGATGGCGATAGGCATTGTCCACTGTCCTGCACGCCATTTTAATAAGGTTAAAGTTAGACTTAGGATAATACATAGTAAGACCATGGGAACAAACGATTGTAAAGTATTTTGATTAAAGATAGGCATAACAAATTTCAAGCTGCCGTTGTCATTCGTTGTATAAATACCTAAAAGACGATAGGCATTCCAGTAAACAAAAGAAAAAATAAGTATTCCTAAAAGGCTAAAAATCGTATCACTTATAGGAATGATTTTATCTTTGGGAATCTTTTTAATTTGTATTAAATCATCAGGTGACCATGGCTTGGTATCTCTCAGAAAAGGGATCGAAAGCTTTTCAGCCCCAGAACGGTCCTTAATGATAAAAATAACCGTAACCCAAAACAAAACGTGAAATAACACAGCAATAATTGCAACAATCATCCCTACAAATGCTGTAATAATGGTTGTGAGAAGTGCTTCTTCTCCAGAATAGAGAACCATCTTCTCTATTATTTGAACAATGATCGTAATAAGAATTGCCCAAGGAATAATTAGCTTGATGGTTCTTGTATATTGTTCAAAATTCTTTGGACCAATTAAAAAGTGGGGAGTATCCTGATAGCGTGCAGCAACTTCTGAAGGGCTTCCAAGCTTCCTAATTACTTCCTTCACCTCAGATTCTGTATATTGCTCTGGCAACATATCCTCAATAGTAGCCTTTAGTTCAACCTTGATTATCTCACGTTTATTTTTATGTAGCCTTTTAGTCACTTCGTGAATATATGAATCAATTAAAGTCATACATTTTCCTCCTTTAATCATTTTCAGTACTCATTAATTGGTCGTGGTAATATATGTTATTATGGGGTATAAAAATTAATATGAAAAATTCGTGAACAACATGCAACAATTTGAAAATGGAGGGGACATGATGAGGGTTGTAGAGAAATTATTAAAAGAGCAAGATTTTGTAGCCTTTGTGAATATTGTTGTAGGAGCGTATCCAGGAAGATTGAATGGAACACAAACAACAAAAGAACAGCTGAAAAAGCTCTTTATGCAAAATCAGAGCAATGATGAATCTCTTCATTATTACGGACTTTGGGAAAAGGACAAACTCATTGGTGGTATGCGACTACATGACTTTCAAATGAATCTGTTCTCTAAAATGCTACCAATTGGTGGGGTAGGACTTGTTGCAGTTGATTTATTACATAAAAAAGAGAAGGCTGCAAAAGAATTAATCCAACATTTCTTTAACATCTTTTTAGAAAAAAATATTCATTTTTTGGCCTTGTATCCGTTTAGACCAGATTTTTATAAAAAAATGGGTTTTGGCTATGGACCGAAAATCTATCAATACTTGGTAGAGCCTTCAAGCTTCCCGAAAGGACCAACCAAAAAGCACCTTAAATATTTGACAGTTGAAGATCAACAACAGCTAGTAGATTGCTACAACAGGGTAGTAGCAAAAAAACATGGGATGTTTCTTAAAACACAATCGGAACTATCTTTTATTTTTAATAATCCAGATAACTATGTGATTGCAATGGAACAGGAAGGTACAGTTCAGGGCTATATTGCCTTTTCTTTTAATAAACAAAGCGATAGTAATTTTATGCTAAATAATTTGGTCATTAAGGAGTGGATCTATGAAACTCCGGAGGCTTTGTTAGAGCTTAGTACATTTTTAAACAGTCAAGCAGATCAAGTAAACCGAATCGAATGGAATACACAAGAAGAAAATGTCCATTTCTTTTTAGAGGATGTAAGAAATGGCACAAATCATTTAATTCCAAGTGTCTATCACGCAAGTGCCGTGTCAGGAATTGGTCTAATGTACCGTATAATTAATGTGAAGGGCTTTTTTGATGAGCTACTAACACGCAATTTTAACGGTGTCACTTTGACCTTTAAATTGAATGTTATGGATTCGTTACTGGCAAAAAATAATCAGCAACTTATTGTTGAGGCTGTTAACGGTACAATTAAAATGCTAGAAAGTGATAGCTATGATGTTGAAGTAACGATAGATGTAGCTGAGCTTTCATCACTAGTAATGGGCGTAGTAACGGTCCAAGAGCTATTTATGCTGAGTCGAATACAGATTAGTGATAATCAGTATTTACAGGCTTTACAGCAATTCTTCTATGTGTTTGAAAAGCCCACATGTATATCTGCATTTTAGAATGGGCGTGAGGGCTTTTAATCTTTTTTAATGAGAATGGAAGAACGTGTTGGCCTTTCAAGTGGCGTTATATTAATAATAAAGTAGCTTATGATTAGTATTAGGATAATTAATGAATAAATTAACGTATTTAGAGGATGATCATGCTCCACAATAATTAGTCGAATCATTGCTGTGATACCTATATAGATAAAATATCGAAGTGGAAAATGGTAATCCTCCTTAAAATATTTAATGATCATTGTGATGAATTCGAAATATAAAAAGAAAATAAGAATATTGGCAAGGAATAGTTTATAATCACCATCTTCCTTAGCGAATAGTAATATTTTAAGAAATTCAATTAGCTCCTTAAATAATAAAAAGCAGAGAATCAGTGCTAATAGTACAAGGCAAACATTGAGAAAGAGCTGTAGAGATTTTGGCACAGCTTTAATGAGCTGTAAATAAGTCGTATTTTTTTGCTTCATCCAATTCCTCCAATCGGTTTTGTAAATACATCATCATATGGTCGAGTAGTAGTGTATTATGATATAAATATAACAATTTGTCGTAAATCTTTTCTTATTATTTTGTAAAGTTTTGGTATATTTTAATGAAAGAAAGTTTTCAAAATAATTTAGTGGTATGCTAAAATAGATGTGCATGAATATAAAATATAAAAGGGGTTTTTAAAATGGCAAAATCTGCAAAAACTGATGCGAAAATTACACCAGAACGTTTAGAAGAAGCGTTAAATGTTCGTGATCGACTTATTATCGAGCTACTGGTACAAGTACTTGATGAAAAGCTAGTAATTGAGCGTCCTGTATTACGTGAACGTCTAGGGAACCTTGTAGATCTTGCAGATCACGATGCAGAGCTTAAGGAAACAATCCACGCAGTAATTAACAAACTATAATGTAAAAGAGGAATGCTACGGATATGCGTAGCATTCTTTTTTATATAGTATTTTATCATGTAAAGCGTTCTACCAAGTCGTACATGCGCTCTGCCTCTGTATGAAGCTCCATAGAGGAGTGCATGATAGATGTCACCGCTGACTTTTGTTCGTCAATAGAAGCGTTAATTTGTTCGGTAGCTGCGGCAGATTGTGTAGCGACACTTGCTATTTCATTGATGGCGTTCATCACGACTATTCGATTTTCCGCCATGTCATTCATTCCTTTGTCTAAAGAAACAAGGTGCTTTGTAATGCCATGAATGGAGTCTGCTAGGAAAGTAAAGGCTCCCTTTACTTCCGTAATCGACATTGCCTGATTTTGTGACAGTTGGAGCGTGTGTATCATTTTTGAATCTGAATTAGCGGTATCGACCTCAATACGCTGTAATAGGTTTCTAACCCGATTAGTAGCTTCATTCGTATCCTCAGATAAATGACGGACTTCCTCAGCTACGACAGCAAACCCTTTGCCATGTTCACCTGCACGGGCTGCTTCAATACTTGCATTTAGCGCTAATAGATTTGTTTGTTCAGAAATGGATGTAATTGTTTGTACGACTTGATGAATTTCTTTCATTTGGCTCGTCAAACTTGAGAAAGTTGTTCTTAATTCCTCAATCACTTGCGTAAACTCACTTGAATTTTGTAGTAATACATCTACTTTTTGTCTACCGTTTTCTTGTGATTGATTAATGATATTCATATTTTCTGTAATCTCACTATATTTATCTGTAGCATTTGAGATAAGTGAGGACAGTGTTTCTACTTTACTAATGGCCATTTCTGCTTCCTCAGCTTGTACTACAGCTCCCTTAGATATATCATTGATGGCTTGATGAATTTCATCAGCAGAAGCAGTCGTCTCCTCAGTAATGGCACTCAGCATCTCTGAAGAAACGCGCATTTGGGACGCACTATCCTTTGTATTGTTGACCATTTCGTGTAAGCTATGTTTCATATTATTCACGTTACTAGCTAGTATACCTAGTTCATCTTCTGTAGTAACAGGTATGTCATCACCAGTTAGCTTGCCTTTAGCAATATCAGATGTAATGACCATAATTTTTCGTATATAGGTTGTCATTCGTCCAGAGAAGAACCAGAAGAGTGATACACCAATAATCGTTGCAAGGATGGTCATGCCTAGTGTGTAGTATAAAACGTTATTCGTACCTGCATTAAAGTCCATTTCGTATGTACCAGCTGCTATAATCCAGCCCCAATGCTTGTCCTTTTCTACATACGTTATCTTAGGCGCAACGATTTCAGGATTTGAGGGAAGGGCCCAATCATAACGTACATATCCTCCTCCAGCATTTGCTGCTTCAATCATTTCTCGTACAAAATAGCGCCCATCCTCTGTTTGTAAATCTGAAATATTTTGTCCTTCTAGGGATGGATGAGTTTCAACCATACCACTATCTTGGAAAGCATAGAAATAAAAATTATCTCCATATTTAACAGGATTATCAATGGATCTTTTGTTATCTTCAATTTTATTACCAACGATCTGTGTTCTAGCACTTTCCTGAGCTTCTTCTAGCGTTAATTTCCCATTTTGAACTTGAGTATCTAACTGTGCAATTAGTTCAAGTATGCCAAGTGTGCCATTTTTAAGACTATCTCGACCTACCTGATCGAGTTCTCCTTTCACCACAATATAATTGACTGCCCCAACTAGTCCTGTTGATAGTAGAATAACTATAATGGCAAGACTAACAAGTTTATTACGTACTGATTTCATTGGATACAACCCCCGTTCCTTCATTACTTCAATATAGTTCTATTATAATATATAGTTTTTTAATAAAATAGAAAATTCTGAAAATAAATACCGTATTTTAGAGCATTTTTTGAATAAGTAAGAGAAATAGTTCCTAAAAAAATCGCCCCAATCAAGAGTAAACAGTAACAGTCAGCTCTTAATTGGGGTGATATTGAATCTTGATTTAGTGGGTTTACACCGATTAGTATACTTTGTCTCCGTTGAAAATAGAGTTTTTCACGATTACATAATCAACATTGCGAATAGCCTCTAGCTTTGTGCCACCAGCATAAGAAATAGATGACTGTAAATCTTGTTGCATCTCGATTAACGTATCTTTGATGCTACCTTTATGTTCAACGTACATTTTCTTACCTTCGACGTTTTTACGTTCACCTTTTTGGAATTCAGAAGCAGAGCCGAAGTATTCCTTCACTGTTCTACCCTCGATTTCGATTGTTTCACCAGGTGACTCTTCATGACCAGCGAATAATGAACCGATCATTACCATTGAAGCACCAAAACGTACAGATTTAGCGATATCTCCATGTGTACGAATGCCACCATCAGCAATAATTGGTTTTGTAGCAGCCTTTGCACACCAACGTAGTGCAGCTAGTTGCCAGCCGCCAGTACCAAAACCTGTTTTGATTTTAGTAATACATACTTTACCTGGTCCAATCCCAACTTTTGTTGCATCTGCGCCAGCATTCTCAAGCTCACGCACCGCTTCAGGTGTTCCTACATTACCTGCGATAACAAAGCTTTTTGGTAAATGCTTTTTAATATGCTGAATCATACGAATAACAGCATTTGAATGACCATGTGCAATATCAATTGTAATAAAATCAGGTACCAAATTAGCAGCTGCTAATTCTTCAATAAATGTATATTCCTCTTCTTTTACACCAACGCTAATAGAAGCAATTAAGCCATTTCCTTGCATTTCTAGAATAAAGTTTCGACGAGTTTCTGGTTGGAAACGGTGCATGATGTAAAAGTAACCGTTTTCAGCAAGTTTCTTTGCAAGATTTTCATCGATAATTGTTTGCATATTTGCAGGTACTACTGGAAGTTTAAAAGTGTGACCACCTAAAGTAACAGAAGTATCACATTCTGAACGACTTTCTACAATACATTTTGCGGGAATTAGTTGAATATCCTCATAGTCAAATACGTTATCCATTATATACACTCCTAAAATACGAATATTTTTTAAGATTTAATTTAAATTGTTCGCCATTTGGTAATTTACATGATTTTTGAGTAAATGTCAAAGCTTTTGTGAAAATAAATAAAAAATTTAAAAAGAAAGGAGACAACTTACTTTGAAGATGAAATATTCTAGTTATAATTTGTGTTATGTTTTGTAATCCATGTACAATAGAATTGTTTCAAAAAATGACAAAGGAGTGTTGAAAATGGCAGTAGAGGTTTATTTGAATTTTAATGGAAATTGTCGAGAGGCAGTTGCGTTTTACGAAGACGTTTTTAATACGGACAAGGCTGAAATTATGACGTTTGGAGAGACACCACAAAATCCAGACTACCCATTACCAGAAGAAGCAAAAGATCTTGTCATGCATACACGACTTATAGTATTCGGTAGTAGAATTATGTTCTCAGATACATTTCCAGGCATGCCATTTTCCACAGGGAACAATGTCACATTAGCTGTTGTATCCGATGATGAAGAGCAAATGCGTCAAGCATTTGATAAGCTTAAAGAAGGTGGTAACGTGAGAATGGAGCTTCAAGAAACATTTTGGAGCAAATGTTATGGCTCACTTACAGATAAATTTGGCGTTGAATGGCAATTTAGCCATGAGGTAAATGAATAAAAATATAGCATGATAAAAGCACGATGATAGGGCTAAACCCAAGTATCATCGTGCTTTCTTATTTAGTAATTAAAACGATCAACATAGCCTTGTAATTCATCTGCCATATCAAGTAATGTTTTAGCAGAAGTTGCGATTTCCTGCATGGAAGATAATGTTTGTTCCGTTGAAGCGGCAACCTCTTCAGATGCAGCTGCGTTTAGCTTTGCATGGTCTGACAGTTCAATAGCAGTTGCGGATACCTCCTCAACAACGGCAGACATTTCCTGTGCTGAAGCTGATATATCCTCCATTTTTGGAGCAATTTCTCGAAGACTTCCAACGATACTTGTAAATTTCTTTTTCGTATCCTCAGATAGCTGTAATCCTTCTTGAACGTCTGCAGAAGCTTTTGTCATCGTTTGTACAGATTTAGCTGTATCTTGTTGTATGCCTGTAATCAGAGTAGAAATTTGCTCTGCTGATTGATGAGATTGCTCCGCTAATTTACGGACTTCATCGGCTACAACTGCAAAGCCTTTACCATGTTCACCAGCTCGTGCTGCTTCAATAGCAGCATTCAGAGCAAGAAGGTTTGTTTGGTCTGAAATAGCGCTAATAATTTCTATAATGGAGCCAATTTCTTTTGTACGATCAAATAGCGATTTAATCATCGTATCGGATTGAGTCACAGAATCATGAATGGATACCATTTGATTAACCGTGTGCTCAACAGATTGACTACCTTCTTCCGCTAATTGGATGGCCTGGCTGGATAGGTCTGAAACTTGTAGGGCACTATCAGCTACCTCTACAACACCCTTTGCAATCTCCTCAATAGAAACGGCATTTTGATCGATTCCTGTTGTTTGTTTTTCCGTACTAATCGCTACCTGTTGCATAGCCTCTGTCACTTGCTCAGATGCAGCGATATTTTGCTCAGCATTTGCTGAAAGACCTTGTGCTGAGGTTTGAACATGTTGTGAGCTTTGATCGACATTGCGGATCAGCCTTTTTAAGCTAACTTTCATTGAGACAAATGCTTCAGCAAGCTGTCCTATTTCATCTTTCGTATGAATATCAATATACTCTGTCAAATCACCTTCACTAATTTTCAGAGCACTTTGCTGTAGTTGTTTAATCGGGTTAACAATAGATTTAATCATTGAGAGCATAAAGATAATACCTACAATAATAGAAATACCAATAATGAGTAATGTAATAGTAAAGGTTGAGGTAGCAGCGTTAGTAGCCTCTGCAATGAACATTGTACCGATTATCTTCCAGCCTGTGATTTCATTTGTTTCAAAGCGTAAATGACGGTCACCTTCAGTAATAATACCTTCCTGTTTTTCGTAAACTTTTGAAACATATTCTTCTGTTGCCTCTGTGCCGCTTTCCTTATCCTTTTGAGCAATATATAGCTTATTATTATCTAATAGAGAGGCAAAGCCCGTTTCTCCGATACGTGTTTGATCTGTCAATGCACTTAGAAGAGAGATATTTAAATCTAAGGCAATAACTCCAGAATTATCAGGAAGAGCTTGCATGACTGTCACAACAATGTTATTTGTAGATTGTGAGATATACGGAGAAGTGATGGATACATGCCCTTTATTATCAATGGCTTCTTTATACCAAGGACGTTTCCGAGGATCATAATCACTTGCATAGTCATGGACAGGTTCATCAATGATTCGCCCATCGGCAGTCCCTATATATACTAGTTCCACTTCTGGGTGTGTATTTACATATTCCTGAAAAAGACCTTTTAATTCAGCTTTTTTATCATCTTGTAAATAAGACTGATTTATTTTCTTGGCAAAATATTCGATGTCGTGAACTTTAGGAGCAATTGTATTGGTAATATTACTATTAAGCATACGCACACTTTCCTTGGCGCTTGCTTGCTGCTCTTCTAGTATTTGATTTTTGGTACTTTTAAAGGAGGTATACCCGATTAAAAGTGCGGGAATGAGAAGTATGACTAAAAATGCAAAGATGAGTTTCTTTCTTAAACTAATTCGTTTCATATGGTATTCCTCCTTAAACGACATTATTGAAGTTTAATACAACTAACTACGTGATTGGTTTTATTACATTAGTAGTCTCCTAAGTCGTTCAAATGTTTAATCTGATTCTAAGAGGAAAATGAATAATAATCAACACAATTTTCTGAAAAATCTGGAAAATAAAGTTATGCAACGCTATTATTTGTAGAAAAATATTTTATTTTGTAATTTCCTATCTTTTTGGAATAGAAAAAATCTGAGTTCAATACTATCTTGAACTCAGATCTAGCAGTTAAATAATTAATAATTAAAATGATTGACATAACCCTGCAATTCATCCGCCATATCAAGTAGGGTTTTGGCAGACGAAGCCATATCCTGCATAGAAGATAAAGTTTGTTCCGTGGAAGCGGCAACTTCTTCCGTAGCAGCAGCATTTAATTTTGCGTGATCGGAAAGTTCAATAGCGGTCGCTGATACTTCTTCTACAACGGCAGACATTTCTTGAGCAGATGCTGAAATATCCTCCATTTTCGGGGCGATGTTTCGTAGACTTTCAATAATGCTCGCGAATTTTCTACTTGTTTCTTCTGTCAATTGTAAGCCCTCTTGAACATCTGTAGATGCTTTGACCATTGTCTCTACAGATTTTGCCGTATCCTGTTGAATAGTAGTAATGAGCGCAGAAATTTGCTCTGCCGATTGATGAGATTGCTCTGCTAATTTGCGTACTTCATCAGCCACTACCGCAAAGCCCTTGCCATGTTCTCCTGCTCTAGCAGCTTCTATAGCAGCATTAAGCGCTAGTAAATTTGTTTGATCTGAAATAGCACTAATCATTTCTAAAATGGAGCCGATTTCTTTCGTGCGATCATAGAGTGCTTTAATCATTGTATCTGATAGCGTTACAGAATTATGGATAGAATTCATTTGTTGTACAGTTTGTTTTACCGATTGTCCACCTTCTTCTGCCAATTGGATAGCATGGCTAGATAGGTCAGAAACCTGCATGGAACTGTCTGCCACTTCAACAACGCCTTTAGCAATTTCTTCAACTGAAATGGCGTTCTGGTCAATACCTGTTGTTTGTTTTTCTGTACTAATTGCCATTTGTTGCATAGCATCAGCAACTTGCTCTGAGGCAGCGATGTTTTGTTCTGCATTAGCAGATAAATTTTGAGCGGCTGTTTGGACATGTTGTGAGCTTTGATCAACATTACGAATTAGTTTTTTTAAGCTCACCTTCATAGAGATAAAGGCTTCTCCAAGCTGCCCAATTTCATCTTTAGAATGGATTTCAATAAACTCCGTTAAATTACCATCACTAATTTTCAAGGCACTTTGCTTCAGTTGATTAATTGGGTTAACAATAGACTTTATCATGAAGAGCATAAAAATAACGCCAACGAGAATAGAAACCGCAATGATAATTAAATTAATATTCAATGTGGATGCCGCAGCTTTTGCAGCTTCCGCAGTAAACATGGTGCCAATTACCTTCCAACCTGTTAACTCATTCGTAACAAATTGTAAGTGACGGTCTTTTTCAATAATTGTACCGCTTTCCTGCTCATAAATTTTTGGAATATAGCTTTCGGTAGCCTCTGTACCACTTTCTTTCTCTGGCTGGGCAATATAAATTTTATTGTTATCTAAAAGAGAAGCGAAGCCCGTTTCTCCAATACGTATATTATTCGTAATGTCACTTAATGTAGAAATATTTAGATCTAATCCTAAAACGCCAGAACCATCTGGTAATGCCTGAGTAATTGTAATGACAATGTCACCTGTAGATTGTGTAACATAAGGTGCAGTAATTGAGGTCTTGCCATTATTAGCTAAAGCCTGCTTATACCAAGGCCTTGTCCGAGGGTCGAAGCCATCAGGATACTCTTGAACAGGCTGATCAAATAGTTTGCCATCAGCAGTCCCAATATATATTAGGTCTACTTCAGGGTGCATATTGACATATTCCGTTAATAATGACTTCAGTTTTAAAATGCTATCATCCTGAAAGTAGGTTGCACTAAATTTTTGTGAAAAATATTGTACATCTTTCAATTTGGGTTCAATCATGTTTGTAATATTGGCATTTAGAATGCGCACACTTTCAGTCGCACTTGCGCGTTGTTCCTCTGAAATTTGCTGTTCAGCACTTTGGTAAGATACTATTCCAATCAATAGTGTTGGGATGAGAAGCATGGCTAAAAACGAAAAAATAAGCTTTTTTCTTAAACTTAGTTGTTTCAATTGTATTATCCTCACATAATATTTTATTCTATACTTTTCCCCTAAAGGTAAATAATACTCATTCTATCAGAAATAAAAGAAAAGTTAAGTACTTTGAATTAATTATTTCTTAGTAATGTATATCATTATCAATTATTTGAAATTTCCCTAAATTGATTGCGTCAGAAGCTATATAAAGCCACTTTTTGATGTATACTAAAGCTCAAAAGAGGAGGGTAAAATTCATGATTCATCAAATTGGACAAGTAATGTTATATGTTAATGATCAAGATACAATTGTGAAGTTTTGGACAGAAAAAGTGGGGTTTGTTGTCATTTCTGAACAGGAAGAGGCAGGCATGCGCTGGATTGAAATTGCACCAACGAAGGAAGCTCAAACATCCTTTGTGCTTCACAACAAAGAAATGATTGCTAAAATGCAACCTGACCTAAATTTAGGCACACCATCCATAATGTTTTATGCTGATAAAATTGAAGAGATGTACCAAGATTTTCAGGCAAAGGGCGTTAAAGTAGGAGATCTAGTCATGATGCCAATGGGTAGAGTTTTTAACTTTGCTGACCCTGAAAATAACTACTTTGCCTTGGTTGAAAAGAAAATGTAAATAACGGAATCTGCTTGTTTTTTGTTAGTTATGTAAAAAATGAGCAGATTCCTGTTTTAGCTTATTTAATAGCTAGATTTATCGTCTAAGATAAATCCTCACCAAAAATACCAACCGTTTGTCGATCTATTACAAATTCATGGCCATTCCATTTTAAAATATTTTCTACATAGCCTAATCCATCAGCATGATATCTACCTGCAACTTCTTGATATCCTAAAATTTCATATGTTCCATCTCGGTCGTAATCAACAGGATATAGTCCTCCAAAAGGATCTACCCAGCCTTCAATCGGTTGCTTCAAGGTACCATCTGGGTTATAAATTTCAGCTAAGTAGTCGGTTCCTTTATACTGTAAATCAATTGTGTATTTAATAGCAGGATTAAAACTCTGAACAACAGCCTTATAATGATCTACATAATTGACCTTATATTTAAGTTTATTATTAAAAGACTCTGCATCAAAGATGGAACGAACTTGATTGTTGATGGAGGAAAAAATCTCACCATTTACAATTCCACCGCTACCTCCTGTATCAGACACAACAAGAATATCCTCAACATGATTACCAGTAAAATCACCCAAAAAAATAGTCGGATTATAGCCCATATTTTGTTTCAATGGAATATGCTCCATTTTTCGTGTTTGCCCATAAAAAATAGTCAGTGTTAGGTTTCTCCATAAAGGACTATCAGGCTGTTTAGTGCCCATTAAAAAAATGGTTTCAAAAAAACCATCCCCATTAATATCTCCAAACTTAGTTTGAATAACCTGTGGAGCAGAATGGGTAATGATTCCACCGTTTAGTGGCGAATTTAAATTATTGGTCATATATGCACCTCTTTCATTAGTTTTAGCATATGTTGTAAGAAAAGCTTGGTGCATAATTCAAAGATAAAAAATGAAACTTTGTAATACATATTAAACTTACAAAAAAACTTGAATTTCACCCATTGACATTTTCTAATGCGAAAAGTATTATAAGTGTCAACGAATCAGAAAATTCAGTACCAAATAGTATCTCACTACATGAATGTAGCCAGAGATTTTTTTTCATTATCAATTCTTAGTAAATTTATATGATTTATATATATTAGGAAGAAGGAGATTCATTTGAAGAATTTATTTGTAAAAACTGAGCGACAACGATTTTGGTTAGATCAGCTAGCTGCTATTGCTGAGCCAATCAAAGCACAGGCTGCTGAGGTTGATGAGCAATCTCGTTTTCCGTTCGAAGCACATCGATTACTTTTACAAATTGGCTATCCTCAACTTACTTTACCGAAACAATATGGCGGGGAAGGCTTATCTGTCTATGATATGGTCCTCGTACAAGAGACGCTAGCAAGCTATGACGAAAATGCTTCTCTTTCCCTTGGATGGACATTAGGCGTTGTCGGTGAAATATATGAAACTAAACTATGGACGGATGATCTATTAATAGCTTTTGCTGAAGAAATAAAGAGAGGTGCCATGATTAATAGAGCTGTTAGTGAGGCGGCAACAGGTAGCCCAACGCGAGGAGGGCGGCCAGGGACAAATGCCATTTCTACTAAAGATGGTTGGCTGATAAATGGGCGCAAGATTTTTACGACTGCTTCTCCTGTGCTCGATTATTTCCTTACCTCTGCTTGGATTGAAGAAAAGCAGCAAGTTGGTTTCTTCCTCATTCATAAGGATTCAGCTGGTATAACCATTGAGGAGAATTGGGAGATGTCTGCAATGCGAGGCACAAGCAGCCACGACCTTGTGTTAAAGGATGTCCTTGTGGCAAAAGAGCATTTAGTAGAGTTACCAAGTCACCCGAGTGGCGGCAAGATAAATGGCTGGATACTCCATATCCCAGCAACTTACTTAGGCATTGCACAAGCAGCTCGTGATTATGCTATTCATTTTGCTAATCACCATCAACCGAATAGCCTGAATGCGCCAATTAGTACGTTACCAAATGTACAACAGCTTTTAGGGGATATTGAATTAAAGCTCCATCAAGCACGTTTTGTCTTATACGGAGTGGCTGAGGCTTACGATGATCCTGCTAGACGTGGACTAATAACAAATGAAATGGCTGTTGCTAAACATACAGTAACAAACATCGCAATAGATATAGTCGATAAAGCGATGCGTGTGGTGGGGGCAAAAAGCTTGCAGCTATCCAATCCATTACAACGCTATTATCGCAATGTTCGTGCAGGACTTCATAATCCACCGATGGATGATATGACGATTATTAAATTAGCGACTGCCGCTATTGAACAGCAGAAATTATCTGAATAAATTATGTGAAAAATAAGGAGAAATGACATATGAAGAAGAATAAGGTTTTTCAATTTGCTGCAATTGGTTTGGCATCTATAGCATTATTAGCAGGCTGTAATTCAGGAGACTCTGCAGATAAAGATTCAAGTGATGGTGAAAAAGTACGTACAGTAAAGGTAGCTTACGATCAAGCGTCAAAACCCATTAGTTACATCGACGATAATGGAAATCCAACAGGTTATGATGTAGAAGTAATGAAATTAGTAGATGAATTGTTACCTGATTATCAATTTGAGTATGTAGGTACAACAAGTGATGATTTATTAATTGGTGTAGAGCAAGGGAAATATCAAGTAGGGGTTAAAAACGCATTCTTTACTCAGGAACGTACAGAGAAATTTATTTTCCCAAAGGAATTCCTAGGTTTAAGTAGCGCAGGTTTAGTTTTACGTAAAGAGGATGAAGGCGTGAAAACATTAGCAGATTTTGCGAAAAAGGGCTATTCTTTAGCACCAATTGCTGCAAATAATGCTCAATATACAATTATCGATGAATATAATACGGCAAATCCAGATAATAAGGTAAAACTTGAGGCTGGTGACGCCTTTACTGTTGATGTAGTGCAGTGGGTAAATGAAGGTCGTGTTGATGGCGGTGTCATGATTGAAGGCCCATTTAAACAACAAGTACTGGCAGAAGATGGCCCATATTATAACCTAAAAGATGACGTTGTCTATAACGAATTTGCTGTTATAAAAACATGGCCACTGTTCAATAAAAAAGAGCAGGAATTTGCTGACGCTTATGATAAAGCGATAGCTCAGGTTAAAGAACAAAAGAAAACAAATGAATTAAGTACAAAATTCTATGGCCGTGATTTATTTGAAGTACTAGAAAACGTAAATCGTTAGTTTAAAACGGAACGAATAGTAAGGCTGTTGAGTCAGTAATGCTCAGCAGTCTTTATTCATAAAAACAAAAGTTGGTGAGGAAATGGATAAATATTTTGACGCAACCTACATTTGGAACGCAATCCCAGTGTTATTGCCATTTTTAAAAATTACGTTCTTAGTTGCAGGGTCCTCTATTATCTTAGGTACCCTATTCGGCTTATTGTTGGCGGCTGCTAAGCTATCTTCAGTGAAGTGGCTAACTAAATTTGCCAATCTGTATACAACGATTATGCGCTGTACCCCATCCATTGTTTTGTTATTTCTTGTCTATTATGGCGTCCCAGCATTAGCAGAAAATGTTGGTCTTAATCTCCATTCTATTGAAACGGCCATATTTGTTGTTGTAACATTCACCTTACAATTCGCGGCAATAATGTCTGAGGTGATACGGTCTGCCTATTTAGCCATACCAAAAGGGCAGTTTGAAGCAGCCGTTAGTGTTGGGCTAACACCCTTCCAGGCCTATCGTCGAATTATTTTTCCGCAGGCACTGGTTGTTGCTTTGCCGAACTTTGGCAATGGCATGATTGCTTTATTACAGGAAGGTGCGCTCGCTTATACAATTGGTCTAATTGATATTGTAGGTAAGGCAAATTTAATTATTGCAAGTAACATCAATGCTCATGCCTTAGAAATTTATATTGCATTGGCCATTATTTATTGGGTGTTATCTATTATTATAGAAAAAATATTTACTATATTAGAAAAAATATTTGGTAAAGGTAAGAAGACCTTAGAAACAACTTAAGGAGGCGAGAAGGTGAATTATCAATTTTTACTTGAAACATTTTTCGTAGCGTTATCTGGTGTTCCTATTGCACTTCTTGTCACAGTTGTTGCGTTGGTGATAGCTTTGCCATTGGGTTTTTTGCTGGCACTGACTAGGATCAATAAAATTCCAGTTATCCATCACCTAGCGAAGATTTATGTTTCTTTTGTTCGAGGAACGCCGATCATTATACAAATTTTTATTATCTATAGCAGTATACCGTTAATGTTAAAAATTATTTTTGAAAAATATCATATTGCGTATGATATTTATAAAATCAATCCAATTTGGTATGCGTTTATTGTGTTTGCATTCAGCTCAACAGCCATTTTGATTGAGGTCTTTCGATCGGCGTTAAGTACCATTGAAAAGGGGCAACTAGAGGCTGCACACTCAGTAGGTTTGTCAACATTCCAAGCATATACTCGCATCATCATTCCACAGGCATTAGTAGTGGCATTGCCGAATATTTGCACAGCTACAGTTAATCTTATTAAAGCTACATCGTTAGGCTACGCAATGTCGCTTCCTGAAATTACACTGAAGGCAAAAGTAGCGGCAAACGTTGGCTACAATTATGTAGAGGCCTATTTGGATATCTTTATTGTGTACTTAATTTTATGTAGTACGGTTGAATACTTGTTTAAGCGTTATGAGAAATATTTAAGCAAATACAAAATGGCAAATGTCTAAGGGGTGAATTAGCATGTTAGAAATTAAAAATATTCATAAATCATTTGGTGGCAATGAAATCTTAAAGGGTGTTGATTTAGCCATTGATAAAGGGGACGTTGTTGTTATTTTAGGTCCCAGTGGTTCAGGAAAAACAACATTATTGCGTTGTATCAATTTTTTAGAGAAGGCTGATCAAGGCCATGCGACATTTGGAGATATTCAGGTTGATTTTCAACATGTAAAGAAAAAAGACGTGCATGCAATTCGCCAGCGTGTCGCATTTGTCTTTCAAAACTATAATCTATTCACTAATAAAACAGCATTAGAAAATGTAACGGAAGGATTAATCATTGGACGTAAAATTCCTAAAGCACAGGCTGTGGAAATTGGTAAAAAGGCACTTGATAAAGTAGGTTTATCAGACAAATATGATGCCTATCCAAGTCAGTTGTCAGGAGGTCAACAGCAACGTGTTGGTATTGCACGAGCAGTAGCTTTGAATCCTGATATTATTTTATTTGATGAACCAACGTCCGCACTTGACCCTGAGTTGGTAGGTGAGGTTCTACAGGTCATGAAAAATATTGCAGCGGAGGGTACAACAATGCTTGTAGTAACACACGAAATGGGCTTTGCCAAAGATGTTGCCAATCGCGTAATTTTCATGGATGGAGGAGTGGTTGTAGAGGAAGGTAGCCCTCATGATATTTTCGTCAGCCCAAAAGAGGAGCGAACGAAGAAATTTTTAAAACGTGTTATACCAGAAGACTATACGTTCTATATATAAAACAGCAAGAGAACAGGAGAATCTGTTATTTACAGATTCTCCTGTTACCTATTATTGAAGGAAATACGTTAATTTGTTGATGGAGTAAATGTGAAGCTCATGCATAGCTCTCGTACACGCCGTATAGAAATAGTACCGCTCGCTTTCTCTTGAGTAATTAGCGGCAGATGCATTATAGATGATTACCGCATCAAATTCGATCCCTTTCGCCATGTAAGCTGGAAGTAATAAAATACCCTTCTTAAACTGCTTTGAATTATGGTTGATTAATTGAATATCTACTCGATTGTTTAATTGCTTATAAACGGCAGAGCATTCGGCTGCGGTTTTACAGATGACAGCAATTGTTTCGAATTCAATAGATAAATGGTCGATATTTTGAATAATTTGATCCATTAATTCCAATTCATTTGGCACAATAGTAATCGATGGTTCAGGGCCATTTCGGTTAAATGCTTCTACTTCACTACCATCTTTCAATAGTTTGGCAGTGAGTTGTATGATTTGCTTTGTCGAACGATAGCTTTTGGTTAATATCATTTTTTCTGCCTGCTCACCATATAATTGAGTGTCGAGTAGAGAAGGATTATTAAAGGTATGTGGATGAATCGTTTGGTGGCCATCACCTAAAATGGTCATACGTGCTTTTGGAAATAACTGCTGTAATACAGTAAGTTGAAATGGCGAATAATCCTGTGCTTCATCTATTAACACATGACGGATCATCCTATTGGTCTGTTGTCCTTCAATTTTGTCCTGTAAATATAAAAATGGTGCAGTATCCTCATAGGCAATCAAACGCTTTGCTAAATTAGGGAGTGTTTGTAGACAAATGTCCTCCCAATTGTCTGGCATAAGGTGTTGTAAATCCCTGTTAATAGAACTATTCAAATCAAAGAGCTGTCGATATGTACCCAACATATGGACAAACTTTAACTTGTTCACAGAGTTACGTAATGGTTTAAAGTGTTTTTTGACAATTTGTCTCGCTAATTTATAGCGTTCTTGATCAAAATCGTCAAATGAGTTTTCAGTATAGCGACCCTCATATAAAAGTTCACTATAAGATTTGGAGTAATCTTCTTTATCTAATAGCTCAGTAGCTTCTTCTACCCATTCCTTTGTACGCTCAGCCTTTTCCAATTTCGTTAGTTGCTGCAATAACCATTCTTTTACTAATTGTAGGCGATCTGGTATCGACATAGTAGAAGGGAAAGAATAGAAGTATTCGGTAATTTCCTGTGCAGTAATAATTCGTTCTCCACGAAAAACGATATTTTTAAATAACAAGCCTTTATCGGATAAATAACTCGCATATTGATCGATTAAATGTTTATAAGCGAGACTCGCTTTAAAAGAAATAATGCTTAATTTTGTTTGATACTGGGCATCATCCTTTTCTGTTAACAGTTCTTCAAGCTGCTCATAAGGATACTCTAATTGAAACTGTTTACCTAATCGTTTTTCAGCATATTCTATAAACGTTAACTGCTGCATATTGTCTTCACCTAAATCAGGTAAGACAGAATGAACATATTGATTAAAAAGTTGGTTAGGTGTAATTAGCAGAATTTGATCGGCAGTCATTTCATCACGATAACGATAAAGTAGATAAGCTACCCGCTGTAAGGCTACAGCTGTTTTGCCACTACCTGCCACGCCTTCAACAATAAGATAGCGTGAATTTACATGGCGAATAATTTTATTTTGCTCTGCTTGGATTGTCGCAACAATACTACGAATATGCTCATTTGCATTTTGCGCAAGGATATCGAGCAGTAGGTCATCACCAATTGTAAGGCCCGTATTAAACATGGATTGTAGTTGACCATTTTTAATAATAAATTGCCGTTTTAACAGCATTTCTCCATGAATTTCTTCACCTAAAGTTTCGTAGGATGCATCACCAGGTGTGTAATCATAATACATACTTGATATAGGCGCTCGCCAATCAAAAATGACGATATTTTCATCCTGTTTATCCAATAATGTGGCTACACCGATATAAATTTTTAAAGGGTCTTGTTGACCATCTTGTAAAAAGTCAATACGAGCAAAATAGGGTGACTGTTGTAAACGTTCATATACCTTTACATTACGAATTGCACGTTCCTGTGCAAGCTCTGAGTCAGATAAAAGCTCTGCCTGCTGCTTAATTGCAAAAAAGGTTTCGTCTACATCCTCGGCAGTATCTAAATTGACTCTGACATCGTTCCAAAAGGATTTCTTTAAGGCAACAGCATTTTCTTTGAAGCCTTTTTCTTTATGCTCTAACTCTTTTATTTTGTGAACAATGATGTTTAAAGAATCCTCAAGGTGCTGCTTTTCTTCTAGCCATTCTTTTTGATTTTCCAACGTTTACTCACATTCCTCTCCATAGTTATTTGCTTCCTTTGACAGTAACCCTCACCTCAATAGATGGTGAGAAGAACGTAATTGTGATGCTTTTTTAACTGGTTGTCCCACCATCCCTTTGAATAAAGTGAAAGTATCTAACGCTGGTCATGAGAAGGGTGGATTGAATCAGGAAATTTATCATACATCTACTTCGCAAAGAAGTATAGTCTAGAAATTATTGTAAATTTATGATACAATAACTGTGTAAGGTAATAAGATATTGATATATAGAGACTGCTCTACAAAAAGGTGGAGCAGTCTTTTTTATATGTAATATTGCTTCATATTATGACTGATTATAATAAATTGTTATTAAAAATAAGTGGATGAAATGCTCTTAAGACACTAAAGAATGTGGCATGCCATACGATATAGAAACTTGAAGGGAGGTGAAAAAATGAAGGTGATCTTTACAGTAGGGTTGCCCGGGAGTGGAAAAAGTACATTTGTGAAACAGCTAGCTAAAAATGAAAATGCAATTGTTCTATCAAGCGACGCTATACGTCAGGAGTTATTTGGGGATTCAACGAAGCAAAAGTCACGTATAGTCTTTCGTACGTTATATGAACGTCTTAATGACTTAGTAGCAGAAGGGTTTTCTGTCATTGTGGATGCAACCAATATTGAACGAGAGCGCAGGATGTTTGCACTTCGTAAAATACCAAGTACAGTGCAGAAGGTATGTTATTACTTTGATACACCTTATTCAATCTGTGTAGCCAGAAACCAGCAAAGGAAAAGACATGTACCATTAATCGTGATGGAAAAAATGAGAAAGCATTTAGAGTTCCCGACAGTAGGAGAAGGGTTTAATGAATTGCATATTATTCATGAATCAAGTCCCTATGATCTTTCTCGACAACAATTTGTTTCACTCATACAAGGCCACCCCACCTATGAAGAGCTTTTTCAAACACTTCAAGCAGTCCCACTTTTCAAAGAAATTTATCAATTCGATCAAGAAAACCCATTCCATCAATTTTTACTATGTCAGCATACGTATTTTGTGTACGCGTATATCAATGAGTACTACTCAGAAAGCGATAAATTAGCTCTACAAATAGCTGCATTGTTTCATGATGTTGGTAAACCAGCTTGTAAAAAATATAAACCTTTGCAACAGCATTATGGTTATTTTGGGCATGAAAATGTCTCTGCTCAACTGGTTTGCCATTTTCTATTAGAGTTGGGCTTTGAAAAGGACTTTGTATTAAAGGTTGTTCATTTAGTGCAATTTCATATGTTAATCCAGTATGGGGGAGATAGAGGTGGAAGCCAAATTTATCATTTATTAGATGGTGATTTATTAACAAGGCTTTATTTTTTCCGTGAGGCAGATCAATTTGCCAAGTAAACATTGGGAAAGGGAGGTGAAAATATGACGAAATTCATGAAATACCCAAGAAGTTTTCATTTACCATGGAGCAGGGGTTATACCGATGATGATAAAGTTGCTAGAAATGTGAATCATTTTATTGGAAAGGAGGTTGTTGTCACTGAAAAGTTAGATGGAGAAGGGACAACACTTTACAGAGACTATATGCATGCTAGAAGTATTCATTCAGCCAACCATCCTTCTAGACATTGGGTAAAAACATTTCACGCGAATTTTGCGTATCGGATTCCAAAGGACTGGCGCTTATGTGGTGAAAATGTTTATGCCAAGCATTCTATTTATTATCAAGGATTAACAAGCTATTTCTATTTGTTTAGCATTTGGAATGAAGAAAATATTTGTTTGAGCTGGGATGAAACCGTGGCCTTTGCAGCAGCGTTAGGTATAGAAACAGTGCCCGTTTTATACCGAGGGATTTTTGACGAAGAACAGATAAAACGTACATTCACTGGAAAATCATTCTTTGAAGGGGAACAAGAGGGGTATGTCATTAGAAATACTAGCTCATTCCATTACGAAGATTTCCGTTATAATTTAGGGAAATTTGTGAGACCGCAACATGTTCAAACAAGTGAGCATTGGCTAAGAGAAGAAATTATTCCAAATAAATTAAAATCCTAATCAATTAAGAAGAGAAGGGACTGAGCACAATGTAATACTATAGCAAGCATTCAATAATCTTCTATTACGAGGTAGGTGCAAGGAGTGCATATCCCTATTCAATGGGAGTACGGGTTCGATTCCTGTTATCCTCACCATAAAAAAATGAACTCTCTTCATTAGGACGAGAGTTCATTTTTGTTTGTTTATTTAGTGTAATTATCGAAGTAGCCTTGAATGTAAATCATTGGTGTTCCTTTGTCACCCGAACCAGATGTAAGGTCAGATAGGGAACCGATAAGATCTGTTAAACGACGAGGCGTTGTTCCTTGTGCAGCCATTTGTCCTGTTAAATCTTCATCTTTATTTTGAATGTATTCAGAAATAGCAGCCTTTAGTTCTTCGCCTCGAAGGTCTGCAAAATCATTGTCTGCTAAGTATTTCAATTTAACCTCGTTCGGTGTTCCCTGTAATCCAGCTGTGAATGCTGGGGATACAACAGGATCTGCAAGCTCCCAAATTTTACCTACAGGGTCCTTGAATGCGCCGTCGCCATAAATCATAACTTCTACTGTTTTTCCTGTAGCTTCTTTAATTTTTGCTTGGATTCCATCAACAATCGGTTGGCAAGTATGCGGGAATAATTTTACGCTATCCTCTGTAGCTTTGTTTGAGCCAAGTAGACCATACTCAGCATTGAAACCAGAGCCATTAATTGATTCAGCTAAAATATTATCAAGGCTGTAAACTTTTTCTGCACCGTTCGCTGTTAGAATACGTTTTGTGCGGAAGCGTGAATGAATATCACATGTTAAGATACTCTTTGTGTAATTTAAAATTGTTTTTGGATTATTTGAGAAGATGACCTCACACGTAGCCCCTTCTGCTTCGATTAACTCTTTATAGTATTCAATATAATCTACACCAGTAAATGTGTGTTTTTTATAGCCAAAATGCTCGCGGAATTCAACCTCATTGAGTGTATCCGTCCATGGGTTAATGCCTTTTACATCGAGCTCATCAATATCTACAAGGTGATTACCCACTTCATCAGATGGGTAGCTTAGCATTAATACTACCTTTTTTACACCTTTAGCGATGCCTCGTAAACAATTGGCGAAGCGGTTTCGACTTAAGATGGGGAAAATAACGCCTACCGTATCATCACCGAACTTAGCCTTTACATCTATGGCAATATCATCAATCGTAGCATAGTTTCCTTGTGCACGTGCCACGACAGATTCAGTTACTGTCACAATATCACGATCCTCGATTGCATATCCTTCAATTTGTGCAGCATTTAACACTGTATCTACAACAATTTGCTCAATATTATCGCCTTCGTTAATAATAGGACCACGAAGACCTCTTACAACTGTACCGATTACACGTTCCAATTTAATCTCTCCTCATTCTATCTTGCGTAAAGTGAAATAAAATCCATATGATTTTACTATAAGGCTCGTTAATGATATAAGTAAAATTAATAGTTCATATAATAGCTATAAGGGGTGCTTATATGATAGGGAAATTAGATTTATATCGTGTTTTTAGTGTTGTAGCAAAAAATAATAGCTTTTCTAGTGCAGCAAAAGATTTATATATGACACAGCCAGCTGTAAGTCAGGCAATGATGCAATTAGAAAATGAGCTTGGCACACGTCTTTTTAATCGAACCCCTAAAGGTGTGACATTAACAACAGAGGGTAGCCTACTTTTTGAATATACTAATTCTGCTTTAGGGCTTTTAGATGCTGGTGAAGAAAAGTTACTTGAATTCAAAAATTTAACAACTGGGCAATTAAAAATAGGGGTAGGTGATACGATCTCACGCTTCTTTTTAATGCCTTATTTAGAAGCATTCCATACAATGTATCCGAATATTAAATTGCAAATGCTAAATGGTACAACCTCTGAAATTTGTAATTTTATTAAATCAGGTGAGGTAGATATAGGGTTTTGTAATTTTCCAATAGAAGATTCAACATTAAAGTTGACGGTATGTACAGATATTCAGGATATTTTTGTCTGTGGGGAAAAATATAAAACACTTTCGTCTAAAAGTTTAAGCTATGAGGATCTTTTGAAATTTCCACTTATCTTTTTAGAGAAAAAGTCGAATTCACGGAAGTATGTGGAAGATTATCTTTTTGCAAGAGGCGTTCACATAGAGCCAGAGTTTGAGCTAGGCTCACATGACTTGGTACTAGAATTTGCGCGTAGTAACCTTGGCATTGCATGTGTAACAAAGGAATTTTCAAGGGACTATCTACAACGAGGTCTTCTTTATGAATTAACTTTAATGGAAAGTATCCCCACAAGAAGTATTGGTATGTGTTATTTGAAGACAGTACCCCTTTCTAGAGCAGCAATGAAATTTGTTGAAATCATTGAAAATAAACATTTTAATACGAGAAGAACCATAAAAAGAGCTTAGCGACGAGAAAAAAATCGCTATGCTTTTTTTATTAAGCTATCAATCAATATGTCGACATTGCGTTTATTTTTCATGGTAGGTGAGCAAAGATAAGAAAATGTTCGCATAAAGTGCTGGCCTTCAAGGCGCAGAATAGTCATATCTCCATTTTTTAATTCACGTTCTATCACACAGGCAGACAATAAAGAAAGACCAAGTCCCTGCATTACACTCTCCTTCACGCCCTGATTACTGCTAATAGTCAAAAGCGAATGAATCTGCAAACCATTTGCTCTGAATAAATGATCCAGATAATAACGTGTTCCAGAGCCTTCTTCACGCGCAACCCAGCTTTGCTGCTGGAGTTTATCAGCAGTCAGAGGTTGTTGCTTTGTAAGAGGATGATTACTGTCGCTAACAATAAATAACTCATCCTGCATAAATGGCTTAATGACTAGTTCATTATCATGAGCCTGACCTTCAATTAGACCAATATCGACTTGCAGTAATTTTGTATATTGAATGATTTCCTTTGTATTGCCAATAATAATTTGAAGTTCAAGTTGTGGGAATCGTTGCTGTAAGCTTGCAATGATTGGAGGCAATATATATTCGCCAATTGTAAAACTTGCCCCAATGACTAGCGTACCTTGTACCTCTTGATGATAGGCAGCGATATCTTCTTTTGCAGCTTCAGCTATCGCCATGATTTGCTTTGCTCGTTTATAAAGAATTTCACCAGTTGGTGTAATTTGCACCGATTTTGGGGAGCGAATAAATAAGGTTGTTTGTAATTCTTGCTCTAGATTCTTAATGTGTAAGCTAACACTTGGTTGTGAAATATGAAGTTTTTCAGAGGTCTTCGTAAAATTATTGACTTCAACCAGTGTGATAAATGTTTTTAAAGCATCCAATTGCATATTTTCACCTCTATTATTAGAAATATTAATAATAATAATTATATATATGTATTTTACTAATAGTGCACGCTTTATTAAAGTAATAATCAACAAGGGAGAAAGAAGTGAACATCATGGTTAATAGACAGAATAAAGTAAAATCCACACTTAATCCAAATTTCTTGAAGGGAATATTGTTAACACTCCTTATTGCTTTAGTAGCGAAATATATTGCCATATTTCCTTTCTTTTCGATATTGGGACAGTTGGTTATTGCCATAATATTAGGGATGAGCTGGCGAGCAATATTTAAAGTACAGAATTCATGGCAAGTA
Source organism: Lysinibacillus sp. FSL P2-0066 (assembly GCF_037969495.1). Lineage (NCBI taxonomy): Bacteria > Bacillati > Bacillota > Bacilli > Caryophanales > Bacillaceae > Lysinibacillus > Lysinibacillus sp. FSL P2-0066. Next base: position 4,475,747 of record NZ_CP150202.1, on the reverse strand, counting down.
GGTATTTCATTTTCTAGCAAGAAGCTATTACGATTCGGTATTATTTTATTGGGTATGCGCTTAAATTTGGCAGACATTTATCATGCGGGAGCAAACGTTTTTTTAATTGCAGTCATTAATTTGCTATTTGCATTAATTGTTGTGTATGGCCTAACAAAAATATTTAAAGTTGATCAGAAGCTAGGGATATTAACTGCTTGTGGGACTGCAATATGTGGAGCTGCTGCAGTAGTGGCAATTGCACCTCAAATTAAGGCAAATGAAAAGGAAACGGCGGTAGGGGCAGCGATTGTTGCGTTATTGGGGACTCTATTTACACTTATTTATACGGTACTCTATTCGATTATCGATTTAACACCTTCTGCGTATGGTATTTTCGCAGGGGGGACATTACATGAAATTGCGCATGTAATTGCAGCTGCATCTGCTGGTGGAAATGAAGCAATTGATATAGCCGTCATTGTGAAATTAACACGTGTTGCCCTGCTCGTACCTGTAGCGATTGTTATTGGTATTTTCTATCGAAGAATGGACAAAAGTGAAGAGAAAAAGGCCTTTTCTTTATCCATCATACCGTGGTTTATTTTAGGGTTTTTAGCGATGAGTGCTATCACCTCTTTAGGGATTATACCAGCGAACGTATCGCAAGCATTTGTAAATATTGCTTATATTTTAATTGCGATGGCAATGGCTGGTTTGGGATTAAATGTTGAAATAAAAACGTTTAAGGAGCTAGGTGTAAAGGCATTTATTGCAGGTTTAATCGGCTCAGTCTGCCTATCCGTACTTGGCTATATATTAGTCATTCTTTTATATTGATTTAATTAATGTTTCGTATACCAAGAAAAAAAGACCCTGCATGATTGTTCAACATGCAGGGCTTTTTAGATAGAATCAGAAGATAATGTATAAGTAATTTAATCGTCGTTCATTAATTTAAAGCTCCAATAGAAGAAGCTAATTCAGCCACCACCATTTTGCTGCCGATAATTGGACTGTCAGCCTTTTCTCCCTCAGAGCCCGAATTTGGGCGTTGATGGGCTGCAGCAAATGCATCGCTATTACGCCATGCTTGGAAATGCTCCTTAGATTCCCAATACATATTAACACTCATTTCATCATAAGTAGGATCATCAGTTGAAATTAATACCTCTACTTTATGAAAGCCTTCAAACTGTTGCAGAGGCCCTGGCTTTGTAAAATTTGGTGCCATTCTCGCAGCAAAACCGGGTTTTACTTGAATACGATTAGTTACAATAATCATGCTTTTACCCCCCTTAATTTCATTTACTAGGTTTTTGAATGAATTATCATTGATTATCATTCGCACTCAATGATAAGTGGCTTAGGAAGACATTGTCAATAGATGTCCTCTATATAATCTGTGCTAGTAGTTTATGGATTATGGATAGGCTGACATTTAACTGACATAATCCGGTGCTATAATGAGTATAAGAGTGAACTAGTAACGAGGTGATCGACTTTGGCTAACATTTTAGTAATAGAGGACGAATATGCAATAAGCCAGGTTTTAAAGGTGTATTTACAAAAGGTGGGTTATAGTGTGACACAATGTTTCAATGGTGGTCAAGCCTTGGTCATGTTTTGTGAAACACAGCCAGACCTAGTGTTGCTCGATATTATGTTACCAGAAAAAAATGGTTGGTCCATTTTAAAGGAAATCAGAGAACGAAGTGTGTGCCCAGTTATCATGTTAACAGCATTAGGTGAGGTTAATTACCGTCTAGAGGGGTTTGATCATGGGGCAGATGATTATATTGCCAAGCCTTTTATCGCAGATGAAGTTGTTGCAAGAGTGAGGGCTGTTTTAAGACGTGCTAAAGGTAGTCCAGATTCATCTACTATTAAGCAGTATGGGTCTCTAGTGATTGATTGTAAAGCGCATAAAGTGCTTTTGGGCGGAGAAGAGATTGTATTAACGCCAAGAGATTTATCTGTGCTTATGTTTTTAGCTGACCACCCTAATCAAACATTTACCCGTGATCAGCTTATTGATCAAGTGTGGGGATGGGAGTATGAGGGTAGTGATCGTGCCGTAGATTTAGCTATAAAGAGACTTAGGAAGGCTTTAAAAGAATGGGATGAGGCGGAAGGGGAAATAAAGACACTACGTGGATTGGGGTATCAGCTAAGTGTTCAAAAAAAATAAGCGAATATCCTTACTTCAATATTGGACGAGCCGATATTTACTAACACTTTTTATAGGCTTAGCTATTATTTCTTTGATCTCCGCAACGTGGATTCGTCATACAACATTTGAAAATCGATTAGAATTAATGGAGTTTTTAGCAGACGAGACGGTCTATCGTTTAACGGATGCAACAAATCCTAATAATGGACCTATAAATGGTATTCCAGGTTTCATAGGGGATCGTCAGCGTTTTAATATGAAAGAGATCGATCCAATTTTGTATGTTGTAGATACTGAGGGAAATATACTGACAAGCAACCGTCCAGTACCACCTGGTAGTGCCAAAAATGTAGCTGGCTTGTTGGATGGAAAAGAAGGTACTAAGGAAATAAAGGATGGACTTGAGCCTGAATATGTAGTGAAAAGAAAGATAGAAAATAATAATGAGTTATTGGGCTGGGCCCTGGTGATGGAGAAGAAGGAGAATTTAACAAGGGTTAACCAAGCATATGGACAGCTTGCCATATTAATTGGAGCATTAGCATTATTAGGCTGGATCGCTATTTACTTTCTGTCAAAGCGCTTAGCCAATCCCATTAAACAAGTAGCAGAGGCTGCCAAACATGTACAGGAAGGCAATTATGCAATTGATTTGCCTCAAGATAGTAAGGAAAAAGAGGTCTATGAGCTTGTTTCCTCCTTTAAAAATATGGCAAATAAACTAGAGCAGCTGGAGAAAACTCGAACGGAATTACTGGCAGGTGTCACCCATGAGTTGAAAACACCTGTCACCTCTATAAGTGGATTATTACAGGCTGTAAGAGGTGGTGTTGTAACGGGTCAGGATGCTATGGAATTCATTGAAATGGCTATGGTCGAAACGACAAAAATGAAAACAATGGTTGGTGACTTACTTGCCTTTAACCATTTTGCTGTCGATGCTATTCCTGTGCAGATAGAGTCAGTAGATATTAATCAGCTACTGCAAGATTCAGTGGCACAGTGGAAAGTAATGCAGGAAGATGAACATGTGAAAGTTGATTTACATTTGTTGGAACAGCCTTTGCTTGTACAGATAGATATTGTTCGTATCCAACAAATCATTACAAACCTATTAACCAACGCTAAACAGGCGATGGACAAAGGAACAATAACCTTGACGGTGATAGATAAGGGGGAAACTCTGTCGGTGATGGTGAAGGACACAGGACATGGAATCCCTCTAGAGGATCAGGCATTTATTTTTGAGCGTTTTTATAGAGGAGAAAATAAAAAATATACTGTTCGAGGGTTGGGTTTAGGATTACCACTTAGTAAAATGATGGCCCAATCTGTTGGAGGAGAGTTGCGATTAATCGAAAGCAATCCCTCTGGAACACATTTTGAATTAGTATTGCAAAAGGCTACTACGCTATAAGAGCGTAGTAGCCTTTTAATGTTGGTTTAACCTGTCTCCCAGAAATCTGCTTTGTGTTGTAAAAGATAGTTGAAGAATTTGTAAAGCTGACATCTGCCTGACACAAAAGCTCTTTATAGTAAACGATGTGGACGAGCAATGAACAAAGGGACGAGCAGCATTAAAGGTTTATCAGTCTGATACTAATATGAGTAGGGAGAGTGATGAAATGCCAATAGTTACTTCATTTAATCCAAATGGTCGCCAAGAAATTAAACAAGCGATCTCCTATCCAGATTATGCGTTATTAAAAGCCAAGCTTCAGCATGTTATGCAACGAGATAAGCATGCTGGCTTAGACGGTAAATATTTGATTCGTAGTACGTACTTCGATAATTTTGCCAATAAAGTGTTAAATGAGAAAAAAGAAGGCTTTATTAATCGAGATAAATATCGGGTACGCATATACGGTAAGTCTAGTGACGTTATTAATCTGGAGCGGAAGAGTAAGCGTAACAATGTTACCTTTAAAACAAAATGTTCAATATCTCAAGCTGAATATGAAAAACTACGTATTGGCGAGATAGCCTGGATGGAGAATGACGACCGAGCGCTAATTCGAGATTTATATCAAGTGATGAATTACAGCCAGCTGAGACCTACTACGGTAGTGGATTACGAGCGAGAAGCCTATATCTATCCGTTTGGCAATGTGCGTGTGACATTTGATAGTAAGGTGCAATCGAGTCTACGCAACACGGATATGTTTAATCAAAACTTACCAATGGTCGATGTGCTTGAGCCGAATCTTGTAATTTTAGAGGTAAAGTACGACGAATATTTACCAGACATTATCAAGTATTTACTGCAGTCAGTGGATACTCGTGCTGAGGCCTATTCAAAATATCAACTTAGTCGTATGTACGGCTAATAATAAAGGAGAATGAAAAATGGATACAATTAAATTTAGTGATATTTTTAAATCCAACTTTTTAGAAAAAACAACCTCATTTTCATTAATCGATTCAATTATTGGTCTAGTAGTCGCATTTTTTATTGGGCTTTTTATTTATGCTGTTTATAAGAAGACCTTTAATGGAGTTATTTACTCACATTCATTCAATATCTCACTACTTATAATGACAATGGCAACAGCACTAGTGATTATGGGAATCAGTTCAAATGTTCTGCTGTCACTTGGTATGGTTGGTGCATTATCTATTGTACGTTTCCGTACACCTATTAAGGATCCAATGGATTTAGTCTATATTTTCTGGGCAATTGTTTCAGGTATTTTATGTGGTGCTGGCTTTATTCCATTAGTGATTATTGGTGCAGTTTTAATCGGACTTGTATTGCTAATATTCGTTAATAAAATAACGGTAGAAAATCCGTATTTACTGATTGTAAAGCTTGAAGAAGAGTTGGCTAATGCTGAAATTGAGCGAATTATTGCCGCGCAAACAAAAAAATTCGCTCTGAAATCGAAATCCATTATGCAACAGAATGAAATCGAAACAACTTATGAAATTCGTGTAAAACAAAATGATGCAAAATTGATGGATGAACTAACAAAGGTAGCTGGTGTAAAATCAGCCATTATGCTGAGCTATGATGGGAATTTCACAGCGTAATGATCTTATTAACAAATAGAACTACGATGAGAGGTGACGGCTATGATTAAAACACGAATTGTCTATCTATGCATGGCAATTTTACTCCTTCTCTTTGTCGTGATATATGCTGTACTCCCGAATATAGGCATTGAAACGAAAAATTCTGAGTTTTCCTATGAGAAAATAGTATTTAATAGCAATAAAGTAACCACTGTAGATATCGAGATCGCCGAGGAAGATTGGGCGGATATGCTGGCAAAATGCTTCTGCTGAAGAATTAAAACAAGCAGATATTACTGTAAACGGCAAGAAAATTGAGAATGTTGCTATTCGTACAAAGGGCAATCTATCATTACGATCGGTTGTTAATAGTGATTCAGATCGCTATAGCTTAAAAATCGATTTTGATTATTATGATGATACACAAAGCTTATATGGCTTAAAAAAATTAAATTTAAATAATAATTATAGTGACTCTACATTAATGAGAGAGTATATCTCCTATGAACTGATGGAGCAAATGGGTTTACCAACACCAGCACACTCCTATATGTATGTCACAGTGAATGGTGAGGAGCGGGGCTTGTTTTTAGGGGTAGAAGCTGTAGATGAGACATTCCTGGCTAATAATTACGGCTCTAATGATGGCTTTTTATTTAAGCCAGATGGGACAGGCAGTGATTTAAAATATATTAGCGACGATATTGAAGACTATACAGGTATCGGATTAAAAACAAATGAAGGTAATATTGATCAATCCAAGTTGGTTGAAATGCTAGATGCCATTAATAATGGTGGAGACATAGAAAAATATATTGATGTTGATGAAATGTTACGTTATTTTGCCGTCAATACAGCACTTGTGAATTTAGACAGTTATCAAGGGAATATGAAACATAACTATTATTTATATGAACAGAACGGTGTGTTTTCTATTATTCCTTGGGATTACAACATGTCCTTTGGTGGCTTTGGGGCTGGAGGCGGTAGAATAGCAGGAGGAAACGGCGAAAATCTAGCTGACGCTTCTACTAATATGGAAAAACCATTGGCACAAAAAAATGGACAATCCGATCAAGCTGTTGATGGGGGTATGAAAAAAGAAGGTGCCGGCTTCAACATGGGCATGTCGGGCAACCTATTAGATGATAGTGCTATTAATTTTAGTGTGATTACGCCTGTTTCTGGCACAACTTTAGAGGAGCGGCCACTCCTGAATGTATTGCTTTCGAATGAGGAATATCGTGCCAAATATGAAGGTTATTTAGAAGAGCTAGCAACAACTTATTTAACAGAAGATTATGTGCAATCTATTACTAAAAAGTTAGCTGTGCTATTAACAACTTATGTTGAGGCAGATCCAACCAAATTCTCCACTACGGAGCAGTTTTTAGAAGCAGTTGAAGGCGAAAATAGCTTGCCTGCATTTGCTAAACAGCGCTCAGAATCTATATTAAAGCAACTGTCTGGAGAGCTTGTAGTGGAAGCATCTACGTTTTCTCAGGGCAATACGGGTACGCAAATGCCAAATAAAGATGGTGAAATGAATTCGATGCCAGACAATTTTGATCCAAGTCAGCTGCCAGAGGACTTTGACCCAGCAAAGAGCCCGCCTTTAGATGGCGAGGGTCCGAGAGCAGGACAAAATGGAGAACAAATGCAACCTCCTAATGGAAATGGAGCTCCAATGGGAATGCCTGGTGTAAATAGTAAAGCTGCGAATCAGGAGCCTGTTATTGATAAAAATACAGTGTTTACGGCCATTACATGTCTAGTGCTACTCCTTATCGCTCTTCTCTTTGTTGTCAAATTTAAACGTAGAGGTCGTTAGAAAATAACCATATCCAATAGCTTTGGGTATGGTTTTTGCTTTTTATCGTGTTAAAATAAAGCATTCTTTTTCTGAGGAGTCTTTTCATATGAATGAACAGCAATTTGATAAACATTTGCATATAAGCACAGTGGGAGAGCAATATGGTTTTCCTAAGCTTGCGCATTATCATCGTTACGAGCCAACGCCCTACAGCGGGTTGGAGCAATTATTCGCTTCGTATCAGATGCCTGACAATCCAGTATTTATTGATATGGGATGCGGGAAAGGGCGAGTTCCTATTTATGTGCACCATAAGTTCCATATACCAACCATTGGGATAGAGATGGATGCAGGATTTTATACTGAGGCTGAAGAAAACAAACGTAGTTATCTTCAAAAAATGAGAGCGCATGCCCCTATTAAGTTTATTCATACAATAGCCGAGGCATATGAAATAAAGTCACGTGATAATGTGTTTTTCTTTTTTAATCCTTTTTCCATCCATATTTTTCGCACAGTCATTCATAATATTTGGAAATCCTATGAGCAGCGAATGCGAGACATTCATATAATTTTATATTATCCGCCTTACGATTATTTACAATTTCTACATCGTGGTACACCATTTGAATTGCTTCATGAAGTGCAAATAGAAAATGAAACAAATCTTAATGAGCGCCTTTGTGTGTTTGAATTAAAAAAAGCTTAGAGTATAGGGAAACCCACTCTAAGCTTTTTACTATTTAAAGTACAGATACAAGTAGTTACTTGTAGTTTTATGATTATTTTCAGGGAAATAATTTTAATAGTTGGGAGTTCTTTAAAGTAATTAGACTTTATTGTGAAAAAATAATTTCATCTGATAGTTTTGTACTAGTGTATAGTTTGAATTAAAAGATAATTCATAAATAACTAATTATACTGAAAAATCACTCTAGACTAAATATAAAGAATGTTTTACAATGAAAAAGGCTTATATGAATAATATTTTTGTTTTGTTTTTAGATAGTTATAAATAATTATTTTGGCTATTGAGTAAATGAATTTAATTGTTTATAATTATCAGAAATATCTAATATTTGAGAAATTTTCAGGGGGAATTTAATTATGAGAGAGAGCAAAAAGCTTAAGAAGTTCGGTTCACTTTTAGTAGCATCTTCATTACTTGCTGGTGTTCTTGCTGGTTGCGGTAACGGAGACGATTCAAGTTCTGGCGGAGGCTCATCATCAGGCGGAGGTTCATCTGATGGCGATACAATTAAAATCGGTGCCAACTTAGAGCTTTCAGGGAATGTAGCATCTTATGGTTCCTCTATTGGGCTAGGTGCAGAACTGGCTGTAAAAGAAATTAATGACGCCGGCGGTATTGATGGTAAGAAAATTGAATTGATTAAAGTAGATAATAAATCAGAGAACTCTGAAGCAACTTCAGCTGCTATTAAACTAGCAACGCAGGATAAAGTAGTAGCAATGCTAGCACCTGCAACTTCAGGTAATACAGTAGCAACTGTTCAAATTGCAAATGATAATAAAATTCCTATTGTTACTGGATCTGGTACAGCACCGAATATCACAGTAAACGAGGATGGCAGTGTTAATGAATATGCTTTCCGTACATGCTTTATTGACCCATTCCAAGGAATTGTAGCAGCTAACTTTGCTTCAGGTGAGCTAGATGCGAAAAATGTAGCTATTTTCGCAGATAATGCATCAGACTATGCAAAAGGTTTAGCAAAATCCTTTAAAGAAACGATTACGAAGAGTGGCGGAAAAGTTGTAAAAGAAGAAGCTTATGTAGCGAAGGATACAGACTTCCGTACACAATTAACAAATATTAAAGCGGCAAATCCAGACTTTATCTTTATCCCTGGATATTATGAAGAAGTTGGTTTGATTGTTAAACAAGCACGTGAAATGGGCATTGATGTACCTCTAATGGGGGCTGACGGTTGGGACTCTCCAACTTTAATCGAACTAGCTGGCGCGGATGCATTGAATAACACATACATCACAAACCACTATTCTGCTGAAGACCCAGATCAAAAAATTCAAGATTTTGTAAAGGCATTTAAAGCTGCAAATGGTGACAAAGCGCCTGACGCATTCAACGCACTTGGTTATGACACAATTTACTACATTGCAGATGCGATTAAACGTGCAGGCTCTACAGATGGGGAAGCAATTAAAAATGAATTAGCTGCAACAAAAGATCTTTCTTTAGTAACAGGTACTTTCTCAGTTGACGAAAATCATAACCCAATTAAAACAGCAACAGTTCTTGAATTTAAAGACGGTAAACAAGTGTTCAACTCTAAAGTTAATCCTTAATGTTTTGTAAGCAAGGGGGAGGCGGGTAAACACGCCTTCCTTTTTTGTGTGCTAGATAACTAGAATCATAGAGCAAAACATAACTTTTAGTATAGATCTATGTATTTATTTTTCAATTTTCAGAAAATTTAAAGGAGTGAATGCGCATGGAATGGATACAGCAACTTGTGAATGGTATTTCACTTGGAAGTATCTACGCGTTAATAGCGTTAGGGTATACGATGGTATACGGTATTATCAAGCTGATTAACTTTGCTCATGGTGATGTCTTCATGATTGGGTCATTTATTGGCTTTTACGCTATTGCTAAATGGGAGCTTGGCTTCTTCCCAGCATTATTATTGGCGATGTTAGTTTGTGCAATCTTTGGTGTATTAATTGAACGTATTGCCTATAAACGTTTACGAAATGCTACACGTATCGCAGCTTTAATTACAGCGATTGGTGTATCGCTATTAATTGAATATACAACGATTTTCTTCAGAGGTGCTCAACCAGCAGCATATCCTGAGGTTTTCAAAAATAAATCACTAGATATTTTTGGCGTTCAAATCAGCAGTACTTCCATCTTAATTTTATCAGTCGCAGTTGTACTGATGATTCTTTTACAATTCATCGTACATAAAACAAAGATCGGTAAAGCGATGCGTGCAGTTTCCCACGATGCAGATGCAGCTCGCTTAATGGGTATTAACGTTGACAATACAATTTCTGCAACGTTTGCGATTGGTTCAGCTTTAGCTGGTGCAGCAGGTGTTATCTTCGGTGTTTATTATACAAAAATTGACCCGCTAATGGGTGTTATTCCTGGGGTTAAAGCATTTATCGCAGCCGTTCTTGGTGGTATTGGTATCATCCCTGGCGCTATGGTTGGTGGTATGTTACTAGGTGTTGTAGAGTCCTTAGTAAGTGCACTTGGCTTCTCGTTATGGCGTGATGCAGCGGCATTCGTTATTTTAATTTTAATCTTAATCTTCAGACCATCGGGTATCTTTGGTAAAAACGCCCGTGAGAAAGTGTAGGTGAGCGGTTTTATGAAAAAGTCTAAAGTTTTCTGGGGCTATGCCGTAATAGCGCTAGTCATCTATGCAGTTGTACAATTGTTGATTACAACAGAAGTAATTGATTTGTACTATAAAAATATGTTGATCACAATGTGTATTAATATTATGCTGGCTGTCAGCTTGCATATTGTTATTGGTGTTACTGGACAATTCTCGATTGGACATGCTGGGTTCCTTGCAGTTGGAGCATATGTATCCGCTATTATTACAACAAAGTTAATGTTACCATTCCCATTGGCCATCCTATTAGGGGCTGTAGCAGCAGCAGTTGCTGGTTTAATCGTAGGGATTCCAACGCTTCGGTTAAAAGGGGATTACTTAGCAATTGCTACACTAGGATTTGCAGAGATCATTCGTATTATCTTTTTAAATACGGATTATGTTGGTGGCGCAGCAGGGATGCAGGTTAAATATTTATCGAACTGGACATACGCATTCTTTGGCGTAGTGTTAACGATTCTAGTTATCTCAAACTTTACAAATTCTCGTCATGGGCGTGCTTGTATTTCCATTCGAGAAGATGAAATAGCAGCAGATGCGATGGGTATTAACACGACTTACTATAAAGTTGTTGCATTTGCGATTGGGTCTTTCTTCGCAGGTCTAGCAGGAGCCATTTTTGCACATAACTTTTACATTATTCAACCGACAACATTCGGTTTCTTAAAATCATTTGATATTTTAATTTACGTTGTACTTGGTGGTTTGGGAAGTCTTTCTGGTTCAGTGATTGCTGCGATTTTCTTAACAGTCGTGTCTACTTATCTAGCAAACTTCCCAGAAACACGTATGATTATTTACAGTTTAGTATTAATTATCGTGATGCTCTATCGTCCAACAGGCTTAATGGGAACGAAAGAGATAACACAATTATTTAAGTTTGGTAAAAAGGGAGGTACTAAATAATGACTGGAAACCTTCTTATCAATGTTGAAAATATGGGTATTCAATTCGGTGGTTTAAAGGCAGTTCAGGGCGTTAATATGTACCTTAACCAAGGCGAATTGGTAGGACTTATTGGGCCAAACGGTGCTGGGAAAACAACTAGCTTTAATATGTTAACAGGGGTATATACACCAACGGAAGGTACAATTACTTTTAATGGTATGAAATTGAATGGACTTGCTCCCTATCAGGTTACCCAGAAGGGGATCAGCCGTACGTTCCAAAATATTCGCTTATTTAAAGAGCTGTCTGTACTAGACAATGTTAAGGTAGCCAACCATTCTCTTGCTAAGCATTCTATGTGGTCTTCTATTTTTCGTTTGCCTACTCATTTCAAAGGTGAGGCTGAAATGGAGCAACAGTCAATTGAGTTCTTAAAAATCTTTGGCTTAGATGTTTATAAAGATGAGCTAGCAAAGAATTTGCCCTACGGGATGCAGCGTCGTTTAGAGATTGCTCGTGCGTTAGCGGCAAATCCCAAACTACTTTTATTGGATGAACCAGCAGCAGGGATGAACCCACAAGAAACTCATGATTTAATGGAGTTAATTGCATTTATTCGTAAAGAGTTCGGCTTAACAATATTGCTGATTGAGCATGATATGAGCTTAGTTATGGGTATTTGTGAACGTATTTACGTACTTGATCATGGACAATTAATCGCTGATGGGACACCAGAAGAAATTCGCAACAATCCAAAGGTAATAGAAGCGTACCTTGGTGAGGAGGTTATCGGCTAATGCTAAAAGTACAAAATATCGATGTTTATTATGGCAACATCCAAGCATTAAAGGGCCTCTCTTTAGAAGTAAACGAGGGTGAGATTGTAACGTTAATCGGTGCAAACGGTGCTGGAAAGAGCACGCTCTTAAAGACATTATCAGGTTTATTGAAGCCAAAAGGTGGCATTATTGAATATGAAGGCTTTTCGATAGCTGGGAAAGCGGCACAGACTATTGTTAAATCAGGGATTTCTCACGTTCCAGAAGGACGCCGTGTTTTTGCCAATATGTCAGTTGAGGAAAACTTAGAGCTTGGTGCATATCTGCGAAATGACAAAGCAGGTATTAAAAAAGATATGGATCATGTTTTCGAGTTATTTCCACGATTATTAGAGCGCCGAAAACAGCAGTCAGGTACATTGTCTGGTGGGGAACAGCAGATGCTGGCGATGGGACGCGCCTTAATGGCAAAACCAAAACTATTATTAATGGATGAACCTTCAATGGGTCTTGCACCGTTGATGGTAAAAAATATCTTTAATATTATTGAGCAGGTTAATAAAGAAGGAACAACCGTCTTACTTGTAGAGCAAAATGCTAATATGGCATTATCTGTCGCTAACCGTGCATATGTACTTGAAACAGGGCGTATTGTTTTATCTGGTTCAGCAAAAGAGCTACAAGAGAGCGAGCAAGTAAAGGCAGCTTATTTAGGCGGATTATAAAAATGGTAGGACATCTCATGTTGAGATGTCCTTTTTGGCTTGTATGTTGAAAGAATCAGAGGTAGCATTTCCACTTTACTTTTTGGTAAGGTTGAAAAAAGGAGTGATGCTTTTTGAAGTATTCAGCACAATATTTTATTGAACATTTAAAGTTAGCCGAACATCCTGAAGGGGGCTATTACATTTCATCGTTTCGTGCATCGGACGATATAGCAGTGAGAGATGTACAGAGACCGATTTATACTAGTATATATTTCCTCCTGCGCTCACAGGATATTTCACATTTACATCGTTTACAATCGGACGAGCTATGGTATTATCACGCAGGAAGCCCACTAACAGTGCATATGATTTTCCCAGATGGGACATATGAAGCGAAGAAGCTTGGCTTGAATGTAGAAGCAGGGGAGGTCCCTCAAATCGCAGTACCAAAGCATACAATTTTCGGCTCGTCGGTGGAGGAATCTGATTCGTTTAGTTTAGTAGGATGTATGGTGGCGCCAGGCTTTGACTTTGAGGATTTTGAATTGTTCACACAGGAAGAGCTTTTAGCAGATTATCCTCAGCACGAGGAAGTTATTCGTAAAATGGCCTACAAAACAATAGAATAGAAAAAACAGCCGTCTCAATTATGTTGAGACGGCATGGTTTGTTCACCAGAATATTTCTTCAGGATAATTTAGTTGAATTTGAATATCATGTAATGCTTGTTTTGTTGCTATAGCTGCTTCCATCAGGTGGGATTTTAAAGCTACATATTCATGGTCCTCTACCATTAATCTCACAGCAAATGCCGCTAAATGAGCCTGACGTTCCTCTTTACTTAATTCGATATATTCTAGATTTAGAACATCCACGTACTGGGTTGCAAAACGGAAAGTTAAGGGATTTTTAGCATGTAACATTCTTAAAAACACAGCATAATCTTCTTCACTTACCTCTTGCTCTAGACATTCAGCAATAGCCGCTTGAAATTTGCGTATAATAGCTATTTCATGATTCCACATAGAAGCATTGTTTAACTTTTGGTGCAGGTCAATAAAATCATTTAATGCGATGGCACTAAAGATAATTTCTGGCCAAAGAATTTCTGTTGAAAAATAGACATTCTTACTTGGAAAGATGAGCTCATGTTGTGTTAGAACACTCTTATTAAGTCCATTACTAACAAACTCTAGGTGATGTTCACCGAGCATAGCATGTCTTAGTTTATAGCAAACGCTTAAAATACGTAGTCGAGGACCCTGATAATCATAGTATTTATTTTCGTCACCAGTTACTTTATAAATAGCATTAATTAGTTCATCTAAATCCCAATAATCCGCGCTAATTCTTACCCCTGTTAGTTGTTCTGTGCTTTGAATGGATATCATAGTCCTCGCCCCTCCCCTTAAATGTGTTTATTTTGGTGTGTAATTGAGTAGTTTGAATAGTTCTGTTCGTTCCTTCTCTGTTAAATCACGCCATTGCCCTACCTTTAAATTACCAAGCTTAATATTCATAATTCGAATACGTTGAAGACGCTTAACGGAATATCCTAGTGCAGTACACATTCGACGAATTTGGCGGTTTAAGCCTTGCTCTAAAATGATTTTAAATACTTTATCTGAAATCTTTTCCACACGACATGGTAAAGTTGTTGTATCTAAAATATCGACCCCAGCCCCCATTTTTTGGATGAATTGCGCAGTTATAGGCTTATCAACTTGAACAATGTATTCTTTTTCATGATGATTTTCAGCACGTAGAATTTTATTGACGATATCACCATCATTCGTTAACAACAATAGCCCCTCTGATTCCTTATCAAGACGCCCGATATGAAAAATACGCAAAGGATGATTGACAAAATCAACGACATTGCCTTTTATATGACGTTCTGTTGTACTTGTAATCCCAACAGGTTTATTCAGAGCAATGTAAACAAGCTGTTGTTCTTTCTTTACCTCTTTTCCATCCACGCAAACAATGTCTCCTGTTTCAACCTGACTACCAACTGTAGCCAGTTCCCCGTTAATCGTTACCTTCCCTTCTGCTATCCATTTATCAGCCCCACGACGAGATATGATGCCTGTTTCACTTAAATATTTATTAATACGCATATTGTTCTCCTATATTTTATATTATTTTTAAGTATACCTTAACGTCACACATACAGTGAATGCTAGAAGCTTTTCTAGCAAAAATAAATTAGTTGGAAAAATTTTTGAAAAAGTTGAAATTATTTTATGTTTCTGACAATATATTAGGTGAGAGGGTTTCTATGAAAATATTGTTATTCCGATATAAAATAACGTTTTTTGTAGATAGTTCTCATTAAATTGTGTAAAGGGGAGAAGTAAAATGGTTTATGCATTTCCAAACACTGAAGGATCGGTAGTTCAATTCAAAGAGAGATACGATAATTATATCGGTGGCGAATGGACACCCCCAGTGAAGGGTCAGTATTTTGATAACGTTACTCCTGTTACTGGACAAGTTTTTACACAAGTAGCACGTTCCACAGCTGAGGATATTGAACATGCATTAGATGCGGCGCATGCTGCTAAGGATGCATGGGGCAAGACATCACCAGCAGAACGCGCAAACATTTTACTTAAAATTGCGGACCGTATTGAGCAAAATTTAGAAAAGCTAGCCGTTGCTGAAACATGGGATAACGGTAAAGCGGTACGCGAAACATTAAATGCAGACATCCCTCTTGCAATTGATCATTTTCGTTATTTTGCTGGGGTATTACGTGCTCAAGAGGGCTCAGTAAGCCAAATTGATAACGATACAGTTGCTTATCATTTCCACGAGCCAATTGGCGTAGTTGGCCAAATTATACCTTGGAACTTCCCATTATTAATGGCTGTATGGAAGCTTGCGCCGGCACTTGCAGCTGGAAACTGTGTCGTATTAAAACCTGCAGAACAAACACCAGCATCTATTATGGTGCTTTTAGAATTAATAGAAGACTTACTACCACCAGGTGTCATTAATGTTGTGAATGGATTTGGCTTAGAAGCAGGGAAACCGCTTGCATCAAATCCACGCATAGGTAAGATTGCCTTTACAGGTGAGACAACAACAGGGCGTTTAATTATGCAATACGCTTCTCAAAACCTTATTCCAGTAACATTAGAACTGGGTGGTAAGTCGCCAAACATCTTCTTTGAAGATATTATGGATAAAGATGATGCCTTTTTAGATAAAGCTGTTGAGGGCTTTGTGCTATTCGCTCTAAATCAAGGGGAAGTATGTACTTGTCCTTCACGTGCACTGATCCAAGAATCTATTTACGATAAATTTATGGAGCGCGTATTACAGCGAGTAGAAGCCATTAAAGTTGGCAACCCACTTGATCCAAACACAATGATGGGTGCACAGGCATCTAGTGAGCAAATGGAAAAAATTCTTTCTTATTTAGATATTGGTAAGCAAGAAGGTGCAGAATGTCTAATTGGAGGAGACAAAAATAATGTGGGTGAAGGCTTCGAAAATGGCTACTACATTAAACCAACTGTTTTCAAAGGGCATAATAAAATGCGTATATTCCAAGAAGAAATTTTCGGACCAGTTGTTGCTGTCACAACATTTAAAACGAAAGAGGAAGCATTAGAAATTGCTAATGATACATTATATGGTTTAGGATCAGGTGTTTGGACGAGAGATATTAATACGGCATATCGCTTCGGTCGTGAAATTCAAGCTGGTCGTGTTTGGACAAACTGTTACCACGCATATCCTGCACATGCTGCATTCGGTGGCTACAAAATGTCGGGTGTTGGTCGTGAAAATCATAAAATGATGTTAGCGCATTACCAACAAACGAAGAACTTATTAGTTAGCTATAGCGAAAACAAACTTGGTTTCTTCTAATTCGTAGGGAGGTGCATGAGCGTGGTTGAACGTGTATTAGCTACGGAAGAAGCGCTAGCACTAATCGATCTATTAAAAGAGAAACATGGGCCCGTTATGTTTCATCAATCAGGCGGATGCTGTGATGGCTCCTCACCGATGTGTTATCCAGAAGGGGATTTGTTAATAGGAGATCAGGATGTGTGCCTTGGTGAAGTGGGTGATGCTCCTTTCTATATGCACAAAAATCAATATGATTACTGGAAACATACACAAATTATATTGGATGTGGTGGATGGCAGAGGCGGCATGTTTTCACTCGAGGGCGTAGAAGGCAAACGTTTTCTAACAAGGTCAAGAGCCTTCACATCTGAAGAACTGCAAGAGCTAGGGTTAATTTAACAAGTGATTTGTACAGCGGCAAAGTTTTTCTGCCGCTGTTTTTTATCTGGAAACAGAAAAGTTATTGTATGGAAAGTAAGGCTTTAGTGATGAATATTTATTTTGAGTGTTCAAGTGTTTCGATATTAATTTTTATGGAAAAGAGTATGTAAAGCGATATTATTGGATGAATTTCTTAGGTAAAGGAATAGATTTAATCGATCCTTTAAAGTCATGGTAAATAATAGTTTCTTTGTGGTTTTTGCTAACATCGGCCATACCTCCTTTGTAGGTTGTTAATATTTTCTATTAAATCAAATAAAGTAAGTAACATACATTAAATTATGTTTACTTTTTATGTTAATTGTTACAAAGAGGGTGAATCTTTCTCACATTATGTTACGTAAAACGGGTAAAGGAGTGGGATTTAATATGGATTATGTGATGATTGAAAATGAATTTGCAAATATAGTAGAGGATGTTTCTAAGGCTGCAGGCTGGACGGTGGACCGTAAAATTGTATTAGCTATTGCTAGTACATTTGTAGCGTCAGGAAAAACTTTTGATGCAACGAAGTATAAAAATGTTTTACAAGAGATGAAGAAGCAATCTACATGGATGTCTCCTTTACGAACAACAGTTGGATATAGTATTGCTGCCAACCTCATGGAGCAAGATGATGCTGAAAATGCAGTAAAGAATTTACTTACAAATGTGAGCATCTTGAAGGAGGTTAAATTTAGAAGTGGTAATTTTAGCTATATCGGGGCGCAGTTTTTGACGGAGGATGAACAGGATAAAAAGGCGCATGCACAGGCGGCTAGGGCCTTATTCGATGCTATACGTAAACATCACCCATTTTTAACCTCATATGAGGACATTCCTTATGCCATATTATTAAGTAGTCCATCTGATGATGTTGAAATGCGTGCAGCTACCATGAATCGATACTATAAAGAGCTACGAACATATAATTTTAATGCTGGTAATGAGCTCCAATGGCTTTCGCAGGTATTAACATTTTTTTCACCCCAATTTGATGGTCAGCTAGTATCAGATGTTGTGACCCTTCGTGATGTGCTCAAAAAGCAGAGCGTTAAAGTCAAGGCTATGCATTATCCTTTACTTGGCTTTTTAGCAATACTTAATCTGAATAAAACACAACTTCAAGGATTGATTGATTTATACCATGAATTAAAAGACATGAAGTTATTAAAATGGCATCGTGAATTTGTGCTCTTTATGGCTGTACAAATCGCTATTTATGATATGGCAAAGGTGCAAAAGTCTTTGTCCATGACCATTATGTCTTCTATTGAGCTATTAATTCAAGCGCAGCAAGCAGCAATGATTGCAGCGGTTAGTGCAGCTACCATTGCGTCTAGTTCAAGTTCTTCGTGATAGAATAAAGAAGAACATGATTATTTGGAGGTGCATTTGAAGGATGAAGGAAACAAAACTGTGGATTAATGGCCAGTGGCATGATGCAGAGGAAAGCTATGAGCTAGCTTCTCCATATAACGGTGAGGTTATTGCTCATGTAGCTAAAGCATCTATTCAAGATGTAGAGAAAGCTATCGAAGGTGCACAGCAGGCATTCCAATCGTTTAAAAAGACAACAGCCTACGAACGTGCCGAAATATTATATAAAGTTGTTGATAAGATGCGCCAACGAAAAGAAGAACTTGCAGAGATTTTAGCCTTAGAGGCTGGAAAACCTATAGTTGCAGGTTTAGCTGAAATTGACCGTACAATCGCCACCTATCAATTTGCAGCAGAGGGAGCTAAACAGTCAAAAGGTGAGACTGTGCCAATGGATGCAGCCCCTGGAGCAGGGGATCGAATAGGCTGGACAAAAAGAGAACCTTTAGGTGTGGTATCAGCCATTACGCCATTTAATTTTCCATTCAATTTAGTGGCTCACAAGTTAGGTCCAGCATTTGCAGTAGGCAATACAGTTGTATTAAAGCCAGCAACACAAACGCCACTAAGTGCTATCGTTATGGCTGAAATTTTCCGTGAGGCAGGATTACCAGATGGGGCATTGCAAATTGTGACAGGCAGTGGAGGCGAGCTTAGTGATACACTTGTCACACATCCATACGTCAAAAAAGTAACGTTTACAGGTAGTGGTAAAGTTGGTTTGAAAATTAAAGAAAAAATAGGTTTACGTAAAGTTACTTTAGAGCTAGGTTCTAATGCAGCGGTAATTGTCGAACCCTCTACGCCAATAAATAAAATTATCAATCGTTGTGTAAGCGGGGCTTTTAACTTTGCTGGACAAGTATGCATTTCATTACAACGTATTTATGTGCATTCTTCCATTATTGATGAATTTACTAAAGCCTTTGTTGCAGAAACAGAAAAGCTTATAGTAGGAGATCCATTAGATAAAACTACGGATGTCAGTGCCATGATTAATCCAAACGAAGTGGAACGCATCAAGGAATGGATTGAGGAGGCACAGGAACAGGGGGCTAAAATTGCAACTGGAGGCGTATTTA
Organism: Lysinibacillus sp. FSL P2-0066; assembly: GCF_037969495.1. NCBI lineage: Bacteria > Bacillati > Bacillota > Bacilli > Caryophanales > Bacillaceae > Lysinibacillus > Lysinibacillus sp. FSL P2-0066. The sequence continues at coordinate 4,456,258 of NZ_CP150202.1, read as the reverse complement.
CTGAACGTACTTTAACACCAACAGTTATGACGAATGTGACAGCTGATATGAAAATTGTCTGTCAGGAAACATTCGCACCAATCGTCTCAATTGTTTCATATGAAACATTAGACGACGCAATTCGACTTGTAAACGAGTCGGACCTTGGTCTAAATGCAGGTATTTACACGAATATACTGTCAGATGCTTTATATGCAGCAGATGAATTACAGGCTGGTGCTGTCATTATTAATGACATTCCGACATTCCGAGTAGATAACATGCCATATGGTGGAGTAAAGATGAGTGGTTACGGACGTGAAGGAATTAAGTGGGCTCTAGAGGAAATGACTGACATGAAATTTATTTCGATGAAAAAATCGTTCTAAATTTGCATCAGCTCTTTTTCTGCGATACGATGACGAAAGAACAACATGAGAAGGGAAGTTGCAAGAATTATGCCAAACAACGCTGTACCAATGAGCCAATCACGTACGGTTCAATCGCGTCTCGTATTACCCCCAGACACAAATAATCACAATTCTATTTTCGGTGGAAGAGTGTTAGCTTATATTGATGAAATCGCTGCTATTACAGCAATGAAACATGCAAAAGGCCTTGTAGTGACAGCTTCTATTGACTCGGTTGATTTTTTATCCGCTGCACATGTAGGAGATATTCTTGAAATCGAGAGTATTGTTTCGTCTACAGGACGTTCTTCGATGGAGGTTTATGTTCGCGTTGTTTCGCGCAATATTGAGACTGGCGAGGAAAAATTAACGACAGAATCATTTGTCACGATGGTTGCAGTAAATGAGGAAGGGAAACCAGTACCAGTTCCTGCGATTTACCCTGAAACAGATGAAGAAAAGCGTTTATTTGAAACTGGGCCAGCAAGACGAGAGCACCGTAAACAAAAACGTGCATTGCCGCATTAAGGAAAAAGGGAACTCTAAACGAGTTCCCTTTTTTTACATATTTAACTCATTAACAACATTAATGAGCGAGTCGGAAGACGAAGATACTAGCGTAGCGCCCTGCGATAATTCAGTAATTAAATTGGAAATGGCTGAAATATCTCTTGATGTATTTACATATTGCTGTTGAATACCAGAAACTGCATCAGCAATATCATTAAATGACTTGGATAAACTTTCTTGTGTATTGACGCTATGCTGAATTTTTTGATCAACATTGATAACTGAATTAGCCATAGTCGTAATATTACTTTCCGTTTCCTTAATAAGATGAGAAACATTTTGGACGGCGTTTTTTGTTTCCTCAGCGAGTTTACGAACTTCCTCAGCAACCACCGCAAAACCTTTCCCATGTTCTCCTGCTCGTGCTGCCTCAATAGAAGCATTTAATGCTAATAAATTGGTTTGATCTGCAATGCCTGTAACTAGCCCAACGATTTCAGAAATTTTTTGAGAAGAGGTACGTAGTTGGTTCATCGTTACCTCAAGACCGTTGACACTTTGCAAAATAACTTGGATTAAATCATTTTGTTCTTTCAACTGCTGTTGACCACGTCTTGATTTTTCTTGTGTATCTGCTACGAAGCTCAATCCTTGCTTAGTCGCTACAGCAATATCATCTGTTTGTGAGGAGATCACTAATAATGATGCGGCTGTTTCTTCACTAATGGCATTAAGCTCCTCAGCAGTACTTTGGATCGTCGTGACAAGGGAATTTTTTGTTGCATCTGCTGCTGAGCGAATACGCTCTTCCTCTTTTTCATAGGCCTCAATCACCAGCTGTTGCTCAAAATTAATGATTTTACAAAAAGCGTTTATAGCACGAATAGCATCTGTTTTAGAAATATCCACTTCGTTCACAAAGTTTGCAAAAGTAGTAGTGAGTGATTGGAATGAGGCAATATACCACTTTGACTGCAAGCCAATTCGAACGTGAGCCTCAGCAATGGCTTTTCGTTCAGCAATGTAGGCATCATTAATATGACTTTCAAAAATGTCGCTTAAATGTTTATGTAACGTGATTTTCAAACGATCAATATGTGATGTTCTATTAATAATATCAAGTAAATCTTGGCTCAAACTAATGGCTGCATAAAATTTCTCCACCATTTCAGGAATTAAGTCTTTAGCTAAGGGCTGTAGTTGCTTAATAATAGCTAAATCCTCAAGTGTTAAATTTAAAAGTTGTAATTGTTTTTGAAGATTGGGGTGGTTCAATACATCTAGTTGTACACTGCTCTTAAAATTTTCTGGTGTTAATGTAATTGAGTAGCTAGAACTACTATTTTTTGAAAACCAACTCATTATTATTTGCTCCATTCTTAATATCCATTGTAAATTGTAAGTAAATAAGCACTTTTGAAATTTGTTAGGTTTGTAAATTTAATAAATAAATGGGCTTAAATCTATTTTACTATTATTTGCTGAATATTTGGTTAAAAAATTGGTTATTTCTTTATTTTTTTACTTTATTGTTAGTCCAAATGGTGAAGCGATGTAAATTTGAATTTAAAATAGGAAACCTGTAAAATACGAACTGTTTAGCAATATAAAAATCGTACGAAAAAAAGAATGGGAGGAGGGATAGTATGGAGAAAAAACGCTTTAAATTTGTTATTCCTGTCATGGTGATTGTTGCAATTGGTTCTGTTTATATGCTACGAAACTATTATGCTGAGGTACCAGATGTTGAGCAATTATTAATTACAATATGTGCAGCTTTAGGATCAGGGGTATTAGCCTATTTTTTATTTCCACAGCAGGGCGATAATAAAATTGATGATAGAGGACCGTATTAATAAATTAAAAAAACTGCTCGTTTCACAACAAAACGAGCAGTCTTTTTTTATGGTTTAAATAGTTTAAACCATCCCTTATGTTTAAAGATGGCCAGCATAAAGATAACGATAATTATCATAATTCCAAGTACAATAAAATAGCTATATTGTCCATGAAGCTCCGGCATATTATCGAAATTCATTCCATATACACCAGCAATGAAGGTAAGTGGGATAAAGATTGTTGAGACAATTGTTAGAGTCATCATAATGCCATTCATGCGACTCGAACTCATAGCCATATAACTATCTCGCATATCCGCGGTAAGCTCTCGATTGGATTCAACCATCTCTGTTAGCTTAAGTAGATGGTCGTAGATATCTCCAAAATAAGCTCTTTCTGATTTCTTTAATGAGAAACGGTAAGAATTAAGAACGCGATATAAAAGATCACGCATTGGTAAAATAGTACGTCTTAAATCAAGTAAGTCACTACGGAACTCGAAGACAATTTTCATGGCATTTACATTGCTTTGGTATGTAAGTTCACCTTCTAAAGCATTTAGATGATCTTCAATTTTGTAAACGAGTGGAAAATAACTATCAACGATTTTATCAATGGTTTGATACGTTAAGTATACAGTACCGCGCTCCCAATTCTTCGGTTGGTTTTCCAGCATCTTCTGCACCTTATCTATTTCAGGGACAGGATTTTTATGGAAGGTTACGATAAATTTATTGGAGGCAAATATATTAACCTCCTCCGCAGCTAACGTCTCTTCATTCACTCGATGAATGACAAAGAAATGAAAATCATCATAAAAGTCTAGCTTTGGACGCTGTAATCTCATTAAGCAATCTTCAATAGCAAGAGGGTGAAAATGAAAAAATGTATCCAACAATGATTCTTCCTCGGCTGTAGGACAATTAAAATCAACCCAATACCATTCAAATTCTTGCTGATGGATCTCCTCTAATGGAAAATCTTTTAACAGATGTTGTTGTTTTGTAATGCCAATGGTGCTTATCACGGTTTTCACCTCAAATTATTTACTACAAAATAGTTAGTCCTCTTTAAAGCATACCCATCCACCGAACAAAGTAGTGGCAAAAAATCTAGAAGGTTTAGTAAAGCCTGCCCTTTGTAAAAGTGTTACAATTTCCTCTTCACTCATAAAAGAAAGAGAACGAATGGATTTTTCCATCTCTGCTAATTCAGACAAAGAAAGTCTAGTATGCTGTTGCCAATAGGAACGCCATAAATCAAATTGTAGTTCTGTTTCTAAAGAGCCTAGCTGACCATATTTTGAAACAAGGACAAATGGTGCTCCAGGTTTTAAATGTTTTGCTATTTCTTTTATTGTGTCTAGCTTTTCTTTATATTCCTGAATAAAATGCAAGACGAGAACACAGCTTGCTGCATCATACTGTGAGAAGGGCAGCGAAGCATCTAGTATTGTAGCCTGATGGAATGACATATTATTTGGTAGAGCGAGTAAACGCTCTTTAGCTATGCTAAGCATGGATGCAGATGGATCAATGCCAGTGAATGACCAATGTGGCCTTCCTTCTGCCAGCTGTATAATTTCATTGCCGCTCCCTGCTCCCACGATTAACATGTTAGCATTTTCTGGTAGTCTAGAGTGATAAAAAGTTTGTATTAAACGTAGCATGGCATCATAACTAGGCAATGTACGGCGAATACCCTTTTCATATTCATTTGCTAATGTGTTGTTAAATTCCAACTCTCCTCACAGCCTTTCAAAAAAATTTTAAAAAATCCTTTTAAATGTGAAACTATTGTGGGTATAGTTCCGTAAATAGTAGTACATAAAACATAGATAAAGTTCAAAGAAAGGGTTGATATATATGGAGACTAAATGGTCTAAAGTAATCATACACGCAAGTGCATTTTTTGCGCCATGGTTAGTGCCCATTATTTTCTTTTTAATTAGTTCTGATGAGGAAGTAAAGGCAATTTCTATTCAAGCATTGCTATTCCAAATTGTCATGGGTGTTTTAATTGCTATCTCTGTTGTTTTAAGCTTTGTCCTTATTGGCTTACCATTTTTAATCATTTTCGGCATTATGCTATTTGTGGTACCGATTATTGGTATCGTAAAAGCATTGTCGGATGAACCTTGGCGCTATCCAATTGTTGGTCGCTGGGTATAATTTTCATAGACGCAAGTATATGCTAGTTGCATATGCTTGCGTTTTTTCTATGACTAACTAGGGTACATTAAATGTATGAGGAAATTATTAACCGTACACAAATAATTAAAAAAGTGCTCTTTTTGTTGCCTTAAAGGGCATTTTCAAGACTTTCCACTTTTCTATGGGCGAAATCATTGCAATTTTTTTCAGGCGTTTTGTATAATATACTCAAAGAAAGTCAAAGATAGTCAAAGTCAGTGAAGCAAGCGAGGTGTATTCCTAAAATGCGTAATATATCAGACATCATAGAGGGTTACTTAAAGCAAGTACTTGAATTAGGTGGAGAAGGGCATATTGAAATTAAACGTAGTGAAATCGCTGATAAATTTCAATGTGTACCATCACAAATAAATTATGTCATTAATACAAGATTTACTGCCGAGCGGGGTTACCTTGTTGAGAGCAAACGTGGTGGTGGTGGATACATTCGAATTTTACGTGTCCGCGCGAATTCACAGATTGATTTAATCGACGATGTTCTCCGGCAAATTGAAGGTGGAGCATCTCAAACGATGGCGGAAGATTTGGTTTATCGACTCATTGATGAGCAGGTAATTTCCAAGCGAGAAGCGAAATTAATGTTAGCAGCAATTGATCGCTCCACGATCGACTTGCATCTCCCATTAAGAGATGTCATTCGATCAAAAATATTGCGAGCAATGCTGACAACAATTAAATATGAACAACAAAAATAGTGAGGTGATGGAAATGATATGCGAACATTGTAAACAACGTAATGCGACAGTTACAGTAACACAAGTTCAAAGTGGGCAAAAAGTAGAGCATCATTATTGTGACGTCTGCGCCTCACAATTCCATCCATTTCATGCAGAGTTTAAACAAGAGCCAGTATCTATTCAACAGTTATTGTCTAACTGGTTTGGCTCTCCTACATGGCAAAAGGTGGGGGAAAAACAACAGGTACAACCACAACAGCAAACATGCCCACAATGTGGATTTTCGTATAAGCAATTTTTAAAAGAAGGAAAATTCGGGTGCCCAAGCTGTTATGACACATTTGGTGATCATTTGCCAAAGCTATTTAATCGCATTCAGGCAGGTCCACAACACATTGGTAAAATGCCTGGTGCTCGCAGTAATGTGTATGTTATTAAAAAGCAAATAGAAGATATCCGCAAGCGTATGAAATCCGCCGTAGATGAAGAACAGTTTGAAGAAGCGGCGAAGCTACGGGATGAAGTCAAAGAGCTAGAGAAGCATCTACAATTTGAAGGTGGTGATGTGTCATGATGATTGAATCATTTTTAGAGCGTGCGACACCAACTTGGATGCATATCAAAGATGATTACTCAGATATCGTCATTAGTACACGGATACGCCTCGCACGAAATTTAGATGGGTACCGTTTTCCTTTAGCGTTTTCAGAGAATGAGGCCCTGCAGGTAGAACAGGCTGTTACACATGCTGTAAGTGATAGCCCAATGCTTCAAAATGATTATGCTTATTTTGCTATAAAGGATTTATCGCCTTTACAGCGTCAAATTCTTGTAGAAAAGCATTTGATTAGCCCACAACTGGCTAAAAAAGAGCAAGTGGGCTCTATACTACTTTCTGAAGATGAATCCGTGAGCATTATGGTGAATGAAGAGGATCATTTACGCATTCAATGTATGACAGCAAGTTTTCAACTTCAAAGTGCCTATGAACAAGCAAATAAGATTGATCGTATCCTAGAGAAAGTATTACCGTATGCTTTTCGAGATACTTTTGGTTATTTAACAAGTTGTCCAACGAATATTGGTACGGGTCTACGAGCGTCCGTCATGATGCATTTACCCGCTCTTACATTAACAGGGCAAATGAATCAGATTATAAACGCCATGACACGCTTAGGAATGACTGTAAGAGGTATATATGGTGAAGGAAGCGAAAATTTAGGGAATGTTTATCAAGTGTCTAACCAAATTACACTTGGAAAGACAGAGGAAGATATTTTAGCAGACATACAAAGTGTCGCTGAAAAGATTATTCAAAAAGAACGACATGCAAGAGGTAAATTAATGGAAAAGGCAGAGCTTGCGCTAGAAGATCGAGTATATCGGGCTTTAGGCACCCTTACACATGCGAGAATTTTAACAAGTGAGGAAGCCGCGACTTGCCTATCTAATGTTCGTTTAGGAGTAGATTTACAATTGATTGATGGTATACAAGCAACGACCTTAAATGAATGTGTTGTTAGTATGCAACCAGGTTTTTTACAGCACTATGCAGGTGAGGCATTACCACCTGCTGAGCGGGATCGTGTTCGAGCGGAGATGCTTCGTGAGACATTATCTCAAGAACATGCGAATAAGCCTATAAATGGGGAAAAAGGAGAGGATTTATATGATGTTTAATCGTTTTACACAACGCGCGCAAAAAGTATTACAGCTTGCTCAGGAAGAGGCTATTCGTTGGAAGCACGAATCTATCGGTACAGAGCATATTCTATTAGGGCTTATACGTGAAGGCGGCGGTATTGCTGCGAAAGCGTTAGAAGCCATTGATATTAGTCCTCAAATGATTGAAGCTGGCATTGAAGAATTAGTTGGTAAGGGCAAAGAAGATGTCGGTCCAATCGTTCATTATACGCCAAGAGCTAAGAAAGTAATTGAATTATCTGTTGATGAGTCACGTAAATTAGGTCACTCCTATATTGGCACAGAGCATTTATTACTGGCGCTTATACGTGAGGGTGAGGGCGTGGCAGCTCGCGTTTTAAACAATGCGGGAGTTGGTTTAAATAAGGCTCGCCAGCAAGTATTATTGCTATTAGGTAATAATGATAATGCCCAATCTGGCCAACAAGCAGCTCAAGCTGCCAATACACCAACATTAGATAGTCTAGCACGTGATTTAACACAAATTGCACGTGAAGGTACATTAGACCCTGTTATTGGCCGAAGCAAGGAAATTACACGAGTTATTGAAGTTTTATCGCGTCGTACGAAAAATAACCCTGTATTGATTGGTGAGCCAGGTGTTGGTAAAACAGCGATTGCTGAAGGATTGGCACAGCAAATTATTAATAACGAAGTGCCAGAAATCCTTCGTGACAAACGTGTAATGACACTAGATATGGGGACAGTTGTTGCAGGTACAAAATATCGTGGAGAATTTGAAGATCGTTTGAAAAAAGTGATGGATGAAATTCGCCAAGCAGGCAACATCATTTTATTTATTGACGAATTGCATACATTAATCGGTGCGGGTGGTGCTGAAGGTGCGATTGATGCATCAAATATCTTAAAACCATCTTTAGCACGTGGTGAGCTGCAATGTATTGGTGCCACAACACTTGATGAGTACCGTAAGTACATTGAAAAGGATGCAGCTTTAGAGCGCCGTTTCCAACCAATCCAAGTGGATGAGCCGACAGTGGAAGAGGCTATTCTAATTATTCAAGGCTTACGTGATCGTTATGAAGCGCATCACCGTGTAAAAATTACAGATGAAGCGATTGAAGCAGCCGCAAAAATGAGTGATAGATATATTTCTGACCGCTTCTTACCAGATAAAGCGATTGACTTAATCGATGAAGCAGGTTCTAAAGTACGCTTACGCTCATTCGCAGTGCCACCAAACTTAAAGGCGCTCGAGGATAAGCTTGAAAATGTTCGTTCTGAAAAAAATGCAGCCGTATCAGGTCAAGAATTTGAAAAGGCAGCAGCGCTAAGAGATACGGAGCAAAAGCTGAAGGATGAAATTGAAGCCACTCGAAAAAATTGGAAAGAAGAGCAAGGTAAAGCCGAATCTAAGGTGACTGTGGATGATGTAGCAGCAGTTGTATCAATGTGGACAGGAATCCCAGTTGCTAAAATTGCTTCCGAAGAATCTTCGAAGTTACTGCAGCTTGAAGAAGAATTACACAAACGTGTAGTAGGGCAAGGTGAAGCGGTAGAAGCGATTTCTCGTGCAATACGTCGTGCAAGAGCAGGCTTAAAAGATCCAAAACGACCAATTGGTTCATTTATCTTCTTAGGACCTACAGGTGTTGGTAAAACAGAGCTTGCAAGAGCACTGGCTGAAGTAATGTTTGGCGATGAGGATGCGATGATTCGTGTTGATATGTCCGAGTATATGGAGAAACATTCGACTTCTCGTTTAGTAGGTTCACCTCCAGGCTATGTAGGCTTCGATGATGGTGGCCAACTGACAGAGAAAGTTCGCCGTAAGCCATATTCAGTCGTTTTATTAGATGAAATTGAAAAGGCACATCCTGATGTATTCAATATTCTATTGCAAGTGCTTGAAGATGGTCGTTTAACAGACTCTAAGGGACGTGTAGTAGACTTCCGCAATACAGTGGTCATTATGACTTCAAACGTTGGTGCGGATGCATTAAAATACCAAAAGAGCCTTGGTTTCAATGTAGGTGGTGCAGAGTCTAAGCATAAAGACATGAAGGGTACGATGTTAGAAGAATTGAAAAAAGCATTCCGTCCGGAATTCTTAAACCGTATCGATGAAATGATTGTCTTCCACGCATTAGAAAAAGAGCACTTAAAAGAAATCATTGCGATGATGGGCAATGCTTTAACAAAACGCTTGAAAGAGCAAGACATTTCGTTAGAGCTGACTGATGCGGCACTTGAAAAAATTGCTGAAGAAGGCTATGACCCTCAATATGGTGCTCGTCCACTACGTCGTGCATTACAAAAACAAGTAGAGGATCGATTATCGGAAGAATTACTAAAAGGTAATGTAGAAAAGGGTAATCAGGTTGTCATTGATTATGTAAACGATGAGTTTGTTGTAAAGAAAAAAGAGGGAGTATCCATCTCTAAATAATTTCAAGGAAAGACAGTAAGGCTTTAAGTGCCAAGCTGTCTTTTTTTCTGTACAATTAAGGATAAGAACAAATATTCGAGGTGAAAGCATTTTGGCAAAGAAAAAAACGAAATTTGTATGTTCAGGCTGTGGCTATGAATCTGCTAAATGGATGGGAAGATGTCCAGGGTGTGGTGAATGGAATAAAATGGTCGAAGAAGTGGAGATGGTTGCTAAAGGTCCACGTGGAGCATTTCAACATTCTGCTACAGTTACCCAAAAGGCAATCCCGATTATCCAGGTGGAAGCAACTGAGGAATCGCGTGTAGCAACAGAAATGGGCGAGCTCAATCGTGTATTAGGCGGCGGCATTGTACCTGGTTCTCTAGTATTAATTGGGGGCGATCCCGGAATAGGGAAATCAACATTACTATTACAGGTTTCCGCATTACTCTCAAATAAAGGGCATCGCGTACTTTATATTTCTGGAGAGGAATCCATTCGTCAAACGAAATTACGAGCAGAGCGTTTAGGAGTGATTTCTCAAGAGCTTTACATATATTCCGAAACAAACCTAGAGTTTTTAAATCAAACCATTGATGAAGTCCAACCTAAATTTGTCATTGTGGATTCTATACAAACGGTCTTTCATCCAGAAGTAACAAGCGCCCCAGGTAGTGTATCACAGGTTCGTGAATGTACAGCTGAGCTTATGCGAATCGCTAAAACTAAAGGTATTGCTATTTTTCTAGTAGGGCATGTAACAAAAGAGGGGCAAATAGCTGGGCCACGTATTTTAGAACACATGGTTGATACTGTACTGTATTTTGAAGGGGAAAGACATCATAATCATCGTATTTTACGAAGCCAAAAAAATCGCTTTGGTTCTACAAATGAAATTGCCATATTTGAAATGCTTCAGGGTGGGTTAAAGGAAGTTCTAAACCCTTCTGAGTTATTTTTACAGGAGCGTTCACAAGGTGCGGCGGGGTCAACTATTGTTGCATCAATGGAAGGGACAAGGCCTATCCTTGTTGAAATTCAATCCTTAGTTACACCTACAAGCTTTAACTATCCTAAACGTATGGCCACAGGTGTCGATCAAAACCGAGTACAATTGCTAATGGCTGTACTAGAAAAGCGTATGGGTCTCATGCTACAAGCTCAGGATGCATATATTAAAGTTGCTGGTGGTGTCAAGCTGGATGAGCCAGCTATAGATTTAGCAGTGTTGACAAGCATTGTATCTAGTTTTAAGGATCAGGCAGTGCGTGCAACGGATTGCTTTATTGGTGAGGTAGGACTGACAGGTGAGGTCCGTCGGGTGTCACGTATAGAACAGCGAGTCATTGAAGCGGCGAAGCTTGGATTCAAAAGAGCTTTCATTCCAGCTTCGAATATCGGTGGTTGGGAATTTCCACAGGGAATTGAAATTGTTGGTGTAGAAACGATAAAGGATGCTTTAAATGCATGCTTTAGAGAGCTATAGAGGAGATTGTGCATGTTGGATATTATGCTGACATGCATTTTCCTTCATTTTTAATGCTAATATCGGAAACTCAAATAAAGGAATCATCGTCCTAAATAATAGCTGATGTAGGAATAAAGGATTGTCATCTATTAGATGCAAAAATAGAAATTTGTAAAATTATGTCTAACTAACTTATCCTTGTTTCACAACATCAAAAATAATGAGAATTTGATTGAGCTCATGAAAGATTTTCTGCCGTAAACTATGTATAATCTTAACTAACAATTAGGAGGTGACAGCTTGTGAAAAAATTTGTTCAAATTGCGTTTTTACTGATTGGAGGAGCATTGGGCCTTGTTTTCTTACCGCCATTATACGAATTGCTTCATTTATCATCTAATCCTTGGCTAGATAATCCTTATGTATCAGTAGCTCTAGGCGCACTTTTACTGTTTACACTATCTTTTGCATTTTCCGATTACTTTGTAAGGCTCATTAGCTGGATGGAAGAAGTTCTGTTTAAGGTTCCTATCGGAGATTTATTATTTGGTACGTTTGGTTTAATAATTGGGTTGATTGTCGCTTACTTTTTAGGCTTTGCCATTGATAGTGTAAAATTCCCTGTTATTACGGAAGTACTCCCTATTATCCTGTCATTTGTATTAGGGTATTTAGGTTTCCGTCTAGGTTTTAGAAAAAGAGATGAGCTCATACAGCTTTTTACATTACGAAGTGGCAATACGAAGAAAAAAGCTAGTGAAGGTGCTGAAGTTCAAGAGGTTCGAGGAAGCTACAAACTGCTAGATACAAGTGTGATTATCGATGGTCGTATTGCTGATATTTCTGAAACAGGCTTCATTGAGGGTATCTTAGTTGTACCTCAATTTGTGCTCACAGAGCTTCAGCATATAGCTGATTCTTCCGACACCTTAAAGCGCACAAGAGGTCGGCGTGGTTTAGATATATTAAAAAAACTACAAGATGAACGTAAGACAAAAGTTGAAATTACAGACGAGGATTTTGAAGATGTACAAGAGGTAGATTTAAAGCTTGTACGTCTTGCAAAAAAAATGGGTAACGACACACAAATTGTTACGAATGATTTTAACCTGAATAAAGTCTGTGAACTCCATCATGTAAAAGTATTAAATATTAATGATTTAGCGAATGCAGTGAAGCCTGTGGTCATACCAGGTGAGGACATGCAGGTTGTGGTTATAAAAGATGGTAAAGAGCATAACCAAGGAGTTGCCTATTTAGATGATGGTACGATGATTGTGGTTGAAGGTGGTCGTAGTTATATTGGACAGGCAATTACAGTTACAGTTACTAGTGTGCTGCAAACGTCAGCAGGTCGTATGATCTTTGCTAAGCCGAAGGACGATTAGGATGTGGGAAAATGCAATATGAAGTGGTTCTACCTGCTGCTGGAAGTGGGAAGCGTATGGGTGCAGGGCAAAATAAATTATTTTTAAAGCTTTTGGAGAAGCCTATTCTGGTACACACGCTAGAAGTGTTTCAACAAGATCCCTCTTGCACAGGTATTTGGCTGGCCGTTAAACCAGAAGAACGTGCATATATTCAAAAAATGCTAGAGGATTATCAGATTACCAAAGTGAAGGGCTTACCTGATGGAGGTGCTGAGCGACAGCATTCGGTTCATTCGTGCATGAAAGAGATGCAACAGGTAGATATTGTGCTTGTTCATGACGCAGCACGCCCGTTTATTACGCATGATATTATTGCAAAGCTTGTACAGAACGCCCATAATCACGGTGCAGCAATTGCAGGGGTTCGTGCGAAAGATACGATGAAAAAAGTATCAATGAATGGCATTATAGAGGAAACGGTTGATCGAGAAAGCCTTTGGATGGTGCAAACTCCACAAGCATTCCGTTTTGAATTAATTATGGAAGCAGAGGACGTAGCTGAAAAAGTAGGTTTTCTTGGGACAGATGAGGCGATGCTAATGGAGCGTCTCGGACATCAGGTACACATCGTAGAAAGTAGTTATGAAAATGTAAAAATGACAACACAAGAAGACTTAGTATTTGGTGAGGCAATCTTGCGTAAGCGTGGATCATTCAATCATTAAGAAATATAGGCTATTCATTCGTAGTTTGTTGAGGATGGATAGTCTTTTTTATTTGTTTTGGTTGGGTAAAAGTCCATGGTGCAGGAATACCTCTTGGTTGCGAATTATGTCCATTATATATGTATGATAATGACATCCTTATAGCCGAATGAGAAACGAAGGCTAGGAAAAGGATAAAAAGTTAGAATAAGCTCACATAAAGTGGTTTTATCCGTGTATGATCGTTTTACGTGTAAAATGAAATAGTGGATATATGATTAATAAGGTAATAGAATAGATGAAAAGATGTGAGGGGTGTTTATTGTGTCATTAAATGATTGGTTAAATCAAAAGGTTCCAGAAATTACAGGTTCATTAACTAGTATAAATAAACAGTACATCGACGTTGACAACTCAATAGGCTTTGATGGACGGGATCGGGTTATAAAAATAATAGATAATTTCCATGAGGTGCTGTTTCCTGGCATTTATATGACAAGACCGATTGATGAAACAAGGGTGAACGTAGTTTGCAGTAATAAGCTGCGTGAAACGGCATTAGATTTGCGGGATATTATCGAAAAAGTATTATTTTATAATATGGAGGACAGTGACCCTGCCAATTGCGAGAAGTATTGCCGTGAACAAGCAGACAAAATTGTTATGAATTTGATTAATCGATTTCCTGCCATTCGCCAAGTGCTACAAACAGATATTCAAGCGGCATATAATGGTGACCCAGCAGCTCTCTCCACAGAAGAAATTTTACTAAGCTATCCATCTATTGTGGCTGTTTATATTCACCGCATTGCACATGAGTTATACGAAATGGGCGTACAAATTGTGCCTCGAATTATGTCAGAATATGCGCACCGATTAACGGGTATCGATATTCATCCAGGGGCTACAATAGGAGAATCATTCTTTATTGACCACGGAACAGGTGTCGTTATCGGTGAAACTTGTACAATCGGAAAGAATGTAAAAATTTATCAAGGTGTAACATTAGGTGCACTAAGCTTCCCGTTAGATGAAAATGGTAATCCAATTAAGGGCATTAAACGTCATCCGAATATTGCTGACAATGTTGTCATTTATGCTGGTGCCACTATTTTAGGGGGCGAGACGACGATTGGGCACGATTCCGTTTTAGGAAGTAATATTTGGCTAACACACTCTGTTCCTCCTTATTCACGTGTCTATAATTCACAGCCATCTCCGAATATTAGCAACAGTCAAATGAAAAATATAGAGTATCATATTTAATGAATGTAGGGCAGTCTAGAGAGTGTAGCTTTCTAAACTGCCCATTACTGCTATAGGAGGATAATTATTAAGGCGCTTTTCAAACAACCTATGGCAAATTTTGATATGATAATGATAAATATTAATTAAAGGAAGATGAATATGTTTCGAATTGGACAAGGTTTTGACGTACATGCATTTGAAGAAGGTCGTCCATTAATTATTGGAGGCATTACCATTCCGCATGAAAAAGGACTAGTAGGACATTCAGATGCGGATGTTCTTTTACACACTGTCACAGATGCAGCTCTAGGAGCAATTGGAGAAGGGGATATTGGCCGTCATTTTCCAGATACAGACCCTGCATTTAAGGACGCGGATTCTGCAAAATTATTAGAGTACATTTGGAAAATTGTTGAGGATAAGGGCTATTCTCTAGGTAATGTGGATTGTACCATTATGGCACAGCGCCCTAAAATGGCACCCTATATTGGACAGATGCAACAGCGTATCGCTGAATTATTACACGCAGAGCCTTCACAGGTAAATGTTAAAGCAACGACAACGGAACGATTAGGTTTTACAGGTCGTGAGGAAGGTATTGCGGCAATGGCAACAATTCTTTTGATTAAGAAATAAATGTGGATGAACCCCGCTTTTATTTCCTGTAACAGAGTGGTAAAATGAACAAAGTCAATTTTTGATCGAAAATTTAGGAGGCTTTTAATTATGACGAAAGAAGTTCGCGTTCGTTACGCGCCATCTCCAACAGGTTATTTACATATCGGTGGAGCGCGTACAGCATTATTCAATTATTTATATGCAAAACATCATAACGGTAAATTCATTGTACGTATTGAAGATACGGATATTGAACGTAATGTAGAGGGCGGAGAAGCATCTCAGCTAGATAACCTAAAATGGTTAGGTATTGAATATGATGAGTCCATTGATATTGGTGGACCTTATGCGCCTTATCGTCAAATGGAACGTCTTGATATTTATAAAGAGCATGCTGAAAAACTATTAGAGCAAGGTGTAGCCTACAAGTGTTTCTGTTCTTCTGAAAAGCTTGAAGCTTCTCGAGAAGAACAAAAAGCAAGAGGTGTAGCTGCGCCTACTTATGATGGTACATGTCGCCACTTATCAGCAGATGAAGTCGCTGCTAAAGAAGCTGCAGGTGAGCCATACACAATCCGTATGCGTGTACCTGAAAATGTAACATACGAATTTGAAGATTTAGTTCGTGGACAAGTTACATTTGAGTCTAAAGATATTGGTGATTGGGTACTTGTAAAAGCAAATGGTATTCCAACATATAACTATGCAGTTGTTTTAGACGATCACTTTATGGAAATCTCTCACGTATTCCGTGGTGAGGAGCATTTATCAAATACACCAAAGCAAATGATGATTTTTGATGCATTTGGTTGGGAATATCCTCGCTTTGGTCATATGACATTAATTATTAACGAAAACCGTAAAAAACTATCTAAGCGTGATGAATCGATTATTCAATTTGTTACGCAATATAAAGATTTAGGTTATCTTCCTGAAGCAATGTTTAACTTCTTTGCCCTACTTGGTTGGTCTCCAGAGGGAGAGGAAGAGATTTTCTCAAAAGAAGAATTTATCAAAATTTTTGATGAAAAACGTCTTTCAAAATCACCATCTATGTTTGATAAGCAAAAACTAACATGGATGAATAATCAATATATTAAAAAACTGTCTTTAGAAGAAGTTGTAGCATTATCTTTACCTCACCTACAAAAAGCAGGCTTGTTACCTGAAGAGCTTACTGCGGAGCAACGTGCTTGGGCGACGGATTTAATCGCACTTTATCATGACCAAATGAGTTTTGGCGCAGAAATTGTCGAATTATCTAGCCTATTCTTTAACGACCATATTGAATATGATGAAGAAGCAAAAGAGGTTTTAGCAGGAGAGCAAGTACCTGAAGTAATGGCAGCATTTAAAGCACAATTGGAAGAGCTAGAAGAATTTACACCAGATGCGGTAAAAGCTGCGATTAAAGCTGTACAAAAGACAACTGGTCATAAAGGCAAAAATCTGTTTATGCCAATCCGTGTTGTGACAACAGGTGAAACACATGGACCAGAGTTGCCGAACGCCATTTGTTTAATTGGTAAAGAGAAAGCAATTGACCGTGTAGAAAAATTTGCACAATAAAGATAAATTTATTGACAATTCATTCTTTCGTTGTAAAATGTATTTACATTGAAAAAGCGTTGATAAGGAGAAGTAAGTGGCGCATGCTCTTAAGAGAGGACCATCACCGGCTGAAAGTGGTCTGAGCCTAGGCAAAACTGAAATGCACCTTTGAGCATAAAGCTGAACGATAGTAGGCTTTATCGAGTCATCCCCGTTAATGGATGTCCAAAGTGGAAGGCTTTTTGTCTTCAATCAGAGTGGAACCACGCAAATCGAGCGTCTCTGTCATTCCTTTTAGGAGTGATAGGGGCGCTTTTTTATTCAATAGAAAAGGAGAGTGAAATACAATGGGTATTCAAATTTTTAACTCATTAACACGACAAAAGGAAACCTTTGTACCGCTAGAAGAAGGCAAGGTAAAAATGTATGTCTGCGGTCCTACAGTTTATAACTATATCCATATTGGGAATTCACGTCCTGTAATTGTTTATGATACAGTACGTCGTTATTTTCAGTATAAAGGCTATGATGTAAAGTTTGTTTCCAATTTTACGGATGTAGACGATAAAATTATAAAAGCGGCAAATGAGCTAGGCGAAGAAGTGCATGAATTAACAGAGCGCTTTATTGCAGCTTATTTTGAGGATGTTATGGCACTAGGATGCAAAAAAGCAGATGTTCATCCACGTGTGACAGAGCATATGGACGATATCATTCAATTTATTCAAGTGTTAATGGAAAAGGGCTACGCTTATGAGTCTGCTGGAGATGTGTATTACCGTACTCGTAAATTTGATGGCTACGGTAAATTATCACACCAATCCGTTGACGATTTAAAAATCGGTGCTCGTATTGAAGCAGGCGAGAAAAAAGATGATGCGCTAGATTTCGCTTTATGGAAAGCAGCTAAGCCAGGTGAGATTTTCTGGGAAAGCCCATGGGGAGATGGCCGTCCAGGGTGGCATATTGAGTGTTCTGTAATGGCTCGTGAACATTTAGGAGATACTATTGATATTCATGCTGGTGGGCAGGATTTAACTTTCCCTCACCACGAAAATGAAATTGCTCAATCAGAGGCACACAATGATAAAACATTTGCGCGTTATTGGATGCATAACGGGTATATTAATATTGATAATGAAAAGATGTCCAAATCACTTGGGAATTTCATTCTTGTGAATGATATCCGTAAACAAATTGACCCGCAGATACTACGTTTCTTCATGTTATCTGTCCACTATCGTCATCCAATTAACTTTGCGAAGGACCTAGTAGAAGCTGCTGCATCAGGTTTAGAGCGTATACGTACAGCTTACAACAATGTGAAGCATCGCCTTACTACTACAGTAAGCTTAGGTGATCATTCTGAAGAATGGCTGAACAAAATTGCGGAACAAAAAGCGCATTTTGAAGAGGCGATGGATGATGATTTTAATACAGCCAACGCTATTTCTGTGTTATTTGAAATAGCTCGCATTGCTAATATTTACTTAAATGAAACCAATACTTGCAAGAAGGTATTAGAAACCTTTATTGAAACCTTTGAAGTACTAGGTGACGTCTTAGGTATTGAATTTGCAAAAGAAGAAGAACTATTAGACGAAGAAATTGAAGCATTACTACAAGAGCGCGTCGAGGCACGTAAAAATCGTGATTTTGCTCGTTCTGATGAGATCCGTGACCATTTGCAAGCCCAAGGTATCATTTTAGAAGATACACGACAAGGAACTAGATGGAAACGAGGGTAATTAAGTTGGATAAACTTCGCAATGAAGATGTTAAACAATTAAATGCGCTGGCGTTAGCCTATATGGGTGATGCCGTATTGGAACAAAAGGTCCGAGAATATTTGCTACGCTCTGGTCGTGTTAAACCAAACACACTGCATCGAGAGGCAACTCGCTACGTTTCAGCAAAAGCACAATCTATGATCGTTCATCGCATGATGGATGAAAATTATTTAACAGAGGAGGAATTGGCAGTGTTCCGCCGTGGACGCAATGCCAAATCCGGCTCTGTACCAAAAAATACGGATGTCCAAACCTATCGTAATAGCTCAGGCTTTGAGGCGGTGCTTGGTAGTTTATATTTATTGAATGAACTAGAACGCGTCTACGAAATCATTGCATATGCTATTCAAATAATCGAGGAATCAAAAGGAGTGTCTAAATAATGGCAGAACAGAATGGTGAAATTATTGCCGGTAAAAACCCAGTGTTAGAAGCACTTCGTTCAGGCCGCGATATGAATAAAGTATGGATTGCAGAAGGTGTAAAGAAATCTGGTGTCAATGAATTGCTAGATTTAGCCCGTGAACGTGGTGTCATAGTTCAATTTGTTCCAAAAAAGAAAGTTGATCAATTATCAAGCGCCAATCATCAAGGAATTGTTGCTTCTGTTGCCGCTTATAAGTATGCTGAACTTGAGGATTTATTTGCAGCTGCAGCTCATAAACAGGAAGATCCTTTTTTCTTAATCTTAGATGAGTTAGAGGATCCTCATAATTTAGGGTCTATTATGAGAACGGCTGATGCTATAGGAGCACATGGTATTATTATCCCTAAGCGCCGATCAGTGAGTTTAACAGCAGTGGTGGCAAAGGCATCTACAGGAGCGATTGAACACGTTCCAGTTGTACGTGTAAACAATCTTGCTCAAACAATAGATGAATTAAAAGAACGCGGTATATGGATTGCAGGTACAGATGCAAAGGGATCTGCAGATTATCGAAAAATGGATGCAACATTACCATTAGCCATCATTATTGGCAGTGAGGGTAAAGGGATGGGGCGTTTATTAAAAGAAAAATGCGATTTTTTATATCACTTACCGATGGTTGGTCATGTCACATCACTGAACGCATCAGTAGCAGCAGCTTTATTAATGTACGAAGTGTATCGTAAACGTCAAGAAGCGATTGAATAACAATGAAAAACATTTTGCTTGTTGATGGCTATAATATGATTGGATCTTGGAAAGAGCTGCGGCCATTGCGTGATACGAATTTTGAGGATGCGCGAAGAAGGTTGATAGAACTCATGGCTGAATATAAAGCAGCAATGGGTTGGCGCGTAATTATTGTTTTTGACGCACATCTTGTACCAGGAGTAGAGCAATCTTATATAGAAAATGATGTAGAAGTCATTTATACACGAAAAAATGAAACAGCAGATGAACGCATTGAAAAAATGACACACGAATTAAAGGCTAGAAATGTACAAATTCATGTAGCAACTTCTGATATGGCAGAGCAAAGTGTTATATTTGGGAATGGCGCCCTAAGGAAATCGGCTAGAGAGCTAGAAATTGATACTGGTATTATCCAACATAAAATTACCCACGATGTGAAGCGGAAGCAAGAAAGTAAGCCGCCTTCTCGTATAGAATTAAAGCCAGATGTTGCGCTCGCCTTTGAAAAATGGCGACGTGGGTTGAAATGATTGATTGACGCATATTTTCCAATTCCGTTATACTGTTTCTAATTATCTGTTGTGGCTGAGGTGATACCATGTTTAAAAATAGCATTGTACAAGTGACACAAGATTTTGAACGATTCAATGATGAAGAGCTTATTGAAATGGTGCATCAAGGTAATACAGATGCGTTGGATTATTTAATTACGAAATACCGTTTGTTAGTAAGAGCGAAGGCAAGATCCTATTTCTTAATCGGAGCAGATAAGGAAGACATTGTACAGGAGGGCATGATAGGCTTATATAAAGCGATTCGTGATTTTAAAGGAGATAAGCTTGCATCATTCAGGGCTTTTGCAGAGTTATGTATAACAAGACAGATTATTACGGCTATTAAAACAGCAACTAGGCAAAAGCATATACCTCTAAATTCCTATATCTCTTTGGACAAGCCTATATTCGACGAAGAGTCAGACCGAACGCTTATGGATGTACTAACGGGTGCTATTATGGATGATCCAGAAGAATTGATGATTCATAGAGAAGAGTTTGGATATTTAGAAGAAAAGATGAGTGAGATTTTAAGTGAGTTAGAGCTTCAAGTTTTAGCCTTATATCTAGACGGTCAATCTTATCATGAAATTTCCGCTAAATTAAATCGTCATGTGAAATCTATCGATAATGCATTGCAGCGGGTAAAGCGCAAATTAGAACGTCATTTAGTCCTTGAGGAAATGTCTTAGTCCATATAGGCCTTTATTGACATTGACAAATATAGGTGTTAGTCTTAAAAAGACAAAGTGCCGAAAAAGGTGATTATATGGCAAAAAAAGTCGTGCTAAATTGTGAGAAATGTGGTTCGAGAAATTACACGTTCCCAGCTAAAGAAGGTTCAACTGTACGTCTCGAATTAAAGAAATTTTGCTCGCATTGCAATGAACATACAATGCATAAACAAACGCTATAAAATGATATGTAAATAGACAGATTTGATTGATTCGGAGGTTAAGCTAGAATGGGCAAGATCAAAAGCTTTTTCAGCGATGTAATGTCAGAAATGCGCAAAACAAGCTGGCCGAAAAGTAAAGAACTGACGAAATATACAGTCGTTGTAATTTCAACTGTTGTCATTATGGCTTTATTTTTTGTGTTAGTTGACTTAGGTATTTCATCATTATTCCGCTGGTACTTAGATTTATAATTTAGTAAATAGCATATTTTTGAAATAGCCCGTCCATTGCAATAACGGGTTTTTTCGTTTGTTTTATCTTCATTCAGCAGAAAACTCCATCTAGTTGGATTGATGAGATGGGTGAAGTGAAGCGCAAAGCAGTAAAATCTCCTCATTATGATAAATACTACTAGGAGAGTATGATAGTAGCGATAGATGACTATGCTAGTTTCGGTATATATCATCGAGCTTTCGCAAGCAATTAGCGAAAGCTATATTTTTCTAATGAGATGTTTGTGAAAAGAGTAAAAATGCATTGAGCGTATCGCGATTCATTTTCACTTTTATTTGTAAGGGAGGGACGGACGAGGAGTCCTAGTAGTTATGGAGAAAAATTGGTATGTTGTTCATACGTATTCAGGGTATGAAAACCGTGTAAAAGCAAACCTAGAGAAACGTGTAGAAACAATGGGAATGCAAGATAAAATCTTCCGTGTGATTGTTCCTGAGCATGAAGAAACAGAAATGAAAGATGGAAAAAAACGTACAATGATGCGTAAAGTTTTCCCTGGTTATGTGTTAGTAGAGTTAATCATGACAGATGACTCTTGGTATGTAGTTCGAAATACGCCTGGTGTTACAGGCTTTATCGGTTCATCAGGTGGAGGAGCAAAACCAACACCGTTATTACCAGAAGAAGCAGATCGTTTACTGCAACAAATGGGTATGACTGATAAAGTTGTAGAAGTGGACATTACTGTTGGTGAAGCAGTAGAAGTATTAGAAGGGCCGTTTGCTCATTTCCAAGGGCGTGTTGAAGAAATTGACACGGAAAAAGGTAAAATTAAAGTGACGGTTGATATGTTTGGTCGCGAAACAATTATGGAGCTAGATTTCGAACAAGTTCAAAAATTATAGTTCTACCAATAGAATATTACATGCTAATTGGTAGATGTTTCGCAGATTTTGTTAATTACTACTTGCTTAAAAAAATTAAAAGTGGTATCATTTCATAGGTCAGACTGTCATACTTTTGTTTGACGTCTGTAATGATAATTTTAATGTTATCGGCACTTAGCTGACAGACAGATATTGAGTGGGAGGGGCAACCCAATTACCACATCACGGACTTAAGGAGGTGTGTCTCGTGGCTAAAAAAGTTATTAAAGTTGTAAAACTTCAAATCCCTGCTGGTAAAGCTAACCCAGCTCCACCGGTTGGTCCTGCATTAGGTCAAGCGGGTGTGAACATCATGGGATTCTGTAAAGAATTCAATGCGCGTACTGCTGATCAAGCTGGTCTTATTATTCCGGTTGAAATTTCAGTATTCGAGGATCGTTCTTTCACTTTCATTACAAAAACTCCACCTGCAGCAGTTCTACTTAAAGTAGCAGCTGGTATCCAATCTGGATCTGGTGAACCAAACCGTAAAAAAGTGGCAACGGTTAAACGTGATAAAGTTCGCGAAATCGCTGAAACTAAAATGCCAGACCTTAACGCTGCTTCAGTAGAAGCTGCTATGTTAATGGTTGAAGGTACTGCACGAAGCATGGGTATTGTTATCGAAGACTAATCCCATTTACTTGATGTTTTGTTTTTTGGAAGGTTGCGAAGTTTCTTTGTGAACACGCAACCTTTATTCGTGGGAGGTAAAATCCGCTATAACCACAATCAAGGAGGAAATATATAATGGCTAAAAAAGGTAAAAAACTGCAAGATGCAGCGAAATTAATTGATCGTAACGCACTATACACTGCACAAGAAGCAATCGAACTTGCTCAAAAAACTAGCACAGTAAACTTCGACGCTACTGTAGAAGTTGCTTTCCGCTTAGGTATTGATACTCGTAAAAACGACCAACAAATCCGTGGTGCAGTAGTGCTACCAAACGGTACTGGTAAAACTCAACGCGTATTAGTATTTGCAAAAGGTGAAAAACTTAAAGAAGCTGAAGCAGCTGGTGCTGACTATGTAGGCGATGCAGAATACATCCAAAAAATCCAACAAGGTTGGTTTGACTTCGATGTAATCGTAGCAACTCCTGACATGATGGGCGAAGTTGGTAAACTTGGTCGTGTATTAGGACCTAAAGGTTTAATGCCAAACCCTAAAACTGGTACAGTTACTTTTGATGTAACAAAAGCAATTGAAGAAATCAAAGCTGGTAAAGTAGAATACCGTGCTGATAAAGCTGGTATTATCCACGCTCCTATCGGTAAAGTTTCTTTCTCAGCAGAAAAATTAGTAGAAAACTTCTTAGCTGTTTTTGATGTAGTTCAAAAAGCAAAACCTGCTGCAGCTAAAGGTACTTACATGAAATCTGTAAATGTTACAACTACAATGGGTCCAGCGGTTAAAATTGACGCTTCTAACGTAGTAGTAAAATAATTTATATATATGTATTGACGATAGCAGCTATACGTGATACTATAGTTGCTGTTGTGAATTATCCATTTGTACCGTAGACAGTAGGAGTGACTTGTCACTTAATGTTCCTACCGAGGACATCGGAATTCAGATTCTTATTTAAAGATGATGACTTTCAGCCTCTGTGTCTATTTGACTCGGAGGCTTTTCTTTTGTCGGTATAAATGACCCATTCTAATAGGAGGTGTCATCATGAGCAAAGCAATCGAAAACAAACAAGTACAAGTTCAAGAGATTACTGAAAAATTCCAAGGCGCTGCTTCTGTAGTAGTTGTGGATTACCGTGGTCTTAATGTTGCACAAGTAACAGAGCTTCGTAAACAACTTCGTGAAGCTGGCGTTGAGTTCAAAGTTTACAAAAACACTTTAACTCGTCGTGCTGCTGAAGCTGCTGGCCTTGAAGGAATCAACGACGTATTAGTTGGTCCTAACGCAATTGCGTTCTCAAATGAAGATGTTGTAGCGCCTGCTAAAATCATCAACGAGTTCGCTAAGAAAAACGAAGCTTTAGAAATTAAAGCTGGTATTATTGAAGGTACTATTTCTTCTGTTGAAGATGTTAAAGCACTTGCAGAACTTCCATCACGCGAAGGTCTACTTTCTATGCTTTTATCTGTACTTCAAGCTCCAGTGCGTAACTTCGCACTTGCAACAAAAGCTGTTGCAGAACAAAAAGAAGAACAAGGCGCGTAATTTAGTACGCACTGAAACTTCTGCGGCCTGATCGCAAAAAAAATAAAACATTATCCAATTAGGAGGAAATTATAATGAATAAAGAGCAAATCTTAGAAGCTATCAAAGCTATGACAGTTCTTGAATTAAACGATTTAGTAAAAGCTATCGAAGAAGAATTCGGTGTAACAGCTGCTGCTCCAGTAGCAGTAGTTGCTGGTGGTGCTGCTGCAGCTGAAGAAAAAACTGAATTTGACGTAGTATTAGCATCTGCTGGTGCAGAAAAAATCAAAGTAATCAAAGTGGTTCGTGAAATCACTGGTTTAGGTCTTAAAGAAGCTAAAGAAGTAGTAGATAACGCTCCTAAAGCTCTTAAAGAAGGCGTTTCTAAAGATGAAGCTGAAGAAATCAAAGCTAAACTTGAAGAAGTTGGCGCATCTGTAGAAGTTAAGTAATCTCGCGTTACTTTTTAACAAAAGGAAAGCTCGTCATTTTGGCGAGCTTTTTTCTTCATTCTGAGGAGGCGTGAAAATGTCAGATCACTATTATACAAGTAAGCCTCAAACTGAAAGTAAACCACGTCACTGGACATTCAAGTTACTAGGGCATACGTTTTCATTTGAAACGGATGCAGGTGTATTTAGTAAAAGCGAAGTAGATTTTGGATCCCGTGTTTTAATAGACGCTTTTCAAATGCCTGATATTGATGGTGCGATTTTTGATGTAGGTTGTGGATATGGTCCGATAGGGTTATCAATTGCCAAAACTAATCCAGACCGTACCGTTTTTATGATGGATATAAATGAACGTGCAGTTGCGCTTTCGCAAAAAAATGCGCAAGTGAACGGTGTTCAAAATGTGCGAATATTTGTGAGTGACGGCCTATCGATGGTTGATAAAGATGTAGATGCAGCAGCTATCTTAACGAATCCACCAATTCGTGCGGGGAAGGAAACGATTTTCCGCTTTTACGATGGAGCTTACGATCGGCTAGTGTCTTCGGGTGAACTCTGGGTAGTCATTCAGAAGAAACAAGGAGCGCCATCGACAGTAAGTTACTTAGAAGAAAAGTTTTCAGAAGTCGATGTAGTAGAAAAGAAAAAAGGGTACTGGATAGTACGCGCAAAAAAATAAATGAAATATGTATAATTTATTGACTTGACAAATCGGCTATGATAATATGATACAATGCAAAAATATTATTTTGAGGTCGTATGCCCTTTTTGTATAGAAATGTTTTAATATGGGTATACTTGCCAAGATAAGTTTAGTTAACCGAAAATGAGATCTTTTTGAAGACTCGTTTTCTTTTTGTCTTTCGAAATCATACACTATTTGTATGATTTTGCAAAGACCTAATATCGCTTTATTGAGGGGTGAATGAGTTGACAGGTCAACTAGTTCAGTACGGACAACACCGCCAGCGTAGAAGCTTTGCGCGTATTAAAGAGGTGCTTGAGCTTCCAAATCTGATTGAGATTCAAACGGCGTCTTACGAGTGGTTCCTTGAAGAAGGTTTACGTGAAATGTTCCGTGACATTTCGCCGATCGAGGACTTTACAGGTAATCTTTCATTAGAATTCATCGATTATTCATTAGGTGAGCCTAAATATGATGTTGATGAGTGTAAAGAGCGAGATGTTACTTACGCAGCTCCATTACGTGTGAAAGTACGTCTTTACAACAAAGAAACAGACGAAGTGAAAGAACAAGATGTCTTCATGGGTGATTTCCCGTTAATGACAGAAACAGGTACGTTCATTATCAACGGTGCTGAACGTGTTATCGTTTCACAATTAGTTCGTTCACCAAGTGTGTATTTCCATGATAAAACTGATAAAAACGGTAAAAAAGGTTTTGGAGCTACAGTTATTCCAAACCGCGGTGCTTGGTTAGAGTATGAAACTGATGCAAAAGACGTAGTTTATGTGCGAATTGATCGTACTCGTAAGCTACCAGTAACAGTGTTACTGCGTGCATTAGGTTTCGGTTCAGATCAAGAAATTATCGATATTATCGGTGATAACGAGTATCTACGTAATACGTTAGAAAAAGATAACTCTGAAAGTACAGAAAAAGCACTTTTAGAAATCTACGAACGTTTACGTCCAGGTGAGCCACCAACAGTAGAAAGTGCGAAGAGTTTATTATACTCTCGTTTCTTCGATGCTAAACGTTATGATTTAGCGAATGTTGGTCGCTACAAAATGAATAAAAAGCTTCACATTAAAAATCGTTTATTCAACCAAACGATTGCTGAAACGCTTGTAGATCCAGAAACAGGCGAAATTTTAGTAGAAAAAGGTACAGTACTAGATCGTCGTACTTTAGATAAAATTCTACCTTACCTAGAAGATTCATCAAAAGGTATTGGTTAT
Source organism: Lysinibacillus sp. FSL P2-0066 (assembly GCF_037969495.1). Taxonomy (NCBI): domain Bacteria; kingdom Bacillati; phylum Bacillota; class Bacilli; order Caryophanales; family Bacillaceae; genus Lysinibacillus; species Lysinibacillus sp. FSL P2-0066. The sequence continues at coordinate 4,429,514 of NZ_CP150202.1, read as the reverse complement.
CGCACTTTATCACAAGTCGGTGGAGTGCTTGAAGATGATGTAACTATCCAATCTATTAAGATTTATGCTCCAAAAGATGAAGCGCAAAAAGAAATTAATATCATTGGTAATGCGTACATTGATGAAGAAGTGAAGAATATTACTCCTGCTGATGTTTTATCTTCAGTAAGCTATTTCTTCAACTTACTTTACCAAGTAGGAGCAACGGATGATATTGACCATTTAGGTAACCGTCGCCTACGTTCTGTTGGTGAGTTACTACAAAACCAATTCCGTATCGGTTTGTCTCGTATGGAACGTGTAGTACGTGAGCGTATGTCAATTAACGACACAGCTGCGATCGTACCACAGCAATTAATCAATATCCGTCCAGTGATTGCGTCAATTAAAGAGTTCTTCGGAAGCTCTCAATTATCACAATTCATGGACCAAACAAACCCATTAGCAGAGTTAACGCATAAACGTCGTCTATCTGCATTAGGTCCTGGTGGTTTAACGCGTGAGCGCGCTGGTTTCGAAGTACGTGACGTTCACTATTCTCACTATGGTCGTATGTGTCCAATCGAGACACCAGAGGGTCCAAACATTGGGTTAATCAACTCATTATCTTCATTTGCCAAAGTAAATAAATTTGGTTTCATTGAGACACCTTATCGTCGTATTGACCACGAAACAGGTCGAGTAACGGAGCAAATTGATTATTTAACAGCTGATGAAGAAGATAACTACTATGTAGCACAAGCAAATTCACCGTTAAATCCAGATGGTACTTTTGCTAATGATGAAGTAGTAGGTCGTTTCCGTGGGGATAACACGGTATTCAATAAAGCGCAAATGGACTACATGGACGTATCTCCTAAACAAGTTGTCTCTGCAGCGACTGCGTGTATCCCGTTCTTAGAAAACGATGACTCGAACCGTGCACTTATGGGTGCCAACATGCAACGTCAAGCAGTTCCACTTCTTAACCCAGAAGCACCATTCGTTGGTACTGGTATGGAACATGTTGATGCGCGTGATTCTGGTGCAGCTGTAGTAGCGAAGTATGATGGTATTGTTGAGCACGTTGAAGCTCGCTCTATCCATGTTCGCCGCATTGAAGTTGTAGACGGCAAAGAGGTTAAAGGCGATTTAACGAAATATAAATTACAAAAGTTCATTCGTTCTAACCAAGGTACTTCTTATAACCAACGTCCACTTGTAAAAGTAGGCGAACGTGTGAAACCTCGTGATATTTTAGCAGATGGTCCATCAATGGAAAAAGGCGAACTAGCTCTTGGACGTAACGTACTGGTTGCATTCATGACTTGGAACGGCTTTAACTATGAGGATGCTGTTATTATGAGTGAGCGCCTTGTAAAAGACGATGTCTATACATCTGTTCATATTGAAGAATATGAATCAGAATCTCGTGATACAAAGCTTGGACCAGAAGAAATCACTCGTGATATTCCAAACGTCGGAGAAGATGCACTTCGTAACCTAGACGAACGTGGTATTATCCGTATTGGTGCGGAAGTACGTGACGGTGATATTCTTGTAGGGAAAGTAACGCCTAAAGGGGTTACAGAATTAACTGCTGAAGAGCGTTTATTACATGCAATCTTCGGTGAAAAGGCTCGTGAGGTTCGTGATACTTCATTACGTGTACCACACGGTGCTGGCGGTATCATTCTTGATGTTAAAGTATTTAACCGTGAAGATGGCGATGAATTACCACCAGGTGTTAACCAATTAGTTCGTGCTTACATTGTTCAAAAACGTAAAATTCGTGTTGGGGACAAAATGGCCGGACGTCATGGTAACAAAGGGGTTATCTCTCGTATCTTACCAGAAGAAGATATGCCATTCATGCCAGATGGCACGCCTGTTGATATCATGTTAAATCCACTTGGTGTACCTTCTCGTATGAATATCGGACAAGTTTTAGAGTTACACTTAGGTATGGCTTCTCGTTACCTAGGCGTTCACATGGCAACACCAGTATTTGATGGTGCTAATGAAGAAGACGTTTGGGAAACTATGGAAGAAGCTGGAATGAACCGTGATGGTAAAACAATCCTGTATGATGGCCGTTCTGGTGAACCATTCGATAACCGTGTATCAGTTGGTATCATGTATATGATTAAACTTGCTCACATGGTTGATGATAAACTTCATGCACGTTCAACTGGTCCTTACTCACTTGTTACGCAACAACCACTTGGTGGTAAAGCGCAATTTGGTGGACAACGTTTTGGTGAGATGGAGGTATGGGCACTTGAAGCATATGGTGCTGCGTATACACTTCAAGAAATCTTAACGGTTAAATCCGATGACGTTGTTGGTCGTGTGAAAACATATGAAGCCATCGTTAAAGGTGAAAGTGTACCAGAGCCAGGTGTTCCTGAGTCATTCAAAGTATTGATTAAAGAACTTCAATCTCTTGGTATGGATGTTAAGATGTTAACAGTTAATGATGAAGAAGTAGAGCTTCGCGATTTAGACGAAGAAGACGATCTTCAGCCAGCTGATGCACTTAACATTGCACCACAGCCAGATACAGAAGAAGAGCCAGTAGAGTCTTTTGAATAATGGAAAACCAAATTCACAAATGTGAATAAGGTCAAACTTATTTTTCAAATTAGCCGGGCAGGATTTAACGCCCTGCCTGGCTTTTTCTTTTAATAAATCATTCTATTTTTAATCCTTTGCCAAAGAGGCAATCTTTGCAAACGATTATCGAGCTGCGTAAAAGAGTCTTTATAAAGACCTATACTAGAGGGAGGTAGGCTCCTTGATAGACGTTAATGAATTTGAATATATGAAAATTGGTTTAGCATCACCTGACAAGATTCGTTCTTGGTCATATGGAGAGGTTAAAAAACCTGAAACAATTAACTACCGTACACTAAAACCAGAAAAAGATGGTTTATTCTGTGAGCGTATTTTTGGTCCAACTAAGGACTGGGAGTGTCATTGTGGGAAATATAAACGCGTGCGCTATAAAGGCGTAGTTTGTGATCGCTGTGGTGTTGAAGTAACGCGTGCTAAAGTTCGTCGTGAACGTATGGGACATATCGAATTAGCAGCACCAGTTTCTCATATCTGGTACTTCAAAGGTATTCCTAGCCGTATGGGTCTAATTTTAGATATGTCACCTCGTGCCCTTGAAGAAGTTATCTATTTCGCTTCATACGTTGTGATCGATGCAGGTGCTACTAATTTAGAAAGTAAACAATTACTTTCTGAAAAAGAGTATCGTGCATACCGTGAAAAATTCGGTAACACATTCGAAGCATCAATGGGTGCAGAAGCAATCAAAAAATTATTAGGTAAAATTGACCTAGAAGATGAAACACAATCTTTAAAAGAAGAGTTAAAGTCTGCTCAAGGTCAAAGACGTACTCGTGCCATTAAACGTCTAGAAGTTGTTGAATCTTTCCGTAACTCAGGCAACTCACCTGAATGGATGATTCTAGATGTACTACCTGTTATTCCACCAGAGCTTCGTCCAATGGTGCAATTAGATGGTGGTCGTTTCGCGACTTCAGATTTAAACGATTTATACCGTCGTGTAATTAATCGTAATAACCGTTTAAAACGTTTATTAGACTTAGGTGCTCCAAGCATCATCGTACAAAATGAAAAACGTATGTTACAAGAAGCTGTTGACGCATTAATCGATAATGGTCGTCGCGGACGTCCTGTAACTGGTCCTGGTAACCGCCCGTTAAAATCACTTTCACATATGTTGAAAGGTAAACAAGGTCGTTTCCGTCAAAATCTACTTGGTAAACGTGTTGACTATTCTGGTCGTTCCGTTATCGTAGTAGGTCCAAACTTAAAAATGTACCAATGTGGTTTACCAAAAGAAATGGCTATCGAATTATTCAAGCCATTCGTTATGAAAGAATTGGTAGAGCGCGGCCTTGCTCATAACATTAAATCTGCTAAACGTAAAATTGAACGTTTAAATAACGACGTATGGGACGTTTTAGAAGATGTTATCCGTGAGCATCCAGTATTACTAAACCGTGCACCAACGCTTCACCGTCTTGGTATTCAAGCATTTGAACCAACACTAGTTGAGGGTCGTGCTATTCGTCTTCACCCATTAGTATGTACAGCCTACAACGCTGACTTCGATGGTGACCAAATGGCGGTTCACGTACCATTATCAGCAGAAGCTCAAGCTGAAGCTCGACTTTTAATGCTTGCTGCACAAAACATTCTGAATCCAAAAGACGGTAAACCTGTTGTAACACCTTCTCAAGATATGGTATTAGGAAACTACTACTTAACACTTGAACGTGAAGGCGCACGCGGTGAAGGTACTGTTTTCTATGGTCCAAATGAAGTTTTAATTGCATATGATACTGGACATGTACACTTGCATACACGTATCGCGATTAAAGCAAGCTCATTAAATAATCCAACATTCACTGAAGAACAAAATAATATGTTCTTATTAACAACTGTTGGTAAAGTAATCTTTAATGAAATCTTGCCAAAATCATTCCCTTATATTAATGAGCCAACTGATTTCAACTTAGAGCAAGTAACACCAGAAAAATACTTCGCTAAATTAACAATTGATGAAGAAACGCTTAAAGAGCTTGAATCAGATAGTGCTTATAATAACTTAGATGAAAAAGGGAAAATTGATGCACAACGTACAGCTGTATTGCGTAAATACTTTGCATCAGTACCAGTTGTAAATCCATTCCGTAAGAAATTCTTAGGAAATATCATTGCTGAAGTATTTAAACGTTTCCACATTACTGAAACATCTAAAATGCTTGACCGTATGAAAAACCTAGGTTTCAAATATTCAACACGTGCAGGTATTACAGTAGGTGTATCTGATATCGTGGTATTACCTGATAAAGGTGAAATTTTAGCAGAAGCTCAAGAGAAAGTAGATAAAGTTCAAGCGCAATTCCGTCGTGGTTTCATTACTGAGGATGAGCGTTATGATCGTGTAATCTCAAGCTGGAGTGCTGCAAAAGATGAAATTCAAGCGAAACTGATGAAGTCACTTGAGAAAACAAACCCAATTTTCATGATGTCTGATTCAGGTGCCCGTGGTAACGCATCTAACTTTACTCAGTTAGCTGGTATGCGTGGTCTGATGGCCAACCCGGCTGGTCGTATTATCGAACTTCCAATCAAATCTTCCTTCCGTGAAGGTTTAACAGTATTAGAGTACTTCATCTCGACACACGGTGCTCGTAAAGGTCTTGCCGATACAGCCCTAAAAACTGCCGATTCAGGTTACTTAACGCGTCGTCTTGTTGACGTTGCGCAAGATGTTATCGTCCGTGAAGATGACTGTGGTACTGACCGTGGCTTAACGATCGGTGCATTAATGGAAGGCACTGAATTAATCGAGGCTCTAGATGAACGTATTGTTGGTCGTCATACGAAGAAAACAATCTTCCACCCTGAAACTGGTGAAGTTATTCTTGCAAAAGACGGTTTAATCGATCAAGATATCGCTCGTGCAATTATCGATGCTGGTATTGAAGAAGTGACAATCCGTTCAGCATTTACATGTAATACAAAACACGGCGTTTGTAAAAAATGTTACGGCATGAACTTGGCGACAGGTGAGAAGGTTGAAGTTGGGGAAGCAGTTGGTATTATTGCTGCTCAATCAATCGGTGAACCAGGTACACAGTTAACAATGCGTACATTCCATACAGGTGGGGTTGCCGGAGATGATATTACACAAGGTCTTCCACGTATCCAAGAGATCTTTGAAGCACGTAATCCAAAAGGTCAATCTGTTATTTCAGAAATCGCTGGTACGGTTTCAGATATCACAGAAATTCGTGAAGGCTTAAAAGAAATTACAATTCAAGGTGACGTAGAAACTCGTAAGTATCAAGCACCTTATAACGCACGTTTGAAAGTTATCGAAGGTGATAATGTAGAACGTGGTCAAGTTTTAACAGAAGGTTCTATCGATCCAAAACAATTGCTAAAAGTCAAAGACGTCTCAACTGTTCAAGAATATTTATTAAAAGAAGTTCAAAAAGTATACCGTATGCAAGGGGTAGAAATTGGGGATAAACATATCGAGGTAATGGTTCGCCAAATGCTTCGTAAAGTTCGTGTAATTGAAGCTGGAGATACAGAATTACTGCCTGGCTCATTACTAGATATCCACCAATTCACAGAGGCAAACGTAGACGCTGTTATGAATGGCAAAAACCCTGCAACTTGTCGACCTGTTATCCTTGGTATTACAAAAGCTTCTCTTGAAACAGAATCATTCTTATCTGCAGCATCGTTCCAAGAAACAACACGTGTGTTAACAGATGCAGCAATTAAGGGTAAACGTGACGAGCTTCTTGGATTAAAAGAAAACGTAATTATTGGTAAACTTGTTCCTGCAGGTACTGGTATGCAACGTTATCGTCAAATCCGCATCGAAAAAGATGAGCTTGACACAGAAGTCGTTTCTGCTGAATAAACATTAAAATTAGGCCGAAGAGATGCATATTTTCATCATCTCTTCGGACTTTTTCAAGATATTAGTTGACAGTGTAAATGAGTAATGATAATATATTGAAGGTTGATAGTTAACTGTCTGTACTTCGGAGGATATGCAAATGTCTTATGATAAAGTAAGGGCTAGTCAAACAATCATAGGTACAAAGCAAGCAGTAAAAGCAATGCGAGCTGGTTCAGTGAAAGAACTTTTTGTGGCACTTGATGCAGACAATTGGGTAACCGATTCGGCCATATCTTTCGCGAGAGAAATCGGTATACCAGTTATTCTTGTCGAGTCCAAAAAGGAACTGGGCAAAGCCTGTGGAATCCATGTTGGAGCTGCGGTAGTTGCGATTACTGTAGAGTAGTTTTTGTGTAAAATGCACAAAGACTTTGTTTTTACCCAAAAAATGAACCACCTGGATGTGTGGTATTAAAAAAGAAGGAATGAAGGGAGGAAAAATCGATGCCTACAATTAACCAATTGGTACGTAAGCCTCGTAAATCTAAAATCACGAAATCAAATTCACCAGCGTTAAACAAAGGATATAACTCATTTAAAAAATCTTTAACTGATGTTAAATCTCCACAAAAACGTGGTGTTTGTACTCGTGTAGGTACAATGACGCCTAAAAAACCAAACTCAGCGTTACGTAAATACGCTCGTGTACGTTTAACTAACCAAATCGAGGTTACAGCGTACATTCCTGGTGAAGGCCACAACTTACAAGAGCACAGTGTTGTTCTTATCCGTGGCGGTCGTGTAAAAGACTTACCGGGTGTTCGTTACCATATCGTTCGTGGTGCTCTTGATACTGCTGGTGTAAACGGTCGTATGCAATCACGTTCTTTATACGGTACAAAACGCCCTAAAGAAAAAAAATAATTTAAATCCTACAATATATTTACTCAATGAAAGGAGGAAAACACATGCCTCGTAAAGGTCCTGTTTCCAAACGTGACGTGTTACCAGATCCAATTTATAATTCAAAACTAGTAACTCGTTTAATCAATAAAATGATGATTGATGGTAAAAGAGGTACTTCTCAAAAGATTTTATACGGTGCGTTCGAACTAGTTAAAGAACGTTCTGGTCAAGATCCAATCGAAGTATTCGAAGCTGCTCTAAATAACGTAATGCCAGTTCTTGAAGTACGTGCTCGCCGTGTTGGTGGTTCTAACTACCAAGTACCAGTTGAAGTACGCCCAGAACGTCGTACAACTTTAGGTCTTCGTTACCTAGTTAACTATTCTCGTCTTCGTGGTGAAAAAACTATGGAAGAGCGTTTAGCTAACGAAATCCTTGATGCTTCTAACAACACTGGTGCATCAGTTAAGAAACGTGAAGATATGCACAAAATGGCAGAAGCGAACAAAGCATTCGCTCACTACCGTTGGTAATCTAAACATAGCATAAGCCCAATATGGAAGGAGAAATACCTAATGAAACGCGAATTCTCACTAGAGAATACTCGTAATATTGGGATCATGGCTCACATTGATGCTGGTAAAACAACAACAACTGAGCGTATCCTTTATTACACAGGTAAGATTCACAAAATCGGTGAAACTCATGAAGGCGCTTCTCAAATGGACTGGATGGAGCAAGAGCAAGAACGTGGTATCACAATCACTTCTGCTGCGACAACAGCTCAATGGAAAGGCAACCGCGTAAACATCATCGATACTCCTGGACACGTAGACTTCACTGTAGAAGTAGAACGTTCTTTACGTGTACTTGACGGCGCAGTAACTGTACTTGATGCTCAATCTGGTGTTGAACCTCAAACAGAAACTGTATGGCGTCAAGCTACAACTTACGGTGTACCACGTATCGTATTCATTAACAAAATGGATAAAATGGGTGCAGATTTCCTATATTCTGTAGGTACTTTACACGAGCGTTTACAAGCAAATGCTCATCCAATCCAATTACCAATTGGTGCGGAAGATGAGTTCAAAGCTATTATTGACCTAGTTGAAATGGATGTAACTTACTACGATAACGAAGAAGGTACAGCATTACGTGAAGGTCAACCAATTCCTGAAGAATTCCAAGCGCAAGCTGAAGAATACCGTGAGAAGTTAATCGAAGCAATCGCTGAAGTTAACGAAGAAATCATGGAAAAATACTTTGCTGGTGAAGAAATTACAAAAGAAGAGCTTAAAGCGGCTATCCGTAAAGCGACAATCGCTGTAGAATTCTACCCAGTAATCTGCGGTACAGCATTCAAACACAAAGGTGTTCGTAAAATGCTTGACGCGGTTATCGACTACTTACCATCTCCAGTTGATGTACCTGCTATTAAAGGTACAACTCCAGATGGTGAAGAAACTGAACGTCCATCATCAGACGATGCGCCATTCTCAGCTTTAGCATTTAAAGTTATGACTGACCCATTCGTAGGTAAATTAACGTTCTTCCGTGTGTACTCTGGTGTTCTTGAATCAGGTTCATACGTACAAAACTCTTCAAAAGGTAAACGTGAGCGCGTAGGTCGTATCCTACAAATGCACGCAAACAGCCGTGAAGAGATTTCAAAAGTATTTGCTGGTGATATCGCAGCTGCTGTAGGTCTTAAAGATACAACAACTGGTGACACTCTTTGTGAAGAGAAAAACCTTGTTATCCTTGAGTCTATGGAGTTCCCAGAACCAGTTATCTCTCTTTCTGTAGAACCAAAATCAAAAGCTGACCAAGATAAAATGGGTCAAGCTTTACAAAAACTACAAGAAGAAGATCCAACATTCCGTGCACATACAGACCAAGAAACTGGTCAAACAATTATCTCAGGTATGGGTGAGCTTCACCTTGATATCTTAGTTGATCGTATGCGCCGTGAATTTAAAGTAGAAGCTAACGTAGGTGCTCCAATGGTATCTTACCGTGAAACATTCCGTGGCTCTGCTCAAGTTCAAGGTAAATTCACTCGTCAATCTGGTGGTCGTGGTCAATACGGTGACGTATGGATCGAGTTCTCTCCAAATGAAGAGGGTAAAGGCTTTGAATTCGAAAATGCTATCGTTGGTGGTGTAGTACCACGTGAATATATTCCAGCTGTAGAAGCAGGTCTTCGTGACTCGCTTGACCGCGGTGTAATCGCTGGTTACCCATTAATCGACATCAAAGCGAAATTATTCGATGGTTCATACCATGATGTTGACTCAAACGAAATGGCATTTAAAATCGCTGCATCTATGGCACTTAAAGCTGCTGCATCAAAATGTAGTCCAGTTCTTTTAGAGCCTATGATGAAAGTTGAAGTTGTAATCCCTGAAGAATATCTTGGTGATATCATGGGTAACATCACTTCTCGCCGTGGTCGCGTAGAAGGTATGGAAGCTCGCGGTAACGCTCAAGTTGTTCGTGCGATGGTTCCACTTTCAGAAATGTTTGGATATGCAACAACTTTACGTTCTGCAACGCAAGGTCGTGGTGTATTCTCAATGGTATTCGATCATTATGAAGAAGTACCAAAATCAATCTCTGAAGATATCATCAAAAAAAATAAAGGTGAATAATTGAAATTTCATCTTGCATAAAGTATAACTAATTTGTAAGCTATGATTGCAGGATAGGGGATGGGCCCGTTCTCTATCAGCATTCATTCTATAAATTTTAAATCTAAAACATACAATTTTGAGGAGGCAATCTCTAATGGCTAAAGAAAAATTTGACCGTTCTAAAACGCATGCTAACATTGGTACAATCGGACACGTTGACCATGGTAAAACTACTTTAACTGCTGCAATCGCTACAGTTCTTTCTAAAAAAATGGGTGGTACAGCTAAATCTTACGCTGATATCGATAACGCTCCAGAAGAAAAAGAACGTGGTATCACAATCAATACTTCTCACGTAGAATACGAAACAGAAACTCGTCACTATGCACACGTTGACTGCCCAGGACACGCTGACTATGTTAAAAACATGATCACTGGTGCTGCTCAAATGGACGGCGGTATCTTAGTAGTATCTGCTGCTGACGGCCCAATGCCACAAACTCGTGAGCACATCCTTTTATCACGTCAAGTAGGTGTTCCTTACTTAGTAGTATTCATGAACAAATGTGATATGGTTGACGACGAAGAATTATTAGAATTAGTAGAAATGGAAATCCGTGATCTACTATCTGAATATGACTTCCCAGGTGACGATATTCCTGTAATTAAAGGTTCTGCTCTTAAAGCTCTTGAAGGTGAACCAGAATGGGAAGAAAAAATCGTTGAATTAATGGACGCTGTAGATTCTTACATCCCAACTCCAGAACGTCAAACTGACAAACCATTCATGATGCCAGTAGAGGACGTATTCTCTATTACTGGTCGTGGTACAGTTGCAACTGGCCGTGTTGAACGTGGTCAAGTTAAAGTTGGTGACGTAGTTGAAATCATCGGTATCGCTGAAGAAGCTAAATCTACTACTGTAACTGGTGTAGAAATGTTCCGTAAATTATTAGACTATGCTGAAGCTGGTGACAACATCGGTGCTTTACTACGTGGTGTTGCTCGTGAAGAAATCCAACGTGGTCAAGTATTAGCTAAACCAGGTTCAATTACTCCACACACTAACTTCAAAGCTGAAGTTTACGTTTTATCAAAAGAAGAGGGTGGCCGTCATACTCCATTCTTCTCTAACTACCGTCCTCAGTTCTACTTCCGTACAACTGACGTAACAGGTATCTGTAACTTACCAGAAGGCGTTGAAATGGTAATGCCTGGTGATAACATCGAAATGACAGTTGAACTTATCGCTCCAATCGCTCTTGAAGAAGGTACTAAATTCTCTATCCGTGAGGGTGGCCGTACTGTAGGCGCTGGCGTAGTTGCTTCTATCCAAAAATAATTTTAACTCTCGTTAATTTTAAACCAATCTGTAGGGACGCCTACAGATTGGTTTTTTGTGTTAAAATAAAGAAAAATTAGAGTTTTAATTAGTGTATGTGTACATAACGGTAAGCATGTCATCTAGGGTAAATAATTAAAGGGAAAGGGGAATTGACTATGGACATGAAAATTTTGCTGATTGAAGATGATCCTTCTATTTTTAGTATGATTCAAGAACGATTTGAACAGTGGTCATTACACGTTGTTGGACCTAAAAATTTTCAAAAGGTGATGGATGACTTTATAGAGGAGAAGCCACATCTCGTGTTAATTGATATTCAATTGCCTGCCTATGACGGCTTTCATTGGTGTCGTGAAATTCGTCATTTATCCAAAGTGCCAATCCTATTTCTTTCTTCCCGAGATCACCCGATGGATATGGTAATGGCTATGCAAATGGGAGCAGATGATTTTATTCAAAAGCCTTTTCATATGGAAGTTTTACTCGCAAAAGCACAGGCTATTTTACGTAGAACCTATGATTACGTTGAAGAGAAAATGAATGTTACACGTTTTAACGATGCCATCATCGATTATGCAAGAAGTGAAATTATGTATAATGGTGTCATTGCTTCCTTAACAAAAAATGAACTTTTCATTTTAAGAATATTAGTGGAACAGGCTAATCAAATAGTTTCAAGAGATGAGTTAATGAGAAAACTATGGGATGACGAACGTTTTGTAAACGATAATACTTTGTCGGTCAATGTTAATCGGTTACGTACAAAGCTAGAGGATATTGGTTTACATGAAGTAATACTGACAAAAAAGGGACTTGGTTATATGGCAGTAAGCTGAGGGACGTGAGGGAAGTTGTTATTATTATTTATTAGAGAACGCTTTGCTTGGATAGTTTTTTTTATTTTTACTTTGATAATACTAAATGTACTATTCTCTCTTGACGTTGGTTTAAATGGAGTGTCTATTTGGTATGTGAATATTAGTTTGCTTATTAGTTTTATACTCTTTTTGGGGTATCGCTATGTCATCGAAGTTGGGAAATTAAAAGATTTCCTGGGAAATATGGATAGCTATCTTGATGATGCACATAGAAATAGTTTAGCTTTATCTCCTTTTCAAGAAGTATACTTTCGAAAAATGGAAGATATCCTTTTTGAAAAGAATATGGAGTTAAATCTAGCCAAAGTGCAGCTACAGGAATATTCAGATGAGCTATTAGCTTGGGTTCATGAAGTAAAAGCTCCTTTAACTGCTATTAATTTAATGTTTGAACATATTGAGGATTTACAGCTACGTCGAAAATTAGAGAATGAATGGCTAAGACTGCATCTTTTGGTTGATCAACAACTGCATCAAACAAGATTATCTTCTATTGAAAAGGATAATTATTTAAATGAGATTGAACTAAAGCCCATTGTTTATAAAGAAATCAGAGCTATGCAAGCCTGGTGTCTTGAGAGAGGCATTGGCTTTGAAATTGCTGAACTTACTGAGACAGTTTTGACAGATGGCAAGTGGCTAGCATTTATTATTCGACAAATTCTTTCAAATGCCATCAAGTATAGCCCAGCGAATTCTGAGATAACAATCTTTGCAGAACATGATTCTACAGGTGCTACATTACTACATATTAAAGATATAGGTAGGGGTATACCTTTAGAGGATTTACCTAGGATTTTTCAAAAATCTTATACAGGAACAGCGGGAAGGGAATCCTCTCAGTCTACAGGTATGGGTCTTTATTTAGCATCTAATGTAGCCCATAAAATTGGTATTCGTATTAATGTTCAATCTAAAGTTGGTGAAGGCTCACTATTTACACTACGTTTCCCCTTACAAAATGAATATGCGAAACTAAAAGGTAGATGACGAAAATGTCACCTACCTTTTTATATTGTCATGTAAAACGCACGAATGATTAGGTTTGTCAGGGTACACTTGGACTATAGAAAGGGGCGTTATGAAGTGACAGTTTTAATCGGTCGTAAAATAAAGAAAGTGTATGGAAAAAAATCAACAGCTCAAGAAGTATTAAAGGGTATTGATTTAGAAGTGAATAAAGGTGAATTTGTAGGTATTATGGGACCTTCTGGCTCTGGTAAAACAACGCTTTTAAATGTCTTATGCTCAATTGACTTTGCGACGGAAGGTGTTATTGAGATAAACGGTCATAGTTTACGTGGTATGAAAGAAAAGGCTTTAGCAAACTTCCGACGAGAGCAGCTGGGATTTATATTTCAAGACTATAATTTATTAGATACCTTGACAGTAAAAGAAAATATTCTTCTACCATTAGCCATCAGTAAGTTACCAAAAGCCGTTGCAGAAAGTCGAGTGAAGGAACTCACTTCTTTGCTGGGAATCACAGAAATTTTAAATAAATACCCCAACGAAATATCGGGTGGACAAAAGCAGCGTACCTCTGCTGCACGCGCACTTATTACCAATCCGTCATTGGTATTTGCAGACGAGCCCACTGGTGCATTAGATTCTAAATCTGCCACAGCCTTGCTTCAAAATCTACAAAATATTAATGAGACAAAAGAAGCTACAATCATGATGGTTACACACGACGCAGTAGCTGCAAGCTTCTGTACACGTGTGTTATTTCTAAAGGATGGCCTTATCTATAGTGAGCTTTATAAGGGCGATAAAACAAGGCAGGCCTTTTTCCAAGAAATCATGCATACACAAAGTGTGCTAGGCGGTGATGGGTATGAGTCTTAGTAAGCTAGTACTTCGAAGTATGAAGAAAAATATGAGACACTACTATTTATATTTTTTTGCACTTATTTTTAGTGTTACATTGTATTTTTCTTTTGTCACCTTGCAAAATAATACGGAAGTGTGGGCTGCTGTTCAAATGAGTGGGACGGCTGCGGCAGGATTTAAGGCAGCAACTTATATTCTATATTTTATCGTTTTGTTTTTCGTTTTATATGCAAACCATTTATTTATGAAGCGTCGTAGTAAGGAAATAGGCTTGTATCAACTGATTGGCATGACTAAGGGTCTAATCGTGCGTTTATTAGCGATTGAAAACATCCTCTTATTCGTTGGAGCCGTTATTATAGGTATGTTGGCAGGCTTCTTTAGCTCTCGTGTGTTTGCAATGATTTTGCTTCGTGTGCTTGAAAAAGAAGCTCTCGTAACCATGACTTTTAGTACACAAGCTTTACAGCAGTCGATGATTGTATTTACCATCTTATTGATCATTGTTCTTATACAGATGGCCTGGATGATTCATCATGTTTCATTGTTATCATTATTTAGTGCAGCAAAACAAGCAGATGAGCGCGTAAGACGTTTTAGTGCGTTGCAGATGGTTATTGGCTTTTTGGGTCTTATACTGATTGTATATGGCTACTATGCATCAACAAAGCTGTTCGATATCGAATCTGCAGGTAATTTATTTATTAATATGATCATTATTTTAGCTACTACAATTGGTGGAACATTCCTTGTTTTCCGTTTCTCTGTAGCATTTATTATGAATACGATTCGCCTAAAGAAAAAAGGGCATTTATCCATAAAGGATGTATTGGCATTAACACCCATAATGCATCGCATGAAAAGCAATGCAAAGTCATTAACGCTAATCACCGTGTTAACAGGCGTTTCTCTAGGCGTGACGACGCTTTCCTATATTGCCTATTACTCCTCAGCAGCATCTGCATATAGCCAAGTACCAGGTGATTTCATATTGCTTGAAGAGCAAGGGAAAGCCTTCTTAGAGAAGTTAGAGGAAAATAACATTGCTTATGATAAAATTGACTACCGTTTGCAGGGGGTAACCGCTGCTGTAGGTCAGCTGATGTCTAAAAAACAGCAGGATAACCCTTTATATACGATGGAAGGTACAATTTATACCATTCCGCTTTCAGATTATCAACAGAGTGTTCCAGAAGCCAAGCTATCTGGGAACGAGGTTATCTTAACAAACTATGGTGGTTATATGGCTGAGATGTTCCCGTTAGAGAAAGATCATGATTTAGTAGTATCTGCAGGAAAACTGGAAGAAACTTTTCATGTCGTTGATGTTCACGATAAAAGTGTGATAAGTGGTATTGTAACGGCTGGGGGTGGTGGACCTGTCTTTGTGGTGACAGATGATATGTTTAAAAGTTTAACTACACAGGCAGCTCTTTATCCTTGGCATCATCAAACAACAATTACTTTAAAGTCGAACGAAGATATCGCGACAGCAGAAAAATTATATATTCAATCAAATGCAGGCATTATTACGGCTGTTGATGATAAAGGGAAAACAAAGCAATATACACAATCATCCTATGAAGGCAAACGTAAAGACAATATTGAATCATTAGGTCTGACAATATTTACAACAGCATTTTTAGGTTTAGCATTCTTAATGACAACAGGTAGTATTCTATACTTTAAACAAATGTCTGAGGCAGAGGAAGAACGTGATTCCTATACAATCCTACGAAAGATTGGCTTTGCTGAAAAAGATATCATGAAGGGTATTTATATGAAACAGGCCTTTAATTTCGGTGTTCCATTAGTTATTGGGTTATTGCATAGCTACTTTGCTGTTAAGTCAGGGTGGTTTTTATTCGGAACAGAGTTAACAGCTCCCTTGTGGATTGCAATGTGCTGTTATATAGCCTTATATACGGTTTTTGCCATTCTGTCAGTAGGCTATTATAAAAAGGTTGTACGTCAGTCGTTGTAATATTAAATAAGAAGAAACTCGGAAACAGTGTGGTGTTTATCATTACACTGTTTTTTAGTGCTGAAATATAGAAATTACAAAAACCCTTGACTTTCAATTATCAGAATAATAAAGTTTAACATGTTAGTAATTTAGTGTATGAAAGTAGAGTGTAACAATGAATGCAGTAATTGCGGCTGTTGCCGTTATGTTAATATTAAGCTTGCTTCGCATCAATGTCGTTCTCTCGTTAGTTCTAGGAGCATTTGTAGGTGGTCTAACTAGTGGGATGGGCATCGAGTCAACAGTCCGATCATTTACGGAAGGATTAGGAGCAGGAGCAACCATTGCATTGAGTTATGGCTTACTTGGTGGTTTTGCAATCGCCATTGCCAAGACAGGAATACCCGAATTAATGATAGCTGGGATGTTAAAAATATTAAAGGGTAAAAGTAATAGAAAAGGTCTTATCAAGGTATTAATTTTCTTCCTTATCTTTGTGATGTCAATTTTATCTCAAAATGTCATTCCTATTCATATTGCCTTCATTCCATTATTAATTCCTCCTATTTTAAAGATTTTAAATATGCTAGAAGTCGACCGACGTATAATTGCAACGTTGATTGCAGTAGGCTTAATTGGTACTTATAGTTTTGTACCTGCTGGTTTTGGAGCAATCTTTCAAGATATCGTTGCTACACAAGTGTCAGAGGCAGGAATGGCTGTATCTTCACGTGATGTCTCTGCAGCAATGGGGATTCCCGTATTAGGAATGCTAATTGGATTGGTAATCGCCTTTGTTGTATACCGCAAGCCAAGGCATTATAAACATAGTGAAGTGGAGACTGAATCTTTAAATGTAAACGTCAGCAAGTTTATTATGTTTTCTACAGCGCTGGCATTAGTGATAGCACTATGCGCTCAAGTATTAACAGATTCAATGATTGTAGGCTCGTTTGCAGGTATTATGATTATGTATTTTACAGGTGCCCTTAAATGGAAAGAAGCCGATGATATTCTTTCTGAAGGAATGAAGATGATGGCCTTTATTGGCTTTGTTATGATCGCAGCAAATGGTTTCGCGGCGGTTATCAATGCAACAGGTGATGTGGACAGCTTAATTGCAAATTCACTCACCGTATTAGAAGGAAATAGAAGTCTTGCTGTTTTCATCATGTTAGTCATAGGATTAGTTGTGACGATGGGAATTGGCTCATCCTTCGCAACGGTGCCAATTATTGCTACACTCTTTGTTCCGCTTGCACAAGGCTTAGATATGAGTCCATTAGCGATACTTTGTTTAGTTGGTACAGCTGGCGCTTTAGGAGATGCAGGTTCTCCAGCATCTGATTCTACATTAGGGCCAACTGCTGGCCTAAATGTAGACGGTCAGCATCATCATATTTGGGATACCTGTGTTCCGACATTTATTTTCATTAACATACCACTAATCCTATTTGGTTGGATTGCCTGTGTGTTCTTTCTATAACAAGAAAGTAGTTTCTATATAAAATAGAAACTACTTTTCATTTTAGAGTTATTTGAAATGTGCGAAAATGTTGATATGACAACCTTAAGTGTTGCAATATGAATAGAAATTTTATATACTAATAAACGGCTTAATAAAGCGTAGAAATAGTAGTACTAAGAATATCTGCAACATTTAAAAGAATTTAGCGAAAAGACTTGCTTATTCTTTTTTTATTGTATATAATGTTGAATGTTGGTCTTTGACTGCGATGAAGCGAGAGGTTGCCGACACACCCGGCCGCTTTGCCATGGCGGTGTGTGGGAAAATTTTCGTGGAGAATGTCTAGAAAATAGGCGAGAAGGAGGGAAAATAATGGCAAAACAAAAGATTCGTATTCGTTTAAAAGCGTATGATCACCGTATTTTAGATCAATCTGCTGAGAAAATTGTGGAAACTGCAAAACGTTCAGGTGCAAGTGTATCAGGTCCGATTCCACTTCCAACTGAGAAGTCTGTGTACACAATTCTTCGTGCGGTTCACAAGTACAAAGATTCTCGTGAACAATTCGAAATGCGTACGCATAAACGTCTGATCGATATCGTTAACCCAACACCACAAACTGTTGATGCGTTAATGAAACTTGATTTACCATCTGGCGTTGATATCGAAATCAAACTTTAATGGTAAAAACAATATAACTTTTAAAACTTACAGGAGGTGTGACAAATGGCTAAAGGAATCTTAGGTAGAAAAATTGGTATGACACAAGTTTTCGCTGAAAACGGCGATTTAATCCCGGTAACAGTTATCGAGGCTACTCCAAACGTAGTTCTTCAAAAGAAAACTGTTGAAACAGACGGCTACGAAGCAATTCAAGTTGGTTTCGAAGACAAGCGCGTTAAGCTTTCTAACAAACCAGAACAAGGTCACGTAGCAAAAGCGAACACTGCTCCTAAGCGCTTCATTCGTGAATTCCGCAACGTGAACGTGGAAGAATACGAAGTTGGTCAAGAAGTCAAAGTAGAAATTTTCGCAGAAGGCGATGTAATCGATGTAACAGGAGTTACTAAAGGTAAAGGTTTCCAAGGTGTTATCAAACGCCACGGACAATCTCGTGGTCCTATGGCCCACGGTTCTCGTTACCACCGTCGTCCTGGTTCAATGGGTCCAGTTGCTCCGAACCGCGTATTCAAACAAAAGAAATTACCTGGTCAAATGGGTGGCAATGTAGTTACAATCCAAAACTTAGAAATCGTGAAAGTTGACACAGATCGTAACTTACTACTTGTTAAAGGTAATGTTCCTGGTTCTAAAAAAGCTCTAGTTACAGTAAAAACTGCAATTAAAGCTAAGTAATCACTTAAGGAAAGGAGGAAACAGGAATGACAAAAGTATCTGTACTTAGTCAAACAGGTGCTTCAGTTGGTGAAATCGAATTAAACGATGCGATCTTCGGAATCGAGCCAAATGAAGCAGTATTATTCGACGCAGTAGTTGCTCAACGCGCTTCTCTTCGTCAAGGTAATCACAAGGTTAAAAACCGTTCTGAAGTTGCTGGTGGTGGTCGTAAACCATGGCGTCAAAAAGGAACTGGTCGTGCTCGTCAAGGTTCTATCCGTTCTCCACAATGGCGCGGCGGTGGTATCGTATTTGGTCCTACTCCACGTAGCTATTCTTATAAATTACCTAAAAAAGTTCGTCGTTTAGCTCTTAAATCTGCTTTATCAGCTAAAGTAGTAGAACAAAACTTCTTAGTTCTTGATGCTCTAACTCTAGCAGCACCAAAAACAAAAGAATTCACAAAAATCCTTAAAGATCTTTCTTTAGAGAAAAAATCTTTATTCGTAACTGCTGACCTAGATGAAAACGTAGCATTATCTGCTCGTAACATCCCAGGTGTAACAGTTTTAACTGCAAACGGAATCAACGTTCTTGATCTATTAGGTCATGATAAAGTTGTATTCACTAAGTCTGCAGTAGAAAAAGTTGAGGAGGTGCTTGGATAATGGAAGCACGTGATATTTTAAAACGTCCGGTCATTACTGAGCGTTCTTCAGAACTTATGGCAGAGAAAAAGTATACTTTCGAAGTAGACACTCGCGCTAACAAAACTCAAGTAAAAGACGCTGTAGAAGAAATCTTTGGCGTAAAAGTTGAGAAAGTAAACGTTCTTAACTACAAAGGTAAATTCAAACGCGTAGGCCGTTACGGTGGTTACACTAACAAACGTCGTAAAGCGATCGTTAAACTAACTGCTGATAGCAAAGAAATTGAATTATTCGAAATGTAATCCTAACGGATTTATGATTTGAACACTCAAGAAGGAGGGAAAACACAATGGCGATTAAAAAGTATAAACCTACCTCTAATGGTCGTCGTAACATGACGTCATTAGACTTTGCGGAAATTACAACTAACAAGCCTGAGAAATCATTGCTTGAACCAACTAAACGCAAAGCTGGTCGTAACAACCAAGGTAAAATCACTGTTCGTCATCATGGTGGTGGTCATAAGAAGCAATACCGTGTTATCGATTTCAAACGTGTTAAAGATGGCATTCCGGCAAAAGTTGCTACTATTGAATATGATCCAAACCGTTCTGCGAATATCGCATTAATCAACTACGCTGATGGAGCAAAAGCTTACATCTTAGCACCAAAAGGTCTAGAGGTTGGTCAAACAATCGTTTCTGGTCCAGATGCTGATATTAAAGTAGGTAACACTTTACCATTAGCAAACATTCCAATGGGTACTACAATCCATAACATCGAGTTAAAACCTGGTAAAGGCGGACAATTAGTACGTTCAGCTGGTACTTCTGCGCAAGTACTTGGTCGTGAAGATAAGTACGTTATCGTTCGTTTACAATCTGGTGAAGTACGTTTAGTTTTAGCTACTTGCCGCGCTACAATCGGTCAAGTTGGTAACGAACAACACGAACTTGTACACATCGGTAAAGCAGGTCGTAGCCGTTGGTTAGGTAAACGCCCAGAAGTTCGTGGTTCTGTAATGAACCCTAACGATCACCCACACGGTGGTGGTGAAGGACGTTCTCCAATCGGACGTAAATCACCAATGACTCCTTGGGGTAAACCAGCACTTGGTTACAAAACTCGCAAGAAGAAAAACAAATCGGATAAATTTATCATCCGTAGTCGTAAAAAATAAAGTGGTTAAACTACGGTTCTATGTGAGAGCCGTGGTGGAATCACGGAGGGAGGTTCCTACATGGGTCGCAGCTTGAAAAAAGGACCTTTTGTCGATGACCACTTAATGAAAAAAGTGGAAGCGCAAGAGGCTTCTGAGAAAAAACAAGTTATCAAAACTTGGTCACGCCGTTCTACAATCTTCCCGAACTTCATCGGTTTAACGATTGCTGTATATGATGGACGTAAACATGTTCCTGTATACGTAACAGAAGATATGGTAGGCCATAAACTTGGTGAGTTCGCACCGACACGTACTTATAAAGGTCACGGTGCAGACGACAAGAAAACAAGACGCTAATTTTGAGAGGAGGTAAATCCTAATGACACAAGCTAAAGCTATCGCTCGTACAGTACGCATTGCTCCTCGCAAAGTACGTCTAGTTGTAGACTTAATCCGAGGTAAGCAAGTTGGTGAAGCAGTTGCAATTTTACGTCATACTCCAAAAGCGGCGTCTCCAGTCGTTGAGAAAGTATTAAAATCTGCAGTTGCTAACGCTGAGCACAACTACGATCTTGACATCAACTCTTTAGTAGTTTCTGAAGTATTCGTTGACGAAGGTCCAACTTTAAAACGTTTCCGTCCACGTGCACAAGGACGTGCAAGCGCAATTAACAAACGCACAAGCCACATTACTCTAGTGGTATCTGAGAAGAAGGAGGGTTAATCCGTGGGTCAAAAAGTACATCCAATAGGACTACGCGTTGGTATTATTCGTGACTGGGAGTCAAAATGGTACGCTGAAAAAGACTATGCAACTCTACTTCACGAAGACATCAAAGTGCGTAAATATATTGAAACGGCTCTTAAAGACGCTTCAGTTTCTAAAGTAGAAATCGAACGTGCTGCAAACCGTGTAAACATTACAATTCACACTGCGAAACCAGGTATGGTAATCGGTAAAGGTGGTACTGAAGTTGAAAATCTTCGTAAATACCTTAGCGATTTAACTGGTAAACGTGTACACATCAACATCATTGAAATCAAACGTGCAGATCTTGACGCTCGTCTAGTAGCTGAAAACATCGCTCGTCAATTAGAAAATCGTGTATCATTCCGTCGTGCGCAAAAGCAAGCGATCCAACGCACAATCCGCGCTGGTGCAAAAGGAATTAAAACACAAGTATCTGGTCGTTTAGGTGGCGCTGATATCGCGCGTGCTGAACACTATAGTGAAGGAACTGTTCCACTTCATACTCTACGTGCTGACATCGATTATGCACACGCAGAAGCTGATACTACTTACGGTAAATTAGGCGTTAAAGTATGGATCTACCGTGGTGAAGTTCTTCCTACGAAGAAATCTGTGGAAGGAGGCAAATAATATGTTATTGCCTAAACGCGTTAAATACCGTCGTGAACACCGCGGCAACATGCGTGGCGAAGCGAAAGGCGGTAAAGAAGTAACTTTCGGCGAATGGGGCTTACAAGCTCAAACTGCTAGCTGGATTACTAACCGTCAAATCGAATCTGCTCGTATCGCGATGACTCGTTACATGAAACGTGGCGGTAAAGTTTGGATTAAAATCTTCCCACATAAACCTTACACTAAAAAACCTCTAGAAGTCCGCATGGGTTCTGGTAAAGGTTCTCCTGAAGGTTGGGTAGCAGTAGTTAAACCAGGAAAAGTAATGTTCGAAATTGCTGGCGTATCTGAAGAAGTTGCACGTGAAGCACTTCGTTTAGCATCACACAAACTTCCTGTTAAATGTAAGATCGTAAAACGTCAAGAAACTGGTGGTGAATCTAATGAAAGCTAATGAAATCCGTGACCTTGCTACTTCTGAAATAGAATTAAAAGTGAAATCACTGAAAGAAGAGCTTTTCAACCTTCGCTTCCAATTGGCGACTGGTCAATTAGAAAACACAGCTCGTATTCGTGAAGTGCGTAAAGCAATCGCGCGTATGAAAACTGTTATTCGTGAAAGAGAAATCAGTGCAAATAACTGATAAAGGAGGTTTTCAAGTATGACTGAGCGCAATCAACGCAAAGTTTACACGGGCCGCGTTGTTTCAGATAAAATGGACAAAACTGTTACTGTTTTAGTTGAAACTTACAAAAAGCACAAGCTTTATGGTAAGCGTGTAAAATACTCTAAAAAGTTTAAAGCTCATGATGAGTTAAACACAGCGAAAATCGGTGATATCGTACGTATCATGGAAACTCGCCCGCTATCAGCTACTAAACGTTTCCGTCTAGTAGAAGTTGTAGAAAAAGCGGTTATTATTTAATAACTATTTCGGAACAACCAATTTCCGAAGGGAGGTAACCTAAGTGATCCAACAAGAAAGTCGTATGAAAGTTGCTGACAACTCAGGTGCACGTGAAGTTCTTACAATTAAAGTGCTTGGTGGCTCTGGCCGTAAAACTGCTAACATCGGTGATATCGTTGTTTGTACAGTTAAGAAAGCAACACCAGGTGGCGTTGTCAAGAAGGGTGACGTTGTTAAAGCTGTTATCGTTCGTACTAAATCAGGCGTTCGTCGTAAAGACGGCACGTACATCAAATTTGATGAAAATGCTTGTGTAATTATTCGTGATGATAAATCACCACGCGGAACTCGTATTTTCGGACCTGTTGCACGTGAACTACGTGACAGCAACTTCATGAAAATCGTTTCTCTAGCTCCAGAAGTTCTTTAATTTCATGACAGTGCCAATCAAGGAGGTGCGACAGCATGCATGTAAAAAAAGGTGACAAGGTTAAGGTAATCACTGGTAAGGATAAAGGCAAAGAAGGCGTAATCCTTGCTGCTTTCCCAAAACAAGATCGCGTTCTTGTTGAAGGTGTGAACATCGTGAAAAAACACGTTAAACCTAACCAATTGAATCCACAAGGTGGTATTGTTAGCCAAGAGGCTGCAATTCACGTTTCGAACGTAATGCTAATCGATCCTAAATCTGGCGAGCCGACTCGTGTAGGTTATAAAATCGAAAACGGTAAAAAAGTTCGTGTAGCAAAAAAATCAGGTGCAGTAATCGACTAATTAGTATAAATAGAAGGGAGGTACACACATGAGCCGCCTAAAAGAAAAATATTTAAATGAAGTTTCTCCAGCTCTTATGAGCAAATTTGGATATAAATCAGTTATGCAACTACCGAAAGTTGAGAAAATCGTTATCAACATGGGTGTTGGTGATGCAGTTCAAAACTCTAAAGCGTTAGATGCAGCTGTTGAAGAATTAACAATTATCACTGGTCAAAAACCAGTAGTAACTAAAGCTAAAAAATCGATCGCAGGTTTCCGTCTTCGTGAAGGTATGCCTATCGGTGCTAAAGTTACATTACGCGGTGAGCGTATGTATGAATTCTTGGACAAATTAATTTCTATCTCACTACCTCGTGTACGTGACTTCCGTGGTGTTTCTAAAAAAGCATTCGATGGTCGCGGTAACTACACTTTAGGTGTTAAAGAACAATTAATTTTCCCAGAAATCGATTACGATAAAGTTTCAAAAGTACGCGGTATGGACATCGTGATCGTAACGACAGCGAACTCTGACGAAGAAGCTCGCGAGTTATTGACACAATTCGGTATGCCGTTCCAAAAGTAATCAAACAAGGAGGGCGAAAACGTGGCTAAAAAATCTATGATCGTTAAACAACAACGTAAGCAAAAGTTTAAAGTGCAAGAGTATACACGTTGTGAACGCTGTGGTCGTCCACATTCAGTATATCGCAAATTCAAACTTTGCCGTATTTGTTTCCGAGAGCTTGCATATAAGGGACAAATTCCTGGCGTTAAAAAAGCCAGCTGGTAATCCCCTAATTTGGGAAGGAGGTAAATGTAATGACAATGACTGATCCGATTGCAGATATGCTTACTCGCATTCGTAATGCGAACATGGTTCGTCACGAGAAGTTAGAAGTACCAGCTTCCAACGTGAAAAAAGAAATCGCTGAAATTTTAAAGCGTGAAGGTTTCGTACGTGACGTAGAATACGTGGAAGACAACAAACAAGGTATCATCCGTATTTTCTTAAAATATGGAAAAGATAACGAGCGCGTTATCACTGGCTTAAAACGTATTTCTAAACCTGGTTTACGTGTATATGCTAAAACAAATGAAGTACCTAAAGTATTGAACGGTCTTGGTATCGCTTTAGTGTCAACTTCACAAGGTTTATTAACAGATAAAGAAGCTCGCGCTAAACAAGTTGGCGGCGAAGTTCTAGCATACGTTTGGTAATTAGCAATAAATGAATGGAGGTGCAACTAAATGTCTCGTGTAGGTAAAAAAATTATCGAGGTACCAGCTAACGTAACTGTTACTGTTGCAGCTGACAACACTGTTACTGTTAAAGGTCCTAAAGGCGAACTTGTTCGTTCTTTCCACCAAGATATGAAAATTGAGCAAGAGGGTAACGTAATCACTGTAGTACGTCCTTCTGAATCAAAAGAACACCGCACAAACCACGGTACTACTCGTGCGCTTCTTGCGAACATGGTTACTGGTGTTTCTGCAGGTTTCGAAAAAGCTTTAGAACTTATCGGTGTAGGTTACCGTGCGCAATTACAAGGTAATAAACTTGTACTTAACGTAGGTTACTCTCATCCAGTAGAGTTCACACCTGAAGATGGTCTACAAATTGAAGTTCCTTCAAACACTAAGATCATCGTTAAAGGTATTAGTAAAGAACGCGTTGGTGCTCTTGCATCTAACATCCGTGACGTTCGTCCACCAGAGCCTTATAAAGGTAAAGGTATTCGTTATGAAGGCGAATATGTTCGTCGTAAAGAAGGTAAAACAGGTAAATAATGCAGCTTAAGCATTAGAAAGGAGTGACCCTTGTGATTACGAAACAAGATAAAAATCAGGTTCGTAAAAAACGTCATGCTCGCGTTCGTTCTAAAATTTCGGGTACTGCTCAGCGTCCACGCTTAAACGTATTCCGTTCTAACAAGAACATTTACGCGCAACTTATCGATGACGTAGCAGGCGTAACAATTGTTAGTGCATCTTCTCAAGAAAATGGTTTCGAAGGTGCAGGTAGCAATGTTGACGCAGCAACTAAAGTCGGTGAAACAATCGCAAAACGCGCTGCGGAAAAAAATATTACTGCTGTAGTATTTGACCGTGGTGGTTACTTATATCATGGACGTGTGAAAGCTTTAGCTGAAGCTGCACGTGAGAACGGTTTAGAATTTTAATAAGAAGGAGGGACACATTTCATGAGTCGTATTGACGCAAACAAACTTGGAGAACTTGAAGAACGCGTAGTTACTATTAACCGCGTTGCTAAAGTTGTTAAAGGTGGACGTCGCTTCCGCTTCACAGCATTAGTTGTAGTTGGCGATAGAAACGGTCATGTAGGTTTCGGTACTGGTAAAGCTCAAGAGGTGCCAGATGCTATCCGCAAAGCTGTTGAAGACGCGAAGAAAAACTTAATCGAAGTGCCACGCGTAGGTGGAACAACTCCACACTTAGTGCAAGGTCGCTTTGGTGCAGGAGAAATCCTAATCAAACCTGCTGCTCCTGGTACAGGGGTTATCGCTGGTGGTCCAGTACGTGCTGTACTAGAACTTGCTGGTATTACTGATATTCTTTCAAAATCACTTGGATCTAACACACCAATTAACATGGTGCGTGCAACAATTCAAGGTTTAACTGAATTAAAACGCGTAGAGGACGTAGCTAAATTACGTGGTAAATCAGTGGAAGAAATATTAGGATAAGGGGGGAAAGATAATGGCTAACAAATTAGAAATCACCCTTACTAAATCTGTGATTGGTACTAAACCTGCACAACGCAAAACTGTTGAAGCTTTAGGTTTACGTAAATTACACCAAACTGTAGAGAAAGCTGATAACGCAGCTACTCGCGGTATGCTTGATAAAGTAGCTCACTTAGTTACTGTAAAAGAAATTTAATTTCTAATTATTGAACAAGGAGGTGCCACCCACTATGAAACTGCATGAGTTAAAACCAGCAGAAGGTTCTCGTAAGCAACGCAACCGCGTTGGTCGTGGTATCGGTTCTGGTAACGGTAAAACAGCAGGTAAAGGTCATAAAGGTCAAAACGCTCGTTCTGGTGGCGGTGTACGCCCAGGCTTTGAAGGCGGTCAGAACCCATTATTCCGTCGTTTACCAAAACGTGGCTTTACGAACATTAACCGTAAAGAATACGCTATCGTTAACCTTGATGCTTTAAACCGTTTCGAAGACGGTGCAGAGGTAACTGCTGCATTATTACTTGAAACTGGTCTAGTGAGCAATGAAAAAGCTGGAATTAAAGTTCTAGGCAATGGAACACTTAATAAAAAGCTTACTGTCAAAGCTCATAAATTCTCAGCTTCAGCGAAAGAAGCAATCGAGAATGCCGGCGGAACTACTGAGGTGATTTAATGTTTCAGACAATCTCTAACTTTATGCGTGTTCGAGATATAAGAAATAAAATCATTTTCACACTTTTAATGTTAATCGTTTTCCGTATTGGAACTTTCATTCCAGTACCTAACGTTGACGCTAATGTATTAAAGGCAACTGATGAGTTTAACCTCGTTGGTTTCCTCAATACTTTTGGCGGTGGTGCTTTAAAGAACTTCTCGATCTTTGCGATGGGGATTATGCCTTACATCACAGCCTCAATTATTGTTCAGTTATTGCAAATGGACGTAGTACCGAAGTTTGCTGAATGGGCAAAGCAAGGTGAAGTCGGAAGACGTAAACTTGCACAATTTACACGCTACTTTACTATTATTCTTGCTTTTATTCAATCATTCGCGATGTCATTCGGTTTTAATAGAATGTACGGCGGTTCTTTGATTAAGGAAGAAGGAGTTTTAACATATGTTATAATCTCTATTGTATTAACAGCGGGTACAGCATTCCTAGTATGGCTTGCTGATCAAATTACTGCGCATGGCGTTGGTAATGGTATTTCTGTTGTAATTTTCGCAGGTATCGTTGCGGCATTACCTACAGGTATCAACCAAATCTATGCACAACAAATCGAGGGTGCTGGTGATAAGCTATTTATCAACCTAATTATCCTTGGTCTACTTGTTTTAATCTTGCTTGCTGTTGTTATTGGAGTTATCTACGTGCAACAAGCACTACGTAAAATTCCAATTCAATATGCAAAACGAGTTACTGGGCGAAATCAACAAACTGGTGGTCAACAAACTCATTTACCGTTAAAAGTAAATGCTGCAGGGGTTATTCCAGTAATCTTTGCTTCAGCGTTTCTGATGACACCTCGTACGTTAGTTCCGTTCTTCGGTGAAAATAATGTTACAACCTTCATTAATAACACGTTTGATCATACAAAACCTGTTGGAATGATTATTTATGTGGCATTAATCATCGCATTCACATATTTCTATGCATTCGTACAAGTGAATCCAGAAAATGTGGCAGATAACTTGAAAAAGCAAGGTGCTTATATTCCAGGTATTCGTCCTGGTGAAAACACTCAAACGTATTTAACAAGCGTGTTATATCGTCTGACATTTGTCGGCGCGATTTTCTTAACTGTTATTTCAGTAATGCCGGTTATATTCATAAACTTTATGAATCTACCTGCCTCAGTGCAGATCGGTGGTACTAGTATTATTATCGTAGTCGGCGTAGCGCTCGAAACGATGAAGCAGCTAGAATCTCAACTTGTTAAACGTCACTACAAAGGCTTTATGAAATAATGTTGGTTTTTAGGGAACGTTCCATCGTTTCCTTTAATCAGCAAACCTTTTGTGGGAGGAATATTTCCTAATGAATATCGTTTTAATGGGTCTGCCAGGTGCTGGTAAAGGTACTCAGGCAGATAAAATTGTTGAGAAGTACGCAATTCCTCATATTTCTACAGGCGATATGTTCCGTGCTGCAATTAAAGAAGGTACTGAACTAGGCTTACAAGCTAAGTCGTTTATGGATCAAGGTGCACTTGTACCTGATGAAGTAACGATTGGTATTGTTCGTGAGCGACTGGCTAAACCTGATTGTGAAAAAGGATTCTTATTAGATGGTTTCCCACGTACTGTTCCTCAAGCTGAAGCTTTAGATAGCATTCTTGCTGATCTAGGTAAAGCTATTGAGCATACATTAAACATTCAAGTTGAAAAGGATGAGCTAATTGCTCGTCTTTCAGGTAGACGTATTTGTAAAACTTGTGGGACATCTTATCATTTAATTTTCAATCCTCCTGCCGAGGAAGGGAAATGTGATAAAGATGGTGGCGAGCTTTATACACGTGCAGATGATAATCCTGAAACGGTTGCGAACCGTCTGGAAGTAAATATGAAACAAGCACAACCTCTACTTGATTTCTATCAAGCTAAAGGCGTGTTAACTAATATAGATGGACAGCAAGATATTAACAAAGTGTTTGCTGATCTTGATGCTCTATTACAGGGCAGCCGCAGCTGATACCCGGCTCCGGGCGCAGAGTACTGCTTCCGCGGGAGGCATGCGGGAGCAACAACGAAACATAATTTTTTTGAGAGTTGCAAAAGCATATTGTGCCCGGTATATATTTCTTCTAAAAAGTGCAACATACCTTTTGGAGGAGTATAATGGGTTTCGTGGAAGCATCTGTGTAACGGGTATGAATATCTCATCCAAGACATTCCGGTATTCGTGTAAACATGGGAGATTCAGTGCCCTTACTGGTTCTGTATATTCCGTGGATTGTGTGAAGCGAAACCAGACGAGCGTCTTTCAAACATCTCTCATACAATCCAAACATATGTTGAAACGAGGTTGCTTCTAAAGTTGCAGCAGATATCCGTTTGATGTAACGATGAGAACTTTAATTTGCATATAGAGAGGAGACAGAGTAGATGGCGAAAGATGATGTAATTGAAGTCGAAGGGACAGTTGTTGAGACTTTGCCAAACGCGATGTTTAAGGTAGAATTAGAAAATGGACATGTGATTCTAGCACACGTATCTGGTAAGATTCGTATGCACTTTATCCGTATTCTACCTGGAGATAAGGTTACTATTGAGTTATCTCCTTATGATTTAACTCGCGGTCGTATCACATACCGTTTTAAATAATCTTTTGCGCTCCGGACTACTAAGGAGGTTAGGTTAGATGAAAGTGAGACCATCTGTGAAACCGATCTGCGAAAAATGTAAAGTAATTCGCCGACGCGGTAAAGTAATGGTAATCTGTGAAAATCCTAAACATAAACAAAAACAAGGTTAATTCTAAAGGAGGTGCACAACGTACATGGCACGTATTGCTGGTGTTGATATTCCTCGCGACAAACGCGTGGTAATTTCATTAACGTACATTTTCGGTATTGGTAAAACTACAGCTCAGAAAGTACTAGCTGATGCAGGTATTTCAGAAGATACACGCGTACGCGACTTAACTGAAGATGAGTTAAACAAAATCCGTGAACAATTAGATTCTTACAAACTTGAAGGTGACTTACGTCGCGAAACTTCATTAAATATTAAACGTCTGATGGAAATCGGTTCATTCCGTGGTATCCGTCACCGTCGTGGCTTACCTGTTCGTGGTCAAAATACGAAGAACAATGCGCGTACGCGTAAAGGTCCTCGTAAAACAGTTGCGAACAAGAAAAAATAATTGGTAAAGGAGGTTCCTTCTTAACATGGCTCGTAAACAACAAACTCGTAAACGTCGTGTGAAAAAGAATATCGAATCTGGTATTGCACACATTCGTTCTACATTTAACAATACAATCGTAACGATTACAGATATGCAAGGTAACGCTGTATCTTGGTCAAGTGCTGGTGCTCTTGGTTTCCGTGGTTCACGTAAATCTACACCATTCGCTGCTCAAATGGCTGCAGAAACTGCTGCTAAAACATCCCTTGAACATGGTCTGAAAACGTTGGAAGTAACTGTTAAAGGTCCTGGTGCTGGTCGTGAAGCTGCTATTCGTGCACTTCAAGCTGCTGGTTTAGAAGTAACTGCTATTAAAGACGTTACTCCAGTTCCTCACAATGGTTGCCGTCCGCCAAAACGTCGTCGCGTGTAATGGGTGCGTCTCATATTGTATGAGAACATCATTTTTTGTACAGACTGTCTTGTGCAGATAATAAACGATACGTCATTGACGATCGAATCTATGATGGAAAGAACCTATACATTCGATGTTTTGAAGGAGGGTAAATAAAATGATCGAAATTGAAAAACCAAAGATTGAAACGGTGGAGATCAGCGAAGATTCCAAATATGGAAAGTTTGTTGTAGAACCGCTTGAACGCGGATATGGAAACACTTTGGGTAATTCTTTACGTCGTATCCTTCTGTCTTCATTACCAGGAGCTGCTGTCACTTCAATTCAAATTGATGGTGTTCTTCACGAATTCTCAACTGTAGAAGGCGTAGTAGAAGATGTAGCTTCAATCATTTTGAACGTGAAAAAACTAGCTCTTAAAATCTACTCTGACGAAGAAAAAGTTATTGAGATTGATGTTAAAGGCGATGGTACAGTTACGGCTGCTGACATTACACATGACAGTGACGTAGAAATTTTAAACCCAGATCTATATATTGCAACAATCGCTAAAAACGGTCATTTACGTATGCGTATGTATGCACAACGCGGCCGTGGTTACACTCCTGCTGATCAAAACAAACGTGAGGATCTTCCTATCGGCGTGATCCCGATCGACTCTATTTACACTCCAGTATCACGCGTCAATTTCCAAGTGGAAAATACTCGTGTTGGTCAGTCTTCTGACTACGACAAACTTTCTCTTGATGTGTGGACAGATGGCAGCATCGGTCCGAAAGAGGCGATTTCGCTCGGAGCAAAAATTTTAACCGAGCATCTTAACATCTTCGTTGGCATGACAGATGAGGCACAAACTGCTGAAATCATGGTCGAAAAAGAAGAAGATCAAAAAGAAAAAGTTTTAGAGATGACTATTGAAGAACTTGATCTTTCTGTTCGTTCTTATAACTGTTTAAAACGCGCTGGTATTAATACAGTACTAGAACTTGCGAATAAATCAGAAGACGACATGATGAAAGTTCGTAACCTTGGACGTAAGTCATTAGAAGAAGTAAAAGCGAAGTTAGAAGAGCTTGGTTTAGGATTACGCAAAGAAGACTAAGCGATTTAAACACAACTAACAAGATCAGATTTTTTTCTATAAAGGAGGGAAACATCCATGGGTTACAGAAAACTTGGTCGTACAAGTTCTCAACGTAAAGCGATGTTACGTGACTTAGCTACTGATTTAATCATCAACGAGCGTATCGAAACTACTGAGGCTCGCGCTAAAGAAGTACGTAAAGCTGTTGAAAAAATGATTACTTTAGGTAAACGCGGAGATTTACATGCACGCCGTCAAGCTGCTGCATTCATCCGTCGTGAACTAGTAACAACGACTGATGCAGAAGGTAACGAATCAACATCATTTGCACTTCAAAAGTTATTTGATGATGTTGCACCACGTTATGCTGAGCGTCAAGGTGGTTACACTCGTATTCTTAAAGTAGGTCCTCGTCGTGGCGACGGTGCACCTGTTGTTGTGATTGAACTAGTTTAATCATAAGAGAAAACTTGTGGTGAAGAGGGTGGGAATCACCACCCTCTTTCTTTATAAATGATTTATACGACAAATAATTAAGCTGAGCGTTATGATGAGCGGACACTTATTAGTGTGGCGTCTCGTTTAGCTCTCCGCACCTCATTCAGGAGAAATAAGGGCTTGAGCACCCATATTTCTTGTAAATGTAACGACTAGCGCATTTCTATCGAATGAGGTGCGCGCTTTTTTATTAGATTAGATGGCGCCAATTTGTGGTGCTTTTTTTAATATATGGGCGTTATTTTGTAATTCCATTAGTCCATTATCAATTTGAGTTGCTATTGTAGTATTTTTCTTTTATCGACATACGGATTGTAGTAGAATTCATACATAAAAAAGTGTAAGTTAGTTAGTAGAGCTGAGCTTAGAGAGAGGAGTTCTAGATATGCCTGAAATTTTATCTTTAAATAATGTGACTTTTTCATATACACCAGAAATTCAAAACAGTCGTAATGCTGTAGAAAATGTTAGTTTTGCTGTTGATGAAGGTGAGTGGATTGCTATTGTAGGACATAATGGTTCTGGTAAGTCCACCATTGCCAAGCTGATGAATGGTTTATTGTTTCCTCAACAGGGGGATGTACGAATATTACGAGAACCTTTAAATGAAGAAAATCTTTGGGAATCTCGCTCCTTGATGGGAATGGTTTTTCAAAACCCTGACAATCAATTCGTTGGGGCAACGGTACAGGATGATGTAGCATTTGCTTTGGAAAACAACGGTATCCCTTTTGAAGAAATGGTGAAACGTGTACATGCGGCACTCGAACAGGTAAAAATGAGTCAGTTTTTAGACCATGAGCCACATCATTTATCTGGTGGACAAAAACAGCGTGTAGCCATTGCTGGGGCACTTGCTTTAAAGCCGAAGCTTTTAATTTTAGATGAGGCTACATCCATGTTAGATCCTCAGGGTCGTGCAGAGGTGTTACAAACGGTGCAAACATTACGTGCAGAAACAGGATTAACAGTTTTATCTATTACCCATGATTTAGAAGAGGCAATGTTAGCAGATCGTGTTCTTTTTATGAATGATGGTAAGAAATTTGCAGAAGGTACACCTGCTGAAATCTTTGCACTTGGAGACAAGCTAGTTGAATTTGGACTAGATTTGCCATTTGCCTTGAAGTTATCAAAGCTATTGCAAAAGGAAGGTGTTCCATTAATGGGGCAACATATGACAGAAGAAGAGTTGGTGAATGATTTATGGACATCAAACTTCAACAAGTAAGCTATGCCTATGCACAAGGAACCCCCTTTGAAAAACGGGCATTATTCGATGTAGATTTTGACATTCCATCTCATACGTATCAAGCGATAATTGGCCATACGGGTTCTGGAAAATCAACGATTCTGCAGCATTTTAACGCGCTTCTAAGACCTACTTCAGGAGAAGTACATATAGGAGATCGACTTATTATAGCTGGGAAAAAAGCAAAGGATTTAAAAGCTGTAAGACAAAAGGTGGGCATTGTCTTTCAATTTCCAGAGCATCAACTTTTTGAAGAAACAGTGTTAAAGGATATTATGTTTGGCCCAATGAACTTTGGTATATCAGAGGAGGAGGCGGAAGCTCGTGCAAGAGAACTTGTCAGCTTAGTCGGTTTGCCTGATAGTGTTTTGGATAAATCACCTTTCGATTTATCAGGTGGTCAAATGCGTCGTGTAGCGATTGCAGGTGTTTTGGCGATGGATCCTGAGGTTATTGTCTTAGATGAACCAACAGCAGGTCTTGATCCACGAGGTCAAAAGGAAATTATGGATATGTTTTATCAGCTCCATCAAGAACGTCATCTTACAACCATTCTAGTAACCCATAGTATGGAGGATGCAGCTCGGTACGCAGATAATATTGTGATCATGCATGAAGGAAAGAATGTCTTAAGTGGAACACCACGAATTATTTTTAAAGATGTTGAAACATTAAAGAAATTCCGTCTAGAGCCTCCACGTATTGTCCGCTTTCAGCAAAAGATTGAACACATGATGGGTCATTCCTTGTCTAAGGTTTGCTTAACAGAGGAAGAGCTTGCTGCTGAAATTGCTCAAGCACTTAGAGAGGAGCGTGCAGAGTCATGATGGAAAAAATGATCTTTGGTCGCTTCTTACCTGGTGACTCACCCGTACACAAGCTTGATCCACGGTCAAAGCTGATCTTTGTGTTCGCCTTTATTATTATTGTGTTTTTAGCCAATAATACCGTGACGTATGCGATGTTACTCGCATTCACGCTACTGATTGTATTAATATCGCGCATTCGCCTTTATTTTTTAATTAATGGACTCAAACCAGTGCTCTTTTTAATGGCCTTTACATTCCTTCTCCATATTTTTATGACGAAGGAAGGCGTCCCTGTGTTTGAATCAAAATTCATTACGATTTATGATGAAGGGATTAGGCGGGGGATATTTATCTCAATTCGTTTTCTAGTATTAGTATTTATGACGTCAATCTTAACCCTTACAACATCACCAATTTCCATAACAGACGGTATCGAGGTTCTGCTGAATCCCTTAAAAGCAATAAAAGTACCCGTCCATGAATTGGCTTTAATGATGTCCATCTCATTACGCTTCATTCCAACCTTAATGGATGAGACGGATAAAATTATGAAGGCACAGATGGCAAGGGGCTCTGATTTATCATCTGGGCCAATTAAGGACCGTATAAAGGCAGTAGTACCATTGCTTGTGCCTCTCTTTGTCAGTGCATTTAAACGGGCTGAGGATTTAGCAACAGCGATGGAAGTAAGAGGCTATCGCGGTGGTGAAGGGCGCACTAGGTACCGCAGGTTAAAATGGGATATGGGGGACACATTTGCGCTTGTGTTATTAGTAGCAATAGGCGTATTGCTATTCTTCTATAGAAGTTAAAGGAGTAGGCTATATGCGACGATTAAAAGTAATTATTAGCTATGATGGAACACTTTTTTCAGGCTATCAGATACAGCCAGGGGAACGTACAGTGCAGGCTGAGCTTGAGCGTGTTCTAGCCATTATGCATAAGGGAGAATCGGTTAAGGTAACTGCAAGTGGTCGTACAGATGCTAAAGTACATGCGACAGGGCAAACATTGCATTTCGACACACCACTTGGCATACCTGTAGAAAAGTATAGTAAGGCTTTGAATGTGCAACTGCCACGAGATATTCGTGTATTATCGGTAGAGGAAGTGGCTCATGACTTTCATGCGCGTTATGACGTGGCTGGAAAAAGATATCGCTATATTTGGTCTTGTGAGCCTATCCAAAGTCCATTCCGCAGATATTATACTGTAGAGACAAATGGAGTCAAACCTAACGTAGAGGCGATGCAAGAGGCAGCTAAGGCTATTATTGGTACACATGACTTTTCTTGTTTTTGCGCGGCGAATACAAGTGTGAAAGATAAAGTACGC
This sequence comes from Lysinibacillus sp. FSL P2-0066, assembly GCF_037969495.1. Lineage (NCBI taxonomy): Bacteria > Bacillati > Bacillota > Bacilli > Caryophanales > Bacillaceae > Lysinibacillus > Lysinibacillus sp. FSL P2-0066. Next base: position 4,393,917 of record NZ_CP150202.1, on the reverse strand, counting down.
ACAGTAACATTATTGCAATTTGAATGGCATGGTGAAGAGCTACATATGGTGATTGAAGGGAATGGCTTCTTATATAATATGGTGCGTATTATTGCAGGTACTCTTTGGGAGGTTGGCATAGGTCGACGTATGATTGAAAATGTGTCCGAGGTAGTTGCTTCAGGTAATCGTGATAAGGCGGGAAAAACCGCACCACCACAAGGGCTGTACTTAGAAAAAGTGTTCTATTAGTGGCGTTCTACAATTCTGAACAACTTCACCAGGTGTTTAATGAAATTGCTTGACTTTAAAAGTCATTCATTATATGATAACAGATGGTATTTTCATTACCACCACAAATAAGCCCCGAAACTTATAGTGTAGTCTAATGAAAAATAACGGTAATCGAATCGATTAGGAGGATATATACATGCGTACAACATTCATGGCTAAAGGTCACGAAGTAGACCGTAAATGGTTAGTAGTTGATGCAGAAGGCCAAACTCTTGGACGTTTAGCTTCTGAAGTAGCTGCAATCTTACGTGGTAAACATAAACCAACATTCACACCAAACGTTGATACAGGTGATCACGTAATCATCATCAACGCTGACAAAATCCATTTAACTGGTAACAAATTAGAGGGTAAACTATACCGTCACCATACTCAATTTGCGGGTGGTTTAAAAACACGTACTGCTGGTGAAATGTTAGATAAATACCCAACAAGAATGATCGAATTAGCAGTTAAAGGAATGCTTCCTAAAAACTCTTTAGGTCGTAAAATGTTCACTAAACTTAATGTTTACACTGGAACAGAGCATCCACATGCTGCACAAAAACCAGAAGCATACGAGCTTCGCGGATAATATAAATTAAGAGGAGGATATTACTTTGGCACAAGTTCAATACATCGGCACTGGTCGCCGTAAAAGCTCTGTAGCTCGCGTACGTTTAGTACCAGGTACAGGTAAAATTGTTATCAACAAACGTGAAATCGAAGAATACGTACCATTCGCTGCATTACGCGAAGTAATTAAACAACCATTAGTAGCTACTGAAACTACAGGAAGCTATGATATCCACGTAAACGTTAACGGTGGTGGATACACTGGTCAAGCTGGTGCTGTTCGTCACGGTATCGCTCGTGCTCTACTTCAAGTAGACCCAGATTTCCGTGCTGCATTAAAATCAGCTGGATTACTTACTCGTGATTCACGCATGAAAGAACGTAAAAAACCAGGTCTACGCGGCGCTCGTCGTGCACCTCAGTTCTCAAAACGTTAATATCTGCTTTCTATACAAAGACTCTTTCTACTTTCGTGGAAGGAGTCTTTTGTCATTCCATCATAAAAAGCAATCTTTGAAGTTACTTCAAAGATTGCTTAACACTATTTCTTATGAAACTGAAGATGAAGTTGATGCACCTGCTCGGCTAATGCAGGAACGGGGCCATCTATAATAGTATCTTGAATGACTTCATGAATGGATAAATTACGAACTCGTGATGTAGAAATGATACCCATCTCATTTAGCCATTGCGCTAACTGTTTAGATGAGCTAGCGTAAACAATTCTTCCAAGCCCAACCCATCCATGGGCTGCAGCACACATTGGACAATGTTCTCCAGAAGTGTAAACGGTTGCTGAGCCTCTTTCCTCGAGACTCATATTTTGTGCTGCCCAGCGTGCTAATGCAAACTCTGGGTGCTGTGTATGATCCCCGCCCGATACACGATTTTGTTCTTCTGCCAGTATCTCGCCATTTGAATTTACAAGTATCGAACCAAAGGGCTCATCTCCTGCTTCCAGCGCATTTTTGGCAAGCTCGATGCATCTCTCTAGATGCTTTAGATCTACGTCCTGGATCATGAAAAAACCTCCTTATGTGTTAACTATTATTTCGCTTTGCTGCAGCTTCTTTTAAAATTTGCTCAATGTCATAAAAGCCTAGTTTTTTTGCATGCTGCAATGGCGTGACACCATCTCGATCTCCGATAGACATATCAGCACCATAATCTACTAATAGTTGCACAATTTCTTGATGCTTTTCCCCGCCACTGCCTAATATGACTGCCTCCAATAGAGCAGTCCAATGCAAATTATTAATGTGATTGACATCAATGTCTGAGTGATTAAGTAGCTCTCGAACTACCTCAACATGCCCACGTTCTGCTGCAGGGATGATGGCAATTCCACCAAAGCGATTAGTCAGCTTTGTATCTGCCCCTGCCACTATGGCAAGTTTAACGATTTCTAAATAGCCTGATGCACCTGCATGTAAAAGTACGTTCTCAAGGTTATTATCTCGAATATTAATATCTGCACCATGTTCAATGAGCACCTTCACAGTATCCACCTGATTATTATAAGTGGCAGCTAAAACAGCCGTTCTTCCATTCTGATCCGTTACATTAATATTGATGCCATTTTGCAGAAGTGCTAATACTTTGTCAGTATCACCGTTCGCTGCTGAAAGTATTAATTGATCATTCATTTTTCCACCTTCTTTTCTTTGGAGGTGTCCAGCAATATAACAGCCAAATGACTAGTGTATATAACTGTATCCTACTTTTTCGTTTATAAAAATATGGTAACACGTTACGAATTGTACGAGTAATATGAAAAAAATATGCTGTGCTTAGTTTTTTCATATAATAAATAATAGGAAGGTATTTGCTGGAGATTAAGAAGATCTAGAAAATAATCATTAGCTTTTTACATAGACAACACTATTTCTGTGCAGATTTAATATATATTAAAAATATTTTCGTATAAGTTTATGTTTTTTTAAGAAATTATTTAGGGGGGGTTTAACATTCCACTTTAATATAGTTTCAGAAGGTACAACAAACCTTTCATTTTAAAAAATTATCGTTATAGGTTTGATGTAACTCAAAATATAAACTAACCGATGGAGGTAAGTAGTTATGAAAAAATTATTAATAGTATCTGTTGCAGCAATAGCATTACTGGCAGCATGTCAAGATAAGGCGCCTACAAAAGGCAATACAACGAATAGTGAGGAAGTCAAAACAGAAAGCGCTTCAACAGAAAATACTGCCAAAGAGCAATTAACAAAGGGACAAGAAATGGCTAATATTCTAAGTGGTACAAATTGGCAAGGTACAAAAGTTTACGACAAAGATAATAATGACTTAACAGCTGAGAACGCAAATTTCATTGGGTTAGCAAAATATGATGCTCAGACAGGTCATTATGAATTCTTTGACGCTGCTACAGGTGAAAGCCGTGACGATAAAGGGACATTCTTTATCACAAATGATGGGAAACAAAGAATATTAATTTCAGAATCGAAAAAATACCAAGCGGTTGTCGAGATCACTGAGCTAAACGATAGTATCTTTACCTATAAAAGAATGGGTAAAGATGCTACAGGAAATGATGTGGAAGTATTCGTGGAACATATACCTTATAAAGAAAAGGAACTGGCATTTACAGATTCCGATAAAACGTTAGATGCTTCAACAGGTGATATTGTTACAGACGTGGACGGAGACAAAATTTTAGCTGATACATTATGGCATGGAACTGTTGTGTTAGATGAAGCGGGTAATGATGTAACAGAATTCAATTCAAATTTCATTAGCATTGCAAAGTATGATGCAAATACAAATAGATATGAGTTCTTCAATCCTGAAACAGGTGAAAGTCGTGGAGACTATGGTTACTTTGATGTCATTCATGATAATAAAATAAGAGCGCATGTTTCTATCGGTGATAATAAGTATGGTGTCGCCCTTGAAATTACAGAAATCAACGATAAGAAGTTCACGTATAAACGAACAGGTAAAGACAAAGAGGGTAATGAAATAACTGTATTTGTAGAGCATGAACCATATACAGGTGAATTTAACCCTACCTTTACAATACAATAAGTTGTTCTTCCTCCCTTAATATAGAAGAAAACTCTCAAGTTTGCGACTTGGGAGTTTTTTTTACTTTCTGGCATAGTTTATCCATTAATTTCGTACACTAAATGTAAAAGGGTGGTGGATATGGGTGAAGCGCTGGCTTGCACTAGGAGTAATTATGCTTATGAGTATAGTGGTCGTGGCATATGAAACAAATGCTTCGGACCGTAACTTCTTCTTACCGGACCCACTTGGTGGCATAAAAATTGTCATTGATGCAGGGCATGGTGGTGAGGATGGAGGAGCTTCAAAGGGCGAAGTGATTGAAAAGGATATTACACTTGCAATTGCTCAGCATGTAGAGAAGCAATTAAAGAAAAAAGGCGCAACGGTTATAATGACACGAACAAAAAATGGGGATGTAATAGATGAGCATGCGCCATCAGAAAAATATGGAACAATGAGAGAACGGAAAAAGCAAGATATTTTCTTAAGAAAGGATATCGTGGAAAAGGAAAAGCCTGATGTATTTATAACTATTCATGCAAATGCCATACCTGAAACAAAATGGCGTGGCGCACAGGTATTTTACCATAAGGAAGGACATGCTGATGGAGAGATTCTTGCCAAGAGTATTCAACAATCCATTCGCACTAATTTAAAAAATACAGACCGTGAAGCATTGTCTATTAAGCAAATCTATTTATTGAAGAAAGCGGAAGTACCTGCAGCTTTAGTAGAGACTGGTTTTATTAGTAATGATGAGGAACGAGCATTATTAGTTGATAAAAAGTATCAAGAAAAAATGGCAGATGCCATAGTTGAAGGTATAGAAGACTATTTATTAGCTAAAATTGAGTAGAGCAACATCTACAACGTAAATCAAATCATTATGATATACTAATATTGAGACAATATAAGGGGAGTGTTCGTCGTGATTACTGAACAACAAGTACGAGAAATACTAGGACAACTACAAGATCCATTTTTACATAAATCGCTTGCAGAAACAGATGGTATAACGAACGTAGCAATAAAAGAAGAAAAAAATCATGTCAGTGTAAAAATTGCCATTGCTAAACTGAATACACCTGAACAATTACAACTACAAATGAAAGTTGTTGAGGTGTTGAAAGAAGCGGGTGCAAACACGGTTGGTATCCGCTTTGAAGAACTTTCAACAGAAAAATTACAAAGCTTCCGTGGTACAGCAACAGAGTCAGAAGCACAGGATATTTTATCACCGCTAAGCACAGTACAAGTAATTTCAATTGCTTCTGGTAAAGGTGGAGTAGGTAAATCGACGGTATCAGTTAACTTAGCTGTTGCTTTAGCTCGACTAGGAAAGAAAGTCGGCTTAATTGACGCAGATATTTATGGATTTAGTGTGCCTGATATGATGGGTGTGACGGATATGCCTAAAGTAGTCGATAATCGTATTTTCCCAGTAGATCGCTTTGGGGTAAAAATGATTTCAATGGGGTTCTTTGTGGAAAATAACGCACCGATCGTATGGCGTGGTCCAATGCTGGGTAAAGTATTAGATCAGTTCTTCCGTGATGTGGAGTGGGGTGAATTAGATTATCTATTATTAGATTTACCTCCTGGCACAGGTGACGTTGCATTAGATATCCATCAAATGTTACCTTCATCAAAAGAAATTGTTGTAACAACACCACACCCAACAGCAGCATTTGTTGCGGCACGTGCAGGGGCAATGGCGCTTCAAACAGACCATGAAATTTTAGGTGTTATCGAAAACATGGCATGGTTTGAATCTAAATCAGGTGACCGAGAATTTGTCTTTGGGCAAGGAGGAGGTCCAAAGCTAGCTGATGAATTACGTACAGAGCTACTTGGACAAATCCCGCTTGGGCAACCAGATTGGACAGATGAAGATTTTGCTCCTTCTGTATATGCTGAAAAACATACAACAGGACAAATTTATTTAGATATTGCTACCAAAATCATCGGTAAATTAAATAAATAATAAAAAACGGATTTCCACCACTTTTATGGGGAAATCCGTTTTTACATTACCAAGGTTACTCGGTACCTTTTTGTTCCTTACCCGATCCACCACCGCTATCGCCACTTGCTTCTTTCTTATTGCCACTTCCTGATGAACTTGTTTCGCCACTCTTTTTAATAAGTTCCTGCCATTTAGATTGCATTAAAGGGCTTTCGATCGTTTCCTTTACGACTTCCTCCATTTGCTTGCGCATATTGGAAGATTTAAGGATAGTCTCCAACTGCTTTTGCATATCGGGCTGCCCGAAAAATGCCTCCATATCCTTTTGGAAAGTCGGATCTTTTATTAAGTTCTTCATAATATCCTGTTGCTGTTTTTGCATACTTTTCGCAACAGTTTCTTTAAACTTTGGATCTTCAAAGGTTTTTTTCCAAAAGTCTTCTGCTTCCTTGGAAAGTAAAGTTTCCTCGGTAGCCTTTTTCACTTCATCATGCTCTAAAATCAAGAGCTCACGGAAACTTGGCTCCTCCAAAAGCTGTCGCAATGCCTTTTTACCATCCTCTGTTTGCAAAGAGTCAATCATGATTTTTTTTATTTCATCATAGGACATGGTAGAGGTTTTATCTTGTGAACAGGCAGAAAGAAAAAGCATTAGAATCAGTAATAAGGTGAATTTTCGCATCGGCAATCAGTCCTTTCTCTAGAGAGACTCTTTCAATTATTGTTCACATTTCTGAGGACTTTATGTATTGGTTAGGATGAGAAATAGCTTTTTTAACAAGGCATTGATAAAATAAGGACAGATATATTGAGAAATTGGGGGACTTTTAGTTGTGACGATACGAAATTGGGCAAAGTTTTTCTTCTTTGCAATGCTCGTTGGTGGTGCAGTCAACGGAGTTTTTAGTTTATTTATTCGCTGGGAATTCTTCCAACCATACATAGCAAACGGTCAATGGGGTGAGTTTTTCGCAGGACTTTTATGGATGGTTTTCTTAGGGTTTACAATGAGTGTTATTGCACAAGCTGGCTTTTTCGCTTATTTAACACTTCATCAAGTAGGTGTTAATATTTTTAGAACACTGACATTATGGAATTGGGTACAACTATTATTAATTGCCATTACGATTTTCGATATTATTTTCTTCCGCTTTATTCCTGGAGTTAAGGATGGGCAAAGCTGGTTGTTCTATGTAGGACTATTAATTGTGCTCATCTTTGGGGCCATAGCAACAGCTGTTCAAAAAGTAAAATTAACAGGGAAAAAACATGTAATGATTTCTGCACTATTCTTTATGATTGTCATTACAACGTTGGAATGGACAATTGCATTGATGGGTCGAGATGAAAATATTAATGAGTATGTTGCGCTTTTATTATTCCCGTTATTGGCGGTTAATGCGTATCAATTATTAGTATTACCTAAATATAATGCAAAATCCGATGAGGATCGTCAAAAATTAGAAGCACGCCGTAAAGCTCGTCGTGAACAGGCTAAAAACGCATAAGGAAAAAATTGCCCCACTATAGTGGAGGCAATTTTTTTATGGGGCTTTTTTAGTTTGAACTTTATAACCAAATATATTTTCTTCAATCGACATAAACTTATGTTGTTGTATTAGCGTGTTAAACTCTTTAAAGGATATTTGATTTTTTTGGTGTAGTGGGAAAAAGACAAAATCCCCTTTTTGTAATTTCGGAGTTTTCTCACCTTGCCAAATAAGAGAAGGAGATAGTAAATTCATTTGTTGTTGGAATAAAGCTTTCTGTATATCCTGTGAATATTGATGATTTCGGGTAGCAAACCATAAAGGTTTTTCTTTTAAATATTTTTCGTAAGTATCAATATCCTTTTGGATGAGCGCAATATCAACGGGTTCTTCTACTGAATCATCCGGCCCAAGTAATCCTGTAGGCAATTTTCGTTGTTGGATAATTTTTAAATGATCGGGTGACCGTTTAATCCAGTCGGCATCTAAAAGTAGAAGTGGGTAAGGCTCCTTCACCGTTTGTAGCCATTCTAATAGAGAGTCATCAGAGAAAGAAATCTCTACAATCAGAGATATGCCATAATGTCCTTTCGTGACCACTACTGGTGCATTCGCAATATTGAATACAGAAATCATCGTTGAATTTATAGGCTTTAGAAAGGCAAAGAGCGTTACGATTAAAAGCAGTGAAATCAACGTTTTACGGACCATAATGATAACCTCGTTTCTAAAATATTAAATAAAAAATGAATCTCCTTAAAAAAACTTATGATTTAGTGTTGACTTTCATGAATAATCGATGTTATTATGTATAAGTCGCCAAGAGGTGACAACGAAATAAAGAAAACATGAACCTTGAAAACTGAACAAGCAAAACGTAATCAATAAAGTTTTTAGTAGCTAACCTTGAGTTAGTAAACGAAACAAAATTTTGGACATCAAACATGATGCCAGCAAAACAATTTGAGCTAATCAAATTTCTTTTATGGAGAGTTTGATCCTGGCTCAGGACGAACGCTGGCGGCGTGCCTAATACATGCAAGTCGAGCGAACAGAAAAGGAGCTTGCTCCTTTGACGTTAGCGGCGGACGGGTGAGTAACACGTGGGCAACCTACCCTATAGTTTGGGATAACTCCGGGAAACCGGGGCTAATACCGAATAATCTCTTTTGCTTCATGGCAAGAGACTGAAAGACGGTTTCGGCTGTCGCTATAGGATGGGCCCGCGGCGCATTAGCTAGTTGGTGAGGTAACGGCTCACCAAGGCGACGATGCGTAGCCGACCTGAGAGGGTGATCGGCCACACTGGGACTGAGACACGGCCCAGACTCCTACGGGAGGCAGCAGTAGGGAATCTTCCACAATGGGCGAAAGCCTGATGGAGCAACGCCGCGTGAGTGAAGAAGGTTTTCGGATCGTAAAACTCTGTTGTAAGGGAAGAACAAGTACAGTAGTAACTGGCTGTACCTTGACGGTACCTTATTAGAAAGCCACGGCTAACTACGTGCCAGCAGCCGCGGTAATACGTAGGTGGCAAGCGTTGTCCGGAATTATTGGGCGTAAAGCGCGCGCAGGCGGTCCTTTAAGTCTGATGTGAAAGCCCACGGCTCAACCGTGGAGGGTCATTGGAAACTGGGGGACTTGAGTGCAGAAGAGGAAAGTGGAATTCCAAGTGTAGCGGTGAAATGCGTAGAGATTTGGAGGAACACCAGTGGCGAAGGCGACTTTCTGGTCTGTAACTGACGCTGAGGCGCGAAAGCGTGGGGAGCAAACAGGATTAGATACCCTGGTAGTCCACGCCGTAAACGATGAGTGCTAAGTGTTAGGGGGTTTCCGCCCCTTAGTGCTGCAGCTAACGCATTAAGCACTCCGCCTGGGGAGTACGGTCGCAAGACTGAAACTCAAAGGAATTGACGGGGGCCCGCACAAGCGGTGGAGCATGTGGTTTAATTCGAAGCAACGCGAAGAACCTTACCAGGTCTTGACATCCCGTTGACCACTGTAGAGATATAGTTTCCCCTTCGGGGGCAACGGTGACAGGTGGTGCATGGTTGTCGTCAGCTCGTGTCGTGAGATGTTGGGTTAAGTCCCGCAACGAGCGCAACCCTTGATCTTAGTTGCCATCATTTAGTTGGGCACTCTAAGGTGACTGCCGGTGACAAACCGGAGGAAGGTGGGGATGACGTCAAATCATCATGCCCCTTATGACCTGGGCTACACACGTGCTACAATGGACGATACAAACGGTTGCCAACTCGCGAGAGGGAGCTAATCCGATAAAGTCGTTCTCAGTTCGGATTGTAGGCTGCAACTCGCCTACATGAAGCCGGAATCGCTAGTAATCGCGGATCAGCATGCCGCGGTGAATACGTTCCCGGGCCTTGTACACACCGCCCGTCACACCACGAGAGTTTGTAACACCCGAAGTCGGTGAGGTAACCTTTTGGAGCCAGCCGCCGAAGGTGGGATAGATGATTGGGGTGAAGTCGTAACAAGGTAGCCGTATCGGAAGGTGCGGCTGGATCACCTCCTTTCTAAGGATTATTTCGGAATACAAACCTTGGGTTTGTAAGATTACGTTTTGCGTTCAGTTTTGAAGGTTCATTCTTCCTGAATGAAACACTTCAAAACTTGTTCTTTGAAAACTGGATAAAACGACATTGAAATTGTAACAAACACATTTATTTTTTAAGTTTTTTATAGGCTTAATAACTTGGTTAAGTTATTAAGGGCGCACGGCGAATGCCTTGGCACTAGGAGCCGAAGAAGGACGGCACTAACACCGATATGCTTCGGGGAGCTGTAAGTGAGCTTTGATCCGGAGATTTCCGAATGGGGGAACCCACTACGTTTAATCGCGTAGTATCTTGACGTGAATACATAGCGTCTTGAAGGCAGACCCAGGGAACTGAAACATCTAAGTACCTGGAGGAAGAGAAAGAAAAATCGATTCCCTGAGTAGCGGCGAGCGAAACGGGAAGAGCCCAAACCAAGAGGCTTGCCTCTTGGGGTTGTAGGACACTCTATACGGAGTTACAAAAGAGCGAGTTAGATGAAGCGACTTGGAAAGGTCCGCCAGAGCAGGTAAAAGCCCTGTAGTCGAAAGTTCGTTCTCTCCTGAGTGGATCCTGAGTACGGCGGAACACGTGAAATTCCGTCGGAATCCGGGAGGACCATCTCCCAAGGCTAAATACTACCTAGTGACCGATAGTGAACCAGTACCGTGAGGGAAAGGTGAAAAGCACCCCGGAAGGGGAGTGAAAGAGATCCTGAAACCGTGTGCCTACAAGTAGTTAGAGCCCGTTAATGGGTGATAGCGTGCCTTTTGTAGAATGAACCGGCGAGTTACGATTACGTGCAAGGTTAAGCTTTAGAAGGCGGAGCCGCAGCGAAAGCGAGTCTGAATAGGGCGAAGTAGTACGTGGTCGTAGACCCGAAACCAGGTGATCTACCCATGTCCAGGGTGAAGGTGAGGTAACACTTACTGGAGGCCCGAACCCACGCACGTTGAAAAGTGCGGGGATGAGGTGTGGGTAGCGGAGAAATTCCAATCGAACTTGGAGATAGCTGGTTCTCTCCGAAATAGCTTTAGGGCTAGCCTCGTGATGAGAATACTGGAGGTAGAGCACTGTTTGGACTAGGGGGCCATCCCGGTTTACCGAATTCAGACAAACTCCGAATGCCAGATATTTATACACGGGAGTCAGACTGCGAGTGATAAGATCCGTAGTCAAAAGGGAAACAGCCCAGACCACCAGCTAAGGTCCCAAAGTAATCGTTAAGTGGAAAAGGATGTGGCGTTGCACAGACAACCAGGATGTTGGCTTAGAAGCAGCCATCATTTAAAGAGTGCGTAATAGCTCACTGGTCGAGTGACGCTGCGCCGAAAATGTATCGGGGCTAAACGATTCACCGAAGCTGTGGATTGACATCTACGATGTCAGTGGTAGGAGAGCGTTCTAAGTGCGTTGAAGTCAGACCGGAAGGACTGGTGGAGCGCTTAGAAGTGAGAATGCCGGTATGAGTAGCGAAAGACGGGTGAGAATCCCGTCCACCGTATGACTAAGGTTTCCTGAGGAAGGCTCGTCCGCTCAGGGTTAGTCGGGACCTAAGCCGAGGCCGATAGGCGTAGGCGATGGACAACAGGTTGATATTCCTGTACCACCTCCTCACCGTTTGAGAAATGGGGGGACGCAGTAGGATAGGGTAAGCGCGCCGTTGGTTGTGCGCGTCCAAGCAGTAAGGCGTGTGTGTAGGCAAATCCGCACACTGTAACGTTGAGCTGTGATGGCGAGTCCGTATGGACGAAGTTCCTGATTTCACACTGCCAAGAAAAGCCTCTATCGAGGTGAGAGGTGCCCGTACCGCAAACCGACACAGGTAGTCGAGGAGAGAATCCTAAGGTGTGCGAGAGAACTCTCGTTAAGGAACTCGGCAAAATGACCCCGTAACTTCGGGAGAAGGGGTGCTCTTGAGCGTGCAAGCGCATGAGAGCCGCAGTGAATAGGCCCAGGCGACTGTTTAGCAAAAACACAGGTCTCTGCAAAACCGTAAGGTGACGTATAGGGGCTGACGCCTGCCCGGTGCTGGAAGGTTAAGAGGAGTGGTTAGCGCAAGCGAAGCTGCGAATTGAAGCCCCAGTAAACGGCGGCCGTAACTATAACGGTCCTAAGGTAGCGAAATTCCTTGTCGGGTAAGTTCCGACCCGCACGAAAGGCGTAACGATCTGGGCACTGTCTCAACGAGAGACTCGGTGAAATTATAGTACCTGTGAAGATGCAGGTTACCCGCGACAGGACGGAAAGACCCCGTGGAGCTTTACTGTAGCCTGATATTGAATTTTGGTACAACTTGTACAGGATAGGTAGGAGCCAGAGATCTCGGAGCGCCAGCTTCGAAGGAGGCGTCGGTGGGATACTACCCTGGTTGTATTGAAATTCTAACCCATGCCCCTTAGCGGGGCAGGAGACAGTGTCAGGCGGACAGTTTGACTGGGGCGGTCGCCTCCTAAAAGGTAACGGAGGCGCCCAAAGGTTCCCTCAGAATGGTTGGAAATCATTCGTAGAGTGTAAAGGCACAAGGGAGCTTGACTGCGAGACCTACAAGTCGAGCAGGGTCGAAAGACGGGCTTAGTGATCCGGTGGTTCCGCATGGAAGGGCCATCGCTCAACGGATAAAAGCTACCCCGGGGATAACAGGCTTATCTCCCCCAAGAGTCCACATCGACGGGGAGGTTTGGCACCTCGATGTCGGCTCATCGCATCCTGGGGCTGTAGTCGGTCCCAAGGGTTGGGCTGTTCGCCCATTAAAGCGGTACGCGAGCTGGGTTCAGAACGTCGTGAGACAGTTCGGTCCCTATCCGTCGTGGGCGTAGGAAATTTGAGAGGAGCTGTCCTTAGTACGAGAGGACCGGGATGGACACACCGCTGGTGTACCAGTTGTCTTGCCAAAGGCATCGCTGGGTAGCTATGTGTGGACGGGATAAGTGCTGAAAGCATCTAAGCATGAAGCCCCCCTCAAGATGAGATTTCCCATTACGCAAGTAAGTAAGATCCCTCAAAGACGATGAGGTAGATAGGTTCGAGGTGGAAGTGTGGTGACACATGGAGCTGACGAATACTAATCGATCGAGGACTTAACCAAAACGTTTGAAACATTCAATGCACCGTTTATCCAGTTTTGAAAGAACAAATCTTTCAACAAAAAAAGAGAGCTTCAAGACACAAGTAGTACAAGGAAGCAAACGAGTGATTGAAGGAGCGTACTTATGTACGTGACTGATTGAACGAGAGCAGCTGACGCAGTAATACGCCGTGTATTGGAGGTCGAATAAGTCTAGTGATGATGGCAAAGAGGTCACACCCGTTCCCATACCGAACACGGAAGTTAAGCTCTTTAGCGCCGATGGTAGTTGGGGGCTTCCCCCTGTGAGAGTAGGACGTCGCTAGGCGCAAAAAGTCGCTACTGATACACTCAGTAGTGGCTTTTTTTATTTGAACGGATTCTTTATTTATAAACGCATAAATAAGAAGGCATCCATTGAGGATGCCTTCTTATTTTAATACTTAATGTGTATGAACTGTAGTAGCTCGTAGTTCAATACGACGAATTTTCCCTGATGTTGTTTTTGGTAACTCATCAATAAAGACAATGCTACGAGGATATTTATAAGGGGCTGTTAACGCTTTAACATGCTCTTGTAGCTCCTTTGTTAACTCATCTTCATTACGCTCTTTGAAGCCTTCTCGTAAGATCACAAATGCCTTTACGATATGTCCTCTGATTTCATCTGGCGCAGCTACAACTGCACACTCTTGTACAGCTTCATGTTTGTTTAATGCATCTTCAACTTCAAATGGTCCGATCGTATAACCAGATGAAATAATTATGTCATCCCCACGGCCTTCAAACCAAAAGTAACCGTCTTCATCACATTTTGCTTGATCACCTGTAATATACCAATCCCCACGGAATGCAGCTTGTGTGCGCTCGGGTTCTTTATAATATTCTTTAAATAAAGCTGGTGAAGATTTGTGAACAGCAATATCACCAACTTCGCCAATCGGTGCTTCGTTTCCTTCATTGTCGATAATACGTACAATATTACCTGGAGTTGGAACACCCATAGATCCAGGGCGTAATTCTGTGTTTTCGAGTGTACCAATTAATAATGTGTTTTCTGTTTGTCCATAGCCATCACGTACTTTTAGTCCAAAATGATTCATAAACGTTTCGATAACTGGGCGATTTAAAGGTTCACCAGCAGAAACAGCACTACGTAAAGATGATAGATTATAATCTTGTAAATTATCAATTTTCGCCATAATACGGTATTCAGTCGGTGTACAACATAGAACATTAACTTTTTCATCCTGCATTAATTGAAGGTAGGTTTTTGCATCGAATCCACCATGATAGACAAATGCGGTAGCACCGAGCATGATTGTTGATAAAAAAGGACTCCATATCCACTTTTGCCAACCTGGAGCAGCTGTTGCCCACACAAGGTCTCCTTCACGTACACAAAGCCATTTTGAAGCTGCAGTTCTAATATGCGCATAACCCCAGCCATGTGAATGAACAACACCTTTAGGTTTGCCAGTGGTACCAGATGTATAAGATAGGAATGCCATGTCATCACGTGTAGTAGCTACAGCTGTAAATGTAACTGGTTGCTTGTTTGCCAATTCATCTAGAGAAGTCCAATCTCCTTTCGCAGCACCGATCACTAGTTTATTTTTCAATGCGTCTACAGAAGAAGTAATTTGATCAATTTCACTAGTAAAAGCCTCATAGGCAATCACTGCACTAGCAGAAGAATGCTCCATACGATATTCTAAATCGCTTGCACGTAGCATCTCTGAACATGAAATAGGTACAATGCCAGCCTTTAAGCAGCCTAAAAAAACGAAATAGGCTTCTGGAAGTCGAGGAATAATAACTAATACACGATCACCCTTTTGAAGCCCCTTCTCCGTAAAAGCATTTGCGTATTGATTCATTTTTTGATTAAGTTCCACATAAGAAACTGTCCGTCTCTCTTGTTGGGTATTTAACCAACGTATTGCTTGGCGATCACTATCTTGCGAAAATTTTTCTAATTCCTCTGTGATGTTATAAAATTCAGGTGCAATTAAATCATTTGATACCATCTTGAACATCCTCCCCCAGAAAATTTGATAGAAAATTCGTAAAACTATTTTTATTTTAACAATTGAAATAATATACAGCAAGAATAATTAGTACGTTAAATAGAAATATTAGAGTTAATAGAGAACTATTATGCTGTGAGACGAATATAGAAGCAGACTTCGACAAAAAAATATAAAAATTTTCATAAAATGTGTTGCATTATTTATAATGCTTGCTATAATAATAAATGTACTTAAGAGGTTGTCTAAAACCAAAGTGAATAGTATCGTTCCGAAGTAGCTCAGTTGGTAGTAGCACCTGACTGTTAATCAGGTTGTCGCAGGTTCGAGTCCTGCCTTCGGAGCCATTTTTTTGCCCTTTTTTTAAGTACTATAATACATAAAAAAATTTTTAAAAAAGCATTGCAATTATTAATTAAAAATGTTATTATAATTCTTGTCTTGTTTGAGACGTAATATTGGCCCCTTGGTCAAGTGGTTAAGACACCGCCCTTTCACGGCGGTAACACGGGTTCGAATCCCGTAGGGGTCACCATTTAAAACATAGGCTTTATAAAGAAAATAAACTGTGATATAACACCTGTTTCTATGGAGGATTAGCTCAGCTGGGAGAGCATCTGCCTTACAAGCAGAGGGTCGGCGGTTCGAGCCCGTCATCCTCCACCATTCTTATTGTGTTATTTCGGAGGGGTAGCGAAGTGGCTAAACGCGGCGGACTGTAAATCCGCTCCTTAGGGTTCGGCGGTTCGAATCCGTCCCCCTCCACCAGTTTTATAAATGATTGGGGTATAGCCAAGCGGTAAGGCAACGGATTTTGATTCCGTCATGCCTAGGTTCGAATCCTAGTACCCCAGCCATTTTTTCTTTTATGAGCCATTAGCTCAGTTGGTAGAGCATCTGACTTTTAATCAGAGGGTCGAAGGTTCGAGTCCTTCATGGCTCACTTTTCTAGAATAAAATTATTCAAAAGTGTTATATTAACTACAGATAACTAATCTCTTGCTGAAAACAGTAGGAGATTTTTTTATGTTATTTATAAATGAATAAATATGCAACTTTTTGTCGAGTTGAACCAAGTAGTATGTAGGCTTTACAATAGTCTTATAACTTTTAGGGGGTATAAAAACATGAATAAACTTAATATTTCTATTATTGGAGTACCAACAGATTACGGACAAACACGTCGTGGTGTAGATATGGGACCAAGTGCTATTCGATATGCAGGTGTTGTTGAACGTTTAGAGGCTATCGGACACGATGTACAGGATCAAGGGGATATTCGTGTTAGTCAAAAGCTTGCAGACGGAGCTGTGGATGAAAAATTACTAAATTTAGAGGAAGTTGTAGAAGTTAGCACTGCATTAGCCAATAGTGTACATGAAGTAGTGGAACAAAAAAAATTCCCACTAGTATTTGGTGGAGATCATAGTATTGCTATTGGAACATTAGCAGGATTAGGCGAGCATTACAAAAATCTTGGTGTTATCTGGTATGACGCTCATGCAGATTTAAATACACCTGAAACAACACCTTCAGGCAATATACATGGGATGCCGTTAGCAGTTAGTATTGGGCTAGGACATGAGCGTTTAGTGCAAATTCGTAACTATGCTCCAAAAATTAAGCCAGAAAACGTTATAATTATTGGAGCTCGTTCAGTAGACCCAGGAGAGCGTGAATTGATTCGTCAACAAGGAATTAAAGTATATACAATGCATGAAATTGACCGACTTGGCATGACACGTGTGATGGAAGATGCACTTGCTTATTTAAAGGAACGAAATGTTGATGGCTTACATTTATCGCTTGATTTAGACGGACTAGATCCACTTTATACGCCAGGTGTGGGTACACCAGTCCCAGGCGGAATTACTTATCGAGAAAGCCATTTAGCAATGGAAATGTTACAAGAATCAGGCATGGTAACTTCAGCAGAGTTTGTAGAGGTAAATCCTATATTAGATGAAAAGAATACAACAGCAAATGTGGCTGTTGCATTAATGGGATCTTTATTTGGCGAAACACTAGTTTAAAGAAAATTTGACAAAAAATTGCCTGTTGCCACATTGCATAAAAATCTTTTGCTATAATTGAATTAAAACGAAACTTTTCTTATCGGTGCTTCGTATAGTATAAGACAGTTGTAAAGGTGGAGAAGTCAACACAATGGATGCGTTAGTAAATAAGAGAATAAAACAAGTGCTTAAAGGCGATCAAAACGCATTTGCCGATATTGTGAGTCTCTATCAGCACAAACTGTACCAAGTATGCTATCGAATGTTAGGCAACAAACAAGAGTCTGAAGATATTGCTCAAGAGGCTTTTGTGCGTGCTTATATGAACTTGCATACATTTGATCAGAAAAGAAAGTTTTCGACGTGGCTTTATCGCATAGCGACAAACCTCTGCATTGACCGTATTCGAAAAAAGAAACCGGATTATTATTTAGATGCAGAAGTAGCTGGTACAGAAGGGCTTGATATGTATTCGCAAATCGCAGCAGACGACCAGCTACCAGAGGAGCAGTTAGAACAAATGGAGCTGCAAGATCGCATTCAATATGAAATTGGACGATTGCCGGATAAATACCGTTCGGTTATAGTATTGAAATATATAGAAGAGTTATCGTTACAAGAGATTAGCGAGATTTTAGATATGCCGCTTGGAACGGTGAAAACGAGGATTCACCGCGGACGTGAGGCATTACGTAAGCAATTAAACAATCTGTAGGAGGGGGAGCGTCATGAATACTTGTCCAGAGCATATTATAGACTATATGCATGATTATTTAGACGGTGACATTAGTCGTGGGCATGAGCAAGAGTTGAAACAACACTTGCATACATGTAATGATTGTAAACAGTTGATGCAAGAATTGAGTGAAACAATCGCCTTTGTGAAGAGTGCTTCCCATATTACAGCGCCTCCGGATTTTGAAGCAGCAGTGATGGCTCGTTTACCAAAACCAAAAAGTCGAGTAGGTATACAAAAATGGATTCGCCGGCATCCGTTCTTTGTGGCAGCAGCAGTATTTTGCTTATTCATGAGTGCTACATTATTGGGTAGCTTCATGGATGACCAGCATTTCTCAGTGACCAAGCAACCTAATTTAGTTGTTGAAGGTCAAACAGTGATTGTCCCTGAAGGGGAAGTGGTGAAAGGCGATATTGTTGTAAAAAATGGCGATTTGATTGTTGAAGGTGAAGTTGATGGCAACGTCACAGTAATTAACGGGCAATATATGGCATCTTCAGCGGTAGTTTCAGGGAGAATCGAAGAAATAGACGAAGTATTTGAATGGTTATGGTATACGATTAAAAATTCTGTTAAGACTGCCATGACATTTGAGGAAAAAGAAGAAACTAAATAACACTCTATACGTCCTAAAAAATAGTGCACGTGAGAGGCTGAAAGGTCTACTCTTCTGAGTAGACTTTTTATTTGAAAAAAGTTACATTTGTTAAGAATGTGATATACTTGAATGTGTATGGATTCGTAATGAAAAGTGGGGGATGCCACGTGCAAATTATCGAACATTTCACGGATTTAACGCCTGTGAATATTGTTATTAACTTCATTGATGTACTGCTCGTTTGGTACGTTGTTTATAAAGTCTTAACCCTCATTAAAGGTACGAAGGCTGTCCAATTACTTAAGGGAATATTCGTCATTATTATTGCACGAATTGCAACAGACCTTTTAGGGTTACAAACACTTGGCTGGATGCTACAACAAGTTATTGAGTTTGGTTTCCTAGCGATTATTATCATTTTCCAACCTGAAATCAGACGTGGTTTAGAACAAATTGGGCGAGGAAAGCTATTCCAACGTTCATCTAGTCAAGAGGAAGAAGAACAAACAAGACTTATTGAGGCAATGAAGAAGTCTGTAAGTTATATGGCTAAACGTCGAATAGGTGCGTTAATTTCTATTGAAAAAGAAACAGGTCTTAATGAATATATCGAAACAGGTATAGGGCTAAATGCTGAAATTTCATCAGAATTACTGATAAATATCTTTATACCAAATACGCCGCTACATGATGGGGCGGTTATTATGCAAAAAGATAAAGTGACAGCAGCAGCTTGTTATTTACCTTTATCTGAAAGCCCATTTATTTCAAAAGAGTTAGGGACACGCCACCGTGCTGCTCTCGGCTTAAGTGAAGTTACAGATGCTATTACAATTGTTGTGTCAGAAGAAACAGGCGCAATTAGTATAACATTAAATGGTAATCTCCATCGAAATCTTTCTCTAGAGGAGTTCGAAACATTATTACGAAAAATGTGGTTCGGATCAGCACAAGAATCAAATGCATCCTCTAAGTTGACTTGGAGGGGGAAAAAGAATGGATAAAATGATGGATAGCCCTTGGGTATTAAGAATCATCGCGCTATTTTTAGCATTTTTGCTTTTTTTCTCAGTGCGTACCGAGTTGTCACCATTAAATAAAGCTACTTCAAATGAACAAACGGATGTTATTCGCGATGTTCCAGTAGATGTTTATTACGATAATGAGAATCTTATTGTGACAGGTTTACCTGAAACCGTAGATGTAACGATAGAAGGTCCGATGGCATTGGTTTTAAAAGCAAAGGGAGCTAAGGATTTTTCTATATTTGCCGATTTAAGCAACTTATTACTTGGAGAGCATGATGTAAAACTGCAATACGAAAATATTTCAGAAAAGTTAAAGGTGACATTAGACCCTGCAACTGTTCATGTTAATATTGAGGAAAAGGTCACACAGGAGTTCCGAGTGGACCCTGAAATGAACAAACGTTTAATCGAAGAAGGTTTTATCTTAAAAGAAATGACGGCCAATCCGCCAACTGTTTATGTAACGGGTGCAAAAAGTGCTATTGAAAGCATTAGTTATGTAAAAGCAACTGTTACAGGAGAGCAAGGCTTGAAGGAATCGTTCTCTCAGGAAGCGGCTGTAAAAGTATTAGATCGAGATTTAAATAAGTTAGACGTGACTATTGAACCTGAAATTGTGAAGGTTCAAGTAGATATAGCGGAGTATAGTCGAGAGATCCCAGTTGTCCTTAAGGAAACAGGGCAAGCAGCGGAAGACATTACCATTAATTCATTAACATTTACACCAAAAATGGTCAAAGTGTATGGTAGAAAATCAATTATTGATAGTTTAACATCCATTCCAATAACAGTTGATCTGTCAAAAATTACTGAGTCCAAAACTTATGAATTTGATGTAAAATTACCAGATGGTGTGACAAAAATATCTGACAAGAAAATAAAAGTGAAGGCGGATATTACAAAGATTGAGAAAGAAGAACAGCAGAAAACACCAGCTTCTACAGAGGAAACGCCACCTCCAACGGAAGAACCTAATGTGACAGATGAGAACACTACAACTGATAAAAATACGTCAACCGAGGAATCGGAAGATATTGATTCTTAAACAATATGTGACTATAATTTTATTTTGATTCTAAATCAAAAATCCAATCAGGTTTGTGATTCAGGTTTCATCAATCAAACTGGCAGAGTGGAAAATTAATAATTACCAACGAATGAACAAAAGCAGACTTTTCCAAAAGTAAGCGGACAAGTGTCTAATGCTTAATAGAAACTCACTAGGCACTGTCTTGCATTGAAGGAGAGAATAAGTAGAATGGGTAAATATTTTGGAACAGATGGCGTCCGTGGCGTCGCGAATAGTGAATTAACACCAGAATTTGCATTTAAACTTGGTCGTATAGGCGGCTATGTTTTAACCAAAGATGCAACTGACCGTCCAAAGGTTTTAATTGGTCGTGACACACGTATTTCAGGTGAGATGCTTGAAGGTGCACTTGTGGCTGGTCTTTTATCAATTGGGGTAGAGGTAATGCGACTTGGTATTATTTCAACACCAGGTGTGGCATACCTTACTCGAATTATGAGCGCAGATGCAGGCGTCATGATTTCAGCTTCACATAACCCAGTTGCAGATAACGGTATTAAATTTTTCGGTCCTGATGGCTTTAAGCTAACAGATGCACAGGAAGCGGAAATTGAAGCGTTAATTGATGCACAAGAGGATACATTACCACGTCCTATAGGAGCAGATTTAGGATCTGTAAGTGACTATTTCGAAGGTGGTCAAAAATATATTCAATACTTAAAGCAAACAGTGGATGAAGAATTTGATGGTATCCATGTAGCGCTTGATTGTGCACATGGTGCAACTTCCTCTTTAGCTACACATTTATTTGCTGATTTAGAAGCTGACATTTCTACAATGGGCGCTTCTCCAACTGGCTTAAATATCAATGATGGTGTAGGCTCAACACATCCAGAAGGACTAGCAAAATTTGTTACTGAAAAAGGTGCAGATGTTGGTTTAGCTTTTGATGGCGATGGAGACCGTTTAATTGCTGTAGATGAAAACGGAAAAGTTGTTGACGGTGACCAAATTATGTTTATCATCGGTAAGCATTTAAATGCAGTAGGGCGTTTGAAGAAGCAAACAATTGTTTCAACAGTAATGAGCAATATGGGCTTCTATAAAGCTGTGGCTGACAATGGTATGCAGAGTATACAAACAGCTGTAGGAGATCGTTATGTTGTGGAAGAAATGCGTGCCAATGAATACAATTTAGGTGGCGAGCAATCAGGGCATATCGTCTTCCTAGATTTTAATACAACAGGTGATGGCTTACTGACAGGAATTCAGCTTGTCAACATTATGAAAGTGACGGGTAAAAAGCTTTCAGAACTTGCAGCTGAAATGAAAATATACCCTCAGCGTCTTGTCAATGTGCGTGTAACAGATAAGCATGCTGTGACTGATAATGCAAAAGTAGCTACAGTAATTGCAGAGGTAGAAGCTGAAATGGCTGGAAATGGTCGTGTTTTAGTGCGCCCTTCAGGTACAGAGCCATTAGTACGTGTCATGGTGGAAGCGGCAACAGAAACAGATTGCGAGCGTTTTGTCGAGCGTATTGCGGATGTGGTACGTGCAGAAATGGGCCTAACAGAATAGGAAATATAGTGTAAACCCGATTTCCGTAAACAGGAAATCGGGTTTACTTATTTGAAAGAAATGTTTTAAATAAGCGAGATGGGGAACAGTAATTAAGAGTCACAATAACAAGGAGTGTTTAATTGATATGGCTAAAATTGCTACAGTTATAACAGATATGTTTGAGGACATTGAGTTTACAAGCCCTAAGGAAGCTTTAGAATCAGCTGGGCATCAGCTTGTAACAATTGATACCGAAGCGGGTAAGGAAATTAAGGGTAAGCATGGAGAGTCAGTGAAAATTGATAAAGGCATTGATGAAGTAAAAGCTACTGATTACGATGCGTTATTTATTCCTGGTGGTTTTTCTCCTGATATATTACGTGCGGATGATCGTGTAGTAGCATTTGTAAAGTCCTTTATGGATGAAATGAAGCCTACCTTTGCCATTTGTCATGGACCACAACTTCTCATTACTGCAAAGACATTAAATGGTCGTGACGCCACAGGCTATAAATCCATTCAAGTGGATTTAGAAAATGCAGGGGCAAACTTCCATGATGAAGAGGTATTTGTCTGTCAAAAGCAGCTTGTAACAAGTAGAACGCCAGACGATCTTCCTGCGTTTAATCGAGAAATCGTTAAATTATTAGACAGTAAATAAAGGAGAGGCACAAGCATTTTATATGCTTGTGCCTATTTTGTATTACAATGCTTATCAAAGTGCTTATATATCGCTTTGTCTACATATTTGTCACGAAAAAGCCTTAGGACTAGGTGTTTTTTATAACGAAAATTTGACGGATAGCATATGATTGAGTATGATGGAGAAGTTGAAGATGAGGTCCGACCTTATCCTTTAACGAGCGCCTAAGGAGGGAAGAAAGCGCAAAATCGGAAAACAATTATAGCGCCTGAGCTGAAGAAATCGGACGAAAAGATCTTCAGCAGACGAGGTGGAGGTTTATCGAAAATTCGGCGGATGCCTCCCAATCGACATACCCGATTGTCATTTTCCATTTTGAAAGCATTTGAGTGATTGAATGTACAGAAAATGGAGAAGGTATTGTAAAAGCAATAGATAAATAGATGAAGCTTCACATATCGAAGATCTCTATTCAGTTGGCTGAGTAGAGTGAGTAGCTTGTGTGTATTGGAGTGCTTTATTTTTTATAAAAATAAAGCAATGCTTGTACATTCAAAAAAATCGATAGGATGAGGCCTAGTTTGTCATTGCATTAAATTGACATTATCGGAGGACGAGAATTATGTGTGGAATTGTAGGATATATTGGTGAATCAGATGCAAAGGAAATTTTATTAAAAGGCTTAGAAAAGTTAGAATACCGTGGTTATGACTCAGCTGGTATTGCAGTACGTAATGAGGAAGGCGTAACGGTTTTCAAAGAAAAAGGACGTATTGCAGATTTACGAGAAGCGGTAGATGAAGATGTTACGGCTAAAATTGGTATTGGTCATACACGTTGGGCAACACATGGTGTACCAAATCGTTTAAATGCTCACCCACATCAAAGTGCATCAGGACGCTTTACACTTGTGCATAATGGGGTTATTGAAAACTATCACTTATTGCAAAAAACATATTTAAAAGGCATTCCAATGAAATCTGATACAGATACAGAGGTTATTGTGCAATTAGTAGAGTTATTTGTGAAAGATGGTCTAAGCACAGCAGACGCTTTCCGTAAAACATTATCTCTATTACATGGCTCCTATGCACTAGCACTATTAGATGCAGAGGCAGCAGATACAATCTTTGTAGCAAAAAATAAATCACCACTTCTAGTTGGAATTGGTGAAGGCTTCAATGTTGTTGCGTCAGATGCAATGGCGATGCTACAGGTAACAGATCAATACGTAGAGCTTCACGATAAAGAGGTAGTTATCGTACACAAAGCAAGTGTGGAAATTACAAAATTAGATGGTACTGTAGTAGAGCGTGCACCATATACTGCTGAGCTTGATATGAGTGATATTGAAAAAGGCACATATCCACACTATATGTTAAAAGAAATGGATGAGCAGCCTACAGTTATTCGTAAAATCATTCAGGCATATGAAGGTGACAATGGCGATTTAACGATTGATGCGGAGATTTTAGAAGCCTTACGAGCAGCAGATCGTTTATATATTATTGCAGCGGGCACTAGCTACCATGCTGGTCTTATTGGTAAACAATATTTCGAAAAAATGGCTGGTATCCCTGTAGAAGTGCATATTTCGAGTGAATTTGGCTATAACATGCCATTACTTTCAGAAAGACCATTATTTATCTTCATTACACAATCAGGTGAAACAGCAGATAGCCGTCAAGTACTTGTAAAAATTAAAGAGTTGGGCTATCCAACATTAACGATTACAAATGTACCTGGCTCTACGTTATCACGCGAAGCTGACCATACATTGTTATTACATGCAGGTCCAGAAATTGCTGTAGCTTCTACAAAAGCTTATGTGGCACAAGTAGCAGTACTTGCATTAGCAGCCTATGTAACAGCAAAGGCAAATGGCAAAGGCTTAGAATTTGATTTAAAACAAGAGCTCGCGATTGCCGCTAATGGCATCCAAACAATTATTGATTCAAAAGATGTGTTAGAAGATATTGCAGAAGATTACTTAAAAATCGCACGCAACGCATTCTTCATTGGCCGTAATATGGACTTCTATGTCAGCCTTGAAGGTGCCTTAAAACTAAAAGAAATCTCGTATATCCAAGCAGAAGGCTTTGCTGGTGGAGAACTGAAGCATGGAACAATTGCCTTAATCGAAGAAGGTACACCTGTGTTTGCGCTTGTCACACAAGCTTCAGTAGGATTAAACATCCGTGGTAATGTCAAAGAAGTAGCAGCTCGTGGTGCATATCCATGTATTATCGCGATGGCAGGCATTGATGAAGATGGCGACCGTTTAGTCATTCCGCATGTTCATGAATTACTAACACCACTTGTATCAGTAGTACCTTTACAGTTAATTAGCTACTATGCTGCACTTCACCGCCGCTGTGATGTGGATAAACCACGTAACCTAGCAAAATCGGTAACTGTTGAGTAAGAACAAAAATTAGATTTAATTGTGAGTTATAACTAATGCTGTCATATTTTATAATTATATTTGTCATATAAATATAAGATAAATTGACACTATAACAAACCTTGGTACAGTTTTGATGCTGCTGTATCAAGGTTTAAATTTCATTCAATTTGTCTTTTTATAGTACGATTGATTAAAAATAAGCATGAAAACTCATGTAATTATTATAACTAATATTGTCATTTATCAGCTATAAATGATTAGGATCATAATAGCTGGAAAAGTACAATAAAAGATAAACATTTTGTGAGGGTCACACAACCGGAACTAGACATATCAATTTTGGTTGTTAAACAACAAAAAAGTGACTATATTTCAATACATTTTATATTAACTATATTCAAATGAAGAGCTGTTTAATCAATAACATATGATTAAACAGCTCTTCATTTGTTTTTTAAAACTTTAGGTTGTCTATGTAGTTTTGAAAGTTGATCTGACTAATGTATAAAATAATGGAATGATTTGGAATTAAATTCGATCGTTTTATAAAAGAGTTTGATCAAAACTTCAAAAGAAATGTACGAAATTCAATATTATCAAATGTTCTTTTTGCCTTTAAATATTTAGATGAAGAGCAAGAAATTAAATTATTTGATGTAATTAATTCAAAAGGTAACAGAAATGACCAAGTACTATTTCATAGTTAGAGGATAAAAAAGGAGAATATAAATTGAGAAGGACATCTTAAGTGTGTATGTACGTTTAAACTTTACATACTTCTTTTTTCGGTGCGATTAGGTTGACTGAAGAGTTCCTTCTTCAACTACATAACTATATTCATTTTTTATTACCCTTAACTGTTGCTATAAATATGGATCTATGTCAAGATACCGGACACATAAAAGTTAAGTTTTGTTTTGTGGCAACCACCATTTATGGAGTGTTCCACATCCCGTGTAGCCAGTCAAAGTGAAAAGAGCCTTTGACAGACTACACGGGATGTAGAGCGAGAAATCCATGGAGGTTGCGCCCCAAATAGGAAGGGGTAGATTGCTTGAATCCCACTGTTTTATGCTGTAGTTCGGCATATTCTTTCGCATTCTTCGGGCGTTAATAAGCCTATTGCACCATGAATGCGTTTGCGATTATACCAACCTTCAATATATTTAAATAGCGCGACTCTAGCTGTTTCATAATTTTCATAGCGCGTTCGATAGACTTCTTCTTTTTTCAATGTCGCATGAAAAGACTCGATACAGGCGTTATCGTATGGGCAACCTTTACGGCTGAACGACGGAATCATTTCGTGTTTTTTTAGTTTTTTTTGAAATGTTTCACTCGTATATTGCGTACCTAAATCGGTATGGATAATCAATCCTGGCGCTGGATTTTGTGCTTGTACAGCGTGATCCAATGCATCAACGTGTACACACCTAAAAAACTTTGGGTTTACACAATAATGTATGTCCTTAAATAAAAAAGTTTGGTCAAGACTGAAGGGAAATTAGGGTGAAAGCCTGGTCGCCCTTCGGTCTTTTTTGCATGAAAAAAGCAGGAGAAAAAGCAAGGATACGTACCGTTGGTACGTCAGCCGATGTAATTAAACGTTTGATTAAAAGCATGAAATAGCTTGAAAAATAAGGGATTTCAAGAAAGAAAGCATGAGAAAAGGAGCGGAAAAAGGCAGGGGAAAATGCAGGAGAAATAGAAGAATGGCAGGAGAAAAGCGGGAGAAAAAGAAGGAGAAATACTTGATTTTTGGACAAAGTTTTTTATGTCTGCGACTATGAAAATTCGGTACAAGTTTGAGCAAAAGTGGGGGAAAGGCAGGACAAACTTTTTTCTATTCCAGAAGATGGAGAAAGGCATGAGCTTAAGCAGGACAAGGGTTTGAAAGGGGAAAGGCAGGAGGAAATGATGGACAAAGATTTTTATGTGTGAACACAACGACCAAATCTACGGTCATTTTTCGTCCAAATTTATACCCTACAATTTTCTTCGTATGTAAATCAAGAACCGACGCCAAGTAGCACCATCCATCGCGGATCGTATGGATATACGTAATATCGGCTACCCACTTTTCATTAATCGTCGTTGTTTGGAAGTCCTGTTCAAGTACGTTTTCACGTTCTTCCACAGGCTTTTGTGTTGGCGTCGGACGGTACTTTTTTGTGATGTTCGAGCGAATACCAGCTTTTTTCATAAGTCGCTGTACACGTTTAATACTAACTTTCACGCCTTCCTTGAGTAACTGTGCATGGATTTTTGGTGCACCATATCGTCCATCACTTTCTTTATGAATGGCACAAATACGCACCGTAATTGTTTGATTTTCAACTTCATAGACACTAGGTTTCTTGTGGAAAGACTGGTAATACGTACTTTTGGGTATCTTTAAAACGCGACACATTAGTTGAATAGGATAATGTTCGCTTTCGTTTTCAATATGGTCAATGAGTTCTTGTTCTGTTACTTTTTCGCGAATATGGTCATAGCCTTTTTTAAGATTTCAATCTCCTGCTTTAATCGAAGATTTTCTTTTTGGATCGAAGAAACTTCTGCTGCAGTTAATTCTTCTACACCTTCAATTGGGGAGTGTAACTTAATCCATTTATAAATAGTTACTTCAGAGACACCATATTCGCTAGACAGTTGACTGACCGATGTACCAGAGTGATAAAGCTCTACTACAGTTTGTTTAAATTCTTGATTGTATCGTTTTTGACTCATAAAAAAGACACGTCCTCTCTTGGTTATAATGATACTAACTTAACCAGAGTGTGTCCATGGCTCTATTCTACATTCAATAATATATTTTGTTAAATGCGGATAACCAAACAAATACATCACTAAAGTACATGCATGAAAGGGAAGGTAAGCAATAATACTAGTAGTATATAATATAAATTAAAAGGTGGTTATTATGGATGTATTTAAAAATAACTAAGCTTATAGATTTGTTTTTGTCTAAACTTACAGACTCAGGTATTGCTCTTATCTTTTGGGCGAGTTCAGTATGTATTGGAGCTTTAATAGTGCAAAATGTTCAACAAGTGATTTTTATACCTAGTTTTTTATTTTGTACTCTTATTGGCATTCATCTATTATTATATAATTTTTCTGAAAAACTCAGTAAGAAACGTAAATGGTTCTATTTTTTTATACAAATGTTAATTGTATTTGCTGCTGCTCTTCTTATTCCCAAAGGTTCATTTATTGTCTTGATTGGTTTTTTCCCCATTTTAATAGCACAAAGTATTACTATTTTTAATAGTAAAATAAAAGTATTCATTGTATTTACCCCATCTTATTTATTATATTGCTTAGCTATTTGGATTAATTATGGTATAGAAGAATTAACAATTTATATTCCTTTATTCTTTTTTATACTTATAACCGTGATTTTTTATTATGTAATATATAATAAGCAGTTAAATGCTAGAGTCCGGACAGAATTTTATCTAGATCAACTTGAGGTAGCCTTAATGAAAGTGGAAGAATTAACTTTAGCCAATGAAAGACAACGTATGGCTAGAGACTTACATGATACTTTGGCTCAAGGTTTAGTCGGTTTAATTATGCAGTTAGAGGCAATTGATGCCTATATACAAAAAGGAAATTTAAATAGATCAAAAGAAATTGTAGATAACTCTTTAATTCAGGCTCGACAGACTTTAAATGATGCTAGAATAGCCATCGATAACCTTCGTTCTAAAGAGAGTATCCAATCTAATTTAAAAGATTTCGTTTTATATGAAGTCACTAAGTTTAAAGAATTATCACCAATTACTGTAGAATGTAAAGTTGACATCATCCCTTCATTACCTATTTTGGTAGTGGAAGAAATTATATTTATTCTAAGTGAGTGCTTAACAAATATTATGAAACACTCTAAGGCCACTACAGTAACTATAAAAATATATGTAGTAGACAATAGATTATTGATGGAAGTGTTGGATAATGGGATAGGATTTTCGATTGAAAAAGAGAAGAATCAAAGAGGGAAATACGGGCTTTTAGGGTTGTATGAGCGAGCTAAATTAATTGGTGGGGAACTTACAATTGAAAGTAAAATCGATGGGGGAACTAAAGTACTCTTCACCATTCAATTATAATGTGAAAGAAGGGGTAGAATTTGGCATACAAAGTATTGGTTGTAGATGATCATTTCGTTGTTAGGGAAGGTTTAAAACTAATTCTAGAAACAGAAGATATTTTCGAAGTTGTAGCAGAAGCAGAAAACGGTAAAATAGCACTTGAATTTTTAGAAAAAAATATGGTTGATGTTATATTATTAGATTTAAAAATGCCCCTTATGGATGGTTTAACAACGTTGGAAAGAATGAATGAAAAAAACATTTCGATACCTGTTATCATTTTAACTACCTATAATGAGGATGATCTAATGGTAAAAGGTATTGAATTAGGTGCAAAAGGTTATCTGTTAAAAGATACCAGTAGAGATAATTTATTTAGAACATTAGAATCTGCTATAAGAGGCGAGACATTATTACAACCAGATATTATAAATAAATTAATGAAATTTAAGAGAAATCATACATCCAATTATAAAAATGGTGCAGCTAATTTAACGGAAAAAGAAATTTTTATATTACAGGCTATTGCAAGAGGATTCAAGAGTAGGGAGATAGCCCATGATATGGGGATTGCAGAACGAACAGTGAAAGCACATTTAACTAATGTATATAATAAACTTGGTGTAAATTCAAGAACGGAGGCAGTTGCCATTGCTTTAGAAAAAGGCATTTTTCATTTATAAAATATTTGTTTTGCCCATTCGTACATGTGGATGATGCCCATATGTACGATTTTTTAATTTACAATCCAGTTTAAACTAGGATAGTAGCTTTGTTAGAAAAAATGTAGTGGTAGTGGAAGGAGAAAAAATGTCAAAGTATTTGTTTAAACTTGGTAGATGGGCAGTTAATCACAAGAATAGAGTTATGGGAGGAGCTATTGTTACCCTATTGATAGTAGCATTGCTCGCATTAATTGTTGGACCTGCTTTTAATGAAGAAATATCTATTCCAAATACAGAATCAGCAACTGCTGGTGAAATACTTGAAAAGGAATTTTCAAACAAAGATGAAGCTTCACCAGGAGCTATAAATCTTGTATTTAAGGCACCAAAGGGAGAAACTTTAGAATCAGATACTGTTAATGAAAAAATAACTGAATTACTTGACGAGGTTAAAAAAGATAAAAAAATTATATCTGTTGCTTCGCCCTTAGAATTAGGCAATCTAAGTGAAGATAAAACAATTGGTTATGCAGTTGTTTCTTTTAATTCGCCACCTGAAGAAGTATCGGAGAAATCTAAAGCAAAGATTATTCAAAAAATAGCGATTACAAATAATGCAGGTATACAAACTGAATTAGCTGGAAATGTTACCTTTTCGGAATTAGAAATTGGAGGAGTAACAGAGGTTATAGGAGTAGTAATTGCATTTTTAGTTTTAGCTATTACATTTACCTCATTTTTAGCAGCTGGTATGCCTATTTTAACTTCTGCGATAGGTCTAGGTATAGGACTACTGTTAGTTATTATCGGGACTAATTATTTCGATATACCATCTTTTTCGATGTCATTAGCAGCGATGCTTGGTTTAGCAGTTGGTATTGACTATTCTTTATTTATTATCTCTAGATTTAGACAAGAGCTAGCTGCAGGGCATAATGTAGAAGATGCAGCAGCAATCGCAAATGGCACTGCTGGAAGTGCTGTATTATTTGCGGGAGTCACTGTAATAATAGCCCTTTTAGGTTTAGCTGTAGCTCAAATACCTTTCCTAACTATGATGGGATTAACAGCAGCTGTATGTGTATTATTAGCCATACTTGTGGCAATCATTTTAGTCCCAGCAATATTGGGAATTATGGGACATAAAATTGGTCCTAATCGTAAAAATACATTTTTAAAGAAACTCACTAGTAGAAAGAACAAGTCAAATACTTGGTGGGATATCGTTACTAAGCGACCATTAATAGTGACAATCATTGGAATTGTATTACTTCTGGTTTTAAGTACACCATTTTTTCATATGGAATTGGGATTACCTGATAACGGGACTAAATCCGAAGATACCATTGAGAGAAGAGCCTATGACTTACTTTCAGAGGGATATGGTCCAGGATATCATGCATCATTAATTGTTTTATTAAAAGCAGAAGAATTAAAAAATGAAGAAGAATTATTAGTAGTATCAAAGGAAATTGAAAAAATAGACAATGTTAAATATATTTCTCCACCTATTCCTAGTCCAAATAAGAAATACTATATGCTATCCGTAACTCCTAAAACGGGACCAAATGATAGTAGCACTAAAGACTTGGTACGCGAGATTAGAAATATACCTAATAATACAGAAATATCTGATGATGTCAGTCTGAAGGTAACTGGACAGACAGCTGTAAATATTGATATCTCAGAAAAATTGAATGACTCTTTACCTATTTTTGCAACAATTATTGTTTTGTTCGCATTTATTCTTTTGGTAATTGTGTTTAGATCAATTTTAGTCCCTTTAAAAGCTGTATTAGGTTTTTTACTCTCCTTAGGTGCAACATTAGGGTTTGTTGTGTTTGTTGTTCAAGACGGAAATCTAATAGACCTATTTGGATTCCCTACTGCAAGTCCAGTACTTGCCTTTTTACCCGTAATCGTCATTGGTATATTGTTTGGTTTAGCTATGGACTATGAAGTATTTTTAGTTAGTCGAATGCGCGAAGAGTATGTACATTCTGGGGATGCACAAAAAGCCGTTTTAGTAGGAATTAAGGATAGTTCAAGTGTAGTGACTGCTGCTGGTTTAATAATGATTTCTGTTTTTACAGGGTTTATGCTCGCACCAGATCCTATCATAAAATCAATGGGCTTTGCCCTTACATTCGGTATTATATTTGATGCATTTGTTGTCAGATTAACAATTGTACCTGCTGTGATGATATTGATGGGTAAATCAGCTTGGTATTTACCAAAGTCATTAGATAAAATAATTCCGAATATTGATATTGAAGGTACAACGCTAATAGAAGAAATAAATAAAAATAGAGATAAAACTATATAAAATTATATCATTTTATCTGTTGGAGTCATCAAAGGTGTTTAAGGGCCTAAAAAATACAATCAATATAAAATAAAAAATGTATCTTTGTGTCTGATGACATGAGACTGGTAGTTATTAGAAACCGAACTATTCATTAAAACGCTCACAAAGTGTTTCCGAATAGTTTGGTTTCTCTAGTGATGATGTTATGTTAATTTAGAGATTACTCGGCTTTAAGGTCCCAATCTCGATTATTCAGTAATCGTTTCCACATAAGTTTTTCTTCCAGGATTAATCTTACCAACGTGAATATTTATTTCATTGATTGACTCTGTTGTTAAAGGTATCTTTCCATCCATTTCGATTTTCTTCCACATTTTAACGTTACTTCGATAAAGGTACTCTGACAATCGGTATACATCAGCATCCATTTTCAAGCCTTCTTCATACGTTTCAAGCACTTCTTTTTTTACCTGCTCCACTATTTTTTTCCTTATTTCTTGCGTGGTAATGGTTCCTTTAAATCCATTAAGAGTAGCATGTACATGTATGTCTATATTAAATTTTATTGAATCACTATTCTTTACAAGAGGCTTAACTTCAACAGTTAACTTGTCTAAGTCTACTGTAAGATAATCTCTTTCTTCACCGTCTAATTTAATTGTAACTTCACCTCTATTTGTATCATCATGCATCCATTGGTTACCTCTTGCATTAGAATCTTTTATAAATCCCTTGATACCATCTTTTGAAAGGATTCCGATACCTGCAAAAGTGGTTTCTTCAGTAGGTCCATCAGTATCTTCCCAATTATTCATTACTGATACATAAGGTATACTTATTTCGTGACTTGGTTCATTCAGTCCAATCATTAAATCCCGAAGGTTTACCGGATCAATAAAAGATTCTTGTTCTGTAGTATTGATTGGATTGCTTAATTTCGAAGAAGTTAAAGAATTTCTTAAGATAGGTGTGATTAACAACACATCTTTAATAGAATCTTTTGTACTAAAAACCCATATGTTATATCTAGTTTCCCGAAAACGAATGAATGTATCAATAACAGGAATACTTCTCTCATTCTTTAGAGCGCGTTCTGAAAAAAGGAGATACCTTATATGCCCCCAAAATATTTCTTGATCGGCAGATCGATATAATTTATAAATAGCTTCTTCAACCGTTTTTCCATCTGCATAACCAACTTCAGCTGGAGCAACATTACCAGTGGGTACCTCTGTTTTAGCTACATCAGCAAAGTTAATGATTTGTAAGTAAACTTTGTATTTATTATCTTCGTAGTCGACACCCACAGCGTTAACATAATACATACGTTGAGGTTCTGTTGCATCCCAACATCCTGATAAAAGGAATATGAGGAAAACGAAAAGAGGAAACACTATACATTTTTTTATCATTTTTTCGCCTACTTTTTGATACTATTGATTCAATTATGTGCAAAAAAAAGCGATTTAAACAAAACGATCACTCCTTATATAGAAGTGATCGTAGGAAGATAAAAGAAACTCATTATGAACTGGAACATTATATCTTATGTGCTATTTTTAATAATTTTATATATGTTCACCTATTTTAATTAAGAAATAAATTCCTATGAACCGTATATTAAGTTATGATTTTAAACTGATTGTCTCTAGGTGTTTAGCTTAGGCATGAGGAGAAAATTAAATCTTGTTTTGTATCAAACTACAGTTTTTACGATTGGCTATAAAATTATTTCAACTATAACCCTTTTACAATAATGGCTTTCAAGTAGAATCAAATTTGAAAATAAAAAGAATACTAATTTAAGTAAGGTTGGGTAGTTTTCTTACCTTGAGATTTTGTTTGAAGAATTTATGTGGTTGCATTGATCTTTATACTCTCGAAAACTTATTCAGTAAAAAGTAACCCAAAAGAATAAATCTCAATTGTTGAATTTAACTATTATAGCTGGCTCAACTTAATTTTTTTATACTAAGTTATTTTGAGAAGTTTTTATAAACTTAGTAAATAGGAAGCGTACAATTGGACCAATAATAATAATTTGCAAAGGCAAGGCTACAATAAAATTCCTACCAAATACAGAAAGGAATTGATTGAGAACCGAATTGGAATACAAACCATTGTGAAGATAACTTGTTAACAAACCATAGATGGACATAAAAAAAGCCATTCCAATAACCATGCATGTAGATATTGTTAGAACCTTAAATAGAACATTTGATGTATTTGCTGTTAATTTGAAAGCTATTTTTTTAGCTATAGGTCCTACTAGATACAAGTCAAGAATTATAGCAACAATAAAGCCTATTAAAAAATCAGTAATTCCGCCTAACAATGATATATGCCCAAATGTATCATTAAGATAAAAATTATAAAAAGTCATAAAAAGTACCATTCCAAAACACATTATTAATCCAAAATAGAGACTTTCTTTTCTAGTAGTTGGCATATGTCAACACTCCTTCCGTTACTTGAGTTAGTATATAGATATTAGAAATATTTCGTAAGTGACAATTTTGTGAAGTTCTTTTGTGGAATTTAAATATATCTTTACTACACAAAATGAAAAAATGAAAAGAGCTGAAGTTTAGTTAGTTTCTGCAATGCAACAATTTCACTGAGAAAGATTTTCTGATTAATCAAAAGAATATATATTGAAAAAAATGATAGTAAGAAGAGGTTATAACTTATATTTTCAAACAATATGTCAGTACCTCAGTTTGTCTAAAGGAATCACTTCTTTGATAACCCGGTTGTTCCTTGATAATGTTCCTTGATAAAATGAGGGAATTTCAAAATTACTTTGAAAGTACTTGAATGAATTAGTAGAAATATTAAAAGGCGACTAACTTAATCCATTGGAATTTAGTTAAGATGCACACATTTTTATGGATAAAGATAAATATAACAAGTTTATGGGAAGGCGGGAGTATGTATGAAAACTAACGATTTAGTAATAGGCAAAGTAATTAAATGGTTAGAGAGTGAAGAGAAATCATTTGTATGGTTAGCTGAACAATTAGGTGTAAGTTTATTCCATGTAGAGTATATGTTAAAAGGAGAACGTATTCTACAACCAAAGCGTATCGAACAGATTGCGAAGATAATGGGAATCAAAACAAAAGAATTGGTTAAGTCAGAAGTAATTATGGAAAATCAGTTAACTGTTAAATTGCTTGGTAGTATTTCTAATCGACGCTCGAAGAGAGAGTTGGATTCTTTATTGTTTGCTATTAATGATTATCTTGGACTAAAAGAGCAGACGAAATGATTGTGTATGTAGTTAATAAGGTAGTTTTGAAAAAACTCATATATTTTAAGAAAGTTAAAACTGGACAAAATGAATCGCATATGGATTGTCAAGATTGAAAATGGTTTATACAAATACTATTGAAGAGATAAATTAATTATGAAGGTACCTACAGTAAGTCTAAAATTATAGAAACAAGAGGAATACATGGTTTTTATTCGATTTTACTTAGTTTTAGCATCACACACTCGTATATATTAGTTTAGTTACATCAAACGATAAATCAAAAATGGATTTTTAATTTTGAATATTTTAAATATTATAAAAATGGATTATTATAAACTTATTACTCCTTTTATTCAAATTTAGTAGAAGTTATACAATTAATGGTAATACATGGTGAAATAAATATACTGGAGGTCCTATGTTTGATAAAGGTGTACTAAATGGGATTTGGAAAGAGAATGAAATTGAGTATTTTCCAAAGAGAAAAGTTAGCAATAAATTAAGTTGGAAAATACATCATATTACTGGCTCTTTTTACAGTAATAAGATGGGGAGGACAATTGAGTATGAATCAATTGGAGAATGTTTATTTTACTTTTTCTTAGAACTAGCTAGAGAAGTGGAGCGATATTATGTACAACCAGTAGAAATTAATATTCCTCATCTTTCAAAAGAAGGGGATAGAAAAAGCTGGACTCATATTCCCGATGTGTTGGTATTTGGTATTGGATCTAAACCAACATTATTTCAAATCAAAGAGAATCCACAGGAAAGTAAAAAACATGATTTTATAAATAAAATATGTCAAGAATACGCAGCTAAAAAGCAATGGAAATATAGAGTTATTTATCCGAAGAAACTACCACAAGAGATATTGTATAATATTAAATTTTTACAAGGAGCCATTCGTAAGCGAAAGCGATTCGATGAATGGATACCTGAAATAATTTATCGAGTAGAATATATGGAGGTTGTAACAATAGATGAACTTGCCTCTAGTTTTGCACCTAAAGTTAACCCACTACTAGTAATTCCAGTAATCCACCATCTTATAGCCACAGGAGTTTTACAAATCAAGATTACAAATGAGATTGATCAGTATAGTGAAGTTAAGTTAAAAAAGCTAAATGAACAGCTACTACCATATCTTAATTTGGATGGTGAGTTATTTGATTATTAGTGAGCTGAAATTAAATGGAGAAGTAAATTATTATGGTATGACATATATAATTTTGGCAATTGATCCACCTATCATTACTTTAAAAAGGAAAAATAATAGTGGAGATGCAATATCCATTAATTATTTTGAGTTAATAACAAATCCGTCTTTTCATGCAGAAAAGTCAATCAAAAAGTCTATTGAAAAAGACAATAATATTTATTTATCGATTTTAGATTCTTTAGATGAAAAGAAAAGAGAAGAAGTATCAAAACGCTTAAAAATTATTAGACCTTTGTTGGTACTAAAAATTTAAAACAAAATCACTATCCATCTTATGTAGAGTTTCTTGAGAACTATAATGACTTATTAAATGAAAATGAGAATCCAGGGAAAATAAAACAGGAAATAATAATAAAGAGAATAGCAATAAAATACTCTGTGTCAGACAGAACAATAAAAAGATATTTATCAAATTACCGTAAAGTTGCGCATGAGAATCCGTCATTGGGTGACGAAGGATTAATATCAAATGCAGGAACAGGTTATAAATTTCGAAATGATAATAAAACCTTAATAATCAATCACCCAAAACACCCAGAGATGATACTAGATCAAATTCAAATTCGTTTGAGTGATGAATATATACCAATAATTAAAGAAGTAATTGAAAGTGATTACTTGACACTTCACCGTAAAAGTAAAGCGAAAATTATTGATTTAATTAATATAAAATGTTCGATGAATGGAGTTCCACCTATAAAATCAGAGACTATGTATAAAATATTTGAAAGAATCTCACCTAAAGTAGTTGAAAGAATGAGGTTCGGAACAAAGTCAATAAATAAGTATGAAGAAGTAAATAGAGGTTTTGCCAATAATGAAGCACTTTATCCACTTCATCTAGTAGAAATTGATCATACCCGTATGGATATAGAGGTTATTGACGAAAAAAATGGTGCAATAACAGGGAGACCGTGGATAACATTAGGTATAGATGTATATTCAAGGATGGTTTGGTGTATGTATATCTCATTTGAGCCCCCTTCTGCTAATAGAGTTAGAAA
The DNA here is from genome assembly GCF_037969495.1 of Lysinibacillus sp. FSL P2-0066. NCBI lineage: Bacteria > Bacillati > Bacillota > Bacilli > Caryophanales > Bacillaceae > Lysinibacillus > Lysinibacillus sp. FSL P2-0066. The sequence goes on along the minus strand of NZ_CP150202.1, from coordinate 4,356,376 downwards.
AGCAATTCAGCAAGGAGCTCTATTTAAAAATACGAAGGAGCAATATGGAACTTTTAATGATTGGGAGATTTTTGGTATTCCACACAATATACAATTTGATAACGGTCCAGAATTTCATAATCTTGCTATTAAGCGGTTAGTGAATGAAACTTTAAAATCGAATATTAGGTTTCGTCCAATTGCAACGCCTAGATATGGGGGAACTATTGAAAGATTGATTGGTACATTTAATACTCAAGTTCTACACAATTTACAGGGTACAACTAAAAGTAATATTTTCCACAAGGGAGAGTATGATTCATCAGAAAATGCTTTATTGACTATTGGTAATATAAGAGAAATTCTAACGAAGTATATAACAGATATTTATCATTTTCAAAAGCATACAGGGTTGCCATTAGATTGTAATTCACCAATGGCGCGTTTTCATGAAGGGTTAAAGAAAAGCGGGCTACCTGATTTTATAGAAACAGAAGATGAAGAATTATTTAAGATTTCCTTATTACCAACATTATATAAACCGTATACGAGGGACGGTGTTCGGATTGATAACCGTATCTATAAAGATAATTCATTATCACATCTTATAGATAAAAGAGAGGTAAAGTATAGAGTCAAGTATGATATTGATGATATATCTTACATATATATTAAACCTCCAAATGAAGATAACTTTGTAAGGGTCAATATTGTTAATCCTCCTTATGAAACTGTCCAAGGGATGAATGCTTATACTTATAAATTGTTGTTGAAGTATTTAAGAGACAAGGGCGAATTAAGAAGGAACAAAATTGCTACAGATGAACAAATTCTTCAGGCAAAAGCTGCTCTTCAAAAAGATATTGAGAAAATGTATAAAACTAATAGAAAAATGAGACAACAATTGGACAGAATGGAATGGGATGTTGAGGTAACTAAAACTAATATAAATCAAAAAGAAAAAGTTAATAAGGACAATAAACTTACCTATGAACAACTTATGGCTAATGCAGTAAAAATTTTTAATGAAAGCTCAGATGAAAATTAAGGGAGTGGGAAAATGGCATCTAACTCGACAACTAATTCTTTTTCGGAGTTTGCTGATAGAGTCTTAAATATAAATGTGGATCTTCCTAATGCTGAGTCAATATATAAAGTGATGGATTCTCATATTAAAAGGATAGGAAAAACTAGACATCTATTTATTACAGGACCGTCAAATGTGGGTAAAACTAAAATGGCGGAGAACTATATTCAAAGATACACAAGATATACTTTAACCGAAGAAGACGGTACAGAAGTTGAAATTACACCAGTGATTTATATGGAAGCCCCCCACCCATTTACCTTATTAGAGTTTTATCATGAACTGTTATACGGGTTAGGCTCTCCACGCTTAGGTGGTGTACCTAAGATAAATGATTTGAAGGTTCGTGCTTATCACTTAATAGATAGGCAAAAAGTGAAAATGGTCATTATAGATGAAGTAAATAATATACAGACCTCTGGTATTAATAAAAATTCAGCTATGGACGCCATAAAACATATGGCCAATAAAACGAATGTTACATTAGTTTTAATGGGTACCCCTGAAGCAGCAGAATTAAGAACTTTAGATGAACAGTATAAATCAAGATATCGTCCACGGTCTATTAATCGTTTTACAGAATGTAATGAAGAATTTTGTTTATTTTTAAATAAGATAGAAGAACAATTGAAATTTCCAAAGAAAATTGGCCTAGGAGACTTAAAAACAGGGCTACCTCAAATACTACATTTTCAAAGTAAAGGAAAAGTAGGTTATTTAGTTCCTATTATACAGGAAGCATATGATTTGCTAGGAGTTTTTCAAGAGTCATTCAATGACTTCGATAAGGCCATCTTATCGCCATATGCACTGGATGAAGCGTATAAAATAATACAGGGAGATTTTATTGATGATATTCTAGATGAAAAACATTAAAAAAGGGAAGTATATACCTATCCCAAAAGGGAATAATTGTGTTAAAAACTTTTGGAGAGGTTATTATTGAAGCACAAATTCTTAACAATAAGAGTTAGACCTTATGAGGATGAATTATTATCTAGTTTACTAATTAGGTTAGCTAATGCTAATGGTATCGATGTTTTAAAATTTTGTTCTGGCTTTAATATCAGCACTTCACATTATCTACAAAAAAATGATATAGATTTAATTGATTTTTATCCGTTAAATATTCTTGATATTGGAAAAATAGCAGAGATAAATAATTTAGATAAAACGACACTGCTTAATAAAACGTTTTTAAAAGTGATAAAAAAATTTACTGATAAAAATTTCTCCAGAGTACGAAGTTTTACAGATTTAATTAGGAAAAAGCTATATTATTGTCCAGATTGTCTAAGGGAAAGTAATTATTATAGGTTTTTATGGAAAGTAGAAGGAGTAAATTGCTGTTTAAAACATAATAAATTTCTTATAGATAGTTGTCATAATTGCAATAAAGATATTCTATTTAAGGAAGTATGTATAATGGGTTTCTGCCCCCATTGTAATTTTGCTTTAAAAAATTGCAAAACTATACTTGATAAAAAAGTACTTGTAGAAATAAACACCCATTTAATAAAGTCTTGGGAGTATTTATGGGGAGATAAGGTTCAGTCAAATCATACTAATCAGGTACCACTTAATTTATTGTATTTATTGAATGGATTTAAATTGGATTTAGATAGAGCGTTAGTTACTAGAAACTTGAACAAACATACTTCATTATCTATTTTGCTTCAGCATGTAAGAGGTACAAATGGATGTAGGAAAAATTTACACTTGGGTATTGTATTGAATATTTTAAAAGAACAAAACTATAGCTTGGAGCAATTACTTAAACTAAGAGTTCCGAATATATTTATGACAAAACTCCAAACTAAAAAGAAAGTTGATTATGTTTCATGTATGGCTTCTTGGTGTTCTTCTTTCGGGAAATTAGGATCTTTAGTTAAAACTGGGACCAGCAAGAAAAAGAAAAAAGATGGGACAGAATTAAAGTATTACCTTCTTTGTACTAAGTGTGGCTGTGAATATGCATTAAATGTGGATGATCAACTTGTAGAACGAACATATTTTATTCACGCATACAATGAATTGATTACTGTTGATACATCAAGAAGCAATTTAAAAAGTCTTGCTGCTACTTTAAAAATGTCTATTGATAAAGTAAAAAGGTGTATATGTTATTTCATAAGTAGGAACCAATTTAATGATTGTTGTTTTTCTAAGGAATTTATGATGGATATTAATAAATTAAAAAATATCCTTAATGGAATTAGGGAAGGAATAGGGTTAAAGGAAATTAGACATTGGAACATATGGGAAAGCTACAATGAGTTTTTAGTTTACAGATATCACGTAGATGTAATGAATGAATTACACAGTAAAGAAGGTTATTCTAAAACAAAAGATTATTCGAACAATAACTCACAATTATTATTAGTGAAGAATACTGTAAAAAATTTATTTGAGACGAATGAAGATATAACAATAAAGAGTGTAAGTACTAAATTAAAGGTCTCTCCTGAAACAATCCGTAATTGGAGAGGGAATGAATATATAGCAGAAATGAAATGGAAGCAGAGAGAATTTAGGTTATATCACTTGAGAAAGGAAATAAAAGATAAGGTAGAACTATATTTAAGTGAAACGTGTTCAGAAAATATTTCCTCGAGTGAATTATATGAATACTTAGGAATTAGGAGATCGGTTTTATGGAAAAAGGATAAGGAATTAACTAGGTTTATAGCAGATAAATTAGGTACTCATAAAGAACCAAAAAGTTTCTAAATATAATATTAAATTTGGAAGGGGAGTTTGAATGAAGGTTAGAAGAACATTTACTATTAGGCCTAAATTGATAGAGGGGGAATCTTTATCAAGTTATATCGTTAGAACAGCCAATCTAAATGGGGTCACCAACATCTCTGAAATATGGCAACTAGTAAAGAAACAAGGACCATATAAAGTTGATAGGAATTTCATTTATAAGTTCGACTTATTCCCTACAGATATTGTACATTTAAACGACTTAGCAATTTTATTAAATATCAAAGCTAACGAATTGGTATTACATTCATTTGAGCCAATAGTTAGCTTTTTTTATCCGGGAGCAGCCGGAAAAATGGTTTTTGGGAAGGAGATTGAGCTTAAACATCGACGATTTTGTAGAAGTTGTTTAAAGGAGAATGGAGCATTTCAATTTTTATGGCAAGTTAAAGAGATACATATATGCAATAAACATTTAACTAAAATAGAATCAAAATGTTATAGATGTGGATGCGAACAATCTTATGTAAAAAAGGCACTTTTAGAACATCTAAATTGTAGCGCTTGTGGTGAACTGTTGTATAAAACTATAGATAAACCTTCTCAGAATTATAACTTGATAGACAAGCAATTACGGATATATAGAGACTGGCACAGTATATCTACATTTGTAAATTATATAAATAGTAACAATCAAAAAATGCCTCAATCCATTCATCGAAAAATAGCAATTTTATTATTATATTTAACAACTCCGAATACAGGAAGTATAAATTATAAGAAACATCCCTTTTTTGCACCTTCACAAGCGAAAAGATTATTAGAGCTTGTAAGAAACAAATCTAATGACACTTTACGATTAGGATTTATACTAAATACTTTGAGAGAATTAGACATTGAAATGGGCAATTTCTTGTGTTTAGAAGTTCCAATATCTTTTATGAGAAGATTAATAAGTAAAGCAAAGGATAAGAAAATTCAGGTTGTTGATTGTAAATCAGAATGGTGTAAATCTTACAATACACCTTATAAAATGATAGATATGAAATTTTCCAAAGATAAATATGTGCCTAAAGCACACTTCTATCATCAAATATGTGTGTGTACAGATTGTTGGATAAGGGTAGGTTTTAGTAAAGAGCTATCAAAATGGGAAGATGCAAATATTTCCAAGGGCTTATTAAGAGAAATTAATAACTCAATTGTTTTGGGCTTTTCTGAAAAAGAAATAATTCATCGACTGAAAATAAATTCCGATATTTTATATTTCTATATGGGATATATATACCGCTTTAATCCATTTCATAATAATAATTTAAATCCGGAAGATAGAGTAAAAGAAGTAAGCGGTAGTAATTTGATAGACAAATTTTCTTTATTAAAATCCTTTTGGAAAAGAAATGAACAGCTAACTTTACAAGCAACAAAACTTTTTGGGTGGGATGTTTTATCAACCTACTATTATTATTGGCATCACAAGGTACAACAATATATATACTTAGAGGAAAATTTACGAACAACAAATATACAAAAAAGAATACAATTAAAAAATGAAGTGAACAGGGTGATTATGCATTTAGTTGAAAACAATATGGAGATATCTGTAAAAGAAGTAGCAGCTAGTTTAGATATAACAGAAAACACTTTGCGATATCATAAGCTAAGAAAAAATATAAATGAGGAAAAACTAAAGAATAAATTAAAAAAGGAGAATGAAGAAAAGGCAATCATTTTCCAAAAAATAAATGAATATATTATAAATAAAAAAGCAAATGAAGAACCTATTTTAGTACATGAAGTATATAAAAATATTGGAGTAACAGAAAAAGTTATAAAAAAATATCCAGTGATAGCTAGGTTTATTTCTAATTCAGTAAAAGAAAGTAAAACTGAACAAAAATTAATAAAAAAAAGAAATTTAGAAAAAACTATAATTCAGATTTATAAACAATATGGTAGGGTTGACTACTTTCTTTTAAGTGAGTTTTTGGGAGTTGCCAAAAAGACATTGACTAGCTCTAGTGGAGTGTATAAAGGAATCTCTTCATTGATAAAAAATATATTAGCTGATTTAGAGAATGATAAAAGCTGTAATACAAACAATAAAAAATAGAAACATGGTAACAACTTGATCTTTATTTCGTTCAATTAATTTATCCTAGACCTACTTAATAAGGAGCCATTTACATGTGATGAAATATAAACAGTTCTTATATTTATTTAAAGAAGGTGCGATAAAAAAGATAAGGATACGGAACACGTTGAAGACGAACAACTAGTTGAACTAGTTGTTGAAATAGATGAGGAAATTATATCTGTAATTTATCGATTATACGATAAGACTTTAAAAGATTTAGTAAACCGCTAAAGAATGCCCAGTTAACGCGTGCAGAGACCGTAGCTCTGTTTGTCAGGGCATAGGTATACCGGTGCCGGCGAATACCACAGAATTATCCGATATTGAGGGTCAATGGTATGAAATGGCGGTTTCCTCTGCAATAGAAGCAGGATTTGTGAACGGGTATGAGGATGGAAGCTTCCGTCCAAATGAGGCAGAACTAGCGGCTATCCTTTCGAAAGTGATTGAATATGATAGCAGAGCTGTTTCCAATGTTCCTGAAAAACACTCAGTACAGTTCAACAATTCGAAAGAAGTGTTGAAATGGGCTACTGAGGCAGTGCAAAAAATCATTTCCAGCGGTATCATGATAGGCGGTAATATTGAGCCGCCTTCTTAACAAGCCAAGGTATATGTAAAGAAGTTGTTGGAGTATGAAATTAACAGTCGCCAGTGATACCTAGTAAGATAAGGAGACCTGTACCAAAGTAAGATATGGTAGGGTTGATTACACAATGTTAAGTGAGTTTTTAGGAGTTTCTAAAAAGACTTCGACTAGTTCCAGTGGAGAGTATAAAGGGATCTCTTCATTGATAAAAAATATAATAGCTAATATAGAGAATGATAAAACTTTTAATACAAAAAATAATAAAGATGACTGAATTACTTATATATTTATAAACAGAAATTATGTCGGTCATTTATCGATTATACAAAGACTTTAAGAGATATAGTTAATCCTTAAAAAGATTTGATTTTAATCAATAGACTTTGTGTATAGAAGCATCCTATTCTTTAGTCTTTTAATGAAATATGAGACATAAGAGATGTTGTGACATCTGAAGATTATCATTTATACAGTACAACCGCCGTTGTATCAGTGTTTTGATTTTTACGTCATATGAATTAGTACTCTAAATATTTATTTTTAACATTTAAATATAATAGAGGGGAGTATTTTTAAAAATGGCATTTATGGTTATTACAAAGAAACACCCCGAAGATGAAGTGACCCCTAAAAGTTAGACACGGTTATTTCGTTTAGACAGCTTGGGTAAAATGAGTTCGGTACTGCACTGGACTCATTTTTAATTTTGCCTTCATACGTTTCGTGTTGTAATAGTTTATATAGTTTTCCAGTTCCTTTTTAAAATGCTCGACACTTTTAAATTCCTTTAAATAGAGAAATTCTGACTTCATGATGCCAAAGAAATTCTCCATGACAGAATTGTCGTAACAGTTGCCTTTACGCGACATACTTTGCACAATCCCTCTTGATTGAAGGGCGTGGCGATATTGTTTCATTTGATAATGCCAGCCTTGATCGGAATGCATGAGGAGCTGGTGTTCTTCTGGCAACCGCTCTAAAGCCTTTTCTACCATCTCTGAAACTAACGAATATGTAGGTCTAGAGCCAATTGTATACGTAATAATTTCGCCATTAAATAAGTCTAAAACAGGCGATAAATAAAGCTTTTCACCAATTAACTTAAACTCTGTAATATCTGTTACCCATTTCTCATTAGGCGCTTTTGCTGTAAAATTGCGATCTAAAATGTTAGGCGCAATTTTACCAACTGTCCCTTTATATGACTTATATTTTTTCATACGAACGATGCACTTTAAGCCTAGCGCTTTCATCAGGCGTTGCACTTTCTTATGATTCACTTTTTGCCCACGATTCGCTAGCTCATCACGAATGCGACGATAGCCATAACGGCCTTCATGTTCCTTATAGATTTCTTGAATTTCGGCCTTTAACTCGGCATCTGGATCGGGACGATTCATCTTCTTTACTAAATCATAGTACGTGCTACGTGGAATTTCTGCGAACGCTACAAGCGCCTTCACCGAGTATTTATGCCTTAATTCATAGATGACGTTTACTTTGTCTTCTTTGGTGATTTTTCCTTGGCTTGAACTAAGGCGTTTAACTTTTTTAAATATTCGTTTTCCATACGTAGACGATTGATTTCTGCTTGAAGTGCTTCTGGTGAGCCTTCTACTGGTGCTTGTTTTGGTTGTTTATTTGTTTCTTTTTTCATGGATGGACGCCCCTTTTTCTTTGATTGAAGGGCATCGAATCCTTTTGTTTCAAATTGTTTTTTCCAAAAACGAAGTGTAGAAGGAGTAGCTATATTAAAGATAGCTGCCGTTTCAAGTAAGGACGTACCGTTTTCAATCATATAGTTTAGTACGTCTAGTTTAAACTGTGCCGAATAATTTGTATATCGTTTTATAAACGCTTCTACGCCGTTATACTCATATTGTTTCACCCAATTAAGAATCGCTTTGTGATCTGTTCCAATTAATCTAGCAATTTCATGTGAACTTTCTTTACCTTCTATGTAGCGTAGAACTGCTTGTAATTTTTCTTCTGATGTATATTTAGCCATATAAAAACTGCTCCTCCAATTGTTAGATGTGTCTAACAATTGGGGAGCAGTTCAAGATTATATAAATCTAAGGGGTGTTTTCATGTTTCAAAGAGTAAGAACAGAAGGTACGGAAGACGTATAGAACAGTCGAATTGGATATAAATAACATTTTCTGTCGGTAGATATAATTCTTTGTGGATATTTATATTAAAATTAATGTTTGTCTTGTGTAAAGAATGTACTTTCCATCGATTCTGTATAGAACTAATATAATAAGATACATACAATAAATTTTAAGAATTTTATTCTAATTCTAGTGATGTTTGGCTTTCTAGATCAATAAATTGATCTTCTAATTAATGCTAATGTGTAAGTTCCAAAAAGGAAGGTTATCTAGAAAATAAATTATTTTCACAGATACTCTAAGTATAATATGTAGATTCCCTCTGTTTAGTATAATTTAAACAAATCAATCCTTACATATTATCTTTTTGGGGCGCACTCCAAACCATACAAGCCCCCCAGAGACAAGGAGGATAATTGCGCACACATGAAATGAAGAGTGAAAACCTGTTATTGGGCTTGATGATTTCTGTATTAATAAACCTGTAAAGTATGGACCAACAATTCCACCAAGAGAAGTAAACGCCATAAACCATCCTTGTATTTTTCCTTGATGTTCTTTTGTAACTAAGTCGACTAGTAAGGCAGGTCCAAGTACCAAGGTAATACATCCAAATGTTAAGCCCAAAGAGAGTAAAGAAATCACTAGATAATTCGAACTTACAAGAGTACCTAAGAAATAGCTAGCACCCCCAGCGACCATTACGGGTCCAAGTATATAAACCCTAGACTTTACAAAATTTTGTGTTTTATTATAAAGGTAATCAGATAGGCTAGAGAAAAAGATTTGAGAGAATGTAATCATAATCCAGGGCAGTGAGACAAAAATGCTAAGTTGTTTTGAACTTATATTTCGGATATTCTCAAGGTAGTTTGGAAGCCAATTAAGTCCGATTGTGAAAGACCAATAAGTTGCAAAACCGCAAAATGCAATTAAAAGAAAGTTTTTTGAAAATAGGACTGAAGCGAATTTTGTCTCAAGACTAATTTGTGCATCTATTGAATCTATATTTGTAATTGAGAGATCTCTTTTTGAAACCTTTTCCTCCTTCACGATTATTAACCAGGGAATAATCCAGATGACACCAACAATTCCAGTAGCGATAAATGCTGTGCGCCAACCATAGTTTGATATCAGATGTATCAAAAAAGGTGCAGATATCGCTACGCCAAGTGGTCCTCCAACTGAAACTAAAGTTAAACCAATTCCGAGTTTTTCTTTTGGAAGATATTTTGAAGCAGCTGTCATTGCTAAAGAATAGGAAGGTCCCTCTCCTGCACCCAAGATAATCCTAGTAACTAATAAATATCCATAATTTGAGATAAAAATAGTCGAAAATTGTATGATTGCCCAAACTGTAGCCATACCAGCAATGACCTTTTTAATTCCAATCTTATCAGCAAGTATTCCCACTAAGATAGCGGAAAGAGAGTATAAAAAAAAGAAGGAACTCCCAACAAGCCCCCATTGTTCAGGGGTTAATTCTAATTCTTGAATAATTGATATTGATGCGAATCCGATAACTGCCTTATCTGCGTTACTAATTACTGTTAAAAAAAATAATAGAGCAATTACAATCCAAGTTGTTTTATTAGAAATCTTATTATTTATTTTACTCAAATCTAGTTCACCCTTCTATCGATATTTGCATAAAAAAAGCCCTTTTTCTATTAGTTCTCTTACAACAAAATCCAAGAGAGATGTCTTAAAAGCCTATTAGTTAAAAAATATAATTAATTATACTTATAATTTTACAAAGGTTTATTAAATCTATTCTTACTAATATCAAAATTATATGTTAGTTGTAAATCATCTTCCTCATTATTATCAATCACTTTTATTCCCTTGTTTTGCGCTAAAGAAATAATCACTCTTTTATCAACACCATAAGTTGAATACAATTTTTCAATAGCATTATCATTCAATACTTTTATAGAATTTAATTTGTTTTCAATTTTTTTTTGATATTTTGAATAAGATAATAAGAAATTGTTATAATCATATAGGATAATTTCTTTAATCGGACTAGCATTTTGAATTTCTAAATGTTGAATAATACTATCTATTATATTTCCGATATTAGATGATAACGTAATATTTTGAATGTTGCATTCGAAATATACCTTTTTTAATAGTCTTCTTATGGTAGAGCCATGTTTTTTAGATGAGATATTATTTGTAATAGATAATAATTTAACTGATGCAATTAGATTACCAATAAGGAAGTGTTGTATTTCTGGATCTGTAATTCCTAATTTCAATACTTCATTTAGAATAAATTGATATTTATTTTGTAAATAAAGATATTTTTTAGATTCAAAGATCATATTAATTCTCTCAGGAAATATCACACTATCTAGCTGGAATGATTTGTTGGATATATTAACAATTACAAAATTTGCAAGACTTATAAATCCATTTAAATAATGATAAGCAACTTTAATATAAAAATGTTCGCCCTCCAAGGGAAGTTTGCATCTAAAATTATCTTGAGGAACAATTATCTTATTTTTAAAATCTTTAAATAAATTTTGTATTTCAATAATTTCAGGTAATACAATAAATATTTTCTCCTTATTTAAATTTTTTTCATTAATAAGGTAATATCTAATAAAATTATAAATTATCGATGAATTATCTATTTTTTCAAAACTATGAAGACTTACTAAGGTTTGGAACGGAATTGCTGTAGGATTTATCAAATTATTTGGGTATACATCTCTAAAGCATTCTTGAATTTTATATCCATAAGCAAATGATGGTTGCTTATAATACATTTCAGTACCTATAAAAGGCGAGAACGTAAATAAATGTTCATCATTACGTAAAAGAGGACTATTCTCTAGTTTTGTAACTTCTTTTGAACAAAATATTTTTGAAATTGTTTTTTCCTCAATCAATTTAACATATCTCCTCTTGTATTTTTCTAATTACCCTATACTGATTCTGATTTGTATAAAAATAACATAAAAGATTAAAAAGGAACAACTACTTTATTTAAATGTTGATAGAGATTTCCATAATTAATGTATATAAAACTATCATTTTTATTAGCAACAACATTTACTGTATCGAATACTCTTGGATTATTCATAATGTTTAATTTTTCTGAATTAATTATTTTGAAATCTTCATGGTTTGATAAAATAACAACTAAATCAGAATTTGAAATAGCAGACTCAATGTTTTTCTCTACTATATCGTTTAATACATAGGGGTCATATACTCTAACTTCAAAATCTCCCTCCATTTTTAATATATTAAAAATTTCTATTGCTGGACTATTTCGTATATCATCTACATTCCCTTTAAAAGTTATTCCGAACAAAGTCACGATTTTCCCATTTATCTGCTTCATTAGCTTTTTTATACTATTTAAAACATAAATCGGCATAGAATCATTAATTCTTCTTGACAATTGTATTAGTTGAGTGTTTTCTGGAGTTTTAGAAATAAGAAAATTAGGGTCCACTGGAATGCAGTGTCCACCTACTCCTGGGCCAGGCATATGGAGATTTACTCTTGGATGTCTATTTGCTATATTAATTACATCCAATACATCAGTATCTAGAGCATTGCACGCCTCAGTTAATTCATTGACTAGCGCAATATTTACATCTCTGTAGGTATTTTCTGCGATTTTTACCATTTCTGCTGTCCTAGAATTTGTTTTTATTATTTTCCCCTTAACAAAAGTACTATATAACTTTGCACCTGCTTCAGTGCACTCTGGTGTTACGCCGCCAATTACTCGTTCATTGTAGATCAATTCATATAAAATGTTTCCAGGTAATACACGTTCAGGACAGTGTACTAAAAATAGATCAATGCCTATGGTGAATCCTTCAGCTTCGATTATGGGTTTCACGAAATCCTCCATTGTTTTTGGTGCTATTGTTGACTCTATTATTAGTAAATTCCCCTTTTCCAAGTATGGAATAATAGAATCGAGAGCTTTTAAAATAAAGGATATATCTAAAGACTTATATTGATCATTATTATTTGGTGTGGGAACTGAAATAATAAATGCGTCTGCTCTTTCAGGTACTCCAGAAGCTCTAAATGTTCCTTTATTTATAGTCTCTTTTATCGCATCTTGTAGTCCAGGTTCCATAATAGGACTCTGTCCAAAATTAAGTAATTCTATTACATCAGACTTTATATCAACCCCTACTACTTCCATGTTTTGTTTAGCAAACATTATTGATGTTGGTAAACCGATATAACCCAATCCTATTGTGCAAATTTTCACACATTTACCTCCTCTAACAAATTAGTATATCAGAATTGTATATTATTTGAATTTACATTACAATTATTAGTAATGTTATTAAATAATAGAAGGTGGACTTAAAATTATGAATGAAACAGTAAATATTTTAGATATCCCGTTTTCTAAATTAACCCTAAATGAAACAACGACTTTTCTAACAGATCATATTGAACAAGATGATAAATTACTGCATCTTGTAACAGTTAATCCAGAAATAGCTATTAATTCAGAAAAGGATGAATTATTGAAGAAAATAATTTTAGATGCAGATATGATTACTCCTGATGGAGAAGGTATTGTTATTGCATCTAAAAGGATTGGTGATCCTATAAAAGAAAGAGTAACTGGTTATGAATTGCTTTTAAAACTTCTAGAAAAAGGTAATCATTTTGGATGGAGTTTTTATTTTCTTGGAACAGATGAATCAACAAGTTATAAAGCTGTAGAGACTATTAAGAATATATATCCAAATATAAAAATTTCAGGTAGACATCACGGCTTTTTTAATGAGTCAGAAGAAATTCAAATTTTAAAAGAAATTCAAAAAACAAAACCTAATTTATTAGTAATTGCTTTAGGATCACCATATTCTGATAAATGGATTTTTAAGTATAAACAACAACTTTCAAATGTAAAGGTCGTCTTTGGTGTAGGGGGAAGTTTAGATGTTATATCTGGGAAGGTAAAACCAACTCCTCTTATTTGGAAAAGGTTAAAACTAGAGTGGTTGTTCCGTTTGATTGTAGTTCCAGCGGGTAAAGGGCAAAAATCAAGGTGGCGAAGACAATTAGCATTACCTAAATTTTTCTATAGAGCAATTATTAAAAAAGGAAATTAGATTAAATACTTTTAACAAAAGGCTTCCAAAGTTTAGTCATGGTGTCTTTTGTTTTTTTAATAAAGAATTTAGAATTTATGTATTGAAATTAGAAGAAATCCCTAAAAATCATACAAATAAAAAATATACATAGAAGAAGAATTAGTTCGCATTTCAAGTTGTCTAAATAACTAGTTTTAATAAAATGTAAAAAAATGTTGAAAAATTTAGAATAGTACTGTTATATTATTGGGGTGTAACAATTTGTAATAAAGGGTAAAATATTTCAACTATTGAAGTACTATACACCCCTAATTAGTTTTCTAAAATCTAAAATTATAAAAAGGAGAATGTGCAAGGTTGGATAATATATTAATAATTGGTGCTCATTTCGATGATTGTGAATTGGGAGCAGGAGGATTTGCTGCTAAAATGGCAAGTGAAGGAAAAAATGTTTATAAGTTAACATTAACAGATAATGTTACAATTTCAGGGAAAATGGGTATAGATGTTGATTATCAATCTAGTAAAAACTCTAGTTCTGACGCTTGCAGAATACTTGGAATTAATGAAATCACCAGCTATCAGCCCTCAAAATGTGGAGAGTTAATATATACAAAAGAAACTATGCAAAGAGTAGAAGAAATAATTTCTTCTTTAAAAATTGATACCACAATCATACATTTTAAAGATGATAAAAATCAGGATCATGTCGAAGCTTCAAGAATTTCAGAAACGGCAGCTAGACATTGTCCTAATATCTTGGCATATCAAAGTAATATGTATACATTGTCTACCGCTTACTATCCTGTTTTTTTTGTTGATATTAGTGATTACATTTCACAAAAAATAAATGCCTTAGAGTGTTATGAAAAGCAACATAATAGATTTAATAAATTATTTCAAGCTAATATTTCTAGAAATCAATTTTGGGGTCATTCTCGAAAAGTTGATTATGCAGAAGCTTTTCATCCTATACAATTTAAATTAGAATGACCGATAAATTTTTAAGGAGTGAGTAATTTTGAGTTCAAAAATAAGTGAAAATGCACTAATTCATGAGAATGTTAACATTGGAGAAAATGTAGTGATACATGATTTTGTTGTAATATATCCGAACACAAAAATAGGTGATAATGTAGAAATATTTGAAGGCTGTGTTGTAGGGCGAAAACCAACAATTCCGGGACAACAATATAGAAAATTAAAAAAAGAATATCAAACTTTAAGAATAGGGAAAAACTCTGTTTTATGTCCTGGTGTTATTTTATATGCGGGAGCAGACATAGGAGAAAATTCACTATTGGGAGATCATTGCAGTATTAGAGAAGATTCTGTAATAGGGGATTATTGCGTAGTTGGTAGACATGTAAGTATTAATCATAGTACAAAAATAGGAAATAATGTTAGAATTATGGATGGGTGTAGATTAACAGATATGATAGTTGAGGATAATGTATTTATAAGTGATCAAGTAGCAACAGCAAGCGATAATACTTTTGGAAAAGAAGAATATAATCCTAAAAATGTTGTAGGTCCATATATTCGGAAAGGAGCAAAAATAGGCGCTGGAGCAACTTTATTGCCTCATATAATTATTGGTCAAAATTCAGTAGTAGGGGCAGGTTCAGTTGTTACAAAAAGTGTTCCTGATGGAAAAGTAGTGATAGGCAATCCTGCGAGAATTAAGGATTAAAGTCAAATTAATATCTAATAATATAGAATACTTTTTATCAAATTTTATGCAATTTTTTTTGCTTAAAAACCAAGTAAGTCAATAAAATTTGTTTAATATTAAAAGAGGGTGAAATTTTGAGTACTACTATAAACAACGTTTCACAATTATTACAAATCAATAGCAATAAACTCTCTAAGAGAGAAGTAATTTATGATGGTTATCGTAGAATAACCTATAAAGAACTCGATGAAGAAAGTAGTATACTTGCTTTTAATTTAATTGAAATGGGTGTTAAAAAAGGAGATAGAATTGCTATCTGTCTCCCTAATTGGCATGAATTTGTTGTAATATCGTTTGCTATAACAAAAGTTGGAGCTGTCATTGTACCACTTAATATTAATTCTAAAACAGAACTACATTATTACTTAACAAATGCTGAAATAAAAGTTGCTTTTATAGCAAAGGAATTCGAGAAAAATAATCTATGGGATAATTTTCATAAGTACAAACAAAACAATACTCTTATAAAGTATTTAATTTCAGTAAGGTTTGAAAATAAAGACTCTATTTCTTATAAAGAGCTTCTCAATCGAAAGCATTCAAATGAAATATTGTTACCTAAAGTATGCTACAACGATGACTGTGTAATTATGTATACTTCTGGTTCGACTGGTTTACCTAAAGGAGTAATACTAACTCATGGAAATTTAATTCATATGTGTGAAGTTAGTATTGGATTACTTGATCTTACTCCAGAAGATACAGTATTGTGTCCATTACCGGGATATCACATATTTGGATTACATCAATGTATTCTAGTTCCCATTGCTGCTGGTGCGAAAATTGTTCTTATGGAAAAATATAAACCAGAAAACGTATTTCAAATGATAGAGAAAGAAGTAGTCACAGTACATCATGCTGTTCCTACTATGTTTATACTAGAAATAAATAACAGTACTCTAAAAGATTATAATCTTGATTCTTTACGTATAGGTATTACAGCTGGATCTAAAATACCTAGTAATTTAATTTGTAATATAAGAAAAATGTTGGGTTTTGAGGTATTGAGTTCTTATGGAATGACTGAAACATCTACGTGCTTAGCACAAGTTAGATTAAATGATAGCGATGAAGTTAAATTTAATACAATGGGTAAACCAGTTCCAGGAGTCCGTTTTAGAATAATAGATATAAATACAAGACTAGATTTAGGATTGGGGGAAATTGGAGAAATATTGGTTAAGAGCCCAGGAATAATGAAAGGATATTTAAAAATGCCAAATCAAACTATAACAATGTTTACAGACGATGGTTGGTATATTACTGGGGATATAGGCCAAATAGACGAAGGCGGGAATATAAGAATTACTGGTAGAAAGAAAGATTTAATCATTAGGGGAGGTTATAATATAAACCCCACAGAAATCGAGGATCAATTTTACACACATAATGATATTTTGGAGGTAGCAGTAATCGGTATAGACGATATAGTGTTAGGTGAAATTACTTGTGCAGCTATAAGATTAAAAAAAGGTGTTTATGGAAAAGAAATTGAATTTAAAAACTTTATTAAAGATAGACTTGCAGAATATAAAATTCCCGATAAAATAGTATTCCTTACAAATTTACCCAAGACTGCGGTAGGAAAAATAAATAAAATAGAATTGAAAAATCAATTGAACAATCAACTATTTAAGGAAATTCTTTAGTTCTCATATTTTTTATAGTTAACTAAGTCCAAGATAATTAATATGTGTTTGTATTCCGCTTAAGATATATTTCAAACCAAATTTACATATTTAAATTTTAGTTTATTCGGAATGTTTTTAAATTTGATATTAAAGTATCAAACGGTATCTAGAGAGAGGATGATATAGATTGAAAATATTGGTTACAGGTGGGTTAGGGACTGTTGGATCCCTTCTAGTAAAAAAATTGAGAGCAAAAGGACATGAAGTTTATATATTGGACCTTCCACACAATAATGACCCAAAATATTTTAGGTGTGATATTTCAATGTATAGGCAATTAGAATCCATTTTTCAAAGACATAATTTTGACTATGTATATAATTTAGCAGCAGAGTTTGGCAGGTGGAATGGAGAAGATTTCTACGAAAAGGTATGGTTATCAAATGCAGTAGGTACTAAAAATATTATACGTTGTCAAGAAAAGTATGGTTTTAGATTAATTCATTTTAGTAGTTCAGAAGTATATGGTGATTATACTAAAAAAATGTCTGAGGATGTATTAAATAAAGAAGTAATACATCAAATGAATGATTATGCAATGTCTAAGTGGGTTAACGAACTACAAATTAAAACTTCTATTCAATTAAATAAAACAGAAACAGTTATTGTTAGGTTATTTAATACCTATGGACCAGGAGAATACTATAGCGATTATAGAAGTGTTATCTGTATTTTCTGTTATAGAGCGCTACATAATATGCCTTACACTGTCTATACTAATCATTTTAGATCTAGTACGTATATAGATGATTGCATTGAGGCGCTTACTAACATCATAAAAAATTTTAAAGCTGGAGAAGTATATAATATTGGAAGTGATGAATTACATAATATTAAAGAGGCTTCTGATATTGTACTTAAATATCTGGGTAAATCAGATTCTTTAATAACTTATAAGGAAAATGAAACTTTAACTACAAAAATAAAAAAAATAGATAATGACAAAGCGAAGAGAGATTTAGGTTATAAAAGTACTGTATCTCTACTTGAAGGTATACCTTTAACAATTGATTGGATGAAGGGTGTGTATAAGGGTTAATTTTTTAAAAACAATTATTGGGAAAATATTTTATTTTATAAAATTATAATTAATAATGAGGTGCGTTAGATGGCAATCTTAATATTAAATCGTTTATCAAAGAAACAAAAAGATTATGAAGAATGGTTCAGTGAAATTGATGATGAACTATATATGTTAGGTCATCCAAATTCGACAGAATCTTTCACTCAGTGTCAATATACAAATACTTTTGAAAACTTCATGTGGAATGGAGAAGTTGATTGGGAAGCTGTGCGTATTTATAAAGAAATGGGTTTTTCAAAAATAATATCACTGGAAGAAGGAGACTTGTTAAGGGCTGGAAGATTAAGATCTTATTTAAATATTGAAGGACAATCATATGAAAGCGCATTAGCTTTTAGAAACAAGTATATAATGAAAAGTATTTTAAATAGTGGAGGTATAACCACTGCCCCATTTAAATTAATTAAGGATCCAATTGATCTTTACGAATTTACAGAGGAATATGGTTTCCCAATTGTAGTTAAACCATTAATGGGTATGAATGGTAAAGATGTGAAGGTTATTTATAATCAAAATGATTTATTATCTTGGATGAAACTTAATAACTGGTATGATATTTTAGTTGAAAAGTATATTGATGGAGAAATATATCATTTAGATGGATTGGTAATAGACGGTGAGTTGAAATTCTCCTGTTCATTTGCTTATATTAATTCTTGTTTATCATTTAATGAATCTGAAGGAGTTGGTCACATTCTTTTAGATTCGAAAGATCAATTAAGCGTTCGTTTGTCTAATTATGTATCCAAAGTATTAAAAGTATTACCAACTCCTAATAAGACTTCTATACACGCAGAAATTTTTCTTACAAAGGATGATGAACTCCTTCTATGTGAAATTGCTAGTCGAACTGGCGGTGGCAGCATTCCTGAATTGCTTCATAAAGCATACAATGTAGATTTTGATCGAATTATCTCTAGAAGTCAGATAGGCATTAGCGATCCGCTTCCATCTAAAGTTATTGGTGAAAAGCTGATCGGAAACTATCTATTTCAACCTAAAGATGGAATACTTAGTTCTTATCCAAAGCATTTACCTTTTGACTGGGTGATTGATTATAAAAGAAATGGATTAGAGGGGCAGCTCTACACAAATGCAAATTCAAGTCCAAAGGATTACGCAGTTGTATATGTCGAGGGGGAAACAGAACAACAGATCAAACAAAGAATTACTATAGTTAATAATTATATGGAAGATAATACGATTTGGGTATGAATTAAATCTATAAAAGGAGTGTTTAATAAATGATTAAATTGGAATATTTCAATCCTTCGGATTTTAAACAACTTATTCATTGGATTAATTCACCAGAATTCTTAATTCAGTGGTCAGGTTCTGTGTTTAATTTCCCTTTAGACAAAGATCAATTGGAAAGGTATATAGAAAAGGCAAATAAGGAAAATTCAGATACCTTTGTTTACAAAGCAATAAATGAAACTGGGGATGTTATTGGTCATATTTCTTTAGGACAAATTGATAGGAAAAATAAATCGGCAAGAGTTGGAAAAGTATTAATTGGTGAAGACCAATCCCGAGGGAAGGGAATTGGTCAGTTGATTGTAAATGCTGCATTAGAAATTGCTTTTAAAAAGTTTGACTTACAAAGAGTAAGTCTGGGTGTTTTCGATTTCAATAAACAGGCAATTTTATGTTATGAAAGATCTGGATTTATAAAAGAAGGATTACTAAGAAATTCGATAAAAGTTGAGAATAAATTTTGGAGTGTATGGATAATGAGTATTTTAAGAGATGAGTGGCTAAATAAAAACTAATTCCTTTTTACTAGATTTCAAATCAAATTCAATTTAAATATTCGGGAGCTTGAAATGTACAAGCTCCTCTTTAAAGAAATTAAAGATTTGAACCTGTGCAGAAAGACAAGTGGTTTTCCTATATAAAACTGAGGTTAAAAACATGAAAAAAAAGAAGGAAATATACATAAACTTCATAAAACACAACCTGAAAAATATAACTATTCTAATTATTTTGATTATTTTTAATTTTTCATTCTCTTTAATATCACCTTTTGTAATACAGCAATATATTGATAATTTAACTCTCTTTTCTATAAATAAATTAATGATTTATATATTAATTATTATTCTAGTTTTGATTATTTCAGAATTAAGTAGAATATTCTTTTTGTTTTTTTATCACAAAGTTATATTGATAACAGTCAATAAAATTAAAATGAGTCTTATGAATGTTATAACAA
Organism: Lysinibacillus sp. FSL P2-0066; assembly: GCF_037969495.1. Classification (NCBI taxonomy): domain Bacteria; kingdom Bacillati; phylum Bacillota; class Bacilli; order Caryophanales; family Bacillaceae; genus Lysinibacillus; species Lysinibacillus sp. FSL P2-0066. The sequence goes on along the minus strand of NZ_CP150202.1, from coordinate 4,335,943 downwards.
AATCAAAAACGACCTTTCTTAAACAAAATAAAATGAATTTTTTGGATATTTTTGTTAGAGATGTTGATTCAATTTTCAATAGTGGAATAGATGCAGTACCTCAAATGATATTTCATAGTGTTATAGGAATAGGTACCTTATTTTACATATTTAATGTTAATTTGTTTTTTGCAATTGGTATTGTTGCAATATGTACAATAAGTTTAATTCCTTTAATTTTTATTAATAAAAAACAATCGATATTTGTTGCTGATGTTCATAAAGAAGAACAGTTACAATCAGAGTATTTGCGTGAGATATTAAACAAGCCTTACTTTGTAAAAACCCTTTCGAGTAATAAAGTCATACTAGAAAGGTTTGAAGGAATAACACAAAATATTCTTAACAAAAAATTGAAAAGAGAGTTAAATATTCGCTTTTATTTATGTGTTAGAATATTTTTCGATTCATTATTACCTGTTTACATTTTTACTTTAGGAGGTTTTTTATTTTTAAGTAATAAAATCTCTTTAGGTCAAATTATTATGTGTATATCGTTAATTCCTTCTATAACAACACCCATCAATAGTTTAACAAAATATTTTTTAATACTAAAAGATATTATCCCCAGATTTGGTAGGGTGTTTAATGCCTTTAAAATACCTTTAGAACAAGAGCGGATACAAAGTTCTTTGAAATTAATGGATATCCAAAGTCATCTAAGAATAATTGAGATTAAAAATGTAACATTATTTTTTAATAAAATTAAAATATTAGATGATATCTCATTAACTATTAACCGCGGTGACCATGTACTAATAAAAGGTGAAAGTGGTTCAGGAAAGACTACTATTATTAATGTTTTATTAAAGGAGGTAATACCAAACTCTGGAGAGGTAATGTTACATGGGAAAAACTATAATGATCTTTTAAACCTTGAAATTAGGAGTAAGATAGGAATATGCCACCAAGAATTGTTCTTTTTTAATGGAACTATTAAGGAGAATCTATTATTAGGGAATACAATTGTTACTAATCAAGAGATAAATGAAGCGCTTTATCTAAGTTGTATGGATGAGTTTGTTTTAAATCATGAAAGAGGTTTAGAAATGATTTTATATGATAATGCGAATAATCTTTCAGGTGGGCAAAGACAACGACTTGCAATAGCTCGTGCTATTTTATCTAAAAAGGAAATTCTCTTGTTAGATGAAACGTCCTCTGGGTTAGATGGTACTCTAGAAATTGAAATGTTCAGGAGATTAAAATCAAAACCTAATTTAACTTTACTTGTTGTATCACACAATAAATCTATATCACACTTATTCACTAAAATATACTACCTTAAAAACTCAACTATTTCTCCTGTCGATAACAGAGAGGAGAGTTTTAATGTTTAAAGTGTATAGAGATTTTCTTAGTTATATACTGACTAAAATAAAATCAGATAAAAAAATAGTTATATTAACTCTATTTAGTATAGTTATACATTCCGTTACTTTAGTTTTAATTCCATTTATTACTCAAATGATAATAGATTATTCTGTCCCTAATTTTGGGACACATCTATCTTTTATATTAATCGTATTATTAGTATTATTGCCTAGTATTTCAATATTACTAATGACTTTTGAAGATTATCAGGCAAATAAGTTAGGACATCGAGTAGCTACTAGTATTCAAATAAATATTTTCAGAAAGTATATTAATCAAAATCTAGATGAAGTTTTAAGTAAAAAGACGGGCATGAAGCTGCAAAGATTAATAGATGAACCTGAAGTAATAGCCCGATGGATATATATTACCAGTACACAGATAATAATAAATTTTTTAGCTATTGTATTTATGTTAATTATAATGTTTTTTTATGATCGAATTTTGGGTATTTTTTCATTACTATTTATGTTAATCTACGCTTTTCCGTTTTTCTTATTAAAAGAGGAGGTGGAGAAATCATCTAAAGAATATCTTGAAAGTAGAACAAATAGCAATTCAATTTTAAATGAAAATTTAAACCTAATGATAACTTTTAAAAGTATGGGGTACTCGGACTTCTTACTAAAAAGATATAATGATTCTTTAAAAAGAAATTTTAGAAGTTTTATGAAGAATGAATTGACTGAAAGAAAGTTGATTTTAATAAATAGCTCAATATCATCTTTTGCTTTAGGATTTCTATTTTTGTATGGTGGACATAAAGTGATAAGTTATGAAATGACTATAGGTGAACTAATAGGAGCCAAAATGATAATAGATAATTTGTTTTTTAGAGGAAAACAGCTCTTTTATCGAATTATAGAGACTTCCAAAGTTATACCTATATATAATGTACTTTCTAATGAAGAGAGATTATTAGAAAATAATAAAAGTCTTAACTCATTAAAAAAAATAAATTCAATTAAGCTTTCTAATATTCCAATTTCAAGACAGGAAATAACAATCAATATACCCACTCGAAATTTTAATTTAATCTTAGGCCCAAGTGGGATAGGTAAATCAACTATTTTATTCTATCTAGCTCGACTAAATATTCCACAAACAGGTTCAATATATATAAATGGGATAGATTATAGAAATTTTAATGAACAGGAATACAATAGAAAAATATTGATAGTTCCCCAAAATATAGAATTAATAAATGGAACTATTAGAGAAGTTTTAACTTTTAGTAATTCAATAGATATGGAACTAGTTGAATACTATATAAAAAAGCTGGAAATAGAGTATTTATTAGATAGACAATCTTCTGAATTATCTGGCGGTCAAAAACAATTAATAGGAATTTTAAGAGCACTTATAGAAAAACCATCTGTTTTACTACTTGATGAAAGTACTTCGGGTTTAGATGATATTAATACTAAACGTGTAATTAAAATTATAAAAGAATTCGTTTCAGGGGGCAATACTGTTTGTCTTGTTACTCATAATTCAAATCTTACACAATATGCAGATAATATATTTTTTATAACTAAAAATGGAGTTTTAATTAATAAAACAAAAAATTCTATTTCTATCTGTGATTAATTCAAAATGGTGACAAGTATAAGCAATTGGGACAGCTTTATCGGAGGAGCTATAGTTTGGAGGTATATGGTTTGTTGGGTCTGCTTAGAAAGGGAAAAGGATTAAATATAATAAAAGCTCATTAATTAATTTATGGGTTTAACGAGACGTCTATTCTTGAACAGAGAAGGACGTTTACTTTTTTGTTTTAAAACAATGATCATATATTTTTTACTTGTGTTTATATTCTTAGAAGTAGAAGGGCTATAATATTTAAAGTATTTCAAAATTAAAATATAATGGTAAGCAAATTTTATTTAATGTATTTAGGTTAAAGAGTAACCTCTTCGTTGATAAAAAATATAATAGCTGATATAGAGAATGATAAAACTTTTAATACAAAAAATAATAAAGATAACTGATATATAAACAGAGATTATGTCTGTCATTTATTGATTATACGAAAAGACGTTAAGAGATACAGTTAATCGTTAAAAAGATTTGATTTAATTGCATTTCATTAATCAAAAGACTTTGTGTATAGATGTACCCTTTTCTTTAGTCTTTTAATGGAATATGATATATAAGGCTTTTACAGTAAAGAAGAGAGAAAATCATTTTAGTAGGCGAAGATAATTTATAACATCTGGAACAGTATATGACACTGCATATTATAATATTGCGTAAATATGACAGTTGTTATTACAAAAAATGACATAACTTCTTATAAAATGGCTTAAAATAGATAAGAATTTGTGACAGCATTAAATATAATTCACATTAATTTTTGAGTTTTAATAAAGATGTATACTAGACAAAAAAGTTGTATACTAATTACTTAAACAGAAATTGATGATTATTATTAAATACAAACCCTTGGTACAGTGTGTTGCTGTATCAGGGTTTTTTATTTTTTTTAGATTGTTTTTTATAAAAAGAGACTAACAAATAATTAATATTGTCATTTTTCAGTTGAATTTCAAACAAAGTTCGATTAAGTATAACAAAGATTGGACGTTTATAATAAACTTTGATTAAAAATCCTGTGCTGTTATGCATGGTCTTTTTTGTTCAACAAGCGGGCCATTTAATTGAATAACTCCTTTGATAAAATTAATGAATTTATGTTAAAATTTAGGTTAAATTATAAACTGATGTACATAAACTAATGACGCAATTTAGTGGAGGAGGGATTATATGTATGAGTGAAATATCTTTTAATGAGTTAGAGAAGAAAGTGAAGAAGATTAAAATTGAAGGTTTTGTCATTTATAAAGGAAATACACGGATCTTTGAATATTTAAAGAATAAAAAAGTCGTAAAAAATCCGACAAAGGTTTATTCCATTACAAAAAGTATTGTGTCTATATTAATTGGAATTATGGTCGATAAAGGGCTAATAAAAAACATTCATGAACCTATTTATAACTACTTTCCGGAAATATTAGAGTTCAATGACCCAATGAAAGAGGAAATCACATTATTTCATTTGCTGACTATGACTTCGGGGTTACAAGTAGGAAAATTCCAAAGTTCAAAAAACTGGGTTAAATTCATACTAGAACAACCAGTTATATATAGACCAGGTTCAACCTTTGAATATAATAGTGGAAACTCTCATTTACTAAGCGCGATCATCCAAAAAGTTTCTGGAGGTTCTACCGCCTCATTTGCTGAAGAATTTCTATTCCATCCATTAGGGATAAAAAAATACATATGGGTAAAGGACCCGCAAGGAATTCACGAGGGTGGCTTTAGTATTTCATTAAATTTAGAAGACATGGTGAAGTTTGGATTTTTATTACTTAACGAAGGGCAATTTAAATCAAATCAAGTGATTTCATCTAACTGGATCCACGAGGCAAAAAAACCATATAAACAATTTGAAGCAGAAGAAGACAGAACAGCTGGATATGGTTATGGTTATCAGCTATGGACTTGTGAAATTACTAATAGTAACAACAAAATTGAATATTACTATGCCAATGGCTTATACGGGCAATATATATTTATTGTTCCGAAGTTAAATATAATGGCTGTGGCAAAAAGCTATCTACAAGATGACCATTCCTCTGCACCGAAACTCTTTTTCGAAGAACTTTTACGTAGTTGGAAGGATGAATGAGACATTTAAACAAATGAAAAGGAGGAATCACTATCTTGATATTCCACAATCGGGCGTGATTCTGCAAGAAGGATAAGCGCTCTTTTTCATTAAAGGGCCATTTAATTGAATAACATTTCTAATTTAAAAAAGGTTTCATGCTTATATGGCATAAGTTTTTGTGCGGATTTTTCAGTTACTTGCTATAAAAAAAGTTGGTGCAGTGTCTACATTTTTTAACCACCGATATTCTAGACCATCTACTCTATCTTTAATCCAAACATCTCCTTGGTTTTCTTTTTTAGATGTTCGATACCAACTAATCGTTGAACCAACTACTTGAGGAGTATTATCTATTTTATTGTTCTTTGGAAATGTAATCTGCCTTTGTTCTCCTGATTCAAGATTAATTACATATAGCGCTGTAAACATAGTTGGAACCGGTCCCAATTTCCACGCTTTGTTTTCTTTTGCTCGAGCAACAATTATTTCATCTAGAGAAAGCCATTCCAAATCTAGATCTACATATCCTTTGGGTGTATAGCCCTTTTGTTTACTCGCTGTAGGAATCTCGGTAACGGTTGTATCTTTGTTTTCAACAAAAAATCTTCCTTCACCCGATATGAAGGCTAGTTGATTTTTTGATGGAGCCCACTTTATCCAATTTTCATACCCAAGCATTTTCCCTATCACTTGAAATTGATCCCCTACTGATGAAAGTACTGATAATGTATTGCTATCATTTGACCAAGACGCTGTGGGTGTTAATAGAAAACTAATCCAGCTCCCATCAGGACTAAACGTTAAATAATCAGCATCGATGGCGAATAAATCCGTTGTATTTGTTTGAATGGTGTAAAAGGGCTTTATTTTATTCGTATCAGGATTGGGATCTACTGGCACTTTAAAAAGGCGAACAGGTTCCCAGCCAGTAGGAAGTAAATTAGATTGAGATGAAACGATAAATGCTTTTCCATCGGGGAACCATTCAAAATCACTAACACCTAGAGATACATTTTCAAAACCTTGTGGTCGCCCATTTTTGGTTTTTGTAACGTTTAGGATACCTCCCGAATTGTAAGCTAGTTGATTGGATGTTGGCGACCATTTGATTTCATTTGCTTCAATTATAGGATACGGCTTATAACTTTCCTTTTTCTTTACATCATAAATATATAAATTCATTTTTCCACCCTCCTCCTTACCTGCTAAATAGGCAATAAATTGACCGTCTTTTGACCACTTTGGAGAGGATACGTACTGACCTGTCGTAAGCTGTAGTTCCTTATCACCCTCTTTTATCCAAAGCTGGTGGTCTCGTATGAAAGCAGCTTTAAGTGGACCTTCAGCAGAAGCACCTATTGAAAAACTAAAACTAATAAATAGTATTAATAATAAAACCCTAATTGCCATTAATCCCACCTCTTTATCATAGGATGTTCTTTTGAAGGGAATAAATTCGTCCATCAAACATAACAAATGCTGGATTGTTGCCTTTTGCTGCTACCATCTTCCATTACCTGCTACGTTTTGAATAGCAACAATATTTAAGAAAACAGCCAAAAATAAAGACAGGATAAAACTACAAATTCTTGTAGAATCAATTCTGTCATTGCTATCAAATGTTATTTACGTACAAACGTTTGATACATTATAGCCTTTAGAGAAGCGATTTCATCATTGATTGCTTCAATGTGGATACGTTTCGTTAAATTTGTAATTGTGCTATCTAAATTTTTAATTACAGCAATCTTTTCACCATTTTGCAGGCGCTATTGTTGTATAAGCTGTTCTGTTCTTCTTGCATTCACGGAGAGGAGGATTGTTAAGTTAATGACGAACAAAGTAAAAGCGGTCCTCCACAGATATAGTGTGGAAGGCCGCCTTTTTGTTATAAGCAAGTCACCATTTATTATTGGTTACATCTGATTCACTTAATTGTATAGAAATAAATTAAGAGATCTATTTAGCTTACGAAGCATTACGCAATGATTTCAGAATTAAACTCAAAATGAAAACTAGTATAATTGCTCCAATGAGGGCAGGGAAGATATAGAAATCAGAAATTTTAGGACCCCAACTTCCAAGAAGCATACCACCAATCCATGCACCAATAATACCTGCAATAATATTACCAATAATTCCGCCTGGAATATCTTTACCCAAAATTATACCTGCAAGCCAACCGATAAGCCCGCCAATTATTAAAAACCAAATGAAACTCATACTATCCATCTCCTATTTTGTATTTTAAAAATTTTGTTATAGTGTTTTATATCCTTTATTAAACTCTTTCAAACTATAAGGAGAAAAAAATTAGTGGAAGTTTCAAAGGAGATAACAGACATTGGCGCATTTCTGTAAGAAGAGGAGCATCTTTATTTTAATGGTATTAATAAATTCATGTTTATTCTATTATCATCCTGAAGAAAATGTATAGCTAAGAGACACAAGTTTATTTTGACTAAGAATTAAAAAATGGAGACTTAGCGTATAAGCGTTTCTTTGATGAGCATGAACAACAGGACTTTCCTAATGTGTTTATAGGATTTTATTATTGATTTATATAAACCTTCCACCGATTTTGGTGGAAGATTTTTATGAATTCAAAAATTCCTTTGAGTTATAGTATAATCAAGAAATTAAGCTGGAGGTTTTCCTCTGATATTTTAGTAAGTTCTTTTGATTTTTCTAGTTAAAACAATCATGAAAGTCAAATTACCATGAGCTACGTCTGTTATATTTTCTTATATACGGCAACAAAGAATTTAACTTTTTAGATAAGCATATTGGTATATTCTTAATAAAAGTAGGATGAAGGTTATATGAATTATACTAGGTGAAAAGGGTGAAGGTTAAGTATATTGAACAAAAAAAAGATACCATTACAAACAAAAATATTAGGATTGATTAGCACGTTAATTCTTTTTATTGTTTTTCTTCTTGCCAGTATATTTGCTTATTTACAATATGTCGATGCAAGGACTCAAGTTAAACAATTGGCATTGCAATCCGCTATGACAATCTCTCTTATGCCAGAACTTAAAGAATCCATTGGGAAAAGTGATTTAGACCTACGTTTTCGTCCAATTGCTGATCAAGTAATAGATCAGGTAAATGCAGAAAATATTATTATTGAAGATCGAGAGAAGATTATTTATTCGCACAGAAGCCCAAGTCAAGTTGGTCAGAAGAGTTTTGATCATACAAATAATTATGGGTTAATATTTGGAGGTTCTAATAATTTTGAATTAGAACGAGAGAGTGGTTCTGTTTTAATCGGGAAGGTTCCTATCATAGCAGACAATGGAGAATATACTCGTGTAATTGGAACCGTAGCGGTTGAATACGCAGAAAAAGAGATTTTTCAAAATATCTATAAACGAATTAAGTCCATTCTCATCGCATCTCTGATTGTTTTAATTTTAGGAATCATTGGTGGTGTTTTTTTAACCAAAAGTATTAGAAAAGATACTATGGGGTTGGAACCGCATGAAATCTCCTCACTATATAGAGAAAGAAGTGCCATTCTGTTATCCGTTATGGAAGGAATCATTGCAATCGATCAAAATGGTTTCTTAACATTAATCAATCATTCTGCTAGGTCGATGTTGAACCTCAAGGATGAATCCTTGATTGGTCAACATATCCAATTTGTCTTACCAGCAATTACTATCGATGGTGTATTACAGAAAGGTAAGCCCATTCATAATGTAGAGATATTAATTAATGATAAAGTATATATATTTAATTTTATTCCCATTATCGAAAATGAAAAGATTATGGGGGTGGTTTCTAGTTTTCGTGATAAAACAGAGCTTAAAAAGCTTATTGATACGATCACAGAGGTTCGTGAATATTCTGAGGGACTCCGTGCGCAAACGCATGAGTACTCTAATAAACTTTACTTATTGTCAGGATTAATCCAATTAGAGAGATATCAGGATGCATTTGAATTTATACAAAAGGAATCAGCTAATCACCAGCACCAAAACCGAATCCTATTTAATCAAATTCAAGATATAAATGTTCAAGCGATCTTATTAGGGAAACTGGGCAATGCATCAGAAAAGAAAATTGCCTTTGAAATTGATCCTGATAGTTATGTAGATGTCTTACCAAGTCACATAGAAATCACGGATATCATCACAATCATTGGAAATCTTATTGATAATGCATTTGATGCTGTAGCCGATCGAAAAGAGAGAAGGGTATCTTTCTCAATTACAGGAATTGGGAATGATATCATTATAGAAGTAGCAGATAACGGAAAGGGAATTGCTGAAGATATGTTAGATTTTATATTTGATTTACGTAGTTCATCAAAAGGAAAAAATAGAGGGTATGGATTATTTAATGTTAAACAAATTGTAGAATCTTTAGGTGGAACAGTAGAAGTGAAAAATGACAAAAATGGTGGGGCCATTTTTACGGTATTCCTACCGAAAAAATGAAATTTACTCAGTGAGATGTGGGGACTCCCATCTAAATCGGATGTCTAAATATCAGCATAGGGAGATAAAAGAAGGAGAGGGAAAAAATGATTAAGGTTGTCATTGCGGAAGATGATTTTCGTATTGCACAAGTGCAAGAACAGTTTTTGCATAAGGTACCAGATGTAAAGGTCGTTCAGAAGGCATTGAATGCAAAGGAAACGATGGACATACTAGAGAAATATGAAGTTGACTTGCTTTTTTTGGATATCTATATGCCCGATGATCTTGGAACAAATTTGTTAGCAAAGATACGGGATCATTATCCAACAATTGATATTATTATAGTGACTGCTGCAACAGAAAAAACGATGCTTGAGACAGCAGTCAGATATGGTGTGAGTAACTATTTGTTGAAGCCAGTAACAATGGAGAAATTTGTTGAAGCGGTGGAAGAATATAAAAAAAAGAAAAAACTTCTAAGCTATCGTGATGAGGTCGACCAAACATTGATTGATCGATACTTTGGCGTTGCTAATCAATTGTCCTCAGCTCAAAAAGACTTACCTTCAGGTGTTGATCGTCATACTTTAGAAAAAGTGAAAGAGGTAATGAAAGAACTAAAAGGTGGTATTTCCATAGAGGAGATGGGTGAACAAATCGGTGCATCTCGAACAACTGCGAGAAGGTATTTAGAGTTTCTTGTTTCAATTGATGTCTGTACGGCAAAACATGAATATGGAGTTGTTGGAAGACCTGAGAGGAAATATTACTATAAAGAATAACAACAAGGTTAACTCAAAAATTAGGACAAGGGATGAACAATGAGAAAAATAATGTTTATTTTCGGGCTTGTTGTTATGCTTTGCTTTGGTTGTTCACAAGATGAGGGGCATGAAGCGATAACTGATACAGTAACAATCATTGCCCCAAGCTCGATTGGTGGAGGTTGGGACAAAACAGCAAGAGCCATACAGGACATTTTACTGAGTAACAATTTGATTGATGAGGATATTCATGTACTGAATAAAATTGGTGCTGGTGGAGAGCTAGGATGGAAATATACTAAACAACAAAAAAAACATGTGCTAGCAATGAATTCAAGCCTACTCATTACTAATCATTTGTTGGGGCAAAGTAAGTTAACCTACAAAGATTTTACACCAATTGCCACTTTGGCTACAGAATGGAGTGTCGTAATTGTCTCCAAGGATTCAGAAATAAAAAGTGCAAAAGCTTTAATGGAAAAGCTCAAAGAAACACCTCAAGCATATAAAATAGGAGTTTCCCCGAGATTAGGCAATGATGATCAAATTTCTTTTGTATTAGCGAGTAAACAGGCAGGAGTGCAACCTGAAAAACTAGATTTTTTTGTTTATGAGAATAGTGGTCAAGTAGTTGATGCATTATTAAAAAAGCAAATTGATGTGGCAACGATGACTTTATCCGAGGCTAAGAAATATTATGATTTGAATCAAGTACAATTGCTTGTCATTTCCTCGGAGAAACGTTTAAAGGAGCTCCCCGAAATTCCTACATGGACGGAAGAGGGAATAGATGTAGTTTTTAAACACTGGCGCGGTATTATGGGACCACCTAATATGTCAAAAAAGGAAATCGAATTTTGGGATATGACATTTGCAAAAATGGTCAAAACCAAAGAGTGGAAACAAATTTTGCAGACGGATATGTGGGAAGATTTTTATATGAACAGTAGAGATACATCTAGATTTCTTGATGAGGAAAATAAGAAATATGAGAAATTATTGGAGATTTACTAAGTAAAATACTCTTATTATGTACAATTTTTTTATTAGGTTGACTATTGAGAACTATGTGTTTTCCTTTCTACCGTCTCATCCGATGGTGGAGAGAATACATAGTCCAAGGTTAGCCTCTTTTTTTGTTTAGCAAAAACATACAATGCTTTCCGTGAACAAAATGTACGAAATAGCTATAAAGAAATTAATAAACATTAATTTGTAAACGATTACATTTGGCCGATGTTATTTTATTATAAGGTGTAATATTCGGAAAATTAGTTATTTAACAAATTAATAAATAATTTCACAAAGCATTTAGGGGGAGTATTATGCTAGCAATTTTAGGTTTTTTAATGATAATAGTCTTTATGATTTTGATTATGACTGGCCGTCTTACAGCAATGATTGCATTAATTGTAGTTCCAATTACGTTCGCAATTATTGGTGGATTCGGAAGTGAAATGGGACCTATGATGTTGGATGGGATTAAAAGTGTCGCTCCAACTGGGATTATGATTTTATTTGCAATTCTTTTCTTTGGTATTTTGATCGATGCTGGCGTATTTGATCCAATCATTAAAACGATTCTTAGACTAGTAAAAGGGGATCCTGTAAAAATTGCTATCGGAACAGCCGTATTAGCCCTTTTTATTTCTTTAGATGGTGATGGTACGACAACATACATGATTACTATTTCTGCCTTTCTACCGCTTTATAAAAGAATTTGCATGCGACCAATTGTATTAGCTGGTATTGCCGTTTCAGCTTCAGGTGTGATGAACCTTCTACCTTGGGGAGGACCAACAGCAAGAGTTATGACAGCCCTGAATCTGGAAATGTCTGAGGTTTTTACACCAGTGATTCCAGCGATGATTGGCGGGGCTATCTTTGTTCTGTTCATGGCATTTACCCTTGGAAGACAGGAAAAAAAGCGGATTGGTATTATAGAATATGATTATGAAACGGCAGCTCAGCCTGCTGCAACAGCTGAAGATGACTATTTGAAACGTCCAAAACTGATTATCTTTAACTATACTCTGACAATTGTTCTTTTAGTAGCGTTAATTATGGAGTTATTACCACCTGTTGCATTATTCATGCTTGGTTTTGCAATTGCGATTACTGTAAACTATCCAAAATTGAAAGATCAGAAGGAACGTGTTGCGAATTATGCTGACAATGCATTATCTGTTGTTTCTATGGTTTTTGCAGCTGGGATATTTACAGGCATTCTTTCAGGTACATCAATGGTAGATGCGATGGCAAACTCAGTGATTCATTATATTCCAGATGCAATGGGTTCTCATTTTGCTGTTGTTACAGCCATTCTCAGCGCACCTTTTACATTCTTTATGTCTAATGATGCCTTTTACTATGGCGTACTGCCGTTACTTGCGAAGGCAGGAGCAGTATATGGCATTGATCCAGCCTTAATCGGTAGAGCTTCTCTTTTAGGTATGCCAGTACACCTTCTAAGTCCGCTTGTTCCCTCTACTTATTTATTAGTAGGTATGGTAGGAGAGGATTTCGGGACACTACAACGTATCTTCTTAAAGTGGGCATTCGGTTCTACAATTGTCATGATTATTGTCTGTGTAGTATTGGGGATCTTCCCCCTATAAATGCCACGGCTCATGGGGCGAAAAAGATTACCTAGTGAAAATCATTTATTTATAAGTGTAAGAGAAGTCTTATTTTAATGGGCTTCTTTTTTATTTTCTTATTCGAATAACTACCATAAACCGGAAATTATTTAGAAGGATGTTTCAGATAGGCGCTATAAAATGTTTTTATTCGTAAAAAGGACGATCATCATATACGATAAAAATATTGAGACTTAGGATTATTAGTGCTCTATTCTGCAATTAGAAAGAAATTATTAAAATAGGAGAAAGGTGGTATGAAATATGAAAATCCGTAAGATTGATCATGTGGGGATAATCGTCAATGATCTTCCTGAAGTGAAAGCATTTTTTCTTGACTTTGGTCTTGAGGTGCTAGGGGAAGGAAAAGTGGAGGGTGAATGGGTGAAGAGGATGGAGCGGGTATTAGGGCTTCAAGGTATTAAAGAGGACGTTGCAAAAACGTCAGATAGTGACGTAAATCTAGAAATAGTAATGTTGCGAACACCAGACGGCGAGGCGAATATTGAACTAGTAAAATTTAACGCGCCATCAAATCCAATAAGCATTCAGCAGCCTTTAACAAATACTAAGGGTATCCAACATATTGCCTTCAATGTTGAAGATATTGAAGCCCTCGTTAACAATTTGACAAAGAAGGGCGCAGAACTTATTAGTGACATTTATAGCTACGAAAACGCCTATAAATTATGCTACGTGCGTGGGCCAGAAGGAATTATTTTAGAGCTCGCTGAAGAAATCAAATAGCTAATCAGCAACTTTGTTGAAAAGAAACCACTAAAAGGGGGTTTCTTTTTTGCCCCTATAGGAGCTCATACTTATACTTAAATATCACAATTTTCTACCCTGAGGGTCTAAGTTGATAAAATACCGAAACCTAAGGGCATAAAAAATAGGATGTTTCCAACGATATTCCTTAATGAAACATTAGCATGTAAACCATATATAGCCGCAATTGGAGTTAGGTTCATATCTCCTCTTGCGGCATAAAAGTAGAAAGGGAAGAGGGTTAAAGAGTATAAAAAAATTCCTGAAAAATAGAAAAAAGGCTTTCATCATTTCATTATTAAAGGAGAATTGTTTTTTAACAGCTAAAACTATAATTCTGTAAATGATTCAGAACTAGCTAACAGTTTCCCTTAAAAATATTCTGGTATAAAATCATTAAAGTCTGTAAGAAATTTCTGGTATAATTACATAAATCTATGTTTATTTTGAGGAGTGATGTCGTGAAGAAGCTATTTATAATAACTAGTTACTTAGGGTTTTTTATATTAGGAGGTATGACTTTTACCTACTTTTCAACAACGGAAGCAGCAAGTGACATGAAAAAGATCAGCGTGTTTCAGGATCCGATTAATTACTATGTAGATAAGGTTGAAAAAGTGCCGTCAGAAGGTCAATCTGGATTTAATTATCAAGGCACAATATATGTCCCAATGCGTTTTATCGCTGAATCTTTAGGTGAAAAAGTAACATGGGATGGGAAAACAAAGTCTGTTTATATTGGTGATGTTCCCAAATTCACCGCTTTAAAAGATGTAAAACCTATTGGGAGTGAGGAAGACCACTTCTTCCACAATACAAGCTCTATCACTATTAGTACAGGTGAGAAGTTTGAGCGATCCTATCAACTTGGTGGTTATCATGGAGGAGGCGCAGTTCAAGACCATACAGTGGAATACTTAGCCAATGGAAATTACAAGGGATTCGAAACCTATCTGGCACCAATTAAAAAGTTAGCAGCTAATTCTTCCGGAATAGGTTTCTTGAAAATTTACGCAGATGGTAAATTGGCTTATGATAGTGGAGCAATCAAAGATAAGGTAAAGGTTCATGTTAATTTAGAGGGTGCTTCAAAAGTGAAGTTTGAACTGGAAGGCAGTGGTTTAGGTATATTAGATCCTAAATTTATTCAATAAACCTTCTATACTATTAAGCAAAAAGACGATGACATAATAATTTGTCATCGTCTTATTAATTTTGGTCTCTTTATCACTATTTCAAAATAGATAATTGCCAATACATATTTGGCAATATTTTCACCTTTAAGTATAAAATAGTTGGGTGGTATATGGTATAATTCCATACGATACTGATACATAAAAAGGAAAAGGGAGAGAAAAGAATTTGATGAAAAAGATGATGAAACGAACGAGTGCAGCATTGCTTGGTGCCTCATTAATGCTGACGACAGTTGTCCCTGTTATTCATGCAGAAGAACAAACACCACCCCTAGTACCGTCGATAAGTGAATGGGCGATAGAAACTTTAAATGAGGGCGAAAAATACGGGATTTACTCAACTGAATGGTACTTTGATGGCTTCCTTCGAGAAATTTCAGTGGATAAAGTAAATGAACTACTAGCTTTAACGGAAAAGAAAGTTGCCTCTCTAGGCCTAGCTGAAAATAAACAATACAAACCAGTAAGTGTGAAAAATGATAACACACGCGGGGATATTGTAAAGCGCTTGTATAATATTGTGGCGCGTTATGATTTACCTGTTGGTACAGATGCTGTTCAATTCATGAAAGAGCAAAACGTATTACAAGGCTCTCCAAGTGGACTGCAACTAGAGAAAAAGGCAACGACTCAACAGGCTGTTTTACTAGCTGTTCGTTTCATTCAGAGTACATATGCACTTGCAGAGCAAGGATCTAAAGGGGTAGCCTGGGTAGTAGAGGATGAGGATACACTTATCTACTTATTAGGTTCGATTCATTTAGGGACACCAGACTTATATCCATTCGATAAAAAATTAGTAAAGGCGTTTGATGAATCTGATGCACTGTTAGTAGAAGCAAACATTTTAGATACAGAAGCACTGGAATACTATTCAGAAAAAGCAATGTATACAGATGGCTCAACATTGAAAGATGCTGTTGCACCAGAAACATATGCAAAGCTTGAACAAGTGGCAAAGCTTTATGGTCTTCCAATGGAGCAGCTAACAGTGCAAAAGCCGTGGATGCTTTCTAGCGCACTATCGATGTTAGCTATGGACGATTCCTTTGGCATGACCCCACAAGAGATGGCAATGCACGGTATTGATATCTACTTTTTATTAAACGCACAGTTGCAGCAAAAGCCAGTAATTGAATTAGAAGGTACAAGAGCACAGGTTGATATGTTTGAAGGATTATCACCAGAGGCACAGGAGCAGTCATTAGTCGCTGTACTGGATAGTATCATTAATCCATCTGAAGAAAATCAATCTGAAGTTCTTCAAGAGTGGTTTACAAGCTGGAAGCAAGGAAATGTTGAAGAGTTTGCAAAAAGCTTCCAAGCAATGGAAGGTACGTCCTCTGAATTTAATGAAATGCTATTTGGTCTACGCGATGAACAGATGGCAAAGAAAATCATGAATGTACTGGAAGAAAAGGAAGGTAAGTACTTTGTTGTTGTTGGTTCAGGTCACTTCCTAATCGATAAAAATATTCGCTATCATTTGGAGAAAAACGGCTACAAGGTAAAGCCGTTTTATCAATAAAATCGATTTCCCCTCGTAAAAGGATAGATTATTTTCTGTCTTTTACGAGGTTTTTTTATGCATGTAAGACAATAATGATCATTTGACTCTAACAATCTAAATAATCGGATTATTGTTGCAACGTAAAAAAAATCGTGTTAGTATTAGTAAAACGTTTTACTAAAACGTTTTACTTGTGAAGGGGATGAAAATATTGAGAAATAAACGAATTGCAACGATTGGGGATGCAATGGTCGTTTTTAATCCATCTAAGACAGGTCCTCTACGTTTCGTTCCTTCCTTTGAGCGAGCTGTTGGTGGTGCAGAATTAAATTTTGCGATAGGTGTTACACGTTTAGATATGGAAGCAAAATGGATTAGCTGTATTGGAGACGATGAATTTGGAAAGTTAATTTATAACTTTGCGCGTGGTGAAGGAATCGATGTGTCACATGTTTTACGAACACCACATATTCCAACGTCTATCTACTTCAAGGAAATACGGGAAGACGGTGCAGGTAAATCGTTTTACTACCGCAACCCATCACCTTTACTTGAGCTGACAGAAGATCGTATAGATGAGTCAGTACTTGATGATGTGGACTTATTACATATTAGCGGCGTGTATTTAGCGGTATGTGAACATAACATTGAAGTTGCATTGAAATTGATTGCTTTAGCACAAGCAAAAAATATTCCTATATCCTTTGATCCAAATTTACGTTTAAAACTATGGACTATAGAAGATGCCCGAGCGGTATACGAAAAAGTGTATCCATCTATCAATCTTCTGTTAACAGGGCAGGATGAATTTGAGCTTTTATTTGAAGGGCGTACAGTTAAAGACGTTCAAGAGTGCTATAAAATAGATGAAATTATTGTGAAAAAAGGTGAACAAGGCGCCACGGTTTATACAGCCACTGAACAGTATGATCGAAAAGCTTTTTCTATTCGTGCCATTGATACAGTTGGAGCAGGGGATGCATTTGATGCTGCCTATGTCTATAGCTATTTAAATGGTGATGATATTGGAGAACGCCTCCGTTTAGCTAATGGTGCAGGTGCATTGGTAGCAACAATTAAAGGAGATAATGAAGGGCTCCCATCCTTGCAAGAATTAAGGCAATTTATTGGTGATGAAAAACTAATTGAGCGATAGGAGTTGTCAGGAATGCAAAAAATCGAAATTTTGAAAGCGTTGTCAGATGCAAAAATTGTGGCTGTTATTCGCGGGAATTCACCCGAAGAAGCGACTGAAATTTCAAAAGGTGCTATCTCAGGTGGCATTCGAGCAATTGAAATAACGTATACAACGCCTTTTGTGGAAGAAACCTTTAAAGCATTACGCAATAGCGATGCAATAATTGGAGCTGGCACTGTATTGGATGTGGAAACTGCACGCCACGCGATTTTAAACGGTGCTAAGTTTGTTGTTAGTCCAAGCTACAACGCTGCAATTGCAAAGCTTTGCAATCGCTACAGCATTCCATATTTACCAGGCTGTATGACCATTACAGAAATGGTGACAGCACTTGAAGGTGGAAGTGACATTATTAAATTATTCCCAGGAAATCAATTTGAACCAAACTTTATTAAAACCGTAAAAGGTCCTCTACCACATATCACAATTATGCCAACAGGCGGTGTTGGTTTGGCTAATATGAACGAATGGTTAGACGCAGGGGCTGTAGCAGTTGGGATTGGTAGTGATTTAAATAAAGCATTTGCAAGAGATGGATACGTAGGTGTAGTTGAACGTGCCAAAGCTTATATGGAAAATCTATCAAACTAGGAGGTAATGAAGTATGAATATGACGTTTAGATGGTATGGTCGTGGCAATGATACAGTGAAATTAGAAGATGTGAAGCAAATACCGAATGTAAAAGGAATTGTTTGGGCACTTCATCACCTACCAGCAGGAGAAGTATGGACTAAAGAGGTCATTCAAGATGAAGTTGACTATATTCAATCGTTCGGATTCCATACAGATGTCGTAGAAAGTGTCAATGTCCATGAAGATATTAAATTAGGATTGTCAACACGTGATCAATATATTGACAACTATAAACAATCGATTCGCAACCTTGGTGAAGTAGGTGTCAAAGTTATTTGCTATAACTTTATGCCCGTATTTGATTGGACACGTACAGATTTATTCCATCCACTAGAAGATGGCTCAACGGCTCTCTATTTCGATAAGGAAAAGGTCATGAACTTAGATCCACAAGAACTGGTGAATGAAGTAAGCGCTTCTTCGGATTTAACCCTTCCAGGATGGGAGCCAGAACGATTAGCCCGACTTTCAGAATTATTTGAGCAGTACAAAGAGGTAGATGAAGCCAAACTTTGGGACAACTTAGCTTACTTCTTACAAGCAATTTTACCAGTTGCAGAAGAAGCAGGTATTCAAATGGCGATTCATCCAGATGATCCACCGTATTCCATCTTTGGCTTACCGCGCATTATTACAGGAGCAGAAAGCTATGAAAAATTAATTAAAATCTCAGATTCAATAGCAAATGGTTTTACATTCTGCTCAGGTTCAATGGGAGCAGACCCACAAAATGATATGGTAGCCATCGCTGAAAAATATGCATATCGTGCTCCGTTTGCCCATATCCGCAATGTCAAGATTATGGAAAATGGTAGTTTCTTTGAAACATCGCATTTTACGTCGGATGGTTCAATCGATATTAAAAATATTGTACGCACATTAAATGACCAAAACTATGAAGGCTATGTACGTCCAGATCATGGTCGCCATATTTGGGGAGAACAATGTCGTCCAGGCTACGGCTTATATGATCGAGCACTTGGCATTATGTATTTAAATGGACTTTGGGATGCTTATGAAAATCTGAAGAAATAGGTGACATGTATGAAAGCACTACAAGTAATCAAACCTTTTGAAATGGCTTTAATTGACGTAGCAGAACCAGTGATAACAGTGTCAACAGATGTCCTTGTTCAAACAGAATATGTTGGCATTTGTGGCTCAGACATGCATATTTATCATGGTTCGAATCCATTAGCGACATTGCCTCGTGTACCTGGGCATGAGGTTGTTGGCCGTGTGTTAGAGGTTGGTCAAGAGGTACAAGGGTTAAAGGCTGGTGACAAGGTTGTTGTCGAACCAATTCGATATTGTGGTGAGTGCTATGCTTGCCGTAAAGGACAACCAAATGTCTGTGAACAGCTTTCTGTTTTTGGTGTTCATGAAGATGGAGGTATGCGTGAGCGTTTTGTTGTTGCTGAAAAGCAATTGCATAAAGTAGCAGACCACACCCCTTTAGAAGAGGCAGTCTTAATCGAACCTTATACAATTGGCGCGCAAGCCGTATATCGTGGTGAATTGCAGGCTGGTGAGACGCTGTTGATTCAAGGCGCAGGGCCGATTGGCATTTGTATTTTAAAGATGGCTAAATTAATGGACGCACGCGTGATGATTTCTGATTTGGATCCAGCTAAGCTCTCATTTGCAAAAGAACTTGGTGCGGATGAAGTTGTCAATGTAAACGAGCAAGATTTATTAGAGGCTGTTAATCAATGGACAGATGGAGTAGGTGTCAATGTATCTATTGATGCAGTTTGTATTCCACTAACATTCAAGCAATCTATCGATGCTGTTTCAGTTGCTGGAAGAGTGGTAGTCCTTAGCTTTGGAGAGGAAGCCATTGAGCTAGCCCCACTACCAATCACAAAAAAGGAATTATCGATTAAAGGCTCACGTTTACAAACATTCCAATTTGAAAATGTAGTGAAGCTTGTTGATGCTGGAAAGCTACAGCACCAAGGTTTAATTACACATACTTTCTCATTACATGAAGCAAAAGAAGCCTTTGAATATATAGAAAAAAACCCAAATAAAGTACGTAAAGTTATTTTAAAAGTAGGTGAGTAAGGTGCATGAAGCATTACAAAATAAAGTGGCTGTTGTAACAGGTGGTAGTGGTGTTCTTTGCTCAGAGATGGCAATGGAATTGGCTAGACAAGGTATGCGAGTTGCTATTTTAAATCGTACGGCGCAAAAAGGAGAAGCAGTCGTCCGATCGATTACAGAAAATGGCGGAGAAGCAATTAATTTTTCTGTGGATGTTTTAAACAAAGAGTCATTAATAGCAGCGAGACAAGCAATTTTACAGCAATATGGTCAAATTGATGTACTGATTAATGGAGCGGGCGGCAATCATCCAGATGCTATTACGGCTGATGAAGTATATAAAGAACAATCGACTACACCAAATTTCTTTGAATTAACACCAAGTGGTTTTGAAAGCGTATTCTCGAATAATTTTACAGGAACATTTTTGGCTTCCCAAGTTTTTGGCGAAGCATTGCTGAAAACGAAGGGGACGATTATTAATATTTCATCCATGAGCTCCTATGCTCCTATGACAAAAGTGCCTGCATATAGCGCGGCAAAGGCAGCGATTAATAACTTTACACAATGGATGGCTGTGCATTTTGCAGAAGCAGGTTTACGTGTTAATGCCATTGCACCAGGATTTTTTATTACCGAACAAAACCGTAATTTATTGCTAACAGAAGATGGTTCATTAACTGCACGTTCAGAAAAAATCATTGCAGCTACACCACAAAAGCGTTTTGGAAAACCACAAGATTTATTAGGAACATTATTATTTTTAGCTGATGATACATACTCAGCATTTGTCACTGGCGTAACAATTCCTGTTGATGGTGGATTTATGGCTTACTCAGGCGTTTAACAAAGGAGATTTATTTCAAATTTAGGGGTGAATGATATGAAACAACAAGGTATTTTTGGAGACGGCAAAACGGTTGTTATTGTCATGCTATTTTTAGCGGGTGTCATAAACTATTTAGATCGTTCAGCATTATCAATTGCAGCACCATTTATTCAAGAAGATATTCATCTAACGTCAACACAATTAGGGATTATCTTTAGTAGCTTCTCTGTTGGGTATGCCATTTTCAACTTCTTAGGTGGAATGGCTTCCGATAAATTTGGTGCCAAGTTAACGCTATTTGTAGCGATGATTGTATGGTCTTTATTTAGTGGAGCAATGGTTTTAGTCGTTGGGTTCGCTTCGTTGATTATTGTTCGTATTGTATTTGGTATGGCGGAAGGGCCATTGTCATCAACCATAAATAAAATGGTGAATAACTGGTTCCCGGCGGATAAACGTGCCTCTGTAGTTGGGCTAGCCAATAGTGGTACTCCCCTAGGTGGTGCGATTGCAGGTCCAATCGTTGGTTATATTGCATTAGCATATGGCTGGAAATATTCATTTATTGCGATTATGATTCTTGGGTTTATTTGGGCAATTGTATGGTTTAAGGTGGTAAAAGAAAAGCCGAACAAAGAAGACAGTGTAGAACCAATGGCAAATTTAGAGATTGCAGCAGAAGATATCAATCATAGTCGTGGTCTATCATACTATTTAAAACAGCCAACAGTATTGTTTACAGCCTTTTCGTTCTTTGCCTATAACTATATTCTATTCTTTTTCTTAACTTGGTTCCCAAGCTATCTAGTAGAAGCTCGTGGAATGGCTGTAAAAGATATGAGTATTGTAACAGTTATTCCGTGGATTTTAGGATTCCTAGGTTTAGCATTGAGCGGAATTGTTTCAGACTTCATTTATAAACGTTTTATGCGTAAGGGAGTTTTATTCTCTCGTAAAGTCGTTCTAGTTACATGTTTATTCTTAGCAGCTGTATCGATTGGCTGCGCGGGCATTGTAACAACAACAGTTAGTGCTGTTGCGCTTGTTGCTACCTCTGTTTTCTTCTTATATTTAACAGGAGCTATTTACTGGGCAATCATTAATGATGTGGTGGAATCTAAGTATGTTGGATCTGTTGGTGGCTTTATGCACTTCCTTGCAAACACAGCTGGTATTATTGGGCCAACTTTAACAGGTTTCCTAGTAGACAGAACAGGAACATTCTCCGCAGCTTTCCTACTTGCAGGCGGCTTAGCGGTTATCGCTTCATTAGCAGTTATTAAATTTGTTACACCAATAGTTCATAAAGAAATAGCTTAGAAATAGAAAGGATGGATTCAAATGAACAATCAAGCAGTTATTAAAATTCATCCGATGGACAATGTTGCCATAGCCTTGAGTGATCTTCCTCAAGGCTTTTTACTTCCATTGGATGGAAAAGAAATAACGTTACAGCAACAGGTACTATCTGGGCATAAGATTGCCATCACAACTCTTTCTAAAGATGCACATATCATGAAATATGGTTTTCCAATTGGTCATGCGACAGAAGAAATCCCAGCAGGTAGCTGGGTTCACTCACATAACATGAAAACCAATTTATCGGGTGAATTAACCTATGAATTTATTCCAAAAATACATCACGTAGCGGAGTCTCGTCACGCACAGCGCATGTTCAAAGGCTATCGTAGAAAAGATGGTCAGGTTGGTGTTCGAAATGAAATTTGGATCATTAATACGGTTGGATGTATTAACAAAGTAGCTGAAAATCTGGCGAAGTTGGGCAATCAATTATTGAAGGCTGACAATTTTGATGGTGTACAGCATTTCGCTCATCCATATGGCTGCTCACAACTTGGTGATGATTTAAAGTATACACAAAAAATCTTAGCTAATTTAATTCACCACCCAAATGCAGGGGCAGTTATTGTATTAGGACTAGGGTGTGAGAACAATTATATTGAGCTCTTTAAGAAAACAATCGGTCATTATGACGAACAACGCGTTTCCTTTTTAAATGTTCAAGAATCAGCAGATGAAATGGAAGAGGGTCAACTACTGCTTGAAAAAGCCTTTGACTATGTGACGACATTCGAAAGACAAGCATTACCTATTTCAGAATTGAAAATTGGTTTGAAATGTGGCGGTAGTGATGGTTTCTCTGGCATTACAGCTAATCCGATGATAGGCGTGTTTTCTGACCAATTGATCTCAGCGGGTGGTGCAACGGTGTTAACGGAAGTTCCAGAGATGTTTGGTGCTGAACAGATTTTAATGGAACGTGCAAAAGATGCCTCTGTTTTTAAGGATATTGTACATTTAGTAAATAATTTTAAGCAGTATTTTATTAAATATAAACAACCTGTCTATGAAAATCCCTCTCCAGGAAACAAAGCGGGTGGAATAACAACATTGGAAGAGAAATCACTTGGCTGTATTCAAAAAGGGGGCTTCCAAGAAGTAAAAGAGGTACTTGATTACGGTGACCGTATGACGACAAAGGGGCTACATTTACTAAACGGTCCAGGAAATGATCTTGTATCAACAACAGCACTTGCCTCTACAGGCTGCCAAATCGTTCTTTTCTCAACAGGTAGAGGTACACCGTTTGGGGGACCTACACCTACAGTTAAAATTTCAACAAATACACCACTTTATGAACGTAAAAAAAATTGGATTGACTTTAACGCAGGGCAGTTAGTGGAAGGGAAGCCGATGGATGTATTAGTCGATGAATTTATGGATTATATAATAGCGCTAGCTTCAGGTGAAGTGCAAACAAATAATGAGAAATATGGATTCAAAGAAATCGCCATTTTTAAAGATGGCGTCACGATGTAGGAGAGAAATGATATGAAACATCCTATTAAAATAATGCAAATAGGTGATGGGAATTTTATCAGAGGCTTTTTTGATCTAGCAGTTGAAAAACTACAAGTCCCTTGCAGTATCGTTTCAGTCGCAGCAACAGCAAGAGGAAAAACACTCAAACAGCTAGAAGAACAAAAGTTACAGTTCAAAGTGATGGAACGTGGGCTAAAAAACGGTGAGGTTATAGAAGAAGAAACCACTGTTAAGATTATTCAAGATACGATTCACCCGTATGAGAACTGGCATACATTTTTACAATATGCGCAGTCTGAAACATTAGAAATGATTGTGTCTAATACAACAGAGGCAGGGATTTATTATGAAAATATTCCTTATCCCACGGCTTGCCCAACAAGCTATGCAGCAAAATTAACCGTCTTTCTAGAACAATATTACAATCATTTTCAAGGTGAAAAGCAATTGGCAATTGTGCCTTTGGAATTAATAGAACAGAATGGCTCTACATTAAAAACGATTTGTCTACAGCACGCTAAAGACTGGAATTTGCCTACAGCATTTAATGAATGGCTTGCTACGTTAACTTTTTGTAATACACTAGTCGACCGTATTGTAACAGGTTATCCCCGAGATTATCAGGGGAAGGACGCCCTTTACACAGTTTGTGAACCCTATTTCTTATTTGTAATTGATGAAAAAGAGCCATTTAAACATTGGCCAACAAGTCTTGATTTACCTTTTGTCTTTGATGATTTAGACATGTATCGGAAACGCAAAGTCGCCATTTTAAATGGTAGTCATATTTTGCTTTCAGCATTCGGCAAGATTTTTAACCATACAACTGTAAGAGAGGCATTTTCTCATGCAGGTGTTCGAGCCTTTATTGAAAAAGTAACAAACGATTTTACCCAACGCTTCCAAGTGGATGAACACTATCAGCAAGATGTCTTTGAACGTTTTTTAAACCCCTTTATTGAGCATCAGCTATATGATATTCAATTAAATGAGTTATCCAAGTGGCAAACACGTATTGCCCCATACACTGAAACAGAAATATACTATCAAGCTTTAGCAATAGGGATATATGCAATGAATCCAACACGCTTTTCCATTCGTGAATCTGATCAAGTTATTGAAAAACTGACTGAAATCCATAACGATTTTGAACAAGGTCAGTCAGAGCCAATGCAACAATTTATCGAACAATATTTCCAGTGTGATGCAGCAGAGGTTATTCAGCAATTAGCCACAATTACTAGTTTATTGGAGGAAATAGCATGCGACAATTGATCATTAATGAACCGTTTCAAATGGTGGAACGTGAAGTAGACAAGCCGAGTATTGAAGGAAATCATGATGTTTTATTAAAAATCACGCATATTGGCGTATGTGGAACAGACACACATGCTTTTGCAGGTGAACAGCCATTCTTTCGTTATCCACGAGTATTAGGCCATGAACTAGCTGCTATCGTGGAAGAAGTTGGTGAAGCAGTTACGGACATTCAAGTAGGTGATCGTGCAACAGTTATTCCATACATCCATTGTGGGGAGTGTGCTGCATGTCGTCGAGGTCAAACGAACTGCTGTAAGTCCTTGAAAGTATTAGGTGTACATATCGATGGAGGTATGGGCGAATATATCGTAGTTGAGGACAGTATTGTAATTACTGATAATGCTGTGTCAGGTGACCAATTAGCCATTGTAGAACCATTAGCTATTGGTGCCCATGCAGTACGTCGTTCGGAACTAACAGAAAATGATACGGTACTTGTTATCGGTGCAGGGCCCATTGGATTAGGAGCTGCACGTTTTGCTAAATTACGTGGCGCAAAAACAGTATTAATGGATTTGAACGAAGAACGTTTAAAGGAAGGACAGGCATGGTCGGAAGCAGATGGTGTGATTGTTGGCAGCCATGACATAATGGCGCAGTTACATGAAAAATTTAATGGTGAACTACCTACAGTTGTCTTTGATGCAACAGGCAATCAACAATCAATGGAATCCTCATTTCAATACGTAGAAAATAGTGGCACATTAGTGTTTATTGGTTTAATGAAGAAAACCATTACATTTAATGATCCTGAATTTCATTCAAAGGAATTAACATTGAAGAGCAGCCGTAATGCTACGTTAGAAGATTTTGAGACGGTTATGAACTACATGCAGTCAGGAGCTATAAAGAAAGGCTATGTTACGAAGCATATTGCATTCGATGAAGCTATTTCTTACTTTGAGGCAAAACAATACAACACAAATAAAGCACAAATCTATTTTAAATAATGGGGAGGATTTTCAATGAATATTTCTGTACCAGCATTAAAAAAAATAGTAGTTCAAAAATTCACAAGTGAAGGTGTTGAAGCTGAAACAGCAGCGCAAGTAGCAGATGTTTTGATTTATGCCGATTTACGTGGTGTCAGTTCTCACGGTGTTATGCGCGTAGAGCATTATATAACACGTTTACAGGCAGGTGGAATAACGAAAAACCCTCATTTTTCAGTAGAAAAAAGAGGCACAAATCACCTTCTTTTTAAGGGGGATAATGGCTTTGGGCATGTCATTTGTAAGGAAGCTATGGATGAAACCATTAAAGTGGCTAAGGAACATGGCTCATGTACAACGATTATTCAAGAGAGTAGCCATTGTGGGGCACTCGGCTATTTTCTTGAACAAGCCACGAGTGAAAATTTAATTGCTATTATGTGCTCTCAAACGGACTCCGCAGTTGTTCCTTTTGGCGGAAAAGAGCCTTACTTTGGTACGAATCCAATTGCTTACGGTTTTCCAACCAACGATAAACCGATTATTTTGGACATGGCAACAAGCAATGTAGCGCTAGGGAAAATTCTATATGCACGTGAAAAAGGGGAGACAATTCCAAATACATGGGGAGTTGATGCACAAGGAGCACCAACTACAGACCCACACCAAGTAAAATCTTTAACACCATTTGCAGGGCCAAAAGGATATGGTATGGCACTTGTAGTAGATGTTCTTTCTGGAATTTTAGCAAGTGCAGCTTTTGGTCCTCACATTTCAAAAATGTATGGCAATTACGAACAGAAACGTAATTTAGGGCAATATTTATATGTATTAGATCCAAATATTTTTGGAGATGTTGATCAATTCAAAGCAAATATCTCGCAAATGATAAATGAATTACATGATGCGCCAACAGCACCAAATTTTGATCAGGTACTAGTGCCTGGTGAAATTGAACAGATACGTAGTGTGGAAACAATGGATAAGGGCATTGACTTACCTGAACAAGTATATAACTATTTGACTAGTTAATTTAACCAGTAAAGTATGCTATGCTACATAATACCAAGGAGAGTTTTCATATTATAGGTAGGAGATTGATTTTAGTGAAAAAAACAACAATTGCCGATGTTGCACAATATGCAAATGTTTCGAATAGTACAGTATCGCAATATTTGAATAAGCGATATGAATATATGAGTGCAGAGACTCGTAAGAAAATTGAAGAGGCTATTGAAGCATTGCAATATCGTCCGAATTTAATGGCTCGTAGCTTAAAACAGAAATCCACCTTTACAATTGGTATTATTGTGGCGAATATTATTCATGACTTTTCAACAAAAATAATAAATGCATTGGAAGCAGAGTTTGATAAAGAAGGCTTTCATATGATTGTGTGTAACTCGGCGGATAACCCTAAAAAAGAGAAAAAGCATATCGAAACTTTACTAGAAAAACAGGTAGATGGCTTAATCGTTTTTCCAACAGGAGAAAATAAAAATCTCTACATAAGACTTCATCAACAGGCAATGCCAATCGTTTTTATTGACCGTTTTATTGAGGGAGTAGATATTCCTGCTGTATTGCTTGATAATTTTTCTGCCATGAATACGGCTGTGGAGACATTTCGAAAACAACCAATAGCCTTTATCACTACTTCTTTAGCCTTACCGATTACTCCTCGTGTCGAACGTTTAGAAGGATTTCGTCAAGCGCTCAGAAATAGGAATTTGTTGATTGATGAGCGCTATATAAAAAATGGTGAGCCAGCTGAGATGACAGAGATTTTTAATCAGTTATTTACATTGGAGCAACCACCTAGGGGAATCATTGCGGCAAATGATCGTATTTTCCAAGAATTAATGCTCTATATTAAAAAAAGAAATTTACATGTGCCTAATGATGTACAAGTAATCGCTGTGGATGATGTACCATATGCCAATTTTTTAACACCTTCCATTACAACATTACAACAGCCTATTTTACCAATGGCACAGAAAGCGGCATCATTGCTCTTAGCAAAAATAAAAAAAGAACATCTAGCTGATGACCAAAAACTATACCGCTTCAAACCGATATTAATTCAGCGAGATTCAACTAACTAAAAAGGCAACCCAAAGCTATGAACTTAGCTAAGGGTTGCTATTTTTAGTTGCACAGCTATTCATCGATAGATATGATTATCTAAAGGAATACTTTTATGTCAAAAAAGACCAATCATTCATTTTGGTGATAGAAAGGGGACTTATGAGCATTGCTAGGAAGTATTGGCTCATTCTATTTGGCTTTGGTTTCTCGTATTTAGGAAATTGGGTGAATCTAGTTGCCCTCAATTTATTAGTTTGGCATTTAACAGAGTCGCCTACTGCTATGGCTAGTATATTTATTGTAGGACCGATTGCTCGAATTTTAACAAGCTTTTTTGCAGGCTCCATTATTGATCGATCGAATAAACAAAAATTAATGATCTATAGTGATATCATTCGTGGCATATTGATTTTATTGTTACCTTTTACGTCCTCTATTTGGCTCATCTATAGCGTATTATTTTTATCTAATATAGCAAGTAGCTTTTTTGGACCGAGTAGTACCTATTATATTTCAAAATATGTTCCAGACGAAGATAAACAATCCTTTAATGCAATATTAGGAATGTTTAGCTCAGGCTCATTTTTAATTGGGCCAGCATTGGCTGGGTTTATCATTGCCATTTCAAATATATCTATAGCATTTTGGTTTAATGCCTTGACGTTCTTTATCTGTGCACTCTCAATTTTTAAGCTTCCCGCAGTAGAAGATCATCAGGACATGCACCGAAAACCCATTACTTGGAGCATGCTAAAAGAGGATTATGGTATTGTCTATGCCTATATTAAAAAAGAGCAAGTCTTTGCCAAAGTATTTCTATATTTTCAGGGTGCAATGATGATTGCCTTTGCATTAGATTCACAGGAAGCAACATTTATTAAACAAAACCTACAAGCTTCTGATAGTCTATATGGTGTCATCGTTAGTATCGCTGGGATTGGGGCTATTATTGGTGGAGCAATGGCTGCTCGTTATGCTAAAAGGTTTTCAACAAGACAATATATTGTCTATGGTCTGCTTTTGACCACAATCTGCTATACATTGTTTTACTCTTCACCGAATGTGATAATGGCGATTGTTAGCTTTATAGCATTAGGAATATGTATGTCATTTTGTAATGCAGGCTACAGCACTTTTTATCAAATATGTGTACCGACATCAATTATGGGCCGTTTCGGTAGTGTTTCAACGATGGTCATGAATGTGCTACAGATTGTCTTTACATTAGCCTTAGGATTGCTAGCGGAATGGCTCTCCCTACAAATGGTCTGCATTGTCTTTGGAATTGTAGCTATTTTCCTCTCCCTAGTTTTATATGTATTTATGCATTCAAAATCTGCCTCTGAAGGTTTGAAGGAAGAGATTGTATTGAAAATATAAAAAATTTGTAATTTCAATTTACCTCTAATATAATTTTGGAATTAAAGGTGGAAGCCGAGCTATCAATCTTTCCTATATCAAATATCAAACCATCATTTTTAAATTTAGTATTTAATTAAAAAATAATGCATTTGAAATACATTAATATTTAGGGAATGTTTCATCTGATTTAGTTTATAACTGTAAGCAAATTAAGAAGAAAGATAGTTCATAAAGCTGTTAAGGTTTAAAGGGTATTGAATTCAACCTAGAAAAAACGAATTTTTACTAGAAAAATGATTAATAAAACAAGTATAATTATATTTGTTATAGATAGAAATTTAAGTATACCTTCAAATTGGGTGTTCTTGCGTATATAGGAAATATAAACATTAATAATTAAATTAATTATTACCAAAAATATTATCAAATAATACATTAAAAAACCTCCAATAACTTAAGATTTAATTTATAGAAATGGAACTCTAATAAAGCAATACAGAGTTCCATTTTTATAAAAGATTTAAATTAATTATTTTGGGTTATTATACTCGACCATAATAAAATATTGCATCGTTATGAGCATCGTATGCTTGCCAAAGTAGAACTGCCCCTGTACCAACTGCTCCAACTGAACCTAACAGTGCTATTACAGCTGACATTCCTAATGTTGGTGCAGCAGTAGCTAAAGCAGCTACTGCTGCCGCATAGGCACCTGCAAGTGCTGCTGCTGCCTCTACTTCCTTAGTTTTCATTGTTTTAACAGCAGCTTTAAAATTACTTAAATCTCCATTATTAGATGTACTCTCCATAACACTCTTTCCGTTTGAATTGTTAGTAGAGATAAACCATACGTATTTAGTCGATGTAGGATAAGTGTAATCATATCTATCTACTTTACATTGAGAAAACCAAATGTTATCAACTTGATTATAAACATTGGTAATAGTAGTTCCATAAGGAGTTATAGTTAATTCATTTGAAGATTGAACTGTTGATGGGCTAATTTGATTTTGATAGATCTCTCCATTACTATCAAAAAGTGTATATTCCCCTGTTACTTTATTGTATTCAGCAGTGCTTGTTTCGTTTGCTGTAGTTACCCGAATTTTTCTAATAAATTCATCATCTTGTAATACTTGATAATCATACTGAGTATTCTCATAAGATATGGATTGAGTTACATACTCTGAAGAATATGTACGAATTGGTGTTGATTCATTAGCAAGGGCGGATAATGGTGTTATTGTTGAACAAATAGTAGTAAAAGCAATAGCACTTGTTAAAAGTTTTTTTTTAAACATAATTCATTACAGCTCCTCTTTGTAAAATAATTATTTGCTTGTGTAGATAATTCGATTAATTACTATAGCAATTTCTTAATACTCGAGTTATTCAAACAGTATCACTTTGATCACCGACATGGCAACCGACATTTTTTTGGTCGGAAACCGCCAATTAAATTTTCGGTCTGACTAAGAAATAAATAAATGTTTAATTATTTCGTAAATTGAAACAATATGTTATTGTAAAAAGATAATTGAAACAATGTGTCTTAATTTTTTTGTAATATAGATTTTTAATTAAATAAGGGGTGGGTCAAACCTTGATATAAATTCTTATTGTAGACGATCATCCTATTGTTTTAGAGGGCTCAAAAATGTTATTTCTGGATATTGATGATATTAAAGTTGACACAGAGAGAGATACAACAACCGCATTGAAAAAAATAAAGACAAATAACTACGATGTCTACTTAATAGATGTTCATATGCCTGTAATAAATGGAATTAAATTAGCTCGAGATATCAAAAACATACAAAAAAATGCTGTAATAATTCTTTACACAGGTGACGATATTATAGATTACTATCCTCTAGTTTTAGAAAGAAAGATTGAGGGAGTGATCTCTAAAACGGCACCTAAAGATCAGGTTATTAGAACAATACGTTCTGCTGCTCGACGTGAAATTTTATTAAATGAAAGTTTTTTGGATTTTTTAGAAACATATAATAAACCTAAAAATATTATTGAACTCAACGAAAAAGAGAAATTTATACTAAATTTAATTTCAGAAGGCTTTACAAATAATGCAATTGCAGAGAAACTTAATGTAACACAAAGAACAGTGGAAAGGTATTTAACACAATTATTCACTTTATTAAATGTACAATCACGTAATCAAGCAGTAGATTTTGCAAAAGAGCATCATTTGCTATATTAGACAAATAATTTTTGTTATTACAAGTATTAAGTGTGAAATTATAATTGATTTAAGATATTTTTAAGAGATACATTCAATAAATTTATGTTTTATTAACATATATATCCACCTCAAAATACTTAGAAAAAAGATTAACCGAATGAACCCATTAGAGAAGATGTATTGACCATGGCAATGAGGGCGTATCAAATCATATTGAATAAATAATATTATTGTTATAAGCATACATTAAATTTGCCTTTCCTTTAAAGATTTGTGTCAGTATTATCTAGACATTTCAATTCAATGAATATTGCCATTAAAGTTTTCATTGTTGAAATTGATCGAATTATTAACAATAATATTACAGTCTCTAGTTCTATTACTGATATTAGTATCAGTAATACTAGTTTGTTTTCTTTAACAAACATTTTTCAATTACTTGCAACTTTGAATCCTACCCCGCTCTTTAATTAGAGCGGGGTTATTGTGTTTAATATATAACGTGAAATATGTACTTTCAAAAAAATGAACCTTTTCTAGTAGTCATTTGTTTATAACGTAGAACCATCAGAAAGGAGTGCCTTGGATTGACAGAACGTGAATTATTCGATTCATACAACAAAGATGTTTACCGTACCTGTTATTACATGCTACGGAACGCCCAAGATGCGGAAGATCTCTGCCATGATGTATTTGTCACCGTCTTTCGTCAGGATTGGAGAAGTGTAGAGCATACACGTGCTTGGATTTTACGAATTGCGATGAATCAATGTTTAAATTTGCTTAAAAGAAAGCAGGCTCAGTTAAAAAAAGTGAGTCAGGTACAGTTGCTACAGGAGCAAACTACGGCATCAGTTAAATCTGTAGACACCATTGTACTGGAGAAGGCAGCTGAGGAGGAGTGGGAGGCACTACTCAGACAGCTACCAGAAAAGTTAATGGCTGTTGTCACCCTACGCTACATTGGTGAGCTATCATTAGTGGAAATTGCGGAAACGCTAAAGATTCCAGTGGGAACAGTGAAATCGAGACTCCATAAGGCATTGAAAATCATGCGCAAAAAACTAGAACAAAATCAAAATTTATGGTTGAAGGGAGAGAATCAATTTGGAACGCATTGAAAAGAAATTGAAAAAAGAGATGAACGCAGACCATAACATGAAGTATCCTGACTTTGAACAAATGTGGAATGGTATCCAGCAGGATGAACTAAAAATGGTAGGTGAACCGATCGAACTTCTACCTCGAAAAAGAAAGAGATTTGTTTTGGTCGCAGGATTAGCTGTTGCTCTAATGGCTACACCTGTCTATGCAGCACTGAATTACGATTGGTCAACTATTCTATCTTATAGAGCTGGTATTCAGTCTGCATTAGACCAGGGCTTAGGGCAGACTATTGAGAAATCCGTTACGAAGGATGGGTTTACGTTGACCGTACATACGGCGTTTATCGATGATAACAGAACCTTTCTTTTGTATAGTTTGAAACCTGAGGCCTCTTGGGATGGAATGAATGTGAGTTTTGATCAAATCGGGCTTCAAGATGCGAATGGTGATTTTATTAAAGGGAATTACTCACATCGCTGGAATGAAGATCTTGGTCTTTTCCAAGGGTATTTTGAGACAGACTGGGTGGCAGATAATCAGAAGTCAGACATTAAATTTTTAATGGAGAATATTCATTCTATTGGTGATAAAGAACTGCCTATTAATTACAACCCTAATGACTCTCAAACGCAGAATTTCACCATTAAAAAGGATGGAATTGACAATGTAATTCTACAAACCTTTGAACAATCAGACGGGAAAGTAATGCTCCAATCAGCGGTTCAATTTACAGATTCTGAAATGAAGAACAAATGGGTACGAATTAAGGCGCTAGATGATAAAAATCAGACGATTAAAGAAGTGGAAACACCAGTTTTTGGAACTCCTGGTGCAACTGGTGAATACTTTAGTCAGCAAATTTTCACTTCAGACAGCTTACGAGCGAAGGATACAAAGTTCCAACTAACTTATGAACATACATTAGATATTGCAAAGGATAATTGGAATATAGAGATGAATTTATCCAAAGAACAATTAAACAAGGGATCATTTAAAAAAGTCGTCAATATTCCTTTAGAAAATGCATCTAATGGAATAGTAATTCATGAAATGAAAGTTACTCCAACACAGGTACGTTTAATACTGACCCATAAGGAAAAATATGCACATATTCCTTACATGGACTATCAGCTGGATATTGGTGGCGTACTTTTGGATGGAGGTAGATGGGATATAGAAAACGATCCTTATAAAACCGAACTTCATTTTGAATTGACTGGAGTGGATGTGACCTCGTTAGCGAATCAATCTGTGGCATTGGTAGCTAAACATCGCGTTGATATAAAAGATGGTGACGAGCAACCGATTCATTTGACTAATATATCAGATACACCTCAAAGTAAGACATCTACGATTGGGGAGTATTCAATTACATGGACTTACTATAAGAAAGATAGCAATCTCTATGTGGAATCCTTTAGCACTGAACCTACATTTGGTGGTGTCTCTCAGACTTATTATCTAGATCATAAAGAGCGAAATTATGGAATGCCTATGATGGCTGGCATACTTGGTGATGAAAATAATAAGCAGATGGATGAGTATAAGAATTTTAAAGATAAAGATCTTGATATTTATATTTGGAAATATACTACGAATTATCCAGATGCAGAGCTTCGTATACCACTTACATTTGGAAAATAACAGTATTAGCAGACCCATCTATTTGATTCTTCACTATTCAAATAGATGGGGATTTTTGTTATGAAGATTAAAGAGGTTTACATAAAATGAATTGTATAATATAGTTTAGTTAACTTAAGTAAATTAATTATTGTACAGGAGAAGATACATGACCTCTAACGAAAAAACACAAAAATCTTTTGCTTATAAGCTTGGATTAGGCATTATTATCTTTTCACTTTCTTTATGGTTAATCCCAATTATTACACCTTTCACACCGATACCTACAAAAGTAAAGGCAGGGATAATACCAGGAAGTATTATTTTGGCTGAAATCTTATTTTGGCTTGGTGCTTTACTTGTTGGAAAAGAAGTAGCCAACAAATTTAAAAGCTACTTAAATCCTAAAAAATGGCGAGAAAAAGGTGACACTCAAAAAAATGAAGAATAACCAGGTAGCGGAGCAAATAAATCAAACCATTGAAGATATTTGGATCATGCTTGAGAAAATGGAAAGGGCTTATACTAATTTCTCCTTAAATAATCAGCAATATGTTCTTTTAACATTAGTGATGCGTCATCCATCCTGCTCGCCTTCAGAATTAGCAGATAAAATGGCTATTACAAAAAGTGCAGTGAGTCAGCAATTAACCAAGCTTGAACAGGATGGCTATATAATGAAAAGGCAGCATGAGGAGGATAAGCGTGCCTTTTCTGTCGAATTAGGTGAGAAGGGTCTATTATATAAACAGGAAATTGAAGCCTTTAATCAACAGATTACAGAAAAGTACCATGCTCACTTAACAACTGAAGAATTAGCTGAAATGTTAGCTACTCTAGAAAAAATGAAAAAAATACTGTATGAATTTTAGAAAAAATTTGACATTTTGTTAGGTGTATCTTATAGTAACCCTTAAAATAAAAGGGGGAATAAACATGGTCATTACTCTTGTCCAATCATTCACAACAAAACATCATCATCATCACTAGTCTTGCTATCTTTATTAACTTATTAATATTGAATAGGAAGACTATTTCTCATGTAATCGTATAAATAAAGCTGATTTGAGGCTTTATCGTTATACGGTTTTTTTATTGCTCAAAAAATGAGGAGGAAATGATGATGAAAAAAATGGACTATCAAAATGTTGGAGGAACACAAGATTACTTACCGGAGCAGGAGGCAACTCGTCGTGCGATACGCCGTACGTTAGAAGATACATTTATAGCCTATGGCTGCAAGCCGTTAGAAACACCTATTCTTAACTATACAGAGCTGATGGCCTCTAAATATGCTGGTGGTGCTGAGATTTTAGAGGAGATGTATACATTAACAGATCGAGGTGAGCGAGATTTAGCGTTACGCTATGATTTAACAATTCCATTTGCAAAAGTTGTAGCGATGAATCCAGCGATTGCTATGCCATTTAAACGATATGAGATTGGCAAGGTGTTTCGAGATGGCCCGATTAAGGCTGGTCGTTTTCGCGAATTTACACAATGTGATGTTGATATTGTTGGAGTAGAATCACAGGCTGCTGAGGCGGAGCTAATGATGATGGCGATAGATGCCTTTGATCAGCTTAAATTGAAAATTAATCTCCAATTTAATAATCGCAAGCTTTTAGTCGGTCTTCTGCAATTATTTGAGGTTGAACAGGATCAAATGAATCGAGCTATTTTAACGTTAGATAAGATTGAAAAAATAGACGAGAAAACAATGCTAGCAGAATTGAAGGCATTGGGGTTATCAGATAATAGTATTCATAAAATAAAGCATTTTTTAGATGAACGTCCTCAAATAAGTATGGCGTATTTTGAAGGTTTCGCGTCCGAGAATGTCTATTTACAACAAGGTTTACAGGAATTAATGGAACTAACTTCTTATTTAAAGGCACTTGGAATAAGTGAGCAATGTATTTTCAATCCATTTTTAGCGAGAGGACTTGAAATTTACACAGGAACAATTTATGAAATTTTTTTAGCAGATGGAACAATCCGCTCAAGTATTGGTAGTGGGGGACGCTATGACAATGCAATTGCTGGCCTTTTAGAGACAAATCAAACCTATGCTACTGTTGGTATTTCATTTGGTTTAGATGTCATCTATACAGCATTAGAGCTTTCGGGAAAAATAGATCAAAATGCTCCTAGTGTGGATATTTATATTATTCCTCTCGGAACAGAAAAAGAGGCACTAAAGCTAGCAACTGCATTACGGCGAGAAAAATATAAAATAGAAGTTGAGCTAAGTGGGAAAAAAGTGAAAAAGGCGATGGAAAAGGCCAATCGTGAAAACACACCAAAGGTTATTGTATTAGGAGATAACGAGGTCAATCAAAATATGTATAAAATAAAAGATATGAAAAGCGGTGAGGAAGAAATCGTTGCGTTTATCTTTTAAACACCACAGCATGGAAAAAAACGGCTGATCCCACTCTATTATAGGATTTGAGCCGTTTTTTTTTTTGGTTATTTTTCCGATTTAAAAACCAGCTTCCATATCAAGCTGTTGATGAAGAAAAGCACAATGAAATATATCGTAGAGCCGTATGTTATTTGAGCTATCAAATAGTGCAGCCCTACAAGTAAACCTAAAGGGAGCAATAATAAAAGAATCTTCCAGCCCTGTGCATCGTTAACTTCATCATAGGGTTTGGTAAAGGGTAATTTGTTTGTCATCATGACAAAACAAAGGATGGTATATAACCAGCTTGTTACCAAAACAGCTAGTAAATCAGGGATAATTCGAATACCATAAATATAGCTAAAGACTATACTTAGTACTAAAAATAACGGAATATACAATTTAATTAAAAATGCCTTTAAGCTACCTTTTTGTAATTCTGTATAATCTTTAAGCGGGAGTGTTTTATAAATCCATGCAGCCTTATATTTAGAAGAGTGACCAAGCATAAGGACAGCGGATGGTATAATCATCATACTAAAATAGATATTTAAATAGCTCATACTACTAGCATAATCGACTTCTTCCCCTCTGCTAAAAGTAAACATGAAAATAAAGGGAATAATAAATGAAAAACCTAAAGATGGGTAAACCTTTAGCTTAAACTCTCGCTCTTGCTTCATCATCAGAGCTGCGAAGCGATAGAAAGCTCGTTCCTCGTGTGTTCTACACACAAGGGTTAATAAAAACGACTTTAGTCGATTGTTCTTTTCCTTTTTCGATTTACTTGTACTTAGCAGTTTTTGGAGATTGCGTTCAAAGGTTGGTATGAGTTTAATATAGATCCAAATCGAAATAATAGGTACAATCACTGCTAAGATGGTATAAATGACTGTCAATAAGGATGAGTCACCATGCAGTATGAGTTCATAAGGAGCGGCGAACCACATCGGTATTAAGAAGAGGTTCCACCAATGAAACGCCACTACCATATCTAAATTGACGAATTCAAAGGATCGAATAAGAACTTGGTAGCCAATCATCAGCATTAGAGATAAAGCGATTTGTACATAATTAATCATATCCTTCAGCTTTTCACCATCAAAGAAGCGTAAAATGGCAATATATAAAATGGCTGTGATGGCAACTATAAATAAATTCATTAATAGAATTTCAAGACCTGTTAAAATAAAGAACACAATACCTTGAGTAAAAAGGCTGACTATTAGAGGGATGGCTGTTAGGGCCAATGTTAAATAGGATAAATAAATAAAAATATGCATAAATTTTGCTGCATTAATTGTTTTAGCTGAAATAGGCTTAGTTGAAAGTATGCTTTTATCTCGTACATCTAAAAGCACAGAAGAAAAGTCAGAAATCAATGAAGTCATAATCAAAAAGATGATCATTGCAAAGGCAATACTCATTTGAAATAAATAATTTTGACCAAATCCCATAAGCGGGATGAGTATAAGCCCGAATAACATATAAATCCATAGAGACTTAATGTAGCCGTACTTTTGATTGTCTTTCTTTTTGTTTTGATTAAATAGGGTAGGTACTTTCCGTTCATCCATTGTTAATTTTGTATGGAGGATTTTTCTCATCATGTCATAATCAATGCCCATTTTGATAAAAAGCCATCGGAACTTATCAAGCAATCGTAGCGTTTTGAAATCTGTCATAATTGTCCCCCACGAACGACGGACACAAATTTTTCTCCGATTTCCTGATGTTCATGAAATCCTGTTAACTGGTTAAAAATTCTTTCTAATGTTCCTTCAGTATTATCTGCTTGTAATTGGGCAAATGTTCCGTCCGCTGCAATTTTTCCATCATACAGCAGAATGATACGGCTACTGATTTTTTCAACTACATCCATAATGTGAGATGAGTAAAATATAGTCTTTCCGTTGGCAGCTAATTGCGTTAAGATTTCTTTAAAAATCATGACACTGTTTGCATCTAGGCCATTGATCGGCTCATCTAAAAATAGCAGGTCTGGATTATGTATTAGGCTTGCAATAATTAGTAGTTTTTGACGCATACCTTTAGAATAAGAAGAAATTCTAGAATGGTACGCTTCACCAACTCCAAACAGCTCCATTAGTGATTTGGATTTGTCAGCCGCCTCCTCTAGCTCTAATCCATATAGCTGGCCGATAAAGGTTAAATATTCATAGCCTGTTAAGTTATCATAAACATCAGCGATTTCAGGGACATAACCAATTCGCCGTTTATAATCAATTTGGTCTTGCTCTATGCTTTTCCCAAAAAGCTTAATTTCACCGCCATAATCACCTTCTAGCCCTAGAATAAGTTTTACAGTTGTACTTTTACCCGCACCATTGGGGCCAATATAACCGATGATTTCACCTCTAGCTGCATGAAGGTCAATCCCCTTCAAGATTTCCTTGTTTCCATAACTCTTCGTTAAATTCGTAATTGTTAAAATTTCTTCCATTTTATAGCCCCTTTCAATTATTTAGAAAATTTAACCATAATTACACTATATCATATTAAAAGAAATAATATTCCTTATACTAAAATGAAACCAATTCTATCAAAAATAGAGAGATCCTCTTATATTAAAGGAGATTGAAAAAATTTAAGGTAAATACGCTTTATTTAATAGTTGACTTATTTCAAAAAGAGAGGTGAATGACACATGAAAAAAATTGAAGTGGTATTGTCTGACTATGATCCAAATTGGGAAGAACAATTTTTAGTTGAGAAAAGGAGCATACAAGAAGCTATTGGTCATTCTATCTTAGGGATTGAACATATTGGCAGTACCTCTATCAAAGGTTTAAAGGCTAAGCCCATTATTGATATTCTGCTAGGAGTCCAAAGTATAGAAGGAGTCTCGGAACTAATAGAGGATTTAAGAATAATTGGGTATGAATATGTTCCTAAACCTGAGCTAATGGATAGAAGATTTTTTAGAAAAGGGCTATGGAGCCAAGGAACTTGTCATTTACATATATGTGAATATAACAGTAGTGAATGGATTGACAAATGCCTTTTCCGAGATTATCTTCGATTAAATGCTCAAACGGCACATGAATATGAAACTTTAAAGCAACAGCTTGCCTATCATTTTCAATATGATCGCCCAACATATACCCTGAAAAAAGAGCCCTTCATTCAAAAGATAATTACTCAAGCTAAAAACGAAGGCTATGAAAAATATTAAAAAAGCCAGTCTAAAAAAATTTAGAGAATGGCTTTCTTCTATAGAATGGGCTATTTAGAGAGCTCGACAACAGTATCGTAAAAAATATTCGTTGCTACAATAATATCCTCATCTGAGCTATATTCTAATGGATTATGACTAATGCCGTCCTTTGAGCGGACGAATAACATCCCAATCGGTGCAATTTCAGCTATATTCATTGCATCATGCCCAGCACCACTTATGAGAGAATAAGGTCGTATACCTTGCTTTTCAATACTTATAGTGAGTTGCTGTTGTAGCATGGCATCCGTTTTTGCGGGTTTAATGCGCTGCAACACTTTTGAAGTCAATGTAACATGTCTTCGTTCAGCAATTTGTTGAAGTTGTTGCATAATTTCTTGTTCTAAGGCACTTACTTTATTTTCGTCAATATCACGAAGATCAATGGAGAATGTGACTTTACCTGGTATAACGTTTGTCCCATTTGGAGAGACCATTAGCTTACCAACCGTTGCAACGGAATCTGTTGTATTGTTTAATAGTTGCTCAATAGCTAAAATCATTTCGCTTGCTGCAGTTAGGGCATCCTGACGAATGGGCATAGGTGTTGCACCAGCATGTTCACTGACACCCGTTACTGTAACCTCTAGCCATAAAGGGGCAGCAATACCTGTGACTACACCGACTGGTAGGTCTTCATTTTCTAACACTTTTCCTTGTTCGATATGCATTTCTAAATAAGCTTTAATATCATGACGATGAACTTGTGTTAAAGGATAAGGTGATAAATGGAAAGCCTTCATGGCCTGTTCAATAGCAATGCCAGCTTCATCTGTATGCTGTAATTGCTCCTCTGTTAAAAGACCAGCCATAGCACTACTGCCAAGGAGTCCAAATCCAAATCTCGTTCCTTCCTCATCCTTAAAAGCGACAACTTGGATTTTTTTAGAAGGTAGCAACTGTTGCTCATGGATAGTATGTACCACTTCAATAGCTGCTAGTACCCCTAATGCTCCATCAAATTTGCCACCCTCTGGTACTGTATCGATGTGAGATCCCAGCATAATGGTTTCATTTCCTTCACCATATGTACCAATAAGGTTTCCAACAGCATCGATTGTAACACTCATCCCTGCTTGTTCCATATAAGTTGTGACTAACTCAATGGCTTGCTTTTCTTCTGGCGTGAACGAGAAGCGGTTAATGCCACCTGTCTTTTCATTGCGACCAATTTGACTTAAGTCTTGAAGATGCTGTAAGAGCCTAACTCCATTAATCATGACCATCACTCTTTCATTTGGAATTGGAAGTGGCACTGTCCTTCACGTAAAACAAATTGATCATGTACCACCTCTAGATTTTTATTGTACCCTTTGGCAATTGAGGGGTCGATGACTTTGCAATATAAAATACCGTATTTACCCATATCATCATCTGCCCATTGTTGACCTAGTGGGCAGTGAGTAAACGTTTGTTCTACCTCATTTTTTTTATACACCGTTTCAATTTCAAACAAATCACTACGACCCATATCATAGTTTGTTAAATAGTTATCCACTGAATTTGCTAGGCCGTTTGTGCGTGCACGTTGAGCAATACCTTGGCCTCGCTTATGGCCAAAACGCTCTACTGCCCGCATAATCACTTGTTCACCTTCTTCTCCATATTCATCAACAACTGGCTTGGCAATCTGTGCAAACATTTTAGAAAATCGAGCAAACGGTGTTAAATTAGCAAATTTTTCTTCACCTACAACGATTTGGGGTAAGTATTCAAAGAAAGTATGATTTTCACCTTCAGCTGTTGCTTTTTTCGCCATTGCTTCAGCATCCTTTAAACCAAACGCCTCTAAACCTTTTTGTACTAATGTCCGACCATGCTCTCCATACTGCTCTGTAATGGAGAGATGTAATTCTGTAAACATTTTTGCGGTAATTATGTCCATAGATAAAGCCTTCATCATTAATTTTTCCTCTGCCATTTTATGAGCCACCTCATTAACAAATCATATTGATTTACTTGGATTTTATTTTTATTATAGAGGTGGCTAGTAATTTAAATCAAATGAATATTTGCACAATCATATATGAAAAAAAATCATAAAAGGGGCAGAATAGCATGGCTACATTAGCGCAATATATTGCTTTCCATACACTTATCGATACAGGGAATTTTACAGAAACAGGCTTAAAGCTCAATCTCACACAGTCTTCAATT
Organism: Lysinibacillus sp. FSL P2-0066; assembly: GCF_037969495.1. Taxonomy (NCBI): domain Bacteria; kingdom Bacillati; phylum Bacillota; class Bacilli; order Caryophanales; family Bacillaceae; genus Lysinibacillus; species Lysinibacillus sp. FSL P2-0066. Next base: position 4,293,556 of record NZ_CP150202.1, on the reverse strand, counting down.
AGTCATACGATTAGTAATTTAGAGGCAGAATTAGGGCTTTCTCTAATTATTCGAAACCGCAATAATATTGTTTTAACGAGTGAGGGGAGAATTGTTTACGAACACATATCCAAAATATTGCAGCAACAACAACAGCTTGAAACCTCTGTGGCAAATTTAAAAAATCTCATTGGGGGTACATTATCGGTTGGTATTCTACCAAGTGTTTCATTGGTCTTATTACCAAAGGTTTTAGCGTATTTCGAACAGCATCATCCAGACTTACAAATTCGTTTGATGGAGGGAGATTATGATCAAATCGAGGACTGGCTTCACAATGGTGTTGTGGATATTGGTTTTTTAGTGCAGCCAAGTTCTAAACATCTTGTATTCGATGCGATTTTTAATGATGAGCTTGTTTGCATTATGGCACAGGATCATCCATTGGCGAATGAAGACAGGCTCTCTCTAGAGCAATTGCAGGATGAGCGCTGGATTATGCCTAAACGTACAATTGATCGAGATGTATCAAGGATTTTGGCTAAACATAAAATTCATCCCAATGTGGTCTATGAATTATCGGTTGACCAAGTCATTTTGACGATGGTCAATGAAAATTTAGGTATTTCAATTGTGCCGAATTCCCTTTTGCTACATGCGCCAAGTAACCTGATTAGAAAAAAATTTTATCAAGCATATATTAGACAGGTTGGAATTGCACATAAACACAGTATTCTTCTTTCTCCAGGAGCTTTAAAGTTTGTAGAAATATCGAAATACTTTGCCTCCTTTTTACAAAATTAGTTATTGACAATTAAAAAAACCCGAACTATTATCTGATAAAACCAATTGGGATTGTTTAGATTAATCATATGGAGGACTTTGGGTATATGCATACAATTGTTTATGTTGAAATATTTATCTATTTACTCGCTATGTTAGGAGTAGGTATTTACTTCAGTAAAAAAGATTTATCACATAATGACTACTTTCTAGGGGGAAATAAACTACCGGGCTGGGCATTAGCCTTTTCTGAGCGTGCTACGGGTGAATCCGCCTATATGTTTTTAGGGGCAATTGGCTTTATTTATGTGGCTGGGCTGTCTGGTATTTGGATTTTATCTGGCATGCTTTTAGGCGTTGTTGCATCATGGCTATTTTTATCAAAACGCTTTATGACAGAGCAACAAAAATATAAAGTGAATAGCCTAACAGATTATATTGCCGTTAAATTTCCAAAGCACGCAGATATAATTCGTTGGTTAGCTTCTGCAGTAATGGTGTTATTCTTTGTTTGTTATTTAGCAGCTCAATTTTCAGGAATGGGTAAAACAATTTATTCATTCTCAGGACTTAACATTACATGGGGTACAATTATTATTGGTGCAATAATAATTGCCTATTCATGTATGGGAGGATTTATGTCTGTTGTTTGGACAGATACAATCCAAAGTTTTTTAATGCTGATCTCGTTCGTTATTGTACCAATTGCAGCTTATATGGAAATTCAACATCAGGGTTTAAGCATTTCAACAGAGCTTGCACAAATGGGCAATGGGGCGGATAGTTGGGTTGGAGGCTTAAATGGTCTTGCCTTAGGGGCGATGCTATTTACAAATCTATCATGGTTCTTTGGCTGGCTAGGGGGGCAACCTCAATTGAGCTCTCGCTTTATGGCTATTACGACTGAAAAAGAGCGAATTACTGGCCGTAATATGGCAATTATTTGGACATTAATTGTCTATGTGGGTGCCTTTCTATCTGCTATTTTTGCGTCCACTTTGTATAAACAAGGCTCTATTGAGGATCCTGAAATGATATTGCCGCATATGGTGTTTGAAATTTTACCACCTTGGGTTGCAGGAATTATTGTGGCTGGTATTTTAGCAGCTATTATGTCAACGGCATCGTCTCAATTGTTAGTCATCACAACATCGATAAGTGAGGACATAATTCATAAAACATTACGTTGGAATATTTCTAGCAAAAAATTAGTTCACCTTTCGCGTCTAGTGGCTGTTATTAGTGGGATTGTGGGGATTATCATTTCACTTAAATCAGGTTCTGTGATTTATAGCTTAGTATCCTTTGCATGGGCAGGGATTGGCAATACGTTTTCGGTTGTAATCCTTTTAATCTTTTTCTGGAAACGTGTTTCAGGCATTGGGGTCATTGCGACAATTATTGTCGGCTTTATTAGTGCGATTGCATGGTCCCTGTCACCTATGGAGGCTGTTGTGTCAGCCAAGGCAGCGACATTCTTTATTTGCTTAATTGTTGGAGTAGTCGTGTCTTTAGTATGTCCTGATAAAAATGAAAATGGTCTAAAAGATATTTTAAAATAATAATTTAACTCCTCTTTTGAAGATATACTTCTCAAAAGAGGAGTTTTCTTTTTATGCTTATGACTATATTGAAATATGATAGAAGGGAGAGCAACCACTCTAACAGGAAATTACATAATGCGTGGACCTTTTTGGTTATCATGGTTTATGCAAAAATGAAGCAAGGGGGTTAGGAAGTGTTTAGTGATTTTAAGCTTATGGATGAACGACCAATTTATGTACAATTGAAGGATTATGTTCAAGACATGATTGTCAAGGGGCATCTGTTGGAACATCAAAAGCTTCCATCTACCCGTGAACTTAGTAAGCTATTAGCGGTCAGTAGGAATACGGTGCTGAATGCATATGCCGAATTAGAGCTAGATGGCATCATTTATGCAGTGAAAGGAAAAGGGCATTTTATCGGAAAGGTTACTACATTGAAAACTTCTTCTATTGAAATAGATTGGAAGCAAAGGCTGAATGAAACCACTTTATTAGCAGATGAAATCGATTTAATACGGCAAGATATACACTGGAAAAAAGGCATGATTTCGTTTACGAGTATTGCCCCAGAAGAAAAGCTTTTTGATGTTGAAAATTTCAAAAGGGCGTTTCTCACAAGAATGTCGATTGAAGGAGATATTGTCTTGAACTATGGCTATGCCAAGGGATATAAGCCTTTAATTGACCATCTTCTTAGCTATATGGAGATGAAAGGTGTAGACATCTCTAATAAAGATATTTTAATTACAAATGGTTTTACAGAAGGTCTCGATATTTTATTGACCTCTTTAGCTAAAAAATCAGGGCGTGTACTATGTGAAAATCCTACACATCACGCAGCATTGAAGCTTTTCCGTTTGCATGGGCTAGACATACATGGCATCGATATGCAAGATGACGGGATTGACATGGAACAGGTGGAAAAAACGTTAGCAGATAAGGATTTCGATTTTGCCTATCTTATCCCGTCCTATCATAATCCAACAGGAATTGTCACTTCCTCCGAGAAAAGGAGTGCTATTTTTCAGCTTTTTTCAAAATATCAAATACCCATTGTAGAAGATGGTTTTAATGAGGAATTAAGGTATTCAAGCTCTCATTTGGCACCACTAATCGCTTTTAGTGGTACAGGTAATAACATTGTCTATATTGGTAGCTTTTCTAAAATTCTTTTCCCTGGCTTACGTGTTGGCTGGATTTTAGCAGATAAGGAGTTAATTGATAGCTTGGAAAGTATGAAAAGAGCGCGAACAATTCATACATCAACACTGGATCAGGCAGTGTTATATCAATATTTACAGGCTGGTTACTTTGAAAAATATTTAAAGAAAGCAAGATTTGTTTACAAGAAAAAATATGAGCTTGCCCGTCATGCCTGTATGCAATACATTCCCTTTAGTAGGATAACAGGGGATGGGGGGCTTCATCTCTTTATAGAGCTAGAAGAGGCAGTAGATGCACGTTTGTTGCTGGAGAAGTGCTATGCCAAGGGCGTAGTATTTTATCCAGGCGATGTATTTTATACAAATGGGAGAGGTAGTAATACATTTCGTTTAGGTTTTTCTCGTTTAGCAGATGACGATATTGTTCGAGGTATTCAAATCATTGGTGATACATTGAAAAACGTTATGGGGAGTTGAAAAAATGAAGGTTGGCGTAATTATGGGTGGTACTTCCTCTGAAAAGCAGGTTTCCATCATGACAGGTAAGGAAATGGTCACTCAATTAGATAAGCGAAAATACGAAGTTGTAGCCATTACATTAGATGACAACAAAGAGGTAATTGACAAGGTGCGTGACATTGATGTGGCTTTATTAGCACTTCACGGTAAGTTCGGGGAGGATGGTACGATTCAGGGAGTGCTGGAAACATTGGGTATTCCTTATACAGGAAGCGGTCTTCTAGCAAGTAGTTTGTGCATGGATAAAAATATGGCTAAAAAAATTCTTCGATATGAAGGTGTCGCAACACCAGATTGGGTGCATCTCATAAAGGGGGATGAGCTGCCCTTACAGGATATAGAGCTTATGGGTTATCCACTTGTAGTTAAGCCGAATGCTGGTGGCTCTAGTGTGGGTGTTCAAATTGTTCATGATCGGAGTGCCTTATTGGCTGCTGTTACAGAAGTATTAAATTGGGATAGCGAAATCATTATTGAGCAATATTTGATTGGCGACGAAATTACATGCCCAATACTCAATGAACAGCTATTGCCAGTGCTGTCAATCAAACATACAGCAGTATTTTTTGACTACCAGGCAAAATATGACGATGCTTCTACAGTAGAGGAGCCTGTGGAACTGCCCCTTGCGATTCATGACCGAGTGGCAAAAGCAGCGATGATTAGTTACAAGTCTTTAAAGTGCAGTGTTTATGCAAGAGTAGATATGTTAATTAAGGATGGTGTTCCTTATGTGTTGGAGGTTAATACATTGCCTGGCATGACGCAAAATAGCCTCCTACCAAAAAGTGCCCTTGCTGCGGGGATCAGCTATTCAGCACTATTAGACAGTATTATTGAAAGCTCCTTACAGATTGATAGAAATAGGTAAATCGAAAAACAAAACCACCAATAGAATTTTTGTGAAAGGTGAAAATGGATATCCGTTGCAAGCTACTTCTACTGTTAGTATGAAAGATAAGGAAAAGACACTTTTGCACATAGTTGATTGGAGAGGAGCCAGCGTCACAGATGAGACCCTGGAGTGAACGTAAGTGAGTGAGGCGGCTCATCGGACGCCCCATGGAAAGGACGCTGGTGAAAAGGAAATCCCCCTTCGCTTTGCCAAAAGATCTTTTGTTGCTAGTAACATGAATCTTTTTTCAACAACATAAAACACCTTTTGTTGTTACTTACAAAAGGTGTTATTGACTGTTTATGATTTTGCTAATTCAATAAAGCCTTCTCCGAAAACATCCCTTACATCATGAATGGCAATAAAGGCGTCCTTGTCGACTTCTTTGACAATTTTTTTGAGCTTAACAACTTCTTGCTTACTGATAACAATATACAGGATTTCCTTTTGTTCCTTTGTGTAATAACCATGACCTGATAGCACAGTTACCCCACGATTCATATAAGCAGTTACCTGTCCAGCAATGTCTTCTGGCTTCTTAGAGATAATGGTAACTGCCTTTTTAGGGTTAACTCCTTCAATAACAAACTCCATTACCTTAGTACCAACATATAGCATAACAATTGTTAGCATTAATGCCTCTGCACCAATGATAAAATAGGATGAAAAAGCAACAATTAAATCGAAGAATAAAAGTCCATAGCTAATACTCCATCCAAGATATTTGTTAGTGATTCTCGCTAAAATGGTAGAACCTGCTGTTGTACCACCAACTCTGATAATCAAGCCAATACCGACTCCTGCAAATACGCCACCAAAAATTGTATTGACGATAATCTCATCTGAAGAAATAGACCACGTTTCTGTTAAATGTAAAAATAAAGAGTGGAATGAGACCGCAATGATTGTATAAATTGTTGTTTGTCTATTTAAAAATTTATAACCCACGATAAGTAAAGCTGCATTCATAACAAAACTAACAATACTTGGCGACCATCCGAACAGATAATAAGCAATAATCGTTAAGCCTGTTACGCCACCTTCACCTAAATCATTTGGAATAACAAATAAGTTAACTGCTAGGGCAAAAAGCAGTGATCCAAGCATAATCATTAAAATATCGATAACGTATTTCTTCATTCACATAACACCACCAAATCAAATTTTATTTTTCTTAAATTCCATACTATATCAGGTTTTCACCAAATGATATACTTTTTGGAATGTTCATTTGTGATATATCGACAGTAATTAGTGTGTCTTTAGAGAGAACTTTCGAAACTTGACATAACGGAGGATCATTTCGGGAGGTAGCAATATGGAAAAGGAAGCGTACTTCATTCCATGCAGTTTGCTGGCACTGATTTACAAAAGAAAATTACCACACTTAGTGGTGGTGAGGCCATACGCCTTCTGCTTATTTTAAGTGAAAAGGTGCGATTCCATTAGGAGAATCGCACCTTTTTTAGTGAATTTTTATTAGAAAGGAAGGTTAATGGAAAATTTCGGCGAAGGTGTAGATAGACAATATGAAAAAAGGATGATGAACGATGATAAATACGGATGTGACAACGAAACTAAAAATCAATCAACCAGCCCATAAAGTATTTGAAGCCATTATTTCCCCTACTGAAATCGGGCATTATTGGTTTTCTAGCAGTTCCGAAAGATGGGGGGAAGGTAAAAGAATCACGCTTAAATATGAGGAGTATGGTGCAGAGGGTGTGATCACCGTCCTTGAAATGGAGATGGATAAAAAAATTGTGTTTGTTTGGGGAGAAGAGCATGGTGAAGTGACGATGGTAACCATCACACTTGAAGAATCACAAAGTGAAACAATTATTACTGTTGTAGAATCAGGGTTAAATGCACATGATCCAGAAATTGTGGCAAAAATGATGGGCCAAAAAGAGGGTTGGGTCTATACATTAACATGCCTTAAAGGATATTTAGAAAATGGGGCTAGCAATTTAAGAGCTTCTCTAATTCATTAAGAAGGTATATCAACGATCGTTATCATCGAGCAATTGGCAGCTGAAATAGTTTGTACAGCGAGAAAAACGTTTCTGGATCTTTTTAAAAATGGTGAACGATATTATTACTGCATCGTTGTGCACCACTGGAGAAGGGCGTGCTCCGTGCGTTTCAGCTTGGTCATGGGAAGCGCCAGAACGAACAGGCTGCTAAACAGACTAACTGTGACATATCTGAGAGGGCATCCCTTATCTAATGGTCTTATGCAGATTCCCCTTATTATTGCTATGGAGAAGATCATTTTTCGAATGTTCGGCAGTGTTTTAATAAGCGCCCTTCCATCTCTACCATTAAGATGAAGAAGGACTATTCGAGGTGAATCAAGCAAGGGATTCTGTATTAGAAGTGATGCCGCCAGAAGGATTAAATAACCAGTCGTCTACAGTATTACAGCAATGGTTGTTAGAAGCAGCTGAATGATGGAGGGATGAATATGAAAAAGTTGTATTGGATGATTGGCGGTGTTTTGGTTTGTATAGGTTTTGTAGGTAGCATTATTTTTTGGAAGTTTCAAAAAGAAATCAAGAAGAATGATCCTGAATATATCGTGCAATTTATCAAGGAACATAAAGAGGATGAAAATATTTCCGTAGCCATTCACTATAATCAACAACATTGGGTGGAGCTAAACACCAAGGAGCAGCTACCATTAGCAAGTACGGTTAAAATAATCGTAGCCATCGCCTATGCTCAACAAGCAGCGGATGGCCGTATTAATCCTCAAGAGCAAGTCGATCTCAAGGAGTTAGAGGCATTTTACATTCCTAAAACAGATGGCGGCGCACATAAAGCATGGTTGGCGCAGTTAAACCTTCAGGGTGCAGATAGTGTACCTTTAAGTGAAGTAGCAAATGGCATGATTGCCTATAGCTCCAATGCAAATACGGAATATTTAATGCATGTATTAGACTTTCAAATAATTAATGATGTGCTTACACAGTTAAATGTAGAGGATCATGAACCTTTGTATCCAATTGTAAGTGCACTTTATATTCCCATTCACTTGATGGAGGAAAAAAATTTAACGAAAAAAGCAACATTAACTGCTTTACGAAAAATGGATATGGTTGAATATCGTGAGCGTGCATTGGCTATTCATTCGAATTGGATAGAACATCCTTTGACAATTGAGGAGAAAATAAAAGCTCAAAAAATGCTTAATATGGATTTTCAAAAGATATGGTCTGATCGTTTAATAAGGGCCACAACAAATGATTACATCTCTATATTAAAAAAATTGAATGATAAAAATTTCTTTAGTCCAGAGGTACATAAATATTTAGATCCTGTGTTGGAGCAATTAATGCAGAATCCTAGAAATCAAGCATGGTTAAAACATGCTGGTCAAAAGGGAGGGTCGACTGCATTTGTGTTAACACTAGCAGCCTATGCGGAAGATAAAGATGGAAATCAAACAGAGATAGCCTTTTTCGCTAACAACTTAAATACAATGGAGCAGATTAAGCTCTCAAATAGTATGAATAGTTTTCAATTGAAATTTCTTACAGATAATACATTTCGTAAGCGTTTGAAAGAGGAATTTTCCGAGTTGTGAGTGTCCTTAGATAAGACAGCTCATACTATTGACTACGCTCCTCAATCAGTTTTTTTAAGAAATTCTGAGAAAGAAGAGGCCCATTCATAGATCATGTCATTCATTAAGTAGTTAAGACGATGGATAGAGAGAATACCATGACCGTGTCCAGAAAACTATTTAATCGCAGTAGTGCCTGCAAGCTTTTCTGCTAATGTAGCATACAGGATGCCTATCTCCAGTCTATATATAAATATTACTCAATTAAGTCAAACTACATGTGAGTACCTTCTTTCATTCAACTGCATACTATAGCGTTATCATGCATGAGAGGATTGAGATAAATGTACCACCCTTATTACGGTAATTATCAATCGTATCATTACGGCTATCAACCTGTTTATTGGGCTTATCCAAATCAGGTAGAACAAGCACCAAGAAGTAATACCCAGAATGATTTTGGACCAAGACCATTTGTTATCGACATTGAAGAGGCTACAAAGCGCAATAAAAATTATCGTACAGCACTGTGGACAGGGTCAAACTTACAAGTAACGGTGATGAGTCTTAATGTCGGAGAAGATATTGGTTTAGAAGTACACCCACATGTGGACCAATTCATTTGTATTGAAGAGGGGCATGGATTAACGCAAATGGGGCCAACTAGAGATTATTTAAACTATCAGAGACATGTCGCAGAAGATACGGCTATTATGGTACCAGCAGGAACATGGCATAATGTTACGAATACAGGGGATAAACCACTGAAGCTTTACACAATTTATGCGCCACCAAATCATCCATTTGGGACTGTTCATGTAACAAAGGCTGATGCTATGGCTGAAGAAGCGGGTTATGGACAGCATGACTAAGAGATCTTAAAAGCGTGTTTTCATACAAAACATGCTTTTTTCTTTAACTATGATAGAATGTGTTTTAATTGCAGATAATAAAGGTCCTGAATGAAGGGTGATGAATGATGAAGTATTCAAAAGCAACAAATTATGCTTTACATACAATGGTATTTTTAACACTCAATCCTAAAGGGAAATCAATGAGTGTAGAGGCTTTAGCAGAAATGCAAAAATTATCACCAACCTATCTTTCCAAAATATTAACTAAGCTTGTGAAGGCAGGTTTAATTGAGTCGAATCCAGGTGTCAACGGTGGTTATCGTATTTCTAGGCGCTCCCAAGAAATATCGTTTTTAGATGTGATATGTGCGATTGAGGGACAAACCTCATTATTTAGTTGTTCCTCTGAACATGATGATTCCTTCCATCATCAAGGCTGTCTCATTGAACAAGTGATGGTGGATGCTGAAAATAATATGAAAGAAGAGCTTAGTAAGAAATTTATTGTAGATATAGCTAATAAAATTTAATTAAAAGGAAGCATGCTGAATAAGAAGCTAGGGGTTCTCCCCTAGCTTCTTATTATGTTAATTGCATGAGTGCGCCAAAATATTGCTGTGCTGTCGTGAAGCAAATAAATGCTAGTAGCTCACTAATCTCTGCTTCTGTTAAATAGTCTTTTAATACAGCTGTGATATTTGGGGCAGTGTGCCCTTTGGTAGCCAGGAATGCTTCTGCAAAACCTGTACATACTGCTGTTTTCTCATCATAGTCCTGAGGATTGGGCTTGCCTTTAGCCTGACAATACTGACATCCGTTTTTTTGAGCTAATGTTTTTCGAACTTCTTCTTTTAATGGAGCAGATAGATGCCCCTCTTTTTCTAGTACGTCCCCTAACTGCTGCCAGTGAAGCTGAATTCCCTCGTTGTAGCCTAATAATTGTTGAAAGGGTGTTAAGCCCTTGTTATGTAATTGAATAAGTGTCATCAGTCATTCCTCCTTCTATTAATAGTGTAAAATGTTAATAACGAGGTTAACATAGTAATTCGAAGGAAAATACGATGTTTTTCTTTCAAAAAGAAGGGATATCTACACGATGGATTTCATTAATGAAATGATACTAAAAGAATTAAAGGCAGATAGTCGAATTTCTATGAGCGAGCTAGGAAGAAGGGTTCACTTATCTGCACCAGCAGTTCGTGAAAGAATAAGACAATTAGAGGAACAGAAGGTCATTAAGAGATACACGTTGGCTATTAATAAAAAAGCATTGGGTTATCCAATTGAAGCGATTGTTGAGGCGACAATCAAAAATAACCGCTATGCAGACTTTAAAGAACATCTGAAGGTTTATACAAATATAGACTTCTGTTATCGCATTTCAGGTGAGTCATGTTTTTTATTAAAGGGGCATTTTCAATCTTTTCCTGATGTAGAGCAGTTTATTGATGCATTACAGCCATATGCACATACAAAAACTAATTTTATTTTTTCAGATATATGTGAGGACGTTTAGATGAAAGGAGATATGTATGGAAATCAAATTATTTGAAGAAGAAATTGATGATTTAGTTCATTTATTAACGCAAAATAGATGGTTGTATCACACGAATTCCTACTTAAAAGAAGAGGCTATTCGAGCTGCATATGCCGAAGGATACTATCAGAACAATCGTGAAACACATTGGATACTTGAAGATGGAGATAGAGTTGGAGTTATTTTTATTCATGATATAAACGATACGATCCCTCTTTTTGATATCCGTTTAGATGCAAATTATCGAGGCAAAGGATATGGTGTCAAAGCACTTCATTGGCTACAAGAATATCTGTTTGCCGAAAGAAAGAAAATTCGTATTGAAGGCTACACAAGAGTTGATAATATAGGAATGCGAAAATGCTTTAGTAAAGCTGGCTTTGTGAAGGAAGGGTATTTAAGAAATGCTTGGGAAAATGGGGATGGTACCGTGACAGATAGTATTGTCTATGGTGCCATTAAAGATGATTGGGTAGTAGGGAAGTCGACACCAATAAAAATAGATGAAGTCCCATTTTAAAGTATTTGAGAGGAGTTACAGCATGGAAAAAGATGTATTAAATGCCTTAAGAAAATCATGGTCCATTCAATCAAGTTCTAAATGGAGTGTGGACAACCCTGCAAAAGGACAATGTGGCGTCACTTCATTAGTTGTGCAGGATATTCTTGGAGGAGAAATTAGAAAGACATTTCTTGAGGAAGGCTGGCACTTTTATAATGTCATTAATGGAGAACGAAAGGATTTCACGGAGGAACAATTTCCATGCCTAATCGACTACCAAGACATTGATTCAAATAGAGAAGAGGCTTTTCAAGATACTAATGACGGTCAATATTGTTATTTAAAATCACAAGTTTATATGCATTTAGGAAAGGCAGAGAATTAATTTTCTCTGCCTTTTTAAATTTAAAAACAAAGTTGTTGACGTTTATAAAAATTTCGTGCTATTATTATCTCGAATTCAAGATAAATAAATTCAAGATAAACGAATTCGAACCTTTAGCTTCGTCAGGAGGTATAATTATGGGGTTTTTTAATAAATTCTTTCGTACAAAAAAAGAGGAGGAACAAACAATGGCAGAATTAAATATCGGTATTATTATTGGATCAACTCGTGAGGGTCGTGTAAGCCCTCAAGTAGCACAGTGGGTAAAGGAAATTGCAGATCAACGCGGAGATGCCAATTATACAGTGATTGATATTGCTGATTATAAATTACCATTATTGGGTGAGCCAGGACAGGATGCTTCAGGAGCACAAGGTTGGTCAGAAATTATTGCTAAACAAGATGGTTTTGTATTCATCGTACAAGAATACAATCACTCTATCACAGGGGCATTAAAAAATGCACTAGACTACTTACGTGTTGAATGGAATAACAAAGCAGCTGGAATCGTATCTTATGGTTCTGTTGGTGGTGCTCGTGCAGCAGAACATTTACGCGGAATTATGGGAGAGCTTTTAATCGCAGATGTGCGTGTTCACCCAGCACTATCATTATTCACAGATTTTGAAAATGGCACAGAATTTAAACCAAAAGAAGTACAAATAGATTCAGTAAACCAAATGTTAGACCAATTGATCCCGTGGTCTAAAGCGTTATATACAATTCGCTAATCTTATACAGATTGAGGTAGGGATAAATTGGGCACAGTATAGGTGAGAAAAAAGTCATGAAAGGGCTTGTTAACATGAAAAAACATACAGCAGGTATACACCATATCACAGCGATCGTAGGACATCCGCAAGAGAATATTGATTTTTATGCAGGAGTATTAGGCTTACGTTTAGTAAAGCAAACAGTAAACTTTGATGATCCGGGCACATATCATTTATATTTCGGTGACAAAGGTGGAAAACCAGGAACAATTATCACCTTCTTCCCATGGGCTAATGCTTATCAAGGACGTATTGGTGATGGTCAGGTTGGCGTTACAACGTATGTTGTACCAGAAGGGGCACTGCCATTTTGGGTTAATCGCTTAGCGAAATTCTCAATTCCTTTTCAAAAAGCTGAACGTTTTGGTGAGCAAGTCATTCAATTTGATGATCCGCATGGTTTGCATATTGAACTCGTTGCACGTACGGAAGGTGAAGTAAACGAATGGTCATTTGGTGAAGTAACACCTGAGGTTGCTATCAAAGGATTTGGTGGAGCTACACTATTCTCAAGTCACCCTGAAGAAACTGCCAAAGTTTTAACAGAAGTAATGGGTCTTGAAAAGGTAGCGACGAAAGGTGACTATACGCGTTTTACTTCTAGCGCAGAGATCGGCAATACAGTGGATTTAAAAACAGTTGCAGGTCAACGTGGCCAAATGGGTGTAGGAACTGTGCATCATATTGCGTGGAGAGCCCAAGATAATACAGATCATTTAGAATGGCAAGAGTATGTGATGAATCATGGACAACATGTAACAGAAGTAAAAGATCGTAATTATTTTAATGCGATTTATTTCCGTGAACCTGGCGAAATCTTATTTGAAATCGCTACAGATCCTCCTGGATTTGCTCATGACGAGACACCAGAGACAATGGGTAGCCAATTAATGTTGCCCCCTCAATACGAGCAGCATCGTGAACAATTAGAGAGAACATTAATTCCGATTAAAGTACGTGAGCTTGATTAAGCAGGCTTGCAGGATCAAACTAAGCTAAAGTTGGCGAGATTTTTGAGATAGAACGTCCACAATATATTTTCAATTAATGCGAAAATGTTGATAGCCAACATTTTCGCATTTTTTATTATTAGAAGGCGAAGTGCTAATCAAAAATGGAGTGCGCGTGCCATGGCATCTAAATAATTCTGAATAGCCTGCTGACTTACTTTTGCTTCCGGCACAAAGACATCAAAACAATGGTAACTGCCAGGGTAAAGATGGAATTCAACATCAATTCCTGCCTGTGCAAGACGTGTTACATAATCAATGGTTTCATCGAGAAATAAATCAAGTTGGCCAATACATATATAGGCTGGCGGTAATCCTGTTAAGTTTTCAGCTCTTGCAGGGACCGCATACGGAGAAAGTGCATTGATGTCCTTCTCCTCTCCTAAGTACAAACGCCAAGCAGTCAAATTATTTGTTCTACTCCATGTTGCATGATCATCAATAACCTCATATGTTGAATATTGAAATCTTAAAACAATGGCTTTCCTTCTAGAGCCATTTCAGCTTCCCAATTGGCGACTTCTTCACGTACACGGGGGGCAACTTCTGTTCCAAGTAGTTCTATAGCTTGCATGACTTGATCATGTGGCATGGTACTTAAAGGAACGTATAGCATAAACCGTGTAATTCCTACGTGTTTACGAAGATGAATAATTTTTTCAGCAACTGTATCTGGATCACCAACATATAATGCTCCTTCAAAGCTTCTTGCAGCATCATAACTAGAACGATCATAATAAGGCCAGCCTCTTTCCTTGCCTAATTTATTCATACCAGCCATTGTTGATGGGAAAAATGTGTCTGCTGCCCATTCCGTATTCGGTCCAACAAAACCTATTGAATGAGAACCTATCTGAAGTTTTGATAAATCATGACCCGCATGAAGCGCTGCCTTTTTATATAACTGTACAATCGGTGCAAATTGCATTGGGCTGCCACCAATAATTGCTAGCATCAGGGGTAATCCTAATAGGCCAGCACGCATAGCAGATTGTTGATTTCCTCCGCTAGCCACCCAGATTGGGAGAGACTGTTGAACCGGTCGAGGATACACACCTAAATGATTGATTGCTGGTCGATGTTTACCTTCCCAAACTACTTTCTCAGACTGACGAATGTTAATTAGTAAATCTAAATGTTCCTCAAATAATTCATCATAATCATGTAAATCGTAGCCAAATAGGGGGAAGGATTCGATAAAGGAACCACGACCTGCCATGATCTCTGCACGTCCATTTGATAGTCCATCCAATGTGGCAAAATCCTGAAAGACACGTACAGGATCAGCTGAAGAAAGGACAGTTACTGCACTTGCGAGTCGAATGTTTTTCGTTTGCGAAGCAGCAGCAGATAGTACCATTGCGGGAGAGGATGCGGCATAATCTTCTCGATGATGCTCGCCAATGCCAAAGACATCCAATCCCACTTGATCTGCAAGAATGATTTCTTCTACTACTTCACGTAAACGCTGTGCATGACTAATTACTTCACCACTGTGAACGTCTGGTTTTGTTTCTACGAAAGAAGTAATTCCTATTTCCATTTGTTATCTCTCCAATTCTAATTTTTATTTAGTAAATCGTTTAGTTGTTGCCCAAAACAGAAGAGCAATTGTACTAATAGAGGCTCCGAGTAAGCAAACCCCTCCCCAACCAAAATGTGCATACATCTGAGTTGAAGCGATTGAACCGCTAGCACTACCAATAGAGTAGAACACCATATAGCCTGCGGTCAGTCGACTTCGTGCTTCTGTACGTAATGGAAGAATCATCGTCTGATTGGTGACATGTACTGCCTGCACTGCCAAGTCAAGTAACACAATGCCTATAATTAATGCCAAGAACGAACTATCTAAATAGTTAATAAATATCCAGGAGATAAGTAAAAGCGTTAAAGCAATGCCTGTCGTTCTTTGTCCATAGCCTTGGTCAGCAATTTTTCCCGCTTGTGCAGCAGCTAATGCACCTGCTACACCTACAAGACCAAAAGCGCCAATTACAGTGTGTGATAGAGCCAATGGTGGTGAACTAAGTGGCAGAACAAGTGGTGTCCACAAAATACTGAAATCAGCGAAAATTAGCATGGCTAAAATTGAGCGGATGCGTAATGTTCGCTCTCGAATAAACAGCGTGAACACGGATTGAATTAGCTGAGAATAGGTTAGTGATTTTACTTCACGCTCACTCCTTGGTAACACTTTTAAAAACATACCAACCATTAGAAGCATGAAAGCGGCGGAGACTAGATAGACAGAACGCCACCCTGCAAGATCAGTTACTAACCCAGCAAAGGTACGAGCAAGTAGTATGCCAATGACAATGCCACTTGTAACAATGCCTACGACACGACCACGTTCTGTAGAGGAAGCCATAGTTGCAGCGAACGCAACAAGGGTTTGAGTCACGACTGCAAGTAGACCAACTAAGGCCATACCTGCAAATAGCACTTCAACATAGGAGGCAGTACCGACTATAAGCAAAGCCACTGTGGATAATAGCATTTGTCCAATAATCAAGCGTCGTTGGTTTAGTAAATCTCCAAGTGGTACTAGAAGAAGTAAGCCTAGCCCATAGAAAATTTGTGTGATAGTAATAATCAAACCAATAATTGATTGATCAATAGCAAAATCATTCGATAATTCATCTAGCAGCGGCTGAGCAAAATAAATATTAGCAACAGACATTCCGCAGGCTGTTGCGAACAATAATGTTACAGCTCGAGACATAGGAAACTGCTGATGTATATTAAGTACAGCATTTGTATTCTTCACATAGCATTCTCCTTTCTTTATCGAATAATGATTATAACATACCGTTAGGTACAATATAATTATTGGTAAATATAGCTTAAGGTTATTGGATATGTCAATCTAAATTTAGGAATACATAATCCGATTAATTTGAAAGATTAAATAAAATGGACAATAAAAACATCTGATTATAGAAAAATTACATACTGTTTGGTATTATAAAGAGTAATGATTAATTTAATATTTCTTCATAATGGTGGTGTATCTTTAATGGCAAGAACTCGTGAATTTGATGAGGCAAAAGTGTTAGAGGCAGCAATGCAGTTATTTTGGGAGAAGGGATATGAAGCGACTTCTTTAAGTGATCTTACTGCTAGAATGGGGATTCAGCGTCCTAGTATTTATTCAACGTTTGGGGATAAAAAGGAGCTATTTGAAGCGGCACTTCGTAGATATACGACATCTCGCGCATCCGAAATACGGACTAAACTCCAAAGTTACGCCTCTGTAAAACAGGCATTTTCTATATTTTTTGAAGAAGTAATTACTGCTGAATATACAAAAGATCTTAGCAATGGGTGCTTTTGTATCAATACAATGGTTGAATTAGCTCCACATGATGAGAAGTTCGAGATTTTGACGAGAGAGCATCAACTCTATCTGTCAGTAATTTTTCAGGAGACAATTGAACGGGGAATTCAATCAGGAGAATTAGAGGCGAACACGGATGCAAAGTCTTTAGCGCAAGCATTAATTGTTGCGTTAATAGGTTTAACAGTTATGCTGAAATCGCAGCCACAACGCTCATTTGTTGACAATGCCATTGCAACGACGCTGACATTACTTAAATAACTATTGAAAGTATAGAATTGAGAGTCTATGTAACCCTTTAAAATAATATTTTAAAGGGTTTTTTTGAGCTTTTCTAGTTAGAGAAGTAAAAGATTAATAAAACAGATTGATTTATGATGACACACAAATTATTCTAATAAAAAGGAATTATGATAATAATCTAATCATTGACTATATTTTGAAAATTATATAATATACTAATTACTATTAAAAATGTATAAAAATGATAGAAAACATCAATTAGTGAAAGTGGAGTGGTTATTATGGCGAATTTTCTACGAACAAAGTCAATCGAGCAGGCCAATAAAATAACTCAAGTAGAACGCTTTAAACTTAAAAGAGAACTAGGATCATGGCAGTTAATGCTATATGTTTTGGGGGCTACAATAGGGGCAGGGATATTCGTATTGCCTGGAACGACTGCTGCTTTACATGCGGGACCAGGGGTAATTGTTTCTTTCCTCATTGGTGGACTGGTCACAATTGCTGTTGGACTAGCTTATGTTGAATTTGCAGCAATGGCCCCAGTCGCCGGAAGCGCTTATACCTATTCTTATATTGCATTAGGGGAAATTATTGCATGGATGATCGGCTGGGATTTATTATTGGAATTTACCGTAATTGCTAGTACAGTGGCTGTTGGCTGGAGCGGTTACGTAGATTCATTTTTACAATCTATCGGTATCCATTTACCAGGAGCTCTAACAAAAGATATTGCACATGGTGGAATCGTAAATCTACCTGCAGTCATAGGGTGGCTAATCGTAGCTTGGATTGCGTTAAGTGGTATTAAAAATGTTGGTCGTTCAAATACATTATTTACCATTGCGAAGGTTGGAGCAATTATCTTATTTCTTGTTATAGGAACTTTCCATGTAAATCCTGTAAACTGGACGCCATTTACACCATTTGGTTGGTCGGGTGTCATGGCAGGAGCAGCATTAGTATTTTTTGCTTTTACAGGTTTTGATGGGGTAACAACTGTACTAGAAGAAGTAAAAAATCCACAGAAAACAATACCAAAAGCATTAATTGGCGGACTAAGTGTATTAACACTGATTTATGCTCTTGTTGCAGCAATTTTGACAGGGATTGTACCATTCCCTGATTTAGATGTTCCCAACCCAACTGTGTTTGCATTACAGTCTGTAGGAATTCAATGGGGAGGTGCAATCATTGCAGTAGCAGTTATATTTGGGTTACTTGCAACAATGATTGCAAATACCACAAGTGCTACACGTGTTCTATTTGCGATGAGCCGTGATGGACTTCTCCCTGAGAGAATTGCCCAAACTAATAAAAAGACTGGTGTACCTGTATTATCAATTGTCATTGTTGTATTGACAGGTATTATGTTATCAGGGTTTTTATCTATCGGTGAATTAGCGGAATTTGCTAACATTGGAGGTCTAACAGCATTTGCTTTAACGACAGTTAGTGTAATTGTTCTTCGCTACACAAGGCCAGAACAACCACGCGCATTTAAAGTGCCAGCAATCTGGCTTGTGGGAATTGTTGGCGTTGGGGGTTCATTAGCGCTAATCTTTAGTCTTCCACTATTTACAATTTTGCGCTTCTTCATTTGGTTGTTTATAGGCTTAGTTGTTTACTTATTGTATGGCTATAAACATGCTAAAATAAGCTTTACTGATAAAAAGTAATAATAATATGTGATCCCCTTTAGAGCCATCTAGAGGGGTATTTTCTATAAAGAAACCACATATTTCTATAACATTCTACATATTATGAGTTTATAATTCCTTACAAGCCCATGCGTCAATCTCAACCTTTAATGCAGGTGTAGCAAGAGCAACGACATACATTAATGTTGTGCATGGAAGATGTTCCCCCAAGAAGTCATTGATAATTTCCTTTCGTCGATTAGCATCCATATCCCCCACTAAATAAAATACGAGCTTTGTAATATCCTGAATTTCCATATCGGCACTAGCTAGATTTTTTTTAATATTTTCAAGTGCTATCTTCAATTGTCCTATTGCATCTTCAGGTATAGATCCATCGGTCATCATGCCAATCTGTCCAGATAACGTTAACGATCTCTGAGGTCCTGTCACCTCAATTTGATGAACATAAGGAGCAACGGGTGGATGAATGTTCTGAGGATTTCTCGCGATTTTCATAGAATCAGTCCTGTCTCTATTTTATTTATATCTCTAATCAAAATAGCATAAAGTAATAGTTGATAAAAGTTCTATACAAATACCATTATAAATGAACATACAAATTGGATATGCTGGATTAAAGGGTTATAATAGATTTATAGAATTTTGGCTAATACGCTGATAAAGCTTTCACAAAGGATAAAAGTATCGACTTTTTAATTTGACAAGACATACAA
This sequence comes from Lysinibacillus sp. FSL P2-0066, assembly GCF_037969495.1. NCBI lineage: Bacteria > Bacillati > Bacillota > Bacilli > Caryophanales > Bacillaceae > Lysinibacillus > Lysinibacillus sp. FSL P2-0066. The sequence continues at coordinate 4,274,081 of NZ_CP150202.1, read as the reverse complement.
TTCACTTCACCCCCGCCTTAGGTTTTATAGAGACACTTCTAAAAGAAACATACATTTCGTCTTATTTTGAAGGTAGATGGCTATACTCATTAAATGAGAGGGAAATTTTTACATAAGAATGATGCGTATTGTTATAAATCAATTTTATAGTGTAGCCCTAGGTAGCAGAGGCAGCGAGGCCGTTTTGTAGAAGGAGTGAATAAATGAATAATTTCTTTCGGAGTAATGGATTTAAGCGTTTTATTATTCTAGTTGGGATTGCTCTTGCATTATATTTAATGCGTAGTATGATCAATCTAATTTTACTTACGTTTATTATTACTTATTTGATGAACCAGCTCACGACAAAGACAACGAAAAGCATAAGAAAATACACGCCAATGAATGAAAAAGCTGTGACGGTAACGTTATACCTTTTACTTGTTGCAGGTATTGTCGCAGTCATTTACAAGTATTTACCAATTGTAACCCAGCAAATTACGCAGCTTTTCGACCTCATTGCAAGTTTTAATCTCGATCCAGATGACAATGAGATTGCGAGATACTTAGCACCAACTTTTGAGAAGATAGAGCTCGGGAAATATTTAGAGCAAGGTGTGGATTTAACTCTTAAAAATATTACGAATATTGGTAAAATCATTATGCAAATTTTGATTTCGCTAATATTGAGTTTATTCATCTTGTTAGAGAAGAATCGTATTATTGAGTTTACAGCCAAGTTCAAGGATAGTAAAATTGGGCCGCTTTATGATGAGCTTCATTACTTCTCAAGAATCTTCATCCGCTCTTTTGGCAAAGTAATTGAGGCCCAATTTATTATTGCTGCTGTTAACTGTGTATTATCCGTAATTGCCCTTTCCATTATGGGCTTCCCACATTTGATTGCACTTGGAATTATGCTCTTTATTTTAGGCTTAGTTCCAGTCGCAGGAGTTATTATTTCGTTAATACCATTAAGCATTATCGCATATAGCATTGGTGGCTTGATGTACATCATCTACATTTTAGTCATTGTCATGGTTTTACACGCCATTGAAGCATACTTCTTAAACCCAAAGCTTATGTCCGCAAAAACAGATTTACCGATTTTCTATACGTTTATGGTCATTCTCTTCTCGGAGCATTTCCTTGGTGTATGGGGACTAATCATAGGTATTCCACTATTTATGTTTATGCTTGATATTCTAGGTGTAACCTCCTCGGAAGACCCTACGAAGAAATCGGTGAAAGTACCAACTGAAAAACAAATGGAATAGTTCTAACAAAGGAATCATCTATACATCTGATGATTCCTTATTTACTGCACAAGAGGTGTTTATATTGATAAAAGGCCCACAGGTCTATTTAAGAGAAATACGTGAGGAAGATAGCGATAGTATTATAAGATGCTTTTAAAATAAAAAAAACAAAACCGAACTATTCGAAACACTTCGTGAGCGTTTTAGTGAATAGTTCGGTATTTTTGTTGGCTAAAACCCTTTTTTTCCCGTTTCTTTTATTTAAGCATGTTTAGGAGATGCAAGGGTTCTTGGATTTTTTCTAATGTACAAGTAAATAAGCAAGGCTGTAATCCCTTCTGCTACTGGGAAGGTCCACCAAATGGCCTGCGAGCCAAGTATCTTGGGGAGTATGATAAGAGTAGGGATAAATAAAATAATACTACGTAGTAACATAATTGTTGTGGCTATACGAATTTTTTCAATGGATTGAAAGAATTCTGCGAACACCATGTTGATCCCTAAAAATACATAGCCAATGGCGAAATGAACAAAGCCCTGTGCCGCCATACTGCGAATTTCAAATGAGCTATCTCCGAATAAAGCCATTAATTGTGAAGGGAAAATAAGAGCTATAAGAGCAGTTGTTAACCCTAAAATAAATGCGGTAGCTAAACCGATTTTTAATAAAGCTGTTAATCTTTCTAGTAATTTTGCACCGTGGTGATAACTAACTAATGGTTGTAGGGCCATACCAACGCCAAGAAAAATAGTCAGCAAGACAGTATGGATATAATTGACCATTGCATAGGCTGTAACGCCATTTGCGCCTAAATAATGTAAAAAGGTAACGTTATACAAAATAACGATAACTGCAACGGAAGCTTCGACAATAAAGCTAGGTAAACCTATTGAAAAAATTTTTTTCAGATCTGATAGATTAAAAAATGAAGTGACAAACTTTAACTCAGATTGAGGACGGAAAAAATGAAGACATAGCACAGACGTACCTATAATTGTGGCTATTGCTGTCGCTAAGGCACAACCAGTCACACCATAATCTAGTACGAAGATGAAAACATAATTTAAAAGTATATTCAAAACCGATGTTGTAATTAAGCCCAGCATAGCTAATTTTGGGTTGCCATCATTTCGAATAAAAATACTTAAGAGATTTTCAATTGTGTAAAATACCCCAAAGAGCAAAATGACATGTAGATACTCCTGCACATAAGGATACGTATCATCGCTCGCCCCAAATATATAAGAAATGTCCTTTAGATTTAACGCGAGAAATCCAATAATTGTGATGACAACCACTAGCATTATAGAAAACGCCAATGTAAATAGTTGATGAGCACGTTGCTTATTGCCCTCTCCTAGAGAAATCGAGAAAAGGGTAGCTCCTCCCATGCCAATCCATAGAGAAATAGAAAGCAAAATGGAGAAAATAGGAACAGCGATATTAACTCCAGCTAAAGCTGTAGGTCCCACGCCATGACTAACAAAAATGCCATCTACCAATATATTGACGGACATTAAAAGCATCCCGATCATTGCAGGGAATAAGTATGATAAAAATAATGGCTTCAGTGGTCTTGTTTCAATTGTATTAATGGTTGTCATAACCATGCACCTCCAAAACCATCACTTTTTCCCCTTTATCATCTAGCTCACCATTAAATATAAAACCGAATTGTTTATATAGTTGGATAGCTACAGCGTTATTGTCATAAACACTTAAATATATCTGAAGACAGTTGAACTTTACTGTTAAATATTGAATAAGCTGCTGTAAAAAATATTTTCCTAAACCTTGTCCTTGGTATTGTTCTGCAATTAGATAGCGATCAAGCCATACGCGTTGACTGTAATCATCATGAGGGAATAAGCCGTACATAGCGAAGCCTATAGCGGTGTTATCTTTATACAGACCTAAAGGCGTAAAGCGTCGATCCATTTCTGCCTCTGCTAAGCACTGGTCTGTAGTTTCAATAAAATGTTGCTGACTGTCAGCGATGCGTAATGCTAAAATTTCTTTCTTGTTAAAAACTGTAATGTCACGAATCTCCGTGAACATAATGTCAAAACCTTTCTATTTTTATTTTGAATAGATACAATCTAAAGTATATAGTAACTATATAGTCAAGGGAGGAAGCTCAAAAAATGCTTAATAAAAATGTAAAATATTTTACAACCGGGGAATTTGCAAAATTATGTAAGGTAAATAAACAGACACTTATTTATTATGATCAAATTGGTTTATTATCTCCCATCATGAAGGATAGTAAGGATTATAGGTATTATTCACTTGCTCAATATGATTTTTTCGGTGTTATTGAATTATTAAAGGCAGTGGGAATGTCCTTAAAGGATATTCAGCAGTATATGGCAGAGAAATCACCTGAAAATTTTTTAGAATTGATGCATCAACAAAAAGAGCATGTTGCGAAGAAACGTAGAGAACTAGAAATGATTGAGAATATTATTGATGTTAAAATCAAAACAACAGAGGAAGCACTGCATCTAAATTTTAAGGACATCACGATTGAATACTTTCCTGAAGACACATTATATTTGAGTAAAAATATCGAGAATTCCACAGAAGAGCAGTTTGTGAAGGCTGTATCTGACTTTATTGAGGAGTTGGATCGCTCTCAATTAGATACGGGGTATCCAATTGGAGGGATAACAAGAAGAGAGCAAGTGTTAGCTGGAAATTACGACAACTACAGTTATTTATATATTGAGCAACCTCATCCAAGAGAAGGGCATCCTTATTTTAAGGCGATAGAGGGTGAATTTGTGATTGGTTATCATGTTGGCCCCTCTTCAAAACTTGGTGAGACATACACACGGTTATTTAATGTCATGCATGAAAAGGGGTATGAGCTAGGCCAATATGTATACGAGGAATACATTTATGATGCTGTAATGAAAAATCGAGAAGAAGAGTATGTAACCAAAATTATGATGGAAGTTAATAAAGTAAAATAAAACATAATAGAAAAGAATGAATATAGCTGAGTCATTTATCATATACGAAGGTTTAGATGCCAGTAAAATAATAGCATTTTATCATCCTGTTTAAAGTTATCCTAATCAGTAAATGATTTCCTGACGATAAATAAGAAGTATGACATCACATGGGCTTTATATGGAGGTTAGAGACAATGTGGATTGAGCGTTGGAATCATTTAGTAGAGCGATTGAAACAACAAGAAGCTTGTGTACATCCGATTGAAATACAACCAGTCGCTACTGAGCAAGAGTTACTGCAGGTGGAGGCAAGACTGGGTGTACAAATCCCTAGTGGATTTCGTCAACTATTGCAAAATTGCTCAAAGCAAGTAAGTATTTATTGGTCATTACCTGAGGAGGCGATCCTTCCTATTGAATTGCTTGATACGCCTTCTGGGGAGTTTGGCTGGAGTTTAAACGACTTAGACTTTCCTTACTTTGGAGAGAATGATGAATCGGATGAACAGCAATATTTACAATTTTTTACGGCAGGTAATGGAGATGCTCTTCTCCTTAAGCTCGAGGATGAAACGATTTGGTATTGGAGTCATGAAGAAGATGAGTTTGATTTGCTTGCTGCCAGCTTTCATTCGTACGTTGATAATATGACAGCTTTAGGGTGTATCGGAGTAGACTGCGGACAGCATCGTCAATTTTGTAGCGAAAATGGATTGGATATTGAATTGGCAAGCTCACAATTATGGCTAACTTGGCTAGAACAATATTTAAGCTCTAATTTACAGCAGGCTCAATCCGGCTTAGATTCTTTACTTCATTATGTTTCCATGCATGGTGTGAAAAAAACAAGCGTGCAGGAGACATTTTTGCATTTTGATGGTGTGCAGGTGTATCAGGCACTTCGACATAAATTAGAGCGCGCTCAATCTCCATCAGAACAGAAAGCGTGGAGTGAAGTTTTAGTCAAGGTATGCCCGAGTGAGGCAGGAAATTGGGCGAGGGAACTTTGGCAAGTACAGAGTGACGTACCAGACTGGCTACGTGATTATGTAACAGCACATTGTTTACCAGCTGATGAAGGACTTTCTTTCATCTTAATGGATATCGAAAAAGATAGAATTGATGCCTATACTGCCCTGTATCGTCTACGTCAATTTCATCACCCAAATATCATAGACTGGATGAGATACTATGTCACGTTTCCCATTGATGGATGGGATACACTTTTAGCTGAGTCACAGCCAAGTGCAGAGACGTTATACGAGTGGTTAAATGGCAACGAAGTAGAGAGGCTAACATCCATTCGTGCCATTTGTCAGATGATGCAGCGTGGAATCACACCAACAACTATGATAAACGAAGAAAAATGGCGCCCTTTGCTGGCGTATTGGGTTGAACATGAGGTGCTACGGAAAAATAAACAGCTGTTTAGCCAAGCACTTAGTTGTTTGGAAAATTGGATATTAAAATGCTATATGCAACGAAGGGGAGAGTAGATTGAACCATTTTACGATATTTGCTTCCAAAAATAATACAGTTGATATAGAGGATAAGCTATCTGATATATTAGCAAAAAGCTTTACTATTGAAAAAAACGATAATGAATATTTATTAAAATCAAGAGGTTTATTTAATAAATATAGATGCACCATAAATATTTTAACTGAAGATACGAACCCTGATTATTTTGCAAAAAATATACCTGGGATGATGGGCTTTTACAATTCAATTCCATTTAAAGATGAACAGCTAAAAGAACAAGTAATGATTCAAATATCCGTGCTCAATACTGTCGTTGCAATCGAAATGGACAAAGAGATGACAGATGACCATATGCAGCAATTTATAAAATTACTAGCAAGCATAGGGGGGATTGGTTTCCTATCAGATGGTACTTTGCTGGATCAAAATGGTATGGTTATCGTTTATCCTAATGGAGAATCGGGTCCATCTGTTTTTCGACCACATGCTTGTACAAGAAAGATACATGCACATGAGATGACGTCAGCACAGGGAGAAGCACGAAAAAATAGAACGATAGCTTTTTTAACGGATAAGGAGATTCCTTATGCATCATCACTTCCTCAGCTACCACCAGTAGAAAATCTTCAATTTAAAAGCCAAGAGGATATTGCAAGAAGAGCGGTTGCCCTGTTGATTGTTATTCAATTCGCATGTGATGTAGCACAGAGGGGTGATATTGAGGAGTCTAGAGAATTCTTTACCAATATGCTACGAACATATGGGGTGCATGAATTTTTAACGGAGCATGAAAAATTCTTTCTTGAGGCTCAGCATCCTGGTGCTCAAGAAGCAGTCAATATATCATGGCAATATGAAGCCTATTGGACACTTATTTGGGCATTGGGGCTTGTGGAAGAGCTAAATTTCCCTGACGATGTATGTGATTGTGAATATGCAATTCAAGTAGTTTCTCGTTGCGAGACATTTGAGCAATTTTATGGTCAAACGGTACTGCGCAGTAAGGAAGATATAGTGGATGAGGCGGATAAAATTTACAGATTACATTGGGCTTGTGTAGATAGCCGCATCAATGGACAAGAAGCTCCTTTAGCATTAAATGAAAGTGTTGTGATGGAAAGACGGAGAGGCTTATTTTGGATAATTGGATATCAAGGCGAAGAATGGGATACTATATCGATGGATACTTAAAATAATAGCAAACTAGGAAATCTAGTTTGCTATTGTTTAATAAGAGAGATTATTTAATATAAGTTGGTTTATTCACCTGATCTATTAAAAGTATACCATCGTATTGGTCGCGCGGAACAAGACTTTCCTGTATCATTCCCCAACTATAGGATAAGCGTGGTTCAAACATCCATGAGTTGCCTCGTTCATTTTGTCGATTGCGTAAATCGATGAATGTGTAAGGTTTATTTGTTGAAGACAGAATATCTTCAATAGATCCTTTGACAGGAGGTAAAACAGGCATAGGTTCTCCCATATTATTTGATGTCTCTCCACTAGTCATGTATAGACCTAATACATAGCTATATTTCTTATAGATATCAGGTAAACGTTCCCCCATTAATTTAACTGGGTAAGGAGATCCCATTACATCCGATTGTGCTTTACGAATATGATCGTTATGAGCCCATACAATAAACTTTTCTGTTGGGTACACCTCTTCAGCTAACCAAAGTAAGTTCTCCATCATCGCTTGATCTCGCCATTCCATAGTTTGCAAAAATGATTCTATATTATTTTGTTCAAAATCGATATTGGACTGAATTGTTAACTCTATATATTCGTCTGCTAGTCGAATACGATCTGCTAGAGTGCGATCCATTAGTTTTACAATATGAGGCTCTTTTGGATAAGCTGCCTGTAGCTCTTTTTCTTTGATTTGTATTTCTGATTTTACCTGTTTATACACATCAATTATAGTAGCTTTTACTTTTTGATAGCCCTTCAAATCTTTTCCCGAGCTCCATTCAGCAAGTTGCTTCTCTACTTCATTGAATTGCTGAGCCAACTTGGGGTTTTGCAGCCAATCTCCGTTCGTAAATGCTCCTTGCTGTTGAATATCGAAGCCAGTAAGTACAAGAGGTTGCTCTGTTGCTTGAGTCGATTTTGCATAGTCAAACAGAGGCAAAGTTTCTTTTGTCCACCAAACGCCGAAAATGGCATCCTTCATTGTTTGTAGAGCTGCTTGTTTATCAATTTGTCCTTGAGCATTCATCACATTACCCATACCACTTTCAAAGGCAAGGACATTATAGCCCATATCTTGATGTAAAAATTGTATTAAACGTGTTTTCGCTAGATTGAATTGCGCCACTCCATGAGAGCTTTCCCCTAAAAAGACAATACGTTTATCATGTAATAAAGGTTTTAGCATCTCTAAATCGTCAAATTTGTTAGCGGGAATTTTTTGTCCGTCAAACGTTTCAGGCTGGATGGATGACAGGCTGTATGCATGGTCATTCACCCATTTTTTCCAATCAAGTAATGTTTCATTAGAAGTCCTAGCTTGTTTGACGGCAGAATCGTTTTTAATAATCTGCTCATTTACAGGGACAGCAGCAGAGACATTTACTACTCCACTTACTGTCATTAAACTTGCCAGTGCAAAACTTAATAAAACCTTATGCTTCCTAGCTTTCCTCATTAATTATCAGCCCTTCACTTTATATTGATACTAATTATAGAAAGGCAAGTTTAAAGTTTAGGAAGAATTTGTTTAAAATTAGTTTAAATTTAGTATGTAAAAAAGAAAAACACCTCCAATTGATGGAGGTTGGCATGCTATTTATAGTGATACGTACTTGCTCTTACATGGTTACGTTGAATTTGGTTAAACCATGCACGATCCTTTTCTTCTTGTTTTAATGTCCCAACAATGGAGGAAGAGCAGCTCACGCAAATTTTAGCTTGCGTAATCTGTCCACATCGTTCGCATGGAGCCCCTAAATTAGGAAAAATGGAGTTCTTTAATTTTCCTGCTTTTACCCATTTATAAAGCAATTCGGATGATACGCCTGTTAAAGCGACAACCTCATCGTTTGTTAGGTAGCGATTATTTTTTCTTAATAAAAAATGATGTAGCTCTGAATATATATCCTCTTCTCTCACATCAATTTTCTTTTGAAATAGCAACATAACCAATCATCTCCTCGTCCCATTAATTAATGATTTCATTAATTGTTATGGGTTGTTCGTCATATTTATAATTTTCCCAGCGATTGCGTGCAAGCTTGCGATATTTCGTCGAAACATTTCGATCTGCAATTAAACGTGAAAAACCTTTTTTAGCTTCAGGGATATCACCAAGTCGAAGGCTTAATTCAGCATGTAAAAACTGAATTCTCTCTCCACCTTCTTGATTGGAGGCAAAGGATTTACTATAAAAATCTCTAGCAGCAAAAAGGTAGCGCTTTTCAGATTCTTCGTCCTTTTTTAATCGATAGAGCCAAGCAATTTTTAGAGCGAAATTAGCCATTAAAAGAGATTCTTCCATTGACGCACGGGATACTAAATAGGCGAGCTTAAAACTGATAATGGCATCATCAATTGTACGTTCCTGACAGATATCCATAGGTTTCTGGAGCTCTTTAATGTATAGTTCATCAATGAGGAGCATGAAAGGTCCATAAGTTCGTGTCATCGATTTATGGTAGGCATAGCCACAATGTGGACATACAGCAACTTCATACAGCAAAGGGTTTAGACCATCATAAACAGGCATGAAATCCGTTTGTTCTTCGATAATTTTATATCGATTAGGGCGAACTTTATATGTGGTAAACTGCTTTTTGCAAAATTTACAGTCTACACTACTTTCATAGTAGTAAATGTTAAATGCCATAAGAATCAACTCCTTTGCGCGCTATTTCTTTTGTTCTATTTATACGTAAGATTTTATCGTTCAATGTATTTAAGGTATTATCTATTATTTTAACAATTTTGTGTTCTTTGGTATACTCCTTTAGAATTATTAAATTAAAAATATTCAAGGAATTTTTAGTTAAATATTATTATAAATACGCTTGTAATAGTTTTTATCGGTGTTGCCAATGGAAGTTATATAGCTTGCTGAAAGTTTGTCAAAATACTTTCACATATTTCATGGGAGAAAAATTATAAATTGGTTCTAAATGATTATAAAGGAGGTGCTCAAAATGAAGTATAATATCGTGTTTTTTGATGTAGACGGCACATTGATTAATTACGAGGATGGCTGTGTGGAAGAAAGTACAAAACAAGCTATTCAGCTATTGCAAGAAAAAGGAATCCATCTTGTAGCGGCTACTGGAAGACCCTTATCTATGTGCTATGAGTTAAAAGCGCTAGGGATTGAAACCTTTATTACTGCAAATGGGGCCTATGTGAAACATAAGGATCTTGTCATACATAAAACTCCGATTGCCAAAGAAATTGTCCGAAATGTACAGGCATTTGCACAGGAACAGCAGCATAGCCTAACATTTTTTACAGAGAAGCTATATATGAATAGCATACAAAGTCCAGTAGCTTTAAGAGCGATGCAGGAAACTTTATCTTTACGGGATTTTCCACTTATAAATGAAAAAATTGTAGATGAAGAGGTTTTTCTCATGTGTCTATATGCGGATGAGCTGGCTGAAAAAAGATATACTAGCCAGTTTTCGAATATATTTTTGCAGCGATGGCATCCTTATATTGTGAATGTATTACAGCAGGATGTTTCGAAGTCAATAGCTATTAAAGCCGTACTGGATCATTTTAACATCGACCCTGAGAATGCGATTGCTTTTGGGGATGGGGATAATGATATTGACATGTTGGAGTATGTAGGATTAGGAATTGCCATGGGGAATGGTAGCACAGCTCTAAAAAGTGCTGCCAATTTTGTTACAAAGAAATCTACTGATAACGGTATCGATTTTGCTTTACGTCAGCTTCAAGTCATTTAGAGCGCTGAGGCTACACTATATATAGCAGGTAAATTTTAATAAATTTTAGGTGGGATGATTTATGGCACATCACGTGCAGTCTCTAATTGAACATTACGGATACTTTGGAATTATCGTGATTCTAATTGGAGGTATTGTAGGGGTGCCACTTCCTGATGAGGTGTTTCTAACTTATGTAGGCTATAGTGTTTACCGAGAAAGTCTTGAACATATTCCTGCTTTAGTCAGTGCAATGATTGGTGCGGTTGGAGGCATTACCTTAAGCTACTATATTGGTTATCGTTTTGGCTTACCGTTATTGCAGAAATATGGGCCTAAAATTCATATTACAGAGCAAAAAATTGACTTTACGAAAAAGATGTTTACAAAAATAGGACCTACCCTATTATTAATTGGCTATTTTATCCCCGGGGTACGTCATTTGACAGCGTATATTGCGGCTATTAATAATTATCCTTATAGAAAGTTTGCGCTTTTTGCCTATACAGGGGCATTTATCTGGACGTTCACATTTATATCATTAGGAAAGATGCTTGGAGAGAAATGGCGATTTGTTGGATACTATCTGACTCATTATAGTATCTATCTTATCCTTTTATTTATTGTAGGGATGCTCATTGCTTACTTTCTATTCAAAAAAAGAAATGGACAAACATAAAAGTCGGTATACGCTATACCGACTTTTATGTTATGGCAAAATAGCAAATGAGCGCACAGGGAAGCCAGATGCTTTTTCTGGCTTAGGTACGATATTGAAGATGATAGCGCCTTTCGCAGGTAGCTTGTCCAAATTCGTCATTAGCTCAATTTGATAGGTGTCTTGTTCAAGTACGAAATATTCACCATCTAGCTTGCCATTTTTACGAAAATCGGCGGCAGAGTCCGTATCGAATGTTTCATGACCAATTGCGCTTACCTTGCGTTCTTTTAGTAAAAACTGTAAAGCTTCTAAACCCCAGCCAGGGATATGGTTATGTCCATCTGCATCCTTATTACTGAAAGCTTCTTTATCTGGCCAGCGCTTACTCCAATCTGTACGTAATGCTACAAATGTTCCTGCTTCTATTTCTCCATGCTTGTCCTCAAAATCAAGAATATCTTCAACACTTAATGCAAAGTCATGGTTGCTTGCAGCCTCTTGTGATTTATCAATGACAACAAGGGGGAGAACAAGCTCTTTTAGTTCTAATTCTTCTAAGTAGCGAGTATCTCGCACAAAATGAATGGGTGGGTCGATATGTGTGCCATATTGACCGGGGAACGTAAATTGTTGGGCGAAGAAGCCATCCTTATGAGAGAATAACGTTTCAAATTTAGCGTCCTCAAACATAAAAAAATGTGGTGAATTAGGGCCGAATGTATGTGTTAAGTCAACCCACTGTTTCGATTTTAATAATTGCAATGCTTGTAAAAGTTCATTAGACATCTATTTCCCTGCTTTCTGTTAAAAATAGTGGTACATAAAAAGGAGTCCCCTTATAGAAGAGGACTCCTGCTGAAACAACGGTAGTTCTTCTCATCTTCAAGGCTGATCATTTTGCCAATTGGAATTAGCACCATACTGTTTAGCTGGTTGCTGAGACTTCATCGGGCCAATCCCTCCGTCTCTCTTGATAAGAAAAGTAATATAAGAATTTTCAGAAATAACAATACAAACACTTTAGCATAGTTTTTTATAGTTTACAAGTTCACTAGGAATTTTCACCAATTCAAATTCAAGGTGACTCCACAACAATCATTATCAATAAGACGTATTCTAAAACTGTCTGGTGTATAGTTCGTTTCAAATTTCATCGTAATGCCTGTTGATGTGATTAATTTTTCAACCTCTGTTTTATTTGAAAGTTGAGCAGCATTCATTAAATCATGTGCGAATTGTTGGGAGCTATCTATTTTATCCGTAAGTAATTGAGCTTGCTGCATCATCGCCTTTATCCGTGTTGCTGAAGCTTTTAATTTGTGTGTATCGACAGGTGGAAAAGGATTATTGGTCGGCATTGCTAGATGTTGAGAAAAGGGTCTAACGGCAAAATGATTTGCAATTGGCGATGTTGGATAATGATAGGGATGAACAAAATACGGATAAGGATTGTAATACAAGATCATTCCTCCTATCCTATAGCCTGATATCTTATCTTATGTAGCCAAACGACTTTCGGTGTTATTTACAATACAATGTTTGTCCTAAACATTTAAAAAGGAAGCTAAAGTGAGCTTCCTTTTTAGCCAAGTACATCCAAGACATCATCAATTTTTTTACTATGTGATAAAATGCCATAATTCATCCATGTTAAAAAGTCTACTTCATAGACACAGTTGGTTTTAACAGCTTCTAGGTTTTTCCAAGTAGGTGTTTTTAAAATAGCACGTTCTTCATTCTCATGAATGGAATGTTGTTTATCAAATGTAATAAATAAATGATCGGCATCTAATTGCATCAATCGATCAAATGTCAGTTGGGCTTTACGTTGATTGGGCGGAATACTCCATACTAGTGAATGGGGCATTAAACCTAAGTCATGATATAAAATGGGGCCCGTATAGCCACACTCAGGACCAGCGTATAGAGTGATGCCAATGGCTGAAATACGGAGAAATGCCACACTTTGCCCATAAACGGATTTACTAAGAATTCCTTTTGCTTGTTGTACTTTATCTTCATATTGTAGGATTACGTCTTGTATCAAGGAGGTTTTTCCTGTTAGATCTGCAATTTTAAATAACGTAGATTGCCAATTCTCTCCAGGGTGTGAGAGATGGCAGACGGGGGCTACCTCATTTAAATGCGGAAAGGATTCCCAACGCTCTACACCAGAATCTAGCATAATTAAAGTTGGCTTATAGTAAAGGAGTCGATCCATTTCTCTATTTTGTACATCGATATCTGGCACTTCCTGTAGACCTAAATAGTCTTGTTTTCCCCATTTTGAATGACTGAATTGAGCAATTGGCGTAATCCCAAGGGCAACAAAGAAATCTTCTAAGAATGGTGCAAATACACGTAGATGGCTGCTTTGACTTCTTCGATATTGTCCTGGCGAAATGCCGACATGTTCTTTAAAACGACGATTGAAATAATACTCATTATTAAATCCGACAGACTGGCTAATTTCATATACTCGATCATTTGTTGTTATTAATAATTGCTTAGCTTTTTCAATACGAATGTTATTTAAATAGTGAAGAGGAATTTGTCCCGTAATATCTTTAAAAATGCGCGTATAATTCCATCTTGGGACGTCAGCTAACTGTGCTAGCTGCTCAACCGTCCACTCTTTTTCAAAATGTTTATGTAATTGGTTAATGGACTGCTCAACAGATTGGCGATCATTTTTTTGCATCTGCCTGGGTATAATTTGATGCAAGAGCAATAACATCAGCTCTTGAAAGTGCACATGCTGCTCAAAAATCGTGTGTTCATCCTCCGCTAACCGGTTTTGATAGATGACTTCTAGCAGTAGATAACATTGTGAAAAAGGGAGAAGATGTTGTACTCTGATACTTGTAAAATGACTATAGGAGTTCTGACTATTGCTAAGATTGACAATGTTGAATTGTAATTGATAAAAATAAAGGTGCTCACTTTGAATGTGAATACTAACCGTGTTATTTGGCGGTATCAATATGCACTTTTCCTCACTAAAATGAATAGTTTCATAATCTATTTCTAGCTTTCCGCTACCATTCATTACGATGAAAAGTGTATAGAAATCACTACTAATCAATAACTTTTTTGACGGTTGAATTGAATAAGAGATATTTTGTAACGTATAAACATGTGTTAAGTTACCCATTGATAGTTCACCCCTTTTTGTTGAGTTAGAAGAACAACACAAAGAAAGCCCTCATTAAGAGCTTTCTTTCATGTTGTTGAAAAAAGATCATGTGACTAGCAGAAAAAGCCCTTTTAGCAAGGCGAGGGGGTTGATTTCCGCTCCGCCAGCGTCCTTTCCAGGGGGCGTCTGATGAGCCGCTTCACTCACTTGCGTTCGCTCCAAGGTCTCACCTGTGACGCTAAATCCCCTAGGAGTGACGCTGGCTCCACTCCAATCAACCATGCTGCTAACGTGTCTTTTCTTCTTTCGTACTAGCTGTAGGAAACAAAAAAGTCTATTAAAGAGAGGATAGGCACTTATTTCAATGTGAAGAAGTGATGAGTGACAACATCTATCCATTTTCCCCTTCACAAAAGTGCTATTAAATTATTTTGTTTTTTAACATTAAGCCAAAGAAAGCCCTCATTAAGAGCTTTCTTTTGTAAATTATTTGACGAACCATTTCTCTAGATCATCATACTTTAGCAAGTTGGCTGTGATTGCGCCAGATTGCCAATATGTGCGCTCAGCAATATAGACATGCCCATTTTTTACAGCAGGGAGTGTTTTCCATAGTGTACTATCTAACCATTTAATGGCTTCTTGGTTCTCTTTAGACTCCCATGTACCGTTTGAAGGGAAAAGGATGATATGATCCGCATCTAATTCCGTGATAGCCTCTTCTGATAAAACCTCGTGGAACTCTGTCATATCACGGGCTAATGGATGAGGTGTTAGGCCTGTCTCTGTGTAAATATAGCCAGAGTAGCGATTTTTAATGCCAAATAACGCTAATGTATTATCTGCTACATTTAGTCGTACAACAGCAACTGTTTCGTCTCCAATTGATTCATCTAGTTTTGCTTTTAAATCGGAAACACGTTGCTCATATTGATCAACCATTTCTTTTGCTTTATCAGGAATATTTAAAACATCAGCTATTGTTTCTACAATTTTACGTGGATCTTGTAGAATATCTTCTTTCAAGCGGTAAGTAGGCGCTACCTTTGAGTACTCCTCATACTTTGCCTTATCCGCCGCGCCATCTACAATGATTAAATCAGGCTTGGCTTGTAATAATGTTTCCATGCTACCAGTAATGTCGAACTCAGGAACATCTAATCCTAAATAGTCTTGTTTTCCCCAAGATGGGTGATACCATTGCACAACAGGTTTTACATCCAAAGCAGTTAAATAGTCTTCCAAATAGATAGCAGCTACACGCTGTGGATTTGTAGGAATTTCTACTTTTCCAAACTCGTCTTCTACAATTCTTGTATCTTTAGATGTTTGTTCTTCTGTAGCTGTATCCTCTTTTACTTCATTTGAGCCACAGGCACTTAATAAGAACATTAGTGCAAAGAAAACTACAAATGAAAAATATCGACCTCTACGCATTTTATTCACTCCTATAGATTTACTAAAACAGTAAGGGTATTCCCTTAATTTAGAATGATAATCATTCTCGTTTGATTCAAGTAAATTATAGGATACAACATATCAACAAACAATACACATTCTCTACTACTTTTTTATACATAATGAAATTTAGAGAGTTATTGTTTTTTGTTATCGAAAAGTAACCATAAAAGTGTAACAACTGCTGCTAGCATAACCATCAAAAATCCGTATATAGGCGTATGCGCCAACGATTGGTGGTGAATAATAAAGCCTCCGATAAATGAGCCTAAAAATATGCCAATGTTGAAAGCGGAAATATTCAATGCTGAGGCCATTGAAATTGCTGATGGTACATGTTTTTCAGATAGTAGAACGGCGTATAGCTGCAATCCTGGAACATTCATGAACATAAATAATCCCATTGTCAGTACCATGATTAAACCGATGATCGGTGATTCAAGAGTGAAGCCAATGGCAAGTAATGCTAAGGCAAGTCCAACAAAAATTATAAAGATTGAACGTAGCGGATTTTGGTTAGCAAAATGACCACCAAGAGTATTACCGATAGCTACACAAATACCATAGACAACTAGAATAATGACGACTGTATGTGGTGAATACCCCATATATTGCTCTAAAATAGGTGAAACATATGTGTAGACAACAAAAGCACCGCCGTATCCAATTGCGGTAATGAATAGTATTAAGATCATACGAATATTGCCTAATACCTTACCAATATCACGAATAGAGATGGGATTGCCCTTCGATAATTGGCTAGGTACTAGCAATGCATTACTAATTAAACCGATAATTCCAATAACGACAATAAAGATGAATGACATACGCCAATCTGTAACTTGTCCAATAAATGTACCAAGTGGGACACCCGTCACAGTAGCTAAAGTTAATCCAGTAAACATAAAGGCAATGGCACTTGCTCGTTTATTAGGTTCAACTACATCAGCTGCTATAACAGAAGCGATCGACATAAAGACACCATGAGCTAAAGCTGATATTATACGACCTATTATCAGAACTGAAAAAACAGGTGCGATAGCTGCAGTTAAATTCCCTGCTATAAAAATAGTCATTACAAGCAGTAAAACTGTTTTTCGACTTAAACGAGATGTTAAGGCTGTTAGTAATGGAGCTCCAATAGTAACACCTAGTGCATATATAGAAACAGTTAAACCGGCTGTGCTTAAAGATATACCAAAATCATCAGTAATTAATGGTAAAAGTCCGACACTGATAAATTCAGTGGACCCTATTCCAAATGCACTAATTGCAAGTGCTAGCAATGTCAATTTTGCATTTGGCTTTTTTGATTGTGTCATTTTACTAATATCTCCTTTGATTTTTTTTATCATGTGTAGTAATATTCATACATACCTAAAAGTTGTGTAGAGTACTTTTAGTTACTTTTGAATATTACGGGGGTTTACAATGCAAAAAATTTATAATATTGGTGTTGAAGCTACGCTTGAAGTTATTGGTGGTAAATGGAAACCAGTCATTCTTTGTCATTTAAACCACCATGGTAAAATTCGAACAAATGAGTTTCGACGATTGATTCCTGGAATTTCACAAAAAATGCTTACAAGTCAATTAAGAGAATTAGAGCAAGCTGGATTAATCAATCGAAAGGTCTTCAATCAAGTTCCGCCTAAAGTGGAGTATTCCTTAACGTCTTATGGCCAAGGGATGGAGCCCATTTTGAATATGCTTTGCACTTGGGGCGAAAAGCATGTTGAGTTACTACAGGATAAAGGTGAAGACGTTCTGTTAAAACAACGTGATGAAGATATAGCTATGCAGCAAACATCATAATGAGGGGAGAAAGAGACTGTCATATACAAGACAGTCTCTTTCCTCATTTTAATGCCTATAGAGCAAAGTCAAATTCATCTGGATTTGGTCCAACACGTTGTTCACGATTCATCTCATTGATTAATGTCATTTCTTCGTCTGTTAAAGTAAAGTCAAAGATATCAGCGTTTTGCATCATGCGTTCTCTACGTACTGATTTTGGAATTGTAATCACTCCATTTTGTACATCCCAGCGTAAAATAACCTGAGCATTTGATTTTCCGTATTTTGTTGCGATTTTTGAAATTGTTTCATCTTCAAGAAGTCCACCTTGCATTAAAGGTGCCCATGCTTCAAGTTGAATTTGATGCTTGTCACAGAATGAACGAAGCTCCACTTGTTGTAAGCGTGGGTGGAATTCCACTTGGTTCAAAACAGGTTTAATACGAGCAAATGATAATAAGTTTTCCAAGTGTGCCACAGTAAAGTTACATACACCGATTGCTTTGATTTTGCCTTGTTCATATAGGTCTTCAAGTGCTTTCCATGATTCAGCATATTTATCTTTACCAGGCCAATGAATTAGATAAAGATCTAAATAATCTAATCCTAATTTTTTTAGACTCTCTTCATATGCTGCAATTGTTTCATCATAGCTTAAACCATCGTTCCATACTTTAGATGTGATAAATAAATCTTCACGACGTAAGCCAGTAGATGCTAGAGTTTGTTTAATACCTTCTCCTACACCTGCCTCATTGCCATAAATAGCAGCAGTGTCGATGCTTCGATAGCCGACTTCAATAGCGTTTTTTACCATCTCAGCCGTAGCATCATTTTCTACTTGAAAAACACCTAAACCCATACCAGGCATTTGTAGGCCATTATTTAAAGTGATTGTATCTTGTAAATGAGTAATCATTTTTAGTCCTCCATGTTTTGTGATTATTTGATTGCTTACTCATTATGCTGCTAACATACTCTCAAAAAAAGTACGTACTTTTTTGTGTCATAGAAACGTAGAGGTAACTTTTGTGAGCTGGCAATGCTTAGAGGAATAAAAATATTTATTGATGAAGCGATTAAATAAAAATGTCGCATCTGATTGGTCTTAACTACTAGTAAAAAATATCGAGTAACCTACAAAAGGCTTTGGAGACAATTAAACAAATATTTTTCTTGAGGTAATAAAAGGAAATATACGTTCGGTAGAGAATTAAAGTAGTAATACTTTAAAAAGGGGATTTTGAAGATGAATCGTTTAAATTTAATTACATTAGGTGTTAAAGATATGGTGGAATCTCTAAATTTTTATCGAGAGGGACTGGGTTTTGAAGTGGTGGTATACGGAGAGGAGACGAATCCCGATGTCATGTTCTTTAATAATGGAGGAACAAAAATATCGTTATTTCCAATTGAACGTTTAGTCAAAGATATTAATGAATCTAATCCACCAGAAATTAGCCAAGGCTTTGGTGGAATCACGCTTGCCTATAATGGTAAATCAAAAGAAGAAGTAGATCGAGTCTTTGCATTAGCAAAAAAGGCGGGTGCAGAAATTATTAAGGAGCCCGTAACTGTATTTTGGGGTGGCTATAGTGGATATTTTCAAGATCCAAATGGCTACTATTGGGAAGTTGCCTATGGCGACATGTGGCAGTTTGATGAGAATGATATGCTGATTATTCAATAACTGTTCAAAAAGAGAGCAAACTAACGTTTCTAATTTGTTCTCTTTTTTATTAATCGTTAACAATAATACTTCCTCATTAAATCCACAAAGTTTTGAGCGGCTTTAGATAAATAATGATTCTTCAGCCATACGAGTCCTACTGAGGTGGATAATTCTGCTGATGGAATTTTGTATGTATGAAGTGGTAAATCTCCATATTGCTTTAAAATAGTTTCAGGTACGATAGAGGAGCTAAAGCCAGCAGCGATCAAGTTCATTAACAGTGCCGTATCTGAGCATTCTCCAACAATGTGGGACTGCAACTGGAAGCGAGAAAATGCTTCTAATATCGAATAATGTACGCCTAAGCCTTCAGTGCTTGGTAAAAGGATTGGCCAATTTTGTATGTCAACTAAAGATACATCGTGTTCTAAGAAGTCGAATTTTTTGGATTGTATAAAGTAAAATGGTTCAGTGTACATATGAAGAACAGAGAAATCATCTAATTCTAAAGGTAAGCGAATGATGGCAAGTTCTACAATACGGTCCCTTACTAATTTACATAGATAAGAAGATTCGTTTTGTTGAATTTTATAAGTCACCTTTGGATAATATTGTTGAAATTGTTGTAGTAATTGAGGTAGCTCAATTACTGAAAATGTATTAATGCCCAATGTCAATCGACCATGAAGGCCTAATCCAATATCCTTAACCTCTGCTTCTGCCTCTTCCATTAATTGTGCAACCTGCAACGCATATTTGTATAATGTCTTTCCCGCTTCAGTTACTTCAAAATACTTGCCGCTCCTTTCTACCAACTTTGAACCGAGTTCTTCCTCCATCGTTTTTAAATGCTGACTTAACGGTGGTTGAGAAATATGTAACCTTTCAGCCGCAGCAGAAATCTTTTTTTCCTCCACAATTGCTATAAAATAGCGTAGTTGTCTTATATCCAAACATAAACACCCCTCTATTATAGGTAAAACCTAAGTAAATTATATTTCTCTAATATTTTTAATATAGTTAGGGCCATGTTAGCATATTTATCAAAGAAAAAAGAAGTAAAGTTTCTTTTTTCAAGCACCTAAATGTGAAGCGAGCAACGTCGATGAAAAAATAATTCAACTTAGGAGTATATGATTCTTGCATGCTTTGGGGCTTGCCTTGTAATACCGATTCCCTACACCTTTCTAAATGAATTTGAAGCAGTTGATAAAGTAGCAACGTATACTATAAAAGAGCAACTTTTATTAGTTGCTTTTTTCAATAAATCAACGTTTTTGAATTTCCTAAGAAAATAAATAACAGTTCCCCTATAATAACCATGTATGGAAATTATAAATTTCTAATTTTAGTTAAATGTATCAAGGAGGTTGAACATTGATTCGTATATTGTACATAGAAGATGAAAAAGAAATCGGACAATGGGTAAGCAAGGAATTAACGGAACGAGGTTATGACGTGACATGGCTGGAATCAGGGGAGGGGCTTGAGCAACATATTAACTCAAAAGATATTGCTATATTGGATGTGATGCTACCTGGATTGGACGGTTTCTCCTTAGGTAAAAGAATTAAACGGGAAAATAAAGACCTGCCAATTCTAATGTTATCAGCACGAACAGCTGTTGAAGATAAAATTGAAGGGCTGCATTTTGCTGATGATTACTTAACAAAGCCATTTCACCCTGATGAGCTCGTTGCAAGGCTAGAAGTATTATTAAGAAGATATCAAAAAAATGATGATGTACTGGCATTGCAGCATCTTAAAATTTATACGAAAGATATGCAAGTTATCAATACGATGAATGAAGAAGAAATTCTTTTGACTGGAAAACAATTTTATTTATTACAATATTTTATTCGTCATTTAAATCAAATTTTAACAAAGGAACAACTCTATGAGGGCGTATGGGGTGAGAGCTATATAGAAGGTGATAAAACACTCATGGTGCATATTCGTTACTTAAGAGAAAAAATAGAAATCAATCCTGCAAAGCCTATGATTATTGAAACAATCAGAGGCATTGGCTATAGGGTGAAACAATGAAATTTTTTCGATCATTATTAGCGAAATATATGCTCATTATTATATTAGCCATATCTATTGTGCAAATCTCCTATCTGGGTGTTGCTATTTTCGTATTAGGCATTACAAAGACAGGGACAGGAGATTTTTCAAGTGGAGTACTTGTAGAAAGTGATATTGAAGAGCAATGGCATGCACAGGCTAAAAATATGACCAATGCAACAGATGATGCGATTACGCAGTTATTTCAAAAGTGGCAAGAGCAATTTCCTACGGCTTCTATGTTTTGGGTAAGTGAAGAGGGGAACTTACTGACTACATGGAATGTGAAGGATCAGTTACCAGCAAAGTGGACACCAGCCTATACAACTCAATTTATAAAAGAACGTTATGGAGATGATCCATTTACTGTTATTGCCTTCTTAGGTGATGATATATCAAATGGCTTTATTGTATTAGAGATTCCAAGGGTAGCATTTAATCCTCCACTTATAAAGGTCTATGATAACTATGGTAACTTTTTATTTTTTGGTGTTATTGCAGTTATTTTATTTTTTATTGTAGTTTCGCTTCTATTTTTCAAGGGAATTCGAAAAAGACTATTACATCTGCAAGAGGCGATGGAAATACGTGATGTAGATGGTCTACCTATTGAAATTCAGGTGAAAAAACGAGATGAGATTGGGCAATTGGAGCATAGTTTTAACAGAATGGTTTGTGAACTGCGAGACAGTAAACAACGTCAACAGAAGGAAGAACAGCTAAGACGTGAACTGATTGCTAATTTATCACATGATTTACGGACACCTTTAACGAAGGTAAGAGCTCAATCCTATACAATTAGCAAAGAAGCGTTATCTGAGGAAGGGAAGCAAGCATTAAAGGCTATGGACACATCCATAGTGAATATTGATGCTTTAATTGAAAATTTGATGTCCTACACATTGCTTATGGCAAGTAAATATAAGTTTGAACCGAAAGACATCAATGTTATCCGATTTGTAAGGGAACATCTAACGACATGGTATCCAGTTTTCGAGCGAGAAGGTTTTACAATCGATATTGAGCTACAGTCATTTGAACCTGTTGAATGGCGTGTTGATCCATTATGGTTAGGGAGAGTATTTGATAATATTTTCCAAAACGTACTGCGCCACGCGAATAGTGGTAAATATATAAGTGTGAAAACCGAATCGACGGCGTGTTATACAGCATTTATTGTTGAGGATCATGGTCAAGGGATGAAAAATGAGTCGAATGCAAAGGGAGCCGGAATCGGCTTGTCAATTGTTGATGTCATGATAAAGGGCATGCATCTTGAATGGGATATCCATTCCGATCACTCTGGTACTAAAATTATCATAAAAAAATCTGCGAAGCTTGAGAAATAAATGCTTCGCAGATTTTTTTTATGATAGAAATGATTTTTTAAACAAAATTTAAACTTAGCCCATACCTTTTTTTAAACTTCCCTTTTTAAGATAGTTAAAGAGGTGAGGACATTGGAATATATCGTACAAACACAAAACTTATCAAAACGCTTTGGAAAAGAGCAAGCTGTATCAAATTTGAACTTGCAAATACGCAAAGGTGAAATATATGGATTTTTAGGTCCGAATGGGGCAGGTAAAACGACTACAATTCGAATGCTTCTAGGTTTAATGAAGCCATCTTCTGGAACAATTAAAGTCTTTGAAAAGAATATTACGAAGGAACGTATCCAAATTTTAGCTAAGATTGGTTCGTTGGTGGAAAACCCTTCTTATTATCCACATTTAACAGCATATGAGAATCTAGAGGCACTAAGAAAAATACTAGGTGTACCGAAAACTCGAATCGATGAAGTTTTGGAAATTGTCCGTTTGAAGGAAGCTGCCCATAAAAAGGTCAAAGGTTTCTCTTTAGGAATGAAGCAACGTCTTGGTATTGCTGCTTCTTTACTACATAGTCCTGAATTACTTATTTTAGATGAACCAACGAATGGCCTAGATCCTTCAGGCATTATAGAGATTCGTAATTTAATTAAAAGATTACCAGAGGAATATGGCATGACCATTATAATCTCCAGCCATTTATTATCAGAGATTGATCAAATGGCAACACAAGTTGGGATTGTTTCGAAAGGGAAATTAATTTTCCAAGATTCTATTGAGGCTATGCGTCGATTTGCCCAACCAAAGGTTACCTTTAAAGTAAACAATGGTGAAAAAGGATGGCGCTTCTTATTAGCAAATGGTATTAAGGCAGATTATCAGGGTGGTGTGATTTTCTTAGAAGAGTGCTCGGATGAAAAGGTTGCTCATATTGTCCAAGTTCTTGTTCAGGAGGGTATATCGGTATTCCGAGTCGAGGAAGAGAAACGTTCATTGGAGGATATATTCCTCCAAATGACGATGGGAGAACAGGGGATATGATGGGAAAGCTATTAACTGCTGACTTCTTAAAAATCAAACGTAAAGGATTATGGCTTCTAACGCTTATTGGCCCTTTAGGGGTGGTTGCTCTGCAAATGGTCAATTATGGAGTAAGAAAGGATTATCTCTTACAGCAAAGTGAGGATGATTGGGGCTATTTCTTATTAAATGTGCATTCATTTACACCGCTTGCCATAGTCTTGGGTATTGCCATTCTTACGTCATTCATAGCAAGCATTGAAAATGAGACCAATGCTTGGAAGCAGCTCATTGCATTACCTATTTCGAAATTAACCGTGTATTTGTCTAAATTTACGTTGTTAGCTATCTTACTATTCTTCGCCTCAACGTTATTAATGTTTTTTACGCTGAGCTACGGGTTGTTTTTAGAATTAGGTGACACGGTACCTTACATGGAGCTAGCCAAATATAGTTATTTCCCTGCTTTTGCAGCATTACCTATCTTGGCACTTCAATTGTGGATAGCGAGTGTAAGTCATAATCAAGGGATTCCTATAACTGTAGGCATTTTTGGGGTGATTTTTACCTATTCTTCCTATGTTCTTCCAGATTGGATGATATGGAAATGGCCATCATTGATGAACCAATGGAATGAGCCGATGATCAATGTCTTATTAGGCGTAGGAATTGGTATCTTACTCTATATTATCGGGATGGTTGATTTTGCAAGAAGGGACGTGAAATAATGATTGCTTTACTTCAAGCTGAGTGGTTTAAGTTACGTAAATCAAAAATGGTACCAATTATTTTAGCAGGACCCATGATTGGACTTTTTATAGGACTATCCGCTAATTTAGAGGACAACATGCAGGGGATTGAAATCAATGAGTGGTATATATCGTTATTTTCGATGAATTTAACATATGCTCTATTATTTTTACCTCTTATTTCTGGTGTTTTTACCAGTCTTATTTGTAGGTATGAACATCAGTCTGGTGGATGGAAGCAACTTTTAGCATTACCAGTAACAAGAGGGAAAGTATTTGTAGCTAAATACATATTGATTATGCTGCTTGTTTTAGCAATGCAGATATTGTATTTAGGCTCGGTCTTTGCTGTTGGGATGGTAAAAGGCTATACAGATTCTTTTCCTATGGAGATTGTTTGGAAAAGCATAGTAGGAGGCTGGGTAGCGACATTGCCATTAGTAGCCTTGCAATTGTGGATGTCCATTATGTTTAAAAGCTTTGCTGCTCCATTTGCTGTTAATGTCATATTTACTTTACCATCAATTTTAGCAGTGAATTCTGAAAGAATTGGTCCGTATTATCCTTGGGCACAACCCTTTTCGATGATGTATATAGGGGGCAATACAGACGATGTATTCTTTGTACCGTGGGAGCAATTGTTAACCGTAGTAGGTGGCGGATTCATCGTATTTTTCCTCGGAGGATATTACTATTTCCTGCGAAAATCTATTTAAGCTAAAAGGAGAATGAGAATGCTGAAACGTAGCTTACGTTTTTTAACTGCATCGATGCTATTAGTAGCTTTAGTAGGATGTGGACAGAGAGAGGCAGTAAAAGATGCCGCACAATATACGAATGAAATTAAAGATATCAACATTCCTGATGATGTAAAAATTATTGGTTTTGGGGAAGCAACACATGGCAATATCGAATTTCAAACATTAAAAAAAGATGTATTTGAAGCGATGATAAAAAATGAAAATGTCCATGTTTTCGTTTTAGAAGGAGATTTTGGTGGGGCCCAGCAGATAAATCAATTTATCGAAAACGGTGTCGGAACGGCAGAGGAAGCTATAAAAGCGTTAGACTATGGCATCTACAAAACAGAACAAATGGTAGAGTTTGTGCAGTGGATGCATGACTATAATCAGACAGTTGATGATCAAGAGAAAATTTACTTTTATGGAAATGATATGCAACGCTATGATTACAGCAAAAAGGGGTTACTTGATTTTTACGCCAAGGTACATGCTGACAATGCACGAAAGTTCACGACTAAGCTAGAGCATGTTTCCAACAAAACGATGAGAGATTTATCGGATAGTCAGCTACTTGAGCTTGATAAAACGATTGATACAATAATCAACGATTTACAATCAAACAAAGCGATGTATGAGAAAAAATCTTCAAAGGATGAATTCGCATTTGCTGTTCAATATGCGCAAATTATGAAGCAGCGTACGCAATTATTTTTAAATGATGGTAATTATATGAATTTACGGGACGAATATTTAGCTGAAAATTTACAATGGATTGTTGAATATGAAGCAACACAAGGTCATGATAAAGTATTAATGTCTGCTCATAATGGTCATATTGAGAAAACTTCTGCTACGATGGCAGGCTATCAATCGATGGGGCATTATTTAAGTGAGATATATAAAGATCAATATTTTGCGATTGGCACAGACTTTGTGAAAAATACATTCCAGGCACAAAATGGGTCTGGAGCACGAAAGGAATATACGATTGAGCATCACAATGCTTTAGTGGATGCCTTTAGTGACATTGATAATAACATCTTTTATGTGGATTTTGAAGCTGCCAAACAATCGAAGGAGCTGGCGAATATTCTTTCCAAAAAGCAAAGAATGGGCAATATCGGCGATGATTTTCGTCCGTGGTATAAGCTGACACAAATGCTGTACACCATTAAAATGACACCTGAGGAAGCTTATGATGGTCTCATCGTTGTGCAAGAAGCAACACCAACAAAAATAATTGATTAAGCTAAATTTAGCAACCTCCATCAAAAAATCTGTTTCCTTCTCCATTATGATAAAGATGAGGTGAGTAACATGGAGTATAGTCAAGCGACACAAAGAACTATTGCCTATATCGAGGAGCAATTGATGGAAGAAATTTCTTTTGAATGTCTTCCTAATACTGCTGGCTATTCGAAGTACCATCTAAGCCGAATTTTTAAGCAAGAAACGGGAATTACGATTGGTGAATATATTCGTATACGTCGGCTAGCTATGGCAGCGAGTTATTTGATGTACTCTAATGTATCGATATTAACGATTGCTGTTACACTTCAGTTTCAATCACAAGAGGCTTTTACAAGAGCCTTTAAAGAAGTTTATGCTTTACCACCAGGGAAGTATCGAAAAGTAATGCAATCATTAAATATGATGGAGGAGGAACATTACATGGAAACAGTTGAACAGGTTAAAGGTTGGGTGTTGAGTGGTGCTAATCCAGAATTGTATAAATTTCATACAGATGACAAGGTATTTCATTCAGGGAAGCGTTCAGGAGTATTGTATTCCACAACTGCCTCAGCAAATCATGGTCAATTTGCTACAATGATGCAGGGTTTTCAGGCAGCTGACTATAAAGGGAAACGCTTGAAAATGTCATGCTACTTAAAGACGGCAGATGCTACAAAGTGTGGTGCATGGATGCGTATTGACAATGGTACAGGTGATACGATTCAATTTGATAATATGGATCAACGCCCTGTGACAGGTTCTACTGAATGGAATCATTATTCTATTGTCTTAGACGTACCTGAAGAAGGTAATTCCATTTATTTTGGTGTGTTACTAATTGGTTCGGGTAAAGTCTGGGCAGATGGCTTCCGTTTTGAAGAAGTTGACAACAAGGTACCCTCAACAAATATGCTTACGCAGGAACATTTATCAAATCATCCTACTAATCTAGACTTCAGTATGGAGTGAATCAGACAGCACTGACAAAAGTGCAAGATGACTTTTTTGAATAACGTATTGATTACCTCTAATTTGTTAAAGATAACAAGGAGGAGGTGTGAGACGATGGCACAAGAAATTCTTTGTGAAGTCAATAACTGCACATTTTGGGATTCTGGTAACAAATGCACAGCTGAAAAAATTTATGTTGTCAGCCAAAAGGGACAACATGCTTCCAACAGCGAGGAAACAGACTGTAAAACATTCGAACCTGAAACGCATTAATGCCAAAAGGGTAGCCATGTATATGGTTACCCTTTTTCCCTGTCTTTATTAATAAATATCTACCTTTTCTTTGTTAAATAAAAGAGCATGGGCATTTTTTACTTTTTCTTCTACATAATCCAGTGAGTATTTACCAACAGAATCTGTTAAATCCCCAATTGCCCGCGACAAGTTATCAATAATCGGAATTAATTTGTGCATTTCTGTGCGATGCTTTTCTTTGTGCATCTCATCCATAATTTCATATGCAAGACGTTGAATCTTCCTTAGTCGCAATTTCTCAGATTGCATTGAATCCTCCTTATTGAACCAATTTATGATGTCTAATTATATGAGCTACAATAAGGTTTCATGAATAATGTTCTTTAGAAATAATTGCTCGTGTTATGAAGGGCTAGCGCAATTTCCCTTATGCCAACATCAATCTTGGATTCGTCTATATTCGATACATTTAGTTTGATAATACGTTCCCGATAAAATGCATCTAAATAATTGCGTTTAATAGGATCTAACAAAATATTTTGTTGTGCCAAATGATCAATAATCTTAGAAGTATTCACCTGTCTCGGTAGAATGATATGGCTATGCATACAGATTTCCTTTGAGGATTGATAGTCTGCCAGATGAGTTGCTATAGATTGTTGAAGTTGATTTGCTCGGCTTGCATAAGCTTCACTGACTTTCTTCTGATAACGTTCAAACATACCACTTTTCAAGTAGAGCTCTAATGCAGCTTGGGAGATCATGGAGCTATCAATATCAGTGGTATTTTTATACTGTTGAAAGGTATTAATCAAAACATTTGGTAATACGGCAAGTCCGATACGTAAGCCAGGAAACATAATTTTAGAAAAGCTTTTTAAATAAATAACCCGATCCTGTGTATCCTCCGTAAATAGGGGATCTATTTTTGTATTTTGCTCAAAATCCGCTAAATAATCATCTTCAACTATATACACATTATATTTATAGGCAAGTTTTCGTATTGAATCCTTTTCTTTTTTACTATAGGAAGTTCCTAGAGGGTTGTGCAGACGTGGCATCGTATAAAAAAACTTTATGTCGTGTTTACTAAAAATGTTTTCTAATTCATCTAAATCAATACCATCCGTTGTTCTTTTGATGCCCATTGCCGGAAGTTCATAGGTTTTTAAATAATCCATATACAAATGATAGCTAGGTTGTTCCACTAAGATCGTTGAGCGACCATTTGGAAAGGGCATTATACTTAGCAAGGATAGAGATTGTTGGACACCTGAAGTAATGAAAATATTTTCTTCCTTTGTAAACAGCTGATAGCTTGTTAATAGTTTTTTTGCTTCCGCTATTAATGACGGTAGGCCTTTTGGTGTCCCATATCTAAATAAATCTGCTTGGTATATGTCGATGGCCTTATTAATACAATGCTGAAAATCTTGATAAGGGAATGCATGCCAATTGGGCGAAGATGTAGCAAAATCTATGTAATTTTTCATTTTTGGTTGGATGGGCAGTTGATGATCAACAACATAGTAGCCACTTTTAAGCATTGAATAGATAAGATGCTGATCCTCCAGTTTTTTTAAAGATGCTAAAATCGTACTCTTACTACAGGAAAATTGCTGTGATAACTGGCGAATCGAGGGGAGTTTTGCCCCTGCTTGAAGTGAGCCTGTTTGGATCTGAGTCAGGAGCTGAGAATAAATCCATTCGTATTTAAGCATACATAACCTCCAGCACATCTGTATCGGTACAGATGTGTTTTTTTTATATCGTCAATAAGTTCTCTATTTAATACGATAACTATACCGGCCGGAATGTTTAAAGAAGGAGTACGATCCTATGTCAGAAAATAGAAATGCCTATATAGCAGCAATAATTTATGCATTTGTCATTGGGCTCTCATTTATGTTTGTGAAAGTTACGTTGACTGTAGCAAGTCCTATTGATATACTTGCACATCGTTTTACTTTTGCATTCATCGGTATTGTTATAATCATGGTAATGACAAAAAATAAGCTAATAATGAACATGCAGGACATACTAAAAATATTACCGTTAGCCATCTTGTATCCAATTGCTTTTTTTACGTTTCAAGTGCTTGGACTTGCTAAAATTTCCTCATCAGAGGCGGGAATTATTCAAGCGACAATTCCTATTTTTACATTAGCATTGGCAGGTTTATTGTTAAAGGAAAAAGCTACTCGGGGTCAACTTGTATCTGTAAGTTTGTCCGTACTTGGTGTCATCTATCTGTTAATGATGAATGGAGCAAATACTACTACAGGAAATGTCATAGGAAGTGGATTTATTTTACTATCAGCGATTGCGACATCACTTTATAATATTTTTGCTAGAGGGCTTACCAAGAAATATTCTTTACTAGCATTAACATATGTCATGACATTGTGTGGATTTGTTATTTTTAATGGAATGGCTCTTGGAAGTCATATGATGAATGGAACACTCAATGAATTTTTTAAGCCATTAACACATGCTCATTTTGTCTTCGCTATTTTATATTTAGGTATACTATCTTCACTTGGTACATCCTATTTATCTAATTATGCTTTATCTAAATTGGAAGCATCTAAAATGAGTGTCTTTAGCAATTTTGCAACACTTATTACTATTTTGGCAGGGGTCTTATTTTTACAGGAAGATTTCCATCTATATCATCTTATTGGTGGCATCATGATTATTATTGGTGTGATAGGGACGAATTATTTTGGGCGGAAAAATGTAGAACAAGTGAGATAATGAATAGGAACATTTAAATCGGAGCTATTTAGAAAACGGGGTATAATAATCGTTTATAAATGACTTTCTAAATTAGGAGGTTTTTATGGGGAAAATTTATGTCATTAGACATTGTCTAGCACAAGGACAATCACTAGATGCACCCTTAACACAGAAGGGAATAGAGCAAGCAAATAGTTTAGCTGAATTTTTCAAGAATCTAAAAATTGATCGAATTGTATCTAGCCCTTTCTTACGAGCAATCCAATCCATTGAACCATTAAGTAGCAGAGAAAGTATAACGATTGAAATTGATGAACGTCTTTCGGAGCGCCTTTTAAGTACTAGAGATTTTCCAGATTGGTACGAAAAATTACAGGCGACATTTGTTGATATGGATTTAAAATATGATGGTGGAGAATCCAGTAATGAAGCGATGCATCGAATTGTAGACCTTGTAAAAGATGCATTTGCTCAGGATGTTGATAATACATTAATTGTGAGTCATGGCAATATCATCTCTTTGCTACTGAAGTATTATGATAAGGATGTTGATTTTCACTGTTGGAAAAATTTAAGCAACCCAGATGTTTTTCTACTAAGCCCTAAGCATAATGGAGTAATGATAGAGCGAATATGGGATTCCCCGTATAATGAAGGCTAATATTAAGTGGTATGGTAGGAATTGTTTCTTGCCATACCTTTTATAGTGAAGGAGAGTAAGATGGAGACGATATTAAAAGAAATTTTAAGATGGGTTAAACAAGCTGATAAAAAAATCATAATCGGCATTTCTGGTCATGGAGCTGCTGGAAAAACGACATTTGCCAAAAAACTTATACATGCTTTAGATAAAGATGAAGTGAATTATTTAAATACTGATCCGTATATTGTGAATTCTGATATTCGCAAACAAACTATACTTGATTATACATATCAAAATGAGCATCATCGTTTTAAAATGACGGCTTGTCATCCCGCTGCTCATCATCTGCCATCATTGGAGCGAGATGTTCAGATGATAAGAGTAGGACTCGATTTAATGACAATCGATACACATTATATGAAAAGTACATTAATATCTTCGAAAAAACAGATCACGATAGTAGAAGGAATGTGTGTAGCATTTATAGATCCGCAGTTATTCGATTTAAAGATTTATTTTTATACGGATGGGGCTACAGAGCTTAAGAGAAGATCAGATCGTGATGTGCTTGAAAGAGGGACAGATATAAATTATTTAAAACAATCACATGATGAGCGACGTATTCAATATGAATTATTTATGCATCCACATTGCCAACATTTTGATATGGTTATTAAAACTCAGGATGATGAAATCCTTATTGAAAAAAATACACTTGTAAAATAAATGAGGGCCTTCTGCACTTTGACTAGCGGAAGGCTCCTAACTTTAGTATTGAAATTTTACACGAACAGTAGCATCAATAGCAATTTGTCCCTGTTCTATAGGCGTGATTCCCGAGGATACAGCCATAGAGCGATAAAGGATAGGTGTGTTAGCCTGCTCTTCCACAATCTCTACAGGGAGTGGCTGCAAAGGCAGGTGCATAGTTTCTGCTATTGTTTTCGCCTTCAATTGAGCATTCTGTAGCGCTAAACTTAATGCTTGCTGATAGTAAGCATCGGTATGGTCCATTTTGAACTGAATATTGGTTATTCGATTTGCCCCATTTTCTACAGCCGTATCAATGATTAAGCCCAAATCATTGGTATCCGAAACGTTGACGGAAATGGCGTTGACTACTTCATAGCCATTAAAAATTTGTTTGCCATCTTCGAAATTATATAGTGGTGTGATTGTATAACTAGCCGTTTGAATTTGTTCTCTTGGAATACCAAGTGCGATAAGTGATTGCATAACTTCATTCATGATTGCCGCATTTTCCTGTTGAGGACCTTGTACATGGTTGCCCTGTGTTTGGACTTCAATTTGTAATTGTACAGAGCTTGGTGTAGCCATTACCTGTCCATAGCCGATTACAATCATAGTACGTGATGGATGATGTGTTTGTTGATTGACCTGTGCATAGTACATCTAATACCACCTTTCATAGGTTATATAATCATGCTATGCAAAAATATTTAGGATTTGTTTATTCTTTTTAAAAATTTGTCATGGAGCTTTGTGAATAGAAGTAAAGCTAAAATAGCTCCCAGCAAGGCTAAAAACATGTCCCATTGTGCATCCCATTTATCTCCCTGCATGCCTAAAAAATCCTTTGCTCCTTTACTTCCCTTCGAGATTCTTGTACTTAACCATTCAATGATTTCATAAAAAGCAGCAATTGCGAGCAGAATACTGATCGTAATACCTGTAAGCCAAGCTCCTTTTGTAAGTGGTGTTTTCCTGATTAGTATTTCCCTTATTACGATGGCTAATAAACCTTTTAAAAAATGGCCAAACCTATCATAGTGATTACGTTGTAAATGAAATTCATCTTTTATCCAATTAAAAAGAGGGACTTCCGAATAGGTATAATGCCCACCTATAAATGTCAGGATCGACAAGAGAGCGATAATAAAATAAGAAAATGTGGTAAAGCGAAATTTATGATAAATGCAAACAACGACTGTTATTGCCACAATTCCAGGACTGACTTCAGCTAGCCAATCTAAATAGGAGGACGGCTTTATAACAGACCAGATGAAAACAATTAAAACAATAATAAGTAAGGTGGCGTGTATTTTAACATGTTGCCTACTATTCATACTAACAACTCCCTTTGTCCAACAGTATGGGAAATGGGGAAATTGCTTATTCAAATAGTTAGCAAACAAAAAAGAAAAGCGTCTAGTTGACGCTTTTTTAGCCAATTAGATCATTTTTAAAAGTGCCTCTACACCAGTCATTCCTTCTGTAATACCAAGCTGTTCTGCTTCATATGTTACAGATTCTAATGGAGCTGTTAATAGCTCGTCAATTGTTTTCACGCCTACTGCACGACCAGCAATAATTTTTCGATCAACTAAGCGACTATTTAATAGGCCGACATCTAAAGCACCACACATAATGTAGCCTGTATCATTAGAAATAGTTAGTAATGTTGTTTTAGGTAATTGAACAACTACTGCAGTGAAGAAATGCCCTTTAATCATAATAGGTTCAATTGTCACCATTGAAATCACTCCTTTTCTCTATATACATATGGTGAAGGCTAGCAAGGTGTTCGACATTTTCATGAAAAAAAACTAAATATGTTGCTAGATGTATAAGGATGAAAGGAATTAGGGGGGAAGCATCGGAGGTACTTTATAACAAAAAGGAACCTACTCAAATGAATAGATTCCTTTTATCCTCTATTATCTTGTATAAGAAAGCAAAGCAGTTTCTTTAAATTTATGTAATGCATTTGTTGCCTCACGTTTAGAACTATACTCAAACATGCGATAAGTGTTTTCTTCAAATACTGTAATAATCCACATATATGTCATCCCCCTTTATTGTGTTGCATAACATTTATATATTTATAATAACTGTTATATATCAGATTTGATTTAATTTTACATCAATAAATAAAAAAATAAAGTACTATTCAAAGATTTTCACATATTGTTCAAAATTATAAAGAACGTTTAAAATTTTTTTGAAATAATTAAAAGGAGAAAACAGACAATCCTTCACAAGTATATTTCCGGGTAATTCGTAAATAGTAAGTTGACGGAGTTCTGTGATTTCGGACTTGGGAGGTGATGCTATGACACGTAATTACGTATTCATTTTTATGGTTTTCTTTTTAATCATCTCGGGATTTTTAGTGCAGGAAGGCTACGCAGATAGAGGTCGTCCCTATTATGAGGAGACAGGTGAAGTTGTTTGGGATATCAAAACAGAGGATAAAATTGTTGCACTCACCTTTGATGATGGTCCACATCCTAAATACACAGCTGCTGTGCTAGATTTATTAGCAAAATATGATGCAAAAGCCACCTTTTTTATTATTGGAAAAAATGCAGAAAAATATCCAGAGCTTGTTTTACGTTCTTATACAGAAGGCCATGAATTAGCAAATCATACGTATACACATCCATTTAAAGTTTCCATCAAAAAATTGCAAGAGGAGCTTCAACAGACAAATGACACGATTTATAGTATTACTGGTTTTTCCCCAGTTTTATTCCGTCCCGTTGGTGGAAATTACACGGATGCTATGATTAATGCTGCTGTTAAGGACGGCTATAAGGTAGTAATGTGGTCCTGGCATCAGGATACGCAAGATTGGAAAGAGCCTGGTGTAAGGAAAATTGTGCAAAAGGTAATGAAGGGAACAAGGCCTGGAGATGTTATTTTATTTCATGATGGTGGCGGGAACCGTACACAAACAATTCAAGCACTAGAAGAAATATTACCTGCATTAAAAAAGCAAGGCTACACATTTGTTACAATATCCGAGCTGATTGAAAGCAAACAGCAACAAGAGCAAGTTCAATAATGAAAAATGAGCCATCTCAACAATGTTTGAAATGGCTTCTTTTTCATTTAAATAAAAGGTTTGAATTAGAAGAAAATAATTGGAGCTAGCGCAATACCTAAAATTGTTCCTAGAGCTATTCCATAGCCAAAACCTTCTCCTCCATACCCTCCAAATCCCCAAAACCCTAAACCATAACCACTATATCTTCTATCAGGTAGAATCCATACCTGTCTTCTATCTACCCTTGTGATTTCTCCAACATGTACTTTACCAGATGAATCCGAGATTCGAACACGTTTACCATGATATTTACAGCAAAGACTATAAGCATCAGCTGGATTCACACATATCCCTCCTTTCATTGTCATTACAAGCTAATATATGCGATTTGATGCATTTATCACTAGCCGATTGTCTATTCAAGACATATGCTGTGAAGAGGTGATAATATGGCAGTTGTGTCAACGGATAAGTGGTTAGATGAATTTGTAAGTGCTAGAAAATCAACTAGAAAGGATGAGCGAACAAGCTTACAATGCTCGATTCTTTGCGGTCGATTAGTCAAACTATTTCGAGATGGGCTTCCAGAAGAAATTCACTATACATTACAGCAACAGGGTCTTTTTTTACCTCATGAGGAAGTCGATATTGAAAAATTAAAGAGGCAAAAAGTATGGGCCAGTGTACAGCAGGAGTTCCTATACTTACAGAGGAAATGGAAAGGCCCATCAATACCAATTTATATTTTCCCCATTACTCAGCAGCAAACGATAACCAATAAAAATGGTGTCGCTTATCCTCATTCGCTTTTTTTATTTGTGGGTGATTTAGAAAAGCAGGAGCTTCAAGCATTATTTGCTCATGAATATAACCATGTTTGTCGTATACACATATTAAAAAAAACTTTAGATGATATGACTTTATTGGATTCTCTCATTTTAGAAGGCTTAGCAGAAGATGCGGTGAAAGATTTATACGGAGAAAGGTGGATTGCTCCCTGGTTACAATCCTACTCAGAAAAAGAACTTTTAGCTTTATGGGAGCATCATTTTTTACCGAATTTACAACTCCAAGGAATCAAACAACATCATCCATTTCTATACGGGGGGGCCCTTCCACCTTGGATAGGCTACTGTATAGGCTACAAAATTGTGCAGTCGTATAAAATGAACCATTCATGCCAACATCCCTTGTTCATTTCAAGCCAAGATTTACTTACTGGTTCGAATTTTCCGCTACAATAGAGAAAAGGAGTGATTGTTGTGTCCAATGAATTAAAAAATATATTATTACCAATTGTAGACTCATCAACAAGGGTGCTCATTGTTGGATCCATGCCAGGAAAACAATCGTTAGAGAAACAGCAGTACTATGGCAATCCACGCAATCACTTTTGGCCTATTATGGGTGAGTTATTACAGATAGCGATTCCAAATGATTATACAGAGAGAATAGCCTTATTAAAAAACAATGCAATCGGTCTTTGGGACACGATTGCAACTTGTGAACGTGAAGGAAGTTTAGATGCAGCGATACGCAATGAAAAGCCCAATGATTTTCAAACCCTTTTTGAACAATACCCTAATATTCAATTAGTGCTTTTTAATGGAGCGAAAGCATTTGAGGTTTTTAAAAAGCATATTGGCTTAGGGCTTCTAGAAGGACGAGCCTATAAAAAGATGCCATCAACAAGTCCAATACCAGGGAAAAATATTAAAACGTTCACTGAAAAGCTAGAGGACTGGCGGATTATCCAATCCTATTTAACCTAATCAACAGGGCGAGATTAGCGTGATGAAGTAGCTGCTTTGGGGTGAATACTATTCCTTGTGCTTTTAAACCATTGATAAAAGAGAATATACACAAGAAGGATTTCAATAGCATCTCCACCGTAGTACATGATCTTAGCACCTAGTTCTGCCTCAGTGGATGGTACATGATGAGGCGGATTTGCAAAAATAAATTTTGCCAATATGGCATGAGCAGCCAATGCTACTACTAATGTAAGGGATCGAAAAACATAAGAGTATGAATGTGGAGTAGGATCAATATAAATAAAGGCAATAGTAAACAAATAACCCGCTAGAAAAATATGGAGATGAATGAATACATACAATAGTATATGTTCATGCATCAAATTGAAAAGTGAGGTTGTATAGAGTAACCATAGGCCTCCTACATTTAGAATAGATGCCATAATTGGATGACGAATAAAACGAATATACGGATTTTTTAGTAGCCGAGAGAGAATACGTGCCTTGTTTACTGGTAAGGTTCTTAACAGCAGAGTCATTGGTGCTGCTAAAGCCATAAGTAATGGTGCCAGCATGCCAAGCAATAAATGTCCTATCATATGTGCGTCAAAATGAATATGACTAAGAGCAGCCAATGGGCCGATTAATGTAATCAGAGCACAGACATTTCCAACAATCCAACAGATAGTACGGAAATGAGGCCATTGTTTTTTATGTTGATTCGAAATAATAACAGCGAGGATATAGCCTATAAGAGCTAGAACAAATGGCAAGGCCAGTAGAAGCTGAACCATAATAGGAAAGTTTTGAGTATGAACATCGTGAGAATGCAAGATGCGCCACCTCCTATCGATCTTTTTGATTTGTTTGGAGCAGTAAGACAATACCGATAATTATTAATAGCGCCGCCAATATGTTCCAAACGATATCATAGGGAAGTATTTCAACATTGTAACGAATTTGGTGAAGTTTCATGAATTTATGTTGTATAATTCCATCGTAAAGCTGAAATGAGCCTGCTCCAAGAAAAATACCGCCTAGCCATCTTTTTAGCCAAAACCCATGTTTTCTATGTAGATCAGCCAATAAAAAAGCAGATCCAATCGTAGCAAAAAAGTTGAATGCATGAAATAAACCATCTGAAACTAGTCCAATAGCTGCTGTAGACTTATCATAGAAATGATGCCAGTGTAATAATTGGTGAAAAATCACCTCATCTATAAATGCAACAACCCCAAGCCCAAATAAAATCCCAGTCCACATGTTACGCTGCTTATATTGAAAGCGATTTTCATGCTTATGTTTTTGTTCTTCATACATATTGGTCATATCCAATCCTATCACCTCAAGCTGATTTTCTTTTAGTCTACCCCTGAGATGAGCTCTTAAACAAATATCCCTCAAAACAGTCGTTTGTCAGAGGGAAGTAAGGATGATTGCCAGCTATTATAGTAAGAGCCAGCAGGACTGTAAAAGAATTTGAAGTGATGCTTCTCAGCTAATGCACGGCTTTTTGATTCTTCTTCAAAACCAATTGCCATCACCTGTGTACCAAATTTATTGCGTATGTGGACAAGCTGTTGCATCATATCGAGTGACCATTCATCTTTTCCTACCACAGGATACGAAAAATCCTCCCACATAATAAAATCAATATATGGTGCTGTATAATCGGCGAGTGTTTGAAATCCCCAATTTTGAGCAACAGATATATTTGGATGTCGTTTTTTGATTTGTTGGATAAAAGATAACATGGCTTCATTTTGCCACTTTTGTTCATCTTCAGGTAAATAGGAATTGATATTACCAACCGTATCTAAAAACACACCGTCTAAGCCTTTCTGAACAATTTGCTGCTCTATTTCTGCTAGCAAAATGTCTTGATAGTGCGTAGAAGTCAAATCCATTAAAAAAGAATCCCATTTGGCAAAATACATTCTTTCACCCTGTTTGTCTCGATAAAAATCTTCTTCCTTCAATTGTTGATAGAGTGCTGTATTCCATTTGTCTGCTTCCATCACATTAATATAGCCGTACACTAAAGTACCGCTTTTTTGAGCATTGACGATATACTTTTGCTGCATTTCAAGAGGTTCTACAATCACTAAATCTAACTTCGTCATGCTCTTGCCAATGGCATCGTTGCCTTTATCTAAGTAGTATGTGTAATCTTTCACATCAGCAAGCTTTGTTTGGATATTTATGGAAGAATAGACTGAATTTTTAGCAAGCAGCATCCACATACTACCTGCGATAAGCAGGGCTAATAAGAGTATCAATAATTTTTTCATAAGTACTCCTTTTTGAAGGATTTTCCTTCCATTATACAATAATAGGAACTAGGTTACCTTTGGTAAATGGGCAATGGCTCAACGGTGAATCGCCCTTTTACATATAATGAATAATGTAAAAGGAGGGTTTGTGTGTATAATAATCCATTTAGAGAAGATAATTTTAGAAGACCTGGTGGTTGGGGAGGTTATAATGATTTTGAAACAACGTCATTTGGGCCAACTCATTTCGGCCCCCCTCCCGCAGGACAAATGCCAATGAGCACACCACCAGGTTTTTCACCACCAATTCCTGCTTGGCGAGAAGGTTCTAGTGGTATACGCTCCTGTTTATTTAGAAATACGTATATTTGGATGAATAGTGGTAGAAGTTTTTGGTTTTTCCCAACAGCTGTAGGAAGGGAAATCATTGCTGGCTTTAGGTGGAGTCGAAGATATGGCTGGTATTTCCGTACCATTTCTAGAAACCAAATTCGTTCCTATGAATGTTTTAGATAGACTTAGCTCAAGGTATGGAGTTTTATTTTTAAAAAAATGATGTTACAATGACGATAACGATGAATGAAGGGAAGATGGGTGGCTAATGAATAACTAATCTTAATTTTTGTATAGGAAATTTTATATTTCACGAACAACAAAAATAGGATTAGTCTGCCCATTTTTCATAATAATTGCTTTATATTCGCAAACCACTGCCGATATTTAGCTACTCCAAAGCTTGTTTTCACAATAATTTTGGAGCTTATTTGTGTATGATATTGTAGCGACTAATCCTTCCAAATGAATTGGAGGGATTTTTTTGTCCCTCCAACTGGAGAGGATGGATAGTATGAAGGAACTTTTAAAATTACAGGATGTACGTTATGAAATAAAGGATATGTTGTTATTTGAGCATGTGACAGGCACAGTAAAAAAAGGCGAAGTCATCGGCATTATAGGGAGGAATGGTGCTGGGAAATCGACATTATTACAATTGATTCAAGGTACATTATCACCAACTATGGGAGTAATTCAGGGAGCACAGGCTTTAAAAATTACATTTGTTGAACAGGAGCTAGCTCATTTTGACAAACTAGAAGTATCCGCAAGAGAAGCTGATCTGCTGGCTAAGTGGCAGGTACCTAATGTGTCATTTGCAGCGTTAAGTGGGGGTGAAAAGCTGAAAATGCGTCTTGCAGAAGGTTTTTCCCAGAATGCTCAAATTTTATTACTTGATGAACCAACGAATCATTTAGATGAACGAAGTACCGCATTCCTCATCAGACAAGTACAAAACTATAAGGGGACAATCATCGTGGTATCACATGATCGCTATTTTTTAGATAAGGTTGCCACAAAAATCTGGTCTATTGAGGAAAAAAGCCTGATTGAACATGATGGCAATTATACAAGCTACATGGCTGATAGGGAACACCGACGATTAACACAGCAACGTGCCTACGAGAAGCAGCAAAAAAACATTGAACGAATTGAGGCTCAAATGTCGGAACTGACGTCTTGGTCACAAAAGGGCCACGCCCAGTCAACAAAACTGGAAGGTTTTAAGGAGTACCATCGTGTGAAAGCAAAGCGTTTAGATTCTCAGGTGAAATCTAAGAAAAAGCGATTAGAGGCTGAACTTGCGAAGACAAGAGTGGAAGCAGTGGAGCCAGAAGCAGAGATTCGTTTTTCTTTAGGCACGAATCAACGAGTTGGCAAGCGCTTACTGGAAATCAAGCATTTATCTTTAAAATTTGGTGAACGCATACTATTTAACGATGTGAATATTACGGCTCAATTTGGAGATAAGATAGCTATCACAGGAAAGAATGGAAGTGGGAAAACAAGCTTTTTAAAAGTTCTTTTAGGCAAGCTAGAAGCTGAGGGTGAA
Organism: Lysinibacillus sp. FSL P2-0066; assembly: GCF_037969495.1. Classification (NCBI taxonomy): domain Bacteria; kingdom Bacillati; phylum Bacillota; class Bacilli; order Caryophanales; family Bacillaceae; genus Lysinibacillus; species Lysinibacillus sp. FSL P2-0066. The sequence goes on along the minus strand of NZ_CP150202.1, from coordinate 4,233,327 downwards.
GTATGGGTATCACCAGCTGCAAACATTGGTTATCTGACACAGGAAGTATTTGATTTACCACTTGATCAGACACCAGAGCAATATTTTTATCAAGAGACATTTGAAGAGCGTGCTAAAGTGCGCAACTTGATGAAGAATTTAGGGTTTACACTGACACATTGGACATCTCCCATAGGCAAAATGAGTATGGGAGAACGCGTAAAGTGTAAGCTGATGGCTTATATTTTAGAGGATAAAAATGTTCTTATTTTAGATGAGCCGACAAACCATCTTGATCTACCTTCTCGTGAGCAGTTAGAGCATACTCTTACTCAATATAATGGAACATTGCTTGTCGTTTCACATGATCGATACTTTCTAGAAAAAGTCACGAACAGTGTTTGGGAGCTTCACGGTCAGCACATCAAGAAAAAGTGGACAGAAGTCACACCGAATAAAGTGGATGATACAGCGGCTCTCCGTTTAAAGCTTGAAACGGAAAGACAAGAGATTTTAGGCAAACTGAGCTTTCTAACAGTAAAAGATAAGGACTACACCATGCTTGATCAGAAGTTTAATGAGCTGACGAAGCGCATCAATGAACTTCGATAGCTGAAGCGTTTAAGTTAACCTTTTTCAGGGGAAAATATGGAGAGAAGGCATTTCTTAAATGGGGGTTAACATGTTGAAAAAGGTAGTATTTCTCTTTTTATTGTTAAGCATTTGTAGCTTAAGTGCTTGTGCTGAACGAAATAAGAATGCACAAGAACATGAGATTGAAACAAGTACATCTGTAGCACTGTCTAATAATGATCAAATTGATACGGTTCAAGCAACTGAAGCTCTTCAACAAATAAAGGAGCAGATACATTTCAATGTTCCAATAAAAATGCCAACAACGTTACCTATTGCAGAGGGTACATTTTTATCAGCTACAGCAAGAACACAGGGCGACCAGGTTGAAGTTATTTTTTATGAGAGCAAAGAGAATATGCCAATTAACGATATTCGATTAAAGAAATCAGCGACTGTTATTGGAAGATTGCTGGTCAAGAAATATAAAAGTGTGGAAGGTGCAAGCACACAGATAGCATTTGATAATTTTAATCAAAATGGCGGGCAAGAGGTTGATCTTGGTTACAATATAAAAGGTTATCAAGATGCAGGCGCTGGTTCATTATGGACTGGTTGGAACGAAGGGCGATGGGCAATTGCCACTCATACACGAACTGATAATCCTGATGCAGGTGTCAAACTGGCTAAGCAGGCAGTAACGTATTTAGAAAACCACATGCTGCCTATCCCAAGGCAATATGGCATGGCTCAGCTAGATGTCTATCAATCAGGTAATTTAATTGTGTGGCAGGATGAAAAGCTTGTTTACACACTCGATTCAATCAAAGATCCTTTAAAAGCACTAGCAATAGCCACAGCTTTTTATTAATTTTAGAAATCCTAGAGTAATAATGCTCTAGGATTTTTTGTCTTATTTTATTTCACAGTACTTAGCATTTTTTTGTATTCACTGAATCGTTGCTGCCATTCATCCATGGGGAAATGTTGATGTTCTACGCCATTTAGTAAATCTGTTAACATATCAAGGCAAATATGCCATCCTGCTAAATCCTTCGGTGTATGCTCTGTCAGCTCTTGAAGTGTCTCCACTAATACCAATAAAGAACCCTTGTTAGTAGAAGATAGTTCAAATCTCACCGTATCCGTTCCCCAATCAAATGCCAGTACTTCTTTCTCGGCATAATCTGTAATGGTTATTTCCTCAAAATTACCTGTTCCATCATTCATATTAAAATGTATTTTCCCGTTCTTACGTAGCTCAATGATTTCTAAATTACTCATCCATTTTTGTAGGTTTTCATTGTTAGTCATGGCGGCCCAAACGGCATTTTTTAAATGTGGTAATGGTCGTTTGAATGTAGCAATATGGTGATTGGATTGTTTTTCAATAGTAGCTAGCATAGACATCCTCCGTCTTTATAGTTTTGACTTCATTATAGATGTTCTTCAGTAGCTGTCCAAGCAGAAGGTCATGCAACAATTATTATTTCTAAGAAGTTAATTTTAGGATAAAATTGTTAAAAAAGGAGGGGTAAAGATGACACATCAACAAGCATTGATACATTATATTCAAGCAACAAATACCCATGATTTTAATCAAGTAAAAGCTATTTTGCATCCACAAGCAATTTATTGGTTCTCTGATAAAACTTGCACAACAACAGAGGAGATTGAGGCTTATTTCAAGCATGCATGGAATGTCATTAAAGAAGAGGTTTATTCAGCCACTGATGTAAAATGGTTAACCGTTGATGAAAAGACGGCTACCTGTCTCTATACATATCATTATGAAGGCTATCATAACGGAAAGTTTGTATCAGGTAGCGGTAGAGCGACTAATATTTTTACACTAATTAATGGTGAATGGAAGATAATTCATGAGCACTTGAGTAGTGGTCATTAAATTATTTTCCATATATTTTGAACAAGCAACAATGTAATAATCAATGTTAGCAGTATTTTGGCTAACCTTAATGGAATGTACGGAAGCACTAGGAGACCTAATTGGGAGCCTATAATAGAGCCAAGTGCCAAAGCAATCGCATAGTGCCATTGAATAAAGCCAGAATGATTAAACACAACAAATGCCCCTGTACAGCTACCAAAGAGGAGTACTCGAGTGAGCTGTACAGACTTTATGTAAGGGTGATGAGAACGTAGATAATGTAAGATGCTAAATGTCGAAGAGCCAGGGCCGAAACCACCATCATACATGGCGATGAAAAACGGTTGCCAAAAATGAGGTGCTTGATGTTCTAGCGAATCAAGAACTTCGGTCCACGCCTTATTCTTCAAAGTAACGACTAAAGCCAAAAGGAGTAGCATACAGGCCGTATAGTTCATTGTTTGCTCAGACAGCGAAACCGCTAGAAATGCGCCGCAAATCCCCCCAACAAAAGCAAGAGCTATATATTTGAGGATAGATGGGAGATGTAGCTCTTTCTGATAGAGTAGATAGAAAATACTGGATAAAGCTGAAATACCTGTAGAAAATTTGTTTGTGGCAATACTTGTTTGAATCGGAATACCGACAAGCATCATGGCAGGAAGTGTAATCAGTCCACCACCTCCCGCAAGTGTACCGACAAAAGCAGCTATCATTCCAATACATACGAGTGTAAAAGAAATGTTTGCATAAAAAAGTCCAATAAAGCTAAGTAGTACAAAGAACAACAGCATGATCATTTTATTCATAAGCTTCTCCCTTTCTTTTATTAGCTTAAGGATAATTGGTGTTAATGTATAAATCTAATATATAATTTTTGGTTATTTATAAAATTAATTTATAGGAAATGGGGGATTAAATGAATCAAGAAATATATCAATGGGGAAATCCTTATAATCCATCTTTAGTTTTTTTACATGGACTTGGAAGCTCAGGCTTAGCCTTTGGGGAGCTAGCAACTTATTTATCGGAGTACCATGTTATTTCTTTTGACTTACCTGGACATGGTTATAGACCTATGTTAGAAGAGGAAGAAGAGTATCTTCCTTCTCATTTAATTCAAATAATAGAGGAAATAATAAGTGCAAATTTAAAAAGTAAGCCCTTTTATTTAATTGGGCATTCTTTTGGTGCAGACTTGGCTATTCATTACGGAGCTAAATACTCGCATCAACTTAAAGGCATCGTACTACTAGATGGCGGATATATGTCAGGGAAAGATTTAGGTGTCACATTAGAAAAAGAATTAAAGGACGTAGCAAATTTTTGCAAAGATGTCCGTTTTCCATCATGGGAAGAATTTTTTAACTCTGAGAAAGAAGAGCTTTCTCGGTGGTCAAAGGAGTTAAAAGTAGCTTCAAAAGCACAAGTGAAGGAAATCAACGGGGAGATCAGACTAACTCTTTCTCAGTTCACGGCACAAGCGATGATAAAAGGTATCAATTTTCAACCAGTTGACCAAGTAGTGAGCATGTTAAAATGTCCTACATTATTATTGCATGCTACGGTACCTGCTGAATTAGAAACGAAAAGAAAAAATTGCATCCAAAGCTTACATACAAAAATAGAGAATTTAGATGTTGAGTCGATTGTAGGGGCAGGCCATGATATTTTTCGTGATGCACCTGAAATAGTGGCGGAAAGATTAACATTTTGGTGTAAAAGCGGTATGGAGGCTGAATGAATGAGATTGCTTCAATCGGAGGAAGAGCTGAAGAACTTAATAGCATCTGATGACTGGATGATGAGCATTTTATCCTTAGTAGAAACTTTGCAATTACCAGATTGGTGGGTATGCGCAGGAATTATTCGCTCAAAGGTATGGGATTACCTTCACGATAAGGAGGAAAGAACACCAATTGCTGATATTGATGTGATATATTTTGATAAAGAAAATTTAGCAGAAGAAGTAGAGAAGCAGTATGAGCAAGAACTGAGAAAGTTATCTCCAAACGAGCCTTGGTCAGTGAAAAATCAAGCCCGAATGCATGTCCTAAATGGTAGTAAACCATATCAGTCTGCTGTTGATGGAATCTCTCATTTCCCAGAAATCCCAACGGCAATTGGAGTAAAATTATCAGATGGGGTACTAGAAATTGCAGCACCGTACGGTATTCATCTTTTAGGAGCAGGCATTGTAGAGCCAACATCGTTTTACCTAGAAAATAAGGATGCCTATGCGATTTATCGTCAAAGAATTCAGCAAAAGCAATGGCATTTGAGTTGGTCAGAATTAAAAATTCATTTTTCACAGATTCAGAATGTTATACATGTATAGGAGTTAGCATATGGATATCAAATATTTAATTGATTACTTTGCACATGCTTCTGTAAAATTTACAGATGTTTTTACTAAAAAAATGGACCCAGGTGAAGTAGATGCTGGTAGAACAACAGCTCCAGATAAGTGTGGTTTAGTAGTACCACTTGCAGGGAGTGCGATCTTTAGCTTTAATGGAACCCCCTATATGATGGAGCCTGGAATGATTGTCCATGCAGGCCCCCAGATGCCGATAGAAGTGAGAGCGACTGGTCATAAAGGTTGGGAGTATGCAGTTGTTCATTACAGCCTACCTACAGAAGAAATAAATCTATATCCACTAGCCGAGCAACATTTTCTAATCAATACAGGCTTTAACACACAAATTATTAGCCATGTTCAGCAATTAGTAGAAAGCTATTCCTTTCCTGGTAATATGGCTGTATTCAAGTCTAAGACATTATTTATGAATTTGTTGGAAGATATCCTTGTGGCGGCAAAAATGCAGGTTTTAGATAGTGCCAGCGAATTAATGGAGCAGGCATTACAGTATATACATGAAAATTATGCAGAGCAAATCTCAGTATCAAATATCTCGATGGAATTGGGCATTGAGCGTCGTCGTTTTGCTTATTTATTTGAGCAGCATACAGGTATGAATCCAAGCACTTATATTACGGAATATCGTATACGGCGTGCAAAAGACTTGCTAGAATATGATGTCATTCCAGTAGCTGAAGTAGCAGAATGTGTCGGATATGTCGATTGCTTTTACTTTAGTAGAGTGTTTAAAAAGTGCACAAATTTATCTCCTTCCGCCTATCGAAAGATGAAAATGGAGGAATCCAATTATATGTAAAAAAACTGCTTCTTCCAAAAAAAGAAGCAGTTTTTTTATTAGCAAGATCGGCAAAAATCCATGTCATTTTCGAAATCGTCCATTCACAATCTTTTTTTACTTTGTTAGGATAGTATCCGTAAATGATAATGAGTATCAATTATGTGTTGACATATGTATGAAAACGATTATCATTATCAATATGAGCTCGTTAGGGGAGAATATCTATGAATAAATATTTTAAAATGTGTGCACCGGCACTATTAGCATTATCACTTGCTGCATGTGGAACAGATAAAGCAGAGGAATCTACATCAACAGCTAATACAGCGGAGACAAGTGCAACAGAATCACGGACAGAGCAAGCTAAATCAACGCAGACAATAACGTACTTAGGTGAGCAATATGAGCTACCAGCCGAAGTAAAGAACATTGTCGCTGCAAGTCTTGAATCAATGGAAGATGCTGCAATGCTTGGTATTAAGCCAGTAGGTGTCCTTGAAGTAGGTGGCAAAGTTCCTGCCTATCTAGCAACAGATTTTGAAGGGGCTACACTTGTAGGAAATAAAATGGAGCCAAATGCAGAAGCCATTCTTAATCTGGACCCTGATGTAATCGTGGGTACTTCGAAATTCCCTGAAGAAACGGCTGAAAAGCTCAACAAAATTCAAACAATGATTCCATACTCACATATTTCAACAAATTGGAAAGAAAATTTAACTTTGCTTGCACAATTAGCTGGGAAGGAAGATGATGCAAAGAAAATCATCTCTGACTATGAAGCCAAAGTTGCTGATGCCCAAGTAAAATCCAAGGAGCAATTAGCAGATAAGCAAGTATTAATCATCCGTGTTCGTGGTGGAGTGATGTACATCTATCCAGCAGGCGTTTATTTAAACCCTGTTCTATATGAAGATTTAGGAGCACCTGTACCAGAAATTGTTACAACAGCTAAGGCGCAAGCGGAACTATCACTTGAAACATTAGCACAAGTAAATCCAGATGTGATTTTCCTGCAATTCGAGGATTCAGAGAATAAGGATACGCCAAAAGCTTTAGAGGAGCTACAAAAGAATCCAATTTTCACTAGCTTAAAGGCAACACAAAATAATCAAGTTTTTGTCAACACAATTGAGCCATTAGCACAAGGTGGTACTGCTTGGTCTAAGGTGAAATTCTTAGATGCTGCGGCTGAAAAATTATTTAAATAGTATAAACAGGCTGGTAGTAGATTTGGTGATATCACCGGGCTATTACCAGCCTTTTGTAAGATGTGGCATTTTTCATTGCAGGCAGTTGTTAAGGGTATACACTTAAGTGGTTGATATTGTGTACCGCAAAATGGATAAAGAAAAAGGTGTGAAAGTTGAAAAAAACAAACATAGTGTCGTTTTCAATATTAGCGATATCTCCTTTCCTTATTGCCCTTGTGGCACTTATTTCTGTTATGTATGGGACAAAAGATATTAGTGCTATTACAGTATGGCAGTCGATGACAGCATTTGATCCATCGGATGTCGATCATCAAATTATAAGAACAGGCCGTATTCCAAGAGTTGCCGCGGTATTACTAGTTGGAGCATTTTTAGCAGTTGCCGGTGCAGTCATGCAAGGGATTACACGAAACTATTTAGCCTCGCCTTCATTAATGGGTGTCAATGATGGCTCTGCATTTGTCATTACATTAGCCATTGTTTTTTTTCCAGGGCTACCAAACTATCAAATGATTTTATTATCGATGCTTGGTTCTGCATTGGGAGCTGGTATTGTCTTTGGTTTTGGCTCGTTAATCCGCAATGGCTTATCTCCAGTAAGGCTAGCCATAATTGGAACAGTCATTGGCACATTTTTAAGTAGTATTGCTACTGCTATTGCGATGTATTTCCAAGTATCACAAACAGTAAGTGCTTGGTATAACACAAAGGTACATATGGTAAATATGGATATGCTGATCCTTTCTATTCCATTTGGTTTAACTGGGTTGATCTTGGCTTTATTATCGGCAAAAGCGATTACCATTACTTCATTAGGTGAAGATATTGCCATGGGGCTAGGACAGAAAACAAAAGCAGTACGTATTATTAGCATGCTAGCTGTCGTATGTTTGACAGGGACAGCGGTTGCCCTTGTAGGGAAAATCGCGTTTGTAGGGTTAGTCATACCACATATTACACGCTTCCTTGTTGGTGTTGATTATCGCTATATAATTCCTTGTGCAGCTGTCATTGGAGCCTTTTTCTTAGCGCTTTGTGATGTCCTGAGCCGCGTTGTCAATTATCCATTTGAAACGCCAATTGGTGTCTTAACCGCATTGGTCGGTGTACCATTCTTCTTATATTTAGTTCGTAAGCACGGAGGTGAAAAACGTGCGTAAAAAAACCTCAAGTGTATTCTTTTTAACCATGCTGATGCTTGTTTTAATGATTTTAGTTGCGAGCTATTTACATATTACAAATGGTGTTTTTGATATGTCTGTAATGGATGTTATCAAAACATTGCTACGGATCGAGTCAAATTCAAAGTTTGATCTTGTTATATTTGAGTTCCGTTTACCTCGGATTGTCATTGCTGGACTTGTCGGTATTGGCTTAGGTATGGCAGGAGTTGTATTACAGGGGATTACACGCAATGGACTAGCAGATCCAGGAATATTAGGGATTAATGCTGGAGCTGGTGCAGCAGTCGTACTATTCATGTACTTCTTTCAAGTAAAGCTAGTGAGTGCAGATATGAACAGCTGGATGTCAATTTTAATGATGCCACTATTCGGTTTTATCGGTGGAACAATTGCAGCTATCCTGATTTTTTCATTTGCTTTAAAAAATGGTCATCTGGATATGCAGCGATTAATCTTAACTGGAATAGCTATCAATAGTGGATTTGGAGCTTTGTCCTTGTTCCTATCCTTAAAAATGAGTGCACAAGATTTTGAATCAGCGGCTATTTGGATGGCAGGTTCAATTTATAATGCGAATTGGATCTTTGCGCTTACGATGCTACCTTGGCTTTTGATTTTAGGAATATATGTGCATAGAAAATCATATTTACTCGATTATTTTCAGCTTGAAGAGGATAGCATCACAAGTTTAGGAATAGCAGTTGAAAAGGAGAAAATGAAGCTGTTATTAGCCAGTGTAGGTCTTGTCAGCGCTTGTGTATCTGTATCAGGGAGTATTGGATTCATAGGTTTAATGGCTCCCCATATTGCCAAGCAGCTTGTTGGTATTCAGCACCGTTATGTTATGCCAGTAAGTGCGTTAATTGGTGCAGGTCTGTTAATCTTAGCTGATTTTATTGGTAAAACCGTTTTTGCACCATCGGAACTGGCTGTAGGTATTGTCGTTTCAATTATTGGGATTCCATATTTCTTGTATTTACTGGTGAAATCTAAGGCATAGGAGGAAATGGCGTGCAAACTGCATTTAGAATGGAAAATCTGGCTTCAGGTTATGAGCAGGTACGTGTCTTTGAAGGGTTAAATTTAACGATAGAAGAGGGCAAAGTGACTACAATCATCGGTCCAAATGGTTGTGGTAAATCTACACTCCTTAAAACGATAGGACGTATTTTAAAAAAACAACAAGGTACGGTATATTTGCAGGAGCAAAATATGCAAAATTTATCGACCAAAGATATTGCCAAGAAACTAGCAATATTATCTCAAACACCGATAGCTCCTGGTCAATTGAAAGTGGAGGAGTTAATTGCGTATGGTCGCTATCCACATCGCAACAATGTCAATCGTTTAACGAATAAGGATGAGGAAATGATTGAATGGGCTTTAACAGTTACTAATACGATGGAATATCGAAATAGGGAGCTTGCCCAGCTTTCAGGAGGTCAGCGTCAGCGTGTTTGGCTAGCTATGGCCTTAGCACAAGAAACAAATATCTTGCTATTGGATGAACCTACTACTTATTTAGATATGGCGCATCAGCTAGAGGTATTGGACATTGTTAAAAGTTTAAATGAGCACCACAGCTGTACAGTAGTGATGGTTCTACATGATATTAACCACGCGGCCAGATATTCAGATCATCTTATTGCAATGCGTAAGGGTACTATTATGCAAACTGGCACGCCACAGGAAATTTTAAGTGCTGAGGTAATGCGTAAAGTATTTAATATTGATGCACGCATTATGGAAGATCCTGTAACCAATACACCTGTATGTTATGGCTATGAAATTTTGAAGGAGGATATCTAATGAATACAACTAAAGTAGACTACATTACACAACATATGACTTCAAAATTGACAAATTATTTGTACACGATTAATATCTATGTGCCAGAGGAGGAAGCGCCACAAGATGGCTTTCCAGTTTTGTATGTACTTGACGGCTCATCCTATTTTAACCTCGTAAAGGAAGCGGTGCGTCTACAAAGTCGTAATGCACCAAAAACAGGTATCCTTCCAGCTATTGTTATTGGAATTGGTCATGGCGACGATATGCGTGAAAGAAGATTTTATGATTTTACAGCACCTGCGGAGTCTTATATTTATCCAGCAAGATTTAAAGGAAAAGGTCATGAGAAGCTTGGAGGAGCAGTGGATTTTAGTCGCTTTATTGAAGAAGAGTTAAAGCCAACGATTGAGTCACAATATCCAGTAAATAAAGTACAGCAAGCTCTATTTGGTCATTCCCTAGGAGGATACTTTGCGCTTTGGCAACTATTTCACCACCAATCCAGCTTCCAACGCTATCTAGCTATTAGCCCATCTATTTGGTGGAATGAGCATGAGCTAGTACAATGTGCTTCAGTATTTCTGAACGAGCATCAGGACATGGACGAAACTTTGTTTATGAGCGCAGGTGAACTTGAAACCTTTATGGTGGATGATGCGCGACAAATGGCAGCAGTTTTAAAAAAAATAATGGCGGTAGATTTTTACGAGGCTTTAGATGAAAATCATGCTTCGATTGTACCAACTGTTATGAGTAGAGCCCTGCGTTTTATGCATAAAACACATTAATAGGTAGACCGCATAGTCTTTTGATAATGCGGTTTCTTTTTTTATTTATTAATAAAATAACTGAATTGTACGCATAATAAAGGAAATTTGGTCATCTGTCTGGGATAAATGGAGGCGCTGTATGCAAAATAAAATTTTAAAAAACCCAGTATTTCTTATTTCTAGTGGAGCAATTTTTCTCTTAGTCATTATCGGAGCAACGATACCGGAAAAATTTAAGAACGTAGCAAACAGCGTATTTCATATGACAACGGATTATTTCGGCTGGTTTTATTTAATGTCCGTCTTTATTATCGTTTTATTTTTATTCGGTCTGGCAATTAGTAAATACGGAACAATTCGCTTAGGATCAGAAGATGGTCGTCCTGAGTTTAGTTTTCTAACATGGATTTCCATGCTCTTTTCAGCTGGACTTGGTGTCGGCCTGGTCTTTTGGGGTGTAGCTGAGCCGATGAGTCATTATTTTTCCCCTCCATTCAGTGATACAAAGCCTCTATCAACGGATGCAGCCCGACTGGCGATGGGATATTCATTCTTTCATTGGGGATTAAGCCAGTGGTCTGTTTATGCCATATTGGGCCTTGTTATGGCCTTTGTACAATTCAATAAAAAAAGAAATATGCTCATCTCCACTGCTTTAGAGCCTGTCACTGGAACAAATCGAGTCGTTAAAGGAACGATCGATATTCTCGCAGTAATTGCTACCGTCATGGGAGTAGCAACGTCTATAGGGCTAGGCGTATTACAAACAAATGGAGGTTTGACATTTGTTTTTGGTTTGCCAGATACATTTATCTTGCAAGTGGCCATTATTCTTATCATGTTTATTGGCTATATGCTATCAGCCACAACAGGTCTACAAAAAGGGATGAAGATCCTGAGTAATGTCAATATGACTTTAGCAATTGTCTTACTTTTATTTGTTTTTATTACAGGCCCAACAATCTTTATACTTGAAACCTTTACATTAGCTATTGGGGATTATATTTCAAACTTTATTCAATATAGTTTAAGGATGCAGCCATACGTTGGTGGGACTTGGGTGAAGGATTGGACGATCTTTTACTGGGCATGGGCGATCGCTTGGTCACCATTTGTAGGCTCCTTTATAGCTCGTGTATCTAAAGGCAGGACTATTCGAGAATTTATTATAGGGGTTTTAATTATCCCGCCCCTTATTGCCTGCTTTTGGATTGCGACCTTTGGTGGAACCGCAATGTGGTTTGATTTACATCAAGATGCACAAATCGCTCAATCTGTTCATAATGATGTAACGGTTGCACTTTTCCAGCTGTTAGAACACTTACCGCTTTCAACAATTGCATCTACCATTGGAATACTTTTAATCATAATATTTTTAATTACCTCTGCTGATTCGGCCACCTTTATTATGGCGAGTATGACGACAAAAGGTTCTTTAAATCCCACAATTTTATCAAAGCTAGTATGGGGTGTTTTAATGGCAGCTATTTCAGGCGTTTTATTGTATACAGGCGGGCTTGAAGCATTGCAAACGGCCTCATTAATCGCTGCATTACCTTTTACAGTGGTTTTACTTTTATTAATGATTTCTTATATTAAAATGATGAAGGAAGAGATTATTCCTCTTAAGAAAAAGGATATCCAACGTTTGAAAATAGCAAGAAAGCATATTGAAAAGGAAGCAAAAGTGAAAGACAAACATACTAAATAGGAGGCCGTATTCGAAATAATACGGTTTCTTTTTGTTTTAATTTGCACTATTATGAACAAAAAACGATAGGAGGTGCTTAAGGTTGGAAATTGTTTTAGCAGAGAGCAAGGATGCCCCAGTTATACATCAGGTGATGCTACAGGCGTTTCAAGAATATGAAAAAGCTACTCCACCATCCAGTGCACTAAGTGAAACGGTGGATTCAATAGAACAGGCAATGCAGCAAAATGAACAAGCATTTATTGGGTATATCAATAAACAACCAGTTGCCATTGCAAGGTTTACGCTCAGTTCAAAGGGGATTTATTTTTATAGACTTTCAGTGATCCCAGAAAGACAAGGTCAAGGTTTAGCAAAAGTACTGATCTGTCAGCTCGAACAATATGCACTATCGAAAGGGGTAACAATTAGTCGGTGCAAAGTACGTATGAGTGTTCCGCGTAATATTGAGTTATATCGCTCATTAGGTTATGTTGTAACGACAGAGGAAATGGTGAAAAATCGTAATGGTAACTCTCTAGCAATAGTAACAATGGAAAAGAGACTTTCCAATTAGGAGGAGTTTAATTGAGAAAAAAGCTCGGCTGCTTGCATGCTCATTATTCCAATATAGAATACATAGAGCAAGCTTTTCAAAGCGATGAAGATATAGAGATAATCCATTTTGTAGACCCTGGCGTTATAAAGCATGTGTCTAAAGGGAGTAATGATTTAGTACATAAAGTTAAGGAGCAAATTGAATGGATAATTAGCTGTGATGTGGATGCAATCTTAATAACGTGTACAAATTATATAGCTTTATTAAAAGATGAAACTTTGTCCAATCTCCCGATCCCCATCATAAAGATTGATGAGCCCTATTTTGAAAGTATATGTAGTAAGCATCAGCCTCAAACGATACTTTTCACAAATCCAGCAACTGTAGAAGGAACGATGGCAAGACTTCACCAATATGCTAAGCATCAAGGAATATCAGTAGATGTGGTAGCGAAAGTTATTGAACATACATTTGATCTTATTATGCAGGGGAAAAAAGAAGCCTATGACGAGGTTATTTTAAGAACTTTGCATACTTTATCTGCTGAGCAAAAATCCATATCGGTTGCCCAGCTATCGATGGTGGATGCAGCACAACAATTTGAAGATCGCACCAGGATTAAAATTCTTCATCCATTAAAGCCATTAGTGAATATTGTAAAGAGTACGATGAAGTAATAGTTTCGTAATTTACAGAATTATCTGTAACAATATCGTTGAAACAAACGTTTCATAGGAAAGGGGGATGTTATGAAACGAATTGTATTTTTATGTATAGTGCTATTATTCTTAGTGGGTTGTAAAGATGAAGCAAAGGTAACAATACCTGAGGATCTACCTGAATTTGTGCAAGAAGATGATTTTGCATCCGTTGATTGGGATAAAAAGGCAGTGGAATTTGGTGATAGAGGTATTATTGGTAATGCCGATAAATCAGGTGTCATCGGTGCGAATATGCCAAGTTTAAGCACACAAAAATGGATGTGGCATCTATGGGGAATAGATGAAGTACGGGATACGGAGTTAACGATTATTGGATACCATAGAGACTCTAAAGTCGTACAACCGATTTTAGTGGATGGCTGGAGCATAGGGCTTGGCGGACCTGTTAATGGAGCAGATGCACATACACCTTCTCATGTGAAAATTCCTCAGTCTGGTGAATGGGCTATTTTACTGTATACAAATGGAAAATATTTTGATACGTTGATATACGATATCCAGGAATAATAAAGAACCCTTATTTTGTAAGTACCTATACTTAAAAATAAGGGTTTTATACATTTGTAGTTTCTAAATTGTATAAGTATGTAAAAGAAAGGTGTATGGGTGCAAACGAAAGCTTCCAATCATGCTACTAAACTACAAGAGATGAACGAATTATCTACCGAGCGAAGAAAATTACAGTGCATGGTTGTAGCAAGTAAAATATTAAATTGGTAATATAAAAAGTAAAACGGAGGAGAGCAATATGACTGATTTACGATATCCAATTGGACAATTCCAATTCCCAAAAGAAGTGAATTCACAGCAAGTACTAGCATGGATTGATGAAATTCGTTTATTACCAAAACAACTTGCAGAGGCGTTAAATGGTGCAAGCGAGCAAGACCTTGCAAAATCTTATCGTGAAAATGGCTGGACCGTGGCACAGCTAGTCCATCATATTGCCGATAGCCATATGAATAGCTATATCCGTTTTAAACTAGCGTTAACAGAGGATACGCCAACCATTAAGCCATACAATGAGGCGGAATGGGCACAGCTACCAGATTCAGAAATGCCAGTAGCAACTTCTTATAATTTGATTGAAAGCTTACATGAGCGGTGGGTTTATTTACTGACAAGCTTATCACATGAACAATTACAAAGAGCCTTTAATCATCCTGATTCAGGGCTGACGACTCTTGAGCATGCAATCGGTCTGTATGCATGGCATGGCAAGCATCATTTGGCACATATTCAGAATGCATTGGTTAAATAAATATTTTGTGAAAAAACAAGTGATTTCTGCTAATGAAGAAATCACTTGTTTTCATTTTTTATTTAAGTTTATTTTATACGATAGTAATACCAGCACTTGCGTTACCAGCAAGTGTAGCAGCAACTCCTGTAGTAGTCATAGAGAATACCATTAGTAAACGATCACCAGTACTTACAGGTACTGACACGTTTGCATTACCACTTGCAATCGTACCTACTGCTAATGCTATTAGTGGTAAAGGTGGTAATAAATCAACAAATGCTGCAGTAGGGCTGAATACATTGCTTCCTTGAACTGCGCGGTAAATCTGTGCTCTGACAGTCGCTGTTCCAGTTAGAGTTAAAGCAGCAGTTGCTGAGATTGTAGCAGAAATAGATGTAATAGTACCTGGACGTGGAACCGTAAATGCTTCTGTAGCAGCAGAAGATGTTAAATCAATATTAACGCCAGCTAGAGCAACCCCTGGAACAGATGTACCAAATCCAACAAGACTCACAGTACCAACTAATCCAGTAGCAAGAGACACTAAAGCAACAGGAGTTATTCCTGATGAGAATGGGATAATAGAACCAGTAGCTACTGGTGGAGTAATACATGCAGCGTCAATTGCAACAAATGGTCCCAGTGCAGTACACTCCCCGTTACCATGACCGTTACCAGAACAGCCACACATTGAGTTATTCAAACACATTTTTACACCCCCTTTCTTCATTATTCTATTCATTTCAGATTAGGGGTTAAGGGCAATTATCTACTTCACCTATAAATTCAATGATTTCTTAATGACAGCTTTTATTTGACACATAAAGACATCCACTATGTATGTTTTGACATAGTGGATGTTTAAGAAAATGTTAACTCCATCTTTTAAAGAAATCGAAAAATGAGTTTTTTCCTTTTTTAGGTTCTTCCTCAATCGGCTTGTTTACAGGTTCAAGCTGCATGATCTCTTCATCAAAGGACGGATGAACCTCATAGGTTGCATCAGCATGATACACTTCAACATATTCTTCTTCTGTTTCCAATGAAGGAGAATGATCTATATCTGTAGGTTCTGCTACTGTCTCTGCAATGATTTGGTTGAGAGGCTCACTAGCTATTGCTTCAATGTCTTGACTAACAGGCTCGCTAGGTTGCTCTAAGATAACTTGTTCTATCGAGTCATTAATTACAATGGGCTTCTCCAGATTGTTATGCTCATTCTCAGTTTTTACAACCTCCGCAGGATTATTGAATGTTTCAGTTTTAGTGCTATCTGATTCATTAACAATAGAAGATTGTAAAGTATCATTCTCGATGTTTTCCTCGCTTGAAGCTGGCTGTACGGCAGATGGATCATAAACACTTACTGGAACTTCCTTTGCATCCATGGCATTTTTAAAATGGAAGGTGGATTCAACTGTCGTGTTTCTGTATAAACCATTGTATATTTGGCTGGGGTGTGTATTGATTGATTGGAAATATTGCTGATTAAAATGCCGTTCTTCAGGTTTAGTTTCCGGTAGACCATTCTGAGGAGAGGGACCCCCGATGTTTACATTAGGTTGGTGGTTTTTGGCTTTTCCTGCCACACTTTGTAATAGTCTATAAGAAGGTTGTGCTGATGTAATTGTAGTTTGATCTGCGGTTTGGGTCATTCTAGGTTGTCTAGGTAAAAGATTAGGATAAGTTTGAGCAGGCATGTCAATGGAGGGAGGTACGGTTTTTGTATCATTTCCTTTAACTGGCAATAGTTTATTTAAAATTGATAAAATCTCTTGGTTCATTCCTTCAATGGTTTGATTCAAAGACTCAAGCTGTGTTGAAAGAACCCTAATTTGATCGTCGTATCCTTTTATATATGAATTTTGTTTAGTATCCAATGTCTCTGTGATCCCTTCTAAATGGGCCATCTGTGTTTTTAGTCCATCAAACTCCTGCTTCATATAAAGGAAATCTTCAATTGAATTCCCCGTTTTTAACGAGGTTAACGATTCTCTATAAGATTCAATTTTTTGCTTTAAATTTTCAATTTCTTGAGTGGTATACAATTTTGACTCTTCCATTGTAGTTCACCCCTTTCAGTCCATTATTAGTTTATTAAAAATATTGACTTTCTGTTACAAATATAACGGTTCTTTCAACATTTTGATTCGTATCGTTAATGAGAGAAGTGTATGAAAACAAATCTTGATTGATTTTAATAAATATCCAATGTAACTATTTGTTAGCCCATGCACTTATAGCTGAAAAACATATGCTACAAACGAAAGATAAAAATTTTATGGAGGTGTCAAAAGGATGCAAGAGCATATGCCATCCCAGGCGCAGGAACTAATCTGTATAAATGTTGATAAGGTATACGACTGGATTGTAAAAGAAATGTCGTTTGATATTTCACCTACTGGACCAATTACATTCCCAGGTGTTACAGCAACTACTGACTTAACAGGTGCTATTGTTACTTGTCGAGTAATTCCAGCAACTACAAATCCAATTGTGATTCTGAACCGTGAGAATCGCCAATTCTCTATTGATGGATCAACTGTTTGTCTGCAACACCTAAATGTTCAAAAGAACTTCATTCTAACAATTGTCGTTACTTTACCTAATGGTACTGTTTTCACAAGCAATAATATTCCAGTTTCTCGCTGTGAGCAAGTGACATTATGTGCACCTAAGGGAACAGACGTTGAAATTTTATACACAGATTTAGATTGCTTCGTTTGTACAACAGGAACACTTAGTGTTGGAACAGGTGCTGCAGCAGGTACAATCACGTTCTCTGCGTTAACAATTACTGTTGCTGTTTGTCAAAGTATTCAATCTACATTCCCAGTTACAGTGGAATTTTTAGCAACTTTCTGCGAACCAAGAGCAGACTTACCATTCTCATGTCCAACTGCGGTTCGTCCACAACAATGCCCAGTTATTTTCCCAACTGTTGGTTAATTGTGATAACAAAAAGAAGAAAGTCATACTATGGAAGAGAGGGTAATCCTCTCTTTTTTTAATGGAAATAATAAGGAGGTTTAAAGTGACAGATCGTATTGAAGACAAAATACAGGCACTAAAAGAACAAACAAATGCCTATGTTCATGATATTAAAAGGTTGGTTGAGGGATTAGCAATTCCGAATAGGATTAACCTCATCAGTTATTTTACAACTTCATTAAATATTTCCTATGATCCTGAGCAAGAGAGTTTATGTTTAGGCTCTTATCATATTCGTAATATTGGAAGTGCAGCCATCACGAACCCATCTCTGTGTATAACAATACCCAAGGAGTCACCGTTTTACTTTTCGGGGAGATATGTTCATGAAAATTTCACGCCCAATTTTAAGACACAGGGGCAGAGTCAGTGGGAGCGCTTTAATGACAAATCAAGCAAAGAAGAATATTGGCTGAGACCGGTTGGTAAATCAATAATCGAACCGAATGAAACCATTTCATTTACCAATTTTCAAATAAAATGGTCCCATAATTTATCATATTCAGGGACGATTATGGGTTTTACATATTGCGATCAGCTCACAGAAGGTGTTGTAGTTTTAAATCCTATAAATCTAAATGGAATGGGCCAAACACAGGAGGAAGACAATGGGTGACAACGAAAAACAAGAGTTTGGTAGTGTAATTCAGCAATTAGTGAAGGAACAGCTAAGTCGTCGTAATGAACAAGATAATAGCTTTGCATTTCTTGAAAAAAGCACATTACAGCTATTAATTGCCTATCTTGTTACAGGTGAAAAGAGTCATGTTGAACAACTAGAGAATCCACAATTAGAAGGAAAGTGGATGAAGCAGCTGGATGAATTACTAGAGGAAAGTAGAGAGCAGTTTGAAGAGGTGGTCGATTTACTAAAAAGATATTCAGGCTAGGGGGGTGTGATGATGGACAATGAGATTGTGAAAAACAATGATCCAATACAGCTCCAACAAATGATTATTTTTTTAAGGGCCGAGTTAGCTAAGTACAAAAATGAGGTGAAAAGACTTAGAGATAGTGATTACTACGCTTTGGTTCTTCGACTTGAACGAGAAAATGTTCAATTAACAAGGCATAAAAA
Source organism: Lysinibacillus sp. FSL P2-0066 (assembly GCF_037969495.1). Lineage (NCBI taxonomy): Bacteria > Bacillati > Bacillota > Bacilli > Caryophanales > Bacillaceae > Lysinibacillus > Lysinibacillus sp. FSL P2-0066. Next base: position 4,214,487 of record NZ_CP150202.1, on the reverse strand, counting down.
AGATCTTTCGATGGAGCTACTAAAGTTGAAAAGAGACTTTGATAAGGAATTACAAGCTTACGATGAACAAATTCAGAAAAGAGAAGCGCAAAGAAAAAAACAAATTGCATCCATTGAGGCTTTATTAAAGGAATTGGCAGAATTACGAGCTGAAAATAAGTCATTAATGGACAATATTCAAGCATCAAAGGAAGCTACGATCAATACAAATGAAAGATCTATAATTGAAAGCATAGATAAAAAATTAAGTGACTATACAACTATAGCAGGTAAACAAATGGAGAATATTATAGAGAAACTAGAAAAATACCATAGAGAGAAAGTAGAGTCGGACAGCCTTCATCGACATTTATTAAGGGAGTTAGAGACGAAAAATCTAGAAATTGAGAGACTATCCAATGAATTAGATGCAGTAAAAAAACAATCTAAGGATAATGGCACATCAATAAAACAAGGGGTTAATATTGATGAACAAATAGATTTTAGATTACGTATGCTCGATGAATTAGATCAGAAATTGAATGAACTAGCGTTAGAAATCAATAGTGAGCAGCTTTAGCTGGGGAAATTTCATCATGACTGTTTCAAAAGTATGCCTTTGAAACAGTCATTTTTTATTGCTTCGAATAGGAAGCTTCTAAGAAGGGTCCAACCGCTCATAGAGGAAGACGCTCCTAAATTGGCCATAGCCACTCACATAGTAGAAGGCACCGCTCCAAAACAGGTTAGATCCGCTCCAGAAGATATCATCTTGATCCCCATTCCAATATTACTTTGTTTCTCTATGCAGGGTTACACGTTTCAGGCGAGGAGAGTACTTTTTAAGCTCCAATCTTTCGGGATTATTACGTTTATTTTTAGTAGTAATATAGTTTTTATCACCTGTTTCAGTACAGGCTAGTGTTACTTGTACACGCATTGAAGGGCCTCCTTTTAAATAGTAATTATTACGATTTAAACAATATATTTCTCGCTGGATATTGTCAAGTTTAATTTCACTAGTAATAAAAAGCTTTGCATTTTCCAAAGTAATATGATTTAATTACAAATTGTAAATAGTAATCATTACGATTTGAGGAGTTGTAATAATGACAAAGAAAATTCCTGTTACAGTATTGAGTGGATATTTAGGTTCTGGTAAGACAACCATGATGAATCATGTATTGCAAAACAAAAAGGATTTACGTGTCGCTGTTATTGTGAATGATATGAGTGAAATTAATATTGATGCGGAGCTTATCGCAAATGGTAGCGGTATATCACGTACAGAAGAGAAATTTGTGGAGCTATCGAATGGTTGTATTTGCTGTACATTACGAGAGGATCTATTGCAGGAGGTGGAACGTCTTTCGAAGCTAGGCAATATTGATTACATTTTGATTGAATCGACAGGGATTAGTGAGCCGATTCCAGTTGCACAAACGTTTAGTTATTTAGACGAGGAGCTTGGCATTGATTTAACGAAGTTTTGTCGATTAGATACAATGGTTACGGTCGTAGATGCCCATCGTTTTTGGCATGATTTTCAGTCTGGGGAAAGCTTATTGGAGCGCAAGGAAGCTGTTGGTGAATTAGATGAGCGTGATGTTGCAGACCTTCTCATTGATCAAATTGAATTTTGTGATGTCCTTATTTTAAATAAGTGCGATTTAGTATCCGCAGAGGAGCTTGAGCGATTAGAGCGTATTTTACGTGCATTACAGCCTGAGGCAAAACTTATACGTACAACAAATGGTGTTATCGATCCAGTTGAAATTTTAAATACAGGGCGCTTTGACTTTGAACGTGTCTCTGAATCGGCTGGTTGGTTAAAGGAGTTGGAGCTTGGTCACGAAAACCATACACCAGAGACTGAGGAGTACGGTATCTCTTCCTTTACCTATAAACGCAAAAGACCGTTTCATCCGATGCGCTTTGTTGAATGGTGTGATCACATGCCAGACTCAATAGTACGAGCGAAGGGTATTATTTGGAGTGCAAGACATCAGGAAGTTGCGCTATTATTATCGCAAGCGGGGTCATCTGCAAAAATTGAACCAGTCTCTTATTGGGTAGCAGCACTTTCTCAAGCCCAGCAGCAGGATGTATTCCAGCAAAGCCCTGAAGTATTGGAAGATTGGGATGAAGAGTACGGAGATCGAATGACACAACTTGTTATTATTGGCATTGATCTAGATCGAGAAGACATCACTAAACAGTTGGACAACTGTTTGTTAACAAATGAAGAGTTTCAGAACCCTTGGGAACGTCTACAAGATCCGTTTAACTGGGAATGGCAATAAAGAAGAAAAGAAGATTTCGGCTAAGACTCCGAAATCTTCTTTTGAAATACACGATTATAATTAGTAGCATCTCGTAATGCTTTTTCTTCTATAGGTATGCGTACAGAAAGCATTGTAATATTGAGTAATGTAAAACAAAATGCTGTAAAGTAAGCTTGGAACATGAGTGGTAGCAAAAGGATTTCTAAACAAACTACCGCATAATTGGGGTGGCGCATATATACATAGGGCCCTTTACGAACAACTTGTGCGTCAGGTAAAATGAGTATTTTTGTATTCCAAAAGGTACCTAAAGAGCGAATACACCAGATTCGTAAAGCCTGCACAGCTAAAAATAATATAAAAAATACCGGAAATAAGGGCGAGATACCATTGTTGTTTGTGACGATTTCTACTATTAAAAATAGAAAAAAACTAATATGCATGGCAACCATATAGGGGTAGTGTGAAGCACCTACTTCATAGGCTCCCTGTGAAAGCATCCATTTCTCATTGCGCTTGGCAATGAAAACCTCTGTCAATCTTTGTAGAACGACAAGGGTAAAAATAAGATAGAAGATCATGTTACTCCCTCCAGTTTAATAATACAGCTTCTGCACAAAAACCAGGGCCAAGAGCTACGAGCAAGCCTGTATCCTCCACTTGTCCTTCATTTAACATAAATTGCTCTAATACATATAACACTGTCGGTGATGACATATTACCATATCGTCGCAATATTTCCCGAGAAATGTCGGTTTTTTGGGGAGATAAATAAAGTGTATCTTCATAAGCCTTTAATACCTTTTTTCCTCCAGGATGCGCAATGAAATGAGTGAGTTGTTCACTATACAGTCCTTGATCCATTAAAAATTGCTCAATAAAAGGACCAAGCCAATTGGTAATAATAGAAGGAATACTTTTTTGAAAAATGACATGAAGCCCGTTATTTTTAATATCCCAACCCATCACATTTTCCGAATCTGGCATCCATTTAGAACCACTAGCTTGAATATTAGGGGTTGGTCTTTTTGTTGGGATAGCTACTTCATCACCACAAACAAGTATACATGCTGCACCATCTGCAAAAAGGGAAGCACCGATTAAATTACTTTTAGAAAAATCATTTGGCTGAAAAGTGAGACTACATAACTCGACACAAACGACAAGTACCTTTGCATGTGGATGGGCTTTACAAAAATCATAGGCTCTACTTACACCAGCGGCTCCTCCTGCACAACCAAGTCCCCATAGAGGAATACGTTTAAGTCGATCTGAAAAGGGAAGCTTGTTCATAACACGTGCGTCAATGCTAGGTGTTGAAATTCCTGTACTGCTAACAAAAATGATGGCATCGATGTCCTCAGTTGGAATAGATGAGGATAAAAAAGCTGTATTAGCTAAACATGCTTGAATGACACTTACACTGTATTGTGTAGCCAACTCAATATATAAATTATTACGTTCTTCAAAGGAGTGATTCGTACGATGCCATTCAGCTGGCACACAAAAATGGCGTGTGTTGATGCCACCATTTTCAAAAACCTTTAAGTAGCGCTCTAGTTTTGGAATTTTTGCATAAAAAAGCTCTTTCGTTAGTTCCTCTGCGTTATCTTGCTGTAATGTGTAAGGTGGTTGATATGTGCTAATTGAAATGATTTTAGGCAATCCAACATCTCCTCGCATTTAATGGTTTTGTTCATTGTATGCGTGGATGATTGGAATAAATGCTTATATTATTGTAATTGACAATTTCTGAAAAATTAGCTAATATTGAAAACAACTAAATGGAAAGTAGGTGATGTGACATGATGAATAGATCTGTAATTAGCGAACTGCAATTCGGTTTGTTCAATTTCACACGCCTAACATATACAAAGTGACGCCGTGCTATAACTCGGGGTATTTGTGTATCTTTTAAACGTGCCTGTGAAACCTTGTAACTGCCGAATTGCAGCTACAAGGTTTTTTTATCGTAGTTAGGGTTATTGCGATATGGCCTTTTGCGGATGAAATCGATTTTCGCTGAGGCATCATTGATAAGCACGTTTAGGAGGAAAATAAATTGAATTTACCAACATTAGGATTTACAACATATTTTGAAGAGCAAATGATAGAAATGAAAAAGCAGGCTAAATTAAAAAATTGTGTGCCTGCAAGGGTTACTTTAGAGCATAAGCATTCTTATCGGGTGTTAGCTGAAGAGGGAGAATGGCTTGCGACAATTGCTGGTCATTATGCGTATACCTCTTTAGCTCGGGAGGACTATCCAGCAGTTGGTGATTGGGTGCTAGTGGAGAAAATGCCTGGTGAGGAACGAGCAATTATTCATCAGCTATTCCAAAGAAAATCTGTATTTTCACGTAAAGTTGCAGGAACGGAAATTCAAGAACAGATTGTCGCATCAAATGTCGATATCGTATTACTTGTTATGAGTTTGAACGCTGATTTTAATATTCGACGTTTGGAGAGATATTTAGTGGCTGCTTGGGATTCAGGGGCAAAGCCCATTATTGTCCTGACAAAAGCTGATTTGTGCGAGGATGTTTCAAGCTTAGTGCAAGAGGTGGAATCTGTAGCCTTTGGTGTAGAGATTTTTGTAACGAGTGCTCTATCTGGTGAAGGTTTAGAGGAAATTCAGACGTTATTTACAGAGGGCGTCACAGGGGCATTATTGGGGTCTTCGGGAGCAGGAAAATCCACATTAACAAATGCTTTATGTGGTGAAGTACTGATGAAAGTGGCGGGAATTCGTGAGGATGATGCGAAGGGACGTCATACAACGACCCATCGAGAGCTAGTAGTATTGCCTGCTGGTGGCTGTCTAATTGATACGCCTGGGATGCGTGAGCTTCAACTATGGGATCAAGGTGACAGTTTAGCTTCAAGCTTTCAAGATATTGAGGAACTAGCAACAGCTTGTCGTTATCGTGATTGTACACATCAAAAAGAGCCGTATTGTGCTGTCCAGCAAGCTATTGTAGATGGGGACTTAGATCAATATCGACTACAAAGCTATTTTAAGCTACAAAGAGAATTGGCTTATATAGAACGCAAAACAAATACACAAGTAAAACTTGAGGAGCAACGCAAGTGGAAGCAAATAGCTAAGGGAATGAAAAAGGGGAAAAAATAATCATTGGGAGCACAGCCATGACAATTCAAAACATAAATCATCTACTGTTTTCAGTTTCTAATTTAGACGAATCCATCACATTTTATGAAAAAGTATTCGATGCCAAGCTGCTAGTAAAGGGGAACAGCACAGCCTATTTTGATGTAAATGGGCTGTGGCTTGCTCTTAATGTAGAAAAGGATATACCACGTAATGACATCCATCAGTCCTATACACATATTGCCTTCACAATCGCTGAGGATGACTTTGATATGATGTATGACAAATTGGTGCAACTAAAGGTCAATATTTTAGCAGGTCGGCAAAGAGATGAGAAGGACAAGAAATCGATTTACTTTACGGATCCTGATGGTCATAAATTTGAGTTTCATACAGGAACTTTGCAAGATCGTTTGGATTATTATAAGCGAGAAAAGCCACATATGACGTTTTTTGGTAACTAATTAAGGAGTGATTCTATGAATAAAGCGTTTATTTTTGATATGGATGGAACATTATTTCAAACCAATCTTATTTTAGAGCCTGCGCTTGATGCAACATTTGATGTGCTACGGACAAATGGCCTGTGGCACGGAGAAACACCGATAGAAAAATATAGAGAAATAATGGGGGTTCCTTTACCTGTCGTGTGGGAAACATTATGTCCTATGCATACGCTAGAGATACGAGAAAAGAGCAATGTATTATTTCATGTAAAGCTGGTTGAGCAAATACGTGGACATAAAGGCGCATTGTATCCACATGCTGAACAAACCCTTGCAACATTGTCAGAGAAATATCCGTTATACATAGCGAGTAATGGACAGGTCGACTATTTACAAGCAATCGTTGAAACCTATCAGTTGGAGCGTTTTATAAAGGGAATCTATAGTATTCAAGCTATTGCAAGTGGGCATAAATCAGATCTGGTCAAAAGAGTTGTAGATGAAAATAAAATTGATTACGGAGCAGTGGTAGGAGATCGTTCTTCAGATATCCAAGCTGCACAGGACAATCAATTACTAGCGATAGGAGTACGCTTTGATTTTGCACAGGACAAGGAATTAGAAAAAGCAGATATAGTAATTGATGATTTAACTGCATTGGTAAATGTTACATTAGATTAACCTAAGAAAGTGTATCAAAATAAGGGATGATTTAGCGACAAACATTGCATTTCCTCACAAGAAGGCGTAAAATAATGCCAAATCCTATAGAAAAAGCATTGAGAAGGAAAAGTAAATTGGATTAGCATTTTGTAGAGAGCCTCTGTTGGTGGAAATGAGGTAAATGAACCCTTTTGAAAATGACCTTTGAGCTTCGTACCGAAAGCTTTTTAGCCAGTAGATTACGACGAGAGGGGCACTCGTTACAACAGCAGCAGTATCTCTTTTTTGATTGAAGACGTACTGATAGAGGCAAATAGTGTAAGCTATTTGTAAATATAGGTGGTAACACGGGTATACTCGTCCTAATCAGATTTGATTAGGGCGATTTTTTTTTTACCATTTTTTCTGTGAGGGGAGCAATTTAGAATGACGATTGTTATTGGAGGCGCTTGGCCGTATGCAAATGGCTCTTTGCATTTAGGGCATGTTGCCGCATTATTACCAGGTGATATTTTGGCTAGATATTACCGACAAAAAGGCGAGCAGGTTTTATATGTATCAGGCAGTGATTGTAATGGTACACCCATTTCTATACGGGCCGCACAAGAGAATACAACGACAGAGGCTATAGCTAATCACTATCATGATGAGTTTACTAGATGCTTTCATGATTTAGGATTTACCTATGATTTGTACACAAGAACAGATGCGGAGCACCACCATGAATCCGTTAAGGCCCTTTTCTTACAGCTACTGGCCAACAATTTTTTATACAAAAAGAAAATTGAACAAGCTTACTGTGAGACGGATAAACAATTCCTACCAGATCGATTTGTTGAGGGACTTTGTCCAAATTGTGGAGCAAAAGCAAGGGGAGATCAATGTGATAACTGCTCAGAAATTTTAGACCCTTTGGATTTAATTGATAAGCGCTGCAAAATTTGTGGGAACGAACCTGTTATTCGGGAAACTGAGCACTTTTATTTTACCTTTAGTCAATTTCAAGGAAGGTTGGAGTCTTATTTAGCACAAGCAAAAGTCGAGAAACGTTGGCGTGACAATGCTTTAGGGTTAACGGAGCGATACTTGGCAGAGGGAGTTCCTGACCGAGCAGTAACAAGAGATTTACCGAATGGCATAGATGTTCCAGTGCCAGGTTTTGAAGGGAAAAAAATATATGTATGGATTGAAGCTGTAGCAGGGTACTTAACAGCAAGCTTGGAATGGGCAAAAGAGCATCAAATAGCTATTGAAGATTTATGGAATGAAGAGACTATTTCATACTATGTACATGGGAAGGATAATATTCCATTCCATACAGTTATTTGGCCAGCCATTTTAATGGGAATTGGATCTAAGGCATTACCTACCCATATCATATCCAATGAGTATTTAACATTAGAAAAGCGCAAATTATCTACTAGTCAGAATTGGGCTGTATGGGTTCCTTATATTTTAAGTCGTTATGATGCGGACTCTATTCGCTACTTCTTAACGATGAATGCGCCAGAAAATCGTGATACTGATTTTTCATGGCGGGAATTTATTTATAGCCATAATGGCGAACTACTCGGAGCCTATGGTAATTTTGTAAACCGTACATTGAAGTTTATTGAGAAATCATTTGCTTGTCAGGTGCCACAAGCTGAGGTGGATAGCGACATTCGAAAACAAACCGTACAATTGTTTAATGAAGCGGGCGTTCTTATCGAAGGTGGTCATTTCAAACAGGCGTTAGAATCCATCTTTGAGTATATTCGAGGAGCTAATCGTTATTTTGATGAACAACAGCCATGGCTACAGGTAAAAGAAAACGTAGAGGCAGGTAATCGTACATTAGCAACTTGCGTCTATATCATTGCGAATTTAGGACAGCTGCTGCATCCTTTCTTACCGTTTTCAGCAAAGAAAGTAAGAAATATGTTAGGTATAAATGAAATGATGTGGCATGAGCAAGTAGATCTGCCTAAATTAATTCAAGAGGTGACGCCATTGTTTGAACGTCTTGATATCGAACGAATCGATGAGGAATATCAAAAACTAGTTAGGGATAGTCACTAGGATTGAAAAAGCAGTATGGCTCGCGCGCCATACTGCTTTGCTATTTACGTTTAATTCATAACAGGTGTTAATTTTGTCACTACAATGCTATTGATTGCATTAATATAGGCTAAGGCACTTGCCTTTAGAATATCTGTATCTGCTGCTTTTGCAATATACTTTTCGCCTTCATGCTCAATCGTAATTTTTACTTTACCTAAAGCCTCTTTGCCTCGTGAAACACTATTGATATTATATTCCACTAGTTTTACATCCATATTTGTAATTTCTGCAATGGCTGAATAGAGGGCATCAATTGGACCAGAGCCTACTGCACTAGCTTTAAATACTTCGCCGCCTTTTCGAACCTTAACACTTGCTGAAGGGAAGCTTGTATTGCTGACGACTTGTAGATCATCAAAATCAAAGAATTGCTCACTATAATGTGTAGCATTTTTATTATTGGCATCATGTTTTTCATAATAGCTTTCAACAATAACATATAAATCGTGATCATATACTTCTTTCTTCGCATCGGCTAGCTTTAAGAATCCTTCGAAAATACCTTCAAATTCCTCTGTTGAAAGATTAGTAAATCCTAATTTTTCAAGAGCATTTTTCACTGCATGGCGACCAGAGCGAGCTGTTAGTACTAGCTCCATATCATCAAGACCTACATCCTCAGGATGGACGATTTCATAAGCATCACGCGATTTTAACAAACCATCTTGATGAATACCAGAAGAATGGGCAAATGCATTATCTCCTGTAATGGCTTTATTGACCTGTACATCTAAGCCCATAAAGCTAGAAACAAGACGTGAAGTATTCATAATTTCTTTTGTATTAATACGTGTTTCTGCATTGTAGACGGAGCTACGAGTTTTAAGTGCCATGACAACTTCTTCTAATGCAGCATTACCTGCGCGTTCACCGATACCATTGATTGTACACTCTACCTTATCTGCACCATTTTTAATTGCAGCTAGCGTATTAGCCGTTGCCATGCCAAGATCATTGTGACAATGAACGCTTAAAAGAACGCTATCATCTAAATTTTTCATACGGTCATTTAATTTAAAAATCATTTCTCCAAATTCCTCTGGCTCTGCAAAGCCAACCGTATCAGGAACGTTAATCATCGTTGCGCCAGCTCTCATAACAGCTTCAATTGTTTTCCAAAGATATTCAAAGTCAGAACGAGAGGCATCCTCTGTGGAATATTGAACTTGCGGCAAGAATGTTTTAGCGTATTTCACAGCATCCACGCCTATTTGTAAAATTTGATCTTTTGACTTGCTGAATTTTTTCTCCACATGAATATCAGAGGTTCCTAGTACCATGTGAATCATCGGGTTTTGAGCATACTTCACAGCATTATAGACAGCATCAATGTCAGCCTTTACAGCACGTGCTAATGCTGTAATCATAATGTCGTTTGTATTGCCAACCTTTTCAGCTACAGCTTTGACGGCATCAAAATCACCTTGAGAGGAAGCGGGGAATCCAGCCTCAATAATATCGACACCTAATTTTTTCAGCTGCTGAGCGATCTCTACTTTTTCATAAAGATTTAGCTTTGCTCCAGGCACCTGTTCGCCATCACGTAAAGTTGTATCAAACACCCAAATTTTTCTTCCCATTTTCAAACACTCCTTTTTAGTGATTAGTATCTAAAATCTACACTTAGGCCAATAAGTCATTAAAAAATAAAAAACCCGTCTCTATTTAAAAATAGAGACGAGTTTATGCTCGCGGTACCACTCTAATTGACCTTTTCTTTATAGAAAAAGTCCCCTTATCGACAGCTATCACTGTCTATCCTGTTAACGGGGGAAACCGACATCCCTTACTAAAAAGTTCAGGGAGTAGCTCATGGACGAGTTCAAAATGTGTGCCTACCGATTTACACCAACCATCGGCTCTCTACAAGTACACAACCACTTTTACTATTTCCAATCTTGGCCTGCAATGTGTTGTTGAAAGCTATATTACTTGGATATTAACTTCATGTCAATAATATTCTAAAAATTTATTTAATTCTGTCTTAAGTATTAACTACCTTATTAAAAATTTGATATTTAGTGAAATGTAGTTGAAACACTAATAAATGTATTTTTCTGTAAGATAATAATGTGGTGAGTTACCCTATGAAAGGTAGGAAAATCATGAAATTTGTCTTTGATTTAGATGGTACTATTTGTTTTAAAGGTAAGCCATTAAGTGAAGAGATCACAAATGCTTTGAAGGCATGTAGACGGCTTGGACATGAAGTCATTTTTGCCTCAGCCAGACCGATAAGGGATCTACTACCTGTATTACCGGAATCGATCGAAAATATCCAATGGTAGGTGGGAATGGTGCATTTATTGCTCATGATGGTGAAGCAATTGAGGTAACAGCATTTACTACAGAAGTAGCTGAGGCCATTCGCCAGGTTATCACAACTTTTCAATTACCATATCTAGTAGATAGTGATTGGGATTATGCTTATACAGGTAGTGAGGATCATCCAATTTACAAAAATATAGCCCCTTTAAAAGCAGCTAAAAAGGTAGCCTTAGAGGATATAAGAGACATAGTGAAAGTTGTTTTATTTCCTGGAGATTATCTTGATGCTGTATTGTCTGAGTTACAAAAGCTTCCTGTTTGTCTATATGAGCATACTTCAGAAAATATTGTGGATATAAGCCCTTATGGCATCGACAAGTGGAATGGCTTATCTAAATTGGGTGTTGAGGCAGGGAAGTTGAGGACATCAGTTTCGTGAAATGGCCTCTTTACAGGTTGTGAGCGAGGAAGCAGCTGTAATTGAGATGCTTGAGATGTTTAGCGAAAAGTACAGCGGAAACATAGCAAATAGAAATACATAAAACATGAAAAAGCTGCTCATTTTCTAGAGACTATAAGCCTAAAGAAAACGAGCAGTCTTTTATTCTACCTTAAAGCGAGAGACTTGCGTGTGAAGTTCTTCTGCCATATTTGAAAGTGTTGCAGCTGAAGCTGCTACTTCTTCGATAGTAGCTAATTGTTCCTCGGAAGCAGATGCAACATTTTGTAAATTAGATGAGGACATTTGGGCAATAGTTGCAATTTCATCAAAGGAAGCATAGATTTGCTCTGCACTAGAGGACATTTCCTCTGAAACAGTCGTTGCTTCTTGGATTTGCATGGATACTTGCTCAATCAGCTCAACAATCTTAGAGAAACCTTCTTCTGCTACCTTCACTACTTGCATTCCAATTTGAACCTCTTGCGTTCCAGTATCCATTACCGTAACAGCACGGTTTGTATCCTGCTGTATTTCAGAAATCAAGGTAGCGATTTGCTCAGCGGATTTTTTTGATTGCTCTGCTAACTTTTTCACTTCATCTGCTACGACTGCAAAGCCGCGTCCATGATCGCCTGCACGGGCTGCTTCAATTGCAGCATTAAGTGCTAATAAGTTTGTTTGTTCTGCAATATCAGTAATAATACCAATGATATTGCCAATTTCAATGGAGTGCCCGTCTAGATTTTTAACAACACTTGCTGACTCTAAAACAGCCGTGTTGATTGTTGTCATCTGAGAGATAACACGATGTAATGAATCATTCCCTTTCTTAGCCTCTGAATTTGTTTCGATTGCCAGTTCAGAAACAGCAGCAGTAGTAGAAGCTAATTGTTGGATACCCTTTGTCATGTTTTTCATTGCTTCTGAGCTTTCAGTTGCGTTTTTCCCTTGAGCCTCTGAGCCACTAGCAACCTCTTGAATAGAAGAAGTGATTTGTTCTGTAGCCTGGATAGTTTGCTCTGCACTAGCTGTTAACTCAGCAGCAGAACCACTTACTTGTACAGTGTTTTGGCGAACATTCGTAATTAAATCCTTTAAATTTGTAGCCATTTGATTAAACGCAAGCGCTAAATCACCCACTTCATCACGATTCTTTATACGAATTTGTTCAGCTGTTAAGTCACCCTCAGCTATTTTTTTCGCAGCCTTAGCCATACCGTTAATTGGACGAGACATTAGACTACCAACCACCATAGCAATTATCAGACTTATGACAACTGCAAAGACCCCAAGAAGCATCATTTGGAGCTTGATATCTTGAATTTGATTGGATGTAGCAGCCATTTTACCTTCTACATATTCATTTTGATAATTAGAAAGGTTTTCAACACGTTCATCGAATTGTTTAATAATTAAGCGTCCTTGAGTACTATCCAATTTTTCGTACTTCTCTGTTTCGCCAGCAGCTTTTAACTCAAACATACGATCTGCAAATTCTTGAACATTTTGCTCACTTTTATTAATAGCTTCAAGCAGCTTAATTGATTTTTCTGAATCTAAAGTAGCCATTAATTCTTCTGATTTTTGTTTGAATTCTTCGCGTGAGGCTTGATTACTTTGAAAGTTTTGTTTGTCTCCAAGTAGTAGGTAACCTCGCATGCTGACAATTTCCTGTTTTGCAATCACCCGTAATTCCTGAATACTTATAGATTTAGTAGTTTGTTCCTCCAGTAATGTACGATATGTCTTATTTACAGAATCAAGCTGTTTTATATTTAAGCCGATTGTTGTAACGAGTACTAAAATAACTATAAAAAAACCGAGTAATAATTTCTTGTAGATAGTAAATCGCATAGTTGAAATATCCTTTCTCAGTAATTAGTAGAAATGTTACAAAATAATGAAATATGTATATATATCATTTATATCAGATTATATGGATTTTACAAAGTATTATGAGTATTTCTACTGTAATTAGTAGTTTGAAAATGGGTATTATTAATATATGAAGTAATAAAAAAAGTAGATTTTATAGCTATAATGCTACTAATAATAGGGATAGTTAATGGTGCATGTTGAATATTAAGTCAATTTTCATAAATTTTGAAACTTTAATAGTAGTCATTACGTAGAAGCAGTAAAGGAAAAGAACAGGGGTGGAGAAAATGTATAGGCCAATTTTAAAGTTACCTAAAACGAAATCAGAAAAGATATGGGACTATATTGGTGGTAGTATATTTATTTTATCCATCTTTTATATTATATTGGCATGGGGTAAGTTGCCTGATGAAATACCTGGTCATTTTAATGGGATGGGTGAGGTTGATCGCTGGGGTTCAAAAATTGAATTATTTATTCTTCCATTCATCGGTTTATTTTTATGGATTGTAATGGGGCTGCTAGAAAAAGCACCTCATATGCATAATTATCCGTCACGTTTGAATGAAAGTAATGTAAAAGCATTTTATTTGAATAGCAGAAAAATACTAAATCAGGTGAAAAATATCTGCCTCATTTTATTTGCCTTTATATCGATTCAGATGGTTCGGATTGGTCTTGGTGAGGTAAATTCATTAGGCTGGTGGTTCCTACCCATTGTATTGATAGTTGTATTGATCCCAATTATTAAAGGGTTTATAACAAGCTCCAAAATAAAATAGAAACTTAAGCGCTTAGGATATCCTTAAGCGTTTTATTTTTGTGAAAAAATTTTTTAATGTGTGTCACAAATGGCTGTTGATATCAGTTATATAGGCGAGGAAGGGAAGATGTAAAAGATTTCTCCAAGTAACTTGTTGACATTCAATAATATTTTTAAGATTTTTTATCTAGTGTCACAAACTTCTATTAATTTCAGTTATATAGATTGGAAAGGGGGGGACAACTTTGACTGCACTAAATCAATCAAAAGAGCGAACTGATATAGATATTCAATCCATTGTGGAGCAAGTTCAATCAGGTGACACACGTGCCTATGCAGAAATCATTCGTTGTTTTCAAAAGCAAATTTATATTTATTGTTACTATATGCTAGGAACCAAAGAGGAGGCGGAGGATGCCTCACAAGATATTTTTATTAAAGGATTAGAAAATATTCATAACTTTTCTTATACGGTTTCCTTATCGGCATGGCTTTATAAAATTGCCCATCATCATTGTATTGATGTCATAAAAGCCAAAAATAGGGGCTATAAATTTTGGCTAAGTATGAAGCAAGAACAGGTGAAGCAGACGCAAGCTCCGATACCTGAATATGATGAAATGGTGCATAGGCTATTGGAAAACTTACATGTAGATGAAAAAAGGATTTTATTACTTCGTTCTATTGAAGAGTATAGCTTTGATGAAATTGCTGCCATTATGGATATGAAAGCAGCCACAGTAAGAAAAAAGTATGAACGATTACGTAAAAAATTGATGAAGGAAAATATGTTAGGAGGTGGGGTTTATGAGCATGCATTCAAAGCAGAAGGATAAGGGAATGGGAAGAATAGAGCAGCTAATTCGAGAAACACCTGTGGAAGTTGATTTGGCTGATCGTGTAATCAGTAAATATGAACGTAACGAGCAGCCGAAAATAGAAAAGCCCGAGAAGAACTGGCATTATAAAGTTGCTTTTGCAACAGCTATGCTAGTTGGCTTACTATTTATTACACCATTTATTTCACCAACAATGGCTGCAACGCTTAAACAAGTGCCTGTACTATCCTCAATTTTTCGTCTCGCTGGTGATTTCGGGTTGCAGATGGCTGATGAAAAAGGACTTTCTACAAAACCACAGGCAAGTGTGACGCAGGATGGGTTTACATTAAGTGTATCGGAAGTAGCGTATGATGGCACAAGGGTTTCTGTTGGAATAGAACGACATCAAACAGAGAATCAAGCTGAAAAATTACAAGACATAATGAGCAATATTAAACTATTTATTAATAATAAACCTGTTAATGAATATGCACCTAGTGAAGGGAACAGTATTGGTTTAGTGACATATCCAGGAAAAGATAGTGATTCTGCGATAATTGAATTTGCGGATTTAAGAAATCAGGGAGGGAAACCTTTCCCAGAGCAATTTGATTTAACCATTCAAGCTTCTGTCAGAGGTATAGAAGACCCTATTGAAATTGATGTTCCTGTGAAAAATAAGGTGGAAGACTATGTATCTTTAGCACCGAATATAAGTCGACAATATGACAATATTCATTTGACTCTTGAAAAGGTTAAGCTGACACCAGTTACAACAAGTATTACAACACGAATGGTTCTAACTGATAATTCAACTTTCACTGATAATTTAACACTATTAACAATGGGGATAGAAATTATTGATGAGCATGGTCGTGAAATTGAAGTAATTGGAGGAAACGGTTGGAACGCTACCAATGGAAACATTCATCTTGATGATCTTCGGTACACTCCTTTTGAATCTGTTCCAAAAACAATAACCTTAAAACCGTATATACATCTTTTCAAGGAAAACGAAAAAGGTATGTTTCAATTGGATAAAAACGGTTATCCAAAAATTCGATATATACCTGAATTAGAGATCACTATACCAGTTCAACCATAAAAATAATTGAGAAAGTGTAGTAAAAGCTCACTTTCTCAATTTTTATTTTTCTATATTTATATAAAGTAGATGGATATTCAGTTATACTAGCAAAACAAGGCTTTTGAATAATCTATAGTATATGGAGTATATATAAAGAATAAGTTTTCAATCCTAAGAAATAAAGGGGAATAGAAGATGGCAGTAACGTTAGTAAGGCATGATGTGAAGTATGCCGAGGCTATGCATGCGTTGTCTTCTATGCCACAGGTTCGAGATGCCCTTGGCTTACCTGCTGGCAAGGTAGAAGACACGATTCATTTTATTAAGCGTGAACGTATAGATGAAGAAGAAGGTAAGACCGTTCCTCGCGTGATTTTAGATGAGGAGGGGCAAGTCATTGGTGTGACATCATTAATGTTTATTGATCGTCATAAAAAGAGCTGTCATATCGGCTCTTGGCTTGGCTATCAATTTTGGGGAAAGGGCTATAATCTTGAAGCAAAAAAGGCTATCTTAGATATTGCTTTTTTTGAAATAGGATTATTACGTGTATTTGCAGGAGCACGGAAGGTTAATATCCGTTCACAAAAAGCCCAAGAAAAACTACCTTTTGTTCGATTAGGGGTGGAAAAAGATTATCCTGAGGAGCATTCGTGGTTAGAAGTGAAGGAAAAGCAACCATGTGTGTTAAATGTTTTTGAACGAGAAGACTATGTCCGTTATCGAACATCCCTAGAAAAGGTAGAAGGAAACCGAGAAGCTTTTTTACCCCAGCTTTTATTAGCGGATGAAAGTGAGGTAGCGGTTCGGAAATATTTAGATAAGGGTACATTATATAAAATTAATTGTGGAGAACTGCTAGTGGGAGTGGCATTGGTCATTCCTCAATCTGACACTACAATTGAATTGAAGAATATTGCTATTGAAACCAAGTATCAAGGGAAGGGAATAGGCAAAGAGATATTACGACAACTTACTGAAAAGTGCCGTAAGGAAGGCTATCAGGTAGTATTGGTTGGAACGGCGAACTCTAGTATTGATAATATCGCTTTTTATCAAAAAGCAGGCTTTCGCATGGAGGCTATTGAAAAGGATTTCTTCCGTCATTACCCAGAACCAATTTATGAAAATGGTATTCGTGCATTGGATATGATTTTCTTTACAAAGCAATTATAAGCAAACTTCATAAAAAAATACCCGTTCAACAAAGGTTGAGCGGGTATTTTTATTTACCGAGCAGTAGAGCCATTAATTTTTCCTTGGAATGAAGGAAATCGTCCAAGGTGTATTGATCTAACACGTTCAAATAGGCTTGCAAAGCTTCATACAGCACACCTTTTAGCTGACATTCAGGAGCTATTTTACATAGGTTATTTTCTTTATCGAAACATTCTACAAGATGAAAATCTTCTTCTGTATGACGCACAATTTCACCAATAGTAATGGTTTTTGGATCGATGGCTAGGCGAATACCACCACCCCGTCCACGAATAGTTTCAATATACCCTAATAAGCCAAGCTGGTGTGTCACCTTCATTAAATGGTTTTTCGATATATTATAAGCATCTGAGATCTCTTGAATAGTTGATAATTGACCATCTTCCTTTGCGCCTAAATAAATAAGTGTGCGCAGAGAGTAGTCCGTGTATAAAGTTAAGCGCATCCGAACACCCTACTTTCTATAATTCATAATAATTATAGCATTTTTACATTGAAGTATAATATCTTCAACCTATTTTTAAAGATGTATTTAGAATACATCAAATATGTCTATTTTGTTAAAGATGTATTTTATATATTGCTTTAAGAGAATGAA
Organism: Lysinibacillus sp. FSL P2-0066; assembly: GCF_037969495.1. Classification (NCBI taxonomy): domain Bacteria; kingdom Bacillati; phylum Bacillota; class Bacilli; order Caryophanales; family Bacillaceae; genus Lysinibacillus; species Lysinibacillus sp. FSL P2-0066. The sequence continues at coordinate 4,196,824 of NZ_CP150202.1, read as the reverse complement.
AGCGTTATATTGTAATCACGAAAGGATGGTAAGCGATATGTTAAAACAAGAAACAATTCAAATTATTAAAGCAACAGTACCTGTATTAGAAGTTCACGGTGTTGAAATCACAAAGACGTTTTACAAAAATATGTTTCAAGCTCATCCAGAATTACTAAATATTTTTAATCACACGAACCAAGAACAAGGTCGTCAGCAAACAGCATTAGCTAATACTGTTTACGCTGCAGCAGTTCATATTGAAAACTTAGAAGCAATTTTACCAGCAGTAATGCTTATTGCACATAAACACCGTAGTTTAGGAATTTTACCTGAACATTACCCAATCGTGGGTGAAAACTTATTAAAAGCGATTAAAGAAGTACTTGGTGATGCAGCAACAAATGATATTATTGGTGCATGGGCTGAGGCATATGGCGTTATCGCAGATATTTTCATTCAAGTAGAAGAAGAGTTATACCAAAAAACTGAGAACAATGGTGGATGGCGTCTATTTAAACCATTAAAAGTGGCGAAAAAAGTTGTGGAAAGTGACTTAGTAACTTCTATTTATTTTGTAAACGAAGATGGATCACCGCTACCAACTTATGAACCAGGTCAATACATCTCTATCCGAGTGAAAGTGCCAGGAGAAGAGTATTTAATGAACCGCCAATACACACTTTCTCAAGCAAGTGCAGAAGATGGCTATCGTATTTCGGTGAAACGAGAAAGCGATCATACGCCAAATGGTAAAGTGTCGAATTATATTCACGATCACTTACAGGTTGGAGATTTAGTGGATGTAAGTGCCCCAGCTGGATTATTTGTGTTAGAAGAAACGGATGCGCCAATTACATTTGTGAGTGGTGGTATCGGTGTAACACCTTTAAACAGTATGCTGCAATCTTTAAATGATAATGCAGTGAATGAAGTGAACTTTATCCAATGTGCTCGTAATGAGAAAGTTGTAGCGTTTAGTGATGACATTCAAGAGAAAGTAAACATATTACCAAATGCATCCTATACAGCTTTATACTCTGATGAAGACAAGCTTATTACAAAAGAATTATTAGCTGAAAAAGTAGCTGATAATGCAGATGTTTATGTATGTGGCCCTGTAGGCTTTATGGAAGCGGTAATTAAAAATTTACAGGAAATTGGCGTGAAAGATGAGAAGATTCACTATGAATTCTTTGGACCAGCCATGCAATTAGCTAAATAAAAATGATTTCCCTGCTATGAGTAATAACTCGTAGCAGGGTTTTTTTATTGAAATAATAAGGAAGCAGATGGATGGGGTTAAAGAAATGAGGAGAACATTGTGCCCCTGAATTTTAGCCCTATAAAAAAGTTTGAAGCTTTCATATTGACAATATACCTATAGGGGTATAATATGAATCTCGTAAGGAAGTTCACTCAACCGTTTTGAAAGGGGGCGTAACAGAATGGCATATGGCCCAAACACTGCAAATCGTGTGAAACGTATGGAAGGTCAAATGCGCGGTATTTTACGCATGATGGAAGAAGGTCAAAGCTGTAAAGATGTGATTACACAGCTATCTGCCGTGCGTTCTGCTGTTGATCGGACGATTGGTGTCATTGTAAGTGAAAATTTATTAGATTGTGTATCGACTGCTGAAGGTAATGCTGAAAAAATGAATGCTGCTATCCAAGAGGCAATGGATTTGGTCGTGAAAAGTCGATAACTAAGATATACCCATTATCGTATATAAGGGAGGACTGATCCTATGGAAATATGGATTATTATTGTGCTTGTCGTAGCCTTTTTCTTTTGGCGAATGAAGCCAGCGAAGGGCGTTCGATCAGTTTCTACAGCCCAATTAAAAGATATGCTGAATGATAAGGATAAGATATTTATCGATGTACGCACGCCTGCTGAGTATAAAGGTCGGCATATCTCGCAATTTATAAATGTTCCGCTTGGATCGAGCTTTGAAAACCTACCGAAGGATAAAGAGATCATAGTTATTTGTCAGAGTGGCATGCGAAGTAGTCAGGCTTGTAAGCAACTGAAAAAGCAAGGCTTTGAGCGTGTTTCCAATGTTCGTGGTGGAATGAGTGCATACTAGGAGGAGAAAAAATGAAAGAAATCACAGCCAAAGAAGTTCAGCAAACTATGGAGCAAGGAGGGAAGCTGAATCTTATTGATGTGCGAGAGGTAGATGAAGTGGAGGCTGGTCACATCCCAGGCGTTATTCATATCCCGCTAGGTTTATTAGAGTTTCGACTACATGAATTAAATAAGAGAGAGTCGTATATTATGGTTTGTCGATCAGGTGGACGAAGTGCTCGAGCTACTCAAATATTAGAAAGTAATGGTTTTAATGTAACTAACATGACTGGTGGTATGTTAGCTTGGGAGGGTAAAGTACAGTTATAGATTATTGCTATATTTTTTTGAGTAAAATAATACCCTTGTAGGTATGTGGAGGTTGAGAAAATTATGAAGGCGGATTTTCAGCTAGATGCCAAGGGTCTTTCTTGCCCAATGCCGATTGTGAAAACAAAAAAAGCGATGGCTGATTTAGTAGATGGTCAAATTTTAGAAGTAGCTGCGACAGATAAAGGGTCAAAAGCTGATATTGCAGCATGGGCTGAAACTGTAGGTCATCAGTATATTGGTACTTTAGAAGATGATGGTGTGCTGAAACATTATATTCGTAAATGTACAAACGACCAAATAGTAGAAATGATGTTTGATCAAACAATTGATTTAGAGCAAATCACAAGTCGTAAAGGATTAATTCTTGATGTACGTGAGGAAACAGAATTCGCTTTTGGGCATATTGCGGGAGCAAAATCGATACCAATGGGCGAACTGGAGACGCGACTTTCTGAGCTTGATAAAGAGCAGGAGATATATGTTATTTGTCGTACTGGAAAACGCAGTGACATGGCTGCGCAAAAGCTGGCTTCACATGGTTTTACGAAAGTATTTAACGTACTACCAGGTATGACATCCTGGTCAGGCGATTTAACAAAAATCATTTAAATTGGAGGAATTTTATTATGTCGAACAAAGTAGCAATTATTGCAAGTAACGGTGGTTTATTTGATGCGTATAAGGTGTTTAATATCGCAACTGCAGCAGCAGCTTCTGAGAAAGAGGTAGCGATCTTCTTTACATTTGAAGGTTTGAATTTAATTCATAAGCAAGGTATGCATGCATTACCAATGCCAGCTGGAGCAGAACATTATGCTGAAGGTTTTACAAAAGCAAATGTGCCAGCTATCCCTCAACTAGTAGAGATGGCACAAGAATTAGGTGTGAAATTTATTGCTTGCCAGATGACAATGGATGTAATGAGTTTAACTACTGAAGATTTCATTGAGGGTATTGAAGTGGGAGGAGCCGTAACGTTCCTTGAATTCGCGAAAGACGCAGCACCGTCACTTACATTCTAGTGTCCTAAAAGCGGAGAGGATACCCCTCTCCGCTATAAAAAACATAAATATAATACCGATGGGGGTAAAAGAGATGTCAATTCAAAAATGGAGTGCGTCACAAGTAGCTAAAAAGGTTATTCATAATGAGGAATTATTTATTTTAGATGTTCGTAATGCGGATGCATTCGAAGATTGGAAAATCGACGGACATCGTTTTGAGTATTTAAATATACCTTATTTTGAACTGTTAGATGGTATTGATAATATTTTACCAAATATCCCAACTGATAAAGAAGTTTTAGTCGTTTGTGCAAAAGAAGGATCGTCTTTAATGGTCGCTGAAATGTTAGCTGAGGCAGGTATTGAGGTTGCCTATTTAGCAGGAGGTATGAAATCCTGGAGCGAATATTTAGAGCCAGTCAAAATAGGAGATTTAACAGGCGGTGGTGAGCTTTACCAGTTTGTTCGTTTAGGAAAGGGTTGTCTGTCTTATATGGTCCTTTCTGAAGGTGAAGCAGCTATTATTGATGCTGTACGTTTTACAGATATGTTTATAACCTTTGCAGAACATAAAAATGTCCAAATTAAACATGTTTTTGATACACACTTACATGCTGATCACATTTCAGGTGGGCGCCATATCGCAGAGATGACAGGCGCAACCTATTATTTGCCACCTAAGGACGCTGAGGAAGTTGTGTTCCACTATACACCATTAGTTGATGGCACGACTGTTCAAATCGGTGCATCGAAAATAGATGTAGGGGCGATCTATTCTCCTGGTCATACGATAGGCTCTACTTCATTTGTTGTTGACGGCAAATATTTATTAACGGGAGATATTTTATTTATCGATTCAATCGGACGTCCTGATTTAGCTGGCCTTGCTGATGACTGGGTTGGAGATTTACGAGACACGCTTTACAAGCGTTATCGAGAATTGTCTGATGAACTTATTGTCTTACCGGCACATTTTATGATTATTGATGAGCTGAATGAAGATGGAACGGTTGCGAAACGACTAGGGGATTTATTTGTACAAAACCATGGATTAAATATTCAAGATGAAGAAGAATTTAGACGTGTGGTAACAGATGAATTACCTCCACAGCCCAATGCTTATCAGGAAATTCGTCAGGTGAATATGGGGAAAATAACACCTGGGTTAGATGAGCAAACAGAAATGGAAATTGGACCAAATCGCTGTGCAGTACGATAAAACATGCTAAAGTGCAATGAGTATGCCTGTAAATTTCGGGAATTGAAGGCGCATGAAGATATAAAACAATATGAACCGGCAAAATCGCTTACAACCTTTGCCGAGTAGAAGGAGATTATGATGAAATCAAGTTTACAACTAGATGCAAAAGGCCTTTCTTGTCCAATGCCTATTGTGAAGACAAAAAAAGCAATAGATACCCTAAAGCCTGGGGAAGTTTTAGAAGTTCAGGTGACAGATAAAGGAGCTTTAGCGGATATTCCTGCTTGGGCAAAAGCTGGAGGTCATATCATTTTAGATCAATCTGAAGAGGCTGGCGTCATTACATTTTTCATTCAGAAAGCATAGGGCTGATTGAGGGTTGTCTATTACAGTAGAACAACCCTTCTTTTCTTTTGTTGAATACAGCCAGAAAGAAGGAAAAATAAATGGATATTGCATGGATCTTAACCATTTTACTTATTGGTTTTCTCGGTTCATTTGTATCGGGGATGTTAGGTATTGGCGGTGCCATCATTAATTTCCCAATGCTACTGTATATACCGCCATTACTAGGGTTTGCGGCCTTTTCGGCACATGAGGTGTCAGGGATAAGTGCGATTCAGGTGCTTTTTGCTGCTCTTTCAGGTGTTTGGGTCTATCGCAAAGGTGGGTATTTAAATAAATCACTCATTATCTATATGGGGAGCGCCATATTAACGGGAAGCTTTGTAGGTAGCTTCGGTTCGAAATTTTTATCAGAGTCTGGTATTAACATTGTCTATGGAATTCTTGCATTAATTGCAGCTGTGATGATGTTCATACCGAAAAAGCAAATTGATGATAGACCAATGCAGGCTGTTACATTTAATAAACCATTGGCGGTCCTATTAGCTTTCGTTGTTGGTATCGGTTCCGGGATTGTGGGGGCAGCTGGTGGATTTTTATTAGTACCAATCATGCTTGTGGTATTAGGAATTCCTACTCGTATGACTATTGCGTCAAGCCTTGCTATTACGTTTATCTCCTCAATAGGAGGTACCATTGGTAAATTAATGACTGGGCAAGTAGAATATTATCCAGCGCTCATCTTGATTGTATCTAGTCTAATAGCTGCTCCTCTAGGTGCGAGAATAGGGGGCAAGTTAAATACAAAATTCCTACAAATTATTTTAGCGGTTCTTATATTAGCAACAGCTATTAAAATTTGGATGGATATATTATAAAGGGGATATGGTAATGAAAATTGAAGTCTTCTCTGATTTTACATGTCCATTTTGTTATATTGGTAAGCAAGAACTTGAACGGGCGATTGACATCGCAGGCTATACAGGATTAGTGGAAATAGAATATAAAGCATTTCAAATAAGCCCAGATACCCCGAAAGTGAATGCACCATCTTTTTATGAGGCGTTGGCTAAAAAATATGATGTTACGCTTGAAGAAGCGGAAGAAATGGTTGAGGGTATAGCTATGAGAGCAGCGGAAGTTGGTTTACATTATAATTTTGCTAAGATGAAAACGGCACATACAGAAAAGGCGCATCGTTTAGCTAAATGGACGCAGCAATTTGGTAAAGCGACAGCATATACTGAATTACTAATGGCTGGTTATTTTAAAGATGGTGAAGATTTAAATAAAGATGAATTCTTATTAAAAGTTATTGCGCAATTAGATTTGGATAGAGAAGCTGCGGAGGGAATATTAGCTTCAACTGATTTTAGTGAAGAGCTAGACAAGGATCGCTATGAAGCACAGCAACTTGGCGTGCGAAGTGTACCGTTCTTTGTATTTGAAAACCGTTATGGTATTAAAGGGGCTGAGCCGAATGAAGTGTTTGTGCGGACTTTGCATCAAGCTGCGGGAATAGCTGGTATTCAGCCAACAGTAACGATAAATGGTAATGGAGAATCGGCATGTGCTGATGGACAGTGTAAACTATAAGACGTAAGAGGTGTCGAGTGCGAATTTGTACTCGACGCTTTTTTTGTTTGGGAAGTAGATGAATACTGCAAGAGGTATTAAGTCTTGTTTTCTGTGTTATAGAACAAAATAAAATGTATAAAATATCCATTTTTATCATCTCAATGGTTCTATTTTATTGTGGTGTGAGAAAAATCACATCCAATAAATTGTTATGTTGCTAAAATATAAGTGAGAATACAAAGGGGGGTATTATAGATGAAACCTATAGTAGCAGGAGTAGCAGGAACAGTACTGTTAGCAGGCGCCATTTTTGTTGGGACGTTTGTCAGTGACAAAATTACAGTTGATTCGAATGTGAGTGAGAAAGAAGCGACAGTGCAAACACAAATACCAACAACAGCAGCTGCTCAGTCAGTGGTCTATGCTCCGCCAAGTATTGAAGAAGTACCAGATGGTCCAATGAAAGAAGCAATATTAACGGGCTATGAACTTGTTAATAACACACATGTTGCGGCAGATGAATATGTGGGCAACCAATTATCTTGCACAAGCTGTCATGCCGGTGCTGGCTATGACGAGCAAGCCTCATCATTAGTAGGTGTAATGGCAAATTATCCACAGTATATTGGACGCTCAGGTGGTGTAGTTACAATAGAAGAACGGATTAATGGCTGTATGGTTCGGAGTATGAATGGTAAAAAATTCGAAATGAATAGTGATGAACTAGAGGCTATGGTGGCGTATTTCGCTTATATTTCTGAAGGTGTTCCAATTGGAGCAAAACGTGAATGGGCGGGCACAAGTGATATGAAGAATGTGCCGATTCCAAATGTTGCAGATGGTGAGGAGCTTTATGCACAGTCCTGTATAGCCTGTCATGCAGCTGATGGCGCAGGAACTGGTGCTAATACTGGCCCAGCTTTATGGGGAGATAATTCATTTAATGATGGCGCAGGCATGGCACGTATGTCAAAAATGGCTGGCTATATTCAAAATAATATGCCAATAGGTGCAGCAGGAACATTAACAGATCAAGAAGCTGCAGATTTAGCTGCCTTTATTTTATCGCAGGATCGTCCAGAGTGGGCAAACCATGAAAAAGACTGGCCAAAAGGCGGGCGTCCAAATGACATCATGAATAAGGAAAAACGTGAACAAGTTAAAAATGGAACGATTGACTGGGAGAAAGTTTTGTCTACAAACTAACGAAGAAAAGGGATGCTCATAATTGGCATCCCTTTTAAGTTATTTAAAATTATACGCAGTTACGATTTTATCTCTGTTTGTTGTAATGTCTGTAAAATATTCATATAAGCTAATCCCAAGGAATGACCCGCTTACATTAAAGATGTTAGAAAAACCGCTATTTTGAAGGGCCATAACAGCATTATAGCTACGTTGACCAGATCGGCAATGCACATACACTGCTTGATCCTTCGGAATTTCATCCATTCTTTCCCGAAGTTCACTTAGAGGAATATTGTGTGCATTGATAAGGTGACCGGATTCAAATTCATTTTTTTCACGAACGTCTAAGAAAAAGGCTTGATTTTCAATGAGTTCCCTTACTTCATCAACTTTTACCTGCTTAAAGTGTCCGTGTAATAGATTTTGAGCTACAAGAGCTGCCAAATTAACAATATCACGGGCAGTGCTAAACATTGGAGAATAGGATAACTCTAGCTCCTTTAAATCTTCTAATGTACCGCCCATTGTGATGAGGGTAGCTATAACATCAATCCTCTTATCTGCATTACCTTTACCTATTGCTTGAGCCCCTAGTATTTTACCCGTCGGTGTTTCATAAACGAGCTTAAAGTGAAGTGGATTACTATTTGGCATTAGTCCTACTTTGTCTGGAGCTATCAAATAAACACTTTTTGCTTGAAAGCCATTTGCTAGGGCTGTTTTTTCGTTCAAACCTGTTGTCGCGCATACGAGATCGAAAATTTGTACGCTTGAAGATCCAATGACTCCTTTGTTGTGATGAGGGATGTTATACATATGATTAGCTGCTGCACGTGCTTGTCGTTGAGCGGGACCGGCTAAAGCAAGGCGCGTCTGTTTATGGGTAAGCTGATGGAATACTTCAATCGCATCTCCCACAGCATATATGGAAGGATCAGACGTCACGTAATTTGCATCAACTTGAATACCTCCGAGTTCACCAATTGTTAGCCCGGCCTCTTTGGCTAAGCGGATTTCAGGTCGAACGCCAATTGCTAATACTACTGCTTGGGCTTTCAATTGTTTGCCTGAGTTCAACGTCACATTATTTGGTGTAACCTTTGCAAGACCGTCATTGACAATAACTTGAACCCCTTTATCAGTCATTTCCTTGTGTAAGATTTGAGCCATATCATAATCAAAAGGGGCCATAATTTGTTGGCCAAATTCAACTAGAGATACATTATAGCCTGCTAGCTTCAAATTTTCTGCTACCTCTACACCAATGAAGCCTCCGCCAACCACGGCAATATCCTGTACATTATCTGTTTGTAGATACCAATTTAAACGGTCAATATCAGCCACGTTTCTAATGGTAAAGACTTGCTTAGAATGAATGCCCTCTAAGTCAGGGACGATAGGACTTGCTCCTGGGGATAAAATTAACGTATCGTAACTTTCCTCATAATCTCTATTCGTTTTTAAATCCTTAATGGTGATGGTTTTTTTCTCTCTGTTAATACGTACAACTTCTTGCTGAACACGAGCCTCTATATTGTATTTTGTTTGGAAGCCTTGAGGCGTCATTAAAATTAATTTGTCGCTATTTTCAACAATCCCGCTTAAATGGAAGGGGAGAGAACAATTAGAGAATGAAACATTCGGCCCCTTTTCAAATATAATAATTTCTGCTTTTTCATCTAGACGACGAAGACGAGCTGCTGTGGATGCACCACCTGCAACGCCACCGACTATTAAAAATTTTTTACTCAATGTAAACACTCCTTTTCATAATAAATACATAATGGGGTATTTAGAGTCTCTTAAATAAAGGTTTTTTCTCTAAAATTAGGAGAATTATGTAGTTTGAATACTACAAATAAATAATATACCCTAAAGGGTATTTTATCAAGGTGCCAAATTAATAAATTTTCTGTGGTGTTCCTCGTTCAAGAAAGTTGATGCACAAATTTGCTATACTAACGGTAGTAGGAAATGGAAATGGCACAGGGGGTGACACTGTTGATCTTTTTGAAATTTTTAACCCAAATCCTCATAGTATCGGGTTTGATTTATATTGTGAGTGGACGATTAATTGGCTCGAATATTAATTTTGTGCGAAGAGTGCTGTCAGTCGTTATTAGTGTGACATTAACCTCTTTTGTGTACTGGTATTCTTATCTACGCCACACAGATTTTTTATCAGAAACGATGATGCAAACAGTAACTGAGGTAAGCACACTGATTTGGATCGGTAGTATGCTACTAATTTCGATGTTGCTTTATTTGGTATTTGAACTTTTTGACCCTAGTGGCATTACGAATGGAGATCGCCGTCACGGCCAAAAATCTTTACTATTGCGATTGCGTAGCTATTGGCGACAGCAGAAACGCCTGCGTCAGGTATTAAAAATTGCTGTTACAAACGGTGTCGTACAAACGATTAAATATGCGAGGCAACGAGAAAATGAAAAAGAACTTGCAATTGCTTTGCGCGCAACGTTAGAACAATGTGGTGGGATTTTCATCAAATTTGGCCAGGTACTTTCCACACGAAAAGAGCTTTTTTCACCTATTTTTATTGATGAATTAGAAAGGCTTCAACACCGAGTAAGGCCTTTATCAGAGGAGCAAGTGAAACAAATTTTAGAGAGATCTCTTCCGCAATCAATGGACGAAATATTTAGCCAATTTCAAATGGAACCCATTGCAGCAGCCTCTATTGGCCAAGTGCATAAAGCAAGGCTTAAAAATTATGAAGAGGTGGTAGTCAAGCTATTGCGTCCAGAAGTAAAGGGAATTATGCGCGATGACCTTGAAATTTTAGAGGAATTTGCTAATTGGCTATCCACAAAATCAACCTGGGCAGAATCATTAGGCTTTCGAGAGTTGGCTGGGGGATTTGCAGAGGGGCTACGTGAGGAGATTCATTTAGATATTGAAGTACGTAATACGCTACAGGTGAAGAATGCACTGGCGAAAAGCGATTACAAGGTTCGAATTCCTAAAATATTTACGCCTTACAGTAATGAAAATGTTATTGTGATGGAGTATATTCGTGGACAAAGTGTGGCAGATGGGGCATCTGAATTTAATCGTTTGTCGATTGATCGTAGGCAATTTGCAAGAACCGTACTCTACTCATTTTTTGAGCAGATGCTATTCTCTGGTATTTTTCATGCAGACCCACATCCAGGAAATATCCATATCGATGAAACAGATGGAACACCAGTCTTGCTTGACTTTGGCGCAGTAGGACGTTTAGGTGCAACACAGCAAGAAGGCTTAAAGTTATTTTTGATGGGCATTCAACTAAATGATTCAAGCGTTTTATATGATGGTTTAACATTATTAGTGGAAAATGCTGATCATGCAGAACGTGGGAGAATGGAGCAGGCAATCGACCAAATTTTACTGAAAATTTCCTATGTTGACCGTATACCTACTGAAGAATTAATTCACGCGCTATTTACAGTGGTAAGAGATTTTGGACTTGCATTCTATCCAGCAGTGGGATTAGCTCTCCGTTCCTTAGTGACGTTAGATGGCACATTACGGGTAATAGATCCACGTTTTGATATCTTTACTGAGGCAAAGGATTTTTCTGCTACATATATGCGTGCCTCTTTCCTTAAGCCTTTTAAAGAACCGATGGCAACTAAGGAGCGGCTGCAAGAAGAATTATCTATGCTAATACCGACTTTGCGTAAAATGCCTAGAAGAGTCGATCAGCTCATTCAGCGAGTTGAGAGCGGAAAAATCATTTTACATCATGATGTCTTTTCGGATGAACATAATTCACGTTTTATTACACATTTGTTTTCTCAATTTGTTTTGCTGCTGGTGGGTATAACTTTTGGTATTATATCTGTCGCTCTTTTAGCTATTTCACAATTTATCCACGATTCTTATGCGGTCTATTTGAACACAGCGGCATATTTAGGTTTATTTTTATGTGCTATTTTGTTAGTGAGATTATCTATACAAGCATTAAGGTCGATGAAGCAATAGGTAGGGAATTTTTTCCCTACCTTTTTCTTTGGCACCCTCAAATATTACAAAAACATTACAAAAGATCTGTTAGGTCTAATGTCGAATTAGCTAATAGTTTCTCTGTGTAGAAGAAAAATGTATTATGTAGAATAATGTAGTTTGAGTGCGAATGTTACAGAAATATTTCGAGTTTTACTAATGTATTAAATAGACATGAAATAGTATAAAAGTTATGTAGAAAATGCTAAACTTTAAAAGGCTAAAATAAATATAAGAACATTTAATTAAAATAGAAATCGTTCAAGTGATTACATAGAATATCGAGAGCGAAATTGATAGATGAAGGGAAATGAAGGTAACGTGGCTAAGCGTAACAAATGGCGTAAGTCGATGGTGCTAGCATTAGCACTAGCTGGCGGCTTATTATTTAATACAATTCAACCAACAGAAGTACATGCCGAAGAAACTTCTCAACAAATGATTGAGAAAAAGGCTGAAATAGATGCACAAATTAAAAAATTACAAGAAGAACTAACGAAACTACAACAAGAGATCGACGCAAAAGTAAAGGTATTTAAACAAGTACAAGCAGATATTAAAGAAGTGGATGCTAGTATTGTTGAAACACAAAAACGTATCGAGCAACGTTCAAAAATTTTAAGTGAGCGTATGGCTGCATACCAAGCGCAAGACAACACTGTAGGTGTTTATTTAAATGTAGTGCTTGAGGCAAAAAGCTTTGCAGATTTAATGGATCGTGTCGTAGCGGTAAAAACATTAATGGATGCTGACCAAGAATTAGTGGATCAACAGGAAGCAGATAAAGCAAGCTTAGAGCAACAAAAAGCTACATTAGATGAAAAACAAAAGGAACTTCAAAAACAATTCCAAGAGCTTCAGCAAAAAGAAAGCGAAATGGAAGTGAAGAAAGCTGAGAACGAAGCGAAATCACTTGCATTAAAAGCTGAAATTGCAACGAAACAAGAAGAAGAACGTTTAGAAGCAGAGCGTAAAGCAGCTGAAGAAGAGGCAGCTCGTTTACGTGCACTTCAAGCAGCTACACCAGTTATACAAGCAACTCAGAATAATGGTGGAGGCGAACCACAAAAAATTATTGTTGGGTCAGGAGCTGGCACTGTTTCTTCAGGAGATGCCATTTCAACAGCTAAACAATTCCTAGGACGTCCTTATGTTTGGGGTGGTAGCAACCCATCAACAGGTTTTGACTGTTCAGGTCTTGTACAATGGTCATATAAGCAAGCGGGTGTTTCTTTACCTCGTACAGCATCACAACAATATTTAGCAACACAACGCATTTCAGCAGGTGAAGCACGCGTTGGGGACTTAGTGTTCTTCAGCTATGGTTCAGGTGTAGCACACGTAGGTATTTATTTAGGTAATAACACAATGATCGACGCTCAAAACAATGGTGTCGTAATTGAATCACTTGATTGGTGGAATCAATACTTAGTAGGCTTTGGACGTATTCAATAGGCCTCACTATTATATAGACGGTTGAGATAAGAAAAAGGTCATCTTTGTAGAGAAAAATATACAAAGATGACCTTTTTTGTTTTTGGAATGCTATTCTTTCAAAAGAAATAAGGACGACTACTTCTATTCTTGAAAAGAGACTTTTCTACATAATAGATTGATATTAAATTTTAAAATTTACTTTGATGACACCTGTCTCTTTCAAGGCAATAAAGAAAATAATAACGAATGGGCCGACAAGTAAACCGATAATACCAAATAACTGTAGACCTATGAACATGGAAATTAATGTTGGTAAAGTGGATAAACCGATATGGTCTCCCATTAATTTAGGCTCGACTACTCGACGAATAATAAGTAAAATAGCAGCTAAGATGAATAATTTTACAGCTATAGAGGTGTTTCCCATCAACAGGTGGTAAAGTCCCCATGGCGCTAGAATAATGATAGAGCCTAGGAATGGTACAATATCTATTAACCAGATAATAATCGTCATTGTTACTGCATATTTCGGTTGGATTAATAGCAGTCCAATGAGTGTGACGCCTCCAATAATAAAGCTTACAAATAAGTGAGCCTTCATATAGCCAAATGTTGCATCTTTTAAGCGATTTAAAATAATTTTTATCTTCTTTGCTGTATTGGGCTTTAAATATTTATAAGTGATTTGCTTTAACTTAGGCAAATCAAGCATAAATAGGAATAGCGCAATCATATAAACGAGAAGACTGATAAATAGGCTGGGTATCTCTGAAAAGAAGGCAGAAACTTTGCTATAATTAAAGAAGCTTAAAAAGGATTCTTCGACTTTCTTTATGAAATCCATAGTGGTTTTTTGAAGCGAAGCACTTACTTCAGGTGGAAAGTCTTCTGTGTATTTAGAAATATTTTCTTGCATATGAAGCCACATATCTGATAGCTTGGAAATATAATAAGGAGCTTGCTTAGACAGTAAAATTATTTGCGTCATAATTTGTGTAATGGAAAGATAGCAAATAATAGAAATAACAAAAACACTCACTATGTAAATAAAAGCAACTGCTATTTTCCGTGACATTTTCCATTTCCGTTTAAAGAACATGACAATTGGTTCTAAGAAAAATGCACTAATCCCAGCAAGTATTAAAGGCATGGATACGGGGATAACAAAATAGGCAGCTATAAGTAGTGATAAAATCACAATCAACCGAAAAATCAATTTCCTAGCATGAAATTTATTCATAAACTCACCTTCTTTGCGAAAAAAATTAAGTTAAGTGTACCATAAATCAAGTTTTATTACGTTCTGAAACAATAAAGGTAGGGATAAATTATGGAAAAAGAGATTTTGCAACTTTTTAGTAATCTAACAGAGCATGATCGCGATATTCAATATGAATCTTACGAGGAATTAATGAAAATTATGCAGGAACCTGTAGATTGGACATATGCAGTTTGGGAACAGCTAATAAAAGCACTTACATACAATAATGGTTATTCTCGTGCACGTGCTGCACAAATTTTATGTGCTTTAGCTGCAAAAAGTGATCCAGAAGAAAGGGTCTTGGAGGATTTTTTAAAGATTTGGGCTGTGACTTACGATGATCAATATGCTACAGCGAGGCATGCATTACAAGCAATTTGGAAAATTGGACAAGCGGGTCAGGTACAAAGAGATTTGGTTGTGTCGTATCTAGCTAAAAGATTTCAAACATGTATAGATGAAAAACAGCCATCTCTTATTCGCCAGGATATTATTATGTCATTTAAAAAGCTATATGATCAAACGAATGACTCGAAATTATTAGACATTGCCCATCGTTTAATTAATGAGGAACAAGATGCTAAATATAAAAAGAAGTATAAGTCAGCCATCCGTTCAAAGTAGCGAGATGGTGTTTTTTTGTGCAAATTCTTTGATGAACTGTAGAATAGTCAACTATAATGAATGAAAAAAAGAGGTTATGGCATGAGCATTTATAATTATCTAGTACGAAAGCCTAATGGTGAAATTTTATCGATGGAAACATATCGTGGAAAAACAATGTTAATTGTTAACACGGCAAACCAATGCCGATTTACATATCAATTTGAAGACTTACAGAAAATGTATGATAAATATGGAAAAGAGAATTTTGTAGTTCTTGGATTCCCTTGTGATCAATTTGGTCATCAAAATCCTGAAAATGGAGAGGAAACTAAGCATCTATGCAAGGTAAACTATGGAGTCACATTCCCGATTTTTGAGCTTGTACAGGTAAATGGAGAGGCAACACATCCACTCTTTAATTATTTAAAGCATGAAGCGGATTACCGCGAATTTGGGAAGGCAAGTATGCAGGAGAAAATGCTGGCAGAAGCAATAGTTCAACTTGCTCCAAGCTTTTTAGATGGTCGTAATATTCGCTGGAACTTTACAAAATTTCTAGTAGATGCTAATGGTAAAACCGTTGCTCGCTTTGAACCAACAGATTCACAGCTTGATATTGAACAAGCAATTGAAACACTATTGTAGTAAACTTATTAAACAGTTTTAATTTTTCTCTTAAAGTAGCAATATTGCTGTAATTTTAAAGTTATCCATTCTAAGTATAGCTATTTTTTCTGAAGCATATATGATAAACTGCTTTACAAATGAAATATTCTTGCAGAATAAAGGTGCTAGTTAGCATAATCGGGAATTCGGTGAAAAACCGGAGCTGTTTCCGCAACTGTAAGTACAGCCAATATAAAGATTTACCACTGTCTCAAAGAAGATGGGAAGGTCCTTTATAACTCATTTGTTTCATGTGATGAACTGTACAAGCCAGGAGACCGACCTTTATTTGAACGTATAAAAACTTCTCGGAAGCTAGGAGGATATACGGCAAATACATAGGCTATGTCCAGTTTGATGGTACTTATTATGTTATTTTTGTCGTTCCTTTGCAAAAGGAGCGATTTTTTTATGCCTTTCAAGTAAGAATTTTTCATTATAGAAAGTAGGGGGGAAGCAAGTGAAAAAAGATGCCCGTTATTCTTGTTATCCATTTATGCGTGAGAAAGCTTCAACGGTAGATTTTGAAATTCGAACAGATAGCCTTACAACACATTTAGGAGTTGCATTAGCTGCAGTAAAAAAAGAGGATGTTCAAGTTGTTGCTGAGGATTTATTGCTTATTTTACCTATGGCTTATCATGTAAATGGCTCAGTTCGTGGGAAATTAGCAGTAACTGAAGAGGATTTATCTTGGTTAAGTGAGCGGTATGATTTTTACGTTCGCCATGTGAAGGAAGAGATTCAAAGTTTTGTTTTACCACAAGGAACAGAGGCCGCTGCTGCTCTACATCTTTGCCGCAGTGAAGCGAAAAAATCATATCGTATCTTACACAAAGTATCAGAAGAACGAGAGGTTCCTGCTATTCTTTTCGATTACCTTGGCTTATTAGCTAATGTATGTTTTGTTATGGCTGTGTTTATGAATCAGCAAGCAGGAATAGCTGAAATACCATTTATTAGTAAATCTTACCCAATGAAAAAGAAAAAGGAGAATAACAATGAAGAAAGTATTTAATTTCCAATGGCTATCAGTGCTCTTACTTGCACTGGTATTAGCAGGCTGTGGCACGGCTGAAGATACAACAAATAAAGAAGCTTCACAGGATATACAACAAGAAGAGAAAACAAGCTATAAAGTGACAGATGATCGTGGAGTGGAAATAGAGTTTAATGAAGTACCGAAAACAGTCGTATCATTACAACCGAGTAATACTGAAATTTTGTTTGCTTTAGGTGTTGGCGATAAAATTGTGGGGGCAACTGAGTACGATACTTACCCAGAGGAAGCACAAAAAATTGAACGTGTCTCTGATACTATGAATTTTAACAGTGAAAGAATTATAGCGTTAAAGCCAGATGTTGTCATTGCTTATACAATCGGTGATAAGGATGCACTAAAGCCGCTTGAGGATGCAGGAATTAAAGTGTTTGTTATTCAATCTGCGACTACTTTCGAAGATGTTTATGGAGATATCGAACAAATTGCTGCAGTGATGGATGTTGCGGATAAAGGAAATAAATTAAACGAAGAGATTAAAGCGAAAATTGCTGAAGTCCAAACGAAGGTGAAGGACGTAAAGACGCCAAAAAATGTTTATTTAGAGGTTAGCCCTAAGCCAGACATTTATACAGCAGGCTCTAGTACTTTCCAACAAGAAATATTGGATGCAGCTAATGTTAATAATGTTTTTTCTGACCTGACTAGCTGGGCAAAAGTGAATGAGGAAGATGTTATTGCAAAAAATCCAGATGTTATTTTAACGACAGTAAACTATACAGAAGATCCTATAGGGGAAATTCTTGGACGAGATGGTTGGAATACAGTGACAGCTATTCAAAACAAAGCGGTGTTGTCTCTTGATACAGATATCTCTAATCGACCTGGTCCACGTATTGGTGAAGCTGTAGAATTAGTAGCGAAAGCTGTATATCCAGAGTTATTTAAATAAAATATTATTCCATGCTAGCTGTTAGCCTTTCAGCTAGTATTTTTTGTGTTTTAATTATTACCTAGCGTGAAAATTGGAATTAATGTAGTTTGTTCTTTAGAATAAAAGTAAGTATGCTCGATAATTTTAGGAGGTGTAGTGATTGGAACAATTAGAGACAAAGGTGATTCCATTTGAGGCAGTCTATAATTTCCGAGACATGGGTGGATATAAGACAAGGGATGGCCGTAGGGTAAAGAACGGTTTATTTTACCGCTCAGCGGCCCTTGGGAAAATGACACTGGCGGATAAAGAACTATTTGAAACGCTAGGGATTAAAACTATTTTTGATTATCGCGATAACAATGAGGCATATCATAATCCTAACCCAGTGTTCTCGAATGCTCAATATATTCAAATCCCAGCGAAGGGTAAGCATGCTTTTGAAATGCCTACGAATGCTGAGGGTAGAGATTTTTATAAAGCGGTAAGCCCTGATATGTTCCGGGATTTTTATGCACAAATGCCTTTTAACAATCCTTCATTTAAAGAGTTAATGCAAACGATTCAAAATCCTGATAATCTAGGTCTTGTTCACCATTGCGCAGTTGGTAAGGACCGAACTGGTATTGGGGGAGCTCTTATTTTACTAGCTTTAGATGTACCTGAGGAGACTATCATGGAGGACTATTTAGATACCAATATGTATTTACGTCCAATGGTGGAAAGAATGGCTCAGGCTATTCAGCATCAGTATAATGAGCAAGAACTACAGCAATTTTATGCTTTAATGTCCGCCCGTGAAGACTATTTACAAGCAGCACTGGATGCTATGGATGGTCGCTATGGTTCAAAGGCTGGGTTTTTAGAGCAGGAATTTGGCCTAACAATTGAAAAACGAGAGCAATTGCAATCCTATTGCTTAATTTAAAAATGTGCCCCTTCACTCCTATGTGAGAGGGGTTTTTTTATGTGGAAGCGCTGTCTTCCTATAAATCTCTTTACAGTCAAAATATTTGTGATAAGATACAATAGATTTTTAAGAAACTATAGGAGAAGTGAAAGTATTGGCAGACACAATTAAAGAGACAAATAAGTTAAGTCTATTCCATTTAACATGGCCGATCTTCTTAGAAGTTTTTCTATTTATGTTGATGGGACTAGCCGATACTTTTATGCTCAGTGCTTTATCAGATAATGCTGTATCAGGAGTAGGTGCAGCCAATCAATATATCCATATTGCCATCTTAATACTGGAAGTAGTGGGCAATGGTGCATCTATTGTTGTTTCACAGTATTTAGGTTCCAGACGCTTTTTTGAGGCGGCGAAAATCTCGGCGTTAGCGGTCACGATGAATTTGGTCGTTGGGCTTTTAATGAGTATTTTATTTTTCTTCTTTGCGAGACATTTAATGACAATGATGAACCTGCAGGGAGAAGTACTCCACTATGCACAAAGTTACTTAGTCATCATTGGGAGTTTTATTTTCCTGCAGGCTATTATTAATGCACTTGCTGCAATTATTCGTGTACATGGTTGGACAAAACAAACTATGTACGTTTCACTTGGCATGAACGTCTTACATGTTGTGCTAAACTACTGTCTTATTTTTGGGAATTTAGGTTTACCAGAGCTTGGTGTGAAAGGAGCGGCTATTTCCTCAGTCATTAGTCGCGGACTAGCCGTACTAGTATTTTTCTGGTTGCTATATCAGGTAATGGAAGTACGCGTAAAGTTACAATATTATTTTGAGTATTCAAAGGAATATGTAAGAAAAATACTAAACATTGGTTTACCATCTGCGTTTGAGCAGGTGCTTTATCAATTTTGCCAAATCATCTTTTTATATTATGCGACTTACTTAGGAGCAGAAACGCTAGCAGCACGACAGTATGCTATGAATATTTCGATGTTTACGTATTTATTTGCGATAGCCATTGGTACAGGAACAGCCATTATTATTGGTCGTCATGTGGGTGCAGGCGAGCAAGATGAGGCGTATCATCAGCTATGGAAAAGTGTTCGAGCAGCATTTGTTTTTACGATAATTATGGTCGCAGTCGTTACGATTTTCCGTAAGCCCCTCATGCAGGTTTTTACTGATAATCCAGAGGTCATTAAAATTGGAGCGTCCGTGTTAGCTCTAAGTATATTACTAGAGACTGGTCGCACGATGAATATCGTTGTCATTAACTCTTTACGCGCTTCTGGGGATGCTAGATTCCCAGTGAAAATTGGTTTCCTATCGATGGTTTGCATGAGTCTGCCGCTTGGCTATTTATTTGTATTTGTGTTGGATTGGGGCTTGGTCGGAGTATGGCTAGCCATTTCAGCAGATGAATGGGTGCGGGCGATTATTGTATACTTTAGATGGAAAAGTCGTAAATGGGAGCGTTATGCTCTTGTATCACCGAACGACAAGAAGGAGGCATAGAAATGGGCGCATTATCGAAACGTGCTATCGGGGCAGCATTAATGGATCAACATATCACCCTTTTTGCTTGTCCGATCTGTCAGCAATCAATGCATGTCTATGAGCAAGGGAGATTGGTTTGTGCTTCTAACCATTCCTTTGATATTGCGAAACAAGGCTATGTCAACATGTTGACACATAGCGCTGCTTCTAAATATAGTAAGAGCCTTTTTGAATCCCGCAAGGCTGTTATTGATAGTGGGATTTATGATGCTGTAGAAGCCCGAATCGGTGAGCTTATAAGCTCAGCAAAAACGGTGCTTGATACTGGTTGTGGAGAGGGCTCACATTTAGCTCGCATTATGAATGATAGAAATCATGGTATTGGCGTTGGAATTGACATAGCAAAGGAGGGCATTTTGGCTGCAGCACGTCATTATCCTCAACAAATTTGGTGTGTAGGGGATTTAGCTAAAAGTCCATTTGCTCAGACAAGTTTCGATGCAATTTTAAATATATTATCGCCAGCAAATTATGAGGAGTTTAAACGACTTCTTAAACCGAATGGCTGTCTTGTAAAGGTTGTTCCACAAAGTGGATATTTGCAAGAACTGCGTGCTCAATTATATGCAGATTCAAGCAAGGAAACTTACTCAAATGAACAAATTGTGGCTCGTTTTCAAGATAGTTTTCGTGAGGTAAACGTAGAACGCATAACTTATACTTTACCGCTTGCAGATGAACTAGTACCTGCGCTATTAGAAATGACACCAATGGGCTGGCATAAAAAAGAGGAAACAGCCATTGTATTAAATGAAATCACGATTGATGTGGATCTATTAGTAGGGAAGGTTTAAGTTGGTCACCTGCAATTGCAGTATACTGGTATTTTCGATTACAATGGGAATAACTATTGAATAAGGTAGGAATGTAACAGTGTATAAACTAGCAGCAAATGTTGTCAAAGTAATATTAAAATTAATGGGTTCAAAGGCTCGTGTATACGGAGAAGAAAACTTGCCGAAAGAGGGTGGGTTTATTATAGCTTGTACACATACTGGCTATGTGGATATTTTAAACCTTGGTGTAGCCATGTACCCTCGTGAAATTCACTTTATGGCGAAGAAGCAATTATTTGAAATGAAAGGGCTTGGCTGGCTTGTTAAGCATTTAAATGCTTTTCCGGTAGACCGTGATAATCCTGGACCAAGCGTGATTAAAATTCCTTCGCAGTTATTGAAGGAAGGTAAAATTGTAGGGATTTTCCCCTCTGGTACACGCAGTGCAGACGGAACAGATTTAAAACAAGGTGCTATTACCATTGCACAGTTGGCAAAGGCGCAAATTGTTCCAGCTGCTTATGTTGGTGCGCGTAATGCTGGAGATGTCATGAAGCGTGGCAAAGGCTATTTAATTTATGGTGAGCCATTTTATGTAACAGGTAAGGGAAAAGAAGGCCGTGAGCAGTTTACTCAACACCTTGAGCATGAGCTAGTCGCTCTAACAGAAGAATTACAGAAACGTATTCCCGTAAAATAAAAGAAAATGGCACTCAGAATCAAATTGATTTTGAGTGCTTTGTTGTAGGAGGAAAATAAAATGATTCGAGTACTTTTCGTGTGTTTAGGTAATATCTGTCGCTCCCCCATGGCAGAGGCGATTATGCGCGACTTGGTGAAGAAAGAGCATTTAGAAGATAAAATTGAAGTGGATTCTGCTGCTACTAGTTCGTGGCATATCGGTGAACCTCCACATCGGGGTACACAGGATAAGCTTAGGGAATATGGTATTTCCACAATAGGTATGCAAGGTCGACAATTACAAAAGTCAGATTTTGAAAAGTTTGCTTATATTATCGGAATGGATGAAAGCAATATTCGTAATATCCGCACAATACTAGGCAATCCAAACTCGCCAAAGATTTTTCGTTTTTTAGATTTAACACCGCATCGTAAGGATGTCTCAGATCCTTATTATACAGGTGATTTTCAGGAAACTTATGATTTGGTGCAGGAAGGTTGTCAGGCATTACTAGAAAAAATTAAACAAGAGCTGTTGTAAGAGGGCGCTAAAAACGTAAATTTTAACAGTGATTTCTTCAGAAAAATGCTACCTTAAACATTGGTATATCTAGCTTTGTAAGCATCATTGTGTTATTATTTGCAGAGTAAAGATACGATAAGTATTTAATTACCATTTACAGATATGCAACTGCGTATCTATTATTTTTATAAATTTATCTTTTGAAAGAGAGTGGAAACAATGGGTCGTAAGTGGAACAATATTAAAGAAAAGAAAGCGTCTAAAGATCAAAGCACAAGCCGTATTAATGCAAAATTTGGACGAGAAATTTATGTGGCAGCTAAATCGGGCGAACCAGATCCAGAGTCAAACCGTGCACTTAAAGTAGTACTTGAACGCGCAAAAACATACAGTGTTCCAAAACATATTATAGAAAAAGCCATCGACAAAGCAAAAGGTGGCGGTGATGAAAACTTTGATGAATTACGTTATGAAGGTTTTGGACCAGCCGGCACAATGATTATCGTGGATGCTTTAACAAACAATGTAAATCGTACAGCATCTGATGTACGTGCAGCATTTGGTAAAAATAACGGGAATATGGGTGTCAGTGGATCTGTAGCTTATATGTTCGATTCAACAGCAGTTATTGGCTTAGAAGGCAAAACGGCTGATGAAGTACTAGAGATTTTAATGGAAGCTGATATTGATGCTCGCGATATTCTAGAAGAGGAAGAAGCCGTAATTATTTATGCAGAGCCAGATCAATTCTTTGCGACACAAGAAGCATTGAAGGCTGCAGGCGTAGAAGAATTTACAGTAGCAGAGCTTTCTATGCTTCCTCAAACAGAAGTGACTTTAACTGGCGACGATGTAGCGAAGTTTGAAAAACTAATTGATGCATTAGAAGATTTAGAAGATGTACAAAATGTCTTCCACAATGCAGATCTAGGCGAATAAACCAATTAGCAAAATGAGTAAACCAGTAGCATGTACGCTACTGGTTTTTAATTAGGGAGGAAAATGATGCAGACTGCTTTAGGCATTATTTTATTTTTAGTTACATTATTTTTTGTCATAGTGCAACCACGAAAACTATCAATAGGCTGGTCGGCCTGTATAGGAGCAGCTATTGCACTATTAATAGGTGTAGTAACCTGGCATGATGTATTAGTGGTAACGGAGATTGTTTGGAATGCAACACTATCATTTATTGGCATTATTTTAATTTCACTCATCTTAGATGAAATTGGCTTTTTTGAATGGGCAGCTCTCCATATGGCACGACTCGCAAAGGGAAGTGGAATTCGCTTATTTGTTTATATTAGTTGCCTTGGAGCTGTTGTCTCAGCTTTGTTTGCTAATGATGGGGGTGCTTTAATATTAACGCCGATCGTTTTAGCGATGGTGAGAAAACTGAACTTGACTGAAAAAATGATCTTTCCATTTATTATTGCAAGTGGTTTTATAGCAGACACAACCTCCTTACCTTTTGTTATTAGCAATTTAACGAATATTGTCTCAGCTGACTTTTTTGACATAGGGTTTATAGATTATGCAGTTCATATGATCGTACCGAACTTCTTTTCGTTAGTGGCAAGTATAGCAGTACTTTACATTGTTTTTCGCCGTTCCATTCCACAGCATTATTCTCTTGAGGCAGTTGAGCAACCAAAGCACGCAATCAGGGATCCCAAATTATTTACGATCGCTTGGTATGTGATTGCAATCCTATTAGTAGGATTCGTAGCTGGTGAGGTTTTACACATCCCTGTATCCTTTATTTTATGTGGGGTCGCTGCTTTATTCTTATGGCTTGCACAGCGTAGCTCTATTGTAGATACAAAGAGGGTTGTAAAAGGAGCTCCATGGAACATTGTGTTCTTCTCAATTGGTATGTATGTGGTTGTCTATGGGTTAAAAAATGTAGGGATGACAGGACTGTTAGCAAATTTATTCGAGCTAGCTATACAGCAGGGCTTCGTAGTAGCAACGATGACGATGGGATTTGTGGCTGCCATTTTGTCTGCTGTCATGAACAACTTACCTACTGTTATGATTGATGCTTTGGCGATTTCAGAAACAAGCGCATCGGGCATGATGAAAGAGGGACTGATTTATGCAAATATAATTGGTACGAATTTAGGTCCAAAAATGACACCGATTGGTTCATTGGCAACATTGCTATGGCTTCATATATTAGCCCAGAAAGGCATTAAAATTAGCTGGGGACAATATTTTAAAATCGGTGTTATTCTTACCATTCCGACACTGTTCGCCACTTTAATTGCATTAATTATTTGGATATGCTTAATATCATAGATTTATTGTCGAAATAGTTGAAAAAATAGTACAATAGGAACTATTAAGATATTAGTATATCAGTATATTAAAGGAGGAAAGTATGCGAGCGACAGGCAAATTAAGCAATAAAATAGTGTTAATGTCATTAGTAATGTTAGTGGCTTTGTTATCTTTTTTTGTTATAACAACTATCTACACAGCAAAATTATCTGTTAATAAAACCATGGGAACACAGGCAGTTGCAGTTGCTGAGAATATTGCAAAACATCTAAATGCAGATGAATATGAGCAACTCTCAAAGGAACCAAAAGAATCTGAGTTATATTGGCGACTTCGAGAAGAGCTCAACGAATTACGTGAAATAAATGGTGTTCTCTATGCCTATACTTTCGCAGTACCACAGGAAGATAAAAAGGTACGTTTTTTAGTGGACGGTATGCCAGCAGATGATCAAGAAAATGCTGGAGCTATAGGAGATGAGTCCTCCACCACATACTACAAGGATATTGAAAAGGTAAAGAATACAGGAAGTTATTATTCC
The DNA here is from genome assembly GCF_037969495.1 of Lysinibacillus sp. FSL P2-0066. Lineage (NCBI taxonomy): Bacteria > Bacillati > Bacillota > Bacilli > Caryophanales > Bacillaceae > Lysinibacillus > Lysinibacillus sp. FSL P2-0066. The sequence goes on along the minus strand of NZ_CP150202.1, from coordinate 4,171,929 downwards.
GCTATTTTACATAGTGATTTTGGAGATTATTTATCTGGTACTGTTCCATTAAAGGATGAGGCAGGGAATACTGTTGCCTTTGTTGGGGTCGATATAGAAGCAACAGAGGTAAGCAATGTTGCGAATGCCGTATTAACGGCTATTTTACCTGCATTAATTATTGTCATATTAGCTTTAACAGGTATTGTGATGTTTATCTTATATCGTTATATTAATGGAGCATTAAAACCTTTAGCGCATCTCGGTGTTGCAGCACAAAGTTTTGCTCTAGGAGATATTGCTAAGGCAACGATAGAAGTGGAGAAAATTCAATTAAAAGGAACCAATGAAATTACAATATTTGCACAATCCTTCAGAGAATCACTACAAAAATTAAAAGAAACTTTCCATACGATTCAACAACGCACATTTGCTTTACAAAATGTTGTTCAAAAAATTGATGAGACTTCTCAACATGTGGAAGAATCAAACGCTCAAATTGCAGATCGAATTATCGAAATTGCTGCTGGTAGTGAGCAACAACAGCAAAATAATCAAGAAGTTGTATTAACTATGAATGAGATGTCAATTGGTATTCAACGACTGGCTGATACAACTTCAGAGATTGCAGAGTCATCATCAGCCATGACAGGACTTGTGGAAACAAGTGTTAATCATTCTCAAGAAGTTGTATCCCAAATTCAAAACGTAGAATCTTCTGTTTTACGTACGGCTAATCATGTCGAGGAAATGGGTGATAAGTTCCAATCAATTGAAGAGATGGTGAAAATCATTACAAGTATAGCGGATCAAACCAACTTACTGGCTTTAAATGCTGCAATTGAAGCAGCAAGAGCAGGAGAGGCTGGTAAAGGTTTTGCAGTCGTGGCAGATGAAGTTCGTAAACTTGCAGAGATGTCTAAAGCATCTGCTGACGAAATACACATGCATTTAGAAAGCTTTAAGAAAATTACTGATCGAGCATTACAGGAGATGGCTAGCAGTACAATAGATGTACAGGCAGGCAATAAATCAGTGCAACACATAGGCGTAAGTCTAGAGAAAATATTGCATTCTGTCCTTGAGGTGAATAATAAAATTCAAGATGACTCTGCTGTAATTGAAGAAATGTCAGCAGGCTCTGAGGAAGTATTAGCTACTACCGAGCAGATGAATGCTATTGCGAAGCATAGTGTGCGAGGAACAAAGGAAGTAGCAACTGCCTCGGATTTACAAGTAACGATGGTTTCTGAATTAAATGAAGTTGTAACCATATTAGATCAAACAACGAAAGAGGTTATAGAAACGATTAATACATTTAAATTATGATAAGCACAAAACTATTTCTCTATAAGTGTACGTCTTGTGGAGAAATAGTTTTTATAAATTTTTGGCCATTAAAATATATCAAGAGGTTAGCATGAAAGTATTAAAACGAACCATATTAAGGGAAATTAGAAAATAATTTGTGCTTTACCCATTGTGAAAACTTCCAAACCATAACATAATATAAAGTAATATATTGTTGAACGAAGAAAATAGGGGGCTAAAGTATGAAGTTTTTACGTTCAATACAGGGGAAATTGATTATTATATCATTGGCACTACTAATTATCCCAAGTTTAATAATAGGTATAGTTAGTTATGGTAAGGCTAAGAATGGGATGGAGGATATAGGAGAGCAGGTACTTTACAATAGTGTTGAATCTGCTTTGCAATTAATCGAGCTCGCAAACGAAAGTGTTGAGAAAGGTAACATTCCATTAGAGGTTGCACAGGAACGAGTACGAGAAGCATTTCTTGGTCCGAAAGATAGCGAAGGAAAACGGCCGATTAATTATCCTGGTGATTTAGGGGAATATGGCTATATTTATGTGCTGGATGATAAGGGAACATTAACAACACATCCAACACGAGAAGGAGATAATCTTTGGAATGACCAAGATAGCAGTGGCAATTACTTTATTCGAGAAGTAACTGAAAAGGCACTTGATGGTGGTGGCTTTACACAATATGAATTTGAACTACCAGGTCAGAATGTCTTAGCGGATAAAATTATTTATTCTGAGAAAGATCCACATTGGGGATGGATTATTGCATCAGGTACATATATGCAGGATTTTAATGCAGAGGCAAATTCTTTATTGCTAGTAATTGGTTTGACATTAGTAGGTGCCATCATTATTGGGACAATCGTTGTCATTCTTGTATCAAGACATCTTGCATTACCAGTTCAAAAATTATCTAAACGTGTGCGTGAAGTAGCAAAAGGGAATTTAACGGTTGAAATTGAGCATTTACAGCGCTCGGATGAAATAGGACAGTTAAATGATGGCTTTAATGAAATGGTACATCAACTTAAAACACTTATTTCAGATGTGGAGGAAGCGATTGTAGAAATACAATCAACTTCAGCGAACTTAACTGCAGTAGCTGAGGAGACAAATGCCTATGGTGATGAAATCGTCAAAGCAATCAATGAAGTATCCAAGGGCGCAGTCAAGCAAGCATCTGATGCAGAGGATACAAACAGAACGGCTATCGAGTTTGCGCAGCAAATTGAAGGATTGCATGATAAAAATGAATTAATGTTAGATGCCTCACAGCATATGAAAAAATCAAATGAAGAAGGCCTAGTTAATCTAGAAAGCTTAAAGGATAAGTCGCAGGAGTCTTCAAATCTCGTTCAGAATATTCAGTCTGTATTTGGTAGCTTAATTGTCAAGGTACGTGAAATTGAAGGCATCGTGGGGACGATTACGGAGATTTCAGATCAAACAAATTTACTTGCACTTAACGCCTCTATTGAAGCAGCAAGAGCGGGTGAACATGGTAAAGGATTCGCAGTTGTCGCGGAAGAGGTACGTAAACTTGCTGATCAAACCTCTGTAGCAACTGAGCTAGTACGCACGACGCTAAAAGGCATTGAAAGTGAAACAAACTTAGTCAATGATGAAATGCAGAAAACCCATATCATTGTAAGTCAACAAAATGATTCTGTCATGGTTACAGAATCATCCTTTAAAGAAATTAAATTAGCTGTTGAAAAAATCATAGCCATTATAGGCGATACGACGGATAGTGTAGAATATTTAAATAGCTCTAAGAATAATATTATGCAATCGATTGAAAGTATTGCGATGATTAGTGAAAAGAATGCTGCTGCGTCTGAAGAGGTAACAGCATCTGTAGATGAGCAACAACGCGCAATACAACTCGTTAGCGAATCATCCAATGATTTAACCGATGAAATATCTGCTTTACAGGAGTCTATTAAACGATTTATATTGAGATAATATCTTTCAGGATGCTTGGTTAACAAGCATCCTTTTCTTTTTACCATCGTTAATAAAAGGTAAAGGAGGAATGATTTGTGAGAAGATGGTTGGTGACAGTTGGTGTTATTTTAATCGGTATTGGAATCGTTCTTTATATTTGGCTGGGAAGAGAACTTGATCAGGGTATAGAACCAAATGCCAATGGTTCAGCTGATTATATGATTATATTGGGAGCAAAAGTAAGGCCAGGTGGTGTACCATCGCTTTCATTAAAAAGTAGATTAGAGGTGGCTGTTCCATACTTAACAAAATACCCACATGTTAAGGTCATTGTGTCAGGTGGACAAGGGCCAGATGAAGACCGTACAGAGGCATCTGTAATGCAAGACTATTTGGAACAGCATGGCATCGATGCCACGAGAATTATCATAGAAGATCAATCTACGTCTACTTATGAAAATTTAGTATTCTCTAAAGAATTATTACCAGAAGAGACAAAGAAAATTACCATCGTTTCAAATGACTTTCATTTGAAACGTGCAAAATATCTTGCTGAAACGTTAGATTTTGAAGTAGATGTCCTATCAGCAAAAACACCAAAATCAGTAGAAGCAAAATTAAGAATAAGAGAAAGAGCTGCCTTATTAAAAACATATATTGTGGGCTATTAAAACAATAACGCCTTTACATTTCTTTCTCACAAAAAATCATCACAACAGAAAAGAGATAATTGTTTCTTAATAGATTCCATTTGGCATATAATAGAAATATTACGGGGTATAGGACAGAAAGAGGGGACTTTAATGACAACGTTTAAAGATTATCAATACAGCCGACCAAATGTGGCATCGATGAAAGAGCAGCAATTAGCACTTATTGAGCAATTTAAACAAGCACAATCGATGGACGAGCAAAGTAATATCATAGAAAAGCACAATGCAATTAGTAATGACTTTGCGACAATGGCTAATTTAGTGTATATTCGTGCTTCAATCGATACGAACGATGAATTTTATCAAGCAGAACGTGATTATTTCGATGAAGTAGGTCCTGAGCTAGAAGAAGTAACGACGGAATATTATAAAGCTTTAATTGATTCACCATTTCGTGAGCAATTAGAAGAAAAATGGGGTCAACAATTATTTGATTTAGCAACTTATCAAATTAAAGGCTTCTCACCAGAAGTTATTGATTTGATGCAAAAAGAAAACAGACTTGTTTCTGAGTACAATAAGCTTGTTGCTTCTGCACAAATCGACTTTAATGGGGAAACATTAACGCTTGCTCAACTTGGCCCGTTTGCAGAGTCAACGGATCGAGAAACACGTAAGGCCGCAACGGATGCTCGTTTTGGCTTCTTTGCAAAGCATGAAGATGAATTCGATCGTTTATATGACGAACTTGTCAAGGTACGCCATGAAATTGCGATTAAACTGGGCTATAACAACTATGTTGAACTAGGCTATATTCGTATGAATCGTATTGATTACAATGCTGATATGGTTAAAAAATTCCGTGATCAGGTTCGTGATTTAATTGTGCCTGTTGCAACGAAGCTATATGAGCGTCAGGCAAAGCGAATTGGCATTGAAGATTTTAAATTTTATGATGAAGCACTTAACTTCTTATCAGGTAATGCTACGCCAAAAGGGAATCCTGAGTGGATTGTAGCAAACGGTAAAAAAATGTATGAGGAGCTTTCACCTGAAACAGGAGAATTCTTCAATTTCATGATTGATCATGACTTAATGGATCTTGTAGCGAAGAAAGGGAAAGAAAGTGGCGGTTATTGTACGTTTATTGAAAACTATCATTCTCCTTTCATTTTCTCAAACTTTAATGGTACTTCAGGTGACATCGATGTATTAACACATGAAGCTGGACATGCTTTCCAAGTTTATTCAAGCCGTAACATAGGCATTCCTGAGTATTTATGGCCAACCTACGAATCTTGTGAAATTCACTCGATGAGTATGGAATTCTTCACATGGCCTTGGATGGAGCTGTTCTTTGAAGGTGATACAGAGAAATATAAATTTACACATTTAAGTAGTGGTCTTTTATTCTTACCATATGGTGTGGCAGTAGATGAGTTTCAGCATGTTATTTATGAAAATCCTACAATGACACCTGCTGAACGTAAAGCTGCATGGAAAAAAATTGAGGAAACATATTTACCACATCGCGACTATGATCATAACAGCTACCTAGAGGCTGGGGGCATTTGGCAACGTCAGGCCCACATCTATGCAAGTCCGTTCTATTACATTGATTATACGTTAGCGCAAATTTGTGCCTTCCAATTCTGGAAGCGTTCACGTGAAGAATTTGAAGCGGCTTGGAAAGACTATATTCATCTTTGTAGTTTAGGTGGCTCGATGTCCTTTACAAAGCTTGTAAAAGAGGCAGGTTTAATCTCACCATTTGAGGATGGCTGTGTTGAATCGGTTATAGGAGAAATTGAGACATTCTTAAACTCAATAGATGATTCTTCTCTATAATTGATGACTTAAATTCGTTTCACTTCCACGATAACTAGTGTGGAAGTGAGCGAATTTTTTAGTTTGTCAGAGGGGTTCTGTAAAAAAATACTAGGATACTTGCGAAATGGTTAATATATCAGTAGTATTTTCAGTAACTGCATTTAAAGGAAGTGAATTTAAAGTGACGAGGAAAGTTTGGTTTCAAGTAGGAGTAGGGGTACTACTTACACTACTAATCATTAAATATTTTATAGAAATTCATTGGATTTTTTCACCACTTGTCATCATCTTAAAAGCCATTTTTGTGCCTTTACTACTTGGTGGTGTTCTCTATTATGTAACTGAGCCAATTCAGAGGTTTTTAGAAAAACGTGGATTTCCTCGATGGGGAAGTATATTGACGATTGTGTTCGGACTAATAGCAATGGTAGGTATTTTTGGCTGGATAATTGGTAACCCAATTGCCGAGCAGGTCAATAAATTAGTGAAGAATGCGCCTATGATTAGTACGAGTATTAGTACGAGCATTCAGCAACTAACAGACTATGTAACGCAAAATAAGGATAACTTCCCTCAGCAATTAAATGATGTTATCGAAAAAATGGCGAATTCAGTACAAGATATTGCAGTAGTGGCGAGTAGAGGTTTTGTGTCCTTTTTACAATCCATTGTATCTGTGTCGTTATTAGCCATCTTAATTCCATTCTTCTTTATTTTTATGCTGAAGGATCATGAGAAGTTTGCTCCATCCATCTATAAATACTTCAGTGGTGAACGTCAGCAATGGGTAAAGAAAACGTTAAGTGAAATTGATGATGTATTACGTACCTACATTCAGGGCCAACTGCAAATTAGCTTTTTATTAGCACTAATAATGTATGTAGGCTATTTAATTATCGGATTAGACTATTCGCTATTACTAGTGATTTTTGCATTCTTTATGAATATGATTCCATTTATTGGGCCTTGGATTGCCTTTGCGCCAGCCCTGATTGTGGCAGTTATTCAAGATCCAATTTTAGTGGTGTGGGTTTCGGTTGTGACGCTGGTCGCTCAGCAAATAGACAGCAACTTTATTACACCGAATGTCATGGGGAAATCACTTGATATCCATCCCCTTACCGTTATTACAATTATTTTAGCGGCAGGTAATATAGCAGGTTTTATTGGCATTATTATCGCTGTACCATTTTATGCAGTCTTAAAGGTTATCGTATCCAATATTTATGATCAACGTAATGCGATTAAGAAAAAAGCGACGAAGTCAGTATAGGAGTCGAAACAATGGAACAAGAAATTGTAAAGGTATTTAATGAACAGCATGAGCAAATTGGGACAGCTACGAGAGCGGAAGTACATGAAAAAGGGCTTTGGCATGAGACTTTTCATTGCTGGCTTGTCAATGAAGACTATATTTATTTTCAAGTACGTAGTTCACAGAAAAAGGATTATCCAGGGTTGCTTGATATTACAGCAGCAGGGCATCTTTTAGCGATTGAGACTGTAGAGTCAGGTATTCGAGAAGTAAAAGAAGAATTGGGACTCAATATTGATGTCCATGAGGTAGTCAAAATGGGCATGACCTCTTGTAGTATCGTTTCTGAAAATATGATCGACAATGAATTTTGCCATGTCTACATATATCCTTTCAAGCATGATTGGGATTCCTTTGCTTTGCAGTATGAGGAAGTATCAGGTGTAGTAAGAGCGAGGCTAAATGAGGCGGAGGCTTTCTTCTTGGGGGAAACGACGACGCTTAATATTGAAGGATATGAATATTTCCCAGATGGTCAACGTGTGAGAATTGTCAGACCAGTTGGTACTGCACAATTTGTTCCTTATCGGGAATTGTATGTTGCACAGGTGATAAAATTCACACGTGAAAAAATATTTAATCAAACCTCATAAGTTTAAATAGGATAAGCTATAAAATTAGCTTGTCCTATTTTCTTGTGCAAAATGATTTAGAAACAACACGATATAATAGGAAAAAATGAGTTATACTGTTAGATAGATTGTAAAGAAAAGGAGCATTTTTTATATGCTAACATTTGAACAAAAACAAGCGATTATTGAATCGTTTTCTGAGCTAACAAAAAAAGAAATTTCTTTAAAGCGCCTAAATTATCATTACATGGACAGTCTTTACGAAAAGACGATTGTAGTGGAGAAATTACATCCAAATGGCAATGGCTTTGTCTTTGTGGGAGATTTATTGCGCTATGAGAATGAGGCTAACGATAAAGGATTAGTTAATATCCGCGATTATGATGAACTACAGCTTCGTGAAATTATTGAAGACGCTATCCAATATTTATCTGAAGAAGTAGAAGAGCAGGAGCCAATTGTAGAGATTTGGAATAGCCGAGATGGTAGTCAGTTGCAGCTAGCTTTTGAGCAGCGTTCTTGGAACGTGTATCATGGAGACAATCTTGAAGAGGCATTTGGTACGTATGAGGCAGCAAAGGAATATTTACTAGAAGAAGGCTTTCGTACAAAGAAATAAGAAATACGGGGGATCATGATAGATGAACGGAAAGAAATTAGTGGGAATTGTTATTGTTGTTGTGATTGCGGCATGTTTATTTTCAGTTTATACCATTACTAATTTTTATAAAAATCACGAAGAACAGCCAAATCGTGAAAATCGTGAAATTAATAAGTCAAAGAGCTTGAATTTAATTTTGCCACAGGCTACAATTATCTCGAATTCAAGATAATTGAGAGGTGACTGTCAGTGCAACATATTTATTATAAAGGTACAGACGAAACGAAGCCGACATTATTATTACTACATGGTACAGGTGGTAATGAGGAAAGTCTTATTGGGCTGGCAAAAGAAATAGATGAAACAGCTAATATTTTAAGTGTTCGTGGGAATGTACTTGAGCATGGAATGCCACGATTTTTCCGCCGATTAGCGGAGGGTGTCTTTGATATGGAAGATTTAATCTTTCGTACAAAGGAACTTTATGAATTTTTACAGACGTCAGCACAGCAATATGGCTTTGATCGCCAACGAATTGTAGCAATAGGGTATTCGAATGGTGCTAATATTGCAGCAAGCTTATTATTCCACTACGATGATGCGTTAGCAGGAGCTATTTTACATCATCCAATGGTACCAAGACGTGGTATTGAATTAACGCAGCTCTCTCCAACACCTGTGTTTATCGGTGCGGGTACGAATGATCCAATGTGTACAGCACAGGAATCTGAGGATTTAGAAACCCTTTTAAGTACTGCAGGTGCAACGGTAACGACGAAATGGTTTAATTTTGGTCATCAACTAACAATGCCTGAAGTTCAAGCAGCAAAAGAATGGTATAACAGCATCTATGCTTAATTGAAAAATCCACCTCACTTATAAAAGGAGGTGGATTTTCATTATGTTATTTACTTTTCTTTGAGAAAGGAAGCCACCAGTTCCAGTCGCCAAATAGCTTCATGAGACTAGGCACAAGCATAAGACGAATAATCGTTGCATCAATTGCAACAGCAATGGCGATACCAACGCCAATTTGCTTCACAGGCATCACATCAGTAAAAGCAAACGCACCTGTAATAACAATCATAATAAGCGCTGCCGATGTAATTATTCGGCTAGTAGAGGTTAAGCCATCAATTGTTGCACGCGTATTGTCGGAGCCCTTTAAATATTCCTCTTGGATACGAGAAATTAAAAAGACTTCGTAATCCATACTTAAGCCAAATACAAGACAAAAAACAATAACTGGAATGATCAGTACAATGGAGCCTGCTTCAATACCAAAATGTCCATATTGGAAAATATAAACGAGTATACCGAATGCGGATGAAAGCCCAATAATGTTCATGATTATTGCCTTTAACGGAATTAAGATAGAACGGAACGCCAACATTAAAATAAAGAATGTGGAAACGATAATAATCGCTATAGCCAAAACAATTTTATTAGCAATTTCATCAAAAATTTCTTGGTTGAATTTAGCTGGTCCTCCAAGTCTAAAATCTACGCCTAAGTCTTTGTCCATCCATGTTCGGGCAAATTTTTGAGCTGTAGAGGAAGAACCCGCTGCATCAATTGTGATTGGGACAAATAGCTGTGTATCCTTTGAAAAAGTACTTATAACAGGCTTTAATTGTTCTGCAACCTGTGGAATAGCTAAAGAAGCAGAGAGCTCCTCTGGTGTTTGAATGTTAGCAGCTGTATATATAGTTGAAACATTAGTCACTAATGGGTCCTGTAATAGCTTTTCTTGAATCGTATAAATTAGCTCTCTACCCTCAGTGTCCTCCCAGCCATTTTTTCGTTCAGCTAACAAATATAATGTAGAGGATTCACCTAGTCCAAACGTTTCATCTAATTTATCGTATGCTACACGTGCATCATATTTTGTTGGTAGGGAGTCCACCTGTGGTATGGTTAATCGGATATCCTTTAAAGGGATCATGCCAATGCCTAGTAACAATAATGCTGAAATCACTATAGCTACTGGATGCTTCATGACAAAACCTGCAAAGCCGCGCCAACGATTTGCTCCACCTGGTTTAACGCGTATTAAGCGCCATTTATTAAGTTTATCTCCTAATAGCATCATGGTGGCAGGAAGGAATGTTAAGCCAGAAAGAACGGCTAACAGGACGACTATAGTGCCTCCTAGCGCAATATTGTGAAAAATTTCTACATCAATGACAATCATCGCACCTAAGCCAATCATGACACAGACTGCGGAGAAAATGATAGAACGGCCTGCTGTCTGAATAGCAGTTTGAATAGCTTGTGCAATAGAAGTATGTGCGCGTTCTTCTCGGTAACGATTAATAAACAGCAACGCAAAATCAATACTTAAAGCCAGCCCAAGCATCGGGACAATATTTAAGACGAAAATAGATAGATTTACATTAGCACTAAGTAACGTCATCATACCAAAGGCCGTAACCACTGTCACAACACCAATGATGATTGGTAGAATAGAGGCAACAACTGTACCGAACGCTAATAAGAGAACCACGATGGCAATTGGCAATCCAATGGCTTCAGCTGATGCTAAATCCTTTTGACTAGCAGTATTTATGTCAGCAGAAATAACAGGACCTCCAGTAATACTAACACCGTCTTTTTCAATTAATGAGCGGAATTCCTCAACAATGTCCGGAAGGTTTTCTACATCGTTCTTTATGTGAACCATAGCATAGGCAATACCATCTTTCCGTAAAGAGGAGTCTTCTAAAGGTGATTGAATAGAATGAATCTCTTTTTTGCTATCTAATTTTTTTAAAGTGTCTTCAATTTTCTGATCATCAGCTGGATCAAAGACAACCAATATCGTATTAGATGGTAAATCAAATTTTTCTGCTAGCTCGTTGGTAACATAGGTATGATCTGCTTCGACAAAAAAACCATCACCTTGAAGTTTACCTGGAAGCTGTAAAGCAAAGTACGCCATTGCTAGAAAAATAATTAGCCATATGACTACGATTGCTTTCGCATGTGCTGTAATATAAGCTGAAAAAGTTTTCATAGTTGTTTATACATCCCCCTTTTCAATTAGTGTAAAGGATGTGTCACATTTTGTCGTGTGACAAAGTAAAGACTCCCATCCACTTTTTGGACAGGAGTCTTATTATTAAAAGAATAATGATAATACAAAATATATAACAGATGCCATAACAGCTGAAATTGGCATCGTAATCACCCAAGTAGTAACAATCTTTCGAGCCATGCCCCAGTTCACCCCACGTACACGCTGTGCTGAACCAACACCCATAATGGATGAAGAAATGACATGTGTTGTTGATACCGGTAAGTGGATTAGCGTAGCACCAAAAATAACAGTAGCAGAAGCTAAATCTGCAGCAACACCATTCACAGGGCGGATTTTCATGATCTTACCGCCAACCGTTTTAATGATTTTATAACCACCAATTGAGGTACCTAGCCCCATTGCTGTAGCTGCAGCAGCACGTACCCAGAAAGGAATTTCATCTCCAGTATGCAAGCCACCAGCGATTAACGCCATTGTCATAATCCCCATTGCTTTTTGGGCATCATTTGTACCATGGGTGAATGATTGGATGGCAGCAGTAAAAATTTGCATTGTACGGAAACCTTTATTCGTTCGATATAAATTTAAATTTTTAAACCATAATTTAAAAAGTGTCATCATGATAAAGCCTGCACAAATAGCAAGTAATGGTGAAAGCACTAACGCCATGATGATTTTAGTAAAGCCGCTATAGTTTAACACATTGAAACCAGCGGATGCGATAGCAGCACCAGCGATAGACCCAATCAATGTGTGTGAAGAGCTTGAGGGAATACCGAAATACCATGTCAACAAATTCCAAATTATAGCTGAAATTAATGCTGCTAAAATAACGACTGAGCCTGTTGTGTCTCCTTCAAAAGCATTTAAAGCAAAAGGATCTACAATATCTTTTGTTAGAGCTTTTGCCACTCCTACAAAGGTGATAGCACCGATAAAGTTCATCGTTGCGGCCATAATGATTGCCGTGCGTGGCGGCAATGCTCTAGTAGAAACCGAAGTTGCAATAGCATTTGCTGTATCATGGAAGCCATTGATAAAGTCAAATGTTAGGGCAAAGATGACGACCAGTACGGTTAATATAATGATTGTGTTCATTGTAAAGTGCCCATCTCCTAATTATGCGTTACGCATGATAATTGTTTCCATAGTATTTGCTACGTTTTGACAATGATCAGCGATATCTTCAAGTTGTTCATAAATATCCTTAAATTTAATGAGGCGGATTGGATCCTTTTCATTTAAAAATAACTTCTTAATAGAAGTACGTTGTACCTCATCACATTCACGTTCATAGTCTTTAATAAGAATTGCGTGTGGACGCATGCCAATTAGATTCTTTTTCTTTAACTCTTCTGTCGCTTTGACTATTTCATCAGCACTTTTCGAAATAAACCCTAAGAAAATGCGCATAGATTCATCAATCTCAGTGAGCGAAAACATTTCAAAGTGTGCAATACAGTGTTCTGTTCCATCTAAAACATCATCCATACGAATGGCAAGCTCTAAAATATCCTCACGTTCAATTGGTGTCATGAATGATTTATTTAACATGACAATCAGTTCATGAATAAGCTTATCACCAGCAGTTTCGTAATTTTTCATTGTAATGCTAATCTCTTTTAGGTCAGCCACACTGTTAATACGAAAATCATTTGCGTAATGTACAGCCTCTCTCATATTTTCAGCAATTTTATGCAATGCAATAAAGAAAGGGTCTTGTTTTTTTGAGTTAAGCATGTGAATCGAATCCTCCTGGATATAAATAAATTAATCGACCTCTAAACTTTACTATCATAACAAAATCTTTAATTTATCTACATAAAAATTTACTATTCGACACGAAAATTTACATTGCTGTAATATACAATTCGTTCACAAAATGTGAGATGATCCTGCTGTATTTATTTTTATGAGTACAGATAAAACCTTGTGATAACGGGAAATTCTTCTATCGTGATGACTTATTAGTACAGATTAAGACACGAAAAATAATAGAAGATAATATGAATAGCGCATCCGAATTGTAAAGGTATTGTAAATTCGTTTGATAACCAGAAGAGTACCTTCTTATTCTTAAGAATATCTTCATTTTTATCCTCCCTCTTTATTAAGAATTGTTTTCTACAATGGAAAATGAAGAAGAAAGGAGCGTTTATTAACTAATGATTCAAGTTGAAAACTTACAACATACATTTTTAATTGGAAAACGAGGGAAGGAAAAGCAAGTGCCTGTATTGAAAGGCGTGAACTTCGAGGTCAATAAAGGGGAAATTGTTGCTATTGTAGGCAAAAGTGGCTCAGGAAAATCGACCTTATTACAAGTTCTAGCTGGTTTTATGAAGGCTGAACAGGGCTCTATTAAAGTAAATGGAAAGGAAACAGCCCATCTAACTGAAACAGAAAGTGCTGCCTTTCGTTTACGTCAATTCGGTTTTATTTTTCAAAACTTTCAATTGATGCCTGGTTTAACGGCTTTCGAAAATATTGAATTACCTTTAAAGCTACAGGGTTTGCGTAAGGCTATGCGCAAAGAAAAAGTAAAGAAATTAATGGATAAGGTTGGTTTGACAGAAGTAGCAGACCATTATCCCAATGAATTGTCAGGTGGACAGCAACAGCGTGTCAGCATTGCACGAGCCCTTATTACGAATCCTCCCATATTACTTGCAGATGAGCCGACAGGGAGTCTCGATTCAGAAACCGAGCAGGATATCTTATTGCTTATTCAAAGTTTAAATCGTGAATTAGGGCTTACTTTTGTTATTATCACACACGATGAAGAAGTGGCTACTATCGCACATAGACGCTTCCGCATGTACGATGGAGAACTGGTAAAGGAGGAAGCTTAACATGTTATTTAAGGATCAATTAGATTTTGTAACACAACATATCAAGAAAAATAAGCTGCGTGTGTTTATGACGATACTGGCTGCAACGATGGGCTGTGCCTTTCTAATCGTGCTAGCATCTGTTGGTTTTGGATTACAGGAATCTTTACGCAATGAAATTCTTTCAAACGAAACAGTTACAAAAATTCAAGTATATGGTGATAAGCAATTAACTGAAGAACAAGTACAAGAAATTAAAAAAATGGAACATGTAGAAACAGTGCTTGAAACAATTAGTGTCAATGCCTCCGCGCAATCATTTTTTGAGGATCGTGATACAACTTCTAATTTAATATTGTCAGATATGCAGGACTTTGAACAGGTAAATGGAAAGCTTGCAAAAGGCCGCTATCCAACAAAATCTAATGAAATTGTTGTAGGCTATCATTTTGCTCAAACATTATTGAATGATACAGAACGTGACGTCATTGCGGAAAAAAGTAAAAAGGCTGAAGCTGAGGGCACGTATTATGATGGCAGTGAAGAGGGCTATAAAGAGTCTTTGCTTGGAAAAAACATAGACCTGTCCTTAGTTCCCCACACGGGTACAAATGATGAAACGCAAAAAATGAGTTATACAATTGTTGGCGTAATGGAGAAACCTTCTTATGATTGGATGGTTGATAACGCTATTCATATGGATAAAGAGCAAAAGGCAGTATTAGCTGAAAATTTATCTACAGATAGTAACATGGCAGAGGATGAGCTGTTTTACTCCGAATTTAATATTTATGCGGATACTTTAGAAAACGTTAAGCCGATTTTAGAGAAGTTAAAAGATAAGGGCTATAGTGTATTTTCAGTAACGGAGCAATTAGAACAAATGAATGTATTTTTCCTTGTATTAAAAATTGGCTTAATCTTTGTAGGCACAATTGCTGTGTTGATTGCTTCTATCGGTATTTTTAATACAATGACAATGGCTGTCACAGAGCGGACACGCGAAATTGGTGTGTTAAAGGCGATTGGGGCAAGTCCAAAGCTTATTCAACGGTTATTTTTAATGGAAAGCACATTTATCGGTATTTTTGGTACGCTAATTGCTGTTGTCATCTCGTATGCTATTAGCTTTGCGGCTAATGCAGCATTACCATTAATTCTTAAGGCGGCAACAGGGGAGGAAGCGTTTGCAACAAATGATATAACATTTTCTCTTATTCCATGGCAACTAGTCATTATTGCAGCGGCCATTAGTGTTGGTGTAGCGATGATTTCAGGTTATCGCCCAGCACGCAAAGCAACTAAAATCGATGTTATTCAAGCTTTACGACAAGAGTTATAATGAAAAAGGCGATCCAATCAACATTGGATCGCCTTTTATTTGGAAAGAAGTACATCTGTATGTTATAAATACTCTTTTAACTCATTCGCTAAAAATGGCGTTGCATTCAATAAATTTAAGAAGGCTTCATAGCTGGTACGTTGTTCTTTAGTTGGTTTTTTACCTGTTTGATATGCTCGAATTAATATGTTTTTAGGTGTATTCTCCATATCGATAAACTCTAAAAGCTGTGCTTCATAGCCAACAAGCGATAAAATTTCAGCTCGAATAGCATCTGTAGCAAGTGCCGCAAATCGCTCTCGAACAAGTCCATGTTGCAACATAATATCGAGAGCAGGTGTATTTAATTGACGATTTAACTCATGCTGACAGCAAGGCACACTTAGAATGACACTTGCTCCCCATTTCACAGCACGAGCCAAGGCCATATCTGTTGCTACATCGCATGCATGGAGTGTCACTACCATGTCTACAGCACTTTCATCATTATAATCATTGATATCTCCTACAAGAAATTCTAGCTGATCATAGCCTAGATCCTGTGCTATTCTTGAGCATTCTTCAATAACCTCTTTTTTTAAATCTAAACCTGTAACACGAATGTCTAAGCCTTTTTCAATTTTTAAATAATGATACAAAGCAAAGGTTAAGTAGGATTTACCTGAGCCAAAATCTAATATCCGTACCTGTCGATCCTGAGGTAAGTATGTTAAGGCATCATCAATAAACTCAATAAAGCGGTTAATCTGTTTAAATTTATCATACTTTTGTTTTTTAACCTTTCCTTCTTCTGTTTGTACCCCCAGTCTTATTAAAAATGGATAGGGTTGATCATCAGATAGTAAATAATTTTTTTTACGATTATGGCTTAAATGGACTTGTTTAGGTGAAGCCGTTTTATCTGATTTCCAAAGGACTTTGTTCTTTTTTGACAATTGCACTTGTACCGTCTCATCTACGAAATCAATATGGGCTTGACGATACTCTTCAAAAAACGCGTCGAGCTTGGAAGGAAAATGAGCCAATAGAATATTTTCATGTTTTAAAATCCGTTCATATTGGTATTCAATTTGTATATGGTACTGATTCTTTAACATTAATGGTTTTAATTTTATTCGTTTTATTTCGTTTGATTTCATACGTGGTTGACTGATTGTAGCTGTCACAAGCTGTTGTTGCAATATTTGCTCAGTGAGCAGAGCTTTCATTTCTTCAAATGTCATACATTTTCGCCTACTTTATTGTGTAATAGATGGCACTAGTTTAACACATTTTATAATAGACAATGGATACTTTGGTATTCGGAATTAATTTAATAAAAATTCCGAGTATTTATAGGTAGAATTGTATATTCATGGTATCTTAAATATAGTAATTCTTTTTGAATTAGTGATACTAAGGATTAATAAGGAGGAGAAAATATGTCGGATAACATGTATCAATTATTAGCGATTGTTATTTATATGGTCGCCATGCTAGCGATTGGCTGGTATGCATTTGTTAAAACCTCGAATTTAACAGATTATATGCTTGGCGGTCGTTCCTTAGGTCCAGCGGTTACTGCGCTAAGTGCGGGTGCTGCGGATATGTCTGGCTGGCTCCTAATGGGCTTACCAGGTGCGATATTTTTATCAGGTCTTGTGGAAGCTTGGATTGCAATTGGATTAACAATAGGAGCTTACCTAAACTGGCTACTTGTGGCACCGCGTTTACGGGTATATACACAGGTTACAAATGATTCCATTACTATTCCAAGTTATTTGGATAATCGATTACGTGATCATACAAAGCTTATTAGGATTGCTTCAGGTATCATCATCCTCATATTCTTTACATTTTATGTATCGTCAGGGATGGTAGCAGGGGGCAAGTTTTTTGAGAGCTCATTTGGCTATGATTATCACACAGGGCTATTAATCGTTTCAGGTGTAACAGTTGCCTATACATTATTTGGTGGATTTTTAGCTGTAAGTTATACAGACTTTTTACAGGGACTTATCATGTTTTTAGCACTTATTACTGTACCGCTATTTGGTTTATTTGTAACAGGTGGTATAGGTGAAACCATTTCATCTATTAAATCTGTTGATCCAGATCTTCTAAATTTATTACCGGCCACTGCGACAGCAGCAGGGATCATTTCGTCGGTTGCTTGGGGATTAGGCTATTTTGGACAGCCTCATATTATTGTCCGCTTTATGGCGATTAGTTCCGTTAAAGAAACGAAGCAAGCACGACGCATAGGTATTGGCTGGATGATGTTAAGCTTATTTGGAGCTATTGGAACTGCCTTGGTGGGTGTAGCTTATTATCAGCAAAATGCTGGAGAGCTAAAAGACGCTGAAACAGTATTTATTGTACTTGGACAGATTTTATTCCATCCATTTATAGCAGGGATTATGCTGGCGGCTATTTTAGCAGCTGTTATGAGTACAATTTCATCCCAATTAATCGTAACTTCTTCAGCACTTGTAGAAGATATTTATAAAGCATTATTTAATAAAACAGCAGACGATAAGCATTATGTTTTTGTGGGACGTATGGCTGTATTAGTTGTTGCGATTATTGCAGCAATCCTAGCATGGAATCCAGACAGTTCCATCTTAAGCTTAGTTGGTTTTGCTTGGGCAGGTTTCGGTGCCGCATTCGGACCTGTTATTTTACTTTCTTTATATTGGAGAAAGTTAACGAACTATGGAGCACTTAGTGGGATGGTAACAGGAGCTGTAACTGCGTTTATTTGGGGTAAAGTAGATGCTTTATCAAGTGCGTTGTACGAAATTGTTCCGGGCTTCCTTGTTTGTTTAATTGTTGCGGTTGTTGTCAGTATGCTGACATATAGACCTAATAAAGAAATTGAAGAAGAGTTCACACGCTCAGAAGCATTGCTAAAAGAAGAAAGAAAATAGTTGAGATGCGCCTTTCTGTGAGGCGCATTTTTTAGAAAGGTTAACAATGATCTTCAAATACGAAAAAGAGTATTTTATGGTAAGATGAAGAAAATTTATCGTAGCGATACCGGGCTTTGGTGGGAGGTTTCTAATGGATAGAATTAAGGAAGTTGATGTATTAATTGAAAAGGCCATCCTAGTTGGCGTGAATTTACGAAATGACGAGCATTTTGACTATTCTATGGAAGAGTTACAAAATTTAGCTGAGGCTTTGCGGGTAGAAGTGGTTGGGACGGTCACGCAAAATTTGGAACGTGTAACACCTTCCCATTATGTGGGTACAGGTAAAATAGAAGAAATCAAAAATTTTTATGAAGAAGCACAAGCAAACCTTGTTATATTTAACGATGAACTGTCTCCTTCGCAAATCCGTAATTTAGAGCGTGATTTAGCAACGAAGGTCATTGATCGAACAATGCTGATTTTAGATATTTTTGGAAGACGTGCAAAAACACGTGAAGCCCAAATGCAGGTGGAGTTAGCACAGCTTCAATATATGCTACCTCGCTTAGTGGGTTTGCATGCCTCTTTAAGCCGTCAGGGTGGAGGTACTGGGGGAGGCTTTAAAAACCGTGGTGCTGGTGAAACAAAGCTGGAACTGGATCGACGAAAAATTGAAGATCAAATTGCTAAAATTAAAAAGGATCTTGAGCACGTGAAGGAGCAGCGAGAAACGCAGCGTAAACAGCGTCGTAAAAACGCTCTTCCAGTTGTATCGATTGTTGGCTATACAAATGCTGGAAAATCAACGATTATGAATCAACTGCTTACACAAATAGGACAAGAAGAGCATAAACAAGTCTTTGAGAAGGATATGCTTTTTGCAACTCTTGAAACTTCTGTACGTCAGATTGAACTACCTGATAAAAAGACATTTTTACTGACAGACACTGTAGGCTTTGTGAGTAAATTACCTCACCATTTAGTGAAGGCATTTCGCTCCACTTTGGAAGAGGCGCGAGATGCGGACCTTTTACTCCATGTGGTAGATGTTTCAAACGCTGAGCATGGATTTATGATGGATGTGACGAACGAAACACTAAAAGCAGTTGGTGTTGAGGACATTCCCACAATCTATGTATACAATAAAGCAGATATAGCAACTGTTCCATACCCTGTAGTGAGTGGAGATAATATTTGGATTTCAGCAAAGCAGGGGATTGGTTTAGAAGAATTAATACAATTAATTCGTCAACACATCTTCTCGCATTATGTAACGGTTGACATGTTAATACCTTATGATCAAGGGAACGTTGTCTCTTATTTAAATGAAAATGCCTCTGTTTTTAATACATCCTATGAAGAGGGTGGGACATTATTGTCTCTTGAAGTAAAAGCAGCAGATTACGCAAAGTATCAGCACTATGTTGTTAATTAAAAATTAAGGACTTCCCAAAGCATGCCAAAAGATTTTTGGCATGCTTTTTGTCATTAGAGGGAATAGTAGAATCTAGAGCAATGTGAAGGGTGTATCTAAAAGGTTATAGAAAAAGAGTATAAATTTGTAAGTAAAGTAATAAATCTGAATTTTATATATTTTAGAATAATTCATTGTATGTGTAATAATTTTTTGGATATAAAGTGTGAGAAAACTTAGATATATCAAAGGATTTAATAATTTAGATAGTAATCAATCGGAATTTATAGAAAAATGACAAATTTTCAACATTTTTTAAAACTCTTGATAAAGTTTATAAAACGCTTTAGTATGATGAAACAAAGTTTTTTTATCCTTATTTTAGGGTAATGATGTTTTTGGAGAATAATTTTATATTGGGAGAGGGTATTGTATGTCTAGTAAAGATGAAGTTGTAAAATCTGTCCCTCAAAATGGCTTTGTTGGACACCCTAAAGGGCTCTTTACTTTGTTTTTCACAGAATTTTGGGAACGTTTCTCGTACTATGGTATGCGAGCAATTCTCATCTTCTTTATGTATTACGAATTACATGAGGGTGGCTTAGGTCTAGACCGCGGAACTGCGAACTCTATTATGGCCATCTACGGCTCACTTGTTTATATGTCTGGTATTATAGGTGGATGGATTGCCGACCGAGTTTTAGGAACACGAAAAACCATTTTTTATGGTGGCGTGTTAATAATGATTGGTCACTTACTGCTAGCATTGCCTGGTGGTGTGAGCATGTTATTTGCTTCGATGGCATTTATCGTTATGGGTACTGGTTTATTAAAGCCAAACGTTTCAAGTATTGTTGGGGACATTTATGCTGAAACAGATAGCCGCCGTGATGCAGGTTTTTCTATTTTCTATATGGGTATTAATATGGGAGCATTCATTGCACCATTTATTGTCGGAACAATTGGACAAAAATATAGCTTCCACCTTGGCTTTGGTTTAGCTGGTCTGGGTATGTTTATTGGTTTAATTGTTTATAAATTAACAGAGAAAAAATATTTAGGCTTAGCGGGCTTACAAGTAAATAACCCACTAAAGCCTGAAGAACGTAAAAAAGTCTTTACACAATTCGGAGTTGCAGCTTTACTGATTATCATCTTAGGTGCTATTGGTATTAAAACTGGTACATTAACAATGAATGTATTTAGTTTTATCATCACAGCTCTTGGTGTATTAATTCCAACTGCATTCTTTATTTATATGTATCGCAGTAAAAAAACAACAAAAGATGAAAAGTCTCGTTTACTTGCTTATATTCCTTTATTTTTATCAGCGGTAATGTTCTGGGCTATTCAAGAACAGGGCGCAACAATTTTAGCGACTTATGCAGATGAGCGTACACAGCTAAGTATTGGTGGTATTCAGCTTCAATCTTCTTGGTTCCAGTCGTTAAACCCATTATTTGTTATTACAATGGCACCATTATTTGCGATGCTATGGCTTAAATGGGGAGACAAGCAGCCAACAACACCACGTAAGTTCTCATATGCATTGTTCTTTGCAGGTCTCTCATTTTTAGTGATGATGATTCCAGCACACCTATCTGGTGGAAATACATTAGTGAGTCCTTTATGGTTAGTATTGTCATTCTTCTTAGTAGTTGTTGGTGAGTTATTATTATCACCAGTTGGTCTATCTGCTACAACGAAATTGGCACCACAGGCCTTCGCAGCACAAACGATGTCTTTATGGTTTTTAACAAGTGCAGCAGCACAAGCAATTAATGCACAATTAGTTAAGGTCTATGAAGTTGTAAGCGAATTCACATACTTTGGTTTCTTAGGTACCTTATCTATTGTAGTCGGAATTATTATATTAATTCTTTCACCGATTATTTCAAAAGCGATGAAGGGTATTAATTAAATGAAAGATGCAAGTACAGTTTTCTTAATAGCTGTACTTGCATCTTTTTTTGCTATCTAAATAAAAGTCTACCTAAGAAACTGAGAGCGAAATATATTATCGTAAGTAGTTATTTTAGGTTCTATAATATTTTTTGGGGTATTTACACAATTACACGCATAAAAAAAGCACAGATTCACTGATTTATATATACTTGAATTGTCGAGAAACAAGTAATAGAAAGGTGAACTGTGCAAATGAATTTTAACATGAATATCCCAGGATTAAAAGATGTAGAGATTACGAAAGTAGAAGAAGTAGGCGATCGAATCGCATTGTATGTGCAATTGCCTAAGTGCACGCATCCATGTCCAGTTTGTGAAAAAAAAACATCGAAGGTTCACGATTACCGTATACAAAAGATCAATCATTTAAAATGGTTTGAACGTTTAACTATTCTTTTCTATAAACGTCGTCGTTATGTTTGTGATTGTGGAAAGCGTTTCTCTGAAAAATCCCCCTTCGTAGATAAATATCAACGTTACTCAAAGGAATGGAATCAAGTAGTGAGTATACGTGCTATTAAAGCTAAAACATTTAAAGAAGCTGCAGAAGTGCTAGGTACATCAACCACGACGGTTATTCGCCGTTTTAAAAAGGTAGCGAAAAAACAATTAGTAGAGGGTGTACGTTTACCAAAAGCAATTGCGATTGATGAGTATAAAGGCGATACAGATGCAGGTACGTATCAGTTAATCATTGCGAATGCGGAGACGCGCGAACCGATTGATATTTTACCGAATCGTAAAAAAGAAACCATAAAAAATTACCTAAGTCAGTATGGAGCAGATGTTGAGATAGTGGTCATGGATATGAATCCAAGTTTTAAAGCAGCTGTTCGTCAAGCGCTAGGTCGACCTGTTATTGTGGCAGACCGGTTTCATTTTAGCCGTTATATCTATTGGGCAATGGATGAAGTGCGCCGACAAGTACAAAAAGAATGGGACAAATACAATCGTACAAAGTGTAAACGTATGCGTCATGTATTGTATAAACGTGCATCTAAATTATCACCGAAACAACAGTGGTACTTACAGCGTTATACAGAAATGTCTGAAACATTAAAAGTAGCTCATGAATTAAAGGAAGCCTATTGTGAATGGTTTGATTGGGCAAAGACAAAAAATGATGTTGTAGAAGTGAAGAAGCGATTACTAGCTTTTTACCGTAAGGTAGAAGAGACAAAATTACCAGCTTTCTTAAAAGCCATTCAAACATTGAAGAACTGGCAAGTAGAAATCTTAAATAGCTTTAGTTTTGGTTATTCCAATGGCTTCTTGGAAGGCATTAATAATAAAACAAAAGTGATGAAACGGAATGCATATGGCTTTCAGCGTTTCGATCACTTTCGAGCAAAAATCTTATTAAATTTAAAGTATAAAGAAATCGGAGTTCATCTGGGTTAATGTGTTAAAAGATTACACCACCCCAACATTTGACTTAGAACCTTATTTTATTGAATGTGGGTAAAGTTTCTATGTAGAAAATTAACATTTTCGTTATAATAATTTTAATAATATGAAAATTTAAGGGGTTGGAATCCATGAAGGAAGAGTTAGATTATTTGAGGCCAAGATTAATGGAGATTTTTACGTATTTACATGCGAATCCAGAAATCAGCTGGCATGAGGTAGAAACCACCAATTATATAGTGGAGCTATTAACGCAAGAAGGTTTTTCTCCTAGACGATTTAAAAATTCCACAGGATTATATGTTGATGTAGGCAACGGTGACCCCAAAGTAGGATTAAGAACAGATATAGATGCTTTATGGCAAGAAGTAGATGGCCATTTCCGTGCGAATCATTCATGTGGACATGATGGGCATATGACGATGGCCATTGGTACACTATTACTTTTAAAAGAACTACAGCTATCTATTAATGGTACAATTCGTGTTATTTTCCAACCTGCTGAAGAAAAAGGGACTGGAGCATTATCCGTAATAGAAGAAGGCGTTATTGATGACTTAGATTATTTATTTGGTGTCCATGTAAGACCTGTTCATGAGCTAGAGGACGGCACTTATTGTGCGGCCTTATATCATGGTGCCTCTCGTTTACTTGAAGGCGAGATTATCGGAGAGGATGCCCATGCTGCAAGGCCACACCTTGGTATTAATGCAATTGAAGTAGGTGCAACAATTATCGAAGATTTGCGAACCATTCATACAGATCCTATGGTTCCTGTATCTGTAAAGATGACGAAATTCCATGCAGGGGGAGATTCGGGCAATATTATTCCAGGTAATGCCTCATTTACGATTGATATTCGTGCACAACAAAACAAAGTGATGGACGATTTAGCACAAGGTGTAAAGCGTGTGATAGATTCTTCTAAATTATTGCATAAGGTACAAATTGAATTACGTACAGTTGCCAATATCGTAGCTGCTGAAGTTGATACAAGTGCTCAATATTTGATGGAGCAGGCAATTATACAGGCTGCTGGATTATCAAATTTAAGAAAGCCCGTTCATACACCTGGTGGAGAGGATTTTCACCATTATGCTGTACAACGGCCACATTTAAAAACAACCATGCTAGGCTTGGGTTGTGGATTAACACCAGGGTTGCATCATCCGAAAATGAAATTTAAACAAGCAAGACTTGTCACAGGAGTGGAGATACTTACAAGAGCAGTTTTATTAGCTTTGGAGACAGGGCATAAAAAGGAGGCGTCAGCATAATGTTAGAGCAAGTACGTATTCACAAAGTAATGACACCGAAAGAAATTGCAGAGATCCAAAAATTAAATGCTGAAATATGGGGCAGCCAAGCAATTCCCTCCCATCAATTACTAGCTGCTGTACAAAATGGGGGAATCGTATTAGGAGCGTATTTAGATGAAAAGCTAATTGGCTTTAACTATTGCTTCGTTGGCTATCAGAATAGAGAAATGTACTTACATTCGCACATGATTGGTGTAGAAAAAGCATATCGTGAACAAGGTGTGGGTGAATTATTGAAGCATGCCCAACAAGAATATGCCAAAGAGCATGGTTTTCAACTTGTCCGCTGGTTAATTGAACCGTTAGAAGCACGTTTGGCGAATCTAGCATTTCTAAAATTGAACGCCACTAGTTATCAATATGAAAATGATTATTATGGTCCGCTTCGAGATGACTTTAATGAAGGACTACCTTCAGATAGATTAGTCGTTGAATGGTGGATTGAGCACGATCAAATGGCAGATAGCCTTGATGAATTAGAAGAAGTAGCGCAGGAAATTGTACCTTGGACATTAACAGTCGACGGATTACCGGTTCTAGATGTAGAAAATACATTTCAGTTGGAACAATCCTTTTATAAGGACGCCTATCTCTTACCAATCCCTCAATCACTACAGAAAATGAAAGTGGAAAGTCCAAAACTTGCAGAGGACTGGCGTTATAAAGTTCGCACAATCCTAACAACCTTATTTAACCAAGATTATGCCATTGTACGCATGAAGAAACATCCAGAATATGTTCATAGCTATCTGTTAGTCAGACGCTCCTTATTAGCTTTATAATCATGATAGGGAGTGAACATTGTGAGATTAGAAAAGATTACATTAAGGCATTTAAAAATGCCTATGAAAGCACCATTTACAACGAGTTTTGGCACTGTTGATGAAAAGGAACTGCTATTAATTGAGGCAAAAGATAAATCAGGGATCACAGGATGGGGAGAAACGGTTGCCTTTGTAGCACCATGGTATACAGAAGAGACATTAAAAACAACTTGGCACATGCTACAAGATTTTTTGATACCCATCTTGTTACATAAAGAGATCGGGCATCCAGATGAGGTGACCTCATTATTTGCACCTATTCGTCGAAACTGCATGGCGAAAGCTTCAATTGAGGGTGCTGTATGGGATATCTATGCTCAGCAAACAAAGCAATCACTTGCACAGGCGTTAGGTGGTCAAAAAAAACGTATTGAAGTGGGAGTCAGCGTGGGTATTCAACCATCTATCGCGCAGTTGATAGCATTAATAAAAGATCATATTGAAAAAGGCTACAAAAGAGTGAAGATTAAGATAAAGCCTGGAGAGGATGTCGAGGTAGTACGGGCAATTCGTGCGGAACTGCCAAATTTACCCTTGATGGTAGATGCAAACTCTGCTTATACGTTAGATGATATAGAAATACTACAGCAGCTTGATGACTTTAATTTATTAATGATTGAACAACCATTAGCTACTGATGATATTGTCGATCATGCAACATTGCAGAAAAAGTTAAAAACGCCTATTTGCTTAGATGAAAGCATCACATCATATGAGGATGCCAGACGAGCAATAGAACTTGGAAGCTGTGGTGTTATAAATATCAAGATTGGACGAGTAGGTGGTTTAACGGAAGCGAAACGAGTTCATGATCTGTGTAAAGCGAACCATATTCCAGTTTGGTGTGGAGGAATGTTAGAGGCAGGGATTGGACGAGCACATAATATTGCCTTAACATCTCTTAGTCATTTTTTATTACCTGGCGATACAGCAGGCTCTAGTCATTATTGGTATGAGGATATCATTGATCCAGAAGTAAACGTCAAAGATGGCTATATTGAGGTACCCCAGTCGGTAGGTATTGGTTTTAGGCCTAATATGGCTGTTATTGATAAATTAACGATTAGCAAAGAAATCTATCAATAAGGCAGTACGTAGTCAATCATTTAGTATATAGGAAAATGAGGAGAGAACTGATTGAAAAAAAGCTTGCAAATCGGTGGTGCCTATGTGGGGATTATCGTTGGAGCAGGATTTGCATCAGGGCAGGAGATTGTCCTTTATTTTACAAGCTATGGCTTTAAAGGCATATATGGAGCATTGTTAGCTATGGTTGGTTTCTCAATTGTTGGAATGTGTGTTGCTCAAGTGAGCTCTAGGCTTCGCACAGCATCCCATAAGGATTTGATTTATCAAATTTCAGGGAATGCTATGGGCTTTATATTGGATTTAGTTTTATCACTCTTTTTATTTGGTGTAGCTGTCATCATGTTTGCTGGGGCTGGTGCAACATTCCAGCAAATGTTTGGACTGCCTATCTGGCTAGGGAGTATTTGTATGATCTTGCTTACAGTAGCCACAGTCATGATGGATGTGAAAAGCATCATTAATATCATTGCACTTGCTACACCGTATCTACTAACCGTTGTGTCCATCATCGCTATCTATGCTATTGCAACGATGGATTTTACCTTTGCAGAGCAAGCTGTTATTGCTCAACAGGCTCAAATAAGTGAGAAAAGTTGGTGGGTAACGGCTTTATTATACATGTCGTTCAATGTAGGGGTTAGCTTCTCTTTATTGACTGTTATGTGTGGTTCTATACGCAATCATAAGGTAGCTGGCATGGGTGGTATAATTGGTGGGATTTTGTTAGGTGCTTTAATTTTACTTGTGAATTTCTCCCTTTTAGCAAAGATGAATATCATTGTTGGACTAGACATTCCGATGCTAGCGTTAGCTAATGAAATTCATCCGATTGTTGGAGTATTAATGACTATTTCTCTTTTGGGAATGATTTATAATACGGCAGTAGGGATGCTATATTCCTTTATGGTAAGATTTTTTGAGCCTAGTAGAGCAAGCTTTAGGGTTGCAGTCATATTTATAGGTGGTCTCGGTTTTTTAGCAAGCCTTGTAGGATTTACAACGCTAGTAGCTAAACTATATGCAGTGATGGGCTATGTAGGGCTAGTATTAATCATATTCATTATTTCTGCATGGTTAAGAGGCACTAAGAAAATTATTTAATATAAAAATGGTAATTGAGCGATAGACTTTATTCTCAATTACCTTTTTATTTGGATAAAAACATTGTAGAAATAGTGAATTATTTCGGTTCAATTGATTTGCGATAATGCTGATATTTCGTTAATTTGGCATATTTTTTAGTTAATCATAAATAAAACGAGAATAATTCTCATTTGTTGGTTGACTGAGAATAAAATCATGCTTATAATGGAAATCGTGAGTAATGATAATCATTTTCACTAATAAGCGAGTTACGCACAAAAATGAAATCTACCGGGGATTACTATGAAAATAAGATATCTTTTAACAGCAACTGTTTTGCTGTCTATTGTGTCGCTATTTATCGGAGTAGTTGATATTAAGCCTAGCGACCTATTAGACTTCCAATCAGAAGAAACTAGACTATTTTTAATTAGTCGTGTACCTAGACTTGTTGCCATCTTGCTAGCAGGTGCAGGTATGAGTATTGCTGGTTTAATTATGCAAAGCTTAAGTAGGAATAAATTCGTATCACCAACAACAGCTGGTACATTAGATGCCACACGGTTGGGTGTATTGATTTCAATGATGTTCTTTACGAATGTTACGTATTTCCAAAAAATTTCCTTCGCTTTCATATTTGCTTTAGCCGGCACATTACTATTTATGCAAATATTAAACCGAATTAAGTTTAAAGATGCGATTTTTATACCGCTTATTGGCTTAATGTTTGGGAATATATTGTCCTCTGTTACAACATTCTTTGCGTATAAGGCGAATATTATCCAGAACATTTCCGCATGGTTACAAGGAGATTTCTCATTAATCATGAAAGGCCGTTACGAACTGTTATACGTAAGTGTACCAATACTCATTTTGGCTTACATTTACGCAAATCGTTTTACAGTGGCTGGGATGGGAGAGGATTTTGCAAAAAATCTTGGTCTATCCTATAAATTTGTAGTCAATTTAGGCTTGGTGTTGGTAGCTCTTATCTCCACGACAGTGGTGTTAACAGTCGGTATCATTCCATTTCTTGGTTTGATTATTCCGAACATTATTTCTCTGTTTAAAGGTGATAATCTGGCAAAAACCTTGCCGCACACAGCATTACTTGGTATGTCATTCTTGTTATTCTGTGATATTTTAGGACGAGTACTGATTTTCCCTTATGAAATACCAATAAGTATGACTGTTGGTGTAATTGGAAGTGCCATCTTCCTATTCATGTTGTTTAGGGGGAGAGCATATGCGTAATCGTACAAAAATGTTCATTTTACTAGGTCTCGCTGTTATAGCAGTTGTCCTATATTTATTTTGGGAACTCAATGGTAATTATCACTATGCTTTTCCACGCCGTGTCATAAAGGTTGTGGCAATGGCATTAACGGGTATAGCGATTGCCTATTCAACAGTAGTTTTCCAAACAATTACACATAATCGAATTTTAACGCCAAGTGTCATGGGTTTAGATGCTTTGTATATGTTAATTCAAACATGCATCTACTTCTTCTTTGGCTCTACATCCATATTAGTTATTAATATCTACTATAATTTTACGCTTGCAATTGGAGCGATGATTCTATTCGCTTTAATTTTTTACCGAGTATTGTTTAAAGAAGGAAAGCGACCGATTTATTTTTTACTGCTTGTTGGGATGATTGTTGGTACGTTCTTAGGAAGTATTACAACGTTCTTCCAAGTATTAATAGATCCGAATGAGTTTTTAGGCTTACAAAGTAAAATGTTTGCAAGTTTCAATAATGTTAATTCAGATTTAGTTTGGCTAGCAGGCGTTATCATTTTAATAACATTTATCTACGGTGCTCGTCATATGAATCAATTAGACGTCATGTCTTTAGGACGAGACACAGCTATAAATTTAGGTGTACCTTACGATAAGCTGGTACAACGTATGTTAATCTTAGCTTCAATTTTGATTGCTGTTTCAACAGCGCTTGTTGGTCCGATCACGTTCTTTGGTTTAATCGTTGCAAATTTATCATATCAGTATTTCAGAACATACAAGCATTCCATCTTAATTACTGGCTCCTGTGTAATGAGTGTTGTAGCTTTAGTCGGTGGACAGTGGATGGTTGAACGTTTATTTAGTTTCACTACTACACTTAGTGTCATTATTAATTTTGTGGGTGGGGTTTACTTCATCTACTTATTATTAAGAGAAAGTAGGTCAGCAGGATGATACAAGTCAAAGAAATTACAAAGTTTTTTGGTAAAAAACCTGTCGTTCAAGATGTAAGTGTTGATATTGTCTCAGGAAAAATCACATCGTTTATTGGACCCAATGGTGCAGGGAAGTCCACGCTACTTTCTATGGTGAGTCGTTTACTGAATGCAGATACTGGTGAAGTACTACTCGATAAGGCAGATGTACGTAGCTGGAAATCAGATGATTTCGCTAAACGTGTATCGATTTTAAAGCAATCAAACTTTATGAATGTTCGTCTAACGATTCGTGAGCTTGTATCTTTTGGCCGTTTCCCTTACTCAAAAGGACACTTAAAACCTGAAGACGAAGAAAAAGTGGATGAAGCTATTCGCTATATGAATTTAGAAGATATGCAACATAATTATTTAGATGAGCTTTCAGGTGGTCAACGTCAGCGTGCATTTATCGCAATGGTTATTGCCCAAGATACTGAATATATCTTACTGGACGAACCATTAAATAATTTAGATATGAAGCATTCTGTCCAGATTATGAAGATTTTACGTAAGTTGGTTGATGAGTTAGGCAAAACAGTGGTTATCGTTTTACACGATATTAATTTTGCTTCTGTTTACTCTGACCATATTGTTGCATTAAAAGATGGCCGTGTTGTTAAAAATGGTCCTACAAATGACATTATTAACTCACATGCATTGAAGGAAATTTATGATATGGATATTCCTGTTCAAGAGCAGGATGGCTGTCGAATTTGTGTTTATTTTAATTCGTAAAAATAGTTCCAGATGATGAACATCTAACTATCAAATCATTTAATTAAAGGAGAAATTTCACAATGAAAAAATGGAAATTACTTACGGTATTAATGGCAATGATGCTATTAGTATTAGCTGCTTGCGGTTCGAAAGATGAAGCAAAAGAAGATGATAAAGGTACTTCAACTGACAAACCAGCTGAGGAACAGAATGGAGAATCATCAGTATATCCACTAACAATTCCAGGTAGCACAGTTGAAGGTCGTGACGGTAGTACAACATTTGAAGAAGTAACACTTGATAAAATGCCAGAAAAAGTTGTCGTTTTTGATAATGGTTTCTTAGATACATTAGATGCTTTAGGCGTTAATCCTACAGCAGTGGTACAAGACTCATTACCAGCATATTTAAGCAAGTTTAAAGATAGTACTTATGTAAACGCAGGTACATTATTCGAGCCTGATTATGAAAAATTATCTGAAATTAACCCAGATATTATTTTCATCTCTGGTCGTGCTTCAGCAGCTTATGCTGAATTATCTAAAATTGCTCCTACAGTATACATTGGTGTAGATAATACTAACTTCTTAGAGTCATTCAAAGCTAATACAGAATTAGCTGGTAAAATTTTTGGTAAAGAAAAAGAAGCAGCAGATGCGATCGCTGCATATGAAGCAAAAGTTGAAGAAGTAAAAGGCAAAGCAAGTGCATCGGAAGAGAAAGCTTTAATCGTATTAGGTAGTGAAGGCGCGTTATCAGCATATGGTTCTGGTTCACGTTTCGGTGTTATCCATGATGTATTTGGTGTGAAAGCTGCAGATGAGAAAGTTAAAGTTGGAACACATGGTGATAATGTAAGTTTTGAATATGTTCGTGATACGAACCCTGATATTCTATTTGTAGTTGACCGTGATGCAGTAGTAAATGAAAACGGTGAGTCAGGTACTAAAGCTGCAATTGAAAACGAAATCGTAAGTGCAACTAATGCGGTGAAGAACGGTAAAGTGTTCTACCTAGATCCAGAAGTTTGGTACCTTTCAGGTGGCGGTTTACAATCTGAAACACTAAAAGTTGAAGATGTATTAAAGGCGTTTAACTAATATGTTTGTACAAATTAAACGTATTGTTGTGAAGGAAGGGAATTCGGATAAAGTGGTGGAACGTTTTGGTGCTAATCCAAACGGACCATCATTACTTGAACAACAACCTGGTTTCATTGATAAACAGGTACTTGTTAAGAAAGTTCGCCGTGGTGATGAAGAAGTGCTTGTGATGGTTCGTTGGGAATCAGAAGAAGCATGGAAAAATTGGGAGAAGAGTCCTGAGCATATTGCAGGTCATAAGGCAAGCGCAGGTAAACCGAAGCCTGATCATATCATTGAAAGCGGACAAGAAGTTTATTATGTAAAAGGTTAATCATCTAAGGGTGTCTCAAGAGATTGAGACACCCTTTTTTGTTGAAAAAAGATCATGTCACTAGCAGAAAAAGCCTTTTAGCAAGGCGAGGGGTTAATTTCCGTTCCCTAGCGTCCTTTCCAGGAGCTTCCGATGAGCTTTTTTACTCACTTTCGATCGCTACAGAATCTCATCTGTGACGCTAGTTCCTCTCCAATCAACCATGTGCAAAAGTGTCTTTTCCTTATCTTTCATACTAGCTGTAGTAAATAAAATAACCCATTCCTTGTATGATGGAGAAAGGATAGGCTTCTATTTTCAAAGCATAAAGAGTAGTGAACCTACCTCACTTTATTTGAAAACCTTTGCTAAAAAGGAAACAATGAATGGAAGGCTACTCGACTCCCGTGGGATAGCGAGATAGATAAGCCTCTAAACGGAGCGGTAGCGGAGGAAGCGGCTCGGCACTTCCCACAGTATAGCAAGTAGCCTGCAATAGAAACGACTTTCTCCTTTCGCAAATATTCTATTAATCGCTTTATTTATCACACTATATAGTGGTGTCTCAAGAGATTGAGATACCTTTTTATATGACACAAAAAGCAGGTCACAATGATTGTTGACCTGCTTAGCTAAGTGGATAGGTTTAATGTTTAATAGATGGCTTTCTCCATTTACTAAATGTCGAATCCATATTAAAGGATATCGTGTTCTCATTAATGGACAAGCCTGAAATACTTGTATTACAAAGTTCATCCAAACTATCTGGGTGATTGTTATTATTAGATGCGTTGGCCGCCATTGCTAGCCCTCTAGCATTAATAATTGTGTCGTGTGGCGTTACATACACTATAGGGGAATCTATATTTAATCCAAAAGTGAAAGGATTGACTAATGACATACTAGAAATACTTTCGTTTGATATTCTAATAATTCCATATTGCTCAATATAATAATCTCGTTTTTGTTGAAATGTATCCTCAAATCCAGGAATATCACTAATATATTTTGAGTAGGGTGAAATGTTTTTATACGCAGCCAATGTTTCTTGATAGGCTTTTAATTCCGATTGTATAATGATTTTTTCAATTTGTCGTTGATCATTGCTTGGCTGTTTAATTGTAATTTCTTCAGTTGAGACAGAGATATTACATGAAAAAGTAGCCGTAAGTATGAAAACTGTTTCATTCATTTTAAGTCACTCCCAGTACAAAAAGATTTCATGTGCATCAATCTATCCTGACTTTAAAAATAAGATTTTATGGCTAATCTAAGCGTAACATCTGTTAGAACGCCATTTCAATGGTAAGTTTACGCCACTTTAATGGCGGTACTTGGTTCTCTACCGCCATTTTTTTAGTAATTATTAACAAAATTCTGGCGTGGTTTGCTTGAATAACGCCATTTTTTGGCGGTCTTTTACTTCAAAGAGGAAACAATGGTATTTAATGTATTATAGAATTGTACGACTAGTATTAATTCCCACTAATCTATATAATATCTAGTAATATACTAGATGGGAGAGAGGACTATTGAAGGATTTAGATGCACATATCGATGAATCATTAGACATCCTTATAGAAAACGAATTATTACTTGGCCCTGAGCTCAAGTTAATGCTAAAAAGCTTTAAAGAAGAAAAAACATCAGTAGGTTTTTCCTTTGGTAAATTGTGTTTTTGGCATTATGAAGCATTTTCAAGTAGTATAAATCAAGATATCTACAAGGTAGCTGCTGCAATTGAACTTCTTATACTATCTTTTGATATTATTGATGATCTGCAGGATAAGGATTCAGACTATATTTGGAACAAAACACCTGAATTATCATTAAACGTTGCTTTAGCTATGCTGGTCATGGCATCTAAAACAATAGATGAAACCTCTTTTGTCCATAAAAGAGCGGCTATAAAGCTACTTGAGGAATACGCTTTAAAAAGTATAAATGGACAGCAATTAGACTTGCTAAATAGTTGTCGTGATGAAGATTCCTATGTACAAATGATTACCTTGAAATCTGGCTCATTAACAGCAATGGGTTGCTTGATTGGTGAAGTACTTGCAAAAGGAGAAATATCTCAAGAAGTAGAGGAATATGGGAAATACATAGGCATCATCCAACAAATTAAAAATGATATTCAAAGCTTAAAGGCGTGGGGTCCTAAAAATGATTTGCTAAATAAAAGGTATTCTCTGCCTATTATTTATCTTTTATCACAGAAAAATGATGTTTCAAAATCTGTTTCTAGCTATTATAATGATGATATAGTTACAGATTTGGATAATAATGCAACAGAAGATGCGTTGACAAATGGTGGGGCAATACGTTATGCCATTACGATAAAAAACGTCTACAAGTTTAAAGCATTGAATTATCTTGAAAATGTAGCTATAAATGAGATAGGTAGAGAATACCTACAAAAACTATTGAAATGAGGAGAGATAAGAATGATTAATGTAATCCAATATTTAGAGCAAAATCCAAGCCTAGTTGCACTATTAAGAGAACAAAAAGCCTCATTAGTTGGAGTTTCATCTGTAGAACAAAAAGCAATTTTAGAAGCGTTTAACGGTGAAATGAATACAGAAAGTGATATTTGGAACTAAGAAAGTTGCGAAGTAAGTTGTTTTGGCCCGCTATAATTCTCTATTTAATTATTGGTTTTTATTTAAATTATGTGAATTATAGCGAGCCTTATATACAGATTGGATTAGAAGAAGAGAATGGCAGATGGGTCATTTCTCAACTATATTATAAAGACTGGGCAGAGGGTCAAAATATTTCTGTTGGTGATGCAATTTTAACTGTAGATACTGAACCCATCAACGAATTAAAACAACTGAGGTATAAATCAAAAATTTTATCTGCTAATGAAATAACAATACTGAAGCCCGATGGAGATCTAATCAATATACATATTAAGCATTTGGATATCCCTCAACAATTTATCTATGTTTTAATCATTCCAGCTTGTTATTATTTATTAACATTATTTGTTGCATTTTATTTACATTTTAAACAAAGAAATACAAAGTTAGCTGATTTACTAATTCTCTTTATGTTAACGGTTTCTTTGGCTTATGTAAGCAGTGGTGTCTCTGGTAGAATGGATACGATTGGCATTATCGTAAATCGAAGTAGTATGCTGTTATGTTTAGTTATACTGTTACATTTTTTGAGAAATTATTACTCATTTATGAAAACTAATTGGGTGTTTACAAATAATATCAAGCTCTTTTATATACTTCCTTTCATAGCTTTTATATTAGGCTGTGTGGGCACTATTTATCCTGCTTCAAATGATATTCTTTCCAATGTTATATTGGCTATTTTCTTTATTCTCCTTGTGATCATCCTTAGTATTTTATTAATAAGCTATTTTAAGTACAGCTCACCTCAGTTGAAAATTTTATTAAATAGTATACTAATACCGTTTCTTCCATTTCTTTTTTTATATGCACTCCCAAAAATACTTTTTCATACGTATATACTTTCATCTGAGATAAGCTCGTTATTTTTATTGCTTATACCTTTTAGCTTTATTTTTACGCAATTAGCAGAGAGATTATTTGATATTGAATACCATATTACAAGATTACGTTATTATGTTATATTCTCTTTAATCTTTACTGTATGGTTCACAGTGGGACTATATCTTATTGCAGGGCATTATTTAACAATGACTGTCATGTCAGGAGTAGCTTTCTTTACATTTGCTTCATTGGTTATACTTTTTTACGTAAAAGAGAAGGTTGATTATCGCAAGCGGAAAATTTTATTCTCCACAAAGGGCGACTATATTCATCAGCTATATACAGCCGTAGATAAAATTGGAAAAACAATTAAAATTAACGAACTTTTAGAGAAGTTTGCTTACGAGGTTTCCATGCATCTGGAGTTAGAGGATGTTTTTGTCTTAACATATAACTATGACAAAAATGAATTCATAACAAATGCTGGAGAAAGTATTACGATTGATCCTGACATAATGGAAGAAATCAGATTAGGTGAAATAAGAAAGATTGACAAAGTTTATATAGCATTTCTCCATCAGGATGCACATTTTAAAAGAGCTTTAGTGCTCGGGCATAATAATACGATTCAATTAAAAGATGAGGAGCTTTTGTGGCTTGAATTGCTCTTATTATATGTAAATAATTTTATTGAAAATACTAAGATGGTGGAAGAACTGCTAGAGGAACTGAAGCATATGAAGCAAGCTGATGATGGTCAGTTACCATGGCTAAATAAGCTATTATGGCTAAGGTTTGAAGAAGAAAAATACCAATTAGCTCAAGAGTTACATGATACCAATTTACAGGAGCAACTTCATATTGCTCGCGAGGTGGATGTCCTAGTAAATGCAAAAAATACAACGGATATTCAAGAAAAGCTTGCAAAAATTCATAAACAAATGGTTGCCTCCTTACATGAATTACGTACTTATTGTGAAAACCTCAAACCCCCGTTACTAGATACATTAGGTTTAAATGCTGCATTAGAAAAGTTGATTCGGAAAGTCCAAGAAAGAGCTAACTTCGCGCTTATTTACACAATTGATCGACTTTATTTAGAGGATGAGCGCATGAATTTAATGATTTATCGTTTATTCCAAGAGCTACTTAATAATGCGTTAAAGCATTCCTATGCAGCTTCTGTTGAAATTCATTTAAAAGAAATGAACGATGGTTTCGAAATCATTTATAAAGATGATGGTGTAGGCTGTAATGTAGAGGACATTATAGTAGCAGAATCGATGGGCATTCAAGGCATGCAGGAGCGTGTAAAAGCGTTTAATGGGCAATTTGCTATTGACTCGAATATCAATGAAGGGATGTTTATTAGAATCATGGTGAAAGAAGGGAGTGAAACACTTGATTACGATGCTCATAGTGGATGATCACCCTATAGTGTTAGAGGGAACTAAAAATTTATTTCAAGAGAATGAAGATATTATCATCGATACGGAAAGTGATGCAACTTGTGTCATTCAAAGGATAAAGAATAAACCGTACGATATCTATCTAATAGATATCAATATGCCATTAGAAAATGGAATTAACCTAGCCCGTAATATCAAAGCTATTCAGTCAAATGCTTCTGTTATTCTTTACACAGGCGATGATATTACGGATTATTATCCACTCATTTTAGAAAGAAAAATAGAAGGCATTTTAGCTAAAACAGCTTCGAAAGAGCAAATATTAAGAACAGTAAGGGCAATTGCAAACGGCGAAATTGTTTTACCTAAAAATTTCTTAGATTTTCTGGATGATAAATTTAAACTGCAAGGTGCTAAAAACATTCACTTAAATGAAAAGGAAAAGAAAATTTTAAGACTCATTGCAGAGGGCCATACAAATAAAGCAATCGCTATTGAATTAAATATTCCTCAACGAACAACGGAGAGATATTTAACTCAACTCTTTTCTTTGTTAAATGTAGACTCACGAACAGAAGCTGTAAATCTTGCTGAGAGAATGAATTTACTCTAAACAACTTCTATGCTATACTGTTGGTATATTTTTCAATTAATAGGGAGCATTATGGGAATTGAATAGCCTATATTTTCCCTCAGTTAAATAAATCCAAATTTCTGTGTTAAATAGCCTATGAAATATAAAAGACACCGCCAAAAAAGTGGCGGTGTTTTTTTATAACCGCCAAATCACGCCAAAAATTTGTCTGAATCACGCCAGAAAATTGGCGTAAACCCGAAGTTGAAATAACGGTATAACTACTGGTACGCTTAAATTAACAGTGGTTAAGTAGATTTGCTTTAGTAAGTAATATATAAATCATTTTATTAAAATAAGCAGCCTGACTATCTATGAATAAAGTAGCGTTAGTAGATTGTAGAATGTTACTAGCTAGTCAATATACTTCACCATAAAACTTTATAAAGGTAGGCGTGTATTGTGAAAGTAGAACTTGAAAATTTGTTTTCCATAGATGAAACTAGTCAAGATCAAGTTATTAACGTTTATAATCGTCATGGTATTGCTATTGGTGCGCCTGAATTGAGAAAAAGAAACTTAAAAACAAAATTTAATCCTATCTTTACATTAAATGAAGATGTAACATACGAGCAGGTAACAGCTTTATATGAGTCTTTAGAGCGTGAATTTGGAATCGTTTCGATTGGAGAACGTTTTTATTTTGAATTCTCGGATATAGAGTATGAACGTGCACCATTATTTACTTTAAATTCAACAGGTAATTCACCAGAAATGTTCTTAGAAGATAAGGGGACACTATTTTCTTTAAGTACACATTGTAAGTGTTGTGGGCTCATGGATAAAGAGCAGTTATCACCAATAGTCATTGATACTACGCAGATGAAAGACCGTCATTTAGTGCATGTAAATGGTTATTGGGTAGCTTCTGAGGAATTAGTATCATTAATGCAAAAAGAAAAGCTAGAAGGCTATGAGCTTTTAGAGGTAATCCATCAAGGACTTGCAGAAGGCAAACAGCCAGCTTATCAAATTATTCCTGTACAAATGCTACCTGAGTGTAGTAAGGACAGAGTTAAATTATACTTTGCAACTGAGCAACCTCCATGCAGTTGTGGCTTAAACGGAGTCATTAATGGACCTGATATTTATCACCATGAAGATTTGAAAAATCTAAAAGGCGATGTTTTTTACTCAGCCGAGTGTAGTCATGATGGAAGATATCTATATAGAAAAACATTGTTTAGCAAACGATTTAGAGAAACTATTATAAAATATGGTATTTCGCGTGAAGTTAGAGGAGAAAAGGATGCAAACTTTGGTCCAAAAGATTGGCTATTTGATCCAGTGCTAATCAAGTAGGACAAATTTGGAATAGTAAAGAATAAGGGAGTGTTTAAGGTGTTTAGAAGAATACTACCTATAGTAGCCATATTATTCATTGTTGCATTGGCCGTTTCCAATTATTTTAACAAACACGAAGAAGAATCTATCACCATTTATCAAGAGGTCAATGGCGTAAACCTTTCTTAAAATGAATGCCTATTTTTCATTCAAAAAAGATCGATTTGTGTTATGATGTGAAGAATATAGCATGAATGTTTTTTGAGGTGAAAAAATGAAAAAATGGGCATATCCTTTAGCAGTTTTAACGTTAATTGTCTTTATTGTATTAAGAGTCACTTATCAAAGTGAGTTTCTGAAAACATTTGATGCAAAGATGGCAGAGCTTCTTTTTGGTAATCGTTTTATTGAGATCTTTCATTATATTGGTGAGCCCAAATTTGTTGTTGCTGTTGCAGTAGTTTTAATGGCGTATTTAGCTTGGAAGGTAAAAAATTATCGAGGTATGCTATTTGTTGTACTAACTTTTGCAGTAGGCAATGTTCTGAACCAATTACTAAAAAAATGGGTGCAACGTCCACGACCTGAAATTGAGGAACAGCTGACATCCTTTAGTTTTCCATCGGGACATTCGATGACAGGTATTCTTTATTTATTTACACTTGCTTATATTTTAGCGGAGAATAGTAGTAAAGGACGTAAAATCCTTCTATGGCTTGGAGCAACGATTTTGATGGTGCTTATTGGTTTATCACGTATTGCAGGAGCTCGACATTTTGCTACAGATGTACTTGCTGGTTGGAGCATCGGCTATACTTGGTTTATCATCTGTGTCATCTGGTACGAACGCCGTAAACGCTTATTTCAATCAAATCATAAATAAAAAGACAGGCAGTATCTATTTCACAGGATAGATACTGCTTTTTTTACGTTTAATTGAGACATTGTAAAGAATGATATTTGCCTTATAAAAAAGAATTGCGTAAAGGAAACTTCTACGCTAAGATGAGTACAATAAGAAAAAGAGCAAAGGAAGAAGGGTATGGACGGAAATGTTTTACTGGCATTAGGATTAACTCTTTTTGCCGGACTTGCAACAGGTGTAGGTAGTTTAATAGCATTTTTTACATCAAGAACAAATACAAAATTTTTATCCTTAGCATTGGGTTTTTCAGCAGGGGTAATGATCTATGTATCTCTTGTAGAAATATTTGTGAAA
Source organism: Lysinibacillus sp. FSL P2-0066 (assembly GCF_037969495.1). Classification (NCBI taxonomy): domain Bacteria; kingdom Bacillati; phylum Bacillota; class Bacilli; order Caryophanales; family Bacillaceae; genus Lysinibacillus; species Lysinibacillus sp. FSL P2-0066. The sequence goes on along the minus strand of NZ_CP150202.1, from coordinate 4,132,139 downwards.
GCTAAAGATGCTTTAACCAATGCATTAGGTACAACAAATGGCTATTGGATGACAATCCTTGGATTTTTCGGTGGGATGTTATTTATTGCCTTGATTGATAAATTCATTCCGAAGGCTACTAATCCTCATGAAGTAAAGCTAGTAGAGGATGTTAATGCTATCAAACCACAGGTTAATGAAGAACATTTGATGAAGATGGGCGTTTTTACGGCTCTGGCGATTGGCATTCATAATTTTCCAGAGGGGATCGCTACATTTATGTCAGCTATTAATGACCCGAATGTAGGGATTGCTATTGCCATTGCAGTTGCTATTCACAATATTCCAGAAGGCATTGCTGTATCTGTTCCTATTTTCTTTGCAACAGGTAATCGAAGGAAAGCCTTTAAATTATCCTTTTTATCAGGATTGGCAGAGCCTGTTGGTGCATTAGTAGCCTTTTTGCTCCTTATGCCCTTTTTAACGGATGTCATGTTTGGTATCGTTTTTGCTGGGGTCGCAGGGATAATGGTCTTTATTTCACTAGATGAATTGCTACCGGCTGCACAAAGATATGATGAAACACATTTATCGATGTATGGTTTAGTAGGGGGAATGGCGGTCATGGCCATTAGCCTAGTATTATTAGCATAAGTAAGTAGGAAAAGGGAGACATCTTTGTAAAAGTGGCTCCTTTTTCTTTTTTCTATTAACGTGTAAGAACAGCTTTTTTTGACTCCACTAGCTCTTGTATTATTTTGAGACAATCATGAAATGTGGTAAAAGGTCTATATGGAACATGAAGCTCTTCACAGCGTTGGATAAGATGATCTCTAGCTAAAACAATATCTGCTAGTTTAGCTGCTTCAAAATCTGATAGAGAATCACCAATTACAATTTTATAATGATCTTCCTTAGCAAGCTTCCGCATCACGCTTGGCTTACAGCAGCCGCAACCTTGTGTGCTATATTTCGCGCATGCCTCATCACAGCTATTGGGGTAGATTAATTCTATTTGTTCACCAGAAAAATCAGCTCTATTACAGTAGATGCCTGAAAAAGGACCAAATTTTTCAACTAAAGGCTCGATGAAAAAATCAACTCCGCCACTTACAATATAAAATGGAATATGGTTGTTTTGAGCATAGCGTGCAAAATCTCCAAATCCCTCACGTATGACTGCTGAATCCATTAGATATTGAATGATTTCATCTTTTTGGTGAGTAGAAAGTAGATGAAACATTGCTGATAGCCCATCTTTAAATGAAATGGTTTGTTCCATCATCGCTTGGGCAATTTTCTCAGATTCTTCTGGTACAAATTCAGTCATAAGTGAAAAGATGTTATCTGTTTCTGTTATCGTGCCATCGAAATCACAGAATATAATGGGTTTCAAGGCAATCCCTCCTTAGAAAAGCACATTTAAAAAGTTTAATTCTATCCTTCTATATTATTAGTTTTATACGTACTTACTTTCAAGAAAAAACGCCTACTATTATAGTAGACGTTTCATACATTCATTGACTTGTATACCATGTTCATCAGCTTTTGTTAAAATAATTTGATGCTCAGGGAATTGCTTTGTCATTAATTGAACGAAGTCAGGCGCAATAGCAGAAGGAATAATAGAAATCAATGTTGGTCCAGCGCCACTTAGAGCAGTACCATATGCACCGTTCGATTTTGCTGCCATACGAATTTCCTCATAAGCAGGAATTAGCTTTGCACGAAACGGTTCATGGAATAAATCTGCCTCCATATAACGTCCAGCACGTTCAAAATCACGTGCCATTAAAGAAGCAGCTAACATATTCGCATTTGCTGAAGCATGAACAGCATAGGAGCGATTAAATTGCTCTGGTAAAACAGAACGGGATTCGCTCGTTTTTAATTCAACATCTGGTACATATACAACAAAGGAGGCATCGATATCATTGATGTGGAATGTATCGACTATGCCTTTGTCATCCATTGAAGAAATCGTTAATCCTCCTAAAACTGAAGCAGTTGCGTTATCTGGATGTCCTTCAATTTGTGAAGAGAGATTGAGTTTATCTTGAATTGTTAATCCAAGCTCGCATACTTGATTTGCAAGTTCGATACCTGCAACAATAACTGCTGCACTGCTGCCAAGTCCTCGTGCCAACGGAAGTTCACTAGCCATCTCTACACGACAAGCAGGTAGCTGTTGACCATATAGATCTGCAGTTTTTTTAGCAATAACGTATAGTAAGTGTTCTTCAAGCTCAAACTCTTTAGGACCATTATCATCAAGATGAATAATTTCCCATTGTTCTTGTAGGGTAACAGAAAGCTTTAAGTAAAGAGACAAGCCAAGTCCTATTGAATCAAAGCCTGGACCTAAATTGGCTGTGCTTCCAGGAACTGAGATTTGCCAAATTTTACTCATAGTACACCCTCAATATATGCACGAATTTCTTCTTCATCGTTTTTAAGAGATACGACCTCTACAGTGGATACATTCATGGCTGTATCAGGATCTTTTAGTCCATTCCCTGTAAAGATTGTTACAACTTTAGCGCCCTGAGGGATTTTTCCGTTTTCAACAGATTTTATAACACCTGCTAAAGAAGCAGCAGAGCCTGGTTCAACAAAAATGCCTTCTGTACTTGCGATTAATTTGTAGGCTGCTACAATTTCTTCATCAGTCACGGAATCAATGATACCACCAGATTCATCGCGAGCCGCTTCTGCCAAATTCCAGCTCGCAGGATTGCCAATTCGAATGGCAGTTGCTACTGTCTCAGGATTCGCAATTGGCTCTCCTTTAACGATTGCTGCAGCACCTTCAGCTTCAAAGCCATACATTTTTGGTAGACCACAATTTTTAGCAGCGTGATATTCTTTAAACCCTTTCCAATATGCAGTAATATTACCTGCATTACCAACAGGTATACACAGATAATCCGGTGCTGAACCTAACGCATCTACAATTTCAAACGATGCCGTTTTTTGACCTTCGATACGGTACGGATTCACAGAGTTAACAAGCGCAACTGGTGTTGTTTCACTTACTTGGCGAACGATATTAAGAGCATCATCAAAGTTTCCGTCAATTTCGATGATTTTTGCCCCGTACATTGTTGCTTGTGCTAGCTTTCCAAGAGCCACTTTACCTTTTGGAATAACAACGATTGATTGAATACCTGCACGCGTTGCATAAGCAGCCGCAGCAGCAGAAGTGTTTCCTGTAGAGGCACAAATAACGCATTGACTTCCATCCTCGATAGCTTTTGCAACAGCAAATACCATTCCTCGGTCTTTAAATGAGCCAGTAGGGTTTGCACCTTCAATTTTTCCGTAAAGCTCAATGCCTAGTTTCTTAGATAAATTCACTAAATGTATAAGAGGCGTATTGCCTTCGTTTAAAGTTAAAGCAGGTGTATTTTCAGTTACGGGTAAAAATTGTTTATATTCTTCAATAAGGCCTTTCCACATAACGTAACGATCTCCTTTTGTTCTTATAGAAAGAACAGTTGTTTTTGTATAAAAGACATTTTAACGCAAATAGCACTATTATTTCAATAGCATTTCATTAATTGTCGAAACAATTCGGTAATTTGAATAGTACTTGTCACTTTCTTGAAACAACTGTATAGTAATCTTGTAATGTAAAGTCATGTGTAAAGACAGGTGGTTGAGATGACAATAAATACAGCAGTAACAAATAAACCTCAGCAATCCATTTCCAGAAATAAGCTATTGGGTGTGGCGGGGGTAGGGTGGCTCTTCGATGCAATGGACGTTGGTATATTATCCTTTGTTATTGCAGCATTGGCTGCTGAGTGGGGACTTTCACCAAGTCAGTCTGGTTGGATTGGTAGTATAAATTCTATCGGGATGGCTGTAGGAGCTCTCTTTTTCGGTGTATTTGCTGATAAAGTAGGGCGCAAGCAAATTTTTATGTGGACACTTGTCCTTTTTTCTATTGCAAGTGGTTTGTCCGCTTTTACAACAACATTGACTGCATTTTTAATTTTACGTTTTTTAGTAGGGATGGGGCTAGGAGGAGAATTACCTGTAGCTTCAACGCTTGTATCTGAAAGTGTAGCTGCCAAAGAAAGAGGGCGCGTGGTTGTATTACTTGAAAGCTTTTGGGCAGCAGGCTGGTTAATTGCAGCACTTATTTCGTATTTTGTGATTCCTACATGGGGATGGCGAGTAGCACTTATTCTAACGGCACTTCCAGCGTTTTATGCTATTTATCTTCGTTGGCATTTGCCTGATTCACCTCAATTTACTGTGAAGGAAGAAGCAAAAAAACGGAGCATTGGCCAAAATATGAAAGAGGTTTGGTCGAAAAAGTATGCTCGTTCTACGTTTATGCTGTGGTTATTATGGTTTACGGTTGTATTTTCGTATTATGGCATGTTTTTATGGTTGCCAAGTGTAATGGTAGGGAAGGGCTTTGACATGATCACAAGCTTTAAATATGTTTTGATTATGACTTTAGCTCAATTACCAGGTTACTTTACAGCCGCATGGTTTATAGAAAAGTTTGGACGTAAATTTGTCCTTGTTTCCTATCTAATTGGGACTGCAGCGAGTGCATATATTTTTGGAAATGCAGATACTTTAGCTGTATTGCTAGCTTCAGGAATGTTTTTATCTTTCTTTAACTTAGGGGCTTGGGGAGCATTATATGCTTATACACCCGAACAATATCCTTCGATTATTCGTGGAACAGGTGCTGGTATGGCAGCAGCCGTTGGACGAATTGGTGGAATTTTCGGCCCGTTGCTCGTTGGATTTTTATTAACGGCAGGCTATGATATAGGTTTTATTTTCGCCATTTTCTGTGGAGCAATTATTATCGGTGTTGTAGGTGTCATCTTCCTTGGGAAAGAAACGAAGCAGCTTGAATTAGAATAATATGAAATAGAATGTCCTGGATCAGAGGAATTGATCCAGGACATTTTTGTCTCATTTCGCTTAAATTATACATAAAAATGAGCATTTATTAATTTTTATTCGATTTTACTAATTTATTTGTTAAAATGACAAATCAATATAAATCGGTTATAGAGTAAATCAAATTGTTTTATTAGCAGGTTAATGCGATGAAGATTTTTCAGAAAAGTCATTGTATTCAAATTGTAATCGTGATACTGTATTTTTAATCGAATTTTGAGTCAATAGGAAACAATCTCCCGTTCGTGATAAGGTCATTGAAAGAAAGGTTGTTAGGAATGAGTATTCATGAGGATATAAAGAAAAGGTTTGTAAGGCTGTCAAAGGGCCAGCGTAAAGTAGCACAATTTGTAATGGATAATCCCACAACAGTAATTGCTAATGGAGCAGCAGAGGTTGGCAGATTGGCTAATGTAAGTGAATCAACAGTGATTCGATTTTGTTATGCTATGGATTTGTCCGGGTATGTAGAACTGCAAGAGGAAATTAGAGGCTATATTTTGTCTCAAGATGTAGGTGCAAATCTACAGCCTACATATACAGCTAAGAAGCTGACTAATTCTAGCTTTGGTAAGGTGATGCAACGAGATATCCAAAATATTCAAGAAACAATTCAATTGATTAACGATCAGCAGATCCAGAAATGCTCAAAATGGATGCATGAAGCAGACAATATCTATATTCTAGGTACTCGTCATAATGCATCTGTTGCAAATTGGCTATCTAATACATTGAAAACATTTCGTGCTAATATTAAGCAGCTTCGTTTAGACTCGGATGATCTAGTGAATCAAATAAACAGTATGGGCGAACATACAACTTTAATTGTACTATCTTTTGATAAACAGATTATGGATATTAAAACGATTGTTGAAATTGCAAAGGTAAAGAAAGTGAAAATTATTGCCATTACAGGTTCTGCATTTTCGCCTATTCGAGAATATACCAGTGCGTTATTTACCCTCGGCACCAAAAATCATTCTTCTCTAGACATCGCCCCAGTCTTGATTTCATTTTTGCATGCCTTGATAGAGGAAATGATAAGTCAGGATAAAGACCACTATGAAAAATATCAGCAATCGTATGAGCAAGTAGAAAGTAATGTTTTATTCTTAGATGCAATTAGAGAAAAGCAGGTTTTTTAATGTAAATACGCATAGATAGTTTGTTGAAACACACTATCTATGCGGTATTTTTTTGGAATTTTCTATTTAAAAAAGATGTCCAAATAGTATTTAGACATCTAGGAAAAGTGAATTATAGAATTTTACTCAAGCTATATTCATTAATATAAGTATTATTTAATTTAATGGCATTTTTTCGAATGCCCTCCTGATGAAATCCTAGCTTTGTAAAGAGATGTAAAGCTACATTGTTATGCTCCATAACAGATAACTCTAAACGGGAAATATCATGTTGTTTAGACCAACTTTCAACAGCTTTCATCAGTGCGGAGCCAATACCTTTTTGTTGATGCTCTGCTTTCACAGCTAAACGAATAGAGGCAACATGTCTAGCCTTCGATTGTTTATATCCATGAATAACTGCATAACCTGCAAAAATCCCGTTGAGTACACAAAGTAGTATTGTACGGTTTTTTAGTTGCTTCCAATAGGTTAAATTTTTACGAAGTTGTTGGACAGTGAGATCTAGCTCATTTTGAACATTATACATGAAGTCAGTTTCTTGAAATATCTCCTCTTGTAAATGAATGAACGATCTAGCATCAGATGCTTCAATTCCTCGTATTATGTATGCAGATGAATTTTCCTCAGTGTTTGAAGTGTTGGTTTCGCTCGACTTCATTTGTGTACGTGAGAAAGATACACTAGTACCTAGTTTAACATCAATGACATAATAACCGGCATTCGTCCAAGATAAATAATGTGAGAGAGGGGGCTTAGTTTTTTTCCACCAGCTTTTATTTAAGTAGGCAGCGTTCGGTAATGCTTGTCCCATAATGTTTTCTAATTCACTAAAGGATAAAGTAATTTCTTGTTGTAAAGCTACATCAAAATAGTTAGCTAAAGGAATGTACTTTTTTTCTATCTTCTTCGTCATCGTAATCCCCATTTCCTGAATATCCAAAAATATAGACTATCTGATGATAGCATAAAATTATGATGACTTAAATATGAAAACCCAACTAAATATCTATATAAACTAATTATTTTATAAAAAAGAGGCATTTTTACTATTGAATGTTAAAAATAGGTTGGTAAAAATAGAGAATTTTGCAGAAGTAATTAGTCCTATTAAAAGTATACAGAGTAATGCAAGCTAGTTATAATGTAGATATCTTATTTGAAAAGTATGTATTGGGAGCACTGTCATTATATTTGTATATTGAATTTTAGGTAATACATTTTGATCGTGATTGAGCACTGTATGATATATCGAAGTGAGGTCAGTGGCATTTATACGGTGGCGAAATTATTCCAAAGTTTCACTTTATCACTTGTCAGGCTTTAAGGTATGATAAAATAAAATATAAATGTAAGTGCCATTTTAGGAGGAATTAATTCAATGAGTAAAGTATTAGTTTTTGGACATAAAAACCCAGATACAGACACAATCACGTCTGCGATTGTATATGCCTATTTAAAACAGCAAATTGGTGAAGAAGCTGAGGCAGTACGTCTTGGAGATGTTAATAATGAAACTCAGTTTGCATTAGATAAATTTGGCTTTGAAGCGCCTCGTTTAATTTCTTCTGTTGTAGGAGAAGCGGACAAGGTTATCCTTGTTGACCACAATGAATTCCAGCAATCAGCTGACGGTATTGAGGAAGTACAAATTACTGAGGTAATCGACCATCACCGTATTGCAAACTTCCAAACAGCTGATCCATTATACTATCGTGCTGAGCCAGTGGGTTGTACAGCTACAATTCTAAACAAAATCTTCAAGGAAAACGGAGTAGCGATACCAGCCAATATTGCTGGCTTAATGTTATCAGCAATAGTTTCTGATACACTACTTTTCAAATCGCCAACTTGCACAGAGCAAGATGTAAAAGCTGGCGAGGAGCTAGCAAAAATTGCTGGTGTGGATACTGCAGAGTATGGCTTAGCAATGCTAAAAGCAGGTGCTGATTTATCTGATAAATCATTAGAAGATTTATTATCGTTAGATGCAAAAGAGTTCCAATTTGGTGAGTATAAATCTGTTGTAGCTCAAGTGAATGCAGTTGATATTAATGATGTGCTTAATCGTCAAGAAGAGTTAGAAATTCTACTCAATAAAAATGTTGCAGAAAATGGCCTAGATCTATTCTTCTTCGTTGTGACTGACATTTTAAATAATGATTCAACAGCTGTTGCAATTGGGCAAGTAGCAGAAGCGGCAGCAAAAGGATTCGGTGCTGACCTTATCAATAACCGTGTTGTATTACCAGGTATTGTTTCTCGTAAGAAACAAATTGTACCAGTATTAACAGAAGCTCTAAAATAAAAATAAGAAAGGGGCTGGGACAAAACCCATCTCTACACTAAAAAGCCGGTGAAATTTTACGATCAGTAAAATTTCATCGGCTTTCAATTTTTTCATAAAAATAAGGACCACTTCTGATAAAATTAAGTCACCACAACCAAATTATACAGAAAGAAGGATCCTTATGTTTAAAGATTATAACATGAATCAATTAGTTTTGCCTTTAGATTTAGAAGTAAAATTACAAAAGAATGATATTGCCTTCCATGTCCATCATTTAGTCGAAAGTATCCCGCCTGAAGCGTTTGAACCATTCCTTCGAAATGAGGGCTGCCCTGCCTACCATCCACGCATGATGCTTAAAATTATCTTATGCGCCTACACGCAATCTGTCTTTTCTGGTCGTAAAATCGAAGCGCTTTTAAAAGACAGTATTCGGATGATGTGGCTAGCTCAAGGGCATGAACCAACCTACCGCACAATCAACCGATTCCGTGTCCAACCAGACGTAAAAGAGTTAATTCGTCAATGCTTCGTTCAATTCCGCTGCCAGTTGGTACAAGGGGGATTAATTAACCAGGAAGCTATTTTTATTGATGGAACAAAGATTGAAGCGAATGCGAACAAGTTTACATTCGTGTGGAAAAAGTCGATTGAAAAATATCATAACGGACTAATTGAAAAGTCAAACCAGCTTTACGATGAGCTGCTTGAAAAAGAAATCATGCCAGAAATTGAACGGGAAAATGAAAATGAATTAGCATTGGAAGACCTCGCTCGAATGGTTGAAAAAGTAGATGAAGTAATTTCTGAATATGATCGAAAAATTGAGGATTCATCAGATGTAGCAGAGCGAAAGGCTTTAAGAACGGAACGGAAATTCCCAAAGCAAGCTCGGAAAAAATTAATCGACTATATTGAACGCAAACTAAAATATCAAAGAGACTTCGAAATCTTTGACGAACGAAATAGTTATTCGAAAACAGACCCGGATGCGACATTTATGCGTATGAAAGATGACTATATGAAAAATGGTCAATTGAAGGCAGGTTATAACATACAAGTGGCAACAGAAGGTCAGTATGTGCTTGCCTACAGCATTTTTCCGAACCCAACAGATACACGTACATTAATCCCATTTTTAGATGAAATCGAACAACGTTATTTTAAGTTACCCAAACACATTGTCGCAGATGCCGGATATGGCAGTGAACAAAATTATGATGATATCCTTTCGAATCGTAAGAGAGAAGCCTTAATCACGTACAATATGTATTTAAAAGAACAGAAGAAAAAGCATAAGCACAACGAATTCAATACAGCGAACTGGGATTATGATAAAGAACATGATCGATACACTTGCCCAAACCAACAACAGCTTGTATTTAAATATCGTACCACGAAAACAGATCAATATGATTTCAAGCGTGAGTTTAAGATATACGAATGTGAAGACTGTTCCGGATGCCCTCTCCGTTCATCGTGTACAAAAGCAAAAGAAGGAAATAATCGTAAGATAATGGTGAATGAGAAGTGGGAAGAACAAAAAGAATATGTGCGAGCAAAGCTTTCAGAAGAAAAAACAAGTACCATTTATCGTCAACGTAAAATTGACGTGGAACCAGTTTTTGGATTCTTGAAGGCTAATTTGCGTTTCACCCGATTTTCTGTACGAGGAAAATCGAAGGTTGAAAACGAGATGGGCCTCGCATTAATGGCCGTGAATTTAAGAAAATTCACAGCCATTAGCTAAGATCTATAGGGAGACTACATAAAAAATAGAGAAATCCGAATTTGAATGAATTCAAATTCGGATTTCTCACTAATTGAAGCTAGTTATGTCCCAGCCTCTTTTTTAATCAAGTTTTAATGGCTGGACAGCAGGGCCTTCAAGCACCTCACCCTTAGCGTTAAAACGGGAACCATGACAAGGACAATCCCATGTTTCATCAGCTTCATTCCATTTCGTTTTGCAGCCTAAATGAGTACAGGTTGGAGCAGTGGCATTCTTCATATATCCAGCTATATATTCCTTGGCAACAAAGCCTCCTACTTTTAGCATTTGCATGAATTGGGCACCGAATTTTGTACGTGATGGTGAATAAAGAGCGATAGCACCATCCTCGATCTTTGCGCCTGTTAAAAGAGAGGATAGGATATCACCTGCGACAAAGGAATTGGAGATTCCCCATTTACGATAGCCAGTGGCAATTAGTACGTTAGGTAAGGAGTTTGTAATTCTTCCAACATAAGGGACAATATCTGGTGTTTCTATATCCTGGGCTGACCAGCGATAAAGTGGCTGTTGTTCAAAATGCTCCTTCATTTCATTGGAAATGGCCTCATAATAAGGCTCGGTATGAACGGTCTCACCAGCGATGTGATTCGCCCCTCCTAATACTAAATAATTTTCCTGATTAATCGTGGCAGTCCGTATCGAACGAGAAGGAAAATCAACTGATAAATATTGACCTTGCATGGTCTCAGAGGTTTTACTTGCAACCATATAGGAACGACTATTGGATAATTTAAAAAGTTTGAGTCCTTTAAAAGCTTCAATGGGATAATGTGAACACAAAATAAGCTTATTATATTGAACCGACATATTTTTTTCGGTATGTAAGTTATTTTGTGGTATGTTTAATTGCTGAACACGGGTATTCGCATAAAGTTTTGCTCCCATCTTCTGTGCCTCTTTAACAAGAAAATTACTTACTTCAACAGGATTTATTTGTGCTTGTTGTGACATGCTTAGCGCTTTTGTAATAGGGAATGGTAGCTCCGTGTCAGAGGTAAGGTTTGACTTAATATTTAAAACCTTATAGGCATTCCATTCTTTTAATAATTGTGCATAGCCTTCTTTGGTTTGACAGTATAACAGTGAATCAACCGAACGAACGCTGTCTGGTGGGAGTAACTGTCTAGCTTTGTCAATCGCTTGTTGATTAAGTTGATAATAAAGCTGTGCCTCTTCTAAAGATAGTTTTTCTAAAAGATTTGCATAGACAATGCTATGCTGGGCTGTTAGTTTTCCTGTTGAATGCCCTGTCGTACCGTGACCAAAATGGGTATTTCCTTCAAGAAGAACTACATCCACACCTGCTTTTGCTAAAGTATAGGCGGTATATAAACCAGTTAAGCCACCACCGATTATACATACATCACATGTTGTTGAGGAAGAAAGGGAAGATAACGAGACTGACTCAGTTGTAGCAAGCCAAAGAGATTGTGTCATATAGAAACCTCACATCGTTTTTGTATTCAGTATGTAGAAGAAATTGAAAATTTATGCAGTGAGGCATTAAAATTGCCTTGTGATTTCAACTATCGCTACAATGTAGCAAAAGGAGTGAACAAGAAATGAAAATTGAAATTTGGTCTGACTATGTATGCCCATTTTGTTATATTGGTAAAAAACAATTAGAGAAAGCGATTGAGGATACTGGCTATGCTGGGCAGGTGGAGCTTGTCTATAAAAGCTACCAACTAGATCCAACTACTCCAGTAGATTCGCATAGCACTGTCTATGAATCATTGGCAAAGAAATATGGAATGTCATTAGAGAAGGCAAAAGAAATGACTGTCGGCGTAACGGAGCGTGCGAAAGAAGTCGGCTTAAACTATGATTTTAGCAATTTGATGGAAGAGAATACGCTAAAAGCACATCGGCTCGTAAAATGGGCTGAACAACAGGGAGATGTTACAGCACTTGTGGAGTCACTTTTACACAGTCATTTTATTGAAGGCAAGCGTATCGGCCAAGACGATGTTTTATTAGAGATAGCCGAGAAAGTAGGGCTACAGCGTGAAGAAGTTGCAAAGGTTCTTGCCGATGATGTTTATAAAAATGAAGTAGAAGCAGATATTCAAGAAGGTCTACAGCTTGGAGTTCGTGGGGTACCGTTCTTTGTGCTAAACCGTAAGTATGGTATTTCAGGTGCACAACCGCAGGAGGTATTTGAGGATACATTGCGTAAAGTTGCTGAGGAAGAGGGCTTACAACCAACGCTAAAGATGGCTGGCACAGGTGATGGGGGTATATGCACAGACGATAACTGTAAATTTTAGTTTACTAGAGAGAGGAGTAAAGCTTTAAACTCCTCTTGTTAGGATAGCTGGAAGATATAATATTTCAGTCAAAAGTCTGAGGCAAGTAACATTGACAATTTAAATGAAATTTTTTAAGATAAATATATATCTTGAATTCGAGATATTAGATTCTGTTATTTAAGGGAGATTTTATATAATGAACGTTTTAGTAGTAAAAGCTAACAACCGTCCAGACGGTATTTCAACAAAAATGTATGATACTTTCATGGAAAATGTACAAGGTGCCAATGTGACAACTTTTGACGTATTTGCAGAAGATATGCCTTATTTTGGACAAGACCTTTTCAATGCTTTCGGTAAAGTACAAAATGGTGGAGAGTTAACGGACATCGAATCACGTCTATTAGCTGCAAAACAAAAAGCAATGGATGCATTAACTGCAGCTGATTTAGTTGTATTTGCATTCCCGTTATGGAACCTAACAATTCCAGCACCTTTACAAACATTTATTGACTATGTATATCAAGCAGGCTTCACGTTCAAATATGGAGAAGACGGTCAATTAATTAGCTTAATGACTGACAAAAAAGCAATTATTTTAAATGCTCGTGGTGGCTACTATTCAGCACCAGAAGCTCAACCAATGGAAATGTCAGTAAACTACATTAAAAACGTAGTAGGCGGCGTATTCGGTATGGAAATTATCGAAGAAGTAATTATTGAAGGTCATAATGCTTCACCTGATAAAGCTCAAGAAATTATTGCAAATGGCCTAGAAGAAGTGAAAAAAGTTGCTCAATCACTACAAACTGTGAATGCATAAAAAATATTTTTTAATAAAAGTTCTCTCATTTTTGAGAGGACTTTTTTATTTTATGAACAGATGTATGGTGTGGTATGGAGGTCGGACATATTGACATTAACTTATTAATTAGAATTTACATTTACTAACATCCTATTAGATAGAAAAATGAAAAATGATAGCAATCTGTGATTTTGAGGGAAAGTAATTAACCATTCTTTTAAAAATACATATAATTAGGACTATTTATTCAGTAAAAATTAATATGGTTTTAATATAATAGGATTTGTAGGAAAATAATAGATTATCAGGGAGGTTGTTGTATGAATAAGAAATTAATAACTAATTTCTTAGTGATGTTACTAGTCCTTTTCGCGTTTATACCATTTGGAGTTTCTGCTGATGCTGCTTCCAATGATGTAACACGTGCAGATTATGTAAAGGAATTGGTAGAAAGCTTAGATGTAGAGATAGGCGATGGATCTTCTCTAGCCTTTAAAGATGTTTCCAAGGATTTAGCACCTTATGTAGAAAAAGCTGTTCAATTAAAACTAATTAAAGGTAAAACAGCAACGACATTTGGTCCAGATGACAAATTAACACGTCAACAAGCATTTGTTATCTCTGCTCGTGGACTAGTTAGTGAAAACGCTTCCCTAACAGTTTTAGAGCAATTTAAGGATGCAGATCAAATTGCAGCGGCATATAAACAAGATTTAGCAAATGCTGTTGCAGCAAACATTTTACAAGCATTTGAGGATAACACTATTCGCCCTCGTGACTATGTGACAAAGGAACAGATGGAGAGTATTGTAGAACGCTTTGTAGCAGAATACAAAGCACCTTCAACTGGCGTATCAGTAAATCTTCAAATTTTAGGCACAACAGATATTCATACCAATTTAGCTAACTACAATTACTATTTAGATGCTCCATCATCAGAGCTTGGTTTGGCTAATACAGCGACATTAATTGAGCAAGCAAGAGCTAAAAATCCAAACACATTACTTTTTGATAATGGTGATTTAATTCAAGGGACACCACTTGGCTCATATAAAGCATTAGAAAGCGTATTAAAGCCAGGTGAAGTTCATCCAGCTATTGCTGCACTTAATGCATTAAAATACGATGGTGGAACTTTAGGGAATCATGAATTTAACTATGGTCTAGACTTTTTAGATGAAGTATTAAACGATGCAAAGTATCCAGTCGTAAATGCTAATACTTATGATGCAAAAACAAAAGAGCGTATGTTTACACCTTATGTCATTCTTGATAAAGAAGTGGTAGATAGTTCAGGCAAAAAGCATACACTTAAAGTTGGTGTAACAGGGATTGTTCCAACGAAAATTGTTGAATGGGATGCCATTCATTTAGCAGGTAAAGTGGAAATGCAAGAGCCAGTAGAAGCTGTGAAAGAGGTAGTACCAGAAATGCAAAAGGCTGGAGCAGACGTGATTGTCGTTCTGTCACATTCAGGTATCGGTGAAGATACTTATGTGAAGGGTGCTGAAAATGTTGGTTACCAATTAGCAGAAATTGATGGTATTGATGCTTTAATTACAGGGCACTCTCATTTAACATTCCCTGGTGACTATAAGGATTTGAAAGATGTTGACCAAGAGAAGGGTACAATTCACGGTGTTCCTACTGTTATGGCAGGTAGCTATGGTAGTCATCTTGGTGTAATTGATTTAAAACTAGAACAACAAGGATCAGAGTGGGTAGTGGTAGATGGTAAAGGTTCATTGCAATCGATCAAGCAAGAAGGTTTACAACCATCCACAACGGTTTTAGAGGCTATTAAAGAGGCACATGATGGCACATTATCATATATCCGTCAGCCTGTTGGAGAAACAACTGCACCAATCCATAGTTATTTTTCAATGGTGCAAGATGATCCATCCATTCAAATTGTCACGCAAGCTCAAAAATGGTTTATCGAACAAGAGCTAAAGGGTACGGCTGATGAAAAGACACCAATTCTTTCAGCTGGAGCACCTTTCAAAGCAGGCTCTCGTAATAATCCATTAGATTATACAAATATTCCTGTAGGGCCACTTGCTATTAAAAATATGGCCGACATTTATCATTATGACAATACTGTTGCTACGATTAAAGTGACAGGCGCACAAGCAATCGAGTGGTTAGAGATGGCTGCTGGTATTTTTGCAACAATTGATCCAACTAAATCAGAAGAGCAAAATATTATCGATGCAGAAGCACGTTCTTATAACTTTGATGTGTTAGATGGCTTAACATATCAAATTGATGTCACATCGCCAGCAAAATATGACCGCCGCGGTAATCTTACTGATGAAAAGGCAAATCGTATTAAGAATGTACAATATAATGGTAAACCAATCGATTTAAAACAAGAATTCATCATCATCACAAACAATTACCGTGTTGGTGGATCATATGGGGCGACATTTAAAAATGCTGACGGCTCTAACATAACAAACTATGCATATGAAAATCGCCAAGCTGTTGTAGATTATATTATGGCGAATAAAACAATTAACCCAGCTGCGGATAATAACTGGTCATTTGTACCGTTCCCAGCCAATACAAAGGTTATCTACCTATCTGCAAAAGATGCACAAAAGTTCATTCCAGCAGGTAGTGGTATTGAATATTTAGAAGATACAGAAGCTGGATTTGCTAAATATTTAATTAAATAAAAGAATAGGAAAAGGAGAGTAACGATAATAAAATGTACCCTATAAGATAGACACTTTCAAAAAGGTCATCTTATAGGG
This sequence comes from Lysinibacillus sp. FSL P2-0066, assembly GCF_037969495.1. Lineage (NCBI taxonomy): Bacteria > Bacillati > Bacillota > Bacilli > Caryophanales > Bacillaceae > Lysinibacillus > Lysinibacillus sp. FSL P2-0066. The sequence continues at coordinate 4,116,182 of NZ_CP150202.1, read as the reverse complement.
TATTTTTATTTATAATGAAGAAAAAACGAGCGGTGGTAGATTGTATGACTAAAAAATTTTTTTCGGAACAACAACAGGCACAATTAAAATTAAATCCATACGTCAAAACAGTAAGCGCGAAAGCCATTACTTATACAGATGAATTTAAAGAATTTTTTATTGATGAATACGATAAAGGAAAATATCCAAGTGAAATCTTTTTTGAGGCGGGTTTTGACATTGAAGCCCTTGGTCCAGCTCGTATTCGGAGAGCTTCGAATCGTTGGCGTACAGCTTATAAAGAGCATGGGCTTACAGGCTTAGAAGATGCCAGAAAACATGCTTCAGGTCGCCCTTTAGAACGCGAATTAAGTATAGAAGAAAAATACGCCCGCTTAGAGGCGAAGATGAAATTGTTAGAAGCAGAAAACGAATTTTTAAAAAAGCTAGATCAACTCGAAAGGCAGCTGATAAGGAAGCAATCAAAATAAGTACTACACAAAAATTTGAGTTAATCCATCAAATTATTGAAAAATATCAATTAAAACGGATGGTACGATATCTTTGTGAAATGGCAAAGGTTTCACGCTCAGGCTACTATCGCTATTTTAGAGAAGAAGCTGTCTTAACTCGTCAAAAACAGAATGAAGAAGATGAAGTGGTGAAAGAAGTCATTTTAAAGGCCTTTCATTTCCGAGGACGAAAGAAAGGCGCACGTCAAATAAAAATGACACTAGAAAACCAATATGAAATTACGTACAACCTTAAGCGTATCCGTCGCATTATGAAAAAGTTTAATATTATCTGTCCCATTCGAAAAGCCAATCCAGCGCGTCGTATGGCAAAAGCAACGAAGGAACACCGTATATGCCCTAACAATTTACAGCGCAACTTCAAGCAAGGTGTGGCAGGAAAAGTATTACTAACCGACATCACATATTTAACATATGGAGGCGGTAAACGTGCTTATTTATCAACGATAAAAGACGCCGAAACAAATGAAATTTTAGCGTATGAAGTATCCTCTACATTGGGTATAGAAATTGCGCTCAATACGTTACATAAATTAAAGAAACATCGGCATTTAAGGGAGGATGCCTTTATCCATTCGGATCAAGGTTTCCACTATACGAATCCAAAATTCCGAGCCTTAGTGAAGAAAATTGGCTTAGGACAGTCCATGTCACGTCGAGGAAACTGTTGGGATAATGCGCCACAAGAATCGTTCTTTGGGCATTTTAAAGATGAAACAACTATTAGAGCATGTGAAACGTTAGAAGAAGTAAAGAAAGAAATTAAGAGTTATATGATTTACTACAATCATTATCGAGGGCAATGGAATTTAAAAAAGCTGCCGCCTGCAAAATACAGACAGCAGCTTCAAGAAGTTGCCTAACCTTTTTCAAAATGTCCTTTACAAAGGGTACATTTTATAATCGCTACTCTCCTTTTTTATGTCTGTTGAATGAATGATACCGTGTACCTTGATAGGTTAAAATGCCAAGATCACCTTCTACAAGCAGACCATAATCGTAGCCATTCATCTTTAGTTCATGCCGTTCTCCGTTTTGCTCTTCAAACGTAACGTAGTAGGACGTAGATGCCCCAGTATTGTTAGATCCCCCACGTATATTCGTACGCTTTGTCACAACCTTAGCGGGTACCGTTAATATTGGTGAACGGTTGTTTTTAGACCAAGTGATAATACCGTTTACAATCATAAAGGCTATGCTCCCAAAAACAATAAAGAAGATGATGGTAATAAAAGCAGAGCCAAATAAAAATTGATCATCAAACCAAAACAAATAGATTCCTCCCTTTCTTTGAAGTAGAAATAATACTTAAAGAGGATTTAATTCAAGATCTACTATCACGTCAATTTCATCGCTAATCAATACACCACCTGTTTCCAAAAACGTATTATAGACTAAATTAAAATCACGGCGATCAATTTGGGCTTTAGCTTGGAAGCCAAAAACTTCTTGTGCCCATGGATTTACACCTTTTCCTGTATATACTGTTGTAAATACGATAGGTCTTGTTATGTTTTTGATGGTTAAATCACCGTGAATAGCAAAAGTTTTATCATCAAGGTTATCAATATATGTAGAGGTAAATACGATTTTTGGATAGACGTCTGCATCAAAAAAGTCAGGAGACACAAGGTGGACATCACGATCATGATTCTTAGTTGATACACTAGCCACTGTAATGGTAATAGAAATGTTTGCATCCTGCATTTGCTCGATATTGGATGAAACTATTTCACCGCTGTACGATTCAAAAGTACCATGAATACGAGAAATCATCATATGTTTTACAGAAAAGCCGATCGTTGAATGACTGAAATCAATAGCATATTTTTTCATTTGAAAACCTCCTAAAACAGCATTCTACAACGAATGATAAAGTAAATAAATCGCATATTCAATGAGTTTTTAATAAATGTGGAAGTATTTACCTCTATAAAAGTGTAATCTGTGAACAGGAAACAAAACATATTTAAAATCGAATAGGCATATTATTGGAAATACGTGCATTTTATTAGGATAGCGTTTAGTCTCAGACATTATGATCATTGAAATTTAAAGTTACTATTTGTAATTAAATATATAAAAGTTAATAGATTATTTTACGTAAATAAGTTACTTCAAATTTACATTTACTGCAATAATCGTTACAATAGTTACATAGAGGTGAAAAATTATGAATGAGACAACTTTGTGTCCTCGTTTAGCTAAAGCAATGGATTTAATCGGAAAACGATGGACGGGGTTAATATTATATCAATTACTAGATGGACCACAGCGCTTTAATGAAATCGAATCTGCACTACCTGTTAGTGGACGTTTATTATCAGAACGTTTAAAGGAGCTTGAAAAAGAGGGGCTTGTTGAACGTAAAGTATATTCAGAAGTACCAGTACGTGTTGAGTATTCATTAACAGATAAGGGTCAGGCGCTTGAAGGTGCTATCCGCAATATTGAAACATGGGCAAGTAGTTGGCTCTGAGCTGAATAGATTATTTCAGTAGATAATAAATGAAATAATGTGCTAAAAACAACACTTGGAATGACTGTCAATTTTCTTTATAATATTCATCATCTCTGCACAGGTCTGACCTGTCTTAAAATATGAGATAAAAATACCCTTCATTTTACTTGTCAAATTGGGGTTCTAAATCCATACTGGTGTAGAGTAAGAAGGACGTTAGAAAGGAATTAGCTCTCATGACAAAAGAACAATGGGCGACGGATTTAGCAAAAAGTATTAATCCTGCCAATATTAAGTTAGATGAATCATTACAGCAATACACAATGACAAAATTAGGTGGCAAAGCAGATGTTTTTGTTCTTCCTGAAACAGAAGAAGAGGCAGCATCCGTTATTCGCTATGCATATATAAATAATATTCCTTTATTGATGTTAGGTAACGGCTCTAATATGGTTGTTCGAGATGGCGGTCATAGAGGAATCGTTGTAACATTTTCACGCTTAGATGAGATTCGTATTAATGGTGAGCATGTTTATGCACAAAGCGGTGCACTGATCAAAGAGGTATCAAAGTTATCAGCACAAGCCTCCTTAACAGGTTTTGAATTTGCATGTGGTATTCCTGGATCAATTGGCGGAGCAATGGCTATGAACGCAGGTGCTTATGGCGGTGAGATTAAAGATATTATTGTTTCTTCAAAGGTGTTAACAAAAGAAGGCGACATTTTAATATTAGGTAAAGAAGAGCTTGAGCTAGGATACCGTCAAAGCATTATTGCCAAAAAAGGTTATTATGTATTGTCCTCTGAATTTCTATTAAGAGTAGGCATACAGGAGGAAATTAATGCGAAGATTGCTGATTTAACCTTCCAACGTGAATCAAAACAGCCATTAGAATATCCATCTGCTGGAAGTGTATTTAAACGCCCACCTGGTCATTTTGCTGGAAAACTTATTCAAGATAGTGGCCTACAAGGTAAAGGTGTTGGTGATGCGGAAGTCTCTACCAAGCATGCAGGGTTTATTGTCAACAAAGGAAATGCTACTGCTTCAGACTATATTGAAACAATCCAAATGGTTCAACGTGTAGTGAAAGAAAAATTTGGCGTTGAACTAGAGACGGAAGTCAAAATTGTTGGTGACGATCTATAATAGGATGCCCTTCGTATAAGCCGAAGGGCATTTTTTTAGGAGTGTGGATAAAATGAAATTTATATCATGGAATGTCAATGGAATACGAGCATGTCTAGGTAAAGGTTTTTTAGAGTTCTTTCATCAAATAGATGCTGATTTCTTTTGTATCCAAGAAACAAAATGTCAAGCTGGACAAGTAGAGCTCTCTATCGAAGGTTATGAGCAGTATTGGAATTACGCCCAGAAAAAAGGGTATTCTGGAACAGCAATCTTCACGAAGCACACACCATTATCTGTTAAGTATGGAGTGGGCGAGGATGATTCTCAGGATGAAGGCAGAATCATAACCTTAGAATATGAGAATTTCTATTTAGTAAATGTTTATACACCAAATGCACAGCGCGATTTAGCGAGATTACCACTACGTTTACAATGGGAGGATCGCTTAGCTAGCTATTTACAAGAACTAAATAGCCAGAAGCCTGTGGTTTATTGTGGTGATCTAAATGTTGCACATACGGAAATTGACTTGAAAAATGCAAAATCTAATATTGGAAATTCGGGTTTTACATATGAAGAGAGGGCAAAATTCACAGCGTTATTGGAAAGCGGTTTTGTAGATTCTTTTAGATACAAGCATCCCGAGGAAACCGACCACTACACATGGTGGTCCTATATGAATAAAGTGCGTGAACGTAATATTGGTTGGCGTATTGATTATTTTGTCGTATCAAATCAATTGAAAGATCAAATTGAATGCGCTACAATTCACCCACACATTATGGGCAGTGATCATTGTCCGATTGAATTGCAATTACAATGCTAGTACTGAAATCGTATTTTCTATATGGAAATACGATTTTTTGTATTTTAATAAGAGCGGCACTATTGAAAATAAGAGTTTTTGCAACGCCAGGATAGGTAGCTCCATGTGAGAGGAATCCCTATTGAATAGATGTCTAAGAGCTCATTTTACGTGAAAAATTGCTAGAAAGTAAAGCGAGAGTGGGCAGCTGCTCCAAAGAAAGAGAAAGGCGCTCAACAAAGGAGAGAAACCGCTCCAAAATGAGGAAGAGTCGCTCCAATCACTCTATGAACATACAAATTTTTAACATTACTCAGTAGCCTTCATAATTCCTATTGTTTATACTATTCTAATAGCGAATAAATATAAAATTTTGTATTTAGAGACAATTTTATATACATAAAATAGTAAATTTCGCTAAAAAATTTGTGTTTCAAAGCGGGTTTGGGAAGGGAGTACGGGAATATAGTGCAAAAAGGGGGTTATTCAGTGGGGAAGAGAAAGTTTAATTGGAAAAAGTGGCTCATTGTCATAGCTGGGACAATAGCTGCTTTGGCTCTAGTGGCCTTTATTGGATTTACATGGTTTATGAATAAATCTAAGCCGGTGATTGATGGTGAGTTAGCTGTTACTATTCTGGATCAGGATGTGACAGTAACGAGAGATGAAAAAGGGGTTCCGCATATTTTTGCCAAAACAGATGCTGATTTGTATCGTGCGCAAGGTTATGTTCAAGCACAGGATAGACTATTTCAAATGGACTTAGCACGAAGGCAGGCAAGTGGTCGATTATCTGAAATTATTGGAGAAGCGACGATTAATACCGACAAACATTTCCGCACATTTAGCTTGCGAGATGCTGCAGAGAAATCATTAGCTGCCTATGATGACGAAAGCAAACAAGTACTTGAATGGTATGCTGAAGGAGTAAATGCTTTTATTGCACAGGCAAAGGAAAGCAATACACTAAGCTATGAATTCGCTTTGTTAGGCTATGAGCCAGAGGAGTGGACAGTTGTTGATTCCTTAACAATTGGTAAATACATGGCCTATGATTTGGGAGGGAATTGGAATACATTAGCTTTTCGTCATTGGGCATTACAGAATTTTGATGAAGAAAAGGCTAAAGAATTATTTATTAAATATCCAGAAAACGCTTCGTCTATTATCGAGGCCAATATCCAAAATCCTGTAGCAGTGGCTGGGCAATTCAGTGCGGAAATGCTACCAAACGAATTTAATGGAAGTAATAACTGGGTAGTTTCTGGGGATAAAACGAAATCAGGAATGCCTATTTTAGCAGATGACCCACACTTAGGGTTAAGCACCCCTTCCATATGGTATCAAATGCATCTACAATCCCCACAACAAAACGTTAGTGGCGTTATCTTTGCAGGGATTCCAGGTATTATTTTAGGTCATAATGACGAAATTGCTTGGGGTGTGACTAATGTGGGTCCAGATGTACAGGATTTATATATTGAAATACCAAATCCAGATAATCCAACACAATTTCGCTACGATGGAAAGTGGGAGCAAGCAGAGGTACGCGATGAGTCGATTAAGGTAAAAGATGGAGAAACTGTAGATTTTGAGGTCATTGTTACACGTCATGGCCCTATAATGACAGATTTAGCTTTCAAAGATACAGAGCCAACTGCACAATTTTCGATGCAGTGGACGGCACTACAACCGACAGCTGAACTGAGGGCAGTGCTTGGTTTTAATAAGGCGAAAACTTGGGATGATTTCGAAAAAGCATTAGAAGATTTTAAAGCGCCAGCTCAAAATTTTGTTTTTGCATCACAGGACGGTACGATTGCCTATAAAGCTAATGGTCAAATACCTATTCGTAAGCAAGGTGAAGGTCAATTACCAGTTCCAGGCGATTCGAGTGATTATGGCTGGGAAGGCTTTATCCCTTGGGATGAATTACCGACTTTAGTAAATCCGAAAGAAGGTTTTATTGCAACAGCAAATAACCAAGTAATAGGGGAAGACTATCCTTATCATATAACTGATTTCTGGGCGCAACCTTATCGTTTCGAGAGAATTAAAGAAGTGTTAGAGGCAAATGATGCTATTACAGTAGAAGATATGATGGCTTTGCAAATGGATCAGCATAATCTCTATGCCAGAGAATTTTTGCCTGATTTATTAACATCGCTAAAAGAGAAAGATCAGGATGGGAAGTACGACGAGATTATTGCCATGCTAGAGAATTGGGATATGGTGGACGCAAAGGAATCAGGTGCACCACTTGTATTTCATACTTTAATGATTAAGTTACAGGAAGTTTTGTTTAAAGATCAAATGCCTGAAGATATGTATGGCATTATGTATGGGAAGTTTAATATTACAGACCAGCTTTTACGTACAGCCTATGCAGGAGAGAAAAGTATTTGGATTGAGGAGCAGGGTGGTATTGATGAAACAGTATACAAGGCATTTGAGCGAACAATTGCACAATTAGAAGATCAATTCGGCAAGAATGCTTCTAAATGGCAATGGGGTGATTACCATCAACTTACTTTTGATCATACATTAGGAAGTGCATCACCTATTCTTGCAGCCTATTTTAATGCTAAAAGGGTTCCTATTGGTGGCTCGAAAGTTACCGTACAAGCAGCAGATAATGATTTAGCTGGTAATGTAGATCACGGCGCATCTTGGCGTTTTGTGGTGGATGTAGGTGATTTAAGCTCAGCCTATCATATTGTTGGTCCTGGTCAAAGTGGGCATGTAAAATCTGATTGGTATCAAGATCAGGTACTTGATTGGGCTAATGGTAAATACCATCAAACATTTATCAAACAGGAAGAGATAAGAGGGAAAACATTACAATTAAAAGCGAAGTAATAAAAAAGTTAGCGTACATAATAAAGTACGCTAACTTTTTTATTTAAGGATATACATCCTAACATTCAAATATTCATTTGAATAAGATGGAATAATATGCTACATTGAATACAATCAAACGAATATTTGAATGAGGTGAGAAAATGCCAAAGGAAATATGTGAGGTGACGCATGTACATGAAGAAGCGGTCACAAAGGTGCAACAACAAATGCCCGATTTATCAGGTGTAGCCAAATTTTTAAAAGCGTTATCTGATGAAACTAGACTTAAAATTGCCTATGCTTTAACGGTGGAAGATGAACTATGTGTTTGTGATGTAGCGACTATTATTGGTTCTTCAGTTGCCACAGCATCACATCATTTACGATATTTGAAAGATAATAATTTAGCGAGATCACACCGTAAAGGTAAGCAAATGTATTACTCTTTAGCGGATGAGCATGTATACCAAATTGTAACAATTGCCTACGAACATGCGAAAGAGGGGATTGCGAATGGCAGCAACGCCAATTAAACAAGAATACAGGCTACAAAATTTATCCTGCGCTAGTTGTGCCGCAAAGTTTGAAAAAAACGTAAAGGCTATTCCAGAAGTACAGGATGCACAAGTAAATTTTGGTGCTTCTAAAATTACAGTAATCGGTGCTATTAGTGTAGACCAAATTGAAGAAGCTGGTGCTTTTGATGGCATTAAGGTTACACAATCGGCAGCAAAAGCACTTGAAAATACTACACCCTTTTATCGTAAAAAGGAAAACGTTTTAGCAGGAATATCATTGCTTTTTGTCATTCTAGGTTATCTGTTTGTGGGTATAAATGGGGAATCAAACCCACTCCCGATTGCCATGTTCATTATAGCTATCCTTGTGGGTGGAGTGGGTATTTTTAAAATAGGCTTCCGCAATTTAGTTCGCTTTGAATTTGATATGAAGACGCTTATGACAATCGCCATCATCGGAGCTGCTATTATCGGTGAGTGGGAAGAAGCAGCAGTTGTCGTATTCTTATTTGCTGTAAGTGAGGCACTTGAAGCGTATTCAATGGATAAAGCACGTCAATCTATTCGTCAATTAATGGATATTGCTCCGCCCACAGCGATTATTAAAAGAGCCCACGGTGAACACTTCCATGAGCTTGAGTTACCTACTGAAGACATAGAAATAGGAGATATATTGATTGTAAAGCCTGGCCAAAAGATTGCGATGGATGGCATTGTCATTAGTGGATTGTCTGCAGTCAATCAGGCGGCTATTACAGGTGAATCGATTCCCGTAAATAAAACAATAAATGATGAAGTATTTGCTGGGACGTTAAATGAAGAGGGTGCCCTTGAAGTACGTGTGACTAAGCGAGTAGAAGATACTACTATCGCTAAAATAATTCATCTTGTGGAAGAAGCACAAGCAGAAAAGGCACCTTCTCAGCAATTTGTAGATCGCTTTGCAAAGTATTATACACCAGCGATTATGATTATTGCTTTTTTAGTAGCTGTGATTCCACCTTTATTAGTAGGTGATTGGCAGCATTGGATTTACCAAGGTCTAGCTGTTTTAGTGGTAGGATGTCCTTGTGCGCTGGTCGTCTCTACTCCCGTTGCCATTGTTACAGCCATTGGTAATGCAGCAAGGCAAGGTGTACTGATTAAAGGTGGTGTTCATTTAGAGCAACTAGGACATATTGAAGCTGTTGCCTTTGATAAAACAGGTACATTAACGAAAGGGCAGCCTGCAGTAACAGATATTGTAACGACTGAAAATTGGTCAGAAGACTATGTGCTACAACTAGTAGCAGCGGTAGAAAAACAGTCACAGCACCCTTTAGCTAAAGCAATTTTAAATAGACTACACGATCAAAAATTATCTGAGCTCATCCCAACAGATTTCCAATCAGTAACAGGAAAAGGTGCCTATGCTACCGTTGATAATCAGATTATTTATGTAGGTAGCATGAAATGGGCTACTTCATTAACTTCTATAGATCAAAATATAGAAAGTCAGGTTAAGAATCTGCAAGAACAGGGTAAAACAGTAGTAGCAGCTGTTTCGAATAATCAACTTATTGGACTGATTGCAATTGCTGACCAATTACGTCGTGAAAGCAAGGACGTATTGAACAAATTAAATGCCTTAAAAGTAAAGCATATGGTGATGTTAACAGGCGATGCAGAGCCTACTGCGCAAGCCATCGCTACTTCATTAAAGATGACAGATGTGCGTGCTGGGTTATTACCAGAAGAAAAATTAATGGCGATTAAGGATTTACGTACACAATTTGGTGCTGTAGCAATGGTTGGAGATGGTGTAAACGATGCACCAGCATTGGCCACTGCAAACGTAGGAATCGCCATGGGTGGAGCAGGAACGGATGCAGCTCTTGAGACAGCAGATATTGCATTAATGGGTGATGATCTAACAAAGCTTCCTTACACTATTGGCTTGAGCAGAAAAACATTACGTATCATTAAAGAGAATATTATATTTGCCCTAGTTTTAAAATTAATTGCATTGCTGCTTGTCATACCAGGGTGGTTAACATTATGGATAGCAATTTTTGCGGATATGGGTGCAACACTATTAGTTGTGTTTAATTCATTAAGACTAATTAGAGCAAAAAAGTAGTAAGTAAGGTGTAAAACGATCTGAAAAGGTAGGAAATTAATCTTGCTTTGACATGAGGGATTTTATGCGGATAGATGCTACTTGCGATTCTTGAAATAGACTTTTTTTAAGGCTATTATAGTTTCAGGAGTAATGTAACAATTAAATATAAATGAGGCGAAAGTTTGAATATGTCAGATCCTATTTTAGTAAATGTTACAGAAGAAATTGTGCGTGGTTTAGTAAGCTTTTTACTACGAGGACCAGAATATCAAACATTTTGTAAATGCGAAATCTGTGAATTCGACACGGTGGCACTTACACTAAATGCATTGCCAAGTAAGTATGTTACATCTATGGAAGCTAGAGATGAGGCATTTAAAGAAATGAATACTCCTGGAAACATTGAGCGCATTAATAAAGAGATTATTCATGCGTTACATGTGGTAAATAAGTATCCTCGACACAAAGTAGAGCCTACTTCTTAATAGAAGAGGCTCTATTTAAGTTGTAAAGGAAGTGTTTCTCTAGGCTATGTATTTTCAGTTAACTTTTAAGCCAAGCTTGTAGTAAACTAGAGAGTAAGAAAAGGAAAGAGAGGGAAAAGGATATGCCAACACCTAGTATGGAGGACCATATCGAACAAATATATTTATTAATTGCCAACAAGGGATATGCGCGAGTGTCTGACATTGCTGAAGCATTATCTGTTCTTCCTTCTTCTGTTACAAAAATGGTTCAAAAATTAGATAAAGATGGTTATTTAGTTTATGAAAAGTACCGTGGACTGACATTGACGCCTAAAGGGGATAAGCTCGGAAAGCGTCTTGTGCAGCGTCATGAATTGCTCGAGCAGTTTTTACGAATGATTGGTGTGGATGAAGAACGTATTTATGATGATGTGGAGGGAATTGAACATCATTTAAGTTGGAATTCAATCGATCGTATTGCAGATCTTGTGCAAGTAATGGAAGAAAATCCAGACATCGTGAAAAAATTAGAGGCATCTAAGACACAGCACAATCTTTAAAATGATGGTGTGAAGGAAAGGGAGACAATATGAACGCATTAAAATCAGGTGAAGTCGTTACATTAACGGTATTAGAGCAACAAGCATCGAAATGGATTTTAACAAATGGAGTTGAAGAACTACCTTTAAATGCTTCAGAGGTAACAGAGCCACTAACAGTAGGTGACCGCCTTGAAGTATTTTTATTTGCAGACCGTCGTGGAGATTTGGCTGCTACAACAGCAATTCCAGCTTTTACACAAGGTGAGTACGGCTGGGCACGCGTCTTGAAAGTAGTGGAACATGAAGGTGCTTTTGTGGATATTGGTACATCTCGCGAAGTATTAGTAAAAGCAGAAGATTTACCTGCATTAAAAGAAGTATGGCCAGAACCAGGCGATCATTTATTTATGACACTACGCACAGATCGTAATGGTGATTTATTTGGTCGTTTAGCCACAGAGGAAAAAATCTCAGAACTATATGAAGGTGCATTTGAAGATATGCACAATAAAAATATTCAAGCACGCCCATATCGTTTGTTACCGATCGGGACATTCTTACTAGGTGTAGAAGTTCCTTACCGTATTTTCGTGCATGAATCTGAGCGAAGTACAGAGCCTCGATTAGGACAAGATGTAGTTGTACGTATTATCGATGTGAAAGACGATGGTTCCATGAATGGCTCTCTTTTACCGAGAAAACATGAGCGTCTTTCAAATGATGCGCAACAAATATTGAATTATATACAGGATGTGGGCGGTAAAATGCCATTTGGTGATAAATCGTCTCCTGAGGAGATTCAAGAAATGTTTAATATGAGTAAAGGGGCATTTAAACGTGCCTTAGGAACATTAATGAAAGCAGGTAAAGTAAAACAACAGGATGGTTGGACTGAAGAAGTTTAAGGATATAGTTTGAATTGCCAGCAAGACATTTACAACAGGAAAAATGACGAGAGACATCCTTGAAACCTTCTCGTCTTTTTTTCGTACTAATTATTGTATAATGGCATACATTATACTTGCTAATTATGAAGTTTTAGCGAAAGGGGTCACACGATTTGAAAAAAACATGGATAAAAATACTAACTGCTACAATGTTGGTATTTGGAGTGATGGCACCAGCTACAGGATTTGCATCTGACAATACGCCTCCAAAAGCAATAGATGAAAAACTTGGCGTACCGATCGTCGTGTATGGAGCAAATTTATCTGAGGCTGAAAAAGAGTCTGTAAAAAAATCATTAAAAGTAAGTGAAGAACCTGAAATTGAAGAAATTACTGTGTCTGGTGAGGATCTAGTAAAATACATTAAAGATAGTAATTCAAGCTCCCGTATGTATTCTTCTGCAAAGATTACACGCAGAGATGCAGGAGAGGGTCTGGTAATACAAATTGTCACACCATCGAATATAACGCAGGTAACTTCAGAGATGTACGCAAATGCGATGTTAACAGCAGGAATTCAGGATGCATCCGTACAGGTAGCTGCTCCGAAAGCCGTTACAGGGCATTCAGCGTTAGTAGGTATTTACAAGGCATATGAGGTCACTACAGGTGAAACACTGGATATTGATCGTACTGATGTAGCAAATGAAGAATTATCAGTAGCAACATCCATTGCAGAATCTGCAGGAGTAGACGATGCAAAAGTAGCAGAATTACTGACTGAAATTAAAAAGCAAATTGCAGAATTAAAGCCAGCAACACGTGAAGATGTGGAAAAAATTGTACAAGAGCAATTAACTAAGCTTGAAATTAATTTAAGTGAAAAGGACCGTCAATTGCTAGTAGATTTAATGGATAAAATAAGCAAGCTGGACATTGATTTTAGTAAATGGTCAGATCAATTAAATGATATTAGTAACACGATCCAAGAAAAATTTGGCTCACTTATGGAAGATAAAGGTTTCTGGGAAAGTGTGAAAAGCTTTTTTGCTAATTTAAAAGATACTATTTCTTCATGGTTTAACTAAATTTAAAGTTGATAGAAAGGAATCTGTTATACCCTCTCGCTTTGCTAGAGAAGGTGTACAGATTCTTTTTTTGATTCAGCAAGTAAATAATTGAAGTGAGCTGTTTCCAACACAGAAGGCTAACCGATTATCTGGACATAGCTACGCTAATTAGATAAAAGGAAGGTACACAAATTTTGTGAAAATACAAAAAGCTATGGTACTATGAATAAAAGGAGTGGTGAGAAATGGAATTCCAATTACAACAATTAGCAGAAAATAAGTTTGCATTTTTAAATGAGCAAGCAGGAGAAAAACTGGCGGAAATTACTTGGCAGCAAAATGGCTCAGTAATGGTAATGGATCACACATATGTATCAGATAAGCTCCGTGGTCAAGGTGTGGCCAAACAATTACTCGATCAAGCAGCAGCGTATGCACGCGAAAATGGCTATAAAATGGAGGCCGTTTGTTCCTATGTTGTGGCAGCATTTGAAAAGTCAGATGCATACAATGATGTAAAACAATAAAAATAAGGCAATCTGCTTTTAATTAAGCGGATTGCCTTTTAATTGCTAGAGCAAATCATGTAAGTAGCTCCTTATAATAGAATGACACTATAAATTAGTACTGTTAAGAAGCCAGCCCCACCAATTAATGAAGCCATATCTATCCAATCATATGCTAAATCAAAATCTTTCATCCTAACCACTCTCCTATTTTAGTGTTATTTCATTAATTCCCTTTACTTGCCCTTTATAATCATAAATAGTTACAAAATTTTGACGAATGCTAAAAATAAAGGTGTGATAGCTGGATGTTAATAGGAGATTTTGTCTGCATTAAAACGAGACGAACTGCATTGAATTGGCAGAATTATTACTAGATAAAAGAGCAAGTTTTAGCCTTACATTAATATATATGCTAGAAGGTATAAAAAAATAATGTTTATTCTTTTAAGAATAGGGAAAAACTATACTACAGAGCTAGTTTCTATATTTTTAGGAGGTAATAAACTATGGCAAAACGTAAAGGTACAGGTGTTGTTGTTGCAGGATTAGCAGGACTAGCAGCATCTTATTTCAGTAAAAAAGAGAATCGTGATAAAGCACTAACAATGTTTAATAGTATGAAAGCAAAATTAGAGTCGTATCTTACAACAGGTCCTGATATGCACGACAATATTGCAGAACGTGTAGCTACAGAGGTAGCAACAGAGGCGGGTACTTCACCAACTAAAATTGCCTCGAATGAAATGGTAGCTGAAGGTGGAGGACATACTGGTGTCCATTTCTATAATGAAGAAATTCAAGAAAAGGAAAAGTAAACAAAAAACCTTCTCATCTAAGCATGAGAAGGTCTTTTGTGTGGGATAAGGATAGCGCCTGCAAAGAGTAATAAAACGAAGCCAGTAAATACAAAGCCACTGACAGTACCAAGTGATAGCCAACCTAGTAAAGATGAGCCTATTACTACACCTAGGGAGAAAAACGCATAGAAATAGCCATATGCTTTTCCTCGTACTTCAGCAGTTGTGGAGTCAATTAGCAGCGAATTTACTGAAGGGAATAGGAAACCGAATCCAATTCCATAGCAAGCCATTGCTATATAGAGTAAAGAGCTAGAATTTGCTTGGCTAATTAATAGCTGACTTATTCCCATTAAACCTATTCCAAAAGACAATGTTTTGAGTGGATTGACCTTATCAAAAATACGATTAGTAGGTAATAGGAAAACTAGGACTGCAATAATACCAAATGTACTCATTAAAGTGCCGCTTAAACGAGAGTCGAAGCCTAAGGCATGCACTTTAAGTGGAAGTAGATAGGCAATAACACCTTGAGAAAACATTAAGAAAAAGGCTCCTAAAAAGGCTTTTAATGTTCCTGTGTTATTAAAAAAAACACTGATCGGAATATAATTACTAGGTTGAGCCTTCTCTTTGTTTACTTGATTTGCTTTCAATATAAAGAACGCAAGAATACCTAAAAGAAGCATAAAGCTTGCTGTGATATTAAAAACGAAGGGGACACTTGTTCGGCTAGCTAAAATGCCACTAAATGCAGGGCCTATAATGGCTGCTATACCAACAAAGGCACCAGAAATAGCACTGCCCCTTCCTCTTTTTTCCTGCTCAGTAGCGTTTGCTAGAAATGTAAAGGCAGCAGGAACAATGAAGCCTGCAACAAGGCCATGGATAAAACGTACAATTAATAGAGCAATGGGCTCTTCTACTAAATTATACAGCGTTAATGCTAGACCCGTTGTTAGAAGACCTATTATGAGTATGATAAAAGGTCCCTTGCGATCCGTTAAAAAGCCAGAAATGATATTACCGAATGTATTGGAAAGCGAATACATTCCTACTGCAAGACCAGTGAGGAATGCCGATGCACCTAAAGACTCAGCATATGTACTCATAACAGGGAGCTGGGTAAAAAGGTCGAAAAACGAAAAGAAAATAATAGCATAGATAAATTTCTTCATAGTTCCTCCGATGAAATAGAACAATTATAGTCAATAAGATTGATATAGTCCTATTATAGCATTTTCCAATCGATAATACTTCTCACTTATTTTTTGCTTTCACGCAGAAAAAACGTCTAATAAGTATCAACTTATTAGACGTTCGAGCATTTAGTAATTAAGCTTTTGCAACTTCTTTTTTCATTGTTTTGTTTTTAGCAAGATTTACATGCCAAGAAAGTGCTTCCTCTAAAAGATGAGGAGTTTGGTGGTTGCCAGTTGCTTCCACTGCACGGTTGTAGTAATCCCATAATTGCTCTTTGTAATCTGGGTGTGCACAGTTTTCAATAATTAAAGGTACACGTTCTTTTGGTGCAAGACCACGTAAGTCAGCAATACCTTGTTCCGTTACGATAACATCAACGTCATGCTCAGTATGGTCAACGTGAGATACCATTGGCACGATAGAAGAAATTGCTCCACCCTTTGCGTATGATTTTGTAACGAAAATACCAAGGCGTGCGTTTCGTGCGAAATCACCTGAACCACCGATACCGTTCATCATACGAGTACCAGAAACATGCGTTGAGTTTACGTTACCATAGATATCTAACTCAAGAGCTGTGTTGATTGAGATTAGACCCAAACGACGGATAAGCTCAGGGTGGTTAGAAATTTCTTGTGGACGTAAGCAAATTTTATCAGCATACTTTTCTAAATTACCATAAACTTTTTGCTGTAATTCTTCAGTAAGTGTGATTGAAGTTGCAGCTGCGAATTTAACTTTCCCAGCATCGATTAAGTTAAATACAGCATCTTGAAGTACTTCAGATGCAACAATTAAATCTTCAAATTCTGAATCTGCAAAGCCATCAAGTACAGCGTTTGCTACAGAACCTACACCAGATTGCAATGGCATTAATTGTTTTGTTAAACGACCCGCTTTAATTTCATCACGGAAGAAGTCTAATAAAATGTTTGCCATTGTTTGTGTTTCTTCATCTGGAGGTACGATTAATGAAGGAGCATCTGGCTCTTCAGAAATAACAATTGCTTTAATTTTAGCTGGATCCACTTTGATACCAATATCACCAAGGCGTTGCATAGCATCTGTCATTGGAATAGCTTCACGTTTACCTTGCTCTCCAGGTACATAAATATCATGAATACCAATTAAAGCTTCTGGATGAGAAATATTTAACTCGATAATAATATTTTCTGCATATTCTGCAAAGATAGGTGAGTTACCTACAGAGTTTGTTGGAATGATTAAGCCATCTTCAGTAATAGCAACCGCTTCAAGAATTAAATACTTGATTGGTCCGATAATTCCTTGGCGCACTAGCTCAGCATTATGAGAAAGATGAGCATCTACATATAAGATATCCCTAGAATTAATTAAATTACGAATACCCGCATCACTTTGGAATGGTCCGCGTTTACGAATTGCACCAGCTTCTGCTAAGTACTTATCTACTTCTGGTCCTAATGATGCACCTGTATATACATCAATTTTGAATTCTTCAATTTTTGCGCGCTCAACTAATGCCATTGGAACAACTTTTGCATCCCCAGCACGAGTAAAACCACTCATCCCAACTACATCACCATTAGAAATAAGTGCTGCTGCTTCTTCAGCAGTTACAATTTTACTCTCAAGTTCTTTTAAACCAAGGCGTTTTTGAACATTTGCATCCATAAAAAAATCCTCCCCTAAATAATTTTGATGGAAACCGATTACAAAACTAGAAAAAACATTTAAGAATTTTCTGTTTATTCAGTTGTAGTATGACTCCAACCATTTGAATAATACTATCACCAAATTGTCACAAAAACTTTAGAATTAGCATTAAATTGAGTAAAAAAAGGAAAATCGAGCATTAAGATGCTTTTTCGACAGAGAAAACGTTTTATTGTAGAGCTGTATAAATTTAGTTGTTTTCTACATTAAAAATAGTGCAAAAATAGTTAAATAGGGAAGAAAATGAGGCTGATTTGAGCACAAAAAAGAACAGCGAGCAATTATTAATTGCTTGCTGTTCTTACATAATTAGAAACCTAAAGAACGACGGAAATAGCTTGCATAACGTTGGCTAACAGGAATGCGCGTACCATCTTTCATAATTAATAAAAACGTTGAGTGTGAATCTGGTTGAATTTCATCGATGTAGTCAATGTTAACGATATAAGAGCGGTGACAACGAATAAATGAGTCAGGTGCTAAAAATAGCTCTAGATCACTTAAGTTTAAACGGTGATAACCTTCACGAGTCATTGTTTTAACAAATGTTTTACGGAGTTGTGTTTCTAAATAAATCACTTGATCATGTTTGATTGGGTACCAGCAATCATCAATTTTGATTGTAATGTAGTTTGTTAAGAATGCTGATGGTTTTTGCGGGAAGATAGCAGTAATAGCTCCTTTTGTTTCGCCTTCCTCCATTAAAGGAATACTCATGCCATAATATGCGACACCGAAGACATCAGGTTCAATATAGGAGCTGATTTTTTGACCATAGCTTAATGCTTTGTGTGCGGCTGAACCTTCTTTGATAGGGTCACCTGGTTTAATTTTTAAATCAACTTTCTTGCTTGGTTGGTAATACAAATATTCATTTGTATCTGAGATAGCGATGGACGTATTTTCAGGGAAGAACTCCTTAATTATCTCCATGATCTCTTCTATTTGTTTTGGATCCACTTTAAACACCTCGTCTAAACTTTTAAAAATAGTATTATCATCTATTTTACTACATATTCATATAAATTATATAGAGAAGATTTAGGAATAAAATAGAAAAATGTCGAATGTTCCATTAGAATAATGTAAGTAGTTTTGTATAATTTGTAAATAAATTTATAAAATGACTAATTTATTTTGATATGTATATGGTAAAATTTAATTGTTAAGATTAAGTTTACGAGGTTTCTACTATGCGTATGTGATAAATTAGAACTAGAGTAGCAATTAAAATGTGGTTGAAAGGAAATCGCAGAATATGGTAAAATTCACTGTATAGTCTATTTTTTTTATATCTGGTGTATTAGTAGGGTTATTTTTGATTTATTTGTTAATAAAATTTGTGAAATAGGACTCAGTTCTTATATTGAATAAGTAAATACTATTTTCTTATTTTTAATTCGTCGGGATTGGTGTCAAATATTGTCATGCAATTCGTGCACTCTGAGGAAAGATGGGGAAGATTATGCAACTACATCAACATTCTATGTCAGAAACGATATCCAAAAGATACTTCCAAGAAATCGATAATATTAATCAATATATCGGTGTCGAAGAATTTTTTAATATTGAGTCGAAACTAATTTTTGAAATTTACCATTTAGAATCTGCAAAAGCGAAAAAATCTTTGCATGAGTTAATTGATATTCTCTCAATTCGTTTTGGCAAACAGGTCATTAAAATCGTTCGAAGCTATTTTTCTGTTTTGTCATCAATTGTGGCTCGTAAATTGCTGGACAATCAAGTACCTTCGAAAAAAGCATTTGCTTTCAATATTGCGTGTAACGATATGATAGAAAATCAGATGAAAGACGCAGAATTTTTACAATTTGCTGATGATTTAATTGATTTCTTTGTTTACTTTATTGCAGATCGCAAACAACCGACTTTCCGACATCAAACAGTTAACAAAGTGATAATGTATATAAATGACGAGCTTGAAAATGATTTAACTGTCGAAAGTATTGCTAATAACTTTCATATAAGTACTAGTCACTTATCACGTATTTTTAGAGAACATGTGGGCATTACATTGGTTGAGTATTTAAATGTTAGACGTGTAGAAGAATCACAATACTACTTACGACATACAAACAAAAGTATTACTTCTATCTCAGATCAATTCCATTTCTGTAATCAAAGTTATTTTACTCGTATTTTCAAAAAATATACGGGAGTTACGCCAAAACATTTTAGAGACGAGCTTCATCATGAATTTTATCGTTTTGAAATGGCAGAGACTGAATTACAAAATGTCTAGATTTTGAGCATAGAGAATGAGAAGGTGCGAACATATTAGCGTTGCTAAAGCTCGCATCTTTTTTAATGAATCATCTGGAGAACCAGCTTAAGGAATGAGTAGCACTTGCTATTTGATAAAGAGAGACCCTATAAGGTATACTTCACTGTAGTTGATAAATAATAGTAGGTGGAAAAATGAAAAATTTGAAGCTATTTTCAATGCTTGGTCTTGCCGTTTTTGTTCTTAGTGGCTGTCAAGCTGTGCAAAACAAAGAAGGTTTTTTCTATAGTATCTTTGTAAAACCTATGGAATTTTTATTGGAGTTTTTCGGGAATGATATCTTTTCAGGGAGCTATGGTTTAGCAATCATCGCGATTACGGTTCTAATTCGTTTAATCTTAATGCCGATTATGTTAAAAAACTATCGTCAGCAACAATTAATGAAAACGAAGATGGATGCTTTTAAACCTGAAATGGAAGCCGTTCAGAAAAAAATGAAGGAAGCTAAGACAAAAGAAGAGCAAACGCAATATCAACAAGAAATGATGGCTCTATATCAAAAGCATGGCATTAATCCACTTAATATGGGTTGTTTACCGATGTTAATTCAAATGCCAATTATTATGGGTCTGTATTTCTCAATCTTGTATTCTGCCGATGTGAAATCCCATGAGTTTTTATGGTTTAGCTTGGGTTCACCAGATATCGTGATGACCATTGTTGCAGGGGTTGTTTACCTAATCCAGGCTCGTGTATCTTTATGGACTGTACCTGAGCAACAAAAAGCTCAGATGAAAATGTTTATTTATATTTCACCAATTATGATTGTCTTTATCTCCATGTCTTCTATGGCAGCACTACCTTTGTATTGGTCTGTCAGTGGTGCATTGTTGATTATTCAAACATATATTGGACGTAAATATTATTCGGAACATCCCGAGAAAGCAAAAAAATAAATTGATTGATGTCGAGGCGCCTCTGTTGCCTCGATTTTTTTAGGAGGACAGCAGGATGAACAAAAAATGGCTATCATCTATTCTCGTTGCAATTTTTAGTATTGCAGCACTTGTATTTATTATTATAGGGAAATTTAATTTTGCCGTACTTGCAATGACGATTATGTTCGCCTTATCAAATGGGTTTAGAGCGAAAAGCTTTAAAGAGCAAGGTTATGTAAAAGAAGCGAAGTGGATGCAGTATATGGCAATTTTTTTCGCAATTGCATCTATAGTAGTATTTGTCATTGTCCTAACAGATTAATTGAATATTTATGTAGGAAATTTACACCCGAAAATGTGAACAGTGCTAAAATAAGAATATAACTAGTAATACAATAAAATAGGTATTTTCAAGGTGAAAAGCTATAAAAACATCATCCTTATAGATACCTGATATTTTAAGAGGGGTATAAAGAGTGAAAAACAATCGTCTTCCGCTTATCGTTGGTGCTTTCATATCTATCGCGTTAATCGTAGCAATTTTTGTAGTCTATAACTATAAAAATAATCAAGTAAATAGTGCAACTGATGAGCAGCCAAAAACAACAGAAACAAACAAAACAACTGAACAAGATTCTACTGCAACAGAGAAGCCAGACAATACTGAAACACCCGCAAAGCCTGAGCAACAACCAGACGAAAATGGCTATCTTCCAAATCAAACATTACCTACCGAACCAACTTATATCGATGGTATTCTGCTAGCCAATAAAATTTATCCGCTTCCGTCTACCTTTGCACCTGAAGAAAATCCAGAAGCACGAGAAGCGTTAAATCAAATGTTAGCCGCTGCTAAGCAGCAAGGATTTGATTTAGTTGCTTTTAGTGGCTACCGTTCTTTTGAATATCAAACAACACTTTATGATAATTATGTTAAACGTGATGGACAGGCGGCAGCAGATCGATATAGTGCTCGTCCAGGCTACTCAGAACATCAAACAGGCTTAGCGTTTGATATAGGTGAGCGAGGAAAAGAAGATGTGTGGCTGACAGAAGAGTTTGGGGAAACTCCAGCAGGGCAATGGCTATTTGCACACGCACAAGAGTATGGCTTTATTTTGCGTTTCCCTCAAAACAAAGAAGAGATAACAGGTTATATGTATGAGTCTTGGCATTATCGTTATGTGGGCAAAGAGGTTGCAAAAGAGATAACAAAGAAAAATATTACGTTGGAAGAATATTTAGGCGTGAAATAATAAAAGGAAGAGAAGCGGTTCTGTTGAACAGGCTCTCTTCCTTTTTAGTTTATAAAATGGGTGTTAATAAACGGGAAATAGATTCTTTAAATTTAATTAGTGTTGAACGATTTTTATACATTTCCCATGTTAATTCCGTACAATCAAAAATATCCTTCTCAAACAGCTCGGCTAATTGGTGCGATATATTGGCATCATATATGAAGGCATTGACTTCAAAATTCAGACTAAAACTTCGTACATCAATATTTGCTGTTCCGACAGAGGATGCCTCATCATCAATAATAATAGCCTTAGCATGGATAAAGCCCTTTTCATAAATGTAGACTTTGGCTCCGGCACGTAATAATTGACCCACATAAGAATAGGTAGCCCAATAAACAAACATGTGATCAGGCTTATTAGGAATCATTATACGTACATCAATGCCTGACAAGGTTGCAATTTTAATGGCGTCTAAGAAACTAACATCTGGGATGAAATAGGGTGTTTGAATGTAAATATATTTTTGAGCCATATTAATAAGCTTTAAGTAACCAATCTTTATTTGCTCCCAGTCTGAGTCTGGTCCACTTGAAACAATCTGTAAACCCACATCACCCTTTTTGGGGATAGCAGGGAAATAGCGATCAGAGTACCCCATTTTTTGTTGAGCACTAGCTTGGTTCCAGTCGAGTAAAAATCGTGTTTGTAAGGGATGTACGGCACTACCTTCTATACGTAAGTGTGTATCTCGCCAATAACCGAACTTTTTTTGTAAGCCTAAATATTCATCACCGACGTTAAAACCGCCAATATAGCCAATTCGACCATCAATGACAACGATCTTTCGGTGATTTCTAAAATTTAAACGAGGATTAAGAAGTGGCAAAATGGATGGGAAGAAAACTTCTACTTCACCACCAGCATGCAGCAATTCTTTAAAATGGCGTCTTTTAACATTACGTGATCCCATTTCATCATAGAGAAGACGTACCTTAACGCCTTGCTTTGCTTTTTTTATCAGTGCATTGACGATACGAGTACCTAAGTCATCAAGTCTAAAAATATAATACTGGATATGGATGTGATCTTTAGCTGCTTCAATGTCTTTAAGAAGCTGTTCAAACTTATCGGCGCCATCGTCAAAAATATCCAGATGGTTGTCCTGTGTTAATACCGCATTGTTTGTTCTGAGGTGCATATAAATCATCTCTTGATAATTTTCTGCATTAGCAATACGAAACTCAAACGTTTCATCACGAATCGCTTCCATCTGATAGCTAATCAAATTATCAATCCCAATATCCTTGCGTCCTTCCCAACGGAATAGATGCTTTCTTCGTAATTGTCTTCCTAATAATAAGTACAATATAAATCCAGCTAATGGCAGGAAAAATAATACGAGAATCCATGCCCATGTAGAGGTGGCATCTTTACGTTCTAAGAAAATGATGGTCATGGCTAATAAAATATTAAAAAACAAAGTTAAAGGAACTAAATATTCTATATCTGTAAAAATGCTCATTCCTACACCTGCCTTTACTTTTGTTAATAACATACTTAGTATAGCCTACTTCAAATGCGGAAAGAAGATATGAATTGGCTAGATAGCATGGAAAAGGATTATCCCTTAGACATATCAGAGATAATCCGCATGGTTTATTTAGTAATTCTCTAATAGAAAGTTTTTTAGGTTAAGGAAAAATTCCTTAAAAAATTGAGCTAGTAAAGACATCTGATAAGAGGAGATCGCGTTCACTAGGAATTTTACTTTCTAATAACTGGGGCGTTTCTTTGATTTCTGACTTAACCTGACTTTTGGCATCCATAATGGGCACTTTACTATATGTTATGGATGACGCAATGATTTACTGGATGCCTTATATATATAAATCAGGCTTATAGAAAGTATGGCTATTGCTGCCGAAATATAATAACCAAGACTTGCTTGTACGGTAAATAACCATGTGAAAAATAATGGACCAAGAATACGTCCTAAGTTATCCATTGAATAGGAAAGCCCAGCAGCAGTTCCGTATTGTCCTCCAGATTCTTTAGAGGAGAGTGATACAACACAAGTTCTTGCAAGTGCATTACCTGCTGTAAAGACACAAAGGGCAAGCCCAGCGATAAAAAGATTAGCTGTCAATGTAAATAAAAGCATGCCGATAGCTGTTACAATTTGTGCACCGA
This sequence comes from Lysinibacillus sp. FSL P2-0066, assembly GCF_037969495.1. NCBI lineage: Bacteria > Bacillati > Bacillota > Bacilli > Caryophanales > Bacillaceae > Lysinibacillus > Lysinibacillus sp. FSL P2-0066. The sequence continues at coordinate 4,092,030 of NZ_CP150202.1, read as the reverse complement.
TTAACCATGTCGTTTCACTGCCGTTTTTTATACGTCGAACGACCCCGCCTTGAATAGCTGCATCGACAAAGCCACTAAACATGAACAAGTAACCAATTTGTAATGGAGTAATGTGAATTTTTTCGATTTGAAATAGCTGGAATGTTGCCTCAACGCCCGCTAGCATAAAAGTTACTAAAAATGAAAACATAAATAGATAGCGCACACGGTATTGTAGCATTGTTGCAGCACCTTTTGGCACTATAGCACGTTTATTTGAATCTTTTCGTTTTTTAGGTTCTTTTAGGACGAAACTTGCATAAATAAATAATAGTGCAATTAATAATGCTGATGCAGTAAACGGCAACTGTAAGCTATAATGACCTAGCATTCCCCCGATTGCTGGACCAAAAATAAACCCAAGACCAATGGACATGCCCATAAATCCCATATATTTATTGCGATCCTCTTCACTGGACATATCGGCGATAAATCCTGTTACTGCTGTATATAATGCACCTGAAAATAAACCACCAATAATACGTGAAGCATACAATATAACTAGGTTATCTATAAATAGTGAAAAAATAACAAAACTAAGGCTAAAGCCAATTAGACCTGTAAGGATCAGTTGTTTTCGCCCTACCTTATCTGATAGCATACCCCAAAATGGAGCTGTGAAAAAACTTGCAAGTGAATAGACAGTCAATAAACCACCTACGTGGAGTTCATGCCAATTTTGCTGCACAATTACCTCTGGTAAGACGGGAATAATAATGCCGAACCCTAGGTAAACTAGGAATTGAACAGACATCAATAATAAAATAGCCTTTTTCATACAGTTCCCTGCTTTCATACGATATTTCAATATGTGTATTCTACCTCTCTTGTTCTTGCGATTACAACAATAGGGGAGGGGAAGCTTGGATGAAGTGGAACTATTCAGTAAAGGAAGAAATGAAGCTCTTTGATATTTTTTAAATCTATGTTCTGATTTTTGAATAGAATGTAGCGGTTTTGGGTAATTTAAATATGTTTCATGGAAAAGTTTGATGAGTGTGAAAAATTTACAATGTAACAAAATTGAAAAATTTTATAGGTAAGTTAAATGGTATGATAAATTTGTCAGACATCATACTCGTAAAAAAATGAAACTTTTTCGTAAATAAAACGTTATATAAAATCGAGGAAAGATTGAGGTGGAATGTATGACAAAAGAAGTAGATTTGAAAAAGATTGTTTCGAATTTATCTAAGTTGGGTGTAACAGCCACTGTAACAAAGTCTCGACTAGAACTTTTAAAAGTGCTAACACCACCAACGCAAACTCCGCAAGTTCAAGCTTAACTCGTTTCCAATAGAAAAAGGGAGGTCTCAATACGCGAGACTTCCCTTTTTCTATATTTATTCATCTTCATCATGTGTGGTAAACATATATGTTCGATAATGGAATCGCATACTAAAGACTAGCCCAATCGCTAAAGCATTCCCCATAAGTGAACTTCCTCCGTAGCTTATGAACGGAAGTGGAATACCTGTGATAGGTAATAATTGAATAGTCATACCAATATTTTCGAAAACGTGGAAAGTAATCATAGCAATAATCCCAGCACATACATATGTCGAGAAAGGGTCTTTCAATAAAAGGGTTGTCTTTGTTAAATGATAAATTAATAAGAAGAAAATACAAATAACAATACTAGCACCAATAAAGCCCCATTCTTCACCGATAACTGTAAAAATGAAATCGGTATGGTTTTCAGCTACATATACCTCTCGATTTCTAAATCCCTTACCAAAAATTTCACCTGATCCAATAGCATTTAAAGAGGTAATCAAGTGATAGCCATCACTGGATGAATAGGAATAGGGATCTAGCCAAGAATAAATACGAGCAAATTGATATGCCTTAAAACCAAATGTTTTTTCTAGAAAGTCCTGCATATAAAGTGCCATCCACAGTAGTGTACCACCTGCTACCATGCCACCTAAAAATGTTGGTAAAATGATTTTCCAAGAAATACCTGCTACAATGATAAGAGCTGCAGTAATGGCAAAGAATACAAGCGCTGAGCCTAGGTCAGGCTGCTTTAAAATAATAGCCAATGGTACGATTAAGGTAATAGCGATTTTACCTAATAGCAAAAAGTCTGTTTTAATTGATCGTAATGAATAAATTTCATGGTGCTTACTAATTAATCGAGCTAGTGCTAAAATGTAAAAAGTTTTCATAAACTCAGAAGGCTGAATATTTCCTATCGGCGTATGATACCAGCTTTTAGCACCATTAACGGGTGCACCGATTTGACCTTCTCCTTCAGGCATAAAAATAAGCAGTACCAGTAAGGCAATCCCTGCTCCATACATATACCATGACATTTTTTTATATTGATCTGGCTCAAAAAACATGACTATACCAATAATTACTGCACCAATGACATACCATTGCATTTGTTTTGGTACATAGTTAATGCCATATTGACCTGATGTTTGGGCAGATGCAATAGCTAACAAACTAATGACTAGAAAAGTGAAGAGAATAAAAGCAAGTGTCCAGTCAAAACGATTTGCGAAATTTCGTTTATTTTCCATAAAAGCCACCTAAATTAAAATAGTATCTCAATATGAGTAAATGTGATGCGATTCTCCCTATTTCGTTTATAATTGGTCAAAGAAGAAAGCAAAATAATAGCCAGCAGTGCTGTAAGAATAGCTCATATCTATTGATAAGCTTGCAATTTGCTTTGAATATTGTCAATGGAATTTTAAGCAAATACTTGAACTTATTGAGTAATCTAAACTATATATGCAAATGCATGTTTAACATTCCTAATTATAACGCAAAAAATACTTTTATGCCTGCGTATATAGTAGTGACGACAATTAACATAAAATGTTTCAAAAAAATCATGTTTAGTCTTATAATGTAGTGAAGAATGGGGTGATGGTTGTGGCTAAAAAATTAAAGTCAGCTGATGATTTTATGTATCATATTTATGTTCATATGAATGATGTCGATAAATTTGTCATATTTAGCGGGTTAAAATTCTCGCAATTTGTGGCTGCACTTGAACCACTGCATCACTTACTGTTATTAAAACATTCCTATGAAGACGGTTCTTTTAATATGCATACACAATTTGAATATGTATTGGAAGAAGATGTTCCTCGTTTTGTGAAAAAATCTGCTGAATCAAAAGAATTATGTTGGGTTGATTTTATGGACGAGAAGAGGCTAGATCATTTAACACCGATGGAACAAGGAGAATTGCTTTACATAAGTCATAAGAAAGAACCGATTACGTCAGCATTTTTTAATAAATTACAAAATAGATTCGTCTATTATTCTTCAGATTTAGAGAAAATGACAAAAATTTATTTTCGTCATTTAAGTGATTCGGATTTATTGGTTGCCAATGTTTTTAATAGTTTAATTCGTGAAAAGGAACGTAGCACTGGTTTTTGGCGTCGAAAAGTAAAAGCAAGTATTCCCGCTGTATCACCAGATTTTTTACGTTCTTACCGATCCTTTGCAAAAGATGGGGCATTACTTTCCTTGTATCGGATTGAAAAACCAAAAGTAGCGTATGGAATAGAAGTTCGCAATCTGTCTGAATATTCTTTTCCTGACGAAGTTTGGGATGACTTAAATACGATTTTAAAAACAGAGCATGATGAATTAATCTATATTATTTAAACTTCATGGTGACGCAATCAAAGAACTAAGATGTTGGTAGACAATATTTATGTTGCATTATTCCTGTACAATTTAATAGCAGGAAGTATTGATGCTGGGGCATAATCGAAGAAATATACACGCAAAATCTCACCGTTAAAAATACGGTGAGATTTTTATGTCATTTGTCAAGACGTTTCATGATAAACTAATAGTACTCAAGAAGTATGTGGAGGGCACAAAAATGAAAAAAAGAATCGGTTTATTATACGGCGGAAAGTCAGCGGAGCACGAAGTGTCGTTATCGACAGCACGTGCAGTCACAGGAGCTTTGAATTTCGAGGAGTATGAAGTATATCCGATTTTCATTACAACTGACGGGGAATGGCGTCGTGGAGAGCGTTTAGAAAAACCCGTAAGTGCAATAGAAGAACTACAATTTGGTGATAATACTACAATTTTAGAAAATAATATCACTGATTTTTTGCTTGATAAAAATGGCAATGAGGTAAAGTTTGATGTCATTTTCCCATTGTTACATGGTACGAATGGTGAGGATGGAACAGTGCAAGGTTTACTTGAGGTTCTGAATTTACCGTATGTAGGAAATGGTGTATTAGCATCCTCTGCTGGAATGGATAAAGTGGTAATGAAGCAATTATTTGAAATTGCAGGATTACCTCAAGTGCCCTATACGTATTTTATTCGTAGTGAGTGGAAGAATGAGCAACAGGCAATCATTGAGCGCTGTGAAAATAACTTAAATTGGCCAATGTTTGTAAAGCCTGCAAACTTAGGATCAAGTGTTGGAATTAGCAAGGCAACAAATCGCGAGGAATTAGAAAAAGCAATTGAGGTTGCTTTGCAATATGATCGTAAAATCGTTGTTGAGCAAGGAATTGTAGCTCGTGAAGTTGAATTAGCAGTGTTAGGTAATGACTATCCAGAAGTTTCAGTACCAGGAGAAATTAAACCAGTTACTGATTTCTATGATTATGATTCTAAATATAAGGACGGTTCTACAGCACTTATTATTCCAGCTGAGCTTCCAGTAGAAACAGTGGCAAGCTTAAAAGAACTGGCAAAGCGTGCATTTAAGGCTATTGATGGTAGCGGATTAGTTCGTGCGGACTTTTTTGTAACAGCTGAAAATAACGTGTACATTAATGAAGTAAACACAATGCCAGGCTTCACGCCTGTAAGTATGTATCCATTATTATGGCAGCATACAGATGTGAGTTATCCAGAGCTGATCGACCGTTTAATTACCCTAGCAATAGAGCGCTATGAAGAAAAACAACAGCTTCACTATAAAAAAGACTGAGTGGGATTATCGTGAAAAAAACTTTAAAACAATTGGCTGCATGGTTAAATGAGGATATGGCGGCTTTTGATGACACGGTTGTGTCAGGAATTTCTATTGATACAAGAACAATTCAACAAGGAGACCTATTTGTTCCATTTCGTGGTGAGCATGCAAATGGGCACAAGTTTGTAATGCAGGCATTTGAGAAAGGTGCCGGAGCTTCTCTTTGGCAAAAGGATGAGCCGAATCCACCAGAAGGTTATCCTTTGTTGTTTGTTGATGATCCAGAATTAGCTTTGCAAGAAATGGCTAGAGCATATCGTAATGAACATAAGGCAAAATTTATTGGCATTACAGGTTCAAATGGTAAGACATCAACAAAGGATATTTTAGCGGGGACACTTGCTCCATTCTTTAAAGTACAAAAAACAATCGGGAATTTTAATAATCAATTAGGTTTGCCAATTACTATCTTACAGCTTGATGAAGATACAGATGTAGCCGTCCTTGAGATGGGCATGAGTGGATTCGGTGAAATTGAGTTTCTAACTAAGCTTGCTCGTCCTCATATGACGGTTATCACCAATATTGGTGAGGCCCATATGCAGGATTTGGGGTCGCGTGCTGGTATTGCAAAAGCGAAGTTTGAAATTATTCAAGGAATGCAAGCAGATGGTCTATTATTCTATGACGGTGATGAACCCTTGCTCCAGGAATTAGTGGCAAAAGAACAGCACTTACAGTCAGTGCCGTTTGGATTAGAATCCGACAATCTTTTATACGCAGACAATATTCATGCTAACGCTGATGGTAGCCACTTCACTACACACGGTATGATAGAGGGAGATTTCTTTATTTCAGTGCTTGGCAAGCATCAAGTAAAAAATACACTTGTGGCAATGTTAATTTCTCATAAGCTAGGTTTAAGCAATGAACAAATACGTACATCCTTAGAGCATGTAGTATTAACAGATATGAGAATGCAACAGGTGCTAGGAACGAATGGCGCTCTATTTATCAATGATGCCTATAATGCAGCACCAACCTCCGTAAAAGCTGCCATTCAATTCATGGCTACATCAACTATTCGACCTGAAAAATGGCTAGTGTTAGGAGATATGCTGGAGCTTGGCCCAGACGAGCAAAGTTTCCATGAGGGTCTAGCTGAGCATATTAATGAGGATGAAATTGATTATGTCTGTTTGTTTGGCCCTCGAATGTTATATCTTTACAAAGTATTAAAAGAGCGTTTTGAGGCGGAACGTTTATTGTATGTAGAAGATGATTATATGGCTATTATTGAAAAGCTAAAACAAGCGAATGAATCATCTATTGTTTTACTTAAAGGCTCACGTGGTATGAAATTAGAGACGATATTAAAGGCATTTACGTCATAGTGGCATTGAATCGGTGGGATAAACGCCCACCGATTTATTCATGTAAGTTTATCTTTGTTGAATGAGGTGAGAACGTTGTCAGTAGGTGTACTATGTATTCATGGATTTTCAGGTGGACCATACGAGGTGGAGCCATTCACAACTTACTTACGTTCACATACAAATTGGATAATTGAAGAGCCAACATTATCTGGGCATGGGGAAGAATTACATATGAGTGGTTTTAAGGCGAAGCACTGGTTGATGGATGCCGAATTAGCCTTCCGAGCATTGGCAAAAAAAGTTGACGAGGTAATCGTTGTTGGCTTTTCAATGGGAGGAATTATAGCGCTCTATTTAGCTAAACGTTATAAAGTGAAAAAGCTTGTATTACTAAGTGCTGCTGCAAAATATGTGAGCCCTAAGCAACTAGTCAAAGATTTTAAAATGTTAGCTACTGAAGCCTATCACCATAATTTGACTAATAATGAACTCTTTCTACGATACCATCATAAGTTTAACAATGTGCCACTAGCCTCAACAGTAGAATTTATGAAGCTGGTAAGAATGGTGGCGCCATATTATCGACATATTCAAATTCCTGTATTTATTGTGCAGGGTAAGTTAGATGGGATAGTGCCTTATCATACGGCTCAATTTCTTTTTGATGAGTTAGCCTCTGAAGATAAAAATTTGTATTTTTCTGATAACGGCAAGCATCATATATGTTTTGAGGAAGATTGCTCTGAATGGTTTCCACAAGTTTTAATGTTTTTGAAGGACAAATAAAGTAGTCAGATTATTACGACTCATGCGTTATCGTTGCATAGGATTTAAAGCCATGTTAGACTAGTGTAAGCAATGGATACATTTTGTGCGAAGACTCTTCATATTTGGTTGAAGAGTACTTTTTTTTGAACACAACGGTTTTATTCTAAAGTGAAAAATTACGACAGAATCGAACCGCTCGGTAAAGACCGGGCTTTCCTTTTCATATAAGAGAGCTCTATATGGACTATCATGTAGAGAAAATTTTTAAGTAACGGAAACGTTCCACTACACAGGCTCGAATTTGCCGACAACTTCATCTGAAAATGTAACCATTTGTCAACTTAAAAGGAAAAAAAGGAGATTGAGAAGTTTGACAAATTTTTCAGAATTAAATATTAGCGAATCTACACTACGTTCAGTAAAGCGTATGGGATTTGAAGAAGCAACACCAATCCAAGAAGGTACTATTCGTTTTGCGATTGAAGGCCGCGATGTTTTAGGTCAAGCACAAACAGGTACTGGTAAAACTGCCGCTTTCGGGATTCCACTAATTGAAAAAATCGATCCAAAAAACCCTAATATTCAAGCATTAGTCATTGCTCCAACTCGTGAGTTAGCAATTCAAGTTTCAGAAGAGCTATATAAAATTGGCTATGACAAACGCGTAAAATTATTATCAGTATACGGTGGTCAAGAAATTGGCCGTCAAATTCGTGCACTGAAAAATAGACCTCAAATTATCGTTGGTACGCCAGGTCGTATTATTGATCATATTAATCGTCGTACGTTAAAATTAGAAGATGTTCAAACATTAGTATTGGATGAAGCAGATGAAATGTTAAACATGGGCTTTATCGATGATATTAATTCAATCTTAGAAAACGTACCTTCTGAGCGCCAAACATTACTGTTCTCAGCAACAATGCCACCAGCAATCCGTAAAATTGCAGAAACATTTATGCGTGATCCAGAAATCGTGAAAATTAAAGCAAAAGAGTTAACAGTTGATAATATTGATCAATATTTTGTTAAGTCTGCTGAACGTGAAAAATTCGATGTTTTATCTCGTTTATTAAACGTTCACCAACCAGAGCTAGCTATTATTTTTGGTCGTACAAAACGCCGTGTAGATGAGCTTGCACAGGCCCTATCTATTCGTGGCTATTTAGCTGAAGGTATTCATGGTGATTTAAGCCAAGCGAAGCGTATCTCAGTGTTACGTCAGTTTAAAGAAAATAAAATCGATATCCTTGTTGCGACAGATGTAGCCGCTCGTGGACTTGATATTTCTGGTGTGACACACGTTTATAACTTTGATATTCCTCAAGATCCTGAATCTTATGTTCACCGTATTGGACGTACAGGTCGTGCGGGTAAATCGGGTCTTGCCGTAACATTTGTAACACCACGTGAAATGGGTTACTTACGAATTGTAGAAGAAACTACGAAAAAACGTATGACACCTCTTCGTCCACCAACAACGGATGAAGCATTAGAAGGTCAACAACGTTTAGCTGTAGAAACACTTGAAGGCCTCATTGCTAATAATAATTTAGGTGATTACCGCACACTTGCAGCAGAATTACTAGAGAATCATGACGCAGTCGATGTTGTAGCAGCTGCTCTACGTTCATTAACGAGAGAGCCAGACGATACACCAGTAACAATCACGGAAGAACGCCCATTACCAATGCGTCGTGAACGTTCAAGCAATAACCGTGGTGGCGGTGATCGTGGCCGTGGTAACCGTAGCTTTGGCGGCGGACGCCGTGACAATGCTCGCAGTGGAGAACGCCGCAGTAGCAGTAGCCGTCGCGAAGGTGGACGCCGTGAAGGCGGACGTCGTGAAGGTGGACAAGGTCGTTCACGCTCTCCAAGACGACACGAAGGGTAATTTTAACCGAAATACACTTAATTTTTATTGTAAACCTTACAGCCATGGTGGCTGTAAGGTTTTTTTTCGGTTATAGTTGAAACAAAAAGGTGAATGAATCCGTATACATGTAATGAAGAAAGAGGGGGGGAACGACAATGAGAGCACAACCTATTCATCAAATTTCCCGAAAAGGGTTAACTGTGTGGCGTTTATATGGAGTTATACAAACTTTGGTGCTGTTAGTTGTAGCAGGACTGGTAAGTTACGGTACTTATTATTTTGAATGGCCGACATTTATTTACTTCATAGCGGGTGCAATTGTATTTTTAAGTGCGATATTATCTGTTTATATCTTCCCGAAGATAAGATGGGAAAGATGGCGTTATGAGGTGCGTGAGCATGAAATCGAAGTACAACATGGTTTATTTGTGGTGAAACGCACATTAATTCCAATGGTACGTGTGCAACATGTTGATACGACACAAGGGCCGATATTAAAAAAATATGACTTAGGTAATATTTCTATTTCAACAGCTGCAACTGTACATACGATTCCTGCACTTGTTATGGACGAAGCAGACGTACTGCGTGCGCGTATTTCTGATTTAGCAAGGGTGGCTGAAGATGATGTCTAAGGAAATTAATCGTTTACACCCAGTGTCCGCAATTATAACAAGTGTAAAAGCATTGAAAAGTATGATATTACCAATTGTCATTATTATCATAAGTAACGGCTTTAATTTTTCTTTGAATTTTCGTAGTGAGCATTTTTTTGAAACCATTTTACTTTTTGGTGTATGGGGAGTTGCCTCACTACTTGCACTCGTGGGAGGAATCATAAAATGGCGGACATTTGTTTACTGGTTTGAAGATGGGGAATTGCGTGTAACATATGGATTATTTGTTAAAAAGAAGCGTTATATTCCTTTTGAACGTATTCAAAGTTTAAATTACAATGAAGGTGTTTTTCATCGTATTTTTGGTTTAGTGAAAGTTCAGGTGGAGACTGCTGGTAGTAAGGGAGGAAAACCTGAGGTTGAGCTGACAGCCATTCGCAAAGCAGCAGCAGATGTTATTGAATTAGAAATGCGTCATGCTAAAAACGAAGCGGTTCAACAGCAAGAACAAGCGCAGGTAGAAGAGGAAGCTGTAGCAACTCCGATGATTTATCATATGTCTATGCGAGATTTGCTGGTATTAGCAACTACATCTGGTGGGATTGGTGTCGTGCTATCAGGTCTTGCAGCTGTTGCCTCACAATTTTCCGATATTATTCCTTATGAAACAGTATTTCATGAGTTAGCTGATTTTGTGAAAATCGGCGCATTTTTAGTGGCACTAACAGTGATGGTGGTTTTAATTGTAGCTTGGATTGTATCGGTGGTCATCACGCTAATTAATTATTATGATTATACGGTCCGGATTGAAGAAGAAAAATTGATTATCACAAAGGGACTGTTAGAAAAGAAACGTATTACTTTGCCGTTGAATCGAATTCAGGCAATTCGTATTGTGGAAAATCCCTTACGTCAGTTAACGGGCTTTGCTACAGTGGTTGTTGAAAGTGCTGGAGGTAATGGTGAAAATGGAAATGATAAAAAAATTACGCTATTTCCACTTATTAAGAAGTTGGATTGTATCCAAACATTAGAACAGCTTTTCCCAGATATGAATTGGCATCCTACATTAATTCGCTCACCAAAAAGGGCAAGGCCGTTTTTTTATCGCATTGATTTTTTCTGGCTAGTTCCGATTATCGGTGCCTCTTGTTATTTCTTTTATCCATACGGGCTATTGTCGTTGCTGTTAATCCCATTAACAATTTTGCTTGGTATCTGGCAGCATAAAACAGCAGGTTATCAAATAGATGGCAAGCAACTGGCTATGCAGTATCGAGTATTTAGTCGAATTACATTGATTATGGAGAAAAAGCGAATTCAATCTATTGAAAGTACACAATCGTACTTTCAAAAAAGAAAGAATGTTATGTCTGTAAAAGCAACCGTCATGTCAGGAGCAACTGGTACAACGGGAAGTGTATCTAGCCTAGAGCAAAAGGATGCCGAGAAGATCTTAACATGGTATGAACATTAATGAACTAAAAGCTAATCCTTTCAATTTTATGGAAGGATTAGCTTTTTTAACTATAAATAAATAGGGATGCTGTTTATAATAAAGTAAAAAGAACAAAAGGGGTGGAGACATTGTTTAAATATGACATTAATGAAAGCGCTTATTTAAAGCTTTTGGATTTAAGTGATGTAGATGAGTTATTTGCTTTAACTGACCGTTCAAGGGATACATTACGTGAATGGTTGCCCTTTGTAGATGATGTTAAAACAGTAAAGGATACGGAGCAATTCATAAAAAATGCTATGCAACAATATGCTAATCACAATGGCATACAAGCAGGGATTTACTATGATGGAAAGCTTGCTGGTGTTATTGGTTATCATCAAATCAACTGGCAGCATAAATGGACAAGTATTGGCTACTGGCTAGGGAATGAATTTGTAGGCAAGGGGCTCGTCACGAATTCAATGAAAGCATTGATTGATTATGCCTTTAATTATTTAAAGTTGAATCGCATCGAAGTGCGTGTAGCAGTAGGTAATATTCGTAGTCGTACAATTCCAAAAGTATTGGGCTTCCATGAAGAAGGGCGTTTAAGGGATGCTGAGTGGCTATATGATCACCACGTAGATCAGGTTGTATATGGTTTAACAGCAGCTGAATGGAAAAAAATAAAGATGTCAAATGAAGCTACAGTAGTTTTATAACGGATGTCATTGTAAGGAAAAAGGAGCTGCTCTATAGGTGAGCAGCTCCCAGAGTGTCGACAAACTAAATTCGTAACAAAAAGTTATCATAAGTCGGCATTTAATTTTAGTTTACTATGTTCAAATGTTTTTCTGAATCCTAGAAAATAAAGGGTTTGGAAAATCTGAAAAAATTGTACTTATAGCCGTTTAATTTAAAAATAATAGACAAAGTCGAAAAAATCGACTTTGTCTACAGTCTGAGGAGTTGCTCTATAGGTGAGCAGCTCCTCTTTTAATTTTATGGTCTACCAGCCATCTTTTGTTTGCGCCAACTTAAAATTCTTTTTGGATGTAAATAAACAAGTCCAAGGATAAATCCGGTTACCAAACCGCCTAAATGAGCAAAGACATTCACGTTTGGTTGGAGAAAGGTCATAATGACACTGATGACGATGATTGGTAAAATGAGCTTACGAAGCATTGGCATTGTACGACGAGTATAGTAAACTAATGCCCCAAATGCACCAAAAATTCCAAAAATAGCCCCACTTGCACCAAGACTCGCATAACTACTATCATAGAATATATAGGTTGCCATGTTGCCTACAATACCTGATACTAAATAAATTGTAATGAAACGTGCTTTCCCTGCGATTTTTTCTAGCTCTGGTCCAAAGAGATACAAGGAAAACATATTAAAAAACACATGCATAAACCCTGCATGTAAAAACATAGCAGAGAAAACACGCCACCATTCACCACTTTGAATCAGGAAATTTGCTTGGATTCCGTAATTCCACAAAAGTGTTCCTATGCCGGGTATGAGAGATAATACATAAAGAGTAAGATTTATTGCTATTAAAGTTGAAACAATAGGGTAATACTTTGTATATTGCTTAAAATTTTCCGTTCTACTAAACATGGCTCCACCTCAATTTACAATTATTATACATGCCTTGTTGGAAATAGGTAAAGGAGAAGGTTCACATGATTAAGGGAATTGGCCTCGATATTGTAGAGATTGATCGTATTGCAAAGGCTCTGAAACGAACAGATAAATTTAAAGACCGCATTTTAACGATAAATGAAAAAAAAATATTTGATGGTTATTCTGAAACTCGTAAGATAGAATTTTTAGCTGGGCGATTTGCTGCTAAAGAAGCATTTTCGAAAGCTTTGGGAACAGGGCTTGGAGAACAATGTAAGCTTCATGATATGGAAGTATTAAAAGGAGAGGCCGGCAAGCCTGTTTTATATTTTAAGGATGAACTTGTCAATGGATTTGTTAGTATTACGCATTCTAAGCACTATGCAGCTGCACAAGTAATCTTATTAGAATAGTACTTAACTTGTCTAAAAGGGTTGCACGTAAATTTAAATATATTGCCCTTTCTTCAAATGACATAACTGACAAATACGGTTCATATATTGTCGTAGTGGATTTGAAAGAAGAAAGGGTGAAAGCGTGGGCAACTGTATAGTTAAATGGCTCGTCTTACTTTGTACGATATTACTTCTGTCGGCATGTGGTGCAGCCTCACAGGAAAAAGTGTTGAAGAAAGTGAATGGTAAATGGGCAGAGACGAATGGTTATGAATTAAATGCATCGATGGAAATAAAATCGGGTGGGGAACCAAGAAATTATGATGTAACAGTATGGCACACAAAACCTGATTTCTATCGAGTAGAAGTAGTTGAAAGTGGGAAAGATGTTTCTCAAATGATTGTACGTAATGCTGATGGTGTTTTTGTTGTAACACCGACATTAAACAAAATGTATAAATTCCAAAGTGATTGGCCAAAGAAAAATAGTCAAGCCTACTTAATTGGAGCGCTAGCAGAAGATTTAGCGGAAGATAAAAATCTTGTCATGAAAGAAGAAGAAAAAGCATATATATTTGAAGCGGCTACTAGAAATAGCTATAAGAACAGTATGCCACATCAGGTTATAACAGTAGATAAGAAAACTTTATTGCCAACCTCAGTAGTTATTATGAATGATGTGAAAGAAGAGCAAATCAAAATCACATTTAAGAAAATTAAACTAGGTGTACAACATGCTGCAAAAGAGTATGCCGTTGAGCAATTCACTGATAAAGATAACACGAAAGGTGAACAAGCTACACCTGCCGACAAAGATGGGCAAGAAGATAATGAGGATAAGGAAGCAGTTGGTGCAGAGGTAGAATATCAAGAATTCCAAACACATTATCCTGTCGTAAATTGGGCACAATTAGCAAATGAAAAAGTTGTGCAGGAAAGTGGAATGGAACGAGTTATCTTAACATTCGAAGGTGAAAAGGCATTTACTGTTATGCAGCAACCAGTAATGAAAGAAAATTCAATGTTACCGGTATCTTCACCTGGTGATCCAGTTGATTTAGGCTTTACGATTGGTGCTATTACAGATACATCAATTAGTTGGGAAAAAGATGGTGTTGAATTCTTTGTAGCATCAAGTAAATTAACGCGAGAAGAAATGATTGAAGTTGCTACATCTATGACGATAAGTAGTATGAAGTAACTTTTCTGGCTACAGCCTTCTGGAATACGGAGGCTGTAGCTTATTGATAATTGAAATGAACCGATAAAGTATAAGCTCATATGAAAGCTAAAACTTTGTGTGTACAAGCTAAATCGATATACTAAGCATACATGTATGTCCTACATAATGTTTTAATTAAAAATAAAGAGGGTATCCTTATGAAGACACAGCAGTTTTTTCGTCCAACCAAAGCAATAATAGACTTACAAGCAATTCAACAAAATGTAAAAAATTTAAAAGAATTTTTACGACCTAATGTTCAAATTATCGCTGTAGTAAAAGCAAATGCGTATGGTCATGGAGATGTAGCCGTTGCACGGGCAGCTCTTGAAGCTGGTGCCACAGTACTTGCAGTGGCAACGCCCGATGAGGCATTACATATTCGAGCACATTTTAAAGAACCAGACATATTAATATTAGGTGCATCTCCAGTTTCATTTGCTCCCTATGCAGCGCAGCAACGTATTATACTTACGGCGTTTGCCGATGATTGGGTTCAGCAAGCTGCTTCTCTTTTAGTGGATGAGGCACGTCCTTTACGACTTCATATAAAAATAGATAGCGGAATGGGTAGAATAGGTATTCGCTCAGTGCAGGAATTATTAGAGCTGTACCAAACAATACAGTCTACAGAAAACGTTGAGCTGGATGGAATATTTACACATTTCGCGACAGCTGATGAAGAGGATACACTACATTTTGATCAACAGGTACAATTTTTTGAGAAATGTTTAGCTGTAATACCTAATAAGCCGCGACTTGTTCATGCATCTAATACAGCAGCCTCATTAGTAAAAGATCCACATTTACAATATGATGCTGTTAGATATGGAATTTCTATGTATGGATTATCACCTTCTCCATACGTGAAAAGTATCTTACCTTTTCCTTTATTACCAGCCTTCTCACTTGAAAGTGAACTTGTGCATGTGAAGCAAATAAAAGCAGGTGATTCAGTTGGCTATGGAGCCACGTATGTTGCTCCATCAGATATGTGGGTTGGAACGATTCCAATTGGCTATGCAGATGGCATGATTCGCAAGTTAGGTGGACAAGAAGTTTTAATTGATGGACAAAGAATGCCGATTGTCGGACGAATTTGTATGGACCAATGTATGGTTGCCCTACCAAAAGCATATGATATAGGTGAGAAGGTAACACTCATTGGTCAACAAGGAAATAATGGAATAACGATCGATGAATGGGCAACAAAGCTTGAAACAATTAATTATGAAATACCATGCATTATAACAACAAGAGTTCCTAGAATATACTTTTAGTTGTCTTTCATTAGAATTAGTCAAATTTCAATGTAATGCCATGAGCAATGTTCCAAGTTAGAATTGGTAAATAAATTAGCACTGGAGAACTTATTTCTTTTCCAAAACATAGTAATGGCTCATATTTGGAAACACATTGCAATAATAATTATTCAGCATATACCTTCGACAACCAACATATTTTTACAATTTGTACTTCAAATTGTCAGATATTTTGTCATTTCATGTCTTTTCAACAATATCTTTCAATGATAGAATGGGAAGTAATGAAAAGTGTATGGTTCCGTTGGAGGTGCTTGCTGTGTACGAGAAAAAGTTAAGAGAAGCTACAATTGCTGTTCAAGACAGACTATTTCTACAAACAAAGGAAGTAATTGAAGGTGAATCTTTTGTGCGTATTTTGGCGCGCAAAAATTTAATGCAGGAGCAACCAAATCAAATACGGGAAGCTATGATTAAAGGATATGTTGAAATGTCTCATATTAATTTAATGATTGCGAGCGAATGCTTGCATGCAGAGTATGAAGCACAACATATGGTGGAGCGTCTCGTTAGCGGGGGATGACACTTTGAATGTAAAACGTGGTGACGTTTTTTTTGCAGACTTATCACCGGTAATAGGTTCTGAACAAGGAGGCACTAGGCCGGTGCTGATTATTCAAAATGATATTGGCAATCGATTTAGCCCGACTGTCATCATCGCAGCTATCACTGCACAGATTCAAAAGGCAAAGTTACCGACACACGTTGAAATCAATGCTGAAAAGTATGGTTTTGAACGTGATTCGGTTATTTTGCTAGAACAAGTGCGGACAATTGACAAGTCAAGATTGACGGATCGTATTACGCAACTTGATCATGCTGTGATGGAAAAAGTTGATGGAGCGTTGATGATTAGTTTAGGTCTAGTTAAATTTTGATATACATATGTGTATAGAAGCATCGAGATTATGATATCTCGATGCTTTTTTTGTCTTATTTCCTTGAAACGTCTTTACCATAATTTGAATTTACTATTATAGATTTTGTGCAGCAAATGATTTTGCTACGAAAGGAGAAGTGCTGGCGATTAAGCCAACGTATAATTGATAAATGTTACAAAAAGCTTTAAGATATATTCAAGATTTTTAATAAAAATAGATTTTTGAAAAAATTCTTAAAAGGTATATGAAAATTTACATAGAATATTCCAATTATAGAGGCGATTAAATTTTTTTTAATTATGGCAAGCAGGTCGAACAAAAGTGTAAGAGTATAGCTCCACAGGAAATGGAGGGACAGCAGTGACATATAGGTCTTCGGTTGAAATTATTACAGAGTGGGATATTGTTGCAGCTAGACAACTGGGGCGCAATGAAGCAAAAGTACTGGGATTTGGCACTGTTGATCAAGCCCGTATCACCACGGCAATTAGTGAATTAGCACGTAATATATATTTATATGCAAGTATAGGTGTCATAGAAATTGAAAGGGTTGAGGCGGATACTGAAAAGAAAATAGTTGTTATTGCAACAGATCGAGGGCCTGGTATTAAAGATGTTCGTAAAGTAATGGAGGATGGTTATTCCACCTCTGGGGGGCTAGGTGCAGGTTTGCCAGGTGTTAAACGATTGATGGACAGTTTAGATATTCAATCTGTCATTGGAGTAGGAACAACAATAAGAGCGGAAAAATGGTTGCGTTAGGACGTGAAGAAAACTGAAACAATTAGAAGCTCAGTATAAAAAAATATTAGCAGATTATATGGTCAACCAAACAGAAAGAAATTTATATATCGCTCAGAACTTCACACGTCAGTTAATTCAAAAAAATATCTCACCTGAGGATGTTATTAGCATCCATAAAAATGCTGTAGAACAAATATTTCCGAATCAAATGAATGAATCACAGCCTGCTTATGATTTTCTTATTGAAGTAATGGTGCATTATGGGATGGCCCATAGAGAGCATCAAAGTTTACTTCAAAAGCAAGCTGAATATGAAATGGAAATGAAAATAGCGACAAACATTCAAAAAACATTATTGAAAACTTATGTGCCGAATATGCAAAATATTGATATAGGTATGATTTCAGTACCTATTCGAAAAATGAACGGCGATTATGTACATTTTTTCCACGATGGTGAAGAATATTTGAGTGTGGCTGTGACAGATGTGGTCGGAAAAGGAGTTCCTGCTGCTTTATGTATGTCGATGGTGAAATATGGACTTGAAACATTGGTATATGCATATAAAGATCCGTCATATGTTTTAGAAGTTTTAAATAGGGTAATAGAAAAAGGTGTGGATGACAGTATGTTTGTTTCGATGTTTTATGGCTGCTTAGATGTAGAGCAAAACATCTTTTCTTATGCTTCGGCGGGCCATGAACCAGCTTTACATTATAGTGCAAAGGACGATCAGTTCTTTACCTTAGAGGCTAAAGGTCTACTATTGGGTGTATTGTCTGAAACAAACTATACGTTTCATGAAATTGTGTTAGAAGAGAATGATTTGATTATTATGATGACCGACGGTGTGACAGAATTTAGAGTGAAAGAAGAATTAAATTCGCGAGAGGTAATCACAACTTTAATAAAAGAAAATAGACATTTATCTGCCCAGCAATTGTGTCAGCTCCTTTATAAGGAAATAGAGAGAGTGCAAAATTTTAAACTATTTGATGATTTTACTGTAGTTATTTTAAAAAAATAGGTTTAAGTTTAAATTGAACAGGGTAGAGAAAATAGTCTAACAAATATGGTGGAGGTGTGCTATATGGACGTAACGATACATTTTAAAGAAATTGATCATAAATTATTTGGCTTTGTTGAGGGTGAGATTGATACGTTTACTGCTTCAGGATTACGAGACGAATTAGAAGCTGTAAAGATTACAGAGGGTTTAGAAATTGAGCTTGATCTATCAAAGGTAAATTACATGGATAGTACAGGGCTTGGGATTTTTGTTGCCTTTTATAAAAGAGCATTACGTGAAAATGGAAAAGTAAAGCTCGTTGGTTTATCGAATAGGTTACAAAGATTATTTGAAATTACTGGTCTTAGTGATTTGATGGATATCGAAACTGATAAAAAGGTGGAATTAAGATAATGAAGGAATTTGACTATATTGAAATTAGAGTTCCTGCTAAACCGCAATTTGTCAGTGTCATTCGATTAACTGTCTCGGGCTTAGCAAGTAGGATTGGCTTTAATTATGATGATATTGAAGATTTAAAAATTGCAGCGAGTGAGGCTGTGACAAATGTTGTTCACCATGCTTATAAAGACGAAGAAGAGGGTGAAATTGTCATCGGCTGTGCGCTGTACGACAATAAAATGGAAATGATGATTGCGGATTACGGCAATAGTTTTAATTTTGAAGAGATTAAGTCTAAGATTGGGCCGTATCATCCTGAAGAAAGTATTGCAGGGCTAAGAGAAGGTGGTTTGGGACTTTATTTAATGGAAACTTTGATGGATGAGGTGATGATCAATAACGATGGTGGCGTAACTGTCTTCATGACAAAGTATGTCACTAGGGAGCAGGTGGAGAAAAATGTCGAAAGAATCACTACATAAATCTTCATCCAAAGAAGATGTACTAAAGTGGATTGAATTGTACCAGTCAACAGAGGATGATGAAGCACAAACCAATTTAGTGATTCATTATCGATATCTAGTTGAATCTATAGCTCGTAAATATTCGAATGGTAAATCTTATTATGATGATATTGTTCAAGTAGGGATGCTGGGATTGTTAGGTGCAATAAGACGTTTTGATCCGAATGTTGGTCGTAGTTTTGAAGCATTTGCCGTGCCAACAATTGTTGGGGAAATCAAACGTTTTTTACGTGATAAAACATGGGATGTTCATGTGCCTAGACGAATAAAGGAACTTGGGCCGAGGATTAAATCAACCGTGGAGGCGCTGACAATTGAATTGCAGCGTTCTCCATCCATTAAAGATATTGCTGAACGATTAGAAGTAGCAGAGGAAGAGGTACTAGAAGCTATGGAAATGAGCCGTAGTTATCAAGCTCTTTCTATGGACCATTCAATAGAATCAGATTCTGACGGTAGCACAGTGACGTTATTCGATATTTTGGGCAGAGAAGACGATGGCTATGAAATGACCAATAAACGAATGATTGTTTCGGATGCACTGGTTGTATTGAATGAGAGAGAAAAGCAAATTATTCAGCTTACATATCTAGAGCAACTTAGTCAAAAAGAAGCTGGAGAACGATTAGGGATTTCTCAAATGCATGTATCTAGGATACAAAGGAAAGCAATAAAGAAATTACAAGAGGCTATTCTAGCAAGTGGCGGTGTTTCGCTCTAATCTTTCGGAGGTATTTAGTGAAGAATACCTTTAAAATGAATGAAAATAGTCTACTCATATTCGTCTGAGTAGACTATTTTTTTGCATTTTTAGTAAAGTGTAATGGTAAAATGAAAAGAAAAAGGTAGTGATGATGTGGAGCAAAGGCAAATGTTACAGCTCATTGCAAAAGATGTAGCAGTCAAACCAGGGCAAGTAGAAGCTGTTATCAAATTATTAGAAGAGGGAAATACGGTACCATTTATTGCGCGCTATCGAAAAGAGGTTACAGGATCACTTGATGAGGTGCAAATTAAGGCTGTAGAAGATCGTTATCACTACATACAGCAACTTGAACAACGAAAAGAAGAAGTTATACGATTAATCCAAGAGCAAGAAAAGCTTACACCAGAATTAGAACAGGCTATTCTTTCTGCAACAATCTTACAACGTGTTGAGGATTTATATAGACCTTATAAGCAAAAACGACGTACAAAGGCGACGATTGCAAAAGAGAAAGGTTTAGAGCCTCTTGCAGATCTCCTATTAGCATTTAGTAATGATGCATTAGAGCAATTAGCTATTGATTTTGTGGATAATGAACAAGTTGCTAATCCTGAAGAAGCCCTGATGGGAGCTCGAGATATATTAGCAGAACGTTTTGCGGACGATGCCTCTATCCGTGAAAAAATTCGTGCTTATTCATGGAAGGATGGCATCCTTGTTACGTCTGTGAAAAATTCTGAAATCGATGAAAAAAATGTTTTTGAAATGTATTACGAATATGAGGAGCCTGTTAATCGCATTGTGCCGCACCGTATTTTAGCGATAAATCGAGGGGAAAAAGAAGAGATATTAAAGGTTTCTATTCATGTACCGGTGGACCGAGTATTAATGATTATGTGGAAAGAATGGATTCCAGCAACTGGTTCCTCTCCTGCTATTGCAGAAGTGAAACTAGCAATCGAGGATTCGTACAAGCGCTTAATTCAGCCTTCAATTGAAAGGGAATTACGAAACGAGCTTACAGAAAAAGCTGAGGCACAGGCTATTCATATTTTCTCTGAAAATTTACGTAACTTATTACTACAGCCACCTATGAAAGGGAAGTATGTTTTAGGGGTTGACCCAGCTTACCGTACAGGTTGTAAGCTAGCGGTTGTAGATGAAAATGGGAAAATGCTTGAGGTTACAGCTATTTATCCACATCCACCTAAACCAGATGTGGCAAAATCGAAAGCTACTGTGAAAGGAATTTTGGCAAAGTATCCAATAAGTATAATTGCCATTGGGAATGGTACAGCATCTCGAGAAACAGAACAATTTATCGCAGATGTATTAAACGAGCTTACTACTGACATAGCTTATGTGATTGTCAATGAAGCGGGAGCATCTGTTTATTCAGCGTCTGATATTGCACGTGCAGAATTTCCTGATTTACAGGTTGAACAACGTAGTGCTGTCTCCATTGCACGCCGCTTACAGGATCCTTTATCAGAGTTAGTGAAAATTGAACCAAAAGCGGTGGGAGTAGGTCAATATCAGCATGATGTTTCTCAAAAAAAATTAAATGAATCGCTAACTTTTATAGTAGAAACAGCTGTTAACCAAGTTGGTGTTGATGTAAATACGGCTTCATCATCACTCTTACAATACGTTTCTGGTTTATCAAAAACTGTTGCAGAGAATATCGTGAAGACGCGAGAGGAAAATGGTCAATTTACTACACGTGCGCAATTAAAGAAGATCCCAAGGTTAGGTGCCAAAACGTATGAACAGGCTATTGGTTTCCTACGTGTCCCAGAAGCAAAAAATCCGTTTGATGCTACAGGTATTCATCCTGAGAGCTATGATCTTGCTGAGCAAATATTAGCAGAGGCTCAAATAGATAAAAAAGAGTTAGGGACACAGAAGGCAGAGGAAGCTATTGCAGCACTAAATATCAAAAAGTTAAGTGATGTGCTCGGAGTAGGAGTTGTGACAATTCAAGACATCGTGGATACTTTAATGAAACCTAGTCGCGACCCACGTGATGCATTCCCACAACCATTGCTTAAGACTGATGTATTGAAAATGGAAGATTTAAAAGTAGGTATGGAATTGCAGGGTACGGTAAGAAATGTAGTAGATTTCGGCGCATTTGTTGACATTGGCGTGAAGCAAGATGGACTTGTGCATATTTCTAAACTCCAAAACAAACGTATTAAGCATCCATTGGAAGTTGTAGCGCTTGGGGATATTGTAACTGTCTGGGTTGAACAAATAGATGTAACGAAAGGTCGTATCTCTTTAACGATGCTTCCACCTAAAAATCAAGCATTAGTTTGAGTACTAAATTTTCACCACACTGTCTATACTACGCAGTGTGGTATTCTTGTTGTTAGAGGTGATTACTATGGACAATCAAGAATTACAAGAGCTTGTTCGTCGCTTATCTTTGAAAAGCTTTCAGAGACCTTTTCTTCATCAAGCCTATTTTAATGCAAGATTACGTTCAACGGGAGGACGATATCTTTTACAATCTCATAATATTGAGATTAATCCTAAAGCCTATGAGTTATACGGTTTGGAAGAAGTTCAAGGTATTATTTTACACGAATTATGCCATTATCATCTACATATTGAAGGGAAAGGGTATCAGCATCGAGATAAAGATTTTAGAGAATTATTAAGGAAAGTAGATGCCCCGCGATTTTGCTCAGTTCTACATTCCCCTAAAGCTACAATTAAAAAACACCGACGACGCTATACATATACTTGTGTTAATTGCCACCAGTTATATGTACGGAAAATAAAAATGAATGTTGAAAAGTATTGTTGTAGTAAGTGTTTGGGGAAATTAAAATTAGTGGAATAAAAAAACTTTTAAAAATAGTTGACGTTTTGTTGTGTTGTCCCTATAATAGTAAAAGTCGACAAGATAACGACAACAACTAACATACATTATTCCGAAGTAGCTCAGTTGGTAGTAGCACCTGACTGTTAATCAGGTTGTCGCAGGTTCGAGTCCTGCCTTCGGAGCCATGGCCCCTTGGTCAAGTGGTTAAGACACCGCCCTTTCACGGCGGTAACACGGGTTCGAATCCCGTAGGGGTCATTTTTCATAATTTAATGTAAATATTTTGGTCCCGTGGTGTAGCGGTTAACATGCCTGCCTGTCACGCAGGAGATCGCCGGTTCGATCCCGGTCGGGACCGCCACTTATTGGGGTATAGCCAAGCGGTAAGGCAACGGATTTTGATTCCGTCATGCCTAGGTTCGAATCCTAGTACCCCAGCCATTCATTTCTTAATTCGAGCCATTAGCTCAGTTGGTAGAGCATCTGACTTTTAATCAGAGGGTCGAAGGTTCGAGTCCTTCATGGCTCATCTCTTTAAGAAAAAGAGTTGACTTTTTGAATTATCGTAGTATAATGAGAAAGTTACTAATCGAATGCGGTCGTGGCGGAACGGCAGACGCGCTAGGTTGAGGGCCTAGTGGGGGCAACCCCGTGGAGGTTCAAGTCCTCTCGGCCGCACCAAGTCAATCAATTTTATATGCGCCCGTAGCTCAATTGGATAGAGCGTCTGACTACGGATCAGAAGGTTGTGGGTTCGACTCCTGCCGGGCGCGCCAATTTTAAAATATATGCGGGTGTAGTTTAATGGTAAAACCTCAGCCTTCCAAGCTGATGTCGTGAGTTCGATTCTCATCACCCGCTCCAAAAAAGTGTTGACAACCGATTGGTTGCATGATATACTTGAATAGTTGTCTGAATTGATAACATATGAACCTTGAAAACTGAACAAGCAAAACGTAATCAATAAAGTTTTTAGTAGCTAATCTTGAGTTAGTAAACGAAACAAAATTTTGGACATCAAACATGATGCCAGCAAAACAATTTGAGCTAATCAAATTTCTTTTATGGAGAGTTTGATCCTGGCTCAGGACGAACGCTGGCGGCGTGCCTAATACATGCAAGTCGAGCGAACAGAAAAGGAGCTTGCTCCTTTGACGTTAGCGGCGGACGGGTGAGTAACACGTGGGCAACCTACCCTATAGTTTGGGATAACTCCGGGAAACCGGGGCTAATACCGAATAATCTCTTTTGCTTCATGGCAAGAGACTGAAAGACGGTTTCGGCTGTCGCTATAGGATGGGCCCGCGGCGCATTAGCTAGTTGGTGAGGTAACGGCTCACCAAGGCGACGATGCGTAGCCGACCTGAGAGGGTGATCGGCCACACTGGGACTGAGACACGGCCCAGACTCCTACGGGAGGCAGCAGTAGGGAATCTTCCACAATGGGCGAAAGCCTGATGGAGCAACGCCGCGTGAGTGAAGAAGGTTTTCGGATCGTAAAACTCTGTTGTAAGGGAAGAACAAGTACAGTAGTAACTGGCTGTACCTTGACGGTACCTTATTAGAAAGCCACGGCTAACTACGTGCCAGCAGCCGCGGTAATACGTAGGTGGCAAGCGTTGTCCGGAATTATTGGGCGTAAAGCGCGCGCAGGCGGTCCTTTAAGTCTGATGTGAAAGCCCACGGCTCAACCGTGGAGGGTCATTGGAAACTGGGGGACTTGAGTGCAGAAGAGGAAAGTGGAATTCCAAGTGTAGCGGTGAAATGCGTAGAGATTTGGAGGAACACCAGTGGCGAAGGCGACTTTCTGGTCTGTAACTGACGCTGAGGCGCGAAAGCGTGGGGAGCAAACAGGATTAGATACCCTGGTAGTCCACGCCGTAAACGATGAGTGCTAAGTGTTAGGGGGTTTCCGCCCCTTAGTGCTGCAGCTAACGCATTAAGCACTCCGCCTGGGGAGTACGGTCGCAAGACTGAAACTCAAAGGAATTGACGGGGGCCCGCACAAGCGGTGGAGCATGTGGTTTAATTCGAAGCAACGCGAAGAACCTTACCAGGTCTTGACATCCCGTTGACCACTGTAGAGATATAGTTTCCCCTTCGGGGGCAACGGTGACAGGTGGTGCATGGTTGTCGTCAGCTCGTGTCGTGAGATGTTGGGTTAAGTCCCGCAACGAGCGCAACCCTTGATCTTAGTTGCCATCATTTAGTTGGGCACTCTAAGGTGACTGCCGGTGACAAACCGGAGGAAGGTGGGGATGACGTCAAATCATCATGCCCCTTATGACCTGGGCTACACACGTGCTACAATGGACGATACAAACGGTTGCCAACTCGCGAGAGGGAGCTAATCCGATAAAGTCGTTCTCAGTTCGGATTGTAGGCTGCAACTCGCCTACATGAAGCCGGAATCGCTAGTAATCGCGGATCAGCATGCCGCGGTGAATACGTTCCCGGGCCTTGTACACACCGCCCGTCACACCACGAGAGTTTGTAACACCCGAAGTCGGTGAGGTAACCTTTTGGAGCCAGCCGCCGAAGGTGGGATAGATGATTGGGGTGAAGTCGTAACAAGGTAGCCGTATCGGAAGGTGCGGCTGGATCACCTCCTTTCTAAGGATTATTTCGGAATACAAACCTTGGGTTTGTAAGATTACGTTTTGCGTTCAGTTTTGAAGGTTCATTCTTCTGAATGAAACACTTCAAAACTTGTTCTTTGAAAACTGGATAAAACGACATTGAAATTGTAACAAACACATTTATTTTTTAAGTTTTTTTATAGGCTTAATAACTTGGTTAAGTTATTAAGGGCGCACGGCGAATGCCTTGGCACTAGGAGCCGAAGAAGGACGGCACTAACACCGATATGCTTCGGGGAGCTGTAAGTGAGCTTTGATCCGGAGATTTCCGAATGGGGGAACCCACTACGTTTAATCGCGTAGTATCTTGACGTGAATACATAGCGTCTTGAAGGCAGACCCAGGGAACTGAAACATCTAAGTACCTGGAGGAAGAGAAAGAAAAATCGATTCCCTGAGTAGCGGCGAGCGAAACGGGAAGAGCCCAAACCAAGAGGCTTGCCTCTTGGGGTTGTAGGACACTCTATACGGAGTTACAAAAGAGCGAGTTAGATGAAGCGACTTGGAAAGGTCCGCCAGAGCAGGTAAAAGCCCTGTAGTCGAAAGTTCGTTCTCTCCTGAGTGGATCCTGAGTACGGCGGAACACGTGAAATTCCGTCGGAATCCGGGAGGACCATCTCCCAAGGCTAAATACTACCTAGTGACCGATAGTGAACCAGTACCGTGAGGGAAAGGTGAAAAGCACCCCGGAAGGGGAGTGAAAGAGATCCTGAAACCGTGTGCCTACAAGTAGTTAGAGCCCGTTAATGGGTGATAGCGTGCCTTTTGTAGAATGAACCGGCGAGTTACGATTACGTGCAAGGTTAAGCTTTAGAAGGCGGAGCCGCAGCGAAAGCGAGTCTGAATAGGGCGAAGTAGTACGTGGTCGTAGACCCGAAACCAGGTGATCTACCCATGTCCAGGGTGAAGGTGAGGTAACACTTACTGGAGGCCCGAACCCACGCACGTTGAAAAGTGCGGGGATGAGGTGTGGGTAGCGGAGAAATTCCAATCGAACTTGGAGATAGCTGGTTCTCTCCGAAATAGCTTTAGGGCTAGCCTCGTGATGAGAATACTGGAGGTAGAGCACTGTTTGGACTAGGGGGCCATCCCGGTTTACCGAATTCAGACAAACTCCGAATGCCAGATATTTATACACGGGAGTCAGACTGCGAGTGATAAGATCCGTAGTCAAAAGGGAAACAGCCCAGACCACCAGCTAAGGTCCCAAAGTAATCGTTAAGTGGAAAAGGATGTGGCGTTGCACAGACAACCAGGATGTTGGCTTAGAAGCAGCCATCATTTAAAGAGTGCGTAATAGCTCACTGGTCGAGTGACGCTGCGCCGAAAATGTATCGGGGCTAAACGATTCACCGAAGCTGTGGATTGACATCTACGATGTCAGTGGTAGGAGAGCGTTCTAAGTGCGTTGAAGTCAGACCGGAAGGACTGGTGGAGCGCTTAGAAGTGAGAATGCCGGTATGAGTAGCGAAAGACGGGTGAGAATCCCGTCCACCGTATGACTAAGGTTTCCTGAGGAAGGCTCGTCCGCTCAGGGTTAGTCGGGACCTAAGCCGAGGCCGATAGGCGTAGGCGATGGACAACAGGTTGATATTCCTGTACCACCTCCTCACCGTTTGAGAAATGGGGGGACGCAGTAGGATAGGGTAAGCGCGCCGTTGGTTGTGCGCGTCCAAGCAGTAAGGCGTGTGTGTAGGCAAATCCGCACACTGTAACGTTGAGCTGTGATGGCGAGTCCGTATGGACGAAGTTCCTGATTTCACACTGCCAAGAAAAGCCTCTATCGAGGTGAGAGGTGCCCGTACCGCAAACCGACACAGGTAGTCGAGGAGAGAATCCTAAGGTGTGCGAGAGAACTCTCGTTAAGGAACTCGGCAAAATGACCCCGTAACTTCGGGAGAAGGGGTGCTCTTGAGCGTGCAAGCGCATGAGAGCCGCAGTGAATAGGCCCAGGCGACTGTTTAGCAAAAACACAGGTCTCTGCAAAACCGTAAGGTGACGTATAGGGGCTGACGCCTGCCCGGTGCTGGAAGGTTAAGAGGAGTGGTTAGCGCAAGCGAAGCTGCGAATTGAAGCCCCAGTAAACGGCGGCCGTAACTATAACGGTCCTAAGGTAGCGAAATTCCTTGTCGGGTAAGTTCCGACCCGCACGAAAGGCGTAACGATCTGGGCACTGTCTCAACGAGAGACTCGGTGAAATTATAGTACCTGTGAAGATGCAGGTTACCCGCGACAGGACGGAAAGACCCCGTGGAGCTTTACTGTAGCCTGATATTGAATTTTGGTACAACTTGTACAGGATAGGTAGGAGCCAGAGATCTCGGAGCGCCAGCTTCGAAGGAGGCGTCGGTGGGATACTACCCTGGTTGTATTGAAATTCTAACCCATGCCCCTTAGCGGGGCAGGAGACAGTGTCAGGCGGACAGTTTGACTGGGGCGGTCGCCTCCTAAAAGGTAACGGAGGCGCCCAAAGGTTCCCTCAGAATGGTTGGAAATCATTCGTAGAGTGTAAAGGCACAAGGGAGCTTGACTGCGAGACCTACAAGTCGAGCAGGGTCGAAAGACGGGCTTAGTGATCCGGTGGTTCCGCATGGAAGGGCCATCGCTCAACGGATAAAAGCTACCCCGGGGATAACAGGCTTATCTCCCCCAAGAGTCCACATCGACGGGGAGGTTTGGCACCTCGATGTCGGCTCATCGCATCCTGGGGCTGTAGTCGGTCCCAAGGGTTGGGCTGTTCGCCCATTAAAGCGGTACGCGAGCTGGGTTCAGAACGTCGTGAGACAGTTCGGTCCCTATCCGTCGTGGGCGTAGGAAATTTGAGAGGAGCTGTCCTTAGTACGAGAGGACCGGGATGGACACACCGCTGGTGTACCAGTTGTCTTGCCAAAGGCATCGCTGGGTAGCTATGTGTGGACGGGATAAGTGCTGAAAGCATCTAAGCATGAAGCCCCCCTCAAGATGAGATTTCCCATTACGCAAGTAAGTAAGATCCCTCAAAGACGATGAGGTAGATAGGTTCGAGGTGGAAGTGTGGTGACACATGGAGCTGACGAATACTAATCGATCGAGGACTTAACCAATATGTTTGAAGCATTCAATGTACCGTTTATCCAGTTTTGAAAGAACAAGAAAGTTTTAAAAAAAGCTTGTATTTATACTTAAATATGGTATAATAAATCTTGTCTTTTAAAAAGTCTAGTGATGATGGCAAAGAGGTCACACCCGTTCCCATACCGAACACGGAAGTTAAGCTCTTTAGCGCCGATGGTAGTTGGGGGCTTCCCCCTGTGAGAGTAGGACGTCGCTAGGCAAATAAAACAGTCAGCTGTGTGCTGACTGTTTTTTTATATTAATGAAAAGAGTAATTACAGTCATTGTAATTACTCTTTAAAATGTCTATAAAATAATAAGTTCTCTAGGAGAGTGGGTAATGACTTCAACGCCTTCTTTTGTAACGATAATATCATCCTCGATACGAACACCACCTACATTCGGTATATAAATACCCGGTTCTACTGTCAGTACCATATTCTCTTCTAAAATGTCTTTACATATGGTAGACATAAATATATTTTCATGGATATCTAAGCCTATGCCATGTCCTGTACCATGTCCGTAATTTTGTCCATATCCCTTTGCAGTAATGTAGTCTCGTGTATAACGATCTGCCTCTTGTCCAGTAATACCAGGTTTGATATTGGAAAGGGCATGTTGTAAGGCATAATGGACTATTTGATATACTTCTTTTAATTGCTCTAATGGTTCTCCAACAGCAATCGTTCTTGTCATATCAGAACGATAGCCTTGATAGTAAGCACCAAAATCCATTGTCAGCATATCACCTTGCTCCACTATTTTAGAGGATGCTACGCCATGTGGGAGTGCTGAGCGATGGCCAGAAGCAATAATCATATCGAAGGCTGCACCCGTTGCACCATTTTTGCGCATATGAGACTCTAATTCATAGGCTATCTCAAGTTCTGAAATACCAGGTTTGATGAATGTCAGAATATGATTAAATGCCTCATCAGAAATCCATGCTGCTTTTTTAATTATTTCAATTTCCTCTGGCGTTTTAATCATCCGTAAATCTTCTACAATAGTAGGCATTGGTTTTAATATGGCTGTCAATTTGCTTTTCATGAATTGATAGCTGTAATAAGTAACATGAAGTTGCTCAAAACCAACTGTTTGAATTGATTCCTGTTCAAAAATTTCCTGAATGGTTTCATATAAACGGTTGCGATCAATCTCGAGTACTTCAAAGGTGTCACATTGATTTGTTGCTTGCTGTGTATAGCGGAAGTCTACTAATAAAAGTGCGCGCGTCTTCGTTACGATAACTGTACCTGCACTACCTGTAAAACCGGTTAGATAGCGACGATTTTGAGCATTTGTAATAATAATTGCATCGGTTTCGTGTAGCTGTAAGGCTGCTTGTAATTGCTCTAATTTTGACATGTTACATTTCCCCCTTTAAAGTTAAATATACTGCAAAATATGCATTATGTTTAGAGCTTATATAAAATTAAGAAGTTGATTGTATAGGAAATTCATTACAAGATAAGTTCTATTTCTAGTTAAGAGAGTGTTAGAAAATATATTAAAGGAAAATATAAAAATAGATATTGCATATCTATGTTTTCTATGATATATTTATAAATGTCTTAAAGAGGTCCCGTGGTGTAGCGGTTAACATGCCTGCCTGTCACGCAGGAGATCGCCGGTTCGATCCCGGTCGGGACCGCCATTTAAATTGATATTACAGTCCTTATGATTTTACATCATAAGGACTTTTTATATTTTATCGGAGTATGGAACCAATTCATCATTCAGGAGCTTATTAGGAAACCTAAGTAGAAATTTTATGACAAATGAATAACTCCTAAAGGATCAACCTCGCCTATTAGAAACAAAGGGGCTAAAAGTATAACAATCTGTGAAGTATTTGAGACCAACCTCCCTTTATTATTTCATAAACAACATCTATTTCCCTAAAAGCATCTCAATCGTGTCTAAAAAATGGCTTAATCTTCGTGAAATAATTGATATTATTTACATAAATATAATTATTTGTATTTATTTAACATTATCTAAAAATAGTAAAAATTACCGATAAATGATAGCGTTTCTATAAGGTAAAATTAGATGTGTTTCTAATATAAAGATTAAGGGTAAAAAGTAGAAGTAATCGGATTGGCTACGGAGGTGTTTATATGAGCAAAGATTATTCTTTTAAAAGTATTTATTTACCTTTGCTTATTGGTTCCATGATAATGATGGTAGGCTGTGGAGATCCTATTATAGAGATTGAAGAATCAAATGCGTATCACTGGCAAAAAAATATGAACGAAGTAGAATTTGAGAAATTAAAAAATGATATGTCATATATTGAGGTAGTAAAAGCAGCAGGCGGCGCAGGTAAAAAGATCAAAAATAATGAATATCGTTGGAATGATGAAATCTTGATGACACAGGCCTATATAGTGAAATTTAAGGATGATAAACTAGTTGGCAAAGAAATCATAGCAGTGAAAGGTCATTCAAAAAGATAAATCGTTGTCACGTCTTCGTAAATGAAGACGTGTTTTTTCATTTAAATAAGCAACCTATGTATTGAATTAGGCTTTTTAACGACGACATTCTAAGTAGGATATAAATGATATTGGATGCTTTGAACATTTTCGCTAGTTTAGGTAAACTAGAGGTAATGTAGTGATGAGAGGAAAAATGAGAATGTATGAAATAATCATGAATTCAGTTGATGATACAGAACGTTTTGCTATGGCACTTGCCAATTTACTAGAAGCTCAAGATACGATTACATTAGAAGGAGATTTGGGCGCAGGCAAGACAACGTTTACGAAGGCCTTAGCAAAGGGGCTTGGTGTGAAGAGAACAGTCAACAGTCCAACATTTACGATTGTTAAACAGTATGAAGGACGTTTACCCTTCAATCATTTAGATGTATATCGTCTGGCTGAAAGTGACGAGGACCTTGGTTGGGATGAATTATTTTATGGAGATGCAGTATCAGTGGTAGAGTGGGCGCATTTAATTGAACAGGATTTGCCACAGAATCGATTAGCGATAGAGATTTACCGAATCGGAGATAATGAACGACGTTTTGTGTTAATACCTACTGGGGAACGCTATAAGGCGCTATGTGAGGAGCTAATGAAATGATTTGGTTAGGAATAGAAACAGCGAATACACCACTTTCCGTTGCTATTGTGAGGGATGGAAAAGTGGTAGCCGAGATGGTGCAAAATATAAAATTAACGCATTCTGCTGGCGCGATGCCCGCTATCGAAGAAATATTAGCAAGAGCAGGCTTAAAGGCAGGCGACTTGGATGTGATTGCGGTGTCTGAAGGTCCAGGTTCGTATACAGGTGTCCGCATAGGTGTGACATTAGCGAAAACCCTAGCTTGGACATTACAGATACCTTTAGTTGGCGTCTCTAGCTTAAAAGCATTAGCTGCAAATGCTACCCTTTATAATGGATTCATTTGTCCAATTTTTGATGCAAGAAGAGACAATGTTTATACAGCTGTTTATCAAGGAATGACACTAGAGGCTCTTGTGGAAGATCATCATGCACATATCGCTGATTTATTAGAACGTTTAAGGGCATTAGATGCACCTGTTTTATTTGTAGGAACAGATGTGGGCATTTTTTGGGATAACATCGTAGAAGAGCTTGGTGATAACGCTTTGCGTGCACCTTTTAGTCTTGACTTGCCACGTGCAACGGAAGTTATTCGTGTAGGAACTAAAGTGGAGTTACCGAGTGTTGAAGCTACTCATCACTTTGTCCCACAATATAAACGAATTGCAGAGGCTGAAGCAAATTGGCTGAAAGAACAAAAGGAGAAAGAACATGAGTAGTGATGTAACTTATCGTAAAATGGTTTCTGATGATGTACCAGCAGTTTATGAAATTGAAGTAGCTTCATTTCCTGTACCTTGGACGTTGGATTCCTTTTACTATGAAGTGCATGAAAATCAGTATGCTCATTATGTGCTGGCTGTGGATGCAAATGGAAGTATTATTGGTTTTTGTGGGATGTGGATGGTTATAGATGCAGCCCAAATTACGAATGTAGCTGTGATTGAGGGTGCTCGTGGTCGAGGTATAGGCGAGGGATTAATGCGTGAGGCGATGCAAATAGCTCGTTTACATGGAATGGAGGTTATGACATTGGAGGTACGTGTAACGAACACCGTTGCACAAAATCTTTATCGCAAGCTTCAATTCCAAGATGGTGGTATACGGAAAGGCTATTATACTGATAACGGGGAGGATGCCCTTGTCATGTGGGTGAATTTACAATGAATAATGGAATGATATTAGCAATAGAATCAAGCTGTGATGAAACAGCTGCAGCGATTATTCGAAATGGTCATGAAATCGTGTCGAATGTTGTTGCTTCTCAAATAGAGAGTCATAAGCGTTTTGGTGGAGTTGTCCCAGAAATTGCATCACGCCATCATGTTGAACAAATTACGATGGTAATTGAAGAAGCTTTAGCTCAAGCAAATCTAAAGCCGTCAGATTTGGATGCGGTTGCTGTTACAGAGGGTCCAGGTCTTGTAGGGGCATTGTTGATTGGCATTAATGCGGCGAAGGCTTTTGCCTTTGCGAACAGCTTACCCATTGTGGGTGTACATCATATTGCAGGTCATATTTATGCCAATGCGCTTGTACAGCCAATGGAGTTCCCTTTATTAGCACTAGTAGTTTCAGGCGGTCATACAGAGCT
This sequence comes from Lysinibacillus sp. FSL P2-0066, assembly GCF_037969495.1. Lineage (NCBI taxonomy): Bacteria > Bacillati > Bacillota > Bacilli > Caryophanales > Bacillaceae > Lysinibacillus > Lysinibacillus sp. FSL P2-0066. Next base: position 4,058,912 of record NZ_CP150202.1, on the reverse strand, counting down.
TGTCTATATGAAGGAGCATGGTTCTTTTGAGGTCATTGGTGAAACACGAGATGATGCTGCTGGTGAAGCATATGATAAAGTGGCACGTGTTTTAAATTTACCTTATCCTGGTGGGCCACATATTGATCGTCTTGCTCATGAGGAAGGAGAGGCTGTGCCTTTTCCAAGAGTATGGTTGGAAGAGGATTCGTATGATTTTAGCTTTAGCGGTTTAAAATCAGCTGTCATCAATTATAAACATAATATGGATCAACGAGGTGAAGCCATTTCACCAGCAGCTGTTGCCAAGGGATTTCAGGAAAGTGTTGTTGAAGTACTGACAGCTAAAACATTGCGTGCTGCTCGTGAGTATCAGGTGAAACAGGTTATTGCAGCTGGAGGTGTAGCCGCAAATAAAGGTTTGCGAACTTCTTTGGAGGCTGTATTTGAAGAGGAAGGTATCCCGTTTTTTGTACCACCGCTTAAATTGTGTACTGATAATGCTGCAATGATTGGCGCAGCTGCTATGCCGATGTATGAGGCTGGTATTCGAGGAAACTTAATGATGAATGGACGTCCAGGAATGGAGTTAAAATCCTGGATATAGTATGGAAAAGAGGTATCTATATTTTTAGATATCTCTTTTTAATTGTCGAATAATTGTTGATAAAAAGGAACGGTGCTAAGGGAATAATAAGTAGAAACAACAAAATTGACAAATTTTTCAGAAAATTATCCACAGGTAAAAGAGCGAAATAAATAGCGAACACGCGTACTTATACACAAATTGTTGATAACTTGTGTATAACTTGTGATTATTCAATATATAGTAGCTTGTTTTATACGATACAATGTGGATAAAATAATTTTTTATTGTGGACAGTGTGGAAAACTCTGTTGATATGTTGGTATTACTAGATTTATAGTGTGTATAAAACTGTGGGCATTTTTTGTCGAAAAATAGCACTTGACCAATATATATGAAAAATGAAGACAAGTAAAGAAAAAGCCATGTGAAAGGTCACATGGCTTACATCTTTACATATTAATATTTTCGAGTTCTTCATTTAACTCAAGCCATTCTAATTCTAATAGCTCATGCTGTTCTTTAGCAGTTGCTAATTCGTCTTGAAGCATTGAAATTTTTTCATGGTCAGTGAAAATGGCAGAGTCACATAGAGCCTCTTCTAGGCTTGCAACAATAGTAGATGTTTCTTGCATCTTGCTTTCTAAATCTTCGATCGTACGTCTAATTTGACGTTCACGTTTTTTTGCCTCTTTATCTATTTTTGATGTAGACGTTTTATCAGGCAGATCTTGCTGTACTTGGGGTTGAGAGGCAGCATTCATTTGTGCTAGTTCCAATAGTTCCTGCTTTTTCTCAACGTAATAATCGTAATCACCTAAATATTCAAATGAACCCGTTCCAGATAACTCCACCACTTTTGTTGCGATACGATTAATGAAGTAGCGGTCGTGTGAGACAAATAGAAGAGTACCTGGATAATCAATCAAGGCATTTTCTAATACCTCTTTGCTATCTAAGTCTAAATGATTGGTAGGCTCATCTAGAATTAAGAAATTAGCCTTTTGCATCATTAGCTTTGCGAGTGCAAGGCGTGCTTTTTCACCGCCCGATAAAGAGGATACAGCTTTATCCACATCTTCACCACTAAAAAGAAAACGCCCTAATACAGTTCGAATATCTTTTTCGTTCATGAGTGGCCATTCATCCCATAATTCTTTCAGGACACTCTTATTACTCGAGAGCTTTGCTTGCTCTTGATCATAATAGCCAATTTGTACATTCGTCCCATAACGAATACTGCCTGCAAGAGGGGCTAAATCCTTTACAATTGTTTTTAATAATGTCGATTTACCAACTCCATTTGGACCAACAAGGGCAATCCGATCCTCGCGAAAAGTGCGAAGGTTTATCCCACTAGAAATGGTACGATCATTATAACCAATCGTTAATTCATCAACAGATAAAACATCATTTCCACTTTGACGTTCAATCGAGAAACCGAAACTAGCGGATTTCTCATCACCGTCCGGGGATTCCATCCACTCTGTACGTTCAAGCATTTTACGTCGACTTTGTGCCATTTTTGTTGTAGAAGCACGTGCAATATTTTTTTGGATAAAATCCTCTAGCTTGGCCTTTTCATCTTGCTGACGTTCATAGAGTTTGACATCACGCTCATAATTTTTAGCTTTTTCATCTAAATAAGCACTATAATTACCAGGATATTTGGTAACACGATGACGGGATACTTCGTAGACAATAGAAACGACTTGGTCTAAGAAGTAGCGGTCATGGGAAACAATTAATATTGCGCCTTCATAGCCCTTTAAATAGGATTCCAACCAAGATAATGTTTCGATATCTAAATGGTTAGTAGGCTCATCGAGAATTAAAAGATCTGGTTTACTAAGTAAGAGCTTAGCAAGTGCTAAACGTGTGCGTTGTCCACCAGATAAGGAACTGATGGGTTTGTCATAGTCTTCGGAATAAAATTGCATACCATGAAGGACTGATCGTATGTCTGATTCATATTGATAGCCGCCAGCATCCTTGAACGTATGCTGTAATTGATCGTATTCCGACATAACTTTCGCATACATAGTAGGATTTTCATAAACAGTAGGATCAGCCATTTGTTGTTCAAGTGAGCGTAGGAGCTGTTCTTGTGCTAAAAGTGATTCGAAAATAGTCATCATTTCATTCCAAATCGTTAGCGTAGAGTTTAATCCTGCATGTTGCTCTAAATAGCCTATTTGAATACCCTTTGGGATAATGATATCGCCTGAATCATAGGACATTTGACCAGCAATTATTTTTAATAAAGTAGATTTACCTGCACCGTTTCGTCCTACTAAGGCAACACGGTCACGGTGTTGAACTTCTAATTTAACACCACTTAAAATTTCATCTGCAAGAAAGGATTTAGTTAGTTGATTGACCTGTAAAACAATCATTCTTGACACCTCAATTCTACCTTAGTGTAATGGATGAACGATTTGCATGCAATGTCCGTGCTTTACTTATTCCTAGCAGTCATGTAAGATTGAAACGATTTCTTTTTAGTTAGCTGCGTATAAGGCGCCATTAACTAAAGAGAAATACAGCAGGGGATTGCAAAAATGTTGTATATTGTTAAGGATGAATGTATTAAAATTAGTAGTTAAAGACAGTAAAATTGATGGAGGTACATCATAAGGAGGAAAAAGTTTGAAACAAGAATTAAAAATTCCACAAGCCACTACAAAAAGACTTCCTCTTTACTATCGATTTATTCAAAACTTTGCACAAGAAGGTATGGAACGTATTTCGTCGAAGGAATTGAGTGAAGCGATGAAAATAGATTCTGCAACTATTCGCCGTGATTTTTCTTATTTTGGTGCACTTGGGAAAAAGGGTTATGGCTACGATGTGCAGCATCTATTACAATTTTTTAGCCAGACGCTTGATCAACATGAAACGACAAAAGTAGCGTTAATTGGTGTGGGGAATTTAGGCAGTGCATTATTAAAATATAATTTTCAAAAAAATCATAATACACATATTGTGGTAGCATTCGATTCAAAAGCACCGAAGGATGGCAAAATGATCAGTAACATTCCTGTTTTTCATCCAGATTTATTGGAAGAAAAATATGCAGAATACGGTGCAGAGCTTGCTATTTTAACCGTTTCACCACGCTCCGCTCAAAAAATGGCGGATCGCTTAGCAGCCATGAATGCAAAGGGAATTTTAAACTTTACGCCAGAGCGATTAACAGTACCTGAAAGAATGCAGCTTTTAACCATCGATTTATCGGTAGAGTTGCAAGCGCTTATTTATTTAATTCGTAATCAGGAAGAGTGAAAACCATACATATTTTTAAGTGTAATTCACCGTTTCTGTCAAGATAGATAATTTAAATAAAATGAGGTCAAATCAGTGAGAGTGACGAAAAACTTTCACATATAATTAGTTAGCAAAATGGCGAAATATGCGTTAAAATGATGGATATAAAGAGGAGGTGGCTGTAATGGGTGGTATTGGTCCTATGAGCCTCATTATTATCGGAGTTGTCGCGTTACTAATTTTTGGTCCTAAAAAGTTACCAGAGCTTGGTAAGGCATTTGGTTCAACACTACGTGAATTCAAAAATGCTACTAAAGGTTTAGCCGACGAAGATGATGATGATAAGAAAAAGAAAGAACTAGATAAGTAAGTTAGGATGTTGAGGAATGAATCCAAAAGATCTAACTGTCATTGAGCATATAGAAGAATTAAGAAAACGGCTGTTCATTGTTGCCGTTTTCTTTGTTCTAGCTATGGCCGGCGCCTTTTTTGTCGCAAAGCCAATTATTAAATATCTTCAAATTACTGGAGAATCCTATAATATAGAACTCCATGCGTTTGATGTAGTAACACCGCTTTCAATTTATATTCAAGTTATATTTTTAATCTCTTTTATTGTTTCTTCGCCAATTTTAATGTATCAATTGTGGGCATTTATAAGTCCAGGACTAAGGGACATAGAACGAAAAGCAACCTTAAAGTATATTCCGTATGCATTTTTATTATTTTTAGCAGGGCTGTCCTTTTCTTTCTTTTACTTATTTCCTTATGTCATAAAATTTATGATGGGTTTATCGAATGAATTAGACATACAACCAACAATTGGCATAAAGGACTATTTTTCATTTTTATTTAGACTTACAATTCCATTTGGTTTCCTTTTCCAATTGCCGATTGTAGTCCTATTCTTTTCACGTATTGGAATGTTAACTCCTGAAATACTAGTGCGTTTTCGAAAGTATTCCTATTTTGGTCTGTTTGTGTGTGCAGCTATAATTGCACCCCCGGAGTTGGCTTCGCATTTAATGGTATCAATACCATTGTTTATGCTATATGAAATAAGCATTATGATTTCACGTATTGGCTATAAAAAATACTTGCAATCAGAAGAAATGAGATTAAAAGAAGAGCAGGAAGCTGAACAAAAGCGCCAGATTGAAGAGGCACTTGAGTTACAACGGAAACAAATTGAAGAATTAAAAAAACAATAATCAATTTTAAAATTGAAGTACACCCAAAAGTTAGCGTGAAAATCTAACTTTTGGGTGTTTGCTATGTCAAAGTATAGCAGTAAATTATAAGTAAGGAGAAAATATATTCAAGAAGTTCTTTCTTATTGATAAATTAGCCAAGAAGTATATTATTCCTAGTAATTAGTTAGAAGTATACAAAATAAAGTTTATTATGTTACATGCAAGCTTGATGTAAAACACTTTATAATTCAAACAGGCTTTTTACAAGATAATGTGGTTAATTTTCAAAAACTAACTATTATAAGTTAAGTATTTTAGTACACCTAATTTGAATTATGATGTGTAATTTAGAAATGTTATATTGTTTATCGCATTTGACAGTAAATTTTCGATTATGTTCCTATCAATTATTAAGCAATTAGTTGTTTCTAGTTTTTCTTTTATTCTAAATTTATCCGTAAAAAACTACACCTCCAATTGAGGTGTAGTTCAAATACTAAATAGATTTTCTTTAAATTAGTACTTATTTTATAATACTAGAAAAGAGTAGAAATTCTCGATTAAAAATATGTGTACTTTTAAACTATCTTGGATATAGCCACCCCTCATAAACGCCCACCTTAATGCGTTTTCCTGTGAAAATATCGTATGAATCTTCAATAGCTACTAAATTAAGTACACCACTCCAATCGCCGTTTATATGAAATACTTGTTTTTCGACTGTTGAGAAAAGTGAGTAAGGTTTTCTAATTCCTGAAACCCATCTTTCGTGTACAGCATAAGGAGTTATTTCTCCAGAGCTTTGTGAAATTTCACTATTATTTTCAGTACTTACATTATTAGTTTCATTATTCTCTATTTCTTCTGCCGAAGAAATTAGTGCTCCTGATAGAGTTACGGATAATCCTAGTAACACACCACTAATTATTTTTTTTGCTTGCATATTTAATACCTCCTATAATTAATCATTTAAAGCGCTATTAAAAGTAAGCTACACTCGAGTTAAATCAAGTGTAACATTCGCATTATGGCTAATCAATCATAATTTACAGAAAATTTGTATTTATGTTAATATTTTCATTTTTATCTCTCTATAAACTATAGAGTATTATCGGACTTTTACAAATTTTGTTTCCGAAATAAAAAATAGCAACAGAAAACTATTCGTTATCTGTTGCTATTTTTAAATTGGGAAAGCTATTGTCTTTTTGTAATGAGGCTATTTATACTGAAATCTAACATGATGTAATTAAATTACATTAAATTGGTACCTATACAATTTTGTCTATATTTTGTATTACCTTTTGGGCTTTACAAAAATTTATTGCATTTTTTCTAGTTCTTGAAGAAACTTTTGCAATGGTTCCGCATAGAATTGTACAAGTGTCACAAATCCATTAAGCATGACGTGTGCAATAATAGACGTCCAAATGCGCTTTGTTTTGTGATATAAAAAAGCGAAGATTAAACCACAAATGGTATAAAGCAAGATATGTGAGAAGTCGAAGTGGATAATCGCAAAGAAAATGGCACTAACGATTGCTGCCACCCAGAAATTTGTTGTTTGGACAAGCGAGCCAAAGATCACTCTGCGAAAGACGAATTCTTCTAAAATGGGACCAAATACAACAATTGCTAATATGGCAATGGGAGCCCCTTTAGCTATCGCAACTATATCAGCAGTATTTTGTGAGCCTCCTTCAATACCGAAAACAGCCATCTCAATAGCTGCACCAATCATTTGTCCAAAGAAGACTAGGAAGAAGCCGATGATTCCCCACACAATTGTAAGTGGTATCGTTTCTTTTTTTCCTTGATAAATGTTCCAGAAGGCCTTATCTCGAGATGTAAGGATTAAGCTTAAAATGAGCGCTACAGCAAAACTTAAGGCAATATACCAACCTTGAGTAATGGGAGCTGCTTGTTCAGAAGCTAAACCCGTTACCTTCATGATGAGCTTATGGAACGGTAAGAGCAACCATCTGCTAGAGATTTGCATCAAGATATAAATCAGCAAAACATACAGGGCTGTTTTTTTATGTTTCGTTACTTTTTGAGAATTAGTCACAGTCAAAATCCTTTCCATTCATATGCTTCTTTTCTATTGTAGAGGAATATGGAAAGAAAACAAAATTTTTTGAAGTTCTGACTTGCAAAAAAAAGGGTGATTGATTATCATAATAATTGTGTTAGCACTCATTGATATAGAGTGCTAATAAATATCAACAATTATTTAATTATTAGGAGGTTGTTTCACTTGTTAAGACCACTAGGAGATCGTATTGTAATTGAACTAATCGAGGTAGAAGAAAAATCTGCATTCGGTATTGTACTACCTGACTCTGCAAAAGAAAAACCACAAGAAGGTAAAGTAGTAGCAGTTGGGACAGGTCGTGTATTAGAGAACGGGCAACGTGTAGAGCTTGACGTTAAAGTTGACGACCGCATTATTTTCTCTAAATACGCTGGCACAGAAGTTAAATTTGAAGGTAATGAATACCTAATTTTACGCGAAAGCGATATTCTTGCAATTATTGAATAAGAACATTAAACACACCTTACGTAAGGTGGATGCTTATTGTCTGCAAAACAAATGTGACAATAAGGTGAAATTGATATAAATATATTGAAGAAGCTTAACGAATATTCCATTTCAGGAGGGTAAATTCTCATGGCAAAAGATATTAAATTCTCAGAAGACGCTCGTTCATTAATGTTACAAGGTGTAGATAAATTAGCGAATGCAGTAAAAGTAACATTAGGACCAAAAGGACGTAATGTTGTTTTAGAAAAAAAATTCGGTTCACCACTTATTACAAATGATGGTGTGACAATTGCAAAAGAAATCGAATTAGAAAACCCATACGAAAACATGGGAGCAAAATTAGTAGCAGAAGTTGCTTCTAAGACAAACGAAATCGCTGGTGATGGTACAACTACAGCAACAGTATTAGCTCAAGCAATTATTCGTGAAGGCTTGAAAAACGTTACAGCTGGCGCAAATCCTGTAGGTATCCGCAAAGGTATTGATAAAGCAGTGGCTGCAGCACTTACGGAATTACACGCTATTTCTCGCCCAGTAAGCAATAAGGAAGAAATTGCACAAGTTGCTGCTATTTCTGCTGCTGATGATGAAGTTGGACAACTAATTGCTGAAGCAATGGAGCGCGTTGGTAACGATGGTGTTATTACAATTGAAGAATCAAAAGGCTTCACAACAGAGCTAGATGTAGTAGAGGGTATGCAGTTTGATCGTGGCTATGCGTCTCATTACATGGTAACTGATACAGATAAAATGGAAGCGGTTCTTGATAACCCATACATTTTAATTACTGATAAAAAAATTACAAACATTCAAGAAGTATTACCATTATTAGAACAAGTGGTACAACAAGGTCGTCCACTTTTAATGATTGCTGAAGATGTAGAAGGTGAAGCACTAGCAACACTTGTTGTGAACAAGCTTCGTGGTACATTCAATGCTGTAGCAGTAAAAGCACCAGGCTTCGGTGATCGCCGCAAAGCAATGCTTGAAGATATTGCTATCCTGACAGGTGGACAAGTGATTACAGAAGAATTAGGCTTAGATCTAAAATCAGCTGACATTTCTGCACTTGGTCGTGCAGCAAAAGTAGTGGTAACAAAAGATAACACAACAATCGTTGAAGGTGTAGGCGGAGCAGACGCGATTGAATCACGCATTGGTCAAATCCGTGCACAACTTGCTGAAACTACTTCAGAATTTGATAAAGAAAAATTACAAGAACGTCTTGCTAAATTAGCAGGTGGTGTAGCAGTTATCAAAGTTGGTGCTGCAACAGAAACAGAGCTTAAAGAGCGTAAACTTCGTATTGAGGATGCTTTAAACTCAACTCGTGCGGCTGTTGAAGAAGGTATCGTATCAGGTGGTGGTACAGCTCTTCTTAACGTCTATGCAGCAGTGGAAAAAGCGGCTGAAGCAGTAGAAGGCGACGTAGCTACAGGTGTGAAAATCGTTCTACGTGCTTTAGAAGAACCAGTTCGCCAAATTGCTAATAACGCTGGTCTTGAAGGCTCAATTATCGTAGATCGCTTAAAACGTGAAGAAGTTGGCATTGGTTTCAATGCAGCAACTGGCGAATGGGTAAACATGATGGAAGCAGGCGTAGTAGACCCAGCAAAAGTAACTCGCTCAGCTTTACAAAACGCAGCATCAGTTGCAGCGCTATTCTTAACAACAGAAGCGGTTGTAGCAGATATCCCTGAAGCAGCACCAGCAATGCCAGATATGAGCGGCATGGGCGGTATGCCAGGAATGATGTAAGATTTAGCTTAAACTAAAGCACAATCTTTTAAGTAAACATGACCACTTTCCATAATTTTATGGAAAGTGGTTTTTATTTTGATTTTTTATTAGAACAGGCTATTTAAGTGGATTATTCATCTGCTAAATATATGAATAATTTATAATTAAAAATTTTCCTGTTGTTTTTCAATGGATTATCACTTACAATACAAATGAAAATGATAATCGTTATCATTAACTAATAGTTAAATAGATAGAGGTGAAATCTTGAATAAACAGGAAGCTAACAGAATAGGGACGGGCAATATTTATTATGTTATTATCTTGCTTTTAATAGCCTCCATTTTAATATCTGCCGTTTTTTCTGTATCAATAGGACAAGTCAGTATTCCTTTCAAGCAATCGATGGATATTTTGCTACATACTATATCCAATGGAAAACTTGGCACCCTTGATAGTGTGGAAAGTGAATCCTACTTGAATATTATTTTACAGGTCAGAATGCCACGTGTGGTTTTTGCCTTATTAATTGGTGTCGGACTTGCATTGTGTGGCGCTGTCATGCAGGCAGTTGTCCAAAACCCACTTGCTGATCCATACATACTTGGTATTTCTTCAGGAGCGTCATTGGGAGCAACCTTTGCTATCCTAGTTGGTTTTGGGAGTAGTGCATTGCTAGCACAATTTGGAGTAGCCTTTGGTGCATTTGCAGGAGCGATGTTTACCTCTATGGCAGTGCTTATCTTATCCAGTATTGGAGGTAAAGCAACCTCAGTGAAATTGGTTTTATCAGGGGTTGTTATCGGTGCATTATGTAGTTCGTTTTCAAGCCTTATCATCTTTTTTGCCAATAATGCAGAGGGTATCAAAACGGTTACGTTCTGGTCTATGGGGAGTTTAGCATCCGCAAGCTGGGACAAAACACCGATTTTAACATTCGTCATTGTGCTAGGAGCTGTATTATTCCTTTTCCAACATCGCGTGCTAAATACAATGCTACTTGGGGATGAATCAGCTATCACATTAGGGATCAATTTAAGTGCTTATCGTAAATTGTATATGGTTCTTACCTCGCTTATTACAGGGACGATGGTCGCTTATGCAGGTATGATCGGTTTTGTTGGTTTAATTATTCCACATATTACGAGAGGTATTTTCGGGGCAGATCATAAACGATTAATGCTAGGAACATTGCTCTTAGGCGGTCTTTTCATGATTTGGGCGGATATTCTGTCTCGTACATTAATCCAAAATGTAGAATTACCGATTGGTATTATTACTTCTGTCATTGGGTCACCATTATTTATCTATATGATTGTAAAAAAAGGTTACAACTTCGGAGGGTAGAACAATGGAATTAGTAGCAAAGGAAATAGAAGTAAAAATCGGCAAAAAGGAAATCGTAAAAAACATATCCATTCATGTGAATAAGCAGCAATTTGTGGGCTTAATCGGACCAAACGGATGCGGAAAATCAACTTTACTAAAAAGCATTTATAAAAGCTTAGTGCCTCAAAAAGGAATGGTCTTCTTAGATGATTTAGATGTTTTAAAAAGTCCCGAAAAAAAGATTTCTCAGCACTTAGGCGTGGTTGGACAATTCAATGAAATGCACTTTGATTTAACAGTTCAACAAATGGTGATGTTAGGAAGAACACCTCATAAAAAAATGCTAGAGTCAGATAACCAAAAGGATTTTGACATCGTAGAAGAGGCATTGACAAGAACGAACTTACAATCTTATAGAGGGCGTAGCTTTCTTTCACTATCTGGCGGCGAAAAGCAAAGGGTTATTTTAGCTAGAACGATTGCCCAACAGCCTAAATTTATGATTTTGGATGAACCAACAAATCATTTAGATATTCGCTATCAAATTGAAATACTATCCTGTGTAAGAAGTTTAAACATCGGTGTTTTAGCAGCTCTTCATGATCTAGAAATGGCAGCACATTACTGTGACTATCTTTATGCCGTAAAAGATGGTGAAATCTATGCACATGGTACACCACAAGAAGTTTTAACACCAGAAACAATAGAAGCTTTATATCATATAAAATGTCAAACATTTATTAATCCGGTGACGAATGGATTAGGCTTTGCATATGGACTGTAGGAGGAAAACCATGAAGAAAAAATTATTATTAGGAATTGGTTTAGCGGCTTTGTTAACATTAACAGCCTGCGGATACACATCAAAAGATGCATCTAAGGAAACACAAACAAAAGAGCATTATCCACTAACAATTGAGAACTTTACAAAGGCTGAAGGGGGATCAACATGGGAAAAGAAAGATCAAGTATTTGATAAAGCACCTGAAAGAATTATGGCAAATACACGCCCGGCAGCAGAATTATTATTACATCTAGGATTAGGCGATAAAATCGTTGGTGTTGGTGCGAACTTTGGAGCAGTTGATAAATCTGTAGAAGAACAGTATGCTAAGCTAAATATTTTAAGTGATGAATATGTTGGGAAAGAGGTTACATTAGGGACTAATCCTGATTTAGTATTTGGCCGTGGTGGCTTATTTGATAATGCTGAATGGGGAGTAGGGACAGTAGACTCTCTTAATGAAATGGGTGTAAAAACATATGTTTTAGAGTCATCTGTAACAGGTGGTACATATGATTCTATTTATAAAGATATCGAAAATATCGGTGAAATTTTTAATGTTCAAGACAAAGCAGTTAGCTTTATTAACGAACTAAAAGGCCGACAACAAGATATTTCTTCAAAATTAGAAAGTATTAAAGAAGAAAAAACATTTGCTTATCTGCATACAAATGATCCAAAAGAGCTTTTTATTTATCCAGCACACGACGAAACATTTTTTAATGATGCATTCAAAATGGTTAAATTAGATAATATTTTCAAAGATGAAACAGGCGATGTAAGTGTTGAGACATTAATTGCAGCAGATCCAGATGTATTAATACTTCCTAACTGGGACGGTTCTGATTTGACAAAAGTACGTGAAGAAATTTATGCCAATCCTAAACTTTCAAGCATGAAGGCTATTAAAAATAAACAAATATATATCGTAGATTACAATTACATGTTCGGCTATGGCTATAACACAATTGACGGAATGGAGACACTAGCGAAAGAAATGTATCCAGACTTATTTAAATAATATAAAAAGCACTGTCCTAGCGGGGCGAATAAATGACACGATAGGGCAGCGTTTTCTACTAATAATAAAGGTTCTAAGTCAAATGTTGGGGTGGTGTAATCTTTTAACACATTAACCCAGATGAACTCCGATTTCTTTATACTTTAAATTTAATAAGATTTTTGCTCGAAAGTGATCGAAACGCTGAAAGCCATATGCATTCCGTTTCATCACTTTTGTTTTATTATTAATGCCTTCCAAGAAGCCATTGGAATAACCAAAACTAAAGCTATTTAAGATTTCTACTTGCCAGTTCTTCAATGTTTGAATGGCTTTTAAGAAAGCTGGTAATTTTGTCTCTTCTACCTTACGGTAAAAAGCTAGTAATCGCTTCTTCACTTCTACAACATCATTTTTTGTCTTTGCCCAATCAAACCATTCACAATAGGCTTCCTTTAATTCATGAGCTACTTTTAATGTTTCAGACATTTCTGTATAACGCTGTAAGTACCACTGTTGTTTCGGTGATAATTTAGATGCACGTTTATACAATACATGACGCATACGTTTACACTTTGTACGATTGTATTTGTCCCATTCTTTTTGTACTTGTCGGCGCACTTCATCCATTGCCCAATAGATATAACGGCTAAAATGAAACCGGTCTGCCACAATAACAGGTCGACCTAGCGCTTGACGAACAGCTGCTTTAAAACTTGGATTCATATCCATGACCACTATCTCAACATCTGCTCCATACTGACTTAGGTAATTTTTTATGGTTTCTTTTTTACGATTCGGTAAAATATCAATCGGTTCGCGCGTCTCCGCATTCGCAATGATTAACTGATACGTACCTGCATCTGTATCGCCTTTATACTCATCAATCGCAATTGCTTTTGGTAAACGTACACCCTCTACTAATTGTTTTTTCGCTACCTTTTTAAAACGGCGAATAACCGTCGTGGTTGATGTACCTAGCACTTCTGCAGCTTCTTTAAATGTTTTAGCTTTAATAGCACGTATACTCACTACTTGATTCCATTCCTTTGAGTAACGTTGATATTTATCTACGAAGGGGGATTTTTCAGAGAAACGCTTTCCACAATCACAAACATAACGACGACGTTTATAGAAAAGAATAGTTAAACGTTCAAACCATTTTAAATGATTGATCTTTTGTATACGGTAATCGTGAACCTTCGATGTTTTTTTTTCACAAACTGGACATGGATGCGTGCACTTAGGCAATTGCACATACAATGCGATTCGATCGCCTACTTCTTCTACTTTCGTAATCTCTACATCTTTTAATCCTGGGATATTCATGTTAAAATTCATTTGCACAGTTCACCTTTCTATTACTTGTTTCTCGACAATTCAAGTATATATAAATCAGTGAATCTGTGCTTTTTTTATGCGTGTAATTGTGTAAATACCCCAAAAAATATTATAGAACCATAATAAAAGGAGGAGAAATTATTCAATTTCTCCTCCTTTGTTATAGCTGTAGAAGCAGCTCTTTATTTAATATTGTGGTTATTATCTTAGAATTTTCATTGCTCCAGCAGACGGATACAGGATGTTGCTGATCAAGATAGAGTAATTGGGTAAAAAGGTCTTTCCTTTTTTTTCTTATATCAGTAGTATCAAGCAAATGTGGCGATTGGATTGGTAATAAGCCTGTTTTAAAAAGAGCCTCTTTTAAAGTCCAAAACTCATAAAAAACATGTAAAGGCTGATGAGAGACCAATTGACGCTCTGTCTCAGAAAGCGCATATATCATCATATCTTCACTAACTGGCTTTATTTCTTCAACATCAATGCCCACTCGTCCAATAGTGGTGAGAGCTAACACTATCCAATCCCCAGAATGAGAGAGATTAAAATCTCCCTGCCAATGTGGGTGTCCTGCAATATAAGGGCGCCCAAATTCATTATGAGCTAGATGTAACAGAACGTCATCTATATAGGGAAGGAGTGCCCATCTAATAAGAGTGCTACCTAGCAACGCTCTTTGCTGATCTTGCCAGTGCTTGTATTGCTGAACTTTTCTTTGCACCTCACAAGGGAGTACTTTAAGGAAAGCATCCCGTTCTGGTGGTGCTAACTGAGCGCCTAGAGGTAGTGCAAATAGCTGTATAGTTTGTTTTATCATCTTATATTGACTTGTTTTGGCTCAGGAAAGTAGCCTGTATCAATGCCATATTGAATCATTCTGTGAATAAAGGCTGTATTTGGTACCGCACATTCAATCTTTGTATGCGCTAAAAATTCTATCGTTTTTTTGCAATTGAAGATAAATGGGGAGTCACTTGCTCCATCACCTTCAAGCTGCGCAATGGCTAACGATAAATATTCCTGTACATCTTTTGAATGATCGCCATTTAAAAGCCAATCTGTATATTCTTGTGTTGAAACAATTGTTAAGTCATATCCAATTTCTTTCAGCATATCGATTAATTCTAAATAAGTAAGCGATACAGGGTTACATAAATGGAAGACATGGCCGTTGGTTGCTGGCTGGCTTGCCAAAGAAACAAGTGCCTGACTAGCATAATTGATTGGTGTGAAGTCAACATGCCATTGTGCCGTAGGAGTTTTACCTAAATAAAGCATTGATTTAATCATACGGTAAAAGGCATTGTCATCGATATTACGTTGGAATTTACCTGTTTCAGAATGACAGCTTAAATTTCCTACACGATAAATGGAGACAGGGATCGCATCATGTACAGCGTTTCGAACAAGATTTTCTGCTTCTAGCTTACTTTGAGTATAAACATTAGTTAGCTTTACATCGTAATTGAAGTTACCTTTTGCTTCATCTGGTCCCCATTGGATGGCTGCTAGCTCCTCTGGAATTCCAATAGTCGATACATAATGGAAATGCACACCTGGTTTCTGTTTGGCTACTTCAAGCAAATAGCGAGTTCCATTCACATTGACATTATTAAAATGATCAGCTGCACCGAAATGACGTACATCTGCACCACAATGAATGATGGCATCGATTTCTTTCATAATAATTTGTTCATCTTTATCAGATAAATGAAGTCGTTGCTTGCCTAAGTCACCTTGGATAACAGTGACACGGTCTTTCAATTGCCGAACAATCGTATTACCAAAATAAAATTGCATACTTTCTATTAGTTTGGCTTCAATCGTAGTTTGGGCACTCGGTCGAATAAGGCAATATATGTGCGCAGTTGTTGTTGCTAATAGCTCATATAATACATGACTACCTAAATAACCTGTAGCCCCAGTTAATAATACCGATGTCATTGGCAAGGGCTTCACGTTTTGGGAGACTTGTAGAGGACTAGGCTCCATTAAGTCCTTGAATACAATGCTTTTAGCTGGCTCGTCTTGATCTTCAATCGCTTCTGGTTGATAATGACGAATATAATGATCCAGTTCAGCAATCGTTTGATATTGGAAGAAATCCTGAATCTTTAAGAATGGTATATGTTTTTTCACTTGTACAAGAATCTCGAGCACTTTTAGCGAATGCCCACCGATATGAAAGAAGTTATCGTGAATGCCAATCGGCTCAATACCGAGTACAAATTCCCATGCAGTAGCAAGCATACGCTGTGTATCATTTTCTGGGGCAATATATGTAGTGCTGCGTGATAAAGTTAATTCCAATGAAGCTAAGTGCTTTCGATCAATTTTTCCTGTAGGGGATAACGGCATTTCTTGCAATTCAATAAATTGCTCTGGTACCATATAATCTGGTAAAAGATTTGCTAAGTAGTCCCTTAAAAGATTCTCCTCAAGCTGCATACCACTTGCCACTGTATAGTAGGCAAATAAATGATTATTTCCATCAGCCATTTTCTTCGCAATAATCACAGCTTCCTGAATGCTCGTATGATTGCTCAATACTGTTTCGATTTCTCCAAGTTCAATACGAAAACCTCTTACTTTAATTTGAGAGTCTTTACGTCCAACAAATTCAATGACACCAGTTGGCAATAGTCGAACTAAATCACCTGTTCGATACATTTTTTGATCTGGCTTTAAGAGATGAGGTACAAATACTTCAGCTGTTTTTTCAGGCTGATGTAAATAACCTGCTGCTAAACCAGCACCAGCAATACATAATTCTCCGATTACATTAACAGGACATAGCTGATCGTCCGTATTAATAACATACATTTCATAATTGGCGATTGGTCTGCCAATAGGGATACTAGATTGCATGTCTGTTATCTGACTTTTCACCTTAAAATAGGAGGACAATACTGTACATTCAGTTGGTCCATACACGTTAATAATTTCTGTAGTAAGTCCAAATTTCTCTTGCCATTTTTGAACAATGGCAGGCAATAGGGCTTCACCACCTACAGATAAATAATTTAATGTCGAAAGCTTTTCCCTATAGCTTACTGGTAAATGTGTAGCTAGCTGTGTAAAGAAAGCATTTGGAACAGTAGCAGTCGTTACTTGCTCACGGCCGATCATATCAGCAAATGCCTCAATGGACAGACGTTCTACACTTGTAAGCATATGAAGTCTTGCCCCTGAAAATAAAGCAGTAAAAGTTTCTGTTATAGAAGGGTCAAAACTATAAGAAATAAACTGGGAATAAACATCTTCTTTAGTTGAATGGTAGATTCGTTGATTATCTGTTATTAAATTAATGACAGCTTCATGCTTAAGCATGACGCCTTTTGGTTTACCTGTTGAACCAGAAGTATAAATAATATAGGCTAAATCGGATGGAAGCAGTTCACATTGCATATTTTCCTGTGAATACCCTTGCTCCGTTTGGTTGATAGTGAACACTGTGCGTGTTTGGGAATCATTATGTATAAAATCATTCAGTAGAGCTGTATGTTCGTTTTTCGTTATGATAAATGGGGCACCTGTATCGTTTAATAGGTACTGACAACGTTCTTTTGGATAGCTCGGATCAATGGGAACATAAACACCACCAGCTTTCAGGATACCTAACAAACTAATGACTGTTTCTTTACTACGTTCCATCACAATCGCTACATAGTTTCCTTTTTTTAGACCGTTGGCAACTAACATATGAGCAACTTGGTTGGATTGTTCATTTAGCTGACGGTAGGTAAGTTTTCCACCTTCATAGGATAATGCGATTCGTTCTGCAAACTTTTGTGCTGCCTGATAAAATACATCAGGTATTGTGGTGTTTTGATCGTAGTTAGCCATTGTTCGGTTTAACGTTTGATATGCGAGTAAGTCTTCTTTGTTCAACAATTGTGTGCTATTGGAGGATGGCGTTTGTTGGTCAAAAGAATGCTTATTATTTTGGGATGGGTGTACATCAAATTCTTGTTTATTATTCAATTATGACAACTCCTATTTTAGAAAAGGGCCGACACTTATGAAGGAGCGATTATCATCATTAGGTCCACAGTAGTGAAGCAATCTGTGAGAAACTAACGGAAATAACTCTCCTTAATAAGGCAGCCCTTTCATTTTTTATTTCACTACAAAGGTATTAACAACATTCATTAATTCATCAGATAACTCGGATAATACTTGAGCCTCTTCAGAAACTCGTTGTACTGTATTCAATTGAGAGGCAGAAGTTGCTGCTACTGCTCTTGTATTGTCCTTTGAATTGACTGAAAAATCTTCCATATCTTTAACAGCAGACGTTACTTCTTCCATACCAGCTGCCATTTCTTCAATCGTTGCAGAAAGCTCTTGAATTTGCCCTGTCACATGGTGAATGGAAGTTAAGATCTGGCTAAATGATTTTTCCGAATCATTGATCATGACAATACCATGATCTACTTCTTCTACAGCGTGAACCATGATATTTACAGATTCGTTTGTATCATGCTGGATATGAGAAATAAGTGTAGAAATTTCACGTGCAGATGCCTCAGATTGTTCGGCAAGTTTACGTACCTCATCAGCAACCACTGCGAAGCCACTACCAGCTTCTCCAGCACGTGCAGCTTCGATAGCCGCATTCAATGCAAGTAAATTGGTTTGAGAAGCAATCCCTGTAATGATTCCTACAATTTCTTCAATTTTATTGGAATGTTCGCCAAGTAATTTAACAGAAGCTGCGGATTGATTAACAGCCTTACTAATAGCATTCATTTGTGCAACAGATTTATTTGTCGATTCATTCCCTCTTTCAGCTTCCTCAGATGCTAAAATTGAGGATTCTGAAATTTGATTGGATGTCATAGCAATTCGTTGAATACCAATACTCATTTCTTCAATAGTAACTGTACTTTCTTTAGCCTTTTGTACTTGAAGATCAGCGCCACTTGCAATTTCCTGCATGGAAGATGCTACATTATTATATGAATCAGAAGCTTCTTGCATATTTACAGATAAAACATTGGCTGTGTTTGAAACACGTTCAGACACATTCGTTGTACTCTTAATAACATTTTTTAGATTTTCAATCATTGAATTAAAGTTTTGTGTGAGCATTCCTACTTCGTCTGTTGAAGTAACTGGTAACGGTTCAAGTTCTAAATTACCTTCTGCGACCTTTTTCGATTGTAAGGAAAGTTGTTGAATTGGTGTTAATTTTTTTCTTAAAAGAGTGTAAACAGCAATGGATGAACCAATTAAGAAAATAACCGTTACTAATAACGTCCATAGGGCTTCAGACATCGCTTTTCCTGTTACCATTGATACATCATAGTCAATGGCATAAGCAGCCAGCATGTCCCCATTTTCATCCAAGATTGGTGTAAGGCCTGTTTTATAGCTACCATATTCATCGCTATAAATATCTGTTGCTGTTGCTTTTTTTGTATCAAAGACTTCTTTAATTCTTGCTAGGAAATCAGGAGATAAACCCATTGCAATCATATCTTGATTATACTCTGCTCCTAGTTCAAGTATACTAGATGATAGAACAGGTGCATTAATATTTTCACCGTTAACTGTAATTAAAAATAGATTGGTAATACTATCTGAATTATCATTGATTGCATCCATCTCTCTAGTTAAACGTAGAGCATCGGGGTTACTATTTGTAGGATTCTCTAATATGGATTTTAGTGTAGTAATATCAATGGTTTTGGCTAGGATCATGCCTTTGTCAGAAAGAGATTGATTCATGTCTGTTAAATTACTATTTCTTACTATATAATAAGAAAGACCTAAAGTAACTAATCCAAATAATAATAAAATACTCACTACTATTGCAGTTAATTTCTTACTAATAGACATTTGCTGCTTCTTGCGTGTTTTCATGCTTTTCCTCCTAATATGATATAGCAAATATTTCAAGCTAAGGACTATGAGTGGATAATTTAGTAAATGTATTACACCTTGAAGATGTTGATGTTATTCGTAGAAGTCCAGACGCGTGTTAAATATTTATAAATGCAAAGTAATCTATTTATCCCCTATCATTTAACTACTATACTGCCAAAAAAAATGATTCACAACCCAGAAAACTTACTATTTAAAGTCATGATTTCTATAAATAAACGATGAAATTTAGTTTTTTAGTCTATATATTTTTCAAGTTAGCTTAAATTTTTACAAAAAATTCAACTGTTCCTAGTATAAAAAAGAAGTATGCTCAGAACGAACTTATTTTCAATTGATTTAAAATTTGGCGGAAATGCCAATTTTCAATTACTTGTTAGGGCTTTTTACTTATTATGCCATGTCTTATGTGGAAAGGAATTGGATGATTTTTATTATGGGGATAAAATGAAAAAAAGGTTATTTCTTTATTTCTGAATAAAGAAATAACCTTTTCTAGTTGTTATGGTCGTGTATTACCAAAAATACCCGGTAAAATATTCGGAAGTCCTGGTATTAATGGTGGTGGGAAACCAGGATATTGTCCCCCTGGACGTGGCGGATAAGGCTGCGGTGGATAAGGTTGAGGTGGATAAGGTCGTGGCGGATAAGGCTGCGGTGGATAGGGCTGTGGTGGATAAGGTTGAGGCGGATAGGGTGGCGGATAAGGTGGCGGATAAGGTGGTGGGTATGGCGGCGGATAGGAACTACCAGGCGGTGTTCCTGTACCTGCAGCAGTGATTTGACTAACATCCACAGTTACTATTTGACCGTTATCTAGCTGAATTTCTGCTGTTCTTCCTCCAGTTCCAAATGTTCGAATCAATGTACCTGAATAAGTACCAGTAGGGAGTGTTACCCATATTTTCATACCTGGTCGAAATTGACTGTTAAAATCATCAGGGGCTAATCTAGGATAAACCAATAAAACACACCTTTCTTCATTTTTTCTAACATATGCCTATTGCAATTTTTGTCATAGGCAATAGGCTATGGATACCTAAGTTTGAATTTGTTATAAAATATAACGAAATTCATTATAATAAGGGAAAAAGCTAAAAGGATGTTTAGCATATGGCAATTATTAAGATAAAAAAAATAAACATACAGAATTTACGAAATGTACGACAGGGTGAAATTGTACTCGCAGTAAATTTTGAAACATTTCTACAAGCGAATGTTGTTGGCCTATATGGACAAAATGGCTCTGGAAAGACAACCATTGTAGATGCATTCAGTTTATTGAAGACACTTATATCAGGATGGCTTACTGAAATGAAGCTACCCTCAAAAGAGAAGCGACTCATATTGGCAGGAGAGCAAACCGCTAGCATGAATGTGGAATTTTTAGTTGAGAATCAATTCGGTACATTTTTTGTGAATTACTATGTGGAGCTACAGGAGGATCAGCACCGACTATATACTACGCTAGAACGTCTTACCTATCGAGAAAATACGAAAGGGAAGCGATCAAAGATTTTAGTGGCAGTGACAGAGAAGGATGTACAAATCCGTCAATTAAAACTGGATGATTTGAGTGAACAAGCACGAATCCAATTACTTGTTATTCAACAGCTAGCAAGAAAACAAAATATGTCATTTCTATTCCATAAAGATATAAAGCCATTATTAAAGGAACGACTTTCTGAGTTAGAAATGCAGTTGCTACAAAATATTGCCGTCGATTTTAGTCGTGACTTACATGTTGTTAATAATCAAAATATTGCCCCACTATTTGAAGAACGAATGATGCCATTCAGTATTCATTTAGAGAAAACAAGAGGCCTTATTCCCTATGATTTAAATGGACCAGCTTTATTACCAGAGGATGCATTCTATGCTCTATGTGAAGTTATTGAACAAAGTAATCAAGTGCTCTCAGCAATTATTCCTGGTTTGACGATTAAAATTAATATCATTACAAAGCAAATGATGGACAATGGTGAGCAGGGAATTCGTTTTGAATTTTTGTCTCAGCGTGGGGAGCGGGAATTACCGCTACGAACAGAGTCAGAGGGAATTTTAAAAATCATTTCGATTCTTAGTGTATTAATTGCTGTATACAATAATCCGAATGCATGTGTAGTGATTGATGAATTAGACTCAGGTGTATTTGAATATTTATTGGGCGAGTTGTTAACAGTGATAGATGAGGATGGAAAAGGGCAACTTATTTTTACATCCCATAATCTACGTGTGTTAGAGGTGCTAGCTATTAAAAATTTATGGTTTACGACAACAAATGAACATCACCGTTATATGCAGCTAAAAGGTATTAAAGAAGTGAATAACGCTAGAGATGTCTATTTACGTGCTATCCAACTTGGTGGACAGGACGAAGAGATATATAAGGAAACCAAAACATTTAAAATAAAGCGTGCTTTTCGTAAAGCGGGTGTTCAACATGACTAAAAAAGTACTTTTAATTATTGTGGAAGGGCAGACAGAGCAAATTATTTTAGAGGATTATTTAGATGCTCATTTTGCAAATTCGACGATACGCTTTGATGTGCAACGTGAAGATATTTTAACAAAGTGGGATGCACACAAACGGATCCCCAATATTAAAAACAGTGTTGTACGTGTGATTCAAAGCTATCTTCAAAAATATAAATTTTTAGCCAATGATTTAACTGCTGTTGTTCATATTACAGATGCAGATGGATGCTTTATCGCACCAGAATGCGTCAAGGTAGATGAGACTATCGAGCAAAACTTATTTTATACAGAGGATGCTATTTTAGTGAAGTCGGATAAACGTAAACAACAAATTGAACAACGCAATGATATGAAGGCGAAGAATGCCAGAATTCTGATCGCCAACGATCACTTTAGCATTAACCGTATGAAAGTACCTTATCAATTATTTTATTTTTCTACGAATTTAGAGCATGTCTTATGGAATGAGCGCAATGAAATCCCTACAGAAAAAATGCAAAAAGCAGATGAATTTATGGACAATCTGTCAGGCACGATTGAGGAATACCTAAGCGCATACCTCCCGGTCAGTTCAGAGTTGCCTTATAGGGAAAAGATAAAGAAAAGTTGGTCATTTTTAATGGAGGACTGCCATTCATTGCAACGAGGCACGAATGTACCGCTATTATTTGAAATGATTAAAACAGATGTACAGTAAAAAACAGGCGACGAAATACGTCACCTGTTTTTATCTAGTGTGAAGTTAGCGCATTTGCTCATAGCTTCGAATATGAGTTAATATGGCAGGGTCTTTAATTTTTGTATCTTCACTTAATAATAAAAGCTTGGACATGATCTCAGCAGTACGCGGATCATCATCCACCATCGGCAAGAAAATTCGTCCACGATGCTGAGAAGGTACAGCAATAATCGGGATCATGGAACCGCCTATTTGATGCACCACACCACTTCCTAAATGTAAGGAGTAACTTGCTAGCTTACCTTCTACGAGGGCATGTTGCTTTTTCACTTCCACATTGTTTAGCTTCAATAATTTCGCCAATTCTTCTACGATAATACTGCGCATTTCAACAGTAGAATGACTTGCCTCTGGGTCTACACCCCCAATATGAGCAACGCTGACAACGAGATCAATATCTCGCATAACCTCAGAGAATATCGCAGCTGGAATATCATCTAAAACGATATGTTTGCCTGATAATCGATCATAGAAGTAAACACCTTCGATTGCAGGTGCTTCAATTTCTGCTGGCGTAAACCAATCTGCCTGTGCATATAAGGATGCCACAATATTTTGCTTATAATATACTTTACGTGGTCCTGTTTCATAGCTGATTTGCCAGCCACGTGTTTTCAACAAGGCTACTGTTTGTGAAGGATTTACTTGATGTCCTGCATAGCGTAATGATTGTTTCTGTGCTTTTTCATCAGCATTGATGAGATATAACTCACGGAACACTTGCTTAAATGGCTGTTGTATTTTGTGCTCGAACATATAGGATTGCCACTGTCTCCATTGACCACTTTCTAGAAGATGGTAAGGATGAGCAATCTTTATAGAGGACGAAGGAGCAAGGTCCACAATGTCAGCCGATAGAAGCTGTAAGCCTTGTGGTGTAAGCATTCCAACGTAATCATCGCTGATAAATATTAGTTTTTGTAAAAGTGGAGCTAGGATCGGATGGGCCAGTAAATGAATGAGCTCCTCGATCGAAAATACAGTTTCTAATTCCATTGCTTGCTCAAGAGCTGGGCGTGCTCGTTTGTATTGTTCTTGTAGGTCTTTTCTGGCTTCCTGCAAGGTTACAATACCAGCATGCTTTTTTAATGCAGCAGGAACGTTCTTTAGACGTTTACCATCCTTTTCAACAATAATAGCTACAGAGGCGTCATCTTCTATTTGTAGATGTGCTGTAATTTGCTCGATCTGTTGTGCTTTAAACAAATGCTTCATATCGTTAAAGGCAGATAATTCCATACGCCATGTGAAGCGAGTGGCTTCTCCATCTCCTGCATTACGCGCTAAATTTTCTAGTGCGATACTTGCTGCTCGAGCCTCACTTGCGCGGCGTTGGGCACCAAATTGCTTACTTTCCTTCAAAAACTGTTGAATAAATTGATAGCGTGTTAGGGCGTCTTTGTCATCCGATTTTATTAAAGGGATAAGACCAAGTGCGCGTAGTTTATCTTTATTGCGTTTATCTTGAATTTCTTGCATTAACGTTTTTGGACTGAGTTTACCGATGGCTGTATCGGCATAAAGCTGTGCCCGACGATGGTTGGCTCCTTCAGAGGCATATTTTGCAGCATCATAAACAAGTTTGAATTTCTTAGCCCCAAGTGTTTGATAGGCGCTTTGGAACCAAGCTAAATCGAATGCACCATCACGGAAATCCTCGGCAGTTATGCTAGAGAAAAGGGCAATCTGATCTTTGGCAAAGTCGGATAAAGAATCTGTGGTGTGAGCGATAAAATACCAGGCTGATTCTTTTAGTCCATCCCAGCCAATCACTTCACTGACAAGGTCTATCCAATGTTGGTTATACATCATGGCTTCAATTAAACGTTCTTTAGAAATGTCTGTTTTCAGCCATGCTTCTTTTAATTGCTGGGCTGTTTCTTCTTTTTTAGGGTAACAGTTAGTTAGCAATCTGGAGAATACATCCTTTTTCGTTTCTGCCTGCCAAATATATCCTCGCACAAGTTTTTCTCCGTCAAGTGCCTGTAGAATTTGTAAGAAATAATTAATACCCTCAAAATAAGAAATGCTACTAGCTAACTTTGTAACAGCAGTAGGCGTATCACCACGTTTTAGCTCTATGGCTAAAATTCGATCAATTGCTTGTTCACGAATAGTAAAGAAATCGGTTAAATCTTCAAATGACTGTTGATAGCGTTCTCGCAATTTAGTTGGCTCGATAAATATTTCTGAAGCGAGCGTATTGGTAAAGATGGCCTCAAATAAGTGATCTTGCGTAAATAAACCAACCTTCATTGCGTCTAAATATTGGAATAAAGATAAATTGTAGACGTTTGGCTTATAGCTTTCATTTTTCATACGCTTTGTTAGCTCTTCATTGATAGCTAGCATTTTGACATATTCACCATAGGTTGTGTAATCAGACCAGCATCGATCAACAAATGTCTCAATGACATCTAAATCGATAATGGTAGAAGTGGAACGATAGTAATAATAACCCTTCTCTCGAACATCAAGTTGCCACTGATCAGCAGGGATTTGTTTGAATAGCTGTAACATTATTCCTACTGCCTGTTCGAAGCGATTAAATTCGGGTGCATGCTTTTCGAGTAATGAAAGTGCTTCCTGATGTAGCACTGTATCACCTGAGATTTTGTCGATGTCTTGGGATAGCACTGAGAAAATCTGTTGAATTGTATCGTCATATTTCAAGGAATTAAATTGCGCAACACGTACTTTTAATTCTTTGTATTGGAAGAACGGTTTAATTAGTGTATGAGCTGCTTCGGAAAGATCATGAGCAGCAGGGTATTCTGATAGATTATGGTAAAAATTAAAATAGGCTAAGTCCTCATTACTAAATAATGCTGTCTTTATCCATTGAACAATTTCTTCGGGGATAGGATAAGCATCAAGACTAGCATGTCGTTGATTATCCGATTTAGTTGCCATTACACTATATCTTTGTCCTAATGTAGTGCTTATGGGTGTGTCATTCCATTGGTATGTTTCATATTCTAGTTCAGCATGTTTATCTAAAAGTTGAATAAGCTGCTCTAGCTTAGATAATAATTTATCAACATCATATTGAAAGAATTTTTCGAAGGGTGTAGGTGTCTGTGCATAAAGTGGAACAAGTTGTTGCCAAGGCTCTTCACCGTTCATTTGAATGGCTCCATCAGAAATACAGCCGTATTGAATAGGGGGATGTGGTGTATATAAGCCAAAGCCATTACGCTCGTTATACTCTGGGGCATCCCTTGTAATTAATTGCTCTAACAAAACTTGCTCGTTTTTAGTTACTTTTGGTAATAAGGAGCATAAAGCTGTAATTAGCTCGCTTGCTAAGCTGTATTCCTTAGAGGCTTCTAATAGTAACTCAAGCCCTCCAAGTCTCTTTAACTGCTTACTATCTTTTAATAGCCTTTCAGCACTTTGTAATAGATGGTTCTGTGGCTGAACTTTTAAGAGTGAAATAGCCTCTTTACGAAGTGCACCTGATTTATTAGCTAAAAGATCTTCAATTTTTGCTATTTCTTCTTCTGTTGGTGTTAGAGCATGTATTTTCTTTAACGCAAGAGAACGATTGATGGAACTGCGATCCCGTAAAGAATTAAATAAAAATTCACGTTGACCTTCTGTGACAGGGTCAAGACAATAAATATTCAGTAGGCCGATTCTACTTGATGGTGAGTAAGAATCTGCATGCTCAATAATTCGTTGGAATAATGCCTCGTCTTGTATATGGTGGGCTAAAATAATTTGTGTTGAAATTAAATCTTCTAATGACAAATGGACATAGACAAAGGATAGTGGTTTGCCTGTAATGATAAGCCCATCTTTCGTTATTTCATTCTTTGCCCACTCAAGCTGTTCAAATAAGAGGTATTCAATCCCTTGTAGCTGTGTGTTTTCTTGCATGAAGGTTTGAAGGATTTGCTCCCATTCATTGTCTCTTGCATACTCACTATTAATATGGTGATTAGCATAAAGAAAATTGCCCCATGCAAAGGCAAACAGCTCAATATCTTTTGTTGATAAGATTAAATCCTTCACAAATGGCGCTGTAAAGGAGATTTTCGATAAGTTTTTCAAAAAGGCAAGCGTTGTAAGTTGGATATGCTTGTCACGCTTTAAGAGTTTTGTTACAAGGTCATTTAACTTCGTATAGTCCTTTGTAGCAGTAGCCCATAATGCAACATAAACATCAATTGTACGTTCACTTTTTAACAATTGCTCAACAAAGCTGTCTTCTTCAATTGCTTGGATGGCTAATGTAAGAACTTCCTCTGTTATTTTTTGATTTTCGAAGCTATTATAGCCAAGTCCCATCCAAGTATCGACTGCTCGAATTACAGAGGAGAAGCGTGTTAGGCGATGCTCCTGAATAAGCTTCATCATGTTGAGCTGTGCATCTAGATTGCCATGGTCAATATTTTCTACTATTGCCTGTCGTAAACCTTCTTGTCGTGCAGCTGCTATTAAGAGTTTACCAAGTGCATCATGCATACGACGATTACTTGACTTGAAAATACCTCGAATGAATGGATGACCGAAAAAGCTACTTTGATGCTCATCAAATAAAATACTCTCTACTGCTTCTTCGATGGAAGGGTTTTCTAATGATAGTTCTTCAGCAAGCAACTGTTCAAAAACATTAAAACCCATAACTTTCACATTTTCATTCTTCAAGACATACGAGCTATAGTTTGGATAAGTCCCATGTTCATATTGGCGATGATTCGTTAATAACTCCTGCAAAGTAATTTCCTCAAATGTCAGCATCTCTTCTATTAACTGTAAACATTGAAAAAGATGGTCTTGCACTGGTTGAGATGAACGAAAAGATCGACGTAAAGCATCTGTTTGAAACATTGTAGCATCAAAACGTAATGCTAGTTTTTTGATCTTGAGTGCACGTTCTTGTGAAGAAAACAAGGTAAGCACTTCAAATAATGGTCCACTAAATAGCTCTCCAAGTGATGAATATTGCTGAGCAGCTATAAGCGGTTCAATGTCATAATCTCTATTGTCCATGTATTTTAACAGTGCGGCTGCTAAAGGCTGTATCGCTATAGGTGCAGAATCAGCTATAGTTTGAAAATGTGTCTTTTGTTCAGGTGAAAGTGTCATCAAAAATCCCTCCTACCAAATTCGTCCTGCAAGCATAGTAAGTTTAATAAATGTAAAAACATCATCTTCCTGTATGTTTAATGGTGTAGAAAGAGAATCTAAAGGCTCTTCATTATGAAGGACTAAGAACAGCTCGTCCTGAAAGGCTTGAAGCATTGTGGAAATAGCATGATCAACTGACTGTAAAGCATCCTTTTTCTTTTCTCCAAACTGTACTTTGCCATATTGGGCCGCGTCTACTAATTGCTGATCCGTTAAATATAGATGAAGTGGTGTATCTACCATTTTTTCATTAAATTGTTGTACTTGCTGTGTAACAAGCTGAACAAGTAAATCTTGTAACGTTATGACAGGCTTTTCAATTGAAAATGGAATTTTTTCAAGCTTACGAGATTTCTTACCGATTACTTTTTGCTGGTAAAATAAACGCAATCTAACACCTCCTTACAATAATTTCATTATACAAGAGTGAGAACAGGGAAAAGAATAAGGCATATGACGCTAGTTGCGTAAAAAAATTTGGGAAAAGTGTTATCAAAAGTAGCCTGCTACAACTGATTTGTAGGGTAGAAAGTGGGTAAAAATTTACTGAAGATTATGCGGAAAATAGAACATTTGTACGATTATTGTTATCAAGATAAGTATCATTTTGCGTTTTTTTATTCTAATAACGGTGAAGAAGCAGAATATATTACTCAGGTAACTTTTTAGACATACGTATTTAAAAGAACATTCTTTCATGAAATCTCGTAAACGAAGATTATTCTCATTAGTATTAAATAGGTGACATAATACAGCCTACTATTTATTTGCTATAAATAGTGGTGTACTTTTGTGGAGTTGTTAACAGACATCTTTTCATCTCTGATTTCATAAGCTTTATAGGTATGATTTTATCAAGCTAGAAGGAGGCAAAATCATTCAAATACACGTTGTACGGGCTGGCGAGTCTTTATGGGGTATTGCACAGGCGTATGGGGCTACGGTTCAGAGCATTATAGATGCCAATCAAATTCCAGAGCCAAATCGTTTAGTTGTGGGGCAAGCTCTTGTAATCCCGATTGTCGGAAGCTTTTATTATGTACAGCCAGGTGATAGCTTATGGTCAATTGGTCAACGTTTCGGTATTAATTATGTAACGCTTGCACAAGTAAATGGCATTCATCCCAATCAACCATTAGCTGTTGGAGCGAGATTGTATATTCCACAACCGCCAAAAACAAGAGCACAAACATTGGCCTATTTAGAGCCGAGAGGAACATCTGTTAGTGAGGCACTCTTGAATCAAGCAAGGGAAGCGGGTCCCTATTTAACATATTTAGCTTTATTTAGTTATGAGGCTAGGCGTGATGGTACTTTACAGAGACCGCCAAGCCAAGGTGTGACGCAAATTGCAAATGATACGGGAGCTTCAATGGCGATGGTTATTTCTAATTTGGAGAATTTTAGTTTTAGTGGGGAATTAGCGAGAGATATTTTTCAAAGTACGGCTGTTCAAGATTTGTTATTTGATAATATTCTTGCGGAGGCAAAGCAACTTGGTGACGTCAAAGATATCCACTTTGATTTTGAAAATTTGCCAGCAGATCAAAGACAAGCCTATAACAATTTTTTAAGAAGAGCTGTAGAAAAATTTCATGCTCAGGGATATACAGTGTCTACAGCATTAGCTCCTAAAACAAGTGATAGTGAACGAGGACCATGGACAGCGGCACATGATTATAGAGCACATGGGGAAATCGTGGACTTTGTCTTACTCATGACTTATGAATGGGGATATTCAGCTGGCCCACCAATGGCCGTTTCACCTCTCCCAGAGGTAGAGGCAGTTGTAAAATATGCGGTGAGTGAAATACCTGCAAGCAAAATTATGTTGGGGCAAAATTTATATGGCTACGATTGGACGTTACCTTTTGTTCAGGGGGGACCGTATGCAGAAGCGCTTAGTCCACAGCGAGCCATTGAAATTGCTAAACGTTATAATGCAGCAATTCAGTATGATTGGAGAGCCCAAGCACCATTTTTTGAATACTATGATGAGCAAGGTAGGGCGCATATGGTGTGGTTTGAAGATGCTAGATCTATTCAAGCTAAATTCAATCTCATTAAACAATATAACCTTCGTGGTATTGGTTATTGGAAATTAGGACTATCATTCCCTCAGAATTGGGTGTTAATTGGCGCAAATTTTGATGTGGTAAAGAAATGAGAAAATGAAGAAAAAGGACGAATTGCCCAATGTATTTTCTGCGAAGAGGAAATTATCTGTAAAATCCATTCCCAATTATGGATAAATATATTATAATTATGGTAAATAGTATTTTAGGAGGTATATTTTGGGTAAATTTAAAAAGTTAGGTATTATTTTAACAACTACTGCATTTTCTGTTGGGATTCTAGCACCCGTTTCACAAGCTTCTGCAAATGTGAAAGAACCTTCAGAGCGTATTGCAATACAGTTGGCTGCCTCAGAGACAAAAGTGACAAAAGGTATGCTAATTAACAAATTACGTGCACTATTCCCTGAAGAGTTCAAATTTGTAGCTGATAATGAGTTTAATTCTGGAGGCGGTCATTTCTTTAGAGATGATACAACGGTCCGTTATGATTTAAACTTCAATAAAACAGTAAATGGTAAAGATGTATATGGTGGTTTTACATTTAAAGGTGAAGATTTAGAGTTAGAACATTTCTATTATCAGCCAGCTAATATCGCTGAAGCACTATATCCCGCAAAATATTCAGAGACTGAAGCAAAAAAAATTGCTGATGACTTCCTAAGAAAATTTGCGAAAATAGAGAACTATAAACTCCGTGAAGATGGCTTCGGTTATTACAATGACATTAATCGTCCATTATCACAACCAATTACCTACTCATTTGTTTATTCACCAACTTATAATGGAGTGCTTATTGGCGATCAAAGTATTACTATTGATGTTCTTGCTAATGGTCAAATAACAGGAATGTATCGTAATACAGAATCTTTAAGTAAAGCAACCTTTGATAGCTCAAGCCAGAAAAAAAGTGAGGAAGAAATTGTAGCACAAGTACGTGATAACTTAGCAGTTGAACTTCGTTATTACGTTGATTATTTTAGCGATCAACGTAATGTGAAGCTTGTTTATATGCCAGCAACAGGATTTAATGGTGTACATGCTTTAACGGGTCAATGGCAAACAACGAATGGCTTCTCTACACAAGTTCCAAAGACGAAAAGCGCTGAGAAAATATCCTCCCAGCAATTACCACCAAGAAAAAGTGGTATGACTGTAGCAGAGGTTGAGGAATTTGCTAAAAATTTATTAAAAGTTGATGAAGACAAGGCAAAGCTCACTATTGATATGGTTGACGAAAGAGAAAATGACAATGGTGAAACGGTTTATACAGTAAATTACATGTATATGTACAATAATGGCGGATCTGGTACCTCTTTAGAAATTAATAAGGCAACAGGCGATATCGTGCAGTATCACGATATTATGAGAGATTTTATCAACACTGACAAAACAAATACCATCTCTAAGGATGCGGCATTAGCAAAGGCGATTGAATACTTAAAGCAATGGGCTCCATCCTATTTACATGAGTATTCGATGCCAATTGATGATCCTGTACATGATGATTATAGTAAAGATTATTACTTCTCCTTCCCACGCATCGTAAACGGAATTGCAGTTGTTGGAGATGAAATAAACGTAGGTATTGGCTCTGATGGATCATTACGTTCATTGAATGTTAATAAACAAAAGGTTACTAACTGGCCTTCTATTAGCCAAGTAATCTCAGCTGATAAAGCAAAAGAAGCATATAGTAAGGCACTTACATTACAGCTTCAATATGCAAAACAAGATACTGAAGGTAAACAACATTATGATCTAGTCTATGCTCCAACTTACAACGGTAGCTTAGTTAATCAGATTGATGCAATTACCGGTGAATGGTTGTATCAGGTAGATGGTTCAAAAGAAAAGCAATCTATTTCACATCCAACAGCAGCCAATGAATTAAATTATCTTTTAAATCAAAATGTATTAGAGGTAAAAGATATAGCAAACTTTAATGCTGATGCTGCTGTAACAAAGGGAGAAGCATTAAAGATTCTACTAAAATCTTTAACATATGGCTATTTTGGTGGCGGCGATGGTGAAAAGCAATCCTTCAGCAATATCGATAAAAACCATCCTTTATATGGAGTGGTTGAACAAGCTGTAAGAATGGGAATTTTACAGCCAGCAAACCAATTCCCATTGGATGAAGCATTGACTCGTCAAGAGCTAGCAGTATGGTCTGTTAAAGTAATGCAATTGGAGAATGTGGCAAAGTATAAGGATATTTACAAATTAAACTTTGCGGATGCAGCTTCTATTGATCCAGCATATACTGGCTATATAGCAATAGCAAATGGGATGGGTCTGATTGATACACAGCAAAATAATTTTAATGCTACCAAGAGTGTGTCATATGCCGATATGGCTGTTTCAACAATCCGTTTAGCAAAAGCTATTCAAGAAAATAAAGTGGATCGTAACTTCTATTATTAAGACGCATTCCACGAAAAGGGTATCTCCTCATATGTAGGAGATGCCCTTTTTAGGTTAGTTTGAAGAGGAATTGGGAAATGATATGTAAAGAAAGGAGTGAATAAAATTGAAATTGAAATTTATCTTAGTAATTTCTTTAATGACTGTTATCCTTTACGGCTGTAATAAGGATGAGGTAAAGGATGTGCCTGCAAACGCACCAGCAGATCAAAATGGTACTCAGCAGACTGGTGATACGCCAACTGACCAAGTGACATTTAATTTTTTAGAGTTTTCATTAGATGTTGATTACTCTGAAACAGAGTCTTATGAGGTAGAATATGAGGATAAAAAAACAGGAATAGACGCAAAATTAGAGGATGATCGAAAAAATGAAAAGCTTCAGGGTGATGAGGCTTATACTAAATTAGAGCCATTATTTAAGCAGTTGAATTTTGATTCTACAACACCTAATGACGAAGTGATTGATCAAGTAATCAAAGTATTCAATATTGAAGATAACTATCAATCCATTGAAGTAGATGTCGAATTTGTAGACGGCAATGAAAAGGAATTTAAACGAATTAAATAATGGAAATAAGCCAGCTAGCTGATAGAATCAGTTAGCTGGCTTTTCATTCATTTACATTCTCGTACCCAATGTCGATGTTTAGCAAGGGCATGAACAAAAGATTTTGGATCATTTACAACCCCATTTTTATTAGCAATAGGCTGTAAAAATGAAACATTTTTCGTATAACCTATTGTTTTACAGTGTTGATAGGCTTGTTTAATAAACTGTTCTGCTTTTGATTGTTGAGAGGAATCCTGAAAGGCTCCAGTAACATAAACCCCATCATAAAGAACGGAGGAGGTTGTAGCAAATGTTTCGTGAATTTCATAGCCGCTTACTATGCCTTGTTTATTACTTACTAGTTCAACTACAATATCTTCACTTAAAAATGTAGCAATTAGTTCATTTAATTTTTCACTACTATTTTCTGTAACAATTATGGCTACTTTATTAGATTTGACACTTTCCTTTGCATTGATTACTTGGCTAACAGCAGGAGAAGTTTGGTGAATATGCGGTACTTCCACTTCTATAGGGGGAACTATACCAATTCGTTCAGCGATAGCTGAAGCAAGTGAATAACTGACATGAGCATACATGTCTACAACTTGTTTACGAATGGCTTTATTTTTTACTTTGCCAAGCTCAAAGCTAAAGGCATCGATAATATGCTTTTTCTCAATGTCTGTCATACTAAGCCAGAATAATCTTGCTTGTGAAAAATGGTCTTTAAAGCTCTCACTACGTGCACGTACTTTATGCCCTTCAACTTTTTCTTCATAATGCTTGTATCCACCATCTGCTTCAGAAACAGGGTGTGGTGTATTATTGGCTAAGGAATTTTTATGGTAGCTAACTTGTCCCACATTAATGGTTTGTCGGCCATAGCCATCTCGTTGGTTATTATGAAATGGACAGATTGGTTTATTTATAGGAAGCTCATGGAAATTAGGTCCTCCTAGTCGTATTAACTGTGTGTCAGTGTAGGAGAATAAGCGACCTTGTAATAAAGGATCATTTGAAAAATCAATGCCAGGCACAACATGGCCGACATGGAATGCGGCTTGTTCCGTTTCTGCAAAAAAATTATCCACATTTTTATTCAAGGTCATTTTCCCAAGGATGCGTACTGGAACCTCTTCTTCGGGCCATATTTTCGTGGCATCAAGAATATCGAAGCTAAATTTGAATTCATCTTCAACGGGAATAAGTTGAACACCGAGCTCAAATTCTGGGAAATACCCACGTTCAATCGATTCCCATAAATCTCTACGATGAAAATCGGGGTCTTTTCCAGCAATGATCTGTGCCTCATCCCATACTAGTGATTTTACCCCAAGTACAGGTTTCCAATGAAATTTAACAAAGTGGGCTTTTCCTTCGGCATTGATAAAGCGATAAGTATTAACACCAAACCCCTCCATCATTCGATAGCTTCGTGGAATCGATCTATCTGACATATGCCACATAACCATATGAGCAGACTCCTGATTATTTGCAATGAAATCCCAAAATGTATCATGGGCACTTTGTGCTTGGGGAATTTCGTTATTTGGTTCAGGCTTTACAGCGTGTACAAAATCGGGGAATTTAATAGCATCTTGAATAAAAAATACAGGTATATTATTTCCAACTAAATCATAATTACCCTCTTGTGTATAAAACTTAGTAGCAAAGCCGCGTGCATCACGAACTGTATCTGCAGAGCCTTTAGATCCTGCAACGGTAGAGAAGCGGACAAAGACAGGGGTTTTAGTTCCTTTTCCATTTAAAAATTGAGCTTTTGTAATATCACTTGCGCATTCATATGTTTCAAAAATTCCATGAGCGGCTGAGCCACGTGCGTGTACTACTCGTTCAGGAATTCGTTCATGGTCAAAGTGAGTCATTTTTTCACGGAAATGAAAATCCTCTAGTAAAGTAGGTCCTCGCTCACCTGCTTTTAGTGAATGTTCATCTTCCGATATTTTTAATCCTTGATTGGTTGTAAGAGGTTGATCTTTATCACTTACTCGGAATGCTTCTAGCTGTTGTTGTTTTTGATTGACATCTTTTTTCATTTAGAATCCTCCTTTATAAGTTACAACTACCTTCTACCCGAACGAAAAGATGGCAAACATGAAGAAACAAATTGTTTGCTGTTTAAAAATGAATATGTTACTATTGTCTCGAATTAGAGATAATTAAATTCGAAATAAAAAGAGGGAGTCGTATGAAGCAAAACAATCGTAACTTAAAAGCATTTACGGTCTTGTTCCGAGCATATCAAACGATTCAAGATGCAACTAAAAGAGATTTACTTCAATTCGATTTAAATCAAACTGAATTTTCTGTTCTTGAATTTTTGTATCATCATGGAGAACAACCAGTTCAAATGATTGGTAAAAAAATATTAATTGCAAGCAGTAGTATTACCTATGTGATTGATAAACTCGAGCAAAAAGGCTATGTATATCGTAAGGCATGTCCAAGAGATCGCCGTGTCACGTATGTATTATTAACGTTTGAGGGACAGGTTTTGATGGAGGAAATATTCCCTAAGCATGAACAGAAAATAAATGAGATATTCGAAGTATTGGAAGCTCATGAGCTGGACAACATGATTTTATCACTTAAAAAAGTTGGCAAGAACGCCGCTAACCAATAAAAATTTTATATATATATCTCGATATCGAGATATATAGAAGGAGCATATTATGAATCATTTAAAAGGTGTACACCATGTAACGGCTATCACAAGTAGTGCAGAAGAAAATTATAAATTCTTCACCTATGTTTTAGGAATGCGTTTAATAAAGAAAACAGTGAATCAGGATGATATTCAAACATACCATTTATTCTTTGCAGATGATAAGGGTAGTGCGGGTACAGATATGACGTTCTTTGATTTCCCTAATATCCCAAAAGGTGTACATGGTACAAATGAAATTTCAAAGACCTCTTTTCGTGTACCAACGGATGCTGCTTTAGATTATTGGATAAAGCGCTTTGACCGTTTAAATGTGAAGCATACTGGTATGAAAGAACAGTTTGGTAAGAAAACACTATCTTTCGTAGATTTTGATGATCAACACTATCAGTTAATTTCTGATGAGCACAATACAGGTGTGGCAGCAGGTACGCCTTGGCAGAATGGCCCCATCCCCCTTGAGTACGCTATTACAGGTTTAGGACCAGTTTTTGTCCGTGTCGCTAATTTTAAATACTTTAAAGATGTGTTAGAAAAGGTAATGCTCTTTACAGAGATTGCAGAAGAAGGAGACTTTCATTTATTTGAAGTAGGTGAGGGAGGAAATGGCGCCCAGATTATTGTCGAACACAACACAGTGTTACCTGTTGCTCGTCAAGGTTTTGGTACTGTTCACCATGCTGCCTTTCGTGTAGAGGATCGTGCTGTATTAGATGAATGGACTGCACGTTTCGAAAGTTTTGGTTTCCACACTTCTGGCTATGTAAATCGTCATTTCTTTGAATCATTGTATGCACGAGTAGCTCCGCAGATTTTATTTGAATTGGCTACAGATGGTCCAGGATTTATGGGCGATGAGCCATATGAAACATTAGGAGAAAAGCTGTCATTACCACCGTTTTTAGAACCAAAACGTGAACAGATTGAAAGTCTTGTTCGTCCGATTGACACTGTAAGAAGTTCCATTATGTTCGATAAAGAATATGAGTAACACAATTTCATCCAGTTGGGAAAGAAAAGCTCCACTGGATGCATACATAACTGTATTGGGGGATAAAAAAATGGAATTTTCCAAGCTGATTGATAAGCGTCGCTCTGCTAATAATTTTATCAAGGACGTTAAGATGACTGAAGAAGATATACGCCCTATTTTGGAGGATGTTAAGCTTGCCCCTTCAGCATTTAACTTACAGCATGCTAATTATATTGTTGTACTTGATGAGGATATGAAAGAAAAGGTAAGAGAGGCGGCATATGGTCAATATAAAGTGCATTCAGCTTCGGGTGTAATTCTTGTACTAGGTGACAAGGAAGCATATAAAAATACTGCTGAGCTAAGTCAAGGTATGGTGGATTTAGGCATAATTACTGCTGGCGAACTAGAGGATATTGTAGCAGAGAATACAAGTTTTTATGAGGATCGCGGTGAAGGATTCATGAAAGATGAAGCCATTCGAAATGCTTCTTTGTCTGCTATGTTATTCATGCTTGCTGCGAAAAATCGTGGTTGGGACACTTGTCCAATGATTGGCTTTGATAATCAGAAAATGCGTGCGCTTTTCAATGTGCCAGAAACACATGAAATAGCCTTAATGATTACTATTGGGAAAGAAAAAGAAAGCAGTCGTCGATTACGTGGCTATCGTAAGCCAGTTGAAGAATTTTCCATTTATTATTGAAATGGTATAAAATACAATAACTATACAAATACTATGAATAATGTACACTTAGGAGGAAACATCATGAAAGTAGTAGCAATCGTAGGTAGTATCCGTAAAGAATCTTATAATATGCAATTAGCTCAATTTATTCAAAAACGTTATACAGAAAAGTTAGACCTTGAAGTATTAAGCTTAAAGGACCTACCAATGTATAATCAAGATATTGAAAATGAGGCTCCACAAGCAGTTCTTGATTTTAAAGGAAAAGTAAAAGCTGCAGACGCTGTACTATGGGTTACACCAGAGTATAATGGTACAGTTCCAGGGGTTATGGTCAATGCCATTGATTGGCTATCTCGTGTAGATAAAGTAATGATTGGCAAACCATCTATCATTATGGGTGCATCAATGGGGAACTTAGGAACTGTAAAAGCACAATTACATTTACGTGATATTTTATTCTCTCCAGGCATTAACTCACCTTTACTTAGCGGCAATGACGTTTATATTGGTGCTGTTCACACTAAATTTGATGAAGAAGGCAATTTAACTGATGAAGGTACAGTGAAATTCCTTGACGTAGTCATTGATAACTTCTTAAGTTGGGCAAAAAAATACGTTTAATTAAAATCTAACCCATAAGTATACAATATACTTATGGGCATTTTTTGTTTGGAAAGATGCTACTTCTGCATGAAATCTTCATACTTTCACGATATACTTTTAACAAATTCTAAAATGGTGGTTAAGGATGAGAAAATTATCATTAAAGCTTGGGATTATCTTTTTCATCACATTGTTTTGTATTGAAACATTTATGATGTTTTTTTTGCATGTTTCCTTGACGAATTCTAGAGTGGAAGAGGAATTAGAGAGTTTACAAGCGAGAGGAAACTCACATCGTACTATATTAGAGCAGAACTTCAATAATGAAACACTAGCACATGTTGTTCTTATGGAATCAGAAGCAAGTACTGATGTCGTGGTGACTGACCATTTAGGGACAATCCTAGCCTCCTCACAACCTCATTTAGAAATCAGTAATCTGATTGGTGAGATAGAGGGGGACATACCGTATGAGGGAATGGTTTTACAAGACAATTGGCAGGAAGTTCAATCTATTGCCACGATAAGCCCTATTCAAAATCAGCAAGGAACGATTGGCTATGTATTTATGTTTCAAAATACCGATTCTATCCATGCATTAATGAAACGGCTCAATAAGCATTTTCTCATCGTTGGTATTGTATCTGGTCTTGTCAGTATTGCAGTCATTATTGTTCTATCTCGCAAGCTCGCTAAACCACTTATTCAAATGAAAGAGGCTACATTGAAAATGAGTAAGGGTGATTTTACAGTCGCTCTTTCTACGAATGGGAAAGATGAGCTTGGGGATTTATCGAATGCTATACAGCTTCTGTCCAATGATTTAAATCATCTAAGGCAAGAGCGTAAGGAATTTTTATCGAGTATTGCACATGAGCTTCGTACACCGCTAACCTTTATTAAAGGCTATACAGATATTCTTGCTAAACGGGATTTAACAGAGCAAGATCGTCAAAAGTATTTAACTATTATAATAGAAGAAACAAATAGACTTTCTCGGTTAATCAAAGACTTATTTGATTTAGCGAAAATGGATGAAAACTCATTTATGATTGAAAAACATTGCTTACATTTAGAATCGTTTTTTTCAAGCATTGAAGAAAAATTAAGTCCCGCTTTTCAAGATAAAGGTATTTATTTGGCTATACATTGTGATAATGGTTTAACACTATGTGCAGATGAAGCAAGACTTGAGCAAATCCTGATTAATCTATTAAATAACGCCTTAATCTATTGTGCGCCAGGAGATACGACTACCGTCACTGTAAAAAAGGACAATAGCGTTTTAAGTATCGTTGTGGAAGACACAGGTAGAGGAATTCCAAAGAAGGATTTACCGTATATTTTTGATCGGTTTTATCGAGTGGAAAAATCACGTAGTCGTGCTTTAGGTGGATCTGGACTTGGGCTTGCTATTGTCAAGGAGCTTGTACAAGCACATGGGGGAGAAATAAAGGTTAGAAGTGAAATAAATAAAGGGACTACTTTTGAATTATCATTTAAAGGAGTAGAAACGAATGAAAACGATTTTATGCATTGATGATGAACCAAGAATGTTAGATTTATTAACCCTTTATTTGGAACCACTATTTCTTTGTAGAGCCATGTCTTCTATACAAGAGGCATTGGATTTTTTAGAAGAAGAGCATGTGGATTTAGTTCTTTTGGATATTATGATGCCAGAGATGGATGGGTGGCAGGTTTGCCAGGAAATTAGGAAGTTTTGGGATGTTCCGATCATTATGCTTACTGCAAAAGGAGAACAAGCTGATATTGTAAAAGGCTTAAACCTTGGTGCTGATGACTACATTTTAAAGCCTTTTGATGAGGAAGAGTTGTTAGCACGAATACATGCTGTATTAAGAAGAACAAAATCTGAAGAAAAAGTAATTAACTTTGAAGGGCTTTGTTTAGATAGAGAGTCCTTTGAAGTATATTTTCAACATAAGCCAATTCCATTAACACCAAAGGAATTTGCCATGCTCGCCCTTTTTTTAGATTATCAAAATAGAGCATTTTCTCGAGAACACCTTATTCATGCCGTTTGGGGATATGATGTAACGATTGAAGATCGTACCATTGATTCACATGTACGTAATTTACGAGAAAAATTAAGAAAAAGTGGTTTTCCGGCGGATGATTACTTGCAAACAGTTTGGGGCATCGGCTATAAATGGCATAAGTCTGCTAATAGAAAGCAAATGGAGCATAAAAGCTAGAAATAACCTCTACCAGAATTGAAGGTAGAGGTTATTTCTATTATTTTGGGCTAAGCTCTTCTTCTGTTACCCATTTATGATTTGTTACGGCTTCACCATTTGTAGTGGAAGTATAATCAACCATATATACAGTTGTTTGCACAGCCTCGTCAATAAGGACAGTCGCATTTTCCATACCTTCCATATGTGCTGCGTCCGTTTTTATTTCTGTTCCAGGAGCCAGTGGTGCTTCTTGTGGGTCAATTAATTCTTCATGAATTACCCACTTATGCTTTTCTATTCGCTTTCCACCAGATGTAGGCTCATAGGAAATAACATAGGCAGTTGTATTATAGGCACCTACTATTGTTGCTTCGGCCCCTTTCATACCTTCCATATGTCCATCTGTAATTATGGCTGTGCTCCCTACAGGAAATTTCGGATTCTCAGCTTTTTTTAATGTTACGGGTACTTCGCCAGAACTTGAATGATTCATTGTAGAATGATCCATTTTTTCAGCAGCTTCATTAGAAGTGGATGCAGGTTTTGTTTGCTCCTCAGTACAAGCCGATAAACTAATTAGAGCGACTACTGATAATAGTCCGACTGACCATCTTTTATTGAATTTCATATGATATCCTCCTCACTCTTTGCTCCTAATGTAGCAAATAAATGTGCAGAAACGATGGATATGATCTATGAAAAACATCTGGCACAAATAGGTGAGAAGATATGCTATTGAATGGGCATGATCTTCAATGTTTTTTGTAATCTATAGGCGAAGACACCAGCAAAAATAGCTAAAATAATATCTTTTGGTAGAGGAGGAATCATCCAAAGCCAAGCGAGCTTATATGAAAAATTCTCTGGTGCACTTGCCCAAAGCTTGTATGCAAAAAACATCCAATTTGTTCCTATCAAATAATTTATCGCTGTTGCTACCAAAGCAGCTACGATAAAGCTTTTCTTTGTACCGCTTCGTTCAACAATCAACCCTGCAACAAATGCCGCTAAAATAAATGAAATTATAAACCCAAAGGTTGGGCTTAAAATTTGGCCAATTCCACCACCGAAACGAGCAAAGACAGGAGCTCCTGCCAATCCTACACACATATAAATTGTACAGGCGAGCGCACCTTTTCTACTACCAAGAATAAGTCCTGCTAAAATCGCAAAAAAGGTTTGAAGCGTAATGGGTACACCACCAACTACCATAAAAGGTGCAAAGGACGTGATATTAGCACCCACCATCATTAGCGTTGAAAATAATCCAATATAGGTAATGTCAACAGTTCTTAACTTATGATGACTATGTTGCGTAACGGTTGCCATGAATTTCACCTCGTTTTATAAGTTATTACTGTTAGTGTAAAAAACGAAAGTAGTTGTGTCAACTTTATAATTTAAATAAGTTAACTCAATTGCTTGAAGTAGACTATCTATCTATAAAAATGTATGATAGAATCGTCACAATTTTATAACTTCAAATACTATTGGTGTGATATTTTTGAATATCACTTAAAAGGGAAGTCGGTGGAAGTCCGACGCTGTCCCGCAACTGTAACGAGGAATCCTATAATATGATTTGCCACTGTTTAAGAATGGGAAGGCAATTATAGGATAGTGAATCGAAGCCAGGAGACCTGCCATTTAGTAATACCTGTAATGCCCACGAGGATGCAAGCAATTACGGACAATAGCTGGATATTTTTCTGACTTTGTTTAATCTAGGGTATTTCTATGCGCACTTTCGCATGGGATACCTTTTTTTATTGCTTCATTCATCAATATTCAGTAGGAGATTAAAACAGATGAATAAAAAATTTATGTTATTTTCCTTCGTACTTTTCATGGTTTTAATTGTTTCAATGACCTTTGCTGTAATGGTTGGCTCAGTTTCAGTTACACCGTTATATGTCTGGAAAGTGATTCTCTCTAAAATACCTTTTATACAAAATGCGATTGAGCAAGATTGGAGTCGCTCTCAGGAAATCATCATCTGGCAAATAAGAGCACCTCGTGTTTTGCTAGCTGCTATAGTAGGAGCGGGGTTAGCCATTGCAGGCGCAGCCATTCAGGCACTTGTACGTAATTCCATAGCAGACCCGTATATTCTAGGGATTTCTTCAGGGGCAGCTGTCGGAGCTACTTCTGTGATTATTTTAGGAGCCTTTTCATTTTTAGGTATTTACGCTCTTTCAGTATCCGCATTCCTTGGTTCATTACTTGCCATAGTACTTGTCTTTTTCTTATCACGTGTTGGGGGACGTGTCTCTATTTTCCGCTTGCTATTGGCAGGTATGGCTGTGTCCTTTATCTTAACGGCTATCTCTAATTTTATTTTAATGATGTCAAAGCAAGAAGGAGCCTTAAAGGCTGTTATGTTTTGGATGCTAGGTAGTTTAGCTGGAGCCAAATGGAATAATATTGTGATTCCAGCTTTCGTATTCTTTGTTGTTTTTGGGCTACTGTGGCTACATTATCGCAATTTAAATTTACTATTACTGGGAGAAGAAGCGGCAGTGACATTAGGCGTTAATCTTCAGCAATTCCGTATTCAGTTAATACTACTAGTATCTCTATTAACAGGTGTGCTTGTCGCAGTTAGTGGTTCTATAGGTTTTGTGGGATTGATTATTCCGCATATTGTGCGATTAATTGTGGGCTCAAATTATAAATACGTGATACCTATTAGTGCTTTAATAGGTGGAATATTCTTAGTGTGGGCAGATGCCTTTGCTCGAATCATCATTGCTCCCCAGGAAATGCCAATTGGTATTATTACAGCTTTTTGTGGAGGACCATTTTTCATTTGGCTTCTCCGTCGTAACAACTATTCATTCGGTGAAGGAGATTAATTTCAATGACATTAGAAGCGAAACAAGTATCATTCTCCATTTACGATCAGCGTATACTACATGATGTAAGCATTCAAATAAAAGAAAAGCAATTTGTTGGATTAATAGGTCCTAATGGGAGCGGAAAATCAACATTGTTAAAAAATATGTATCGTCTGCTAAAACCTGAAAGCGGTAAAGTAGTATTAAATGAGCAAGATATATTAAAGCAATCAAGTAAAGCTATTGCGAAAAATTTGGCTGTTGTAAGCCAAGAGACACCCGTATTATTTGATTTCACTGTGCATGATTTAGTCAGTATGGGAAGAACGCCACATAAAAAGCTATTAGAGCTTGATCAAGAGAAAGATTTTCAAATTGTTAAAGATGCTCTTAGGCAAACGGGCATATCGCATTTAGAGAAACGAAGCTTTAGTTCGCTTTCTGGTGGCGAGAAAAAGCGTGTCATGGTTGCAAGAGCACTTGCTCAACAAGCACAGGTATTAATATTAGATGAGCCAACGAATCATTTAGATATTCAACATCAACTTCAACTTATGGATTTAATTCAGACCTTGCATTTAACCGTCGTAGCTGCTTTACATGATTTGAATATTGCTGCTATGTATTGCGATCAAATTTACGTTTTACAGCAAGGGCGAATCGTTTGTCATGGTACACCAGAGGAAGTGCTTACGCCAACAGTGCTGCAAGATGTATTTGGTGTTTTTGCGGATATTCAAACACATCCAATGACAGGGAAGCCGTATCTTACATATGTTCCTGAACAATTCACGAAAAAGTTTAGCTAAATATAGAAAAGCAAGATCTTCTATTAGATACATAAAACATCCTTTAAGGAGTGACTGTATGCAAATAGCTTTTACGAAAATGCATGGTACTGGCAACAGCTATATCTATCTTGATCTTTTCCAATATGATTATAAGGAAGAGATCTTTAGTGAATTGGCTCAAAAAATAGCCAATGTTCATACAGGTATAGGCTCAGATGGGTTAATTATTATCCAGCCATCCAAAACTGCTGACTGTGGTATGCGTATTTTTAATAAAGATGGCTCTGAGGCGACAAATTGCGGTAACGGTCTTCGCTGTGTTGCTAAGTATATCTTTGAGCGTCATATTGTGCGACAAGAGCAGCTTATGATTGAAACGAAATCGGGCATTATGCTGGCACAGGTAGTGGTGCAAGACGATAGCGTAATAGAAGTGATTGTCGATATGGGCAAACCTCTCTTATTGCGCAAAGACATTCCGATGTTAGGAAACCCAAATGAGCTTGTCATCAATGAGATATTTCCTTTACCCCAACAATCTCTTTTGGTAACTGCTTTGTTTTTGGGCAATCCGAATACTGTAGTTTTTGTGAATGCGATCGAGCAAGCACCATTAAGAACATTAGGCGGTATTATAGCAAACGATATGAGATTTCCTCATCGTAGCAACGTTGAATTCGTTGAGGTTGTTCATGCGAAAGCTTTAAAATGTCGAGTTTGGGAACGAGGCACGGGTATAACAGAGGCCTGTGGAACAGGTGCTTGTGCAGCGGTAGTGGCTGCTATATTAAATGGTTTTTGTCAGAAGGGAGAAGAGATAGTAGTCCAACTTAGTGGTGGTGACTTAGTCATACGATGGGCTGACAATGACCATATCTGGAT
Source organism: Lysinibacillus sp. FSL P2-0066 (assembly GCF_037969495.1). Classification (NCBI taxonomy): domain Bacteria; kingdom Bacillati; phylum Bacillota; class Bacilli; order Caryophanales; family Bacillaceae; genus Lysinibacillus; species Lysinibacillus sp. FSL P2-0066. The sequence continues at coordinate 4,014,184 of NZ_CP150202.1, read as the reverse complement.
GCGTGGTCCTGCAGAATTTATTGCGGATGGAATTTATGAGTTTTTATCTTAATTACGCCAATACTTTTTCGCAATGCCATATTAAATTAAAGGACGCCACTCTGAAATCGGAGGCGTCCTTTATTGTAGAACCATTAAGATATTGCTTTTAAGCCTGCTACACCTATGATAATCGCTAGGATACTGATAATACGTGATAGATTTTTGGATTCCCCAAAGAAAATGATATTTACAAGTACAGCTCCAACAGTACCAATTCCTACCCAAACAACATAGGCAATACTTAACTGTAAATAGTTGAAGGATGCATATAAAAGGGCAAAGGACACACCAAAACCACCAATATATAAAATTAAATTTCGTAATGTTTTATGCTGACTATAAAAGCGTAAGCCGATTACACCTATAATTTCAGACAATGCAGCTAAGATAATAAACATCCAACCCATTATACATTTGCTCCTTTCGTTTGATCCTGCTCTTTAGCGGAATTATCTGCTAACTTTAGACCAATTACACCTAATACTAAAATAAACATAAACAGTCCTTTAATGGCATTAAACTCACCATCGAAAATGAAAATATCCATTAATGTAGTACCGATTGCACCTGCTCCGGCGAAAATAGCGTAGACTGTTCCAGTAGGTAAGCTTTCACAAGCCTTTGATAAGAAGTGAAAATCTATAGCAATGATTGTCACAATAATTATCCAGTGCCACCATGTGCTTGCTACGTTAAAGCCAAATACCCAAAGCAATTCAAATAAACTTGTTAATACGACGTACATCCATTCTTTTTTCATAATTAAAACCCTTTCTATTAGGCAATTAAATGACTGACATTCAGTCATTTTTAAAGTAAAAGAGAACGTCACTTTTATGGGTGACGTAGGCCAAGTGCATGATATAGGAAGTCGATAAGCTCAAGCTTGAGCAATTTCATTGTTTCATCCTTACTATCATCAAATAAATAAATTTGTTCCGCAGCAGATTCAATTAGACCAATCATCAGTTTAGCAGAACGCGTTGGATCAATAGAATCACGTATCATTCCCTGTTGCTGACCAGATAATAAGAAATGCCTCATCCAGTCATAATAAGGTGCATAAATATTTTCCCATTCTTTTAAATGCTCAGTTTGCGCAATACCTGCATAAATAAGTGCAACGATATCTCCATAATCTTTCGTGATTAAAAAAATCATTTCCACAACCTCTTCAAGTTGTTGTTCAAAAGGCTTATGATTTGAAATACCTTCATCTAAGGTAGCGATAATTCTTTCTACCATATTTTTTGCAATAGCAGGCATAACAGAAAGGCGTGATGGGAAATAAAGATAAAATGTTCCTTGAGCGATCCCAGCAGCTTTAACGATATCTGAAACCTTTGTTTTTTCAATACCTTTTTCTCTGAAAACCTCAATGGCGGCTTGAATGATTTTTTCTTCCTTTGACATGCAATCCCTCACTTTTGCCTTACTTATTTAGTATGTTACAGAATAAGAAAAACAATGTCAATATAAAAATGACTGATAGTCAGTCATTTTTTGTTATTCAATGTTCATTTGAATAGCCAATAACACAATGATGCGAAGGAGTATATTTTCTATATTTCGGGGAATTTTAAGATTGAAAGGATTGATGAACATGAACGAAATTAAGTTTGCACAATTAGACAAGCAGCAACTTGAAAAAATTAATGAACTTGAAGAAAAGATTGGTGTAACATTAGTTGCCTATGATCCTTCCTCCACACCATCACAGGGTTCTGGCGCTTTTGAGTCAAATAATAGCACTACTACAAATCATCCATCATAATGAAGTGAGAAATGCCTTGCAGTAATGTAAGGTATTTTCATTTTATAGACGTACTAAAAGGAGTGTTTGAATTGAAAGAATTCTATGCGGATTTACATATTCATATTGGACGTACTTCTAGTGGAAGGGCTGTGAAAATTACTGGCAGTAAAACGTTAACATTAGCACGAATTTTAGAGACGGCTAGTGCAAGAAAAGGATTAGACATCATTGGGATCATTGATTGTCACTCCCCTGAAGTAATCGAAGAAATGGTGAAGATGATTGAACGCGGAGAACTGAAAGAACTAAAAGAAGGTGGTCTGCAATTTCAGGAAACAACTTTGATTCCCGGATCGGAGATCGAAATTTATGATCAACATTGTCATGGTCCTATTCATGTGCTTGCTTACTTTCCTACACTAGAGCTCATGAAGCAGTTCTCAGACTGGATGTCACAGCATATGAAAAATATCCATTTAAGTTCACAGCGCATTTATTGTGACGGCCAAACTTTGCAGCAAAAGGTGCATGAATTGGAAGGTATTTTTATTCCGGCACATGTATTTACACCATTTAAAAGCTTGTATGGCAAAGGGGTTTGTCGAAGTTTAACTGAAGTCTTTGATCCGCAGCTTATCGATGGCCTTGAATTAGGTTTAAGCTCTGATACAAATATGGTAAGTCATATTAAAGAATTACAAGCATATACATTCGTTAGCAATTCTGATGCGCATTCGCTTGGGAAATTGGCAAGAGAGTATCAAAAGTTACGATTAGCAGAAGCGAATTTTGCAGAATTAAAAATGGCTCTGCATGATCAGCATGGACGAGCAGTAATTGCCAATTATGGCCTAAATCCTCTTCTTGGCAAATATCATCAAACAGTTTGTGCAAAATGTAGTAAACAGCTAAGTAAAGAAGCTACCATTTGTACACAATGTGGGAGTACTCAAATTATAAAGGGAGTAGCTACCCGTATACAGGAGCTATCTGAAGACTTTCCCAATAAGCGAAATAGACCACCTTACATTCATCAGGTACCACTTGATTTCATTCCAGGTGTTGGTCCTAAAATGATGGAACGTTTAATCGAAGCATTTGGCACAGAAATGAATATTTTGCACCGTGTAACAGTAGACCAGCTTGAGCAAATTGTGCCACATAAACTAGCTCAATTAATCGATTTAGCGAGAACGGGTCAATTAGCTATTGAAGTTGGTGGAGGTGGAATTTATGGAAAGATACAGGTTGACTAGATAAAAAATGAAAAGTTTCAAAAAGATTGGTGTAATTTAACCTATTTTTAACGCTCCTCTAGTAAAATAGTGAAAACAATGATTATTTTATAAGCGGAGGAGACAGTAAATGCGATTATCGAAGAAATTTCGTTTTTTAGCCTCAAGTATATTGGCTTTGCAATTAGCTATACCTGTAGCAGCTAATGCAGAAGAGGTACAAGGTGACCATATAGCACCAAGCTGGGTTGTACAAACCGATTATGTAGCACTTGGTGATTCATTAGCACATGGGATGAATGAAATAGGTGTAATTGGATTAGGCTACACCGATTTTATTGCACAGGCTTTACAGCAAGACGGCTTCCTTACTTCCTTTAATAAGGGTTTTGCTATGTCAGGCTACACAACTAAAAATGTTTTGGCGGATCTACAAAATGATGTAGCAAAAACAGTGACTGGTTTTGGTTATAAAGAGGAGCAGGCAAAATTACGAGCTTCTATAAAAGAAGCTGAAATCATCACATTAACAGCTGGGGCAAATGATTTACTGCCAATATTAAAAGAATCTCAAGCAACGGGTATTGACACTGTGGCTATTATAAAAGCTACTAAAGAAGCTGTATCGAACATTGCTACTATTCTATCGGAAATCAAAAAGATTAATCCAAAAGCTGAAGTATATGTGATGGGTTATTATAATTCCTTCCCATACTATAGTGAGAGCTTACAAAATCAATTTAAACTGTTATTAGCTACCTTGAATTCAACAATCAAAACAACTACTGAAAAAGCGGGCGCTATTTTTGTTCCTACATATGATGTTGTTGCAAAGGATGTTGCCAACTATCTACCAAACCCTGAAAATATTCATTTAAGTGAAGCTGGTTATTTAGCGGTAGCAAAAGAAGCATTTTTACCAATTATTAAAACAAGCTCTTTATGGGATGTAACGCAGGCCATTGGAATAGATGTAAAAGATCGTACAACTGTTGAGGTTAGCTGGCAAGAAGCGACAGATAATGTAGGCGTAGCAAATTACCATGTCTATGTGAATGGAAAATTAACGTCAACACTAAATGCTGATACTACTAAAATTACGCTCAAAGATTTATTAGAAAATACAACCTACAATGTATCCATCAAAGCAATTGATGCTGCTGGTAATGAAAGTGTTCAAAATCCTACAGTTACTTTCACTACGAAAGGAACAGTTAGCTTTACAGATACACAGAATCACTGGGCAAAAGAGTATATTCAAAAAGCCGCAAATACAGGTATAATGAATGGCTATACAGATGGGACATTTAGACCTGAAAGCAGTGTAACACGTGCACAAGCTGCAGCTATTCTTGTAAGAAGTTTAGGCTTAACTACAGAAGAAAAAGCACCATTTACTGATATCGCAAATTATGATGCAACAACTCAGTCCGAAATAGCGGCAGCATATGTACATGGTCTTATTAAAGGGACAGATGGGAAATTTAAGCCTGGACAGCCTGTGACACGTGTTCAATTAGCTGTAATGATTCATCGCGCCTATGAACAGCAATTTAATCAGCCATATATTGCAAAAGGCGATGTGCCATTTGCAGATGTCGCTTCCTATAATGCAGAAACAAAACATGCAATCACAATGCTTTATGAGTTAGGAATCGTGACAGGGAATGGAGGGAAATTTGCACCTGAAGCTGTCACAACAAGAGGTCAAGCAGCTAAAATATTTACAAACCTAAGTCAGCTATACATTCAATAATAATTAAAAGGTAGGGGTACTGTCACCTCTACCTTTTGACGTTTTTGTAAAAAACGAAGTATAGTCTAACTATGCTGTTGAACGTCCATAGATAAAGGAGAATGGGATGCTGTCATTTATATTATCCGCTAAAAGATTACTAAAAGGCTTGTGGAGGGCCTTTAAACGTCCACAGTTCCTATCATTATTTACTACACTGTTTTTAATCATTCTATCAGGAACTTTATTCTACAAGGGGACAGAAGGGTGGTACTGGTTGGATGCCATGTATTTTGCTGTAGTAAGCTTGATTCCAACAGGGGTTGAAACAGGACTATATCCAACAACGACTTATTCTAAAATATTTACAATGATTTATTTGATTGTTGGTACAGGAGTAATGTTTATCATGTTATTAATGCTGGGACGCTCTATCGTAGATTTTTCTCTTAATGAAGAAGAAAAAGATGAGGTTAAAAAACGTTTGAAAAAGTAAGATAGCAGTACAATGAATCTTTTGGACGATTCATTGTACTGCTATTTTTTATGATAGTTTGGCAATAATGCCTTCTTCGTCATCTAAAACAAGCTCAATCCCTGTCGAGAATGGATCACCATGTAGAACATCCTTGATCCAAACACGTAAGGCACCAATCATGGCTGCTGTATTAAGCACCTCGATTTGTCCGTTGACTTCAACCTCTGCCCCAAAGCCTGCATCATCCTCGTAAGTCAATTCAACTAGAACATCCTCGGGGCGAATGTTTTGATAGTAGGCTTGAGATAAGCAAATAGCATTAATAATATCTTGTTCGTTGATTATTTGTGCCATTGTGCTTCCTCTTTACGCTTTTTATCTTTAAACATATTCATTATCTTCACCACAAGCATCACAATAACAACAATTGCTGCTACATTAATAAGTAAACCTAAAATATTCCCCAGTATGCCCATACCACTAAATAGACTACCAAATAATAATCCAGCAAGCCCGCCAAGCATTAATCCCTTCATCAGGCCGCCTGAGAAAAAGCCACCTTTTTTAGTAGTATCTGCTTTATTAGTAGATGTTGAGTTGTTTTTATTTGTTGTTGCATTGTTTTGATCTTTAGTAGTATCCTTCGATTTTTGGATATTCGAGCTATTATTATTGTTAGAGAAGCCCTTTTTACCCGATTTATAGGATTTAGCTTCTGCGGTTGGCGTATCAGAAATGAATAATGTTGCACCAACAGTCGAAAATATCAGTGTCGCTGCAAAAAGAGCGGCAAGAATTTTTTTCATTACATACATTCCTCCAATATAATTTTTAATCTAATCATAAACTAGTTCTTATATAGTAATATTACATGAACTATATTAAAAAATAAAACAAACGCTTTCAAAAATTGAGCTATACCAAAAAATATGGACAAATAGTGGCAGATGTAATGATTGGATAAATTATGCAATAGAAAGGAGTGAAAAGATGCTACTAACTTTATCGATCTTCATCATCATTTTTTTCATTTTCTACCTAACAGAAAAAAGGCGCTTTCTCAACGCGGTAATCCTTGGCCTGATAGGTATATTTATTATTAGAGCGCTTATTATTCATTATCCATTATTGCTGCCAAATGATCAGGGGATTATTTCCGAAATGGGGATATTTATTATATTAGGAAGCTTTCCAAGTATTATGTTTATTTTATCGATAGCCATGTTTTTTAATAGTAAAGTATTATTGGAAAAAGAAGGGCGCAAATTTCATAATTTAATGTTAGCCATATTGGGGCTAAGTTTTGTTATTATGATGATATGGTATGTATTCGTCATTTTTATTCAAATTGAAAATGTATTTTGGCATATTCTTTTCTTCTATGCGTTTTTGATTTTTGGCTATACCATGTTCTTATACACGAGTGTCCTTGCTTACTCAACGTTGTATCATTTTACACCTATCCGTTATGAACCAAATTACATCATTGTATTAGGCTCAGGGTTAATTGGCGATAGGGTACCTCCACTTTTAGCAAGTCGTTTAGATGAAGCAGTAAAGCAATATATAAAGTATGAGAAGAAGCCTTTTATCATTGTTTCTGGTGGTCAGGGAAATGATGAAAAGGTATCTGAAGCATTTGCAATGAAACAATACTTAATAGAAGTTCATCATATTCCAACTGACAAGATTCTTATTGAAGATCGTTCAGCCAATACAGAACAAAATATGATCTTTTCAAAGCAAATAATGGACCACCATTCTCATGGGGTGAACTATCGTTCCATTTTTGTTACGAATAATTTTCATGTGTTTCGTGCAAGTATTTATGCTAGGAAAGCAGCACTAGATGCCGAGGGGATTGGCTCAAAGACAGCATTTTACTATGTTCCTAATGCATTCACACGAGAATTTATAGGTTTATTAGTAATGTATAAATGGACCCATGTCACAGTCTTTTTAATTATTACGCTATTCGTAGGCTTACTATTGAGAGCATATGTGTAACCAAACTTCAACTGTCTTCCATATAATAGTGGTAAGACAGTTTTTTTACATAGTGTGCAGGGGAGGAAAATAATGTACGAGCAAATTTTAGCCAAGCGAAATAAAGAACGAATAAATACCCTACAAAGTCTTACACAAACTCAAGATCCGTGGTTTGCTCAAAATATAAAATTGCTTACATTCGCTGAAGTTAACCTGACAGCCTTGCAGAGGATATTGTATCAAGTAGTACGGGGGTTATTAAAAGAACAGCAACAGCGTCATTTGCAGATTGTCCATACAGTGCAATCTCAATCGATTCAGGAAAATGTATTAACGCTGTTAGCAGAATATGATGATGTCTTGCGCGATGCTATCCCCCAGCCTATCTATATACTCATTTGGCAAATTTCTTCGCTAGAAAAGTTAAAAAACAGTATAGAAGTAGTGGATGATGTGCTTGATATTGTCGAGTGGTATTTTCGTCATCAAGAGGAACAAGTCGCTATTTTAGATGAAGAGGAATTAGATCATGAGCTCATTATTGATTTGTATAAAGAGGCGGTTGAAGAGCAGGATGGGGATGCTCAATATCAACTGGGAGAATACTATAATTCTAGAGAGGGTAAACATTTTCAACCTGAAAAATCATTGAAATGGTTCGAGCTAGCTGCTGCCCAGGGAAATGCAGATGCTCAATATATGCTTGGGAATTTTTGCTTTGGGGGCATAGGTGTGGAGGAGAATTATTCCCTAGCCTTTTCCTACTATGAAAAAGCGGCTTTGCAGGGACATGCGGATGCTGCCAATAATTTAGCGGATATGTACTTTAATGGTGAGGGCGTACCAACGAATTATACATTAGCAAAAAAATGGTTTGACTATGCTGCACAAAAGAATGTCGCAGAGGCAATGTTTACGTTAGGAATTATGTATGAGCAGGGGTTAGGCGTTGAGGTAGATGCAGAAGAAGCATTTAATGCCTATAAAAAATCCGCTGAGGCAGGGTATGTGGAAGCACAATATCGACTTGGCGGAATTTATTTAGAGGGGCGCTTAGGGAAAGCGAAAGATGTCAATCGTGGCCTATTTTGGTATGAAAGAGCTGCGGAACAATTTCATGTAGATGCCTTTTATGACTTAGGTTATATATGGAGTAACGGGCTGGCAGGAATACGCAATATCGAAAAAGGTATCCATTGGTTTAAGCAGGCAGCACTTCAAGGAGATGTGGATGCCAAGTTACAGTTAGGGCATATTTTTAATAAAGATCCAGGAATAGATAGAAATCTGAAAGAAGCTATTAAATGGTATAGACTTGCAGCAGATGCTGGCTCCGAAGAAGCGACTAAAATATTACAGGAACTTAAAGGATTGTAAATTTAGTGTTAAAAAAATATAGGTTTTTAGAATTATTTATATAGCTATAGTTAACGAAACTTTTGGTCTAAAAATGATTACTGTGATGGGTATGTAGATAGATGTTGATTGAGAATGAAAAATATTAATATAGTGAAATTTAAAGATGATCAATAAAAAAATAGAATAAATATAAAACAAGTAAGCATAATAAACAAAAAAATGGTTAAAAAAGCTACCCAATAATATTGTGGTAGCTTTTTTATTGATTATTACGCTTTATTTAACAACAAGGACTTTTTATACATTTTATGTAAAATAATGGTATATGTAAGATTGACAGTCATTTATAAAATGATTAATGTATATGAGTGATTTTGAAAAGAAGCATACGTAAATAATTTACTGTTAGTCATGTAGTGACTATATCTGTTTGTTGAGAGCATATGACCTTATGATAATTGAGCAAAGGGATACGCACATACTTTTGGAGGAAGTACGTCATACGGAATGCACTATCTGTTGCGACCATTAAATCTGGTCAATCTGATTTTATCGGTATTTTTTCGTGTATCCATCAATATGTTAAAAGGATTTGATGTTTCTCAGCCTGATGAAAGTAAACGGAATGAAAGAGGGAAGATGTGTGATTTTTCAAAAACAGAGAAAGACGAAGGTATTGGATTTACAGCAATACACAGTGAAAATGGATTTGTCCTCTCGTCAATCAATGGCGAAGCAAATTGAAATGCTGAACTTAACGAAGAAAGACTTACAATATTTAAAAGCTTTCCAGCCAATAGTTATGGACAATGTAGATCACATCGTAAACCGTTTTTACAACATGATAGGAACAGAGCATCATTTGATAGATATTATCAGTCATCATAGTTCTGTAGAAAAGCTTAAAATAACATTACGGCAGCATATTATTGAAATGTTTAACGGAACCATTGATGAGTTGTATTATCAAAGGCGTGTGAAAATTGCAAAGGTGCATGTCCACATTGGGCTTAGAACACAGTGGTATATCTGTGCATTCCAAGATTTATCAATGTCATTTATTGATTTGGTCGAAAAAAATATAGAATTCCCACAAGATCAATTTAATACGATCAGAGCTATATCGAAAATTTGTAATTTTGAGCAACAACTCGTTTTAGAAGCTTTTGAAAACACTGTCGAACAACTGAAGGAAAAAATGGTGCATGAGAAAGAAGTTATTGAACGACAGATTGTAGACTCTTCAGAAGCTCTTGCAACAATTTCGCAGGAAACAAATAATTCATTTTGCTGCTTAAGCAAGCAATCTGACGAAATTAAACATTTGGCCAAAAAGTCACTCGATGTATCTACATTAGCTGAAAATCAAGCACTAGAGGGTCGCGAACGTTTAAAAAATCAATCACAAAATATGCTCAATATTATTAATTCTCTTCACGATATAGAGGAAAATATTGAACAATTATCAGGGATGTCTAAGGAAATGGAAACAATCATGAGTGTTGTGACCAATATTGCGAATCAAACGAATCTATTGGCTTTGAATGCTGCAATTGAAGCAGCGCGTGCTGGTGAAGCGGGGAAGGGCTTTAGTGTAGTGGCTGATGAAGTGCGTAAATTATCGATTCAGACAAAAGAATCAGTTACAGCGGTTGCTTTGTTATTGAAAAAAACGGGTGAACGAACAGAAAAATTAGAGCATTCTTTGACAAATATTCAAGATGAAGTTGCAGCAGGTGAGGAAAATATGTTACAAACGGAAGGCCAATTTACGAATATTTTGGGAGCTATGACAGAAGCAAAAGAACAAAATGATTGTATGGCAACGAAAATACAAGCAATTGTAGGCATATTAAGTGAATTAGGCACTTCATTTACTGATGTAACGAATTCAGCAGAAAAATTAGCGAGCTTTGCGCAAAATTTAAAAGGATAGACTACTAACATTTACATCTATTTGTTCTATTTTTAGACGGAATAAACACTATAGTACCTATTAAAATGTTTGTTGTATAAATATTGCAATAGAGGATGGATCTTTTAGAGATTCAGAAAGCGAGAGCTATTTCACTGATGAAATAGCTCTACATGTTGTTGAAAAAAGATGATGTCAACGGCAGAAAAGGCAACTTTGCAGGGTGAGGGGTTGATTTCCGTTCCGCCAGCGTCCTTTCTAGGGGGCGTCCGAGGAGCCGCTTCACTCACTTCCGTTCGTTCCAGGGTCTCCTCTGTGACGCTAAATCCCCTAGGAGTGACGCTGGCTCCACTCCAATCAACCATTCTGCAAAGTGTCTTTACTTTTTTTTCATAGTAGCATAGCGATCAAATCGCCCATTATCTGTATTCTTAGCGGGGATAAGCTCTTATTTTCAGTGTGGAGAAGTGATGCGTGACAACACCTCTTCATAAAGAGTAGTGAGCACCTTCACTTTATTTGAAAACCTTTGCTAAAAAGTTAGTGGGTTGAAGTGGAGGGCTACTTGACTCCCGTGGGATAGCGAGACAGGCGAAGCCCTGCACGGAGCGGTAGCGGAGGAAGCGATTCGGCGCTCGCCCACAGGAAAGCAAGTAGCCTGCAACGGAAATCCATTTCTACCTTTCAATTGACTGTTTTGTTTTTCAACACTAAGGAGGGCTATTTCGCTGATGAAATAGCTCTATTTTTGCTAAATTTGTAAAGGGTTTAACGTAATTTTCAATGAAAAAAAGATTATACTGTAGAAAGAACGAATAATAGGGGCGGTTACTATGAAAACAGTTGTTGTTTTAGGCGGCGGTATTACAGGACTATGTACAATGCATTATTTGCAACGTCAAGTGAAGGAACATAATTTAGATGTTCGTCTAGTACTTATAGAAAAAAATACATATTTAGGAGGCAAATTATATTCGGCACATGAACAAGGTTTCATCATGGAAACAGGTGCTGATTCTATTGTAGCGCGTCACCAAGGTGTTATGGAACTTGTACAGGAGCTTGATTTTGAAGCGGAACTAGTCTACAACGAAACAGGTATTTCTTATATTTATACGAATAATGAGTTACACGCTATTCCAGCAGATTCAACTTTTGGAATACCGATGAGTTTGACATCCTTAGAGGAAAGTACACTCATTTCCGAGCAAGGGAAAAAAGAAGCGTTGAAGGATTTAACATTACCTAACGATCGCTTCACAAAGGAAAGTTCAATCGGTGAATTTTTAACTTACTATTTAGGAGAGGAACTGGTGAAAAATCAAATTGCACCAGTCCTTGCAGGTGTTTATTCGGGAGATTTACATCAGCTTTCTATTGGCTCTACTTTACCGTATCTGATTGATTATAAGAATGATTATGGAAGTATTATTAGAGGCTTTGATGCGAATCGTGAGCAATTTGTTAAAGCAGCGAACAAAAAATTTATATCCTTTAAAAATGGTTTATCTTCTTTAATTGATCGACTTGAACAAACATTATCCGATGTAGAAATCATCAAGGGCGTTACTACTCTAAATGTTAAAAAACAAGATAAGAACTATACAATTTCCTTAGCCAATGGTGAAATTATTGAGTCAGAATATGTCGTTTTAGCATTACCAAACGATACTGTCCAAAATCTACTACAGGATGAATCTTTAAATCGCTATTTTGACCAATTTACGACAGCGTCAGCGATTACTATTTATTTAGGTTTTGATGTGCCGGACTCTAGATTACCAGCAGATGGAACGGGCTATATTGTTTCCCATAATTCAGACGTTACTTGTAATGCAGCTACTTGGACTAGTCGCAAATGGAAGCATACATCGAAAGAAAATAAATTACTTTTGCGACTCTTTTATAAGAGCATCAATCCAGCCTATGAGCAACTACGTGCCATGACGGATGAAGAATTGGCAGCAGTTGCTTTAGAAGATGTGAGAAAGAGCCTAGGAATAGAAGAACAGCCAACCGTTGTAAATGTAACAAAATGGATTGATCAAATGCCTAAATATGATCTAGCGCATCGTGAAGCATTACAAGGGTTACTACATGAATTACATGAAAAATATCCAAATTTATCCATTGCTGGGTGCTCATATTTTGGCGTAGGTATTGGTGCTTGCATTCAAAATGGGAAAAAAATTGGTGAAGAGCTTGCAAAGGAACTTGCCAATTTCTAAGGTTTTAAGTGGAAAAAAACTTTCTTATGTGAAATAGTCTTGACTCATTCGTCAGTAAACGATATGATTCTTTTAATTATTTAAAAAATTCATACTTAATTCTTATCAAGAGAAGCAGAGGGACTGGCCCATTGAAGCTTCAGCAACCAACTTTATTGTCAGGTGCTAAATCCAGAAGACCGTTGAGTCGAAGATGAGAAGGAACAACAATGATGAATCGTTAAAGCCTTCTTTTTTTATGAAAGAGGGCTTTTTATTATATAGAGACATAGGAAGAGAGGCTAGTTTTATGGGATTGCTTGAAAAGTTAAAAACGCATGTATTGACAGCGGACGGTGCAATAGGCACAGTGCTATATGGCTATGGATTGGAGTATTGCCATGAGGAAATGAATGTTCAGAGACCCGAGTTAATTGAGAAGATTCATAGAGAATATATTGCGGCTGGTGCTGACATCATTCAAACGAATACGTACGGTGCAAATGCCATCAAATTAGCTCGCTATGGATTAGAATCACGTGTCCAACAGTTTAATGAAGCAGCTATTACCATTGCAAAACGAGCAGCGGCAGATGGCGGTCAATTTGTCTTAGGAACAATTGGAGGTATTCGGGGAATTCGTAAAAGTGATGCAACCTTGGATGAAATATTAGCGACTATTGAAGAACAAGCAAGTGTCTTACTGGCAGGGAATCCAGATGGTCTTTTACTCGAAACCTATTATGATTTTGAAGAATTATCAGCAACCTTAAAGATGCTACGAGAAAAAACAAATTTGCCAATTATTGCACAAGTTTCTATGCATGAGCCTGGTGTTTTACAAAATGGGATGTCTTTAAATAATGCTCTCCATGAGCTTGAAGCCCTCGGTGCAGATATTGTTGGCGTCAATTGTCGACTAGGTCCTCACCATACAATTCTAGCATTTGAAGGTGTAGAACTTCCTAATAAGGCATTCATGTCTGCCTATCCGAATGCGTCACTTCTTGACTTAGAGGATGGACGTGTCGTTTATGAGTCAGAAGCTGATTATTTTGGTCGAGCAGCTGTTGAATTACGTGACCAAGGTGTACGTTTAATCGGGGGCTGCTGTGGTACTACACCCAAACATATTGCAGCAGCAAAGAAGTATTTAGAAGAGTTATCACCGGTTCAGGAGAAGCATGCGAAACCTGAAAAGATTGAGATTGTACGTGAAGCGGAGCCACCAAAGTATGAGCCTCTTCATGAAAAAGTAAAACGTGAACGCTCTGTCATAGTAGAGTTGGATACGCCTAGACATTTAGAGATTGATGGATTCCTTGAAGGAGCAAAGCAATTGTATGATGCAGGTGCAGATGTAGTCATGATGGCAGACAATTCACTGGCCTCACCACGGATTAGCAATATTGCAATGGGAGCATTGTTGAAGAGTACACATGGTGTACGCCCACTAACACATATTACATGTCGAGACCGTAACTTAATTGGTCTTCAATCGCATTTAATGGGTCTAAATGCTTTAGGTATTCATGATGTGTTGGCTGTTACGGGTGATCCAACGAAAGTGGGAGACTTCCCAGGTGCGACAAGTGTTTATGATGTATCTTCGATGGAGCTGATCCAATTAATTAAGCAGTTAAATGAAGGGGTTTCCTTCTCAGGTAAACCACTTCGTAAAAAAGCAAATTTTTCAGTTGCTGCTGCATTTAATCCAAACGTCCGTGTGTTAGAACGTGCTGTGACACGTTTAGAGAAGAAAATTGAGCATGGGGCAGACTACTTCATTTCTCAACCAGTGTATACGAAAGAAAAAATTGTAGAAATTTATGAGGCAACAAAGCATTTACAAGCTCCTATTTACATCGGCATTATGCCTGTTACGAGTTATAAAAGTGCTGAATTTTTACATCATGAAGTGCCAGGTATCAAATTATCCGAAGATGCCTTGGCAAGAATGAAAGTATGTGGAGAAGACAAGGAACGAGCGAAATTGGAAGGAATTGCCATTGCTAAAGAATTAGTTGAAGTGGCTGCGCAATACTTCAATGGTATATACCTTATTACACCATTTTTACGTTACGATGTGACACTAGAGTTGATGAAATATATAGAGCAATTGGATGAACAGAAAAAAGGAGTAAGTATACATGGCTAAGCACTCGATTGAAGAGCAACTAGAGAAACGTATTTTAATTCTTGATGGCGCAATGGGAACAATGCTACAAAACGAAAATTTATCAGCAGAAGATTTTGGTGGTGAGGAGCTAGATGGCTGTAATGAAAATCTTGTGCTTACTAGACCAGATGTCATTGAAAAAATTCATCATAAATACTTAGAGGCAGGCGCAGATATTATTTGTACTAATACATTTGGTGGGACGCCTCTAGTGTTAAATGAATATGATCTTGGCGCAAAAGCCGAAGAAATTAACAAGCGTGCAGTGGAAATTGCTCGTCAAGCAGTGGATCGTTATTCAACATCGGATTGGCCACGTTTTGTTGCAGGGGCTATGGGGCCAACAACAAAAACGTTATCAGTAACTGGTGGTATTACATTTGATGAGCTAGAGGAAAATTTCTATGTACAGGCAAAGGCATTAATTGAGGCAGGAGCCGACGTTCTGTTATTAGAAACAAGTCAGGATATGCTCAATGTCAAAGCAGGCACACTTGGCGTAAAGCGTGCTTTTGCATCAACGGGAAAAGAACTACCCGTCATGATTTCAGGAACAATAGAGCCGATGGGTACAACGCTTGCAGGGCAAACGATCGATGCCTTTTATATTTCGATCGAGCATATTAAACCATTATCTGTTGGCCTAAACTGTGCGACAGGACCTGAGTTTATGACGGATCACATTCGTTCATTAGCAGAGCTTTCAACAGGCTATATTAGCTGTTACCCGAATGCTGGCTTACCAGATGAAGAAGGGTGTTATCATGAATCCCCAGAATCGCTATCACAAAAATTAAAAGGTTTTGCAGAAAAGGGTTGGCTTAATATTGTAGGTGGATGTTGTGGGACGACACCCGCTCATATTGCAGCCATTCGTGAGGTCTTAAAAGATGAAAAACCTCGTCGAGTTCCAGAAAAAACACATGGTCATGCGGTATCAGGAATCGAACCGTTATTGTATGACGATTCTATGCGTCCGTTATTTATTGGGGAGAGAACAAATGTTATCGGCTCTCGTAAATTTAAGAATTTAATCATTGATGGAAAGTTTGAGGAGGCCGCAGAGATTGCACGTGCTCAAGTTAAAAATGGTGCACATGTTATCGATATTTGTTTAGCCAACCCTGATCGTGATGAATTAGCCGATATACGTGGATTTATGCAGGAGGTTGTAAAAAAGGTTAAGGTGCCTCTTGTGATTGACTCAACTGATGAAAAAGTAATTGAGGAAGCATTAAAGTTTTCCCAAGGGAAAGCCATCATTAACTCTATTAATCTAGAGGATGGTGAAGAACGATTTGATGCAGTATTACCACTTGTGAAAAAATATGGTGCATCATTAGTTGTTGGAACGATAGATGAAAAGGGAATGGCGGTTGACCGTCATCGAAAGCTTGAAATTGCCGAACGCTCCTATCAACTTTTAACGGAGAAATGGGGAATTGCACCAGAGGATATCATTTTCGACCCATTAATGTTCCCTGTAGGAACGGGTGATGAGCAGTATATTGGTTCAGCTTTGGAAACGATTGAAGGCATTCGACTCATCAAAGAAAAATTGCCGCAGACATTGACGGTACTTGGCGTAAGTAATATTTCATTTGGCTTACCACCAGTTGGCCGTGAAGTACTGAATGCTGTCTATCTCTATCATTGTACACAGGCAGGCTTAGATTATGCCATTGTTAATACAGAGAAATTGGAGCGTTACGCATCCATACCGGAAGAGGAAATTAAACTCGCAAATGACCTGCTCTTTAATACAAATGATGAAACATTAGCAGTGTTTACAGATTTTTATCGTGATAAAAAGAAGGAAAAAACGGAAGCCGATATTCCAAAAACGGTTGAAGGTCGTTTAGCTTACTATATATTAGAAGGTACAAAAGAAGGGCTAATTGAGGATTTAGATGCTGCACGGGAAATCTTCGAGGCGCCGCTTGATATAATTAATGGTCCTTTAATGGAGGGCATGGCTGAGGTAGGTCGATTATTTAATGATAATCAACTCATTGTAGCAGAGGTTTTACAATCAGCAGGTGTGATGAAGGCCGCTGTTGCTCATTTAGAGCAATTCATGGAGAAGGATGAAGAGAGTGCTGGAAAAGGGAAAATGGTCCTTGCTACGGTAAAAGGTGATGTTCACGATATTGGGAAAAACCTTGTTGATATTATATTAAGTAATAATGGCTATAAGGTTGTCGATTTGGGCATTAAAGTAACTCCTGCTCAATTGATTGAAGCGATTCGTAAGGAAAAACCAGATTTTATTGGGCTATCTGGTTTACTCGTGAAATCAGCGCAACAGATGGTTATTACTGCTCAGGATTTTAAAGAGGCGGGGATTGATGTACCTATTTTAGTTGGTGGGGCTGCACTTTCTCGTCGTTTTACTGAAACAAAAATTGCAGATGAATATGGCGGTCCTGTTATTTATGCAAAGGATGCTATGCAAGGCTTAGAGCAAGCGAATTTATTAATGGGTGAAGGGACTCGTGAAAAATTCTTAGCAGAAATTGAAGAATCCCGTCAAAAACGTTTAGAGGCCGATGAAAAACGAGCTGCTCGTCCTGCAAAAGAGGTAACAATAAAGCCTGCACGAACAGTAAAGGGAGCGCCTGTATTTTTACCAGCTGATTTACGACGTCATGTGAAAAAAGACTATTCTGTATCGCATTTATATCCTTATGTTAATATGCGTACTTTATTGGGACACCATTTAGGCTTGAAAGGGCAGGTTCAGCAATTGCTTGATGCGGGTGATTCAAGAGCGACAGAGCTAAAGGATTTAGTAGATGATTATTTGAAAAGTGATCTATTAAAGCCATCAGGTTTGTATCAATTTTTCCCTGCTCAAGCAGATGGTGATGATGTCGTTGTGTATGATCCTGCTGATAGTAAGACGGAAATTGAACGTTTTACCTTCCCTCGTCAGCAGGTTGAACCATTTTTATGTCTTGCAGATTTCTTAAAAACGGTAGAGAGCGGTGAAATGGACTATATTGCGCTTATGGTTGTAACAGCAGGTCAAGGAGTAATGGCTACAGCTCACCAGTTAAAAGAGGATGGGAAATTCCTTGAAAGTCATGCCTTGCAATCGACTGCTTTAGAATTAGCAGAGGGCTTTGCTGAACGTATGCATCAGGAAATTCGTGACCAATGGGGCTTCCCTGATGCAACAGATTTCACTATGAGAGATCGTTTTGCTGCAAAATATCAGGGTCAACGCTTTTCATTCGGATATCCTGCATGTCCTAACTTGGAGGATCAAGAAAAACTATTCGGCTTGTTAAAACCTGAGGATATTGGCGTCCATCTTACAGAAGGCTTTATGATGGAGCCAGAAGCATCTGTATCTGCAATCGTTTTTGCTCATCCTGATGCTCGCTACTTCAATGTTTAAGGCATAAAATAAGAGATAGATAGTTCATTTAATGACTATCTATCTCTGTTTCATTGTAGATGATAATGATTTGGTTAAGGGAAGTGAGCAGAATGATACGATTTATGGAAGAGAAAGATATACCTGGGGTTTTGGACATCTATAATGATATTATTTTAACAAGCAAGGCTGTCTATCGATACGATATACAAACTTTAGATGAAAAAGTACAGTGGTTTAAGGAGCAACAAGCATTAGGTAATCCTTTGCTTGTATTTGAGGATAATGGGCTTGTCGCTGGCTTTGCTAGCTATAGTCAATTTCGTCCTTATCCAGGTTATAAATTTACAATGGAGCACTCTGTCTATGTGCATAAAGAGCATTATCAAAAAGGGATTGCGACAAAGCTCATGCACAAGTTGATCGCGATTGCTGAAGAAAATGGTGTGAAAACGCTTGTCGCGGGTATTGATGGAGAAAACATTGGTAGTATTAAAGCACATGAAAAATTAGGCTTTGAATATGCAGGCACAATCAAAAATGCAGGCTATAAATTTGAACAATGGCTAGACCTGGTGTTCTACCAACTTCATTTGACTGGACCCAAATCATAAAAGGATATGACAAATGTCATATCCTTTTTGTGATGTTTGCGTCTGTTACTGACTTGTACTCTTGTTTTATGATGAGCTCATAAGGAAAAGGAAACGAGGGAGTAGAAGATGGCAACAATTAAAGAAAAAACGAAAAAGTTACGTCAAGATGTAGCGCCATTTGCTAAATCGGATACGCGTAAAAGTGTTTTTCAGATTATAAATACAATTGTACCGTTAATTGCATTATGGGTGGCTGGTTACTTGTTAGTGGATGTCTCACCTTGGCTAACAGTTGGCTTAAGTGCTATTTCAGCAGGTTTTGTCGTACGAACTTTTATTATTTTTCACGATTGTACACACGGGTCATTTTTCAAAAGTAAAAAGGCAAACGACTGGGTTGGATTTTTTACTGGGGTGCTAACATCTTTCCCCTACGAAAAATGGAAACGTGAGCATACAATTCACCATGCAACAAGCTCAAACTTAGACAAGCGTGGTATTGGTGATATTGATATGATGACAGTGGAAGAATATATGCAAGCCTCAAAAGGCCAACGTTTATGGTATCGCTTTTATCGTAATCCATTTGTGATGTTTGGTTTAGGACCACTATATATGGTACTTGTTTTAAATCGTTTTAATCGTAAGGATGCGAAGAAGAAGGAACGTCTCAATACAGTTTTGACAAATATTGTCATTGTGGGAATTTGTGCAGCTTTAATTTTCTTCATGGGCTGGCAAGCGTTTTTATTAGTACAAGGCGTTACTTTATTTATTGCAGGTTCTTTAGGCATTTGGTTATTTTACATTCAGCACACGTATGAAGATTCTTACTTTGAGCATGATTCAGAGTGGGATTATGTGAAAGCCGCAGTAGAAGGTAGCTCGTATTATAAATTGCCAAAAATTTTACAATGGGCAACAGGGAATATTGGTTTCCATCATGTCCACCATTTAGCTCCTCGTGTACCTAACTATAATCTTGAAAAGGCACACAATGAAACACCGCCATTACACATGGCAACAACAATTACTTTACGTACGAGTTTAGAATCACTACGTTACAAGTTATATGATGAGGATCAAGGTAAATTTGTGACGTTTAAAGAGGTAAATGAAATTATAAAGCGTAAAGCAAGAGGCAGTATTGCCGCTTAGTTGATAACAGCCATCTCTACAAGAGAGATGGCTGTTTTATGTAAAGGGAAGAGTCTTAGTCAAAGTATGTACAGGCATAAATTTAATTTTCTTGTTATAATAAGGGAAAAGCAGGAAAGAGCGTGAGATTATATTGAGGAAATGGCATAGTATTATTCCGAATAGTCCGATGCTCAGTGTATATTTATGGATAATTTTTTGTTTCCTACCGTTTTTCTTCATTTTTAGGAAATCATCTTATATCGAAATATCGATAGGCATTACGTTTTTAATGCTCTATTTTATCTTCTATCGATTTGCCATGAATTCGAAAAGCGGTTTAGTTTATATGTGGATTAGCTTTGAAATGGTCATAAACATCATTATGACTATATTATATGGCTATGTCTATTTGTCCATTTTCACAGCATTTTTTATTGGGAATATCCGAAGACCCGTCGGCTTTTATATTATGTACGGTCTACATATTGGGTTTACAGTTATTTCAACTGGGGCTGGATTCTTTGTGGAGCTTAACCTATTTTTATCACAATTGCCTTTCGTTGTATTAACTATTTTAGCTGTCGTCCTTTTACCGCTAACGCTTTATTCCAAAAATAAACGTGAAAATTTAGAGGGACAATTAGAAACAGCCAATGAACGTATTGCTGAGTTAATTGTTTTTGAGGAACGACAAAGAATAGCTCGAGATTTGCATGATACATTAGGACAAAAATTGTCCATGATTGGTTTGAAGAGTGATCTAGCTTCTAGGCTGATTGAACGAGATCCCCAGCAAGCCTTGATTGAGATTAAGGATATACGTCAGACAGCTAGTATTGCCTTAAAAGAGGTTCGAGAATTAGTTTCAGATATGCGCACGGCAAAATTCGAAGATGAGTTAATGCGTATTTCACAAATACTAAAGGCGGCTGAAATGGAGTTTGTCTTTGAGGGTGATAAAAATGCATTGCAAGTTCCACCACTTGTAGAGAATGTTCTATCTATGTGCTTAAAAGAGGCGGTTAATAATGTTGTCAAACATAGCGGAGCGTCAAAATGTGAAATTGCTTTCCATCAAAATTTTAAAGAAGTTTACTTAGTCGTACGAGATAACGGACAAGGTATTACGAAAAAACAAGCTTGGAGGACTGGTAATGGTTTGAAGGGAATGCGGGAACGTTTAGAGTTTATTAATGGGTCCTTTAAAATTGAAAGTGTTGAGGGTACCACATTAACGGTAACTATCCCAGTAGCTATTACGCATCAGAATGTCAAAGACAATCTGAAGAACATATAGAAAAGAGGATTGTGACATGATACGAATTGTGATTGCTGAAGATCAGGGGATGCTATTAGGCGCACTTCGCTCTTTACTTAGTATGGAGGAGGATATGGAGGTTGTTGGCTTAGCAAAAAATGGTGAGGAAGCATTGATGCTTGTGGAAGAGCATCAACCTGATATTTGTATTATGGATATTGAAATGCCAGTGAAAACTGGACTAGACGCAGCAGAGGAAATGCATAGTACTGGTTCAGATTGTAAAGTCATTATTTTAACTACATTTGCTAGACCGGGTTATTTCGAACGTGCTAGAAAAGCGAGTGTCAGAGGCTATTTATTAAAGGATAGCCCTATAGAGGAGTTAGTGAGCGCAATCCGTACAATAATGGATGGTAAACGTATTTATGCACCAGAGCTCGTAGATTTTGTCTATGAAGATGATAGTGAAAATCCTTTAACGGAGCGAGAGAGCCAAGTACTGACACTTGTGGCAGAGGGTAAGACGACAAAGGAAATTGCTGCAGAGCTGTTTTTGTCTGCTGGCACGGTTCGTAACTATATTTCAACGATCTTAGAAAAACTGAACGTTGGCAATCGAATTGAGGCCATTGCACGCTTTAAAGAAAAAGGATGGAATAAATAAAAAGAGAACCTTATCGCATCATAAGCGAAAAGGTTCTCTTTTTTACTTGTTACGTTTAGTTAAACGACCAAGAACGAATGCACCTGCTGCTACTGCAAGAACAGTATTCGTTTTTTTCGTAAATACTTGTTTTGTGACAAGATTAAGGTTTTGAGGACGCTCAGCTAAACGGCGCATGAAATAGCCGTACCAATCTTCACCGAATGGAACGTACACACAGAAGTTATAGCCCTCTTTTGCAAGCTCTTTTTGCATATCTGTACGGAAACCATATAGCATTTGGAATTCAAATTTATCAAGTGGGATATTATGATCAGCTACAAAGCGTTTTACATGTGCAATGATATTGTGATCATGTGTTGCGATTGATGTAAATTTACCGTTTAGTAGGTGATATTCAATCAACTCAATAAAGTTTAAATCAATATCTAATTTGTCTTGATAGGCTACTTCAACTGGCTCTTTATAAGCACCTTTTACGATACGTAAACGGTAGTCCTTGAATTTTTCAATATCATCTTTTGCGCGGTAAAAGTATGATTGGATGACAGTACCAACATTATCAAATGTTTTAGATAGTTCTTCCACCATATCAAAGGAAGTTTGTAGGCGTCCATAGTCTTCCATATCAAAGTTTACAAAGATATCATATGAAGCGGCTTTTTCTACAATTTCATACAGATTGTCATAACAAAAATCAACATCAATATCTAAACCTAATTGAGATGGTTTTAATGAAATATGTGCAGCTACACCATTTTCGTGAATAGCTTCGATCACAGTAAGGATTTTTTCTTTAGCAGCAGTCGCTTCTTCTTTACTTGAAACAAATTCACCTAGGTTATCTACAGTACAAGAAATATTATGTGCATTTAGCTCTTTGATGCTTGCAATTGTTTCTTCGATATTTGTACCAGCTACTACACTTTGTGCTCCTAATTTTAGGCCATATTTCTTTGCAGCACTATTTAATAGTTGGTTCTCAGATAAATGGATGAAAAAATCGCGTAATAACATGGTCATTCTCCTAACTGCATTTTCTTTTTAGTATAACATAAATTTTTTAAACTATATTACATTCAGCCTAACAATTATTTCATTTCAAGTATTTGCATACGTTCATTAAATAACGCAGGATAACTTAAAAAACCAATCATAACACTGGATAATGTTGCAGTTGTTAGGAGAGCAAAGATAATTAAAAGTTGAAATTGGACTGCCTGAATAGGGTCAGCTCCTCCGATAATTTGACCACTCATCATACCTGGTAGCTGTACTAGTCCAATTGTCTTTTGACTCTCGATAGTAGGAATCATACTAGCTTTTATAGCATTAATTAATTGGCGATGAATAGCCTGTTTTGGTGTGCCACCTAGGGATAGTATTAGTTCCATCTGGTCCTTATGGTTAATAATTTCAGCCGTAAAACGATTTAAGAATAAAATGGATAGCACCATTGAATTACCGATTAACATCCCGCTAATGGGAATGATATATTGAGCAGTTGCTGGAACAATATGAAAGCCTAGCAAGACACTTTGTGTAATTATTTCTATTATGACAAGAGTTAGCGCTATTTTCCAGGTTATTCCTCTTATGCCTGCTCCTTTTTTTCGGGCATTTAACGTGGCAACGATAATCATTAATGCTACCATGAGGAAAATATAGCTATAACTATTTGCGTCAAAGACAAATTTTAATATATAGCCAACAGCAAGCAATTGAATGATGGAGCGTAATGTTGCGATGAGCGTATCTTTTTCAAGGTCTAACTTTAATATTTTGGATAAGAGTAACGGAATACAAACAAAAATTAATGTCAGTGATAAGGCTGTATAGGTCATTTGTTTACCCCCTGTACAAACTCGGCAACACGTGGATTTGTTGGTGCATTGAGTAAAGAGCTTTTACCAGTTTCCACGAGCTCCCCATTCATCATAACCCATGTATAGTGACCAATCGTTAATGCTTGTTGTAAATTATGAGTAATCCAAATCATGGTGACATTGTATTTTTTGTTAATGGTGACAATCAATTTTTCAATATCCTGTACGGATTGACGATCCAAGGCTGACGTTATTTCGTCTAATAGTAAAATAGAGGATTGATTGATAAGTGTTCGAGCGATGGATACCTTTTGAAGTTGTCCGCCTGATAGATCACTTGTAGATTGATGCAAGAAGCTTTCGTTTAACCCAACGTCCTCTAAATATTGAATAGCCTCCCGATCCGAAAGTTTTTGTCCTTGCAGTGTACGGGGAAGTGCAAGATTCTCTAACACTGTACCTGCTATCATAGGAGCTGCCTGTAAAGCAATACCAACATGCCTTCTTAAAGCTGTTGGATCATATGTAGAAATAGGTTGATTATCAACGAGTATATGCCCGTTTGATGGTGAAAGAAGGCCATTACATAATTTAAGTAACGTTGTTTTACCTGCGCCAGAGGGGCCAACGAGAGTCGTAATTTGTCCTTTTGGAAATGACCCAGTAATTGACTTTAATATCATTTTGTCATTTACTGAAAAATGAACTTGTTGAAAGTGAATCGCAGGCTCATATAACATATTCATCTATTGAAACTCCTTTGCTTTAGTCAGTAAAATAACTGTAGCATGAAATGATGG
Organism: Lysinibacillus sp. FSL P2-0066; assembly: GCF_037969495.1. Taxonomy (NCBI): domain Bacteria; kingdom Bacillati; phylum Bacillota; class Bacilli; order Caryophanales; family Bacillaceae; genus Lysinibacillus; species Lysinibacillus sp. FSL P2-0066. Next base: position 3,989,620 of record NZ_CP150202.1, on the reverse strand, counting down.
AAGATGGTGTTGAAAAAAGAAAGAAGGGAATTTGGAAATGGAAATATTGTATTTCGATACTTTGACATATGCACAAGGTGATATGTATGTTGTGGCTTCAGACGAAGGACTTGTTTATATAGGAACACCAAATGCAGCATTCGATGAAGTGAAGGAGTGGGCTAAAAAACCATTCAAAGGATATTGTTTTGAAGAGAATTCGGAAAAATTACTACCATATAAAGAGCAATTAACAGCCTATTTTAAGAAGGAACTTATTGAATTTGACCTTCCAATCCATGTAAAAGGGACAGCATTTCAATTAGCAGTGTGGGATGCATTAAAAGAATTACCCTATGGGACAACAACAACTTATGGGAATATTGCTCAACGCATTGGTAACCCCAAAGCAGTTAGAGCGGTAGGGACTGCTATAGGAGCGAACCCAATTCTAGCGATTATTCCATGTCATCGCGTCATTGGCAAAAATGGTCAATTAACAGGCTTCAGAAGTGGCTTAGCTATGAAACAATTTTTACTTGAGCTAGAGCAGGAATAATTAATTGAAGCGAAGTAATTTATTGTAAATGGTAATTAGTTGTAAATTAAAGAAACAAAGCGGTTCTAACAAAGAAAAGAGCGCTTAGCTGAAAAATGATCGATTCTAGAGGTTTGATCACTTTATACCAACTCTCCTACCTTTTCTGTAAATGAACGGTTTCCAATGTAGGAAAGTGCCAAAAGAAATCTGCCCCATTATCCAGAGATAAAGGAGCAGATGTTTCTACTAGCTATACATGTTGTTCTTCTTGAACATTGTTCTGTGCTTTACCGAAATGTGTTAAACGATGTGCGAAGGTTTCGCCTCGTACAGCAGAGCTTTTGAAAATATCTTGGTATTCGTACGCAGGCGTTCCGTGTTCCATTACATCTAACCCAGCAATTTCTTCTTCAGCCGTTACGCGTAATGGGACAAATGCTTTGATGATCAATAAACCTGCTGCAACAGATACACTAACCCAAGCAATAGTTGCAATAACGCCGATTGCTTGAATACCTAATAGACCAAAACCCCCACCATAAAATAAGCCTTGCCCACCAATATCAAATAGTCCAACTGCCAGTGTTCCCCAAATACCACAAATACCATGAACAGCAATTGCTCCAACAGGATCATCAACTTTTAACTTCCACTCTAGGAAGCGTACACCTTCCACAAGTAAAGGGGCAGCAATTAAACCAATGATAAGTGAGCCAAAAATGCTGACATTCGCTGCACCAGCAGTAATCCCTACAAGCCCAGCTAATGCACCATTTAATGTAAGAGAGCCATCGATATGTCCGTATCGAAATTTTGTATAGAAAGCAGTGGCAACGACACCAGCTGCAGCTGCAAAAAAAGTATTAGCAATAACACTAGGAACTAGCTCTGGATCAGCTGCTAATGTAGAAGCGCCATTGAAGCCGAACCAACCAAACCAAAGTAAAAATACGCCTAATGCACCTAATGGAATGCTGTGTCCTGTAATAACATTTACTCGTCCATTTTCATATTTGCCTAGTCGAGGTCCAACCATAACTGCTGCCACAAATGCTGCAACAGCCCCTGTTAAGTGGACAACTGTCGAGCCAGCAAAATCAACAAAACCTAAATCTGTTAACCAACCTTGACCACTCCAAACCCAGTGGCCTACTACAGGATAAACAACTAAAGACATAAGTATAATAACTCCAACATAAGCGAAAATATTAGTACGTTCTGCAACAGCCCCCGATAAAATAGTTGCTCCAGTTGCAGCAAACATCGTTTGGAAGATAAAGAAAGAAAGATCATCTACTCCTTTTAAAGCAAAGCCACTTGTGCCGAAAATGCCACCTACTGAGTCTCCGAACATAATGGCATAGCCACATAAAAAATAGACGATTCCACCAAGAGAAATGGTAAGAAAATTCTTCATGATGATATTGACTGCATTTTTTGAGCGGGTAAATCCAGCCTCAACCATAGCAAAACCTGCATGCATAAAGAATACTAAAATAGTGCCAAGCATCACCCAAATTAAATTAACAGATAATAGTACTTCATCCATCTATATCGCCCCCTTTATTCTACTGCAATCGATCCGACTTCTTTTGTTCGGATACGAATTGCTTGTTCTACTGGATAAATGAAAATCTTGCCGTCCCCAACTTTACCGGTTGCTGCTTCACGCAATAAAATCTCTACAATGGCATCAACTTTGCCATCGTCTACAATCATTTCTAATTTTAATTTAGGTAAAAATTCAATTTCATACGTATTGCCGCGGAAGAGTCCTGTTCGACCTAGCTGACGACCACAACCAGCGATTTCAGAAACGCTTAACCCTGCAATTCCTTCCTGTGCAAGACCATCCCGAACAGCTCCAAAAACTTCAGGACGAATGATTGCTTCAATTTTTTTCATGAGTACCAGCTCCTTGCGTAAATTTAATTTACATGTTAAAACGGTATTAAAAACAGTGCAATTGTTTTTTTGAATTCTATGTAAGGTTAGTTTACATAGAATATTTCCAGTCTCGAAGTATTTTAGAAAAAAGGTTTTTATATAGGGAATGAAAGCGGTACTAAAATTTGTGTCTAAAATGTGTACAGTTCTAAATTTTCTGACTATTTATGTTAGAAAACCTAACATCTACAAGAGGGAATGTAATACGCAAGAATTTGGGTATATAGTGTATACTAGGACTAATTATCAAAGCGGAAGAAGGGGTTTCTTTTGAGATCAAACTATGCAGATGATAGCTTAGCGCTACACACAGACTTATATCAAATCAATATGGCAGAATCCTACTGGGCGGATGGCATACATAATAAAAAAGCGGTTTTTGAATTGTATTTTAGAAAATTACCTTTTGGTAATGGCTATGCCATATTTGCTGGGTTAGAGCGAATGCTTGATTATCTACGTGATTTTCATTTTAGTGAATCGGATATTGCGTATTTACGTGATGAAGTAGGTTATAAAGATGACTTTATCCAGTATTTAAAGAACATCCGATTTACTGGAGAAATGTATTCCATGGTAGAAGGGGAACTTGTTTTCGCTAATGAACCAATCGTCCGAATTGAAGCTCCATTAGTAGAGGCGCAGCTAATTGAAACAGCCTTACTTAATATTGTTAACTATCAAACATTAATTGCTACAAAGGCTAGCCGTATCAAGCAAATTATTAAAAATGAAGTGGCAATGGAATTTGGTACAAGGCGTGCACAAGAGATGGATGCTGCTATTTGGGGAACACGTGCCGCGTTTATCGGTGGTTTTGCTTCCACAAGTAATGTTCGAGCAGGTAAACTTTTTAAAATTCCTGTCTCTGGTACACATGCCCATGCATTAGTGCAAGCTTATAAAAATGATTATGATGCATTCCATGCTTATGCAAAACGTCATCGCGATTGTGTGTTTTTGGTAGATACTTATAATACATTGAAATCAGGGGTGCCAACTGCAATTAAAGTAGCTAAAGAGCTAGGAGACAAAATTAATTTTATTGGCATACGCTTAGATAGCGGCGATATTGCTTTCTTATCAAAAGAAGCTCGTCGTATGTTGGATGCTGCAGGCTTCCATGATGCCAAAATCATTGTCTCAAACGATTTAGATGAATACACCATCTTAAATTTAAAAGCTCAAGGAGCAAAAGTGGATGTTTGGGGAATTGGTACAAAGCTTATTACAGCTTACGACCAGCCTGCGTTAGGTGCAGTATATAAAATGGTGGCTATCGAGAATAGCGAAGGGCAACTTGAAGATACAATAAAAATCTCAGCTAATGCGGAAAAGGTATCAACGCCAGGCTTGAAAAATGTCTATCGTATTATCGATAAAAAGAATGGAAAGGCAGAAGGAGACTACATCACAATGCACGATGAAAATCCTCAAGCTGAGGAACGTATCAAAATGTTCCATCCGATTCATACGTTTGTCTCAAAGTTTGTCACAAATTTTGAAGCAAAAAATTTACATCAGCATGTTATTAAAAATGGAGCGATCAATTATCAAAACCCTACATTAGAGGAAATGCGTGATTACGCGGCGGAGAATTTAGAGCTGTTGTGGGATGAATATAAGCGTGCGATGAATCCTGAAGAATATCCGGTCGATCTCAGTCAAAAATGCTGGGATAATAAGATGCGTAATATTGAAGAAGTGCATGCGATGGTTAAACGAATGTAAAAAGGAGTGACGGGTGCAATGACTTTACAGCAACAAATTATTGAGGAATTACGCGTACTGCCTAACATTGATGTACAGAGGGAAATACGTAAATCAATTGATTTTTTAAAGGAATATGCAAAACGCTATAGTTTTGTAAAAGGTTTTGTTCTTGGTATTTCTGGTGGGCAAGATTCAACATTAACAGGAAAACTAGCGCAGTTGGCTATTGATGAATTAAATGCAGAAGAGGGAGAAATGAAGTATTCGTTTTTCGCTGTACGATTACCATATGGCGTACAAGCTGATGAACAGGATTGCCAAGATGCCATTGATTATATAAAGCCAACGAAGGTTTATACAGTAAATATAAAAGACGCAGTGGATGCTAGTGTGAGAGCTCTAACAAATGCGGGGGTTGAGCTGAATGACTTTGTGAAAGGGAATGAAAAGGCTCGTGAGCGTATGAAGGTCCAATATTCAATTGCTGCAATGAATGGAGCGGTTGTATTAGGAACAGATCATGCTGCGGAAGCTATTACAGGCTTCTATACAAAGTTTGGTGATGGTGGAGCAGACTTAATGCCAATCTTCCGTTTAAATAAACGACAAGGAAAGCAATTGTTAGCAGAACTTCAATGCCCTGAGCATCTTTATAAAAAGGTGCCTACAGCAGACTTAGAAGAAGATCGTCCCTCATTGCCAGACGAAGTGGCGCTAGGTGTGTCGTATGATCAAATAGATGATTATTTAGAGGGGAAAGAAATTCCAGAAGAACCTCGCCAAAGATTAGAAGGGTATTATTTGCGTTCCCAACATAAACGTCATATGCCGATTACAATATTTGATGATTTTTGGAAGTAAGATGAGCGAAAAGGGTTATAAAGAAAGTGGTTTCACTTTTGAAAATAGCTCTTTTCGCTCTTTTTTTATGTATTATGGTTCTATGTTGTTAATTGTCAGCATATAATGTCGATATAATTACCTATAAGGATAATAAAATGTAGGGGAGGGTAACTTTTTATGAGGACTTCTAGAGTGAGTGCAACGACAAGTAGTGTTTTTCGGCAGGAACAACAGTATTTACATGCTGGTGATCTCAGCCATAACTTTGGGCAAAATCCACAAAAGCAATTTCGGAATAGATTACAAAAAAATAAAGAGAAGACGTACAATTCAACAACTATTTCTGTAAATTCACAACAGCAGCAACCGATTACACCTATCCATATAGATAGCGCTAGTGATTTGGAAATTCGCCGTGAATTAAATGAGACGGCATTAAAGCTCAGTCGTTTAAACAAACAAAAGAAGCGTCTCAATAGTTACCGTTCTTCCATATAAGCCAAGAGGCTGGGACATAACTAGCTTCAATTAGTGAGAAATCCGAATTTGAATGAATTCAAATTCGGATTTCTCTATTTTTATGTAGTCTTCCTATAGATCTTAGCTAATGGCTGTGAATTTTCTTAAATTCACGGCCATTAATGCGAGGCCCATCTCGTTTTCAACCTTCGATTTTCCTCGTACAGAAAATCGGGTGAAACGCAAATTAGCCTTCAAGAATCCAAAAACTGGTTCCACGTCAATTTTACGTTGACGATAAATGGTACTTGTTTTTTCTTCTGAAAGCTTTGCTCGCACATATTCTTTTTGTTCTTCCCACTTCTCATTCACCATTATCTTACGATTATTTCCTTCTTTTGCTTTTGTACACGATGAACGGAGAGGGCATCCGGAACAGTCTTCACATTCGTATATCTTAAACTCACGCTTGAAATCATATTGATCCGTTTTCGTGGTACGATATTTAAATACAAGCTGTTGTTGGTTTGGGCAAGTGTATCGATCATGTTCTTTATCATAATCCCAGTTCGCTGTATTGAATTCGTTTTGCCTATGCTTTTTCTTCTGTTCTTTTAAATACATATTGTACGTGATTAAGGCTTCTCTCTTACGATTCGAAAGGATATCATCATAATTTTGTTCACTGCCATATCCGGCATCTGCGACAATGTGTTTGGGTAACTTAAAATAACGTTGTTCGATTTCATCTAAAAATGGGATTAATGTACGTGTATCTGTTGGGTTCGGAAAAATGCTGTAGGCAAGCGCATACTGACCTTCTGTTGCCACTTGTATGTTATAACCTGCCTTCAATTGACCATTTTTCATATAGTCATCTTTCATACGCATAAATGTCGCATCCGGGTCTGTTTTCGAATAACTATTTCGTTCGTCAAAGATTTCGAAGTCTCTTTGATATTTTAGTTTGCGTTCAATATAGTCGATTAATTTTTTCCGAGCTTGCTTTGGGAATTTCCGTTCCGTTCTTAAAGCCTTTCGCTCTGCTACATCTGATGAATCCTCAATTTTTCGATCATATTCAGAAATCACTTCATCTACTTTTTCAACCATTCGAGCGAGGTCTTCCAATGCTAATTCATTTTCATTTTCCCGTTCAATTTCTGGCATGATTTCTTTTTCAAGCAGCTCATCGTATAGCTGGTTTGACTTTTCAATTAGTCCGTTATGATATTTTTCAATCGACTTTTTCCACACGAATGTAAACTTGTTCGCATTCGCTTCAATCTTTGTTCCATCAATAAAAATAGCTTCCTGGTTAATTAATCCCCCTTGTACCAACTGGCAGCGGAATTGAACGAAGCATTGACGAATTAACTCTTTTACGTCTGGTTGGACACGGAATCGGTTGATTGTGCGGTAGGTTGGTTCATGCCCTTGAGCTAGCCACATCATCCGAATACTGTCTTTTAAAAGCGCTTCAATTTTACGACCAGAAAAGACAGATTGCGTGTAGGCGCATAAGATAATTTTAAGCATCATGCGTGGATGGTAGGCAGGGCAGCCCTCATTTCGAAGGAATGGTTCAAACGCTTCAGGCGGGATACTTTCGACTAAATGATGGACATGGAAGGCAATATCATTCTTTTGTAATTTTACTTCTAAATCTAAAGGCAAAACTAATTGATTCATGTTATAATCTTTAAACATAAGGATCCTTCTTTCTGTATAATTTGGTTGTGGTGACTTAATTTTATCAGAAGTGGTCCTTATTTTTATGAAAAAATTGAAAGCCGATGAAATTTTACTGATCGTAAAATTTCACCGGCTTTTTAGTTTAGAGATGGGTTTTGTCCCAGCCCCTTTTATTTTTGAGGGGAAGTAAATGAAAGTACTAAATTCAAAATATTTGAAGTGAAGATGTTCATGGAATGTTCAAGGTAATTTTTCCGTTTCTTCACAGTGATTTTTAACTAATTTCACAACTAATCTGTAATGTAGGAGGTGGCAACAAAAAACTAAACTTGGAGGATAAAGTTGTGAAAAAATTATGGTTACCTGCACTAATATTATTATTTGTACTTGCAGCTTGTGGTAGCGAAAAAAAACAGGTAGAAGAAACGGAAATTGAGCAAGAAGTTACGAAAAATGAATCAGAAACCGTGCAAGTTGCTTCATTAGTAGATACACGGTTACAAGAGCCAGAAGAAGAGACAACTTGTGAAATGTGTAATATGAAAGTTTATATGAAAGACCATGATATGGGTGTATTTTCAGCACAGGCAATAAAAGAAGATGGAACAATCGCTTTTTATGACGATATTGGCTGTTTATTAAATGCAGAGGTTGCTAATGAAGAAAAAAACGAAAAATTTGTACGTGATTTTGTGTCGAAAGATTGGGCAAAGATTGAAGATGTAACAATTATAAAAACAGAGCTGAAATCTCCGATGAACTGGGGCTATATTTATTTCGTGGACAAGGCTGAAGCAGATAAATATATGCAAGAAAATTCGAAAGCTTATGTGGAGGAACTACAAAAAATTAAAGATGATGCATTGGAGAGACGTAAGAAAATGATGCAAAAAAAGGCTGAGGATGAAAAAGATGCATCCAGTTCTATGCATTCGAATGAGATGAATCAAGAAGGGCACAGTCATTAAATCATAGACTAGGGGAAATCCTCTAGTCTTTTCTTGCTGAATGAGGAGGTGGAAAGTAATGAAGCAAATCATGTTGTTCTTTTTATTTTTTCTCATGACAAGTCAAACGGCGTATGCAGAATTTGATATTCAATATGCTATCGATCAAGCAAAAGCTGGAGATAGTATTCATATTCCTGCTGGTCGTTACCAAGGGAATTTCACGGTGAAGAAACCGATCAAACTGTACGGACAAAAAGGGACTGAGCTTTATGCTCAAAATGATGAACCTGTATTAAAAATTGAACATGTATCGAATGTTTCCATAGAAAATATAAGGATAACAGCAAAAAATAAAGGAATTGTTGCTAATGAGGCGGATAATTTAGAGCTAAGAGCTATAGAACTAAAAGATATCCGAGTTGGTATACATCTTCAACAATCAAGGCATATTCGAATTTTAGAAAATAGGATCATTGGAAATGAATCTCACTTTGCTGAAAAAGGAAATGGAATTGCGGTTTTTAAAAGTGAAGATGTCGTGATCGATCAAAATACGATCGAACAAGTCCAGGATGGTATATATGTTGAAGAAGGGACGCGAATAGATGTACAGCGAAACAAGGTAACAAATAGCCGTTATGGAACACATTTTATGTATTCAAGCAATGTGAAGGTGTTGTTCAATACATATTTACAGAATGTTACAGGTCTTATGGTGATGATGACTACTAATTTAGAAATAAGTAGTAATACAATTAGTGCTCATAATGGCTTCAATAGTTATGGACTTATGATGTATGACACACAGGAGGCAATGGTAAGAGAAAATAGCTTTCTACATAATCGTGTAGGGGTAGCGTTGCAGAAGAGTTCAGTGATTCAAATACAAGAAAATCGCTTTCAGATGAATCAAACTGCATTAGAAGGTACAAAAGTCGATGAGCGTTCAATCATTATGAATAATCAGTTTACAGGCAATATATTAACAGCAAGGTCAGACAATCGAGGATTACGTTTAATTCATAATTTTTATGATGATTATACAGGGCTAGATGTTACAGGTGATGGTTTTGGAGATATTCCATATGTGGCTGTGTCGAGTTTTGGACAATGGATGGTGAGACAACCAGTTTATCAATTTTTTGTGGCATCACCAAGCGTTGTTATCCTGACGTCACTAGATCAACAGATTAATAAAACAGAACGAAATCTAATGGTAGATAATGAACCAAAATTACTGAGCAATATGAAAGAGATAGAGTTTTCATTAAATATCTTACAATTAGTGATTGGTTTTATCGTGTTTATGGGAAGTTTATGGCTTTGGAAAAGGGGGATACGAGTGTGACTAGATGGATAATGATAGTAATTATATGTGGCGTTATTTTAGGAGGCTGTGGTGAAAAAGCATACCATCCACGTGAAATCAATAGTGAAACAGATGTTTGTAAAGTTTGTAATATGAGTATTGTTCATAATGAATACGCAGGGCAAATTGTTTTGAAAAATGGAGACTATGAGACTTTTGATGATATTGGATGCTTAATGGATTACATTGAGCTAAATGGCGATGGTGAAGTGGGAGCAGCCTATATTAAAAATAAAGCAACGAATGAATGGATTGACGTTTATAAAGCGATTTATGTGTACAACAAAAATTATTGGACGCCGATGAACTATGGTGTTATTGCATTTGCTACAAAAGACGAAGCCAAAGAATGGATGAATGATGAAGAAGAAGGTCAACTATTTGCCTATCGTGATTTGCTGACATTGAATTGGGGGATTCATGAGTGATGTTTGTAAAAATAGAGTTGAAGCAGATTTTAAGAAGTCGATGGATGCAACTAGTAGCCTTTCTGTTTACGTTTGTTTTCGTTGCCATAGTCGTCATTCAACAAATGGCTTTACCAGATATTGAAGGCTTTACACGTCAAACTGCATCATTTTTAAGTGTGTTATTATTTCTGCTGCCGCTATTTATCCTCACCATTGGTAGTATGAGTATAGCTGGTGATATAGAATCAGGTTGGTTATCGTTATTAAAAACATACCCTATGAAGCGGAAGCAATATATTACAGGCAAATATGTAGCTACGGTACTTGCGTTTTTATTAGTAATAGTAGTGGCATTTGGTTTTGTATTAACCGTAGGTGGGTTACTAGGTGGGGTACGGTTACCAATTGTTTTAGTTATTCTTACGCTATTATGTATTATTATCTTTGTGTCTTTAGGAATCTTGCTAGGGGTATTTGCAAAAACAAGATTATTTGCACTTGCATTATCACTTGTAGTATGGTCCTTTCTTTTATTGCTCATTTCTTATGCTTTAATGGCGATAGGTGCAGTTGTTTCAGGGCATCTTTTACAAAAGCTCATCATCATAACGATACATATTAATCCAGTAGAATGGCTGCGCTTCGGCTATTTTATATTTAGTAATCAAGCTAGTGTGCTTGGTCCAGCCTTTTATGATGTAACGAGGTTTTACTTATCACCGCTTGGTCAGGTGGGGTATGGAATAATAACAATACTCTGGATTGTACTACCGTTAATGCTTGCTACGAAGCTGTTAAAGGAGGGGGAGCGGCGATGATTCTGTTAGAGGGAAAAAATGTAGCTAAGGTTTATGAAAATGATAGAGGATTAAAAGAAGCCTCCTTTCAGCTGCAAGCTGGTCGAATTCTTGCATTGGTTGGAGGAAACGGGGCTGGAAAGAGTACTTTGATTCGTTTGTTAACGGGTCAAGAGAAACAGCAATCTGGTGAAATAATATGGCATCAACCACAAACAATCCGTTTTATGCCTGATGATGTAAACTTTCCAACTATGCTAACTGCAGCTGAAATATTAGAGCTGTTGGCATCTTTAAAACAAGTAGATAAATATGAGCAAGAGAATGTACTGAAGCGTGTTTCCTTGTGGGATGTTCGGAAGCAAAGAGCTAAACACTTTTCCAAAGGGATGCTCCAACGGCTAAACCTAGCCCAGAGCTTACTTGGTAACGGGTCATTGTTAATTTTAGATGAGCCAACGAATGGTCTAGATCCCTTTTGGATAGCACAGTTGAAAAACATGATGTTGGAGGAGAAGAAAAAAGGCAATACCGTTATCTTCTCTACTCATTTGCTATCTTTTGCTGAAGAAATAGCAGATGATGTATTAGTTTTACATGAAGGTGAAATTATCATTTCTGGGGCGATATCTGAAATTTTCTTGCAAGAAAATTCTACATCTTTAGAAGAAATATGGTTAAAAAGATTGAATTTGTAACATTCTAATGGTTAATGACGTTATATAATAAGGATTAGGCTTGTTTGGATGTTATCAAACAAGCCTTTTTTATGAATGTTCGTAGGAAGTAGAAGTTTCAGATAATTGTTTTACAAGACAGATTTCGCTATGCTTAGATTAAGTTTGCTTGCAATTCACACAATTGCTTGATGGAATGGGAGGCTTTTCGATTAATGAATGCTCAAATACAGAATGTTTTAGAAAATATAGAAAAGGTAATGATTGGTAAAAGAGAAGTTGCTGAGCTCAGTATTGTCGCATTATTAGCAAGGGGACATGTTTTATTGGAGGATGTACCTGGAGTAGGAAAGACAATGATGGTGCGAGCACTTGCAAAATCGTTTGATGCACAATTTAAGCGTATTCAATTTACGCCAGATCTATTGCCATCAGATGTAGTCGGTATTTCTATTTATAATCCCAAAACAATGGAGTTTGAATTTCGTCCAGGGCCAATCATGGGGGATGTTGTATTAGCCGATGAAATTAACCGAACGTCACCGAAAACTCAATCAGCGTTGTTAGAGGGGATGGAAGAGGCTTCTGTTACAATTGATGGGAAAACGCTGATGATCAATCAGCCATTTTTTGTGATGGCTACACAAAACCCGATTGAACATGAAGGTACCTATCCTTTACCTGAAGCACAACTAGATCGATTTCTCTTAAAGATAAAAATGGGCTATCCATCTAGGGGGCAAGAGGTTGAAATTTTACGAAGAGCTGAGAATGGTAAAGCCATTGAAAAAATCGAAGCAGTATTATCGGTAGCGCAATTAATCGAATTACAGGAACTTGTTCAAGGTGTGTATGTAGAAGATTCTGTTAAAAATTATATGGTGGAGCTTGCTACCCTAACAAGAGAAAATAATTATGTCTATTTAGGTGTGAGTCCACGTGCCACAATAGCGCTAATGAAAGCTTCTCAAGCTTACGCATTTTTAAAAGGACGAAGCTATGTTACCCCTGATGATGTTCAATATTTAGTGCCATTTGTTTTTAATCATCGTTTAGTTTTAAAACCAGATGCACGCTATGATAACGTGACAGCAGACGAAATTATCCAGCGGATCATTGCTAAAACACCAGTTCCGACAAAGAGGTTTGCAGAACAATGAGGCAATGGAAAGCTTTTGTAGAAAAAAGTAAACATTTCCTATTAATCGCTTTCTTGATGATCGTAACATTTTGTTATGCAATGTTCCAAGGTGGGTTTGTGAGCTGGTTTGTATTTTTTACGGTTAGCCCATTTTTAGTATATGCATTCATTTTCTTTGTCGTTAGAGAAGATATTTTACTAATCGAACGCAAGATTGACCCGATTCATATAGAACGAGGTCAATCAGCGAAGGTGCTTATTACGATAGAACGTAAAACACGTTTTCCATTTGCCTATATCGTAATGGAGGAACTTGTGGATAGTGAGGGATTAGTGCAAGCTAAAATACAAAATGCGAATGCCATTAAGTTCGTTGGATTTAAAAAAACCTTTAGCTGGCAATATGAATTGGAAAATATGCCACGTGGTGAACATCGTTACCTAGGTGTTACAATTGTTTTCTATGATTTTTTTGGCTGGGCTAAAAAGGTTGTCGTAGCAGAAAAGGACCAAACTATTTTAGTTTACCCAAGAGTACAAGAGATGAAATATGCTGCGCTTCAAACAAAATATGATGTTGGCTTGATGATGTCTCCATACTCTATTGTGAAGGACACATCGATGGCTGTTGGATTACGAGAGTACGTTCCAGGAGATCGTTTTTCGTGGATTCATTGGAAATCATTTGCACGTACACAAAAGTTACAGTCTAAGGAATTTGAGGATCGACAATCATCTGAACTAATGTTAGTGCTAGACGCTACAAAATCCTCGATGTTTGAAGAAAAAGTAGAGTTAGTAGCTTCAATGCTACAAATGATCGTTCAGGAACGAGGAGATTTATCATTTATTTCTGCTGGAGCAATGACGAAAGTATTCCCAGCTATACAGGGTGACAAGCATTTAGATCAAGTCATGTATCATTTAGCTGCGATAAAACCTACAGAGAATGTCAAGTTTCGATTTCATGACCAACAAGCCTTTAAACAAGTTGCAACACTGCTTTATGTGACAAGTGATGTTTCAGATGAATTCCTACATACTCTTGCGAATATAGTGAAAAGCTGTTTTTGTTTTGTAGTGGCAAAGCAGCAACCAGTGCAATCTGAGCTTGCGATGCGGTATAAACATATACAAGTTATTTATGTAAATCCAGCAGATTTCTATCATTTATTCACGGAGGTGATAAGACCGTGAAGCAATCATTAGGAGAATTTTTAGAATTAGCCATAGCTTATGTTATTGTATTTTTCATTTTGCGTGAATGGCTTATTCCCATTATGCAATTAACGAATACAGGTGGGATGCATCTTTTCTTAGTGTTTATCGGTATGTCTTTAGCGCTAAGTCTTTTCCGCGTACATCCTTTATTATCAGGATTAGTGAAGTTTGGTTATATTACCTGGTTTGTCGTTTTTATCTATAGCCCTAGTCCTGTATTATCTGGTGATACATTGCCTTTTTTATTGGCTGAATGGAGAGGGAACATGGCCACGATTCTAACAGGTGACTTTGGACAGGTTTCAGATGTTTTCAGAACAGTGTTATTTCTTGTATTGATTTGGATGCTGGTCTATTTAATTCACCATTGGGTTTCGGTGCGAAAAAATATATTCTACTTCTTTGCCATGACCGTATTCTTTATTGCTACTTTGGATACATTTAGTGACTATGACGGTAAAGCGGCAATTGTAAAAGTTGTTGTTTTAGGATTAATCATGACAGGTGTTCTTTTTGTCAAGCGCCTATGGCTTCAAGTAGAAACTACAAGTACGGTAATGGAGAAATGGAAAATTGTTATTCCCATGCTAGTATCTGTATTACTCGTTAGTTCTGTAGCATACTTTTTACCAAAGACTGGGCCAACATGGGCAGATCCGGTGCCGTTTATCCAAGGGGTTACTGGACAAGACGGAAATGGAAATGGTCAAAAATCAGTTGGTTATAGCCAGGATGATAGTCAGTTAGGTGGTCCGTTCCAAGGAGATAATACTTTAATATTCACTGCCTCTTCCCGTGATCGTCATTATTGGCGTATTGAAACAAAAGATACGTATACGTCAAAAGGTTGGATTGTTTCAGAGGGGAACTTTGGGAAAAATGTTTATGAGTCAAATACACCCATTCTGACTTCTTTACAAGTAGGGCCGCCCGAAAGTGAACGTCAGATTCAATTAGATATTGCTGTTCCAATGCCATTTTTAATTCAAACATATGGTATGCTTTCTGTTTCGGCTCAAGATTCCACTTTATTTATTCAAGATGAGCAGACTGAAAAAATGAATATAGAACAACAGGTAGGGGAATCGAAATCATTATCAAACTATTCATTGTCTTATAGTGAGCCTGTTTATAGTATGGAGCAGCTCCAATTGTCATATCCAGCAACACTTGAAACAATGGATTCTTCCTTTGATCGATTTTTGCAGTTACCTAACCAACTTCCTCAGCGTGTAAGGGACTTAGCGTCTGAAATAACGCAAAAGAAAGATACGGTTTATGAACAAATTAAGGCTGTAGAAAGTTATTTTAGAACAAATGGTTTTAAGTACGATAAAACGCAAGCTGCCATTCCTGGTGAAAATCAGGATTATGTCGATCAATTTTTGTTCGATACAAAAGTTGGGTATTGTGATAATTTCTCCACTTCAATGGTGGTACTTTTACGCTCAGTAGGAATCCCAGCTCGATGGGTGAAAGGCTTTGCACCTGGGACTGCAGGACCTGTGTCAGATGGATTACGCGAATATCGCATCACGAATGACAATGCGCACTCATGGGTAGAAGCTTTTATACCTGGAACGGGATGGATGGAGTTTGAGCCTACAATCGGCTTTTCTGGGAATGTTAACATCGATTATGATATTCCGTTAGATACGTCTGATGAGGAGGAAGTGGCGCAGCCAGAACGAAAACCCGAGCAGCCACAACCACAAGAACAGGTAACCGAGAAGGAACAGACAAAATCAACATTTAGCTTTGATGCAATGTGGTTATGGATGAAAAAGTTTGCCTATGTTTGGGTGATAATTGTTGTATTATTAATAATCACAGGTATTTCTTTATTCTTACAGCGTAAAACGTGGATTCCTAAGATGCATGTTCGAGCATACCGTAAAAAAGTAGCGGATTGGTCAAATTTCGATTCTTCCTACTATGTTTTACTGAAGCAATTATCCCGTATTGGCTTGCGCAGAAAAGATGGAGAAACGTTAAGTGCATTCGCAGAGCGTGTAGATTCAGCATTAGAAACAGATGAAATGCAAAAGCTGACGGTAGTTTACGAGCAACATATTTATGGGAAAGACAAAGAAGATGTTGATTTTGTGAAGCTGAAAGAAAGTTGGGAATATTTAATCAATCGCACTATCAGTTGATTTTAACGTAGACAAAGAGTAAAATGAAAAAAATTAAATGCAAGGATTGCTTTCATATAAGTTCGATAATAGGGTTCGGATGTTTCTACGAAATCACCTTAAATGATTTCTCTATGAAGGCGGATGTTTTCGTTAGGTGAAAAGTATAGTAAATCACTTTACTTTGCTACGCATTCGCCTTTATCAATATTCTAGAGCTTATGAACGCGTAGAAAGTTTTTTTACTTTCTTCGCGTTTTTCTTTGAACACATGAAAAATCCTTTAAAAATAATAGAAGAGGTGGAAATTTTGACAGCTAGCCCTTTATTAAAAGAGCAAGAAAAAATCGTTGTACTAGACTTCGGTAGCCAATTTAACCAATTAATTACACGTCGTATTCGTGAATTTGGTGTTTTCAGTGAATTACATCCACATACGGTAACTGCAGAAGAAATTAAAGATATGAACGCAACAGGTATTATTTTCTCAGGTGGTCCAAACTCTGTTTATGATGAAAATGCCTTTCATGTGGATCCAGCTATCTTCGAATTAGGTTTACCGATTTTAGGTATTTGCTATGGTATGCAATTAATGGCCCATACAAACGGCGGTAAAGTTGAAGGTGCTGAAACACGCGAATATGGTAAAGCCGAAATTCAAGTAACAACACCAAACAAATTATTTGGTGAATTACCTACAGAACAAATCGTTTGGATGAGCCATGGTGACCATGTAACAGAAGTTCCAGCTGGATTTGAAGTCATCGCAACTAGTGCATCTTGTCCGATTGCTGCAATGGCAAACGTTGAACGTAAACTATATGCTGTACAATTCCATCCAGAAGTACGTCACTCTGTATATGGTAATGATCTATTACGTCAATTCGTATTCGACATCTGTGAAGCGAAAGGCGATTGGTCAATGGCAAACTTCATTGAGCTTGAAATTGCAAAAATTCGTGAAATCGTTGGCGATAAAAAAGTATTATGTGCTCTTTCTGGTGGTGTAGACTCATCAGTGGTAGCGGTGTTAATCCATAAAGCAATAGGCGATCAATTAACTTGTATGTTCGTAGACCACAACTTAAACCGTAAAGGCGAAGTTGAACAAGTAATGAAAACATTCACAGAAGACTTTGACATGAATCTTATTAAAATTGATGCACGTAAACGATTCATGGACAAACTTGCTGGGGTTTCTGATCCAGAGAAAAAACGTAAAATTATCGGTAATGAATTCATTTATGTGTTTGATGAAGAGGCATCTAAGCTTGAAGGTATGGATTTCTTAGCACAAGGAACTCTTTACACAGATATTATTGAATCTGGTACTTCAACTGCACAAACAATCAAATCACACCATAATGTTGGTGGTCTTCCTGAAGATATGCAATTCCAACTAATTGAGCCACTGAAAACTTTATTTAAAGATGAAGTACGTGCGCTAGGCTTAGAGCTTGGACTAGACGAAAAAATCGTTTGGCGTCAACCGTTCCCAGGTCCTGGATTAGGTATCCGTGTGCTTGGTGAAGTAACAGAAGAAAAATTAGAAATCGTTCGCGAATCTGATTTCATTCTACGTGAAGAAATTGCAAAAGCTGGCCTTGATCGTGACATTTGGCAATATTTTACGGTATTACCTGATATCCGTTCAGTTGGTGTAATGGGCGATGCTCGTACGTATGACTATGCAATCGGTATCCGTGCCGTTACATCTATCGACGGTATGACTTCTGACTGGGCACGTATTCCTTGGGATGTACTAGAGAAAATCTCCGTCCGCCTTGTAAACGAAGTAAAACATGTGAACCGTGTGCTGTATGATATTACATCTAAGCCACCAGCAACGATTGAGTGGGAATAATAGCAAAAGCCCTAAAAGCCCTGTGGACTTACCCCTGTCAAGTAGACAGCTTTAAAAAAGACTAAGCAGCCATCTGGTGTCGATATTCTATCGGTGCCAGGTGGTTGAGTCGTTTTTGGAAGCGTTGGAAGTTATAAAAGTAGATGTATTGCTCAACGGCTTGCCTCACTGCTTCTTCCGTATTATCGTGTAAAAGATACAAACACTCGCTTTTAAAGTGCGAGAAGAACGACTCGATACAAGCGTTATCATGGCAGTTTCCTTTGCGAGAATGACTGCCAATCATGCCAAGTTGACTTACGGTCTGATGATACTTAATCGATGTGTATTGGAAGCCCTGATCCGAATGGATGATGCTTCGGTACACCTTTCTTTTTGCCGTCAATTCCTGTAGTGTGTCCATGACTAATTCTAAATCGTTACGCTCACTAATTTTCCAGGCGACAATTTCGTTGTTATATAAATCTTGTACAGCTGATAGGTAGAGAAAACCATTTTTCGTCGGTAAATATGTAATATCTGTCACGAGCACCTCATTTTCTACACGCTCCTTAAAATTACGCGCCAGCACATTATCAAATACACGTGATAGTCGATTTCCCCATATACGATGCTTTTTACGGATAATCGATTGAATACCCAACTCACTCATTAATCGATAGACCTTCTTATGATTCACATGAAATCCTTTGTCTCGTAAAGCGATTTTCATACGAGGATAACCATACATTTTATGCGTTTGATGAATCGCTAAAATATGCTCCTTTAAAAGGATATCATCACGTTTACGTAACGATACCTTGCCATTTTTAAGCCATCTATAATAACCTGAACGTTCAACTTTCGCCATTTCAGTGAGCCATGTAATCGGATACCGATCTTTCATTTCTTCGATAATATGATAACGGTCTGGATAAGTGGGCATTCCTCCATTTACAGATTTGGATACTGCTTTTTTAAGTATTCTACCTGTGCCTTATAGTAATCACGTTCTTCTTCTACAGTTTTAAAGTGGGTACGTTTTCCTTTTAACGGATTCTTCACACCTTTCGCTCCAGAACCCGTAGATGGAAGGCGATTAAAGGCTTCAATTGATCCAACTTCTTTAAATTTTTTCACCCAGGCCTTCACTTGTGAAACATTGCGAATTTCATATCGATCCGCAATCTTTTGCATACTTTCATTGCTCGTTAAATAGGCTTGTACAATTTCTAACTTCAATTCATTTGAATACGTATTATTTTTTCGCGACATAGAGAAAATCCCCTTTAAGTAAAATGTTTATCTACAGCGTACTGTAGGTTTTTTAACATTGTCTACTTAAAGGGGATAATATCACTGAGAGGTTTTTAGGGCTTTTTTTGATTTATTTCCTTCTGAATTTATGGCTTAATGAAGTATCTCAACTGCAAAAATTGCTGGTAAAGTGTTGTATGTAGTAAACTAAATGAATGCACAAGAAATTATACTATTCAGATTAGGGGGGATTTAAATGGAGAAAAATAAACCAATGATTCATACATTAACGGTTGGGATGCCAAAAGAATTGGTTGATAGTAAAGGACGTTCAATGATTACAGGGATTGAAAAGCAACGAGTGCAAGAAGTTTATTTGTCCTCTCAAGGCTTTGAAGGGGATGATGTGGCAGATAAAAAACATCACGGTGGCCCTGATCGAGCAGTTTGTTTATATCCTGCGGAGCATTACATACAATGGGAACAGGAACTTGGAAAAACGTTACCCGTTGCTGCATTTGGCGAAAATTTAACCGTAACAAATATGTTAGAATCAGATGTTTGTATTGGTGATATTTATAAAATTGGAGATGCTGTCATTCAAATTACACAGGGACGTATTCCATGTAGTACGATTGATAGATATACCGAGGCAAACACATTACTCAAACGTTTAATCGAAACAGGCTATACAGGTTTCCTTGCGCGTGTACTTGAAGAAGGGACAATCTGTGCAGATTCAACAATTGAGCTTGTAGAAAAGCATCCTGCACGTATCTCTGTTTTGTATTGCAATGAAGTGTACTTCAAAAACAATGATGCAATCGCTATGAAACAAATACAAGCAGTAGATGCATTAGCAGAAGATTGGAAAGAAAAATTAGAAAAAAGAATTCAAGTCTTGCAAAGTAAAGTGATGAGTTAAAACATACGTTCAAAAGAAGGATCCTCTAGAATTTCTAGGGGATTTTTTCTTTAAACTAATTGCTGAAATGTTCAGTACAAAGCCTCTTTAGTAATACATTTAATAGAACCTGAACATTAAATAAGAATTTTACACGAACTTTCGCATTTCTTTTTAGAAAAATGTTCGGAAATAGGGTTGAAATCTAAAAAACGAAATGATATATTACGAATGTAAATTAAATACGTCGTCGTATAATGTCGGGGATAAGGCCCGTGAGTTTCTACCAAGTTACCGTAAATAACTTGACTACGATTTAGGTTTATACATAAATGTATAAACACTAATTTGTTTCACACACTAATTGTGATGAAATATATCGTAGACATGCGACTAGTAGAGTAGTCAGCGTGTCTTTTTTGTTTTCGATATTGAAGACGACCACACGGAGGATTTTTTGATAATGAAAAAATATTTCATGTTCGATGAATTAGGAACTAATTATCGCCGCGAAATAATAGGCGGTATTACAACCTTCCTTGCAATGGCATATATTCTAGCTGTTAACCCAGGTATTCTAGAAAATGCAGGGATGGATAAAGGGGCTGTTTTCGTAGCAACAGCATTAGCAGCAGCAGTCGGTTCTTTGATTATGGGGATTTTCGCTAAGTTCCCGATTTCACTTGCTCCTGGGATGGGGTTAAATGCATTCTTTGCATTTACTGTAGTCGGAGCATACGGTATTCCGTGGCAAACTGGTTTAACAGGCGTGTTCTTCTCAGGGATTATCTTTATTATTTTATCTTTAACTGGTATCCGCGAAACTGTTATTAATGCTATACCAGTACAACTTAAATATGCAGTTTCTGCAGGTATTGGTTTATTTATAACTTTTGTTGGTTTACAAGGAGCAGGGATCATTGTCGATAGCCCAGCTACTTTAGTCACTTTAGGAAGTTTCACAGGCGCTACATTATTAGCGGTATTCGGAATTATTCTTTCAGTTATTCTTATTATTAAATTGCGCAGTATCGGTATTTTCTTAGGAATGGTGATTACGGCAGTTATTGGGATGATCACAGGTATCATTGATCCTCCGACAGCCGTTGTATCAGCTATTCCAAGTGTAGATTCTACATTCATGGTAGCACTAGAACCACTTGGTGACTTCGGTACATTATTTAACGTGAAGTTTTTAGTAGTAGTGTTAACATTCTTGTTTGTTGATTTCTTTGATACAGCTGGTACTTTAATGGCTGTAGCGACACAAGCAGGTTTAGTAAAAGATAATAAATTACCGCGTGCAGGACGTGCCTTAATGGCAGATGCACTAGCAACAACTATCGGTTCTTTATTTGGTACGTCAACAACAACAGCGTACGTAGAGTCAACTTCTGGAGTTGCTGCAGGCGCTCGTTCAGGATTTTCTGCAGTCGTAACAGCAGTACTGTTCTTAGTTGCATTATTCTTCTCACCATTACTAGCAGTGGTAACACCAGCAGTTACTGCTCCAGCTTTAGTAATCGTAGGGGTACTAATGGTATCGTCCTTACGCTTAATTGATTGGGACAAATTCGAAATAGCAGTACCTGCATTCTTTACAGTATTAATGATGCCACTTGGTTATTCAATTGCTACTGGTATTGCAATCGGCTTTGTATTCTACCCAATTACAATGTTATTAGCAGGTCGTAAAAAAGAAATTCACCCAATGATGTATGGTCTATTCTTTGTTTTCCTTGCATACTTCATTTGGGTACGTTAGTTAAACAGACACCTCTCATTGTTAGTAAGATACTAATCATGAGAGGTGTTTTTTATTAAAAATAAAAAGCAATAAATTGTTGGTTAGAGCAATCAAAAATTAAGTTGATCCTAATTAAAAGAGTTATGGTTTTTATACATTATATAGAAGAAACTCGTTTTTAAATAATGAGAATAGTTTTACTTTAACGAAAGGCTTGCAAACTTAAATTTAAGATGATATATTTAAACACGTTGTTACGAAACAAACGAACAACTTCAAAAATATTAACATAAACAGTTGACAACATGTTAACAATATGTTAAATTATAAAAAGTTACTTAGCGTAACTAGTAAATGAACCTTGAAAACTGAACAAGCAAAACGTAATCAATAAAGTTTTAAGTAGCTAGCTTTGCTAGTGAACAAAACACAATTTTGGACATCAAACATGATGCCAGCAAAACAATTTGAGCTAATCAAATTTCTTTTATGGAGAGTTTGATCCTGGCTCAGGACGAACGCTGGCGGCGTGCCTAATACATGCAAGTCGAGCGAACAGAAAAGGAGCTTGCTCCTTTGACGTTAGCGGCGGACGGGTGAGTAACACGTGGGCAACCTACCCTATAGTTTGGGATAACTCCGGGAAACCGGGGCTAATACCGAATAATCTCTTTTGCTTCATGGCAAGAGACTGAAAGACGGTTTCGGCTGTCGCTATAGGATGGGCCCGCGGCGCATTAGCTAGTTGGTGAGGTAACGGCTCACCAAGGCGACGATGCGTAGCCGACCTGAGAGGGTGATCGGCCACACTGGGACTGAGACACGGCCCAGACTCCTACGGGAGGCAGCAGTAGGGAATCTTCCACAATGGGCGAAAGCCTGATGGAGCAACGCCGCGTGAGTGAAGAAGGTTTTCGGATCGTAAAACTCTGTTGTAAGGGAAGAACAAGTACAGTAGTAACTGGCTGTACCTTGACGGTACCTTATTAGAAAGCCACGGCTAACTACGTGCCAGCAGCCGCGGTAATACGTAGGTGGCAAGCGTTGTCCGGAATTATTGGGCGTAAAGCGCGCGCAGGCGGTCCTTTAAGTCTGATGTGAAAGCCCACGGCTCAACCGTGGAGGGTCATTGGAAACTGGGGGACTTGAGTGCAGAAGAGGAAAGTGGAATTCCAAGTGTAGCGGTGAAATGCGTAGAGATTTGGAGGAACACCAGTGGCGAAGGCGACTTTCTGGTCTGTAACTGACGCTGAGGCGCGAAAGCGTGGGGAGCAAACAGGATTAGATACCCTGGTAGTCCACGCCGTAAACGATGAGTGCTAAGTGTTAGGGGGTTTCCGCCCCTTAGTGCTGCAGCTAACGCATTAAGCACTCCGCCTGGGGAGTACGGTCGCAAGACTGAAACTCAAAGGAATTGACGGGGGCCCGCACAAGCGGTGGAGCATGTGGTTTAATTCGAAGCAACGCGAAGAACCTTACCAGGTCTTGACATCCCGTTGACCACTGTAGAGATATAGTTTCCCCTTCGGGGGCAACGGTGACAGGTGGTGCATGGTTGTCGTCAGCTCGTGTCGTGAGATGTTGGGTTAAGTCCCGCAACGAGCGCAACCCTTGATCTTAGTTGCCATCATTTAGTTGGGCACTCTAAGGTGACTGCCGGTGACAAACCGGAGGAAGGTGGGGATGACGTCAAATCATCATGCCCCTTATGACCTGGGCTACACACGTGCTACAATGGACGATACAAACGGTTGCCAACTCGCGAGAGGGAGCTAATCCGATAAAGTCGTTCTCAGTTCGGATTGTAGGCTGCAACTCGCCTACATGAAGCCGGAATCGCTAGTAATCGCGGATCAGCATGCCGCGGTGAATACGTTCCCGGGCCTTGTACACACCGCCCGTCACACCACGAGAGTTTGTAACACCCGAAGTCGGTGAGGTAACCTTTTGGAGCCAGCCGCCGAAGGTGGGATAGATGATTGGGGTGAAGTCGTAACAAGGTAGCCGTATCGGAAGGTGCGGCTGGATCACCTCCTTTCTAAGGATTATTTCGGAATACAAACCTTGGGTTTGTAAGATTACGTTTTGCGTTCAGTTTTGAAGGTTCATTCTTTCTGAATGAAATACTTCAAAACTTGTTCTTTGAAAACTGGATAAAACGACATTGAAATTGTAACAAACACATTTATTTTTTAAGTTTTTTTATAGGCTTAATAACTTGGTTAAGTTATTAAGGGCGCACGGCGAATGCCTTGGCACTAGGAGCCGAAGAAGGACGGCACTAACACCGATATGCTTCGGGGAGCTGTAAGTGAGCTTTGATCCGGAGATTTCCGAATGGGGGAACCCACTACGTTTAATCGCGTAGTATCTTGACGTGAATACATAGCGTCTTGAAGGCAGACCCAGGGAACTGAAACATCTAAGTACCTGGAGGAAGAGAAAGAAAAATCGATTCCCTGAGTAGCGGCGAGCGAAACGGGAAGAGCCCAAACCAAGAGGCTTGCCTCTTGGGGTTGTAGGACACTCTATACGGAGTTACAAAAGAGCGAGTTAGATGAAGCGACTTGGAAAGGTCCGCCAGAGCAGGTAAAAGCCCTGTAGTCGAAAGTTCGTTCTCTCCTGAGTGGATCCTGAGTACGGCGGAACACGTGAAATTCCGTCGGAATCCGGGAGGACCATCTCCCAAGGCTAAATACTACCTAGTGACCGATAGTGAACCAGTACCGTGAGGGAAAGGTGAAAAGCACCCCGGAAGGGGAGTGAAAGAGATCCTGAAACCGTGTGCCTACAAGTAGTTAGAGCCCGTTAATGGGTGATAGCGTGCCTTTTGTAGAATGAACCGGCGAGTTACGATTACGTGCGAGGTTAAGCTTTAGAAGGCGGAGCCGCAGCGAAAGCGAGTCTGAATAGGGCGAAATAGTACGTGGTCGTAGACCCGAAACCAGGTGATCTACCCATGTCCAGGGTGAAGGTGAGGTAACACTTACTGGAGGCCCGAACCCACGCACGTTGAAAAGTGCGGGGATGAGGTGTGGGTAGCGGAGAAATTCCAATCGAACTTGGAGATAGCTGGTTCTCTCCGAAATAGCTTTAGGGCTAGCCTCGTGATGAGAATACTGGAGGTAGAGCACTGTTTGGACTAGGGGGCCATCCCGGTTTACCGAATTCAGACAAACTCCGAATGCCAGATATTTATACACGGGAGTCAGACTGCGAGTGATAAGATCCGTAGTCAAAAGGGAAACAGCCCAGACCACCAGCTAAGGTCCCAAAGTAATCGTTAAGTGGAAAAGGATGTGGCGTTGCACAGACAACCAGGATGTTGGCTTAGAAGCAGCCATCATTTAAAGAGTGCGTAATAGCTCACTGGTCGAGTGACGCTGCGCCGAAAATGTATCGGGGCTAAACGATTCACCGAAGCTGTGGATTGACATCTACGATGTCAGTGGTAGGAGAGCGTTCTAAGTGCGTTGAAGTCAGACCGGAAGGACTGGTGGAGCGCTTAGAAGTGAGAATGCCGGTATGAGTAGCGAAAGACGGGTGAGAATCCCGTCCACCGTATGACTAAGGTTTCCTGAGGAAGGCTCGTCCGCTCAGGGTTAGTCGGGACCTAAGCCGAGGCCGATAGGCGTAGGCGATGGACAACAGGTTGATATTCCTGTACCACCTCCTCACCGTTTGAGAAATGGGGGGACGCAGTAGGATAGGGTAAGCGCGCCGTTGGTTGTGCGCGTCCAAGCAGTAAGGCGTGTGTGTAGGCAAATCCGCACACTGTAACGTTGAGCTGTGATGGCGAGTCCGTATGGACGAAGTTCCTGATTTCACACTGCCAAGAAAAGCCTCTATCGAGGTGAGAGGTGCCCGTACCGCAAACCGACACAGGTAGTCGAGGAGAGAATCCTAAGGTGTGCGAGAGAACTCTCGTTAAGGAACTCGGCAAAATGACCCCGTAACTTCGGGAGAAGGGGTGCTCTTGAGCGTGCAAGCGCATGAGAGCCGCAGTGAATAGGCCCAGGCGACTGTTTAGCAAAAACACAGGTCTCTGCAAAACCGTAAGGTGACGTATAGGGGCTGACGCCTGCCCGGTGCTGGAAGGTTAAGAGGAGTGGTTAGCGCAAGCGAAGCTGCGAATTGAAGCCCCAGTAAACGGCGGCCGTAACTATAACGGTCCTAAGGTAGCGAAATTCCTTGTCGGGTAAGTTCCGACCCGCACGAAAGGCGTAACGATCTGGGCACTGTCTCAACGAGAGACTCGGTGAAATTATAGTACCTGTGAAGATGCAGGTTACCCGCGACAGGACGGAAAGACCCCGTGGAGCTTTACTGTAGCCTGATATTGAATTTTGGTACAACTTGTACAGGATAGGTAGGAGCCAGAGATCTCGGAGCGCCAGCTTCGAAGGAGGCGTCGGTGGGATACTACCCTGGTTGTATTGAAATTCTAACCCATGCCCCTTAGCGGGGCAGGAGACAGTGTCAGGCGGACAGTTTGACTGGGGCGGTCGCCTCCTAAAAGGTAACGGAGGCGCCCAAAGGTTCCCTCAGAATGGTTGGAAATCATTCGTAGAGTGTAAAGGCACAAGGGAGCTTGACTGCGAGACCTACAAGTCGAGCAGGGTCGAAAGACGGGCTTAGTGATCCGGTGGTTCCGCATGGAAGGGCCATCGCTCAACGGATAAAAGCTACCCCGGGGATAACAGGCTTATCTCCCCCAAGAGTCCACATCGACGGGGAGGTTTGGCACCTCGATGTCGGCTCATCGCATCCTGGGGCTGTAGTCGGTCCCAAGGGTTGGGCTGTTCGCCCATTAAAGCGGTACGCGAGCTGGGTTCAGAACGTCGTGAGACAGTTCGGTCCCTATCCGTCGTGGGCGTAGGAAATTTGAGAGGAGCTGTCCTTAGTACGAGAGGACCGGGATGGACACACCGCTGGTGTACCAGTTGTCTTGCCAAAGGCATCGCTGGGTAGCTATGTGTGGACGGGATAAGTGCTGAAAGCATCTAAGCATGAAGCCCCCCTCAAGATGAGATTTCCCATTACGCAAGTAAGTAAGATCCCTCAAAGACGATGAGGTAGATAGGTTCGAGGTGGAAGTGTGGTGACACATGGAGCTGACGAATACTAATCGATCGAGGACTTAACCAATATGTTTGAAGCATTCAATGCACCGTTTATCCAGTTTTGAAAGAATAATTCTTTCAAATAAATAAATGTCTAGTGATGATGGCAAAGAGGTCACACCCGTTCCCATACCGAACACGGAAGTTAAGCTCTTTAGCGCCGATGGTAGTTGGGGGCTTCCCCCTGTGAGAGTAGGACGTCGCTAGGCAATAAAAAAAAGTCATGGATCTATTCCATGGCTTTTTTTATTATGTGAACTATTCATAAAATGCTATAATATATTTAATATTTTCAAGCAGATTTAAAGATAAATTCTTTCAACTAGATACATTTTGGATTAAATAATGGAGGAATCAAAATGAGGCAGAACATTTTTTCTGCGATTTCGATCTCGAGTCTTCTACTTATATTCTTTATGTTTGGTTATGATTCAGCAAAATGGTATGGAGGCTTTTTTACACTTCTCTATCATATAAATATGTTTATGCCGTTTATTTTAGGTGGTTTAGGCATTGGCAGTGCTCTATTAGGCATCAAAGGATATCGTCTGGTTCTTGTTGTCCTTCATTTGTTCCTACAGCTATTATTTTTTTGTATCTATTTAAAGGTATTTTATGGTTCATAGTCATTAATCAAAACTGCGGAGAGAAATCTGCAGTTTTTCTATATATTTAAGTTCTTACATACTTCTGTAAGCAACAAAAGGTATAATGAATTACAAATTGGTTGAATGAATATGTACAGTGGAAAGGAAGAAAAAATTGGGAAAAAAGCAAATTTGGTATGAGGTACAAGAAAACGAGTCAATTGAGGATTGTTTGGCAAGAATGCAGAAAGACGGCTTTATGGTCATAGGACGAAAAGAAGAGCCGCTTTTTCATATCGTAGATGGTGAGCCAGCTTATTTACGCCAAAAAATTCAGTTTAAAGGTATACCTGCTCAAGATATCGAATGATTTTGACTAAAAACCGAACGTTTTTTTTAACCTAATAAAAAATGTTCGCATTTTTGCATTGACGATAAGACAATCCCTTGTTAAAATGTGAGAAGGAAAAACAAATAAATCCCACATATATGCTAGAGGATTGGCTCTAGTGTCTCTACCCGGCACCGTAAATGCTGGACTATGCGGGAAAGCACTTTTGGCATATGGTGAGAAGGTCTTTGTACAGCTATGTACATGGAGATGATCTTGTCCTAATAGTCCTCAAGTAAACTGCTTTCACGTGTAATGGTAGAGAGTAGTTTATTTGGGGATTTTCTTTGTAAATAAATAAGAATTGCAGTAGCTAATCAAAATAGAGGCTAGCACAATAAATAATTGATCATTTTTCTATCGTTTAAAAGGAGCGACAATTTATGAATCCGAAAATCGGTGTCATTATGGGTAGTTCAAGTGACTGGGAAACAATGAAACATGCATGTGATATTTTAGAAGAATTACAAGTACCGTACGAAAAGAAAGTTGTATCTGCACATCGTACACCTGATTTAATGTTTGAATATGCAGAGGCAGCTCGAGAACGAGGAATACAAGTAATTATTGCTGGAGCAGGCGGGGCTGCACATTTACCAGGAATGGTGGCAGCTAAAACAACATTACCTGTCATCGGTGTACCAGTTCAATCACGTGCACTGAATGGACTTGATTCACTATTATCCATCGTTCAAATGCCTGGTGGCGTACCTGTAGCAACTGTAGCAATTGGCAAAGCAGGAGCGACTAATGCAGGGTTACTTGCAGCTCAAATTTTGTCAACAACAGATGCGGAGCTTGCTAATAAATTAGATGCTAGACGTGAAGCAACAAAGCAGCAAGTATTAGAAAGTACAGGTGACTTAGTGTGACGAAGATTATTTATCCTGGACAAACGATAGGCATTATAGGCGGAGGACAACTTGGTCGAATGATGGCGCTGGCTGCAAAGGAGTCTGGTTTTAAAGTGGCTGTTCTTGAGCCAGCAATGGACTCACCGTGTGGGCAGGTAGCTGATATTCGTATTGTAGCTCCATATGATGATGAAGCTGCTTTAGAAGAACTTGCAGAAGTAAGTGATGTTATCACTTATGAATTTGAAAATATTGATTATGAAGGCTTAAAGCGTTTATCTCAAATGGCGTATGTTCCTCAAGGAGCAGAGTTGGTACGTATTACACAAAACCGTATAACAGAGAAAGAAGCTATTGTGAAAGCTGGTTGCCCAGTAGCACCATATATTGTCGCAAAAACTTATGAAGAATTAGTAGCCAATATTGATTTGATTGGTTATCCTTGTATAGTCAAAACAGCAAGAGGTGGTTATGATGGCAAGGGACAGCAGCTTTTAAAATCAACTGAAGATTTACCTTTAGCGAAAGAATTATTCATGCATTCGCAGTGTATTGCAGAAGGATTTGTTCCTTTCGTAAAGGAAGTATCGGTCATTGTTCAAAGAAATGGTCATGGTGAATCGTATTGTCAGCCAGTTGGAGAGAACATTCATGTTCAACATATTCTTCACGAGACAATTGTACCTGCTCGCATAACTGAAAGCACAGCTCAAGCTGCGGAACGAGAAGCTTTGAAAATTGCAGATTACTTACATTTAGTAGGAACGCTAGCAGTAGAAATGTTTGTATTAGAAGATGGTAGTATTGTTATCAATGAATTAGCACCAAGACCTCATAATTCTGGTCACTATTCAATTGAAGCATGTAATGTTTCACAATTTCATCAGCATATTCGTGCTGTTTGTGGATGGCCGTTACGTAAGCCGCAATTATGGGCACCGTCCATTATGGTCAATGTATTAGGGCAGCATGTCGTGCCACTCAGTAACTCAATTGCTAAATATCCTGAATGGTCCATACATCTTTATGGGAAAGCTGAAGCTAAGGTCAACCGTAAAATGGGCCATGTGACGATTATGACAAAAGACTTAGAAGCTACACTACAACAAATCGAGAGTTCTGGCATTTGGTCAGAATAGAAGGAGATAAGCGATGATTGAACGTTACACAAGACCCGAAATGGGCGCAATTTGGACAGAACAAAATAAATACCAAGCTTGGCTAGAGGTTGAAATTTTAGCTTGTGAAGCATGGGCAGAGTTAGGCGATATCCCAAAAGAGGATGTTGCTAAAATTCGTGAAAATGCTTCATTTGATGTGAATCGTATTTTAGAAATTGAACAAGAAACTCGTCATGACGTTGTAGCCTTTACTCGTGCTGTCTCTGAAACACTTGGAGAAGAGCGTAAATGGGTGCATTATGGTTTAACTTCTACAGACGTAGTAGATACAGCACTTTCTTATTTAATCAAACAAGCAAATGATATTTTACGAAAGGATATCGTAAATTTCATTGATATTATTGCTGCTAAGGCAAAAGAACATAAACATACAGTTATGATGGGACGCACACATGGTGTTCATGCTGAACCAACAACTTTTGGTTTGAAACTTGGTTTATGGTATGAGGAAATGAAGCGTAACCTTGAACGTTTTGAAGCGGCTGCCAAAGTAATTGAAACAGGGAAAATGTCGGGAGCTGTTGGAACATATGCCAATATCGATCCTCGTGTTGAGCAATACGTTTGCGATAAATTAGGCCTTGCAGCTTCACCGATTTCAACACAAACTTTACAGCGTGACCGCCATGCTCAGTATTTAGGGGCATTAGCTTTAATCGCTACTTCAATTGAAAAATTCGCAACAGAAATTCGTGGGCTACAGAAATCTGAAACACGTGAAGTGGAGGAAGCTTTTGCAAAAGGTCAAAAAGGATCATCAGCAATGCCACATAAACGTAATCCAATTGGTTCTGAAAACATGGTTGGTATGTCTCGTTTAATGCGTGGTTATATGGTGACAGCTTATGAAAATGTAGCTTTATGGCATGAACGTGATATTTCACATTCATCTGCAGAGCGCGTTATTTTACCGGATGCAACAATTACTCTTAACTATATGCTAAATCGCTTCGGTAATATTGTGAAAAACTTAACAGTATTCCCTGAGAACATGAAACGTAATATGGATCGTACATTTGGTCTTATTTATTCTCAACGCATCTTACTAGCATTGATTGATAAAGGTTTAGTACGTGAGGAAGCTTATGATACAGTACAACCTTTAGCAATGCAGGCTTGGGACGAGCAAGTTCAATTCCGTACATTAGTCGATGCAAGTGAAAAAATCACATCTTATTTAACAAAAGAAGAGTTGGATGATTGTTTTGATTACAACTACCACTTACAGCATGTTGATATGATTTTTGAACGACTAGGACTTAACTAATATTTATTTAGCCATCTAATAATAAATGTTAGAGCCACCAGTAAAAGTTTCAGAGTTGAATCGTAGAGATATGGTTCAATTCTGAACATTATTACAAGCGTATCTCATAATATCAGGGGGAAAACGAAATGACTAAAGGTCAACTTTTGTATGAAGGTAAAGCAAAAAAATTGTACACAACAGAGGAAGCCGATGTTCTTCTTGTTGAGTATAAGGATAGTGCAACAGCATTCAACGGAGAAAAAAAAGAAGAAATTGAAGGCAAGGGCATTTTAAATAATCGCATTACTTCATTAATTTTCGAAAAATTACGAGCTAACGGAATTGCGTCACATTTCGTAAAACTATTATCTGATACGCAACAGCTTGTAAAAAAAGTAGAAATTATTCCGATTGAAGTGGTTGTTCGTAATATCGCTGCAGGAAGTTTAGCAAAACGTCTTGGTCTTGAAGAGGGTACAGCTTTAAAAAGACCAATCGTCGAATTTTATTATAAAGATGATGAATTAGGCGATCCACTTATTACAACAGAGCATATTGACGTCCTAGATCTTGCGACACCTTCTGAAGTAACTGCTATTTATGATGGCGCACTAGCCGTTAACAAAGTTCTACAACCTATCTTTGAAGATGTTAATGTCACATTAATTGATTTTAAATTAGAATTTGGTCGTGATATGGATGGCAATGTATTATTAGCTGATGAAATTTCACCAGATACTTGCAGACTTTGGGACGCTACAACAAAGCAAAAGTTAGACAAAGATGTTTTTCGTCGTGACCTTGGTAATTTAACTGAAGTTTATACTATTATACTTTCTAGACTCGGAGGCAAATAACAATGAAAAAAGTAAAAATCTATGTAACATTACGTGAGAGCATTCTTGATCCTCAAGGCTCTGCAGTACAGGGTTCTTTAGCTAAAATGGGCTACGGTGAAGTAGAAGATTTACGTATCGGTAAATATCTTGAACTATCAATTAAAGATACAGAACGTGACATTGATACTCTAGTAAAAGAAATGTGTGAAAAGGTTTTAACGAACGTTGTAATTGAAGACTACCGTTACGAAGTCGAGGAGGCTATTTAATCATGAAATTCGCAGTACTCGTATTCCCTGGGTCAAACTGTGATATCGATATGTATCATGCGATTAAAGACGAGCTAGGTGAAGAAGTAGAATATGTATGGCATACAGCAACAGATCTAAGTGGTTTTGATGGCATTTTAGTACCTGGAGGATTCTCCTATGGAGATTATCTTCGTTGTGGCGCAATGGCTAATCAATCTAACATTATGGCAGAAGTTAAGAAGGCAGCAGATGCTGGTAAACCTGTATTAGGTGTATGTAACGGCTTCCAAATCCTAACGGAAGCAGGTTTATTGCCAGGAGCCTTATTACGCAATAAAAACCTCAAATTTATGTGCCGTACAGTGCAGCTTAAAGTTGAAAACAACAATACATTATTCACAAATCAATATGAGCAAGGTCAAATCATCAATATTCCAATCGCACATGGTGAAGGTAACTACTACTGTGACGAGGAAACTTTACAATCACTAAAAGATAATAATCAAATCGTATTCACATACTCAGGTGACAATCCAAACGGTTCTTTAGAAGATATCGCAGGGATTATAAACGAGCGCGGCAATGTATTAGGGATGATGCCACACCCAGAGCGAGCTGTTGATGCACTGGTGGGCGGCGCAGACGGTCTAGCAGTATTTAAATCAATCGTGAAGCAGTGGAGGGAAAATCATGTCAACAACTAAGTTTGAGCCAACAGCACAGCAAATTAAAGATGAAAAGCTATACGCTGGAATGGGGATGTCAGACGAAGAATTTGCAATGGTAGAAGGTATTTTAGGACGTCTACCTAACTGGACAGAGACAGGTCTTTTCTCAGTAATGTGGTCTGAACACTGCTCTTACAAAAATTCAAAGCCAGTACTACGTAAATTCCCTACAAAAGGACCTCAAGTACTACAAGGACCAGGTGAAGGTGCGGGTATTGTGGATATTGGTGATGAGCAAGCGGTCGTATTTAAAATGGAATCGCATAACCATCCATCTGCAATAGAACCTTATCAAGGGGCTGCAACGGGTGTGGGTGGCATTATCCGTGATGTTTTTTCAATGGGTGCACGTCCAATCGCTATGTTAAACTCATTACGCTTTGGTGAATTAAAGTCAGCACGTGGTAAATATCTATTTGAAGAAGTAGTAGCGGGTATCGCAGGTTATGGTAACTGTATTGGAATCCCAACAGTAGGTGGCGAAATTCAATTCGATCCTTGCTATGAAGGCAATCCACTTGTGAATGCTATGTGTGTCGGTTTAATTGATCATAAAGATATTCAACGAGGTATTGCAGCTGGTGTAGGTAATACAGTGATGTATGTAGGAGCGAAAACGGGTCGTGATGGTATTCATGGTGCAACATTCGCCTCTGAGGAATTAACTGAGGAATCAGAAAACCAACGTCCAGCAGTACAAGTTGGCGATCCATTTATGGAGAAACTTTTACTTGAAGCATGTTTAGAGGTTGTAAAATCTGATGCTTTAGTTGGTATTCAAGATATGGGTGCCGCTGGTCTTACTTCTTCTTCAGCAGAAATGGCTTCAAAGGCTGGTTCTGGTGTAGAAATGAACTTAGACTTAGTGCCTCAACGTGAAACAGGAATGTCAGCATATGAAATGATGTTGTCTGAGTCTCAAGAACGTATGCTTTTAGTTGTGAAAAAAGGTCGCGAAGATGAAATTAAAGCGATTTTCGATAAATATGATTTAGATGCAGTAGCGATTGGCCGCGTTACAGATGACAAAATGCTTCGTCTGCTACACAAAGGACAAATAGTGGCAGAGGTACCTGCAGACGCATTAGCAGAAGATGCACCTGTTTACCATAAACCATCTGCAGAGCCTGCTTACTATGCAGAGTTCCAAGCAATCGAAAACACTGAGCCTGCTGTGACAGATTATAAAGAAACACTAAATGCTTTATTAAAAGCACCGACAATTGCTTCTAAAGAATGGGTATACGATCAATATGATTATCAGGTACGTACATCAACAGTTGTTAAACCAGGCTCTGACGCTGCCGTTATTCGAGTACGTGGCACAAATAAAGGGTTAGCAATGACAACAGACTGTAACTCTCGTTATATCTATTTAGACCCTGAAGTAGGTGGTGCTATCGCGGTAGCCGAAGCAGCTCGTAATATCGTGGCAACTGGTGGTACGCCACTTGCGATTACAGACTGCTTAAACTTTGGTAATCCAGAGAAACCAGAAATCTTCTGGCAAATTGAAAAATCTGCTGATGGTATTTCAGCAGCTTGTACGGCATTAAATGCGCCAGTAATTGGAGGTAACGTTTCACTTTATAATGAGCGTTCAGGCGAAGCGGTGTATCCAACGCCGACAATTGGTATGGTTGGTCTTATTGAAGACTTAGCCCATGTAACGACACAGGAAGTAAAAGCTGCAGGGGATATTGTCTTTGTTATTGGTGAGACAAAAACAGAATTTGGTGGTTCAGAGCTTCAAAAGCTATTAAATAATGGTGTTATTTCAGGGAAAGCGCCATCTATCGATTTAGAGGTTGAAGCGACACGTCAGCAAGCTTTATTAAAAGCGATTAAAGCAGGCCTTGTTCAATCTGCTCATGATGTAGCAGAGGGCGGTCTAGCTGTTGCAATTGCGGAAACAACATTTGGCGCAAACGGTCTTGGTGTGGACGTAACATTAACAGGCTCTGCAACAACAGCGTTATTCAGTGAGAGTCAATCTCGTTTTGTTGTCACAGTAAAAGAAGAAAATGCTGCAGCATTTGTAGAAATCATCAAAGATGCTCAAAAAATTGGTGTCGTAACAAACGATGCACTTGTGAAAATCAACGGGGACAAAGGTGTGCTTGTAGAAGGTACAGTGGAGGAATTCCGTTCTAATTGGAAAGGAGCAATCCCATGCTTGCTGAACTCAGAGGCTTAAACGAAGAATGTGGGGTGTTTGGTATTTGGGGTAACCCAAATCCAGCACACCTTAGCTATTACGGGCTTCATGCTCTTCAACACCGTGGACAAGAAGGCGCTGGAATTGTCGTTTCAGACGGACAGCATCTTCGCGCGGTGAAAGGCGAAGGACTAGTTAATGATGTTTTCAACGAAGATAAATTAAAAGCAGTGAACGGTAAAGCAGCTATTGCGCATGTTCGTTACACAACTGCTGGTGGTGGCGGTATCGAAAATGTACAGCCATTATTATTCCATTCCTCAACTGGTAGCCTTTCAATTGCCCATAACGGTAACTTAGTCAATGCGACACATTTAAAGCAGTATCTAGAGCGACAAGGTAGCATTTTCCACTCTAGCTCGGATACAGAAGTGCTGGCGCATCTTATTAAGAAAAGCTCACATTCACCATTCCGGGCGAAGGTGAAAAATGCCCTATCTCTTTTAAAGGGTGCCTATTCTTTCTTAATTATGACAAAGGATG
The DNA here is from genome assembly GCF_037969495.1 of Lysinibacillus sp. FSL P2-0066. NCBI lineage: Bacteria > Bacillati > Bacillota > Bacilli > Caryophanales > Bacillaceae > Lysinibacillus > Lysinibacillus sp. FSL P2-0066. Next base: position 3,954,088 of record NZ_CP150202.1, on the reverse strand, counting down.
AAATGCTTGTTGCACGTGATCCACATGGTTTACGTCCATTATCTCTTGGAAAGCTAGGAGATGGCTGGGTGGTAGCTTCTGAAACTTGTGCATTCGATTTAATTGGTGCAGAATTCGTTCGTTCGGTAGAACCAGGCGAATTAATCATTATTAACGATGAGGGCGTAAAATCAGATCGTTTTGCTGATATGGATAAACGTTCAATGTGTGCGATGGAATATGTTTATTTAGCACGTCCTGATTCGGATATTGATGGTATTAACGTTCATATGGCACGAAAACGTATGGGTAAACAGCTTGCTCGTGAGTGTGCACATATTGAGGCAGATGTTGTAACAGGTGTTCCTGATTCAAGTATTTCAGCAGCGATTGGTTTTGCAGAAGAAAGTGGAATCCCTTATGAATTAGGACTTATTAAAAACCGTTATGTTGGTCGTACGTTTATTCAGCCGACACAAGAGTTACGTGAACGTGGTGTAAAAATGAAACTTTCACCTGTTGTTCAAGTCGTAAAAGGAAAAAAAGTAGTAATGGTAGATGATTCTATCGTTCGTGGTACAACATCTCGTCGCATTGTCAAAATGCTAAAAGATGCTGGTGCAGCGGAAGTTCATGTTGTTATTTCCTCACCGCCGATGACAAATCCTTGTTATTATGGCATTGATACATCAACGCACGAAGAACTGATTGCTTCTAGTCATAATGTAGATGAAATTCGTGAAGCAATTGGGGCAGATTCTCTAACTTTCCTTTCTGTTGAGGGGATGGTAGAAACAATTGCACGACCATATGAAGATGAAAACAGAGGGCTTTGTCTTGCTTGCTTTACAGGCAAATATCCAACAGAGATTTTCCCGGATACGATCTTGCCTCATGAAAAAGAATTATTACGTTAAGAAAAACATCGCAACAAATTAGTGTACTCTAGAGAATTTACAGTCATTTCTATCTAGGAAACTTAGGCGACTTGGATGATAAGGAGGAACTCTGCGTGTCAAAGGCATATGAACAAGCAGGTGTAAATATTGAAGCGGGCTATGAAGCCGTAAAACGAATGAAGTCTCATGTTGAACGTACGAACCGTCTAGGTGTAATGGGGACGTTTGGTGGCTTTGGTGGCATGTTTGACTTGTCACAACTTAATCTTAAGGAACCTGTTCTTATTTCAGGGACAGATGGTGTTGGAACAAAGCTAAAGCTAGCCTTCATGGTAGACAAACACGATACAATCGGTGTGGACTGTGTAGCAATGTGTGTAAATGATATTGTTGCCCAAGGAGCAGAACCACTGTACTTTTTAGATTACGTAGCTCTTGGAAAAGCAGAGCCTGCAAAAATCGAACAAATTGTCAAAGGTGTTGCAGATGGCTGTGTGCAATCTGGTGCGGCCCTAATAGGTGGCGAAACTGCAGAAATGCCTGGTCTTTATGAAGAAGATGAATATGATCTAGCTGGCTTTGCAGTGGGTGCTTGTGAAAAGTCTGCTATTGTGACAGGTGAAAAAATTGCAGAAGGCGATGTACTGATTGGGATTGCCTCAAGTGGTGTACATTCAAACGGTTATTCTTTAGTGCGTAAAATTGTCTTTGCAGATCATCAGTATGCGGTGGATGCGATTATAGAAGGCTATGAAGATCTAGGCCCAATCGGTGAGGCGCTTCTAGTGCCAACAAAGTTATATGCTAAACCCGTTCTAGCAGCTTTAAAGGCAGCAGATGTACATGGCTGTGCACATGTTACAGGTGGCGGTTTCTATGAAAATCTACCACGCATGATGCCAGAAGGACTAGCAACGGAAATCGACTTAGGTTCTTGGCCTGTATTACGTATCTTTGAATTCCTAAAAGAAAAAGGTCAGCTAGAAGATAAAGATTTATACAATGTGTTTAACATGGGTATTGGCTTTGTAATAGCTGTGCCAGCAACTGAAGCTGATAAAGTAATTGCTGCAGTAGAAGCAAATGGTGAAAAGGCCTATACAATCGGACGTGTTATAAAAGGTGATGGCGTAGTATTTAATGGCTCACATGATGGGAGTTTAGTGTAATGACTGCACCAACAAAAATCGCCGTGTTCGCGTCAGGCAGCGGTAGTAATTTTCAAGCCATTCAAGAGGCCATTGAACGTGGTGAACTTCATGCAAAGGTCGCACTTGTGGTCACAGATAAGCCTGGAGCATTTGTAGTAACACGTGCTGAAAACTTTGGGATTCCAGTGTTAGCATTGAATCCAAAAGAGTTTGTCTCGAAGTCAGCATATGAGACAGCTATTATCGAAGCTTTACATGAGTGCGATGTGAAATGGATTGTGCTTGCAGGATATATGCGTTTAATCAGTGATGTATTATTAGCAGCCTTTCCACAGCGAATTGTTAACATTCACCCTTCCCTACTGCCGGCTTTTCCTGGAAAAGACGCTATTGGACAGGCCATCAATCATGGTGTGAAAATCACAGGTGTAACAGTGCATTTTGTTGATGAAGGGATGGATACTGGTCCAATTATCGCTCAGGCAGCGGTACCTGTCATTGAAGGAAATCGCGAGGCAACAGAAGCTGAAATTCATAAACAAGAGCATTTGTTATATACAAAGGCATTACAGCAATTATTACAGTAACTGAAGAAGGAGTTAGGTCGAGAACCCTACTCAATTTAAACAAGACCTAACTCTATTAATCTATTAAAGGTCAGTTCGTGGACAGCACGATAAAAATTAGGAGGATATTGTTGTGACAAAACGTGCATTAATCAGTGTTTCCAATAAAGATGGTATTTTAGAATTTGCAAAGGAATTAGTAGCATTAGGTTATGAAATTTTATCAACTGGCGGTACAAAAAAAATGTTACAGGACAATGCAGTAGCTGTAACAGCAGTAGATGAAGTAACGAAATTTCCTGAAATTTTAGATGGTCGTGTGAAAACATTAAATCCAATGATTCACGGTGGTCTATTAGGAAAGTTTGACGATGCGTCTCATCAAGCACAGATGAATGAGCATGGAATTGAGCCAATTGAAATTGTTTGTGTTAATCTATATCCATTTGTTGAAACAATTTCAAAGCCTAATGTAACTTGGGATGATGCAATTGAAAACATTGATATCGGTGGCCCAACAATGTTACGTTCTGCTGCAAAAAACCATCAATATGTAACAGTAATCGTGGACAGCAATGACTATGCAATTGTATTAGAGGAACTTAAAGCAGACGGTGCCACAACAATTGAAACACGTCGTAAACTAGCTGCGAAAGTTTTCCGTCACACAGCCGCTTATGATTCCTATATTTCAAATTACCTGACTGAAGAAGAGTTCCCAGAGAGCTTAACGATGACATATGAATTAAAGCAAAATTTACGCTATGGCGAAAACCCTCATCAAAAAGCGGCCTTCTACCAAAAGCGTCTTGGCTCTGACTTTTCATTAGCATTTGCTACACAATTGCATGGTAAAGAGTTATCTTACAATAATATTCAAGATGGTAATGCAGCTTTACAAATTGTAAAAGAATTTGAATTGCCAGCTGCCGTAGCGGTGAAACATATGAATCCATGTGGTGTTGGCACAGGTGTCACGTTAGAGGCAGCATTCGATAAAGCATATGAAGCAGATCCAACATCTATTTTTGGCGGTATTATCGCATTAAATATGGAAGTGGATGCAGCAACTGCTGAGAAGCTAAGTCATATTTTCCTAGAAATTATTATTGCACCTGCTTTCTCACAAGAAGCATTAGATATTTTAACGAAAAAGAAAAATATCCGCTTACTAACAATTCCTTTCGAGCAAGCGAAACAAGATTCATTCAATGTAGTATCAGTAGAGGGTGGCCTACTTGTACAGGAACCAGATCGTTATGGCTTTAGCAATGCGGATATTAAAGTTGTGACAGATCGTGAACCAACAGAGCAAGAATGGGAAGCATTGCAACTTGGTTGGTCTGTTGTCAAACATGTGAAATCAAATGCGATTGTTGTAACAGACTCTCACATGACACTTGGCGTTGGCGCAGGTCAAATGAACCGTGTAGGTGCAGCTAAAATCGCCTTTGAACAAGCTGGAGAAAAAGCAAAAGGTGCTGCATTAGCATCAGATGCATTTTTCCCAATGAGTGATACTGTGGAGGCTGCAGCAGCTGCAGGAATTACAGCAATTATTCAACCAGGTGGTTCGATTAAAGATCAAGATTCCATTGATAAAGCAAATGAATACGGCATTGCAATGGTATTCACAGGCGTACGTCACTTTAAACATTAATTGTTAAAGCATATAGGAAACAAAACAGACCGAGATGTTGGTTCATCTCGGTCTTACTTACAAAGAGGAGGATTCTCTAAAAATGAATGTACTAGTAATCGGAAGCGGCGGTCGTGAGCATGCAATCGCTAAACAATTTAGCATCTCTCCATCAGTGAACAACGTATTTGTAGCGCCAGGAAATGATGGGATGCGAGGCGAGGTAGAAGTTGTTGCTATTGATACAATGGATTTCGCAGGTCTCGCTCAATTTGCTAAGGAAAATGATATAGCATTAACATTTGTTGGCCCGGAACAGCCGCTTGCTGAAGGCATTGTCGATTTCTTTACAGCTAGAGGTTTACGTATTTTCGGTCCTACAAAAGTGGCTGCTCAAATAGAAAGCAGTAAATCCTATGCAAAAGAAATTATGAATAAATATAATATTCCTACAGCAGCACATGAAACGTTTTCTGAAGCAGAAAAAGCAATAGCCTACATTAAAGAACAAGGAGCGCCTATTGTCATTAAGGCGGATGGTTTAGCGGCTGGTAAGGGTGTTGTTGTGGCAATGACAGAGGAAGAAGCAATTGAAGCAGTAGAGGATATGATTGGAAATCAACGCTTTGGTGAATCCTCTTCACGTGTTGTCGTGGAAGAATTTTTAGACGGTGAAGAATTCTCCTTCATGTCCTTTGTGCATAAAGGGCAAATTTATCCGATGGTTATTGCACAAGATCATAAACGAGCTTATGACGGTGATAAAGGGCCAAACACAGGAGGTATGGGTGCTTATTCACCAGTACCACAAATTCCACAAGAGGTAGTTGATATTGCTTTTCAAACGATTGTAGAACCTACTGTTAAAGGGATGGAGGCAGATGGTGCTTCCTTTACAGGTATTTTATACGCAGGGTTAATTTTAACGAAGAAAGGTCCTCAGGTCATAGAGTTTAATGCTCGCTTTGGTGATCCAGAAACGCAAGTTGTATTGCCACGTATGGTTTCAGATTTTGGTGCATTTATGATGGCGCTAATGGATGAACAGCCTTTTGATTTACAGTGGTCAGAAGAAGCGATGCTTGGTGTTGTCATTGCAGCAGAGGGTTACCCAGGAGACGTTGAAAAAGGTAAGGTATTACCGAGTTTAGAGGCACTTTCGACATCACATGCAGTTTTCCATGCAGGTACAAAATTAGTAGACGGTCAATTCGTTGGTAATGGTGGACGTGTACTGTTAATTGGTGCAAAAGCAGCTACTTTACAAGAAGCACAGGAAAAGGTTTATGAAGGTATTGCAACGGAAACATGGGAGCACTTTTTCTTCCGTAAAGATATTGGTTGGCGTACATTTAAGTAATTATTATTTTCACTAAATATTTTTTATCGTCTTTTGAAACCTCTTGTTGTTTCAAAACGTAAGAGGTAAGAGCCGTCTCAATAATAGATTGGGACGGCTCCTTTGACTAAGAAGGATTCTGAGCTTTATTCGTTGAAGAATCGCTACTATTTGAGGAATTTTGAGTTGAAGTGCTGGTGTCAGATTGTTTTGAAGCAGCTTGTGAACCTGAAGAATTACCAGCTATAGCAGAGGAAAAATCCTTCATGAGCTTATCGATTTGTTCAGTAGACATAGAATTTTGCCCGCTGAACATACTTTGCATAGAGGTGTTCATGGCATTCTGCATATTGGAGCTTAAAAGTGCTTTCGTTGGACAATATTTAAAAAGTCCCTCAGCCATTTTCATGGCACCTAATGCAATCATTAATCGACCTTTTGTACAATTAGGATTTCTAGAAACTTTAGCGATACCAAATGCGGTCAAACTCGTCCCCATGGCAAAACGACAAAATGCATTCTTTTCGCTTAAATTTGCTTGCTGCATCATCATACTTCCTCCTTTAGTCATTGTGGAAAAAATAAGCGAGGTGCACTTTGCTTTATGAAAGTGCTGTGTTACGATTGAAACAAGATGATTGCATAAAGCATAATTTTTATGAAAATATGCGATTATGCAGTAGTAGTATGTGATTTCAAGTTGGATTTACACAATGAAAAATTACGTAATTTAGGAAGGAGCGAATAGTATGGATCCAGTATGGAAAATAACAAAAATACGTCAGCAATTAGCAGTAATCGATGGGAAAAAGGCACCAGATATCGTACTGAAAAATGCACGTTATTTGCATAGTATGTTAAAACAATTTATTGTAGGAAACATTTGGATTTTGGGAGATCGCATTGTCTATGCTGGTGACAGAATGCCTCCTTTATTAGAAGGAACAGAAGTGGTGGATTGTACGGGAAAAACAATTGTACCTGGCTATATTGAACCACATGTTCATCCGTTTCAGCTTTATCATCCACAGTCATTTGCAGATTTTTGTGGTCAGCTCGGGACAACGACTTTTATTTCGGATAATTTAAGTTTTGTTTTAAATTTGGAAAATAAGAAAGCGTTTTCAATTTTAGAGAGTTTGAAAAAGCTGCCCTTTTCTTTTTATTGGTGGACTCGCTTTGATTCACAAACTGAATTGGAGCAAGAGGAAGAGGTTTTCTCTAATACCTCTATATTAGAGTGGTTAGAGCGAAGTGATGTCTTGCTTGGTGGAGAGCTGACAGGCTGGCCTAAACTGTTGCATGGTGACGATCAAATGCTTTATCGTATGCAAATGGCTAAGGGACTCGGAAAAAAAATTGAAGGACATTTCCCAGGAGCTTCAGAAAGAACGTTGGCACGCATGAAACTGCTTGGTGCTGATGGGGATCATGAGGCAATGACAGTGGAAGAAGTAGAGCGTCGTATCCTGCAAGGCTATGCTGTTACATTACGTCATTCCTCCATTCGACCGGACTTACCGCATCTATTAAAAGGAATAGTAGAAAAACAGCTTCCAATTTTTGATCATTTAATGATGACGACAGATGGTTCGACACCTTCATTCCATGAGGATGGTGTGATGGATAAATGCATTCAAGTAGCTTTAGATGCAGGGGTATCTCCTATCGATGCTTATCAAATGGCTTCCTATAATGTGGCACGTTATTATAACATGTCCAATTTACATGGTTTTATCGCGACGGGGCGTTTTGCTTCGCTCAATATTTTACAAGATGAATATCATCCTGTTCCAGAAAGTGTCATATCAAAGGGTGTCTGGTTGAAGCGTGATGGGGATCGTGTGCATAGAATGGCGCCAATTGATTATTCTGCCATCCCAGCTTTAGATTTAGATTTTTCATTAGATTCACAGGATTTCCAGTTTTCTATGCCGTTTGGTATTCAATTAGTCAATGATGTCATTACAAAGCCTTATAATTCTTTAATCACTAAAGAAGGGCAATTGGCAAATCATGATGAGTGCTATTTAATGCTCATTAACCGAAAAGGCAAATGGCATGTAAATACAATGATTAAAGGATTTGCAACAGATGTCCAAGGCTTTGCATCCTCTTACTCCAACACGGGTGACATATTGTTAATTGGAAAAAATAAAGACGATATGATGAAAGCCTTCGAAAAAATGAAGGCCATGAATGGTGGTATTGTTCTCGTCGAAAAAGGAGAAGTTATAGCGGATATACCATTAACAATTGGTGGACTTTTATATGATGGAGATGTATTCACTTTAACAGAGAAAGAAAAGGCTTTAAAACAAGCTTTAGCAGATCGAGGCTATCAATTAGGAGATGCCATTTATACACTATTATTTTTACAATCTACTCATTTACCGTATATTCGTATAACACCACAAGGAATTTTCGATGTCATGAAGAATAAGTTATTATTACCTGCTGTTATGCGCTAATTCATGAAAGTGTTTCAGTTGTTTAAACAATTACAAATATGTGTAATTGTTCAAAGGAGAGATATGCTTGTGTTCAAATCGAGAAAATTATGGATTGCTATTGCATTTAGTGCTTTGGTGATCGGGGGATGTTCAAAGGATACACCAAAAGTCAAAGAGGATGATGAACCAATTGTAGAGGAAGAAGCAGTTGTGGAGGAGCCTGTGCAACAACCAGCTTTTGTTGCACCACTTACTGGGGAGGCTGTAAAAGAAGAAATTACACAGCGACCAATTATCGTAACCATTAATAATCATCCAGCGGCACGTCCACAATCAGGCTTAGCTGCGGCGGATATTGTTTATGAAATGCTTGCAGAAGGTAATGTGACACGCTTTTTAGCAGTATACCAAAGTGAACTGCCTGAAAATATTGGGCCAGTTCGCAGTGCACGCTCTTATTTTATCGATATGGCCAAGGGATTTGATGCCTTTTATGTAGCACATGGCTATAGCCCAGAGGCGAAAACAATGCTTGATCATCGTATCGTCGACAATATCAACGGTATGGCTTATGATGGTATTCTGTTTAAACGTTCTAACGACCGCGTTGCACCACACAATTCCTATATTACAGCAGAAAACATTCTAAAAGGTGCTGAAATGGTAGGCGCTTCAATGAATTACAGTGAAAAAGTACTTCAGGCTTTTTATGAACCAGATGAACGTGGTAAAATAGGTATTGAAACAAGTCAAGTTGACATTTATTACGGAAATAATGAAGATTTCCATAACGCGTATGTGTATGATCATCAAACTAATCACTATGAACGACAATCGGCTAGCGTGGACACTAAAGATATGTTAACAGGCGAAACAGTGTCATTGGCAAATGTTCTATTTTTCGAAATGGATCACCAAACAATTGATGATATTGGTCGCCAAGCAATTGATTTAACGTCTGGTGGAAATGCGTATGTATTTCAAAATGGCTATTTGAGGGAAGTCAAATGGGCTAATGTTAATGGAATACCAATGGCTGTAGAGCAAACAGGGGATCCTGTAAAGCTTGTACCAGGAAAGTCGTGGGTTCATTTCGTACCATCTTCGCCAGGGTTACAAGCAATGGTGAAAACGCAGCCTTAAAGGGAGGAAAATTGCATGCAAATCGAAAAAATTCGGGGGCATCAAACAGATCAATTATTTAAAGCAGTGTTAGAGTTGAAGGACATCGAGGAATGCTATAAGTTTTTCGATGATTTATGTACGATTAGTGAAATTCAATCGTTGGCACAACGCTTTGAGGTTGCACATTTATTACGATTAAAGAAAACCTACGAATCCATTAAAAAGGAAACAGGGGCAAGTACTGCAACTATTTCGCGTGTGCGTCGCTGCTTCGATTATGGGAATGATACATATGATGAAATGTTAGGTCGTTTGTATCCTGATGAAAAACCCTTTCAAGCACCAAAAGAATAGTCAGATAAAAGGCTGAGTAGAAGTTTAAACTGTACCCTTTGTAAAGGACATTTTAAAAAAAGCTAGGTAACTTGTTGAAGCTGCTGTCTGTATTTTGCAGGCGGCAGCTTTTTCAAATGCCATTGCCCTCGATAATGGTTGTAATACATCATATAACTCTTAATTTCTCGTTTGACTTCTTCTAATGTTTCACATTTCTCGATAGTTGTTTCATCTTTAAAATGTCCAAAAAATGATTCTTGTGGCGCATTGTCCCAACAGTTTCCACGGCGAGACATGGATTGTCCTAACCCCATTTTCTTCACAAGTTTTTGGAATTGTGGATTGGTATAATGGAATCCTTGATCCGAATGAATAAAGGCATCTTCCGTTAAATGGCGGTGTTTCTTCAATTGATGAAGCGTATTGAGGGCAATATCTATACTTAATGAAGACGACACTTCATACGCTAAAATTTCATTCGTTTCAGCGTCTTTAATCGTTGATAAATAAGCGCGTTTACTGCTTCCATACGTTAAATAGGTGATATCTGTCAGTAACACTTTTCCGGCCATACCCTGTTTAAAGTTGCGTTGTAATTCATTTGGGCACGTACGATGTTCTTTCGTTGCTTTTGCCATACGTCGAGTTGGATTCGCTTTTCGAATCGGGCAGATAATCTGATATTTTTTCATCACACGGCGAATACGTTTCAGATTGTACGTAATTCCATATTGATTTTCTAACGTCATTTTAATTTGACGTGCTCCTTTTTTTCGCCCTCTGAAATGATACGCTTTTAAAATGATTTCCTTTACCACTTCATCTGCTTGTTCTTGCTCCACACGCTTCTGAGCTGATTTTTCTAAAAAATAATTGTAATAGCCAGACCGAGATATACCCATCACATCACATAAATAGCTGACTAAACGCTTTAATTTATACTTTTTCATCGTGTGATGGATGAGTTCAAATTTTAGTGTCGTAGCGATTTTTATTTCTTCTTCAACATCTGCCTTTCGAGTAGATCGAGCTTTTTTAACAATTCATTCTCTGCTTCAAGTAACCGATTTTTCGCCTCTAAACGCTTCAATTTTTCTTCTAATGTCAATTCGCGTTCGGAAGGTCTACCTGAATTTGTTTTACGTGTATCTTGTAAACCTCCGACACCTGCTTTACGATAAGAAGCTCGCCAGCGTTTGCCTGAAGATTCGATTCGTTTTATACCGATTAATTCAACATCTAAACCTGCATTTTCAAAAATTTCTCTTGGGAATTTACCTTTTTCATTTTCCGCAATAAAATGACGTTTAAATTCGTCAGTATATGTGATCGCTTTCTCGCTAACTGCTTGCACATTTGGATTACATTTTAGTTGTTCTTGTTCCATTTTCGTAAAATATCTTTTGGTCATTTCACTCTACCCCAACATCTTTTTTCTCATTATAAACAAAAATACCCTATAGGATAGACTTTTTTCAAAGTGTCTATCTTATAGGGTACAGTTTAGTTCTACTCGGTCTTTTTCATTTTTTTGTCGTGAATCATAAGCTATACTTGTAAACGAATAGATAGAAAATGATAGGTGGTAAACATAGATGGATTATTTAGAATGGAGACATGTGTTCAAGCTAGATCCAGCGAAGGACATTTCAGATGAAGACTTAGAAAAAATTTGTGAATCTGGGACAGACGTTATTTTGGTTGGTGGAACAGATAATGTAACATTAGATGGGGTATTAGATTTACTTGTTCGCGTGCGTCGTTTTGAGGTGCCAATAGCACTTGAAATTTCTACGATCGATGCGGTAACACCAGGTTATGACTATTATTTCATTCCAACGGTATTAAATAGTGATGATCCAAAATGGATTAAAAATTTACATCATGAGGCTATTAAGGAATACGGCGATATTATGGTATGGGATGAATTAGTAGCGGAAGGCTATTGTATTTTAAATCCTGATTGTAAAGTAGCCCATGTAACGGGTGCGAAAACAGATTTAACGATTGATGATGTGGTAGCTTATGCACGCATGGCAGAAAATTTCTTTAAACTGCCTGTTTTTTATTTAGAGTACAGTGGAATGTATGGCAATCTAGAGGTAGTTAGTGCTGTTAAAAACGAACTAAAGCATACTAAACTCTTTTATGGTGGTGGCATAACATCTGCAAAGCAAGCAGAGGAAATGGCGCAGGTTGCAGATACGGTAGTAGTTGGAAATATTATTTACGAAGATTTAAAAGCTGCACTTGCGACTGTTAAGGCTGTTAAAAATACGTTATAATTTTAGAACAAATGTTTGTAAGGCGGTGCGAAATGGAACAGTTAACAAAAAATTTACTAGCAGGCATGAATCCTGAACAGGAAAGAGCAGTTAAAACAACTGAAGGACCATTACTGATTATGGCGGGTGCTGGGTCAGGAAAAACACGAGTTTTAACACATCGTATTGCCTACCTAGTTATCGAAAAGGAAGTATATCCTTCTAAAATTTTAGCGATTACATTTACGAATAAAGCAGCACGAGAAATGCGTGACCGTATTGATGGCATTCTTGGCAATGGTACTGGCGATAGCATGTGGGTATCGACTTTCCACTCCATGTGTGTAAGAATTTTACGCCGTAATATCGATCAGCTAGGCATTTCTCGTAATTTCTCTATTTTAGATTCTACGGATCAGCTTTCAGTCATTAAAAATGTGATGAAGGAAGAAAATATTGACCCAAAACGTTTTGAGCCACGAGCAATTTTAAATGCTATTAGTGCAGCAAAAAACGAGTGTATAACAGCGGATGATTACGCTGGACAAATGAATGATAAAAACCCTTATGAACAAACTGTTGCACGTGTCTATAAAGGCTATGAGAAAAGATTACGCCGTAACCAATCCCTCGATTTTGACGATTTAATTATGACAACGATTACTTTATTTAAACGTGTACCTGAAGTGCTAGAATATTATCAAAATAAATTTCAATATATTCATGTAGATGAATACCAGGATAGTGCGACACGTTGCTAATTGAAAAGATTAGCCACTAGCATCATTTCGCTAGGAGAACTAAGAAATCAGATGAGTCGAATGATGAGGTAACGCTCTGAAAGGCTCGACCTAATCCTCCGAATAGCATTGTCGCGTGCAATCGTGATGATGTTATAAGCTCGGTGAAGTCAGTTGAACATCCTCCTAATCGAAAGAAGGAAAGCGGGATAGAGGTATTCTGTGGGATGGATAGACTGGGGGTCTATAAAAATACTCATGGTTAGAATGTAGGGAACAAAACTTCCTACTGACGAAATTCCGAATGTACGGCTCTAGAGGTATAGGTATTCGAAAGGGTACACCAACTTATTGTTGGGTTAGTGAGGTGGAGTAAAATTTGTCTTTATGAAACACCTTATAGTGTTACAGGCACTATCCAGCTAACAGGGTTAGAGGAATGACCTAAAAGTATTATATGTACAGATATGATTTCTTGGAACGTGGTAAGCTGGCTACGTGGAGAGATTGCACTCGTTGAAGCGGTATGAGGGAAAGCGTCTATAGTATAACCTCATTTTAAGCACAGTGAAAGTGATGGCACAGTACCAGTGAAGCCGTGATAATAAGCGGTGGAGGGATAGCCATTAGTCAATTTATGAATAACTAAAACATTACTTTATACTATCAGGTTCTCGTATGACTAAAAGAAATGCAATCGCCAAAAGAAGTAATAAAGTGGTGAGAGTATTGACTGAAACAGCAAACAAGAAAGTTTTAAAACGACAGTCCTTACGAAACAATGAATATTACGACATGCAACAAACCTTAGATGACCTTTACAAAGCAAGTCAAATGAACAAACGCTTTAAAAATCTGTATGAATTGATTATTAGAAGAGAAAATATTTTACTGGCATATCGAAACATCAAGAAAAACAAGGGTTCTCTCACCAAAGGTAGTAATGAATCGACAATCATTACTATCGGAGAAAAAGACCCGAACGCATTAATTGATTATGTCAGAAAAAGACTTGAAAACTTCATACCACACAAAATAAGAAGAAAAGAAATACCAAAAGCTAATGGAGGAATTCGCCCACTCGGCATCCCGACAATCGAGGACCGAATCATTCAACAATGTATTAAACAAATTCTAGAGCCAATATGCGAAGCGAAATTCCATCATCACAGTTACGGTTTTCGACCGAACAGAGGAACTTTACATGCATATTCTAGAGCAGTAACATTAGCAAATATCAACAAACTGCACTATGTGGTTGATATTGACATCAAAGGTTTCTTCGATAATGTCAATCATGGCAAACTTCTTAAACAAATGTGGTCAATGGGTATCCAGGATAAAAAGGTTCTCTCAATCATAAGTAAACTACTGAAAGCAGAAATTGTAGGAGCAGGAACACCTAATAAAGGGACTCCTCAAGGTGGTATTTTATCACCGCTACTATCTAATATTGTGCTAAACGAATTAGATTGGTGGATAAGCAATCAATGGGAAACGTTTGAAACGCAGAAAAACTATGAGCGTAAAAGAATTATTGGTGGCAAGGTTAGATTTGATAGGTCAGTGAAATATAGTACCTTAAAAAGAGCCACAAGCTTGAAAGAAATGTTCATTGTGCGATATGCAGATGATTTTAAAATCTTTTGTAGAGACCATAAAAGTGCCTTCAAGATTTTCGAAGGTGTGAAAAAATGGTTAAAAGAAAGATTACATCTCGACATTAGTAAAGAAAAATCAAAGGTCATTAATTTAAGGAAAAACTTTTCGGAATTTCTAGGGTTTAAAATGAAAGTGGCTAGAAATAAAAAGAAGCATACCGTAAAATCATTCATGACAAATAAGGCGAAGAAAAACGCAATTAGCAAAATCAAAGAAAACATCAAACGAATTAAAAAGAAATCTAATGCTTCAGAAGTGTCCAAACTCAATGCAACAATTCTAGGACTTCATAACTTCTATCAGCAAGCAACGATGGTAACGAAAGATTTTAGTGAAATTGCATTTTCAGTCAAACGAACCTTATATAACAGCTTGAAGAAAGTTTCATCGGATAAAGGTGAGCCAAGTACGTACTACAAGAAACATTTCAAAGATTATCTTGGCAAGAAAAAGACATTCGTTGCAAAAGTAGCGATATTCCCTATCGATGGAATCAAACACAAAAATCCGACAAACTTTACGCAAGAAATCAATAATTATACAGTTGAAGGTAGAAGTCTGATTCATAAAAAGCAAAAATCAGTATCAGAAGAAGTTGTGAAGTATCTCATGAAAAATCCTGTCATCAATCGTAGTATTGAATACAACGACAATCGTATTTCTAAATACATTGCTCAAAAAGGGGTTTGCTTTATTACAGGAGAAGCACTCATTCTGAAAAATATGGAATTACATCACATCGTTCCAAAGGCAAAAGGTGGTAACGATAAGTATGACAACTTAGTTTTTATAACGAAAGAAGCCCATAAACTGATTCATGCCACAACAGAAGACGTCATTAATAAATACCTTCAAATGTTAGAGTTAACAAAACAAAGTTTGGACAAAGTAAATAAACTTCGTGTGAAAGCTGGAAATAAAGTATTAGTATAAAGATTCATAATTGATGGAACGCCGTATGAGGGGAAACCCTCACGTACGGTGTGAATGGGGGGAAAAGCAGGAGATTACTTCAAATGCTTACCTATCCATATCCAATAAATCTCAATATTTACTTGTACAGTTACTGGCAAAGAAATTTAAAAATATTTGTGTTGTAGGGGATTCCGATCAGTCTATTTATCGTTGGCGCGGTGCAGACATTGGAAATATTCTATCCTTTGAGAAGGATTATCCAGCTGCAAAGGTGATTATGCTTGAGCAAAATTATCGTTCAACTAAACGCATCCTACAGGCAGCCAATGACGTCATTCAAAATAATACAACACGTTACCCAAAAGAATTACGCACAGAAAATTCAGAGGGTGAAAAGATTGCACTATATAAAGCTTATAACGAGCAAGAGGAAGCGCAATTTGTTGTACAAACAATTCAACAGTTAATTGAAAAAGAAAATCGTTCATTTGATGACTTTGCTATTTTATATCGTACAAACGCTCAATCTCGTGTAATGGAGGAAGTGCTTGTTAAGTCCAATATGGCCTATCAAATAGTAGGCGGAACAAAGTTCTATGATCGAAAAGAGATAAAGGACTTACTAGCATACTTACGACTTATTGCCAATAATGATGATGATTTATCACTAGCACGTATTATTAATGAGCCAAAGCGCAGTATTGGTGCAACTTCCTTTGAAAAAATGGCACGTTATGCAATAGATCAGGATCGTTCAATTTTTGACGCGATGAATGATCTTGTCTTTATGGGGCTATCAGGGAAAGCAGCAAATTCAGCGGAGCAATTTTATGCCATGATTAAAGGCTTTACACAAATGCAGGAATATCTATCTGTCACTGAAATTGTAGAGCAAGTTATTGATAAATCAGGCTACCGAGCAATGCTACAAAACGAAAAAACAATTGAAGCAGAAAGCCGTTTAGAAAATATTGAAGAGTTTCTATCTGTCACAAAGGCTTTTGAGGAGCGCAGTGATGATAAAAGCTTAATTGCCTTTTTAACAGATTTAGCCCTAATTGCTGATATAGATGCACTCGACAAAGAGGATGCATCTAAGGGCAATATTATTTTAATGACGATGCATGCCGCTAAAGGCTTAGAGTTCCCTGTTGTCTTTATTATCGGTATGGAGGAAAACATCTTCCCTCATTCCCGTTCGCTAGACGATCAAGATGAAATGGAAGAGGAACGTCGCCTTATGTATGTTGGTGTGACGCGCGCTGAGGAACGTTTATATTTGACATGTGCACAAAGCCGAACGATTTTTGGTCGTTCAAGCTTTAATAATGCCTCACGATTTTTAGGTGAAATTTCTCAAGATATTACAGAGTCCATTTCGAAGGCAGGGACAAAATCAACAGTACCATTTGCTACAAATCGTTCAACAGGTGGCCTTCAAAAGCGTACACTTGGTGCTATTCAGCAAACACAACCTGCTACAGCACGTTTACAAGCAACGGGTGGAGATCAATTTGGGTGGAAGGCTGGAGATAAGGCGATTCATAAAAAATGGGGAACAGGTATGGTTGTTAGTGTAAAAGGTGAAGGTGATAGTACAGAGCTTGATATCGCATTCCCACAACCAATTGGTATTAAGCGATTACTTGCTCAATTTGCACCGATTGAAAAAGCGTAAGCGGAGGAACGGTAAATGAACGAAATAGAACAGCGAATAGCGGAGTTAAATAAATTATTACATGAATATGGCTATGCCTATTATGTATTAGATAAACCTGTCGTAGCAGATAGTGTCTATGACCAGCTATTACAGGAACTGATTGCATTAGAAGAAGCGAACCCATCCCTTATTTACCCCGATTCTCCTACGCAGCGTGTTGGTGGAGCAGTGGTAGAGGGCTTTAGGAAAGTGACTCATGATTACCCAATGCTTAGTCTTTCAAATGCTTTTAATGAAGCGGACTTACGAGAATTTGATCGTAAAGTGCGTCAGGCAATCGGAGACCAATTTTCTTATGTATGCGAGCTAAAAATAGATGGTTTGGCTATTTCATTAAAATATGAAAATGGCATGTTTGTACAAGGGGCTACAAGAGGAGATGGTGTGATAGGAGAAGACATTACCGCCAATTTAAAGACCATTCGAGCGATCCCATTACGTTTAAAAGAGCCTATTACAATCGAAGTACGCGGTGAGGCGTACATGCCAAAAAAATCATTTGAAAAATTAAATGCGCAACGTGCCAGCAATGGGGAAGAATTATTTGCTAATCCACGGAATGCCGCTGCTGGCTCATTACGTCAATTAGATCCTAAAATTGCAGCAAGTCGCCAACTATCAACTTTTATCTATGCCATTGGTGGAGATGGTGAGGTTTATGGAATGGATGGACATGCAGAAATGCTTGATTATTTAGAGGGGCTTGGGTTCCCTTCTAACAAAGAGCGTCAACGTTGCACAACCATTGAAGAAGTAATGGCCTTTATAGAACATTGGACAGAAAATCGTCCAACTTTAGCGTACGAAATTGATGGTATCGTGATTAAGGTGGATCGTTATGCACAGCAAGACGAGCTAGGCTATACGGCAAAAAGTCCACGTTGGGCGATTGCTTATAAGTTCCCAGCAGAAGAAGTTGTTACAACGTTACTTGATATTGATTTAACAGTAGGACGTACAGGTGTTGTTACTCCCACAGCGATTTTAACTCCAGTCCAAGTAGCGGGAACAACGGTTCAACGCGCTTCTTTACACAATGAGGATTTAATCCGTGATAAGGATATTCGTCTTGGAGATACAGTTATTATTCGAAAGGCTGGAGACATTATCCCTCAAGTTGTAGGTGTGCTAATAGAGCAACGTCCTGAGGATTCAGTACCTTTTGTTATGCCAAAAAATTGCCCTGTTTGTGATAGTGAATTGATTCGTATTGAAGGCGAAGTGGCCCTGCGCTGTGTAAATCCAGCCTGCTTTGCCCAAATTGCAGAGAGCATAAAATATTTTGTTTCTCGAAACGCCATGAATATTGATGGTCTTGGGGATAAAGTAGTGGAGCAATTATTGCGTGCAGATTTAATACATGATGTTTCAGATCTCTATCATTTAACGGTGGAGCAACTGGTGGAATTGGAACGTATGGGCGAAAAATCAGCCACTAATTTAGTAAATGCTATTCAAGCTTCGAAGGAAAATTCGATGGAGCGTTTATTAATTGGACTAGGAATTCGGCATGTTGGTGAAAAAGCAGCCAAAATCGTATCAGAGGAATTTGGTTCAATGGAAGCGGTGATGGCTGCAACAGAGGAACAGCTTGTGGCAATTTATGAAATTGGCGATAAAATGGCTTCATCGTTAGTGGAGTATTTCTCGAATGAAGATGCACGAGCAGTCATTGGGCGTCTTGCTGAGGCAGGCGTGAATATGACATATAAAGGTAAAAAAGTAGAAGTGGCGATAGGTGATAGTCCTTTTGCAGGTAAAACAATTGTCTTAACTGGTAAACTTGAGCAATTGACACGCAACGAAGCAAAAGCGAAAATAGAAGAGTTAGGTGGTACAGTCACGGGTAGTGTCAGCAAAAAAACGGATCTGGTGATCGCAGGTGCGGATGCAGGCTCTAAACTAACAAAGGCTGAGCAACTAGGTATTGAAG
Source organism: Lysinibacillus sp. FSL P2-0066 (assembly GCF_037969495.1). Taxonomy (NCBI): domain Bacteria; kingdom Bacillati; phylum Bacillota; class Bacilli; order Caryophanales; family Bacillaceae; genus Lysinibacillus; species Lysinibacillus sp. FSL P2-0066. The sequence continues at coordinate 3,935,367 of NZ_CP150202.1, read as the reverse complement.
TTTGGACTGAAGATAACTTAATTGAACAACTTAACCTCATCTAATAAGCGCACAACATTCACCCTTCTAAGAAGGAAGCGATGTGGAGTGCACAACCGTTACATCAAGGCGTCGAAAAGATTCGTCGACCTAAAATTGACTATTAGTAAAGGAGCACTAAATAATGAAGTCTTTTCGACTCATTCCAGCAATCGTAGCTGCTGCAATGCTAGTCGGCTGTGTGCCTTCTGATAAGAAGGAGACAGAGCTTACACAGGAAACGCAACAGAAAGAAAAAGCTGAAACAACAATTATCCCAAGCATACAAATTGATGAATCTTATTATAAGACGCTTATCCCTTATAAAGAGAGTGCAAGTAGAGGTCTAGTGGTATCTAACGTTTATACGAAATATGATATGAAGGAAGTTGAATCAGGTTTAATGCGTTTATCTCAAAATGAGTTCGACACAGAAAACTACTACTTCCAAGAAGGTCAATATTTAGCTGAAAGTACAGTAAGCTCTTGGCTTGCTCGTAGTTCACAAACAGAGGATGGATTAAATCCACCGACAACAGATACAATGACACCAGAGGAGCGAGCAACAAAGGCTCCAGTTTATTTATCCCATATTGTAGAGCAAAACTACTTAACAAAAACGAAGGATAATAAAGTAAAACTAGGTGGGATTTCAATCGGTCTTGCCTTAAATTCTATCTATTATTATCAAAAAGAACAGTATGGCGAATATTACGAGGAACCAATTTCAGAGTCTACTCTTATTGAGCAAGGCAAAAAAATGGCTGCTGAAATCGTTTCTCGTTTACGTTCACGTGATGAGTTAAAGGATGTACCGATTGTGGTTGGTTTGTTTAAGCAACAAGCCCGCAATCAAATTATTCCAGGGACCTATTTTAGTTATGGTGTAGCAAAATCTGGACAGAATAACATCGATGAGTGGAAAGGTATAGATGAAAATTACGTCTTATTCCCAACAGATGATTCACAAGATGTATACCGAGACATCAACAATAACTTCAAGAATTTTAAACAAGATGTTGATAAATACTTCTCTAACTACACAAGTGTGATTGGTACTGGTTTTTATCGTAATAAACAAATACAAAATCTTTCGATTGAAATTCCGATCCAATTTTTCGGTAAAGCAGAAATAATAGGATTTACACAATATTTGACGGGTATATTAATCAATCAATTTGATAATATTCATGTGGAAGTGAGTGTTACTTCAGTGAATGGTCCTGAGGCATTAATCATTAAAAAGCCCAACGACAAAGACCCTTATGTGCATGTTTATGATTAATATAGTCAGCCTTTGTGCTGGCTATATTTTTTATATAGATGGATAGAAATTGAGGAACACTACAGGGTGATAGAGACAACACTTTGTTATAGTAGTGAAAGTTTCTATATTTTTAGTGAAAGTTGTGATTTTTAATATGAAAAATGTTATGATTATTGGCATGGTTAACTTTATTCAACCCTATTGTTATCAATAAAAACAATGAATTGAACAAGTATTCGGAGGTGTGAAAAATGGCTAAATTAACAAAAGAAGAAGTAAAGCACGTGGCAAATTTAGCGCGTCTTGCAATTACAGAAGAAGAAGCAGAGAAATTTGCTGAACAGCTTGGAAAAATTACTGAATTTGCGGAGCAGTTAAATGAACTGGATACAACAAATGTTGAACCAACAACGCACGTTTTACCATTAGTGAATGTAATGCGTGAAGATGTAGCAGTAAAAGGTTTAGACCGCGAAGTAATGATGTTAAACGTAAAAGAACAAGAAGATGGTCAAGTAAAAGTACCAGCTATCATGTAATACTAAAACATAGGAGGATTCCTCATGACGTTATTTGAACGTTCAGCTAAGGAGTTACAAGCGGAAATTAAAGCGGGTAACTTATCAATCGCTGACTTAACGAAAGAAGCATACGAGCGTATTGCAAAGCTTGATGGCGATGTACAAGCATTCCTTGCTTCAAACGAAGAAAAAGCAACTGCCCAAGCTGCTGAAATGGATAAAGTACCATTTGAAAAGCGTGGACCATTATTCGGTCTACCAATCGGTGTGAAAGACAACATCGTAACAGAAGGCTTAGAAACAACATGTGCCTCTAAAATTCTGGAAGGCTTTATGCCAATCTATGATGCAACTGTTGTCAACAAGCTACGTGAAGCTGGCATGATTACAGTCGGTAAATTAAACATGGACGAATTTGCAATGGGTTCTTCAAACGAAAACTCATACTATAAAACAACAAAAAATCCATGGAACTTAAACCACGTACCAGGAGGATCTTCAGGTGCATCTGCAGCAGCAGTAGCAGCAGGTGAAGTACCATTCTCTCTTGGTTCAGATACAGGTGGTTCAATTCGTCAACCTGCAGCTTACTGCGGTGTTGTAGGGATGAAACCTACATATGGTCGTGTATCTCGTTTTGGTCTAGTTGCATTCGCATCTTCTCTAGATCAAATTGGGCCAATTACACGCAATGTTGAAGATAATGCGCTATTACTAGAAGCCATTGCTGGATTAGATCCAAATGATTCGACTTCTGCGAATGTTGAGGTGCCAAATTACGCTGCAGCTCTTACTGGTGATGTAAAGGGCTTACGTATCGCAGTACCAAAGGAATTCCTTGGTGAGGGTGTTGGTGAAGCAGCTCGTCAATCAGTGCTTGCAGCATTAGAGGTATTAAAAGGCTTAGGCGCTACTGTAGAAGAAGTATCACTTCCTCACTCGAAATATGCACTAGCTGCGTACTATATCCTTTCTTCATCTGAAGCGTCTTCTAACTTATCTCGTTTCGATGGTATCCGTTATGGTTTCCGTGCAGAAAATGTGACAAATTTAATGGATCTTTATAAAGAAACACGTGCACAAGGCTTTGGTGATGAAGTAAAACGTCGTATCATGCTAGGTACTTACTCACTAAGTGCAGGTACGTATGATGCGTACTACAAAAAAGCACAACAAGCACGTACACTGATCAAAGCAGACTATGATAAAGTATTTGAAGACTTTGATGTTATCATTGGACCAACAGCTCCAACACCAGCATTCAAAATTGGTGAAAACGTTGATGACCCAATGACAATGTATGCTAACGATATTTTAACAATCCCGATGAACTTAGCAGGTGTACCAGCGATTTCAATTCCTTGTGGCTTTGAAAATGGTCTACCATTAGGTTTACAAATAATTGGTAAATACTTCGATGAAGCGACTATTTACCGTGTAGCTCATGCTTTTGAACAAGCAACTGAGTTCCATAAAGAAGTTCCTCAAATGTGGGAGGGAAAATAACATGAACTTTGAAACAGTCATTGGTTTAGAAGTACACGTTGAGTTGAAAACAAACTCAAAAATCTTCTCTCCAGCACCAGCTCACTTTGGTGCTGAACCAAATACAAATACAACAGTAATTGATTTAGGCTATCCTGGGGTCCTACCAGTCCTAAACAAAAATGTAGTAGATTTCGCTATGCGTGCAGCGCTTGCACTCAATATGGAAATCGAACAAGAGACAAAATTTGACCGTAAAAACTACTTCTATCCAGATAATCCGAAAGCTTATCAAATTTCACAATTCGATAAACCAATTGGTAAAAATGGTTGGATTGATATTGAAGTAGACGGCTATACAAAACGTATCGGTATCACACGTCTTCATATGGAAGAAGATGCTGGTAAGCTTTCACATGCTGGTGACCACTCACTAGTTGACTTTAACCGTCAAGGTACACCACTGGTTGAAATCGTTTCTGAACCAGATATTCGTACACCAAACGAAGCATATGCATACCTAGAAAAATTAAAATCGATTATTCAATATACTGACGTATCTGATTGTAAGATGGAAGAAGGCTCACTACGTTGTGATGCCAATATTTCTATTCGCCCGTATGGTCAAGAAGAATTTGGTACAAAAACAGAGCTTAAAAATCTGAACTCTTTCAACTATGTTCGTCGTGGTTTAGAGCATGAAGAATTACGTCAAGCAGATGTATTGTTATCAGGTGGCGTGATTGAGCAAGAAACACGTCGTTTTGATGAAAAAACAGGTAAAACAATTTTAATGCGTGTTAAAGAGGGAACAGATGATTACCGCTACTTCCCTGAGCCAGACTTAGTTCGTCTTTCTATTGATGACGAATGGTTAGAGCGTGTAAAATCTGAAATTCCTGAGCTTCCAGATGCACGTAAAAAACGTTACGTTGAAGAATTAGGCTTAACACCATATGATGCAGGTGTGCTTGTTATTTCTAAAGAAATCTCAGACTTCTTCGAGGCAATGGTAGCAAATGGTGCAGATGCTAAGCTTTCTGCTAACTGGTTAATGGGTGATGTTTCTGCTTATTTAAACGCAGAGCAAAAAGATCTTAAAGATACAGCATTAACACCAGAAAACCTTGCTGAAATGGTGAAATTAATCACGGACGGTACAATTTCTTCTAAGATCGGTAAAAAAGTATTTGCTGAATTAGTAGAAAATGGCGGCTCTGCACAGGATATTGTGAAAGCAAAAGGCTTAGTTCAAATCTCCGATGAAGGTGCATTACTAGCTATCGTAACAGAAGTTTTAGATAACAATGCCCAATCTATCGAGGACTTCAAAAATGGTAAAGACCGTGCGATTGGCTTCTTAGTTGGTCAAATTATGAAGGCAACAAAAGGTCAAGCTAACCCACCAATGGTTAATAAATTATTACAACAAGAAATTGCCAAACGATAATACTCGTTGTAACATAATAGCCGAGAGAGCTTCCTTGCTCCCTCGGCTATTAATTTGCAAAAAATGTAACAAATTTGCATTTTACGAAACTTAATAGTTGTTTAAAAAGAGTATTCATAGCAAAATATAGAATAGATAATAATAAGGGGGACGAGCCAATGAAAACAGAACAACAGTATTTTAATGAAGCTATATCAATACAACAATATATGGAGAACATGACGACGTTGAAAGAAGAAAGCTTTCGTATTTATGATGGCTTTCAAGTACCAACAAACGATGGTTTTATCGAGTTATTAAAGGAAAAGCAACCTAACATTTTAACCATTACAGAAGATTGGTGCGGAGACGCAATGTTAAATAATCCGATTATTCGCCGTGTTGCTGAAGCAGCAGGATTAGAAATGCGTACTGTTTTCCGTGATGCTGATACAGAGCTAATTGATCGATATTTAACAAACGGTGGTCGTGCAATTCCGATTTATCTCTTACTAGATGATGCTGGTGAAGTGATTGGAAAATGGGGACCACGTGCACCTGAATTACAAGAGTTCGTCGTAACGAAACGAGCAAGCTTACCAGATAAAGAAGATCCAACATTTGAAGAGGCTCAAAAGGCTCTGTATGCAGAAATTCGTGAGGAAAATATCTCAAATCAAACATATTGGACATATGTTTATGAGGACTTTAAGAAGCAAGTAACAGAAGCATTACAAAAATAACAAGAGCATTGCAACATTTCAACGTATAAATCGTTGAATGAAGTAGAATCTTATGAAGCAGGAAGGTATGTTATGAAACGAGCAAGAATCATTTATAATCCTACATCTGGACGCGAAGTGTTTAAGAAACATCTACCAGAGGTGTTGGAAAAACTAGAGGTAGCAGGCTATGAGACATCCTGTCATGCAACAACATGTGAAGGCGATGCAACGCTTGCAGCAAAAAATGCGGTAGAACGCGGTTTTGATATCATCATCGCAGTGGGTGGAGATGGCACATTAAATGAAGTTGTTTCAGGTGTAAGTCCATTTGAAAACCGTCCGAAAGTTGGTCTAATTCCGATGGGCACTACAAATGATTTTGCCCGTGCCGTGCATATCCCTCGAAATATTGAAGAGGCAGTAGACATTATTATTCAAGGGGATACATTACCAGTCGATGTTGGACTCTTAAATGGCGAACGCTATTTCATCAACATTGCTGCTGGCGGACGTATTACAGAACTAACTTATGAAGTACCAAGCAAAATGAAAACAATGCTTGGTCAGTTAGCCTATTATGTAAAGGCAGTTGAGATGATTCCATCCATCAAAGCCTCACATATGCGCATTGAATATGATGGGGAAGTATTTGATGGCGACGCTATGATGTTCCTATGTGGGTTAACGAATTCAGTAGGCGGCTTTGAAAAACTAGCTCCTGATGCAAGTATTAATGACGGCTACTTTACTTTAATAGTGCTAAAAAAAGTTAGTCTTCCTGAATTTATTCAACTAGCTGCCATGGCATTAAGAGGCGAGCATTTAAATGATGATCGTGTCATCTACAAAAAAGCTAGCGTTGTTAAAGTTACTACAGAAAATGAGGTCCACCTTAACCTCGATGGCGAATATGGCGGAGATGCCCCTGCTACATTTGAAAACCTAAAGCGTCACATCGAAATCTTTGTCCCACTAGCAGATATTCGAGAAGAAGACCGTATTTAATGAACCCGAAAAGCTCATCCAATTTTATTGAGGATGAGCTTTATTTTGTATTTTTGGTTGATTGCTTGAAGTGCTCTCAAAGGTAAAGTTACCTCTCCAAATCCTCTTAACAAAAATTCCATCACTAGAATAAAACTGACTAAATCCCATAAACTAAGCACTAGAAGCAAGATTGTGAATGAAATTAGAAAAATGTTTGGCAAATGTGCGTATATTACTTGAACAAAATTTGAAACCTTAATAATAGACTGAAATTTCGGTCCGTTATTAAGGTTTTTTTCGTTGGAATAGTGGAAAATGGGGGTATGGATAAGGGAAAGGAAGTGTTGCCTTTGTATAAGTCACAAGAAAAGAAGCTTATATGGCTAAGCTTTGGTGTTGCAATCATTATGCTACTTTCTATTCTTGGAAGAATATTTGGAAGTTAAGGGGGGCAAATGAGATGATTAATGAATCAGCGGTCTATTGGAGCCGAGCATTAACGGAGTTAACATTATCGTTCCATATTATTTATGCAACTATTGGTGTGGGCGTTCCGTTAATGATTATGATTGCTCAATGGACTGGGTATAAAAAGAATGATGAGCATTATATTTTAATGGCAAGACGTTGGGCCCGTGGTTTCGTCATTACTGTAGCAGTCGGCGTGGTAACTGGAACCGCAATTGGCTTACAACTTTCATTATTGTGGCCTAACTTTATGCAACTTGCTGGTCAAACAATTGCGTTACCACTTTTTATGGAAACGTTTGCATTTTTCTTTGAAGCCATATTCTTGGGCATCTATTTATATACTTGGGACCGCTTTGATAGTCAGAAAAAGCATATGCTATTGTTAATCCCTGTAGCTGTCGGAGCGTCGATGTCGGCAGTCTTTATTACCATCGTTAATGCTTTTATGAACGCACCAAGAGGATTTGATATTGTAGACGGAGAACTTGTTAATATTCAACCTTTTCTTGCAATGTTTAACCCAGCCATGCCAACAAAGGTTGCACATGTACTTGTGACAGCGTACATGACATCGGCATTTGTCCTAGCAGCTATTGCAGGATTTAGAATGTTAAAGGGCTCGAAACATGTATACCATAAAAAGTCACTACTTTTATTAATGAAAATTGGCTTGATTTTCTCCATTGCAGCCGCTGTAATAGGAGATTTTTCAGGAAAATACTTAGCTGAATATCAACCCGAAAAACTAGCCGCTGCAGAATGGCATTTTGAAACAGAAGGTAAGGCTTCCCTTGTATTATTTGGTGTCTTAGATGGAGAAGAAGTTAAATATGCTATTAAAATTCCGTATGCTTTAAGCATTCTTGCACATTTTAATCCTAATGCAGAGGTAACCGGCTTAGATCAATTTGAGGAAGAGGATTTACCGCCACTCTATATTCACTATCTCTTTGATATCATGGTTTCCATTGGTATGTTTATGGTGCTAGTTTCATTACTTTATGTTGTAGGGAAAGCACGGGGCTGGCAGTTTATTCATTCACGTTGGTATAGATGGATTATCGTAGCGGGAGGACCACTTTCAATAATTGCGATTGAAGCAGGTTGGTGGCTTGCCGAGGTTGGACGTCAACCATGGATACTTTATGGACTAATGCGTACGCCTGAGGGAGCTACGACGAGCGACCATGTGGATTTAATGCTGCTTTTATTCGCAGGCGTCTATGCAGTATTAGCAGTGGGAAGTATTGTCGTATTGGTAAGAATGTTTAAAAAGAACCCAATCGAACGCGAGATTGAAGATCGCCACTCTGAAAAAGGCGGTGACATCCTATGACATTAGAGATTTTAGGTATTTCAGTATTATGGATATTCCTATTTGGCTATGTCATCGTCGCATCAATCGATTTTGGTGCTGGCTTCTTTAATGCATACAGCCTACTTATTGGAAAAAATCATATTTTAACAAATATTATTAAACGTTATTTATCGCCTGTTTGGGAAGTTACTAATGTCTTTTTAGTATTCTTCTTTGTAGGAATCGTAGGATTTTTCCCACAAACTGCTTTTTATTACGGAACGATTTTACTTGTGCCAGTCAGTATTTCACTTGTACTGTTGGCAATTCGTGGCTCCTACTATGCCTTTGAATCGTATGGTACACGGGGACATATCGGATATACGCTGACATATGGTGTGGCAGGTTTATTAATTCCCGCTTCCTTGTCTGTGGTCTTTGCTATTGCTGGTGGAGGCTATGTTGATTTAATTGATGGGCAACCTGTGCTGAACTACTGGACTTTATACACAAGTCCATTTGCTTGGAGCATTGTGGTGCTAAGTATCGCTGCTGTATTGTATATTTCAGCCGTATTTTTAACATGGTACGCGCATAAAGCAAATGATAGCGAAGCAACGAAACTGATGAGAAAATATGCACTTGTGTGGGCAGCACCGCTTATGATTAGTGCTCTGGGCATTATGTATGAAATGAAATCCATCAACCCAGAGAGCTACAGTCATATGGTGAATTTATGGTGGATGTTTGCGATTTCAGCTGTCTTATTTATTGTCACAGTCGTACTCATTGCCATGCGGAAAAAGTACGGACTTGCAGTTGGGCTCCTAATTGCTCAATTTGCCGTAGCCTTCTTTGCTTATGGAATTGCTCAATATCCATACCTACTGTATCCGTACTTAACCATTTACGATAGCTTTACAAGCACACAAATGGCGATCGCATTAGTTATCGCATTTATTTTAGGACTGTGTCTTCTTCTACCTTCACTTTATTTATTGATGAAACTATTCTTATTCAATAAAAAATATGTGACAGGAAAAGAAGACAATCACGCATAGGAGGAAAGCACGTATGCAAAGTTTTTTAATTTTTTATGCACCTTTTATTGTCGTCATTCTTGGGATCTTGTGTGCATTTTGGTGGGCACCAAGAGATTATCATATTACAAAAGAGCAGGAAAAGAGTCGCGAATAGCGACTCTTTTTTCAAGTTAATTAGCAGAGACACGTAACAGCCAAGTCTTGTTCTTTTTTCATTTGCCAACACATGCTACAATAAGGAGATTGAAATGGAGGATGTACGAATGTCAGCACCCGTGAAAAAAAATGAACGACTTTCAGTTTATATAGAAGATCTAACACATGATGGCAATGGTGTCGCAAAGGTTGATGGTTATCCACTATTCATACAAGGTGCACTACCAAACGAAACGGCCGAAATCCATGTGTTAAAAACATTAAAAAACTATGGCTTTGCAAAGGTAATAGATATTATCAAGCCATCTCCAGACCGTGTTGAAGCTCCATGTAATTACTTCAAGCAGTGTGGCGGCTGTCAATTACAGCATTTATCCTATGAGGGGCAGCTAAAATGGAAAGAAAATATGGTGCGCAATGTGATGCAACGCATTGGTAAAATTCATGCACCTGTTCACCCAGTAAAAGGTATGAAAGAACCTTGGCACTACCGTAATAAAGCGCAAATTCCTTTCTCTGAAAATGAAACAGGACAAGCAATTGCAGGCTTTTATAAAACAAAAACGCATAGCATTGTGGATATGGATCGCTGTTTAATTCAAACAGGAGAAGCAGATGCAATTCTTGCAGGCTTGAAAAAGGAATTAGCAACGTTAGGTATTCGCTCTTACAATGAGCATACACATGAGGGCATGTTGCGTCATGTCGTTATCCGTAAAGCACGAGCAACAGGCGAAGTCATGGTTGTCCTTGTAACGAAAAAGAAAAAGTTTCCACAAAAAGAGGCAGCTATTACAGTAATCCAAAAGCTAGTGCCAAACGTTACATCGATTATGCAAAATGTGAATAGTGAGAAAACCAATGTTATTTTTGGTGATGACACAATCAACCTTTGGGGTAAAGACATTATTATTGATACTATTGGTGACGTACGTTTTGAAATCTCGGCTCGCTCCTTCTATCAAGTCAACCCAGAGCAAACAGAGGTCCTCTACAAGCAAGCACTAGATTATGCTGACTTACAGGGAGATGAACGTGTCATTGATGCGTATTGTGGAATTGGTACGATTTCTTTATTCCTTGCTCAAAAAGCAAAGGCTGTCATGGGCGTGGAAATTGTCCCACAAGCGATCGAAGATGCCAAGCGTAACGCATTGCTTAATGGTTTTACAAATACTTATTTTGAGGCAGGACCAGCAGAGGAAGTCATACCAAGATGGTATAAAGAGGGCAAGGAAGCAGACGTACTAGTAGTTGATCCACCGCGCAAAGGCTGCGATGAAGCACTGCTAACTACTATTCTAGAGCAACGACCAAAACGAGTGGTCTACGTATCCTGTAACCCAGCCACACTAGCACGCGATCTTCGCATTTTAGAGGATGGCGGCTATCACACACAGGAAATCCAGCCAGTGGATATGTTCCCGCATTCGACGCATGTGGAGTGTGTTGTTTTGATGTCAAGGGCGGAGAAATAGGACTGCTCAAAATACTGATAAATAGAGGGTTTTCAAGATTGGAGGGTTTTCTGCCCGATGTCTGGCAGTGCCTTTTAACCTTGGAAATCCTTATTTTTATTTATTGAGGAAACATATCAACTAAAAAAATCAGCGGAAGGTTGAGGAGATAGAATGGATGATTTTGTAGGGTTGAGGAGACAGGACAGATGTAATGGAATACATTGAATGTCTTGATTATATTAAGTATTTAAAATAATGTAAGGTGTTTGGATTTACGAGGCGTTTAAAATGTCTAACTTTATAAATAGATTGTTAGTTCATTATTGTTAGGTGCCCAATTATTCTGTTAAAAATGAATGAGCAATGGTAAAGAGTTTTAGTTTACGAAATGAAATGAGTGTGGTAGTATTATCCTAGTATTAATTCTATATATATAGAATTTTTTTCTATTTATAGAGAAAAAAGGATGAGTGACATGTCTGTATCATATGATAAATTATGGAAGTTAATTATAGACAAAAAAATAAATAAAACACAACTCCGAGACTGTTCAGGGATTACATCTGCTACATTAGCTAGATTAAGTAAAAACCAAGGAGTTTCACTCGAGGCTTTAGAACGTATCTGTCGAGCTTTGGATTGTGAAATAGGAGATATTGTTGAATTTATAGAAGATAAGGTGATTTTAGATGAGTAAGAGATATACAGTAATTGATTTATTTTCAGGTGCGGGTGGACTTAGTCAAGGATTTGTACAAGCAGGTTATGAAATATTAGCAGGAATAGATTTTGATGAGGCGGCTCTTCGTACATATGCTCATAATATTAAAGGAGCAAAAGCCTTAAAGGAAGATTTGTATAAAGAAGAGGAGTCCATTAAAAGTATAGAAAATGCGATTGGAAATCGAGATATTGACGTTATTATTGCGGGTCCTCCATGTCAAGGATTTAGTCTAACTGGATCACGAGATATTAATGATTCTCGAAACAAACTTTATGTTGCCGTGGCTCATGCTGTTAAATACTTCCGTCCAAAAGCATTTTTGATTGAAAATGTACCTGGTATGGCAACTTTATATAAAGGGACTGTCAAACAACAGATTATTAATACTTTTGAAGATATGGGTTATGCAGTTAGTGTAACTGATCCACCTTTGCTCGCATCAGATTATGGGGTACCACAAAATAGAAAGAGAATGTTCTTTGTGGGATACCAGAAAGAACTCGGATATGACTATTTTGCTTTTCCTAAGCCTATACTAGATTCCAAACATCATGTAACAACATCGGAGGCTATATCTGATTTACCATCTTTAGTTGATACTCTGGGAGAGAGTATAATGGAGTATACCTGTGAGCCGCAAAGTAGTTATCAAAAAATGATGCGTAAAAACTCAAATGTTATATACAATCATATTGGAACCAATCATACCGAAGAAGTAAAATGGGTGATTAGTCAAGTTCCTGAAGGAGGAAACTATAAGAACTTACCTCCGGGAGTAGGTGAATCTAGAAAATTTAATGAGGCCTGGACACGTTATCATAGCCAAAAGCCTTCAAAAACAATAGATACTGGTCACCGAAATCATTTTCACTATAAATGGAATCGAGTACCAACAGTAAGGGAGAATGCTAGATTACAATCCTTCCCAGACACATTTGAGTTTTTAGGAACAAAAACTCAGCAATATAAACAGGTTGGTAATGCTGTCCCTCCTTTGTTAGCACAAGTAATTGGAGAGGAAATGAAAAAGCATTTGAATAATGGTGTTAAAGTTTTCATGGAGGAAGCCCTATGCGAAAAATAAATAGTATCGAGTTATTTGCAGGTGCAGGCGGTCTATTAGATGGATTCGAGCAAACAAATAACTTTAATCTTCTTGCAGCAGTTGAATGGTTAAAACCTCAAGTTCGTACTTTGGTAAAAAGATTAGAAACAAAATATGGTGATGAAGATGCGAAAGATAAAGTGCTAAACTTTGATATACAGCGCACGGATGAGTTACTATATGGTTGGGATGATACTGAGTTTGGGAAGGGAATCGGACTTGATTCACTTATAGGGGACAAAAGGGTAGATTTAATTTCGGGGGGGCCACCATGTCAAGCCTATTCCTTAGCTGGACGTATTCGTGATGAAAATGGAATGAAAGACGACTATAGGAATTTTTTGTTTGAATCTTATATTAAAATAGTTAATCACTATCAACCGAAGCTTGTTGTATTTGAAAATGTTGAAGGGATTTTATCGGCTATACCAACAGGAGAGAAGATTACAGATTTAATTAAAAAGGCATTTAATGAAGCTGGCTATGAAATTATAAATGATTTACGGAAATATGCCTTGCTTGATATGGCTGATTTTGGCGTACCTCAAAGAAGGAAGAGAGTTATTATTGTTGGTATTCGTAGGGATTCAAAAGATGTAGATTACCAAGAAATACTAAAGAATTTTTATTTAAGAATGCTTTCAACTAAAAAAGTAGTCAAGAAGAGTACAGTGCGTGATGCTATTTCTGATTTACCCCCCATTTATCCATTACAAAACCCTCTTAAGCGGCAGGCTTATGAGAATAATAATGAAATCAATGGGCACTCTTCACGTTTTCATAGTAAAAGAGATCAGGAGATATTTTATAGTCTTGCAAAAGATATTGAAGATGGATATTTTCAATATAATTCCGCTGAGGCACTAATCGAATTGTATTATCAAAAGACTGGAAGAAGAACTAATGTTCATAAGTATCATGTTCTTCGTTGGGATGAACCTAGCAATACTATTCCAGCACATCTTAAAAAGGATGGATTACGACATATACATCCTGATCCAGAACAAATGCGATCTATAACAGTTCGAGAGGCAGCAAGGTTACAGACTTTTGATGACGATTATGAATTCAATGAATCTCAGGTTTCGAATTTTGAAATGATTGGTAATGCTGTCCCGCCATTATTTGCTAAAAAATTAGGTGAACTTATGCCAACCTTATTTAAAATAATAGAACAAGTAGAAAAAGGAAAACAAGAACTTGCAATTTAAGTTCTTGTTTTCCTTTTAAACTGAGAAGTCCGCATAATATACACCATCTTCAATTAAAGAGAGTGTTATTGTATCCCTTCCATAGTTTTCAAGAGTTTCCATAGTGATGGCATCGTCAATTTCTACATTAAGACGACTACGTAAATACCGGCCAAGAATACTTTTTTTAGAAATTCGTTGCCCATTTAAAAAAGGCTGTTTTGATGAAAATGATGCTAATTGTTTAGGATACTTTTTATCCTTATATTTTTGTACTCCTTCTAGGGAAGCTTCCATAATGGTTCCATCATCCCAAATTAATTCAATGGGATCAGAATTTCGTTTTCTTCTCCCGTCCGGGGTAGTGAATTCGGGATCAAAGGGATTTATTAGTGACTGATTGCTATTTAATACCTCTTTAGGTAATCTAATATACGCATCACCGGCTGCGACATGGGCCTTACTTGTTAATCTAGCCCTTCCCCAATTTAGTCCACTAGAAAGAGGCACTTGTTTTACTCCTCTTGCTTCACTATATAGTGGAATATCAAAACTATGTTTTATATTATATGATTCCTTGGTTTCAGCAACTTTTAGATTTGCAAAATCAATAATTTCCTGATTTGCTTTAATAGTCGGGGTCTCGGATGAGTGTTCAAGGATAAATTGATAGTATAAATCTAATGGACTAAAAGTATCTCTTGTTGCATCTGCAAGGGATTCTCTATAGTCAGTACGTAACCCGTTAGAAGAAAAGTTTGCAGAACCGATTAGTGCTGATAAAACTTTTCCCCTATGTTTCCATATATAGATTTTTGAGTGTATTTCTTGTTCTGCAAATCTAATAGTTAATGAGTCGTTAGATTCTTTTATTCGATTTAATGAATCTAACAACCTAGCATCTATACCAGAGGAATACATTCCACCGATTACTGTGATTTTCATATTTTTCAATTCTGATAAACGTTTAATTGGAGCAGGACCTAGATAACCACTTATAATAATTAGTTCATCAGGTTCTTCTGGAAGTAATTCATGCTTTGAAAAGATAATTTCTTCGATACCAGTATAATATAGCATTTTATGCACACCTCTTAATATTGCCAACTAAATTGTAGAATAATTATTATTTAACTCTTATTATTTCCATGATATCTGAGATATCACAATCTAAAGCAGTGCAAATTCTGAGTAAAACGTCAGTAGTTATGTTCTCACCTTTACCTAATTTAGCTATAGAAGCTGAGCTAACCCCACTAATTTTTTTTAAATCCTGTTTATTCATATTCTTATCAATTAACATTTTCCAGAGTTTATTGTAGCTTATTCGTAACATTTTGCTACCTCCGTTTTACAAATTACTTTTTCGGTTATTTATATAAATCGTGTAAAAATCCATAACGACTTTCTTTATATTTACTTTTATATTTATTATGTGTAAATTCAATCACTTTAGCACCAGCAGACTCATATTCTAAGTCTGGTAGATCTTTTGTATTTTCAATAACTATTATTTGTCCTTTAGATTGACTGTCAATAAAATATTGGAAAAGGGCTGTTCTCATACTTGTAGGAGCATTATCATTAACTCCCTGATCTAAACCAAGTAGAGGTGTATCTACTACAAAAATGCTAGTCTTATAGACAGCATCTTCTTGCAAATATTGTCTAAAAGTTAAACCTAATACGGTGTTTATAAATGCCCAGTATCCTTTACCATGACTTACTTCTTTAGCTAAGCCATTTACTTCTAAATCAAAAGTCCCCATATTGAAATGAGCAGTATTTAAATTCTCATAATTGCATTCAGTTAGTATCGAATATGCTATTTTATCTATACGGGAATTAAAATCTACTGGATAATGTTCTTTTGGTTTAAATTTGGGTTTTTCTAAATCCTCGTTTTGCTCCTGCTTTTGTAATTCCGTAATCCAATCCTGTGAAACATTGTGTAGAACTGTTGATTCTTGTTGTAATTGTATATAAGTACGATATTGTTGGATTGCATTTCTCAATTTATCTGCTTGAGGAACAAGCTCAATTTCAATCCATTTTTCAATCTCGGCTCTTCGGCTTTCTAAATAGTTAATCTTTTTTTGAAGTTCATTTAAAGTTGAAACGATGTCATTTTCACTTTCTGTTAAACCTTGTAATTGTGCGATGATACGATTCAACTCAGCTCTCGATGCTTCAATAAAGGACTTTCTTTCTGATGGTTGGATATTTCCATCACAAAAAGGACATTTATGGTTTGTATCAATAGTGTGTAAATGTACTTCTCCATCCACGATAAAGGTAAGTCTCTTTATATCAGCTGTATATTGGCTTTTCAATGATTGAAAGTGCGAATGAGTTACTTTGGTTTCAGCTTCTTTTTCTTTAAAAACTAGTAAAGTACTAAGTAAATCTTTGCTTTCCTCTGTGGCAGCTACAAGGGTCTGTTCAGTTTCAGAAAGATTATCGATTAACTTTTGCATTTCTTCTTCAATATCTAAATTGCTATATTCTAATAGTGAATTTTGAAGTTCTTCTCTTTTTGTAGACAATTGAGCAATTCTACCATTTACAAATTGCCGAACAGCATCCCTTTTCGCTTTGCTGATTTCATCCTTATCTTGTTCTTCCATATTTGGATAATTATCACCTGTGAGAAGATATAGTAAGGATGAAAAAAAGTAAGGATATTGCGTAGGTGATGAAGGCAAAAGTACAGACTTTGGATTTTCGATATCCTGTTCTCTTAACCAAAAGAGCCTAGTAAGTGTATTCCATTTTAAACGTTGTCTAGCAAAATCTTGATTACTTATTATCATTGGCAGCTCATTAATACCAATTAATTTAAGACATAGTTCATTTAATACAGGGCGCTTATTCCCATTAGTCTTATAATCAACATCATAGTCACCACTCTCAATTGAGTTGATTTCGGTGACTACATTTACTATGTTTTTCCCAAGCTTTCGAGAAAGATGAATCGGTCCTTCTGAAGTCATAAGTTCAAGACTGACACTATTATATCCTGTTTGTTTATGTTCAAAAGGTTTATTGATAACCCCCATAGCAAATTGAATACACTTTAATACACAGGTTTTTCCGGAATCTGAAACCCCACAAATAATATTTAATCCTTTATTGAATGTAACAGTGGCGGGAGTTTTCCCGGTGCCAGTTGCTGTAACCTTAGTTATATAAAATGTCATTTGGGATTACTCCCTCCATAGTGATTTAGATGCTGCTTGTCCGAATAAGTTGAGAAGTTCTTTGTCGTTTTTAGAATCCATATATGTGAGGGCTTTCTTGGCATATATTCTATATTCAGTTGCGTAATCTGAAGTTAGGGAACTACATAATGTTTGACCACGGTTCGAAATAAAGTATTGAAAGCCATCTTTTGAGTATGAAACTTTTATCATATTTTCAAGGACTAGATTCTTTATAGCGCCTTGTGCTAATAATCTCCTGGCGGAAAATTCAGAAAAGCTAAATTCATTATCTCCGTGAAGATTACTGTCCGATAGTCCAATTTCCTTTGAATAATTTGAAATGAAATCTGCTGTAACAAGGTCATCTAATGTACGATTTTTATTTTTGGATAAAGATAGGACAAGTAATAACCTCAACGACATTTCAAATTCAGTATTAAAAATTTTATTATACATCTTCGTCTACCCAGCGAACACTACCGTCATTTGCCAATAAGTGACAGGTTCCTTTCTTTTCTTTTGGTCCTACGAGATTTTGTATGTTGCTTACAATTGATGTAGTGGAGCAATCTACTACTTTTTTCATCACTGTTACTAATCTCTTGTAACCATTATCATAGTCATCCCATAGAGTGTCTTTAATATAATCGAACGTTTCGGATTTCCACTTTTCAGCATGTACTTCTCCTTTTTCAAAAGACTCACGAAGAAAACGATCAATGCGTACAGCACTATAATAGTTGATTCGTTGGTCAGAGAAATTCCTCTTATATTTTTGTGGAAGAGAATCCAAATCGTTTTTTGTGAGTTCCTTACAATTCACGGCATCTCCATAGGCAGCTAGAAGTTCACTGACGTAAATTTCTTCTTCTGGAGCAATATCTTGTGGTGGCTCTAGTTCTTTCGGAATAGAAATCTCTATATTTCCAACATGTAATTTTCCGTCCGATTCATCGTAGTAGATAGTTTGTACAGGAAAGAATGTTAATTTTTGAGTGGGATTCGAGTTATTAGAAACTATAGCACTAGATGTTTCTCTACCCTCATAAATATCATTTAAAATTTGAAGAAATAAATCAGCGCAAGCATAACCTAAATTATCATTGGAGTTAAAATCTGGAATCATTGTTTTGATTTCATCTTCAATTGCCATTTGATTATGCCCATTAAATCCGTTTATATATTTTGCAAATTTATCCGTATCTTTACGGCTTATAACTTTACGTACCTTCTTTTGATTTAAAGGGTTTGTCCCTTTAAATAGCCTGTTTAACGAATCTGGAACCAGGGTGCTGAAAGGGTTATATTTATCGTTTTCAGATAGCATTATTTCTTCAGGGGATTGTGGATTTCTCATAATATTGTCGAAAAGTGACAGAAAAAATTCATGTGACTTATATGAATTGTCACTATGTTTAAATAGTATATTCGCAAATTCACTAAAGAGCATAATCTGTCACCTCTAACCATGTTTCCGAATCGTTCCAAACTTTTCCGAGTCCTCCCGAAATGGAAGGATTTTTTTTTATACAATTTTTTTAGATATTGAGTGATATGAAAAATTCAAGAGTAAATTAGTCTATTTAAATTATATCACGTAAATTGCCACTTAACTAGAAGTGAACATTTATGAATGCAGAGATTTTAACAGCGTTCAATGAGTTTTTCTTTTAAAAAAATATCAAATGCCTGATTTGCAATAAGGGCAAAGGATACATATTGCAATGTTTCAGTCCGTTTAGGATTGTTATGCGTTGCAATAGAAGTACCTTACCTTATTGCGCTCATTTTCAGGACAAAGGGTCTGTGTACTTCGAGGCACAGACCTATTTTTGTATCCTTTGCCGCCAATGCAGTCCGGCGGAAAGGATGCAAAATGAAAATTAGAATTATGTACGACAACAAACCTACCTATTTGGAGGTACCAGACGAGGACTGCACTGTAATGATTGATATGGACTATGAGGACAGGTTATCCTGTGCCGAAGATAAGGGAGCTGTGACTCGCCGTTCACCGCAGGAGATTATGGACGAGCGTTTCAACAAGCCTGAGTACAATAACTGGCATAAATTTGACAGACACAGAGGGATGTCAAAAAAACCATTCCGCAAAGATGATGAATCTGAGGATGCAACGGATCATATGGACTATTTCCCAGATAACACCGATGAAGTGGCTCGGGATAAAAAAGATGAGTACGAATATTACTGTGAGATTATTCGTGCCATTCTTAAGCCAAAACATTCAGAACCTTTTATTGCTGTATATCTTGATGGCATGACAATGACTGAGTATGCAGAGCGTGAGGGTGTTAGTAAAAGTGCCATTTCACATCGTTTAGATACAGCTAAGAAGAATTTCAAAAAAGTTTTTCCGGAATCCTCAACTTTCCCCTCTTGCCAGGGCTAATAGGTAGAGGGCAACACATAAACGCTCTCGGGAAGAGGTGAAGAACATGAAACACAATTTGAAAATCAGTGTTTCAAAAACTCCACAATCTGGCGGGATTGTTTCCTGTCGTAATGTCACCATAAGGGAGCGTTTCCTTCGTTTCTTACTAGGTGATAAGCAGAAACTGACTATCCTTGTTCCGGGTGACACCGTAAAGGAACTCGCCATTAGTGAGATTAAGGAGGGAGGATTAAACCATGAGCAAAATCAAACTTCTTCTTGATGTGGTTTCTGATATGCGCTCTTTGGCAGACAGTATACAAGCGGTTGCTGATGCAATGGCGGGCAATGAACCTGTCGAAGCAAAAGAACCGACTACACCTGTAAAAAAACCTGCGCCAAAGAAAAAGGAGATCACTCTGGAGGAAGTCAGAGCAAAACTCGCTGAAAAGAGTCAAGCCGGTCTTACTTCTCAAGTGAGAGAAATTATCAAAAAGTACGGTGGCTCTAAATTAAGCGAAGTTGACCCAAAACATTATGCAGATATGTTGAAAGATGCGGAGGTACTAGGTAATGGGTGATCACGCAGTACTTTCAGCATCGGGGTCCCATAGATGGCTTAATTGCCTTCCGTCTGCGAGATTGGAACTGGAATTTGAAAATAGTGAATCCAATGCAGCCGCTGAAGGTACAGCCGCCCATGCTCTCTGTGAACATAAACTTAAAAAAGCACTTCACATGAGGAGTAAGCGTCCCGTCTCGGCTTATAACACCGATGAGATGGAAGAACACAGCGATGCCTATGTGGAATTTGTAATGGAGCAGCTTGAACTGGCAAGGCAAAGCTGTACGGACCCGTTAATACTTATTGAACAACGTCTTGATTTTTCCTGCTATGTACCGCAGGGGTTCGGAACTGGTGACTGCATCATTATTGGAGATAAAAAGCTTCATATTATCGATTTTAAGTATGGCATGGGTGTGTTGGTAGATGCGGTGGATAATCCGCAGATGAAATTATATGCCCTTGGTGCTTTGGAAATCTACGATAGCCTGTATGACATCGAGGAGGTTTCCATGACCATCTTCCAACCCCGCAGGGAAAATGTCAGCACATGGACAATCCCGGTAAAGGAATTAAAAGACTGGGCAGAAAATGAACTGAAGCCAAAGGCGAAGAAGGCCTATGAAGGCGAAGGTGACTATCTTCCAGGTGAATGGTGTACTTTCTGTCGAGCGGCTGTCAAATGCCGTGCAAGAGCAGAAGAAAAGCTGAAATTAGTACAGATGGAATTTAAACTGCCACCTTTGCTTACGGAATCTGAAATTGAGGAAGTTCTTTCTAAATTGTCCGACCTTACAAAGTGGGCAAATGAAATCATTGCTTATGCCACGGATGCTGCTGTTAATCACGGGAAAGAGTGGCACGGTTTTAAGGTAGTCGAGGGCAGGTCTATCCGTAAATATAAGGACGAAGAGGCTGTGGCTGAAGCAGCCAAGGCAAGCGGCTATAAAGATATCTACCGCCATAGTCTTATTACCCTTACGGAAATGCAGAAGCTAATGGGTAAAACGAAATTTGAGAAAATCCTTGGTGGTCTCATACATAAACCACCAGGCAAACCTACGCTGGTTCCACTTTCGGATAAGCGGCCAGCTATGAATATATCAAACGTAAAAAACGAATTTAACGAAATAACGGAGGAATTGGAATATGAATAATCAAAACAGAACGAAGGTTGTTACAAGCGTCAACACACGGCTTAGCTATTTTCACGGTTGGGAACCCGTATCCATCAATGGCGGAGCAGAAAAGTACAGCGTATCCGTATTGATTCCTAAAACAGATAAGGAAACCATCAATGCTATTAATGCAGCAGTAGATGCAGCCATTGAAGAGGGCATTGCACAGTTTGGTGGTAAAAAGCCGAATAAGGCGGCTATCAAACTGCCACTTCGTGATGGTGATGTAGAACGTGATGATGAGGCTTATAAAGGGCATTATTTTGTAAATGCCAACAGCAAGACGCCACCCCAAATAGTAGATAAAGCAGTCAGACCTATCTTGGATCGCAACGAGGTTTACAGTGGTTGTTATGCAAGAGTATCACTAAATTTCTATGCTTTTAACTCTAATGGCAATAAGGGTGTTGCTTGTGGTCTTGGCAACATCCAGAAGATAAGAGATGGAGAGCCTTTAGGTGGAAGAACCAATGCGGCTGATGATTTCACAACTATTGAAGATGATGATTTTCTAGCATAAAGAATAAATACAGACGAGGTGGTGGAGGTTGTTCTTCTGCCACCTCGTTTGCATTGGAAAGGACGGTTATACATGAATTCTATTTCTATTGATATTGAAACATTTAGCAGTACCAATCTTCAAAAGTCCGGAGTTTACCGTTATGCCGAAAGTGATGATTTTGAAATTCTACTATTTGGCTACTCGGTAGATGGCGGTGAAGTACAAGTTGTTGACCTTGCCAGCGGGGAGGAAATCCCAGATGAAATTATAAACGCACTTATGAATGATTCCGTTACTAAGTGGGCTTTCAATGCAATGTTTGAGCGTGTGTGTCTATCAAAATGGCTTAACCTTACTGAATATCTTGACCCCACATCTTGGAAATGTTCCATGATATGGTCGGCATATATGGGATTACCTCTTTCTTTGGAGGGAGTCGGTTCAGTTCTAGGTTTGGAGAAACAAAAGCTAACAGAGGGTAAAGACCTCATCAAATATTTTTGTACACCGTGCGCCCCTACAAAATCAAATGGTGGTCGAGTTCGTAATTTACCAGAACACGACATGGATAAATGGGAGCGGTTTAAAGCATATAACATTCGCGATGTGGAATCCGAGATGTCAATACAACAGAGATTATCCAAGTTTCAAGTACCGGAGAACATCTGGGAGGAGTATCATCTCGACCAGAAAATCAATGATCGGGGCATTGCCATTGACATGACTTTCGTAAAACAGGCTGTTGTGATGGATGAACAT
The DNA here is from genome assembly GCF_037969495.1 of Lysinibacillus sp. FSL P2-0066. NCBI lineage: Bacteria > Bacillati > Bacillota > Bacilli > Caryophanales > Bacillaceae > Lysinibacillus > Lysinibacillus sp. FSL P2-0066. Next base: position 3,912,890 of record NZ_CP150202.1, on the reverse strand, counting down.
TCCCGTGAAAAGCTGATGGCTTTAATGCAGGATATAACCAATTTAGAGAATCCAAACTCTGTGCAAGAAATGAAAGACTGGCTTGCCGACAATGGGCTAGAAACAGAGTCCCTTGGTAAAAAAGCTGTTGCTGAGATGTTAAAGACAGCACCTGAACCACTAGGCACTGTTTTAGAACTTCGTCAGCAACTTGCAAAATCATCGGTGAAAAAATACACAGCAATGGAGAATGCAGTATGTAGTGACGGTCGTGCAAGAGGAATGTTTCAGTTTTACGGAGCCAATAGAACTGGAAGATTCTCTGGCAGGCTGATTCAGTTGCAAAATCTCCCCCAAAACCATATGCCCGATTTGGAACAGGCTCGGGTTTTAGTTCGAAGCGGAAACTTTGATGCTCTTACTTTACTCTATGATTCTATCCCAGAGGTACTGTCGGAACTTATCCGTACAGCTTTTATACCCCAAGATGGCATGAAGTTCATTGTGGCAGATTTTTCAGCGATTGAGGCTCGCGTCATTGCATGGCTTGCAGGTGAGAAATGGAGAATGGATGTATTCCAAAAGGGCGGTGACATCTACTGTGCCAGTGCCTCTCAGATGTTTAATGTACCGGTTGAAAAGCATGGTGTGAATGGTCACCTTCGACAGAAAGGGAAAATTGCGGAACTTGCCCTCGGTTATGGTGGATCTGTTGGAGCATTAAAATCAATGGGGGCTTTAGAGATGGGAATTGAAGAAGAGGAACTTCAGCCTCTTGTAACGGCTTGGAGACAATCCAATCCCAATATCACAAAACTCTGGTGGGATGTTGACCGAGCAGTAAAAACTTGTGTTAAGCAAAAAACTCCCACAGAGACACACGGCATTAAATTTATCTATCAAAGTGGAATGCTCTTCATTGTCCTCCCTTCTGGCAGACGGCTTGCCTATGTGAAACCTCGTATGAGAGAGAATATGTTTGGCGGTGAGTCGGTTACTTATGAAGGGGTCGGTGGGACGAAAAAATGGGATAGAATCGAAAGCTATGGACCCAAATTTGTAGAGAATATTGTTCAGGCAATCAGTCGTGACATCTTGTGTCATGCCATGCAGACATTAAAGAATTGTTCCATTGTGGCTCATGTACACGATGAAATTATCATCGAGGCAGATATGGGGACGTCACTTTCCGCTATCTGTGAACAGATGGCTAAGATACCAACATGGGCAAATGGCCTGTTGCTTAGTGCTGATGGTTATGAGTGTCAGTTTTATCAAAAAGATTAAATTAATTGGTAATCGGATAATCGTGTGGGAGGAGGTTAAAAGACCTTCAATTTTTAAATAATGAAAACAGGATAGCACTTATTTTATGACCGGTACGTGCTATCTTGTTTGTTTAATAAACGCTCCATTTTTGTGGAATAAAGGGTTAAAATTCGAATCTTGAAGAAATATAGTGAAAGAACCGATTTTGACTCCTCTCTCTATAAAGTTAATAATAAATCAAGGGGTAAGACTAAATCTATTAAAAACAAATGGGACAATAATTGATACATCGACCGATTAGCTTAATTGATTTTATTGCAGAGTGTCTTTAAATGATAACGAATAACTTCCTTCACCTTTTCTGGAGAGTATACATCAGGTCTTAATAAAGCATGAATCGACAATCCCTCTATTAATGCCGTTAACCTACTCTTTTCTAATTCTGCATTCATTGAATCTGATAATACGCCTTTTAGAGCTAAGATTTCAATCATTGAATTTGCTAATTCATATGTACCGTCCGTCATTTCATCTTTTTTGTCCTTTATTGTATCACTTGTAAGTGAACGTAATGCAAGAATCCACCAAACACTCGTTTCAATTTTCTTTTCTTCATCTATTGGTACTAGCTCTAATAAAACTTCTTCTACTGCCTGCACTGGGTTTTCTGACCATTCTTTATTTTGAGAACGTTTTTTCCCTTCTTCTAAGTAGTAATTCATAATAAATAATAACATTTCATCTTGAGTTGAAAAATAATGTCTTAACGCACCAGAAGACATCCCTGCCTCAGCTGCAACTCTTCGTATAGACGCTTTCTCAACCCCTTCTTTCCTAATAATATTCCATGCAGCCTCAGCAATTTGTTTGCGCTTTTCATCATGATCAACAATTTTTGGCATTATAAAAATCACTTCCTTTATTTAGCACAGTGTGTTATTATCTTTTTATAGCACGGTGTGTTAAATAGATAATACCACAACATTTAAAGGAGGACTAGTTTGTTTGATCGAAACTATTGAAGCATTGATGCCTTCTTCATCATTAGACATTTCTTCAGCATTAATGATTATTTCTTTGTGTGCTTTAATTGATATTTTAAGTCCCGGTGTACTGACTGTAACAGCCTATTTATTACTGACACAACCGAATCAGTTATCTTCTCGTTTATTTGTGTTTTTATTCATCACGCAGTTAGGCTATTTCATCACGGGTTTATTACTCTACTTTGGTGGAAATTCATTATTGAAGAGAATAGAACAATTGTCTCAGTTTGACTTTATCAATTGGTTTTATATCCTACTTGGAGCAGTTCTTGTTCTAATAAGCTTCAGTAAACCAAAAGAGACTACAAAAAAACGTTTAATTTCATTTATCCCCAAAAATACAACAATTAAAGGGATGATTATACTAGGAATCATTGTTTTCCTAATTGAATTTGTAACGGCATTGCCTTACTTTTATTCAATCTTTTTAATGAATCATCAAACAATTGAGACTACACCTGCTATCTTAATAATAATTGGATACAATCTAGTAATGGTGCTTCCTTCTCTATTACTGTTAGGGGTTAATATTATATTTAAAGAAAGATTGCAACAATTTCTTATTAAAATCAGGTCAAAATTAAATGAAGCTCCAATCTCTTCACTCTTGGTAGCGACAGGAGTCATAGGTGCAGTTTTTTTTAATATCGGTCTTAGAGGCATTTTAAATTAGAAAAAATATTAAAGAGGTGTTCATCATGAAAGAAATTATCAGTGGTCTCAGTCTACTTTTTATTATTCAGGGAATAGGCGGATTAATCAATCATTTGACTAATGGGGGAAAAAGTTGGTTTTTAGTAAATTATATTGATGCGTTTCAAGGGTTTGAAATCGTTTTGGACATTGTATTTATTGCAGTTGGTGGAATCATAGCTTTAGCCACTCGTAAAATAACATCAAGTAAAAGCAATAAGTGAATGATGTAAAATAAAAAATACAGAGTGAGAATTTCTCGCTCTGTATTTTTTATTTTAATTGATTCTCCTCGAGGCTCTACCAACCTTACTCATCCAGGTCATAGATAAAATATGATACCAAAATGATTGTTTTCCTCTTCTCTTATTAGCTCCAAATCCTATAGGCCTATTACAGTTTACGTTACCATTTTTTGTTCATCAATCTAGTCCGTTTGTAAAAGTAGAAAATTACTGAATCAGCTTTTAAATCTATTTTACATACACAAATTTCGAACAAAAATCCGGATGTATAATTTATTTCTTCAAAATCCTCAACAATTATTACCTCCTGTGGCTATTAGGTAGAGGGGTTTCCTCTCTGACTATATTGCAGGAGGTAATTCGTATGGACGAATTAGTAAAAATCAATTATGAAAATCAACGACCAACCGTACTCGGTCGTGATTTACATGAAGCCTTGGAAGTAAAGACCGCTTATAAAGATTGGTTTCCAAGAATGTGTGAGTACGGATTTGAGGAAGGATCAGACTTTAGCTCATTTTTGAGCGAAAGTACTGGAGGCAGACCAAGCATTGACCATCAGTTAACAATTGACATGGCAAAAGAGCTATGCATGATACAGCGTACTCCAAAAGGGAAAGAGTGTCGCCAATACTTTCTTGAAATAGAAAGAAGATGGAATTCCCCAGAAGCAATCATGGCAAGGGCACTTCAGATTGCTAATCAACAGCTAACTCAAGTAAGGAAACAAAATAAAGTGCTTGAAGGTACGATTGCCGTTCAGAATCAGCAAATTGCAGAAATGAAACCGAAAGTCTCCTATTACGATGTAGTTTTAAATTGCAAAGACCTCATTTCCACCTCAGCAATTGCCAAAGATTACGGCAAGTCAGCTATTTGGATGAATCGCTATCTTAATAAAAAGGGTGTCCAGTTTAAACAAGGCGGCATCTGGCTTTTATATCAGAAGTATGCGGAAAAAGGCTACACCAGCACCAAGACACATAGCTACCTTGGCAGTAACGGTGAACAGCATACAAAGGTCCATACATATTGGACTCAAAAAGGCAGACTCTTCATTTACGAACTGATGAAGGCGGACGGTATTTTGCCTCAGATAGAAATGGAGGGTGTGTAATGGGGATCAACAAATTTAACCATGAAGGATACCATGACCCAACTCCCCATGAAGCACTGACCAACATAATGAGAAAGGAAAAGGCAGAGAAAAAATCTGCCTTTAAGCCGCTTGTATATATCTGTTCTCCCTATTCCGGTGATGTAGATGGAAATGTTGAAAAGGCCCGTAGCTTTTGCAGGTTTGCCTTGGAAAGTAATTGTATTCCGATTGCTCTCCATCATATGTTTCCTCAGTTTATGGATGATGAAAACCCAGAGGAACGGGAGCTGGCCATATTCATGGACATTGTGCTCATGGGCAAATGCTCCGAAGTGTGGGTGCTAGGTAATACCATCTCAAGCGGTATGGCGAGGGAAATTGAAGTAGCCAAGAAACGCAGACAAAAGGTCAGGTATTTTAGTCCGGAGCATGAGGAGGTTGAAAACTTATGAAAATTGCAGTGGACAATAGCCGGATGGATAGGAAATGGAAAACAAAGATATCTCTTGGGAGGATTTTTGCTCCCGTGTAAAGACAACCCAACGTACTACAGAAACGGTAGAAGAATATCGGAAACATAAAAAAGCCAGCAAGATGATATCAAAGACGTGGGCGGCTTTGTCGAGGGACATTTAAAAGAAGGAAGGCGAAAGAAGGGCAATGTTCTGTGTCGTTCTTTGCTTACCCTCGATATGGATTACGGTAGACTGGATATCTGGGAGCAAATCAGTATGCTTTTCGATTTCAAATGTTGCGTTTACTCCACTCAGAAGCACACACCAGAAAATCCAAGACTCAGGCTTATCGTTCCCCTTGCTCCATCCGTCAGTTAAAGGATAAAAACATTGCTGTATTCTTCGAGAAAGAGAATATCAACACCATGGATTCCAAGGGTGAAGTCTTGTTGACCATTGTGGCATCCCTTGCCCAACAGGAAAGCCAATCCTTAAGCCAAAACGTAAAGCTAGGTATTCAGTATCGCTATCAGCAAGGTGAAGTACAGATCAACCACAAGCGATTCCTTGGATATACCAAGGATGAAAATAACAGCTAGTGATTGATCCAGAGGGCGCTGAGGTGGTTAAACGGATTTACAGGGAGTACATTGAAGGAGCCAGCCTTTTACAGATAGCAAGAGGACTAGAAGCAGACGGTATACTTACAGCAGCAGGCAAATCTAAATGGGGACCAGAAACACTGAAAAAGATACTATAGAATGAAAAATACATCGGTGATGCCCTTCTCCAAAAGACATATACGGTCGATTTCCTTTCTAAAAAGCGAGTCAAGAATAACGGCATCGTTCCCCAGTATTATGTAGAAAACAGCCATGAGCCTATCATTCCACGAGACCTTTTTAAGCAGGTTCAAGAAGAGATAGTTCGAAGAGCAAATCTTCGAGGCGGCAAGAACGGCAAAAAAAGGGTCTACAGCTGCAAGTATGCTTTATCGAGTATCGTTTACTGCGGACAGTGCGGTGATATTTACCGGCGGGTACACTGGAATAACCGAGGCTACAAGTCAATTGTTTGGCGATGCGTCAGCCGTTTGGAGGAAAAGGACTCTGAATGCACTGCCCCTACCATAAATGAGGAAACTTTGCAGACAGCAGTGGTTAAGGCTATTAACGAACTTTTGGCTAACAAAGAACCCTTCCTCTCAACCTTGCAGAAAAACATAGCTACTATATTTAATGAAGAAAATGATAATGCTATTGATGGTCTTGATAGCAAATTGGAAGAATTACAACAACAGCTTCTTGTTCAAGCGAAGTCTAAGAATGACTATGAAAATGTGGCTGATGAAATTTATCGCCTTCGAGAATTAAAGCAAAATGCACTAGTTGAAAATGCAGAGCGAGAAGGAAAAAGGTAACGAATCGCTGAAATGACTGATTTCTTGAATGAACAGTCCTGCGAACTGGAGGAATATGATGAGCAGTTGGTAAGATTTCTTATTGAGAAAGTAACAATTTACAACAGTGATTTAACTATTGAATTTAAATCAGGAATTGAGAGGCAAATAGAAATGTGAAATATAAATCTACCCAAGCCCATGTTAATGCATACATGGGCTTATTTGAGTATCAAATTGACCGAAAACTTTTGTAGATATAAAATGAAGCAAAGGATAAAGAGAGGAAAAATCATGCTATCACTCTCAAGAAAAGATTTATATGAAAAGCTATGGACTATTGGTACCACTAAAACAGCTAAAGAGTTAAATGTACCCTATAATAAATTGAAAAATACATGTACTAGCAATGATATTCCATTACCTACAGCATCTTATTGGAGCAGTTTATATATGGGGAATGAGAAGCCAATTCAACCACCACTACCCAATCCAAATGATAACCGAATAGTTGTCATTGAAACAGCTAAAAAACAAATTGCAAAGGTACCTAAAAAAATAACAGTTTCAGTAAATGAAAAAAGGTCCAGTAGCCCCTCTGCAGAAAAGAGCTTTACTTTACCCACAAAGAAGATAGAAAAGGAAAAGCCGTCCTATTTTCTTGACCTAGAATCTGACCAAGAAAAATTAACTAAAATATACAACTCATTAAAGGTTAATAAGACTTTATCCAATAAACCCCATAAGGAAATAGTGGAATACCGCAGAAAAACGCAATCATATAGAGAGGATAAATTAAGAATTAATTCCGCTTCGGGTCAAATTATTCCAGAAGTTTTACCTTTCATTGATAGTTTATTTAAAGCGCTTGAAATGGCTGGAGCAAAAATCGTTAGTAAATATGATGAAATACAAGTATTGTATAAAAAGTATACAATCAGTTCGAAATTTAGACTCCCTTGTAAAAAAGTTACATTATCGCCAGAGGATAAAGAATATTCACGTTACAACACATTTAAGTATGAAACAAATGGAAAAATAAATGTTGAAGTAGGTTATAAGTTGTATTGGCGTAAATGGGGAAAGCATGAAAAATTAATAAAACAAACGCAAACTATGACAACTGAAGATTTATTAAGAAAGGTGTTCTTATACATATTTTCACTTCCGCCAATTATAGATGAAGAAGAAAAGGCACATATACTAGAGGAAGAAAGAAGATTGGTAGAAGAACGGGAGAGGGAATTACTTAGAGAACGGAGAGAAAAAGAGCGTAAAAAAACTGAGGATTTGCTGACTAACTCGATAAACTATTTTTACTCGAAACTAATAAAGGAATACATTTCTGCTGAGCTGGATGAAACAACAGATGAATATGAATGGGCTACGGATAAGGCTAATTGGATTCAGGATTCTAGTAAACATCCAGATGATTTGTTAACAGAACAAGACAAAGAAGAATTACTCAACATAAAAACAACGAGTAAATATTTTTTATGAAAATGATTAATTGAAGTGGCTTGAAAGATTAAGTGGTATCGGGTAAAGGAGGTATGATTTTGGATATTAATAAAATGAAAGCTTTACCATATGATGAATTGCGTGCTTTATATAGGAACTTCCTACATGGCCAGAACATTTCAAAACCAACAGTCAATACTGCTTACACAGACACATTCTACCTTTGGAGAAAAGGGAGCAAAGACCTGTTCTGGAATGCAGTGACTGCCACTGATTTTGAGAATGAAGCAAAAAATGCATTAATAAAGGCTCTTTCTGAGAATTCGACCGGCAATGTTAAATCACTTGTTAATAGTTACTTGTCTCACTTAAGAAGGTTCCGTTTATTCTTAGACTCTGATGGAACTGCTGAACAATCAACACCAGGTCAGGAAAATACTGCTAATCGTACATATACACGTAAGAAGAAAATGGATGTTGATGTTCCTGATCCATCAATTGAGCAGGTTGAGTTTTATCTTGCTAAGTGGGATGGTCTTGAGAACTACCACCTGCAGGAGGATGCACTTAATAAACTGTTCTTTGAGCTATGCCCAAAGAATACAGACATTATCGATGTTCTTTTGAAGGCATCAACTCTTAACGACTTTTATAGTACAAATATTTTCTCAATCTATCCGGTGGCTAAGCACATATGCGCTCTGGATATTGATTCAAGACTTAAAGCTGGTGATGTTACCCTAGTTCGAGATATCCAGTATGTAACTATCGGCGATGCGGAGAAGAATTTTTACTCTTTTGCCACAAAGTATTGTAGCCATCACAATCCACTGGATTATCCGATTTATGACAGCTACGTTGATGAGGTACTTCGCTATTTTAGAATTCGTGATAGTTTCTCGAGTTTTCAGGATAGTGATTTGAAGGACTATATCAAATTCAAAGGTATACTGATTGATTTCCGCACTTTCTATAATTTGGGTAAATATAACCTTAAGGAAATTGACCAGTATGTTTGGCTACTTGGTAAGGATTACTTCCCAAAGAACTACGGAAAAAAGAGGAGATAAATAGTTATGAAGATTCATTATTTCCAGAGATATCATGAGAAAGAAAATGTTGCTATTGTTACGGCTTTATTCATATTCTTCAGACAAGATTTTTGAAATCCGAGTTCTTTTCTGGCTCCTTTGAACCAGAGATAGTTTTTAATTTACAGGAAAAAAATGTCGAAAGTATTCCGGATGCTACTATCACACAGGAGAGTTTCAAAATTGTTGTTGAGACGAAAATGTCTGACTGGTTTTATACAGATCAGTTGCTGCGCCATTTGAAGTCTTTCAGTGATGAAAAATATAAAGTTATGATAACTTTGGCACCTGAGTTGATGAAATCAGAAAAGAAAATAGAGTTCGAAGAGCATTTGAAGGCATATAACGCCACACAGACTTATCCGGTAATGCACGTTAATACTACCTTCGAAGAGATTATTGATGCGATACGAGATGTTATTGATGAAAGAGATTATGAAATGCAAGAGGTTCTGGACGATTACCTGAATTACTGCTATAACGACAAGTTAATTATCGTTTCAGATTCGTGGAAGCGTATGAGAGTGCAACTGGCAGGTACCACATTTAATTTTAATGTTAGTGAAAATCTTTACTATGATAATATTGAACGTGGATTTAGTGCACATGACTATCTTGGGCTGTATAAAGAAAAAAGTGTGAGGGCTGTTGGAAAAATCTCTGCAATCATTACAGCAGTAACTACGGAAGATGGCATTGAGTATAAGGCTGAACTTGGAGAACTTTCAGACAATAGGAAGCAGCAAATCCGCAAGGCCATTGAAGATGGGAGAAATTATGGATATGTACTGTCTGCAAATCGATATTTCTTTGTTGATAAATTTTATGAAACAGACTTTAAGAAGATAACACCTAGAGCACCAATGGGTACACGAGTTTTTGATTTGTCCCAGATTCTTGAGACTGAGCAGTTACCTGAAACACCGGAAATTGCTGAACTTCTTAAGTCTAAGACATGGGGTTAAATACGGGAGGAATGAATATGTATTTGGGGTCATTGGAAGAACGCCGAGCTAGAAGCAATGAAATAAAACTTGTAACGGCTGCTTTGTATGAAGCAAAAGTTAAGGATGAAGAAATTCTGCGGGTATTGATGAAGGTATGTGATGCAGATAGAGAGGAAGCAACTAATGCGTTTCGTAATGAAAAGTTCATGTTGTATCCCTGTAGAGAATTGTATCAATATATGATTTTAGAAAAAGGTTTTGAAGAACATGACGCTGATATGTTTATACACAAAAAAGCTAAACGTGCATTAGCTGACAATAGGGAGCTAAGCAAATTATCACCAGCTAAATTGTTTGATGCTATTAATAAGGGTATTTAATTTGTTTAAGGTGGTGATGATGTGATGTATAAATTTAAAAAGTGTGCTCTATGTGGTGCAGAGACAAACTTGGAGTTGAGCCACATCGTTCCGAAAATGGTTATGCGGACGCTTAAAAAAACCGCCGCAGGTAACATAAGAAATTCTGAAAACCCGAATATCCCTGCCCAGGATAGCGAAAAGCATTATATGCTCTGCGGGAGCTGCGAGGATTTATTCAGTGAAAAAGAGACGTACTTTGCAAACACTCTCTTTCATCCATACATAAAAAAGGAAAAGACGAAATTTGATTATGACAGCAAGCTTTTTTATTTCCTCACATCCTTGAGCTGGAGAAGCCTTTACTTAGATCTGATCGACTTCGTAGAAAACCATGTGGTCGGCATTGATGCCTTGGAACACTTAATATCTTGTGAAAAGATTATGAAAGACTATTTGCTTAACAGCCGAAACGATATCGAAGCCATTGAGCATCACATATTTTTCTTTGATGAGATAAGGGAAATCACAGGTAATACTGAGATGGCTGAGTTAAGACCACATGTAACATTCCACAGGGGCATAATCAGCTATACCTTTTGCTACGAGGATGATGGCACATATGGAACTATCACGAATATGATGGGTATCGTACTCATTACCCTTTATAAAAAAGGCAGCCAGGAAAAATGGGAAAGAACACAAATTTTAAACGGTATTGGCAGTATAGAAGCAAAAGACCAGCTAATAACCAGTGTAGTCGGAAACGAATTCATGAACATCCTAAAAACAACTCAGTCTGCCTCGAATTCCATAAGTGAAAAACAAATGGGAAAAATCGTTGAGAACCTAAAAAATAAGGCAGACAAAATCAAAGACTATCCGGTATTCCAAGATTGGCTGAGCGACCGTGAATTGCATAACAAATAAGGCTTAACGTTGATATATTCCCAAGAAACCTAAAACTGTTGATATGTTCCCGTCTACCGATAGTGCCAAAAACTCAGTGGATATGTTTCCGAGAACAGACATACTCAAATGACATCAATTCTGTCCTCTCTAGCCATTGTGAAGCAGTAGCATGGTTGAAATTAAACGAGTAACACATTACTCAACTACCTACACAATATAAAAATTACGTTTTAGGACGTATTTCAGTAAAAATATTTTTTCTTATTTGTTTATCAATAAAAACTCGGATTCGATCAAATACGAATCCGAGTTTTTTCCGTTAATTTCAATATGCTACATATCATCCATGCGTATCTCTAGTTTAATTGTTTTTTTCTCCAATATGACTTAAAAGAGACTCTGTCAATTCTCGTCTTATTTGCGTGATATGGTTTTCCATGAGTTGCTTGGCTTGGTTCGCATCTCCAGAAGCAATGGCTAAGTAAATTTTTTTATGTTCATCGATGGTTTCTTGCGCTCGTTCTGGATCTTCCAAGCGTTGTCTGCGGGTAGCTCGGATTGTGTCCTTCATATGCTCGCTAAGGGTTTGAAATAATTGTAAAAATATTGAGTTATGTGAGGCGAGTACAATATTATGATGGAAACTTAGGTCTGCTTGAATTCCTAATTCTACATCATTTTTACCTTGATCCATCATGTCTAATGCTTCACTAATTCGTTCTAAGTCTATAGAAGTAGCTCGTCGTGAAGCTAAAAATGCACATTCTACTTCAAGTGCTTGGCGAAGCTCCAACATTTCATAAATTAATTTTTTTTCAGTATTTATAATTGTAGAAGAAAGCTCTTCACCTAAAGTATGGGATTCTGCTGTTTTAATAAAGCTACCACTGCCTTGTTTAATTTCAATAAATCCCTTTATTTCAAGCTTTCGAAGTGCCTCTCTTACCGATGTTCGACTTACATTAAAACGACTCGCTAATTCTCTTTCTGTCGGGAGTTTATCCCCAGGCTGTAATTCACCATTTAAAAAATATTCCTTTATTTGATCAACGATTACCTGATACGCTTTTTTCTTTGGTTGAGGCATTATCTATCTCACCACCTTAAATACATAGTACTATAAACGCTTTAATCATACAGAAATACAGCATGTTTATCAATTTACGAAAAAAATTAATAGTTGATATTTTCTGAATATTTAGTACAATGTAAAAAGGTTGGACCAATTTTAAGAATACGGAAAATTGGTATGACATATAAATTTATCAATTAAACATCCAAATACTATGAGAGCAAAAGGGGAAGGAAAAAATGATTACTACAAATGAAGAATTGGTGATGGCCCTACGTAGAGTTCTTCCAGAAATTGAGGTGACAATCAATCAAACGATTTTAGAACAGCATAGCAGTGATGAATCCTATCATAGTGCCAGTCTACCCGATATTGTGGTGTTTCCGACAAAGACGGAAGAAGTGTGTAGGATAATGAACATAGCAAATCAATACAAAGTACCAATAGTGCCATTTGGAAGAGGCACAAGCTTAGAAGGACATGTGATTCCTTATAATCATGGGATAACGATTGATTTTTCACTCATGAACAGAATAGTAGAAGTTAGAGAGAAGGACTTTCTTGTGAAAGTTCAACCTGGGGTGACACGTTCTCAGTTGAATAAAGAGTTGAAGAAATATGGATTATTTTTCTCTGTAGACCCAGGAGCAGATGCGACAATTGGAGGAATGGCCGCAACAAATGCTAGTGGGACAACATCTGTTAAATATGGAACTATGCGCGATCAAGTTCGAGATTTAGAGGTTGTTCTGTCAGATGGAACAGTGATTCATACAGGGAATTTAGCAGAGAAATCTTCATCGGGCTATCATTTAAACGGTCTCTTTGTTGGGTCAGAGGGAACACTTGGTTGTTTTACTGAGTTGACGTTAAGAGTTTATGGTATTCCTGAATGTGTAATGGCTGCTAGGGCGTCCTTCAAAACAGTGAATGATGCTGTGGAAGGAGTTGTGAGTATTCTACAAGCGGCAATTCCCATTGCAAGAGTTGAACTTGTAGATGAACCTTCAATGAAACAAGTGAACTTGTATAGTCAAACAGCTTATGAGGAACAACCAACCTTATTTTTGGAATTTGAGGGAAATGAGGCTGGCTTAAGGCAGGATGTAGAATTTATGAAAGAGATTGTAGCGGCTCATAATTGCAAAAATATTGAATTTGAGATGGATAATGCAGCCCGAAATCAGCTATGGGAAGCTCGCCATAATTTAGCTTACGCCTATGTCCATGGACATCCAGGAAAAAAACTAATGGTAACCGATGTTTGCTTACCGATATCCGAGCTAGCAGGTGCTATTGAACATGCAAGAGAAGCACTTGATATGTTAGCGCTTACAGGTGGGGTTGTTGGACATGTTGGTGATGGAAATTTCCATGTACTATTAATGATTGATATGAATGATCCAAAGGAAATAAAGAAAGCTGATGAATTAAATGAGTTGATTGTGATGTATGCACTAGAACGAGGAGGAACTTGCACAGGAGAACATGGTGTGGGCATTGGTAAGCAGAAATATCAAGAGAAAGAACACGGTAAAGCACTTCTTGTGATGGAAAAGATTAAACAAGCACTTGATCCTGACACACTTTTCAATCCGAATAAAATATTGAAAATAAAAATATAGGGAGTGGAAATATGAAAATTTTAGAAGCGATTAGTACGATAGCTGGAAAATATTTTGCCATCTGGGTTATTTGTATTGCTGTTATTGCCTTTATAGCTCCGGAGCCCTTTTTAATATTTGGAGGGTATATCACGATTTTGTTAGGCATTGTTATGTTTGGCATGGGTCTGACGTTAAAAGCAGTAGATTTTAAATTGGTTATAACGAATCCTGTACCAGTCATTATTGGTGTATGTGCTCAATATGTTATCATGCCACTTTCCGCTTTTTTAATTGCTTATATAATGAACTTGCCAGCAGAATTAGCTGCAGGGCTAGTCCTTCTTGGATCTGTGCCAGGTGGAACTGCTTCAAACGTCATGGTGTATTTAGCTAAAGGAAATGTACCTTTGTCCATCACAATGACCTCCTTTTCGACATTATTAGCTCCAATTGCCACACCACTCATCCTATTATTACTTGCGGGTAAATGGATGCCAGTTGATCCAATAGCAATGTTTACTTCAATTATACAAGTAATCATTATCCCTATTATCCTAGGGATAGTTATAAGAAGAGTTGCTCCTCAAATCGTAGAAAAAAGTATTAATGTGATTCCTCTTATTTCAGTAGTTGCTATTATGATTATTGTTTCTGCTGTTGTTGCTGGTAATGTCAATACCATCGCTTCGGCAGGCTCCATTATTTTTGCAGCTGTAGTGCTTCATAATGCATTCGGATTGTTATTTGGTTATCTAACAGCTCGTGTATTAGGTCTTGATGAAAGCAATCGAAGAGCTATTTCTATTGAAGTTGGAATGCAAAACTCTGGTCTAGGTGTAGCGTTAGCCACTGCCCACTTCGGTCCTTTAGCCGCCTTACCTAGTGTACTTGGGGCTGTTTGGCATAATATTTCTGGTCCGATTCTCGCTACTTATTGGTCGAAAAAACCAGAGAGATCAGAGGTACACCATAAAAAACAGATACAAGAAGAGAACGGCAGAACTCAAATGTAGGATGATAATTATCCAATGTTTACAATGGATTTATTTGAAAAAATATAGAAATGAAAATTAGGTATAATAAAAGTAGATGAGATAGAAACAATCTATACCATCTGCTTTTTGTTTTTTAAAATATCATTTAGGACGGATTTTCGTTAAAATAAACCTTGTTGATAATTACATTGCTCTTCATAAATAATACTTCTATTTGTATTAGGTAATGAGGCAAATGTAATATTTTATATTTTTTGACTGAGAGTTTGGCGATATGTCCATAGTGAGAGGATTTGGAATTAACATGATAGATAATTTTTGGCGCGATTTACCACGGCCTTTTTTTGTGCTTGCACCGATGGAAGATGTGACGGATGTTGTTTTTCGTCACGTCGTAAGTGAAGCAGGTCGACCAGATGTATTTTTTACTGAGTTTACAAATTCGGATAGCTATTGTCATCCTGAGGGAAAGAAAAGTGTGCGTGGCCGTTTGCTCTTTACAGAAGATGAGCAGCCAATGGTGGCACATATTTGGGGAGATAATCCCGAGTATTTCCGTGAAATGAGTATTGGCATGGCAGAGCTAGGTTTTAAAGGCATTGATATTAACATGGGCTGCCCTGTACCGAATGTAGCTTCAAGAGGGAAGGGGAGTGGCCTAATTCTCCGACCAGATGTGGCGGCAGAATTAATTCAAGCAGCAAAAGCGGGCGGACTGCCTGTTAGCGTGAAAACGCGACTTGGCTACAAGGATGTAAATGAGTGGGAAGAGTGGCTAACGCATATTTTAAAGCAGGATATAGCGAACCTTTCGATTCATCTACGAACAAGAAAGGAAATGAGCCTAGTAGATGCGCATTGGGAGCTTATCCCGGAAATCAAAAAGTTACGTGACCGTATTGCACCAAATACACTACTAACAATCAATGGAGATATTCCTGACCGTCAAAAGGGATTGCAGCTAGCTGAACAATATGGTATTGATGGCGTGATGATTGGGAGAGGTATTTTTAAAAATCCATTTGCTTTTGAAAAAGAGCCAAAAGAGCATAGCAGTAAAGAGTATCTTAATCTTTTAAGACTGCAGCTCGATCTTCAAGATCAATATGCGGAAGAACTACCACGTTCCATTACAGGGCTTCATCGCTTCTTCAAAATTTATGTCAAAGGATTCCGAGGAGCTGGCGAATTAAGAAGTCAATTGATGAACACAAAATCAACGGATGAAGTGCGTGCATTGCTGGACAACTTTGAATCAAACAATATTGAATGACAATGAAATGATGGAACTACCAATAAAGTCAAGTAAATAACAGTAGAAGTAGGAGCAAAGAGTAGGGGATGAGATTTCCTTTTCTTTGCTCCTTTCAATGTAGATTTGAAATAAAGTCACGATATTTATAAAAAACATGCGACGTTTATAAAAAGATTTGATTAAAAATCCTGTGTTGCTATGCAGGATTTTTTTACTTGTTCCACAAACGAGCCAGATTGTTGAATAGCAACTTTTATGAAAGATTACCAAACGACGCTTTTGGGACGTTTTTAATTCAACTAACCCCACAGTTTATTTGAATTAAAAAAATGTTTAATAAGGACTTATTCATTGAATACGTCTTTTTTATTTTAGAAAAGTGCATCTTTTTTTGAGGGTAGGCTATCTAATAGATAGGGTGGTGAAAAGGATGGCGGTTTACGAAAAGAAAATAAAACAATCAATCAGAGGGGATCGAGAAGCACTGCTGTTTTTGCTGAATCAAGAGAAAGAGAAGCTTTATAGGACTGCTTATAGCTATGTTCGAAATGAGGCGGATGCTTTGGATGTTTTCCAGCAAACGGTGTTGCTAGCAATTGAGTCGGTTCATCAGCTACGAGAGCCAAAGTACTTCACAACATGGCTGATGAAAATTTGTATCAATGCATCAATAAGTGTACTCCAAAAACAAAAGAACGTAATTTTAATTGATGAATTTAAATTTAACACTCTCTCGACTGGGATCGCAACATCTGATGAAAAGCTGGATTTATTGGATGCCATTTATAAATTAGATGAAAAATATAAAACAGTCCTACTCTTAAAATATTATGAGGATTTAACTTTCGAACAAATAGCAGAGGTACTTGGCGAACCGATTGGTACAGTCAAATCGAACGGCAAGAGAGCGTTAGCGAAAATCAAAAAGACATTGAAGGGAGCGTACATAGATGAACGAACAAGACCGATTTAAGGAGGCATTGAATGAAATTTCTGTTCCTTCTAAAGAATTAGATGCTATTTTGGCTGACGCTTTTAAGCAGGAGAAGAAGCAACGGAAATTCCCCTTTATAAGAATAGTTAAATATACGGCTGTTGTGGGAATTTTATCGATAGGTCTCATTTCATCTGCTTATGTATCACCTGCATTTGCTAACTTTGTAACGAAAATCCCGATTATTGGTCAGGCATTCGACTATTTTATCCAACTGGAAGACTACTATCAAGCATATGAAGAGGTGAGTACAGATATTGGTATAGTCCAGGAAAGCAACGGAATTGAAATAATTATTGAAAAAGCATTTTACGACGGCAATACAGTAACCCTTTCATATATTATACGAGCTGAAGAAGATTTAGGCTCATCCCCGACTTTTGAGAATCTGCCAAAGAATATAGTGAATGGAAGCTATGATGGAGGGTATGTGAATGGTGTCGGCTATGTAGGCATGATGACGTTGTCTATGCGTGATAAAAAACAAGATAAAGTGAATATAGAATGGAGTCCTCATGCAATTTATTCGGGGGGAAAAGTAATGAAAGGCGACTGGTATTTTGAATTTTCTTTAAGCAAGCTAGAAGGAAAACAGATCGTAATTAATGAGCAAGTAAACAAAGAGGGTGTAACGGTGGAGCTAATCGATGCAATCAAAACAGATGTTAATTTAACGATTAACTACTTACAAGATATCGATCCTGCTGTTCATGAAAGATGGAATTATGTTGAGGCTGAATTGAGTGCGATTGATAATTTAGGCAATAAATATGAAGTTCCATATAACGGTGGATCTGGTACGAAGGATGGGGATTCGAGTGAAGATATCACATGGAATGCAACAATTCATGGACTAGATCCTGAGGCAACATCGATTACATTTTATCCATTCGCTCATGTAAGTAATAGTCAAAGTGATAATAAACGAATTGATTTCGAACCTATTACGATTGAATTAAATTAACTATTTATCCTTATTCGCTAACAAGCGCTTTAGTGTAACAAGAACTAATATTGTATACAAAATTATATAAAAAACGTTCTCAAATGAAAGTTTGGAAACGCACAAAGAAGGCACGAATTTTGTTAAATCAACGTTCATACCTGTTATCGTTCTTATACTTCAATTAAAGATAATCTTCCACAATTGAGCGCATTTCTTTAATTAAGGAATGCGTCTTTCTTCATCTAAAGGGCAAAATAGTTGAGTAAAGTTTCACTATATAAAAAAATTCGCATTAAGGCGAACTTAGTTTTTAACCAGTATCCCTAAGATATAGGGGTTGTATTTTTAGGTTACTTATTATAAAATCTAACTAACGTTAGGTAGTTTATATAAATATCATCGAAATACTGTTATTTTTTATTTAAAAATCTAACGAACGTTAGTTAATTTACAGTTATTAAAAAAGAAGGAGAGATTTTTTATGGCTTGGTTTTATCTTATTCTTGGAGGTATCTTTGAAGTCGGCTGGGCTCTTGGATTAAAGTATTCTGATGGCTTTACGAATATAAGTGTTCTAATTCCTACATTGTTGTTATTGGTTTTAAGCTTTTGGTGTTTTTCGAAAACATTAGTGACTCTTCCTGTGTCAACGGCCTATGCGGTGTTTACAGGACTAGGGGCATTTGGAACAGCTGTAGTAGGTATGACTTTGTTAGGTGATCCAGTGAGCTTTACGAAAGTTGTTTTAGTATTCATATTAATCAGCTGTATTATCGGTTTAAAAATAGTATCCAATGAAACAGAAACGGAAAGTGGTGAATAAAATATGGGATGGCTTTTTATAGTAATGGCAGGCTTATTTGAAGTTGGAGGCATTATTAGCCTTAAATTAACTGAAGGATTTACAAAACTTAAACCGACAATATTGTTGATCGTGTGCATGGGATTGAGCTTTTTCTTTCTTTCACTATCATTAAAGGAAATTCCTATTAGTATTGGCTATGGTCTGTGGACAGGTATTGGGGCAGCCGGAAGTGTGTTACTTGGTATGTTCATCTTTAATGAGCCTAAAAGTATAAAAAAATTACTGTTAGTTGGTGGTATTATAATTAGTATCGTAGGTCTTAAGCTTGTGTCCTAAATTGTTTTACTTTTAAATTGAGGTGAGGAAATGAAAAAGGGAGAAGAAACGAAACAAAACATTCTAGAACATGGATTAAGATTATTTTCCTCAAAAGGGTATGAGGAAACTTCTCTTAAAGATATCGCAACTAAAGTCAACATTAAGACACCTTCCATTTATGCTTATTTTTCAAGTAAAGATGAACTCTTTGAAAAAATAGTAGAATTTGTGATTGATGACTATGTTAAATTTATTGATGATCAAGCATCTACTATAGGTCCACTTTCCACTAAAGATCAGTTATATAAGTTGTTAGGAGAATTAAATGAATACTACTATATGAATGACAGAGGGGTTTTTCTTAAACGGTATGGCGTTTTCCCACCTGAAAGATTTAAAGAACTTATCACTCAAAAAAACAGTATGGTTGAAAATGAAATTAGAAAATTACTTTATAGAATTTTAAATGTTGAATCAGACGATCATCAGTTTATCGATAAAGAGAACATTGCAACAGCTTTTATATGTCTCCTAGATGGCATGTTGTTCTATCTCATGAATTATTCATTTGAAGAATATGAAAGAAGGCTAACATCTACTTGGAAGGTGTTCTGGAAAGGGATATTGAAATAGATGACCTCTGAGTCTGGGTGACAGGGTATAATAAGATTAAATTCTTATTTATTGTATAAACTTTGATAGCATACTAGAGAAAATGCTTCTTAGATTAGGGAGAAGGATTTACCTTCCCCTATCTTTACCTAAAGCTCAACTTTAAGGCTTCTATCACCATTGTTAGCGCCGTTATAATAAAGACAAACCATAGACAACGATTGTTGTCATGATTATTTTGCTCTCATCACCCTCAAACTTACAAATCCAAAGACTACTGAAGTTAATACAAAACTTTCTATTAATCCTTAAAACACTATATCAGTCATCTTCTACTCCTTTGTAAAATGCCCTCATTTTTTACCAGGAGAATCATAGAAAGCTGGTTAGAAGCAAATTACAGTGATGATTTAGATGTTATAGTTCTTCCTGAAATGTGGTCAACCGGCTATGCTTTGGAAGAACTGAGAGAAATCTGTAAAGTGGATGGTAATCAGTCCATTGAATTTTTACAATCACTGGCTAAGAAGTTTAATGTAAATTTGATAGGTGGCTCGATTGCTGTATTAGAAGGTAAAGACATCTATAATCGCGCTGTTGTTGTCAATCGAATGGGCGAAATTGTTCATGTATACGATAAGATGCATCTTGTTCCAATGTTAAATGAACCAAAATTTCTAACAGGCGGTCATAATCAAGTTGAAGTATTTGAACTTGAAGGTGTAAAGATGGGGGTTATTATTTGTTATGATTTACGATTCCCTGAAATTATCCGTGACTTAGCATTGCAAGGTATTCAAGTTCTACATATTGTAGCAGAATGGCCACTTGCAAGGGAAACTCACTGGAATACGTTAATTCGTGCTCGCGCAATTGAGAACCAAATGTATGTTGTTTCATCCAATGTTACCGGAATAAAATTAGGAGTAGTATTCGCAGGTTGTTCGCAAATTGTAGATCCCTGGGGAGACATCGTTCAGAAATTAGACCAAGAAGTTGGTGAAATAAGAGCAACTTTAGATTTTGAAAAAGTACTGCAAATAAGAAGAGAAGTTCCCATATTCGAGACGAGGGTACCAGAGAAATATAGAAAATTATAATGTATTTAGTGATCAAACTATCACCTTCGAATGTTTAGTTATTTTTGTAAGACGATAACAAGCCTTTATGTTTTACGGTAACTTCTTAAATCGAATGTATTTTTTGTTAATATCGACATCATGAAACTATTCTCCTTTCATATTCAATTTTCGACCAAAGGAAAATATCCCGATCGAGCATAAAGAATGCTAAAAGCTGACTGCTGGTCCATAAGTAATGGAGGTTAAATCAATTGAGCACAGATAATTTTATAACTACTACACAAGTTTTGAATGAAAAAGCAGTTTTATCTGCTCTTGAATTAAATTTAGCCATGATCGAGTTTAATTTACAAGGCGAAATAATTTGGGTTAATAAAAACTTCTCAAACACTTTGGGATATGAAGTAAAAGAAATGAAGAATATGAGACATAAACAATTATGTACTGAGGAATTTAAAAACAGTAAAGAATACGTTTTATTATGGGATAACCTCATCAAAGGAATAAAGTTCCAACAAAAAATGCAGAGAGTTGATAAATGGGGAAATTTATTATGGCTTGAAGCTACCTATATACCAATTCGAAATGACAATGGAAATGTAAGTCATGTTTTGAAGATTGCCACAAATATTACAGAACGTGAAAATAAAACAAGGGATGTTATAGCTCAATTAAATGATATGTCTACAGAGTTAGGGAATATGGTTGTTTCAAAATCTAATGAAAACATTCAAGCTCTTAATTCTCTAAAAGAAGACACTAAGTTAATAAGTGAGGTATCTAAATCTATAAGATATATAGCTTCTCAAACAAACCTATTAGCATTAAATGCAGCCATTGAAGCAGCCCGTGCGGGGGAACATGGGAAAGGATTCGCAGTGGTTGCAGATGAGGTCCGTAAATTAGCCAATAATTCTGATGAAGCTATCAAAGATGTCAGCTCTTATGTAGGACACATTACCGATGAAGTAACAAAGGTTAGTGATATCACGGAAAACTTACAAAAGTTAGTTGAAATCACTCAACTAAAGATTGATAAAATAATGAATGAGTTTGGATGATGATTTCATAAAGGACCCAGGCACTTTAATTTTGTGCCTGGGTTTTATAATAAATGAAAATTTTTTTAAAATAATTGTATCTGTTTAATTCCAAACAAACTGAATTAAACTTGTATTTATTAAACATCACCAATATATATATATTGGAAATTTCCTTTGTGATCGTATACAAAACTTATCAAAAGCTTTTCTTCTTTTTCTAAGTTTTCTAAATAATAACCAATTTCTGTACTATTGGATTGAACATTTAAATAAGCAATGAACATTGGGAGTTTTGCTTTCTCAATTGGGAATGCAGCGCTATTTGTATTGTCTGGGGTCTTGAAGTTTATCTCACCATGTAACACATTAAAATCAGCGTGATAATCAGTTTTTATTTGTTCATATTGTTCTTCGTTGATCAATCTCATAATCGTTCTGGATGTACTATCAAATTGTTGGAGATATACACTATAATCACTTTTCAAATTCTGCAATTCATCTTTTAATTTCTGATTTTCTTCTTTAAGTTCGTTAATTTGAGTTGTATGATCTTGAGTAATAGAAGTTTTTTCTTCTTTATCGGAACAACCTATTAAAATTACAAGGATACAAAAAAATATACCTAACTTAATTTTTTTCATGCTATTCCCCCTTAATATAAATATACACTGCAGCTAAACGAATTTTAATGTAAAAATTAGAAAGCATTAGAGAATTTGTTAAGAAATGTTCTCAAAGTGGTTTATAATCTTCTACAATCGGGCGCTTTGTTTGAAGACCATTGAGCTGCTTAAACTGCTCTTAATAGGATGAAAAGGACTAATTTGCATGGGCAATGGTTGGTCTGATTACGGCAGGCTTCGGTAATGGCCAAAACCTTAATTTGGCTGTACCTGCCAATCTAATTTATCAGATTGCTCAAAACTTTATAGAATTAGTGACTTGAATTTCCACTATTCAACCATTGCTTTTTCTTTCGTAATCTTATAGAATGTAGAACGGTATAAATGAACGATATAAAAATCCTTTAATACGGTCCAGAGAGGCTGAAAAGGGCTATGTGATATTTTTAAGCTTAAGCTAATATCTTTGCTTTGTCATGCCCTTTTGTCCTCTGTGACGGAAGGGCTTTTATTATTGATCCATACCCCTCTTTTAAAGGAAGTCCCGTGAGGCTTCAAAAGAGAATGGACAAGACAGCTATAATCCATTCACTAAAAGAGATCGACAACTAGAAAATTGGAGGCTAGAAAGAATGGATTATCGTAAAAAAACCGTGGTCGCTTCAGTGGCAGGGCTGACGCTAGAGGGAATGGACATTATGTTTATTTCTTTTGCTATGACAATGATTATTGCAGAATTTAATATTGATCTTGCAACGGGTGGATTGATTTCATCCATCACGAATATTGGGATGCTACTTGGTGGTATTGTTTTCGGTGTGTTAGCAGATAAATATGGTCGAGTAAAAGTGTTTACCTATACGATTATTTTGTTTGCCATCGGAACGGCTTTAACAGGAGTAGCAACAAGTATTGAACAAGTTTATGTTTATAGATTTATTGCTGGTTTAGGTGCTGGCGGAGAATATGGTATTGGTATGGCCCTTGTAGTGGAGGCTTGGCCAAAGAATAAACAAGGCAGAGCATCCTCCTATGTCAGTGTGGGCGCACAATATGGAGTGATTTTAGCAGCATTGTTAAGTGCTATTATTTTACCAACTTTAGGGTGGCGTGCATTATTCTTTGTAGGATTACTACCAGTTATTTTCGCCTTTATTGTACGTAAAAATATTGATGAATCACCAGAATGGTTAGCAGCGCAGAAACAACAAAACAATAAGCAAGAGAACGGGAAATTGGCACAGTTATTTGCTTCACCACGTATCACCATGACAACACTCTCGCTGATTTTAATGGCTACTGTTCAAATTGCAGGCTATAATGGTCTGATGATTTGGCTACCTTCGATGTTACAGAAATCGCAAGGTTTATCGGTTTCAAGCTCAGCATTATGGACAATTAGTACTGCTGTAGGAATGATTATTGGTATGCTGACGTTTGGTAGATTTATGGATCGTTTTGGTGCTAAGCGGACATTCGGTATCTTTTTAGTAGCCTCTGCATGTGCTGTATTCCTTTACTCGTTTGCAACGGGCGCAGTTGCGATATTAATAGGCGGTGCGGTTGTAGGATTCTTCTCTAATGGGATGTTTGCAGGATATGGAGCATTAATTAGTAGCTTCTATCCAGTACAAATTCGCAGTACAGCAACAAACACCATTTTTAACTTTGGACGAGCTATAGGTGGGTTTTCACCAATCTTTGTTGGTTATATTTTACAAAGCTACGATATGACTGTTGTTATGATTTACTTAGCAGCACTGTATTGTATTTCCTTTATCGTAATGCTAACGCTTAAGAGCTCAGGTAAGGAATTGCAAACAGCATAATTTTATAGAGCACGAAAGAACGAATTCCACTTCTGCAAATGGGATTCGTTCTTTTCTTTATTAGTATTTAATTATAATAAACCCTTTGAACGTTTTTCAGCGATTTCAACAAGGCGTTTTGTAATCTCTCCTCCAACGGAACCATTTGCGCGAGAAGATGCTTCTGGCCCAAGCTGAACGCCAAACTCTTGTGCAATTTCATATTTCATTTGATTGACAGCCTCATGTACACCAGGTACTAGAAGTTTATTTGAACTGCGGTTATTGTTAGCCATTGTTCTCACCTCCTTGACCTTAGAATGGTTGCGATTAATCTTTTCATACATTTAAAAAGTAGGAAATGCACACGCTATTTGCTAACAACAACAACTTGTGGAAAGCTAGCAATAATCAGCAAACACTCTGTTATAATTAAGCCTGGCTCTTTACTATATAAGGTTAATTAAAGGAGGAATATAAAATGACGAATAATGATATCTTAATTCGTTTACGCTATGCGTTCGATATAAAAAATGTAGATATGGTAGAAATTTTCAAACTTGGTGGCATGGATTATACAAAGGAAGAAGTATTAAATATGCTGATTAAGATTAATGATGAGGAAGAAGCGCCAGAAGAATACATCAAATGTAATAATAAAATGTTAGAGGCATTTTTAAATGGATTAATTACTTTTAAACGTGGGCCTCAGAAACCCAAGGAAGGACAGGCTGTTGGACCGTTACCTGTGTCAGGTAAAGAAAGCCCAAATAATATGCTACTAAAGAAAGTAAAAATTGCTTTAGCTTTAACAACTGAGGAGATGCTTGAAATTTTATATGAAGGCGGCATTAAAGTTACAAAAGGTGAATTAGGTGCTATTTTAAGAAATCCAAGTCATCGTAATTATAAAGAGTGTGGCGATTCATTCGTACGAAATTTTTTAAGGGGCTTAACATATAAATATAGAGCCTAATGCCCAATAGATATCAATCATCAAGTGCCAATTTTTTCTTTGAAACTCGTTGACAATTTGTGACGAAATTGTGTACAATAAATTTATCATAAAATGTTCACAAAAAAGATGAAAAATGTTCACAGACAAAGGGGTGCTTGTATGATTTATTTTGACATCTTATTAGTAGCTATTGCATGTATTACAATGCCTTTTATTGTTGCGGTT
Source organism: Lysinibacillus sp. FSL P2-0066 (assembly GCF_037969495.1). Taxonomy (NCBI): domain Bacteria; kingdom Bacillati; phylum Bacillota; class Bacilli; order Caryophanales; family Bacillaceae; genus Lysinibacillus; species Lysinibacillus sp. FSL P2-0066. Next base: position 3,887,592 of record NZ_CP150202.1, on the reverse strand, counting down.
ATGTTAGATATTTTTTATGCGGAACGAAAAAAAGTACGCTTTTCATTACGTCGTACTTCAGTATGGTATATCGCTATGTTTGCATTATCCTTTATACCATCCGTATTACTTGTTACACAAAACGTATAATTTATTCAAACACTTAGGGGTAAGTGAAATGAAAATAAACAGCTACAACGCTAATTGAGGTTGTAGCTGTTTTATTTTGTTCAATAGATGAATAAAAACTTTAAAATAATGTATTTTTAAGCACATAAATAATTATTAATGAAGGTTAAGATAGTATAAAGTATGTATGTTTTAAGAAGAGAACATTGACTACTTTTACCTACTGTGTTAATTTTGGTAGGGAAATATAGGCAAATTTACTGAAAAGTAAAGACGCAAAGCTACAGGTCTAAGGCAATAAATGCTATGACGGCTGGGTTGCAAAAGAGTGCTAGTTGTATCATTCTCATTCTAGTTTTTGTTCTTTTATGCCTATTTCTTTTGAAATAGGCATTTTTTTTTGCAAGTAAAGTTCAAAGGAGGAAAAGGGGAAATGAAGTTGTTAAAAAACACATCACTAAAAAATAAGCTTTTACTAACAGTCTCTATTGTTGTATTACTGCTTATCGCTATTATTACGACGCAAAGTATTAGTGAATTGAATAATCGGATGAATGTGGATTTGGAGCAAGAATTAAAAAGTGTTGGTTTATTAACAGCTATGAACTTAGACAGTGATGAAGTAAAAGAGCTGCTGTCCGAAAAAGGGGAAACAAACGCAAAGTTTACAAAGATCCAAAAGCAACTTGATATGATTCAAGAACAGCAAGGTATTATGAGCTGGAGTTATATTTGGGATGTAAAGGATGAGGGTGGCGTCAATCCAATTGGCTATACCTCTAATTTAAATGAAGTATATGAAGCTGGTGAAATTTTTAATGATTTAGCGGATGAACATGTAGAAACAGCAAAATTAGCTATTGAAAATAATAGTACAGAGGTAACTGATATTTTCGAGGATCCTTTTGGTTCTTGGAGAACGGTTTTTAGTCCTATTAAAGATGATAATGGCCAACTAATCGCCCTATTAGGGATTGATTACTCCGCTGATTATATCAATACGATTATTAAAACAAGTGTAATTAAGCAAATTGTCATTGCCATTATTGGTATTTTAATTTTATTAATTTTAGTTTACATAATTATAGATCGACTTTTAAAGCCACTGAAAAAAGTAGTGAATGTAGCCAATCAAGTGGCAAATGGTGAATTAATCGATGTTGATTTAGAGACATCAAAGGATGAAATTGGAAAATTATCTGAATCCATCCGAACAATGGTGGCCAATTTGCAACATATTATTTTAAACATACGCAATACATCCAATCACGTTTCTTCAGCCGCCAATCAATTAACGGTACATGCTGGTGAAACCTATAACAGCTCCACAAATATTGCTCTAGATATGAATCAAATTACACAAAATGCCGAGGCTTCGATGACTATGACAGAAGAAACTGCTGCTGCTATGGAAGAAACTGCAACAGGTATTCAGCAAATTGCTGATTCTGCAAACACAGCTGCGGAATCATCTATTTCAGCATCACAGGCTTCGGAAAGAGGAAATGAAGTTGTACAACAAGTTATTGCGCAAATGGAGTTAATTAATGATTCTGTTGAACAAATAGGGACAACCATTAATGGACTACATGTTAATACAAAAAAAATAAGTGAAATTGTTAGCTTAATTACTGCTATTGCGGATCAAACAAATCTATTAGCATTAAATGCTGCCATCGAAGCGGCACGAGCAGGTGAACATGGTAAAGGCTTTGCCGTTGTTGCGGATGAGGTGAGACGCTTAGCTGAACAATCCTCTCAATCCGCAACAGAAATTTACAATTTAATTAATTCTATTCAGTCTGATTCAAACGCTTCTATCACGGTTATGGAGAAAGGCAAAGAGGATGTTAAGGTAGGGATGGCATTTACCAATGAGGTTGGTGAAATCTTTAAAGAAATTCTTACTTCCTCAGAAGAGGTGGCTAGCCAAATACGTGAAATTTCAGCAGCCTCACAACAAATTTCTGCCTCCTCAGAAGAAGTGGCGGCATCTGTTAATAATATTAAACAATCTGCAGAGCAATCAGCAGAATTCTCTTCTAATGTATCGAAATCTACACAAGAGCAATTATCTACCATGCAGGAAGTAAAGGATGCCTCTTCATCATTGGGCAAAACAGCAGAAGAGCTGCAAGGTCTTGTGGCAAAATTCAAATTGGAGAATGATCATAATGGACATTAATTTTACAGGGAAAAATGTTTTAATAACAGGCTCTAGTAAAGGAATCGGTAAAGCAATTGCATTAGGCTTTGCGCAACATGGAGCCAATATTTTAATTAATTATATTGGGGATGAGCAAGAGGCAGAAGCTGTACGTGCTGAAGCAGAAAGGTATGGTGTGAAAGCTTTAATATTCCACGCTGATGTTTCTAACTCACAAGAAGTACAAGCGATGCATCAATTTATGGACGAGCACCTCGGGGAAATTGATATTCTTGTAAATAATGCTGGATTTGCACAGGGTTCCAGCATTACAGATTTAACGGATGAGCAGTGGGATCGCATGATTAAAGTTCATTTATATGGCTGCTTCTATAATTGCCGTGAAGCAGCTAAAAGAATGAAGGAACGTAATACAGGAAAAATCATCAATATTTCATCTGATATTGGTAGCTTAGGTTGTGAAGAATTCACGCATTATTCAGCTGCGAAGGGTGCTATTAATGCTTTTACAAAGGCTTTAGCAAGAGAATTAGCACCTTCTATACTTGTCAATGCAGTTGCTCCTAGTGGAACATTTACGGACATTTTACAAGAGTTTGGCGATAACTATGTGGAGGAAGAATCTGCAAAATATCCATTAAAACGTTTAGCGCAACCAGAAGAGATTGCGAAAAGTGTATTATTTTTAGCCTCTAATCATGCTGACTTCTATACAGGCCAAATCTTAACGCCAAATGGTGGCGTCGTAATGAACGGATAATGGAAAACGAAGGAGTAAATAATGTTAAATATTATTATCTTTTGCTTATACTTATTATTTATCTATTACATTGGCTATAAAGGCTATAAGCGTGTCAACACAGCCGAAGATTTAATTGTTGCTGGCTGGAGCATGCCTTTATCCGTTGTAACGGGTAGTTTAGTCGCTGCTTTATTAGCAGCACCCTTCTTTTTTGCAGCGGTAGGCTCTGGCTATACAAGTGGTGGCTTTGAAGGATCGGCAACAATGGGTGGTTTAGGGACTTGTATGATTCTTGGAGCACTCATTTGGACAAAGCCATTACGACGTTTAAAGGGCTGGACATTAGCAGATTACTACGGTTTACGCTACGGCAGTAAAAAGCTAGGAGCCTATACAGGGGTTGTTATGGCAATTGCTTTTGGTGTTTTTAATGCAGCGGCGTTAACAGTTGGTGGAACATATATTATTCAGCAATTGTTGCAAATTGATTTTATACCTGCGGCACTTCTATTTGTATCGTTAACAGCTATTTATTCAGTAATTGGTGGTTTATGGGCAGTTGCCTATACTGAAATTGTGCAAGGTGCGCTTGCAGTGGCAGGTATTTTGGGTATTACCATTTTTATTTTGTTTTACTATCCAGACGTTACATTTAATCCTGAGTGGTGGAATATTGGTACATTATTTGAGAAGGCAGGAGCTGAATTCTGGACGTTGTATCTTGTACTAGCACTTGGAGATATTCCTGCAGTTGACCTTGGGCAGAGGGTAGCTGCTGCGAAAAGTCCGCGAGTGGCACAGCGCAGTATGATTATGGCTGGTATTATTGTCATTGCAATTAGCTGGATTCCAGGGATGCTGGGGGAAGCATTCAAGTCTATTTATCCTGAGAGCACAAACCCAGAAACATTGATGCTTACCTTTGCACAAGGTTATTTTCCGCCCTTACTAGCAGCTATTTTCCTAACAGCCATGGCAGCCATGGGGATGTCCACAGTAGCTGCATGTTATGTAGCGACTTCGGGGATTGTGACAAAGAATATTTATTTAGATTTTATTAATCGTAACCCTGATCCCAAGAAGCTACTAAGATTCTCGCGCTCTATTATTCTATCTAGTGCTTTATTAGGTTTAGTACTAGCTTTAAGCTTCCAAAAAGTAATTGATTTAGCTTATTTAGCATGGGATATTATTTTCGTGACAATATTCTGGCCAATCGTTCTAGGACCATTTTGGAAACGTGTGAGTACTCCTGCAGTTTGGGCAAGTATTTCTGTTGGCTTAGTTTATTACATTGTGACATCTCTAACATTCGTACCTAGTCTGACAATCCAATCAGAAGGCTTTATAGGTCTATTAAATGAGTTATGGCAGGCTCCTGTATTTTCGGGTGTTGTAATAACTGGTATCACCATTGTCGTGGTGAGCTTACTCGTTCCGCCATCTGAGCATGTTCTTGAGATGCACAAAATAGAAAAAGATAAAACATTAGACGACGTAAGTAGTAAAGAAGAGTTAATTGGTCGTTAAAAGCAAAAGCACGGGTTCATTGAAAAGTTCAATGGATTCGTGTTTTTTATTAGAATGAAAAGATAGAATCAAGAATACTATTGCTAGTACATCAATTAAATTTTTCTAGTGAGTATCTTGATAAAGGCGGGAATTAAAAATGAAAAATATTTTCTTCATTTTATTAGGGATTATCTATCTTTATCTAGCAAAGGCCATTGAATTAGTCATTATTAAGCAGCTATTTTTTTTAATTGGGCTAGCTTTAGTTGGTATAGGTAGTATCCGTTATTTAAAAGAGCGTTATATTGCCATACAAACTTTAACTGCCATGACGGAGGCTAGTGAGGAGGAGATAATGGCTATCCCTCATACACAATGTACAGTTTCCAGTGATGCTTTAAATGCTTTATTGTTAAATGAACAGACAAACACGCTTATTTTTGCACGAAGAGAAGCTTTAGACGAAGAACTAAAAATAATAGAGGTTCCATTTAACAGAATATATGAGGTTGCCATTATGGAAGATGAAGTATTTACGGTTAAAACAAAGAATCATCTAATGAGTGGTTCCTTACTTGCTGAAGCAGATGAAGTAGAAGAAGAAGAGGATGTAGAAGAAGATACAATCTCACAGCTATCGTTAAAGCTAGTAGTAGATCATTTATCAGAGCCTATTCAAGAATATATGTTCATAGATAATAGTGAAGATCCTATATCAAAAGAGGATGATGACTATAAAGAAGCCATGGAGCTTTGTGAGAAATGGTTTCAAAAGATAAGTGTTATTATTAAACGTCATGAATTAGAACGAGTGCCGATAAGTCATTGGCAATAAGAGAGAAGGCTATCTCAAAATAGAAAAATTTGAGATAGCCTTTGTTGTTTAGATGATTAAATTTTAAATTGTTGTAGCTGCGTATTTAACGTCTCGGCCATTCCAGCAAGCTGATTTGCACTTCTAGCGATTTCATCCATTGTAGCAGCGGTTTCCTCAACAGTTGCTGTTGTTTGCTCAACGCCAGCAGCGGATTCCTGTGAAATGGAGGCCATATCATCAATAGAAGCATTAATGGTTTCTGAATTTCGAGCAAGCTGATTTAAATTCGTTGAAATGGTTGAAATATTATCAATCATATCCCCAACAGCATCAGAAATTTTTTCAAATGTTTCATTTGTTTCATCGAGCTGTGTTGTTCCTCTTTTTACTTCCTCATAGCCAGTCTGAAGGGCAGATGTTACATTGCCAGTCTCACCTTGAATACGATGGACAATTGTTGCAATATCCGTAACAGAGAACTGTACTTGCTCAGCAAGCTTTCGGACTTCATCTGCCACAACAGCAAAGCCCTTGCCATGCTCACCTGCTCGTGCTGCTTCGATTGCTGCATTTAATGCAAGTAAATTTGTTTGGTTTGAGATATCATCGATAACTGACACAAGCTTGGAAATTTCAGCAGACTGTTCATTTAAATTCTCGACCTTTTTCACAGAGTCTAATACAATTTCATTTATTGTAGCCATTTGTTTGGTAGATTGAACCATTAAACTTTTCCCTGAAACCGTTAATTTTTGAACATGACTAGAATGCTCACTTAATTCAATGCCCTCTTGTGTCGTTTCCTGAATGCTACGCTTGAATGCTGTCATTGTTTCTGCCAAATCCCCTGTTGTGGATGCTTGTGTTTCTGTACCTGATGCTAGCTCTTGCATTGTTATTGTAATTTGCTCAGTACCTGCTTGTACTTCATTCGATGATTGAGCAAGTTCTTCACTACTAGCTGCTACTGTTTCAGAAACCGTGTAAATAGAGCGGATCGTTTGTTTTAGTTTTTCGTTCATATCATTTGCTGCCACCATTAACGTTCCAATTTCATCTCGTGTTTTGACAGGTAGAGACTCTAGCTGCAAATTTCCATCTGCTAATTCTTTCATTCGATTGGCTACGACTGTAACAGGTTTAGAGATGGTATTAGCTGTGATAATGGCAATTAGAATACCAGCTATAGTTAGGATCAAACTAAAGGCGATACCAATTGTTCGATTCTCAGAGCTTGTTGATACAACATCATTACCAACATCTGTAATGGCTTGAGCATGTTCATCTGCCAGTTTTTCGTAACCATATCGTACTTTCGTAACGAGTCCATGAGTATCCATTAAATTTTCTAAAGCTAATTCTTTATTGCCCTTTTGATAGATATCAAATACCTCTGTGTTGACAAGGGTACTCCAATCACGGGCGATAGCTACTAGTTGTTCGCGTTCATCTGATTTTTCATATTTGTCTAGAATAGCGTTATTTTCCTCAGCCATTTTGCGATATTCATCAAATGATTCTTTGTATTTCTCGTCACCTGTCAACACATAATTTAACGCTGCAGATAGGCGAACACTCATAGAGAGTGCTAAATTTTTACTTGCATTTAAAACAACTAAATCTTCTTTTACTAAATCTTTTGCCTGTTTTTCCATATTTGTATTGGAATTGTAAGTGTAGGTTGTAAAGCTAACTACTAAAACTAACAAAAGAATAAATGCACTTAAAATTCGAGTTTTAAGTGTTTTAAACTTGATTATGCCTTTCATTTTCCCATCCCTTTACTATCTCATTGAGAAATTTTTTCAATCACAAATACTATTTTATAACTATTTATGCATATTAATAAGCCTTTCGATAGAAATATTTAAAAATAGTTTTTTAGTACAATGACATAATTGTTTTCCTTTTATTAATAGTTAAATATATATAGATGTCTAACAACTGATTTATATATTTATGTAGAATTTCCTATGTGGAAAGAAAACGCACCTGAAGCAATTTGCTTCAAGTGCCATAAGTAAAAGTTTCTTTATTGTTTTTGATTTTTTGCTTGCCGCTCCCACTGTAGAAGTGAAGGATACGGGTCAAAAGCCCATTCGTTTCTGCCATTAAATTTATATATCCCATAATGAAGATGTGGAGGGAATTTGCCAGATGTACCTTCTTTCCCATACCCAGAGCTTCCAACATAACCAAGAACAGTACCAGGTTTTACAATTGAACCGACTTCAATATCCTTATGATAGCTACCAAGGTGGGCATAATAGTGATAGGAATTATGATTGTCGCGAATACCGATGCGCCAGCCACCAAATTGATTCCATCCTTTTACCTCAACAATTCCATAAGAGGTAGATAATACTGGCGTTCCATAGCTGGCAAAAATATCAGTTCCTTCATGAATTCGGCGTCCACCCCAACCACGATTGGCGCCCCAAGTGCCCCTGTAACTGTAATCAGAGCGAACATTTAACGGGAAGGTATGTGCATCAAGCTCAATTGTTTTAAAATGTCTGTACAATGTGGAGATGGTGAATATTTGATTGACTGCTTCTTCGCTTCCATAATATTCCCATAAAGCTAATTTAAAATCCTCATCAGTGGTTCCAAATTTCCCTAAATAACTAGCCATCGAGAAAATGACATCCTCATCATCCTTAGGACTGGCGATCCCATCGTGATTGCCATCAAGGCCCATTCCTCCGAAATAGCTGATTGTCTCAGGAGAAGTGTCTTCTTTTATAGGATTTAATGCACCTGACCAGTATTCATCAGAAAATTGGATAGCCAAATAACCTTCTCGTTTAGGGATATCTTTACGAACTGACTGTAGGTTTCTTTCATATTGATCGATAGCAGCTAAAAAATGCCAAGGAATGAGTAATTCGTCAAATTGTACATAATAGGACATACGCTGCTGTAAAATTTCTTCTTCTGTTAGCTCTTCCTTTGCAAAAGAGACAGAGGGGTACAGCATAATTCCTAAAAATAAAAATGTGAAAAGAAATGTAAAATGGCGATGCAATGATGGACCTCCTTTCTAACGTTAGAATAACCGAAATTTTTATCTTCATTCAGTAAGGTTCTATGTATGAAAACAGTTGATATATCTGCCATTTTTTTGCCCCGAAAAATAGAAATATAAGAAGAAACTTCATCAAAGAAAAAGTAATGGTATCATCATGCTGTTAACTTCATACTATGTTATAAATCAAGCCCTGAATGGAGGGAAGGCTATTAACATTTTAGATAAAGTGAAAAACTATCGCGAAGAAGAAAACAGGCTGAAGTGGGAAGGGACATTTGCAGATTATTTAAACATCATTAGGGAAAGACCTGAAGTTGCTCAAACAGCCCATTCACGCGTCTACAATATGATAAAAAGTGCTGGTGTAGAGGAACGCGATGGGCAAAAAATGTACAAATTTTTCGGACAAGAAATTTTTGGGCTTGAAACAGCAATTGAAAGACTGGTGGAGGAATATTTCCATCCAGCAGCACGCAGGTTAGATGTTAGAAAACGTATTTTATTATTAATGGGACCAGTTAGTGGTGGTAAATCAACAATCGTTACTTTACTGAAACGCGGATTAGAACAATATTCGCGAACAGATGAGGGTGCGGTTTACGCAATTAAGGGATGTCCAATGCATGAAGATCCACTCCATTTAATTCCACATCATTTGCGTAATGAGTTCTTTGAGGAATATGGTATTAGAATTGAAGGAAGTTTATCGCCTTTAAATACAATGCGGCTTGAAAAGGAATACGATGGACGCATTGAGAATGTGATGATTGAACGTATTACTTTTTCAGAAGACAAACGTGTGGGTATTGGGACATTTACACCATCAGACCCTAAATCGCAAGATATTGCTGATTTAACAGGAAGTATTGATTTTTCTACAATTGGCGAATTTGGTTCAGAGTCGGATCCTCGTGCTTACCGCTTTGATGGGGAGCTAAATAAAGCCAATAGAGGAATGATGGAATTCCAGGAGATGCTGAAGCTCGATGAAAAATTCTTATGGAATTTATTATCTCTAACTCAGGAAGGAAATTTCAAAGCAGGAAGATTTGCTTTAATTAGTGCAGATGAGTTAATCGTTGCTCATACAAATGAGACGGAGTATCGGTCATTTATTTCGAATAAAAAGAATGAGGCATTACATTCTCGAATTATCGTTATGCCAATTCCCTACAACCTGAAAGTTAGTCAGGAAGAGCATATTTATGAAAAGATGATAAAAGAGAGCGATATGTCCCATGTCCATATTGCACCGCATGCTTTAAAGGCTGCAGCAATCTTTTCGGTACTCACTCGATTGGAGGTACCGAAAAAACAAGGTGTGGATCTGATTAAAAAAATGCGCTTGTACGACGGAGAAAATGTGGAGGGATTTAATTCCGTTGACTTAGAGGAGCTGAAGAAAGAGTTCCCAAATGAAGGCATGAACGGTATTGATCCACGCTATATTATTAACCGTATCTCTTCTGCTATTATCCGCAAAGAGATACCATCGATCAATGCATTAGACGTTTTAAGAGCATTGAAGGATGGGTTAGATCAGCATGCATCTATTTCTCAAGAAGATCGTGAAAAATATATGAATTACATTGCGGTTGCTCGTAGAGAATATGATGAAATTGCTAAAAATGAAGTACAAAAAGCTTTTGTGTACTCTTATGAGGAATCGGCTAAAACATTGATGAACAACTACCTCGATAATGTAGAGGCATTTTGTAATAAAAATAAAATTTATGATCCACTTACTGGGGAAGAAATGAACCCAGATGAAAAATTAATGCGCTCGATTGAGGAGCAAATTGGCATTTCAGAAAATGCTAAAAAGGCATTCCGTGAAGAGATTCTTATTCGAATTTCTGCCTATGCACGGAAAGGTAAACGTTTTGACTATAATTCTCATGAAAGATTGCGAGAAGCCATTCAGAAGAAATTATTTGCAGATTTGAAAGATGTCGTGAAAATTACTACTTCTTCTAAGATGCCAGATGAATCGCAACTGAAGAAGATTAATGAGGTTGTGGCAAGGCTTGTTGATGAACATGGCTATAATACAACATCAGCAAATGAGCTGCTACAATATGTAGGAAGTTTGCTCAATCGATAACTATGTTGATTGTTCCAATTCAGATAGGAGTGTCCCATTTTTAGGGCACTCCTTTTATTATCAGGATGAGAGATTTATTTTGATTCAGCAGAAAACGCTCACCTTTATAGGTGGTGAGATGGATGCACAAATTGTTCTCTTTGGTTCAGTGAAAAAATCTGGATAAAGTCCCAGCGGATGTTACAGATTTTGAAGAGTAGCTTTTCGAGGATGCTCAAAAAAATCTGGAAGCAATTGATTTTATGAAAAAAGTTCAAAAATTTAGCTCACAAGCATAGTATAGAAAAAGCGAATTTGATAGATGGGTGAGGATAAAAATGACTGAACACGAAAATAAACGCTTTGTCATTTCTCAGGAAAATTGGTCCCTCCATCGTAAAGGGCACCAGGACCAGCAACGCCATATGGAAAAAGTGAAAGATGCGATTAAAAATAATTTACCTGATTTAGTTAGCGAAGAAAGTATTGTGATGTCCAATGGTCGCGAGGTTATTAAAATACCAATTCGGTCACTTGATGAATATAAGATTCGATATAACTATGATAATTCTAAGCATGTAGGGCAAGGACAAGGGGATAGTAGTGTTGGAGACGTAGTAGCGCGCGATGGCAGTAAGGCCAATCAGGCTCCAGGTAAAGGAAAAGAAGCGGGTGACAAGCCTGGCCAAGATTATTATGAAGCGGAAGTCAGTATTGAGGAAATTCAAAATGTTTTATTCCATGAACTAGAGTTACCTAATTTACAGCAAAAAGAAAAGGCAGATATTAAAACAGAAAAAATAGAGTTTAATGATATTCGAAAAAAGGGACTCATGGGTAATGTCGATAAAAAGCGTACAATTTTAAACGCATTAAAGCGCAATGCGATGCATGGGAAAGCAGAAATAACGCCAATCCACAATGACGATTTACGTTTTAAAACATGGGATGAAGTGGAGAAACCAGAATCCAAGGCAGTAGTGCTCGCCATGATGGATACAAGTGGCTCGATGGGAGCATTTGAAAAATATTGTGCCAGAAGCTTCTTCTTTTGGATGACGAAATTTTTACGTTCAAAATATGAAACAGTAGAAATTGAATTTATTGCTCATCATACAGAGGCAAAGGTTGTCACAGAAGAGGAATTCTTTACAAAGGGCGAAAGTGGAGGAACCATTTGTTCTTCAGCTTATAAAAAGGCATTGGAATTAATTCAGGATAAATATCATCCATCTCGCTACAATATTTATCCTGTCCATTTTTCAGACGGTGAAAATATATCGATGGATAATGAAAAGTGCTTAAAGCTAGTAGGAGAATTAATGGATGTATCCAGCATGTTTGGCTATGGTGAGGTGAATCAGCATAACCGTTTCTCAACGCTTATGTATACGTATAAAAAAATTGATGATCCTAAATTTAGATACCATATTCTGAGAAAAAAAGGCGATGTCTATGACGCCTTAAAGAGCTTTTTCAAGAAAAATGAAGAGTAACAAGGAAGTTTGCTCAGCACCACGTTCAAAGGAGGGGGCGTAACATGGACACAAAAGAGCTTCATCGAGCAATAGATGAAATTACCGAAATTGCCTCAAGCTTTGGCTTAGATTTCTATCCAATGCGTTATGAAATTTGTCCTGCAGATATTATTTATACATTTGGCGCCTACGGTATGCCTACGCGCTTTTCCCACTGGAGCTTTGGTAAACAATTTCATAAAATGAAGCTTCAATATGATTTAGGGCTTAGTCAGATTTATGAGCTTGTGATTAATTCAAATCCTTGCTATGCATTTTTACTCGATACCAATACATTAACGCAAAATAAATTGATTATTGCCCACGTTTTAGCACACTGCGATTTCTTCAAAAATAATATACGTTTTTCTAATACAAGAAGAGATATGGTAGAAAGTATGACCGCAACCGCGGAGCGAATAGCTGGCTATGAGAGAGAATATGGCAAGGATGAGGTGGAGCAGTTTTTAGATGCTGTTTTAGCTATTCAAGAGCATATTGATCCATCTATTTTACGACCGAAGCTATCCTGGAGTGAGGAGGATGAGCTTGAGGAGGAAAAACCACCAGCAAAATCACCGTACGATGATTTATGGAGTATAGAAGAAAAAGAAAAAGTTTATAAACCAATCCGACGCCGATTAAGGCAATTTCCTCCTCAGCCAGAAAAGGATCTGTTGTTATTCTTAGAGGAGCATAGCCGTGAATTGGAAGACTGGCAACGAGATATATTAACAATGATGCGAGAGGAAATGCTTTATTTTTGGCCTCAGTTAGAAACAAAAATAATGAACGAGGGTTGGGCCTCCTTCTGGCATCAACGAATCATGCGGGAGCTAAAGCTAACAACTGCTGAAACAATCGAATATGCCAAATTAAATGCGGGGGTTGTGCAGCCTTCCAAAACATCGATTAATCCATATTATCTTGGGATTAAAATTTTCGAGGATATTGAAAATCGTTATAATAACCCTACTGAGGAAATGAAACGGTTAGGTGTTTTGCCAAATACAGGACGTGAAAAGATTTTTGAGGTTAGAGAGGTAGAATCAGATATTTCCTTTATTCGAAACTATTTAACAAAGGATTTAGTGAAGCGTGAAGATTTGTACTTGTTCCAAAAGAAAGGGAATGAATACCGTATAACGGATAAGGATCACGAGATGGTTCGCGATCAGCTTGTATCCATGCGTGTAAATGGAGGCTTCCCATACATTGTCGTAAAAAATGGTGATTATTTGCGAAATGGCGAGCTATATTTAGTTCATGGCTATGAAGGGATGGAGTTAGATCCACACTATTTAGAAAATGTATTGCCTTATATTTACCAGCTATGGGGACGTCCTGTTCATTTAGAAACCTATGTGGATAAAAAGCCGATGCTTTATTCATATGATGGCACAAAAAACTATAAACGCAATGTGTAATAAAAAAACTTCTATCTGTTGAGGGTACCATCAAGCAGATAGAAGTTTTTTCATCGTGTTGAAAAACAAAACCATCAATAGTCTTTTTGTGAAAGCAAATCTACTCACCTTCTTCAGTTAATACATCAGGCTCTTCATTACTTTCACTATGGTTAGAGGATGAATGAATATCACTATCAATGACAAGACTATCCCGTACTTTAATGCCTTGTTGCCCACCAGCCTCGTCTTTATTATTACCAGCAATACCACTTCTTCCATTACCGTCAGCAAATTGCGAATTGACGTTGCGTGTATGACTACCATTACTAGCATTTTGACCACCTTGGTTGGCATTTGTACCTACATCATGATTGATTTGGCCTCCGCCTTCCGCTCGTTGCTCAAAGTGAAAATCAGTATTTCCTATATTGAATGTAAAATTGATTGTTATATGATTCTTCCCTTGCTTGTTAGAGGATTCCTGCTCAGGTTCATCAGGTCCATAAAATTTTTTAGAATTAAAATTAGACATCGTTTCTCCTCCCTTCCTTTCCTATTACTATTAAGATATTAGTGCTTCGTGAACCCACCTGTACGTGTAGCCATGTTACCTAGAGAAAAGGTAGGAGTTCTAGATGGAAACTCAACGATTTTTGCTATCTATCCAATAAATTTGTTAAAATGAATAAGATTTGATTATTTAGTGAATGGGAACGGAGAAGTAACATTGAAAACATTTAAAAAGGTTTATATAGAAATTACGAGTGTCTGTAATTTAGCATGTAGTTTTTGTCCACCAACAGCTCGTGCAAAAGGGCTTATTAAAGTCGAACAATTTAATAAAATATTAGATGAAATTCGTCCACATACAAAATATATTTACTTGCATGTGAAAGGAGAGCCATTACTACATCCAAGAATTGATCAGCTATTAGATGCTGCCCATGCAAAAGGATTTAAAGTGAATATTACAACGAATGGTACGCTAATTAAAAAGAACCGCGAGAAAATATTAGGAAAGCCAGCATTACGCCAAATTAATTTCTCGTTGCATAGCTTTGATGGGCATGAAGGCTCCGAAAATCGCGAAAAATATTTAGGGGATATTTTAGATTTTGTGCGAGACTCTAGGGAATACAATACGATTATTTCCTATCGTTTATGGAATCTACAACAGGATCATGTTTCGGATGTTGCAGCCCGTCGCAACCGTGAGACTTTAGAAATATTAGAAAATGAGTATAATCTTGATTACCGTATAGAAGAAAAAGTAGAGCCTGGAAAAGGGGTAAAAATTGCCCCTCATGTGTATTTAAATCAGGATCATGAGTTTAGATGGCCAAGTCTTCTAGAGCCTGAGGATGAAGGTAAGGGTTTTTGTCATGCACTGCGTAGTCAAGCAGCTATATTGGTGGATGGGACCGTTGTACCTTGCTGTTTGGATGGGGAAGGTGTCATAAATTTAGGAAATGTACACGAAAAATCCTTCTCCGAAATTGTAGAAGGGGAACGTGCCAATAAGATCGTAGCAGGCTTCTCACGAAGGGAAGCTGTAGAAGAATTATGTAGAAAATGTGGCTATCGTCAAAAGTTTGGTATGTAGCTACTAAAAGTTATGTTGAATAAAGAAGCAGCTCCACTGGTCATTGACCGTTGGAGCTGTTTTTCTTTGATTGAGAATCAATGGTATCTAAAAAATCCTTCGTAATACGAACTACATATTTGACCTCGTCTAAATTTCGTTCTCTTAATAATGAGCGATGAATGTCTAGCATGAGGTTTTTCTCCTCAATATCAGTAACGCCAGATAATTTTTGAAAATTAAATAGCTCCTCAGGGGTAATGTCTAATGCCTTCATGATTGTTTCCAAAGTACTTAAGGTAATATTAGATTGTCCATGCTCAATATTGGAAACCCTTCCTTTACTGAAACCTAACTTCCCTGTCCTTTCAGCCACTTCTTCTTGGCTAAGTCCTTTAGATAACCGAATAATCCGAAGTTGTTCACCTACTAGCTTTAAAAAATCTGACATATGATTCACCTCTAAGTTAAAAGCTAGTGAAAAACAATGGAAATGACTATACTATTATAGTGGTATAATAGAGAAAAAGTTACATTAAAATGGTACAATCTTTAGAGTAATACTTTATTCAGACAAATGACCTAAATAAATAACTAGGTATAATGCGTTAATGAGGATTGTATTCAGGGTATTAATTGGGACAGAGGATTGGAGGGTTCATATATGGTGAAGCAGTTTTTTTTAGAAGAAATAGCAAAAGTCCAAATTGGTCATTTAATTGTGAATGATCAATGTTTTACTACGGAAGGTACTCCTTTTATCACCAAAGCAACACTATTGAAGTTATTGGTAGATGATGATGCTAGTCAAGTGCCAAAGATTGATCACACGGTTGATTCATTTGATTTGTCGCTAGTACCTGCAAAAAGCATCCTTCTCAATAAATTGAATTTAAAGGAAACCCTTATTTATCAATGTAAAAAAGCTGTGTGTATCGGTCATGATATCATTGCCATTATTCCGAATGAATCCATTGTTGTTAGTGATTATTTATTTCACTTTTTTAAATGGTATCAAATAAATAAAGAGAGGCGTCATATCTTTCGTTTAATAATTGAATTACCTCCTCTTGATATACAGCATAGAGTAGCTCAACTATTAAACGCTATTCAACATTTATTAATAAATAAAGATTCTTTAGTCACAGCGGTAGAAAAGCTTCCACAGTATTTCGATAATGTGTCAAAACAAGTGAATCAGCATTCAAAAAACTTACATCATAGCTTTGAACAGCTCCAATATCTATATGCTGATATGTTACATAAGGTTTTTAATGGAGATTTTCTAAATGATTCCTTTCAAAGGTTGAGCAATTAACATAAGTCGGTGCAAATGGATTAGGCAATCCTTGCACCGACTTGCTAAATTTCAATAATAATTGGTAAAATCATGGGCTTTCGCTTTGTTTGGGTAAATAAATATTGTCCAACAGCTCTTTTAATTTCTCGGCGAAGGACATGTATTTGCTGTCTGCCTTCTTCTTGAAGCTCATTGACGATTTCTTTGGTAAGCACATTGACTTTAGTTAATAGTGCCTCGAAATCTTTTGCATAAACAAAACCACGTGAAATGGTATCGGGTTCTGAAATAAAAGCACCATCAGCTTTATTGAGTGTCAATACAATAACAAGCATTCCGTCTTCTGAAAGTTGCTTGCGATCACGGAGGACAATTCCTTCGACCTCACCAATGCCAATCCCATCTACATACGTATCCCCAGCAGGAATTTTCCGTGTTTGCCTTGCCTTCGCATGTTCAATATCAACAACATCCCCATTTTTCATAATAAATGTATGTCCCTTTTGAACGCCAACAGATTCTGCTAATAAACGATGTTGATGTAACATACGATATTCACCATGAATAGGAATGAAGAATTTAGGCTTCATAAAGGTCAGCATAAGTTTCAAGTCCTCTTGATGACCATGACCTGATACATGCATACCTGTATGACTGGAAGAACCATAAATAACCTTAGCACCAAGCTGAAACAAATTGTCTACAATGCGAGAAACGCCCTTTTCATTACCTGGGATTGGTGAAGCCGCAAGAATGACTGTATCGTCTGGTAAAACTTTAATTTCACGATGATTACCATTTGCTATTCTTGCTAGTGCAGCTAGAGGCTCACCTTGGCTACCTGTGCAGAGGACCACGACCTCTTCTGGGGGGAGGTATTTAACTTCTCGTGCATCAATTAACAGATCTTCTGGCACAAATAAATAACCTCGTTCAATCGCAACATCCACAACATTGACCATGCTGCGCCCAACTAAAGCTAACTTCCTATTGGTGGCAATTGCAGCATGTACGATTTGTTGGATGCGATTAACATTTGAAGCAAAGGTTGAGATGATTACTTTTCGTTCAGCATGTAAAAAGGCTTCCTCGATATGATGCCCTACAAGTTGCTCAGAAGGGGTCAAACCTGGTCTTTCTGCATTTGTACTTTCTGAAATAAGGACAAGCACACCCTTTGAACCGATTTCAGCCATTTTATGAATATCAGCAAACTGGTTGTTAACGGGCGTTAGATCAAATTTAAAATCTCCCGTATGGACAACATTTCCTTCAGGGGTAGCTAAAACGATTCCTAAACAATCGGGTATACTATGATTGGTTCTAAAGAAACTAATATCGATTTGTCCTAAATGTAGTGCTGAATCAGCATGAATTTCAATTAAATCCGTTTCTCTTAAAAGTTTATGTTCCTTAAGCTTTAACTCAATAAGTCCGAGGGTGAATCGGGTAGCATACACAGGGACGTTTAATTTTTTTAATAAATAGGGAATTCCACCAATATGATCCTCATGTCCATGTGTGACAATTAATGCCTTAATTTTCTCCTTATTATCAAGTAAAAACGTAATATCAGGAATGATTAAATCAATTCCGAGCAGGGTTTCATCCGGAAATTTTGCTCCACAATCAATAATAATTATGTCATCTGCATATTGTACTACATACATATTTTTACCAATTTCATTTATCCCACCTAGGGCGAATATGGATAATAGCTGTTTACTTGTTGACAACGTATTTCCCTCCTATAGTTTTAAATAAAGCCATCTAAATGGTTTTGCCATAGATAGTATAGCTTTTAGCATTTCATCCTATACGAAATTTACAGTAAGACTAATTGTATAGCACGAAGAATAGAATGGGGAGATAACAGAAAGCAAAGACAGCTCGAGGGAAGTTTTTTAGTTTATTTCTCTAAAATCAAGATAAGAGGAGGTAGACCTTTGTCAAATTTTGTGCAACATGCCATTTTCGAGCATAGATTTTGGCTAGAAATCATGCAAAACCACGCTCAATTTATTCATGACGCCCTTTATCCCTCAGAAGAAGAAGATATTCAAAGAGCCCATACGTATATTTATCAATTCTCGCAGCTACTTACCTATGTCCCTTCACTCGATGATTCAAATGCTGTATCCTTTTCAGTGTCCGTGGACGACAATGTTGAGCAATTTAAGCAGTTCAAGCTTCGTCTACTCAGACATCAACTATTGGGGGATATTGGGATTCATTTAACGCCTACGTTTGTCAATCATATGGTTAATGAATTAGAAGAATATCAAAATGTGCTGGGTTATTTAAAAAAAGGAGAAGCACCACCTATTTTTCATGAGCTTCATCATCATTTAGTTTGGCTTTTAGATGCCTCCGGTCATGCAGGCATTATTAATGATGATTTAGATGGTGTTGAGAAGCGTTTGAAGCAAAAGAGCCATGAGTTTGCTCAACACTTTGAGCAATTTTATTTAAAGGCTGTTGAATTAACAGGCTATTTACGTACGAATATGAATTCCTTTCCTGCTTTAAAACGCTTTAGTAAAGATGTTGAGCTTGAAATGACATTATTTAAAACATTTTTAAGAGAGCTAGAAGAGATGGAGCTAAGTGCAGAGGTGCTAGGTACATTTACAGCTCCGATGGCGGATCATATGTGGCGTGAGGAGCAATACTATTTAACGAAGCTCGCACAGGCTAGAGAACAAGATAAGTAAAACAAGAGGCTATCTAAACTAACTAGATAGCCTTTTAAGTTAGGGATGAATCACTACTTCTGTACCTATTGGCACAATACTGGCTAGCTCTTCAACATCTCGATTTTGCATACGGATACACCCATGTGAAACAGCATGCCCAATAGAGCTAGGATCATTTGTGCCATGAATTCCGTAGTGTTGTTTAGAAAGACTCATCCACATCGTGCCAAAAGGACCACCAGGGTTTGGCGCTTTATTGATGATCATAAAACTACCTACTGGTGTTTCGTGAAGCATGCGTCCAACTGCAATTGGGTATTGTTTTTGAAGGATATTATCTCTATATAAACGGAGCCAGCGATTGTTGGTAGATATCTCAATACGGTAAGGAATTGTGTCGGGCTCAGGCAAGCCAGGGATGACGATTTGTTGACCCATGAAAAGATGATCAGGCTGAATTCCTGGATTAGCAGCGAGAATGGATGCCAAAGATGTACGGTAATCTTGAGAAATTTGAGTTAGGGTTTCACCAGCTTTGACAGTATGAATCAATTATTGTTCCCTCCAATGCAAAGGTTTATTGCTCTACTATATGCATCAGATGTTTTATGTAATTTTAGGAATGCAAGGTTTTTCAGTTTCTGGACAGAATAAGCGGTGACATTCAGGATTAAGGGGCATAAAGATGAAGGAATTTAAAATTACGTATTTTTTTGATGAGGTACATTATGTACGAAGATTCATTTTTATTGAATCGCAACAAGAGGCAGAAAAATTAGTGAAAAATGAACGTGATCAATATATCTCCTTTACGGATAGTAGGGGGATATACCATGAACTGCACACAAAACATGTACGAGTTATTCAAATAGCTGAGTATCATCGAATTGATAAAAGTACGAAAGAGAAAGACACATAATCTGTTCAGCATTACACACATTATAGGAAAAGGAGTGTGACAGAATGGACATCGAAAAAATACCACATGAAAAGAAAATGTTCATGAATTTAAATAGTAAGGACAAGCCTGACATGGTTGAATCAGATACGATTAGTCTTTTCGATCTGCATGAGGATATGCAAACTGTAGATGCCATTCCGATAGAGGAACTCAATAAGCGTGTAAAAAGAGAAGGCGACGAATTAATTGAAATGCAGCCAGATGAATTATAGGAGGTAAAAATGATGAATCGTGAAAAAGACATCCAGTTTACATCTGCAGGCACAAATATTAACGAAGTGAAGCAAAAAAATGCAGAGGCAGGATTATCCTATAATGAAGTGAAGGCCCTGTTAGCAAAAGGTGGCGGACGTGGAACATCTATTTATAGTGACACTGACATTGAAGAAGTAAAACAAGATATACACAAGCATCAACATTAAAGTTTTGGGAGGAGCAAGGTATTGAGCGCTCTTCCCTTTTTATTTTACAATGATGAAAAATAAAGGAGTTGTAAAAGCATGTCAACTGGAGAAATAAAATGTCCATTATGCGGAGGCGAAAACCATTGTGGCGTGGCAAAAGGTGAAAAAGAGTGCTGGTGTATGACAGTTAGCATTCCAGAAACCCTGTTAAATACAGTGCAAAGAGAGCCAAATCTATGCATTTGTTCAACATGCATAGCTACATATAAGAAAGAGGAAGTATAGTTTTTTACGATGATAAAGGTTGGTAAAAATTGAGCAATTGGTACAATTGTCTATCGCACAACAACCTAGCAGGCATACATTACTCTGAAAGGAGTGTGTCTAATGGCTAAACCAATTGAACTCAGTAATGTGACAAAGGCATATTTAGAGGAATATCAGCGAATCCTCAAAAAAATGATGCAGGGTATGACCTACGTAACCATTACTTGTAGTATCTCAGAAAATTTTATTAAGCAAATCATCCCTCATCAAGTTGCAGCAATACAAATGTCTGAAAATGTTTTACGTTATACAACGAATATACCTGTGCAAAATCTCGCCTTAGAAATCATTCGCACACATACAGAAATGGTTGAGAGTCTTGAAGCGATACAAAATCGATGTTGTGTCGTACAAAATTCAGAGTATGAATTATACGAGTATATGTGTGCTTACAAAGAAATTACAGAAGCTATGTTCAATGCAATGTGTGCTCCACCAGTCTCTAATAGCATTAATATCAATTATCTTCGGGAAATGATTGTCCATCATCAGGGTGGTATACGACTGGCACAAAATGTGCTTAGATTCTGCATCTGTCAAGAGTTAATTCCAATCCTACGTTGCATGATTCAAACGCTGTGTGAGCAACTAGAAGCCATGGAAAAGCTACTGGATAGTTTACAAAATTGCGATTGCGAGTGCTAGCACTAACGAGAAGTTTATATGGGAAGAAGGCGCTAAATCAATCAGGATTTTAGCGCTTTTTCTGCGTAAAGACAGTGTTTAACTAAGAAAATAAGAAATTGTCAATAAAGTGGACGAAAAAATAATAAAGTGTAAAGAATTAAATGAGAATCTATTTTTGTCATTCTATTGTTGGTAAAATATATATGTTTTATTAGTTGAAGGTAATGAAGAGAAATCTATAATTGGCTTTAAAATATTGGTAATTTTAATTTACTTGAATACAACTAGGAGTGGGAGCTATGTTCAAAAGGAAGAAGATTAATCAAAGTTATGATTATTTTTCGGCTACGAAAAATTCAGACATCGAAACAAATGAACGCTTTAAAGAAAAATTGGATTTCCTTGCTTTATCTAGAATTAGAAGAGAATCTGTTGGGTTTTTACGTAAAATTTATGAGAATAATCGACAGCATATACTCGATAATTTTTATGCTCGTCTACTGGAAATCCCAGAGTTTAATCATGTCATCAATACACATTCGACAGTAGAGCGCTTAAAAGGATTATTTGATACACATTTTATTAGCTTATTTGATGATGAATTAGATTTAGATTATGTCTTTAAGCGTCGTAAAATTGCTTATGTTCATGCAAGAATTGGTGTACTACCGAATTGGATGATATCTGCCTATACACTGATTAATCAATTAATCATTCCACTTATTGTCAAAGAACTATCTCGTGATGAAGAAAAAATGCTGGATGTTTTATTGTCTTACGATAGCTTAGTAACAATTGATCAACAAATTATTTTGGAGACCTATATTGAAATTCAAGCAGGATCTGTAGTAAATGGATTAGGTGAAATAATTACTTATAATACACAGTTAGACACCATTAAGGAACTGATTGAATTTCAGGAGATTCAGCAACAGGAGATTGTTGCAGCAGATCAATTAATGCATGAGTTAGACGAAAGTATTGAAGAAATTGCCACATCAGTGGGTGATATTTCAGAGCAAACAAAGCATGCCTTTAAAAAATTAAATCAGGATTTGGAATCATTACAACAAGTATCATCTATTTTACAGACAACCGATGAAGGCCATAAATCAATGCAGGAAGATATTAGGCGTTTAGTTGAGCGTGTAAATAGTGTAGCGAAATTAATGGAATTAATAAAAAAAATAGCAGATCAAACAAATTTGTTGGCTTTAAATGCATCAATAGAGGCCGCTCGTGCTGGAGAAGCAGGAAAAGGTTTTGCGGTTGTTGCAGAGGAAGTTCGGAAACTTGCTGATGATACAAGTACATCTGTCAAATCTATACATACAGATATACAGGAGCTACTTCATATTACCCATAATATTAGTTCATTGACGACTCAATTTTCCCAAGATTTACATCAAGGTGTTACAGATACCTTATATATATCACAGACGCTAGCTGAGCTAAATAAAAACTTACAGCAGCAGGGGGCGCGCTTTGAGGAAATAGCTACAACGACAAAGGTTCAGGCACAATCTGCTACTACTATTTCTGAACGTAACCATACAATTACAGAGAGCATGCAAAAAAGTAAGGTAATCGTTTTTGATATGGGCTCCGCCATTTATAAATTAAGTAAAATGATTGATGGATACCGATCCACAACAATTTCTAAAAACTTTATTATTAGCCAAGAGGATATTATTGAATTAGCTATTACCGATCACCTATTGTGGAGATGGAAAATCTACAATTTGCTACTAGGCTTTGAAACGATGACGGAGCAGGATGTAGGGTCTCCAAAAGAATCACGCCTTGGCGAATGGTACTACGGCACAGGAAAGAAACTGTTAGGTGATGAGCGTGTCTACGCAGAGTTAGAACAACCATTTATTCACGTGCATGATATAGCAAAAAAAGCAGTGCGTGAGTACAATGTAGGCAATAAAACGGGCGCTGAAAAATACCTGAAAGAAATTACGGATGAATCGTATGTTGTAATTGAAAAATTAAAAGAGTTAAAGGAAATTTTATTGAGTGAGAAAAAGCAATATATTCATTAAAAAATGGAAAGCAAGCTAGTCTACATACTAGCTTGCTCTTTTATAGATTAATAGGTGGAACACACATAAATGTCACTGTACGCTTTTGGCTATCATAAAGACACCATTCACGGTGATTGATAACAGAGCCTACATTCACACCATATTGTTTGTCTTGTAACGCAATTGGTTGCCCGTAGCGAATACGAATCGGCAGCTTTTTTTGTTGATGATAAAGACCTGATTCGTGACTATGCCCGAAGAAAAATAATGGTTTTTGAAAGTGTGGGAAAGTCGGTTGCCAGCTTACATTCCACCTAAATTGATGTCCGTGCATAAGCGTGGCTCCATCAATCTCTATCGTCTCTGGTAAAGCTTTAAAACGTTCAATGCCAGTGACCTGAGTAATACGTTCTTCTTGATTGCCTCGAATAGAGGGGAAGGTTAGCAGTTTTTCAAATTCACTTTCTACTATGGCCGCTTTTTGCAAAGGTAAGCCAGATATGGTTTGTGCCTTTTTCTTACTAACAGTGCATTCATATAAATCCCCTAACCCAATGATTGTTGCTTCCTCTGCTGTTTGTTGAATATGAGCTAGAACAGCTTTAGTGTCTTCTATATTAGAATGTAAATCTCCTAAAAGTGCATAAAGCATTTAAACCCGGCCTTTCCTAATAATAATCGTACAAGTATCATACACCTAATAGAAATTACTAGAAAAGTAAAATGTCTATGAATATTTCGTTACTTCAGCTACATATTTTGAATGTGTGGAAAAATTGCCAAGAAATACATTGCTTGATAAAATATAATCGTAATTTTCAGAATTTTAAGAAGTTTAATAGTTTCCCATTCTTGTTTATTCAATAATAATAAAATGAAAGTATGGAGGGCTTATAATGACGAAGTTTATGACAGATATTCTTGAAGACTATGCAGGGCAGCAACCAAATGCAATTGCAACATTGTATAATGGAAAGGCAATAAGCTATCATGATTTTTACCAACGTGTAGAAAGATTTGCGACTTACTTGCAGGAACAAGATTTTAAAAAGGATGATGTGATTGCCCTATATACGCTCAATTCAGATTTATTTTTAATCGCATATTTAGGTGTCCAATTAGCTGGATTTATTGTGATGCCAATTAACACTAAATTAGCTGCTCCTGAGGTTGATTTTATTTTTAATCATTCTCAAGCAAGGGGCTTAATTTTTGATGAAAGATTAACAGAGGTATTAGAGGACGTTTCTTATTCATTCCAACATACAATCGGATTTCAAGAAATGAAAAACATAATTGAATATGATAATCGTGCTAGAAAAATTGTGCAATTAGAGGCTGACGATACGGCAGTGGTCATGTATACGTCGGGAACAACAGGTAAACCCAAAGGCGTCATGCTAACGCATCAGAATATCGTGGCTACAGCAGATATTTGGTCGTCTTCTATGAATATGTCTAGCAGGGACAAAATGTTTATTTGTACGCCTTTGTTTCATTGTGCAGGTCTTCATGTATTTGCTATGCCTATGTTTTATAGAGGGGGAACAGTGGTCATTGAAGAAGCATTTTCACCAACTAAAACGTTAGCTCAAATTGTAGCTACTGAGGCGACAATTTTCTTTGGTGTTCCATCTATGTATACCATTATATTAAATACTCCTGGATTCAAGGAACATAGCTTTAATCATTTACGTTTACTATGTTACGGTGCTGCCCCGATGCCTTATGAGCTTGTAAAGCAAGTGAAAGAAGCATTTCCAAATGTAAAGGTTCAAAATCTTTATGGTCAAACTGAAAATTCACCTGCAGCTACCTCTTTATTAGATACGGATGCATTGACGAAAATTGGCTCAGTTGGAAAACCATTAGCACAGACAGAGGTTTGTGTAGTTGATAGTGAAGGAAAGACCGTACCAGCTGGAGAGGTGGGCGAAATATGCGTAAGAGGACCACAAGTAATGAAGGGCTATTTACGCAATCCAGAGGAAACAGCAAGAGCGATTAGGGATGGCTGGTTGTACTCAGGCGATTTAGGACGCTTTGATGAGGAAGGCTATTTATATATTGTAGATCGAAAAAAAGATATGATTATTCGTGGTGGAGAAAATATTTACCCAATTGAAGTAGAAGAAGTTCTATATCAAATGCCAGAAATTTTAGAAGCAGCAGTGGTTGGGTTGCCTCATGAAGTATACGGAGAAGTACCAAAAGCATTTGTAGTGTTAAAGGATGGAAAATCTCTTGATGAAAATTCGATACTATCCTATTGTCAAACACGACTTGCTAAATATAAAGTACCATATGAAATTGAGTTTTTAATAGAATTGCCACGTAATGCCTCTGGTAAGGTACTAAAGCATACATTACGGCCGAAAGTGACAACGATGTGAGTCACTTCAATTATCTCTTAGTATAATTACTGTTCAGATTTTTTAAGCTTACTCGTAAAGAAGGAGATTTGTGTAATTTTGCCGCTCACTTTGGTACAAAAAATAGCTACTAAATCAAGATAAAATAGGAACGGCTATGAAAGTATCGTATAATAGAGTCTACTACGACAAATTGAATAATTAGAATGGCGAAGGGGGTGCTCTTCGCCTTAGAATAGGAGCGGAATTTGTCTTGTGGACGTGGTATAAACGCCTTTTACTTATTGGCATTTTGATTATTATGTTACTTTCAGGCTGTCAGCCATTTTCACGGCAAGATGCTGAACAAAAAAGTCAATTAACGGTTTTAACAGTAGAATTTAATAGCGGGGCACCTATTCCAAATCTTTTCCTTACGGTTACAGATGTACAAACAGGTGATGTAGTGGAAGAAGCAATTGGCTCAGAAGAGGGAGAGGCTGTATTTTCAAAGCTAAAGGCAGGGCGAGAATATGCAATTGCTGCAACCACACTTGAAAATAGTTCGACAAACGATGGGTATACAACAATCGAGAATTTCACTTACGATACAACAAAGCCCTATTATCGATTGGAAACACATTTTTTAAGAGACGATCAGGAGTTAGATGTCCCTGTTGTCATGCAAAATCCTGAGCTGCCACATGGTTGTGAAATTACATCACTCACAGCTGTATTAAATTATTTTGGAATGAACGTGTCAAAACTTGAAATGACTGACAAATATTTACCAAAGCAAGAAATACGAACAGTAGGCAATCAACGTTTTGGACCAAATCCAAATGAAGCTTTTGCAGGTAATCCTCGTGATAAAGCTCGTGGCATGTATGTTTTTGCTGCTCCAATTGTCAAAGCGGCTGAGGCAGTTATTACAGATAAACAAGCTGACTTACATGTCAAAAATATGAGTAACGCCTCACAGGATGATATTTTACAGCTTGTGCGTGAAGGTATTCCTGTCGTGACATGGGTAACGCTAGATTTATCAAAGCCTAAACGAAAAGCAGAAAGAGGCTGGATTTATACAGGGGAAACAACTCCGCATGATGCTTTTATGAACTTACATGCAGTTGTCTTGACGGGACATTTAGGTGATAAGGTAGTCGTAATGGATCCTTTAAAAGGGTATGTTACGTACAATGTCGAACAATTTTTCAAAAGTTATCAGGAATTAGGTAAACAGGCTGTAGCTGTTCATAAATAAGCTACAAATCGTTAGTATGTTACACTAATAAAAAAGCAAAAGTGAGTTGAGTAGAATGGCCATTGAGCACGTTTTTTTACCGGTTTTACTTGGAGATGAAATGAATGCTTATGGCATGGCCAGAGCATTTTACGAAGCCTATGGAGTGAAGCCGCTTGCACTAAACCATACGAACATGGAAAAAATTCAACAAAGTGATTTATGGACTTTTCGTGAGATACCACGACTTCATATCGAAGAAAGATTTGTGACCGCTTTAAAAGCTATTGCGGAGGAGTTCAAAGAAAAAAAATTACTGCTATTAGCCTGTGATGAGTTTTATGTCAAAAAAATCGTTGAACATAAAGAGGAGTTAGTAGAGAATTTTCTAGTTCCTTATGTAGACGCACCACTTGCGCATCAACTTTTAAC
The DNA here is from genome assembly GCF_037969495.1 of Lysinibacillus sp. FSL P2-0066. Classification (NCBI taxonomy): domain Bacteria; kingdom Bacillati; phylum Bacillota; class Bacilli; order Caryophanales; family Bacillaceae; genus Lysinibacillus; species Lysinibacillus sp. FSL P2-0066. The sequence goes on along the minus strand of NZ_CP150202.1, from coordinate 3,860,250 downwards.
TCGTGAAAGCATGTATGAACTATGCGCACAATTTGGTTTTCAATACCCTGCCTCACATGTTTGCACGGTGAATGATTATGAAGACTACGACATGCCATTTGATTATCCAGTTGTCATTAAGCCGATGAATATGACAAAATATGCTACTTGTATTTTTCCTGGTAAGAAAAAAGTATATATTGCATATGATAAGGACGAAAAGGACAGTATATTACGTGCTATCTATAAAGAATCAGCTTATCGTGATGATCTGATGATTCAACAATATATACCAGGTGAAGACGCTAACATGCGTGTTGTTAATGCATATATAGGACAAGATGGAAAGGCAAAACTTCTTGCGGTAGGAAATCCTATTTTAGAAGAGCATTCTCCAGAAGGGATAGGGCGTTATGTAGCGATTATGACAACCTATCATCAGGAATTAATGGATAATGTTAAGTCATTTCTTGAAGCGATACAATTCCATGGCTTTGCCACATTTGATATGAAATATGATGATCGTGATGGTCAATATAAATTGTTGAGTATTGAATTACATAATGAACTTTCCAATTATTATGTGACGGCCAGTGGCTTCAATTTAATGCAGTATGTAGCGGACGATTATGTTCGCGGAAGTAAACAACAACTAACATACGTGAAGAACAAGCATCTTTGGACAATTGTACCGAATGGTGTGCTGTTCAAATATGTTCAAAATGAACAACTAGTAATGGAAGCGAAAAGTTTAATTCGTCAAGGTATGGCTACAGATTCTATTTTTAATTATAAGGATATGAATGCAAAACGTTGGTTGAATGTCACGCTAGATAATTTAAGCTTTTATCGCAGCTATAAGAAATATTTTAATAACAAAGGTCTGTCTAACACATGAAAAAACAAACTTTAGGTATAATTGGTGGCGTTGGTCCACTTGCAACAATGTTTATTGGTGAAATGATTGTAAGACGTACGAAGGCACAAAAGGATCAGGAGCATTTACATACCATCATTGATAATGATACAAATATTCCTGACCGTACGGCTTTTATTTTAGATAATACAAAGGATAATCCAGTTCCTGTCATTATTGAGGATGCAAAAAAACTAGCTTCGGTAGGAGCAGACGTAATTGCTATCCCATGTAATACGGCACATACGTTTTATCATGAAATTGAAGAAGGTTCTCCTATACCTGTATTGCATATGATTCGCGAAACAGCGAAGCGTGCTGCTGATTTAGGAGCGAAGCGTGTAGGGATTTTAGCAACAACAGGCACGTTAACGTCACGGATGTATCAGGATGCACTTGAGGAATTTGGTATTACACCAGTTGTTCCAGATAATGAAATGAGATCCTATGTGATGTCGATCATTTATGATTACGTCAAGGCTGGGAAGGATGTTACGCTAGAAGATTGGCAACCGATAGAAGAGGCGATGCTAGCATTAAATTGCGATCGAATTGTATTAGGTTGTACAGAGCTTTCTATTGTTAACAGAGATTTGAAGCTAAGTAACATTTATATTGATTCATTAATCGTTTTAGCTGAATGTGCCATTTTAGCTTGTGGTTATGAATTAGTCGATTAGTCGTTAAATGAATTGAAAAGAATCTGCTTGCTTTTTACGGGTAAGCTACAATTCTTGAAAGAGTTGTGGTCAGCCGTGTTGAGTGAAGCAGATTTTTTATGAAAGCAAGCAATGTTTTCTTGAAACGATTAGACAATTGCTTACGTACATATAAAGTAGGAACCTGCGGAGTGTGTTAAACTAGTGTCAAGTAGATAGAAGGTGGGAAATAACATGTCAGTCATTAATTTATTAAAAGAAGAACTACAAGCAAAATGGAACTTTGAAACACCCATGAAAATTCAAGATGAAATGATACCAGCTATGCTTGAAGGCAAAGATATTGTAGCGGAGTCACCAACAGGATCAGGTAAAACGTTAGCATATGTCTTACCATTATTAAATAAAGTGAATGGGGCAAAAAAGCAAACACAAGGACTGATCGTAGCTCCCTCACAAGAGCTTGCTATGCAAATCGTAGAAGTCATTCGTGAGTGGACAGCTGGAACAGACATTACTGTTCAGCAGCTGATTGGTGGTGCCAATTCTGCTCGTCAAATTGAAAAGTTGAAGAAAAAGCCAACAATTGTTGTTGGCACACCTGGACGTTTAAACGAATTAGCACGAGCAGGAAAATTAAAACTCAAAGAAGTCGAAACGGTTATTTTAGATGAATGTGATCAATTACTAAGTCGTGAATACCGTGTTGTTATTAAATCCTTTATCGAAGGTTCTGCCTATGGCCGACAAGTAGTTGTTGTTTCGGCTACGATTACAGAGGAAATTGAATTAGTGGCAAGTCGTATGATGTTTGAGCCACTGCGTTTTAAAATTAAGCCTGAGGACATGTTAAAGGTCGGTAAAGTTGTCCATTCTTTTGTAAAGGTAGAAGAGCGTGATAAAACGGATTTCCTGCGCCGACTTTCCCATACAGAGGGTTTAAGAGCGCTGGCTTTTGTTAATAATATCGATCAATTATTAATGAAGGAAACAAAACTACAATACCGTTCAGCACCGATTGTTACGCTCCATTCTGATATGAAGAAAGAAGAACGTAAAAAAGCGTTAGATGCATTCCGTAAAGGGGACGCACGTATTTTAATTGCAACAGATATTGCAGCTCGTGGTTTAGATATTGCTGGTTTAACACATGTTATTCATGTTGATGTCCCACGAACAATTGAACAGTATTTGCATCGTTCTGGTCGTACTGGCCGTGCTGGAGCAGATGGTGAAGTATTAACCTTATTATCTTATCGTGATGAAAAAACCTATAAAAAATGGACAAGGGAACTTCCAGGCAAGCCTGTGCAAAAAATATGGCATGATGGCGAGCTGATTGAAGGTAATTCTAAAACAATTGGACAGAAGCGAGGGAAATAGTATGACATTTGAAGAGAAATTACAGGCATATGCAGAGCTTGCAGTAAAAGTGGGTGTGAACATCCAACCAGGTCAGTACTTATTAGTCAATACATCTGTGGATGCTTTAGATTTTGCCCGTTTAGTTGTAAAAGAGGCTTACAAGGCTGGGGCAGGCCGTGTTCATGTAAACTTTTCCGATGATGAATTGGATCGTGCTTATTTTGAGCATGCTTCCGATGAGGAATTTAATCGCTTCCCTGAATGGGTTGTGAAAATGCGTGATGAACTGATTGAACGTAAAGGAGCTCTATTATGGATTGATGCAGCAGATCCTGATAAGCTAACAGGAATTCCAGCAGACAGACTAGCAACACATCAAAAAGTATCAGGGGCAGCATTGAAAAACTATCGCAATGCAGTCATGAAGGATTTAATTGCTTGGTCCATTGTAGCCGTTCCTTCAGTTAAATGGGCAGCAAAGGTATTCCCTCAATTACCAGAAGAGCAGCAGGTGCCTGCATTGTGGGAAGCTATCTTTAAAACGGTGCATATTGGGGAAGGCAATGCAGTTGATAATTGGCGTCAGCATGTAGCTAATTTAGAATCTCGTGCACAGCTTTTGAATAATAAAAAGTATGCAAAGCTTCACTATACAGCTCCAGGTACAGATTTAACAATTGCTTTAGCACCACAGCATAAATGGCTAACTGGTGGTAGTAAAACACCAGAAGATAATGTTTTTGTGGCTAATATGCCAACAGAAGAAGTTTATACACTGCCAATGAAACAAGGTGTAAACGGTTATGTTAGTAATACGAAGCCATTAGTCTATCAGGGCAATATCATCGATGGCTTTAAATTAACATTTGAAGAGGGCAAAATTATTAAGGCAGAGGCTGAAGTAGGGCATGATTTATTGCAAGAGCTTATTCAAGTGGATGAAGGCTCATGCTACTTAGGTGAAGTAGCACTTGTCCCACACGAATCACCTATTTCAGCGTCGGAGATTTTATATTTCAATACGCTGTTTGATGAGAATGCTTCAAACCATTTAGCCATTGGTGAGGCATATCCGACTTGCTTAGAAGGCGGTAGAGACCTAGAAAACGGTCAACTTGAAGCTTTGGGTGCCAATATTTCTGTGACGCATGAAGACTTCATGATTGGCAGTGGTGAAATGGACATTGATGGTATTTTACCTGATGGTACAGTTGAGCCAATTTTCCGCAAGGGTAGCTGGGCTTTTTAACCTTTAGTAAAAAGAAAAGAGGGAAGCAGATGAAACGAATATGTAGCTTGCTAGGTATGACAATATTATTCATAACTTTTTGGGTTTCATCTGCTTTTGCTCAAACAGAAAGCTATGTGGCGATTGGTGATTCCTTAGCAGCGGGTCAAACACCCTACAAAGAAATTGATGTAGGGTATAGTGATTTGATTGCCATGAAATTAAGTTCGATTGGTCAATTATCATTTTATACAAAAGAACTGGCTTTTCCTGGCTTTACTACGGCGGATGTATTAGAACGAATACGAACTGAGGAAGCACAAAATTTATTAGCAAATGCGACACTTATTACAGTTTCGGCAGGGGCTAATGATTTATTACGTCTTGTCCAGGTAAACCCAAATGCAGGGACCTTAGCTTTTTCACAGCTTCAGGCAGATTACGCTTTAAATTTGGCAAGAAAAAATATGATATCGATTTTGGATGAATTAGAAGAACGTGCGCCTAAAGCAAAAATCTATGTTATAGGCTATTATTTTGCTTATCCAACAGTTCATCCGACGCAAAAAGAAGGAACCAATGCCCAGCTAGTTAGATTAAATTCGATATTACAACAACAAGCAGAGCAAGCTGAAGCGGCTTATATAAATGTCTATGATGCCTTTGGATTGAATGCAACTAACTACTTACCAAATAGTGCAGATGTCCATCCAAATTTTGAAGGCTATCGACAAATGGCTAACTCATTTTTACAGGTTTATAGTGGTAGTGGTGCATTAAACATCTCTTCATCAGAATTGCCAGAGCCAAATCCTATGTCATTTGAGGATATCCTCAAGCAACAATCCTCAGTGAAGCCTCAGCAGCAAAAAGTGGTACAACATCAATCTCCACGTACGACTTACGTGATTCAGGGATTCCCAGGATATAAGGCATTTATCAAATACATCTAAATAATTGATATAAGGCATCTTACCTAATAAGATGCTTTTTTCTATGAAAACCAATTTTGGCTAGAACTACTAAACCTTTAGAGAGCACTAGATGGGGAATAGTCATGCTAAAATATAGAGAAGACTAGGAGGTACTAGAATGAAAATATTTCATACAGCAGACTGGCATTTAGGAAAGCTTGTTCAAGGCGTCTATATGACAGAAGATCAACATTATATTCTTCAACAATTTATACAAGCAATAGATGAGGAAAAACCAGATGTAATTATCATCGCAGGTGATTTATATGATCGTTCGATGCCTCCTATTGAGGCAGTTAATTTATTAAATGATGTATTAGCGAAAATAGTATTAGAGAAGAAGATTCCTGTTCTAGCAGTGGCGGGAAATCATGATAGTGCAGGTCGTTTAAATTTTGGTAGTCGTTTAATGAGTGATAGTGGTTTATATATTAAGGGCCAATTTACAAAAAATCATGTACCTATTGTTTTGAATGATCAACATGGAGAAGTGCATTTCCATTTAGTGCCCTATGCGGAGCCAGTAGCTATTCGCAACATCTTTGAAGAAGAATCAATCCGTTCTCATCAAGACGCCATGCAAAAAATTATTGAGCATATCACGGAAGACATGGACACAAGTAAGCGTCATGTATTTGTTGGACATGCCTTTGTGACGAAGTATGGTGAGGAAGAAGCCAATACTAGTGATTCCGAGCGGCCACTTTCCATTGGAGGCTCAGATTGTGTGAATGCAGCTTTATTTAAGTCTTTTCACTATACGGCACTTGGGCACTTACATAAGGCACATTTTGTCTTAAATGAAACCATTCGCTATGCAGGTTCTATCTTAAAATATTCGTTATCTGAGCATTCACATGAAAAAGGCTTTTTAATCATCGAATTAGATGAACAAGGTAATACAACAGTAAGTAAAAGAAAGCTTGTGCCAAGAAGAGATCTGCGAGTAGTAGAAGGTCAATTAGAGGAGTTATTAACGCACACACCAAGTGAGGATTATGTATTTGTTAGATTGACGGATACAATATCTGTGACTTCACCGATGGAACGTATTCGTAGTGTATATCCCCACGCTATGCATGTGGAACGGAAGGTACTAAGGCAAGATACATCACGTGAACTACAAGTGGTAGAGGCTGAAAAACTAGAGGATATAGATTTATTCCGTTCATTCTTCACTAATATTATTGGCGTTCAGCCTGATGAAGATACGGAACGCTTATTCACAGAGATGTTACAGGAATTATTAGATGAGGAGCGAGAGACTGTAAAATGAAGCCATTAAAGTTAACAATTACTGCGTTTGGTCCATATAAAGACACGGAAGTAATTGATTTTCAAGAGCTAGGGGAGCATCGATTGTTTGCCATTTCTGGAAAAACGGGTGCAGGTAAAACAACTATTTTCGATGCTATTTGCTATGCTCTTTACGGATCAGGTAGTGGGGAGGATCGGCAGGATACAGCTTTACTGAGAAGCGGCTTTGCGCATGATGATGTATATACAGCTGTAGAGCTCGTCTTTGAAATGCATGGGAAAGTCTATCAAATAGTACGACAGCCAGGTCATATTAAAGAAAAAAATAAAACGGTTACTGGGAAGAAAATAGAGCTAGCAGAAGTAAAAGAGGGAAAGCTGGATTATAGCATTGTAGAGAAACAGCAAACGCTTGAAGTCGATAAGAAGTTACAGGAAATTATTGGTCTCACAAAAGATCAATTTAGCCAAATAGTGATGTTACCTCAAGGTGAATTTAGAAAACTATTAACCTCTGATTCAACAAATAAGGAAGTAATTTTACGGAAAATCTTTAAAACAGATCGTTTCGGTGTCATGGCAAAAAAGCTTGATGCCAAGCGTAAAGAGGCTGAAAGTGATGTTGAGCGTGCCAAACAATTAAAAGAACATTTACTTGGTCAAATTGTGGGTGCCTTACCACAGCGTTCATCCGCTTTATTCACATTGATTGCTGATAATACAGAGAATCTACATCAACTGACAGAGGCGCTTGATGAGGAGCTTAGCTACTATAAGAAATGTGGAGAAAGTGAACTGCTACACTATGAAGAAGCGTATAGCCTTCATCAAAAAGAGCAGGAATATTATCGCTTAGCAAAAACGCTTAATGAGCAATTCGATGAGCAAGCTAATCGACAGCAGCGGTTGCAAACACTTTTACAACAGCAGGATTCATACCGAGCAAAGGAGCAGGAGATTGCTTTAGCAGAACAAGCAGAGCGACTTACGCTGCAAGAACAACAATGCAAGGATTTACGTGCTGAACTGAATGTAAAAGAACTAGCTTTTCAACAAGCAAAGGTTAAGCAACAGCAATCACAAGAACAGTTGCAAGAAGCACAAGAAAATTATGAGATAGAAGAGGCTAAAGAATCTGAACGACAGCAAATCTTACAGCAGGAAATAGAGATGCTAGCGCTATTACCGAAATTTGAAGCGTATGAACACAATGTACAACAGCTGCAAATAGCAGAGCAGTATGCTGAAAATGCAAAACGAGCAGTACATGATAACCTCAAACTTTTGGAAAATGAACAAGAGCAATTACAGCATTTTTCTCAATCATTAGAAGGCTATGAAAAACAGGTTGAACCCTATGAAAGCTATTTAGAACAATTACCGAAACTACGGGAACAGGTTGCTTTAATCAAGCAAGCGGAGAAATATAAACATGCCGTAGAGTTAGCTAGGCAGGATGTAGTTGCTTCAGAAAGTCTCTATCAAGAAAGTAAAGAGGCTCTTCAACTTTTGCAGCAACGGTGGCTGACGAGTCAGGCTAGTATTTTAGCCAAACAGCTGAAGGAAGGAGAGCCTTGTCCTGTTTGTGGTAGTATGACACATCAGAAAGCACACAATGAGCAACTGGAAGTGATTGAGCTTACTCAAGTGGAAGCATTAAGAGCGAAGGCATCCGCAGACGAACGTAAGTATCTAGAGAAAGAGGCATTTTTAGCATCTACGCAGCAACTACTTCAAGATACCTGGCAACAACTTGAGGCACAAAATATTAAACAAGAAAACCAATCACAAATCATCGTTACCTTACATGAAGTGGAACAGGAGATTGCTGCATTAAAAGCCATTCATCATCAACTAGCTGATGTGCGATTAAAAATAAAGCATCAGCATGATCGAATAGAGCAACTACGGAATAAGCAAACAAAGCTAGAGCAATATTTAGCGGAGCAGATAAAAGAATGGACAAGATTAGAAGCAGTTGTAGAAGAACAGCTTAAGCAGATGCCTGCTAATTTACCAACTTTACAGCAATTAAAGCAACAACTTATGGATGTTAGCAAACAGAAAGAAGCGCTTCAAAAAAGTTGGCAAGCAAGTCAAGAAAATTTGCATGCAGCAAAGGAAGCGGCTAGCAATGCAACACTAACTGTAGAAATTGCCAAACAGTCCTTTGAGGAATTACAGCTTAAAATAAATGAAAAGCTTCAGCAATTTACAGCAAATATGCAAGAAATAGGTTTCGAAAGCTATGAGGCTTATGCTACTGCTAAACGGAGTGTCATACAATTAGATGCACTTCGAAAAGCATGTAGCGACTATGCTTTACAAGTACACACGTTGCAAATCCAGATTACCGAAGGGGCTACATATCTTCAAGGGAAAGAGAAGCAAGATTTAGTGGCGATGGAAGCAAGGGTAGAACAGCATCGTATTTCTTATGAGGAAGCATTTAAACGTTTGCAACAGTTGAATGGATTTGCACAAGCATGCCAAGGCTTTAGTGAAAAGGTGAAAGAAATAGCGAAAGAGCTTCATTTACTTGAACAAGAAGCAGGGCGAGTAAAGGAGCTCTATGGATTATTAAATGGACAAAACTCGAAAAAGCTATCCTTTGAGCGTTATATCCAAATTAATTACTTAGATCAAATTACAGTTGCTGCCAATATACGGCTATATCATTTATCAAACGGTCAATTTGAGCTTAGGCGCTCAGATAGGTTAGAAAAGCATGCGAAGCAAAGTGGACTTGGTCTTGATGTTTATGATGCCTATACGGATCAATTACGAGATGTCAAAACATTATCAGGTGGCGAGAAATTTAATGCTTCGTTAAGCCTTGCATTGGGGATGGCAGATGTGATTCAAAGCTTCCAAGGTAACATTCATATTGAAACGATGTTTATTGATGAGGGCTTTGGCTCACTTGATGAGGAATCACTAAATAAAGCAATTGATACATTAATTGATTTACAGGATTCTGGTCGCATGATTGGTGTAATTTCGCATGTACCTGAATTGAAATCTGCGATGCCAGCGGTTTTACATGTGGAAAAAACATTGAATGGCCATAGTCAAACCCATTTTGAAGTGAAATAAAATGAAGGTGTATTTCCAGAAAAAAGGAATACGCCTTCGTTTTATTTTTTTCTAGCTGGGGTTGTAGGCGTTGTTCCCTTTTTTGCAGCCATTACTTTTTTTACGATAGGAATAACAATAGGTGCTAACTTGACGGCAGTTTTTACAACGTTTGATACTTTCATCCTAAAACAGCTCCTTTTACAATTACTACTACCTGTTTCACTTAAAAATAAAACATTAACGGATAACACGAACAGCCTGAATTATATTCCAAATCACAATACCTAGTGAGACGAGCGCATAGATGGCGAATGAAGTAAACCAAATAATCATCATGGTCTTGTTGCTGGAGGTTGGATCTAAACTAAATGTAGAAAAAACAAAGACAATAAAGAATAGAATGCCAAAAACAAAAGGTATTAAATGAGAGACAAGTGCACGAATCGAATGTCTTTTTACATCACTGTCTTTTGTCACAAAATAAACAATTAATGGAACGATAAAAGGGGCGAAGAAAATACTAAGATAACTAAAGGCAGCTAAAATTTTTTGATTCTCCATAGTTGTACCTCCTTTTTAAATATTTACGCATGAAAAACAGCAAAGTTTCAAAAAATATATTGTATAGAAGGTTGTAATCCTCCTATCCATTGCGTACAATGAGATTGTTCAAATAAATTCAGATGTAACGACCACAAGGGGAGCTGATGATGTCAGCTGAGACTGGGCACGTAATGCCTTGACTCTTCGAACCTGTAAGTTAACGCTTGCGTAGGGATGTGGATAGAAACCGACACTTGTACGATGTGAGGCTCTGTCCTGACATCGTTTTTTCATTCTTAAAGGAAAAAGGTGTCAGAAAGAGACATATCAGCGCTTTTCTATTCCTGCTCTTGTATCCTACATCGGAACAAAGGAGAGAATATGTATGGACAAAAAAAGACTATTAATGCTAGTGGAGATTGCGATTTTTGCAGCGATTGGTCTCGTACTGGATCAAGTTTCCTTTAAAGTATGGGCACAAGGCGGTTCAGTTAGTCTTGTTATGGTACCAATTATGTTAATAGCATTTCGCTGGGGCTTAGTAGCTGGGTTAACAACGGGACTACTTGTGGGTGTTATGCAAACAATGTTTGGTTCCTATATAGTGCACTGGCTACAAGGATTATTGGATTATGGAGTTGCTTTTACAGTTGTAGGTTTAGCGGCGGTTGTACGTGGACCAGTGTTAGACGCTGCTAAACATATGAATAAAACAAAAATGGCACTTTATATAATAATAGGTACCGTTTTCGCAGGCTTCTTACGATACACAGCACATACAATTGCTGGTGCTGTATTTTTTGCCGAATATGCGGGCGACCAAAATGCATGGATCTATTCCATCATCTACAATGGTACATATATGCTACCAGCAACTATATTAACGGCAATCGTTGGTGTTCTTTTATTCACAGCCGCTCCACAATTAATGCAAAGAAAAGCTTAATGCAAGTCCCTTCACATGAGTGGAGGGACTTTTTTGTCGTGAATAGCTCTTTTAGCACTTTGCAAAGTAGGAAAGCATACAATATTTAAAGCGTTTATCGTTATACGCATAAAAAGTTATGTTATATTAAAGAATAGATATTAGATGAAAGGGACGTTATACATGATTGTAAAAACGCAAGAAGAGATTGAAGCTTTTAAAAAAATAGGACGCATTTGTGCTGAAATTCGTGAAGCGATGAAAGCTGCTACAAAACCAGGTGTTACAACACTTGAGCTTGATGAAATTGCTGGCCGCATGTTTGCAGAGGCAGGCGCTATTTCTGGACCAAAGGGAGAATATGATTTCCCAGGGTATACATGTATTAGTGTTAATGAAGAAGTAGCACATGGTATTCCAGGAAAGCGTGTTATTCAAGAAGGGGATATCGTAAATATTGATGTTTCTGGCTCTTTAAATGGTTATTTTGCTGACACAGGAATTTCATTTGTTGTTGGTGATGGCTATGAGGACAAAGAAAAGCTTTGTCGTGTTGCCAAAAGCGCCTTTGATCGAGCAATGACAAAGGTAAAGGCTGGATCTAAATTAAATCAAATTGGTAAAGCAGTTGAACGCGAGGCAAATGCTAATGGCCTAACTGTTATTATGAATTTAACAGGTCATGGCTTAGGTCAATCTTTACATGATGAACCCAACCATATTTTAAATTATTACGATGCATGGGATTCTACCATTATGAAAGAAGGTATGGTACTTGCGGTTGAGCCATTTATCTCAGCAAATGCAGAGCATATCGTAGAAGCTGGTGATGGCTGGACATTCGTGACACCGGATAAATCACTTGTAGCTCAAATCGAACATTCAGTCATTGTGACAAAAGATAAACCGATTATCTTAACGTCATTAGACGAAGAATAGGATGCAATGAAAAATCCTGCTAACCAATTTATTTTTGGTAGGCAGGATTTTTTTTAATAAATAAAATGCCAACAAAGAGAACACCACATAAAAATAAAGCAGCTGTAGTGACAAGTAGCTCATCAAAACCATTATGTATGGCGATTCCAATATAAGCCCAAATAAAAACACTCGGAAACATAACATCAAAGTGATGGAAACGGATATGTAGTGCAATTACTCCTCCTAATGTCAGTAAAATCACTGCCCAAAGAGGCGTACTGAGACCAAAGCCATTCCAACCATAAGCCGTTAACGTAAAGCTTGTATTTGTTATAAAAATAAATGTCATCCATGCCAAATAAATGGAGAAAGGAATACGACCAGACAAGGCTTTGTCCTGAAGAGGGTACGTATTATACAACATAAATAAATACAAGACTAAGAGTAATGTAATGCCAAGAGAAACAATAAATAACTCATGATGCCAGACGTATAACGTCAATGCTTGTAATATATTTATGCAACTAAAAAGCGCAGACTGTTTCAAAGTTGTCTTTTTCATGTTCATAACTAACCAATAACCGAGTAAAAAATAAATGATAATCCAAATTACATGACTTACACTAACTGGTGCAAATACAACAGAAAAACGATTAGCGATTTCTAGCGAAGATTGACCGTTGATGTTCACGAAAAAGGATGAAAAGGTTAGGATGATTGAGACAAGATAAGAGATTGTCATCATAATAAACCGAGGCATGTTTTCCTCTCCCTTCGTGTTAGATTGTATAGGGAAAAGACAAATAAGTATAGTACTGTCACTTTTTTTATTATAACGGAAATTTCCAACAATGTATTGTGTTGTTTTACTATTTATACCTACAATTTACCATGTCTGATAGGCATCCATATCTTTCTTTAGTACAATAAGAATATCCAAATAAAAGGAGTGAAGTTTCATGACACAAAATTTGAAAAATCTAGATCTAACTGTTGAACTAGACAAAAAAATGTATAAAAAGAAATTAAAAGTACTCCAATATGAAATGTTGAACGCACAACAATTTTTATTAAAAAACAAGATTGGCTTGATTTTGGTATTCGAAGGAATGGATGCAGCTGGTAAAGGTGGCGCTATTAAACGATTAATCGAACGTGTCGATCCTCGCGGTTATGTTGTACATCCTATATCTGCCCCTCAAGCTCATGAATTACGCTACAATTATTTACAACGATTTTGGAGAAAATTGCCTCAGCATGGGCAAATCGCTATTTTTGATCGCTCGTGGTATGGTCGCGTATTAGTAGAACGCATCGAAGGATTTGCAACAAAGGATGAATGGTCTCGTGCTTATGAAGAAATTAATAATTTCGAGAAGATTTTAACTGCAGGAGATTACATAATTATTAAGTTCTGGCTTCATGTATCAGATGAGGAGCAATTAAAACGCTTTAAAGAACGTGAACAAAACCCTTATAAATCTTGGAAGTTAACAGCCGAGGATTGGCGCAATCGAGATAAAACACCTCAGTATATTGAAGCAGCAAATGCGATGTTTGAAAAGACAGATAAAAAAGATGCGCCATGGATCTTAGTAGCTGGAGATGACAAAAAGTATGCCCGTGTACAGGTGCTACAAGAAACCATTGCACACATTGAACGAGAGGCTCAAAAACGTGGTCTTCATTTAACAAATGTGTTAGACAATACACAACTAGAGGATGCTGATTCCTCCAGTTTAGAAATAGTAAACGAGAAAAAGAAAGAACAAAAAACTAAATAATTGAATTGTGCTGTTATGACAATAAGACATGAGCTGTTTTGGTTGTAGCAGCCTCTTTTTTTACATACAATAATATAAAAATAGGGTTTGGAATGACGGATTGACCAATGTAACAAAGAGAAATGTATTGATTTTTATTGGAAGGCTAGTGTGGAGAAATGGTGCTTAAAATTTGGAATCTATTAAGAAAAAAGGGTGGGAATGTGGTAACGATAAAGGGGGAAAAATGCTACATCCGCACATTCCAAGAAAAAGATGCACGAAGTTTAACGGGTCTCGTAAGCCGTAATAAATATTTTTGGTCTATATACGAGCCACTGCAAAGACCTGAATACTATACAGTCGATGCTCAATACAAAAAAATCCAAGAAAGTCTCTATTTAATGGAGTCAAAGCGTGAATTTACGTTTGGTATTTTTGAGCATGGTACAAACAATCTAATAGGGCATATTGCACTTTATGCTGTCAAACGCTTACCGTACTCGAGTGCATTTGTTGGCTATGCGATGGATGAGATTTATGTTGGAAAGGGCATTGTCACAGAAGCTGTGAATATGGTGGTTCGATTTGCATTTGAACAAATTGGTCTACATCGTGTAGAGGCCTATGTATCAACACAAAATAATGCCTCCATGCGTGTATTAGAGAAGGCTGGATTCCAGCAGGAGGGTCTGCTAAGAAAGCTACTGTATATCAATGGTCATTGGGTAGATCACTATATGTATGCACGTTTAGAGGATGAATAGAATAATAAGTGCCTATCTTCCACATAGTGAGGATAGGCACTTGTTCTTTTATGAATGTATCAAGAAATAATTTTATTGTTTATTACCATCTTCAATTAAATCTAGATGACCTGTATTTGGATCAATTATTAAACCATGAACAGGTACGTCTTTAACCATTAGTGGGTGATTACGAATTGTATCGACACTTTTCTTAACACTTGTTGCTACATCACCGAAACCTCGTAAAAATTCTTTTAAATCAAAACCGGAATATTCCAACATTTTGATTGTTTCTGGATCGATGCCTCGTTGTACCATTTCGCTAAGCATGGCATCAGGATCAACCGCACTCATACCACAGTCATAATGTCCAACGACATACACCTCATCAGCTTGTAGGCCGTAGACAGCAACTAATAAACTACGCATAACTGCACCGAAAGGATGGCTTACTAACGCACCAGCACTTTTCACTATTTTTACATCGCCATTACGCAAATTCATCGCTTTTGGTAAAAGCTCTACAAGACGAGTATCCATACAAGATAAAACAACAATACGTTTATCAGGATATTTCGTAGTGATGAATGGCTCATATTTTTTTTCTTGTACAAACTCTTTGTTAAATTCTAGAATATCTTGTAACATTGTCATGAATATTGCTCCCTTCCTTACAAAAAATATTGTAGAGCAAAATTTTCAATATGCAAACAATAAAGACTGTATTCAGATAATTTTTACAATAAAGAAGCAGTTTCATACGCTTTAGTAGATGAAATAACTTATAAGCTATAAAAAAACAGCTACCTATAATAGTAGCTGTTTTTTACACATTAAAATTTTTCGTTTGGCTTTGGATCTACAGTTACTGAAGACTTGCTATCTAAACCAACTTGTAGGTAGTGGATGAAGAATCCCATTGAAATTAATAAAACTACTGAAAAGCCAAGAACAGTTGTAACGAACATTATTAGAGCTCCTCTCTACTTAAATGATCTACTAAAACTCCCTAAAACAATTATACAATAGGTTACTAGGAAAATCTAAGGATAATTTATGACAACCTTAACATACTTAGCCTAGAATACTATTAGTAGGAATGGATTATTTAGAATGCCCAATTTCCATCACGGAATATTGGGTCTATTTGATCATCATGTGTTATTCCGTTTATATTCATTTTATTCGAGCCAATCATAAAGTCTACATGTGTCAAGCTTTGATTAAGACCATGCGCACTTAGTTCCTCAGAAGTCATTTCTTTGCCGCCCTCAATGCAAAATGCATAGGCACTACCAATGGCTAAATGATTGGATGCATTTTCATCAAACAATGTATTGTAAAATAATAGGTTGGATTGTGAAATAGGTGATTTGTGTGGCACTAATGCTATTTCACCAAGGTAATGAGCACCTTCATCCGTTTCAATAAGAGAAGCTAAAATTTCTTGGCCTTGCTCCGCCTTGACGTCAATGATTCGACCATCTTTAAATGTTAAGGTGAAATTATCTATAATATTGCCGCCATAGCTTAAAGGCTTAGTGCTTGATACATAACCATTAACACCTGTTTTTAACGGTGCTGTAAAAATTTCTTCAGTTGGCATATTGGCCATAAATGTTTGGCCTTGTGTACTTTTACTACTACCTCCTGTCCACACATGATGTGGAGGCAGTTCAATTGTTAGATCCGTGCCTGGTGCCGTATAGTGCAGTGACTTAAATTGCTTTGCATTTAAGTAATCAGCTTTGCTATGTAGTTCCTGATCATGGGCATGCCAAGCTTCAACAGGATTTTCAACGTCTATACGTGTGGCTGCAAAGATAGCTTGCCATAATGCATCTATTTGCTGTTCTTCTGGTAGGTGAGGGAAGACCTTTGCTGCCCAAGCTTTAGAAGGAGCAGCAATGACCGACCAGCTAAATTTATCTGCTTGCAACCAATGATAATAGTTTGCAAGTGCTTGGCCAGATGCTTTTTGGAATGCCATGATTCGATCACGCTCAATACCTTTTAATAAATCTGGATTTTGTGAGCTAATACTTAAGAAGGCAGCACCGTGTTCAGCTAACCATTCACGTTCCTGCACTTTCCATGGTGGGAAAAAATCAAATGAGTCTTTTGGTGCTCCTTCATAGCGAGCACGTACAAGTTCATCATCGGATATATCGACAAAAACTTGTTTTGCACCATTTTTATAGGCTATTTTAGTAATTATTTGTGCGAGTTTTAGATTATCAGTCGAACAGCTTATATAAAGATACTGATCTTTTTGGATATTTACTCCTACTTTCACCGCTAACTCTGCATATTTTAGTAATTTTGTGTCAAACGATAATAACAAAATCATATCCCCCTTCAATTTAAGACAGTTAAGTGTATTATTCTTAATTCAATATAATCAAAAATGGTCGAAATGTGAATAAAAAGCATTAATTACATCGAAAAATATATGAAATACATTTATACTAGAAATATATATATTTAAAATATGGAAAAAAAGACGAAATAACATTAGATAGTAGAGATTTGGAGGTTCTAGAATGGATAAGTCGTCGATTATAGGGTTAATACTTGCTTTAGTAGCATTATTAACAGGGATGGTAATGAAGGGTGTAAGTTTATCTGCATTTTATAACCCTGCAGCTATCCTAATTATCATTTTTGGTACTATTTCCGCAGTAACAATTGCCTTTCCTATGCAGGAGTTAAAGCGTGTGCCAAAGCTATTTAAAATTCTTTTTAAAGAAACAAAATTAGCAAATGATATAGAGATTATTAAAATGTTTTCACAATGGGCTGACTTAGCTCGTCGCGAAGGGCTATTAGCACTTGAAAGTAAGGCTTCAGAGATTGAAGATCCATTTTTAAAAAATGGCCTTACATTAGCAATTGATGGTCAAAATGCTGACTACATACGTGATGTCCTAACAGAAGAAGTAGAAGCGATGGAAGAGCGACATACTAGTGGAGCAGCTATTTTTACGCAAGCAGGTACATATGCACCTACTTTAGGGGTTCTTGGTGCAGTAGTAGGGTTAATCGCCGCATTGGCTGATATGAATGATATCGAAAAGCTAGGACATGCTATTTCAGCTGCCTTCATGGCTACACTACTCGGTATCTTTACAGGGTATGTTTTATGGCATCCATTTGCGAACAAGCTAAAGCGTAAATCTGCTTTAGAGGTAAAACAAAAGAGAATGATGATTGAGGGTATCCTTTCAGTATTAGAAGGGGAGGCACCACGTGTTATTGAACAGAAACTATCATCATACTTAACAATGGAAGAACGTCGTCAAATTTCTGGTGAAAGCGGGGCGGGTGGCCTTGGCAAAGAAAGCTAAGAAAAAAAAGCATGATGAACATATTGATGAATCTTGGTTAGTGCCATACGCAGATATTTTAACTTTGCTGCTAGCCGTGTTCATTATTTTGTTTGCCTCAAGTTCAGTCGATCAAGAAAAGCTAGAAAGAATGTCGGCAGTTTTTAATCAAGTCTTTGATGGTGGAACTAGTTTTCTAGAGCAACCTGCACCAGTCCCTACTCCGAATGCAGATAGCGACCAAACGCCACAGCAAAACTCTGCCTATTTAAAGGATCAACAGGAGTTAGCTGAAATAAAAGATAGTGTGGATAATTTTATTGCAGTCAATGAAATGGAAGGTCAATTTGCCACAGAAATGACGGATGAAGGGTTGCTAGTGACAATCCGTGATAGTATTTTATTCGATCCAGGGCAGGCAACAGTTAAACCTGAGTATGTCCCTATTGCCAAAGAGCTATCAACTATGCTGGAATCTGATCCAGCTCGAAATATTGTCATCACAGGTCATACAGATAATGTGCCAGCAGGTCCGAATTTCACATCGAATTTTCAGTTATCTGTAATGCGTGCAACTAAATTTTTAGAACTGCTTATTGAAAGTAATGACAAATTAGATCCTACGCGCTTTAGTGCAAAAGGAAACGGTGAGTATCGTGCAATTGCACCAAATGACACAGCCGAAGGACGTGCGAAGAATCGTCGTGTGGAAGTATTAATTCAACCATTAGTTACTGAGGATGGTTCAGAAACTTAGAGTACACAGTAATAAAAGAGCTATTAGCAGCAGACAAATGTCTTAAGCTAATAGCTTTTCATTTTACCTATTTACGCAAAGATCCTAATTCAGCAACAATCGCTTGCATTTCGCTTGGACTAAAAGTTTCTCTCTTCATAACCATTTCATATAGATACACTAAATCTTCATAATTTGCTTCATCGAAGTTTTCAGATTTCATTGCATCGACATTCACCATACGAAGCTTGTCCTTCATTTGATCAACCATATACACAACGTTTTCTTTAGATGGAACTGATAAATCCATTTTTTACCCTACCTTTCGTCATCCTCGCACATATCATTTCATTGAATAAAAAAAATGTCAACTCTGTATTTAGGCATTGCTTTAAAAATAGACTGTTATTGGGTAGAATAAGGGCAGAAGACTGTTTATTTATGAAATAATAGGGAATATGCAACTATACAAGCAGGGGGTTTTATTATGGGTCAAAGTAAATTATTAGTATCTATTGTAGCAGGAGCAGCTGTAGGAGCAGCATTAAGTATGTTAGATCACGCTACACGAGAAAAAACAATTGCCTCAACAAAAAAGATGAAGGAAGCCATCTCATACTATGCTGCAAATCGAGAAGAATTGCAGGTTTTGGTAGAGGAAAAAGTACTAGCAGCAAAGGTGCTTTGTGAAAGTGTGTCAGATAATGTCAACACAATTGCTGAAAAGGTGGATGAATTTAAGGATTTACCTACCACGATACAGGGAATGATTGAAGATACGAAAACAGCCTTTACGTTACCTCATAAGGAGTGAAGGGCGTTTTAGGAGGAATTGTATGGAAAAGAAAAAAGCAACATTGCATAATACTTTTGGATTTGTAAAAACGTTTGTCTCTCCAGATGAGGGAGCGATTGATATTATGACATCCAAGGGCTTTATCCAAGATTTAATAGGTCGACTCAAGCGAGTTGAAATATCTGCGCTTGCTGCACAATTGGCTTATTTCTTTTTACTATCGTTCTTCCCCTTACTTATTTTCTTGGTAACACTACTACCATATCTTAACTTGCAAACAACTCAGGTCTATTCATTTTTAGTGAATATATTACCCGATGAAGTGTATAAGCTTATTGAAAATACACTGAATGAGATTTTAACAAATCGAAATAGTAGTTTACTTTCCATTGGGGTTTTAGGTACAATTTGGTCTGCATCTAAAGGCATTAATGCACTAATTCGTGCCTTAAATAAAGCCTATGATACAGAAGGGAGAGCAGGTATATTAGATAGGGGCCTATCACTAGTTTTTACAATCGCCCTCGTTATTGTTATTGCCGTTGCTCTCTTATTGCCAGTCTTTGGTCAGCAAATTGGCCATTTCCTCTTCTCAATCGTCGGAATAGAGGAGCAGTTTGAATCAGTTTGGCATAGATTAAGATGGTCAATACCGCCATTATTGATTTTTATCGTATTAATGGGCATCTACTGGTTTGTGCCAAATACAAGTCCACGTTTGAAAATAATGGGCGTATGGCCAGGGGCGCTATTTGCCACACTTGCTTGGTTAGCAGTCACATATGGTTTCTCTTTTTATATTAATAATTTTGCAAATTATTCTGCTACATATGGTAGTATTGGTGGCGTCATTATTTTAATGCTCTGGCTATACTTTACGGGAATCATTTTAATCTTTGGTGGCGTATTAAACGCTACAATGCAGAAAAGAGCGCTTCAAAAGGAAATTCGTCGATAAGGAAATAATAAGCTTTAGCAAAAGCCTCGCTATACTCTTAATGAGTAGCGAGGCTATTTTATCTTGATTCAGCTGAAAACGTCCACCTCTATAAGTGGTGAGGTAAATGCACCAATTGTTCAATGGGTGTCCAGAAAACGCCTGAAACAAGATAAAAGCCCCAGCGGATATCACAGATTTTGAAGAGGAGCTTTCAAGCAAGCTTGAAAACAATCTGGACGTAATTACGCTGAGGCTTGATTGATGTTAAACATTTTTATTGAGCATACGTAAACCATTTAGAATAACTAGAATTGTACTACCTTCATGTCCGATTACGCCTAAAGGCAAGTCGACTACTTGTAAAAAGTTAGAGGCGATTAATAAGACAATTACCCCGATAGAGAAGAAAATATTTTGTTTCACAATACGTTGCATTTTACGTGATAAACGAACAGCATAGGCAATTTTTGATAAGTCATTTTTCATCAGCACAACATCCGCTGTTTCAAGCGCAACATCTGTGCCTTCACCCATAGCAATGCCAGTAGTTGCAGTAGCCAGTGCAGGGGCATCATTAATACCATCGCCGACCATACCTACGAATTGATGTTGGGTAAGTAATCGTTTCATTTCAGTTACCTTTGTTTCGGGCAGACACTCCGCAACATATTCCGTAACGCCAGCTTCCTTCGCGATAACTTTCGCTGTTTTTTCGTTGTCACCTGTAAGCATCACCACTTGAATACCAAGCTCTTTTAATAATGTAACAGCTTTCTTAGCTTCAGAGCGCACAGTATCTTTTAATGCTGTTAATGCAACAATACCATGTTGATCTCGAATGAAAATAACTGTTTTTCCCTCTGCTGCAAGTTTAGTTACAGCACTATTTGCAAAATTGTTGGCAAGTTGCGCATCAACAAACTCTGGTTTGCCTACTTGATACTCCTTGTTTTGAATCGTTCCTTTAATACCCCAGCCTGGAATATCTTCAATTGTTGCCTGTGGCAATACGTCGATTCCTTCAGCCTTAGCATATGAGGTAATAGCTTGGGCAAGGGGATGATTGGATTGAGATTCAATTCCTGCGAGAATTGCTAAAGCCGTATCACGTTCTACGCCATCACGAACAATAAAATCTGTCACAACTGGTTTTCCTTGAGTTAAAGTACCTGTTTTATCGACAGCCAATGCACGTAATACACTAAGATGCTCTAAGTGTAAACCACCTTTAAATAGCACACCATTTTTTGCACCATTTGATATCGTAGCAAGTGTTGCAGGCATAATAGACGCAACGAGTGCACAAGGAGAAGCAACTACTAATAACACCATTGCTCGGTAAAAGGTTGTTGTCCAGTCCCAGCCGAGCAAGAAGTGGGGAAGAAACATCATGACGGCAACACCAAGTAAAACAAATTTTACATAAGTCCCTTCAAATTTTTCAATGAATTGCTGAGAGGGAGATTTTTCACTTTGAGCACTTTGGACGAGCTGTATAATTTTTTGGAAAAGTGTCTCTGAATTCGCCTTTGTCATTTCCATTGTAATAGCACCATTTAAGTTTACTGTGCCTGCAAATACTTCGTCACCTTCACCTTTTGAGATAGGCAGGGGCTCCCCGCTTATAGCTGATTCATCAATGGAAGATTGACCCTTGAAAATAATGCCATCTGCAGGAATGCGTTCACCAGGTTTAATCAATAAATGATCCCCGATTTGTAATGTGGAAACGGACACCTTCATCGGCTCAAATCCACCACGCACTAACCATGCTTCTTCTGGCTGTAAATTCATAAGGGCTGAAATTTCACGATGACTTTTATTCATCGCATATGTTTCAAGTGCACCACTTACTGCAAAAATAAATATTAGGATGGCACCCTCAGTCCAATAGCCAATTGCTGCTGAGCCAATTGCTGCTAATACCATTAATAGCTCAACATTTAACTTTCGCTCTTCTATGGTTTCTTCAATGCCTTCTTTTGCTTTAGCGAATCCACCTACACAAAAGGCAATTAAATATAATAGAACAGAAGCTGTTGTTTGTCCACTTGAGTCTAAACGCCATGCAAGTAAGATGAAAATTCCAGCCATTAATGCAGCGATTAATTCTGCATGCTCTTTTACTTTCTCAATTAAGTTTATATTTTCTCGATTAGAGTATTCCATCTATATCCCTCCTGATAATGAAAATCAATATCAAAACCTTTGTAAAATAACATTATTTCGAGCTATTCAATTGAAAATGGATTTCAATTACTATCTGTATTATTTAGAATTATTATAACAAAGGAATTTATAAAAATAAAGTAGGAAGTTTGATGAATTTTAAACAATTAGACAAAGATTGTAAATTGAAAAAGGCACAGTTTATTCACTAGGAATATTCTGTGCCTTACAAAATTGTGCAATAAAACGAGTTACCGCTACTTACTATTTAATTAGAAAACTCTTTCTGCATGCAAAGCAAGTTTTTCTAATGATGATTTATCCACATCTGCATGTAGTGAGTTACCATGTGAATCCATTGTTACAACTGCTGTAAAGTTTTCAACATTTAAGTGCCACATAGCTTCAGGAATACCAAATTCCATTAAATCAACACCATCAACGCCTTTAATACAGTCCGCATAGTATTGTGCTGCTCCACCGATTGCATTCAAGTAAACGCCACCATGCTCATTAAGCGCTTTTAATGTTTTTGGTCCCATTCCACCTTTACCAATAACAGCACGGATACCGAATTTTTTCATGATATCGCCTTGATAAGGCTCCTCACGAATTGAAGTAGTTGGACCAGCCGCTTTTACTGTCCAATTGCCTTCTTCATCCTTAGCCATTACAGGTCCACAGTGATAAATAACTTGTCCATTTAAGTCAACTGGTGCATCGTGGCTCATTAAATGGTGGTGGATGGCGTCACGACCAGTATACATACGACCAGTAATAGAAACAACATCGCCAACTTTTAATGAACGAATTTGTTCTTCAGTAATTGGCGCAGTAAGTTCTACTACATCTGTAGTTGTATCTTCTGTTGTAGCAGCTACTTCATTCTCCTTGAAGGTAATTTTTTCACCTTCTTGGTAGTGCCAATTCAAAATTTCGCCAGTTTGAGGATCGATGTCCACAGCCATGCGACGGTAAGCCCAACAATTATATGCTACTGATACATAGAAAGAAGCTGGAATACGGTGCATGACGCCAATTTTACAGCCTAATAATGTTGCTTCACCACCGAAGCCCATTGTACCGATACCAAATGTGTTAGCTGTTTTAACAACATACTCTTCTAATTTTGCAAGATCTGCATTTGGATTTGTATCTTCAACATGACGGAATAATTGCTCTTTTGCTAAATCATAGCCAGAAGAACGGTCTCCACCAATACCTACACCAATGAAACCAGCAGAACAGCCTTGACCTTGTGCTTGGTATACGGAGTGTAAAATACATTTACGAATACCATCTAAGTCACGTCCTGCACGACCAAGACCTTCTAATTCGCATGGTAGACTGTATTGAATGTTTTTATTTTCACAGCCGCCACCTTTTAGAATTAACTTAATTGTAATGTAATCTTTTTCCCATTGTTCAAATTTCATCACTGGCAGACCATCACCAAGATTATTACCACTGTTTGCACCAGATAATGAATCCACCGCATTCGGACGTAATTTAGCATCTGCAGTTGTATCGTTGATTGCTTTTTTGATTGCAGCTTTAATTTCTAATTGGTTTACGCCAACAGGAGTATAAATTTTGAAAGTTGGTAGTCCTGTATCCTGACAAATTGGTGACACGTTATCTTCTGCCATAATAATATTATTTGCGATTGTGTCTAAGCTCATTGCTGCACGAGTACCAGCATTCTCAGCTTCTTTTGCTTTTTTAATAGCACGACGTACATCCTTAGGTAGATTCGTAGATGTTTCAGTAATTAAATCGTAAAGACTCTTCTCCAAAGTTTGTAGATTCATTGGTATTGCCCCCCATAGAAAAATTGATTATTTCCACGTTACATTATACTCTTTTCAACTAATGAAAAAAAGAGCCGTTATCTAAGAGCCCTAAATTAAAGCATATTTTAATAGTATGGAAGAGGGGATTGATTTTGTAGAACGTTTGTTCTAAAATAGAATAAATCCATTATTAGGAGGAACTTGCATGACTGCTAAAACTTTACTTGAATTACCAGAAGCTTTCGAACAATATAGACCTTTAATAGAAGGAACATTGAAGCCTGTAGTATTGATTGATACGGAGATAAGTAAAACAACTTTATTTCAAAGTAAGTTTGCAGGAGATCCTTATTTCCCGTTGGCAATGGACTATCCAAAAAACAAAAAGGGACAACCGTTAAAGCTATTAGCTCAAATTAACTTTGCAGAGGTTCCAAAGCATTTACCCAATTTCCCAAAAGAGGGGATATTGCAATTTTATATTGATGGTTATGACGATGTTTTAGGAATGGATTTTGATAATGGGCAAAATCAAGAAGGCTTTCGTGTAATATTTCATGAACAGGTTACGCAAGAGGAAGCACAGCTTATTCAAGATTTTTCTTTTATAGAAATAGATGATGAGGAATTATATTTTCCTGTCGAGCGTGAAATGGCATTATCCTTTACTACAGGCGTTGAGCCGATGTCGATTGATGATTTTAGAAGCAATGACAAGTATGCTAGCATCTTAACAGCTTTGGAGAATGATGAAGCATTAGAAGACAGCTTCTATGATACTATGACTGGTGATGGTCATAAAATTGGAGGGTATCCATTCTTTACGCAAGAGGATCCTCGAGCTTATGGAGATTATAAAGATTCAATCATTATGCTGTTACAGATTGATAGTGTCGGCGACAATATTCTTTGGGGCGATTGTGGCGTTGGCAATTTCTTTATCACAGAGGAAGAGTTAATGAATAAAGATTTTAGCAAGGTGCTTTATAATTGGGATTGCCATTAAAAAACAAGCGAGCACACGATGCTCGCTTGTTTTTTATTCATTATTGTTCACGAGCATGAAATTGCTCCATTTTGTCCTCTAAATCATCCATCATTTGGATTAAGCGATCAATATCTTCTAACTCAGCTGTTTCAGGATCAAGGGCATCTAATACTTCTAAAAACATCTCTAGACGCTCTTTTAAATAGGTTACTTGTTGCTCTTTATCAGTGATTGGCTTTGACATTCGTACACCTCATTTCATCCCTTTCATCGTAGCGGATTTGAGCTTAAATTTCAATGTTTAGGTAAACACCTAGGACTAAGAGATTAATTTTAAAAAACAATAGACAGAATATTTACAATATTGAGGATGTATGTTAAAGTTGTTTTAAGATAAAGTAAAGGAGCTGATTGAAAAAAAGTCATTTGCCAACGCTAACTCGAAAAGGAGGGAGTTTAAACAAGTAATCGGTAATATTCAAAAGCCGAAATTCGTGTTTATACAATTAAATGAGGATAAGTATTAGTTAAGCCTTAGCGTAAAATCACATGTGGTGAGCGCTAAGGCTTTTTGGTATGCTGTTCTTTGGAAGAATGACTTGATATTGGAGGAAAAAATGACGTACTTCTCAGATTACAGCAAAAAAAGATTTACCATTCTAGTATTAATTGTATCCATATCAGGCTTTTCTCAAGGGATGCTTTTACCGCTTATTTCGATAATATTTGAACGAGATGGGGTATCCTCTGCATTGAATGGCTTGAATGCAACTGGCTTATACATAGGGACATTACTAATTTCACCATTTATCGAGCAGCCCTTACGCAGATGGGGCTATAAACCGATTATTTTAATTGGTGGAGCACTAGTTTTTGCGTCTTTACTTACATTTCCTTTATGGAAAAGTGTGACCTTTTGGTTTGTCCTTCGTTTATTAATTGGTGTAGGCGATCATGCCTTGCATTATGCCACTCAAACATGGATTACAAGTACAGCAGATCATAAAAGCTTAGGGAAGGGGATGGCCATTTATGGCTTATCATTTAGCATAGGTTTTGCTGTTGGGCCACTTATGGTGAAGCTCATTGAAATTGCTGAAGCGCTACCGTTTATCGTATCTTCAATAATGTGCCTCTTTGCATGGTCTTTTGTATTTCTCTTACAAAATGAAAAGCCTGAGCGTTTAACAGGTGATTTAAATGCCAGAGGATGGCAACGGTATAAAATGGCTATTTTATTTGGGTGGATTGCCTTTTTAGGTCCATTTGTTTATGGTTTTCTGGAGTCTTCACTAAATGCCTTGTTTCCTGTCTATGCATTACGCAAGGGCTTTGAAGTCGGCATGATTCCTATCATTTTATCTGTGTTTACATTTGGTGGTATTTTAACGCAAGTGCCGCTCGGTGCACTAGGAGATAAAGTAGGGAGAAGGAATATTTTGATGATTGGTTCATTTGGTGGCGCAATTATTTTTGCGATTGCAAGCTTTTTAGAGCATTCACAATTCGCTGTAGCTGTCGCATTTTTCTTAACGGGTACACTGGTTGGCTCGATGTTTTCTTTAGGGATTACATTTATGGCTGATTTGACACCAAAGGAGCTACTGCCTACGGGGAATTTACTTTGCGGAATTGCTCTAAGTATTGGTAGCTTAACAGGTCCATTTTTAGGTGGAGTTTATTTAGAATATGTAAAAAATTATAGCTTCCTTTTACTTGTGGCTATGCTTTTGCTAGCCGTTGCAATCGTTTTATTTATATTTGGACGCCGCAAGCATCAACAACCAACGATGGCAAAATAAAAAGAGCGGGGCTCATCTCCCGCTCAAAAAACAAAAAACGCCCAGCAAATCCGTGCTGTTATGGCGTTTTTTGCGTAACAAGGATGTTCCGTCCATGTTACATAGGTTTGGCACCTAGAAAGTTATTATACAGACATGTTCTAATGAAAGCAATAAAAAAGAAAATGGAGATTTTTGGACATTATCAATCCTTCTATTTATAATAAAAGAACACTTGCTTAAAAAGGAGGTTTTAATCATGACAGAAATGAAAAAACTATCTATCCACCGTGCTTTAACAGAATTAAAAATGCTGACTCTACGAATTGAAGCAGCAACAAATGAGGTTAGCGCAGTCGTAGCTAATCGAAAAAGCAATCGTAAAATTAATGGTGTAGACATTCCTGAATATGAAAAACAAATGCAAGCATCCTATGATAAAGTGGTAGGTTTAATTTCCTATCGAAATAAAATAAAAGCGTTAGTTGTGCAGTCCAATGCAAACACAAAGGTGATGGTGGGCAAAGAGGAAATGACTGTAGCAGAGGCAATTGAACGGAAACAATCCATTCAATACGAAAAGAATTTGCTAGAAGTTATACAACATCAGCATCGTTCAGCTATTAATACAGTTGCCAAAGAAAATGATGCGTTACCTGCAAAGCTGGAAACCTATTTAATTAACATACTGGGCAATAAAGATAAACAATCACCAGAGGAAGTCAAATTACATACCGAAACATTTATGAAAAGAAATGAGTTTGAAATCATTGATCCCCTAAATGTTAAACAACAAATTGAGAAATTGAGCAATCGGATTGAAGAATTTGAATCAGAGGTTGACGCTGTCTTATCAGAGTCGAATGCCACAACCTTTATTGAAGTACAAGTTTAACAAAATTTGCATGGCCTAGCGAAAATGGAAAACGAAAAGTCGCTCGCGCTTCAAGGCATGTGTGCGAGTTAAAACGTAAAACATGCCTTACTCCAATGTAACTTTCAACTAAACTGATTTGAAAGCTCAAAGGTAAAAGGTGAAAGTACAAAGCTTACGTTTTAAAGTTCTTTAGATAAAAGCTGAAAATTTAACATTTAATAGTCATTTAAATCCTGGGCTATTGGTTAAGGTATCGACTTTTCTGGACCATCCATCATCCACCAGGCAGCTTGTGCTGTGCATTAGAAAAAGGACGTTTCCAAAGGGATACGTCCTTTTCATATCATTTGTTTTTTAAAACAAGTTTTGCCACGCATTCCACTTGCGCAGTCTGTGCAAACATATCGACGGGCTGAATATACTCAACGTCATAAAGCTTCGCTAATTGTTGTAAGTCCTTTGCCAAAGTGGATGGGTTACAGGAGGTATAAACAAAACGTTTAGGTTTTAGTTTAAGGACTGTTCGAATAAACTCAGGTGCTAGTCCTGTGCGTGGCGGATCTACCGTAATTACATCTGGTGTAAATCCTTCCTTGCGCCATTTTGCTAGGACACTTTCCGCTGTACCCACCGCATATTTTGTATGCTTGAAGCCATGGTTGCGAGCATTTTTACGGGCATCCTGAATGCTTTCAGGGATGACATCCATTCCACGAACTTCCTTTGCTTTATCTGCTAACCATAATCCAATTGTGCCAACGCCACAGTATGCATCAACGACTGTTTCTTTTCCTGTTAAAGCAGCAGCCTTTTTAATTTCATTATAAAGATGAACTGTTTGTGTTGGATTTAGTTGGAAGAAGGCGCGGGCAGATAAATCAAAAGCCAATTCGCCAAGCTCTTCATGAATTGTTTCTTTGCCATCAAGTACAATGGTTTCATCACCGAAGATTAATGATGTTTTTTCACGGTTAATATTTTGTGCAATGGATACAATACTTGGATCAATTTTTTTAATACGTGAAATTAATTCAGCTAAATGAGGGATTTCTTTTCGTGTTGTGACAAGAACAACTTGTGTCTCACCGGTACGAATCCCGGTACGTACAACAATCGTACGCACTAAACCATCTAGTGTACGACCATCGTAAATAGTAATATTTAGCTTTTGTAAGATTTTTCGAGTGGCGACGGTAATTTTGGAAGTAATTGGGTGCTGAACGAGGCAATCATTAATGTTTAATAGCTTATTACTTCCTTCAGCGAATAAACCCGCATAAACACGCTTGCCTTCTTTACGCACTTGGAATTGGCTTTTATTACGATAATGCCAAGGATCATCCATACCAAGAGTTTTTCGTACTTCAATTGTTTCGAGTAAAGGTTTGGCATAACGCTCTAATGCTTGTATAACAATGTCTCGCTTTTCTATTAGCTGTTTTTCATAGGTCATATGCTGAAGCTGGCAGCCGCCGCACTCATTGTACACTGGACAAGGTGCTTCCTGACGATGTTTTGAAGCTTTACGAATGGCTAAAATCTCTGCTTCAGCAAAATTACGTTGTGTTTTTGTTACTTGTGCTGTGATCTCTTCTCCAGGAATAGCTCCTTTTACAAATACTACATTGCGTTTATAAAATCCTACACCTTCACCATTAATACCTAGCCTTTTTATTGTTAGTGGGAATTTTTGTCCCACGGTCATTGTTGTTTGCTGCGTCAAACGTTCCACGTCCCTGCTCTATAATGTCATCTCCCCATTATAGCGAAGGAGCAGGCGATTGCAAAGCAACAGGGAAATCTTCGTATTCTAATACTAAATCGTCAAGTGATAAGAAAGTATAACCTTGCTTTTTAGCTTCTGCAATAAACATTGGTAATGCTTCTGCGTTATCCTGTGCTACTGTATGCATTAAAATAACAGCACCAGGATGCAATTGTTCCATAAGTGCATTATAAGCATAATCTGCACCACGACGTTCATCTTTCAACCAATCCTTAAAGGCCACAGACCAAAAAATATGGCGATAACCTTCAGCATTGCCCACTTCTAGCACTTTTGCATTAAAAATACCTTCAGGTGGACGAGCATATGTTGTACGATCGATGCCTGTCAATTCACGTAATTTGCCATCAAACTTTTGCCATTCTGCACGCATGCCATCCGGCGAAAGTCGAGCCATATTAGGGTGTCCATATGAGTGATTCCCGATAGTATGACCATCCTTCACCATGCGTTTCACCAAATCGCTAGCACTGTCTAAGTAATGGCCAGTTAAAAAGAAAGTTGCAGGTACATTTTCTTTTTTCAATGTATCCAAGATACTTTCAGTAAAGCCGTTTTCATAGCCATTATCAAATGTTAAATAGGCAATTTTTTTATCTGCCTTCCCTTTATAAATCGCACCATATTTGTCGAGTAACTGATCGAGCTGTGCGCCTGCTTCTGCCTGCTCTCCGTTTTGAGCGCGTTTAAAGCCCCAATGGTGTTCATCAGAACCGGCAGCAAAAAATGGATTAAAGCTAATTCCTGCGGCAATAATAAAAGTAGCAATTACCGCGCCTACAATATGTTGTTTCCACATAAAAAACGCATCCTTTCTTTTTCATTAGAATGCGTAATTTCTAAAAAAATTATCCAACTTAATTTTTTCTAATCTTGAGTCTTTAACAAATTTTCAAGTGCTTGCTTTAAATAAGGGAATTTAAATATAAAATGTTGTTGTTCTAAAAGGGTTGGTAGCACTTGTTGTCCTTCTAACACAAGTTTGCTTTGTTCGCCGAGAGCTAAACGCATCGCAAAGCTAGGAACAGCTAGCCAATGACGTCTGTCCATAACTTTTGCAATCATTTGACCAAATTCCTTCATTCTCATTGGATGCGGTGCTGTTATATTAAATGGACCATGTATATTTTCATTTGTAATAGCGAAATAAATCGCACGTGCTACATCTTCAATATGTACCCATGAAAGCCACTGCTCTCCAGAGCCAATCGTTCCACCCACATGCATTTGATAGGGCAATAGCATTGGTGGAAGTGCGCCACCATTTCTACCTAAGATGACACCAAAGCGTGCAAGTGCTACACGAATGCCTAATGCTTCTGCTCGTTTCGCATGTCGCTCCCAATCGTGGACTGTGGTGCCTAAAAAATCAGTTGCGTAATCCGTAAAATCTTCATCATAGATGGTTTCTGTGGAAGTTGGGTAAATACCAACGGCACTAGCATTGATAAGGACTTTTGGCTTTATTGTGAGCATGTCCATTATTCGTACTATTTCTAATGTGGCATTCATTCGGCTCCAATAGATTGCTTTCTTTTGCTTTTTTGTCCATCGACCATTATTTAATGAAACACCTGCTAAATTCACAAAGGCATCCACACCTTCAAAGATTTCCAAAGGTTGCTCCTGCTGCTGTAGCCATTGAACATAGTGAACGCCGTTTTCTAGCCTAGACTTATGACGTGTTAAGACAAAAAGGTCATGTCCGTTGTCCTGCAATAGCTGTATAAGAGCTTTTCCAACAAAGCCAGTACCACCTGCAATCACAATTTTCATAACAAGCACCTCTTTTCTCGAATAAAAAAGCTTACTAATAAGTTTATCATGTAACCAGAAAGTAAACATCTTTAGGCATTCATTGCGAGCAGGAAGTTTACCCGTGGAAGGGAAGAGAATACCCGCAAACAGAGGGGAATTAACCGCGCTAATTGTCAGATTCCCTATAAAGAAATGCTATAATGACAATAGTGAGGTGTTTGCTATGCGTATGATCACGAAAATTGCACGTCAAAAAAACAATCCTGAACGCTACAATATCTATTTAAATGAAGAGTATGCTTTTCCGGTTGATGAAGCCATTCTTATTCAGTTTGGTTTAACAAAGGGAAAGGTGCTCGATGAATTTGAAATCCAAGAAATTGCCTATGAAGATGAGATACGTAAGGCATTTAATAAGGGGCTAAACTTCTTATCTTATCAAATGCGAAGTGAGCATGAGGTTAAGAAAAAACTACTCGCCTTAGAATTTGGAGAAGCTGTAGTGTTAGAGGCGATCCAAAAGTTAAAATCCTATGGCTTTATTAATGATGAAAACTATTCAAAGGCATTGCTTGATACAAAGAAAGCCACTATGAAAAAAGGGCCGAGAGCCATTAGACAAGACCTGATCAAAAAAGGCATTGAGAAAAACTTGCAGGATGAGGTGCTTGCTACTTATAGTTTTGAGGAACAAGTAAAACTTGCTAAGCAACTTGCTGAGAAAATTGTTCGTGCGGAGAGCAAGAGGACGCCAACACAAATTAAGACCAAAATTCAAGATTACTTATTAAGAAAAGGTTATGCTTTTTCGATAGTGGAAGAGGTGCTTAGCCAAGTTGAGATAGGGCAGGATGATGACAACTGGCAGCAGTTACTCGATGCTCAAGGCGAAAAAGTTTGGAAAAAGTACGTATCGAAGTATACTGGTTATGAGCTAAAGATGAAGGTTAAACAGGCGCTCTATCAAAAAGGGTTCCCTATAGAAGTAATAGACCGTTTTATAGAAGAGAAGGAGAATGAAGAATGAGTGAAAAAAATTATGCAGCTATGTCTGAACATGAATTGCGAGAGGAAATTGCTTTTCTAAAAGAGAAAGCTCGAAAGGCAGAACAGCTAGGAATCATCAATGAATTTGCTGTTTATGAACGCAAAGCTTTAATGGCTGCGGCTTATTTAGTGGATCTTGATACGATCGTTCCAGGAGAAATGTATCGTATTGATGGTTCAGATAATGAGTTTTTCCAAGTAGATTATTTAAAGGGACGCTTTGCTTGGGGTCACCGTTTAGGCGGGGACAAATACCAAGAGGCACTACCAGTATCTATCCTTTCTCCAGTAAAGGTGGGCAAATAAATGGATGAAAAAATTGAGAAACTAACAGCAGAGTTACTTGCAAAGAATCCTCAGATGTCTGTTGGACGGGCGCAGGTTTGGGTAGAGTTGTTATGGAGTGATTTTGAATCAACTGCCGCGAAAGCAGGGTATGATTATCGTGGAGCAGAGTATACAGAAAATCTTGTTCGTCAATTAATTGCTAGCTACGGTGATAAACTACACGCATTTGCCGGGCGTAATCCGAAATATATACATTTACTAGATGCTAGTGATGATATGGTACAATAATAAAACCCTGACCAATATTGGTCAGGGTTTACTGCTTAATTACTTGCACCAATTTGAAGTTTTTTCTGGAGCTTATCTTCTGTAAAGATCCAGCCTGTGTAAGACGTAATGATGTCATTCGCCTCATTTAAATGTGCTACGGCCACGAAAGGATAACGATTGTCACTACGGTAACGCAGATCGATTAACCGTACTTCTATTAGGCCGTTTTCAAGCTCTGAAATCTCCCATCGGTACATAGGGGAGAAGGACACAAATGCAGCTAAGTTAGGATCTTTCATTGCAGCATCTACAAGGGCCGTTTTAGGCAAAGGCTTAATTTCGAATTTATCATAAATATTAACAGTCCTTCCATATGCACGCCCAACATAATAATGAGTTTTGGACTTGGCTGCGATTCGCCAGTGAAAAAAGCGCATAGTAGGTGCTACAATGACATATTCTTCATCTTGAATGGTATGATGCACCGCATTTTTTACTGCTTTTTGCACGGCAAATCGTAAAATATAGTAAATCACGATAACGATATACATGATACTGAATGTCCATACTGGATTTGTACCAAATGCCCATAACACAATTCCGACACAATGTAAGGAAAAGATTATGGGATCGAATGTATTAATGACACCTAATGCAACCCATTTTCGAGAGAAGGGTCGAATTGCTTGTGTACCATATGCGTTAAAAATATCGACAAAAACATGAAGCGCCACAGCTAAAAATGTCCAAAGCCATAAATGTAACACATTCACGTCTTGCAAAATTAGTGATAAAACAATGGTAATTAAAATAGGCCAAATAGCTACAGCTGGTAGTGAGTGTGTAATTCCTCGATGATGTCGAATATAGATGGCGTTATTACGTAGTTTTAACACAGTGTCAACATCTGGAGCTTGTGAGCCAATAATTGTACCTGCCATTACTGCTGTAAAAGTCATTGAATGATCGGCTACTACAGGGTCGGCTAATGCAAGACCGCCAAGGGCAATACCCATAACGAAATGTGTACCTGAATCCAAAAATATCCACTCCTAGTATGCATTAAAATCGAGTACAATGTGCATACAACTTATTTCAAAAATAATAAAAGGTATATTTAAATATTTTGACATTCATGTGAAAGAGACGATTATTGTCGATCTTTCACGAATATTCTTTACTTCATTATTGTATACCCTTTTCATCATAAATTAAATCGTAAAAACAACGGAGGTCACTGTGAATTACCCATATGTAACAGAATTTCGACAATCATTAGTTGACTGGTTTAACACAGAGAAGCGTGATTTACCGTGGAGACACACAACAGACCCTTATAAAATTTGGGTATCTGAAGTGATGCTACAACAGACACGTGTCGACACAGTTATTCCTTATTACAATCGCTTTATGGAAAGTTTTCCAACATTAGATTTGCTTGCGGAAGCACCCCAAGAATACTTATTAAAGCATTGGGAAGGTCTTGGCTATTATTCCCGTGCTCGCAATTTACAAGCAGGTGCTCGTGAGGTTTTAGAAAATTACGGCGGTATAGTACCTGACAATCGCCATGAAATATCTAAATTAAAAGGTGTTGGTCCCTATACTGCAGGCGCTATTTTAAGTATTGCCTATAATAAGCCTGAACATGCAGTTGACGGTAATGTTATGCGGGTTCTTAGTAGAGTGCTTGATATACATGATGATATAGCCCTTCCGAAAACGAAGAAAATTTTTGAAGTGGCGGTTGAGGAACTAATTGATCCTCATCATGCTTCATCGTTTAACCAAGGCTTAATGGAACTAGGTGCACTTATTTGTACACCTACCTCTCCAAAATGTTTATTATGCCCAGTCAGAGAGTATTGCACCGCTTTTAATGAAGGAGAGCCAGAAAAATTACCTGTCAAATCAAAAAAGATAAAAATGAAGCATCTCACATATGATGTGCTCGTATATGAAAATGACAAAGGTCAATTTTTAATGCAGCAACGTCCTGAGGAAGGTCTGCTAGCTAACCTATGGCAATTTCCAATGATTGATACAAGTCAATCTTCAGCAGAAAACTTTACAAAGGAATATACAGTCAATGCACAGGCCAAACAAGAGCTACTTACATTTAAACATGTTTTTTCACATTTAACTTGGCATTTAAATAGCTATTATATAAAATCCGAGTCCACTGAGCTAGGTGATTGGCTAAGCCGTGAGCAAATAGAATTATTACCGATGCCTGTTCCTATGCTAAAAATTTGGGAGGAAGTAAAAAAGCAAACCGCAGGAAAATAAATCCTTCTTAAAATCATCAAATCATGAGCATAAAAGTAATCACCTCCGTACACAATAACTAGCGTGGAGGTGAATGAAGGATGAAAAAACAAAACAACCAAAATTTCCAACCGAATAAAAACATGCAACGTCAAAGTGAAGAATTTGGTTATGAAACAGACGTAAATGAAGTGCAAAAGCAAAATGCGAAAGCAGAGCAAAAGAAAGCTCCAGCTTCTGGTCGTTTCTCAAAAACTAACCAAGATTTAGGTGAGTAACACTTTGTAACTGCATAATTGCATTTACCTCTAAGGGGCTGTCTTAAATCCGAAAAGATGAAAAAGACAGCCCCTTTTAAATTGTTTAGGTAAGTAAATCGTCAGCTGTAAAGGAAATCCTCTAAGTAATTAACTAAAAAATCCCATCAAAGCTGACATTATAATAAAATTCGCTTATAATTGACTAAATTTTATACAAATTCAAAATAGCGTAGTGAAATTTGTGGTTTTCTAACTACACCTTTCGCGTACACATTGCTATAATATACTAGAGACTGCTAGATTTAGGTAGCATAGACGAAAAGGTGGGCTAACAAAATGGCATTACCGGTAGAAGGAGAAACGATACAAATACATAGTTATAAGCACAATGGCCGTATCCACCGTGTTTGGCAAGAAACGATGGTTTTAAAAGGAACGAAAAATATCGTAATCGGTGCAAATGAACGGACACTTGTGACAGAATCCGATGGTCGTACATGGCTAACGAGAGAGCCCTCTATTTGCTACTTCCATGCGGAACACTGGTTTAACATCATCTGTATGCTACGTGAAGACGGTGTGTATTATTATTGCAATCTAAGCTCACCATTTGTTTTCGATAATAATGCCATTAAATATATCGACTATGATTTAGATATTAAAGTTTTTCCTGACATGTCTTATACCCTTTTAGACGAGGATGAATATGAGCTCCATCGTAAGGAAATGTCTTATCCTGATGTCATAGATAAGATTTTAAAGCGCAATGTCGATAAATTGATAAGCTGGATTCAACAAAAAAGAGGACCTTTTGCACCCGATTTCATCGATGTCTGGACAAATCGTTACAAATTCCAGCTTGATATGCAGTCAGATGATCGTTCATGACACCTATTAGTTTAACTAATAGGTGTTTTTTATTGGTGGGGAACAGAGAGCTGTAAAGGCAAAATCGAAATAGTTCGCTATAAAGTCACTATAACTGTATTTTAATCAAAATATTGCTATAATACTTAGGGCATTCATCTTCGAATGTCTGTTTCTTTTTGTAAGGATGTGATGATAAATTGGGAAGCATTAAGCGATATATGCGCTTTGTTAAACCATATACATGGGAAATTATTTTAACGATTATCATTGGTATAGTAAAATTTGCTATTCCACTATTTATTCCACTGCTCATTAAGATTGTATTGGATGACATTATTGCAGCAGATGACTTAACAGATGTAGAAAAAACAAAAGAATTATTTTACTGGCTAGGTGGAACTATTATTGTGTTCTTTATTATTCGTCCACCTATTGAGTACTATCGACAATATTTTGCACAACACGTAAGCAACAAGGTGCTTTTTGATATCCGTAAGGAAATTTATGCACATTTACAGCGTTTAAGTTTAAGGTACTATGCCAATACACGTGCAGGTGATGTTATTTCAAGGGTAATTAATGATGTTGAGCAAACAAAAACCTTTGTCATGACGGGGTTAATGAATGTTTGGTTAGATCTGGCGACGATTGTAATTGCGATTGCCATTATGTTAACCATGGATGTGAAGCTAACGCTAGTCGCATTGATCGCATTTCCATTTTATGCCTTCAGTGTGAAGTACTTTTTTGGCAAATTGAGAGATTTGACACGGAAACGTTCTCAAGCACTTGCGGGTGTACAAAGCTATTTACATGAACGTGTAGCTGGTATGAGCATTATTAAAAGCTTTACTTTAGAAAAGCATGAACAAAAATTGTTCGATTCAGCAAACGGTGAGTTTTTAGAAAAAGCACTTGATCAAACAAAGTGGAATGCAAAATCATTTGCTGTCGTGAATACTATTACAGATGTAGCGCCATTGCTCGTTATCGCCTATGCGGGCTATCAAGTAATAAATGGGTCACTTTCAGTTGGAACAATGGTTGCTTTTATTGCTTATATTGAACGTCTGTATGGCCCACTTCGTCGACTTGTTAGCTCTTCCACAACTTTAACGCAGTCAATCGCTTCAATGGATCGAATGTTCGATTTAATAGATGAGCCTTATGAAGTGAAGGATAAGGACTATGCTCGTGAACTCCCACGTGCAAATGGGCAGGTTCGCTTTCACAATGTATCCTTCCAATATGAAGAAACTGGCTCCCCTATTATAGATGCTATCGATTTAACGATAAATCCTGGAGAGACTGTTGCCTTTGTAGGGATGAGTGGTGGTGGTAAGTCAACGATTATCAGCCTAATTCCTCGCTTTTACGATACAACAAGCGGGCAAGTGACCATTGATGGAAACGATGTACGGGATGTCACTTTACATTCCTTACGATCTCAAATTGGTATTGTCCTGCAAGATAATATACTTTTTAGTGATTCTGTCAAAGAGAATATCTTAATGGGGAGAC
Organism: Lysinibacillus sp. FSL P2-0066; assembly: GCF_037969495.1. Taxonomy (NCBI): domain Bacteria; kingdom Bacillati; phylum Bacillota; class Bacilli; order Caryophanales; family Bacillaceae; genus Lysinibacillus; species Lysinibacillus sp. FSL P2-0066. The sequence goes on along the minus strand of NZ_CP150202.1, from coordinate 3,822,419 downwards.
CAGATGCAACAGATGCACAAGTCATCGAAGCAGCGAAAGCGGCAAATGCCCATGACTTTATTATGAGTCTACCTAATGGTTATGACACAAAGGTTGGAGAAAGAGGAGTAAAGCTCTCTGGCGGACAAAAACAACGAGTTGCTATTGCGCGTGTGTTTTTAAAAAATCCACCGATTCTAATCCTGGATGAGGCTACTTCTGCATTAGATTTGGAAAGTGAGGCACTGATTCAAGAATCATTAGACAAGCTAGCTCATGAACGAACAACTATTATTATTGCGCACCGTCTTTCTACAATTACACATGCTGACAAGATTTTCGTTATCGATCATGGTCAATTAATCGAAAGTGGAACACATGAACAGTTAATGGACAGTCAGGGGACCTATTATAATTTATTCCAAGTACAGCATTTAGATTAAAATTTTCCGTAAATTACACGGTTTAAGAATTTTTTTCAAAAAAAAGTCTTTCATTTATTTGAAAATGGAAGGCTATTTTTTTTTGAAAAGTGTAAAAAATTATCTCTTTATAAGATTTTATTATTATCGAAGGCGATTATTGTAGAATTTCTATGTAATTTGCAGAATATTAATGATTGAAAGAGTAAGGATTTTTAGTTAGAATTATCTGAAAATAAGGAATTTAACGAAAGTTATAGTATTCTATTAATATTATTATACATTTAAGTAAAATATAGGTAGGGTGGGGCGTTACACATGAGGAAAAAACTACTAGAAATAAAAGGTTTGAAAACAACCTTTTTCACAGATAATGGGCAAATTCCTGCTGTAGACGATATCGATTTTTCTGTCCATGAAGGAGAAATTTTAGGGATTGTAGGAGAATCGGGAAGTGGTAAAAGTGTTACGTCGCTGTCCATCATGGGATTAATTCCATCACCACCAGGTAAAATAACGGGTGGAGAAATTTTGCTAGATGGCAAAAATATTGCTAAATATACGGATAAACAAATGCAAAAAATACGTGGAAAAGACATTGCAATGATTTTCCAAGAGCCAATGACTTCGCTAAACCCTTTGTTCACGATTGGTGACCAGTTAAAGGAGGCTATATTAATACATAATCCAAAATGGTCGAAAAAGGAAGCGTTTGCAAGAGCGGTTGAAATTATGAAATTGGTAGGTCTACCACGTGCTGAGGATTTGCTAAAGGACTACCCACATCAGCTGTCTGGCGGTATGCGTCAACGTGTGATGATTGCCATGGCACTTGTCTGTGACCCTCAAGTATTGATTGCAGATGAGCCTACAACTGCATTGGATGTTACAATACAAGCCCAAATTTTACAGCTTATGAAAGACTTAAATAAACGATTGAATACAGCTGTGTTGTTAATTACACATGATCTGGGGGTTGTCGCGGAAACCTGTGAGCGAGTGATTGTTATGTATGCAGGACAAATAGTGGAAGAGGCGCCGATTCATGAAATTTTCACTAATCCTAAACATCCCTATACACAAGGACTTATTCAATCAGTACCTGACATGCGTTATAAAAAGGAAAATTTATACTCCATTCCTGGAAGTGTACCGAAACCAGGAAGTATTCAGGTAGGCTGTCGTTTTGCGGCACGCTGTGAATATGCAATGGAACGTTGTTTACAGGAAACACCACCTTTATTTGAAGCAGCAGAGAATCATAAATCGAGATGTTTTTTACTAGAAAAGCAGGAGGTGGAGCAACGTGTCGAAAGCGTTATTAAAGGTTGAGGGGTTAAAAAAATATTTTCCGATTCGAAAAGGAGTCCTTAATTCACATGCCGGGGATGTAAAGGCTGTAGATGATGTTTCCTTTGAAGTATTTGAAGGAGAAACATTAGGAATTGTTGGCGAATCAGGCTGTGGTAAATCCACAACGGGTCGCTTATTAATGCGTTTACTAGAGCCCACTGGAGGCAAGATAGAATTCGCAGGCAAAATGATTTCAGAATTATCCAATAATGAAATGAGGAAGGCACGTAGAGATATTCAAATGATTTTTCAGGATCCCTATGCCTCACTAAATCCTCGCCATAACATCGGCAAAATTTTAGAGGAGCCTCTTATTGTTCATGGGATAGGTAATGCCAAAGAGCGAAAACAAAAAGTGTTGGAGCTACTTGAGATTGTTGGATTGAATGAATATCATATCAAACGCTATCCGCATCAATTTAGTGGAGGGCAAAGGCAACGTATTGGCATTGCTAGAGCCCTGATGACCAATCCACGCTTAATTATTGCGGACGAGCCAGTATCTGCACTTGATGTATCCATCCAGGCACAGGTTTTGAATTTATTGCAAAAGCTGCAAAAGGATTTAAGGCTAACTTATATTTTTATTTCCCATGATTTAGGGGTTGTGCGTCATATTAGTAATCGAGTTGGCGTTATGTATTTAGGTAAATTAGTTGAGCTGACAGCGAGTGAGGACTTATATGCTGAACCGCTTCATCCATATACACAAGCACTTTTATCTTCGGTTCCTGTTCCAGATCCTACGTTTGAACGGGAACAGATCATCATTTCTGGAGATATTCCAAGTGCATCAAATCCGCCAAGCGGTTGTACATTCCATACGAGATGTCCATTTAAAAAGGATCAGTGCTCACAGGTAGTACCTAAAATGCAAGAAGTGAAACCAGGTCATTATGTTGCTTGCCATCTTTACGAGGCGCTACAACATTAAATGATATAAAAACTCATAGGGGGAAATTCGATGAAGAAAAAGAAGTTTTGGACTTTAGGTGTAATGCTACTCCTTATTCTCTCGACAATCTTAGCAGCATGTGGCGGCTCAGATACTAAGGATACGGGTAGTAAAGATACTTCAACTGGTGGCGATACTGCTAGCAGTGGAGAACCAAAAATTTTAGTGTATGGTCGTGGTGGAGATTCTGTAGCACTTGACCCTGCTGTTGTTACAGACGGTGAATCCTTCACGGTGACAGCTAATATTTATGAAACACTTGTAAACTTTGGAGAGCGAGATGTCACAATTCAACCAGGCTTAGCTAAATCATGGGAGGCATCAGAGGATGGTTTAACGTATACTTTCCAGCTACAAGAAGGTGTGAAATTCCATGATGGCACAGATTTCAATGCTGAGGCTGTTGTTAAAAATATTGAACGTTGGAAAACAGGTGCAGATAAACACCCTTACTTTAGTTCGCAATTTGTCGTTGGTGACAAGCAAGTAATTGAATCAGTAACTGCAGAGGGAGACTACACAGTTGTCTTTAAGTTAAGCCAACCTCAAGCACCATTCCTGAAAAATTTAGCAATGTCTCCATTTGCGATTGCTTCTCCAACAGCATTTGAAGCAGATGAAGAAGGTTTATCTGCAAATCCTGTAGGAACAGGTCCATTCAAATTTGTTAGCTGGGTACGTAATGATTCAATCACAATTGAGAAAAACCCAGATTACTATATTGATGGCTATCCTAAATTAGATAAAGTAATTTATCGTTCTATTCCAGAAAACTCAGCACGTTTAAATGATTTATTAGCAGGCAATATTGATGTAGCTGATGGCTTAAGCCCATCTGATAAAGCAACAATCGAAGGCGATGCTAATTTACAGTTAATCGAACGTCCATCTATGAACGTTGGTTACCTTGGTTTAACTGTTACACGTCCTCCTTTTGATAATGTAAAAGTGCGTCAAGCAGTCAACTATGCAATTGATAAACAAGCATTAGTAGATGCATTTTATGAAGGGCTAGCTGAGCCAGCGAAAAACCCAATGCCACCAGTAATTTCTGGTTATAACGATGAAGTGACAGGCTATACGTATGATCCTGAAAAAGCGAAAGCATTACTTGCTGAAGCAGGCTACGATGGCAAGGAAATTGAGCTATGGGCAATGCCAGTACCACGTCCATACATGCCAGACGGACAAAAAGTGGCTGAAGCGATTCAAAAGAACTTAGAAGACGTGGGTATTAAATCTAAAATTGTGTCATTTGAATGGGCTACGTATTTAGAAAAAGCTCAAAACGGTGAAGCAGATGCATTCCTACTTGGCTGGACAGGCGATAATGGGGATGCGGATAACTTCCTATACACGTTATTAGACGGCGATAATATTGGCTCTAATAACTATACGTTCTATGATAATCCAGAATTACACAAGATCTTAACAGCTGCTCAAACTGAGATCGATGAAGACAAGCGTAATGAACTTTATAAGCAAGCTCAAGTAATTATTTCTGAGGATGCTCCATGGGTTCCACTTGCTCACTCTATTCCAATTTTAGCTGCTAACAAGAAAGTTACAAATTACATTGCGCATCCTACTGGCTCTGACCGTTTAGATGCAGTAGATATTCAATAGTAAATTTCACCATTTTTAATTGAACAAATAAATGTAATGTGAAGAATCTGCTTGCTTTTCTGCGGGTAAGCCGTGGAAATCTCGCAGATTCTTTTCAAGTAAAGATAATGATTATTTCCTGTATGAAAGATCTCAACTAAACATTCAAAACCGTTTAGTGAAGGCTCAACCTTTCAACAGTATATAAAGACTTCACAGTAGATTATGAAAATCATAGAGAGGTGATGAAAATGCTTCACTATATGGGGAGACGTTTACTTCAACTAATCCCAGTTTTGCTTGGAATGACTTTTATCGTCTTTATGTTGATACGAGCAATTCCTGGAAATCCAGCACAAGTTATTTTAGGACAACAGGCAACAAAAGAGGCGGTCGAGGCGTTAAACGCAAGTTTAGGATTAGATAAGCCCTGGTATACACAATATTTTAGTTACTTAGCAGGTATTTTTCAGGGAGATTTAGGGGTTTCCCTACGTACGAAACTACCTGTATCAGAAGAAATTTTCCCATACTTAGCAGCAACGGCTGAACTTGCACTATTTGCGATGATTATTGCAATTGTTATTGGTGTGAATGCGGGCATTATTTCTGCATGGTTCCAAAATTCTTGGTTTGATTATACAGCAATGATTATAGCGTTAATCGGTGTATCTGTACCCGTGTTCTGGCTTGGATTGATGGAGCAGTGGACATTTAGTAGTAAGCTTGGTTGGCTGCCTACTTCTGGTCGAGAAGATGTGCGAAATCCAATTACCGCCATAACCCATTTTTATTTATTGGATACGCTCATTCAAGGCCGCTTTGATCAATTCATCGAAGTCATAAAGCGCTTAATATTACCAGGAGTAGCACTTGCAACGATTCCAATGGCTATCATTGCCAGAATCACAAGGTCTTCCATGCTGGAAGTTATGCGCTCAGATTATGTGCGGACTGCAAGAGCAAAAGGACAAAAAATGTTTATTGTTGTTTATAAACATGCATTAAAGAATGCGGTTATTCCTGTGCTAACGGTAATTGGTCTACAAACAGGATTACTGTTAGGTGGGGCCATTTTAACAGAGACAATTTTTAGTTGGCCAGGAATTGGTCGTTATATTTATGATGCGATTGGCTTCAGGGATTATCCTGTGATTCAATCAGGTATTCTAATCGTTGCATTTATTTTCATCATGATTAACTTAATCGTGGATTTACTGTATACAGTAGTCGACCCACGTATTAAATACAAATAGAAGGGAGTTGCAATGATGACTGGAGCAATCGATATAAAAAAAGAAGCAGCACCAGTTCGAGAAAAGGCAGTAGGCCCATGGCTCGAAGGCTGGCGTAGTTTTAAAAAGAGCAAAGTATCCCTTGTAGGAGCAGGAATTGTTATATTTTTTATTTTACTGGCTGTCATTGGTCCGTTCATTGCACCACAGGGCATCAATGAACAAGATTTAACGAAGCGTTTACTGGCACCATCCGCTGATCATTGGTTTGGAACGGATGATTTTGGACGGGATATTTTTTCGAGGATCATTCACGGTGCAAGGATTTCGCTATGGGTAGGCTTTTTCTCTGTTATTTTGTCCGTGATAATTGGTAGTTTACTTGGCATCATTGCAGGTTATTATGGTAAATGGGTTGATACGATAATTTCACGTATTTTTGATATTATGCTAGCTTTCCCTAGTATGCTACTAGCGATTGCAGTAGTGTCAGTGTTAGGTCCATCTTTACAAAATGCATTAATCGCTATTGCTATTATTAACGTACCGAATTTTGGGCGCTTAATCCGTTCTAAAGTTTTAAGTGTCAAGGAAGAAGAGTATATAGTAGCGGCAAAAGCAATTGGTATGCGTGATGCGCGAATTCTATTTTCACATATTTTGCCGAATTCCATAACCCCAATAATTGTACAGGGAACACTAGCAATTGCGACAGCCATTATTGAAGCGGCAGCATTAGGCTTCCTTGGGCTAGGGGCTCAAGCTCCAGCACCAGAATGGGGAAAAATGCTAGCGGATGCACGTAAGTTTTTATTAAATGCTCCGTGGACGATGATTTTCCCTGGTTTAGCTATTATGTTAACAGTTCTTGGCTTTAATCTAATGGGTGATGGACTACGAGATGCACTTGATCCAAAAATGAAAAGTTAGTAAATAGGAACAATAACCTTCTACAAGTTAGAAGGTTTTTTTAGCTACTTGGACCAATGGATATAAAAGGAACATTTTTACTACAAAAACGTTCTATGCTATAGAAAAAGGCATAAGGGGCTTTCTAAAATAAGTGAAAAAACCTTTTCGGAGCCATTAATTGAATTTTTTGTCACGTTATTTTAGACTTAATTTAAGTAGAAATCTTTTAGCTTAGTAGATTATTGCTTACCATAAAATCTTTCGACTGAAATACATATTTTAGGAGGGTGTTAAAATTGGGGATTAATTTACAAAAAGGACAAAGAGTTGATTTAACAAAGGGTAACGCAGGATTAAATAAAATAAAAGTAGGTTTAGGGTGGGACCCTGTAGGTCAAGAGAAAAGTGGCGGCTTTTTAGGTGGTTTATTTTCCAGCAGAAATAGTGGCAGTGGCAGAAGTATCGACTGTGATGCTTCGGTATTGATGTTACAGGATGATAAGGTTGTTGCGGGTGACGATGTTGTTTATTTCGGGAAATTAACAAGTAGCTGCGGTTCTGTTCGACATTCAGGTGATAATTTAACAGGTGACGGCGATGGTGATGATGAGGTAATTACAATTGAGCTATCATCTGTACCTACGCAATATAACAAGCTTGTGTTTGTTGTAAACATTTATGATGCGGCAGGTCGCAATCAACACTTCGGTATGATTCAAAATGCATATATTCGTGTGTATGATGATAGGACAGGAAGCGAACTAATTCGCTATAATTTAACTGATAATTATTCGAATTTAACGACGTTAGTATGTGGAGAAATTTACCGTCATAATAATGAATGGAAATTTGCTGCGGTTGGTACGGGAACAAATGACATAAAGCTTGGCGACGTTGTTCGAAGATATCAATAAATAATTGACTAAATAGGAGGAATAAAAATTATGGGCATTTCACTACAAAAAGGTCAAAAGGTAGATTTAACTAAAACAAATCCAGGATTAACGAATGTTGTTGTAGGTTTAGGCTGGGATACAAATAAATATGATGGTGGTCATGATTTTGACTTAGACTCCTCTGTATTTTTACTTGCTGATACAGGCAAAGTTGCAGATCAAAATGATTTTATTTTCTATAACAACACTACAGGTGGCAATGGCTCAGTTGAGCATTCAGGCGATAATTTAACAGGTGTAGGCGAAGGTGACGATGAAGTGGTGAAAGTGGCATTAACTCAAGTACCTGCACATGTTCAGCGACTAGCCTTCACTGTAACAATCCATGATGCAGAGTCTCGCAGTCAGAACTTCGGTATGGTGTCTAATGCCTATATTCGTATTATAAATGCTGCTTCCAACGAAGAAATTATTCGCTATGATTTAGGCGAGGATTTCAGTATCGAAACAGCGATTGTTGTAGGGGAATTATATCGCCATAACGGAGAATGGAAATTTAATGCGATTGGTGCAGGCTATCAAGGTGGCTTAGCTGCTTTATGTAATGATTATGGCTTAAGTGTAAACTAAAATTTCATCTTTGGACAGAAAGGGAGATTTTTGAATGGCTATACAATTAAGTAAAGGGCAACGTATTGATTTAACAAAGCAAGATCCAGGCTTAAATAGCATTGGCATTGGTTTAGGCTGGGATGTAAAGCAATTTGACGGTGGGCAAGACTTTGACCTGGATGCATCTGTATTTTTACTAGATGCTTCAGGTAAATGTCGTAATGAACAGGACTTTATTTTCTATAATAATTTAGCGAGCCCAGACCAGTCTGTTGTCCATACGGGAGATAATCGTACAGGTGCAGGGGATGGGGATGATGAAAAAATTCTTGTCAACCTAAAGCAAGTATCACCTCAAATTGAAAAAATTGTAGTGACGGTTACTATTTACGATGCCGAGGGACGTCATCAAAACTTCGGGCAAGTTTTAAATGCCTATGTACGATTGACGAACGAAGAGTCGGGATCAGAGGTATTGCGTTACGATCTAGGCGAAGATTTCAGTATTGAAACGGCTGTAGTATTTTGCGAGCTGTACCGACATAATGGTGAGTGGAAATTTGCTGCAGTAGGCTCAGGTTACCAGGGTGGACTAGCTGCATTAATCAATGCATATGGCTTACAGTAACTAGTTTGAGAAATAGGTACATGACGAAGGATCTTGATTTTGTTTGGATGTATTAAATACATATGCTCACTGGCAGATGTGTGGACTTGTTTTAATAGATTCAGTATCAGGGCGCCAATCGTAATGCACTAAAAATATTTGCTAGTTTTTCGGGCTACCATCTTTCACATGAAATTATCGTTATTATTTTAATTGCTGCATTCTTATTGACATTTGTTATTTACAAGTTGAAGAAGAAAACAGCAGTGTAAACAAGGCACTGTATTGGTCTGTATGGAACAGGCTGATACAGTGCCTTTTTCACAAAAGGTATAGTTACTGGGGAGAGGATTAGATGCAACACTTTGCAACAGAAGCAGAGACGATTTTTTATAAGAAGCCACAGCCGTTTACAAAATGGGAATCACCAGATATTTTGTCGTATGCTCTAGGTGCGACATTGTACATGCCAGCTTCCATGCCTACAATTGTGAGCTTGATTCGATCACAAAAATATAAGCAACTCACATCCCTCGTCATTGATTTGGAGGATGCAGTAGGAGATGCAGAGTTAGTAGATTGTGAAGCTAAGCTGATAGAAGATATTAGTGAACTATACGCACTCTATCAGCAAAAACAGCTATTGCTTCAGGAGCTCCCATTACTTTTTGTTCGAGTCCGACATGTTGAGCAATTTCAAAAGTTAACGACTGCTTTAGGGAAAAAGCAAGAAATATTAACAGGCTATGTCTTTCCAAAGTTTACAGCAGAACAGGGTTCATGCTATTTTGAACTGCTTGAACAAACCATTTTAGAAAATGATTTAATTTTATATGGTATGCCGATTTTGGAGAGCCGTGAGGTACTATATAAGGAATCTCGCTTAGAAGCATTATTAGACATTAAAGCAGTTCTACATCAATACAGAGCCCGTGTATTAAATGTGCGAATAGGTGCCACTGATTTTTGTGGTATTTACGGAATTCGCCGCCGTATGGATTCTACCATTTATGATATTAGTGTCATTCGAGATTGTATTGCAGATATTGTCAATATCTTAGGTCGTGAGGAAGATGGTTTTATTATCTCAGGGCCTGTGTGGGAGTATTTTAATAATCAACGTGTATTAAAGCCCGCACTTAGAGTGACACCATTTAGTGAGAAAGGTGCGCTCGATACAAGGAAAGCGTTGTTAGACGATTGTTTAGATGGATTAATGAAAGAAGTTTTAATGGATAAACAAAACGGCATAGTGGGAAAAACTATTATTCATCCGAGCCATATCCGTGTTGTGCATGCCCTCTATGCTATTTCGTATGAGGAATACTTAGATGCACTAAGTATTATAGAAAATAATGATGGACAAAAAGGTGTTATGAAAAGTCACTATGCTAATAAAATGAATGAAATTAAGCCACATATGAGATGGGCACAGCGGATTTTAAAACAGGCTCATGTCTATGGTGTCTATCATGAATCTGTCGATTTTGCCTCACTTTTATTACAGTCTGAAATAGGTGGTAGTCTATATGCAACAACAAATGAGTAAATTAAGCATTTTACCGAATTATTCAATAGATATTGAAATTACCTACAATCCACATAATTTTGCGCTATCCAATTTGTTTAAAATGGCGGCTCGGATTAATAAGAAAAGACAATTTTTGTTTGTAAGCACAGTACTAGGCAAACATTTGGCTGTCCGTCCGCAAATCCCTTTACTGACAGGAACTCTTTTAGCTATGCTGTATCAGCAGCATCTTACTGGACAAAAGGTAATGGCTAAGTCTGTCGTAAAAGCTTTAAAAGACGGGGCTAATTTGGATGTAGTACAAAAATCCATAGAAGGAACCCTAGAATTAACGGATGAAACATTATTTATTGGCTTTGCAGAGACGGCAACAGCACTTGGACACGCAGTATTTAATGCCTTTCACTCGAATGCTATGTATATCCACACAACACGTGAAGTGCTGCCTGATTTTGAGCCATTTGTTACGTTTGAGGAAGAACATTCTCATGCGACAAGCCATAGAATTTATACGGAGGAACCAGAATTTTTACTGCAAGCTAAGCGCATTGTGTTAATTGATGATGAGATTACGACGGGGAATACGGTCATTAATATTATTGAGACATTAAGACAGAAATTTCCTTTAGTGAGACAGTATGCGGTACTATCTATTTTAGATTGGCGTTCAAAACAGCAGCAATCCATCTTTAAGCAATTAGAAGTACAATGGGATATCTCTATAGAATTCATCTCCATTTTGAGTGGGAATTTTAGCTGTTCAGGTATGCCAAGCTTAACAAGCACGCAACCAAATTTACAAACACAGGCTACAGAGGATATAGAACTATGGCCAATTCAGGCGCCTGTTGATCGCAAATTCTATCAATCTGTTGCGGAGAATGGTTTAGTAAATAATCAGCCTTATCTAGTAGCGACAGGGAGGTTTTTGCTCACTTCAAAACAGCATGTTGCACAAAAGAAATCGTTACAAGCTATCGCTAAGCAATTACAAGAGCTAAGAACAATCGGGCCAGCGCTTGTTATTGGCACGGGTGAGTTCATGTATGTTCCTATGCAAATTGCCTCTTATTTAGGAAATGATGTTTACTTTCAATCAACTACTCGTAGTCCAATCTATTGTACGGATGATTTGGGATATACGATTAACGAAAAAATAGCCTTTGAAAGTCCAGAAAATAACGGGGTTACTAATTATTTATATAATCTTCAAAGCCAGTCTTACACGGAACTTTTCTTCATTGTGGAACGTATAGCAAGTAAAGCGGTAGTTGCTCGTGTGGTGAAGGCATTACAAGAAGCCACTAAAGCCAAAGTATACGTAATTAGTATGCATGAATTGGAGGGAGAACGATGATATCGACTTTGCAGCCAGATAAAATGGGGAGTTATGCACCAGAGGACGTTATTTTTTTATTGCGTGATATTGGAAGTGCATTCCTTGAAATGGATAATGAGAAACGTGAACAGCTCATTCAATCGGGCATACATTATTCGGAAATGCTGCCAGTAGAGCAGCAACCATCTGATACCTACATGAATCTTTTTTATAAAGCGCTAGATGCTTATGCAGAAAGAATAGCAATCGCAGTTGGCGTAGTGGCAGAGCAAATCATTGAAAATAGAGGGTTAGAAAATTTAATTCTTGTGAGTTTAGCTCGTGCAGGTACACCCATTGGTATTTTAATCAAACGGTATATAGCCATACGTTATCATGTGAATGTTCCACATTACTCCATTTCTATACTACGAGGTCGTGGTTTTGATGAAACGGCAATTCGTTATATTTTGACACAGCACCCTCTAGGAAGTCTTCAATTTATTGATGGTTGGACAGGAAAAGGGGCAATTACCAATGAATTAATTCAATCCTGCCAAAAGTTTAACTTACAATATCAAGCACAGTTAAGCGCCAAATTAGCTGTTCTGGCTGATCCTGGCCATTGTGCCGCTATTTATGGAACTCGTGAGGATTTTTTAATACCTTCTGCTTGTTTAAATTCAACTGTATCTGGTTTAGTGAGTAGAACGGTATTAAATTTGCAGTTTATGGATGCAAACGATTTTCATGGTGCAAAATACTACAAAGAATTAGAGGCCGTAGATGTCTCCAAGCTGTACATAGAACGTATCGTCACATGTTTTGAACAAGTACAGAGTAAAATTGTGCAACAAATTCAAGAGCAAGAAATCTCTCCAATTACTTGGGAGGGTATGAAGTCCGTACAAACAATTCAACGAGATTTTGGTATTGATAATATTCATTTCATTAAGCCAGGTGTTGGGGAAACGACAAGAGTTTTGCTGCGAAGGATACCTTGGAAGATTTTAATTAATCCACAGTACATGCATGAATTGAAACATATTTTATTATTAGCACAGGAGAAAAATGTATTGGTTGAAGAGTATTCGAATATGTCCTATGCATGTTGTGGTTTGATCAAAGAATTATAGAGGAGAATATGATGATATTATTTACATCTGATTTAGATAGAACCCTTATTTATTCTAAACGCATGATGGAGATGTTTCCGCCAGCTACAGAGACAATCGTCGTTGAACACAAGATTGAAACTGCAATGAGTATGATGACGCAGGCAACAGCACCCCTATTGCAACAGGTGCACCAACAAGCTCTATTTGTACCTGTTACAACAAGAGCATTACATCAATATAAAAGAATCCATTTTATTCATGATTTATGCCCTGCTTTTGCAATTACAAGCAATGGGGGTACAATAGTAGAAAAGGGTCAGCCATATGAAAAATGGACACAAACATTATCTAGACGCATTGAAGATTCTTCAATTCCTCGTATGGATATGCTAAAGCTTTTTCAGACGATTAAATCTGATACATGGCTACAACGTTCTTTGTATATTGATGAGCTTTTTTACGTACATCATGTAGATATCAACGTTTTACCATCCGATGAATTACAAGCGATGATTCGAGAGTTTGATGTGCATGGTTGGTATGTTCTATTACAAGGGAAAAAATTGTATTTTATGCCTAAGGTGCTGACAAAGGAAGCGGCTATAGAATATATAAAGGAATTCTGTACATACGATATGCATATCGCAGCAGGTGATTCTATTATGGATTATGGCATGCTTGCAATGGCTGATTTAGCTTTTACACCAAATCATGGAGATTTAAAGGATAAACAGCCAAAAGTTTTACAAAATACAACTTACTCGCCTCTCTACGGCGAAGCATTTACAAAAGATTTATTGGAAGCGGTTTTAAAGATGGCATCACAACATACGGTCATATAAAAGTTCAAATATTTTTTGTTGTCATTAGGTGAGGCGCCCTATGACAAATGAATGCTTCCACATAGGCTGAGGATGATTTTTAGGAGGTGCGTTTGTATGCAAACAATCACAATTAAATCAGTGTTGGAGCGTCATCCTGATGATTGGCTACAGGCGTTTCAAGATTCACCAAAGAATCGTGCATTTTATGAAAAAACAGAGCAACAAGTGAGTTTTAGTAGAATTGCTGTACGTGTATTGGGCGTACCAATCGAAGAAGATGATTACTTCAATTCATTATTTACATTGTCACAAAACGCTAACATCCATATTTTAAGTGAAGAATTAAATAAACATATTGAACCAAAAGACTTTCAGGCAATACAAGCAATCCTTTCACAGCATCAACAAACTCCACAAGGTCTATCTATTAATCGTTTAGTGGCAATGATGTATGGTTATCAATTAATTCCTAAACATGATGATAGTGTAATGAATCGCCATTTACAGTTAGCAACCATTAAAGTAGTAGAGCTCTTTCAAAAACAGCAATCGTTAGGTTTGCTAGCAAATGACTTTCGCCGTTTTTTAATTGATATGGTGAAATGGTTAAAAAATCATTGGATTCTATGGACAAAATCCATGAAACCAACAGATGATTTTCCTAAAGTAGTTTGGTACGGGGAAGCAACACTTAGTCAGCGCTATTTCTTATTATTATTAATGGAGCTAGGTTGTGACGTATTAATTTTTCATCCAGCTAAAACGGATGAATTTGCTGAGATTGATCCTAATGATTCTTTCTCCATCACATATGCATATTCCAATCAAACAGCTTTACAGCCATTTCCTGATAAGTTGCGTGATCGGCAGGCAACGGTCGGATATCGATCGAGTCAGCATTTTGAACAATTAATGCATGATCAGCAATCAGGTGTCTATAAGCCTTGGCAGTTTAAAGATTTTATGCCACGCTCCTTAACATTACGGATGACATATGACGATATTTTTATTTATGCAAAAGAGAAAGCTTTGGTTCGACCACAGTTTGAAGTGGTTGGAGATGAGGTTGTCATACCAGTCATATTTGCAAAAATTAGTGGGGTTTCGAGCCAACGTGAAGAATACTGGCATTATATGCATCAGTTATTAGCAAATCCGCAAACTGTTTTTGTCCAGAAATTCCCCTATGCATCAACGAGCAGAGCCAATTTCCACTTTCACTATAAGCATTGCCTAGTAAATGGAGAGCTGTCAGTAGAGCGTATTATGCAAAGTGATTGGTGGCAATATGGGGAGTTAACATTGGAGCTACAGCGTGCAATTGCACATACGATAAAAACTTCCTGTGAGCAGCCCATGTTGAAACAACAGCCGAATGAGTCCTTATATGATTTACAGTTATTTTTATTTAAACAAATGACGATGATTCCTCCGGAGGTACTGCGATTACTACAAAGCTTTGATTATTCACAAGAGGTACCGAAGCTGGTATTATTCCAAGCACCTCAACAACCAGCTTTATCACGTGAGGACATGGTATTATTGGCCTTTTTAAATCGATTTGGTGTGGATATTGTTTTTTATAACCCGACAGGACAACTAGATTTAGAAAAACATTTACGAGAAGATAGTTACGATGTACATCGTTTAGAGCATATGCTATTTGACTTGCACTATGAAGAACCAAAGCCACAGAAAACTGCACCCGACAAAATCATAAAAAAACTCTTTAATCGTTTTTTCTGATGATAGGAAGGAGGCGGCACAAATGTCAAATAACTCGTTGACGCTGAAGCAGCTAACGCTGGAAACAGCAGAAGCCTTCAAAGAACAGTTACGGGATCATGCACAGGTAAAGCAAATTGCCAATCAAATTGATATAAAAAATCAGTTAGAGCTATTAGCTTTGGGAAAAGAGCCGGCTACAAAATTAGCTACATTTGCAGATCAAATTTTAGCAATCATCACCCAGTCAACAACTTTCGAATCAAATGAATTATTTAAGCAGCTTGAAGCCCTTATGCAAACATTCGACAAACAAGATTTTACAGAACAAAAGGGCTTTTTTAAAAAGCTATTTGCACGGAAGACCAAAAATGATGGTGATTTATTTACGAAATACAATGGACTGGGGAGAGAGATTGAGAAAATCCATTATCAATTTGTGCTGATGGAAGAAGAATTAGCGAAGGATAATCGAGTACTTGCACGCTTATATCAAGAGGACCTCATGTACTATCTTGAGCTAGAAAAGTATATCGTAGCAACTGATATGAAACTTCATGAGGTCCAAACAACATTGATTCCGATGTATGAAAAACAGAGTGAAGCAGGTAATCAGCTGGCGAAAATGGAGCTAAATCGTTTGCAAGCTATTGCAGAGATGCTCCAGCAAAAAATAGATGATTTAGAAAAATCGCGTATGGTGGCTATTATCACAGCTCCCCAAATCGATATGCTACGTAATGGTAACAGTGAATTGATTGAACAAATTAATGGGGCTTTTGTTAAAACCATTCCTGTTTTTAAAATGGGTTTGATGAATGCAGTTAATGAAAGACGTCAACAATTACAAAGTCAATCAGCCTCTGCCTTTGAAGACCGTATGAAGCAATTTGGGGGAGCTAGCAAGGAAGCGGTGCAATTAAGTACTGCCATGGCTCAACAATCCAGCACTACCCAGACTCTTGAAGAAATGTGGGATACTATTGTATCAGGCATTGCCAATTATCAGCAATTACGTGATGTACAAACGGTCAAACGCCAACAAGCAGAGCAACAACTGCTAACATTACGTTCTTAGCTCCTTTCCTCTAAGTAGATTACTACTTGGAGGTTTTTTGTATAGAAAAAGCAACAGACTTTTCTTCATTCAAAGGGTGATCAAAAGCCCCTAGAATCAAGGTAATCTGTTGCCATAAAATGCTAGCTAAATGAATTCTTCTTCAAATTCTACATTGATTTCATGTCCATGATAGCTTTGGTAGGACACAATGAGTGTATCGAGATGTTCTAGGTTTTCCTCATAATCTAAAATACGCGATAATATATAGAGTAGGTGATAGCTAGAAAACTCCGTATCGCCCTCTTCACGAGCAAAGTTGATTTGCTTGATAAAAATTTCCATCAGCTCATTACGTTGGACATAGTCAATGCTTTTACTCCACTCCGAATGCTCAGGCTTTAGCTTTCCTGTATATTTTAAGAGCAATTGCTCATGGTATGTTAACAAGGAATCAAGTCTCTCCTGAATCATTAAATGAAATTGTGTAGGGAGCTGAGCTAATTCATTTTCGTGATTATGCAAACGCTGTAGCAATTCCAAGCTTTTCTTGGAAGTTAAAATCATTTGACGATAGACTACTAGTTTGCGTGCTTTCACATATTTTTTATTTTTTAAGTAATTACGCTCTTCCTTATAAAAATCATACAGCGTATCCACTCGTAGCATACGGTTTTTAAACTTACTTAATGCTGTTTTTGTGGATGTATGCTCAGAAGCTTGCCGTACAGCCAGTCGTGTCCAACGAATAATATCATCTTGTAAAATATAAATTTTGCGAAATAGTTTTACCTCGTATTTAGGTGGTAAGAACACAAGATTTACGACAAATGCTGCTAATACCCCAACTAATATCGTAACAAAGCGTATCAAACCAAACGTTAAAAAGTCATCCCCTTGAAATTCCATAATAGCTACAACTGATACCAACGCTAGCGAAAGTGATTTTTCGAGTTTAAACTTTAACATTAAACCAATAGCTATTATGACGGCTATACCAATGGCAACGACATGATGGCCAAAAAGTAAGCCGAAAATGACGGCAATTGTCGCACCTATAATATTCGCTTGTACTTGCTCCACAATGGTTTGGTAAGAACGATAAATAGAAGGCTGAATAGCAAAAATAGCTGCAATTCCAGCAAAAACAGGTGAAGGTAGTTTTAACAACTCTGCAATAAATAATGCAAATACGATAGCTACACCAGTTTTAAATACACGGGCACCTAATTTCATAAAGATGTCCTTTCTGTCTAATATTTTTTAGCTTCTTTACATTATAGAAGGAAGTACTCATAAAATACATAGATTTGCATGGATGAATAAGAAAAAGGCGACTTCTACTTGCAAGTCGCCTTTTTCTTGTCAAGATTACAATTGAGAAAACGCAATATCTACTGCTTTAATTGTTTCCTGAATGTCTGCTTCTGTATGCTCAGTTGTTAAGAACCATGCTTCATATTTAGAAGGAGCTAGATTAATACCTTGCTCAAGCATGTGTTTAAAGAAGCGTCCAAAAATTTCACCATCAGAGCTTTCAGCTTGTTCATAGTTTTCTACCTTCACATCTGTAAAGTAAATAGTAAGCGCTCCTTTAAGACGATTTAACGTGATGGTTACGCCATGTTTTTTAGCGGCAGCTAAAATACCTTCTTCTAAAATTGCGCCTAATCTATCCATTTCCTCATATATACCTGGTGTTTGTAGCACTTCTAGGCAAGCAATACCAGCTTGCATAGATGCAGGATTTCCAGCCATCGTACCCGCTTGGTATGCTGGGCCGAGTGGTGCAACAGTATCCATAATCTCTTTGCGTCCGCCATATGCACCGATTGGTAAACCACCACCAATAACTTTACCAAGTGCAGTTAGATCAGGTGTTAGGCCAAGTAAATTTTGAGCGCCACCATAGTGGAAGCGGAAGGCCGTGATGACTTCATCGTAAATCGTTAGGGCCCCTTTTTCCTTTGCTGTAGCATGTACTAATTCAAGGAAACCTGGCTTCGGTTCAACAATACCGAAGTTTCCTACTATTGGCTCGATTAAAATAGCTGCAATCTCCTCGCCCCATTTATCCATGGCTTCTGTAAAGGCTTCAGGGTTATTAAAAGGTACAGTAATAACTTCTTCAGCAGTCGAAGTTGTAACACCTGCTGAATCAGGTGTTCCTAATGTTGCTGGACCTGATCCAGCAGCCACTAATACTAAATCGAAGTGCCCGTGGTAGCAGCCAGCAAATTTCATGATTTTTGTACGGCCTGTATAGGCACGTGCCACACGAATCGTTGTCATAACAGCTTCTGTGCCAGAGTTGTTAAAGCGTACTTTATCCATCGAAGGGATGGCTTCCTTTAACATTTTTGCAAAAGTAACTTCATATTCAGTCGGTGTCCCAAACAGTGTACCATTTTCAGCTGCGTGCGCTATGGCCTTTGCAATATGTGGATGGCCATGGCCAGTAACGATTGGACCATATGCTGCTAGGTAGTCGATATAGCGATTGCCATCTACATCCCAAAAATAGGCGCCTTTTCCTCGCGCCATGGCTACAGGAGAACCGCCACCTACTGCTTTATATGAACGAGAAGGGCTGTTTACACCACCAACAATATGCTGTAAAGCCTCTGCATGTATTGCTTCAGATTTTGCATGATTCATAGAATTGCCTCCTAACTTTTTATACGTAATCTATTGTAGACCTATCACTGTAAGAAATCCAAAGAAATTAAGGGATATGACTTGATTTGTTACTTAGAGTAAAATAGAACCTACAGAGGAGGAGATTGTATGACTTTACTAGAAGGACAAAAGGCGCCAGATTTTTCTCTAATGAACGAAAAGGGCGAGATGGTGCATTTAGCTGATTTTAAAGGGAAGAATGTTATTTTATATTTTTACCCAAAGGATATGACACCAGGCTGTACGACAGAGGCATGTGATTTTCGCGATAAGTTTGAGGACTTCAGTCATTTAAATGCTGTTGTTCTTGGTGTTAGTCCAGATAACGAGAAAAAACATGCAAAATTTATTGATAAGCATGGCTTGCCATTTTCATTATTAGTGGATGAGGATCATGCTATTGCTGAAGCATATGATGTATGGACTTTAAAGAAAATGTATGGACGTGAATATATGGGCATAGAGCGTTCAACGTTTTTAATTGATACTGAGGGGAAGCTTGTAAAAGCTTGGCGCAAGGTTCGAGTAAAAAATCATATTGAAGAAGTTTACGCTTATTTAGCAGAACAGGAGGCAAAACAATGAGAATCTATTTTACATTTGAACCTAGACCAGATTTACGAGAGCCATTATTAGCAGAATTTCCACAGGTTGAATTTATCTTTGAAAAGAGCTTATCAAATGAAGAGCTTCAACAAGCGGATGTCTTAGTTACATATGGTGAAGATTTAACAGAAGAGAGTATTCAATATGCGACGAAGCTAAAATGGATTTTTGTTGCATCGGCAGGTATAGAAAAAATGCCGGCTCAGGCTATTATCGAACGCGGCATTCTAGTTTCAAATGTTCGGGGCATTCATAAAACGCCTATGGCTGAATCCATGCTTGCTCATATTTTAGCCATTAAACGAGCTTTGCCTTGGATGTATGAGCAGCAAAAGAAAAGTGAATGGTCGAAAAAAGCACAACAAACGGAATTACGAGATAGTACGGCACTTATTTTGGGACCGGGTGCCATTGGTTCGGAAGTTGGGCGTTTATTGCAAGCTTTTGGTGTTACGACGATTGGCTGTAACCGCTCTGGTAAAGAAGCGGCCTATATGAATACGATGATTAGCTTTGCTCAATTAAAAGAGGCTCTACCTCAAGCGGATATTGTTATTTCTGTATTACCAAAAACAACAGAAACGACCCATTTATTAGAAGAAGAGCATTTTGCTGCGATGAAAAATAATGCGATCTTCATGAATTTTGGTCGAGGTAATTTAGTGGATGAAAAGGTACTCATTCAAGCGATCGAAACAAAGCAAATAGGACACGCAGTTTTAGATGTATTCGAAGAAGAGCCTCTGACATCTGACAATCCATTATGGACATTACCAAATGTCATAGTATCACCCCATGTATCCAGTCATTCTTCTCGATATGTCGAGCGTAGCTTAGAAATCTTCAAGCCAAGCCTAACAAAATGGCTAAAAGGTGATACTGATTTAGAAAATGTCATGGATCTATCAAGAGGATATTAAGGAACAGCCATTGATTTATTGAGGATAAGCAATGTGTGATTGTTGACGAAGTAGTACGAATTGGATACACTATTTATAACAATTATAAATTAATAATACTTATGGAAGAGGTGCATGACGATGTCTACAACGCATTTACAAGATGCACTGGACACGTTGAAAACAACTGGTGTACGTATTACTCCTCAGCGTCATGCTATTTTGGAATATCTAATTCAATCAATGGCACATCCTACTGCCGATGAAATTTATAAAGCACTTGAGGGCAAGTTCCCTAATATGAGTGTAGCGACTGTTTATAACAACCTGCGTGTATTTCGTGAAGTAGGTCTTGTGAAAGAGCTAACTTACGGGGATGCTTCAAGTCGCTTTGATTTCGTGACAAACGATCATTACCATATGATTTGTGAATGCTGTGGTAAGATCGTCGATTTCCATTATCCTGGACTCGACGAAATAGAGCATTTTGCATCACAGGTAACAGGCTTTGATGTGCATTCGCATCGCTTAGAGATATACGGCACTTGTCCAACATGTAAAGTTGCTACTGCAAAAGTTCAATAAAAATCCTAGCTCTTAGAAAGGGCTAGGATTTTTTTGTTTTATTATTATAGGATTGATCGAACTCTTTACCTTCTAGAGTAGGATCAAGTGTTAATGGCTCATTGCAGTACATGCACATATCTACTCGTCCTAAAACCTTTGTATGCTTATGGCAATTTGGACACTCAACTTGAACAGCTCTTGTTGACAGTAATCCGATCCAAGCGTATACAACTGTACTACCGATAATACAAAGAACACCTAGTGACATGAAAATTAAAACTAATATCGGGCTATTTTTAAAGAAAATGCCTCCGTACATGACAATAAAACCAAAAAAGATTAGTGCTAGTGCGAATGAACGAATTTTATTAATTTTACTTTTATAAGGTTTCATATTTCATCTTGCCTCCCAATCTAAAATCTACTATAACATATAAGGACAAAGTATTTTAGCTTTGAACTGAATGAAAGAAGGAATACTTTTAGAGTATGTCGAATTTTTAACGGAATAAAGAACCTATATGAATAAAGGAGGGCTGAACATGGAGCAAGTACTGCGTCCAATCTATCAAGAACGTGCGAGTCAGTCGAATACATTAGGCGTAATTTTAGTGGAAAAGCGTGAAGAACAAAGTAACGTTACAGATACATTTGATACGGTTTTACTCATTATCGTAAAAGAAGCAGAGCAACCAGTCTTTTCAAAACATTACTTATATGAAGGAAATAAAATCGCTCTACATACTGTTACGGAAAAATTAATTCGAAAATGGTTACTCATTGGTTCAAATCGGAAGGTCGTCGATTGGATATTCTTCGGTAGAGTATTATTTGATCGGAATGAATTTCTGCATAAATTAAAAATAGAATTGCAGGAATTTCCGTATAGCGGACGTAAAATTAAAACAGGTATTCAATTTTCAAAGTTAATTCGTCGCTATTTGGAAGGGAAAGAATACTTCGATAAAGGAAGTTACTTGGATGCTTATAATCACGTTGTGGATTCCCTACATCATTTAGGTCGTTTATCTATTATCGATAGTGGCCTGTATCCTGAAGTAACTGTTTGGGCTCAGGTGAAAAAAATTGAGCCAGCCATCTATAAGCTGTATGAAGAGCTAGTGACAAGTAATGAGCCAATAGAAAAGCGCTTAGAATTGTTGTTTTTAGCAAGTGAGTTTTTAATCCACTCTCGTACACGAGATGGGGCACAGCATATACTAGAAGTCATGCAAACAAAAGAAATGTGGACCATTCAGGAATTACATGATCATCATGAGCTCGTGAATTACTCAGTGGATTTAGAAGTGTTTGTGGAGTATTTAGTGGATAAAGGCTATATTCAAATTGAACCAATTGCAGCGAAAAATGAAAGGATATTTCACCGTCATTACAAGGTAAATAAAGATGCTCTAGAAATGGGGCAATGACTGTAGTATGCTTGTAATCGAGGTATCTAAAAATACCTCGATATTTTTTAAAAAAAGTTGTTGACGAATAATATCTTAGTATTGTATTATATTAATTGTCGCTAAGACATAACGATTAACTCAGATAAAAGCATAAAAAACTTCTCTTAAAAAGTTGTTGACATGTTTTGAATAAGATGTTAATATAAAGAAGTCGCTGAAAAAACGACTTGAATAAAAATGAACCTTGAAAACTGAACAAGCAAAACGTAATCAATAAAGTTTTAAGTAGCTAGCTTTGCTAGTGAACAAAGCACAATTTTGGACATCAAACATGATGCCAGCAAAACAATTTGAGCTAATCAAATTTCTTTTATGGAGAGTTTGATCCTGGCTCAGGACGAACGCTGGCGGCGTGCCTAATACATGCAAGTCGAGCGAACAGAAAAGGAGCTTGCTCCTTTGACGTTAGCGGCGGACGGGTGAGTAACACGTGGGCAACCTACCCTATAGTTTGGGATAACTCCGGGAAACCGGGGCTAATACCGAATAATCTCTTTTGCTTCATGGCAAGAGACTGAAAGACGGCATCTCGCTGTCGCTATAGGATGGGCCCGCGGCGCATTAGCTAGTTGGTGAGGTAACGGCTCACCAAGGCGACGATGCGTAGCCGACCTGAGAGGGTGATCGGCCACACTGGGACTGAGACACGGCCCAGACTCCTACGGGAGGCAGCAGTAGGGAATCTTCCACAATGGGCGAAAGCCTGATGGAGCAACGCCGCGTGAGTGAAGAAGGTTTTCGGATCGTAAAACTCTGTTGTAAGGGAAGAACAAGTACAGTAGTAACTGGCTGTACCTTGACGGTACCTTATTAGAAAGCCACGGCTAACTACGTGCCAGCAGCCGCGGTAATACGTAGGTGGCAAGCGTTGTCCGGAATTATTGGGCGTAAAGCGCGCGCAGGCGGTCCTTTAAGTCTGATGTGAAAGCCCACGGCTCAACCGTGGAGGGTCATTGGAAACTGGGGGACTTGAGTGCAGAAGAGGAAAGTGGAATTCCAAGTGTAGCGGTGAAATGCGTAGAGATTTGGAGGAACACCAGTGGCGAAGGCGACTTTCTGGTCTGTAACTGACGCTGAGGCGCGAAAGCGTGGGGAGCAAACAGGATTAGATACCCTGGTAGTCCACGCCGTAAACGATGAGTGCTAAGTGTTAGGGGGTTTCCGCCCCTTAGTGCTGCAGCTAACGCATTAAGCACTCCGCCTGGGGAGTACGGTCGCAAGACTGAAACTCAAAGGAATTGACGGGGGCCCGCACAAGCGGTGGAGCATGTGGTTTAATTCGAAGCAACGCGAAGAACCTTACCAGGTCTTGACATCCCGTTGACCACTGTAGAGATATAGTTTCCCCTTCGGGGGCAACGGTGACAGGTGGTGCATGGTTGTCGTCAGCTCGTGTCGTGAGATGTTGGGTTAAGTCCCGCAACGAGCGCAACCCTTGATCTTAGTTGCCATCATTTAGTTGGGCACTCTAAGGTGACTGCCGGTGACAAACCGGAGGAAGGTGGGGATGACGTCAAATCATCATGCCCCTTATGACCTGGGCTACACACGTGCTACAATGGACGATACAAACGGTTGCCAACTCGCGAGAGGGAGCTAATCCGATAAAGTCGTTCTCAGTTCGGATTGTAGGCTGCAACTCGCCTACATGAAGCCGGAATCGCTAGTAATCGCGGATCAGCATGCCGCGGTGAATACGTTCCCGGGCCTTGTACACACCGCCCGTCACACCACGAGAGTTTGTAACACCCGAAGTCGGTGAGGTAACCTTTTGGAGCCAGCCGCCGAAGGTGGGATAGATGATTGGGGTGAAGTCGTAACAAGGTAGCCGTATCGGAAGGTGCGGCTGGATCACCTCCTTTCTAAGGATTATTTCGGAATACAAACCTTGGGTTTGTAAGATTACGTTTTGCGTTCAGTTTTGAAGGTTCATTCTTTCTGAATGAAATACTTCAAAACTTGTTCTTTGAAAACTGGATAAAACGACATTGAAATTGTAACAAACACATTTATTTTTTAAGTTTTTTTATAGGCTTAATAACTTGGTTAAGTTATTAAGGGCGCACGGCGAATGCCTTGGCACTAGGAGCCGAAGAAGGACGGCACTAACACCGATATGCTTCGGGGAGCTGTAAGTGAGCTTTGATCCGGAGATTTCCGAATGGGGGAACCCACTACGTTTAATCGCGTAGTATCTTGACGTGAATACATAGCGTCTTGAAGGCAGACCCAGGGAACTGAAACATCTAAGTACCTGGAGGAAGAGAAAGAAAAATCGATTCCCTGAGTAGCGGCGAGCGAAACGGGAAGAGCCCAAACCAAGAGGCTTGCCTCTTGGGGTTGTAGGACACTCTATACGGAGTTACAAAAGAGCGAGTTAGATGAAGCGACTTGGAAAGGTCCGCCAGAGCAGGTAAAAGCCCTGTAGTCGAAAGTTCGTTCTCTCCTGAGTGGATCCTGAGTACGGCGGAACACGTGAAATTCCGTCGGAATCCGGGAGGACCATCTCCCAAGGCTAAATACTACCTAGTGACCGATAGTGAACCAGTACCGTGAGGGAAAGGTGAAAAGCACCCCGGAAGGGGAGTGAAAGAGATCCTGAAACCGTGTGCCTACAAGTAGTTAGAGCCCGTTAATGGGTGATAGCGTGCCTTTTGTAGAATGAACCGGCGAGTTACGATTACGTGCGAGGTTAAGCTTTAGAAGGCGGAGCCGCAGCGAAAGCGAGTCTGAATAGGGCGAAATAGTACGTGGTCGTAGACCCGAAACCAGGTGATCTACCCATGTCCAGGGTGAAGGTGAGGTAACACTTACTGGAGGCCCGAACCCACGCACGTTGAAAAGTGCGGGGATGAGGTGTGGGTAGCGGAGAAATTCCAATCGAACTTGGAGATAGCTGGTTCTCTCCGAAATAGCTTTAGGGCTAGCCTCGTGATGAGAATACTGGAGGTAGAGCACTGTTTGGACTAGGGGGCCATCCCGGTTTACCGAATTCAGACAAACTCCGAATGCCAGATATTTATACACGGGAGTCAGACTGCGAGTGATAAGATCCGTAGTCAAAAGGGAAACAGCCCAGACCACCAGCTAAGGTCCCAAAGTAATCGTTAAGTGGAAAAGGATGTGGCGTTGCACAGACAACCAGGATGTTGGCTTAGAAGCAGCCATCATTTAAAGAGTGCGTAATAGCTCACTGGTCGAGTGACGCTGCGCCGAAAATGTATCGGGGCTAAACGATTCACCGA
Source organism: Lysinibacillus sp. FSL P2-0066 (assembly GCF_037969495.1). Lineage (NCBI taxonomy): Bacteria > Bacillati > Bacillota > Bacilli > Caryophanales > Bacillaceae > Lysinibacillus > Lysinibacillus sp. FSL P2-0066. The sequence goes on along the minus strand of NZ_CP150202.1, from coordinate 3,796,802 downwards.
AGCTGTGGATTGACATCTACGATGTCAGTGGTAGGAGAGCGTTCTAAGTGCGTTGAAGTCAGACCGGAAGGACTGGTGGAGCGCTTAGAAGTGAGAATGCCGGTATGAGTAGCGAAAGACGGGTGAGAATCCCGTCCACCGTATGACTAAGGTTTCCTGAGGAAGGCTCGTCCGCTCAGGGTTAGTCGGGACCTAAGCCGAGGCCGATAGGCGTAGGCGATGGACAACAGGTTGATATTCCTGTACCACCTCCTCACCGTTTGAGAAATGGGGGGACGCAGTAGGATAGGGTAAGCGCGCCGTTGGTTGTGCGCGTCCAAGCAGTAAGGCGTGTGTGTAGGCAAATCCGCACACTGTAACGTTGAGCTGTGATGGCGAGTCCGTATGGACGAAGTTCCTGATTTCACACTGCCAAGAAAAGCCTCTATCGAGGTGAGAGGTGCCCGTACCGCAAACCGACACAGGTAGTCGAGGAGAGAATCCTAAGGTGTGCGAGAGAACTCTCGTTAAGGAACTCGGCAAAATGACCCCGTAACTTCGGGAGAAGGGGTGCTCTTGAGCGTGCAAGCGCATGAGAGCCGCAGTGAATAGGCCCAGGCGACTGTTTAGCAAAAACACAGGTCTCTGCAAAACCGTAAGGTGACGTATAGGGGCTGACGCCTGCCCGGTGCTGGAAGGTTAAGAGGAGTGGTTAGCGCAAGCGAAGCTGCGAATTGAAGCCCCAGTAAACGGCGGCCGTAACTATAACGGTCCTAAGGTAGCGAAATTCCTTGTCGGGTAAGTTCCGACCCGCACGAAAGGCGTAACGATCTGGGCACTGTCTCAACGAGAGACTCGGTGAAATTATAGTACCTGTGAAGATGCAGGTTACCCGCGACAGGACGGAAAGACCCCGTGGAGCTTTACTGTAGCCTGATATTGAATTTTGGTACAACTTGTACAGGATAGGTAGGAGCCAGAGATCTCGGAGCGCCAGCTTCGAAGGAGGCGTCGGTGGGATACTACCCTGGTTGTATTGAAATTCTAACCCATGCCCCTTAGCGGGGCAGGAGACAGTGTCAGGCGGACAGTTTGACTGGGGCGGTCGCCTCCTAAAAGGTAACGGAGGCGCCCAAAGGTTCCCTCAGAATGGTTGGAAATCATTCGTAGAGTGTAAAGGCACAAGGGAGCTTGACTGCGAGACCTACAAGTCGAGCAGGGTCGAAAGACGGGCTTAGTGATCCGGTGGTTCCGCATGGAAGGGCCATCGCTCAACGGATAAAAGCTACCCCGGGGATAACAGGCTTATCTCCCCCAAGAGTCCACATCGACGGGGAGGTTTGGCACCTCGATGTCGGCTCATCGCATCCTGGGGCTGTAGTCGGTCCCAAGGGTTGGGCTGTTCGCCCATTAAAGCGGTACGCGAGCTGGGTTCAGAACGTCGTGAGACAGTTCGGTCCCTATCCGTCGTGGGCGTAGGAAATTTGAGAGGAGCTGTCCTTAGTACGAGAGGACCGGGATGGACACACCGCTGGTGTACCAGTTGTCTTGCCAAAGGCATCGCTGGGTAGCTATGTGTGGACGGGATAAGTGCTGAAAGCATCTAAGCATGAAGCCCCCCTCAAGATGAGATTTCCCATTACGCAAGTAAGTAAGATCCCTCAAAGACGATGAGGTAGATAGGTTCGAGGTGGAAGTGTGGTGACACATGGAGCTGACGAATACTAATCGATCGAGGACTTAACCAAAAAAGTTTGAAACATTCAATGCACCGTTTATCCAGTTTTGAAAGAATAAAATATTAGAATATACTTGTAATTTTTATAAGATATGTTATAATAAGTATTGTCTTTCAAATAGTCTAGTGATGATGGCAAAGAGGTCACACCCGTTCCCATACCGAACACGGAAGTTAAGCTCTTTAGCGCCGATGGTAGTTGGGGGCTTCCCCCTGTGAGAGTAGGACGTCGCTAGGCTATATACTAAAATTATTCCGAAGTAGCTCAGTTGGTAGTAGCACCTGACTGTTAATCAGGTTGTCGCAGGTTCGAGTCCTGCCTTCGGAGCCATTCTTGGAGAGTTGTCCGAGTGGCCGAAGGAGCACGATTGGAAATCGTGTAGGCGGTTAACACTGTCTCAAGGGTTCAAATCCCTTACTCTCCGCCAGCACTTTGATGTGTTCCAAACGATGGCCCCTTGGTCAAGTGGTTAAGACACCGCCCTTTCACGGCGGTAACACGGGTTCGAATCCCGTAGGGGTCACCAATTCAATACCCAGATGGAGGATTAGCTCAGCTGGGAGAGCATCTGCCTTACAAGCAGAGGGTCGGCGGTTCGAGCCCGTCATCCTCCACCATTATTTTTACAACATTATAGTATTATCGCGGGGTGGAGCAGTGGTAGCTCGTCGGGCTCATAACCCGAAGGTCGTTGGTTCAAATCCAGCCCCCGCAACCAAATGGTCCCGTGGTGTAGCGGTTAACATGCCTGCCTGTCACGCAGGAGATCGCCGGTTCGATCCCGGTCGGGACCGCCATTTATTTTAAAATATGGGTCAGTAGCTCAGTTGGTAGAGCATTAGATTGAAGCTCTAAGTGTCGGCGGTTCGATTCCGTCCTGACCCATCTTGTTTTTTTGCCGGTTTAGCTCAGCAGGTAGAGCAACTGACTTGTAATCAGTAGGTCGTGGGTTCGATTCCTATAGCCGGCACCAGATTTTCCCGGAGGGGTAGCGAAGTGGCTAAACGCGGCGGACTGTAAATCCGCTCCTTAGGGTTCGGCGGTTCGAATCCGTCCCCCTCCACCAGTTTTATTATTTTAGGGGCATAGTTCAACGGTAGAATAGAGGTCTCCAAAACCTTTGGTGTGGGTTCGATTCCTACTGCCCCTGCCAATTAATTTTATGGCGATTGTGGCGAAGTGGTTAACGCACCGGATTGTGGTTCCGGCATTCGTGGGTTCGATTCCCATCAGTCGCCCCATCTAATATAAAATTAATAAACATCATAATACAATGGCGATTGTGGCGAAGTGGTTAACGCACCGGATTGTGGTTCCGGCATTCGTGGGTTCGATTCCCATCAGTCGCCCCATTGTTGGGGTATAGCCAAGCGGTAAGGCAACGGATTTTGATTCCGTCATGCCTAGGTTCGAATCCTAGTACCCCAGCCATTTTTGCGGAAGTAGTTCAGTGGTAGAACACCACCTTGCCAAGGTGGGGGTCGCGAGTTCGAACCTCGTCTTCCGCTCCATGTATGACGGCGGCATAGCCAAGTGGTAAGGCACGGGTCTGCAACACCCTTATCACCGGTTCAAATCCGGTTGCCGCCTCCATATTTTAACTGTTAATCGGTTTATCCGATTTTTTTTATCTCCATTATGCCGGTGTGGCGGAATTGGCAGACGCGCACGACTCAAAATCGTGTTCCTTTGGAGTGTCGGTTCGACCCCGACCACCGGTATCTAAAAAGAAGCTATTTATTCTGTAATTTAATCGTGAATAATACCGTAATATCAACCGTTTCTCACAGTGTGGGGAACGGTTTTTTCGTGTTCATCTTCAGTTATTTTGTCTTTACTGAACATCTTCAAATCGTGTGAACTAATCGTACGTATAGGAGGATACCATATTGGCAAGACGTAAAAACGTTCTGAATGAAGCTGAACTAAGTATTGTCAGTCATGAAAAACAATCGTACTTGGAAACGTTTAAAGAAGCTTTTGATTTATTTGAGAAGGATTGTGATATAAGAAATTTAAGACCGTACACTATTAAATTTTATCGCAATGAAATATCAGCATTCCTTACTCACTTATCCGAACAAGGAATTGATTTAACAACACTAAAACCTTCTGATGTAACCGAAGAGTATATTAAGGAAAAAGTGATTCTTTATATGCGTAATTACAAGGGTTCAAAGGTAGTATCGGTAAACACTCGTTTACGTGGCTTGCGTGCATTTTTTAACTTTCTGTATAAACAAAAGTACATTCCAAAAAATCCAATGGAGAATATAAAGCTTTTAAAAGATAGAAAGCGTGTTATAGCTACGTTTACAAAAGAACAATTAAACAAGTTATTTAGACAACCTGATTTAACAACATTTATTGGTGTTAGGGATTATACGATAATGTTGTTGTTTTTGGAAACTGGTATACGAGTAAATGAACTTATAGGAATAACTCTTGCTGATATTCGTTGGGAAGATAACCTTATTTGTATTAGAAACGCAAAAACATATAGAGAAAGATTAGTTCCAATCCAAAATGAAATGAAAAGCCAACTTAAAAAGTATGTTTCTATTCGTGGTTATGTTGAAAGTGACGCTTTATTTGTCACAATGGATGGAACGGCTTTAACAAGACGCGGGATACAGAACCGAATAGAAAAGTATGGTGTACTTGCTGGTGTTAAAGGGGTTCGTTGTAGTTGTCATACCTTTAGACATACCTTTGCAAAGATAAGCGTTCAGCAAGGTGCAAACATCTTTGAGTTACAATCCATTCTTGGTCACACCAGTATGGAAGTTGTAAAAATTTATGTGAATCTTTTTGGCACAGATGTACGTGAAAGTCACAAGAAATTTTCACCATTAAAAGTGTTAGAAAAAAGATAAAAAGAAAAGCCACCTACTCGCAATAGGTGACTTAACAGTAAATCGAACTTCTAGTTCACGCAAATAAACTGAATACGATATACCTTATCTTGCTTTAATTTTACCGAAAAAAATTAAGATTAGCAAGGTTTATTAAGTGCACCCTTTTTTAGGTATATCCAACGTGGAACGCCAAATAATACGTTGTAAATCAAACCTTGATAGGTTATGACTTAGCCGATGCAATAATTAAGTCTAGGACACAAATAAATAGTACCCTTGTTTACTATAGTGTCTGAAAGGTGCTGACAACCAATTTGAAAGGTCAGGAGTGGAAGGTCTGATTAGTTACGGCTATGCAGAATACATAATACATTGTAATTGTTGCCGAGTTTCTCACAACAGTAGAATAAGCATTTACGATACACGCAGAAGGCATGTAGACGGATTACAAGACGTTTCGGGGGCAGAAGTAGAAACTATGTGTATTGTTCGAGAGAACGCATTTAACAAGGGCATACATACACGGAATACCTCAAATGACGGATTCATGTACATACATAATGCAATGGCTGTCTACGTTTTAGATTCTTGTTTATTAGTTTCTGAAATGTAGGCAGTCATTTTTGCACCAAGCCGTTGTCCTCAACTCTGGCTTCATGGTGAAGGGAACTGCTTAAACAGTAAAGAACTATATTACTGAAAGTGAGATTCAATGAAGTGTATTTATAATTGTGACAAGGTTGTGCAGTCGATTCGTCTCATGTACTATCGTTATACTTTATAAAGTAGTGCTTGAAAATAAATTATTACTTTCATAAAGGAATTGAATTAAGCTAGATGTATATATTTTTATTTATGAAGGAGAAGGCTTTTTATGTACTGGAATTATAGAGTTGTTGAATTCACTAGTAAACAGAACAAACCATACTTTGAGATATGTGAAGTTCATTATGATGAAAACGATAAGCCTTATGCGTGGGGTGAAATAATGCCTGCTGAATCATTGGATGAATTAAAAGATGATTACGAGTATATGCGTAAAGCATTTGAAAGTCCTGTATTGAAAGTAGTTGATGATAAATTAGTACAAGTGACAGAATAATGTGTAGTATGTATATAATGTGTAATAAAAGAGAAGGTGCTTCTGCAACTAACAGGTGCTTTAATTCAATAAGATTCAATAAGAAAAGTCGATTCCTTAACATACTGGAATTCGACTTTGTTTTTTATGATTATTGCATGAACTCTTGAGAGTTATTACATATGTGTTTCTATCTATACTTAAATCAGATAAGTTCAGGGAACAAAGCCAATACTTTTTTCGGTTCACGTTCCATGTAGTCCATAAATGAATAGTAACAGTCTTTTCTGCTTTTCCCATTTACAATGTTTTTAATGGTGGTTCTTGATACTGGAAATTGTTTTTCTATCTGATATGGAAGAAGCTTTTTAACCTTGTTTAGATATAAGATTTTGTAAACATCCTTATCAGTAAGTTTTACGTTATATATGTTATTTGACATGCTACAAGTCCCCTTCCAAATAGTCAGTCAGAAGTGTTCTCATACGCTTTGATGGGATATACAGGTTTATGGGCTGTTTATCACGTATACGACTTCTCCATATCCACTGGATAAGTTCAGATAGTGCATACATATCTTCTTTTACTTTAACACCCTTTGAAGTAAAGAATTTCTTTTCATAAGGGTTCATAAAGCGATTTACTGCATATGCCAGGGATTCTTTTCCTTTAAACTCATTAGTAGCACGGGCATTACAAGCAACAAAACCTTTTGTGTATCCTTTTCCCTTTAGCTTTGATACATCAGCTTCATAGCAAGTCCACATATTTGATTCTGTAGGTGTTTTAACATTATTTTTGAAGTAAGTGGTGATATTCTTCTTTAGTTTTTCAGTTAAATGCTGGTTCTGTTCTTTACCGAACCAAGACTTTGAAAAAGCAAATTTATTATCACCGACATTATTCAATTTACCTTCATAAATGTATATTAGCGACTTCAGATGGGTTTTATCATAGGATTCTTTATCCGCATGGTTTATCAATTTATATTCACCAGTTGGTAGCTTTTGAACGGCTTTATAACTGTATTCAAGGTTATACATATCGTAATAATATTTTTGCTGTTGGCACTGAAAAAGGTATGTCATGATATACACCTCTTTAAAGGCTTGAAATACTGAAATTGGGAATGTCCAAAACAGCACTGTGTTTTCAAAGAAATACAAGTTTTCCGATTCAGCAAGTAATTTAATATCTTTGTATCGTGTTTTTTGATATTTACCTTCACTATTCCAACTGATTAAATCAGTTTCTTTATCTACTTTAACCATCCCACCATCAAGCAACCACTGAAAATCATCTTTGTTTAAATCATGATGTTCAACAACATTCATTACTTCATCAAGAATCAACGTGTAGTTTCCAGCTTTAATTAATTCAATCAATTCATCATCAGCTTTCTGGAATAGTTTATGTGTTGCTGCAATGTCTCGTTCATTCAATAATAGTTCTTTTAGATTTGCTAATTTACCCTTATTTTTGCCACTTGGTTCTGGTGTTACGAACTTTCGACTTGTTACACATTCTTTAATGCGTCGTGTTTCTGACAAGAATGGTGTGATGTAAAGAAAATTCTTGTCAGAATCAGCTTCATTCATATATTGAATTGCCCAACTGGTTTTACCTGAACCCATAATACTATCAACAATGTTTACTACTGTTTGTGGTTTAACCTTTGTGTAATTTGTTTCTTTTACTAAATTATTCATGTACAATTTCCTCTCTATTTTGGCTACAACCCTTAAACAAGAAAAGGTGTACATTCAGACAGGTGAAATTTGTGATATTACAAAGTATAAACACATCAAAAGTTCTTAATTTATCTAGAAACGTTGATATATCAAGGGTTATAGCGTCCACCCTTAAAGAAGATATATAGGAAAAGGGTTATGCCGTTCTCTATGCTTCGCATTGGAAAGAAAAGCACTTCCCAAAAATAAAGTAGTAATCTGCAAAGCAAAACATGCATTGTTCAGAACAAGCAATTCAATGTTTTAGTTTGAAGATGCTTCGAGAACATTGTTCGAGAAGAATGTTTTGCACTATTACGCTTTTAAAGGTGGAGGATTGTTCAGACACAAAGTAGAGTGACTATATGGTGTCGTAAGTATAGAAATATTTAACGTGTGTACCAATTGTGTCTGATGTGTGTCTACGTGGACAGTGAATATCGTGGTGAACCCCCCATGTATCGTGCCTTGCTTGTGGACAAGGAAATAATGTGTAAAGTGTTTTCCCTTGATATTTAAAAGCTATAGAAAGCCGTGTGGGGGGCAATTTTAAATAAGATAAAAGTATCACGAACAGCTTTGAGTACCGCTGGTGACGTTATACGAGGTGCTGAAAGCTAATAGAAAACAAAGAGAAAGAGAACCAGCAAAAGCCGATTCTCTATAGTTTAAAATTCAACAAGCTGTTTTCAATTTCTTCTTCAGTGATGCCGATATACTTCAATGTTATGTCAGGGTGTGAGTGGTTGAGTATCATCTGCAATTTAGCTACATCTTTTGATTGTTTATAGTACCAGTAGCCGAATGTTTTCCTCATTGTATGAGTACCGATTCCGTCAGGTATATCTACCATGTCAGACGCTTTATTTAGCTGTCTGTACGCTTGAATTCTACTTATAGGCTTATCACCTTTACGAGAAGGGAAAAGCCATTCAGTGCCCTGTAGGGTGTCGATATAGGCATTCAATTCTTCATAAACGTTATTTAATTGAATAGTTCGTTGCTTCTTCGTTTTCCCTTCCTTAATGACAAAATCCTTCTTCTTCTTCACGTCACTAATTTTTAACGCCAATAAATCACTTACACGTAAACCAGTATTGATTCCTAAAAGGAAAAGTATGTAATCACGTTCTCCACACCACTTCTTCAATGACCATTTCATGTCCTCTAACTTTTCTAATGACCGTATCGGTTGCACATCTTTAATTTCATCTTTTTTACTTGCCATTACTGTAGCCCCTTTAAAATCAATGTTTTGAATGTAACATATTTTTTATTAAAGTTAGAATACCACTTATTATCATGATAATCCAGTATTTTAGGTAAAATGAATGTAACTTTTTATGTATTTTGTTACATTGGAAAAATAATCTGTTTATTCATTTACACAATATGACTGATGTGTTACATTAGCATCATAGTACACATCAGTCATATTAGTCTGATGCGTAAAAATTAATGGGGGTGTAAATTTTATGGCAACTTCTGCTAGAGTACAGGTGATAAATGAGATTGCTTACGATGAAAGCAAGGTAGGAAATGATTGGGTTCTTTGTTTACAGTGGTGTCGTTATATTTATGATGATGGCACTATGCAAATGGGCTTTCGATTTATCTGGAGACGACCAGACGGAACTCTACAAGCAGCAAGGGGGCAAGCAAGAATACCTGATTTAGGTATTGCTACAACTCTTATGGAAAAAGCCAACGAATTGGGTTGGGGTCATAACGCAGGCAGTAGCGACAGAACTGATAACACTTGATACGTGGAGGTGCATTAATTGCACCTCTTTTTTATTACACTACTATAAAGCTACAAAGTTTAATTATCAGTAGAAATATTAACCTTTAAACTTGCTTGAGACCAATCGAAGTGCAGTTAAGTGGGGAAGGCATAGTCTCAATTATTCCCACATCGATTTTGATGTTTTTTTGCTATAATAGGAAAGCAATTTACATAAAAATTTTGCGAAATTATCTTTATAATTTTTTGGAGGTACATCATGACTGACATAGAATCTACAAATAAAATCGAGTTAGACCAGTTCTATCAAAAGGAAAAACAAGTTGAAAAGAAACAGGTGTCTATCTACTTAGACATTGACGTTATCGATTCTTTGAAACAGTTCGGTAAGCAAAAGGGAAAGGGTGCAAAGAGTGACCTTGTTAACAACTTTTTAAAGAATGTTTTCGGTATTAGACAAGGGAAGCAGATAGAAGTGTCTAAGACAAAAACGTCTAAGACAGCTGAACAAATGATTTCATTAGTTAAAGATATGGAGAATGGAGAACGTAATAAATTTTTAGAATACCTTTTCCATGCCCATTTTGATTCGAGGACTACAGATGATTATGACTTAGCAACCTTAAATCAAATTGAAGATAATTTAGACCGTGATTTAACGGAAGAAGAGATGCTTATTATGAATATAGCCTATGGGAACGGATACTTTAGAGGTGGGAAAGATGGTATAGATAAAGTACTGAAGGGATATTCTAAGAAATAGGGTTATTCCAATCCAACTAAACCCCTTTTCAATCAATTTGAAAGCCCGCCAATTTCTACTGGTGGGTTTTTCTTATAGCTTAATATTTAAAAGGGGCACTGATTCTATATTACCCCATACCCCAGTCACTTTCCTATTATCCAGAACCTACCAGCAACCACATAAGATACTGCTTAATATTATACTACCCACTGAACACCACCTCTTATTATAATTACGTATTCCATTAGGGAACACGCAACAATATAATATATCCACTTATTCAAACCCTTATTGCACCGTTTAATTCTTTCGTGTTCCCATTCTGAAACAGAATATATTTGTTTCGTGTTCCCTTTTGCAGATAGATAAATAATTTATAATTTAATTTGTAATTGATTATTAATTTTCCAAAGCTGGTAGTGGGGATATGGGGGGAAGGGGGGCTGTTCCCTATAACTTACCAGTTACACAAAATAGCCACCCAATTTTTAATATTTGGAAAATAAATACCAATTATCTTTGCTTAATTCACAGCACCAGGTAGAGTACAGTTGAATGGTATAGAAGTATTTTTTGTATCGGACACCTGATTATTCAAATAATAACTGTCAATTAAGCTTGAAGTTTTAAAAGACCCTGATAGATATCTAGAAATGATTTTTTTACCAGCAGTTAAAGCGAAATATGTACTTGCTTCTTCAACTGGAACCCATTCTTGAGTAGCCATATCTGTTACGATATTTTTAAATTCTTCAGGAGTTTTCCAATCTGCGAATGTAAAGTCTTCGATTGGTCCAAGTTTTAAATCTTTGTCATAATTAGAATTTGTTTCTTCAATAATGGAAACATACTCTTTGTAGCATAATTCTTTTTGTTCTTGTGTGAACCCTGTTGCTGATGCCTTATTTACAAACCCAAATACGATAAATGTTGCAAATAAAGTTATGAAAGTTTTCGTTATTTTTCTCATATTACCCCTCCTTTAGGTAAAATATAGAATAAATTACACCTATAGTAAATAGTTTTGACAAACAAAGATAGCGAGTTTTTATAATTTTTGAAAATCTAGATATATGGAATGGAATTCTTTCACTAGCAGAAGGATAAAAGGCTGATATACAGGTTCTAAAAAATTTTTTCATAATGTGTCTTACTTCGGAGTTCTTTAAAGACCCCTATATATAAGGAACTGTATAGCCGTCAGCTAGTGGGTTGGTGTGGTCATTATTGGCTGCACCTTTTCTTTTTAAGTTGTACTGCCAATTTGAACAGTAAAGGAAGTGAAATAAAAAAATGTTTTCAGTTAAATTATTAAAACAAATGCGGATGTTTGTGGGCTATTCCCAGCAAGACTTAGCGAAAGCTACGAATTACAGTCGCAGTTATATAAGCAAAATTGAACAGGGCACAGTACAACCTTCGTCAATTGTACAGTGGCATATTCTACAGGCATGTAAACGTGCTGGACTACAAGATTGGCAATTTGCGATGTTAAAAATCATTGTAGACGGTGATGAAAAGGACTTGGAGGAACTATTGAATGGACTTAATCGACAAGCTGAAAAAGTGTAAAAAGATGCTAAGTGAAAACTTACATGAAAGCAAACCATTGTTAATTCACTGGTTGTCTGAAATTTATCAGGAAGTTGCAGATACAACTTTTACATATCAAATGGGCTACAAACTTCCAAACATTCAAAATCATATAGAAACCTATAAAAAATACGCTATGAAGCATAAAGCGAAAGCACTCGCTGCTATTCAAGAAATAATGTGTGAATTGAGAAGCCGTTATGCCAACTTCAACCGAGTAAATCAACTTATCACTACATTAATTGTAACTAACCTCTACAGTACCAATGCACAAAGGAAGCTAGCTGGATTTAAGTTAACCGTGGGCAAGATGCAGTACACAGAATTAACGATTTAAAGGGGACGAATAGCCATGGATAAAATTAATGAAATACCAGTACCGCTAACACTTTCCGAGAAAATGGTCAGCTTTGCTAAGAAGTACGTGAAGCTTCGTATAGTTGATGGTTTAAGCATTGGCGACATCTGCAAAGAGTTGAAAGTTTCCACACAAACTTTTTACAAGTGGGATAAGATAGATGCCTTTAACGAATACCTGAAGGCGTTGGAAGCTACTTACGTGAATGCTGACGAGGTAGAAGCATACGACAAAGTTAGACAATATATTCTCAAAATGGTCTCTAAAGATAATCCAAGCGACAAGCACGTGGAAATGTTTTTAAAGCATTTTAACCATGTAGTTGAAGCAGAAAACCATAAGAGAATGCAACAGCTAGGTATCAATACAAACGGAACTTCTGATTCTAAAACAGTTGAAGAACGCAAGGCTAGCTTACTGGAAAGGTTGCAAAGTCCAACTATGAAGTAATGACTAACTATTGAACGATTGAAAATTAATATTCAAAAAGGGGAATAGAGACTATGAGTGCGTACATGAACATATTAGCTGGGGTAACAGAACAAGCAAGAAAGCGTGCAGAAAGAGAAGCAGATATTTTAAATCAACGTGAAAAAGAAGCATTTACTAAGGAGAAAAAAGCTAAAGCTGAAGTAGTTACTGAAACAGTTGAAGAATTGAAAGAACAACTAAAGGTACTAGAAAAGGCTACTGCTGAAGTTACTGAAAAACTAAAAAAGGCTGGTGCTAAATAATGGCGACTTTAAAAGAAAATTTCCTTTCATTAATAGGCAAGGTAGGTACAGTTGAATCAAACTACGAAAAAGCACTTGAAAAAAAGCATACTGAATTGGTAGAAACACAGCTGGACCGACAAACGAAAGAAGTTGAATACAAGGAATTAGAGAAGATGGTTTTATTAGGCGAAGTATCAGAAAGCACTTTCGATAAAGAACGGTCTGCACTTGAAAACCTACAAGAGAAAGAAGCGAAATTGACAAAGGAGATTCAGCTTATCCAAGAATACAAAACTGACGATATAGAAAAGGTACTTGCTGAACTTTCAAAGGCAAAGTCTGCATATGTTGCTGATGAAAGTGACGCAGTTTCAAACCTACGTTTTGAATTAATGGAAGCTAAACTTGCATACTTTGAAAAACTAGTAGAGGTGTCAAATAAGTATAAAGCTATTGCAGAACCCGAACATAAATTTCAAAGTATATTAGTGAAGTTTGGTAAAAAACGTGGAGTTTATATGTCAGATGCACATGGTGCTTTAAGCATGGTGTCTGTACCAAACGGTGGCTATGTAAATCTTCTTGTAGAATCACATGCCGTATATGAAGCGTTAGCTTACGGTAGAGTTCCCTATGATGTTAAAACCATTGTAGAAAAGGGAAAGAAACAAGGCTGACTGTCTAGTTGAATATTAATAAACAAGCACCCCTATTAGTTCGCTATATGAACTGGTAGGGGATTTTTTTGTATTCTTTTCCTTGTTGTGTTCCTACTACCCAAGTTAGATAATTTCCTTTAACCGAAATCTCTAATTTAAAAATATCCCATAATTAAAATTAAGCAATCTTGCTTACAGATTAAAATGATATTATTGAATTTGGGGTGAACTGTATTGGAAAACGAACTTAAGCAGATTATGGAAATGCTTCAAGGTATGCAAGCTGAAATGAAAGAACTGAAGCAAGACATGCACCAACGCTTTGATGGTTTGGAAAAGGAAATCAAAGAACTACAAATTGAAGTAAATGAGTTCAAACAGGTTTCTATGGAAGAATACAATAGAGTAGTTGAAAATGTTGACACTATCACACAGAAAACAGCTAAACATGCAGGGTATATTAATTACCTAGCTGGTGAAGTAGGCAAGCACAGCATGATATTAAATGTAATAGACAAGCAGTAAAAACAAGGCACTCGAAAGAGTGCTTTTTTTCTTCTAATTGAAAGGCGGAATTTAACAATGGTTGATATGAATGATAATGAAGCTAAAAAAGCGTTTATGGACATGCTACTGGAGGCATGGACGACATGAAAGCCTAATTTAAAGCTGAAATGGCAGAAATGAAACAAAAAATGAACAAACGCTTTAATTGAGTAGACAGTGAGAGTCGAGATAGCTGAAGTGGAAAAAGTTGAAAAGAAAATTGATAGTCTTGGTTAAATGTTGAACAAGATGAACTTAAAAAAGTACAAAATTTCTGAACACCCCACCCAATTCTTATATAGAATTAGATGGGTGGATTTCTTTTGAAATTTCAATCGTAATTAAGCTAAAAAACATTTCCCTATTTGTGAAAGCTTCTGATGATTTATATTGCTATAAGTTTGTAAAGCCTTTCTCTTCGTGGATTACTCTCCTTTTAACATTTTCTCCAAATCTAAAATCTTTTTCCCTATTTCATCTAAGTAGCATGTGGCTTTAAACATACTGATATCCAAATCATTAAATTTTTTAGTTGCATAGCCAATATCAGCCTTTAATTTATCCGCAACTTCTCCAATTTCAACTTGAACACGTTTAAATACAGCTTCTTGGATTGAATTTAACTTCACTTCTTCAGCGTCTTTTAGTTCAACAATATTATTACTTATTTTTTCAATGTCCTTCTGAATGGTAAGTAATAACTCATAGTGTTTCTCATCCATAATATACACCTCTTTAGAATTTTAGTTCGTTAGTACATGCACTATTATGACATAAATAAGTGGGAAAAACTTGAATATTAATATTCAAAAATAGTAAATTTAATGTTTGGAGTGTTGATATATAAAGGTTTATCGCCGTTTTCAATAATGAAAAAAATTTTTAAGTATTACGGTGATGTTGAATAGGCTAAATATTTTGTATTGGTAAACATTTATTTTAATTACTTTATAAAACTAAGCAAATTTGTTTACTAATTTTTCCTATATAATATTTTAGTGAGGTGATTAATTTATATGGAAATGATAACTAAGGAACGGATAAAAAAGATTAATACTTTGGATTCTGATAAACTACCAGTAGTGCTAATAAATCTATTAAGAATGATTTCGAAAGTGGAAACTAAATTTGTAGACAAGGTGGAACAATATAAAGTCGAATCGACTAAAAACTTGAAACATAAACGTCATAAAAAACAAGTAAAAGGAAGTTTTGATGAACTATATATAGACTTTATTGATACTTACAGAAATTCAGGAATAAGTGAATTAATATTAAATGAACTATTGGAGTATTTAAAATTAGAAAATGATAGATTATCTAGAGATATTATTGAAGGATATTGTATGTCAGCAGATATATTTTGGGATATTGATAAGTTAAAAGAACATTTGATTTGGTGGGTTATAGAGTTAGAAAGACAGAAAAGTTTAGATAGTAGTTTAAAAGAATTGAAGTAGTCAAAAAAGCACTGGTTGAAAAACTGGTGTTTTTACTTTAGTTTAAACGGATTTGATGATTATCTTGCAAAATAAGGTGAAAATTAATATAATGAAAAAGTTCAGTAATCGTATGAAGTGTTTCAGTAATAACCACAATTTACTGTTGAATTAACGTAAATATCACGGTATCTCAACGTTTAAATACAGATTAAATAATTTTGAGGCACGACTCAAAATCGTGTTCCTTTGGAGTGTCGGTTCGACCCCGACCACCGGTATCAATTACAACGAAGAATCCTTGATTTATTAGGGATTCTTTTTTTATTGTAAAAAATTATAGAATGTATATAAACATAGATAAAAAAGAGGTAGACTGAATGGGTCTTATTGTTGCCTATACAACAGCTATATTATATGTAATCACGATGATCGTGGTAACGTTAACTAATAGATAAATGTGTACTTGTCTTCTATTATAGGTACTATATTCATACAACAATTGAAGTTCACAGTTCGTATAAAATAGTAAGACCGTGATTAGAAATCAAAAAATAGCAATTCATTCAAGGCGAGGTTCTATAACAAAATAAGATTTTAGCAAGTAAAGATAAATAAAATTCACAAAAGAAACCACTCTATGGGATAAAAATGCCTTTATAGAGTGGCTTTCTATATCATCCCTACATTTTAACGATTAGTTCATGCTCTGTTCATTTAACAATTATAAGCTATGAGTAATCAAAGAAATGGAGGGGTTAGTGATGAATCTTGCCTGGAAAGAAATGAAGAAGAATAAAGTACGGTTTTTAATCTTGGGCTCCATTATCTTCCTAGTTAGTTTTTTAACGTTTATTATCTCGGGTTTAGCAAATGGTCTGTCACAGGATAATGCAGCTTTAATTAAGGATTTGCCGAAGGGACAATTTTATATGGCTGAGGATGTGGATGGCACGTTTAATCTTTCAAGAATCGATAGCAATCTCCAGCAGGAAGTCTTTAGTAAAGAAAAAGAGGCAGTAGCATTTTCGATCCAGATGGGCTTTTTAAACGATCAGGATGATAAACAGCAAAGTGTAGCCTTTGTGACATCAACGGAATCTAAACTTTTTAGCAATGTGCAACAAAACGAGGTGCTTTTGGATCGTTCGCTGCAAGATAAAGGAATTCAAGTTGGAGATATATTAACGAATAATCAGTACGGTGGAAAGTTTATTGTAAAAGGTTTTGTAGAGCAAAAAAAATATAGCCATGCTCCCGTTGCTTATATTAGTGAAAAGGCTTATCAGGAGATGTATCGAGTAGATGATAAGCAGTTAATTTTTGTACCAAATAGTGAGTCAAATGATATTAAGGGATTGCAAGCTTATAGCAATAAAGAATTTCTCAATACTATCCCTAGTTATAATGCGGAACAGTTATCTTTAAATATGATTATCTGGTTTTTAGTGGTGATTAGTGGGATGTTGTTTGCTATTTTCTTCTATATGATGAATGTACAAAAAATTGGCTTGTATGGCATTTTAAAAGCGATTGGATTAAAAACAAGTAAGCTATTTAAAATGATTTGGACACAGATGGCTATTATTACAATTTTTTCACTTATTGTATCAGTCAGCCTTAGCCAGCTTTTCAACGTCGTTGCTCCTAAGGGGATGCCATTCACCTTATCAATGGGTACTACAACACAGTTATCCATTGTGTTCCTACTCATAGGCTTTATCGGTGCTACATTATCAGGAATACAAATTAAAAAAATTGAACCGTTACAAGCAATACAGCAAGGGGAGGCTTAATCATGACGGTATTTACAATGGATGAAGTACGAAAAACGTTTAAGAATGGAGAAGTCGAGGAGGAAATCTTAAAGGGCATCAATCTTTCTTTAAAAGAGGGAGAGATTACAGCATTGGTAGGTGCTTCTGGCTCTGGGAAAAGTACATTATTAACGATAGCAGCAGGATTACAACCAGCAACAGATGGGCAAGTGCTATTTGACGAACAAAATCTAACTAGGATGAGCACTGAACAGATACGAAAATTACGTGCAAGTAAATTCGGCTTTGTTTTTCAATTTGCACATCTCGTCCCATTTTTGACAGTGGAGGAGCAATTGTTATTAATGTTAGATGTTGCTGAATCTTCATTAAAAAAGAATGAACAGAAATATGAAGTCAATCGGCTATTGGAGTTAGTTGGAATGGAACATCGTAAAACTGCCTATCCTTCTTCCTTGTCAGGGGGAGAGAAGCAACGTGTAGCGATTGCTCGTGCCATTATTCATCAACCAAAAGTATTGTTTGCAGATGAGCCAACAGCAAGTTTAGATTCACAGCGCTCAAAAGAGATTATGTTGTTATTAAGAACATTAACAAAAACTTTAAATATAACAACATTATTAGTGACGCATGACGAAGAAATGTTGGCTTATACAGATCGTATTATTAAAATGAGCGATGGTGTCGTATTATAAAATAAGCAAGGCTCCCATTAGCAGGGAGCCTTGTGTAATATTAGGTTAAACGTGCATTACGACTCACTTTACAAACCATTCTCATTAACGCTTTGTGTAGAAAAGGAAAAATAGTAAAAACAACATCCAGAGTTTTGCGCATGGGCATTGGACAAATGATAGGCTTATTTTGATGAACACCTTCTATAGCCATTTTTGCAATTCGCTGAGGTGAGATCATTTTTTGCTGCTTTAATTGTTGGGTGATAATGGATTTATCCATATGAATCGCCTTTGCATTATCGAATATTGGTGTATCCACAAAGGTTGGACATAAGGTACTCACCTTAATCCCAAATTCCTCAGCCTCATAGTGTAGAGAGGTTGTTAGCCCTATAACAGCATGTTTGGTAGTGGCGTATGCAGTAGAAAAAGGAGAAGGCCCTAACCCTGCAGCAGAGGAGGTGTTGACGATATGTCCAAAACCTTGTTTTTTCATAAGTGGGTAGCCTATTTGAGTCCCATAAATGACACCCCATAAATTAATGGCCATAATTTCCTTCCAATCCTCAATAGTCATTTCACCCATCTCTCCATACATAGCGATACCAGCATTATTAAACAGATAATCTATACGGTGAAATTCTTCAAAGACATCATGAATGACAGAAGCTACATTTTTGTAATCGGTTACATTTAAAGGTACAAATTTTGCATGAACAGCATCCTTATTTAACTCTGCTTCTAATATACGACCCTCATGTTCTTGAATATCAGCAATAATGACAAATATATGGCGAGCAATTAATTCCTGGCAAATAGCCTTTCCTATCCCTGATACACCACCTGTAACAACTGCAACCTTTCTCATCTTTAGAACCTCCTGATTTTGTCTCCTTCGTCTTTATAAAGTTCAATGATAGAGCTATATTGCTGTGCCACTAAATCAGCACCTTTACTATTTAAATGAACACCATCCAAAGTTAAATGTAGCCCTCTTTTTTGAGATAATTTATCGATACGTAAAGGATTTTTGTAAAATAAAACATCCAGTAGGACTCTTATTACATTCGTATTAATAAAGCCTGAGCACTCCAAATGCTCTAAATGCTCTAAATGCTCTTTAAAGATATTTTGCATATTCACAAAATAAATGTTGCCAGATTTCAATGCAATGGACTCCATAACGGACGTTAGGTCTTTTAATTCTTTGTTAGAGTGATTTTGAAGATCTTCTCCTACTAATGCTGGAGATACTAACACTACATTTTTAGAAGAGGCATGTGCCTTCTCTACTACTTTGAGGCAGTACTCTTCGAATTCAATATGACCCTTCGCCACTGGTTGTGCTTGCATCTTTAATAATTTTGAATAGACGTCATTGACGCCTATCCAAATAATAAGGAGATCATAGGAAGATTGGAGTGGTGCTTTTTCCAAGCGAGTAAATAAACTTTTAATCGTCTCGCCTGGATTGCCAAGATTATCGAATGAAATATGAGGATATTGAAGTTTCAAGACATTATAAAATGAAACGCCTGGACGACCTTCTGTTAAGCTATCACCTATTAAACCTACTTTCATTTAAATCCCACCTTTTTTAATTTCTTTTAAGAAAATCGTTATTGCCTGTTGAAAGAGTGGTTCTAATGATTTTAAATTTTGAGTATTGGTGAGCTGACATAATCCACCTAGCCATGTACCAAGTAAGATGGTCCATGTATCAACATTGCCATTAATAAATTCGTTTTTGTCGATGCCCTCTTGAAGAATTGCTCGATAAGTATTCATTGGCGTAATAGCTAAATTAAATAACTGTTGTATAGAATCAGGACTTGATTTTGGATTAGATGCCAGCTCCTGACCTGACTTTAGTAAAGGTGTTTGATACTCATAGAGGACATGCATGGCCATACCATACAATTTATCTGTTGATGTGGTGTATGAAGATTCTTGTTGCAACCATTTGTCATGCCAATTTTTCATCGATTGCTGCGCCAAAAGCACAAATAACTTTTCTTTATTTTCGAAATGATAATAAATATGTCCTTTACTATAACCAGAGGCTTTCGCAATATCACCAACAGATGTCTGATTATAGCCATGTTGAGAAAATAATTGGATGGCGTGTTTGATAATTTCAATCTTTGCCTTATCACTGTCATAGCGTCTTTTACTCAATGTTGTACTCCTTTAATGATTTGAACAGTCGTTCTAATTTAATTATACATAATTTTCTAACTAATTAAATACATAAATTTTTTATTCGGAATATTGTCAAATTTCTAAAGCCTTTAGGAAGGGAATTCCAATTAATTGTTGAATTATTTGCTTATGCTAAAAATAAAGAGGAGGCATATGGATGGGAAGAGTGATTGGCTTTGAATTAAATAGTCAGGAACCGGAGAAAGCGGCAGCTTTTTATAGTAAAGTGTTTGGCTGGGAGGTGGCAGCTCCAAATTGGGATTATTGGGCAGTTATGACTGGAAATGAAGACAAAGCTGGAATAAATGGTGGCATTGGTAAAGGACCAAGCGATTTTCCACATGGTACAAGAATTCAAATTGAAGTCGATGCAATTGACGAAGTCATTGCACAGGCAAAACACAACGGTGCTACTATTTTGCGTGACAAAATGGCGTTTGATGATTTCTATCTTGCTTATTTGGTCGATCCGACTGGAATAGGGATTGGATTAATTCAATATAAAAATAACGAATAAAGTCTCTTTTAATAGAGGCTTTTTTCATTTTAAGCATATGAATACGCCTTTATGGGTAAAGAATCGAAGGAGGAGGGATAATGTGAAGAACATATTGAAGCTAGTATGTTTGATCCTGATAACGATTGGTATTTTACCAAAGGAAGTGCAGGCAGCCAACTTTATCGATCTAACGGATGATACATTGACGACGGAAATTCATTATTTAGTAGAACAGGATATTGCGAAAGGGTATTCGAATAACTTGTTCAAGCCGAATGATTATATTACGAAAGCACAGGTAGCTGTAATGCTAACACGTGCTTTAGGATTAAACACGATCCATGTACAAAATCCAAACTATCAAGATGTAACAACCACCCATAAATTTTATAAAGAAATTGCGGCTGTGCAAAATAAAGGTATATTTGATACAGCCCATAAATTTCAACCAGATGCACCGCTTACAAGGGGGGAAATGGCGATTGTGCTAAGTAGGGCCTTTCAATTAAAAGGTTCAGATCCTTATTATTTTACAGATGTGAGTAAGCAGACACCGGGTTATAAAGAAATTTTAACTCTGGCCCATAATCATTTAGTAAGGGGCTATGAGAATGGTTCGTTTAAACCTAATGACCCTGTTACACGCGCCCATTTCTCAGCGTTTTTAGCAAGAGCAATGACGCTATCAAAGCCTAACTTGCTAAAGGACCCCGCATTTGAATATACGTATGCCTATTATTCTTTAAGTGACAATAAGCGTTATACTTTAAACTATCAATATCAGCAACACGACGGTAAAAATGATGTATGGACAGTCAAAAATGTAACTACAGGACAAACTATTTCTGATGAGCTTTTATATGGTCATGATCGAGCATACGGTCAAGCCGTTGCTAGTGAAGCTAACACACATTATGATTTATATATAGAACTGCCACTTAGAATAGGTGTTGTTTTACATGAAGATGATCCAGGGATTTCTGCCGGGGAACGAGTAACTGTAAAATCTACTGATGGCACAGTACAAGCTGGTGAAGTGCAATATACGGGCGTGGTTATAGTAGAGAAAAGGTCAGAATTTAGTGATGTGGTGAAAACTTATTATTTTGTAGATGATATAGGATTAGTCAAAGAGCTACACAATGACATAGTTGTGTTTGAATTGCTCAATCGGACAATGAAATAATCTGAAAAGGAAAGCAAGCCACCGATGGACTTGCTTTCCTTTATTGTTGTAATGAGATATGAAAAAAACGCTGTAGAGCTTGCAGCCATTCCTTCTCAGTGTTTGTTGTATAGGTAGTTAAGGATTGACCTTCATAAATTCTAAATTCGTTGTTCATCATGGTATGACGACCACGAGTGGTTCGAATCATAGCAATTTTATTTATTTGCTTGGAAAGTCGCGGTGCAAATTTTGCATCATTGGCATTATCGTGAAAACTATAAAGCAAACGCCAACTATGTTTAGCTTGTTCCAACAGCATCCAACCATTCGCTTCATCATAATCTATTTTATATAATTCTTTACCTTCACGATGTTGATGGCCAGCAATCAGTGGCACTGGTTTACAGGGCGCTAAGGCACCGACACCTACATCCGAGATATAGAATTGACCACCATCATTCACTAACAATAATTGATGCATGGGGATTTCCTCTGGAGGAGTATTTTCCGTTATGTTGCGCCAAAACTGTGCATAGCGATTGGTGACAGAAAAGCCAAGCTCCCGTAAGAGCCAGCTGAATAAGATATTTAGTTCAAAACAATTGCCACCACGTTTATCAATAATTATTTTTTGAAATAAATCAGGAATAGCGAAGGAGATCCCACGGTTCAAGGCAACATCTAAATTTTCATAGGGAATGTTTAATAGATGTTTAGTTTGTAATTGTCCAAGTAGCTGTATAGATGGCTCTAACGTTCCTTGAAATTGAATATGCTGTAAATAGTGCTGAATCTGTTCATTCATACAATCGCCTCACTTCCTTATTAATAACATAACCGAAATAGTCTAGGATTACACGCATAAAATGAAGTAGGAAATGATAGAAAAATAGATAAATAACTAGTAAGATTAATATATTAGCTACTATAAAGTGAAATATTATACATATTAGTTAATAATATTGATAGTAAGGTAGGTATCGTATAAAGAATGAAATGGATAGAAGTGAATACATACGAGGAACTTAGTGAAGTGGCAGCTACTATTTTCTCCAAACAAATACAAGAGAAACCTGATAGTGTTTTAGGTTTAGCAACTGGTGGATCACCTGTAGGTATGTATAAGAAATTAGTGGCTCGACATCAGGCTGGCCATTTATCTTTTAAAAAAGTACAAACCTTTAACTTAGATGAGTATGTAGGTCTTGAGCAAACAAGTCCAGCAAGCTACTTTACATTTATGCATGAGAATTTATTTAATTTTGTGGATATACAGCCGGAAAATATCCATTTGCCAAATGGGAAGGCAGCCAATTTAGCAGAAGAATGTGCTGCATATGATAAGCGCATTGAAGAAGCAGGAGGCATTGATTTACAGCTTCTTGGCATTGGTGTAAATGGACACATCGCTTTTAATGAACCAGGCACATCGTTTGATTCCAAGACGAATATCGTGGAGTTAACAGAGTCCACAAGAACAGAAAATGCTATTTACTTTGATGATCCATCTGAAGTACCAACACATGCGATTACAATGGGCATTCAATCCATAATGAAGGCAAAGGAAATCATCCTCATTTCCTTTGGTGAAAAAAAACTCCCAGCGATTGAAAAATTGAAAAGTGGTCATATTACAGAAGAATTTCCAGCTAGCCAATTATTAAACCATCCTAATGTTACAATAATTTATGGCGGTACGAATTAGGAAAAATAAGCGAAGACTTCTTAGGATTGAAGTCTTTGCTTATTTGTTTTTCCTGATAGAATAACTCCTGCAACAACCGCTAGTCCACCTATAAGCTGAAATGAATGCAATTGCTCATCAAGAAAAAGGACGGCAAAAATGGAGGAGAAAACAGGAATGAAATTTAAATAAATACTTGCCTTGTTCGCTCCAAGCTGTATAACACCACTGTTCCAGCAGAGAAAAGCAATGATAGAGGCAAAAATACCAACATATAAAATAGCAGCAATGGTTGACCATTCCCAATGAATTGCTGTAGTACTAGACAGTGTTTCATAGAGAGAAAAAGGGAATAACACAGTAGCTCCAATTCCAATCGTCACTAGAAAGGTAGACTGCCCTGGTAATCGAGTTGCATACAGTTTAATGAGCAATGAATACACGCTCCAACAAAATACCGCTGCGATTACAATTAAGTCCCCTTTGTTGAAAGTAAAATTGACAATCCTTGTAAAAGAGCCACCCATTATAATAAAGGCAACTCCACTCAGAGATAAAACGGTCCCTATTAACTGAAATTTTGATAGTTTTTCCTTTAAAAAAATAAAGGAGAGTAAGTAAATCATTATGGGCGTAGAAGAGTTCATCAACGATGCATTAATGGATGTTGTGTAATGCAATCCAATGTAAACAAGCGTGTTAAATGCTGTAACACCTGTTAACGATAGAATGATAACAATGAACCAATGATTTTTTAGTATCGGCCATTCGCGCTTTAATTGGCGGAATGCAATGGGAAAAAAGATAATAAATGCGACACACCAGCGTAAAAAGGCCAGTGTTAGGGGAGGGATAGCTCCACTAACGGCACGTCCAATAACAAAATTACCACCCCATAAAAGAGTTGCCAGTACTAATAATATAAATGGTGGAATTTTCATGATGCGATAACTCCTTTATTGTTCGAATATTAAGGTTAATTATAGGCATCTAGCATAGTAATAATCAATGCCTCTAAAGTTTTGCTATGCTAAAATAAGGAAAACAAGAGGAGGAATAACTGTGAAAAGTACCGTACCATGTTTACAAGAGGGAGATTTAGTTGGTGTTGTTGCGCTTTCAAGTCTTGTTGAGCCTGAAAAACTAGGAGAAGCAGTAGCCTTTTTAGACGAATTGGGACTTCGCTATATTGTGGGTGAAACGATTCATGCAAAACATGAATATTTAGCAGGGAGTGATGAAATCAGATTAGCTGATTTTCATGAGATGGTAAAAAACCCAGAAGTCAAAGCCATTTTTTGTGTAAAGGGAGGCTATGGCTCTGCCAGATTAGCTGAAAAAATTGATTATGCCTTAATAGAAGAAAATCCTAAAATTTTCTGGGGCTTTTCTGATGTTACATATTTACATTGTGCGATTAATGAATATGCCAATATGGTAACATTTCATGGGCCAATGCTTATGTCAGCTAATAAGATGGATGATTTATCAAAGAAAATGTTTTTACAGCTATTCTCTCCGATGGAAATTCAGTATACAGAGGCGATTTCTCCGTTAACAACGATTGCTGGAGGTATCGCACGTGGTGAAGTAATTGGAGGAAATCTCTATCGTCTTGTCAGCACACTTGGTACCAAATTTGAAGTGAGGACTGAAGGCAGGATTTTATTAATAGAGGATGTAAATGAAACAATTCCAGTTATTGATTCGATGCTTCAGCATTTAAAACAAGCAAGGAAACTTGAGCAATTAGCAGGAGTCGTCATTGGTTCATTTACACAGACAGGATCTGATGAAGCGGCACTTCATTCGTTAATGAAGGAGTATTTTGCAGATTTAGGGATTCCAGTCGTGGCAGGATTTAAAATTGGACATGAAACAACGAATATTGCCATTCCATTAGGAACAGAGGCTATTTTAGATGCACAGGAAAAGATGTTGAGGCTATTACCAGGCGTGCATGAGGAATAAGGAGACGTAAGTAAGATGAATATAGAAAGAAAACTTTATGAAGCAGCGGTAGCATTAGCAGAAAAAAGATACCCCTCTGGATGGGGAGGAGCCGCAGCTTTATATACCGCAGATGGGCAAATTTTAACAAGTGTCGCACCAGAGGTCATGAATGCTGCTACTGAATTATGTATGGAAACAGGTGCCATCCTAGAGGCACATAAATTGAATACAAAGGTTACGCATTCGATTTGTGTTGCTAGGGAAGACGAAACATCTAAATTTGTAGTGCTGACACCCTGTGGAGTCTGCCAGGAAAGACTTTTCTATTGGGGAGAGAATGTAAAGGCGGCGATTACGAATGCAGATGGTGAATTGGTATTTAAATCATTAAAGGAAATTCAACCTTATCATTGGTATAAGGCATATGAACAATAAGCAAAAGACATTACAAAAAATGTAATGTCTTTTCTTAATGTTGCAAAACAGTCAATTGAAAGGTAGAAATGGATTTCCGTTGCAGGCTACTTGCTTTCCTGTGTGAGCGCCGAGCCGCTTCCTCCGCTACCGCTCCGTTTAGAGGCTTGCCTGTCTCGTATCCCACGAGAGGTCTAAATACCGATAATGGGCTATTTGATCTATGAAAAAGTAAAGACCTTTGCAGAATGGTTGATTGGAGCGGAGCCAGCTTCACTCCTAGGAGATTTAGCGTCGCAGATGAGACCCTGGAGCGAACGGAAGTGAGTGAAGCGGCTCAGCGGACGCCCCCTGGATCATTTTTTTTAGCTTCGTTAATAAGGTTCGGCATCGTGTCCTTTCTTCACTGCATCTTGAGGTGCTTGATCACCATTGATATTGCCAAGTGGTTTTGATGCTGAGGAGTCTTTTTGAGCGTTGTGCAAACCTTCCTTCAGTAAGCGACCATATTCTTCATCGGCTTCTTCTGCCAAAGCAATCATGGCGTTTTGAATGTCCTCATGACAGACCGATAGATCACGTATTAAATTTTCAAGAAGTTCATCGCGCTCCCACTGTTCAAAGTTACGATAAGTTTCACCAGCCTGTTTGGTATTACTTTGACGATCAATTGATTCACGAACAAGGTTTCCTTCAACGAATGGTGTATATTCTTTACCAGCCTGTGTTGCTTCCCTTAATCCATTCAACATGGATGGCTCATAATTAATATGTGGATTTTGGCCAGGTGCCAAATCACGCTTATACATCATCTGCCCACCATGTTGATTGGTTGCTACACGTTTTTTCGGTGCATTAATTGGAAGCTGTAAGTAGTTGGCTCCTACACGATGGCGTTGTGTATCAGAATAAGAGAAAGTACGACCTTGCAACATTTTATCATCAGAGAAGTCTAAGCCATCAACAAGTACCCCTGTGCCGAAAGTAGCCTGTTCTACCTCAGCAAAATAATCTTCAGGGTTTTTGTTTAATACCATTTTGCCCACTGGATACCATGGGAATTGATCGTTAGGCCAAAGCTTTGTATCATCCAATGGATCAAAATCAAGCTCAGGGTGTGGACCATCCTCCATAATTTGAACATGTAGCTCCCATTCAGGGAAGTCTTTACGTTCGATGGCATCATATAAATCTTGTGTAGCATGATTGAAATTCTTCTGTTGGATTTCTTCTGCTTCTTTTTGTGTTAAATTTTTAATTCCTTGAAGCGGTTCCCAATGATATTTGACAAGGACTGCCTTGCCTTCACTATTCACCCACTTGTACGTATTAACCCCAGAACCCTGCATCATACGATAATTTGCAGGAATTCCCCATGGAGAGTACACAAATGTTACCATATGGAAGGTTTCTGGTGAGCTAGCACAAAAATCAAAGAAACGTTCAACGTTTTGAATATTAGTAATGGGATCAGGCTTAAAAGCATGAATCATGTCTGGAAATTTCAGCGCATCGCGGATAAAGAAGATTTTTAAATTATTGCCCACCAAATCCCAGTTGCCATCCTCTGTATAAAACTTTACTGCAAAACCACGGGGATCACGTAATGTTTCTGGAGAGTGCCCACCATGGATAACAGTTGAAAAGCGCACAAAGACAGGCGTTTTCTTCCCTTTTTCCTGAAAGACTTTTGCGCGTGTATATTTAGAAATGGGTTCTTTGCCAACAACACCGTAGGATTCAAAATACCCATGTGCTCCAGCACCACGAGCATGCACAACCCGTTCTGGAACTCTCTCTCTGTCAAAGTGGCTCATCTTCTCTAGAAAATCATAATTTTCAAGTGTTGCAGGACCGCGATTACCAACTGTTCTTAAATTTTGATTGTTTGTAATGGGATGTCCCTGTCGATTGGTCAATGTCATATCTTGCTCATGTGTTGAATCATTTTGCTGTGTCATAGTATGACCCCTTTCCTATAGATACTTCCATTTTGTCCTTGAATGGGGCAAACTAGTCATCCAAATTATTCTTTGAGTAAATAAAAAAGCTCTCCATACATAAATGTAGGAGAGCCTTGGATGGCGTTTTCAAATGGAATCAAGTTGTTTTGAGTATGGCCATTGCTTATAGTTGGTCATTAGTCATCGGTCATACAGTAACAGGTAACTTGTTATTGGTTTTTAACTAATTAGCCAAAAAAGCTAGATTTGAAAACAGCACATCCAACTCGGTTTGGAGTCTCACCGCCCCGAGTCTAGAAATAGCGGGAATCGTCAAAATTAATTTGAATACTGTAATTTTTTGAATTGATAAGATTGGATAGTTTATGTGCATCCTTTTCGAGTTGCGTTGCTCGTTCTCGGTATTCATCTGGCTCATACAAAGCGATTTCATATAACATTGTATTTTCGCCATAGCCAAATCTTACACTCTCTTTTTCTCGCATACTGAAATCTTTACACAAATCAGCCTCGGCACGGAGTTGTGTTGCTAGTTCGATGGCTTCTACTAGTGCTAGCTTTTGCCCTTTAAAGTCTACTGTGTTTTGGATGTTTGCTTCGTAAACGAGGCGGTCTAATGTACGAGTATCTAGACGAACTTGGGCTAAGTCAGCTTCAATAAGGGGGAGTGCTCGATTACTTGTTTTAGGGGCTTGTCCCTTTTCAACTGTTACAAAGGCACTGCGATGTAGTTCGTTTACTAGCTCTTGAGTTTTCTTTCCTAAAATACTTTTTAGTTTAACAGCTTCTGCAAGATTAATCACGAAAACACGTCCTTTTTATAGTGTTATAGATGGTACATCATTTGATAAAAGGGCTATTTGATAATGTCCGCCATGAATTTGATTAAACATTTTCCCAGCTGACGCTAGCAGTTCATTCGCTGCATCATTTGTTAAGGAAGGGCGGAAATAAAAAATATGTAACGCATCAGTTGTTTCCTCTGTGACAGCTGTGCGTTTAGAATCAACAAAAGGTGAGCCAAATGCTCCTACCTCATCACGACTATACAGAATATTTTCTAATGTGTTAAAGCGCCCATTCAAACCTTCATAACCAATTTCATCATGACCAAGATCAATTTCTACAAAACCTTTGATTTGAGCGACATCATATAGCCCAATTGGCATTTCATATTGAAGAGAAAAGAAATTATTTAAATCAACACCCGAATGAATTGGTGTTAAATAGTTTTGCTTACTAATTCGACGCATTAAGCTTTCTGCTGAGTGGCGATAACGATTTGGATCAGCACCAAGCTTTTTCCAGACTTGGCGCCATTCCGCAATACCCTCACGCTGTGTGACAGGAAGTTCCTGCATTTCAAGAAAGAGATTTTCTTGATACAATTGCATACGCCCTTTAATCATTTGAGGGGATTCCGCTACAACAATTTTGGTATAATGAATAATGCCGATTTTTAGCTCGGGATGTTGCGTTAATAGAGTTTGGTTAATGGAAATTTCCAATGAACATCACCTACTTTATCTATTTCTAATATTGTACCATGTAAGGAGTTGGAAATAAAATGAACATACACGACCTACAACGTGATTTTGTGGCATATGCGATGTCCATTGGTGTTGATAAAATAGGTTTTACAACTGCAGCTCCCTTTACAGAATTAAAAAACAGATTGCGTCGCCAGCAGGAGCTCGGCTATCAATCAGGATTTGAAGAAAGTGATATTGAAAAGCGTACAGAACCCCTTCAATTACTAGATGAAGCAGAGAGCATTATAGCAATAGCTGTTGCTTACCCTTCACGTATGCAAAATGCACCAATTGGTAAAAAGGGTGCGCGACGTGGAATTTTCTGCCGTGCTTCATGGGGTGTCGATTATCATACAGCATTACGTGAGCGATTAAAGCTATTATCTGCTTGGCTTGAGAAACATGTCGAAGGTGTACGTATTGAATCAATGGTTGATACAGGAGCACTGGTAGATCGTGCGGTAGCTGAACGAGCAGGCATTGGGTGGAGCGGAAAAAATTGCTCAATTATAACGCCTGAATTTGGTTCCTATGTGTATTTAGGAGAGCTTATTACAAATATTCCATTTGCGCCAGATAAGCCAATGGAGGATGAATGTGGAGATTGTCGCCTGTGCTTGGATGTTTGTCCAACAGGAGCATTAATTCAAGGTGGACAATTGGATGCACAGCGCTGTATTGCTTTTCTAACTCAAACGAAGGGAACATTACCAGATGAGTTTCGTAGTCATATCGGTAATCGACTCTATGGCTGTGATACATGCCAGACAGTATGTCCTAAAAATAAAGGGAAAATTAATTGGATACATGAAGAATTTGTGCCAGATCCAGAGCTAGCCAAACCATTATTGACACCGCTTTTAACGATTTCTAATCGAGAATTTAAGGCAAAGTTTGGACATGTTTCAGGCTCATGGCGTGGGAAAAAGCCTATTCAGCGTAATGCCATCTTGGCACTAGCTCATTTTAAAGAGGAAGCCGCCATACCAGATTTGATTGCTCTACTTCATAAAGATGACCGTCCTGTCATTCGAGGCACAGCAGCATGGGCTTTAGGTAAGATTGGCGGGGATACAGCACAAACTGCCTTACATGAAGCAGAAGCTACAGAGCAGGACGAAGAGGTGCTAAGTGAAATTTATAAAGGTTTGCAGTTTTTTAAGTAACATTGGATGTAGAAGCAAATGACTAACTAATGTAGGGATGAAATCAATTGCTTGGAGTTCCTTGATTGAGAGCGGAGCCGCTCCAAAAGAATAAGCCTTCGTTAATTTTTTAAAGAGCCAACTTAAAGAATTTTTTAATAAGGGAAGTGTGTCGTTATGCCATTGCATATCGTTTTATATCAACCAGAAATACCAGCTAATACGGGGAATATTGCCCGTACCTGTGCGGGTACTAATACATCGCTCCATTTAATTCGTCCGCTAGGTTTTTCAACGGATGATAAAATGCTGAAACGGGCGGGCTTAGATTATTGGCATAGTGTAAATATTGTCTATCATGATTCACTTGAGGATTTTATAGCGTACTCTAAAAATGGAGATGTTTATTTAATCGAAACATACAGTGATGAGCCATTTACGAAAAATGATTTTAGTGATCAAGATCGTGATATTTATTTTATGTTTGGAAAAGAAACTACGGGTCTGCCGAAGGACTTTGCTTATGAACGCCGAGATATGTGTTTACGTATTCCACAAAGTGATCATGTGCGTTCACTTAATCTGTCCAATACGGCTGCGATTGTTATTTATGAGGCATTACGTCAACAAGGATATCCAGGTTTACATTAAAAAGCAGTTCTCCGCTGAGAGAACTGCTTTTTTATACTAAAACTTTAATAACACAACATTCCCCGCAGGATCCTCTGTTTGAAACCCTCCGACGATTTCTGTAACTGGTGCGCCTATACCACGAAGATTATTTTTCATCGTTGCCGCTTGTTCTTCGTTATCTAAACGCAATGAGAACGTTTTTAAGCCAACTTGATTTTTTCCAAGCCTTGGTGCATTCTCTGAGTGCCAAGTATTTAAACCGATATGATGATGGTAACGGCCTGTAGAAATAAATAATGCTTGGGACCCGTAGCGTGTGACAATATCATATCCTAATCCCTTTGTATAAAATTGCTCTGCTTCAGCCAAGTTAGAGACCGATAAATGAATATGGCCCATTACTGTGCCAGCAGGTAGACCAAGCCAGTTTCCATCTCCCTCTTCTAAAATAGAACGAATATTGAGTGGTTCTGTCACCATATGCACCTGATTGTTATGCCATGCCCATTCACTTTCAGGACGATCGGCATAAATCTCGATTCCATTATGATCAGGATCATTTAAATAGAGTGCTTCACTTACAGCATGGTCAGAAGCCCCAAGGTACACACCTTTTTCTTGAAAATGAGAAATGACATTAGCTAAGTCACGTCGACTAGGTAATAATAGGGCGAAATGATAAAGTCCTGTCGTCATGCTAAGCTTATCTTCCACGGTTTTAGGCTGAACAATAGTTAATAGAGCTGTTTCACCATCGGCAGTTAACATAGCTTTATGTGAATCTTGGTGTAACACGTTAAAGCCAATAATTTCTTGATAAAAGGTTAGAGAGCGTTGTAAATCACTCACTTTAATCTCAACATTCGTTACATACGTGTTAGGTTTTTCATGAAAATGCATTTAGAATTCCTCCAGATAGTTATCTTTTTTCATTAAGTTACTTTATGTAAGTTAGTTTATTTTAAAAATAAAGGAAAGTCAAGTATTTCTATTGTTCCACAAAAAAAGAAAATCACTAAGCTTTTCTAAAAGCTTAGTGATTTTCTTGAGATATTATTTGTCAGCTTTGTAGTCGCCTTCGTATCCAGCAGTGAAAATAGCTGTTAAGAAAGCAACTGTTACACCAATGATTAATAATAATTTCATGGAAGTAACCCTCCTCATGTTATAAAGAAATCTCTTTTTAGTATAGCCTATCTACTTAAAAAATGAAACGACATAGCAGAATAAAATATGTCAGAAATGGTTCAAACAGCTTGATATCGGGAAAACTAAAAGTGAGGTGATCAGTATGGAAAAAAAGGTGCCAAATATTGAAAATGGGACAATGGTGAGAGATATGAAGGAATTAAAAGATTTGGGCAAGCAGATGGAGCATTTACGTGATGGGCTAGAGCTTGCAGAGGATGAGCGCATCGCTGATCCAATTCAATTGGAAGATGTTGAACAGAAGAAAAAATAGTATTAACTAGCCGCTTTATTTTTCTTAAATCCAATTTTTTGTATAATGGTACTAGGAAAAGAAAGGGGTTGTGCTTTTTGAATTTACAATCAACGAAAACATTATCAAATGGTGTAGAAATGCCTCGTTTTGGCTTAGGTGTTTACAAAATGACAGAACGTGAGGAAACATTACAGGCTATTGATAAAGCCCTTCAATACGGTTATCGAGCTATTGATACAGCTTCCTTATATGGTAATGAGGTAGAAGTAGGAGAAGCTATTCGGCATTCAGGCATTCGTCGTGAAGATATTTTTGTTACAACAAAAGTATGGAATAATGACCAAGGATATGATGCAACATTACGTGCCTTTGAGGTTTCGCTAAAAAATTTAAATATGGATTACTTAGATTTATATTTAACTCATTGGGCTGTCCCTGAAACATTTGAAGAAACATATCGAGCTATTGAACGCCTTTACGATGAAAAGTTAATTCGCGCAACAGGAGTATCGAATCATCATGAGCATCATTTAGAAAAAATATTGGCAAAGGCAAATACTGCGCCAATGGTCAATCAAGTGGAGATACATCCCTATTTACAGCAGCAGCCATTAAGCGAATTTTGTAGTGAACACCAAATTGCTGTTACTGCATGGTCTCCACTAGGGCGTGGTGGCGTACTTGCCGATCCTACTATTATTGAAATTGGGAAAGAAATCAATAAAACCCCTGCTCAAGTAGTGCTGCGTTGGCATTTACAAAATGATACACTCGTTATTCCAAAATCTGTAACACCGAGCCGGATTGAGGAAAATGCACAAATTTTTGATTTTGAATTAACACAAGAACAAATGAAGAAAATGGCAACATTAAATCGTAACCAACGATTTGGACAAGATCCTGATCATTTTAAATTTGATTTTTAAAAAATGATTAAATCCCGCTCTCCAATAGAGGCGGGATTTTTCTTATTGCTCGTCCTTGACGATAATACGTTTATTTAAAAAAGGATGGTCAAATTCTAATTGAATGGCATGTAGTTCGTAGTCATCACTTACTGTTTCTCGTGCACCATACATTGTATCCCCAATAATTGGATGGCCAATATAGGCTAAATGCACACGGATCTGATGTGTTCGCCCAGTCTCAAGTATGAGATGAACGACACAGGAATTTTTGTAACGCGCCACCACTTCATAGTGTGTTACAGCATGCTGTCCAGTTTTGGACACAACACGTCTTGTGGCATGGTGTCGGTCTTTGCCAATTGGTTCAGCAATCGTTCCAGAAGACGTTCGTAAGTTACCTTGCACCTCTGCTGCATACGTACGAATAATGGTTTTTTCCTCAATCATTCGATCGAAAATGGACTTTGCTAAAGGGTGCTTTGCTACTAGTAATAAGCCCTGTGTCCCTTTATCAAGACGATGAACATGTTCAGCATAAATGCCACCTTGTTCTTTGATATGTGCCATGACATGGTTCATACATGTATGTGTATCTCGAGCATCATTAGGATGTGTTGCCATACCTTTTGGCTTTGATACGATTAAACAATGGTCGTCCTCATAGACTACATCAATAGCACATACAGGTGTTGGTTTGTAGCTAGATGTTGGAACAGGAAACGTAAATTTGATTATTGTTCCAGCTTGTAAAGGTGTATTCCATTGAATCAGCTCATCATTTGCCAATGTGATGGCTTTGGCCATACGCAATTCATGTACGAGCTTTTTACCAAGTCGCCACTGGTTACGTAGCAATTCTTCCACACTTAAGTTATCTTCAGCGATTTCATAATGAAACATAGATCTTCCTCCGTAGAAAAAACCGTATTCCAAAGGTAGAACACGGTCTTTCGATTATTTTGCAGCTTTAGCAGCTTTAATTAAATAAAAGCTTGCCCCTGCGATTAAAATAAATGCAGTTAATGCTAAAAACGGAATAGTAATAAAGCCTAACCAGTTAATGTATTGTCCTGTACAGGAAACTGCGCCACAGGAAGGAGCATTTTCAGCTAAAAAGCTAAGCTTTTGAATTCCATAATGGTAAAGTGAAATACAGCCGCCAATCACAGAAAAGACAGCTGTTGTGACAGCAATACGCGCATTTTTTTGAATAAATGCTACTGTCGTCATAATAACAATTGGATACATAAAAATACGTTGAATCCAACATAATTTACAAGGTTCATAATGACGAATTTCAGAAAAATATAATGAACCTAATGTTGCTATAGCAGAAACAATCCAAATAAATAATAAGCCATTTTCCTCTTTTTTAGACATATCCAATCTTCCCTTCATAAAACCATGTCCTTGTTCGATTATAGTGGTTCTAGTTTTATATGTAAATCAACTTACACAAAATAAGGTATGCGATGAATTTCAGTCTAAAGTATGAACGGTGGAAGCAGACGCCTTCAATAGCTTAATGGTATCATTAACAATAGTAATGCTAAAGAAGAGGTGTTTTCGTGAGGGAGAATGAGCATTCCAATATCAGTATTTTAAAAGAAATTGCTGAACTATTAAATGAAGAAACTGAAATTGTCACAATGCTAAAGGGTGCACTCATTAAATTTTTAAATGGCACAAATTTTGAAACAGGCTGGATTTTTTTTATTGATGCAAAGGGGCGCTCAGAACTTGTTGTCCATGAAAATTTACCAGAGGCATTGGAATATAACAATTGCCATTATTTAAAAAAGGGTGGTTGTTGGTGTGTATCGCGTTATCGTAATGAAGAGCTAAAAAAAGCCTCTAATATTATCGAGTGTCAGCGTATTGAAAGTGCCATAGCCGCTAATGTTGGGGATCATGAAGGAATCACACATCATGCGACAGTACCTCTTCAATCTGGACAAGAACGTTTTGGGGTATTAAATGTCGCATCTAAGGATACAGTGCGCTTTTCAGAGGAGGAGCTTGCTTTATTAGAATCAGTTGCCTTTCAGATGGGTTCAGCTATTAAGCGAATTTTACTGACAAAACAGGAGCAGGAAATGGCACTTGTGAAGGAGCGTAATCGTCTAGCTCGTGATTTACACGATTCAGTCAATCAACTACTATTCTCAGTTACGTTAACTGCCAGAGCTGGTATTGAAATGACGGATGATTGTGAAGTGAAAGAAACGTTTAAAGAGATTCAGCATTTAACACAAGACGCACTTACAGAGATGCGTGCGCTAATTTGGCAATTGCGGCCTAAAGGGTTAGAAAATGGTTTGCTTGAGGCCATTAAAGTATATGCCGAAATGCTTGGCTTAAAACTACATGTAACAGTTTCAGGCGTATTGCAATTTCCCTCACGCATTGAAGAAACATTATTTCGTGTAGCTCAAGAGGCGTTAAATAATGTACGTCGCCATGCAGGTGTATTAGAGGCAGCATTGTATATTACTGTTACATCGACAGATATTTTGTTGGTTATTCGTGATGAGGGACGAGGCTTTGTCATTGACAACAATACAAAGTTGCTTTCAATGGGCTTACAATCTATTAAGGATCGTGCAAAATCAGTGGGTGGAACTGCCGACTGGGTAAGTGAAATTGGTAAAGGTACGGAGTTGCTAATCCGCTTGCCATATTAAGGGGGAGAGGACATGATACGTGTATTAATTGCAGACGATCATCACGTGGTGCGTAGAGGACTACTGTTTTTCTTAAAGACACAAAAGGATATTGAAGTTGTTGGAGAGGCAAAAAATGGGCACGAGGCTGTAGCACTAGCTGAAAGCATCCAACCAGATATTATCTTAATGGATTTAGTAATGCCTGAAATGGATGGCATACAGGCGACGAGACGCATCAAAGCGAAGTTTCCGCAAATAGAAATTTTAATGCTTACTAGCTTTTCTGATCGAGATCATGTGATTCCAGCTATGGAGGCAGGAGCGGCAGGCTATCAGTTAAAAGATATTGAGCCAGATGAATTGGTTTTATCCATTCGTCGTATTATGCGTGGCGAAAACACCTTGCATCCTGAAGCAACGACCACGCTTGAAATGGATCGCCAGGAGTCACAGAATGCACCTCATTTATTAAATCCGCTGACACCTCGTGAACAGGATGTGCTAGCAGAACTTACAAAAGGAAAGAGTAATCGGGAAATTGCATCCTCACTCTTTGTCACAGAAAAAACGGTGAAAACCCATATTTCAAATATTTTTACAAAGCTACAAGTCCAAGACCGTACCCAGGCAGCGCTGTATGCTGTTAAGCACGGGCTAACTGAGGGTAGCGGTATGTAAAAAAACGGCGAGCTTCTACTCACATAGTAGCACTCGCCGTTTTTTACATTATTTATGTTGAGCAAATAATTTTTTGGATATCTCTAATAATGTAGAGCTTGGTGATAGTGCTAAATCTTCCTCTAGTTTTTGCTTATATGTTTGGAAAATTTTGAGCGCCTGTTCATGAAGTCCTGCCTGTATTAACGTATATAAATAGTGCTCAAGCTTTTGTTCATTATAGGGATCATATTCTATTAATGCATGTAAAAATTCCATAGCTCTTTCCGTATCTGAAAAAATCGTTGTTTGAAACCCTTTTTCTAATAGCTCTATGTATGATTTCATTAATTTATCTTTATAGGCAGTTGCCCATTCATAATCATCAAAAACAAATAAGCCATTCTTATAAATTGAAAGACATTGATTAATCAAAGAAATAGAGGGAATTTCGAGTCGTGAAAAATCTTCATGAAGTTTTTGAAAGTCGTATAAATCACATACAATATTTGGCTTTTCGAAGATATAGTATTTATTTGAAAAGACAATACAGTTTTCATAGCCAATTGTATTTAGCGTTTTCCTTAAATAAGATAGAGCTGTATGAAGATTTGATTTGGCTCGTACATAATCTAAATCTGGCCATAGAATTTCAATTAAATAATCTCGATGAATTGGTATATTTGGATGCAAAATAAAATAAGCAAACAATTCTTTCGTCTTTTCTGTTTTAAACGCCACTAAACTATTGTTACTATAGACGGCAAATTGATTGAAGCATTGGACATTTAATACAGTTTGTGAAGCCTGTTGAAGCATTTGCTGAATAGAAAATTCATGCTCAATACGTGCTACTGTTTTTTCTAAACGTGCATGACTAATAGGCTTTAATACATAGTCGAGACTGCCAATTTCATAGGCTTGTAATGCAAATTCATGATAGGCGGTAATGAAAATAACACTGACTTGTGGACGCTCGGTTTTGATAATATCAGCAACCTCAAGTCCTGATAATTCTTGAAGTTTTACCTCTAAAAAGATAGCCTCAAACTCCATAGATGGCAGTTCATTCAGAAATACTTCTACGCTTGTAAAGGTTTGAATCACCTGTATTTGTTGAAAGGCATGTAGTTTATTTTGAAAATAGTGTAAAGCTAAAGGTTCATTGTCTATTAAAACGGCTCGAATCACATCAAACTCTCCTTTATACAATTAAATTAAAAACATTAAACTCTAGTTCATTTTGGGTGAAGAGGCTTCCTATATATAGTGAAGGGCAAGAAAAGTGAAAATCACTCAACTTTTCTATTAAAAATTTGATACTAGAAAAAAGCAATTTATGTGGTAGTTCTTTCACGGGTGAGAGTCAATGAATCCTGATATGTGTTGTCATATCTTGTCAAATCCATTCAAAGAAAGTTCGCCGTTCATTATATAGAAGATAAAAGTTTTTTATGTTGTGTTAAGAGAATTGAAATAATTGTTTAGGCGTTAAAATCAAACTATTCTTATACAAAAATGAAACAACATAGTATTGGGAATATAAGATGTATAGGAGTAAAAGCCTTGTTTTTTCTTTTATTGTTAAAATAGTATAATTGTTGTAACAATAATTAGGCGTTATTATAGTACATTTGTCTTAAAAAATACTCAAAAAGTACTTAAAAAATACTTAAAAAGATAGGTTGTTAATTAAAATAGAAGGTATATATAGGAATAATGGGATAGCATGAAAGGAGATTTTACCATGAAATTAGAGCGTCTTCTCACAATGACAATGACTTTAATCAACCGAAAAAAAGTTAAGGCACAAGAATTAGCAGAGCTATTTAATGTGTCAATTCGTACAATTTATCGAGATATTGAAACACTGAGCTGTGCTGGTGTACCTGTTATTAGTCAGCAAGGCGTAAACGGTGGCATTAGTTTAATCGATGGCTATCGTGTTGATAAACAAGTGTTGACGAAGGATGAGCTCACATCACTTTCTATCGCGATTAAAAGTGCTTTGACTACCTATGAAGATTCCCACGCTGAAGCAGTGCTTGAGAAAATAACGAGTATTGCGGATGATCATGTAAAACAATCGATGGACCATCTATTCGTGGATCTTAGTCCATGGGGACCAAACGCTCTCTTTAAAGAGCATATTACGACGCTCAAGACAGCAATACAGAGTAAGCGTTGTATAAGGTTTCATTATTCTACTACTTATGGTGAGCAAACAAGCAGAATAGTCGAACCACATACAATTGTTCAAAAAGGGAAGATATGGTATTTGTATGGCTATTGTACATTAAGAAAGGACTTTCGTTTATTTAAGCTTGCGAGAATGAAACATTTGCTTCAAGTTGATTCTACCTTTGAGCGTAAGGAAGTGAATTTAAGTGAACTCCCTTGGGGTAAAGAATGGCATCAACCGCAAAACGTAGTCGATTTAGTCATTTCTTTTGATAAAGACATTACAACATTGGTGGAGGAATCCTTTGGTGCAGAGCATATAGACCATGAACGATCCATGATTTATATATCTATACCCGAAGATGAATGGCTTTATGGCTTCTTGTTAAGCTTTGGGCATCGCATTAAAATTATGGAACCACCTTATATAAGAGATATAATCCAAAATCGAGCTTTAGAAATTGTTC
The DNA here is from genome assembly GCF_037969495.1 of Lysinibacillus sp. FSL P2-0066. Taxonomy (NCBI): domain Bacteria; kingdom Bacillati; phylum Bacillota; class Bacilli; order Caryophanales; family Bacillaceae; genus Lysinibacillus; species Lysinibacillus sp. FSL P2-0066. The sequence continues at coordinate 3,757,643 of NZ_CP150202.1, read as the reverse complement.
AATTATATAAAAATCTAGATAATTGATGACAGACAGTTGTCAGGTTTCCTTTGCTATAGTAAGTACAAATAAAGTGAAAGGTGGAATGACGATGCAAAGCTATTGTCAAAGCTGTGGTATGCCTTTAGTAGAAGAGGCATTATTGGGTACTGAAAAAGAAGGAGACAAAAGTCTGGAGTATTGTATATATTGTTACGAGGGAGGCAAGTTTAAACAACCCCAGTTAACAGTAGAAGGAATGATCGAAATTTGTGTACCACATCTTAAGGACGGCGGTATGCCGGAAAACGAAGCACGTAATATGTTGACTTCCTTTTTACCAAGTTTGAAGCGATGGAGAAAAAGTGAGGGGAAGGAACCAAAAGTAGTTGAATTAACCGCATTTAACATCGTAGGTATTTCAACTCAAACAAGTAATGCAAATGAAATAACAGAGCATGCTAAAATTCCACAATTATGGGATCACTTTTATCAGCAAAATATTGCGGGCCAAATAGCCGAACGAAAAAATGGTCATGTCTTTGGTTTGTATTCAGACTATGAGACGGATATGAATGGTAATTATACTCTTACACTAGGAGTAGAGGTAAATAATGATGACATTCCAACTGATTTAGTAGTTAAAATGATTCCAGCAGCTAAGTATCTAGTATTTACATCAGATAAAGGCACGATGCCTGAAGTTGTCATCCAAACCTGGCAAGAGATTTGGGCATGGTTTGCAAATTCTAAAGTTGAACGAACATATACAGGCGACTTTGAACTGTATGATGAACGATGCGCTAATCCACATGAATCGCAAGTGGATATTTATATAGCTATTAAATAAAAAAAGTCTCTTACCATTCAATTGGTAGGAGACTTATCTTCGTTTTATTGAGAAATTATATGTGGCTCAATATGCACAAGAACCTGACAAAAGCGATTTTCACGCATAATGGTATGTTCGATTTCTTCGGTTATGCGATGACTTTCAAAGACATTTAAATAAGGATCCACTGTAACAGTTACGTCGATGAAGTACATATTGCCATGTGCACGTCCTTTAAAATCTAAAAGCTCTATCACTCCGTCCACGTTACGGATTAACACCGATAACGTTTCAACTTCATCAATATCAAATGCATCTGTAAGATTTTGAACAGCTTCCCAAAAAATTTCTACTGCTGTTTTAATAATTAAAAAGGCAACAATGAGAGCTGTAAGTGAATCAATGATCGGAAAGCCGAAAATGGCTCCAAAAATACCAATGGCTGTACCTATACTGACAAGTGCATCAGAGCGATTGTCAAAGGCAGCTGCTTTAACAGCGGCACTTTTTATTTTTTTAGATAGTGCTAAATTATAGCGGTAAACCACATACATCACAACTGCACTACCTATTGCTACATAGGCAGTTAACAGTGAAGGTGTTGTACCAGTGGGCTCCCACAAGCTTTTTAGTGAACTAACTAATACTTGGAGACCAACAACAAGCATAATGAACGATGCTACTAAAGAAGCAACAGTCTCAGCACGTAAATGTCCGTATTGGTGGTTGGAATCAGGTGGTCTTTGGGCAATGCGTAAACCAATCAGTACCGCGATGGATGCAATGATATCAGTGGTGTTGTTTAAACCATCTGCCTTCAGTGCCTCTGATGTACCAATATAGCCTATTGTAAGCTTAGCAGAGCTTAGGATTAGATATGTACCAATGGATAGCCATGCACCTTTTTCCCCTTGACGTAAATTTGTATAGAGCTCCATTTTGTTTCCTCCTCGCAAAACTTTCGGACATTAGAAAACGACCCCCTTTTAAAAAGGGAGTCGTTTTCATCTATTTATTACGGACGTTGCTCCCACCTCTATAAGGTGTGAAGAAAAGACCATATTTATAGCCTAGATTACAAGCGTGCTTCTAATAGTACCACGACGAGTATGGCAATTCAATTCAATTTTAATCAATGACTGCGTCATATTCATTTGATAAATCACTGTTAGGTAATTTCAGAACTTCTAAGTATAAAATATGGTGACCATCTAATTCTTTTGCGATAAATTCAAAACCTTGCTCTTGAATACTGTCTCCTTCGACCGCATCAAAACGCTTCGTCATGAACCAACCACCGATAGTATCAATATCATCATCTTCTATGTCAGTACCAAGCATATCATTTACATTTTCAAGAAGCATCTTCGCATCTAAAATAAAATGATTTTCTGCAATTTCTTGTACTTCCGGGATTTCGTCTTCATCAAATTCATCTTGAATATCGCCGACAATTTCCTCAATAATATCTTCAATCGTCACTAAACCAGATGTTCCGCCATATTCATCCATTAAAATGGCCATATGAATACGCTCACGTTGAATTTTTAATAATAGATCGTTAATTTGCGTTGTTTCCATCACTCGAATAATAGGTTGCATATAATCAATGACTGGCTTATCACCATTTTTAGAATCCTTAATGTAAGCGGTTAATAAATGCTTCATGTTAACTAAGCCAATAATATGATCTTTATCTCCATCCAGAATTGGATAACGAGTATATTGCTCAACACCCATTAAATCAAAAACTTCTTTAATCGTTAGCTCTTTTTCAATGCCGACAATTTCAGTTCGAGGAACCATAATTTCTTTTGCAAGACGATCTGAGAACTCGAAAATACTGTTAACATATTCATATTCTGAGTTATTAATTTCTCCACCTTTTAAACTATCCGACAAAATCATACGCAACTCTTCCTCTGTGTGAGCTACTTCTGATTCTGACATCATTTTTAAGCCGAAAAGACCTGTTAAACCACGGGCAGAGCCGTTTAATAGCTTAATGATAGGATACGTAATATTGTGGAAGATAATTAATGGGCCAGAAAAGTTTAATGTGACAAATTCTGCTTTTTGGATGGCTAATGTTTTTGGCGCCAATTCCCCAATAACAACATGCATAAACGTAACGATTGAGAATGCAAGTATGAATGAAAGGATAGATGTAATACTACCATTCAAATTTAGAAATTCAAACACTGGGTGCAAAATGATTTCAAATGTAGGTTCACCTAACCAACCTAAACCAAGTGCAGTGATGGTAATACCTAGCTGACAGGCAGATAAGTACTCATCTAAATCTGAAACAACACGTTTTGCATTTTTCGCTTTTTTATGCCCTTCCGCGAGCAATTGATCAATGCGGGTAGATCTCACTTTTACGATTGCAAATTCAGTTGCAACGAAAAATCCAGTCATTATAATTAGTAGGGCGAATGCCGCCAACCTAATGGTTATCTCCAATATGTCTCCGTCCAAATAATTCCTTTGTTCCCGCCCGAATGAGGGAAGTAAACAAAGTGTACACCTCCTATGATTTAAAAAATTGTTGGATGTTTCAATCATAAATTATTTAAAAGAAAAACACAAATATTGACAACGATTTTTTCGTTTGTTTATTAAGAGGCATTGCGAAAAAAGTCGCTAGATTCAACTACCAAAAGATTGTATTTACCAGTACTATATGCTAACTTTAAAAAGATCAAAGATAGTTTGTTTAGGGAAAGAAGCATTTTGCATCTCATATAATACGACACGTCAAAAATCTCAAGAGTGCTTTAGCTTGCGGATTTTTTTAAATGAATTATTTTTTATAGTAAAGGGGGAGTCTCAAATGCTCATTGAGACTCCCCCTTTCTAAACGTTTACCCTATTTATTCTTGCTGGAAGCGTAATTTTAAACACGCTTTTTCAACATCATGGACCGTTTCCTTGAAAGGTATCACACCTGTAAACGGTGCGATAGAAACAGGTGCTTTTTCAGTTATGCCTTGCTGTGTTAGAACATAGTTCTTATTATTATACGTTAAATAGAACGTTTTAATCGATTTCTTGCCGAAAGAGCTAGTAGAAGAATCAAAAAAGCCCTTTAATTGACTGCAATACTCATTGTAAAAGTCGCTTTTATAGCCAGAAAGTTCCTCGAATTTCTTACTATTAACAGCTCCCGCTTCATCCGCTAATTCGAATATTTTAGCGGAAAATTCTGAAAAAAATTCTTTTACTTTTACACGAATTAACGCTTTTGAATTATAGCTATTTAAGTCATCCGAAAGTGTGACTTTACTCATTGAAATGGCCCCCTGCATAAAAAACATTTACTCTTAAGCTGATATCATAAATGTATAAGAAAAATATACAAATTTCAACATGATTCAACATAATTAGCTTAAATGATGTGCTATTTATAGTAAATATAGGTATTTTTATACGGGTTCAGAATGAAAAATTGACTACGGATTTTAATCGTATACATGAAACAGCATAAGCTCATGTATCATTTTTTTAACAGCCTCCTCGTCTGACGGAATGGCCCCTATCCACTCAATCGTACCGTCCTTTAAATACTCCGCTTGGTATCGTTCTCGTTGATAAAAAAATGAAATAGTCCAACCAGGTAGTTGCGTGTTTTCAAATAGTGGTTTAAAACTGAAATGTTGAATCATCATCAAACCTCGTTTCTATAGTATGTAGTCATATTATTCAAGTATAACGGTATTTTTGCAACTATTCACTTTTCATAGAAGTAAATAGGATGACATTGAAATTCTAAAGAGGTATTTCTTTCGTTGAAAATCATTGCTCTGCTATAATGGGTGCAGAAGGCGACAAAAAACGCCAATCTTGAATACAATTGAAATGAGAGGATACTAATGGATAATTTTATAGTGACATTACTTTTCATGGCTTTCATTGGGGCTGCAATTGGGGGCGTTACAAATCACTTAGCCATTAAAATGCTTTTTCGCCCATATAAAGCGATATATATTAAAAATTGGCGATTACCGTTTACACCCGGTCTTATACCCAAACGACGTGATGAATTAGCGAAACAGCTGGGTCTTACAGTAGTAAATTATTTACTAACTCCCGAAACATTTAGAAAAAAGTTTTTCTCAAAGGATATTCAAGACAAAGTAGAACACTTTGTACAATCAAAAGTTGAAGAAACAATCTTTACAAACGACAAAACAATTCAGGATTGGCTAAACTTAGCCGGGTTTTCACATATGCCTGCTACCATTGAGCAGAAGGTTGAAGCAATTGTAGAGGGACAATTTTCGTCAGTAAAGAATACACTATCAACAAAATCAATTCGTACATTGCTATCTGAGGATATCCAAAATACGATTGATGCTAAAATTCCAGTAGCGGTTCAGCATATCTTAGAAAAAGGCGAGGATTATTTTTTATCACCTGAAGGCGAAATGACGATTAAGGCAATGATTGATGACTTTTTATCATCCAAAGGATCTCTAGGCGGCATGATCAATATGTTCTTAGGTGATTCCACTTCACTAGTTGGGAAAGTTCAACGTGAGCTTGTGAAGTTTTTACAAGCACCAGGAACAACAACATTACTAACAAAAATATTTTCACAGGAATGGGAAAAATTCAAAGATCGACCAGCTATGGACTTTTTGCAAGATGTTCAATTTGACCCCATTTTATCGAAATTACAAGTGTACGTGAAAGAACAATTAGCAATCTCTGAACGTTTAAATCAACCGATTTCTTATTATTGGCCTGAAGGAAATGAGTGGGCAAAGTATACCGTGATTCCACAGGTTATAGAAAAGGCTTTTGTGAAGGCAGAGGAAAAACTTGAGGATGTACTAAAACGTTTAAACTTACAAGAAGTAGTGCGAGAGCAGGTAGACTCATTCCCAGTAGAGAAATTAGAGGAACTTGTATTAGGCATTTCTAAACGTGAGTTTAAAATGATTACTGTATTAGGTGCAGTGCTTGGTGGATTGATTGGGATTGTGCAAGGCTTGATTGTTTACTTTATTTAAAAGGAGATTGTATGAATGATTAATATTTATAATGACATTAATGCGCTAGAAGCAACTTTCCGTAAGATTCCAGAATTTGAAGCGTTAAAAGCTGCTGTTGAAGTTGTTAAAAATGATGAAGAGGCATTAAATGTCTTTAAAAACTTCCGTAAAATCCAAATCGAATTACAGAAAAAGCAATTAGCTGGTGAGGATATTTTGGAAGATGAGCTTGTCTATGCACAAAAAGCGGCACAGCTTGCACAGCAAAATGAAAAAATTTCAACGATGCTTGAGGCAGAAATGAAGGTAAGCAAAGTAATCGAAGAAGTAAATCGCATTTTAATAAAACCTATCCAAGGTTTATATGAAGGAATTCAATAAAAGGTGATAATCGCAATTTAAAAGGGAATAATTTTTCTAGGAATTGCACATATAACAAGTGAGAGGAAAACGTGTATCCGCTATTGGTCGGTACACGTTTTTGCTTTATGTACCAGTTAAAGAGTATTGGAGGTTATGACTATGCATGTCATCATTGAATGGATCTATAAAACACCAAAAGGAGCAACAACCGTTTTACGTTCCGCTGAAATGCCTGCAGCTCAAGCACTATTACTTGCAGAGGATATGGAAAGAACGGGAAGAGTAAAATCGCTACATTGCATTGATCGGCAAGATACAAATTGGTCACTTAAAGAGCTAAAAGCCTATTTAAAGGAAATTGATACTGAGCCACATAATATTACGGTCTATTTTGATGGAGGTTTTGATCGTGGGACAAGGCAAGCAGGGCTAGGCTGCGCCATTTATTACGAACAAAATGGTAAGCCTTTACGATTAAGAAGAAATGCCTTTTCGTCTGAATTGAAATCAAATAATGAGGCAGAGTATGCAGCGCTTTATTTAGGCTTAGTAGAGCTTGAACTTTTAAATGTCCACCATTTGCCTGTGCGTATTATAGGAGATTCACAAGTGGTCATCAATCAGCTAAATGGGGAATGGCCAGCATTGGAAAAGGAATTAGCAAGTTGGGCAGATAAAATTGATGCTAAGTTGGAGCAGCTTCACATTCAAGCAGAATACCAGCTTGTCTCACGTAAGGAAAATTCTGAAGCGGACCGCCTTGCTACTCAAGCTTTAAATGGCATCGATATTACTGGTTTGAGCGAGATTGTTAAAGAATAGCTAATAAGAGGTGGTAGTATCTACTGCCACCTCTTCTTATAAAATCCTCTGCTTGCACTGAAACTTTTTCCATTTTAAAACTACTACTCCTTTGAATCCAAACAATAAGGAGAGATTTTATGAACATGAAAAAAATAGCACCTGTAGCTATATCAGCATTATTATTTGGAAGTGCCCTTGTACCGGTAGCTTCAGCAAATGAGCAGCAATCGACAGAAGCAGAGGTACCACAAATACAAATTGATCCCGTACACATTTTTAATGATACTCGTGGTACTGTGGAAGATGTTCGTGTTGGGGAAAATATTACATATTACACAGTAAAAGAAGGCGAGCAAACAAATGTATTAGAAATGACTAAAGATACTCTTGTGTTCGACAATACTGGGAAGAAAGTGGAGCTTCAAAAGGGTGATAAAATAGTAGCTTATACATTTGCTAACAAACCTCAAAAATATATATATCCACCACAATTCAATCCAGAGGTTGTCATCGTTGAAACAGAAAAAGCAGGCTTTGTAGAAGTGGATTATTTCTTTGAAGATTTAACTAATACGTATGATATTTTAAAATTAAATATCGGGAAAGAAACAGAGCTATTCAATGAAAAAGGTGAAAAGGTGGACGCTAAAGATTTAGCAGAGAAGCATCTAGTTGTTTTCTATACGGCCTCTACTAAAAGTATTCCAGCGCAAACAACACCATCTAAAGTAATTGTACTGGACGATGATTCCTCAGCTACTAAGAATCCAATAAATGAAGAAATTGATAATATTATCGCATCAGATTCTTATGAAGTAGCTGGTACAAAAATGGTGCCATTGCGTGTGATCGCTGAAAAGCTTGGCTTCAAAGTGGATTCTACAGGCAAGGGGGCAATCCTTTCAAAAGGGAATATGTCTTATACAATTACTCGCGGTGAAAAAACATTTGGCTATAATAAGGCATTACGTACACTAACAGTCGCACCGACCTTAAAAGATACAAAGACATATGTACCTGTTGAATTTGTGGATGGATATTTAAAATAATTAAGAAAATAGTATGCCAACAATGCTTGGCATACTACAGACTGTAGACAAACTCAATGAATTTTGAGTTTGCCTACAGTCTTTTTTCTTTTACAATAAAATAAAGTAAAGCCGTTGATTTCCACTACGGGCGGACGCTTTCCGCGGGCGGGGTCGAGCTGCTTCCCTCGCTTCGCTCAGTCCAGGATCTCGACTTTCCCGCTTTTCCCGCAGGAGTCGCCACCCTTCGTTCCAATCAACTTCTACATAAAGAATTATTGATAAAAAGTACACTTTCGAGGTGATCAACCATGATGACGAAAAATCAAATCAATGAACGTGAACAATTAGAAATGCTAACGATTGATCAATTAGTTCCCCAAGATCATTTAGTACGAAAACTAGAGGCGGCTATTGATTTTTCATTTATCTATCCTTTAGTAGAAAACCTCTACTCTGCTAAAGGACGCCCTAGTATTGATCCTGTTGTTCTCTTTAAAATGACGTTTATTCAGTACGTTTTTGGTATACGGTCCATGCGTCAAACCATCAAAGAAATTGAAACGAATATGGCGTATCGTTGGTTTTTAGGATTTGGCTTCCATACAGAAGTCCCGCATTTCTCTACCTTCGGTAAAAATTATGTCCGTCGCTTTCAAGACACTGATATATTTGAGCAGATATTCTATCGTATATTAAAAGAGATTATGCATCAAGGACTCCTCCATGCAGACCATTTATTTATCGATTCTACGCATGTGAAAGCGAGTGCGAATAAACGAAAGTATGATAAAAAAGTTGTGCGAAAAGAAACACGGGCTTATGAAGAGAAACTTCAATTAGAGTTAAATATGGATCGTGAGGAACACGGAAAAAAGCCCTTTCCCCCGGAGAAGTTTGAAAAGGAAGAATGGAAAGAAATAAAGGAAAGCACGACAGATCCTGAAAGTGGCTATTACGTGAAGGATGAACGTACGAAGCAGTTTGCGTATTCTTTTCATGCAGCGACAGATGAAAAGGGCTTTGTCTTGGGTGCCATTGTAACTCCGGGAAATGTGCACGATAGTCATGTATTACAGCCACTTGTGGAAAAAGTCATTGAAAACGTTCAAAAACCATTAGCTGTTGCGGCAGATGCAGCCTATAAAACACCAGCGATTACGAATTTTTTATTAGAGAATCAAATGTTGCCTGTTCTTCCTTATACACGTCCTAAAACGAAAGATGGATTCTTCCGAAAGCATGAGTATATATATGATGAGCACTATAATTGTTATCTTTGTCCACAAGGACAGATATTGAAGTATACGACAACGACTAAAGAAGGGTATCGTCAATATAAATCGAATCCTTTGATTTGTGCGAAGTGTCCAAGCCTTTCCCAATGTACAGAAAGTAAGCATCATCAAAAACTCATTCAACGCCATATCTGGGAGTCGTATGTGGAGGAAGCTGAACATTTACGCCATTCCTATGACATCAAACAAATTTATGCAAAGCGCAAAGAAACGATTGAGCGTGTCTTTGCCGATGCAAAAGAAAAGCATGGTATGCGATGGACAACCTTAAGAGGTCTGAAAAAATTGTCCATGCAGGCGATGCTTACTTTTGCTGCCATGAATTTAAAGAAACTGGCTACTTGGACGTGGCAGGCAGCTTAAGAAGGTAGCTATGCTCGAAGAGTATGTTGAATTTGGTAGTATATTACCAAATATTAAAGATAAAATAGGAAGAAAAATGACAAAAGCCCATCGAGAGTGAACCTCTCGATGGCTTTTGTCTACAGTCTGTAGTATGCCAACAATGCTTGGCATACTATTTTTATTTGTAGTTACTCAGCCATTGCTAGAGCGTAATGGTTCTTTGAGGAAATAAAGGCTGGATACTTTTTCGCAAATTGTTGGAGACATTGTTTAAAGGATATTGTACTCATGAAGTTTTTAGCTAATACCATTTCATCTGAATACAATAAAAATTGCTGAAAATGCTGTTGAATAAATACCCTTGTCTTTTCATAATGCTTGTTAATTGAAATAGCGCCATAGATTTCTTGTTGATCAATAATATAAATAAAATCACAAAGTACTTTATGTGTGCCGTAATTAAGTTTTACCGTGACATATAATGTTTTTTCGTCACAGCGCTCTAAATCAAAATGGTGGAATGCTACTTCTACTTGATGAATAAAGCTCGAAACAGATGTATAATTGTCATTTTTTAAAATAAACATTCTCGACACCACCTTTTCTGAAAATTATAATGACAAAAAAATAGTTTGTCTATATTTAAACTGAATATTCTGTTATTTTATAGATTCTAATTGTTATTTTGCTTATAGTCATAGAAATTTGTTAAACTTAAATCTGCAATTATATAAAAGAAGAGAGCGAAACGAAATGAAAATTATTCACATAGATCAAAAATATCCCGAAGATTGGATTCGCGTATTAAATCATATTGCGAATTTATTTTTTGAGGATTCCAAGCTGAAGGTTGAACCAATGGGAGCAGACATGTCTGCTTCATTTGACTATCAGACTGGAGACGATTTTTCCATTTCTACAAAAGCAAACTTGATTGTAGATGGTAAGCAATACACGAATGAGTACAGTATTCAATATGAGTCCCCGGCAACAGATCGTGAGCTAAATATTCGCATAAAACGTGCATTGTCACATGTATTTTTAGATGTTCTTGAACAGCATACTGGAGTGCATCAGCAATGGGGGATTTTAACGGGTGTACGCCCAACAAAGCTGTATCATAAATTTAGAAAAGAAGGTAAAAGTGAGCAAGAAATTGCTGATCTATTAATTCGAGATTTCCGCTTATCAAAGGAAAAAGTTGGACTATTAAAGGAAATTGTGGACCGACAACTAGTGACCATTCCTGATCTTGATTCCATTGGACAAGAAATCAGTGTTTATATCGGTATTCCATTCTGCCCTACCAAATGTGCATATTGCACTTTCCCAGCCTATGCGATTGGTAGTAATCGTAAGCAAGGCCGTGTTACGACTTTTTTAGATGGCTTGCATATTGAATTGCGTGAAATGGGCAAATGGCTGAAGGACAATGATATGAAAATCACCTCCATTTATTGGGGTGGTGGTACACCGACTTCCATCGAGGCCGATGAAATGGACGCCTTGTATCAAACGATGTATGAATCATTCCCTAACCCTGAAACAATTCGAGAGGTGACAGTTGAAGCAGGAAGACCTGATACCATCACACCAGAAAAATTAGAAGTACTAAAAAAATGGGGTATTGATCGTATTAGTGTAAATCCACAATCTTATACTGATGAAACATTAAAAGCAATTGGTCGTCATCACACAGTCCAGGAAACCATTGAGAAGTTTTGGCTTGCAAGAGAATCAGGTATGAACAATATCAATATGGATCTTATAATTGGGCTACCGAATGAAGGGATTGAAGAATTCCAACATTCATTAGAGGAATCGGCAAAAATGCAGCCAGAGTCTTTAACTGTTCATACGCTATCATTTAAACGTGCTTCAGAGATGACGCGTAATAAGGATAAATACAAAGTAGCCGACCGTGATACGGTAGCTGAAATGATGGCAATGGCACAAATTTGGACAAAAGAAAATGATTATGTTCCATACTATTTATATCGTCAGAAAAATATTTTAGGTAATTTAGAAAATGTCGGCTATAGTAAAGCGGGAGAAGAAAGTATTTATAATATCGTTATTATGGAAGAAGTGCAGACAATCTTAGGAATTGGCTGTGGGGCATCCTCAAAATTTGTTCATCCCGAAACAGGGAGAATTACACAATTCCATAATCCGAAAGATCCTGCTGCCTATATCATGACCTTTGAAGAGGCTATTGGGAAGAAAATAGAATTTTTAAATGAATTATATAAGGCTTAATGATGAAGGCAATCTGATCTGTTCAGATTGCCTTCATTGTTTGTAGTGTTCGTAATGTACAGGCCATTTTTAGCAGAACAGCATCCTCAAAGTATTGCGGATCATAGCCTGTTAATTCCCTTATTTTATTCAAACGATAAGTAAGTGTATGTCGATGAATATTCAATTGCTGAGCACAATGCTTTAGCTGTAAATTACAATCAAAAAACGATTGTAATGTTTCCAATTGTTTAGCGTCTAAATTTTTGAGTACACGACGGTAAAATGCTTGTACCTCCTCCGATTCACGAGGTTTAAAAAGGGAATATAACTCGACATCTTCAAAAAAAGTCAATTCATTATTGATTGCAGCAAATTTTAGAGCTGTTCTGGCACCTTGGTAGCTATAGGGAAGCTGAGATAAATGCTGAACCACAGGCCCTACCCCAATTTGAAGGGAGGGAAGTTTCTGCTTCTGCTTACGCAGTGCTTTTATAATAGGACGGCAATTTTGCTCCATACAACTTGTTAGTAGGATATAGTATTCCTGTAATTGGCTATGACCAGCAAGAATAGGCTGTTTGTAAAATAGATCCTCAAAAAAGAAGGGTATTGTATTTTCTGCGTAGGATGCTTCATTTAAGCTCACTAAAATCACCTGAAAAGGGCCAGAAAGAGCAAATGGTAATTTCTGAATCCGTTCAGTTAAGGTTCCGTCTAGCTTACTTCCATGAACGAGTGCTTCAAATATGTAATCGTTATTCTTTCGTTGCCATTCGCTTTTAGATTCAACAATCGCTTGATGGGCCATAATCTCTGTTGTGAGCTGAACGAGATTAGCAATTTCAAGCATATCCTCTGAATCTCCTGTAATACCTATAACACCTACAACCTCATCTTGATACATAATTGGCATATTGATGCCTGGTTTTGTGTTTGGATAAAGTGCTATATTTTCCTCATTTATAATTAGAGTCTCTTTTGACTGTGCTACGTATAGTGCACCTTCATGAATATTTTCCACCCTCATTTTATCCCCAGAAGCTAAAATGACTCCACTTGGGCTGATAACATTAATATTGTGACGCAAGCGCAACATCGTTTGATGGACGATGTCTTCTGCTAACTTTTTTGTCAACATGTTTATACACCTCGCATAAAAAACAGCCTGTTATATGACAGATAAATTGTACACCTATTATAATGTTTTCTGAATTTATTGTCATTATAATAAATTGTAAGCGCTTAACTTAGGGATATGAAAATTTACGTAAATGTCAATGGACGACATAAGTGGAGGTTTAACATGAAAGTTATCATTAGTCCAGATTCCTACAAGGGTACTCTGTCAGCAGTTGAAGTAGCAAAGGCAATGCAAAAAGGAATCTTAGATGTGGATCATTCAATTGAAACAATTATACTACCAGTGGCAGATGGTGGTGAAGGTACACTGCACTCACTTATTGCCTCTACAGATGGTCGATATTGCTCAGCAACTGTGCTTGATCCATTGGGAAGAGCTATCCAGGCTCAATATGGTGTACTGGGCGATCAAGTAACCTGTGTAATAGAGATGGCTCAAGCATCTGGTATTATGCTGTTACAAGAAAATGAGAAAAATCCTGAACTTGCTACATCTTATGGCACAGGACAATTAATTAAAGCCGCACTTGATCAAGGTTTTAGAAAATTTATTATTGGCATTGGTGGGAGTGCTACAAATGATGCGGGTACTGGTATGTTACAAGCATTAGGTGTGCGGTTATTATCAGCGGAAGGGGTGGAACTTGAGGCTGGTGTTTCTAACCTTATGCAATTAGATGTCATAGATATGAGTCTACTAGATACTAGATTAGCAGAATCAACATTTACGATTGCCTGTGATGTGGATAATCCGCTTATTGGTGAACGAGGAGCTACTGCCATCTTTGGTCCACAAAAGGGTGTTCAAAAACACCAGGTCGCTGAATTTGATCGTTGTTTAAAGCATTTTGCAGATATTGTTGAAGCTCAATTTGCTATACGATTACATGACTATAAAGGTGCTGGAGCCGCTGGGGGAATGGGGGGCGCATTAATCGCTTTTTTAAAAGGAACCTTCCATGCAGGAATTGACCTTGTGCTGGACGCTGTACAACTTCAGGCTCATTTAGCAGAAGCACAGTTAGTGATAACGGGTGAAGGAAAATCTGATCTTCAAACATTACATGGTAAGGCACCATTAGGTGTAGCCAAAGCTGCAAAGCAAGCGAATGTAGAGGCGATGCTGCTGTCTGGAGGAATTGATACCAAGGCGAATACAGCATTACAAGCGTATTTTACAGTTGTTGAGTCATTGGTAGATGAGGAGATTGATGTGCAGCAGGCAATGCAAGAACCTGCACACTTTATTCGGTTAAAAACTAAAAGAATGATAGAGCGTTACTTACAAAAGGGGGATGTCTAGATGTTGTTCATTATTATATTAATAGGGGTATTGTTTGTTGTCTTAGGAACAGCTAAGTTAAAGCTTCATCCGTTTTTAGCTTTATTAATCAGTGCTTTCTTTGTTGGAATTGCTTCAGGTATGCCACTATTGACAGTAGTGGAAAGCATTAATACTGGATTTGGAGGCTTGATGACAAGTATTGGTTTAGTTATTATCGCCGGTACTATCATAGGCTTAATATTAGAAAAATCAGGTGCTGCTTATCGAATGGCGGAAGTAGTGTTACGAATTGTAGGACCTAAACGTCCGCAATTAGCGATGTCTTTAATTGGCTATATCGTATCCATACCAGTATTTTGTGATTCAGGCTTTATTATTTTATCTAGCTTGCAAAAATCATTGGCAAAGCGAGCGAATGTCACGATTGCATCTATGGCAGTAGCTTTAGCAACTGGCTTATTTGCAACACATGTATTAGTACCACCAACTCCAGGGCCGATTGCAGCAGCAGGAAATATTGGCGCAGCAGATTATTTAGGAACAGTCATTGTCATTGGTTTACTAGTAGCGATACCAGCGACATTTGTAGGCTATCTATGGTCAGTAAAAGTGGCGACAAAAATTCGAGTTCCTGAAGATGAGGTTGAGGCATTAGATTATGAGGAGGTCATTAAATCCTTTGGGAAAATGCCCTCAACATTTAAAGCATTCTTACCAATCGTTCTGCCAATTGTGTTAATTGGTCTGGGTTCTATAGCAGCATTAGTTGGGGATACGGAATCGACTTTCAATACCATCTTTAAATTTTTAGGTTCTCCAACAGTGGCACTATTTTTAGGTGTAGCAGCTGCCTTTTTATTATTACCTGAAATCAATGAAACGACATTAACAGGTTGGATTGGCGAAAGTCTAAAAGAAGCAGCACCTATTTTACTTATAACAGGTGCTGGTGGTTCGTTTGGAACTGTTATAAAAAATGCTGGTGTTGGAGAAATGCTTCAGGAAATGGATTTAGGTATGTTCGCCTCAGGTACATTATTCCTTCTAGTGCCATTTATAGTAGCAGCAGCATTGAAAACAGCCCAAGGTTCTTCCACAACAGCTCTTGTGATTACATCTACTTTAGTAGCCCCGATGCTTGTGACACTGGGAATTGAGGGAGCGGTACCATTAGCATTAGTGGTGATGGCAATAGGAGCAGGGGCAATGACCGTTAGCCATGTGAATGATAGCTTCTTCTGGGTAATTACACAGTATAGTGGCATGGAAGTGACACAAGCCTATAAAGCGCAAACGGTGGCCACGTTGTTACAGGGTCTTGTGACGATTATTATTACGATGATTTTATGGTGGATTTTTGTTTAAAGTAAAGGGAGAGCGGCCCATGGCTAGCTCTCTTTTTGTATAATAGGAAAATAGAAAGGAAGTTAGTAGATGAAAAAAATAATAGTATTACTCCTTTGTATTTTTTTATTAGCTGGCTGTACTGAGGCAGTCAAGACAGAGAAAATTCATGTAACAGCTGGTCATGAAATGCAGGTTCATTTTATTGATGTGGGGCAGGGGGATTCTATACTGATTGAATCACCAAGTGGTAAAACGATGCTTATAGATGGGGGAGTGAAGGGCGCAGGACAACAGATTGTTTCTTATTTAAAAGAACTTGGAATAAATAAGCTTGATATTGTGGTAGCGACACACCCAGATGCTGATCATATTGGGGGGCTTATTCCTGTATTAGATAACATGATGATTGAACAATTTTATGATTCGGGAAAAGTACATACATCGCAAACCTTTGAAGAGATGCTGACACGTATCGATGAAAAAAATATTCCTTACCATGTGCCAAAAATAGGTGATGATATTGTATTTGATAAGGATGTAAATGTGAAAGTTTTAAATGCCAATGAACAGGCTACAGATAATAACGATGCCTCTATTGTCTTAAAAATGACTTATGGGGATGTCTCTTTTTTATTGACGGGAGATGCGGGAGTGGCATTAGAAAAGGAAATGTTGCAGTATGATGTGAAAGCAACCGTTTTAAAAGCAGGACATCATGGCTCTAACACAAGTAGCTCGGAGGAATTCATTCAGGCTGTAAAACCAGAGGTCACGATATTAAGTTATGGAGAGGATAATAAATATGGACATCCACATGCAGAAGTAGTGGATCGTTTGCAGGCTATTGGTAGCAAAATCTATGCCACAGCAGATTTAGGAACGATTACGGTGTCCACAGATGGGGTAAACTATGCGGTGAATGGCAAGGAAACTTCAAGAGTAGAAACGGGCAATAAACCATCTAAAGAAGTAGCACCGACAACAGCTATTGAAATCGTTAGCAAGGATCTAGTTACTGAAATAGTAGGAATCAAAAATAGTGGACAACAAGCAGTATCTTTAAAAGGTTGGCAGCTTATTTCAATTGAAGGGCATCAAGTTTATAATTTCCCTAATCTCTCTTTACAGCCAGGGAAAATAATTTATATTACTAGTGGAACCAATGCGCGGGAAGGGCAAAATTATTTGAAATGGACGACTAAACAAATTTGGTTAAACGATGGAGATGCTGCGCAATTACGGAATGAGAAAGGGGAACTTGTAAGTGAGCTTGAGTAAATACACATTGGACCGTATTGAAGATGGCTATGCGGTTTTTTTAAAGTTTCCGGCAGAAGAGGAACAACTCATTATTTCGCAGTCAGCCATAAACAAGGCTGTGCAAGTAGGTGATCGTGTTCAGATAGAAGAAAAAAATGGTATTTACCATATTGAAATTTTACAAGAAGAAACACAACAAAAAAGAGCAGACATTCAGAGTTTAATGAATCGTTTACGAAATAAAAATAATTAATAGATGACAAGCTGTGAGAAATTGATGCACAGCTTGTTTTTAGCTAGAGGAAATGTGTATAATTTGTTATCCTAAATATTTTGAAAATATGCTAAAATAATAGTATTAATCGGGAGCTAGGAGCGGACAAAATGTCGATAAATACTATTATTTTTGATTTAGATGATACATTACTATGGGATAAAAAATCAGTCAAAACAGCATTTGAAAAAACATGTGACTATGCAGCAACTGTACATAATGTGAATCCTGCTGAGTTAGAGGAAGCTGTTCGCCGAGAGGCACGTGCTTTATATGAGGGTTATGAAACATATGATTATACGGTTTTAATTGGTATCAATCCATTTGAAGGTCTTTGGGGAACATTTGACGACTCGACGGATTCCTTCCAAAAAATGAAGGAAATTGTTCCTAGCTATCGTGCAGCGGCTTGGACAAAAGGGTTAGCTGCTCTTGGGATTGAGGATACAGCGTTTGGAGCAGAGCTAGGAGAGCGCTTTGTAGCCGAGCGTAAAGTGGCTCCATTTTTATACGAAGATACTTTTGCAGTGTTAGATGAATTAAAAGGAAAATATCAGCTTGTATTGCTTACAAATGGCGCACCAAGTTTGCAAAATTTAAAGCTAGAAATCACACCAGAAATTGCCCCATATTTTGATCATATTATTATTTCAGGTGACTTTGGTAAAGGTAAGCCGGACGCATCTATTTTTGAGTATGTGATGGAGAAAGCAGGTATTACAGCGGACGAGGCAATTATGGTTGGCGACAATCTTAATACTGATATTTTAGGATCATCTCGTGTGGGAATGCGTAATGTATGGATTAATCGTGAAAGCAATATCGCCAGCGGGGCTGTGACACCTACCTATGAGGTGGATTCTTTGACAGCGTTGTTGGAGCTTGTAAATAAGCTATAGTATAAAAATGTACTGACCCTTCATGGAGTCAGTACATTTTTTTATTAAAAATAGACATTCAGTCCAAGGTATAAACATGTAAAAGCTATCGCTATACAAAGCTGAACAAGAGCGCTAGCAATTAAGTAACCCTTAGGTTCACCAGCCTTTTTACGATAATAGATTTGCATAAAGGAGTAGAGTGAGAAAAGGCCATAAATAATTGTTGCATGAATTGTATGGTGGACAAGATAGATACCAAATGAAATACCTCCAAACAACACGAGCATGATGGCATTGGCAATAGCATGCTCAACTGTCGCAGCGAAAAAGCGACGTTCTGTATAAGGCATTCTTTTTTTTGCAATCCATAGGATGAAATGCGTAAGTAGGATGAAAATATTCCCCATAATAAGTTTCGTCGACCGCTTCTCATCATAAAAATAGCGTAGAGAGTCAATTGATTCTTCAATTAGAAAGGCTTGCTTGGTTTCAACATTGAAGAAAATCTTGTTATTGAGGACCTTCCATTTCTCTTGTGTACGGTCATTATAGAGAATCAAAATATCATAGATAGTACCATTTTTCCATTGACTAGCGGATATTGTTACAGGAGAAGCGTTGTCCAAATTTTTTTGTAGCTGTATGATAGCCTTTGAATGAGCATAGCATTGCTGAGGAACATAAAGGCAAGAATCCTTTGCTATAAAGGTTTCCTTGTTTATATTCTCCTTTAAATAGATTCGTTGGATTGCTTTTGACGAATCCGTTGTCATAGGAGAATTAGTAGGACGTTGAACAAAAGATAAAACTAATAAAGCAAGAACTACTATAAATAGCAATGATACAGAAGGGATTTTCCATTTATTTTTTCTCGTTTGTTTATTAATTACTAAAGGCTCTATCATATTGCGTAATAATTTTTTTTCCTGCTGATCAGATAGCATTAAATCATCTAAGTGTTGCCATGTCTTCTTATCATACTTCATCCATTTCACCTCCTAGCTCTTTTTTTAAAGCGACGAGTGCTCGTTTTAATGTGTTTTTTACTTTCCCCTCATTCCAGCCAAGAATATTGGAGGTTTCCTCGATGGATAGTCCCTCTATTTTGCGCAGGATAATCACATCGCGATAGGTAATTTTTAGTTTGCGAATTGCAAGATATAGTATCCTGGCATCTTCCCGTTGCATCAGCCATTGATGAGGAGAAGGTGACGTTTGTTCTTCATGCTGTTGTAAAAAAGGGACAAATTGAATAATCCTTTTTCGACGATAATGATCATAGGCAAGGTTACGCGCGGTGCAGCGTAACCAAGCGAGATCAGCCCCTTCTTTAATTGTTTGGTGATGTTTCAAATAACGGACAAAGGTTTCCTGTGTATAATCCTCCGCTAATTTTTCGTCATTTAGTAAGTAATATAAGTATTTAAAAATGGTGTGATTATGTAAGTAAAATATTTCTTCTATGTTCAAGCTGTGCACCTCCTTTTCTTTAAAGACGAAGAACCTTTAGAAAAGTATCATTTTACCAAAAAGAAAAAGCAGAGAGTAGAGACTCCCTGCTTCTTGTTGTTGATAATTATAGGGTAATGGCTTTCACTTCATCAATGTTTTCAAGCTGTGCCACAAATACTAAATCTTCTTCTGTTACAACATTGTCAACCGTTAGCATCATAACCGCTGTACCACCAACCTGTGCACGACCAACCTGCATTGTCGCGATATTGATTTCTTTTTCTGCAAGCTTTGTTGCTACACGGCCAATTGCACCTGGTTTGTCAGTATTTTTAATGTAAAGTAGGTGGCCTTGTGGAATGACGTCTACAACATAGTCCTCCACTTTTACAATACGTGCACCTAAACCGTTTAATAGTGTACCTGCTACAGTGTGCGTTTCGTTAGCAGTAATAATTTCAATAGTAATTAAGCTTGTAAAGCCTTTTGCTGTTGTTGTTTTGTGCTCATTAATTTTCATACCAATACGTTCAGATAAGTAACGAGCATTCACATCATTGACATGATTACCGTGATTTTTAGACAGTAAACCTTTTAACGCATTTGAAGTTAATGGACGAACGTCATAGTTTGCTACTTCGCCAGCATAAGATAGGTTGATTTCCTTGACTGGCTCTGTTGTCACTTGTGATAGGAATGAACCAAGCTTTTCAGCTAATTCAAAGAAAGGCTCAACTTGTGCAAGAAGCTCTTTTGGTATAGATGGCATGTTTACTGGATTTGTTACAGTACCTGTTTTGTAAAATTTAATGATGTCATTTGATACATCAACCGCTACAGATTCCTGTGCCTCGATTGTAGATGCTCCTAAGTGAGGCGTTGCGATAACTTGTGGTAAAGTCAGTAGCTTATGATCTGTTGCTGGTTCAGAAACAAATACATCAAGAGCTGCTCCAGCCACTTTACCTGCTACGATTGCATCATATAAATCGTCTTCATTGATAATGCCGCCACGCGCACAGTTAATAATACGTACGCCATCTTTCATCATCGCAAATTTATCTTTATTAATAAGGTTGCGAGTTTCAGGTAGAAGTGGTGTATGAACTGTAATGAAATCTGCAGCTGCACAAATTTCTTCAACCGTTGCTTTTGTTACACCTAATTCTTTGGCACGTTCATCAGTTAGGAAAGGATCATATGCCATTACATTCATACGTTGACCTTTTGCGCGATACGCTACTTCAACGCCGATTCGACCAAAACCTACAACACCTAAAGTTTTATTTTTTAGCTCCACGCCAACATAAGATTTGCGATCCCATTTCCCATTTTTTAATGTATTAAAAGCTTGTGGAATATGACGGGCAAGTGAAGTCATCATCGCAATTGTATGCTCGGCAGCTGAGTTTGTGTTGCCGTCTGGTGCGTTTACCACAATAATACCGTGTTCTGTAGCAGCAGCAAGGTCAATATTATCGACACCAACACCAGCGCGACCAATTAATTTTAAGCTTTTAGCTGCTTCAATCACTTCACGTGTTACGGTTGTTTGAGAACGAACAAGTAATACATCTACATCTGCGATTTTAGCTATTAATTCTTCAGGTGCTAGTCCTGTGTCTACAATAATGTTTAAATCTAAATCTTGTTCCTGGCGTAATGGGAAAATACCATCCTCACTTAGTAGATCAGCGATAAATACGTTAATAGTTCTTGTTTTTGTTGCAGTAGTCATTATAATTAGCTCCTTTTTTATCATTATTGGTTGGTAGTGGCTTTATCTACGACAGTCTGAAATTTGTAAAATTCGAACATCTTACAGCATGCAAACAATCTCCTTTCTAAATCGAAAACAATATAAAAAGCCTTCCACGCCTTACAAACACAATTATTGTGTTGTAAGGGGCGAAAGGCTGTATAAACTTTGGTTCGCGGTACCACCCTTAATCACTGCTGGAAAATTTATTCTGGCAGTCTTAGCTATATGCGTAACGTGCATGAGACGGATAAGCTTACTTTTAAGTTGTTCGGCTTATCTATTCAGGAGTGGAACTATTATCGTAGAAATCACTGATTTGCACCAACCATCAGCTCTCTATGGATTTTCTTGCGACTAGTGTGTCTCCGTCGTTATATTTTTTGTGATTAAATTTGTTAACATCATAATCCCTATTGTTCACCTTTGTCAACGATATTTCTTAAAAACTTTAAAAATATTGACTTCAAAAGTCTGAAAAATAACCAATTACGAACAATTTATGTATTATATTATTTTATTGTTCGTCTTTTTGGGGAGTACAATGAAAGCGCTAACGCTATTTGAAAAGTCCGATAGTATCAGGTTTCTGTGCAGTTTTAGAATAAAAAATTATATGGGAATTAAATGGAATAAAATAGAGGTTTTATGCTAATTGTCGATGGTGTGGATCCGAGAAAGCGAACGATTTTGTTTGTCACATTTTAGACAAAAATATGAATAGTAGAAGGTAAATAGACTGTGAGAGAAGAATGTTAGTTAAGGATATGGATTTGGGGGTGTAAGAATGAAGTATGATGTTGCAATAGTCGGTGCTGGACTTGCAGGATTAGTCGCAGCTTGTGAATTAATCGATGCAAAGAAAAAAGTTCTTTTAGTAGATCAAGAGCCTGAAAATTCAATCGGGGGACAGGCATATTGGTCGTTCGGTGGAATATTTTTAGTAAATTCTCCAGAGCAACGAAGGCTTGGGATTAAAGATAGTAAGGAGCTTGCATGGCAGGATTGGCAAGGAACTGCAGGCTTTGATCGTTTAGATGATGAGGATTCTTGGGCATATAAATGGGCAAGAGCCTATGTCGATTTTGCTGCAGGTGAAAAATACGACTGGTTAAAGTCAAAAGGAATAAAGTTTTTCCCCGTTGTTGGATGGGCGGAGCGGGGAGGTTCGTTAGCAGGAGGACACGGCAATTCAGTACCAAGGTTTCACATTGTCTGGGGAACAGGCCCTGGCATTGTAAAGCCATTTGTAGATAAAGTGAAACAGGCTATAAAAGATGGATTTATTGACTTCAAGCCAAGACATCGTGTGGATGAATTTATCCAGCAAGAAGGGGAGATTACAGGAATTAGCGGAACGGTGCTTGCTGAAACCTTTATTAATCGAGGTGAAAAAAGTTCCAGATTAGGGATCGGCGAATTTTCCTACGAAGCTAAAGCTGTGATTGTGGCAAGTGGAGGTATTGGGGCAAATTTTGATTTAGTAAGAAAAAATTGGCCTGCTCGATTAGGGACACCTCCTAAAAATATGGTATGTGGTGTGCCAGCTTACGTTGATGGAAGAATGCTAGAGATTACGGAACACGCTGGGGGACGCATTGTTAATCGTGATCGTATGTGGCATTACACAGAGGGGTTAAAAAATTGGGATCCGATATGGCCTAACCATGGGATTCGGATATTGCCTGGTCCCTCCTCCCTGTGGTTTGATGCAGAGGGGAATCGTTTTCATGCACCCAACTTTCCAGGGTTTGATACGCTCAGTACGTTGGAGGCGATTCAAAAAACTGGTTATGACTATTCCTGGTTTATTTTAACGGAAAAAATTATTGAGAAAGAATTTGCTTTATCTGGCTCAGAGCAAAACCCAGATTTAACAAACAAAAGCATTAGCGATGTTCTAAAACGCATTTTACCAGGCCCACCGGCTCCGATCCAAGCTTTTAAAAATCACGGAGAGGATTTTGTGATTGCACATGATCTAAAGGAACTTGTAGATGGAATGAATAAACTTGCTGGGAATGAGCTACTTGATTTCATGAAGATTAAAGAACAAATCTTGGCAAGAGATCGTGAAATGGACAATAAGTTTACGAAGGATTTGCAAGTAAACGCTATTCATGGAGCAAGAAATTATATTGGCGATAAATGGGTGCGTGTTGCCAAGCCACATAAAATTTTAGATACCAAAAATTGGCCTTTAATTGCTGTTCGCTTAAACATTCTAACAAGGAAAACTTTAGGTGGCTTACAAACAAATTTAAATGGTGCTGTTTTAGGTATGGACGGTCAGCCAATTCCTGGGTTATATGCTGCTGGTGAAGTAAGTGGTTTCGGTGGCGGTGGTGTCCATGGCTACCGCGCTTTAGAAGGGACATTTGTAGGTGGGTGTTTATTTAGTGGACGCCAGGTAGGACGTTATTTAGGACAAGGATAAAGTGTATAAATAAGAGCATCGTCTTGATAAACGATGCTCTTTTGAATTGATGATCACTATGCTGAATTTTTTGAGCTGCAAATGACTATGAAATAATCCCCTGAATTAAATTGAATGGATTTGGAATCTTACTTGCCCAAACTACAGGGAAACTATCTTTAATGCATTATCTCTCTAAGTATTAACAATTTGATTGTTGGACCTCTGCAATCTTAGCAATTTGTTCTTCAACCTGTTCCTTTGTCCAACCGTTTTCCTCCACGAAAAAGTTGCGTTCGGCACGGCGACAATCATCTGAACAGCTTCGCATGTAAAATGCCTCATGTTTTTCTTCACAAAGCATTAACTTATGACACGCTGGGTTTGCACAGTTTGTATATCGTTCAGAAGGTTCCCCTGTGAAATAATCCTTCCCAACAATGACATGCTCCACCTGATTAATCGGTACACTTCGACGACGGTCAAAAACAAACATTTGACCATCCCATAATTGACCTTTTACTTCAGGATCCTTCGCATATGTAGCAATACCGCCGTGCAATTGACCTACGCTCTTACCATAGCCCTCACGTTTTAGCCAACCTGAGAATTTTTCGCAGCGAATACCACCTGTACAATAAGTTAAGATCTTTTTATCTGCAAAATCTTCTTTATGTGCCTCCATCCAAGCAGGTAGGTCACGGAAGTTTTCGATATCTGGTCGTACAGCACCTCGGAAATGACCGAGATCATATTCATAGTCATTACGGGCATCGATGATTACTGTGTTGTCATCTTGCATCTGTTCCATAAATTCTTTAGGTGTTAAATAATCACCTGTAATTTCTAACGGATTGATATCCTGCTCTAAGCCTAGGTGAACAATTTCCTTACGAGGACGTACATGCATTTTTCTAAAGGTATGCCCTTCAACCTCATCAATTTTCCACATAATATCATTAAAACGAGCATCAGCCTTCATATGGCTCATGTAAGCATCTGTTTGCTCAATGGTACCTGATACAGTGCCGTTAATACCTTCGTAGCCTACTAAAATGCGACCAAGAAGCCCTATCTCTTTACACAGTGCTAGATGCTCTTCTGCAAAAGCTTCAGGGTCTTCAATCGTAATATATTTATAATAAAGTAATACACGATAGTCTTTTTGTGTCAAAATACGTTACCACCTTTATCTCAATATTCGTCCTTTAATATAGCATAACAAGGAGCATTTTTGCTTAGAGAGAAGGAGTTTTCTAAAAAAACACGAATTATATAGTGAATGACTATTCATATTTGGGGGTTATAGAGATGGAATTTTCAACAATTACTTTAGAAAAATTAGAACGTCGCGCAACATTAACGTTGAATCGTCCGCAGGCGATGAATGCTATGGATGATATTATGATGCGTGAACTAGCAGAATGCTTTGAAGCTCTACAACAGGAAAAAGATATTCAGGTGCTTGTTATTCGTGGAGAAGGAAAGGTCTTTTCTGCGGGTGGTGATATAAAAGCAATGCTAGATGAAAGCAAACCGCTGAATATTGATGAGGCAATGGTTTATCTGACACGTATCGTAAAGGCATATTATCAGCTACCGATGATAGTGATTGCAGCAGTTCATGGAGCTTCAGCAGGTTTAGGATTTAGTCTAACACTAGGGGCAGATATTATTGTAGCCTGTGAAAATAGTAAGCTTGCTATGAATTTCATTGGAATAGGACTGATTCCAGATGGTGGCGGTCATTTCTTCATGAAGGAGCGTGTAGGTACTGTTAAGGCAAAACAAATGATATGGGAGGGGAAGGTATTAACAGCAAAAGAAGCATTAGATGCAGGATTAATTGATTATATTGCACCTGAGGGCACTGTATTTGCAATGGCAGATCAGCTGGTGGGTAAAATGCTTGCATCCCCAATATCTTCCATGATTACGACGAAAAAAATTCTGCATGCACAAAATATGCCACAGCTAGAAAATATCTTAGCATTAGAGGCTGAGGGACAGTCTACAATGCGTAAAACATCAGATCATATTGAGGGCATTCATGCTTTTGTAGAGAAAAGAACGCCTGTCTTTGTAGGTAAATAAAAATAATAAAAGGCGCGTAGCAAACACTTGACTACGTGCCTTTTATTAGCCACTAAACATGGAATAAAATTAATTTACCTGAAGCGTTTACAAGACGATGAGTTTTATCGGCAACACCTTTTTCTTCAATTTGTTGTTGTCCATTTAGTTTAGCAGCCTCATCATTTTCAAAAGTCCAAGTTTCATCAAATAATGTTTCTCCTGTTTTTTCAAAAGCTGTAAAACGATAATTCTCCATACAGACCCCACCCTTTTACTTGAATATATTTCTATTATACATAGAAGATTTATAAACTTCACGGTAAAACTAGTGGATTTTTTGATAAATTACGAAAATTGTGGAAAAAGTGAGGCAATGTTGTTTTTTCCGTAATAGCATTTTTCATCAAACATGAATTATGATAAAATAGAACAAATATTCGGTATTGGTTAATCAGCATATTATTACTTTGGTTTGCACTAAAGAGAGAATTATCTACTATTTGAGGTGATTGGATGTCAGCAATTCGTTTTTTCCATATGGCAGATTTACATTTAGATAGTCCATTTAAGGGCTTATTTGGTCTACCCGAACACATTTTAAAGAAAATACGGTTAAGCACTTTTGAAGCGTTCGATAAAATTATCGTTAAAGCGATTCAGGAAAAACCTGATTTTTTACTAATTGTTGGGGATATTTATGATGGTGAAAATCGTAGCTTGCAAGCACAACGAAGATTTCAAGATGCAATGGAAAAGCTCTTTCAACACAATATCCCTGTGATTGTGAGCTACGGAAATCATGATCATTTAAATGGCACATGGACACGCTTTGCTTTACCAAGTAATGTCTATGAATTACCGGCTGAAACGAGTGTAGTTCAATTAAAAATACGTGGTCAGCAAGTGAATATATATGGTTTTAGTTATCCCGAACGTCATTTAAGGGAATCCGTTATCGAAAGCTATCCAACTGCGCATGATCAGCATGCCCTTCATATTGGTATGCTACATGGCAGTGAGGCAGGCAATACGACACATGATGTGTATGCCCCTTTTACAAAACAGCAGTTACTTGAAAAGAACTATCATTATTGGGCGCTTGGCCATATTCATAAACGACAGCTTTTACACCAAAACCCGCCCATTGTTTATCCGGGCAATATTCAAAGTCGACATCGTAAAGAACAAGGAATGAAAGGTTTTTATGATGTGACGTTATCCAAAACATCGACTGAGCTTGATTTTATCTCTACTTCTGCTGTCGTTTATAGCACGATAGAGGTGGATTGTACGGATGTGGTACACGCCAATGAATTGCTGAAGAGATGTGCAGAAGCGATTACAGCCAATAGAAAGAAGTTTGGCGCATCAGTAGTAGAGCTTCATTTGCAACAAATTGACGAACAAACAGAAGCTTTATTTGAGCATGCAACAGTAGATGCATGGTTAGAGACTATTCGAGAGGCTGAGGAAGGTATTGAGCCAATGTGTTGGGTACAAAAAATGGTGTTGCAAAAGGCCGCGAGATTTTATGAGCATACCGCAACTACCCAATCCGTTGTGAGCTTAATGGAACAGTGGGACAGTAATGAATGGAAGGATATTTTAAAAGATTTGTACCAATATGCCGGTGGGGCAAGGCTAATAGAGCCACTTAGTGAAAAGGATATTGAGAACTTAACGCATCGTGCACAGACATTATTAGCAGAAGAAATTCAAAGGGCGTGATTACATGCTGACAATTCAAAAAATCCAAATTTATGGCTTTGGTAAGCATGAAAATATCTCCATTTCGTTAAATGATGGTGTCACTATTTTTTATGGTTTAAATGAAGCAGGAAAAACGACGATTCAACAGTTTATACTACAAATGCTTTTTGGCTTCCCTACAAGGCAGCAGACACAGCGCAAATATGAGCCGAAAATTTCGACAAAATATGGGGGTCAGCTGACACTTTTGCATCCAATTTATGGTCAATGCACAATTGAACGTGTGAAAGGAAAAGCTGTTGGTGATGTTACTGTCTATCTTGAGGATGGTACAACGGGGCATGAGGAGCTGTTAGGAAAGCTTTTATATGGTTATTCTAGGGCATCCTTTGAAGCCATTTTTTCTTTTTCACTGCATGAGCTACAAGGTATTGAAAAAATGTCTGAAGAGGAGCTAACTCATTTGCTACTTGCCTCAGGTACAACAGGTATTCAGCATTTATCCACCCTTGAAAAGAAAATGGATAAAGAGGCTAGTGAGTTGTTTAAAAAGACAGGTAAAGTGCCATTGATTAATCAAAAGATCGAGCAATTAAAGCAGCTGGAGCGGACGATTAAACAGGAACAGGGAAAAATACAAACCTTTGAGGATAAATTACAGCAATTACAGTTACTCGAGCAAAAGTTAGAACAACTATATGGTACGCAAAAACAGCAACAGCAACAGTGGCAGCAATTAACTATTCAAAAGCAAGCGCTTCCTCTTCTCAAGCAGCAACAGACTTTGCAACAAACAATGACCAATTATCAGCATGTTCAGTTTCCATCAGAGGGTATTAGACGTTATGAACAAATAAAGGATCGTCTGTTACATGAAAGTCAACAACTGATGCAATTAAAGGAGCAGCATCAAACATTGCAGGAGAAACTAATAGCAGCAGTGGATGAGCAAAAGGTTAATGAAATGGCTTACCTTATGCAAAAAGAGGCAACGTGGCATCAGCTAATGGTGAAGGAGCAAAATTTACAGGATGATCTCTTTTTACTCGAACAAGAAATTGAAGCACAGTTTCGTTTACTAGGTGTAACAGACAAAGAGGCACAAGAAAATCTTCTGAACGAAACAGTTTCACTCCAACAGGAGCAACAATTTCAGCTTCAAATAAGTAAATTAGAGGAGGCCGAGGAGGAGCTAAAATTTTATCTACGTTCACTCGATCAAGTACACCAAGAGTTAGATGCAATAGCCAAACAGAAGCAGCAGCTAATGCTTGAGTCATTAACAAGCGAGGAAGAACATATTTTAGCACAGTGGCCACAACAAAAGCGGAGGCTTGAGCAATTACGTGCTGCCAAATCGCAACGCAGTAAGCAGAAGCAGCCTCATTATTTTATCTGGCTTGTACTACTGATTGGTTTCATGTCGTTTGCTTATGGCGTATTTGAAAAAAACATAGTTGTAATCCTAATTGGAGCAGTTTTATCATTGCTAACCTTTTTGTTTATTCGATATGTTAAGCAAGCAGATGAACCTACTAATAAAGAGCACAATTTCCTCCTACGGGAGTTAGAGCAGGAGGAATTGACAGTACAAGCAGTTCTTTTAAAGAAGCAAAGATATGAAGATCGTTGGTTACACATCAATGAACAGCAGAAAGAAAAAGAGCAGCAATACACTTCTCTTGAATATAAAATTCAACAAGCGGAGGTAGAGAGTGAAGAAGCCACTCAGACACTCCAGCATTTTTTAAAGCGTTATCGCTTACAAGGAACGATAGCTAGAACGCTAATGCCCGAATTATTTATGCGTATTCGTGGTGTACAAGAATTAGCAGCTAAACGAAACAGTACCTCAAGTCTATTGCAAGAAACACAGGTAGAAAAGAGCAACATTTATGAGCAGCTTCAACGGGTTTTAGATGGAGCCTATGATGAACAGGAAATTTATATGCATTTACGAACAGCCTACCTTGAAGCACAACAGCATCAGCAGCAAGCACAGCATGCAAAAGATCAGCTAGCCAACATCCAAATAAAAATAGAAGGTGGACAATCAAGAATGGATCGTTATACAGCTGAAATGTACGAGCTATTCAGTGAAGCAAAAATCCAAAATGAACAGGCTTATTATGAAATGCATGAGCAATTTGAACAGAGAAGAAAAATTGAGACAGAATTGCAAACTGTTCAGGCTCAATTATCTTCACTCGATCTTCAACAGAAGAAAAATCTGATGGAGGACACTGTTAACGAGGGCATATTTGCTTTACAACAAGAGCAGCAGTCATTGCAATTAGAAATTGACCAATGTCTTGAACAACGTGCCGCTTTGCTAATGGAAAAAGAACAGCTATTAAATGATGAAAAGTATGGTCAATTGCTTCAACAGTTTGAGCAGGAGAAAACAGAATTGCAGCAGTTAATAGAGCAATGGGCAACTAAAAAAGCTGTGGCAACAGCTATTCATGAAACTTTATTCCGTCTTCGCGAAGAAAAATTACCTCATGTCCTTGCAGAGGTAAATGCCATATTCCGTTTACTAACAGAAGGAAACTATGACAAACTTTCGATTCATGAGGAAGGTTATTTTGTAGCACAGGATGCTGCAGGAATACGTTATCAAATGGTGGAGTTGTCGCAGGCTACCAAAGAGCAAGCTTATATTGCATTGCGAATGGCTCTAGCAAAAACCCTAGTGAGCGCAGCTCCATTTCCCATGATTATGGACGATCCTTTTGTCCATTTTGATCGAAACCGCACAGACAAAATGGTACAATTAATGAAAGAAGTAGGATATGAACGTCAAATTTTATATTTTACTTGCCATGATACAATGCTCAAATATTGGCAGAGAGATCAGATTGTCGATATAGGAGCATTAGCAAATGAAAGGGGAGTGGCGTCAACATGAAAGGGATTACGACGCTCCAAGTTGGAGAAGCAGTTGATCAATTTTTATTAATAAAACAAGCGACAAAAGGTGTTACAACCGTTGGAAAGCCATTTATGTCGCTATTATTACAAGATAAAAGTGGGGATATAGAGGCAAAGCTATGGGACACGAATGAGGATCATGAAAAGATGTACCATGCGGAAGCCATTGTACGTGTTGGCGGAGAGATTCATGACTATAGAGGAAAGAATCAATTGCGTATCAAATCTATTCGTGTTGCAAAGCCAGAGGAAGGAATCGCTATTCATGATTTAGTGCCGTCCTCTGCAACACCGAAAGAACAACTATATGAAGAATTAACACAATTTTTCTTTGATATTAAAAACCCAAATATCTCACGAATTACTAGAGCGGCTATAAAAAAACACCAAGAGGCCATTTTAGTTTTTCCAGCAGCGACAAAAAATCATCATGACTACGCGTCAGGTTTATTAGATCATATGGTCTCTATGCTTAAACTAGGTAAAGCCATTGCTGATCTATATCCAACACTAAATCGTGACTTATTATATGCGGGAATTATTTTACATGATGTAGGCAAGGTTGTAGAGTTATCAGGACCAGTTGCCACAATGTATACAGTGGAGGGCAATTTATTAGGCCATATTACGATTATGGTGAATGAAATTGCTAAGATTGCTAGTGAGCTTGAAATTGAAGGTGAGGAAGTCATGCTGTTACAGCATATGGTATTGTCTCACCATGGGAAAGAAGAATGGGGTAGCCCGAAAAAACCGATGATTCAGGAAGCAGAAATCTTGCATTATATTGATAACATTGATGCAAAGATGAATATGTTAACAAGAGCATTAGGAAAAACGACACCGGGTGAATTTACAGAGAGACTCTTCCCTCTTGATAATCGTTCATTCTACAAGCCTACTATTTAAAAAGCAGTATAAATCAGCCCATAAACTAACATTGCTGTCTAGCTATTCGTTATTAATTTCTCTGAGTCTAAGTATTCATATATTTATTTGTAGTGCCTAACTATTGTACCAATGTGAATATTTATTTTAGAATAGAGAGAGAAATTATAGGAATGGGGAAAAGTAATGGATACAGAGGGACTTTTTTCACGGAAAATTAAGTTTTGGAAAAGTTTAATTTTCAAAATGATATTAGCAATTGGCATAAGCTTGTTTATTAGCTCCCATATTTCAGAATTTGTTAGTCGTCAATTCGAGAAAGTAGTGCATTTAAATGGTAGTGCAGGGGTTGTCATCAATACATTTATTTCGTTATTTATCGGCACAGTAATTATTTCGTTATGTACAAGGTATATCGTCTTAAGGCGTGTAAAGCGTGTGTTAAATGCTATGACACTGGCTGCTGATGGCGATTTAACTGTTCGCATTGATGATCGATTGAAAGATGAAATTGGTCAATTATCTACTGAATTTAATCATATGTTAGAGCAAATTGGCACGGTCATTGAAAAGACGAATAAAGCATCGACAGATGTATCAGCCTTTACAAAGGAATTTACAACGATTACCGAGCAAAGCAGTCAAACAGTTGAAACTATCTCCAGTGCCATTGGGGAAATTGCCTCCAGTGCAGAAGGACAATTAAGGCAAATGGATTTATTATCTGAATCGGCACATTTAATCACTAAAGATATGGATCATGCATCTTCTGCTGTACAGGCAGTGGCCTCAATAGCGAATGAAACGAACCAAAAGGCTGATTTAGGATTACAGTTAATTGAGCAAACGATTGAGAAAATGAATACCATTAATGAATCTGTTCATCAATCAACCGAAGTTGTGAATGCTTTAGGTGAAAAATCAAAGGAAATTAGTACGATTGTAGCGCTGATTACAAGTATTACAGATCAAACAAACCTGCTTGCATTGAATGCATCTATTGAAGCAGCTCGTGCAGGAGAGGCTGGAAAAGGCTTTGCAGTAGTGGCAGATGAAGTAAGAAAGCTAGCAGAGGAATCTGGAAAAGCTGCAGATAATATTCGAACATTGGTGGATGATATTTTAAACCAAACCTCCAGTGCTGTTTATGCTATTAATAGTGGGACGCAGTTTGTGGAGGAAGGGCGTGAATCTGTTGAACAGACAGGCGATACCTTTAAAAATATAGTCGTAGATTTGCAACAGATAAGTCATCGTACAAAGGAAGTAAAGGATATTGTCTTGCGTGTCAATGAGAAAACAAGTCAAACAGATGAGGCTGTAAAAGAAGTCGTTGGCATAGCGAATGGCACATCTTCAGGCATACAGCATATTGCTTTATCAATTGAGCAGCAAAGTGCCTCTAATGAGGAAATAGCAAGTGCTGCAAATGTTCTTCAAACAATGTCAAACGACCTACAAACTGAAATTAGCCAATTTAAAGTAAAATAGAGAAGAAAAAGAAGCATCTGATATATCAGGTGCTTCTTTTTTGTATAGACTCGTCTCTAAGTTATTTAGATTCCTTGTCAGTATCTTTTGCTTTATCTTCGGAATCCTCTTTTGGCGCATTTTCTTCAGCCTTTTTAGCTGCTTCTTCAGCTGCTTTTGCTTGTTCTTCACTTGTTGTTGTAAAGAATTTAAGTGATTCTTTTAAATCTTTATCAGATGTTTTTACATCTGCATCTTTAGCCATCTTTGCAACAATATCTTTAAGAATCGTTTGAGCTTCGCCAGTTTGGTTCAGTTTACTTAACATAGTTGAACGAATGTTTTCTTCTTCGTCTTTAAATGAACCTACGCCTTTTACATCACGCTTGTCCGTAATTTCAATTACGTGGTAACCAAAGCTAGATTTTACTGGTTCACTTAATGTATTTAATTCAAGAGCATAAGCAGCATCGTTAAACTCGTCAACCATTGAACCTACAGAGAACCATCCAAGCTCTCCACCTTTTTGAGCAGAACCAGTATCTGTTGAGTACTCTTTTGCAACGTCCTCAAACTTAGCGCCACCCTTAATTTTTGCAATCACTTCTTTTGCTGTTTTTTCATCTGCTACTAAAATATGACGACCATTTAGTTCTGTTTTCATTTGCTCGTAGTATTTTTTCACATCTTCTTCTTTAATTGCTTGATCTTTTAAAGCTTTTTCTTGAAGAAGTTGAACACGTAAAGAATCTTTAAAGCCCTGTTCAGTTAAGCCACTTTCAGCAAGCGCTTGTGAAAAGCCATCACCAAATTGTGATGCAGTAGTGTCATAAGCTTCTTTGATTTCTTTATCTGTTACTTCATATTTGTCAGCTAAAACTTTTTCAGTCACCATTTGCTGCATTACATATGAGCCTGTTAAAGCTTTTGCCTTTTCATTAAAATCAGCTACTGAAATATCGCCCACTTTAGAAGTAACGATTGCTTTGCTGTCTCCGCCGCTACAAGCACCAAGCGCTAATACAGATGCAGCTAGAGTTAAAGATAAAACTGTCTTTTTCATAGTGGATATTCTCTCCTAACATGGTTTCGTCCATTTTTTACTATAACATAAACGATTTAAAAACAAAATGGTTCCCCCTTGAGTATTGCCTATATTTCAAATTTTGAAGCGCATAGGATATAGAAAAGAAAGGGGGTGAAGTTATGGGCAACGGAGGATACGGTGGCGGTGGCTACGGCTCAGGCTTTGCTTTATTAGTTGTGTTATTTATTTTATTAATTATCGTTGGTGCAGCGTTCCTATACTAATTAATAAAACAGCGAAAAGCTAAGAGCTTTAACTCTTAGCTTTTCTTGACAATGTAGGCATTCGCGCCGCATGCCTTAGATTCTAAACAATTTAATTGATTAGTAAAAGTTGTTGCATGGGGGGCTCGACTTATCTTCGAGCGTGCGGACGGGCGCGGATGTCACATGTTTTTGAAAGGAGCTTTTCAAAAAAAGCCAGAAAAAATTAGATTCCATTACGCCGAGGCGTAATGGATTTTTCTGCTATACTGCATATAAAATTTCAATGTAGAATGAGACAAGTAGGATAGTAATAAGTATATTTATAGTTCGGAATATTTTTGGTTGGTTTTCTTCGGGAATTTCACGTCGCATGCATAGAGCATAGGTCATGCGATTAATTTGAAATAAATAGAATACCGAGAATAGAACTACAATCATTAATAGCAAGTCTATTCCTCCCCTCTTTCAATAGTAATAGCATAACAAAGAACGTCAATAAAAAACAAGTACAAGCAATTTAGTGAACGGTCGGTGGAACTAAAATTTCATAGCCTTTAGGTGTTTCTTCTATTTGCGAATTTTTAGGTGAATTCAATAGATATTTCACGTAAAGGATATCAATCAGACATAGACTACAGTGATAGGCTAACAGCAATGTCCCATAATGGGTATAGGCTGGTAAAAGCCATGTTCCAACTATAATACTAGTATTTAGAACGATAAAAGGCGTAAGTAATGCTAAGATGTATCGATTTTTAGATAAAGGCTCTCGAATTCGCATGTGTAAAACAGGAATTATATAAAACTGACTACGTACGCGTAATTTTAAATGCTGGCGTAAATCAAATAGAGCCACAAAGTGCAAAAATTTATGAATGGGATAAAGTGTTAGCACAGCTATTACAAAGAGCCAGAATAGTCGATCTGTATAATGCTCTTCATTGAATAAATTAAACGTTACATACGAAACAGAAAAGACCACTAAAAAAGTAATGACACCCATTATAATAATACGCGTAGTACCGTAATGATGTTCTAAATTTAAAATTTTCCAGCAATGCATGGTTTTTTATCAACTCCGAAATAGGAAGTGTCCTATTTAATGTAAATTGAATTATGTTAGAATGCAAGAAAAAGGAGGCACTTCAGAAATATTTCTGAAATACCTCCTTCACATGACTCATTCCTGAATGAACAGTATAACTCATTTTTGTTCAACTTATAAATAATTGCAGGAAAAATTATGTGCAGTTTGAAGCTTCGTCTTATCCTTTTACAGGTGTGCGTTCTTCTAGCGTGTCAAAGGAATCACGGAAATGTTGGAAAGAGCGTTCGAAAATATCGATGAAATCCTCACCATAGATATTGCGAATAACAGCCATTACATCTAAAAAATCAGGGAAACGGCCGTATAAATCTTTTAATGCTAATGACCCTTCAAGTACAGAATGGTACGTATTATGGTAGTTTTTATTCATCTCTACAATGAGCTCTGTGCCGGCTTCTGTAAGCTCAACATACGTATTACGTTTATCGTCATCACGCTTGGAAAACTTAAGAAAGCCACGCTCTTCTAATTTTTTGGAGAAATTAAATGCTGTAGAAACATGCATAACGCCAAATTTCGCAACATCAGAAATGGAAGCACCTTTTAAATGGTATGAAATCCATAAAATATGGTGTTCATTAATATTTAAATCATAAGGTTTAATCCATTGTTGCCAATCCTTTTCAACCGCTTTCCACAGCGCTTTTGATAACTGTGCGATTCTTTGACTATAAAGCATCGCTTCTTTTTGTGTATATAATTCCTCTGACAAAGCCATCACCTACTGCTTTCTTTCACATTTTTAAAAATATTATAGCAGTAAAGAAAAAAAGTTTAAAGTTAGAAAAATTAAAAAATTGAAAAGTGGTTAAAAAATAATATTATAGCAATAGTTTTTGGTAAAAAAATAGATTATCCGACTGTGAATAAGGACTTTAGTCGCTAACTTTTTCTTGAGGTTTTTTCTTGTTTTCCGTAATTTGTGCAATGTTTTTCTCGATTTCGCTTATCGAATTCTGTAAAGCATCTAATTCTTGTTGCAAATTATTTTTCGTTGGTTCGATTTCTTCAGTAAAAGTCGTAATTGTTTGCTTTAAATCATTTATTATTTGTGGGATATTATTTTTTACTTCATTTGTTAGTGTATTAACAGATTGTTTTACAGTTCCTACTTGTTGTTTTACATCAAGGAGCATACCTTTTGTTTGGTAAACATTTTGTCTAACAGAAGCACGTAGCTGTTGCCCAGATTGCGGCGTTGAGAAAAGCACAGCAATTGTCCCGCCGATAATTCCTGTTGTTAGTCCTAGTAAAAATGGTTTTGCTTTCATATTAGATACCTCATTTCTAGTCATGTTTATTTACTATTAAACCATGAAATGCATAAATACAAAAAGAAAAAAGAAACTAAACGAGTGATTTGGCCATCACAGTTTAGTTTCTTTGGATTATTTAAGTGTTTATTTATGATATTTGAGAAATAGCTGTATTGAACTTGGAGCGCTTCACTAATTTTGAAACAATTGGATATATCACTGCAAAAGCAACAACGTTAAATACGACAGCTGGAAGGACAACGCCAATAAATAGCATCGCAAACGTTGCACCAACATTTGCATTGAATACAAAAAGTGCAACTGCTAAAAAGACAGTTCCTGAAAGAATCGTTCCCAAACCAACTAATACAGCAGATACGGCGAAGTGACCTGCCAGTTTTTTGAGAATGAGTAAAGCAGCTAAAAATACAAAACCAGTAACAGCTTTATCAATAATATTTGGAACAAGACCTGCTGGGAATGTTGTAAATAAACCTGAAAGTACCCCTGTTGAAAGAGAAAGTAGGAACGTTTCTTTCACTGTTGGGAATAATAAAATACCAATAAACATCATGGTTAACATAAAATCAGGCTTCATCCCATTCACCATTCCTGGTGTAACCACGTAAAGAGCAGCACCGACACCTACTAACAGTGCCATTAATACTAAATTCTTTGTATTCATTTGAATCTCTCCTCGACTATGCTAATCTATTTGTCTCCTAGCGTGTCCTCTTGACCGCTAGCGAAACTTATTTGTGATTGTACGCTAAATTTTAAAAATTTGCAATACAGCATTCTGAACATTCAGATGTTAATATATTACAAATGGCTTATAGATTGGCTTTAATACTTTCTGCTACTTCTGCCAACTGCTCTGGTGCGTATGTTTGTGTTTGCCAAATTAAGCCTAGCCCTTCTTTTTCATCGTAACGCGGAATAAAATGTAAGTGGTAGTGGAAAACAGTTTGTCCAGCAGCAGCACCGTTGTTATTAATTGTATTCAAACCAATTGGCTGAAACGCTGCTTTAATAGCATTCGCGATTTTTGGTGCAACAGCATATAAATGACGTGCTACTTCCTCTGGCATTTCGAATAGATCCTGGCAGTGATGCTTAGGAATTAATAGTGTGTGTCCTTTTGCAACAGGTGAAATGTCCGTGAATGCATAGACATGATCGTCTTCATAAATTTTTGTGCTTGGAATTGATCCGTCAATAATTTTGCAAAATAGGCAATCGCTCATAAGAATTTCCCCCTTAACGTATATGTAAGTACATTCTATCATACTCAAACCTGTATCATTTGCTAATTTTTGATAAAATATAAAACAAGAAGAGGAGTGAGAATATGTCAGTATTAGAGGTACAGCATGTAACAGGTGGTTATACAAGAAAACCTGTTATTAGAGATCTATCTTTTACGATTGGAAAAGGTGAATTAGTTGGCTTAATCGGCTTAAATGGAGCGGGTAAAAGTACAACGATTAAACATATTATAGGAACAATGTTGCCAAAGGAAGGGGACATTCGTCTAAATGGTGTGACATTAAAGGAAGATACGGACAAGTATCGTACAGCTTTTTCTTATATCCCTGAAACCCCTGTTTTATACGATGAGCTAACATTAAGAGAGCATTTAGAATTAACAGCGATGGCTTACGGTATTGACAAAGCTACCCTGGCTGCTCGTTCTGAGGTGCTGTTAAAAGAGTTTCGAATGGAGAAGAGATTAAATTGGTTTCCTTCACATTTTTCGAAGGGAATGCGTCAAAAAGTTATGATTATGTGTGCCTTTTTAGTGAATCCAAGTCTATATATTATTGATGAGCCTTTTGTGGGATTGGATCCACTAGGTATTCAATCGTTATTAGACCAAATGGATGAAAAGAAAAAAGAAGGTGCTTCTATATTAATGTCTACACATATTCTATCGACAGCTGAGAAGCATTGTGATCGCATTATTTTATTGCATGAAGGAAGAGTACGAGCACAAGGAACAATGGCTGATTTACGTCAATCATTTGCTATGCCGTATGCGACATTAGATGACCTTTATATTGCTATGACAAAGGAGCGGGACCATGAAGAACTTGCGTGATGTATGGTCCTCTCGCTTCATGCATTATATAGGAGAAGTACAAAAATATATGCAATTTATATTTACAGGGCATATAGTCATTGTACTTGTATTTCTAATAGGAGCAGGGGGCTATCAATATAGCGAATGGCTGAAAGTTGTTCAAAAAGACTTTCCAGCAGAAATCGTGATAGCTGTTATCATTGGGGCGATATTGGCCTTTAGCCGTCCAACTACATTGTTGAGAGAGCCAGATCAAGTATACTTATTACCTTTAGAATCAAAAATGTCTCTGTACTTCAGCAAGGCGCTGGCTTGGACGTTTTGGTCTCAGGTGTGGATTGTAGCGATTGTCTATATTGTTAGTATTCCATTATTAAAAGCCGTGACGGAATTATCCACGGTGGAAATATGGACGATCTTTTTACTTACCATTGTATTGAAATATCTAAGTGTTCGAGGAGAATTCAGCTATCGTTATAGTGAACGAGGGCAAATGGTTTGGGTGGACAGGTTTATTCGAGCTGTCATTTTTGTGGCTGCTATTTATATGGCGCTCCATGCACAGTTGCTATTAGCTGTAGTAGCTACAGTTATTAGTGTTATATATATTATTGTCTTTAGTAAAAAATCAGCTGGCGAACCTGTGCCGTATGAGCATTTTGTCAAGCTTGAACAAAATCGTATGATGAGCTTCTATCGTTTTGCCAATTATTTTACAGACGTACCTCATTTACACGGTAGCATTCGACGTCGAAGCTGGATGGACTGGCTTTATCGATTTGTACCGTATGGTAAGGGGAATGCTCAAAAGTATTTGGTGTTTCGTACCTTTGTCCGGACAGATGACCATTTCTATTTATGGCTTCGTCTTACGGCCATTTCAGCAATCATTGCAGCTTTTGTAGACATTCCTGTCGTTACATGGATTGTAGCGGGTGCACTAAGCTTTGCCACAACAATTCAGTTAAAACAAGCTTTGCTATCCAGTGGCGAATTTCGAATGGACATGCTCTATCCGTTACCAGAGCATGCTCGTCAACTAGCTGTGAAGCAAATTGTGCGTTTAGCAATGATTACTCAAGCCATTATTGTAGGTTTGTGCGCCATTACACAGCCGATGTTTTATATAGCCGTTATTATAGTTTTGGTGATTAGTGAATTAACAGCCAAAATGTCCAAATGAAAAGGCTATAGCTGACAAATTGAAAAGCTCATTTTCCAATGCAAACATTCGGAAAATGAGCTTTTATATTAGCTACTCAATATCTTCTTTTGGTATTGCATTGTAAGTTGTGACATAAGAAGCTGCTGAAAAGATATTTTGCTGGCGTACGGCAGTTGAGTCATCTGTTTTAGCATGAGCTGATTCAAATGCTTTCGAGCTTTTCCAAGCTTCAAATGAATGTGGTCCATTCCATTGAGTCATGACAATATAAGTCTCACTCTTGATTGGACGTAATAAACGAAATGCAACAAAGCCAGGCTCATTTTCAATAGCGCGTGATCGTTCTAAAAAGCGGTGCTCGAAAACTGGCCGTCCTTCATCTGTTACAGGAATATTATTGAAAACAAAGAAACCACGTTCCTCTAAATCATTTACTGCATCCAGCACTTCAAATTTACGGGGTGTCGCAAATACTGTTTTTCCTTCGGTTTCATGTATCAGTACAGAGTTTCCTTCCCCATGAAATAAAATCATATGCTCATTAGGATACTTATTTTTTACCTGCTCCAAAAAATCACCAGTACCAGAAGTTAAATAAATATACATGAATTTATCCTCCTTATGAATCTTACTAATATAGCGTGATTATACCCTTTCTGGTGTAAGTCTAACGCTCCGTTCAAAAAGAATATGTCGAGAAAGAACAATTTTATGACATTTCACTAGGAAAACTATACAATAACAGAGGAAGCGTTTACTATTGGAAACGGATATCAATAATAAAGGAATAAACAAGCGATTTTTTATAGTAAGAATTTAACGAGGGGAAGGAACTATTCATGACAACTTTTAATGATACACTTCTACGTGCTGCACGTGGAGAAAGGACCGCACATACACCTGTTTGGTATATGCGTCAGGCAGGACGTTCTCAGCCAGAATACCGTGCAATTAAAGAAAAGTATTCCTTAGAGGAAATTACACATCAACCAGAGCTATGTGCGTATGTCACTCGTCTACCTGTAGAGAATTACAATGTGGATGCTGCAATTTTATATAAAGATATTGTCACACCTCTCCCTGGAATCGGGATAGATGTGAAAATTAAGGCAGGTGTTGGTCCTGTTATTTCTAATCCTATTCGGTCAGTAGCAGATGTAGAAAAATTAGGTGAATTCAATGCCAAAGAGCATACACCATTTGTTTTAGAGACAATCAAGTTACTTGCAGAAGAGCAATTGAATGTGCCTTTAATCGGCTTTGCTGGAGCACCATTTACACTTGCAAGCTACATGATTGAAGGTGGTCCTTCAAGAAACTATAATAAAACAAAGTCATTTATGGTATCAGAACCTCAAGCTTGGTTTGCTTTAATGGATAAACTTGCTGACATGATTATTGCAGATGTAACGGCTCAAATTAAAGCTGGTGCAAAAGCTATCCAAGTGTTCGACTCATGGGTTGGAGCCTTAAATGTAGAGGATTACCGTGTATTTATTAAACCGATTATGACTCGTATTTTTGCAGAGTTGCAAAAAGAAAATGTACCACTAATTCAATTTGGAGTTGGTGCTAGCCATTTGGCAAAAGAATGGAATGATTTACCGATTGATGTTGTGGGCTTAGACTGGCGTTTACCTATTAAAGACGCGCGTGCCAATGGTATTACAAAACCTGTACAAGGAAACTTAGATCCATCCCTATTACTTGCAGATTGGTCAATTATTGAAAAACGAACAAAAGATATTATCGATCAAGGTCTAGAAATGCCAGGTCATATCTTTAATCTAGGCCATGGTGTTTTCCCAGAGGTTGACCCGGATGTCTTAAAACGTCTTACAACGCTTATTCATGAATATAGTGCTCAACAAATTCATGCTCGTTCTTTATAGAAGTCAATCAAATGTGAATAATATGTCCTTTTCTATATAGGAAATTTTAATTTCAATGTAGAAAAGGAGCTGTCCAATAATCAAGATTGGGCAGCTTCTTTTTATCACATAATATATGAAAACATAAAACAATTTTAGAGGTGAAAAGGGTAATGAAAGAAGTTAAAGGCTTACTAGTAATGGCATACGGAACACCTTATAAAGAAGAAGATATTGAACCTTACTATACGCATATTCGTCATGGACGTAAACCTTCTGCAGAGCATTTAGAAGATTTACGTAGCCGCTATGAAGCAATCGGTGGTTTATCTCCATTAGCTGCGGCAACAGAAGCACAAGCTGAAGCATTATGTGCACGTTTGAACGAAGTACAGGATGCTGTAGAATATAAATTGTTTATTGGTTTAAAACATATTCATCCATTTATAGAAGATGCAGTTGAGCAAATGGTAGCAGAGGGCATAAAAGAAGCGGTTTCTATTGTTTTAGCTCCTCATTTCTCTACTTTCTCTATTAAGTCTTATAATGGTCGTGCTGAAGAGGCAGCAGGAGGTCGCTTAAAGATTACTTCTGTAGAATCTTGGTATGACGAGCCGAAATTCATTGAGTACTGGAAACAACAAGTGAATGAGACATTCAATGCAATGTCAGAAGAAGAACGTGAAACAGCTTGTCTAATTGTGTCAGCACATTCATTGCCTGAAAAAATTAAAAACTTAGGTGATCCATATGAAGATCAACTTATTGAAACAGCTCGTCTTATTCAAGCTGCGACAGGTTTAAAAAATGTAGAGGTTGGCTGGCAATCAGCAGGCCAAACACCAGAGCCTTGGATTGGTCCAGATGTTCAAGACTTGACACGTGAGCTATTTGAAGAAAAAGGCTTCCGTTCATTTGTTTATACACCAGTAGGTTTTGTAACAGAGCATTTAGAAGTGTTGTATGACAACGATTTTGAATGTAAAGTTGTTTGTGATGAACTTGGTGCAAAATACTATCGTCCAGCAATGCCAAATACACACCCATTATTTATTGATGCGATGGTAGAGGCGATTCATAAAAAATTAAGCTAAGCGAAAAGAAAGTGATGATGTTGGTGACTCAGAAAAGACGAAAGGTAGTTGTCGTAGGCGGTGGCATTACAGGCCTTACAGCTGCGTTCTATATGCAAAAAGAAGCAAGCGCAAAAGAATTGCCATTAGATATCGTACTTGTCGAGTCGTCATTACGTCTTGGCGGAAAAATTCAAACTCTAAGAAAAGATGGCTTTATTATTGAGCGTGGGCCAGAATCTTTTTTTGATCGTGAAAATTATGTCAATGCTTTAGCAAAGGATCTAGGGATCGAACAGAAACTATTAACAAGTAATGCGGGGCCAAACTATGTTGCTGTTGGTAGTCAGTTATACCCAATACCTAGTCATCTCCTATCAGGAGAGACACCCCATATCTCTTCATTTATAACGTCAGGCTTGTTTTCACTTAGTGGTAAAGTTCGTGCGGCGGGGGACTTTTTCATTCCCCGTTCTACACAGGATGACGATCAACCATTAGGAGCGTTTTTTAGAAGAAGATTTGGTGCGGAGGTTGTGGAAAATCTAGTAGAGCCCTTACTAGCGGGTACATTTGCAGGGGATATTGAGCAATTAAGTATGAGTTCAACATTCCCACAGCTTTATAGTTTAGAACAAAAATATCGTAGTTTGCTAATTGGTATGAAGAAGTCAGGAACGAATTTCTTAAGCAATCATCAGATAGCTGAAAATAAAGGAATCTTTCAAACCTTTAGCAATGGCCTAGAAACACTCATCGAAAGTATAGAAGAATCACTACTTCCGGGGACCGTGATGAAGGGTGTCAAAGTAGAGGAAATAGAGCATGGTAAGGATGGCTCAGTTCAGGTGATGCTCAATAATTTCTCGCATATCAAAGCGGATGCTGTTATTATTGCTACCCCTTTTAATATGGCTGAAAAAATGTTTAGCAAGCTAAGTCTATTACATGAATTGGGGACAATGAAGGCTGCGACTATTGCTACCGTTACAATGGCCTTTAAAAAGGAACAGCTCGGTGATTTAGATGCTCTTTCTTTTTATGTCTCTAGAAATAGTGATTTTTCGATTACTTCTTGTACTTGGATGAATCGAAAATGGCCAGGTACTTCACCAGAGGATTATGTATTATTACGTAGTTATATTGGTCGAGTGGGCGACGAAGCGATTGTGGCTTTATCGGATACGGAGATTGAAAAAACTGTGCTTCAGGATTTAAAGAAAACGATTGGTATCGATGGCGAACCTATTACAACTGTTGTAACACGTTGGAAAAATGCGATGCCACAATATACAGTTGGACACGAGGCGAAAGTCCTTCGTATCAAGCAGGAACTACAAGAACATTTTCCAACAGTAAAGCTAGCAGGAAGCTCGTTTGAAGGGATATCGATTCCAGAGTGTGTGCAGCAAGGTAAACAGGTTGCAAATGAAGTATTAATGGAAATCTTCAAGTAATACAAATCAGATGGGACAAACATTTATTATCAATGTTTGTACCATCTTTTATATTGTCAAAGAAATAGCCAACCACTATTTTGAGGTTGGCTATTTCTTCTAAGAATTGTATTGCTTATTAATGTCCTAGCCCTAAGAAATTCGATGACATGACCAAACAATACCACCAGAGTTAGCGCCGCCTAGTGTAAGAGAGATGGTCAATCCATTGGCTTCATAGAACAAATCGATCGTATCTCCAGCATTTAAATCCACTTCTCCTGCTAAAGTGATTGTGCCATTTCCAAGAACTGCGCGTAATGTTAATACAAGTGCCACATTGACGTTTAGTACAGGGAACAAGCCACTAATTAAATTTGTAGTAGCATTTTGTCTAATTGCAAATGAAGGGTTTATTCCTGCTCCTAAAGTAACGCTAATAGCCGCAGCAGTGGAGTAGTTAATGGTTGCTTCAAAGGAATACCTACCTGTAGTTGGTACAGTGAATATACCAGTTGTTGGATTGAAAGCAGGTGTTGTAAAGTATGGTGAAGCGACACTCCAGTTAGTGATTGGAGTAGATCCACTAACAGTCAACGAGTTTTTAAAGGCAGAGAACCCTTCAGTAAATGCAGGCCCAGTAGTACCAGTCACCCCAGTAGGTCCAATTGCGCCAGTAGTACCAGTCACCCCAGTAGGTCCAATTGCGCCAGTAGTACCAGTCACCCCAGTAGGTCCAATTGCGCCAGTAGTCCCAGTCGCGCCAGTAAAGCCAGTAACCCCAGTAACCCCAGTAACCCCAGTAACGCCGGTAGCGCCAGTAGCTCCGGTTACACCCGTAGCGCCAGTAACCCCCGTAGCGCC
Source organism: Lysinibacillus sp. FSL P2-0066 (assembly GCF_037969495.1). Taxonomy (NCBI): domain Bacteria; kingdom Bacillati; phylum Bacillota; class Bacilli; order Caryophanales; family Bacillaceae; genus Lysinibacillus; species Lysinibacillus sp. FSL P2-0066. Next base: position 3,712,712 of record NZ_CP150202.1, on the reverse strand, counting down.
GGTAGCTCCAGTAGCTCCAAATGCCCCAGTAGAGCCAGTAACGCCAGTAGCTCCCGTAGTGCCAGTCGCCCCAGTAGCCCCAGCAACGCCGGTAGCCCCAGTAACGCCGGTAGCCCCAGTAGAACCAGTTACACCAGTAGTCCCAGTAACGCCAGTGGCTCCAGTAATGCCAGTAGCCCCGGTTGCACCAGTAGCGCCAGTAGAACCAGTAACACCAGTAACGCCAGTGGCTCCAGTAATGCCAGTAGCCCCGGTTGCACCAGTAGAGCCAGTAGAGCCAGTAGAGCCAGTAGAGCCAGTAGCCCCGGTAGCGCCAGTAACACCAGTAACCCCAGTAACACCAGTAGCGCCAGTAACACCAGTAGCTCCGGTTGCACCAGTAGCCCCCGTAGCCCCAGTTACACCAGTAGCTCCTGTAACACCAGTTACACCAGTAGTCCCAGTAACACCAGTAGAGCCAGTAAAGCCAGTAACGCCAGTAGAACCAGTGACCCCAGTAGCCCCGATCTCACCAGTAGCACCAGTAACGCCAGTAGAGCCAGTAGAGCCAGTAGCCCCAGTTGCACCAGTAGAGCCAGTAGAGCCAGTAGAACCAGTTACACCAGTAGTCCCAGTAACGCCAGTGGCCCCAGTAACGCCAGTAGCCCCGGTAGCACCAGTAGAGCCAGTAACGCCAGTAGCCCCAGTTACACCAGTAGAGCCAGTAACGCCAGTGGCTCCAGTAATGCCAGTAGAGCCAGTAACGCCAGTGGCTCCAGTAGCGCCGGTAGAGCCAGTAGCGCCAGTAACACCAGTAGAACCAGTGACCCCAGTAGCCCCGATCTCACCAGTAGCACCAGTAACGCCAGTAGAGCCAGTAGCGCCGGTAGCCCCAGTTGCACCAGTAGAGCCAGTAGAACCAGTTACACCAGTAGAACCAGTTACACCAGTAGAACCAGTTACACCAGTAGTCCCAGTAACGCCAGTGGCTCCAGTAACGCCAGTAGCCCCGGTTGCACCAGTAGAGCCAGTAACGCCAGTAACGCCAGTAACACCAGTAACGCCAGTTACACCAGTAGCCCCAGTGACCCCAGTAGAGCCAGTAACGCCGGTAGAGCCAGTAACACCAGTAACACCAGTAACGCCAGTAACACCAGTAACACCAGTAACGCCGGTAGAGCCAGTAGCCCCGGTTGCACCAGTAGAGCCAGTCGCGCCAGTAGAGCCAGTAACACCAGTAGCGCCAGTCGCCCCAGTCGCCCCAGTCGCGCCAGTAACGCCAGTAACGCCAGTAACGCCAGTGACCCCAGTCGCCCCAGTGACCCCAGTCGCGCCAGTAACGCCGGTAGAGCCAGTAACACCAGTAGCCCCAGTAGCCCCAGTAGCCCCAGTAGCCCCAGTAACGCCGGTAGAGCCAGTAGCCCCATTAACACCAGTCGCGCCAGTAGCCCCAGTGACCCCAGTAGCGCCAGTAACGCCAGTAGCCCCAGTAGTCCCAGTAGCCCCAGTAGCCCCAGTAGCCCCAGTAGAACCAGTTACACCAGTAGCCCCATTAACACCAGTAACGCCAGTAGCCCCGGTTGCACCAGTAGAGCCAGTAACGCCGGTAGAGCCAGTAGCCCCAGTAGCCCCAGTAGCCCCAGTAGCCCCAGTAACGCCAGTTACACCAGTAGCCCCAGTGACCCCAGTAGAGCCAGTAACGCCGGTAGAGCCAGTAGCCCCATTAACACCAGTCGCGCCAGTAACACCAGTAGCGCCAGTAGCGCCAGTAGCGCCAGTAACGCCAGTCGCCCCAGTAGCCCCAGTAGCCCCAGTAACTCCGGTAGAACCAGTGACCCCAGTCGCGCCAGTAACGCCAGTAACCCCGGTCGCCCCAGTCGCGCCAGTCGCCCCAGTACTACCTGTAGGTCCAGTTATTCCCCCAGTCGGTCCTGTAGGTTTCACTGGCCAAATTGGACAACTTGGAATAGGACCAGTTTTACAACAACAAGGAAATGAATGACATCTACTGCAAACTCTATCTTTAAAATTTCCAAAATGCATAGTCTCACCTCCTCTCTCAAATATCGTATTCTGCGTAATGATAAAGGAGGTAGACACATAACTATTAATTACTTGTAAATAGAGAGTTATTTATAGATTCGTTGCAAATATTTTTAAGATAATTGGATGTTTATCATGTGAAGATGAGCTGAAACTTTTTAGATGGTTGTTGATATTTTTAAGAGTCATTTTGAATGATTGTTAAAATGCGCTTGAAATATTCTTTATTGTGTAGAATTTTGGGGTCATTTGGAATAAACGAGCCCGCTAATTCATTATGGGCATTGGCCAGTTCATATTGTTGTAAGCGGTCGTAAAGAACACAGAGCTGCAAGTGGGGTAGCCATGTAGAAAAGCTTTTGTTCTGAAAGGGGGCATTTGGCTTCTGTTTAATAACTAGAGCCTGTTCATACCAAAAGATAGCTTCGTAATTTCTAGATTGTTCCATAAAGTGATAGCCTAGGCGACAGCAGGCTTCTGGTCTGGGGATATCGTATTCAAAGCTTCGTAGTATAGCACTGAGATTGTTTTCTTTATCGTTTAAATGGGAATAGCAATCTGCTAATTTTAAGCAGGCACGAATGTTATCTTCAACCCACCCTAATTTGGACGTTAAAAATAATTCATAATAATAAATAGCTTCCTCAAACAGGCCATGATCTACTAATTCATTAGCAAAATAAAATGTATCACGTGGTGATAGTGTTTCTCCAGCTTCAATCAGTTGTCTATAAATCGTAATATTGCGGGAGTGATCGTGTGTTAATGGTAAATGGCTAACAGCGACATCACTATCAAACAACATACCACTAACTTCTAAATATTCATGAACAGCACCAATCCATTGAAATTGCTTCTCCCTTCTGACAAGTCGATATCTTCTTATTAAGGCGTCTGCATTTCCCTCATGATCGAAACTTAAATGATAATTCATTGAAACAGCATCAATATCAGAGTTAAGAGATGCTTTGAGTGCCTTTAATTTTTGGCGATCTTCCTCTAAAAAAACATCGTCTGCATCAAGCCAAAGGATGTAATCCTTTGTTGCTTGTTGAAAGGAAAAGTTCCGTGCTGCTGCAAAGTGATGTATCCATTTAAAATCAAAAATTCGGCCTGTATACTGTGCAACCACTTGCTTTGTATTATCTGTTGATCCCGTATCAACAATATTAATTTCATCTACAATATCTTTGACGGACTCAAGACAACGACCAATAACTTCTTCTTCATTTCTTACAATCATACATAAGCTAATGGAAATCATACTCTATTCCTCCTTACCATTATCTTTGTAATATATGTTAGGACGGAAATATTGGTTGGATGATTAGACTGTTAGAGGAATTGCGAGCATGAAATGTGAAATGTATTTTCATGGTTTGTCATAAATTTACCTTCCAAGTTTCACCCGAATTTCACAATTGTGAAGTATAGTTAAGGGGCAGAGGTGATAAAGTTGAAAAAATGGGCATTCTTCATTTTTTCGTTACTACAAATTATATGGTTAGCGGGTTGCGCTGAAAAGTCATATGAACCCATTGAAAGGGAACGAAGTTTTATAGCTTCATTAAACATACAAGAGCCATCATTAGATTTTATTGATGAGGATGGGATTGTACTTGCGACATGGTTATTTGATAAGGCTTATTCAGGAGCCATACTATTAGGTGATGACCAAGTTTTATTATATGGACACCAACTAAATAACATCGACGTCTATACAATATCAACCGGAGAAAAGCTCTATTCAAAAAAAGTAGAGATTGGTACGACCAATGTATACTACGATGACAACATCAAGCAATTTTTTATCACGAATAGTAAAACCAATACAGTGACAAGCTTTGATCAAGAAGGTAATCAGCTAGCTACACAACAACTAGGCAATTATCCAATGTCAATGACATCGTATAGGGATAAACTATATGTTATTAATTTTAAAGATACAAAATTATCGGTGTTAAATATGAAGGATTTAACAATTGAGCAAGAGTGGCCGATTCAAAAATCTGCGCATGGAATTGCTGTTCTAGAAGAAACACATGAGCTATGGGTTGGTGGTCATGGAGAAGGAAGTAAGCCAAATAGTTCTGTTAAAAAATATGATTTGACTACAGGTCAACTGCATGGAGAGATCGACATGCCTTTGATGCCAGTAGGGTTAAAAAAGACCAAAGATGCTGTTCTTGTTGTGAGTCATGGTCATAATGAGTTATATGTGGCAGACTTTGATGGACATATATTATGGCAGCAAGAGGTTGGGGCAAACCCCTTTGTAGTGGACCAGTTTAAAGATTATATTGTTGTCGCTGGCTATGATGATCACACATTGTACTTTATAAAAGATGGCCAGAAGGAAAAAACAGTTGATGTAGGGAAAGGTGCCTTTCAGCTGTTAGTAAGGGAGGAACAATAATGACAACTGTATTAATAGTTGATGATGAGCAGGATATGCGTAATTTAATTGAAATGATGCTCAAGAACTCTGATATAGAGACATTTACTGCCGCTAGTGGAACGGAAGCTTACGATGTAATAGTACGTGAAAATATAGATTTAGTACTACTTGATGTAATGATGCCACATGAGGATGGTTTTGTTGTTTGTCAAAGTATTCGTGCTATGTCAAATGTGCCGATTATTTTTTTGACTGCACGTGATGCGAATGAGGATAAGGTGAAAGGTCTTACCCTTGGCGGGGATGATTATATTGTTAAACCATTTACACATGAAGAACTCGTAGCCAGAATTTATGCTGTATTAAGACGAAGTGGTGCAAATATTACAGAGCTACAGCAAAAGTACGTGATTTATGGCTCTATTAAAATAGATGAAATAGCACGTAAAGTATCTGTTGATGGAAAGAGTATTCCACTTACTTTAAAGGAATTTGAGCTCTTACACTTATTTATGAAAAATCCAGGTAATGCCTATTCGAGGGAGCAACTACTAGAACGCATTTGGGATATTGATTATGTAGGTGGTACGCGCACGGTTGATACACATATTAAAACCTTACGAATAAAGCTTGGAAAGGATGCGGCTTCGCATATTCAAACCGTTTGGGGAGTGGGCTACCGCTTTGACCCTGGCGAATGAAAAAGATTGCCACTCGCATTTGGTTGTTAATTTTCGCTTTTTTAATTATTACCGTTGTCTTTATGTATGTGCTCACAAATTTTTTATATCAACGCTTATATGTACAGGATACAGAAGATACAATGGTGGAAGTCGGCTTAAAGCTTCAGACGATGTATGATAATGGCAAGGTTACGGATGAATTTATTGCAGATATTGAAGAATTTAATGATTATTCCAATTTGAATATATTTGCGGTAAGGAATCCTCGTGAATTAAGTGCCTGTGTTCCATTTGATATCGATTATGAGACATTGATTGGTCCTGAGGAAAGACAAAAATTATTGGCAGGAAAGTATGTGCAAAAAATTGGGTACGAGCCTCGCTTTGATCGACAACTTATTTCGGTGGTTGTACCACTTGTTGATCAAAATCGATTAGAAGGTATTATTTATATTTATTTCCCACTGGCCAAAATTAGTGAATTGGCAAATAGTGGCGTTATTTTATTGTTTATTAGTGCCTTCATATTTTTAGTAGTTGTTAGCTATTTAATTTATAAAGGGATTCGACATATTATGCGACCATTAAACGATTTACAGCTTGCAGTGGAGCAGATGTCCTATGGGAATTATGAGACTCGTGTACCTGTCAATTCACGAGATGAAATCGGTAAATTATCTAGTACCTTTAATAAAATGGCAGAGGCCATTCAGCAAGAGGATGAAGCACAAAAAACATTCTTGGCAACAGTCTCGCATGAATTACGAACACCGATTAGCTATGTAAAGGGCTATAGCGAAGCCATGCAAAATGGCATCATCACAGAAGGCCAAAAAGAAGAAACCATTCAGCTAATCGTCCGTGAGGCCAATCGCATGGAACGCTTAACAAACGAATTACTTCAGCTGGCAAGAACAGAAAATGAACAAACTGACATTGATTTATATCCAATTCCGTTAGGTGAAACATTACGAGAGGTTCAAAAAATCTTAACGCATCAAGCAAATAAAAAGAACATAACTTTATATTTAGATGTAGATGATGCCCTAATTATTGAAGCGGATGAAGTAAAACTAAAACAAATATTTATTAACATTATTGAAAATGCGATTAATTACTCGCATGAAAATTCTAAGGTGGAAATTGTTGCTGCTGAAAAGGCTGGTAGTGCACAAATTATCATTAGGGATTATGGAATTGGTATTCCTGTCGAGGATTTAACCCATGTCACTGAACGATTTTATCGTGTTAACAAAGCTCGAAGTCGTGCGGACGGTGGTAGTGGACTAGGTTTATCGATTGTTGAACAGTTATTAAAACAGTTACAAGGAACGTTAGAAATTGAAAGTGTTGTTGAAAAAGGCACATCCGTGAAGATACGGTTGCCATTAATGGAGGATTAAAAGATGAAAAAGTGGTTATTTGCGCTAATTGCAGTCCCTACATTATTAGTAGGATGTGGAGAAAAAAAAGAGGCATTGCCAGAACCAGAAGTACCACAGATCCCAGAAGTTGAAATTTTAACACCAAAAGAAGTAGCACTCAATGAAACGATTGAGCTGGCAGCACATGTTGAACAAGGTGGAAAAAATGTCGATGATGCTGTAGTAGAATTTGAAGTTTGGGAATCAGGAAAACGCGATGAAGGACAAATGATTGATGGGAAATTAGAGCAAGACGGTGTATATAAAGCAACGACTACTTTTGATCATGATGGTGTGTATTATATGTATGCACATACAACAGCTAACGGTGTTCATAATATGCCAAAGCAACAAATTATTGCTGGAAGCCCTGATATGACAAAGGTTGTCCCAGAGGATGAAAAAGCCAATAACAGCATGGATAATAACATGATGGATCATAATAATGACACTTCAGATGATATGGATCATGAGGAAGAGAAAAAAGATGAAAAAAATCATCATTAAAGGCTTGCAATTTTTTTGAAATAGGAATATGATAATGACCAGATGACCGAAATGGTTTTCTGGTCATTTTTATTGAAGTGTACGAGAGATGTACATAACCTAACTAGAAAGGATGTTACTAATGGATCGTAGGCAGGAAATTCTTGAAGCAGCTGCAAAATCCTTTACATTGTTTGGCTACAAGGCAACAACAATGGAGCAAGTGGCTAAAATCGCCAATGTCGGTAAAGGTACGATTTATACATTCTTTGCAAATAAAGAAATTTTATTTCAAGAGATCGCAATGTCACTTGTACGAGAGATGAAAGCGGAAGCAGATGCAGTGTTGGATGCATCAGCAAGCTTTATGGATAATGCGCATAATGCTTTAATGAAAATGCTACAGTTCCGAGAAAAACATCTTTTATTTGCAAAGCTAATCGAGGAAGAAAAAGAATTACGAACACCAGCAGTTAAACAGGTGCTACTACGTATCGAGACTGAAATCTTATCGTATGTCGCAGAGTTAATACAACGACGTATTAATAAAGGTGAAATTAGAGAGTGTGATGCGGAGCTAGTTAGTTACTTATTGCTGAAGGCATATCTTGCTTTTGTTGTCGATTGGCATGAGTTACATGGTGATGTAATCCCTGAAGAAAAGATTCTTAATCTTTTTAAGGAAACTATCTTTCGAGGTTTGATTTTAACTTGATTCGATAAAATACAGCTGTATAAGTATTGAATCAAGTGCTCTTTTTGCAATATTGTCGAGGTTGATTATTTTTTTTGAATGAAAATGACCAAATGACGTTTTCGGTCAAATAGTTTAGGAGTGAGGATATTATATGATTAAAGCTGAGTGGCTGAAGATCTTTAAAACAAGAAAAATGCTTGTGTCAATCATTGCTGTATTATTTATTCCAGTAATGTATGCGGGTATGTTTTTATGGGCGTTTTGGGATCCTTATGCGGGGCTTCCTAATCTTCCAGTAGCTGTTGTTAATGAGGATACTGGTGCTGAGATGGATGGCGTTAAATTAGACTTAGGGGATACCTTGGTCGATAAATTGATAGATAGCGAGCAATTTAACTTTATAGAAGTTTCAAAAGAGGAAGCTGAAAAAGGCTTAAATAGTCGTGACTATTATATGATTTTAGAAATTCCAACAAATTTCTCCGAACATGCAACAACACTATTAGATGACAAACCATCAAAATTAGTAATGAACTACATTCCAAACGAGGGATTGAACTTCCTTGGTGCTCAAATTGGTGAGACTGCAATGGATCGTGTACGCGCTGAAGTAAATTCTCAAGTATCAGCGACTTATGCTGAAAAATTATTTGATTCCATTGCAACACTTGGAGATGGCTTTACAGAAGCTGCAGATGGCTCAAATAAGCTAGATGAGGGTGCACAAAAAGTAGCGAATGGTGCAAAAGATTTAAAAGGATATCTGGAGCAACTAGCATCGAGCACAGTTGAACTATCAAATGGTACTGATAAATTAACAAAAGGTGCGGGAGATGCCGCAAAAGGCGCGAATGACTTATCTAGTGGTTTAGTCAAACTACAAGATGGTACTGTTCAATTACAACAGGGTGCACAGCAAGCTGCAAATGGAGCAACGAGCCTTGAACAGGGGTTATCACAATATACACAAGGTGTTGCAAAAGTTGGTGCTGGTTTAAACACTTTAAACGACAAACAACAGCAAATTAGTGCAGGTGCAGCATCTATTGCTGAGAATGCCGGTGCATTGAATGGTGCAGCAACTCAATTAACAGCGGGATCTGCAAAAGTAGAGGCAGGCATTACAGCTCTATCAAATCAATTACAAACGATGATGGCTTCAATGCCTGAAGAGCAAGCAGCAGCGTTGAAACAAACATTAGCGGAACTACAGGCAGGTAGTGCTAGTGTGCATAACGGTTTAACATCCTTATCAGCTGGTACAGAAAAATTACAAGCTGGTGCCAATCAAGTAAGCTCTGGGGCAACTCAAATTGCAGCAGGTCAAGCAGAAGTGCTAGCTGGTGCGAATGCATTAACAGCTAAAAGTAATGCTTTATTGGAAGGTGCAAAAGGTCTACAAGCAGGTAATGCTACATTAGCTGCAAAATTAGGTGAACTACATGCAGGTGTGAATACAGCTGTAACAGGTTCAAAAACATTAGCATCTGGTTTAAATGAATTAGCGAATGGTACAACAACATTAAATAAAGGTACTTCAACACTTGCTTCAAAATCTGGTGAGCTAGCACAAGGATCTGCAACACTAGCAGATGGTTCTACGGAGCTTGCAGATGGTACAGCTACTTTATCTGGTAAATTAGGTGAGGCTAGTGAAAAAGCAAATGAAGTTAAAGCAAATCAAGACACGTATGATATGGTAGGTAGTCCAGTTGAAGTTGAAAAAGAGTCTGTAAACCATGTTCCTAACTATGGTACAGGTTTTGCACCGTACTTTATTTCTCTAGGTTTATTCGTAGGTGCATTATTAATTTCAATTGTGTTCCCACTTGTTGAACCTGCTATTCGTCCTAAAAACGGGGCATCTTGGTTTACAAGTAAAGTGACTGTACTAGCAGTCGTAGGTTTAGTGCAAACATTACTAACAGTAGTTATTGTCAAATGGGGTCTAGGCCTCGAAGTGAATAACATGGGCTACTTTATTTTAACAGCCTTATTAACAAGCTATGTATTTTTAGCCTTAATCCAAATGCTTGTTTCGATCTTTGGTGACCCTGGTCGTTTCATGGCAATTGTTGTACTAATTTTACAATTAACAACAAGTGCAGGTACATTCCCATTAGAATTAATACCTTCACCATTACAAGTATTTAACAAGCTATTACCGATGACATATACAGTTCAAGCATTTAAATCAAGTATTTCTACTGGTGATACGTCATTCTTAATGCAAAACTATGGAGTTCTAGCTGGCTTCTTAGTAGCATTCTTAGCGATCACATTTGGTTACTTTATGCTACTGCACAATAAACGTTACTCTAAAGTAGCTGAAGAAAACTAATCATGAAGCACTCACCTAATGTACGGTGAGTGCTTTGTTGTTCATAGGGGTTATGTAATAATTCTTCAGCCTCAAATGACATAAATAAAAACGAAGCTATCTATAGAAATTTTATGAAAAAAAGTATGGATTTCCATTGCGGCCATTTGTTTTTAAGTAGGTGAGCTGCTCCCTCGGGACGCTGGCAGAACGGAAATCCCCTTCCCTTGCCAAAATGTCTTTCACTGCTAGTGATTGTCTTTTTCAACAACATAAAAACAACAGCTGATATGAGCGTATCAGCTGTTGTTTTTTGTAAGTGTAAGAGATTTAATTAAGGGTTCATCAAAATATGATGAAGGGTGTCATGATTGCTACGTGTGGGGCACGTATATGACTATATCAGAATAGGCAAATGCTTATAGGTGGTTACATTTTTCACAAGTGTTGCTGTAGCATTCGCTTTGTTCTTCCATTTTTTCACCGCACTCAGTACATTGCTTAGCAGGTAAATTCTTGAAAAATTCAACTACGTTTTCTAACATTGTGGACTCCTCCTTTAAGTTCATCTGTACTATTACTGTTTTGATATTTTCTAGTGTATTATAACAGATGCTTTTCGTCAACACAAAATGCCTAATTTACGGTAAAATAAATATGGATATTTTGTGAAGGAGGAAACGTGAACTATGATTTTCGTTGATAATAAAGGGATCCATGATCCACGCATTAATCTTGCTATTGAGGAGTATTTGTTAAAAACAATGGACGTTGAGAGAGAGCCAGTGCTCCTTTTCTACATTAATCAACCGTCTATCATCATCGGTAAAAACCAAAATACGATTGAAGAAATCAATACAGACTATGTAGAGGACAATGGCATTATTGTTGTGCGCCGTCTTTCAGGTGGTGGTGCTGTTTATCATGATTTAGGCAATCTTAACTTCAGCTTTATTACAAATGATGATGGCGATAGCTTTATGAACTATAAAAAATTCACGCAACCAGTCGTTGACGCTCTAGCAAAAATGGGTGTGAATGCAGAGCTCTCAGGACGTAATGATATACTAGCAGAGGGACGTAAAGTTTCAGGAAATGCTCAGTTCTCTACAAAAGGACGTATGTTCAGCCATGGTACATTGATGTTTGATACAGAAATCGATGCGGTTGTCTCAGCCTTAAAGGTCAAAAAGGATAAAATCGAATCAAAAGGTATTAAATCGATTCGCTCTCGAGTAGCAAACATTTCAGAGTTTTTAAAAGAGCAAATGACAGTTGAGGAATTCCGTCTTGAAATTTTAAAATCCATTTTTGGCGGGGAAGAAAATATTCGTTATTATGAGCTAACCGAAGATGATTGGGCAAATATCCACAAGCTATCAGAGGAACGCTATCAAACATGGGAGTGGAATTTTGGGAAATCACCACGCTTTAATATTCAAAAAACACACCGATTCCCAACAGGAGGCATTGATATTCGCCTAGAAGTAAATCATGGTGTGATGGAAGAAGTGCATATTTTTGGAGATTTCTTTGGTGTCGGTGATATGGCTGATATAGAACAGCGCTTAGTTGGGACAAACTATGACAGAGCGGCAATTGCTAAGGCATTAGCAGACATTGATATCCCTACATATTTTGGTGGAATTTCAACTGAGGACTTTTTACAATTAATTTATTAAGGAAAATACGGTTTCATGTAATGTTTTAGTCTAAAGGTTCGCTGACAATTATGTCGTCGAACCTTTTTTTGATACAATATAGAAAGAAAGGAGTGTTGATATGGAAAAGCATCGAATATTCATAGTTGAAGATGATGTCAAGATTGCATCATTACTAGCGGAAACGCTTAGAAAATATCAATACGAAGTTGCAACAATTCAAGAATTTGATCATCTCATAGAAGAATTTACAGCATTTAATCCACATATGGTGCTGCTTGATATAAATTTACCTGCTTACGATGGCTATTATTGGTGTCGCCAGCTACGTCAGCATACAACATGCCCGATTATTTTCATTTCTGCTCGCTCAGGAGAAATGGACCAAATCTTTGCACTTGAAAATGGTGGCGACGATTTCATTACAAAGCCTTTTAATTACGAAATTGTGTTGGCTAAAATCCGTAGTCATCTACGCCGTACATATGGTGAATATGCAGTAAGGCAAGAAGAACGGACGATCAAGCAAGGTCAGCTTGTACTTCATTTAGAAAGAATGGAGCTACATAAAAATGATTTAGAAATACCACTTCAGAAAAAAGAATGTATCATTTTAGAGCTATTGATGGGCAACGCACCGAAAGTAGTGTCACGTGAGCAATTGTTAGAGGAGCTTTGGGACGATCAAGCATTTGTCGATGAAAACACATTGAATGTGAATATGACCAGAGTTCGGAAAAAGTTAGCGGATTATCATATATCGTCAACAATTGAAACGGTCCGTGGTGCAGGTTATCGATTCATATTAAGTGCAGGTGAGCTGTAGTGGGCTGGAAGCTTTTTTTACGTGATTATGCCTCATTTATTGTGTTCCAGCTCTTATTGGTTGGCTTCATCATGGTTATCTATGCACTAGACGGTTTTCGAAATATAGATACGGCAATTTATTCCTTTTGTATTAGTCTTGTACTATTAGCATCCTTTTTACTAGTTCGTTATCTAATGCGACAACGCTACTTATTGAAGATAACTCAGCTGCCAACAGCAATGGAAGATGTGCTACAAAAAAACGCAAAAACGCCAGAAGCTATGCAAACCGAGAAGTATATGCATGAGTTGTATCGACTTTATCAACATGAGCTGCATGCTTTATATGCAAGTCAAAAAAGACATGATCAGTTTATGAACCAATGGGTCCATCAAATGAAAACTCCTATTTCAGTGATTGAATTATTATTACAGGATGACCGTCCTCTTGATAAAAAGAATGTTCAGGAGGAAATTGATCGTTTGCGTAGAGGTTTGGATATGGTACTTGTTAATGCACGCCTAGAAAATTTTGAGGATGACATGCAAGTAGAGCGAGTTGCGCTAAAAGCCATTGTAACTGCAACTGTTAATGAAAATAAACGTTTATTTATTACGAAAAGAGTTTTTCCGGAAATTCATATTGAGGACGATCTAATTGTTGCCAGTGATTCGAAATGGCTTCGTTTCATTCTTGGACAATTTATCACCAATGCAGTGAAATACACGTTTGAGGCCAATAAAAAAATTGTTATTTCTGCCATTGAAAAGGATGACTATGTACAGCTTGCGATTTGCGATGAGGGTATTGGGATTCCCGCTTCCGATCTTTCACGTGTTACGAAAGCCTTTTTTACTGGCGAAAATGGGCGGAAAACAGGGGAATCAACTGGGATGGGCCTTTATTTAGCCAAAGAAATCTGTGAAAAGCTAGGGCATGAGCTGGCTATTACATCAGAAGTAGGAAAAGGGACTATTGTAACAGTAACATTTACAAATTAGGGGGCACTAGGATGGTAGAGGTACGTATTGAAGATTGGAAACTAACGATTGATAAGGAGAAAACAAATGCGCTTTATATGACACATCTGCAAGCGGGGGATCCATTAGCCTATCAAAATTTTCTTCTGGCAAATGAAAAGTTAGATGAAGAACTTCTGCATTTTTCAAATAGCCTTGGGTTAAACTTACAACAACCAACATTATTGAATGCTTTTCCTGTCGACGGTCAGCAGATTATGTATAGTGGGTATTATACTGTATGTGGGGCAATCGTAGAGGGCGAAATGGATGCTTGGGATGTAATTGTTGGGGAGCATTGCTTTAGTTTAGTAGAGGAAGAGCCAATACTGGCTTTAACTGAGCCTCATTTTCATATTGGTTTTGAGGTCGTATTACAGTGGCTTTTACCTCAATCTTTAGAATTAACGAAGAAATAAGGTGAATGAAGTATGCCTATTTTGCAAATTAAAGATGTGACAAAAGTGTACGAAGGTAAAGTAACACATCGTGCATTAAATCAATTGAGCTTTGACGTCGAAGAAGGCGAGTTTTTAGCTGTTATGGGCCCCTCAGGGAGCGGTAAAACGACATTACTGAACATTATTTCGACCATCGATGAACCAACTAGTGGAGAAATCATACTAGATGGAATGAATCCACATAAATTGAATGCAACAGAGCTTGCGTACTTTAGAAGAAGACAGCTCGGTTTTGTGTTTCAGGATTTCAATCTTTTGCATATGCTGACGGTCGAGGAAAATATCGTGTTGCCCTTAACGTTAGATCAGCAGCCGCTAGAGGTAATGGAGGAGCGTCTGGCAAGTATTGTAGAAAAGCTAGACTTAACTTCCTTCCTTCATAAACGTCCAAATGAAATATCTGGGGGACAGGCACAAAGAACGGCAATCGGTCGTGCACTTATTCATAATCCTAGTCTCATTTTAGCGGACGAGCCGACAGGTAATTTAGATTCAAATTCTTCACGTGATGTGCTTGAACTATTAACAAAGGTGAATCAGGATAAACAAACGACAATAGTGATGGTCACGCACGATCCGATTGCAGCAAGTTATTGTGATCGAGTGTTATTCATTAAAGATGGTGAATTTTTTAATGAAATTTATCGAGATGACCGTCGTCAGATGTTTTTCCAACGGATATTAAATGTTTTAAGCTTACTAGGAGGAGGGCAAGTAGGTGACCTTTCGACAATTCGCTTACCGTAATGTCGTGCGGAACAGCCGGATATATGGTGCCTTTTTCATGGCAAGCTTTTTTTCTGTGGCTGTATTTTTTATCTATTCTATGCTGATGTTTCACCCTGATATTGAACGTGGGATATTAGGGGAGATGTCTCTCATTGGTATGGTGGGGGCTGAAATTGTTCTCGTCCTGTTTACATTATTCTTTTTATATTATTCCATGAGTGCTTTTTTAGAGGCCAGATCACATGAGTTTGCCATTTTATTGCATTTGGGAATGGAAAAACGTCAGATGAATAGACTTGTCTTTTTAGAGACAATGATTATTGGAACAGGCTCCATTATTGTAGGGATTGTCTTTGGTTTCTCATTTTCAAAATTCTTTTTTATGATTGTTCGGGAAATTTTACATTTAGATGATTTACCACTGTACGTTTCATGGGAGCCATTTTTACTGACGATTGGTGTTTTCACAAGTGCATTTTTCGTTATTTCTTTTATTAGTGTGTATTTTACACGAGAGAGAAAATTACGAGATCTTATTAAAGGCAGTGATTATTTAAATAGCTTAACAACGTATTCCAAAATACGAGCTTTCTATGGTATTGCTTTAATTGTAACAACGTATGTCCTCGCGTTTGTTGTGGGCCATACATCACTAATCGGGCTAACGCTATTAATACCATTTTCTGCAACATTTGGCACCTATTATTTTTTCAGTGATTCCGTGCCTTGTTTTTTAGATTTAGCACGTGGGAAACGCAAATATCATTGGCAACGCTATCGTCTCCTGTCACTAGCAGAACAAACGCATATAATGATGGATAACGTGAAAATGTTTTTCGTTGTGACAATGGTATCGACACTTGCATTTTTATCTGTTGGTGTATTAGCGACGATGTCCTCTTATACAACTCAATATGATCGATTAAATCCACTCGGACTGGTATATAAGGGGGATGTCGATAACCCATATGAACGGGAGCATATCAATTCTTTAAGGCTACAATTAGAGGAGAAAGGTTTATCTTATCAGCTATCCCGATTTATTGTTGTAAAGCAAACCTCTTCCTTCACGCGAAATGAAGTGGAGGTTTTTCGCGAGTCCGATATGAATGTCTTGCTTTCTTCCTATAGTTATCCATTATTAAATCTGGGAGCAGGTGAGGCAGTATTCATTCCTTATTCGGAGGATTCCCTAAAAAAATTAAAAGATCGAGTCGTGCAGACGGTCTTAGAAGAAAACAATATACCGCTCACTATCGATAGTGTCTATCCAAAAATTGTGTTTCCAGGCTCGATTGTAAGTGTTAATTCGATTGTCATTAGTGATGAAGACTTCGCTAAGCTTATTCATCCGATTTCCGATCAAGATATTATTCAACCAAGCTATCATCTATTTACATTTGTTATTCCTCAATGGATGGAAACAAAGGATATCGGTAAGGATATAGAACATCTAGAATCCAATCTGTATTTTATTAAAAAGAATAGATTTAGCCCTTTTTACTTTGAAAATGCAGGATTAAATTATTCTTATATATTAGCTACCTACTCATTATTTACATTAGTGGGTGTCTTAGTAGCTACTGTATTTTTACTTGCGGCTGGTAGCTTTATCTATTTTAAATTGCATACATCCCTCGAACGTGAAAAGCGTAAATTTGATGTGTTAAAGCGTATGGGTTTAACAGATACGGAGCTAAAAAAGCTAGTTAATCGCCATTTGTTTCCCCAATTTTTCTTACCTTGGGGTGTTGCGATGATGCATAGTGCCTTTGCTTTTCTAATGGTTCAAGGTATTTTAAGAGACTTTGCAAATATATCGATTGTAAAAGAAGTATTCTTTGCTTTTGGCTTTTTTGTCTTAATACAAGTTGTTTATTTTTATTTAATTCGATGGCGCTATATCTCCCATATTCGCTCATGAGGTAATGGTTTAAAAGAGAAAAAAATGAATTATTTAACGTAATTTATGACATGAGATAAAAAGACTCATTGTTTTTTAGATATATTTCTTATATAATATTACTGAATAGCGATTCATTTTATACGATAAGGGGATGGTGTAATTGAATTTAGTTTCACGTGTTCGTCAACAGGCAACAGAACAACCTGAAAAAGTGGCGTATCATTTTATGGGGAAAGATACGACTTATGGGGAATTTGAGCAAACTGTTGGCCGCTTTGCAAAAGGATTACAAGATTTAGGCGTTGAAAAAGGGGATCATGTGGCGTTTTTACTCGGCAACACGCCACACTACTTAATTGCTCTCTATGCAACAATGCGCTTAGGGGCAACGGCAATACCTGTTAATCCAATCTATACACCTGATGAAATTTCTTATATTTTGCATAATGGAGATGTAAAAGCAGTCATTGCTCTGGATATGTTGCTACCATTGGTTGAAAAAGGTGTACAAGCATTTCCACAAGTAAAAACATTTATAGTTTGTGAAACAACACCAGATATAGCGGAAAAAGTGGCAGCTTTATCACCACAGGCACAAGAAAAAACACATTTATTTACACATGTCATCGCCAAAACAACTCAATCTTTACAACCTATTGAAGTTGCAGATGATGACAATGCCATTATTTTATATACTTCAGGAACTACAGGTAGTCCAAAGGGGGCCATGCTGACACATGGTAATGTGTACTCAAATGCACGAGATGTTGCTCATTATTTAGGCATTAATGCAGAGGACCGTGTTATTGCGACACTTCCTGTCTTCCATGTATTTGCCTTAACGGTTGTAGTTAATGCACCTTTATTAAGTGGAGCAACAGTTTTACTTGCACCACGCTTTAGCCCTAGCGAAATTTTCGCTTTAGCAAGAGAGCAAAAAGCAACGGTATTTGCTGGTGTTCCTACTATGTATAATTTCTTATACCAATTACCGGAAGGCAATCCTGAAGATTTCTCGACTATTCGTTTAGCTATTTCAGGTGGCGCCTCCTTGCCTGTTGCGCTATTACATAATTTCGAGCAGAAATTTAATGTGCGTGTGTCAGAGGGATATGGCTTATCCGAAGCTTCACCTGTTACATGTTTTAACCCACTAGATCGTGATCGTAAAGCTGGCTCTATTGGAACATCTATCAGCAATGTTGAGAACAAAGTTGTCGATGTCAATGGTCAGGAAGTACCTGTGGGCGAAGTTGGAGAGCTAATTGTACGGGGTCCCAATGTGATGAAGGGGTACTATAAAATGCCTGAAGAAACAGCAATGGCGATTCGTGACGGCTGGCTCTATACAGGAGATTTAGCAAAGGTAGATGAAGAAGGATATTTCTACATTGTCGACCGCAAAAAGGATATGATTATAGTGGGGGGCTTTAATGTTTATCCACGTGAAGTGGAGGAAGTGTTGTTTGCCCATAATAATATTGTGGAGGCAGCAGTAGTAGGCTTCCCAGACCCTAACTTAGGGGAAGCGGTACATGCCTATGTTGTGTTAAAAGAAGTAGCGGCTACTACAACAGACGATCTTCTATCCTATTGTGCTAAACATATGGTGAAGTACAAGGTTCCGAAGGTAATTGAGATACTGGATGAACTACCAAAAAACACTACAGGAAAAATATTAAGACGCTCATTAAAAGAAAAAGTTTAAGCGAGAAAAGCTACTATTGAAAAATGGTAGCTCTTTTTTTGTACATTATTCGTATAATAGTAAAATCAGTTGAGAGTAGATATCTGTAAGTGATAAAATCAAACTTGTGAAATCTTCTACATACTTTTCGAGGGCTTGTCATATAGTGAGGAAGTAATGTAAAAAGACGTACAAAACTGGAACCCTTTGAGGTGAAGCCACGTCAAAGCTTTTAGGTAAAAATACTATTGAAAGAGAGCATACAAAAACATGTTAGAACTCATTAAGGAGTTAATAAGTTTTATTGTGCATATTGATGTGCATTTAGAAGAAATTATTCGTGATTTTGGCAATTGGAGTTATCTTATTTTATTTGCGATTGTTTTTGTAGAAACAGGCGTTGTTATTTTCCCATTCTTACCTGGCGATTCCTTGTTATTTGCAAGTGGAACATTAGCAGCAGCAATGGGCGCGTTTGATATGTGGATTTTAATCCCTGTATTTTTAGCAGCAGCTATTTTGGGAGATACGGTGAATTATCATATTGGACATAAGGTAGGGACATCTATTCCGCCAAAGAGCCTCCTCGGTAGAGTTGTTAAAAAGGAACGTATGGAAGCAGCTGAAAAATTCTTTAATACACATGGTGGGAAAACGATCGTGATCGCTCGTTTCATGCCATTTATTCGTACATTTATCCCGTTTGTGGCGGGTGCAAGTAAAATGAAATATAGTTATTTCTTATTTTATAATATTTTTGGTGCCATTTTATGGGTATTCAGTTGCACATTATTAGGTTACTTCTTTGGGAATATTCCAATTATTAAAGATAACTTCTCAGTTGTATTGATTTTGATTATCTTTATATCGGTTGTGCCTGCAGTGATCGGAGCAATAAAATCCAAAGTCGGTAAATAATATGGATAGTCCTCAAGTGAGCAATACCACGGGGGACTGTCCTTTCTTTTTAATTGTCTAAAAAAGCCAATTTGGCATGTTAAGTTAGCTTGAAGTATAAGCATCAGGTCGTAAAAAATGTTATACTATAAATTACTAGAAAATGGAGAAATGGGGGGGCAACGGAATGGAAGTATTCATTGGCAGACAGCCTATATTTAATCTTCATGAGCAAGTTGTTGCATATGAATTGTTATATCGTAGCAAAAACGTAAATGCCTTTCCAATGGTCGATTCAGATGCAGCAACGATTGATGTACTTGTGAACTCATTTCTTTCAATTGGTTTTGAAGAGGTAACGAAAGGTAAACCTGGTTTTGTAAATTTTACTGAAAACTTATTGATGAGCTCTATATATGAATTTTTAAATCCCTCACAGGTAGTGATTGAGATATTAGAGGATGTTCCACTTACCAATCAATTAGTGGAACGTGTAATTGAGCTAAAAAAACAGGGGTTCCAAATTGCTTTGGATGATTTTATGATGGATGATCAAGTGGAAGTTTATGATGAATTATTCGAACAAATTGATTATATTAAGGTGGATTTTTTAGCTTCTTCCATTGTAAAAAGAATGGAAATCGAAAATAAGGTTAAGGAGAAGTTTCCACATATTCAATTGCTTGCTGAAAAAGTAGAGACGCGTCATCAATTTGAAGTCGCTAAATCCTCTGGCTATGTGTTATTTCAAGGTTATTTTTTTGAACAACCGCAAATAATACGAGCAACAGACATTCCAGCAAATGCGATTCAATACATTCACACTATCTCCTTACTAAAAGAGGAAGAACCGAATATTCAATTGTTAGCAGAAAATATTGAACGTGATATTTCATTAACATACAAATTATTGCAAATGATTAATAACTCATCTAAACGTTCTAAATCGAAAGTGCGCTCCATCAAACAAGCGATTGTGTTATTGGGTGTATCAAATCTACGTAAATGGATTTATTTATTGGCCATGCGTGAAATTGATATTGATGCCGATTCTGATCTTTTTAAAGAAGTGATGTGTACGTCTTTATTCCGAGCTAAGGTTTGTGAAAAACTAGCTAAGCTAGCTTATAAAAAGAATTTCTCAGAGTATTTTTTAGTCGGCATGTTTTCTCTAATTGATACATTACTTCAAAGACCGATGAATGTTATTTTACAGCAGTTACCATTCTCAGAGGATATTACGAATACCATTCTGGGCTTTGAAACGGAAATGACTCCTTATTTGGAGTTTAGTGTTGCGTTAAGTAAACTAGATTGGCCGCGCTTAGAAGAGCTAGCTGTACAGTTGAATATTCAGTTAGTTGACATTGATCTTTTATATTATGAAGCCATTGAATGGGCAGAAAAATCATTTTAAATTAATTCAGCAAAAGCTATCTTATTGATGACAGTAAGATAGCTTATTTTACAGCTCCTCAATATAGTATCCCTTCATCAAGATGAAGTTCTCAATGCTAAAAGTATTTGCTATAATCATCTCGTCTTTAAAAAATTCTGATAGTTGAAGTGGGCGTGGGGAAATGAAACATGATGTGAGAGATAGCATTGTGGAGTATGTGTATGTCATTGTAGGAGCGGCAGTAATTGCTATTGGTTTTAATGTCTTTTTATTACCAAATCAAGTCGCTTCAGGTGGGGTAAGTGGAATTAGTACGATTTTGCATGGTTTATTTGGCTGGAATCCGGGAATCGTTCAGTATGCGTTTAACGTTCCGCTTTTTATTGCTGGTGTTTTATTACTGGGCAAAAAATTTGGGATAAAATCCTTTATTGGGACAATTACATTACCGTTTATTGTTTTATTAACAAATAGCTGGGAACCTTGGACTGATAATCCTTTATTGGGTGCTCTTTTTGGTGGAATTGTTGTTGGGCTAGGAATAGGAATGGTCTTTAAGGGGAATGCTTCAACTGGTGGCACTGATTTACTAGCGCAAATCATTACGAAGTTTACAGGATTGTCGCTTGGAACAAGTGTGCTGTTAATAGATGGCGTAATCGCAATTAGTGCAGCAATTGTTTTTGACTTAGAAAAAGGTTTGTATGCTCTCATTGGACTTTATGTTACCACAAAAACGATTGATATTATTCAGCTAGGTTTTAGTCAATCTAAAATGGTCTATATCATTACATTGAAACAAGATGAGGTTAGAGAAGCCATTTATGCTGAAATTAATCGTGGAGTAACGAAGTTACCAGCGATTGGTGGGTATACAGGAGAGGCACGACCAGTTCTGATGGTTGTTGTTTATCAAACAGAATTCACAAAGCTGAAACAACTCATTAAAAGCGTTGACCCATCAGCGTTTGTTATCGTTTCTGATGCATACGAGGTATTAGGAGAAGGTTTCAAACGTGCATAATTTTGGTATAATGGCGGCGTAAGGTATTTATTATGAGGAGGGGTACTAATGAAAAAAGCAATGTTAACATTAGTGTTCGGATCAGCAATCTTCTTAGCTGCATGTGGTGGCGGAGATAAAACTGCATCTAATAAGGGTAATGAAAGTGCTGCAGAGCCAAATGGCGAAGCAATTGCGATGAAATCTTGTGTTACTTGTCATGGTGGCGAGCTACAAGGTGCAAATGGTCCAGCATTAAATAATGTAGGTTCACGTTTGTCTGAATCAGAAATTTTAGATATTATAAATAATGGTAAAAACGGCATGCCTGCAGGATTAGTAAAAGGTGCAGATGCTGAGGCAGTTGCTAAGTGGTTAGCAACTCAAAAATAATTGCTTTTTAAAAACTAGCGGGCTGGAGAGCCGCTAGTTTTTTTAGTGCAAGCAAACGCTGTATTGAGAGTAAATACATTTCTTTTACACATAGACATGCTAAAATAAGGTGAACCTTATCCATTGATTGGAGGCTTTTTCATTGGTCGTAGTATTAACAAGAGATGTTATGGAGAAATTTAAGTTAGAGTTATTAGCTGGTGAAGAAGGAATAGGCAGGACAATTGTGACAAGCGATATCTCAAGACCAGGGCTTGAAATGGCAGGATACTTTACTCATTATCCAGCGAATCGTGTACAATTACTCGGCAAGACTGAACTTTCCTTTTTTGAAATGCTCCCAGCAGATGTTAAGCTTGAGCGTATGCGTTTACTTTGTTCACAGGACACGCCTGCTATCATTATTTCTAGAGATTTAGAAGTACCAGAGGAGCTTATTCAAGCATCAAACGAAAAGCATGTACCTGTGTTTAAAACACATATGACCACAACCAAATTTTCGAGTAGATTGACGAACTACTTAGAGGGACGCTTAGCTCCGATGACAGCAGCGCACGGGGTACTTGTCGATGTGTATGGCATCGGTGTGCTTATAATTGGTAAAAGCGGTGTGGGTAAAAGTGAAACAGCTCTTGAGCTTGTAAAAAAAGGTCATCGTTTAGTAGCGGATGATTGTGTTGAAATTCGTCAAGAATCAGAGAACCTATTAATTGGAAGCCCTCCACCTTTATTAGAGCACTTATTGGAAATACGAGGCATCGGCATTATTGACATTATGACACTATTTGGTGCAAGTGCAGTACGCCCCTATAAACGTATTACCCTCATCATTGAACTCGAAATATGGGATCCACAAAAAGTTTATGATCGATTAGGCTTAGAAGAAGAAAAAATGAAAATAATCGATACGGAACTAACAAAATTAACAATTCCAGTAAGACCAGGACGCAATGTCTCCGTTATTATTGAAGTAGCAGCGATGAACTATCGTTTAAAGAAAATGGGCGTCAATGCGGCAGAGGAATTTTCAAGACGTTTAGATGAAGTGATTTCATCAAATGATGTGTTAGACGATTAAAAATTTTCGAATAATATTGTTAATGGCATATTGAGAGGAGTAGAAAATGGATTTATTACTATTGCAAATTGACCCGATTGCCTTTCATTTAGGACCAATTCCAGTTCGTTGGTATGGATTACTGATTGTATCGGGAATCATTTTAGCCTATGTTGTTGGGCAGAGAGAGGCCGTTAAGCGAGGTTTGCCTGAAGACTTTCTTGCAGATTTATTATTATGGGCAGTGCCTATATCCATTGTCTGTGCACGTATTTACTATGTGTCAATGCGATGGGATTACTATAGCGAAAATCCAGGCAAAATTATTGAGATATGGAATGGTGGTATTGCCATCCACGGTGCACTCATCGGGGCATTTGTGACAGCTTACATATTTACTCGTATAAAAAATGTAAGCTTTTTACGAGTAGCAGATATTGCAGCACCTAGTATTTTAATCGGGCAGATTATTGGTCGATGGGGCAACTTTATGAACCAAGAGGCTTATGGTGGTGAGGTATCGAAAGCATTTTTAGAAAACCTAATGCTCCCAGATTGGATTATTAATCAAATGTATATCGAAGAATTAGGTTCTTATGTACACCCCACTTTTTTATATGAATCGGTTTGGAACCTGATTGGGCTTATCATTTTATTAGTTTTGCGCAAAGTGAACTTAAATCGTGGTGAAATTTTCTTTAGCTATTTAATTTGGTATTCTATCGGTCGCTTCTTTATCGAAGGAATGCGTACAGATAGCCTCTACTTAGTTGGAGATTTACGTTCAGCACAGGTTGTATCCATTATTGGTATTGTAGTGGGTCTAGGTGCCATTATTTATCGTAGAATAAAGGTGAAACCAGCCGTAAAATACTTGGATAATAAATAAGGGGTTGTAAAAAATGGCTGTAAAGGCACTACTATTTGATTTTGATGGAACTTTACTGAATACAAATGATTTAATCATTCAAACATTTATGCATGTATTAAATGAGCGATTTCCCGGGCAATATTCGCCAAAAGACTGCCTGAAATTCATCGGTCCATCATTGAAACAGACATTTAATGACATTGCACCAGGTGAAGAAGATACTTTGATAGAAATGTATCGAGCTTGGAATATTGCACACCATGATGAACTAGTTAGCCAATACCCTGATGTTGTGTCAACTCTAGAGCAATTAAAAGCGCAAGGTATACGATTGGCTATTGTTTCGACGAAACGTAATGAGACCATCGATCGTGGACTTGCTATTCTTGGTGCAACACATCTATTTGATGTACGTATTGGTACAGATGATGTGAAGAATGTGAAGCCTGATCCAGAGCCAGTATTACTTGCGTTGGAAAGATTAGGAATAGAAAAAGACTATGCGATTATGATTGGCGATAATTCGCACGATATTGAAGCTGGACATCGTGCTGGTGTAAGAGCAGCGGGTGTCGCTTGGGCAATTAAGGGAGAGGCTTACTTACAGCAGTATCAACCAGAATATATGTTGCAACATATGTCAGATTTATTTGATATTGTGAAAGAGGGGTAAGGTAGATGGCGCGTAAAACAGAACGTTACCGTGTCCAAGGAGCCAATTCACTTTGGAATATATATGACACGGTGTCCTTTTGGAAGGTGATGAAGTGTTTCATTGTCATTCAAATCGGACGCTTCACACCATTTTTACGTGTGAAAAACTGGCTTTATCGTACATTTTTAAGCATGACTATTGGTAAGCAAACGTCATTAGCCTTAATGGTCATGCCAGATACCATGTTTCCTGAACGAATTTTCATTGGAGACAACACTGTGATTGGATTTAACACAACCATTTTAGCACATGAATATTTAATAGAGGAATATCGCTTAGGTGATGTTCATATTGGAAATGAAGTAATGATTGGGGCAAATTCAACCATTTTACCAGGGGTAACAATTGGTGATGGCGCCATTGTTTCAGCTGCCACACTTGTACATAAGGATGTGCCAGCAGGCTGTTTAGCAGGGGGGAATCCGATGCAAATTATTTATACAGCTGAACAAATGGCAGAGCGCAAACGTAATGAGGTTGTAAAGTGGTGTACACCAAAGAAATAATAAAAACTCACGTAGTATGGTTCTATACTTCGTGAGTTTTTTAGCATAAAAAAGCTACTCCAAAACACACTAGTTTTTGGAGTAGCTTTTACTGTTTATATAAGAGCTATGTCTTAGTCTGATTTGAATTTACAAGTGTCATGATCGCCTAAGCAAGTTGTTTCAACAAAAGTTAATTTAATTGCAGTTCCATCAATGTTTTCAGTTGAGTGAAGTGACACTTTGTCACCAGTATAAAATCACCTTTTCCATAATAAATCGCACCAATGTGTAGTGTAAATGGTTCTTTTTGTTATTAATGCTATTCTAAATTAAGTTTTTTGAAAGGTATTAATATAAAAGTTTGATGATTGTTTTGTCACATTTTAGACCTATTCTTGTTCTCGCTAAAGCATTTTGTCAAATTATAAGAAAAATGAGTCATGCTTTTTTTGCAAGTCTTTTCAATTCAATGTGTATAATTAACAGAATAATAAGTATTTAAAGATTTCGATAATTAATGAGGATAACGTTGACTGTTTTATTGAAATAAGTTAAAATTCTTTCATAATCTAATTCTCTAACACTCTAGTGAATTAAAGTGAAATGTGAGGAAGTGTCCATATGTCGTCGATAAAAATGTTTGAAAAACCACTTGGAATGCGCGATACATTTCCGCAAATCTATGAGAAAGTTGAAGCAGTTAGACATGCTGGTAGAGACTTTTTATATAAAAGGGGTTATGAGTTTATAAAAACGCCTGCGGTGGAGTATTTCGATACAGTGGGGAAGGCTTCAGCGATTGCTGATGCTCATTTATTTAAGTTAGTGGATAGCCAAGGGAATACGTTAGTGCTGCGACCTGACATGACTACACCGATTGCCCGAGTAGCTACATCGAAACTATTAAAGGAAATGATTCCATTACGCCTTGCCTATTTTGCCAGCGTTTTTCGAGCTCAGGAAGCAGAAGGTGGCAGGCCAGCTGAGTTTGATCAAATGGGAATTGAGTTAATAGGTGATCAATCAGTTTTTGCCGATGCAGAAGTTATTGTAACGGCAATGGAGCTATTAAAGCATTTTAAATTGGAAGAGTTTAAAATCACAATTGGACATGCTGGTATATTAAATTGCATTTTACAAGATTACACAGAGAGTATTGAACAGCAAACAACGCTTAGAACATTGCTTGTCCAACGAAATTATGTAGGGTTTGAAGAAGCAGTAGAATCATTTGATCTGCCAAAAGCTAAATCCGATGCCCTCTTACAATTTATTGAAGAAGCCATGAATGTCAAGGATATACGAGATATTGAAAAATATGTACGTAAAAATGACGCATTAGAATACATGCAACAACTTGCTCAACTACTTGAAATGGCTGACTTAGCTGATTATGTAGCTTTTGATTTCACACTTTCGAGTCATATGAGTTATTACACGGGTATGCTATTTGAAGTATTTGCTGTAGGAAGTGGCTTCCTATTAGGAAATGGAGGCCGTTATGATGGCTTGTTAGAGGTATTTGGTTCAAAGGTTGGTGCTACAGGATTTAGTATTCGTGTGGATCGTTTATTAGAAACACTTAATGGGCAGTCCGAGAAACGACAGGAAGCAACAGTTGTACTTTTTGAAGAAGAACAATTTGAGGCAGCTTTACTAAAGGTTAAAACTTTACGAGCAGCAGGAAAATTAGCTACTTTGCAGTTACGTAGTAGTCTAGTCGATGAAGCGGCCTTTTTAGCATATTTTACAGAAGTGGTGGTAGTTGGACAGGAGGAAGTTGGCGGTGAATGAATTAACGATTGCAATGCCCAAAGGACGAATCTTTGAAGAGGCATATCAAATGCTGTTAGAGGCAGGCTTTAATTTACCAGAAGAAGTAGAAATGTCACGTAAATTAATGATTGAAATACCAGAGGAAAAAATTCGCTTTATTTTATCAAAGCCAATGGATGTTCCTGTCTATGTTGAACATGGTGTTGCGGATATAGGTATTGCTGGTAAGGATGTCTTGTTAGAGCAACAGCGAGAGGTGCATGAATTACTTGATTTGAAAATTAGTAATTGCTATATCGCTTCTGCAGGCTTACCAAACACCTCCATGAATGAGATTGCGCCAAGAATTGCTACGAAATATCCGAATATTGCAATGAAGTACTACAAAGGCATTGGTGAGCAAGTGGAAATAATCGAGCTCAATGGTTCTATTGAATTAGCACCAATGATTGGCTTAGCTGATCGAATTGTCGATATTGTTTCTACAGGTCGTACATTAAAAGAAAACGGCTTAGTAGAATATGAATTTATTACTGCTGTCTCTTCTCGATTAATTGCAAACCCAGTAAGTTATCGTATGAAAGGTGAGCGTATTATTGATCTTGTGAAGCGATTAAAGAAATGTGTGAATGAGCAGAAAGAGTAATCATTTTTAGCTACATATGAAGGACTAAAGGGGATTAATCCGATGAAAATAACAAAGCTTGAAAAAGGCATTTCCTTAAAAAGACCACTTGAAGGAGGAAATGAGGAACAAATAAAAGTTGTGCGACAAGTCCTTTCAGATGTTAAGGTACAGGGAGATGCGGCGTTACGTACCTATACTGAGAGGTGGGATGGCTATGTCCCTAAAAGTTTGCGCGTCTCTGAAGAAGAAATACAAGAAGCAGTAAGTGAACTTGATCCTCAACTTTATAAGGACTTAGCGGAAGCAGCAGAAAATATTCGCTTTTATCATGAACAACAGATACGTTCAGGGTATCGCCTAGAACTGGGAGAGGGTTCTTGGTTAGGTCAACGGGTAACGGCCTTAGATGCAGTAGGACTATATGTTCCGGGTGGTACAGCAGCCTATCCTTCATCTGTATTGATGAATGTTATACCAGCGCAGGTTGCAGGGGTGAAACGTATTGTTATTACTTCACCTGCAGGGCAGAAAGGGAAACTACCAGCAGGTGTACTTGTGGCGGCTCACCTTTTAGGGATTGATGAGATTTATAAAGTTGGTGGGGCACAGGCCATAGCTGCACTTGCCTATGGTACGGAAACAATTTCCCCAGTCGATAAAATAACAGGTCCAGGAAATATTTATGTGGCACTTGCCAAACGTGAGGTATTTGGAGAAGTGGCCATTGATATGATCGCAGGACCGAGTGAAATTGCTGTGCTGGCTGATGACACAGCCTATCCTGATGAAATTGCTGCAGACCTTTTATCACAAGCAGAGCATGATCCGCTAGCTTGCGCAATTCTTGTCACAACCTCAGAGCAATTAGCCAAAAAAGTAGCTGAGGAAGTAGAGAAGCAATTGCTGAACTTACCACGTCAACAAGTAGCTCGTGCTTCTATAGAGAAATTTGGAGTAATTTATGTAGCAGAAACATTGGTGGATGCAGTGGAAGCTATTAATTCATTAGCACCAGAGCATTTAGAAATTGTGACAGAAAATGCGGAGGCACTAGCTGAGCAAATAAGACATGCAGGCGGTATTTTTATAGGTCGATATAGTTCTGAGCCAGTTGGTGATTATTTTGCAGGGACCAACCATGTACTACCAACCAATAGTACTGCTCGTTTTGCAAGTGGCTTAAATGTCGATGATTTTGTGAAAAAATCAAGTATTGTTTACTATAGTAAAAAAACCTGGAGTGACAATGCACCAAAAATTGCACGTCTAGCGCGTATGGAAGGCTTAGAGGGTCATGCTCGTGCAGTGGAATCACGTGGATGGGAGAAGGAATAGGACGATGACAGAAAAGAAACGATATGCAAAGATAGAGCGTACAACGAATGAAACGCAAATTTTAGTAGCCATTGATTTAGATGGTGAGGGCAAGGCTGATATCCAAACAGGCGTAGGTTTTATGGACCATATGCTTGACTTATTTATTAAGCATGGACTATTTAATGGCACAATACATGCTAATGGCGATACTTATATTGATGATCACCATACAACAGAGGACCTTGGTATTGTATTAGGACAGGCTGTTCGAGAAGCACTTGGTGATAAAAAAGGCATTAAACGCTATGGTAACGCCTTTGTACCGATGGATGACGCACTAGCTCAGGTAGTGGTCGATTGTTCGAATCGACCTCATTTAGAGTATCGTGTGCCAGCATTGAAAGAAAAAGTAGGAACGTTTGATACAGAATTAGTGCATGAATTTTTATGGAAATTTGCCCTTGAGGCAAGGATGAATGTTCACGTAATTGTACCTTATGGCCAGAATACACATCACATTATTGAGGCAATTTTCAAAGCATTAGCACGTTCGATTGATGCCGCAGTGGAAATTGACCCGCGTGTTAAAGGCGTACCATCTACTAAGGGGCTGTTGACGTGAAAATAGGTGTTATTGATTATGGTATGGGCAATTTATTTAGTGTAGAGCAAGCATTAAAACGGCTTGGCTGTGAGGTTATTATAACTGCTGATGAGAAGGCGTTAGATACAGCTGACGCACTTTTATTACCCGGGGTGGGTGCATTCCCTGATGCCAGAAAGCGTTTAGCTGAAACAAACTTAGATCAATATTTACAGAAGGTACAAAGCGAAAACCGTCCTCTTTTAGGGATTTGTCTAGGCATGCAATTATTATTTGAGCAAAGTGATGAAGTAACCCCAACAAAGGGACTAGGCTTTTTCAAGGGGTGTATTAAACGCTTTAGTGGTAGCCAAGAGGGCCAAGCATATAGAGTACCACATATGGGGTGGAATGAACTGATTGTGACAAATCGTCCTGCATGGTTACACAATGAAGTATCAGCCAAGCATGTCTATTTTGTTCACTCCTTTTATGCAACAGATATAGTAGAATCAGAGCTTGTTGCCTATGCTGATTACTATGGCATTAAAGTACCTGGTATTGTGACGAATGGTTTTGTGACTGGCATGCAATTTCACCCTGAAAAATCAGGGGAATTAGGTGTTTATTTATTAGAGCAATGGTTGAAAGGTGTGAAGGCATGCTAACAAAACGTATTATCCCATGTCTTGATGTGAAAGAAGGTCGTGTTGTAAAAGGTATACAATTTGTCTCTATCCGAGATGCAGGAGATCCTGTAGAGCTTGCGAAGTTCTATGATGAACAAGGAGCAGATGAGCTTGTATTTTTAGATATTTCTGCTTCACATGAAGGTCGAGAAACGATGGTAGATGTCGTTCGTCAAACAGCGGCTACGCTTGCCATACCCTTTACTGTTGGCGGAGGCATTCGTACGTTGGATGATATGAAGCGTATTTTACGAGCAGGTGCTGATAAAGTTTCGGTGAATACATCCGCGTTGGAAAGACCTGCACTTATTAAGGAAGGCTCTGATTACTTTGGCGCACAATGCATTGTTGTAGCAATTGATGCTCGCTATAGTGAGGAAGATGGCACATGGATGGTTTATACACATGGTGGACGCAACAAAACATCTTGGTCAGCTATTGAATGGGCAAAAGAGGCTGTACGCTTAGGAGCTGGTGAGATTTTATTAACAAGTATGAATCAAGATGGAGAAAAATCAGGCTTTGATTTAGCCTTAACCAAAGCAGTACGTGAAGCTGTGACAGTTCCTGTGATTGCCAGTGGTGGAGCGGGACATGCCGAACATTTTTACGAAGTATTAGCACATGAGGTAGATGCAGATGCTGCACTAGCAGCCTCCATCTTCCATTATAAAGAAACGAGTGTAGCGCAAGTAAAGGAATACTTACGTGAAAAAGGAGTGGCGGTAAGATGATAGAGAACATTCAATTTGATGAGAGCGGTCTTGTTACAGCTGTAGTACAAGATGCCAATACAAAAGAGGTATTAACAGTAGCATATATGAATAAGGAGTCATTAGCTAAAACCATTGAATCAGGGGAAACTTGGTTTTATTCTCGATCCCGTCAAGAGCTTTGGCATAAGGGAGCAACAAGTGGCCATACACAAAAAGTAGTGTCAATCAAAGCAGATTGTGATCAAGATGCGTTAATAGTGGAGGTTCTACCGACGGGGCCAGCATGTCATAATGGTACAATTTCTTGCTTCACTGAAGTCATTCAGCAAAATGAGAAGGTAGGTTCTATTGACATCATTTCTAAACTTGCTCGTGTCATCGAAAAGCGAGAGCAGGAAATGCCAGAAGGAGCGTACACTACATATTTATTTGATAAGGGTATTGATAAAATCTGTAAAAAGGTTGGGGAAGAAGCAACAGAGGTGGTTATTGGTGCCAAAAACCGAGATGCTGAGGAAGTAAAATGGGAGGCTGCTGATTTAATTTATCACCTACTAGTATTATTACAAGAACAAAAAGTAAGCATTTATGATGTTCTACATGTGTTGGAAAAACGTCACGAGGAGAAATAACAGCATATTATTGATTGTGTGGTATAATAGGAGATACTGTGTAAAGGAACGTAAAATACGTTCCTTATTTCTTGTTTCGGAGGAAATATATTGGAAAAGAAACGTCAAAATGAGACTCAATCGAATATAGTGTCGTTCATTCCAACAGGCGACTATTATTATAAGAAATCAATTCAAGCAATGAACAGTGGACAAATGAATAAAGCCTATAAATATTTACAGCGTGCGGTAGATTTAAGCCCCGACGATCCAATGATTATCTTGCAGTTAGCCATAGTAGAGTTAGAAGGTCAACGTTTTGAGGAAGCGTATGATCTACTTCGTCGTGCCTATCAAATTGATCCAGATAATCCAGAAATCATATTTTACATGGCAGAAGTATCAGGATGTGTGGGCATCATGCATGATGCAAAACGCTTTGCTGAAGAATATTTAAAGCTAGAACCTGAGGGTGCTTATGCAGATGAAGCGGCAGAAATATTAGAGTTTGTCGCTTTTGAGCAAGATGATTTTGAAGAGCTTGAAGGCTCTGGTGAGGATTTATATCGTCAGGAGCAAGCTCGTCGTTGCATGGAAAAGGGAGATTTTCCTGAAGCTATTACTATTTTAGAAGATTTAATTGAAGATCGACCAGCATTTTGGTCCGCCTATAATAATCTAGCACTCGCTTATTTTTATGTTGGAGAAGAAGAGCAAGCAAAGGCTCTCTTGCATACAGTGCTACGTGAAAATAAGGGCAATCTACATGCATTATGCAATTTAACGGTGATTGCTTATTATGAAAAAAATGAAGAGGATTTACAAGAACTGTTAAATGTTCTTGTCAAAATTCAACCCTATACTTGGGAGCATCGATATAAACTTGGTGCTACATTAGCCTTAATCGGCCAATATGAATTAGCCTATAAATGGCTGCGCAGTATGCAAAAGAGAGGCTATGTAGGAGATGCAGGATTTTACTTTTGGTTGTCGCATGCTGCCTATTTCTCAGGACATGAGGAGATTTCGAAAAGTGCTTGGGATCAGCTTCTAGAATTAGACCCAGACAAAGAGGGCTTTGAACCTTGGCGTCAACAAGAAAATGAATTTGGGCTTGATGCATTGGAGCATGATCGTGATTTTATTGTTGAAAAATTAGAGAGCACTTATACAAGTGAGCGCATTTTTGGCTTGTTTTTACTGAAAGGCACAGCGCATAAGCAAGAAATTATCGCCCATCCAAAATGGATTAATATTGAACAATTAGGCTCTTTTGAGAAATTATTTTTGGCTTATGCACTAGGACATGAATTTGATAAGAAAAACAAAGTAGAAGCAAGCTTTTTACGGTCAGTAGAGGTTTCAGAAATTTTATTAGAACAGTATGGAAAGCTATCATCATTAATTGTACCTATGTTTCAAATGTGGTTTGTGCTATGTGAACAAGCTTTAGTAGAAAATTATCGTTTTACAAATCCAACAGCAATTGCAGGAGCAAATGATTATTTATTCAGATCTTCACAAATGCTCAAAGTGACAAAAAAGGAAATTGCACAGCAATATGGAGTATCTGTATCTACTTTATCGAAGTATATTGACGAAATCTTAACGTTTTTGCCAAACAGTCATAATTAAAGTATGAGCAACATAGTTGAATAACTTTATACTTTCACATACGATGAACATACTAACGCTAACACCAATTTTTTCGTAGCGTCATTGATCTTCTTCTATAATGACGTTTTGTGTATTGGTTGAATGAAGATAAAAAGTATTCTGTTTAGGGGGAAGTATTTATGTCAGAAGAAAAAATTTATGATGTAGTAATTATTGGTGCAGGTCCTGCTGGGATGACTGCTGCCGTCTATACATCTCGTGCGAATTTGTCAACATTAATGATTGAACGCGGCATTCCGGGTGGACAAATGGCAAACACAGAAGAAGTGGAAAACTACCCAGGTTTTGAGACAATTTTAGGACCAGAGCTTTCTACAAAAATGTTTGAGCATGCTAAAAAATTTGGTGCTGAATACGCCTATGGTGATGTAACGGAAATCATCGATGGAGAAGAATATAAAACAATTAAATCAGGCGCAAAAGAATATAAAACACGTGCTATTATTATTACAACTGGTGCAGAATATAAAAAAATGGGTGTGCCAGGTGAAAAAGAACTTGGTGGTCGTGGTGTCAGCTACTGTGCAGTATGCGATGGTGCATTCTTTAAACAAAAAAATCTTGTTGTCGTAGGTGGCGGAGATTCAGCTGTTGAAGAGGGTGTTTATTTAACTCGCTTTGCAGATAAAGTGACAATTGTCCACCGTCGCGATAAATTACGTGCACAAAAAATTCTACAAGATCGTGCCTTCGCCAATGAAAAAATTGATTTCATTTGGAATGCAACTGTCAAAGAAATCAATGAAGCGAATGGTAAAGTTGGGAGTGTAACACTACAATCAACTGTTGATGGTACAGAATCTGAATTTGCTACAGATGGTGTATTCGTCTATATTGGTATGCTACCTTTAACTAAACCATTTGAATCATTAGGTATTTTAAATGACGCTGGCTATATTTTGACAAATGACACGATGGAAACAAAAATCCCAGGTATCTTTGCAGCTGGAGATGTTCGTGAAAAATCACTTCGTCAAATTGTAACAGCAACTGGTGACGGTAGTATTGCCGCGCAAGCTGTTCAACATTATGTAGAAGAGCTATTAGAGAAGATTAAT
The DNA here is from genome assembly GCF_037969495.1 of Lysinibacillus sp. FSL P2-0066. Taxonomy (NCBI): domain Bacteria; kingdom Bacillati; phylum Bacillota; class Bacilli; order Caryophanales; family Bacillaceae; genus Lysinibacillus; species Lysinibacillus sp. FSL P2-0066. The sequence goes on along the minus strand of NZ_CP150202.1, from coordinate 3,678,533 downwards.
GCCTAACATGGCTATTTTAAGGAAAAAAATACAATTTTAATGTGGTTTTAATATTGCTGTAACTTGAATGACATATAAAAGGTGTATGATTAAAAATGTAATTAGCAATCCCCCTTTTATTTTGTTTAGTAGGTTGTTTCCGCCTCCATTAGGTGGGAGCAGCCTACTTTTTTATGTGTAAAAAATCAAATAATAATATTACGAAACACGTAAATTTCGCCCAAGATGAGATGGTTATCTTTGAATAGAACTAAATTGTTAATAGTCTGCGTACAAGAGTTGTAAATGAGGACAAATCTTACAAGGTCTTGTTATAATGAAGAGTAGAATGCAAAAGTGATTAGAGGTGTGCCTATGCAAAGAATTGCAAATTTAATTGCCGTAAAAGACGGTAAAGTATTATTACTTCAGAAACCAAGACGAGGCTGGTATGTAGCTCCAGGAGGGAAAATGGAGAGCGGCGAGTCAATCTTTGAGGCTGCTATTCGTGAGTTTCAAGAAGAGACAAATGTCACACCTTTACATGTTCATTTAAAGGGTGTTTATACGATGATCATTAAAGAAAACAATGATGTAGTGGATGAATGGATGCTCTATACATTTGTTGCAAAGGATGTAGATGGAGTACCATTTGAAGAAACAAGAGAAGGCAAACTTGCATGGCACCCAGTAGAGGATTTAGCACATTTGCCAATGGCTGAAGGAGATCGAACTAATTTACAATTTGCTGTTTCGCAATCAGGCATTCAGTATGGCACGTTTGACTATACAACGGATTTTGAATTACTTCATCAAAAAATACAAATTTCAAAAGAACAATAAAGGAGTTGCATGACAGTGGTGGTTGAAGGCCAACAAAGTACACATGAATTGGTTATTATTACAGGAATGTCTGGGGCTGGGAAAACAGTAGCTATTCAAAGCTTTGAGGATTTAGGGTATTACTGTATTGATAATTTACCACCTGCGTTACTTACAACTTTTTTAACCTTACTAAGGGATTCTGGTAAAAACAGTACTCGAATTGCAGCAGTGATGGATATGCGCGGAGGCGACTTTTTTGATGCTCTAATTGGCGCATTAGACCATATACTAAAAGAAGGCGATATTGTTGCTCGTATTTTATTTTTAGATGCAGATGATGCCACATTAGTCAGACGTTATAAAGAAACAAGACGTGCACATCCATTAGCAGTGAATGGTTTACCTCTAGATGGGATTAAACAGGAACGAGAACTTTTATCTGTCGTAAAAGGTCGTGCCAATTTTGTTTATAACACATCTAACATGAAACCAAAGCAATTACGTGAAAAAATCGTCAAAGAATTTGCGAGTGAGGCAGATACTATTTTTACCGTTAATATTATGTCTTTTGGCTTTAAACATGGAATGCCGATTGATGCAGACTTAGTGTTTGATGTTCGTTTCCTTAAAAACCCGTACTATGTGGAGGAGCTACGTCCAAAAACGGGTCTTCAAACGGAGGTATCTTCTTATGTGTTAGCGTTGGAAGATACACAAATACTAATACAAAAACTAACGGATTTATTAGACTTTATGATTCCGCTCTATCGACAAGAAGGCAAATCACAGCTTGTTATTGCTTTTGGATGTACTGGGGGCCAGCATCGCTCCGTGACATTAGCAGAATTTTTTGGTGCATATTTTGCGGGCAAGGAAAATACGGTTATTACGCATCGTGATATTAATCGTAGAAAGGAATGAGTGAATGGGGAAAAAGCAAACAAAGCTTGTGGTAATTGGTGGTGGCACAGGGCTTTCCACGTTACTTCGCGGGCTGAAGCATCACCCATTTGATATAACTGCTATTGTAACAGTAGCAGATGATGGTGGATCTTCAGGTCGTTTACGTGATGATTATGATATCCCACCACCTGGTGATGTACGCAACGTGATTGCAGCATTATCAGATATTGAGCCCCTTGTAGAGCAAATGTTTCAATACCGTTTTTCGGCATCTGAAGATTTACGAGGCCACTCCTTAGGAAATTTAATGCTTACAGCCCTTACTGATATTACCGGAGATTTCAGTCATGCTATAAGTGAGATGGGAAAGGTTTTAAAAGTTCATGGTCGAGTAATTCCAGCTGCTAATAAAAAAATCACCCTACATGCTGTACTTGATGACGGCTCAATTATAGAGGGCGAATCAAAAATCCCGACAGCGACCAAACGCATTAATCGCGTTTTTTTAGTACCTGAAAATGTGCAACCGTTACCAGAAGCTATTCGTGCAATACTTCGTGCAGACTATATTTTAATAGGACCAGGAAGCCTATATACAAGTATTATTCCGAATTTGCTTGTGAAGGAAATAGGAGAAGCAGTTGTTAAGGCTAAAGGAAGAAAAATATATGTTTGTAATTTAATGACACAAAAGGGCGAAACTATTTCTTATACAGCAGGCGATCATGTAACAGCCATACATAAGCATGTTGGCCATGATTTTATCGATTCCATTTTAGTAAATGATGAAGAACTACCGAACCCTGTAAAAGAATTGTATAAAGAAGAAAGAGCGGAACCAGTAACATTTGATGTAGCAAAGCTTGAAAGTATGGGATTAGAAGTTATTAAACGGGACATTGCTACAATTCGACCAGATGGAACGGTTCGCCATAATGCTACGAATGTTGCAGAATGGCTGGTAGATTATGCTGATATTTACCATCAAAAAGTAAGAGGACCAATAATAGAAACATAATGGCTTTATTGTATATGGTAAGATGAACATATACATAGAAATCATGATTGAAAGGGGGGCGTGATATGTCTTTTGCTTCTGAAACAAAAAAAGAATTGACACAAATAGAAGCGGACGATCATTGTATGAAAGCAGAAGTTTCTGCCCTAATTCGTATGAATGGTTCATTATCCTTTGCAAATAAACAACTAAGCTTAGACGTGCAAACCGAAAACGCTGCAATAGCCAGAAGACTATATACGATTATGAAAAAATTGTATCCGTACAATGTGGAATTACTTGTTCGAAAGAAAATGCGATTGAAAAAAAATAATGTGTATATATGTCGTGTAAGAGAAGGTGCGCGTGAGCTATTAATTGATTTAGAAATCATCTCAGACGACTTTCAATTTAACCATACTATCTCAAGAAAGCTCATTCAAAAGAGTGGCCAAAAAAGAGCTTATTTAAGGGGAGCCTTTTTAGCAGGAGGTTCTGTCAATAATCCAGAAACATCGGCTTATCATTTAGAGGTTTATTCTTTATATAAAGAGCATGGTGAAGCATTAATGGATTTGATGAATGAATTTGAACTCAATGCCAAAACAATCGAACGTAAAAAAGGCTTTGTGACGTACTTAAAGGAAGCGGAAAAAATTTCAGATTTCCTTAATATTGTTGGCGCACATCAGGCTATGATGAAATTCGAAGATGTTCGGATTTTGCGAGATATGCGTAATAGTGTCAACCGTATTGTGAACTGTGAAACTGCCAATTTAAATAAAACCATTGGTGCAGCATTACGGCAGGTAGAGAATATTCGATTTATTGAAAATTCAATTGGTCTTGATCAACTACCAGAGAAGCTTCGTGAAATAGCTCGTCTCCGTGTTGAATACCAAGATGTGACATTGAAAGAGCTTGGTGAAATGGTATCTAGTGGAACGGTTAGTAAATCTGGTGTTAACCATCGATTGAGAAAAATTGATGAGATTGCGGATGCATTAAGGCGTGGTGAAAAAATAGGTGGTTAAGTTATCATACTTTTCAGGTATGAATGTCATGCTAATCGCTTATTGTTCTTTTGCCTGTAAGTAAGGTAAGATAAAACTAATAGATGAACGGTAGTGAAGGGGAGTTTTGAGAATGATTGAGAGAAGAGTCCAGGTTAAATTAAAATTAGGACTACAAGCTAGACAAGCAGCACTATTTGTGCAGGAAGCAAATCGTTTTAGTGCTGATATCTTTCTAGAAAAAGACGAGAAAAAAGTAAATGCCAAATCCATTATGGGTGTCATGAGCTTAGCAGTTGCTAAAGGTACTGAAGTGACTTTAAGCAGTGAAGGTAACGATGCTGAGCAAGCGGTTACAGCGTTGGCAACAATTATTGAAAACGAAGATTAACATTCAATAAATACAAAAGGCATCACAGAGCAATTCTGTGATGCCTTCTCTTTTTTATTTATTATCGCTACGATGCATAATGTGGTCAATTAAGCCATATTCTTTTGCACGTTCAGCAGTCATGAAGTTATCACGATCTGTGTCTCTTGCAATGACTTCAAGTGGTTGACCAGTGCGTTCAGATAAAATGCCATTTAATTTTTCACGTAAGAATAAAATACGTTTAGCAGCAATTTCAATTTCTGTCGCTTGCCCTTGCGCACCACCTAGTGGTTGGTGAATCATAACTTCAGCATTTGGTAAGGCAAAACGTTTACCAGGTTCTCCAGCTGCAAGTAGGAAAGCACCCATTGATGCAGCCATACCAATACAAATTGTTTGTACCTGTGGTTTAATAATTTGCATTGTGTCATAGATTGCCATACCAGCCGTAATGGATCCGCCAGGTGAATTAATGTAAAGAGAGATATCTTTATCTGGATCTTCTGCTTGTAGGAAAAGAAGCTGAGCGACAATGGAGTTGGCAACATTGTCATCAATGGCACTTCCTAAAAGGATAATACGGTCTTTAAGTAGACGTGAATAAATGTCATATGCACGCTCACCACGACTAGTTTGTTCAATAACTGTAGGAATTAAATTCATGTTAAATCCTCCTTAAAAAGCTAAATTCGAATACCTTTGCTGAAAATTTTCCTTTGTATTTCAGCTGTATCCTTATCATACACATTATAGTCAGGGAAGGTCAAATATTAACCCTGCTAAAGTGAAATTAAAAAAAATAAATTGTTTTTGCAATCTATGGTTGAATTATATAGGATAGGCTTGTATAATGATTAAGGTTATAAGGTTTAAAGTACAGAACACTATTTTGCAGGTATGCTTCAAAAATGAGGGTTATCTACATCATGCTTTTCGTAAGCCTAGAGTGAGTACTTTTTTTTTGTGTCTTTTGCCCTCGTGGTGTAATGGATAACACGTAAGATTCCGGTTCTTGCACTGGGGGTTCGATTCCCTCCGAGGGCGCCATTTTACTGATTAATTGATATACTGTTATAGCTCATCTCCTAATAAGTAGTTTAGCAGCCTGCTTACTGGAGATCGAGAGGAAGAATAGGGAATACTGTCCTAGTTGGCATTATTCCCCTATTTATTCCTTTCAAACCTTCAAAAAAGCAACAACTCCAAATTATTTTTTAGTGAACATACTGTACGTGAGACTAGCAATAGTCGAAAAAAAAAGAATCCTATCTGAGGGGATTCTTTTTTTTTGCCTAAATTTATCGAAATTTGGCATGGTTCTCATTGTATATATATTAGTTTTAGGTTTATTTTCTTGTTATTTATACATGTTTTTTCAAATTATATGAATTTCATATAAATTTATATGAAAAAATATTTAGTTTTATGCGAAAAGTTGTTGTCTAAATACTATAATGTTAATATAATTGACCTAATAGTCTAACATTTCCGAATTGCGAAAAATAATACGTAATTTGGAAAATTATCGAACTAGGGGGAAATATAATGAAAAAAACAGGTTGGATGTTACTGATGATTATTGCGGCATTAACATTAGCGCTTGCAGGATGTGGTACAAAAGATGGGGCATCTTCAGGTAGCTCTTCTTCAGAAGATGGTGGAGATGGCAAAAAGGTCTATAAAGTAGGTACTGAGGCCACTTTTGCACCATTTGAATCTGTTGACGATTCAGGGAAAATTGTAGGGATTGATGTCGATATTCTACAAGCAATTGCAGATGAGATGGACTTTGAGGTTGAGTGGAATAATATTGGATGGGAGCCAGTGTTCCAAACAATTAAAAACGGTGAAACAGATATCGGTGCTTCAGGGATCACAATTACGGAAGAACGTAAAGAATCATTTGATTTTACAGAACCATACTATGAGTCTCAGTTATTAATTGTTGTGAAAGAAGATTCAAAAATTAAATCTCTTGATGAATTAAAAGATAAAAAAGTATCAGTACAAATTAATGCTACTGGTCATATGGCGGCGAAAAAGCTTCAAGGGGAAGCAAGTACAAATATTATGGCTTTTGAAAGTCAGCCAATCGCTATTCAAGAGATGCTAAATGGTAATGTTGATGCAGCTATCGGAGATAACGCAGTCGTTTATGAATATATTAAGGCTCATCCAGATCAAAAACTAAAAGTAATTGAAGATGACGCATTCGAAAAAGAATACTATGGCTTCATGGTTCAAAAAGGCAATAAAGAATTACTAGATAAATTAAACGAAGGTCTTAAAAAGATTAAAGAAAACGGTAAATTAAAAGAAATTACAGGTACTGATTTTTAGTAAGAAATGAATGACATGATGCTACTAACATAGTAACTGTGCTAACGGCTCATTTATTAATCGTAATTTAAAGGGGAATGGGGTTTTCGGATGGACATCTTTGACTTACGCTGGGACATTGTCTGGAACTACCGAGATATGTTTATACGAGGTATTGGCGTAACACTTATTTTGACACTTAGTGGTTATTTTGGCGGTATTCTATTAGGGCTATTTTTAGGCCTTGGAAAATTATCGAGTAAAAAATGGATCTATTGGCCATCTAAACTATATATCGATTTATTCCGTGGAACACCGATGCTTGTACAAATCTTGTTAATTCACTTAGCAGTTATTCCAACAATTTTTGGTCATTCTTTAGGCTATATGGTATCAGGGATTACAGCGCTTATTTTAAACTGTGCTGCTTATAATGCAGAAATTTTCCGTGCAGGGATCCAAAGTATTGCAAAAGGACAAATGGAGGCTGCTCGCTCTCTTGGATTAACGCATAACCAAGCGATGCGTAAGGTCATTTTACCTCAAGCATTTAGACGGATGATTCCACCATTAGGAAATGAATTTATCGCATTATTAAAAGATTCTTCACTCGTAACAGTAATTGCAGCACCAGATATTTTATACGCTAGTAAGGTCGTAGCTGGTGCAAGCTTCCGCTTCTGGGAACCGTATATCGTTGCAGCATTATTATATTTAGTTTTAACATATGGTGTAACGAAAATTGTGGCATTTATCGAGAAACGATTTAGCAATAGCTATGTCCCTCGTAAAGCTAAGGTAGAAGGGCGGGAAGCTAGATGATAAAAATTGAAAACCTACACAAATACTTTGGCAAGCTTGAAGTATTAAAAGGAATCGATTATGAAATTCAAGAAAAACAAGTTGTCTGTGTTATTGGGCCGTCTGGTTCAGGAAAAAGTACATTTCTCCGTTGCATCAATATGTTAGAAGAAGTAACGGATGGTGCTATTTATATTGAAAATGTAAAAATTAACGACCCTAAAACGAATATCAATGAAATTCGCGCTGAAGTAGGTATGGTGTTCCAACAATTTAACTTATTCCCGCATATGACTGTTATTGATAATGTTACAATGGCACCTATGCAAATTCGTAAAATGAGTCGTACAGACGCAGAGGCTCTAGGACATGAACTATTAAAAAAGGTTGGCCTCGATAGCAAGGCATATAATTATCCTGAGCAGCTATCAGGTGGTCAGCAACAGCGTGTGGCAATTGCTCGTGCCTTAGCAATGAAGCCAAAAGCTATTTTATTTGACGAACCAACTTCAGCACTTGACCCTGAAATGGTAAAAGAGGTGCTAGATGTTATGAAAAATCTAGCAGCTGAAGGGATGACAATGGTTGTTGTGACACATGAAATGGGCTTTGCCCGTGAAGTAGGCGATCGAGTGGTCTTCATGGATGGGGGCTATATTGTAGAAGAAGGTTCTCCAGAGGAACTATTCGGCAATCCACAAAGCGACCGTACGAAGGCGTTTTTAGGAAAAGTATTATAAAACTGAAAAAGCGAACGACATGCTTGTTCGCTTTTTTGTACTAAAAAAGTAGTCCATGGTGTGAGTATTCACCATGGACTGTTTTTATTTAATGAAGGGGATTAGATGTTGTGTCGTATGCATTCAGCATCGCTTGCATATCCTGTTGAGAGTACTGAGGCACTTGATAATAGCCGTGTTTATTTTGATAAATGGATAATTCGTAGCCCATTTCGATACAGTTAGGAATACTATCCGCAACAACGCGTCGAACTACAGGGTTTGTTGTCTCCAACGCAGCAGTTGTCATGCATTTTGCTGCTCCTTTTTGAGCGCCAAGTAAAAATCCAGAAATAGCTTCATCATTGATTTCATTTGCGTTTTGCATTGGCTTTTTTGGTTGACCAGGATTTAGGCCATATTTGAAGTCATTTCCTGTTTCCATTTGGTAGCGTCCTGTTGGAACAGATGGATCGTGTCCTGTTTTGAAGGATTCTACGATCGTATTGTACATACCAAGAGTGAAATTATATTGGCGATCCAAAATATTGAGTAATTCAGGATCTTTTACATGGGGACGCAAAATAATCGCTTGGTTCATACCTGCAATAATTTCGCCAATTGTTTCATGCATGTCCATCATTTCATGTCCACCATGATTTAGGCTATGTTGTTGATTGAAATTTGTTTGGTTTGATGATTCATTGTAAAACGATTGTGACAAAAAAAACGCCTCCTCAATAATTTTTTGTTGCAGTATTTAGTATGTCGTGTCAATTCAATTTCATACGGTATAAATGTAAAGGTAAAAATGTAGACTAAAGTTAGAAGGAAATGCAAGTCAAGGAGGCTTAAAATTGAAAAAGTTACTTGGACCAATTGGAATAATTGTCATCATTCTTGTTGTAATCGCCTTATTATTTATACCTAAATATAATAGCCTGGTGACAGCCGAGGAAAATGTTGATTCTAAATGGGCACAAGTTGAAAATCAGCTCCAACGTCGTTATGATTTGATTCCCAATCTAGTGGAATCTGTGAAAGGCTATGCGAGTCATGAGCAAGAGGTGATAGCGAATATTACGCAGGCACGTGCACAAATGGGAAGTGCAAGAACACCAGAGGAGCAAGCTGTTGCCAATGATGCTTTAACTGGCGCTCTTAGTCGTTTACTAGTAGTTGTAGAAAATTATCCAAACTTAAAGGCAGATGCAAACTTCCGCCAGTTAATGGATGAGCTAGCAGGTACCGAAAATCGTCTAGCTGTAGCACGTGAGGATTACAATAATGAGGTGCAACAATTCAATAAACATGTTAAACGTTTCCCGGGGAATTTAATGGCAGGAATGTTTGGCTTCGAACAAAAAGAATACTTTAAAGCCGCAGCAGGAGCTGACAAAGCACCATCTATCGACTTTAGCCAATCGGGTACCCATTAATGAAACGTTGCATTGTACAGATGATCATCGTTTGTTCGGTGCTTCTTTTTTTCTCAAATCTAGCGAAAGCAACGATGCCGTCACCTATGAAAAATACGTATATACATGACTTTGCTAATGTCATTTCAGCGAATGTCAAAGAAGAGATAAATCATTATTCCGAGCAATTGGATCAAGGCACGGGGGCTGAAATCATGGTTGTCACAATTGATAGTCTTCATGGACAAGAGCCGAAAATGTATGCGACAAAATTGATTCGTTCATGGGGCATTGGAGATAAGGAAAAAAATAACGGTGTCTTGATTTTAGCTACCTTTGGTCAAGGGGAAGGAAATAACGACGTTGTAATTGCAGTGGGCCAGGGATTAGAAGGAGCATTACCAGATGGTAAATTAGGACGCATTTTAGATAATGCATTTTATCCCTCAGCAAGTACGGGTAATTTAGATCAAGCTTTTCAAGCGACCTATTCTGAAGTTTTTCGCGCTGTTGCCCAAGAGTATAATTGGACCGGTGATATGCCAGCGCAAACAAACGAAGAGGAAGACATGCCCACTTGGTTAATTATCCTAATCATTATCATTGTCCTTATTTTTTATACGTTCTTTTCGAAAGGTGGCGGAGGTCCTCGTGCTGGAGGCTATGGCGGTTATCCTGGTAGTTTTGGTGGAGGACGTTCGAGTAGAGGCGGCTTTGGTGGATTTGGTGGTGGATCTTCTGCTGGTGGCGGAGCAAGCAGGAAATTTTAATAGAGGTAGTGGCGAACTAATCTGTTTAGTTCGCTTTCATTATGGCTTAAATAATAGCCTCTCAATTATTGACAATAATGCTAGAATTGGTATAATTTAAATATATCGACAATCGATATAACGTAAACTGATATAGGGAGGAATCATTTTGAAAAAAAGATTTTTATCTGCATCGTTAGCAATTATTTTATCAACCTCTGTAGTTATTCCTGCAACAATGCAAGAAGTCCGTGCTGCAAATGAAACTAATAGCACAGTAACAGCACAAGAAGAACGTGTGTCAGCGCAGGAATTTTTGAATTTAGCTGTAACAACTTTAACATTCCAGCACGGATCGGATTCAATGCGTCAACAAATTATTGATAAATGGGTAAAGGCTGGAGAATTCACAGATTTAAGTTTGACAATTAAACGTGATGAAGCGGCTCGTATTTTAGTTAGAGCGTTAAATAAAGAAGAAAAAGAAGCTTCACTTGCTGACTATTTAGAGAAAGCCAATAAGATTGGTCTATTTAATGGCTTATCATTAAATACAGAAGCAATGTCCAAACAAGATGCAGTAAAAATATTAAACAATGCAAAACAAATAAAAAATGGTTCCAATCATGAAGGTGTAAAGGAAATTTCAGTTGAAGACTTTATGAAAAATCCTGGTAATTTCGGTTATGAACTTTCACCAGATGGCAATTACATTACTTACTCCTCTGCTTGGGAGAATAGAGCGAATGTTTTCGTGAAAAAGATGAATGATGATAGTGAGCCTGTTCGTGTTTCGAATTCAAAAGATCGGGATGTCGCAGGATTTTTCTGGAAGGATAATAATTTACTATATTTAAAGGATAAAGGTGGAGATGAGAACTTCCATATTTATTCTACAACATTTAATGGCTCTGAGGAAAAAGATCTAACGCCATATCCAAATGTCACAGTTGGGGTATTAAGTGGCCTACAGGGTGTTAAAGATGAAATACTTATCATGATGAATAAGGAAGATGCAACAGTTTTTGATGTCTACAAGCTGAATGTAAAGACTGGTGAAACAACGCACGTTGCAAAAAATCCAGGTAATATTACGAGCTGGCTAGCGGATCGCAATGGCAATGTGCGAATTGCTGTAGCTTCAGATGGTGTGGAAGGCACGATTCTTTATCGAGATTCTGAAAAGGATGAATTCAAGCCATTTATTGAAATGAAAGCTGGAGATGAAGTAATGCCACTAGCTTTCTCAAAAGACAATCAATACATTTATGCTACATCAAACAAAGGTAGAGACAAAGTTGAAGTTGTGAAATACGACTTAAAAGGTAATGAAGAAGTAATTATGTCGAATGATCAAGTAGATGTTTCTGGTGTCTTATATAGTGCCGAACACGATAAATTGCTATATGGTGCGTATGTAACAGATAAACCACATTACCAATTCTTTGACGAGAACTTTGAAAAGCTTTTCCGTAAAATCCAAAGCAAGCTGAATGTGCATGAAAGTGAGCTTGGTATCAATGATTACAATAAAGAAATGACAAAATTTATTGTGAGCGTTTCAAGTGATACTGTCTATGGAAAATATTATTACTACGATTCTACAACAGATGAATTAACTGAGTTGGCCACTTTAAGCCCTTGGTTAAATCCGAATGAACTTGCAGAAATGCATCCAATTTCATATAAGAGCCGAGATGGTTTAACGATTAATGGCTATTTAACTTTACCGAAAAATAAAGAAGTGAAAGATCTCCCTCTTATTGTCAATCCACATGGTGGACCATGGGCACGTGATATGTGGGGCTTCAATCCAGAAGTACAATTATTAGCTAATCGTGGCTATGCAGTGCTTCAGGTGAATTTCCGTTCGTCAACTGGATATGGTAAAGAGTTCCTTCAGGCTGGTAATAAGCAATGGGGTCTGAAGATTCAAGATGATATTACTGATGGTGTACAATGGGCAATTGACCAGGGCATTGCAGACCCTGATCGCATTGGTATTTATGGAGCATCATTTGGTGGTTATGCAACATTAGCGGGTATTACGTATACACCTGATCTATATGCTGCTGCAGTTGATTATGTAGGGGTATCTAACATATTTACATTATTAAATACCATCCCTCCTTACTGGGAAACTATGCGTAACATGTTTTATGAGCGTGTAGGCCATCCAGAGAAAGACAAAGAATTGTTAACTGCTGTTTCACCTGTTTTCCATGCAGATAAAATCAAAACACCTTTATTTGTCGCTCAAGGAGCAAATGACCCACGTGTGAACAAAGCAGAATCCGATCAAATTGTGGAAGCCTTACGCGCTAGAGGTGTGGAGGTAGAGTACATGCTAAAAGATAATGAAGGACATGGCTTCGCAAATGAAGAAAATAGAATTGAATTCTATAATGCCATGGTAAAATTCTTCGATAGTCATTTAAAATAACTTAAAACAAAAGGCATTGATGTGTAGCTTGCTCACAATCAATGCCTTTTTTAATTACAATAGGTGAATGGAATTTGGATAGCGCATTTTACGTTTAAATGATGAAATGCAAAGTGCTAGCTCCTGAATACCAGTATAAATTAATTGTTCATCTACCTGAGAAATACTTAAACGAATAAGATTATCCTTTTTAAATTCTGGTAGAAACATTCTAGTAACGTCATCCATCAATATATTTTTTTCCTTTAATAAATGAACCACCTGCCTAGCACTTACATTATCAGGAAGAACAATAGAAAGATAAAAGCCTGATACTGGTTTCGTATAGTTAGTAGAGGTGGGAAGTAATGATTCGCAAGCCTCCTGTAAAACGCTCATTTTTCTTATATAAAGCTCTTTAATCTTTTTAATATGGCTATGAAACATACCGCTTTTTAAATAAATGTCTAAGGCACCCTGCGAGAGAACAGAGCTATTGAAATCAGCACTAAATTTATAACGTAGAAAATGATTTGTCATTATAGTGGGAAGAACGACTGTCGCTACTCTTAAACCTGGAAGAAATACTTTTGAAAAGCTTTTAATATAAATAACTCTACCAGAGGGATTAAAAGAAAATAACGGATCCGCTTTTGTGTTAGGATCTAAATCTCCTAAAAAATCATCCTCCACAATATAAACATCATATTTGTCTGCTAATTCCACAATCTTTCTTTTTTCGTCATTTGTATAGCTATGACCAAGAGGATTATGGAATCTCGGGACAGTATAGAAAAACTTAATGTCATTATTGCGAAAAATATAGTCAAGACGATCTAAATCAATGCCCTCCATTGTTAAATCAATCCCAAAAGTTGTAGCTTGTTGTAGATGGACAGATTCTATAAAACCAAAATAGGTAGGTTGTTCTATTAATATATTATTTTTACCATTCGGAAAAGGCATCGCCGCTAGTAAATGTAATGCTTGCTGTGAGCCCGAGACAATAAATAATCGATCAGGTTCAGTAAAGACCTGTAAATCCTGCAGATACTTAGCCAATTGTACACGTAGCGAGTAAAGCCCTTGCTGATCACTATAACTAAATAATTCTTCTTTATATGTGTCAATAGCTTGATTGATGCAATGCTGAAATTCAATATAGGGCATAATGCTTTTGTCTGGACCAGCAGATAAAAAATCAATAACTTGTTGGTGTGTACTCGGTTGCTCTATGTTATTCACAACATAGTAGCCACTTTTAGGTTTGGAAAAAATAAGATGCTCCTTTTCTAACTCATTATAAGCTCTTATCACTGTATTTTTACTGCAGGAAAATTTCTCAGACAGTTGTCGTACGGAAGGTAGTTTACTGCCTGCAATGAGCACACCATTAGCAAGCTGCTCTTTAATGTTCTCTACAACCTCTACATATTTTGCAATCATCGTCCTTCCTCCTTTATCTGTACCAGGACAGTTGGTAGAAAATTCTGTTCATTTTAGAGATAGCACCGATTACTATGGATTATACCAGGGACAGATGGAGAGGAAAATGAAAGGATGAGCACATGCAGGATAAAAGAAAAGAAAAAATAGGTTTGCTGTTAGGATTTGTGGGGGTAATTTGCTTTAGTCTAACGTTACCCGCAACAAGTACAGCTGTACCATACTTTGGAGCGACAATTGTAGGATTGGGGAGAGCTGTCATCGCGGCGTTCATCGTAGCCATCGTTTTACTTGTAAGAAAAGAAAGACTACCGAATGCTAGACAATTTAAAAGCTTGATAATAGTATCCTTTGGGGCAGTATTAGGATTTCCTTTACTTACATCTTGGGCAATGACAAGGTTGCCAGTTACACATGGCGCAATCGAATTAGCACTTTTACCTTTAGCGACTGCGGGCTTTGCTTTATTCAGAGCAGGTGAACGTCCATCATTTAAGTTTTGGTTATCGAGTGTTATTGGGGCTATAGCAGTTATTATTTATGCTAGCTTTTTAGGCTTAGGACAATTACATATGGCAGATCTAGCATTATTAGCAGCAGTTGTAATATTAGGTCTTAGCTATGCAGAAGGAGGACAGTTAGCGAAGGAATTAGGGAGCTGGCAGGTTATTGCTTGGGCTATTTTGCTGGCGGCTCCCTTTTTTATTGTCCCTGTCATTTCCCAATTTTCCTTGGAAATGCTACATGCCCCTCTTACAGCGTGGGTTAGCCTATTATATTTAGCTGTTGTCAGTCAGTTTTTAGCATATGTTGCTTGGTATGGTGGAATGGCTTTAGGAGGTATTGCAAGAGTTAGTCAGATCCAATATTTACAGCCATTTTTAATGATTCTTTTTGCTACGCTATTTTTAAATGAATCCATCTCTTGGTTTACGATCGTCGTGGCAATGATTGTCGTGATTTCCGTCATTGTTGGCAAAAATACAGCCATTACAAAGAAGGATACTAAGAAAGCTCAAATAAACATCATCAAAGAATAGTAGCCATTTCTTCATTGCCACATCGTTTATAATAAAGGAGGAGGTGCTATCTATGAAAATTAAATTTTTTAGTAGGGCGAATTGTCCTTTATGTGTAGAAGGGCTACAGACATTACAGCTTGTTCAGGAAGATGTTCTATTTGATATTGAAATAATTGATATAGAGCAGGATGATCGCATACATGAAAAATATATGCTAATGATTCCGGTAGTTGAAAAAGATGGTGTCGTCATTCAGTATGGTAATTTAGATTATGCCACGTTAATGGAGCGATTAGGCAGTTAATCTACTGAAAGTATAAAGAGTTATTAACGGTATAAATGACTTTATTATTAGCTGTCATTCTCACAATTCACAAATTGTTCAATGAAAGCGGTTTGAATTTGAACAGTTTGTGAAGACCTTCACATTAGACTTTCTTTTCCTAAAAATCGGAGTAGAATAGGTATCAAGTAAGAAGTTGTTATAAAACAGTTTAGCAAATGTATCACAAATTTTAGTGGTTGTTATATTACAAAAATGAATGATGTGAAGGGAGATTTTACAATGTGGGTAATTACAGTATTTGAGAAAAAGGACGTTCGTATTTTTGAATTTACAAATAAAACTGAAGCAACAAAAGCTTTAGAAGGTTTTAAAAAGAACGCGATTTTATCTTTCACTAAATAAGTTCAACAAAGTCTTGTAGCTGTTTTTATAGCTATGAGGCTTTTTTTTTATCCAGAACAAGACAACTACTTGCACTTTAAAACAATGCATATTATAATAAAACCATAAGTGGGACACAAAATAATTTAGTGGGTTAAAAACAAACCCACCACTATTAATTAGGGGAGTAGATAGATATGTTAACTGTTCCAGAGGCACAGCAAAGGCTACTTCCTGAAATGTATCCGCTTCTGCAAGCAAGATATCGAATTTTGCAAGCCGTTCAACTTATGCAACCAATCGGGCGACGTACGCTAGCCGATTCACTGAAAATGACAGAAAGAGAAATACGCAAAGAAACTGATATTTTACGTGAACAAGGGTTATTAGATGCGCAAAAGTCGGGTATGGTATGTACAGATGATGGTGAAATAGTCATTGAAAAATTAAGAGCCATCGTTTATGAATGGGCTGGTTTAACCCAGCTTGCAAAAGTGCTTGAAAGCCACTTGGGCATCCAACGTGTAGTCGTAGTTCCTGGTGATTACAATGAGGATCAGACAATCCTAACCATGCTTGGCAAAGAAGCAGCATTGCAATTTATGTCGACTGCTTTTGATGAGCAAGTTGTAGCTGTCACTGGTGGAAAATCTGTTGCCTCTCTTGCGCAGTTTTTACATCCTTTAGACGGACAAAAGCATATCACCTTTGTAGCTGCACGCGGGGGGATTGGACATGAAATGCAAATGCAGGCCAATACACTTGTTGCAACATTTGCCATGCAAATGGAAACTCAGTACCGTACTTTATTTTTACCAGAGCATTTAAGTGAGCAAGCTTATCAAGCGATGTTAACAGAGCCGATGGTAACAGAAATGATGGCCTTCTATGATCAAGCAGATTGCGTCATTCATGGGATTGGCTCCGCAGAGGAAATGGCTATTCGTCGTAACTCATCTCCTGAGGATTTGCGAATTCTTGAGGACAAAGGCGCTGTAAGTGAGGCTTTCGGTTATTATTTCAATGCCGATGGAGAAATAGTACATCGCATACGCACAATTGGTATCCAGCTTGAGCAGGTACAAAACAGTGAGCAGGTCATTGCAGTTGCAGCAGGCAAAAAGAAGGTCAATGCAATGCTTTCTTATTTTAAAGTAGCACCTAAGCAAACCATATTTGTAACAGATGAAGCAGCGGCCAAAGCAATTGCTGCTAAAATATCTTCTATAGAAAATAAGCATCTTGAATGATGGCAAAGTTGTAAACATGTCACTCGATCTCAGAAAGTGCTAAAGCATTTTTTGAATGAGCATAAAGTAAATTTTGATGTCTCTATTCATAGAGACAGACATCACACATTATTGGAGGAATTAACAATGGCATTAAAATTAGCGATTAATGGATTTGGACGTATTGGACGTTTAGTATTTCGTGAGGCAATGAAGCATGATGAATTTGAAGTAGTAGCCGTAAACGACTTAACAGATGCTGGTCAGCTTGCGCACTTATTGAAATATGATTCAGTACACGGTATCTATGATGCTGAAGTCAATGCAGATGAAGATTCTTTCGTAGTAAATGGTCAACGTGTAAAAGTATATGCTGAAAAAGATCCTGCACAATTACCGTGGGGCGAATTAGGCGTAGATGTAGTGCTTGAATGTACTGGTCGATTCCGTTCAATGGAAGAAGTAGGCAAGCATATTGAAGCAGGGGCGAAAAAAGCGATTCTATCAGCACCAGCAAAAGGAGCAATGCCTACATTTGTTATGGGTGTAAACCATGAGGATTATAACCCAGCAACTGATGATGTGATCTCCAATGCTTCTTGTACAACAAACTGTCTGGCACCAGTAGCTAAAATACTTGATGAGAAATTTGGCATCGAACGCGGTATGATGACAACAATTCACTCTTATACAAATGACCAACGAATTCTAGACTTCCCACACTCTGACCCACGTCGTGCACGTGCTGGAGCGGTGTCTATGATTCCAACAACAACAGGCGCAGCAGTAGCTGTATCAAAAGTATTGCCACAATTAAAAGGTAAGCTAGATGGCTTCTCTATGCGTGTGCCAACACCTAACGTATCATGTGTTGACTTAGTTGTAGAGCTAAAAGCAGATGTATCGAAAGAAACGATTAATGCAGCATTAAAAGAAGCTTCTGAAAATGAGTTAAAAGGCATTTTAGATTACAATGAGCTACCATTAGTTTCAATTGATTATAACGGTAACCATCATTCTTCTACGGTAGACGGCCTTTCAACAATGGTGTTAGAAAACAAAATGGTGAAGGTTTTAGCTTGGTATGATAACGAAATTGGTTACTCTACTCGCTTAATGGACCTAGCTTTATACATTGCTGAACAAGGCTTAAACCATAAATAAGTATCATATTTCGACATTTTGAGTAAAAAGTGTGACATATTACTGCTTTTTATGCACAAAAAGTATAGCCTTTATAATATCGAATAGATATAATATACAAGGGTATTGGGAGTAAGGGATAACCCTTACTCCTTTTTTTCTAGATTCAGCCAGAAAACACCCACCTTTATAGGTGGTGAGATGTATACACAAATGACTCTCTTGGTTCATTGGTGTCCGATCACGACTGAATCAAGATAAAAGCCTCAGCGAATGTCACGGATTTTGAAGAGGAATGTTTCAAAGCAAGTTCTAAAAAAATCTGGACACAATTACGCTGAGACGTAATTGATACATGTTGATTACAAGACATCGCAGTTAACTTTTGCTACTATAAAAACAAGTATTAGGGTTCATTATCAAAAGTTGGAGAATCATACTTACATGAGATAGTGACGCTGAAAAAGTACTAACTGACTTTTCAATTTAGTAAGCATGGTGTAGAGCCAAGATGGGTAAAACACAAGGGTGTAAAACTAAAACAAACTTTGAAGGGAGTTTCTTCATGTTAAATAAGAAAACAATGAAAGATATTGATGTAAAGGGTCAACGCGTTTTTGTGCGTGTAGATTTTAATGTGCCAATGGCAGATGGTGCTATTACCGATGAGACGCGTATTCGTGCAGCGATTCCTACAATTGAGTATTTAGTAGAGCAGGGTGCTAAAGTTATTCTAGCTTCTCACTTAGGACGTCCAAAAGGTGAGGTAAAAGAGGATATGCGTTTAACAGCTGTTGGCATTCGCTTAGCTGAATTAATGGGCAAGCCTGTTACGAAGCTTGATGAATCCATTGGGCAAGCAGTGGAAGAAGCCGTTGCAAACATGCAAGATGGAGATATTCTATTGCTTGAAAATGTACGCTTCCATGCTGGTGAAGAGAAAAATGACCCAACATTAGCACAGCAATTTGCTCAGCTAGCAGATATTTATGTTAATGATGCTTTTGGTGCAGCCCATCGAGCGCATGCTTCTACAGAAGGAATCGCTAAGCATATTCCAGCTGTATCTGGATTCTTAATGCAAAAGGAATTAGATGTACTAGGTAAAGCCTTGTCTAACCCTGAGCATCCGTTTACAGCCATTATTGGTGGTGCCAAAGTAAAAGATAAAATTGGTGTTATTGAAAGCCTATTAGAAAAAGTAGATCACTTAATTATCGGTGGTGGTTTATCCTTTACATTTATTAAGGCACAGGGCCACGATATCGGTAAATCATTGCTAGAGGAAGATAAGATCGAGCTAGCAAAGTCCTTTATTGAGAAGGCAAAAGCAAAAGGTGTGCAATTACATATGCCAGTCGATGCTGTTGTGGCAAATGAATTTTCACAGGATGCTGAAACACAAATCGTTGATGTAGATGCTATTCCAGCTGATTGGATGGGTCTAGATATTGGACCAAAAACGGCTGCAAACTATGCAGAAGTTATCAAAAACTCTAAATTAATCATTTGGAATGGACCAATGGGTGTCTTTGAAATGGACAAATTTGCAAACGGCACAAAAACTGTTGCTGATGCAATGGCAACAACAGCAGGCTACACAGTAATTGGTGGTGGCGATTCGGCAGCGGCAGTTGAAAAATTTGAAGTAGCAGATAAAATGGATCACATTTCTACAGGTGGTGGTGCTTCCTTAGAATTAATGGAAGGCAAAGAGCTTCCAGGGATTGTAGCACTAAACGATAAATAAGCTAATCGGAGGCAAAATGATGCGTAAACCAATTATTGCAGGTAACTGGAAAATGTTTAAAACATTTGAAGAGGCTATTCAGTTTGTAGATGCTGTACAAGAAAAACTTCCTTCCAATGACAAAGTAGATGCTGTTATTTGCGCACCAGCTCTTTACCTACCTACACTTGTGCAAGTTGCTAGTGAGTCAGAGCTGGCGATTGGTGCACAAACTATGCACTATGAAAATGAAGGTGCTTTTACTGGTGAAATTAGTCCAGCACAGCTAGCAAGTGTGGATGTTGACTATGTCATTTTAGGACACTCAGAACGTCGCGAATACTACAACGAAACAGATGAAGCGATTAATAAGAAGGTAGCAGCAGCACTTGCACACGCTATCGTGCCTATTATTTGCTGTGGCGAAACACTAGAAGAACGTGAAGCAGGCACAACAGAGCAAAAAGTGGCAGGCCAAATTAAAGCGGCACTTGCTGGGTTTGAAGCACAGCAAGTAGAGCATATGGTCATTGCGTATGAACCGATTTGGGCGATTGGTACTGGTAAAACTGCTACAGCAGACGATGCAAATCAAGTATGCGGAGCGATTCGAGCAGTAGTAGAAGAGCTATATAATGCTGAAACTGCGAATGCTGTGCGCATTCAATATGGTGGCAGTGTCAAGCCTGATAACATTCAGGAGCTTTTATCGAAAGAACATATTGATGGTGCTTTAGTTGGTGGAGCAAGCTTACAACCAGAATCTTATTTAACATTATTGGAGGCGGCAGCAAATGCCTAAAAAGCCAGTAGCATTAATTATTTTAGACGGCTTTGCATTTCGAGATGAAACATTTGGGAATGCAGTAGCACAGGCCCATAAGCCAAATTTTGATCGATATTGGCATCAATTCCCTCATGCGACATTAACAGCTGCGGGAGAAGCCGTTGGATTACCTGAAGGACAGATGGGGAATTCCGAGGTAGGGCACTTAAATATCGGTGCAGGACGTATCGTATATCAAAGCTTAACACGCTTAAATAAATCTATTCGTGATGGAGATTTCTTCACGAATCAAGCCTTTTTAGATGCAGTAGCACATGTTAAAGCTCATCAGTCAAAGCTACATGTTATGGGCTTATTGTCAGACGGTGGTGTCCATAGTCATTATGAGCATATGTTTGCACTATTGAAGCTAGCTAAACAGCAGGGATTAGATGAAGTTTATGTACATGGCTTCTTAGATGGTCGTGATGTTGGTCCAACAACAGCATTAGACTATATCGAAGAAACTGAAAAGCAAATGGCTGAAATAGGCATAGGGCAATTTGCTTCGATTCATGGACGTTACTATGCAATGGATCGTGATAAACGGTGGGATCGTGTCGCACTGACTTATAATGTCCTGGTGGATGGCGTTGGTCAAACAGCAGAAAGTGCTAAAAGTGGTGTAGCAGCATCCTATGAGCGTGAGGTAACAGATGAATTTGTCATCCCATTTAGCATTCAAGAGCATGGCGAGCCAGTAGCAACAATTGGCGATCATGATGCTGTGATTTTCTTTAACTTCCGTCCTGATCGTGCCATTCAGCTGTCAACAGTGTTTACAAATGAAGCATTCGATGGCTTTGCTATATCTGCAAATCATCCAAAGAATTTAAAATTTGTGTCCTTCACACACTATAGTGATGAAGTCGACGCACAGGTTGCTTATGAAAATGACAACTTGAAAAATACAATTGGTGAAGTATTAGCGACGAATGGAAAAACACAGTTGCGCATTGCGGAAACTGAAAAATATCCACATGTTACATTCTTTATGAGTGGTGGACGTGAGGAAAAATTCCCAGGTGAAGAACGTATTTTAATTGCTTCTCCAAAGGTGGCGACATACGATTTAAAACCTGAAATGTCTGCCTATGGGGTGACAGATGCTTTACTTGCAGAAATTGAGGCTGAAAAATTTGATGGCATTATTCTTAACTTTGCCAACCCTGATATGGTTGGTCATAGTGGAATGCTGGAGCCAACTATTAAAGCCATTGAAGCAGTAGACGAATGCTTAGGAAAAGTAGTAGATGCACTCCTTGCAAAAGGGGGCGCAGCTATTATTACAGCTGACCATGGCAACTCTGATGAAGTGTTAACTTTAGCAGGTGAGCCAATGACAGCTCATACAACAAACCCTGTTCCAGTAATTGTGACAAAACCAAATATAATGTTAAGAAATGGTGGTATTTTAGCCGATTTAGCACCAACCATGTTAGAATTATTAGAGGTGTCACAGCCTACTGAAATGACAGGACAATCATTAATTGAAAAAGAGGAGAATTAATTATGCCATTTATTACACAAGTTTATGCGCGCGAAGTTTTAGACTCACGTGGGAACCCAACAGTAGAGGTTGAAGTATTTACAGAATCAGGCGCATTTGGTCGCGCAATCGTACCATCAGGTGCATCAACAGGTGAATACGAAGCGGTAGAATTACGTGATGGTGACAAATCTCGTTACCTAGGCAAAGGTGTATTAAAAGCAGTTGAAAATGTAAACACAATTATTGCGGAAGAATTGGAAGGTAACTATTCTGTTCTTGATCAAGTAGTCATCGACAAAGCTTTAATCGAGCTAGATGGCACAGAAAATAAAGGCAAGCTAGGTGCCAACGCAATTCTAGGTGTATCCATGGCAGTTGCACATGCTGCGGCAGATTATTTAGATGTACCTCTTTATCAATATCTTGGTGGGTTCAACTCTAAGCAATTACCAGTACCAATGATGAACATCCTAAATGGCGGTGCTCACGCAGATAACAATGTAGACATTCAGGAATTTATGGTTATGCCTGTTGGTGCAGAATCATTCCGTCATGCATTACGTATTGGCGCTGAGATTTTCCATAGCCTCAAAGCTGTTCTAAAAGCAAAAGGCTACAACACAGCAGTAGGTGATGAAGGTGGTTTCGCACCAAACCTTGGCTCTAACGAAGAAGCGATTACAGTGATCTTAGAAGCGATTGAAAAAGCAGGCTACAAACCAGGTGACGAAGTGAAACTTGCAATGGACGTAGCATCCTCTGAACTATTCAATAAAGAAGACGGCAAATACCACTTAGATGGAGAAGGTGTTGTCAAAACTTCTGAAGAAATGGTGGATTGGTACGAAGAGTTAACAAATAAATACCCAATCATTTCAATTGAAGATGGCTTAGACGAAAACGACTGGGCTGGACACAAGCTATTAACAGACCGTATCGGCAGTCGCGTACAATTAGTAGGTGATGACCTATTTGTAACAAATACGAAAAAGTTATCTGCTGGTATTGAGCAGGGCGTAGGCAATGCCATCCTGATTAAAGTAAACCAAATCGGTACACTAACAGAAACATTTGAAGCAATCGAAATGGCGAAACGTGCAGGCTACACAGCAGTTATCTCTCACCGTTCTGGTGAATCAGAAGACGCAACAATTGCTGATATCGCTGTTGCAACAAATGCTGGTCAAATTAAAACAGGTGCTCCATCACGTACAGACCGTGTAGCTAAATATAACCAACTTCTTCGTATCGAAGATCAACTTGGTTCAACAGCAGAGTATCTTGGTTTAAATTCCTTCTATAACTTAAAATAGGTATTTGATTAAAGCGAAAATAGGCAATACGGATGTATTGTTTCAACCTCTGATTTATAAGTGTGAGAAACACTTGTAGATCGGAGGTTTTTTCGTGCTTATTAAAGATTTGTTGAAAGAATTTACATTTACAGATTAAAAATTATTCAATCAGAACAACAGAAATTTATAACTACAATACAACTCACTTCATTCAATATCTGGACGAGTTTCATGAGGTGAATGAAATTGAAAACGTTTCTACAGTTCATGTAAAAGGAGTCGCAAAACACGCCCCCCTTGTAAAAACGTTATGTACCTAGCAAAATGCTAGATACCTCAGCAATGTTTTTTTGAGGTACTCTCCTCTATAGAGAGCACCTGTGACGGATTAACGCATACAAAATTGTATTAGTTGTATTTAATTAAGGACGCAATTTTGCGTTGGTTAACATGCTGAATACAAAGTATATACCATTATCTACGAACAGTTTTCGTACTATAGTCATTGAACACTCTGTTATTATTATCCTAATTACATAATATAAACCAATACATAATTACATAATGATATAATGATATAAATTACAATGAGGAGTTAATAACATGAAGAGAAAAACAAAATCTGCAATTGTTATCATTGCAATATTGATAATTTTTGGAGGGATTTTTGGTTACATTAAATCCACCGAACAAAAGGAAAAACCTGTTACCAAAAAAGAAAGAGCCACTATTGTTGTTGACGGAGTAGCGCTTGAAGATAAAAAAGTTACAAAAGAAGAATTGCTTTATCCTGACAATTTAATGGAAAGCAAAGTAAATGAAACCATCCATAGCATGTCTCACCAAAAAGTGAAAGCTGCTTCTCAATGGGGTCGTGAGCGAATAACACAAGAAAAAGTTGATCGATTGTTAACTGTAGTTAAAATGAACGATTATAAATATAAAGATCTTTACATTTCAATATTAGAAAGATGGTCGAAAGGTGATTTTTCAAACGCCGTTGACGACCATAATAAAATTTGGGAATTGCAAGGTGGCGATGACACAACAAATTCAGGAAGAGCAACTCGTTTATTATCGCCCGAGGAAGAAGAGCAGTATATTGAACAATTTTACACAGATGAAAAATAGGTGAATTTTTAAATTGTATGCAAATTTTTCTGTTTGTTACCATTAATATTTATTACACAAAATCCACCAATTACTAGGATACAAAAACATTATCGGTGAAGGGTTTTATTAATGAACGAAGAAAGAACTTAACAGACAAAGGACTTTATCATTTAAATATCACTTTGAACGCAAAAGCCAATGGATTGAAGAACGTGTACAAGAAGAGTTGGGCGATTCAACCATTCATACAGTCACAATTTGGACCTTACAAAACGGAACAAGCGAAATCCGAAATTTCAAGTTTTTGTGTTCACTAAGACTCCCGAATTTATTGTAGACTTCATAGAATTGACCATAATCAATTAAGGTGCATGCTCAGGTGCTCCATCACGTACAGACCGTGTAGTAAAATTAACCAACTCTTTGCATTAAAGAGCAACTTGGTTCAACAGCTCAGTATCTTGATTTACAATCGTTCTACAACTAAATAATAGACAAATAATACCTCAAAGTATGTACTGAACTGCTCCCCAATTGTTAGACACATCTAACAATTGGAGGAGCAGTTTTTATATGGCAAAATATACATCAGAAGAAAAATTACAAGCAGCCCTGCGTTACATAGAAGGTAAAGAAAGTTCACATGAAATTGCTAGATTAATTGGAACAGATCACAAAGCGATTCTTAATTGGGTGAAACAATATGAGTATAACGGCGTAGAAGCGTTTATAAAACGATATACAAATTATTCGGCACAGTTTAAACTAGACGTACTAAACTATATGATTGAAAACGGTACGTCCTTACTTGAAACGGCAGCTATCTTTAATATAGCTACTCCTTCTACACTTCGTTTTTGGAAAAAACAATTTGAAACAAAAGGATTCGATGCCCTTCAATCAAAGAAAAAGGGGCGTCCATCCATGAAAAAAGAAACAAATAAACAACCAAAACAAGCACCAGTAGAAGGCTCACCAGAAGCACTTCAAGCAGAAATCAATCGTCTACGTATGGAAAACGAATATTTAAAAAAGTTAAACGCCTTAGTTCAAGCCAAGGAAAAATCACCAAAGAAGACAAAGTAAACGTCATCTATGAATTAAGGCATAAATACTCGGTGAAGGCGCTTGTAGCGTTCGCAGAAATTCCACGTAGCACGTACTATGATTTAGTAAAGAAGATGAATCGTCCCGATCCAGATGCCGAGTTAAAGGCCGAAATTCAAGAAATCTATAAGGAACATGAAGGCCGTTATGGCTATCGTCGCATTCGTGATGAGCTAGCGAATCGTGGGCAAAAAGTGAATCATAAGAAAGTGCAACGCCTGATGAAAGCGCTAGGCTTAAAGTGCATCGTTCGTATGAAAAAATATAAGTCATATAAAGGGACAGTTGGTAAAATTGCGCCTAACATTTTAGATCGCAATTTTACAGCAAAAGCGCCTAATGAGAAATGGGTAACAGATATTACAGAGTTTAAGTTAATTGGTGAAAAGCTTTATTTATCGCCTGTTTTAGACTTATTTAATGGCGAAATTATTACGTATACAATTGGCTCTAGACCTACATATTCGTTAGTTTCAGAGATGGTAGAAAAGGCTTTAGAGCGGTTGCCAGAAGAACACCAGCTCCTCATGCATTCCGATCAAGGCTGGCATTATCAAATGAAACAATATCGCCACGCCCTTCAATCAAGAGGGATTGTGCAAAGTATGTCGCGTAAAGGCAACTGTTACGACAATTCTGTCATGGAGAATTTCTTTGGCATCATGAAGTCAGAATTTCTCTATTTAAAGGAATTTAAAAGTGTCGAGCATTTTAAAAAGGAACTGGAAAACTATATAAACTATTACAACACGAAACGTATGAAGGCAAAATTAAAAATGAGTCCAGTGCAGTACCGAACTCATTTTACCCAAGCTGTCTAAACGAAATAACCGTGTCTAACTTTTAGGGGTCACTTCAGTACATACTTTGAGGTATTTTATTTGTGTGCTTTGAAAACCCCCTGCTATGCAGGGGGTTCCGGAAAGCTTTTAGCTATGGACAATAAAAAAACTCCAAACGTACAATAAAGTCAGGTCTAGTCAACCGACTTCGTACGAAAGGAGCCCCCATAAATGGATAATAAAAGTTTAGCACATACAACGTGGAATTGTAAGTATCATATCGTCTTTGCGCCAAAGTATAGAAGGCAGATTATTTATGGTCAAATTAAAGCGGATGTTGGAAGAATATTGCGCCAATTATGTGAAAGAAAAGATGTAGAAATCATAGAGGCAACAGCCTGTCCTGACCATATTCATATGTTGGTAAGTATTCCACCGAAATTGAGTGTATCTGCGTTCATGGGTTATTTAAAAGGGAAGAGTAGTCTAATGATTTTCGACCGACATGCAAATTTAAAGTATAAATACGGTAATCGTCAATTCTGGTGTCGAGGATACTATGTGGACACAGTCGGCCGAAATAAGAAAAAGATACAGGAGTATATAAAAAATCAATTACAAGAAGATATCCTGCAAGATCAAATGACGATGAAAGAATTCATTGACCCATTCACAGGAGAAGAAATCAAGAGAAAGAAAAAATAAGTAAGCCGCTTTAGCGGTTTGTGTGAAAACGGAGTGCGGTTGGCGGACCATTCAGAATGTCTTTAGACATGGGCCAGTACCCCAGCGTTTCACGCGCAGAGCAAACCACCAGTTATACTGGTGGTTCTGATTAGAAGTATGTATACCCCAAGCAGTCAAGTATAATAAAGAAAATTAGAGGGGGATAGGGCTATGGGGATCAAGAGGTAAGTAAACTTTCTAGTGAGACAACTACAGCAACAGTGAAACCTCTCTTAAAACGATTACGAGTAATATTCAAGCACTTATGGAGAGCATGGAGCAAATTGAAGTAGCTTCAAATGATCAGGCAGAGCAGGTTCAACAATTTAGTGAAGCCATTGAAAAACTAAATGAAATAAGCGAGCAAATGGCGCTTTACATAAAAGGTCTCTTACGATAATAGGAAAGGACAGTCTACTATGTTAGACTGTCCTGATTATGTTTATGGCTGTGACCAATGCTGATCTAATTGCTGATCGAGATAGACCCAGCCCTTCCAGGCAATATGAATCGTATCCATAATAAAGTAAGGATCATATTCATGATCTGAAAAATCAACATAGGCAACATTTGCATCCTTTAATACTTGCTCCATTTTATCGTAGTACTTTTGACGACGCTCCTCAGGATAGCCATTATAATCATACCAATAGCCATTGACTGGAATGGAGACGAATAGTGGCTTGGCACCAGCATCTTTTAAAACATCGATAACTAGTTGGAAATCCTCATATTCAGGAGAGTTTGTATAATCCTCTTTTTTTCGTATATCTTTAAACTTTGAAAATTTAGCATTTACAAGTCGCTGATAGGCGCGATCTTCAATCATATAATCGTTGGATACACGCTTCTCCCCATAGGCCTCTGCATGCTGCAATTGTTGCTCAAAGCTTTGATTGGCAATGAGCTTGTCATTACTTTTTAATGCATGACCTTTACGTGGGAAAAGGGAATAATATAAATCCTTCTTTTCTAGTAACGCCTTGTGGAAACGCCCCGCAACCATGGCCATACGTCCAGTAATTGGTTTTTCCTTGCCGTTAGACATTTGATATTGGTACATGGTCTTTAAGAGGCGATCTCGTTTGACAGTATCAAATTCAAGTAGGCGCTCCATTGCTCTTTTACGAAGGTTGGCATCCATCTCCTGATTAAAGGCTAAATCATAAGCATGTAACATGGAATAATTCGGTGAAAAGTGAAATTCACCCATGCCCTTCTCTGTAAACCATTGAGGGGAGATAATAAAGACCACTTTTTTATCCTTTAAATTGTTTTCTTGTGCTGCGAAATTCAAGAAGTGGGTAATGGACTGCATGCCTCCACGCCCAATCATAAATGTCGAATACGGAGCATCAGTTGCTCGCGTATAATTGTATGGATGGAATGGATCAAATCGGTTTAATTCTGAGGATCCATAAAGTGGCATGGAACTAGGCTCTTGCAACATTCGCTCCTGTAAATATGTGCCCTGAAATACAAGTGGAGACATGTTTGTTTTGGCTTGCTCCACATCCTCATTGGATATCCATGCTTTAATCCAAGCATTAGGAAAAAAGACAAAGCCAGTAAAAAGAGCAAATGCAATAAATAAAGAAAGAAAGCCTTTTTTGATCATTGTCTTTCAGCTAATTTCCCTGCTATTCGATTAGGCGTATTCCATTCTTCACGATTGAAATCAGTAATAGGGACAGAAATATTAAAACGGTTTTCAATTTCAACTAATAAATTAATTGTCCCAAATGAATCTAGTAAACCTTCTTCAAATAAATCAATATCTGGATTTTCTACAATAATTTCATCTTCACATAACTCGACTAGCATTTCTAAAACTTGTTGTTGATCCATTAATAATTCTCCTTTAGTGAACAGGCTCTTACAGCCCTTTGTTTAAAATAATGTGCCAGAAAAAATATAGAAGCCAAAGCATACAGCATGAAACGTAATGATTACGCCAATAGCATGCGTCCATTTATTTTTTGGCCAACGCTTATGCTTTTTATTCCAGCGCTCAAATTTATCAAAGCTAATAATCAATAGGGCATGATAGAGTCCATAGACCACAAAGTGCCATTCCAGACCATGCCAAATACCCATTAAAAAGAATAGTAAAAAGAAGCCTATATACGAAATAGCAAATTTATTTTTTAACCATTTTTTCTTTGTCATCCAAAGGACAAAGCGCATATAGACATAATCCCTAAACCAGAAGGAAAGGCTCATATGCCAACGATTCCAAAAATCTTTAATATTGCGGCTGGCGAATGGGCGATTAAAGTTAATCGGTGTTTGGATACCCATTATCCGACTCACACCGACAGCAAATGCACTATAGCCAGCAAAATCAAAGAATAAGTAAAAGCTATACATATACATATACGCTAGCTGCCCCTGAAAAGGTGTCAAATAGTTATACGTATGGTTAGGCAAATAAATAAGCGTGTAGTTGTAAATTAAATAAGCCAAAATAAACTTATATAAAAAGCCGACAAAAATATAGTTAATGCCACTCAATAGCAGCTTTTGGTACTCCTCCGAGGAAGGCACGGTATGAAAATCCTTTGTAAAACGACGCCAACGATCAATAGGTCCCGATGATACGGTAGGAAAGAATAATAAGAAATAGACTAGCTCTACTACCGAAAATTTCTCTTTCATCAAGCCATCACGGGTTTCTAAAATCATTTGCACCGCTTTAAACGTAATGTAGGATACACCAAGGAAGCCAAATAAATGATGTAACCCGAGAATCGGCAAAACCTTCACAAGAATCAGGGGTAATATGGATAAAAGCACTGCTATTATAAAAATGGTTCCGCTATTTTGCTGAAGTCGGTAACGCTGATAAGCCACAATAAGAACTACCTGAAAGACAGTAAATAATACGAGCGAGATGGTCCCATTCATTGAATGTCCGAAGATTAATGCTAAGACAATGACCGAAACAAAAAGATTATAGCGTTTCGAAGATTTGCCTCGTAACCCTAAGAGGATGGTAGGTAGTAATAAAAGTCCGATGATCACAAAAAATGCTATATTTCCATAAGGCGTCATACTGTCTCCATAACCGCCAATCCTTTACGATCTACCTTACCATTTGGATTTAGTGGTAAAGCGTCCATATATTTAAACGTTTTCGGTATCATATAGGCAGGTAAGTACGCTGATAAAAGTGCCTTCAATTGCTTTGTTGTTTTAAAAGCACCGTCTGTTAATGGCTCATGTAAAACAATATGGGCACTAAGAGAAATGATTTCCTTCTCTTTATAAACAGGTACAACGACACAGCTTGAAACAGGTGGCAGGTTACTAATTTGTTTTTCAATCTCTTCAATCTCTAGACGGTAGCCATGTAATTTCACTTGGAAATCCTTACGACCTGAAAAGAACAAATAACCATCCTGCACATAGCCTATATCACCCGTTTGATAGATGCGATCGCCATCCACGATCGGGAAAGCTTTAGCTGTTAATTTAGGCGCCCCCAAATACCCTGCGCTAACGGTTGGCCCTGAAATAATAATTTCTCCATCTTCAGCTACAGATACGTTTGGCTCCGTTATAGGGGCAATCGGTAATTGTTCGAAGCGAGCTACTAGCTCTTTCGTCACCTTTACATAGGATACAGCAACTGTTGTTTCTGTAGGACCATATAAATTATAAATTATTGCCTGTGGAAAACGGAGCATCAACTCGTTACATACCGCTATCGGTAATACCTCTCCGCAAAATAAAAAAGTATCCAATGCAGGCATGAGTTTTTGATCCCATTCTTTGTTCATCAAACACATCTTGGCAAAGGAAGGTGTAGAAGTCCATACACGAGTATTTGACGTCGCTAATGTATCAAACAACGCTTTTGGATTAGCAATTTCTTGCTGTGTAATCGCATAAAGTGTGTGTCCACCAACAAGAGCTGGGTAGAGATCCATAACAGATAAATCAAAGGAATAAGGTGCTTGATTTAAAAATACGCCGTCTTCCTGTAAAGGGAAGTGCTCCTGCATCCACATAACAAAGTGTGTTAGATTACTAGCTGTTATTTGAACCCCTTTTGGTTGACCCGTTGAACCAGAAGTGTAAATAATATAATGGATATCCTCATCTTGAACCCATGTTGCGGATGATAGGATCACGTCCTTTGAGGAGGCATCCAGAATATCATGCACTGCCATAACGGGAATGTTCATCTGCATCTGTAATAGCTCTGTTGTCAATACTAAACCTGCTCCAGAAGCTTCTGTAATGAGCTGTAATCTTTCCGATGGTGTTGATGAATCAACAGGTACATATGGATGGCCAGCCTTTACAGCTCCGATAAACGCAACAATTTGCAGGGGGGACATATGTCCATAAATGACAATAGGTTGTTGTCTCCGCAAGTTAAGCTTCATTAAATAATCGGCAAGACGATCCGATAAATGCCAAAGCTCACTATAAGTTAAGGAGGCATTGTGTGTCTGATAAGCAGTTTTTTGTGGCTGCTGGATGGCCACACGTTCAATAGCTGCCAAAATACTTAACATATTTTAATCTCCTTTATTTAAAATTCCGTATATATAAATGGTCCAGCGTTCATATCATGGAAGCCATGTATAAGAAACAACAGTACCAAAACAATCAAATAAAACAGCGTGAAGCCAATGAAGCGTAAATACTCATTATTTTTGATGGATTGCATTTGTCCACCTCCAATGAAAAAAAGTATAAGATTAAACTTTCAAAAAATAGTAATTTACTAGTTAAAAATCCTTACCTTATGTTTTTAACACTGATTTGACGGAATGTGGAGAAAAATGTTGCTGAATTAAGATGAATTCAGTAAATCATAAGATTAATTTAAGGTAAATTTAAGGTTTTGGGGGAATGTGTGGGTTTTACAAACTATTGGTTGGTTATCTTATGTAAAAAAAGCACGAACATAAGGGAATAATTTCAACTTATGTTCGTGCTATTATTTTTATTTCACTTCATTAATAACTTTTTTAGATACATAAAATTCAGAGCCATTGTAGACATTGATTGTATCAAATGTATGAGTCTTTGCCGTGTTTGAGGAAATTTGTTCATACGTCATCGTGTTTTTATTGACTGGAATTTTCACTGTGATATCTGCTTTTTGTGCAATAAATGTTGGGTTTTCTTTATCTGATAAGTCGATTTTTGTTGTAAATCCTTTTTCCGTAAATGCCTTCGTTGCAGGCACATATAAATCATTTGTTAATGTGTTTAAGTCAAAGCCCATAAAGCGTGCCATTGTATGAGCTAAATCAGTGTTTTCAACTAATCCTGTCAATTTAGAAGGACCAAATGAGTATAAGAATACATCTTCACCCGTATGGCCACCTGTTGTATAACCAATGTTAGCACGATTGGCTAGCATTTTTACCATTTCATTGCCTAAGTCTTTAGCGGACTGTAATGTTTTAAGCTCGACCTCCGTTAACGAGTCTAAGCCATATAGAGCAGCGACCTCAACTAAATTAGAGCGATCTTCTTTTAGTTGGCTTAAAGCTCCTTCAATGGTCATCGTAGCTTTTTTTAACGGGTCGATGTAAGCAGAGACTGGAATGCTAGAATAGGTACTAGTAGTGTTAGCGTTCCCCATCGTAATGCCGCTATTTCCATGATCAGTTACTGCAATGACTAAAGTGTTACCGTCTTCCTTCGCAAAATCAACCGCCTCTTTCACTGCAGCATCGAATGATAATATATCGCTAATGATACCGATTGTATCGTTGGCATGTGCAGCCCAGTCAACCTTACTACCTTCTACAAAGAGGAAGAAGCCGTCCTCATCCTTTTTCAGCGTATTGATTGCTTTATTCGTCATTTCAGCAAGTGTAGGCTCAGATGCCCTTGTTTTTGCACGATCTAAATCATAAGCAAGTGCACTTGGTGCAAAGCTTCCCCAAATTTTTGAGGATTGACTATTAAAAAGCTCATCGCGTGTTTTAACGAGATCATAATTTTTTTCATTCAAAACCTTGATTAAGTCTTCGCCATCTTGACGAGCATTTTTTGATGTGCCTGGTGAAAGTGATTCTAGACCACCGCCTAAGACAACATCAATATTTTGATAAACTTGCTGCTCTGCAATATCCCCGTATTGACTTCTATTGTTGACGTGTGCAGAAAAACCAGCTGGTGTAGCATGTTGAATTTCGGAAGTAGAAATTAACCCAGTGGCCTTACCTTGCTGCTTAGCTCCTTCTAGCACATTGGCAACAGGTCGGAAGGCATCTTCCTTAGCGATTTGCGCTAATCCAGGGGAGTTGATCACAGAGGGGAGCACACCTATATATTTATCGTTCGATTTATGCCCAGTTGCTAATGCTGTAGCAGCAGGCGCGGAATCAGTAATGGCTGATTCAGCAGAATATGTGCGCATAGCACCCGATAAAATTTCATCCATTGCTAGGCTTTCACCTTTATACCAACGAGAAAGGGTGACAGCATTATTACTGCTACCATCCATCACAAGCATAATGACATTTGTCGGTTTCTTTACTTCGGCTGCATGTACCTCTTGCTGTGGGATACTAACTGCGGATAAAGTCACTGCACTTGCTAAAAACAATGAAGTCCATTTTTTTGCGTATTTCATGATTTTCCTCCTTTAGGTGAATTCAACTGTAAGTGTAAAGGAAGGGTGTAAAGCTAGCGTTAAAGGTTTGTTAATGAAAGATGGTAATTATGTAAATAAAGAGGAAGAAAAGAATCTGTGTAATAGTCACACAGATTCTTTTGGGGCATTACAAATTTTCCTGATGTTGTGCGCCATCAATCGTTTCATAATATAAAATGTCTTCTTCGATGTACAAGTTAAGGACTTCATCTTCTAGTAAGACTTCTTCTGAGCCGTCCTGAACATTAATTTTTGTTAAATAACCAGCATTGTCATAGTCACTGCAATAAATGGAATCATCATAAGTAGCTAAATAATAGCATGCCGTTTCTGTAATTTGATTGTTTTCATTTGTGGCTAAATTATAGGAATAGACCATATTATCATTGATACTATTATAATAAATCACATCATCCACAGTATTGGCATACCACATATCATGCATAAAATCATAATTGTTATTTGTAGCAGTAAAATAATTTTCTTTTACCCATAAATGATCTTGGCTTAGTTTTTCATCACTGACTAAAAAGTATTCATAGGAAATCGCATAAGGCTCCGCTGAATCCACATCATTCCACGTTGTATCAAGATGATACCAATTGCCATCGATACTGACTAAATTCCAAGCATGTAGCTGATCCTCACTATAGCCATAAACATATTTCGCTTCTAAATCCGAAGCTAATAATAGGCGATAAGCTAGCAGAGCATAGGCTTGACATACCGCAGTTTCCTCGTCTATCAGCTCAAAAACCGTTTGTCCCTCAGTAGAGCCTTGTTCTGTATAAGTGGCTAACTGTACGACCGTATCATTAATGATTTTAGCACGTTCAAAATCTGTCATATCTGTCGTAATATACTGGTCAGCAAAAGCCTCTACATATTGATCGACCTTTTGCTCCTTTTTGGCATCTGTTAAGTAATCAATCGACAACTCTACCAGATAGCCATCATCTGTTTCCCAAGCCGTCCATTCATAAGTAAGAAAATAACCAGCTGTATAGGGATTAACGAAGGAAAGCAGGCTATTTAAGTCATTCAGCTGCACCTCAAAATCTTCGAAGTTTAGCTTCCCAGTATAAGGGACTTCAAAGTGCTGTTCAAACTTTGCTACTTGTTTTTCGACTCTTTTAGTGAATTGTAGTAAGGCAGGATCATCCTTAAATAATGAGGTTGAGAAAAGATCATTCGGTGAAAAAGAGGCAGATAACGCTTTACTTTCTGGTTTCTTCATATCATTCTCTGTATCTTCTGCTAAGGTTGTAGTTGTTACATCCTCTTCCTCAAGAAGTAGGTCAATGGCCTTTGAGCATGCCGTAAGAAAGGGAATCATGCAGCATAATACAAGCAGCGCTGCTATTTTTTTATTCATTTTCCCACCCTCCAAAAAAATTCATTTTTGCCATTATAATTTAATTTACAGGGAGTGACATCCACAAATAGTAGCATAAGTCGACAAGGATGGAAGCATGAGGCGGAAAATTTCCAGCAAAACATAAAGCGAAGTTTGTCATCGTAACCTTTTTTTGTTATAATGTAGTCTGTTGTGATGTTTCAAAGTTCGGGAGGTGCAGTGAATGCATACAGTAGTATTAGTTTCATTAGTTATCGTATCATTAGCGTTAATCGTTGTGGTATTACTTCAATCTAGTAAAAGTGCAGGCTTATCAGGTGCCATCTCGGGTGGAGCTGAGCAACTATTTGGAAAGCAAAAAGCACGTGGTATGGATTTAATCCTTCACCGTGCAACAATTGTGTTAGCTATAGTGTTCTTTTTATTAGCAATCGCTATTACAAAAATCTAATAGTTGAAGATATATCGCCTAACCGAATTGGTTGGGCGTTTTCTTTTATCATTGTTAAATGGTAAATTCTCTCTCAGTAGTTAAAAATGAATTGTGACGAAATAACCAATGCCATCCGCTGGGCATCATCGAGATGACGAGAATGGGTATAGTATGTATAAGTGTTTTAGAATGAAGGAGTGCTTACAGTGAACAAATCATTATCACAGCCATTTTTCTTTCAGGCAGGACCACGTGCTGTTTTATTATTACACGGCTTCACAGGAAGCTCTGCAGACGTACGAATGCTTGGTAGATTTTTAGAGAAAAAAGGGTATACTACATTAGCACCTCACTATAAAGGTCACGGTGTGGAACCAGAAGAACTAATCACAACAGGTCCAGCAGACTGGTGGCAGGATGTTGTTGCCGCCTACAAACAGTTACAGGATGCTGGCTATCAGGAAATAGCCGTTGCTGGCCTTTCATTAGGCGGTGTTATGGCATTAAACGTTGCATTAAATAATCCTGTTAAAGGAATTGTTACAATGTGTGCCCCTATGACAATGCGTACAACCGACGTTATGTTTGAGGGTGTCTTGAAATATGCAAGGGACTATAAAAAGTTCCAAGGGAAACAGGAAGAACAAATTGAAGCTGAAGTTGCAAGTATTGCTGACAAAGGCATGCCATCTCTACAGCAACTACGAGAATTTATAGCCCGCACTCGTCAAGAAATTGACATGATTTATGCGCCTATTTTTGTCGTACAAGCTACAAATGATGAAGTAATAGAGACAGAATCTGCCAACATTATATATAATCAAACTGAGTCACTTGAAAAGCACATCAAGTGGTATGAAAACTCAAAACATGTTATTACATTAGATCAAGAAAAAGATCAATTACATGAGGACATTTATCGCTTTTTAGAAAGCCTAAATTGGGCACAATAATTATAAATAGGATTTTCTCATGAAGGAGGGAATATGTATGAAAGATCAAAAAGATACACTACAAAGTCGTTTACTCGATTTTTTCAGCAAAGATGATTATAAACCACTAACCGTCGGTGAAATCGAGGATGAATTCGGCTTTGAGGATGCGGAGGAGTTCAAGGAGCTTGTAAAAACGCTTGTCCGCATGGAAGGGCAGGGCTTAGTTGTGCGTTCTCGCTCCAATCGCTATGGCCTACCAGAGCGTATGAATTTGCTAAGAGGTAAATTTATCGGACATGCGAAGGGCTTTGGCTTCGTGACACCTGATGTCGAGGGCATGGATGATGTGTTCATTCCACCGCATGAAATTAACGGTGCCATTAACGGAGACATCGTTCTGATTCGTGTTTTAAAGGAATCATTTGGTGATCGACGTGAGGGGACGGTTACAAAGGTCGTTGAGCGCGGTCAAACAAGCTTTGTCGGCACATTTCAGGCTAACCGTGGCTTCGGCTTTGTTGTCCTAGATGATAAAAAGCTACCAATGGATATCTTTATTGCCAAAGGAGATACATTAGGAGCTGTCGATGGACATAAGGTTGTTGTTGAGGTAGCAACATGGCCAGAGGATTTAAAATCTGCTACAGGCTATATTACAAAAATTTTAGGGCATAAAAATGATCCGGGTGTGGACATTTTATCCATTTTATATAAGCATGACATTCCACCTGAATTCCCAGATGAAGTCATTGCTGCTGCACAACGTGTGCCAGATGAAATTACCGAGGCCGATTTAGTAGGTCGTCGTGATTTACGTCATGAAACGATTGTGACAATTGATGGTGCAGATGCAAAGGATTTAGATGATGCTGTAACCGTAACGAAAAATGTAGATGGTACGTATAAGCTTGGCGTACATATTGCAGACGTAAGTTATTATGTAACGCAAGGCTCAGTCATTGACATTGAAGCTTACGATCGTGCGACAAGTGTTTATTTAACGGACCGTGTAATTCCAATGATTCCACATCGTTTATCAAACGGTATTTGTTCATTAAATCCACAGGTTGACCGTTTAACACTATCCTGTGAAATGATTATTGATGCGAATGGTAATGTGGTTGCACATGAAATTTTCCAAAGTGTCATTAAAACGACTGAGCGTATGACGTATAAGGACGTTTACAAGATTTTAGAGGAGCAGGATGAGGCACTAATTGAACGCTATGAGCCACTTGTTCCAATGTTTAAAAACATGGCTGAGCTGTCGGGTATTTTACGCCGTAAACGCGAAATGCGAGGAGCCATTGACTTTGACTTCAAAGAATCCAAGGTGATCGTAAACGAAGAAGGATGGCCAGTTGATATTGAATTACGTGAACGAACAGTAGCGGAGAAATTAATTGAAGACTTCATGCTAGCTGCCAATGAAACAGTGGCAGAGCACTTCCACTGGATGAATGTACCGTTTCTATACCGTATTCACGAAGATCCAAAGCCTGAAAAGCTTCAACGCTTCTTTGAATTTGTCACGAACTTCGGTATTTTAATTAAAGGTACTGGTAATACCGTTCATCCTAAGGCATTACAGGATGTATTGAAGGCAATTGAAGGGATGCCAGAGGAGCCTGTTATTTCAACGATGCTCTTACGTTCAATGCAGCAGGCGAAGTACTACCCTGAAAGTCTTGGACACTTTGGCTTATCAACGGATTTCTATACACACTTCACATCACCAATTCGTCGTTATCCTGACTTAGTTGTACACCGTTTAATTCGTACGTATTTAATTAACAAGGATACATCGAGAGAAACCGTTGCACAGTGGAGTATGGCAATGGATGAAATTGCTGACCACACATCTGAGCGTGAACGTCGTGCTGTTGATGCAGAACGTGATACAGACGCACTGAAAAAAGCCCAATATATGTCCGACAAAATTGGCGAAGAATTCGAAGGAATTGTTTCATCCATTACAAACTTCGGTATTTTCGTGGAGCTACCAAACACCATCGAAGGACTTGTCCATATTAGCAATATGACAGATGATTACTACCGCTTCGATGATCGTCAAATGATTATGATCGGGGAACGAACAAATCGCCAATTCCGTATTGGTGATGAAGTGACAGTTCGTGTGGCAAATGTCATTATTGAGGAGTCATCCATTGACTTTGAAATCGTTGGAATGGTAACTTCATATGGACGAACACGCAAAGCAGCACCAACTGTTATTCATGCACGTAAAAATTACAGCGATAACAAAGGTGGACGCAGTCGCCGAAGCACACGCAGTGATGAGGAAAAAGGCGGACGTGGTGGCAATCGTAGAGGTGGTCGTCAAGAGGATGACCGTGGAACTCGTAGCTCATCATCAAAGCAAGGTGAACGACGCGAAAGCGACCGTGATCCACGTGGACGCCGCAAAGATGACTCAAGCCCAGGTCCTAAAAAACGCGTGAAGCAAAAGCAAAAGTTCTATGAGGGCATTGCCAAAAAAGGCAAAAAGAAAAAAACAAAACGTAAATAAGCCTAAGCGAAAGTATCCATTGGAAGGGTGCTTTCGCTTAAGCTCAACCTTTTAAGTAGAGGGTGAAAGATATGGCAAAAGGTTCTGGTAAAGTATTAGCACAAAACAAAAAAGCAGGCCACGACTACTTCATCGAAGAAACAATCGAAGCAGGCATGGTCCTAACAGGTACAGAAATCAAATCCATCCGTGCAGGCAAAGTCCAACTGAAAGACTCCTTTGTCCGCGTCCGTAATGGCGAGGCATGGATCAACAATATGCACGTTAGCGCATTCGAACAAGGCAACCGTTTCAACCACGATCCACTACGCACTCGCAAGCTGCTGCTCCACAAAAAGCAAATCGGCGAGCTAGTCGGTGCCGTAAAACGTGACGGCTACACAATCGTTCCACTGAAAATGTACATCAAGGATGGCTACGCCAAGCTCCTAATTGGCATCGGTAAAGGGAAAAAAGACTACGACAAGCGCAACGACATGCGCAAAAAAGAAGCCAAACGCGAGATGGAACGTGCCTTCAAGGCAAAAAATCAATTTTAATAGATTTAGATAAAGCTCACTGCGAATAGCGGTGAGTTTTTTTCGTTGTTGGGTGGGGCGAGCGAGTGTGGCGGATAGAATGGCGAAAGTGACGGATAGAGGTTGAAAAGTGGTGGATAGAGTAGCAAAAGTAATGGATAGCAGACTTAATCTGGCGGATAGTATTTATAGCTAAGCCAATTTTTTCTATTAAAGCGGTACACTTGAACTCTCTCTCATTTTGTTTTATAATATGTATTACTGATTGCCAGATTTCATGGAAGCGTACTTTTAAGCTCCCACCGTACTAGAAGCAATTCTAGCTCTTTGTTTGAACGAGGCCAAGCTGCTTCGCTTCATATTCAAGGGGACGTTACGGATTCGACAGGGATGGTTCAAGCTTTGGTCGCGCGTCGGAGGGCTCGGCTCCGTCATCAACGACAGTTATATAATAACTGGCAAACAACAAAACTTAGCTTTCGCAGCGTAAGCTCGTAAGCGCTCTGCCTCTCTATCGCCCATGTAGAGAACGTGGGGCCCAACTTTAGTGGGATACGGTCGATGGTGCCACCTGAGTCATCGGCAAGAGATTTCCAGGTTAGCGTACAGGACGCCTGTTTGTCGGCATAATGTTACGTGAATCGTAAATAGGCAAACTACACGCGTAGAAGCTGAAGTATTGGAGTTTCTGGACGCGGGTTCGACTCCCGCCGTCTCCATACAGTGAAATTTACTGAATTTCATGGAGTGTCATAAATGTTGATATATCAACGTTTATGGCGCTTTTTTATTGCCTTTGAGTTGTACTGAATAGGATTGAATCCTTATTAAAAACCTTATTAACCTTTGTTAATCCTTTGTTAGGAATTAATCGGATTCATTGTTTAAAAAGGCTGTAAATTTATTAATAGTACCTTCTTTCGTTTTTCGAGTAACATGGGCATAAATTTCTAATGTTGTTTTCACATCGTTATGGCCTAAACGATACTGAACTTCTTTAATCGAGGCACCCGCTTCGAATAACAACGAGCAATGTGTGTGACGTAGTCCGTGTGTCGTAATATGCACCAAACTGTGTTTTACAAGGAAGTCTGAAAGCCATTGTACAGTTTTATTAGGGTCTTGAAGAACGTTGTAAATATTAGAGAACACTAATTGTTGCTTCTTATTAGTGTTAATCCCTTTCTCAGCAAAAATCTTTTCTTGCTCACTTCGCCATAATTTTAAAATCTCAATGGTTTCTTCATCAATTTTGATTGTTCGAGGTTTACCATTTTTTGTTGGTCCAAGATAAAGCCCTTTCTCGCCACGTTTCACTGCTTTAGTAATTCGAACATCAAAAGTATCAAAGTCGATATCCTTCCATTTTAAAGCGAAAATTTCCCCTTTACGCATTCCAGAGAAAGCGAGCAAACGAAAAACAGCTCGCTTTTTAATATTAGGGTCTTCTTGTAAAAGGGTTAAGAACTGTACAAGCTCCTCACGCGAATAAAAATTTTCAAACTCTTCATCGTCCTCATCAATTGAAATTTTTGCTTTGATAATAGGCATTTCGATTAATTCAAAAGGGTTATTATCAATGATGCCATGTTTCATAGCGTACTTCATAACAAGAGCTGCATAGTTTTTCACCATTTTGAAGCGCTTTAGTTTTTTTGCCCATTGGTTTACATGCTTTTGACAGATTGCGGCATCAATATTAGCAATTCGATATGATCCGAAGGCAGTTAAAATGTGA
Organism: Lysinibacillus sp. FSL P2-0066; assembly: GCF_037969495.1. Taxonomy (NCBI): domain Bacteria; kingdom Bacillati; phylum Bacillota; class Bacilli; order Caryophanales; family Bacillaceae; genus Lysinibacillus; species Lysinibacillus sp. FSL P2-0066. The sequence continues at coordinate 3,637,299 of NZ_CP150202.1, read as the reverse complement.
TTGCTGAAAATACGTTTAGTTTTTAATAGGGTGCTATCCTCTACTGTATTTTCATATTGTTCTAACCATAATTCATAGACCTCTTGATACGTGTCTTTAGAAACTTTTCCGAAAGTACCATTTTTAATTTCTTGTTGCAACTCATAATAAGCCTCTTTAGCTTCTTTCTTTGTTTTAAAGCCGCTACGAGTAGTTGTTTTTTCCTTGCCTGTTAATGGATCTGTGCCTATATAAATGTGGAATTTATATCGGATTTCATTAGTTTTTAGTTTGTAACTTTTAATATTAACCATATGTTCCTCCTGTTTCGTGCTTACGGAGACAAAGAGGTTGTAGTAACTAGTACTACAGTTTCAGTTTATGTGATAGGCGACGCTTTAGCAAATAAGACATTGTAAGACAACAAAAAACGCAATAGAGTTTTGAGGTTCTATTGCGTATTAAATAAATATTTATTCGATTAGATATCGGGAGGTGCAGAGTGGAAAGTCATCGAATGAGAATTCCTTAGAGGCACTCTTCGTAACATTTTAAGTCCGGTATTTTCGTTTAAATTTCATTTTTCATCTGTTTTCCTCCTGATTAATTGATATCAAATTCTTTATAGTAATCAAGTAAACATTGTAAAGTATTTTGTTTTATTTTATTTGTAGCATGCGAATAAAACATATGAGTCGTATTCTCCTTTTTTGAATGTCCTACACGATCCTTAATACCAAAAAAGTCTGCTTCGGCTTCAAGAAGGTGTGTCACGTGGGTATGGCGTAAACCATGAACTGTAACATACTTGATATTAGCTTTATCAATAGCTTCAGTTAGATAGTCATTTGGAGAACTTGTTTTTAAATATTTATTGACTGTGTTATTGAAAATTATCTGTTCATTATCCGATTTACGAGGTAGACCCAATTGCTTCAACTGTCTAAATTGTAACTCTTCCCATGTTTTCAACATCTCTAAGGTTGTAGGGTCTAAAGGAATAATATGACTAATTTTCCCTTTGGTAAGACCAACATTTTTACCCCTGTTATGTTTTGAATAGGAGTAAGCTGAATGAATCGAAAGTTGTCCGTTATCAAAATCTACATCAGACCAGGTTAAAACCAATAATTCGCCTTTACGCATCCCTGTATACATAAGAAGACGTAATAAACATTGTTTTTTATAATCTAGTTCGGGTAAAACTTGAAGTAATTTTTTGAAATCTGCTACTTCGATGTAATTATCGTTTTGAGTATGAGGTACTTCCTTTGGAATTCGTGCAAACTTGAAAGGATTTTTATGAATATCTCCGAGACGAAACGCTGTTTCCATAACATCTGAAGCATAGTTAACAATGTGATGAAAATACTTCAGTTTTTTTGAAAGTCCGATAGCAAATTGCTCGCACATTGCGACATTAATTTTTGCTAATTTCTTTTCGCCGAAGAACGGTAAAATATGATTTTTAAAGTAACCCTCTGTTTTAGAGTAAGTACTCATCGTAATTCCTGATACTTTATATGCTTCGTCCCAAAATACATAAGCATCTTTAAACGTCTTTAACATATTTGAGGGATTTAGCCCGTTACTAAATTCAAATTTTAACTTTTCAATTGCTCGCTCCGCTTGTTTTACAGTTTTAAATTTACTTCGGGTTACGATTTTTTCTTTACCTGTTAAAGGATCAACGCCAAGGTATACGGTAAAACGAAATACTGTTGTTTCATCCTTTAATTGATATGATTTAATTTGTGGGTACTTTTTTGAAATATTTAGCATGTTATATATCCTCCACGATTGAATTTTATTTAATTGAAGAGATTAGTTTTGCGAAGTAATTCCCCTCAAATATCTAGTTTTAAAAGCTATTTTGTTTCATAAATTCATCTAATGCTGATTTTGACACGCGTCGAATACGACCGATCTCTGCTACTTCTAATCCCTTTGCACGAAAAGTCATTAGCGTTTTGTAAGATACATTTAAATACTCAGCAGCGGTTTTTAAATTCATCCATTCTTCATTTTCTAAATCACGTGGTTGCATCCGAATTTCCTACCTTTCTCTTGCTATAAGACTTGAAATCTAGCTTTGTTTTTTAAAAGCTGGAAATATAATAACAGCCATTTTCTCATATTCGAATAGCTACTGTTAAATTTTTTTATCATTGTTTACAAAGGGAGATAAGATAATAAATTCTTTTCGTCCTGATTTACCACCTAAGTCAAACTGGATAAAGCTACGCTCTTCTAAAATTTTTAGTACTAGGTTAAAGGTTGGGGCAGTAGTAAAAATCTTTTTTGTCTTTTGCCATAAATCTTGCTTAGCAACTTTACGCTGTTTCTTTTCTTCTGTTAGTAGTTCTAACTTACCTAGTAAATATTGAGCCATATCGTTCGATTCCTTGCTAAACATGATCCCATAAGCGTTAATAATTTGGGAATCAAAATATTCCTTTAACTTTAGTGCTTCCTTTAACGTTTTTACTTCAATTGTTGTAGGAATATCTGATTTATCCTTTGCGATGTCAGTGTGTTTAGCAACATGTAATAAACCTGTAATTCGTAATAAATTACCGATTATTTTCCCACCCCAACTTTTTAAGGAGTCACAATATAGCTGTTCTGGTAAAAATAATGTCTCCACATGGTGTTCAAATTTCTTCAGGAAATTGTATGATTCCGTGGAAAGTTCAAGTGCAACAGAATCATTATCTTCGAAACTTAGTAGTTTAGAAATTAAATTGTTATATAGATATTTAGTTTCAGAGTCTACTGGTTTAGCATTGTACACATCTCGTTTACCTAATAAATCTTCAGGCATAGCGATTAAAAAACGAGGAATTAAGCCTCGATCAATGATTTTCTGAGGCATATCCTGAATTACGGTCGGCTGGGCTGAGATGCAAATTGTTACTAAAGGTTCTTCTATTCGTTCAGTACCTCTTGAGATTCGGTCAGTTCGCAGTGAGTCACCAGAATAACCCTTTAAATACACATCTAATTTACTTGCTTCAAATTTAATAGATGATTTTAACCGTTCAAATAAATCTCCTTCTGAAGAAGCAATCGTAATACGTTCGGAATTTTGAGAAATCCTGGAGACAACAACTTCTTCAGTTGAGTTATCCAAAATGAGTGTCGGAGCTGGATTTGGTTTTAACTTTGCTCTTAAGGTCCACAAATTTTCCAACTGTTCTAGCACTTCATTTTCACCTGATTTTGCATACTTATTTTCCAGTTTATCTATACGTTTATTTAGTAAAGATAGTTGGTTTTCATTCTTTTCTTGCACTTCTTGATGTGATTTAATAAGTTTCGATTCATAATCTAATAAAGGTCCCATCATTAATCCAAAAACAGCCGACTTACGATTTGATGCTTGTAATAACACGGCTGTATATGTGTTTAAAGGTTCTTTCCAGCCTTCGATTGGTTTAACGTGAAACTTTTTTTGTAAAACAGTTGATAGTACACCAATTAAACAAACTGCAGCAAAATCTACTGGGGTCTGTGTAAAGCGACTTACTGCTAAAACCATATTTTTCAAGGTGTTCGGAAAAACATTAACGTCAAATTGCTTTAGAGATGATTCTTCAAATGTTATTGGTGGTTGCCACTCAAACCCATACTCATCAAGACTATTAATGCTTTCATACATCTCTTCAAAGAGATTATTACTTAATTGAAGTCCGCCGCTTCTAACATTAGGTGAGATTTCACTTTCAAACTCTAGTTCTAATTTAGCTTCTGCTAATTTTAGTTCGGAAAAATCGTTTTCTACTTCTTGCTCTTCTTCTTGTTCAAATTCATTACATTCCTGATTGTTTTGCATATCGCATTTTCCTCCGTTATTACTAATTTTCATGCCTAGGTACCTAGACATGAAAAAATGCATTGATAGCAACCCTTCCGGATAGGGTGCTGTTGAATCCTAGAAGGACTAAAAAGCTTGTCCCACTAAAATTTGCAGTATTCTACCATGGCATATTAAATATTCGAATAGCTTTGATCCCTTTTTTTGAATGCAATTGCCAGTAAATTGTTTCAAATCCGCAAATCATTATATCTTTAGATTTTTTAATTCTTATAGGTCTAAAGCCTTTTTTTTGGTGTGAAAATAGTTTTGTAATGAACATTAAAAAAGACAAAAAGGGCCATCCGTTAGGACAACCCTTTTCGCTATTTGATATATGATTTGGTTTTAAATGAGGAAAAATAAATTTTCATTTAATTATTAGAAAGGAAGGCTTTCATTACTAGTTCACGCTTTTTATCCTTATCTGATTTTACATAGTTACTTTGACTATATCTTTCTAAATATGTTTGCTGGTTTTCGATAGCTTGTTTTCTGTTTTCTTCCGCCGCTAACTTAGCTAAAAGAGCCTTTTCTTCAAGTTGGCGTTCAAAAGCTTCCTTTGCCTGTAAAAAATGTTCAGCGTATTTTGATTGATTATTAATTTCGATGTCTAGGTCCGCTAGGCTAAGATTTTCATCGTTTATTTTAAATGCTTGAGAAAATGTTAGTTTATAAGGCATTGCGAAGAAGTGTGCTTTAGGTGGTAAAGTGTTTGGATGTTCTAAAACATGGAAAGCTTCAATAGAAATGGCTTCATTAGCAGGCGTAATATACATTATACTTTTCACGTTTAAGTCTGTTTTAGGTAGCTTTAGTACCGCCTGTAGGTCCTCTAATTCCCCTAATTGTTTTAAAAAATCTTTCCAATGAATATCTGCTTTTTGACTTGTTAACGCCTGTAGCTCTGTTTTCCATAGCACAAGTGATTGTCCATCAATATCAATGCCCAAATGGTTACGCTCAATGAAAAATAGCGGTTCATAACCTAATGATGCATAATAATTTTTTTGATTTTGAATAGATTTTGCAATAGCCTGATCTGTAGAGACGGTAATGTTAGTGACAATTGTAATTGCGTACTTATAATCATTAATTTTTAAAGTGATGTCTGGGATGTGTTTTGAAAAGTCCTGGTTTAGATATCCAGGAATGACTGTAACGTGTGGATAAACTTTTGCTAATACATTTAATTCGTCGTTTATTAGAGCTACTATGTGTGGTTGGCGTGGTGTATCATTCTTCTTTTGCTTTTCATACTTGCTATAACGTGCTTCGCTTTGTTTAGACGCTTCGCAACTCTCCCCGTGCAAATGTGAAAAGAAATTCCCTAAAATCTCTCCACTTTTTACGTATAATTGAGCCTTACAATAAGGACAAATAAATGTTCCTTTTTTGGCAATTTGCTTATGATTCTCGATTTCAGCTGCAGGTAAATTTTGAGGGATTATGTATAGTCTATCATCGTTTGTATGCCAAGCTTCTCTCATAATAAAACCTCCTGTAAAATGACATTTATAAGGTATACGATTAACTATTAAGAAGGTTTCACTATTTGAATTATAAATCAATTACCCATTTGTATAGGCAATCGTTATAATGTTAGATGGGTGTTAAATTTAGTTTATATAGAAATTCATTCGTGTATTTGCACGATTTTTTATTGAATGAACATCAATCAATGTAAATCAATAATAATATATTTAAGTATATTTACGAGCGAAGTTAATTGATGGAATTCATCAAACAAAAGGTGTATTTATCAAAAATGTAAGTTATAAAAACCTATGGAAAATAATCATTGAAATGAATTTGACAAATGCGGAAGTAAGAAGAACAGAAAAAGTAACTCCATCTACATTTACAATACAAAATGAACGAAATTGTATTTCTAGATATTTTGAATGAAATTTGGAAACACTTGAATGTGACAACGGTGATATTGTCTTGTAGATTAAAGTAGAAAATAGCTATCATTCTGCTGTTCTTAAAAAGTAAGTTCTTATTTGGAGTGTGATCTATGGAAAAGTATAGTTCAGGGTTGGTTGCTGAATCATTTTGGTTTGTTGAAATGAAGTTACTTATAAAGTTAAAACATGAAGGTAAATCATGGGAAGAAATAAAATTTCTTTGCTTAAATGAAAATTTGTTAGGCATTTCGAAGCCTTATCGAGCAAATCGTAATTTTGGTTATTTAAAAAATAGAATTATGGTACTGGATGATACGTTAATCAAGCTGTTTTTGAATGCAGATGTCAAAACGCAAAAGCTAATTACGATTTATACGATAGCCCGTAAGAACACATTGTTTTTTGAATTTTTATATGAGGTGTATCGAGAAAAAGTTATACTTGGTGCGGAAGAACTCACAGTAAGCGATATCAGCATCTTTTTTAAAAACAAGCAAGCTCAAGATGAAACGATAAGTAAATGGACAGATGTTACATTAAAACGATTACGGAGTTCGTATATGAATTTTTTAATGGATGCTGGTTTATTAACGTTGAGTGATAAACGCAAACGTATAACACCTGCTATATTAGATTATGAACTTGAACAGTATTTAAATGATATTGGTGAGACACAAATGATTAAAGCTATTACAGGGGGGAGTTAAATGGTGAATTTGGAAAATAGACTGAAACAGCTCGAAGATAAAATAAAGCAACCTAACTTCAGAGAAAATAAAGGATTAGGAAATGAGGTAGGCTATTACGTTTTTGATTATCCAGCAGAGCAAGAGTTACTTGTAAGAGAGCAGATTGATTATTTGAAATCAAAATATGCAACCAATAACCACGACTTTCAGTTAGTCATATTTGATTTGTACGATATCATTATAGATATTTTAATTCGAGAAGGCTTTTTAGAGTTATGTATGGAATTTGAGGAAACAAAAGGTTTTTCTGAAATTACAAAAGCAGTCAATGAGATGCTTCGAATGGAAGAAGACAATCAAAGTAATGAACTGCTCGCATATATTAAAAACCATACACCGAAAAATGCGATTGTTTTTTTAACAGGGGTAGGGAAATGTTACCCGATGATGCGCTCACATAAAATTTTAAATAACTTACATCAGTTTGTAGATGATGTACCTGTGGTGATGTTTTTCCCAGGGGAATATGACGGGCAGTCTTTAATGCTCTTTTCAGAAATTAAGGATGATAACTATTATAGAGCATTCAAACTAGTAGATTAAAGGAGGAGTAATTAATGTTTATTAAAAATATGTTTACAAAGCCAGTAGATCGAGACATTAAAGGGGTTATTAAGGTCGGTCAAGGTGATGATGAGAACGTCAAACAAGAGCTTGAAGAGTATGTTGTGACAAAGGAACTACAAAAACATTTCGCTGACTTTTTTGTAAGCTATAAAAAAGGAATTATTGGCAATACAGATAAGATGGGGGTTTGGATTTCTGGTTTCTTCGGAAGCGGTAAATCCCATTTTTTAAAAATACTTTCATATCTATTAGAAAATCGTGTTGTTGATGGTAAAACGGCTCTCGAATACTTTGTAGAAGATCGTAAAATTAAGGATGAAATGGTACTAGCGGATATGAAGCTTGCTGCCAATGTTTCAAGCGATATTATTTTGTTTAATATTGATTCTAAAAGTGGGATGGCTGACTCACAAAATAATAAAGAAGCGATCCTTTCTGTATTTCTAAAGGTATTTAATCAGCACTTAGGCTTTTACGGAGCCAATCCGTTCTTAGCGGATTTAGAAAGACACCTTTCTGATGAAGGTAAATATGAAGAGTTCAAAAATGCTTTTTCTGAAGTCCGTGGGAAAGAATGGGAAGAGTCAAGACATCAATTCCGTTTTATTCAAGACCAGGTTTGTCAGGCGCTTGTAAAAATTGATTATATGAGCATGGAAGCTGCAAAAAACTGGTGTGAGAGTTCGACGGGTACATATAACATTGATGTAGCATCATTTGCTGATATGGTGAAGCAATACATCAATAAAAAAGGGAACAATCATCATGTAGTCTTCTTAGTAGATGAAATTGGTCAATATATAGGTGACGATTCAAAGCTTATGTTAAATCTGCAAACAGTGACAGAGGACTTAGGTTCTGCATGTGAAGGTAAGGCGTGGGTAGTTGTAACAAGTCAACAGGATATCGATAGCATTACGAAAACAAAAGGTAGTGACTTTTCGAAAATCCAAGGTCGTTTTGATACAAGACTATCCCTTTCTTCAGCTAATGTAGATGAAGTTATTCGCAAAAGAATATTAGAAAAAACAGAGAGTGGCAGCCAAACGTTAAGGCCTCTTTATGATGAGAAAGATACTATTATAAAAAATCTTATCCTATTTAACGACGGTATTGAAAAGAAACTTTATACAGATCGAGATAATTTTTCTGATGTATATCCATTCGTACCGTATCAGTTTAACTTGTTAGCGAGTGTACTAACATCGATTAGAACACATGGCGCTAGCGGGAAACATTTAGCAGAGGGAGAACGCTCAATGCTAGCCTTGTTCAAGGAATCAGTCGTTAAAATAATGGATAAATCAGAAGGAACGCTTGTACCATTTAATCTATTTTATGATGCGCTTGAGCAATTTTTAGATCATAGTCATAAAGGTGTAATTATCCGTGCTTATAATAATGACTACTTAAATCCTGATAAATTAGAGGACTGCTTTGATGTAGATGTATTAAAAACGTTATTTATGATTAAATACGTGAAAGAAGTAGTACCTAATCTTGAAAATATTACAAGTCTAATGGTTTCACATATTGATGAAGATAGAATTGCTTTAAAAACGAAAGTAGAGGATGCGCTAAAACGTCTTATTCGCCAAACGTATATTCAAAAAAACGGCGAATTGTACGTATTCTTAACAGATGAAGAGCAAGAAATTAATCGTGAAATCGATAATCAACATGTAGAAATCTCAGAAATCATTAGTAAAGTATCAGAGCTAATATTTGATGGTCTATATGACGAAAAGAAATATCGCTACCCAGCGTTCAATGGAAGATATACATTTGCATTTAACCAGTTGGTAGATGATAGACCATATAAGGCAAATCAAAATAATGCAATTTCACTTAAAATACTGACACCAAACTATGAAATGGGTACAGATGAAACAACATTACGTTTAATGAGCGGACAGACGCCGAGTGTTTTAGTTGCATTACCTGATGATAAGGCGTTTATGGATGAGATTAGAAACGTGTTAAAAATCGAAAAATATTTACGGTTGAACACAGTAAATGCGATTACAAAATTTGAACAAATTAAAGAAGCGAAACGTTCTGAAATGCGTGAGAGAAGTGATCATGCAAGTATTTACCTTGAGCAATCTTTGAAAAACGCTGAGATTTTTGTAAATGGAGATAAACTGCAAGTTGCTGCAAAGGATATTACGGCTCGTATACATGAGGCAATGGGCAAACTAGTGAACTCGATCTATCATAAGCTTTATTATATTGATACAGCGATGGGAGAGTTGCAAATTAAGGCACTGCTAAAGGATTCGAATAGTAGCCAAATTTCATTTGGAGAAGCAACTGGGAATGGGACACCTAATAAATTAGCTCTAAATGACGTGCTTGATTTCATCAGCTTAAATTCACAAAAGCATGCAAAAACGTCACTAAAATCAGTGATGGAACGCTTTACGAAACCGCCATATGGATTTGTAGAGGACGATGTGCAATGGTTAGTAGTAAAACTATTTAAAGATGGTGATCTTGGGTTCTTTGTCAACAACGATGCCGTGACACTTTTGTCAAAATCTGCTGATGAAGTATACCGTTATTTAAGTCGAAAAGAATTTCTCGAAAAGCTGTTAATTGAAAAAAGAGAAAAAGCAAACGATAAGCAGAAAAAAACAGTGAGAGAAGTTATGAAGGCGCTATTTAACATAACGCCATCTAGTGATGAAGATGATGCCATCGTCAAGAGCTTTCAGCAATATACAACTAAATTAAAAAATGAATTAGAAAAACTTGAGATTTATTACCGTAATGAACCGAGCTATCCAGGTGAACGCATTGTCAAAAATGGTAAAGCGCTATTACTTGATATTCTATCAATTCAATATGCTACAGAGTTTTTCAAAACAGTAGACAGTAAAAAGGATGAGCTATTAGATTTTGCTGAGGATGTAGAGCCTATTCAAAGCTTCTTTGAAGGTGATCAGCTGTCTATTTGGAATCGTGCCTTAAAATTATTAAAGATTTACAATGAAAGTAAGACCTTTATTGTGAACAATGAAATTGAAATGGTAATCGAACAAATACAAGGCATTATGAAGAAAAATGTACCATATGCAGATATTCGAAAAATGCCAGATATGCTCGATACATTCACAGATTTATATGGGAATATTTTAAAGGAAATGGCAGAGCCGATTTTCACAGTGATTCAAGAAGCAAGAAAACGTGTTAATGCGGAATTAGAAGGAAAAGAGTATAAGGAGCAGTTCTCGCCAAAAGTTGTTCATCGATTTGAAGAGCTTGAGCAAAAAGCTGAAACATGTAACAATGTGGCAACTCTTCAAAATATTAAAGTGGAAGCGGATGCGTTAAAGGTACGTTTACTCAATGAAATCTTAGCAGAGGAGGCACGACTGCAAGCGGCGAAACAGACAAAAATACCTCCAACAATTGTGGCAGATGGACCAGAAACTGTATTAGAGCCACCGAAGCCAAAGACAAAAACGCAAAAAACAGTAAGTATTAAATCCATTAACACAGAAGCAACATGGCGTATCGAGACAGAAGAGGATATTGAGCGCTATGTAGAGGCGTTAAAGCGAAAATTAAAACAGCGTATGGAATACGATACGATACTAAACGTGGAGTTCTAACAGGAGGAAATTATGAATAAAACAGCGATTAAGAATTTTGCAGTATGGGCAAGAAGAAAGCTCATTAGTGAAATTACCTACAAAGCAGGTCTTATTGGGATAAGTGAAAAGGGGATTTTATATCCTCTTTCCACTTCAACAGATAATATTCAGTTTTTCGATATTGGCACGGGTAAACCCACTGAAATCGTAGATAATGAAATTAAACAGCGTGAGGCATTGATTAAACGCATCAAAGAAAAAGAATATTCTACAGATTACAAAGCAGCGTTTCAATTTGTCGTTGAAGAGGTTGCCTATACATGGTTTAACCGTCTAATTGCCATTCGTTTCATGGAGGTCAATGACTATTTACCATCTGGCATTCGTGTCCTATCGAGTGAAACACCTGGTAAAGCAGAGCCAGATATGGTTACGAAACCGTTTGACACAGATATGGAGTTTTCATCATATGAAACGGATCGTATCCTACAACTAAAGGATGAAAATAAGTTAGACGAATTGTTCCGTATGCTTTTCATTAAACAATGTAACAAGTTAAATGAAGTACTTCCTGCTTTATTTGAAAAAACAGCTGACTATACAGAGCTACTATTACCGATTTCATTCACAGACCCTGATGGGATTGTTAGTCACCTAATTAATGATATTGAAGAGGAAGATTTTAAAGAAGCTGTAGAGATTATTGGATGGTTGTATCAATATTACAATACAGAACCTAAAGATGAAGTGTTCGCTTTACTAAAAAAGAATGTCAAAATTACGAAAGAACGTATTCCAGCAGCAACACAATTATTTACGCCTAATTGGATTGTTCGTTATATGGTGGAAAACTCCCTTGGTCGACTATGGGTAGAGGGCCATCAAAATGAAGAGTTGAAATCCGAATGGAGATACTACCTTGAGGAAGCAGAGCAAGAAGATAGTGTAAAAGCTGAACTTGAAAAAATACGAGCAGAATATAAGAAACTATCACCAGAAGATATTAAAGTTATTGATCCTTGTATGGGAAGTGGACATATACTTGTCTATGCCTTTGATGTTCTGATGCAAATATATGAAAGTCAGGGTTACACACAACGAGATGCAGCAGTAGCCATTATTGAAAACAATCTTTATGGGTTAGACATCGATGACCGAGCGTATCAACTTGCTTATTTTGCTATTATGATGAAAGCTAGAAAATACGACCGTAGATTTTTAACAAGAGGAATCTCACCTAAGGTTTATGCTATTCAAGAAAGCAATGATATAAACAAAGGAAATCTGCAATTTTTCGGACAATCACTTAATGAATTAGAAAGAAATTCAGCTATTCAACAACTGGAATATCTAATTGACACATTCGAAGATGCCAAAGAATATGGCTCAATTCTAAATGTTGATAACTGCGATTGGAAATTCCTCAACATTTTTGTGGATGATTTCAGATTAGAAGGTCAATTATCATTAGAAGTATTAGATGCTGAAAATTCTCAGCAACTATTAAAAAAGCTAATTGCCATGGGTGAAGCATTAGCTCAAAAATACGATGTTGTTATTACAAATCCACCTTATATGGGTGGAAGTGGAATGAGTGCAAAATTGAGTGATTATTTAAAAGAGTTTTATCCACTAACCAAATCAGATTTATTTGCTGTTTTTATTGAAAAGGGAAACAAAATGGCCAATCGAAATGGCTATAACTGTATGGTGACAATGCAATCGTGGATGTTCCTATCTAGTTATGAAAAAATGCGTAAAGCTATATTAGCTACAAAAACTATTTCTAATTTAATGCATATGGAAAATATGGTCATGGGCATTGCTTTTGGTACTGCTGTTACAAATTTTAGAAATTCTAATTTTGAGAAATATAAAGGAACATACAATCACATTACTCTAAAAGATATAGGGGATAATGGTATACCTGTAGAATTCCCTGTTAAAGCAAATCGATATGCACAAGTAAGCTCTGAAAACTTTACTAAAATACCTAGTTCACCAATAGTGTATTGGTTAAGTAATAAAGCACTATCAGCATTTGATGCAAAATTATTGTCAGATTATGCAGAGACTAAGACTGGGATGCAGACTTGTGACAATGCTAGATTTTTAAGATTATGGCATGAAATTCAATTATCAAAAAGTTGTTTGCATAGTGCTAATCAGAATACAACAATTGAAAATGATATTAAATGGATACCTTATAACAAAGGTGGAGATTTCAAAAAGTGGTATGGAAATCAAGATTACGTTTTGAATTGGGCAAATGACGGTGAAGAAGCAAAAAAATATGCAGTTAGTCTTTATAAGACAGTCACAAGAACTATAAAGAATATCCCGTATTTTTACCGTGAAACAATTAGTTGGTCAAAAATTTCAAGTGGTAATATTGCTTTTCGTTATTATCCAAATGGATTTATTTTTGATGTAGCTGGTTGTTGTATATATTCAAAAGATATGTCACAGATGAGTTTATTAGGGCTAGTGAATTCAAAAGTAGCAAAGCATTATCTTTCCGCACTATCACCAACTATTAATTATGAGGCAGGACATGTAAATTCAGTACCAATTCATGCGAGAGTTGTTTCAAACAATACAGTTGAAAATTATGTAGTGCAAAATATTGAAATTTCAAAAAATGATTGGAACTGTTTTGAAAATTCTTGGGATTTTAGTACACATCCTTTAATTACATTTAATAATGGTACTAGTTCTGCAGATGGGTTGATAGAGCAGTTGAAATATCGGATTGAGGATGCTTATCAAAGTTGGGAGAGTCATGCTGAAGCTCAGTTTTATGCTTTGAAGGCGAATGAGGAGGAGTTAAATCGTATTTTTATTGAGATTTATGGGTTACAAGATGAATTAACGCCTGAGGTTGAGGATAAAGATGTAACGGTTCGTAAAGCCGATTTGCAGCGAGATGTGAAAAGTTTTGTTTCATATGCAGTTGGCTGTATGTTTGGTCGTTATTCGCTGGATGTTCCTGGGCTAGCTTATGCTGGTGATGAGTGGGATACGAGTAAGTATTCATCGTTTATACCGGATGCGGATAATTGTATTCCAATTACCGATGAGGAATATTTTGAAGATGATATTGTTGGACGTTTTGTAGCTTTTGTGAAGACAGTCTATGGTGAGGATACTTTAGAAGAAAATCTTGACTTTATTGCACAGGCGCTTGGAAATAAGGGCAGTACCTCAAGAGAAATTATTCGTAACTATTTCATTAAAGATTTTTATAAAGACCATGTGAAAATGTATCAAAAACGCCCTATTTATTGGCTGTATGATAGTGGAAAGCAAAATGGCTTTAAGGCACTTGTATATATGCACCGTTATACAGCTGATACGACAGGTGTGTTACGTGTTGATTACCTTCATAAAATGCAAAAAATCTATATGAGTGAAATTGATCGTATGACTGATATGGCGGAGAATAGTAATAATGGCCGTGAAGTAGCACAAGCAGAGAAGCGTAAAGAAAAGCTTATCAAGCAGTTGAAAGAAACGAAAGAATATGATGAAAAGGTTGCGCACCTTGCTCTTAGCCGAATTGCCATTGACCTGGACGATGGTGTGAAAGTGAACTATGAAAAGGTCCAAACAGGGCAGGATAGTAAGAAACTTGCTATTCTTGGAAAGATTTAATACTGTTTATAATGAGGTTAATTAACGAATTGTAACGATAATAGAAAGAAATAGCTATCTTGTTAACGAATAAGATGACTATTTCTTTTGCTTTATTTCAAGTATATTTGAATAAGATTTAAGAAAGAATTGAACAAATATATTGCAAGGATGCTTTATATTTAAATAAGGTGATGATTAAATGGCAGAGCTTAATCTAAAACAAATTATAGATAAACTGAACACTGAGTTTGTAGGGGATGTACGAAAGCTGGTATTTTGGTACGACACCGGTGCTGAGTTTATACAGGATATCGATACAATAGAACTTGAGAATGCAAAGGTATTGAAACTTGAGCAAGATAATCAGTTTTATATCAAACATTTTTTAGAACGTGAGGATACGACAAATCACTATTTAGTTTACGCTCCTTTTGCTAAACCAGCCTTGAAGGACAACCATTTGGCAGATACGATTCGTTATTCGAAGGAGTTTTTTGCTGATAGAGCCTCTTTATTGGCGCTAGATTTAGGCATTGATGAAAAATATAAGCCAGTGCTGCAGCAATATATTAAGTTTTTTGGTGCCAAGGATCGAACGCAGCGATTTTATGAGTTAGAAATTGAAAATTATAATAAGAGTGTTATTGAAACTGCCCTTATGAGTGTTATTTGTAAGACGAAAGTGGTTTCATTTGAAGAGATTGTTCGTGCAGTTATTACGAGTGATAGTCTCGAAGATAATAAGTATATGGCGGAATTTGAAAAATACGATTTAATACAACCATTTTGGCGCAAGTGTGAAGAAACTTTTGGATATACAGATGTATCACCATCTTTATTTAAGTTGATTGCTACCATGTTTATTACGTATACCTCAAAAGTGATTCAGTCAGAGCTTCCTGTTTCATGGAAAAATTATTGCTCATACAAATCAGGTAATATTATTGCGTTTCTCGACAGCTTGATGAATAGTAAGAACTTTGAGGAACACTTTGAACGTTTGTCTGAATTGGTATTTAGTACACTGAACGGAGAAGCAATTTTTAACAAGCTACAAGTAAATGATTTAACTGAAGTAGAGATTTTCAAAAAAGTGGATATCTTTTTGTTGAAATGGTTAATAGAAAGGCTTGAAAACGAGGATACAGATGCAAAATTAAATGGTTATTCTATCCCTGAGCTGTGTAAAGTGAGACGGAAAATGCATTATGGCCAGTTGTATTACTCGCATTATTATATTTTAGAAAATGCTTACTACATCGTTTCAGCAGCTCGTTTTGAAGCGAAGACGTGTGTGGAGGATATTTGGAAGAGTTATATAAAAAAGGATTATGTCATTGACCAGAAATATCGCTATTTCTATTACCACTATGACAAAATAATCAATAATACACCTTATGAAAATTTACGTGATATGGTGGAAAACATTTATACAAATCGTTATTTAGATCCGCTATCAGTAGCCTGGATTCGTGCTTTTTCGGAGTGTAGGGGCAATACGGGACTTATGAAGCAACAAGATTTCTATCATACATTTCTACGTCCTATAAAAGAGCGTGTGGTAGTCATCATTTCTGATGCCCTCCGTTTTGAAGTAGGGCAAACATTACTGAAACGAATGATGGCCGATGAAAAATGTACGGCAACTATTCATGCTATGCAAAGCGTTGTGCCATCTTATACAAGATTTGGTATGTCTGCGTTACTTCCTCATAAGGAGCTTACTATGAGTGAAGACTTCAAAGTACTCGTTGATGGGAAAGTATGTGATGATTTAAAGGCAAGAGAACAAGTTTTACAGAAGACTGTGCAAAAAAGTCGTACGGTACAGTTTGATGATATTAAGATGATGAAAGTAGCTGATTTAAAAGATATTTTCACTGGTCAAGAAGTGGTATATATCTATCATAATCAAATTGATGCTAGGGGCGATAAGTTGAACACAGAAAATGAGGTGTTCAATGCCTGTGAAGAAGCTGTAGAAGAAATTCATACGATGATAAAAAGGCTGACTAGTGCAAATAATACACGATTTATCGTGACAGCGGATCATGGTTTTATTTATAAACGCGATAAACTAACAGAAAGTGATAAGATTAGTGGTTTTGAAAAAAATAACGCTTTTGTTGGTAGGAGATATGTCATTGCGGATGAAAGCTTACAGACGGAGGGTGTAGGTACCATTCGATTAGGTGAGGTATTAAACAATGCCGACGAGCGAATAATTACTGTCCCGATTGGCAGCGATGTTATTAAAGTTGCTGGTGGCGGACAAAACTACGTGCATGGAGGGGCTTCTCTTCAAGAAGTTTTAATCCCTGTACTTGATGTGAAAACGAATAAATATCACACGGAAACAAAGGCTGTTACGATAGCTCTTGTATCAGGGTTAAATAAAATTACTAATTTAGCGTTGAATTTAGATTTTATTCAAACAGAAGCGGTTACAGATATAAATAAAGAAACGACTTATAAACTATTCTTTATTTCCGATGATAATGAAAAAATATCGAATGAGAACATCTATGTAGCAGATATAAAAGATAACGACGCAAGTAAGCGTGTATTTCGTCTGAAGTTTACATTTAGAAATAAGAAATATGATAAAGATAGAAAATATTATTTAGTGGCATACGATGAAAAAAATGCGCTTGAAGTCATTCGTCACGAGGTGCAAATGGACCTAGCGTTTGCTGATGATTTCGGATTTTAGTTTTGAGGGAAGGGGGATAATAAGTTCATGGACGACTACAAGTTAGAAGCAGCTGAGAATCCTAATATTGTATTGAATCGAAAGTTGAGACAGTTTTTTGATGGCAAGATAGTTCGGAAAGATTTAACGAAAGCTATTAAAGAGGGCGCAAACGTACCAGTTTATGTTTTGGAGTTTCTTTTAGGGCAATATTGTAGCTCGGATGATCCTGAAATCATTGAAGAAGGTGTAAAAACCATTAAAAGAATTCTTTCGGAGAATTTTGTGCGACCAGATGAAGCACAAAAGGTTCTTTCTATTCTACGTGAAAGAGGGAGCTATACAGTAATAGACCGTATAACAGCTAAGCTTAACATTAAAGAAGATCGATATGAGGCGGAGTTTTCCAATCTTGGTGTAAAGGAAATATTATTATCACCGAGTAATGTGTCGGAATTTGATAGGCTTTTGTGTGGAGGGATTTGGTGTATTGTTCAATTGGAATATGAATATATGGAAGAAGATCGCCGTTCACATCCTATTCGTGTACGAAAGTTAACTCCTATCCAAATGCCTCATATTGATTTAGATGAAATCAAGGAAGCGCGGAAAGAATTCACAAAAGATGAATGGTTAAATGTATTAATTCGATCAACTGGAATGGAAGCAGAGAAGTTTACAAAGCGTGAAAAATGGTTGCTTCTTGCTCGTATGATTCCATTGGTGGAAAATAATTTTAATCTTTGTGAGTTAGGACCTCGTAGTACAGGGAAATCTCACATCTACAAAGAAATTTCACCGAACAGCATTCTTGTATCGGGAGGACAGACGACTGTCGCTAATCTATTTTATAATATGTCTAATAAAACAGTAGGCCTTGTTGGGATGTGGGATTGTGTAGCCTTTGATGAAGTAGCAGGTATCACTTTCAAAGATAAAGATGGCGTTCAAATCATGAAAGACTATATGGCTTCTGGTTCTTTTGCGCGTGGCAAGGAGGAGAAGGCGGCTAGTGCTTCCATGGTGTTTGTTGGGAACATCAACCAAAGTGTTGATGTACTTTTAAAAACATCACATTTGTTTGAACCGTTTCCAGAGGTAATGGCTTATGATACAGCGTTTCTTGATCGAATGCATTGCTATGTTCCAGGCTGGGAAATCCCTAAATATCGACCAGACTTTTTCACTAATGAATATGCCTTTATCACCGACTATCTTTCAGAGTTTATGAAGGAGATGCGCAAAGAGCAATTTGGTGATGCTTGTGATAAGTATTTTAAGTTTGGCTCGAATCTAAATCAACGTGACGTCATTGCAGTCAGAAAGATGATTTCAGGCTTCACAAAGCTATTATATCCTAATGTTGACTATTCAAAAGAGGATATGACTGAAATATTAACAATTTCTCTGGAGTTAAGACGCCGTGTTAAAGAGCAACTCAAAAAAATTGGTGGCATGGAATTTTATGATGTCAATTTTTCCTATGTCGATAATGAAACCTTTGAAGAACATTATGTACCTGTGCCAGAACAGGGTGGTGGGAAATTAATACCTGAGGGAATGACTAACCCAGGGCATGTCTATACCATTTCACGAGGGAAATCAGGTATGGTCGGTGTGTATCGTTTAGAGACACAGGTTCTTCCTGGAAATGGGAAGTTTGAACGAACAGGCCTTGGCACAGACAGAGATGCAAAAGAAGCGACAAATAGCGCCTTTAATTATTTAAAGGCGAATGGTAAAAATATAAGTAATTCGATAAGCACTACAACTAAGGACTACATTATTAATTACCAAGATTTAAATGGGATTGGTATCACAAAGACATTAACACTTCCTACCCTAATTGCTATTTGTTCAGCTGCTCTTCAAAAACCAACTCTATCTAGTCTTGTAGTTCTTGGTGATATTAGTATTAGTGGGACCATACTGAAGATTGAGGAGTTTGCTAATACGTTGCAAGTCTGCCTTGATAGTGGAGCTAAAAAGGTACTAGTACCGATTACTTCTGCGGTAGATATGGGTACAGTGCCACCTGAATTGATGGGTGCATTTAGCATTATATTTTACAATACGCCGCAAGAGGCGGTTTTTAAAGCACTTGGAGTAGAATAATAGTTCAGTTTTGTATGATTTTTTAATCAGTAATTCAATACACATTCTGAATATTAAATAGACTAAACTAATAAGAGGATAATATGTTCAATATATGAGCATATATCCCCTTTTTCAATACATATTAGATTTATTAACTCGATTTAAAAATATTAGTCTAATATGTATATAATATAAGTGAACATACATTTGTTTTTGTGGTTATTATATTCCATATCGAAATATAATCTGTTAGAAAATGAGCGTTACTATTACTTTTTAGGGGGAAGTGCTATGAGAGTTCAGGAGGTTATTTTAGAAAATAACATTAAGCGATATATATTACTCGACCAAGAAGGAATTCCCGTACTAGTAGCCATGAAATACATAAAGTATTTAGATAAGACGGGGAAAAGCTCTAATACGCAGAAATCGTATTGTTATTCCTTAAAGCATTTTTTTACCTATTTGAAAGAAGTGAACAAAGATTATAAACATATTCGATTAGAGGATTTGGTGGACTTTGTGGGGTGGTTAAGAAGTCCTTACGGAAATTCCAAAGTCGCTCCGATTAAACAAGAAATAGCAATACGAGCAGAAACAACTGTTAACCATACCATCACAGTTATAGCAAACTTTTATGACTATTTATTTCGAAATGAAGAAGTACAAAATGACATGATGGAAAAGTTAATGAAACAAGTGTTCACTGGAGGTAACACACGTTACAAAAGCTTCTTACACCATATTACTAAAGATAAGCCCTCCGCAAGAAACGTACTTAAATTAAATGAACCGCGTAAAAAAGTAAATACACTAACGAAGGAACAAGTACAACAAGTATTGCAAGCAACTACGAATATCCGAGATAAGTTCCTGATTCAATTGTTATATGAAACGGGATTTCGTATTGGTGAAGCTATAGGTCTCTTTATGGAGGATTTTAAATTTGACTTTCAAAAAGGACATCGAATTCGCCTTGTTGAGCGAGGGGAATTGGAGAATGGCGCTAAGTTAAAAACCGGAGAAAGAGAGATATACGTGTCACAATCCTTAATGGATTTATACGATGATTATTTGTACGAAGTGTTGGATGAATTAGATTTAGATTCAAACTTTGTTTTTGTGAAAATACGAGGTGGAAATGTCGGGAAACCAATGGATTATTTGGATGTAGAATCTCTATTTAAGCGTTTAAAAAAGAAAACAGGAATAAAAAAGCTACACCCTCACCTATTTCGGCATACACACGCTACAATTTACTATCAGCAAACAAAGGATATCAAACAAGTGCAAGAACGATTAGGACACGCTCATATCCAAACAACAATGAACTTATATTTACATCCTTCTGACGAAGATATTCGAGAAGATTGGAATAAGGCACAATCTGCATTTAACCTAAAGAAAAATGACTAAAAGGAGTTACTTAGATGAAACAAATGAAGATTATTGGATCAGAAGAAATAGGATTTCATGAAGGCTTAGAAAGTGAACTTTCAACTTATTTTGATAAAGTAATACACGAGGATGGCTCGGTTTTGGTTGAACAAATAAGTAATCCCTATTTCCTCGTCAATGACATATGGAAAATCAACGATATAGGTAAAATTAAACAATTTAAAGAAGAGGTAGAGACCTATAAGCATTCAAACCAAAATGTTCATTTTCGATTCAATAATCCTTTGGTTAACTTAGAAGTGAAATATGTCTATTACCAACATTTATTTAACGATTATTGGTCAATCACGTATGCCTTTGTAAATCAACCGCCATTAAGACGAGTGACGGAGTTCATAAACGAAAAGTACCCCAAACTATCATCAATGTTGGAATTGGATATTGAAAAAGCAGAACGAGAGTATATATTTTGGTTGAATGAAAAAGGAATCCAAACTCAACAAATAAGAAGAAGAAAGCTCCAGAAAGACGATATAGGTAAACCTCCCGTTGCACGTTTTCTGAGAACTATTTATACAGCCCTTTCGCAATACACAGATAAACGAGAAGAGTGGGAAAAGGATAGATGGGATGTTCGTCATTTACATGATAGATACGGTATTAATTATAATAAAAGCAAATACCAATATTATATTGATTTCTCAAAGATTCCTACTACCATTCGTGAGCAAGTCAAAAAGTATTTTAAGCAACGATTACTTAGTAAAAATAAATTCGCATGGGGTACAGCATTAAATTATATACTGTTTTTACCATCTTTTTTTACATTTGTATTTACACTAGAACCAAAATGGAAAGATTTAAAAGCTTTAAAGCGAAATCACATAGAAAAATACATCGAATATCTACATGAATATACTCAAATTCAACTGAAACAAAAGAATGCACATCCTGAAGCATATATATCAATAGCATTAGGCACTATACAAAAATTTCTTGAAGATATTCAACGATATGAGTATGATATAGCTCCTGAAAAACATGTAAGATTACTGATTTTTCCTGAAGATAAGCCTAAACTACGAGAAAAATCCGCTGACCAAATCGGTTACATTCCGGATTTTGTCTTAGAGCAGCTTTTTTCTCATCTAGATGAATTACATAAAGATATTGTTCCGATTGTTTGGGTCGCATTTAAAACCGGGCTTAGAATATCCGATGCATTAGAACTAACCTTTGACTGCTTAGTTCAACTAAACGGGCAATACTCTATAGTAACAGATATAAGAAAAACCTATGTGAAAGAACATCGTATTCCAATTGATGAAGAGTTAGCGGGAATCCTTGCCGTTCTAATCGATAAATCAAAAAAATTTAGTAATCAAGATAATAATCCAAAGGATTATATTTTTGTGCGGTATCGTGGCAAACGAAAAGGACAACCATATGGGCAAAATTGGGTTAATACCGCACTAAATATATTGGCAAAAAAAGTGAATATCACTGACGAAAACGGCAATCTCTTTCATTTCGCGATGCATCAGTTTCGACATACTTATGGAGTGAAAATGATAAATAGTGGTGCAGATATTTTAACTGTTCAAGAGCTTTTAGCTCATGCTTCTCCAGAAATGACAATGCGATACGCTAAACTATTAGATGAAACCAAAAGAGAAGCCTTTAAATCCGCTGTGAAGCAAGGAGTATTCAGCTTCGATTTAAATGGTGAAATTCAAGAAATTAAGGAAGGAGAAGATATACCAATAGATATTTTGGATGCTTTATGGCAAGATCATAAACTAAATGCGATGGATAACCCCTATGGAACGTGCCACGCTCGTTTAAACGGTAATTGTCCTTATATGGAAGAACCTCCTTGTCTAACTTGTGGTGACAACAAAACGCCATGTAAAGACTTAGCAGTAGGTTTTTCAGAATACGATATGCAAAAATATGAGCTGCACATTAATACAACGACAAAAGCAATTGAAATAGCAAAACAAAGAGGAAGAGAAGATATAGCCGAGAAGAACCAAAAGAACTTACGACGATACCAAAATATTTTAACTACCCTTCAAGAAGGAAACGTTATATTCGGTAGACATGAACGGATGAAAAGAAAGTTAGGTGTTAAGAATGACTGAATATGACCGTTCTGCTCATTTAAAAGCAGTTCATGCCCAACGTAAGGCAAACACCTATCAAAAAGTAGATGAAGCCATTAAAAGGCTCATACGCACTAACGAGAATATTAATTTTAATAGTGTTTCTAGTGAAGCTGGTGTATCGAAAGCAACACTTTACAACAATAAGGATATTCGTGAACGAATCGAAACATTAAGACAGCAACAAGCACAAGTACCTTCACCAAAACAAGTGAAGCGAGAAATGAATGAAAATAATAAAGACGCCCTTATTGAATCTCTAAAAAGAAAGGTTAAGAAATTGGAGAGTGAAAATAAAGAACTAAAGGAACAATTGAAATTCGCTTACGCAGAGGTGTATAAAGAGTTATGATGGAGATGTGAAATGAAAATAAAGTTAATTAACTTTAAAAGTTCAAATAAGCATAACCCCGTTCAATATAGGACGGGGTTAAAAATATAGTTGTATATTTTTTTATTTAAGAAACTTCACGTTAATTGTTTAAAAATCTAAGTTTTATTCAAAAATAGCGCCCTTTAACAGAAGACTGGATTTCAAGATAACCATAAAGCTCTTCCACTATTAGCCTTCGTTTGTTTAATTACATTCCTTCACAATCTCAAAAAATTTTTTCTTAAATAGATAAATATTGAAATTCTAAAAGTCTTTTATCTGTATCCATTATTTTTACAGTATTTCTACATATTTTTGCTTTGTTGTAGAAGTTTAGATTCCCCTGTCCGTTCCCATTCTTCCACTGTCTCATATGCCTTTTCTGGAGAATATCCTTTTCCTACTAGAACCCCCATAAGAATAAATTCCTGAAGAATGTGTGTTGGATTTATCCCTCTTTGAACATCCTTTAATCCTTCATTTACCAAGAATTCCGTGTACCGCACCCATTCATCTGGAGTCTTGCCAGAAATAACAGAATTTCTATTATTGTTATTTTCACCCTTTTCTCCAGCCATTGCTGCAGCTTTAGTAGGGTGAACGGTTCCAAACGGATGGTTAGGCGGGGCATAGATAGAATAAAGTTTTAGTGGAATACTTCCTGTATTTGTTAAGTTATGCCATGTTCCGGCAGGGATAAAAATGGCATAATCATCATTGACATTTCTTATAAAGGTTAAATTATCTTTACTCTTGCCCATTTGAGTTACCCCTTGACCCTGCTCTATACGTAAAAATTGATCGACATTAGGATGCATTTCTAGTCCAATATCTTCTCCGGGATTTAGACTCATTAATGTTAGCTGTAAATGCTTTCCTGTCCATAAAGCTGTACGATACGTATTGTTTTGCTTTGACGCCTCGTTAATATTAATGACAAATGGGTTAGCTCCATAATCTTTTAACATTATTTCATTATTACCATTGGAAGCATGATAAGGATTTAATTGATTTGCAGGAATTGCCCCATAAGGGTATGTCCAGTAATTCGGGTATTCCATATAATTATGCATTGATGCATTTCCATAATAAGGGGTTTGATATGGATACCCGTTAGAGTGATAGTACATTTAATTCATTCCCTTCACAGATTCATTGTATTATCATATGCAATTGTTTTAGAAACGTCTTTCATTGAAAATTAGTTTTATGTTTATCCGCAAAAAATAAGAAATATTGTCAAAGCAGCAATGATTACTGTTTAAAGAAAATTTCCCAATGCATCTATTAGCTATATTTACTCCACAATCTGGCCCGTTTGTTGAATAAAATGACTAACATTTATAAAGGTCTTTATTATTTTTGAAAAGACTTTATTAAAGTACATTAAGATTCGATATTTTAAATAGATAAAGACCAAACATATTAGTCATATAAAATATGTTTGGTCCATTAATTTATTTAATTTTTTTCAATTTTAGTCTTGATAATATTCAATATGTATAGTGTTGTGTCTTAACTGTTGATATTGTGTTAAAAAAGGTTCAGCGAACAGGGAAGACGACACGCGGGGTTATGAAGGATTTGCTGACGGATAGTAATAGTAGCTGTAATTAAGGTGCGTTTAACAGATGGGCAAATTGGGTGAGTGTGCCAAACGTATCCTCAATGAAAAGTGTAGGCAGATATTAAATGTGAAGTTGTCGAGCATATCGATGTTTTAATGGAGCAATATCGCGGGGAGGATTTCACGAAAGAGCTAGTGCTATTAGGCAAGTACCGCAATGTCGGCGAGACGGCATTAGCGAATTTATTTAATCAGCTAAAGAATAAGTGTTATTCCAATCTGGAGAAGCGGAGCTAGGGCAGCAATACTGTCGTCTTGAACATTAATCAAGATAACAGTATTGCTGCTTTTGTTTTATAAATTATCTTTTGTTGTTTTTTTAAAATATGTTAACCATAAAGTAATTTATAAAGAGTTAGTACCTAAAATTGAAATTGCCTTTGGATTTAAGAGAATCAATTGCATTCGTCCAGATACGCCACCCGAAGTTAAATAAATATAACCAAGCTCACATAGATAAGCAAGTGCCTTATTTAATTGATTAACAGAAGAAAACATGGCTTTTGTTTTTTTATAGATTACTTGTTTAGACAATGTGATGTTATCTGTCAGTTGTGCCACTTTAATTATTTTATCTAACAATAACTTGGCTTGAATGCCAAGTTTGCCATTGGAATCCATTGAACAGCATAATTTTAAATCAATTGGATCTATCCAATCAGTTTCAGTAATACATAATTTGTTATTACAATGAATATAAAAAAATGATGGGTGTGGAACATTAGTTAGTGCAGATGCTAAGAAATTGTTTTGTTTTTTCATACATAAAGATCACCTGGATTTTTAAATATTATATTCCGAAAAACTCCATATTTTAATAAGGATTTGAAATGAAATTAAAATTTCAGAGTGAATATTAGGGAAACTAATATATAACTGGATTATTCATCAACCACAGCACAAAATTTCACGGAAAACCTGACTTGTCGGCTTTTTCATGGGATTTTCTTTAGAAGTTCTACATTCAGCTCATGAAATTTGAGATGTGTCCATGACAGAAAGCTATGTAGAAGAATTGATCTATCTAGCAACCTCTTGGTCGAAGACTTGTAGCATTTTTCAGTCCACTCCCCGAGCTAATGAGCTGTTCATTTCGAATGCTTTTTTGATAATTTTCGGAGGAAGATTTTAATTCACGCGATTATCACGTCCTTTAAGAAACGAGGCACCTTGAGGAATTTTATTAAAGAAGTGGAAGATAATTTTGACTTTGATAAATGAAATTTTAAGGAATTCAAATCTAAACGATTCGTACATGTCTGAGCAAAGTAGAAAGCATGTTGATATATATTTAGTTGCTTACGACAAGACTGTATTCTACTAGAGAAAAATAGAATGCCCTTAATTCTTAGGTATTTGAAGTCACTAAAAGACTCTGATTAAGAGCTATAAATATTACAAAATAGTCCCCAAAAATGTGATGTAGATTAGATATGTTTTTTTGATCATTTTAGGGGTTTCCCAGAGATATTTGTCTGCTCGGAAGCCTTGTAATTGTACGTATGAAACATAGACGTATCAAGGCCTTATACAGGTTTGGGGTTATGAAGTCGTTCATACACTTAAGGGGGTATACTTAGCTATACCCCCTTAAGTGTATGAAACGATGGTCGAATTGATTAGAAAAATTATAATAATATAGAGGCTTAATTAAAGAAAGAAATATTCTTAATATAGTACGTTGCAAAAAATGTAACGACATAATTGAATCTAAGAATAATGATGATTTTAGTTATTGTAAATATGGCTCAATTTTTGTGGACGTAGGTAAAGAGTATTAGGCGTTTGGATAAATAATCCAGAAGGAGGAACAACGGTAGATGATTACATAGATTAGAGTTATTCAATTTATGATGAGAATGGATAATTAATTTTTGACACTATTAAAATCACTATAGCCTTAATTGGTTAGAGAAACCACTTCATTTGAAATCCTAAATATTAACGAACAGATACTATTGAAAGTACGTATTTGCCAATGATAACTAATAATAGTTACTATAAAAAATGCGCTATAGTAACCATTATTGGTGACTATTCAGAATCCCTTCTGTAAAGGGGAGATGGCCAGTTTAGTCAAGTAGCGATATGTTTAATAATATCAATTGAAACTATTGGTTACTATAAAAAGGTTGGTAATGGTAACCACTATTGGTAACTATTCAGAATCTCTCCTAAAGGTAAACACTTGGTTTGAGTTATAGTAAATAAAGAATTCTTAGAGAAACAGAATTAATGAAAAAATTTATAGCAAACAGTAGGAGCAGTAGTGAGTGAAATAGTTAAACTGGCAGTTGTTAGTATAAGGAGTAAAATAAAATAAACAAAATCCAACAACATTAAAAAATAATAATGAAGTTGGATTAACAGGGAAAGGTGTCAGAACGACTATCTCAATTTAAAAAGAAAAGTCTTTTGAAATTGAGAAATTCAGCAAGTAAATCCCCTAACAAGGGAAGCGAAAAAGAAGACATTGGATCAGTATGAAATTATTTTTCTAATTTTTTTCTAAGCTTCATTAATACTGAGGGTGTGGCATCTTCTTCGAATATTATAATTAAATTTTTATATATTTTATTTTCTCTTCTAGGCACTCTATATGCAGCATGTAACGGGATAATATCACTTTCCAACGCTGCTCTTGCATTTGGTAATTCTAATAGTAGACAGTCTTTAGAGTAAATAAGGATTTTTTTATTTGATATAGTTCTGCTTTGAATATATTTCGCATATTCAATTTCTGCTTTTTTTAGTAGTAAATTTAGTGTTTTGAAACTAAAAACACTTTCAGGTATTACTATCAAACCTTTTGAGGGGATGTAATAATTTTTCTTTTTTAATGCATAGCTAGTAGTGAAAATTTTTTTATTATGATATAAATCATACTGGCTTTCTGAAATACCCATACTTTTACCTTCTAAATTAAAGAGGAAATAACGTTCCTTATTATTTATACTATCGATAATAGTATTCAAAAGTTCTTTACTATATTGATCAGAATAAAAAAAGATATATTTATTTTTGTATGGATTCTGAGATTCTAAACAACGACTTATACTACTTGCATCAATATTAAACATTTCAGCACATTTTTTTATTACAGTCCAACTGTTACCCATTTTAGTACCGTTCATATCAAACATATAAAAAGATCTTGGATTTGCTTTTTTTATTTTCTCTTTTAATAATTCATGAGTAAATTTATCATCATATATATAAATAAACTTATCACTATATGAGGTTTTATCTTTTAAGCAATCATATATTGGAGCATTATTTTTAAGTTTTAATTTTTTTAGACATGTTCCCATACAATCATAAGTATCGATATATTTTCCAGTGGTTTTATCGTAAGCACTAAAAGTTCTATATTTATTATCATGTTTCATTTGTAACTCTGGTAAACGATTTTTTTCAAACTCATAGCTATTTCTTTCACGTACAAAAACAAAATGATTGGCAACTATTGATTTTTTTTCGGATAATGCATAAGAAATATATTGGGCTTTTACTCCTCCTCCTAACTCCTTAGCACATTCTGAGGGACTAGTCCAAATTTTCATACGTTCTTCATCGTTATCTGATTTCCTCAAATCGTAACTATAAAAAAGTTTATTTCTACGAGATAACGGAGCATAATTTACCCAATGCTCATATTGCTTATCAAGAATATCATTTTTGTCTATTAGTGCATCTATATATGTTTTATCATTAATTACATTGTAGATACATCCGATACTACAACTGAAAAGATCAGCTAATTCCTTATAAATAAGCGAAGTATCTCGATTCAAAAGTCTAACTTGTTTAGCTTCAAAATTGGTAAGCTGTGCTTCACTAGCATTTTCACCACGCAATACTCCGCTACTATTACCATGACCACCCAATGTCCCGTTAAAACCTCGTGAACCATTAATGTGTTCATAGCTATTATATTCAATAATATATTTTTTTTCTTTATGATCAAGCTCTTCTTGAGACTTAGCAGTATCCAGAATAGTTATTTTTATATATGTTTTCGAATGAGAATTAACATAATTTTTATCATCCCAAATAACATTTTTCACCTTGTCTGTTATCTTATATTTTCTAATCTCCCTTGCAACTCTGTAGTTATTTTCAAAATTGCCATTGCTGTCAGTCTTCCAAGCCCTATTAATATGACCATCATTAATTCGTGTCCTTAAATTTTGTGTTGTTTGGCCTATATAATAGTGATCTTGAGTGTTCGGTTTAATAAAAGTTATTAGATATATTATTCCGTAACTTCCCATCTGTATCCTCCGTTTAAATGTTTCTTTAACATAATATAAAAGATTGTGTGCGAAACGATAAATTTTATACTTCAATTTGAAATTTATATAGGTTATAAAAACCTACAATTAACTTAGTGCAAAGCGCTAAAGTCTAATTAGATTTCGCTGGAAAGTCAACATCAGAGGGATTTTTGTAGCAATCGTTTTATGCAAAATGGCCGCTGTTCAGGTGATAAAGGTGGTGGTTTTCCAGTAGAATAGACTATCGTAATCCTTGAATACCATCTTTGCAATACGCTCTATATAAAGGATTGGCAAGAAGCGGCTAAATGGTTTACAATCGCTAAGCAAAACCTTATCCTAAAGCGGATCAATATATAGCGATAATATAAGCAAGCAATATAAGCACATCATCTCAGCGCATTTAAATGGCCATGATAGGTGCCTGCAGGTTTTTCCTTTGCAGACATATTAAAGATCACTGTAAATTTATAGCGATAATTCCCCCACGTAATATATAAAATTTTTAAAATTGCTTTACATATTTATAACCAATTAAAAAGCATATTCTTAGTATATGTAAAAAATAAAAATCGCCACTTAGATTCTAAGTAGCGATTTTTTCATTTTACATATGGTTGTAATAAAACATACAGCCCCTTTTTTTGATCATCTGATAACTGTTGGATGATATCAATTAATTTGTCGTCGATGGTTTTAACTTCTACAGGAGAGACATCTAATTTTAAGTCCATTTGCTTTTCGACCATAGCAAAAAATTCAGTTAGTGTAAGTTCAAATACTTCACATACATTTGATAGTTGTGCAAAGTTTATATCAGTGACACCGCTTTCTAGTCTAGAGATTGAGGCCTGAGATAGTGCGACTTTATCGCCTAATTCTTGCATACTCATATTGTTTTGTTTTCGTAAACTTCTTATTGTACGTCCGATTGATACTGAATTCATCGTCCTATCAACTCCAGTTAATTAGTCAATTTAAGCGTACAATTATTCCGTTTTACAATCAATATTTATTGTTTTATACTATTATTGAGAATTCTAAAAAACTGCATAAAAGGAGATGGCTATTATCGATAATTTTAATGCAGCAATGCAACAATTTTTGAATCAACGCGTTGATGGAGTATTGTATGAAATCAGTTTAAATGTAAAAAATGAAGGTTTATCGCAGAGTATCGACAAATTGCTAAATCAATCTAATTTATCTTTGAATAAAGAGGCACGGGATGAATTTACAGAAAAAATTCATGATTTAGTGTTTGAGTATCAGCATAATATTCTGCAACAAGTTTATCTAGTTGGGTTTCTGGATGGATTAAAACTTGATTCTAAAATGAAAGAGGTCTTATAAATGCTTAAATGGTACAACGGTCAAATTACAATTCAGTTAAGTACAATTGTTAAGTCGCAAGAAGATAGCACAAAAGAACGCAACTCTGCACATGATGCTATCAGTCTCGATTTTTTAACTGAATTAAAAGAGTTAGTGAAGGCTAAGGGCTACTCTTCAAATTTCGTTGGCTTTGATTTGCAACTCGCTGGCGATGCTACTACGACTGACATTGAAGAGTTAGAGAAAACTGTTCGTCAAGCGAAAGGGAAGGAAGACGTAATTCGAGGAAAAGCTACTGTTACTAAAATTTATTTTTAATACATGGACGTTAAGCAGTCATTTTACTGATTGTTTAACGTTTTATTAATATGAATTTACTCAAGGCAAAAAACCCCCAACTCTAATAAAGTGACAGTGTGAGTCACTTCATGAGTTGGGGATTTTCCCTTGCTTTTTATTAATCTAAGATTATATAAAACCTTTGTTCGTTATTGCAAAGCAGAAAGTTGGGAATTTTAAAACAATATAATATATAAAGGTATAAATATGGTATTATAGGATTAAAGAGGAGGTATATTATGGTAATTTTTAATTCTACTTACGCAAACATTATAGAAAATAGCAAACTATATCAAGCTCAAATTGATGCATATCAGGCCGTTCAAAATTATTACGAACAATTTCCGGAATTTGAAAAAAGAGAAGTGTTAGTTGTTATGCCTACTGGATCTGGTAAAACTGGTTTAATGTCTATTCTACCTTTTGCTAATTGTAAAGGAAAAGTACTATTAATTACTCCAGGAAAAGTTGTTAGAAGAACGGTTTTTGATGAATTTGATACAGTGTTTAATCCTCAAAATTCATTTTTGTATAAACATAACGTTGTTTTAAAGTCAGATCGACTTCCGAAAGCTTTACTATATCAAGGTTTTAAAAAGGGTAGTGAACAGGAAAGAAGTATTGCTATTCGAAAGCTAAAAGAAGCAGATATAGTTATTACTAATATCCATCGAATAAACAGCAGTAGTGATGAAGTTAACTTAATGAATTTAGTTGATGAGAATTTTTTCGATATGATTATCATTGATGAAGCTCATCATGTTGCAGCTCCTATGTGGCAAGAGGCATTGGCATATTTTAAAGCATCAAAAGTAATTAAGTTAACTGCTACCCCGTTTAGAGCAGATAAACAAGAGATTACAAACAATCCATTGGATCCAATTTATGAATATACATTAGGTGAAGCTATTAAAGATGGATTATTAAAAGATGTAATAAAAGAAGTTGAAATCCCAGGAGAATTAGAATTTGTCCATAATGAAACTGGTCAAAAATTGACGTTAGAAGAAGCAAAGCAGAAATTAAATAATGACTGGATAAACAAATCCGTAGCATTGTCAGAAGTTTGTTCCAAACAAATCATTCAACAAACAAAGCAAGTATTAATAGATAAAAGAAAAAGTTATCCTAACCATCGCGTGTTAGCAGTTACTTGTAATGACGAACATGCCCAATCAATTTGCCGATGGTTTAATGAAGCAGGTTTAACTGCAACCTATGTAAGTACTAACTCTAATAATGAAAGAGAGAACGATATTCGTTTAACAGATTTTGCACAAGGTAAATATGATGTGATGGTTAGTATTCAAATGCTAGGAGAGGGTTATAATAATCCGGATATTTCTATAATTTCTATATTTAGACCATTTAAATCATTGACGCCATATGCTCAAGCGATAGGTAGGGGCTTAAGAAAAATTCATAATGCTAATTCCGAATTAGATAACTTTTGTAATGTCATATATCACAAGGAACTGGGGCTTGAAAAGTTGTGGGAGTATTACAAACAGCAAAAATCCTTTTCAGAAGTGATTAAATCCCAAAGAGAAAGTATGAGTGTCCAAATTAATATGCTAGAAGAGATGGGGTTTGTAGAGGCAAGGTCATCTTCTAGGAAGTCTAAAATAGATATTGATGAAGATATTCTAGTAGTAGTTCCACAGCAATTAGGAAGTGTCACAAAATACTCTTCTAAAGGAATTGGAAATGAAGATTCATTTTCAACTGACGGATTTGATCGATATTTAGCGGCCAAAAAAGCTACGAATGATGAAGTGGTAAATAATTTAAAGGCTCAAATAGAACGAATCCATAGATTACAAGAAGAAGGAACAATTTCAGAGGAAGAAGCACAAATGCTAATTGAAAAGAATGAAGCACAAGCTAATGAAAATATTCAAGTAAATTATTCAGAAGGTGAAGACTATTTAAAGGCACAAGGTCTAAGAAAAGAGTACATTACATGGCTAAATATAAAAATTGAAGATTTCTTTGTACAAAGTAAATTAGATAAAAAAGGGAGAGAATTACCAGTTCGCTACGATTTCCAGTTGGATAATGATGTTGATAATATTGGCTGGCTAACGAGGAATATTCATCAAGCGATTTATCAGCAACTAAAAAAACGTATTGGTGAGTTTAATACAAGTGATTACGGAATTGCTAAAAGAATAGTGATTGAAAAATTGGAGTTTTATTGTTGAGAATGTAAAATTTGCTTTATATTTAATAAAATAGGATAATGTAATTGTTCTGTGAAAATAGTTGCAGAAGTGTTAGTTTCACGCTTGTCAAGGTTATAAATATTTAGAACCTCAACAAGCAAACTAGTAACTTCTATCAAGAACAGCACTAGCTGAACTTCTAGATTACTAGACAAACTTAGCAATTTTGTAATTACCTCCATAGGGTGAGTATAGTGTAATGTTTTAAGAGTAAGAATTCCGTTATATGCGGGGCGCGTGTTCGATGAATGAATACAAATAGGGCATATGAAAGCTAACCTCTTGAATAAGGGTTGGGTAGCTTCATATGCTTTTTTACCATTTATCCATTTTGAAATGAACTTTTAAAAAAAAGTAACGATTTAAGGAATTGATAAACAGGGACAAGTATCTAGAAGAACTGGAAAACTAAATTACTTTTTAAAACAATGACAGTAGGTAGAGAAAAAAGGCTAAAAATAAGGAGAATTCAGTTGTGGAAAATACAATAACACTCAAAACAATTAACGAATTATTAGAAACAGCTTCGTTTTTTATCCCCTCATATCAAAGAGGATATCGTTGGGACAAACAACAGGTGCAAAATTTGTTAGATGATATTTATAATTTCATGGTGGATGATTTTGCATCAGGTCAATCAGAATTTTACTGCTTACAACCAATTGTTGTACGAAAGATTGAAGAAGGAAAAAATGACTTACCTATTTATGAAGTGATAGATGGTCAGCAACGCCTAACAACAATTGCATTAATCCTAAAATACCTGAATGAAGAACCATATCAACTAACATATGAGACCCGACCAGATAGTAACGAGTTTATACTGAAAATTCAGAAGGAGATTGAGGAAGAGAAGGTTGAGAAAAATATTGATTTTCACTTTTTTAAACAAGCGTATTTAACTATTGATGAATGGTTTCAACAACCTAGAGAGAATAGGAGGACTTTAAGACAAAAGTTTTTAATTGCACTGGGGGAAACAGTGAAGGTTATCTGGTATGAAGTTCCTGTTGCAATTGAAGCACGTGAAGTTTTTAGCCGTTTGAATATTGGAAAGATACCATTAACAAATGCAGAATTAATTAAAGCATTGATTCTGTCTAAAACGCAAGATAATCAAAAATTTGAACTTGCTAATGAATGGGATCAGATTGAACGGAACCTTAGACAAGATCGTTTATGGTACTTTATTCAACCTACAAAAAATTATACAAACCGAATTGAATTTTTATTTGATATCTATACAAAAAATGTTACGAATAAACACCATGATCCTTTCTATACATTTTATCAGTTTCAAAAAGAAGAAGACTTTCAAAATGTCTGGTTAATGATTAAATCTTACTTAGCTAGATTTCAAGAATGGTATGAAGATAGAGAATTATATCACTATTTAGGTTACTTAACGCATTATAAATCAATCACAAATTACATGGAACTATATGATAGTGATAAAATCCTTGAAAAACAGGATTTCCGACAAAAATTGAAAAAGGAAGTAAAAGATGAAATATCCAATATTTCCATAGAGGATTTGAGTTATGGTGGTCGAGACAATACACAGATAAAAAAAGTTTTATTACTATTCAATATTATTACAACATTGAAACAAAAAAATGATGAGGCAAGATTTCCATTTGATCGTTATATAAAAGAAAGATGGAGCATTGAACATATCCACGCTCAAAATACAGAAGGTCTAGTAACGAGAGAGCAGTGGTTGGCATGGATTGACGATGCAATTTATACGCTAAATCAATTAGAAAATCTAGATGATCAGTTCAAATACAAAGAATTAATTAATTCGCTAAAAGGAAGTTACCAAGATAAAAAACTCAATAAAGAGCAATTTAATAAACTATTTAACGAAGTTTTGGAAGAAACTGAAAAGCAATTTGGTTCCAATATTCATGGCTTAGAGAACTTAGTATTATTAGATCGGGGAACCAATAGTGCATTAAGTAATCACTTTTATCCAGTGAAATATAAAAGATTGAAAGAGTATGATAAAGAAGGAAGTTTTATACCAATTTGTACTCGTAATGCATTTATGAAGTATTACAGCAAAAAAGTAGATAATTTTCAACTTTGGACAGAACAAGACCGAAATGATTATATTGAAGCGATTAATGAAGTACTATCTTCGTTTTAGACTGGATAAGGAGGATTATAATGATAACGTTTTGGGAGTTAATTAATGAGTATAAAGTTAAAATACCACTTGTACAACGTGATTATGCACAAGGGCGTATTGATGAACGTTCAACAGATATTCGAAACTTATTATTAGAACATTTGAAGGAAGCAATTGAGAGAAAGAGATTTGTTGATTTCGACTTTGTATATGGAACTGTTACTGATGATGAAGAAGATAAGATACTAATTCCTATTGATGGACAACAAAGATTAACCACTCTCTTTCTTTTATACTGGTATTTTAGTATAAAGGAAAACGTGAATATAATGGGAACTTTATCGAGATTTTCTTATGAAACCCGTATTAGCGCCCGTGATTTCACTGCAGCTTTAGTACAAGAAGATCTGCTTTTTGATGAAATAAGGAATGAAAGATTTTCAGAAATGCTTATTGAAAAAAAGTGGTTTCAATATCAATGGCTTCAGGATCCTACTGTACAGGCAATGCTTGTAATGTTAGATGCAATACATGAGAAGTATCAAGACATTGAATTAAATGTAATTCCACTCATCATTAGTGAAGAATGTCCAATTACTTTTCATTTTTTAGAGTTAGAAAAATTCGGTTTAGGTGAAGAACTATATATTAAAATGAATGCGCGAGGTAAGCCTTTATCAACATTCGAAAATTTCAAAGCACAATTCGAACAAATACTAGAGGAAGCAGGTTTTAAAGATAGAAGCAAAGACTTCTCATTCAAGTTAGAGAAAGAATGGACTGATTTACTTTGGGAATACAAAAGTGAGGATTATACAATAGATAATGCTTTTATAGAGATATTTAGTTTTATAACTACATCTATTGCAATTAAGGATATCAGGATGAGAAACCAACGAATATTCCCTGAGCCTTTTGTAAAGCAATCTAATTTAAAAGAAATTTATAGTAAACAAGAGAATGTTGCATTTCTTTTCAATGTATTATCACTATGGAAAAGTAAAAGTGAAATTCATAAAACTTTTACTGAAATTGCTGAAAGTTTACCATTGTTCACCTCAAATAAACAATTATTTGATGCTTGCGTTAATAAGAAGCTAAATTTTGGATTAAATGAACGTATCTATCTGTATACGATTATTCAAAAGAAAATTCATGGTCAAGAATCTGATTTACTAGATACATTACGTGTCATACGTAATTTAGTTCAACGAATTCGACAAGTGAATAATGGTCAATTAAATAGCAACTTACGTTTTGATTCTTTGGGTCCAATTTTTAAAACTATTGATCAATTAATAGAAACTGGTAAACCTATTTATGACGTAATTCTTACTTTTGATAGTGTAGAGGGTTTTGCTGATAATAGTTGGAAGCAGGAGCAAGAAAAAGCAAAAATTATTAAGGAACATCCTGAATTAAAGAATTTGCTATTTGAATTAGAAGATATGCCAACTTTTAAAGGTGCTGTTCATCAGCTTGTACCTATATTAAAAAGATATCCTAAAGAAACAGTTCAATATACAAAAGAGTTAATTCAACTCCCAGATAACTTAATTTCGAGAGCTATGCTGACAATTGAAGACTATGGTATTCAAATTGGTTGGAGTAATCTGGGGCCACGCTATGTATTTGGAGGAACTTATTATCGAGAATTTTTATGGACAAATAATAATGATTTATCGGATCTGTTCACAAAGTTTTATGAACTATTAATTGCAGCTCCAAATTCATCTGTTATGGAAAAACTAAATTATATTATTGAAAATAATAACGAATGGTCAGTAACACATTGGGCTTATTACTTTGTTAAATATCCAACAATTTTACGTGGAAGTAAATTATTGTTTGTGTATGAAGATGAAGATAAATTTTCTATCGAACGTTTAACAGGTGTGAATCTTCAAGCAGACCATATTAATCCTTTCTACGATGCTGTCATCGCGGAAATTAATGATAATAATATATGTTCTTATGATACTTCAGCAGTTCGTCTGAGTGAGAAAAGTAAATTGACAACAAGAGTTGCAATAAATTTTGATATTTCTGAAGGCTATTGGACATTTAATGGTGATGAGGAAATTATTAAGGATTTAAAAGTGTATGAAGAAAACTTAATCGAGGATGATCTCGTACAAAGAGGTATCTCTTTAGTACGTTATGCTTATGATTTAGCGAAAGCATCTAAAGTAAGTGGATAGTTCGTTTTACTTGTATAACGCATAAATTCGTTTGAAAAATAATTAAGAAAAGTAACCTGTTGATATATTAAATAGAGGTATGTTTTGACTTTCGAATTCAAAACATGCCTTTTATCATTCAAAATCAATTTATTCTATTTATTGCAATAATGAAGTATTTTTTAAATCAGATATATTAATACATAGTATAATTACTTTATCTGTAAAATATTTGGGATAGTAGGGAAAAATATGAGTGAAAAACAATACATAGATAAATTACTAGCACTTTTTAATGAAAATGAAGAGTTTTCGAAATATTTCCTTCCTCATATTAAGGAATTAAATCATAAATTAGTAAGGTGGGAGGACGAATCAATACGGATTGGTTTGATTGGGGTGACGAGTAGTGGCAAATCTACATTATTAAATGCTCTTTTAGGAGACAAAATTTTGCCGACAGCTGTTCGTCCAAGTTCAGGATCAATAATAATTTGTTCAAAGGGTGAACGAACAAAAGCAAAAATATTTTTTGAAAATGGTAAAACGGAAGAGGTTGATGAAAAAAATATTAAAACAGCCCTTGAAAAATATGGAGATGAACATAATAATACAGAAAATAAATATAAGGTAAAAGAAATTCATGTAGAGTCAAAATATTTTCTTTTGGCAAAAAATATTCAAATTATTGATAGTCCCGGTTTAGATGCTTATGGATTTGAGCGTCATGAAGAGCTTACGTTATCTACATTATTACCTACAATTGATCTTTGCTTATATGTCGTGACGTTGAAATCAAATTCAGATGCAACTACGCACCGTATTTTAGAGCAAATTAAAAATCAGTTTAAGCCAATGATTATTGTTCAAAATATGCTCGACTCTATTGAACCAAAAATCGGTGTTAATGGAGTAATTGAAAAGACGCGTGAACAAATAGCGAATGAACATATTGAACGTACAAAACGTATCTTAGATAAGGTAGATCTATCACTACATGAAATTGTTCAAATTGTTCAATTATCTGCTAAACGGGCTGTAGATGCGAGAAATGAGAGAAATCCTAAAAAATTGGAACAATCTCAGTTATATCACTTAATCCATATGGTTGAGTCGTATTGTGAAAAAATGGGCCCCCAATTATTTAAAACAAGGGGACTTGCATTAGTTCAACAAATGCAAACGATTTTACTAGAGGAAGAAAAATTATCTGGAAATCAAGTTACTTTTGAGCGCGAGATTAAGAATCTAAAGGAACAAATTGATAAAGATTTACAAATGATGGAGCAAGCCAATAACATACTCGTAAGTCAAAAAAATCATTTGAAAGAACAATTTTTAAAGTTCAATAATCATGTTGAAGGTCAAATTCGAAATATTCAATCCATAAATGATACAGATTTTATTTATGCTGAACGTACGATATCAGCAACAAAAAAACAAATGAACAATTTTGAAATTGATTTTATAGAGGTTATAAAGTCAAAACACAAAGAAATAGAGAAATTATTCCAATTAAGTGGTACAGATTTAAATGAACTATTGCGCGGATTGGTTTCTCAAAAGATTACTTATCGCAATACCCAATATTTTGAAATTAATTCCAAAAAGAAACAGGAATCAAAACAAGTAAAATCAGATGGGATTATTGGAGGGGCAAAACGCCTAGTAGGCGGCCTATTCAAAAAAGATTGGGGTTATGAAACGGTTTATTATGATGTTGATATTCTTGATAAACAGCAGATAAGTCAAAATTTAAGAAGCCTCAGCTATATAATGCAAGATGTATTAACTCAGAAAATGGATGAATGGGCAAATCAGTTAAAGGCAGCAATTGATAGTTTACAGCGACTATTAGAAGATAAAAAGTTTGCGATTCAAGAGAAAGAGCAAGCGCGTCAAAATTTGAAGAATATATCTTTTGTTCTCGGTAATATCCGACAGCTTATTAAGCAATTAGAAATTGACTTAAAGGCTAATGAAGTGAAAATTCAACAATTTGCAAAAAAAATTAAGCATGATAAACCAATAATGCATTCTGGAAAAATGGTGAAAATGCCCATTGAACCAACAACGTATTCCCTTTATAAAATGAGTAAGTTTTTTGTTAATAATATTTATCATACATGCTTTAATCATGTACAAAACGCTAATAAAGAGATACAAAATTACAATAAAACTTTAATAATTGGATGGGATGAGTATAGTTTAGTTCAGTTCATACAACGCTATCCTTCAGTGATGTTAAATAATCAAAACTTTTTAGAATTAAAGAAAAAAGGTGTTGTAATATTGCGACAATATTGTATTGTCTATGAAAATGCCCTTACAACACACCCACAGAAATTGATAGATTGGATGGGGCAATCAAATTTTAATGTTTATTTATTGGCTAATATTGTACAAGTTGGACAAGCGAAGTCACAAATTATGAAAAGCAAAGTTGTAGCAGAACTAAAGAAAAAAAAAGTGCTATGCAATCTTGTCATGCAATCCTTTGTTGAATTCATTGAAAGTGATGCATATGAGGAAGCTGCAGAAATGTTTGATGATATAAAAAGTATGCCGATATTTAACAATGGTTATCGATTAATTAACGATCAAAGTCCTCTATTTTCATTAATCCATCTAGAGTTGGATCATGCTGATACGAAAGTACATCATCTAACAAAATTAACGAATACAATCGAAAAGAAAATGCCTTATTTATTAAGTTCATCACATATTGCTTTTGCCTATAAACAATATATTAATGCCGTATCCAAAAGAAAGGGAGTAAATATCATATGACAAAATCAGTAATGATTGAAATAGATGAATCAACTAAAGATATAATGTCAGAGTTAGAAGAAAGCATAATGCAAAGTATTCAAACAAGCTTTTCTTCTAGTATAGAAAAATCAATCAATAATCAAGCGAGCCAAATACAACAAATTAACGAAACAGTACAAGTAGAAATAGAAAATATGAGAGATGAAATCGCTTCGTCTATAAAGCCAATTACTAGAATTTCACGTGATGTAGAAGATACTTTGCGTGGCGTAACGAAATTAGAAAAGCAATATAAAGCCCAAATGGAAGCATTACAAACTCTACAAAATGGACAACTTGAAACGATTCAAAAAGAAATTTCCAATATATTTAATGAATTTGAACAACAAAACACACAATTTTTTCAAAAAGGATTGGACCATTTTAAAAATAAAAATTCTCATTTAATAGATGAATTTACAACAAAACTAGCTGTTGTTAAAGAAGAGTTTATGACTAATTCAGATGGGATTTTAAAGCAAATAAAAGATGAACTACAATTACTTGAAAATGTCACAACAAAACTAGCTCAAAAAGAGGAAAGTTTTAACGAGTTGCTAGTTCAATTAGATGAACAAAAATTGCAACAACAGCGAATGTTTAATGAAGAACAACAAAACTTTTCAGCGCAATCACATGCTATTTTGACGAATCTTCGTGAAGAGATGACTATTTTTTGTGAAAAAATGGGGATGCAATTATCGTCGACTATTGAAAAATTAGAATCAACACAAAATAATGCAAATGAAGGATTAGCACAATCATTGAGCACATTTGAAAAGACGAATCTGAAAATAGTGCAAGATTCAATGATAAAACAGCATGAAGTCCTAGAAAGTAAGACCGAAATCCTTCTAAAATCTGTTGATCAAAAAGATTCCTTTCTTGCCATTCAAAATCGTATGAATCAAATGGAATCGACAGTTCTAGAGGCAATCAATACACAAGTTTTATTAACGAAATTAGCAGAACTAGAAAAAGATTTAGCTTATCAGCGTTTGCCATTTTATAAAAAGTGGTTTACCAAAAGGGAGGATTTTTAATGTCTACAGAAATTTTAATGAATGAAAAGTTTGTTTCAATTTTAAATAAAGTACTACCTAACAAAGATCCGATTACCAACTTAACGTATTTCGAAAATTTACAGCACAAATTAACAAATCAACAACAAGATGAATTTTATATTCCAGTTTTAGGGATTCAAGGAACGGGAAAAAGTAGCTTTTTAAACGCATTGTTAATGGATGATTATATTTTACCAGTAGATGCCGATGAAACCACTTGTGTACCAGTGGAAATTCGTTATGGTGATGAAAAAATAGTTGTTCACTTCGAGGATAAAAGCCCGATTACTGTCAGACATCATAAAGAGATTGAACAATATGTACATAATAGCTACAATCCTGGAAATGAAAAGCAAGTAAAGATTATTCAAGTATTCAAAAAGCATGAATTACTTCAAAATGGTGTTGTTTTTGTAGATTTACCCGGTGTTGGTAGCTTAACACCAAGCAATGTAAAGACGACAATGGATTACATAGAAAAATTATCAGCCGCGATTTTTATGATTCGTAGTGTTCCACCAATCTTAAAAAATGAAGCTAACTTTTTAAAAATAGTTTGGCCAAAGTTATCAAAAGCTTGGTTTGTTCAAAATAAATGGAATGACGAGGCGAATGCTGAAGTAGAAGATGGGAAAGAGCATAATGCTTATATTTTAAATGAAATTCAAAAATTTTATAAAATGAATGATTATTTAGATATTCGAATTATTAATGTTTATGGCGCTTTAACTGGAAAGTTAACTGAAAATCAGCAGCAAATTGATGCTTCAGGAATTCCAGCATTTCAAACGTTTATATCGGAAGTTACAAGTAACTGGCGCTCTATGATTAATGATGAAAAAAACAATTTAGAACGACAGGCAATTATAGATGTAAAAGAAGTAATTCAAGAAGGAATAAAGCTGTATGATAAAGGTCCGGAAGAGCATTATGAATTTTTACATGAGCAAGAAGTCATTATGCAAGAAAAGTTAGAAGAAAATAATAAAGTATTACGTGAATTAAAGCGAATGTTACGTAAAGAAGAACGGCAATTGACATCTTGGATTGAATCCGAAGCACAAAAACATAAAGAGGATTTACGTACATTGATGCACAGAGTTGTAAAATCGAATGTAGTAGATGGAGATCGCTTAGCAACAGCTTTTCAAGACAGCCAAAAAGATATTGCTGATGATTTTATGGAACAATTTATTGAAAAAATGACAGACTTAAAGTTGGAGGTTCAAAGTTATTACGATTCAATCCAAATTCAACAGCCAGATGGACAATTTGTTAACTTTGATGAGTTTAATAAAAAACAAAAACTTAAAGTAGAAAAATCAATATCTACAGTAATTTCTCTTGGTGTAGGTATTGGAACGATATTACTTGCTTCTAATCCTGTAGGATGG
The DNA here is from genome assembly GCF_037969495.1 of Lysinibacillus sp. FSL P2-0066. NCBI lineage: Bacteria > Bacillati > Bacillota > Bacilli > Caryophanales > Bacillaceae > Lysinibacillus > Lysinibacillus sp. FSL P2-0066. Next base: position 3,594,892 of record NZ_CP150202.1, on the reverse strand, counting down.
ATAGCTGGTGCGGCAATTGGTATAATCGGTACTTTTATCGGTAGTAAATCCAAAAAATATGTACAAGAAAATAGACAACATACAACTATGAATGAATTAGAACCAAAAATCCAAGATTTTGCGAGAAAACTAGAAAATTCTCTAAAAGAGAACTTACGTGACTTTATTTTACATATAGAAGAAACAATTGAATCTATTACAGAGAAGCAAGCGGATATGCTTGAAAAAGCATATGAAGAATTGCGTGAAATACGCTTTATTGAAATTGATGAGTACAAAGCGAAAAAGAAAGCGTTAGAGGATGATTTAGCATTTGTACAATCGTTGGAGGGATGACATGAATTTACAAGAAAATATGAGCAGAATTCAACCTTTTGTGAATAAACTTCAAAATGAATCCTTCTCAACAATGTTTAAGCTTTTACAAGAACGTGTAGATTATCCTGAAAGCTTTGTCACAATGTTAGGAGAAACGAGTTCAGGAAAATCCTCACTATTGAATGGTTTATTGGGACAAGAAGTAATTTATACTTCTGCAAGACCAACCACGGGAACAATTGTTGAATTATATGAATATGACATTGATGAAAAAATTACCCCGTATGCGATATTAAAAAATGCGAAATTACGCAAATTGACAGATGAGCATTTTCATGAACAATGTTTAAAATCGAGTGAGGATGTACTACGTCTTCGCTTACATATACCAACAATGCCTTGTCACCTTCAAGGAATGAGGTTATTCGATACTCCAGGATATGGCTCCATACATGATAAACATGAAGAAGTATTGACACAATTTGTTCCGAATAGTGATGCCATTATTTATGTAATAAATTATCGCGTAGGGATAGGTGAAGCGGATGCCGAATTTCTGCAATATATTTCTAATTATTTGCAAGATGATTTGACGTTCTTTTTAGTCATTAATCGAGTACCAGAGGGTATTACAAGTGACAACGGCCGTATAAAGGAAATTGTTAACTATGCCAAAGATTTGTTACATGAAGACATCCAACATTTTATTGTACAATCAATCCCGGGTAATGAAGTAAAGTTACCACAAGTGCCGGATTTATGGGAAGCGGTTCGTAAAGAAATTCAATCGCAAGAACGTCAACAACGCATAAATGCAGTATTGTTAAACTTTCAAATTCAATTACTCCAAGATATTCAGTTAGAATGGCAAAAGAAAGTTGTAGGGGTTCGTTTGTCCGATGAATCTATTCAACAAGCGCAACATGAAATAGCAGAATTAAAATATAAACAAAAGGAAGCGTATGAGTTAATTAATAAAACATTTAACAAGATTGAAGCAAATTTACCGCGCCTTTTTGAAATTTCAAATAATCAAATGCATCATACCATTTCTCTTGAAATAAAAAAAGCGAATAAATGGAATTCTGCTGAAGAATGTATCGGTTATACAAGCGCTCATTTAATGCCGCGTTATGAAAAGTTAGAACGTAGAAAAATTACGGATTATTTAGATCAGGAAATAACAATTTTAAATGACAAATTAAATGAATTGATTAACCAAGCGTTTATTGATTTTAAAAAAAATATTGAAATAATATCAAGTGAATTTGAGCCAATTCTTCAAGGTTTCTCGAAAAAAATTGCGACAAGAACAACTGATACCATATTAAAATCCTTCTTATCGAATTTTGGTGGTCGTGGTGGAGCTGGAGCTGGTGTTGCAAACTTAGGGAAAAAGGTAATGAAAAAAGCTGGAGGATTATTTGGTAAAAAATTTACACGTGATCAATATAACCAATTAGCGAAATTTTTAAAGAAAATTGGAGCTACCTCTACCCGTAATTTAACGATTGCAGTAACAATAACACTTGAAGGACTTTTCTATGTACTTGAGGCAAATCGTTGGCAAGGTCGTTTAATAAAAGATGTGCAAAAAGGACTTAATGCTTGGCAACAGAATACATTAAAAGATGTACAAAATGATATGGAAGAATTATGTCAAACAAATATTGAGATGGTGAATGAGTGTTTTGAAGAGTTGATTGCAACTTTTGATCAATTGCATAATACTCTTGAAGTAGAAGAAATAGACGTTTGGCACCAAGAAATCGAAGATATACAACACTTATTAGATAAGATGACAAGGGGTTAATGATATGAGTAATCGTCGTAGAAGTTTAGATTTAGAAGAAGTTGTTTATAAAGGTGAAATAATTGATGGTAATGTTGCAACATCACAAAAACAAGATAATGAACTAGAAAAAATACAAATTAATAATAACCATGAGTTAAATATGAAGAAAGTCGAAACAGTTACGGATTTGGTGAAGGTTGGTAGCAAAATCGTTGATATCATTTCTGTCCGTCAAACTAGTAAAGCGAAAGTGCTAGAAATGGATGCAGAAATTCGACGTTTTAAAGCAGAAACAAATCGTGAAGTGGCCACTTTAAATGAAAACCGTAAGACAATCGTATCAAAAGGTGAAATTGTGAGTGGTATTTTAGGAAAATTGGCACCGATTTTAATGAATAAAGACTTAGATTTAGAATCAAAAAAAATTGCTGCTGAAACATTTGAAAGAATGATTATAGAGGCTATTGCTGAAAATGAATAAGTTCGAGATTATTCATATTGTTCTTACATTAATTAAACACAATGAAATTGATAAAGCGAAAAAAGTGATCTCAGAAAAACAGCGAGAATTACGATTAGTTGAAGTTAAGGGTGTACGCGAAGAAATTAATGAAATAATTCGTTCGATTAAAGATATTGATAAAGAGTTATTAATTTTCAAGCTTAAAAAAATGAAGCTATATGAACTATGTCCAGATGTATCACTTAATTTGCAGGGTTATTTTAATCAGTTAGAAAAAACACGAGCTAGATTAGTGAAACAAAAAATGATGCTAGCCAAACAAAAAGGATAATAAGTTCGAGTTTGAAAAAAAGTGCAAATTCTTGCGTATGACAAGAGTTACTCTATTCCTTTTGTTTTCTGCTAGTTGGATCTTTAACATAAAAAATTAATTAGTTAATTTTTTATATGGGATTTATAGTAAAATATACATATAAAAACTAAAGGGATGAAGAAGATGGATCTATTAATAAATAATTTAGAGCAAGAGTTATTTAAATATATAGAAATTTGTGAAGAAAATACAATTATTATTAGCCCGTTTATAAGCTTTAATATTGCAGAAAATTCGTTCAGATAATAAAAGATAAAAATATAGATTGCAAAATAATTACTAGATTTGAAAGAAAGAATTACCCTCTCGCTTTTGGGAACAACCATCAAAATTTAAATTGAACGAAATAATTTCAAAAATTGAAGTGGAATTTTAATGTGCTAGCAAAAAATAAATTTTGATATTACACAATCAAATTTACGAATTAGGTATTAAGAGGAAATGCTAGAAAACAAACAAGAGGGAAATTCATCATATAGTCGAATCAATAAAGAGAGATATTAAAATTTTCTTATAGGTGAGTTTAAAGATGAATAATAATCGTAATATATTGGATGCATGGATAACTATAGAACAGCTATCAGAAGGTTCTATTAGTAAAAAAGATAAAACGTTTGATTTGCTATATGGACCTGCACCAGATTGGAAAAGATTTTTTATAGAATATATTGATAGACAGAAAAGAAAAAGTCACCTTTCTGAGAAGAGATTTATTAAATCGGGTGTTGTAATGTATTTTGGGATTTTTGATTTTGAGGAAGTTGTAGATATTTTAAGGGAAAAATATAAAATAAAAAAAACAGATGAAGACATCGCAAAATCTGAAAAATTTACGATTGCTCTTTATTTCAATCATGAAATGGAATTTTTAGAGGATTATTTATTTTTAACAATCAGTGGTTACATTCGTAATAAAGGGGAATTGCCCGAAGATTTACGAAAAGTTGAAAATGAATTTAAGGAAATTTTGAGCCGCAGATTTGAAGAAAATTTTAATGCAATGTTTTATGAATTATTTATTCGATATAATGTGACACCGGATAATTTTCGCTTCAAATATTTAACGGATATCGAAAATGGTGATGTAAACTTACATTCTTTTTTTATAGCAGATTTAAACCGAGCGAAGCTACTGAATAACGACAATTTAAATCAATATATAAAAGGGTTTAGCGGAACGAAATATAATCTAGATAGTAATAAACATTCAGCCTTTTTTAATCCCACAATTTTTGAGGAAACTGTTCTGCAACCAAAATATTATCCATTAGGTAGATTTCCAAGTAATACTTCATTTGCTCTCTCCTTTATGCAACAAGCTGCAGTTAATTTAGCGTTGAATGATAAAAATAAAATTATAAGTGTAAATGGTCCACCCGGTACTGGAAAAACAACACTATTAAAAGACATATTCGCGGATTTAATTGTTCAACAAGCCATTGAAATAGTTTCGAGTTCAAAGAAAAGTGTCAAGCCAACTATTATATATTATAAAACTGCCAAATTTGGTAGTTTACCAAAAACGATTTCCGAAAAAAATATTATTGTAGCTAGCTCCAATAACGGTGCCGTTCAAAATATTGTAAATGAGCTACCGAAAATCAAAGAAATCGATAAAGAATTTATTGAGGCCATAAAAAATGTAAATTATTTCACTCACATTTCAAACTGCCATTTAGAGAAAAAGTTTAGTGGTAATACGTTTGAAATTAAATCTACCTTTAAAGGTCATGAAAACTGGGGGACGTTCTCTTTAGAGGGTGGCAAAGCTTCGAATATGGAACAATTAATGCTAACAATAGAATCTATCATAAAAGATTTAAAGGAAAATTATACTCCCGAACCAAAAATTTATGAAGAGTTTAAAGTTATGTACCAAAAAGCAAGCTATGAAAGACAAAAGATTCAACAGCTGAGTGAAAAAATTTACAAGCTTCGCAACCTAAAGCCTGAATTAGCTCAGAAAGAACAAGACCTAAAAATTAAAGAGCAAGCAAAAAAGCAAGATTTAGATTTGTTTGTAAATGAGGTTTCAGGAAAAATCGATGCGCTTGAAGAGGAATTAAACAATCTAAGTAATAATCATCATTCATATTATCACCAAGTAGAAGATTTAGACTTCACTCGAGCGCAGGCTGAAAGAAATTTCGAGGTGATCCAATCTCAAAAACCGAGCTTTATTTGGTTACAGAGATTATTTTTTAGAGCTAAAATTAATCGTTATTTTAAACAATTAAATGAAGCAAATGAAGAGTTACAACAATTGATTTTGAAACGAAGCAACCTTTTAAAGCTCAAGGGAAAAAATGAACAGAGTATGAATACTACAAAAAATTTATTACTAAAACTAACAAATGAGAAACAAATGAAAGTTGCTGAATTCAATAATTGGTTAAATAATGAAATGGATAAATTAAATAAAATTAGAGAACAAATTCGTGATTTAGAAATGGAGCTAAAGGGGCATAATATAAAAGGTATACAATTTGATTTAGCTTATGAAGATTTACAAAAATCGAATCCATGGTTTACTGAAAAATTTCGTGACATACAAACTAAGCTTTTTATATTAGCTTTAAAAGTACGTAAACAGTTTTTATACGACAACGTAAAAAACTTAAATGCGGCAGCGATTATTTGGAAAAAACAAGGTGAATATGCTGGTAGAGTAACCGGACAAATTATTGTGAGAGAAGCCTGGCAATGGATTAATTTCGCAGTCCCAATCATTAGCACAACCTTTGCAAGCTTTAGCCGCATGTTTAATGCACTAGATGAAAATAGTCTGGGCTATTTATTTATCGATGAGGCTGGACAAGCACTTCCACAAGCAAGCGTTGGCGCAATTTTTAGAAGCAGAAAAATAGTAGTTGTCGGCGATCCATCACAAATTAAACCAGTCTTAACATTAGACTCAAACGTTTTAAATTTAATTGGACAACATTATCTTGTCGATGAGAGATATGTTTCATCTGATGCATCAACCCAAACGTTAACCGACGCTGCCAGTCAATTCGGTTATTTCAAAAATGAAGATGAGTGGGTAGGAATTCCGCTATGGGTTCATAGAAGATGCAATGAGCCAATGTTTTCGATTTCAAACTCAATTTCATACAACGGGCTGATGGTACAAGGAAAGAAAAAATCTGAGGCTATTGGAAAAGCTGTTTGGATTGATGTAAAAGGAAATGCGCGTGATAAATACGTAAAAGAACAAGGCGAAATGCTAAGAGATTTAATTAAATTCCAACTAGTTGAGAAGCCTGAATTAGCCAATGAGATATACGTAATTACACCTTTTCGCAATGTAGCAAACCAATTAATAAAGATATTAGATCAAATACAATTTACTCAACGAGAAGAGGGGCGCGTCACAAACGTTGGCACAGTTCATACATTCCAAGGAAAAGAAGCTAAAATTGTGTATTTAGTACTTGGTGCAGACACAAAAAGCAAAGGAGCAGCTTCGTGGGCAGTTTCAGATCCCAACATCATGAACGTTGCTGCCACCCGTGCTAAGGAAGAATTTTATATTGTTGGAGAAAAACAACTCTATGCAACACTTGGCAGTCGGGTAGCTGATGAGACTATTAAGATTATTGGGAAATATAATAGGGGGAAGTTGTAATAATTCGTGCTGTAGTGGAGCTTTATCACTCTGGTACATCGGTCAATCAACGGCCTAGCGAATATGGTGTTTCAGAAGTAACTATTTATAAATGGATTAAGTTACATTCTCCAATCGAAGGTACAGAAGAATTAACTGCAGCGGAAGTATCTTCGATCCAAAAAGAAAATCTTCGGTTAAAGCAGGAGATTGAAATTTTAAAAAAGGCTATGACCTTATTCGCGAAAAAGTAACAGAACAAGAACTCATTGACCATATTGAAAACGAAAGCGAACATTATACTATTCAATTAATGGTCGCGTTTTAAAGGTACCCAAGAGTACGTATTACCAGTCTTTTCACAAGAAACCTAACGTGTATGAAGTTGAAAACAAAAAAATTACGGAGCGTATTTGCGCCATTCAAAAAGAAAGTGATGGTCGATACGGTGCGCCGAAAATAATGCACAGTTACTCAAAGAAAGCGTGAAAGTTAGTATCAAACGCGCAACGACTCATGAAAAAAGCTCGTATTCTCTCGAACATCACAAAAAAGTACCGTCCGACGCACGTATACTCACTACTGATTCCATTCCTTTGAATAACGTTGATATTTATCTACGAAACACCAATGCACTTAAAAAAGTGGTAAGACATGTAATTTGATTTAAAGAAATCTATAAGTTCTCGTCTTGCATATTATCTTCCTCCTAACGAAAAAACCCCAACTCTAATAAAGCGACCAAAAAGTCACCTTGTGGGTTGGGCATTCCCTTGTTAATTTTAATTAATTACAAAACGTTTTTTCGTAGTTGTAAGTTAAGAAATTGAATATACATTATTAGAATTTTTAACAATATTGAGGATTAATTTAGAAGTTCATAGTGATGAATTACACTAACTCACTAACTTAATTAAATTTTACTTCTAACAGTGCAATAAATGTATCAAATACTGCCTGTGAAATAAATTCACCCTCTAGAACTAGGCGATTTAAATAATCGATAAACTCTTTTTCATGTGCTTCTAATTGGATAGAATGGTTCAAGGCAGTTTTTTGTAACCTTTTAATTAAGCCTTCTTCAATATGTAGAGGGGAATTCATTTTATTAATTACGAGATTTTGATAATAGACTACAGCATTTTCTAAAATTTCTTGTTCCTCATCTTTAATAAATACTTGAGTACTATAGTAATCACCCCATCCAATTTTTAATAAATTAAATTCAGAAAAATACATAGCAACATTTGCATTCAGTTCTTTTTTATTAACGATTGGTAATATATTGTTTTCGATTGTGAATGGATGCGTATACTTGCGATAAAACGTTTTTTTGTCCAAAACCCACACTTCTCTAGGAGAACAAGATAGCTGTGAATTAAAGTAGCAACTTCTTTACTGTCTATAAAATCATATCTGAGTTGTGCCTTTATATCCTGAAACAAATATTTAGAAAAGATCAATTGTTTTTTACTGTAATTATGCTTAATAGCTTTATGAAATACGAGCAATTGCCACAAAGGATAAGGTGTATGAATAAATTTATAATCTTGCATTTGAATATTGAAGATGCCAGGGAAATTTGAATCGGTCAAACCATATTCCTTTATTAATCGTTTAAATAGAACTTTCCTATGTGACATCCGCTGCAATACTTTTTCTATACTAAAGTTATTCAAATACTTTTTATATAGATGGAATCTCTTTTGCTGCTCTTGTCTTTGTTGGATTCTTTGCATTCTTATGGCGTTTTGCTTCTTACGTTCATGCCATAGTTCTGCTGCTTCCTTGCTTCTAGCAATAAAATATTCTTGAAGCTTTTCATATGAAAGTTTATTTCCTAAAATGTATTTACAAGGTGATGGGATTTTAAAAATTTTCATTTCATTAATAGGGATTTGCTGCATCTTTATAGAAGCTCTTGTTTCGGTGCGATAGGAAATACCGAAAAATTTTCCTATATGTTTTACGAGATTATTTTTCACATCAATAAAGTAAACACTACACTCTTTAACAGTTTGCTGTAAGTACTTTAATCGGAGAAAAATTTCGCTTTCCTCAATATCTTCAGAATCAATTTCTTTATAATAATTAGCACCAAATAGCCATATGTCTGTTATACCCGCTATTGCATAGAGTTTACGACGTTCCAGCCACTTTTCAGCTGTTTGCTCTGCGCACTGTACCTCAAATGCAAACCTTTGACCATTACCAAAATCCGCATATACATCCGCAATTTGATTTGTCTTAGTGATTCGTTCTTCTAATGCGACATAGGCATTTGGATATTGCTCCTTTAACCTATTATAAATTGCTAATTTACCTCCAAGATGTTCCTGTGTTTCAGGCTCCCCAACAAAACTACATTCAACATGAGCTGCATGGTAAAAGTGATGTATACGCTTTGGCCCTCCACGAAAGAATATTTGCTTTTGGCAGTTTGGACAATAAAGTTTTTTTGTAGCGGATAAAGACTTTAAGCGTACCTTATCATCATGAAAGGCAAATTGTTTCTCCCTGTTTTCATCGAGTGCTACGAACATTTGCTCACCTCAAATAATAAGACAAATTAGGTTCTTTTAATATGAAAAATGGTGCATGATTAAACTAAATGGGATTATCTAATTGTATTTTGTAAGTACGTGTTATAGCGAAAATACATTAATAGAAAGCCTAAGGGGGCTAAGAGTTGAATTATGCTTTTATTATATATTAAGTATAAATATGGTAATATATATTTATAAATTTATGTTAATTAGAAAGTAACTTTACCTAAATCCATTCTATAAACTTGGAGTGATATTAATGAAAGCCAATGAAACAAATCTACAAGAAATAATTGAAGGCTAGAAACAATATATAATACCGATGTTTTAAAGTACAAATAGTTGGGATAAAAAACAATGGCTGACATTTTGAGAAGATTTAATAGAACTAGTTAAATGACATTTTTCGTGTAAACTTGTCCATGCGATTGTCCGTTATTTTGGATTTGGATGGATTATTACCACCCAGCCATTATAAAGGATTTTTTTGTGCGCGAAACACTTTACAGAAAATTAGGTTAAATATACGATGTTAAATTCTTTTAATGCGACACTAATGAATTTAGTTAAATTATTAAACGTTTGTTCTGAGGTGAAAAATAAAAAATACTGATAATTCGAAAGCGATATAGTAAAATTTGAATTAAAGTAAAATATAGGTAATTCGAATGGGGTATGTGTCTTGTTTTATAGCTGCATTTATTTGGCCAACAAATTTTTAATTCTTGGAGGAATTGCTCATGCAGACGATATTGAATAGTAGCTTAAGAGAAAAAGCTGGCTCTGATAGCTATAACAGGTTTGAATATCAAGCTCATTGGATTGTATATCATATGATACAAGAATATAAAAATGGAAATGATTATATTATATTTTGTGAATTTCATGATGATATGGCTAAATCGAAACAAGGTGAAAGTTGTGCGGAATTTTTTCAAATAAAGACATCTGCGAAATATAAAGAATGGTCTTTTTCACGTTTATTTAATAGGACAAAAAAACAAGATGGAAGTTATAAACACTCATTTCTAGGGTTTATATTTTATAATTTTTTAAACTTTAAAAATGAATGTAACAAATGTCACTTTGTTTCTAATATAGGAATGGATACTGAAGTTTCTACGTGGCAATCCGTAATTGAGGACAATAAAGAATTGAAAGTAGTAAATCCAGATTTATATAAAAAGATTCGAGAGTTGCTTTTATTAGAGTATGCGAATATAGAACCAGATATTTTTAATGAATGCTTTGAAAGTTTTGTTCAAAATACTTTTTTATATCAAGGTGATTTATCTTTGGACAACTATGAAAAAATAGTTGCTGGAGAATTTTTCCAAGCATTAGATAACAAGGATATATACACTTCAAACAGTAATAAAATTTTGAGAGATATAATAGATGAAGTTAGAAAGAAAAGTAAAACTCTCATTAAAATGCCCATTAGTTATACAAGTCTCGTAAGGAAAAAAGGGGTTTCCTCAGAGGTTTTTTCTAAACTGAAACAAGTTATGTCAAGTTCGGATAGTAGCTTATATGACAGAATAGAATCAGAACTTTCTAATAGTCTACCACCGATAACTTACAAACTTATTATTAGGTTGCTTAAAAAGCATCATCAAAAATTATTGGATATTAATGATTTATTGTATCAGGAAACTACATTGAACTTAGAAAATATAATAGATGAGGTTCTAATTGAAAATATCACTGATATTGGAAATGTAAAAGTATTGATAGAGCATATTAAAAAGAAATTTGAAGCATCAATAACTATCAAACATCCAGACTTCAATGACCTATTAGTGGAGGCCATATTTTATGAAAAAACTATCTAATGTCGAAGTATTAAAATATAAAAGATTAATTAGAAAATTAAGAGTGAAAGAAGAGTGTAGAAATGAAAAGGTTCAAGCTCGAGAAATTAATAGTAATAAGTGATTCAGAAAAAAAATCTAAGGAAATTAGTTTCAGCTATGGTTTAAATATAGTTATAGGTGAAAATAAAACAGGGAAATCCTCATTGATTAAAAGTATTTTTTATACTTTAGGTTGTGAGTTGAAAATGGAATCTAGTTGGAAACGTCTGATCAGTCTTTTTTATTTGAAATTTAAATACGGGGAATACTTATATGAACTTATTAGAGTAGGTAAGAGATTTATATTATTTGAAATAAAGGATGAGGAAGTGCATCTTCTAATTGATACATCAAGTTTCCACGAGTTCTGTGATTTTCTTACCTTAAGTATATTCGAAATTGATTTTCCTTTCATTACAAATGAGTTAAGAGAAATAAATGTAACTACACCTATTCTTTGGAGATTTCAATATATTGACCAAGACACTGGGTGGGGGAAAATAGGCGAAAGTTTTACAAATATGAGATATATAAGAAATTGGAGAGAACATAGTAATAAATTTGTAATTGGGTATCAGGCAGAGGAATTTTATAAAACAAAAAAGTTAATCAATATCTGTCAAGACGAAGTGAAAAAATTAAAAGTTAAACACGAAAATATAGAAGAATTAATAAGTCGGATCAATGAAAAAATAAAAATTAATGAATCGAAGAATATTATTGAAAATGTTGAACCGGTTAATTCTCTTCTCAATAAAATTGATTTTTTAGAAAAAGAAAGCTTTAGACTTAAAGAGAGTCTATCTAAACTAAAAAACTTAAGATATGAAAAATTAATGTCACTAAAAATGTTAGAAAATATGATTAGTGATCTTGAATTAGATTTTGATTTTGCAAAAAATGAATCAGATGAATTAATTTGTCCTTTTTGCGGAACTACCCATCAAAATACGATTGTACACCGTACCGAGATTGTAAAGGATATTCAAACAGGTAACGAATTAGTAAAAGAATATAGAATCGAACTTACTAAGTTAGAAAATGATATTCAAGAAACTTCCCATGAACTTAAGAAACTCCATGGCGAACTAAAAATAAACAAAACAAAGTTAGAAAAAGAACGTGATGGTATATCTTTAATAAATAATTATAAGACTGAAGGAAAAAAAGAATTTATTAAGATTAGTAATGAAGAAGGAAATCTAATTCAAAAAGATATTGAAAATAAAATAATTGAAATAGAAAATTATAACGAAACATTAAGTAGTTATAAATCTAATAAGAGAGTTAAAGAAATTAAGAATGATTTTAATGAACATTACATACCTATTTTAAATTTATTAAACGTACCAACAACATTTTTAAAATTAAAAGATTTTGTTCAAGTATTGGACAATACAGGTAGTGAATTGCCAAGATTAATTTATGCTTATCATATAGCTTTATACAAGTATAATTTATCAAAGGATAGAGGAATCTTTAGTTGGCTAATTGTAGATACACCAAATCAACAGGGGCAAGATAATCAGAATTTGAAAAATATCGATAAAGTCTTAAGTGAGGTCTTAACAAAAAAAGGTCAATTTATTTTAGGTACGGAGAGACCAACAGGTTATGAGGATAGAGCTGCTAAAGTAATTAAATTAGATGGATATAAACAAACTTTAGATAGCAATTCATATTTAGAGCATAAAAAGTATATTGAATGGTTAATGCAAAAAACAGAGATATCTGTTTAGTTGTTTTTAAGGTAGTAATGTAGAGATATTTGTATGCAATGAACCAATGTTTTACTAATCCTTAACCAAGTCAATAAGTTGCCTTATTTTCAGTCTTTTTTAACTAATTATTTTTACTTAGATAGGTGAAAAATTAACTTATTGAAACTACCTTAAAAAAGATTTTTGTGGTAATATTTAACACATAGGTTTTAACCTATAGCGTGTGTAAATATACACGCGTCCCGATAATCGGTATAGGGCATTCGTTTCGATGATTTATAATCAGATTATAGACGTTGAAACCGAATGGAGGATAATGCTAATGAATCTCTTAATGCAACTATTAATTGACTTATCAGTTTATCCAGCAGTCTTATATTACATATGAGACTGTTAGAACTTTAACCTATCTTGTCAAGATAGGGAGGCGGTTGAACCTTATTCCTCCTTGCCCACCGCCGCAGGAAATGGAGGAATACCTACTTTATGGAAGAAAGAGTTTTTTTTGAAAAAATGGTGACAAAAGAAAATATTAAAAATGTATTTGACGAGTATATTGCTCTAAAGACTGATAATTTAACTGAAGAAAATAAAGTGAAAGTTCCAGAAGGTCTAGATAACACTGACTATAATTTATTTCAAAAAACACTTCCTCATCAAGTTGATATGATTTTCAAAAGAATTAGAAGAGGAAATTATTTTTTTTATCCTTTAAAAGAAATAGAAATTTCAAAAGATCCTCAATTAAATATAAAAGAAGCAAAGAAACTTGGGAAAACAAGAGTGTTATCTATAGCTACTATAAGAGATGTAATTACTCAAAAGATGTTATATGATTTCTTAAGTCCAATTACAGAAAAAGAATTTAGTCAATTGCCTTATGTTAGTTTTGCATATCGTAAAAACGTAAATGCCCAAAAAGCAGCGCAAAAGGTATACAAAGAGCTAAATGAAGGGTATGTTTACGCTTTAGATGCTGATTTAAAAGGTTTTTTTGATACTATACCTCATGATAAACTTTACGATCAAATTCAGATTTTCTTTAATGATATGCCAAAAATCCAAAAAATTTTATATCGTTTTATTCATGTTGATAAAGGATATAAAAGAAAGAATAGAAATAGGATTATAAGAGTAAGAAGAAAAGAAGGCATTCCTCAGGGAGGAATTATTTCTGGAATGCTTGCGAATATTTATTTACATCAATTTGACCGCTGGGTAATTTCGGCTTTAAAAGCTAAATATAATATCAGATATACTAGATATGCAGATGATTTTATTATTTTAGCAAAATCTGAAGATGATATTATTAAAGTAAAAGAAGAATGCGAAAAATATTTAGATAGTATTGAATTAATACTACATCCAAATCCCGACAAAACTAAGATTAGCGAGGTAAATAGCAAGAAGGGTATAGACTTTGTTGGATTTACAATATCAAAAAGCAATATTGGTATAAAAAAATCAAATGTTCTGAAATTCCAAAAAAGAATTGAAGATATTTTAAAAACGACGGACTTTAGTAAAAGGAAAGCTTTGGAGCTATTAAAGTTAAGATTAAGTTATAAATACTTTGGAAATGATTATAAAAAATTTAAATGCAAAAATTGTGGTGAATTTGAAAAAACAAGAAATTGGATGCGATTTTTTTTAATTATTACAGACTATAATCAATTAAAAATGCTGGATAATTGGGTATACAAATCTATTAATTTTTATTACTTCCAGGCGACAGGAAAGAGATTACCTAAAAAACACTTAAAAAAATTGGATTTTCCATCTTTAGAAAAGCTTTATTATGAATATCGTAAGCAGTTAAAAAAAGAAACTAAATCTTGTAAGTGTACAATTATGGATAAAGATTTATACGCAACAGAAGATCCTTACAAGGAGTTGTTTAATATATATTCATAATTAATTCATTTACTATCTTATTGATTAAGTATACTGCATTTTCTTTTAATATAGCTTTGACTAAGTAAATTATTATAAACTATTAGTCTCCGTAAGCATTTTTAGCAAACCTTATTTATTCCTTTGTAAGAGCAATTTTCGGTGGTCAGAAATGCCTTGTAAATGTTGATATTACAAGGCTTTCTAATTTGATAGGTAGAACACCCGCCGTCTCCATACGTATATTTTCTAGAGTTGTCTAGAGTGGTCAAAACCCTTGTATATCAAGGGTTTTTTCTTTTTAGTTGTACTGAGTTTTCTGGGCTTTTTATCGAAAACTGGTCAAAAATCTGGTCACTTTTGGGTCAAATTTATGAGTTCAAGTACGTAACAAATTTATTAATTGTTTCGTTTTTTGCACGCTTTGATAGGTGCGTATAAATGTTGAGCGTTGTTTGCACATCTGTGTGACCTAATCGTTCTTGTACTTCTTTGACACTTGCACCCGCTTCGAAAAGCAAAGAGCAGTGCACATGTCGAAAAGAATGGACATGTGTGTAAGGTAAGTTGTATTTATCGATAATTTTCATAAGCCATCTTCTAGGGATTGTTTGCTGCAATAAGCCATTTTGTTCGTTTGTAAACATTAATTGGCTTTTGTCATTCGCATTTGGAAATTTAACTTGCTGAATCTTTTTCCATTCGGATAAGATGCGGCATGTTTCATCATCGATTAAAAGCTGGCGTATCGTATCAGTTTTCGTTGTTTTGATATAAAGCTTGTTATTTTTACCTCTTGAAAGAGCTTTTGTAATGAGCAGTTCCTTTGTATCGAAATTTAAATCCGCCCAGGTTAATGCAAGTGCCTCCCCTTTACGGATACCTGAAAAAGCAAGCAGGTAGAAAAATGCGGTTATTTGAGCGTTACCATACTGCTTTAAGCATTGAAGAAAGTCAATTAGCTGCTCTTTTGAATAGTAGTTGACCTCGGTATCTAATACAGCAGAAGCTCTGATTTTTGGCAGGTCTACTAGCTTGAATGGATTAGAACTGATGTAATCACGCTTAATAGCAAAATCAATTACTTTAGATGCGTAAGTTTTAACCATTCGAAATCTTTTTAGTTTCAATGAACAGTCATCAACAAAGCTTTGGCAGATTGCTACACTCAATTTCTCAATTCGGTAGTGACCTAATGCAGGTAGAATATGATTCCTGAAAATTCCTAGTGTTTTGACGAAGGTGCTTTCTTCGACAGTTCTTTCGTAGTGTTGAATCCAGACATTATATATATCCTCGTATGTTTCTGTTTTAGGTTTCTTAAATTCGCCTTTACTAACTTCAATTCTTAATTGAGCTAAGGCAAGATTCGCCTCTTTTTTTGTTTGAAAGCCGCGTCTAGTAACATGAATTTGTTTGCCTGTTTCGCTATCCATCCCTAAATAAAGCTTAAACATGTAGTAGATTTTGCCATCTTTTTTTGTATATGATTTAATATTGTCTTTCATTGAAATGCCTCCTAGAACCATACAGGGAAACTAGGGGTACAGTTAATGCTGCGATTAACTATATTGTAAGTATAGCGTATAAAAAATGGTTTCCCAATAAATCAGCTACCTTTATTTTGGTAGCATTTAATGATAGTAAAAAGGCTATTTGTAATTAGTGGTTGTATATTTGCAAAATCCTTTATTACACTACACAATTGAAACAAACGATGCATTAAGGATGTGATGATTTTGGGTACACAAAAGATAAATCTTTATGTTGATGATTTAAGAGATTGTCCGAGTGGTTTTGTTGTGGCAAGAACGTTTCAAGAAGCAATTCACTTACTTGAAAATCACGAAGTAGATATACTTTCTCTTGACCATGATTTAGGCGAAGATCTACAAGGTAACCTATTGCCAACAGGTTATGACTTAGTAAAATATATTTGTGAAAAAGGGTTACGGGCAAACAAAATATATATTCATACTGATAACCCTGTTGGTAGAGAAAATATGTATCAAACATTGCATGGGGCAAAGCGAAGAGGTTTCATTGATTCAGATATTGAAATTTATCACTATCCGATTGCTAAGAATAATTACTCTGGTTAGTTATTTGCAAAACATAGGCAGCACATTCCATTAAAATTAATGAATACTCAATAGCAATCAAATAAGGTATCCCACTACTTATTGTGAATACCTGTTAAAAATAGAGAAAGAACAAGTGCCAAAATACAAATGTACTTTGGCACGGATTGAGATTCAATTAACAATCATTTATACAGTTTGATTAAGTGACTTTACTAATATATTTCCTAATTCAGGGATGCAATGAATATAGACATATCTTTTGTTGTTTTTATATCTATGTGACCTAAGAGGTGTTGGATAAATTCAACATCTTTTGTTTGGTAATACATGCGAGTAGCTCAAGTGTGACGTAAGCCGTGAACTGAAACAAGCTTTAAGCCATGTTGAGTTTGGAATTTTTTTAACCAACTATTTAAATTAGAGTTGATGTAAAAAGTATTTTTATTGTTTAGGAAGATAAACTGTTTATCGCCTTGATGCTCAATATTTTGCAAATTTAATTGCTCTGCTTGGAGGTCCTGCCATTTTAATAATGCTTGAAAAGTTTTATCATCAATATCAAGTGTTCTTTCATCATAGTTCTTCGTATCTTTAATATAAAGCTTATTTAATTCGTCCGAACCAACGGCATTGAAAGCTTTGTTGTATCTAAGTTCAAACGATCCTGCATAAAAAGGTTATTTGATTGGAATATAAAAAAACACTTAAAACATTGATGTGACAACGTTTTAAGTGTTCCTTTGTATCCCAAAACTTGCATTTGGGAACGTTTTTTTGTATGGATTTGTATAAATACTATTTTTTAACACAAAATTAATTTGTTGACACATGTGAACACATGTGTTTAAATATGATTAACACATGTGTTCACAAATTATTTAGGAGTGATGTATATGAATAAACATTATTGGTTATTAAGACCCTTACCTCATGGCACAGATCATCTTGAAAATTTTTTAAAAACTAATTTTATTGCAGTAGGCTATCCTGTAGGTGAAGATTTATCTGACTTTAGTTTTAACGATATGCGTACCATTTTAAGTAAGAACGATATGGAAGAAGGAATTGGTAATCTACATTCTTTAGTAAAGGGAATGAGTATTGGAGACGTAGTAGTTGTTCCTTCTACAAATAAAAAGGATATCTATTTTGCGGAAATTGAATCAGATTATATCTACGACAAGACAGTTGATATAAACGTAGAAGGACTAGGCTATCCTCATCAACGTAAAGTAAAGTGGCTGTTAAATAAACAATCAATTCTTCGGTCAGAATTACCTGACGAGTTAAGAGGATCACTAAGATACCCTGGGGCTGTTGCTGATTTAACTAAACATGCCCAGTTAATCGAACAACTAATTAATGGGACAATTACAGAAGTAACAGCATTAGAAACGGATGCCATTGATGTTATTAAAGATTTATTAAATAGCAAAGATGATTCAATCCGTTTAAAAGCTGCTGAACTGGTTTTAAAGTTTAAGTTATAAAAACAACCTTCAAAATTGACCCAACCTTGTCTTAAAGAAGAATTTTAATGAAAAAGCTATACAGGAGGGACAAACATGGGCTTGAAACGTACAACAAAGAGAAAATCTACACAGCCTCACACCAAAGTTACTAATCATGGATTTGATAAAACTATTAAGAAAATTGATAAGGCGATTGCTCTGCTTGAACGAAAATAGCTCAATTAGTAAGCTTCGAAATAAAGGATAACATTTACTTACAAAACAAAGTGCCCAAAGCATCGTTTGGGTACTTTTCTTTGCTTAACGATATAAATCCTCATAAATCTGACAGAACTCCTTGTAAAACTCTCTAAAAATCAAATCTGTGAGTGCTTTTTGCATGGAGTAACCGCAACTCTCATGCCTTTGATTTAAATTAAGCATAAAAAACTACGGATGTTCTATCATCCGTAGTCACTTTCACTAAAAAGGTAAACCGCCCTCTCCCTCCAAGTTGAATAGTGGTTTACTTTTCTGCTAATCGCCTTTGAAGCACTAATAATATACCACAAAACGAACATTCGTTTTTCTTTATTTTCTGTATTTTATATTTTCTAGTGTTGGTCGGCTGTAACTATACGTACAATTTTTCGGTTTTGTCGTCTGTATCCCAGGTAAAATAAAAAAGATTAAAAACCCTCTTTTTTTCCTATTTGTCTTGTGGAGAACGTTTAATATATACGGCAATCTAGTTTATTTACATACCAATTGAATATCGCGATTCAAAGCACGTAGAATGATAATACGAACACGTTATGAAAGGAACGATTCTTTGCTAGCACAGCAAATTAAGCACGATTTAGCAGTAGCATTACAAGACGAATTCAATACACATAAGCTGTACAAGCATGTGGCTCAGACGATACGAACGCTACTAGACGCTCAGCTAGATGAAAAACAATACGTAGAATGCTATTTTAATGACTACATGGTGAAAGCTGGGGTATTAGAGCGTTACGAAAATAAAGAACTTTCTATTATTGTTCTTGTATTTCGAGAAAATATTAACGGTGAAATATTGATTCAATTAAATATCGCTGGAAATTGGTTAATCTTGTACAATCAGCTTTCAAATGCAATGATTGAGATTATTGATTGGCGAAAAATAGAGTAGATGCAAATTTTGCATCTCTTTTTTTGCTCAAAATGGGTAGGGGAGATTTAATACATGAATAAATACGAAGGGTGTATGCTGCTGTTTAAGCTATAGTATAAAGTTACTTTCTAAACAATTAAAAACATGTCTGATGGTGTATTAGAGAATATCGCAGTACACCACTTTTATAATATAATAGAGGAAACATTAGATATTATGGAGGTGATTGTATTATAAAAGAAGAAACAAGAGACATATTATTATATATTGCATCAAGCTTTTATTCGAGTATGCAACAAACCGCTAGATGCTTAGCCTACTTTTTTATCGTTTTCTATGTTCCATATGTGCTCGCTCATTGGGTGATGGTAACATATGCACAGGTTGATCCGCTACAATTCATACACGTATATGCGTATACAGTGACGCTGGCATTCCCATTAATGATGATCGTATCGCATTATATTCCAATGGAGTTAAATTTTGAAACGATGCAATTTGAGGTCGTTGACTAAATGGCTCTCAGTTGAATCGGGAATTAACTTTAAATACAAACTTATCCATCTGAATTCATCTCATGCTTATTGGTCATGTAATATCGGTAAGCCTTTTTTATGATTAAATACTTTCCCTCTTCAATTTACATGTGTATTAATCTTTTGGACATTAGTATTGTAGAATCGCGAGGTGTAAGCTGTTGGTAAGGGCGAAGCAATGATGATGGCTATACGTTTTTCAACACAATCGTATCTGTAATTGCATTGTCATTTGCTATTACTAAAAAAATAAACCGCCCTCGCCCCCAAAGCTGAGTAGTGGTTTATTTTTTTGCTTTTTCATTCGCTAATCGCCTTTGAATCGATTTTGCTTATTGCTAAGATTGCTTGGTGTACCACCACTAAACAGTCTTATTTGTAAAATTATAGCATGAACTTTGAATTTTCTCTATACGGTTTGGATTAAATTATTAATTTTGATGTTCTCAAATTTGTGTGATTTATCCCTAGTAAAATGTATGTTAAGTAACATTTTTACTACTCCTTTTAAACGTGAATTATGCCCGCAGAGAATACGTGTAAAGTACACGAGTAAACTTGCTGTCTCGATAATCTTTTCTACCAGAATGGTCTAGTATTTCAGTTGCGATAAGGCTCACATTTCAATCGCGAAATACACGTCTATAAAACCATCGTTTAGTAGACGATTTGAAGATGGAGCTTAAATTAACGTTTAGGCTTCCTTTTTTTTGTTGTTTTTGTCTATAAACTCGTCTATTATATAATGTATATAAAACGTATGAGTTTGTAGAAAGTGGTGTCTTAAATGGGACGAATAATAGGATATTGTCGTGTTAGTACGGAAGATCAAAATTTAGATATGCAGGAGCAAGCAATTGAAAAATATGCTAAAGAAAAAGGATTAGAACTAATCATGTATGTAGAAAAGATTTCTAGTCGTAAAGTAGGAAGGCAAGAACTTGAACATGCTATAAAAGCTGCAACTAGTGGAGATTTATTTGTTGTGTTTAAATTAGATCGTTTAGCTAGAAGTACGAAAGAGTTATTTACATTAACAGGTGAATTAAATGAGAAGGGCGTAGAATTTGTTTCAATTAATGATGCATTTGATACTACTACTCCAACAGGTAAAGCAATGTTTGGTATGTTAGCTGTATTCGCTGAATTTGAAAGGGATATTATTCAGCAAAGGACAAAAGCTGGATTAGAAAGTGCTAGAAAACGCGGGCGTGTTGGAGGCAGACCCGCTATTGATGATAAAGTAAAGAAGCATGTACGAGCATTGTTTGAAGCAGGAGAAAGTGCTACAGATATTGCAAAGGAGTATGGTATTGGTAGGGCAACCGTATATAAAATTATTAAAAATAATTAAATGTAAAGTAGGGGGAACTTGTATTAATGATTTGAGAGCGTACTGCATGACATCACTTCTAAGCCACCAGCAACAATTGAGACAATTGAGTGAAGATAATTAATAAAAATATAAAAAGCCTGGTAGAGCCTTATCTAATAAGGTTTTTGCCAAGCTTTTTTTATAATTAATATATAAATAAAAGGGTTAGTTTTGAGTATTTTTATACTTATTGCGAATACCTGTAAAAAAAATTTGAAAGAAAAAATGCCAAAATACAAATGTACTTTGGCACGAATTGAGATTCAACTAACAATCCCTTTTGCAGTATGATTAATTTACTTATCTGATAGAGTGTGTAATTCAGGAATACAATGAATATACGTATCTATCGTTGTTGCTATTTTTGAGTGACCTAAGAAACGTTGAATAAATTTTACATCATTCGTTTGATAATAGATACGAGAAGCACAACTGTGACGTAAGCCATGAACTGAAACGAGCTTTAAACCATGTTGGATTTGGAATCTTTTTAACCAGGCATTTAACTTGCAGTTATTATAAAAAGTATTTTTATTGTTTGGAAAGATAAACTGCTCGCTGCCTTGATGCTCAAGATTTTGCCACTTTAATTGCTCTGCTTGAAGTTCCTGCCAATTTAATAGTGCTTGGAAAGTTTCGTCATCAATATCAAGCGTTCTTTTGCCAAGATTCTTTGTACGTTTAATATAAGGCTTATTCGATTCGTCCGTACCAATTGCTTGATGAATGAGGATTTTTTTATTTTGAAAATCAATATCTTGCCATTGTAGTGCAAAAAGTTCTCCTTTGCGTAAACCTAAATTTACAAGCACGAGAAAAATTGCGATTTTTGAAATATCATCTGTTGCTTTCAGTTTTTGAATAAATGCATCCAATTCATCTGATGTATAAAACAGTTTTTCAATTTGTTGATTGTTTTCCTTACTTTCCTGCTTTTTTTCCCATGACCGCAATCCATTAAGTTTAATGGGGTTTTTGGGGATGTAATCGTTATAGAAAGCCTGTTGTAAGCATTTATTTAGTTCGATTGCTACCTTTGACGGTTTCCTTAATTTATCTTTCCATACTTCAAATGACCGTAAAGTATCTTGATAGGAAATATTTTTAAGCTTTAGATTTCCATAGAAAGGAAGGATGTGATTTTTAAACATACCTTTAATTTTCCCTAAAGTACTTTTTTCGAGATTACAAGTTAGAAGGAAGTCTTCATAGAAAGAATGATAGAATTGCTCAAATGTAAGGTTTGGATTATCAGTATCATTTCGTTGTAGCATTTCCGCTTGTTTTTGGGCATAAAAAGCTTTTGCTTCAGTTTTTGTTTTAAAACCACGCTTTGTAATATCGATTTGCTTTTTCGTATAAGGATCGATACCCCCATACATTTTCACCATATAATGAGGAACGCCTCTTTTCATATATTCTTTAACTGCTTTGTCCATTGTTGTCATTAGAATGATCTCCTTTTGTGTTTTCCATTATTTTTTATGCTTGTATATTTTTTAAAAAGTGATTGATTTCCGTTTTGGAGAATCGCTTGCTGCGACCAATTGAAATACCTTTAAGCCCTTGATCGATGAGCTTTTGTAAACTTTTATAGGAAATTCCGATATAGTCGCAAGTTTCCTGAATGTTCATCCACTCTTTAGCTGCATGCTCATTATGCTGACCAATTGTTTCACCAAGTTTTTTTTCAAGGATTTTTTCAAGGCTTTGTGTAATTAAGCTTTCAATTTTTTCTTCGATTGATTTTTCAATAGTTTGTTCCATTTGTTTGTTCCTCCGTAATAGATAGTAAGTGTTATTAAGTCAGTAAAGAATTGCTACCCCATGCTATACACTTGCAGAAATGAATATTCATAAAAAAAGTGTCGGACACATCCGATTGTCGGAAGATGTGAAGCCAGCTGAAGTATAGCTATGACACTCTACAAACTTGAAGAAATGAATATTCATAAAAAAGTGTCGAACACATCGGATTGTCAGTTATAAGATGTGAAGCCAGCTGAAGTATAACTACGACACTCTACAAACTTGCAGAAATGAATATTCATAAAAAAAGTGTCGGACACATCTGAATGTCGGTTATAAGATGTGAAGCCAGCTGAAGTATAGCTACGACACTCTACACACTTGCAGAAATGGATATTCAAAAAAAAGTGTCGGATACATAGAATTAGCTATTCATCAGCATTCTAAGTACGACAAAAACCAAAATTAAGATAATTAAATTGTTTATTTCTAAACATATGAATTACGTAGCTATGTTGTTTGATTGGAAATTTTAGATGTGAGGAGAAGGATTACAGAGAGATGTTTATTTTGTATTTTAGGGTTGGAGCAAATACAAAATGTCATATTAAGTATAAGAAAGTCGACGCTAAACCATTTGAAGTAATGAAAGTAATTCTTAAATCTTAGGAAAAGAATTGCATCTATTGAGGTCTAAATACCAATTTATTTTTAATTAACAGTGTTTTGATATTCCATGATACGTGCTAGTAAACGAAATGGTATTAGCGTGCTTGGAGCGAATGTAATCTGTAAAGCTCGCTTGTAGTGATCTGACAACAAGTAGGCTTACGTACGCACGAATGTACGACAATATCTGCTTCTAGTTCGAAGGAGGAAACAAGTGCGTGCACACATATAGGAATTTGTTGTATACAGTTGTCATATTTCAGACGCCATTGTGGCATTCCTGCCGTAAAGCCAATTAAATTCTAAGCCAATAATTTCAAACAAATAGGGGCTATAAGAGCATTCAGATCAGCAGATACATTTGAGGTTGTTTAAATGCTTTTTTCTTTTTAATTAATAGTGTTTGGGTTTTCCATGATATGTGCCATTAAACGAAATGGCATAAGCGTGCTCGAAGCGAGAGTTACCCGTAAAGCTCGCTTGTTGTAGTTATATGACAACAGGTAGGTTTACGCACGGACGTATGTACAGCAATATCTCCCTCTAGTTCGAAGGGAAAAACGGGTGTGTGCACACATATAGGAATTTGTTGTACAAAGTTGTCGCAATTTAGACATAATTATGACGTTCCTTCCGTAAAGCCAACTAAACCCTAAGCTAATAATTTCAAACAAATATGTGCTATAAGAATATTTAGGTTAGCAGTTACATCTGAGCTCTAAATGCCTTTTTCTTTTTAATTGATAGTGTTTTGGTTTTCCATGATACGTGCTATTAATCGAAATGTAATAATCGTGCTTGAAGCGAAAGTAATCCGTAAAGCTCGCTTTAAGATACGACAACAAGTAGGTTTACGCAGGCATGTATGTACACCTATACCTGCCTTTAGTTCGAAGGTAAAAGCGAGTGCGTGCACACATATAGGAATTTGTTGTACAAAGTTGTCACAATTTAGACACAAATGTGACATTCCTGCCGTAAAGTAATCAAAATCACAAGCCAATAATTTCAATCAAATAGGTGCACAAGAGCATTTAGATCAGTTGCTACATTTGAGGTCTAAATGCCCTTTTTTCTTTTTAATCGACAGTATTTTGATTTTATAATGCGAAAAAGTTATATAACAATTATACAACTTATGCAAGAAACAATATAAGTTATATGATATTTATACAACTTATATCGAAAAAGCCATAGGGTGTTTCTCGATTATTAATGCCGCATTTATATGGAAAATGATATAAGTTATACAACATTTATTTAACATTTATACAACTGTTATATAAGTTTAAAGAAAACTCAATAGGAAGAGAATGACCGAAAAAACTACAATTAGATTCTTCCAATGAAAAAGCTCATACAGAGCAAAATAATGCAAAAAAAGTTATATAACAATTATATAACTTATGCCAAAAACAATATAAGTTACATAACATTTATATAACTTATATCGAAAAAGGCATAGGGTGCTTCTAGGATATTAGTGCCGCATTTATATGAAAAATGACATAAGTTATATAACATTTATACAACAGTTATATAACTTATATATAACTGTTATATAAGTTTAAAGAAAATTTAAGAGGAAGAGAATGACCGAAAAAACTACAATTAGATTCTTCCAATGAAAAAGCTAATACAGAGCAAAATAATGCAAAAAAAGTTATATAACTTATATACAACTTATATCAAAAAAGCCATAGGATTTCTTGATTATTCAAGCCGCATTTATATGAAATTGGTATAAGATATACAGCATTTATATGAATAGAGGAAATTATCATTGGAATAAATTTACTAGAAAAACTATTGAATCATTCCTCCAGGACAAAGGGGATTAATTAGCGATGGAAGGATTCGACTAAAAAAACTATTATTTGATTCCTCCAAGGATTTTAGCCTAATTAGAGCTTAAATTCTGAAAAAAATTTCGAAAAAAAGTTGAAAAAAATATTTCATTTTTTTATTGTAAATCCTTTAGTATCAAGGGGTGAAGGGCATGATTGCTTCGGCAATATCCCCCTAACTAATCGCTTACACGTAGGAGAAATATTGCATTACTGAACTTGCTGTCATGGTTGAAGTTAAAACGGGAAAGTAGAAACGATTGCTTTCCGAATTTAGTGATGTTAAGTAGGTGGATCGGCAAAAATGATTAAACCATACACTTACTTGTATTTTGAAGAAGTTAATGAGCTTAGTTTCGTAACTACATAGATTGCTGATTCAATGTATGTAATCAGCATAGTAATTGAGAGGTTAAAAGATTTATGGTAATATATTTGATTTTATCCTTGAAGTAACCCTTTAATGAGAATAAAGTAAGAATAAGATATGAGATTTGTACTAATAATGTAATTGAGGTGTTACAGTTGGTTGTAAAACGTTTTTATCGAACACAGCGTGATTTAGCAAAGGCTATAAATGAAGTAGTAGATGCGTATTGGCAAGAGGCGATAACTGAAGAAGAGCTTATTTCAGATGTACATAGTATGTATTTAAATAACTCTGACAAGCTAATGAAGGATGGGGTTTTTACAAAAATCATTCAGCAGCAATGTGGAAAAAGAAGACTTTCATTGTTTAAGAAAATTGTAGGAATTAATTAGTGAAATAGTCTTGTAAGAGAGCGAGGAATCAATGACAATGGATATAGGATATTCTTCTGTCTTAACCGGTGCTGGATTTATGCTTTACGAGGTGAAGCAAGTAGCAAAATTAAAGCAACAAGGTTATTCGGATAAAGAAATTCGATATAAAATATTAGAAGAAAACATTTTTCAATTTGAAAAGCTATCAAGTGTTAAAAGAGCAATGCCGTATATTTTAAAGCGAGTGGACTTACTAGACGAATTACTAATGCAATTATTGATTGATGAACCGTATGAGGTGGGGAAAGTGATCAACCTTTATGCCATCATGAAATTTGATCTTCTTTTCTATGAATTCATGCGGGAAGTTGTAGCTGAAAAGTTAAACAACAATGATTATTACCTTGATAAGGTTGATGTGAATGTATTTTTTGCGGCAAAGATGGAGCAAAGTGAATTTATGGCTGGCTGGTCTGATACAACAGTAGCAAAACTTAAACAGGTATTCAAAAAAATCTTGTTAAATGCAGGTCTACTGAAAGATTTAAAATCCAATGAGTTAAACCGTTTGTATATCGATGAGCGTATAAAAATTCATCTGAATCATCTTGGTGATACTAAGTATTTACAAGCGATGGGAGAAGCAGGAGGCTATTATGGTTAATTTTAATGAGCGACTGGACAAAATTATTCCAAAGCTAAAAGAAGATAAGTTTATTGAAGGTAGAGGTCTAGGTAATGAAATTAGTTTCTATGTATTTGACTACGAACCTGTTCATGAGCTTGAAATGAGAGATTATATACAGCACATCAAAAAAGAATTCGACTATGATGGCTCAACACGCCAAATTTTAGAGGTGGACTTATATAAGACGCTCCTTGAAATAACGAAAGAAAAGCGTATTTATGAGCGGATTTTTCAAATGGAAGAAAGGCAGGGCAAGGAAGCGTTGTTTAAAGCAATGACAACTTTTGCAAAGCCAGAAATCTTCCTAAATAAAATCAAAGAAAAATTAGACGGTCATAATGTGATTTTTCTTACAGGTGTAGGGAAGGTATATCCTTTTGTGCGTTCTCATAACATTTTGAACAATCTACAAGAAATTTTAGACAAAACACCAGTTGTTATGTTTTTCCCAGGGCAATATGATGGGCAATCATTACAGCTATTTAGCAAATTTAAAGATGACAACTATTACCGAGCATTTCGATTAATTGATTAGAATAGGGAGGCTTTTTAGATGATTTTAAAGGACATGTTTTTAAAGCGTATTGAGCGTGATATTCGTGGCGTTATTAAAGTAGCTCAAACGAGTGATGAAGATATTCATAATGAACTTGATGAATACGTTGTGACGCAGGAATTGAATAAGCATCTTTCGAAGTTTTATGAGAACTACCAACGAGGAATTGTTGGAAAAACAGACAAGATGGGTGTTTGGATTAGTGGGTTTTTTGGTTCCGGTAAATCGCATTTCTTAAAGATTTTAGCGTACCTATTAGAAAACCGTATGGTAGAAAATGAATACCCTGTAAATCTATTTGAAGATAAGATTAAAGATCCATTAGTATATGCCAATATGAAAAAAGCGGCAGATATTGAAACAGAAGTTGTTTTATTCAATATTGATTCAAAAAGTTCATTAGATAACAAATCAAAAGAAGATGCCATTTTACGTGTATTTATGAAAGTATTCTATGAGCACCGTGGCTATTATGGAGATATTCCAGGTGTTGCTGAAATGGAGAAATTCCTTGATAAGCAAGGCAAATTTGAAGCTTTTAAGCAGGAGTTCCAATCGCTTGTAGGCGAAAGCTGGGAAGAACGTCGTAGCACATTCTATTTTGATCAAGACTTTGTCATTGAAGCTTTAGGAAAAGTGATAAATCTATCAGAGGCTTCTGCACGCAAATGGATTGAAGAAAAAGTAGATGACTTTGAAATGGATATTCAAACGTTTGCGAAAGACGTAAAGGATTACATAGATTCAAAGGGACCAAATTTCCATTTAGTATTTTTAGTAGATGAAATTGGTCAGTATATTGGCGATAACCGCAATCTAATGCTTAATTTGCAAACACTAACAGAAGATTTAGGTACATATGCTGAAGGAAAAGTATGGGTAATGGTTACTTCTCAGGAAAGCATTGATTCGATTATTAAAGTAAAAGGTGATGACTTCTCACGTATTCAAGGACGTTTTGATACTCGTTTGTCTTTATCTTCAATTTCAGTTGATGAAGTAATCAAAAAGCGTATATTAGAAAAGCATCCGCATGTAACAGATAAATTAAAGGCAATTTATCCAGAGAAAAGTGCGATATTAAAAAATCTAATTAGCTTCCGTGAAAGCACAGCTGATTTAAGAGGATATGATCATGAACAAGAATTTGCGGAAGTATATCCATTTATTCCGTATCAATTTAAATTACTACAAAATGTATTTGAACAAGTACGAAAGCACGGTTCATCTGGTAAGCATTTATCGGAAGGCGAGCGTTCAATGCTTTCCGCCTTTAAGGAAGCTGCACTTTATTATAAAGAAGCAGAAGAAGGTACTTTAATTCCGTTTTATGCATTTTATGACACGATTAAAGAATTCTTAAACCCAGCGATTTCACGTGTAATTGAAGGGGCAAAAGAAAACCCAGCTTTAAAAGATGAGGAATTTAATATCGATTTATTAAAAGTGCTATTCATGATCAAGTACGTGAAAGAGCTACCAGCTACGATCGATAACATCGCAACATTGATGGTAACAAACATTGATGAGGATAAACTACAGTTAAAAGAAAAAATTAAATCAGCTTTGCGTAAATTGATTGCACAAACATTAATTCAGAAAAACGGTGACTATTATGTATTCTTGACAGATGATGAGCAGGATATTAACCGTGAAATTAAGCAAGTGACTATCGATGAGGATGTACTAAAACGCGAATTAGCAAATACGATATTCCTCGACCTTTATGACGAAAAACGTTTCAATTATTCAAAACACTATGCGTTCCCATTTAATCAAAAAATGGATGAAAAAAATTATGGAAACCAAACGTCTTTGATTGGTGTGCAAATTATTTCACCATTATCGGATCATTATCAAAAATCGCAACAGGAGCTAATGCTGCTTACATCTGGCAGTGGAGAAATGCTTATCAAGCTAGGTGCAAATGATTCTTATGTAGAAGAAATGGAAGAAGCATTAAAAATTGAGGACTATCGCAAAAAGAAAAATCCTTTACAGCAACCTGAAAACATTCAAAACATTTTAAATAACAAGCAAGTCGAAGTGAAGGATCGTAAACGCCGAGTAAGAGATTTATTAACAGAGGCGATTAAGGATGCAGAATTCTACATTTACGGAGAAAAGGTAGAAATTAAAGGCTCTTCTGTAAAAGAAAAAATCAATGTAGCATTTAAAGTGCTAGTAGATAACGTTTTTATTAAATTAGGCTATATTCAAGATCATTTAGATAGCGAAAAAGATTTAGTTGCTTTGTTAAATACGGATAGCAGTCAATTGTCTTTGGATGATTCCATTGTGGCAAAGCCTAACCAAGAAGCAAAGCGTGAAGTATTTGAATTTGTTGATTTACAGGATCAAATTAAGAAACAAATTACGGTGAAGAAAATATATGATCGTTATCAGGATAAGCCATATGGGTGGAAGCCGTTAGATGTTGCTGCACTTATTGTAGAGCTTTTAATCGAGCAGCGAATACGTATTCGCTACAATTCTGAATATATTGAGCCAGCAAAAGATACGAATAAAATCATAACAGCTTTAGTCAAGTCGTCAGAGTCAGAGAAAGCGATTGTTGTCAAACGTACTAAAGTAGATGAAGCATTAATTCGAACTGCTAAAAGTATTTGCAAGGACGTGTTTAATACAACGAACTTAGCAGATGATGAGGATGGCTTATTAAAAGACATTCAAGGCTTAATGGAAACGCAAATCAGTGAAATTAAAGGCTACAAGATTCGTTATGAAGGACGTAAATATCCAGGGATGAGCTTATTAAATAAAGGGCTAGAGTATTTCGAGCAGTTTGATGCCAGATTGGATAGTGTTTCCTTCTTTGAAAAGCTAAAAGAGCTAGAGGATAACCTGTTAGATTGGGAAGAAGACATTGCTTATGTGAAGAGCTTTTTTGGGACAAATCAAAAGGAGCTATTTGACAAAGGCTTAGCAGCATATAAAAAATATGAGGACAATAAGACTTATTTATTTGGTGAAGAAATTAAACAGCCAATGCAGCAACTACAGGAGATACTAAATGATCCGATTCCATATAAGAAAATTAAAGAAATCCCAGAGCTAACGAATGCTCTTGATATTTCATTTAATAAGGTCTTAACAGACAAAATTGCCTTTGCACAAGAAAAGGTGCAACTAGATTATGATGAGGTAGCATTATTATCTCGACAATATGGCGTATCTGCTGAAACAAAACAAAACGTGGAAGCTTATTTTACGAAGCTATTAGCTGATATTGCAACATTTACTGACATTTATAAGGTGGATGCTACAATTTCTCAAAGTGCAAGCTTGAAGGATAGAATGAGCCGCATCATCAATCAAGAAATAGCACAAGAAGAAAAACGTAAAGCTGAGCAACAGCGTATAATCAGTGGGGAATCAAATGTCCCACCAGTAGAGGAACCTGTTGTTCAAAAAGAGTCCGTAAAGGTAACTGCATTAGTGCCAATGAAAACACTTGCGACGGAGCAGGATGTAGACCAATATATTTCAACGCTGTCTGCAAAATTAAAGCAAATTATCAAATCAAATAAACAAATTGAGTTTATTGAGTAAAGGATGTTGAGCAATGAATAAATCGGCTTTAAAGAGCTTTGCAACAGAAGCACGCCTCGAACTACTTGAAAAAATTCAACTACAAGCACGTAAGCTTGGGATTACGCCTGACGCAATTCAGCATGCATCATTAGAAAGTTCGGACGCCATCTTTATTGATGGCAAGCCGCTTTCTGATGTTGAACGTAAGCAACGTAATAAATTAATTACACATGTTAATGAAATTGGCTATGACCGTGTTATGGAAGAGGCTGCTTATACGTGGTTTAACCGTTTTATTGCTCTACGTTATATGGAAGTAAATGATTACTTACCAACAAAGGTACGTGTACTTTCTTCTGTGAACCCAGATAGTACAGAGCCAGATATGTTTAAAGAAGCATTGAATTTGGACTTACCGATTGATAAAGAGTTAGTTTATAACTTGAAAATCGAAAACAAAACAGACGAGCTATTTAAATATCTAATTAAAATACATTGTAATGATCTGAATCGTTATATGTCGTTTATGTTTGAGACGATTGAAGGTTATATGGAAGTTCTATTCCCAGAAGGTTTGCTTGGAACGGATACGTTTGTGCGTAAAATGACTGATGTTACTGTTATCCCAGAAAAGGATTGGGCAAATGTTGAAATAGTGGGTTGGCTTTATCAGTATTATATTTCTGATGAAAATGATCGTGTAATTAAGGCGAAGAAGAGATATAAAGCGGAAGAGTTACCATTTGCAACACAGTTATTTACACCTGAATGGATTGTACGTTATATGGTGCAAAATGCTTTAGGACGTTATTGGATTGAAGCTCATCCCGAACATAGAGATTTAATTTCGGATTGGGAATACTATTTAGAAAATCCGAATTCTGAGGCTGATTTTGAAGAGAAATTAGCACCATATATTAATAAAGAGCTAAATGTTGAAGATATTAAGTGTTTTGATCCTGCGATGGGGAGCGGCCATATTTTAGTTTATATGTTCGATGTGTTATTTGAAATATATAGTAAATGTGGCTATATGGAGAGGGAAATTCCTCGTCTCATTGTTGAGAAAAATTTGTATGGATTGGATATAGATGATCGAGCTTACCAATTAGCAAGTTTTTCAGTAATTATGAAGGCGATGAAATATAATAAACGTTTTTTAAGAAGCATTGAACGTGATGGTTTGATAATGAATTTGGCATCTATACAAGAAACTAATAATTTAACAGCTGAGGAAGTAGCATTTTTAGCAGGTGCGTCATCTGGCGAAAAGTACGAAATAATGAATGTTTTTGTTAATCAGTTTAAACATGCAAAATCAATTGGTTCGCTTATTCAATTAGATACGTTAGAGTTAGAATTTTTTCAAAATCGAATAGTTGAAATTGAACAACAGTCAGACAACTTGTTTGAATTAGAATTAAAGGGTCGAATTTTACCTTTATATAAAAATTTATTACATCAATTTTCGATTATGGATAAGAAATATGATGTATTCATAACTAATCCGCCTTATGCTGGATCAAAGTATGTGACTTCAGAAGTATCGGAGTATTTAAATAAGAATTATTCAGATGTTAAATCGGATTTATTTTCGGCATTTATTGAATATAGTTTCAAAGTCACAAAAGAAAATGGTCACATGGGATTCATGACTCCTTTTGTTTGGATGTTCATTTCGACCTATGAAAAATTAAGGTCTAAGATAATTAACGAAAAAATGATAAGTAGCTTAGTTCAACTTGAGTATTCAGGGTTTGATGGTGCGACTGTGCCGATATGCACCTTTACATTAAAAAATTACCAATGTGACTTAAGTGGAACTTATATTAAATTGTCAGACTTTAAAGGTGCAAAAAATCAGTCAATTAAAACATTAGAAGCAGTTCAAAATCCAACAGTCCCATATCGTTATCAGTCTAATGAAGTTAAATTTAGTAAAATTCCTGGAAAACCTATTGCTTATTGGTTATCGAATGTAGATATATTTGAATACGAGAAATTAGGTAATACATTTATTTCGGGAGGAAGAAATAAAACTCATGACAACGAAAAATACGTTAGATATTTTTGGGAGGTCACTTCAAATAATAATAAGTGGGTGAGTTATCTAAATGGTGGGGATTTCAAAAAGTACTATGGTAATGATATTCTGGTTGTAGATTGGTCTAAGGATTCACAAAATTACTATGCATCACATGGTGGATTATTAAATCCTAAATTTGTAGGTAAAGTTGGTTTAACTTGGAACTTAATTACTTCTGCTACACCCGGTTTTAGAATTAAAGAAAAAGAATCTTTATATAGCTCAGGTTCACCAACTATATTTAATGAAATTTTTGAATGTGATTTTTATGTTTTAGGGTTATTAAATTCAAAAGTTGCTCAATATTTATTAAAAATGATTAATCCAACTCTAAATACTACAGTAGGGGATGTACTGTCATTACCACTTTTAGTGAGTGAAAACAAGAAAAGAGTTACTCAATTAGTTGAGGAAAACACTGAAATGGCAAAGGAAGATTGGGATTCATTTGAAACGTCAAGAAATTTCATGAAACATCCATTTTTAGTAAACCACAGTGTAAAAGTTGAGACTGCATTTATTCAATATAAAGAAAAGAAAGAAGAATTATTTCATAAAACTAAATTAAATGAAGAGGAAATTAATAGAGTTTTTATTAATTTATATTCATTACAAACTGATTTGGATTGTAACTTATCGGAAGAGGCAATTACTATATCTTTACCATCTATAAATAAGGATATTAAATCATTTATCTCTTATGCAATAGGTTGTACTTTTGGTCGATATTCCCTCGATGAAGAAGGTTTGGTTTATGCTGGTGGGGAGTTTGATATGGATCGTTATAAAACGTTCCTAGCTGATTCGGATAATGTGTTGCCAATTTTAGATGGTGCTTATTTTGAGGATGATATTGTGTCGAGATTCGTAGAATTTGTGCGAGTGACGTTTAGCGAAGAAAAACTTGAAGAAAATCTTGATTTTATTGCAGATGCTATTGGGCGTAAGAAAACAGAAACGGCTCGAGAAACAATTCGCCGCTATTTCTTAAATGATTTCTTCAAAGATCATGTCCAAACTTATAAAAAGCGACCTCTTTACTGGCTCTTCACATCAGGTAAAGAAAAAGCGTTCAATTGCTTAATTTACATGCACCGTTATGACAATACAACGTTATCACGTATACGTACAGATTATGTACATGAAGTGCAAAACCGAATGGATGCGGAGAAAATAGATTTATTGAATGTTATCAATGGTGATTCAACTGTTAAAGAAATTGCAGCGGCAAAGAAAGAATTAAAATTGCTAGAAAAGAAAATTGATGAATTGAAAACATATGATGAGTTACTGCATCATATGGCGGATCAGCAAATTGAAATCGATTTAGATGACGGTGTGAAGCATAATTATGAGCTATTTGAAGGGTTAGTAGCGAAGATTTAATTATAGAAAGGGAAGCAATTGTTATAAACTTGCTTCTCTTTCATTTTGCAATTACAATGCTAATTTGATATTGAGAAGTGAATATTTTGTATAAATTGAGTGGGAAACATTTTTCACAGATTCAATGACTGGCATAGTCGTATTAAAAGTTCAGTGTATTAATTGCAGGAATTACTGTTACTTTCAAGGGAAAAAAATCATCACGTGGAATTGAATGAAAAAATGAAATCTATCAACCATTACTAGATGAATTACTTCCATACAGAGTTTATTAATATAGAACAATATAATCAAATAAATCTAGTTTTGATTGCCAATAATAATATTGTAAATATATAGGTTGATAGGTTATATTAGGTAATACTATTAAGGGAGTAAGTATTGAGTATGAACAAGAACATAAAGTGTTACCTGTTGAATTAATTCGAAGAGGAAATTTTGATAAGGAAATATTAATCTCTTAAATAATGAGGGGATGCATGATAGAGAAGTGTATTTAAATAAAGTAACGATTACTTTGTGCCAATTTATAGTGATATGGTTCATATTTATAATGGCTTTACATATCAAAATGAATGGAGAAAAGTATATATTGCCGCCTTTTAAAAAAAATTGGATATGTCTATTCAGACAGTCAAATAATAAAAAATTAAACTTAATGAAGAAATTATAGAGAAATAGCAAGAAATAATAAGTGATTTAAAAGGAATTATCAAGAAAATAGTAAAAACATACGAGGTTAACATAAGTTGAAGACAAAATATATCGATTTCATAGATTATATTTGTATAGATTCTATGTCAAAGGAAGACCAAGCAAAGAATGAACTATATGAAAAGTTAAAGAAGTACATTCCAGAAGAAGATTTATGGTATTCGTTAGATATTTATTTGATATAAGGAGTTGGACGCATGACAGATATATTTACAGATCCTGTCTTACATTATAAAAACTTTAAAATGGGAACCGAAATCGAAATTGCGGGTACATTTATTTATAATGGGATGAAAGAGCTTGAACAAATTGATTTATTTGATATTGAAAGTGAAATGTTCATGCTTCTTTATAATTTAGCTGTTGGCATTGAGAGGCTACAGAAGGTAGTAATCGTATTATCTGAAAATATTGAGGATATTACAATTTTTGAGGATAGCTTGAAAAGTCACAATCATCAAAACCTACATAATCGTATTTTAAGAAATGGTATTGCTATTAGATTAAGTACGAGGGAAAATGCTTTTCTACAATTATTAAGTATCTTTTATGATAAGCATAGATACGGTCGATTTCATGTATCAACGGAATTGAAAGCAGAAAAGTTAGAATTATCGAGCTACATTCGGCAGAGTTTTAAAGGAAATTATGAAGAAGATTTTTTCTCAGGAAGCATCCGAAATAACGAAGAACTTAAAGATTTTTTTGGTAGAGTCATTGGTTCAATTTCTAAAAAGTACTATTTAGAGATTGATCGCTTAGCGAGGATGCAAAGTATTTACACGTATGAAGTTAGATATGGTTCCAAGGCTGAAAAAGTATTTTTACAGGAATTCAGAAAAAACTCATTACAAGAACAGAATATAAACGAAAAAATAGCAGCGAAAGAGTTAATCGTTTATTTAATGAAGACGAAAGATAAAAATCCATTCATCCGATATATCAATGATATTGAACCTTTAGATTTTGATATTGCTATGGCTAATGATTATTTGGAACAAGTCATAGCTGGAACCATTTCGCAGGATTTAGTTAGTACTGTAGAATATGAATATTTAGAGAATGATTATTCTGTAGAAAGAGTTAGGCAAATGGATGTAATAGGAAATAGTAATGTTCATTTTGATTTTGCTCAAATTTATAGGTGTAACGGTTTACTGAAGTCTTTTTTGAAAAATGAAGTAGAATGCTATACATTTGCTAATGTATTTTTAGAAGAAGTATCGTATTTAGATGATGATTATGGCAATAGTATCTTAAAGGAAATGTCGGTATTATGTCGAAATTTCCTTAAGCAATATGAGAATGGTGTAGATACGTCGAAACAATTAAAAGCCCAATTTCTTGAAATATATGAAGAATTTAAGGAGTTTTATTTTCTTCATGACATTCAGCATGAAGAATAGAAGGAAATTATTCAAAAGGATAATTTAGAAACGGAGCAGCCGTTTTAATAAACATGTTCTATACACAGAATTCCTTACAAGCCTCTCAAATTAGAAGAGGCTTTTTGTGTTTTCAGCTATAATATAAGGTGAGGTGATTCAATTGAATATCGAACAAATAGAATCTGCATTACAGGATGCATTTAATGAGCCGTTGAAAAGTGGCGAGCAGCGTAAAATTGTATTTTGGGTAGATAAGGATCAAGAATTTATTGATGAAATTGATCAAATGACAATAGATGGTATACACATACAGAAATTAACGAATAACAATCAATTTTATTTAAAGCATTTATTAGAGGAAGAGGACACGGAATCGCATTATTTGATTTACACGAATTTGGAATTGAATTCGGAAGAAAATTGGTTGTACGATATTGTGCTTTATTCGAAAACGTTTTTTGCAGATCGTATTTCATTAATTATTAGTGATTTACATATTGATCCATCATTGCGAATGATTATTAAGAAATATGAAAAGTTCTTCAACAATAAAGACCGCTTCAAGAAGTTTCAGGCTTTTAGTTTGACGAACTATACAGAAGAATCGATTGAGCTTGCGATTATGAGCGTTCTTTGTGGCATTAAGACACCAGATTTTGAATCGGTCTTAAAAATGGTGTTAATGGATACGCTAGAAGATACTGAAAATAAATACATCGCACAGATGGAGAAGTTCTTTGATTTAGCTGCTTTTTGGAAACATGTAGAGCAGCTTTATAGCTATGAGCGTGAAGTAAAGTCCTTGAAAACATTATTTATTCATTTGACGGTTACGGCACTTAGTCATGCAATGAAAGAGGAGTATTTAGGTGGATTAAAGGATTTTGTAGCAGTTCGTAATCGCACGAATTCATTAGTATTCATCGACCATTGGCGACACCATAAAACGGATTACGCTGTATTTGATGAGTACGCAGTATTAATTGAGCAAGAAGTGAAATTAGCAAGCATCATTCAATCGATTCCTGTTGAAGAATTCAAGCAAGCAGACATTTTCCCCTATTTTGATAAGGCGATTATTATTAAAATTGCGAATAGCTTGTTAGAGAATTTAGAGGACTTTGAAAATTATACAAAGCTAATTAAGCTGCGTAGAGCAAAGCATTATTATGAGCAATTCACATTTGTTTATGAAGCATTGTATTATACCGTAAAAATGCATGAGTTTTACAAGGAGCATAAGCAGGGGCTTATGCAGGGTGAACCAATCGCAATACAAGAGGCGTATGTGAAAGAGTATTACGCTATGGATATGTATTACCGTAAATTTTATGTTGCTTTTGATGAGGCTAGTAATAATGAATTGCTTAAAAAATTGAAATCACTAGTAGAAAACCTTTATACGAATTGGTTTGTGGCAGAGCTAAGTACTAATTGGTCACAGGCTGTGAAAGCTGAGATGACAGAGGATTGGTCGTTGCCAGGAGTGAGAAGTCAACAAAGCTTTTATTCGTCAGTTATTGCACCGCATATCCGTAAAGGTGAGAGAGTGTTCGTTATTATTTCTGATGCGATGCGTTATGAAGTTGGCGTAGAACTAGCCGAACGATTAAATGCAGAAACAATAGGTGATTGTGAGGTAGGCACGCTTTTAGGTGTATTGCCTTCTGTAACAAAATTAGGGATGGCGGCTCTGTTACCTCATCGTAAGCTTGATTTTGATGCAACTGGTCGAGTAATGATTGATGATACGGATTCATCTGGTTTAGAAAATCGTAAAAAAATACTTGAATCTTATGTGGAAGATAGTATTGCAGTGCATTTTCAGGATGTGTTAGATATGAATAAGGCAGGACGTAGAGAAGTTTTTAAAGGGAAGAAACTCATTTACTTCTATCATGACACGATTGATGCAATGGGTGATAAAGCGTCTACAGAAATTTATACTTTCAATGCCGTTGAAAAAGCGTTAGATCAATTATCCGCTTTAATAAAGGTGATACGTGATGATTTAAGTGGTTCGAATGTTTATATTACAGCCGATCATGGTTTCTTATATCAACGTGAAGAGCTTCCTGATAGTGATAAATTGGCGAAGGAGAAGATGGATGTAATCGAAGTGAAACGCCGCCATATTTTATCGAAGGAACAGCGTAAACTAGAGGGGCAAATTGCCGTGGATTTATCTGCAATTGTTCAAAATGAAGAAGCATTAACGGTTTATTTACCAAATGGCACAATTCGCAATCGTCTGCAAGGTGCAGGTGTAAACTTTGTACACGGTGGAGCAAGCTTACAGGAAGTGGTTGTTCCCTTGCTAACATTTAAAAATAAACGTGCTGGTCAAAAAGGTGTCCAAGCGATTCAGAAAGTGGATATTAAGCTAACAAATACGACACGAAAAATTACAAACAGCATTTTTAACTTAGAGTTTTTCCAAACTGAAAAGATAGAAGATAAGAAGATTCCACGTACCGTTTTAATTTATATGACGGATGATGAAGGAAGCGTATTATCAAATGAAGAAACAATAATTGGGGATCGAACATTTGATAAACCTGAAGAGCGTACATTTAAACTGCAATTCGTATTAAAAAGCATTACGTATGATCGTGCAAAAAACTATTATTTAAATATAAAAGATATGGAAACGGATGTTGTAATCGATAAAATACCGTTTTCAATTAACTTAGGCATTGTCAGTGATTTTGACTTTTAGTAAAGAGGTGTGAACATGGACGAGGTTTCGACACTAAATTTAGATAAAAAATTAAATGAACATTTTGCTGGTCGAGTGGTGCGTAAAGATTTAACAAAGCTTATTAAAGAAGGGGCAAACGTGCCTGTTTATGTATTGGAGTATCTATTAGGTATGTATGCAGCTACGGACGATGAGGTAAGTATTCGTGAGGGCGTAGAGCGAGTGAAGAAAATACTGGCTGAAAATTTTGTGCGACCAGATGAAGCAGAAAAAATTAAATCAAGAATTCGAGAGCTCGGTCAATATTCCATTATCGATAAAGTAACGGTTGCTTTAAATCCTAAAATTGATACGTATGAAGCAGAGTTTTCAAATTTAGGACTAAAAGGAGTTCCTGTGCCACCAAGCTATGTGAAAGAGTTTGATAAGCTGCTAGTAGGGGGTATTTGGTGTATGGTGAAAATTGATTACTTCTTTGATGAGGAAGTACGTAATATCAATCCATTTAGTGTGAGCAATTTAAAGCCAATTCAAATGCCGAATATGGACATCACGGAGGTTTTTGAGGGGCGTAAACAGTTCACAAAAGATGAGTGGATTGATGTGTTAATTCGTTCAACAGGCATGGAGCCAACACAGCTTGAAGAACGTGTGAAGTGGCATTTATTATTACGTTTAGTGCCTTTGGTGGAAAACAACTATAATATGTGTGAATTGGGACCACGTGGTACAGGTAAATCGCATGTATATAAAGAAATTTCACCGAATTCTATATTAGTATCTGGCGGTCAGTCAACCGTTGCCAACCTTTTTTATAATATGTCTACACGGAAAGTAGGTTTGGTTGGTATGTGGGATTGTGTAGCATTTGATGAAGTAGCAGGCATCCGCTTTAAGGATAAAGATGGCATTCAAATAATGAAGGATTATATGGCTTCTGGGTCATTTGCACGTGGCAAAGAAGAAAAAAATGCGTCTGCATCGATGGTATTTGTCGGTAATATTAATCAAAGTGTAGATGTTCTTTTGAAAACATCTCATTTATTTGCCCCATTCCCACCTGAAATGGCGAACGACACCGCTTTCTTCGACCGAATGCATTATTATATGCCAGGCTGGGAAATTCCTAAAATGCGTCCAGAATTCTTTACGGATCGCTATGGCTTTATCGTGGATTATGTAGCTGAATTTTTCCGTGAGATGAGAAAGCGTTCGTTTGCGGATGCAATTGACCGTTATTTTAAATTAGGTAATAACTTAAATCAACGAGACACAATTGCCGTACGTAAAACGGTGTCAGGCTTAGTGAAGTTACTATATCCTCATGGTGAATATACACGTGAGGATGTTGAGGAAGTCCTGAAATATGCTTTAGAGGGACGCCGCAGAGTAAAAGAACAGCTGAAGAAAATTGGCGGTATGGAATTCTATGATGTAATGTTTTCTTATTTAGATAATGAAACGATGCAAGAAGAGCATGTTGCTGTTCCTGAGCAGGGCGGTGGAAAGCTTATTCCAGAAGGGATGTTACGACCAGGGCATGTCTATGTTGTAGGTCAAGCACTGACAGGTATGATAGGTGTCTATAAATTAGAAAACCAAGTTGTCAGTGGCACAGGCAAGTTTGATAAAGCTGGTATAGGCTCTAATCGAGAGGTAAAAGAAAGCTTTGATACCGCATTCCGTTATTTCACTGCCAATAGTAAGAGTGTCAGCAGTTCGATTAGTACCAAGACGAAGGATTATTTAATGCATCTTACAGACTTACAGGGCATTGGATTAACTGCTCAGGTTGCAATTGCAGAATTAATCGGTCTTTGTTCAGGAGCATTAGAGAAACCTATACAGGAAGGTCTTGTGATTGTTGGAAATATGACAGTAGGTGGGACGATTTCGAAAGTAGAGGAATTAGCTAATATCCTTCAAGTTTGTGTGGATGCAGGTGCAAAGAAAATCTTGCTACCAGCTCCATCAGCAGGTGATTTCTATACCGTGCCAGCAGATTTAATTGTAAAAGTTCAGCCAATTTTCTATTTAGATCCGATAGATGCGGTTTATAAGGCATTAGGGGTGAGTTGATTATTGGTAATTGACCGATATAGCGAAAAAAGCAAACGAGGGTGACATGGCTTAAAAAAATTCAATTTATCCAACCTATACGATTTCCAATGAGATAAAGGTGGATTTAAAGAATACTAATCAACTTATAATGCAATATTACTGAGAATAGCGGTCAGAAAATTCTATTCATAAACTATATTAGATTGCAATCCTACATCGTACATGGTGTAGGATTTTTTTTATTGCTTATTTTCTTCCAAGAAACAAAATTAACTTGCTTCCATTAATCTACTAAACTTCTTCAAACACTCCGTTTTTCTTCTCTTAAAATGTTAGCTAAATAACATTGAAAATAAACTTAGGTGTAAAACATGATTTTTTGGAATAGTTTCTCTTTGAAGTTTGTAGTATGAAAAAGTGCTTGAAATATAAGCGGTTAAGAGAATTAAATAAGAGGCTGATTTGGCGTAAGAAAAAACGACGATTGATTGATATACCTACGTTAAATAGAAATTCAGCTGCTTCAAAAGAGGATGAAATATGATACATACAGCAGAGTTATCAATTGTTGGATTAGATAAGGAACATTTACGATTTAGAGAAAATCATTATGGCGAGGAACCAATAAACCAAATTTTACACAGGTATATGATGAAAGGTATTAGCATCATTGAATTTTCGAATAAGCCAATTGCATTTTGCAAGCTGGTAATAGATATTCCTTTGATTTTAAATAGAGGGAATGTGGACGAGAACGATTATGAGCAAGTTGAAAGCTATATAAGAAGAGCATTAAGCATCGTGTATGGGGATGTGCTGTTATTCGAGCAGCACAATCTTAGTAGAATAGATTATCGATTTGATGTTGAGATTTCCAATGAAAATATTAGGAAGATTTACTTTGAATTATTCAGGAAGTTAAAAAAGAGAACGGCTCACTTGGAAAAAAAGATTTATTTTACGTCACAATATCATCAATGTAAAAGCATCCACATCATCTTCTATGATAAGGAACAAGAGCGTGAAGATAAAAATGAACATGTAGAAAGGTGGGAAAGAGGGGTGATGAGATTTGAGGTGTGCGTTGAAAAAAATCATTTGAAGTATAAAAAGTATAAAAAAGGTGAGCCACGGTTTTTAAAAGATTACTTTAATAAAGAAAAATACGCCCACTATATGAACAACTACATTTTGAATATTTGCCCAACAGGTGATTTCTATTCTTATGCGAAGCTAGAAGCAATGATTGCTGCACTGGATTTATCAACTAGAGAAAAATTGCAAATGAAAGAAATTGTGAAATGTGTTTCTAAAGGAAGCTTAGACACGGCAGCTGAAAAATATTCAGCTAGCACATATCGAAAGTATTTGAAGCTGTTCAATGAGCATGGAATAAATCCGATCACGATCCCACCTAAGTACAAGCTGGATCATTTAGAAAGCTTAGTGAAGAAGACGGTTTAAATGAATAGGCGGAGTTTCTTCAGTGAAATGCAAAATCCCATCGCAAGTATGTACTAAGCAATGGGATTTTTTTGTTTGCTATTAGCATGGTCTTTTGAAATGTTCAACAGATCGAGTGCCGTTGAAAGAATGATTTTTTTCATGTCTGTACTTATTATTTCACCATTGTAAAAAACGTCTTGCTCCAGCAAAAGCGATTGCAATTCTAATTTACCAGCTACTACGTTCATTTCTACGATTCCTTTCCAATTGTCATGAAGACACCATTTTTATTTGATCGTTTACTATAAGCAGGGGATTATAGAAATATTCCGTTTTTTTTCTTAGTTCTTGTAATTTTTGCAGGAAAATCAGTAGAGGCAGATTTGTTTATAGAGGAATATAAGTCACATACTATAGGGGAATGTATCTAGATTTAGAGACTGAATGAAGTGTATAAAGTTACGGAATTGGGGTTTTGTTCTTCCATAAAAATGTGTAAAACAATTTTGGTTTTGTAGTACCAAAATTTCATGCAAAACAATGTAGTTTTGTAGACCGAAATTACGTGCAAAACAATATGGCTTTGTAGTACCAAAAATACGTGCAAAACAATGTGGTTTTGTAGTACCAAAATTTCATGCAAAACAATGTAGTTTTGTAGTACCAAAAATACGTGCAAAACAATGTGGCTTTGTAGTACCAAAAATACGTGCAGAAATTTCTGTGAAGATGTGTCCATACTTTTTATAGTTCTTTAAATCCATTGAATATACAACTTATAATGTCATTTCTTTATATATGTTAAAAAATGTTATAATTAAATTATCATATAATAGAGGTGAGATTATGACGAATCTAAATAATATGGAAGAATTTAATAAAGTATTTGAAGAAGCGTTTGAAAAAGAATCAGAAGAAATAAATGCTCAGTTATCTCAAAAAATTTTA
This sequence comes from Lysinibacillus sp. FSL P2-0066, assembly GCF_037969495.1. Classification (NCBI taxonomy): domain Bacteria; kingdom Bacillati; phylum Bacillota; class Bacilli; order Caryophanales; family Bacillaceae; genus Lysinibacillus; species Lysinibacillus sp. FSL P2-0066. Next base: position 3,551,180 of record NZ_CP150202.1, on the reverse strand, counting down.
TTGGCTTTAGTAGGAGATGTCAATTGTGGAAAGTCTTCCACTATTAATAAACTTATGAATGAAGAAATAGCTATGGTAGGAGCCAAACCTGGAGAAACTGTTGATATTAAAGAAATACCATATAAAGAAAATATTGTTTTTGTTGATACACCAGGTTTAGATGATGTTCATAAAGAAAATTCCAACGTAACACTTGAGTACTATAAAAATGCCGATATTATATTATTTTTTTTAAATGCTGCTGGTACAGTATTATCAGATAATGAACTGAAAAACCTTAAAGATATTTCTAAAACTAATAATGATATAGTAATTGTTTTGAATAAAATAGATGCGGCAGATGATGTACCTTCATTAGTCAAATATATAGAAGATAAAACTTATAATCAGTATCCAATTGCACCAATATCATCTAAAACAGGTGAGAATATTGAAATGTTACAAAAACACCTATTGGATATATTAAGAAAGAAATCAAAGGATATTTTATTGGGAAAGCATTTAAAAAATAGAAGTTCTGTTGCAAATAAATGGATTGTTGGAGCAGGAGCTTCAGCGGCAGCTGTAGGTGCTTCTCCCATTCCTGGATCAGATATTATACCTATTACAGGAATTCAGGTTGGTATGATGCTTAAGTTAGCTACATTATATGATAAACCTTTATCAAAAGATAATGCAAAGGAGTTAATAATAGCTACTATAGTTGGGAATATAGGTAAATCTGTATTTAGACAGATTGTAAAATTTGTTCCAGGTGCTGGATCAGCTATAGGGGCAAGTGTAGCTGGTGCCACTACACTTGCTTTAGGACACGCAGTTAAGTATATGTATGAAAATAATATAGAAATCAATGCTGAGCAATTAAAATCGATATACAGTATGTTTTTGGAAAAACAGAAAAACTAAACAGAAGTGCTAGGGTTTTAATTATATTTGCTCGGGATGAACTGAAATTCTTCTATTAAGTACATGAATGTTTCTTTACTAACATTTCATTCGAACCAGCGTAGTAATCCAGGATGTTTATAGGATTTACAATTTTTGTTAAGTATGTGCATTTAGCAATAAGAACAAGTTAGTTTCCCTGTATGGAGATTTATAATACGGTGTTGACACGTCTGGCTATAATCTGGCTAATAATAATGAGAAGTGCTTGGAAACGTTGATATGACTAGGTTTATCAGCAATTAGTTCAAATTCCCGCCGTCTCCATTTTATGAAATCAAATGATTTCAATGAACGTCAAAATCCTTGATAAATAAGGATTTTGACGTTTTTTCTATATCATGTGACTTCATTGTTCAATCGAATGTAGTCAATTATGTTACATATTAATATAGTCAGCGAACTTTAATATTGCCTCTTCTTTCGCCTTTTGCGTAACCATGTGCATAGATGTTCATGGTTGTTTGCACATCATTATGTCCTAACGATTCTGTACTTCCTTCAAGCTAGCACCCGCTTCGAATAATAAGGAGCAATGTGTATGACGTAAGCCATGTGTAGTAATTGTTTCAAGCTGATATTTCTTTTGCACATGTAAAATCATCCATTTACGAGTTTTTGTTGGCTGTAAATATGCATTCTTCTCTTTGCTAAATACAAGCTGCTTTGTCTGCATTGTGTTAAAGCCTGTTACTAAATAATCCCTCTTCTGTTTTTTTTTTCACTCTAAATAGCCATTGTTTTATCGTCCATTTTAAACGTGCGAGCAACGCCTGTTTTTGTGGATTTAACATACAGCTTATTATTTTTCCCTCGTGAAAGTGCTTTGTTAATATGCAATCTATTTATCGAGAAATTTAATTTATGGGGAATGTAATGAAATATACAATCAAGTATATATTGGTGAAGCATTTATGTATACTCTCATATTTAATTCATTTTAAAATGTTAATAATCCAGATATAGATAGATTTCATATTTTGTAAGTTAAAAGTTGAAAATGGTATAATATTTTAAAGAAATGTAAATCACTAATGTATGTATAATTGGTATAGCGTATCATGAAAATGTCCTTTAGCTAGAGGTGAATCTACTAATGAAAAATGTCTTGGAATTTTAGAGACTTTGAAGATTTAACCTTAAAATTAAATGGTAAAGTGCTGTAATAGTTGGAGCTAATGATGTGGGGAAATCATCCATTATCAATGCAGCCGTAACCTCGCTATCGGTGATGATGGATAAAATTTCATATAGTGTTTCAAAAAAGGTGGTTTTGATGAACGTCAAACTTCTTGATAAATAAGAGGTTTGGCGTTTTTTCTAATAGCAAGTGATTGCATGAAAGGGGTTGTGAGTATGACTATTCAAAAAATTCAATTGAGTAATTTTACCGTTTTTGAGCAGTTAGATATTGAATTTTGTGAAGGAATTAATTTATTTATCGGTGACAATGGTACAGGAAAGACACATTTAATGAAGCTAATCTATTCTGCTTGTAAGGCGGCAGATCCAAGAATTTCATTTTCACAAAAAATCGTAAATACGTTTAGACCAGATGATTTTAAAATTGGAAGACTCGTTCATAAACGACATGGGACAACTAGTTCAAGTGTGAAAATTTATGCCAAAAAAGAGGAAGTGCTTAAAACATTATCAATAAACTTCAGTACGAGAACAACTAAATGGGATGCAGAAGTGAAGAATGAAGAAAACTGGGAAAAAACATTAAGTAACATCGAGAGTACCTTTATTCCCGCAAAAGAAATTTTATCGAATTCGTATAATATCATTTCGGCAAATGAAAAAAATAATGTTGATTTCGATGATACGTATATTGATATTATACATTCTGCAAAAGTGGATATTTCAGTTGGACGGAATGCACAGGGTAAAAAGAAACAACTTGAACGACTTGAAAAAATTATCGAAGGCAAAGTATTCTTTGATGTGCCAAAAGATAAGTTTTATTTAAAATATGGTCAATCGAAAGTAGAGTTTAATTTGGTGGCTGAGGGGATTCGTAAAATTGCTTTACTTTGGCAATTAATGAAGAATGGGACCCTAGAAAAAGGATCTATTTTATTTTGGGATGAGCCTGAGGCAAATATTAATCCGGTGCATATTCCTCTACTTGTAGATATGCTATTAGAATTACAAAACGGTGGCGTACAAATCTTTATCTCCACACATGATTATACATTATGTAAATATTTTGATATCAAAGCAAGGACTGAAGGCACAGTTAAATTTCATTCGCTCTATAAGACAGAGCGTGGTGTGAAATGTGAAAGCAATGAAAAATTCAAAAATTTAGAGAGAAATACAATTCGAGATACATTTATTCAACTCTATAAAGATGAAGTCAAGATGGAGATGGAATCATGATACAGGTCAGAGAATCTAACATGTTATTTGAATTTGAAGAAGATCAAATTTTTCCTATTGAAAATTCTCAGTTGCATACTGAAATTGGTGAGGGCATTAAATCAGTTGAATTTGTTGTTTCGTTAAAGGAACAGGAATTTGCTTTTATTGAAGCGAAATCAAGTTCGCCACAGCCCACAAAGGACAATCAAGAAAAATTCGATACCTTTATAAAGGATGTATCAGATAAATTTGTTCACGCCTTCAATATGTTTTTAACGGCTATTTTGCGAAGATATCATGATGAGGCAATCCCTACAAATTTTTTAGAGATGAATAAAGAGCAAGCTGTGTTTAAATTTATTTTAATCATTAAAGGGCATCGAATGGAATGGTTGCCACCACTTCAAGATGCCTTTTCAAAACATTTACTATACCATCGTAAAATTTGGGGAAGTCATGTAGTTGTGATGAATGAAGAACTGGCGAGAGATTATAGCTTAGTGAAAGAATGGATATAGATGTTGTATATTTAGTGTTCTAGTGTATAAATTGTCTCTACACCATATACTTTATTAATTGAAGTCAAAAATCCAAGAAGTGCTGAAATAATTGATATTAGTGTAGTGATCAATACTTTTTACTAAAAATGGTAGAAGGAACTTGCATGAAGAAATTTCATTTGGAATCGCAGGAGTACAAACGTGTTGAAAAAAATTAAACATTAGAAAATTTTCAAGTTGATAAACGGCTTACATTGAAGGCAATTGAAATGGTAAACTATGGAAAAATATTATCACCAAAAATGATTAAAGAAGTGATTCAGTTTGGAAAAATATAATTTTGGAGAAGATGAACGTACTTGCTTAAACAATGCCATATAGCATTTGATAATTTTTATGATATAGAACAGGCTGAACAATTGGCTTTTACAGTAAGGTCTTTAGATCTTTAGCAAGGGAAATATACAATTCAACAATTTGATTTTGATTCACACTTAAATGTATAACACTATTTATTTTAAGATATATACAAGTTTGCTTGTAAAATTCGAGATGTACAGTTAGTAAAAGGAAGTACTTTTTTTGTCAAAAGAGGTTTATTTTAACTACAGGAATTTTATCTAAGTTGCAAGAGGAAGGAACTTGAGGAACACTTGAGGAAGCTGCAAAAAAAACTAGCATACTATAAAGCTGAATTCAATCTACTTCATCCTTTTAGAGAAGGAAATGGTCGAACAATACGTTTGTTTATTTACTTGTATGCTTTAAGTAAAGATTTTATGTAGGAGTATATGGATTTGGGTAGCGAAGAATATATGAAAGCAATTATTGCTTCAAAGACAGATGAAACAATGTTAGAAGGGATTTTTTAAAGACATTAAAAGGGCTTGATAGATAATTTATGACGCTCTTTAGAGATAGTTCCATATAAAGAAATTTTACTAACTTAGTCAAAAGCGAAGTTAGAAAAATCAATTGCCCCAGTAATCATTGATATAATAATGTTTTAGATGGTTGGTTCGCCATTACATTCTCCATATAAAAAAAGAATAGGTGGGATTAAATATGCTAGTAAATGGTAATACGGATCTTTACAACAGAGAAACTGAAGAATATATAGTAGCTTATATTGATTTAGTGGGAATAAAATCAGAAATGAATAAAGGTAATAAAGAGCAACAATTAGCCATGAATAAATTGTATAACTTATATACTCACTCCATTGATACAACAAGAATGATAGAGTGGGAAGAAAATAAGGAAATAAATTTTAAAATTTTTTCGGATAATATTTTGATTAGTAGAAAATTATCTAAGGATAACGACAAACGCAAATTAGAGGTTAAGACATTAATTTATTGTGTTGCACACTTTCAAGCACTTGCTGCTTCAGACTCGGTTGGGTGGCTTTTAAGGGGAGGGATAGCAGTCGGTCAGTTATTCGTTGATGATATTATGGTCTGGGGTCAAGCATTATTAAAAACCTACGATTTAGAAAGTAATATAGCTATTTATCCAAGAATAGTATTAGATTCTACTGTTGTTAATGAAGTACAGAAAAATGACGAGTTATCTGATTTTATAAGAAAAGACTTTGATGGAGTATATTTTTTAAATTACCTATCAATGTGCCATTTTTATGGGGAAATGCTTTCAAGTGGATTTGAAATGATACAAGAAAACAATTTACTTTATAGAAATGAAAGGATATATCAGAAGCTTTATTGGCATATGGAGTTTATTAACAGGGAACTTGATAGAAAAAATGAGCAAAAAGATAAAAAATACAGATTGAAATTTTCTCCTGACTATTTAATAAAATAATTCATAAAATAGAGATTGAATGTCTCTCCAAGCATAGGAAGTACATTGATTTCTTGAAATTTGAAGGATAAGGGGGTGATGTTGTTTATTTCTGCTTTCGCAGTTCAGTGATATATCGGCGAAATGCAGAGAGTTTGGTTAATCCTTCTTCCATCAATTATTCCTACATAGCTGGAATCGATTTTCCGTCTAACTGGATAGTGCATACAAGGTGTATATGAATAAAATATAGAAAAACACTTAATACATTGGTATGACAACGTTTAAGTGTTTTATTTCGTCCCAAAATTTCATTTTGGAACTTCTTTGTGCTTAACGTTTTAAATGCGTACATGCCACCCTTATAAAATAATTCGAAGTTGCAAGAAATCTCGATTTCAAAATACTGGAGAAAGAGGGGAAAGCTAAACTTTCAAAAAGTAAACCAAGTTACGGAAGACTACCCAAATCCTATGCTTATAACAAAGTGCAAGGTCGTAAAGATATAAATGGAAATTGGGAATGGCTAGTAGATTGGGATGATAAAAAAGGATATCATATTAATATTATTATTGGTAAGAAAAAGCCATACAAAATAGCGATTCCTTTTAAGTGCACTCAAAAACAATATAAGGCTATTATAGATAGCTACAACAAAAAAAGATGATAGGAAGAATATATCTGTGAATGCAGAAGAACGTAAAAACAAATTAAAGTCCTTATTAGAAAAGCAAAAACAAAAAGCTATAGAAGATGATAAAAAAGCAGAGATTTCCTTATTAATGGAGCCTTTCTCTAATAAATCAGATTTAGAAGTTGTCGATCTAGAAGAGTTGTTAAAAGTTAAAGAAGAATTTAGCCAATCTTTTCCTGTTGAATTTTGGGCTAGTAGAATCCATTGGGAAAAAGTAGATAAAAAAATCGAACTACCAGTCGATGATTTTAATAAAATTGAATTAATTTTAAAAGACCAGGGTTTGTTAACTGATATACCAGTTTATTTCTTTTTTAGTGACAATGCTTATTGGCTTAGAACAGATATAAAGAACATTTTGCAAAACTTAGAAGATATAGCTTGGTATAGAGGGGATCGATACGTCTTTTCCAGTAATCCTAAATTTGTTATTGAATTTTTTCATGATGATTTAATTACAATCGGATGGCATTAGAGATAATTCGCATTACGGACCATTAGAAAACCTCAAGATCCATATCTATCATTCCACTTGTATTAATGAAATTAAGTTATAGGTAAGTGGGCGAAGTTATTACAGTCTTTTGAAATATTGCTAAAACTTACACATCTAATATATATTAATAAATATTGTTTACTGGGATAAGGATCATCGAATTTATAGCTTAGATAAATAATTATGGCTATTTATTATAAATTAACCTTTTATAAAGTACCTTAAACCCTTATGGCTCTGAGTCTGGAAAGTTTATTGTTTATTAATTGAAATTATATGCTTCACGTCACAAATAAAAATAAAGGTATCTACATCTAAAATGTGTGCGGATACAGATATTTTAAATACATTTGGCTATGAATTATTTACTAAGCTTTTACTGAATTTAAAGTTAAGCGGTACAACAATATAGGAAAAAGGTTTACATCAGCAAAATAAGGTATACTATATTTGTTGAATAGATTTCTTTAAAGGCAGGAAAAGTAGGTGAACCAAAGTGGGGAAATATCAATTGGATACTAAAGGTAAGGTGGCTGTGGCAAAGTATCATGAAAAAAACAAGCCAGCCAAATTTGATAAAAAGCAGCAACTTGAGAAAATACGTGCGGCGTATTTGAAAAAGAAGCAAGAACAAACAGATCAATAATATGGATGAAAACATAGGAAGACTAAAATCTCCCTATGTTTTTCTTTTTAAATTGATGACATAGACATATAAATGGGAGTCACCATCTACAATTGAGGACAAAAAATTACATGATTTGAATGCATTTTTCTGTTTTGATAATAATCTTAAAACTACATCTTAGCCCCAACGACGATTGAGTGGGAGTAGTCATAAAGCGAGATCGAGATAACCACCCGTCTATCTCTTTAAACTGATATCCATCGTTTTTGGTTAAATGTGAAAGAATTCATGTGAATATATGCATATCAAACTCTTCAAAGGCTCTATTTTGGGTATTATTTTTATAATTGTTTTTACATCTGAATGTCTCAGTCTCTTAGTATTTTTTTTTATTTGCATCTGCTTTCAATAATAGAGACTAATGTCTTTAGAGGTAACTAAGGTTTTTCTAATAAAAAATTATCTTTATTTGTAGCATTCCTAAAATCAGAGCGCAATTAAGTAGGTTACACATAAATGAATTAAATAGTTAATTCATTTATGTTAGCTTCGTTATTTCATTTGGCTACTTGGGTAAATGAGTTCGGTATTGCACCGAACTCGTTTTTTAATTTTGCCTTGATCCGTTTCATATTATAGTAGTTTATATATTTTCCTAATTCTATTTTTAATGCTCTATACTTTCTAATTCCCTCATGTAAAGGAATTCGGATTTCCAAAGAAATTCTCCATGACTGAGTTGTCGTAACAATTTCCTTTACGAGACATACTTTGAACACCCCCTCTTGATTCTAAGGCGCGACGATATTTATTCATTTAATAATGCCAGTCTTGATCGGTATACATAAGTAACTGGTGGTGCTCAGGTAAACGTTCGAGTGCTTTATCCAACATGTCTGAAACAAGTGAATAGGTTGGTCTAGAGTAAACTCTAGTGTTTAATTTGTATACGGCTGAATAATAGCTTCAACTACACTGTATTTCATATTGCTTAGCTATAGCATAGGAGCTTTCCGTTCCATTCCTCTTAAGCAGCGCTCAACAGCTTGTAATTTATCTTCGGCAGTTCAATATAAGTTTTTTTATTTTCCTAATTCCATCCAATTGCATTGGAAATTTCAAAATATTTTCTGTATTCCTTCTTTAGGAAGTATAACAAGTGAAGTATTTTTTTGTATTGTAGAATAGAGGTGAGCACAGTATTTGGTATATTATGTACATTTAAAATGATATGAAAATTACTAAATGTATAAGGTGGTGGTTTGAATGAAGAACAGAATTCCCAAACCTATTATCAACACAGTCTTATTGTTACTTTTTCTTATTGCTTTATGGTTCTTAGGTAATGCTAGCCAACTATCAGCTAGTAAAGAAAATACCGAAAGTGAAATTGGTTATATAGTAATACATGAAGGAATAGTCTATTTTATTCAAGGAAAGGACGTTCAACAATCAGATATAGAGAGTTTCTCTAGCGAAAATCTCATGTACTTAAATAAATTTGATACAGTTTCAATTTTAATTAATGAATCGAAACTTTCTATGAAAGTAATTAAAAGTGGAGATGAAGTGAGGATTTGGTATTCTGAAATTTCGGAGTCAAATCCAGCAAAAATCAAAGTTATTCGTATAGAAAAACTGTGACCAAAATTCTATTTTTACTAAATATAAACTAATTACCATTTATTGATAATAACTTTGTTTATTTCCTTTATTTATTAGATTGTTAATTAACAACAGTTTAGAAGGAAGAGTCTCACATAATGTCGATAAGTTTTTCAAAAGCTATAACGAACTTGGAAGTCACACGATGATTGTTGAGAGAAATAAATAGAGTGGACTAAGGGGAAAAATATTGTATAGGTATAGGAATTATTAAGATGATAATGGTTATTGGGAGTATGAAAATTATCTTGTAAACGATATCGATATGCCCATTAAAAAACCGTATTGAAATGAAAATATTTACATATCAATCACTGTGAGGTTGAAAGTGTAGAAAAATTGGTGATTATTTTACAATAAAAAGACATGAGGAACTATAAAAGTTGATGATTTATTACAAATTAAACGAGGGTAAGTTGAAGAACAAGAAAAAAGTAAAAAATATGGCAAGCAGTGAACGGTTATTGGTAGTGAAGAAAACTATTATTATGGATAAAATTAAAGAGGTAAAGATACCTATATCATGAAGAGAGAAAGAGAGTCTGTTTAACAGGCTCTTTTTTGTATTCTTTTGAAAGCCTCTTACAATGCTAATGGTTCCATTGAGCTTTTAGCTATGACAAGAAAAAAATCCCAAGCCGTACAATGAATTAAGGTCTGGTCAAACGACTTCAGTACGAAAGGGAATCCAAATGGATAATAAAAGTTTAGCATATATCATGAAGTATCACATCGTCTTTATACTAAAGTATAGAAGGTAAATTTTTTAAGGTTAATTTAAAACAGTTATAGATAGAATTCTTCGCCAATTATAGGAGGTGTAGAAATTATTGAATCAAGTGCATATCCTAATCGTTTTCATATTTGGTAAGTATCACACCAAAAATAAGTGTTTCATCATTTGTAGGTTATTTGAAAAGTTAAAGTAGTTTCATGATATTTAATCGACATGCGAACGGCTACTTGCTCGCCTTTAGCGGATAGTGAGAAAATGGAGTGCAGTTGGTGGACCTTTCAGAATGTTGTTAGACATGGGCCCGTACCACAGTTTTTTTATGAGCAAAGCAAACTACCAGTTAAATAAAGGTTATTGCTTGAGTTTTCAGACGATTTTTATTTTTGCAGCAATTTGGGAGTAAAATAAGGCTATTTAATTAAATTACTAGTACTTATAATAAAATTAAATTTAGAGGTGTTACTTATGGTGAAAAAAATCAAAGGGGTAAAGAAAATTTAATCTAATAATGTTTAGTAATTTTATAATTATTTATAATTTAGAATTTGGGTGATCTAATTATAGGGCGTTATATTACTGAAGATCATTAATTAGACAATCGTCTAGTTCAAATTTAACCATGAGTGCTAAAACACTAGCAGCGACATTTATTAATTAGTCCGCCAATGATTCTTACTAAATTTAGAGAATGACCCTCAAAGAGATGTACCAGCAGGAAATGGGCGGTAGGAAAAGATGCAATCGATTGTCATATTGTTTCGAGGCTGCCGACGACAAACAAACATATGGAACGCTACTACTATATAATGGAACAAAGTAAAAGGAGGGTTTTACGATGCATGAGGCATTTATCCAAGTGTATTTTTTGAAAAAAGATGAAATAATTGAAAAGGTAGAACAACAAGAGCAATTAATGGTTGCGACTATAGTTAAAAAGACTGCGCGTACATTTCGTAAAGTCGCGCATTTAAAGTTGACAATGCATACAGAATTTACTTCCCCTCTTCCTAAAAAATTAGCATCCTATAAATTCACACCAAATGCGAAGCGAATGTTAGATGAATCGAATGACACGATTCAACAGTGGCTACAACAGGGCTGGATAGTGCGCGAAATTCGTTATCATACAGATGGTATAAGCATCAAGGAGGATTATTACCGCATTGGCCCAGCTTACATAGAAGAGCAACAAAAATCCGAGCAGCAACAGTTCACAAAACAACAGCAACAGATGCAGACGTTACAGCAAAAGGCTGAGAAACTAGAGTTACCAAAGATATTTCAACAGGCGATTGAATGGAATGCGCTGCCTATACAGTGGACAATGAAAAAGAGGATGAAATATATCGAGTTTTGTTTAGCGTTCTATGCATTATCCTTGCAAAAGGAGCTATTTGATTTTAAGGAAATCGGCGCGACTTTACACGATAAGATTGGGGGCTCAAAGGTATTTGACCAACAGCGCGAGGCTTTTTTAGCGCAGCTAGAGCAAAGTGGAATTGACCCGACGCTTTACGGGCTAGTGAGCATCGGGAAAATTGTGCCAATTTATTTTACTGGTAATGTGCAAAATAGTATGGCAACGTATACGATTGGCGTGGTGCATGCGACGACCGATAATGCGGTCTTACTCTCCCCTTTTACTACGACAAATACAACATTATGGCTTGTTGAAAATCGAGCAATTTTAACGCGTATGGCTGTAGAGACAGAATTTTTAAGGCAAACGAATTCCTGCATCGTTTGTTTAGATGGCCAAATTCGTTCTGCACACAAGCAATTTATAGAGCAATTACTGCAATCTGCTATTAAACAAACGATCATTTGGACAGATACTGATAGCGAGGGTATCACGATTGCTAAGTACGCCGCCGCATTGGCTAAAGGAACGGTAAAAATAGTTGGGCGTGATTATGAGCTGTATCATTCAATTGAAAGCTATATAAACCAGGTGCAAGAGGCGCATGAACAGGAACAGCAGTTAGGAGGGGTGGAACAATGGATAAAATGGATATAAAAGCACCAATTTCGATTTTTACAAGTGATTACCAAACTGCAGAATTTATGAAGTCAATGCGTGATTTAGCATCATTAGCAGGTGTCTTAAAGGAATTAAGCACAGAAAAAATGTACGATTCCCCAATCGAAATTATTCGTTTTTTAAATGTTATTCAGTTAATTAACGAAGCTTCTCTCGGTATTAAAGATGCCATCGATAATGAGGAAGTATTATACTACCGATATCAGTCTACGTATTTGCAAGATAATGATCCGCCAACATTAGCGCACATTACAAGAATGCTTACAATTTTAGAACGCAATAATTGGATAATCAAACAGAGCCGTCAAATTAAAATGCGTGACCGTGGTAAAAATTTAATGGACGGATTAATTCGCATGGGGAACGATGCACTTGCTTACTATTTGCAAGATGATATTGGTCGCTCGCTATTTCAAGCAAGACGCGATGCTGAAATAAGCGCTGCCTACGACGACCAAGGGATTTCTGGAGGCAATAAAATCGCATCGATGATTTACAATGTTGAAGAGGCGATTAAGCAATTAGAGGAACGCCAGCTTGAACTCCTTGCTGATCGCAATGCCTTACCGCAGTTGGAGAAAATTAATCTGCTTATGCTTGAGCTTGAAACAAAATTAAATGAGCGCTTACAACAGTTTGGCACTGTCGAAGAAAGTACGAAAATGAGCGATTTAATGCTCCGAGGAACGGCTGCAATTTCAAAAGGGACTTCACTTAGCTTAAGCTTGCTAACAAAATATATACGCTTTGTCAATATGCAGCTCACACCTACCGCTAACACCATTTCACCTGAAAAAGTGCGCCAGTTTATTTTGGCGATGCATTCACCAGAAGCTAATCCGAATATCCCGACAGCCCATGATATTTTAAGTTTTATGGAACAAAATCAATATGAAGAAGAGGCGATGGATGGCCTGTGGGTTCCTGTGAAATTTGCTGCACCAATTGGTCCACATGATATTACAGATGCCATACATTATTTGCAAACGTATGAACCGAAGCTAGAAAAGCCGATTTCTCATCAGCTTGAGCCTGAATATGAAGAGGCTGAAATGGATGTTCGTCCAATAAAAGAAGCCCTTGAGGAGGTTTCATGGAAAATGACCCAATCACTGATTGATACTGAGCGAATTGAAAATTATTTAAGCGAGCATGGTGAAACAGAAATGGAAGAGCTCATTGTGGAATCAAGCTCAAATAGATGGCATGATGCAATTCTTTCATTACTAGCTGTCTCCGCATTAACTAGTAACAATAAGGTTGAACAGCAGCCTGTCGAACAAACGAAAGATTATGACAAACAATGGGAGTGGATAGACGATGACGACAAACGATTTACCGTTCGACAATACCCTCATGATGATGAATAGTTTAAAGGGTTATCTAACTACCCAAGAAGAATTAGCATTTATGCAGTTATTATTTTCTTCATCTGCATCGATCAAAGGGGCCAATTACGGCTTAGGAAAGAAGGATTTAGAAAAGCTACTTGGCATTAAAAGTGGAGATGATGATGCTTTCCATTCATTCATTAATCGTTTAAATGCTGCGTTAAGTCGCTATTTCCGTATTATTTATGATGATCGTCGAGACCGAGTGATTGTCATGATGCATGTAACCGCAAAACATGCGAAATCAACATTAAGCAGTGAGGCGCTCGCCATTATGCTGTATTTGTTTTATCACCAAGAAGTACTTGGCCATGAATTTACACTGCTGCATCAAATTCTAGTTGATTTTGGCCATGAATCATTGAATGCCAACCGCAAGTTGAAAAATAATATCGATCAACTGAAAAAAATTGGCGCGGTTACAGACTACGAATCCGTTTCTGAAGAGGCCTATATGTTAACAGCCATAGGTGTACATATGTTTTCAGAGTCATTTTTACGACGTACAACGGAATTTGCCCAGGAAACACAGCTTAGTAAAGAAGAAGTAATGAAGTTTTTCAATCGTTATAACCTACATATCAAGGAGGAAAACGAATGATCCCGTATCAATTGAAAATTCATGGCGTTCGCGACTACTCACCGCGAAGCATTCATTTTGGGGAAGCAAACGAGCATATTTTAATTACTGGTCCAAATGGTGTAGGGAAATCGACATTAACATTTTGCCTTGGTGCCGTGCTATATTCTTCGAAGGTAGAATTAGAGGGACTTCGTTCAACAAATTTAAAAGTAAATGACCCTTGGTATGCACGTATAACGCTCGTATTTCTAAATGAAGGCCCAACAAAAATTGATGGTCCAAAATTTATCGCCTTTCAGCTGACGGTCAATCAAGATACGAAAAATAGCCCAATTCAGCGTGAGTATGAGGTGTTAAATGGGCAAGATACGGAGAATTTAACATCCCATGCACGCTATACATCAGGTGGGACAGCGGGACGTACATTCAAGGCGTATCGTGAAGATTTGCGTGTGCGCTATAAAATTGAACCAGATGTTTATTATTTAATTTGGTATCAGCAAGAAGTCAATCAATTTGCGGCGATGTACCCGGAAGAGCGTTTCCGCAAATTTAGTGATATGTTTGAGATTTCTGATATGCAAAAGGAATGGGAAGCTTCATTAGAAAAAATTAAAGAAGTTCGCACGGAAATTGAATATTTAAAGGGTATTCAAAAAGGTGCGGAGCTAAGTGTGAATGCGGCTCAAACCGAGCTCAATAAATATTTAGATAACAAAAGGCGTATTTTCACATCTGGTCAAAAATACTATACATTGCTCCATCACATCATTACGTATTATAGCACCTCAATGGAAAGGATGGCCGAGCAAAAGGCTAAATATCAAGTGGAAAAGGAAAAATTAACGGTTACTCAGCAACAATTAAAGAGTAATATTGATAGGCTAGAGCAACAAAAATCACAATTATTGGAGAATGTTGCGACATTGTCACAGCAATTAATCATCATTACAGATAACTTACAGCAGCAAGAAAATGAAGACACACAGCAACAAGCATTGCAGCTGCAGTTAGAGCAGCAGCTCGAAGAAATCGATGAAAAGCGAAAGCAATTACGTTTTGATGCCGAAACGACACAACGTAAGCTAGAAGAAACCAATGAACAATTAGCTATAATTACAAACCAAATAGGTGAACTTAGAAATCTGCAAAGCCAATTACGCCAGCAACAGCGCGAGCTCGAACAAGAAAAAGTCCATATAGAAATCACTTCATCAGAGCTAAAAGAAAAAATGATAAATGCAGAAAAGCACAAAGCAATTTATGGAAGCAGTGCGCAAATCGAGCAGCAAATTAACAATCTATCACGGCAAAATGAACAAGGTTTTGAACAGATACAGCGTCTATCAATGGACCTAAAAATGTTGGAGCAGAAAGTGACACTGTATGAACAAAAAAAGGTTATATCCAAACGCCAGCAGCAGGGACTACTTCATTTAAAGCAGCAGCAGCTAGAGGCGTACACATTACGTGAGTTGATCGAGCTTATGCCATCTGCTCCATTGGCGTTAGAAAAGCAACTAGAGGTGATTAAATATACCATTTTTTATGTCGGAAAAAATTATAAGCCGGTCAATGATTTGTACTATGTATCACTTCAACAGCTTGTGCCGACTGAAAGTATCTCTAAGCTACCAGATTATGGCTTACAAATTCGTGATGATTTACCAGAACAGCAGCAAAATTATGCGAATAAGGCGCTATGGTGGGTGAAGCAATTTTTCTTAGAGAGCCCTAGAATCGAGCAAGGTCTATTATATGATACGCGCGGTATTCGCGGTGCGCAGGAAGCGGCTCAATATATTTTAAGTGATATGGCCATCGAAAAGTTGTTACAGGAAGTACAACAGAAATATACAAAAACAATGAACGAGAAGCAACATTTAAAACAACAATACGAAGAAAATCAACAACAGTTGAAACAGCTACAAGGTCATCTTCATACGATGCAATTAGCCGAAAGTACTTTATTAAAGCAAGCAGATTATGCATCTTATAGGCAGCAGCTTGAACTTGTTGAAGAAAAATTGTCAGCCCTTTATGATGAGCAAACCGTACTTGAAATCCAACTAGATAAGCTGAAAAGCGAGCAAATTGATGCACAGTATCATCAGAATATTTATAAGCAACAATGGCAAATTCATGAGGAGCTAGGTGCCTTTGCAGAGCAGCAAATGCAGCTACAACGGATTGAGCAGGCAAGAAAAGAGTTACAGCAAAATATTCGAAAACTTACTAAGGAACAAGAGACGAGAGAGCAGGAAATTCATCAGCAAAAACGTAAGCAATCGCAACTTGGTGAACAGCAACAACTTTTCGAGAGCGAGTTAAAAATTGTCGAAAGTCAACTAACTGGTTATGATTTATCGATTCAAAAGGCTAGGGACAAACTGGAGTTGGATGAAACGATGAAAAATCGCTGTGAGCTTGATATGATTGAGCTTGAGCAGGTGCTACCACAAGAAGCACAGCAACTAGACGAACAGCTCACGACGAACTTATCACTGACAATGCTACAGGCTGAAATTGAACAGGCAAAAGCAGAGCTACGTAATGCTCGCCTAGAAAAAATTAACGAAAATGCCCAGCAGAATTATGATCAACAAAAGGCTGATTTCGATAAGAAAAATGCTGATCTAGCGCAATCGGAGCAATTACTTGAAAGCAATACAATTCGTGCAAAAGACCTAGAGGACCGCTTAGAAACCACGATTACGATGCACCTGATCAAAATCAATACGCTTTTCCAAAAGTATATGGATTTGTTTCAATTTGAGGGGCAAGTCGAAAAGGAACGCATTGAGGATAAATCAGGTCGCGTCAATTTCCGACTTTATATTAAAGCGCGTAAAATTGGGCATCAAGGTGCGCTTGAAGATGTGAGTATGAAGGCTCGTAGTGGAAAGGTGGGGCTAGGTGTATCAGGTGGGGAGGAATCACTAAGTTCACTTCTTTTCGCACTTGCGCTATTACAAAACTTAACTACTTCACCAGGCTATATCGTGCTCGATGAGTTTGATAGCGCATTAGATGATGAGCGGAAAAATAAGGTGTTTAATCTTTATGCTAAGGAGCTACAACGTAAGCTAATTATTGTGTCACCAAAGGGGCATGATGAAATGTATTACAACTGCTTCTCAAAAGTATTCATTGTGGAGCATGATGCAACAATTCCGAAAAGTACGATTCGCGGGATTCAGCCAAAAAAGTTGTGAATGTCATCACTATAATGGTATAAGGGTGTGCTAAAAGTCGAGAAACTTTCAGCACATCCTTTTGTATTTAATTGAACAGACAACAATGAAGGAGTAATATACTCCCGTATTTTTCGATCCATCATTTAAAAATATAGTATAGTTATTGTAAAAAACGAAATGATCGAGGGGACTGGAATAGATGAACTTACTAGAAGTTGGAGTAAAAATAAAGCAGATGCGGAAGAAAAATAAAATGTCTCAGGATGATTTAGCTTCGCAAATTAATTTAACGAAAAGTCATATTTCAAAAATAGAAAATGGCAAAGCGACACCGAGTCTGGTGACATTGTCTAAGATTGCGGAAATATTTGATGTGCCAATGGCTTGGTTTGTTATTCAGGATCAATTTGATGGTATTTCGATTGTTTCGAAAAAAGAACGCAATGAGACTGTTGAGACGAATGAACTTGGCTATCAATATGAGCTGTTAGCGAATAAGAGCTATATGAGCAATATCAATCCTTCTATTGTTACTGTACATAATGGGGCGGAAAATTTAGCCCCTTATACACACGATAATGATGAATTTATTTATGTCATTTCGGGTAGTATCGTCTTGAAATACGATCATAAATTTTACCATTTAGAAGAGGGGGACTCTGCGTATTTTTCTGGGAAAAAGGAGCATATCTTTATTAACAATTCTATAGAGAATTCAAAGGTATTAACGATTTATGTTGAGGATTAAATCTTTCCTTTAAACGTAAATATTATCGAAAATACAAATTTCTTGTTTACAATACTATTCAGACAATTTACAATTGGTGTAATGTTATTCAACTAAGTTGAATTATATTACACTTTTTTAATTTTGGGGGTATGGGGATGACTTCACGTATTAAGGGATTTTATTTACTTTCAGTAGAAGAGCGAATTAAGTTAATTGCTGAAAAATCAAATTTAACCAATGAGGAAGTTGAAGCTTTAAAAAGTGGAATTTCATTAGAGCTTGCCGATGCAATGGTTGAAAATGTTATTGGACATATTTCAGTGCCTCTAGGGGTAGCGGCCAACTTTAAGGTGAATGGCAAAGAGGTATTTATTCCGATGGCTACTGAAGAGCCGTCAGTAATTGCTGCGGCTAGTAATGCGGCCCGTGCAGCATATGAGTTAGGTGGTATTTTTACTTCCAGCTCGGGAACAGTTATGCGTGGACAGATTCAGGTATTAAATATTGAGGACCCTCATGCAGCAAGGGCGAAAATTTTTGAACATAAAAATGAGATCATCGAGCATTGTAATGAAAAGGATCCAACGTTAGTCAAGTTAGGCGGTGGAGTGAAGGATATAGAAGTGCACTTAATCGACACAGCAAAAGAAACTATGGTTGTCGTCCATTTAATCGTTGATACGAAGGATGCAATGGGGGCAAACGCTGTTAATACGATGGCGGAATCTGTGTCACCATTAATCGAACGGATTACAAATGGACGAGTTGTGCTACGGATTATTTCAAATTTAGCAGATAAGCGTATTGTTCGTGCGCGTGGTGAATTCTCGACAGAAATGCTCGGGGGGATAGAGATTGCGAAAAATATTGTAAGTGCTTACGAATTTGCAGATGCTGACCCGTATCGGGCTGCCACACATAATAAAGGGGTTATGAATGGTATTACAGCTGCGGTATTAGCATCGGGTAATGATACACGTGCTGTTGAGGCTGGTGCTCATGCCTATGCTGCTCGTTCTGGTAGATATCGTTCTTTAACAACGTGGGAGCTGAATAAAGCAGGCAATCTTGTTGGGACGTTGGAATTGCCATTAGCTGTTGGTATTGTGGGAGGGGCTACGAAGACCCATCCTGTTGCAAAAGCAGCGCTAAAAATTATGGATGTGCAATCTGCAGAGGAGCTAGCAAGCTACATTGCCGCAGTAGGATTAGTAGAAAATCTAGCAAGCTTACGCGCACTTTCAGCAGAGGGGATTCAATCTGGTCATATGCGTCTGCATGCGAAAAACTTGGCTGTTATGGCTGGGGCTACAGGCGATATTATTGATCGTGTTGTACAGCAGGCGGTAGAAGAGAAGGATTTCCGTTATGATCGTGTTTTAGAGATTACAAACTCTCTGCGAGGTGAATAATACATGGCGAATACTCCATACAATGAGCAAAAAAATGTAGAGGAAAAGAAGTTTATTGAAATTTTAGGAGACACGGTTTCTGGTAATCAATTAATTATTTCAATTATTTTAAGCGTTGCCGCAAGCTTTTTAGGCTATCAGTTTGGCCAGTGGTTTTTTCCGAAGTTTGCAGACCCTCAAATGATTAACTCCTATTCATTGTTAACAGGCATTACAGGTATTCTGATTGTTGTTGCTATTAATACGATTCTTTTTAAACCAAAACGTATTTTAGTAGAAGATGAAGCATCTAGTCATTCTTTAAAGGAAGCATTTGAGGATTTACAAATTGATATAGACGAGGAAATACGCTTAATCGAGGAAGATCCGGTGACAAAAAAAGAGCTTGAGGATTTTGGCATTCTTTCTAGCTTACAAGGCCTGAAAGGAGCGGATAAAAAATGAGTATTTATGTAATAGCTCTTTTATTTGCACTTCTTGGTGCAGCTATCTTTACTATAATTGGTCTTATCTCAGGTACAGATGAAACAGCAATTATGGTACCAATTACATTGCTAGTTATTTTGCTGGGAGCGCCTCCTGAAGGGGTATTCGCCTTTTTCATGGCGGGCGTGTTAGCTAAGCATTTAACACATGCTGTCCCAACTGCGTTATTAGGCATTCCAGGGGATACAACGGCTGTACCGTTGATCGATCATGCCAATACATTACGCCGTTTAGGCATGCCGCACGTTGCACTACGTAAAATGATTTCTGGCGGTGTTATCGGTGCATTTATCGCCCTACCAACCGCTGTACTGTTAGGTCAGTTTTTAGGTCAATTTGCCGACTTTTTTAAATCTTCATCAGGCATCATTTTTACACTTGCCGCAATTTTAATCGCATTCTTTTCAAAAGGAAAATGGGCAAGTATTTTAATTATTATTCCATTTGCATTTTTCATTAAAGCTTTAGATAGCGTTAGCTTCGCGATGCTGGATAAACATTTAAGTATTACATTCTTTTTAGGAATTGCGATTGGACCGATGTTTTGTAATATTTTAATGGCGGCTTCCTCCGTTGCTAAAAATGATCTAGCACGCAGTAAGCCAAATCAATATAATCTTGCTCCCGAAACGAAATCATGGAAAGGCTATTTCCCGAATCCATTTAAAATTTTATCGAAAAGGCAGACCATTTTTACGAGCATCACAACGTTTCTTTCCTCCCTTACATTTGTCTTCAGTCCTGTTGGGATGACGTCATTGATGGGAGAAATTGTAGGCTCTCGTACAAAAGGTGCCTATAAGAAATCAACAACGAGTCTTACTGTCATGAATGGTGTAACGGAATCGACTTATATAGCTGAAGCGATTATTCCATTAATTGCATTCGGTATTCCGTTAAGCCCAGTAGCACTTGGACCAGCATCACCATTATTTAATGCACCACCGATTTTTACAGTAGATCCAGTTAACAACTTACACACGCTAATGTCTTCATGGGACTTTTTCATTTTTGGGTTAATCGGTATTAGTGTAGCCGCTTTAATTGCTTATCCATTTGCGATGAATTATGCACGTAAAGCATCTGTATTAGTATTGAAATATATTAGCCAGGAAGCAATCGTAGCCATGTTCATCGGATTAGCATTTTTGCTTGCCTATAACGAGGCACAATTACTAGGAGTAGTATTAACATTTACAGTCGCAACTGTTGGTGGTTTATTAAATCGTATTTTAGGTGTAGGGGCCGGTGTGCAATTCATGGTATTCTACGCATCAAGCTGGATTATGCTACAGCTGTTCGGCATTTAATTAAAGGAAGTGTATCTTGATGACTTTACCAAAACAAGTGGAAATAAGAGAAGTTGGTCCTCGTGACGGCTTACAAAATGAGAAAATTTTTATTCCAACTGATTTGAAAGTGCAATGGATTAATTTAATAAGTGAAACAGGTGTCCGTCATATCGAAGTATCCTCTTTTGTTAGTCCCAAGTGGATACCAGCTTTAGCCGATCATCATGAAGTATTCGAGCAAATCGCACGTCATGAAAAAATAACGTATGCAGCTCTTGTGCCTAATTTGAAAGGGGTAGAAGGAGCCATTCAACAAAAGGTTGATGAAATTGCGTTATTTATCTCTGCCTCTGAGGAGCATAATCAAAGTAATGTAAACGCTTCAATTAACCAATCTTTACAGAATTTAAAAGCTGTAGCTGAAGCAGCAAATCGTGAAGGTATATCGTTAAGAGGCTATATTTCAACTGTATTTGGCAGTCCGTTTGGTGATGAAGTAAAGCTTCAAACAGTGAAGGAAATCATTGATGCCTATCTAGCAATGGGCGTTTCTGAAATTTCACTAGGCGATACAATTGGGGTAGCAGATCCTGTACAAGTAAAGGCTATTTTATCAGAGCTACTCACTCAATACGATCGTGATTTGTTTGCCCTTCATTTTCATGATACGTATGGCCGTGCTTTAGCCAATATATTTGCAGCACTTGAGCTGGGGATTACAAAATACGACAGTGCTATTGGAGGTTTAGGGGGGTGCCCCTATGCCCCTGGTGCAAGCGGCAATGTGTCAACGAATGATTTAGTAAATTTCCTGCATCGTTTAGGCATTCAAACGAATATTGATGAAGAAAAACTATTTACCGCCACACGATTTTTACAGCAGGCAATAAATAGACAGCTTGATAGTAAAGTGTATAAAGTGCAAAGTAATTAAGTAAAAGAGCGCCTCTATAGTTAGAATTAAAATGAGAACTGCCCCACCAATCGTTAGACACACGCTACCAATTGGTGGGGCAGTTTTTTTACTGAGGAAAAATAGTTTTATGCCAATTAATCAGCAAATTAATAATACTATGTTTGAATTCAATGTAGGACCCTACTAAACATGATCAATATACTTCAAACACTTTGCCAGCAGTTGGGTACGATTGGTTACTTGAAACTTTCTATATAGGTTTTGAAGGTGTTTTTTGATTGTATTTTCACTGACAAATAATTGCTGGGCGATATCTATATTTTTTAAGCCTTTTAAAACAAAGCTTAAAACTTCTTTTTCTCTTTCTGTCATTTCAAATAAGATGGAAGGCTGTGAATAGTGATGGAGGGAATACATGTTTTCGATATTTCTTTTCAAATACACTAACTTTAAAATATCTTTTTCATTAAATAGCTTCTCTCCGGTTTTCCTTAAAAAGCCAATAACGGCTACGAGCCTATTGTCTATTCTTAAATACATGGCCATTTCATCTTCATAGCGATTTTCTTTCAAAAATACTTCTTTATAGTGGGTTTGTTTTTGCAGGCACATAACTTCATTCCTACTCATTAGCTGAATGGAAGGCTGTGTATTTATATTTTGGGGGTGCAATGGATCAAAGTTTTTATATCTTTGTAAATAGTCATTAATCGTGTGACTCTCTATATTAAAAAGCACAGGGGCGGTTAGCTCATTATTTGCTATTTCCCAAAATAACATATGGTGATAGCCGAGATGCTGACTAATTGTTTGCAATAGTTCATGTTTAAAACATTCATTGCTTTGTTTCACATTCATATTTGAAATATGATAGCTTGCTTTAAGAATGTTTTCTAAATCATTTTCTAAAAACATGAAAACACCTCATTTCTCTATTATGCATTTATATTCTACTTAAAACAGAATTATCCTTTCGGGTAATATCTTAAATTTAGAATATTCAGTACATTATAGTTGCAAGATTACTACTATACGAGGTGATAATATGAATTTACAAGAGTATGCATCCTATGACGGTATTGGGTTGGCAGAGCTAGTAAAATCAAAGGAGGTAACACCACAGGAGTTAAAGGAGCTAGCGTTAGAAGGAATAAAAAAAGTCAATCCATCCATTAATGCAGTTGTTAGTGTGTTAGAAGAGCAGGCTGACAAAGCAATTGAGAAGGTTGATGAAAATGCGCCGTTTGCAGGTGTTCCGTTTTTAATTAAAGAGCTTGTGTTACATGCAGAGGGTGTTCCGCATAGTATGGGGAGTCGTATTGGAGAAAAGACGGTTATACCCGTCGATAGTGAATTAATGGCGCGCTTTAGAAGGGCTGGCTTGATTTTAGCTGGTACTACGACAACACCTGAGTTTGGCTATAATGCAGCGACTGAAGCGGTTATTTATGGTGCAACGCGCAATCCGTGGAATTTAAATTATAGTCCAGGCGGTTCGAGTGGTGGGTCAGCAGCGGCTGTTGCAAGTGGTATTGTGCCAATCGCTCATGCCAATGATGGTGGAGGTTCTATTCGTATCCCCGCTTCCTGTAGTGGGTTAGTGGGATTAAAACCTACACGTGGAAGAGTTCCAGCTGGTCCATTCAATAGCGAGCCTTTAAATGGTATTGCCATTGAGTTCGCTGTGACTCGTACAATTCGTGATACAGCTGTTTTATTGGATCAAGTAGCAGGCCCTGACTTAGGGAGCTATTCCAAATTAGAAGTAACACATGCACCGTATGGACAACTTATCAAGGAAACAGTGCGCCCGCTAAAAATTGCTTGGACAACTGAAACAAATTCTGGGGCATTTGTCGATCCGGAATGTATAGAAGCGGTTCATAAAACAGTTCAAGTTTTAAAGGAGCTAGGACACGAGGTAGTGGAGGCGCGTCCAAAATATGAACAAGCATCATTCACAAAGGCAACCGTCGATATTTGGACAGCGAATATTTATCAAATGATTAAGGGGGCTGCAGCAGGCACTGGTAAAACAGTTTCTCCAGACTATATTGAAGCAGCCATTTGGAAATGCTATGAATATGGTGGTCAATTAAAGGCGGCTGATTTATTGGAAGCTATTCATACAAATGCGGTCGTTTCACGTCAAGTAGCAGGCTTCTTTGAAGACTATGATATTTTATTGAGTCCAACTATTGGCACACTTCCTGCTAAAATTGGTGAATTAAATGCCAACAATCCTAACATTTCGGCTGTTGAATGGACAGAGCAAATTTTCACGTATGCACCGTTTACAAATTTATTCAATGCTACAGGTCAGCCCTCCATATCATTACCTTTAGCCGAAAGTAAATCAGGTCTACCAATTGGTCTACAAATGACAGGTAAATTTGCAGATGAATTGACGTTATTACAGCTAGGTAGACAGCTAGAGGAAGCCATGCCTTGGAAAGACCGACAACCAGCAGTACATGTCAGTGAACAGCCTCAGCCAGCAGTATAATATAGCATGAACGCACTTAGTGTAGACTGGGTGCGTTTTCTTTCTGTCGTAATTTTAAAGCTTCCTCAAAAGCAGGTTTTATCCTGACCTCGAACTCATATACATAACATAAAAGCTAATAGGAGTAGTGATTATTGGACAAACAACAACATAAGTACAGATGGATTGTGTTTGTTGCTGTATTGTTTACCTATTTGTTAATGGCAAGTCAGCGAACTGCTCCAGGGTTAATTACAGATCAATTGATGGAGGATTTTGGGGTAACGGCTTCGACAATTGGCTTATTGACGAGTATTCAATTTTTTGTGTACACGAGTTTGCAAATTCCGATGGGGATTCTAGCTGACCGATTTGGGCCAAACCTTTTCCTCATCATTGGTGCCACACTTACAGGTATAGGAACCATTCTTTACAGTCTAGGTACACATGAATTCATTCTATTCTTTTCTAGAATACTTACTGGTATAGGAGATGCCACCATATGGGTGAATATGGTGCTTATTTTGGCACAATGGTTTCATAAAAAGGAGTTTGTCCGATTAATTGGCTTTGCAGGTATGACAGGGAGCTTAGGCTTCTTATTGGCAACAGTGCCTTTTGCTACATTGATTTTTTTATTAGGTTGGCGAATCACCTTTTTCTCTACAGGACTTTTACTATGCTTATGTGGTGTACTTCTTTATTTTGTGCTCGTACAAAACACAAAACGCATTTTTTCAAAGGAACCTGTAAGCATAACTAAAGAACTAAAACGTGAAAAAAGCTCCAAATTATTACGAAGAATATTTTCAAGCAGGCAAGCATGGGCTTTATTTTTTTGTCATTTTGGCGTTGTTGGCGGGTATGTTGGCTTTATTAGCTCGTGGGCAGTACCATATGGGATCAATATGTATGAGATGTCACGGTCAGAGGCTAGTCAGCTAATTATGATTGGTCTAGTCGGAGCACTAATAGGAGCACCTTTAATGAGCTGGATTGCTGGCTGTTTAGGTACAATTAAGAGACCCTATATTGTTGTGCATATTGCGGTTTTAACGAGTTGGTTTGCCTTTCTTTTATTGAAAGGGCATCCGTCCATTTTCATGCTCATTGTCCTGTTCTTTATCATCGGCTTTGGCTATGGTGCAAGTGCTTTAACCTTTGCGGCAGTTCGTCAAACTTTTCCTTTAGCTGAATCAGGCATTGTTTCTGGATTTGCCAATACAGGGGGCTTTCTAAGTGCCGCATTGCTGCCCATTATTTTTGGGTATATTTTAGATTACTTTCAAGCTGCCACAGGCAATGTAAGTGATGGGTACTACTATGGCTTCATTTCGCCTGTTATATTCTCCTTCATTGGTTTGATGGGAGTCCTGTTATTAAAGGAAAAACGTGTGAGAGTGGCTGTAGCATATCCAGATGAATCAAATAAATCCTATTAAAATAGGGATATTGGACGGGAGTGAAACTTTTGTTGAATATCGATTTTCTATTGCTTTTTCCTCTTTAATTACGCTAATATCTGTTAAATTTATGAAATTATATTACTTTTATGATAGATTTTACCTGGTTAGACATCTCCATAAATGCTACACTGATTAGGAATCTTAAAATTCAGAATAAAAAGGGAGAAAACTAGGAAATGAATCAATTGAAACAAGTTATAACAATACTAAGTATGGCTGTATTGATTCTGGCAACAGGAATTGTCTTTACACAAACGCCTGTCAATGCACAAGGGGAAGAGAAAGATATTCATATTACACTCCTGGCTACGTCAGATATTCATGGCCGCTCTATGCCTTGGGATTACGCAGTGGATGGACCAAATCTCACAGGAAGTTTAACGCAATTATATACAATTATTAAAGATATCCGTAAAGATCATCCGAATACCATCCTATTGGAAAATGGAGATTTAATACAGGATAATTCTGCAGAATTGTTTAATGACCAGCCGCAGTCACCGATGATGGTTGCTGTTAATGAAATGGGCTATGAAGCTTGGACATATGGTAATCACGAGTTTAATTTTGGTTTGGATGTATTAGATAAAGTTTCCAGTCAATTTAATGGAGCAAGACTTGCTGGGAACGTTTATAAAGAAAATGGCGAACGCTATTTACCTGCATATACAATTATTGAGCGTGAAGGGGTTAAAATCGGGGTTATTGGCATGGTTACACCTTTGATTACAGAGTATGAGAAGGGGACAAATCATCTTGATGGTTTAGTTGTCAAAAACCCGATAGAAGAGACTAAAAAGGCAGTTAAGGAATTAGAGGGTAAAGTAGATGTCATGATTGGCCTTATGCATATGGGATTGGAAAATGAAAATGGTGTTCCAGGAACGGGTGTGAAGGAAATGGCTAATGCCGTACCAGAACTAGCTGCTATTTTTGCAGGACACAATCATGTACTGATAAATAAAGAAGAAGTGAACGGTGTTTTTATAACAGAGCCTAATAAATATGGAACACATATTTCACGAATTGATTTAACATTTACTCGCCAAGGTGAGAAATTGTTGCTTAAAGAAAAAGATGCTTCAACTATTCCAGTAAAGAATGAAGACGGGACCTTTGTTGAATCGGATAAAGACCTAGAAAAAACGTTGAAGCCATACCATGAGTATGCACGTGAAGATGCTAATATCGAAGTAGCACAGCTTAAAGGAACAAATCTTGTTCCCAAAAATGAAATTAAGGGTATACCAGCTGTACACATCCAAGAAACACCTTTATCAGATTTTTTCCATGAGGTCATGCTGCATTATAGTAAGGCAGATGTGGTAGCACATCAGATTGATAATGACAAAGCTTCATTGGATGTAGGTCCTATTAAGAAAAAGGATATCGCCTATAATTATCAATTTGCTGGTGGAGAAGTATCAGTTTATGAAGTAACGGGCAAAGATTTAAAAGATTATATGGAATGGGCAGTTGGCTATTTTAATAGCACACGAGATGGAGATGTGACGATTAGTTTTGATAAAACGCGTCGTTCCTCTAAATATAGTACGAATGATTATTTCGGAAATGTAAAATATGACATCGATTTAACTGAGCAGCCAGGTAACAGAATAAAAAATCTACGCAAATTAGATGGTACCCCTATTAAGCTAGAAGACAACTTAAAGCTTGGTATGAACTCTTATCGGATGGATTTTCTTGTATCAAAAGGTCAGGCACTTGAAGGGCGTAAGTTTAATATGATTTGGTCTTCTAAAGAAGAAAGTGCCTATGGAGAAACAGGCGGTACAATCCGTAATCTAGCCATTCGATATCTAAAAGAAGAGATGAACGGCGTGTATGAGCCAGTGATCCAGCATAACTGGAAAATCGTTGGTGTCGATATGAAATCGCCTGCACGTGCTGCTGTTGTTGAATTAATCAATAAAGATATTTTAGCCATTCCTACAACGGAAGATGGTAAATATACAAATATAGCATCGATTAATGTTAAAGCTTTGATTACAGAAGAAGAAATAAAAATGCTAGCAACAAAAGCAAAAGTAGATGCTAGCCAATTTACTGGGGTAAAAACGTCAGGTGAATTTTATCAAAAGCTGGTAAAAGCATTGAATAAACCTAAAGATGAGCCAGTAGAAAAACCGGTGAATCCAAGTAAGACAGCACCAGACAAATCGAAGCCAACTATTACTCAGCCAGAATCACTTAAAGGGATTGTTACGGCTTATCACTTAAATGTTCGTTCAAAGCCATCGAACTCAGGAAAAGTATATGGGACAATTTCAAAGAATACCGAAATTACAATTTTAGAGGAAATACAAGGCTGGTATAAGATATCTTATAATAATAAGTCGGGGTATGTTTATAGCAAATATGTAACGATTAAAAAATAAGAGCTAGCATAAGGCTGAAGGAACTAGATTCGCATCTATTCCTTCAGCCTCTTTACATATGGCGATTTATAGTCAATTAACACGTTTGGCTTTGTATTGTAGTAGTACGTTATTAAACTTGTGAATGTAGGTTATTAAAAGTCAAAAAACCTTATCCCATATATACACTGGCACAAGTATCTGGAGCAGGTTCATAAAAGCAATGATTCTTAAATTGTCCTGTAAACGGCTGACCATACCATGTTGGGGGACATGGTGCATATGGATTGAAGTACCAGAGTGCGTATTTTGCTGGATGCTCTCGCCAAAAATCTAAGTTTTGTTTCGCCAATCTTTTTTCCGTTTCTCTCGCTCGTTGGTAAAACATATTGCCTTTTTGAACAGCTTCAAAAGAATAGTTTCCACCTTGTACCTGGTAAATAACCTGCTCAATCGTTCTTACATCATTGAAGTCTAAACAGGACGCCACTGCACGATTTACAATGACATTGCCCACATAAAGCATACCTTGTTGACCTTCACCCTCAGCTTCTGCCCTCATCATCCTTGCCATTAAAGCAACGTCTGCATCACGGTATTTTACTCTTGGCATTTTTCCACCTCCACCTTATAGTATGAAAAAAATCAAGGCTAGTTTCACGTTATCTTGAAATTCATTGTTTCTACATCTCACACCATAAAAAACGCCATCTTTACTGTATTGAACAGCAAGATGGCGTATTCTCATTAAAAGTTCTTTTTGAAGTATGGCGTTTTCTTCAATACAACACATACCGGGATGGCGATAACTAAGCCTACGATGTTTTGAATGACGTCTCCTGGAATGGATGCCAGCGGGGCAATCCAGCTGTTGAACATAATGGCTTGCCCAACATAGTAAACAGCAATCATCACGGGCATTGATACTACTGCTCCTAAAATATTCAACCCAAGATTATCACCTTTATGTCCTTTTGACCAAGCAATTTTACCAACAATGAAGCCTTGTAATGCGCGTGAAATAATGGTTGTGGGTGCCCAAATTAACCAGCCACCTACGATATCGAATAAGCCCATTCCAATAGCTCCAGCAAGTGCTCCTTTTTTTGGCCCAAATAAAATAGCGGAGATAAACAGCATAGATGTTCCTAAGTGGATAAGACCACCTTGCCCTATCGGTAGCTTCAGATTGATAAACATTGTAGCAACGAAAACAAGTGCTGCTAAAATGGCTGTAATGACTAAATCAAATGTTTTTGTACGTGATTTTGTATAGGATGTTGGCCTTTGTATATTTTGCATTTGTCTCTTCCTCACTATGATGAATATTTTGATGATTTTTACTTTAACAAAGGACTGACTATTGTAAAAGTGTCAATTTCATAAAAAAGTTAATGGTCAGATTAAGGTTATTTTCGCAACTTTCTAATTGTGATACGATGAGGAGAGTAAAAGCAGGATGAGTTAGGTGGAATGTATGATGAAAAAAGTTGCAGTAATTCAAGATATGTCGTCCTTTGGAAAGTGCTCGTTAACGGCGGCGATGCCTGTACTCTCTGTGATGGGTGTGCAAGCAGTCCCACTACCAACAGCTATTTTAACGGCTCAAACAGGATATTCAAGCTTTTATTGTGAAGATTTAACATCAAAGATGGACTCTTTCATAGATGAGTGGAGTAAGCTTGGAGCTACCTTTGATGGTATTCACACAGGCTTTGTTACAGGTAAGGAGCAAATCGATAATATATTTCGCTTTTTAGACGTGTTTCACTCAAATAAGACGACGTTGCTTGTCGATCCAGTAATGGGTGATCATGGTGAGGTCTATAAAATGTTTACTGGTGAATTGCTTGATCGTATGAAAGCGTTAGTAAAGTGTGCTGATATTATTACGCCAAATGTTACGGAATGTTGCTTGCTTACAGGTTTATCATATGAAAGGCTACTGAGCTATCAAAATGATACAGATTATATTCATGCCCTTAAGGAGGCAGGTCAGCAGCTACAGCAAGCAACTGGAGCAAACGTCATTATTACTGGTTTGAATCCCCCAGCAGGTGATACGGCCAAGCGTTTTGTAGGGAATATGTTTGTCGATTCTGAGCGGTCTTTTCATAGTATCCGCAACTATAATGGTGAGAGCTATTCAGGAACAGGCGACCTCTTCGCATCCATCATAATGGGCGGCATGATGCGCGGACAAGATTTAATGGAATCAATGACACTGGCAGAAACATTTTTAGCCGCTGCAATTGAAGCTACTTCGAAGGAGCAAGTACCTCGTGAGGCAGGCGTGCATTTTGAAAAGTTTTTACGTATGCTGCTTTAGAAACTATAGAGTGACCTAAAATGTTAGCATCATTTTAGGTCACTTTTCTTTTAACAGCAATCTTATAGTGATGTCTCTCATGAATAGCCAACAATTGAATAGCTTGAATGAGATTAGGATAATGCGCAATGGGATCAGGAAAAACAATGTGTCCTGCAACATCCTCGTCTATATTTTGTACTAACTTTTGCAAAGCAAGTGTCTCGTTGATAAGTAAATGCTCGATATCATAACTGTTTAATACAAAGCGTATTTTCTTAGGTGGAACTAAAATACCTGGTGCTCGCATTCCTTGTCCTTTTTTGGATTGATATTCTTCATAAATATCATGTATTTCAGTAGAGAATGGCTTGTTTCTTCGCATTTTAGCGATAGGCGTGAGGAATAAAAAATATTTGGTTGCTGTGTGGAGCATTTTGAGAATCAAATAAAGGTGATAAAAGTGTTCACCAATGGACCATTTTCCCTCACGTGTTACTCGCCATAGTTCTTCCTGTGAAAGGGAATGAATAGCTGGTAGATAGTGTGCTCGTTGTGCCTGTAACGTACGAAAATGTTTTGACATATTAGTAGATTCCATAGATTTTCAGCTCCTTCACTTCCATTTTAAGGATTACTGTTGGAAAAGTACATCAAATGCCAATTGTTATGACCGATAAATAGGAAAAGTATGATAGGAGGAAAAGGCATGGAAATTAGACAATTAACAGCAGCAGATGCTGAGGTATATAGAGATTTAAGATTAGAGGGATTGCAAACAAATCCAGAAGCTTTTGGCGCTAGCTTCGAGGAAGAAAAGGATTTGTCACTTGAGTCGTTTGCAAATAGGCTCGAGGGACAGGGAACATTTACATTTGGGGCATTTGACCAGGAGGATTTACTCGGTGTGGCGACATTGGTGCAAGCAAATAAAATGAAGCTAAAGCATAAAGCGAGTATTTTTGCCGTTTATGTTTCTTCAAAAAAGCGGGGATTGGGCATAGGAAAACAACTAATGGTAGAGATCATCAATCAAGCGAAGTCACTAGTAGACGTCAAGCAAATTAATTTAACAGTTGTTTCTTCCAATGAATCAGCAAAAGGATTATACACATCGTTAGGTTTTCACGTTTTTGGAACAGAACGAAACGCCTTAAAAATAGGACAGCAATATTTTGATGAGGATTATATGGTGCTGTATTTCTAAAAATGCTAAAAAGCCTTTGAAGTATTCATCTTCAAAGGCTTCAATTTATTATGGTGAGTAGCAATGGAACAATGAAAAGAAAGCAAGGAATAAAAGAATCACCGTGATAAAAAGAATAAGTAAAGCACTAACAATGCCCGCTTTCTTTATAAGAAACCATATACTTAGCATGATAATAATGACCGAAAATGTGGATGCGAGCCAAAATCCAAGAATCCCCAAGTATTCAATCATAATGGGGAATGAATCGTGAAAGTAATTATACGGAATATCTAGCCTAAGAAAAGTGGTCAACAGAAGATCCATAATATCCCCCCATCTACATATTTGTTCTTACATATATGGTATGCAGAAGCATCTTTAAGTCACACGGCAGTACTCCTTAAAACTGCCGTCATTTCAAATCAAAGCTCCTTACAATAATTACCTCAGTGCCTGTTGTCATCGTGCATTCTGTGAGTATGGAGAAATGAAAAGATGCCTTTGAAGGAATTACCCTTCAAAGGCATTCTCTATAGGTCCTTTTTCAAGCTACGCTCAATAAAAATATATACATATAAACAGATAGATAAGAGTAACATACCTAAGCTTATAACAAATAAGCCTATTCCTGACCAACTACCAATGATCAACGACAGAAGAACAATGACCCCGAAGAAAATAAGGGTTAGCTTAGATGCTTTTCTATTATCTTTTATAAGAAGTATACTTATTCCAAATACTAACATATTAGCGAAAAAACCTATCCCAATTGGAATTAGAATACCCATCTCCTTATTCAAATCCTTTCAATACAATATGTTTTTGCTAAATACCAAAGATATAAAATATCAACAACTCTAACTATTTATCACTCCCAAAATAGTAATTAGAAGCATAATGAACTAAAAACAAGAAAAATACTCCCCTTAAAAGGCAGATGTTGATGTTTATCTTTTAAGGGGAATGAATAAATTGCCATTGTTACCACAAATTATTTCAACTGAATAAAACCATTTCCTACCTGATTAATGGAGAAACGGTCCAATGAAAGAGCATGAGTTAATAAGTAGTCATATACATACATTGGAATCAAATGGGGTTCACAATGTTTGATTTTTTTTGTAATAAGTGCAGCTGCACCGGCAACAAATGGAGCTGCCATAGAGGTTCCTGTCAATTCTACATAATCACTGTTTAAATGCGTAGATAATATATTTTCACCAGGCCCTACAAAATCTAAATTAACATTCGTATTAGAAAATTTTGAAGGCGTGTCTGTTTCAGAGATAGAGCCGACTTGAATTACTTCCTTGTAAAAACCAGGGTATGATATTTCGATAGTTGCGCTTTCTCCATCGCCTTGATTACCAGCAGCGGCTACTAATACGATACCTTTTGAACGGGCATATTTTATGGCTTTATGCAATTCTTCATTTGGTTCTGGGCTGCCGAGTGACATATTAATAATGTTTACTTTTTCTCCATTAGGTCCAGTCCAAGTAACGGCATACATAATTGCCTTAATCAAACTCTCAAAGCTTCCTCTTCCTTTACGATTTATTACTTTTAATATAAGAAGTTTACTTTTTGGCGCAATACCTGTGATTCCCTTGCCATTATCAACAGCAGCTAGAATTCCAGATACATGTGTACCATGTCCAAGATAATCTTTAAATATTGAAGGATTACCTTCATCATCATCTGTGAAATTATAGCCATCAATAATATTGTCCTTTAAACTCGGGTGGTCAACCTGAACACCACTATCTAATACAGCAATAACAGATCCTGAACCTTGATCTGTTTCTTGCCACAATTCCCTTGCTCGAATCTTATCTAAATTATCAGGAACTGCATTTAAAACTTTAAACAACTTGACCACTTTTACCCGCTCTAAAATGATTTCATATTTCATTTTGTCATCTCCTTTTAAATAATAAAGTGTTAGAAGGAAGATGATAATAAATAAAAAGGAGAAATTCGCTCAATATTAAACAAAAATCTACCCCTGAAATGTTAGTAAAAGTCTAACATTTTCGGAGGTAGATTAAATTTAATATTTCTCTTATAAAATTGAGTATTCTGTTACTATTATTAAGCAATATTAAAGAATAAATCTTTAGCTTTTTGGACCAATTTTCCCACCTTTTACTAACCAATTCCAATACCTTTCGAAAAACTTCGAC
Source organism: Lysinibacillus sp. FSL P2-0066 (assembly GCF_037969495.1). Taxonomy (NCBI): domain Bacteria; kingdom Bacillati; phylum Bacillota; class Bacilli; order Caryophanales; family Bacillaceae; genus Lysinibacillus; species Lysinibacillus sp. FSL P2-0066. Next base: position 3,517,286 of record NZ_CP150202.1, on the reverse strand, counting down.
TTTGTTTGAAATGCATAAGGTAGTCCAATAAACAACCAAAAAAGAGAAGCATACACCAATAAAAATATAAGTAATCCTATCCATATACCTTTTATCTGAAAACTAATAAAAATGCTAGAAAACATAATAAGTAAATGTATTATAATTATTCTCTTATAGGCTAACAAGAATCTCCCCTCCTATTTTAATTATAACATTATTGGTGGGGAGATATTAACTTTATAACTTGTTATTTCTATTTAGCAAAACCCTAATGATTTACAACCTGGTCCACATGTGATCTTATTTTCGCTAAGGCACACTAATCCAAAAACAGCTGCACAAATAAATGGACACGCTACAGTACCGATTGGAGCACAAGCTACCATACAAGCTGCTGTACCAGCTAAGGTACATCCTAAACCTTGGATAGTGTCACAAACAGTAGTACAGATAGTACAATTTGACCACATTAGATTAAGTTCATTATTTTGTGTAGAAGAACGTAATTCATTGACATCATATAATGGGTTTGTGTGCCATTCATAATCGAAATACTCTCCATTAATCTTAATAGTTACAATTGGGAATAAATTTACTCCAACAGATTGTGTAACTTCGATAACACTTGAATGACCATGGAAATGCGAAACAGCTTTAAATTCTGCGTTTTCGACAGTAAAAGTAATTACTGTCTGAAGTTCTTCCATAACTAAAGTAAGAACTTGTACAGGGTAGTTCCTTTAGTAAATTCTCCGCCTAATGATTGTGTTATTAAAGCTCGAAGATCAGTATACTTAGCTTTAATAGCAGGGTAATGATTTAGTGAGTTGTTGATAAGCGTCTGCACACTTTCATTTGCCAATGCTTTTTCAACTAAATTGTTAACCTCATTTTTCGATAACTCTTTAATTCCTGATTTAGTTTGTTTTTCAGTCATTGTTTTCTCTCCCTTTTAAAGTATTTGAAGCAACATTTAGTATGATGTGCTTCATTACTATGTAAAGTGAAATACAACTGGAGATTTAAACTGCATTTTTAAATTTTTTTCAGGAAATATAAATTAAACCTATAAAACGAACTTATATGCTTTTTAGTATAGCTATTCTTTGTAGACTATCATAAAATTCCTATCATTCTGACTTTTAAAGATAAACTTTGCTTCTTTTAAGGTTTATTAAATCCATAAAAAGCCATTAGATAAATCCCGATAAACACTACTAATATAAACGAATTAAGGACAACTAAAATCATACGAGTGGGTCCCTTTATCCCTAAAATAGCAAATATTAGTCCTGAAATTCCTAAAATAAATGGAATTGTTATGCCAATTCCCAGAATATATTGAGGAGCCAATCCAATAAGAAATGTTAAAAACAAGAAAATTATTGATAAATACGTAAAAATTTTTCTTTGCAAATAGCACCGCCCCTTTGTATGTAAATGAAGGTTTGACTTTATTACAATTATACCACACGTGTTATTTACAGTTTTCATCACATCGAATAAACCATTCCTTGCCTGAAATCAACTTTGCCTTTTTTTATTTATAATAGTCAGTACTTAAAGATTATGAAAAAACCTTATTATCGACATTACATAATAATATAAAAGTTGCTCCATAAATGTTGATTTCTTGTTATTCGACTGTATAAAAAGTGGTATGGTATGAGATGCGGTAGTAGAATTACATTTAATTATCCTCAATTCCATTTTGCTAATAATATTTCTAATAGCATTTTTAATAGGGACATTTGGATTTAAAGAAGCTTAAATCACTTATTAATAATTAAAACTCATCAATGGACTTATCTCTGCCAAGTAGACAGCATTAAAAAAGACTAAGCAGCCATCTGGTGTCGATATTGTATCGGTGCCAGATGGTTTGAGTCGTTTTTGGAAACGTTGGTAGTTATAAAAGTAAATATATTCTTCAACTGCTTGTATAATTGCCTCATCTGAATCCGCATGTAAGAGAGATACAAACACTCGCTTTTGAAGTGTGAGAAAAACGATTCAATGCAGGCATTATCATGGCAGTTTCCTTTGCGGGAGTGGCTACCAATCATGCATGTTGCTTAATATGCTACTGGTATTTAGTTGATGTGTACTGGAATCTCTGATCCGAATGAAGGATGCTTCTATACAAGTTTCTTTTGCTCGTTAACTCATCCAACGTATCTAATACAAGCTGTAAATTATTTCGTTTACTGATTTTCCAAGCAACGATTTCGTTGTTGTATAAATCTTGTATGGCGGATTAGTAGAGTTATCCATTTTTCGATGGTAAAAACGTGATATCTGTGACAAATACTTCGTTCGCTACACGATCCGAAAACTGACGGTCCACGACATTATCAAATACATGAGAAACGCGATTTTCATACACGGCGCTTCTTTCGAATAATGGAATGGACGCCTAAAACAACTTGTAATTTAAATTCATTCGAATACGTACGATTTTTTCTTTGCATATAAAAATCCCTTTTAAGTAAAATGTTATCTACAGCGTACTGTAGTTTTTTTTACATTGTCTACTTAAAGGGGATAAAATCACAAATAAAATTAGTAGTTCTTAACCCAAAACTATTTGTTGGATTTATTTTGTTAATAGATCATGTTTCATTAGCATGAATCTGACAATATTCCCACAATAAATTAGAAGAAATACTGGCATTTTGAATAAGATTTATTAGTAAATCGCGTTCTTTTGGGGACAGACGATCACCCGCTAAACAATTTGTATAAAATGATTGAACTTCTCTTGCTTTACAGTAACAGGCCATTAATTTTTCAATTTCCATGTGGATTACCCTCCTTTCTTGTAATTAAGAGATTTTATAACTTCAGATAACTCCATGATGACAGCCTCTAATTTATCTATTTTCCTTTCAAAGCGAATGAACAGGTAGACTGTTATGGCAATAGGGAATCCAAAATTTCCTATTAGGCTAATCCAAATTGGAACATTTTCTGGTGTCATAATGTAAATTACCTCCCTCTTACTCCAAATTAGTAATATAAGGTGATACTCGGATTCGAACCGAGGATCCAGGTTTTGCAGACCCTTGCCTTACCGCTTGGCTATATCACCAAAATTGTAACTGTACTATGTAAAGAGGATTCTTCTGTAATAAAAACAACCTTCCTGTAAAAAATATTATTTTGTCATGGTTTCATTTCTTATGTTTAAATCCTCTTTATAGAAAAAAGGAGGTCTATAAGGTGAAGTATGATATAACGGTATATTCAAGTAATGGTTGTCAATATTGCGTTAGGTTAAAGGAGTGGTTAGAAGAAAATAATATTACTTATATTAATAAGGATATTAATGAAGAGCACGTATTAATGGAGTTTAAGCAATTTAATAGTAGCGCTATCCCATTTACTTTATTAGTCAGTGATAATAAAGTAGAGAGAATTACTGGTTATCAGCCAGAAAAAATAAAAGCTATATTAGATATTTAAATAAGTTGGATTAAATCACCTTTTTTGTATAAAAGGTGATTTTTTTCACCCTTTTTAAGAACGTTTGTTCTTATTTTGGTTTATAATATAGATACAACATTCACTTTATAAAGAAAGAAGGCGGATAATAGGAGGGATTATTAAATGAAGAATGATAAACAAAAAATAGAGGAATTTTTCTATAGAAATAATGAACAGGTTAACAATCCGATTGTTAAAAGCTTTTTGTCAGATCCCCAAAATCTTTATTAAGTGCAAAAAGCGATCTTATATCCAACTGATTTGAATAAGAAGCTCGTTGATGAATCTTTTCAATCTCACTATATAAATGTTAGGAAGATCAAATATGTTAGTAATTTAATTTATTTCTTTAGTTTAGATTTTGATAAAAAAAGAAGAAGACTGCAAAAGCGATCTTTATTAATTTTAGATAAGGGATTATCAGAGGAAGGGGAGACGACCCTAAAAGAGCTAATAGAAGATACACGCAATGAAAATGGTCTAGATCATTTAATTGGTGGAGGTTTATTGGACAATATAGAAGATGTACAGCTCTTAAAGTCCTTGCAAAAACTAACGGTAAAACAGCTTCAAATTTTAGAGATGATTTATGTAAAAGAGCTTTCTATAAAAGAGATAGCTCAAATATTAAAAACAACTCCCCAGAATATATCTAATCATCATAGAAAGGCTTTAAATAAACTCAATCATTCACTCAGAAAAAAGGAGGAATAAATTATGGGAAATTTAGAAAATAAAAATAACGAAGAGACTCTAACAATAATTGAGAATTTCATCCCAAAAATTAAACATTGTTTACACAATACGGACTATCATGAAAGGGAAGACCTAGAACAAGAAATTAAATTAAAAATTTTAGAAAAGCTTGCAACAGTAAAATTTCAAGACGCCCCTAGTTTTTGGGACTTCTTCCTGTGAAAGCTACCAGTCGATTTTTCTATTCTGGTGTTCGAGTCGGAAATCTGATGAACTTCTTTTGTAAAACTGAGCATTTCGAGTAGGCGCCAGATTACATATTGTTAACAGAGCTCGTTCCTACATGCGTGATAGAATAAATTACGAGTCTTATTTAAAGTTCGGATTGTCACTACGAACATTGGGAAAGAAAAAAAGATGCACATAGTAAAAGGTACTATGTACATCTTTTTATTGATTAGCCTTTTAGGAAGTCTGGTTTTGCGAAGCTTGGGTTTGGATATGTGTAAAAGCCTTCCCCTGTTGCACGGCCAAGTTTACCTTTTTCGATGTACTCTGTTTTTAAGAGGTTAGCTAATTTTTTCATGTTTTCATCGCCAGTGGCAGTTGCTTTCGCTTCCACAATATTATAGGCAGTGTTAATGCCAACGATGTCTAGAATAGCAAATGGTCCAAGTGGAGCGCCTGTACCAATCATCCATGTTTTATCGATTGTTTCTGGATCAGCCACTTCTTTTACAAGTAAAGATTCAGCTGCATCTAAAAACGGAACTAGTAATGAGTTTAAAATATAGCCAGGTTGCTCTTTATGCAATGGTAGTGGTACCATGCCGATAGCGCGCGCAAATTCAACAACTTCATCAAACACTTTCATATCTGTACCAGGGTGTTTCATAATTTCCGCAGTATTGTTTTTCCAGATCGTATTAGCAAAGTGAAGAGCTAAAAATTTCTCAGGACGGCCAGTTGCTTCAGCAAATTGGCTTGGTAGTAAAGTAGACGAGTTTGTTGCAAAAATTGTTTTTGCTGGTGCTACTTTTCCAAGATTCGTGTAAAATTCTGTTTTAATACTCACAACTTCAGGGATTGCTTCTATAACAAGATCAGCATTGGCAACGGCTTGAGCCAGGTCACTGTTAAATGAAAGACGTGCATAGGCTGCATCCACTTCTTCTTGTGTCGCACCTAAATCTTGTTGATACAATGGTTTTAATTTTGTAATACGATCCTGTGCATTTTTTAACGCCTCGTCGTTTATGTCATACACTGTTACATTAAAACCTTTGAAAGCAGATTGATAAGCAATTTGACTCCCTAATACACCACTACCTGCAACTGTAATGTTTTGATAATTCATCGAAATTCCTCCTTTGAAATTGTTACATTAATATAATAGTGTGGATATGTAGATAATCCTTCGTTACAATCCCATACTACTTCTACCTACGAATAAAAATCAAATGAAAGCCTCTGATATTATATAAATATAAAGTTATCTAAAAGAAGTTTCTTTTCAAGTATGTACCCACCCTTACAGAAATATAACAAAGAACAGCCTTTAAGCTGCCCTTATTTTAGAGATAGTTTTCCATGGTAAACATGTCCCCAACATCAGGGGCCTCGTTAGACAATGTTTGACTTTATATCTAATTACATATGTAATTATGGTAGATGACATTGAGGAATTTGTTCTTCTGTTAAACTAGTTTCAAAATCAAAAGTAAAATAGGAAAATTATAATGTGTTAAAAATAGGTCTTTTATATAATTATTGTATAATTCCCATATTTTTATAGATTTATAAACTATTGTTTTAGTACACTGAATCTATGAATCGAAGGGGGAAAAACAGTGAAGAAAATAATGTTAGCTGGTGCACTGAGTATTACATGTTTTACAGGAGGGTTTGGTGGACAGGCATATGCACAGGATGTAGTAAATGTGGCAAATATAATTCATCCAAAGCAGAATGTTGCAGCCACTAGTCAGTTACAAGCCATGCCCTATCAAGATATTTATAAATTGCTTTTGTTATCTAAAATAGGCTTTGAAAATAACGAAGTGTCGATTGTTACAACAAAAAATAGTATTACAGTAAAAATTTCATTAGAGGCGATCCTTCAATCATACAAAGATGGTACAAACCTCTATCCAGAGGGAGAAAAAGAGTTTAAGGAAAACTATGAAGAACTGAAGAAGTTATTTGGGCATGCGATTCAAATAAAAATTACACAAACTAGTAATGGCTACAAGAGTGAGGTATATACAGCTGGCAAATGGGAAGCAGTTAGTGCAGAAGATTTAAATGATATGGTACAGGTATTTGCTCGTGCCGACGTTGAGTTAAAAGCAGGTGGATATTTCAAGGATGCTATTGGTCATTGGGCTGAAAGCTATATTCAGTTTTTATATCAAACAGCTATCATTAATGGGACAACGGCTACTACGTTTAATCCAAATGGACAAGTGACGCGAGGAGAACTAGCGGCTATTATTTTCCGTGCATCTGGTTTAAATGTCAATGAAGATTATGAGGGTCCTGCTTCTTATACTGATCTTAATGGTTTCTGGGGAGCTAAGGAAGTAGCGATTCTTGAAGAGTATGGCTTAATCGATATTTTCAATGGTGAAAAATTTGAGCCGAAAAAGCCCGTTACAAGAGAGGAAATGGCCTATATCACTGCTAGGTATTTAGAAGGTATGGAAGTGAATGTTGCGCAAGTGAGCAAAAACAATTCATTCACTGATAAAAATCAAATGCGTCAAGAAACAGTAGAGGCAATTGGTCTATTACAACATCTAGGTATTTTAAATGGTACGAATGGTAAGTTTAACCCGAAAGGCAATCTTACTCGGGCAGAGGTTTCAAAAATTTTAACCCTTACCTTAATGCTAGTAAGTGAAGAAGAATAAAAGAGGAAAGGGATGTCTCATGTGCAGAGACATCCCTTTATTATTCAACAAGTATATGGAAAATATAGCTTAGGAAATAACCTAGAAAGAGATACATAAAAAATGCTTTAAATGAGACTTTCTGTAGCTGATGCAAAATGAATTCAGAAATACTAGCTGTAGCAATCAATCCTATCGAAATGCCCATTAAAATCCCTTGTGCTTTATCTGGTAAAGCCCAATACTGACCAAACCAGATGAAAATACTAAAGAAAATGGAGAAGATGAAGAAATAAATGAAAAGTCTCCAAAGCCTTTCACCTTGAGAGATGAGTGCAGTAGATAAAGCAAATCCCTCTGGAACATGGTGAAGAATAATGGAGGCGGTGAGAGAAATACTTAATGCAGCATTTCCAAGTAAATTTCCAACAGTGAGACTAATAGGTATTGTATGGATAATCATAGCTAGTGTTAATAGAGAGACCGAGGGATTTTGTGCATGAGAAGCATGAAATAAGGTATCTAGTAGTTGAAAGATGAAATAACCAACAAAAATACCTAATATAACTCCGAAAGATTGATAGATTTGAAAGGAAGAAGGGATGATATCTAGCACAAGTAAGCCTACTAAAAAACCTCCGCACAATAATGATAATCCCTGTGTCGTATGCTGAAATAGCTTAGAGAAGATCCAGGCAATTGCGCCCCCAATGCTCACACTGAAAAATAGAAAACCGCCAAGTATCATTGCACTCACCTGTAAAATTCCTCCGCCCTATCATCAACTTAATGTCTTTTTCAAACTATATGCTAAGTAGAAATGAATATGCTTGACATTGATTTGCCTGCATAAAAACGATAATGACAAAGATGTGCATACTGCAGGTTAGAGAAGGAAAGAATAGAGTCGAAAATCTATGCTTTTTGTGATGATACTATGCAATGGGAGTGTTGTCGTTGTCGTGAAGGCTGTAACATATCAGGGAATTAAAGATATCCAAGTTAAAATGTAGAGGGTCCAACTATTAAAGAGAAGGACGATATTATTGTGCAAATCACTTCTACTGCTATTTGGAGATCTGATTTGCATATTTACCAAGGCGCTATTCCTTCACAGAAGGATTATGTAATAGGTAAGAACTGATGTGAGGGTGACCGTGTCATCTTGCCTTTTAATGTATCGTACCATTACACATCAATTGCCATTAGAAGAAGCAAGTAAAGCCTATAAAATATTTAGTGGACGGGAAGATAACTGTATAAAGGTGATTCTAAAACCTTAAACGGAGCATCTAGGCTCCTTTTTTTGTGGAAAAATAGGGAATGGTTTAAATTGACTGAATATTGGTTTAATTCTATACTTTTTAATAGAAAGGCCAGATTCATCGATTTAGCTCATATAGGGAGGAATGGTTGAATGAAATGGGATGCTAGTTATGATGTAGTAGTAGTAGGCTCTGGTGCAGCGGGATTGACAGCAGGTTTAACAGCAAAGTTACAAGGAATGAAATCATTAGTGATTGAAAAAACAGATCGCTATGGTGGTGCTTCTGCTATTTCAGGCGGTGCCTTATGGATTCCTAATAATCATATCATTAAAGGTGCAGGTGTCCCAGATACACATGAACTTGCACGCCAATATCTAGATTCTACAATCGGTGATCGTGTGCCAGAAGGGCTAAAGGAAGCTTATATTACGAGAGGACCTGAAATGTTGCGCTTTTTATACAATAAAACAAAGCATATGCGCTTCCAATATGCAAAAGGCTACTCGGATTATTATCCAGAAAAACCTGGTGGCTTATCACAGGGACGCGCCATTGAACCACTTATTTTCGATTTAACAAAAATGGGCTCTTTGGCAAATTCGATGCGTCGTGCAACTCTATCAACAAAAGGCTTCACGATGAATAGCTACGAGTTTCATAAGGTGAATATGATTACACGGACGCTAAAAGGTAAAACTACAGCACTGAAATTAGGAGCGCGCTTAGTCAAGTCAAAGGTGACTAAGAGCGATCCGGTAGCATTAGGAGAAGCTTTAATCGCACGTTTACGCCTCTCCCTTGCAGAAGCAAATGGTGAGCTTTGGCTATCAACTGCATTTAAAGATTTCATTATGGACAAGGGAAGAGTAATTGGAATGATTGTGGAACGAGATGGGCAAGAGCTTAAAATTGAGGCAAAGAAAGGTGTTGTACTGTCATCAGGTGGCTTCTCACATAATCAAACACTTCGTGAAAAGTATTTACCAAGCCCTACGAATGCTGCATGGACTTCTTCTCCAGAAGGACAAACAGGTGACATCCTTGAACCTGGCTTAAAAATTGGTGCTACGTTGGATTTAATGGATAAAGTGTGGGGAGCACCTTCTGTTATTGATCCAAAAGGACATCCATTCTTCCTTGTGGCAGATCGAGGCGTGCCCAATATGATTGTAGTGGATAGCACAGGGCAACGCTTTGTCAATGAAGCGGCTCCCTATCATGAATTCGTGGATACGATGTATAAGCATCAAGAGGCCACAAAGCAGGCGGTTCCTTCCTGGATATTGATTGATGCTTCAGCTAAAAGCCGTTATATTTTTACGGGATTGTTCCCAGGACAGGCCTTCCCGAAAAGTTGGTTTGAGCAGGGAGTCGCAAAAAGTGCGAAAACGATTGAAGAGCTTGCTAGACAAATGGATGTGCCAACGGAGCGCCTAGTCGCGACGGTGAATCGTTTTAATGACTTTGCGCGGAACGGACATGATGATGATTTTTATCGAGGAGATAGTGCCTATGATAATTACTACGGGGATCCGACACTGCCAAATCCAAATTTAGCAGAAATCAAGAAAGCGCCATTCTACGCATTACGTCTTTATCCTGGAGACATCGGCACGAAAGGTGGCCTCGTAGTGGACGAATATGCTCGGGTAATAAAGGAGAATGGTGAACCCATTGAGGGATTGTACGCATCTGGCAATTGTTCAGCGTCTATCATGGGGGAAACATATCCAGGCCCTGGCGCAACCATTGGACCTGGTATGACATTAAGCTATGTGGCGACAGCACATATGGCCAATGCAGTGACAAAAGATGAGGTATCTCTTGTAAACGTATAAATGAAACATAGCCCTTCCTTTCTAATAAGGAGCATTCCTGTTAGAAGGATTTTCAGGGGCTTGAAATCAGAAAAGCCCTCTTGTATGATGCATGAGTGTCAACAGCCATTGACCCACTATCACACAGGAGGACTCCTTTTATGAATTCTAATAGGAACCAAAAGATTAATCAAGTCTCTGAAAAAACACTCGTCATCGGTATCGATATTGCCAAGCGTACACATTATGCATGCGCGGTTGATGAAAGAGGACGCGTGCTCCATAAATCGTTCCCTTTCTCGCAAACAAGAGAAGGTTTCGATGCTTTTTATGAAAGATTACTGGCTTTACGTGCTACCCATGAAAAAAGTGAAATTCTTGTCGGTTTCGAGCCCACAGGTCACTACTGGATGAATCTCGCTGCCTATCTTCAAGCACATGGAATTCCATTTATCATGGTGAATCCTCATCATGTCAATCGTTCCAAAGAGCTAGATGACAATCTTCAAACAAAGAATGACCAAAAGGATGCGCTCGTCATTGCACGTTTAATGCGAGATGGACGATTTAGTTACCCACGTATTCTAGAAGGCGTGGAAGCTGAATTGCGTAATGGTACAACCTTGCGTGCCAAAATCCAAGAAGATGTAAATGCCTTACAAAATCGAATGATCCGTTGGTTAGATCGCTTTTTTCCTGAGTTTACACAGGTATTTAAAAACTTCGGGAAAATGGCGTATGCGGCGCTTGAAAAGACACCACTGCCGATGGACATTCAAGGGAAAACGCCAGAAGAATTATTATTTTTATACCGCCAAGTAGATGGGATGAAAAGTCCACAGCTACCAAAGGCAAAACAATTAGTCGAGGTGGCACAAAGCTCGATTGGACTGACAGAAGGCTTAGTGATGGCACGCATTGAAATCGCTACACTACTTTCCCAGTATCAATTGATGCAAGCTCAGCTTGATGAATTAACAGTCCAGCTTATAGAACTGGCAAAACAAATGACGGATTATGCGTATTTAGCATCAGTACCTGGAATCGGAGACGTAACAATTGTCGAGCTGCTTTCCGAAGTTGGTTCTCTTACACAATATGAGCATCCACGCCAATTAATCAAACTAGCGGGACTCACATTACGTGAAAACTCTTCTGGACAGCATAAAGGACAAAAACGGATTTCTAAGCGTGGTAGAAGAAAACTTCGAGCTCTTTTATTCCGTACATAATGAGGCCTTTAAGCAATTACATGATTATTACACTACACGCACCATCAATCCACTTCGAAAGAAACAATCGATTGTCGTGCTCTGTGGAAAGTTACTGAAGATTTTACACACCTTGTGCAAGAAGAAAGTACATTTTGATGTGAGCCAAATGATGAAAGACCTTTATTGTCTCGGAGAGGCAGCCTAAGCAATCAGAACTCGACCTCTAACAGAAGGATGACACGGAGAAGCCGGCATTATTTTCACCATAAGACTACGAGTCCCTTAAGGAGCATCGCCAGCCTCTGCCTTATGAATAGACCGAACGAAGGAATGTATGCGCTAGACGCCAAGAGACATGGGAGGGTGAGTCGTCATAAGCATCGCAGAGATCCATTAGTGCATCATATAGTGGAATTAAAAGTTAATTTTTTTCAATTAACTTTAGCGAAGCGTACTCACCAAATGACAATGAATTGAAGAACTAGAAAAGACTATATGTACTATGCGGTGAAAAAATATTTTCATCACTTTAAAAACGGGTCAGACCGTTGATATATCAACATTTATAGAGGGAGGGGTTTTTACGTTGGTGTAATGTTCTAATACTTTCTTGCTAGGAATATAGTGGCTACTAAATGTATGGCGATGATCACGGGAAAAGGAGCGATTTAGTTCATTGCTAGCTTATAAACTCATTACGACTATCAAAGAGTTAGAGCCCTATCGGAGCACTTGGTCAGAGATACTTGAAAAAGAGTATAATAATAACCCTTTTATTGAGTACGAATGGATTTCAACTTGGTGGACAACGCTTGGGGTTCATGACAATGTCGAGATTTACATAGTGGAGCATCAAGGTGTAGCAGTGGCTTTTTTTCCGTTAGTGCATTCTGTACGATTTAGTACAATCCATTATTTTAGCTTTTTAGGACAAGGTTTTGCGACCTATATGGAAGTGATCGCTGACAAGGAGTGGCTAGAACCTTCTATCACATTTCTCTTGAAGGAGTTTTCACGAAAATATAAGCGTTATTTAATCGTGTTACATGGATTATTAGAAAGTAAAAATACCTCTCAAGAATTAGAAAAGTATGCGATTGAATATCAGATGCCTCATTCAATTTTTCGAACTGTCACATCCTATATCGATTTTCAAACCATTCCAATGGATACATTTCTACAAAAGCATCGCAAGAAATTCAAAAGCCTTAAACGACGTGAAAACAAATTAAAGTCACTTGGTCATGTCGTCTTTCAGGAAGTAAATCACAATCATCTCCAAGACATGTTTATGTTATTCAAGAGAAGATGGCAAAAGAAAATTGATAAAAGTGGCTTTACAGAAAAGCAAACACGCCTATTTTATGAGCGGCTAGCAAAAACAAACAGCAAGGTGCTTCGGGTAGAAGTCGATAGTTTACAATTTGAAGGTCAATGGATTGCATTTACAATTGACCTATGCTGTAGAGAGCGTAATTTTTGTCAGGCAATGGGCCATGAACCAGATTTTAATTTATTTGGTCCAGGACGCCTCATTGAGAAAGAAAATATGCTAAAAGCACATCAAGCTGGCTATCGTTATTATGACTTAGGAAGTGGCTATGAGCCATATAAGTTTGAATGGTATACACATATTGATTTCACTAGGAAATTTGTGATGAGTACAAAAGGAGTTACAGAGCGTATTATTCGTTTATGGATGGTCTTACGTGACCGACTAAAAGGGCTATTAACGAATAATCATCAGCTAGTAAAATTAAAGCGAGACCGATTAGGAGAACTGCGTTATTTTCTGAAGCATGCAAGCACGAAGGAGTGGCTAAGAGCTGTTACAAAAATATTCCAACGAATGCTAGCAATTCATAGTTTAGACGTTTATATTGCAGAGCAACAACAGGATAACGGAAATGTGAGATTTCAAGAATTATCAATGAAGGACCTCATGACGGTGAAGGAGCAAGCGACAAATGTTGCAGACTTCTATAAGGGCTATCGGCTATTTGCAGAGAGCGATCATGTCATCTATAAGCGACACGATCAAACGGCAGTGGAAGAAACGGTTAACTATTCCTATGAGCTGTCAGACAATATGTCGTTTATAAAAGAATATGACAGCCAGCGACTAGTTGAGATCGTTGCAGATGTGCAACGGGAAGGGAGAACAGTCTGTACAATAGCCCCCTGGTATAAGAGATACAGACGGAGAAAGCTCATGCAGGCTGGCTTTCATAAAGCAGCTAAAATCAATATAATAAAGATTTTCAAATGGCAAAAAATATATCATATCTAAACAACAACACCCTCAGCTTATTTGCTGAGGGTGTTTCATTAAAAATGGATACCGGGTTTATCAATTAGCTTACAGCCTGTACCATACTTGGCTTTTAAGGCCCCTTTGAAAAGAGTGTGCTCCAGCTCTGGGAATGTCTGTTTCCAAAGTTCAAAGACATTATGGCTAGATGCCTTCCCATCCTTTGTTAGTCGCGCAATATGGAACCCATACTCATCATTACAACGAGCCAATGGGCGGTTTTCTCTTACCGTGATAATTCGACCACTTGTCGTCATTTCGTACAATCCTTCATAGCCAGCGATCGCACGGCTTTCTTCTTGACCTTCAACTAAAGGCTTTTCCTCAATTGGTTCGACTTTCTCTTCTATTACTGCTTCCTGTTCAGTAGATTGAGATTCTTCAGCACTGTTTCCAGCTGGTAGTTGTTCAACAATCACAAAATCCTTTTTAGAAGCTTTATCGCTCATTGTCGCCATTACGTTCATAATAGAGCCTACATAGCGTAATGGTTTTTCTCTTCCTTCTTCAAAAACAAAAATATTATACTCGGTTTTATTAATCTTTTTCATAATAATATTGCCTGTTGTAATAGTAAAACCGATGAACTTGTTCTTTTTAAGTGCTTGTATTGCTTCTTGCTTTGTTAAAATCATTTTGAAAATCTCCTAAAGAATTATTTATTCTATTCTACCATAAAAATTATCACATTGTTTTTCGTAAAATAATGGTTGATTTTGTACAATGCAGGGAAATATCCCTATTTTCTCAAATTTATTAATGGTACGATTAAGAATGTTTGAGGAATAAAACTCCTATAAAAAAGGAGTCTTTCATAATATAGATACAATTTTAGCGGGGAGTGTTGATAGATTGATCAATGTGCTAGGGGGCATCGGTTTATTCTTACTTGGAATGACGATGCTAACGAACGGTTTAAAGGAATTGGCAGGAGATGCCTTGAAAAAATGGCTCAATCGTTTTACAGGTGGGACCATTAGCTCGGTATTATCTGGTACATTTATGACAATGCTTGTACAATCCTCCACGGCCACAACCTTGATTACGATTGGTTTTGTCAGTGCTGGTCTCCTCACATTTGTCCAATCGATAGGAGTCATTATTGGCGCGAATATCGGGAGTACAAGTACTGGCTGGATTATATCCTTAATTGGCTTCAAGATAAATATGCAGACAATGTCACTGCCTTTTATTGCACTTGGTGTATTTGTCCAATTGCTCGCACCGCGTGATTACAAAGCAATTGGAGGGCTAGTGACTGGTTTTGGCTTATTATTTTTAGGCATTGATGTTCTTCAGGGAGGAATGGCTGCTGTACAAGATAAAATTCCATTCGACGCATTTAGTGCTAATTCTATTAGTGGAAAACTCATTTTAATTGTTTTGGGTCTTATCATGACGGTTATTATGCAGGCTTCTAGTGCCGCAATAGCAGCCACTTTAACAGCTTTATATGCAGGTGCCATTGATTTTGAACAGGCTGCTTATTTAGTCATTGGTCAAAATATCGGGACAACTGCTACGGCATTATTTGCTGCGATTGGTGCATCAACAGCTGCGAAACGAACAGCTGTGACACATGTGATGTTCAATGTAGTCACTGCTATACTCGTGACATTCGGTGCAAGGTTTATGTTTGCTCTTACAGAGTTCGTCACGAAATCCATCAATGGTAGCTTTGATGAAACACTAGGCATTGCTGTTTTCCATACATTGTTTAGTGTGATTGGCGCGGTACTCTTTGTGCCATTTGTTCGTCCTTTTGCAAAGGCCATTGAAAAAATGATACCTGAAAAAGGAAATTACTTAACTCGTAATTTAGATAATAGTGTTGCCAAATTACCTGGGGTTGCAGTAGAGGTATCCTTTAATACATTACAAGATATTACTAAGGAAATGACAACTGTACTCGTTTCTCTTATTCAAGGAAAAAAACGCACAGCTGAAACAGACAGTAGATTGGCTCAAATGGATGAGGCGATTGAAAAAACACGTTTATTTATGGATGCTATCCAATCTTCCTCTCAAAAAGAACGTTTTAAGCATATTGCCCTTTTGCATGCTTTAGACCACCTCTATCGTTTGTCAAAGGCATTACGCGAGCAACATCCAAATGCCTTTCAATTACAGGAGACATTAACCCAAAAATGGTTAGAGGTATTGGAAAAAGTACTACTGATCATTGATGAGGATGAACGTCTACCTGAGATTGCAACCTTGCTTGAAGTCACTTCTTCCGAAATGGCTGCGGTGCGACGTGATAAACGAAACGCATATTTTGAGCATACAGTTGAAAATGTGGTAGAGTTAGAGACAGCCGTATCGAAAGTGGAGGCTTTGCTGTGGATTGATCGACTTGTCTATCACTATTGGCGTACAACGGCTCGTCTTGCTGAGTACCAAACCATGACTAAAAAAGGGCGTCATATTGAGACAGAAAAAAATACAGCTACAGTTGAATAAAAGGAATGCTCGTCTTACATTTGTAAGCGGGCATTTTTCTTCGCTTCATAAATAAAGGAGGAGTTAGAATGGTTCAGCATAAATTCACAATGGACTTAACTTGGTCGGAGGGAAGAAACGGTACAGGAAATATCCATGCAAGTAATTTGCAAACACAAATTTCTATTCCTCAGGAAATGAATGGGCCAGGCATTGGTACAAATCCAGATGAAATGCTTTTAGGGGCAGCCGCAACCTGTTATTTGATTACACTAGCTGCTTTATTCGAAAGATCAGAAATAGATGTGCTGGAGTTATCCATGCAGGCACAAGGATTTGTTAGTGTAGAAAATGGCATTTTTACGTATGAAAAAATTGTACATAAACCGACGATTATTGTGCAAGAGCTAACAGAACACCTTGAAAAAAGACTGCTACGCTTAGCATACAAGGCAGAACAAACATGTATGATTAGTAAAGCGTTAAAAGGTAATGTTGTGATTGAATGTGATGTTCAAATTTTAGAAGCAAGCATATAATAAGACAGCAGGAGTTATTCAGCAAGTGTCGCTGATATAACTCCTTTTTTCATAAAATAAGCACTTTTTCTAAAATAGTTCTAGAAATGTTCAAAATGAATATATAGAGTTAAGTGCTAAAAAAATGCAAAGGATGATGTATTGCACGTTCAGACAGCTCAGAATCTCACATTCTATGGTCAGTACGGCAAAAGAATATTTGATATTATTGGGGCATTATTTTTGCTTTTTATAACGATTCCTCTAATGCTAGCTGTATTCCTCATTTTACTCATCACGACAGGTCGCCCCATATTTTTTAAACAAATCCGAACTGGCCTCGATCATCACCGCTTTGTGATTTGGAAGCTACGAACAATGTGTATTCAGGCCGTTCCAGTTAATATGCCAACTATTTGTGCTGATGGTATCCCTGATGATTATTATTTTAAAACAGAGCAAGATACACGCATCACAAAAGTAGGCGCTATCCTACGAAAGCTCAGTATAGATGAAATCCCACAACTTTTAAATGTGTTAAAGGGTGATATGAGCATTGTAGGTCCACGTCCTGAGGTACCAACGATTACGAATGCATATAATTCCTTACAGGCTCGACGTTTGGAGGTAAAGCCAGGATTAACAGGCCTAGCTCAAATTAACGGTAGGTCGAATATTTCACATGGACAAAAAATATCATATGACATTGAATACGTTGATCATTATTCCTTATGGTTGGATGTCCAAATTTTGTTTAAGACAATTTATGTTGTCGTTGCACGCACAGGTGCTTATTAAAAAATAAGGAGTGGCCATACTGAAGATCGTTCAGCTTATTACACGAATGGATAAAGTTGGAGGTGCACAAAAGCATGTGGAGGCACTTGCTATCCACTTAAAACAGGATGGGCATGATGTCACAGTAGTGACGGGCTCCTATCAACCATCACTGTGGCACTTAAAAGCGCATAAAATTCCTGTTATCAGTGTGCCTGCTCTTCAACGGGCTATTCATATAACGAAAGATTTTCAAGCATTTTGGCAATTAAGAGCCGTTTTCAAACACCTACAACCAGACGTAATAGCCACCCATTCATCCAAGGCTGGTGTGATTGGTCGCGTAGTCGGTAGTTTGTTACGAATTCCTACTATTTTTACGGCACACAGCTGGAGCTTTACAGAAGGTGTTCCTCAAAAGAAAAAGCTGTTCTATCATCGGTTGGAAAAATCAATTCAGCCATTCACGACAAAAATTATTACGGTGTCTGAATATGATCGGGAACTAGCACTACTGAAAAAGGTTGCTCCTGCTCATAAATTACTGACGATTCATAATGGCATTGACCCTATAAAGAGAAGTGAGACAACTAAAAAGATATGCATGGAGGAGCAGCCAGTCATTGTCATGGTTGCTCGTTTTGAAGTGCCTAAAAGACAAGATGTCTTGTTAAAGACTTTAGCGGAACTGACGGATATCCCCTGGCACCTTCAATTGATTGGGGATGGTTCTCTGCGTCCAGCTCTAGAACATTTCGTTGAACAAAATGGTTTATCGAATCGTGTAACATTTTTAGGTAATCAATTAGACGTTCATTCTTATCTAGAGAAATGCCACCTGTTTGTTCTGTTATCAGATTGGGAAGGCTTGCCGATTTCGATTATTGAAGCGATGCGTGTAGGTCTTCCTATTATTGCAACAAATGTAGGTGGTGTGAAAGAGCTTATTTTTGATTATGACAACGGATTTTTAGTGGAACGAGAGAATAACGAATTATTGCAGAAGAGGCTGCGTCAATTATTAATGGATGCTACTTTAAGAAAGCAAATGGGGACGGCAAGTGAACACCGTTATTTACAATATTTCACCTTTAACCCCATGTATCAAAAAACATTGGCTGTTTATCAACAGGCTGTTTCAGAACTAGTGAAGAAAGGGGATTAAATGCAATTAATTCGCATTAGAACTGATGATGAGCTTATGTGGTACAAGGAAATTTGGGATGCCATTTTAGAAGAAGAGGACAATGATAATCCGTTTATAGAATTTGCTTGGTTTTATAATTGGTGGCAAATTGTAGGTCGGAAAGAGCGTGTAGAGCTTTACGCCATTGAACATGAGGGCACGATTATGGCTTTTTTCCCCTTTACAGTGTCTATTCGCTTAGGGGTAAGGGTGTATGCTTTTGCAGGAGAAAACATCGCCAATTATACAGGGGTTGTGTCTAAAAAGGAATGGTTACAGCAAGCTACAACTTTTGTTTTTGATGAGCTTATTAAAAAGCATCGACATATTCTTTTTTCTTTGCATGGTTTATTAGAAAGTAAGATGTCTACTAAAATCTTAGAGCAATACTTTGTAGAAAGACAATTACGTACAAGTCTTTTCCGAGTTGTGACACCCTATCTTGCCTTTTCAGAAATAGATTTTCAGCACCATTTCAACCAACGTCGAAAAATGCATGGCGTTGATCGACGAGAACGAAAACTAAAAAATTTAGGCTCCTTAGCAAGGCGCGAACCTTCACAGGACGAGCTTTGGCAAATGTTTCGATTATTTGATCGTCGATGGGCAAAAAAACTGGATACAAGTGGCTTTACAAAAGGCAAGAAGAGAGATTTTTTTGAGCGTTTAACGATGCTTAAAGGTGAGGCATTACAGGTAGAGGTCGATGCACTTGTCTTTGAAAACCAGTGGATTGCTTTCACCTATGGGTTATGCTGTCGTGGTCGCTATGTGACATATGCTCTTGCGCATGAGCCAACCTTTAATTTATTTGGCGCTGGTCGGATAATCAATCAGGAAACCATCCAGCGAACGTTTGCTGCTAACTATCGCTTATTTGATATGAGTATAGGCTATGAGCAATATAAATTTGACTGGCGCTCCGACATTGATTTTACAAGACAGATGCTTGCTAGCAGCGGTACGAAACGTACAAATTTACTGGCAGGGTTTTTATCGTTAAAGCAACGACTTAAGGAATATATGAAAGGGAACCATCGAGTCGTAGATTGGAAGCGTAACACACTGGGCCATTTACGTTATTTAGTAAAGTATGGAAAGGTAAAAGATTGGCTAGAATATGGACAACAATTCGTAGAAAAATTTATTCGGTTGAAACAAGTGGAGCTGTATGAGTTATCCCCATCAGAGGACGTATCACCACAGCAACCTGTCGGGAATTTATTTGAAGAAATGTCGATTCAGGAAGCGATGCAGCTTGATCAGGAAGAAGTCATGGCTCTCTTTTATAAGGGCTATACGATCTATAAAGACTCCTTTGCAGAAACGAATAAGCCAGCGTTTGCATTACATGCCGCAAATTGGCGAGTGGATTCAATGCAAATTGTAGAAGCCTTACCGAAGCAAACCTATTTTTTAGCCTATGATGTTTTCAAACAAATCGATATTATTACAGCTTTTTTCCGAAAAATAAAACCAGCACAAACATTGTGGGTAACGGTAAGTTTTTGGCAATGGCGCAAGCGCAAGCGTTTAGTAAAGCTAGGCTATAAACCTATTTCTCGAATGAAACATTATAAAATTGCTCGTTTTGAGCGACACCATGTAGAAAAATATACAGAGAGTGGGGGCGATGTACATTCTGTCCATTAAAAGTAAGCGATGGAATATCGCAATGCAGCATTTTTATTTTCTCGAAAAGCCAGCCAATTTTCGAAAGTCTATGAAAGTTGTAGGCTATACGCATTCACTAGTACCAAGTCGGAAGCTTGTGAAAAGCGAAACAATTCATATTCATTTACAAGAGCATGAGCTTTCATTGTATTTAGCACTGTCTGAAGGTAATCGTAAAATCTTACGACGTGCCCAAAAAGAATCGTATCAAGTCATTTTGTATAAAGAGCCATCCATAGAAAACTTGAGAGCTTTTCAGCAATTTTACAATCAGTTTGCCAAAAGGAAGAAAATTGAAACAATCGGCAAGTCGCAAATGGAAACCATCCTGCTTCTCAATCAGCAGGGCGCATTATTATTATCGGAGATCCAGAGTTTTTGTGGACAGACATTATGTTATCGATTAGATATTGTGCATGAGAAAAAAGCGATGTCTTATTACGAGGCAACATGTCATGCAACAGCTTTGCCTGCCCAATTAAAACGTCCTTTCCGGTATGCAAATCGGTTTTTGATTTGGCATAACCTGCTACATCTAAAGGAGCAAGGTTTTGTCTTATATGATATGGGGGAATTAACGGACAATCGAAATGTACGAGCCTTTAAATTGAGCTTTGGTGGCCAGGTTGTTCATGTTTACTCAGGCTACATTATCCAATCAAAAATACGTGCACTACTACTAGGTGTGCAAAAATGGAGGAAGTAGCAACATGAATGGTGGGGGTCTCGTTATTTCATTAGATTTTGAGCTAAATTGGGGTGTCCATGACGTATTTCGTTATGGGCAATACAATAAAAACCTATATGGTGTACGTAAAGCCTTGCCCAGGATACTAGCGTTATTTGAGCAATATGACATCCATGCAACTTGGGCTACCGTTGGATTATTATTTGCTGAATCAAAGGCAGAAATGGCTCATTATTTACGAGGTATCCCTGTGAAATATGAAAATATGCGCTTTGCAGCACATACACAGCTAGCAAAAGTAGGCGACAATGAACAAGAGGATCTCCTGCATTTTGGTAAATCATTAATTGAGATAATTAAACGTACACCACATCAGGAAATAGGAAGTCATACCTTTTCTCATTTTTATTGCTTGGAGAAGGGCCAAACGAAAGCTGCCTTTTGTGCTGATTTACATGCAACGAAAACAATCAGTGACGGCTATACTGCGCCCATGAAGTCCATTGTGTTTCCTCGTAATCAAATAAACAAAGACTATTTTACAGCTTGTTTAGAAGCGGGATATGTTTGCTATAGAGGCACCGAAAATCATGTACTATATGACGCACAAAAGTTTACGAAAAAGGGAAGACTTTTAGGTGCTAAGAAGTGGATAGATAGCTATTGGAATATAACTGGCCATCATATAGCCACCTTGGAAGAAATGCAAGAGGAGCAACTGATTAATATTCGATCAAGTGCTTTTTTAAGGCCATACTGTAGTCCATTGCGGATATTCGAAAATTTAAAAGTAAAGCGAATAAAGGAAGGCATGCTCAAGGCTGCCCAGGCACAAGCCTTTTATCATTTATGGTGGCACCCTCATAATTTTGGTAAGCATACTGATAAGAATTTGGCGATGCTAGAAGAGCTATTAAGTTATCATCAAGAGCTGCGTAGCCAATATGATTTCCAAAGCTATTCCATGTATGAGGTAGCAGAACTTTGCGAAAGCCATTCGAAACAGCAAAAGTAGTCGAAATGGAGGGGGACTCTGCTTGATAAGAGGGATTTCTGGACGAAGAGTTGACCTAAGTATTGGCAAAAATAAGGGTCGCTATTTGAAGAGTATTTGATAAAAGCAGGTTGAAACCAGCTCACAAAGCAGAGAATTGGCATAACCCTAACTTAAATACATGCAATTTCTGAGCAAACTGATTTCAAGTTTGCTTTTTTTGTTTGATTAAAAGAATATTTTCAATATAAAAGGAAAAAAGAAAATCTTTGACGAAAATCATTGTACGAATGGTACTATTACTATAGAGAAAATATGTTAGGACATTTATAGGAGAGCAACAATTAGTGTAGGTCAATTTAACTTGAGTGGAATAGAGAAGAAGGTGGTAGATGAATATGTTTATACAATCAGAATGCCAATGGAAGCAGGAAAATGGATCAGCTATGCATCAGTGGATAAAGCAGCAAGCAAATCCGAATCCAAATGAGGTGGATATTGTTGTGTATGGTGCTCTTTTATCGTATGCCAATGGTGCGTCATCAAAAGCACAGTACCCAACAGCGTTTCGAAAGGCTTGGCCAGGTTTTCAATCGTATAATCTAGATGAGCAGGTGAATTTGCGTGCCCTTTCAGTTGTGGATATCGGGGATGTGGCGATTCTAGAAAAGGATAGAATGCTTTCGGAATCTGCCATTGAGGCCGCTGCAGAAAATTTAAGTATAGCCTTTCAAAGAAGCTTTACTTGTTTAATTGGGGGAGATCATACAATTACCGCGCACTCCATAAAAGGTATAAAAAATGCCTTCCCACAGGATCGGATTGGCATCATTCAGATTGATACGCATTTAGATGCAAGAAACCAAGAGGAAATTGGTTTAGCGCAAGATTCTCCAATTCATCAGTTAATTGCAGCAGGGGTTGTTGAGGGAAGACATGTCTATAATGTCGGTTTGCATGGATTTTTCAATTCACCTGAAATGATACATTATGCTAAAGAACAAGGCATCCATATGATTACGTTAAAGCAAATGCGACGTGATGGTATTCAGCTCACAATTCGTGAAATGCTACGTCAGCTTATGTATGAAGTAGATCGTATTTATGTGTCAGTGGATTTAGATGCACTTGATATTGTATTTGCCTGTGATGTTCCTGCAGCCTCGCCAGGTGGTTTAACTGCTTATGAGTTGTTTGATATTCTCAAGCTTATTGGAGAAAATGAGGGTGTTCGTCATATTGACTTTGTTTATGCTGATCCTAAAGAAGGCATACTGCGTCCAGAAACTGTTAAAATCGGTGTGACGGCATTTTTGCAATGGTTAACAGGCATTCAGCTAGATCATCGCAATCGTATTTCGAAAAAAGGAAAGGTTATGTTGTAGAGCAAGCGTATTTCCGAGTATTAACAATGCTGATTTTTAAAAGTTTGCTATAATGTTTAAGTAGAAAACAATAAATTAATACAAACTTTGTATTGTAATAGAGAGGAAATTTATTATGACAACAAAACCAAAATTATTGATTGTCGACGGTATGGCACTGTTATTCCGTTCTTTTTTCGCTTCGGCTGCCATGGGGCATTTTATTCGCTTGGCAGATGGAACACCAACGAATGGAGCCCAAGGATTTGTGCGCCATGTTCTAACAGCACAAACTATTATGAAGCCAACACATATGGCGGTTTGCTGGGATATGGGGGCACATACATTCCGCAATGATTTATTTGATGGCTATAAAGCGAATCGCCCAGCACCACCAGAGGAGATGCTACCACAATTTGATATGGCGAAAAATTTATCGCAGCAAATGGGCTGGCAAAATTTCGGCGTGAAGGGTATGGAAGCGGATGATTTAATTGGCTCCATGATTACAAAATGGCAGGACGAGGCAGACATTACGGTCATTAGTGGTGATAAGGATTTACTTCAGCTTTTAAGACCATCTACAGAAATTGCGTTTATGAAAAAGGGCTATACAGAATACGATATTTATACACACGCTCGCTTTAAAGAAGAATATTGTATTGAACCTTCACAGTTTGCACAGGTGAAAGCCTTTATGGGTGATTCAAGTGATGGCTATCCAGGTGTGAAAGGGATTGGCCCTAAACAAGCGTTAACGCTTATTCAAACATATGGCTCGATAGACAAAATACTGGCATCACTTGGTGAATTGAAGCCAGGCCAAAGAACAAAAATCCAGGATAATTTAGAAATGTTGCAGCTATCACATGAGCTTGCAACAATTCAAACCAATGTACCAATTGATGCTGATTTTACGAGCCTTGTGGTACCGAAGTATGAACCACATATTTTTAAAGCAATAGAAGAGCGTGGCTACACGCTAATTGCCAAGCATGCCCGATCTTTGTATACCCTTATTTAGTTGATCATCGCAGAGTATAGTCATATGCTCTGCTTTTTTTATTGAAATTTTTTGTAACCTTTTTTCACTTTCAAACGAATTATAAGTGACAATACATGGAGGAGGGGAGAGCTTGTTTGATTCGCCTAATTTAGAATCAAAAATAGTAGAAATTTACAATTTGTATTATTTGGATGTATATCGGTTTTTGATTTATTTTATGGGTAATCGAAATGATGCAGAGGATTTAACACAAGAAGTATTTATTCGAGTTTTGAAAAGTTTACCAAAATTTAATAGTAACTATCCTTTAAATACTTGGATATTATCAATAGCAAAACATGTAGCAATCGATCATTATCGAAAAAAGAGATTTACGACCTTATTTAAAGAGGGATTTTTTAAACAGTTAGCATCAAGCGATAAGAAACCAGATGAAGAATTTGAAATAGCAGAAACGAAAAGATTAATCCATGAGGCTATTGCAACATTAAAGCCCAATTTCCGAGCTGTTGTCATTCTCAGAGGTATTAATGAATTTTCAGTTAGTGAAACTGCAGCCGTTTTACAATGCAGTATGGCGAAAGTTAAAGTGGATTACCATCGAGCTTTGAAGATTCTGAAAAACAAACTAAATATAGATGTAGAGGGGGCTTTGCCAAATGCAAAATGAGCAGGAATTAATGGATGAGCTAAAAGAATTGTACCCTCAGCTTCCATCAAAAGAGTTTAAAAGCACAACGGAAAAGATGCTTCGAATGAAGGCGAGGGACTTAGAGAAAAAAAGGAAATTTATAAGATTTACGACGATTATTTCAAGCGGCGTTTTCGTATCTATTTTCGTTTTTTGTTTGCTAATTCTTGAAAGAGATGGGGTCAACCATACATTTGGACAATCTGCACAAACGTTAGCAAAGCCTCTAGTTTACATTTATCACACGCATAATCGGGAATCTTATTTTCCCGAACTTGACGTACAAAAGGAAAAGATGACGGCAGTGAGTGAAACGAAAAATGTTACGCTTGTTGGGAAAAGGTTAAGTAAAGCATTAAATGATATGCAAATTAATGCCATTCATGATAATTCAGATATCTTTGGCGTCTTAGAAAAATATAATAAGCAATACACAGAAGCCTATTTATTTTCTGGTTACTATTTAAAAAAAGCGTTAGAAGACAATGACAGTATTCAGATGGTGTTTGACATTCACCGAGATTCCAGTAGTAGAAGTGATTCAACGATCGAAATAAATGGTAAATCATACGCAAAGATCCAATTTATTGTTTCGAAAATCAGTATTAATTATGAGCAGAATAAACAATTTGCTGTACAGCTTCATGAACAATTGGAGCAACGATACCCTGGGCTATCGAGAGGAGTTATAGAAAAGGGAGAGAGACCAGCCAATACCTATAATCAAGACCTGCATGGAAATTCATTGTTACTAAATATTGGAGGGTCAGAAAATAATCTGGAAGAAACCTATCGAACTGCTGATATTTTTGCAGAGGTAATTAAAGACACCTTAAAAAAGAGCAATTAATAGTCTGTAGTTTGACCTAGTAAGGTGCTAATTTAACAAAGGATAATACCTTTTCGTTATCTTTATAGAGAGCCTGTCGAATTTGGCTATCACGATGTGGACCACCATTATCATGGAATATTAGCCATAGCTCATCATTTTTTATCTCATAGCCAATAAGCGGTACCCAATGATAAGCAAAGGTTGATTTTTTATCTCGCCACTGAAGGCTAAAATAGCGATCAAAACGCATAGCAACTGGTCGGCCTGCGTCAATTTCCTGTAAAGCTTCCTTTAATGAACAAGTTCGAATATCCCAGGTTGGAAGCAGTTGACGAAGATTGTGAATCAGTCTCCATTTGAATAAGCCAATTTTTGTACCACCAAGCAGTTTATATAGCTCATTAATAGAAGGAGTTGACTCGTTTGAAAATTTTAAGATGACATGAATCGTAGTAGGTCCACAGGCAGAATTGCGATAGCTTGGCGCAATCGATTCATCGTATTGTGATTTTCCAAGTAGTATTAATTGTTGACGCATAATGGAATCTCCTTTCAAAAAGAGCTGCATTTCAAGAAGAAATGCAGCTCTCTCGCCATTATTGTTGAGCAGATAAAAATTCTGTTACTTGCTGAGGTGTTTTTGCATTTGCACTATGTAAGTGTGCAAGCTTTTCACCATTTTGGAAAATCAATAGACTTGGAATACCCATAACATCGTACTTATCAGCGATTTCTGGAAGCTCGTCACGGTTTAGCTCATACCAGTCATATTGGTTGTACTCTTCAATGATTGGATCGATAAACATATTCATACGTGTGCAATCAGGGCACCAGCCAGCATAAAATTTCACTAAAACTTTTTGGTCGCCAGCGATTAATTCGTTAAATTGTTCTGCAGTAGTAATAGTTTTCATTAAGTATTCACTCTCCTTGCTTTCCATTCTACACATTTTTCTTGCAATCTGAAAGTTTTCTGTTTGGTCGTTTCGATCGCTACTTCTTGTCCTCTTTTAGCTCGTTAAAAACAAAAAAAGATGTATACTGCAAAAATAATTCTTGAAAAAAGATTGCTAAATTAGACAAAATAATCTACACTAAAAACAGAAAAGTAGTTTTATCTTCATTCATTGAGAAGTGTCGTTTTGGAACGAAGATAAACCTTAGTCGTGCTTGGTTGAGTGGAGGGAATCTCATTCAACAAAAGGACAAAAAATTTACTAAGGTACACTTGATATTTTTTTGGCCAAAAAATGAATGGCTATTCATTCAATGGGAGAATAAGGGGGAATTGCTTGTGACTTACAACATTAAAAAAGCAGCTGTTCTAGGTTCTGGGGTGATGGGCTCTGGAATTGCAGCACATTTAGCAAATATCGGTATACCAACATTACTATTGGATATTGCACCAAAGGAACTGACGCAAGAGGAAGAGGCAAAGGGTCTTTCTTTAGAGCATCCAGCTGTAAGAAATCGTATTGTAAACGGAGCTTTGCAAAAGTTATTAAAGCAAAAGCCAGCACCACTTACTTCTAAGAAAAATTTATCACTACTAACGGTTGGCAACTTTGAAGACGATCTAGGGAAACTAAAAGACGTAGATTGGATTATTGAAGTTGTTGTAGAAAATTTATCAATTAAACAAAGTCTTTACGAAAAAATTGATGCTGTTCGTACACCAGGAACAATCATTAGTTCAAATACATCAGGTATTAGCATTAATGCGATGGCAGAGGGGCGTTCAGATGATTTCCAAAAACATTTTCTTGGCACACACTTTTTCAACCCACCTCGCTATTTAAAATTATTAGAAGTGATTCCTGCCAATACAACTGCACCTGAAGTAGTTAGCTTCATGAAAACGTTTGGGGAAGATGTGCTTGGTAAAGGAGTAGTACTTGCAAAAGATACACCAAACTTTATTGCCAACCGCATTGGAACATATGGTTTACTAGTCACTTTACAGGAAATGTTAAAAGGTGGTTACTCTGTTGGTGAGGTAGACTCTGTAACAGGGCCGCTTATTGGCCGTCCAAAGTCTGCAACTTTCCGTACGCTAGATGTAGTTGGTTTAGATACATTCATTCATGTAGCGAAAAATGTTTACGATCAAACAACAGGTGACGAGCAGCAAGTATTTGCAGTACCTGAATTTTTACAAAAAATGGTCACGAACGGTTGGCTAGGAGCAAAATCGGGTCAAGGTTTCTTCTTAAAACAAGGAAAAGAGATACATGAGATTGATCCAGCAACCTTAACGTATAGTCCAGCCAAAAAATTAAAAACACCTTCTATTGAAATGGTAAAACAAACTCGTGGATTAGCCAATAAAGTGAAGGCGTTAACCTATGCGAAGGATCGTACAGGTGAGCTATTATGGGGTATTTTTGCACCAACGCTACTTTATTCTGCACAGCTACATGGTGAGATTGCCGATGATATCGTAGCCATTGATAACGCGATGAAATGGGGCTTCGGCTGGCAACAAGGGCCATTTGAAATTTGGGATGCTATAGGCGTAAAAGATTCTGTGGCGAAAATGGAGGCTGAAGGCCGAGAGGTACCTGCATTTGTCAAAGAGATGTTAGCAAATGGGTTTGAGACATTCTATACAGAATTAGACGGTGATTTAGCATACTATGATGGTTCACAATATGTGAAAGTGCCAGTGAATGAAAAAGAGATTAATTTAAAACGCTATAAGAAAAAGCATGGTGTGATTAAATCAAACACAGGTGCCAGTTTAATAGACTTAGGTGATGGAATTGCATTACTTGAGTTCCATTCGCAATCCAATGCGATCGGTTTAGATATTATCCAAATGATTAACTTTGCGGTAGATGAAGTAGAGGCTAACTTTAAGGGCTTAGTCATCGGTAATCAGGGGAAAAACTTCTGTGTTGGGGCAAATCTAGGAATGATTTTAGTAGAAGCACAGGATGATAATATATTTGAGCTAGATTTCGTCATTAAGGCATTCCAAGATGCCATGCAGAAAATTAAATATTCACGTAAGCCTGTTGTAGCAGCACCGTTTGCTATGACATTAGGTGGGGGAGCAGAGGTTTGCTTACCAGCTGCACATATTCAAGCAACAATGGAAACATATATGGGCTTGGTGGAAGTAGGGGTTGGATTAATCCCAGGTGGTGGCGGAAATAAAGCGCTCTATCAAAAATTCCTAAAGGGCTTACCAAACGGTGTAGAGGTAGACTATCAACATATTGCTAATAAAGTATTTGAAACAATTGCGATGGCGAAGGTTTCAACATCTGGTGAGGAAGCACGTGAAAATAATTTCCTAAACTTTGCTGATGGTATTTCAGTTAATCCAGATCATCAATTGTATGATGCGAAGCAGGCAGCATTAGCGCTTTACGAAGCGGGCTATCAACCACCTGTACCAACGAAAGTACCAGTGGTCGGTGCATCAGGCTATGGTACATTACTCATCGGTGCGCAAGGGATGTTTGAGTCAGGCTTTATTAGCGAACATGATTTAAAAATTGCTAAAAAATTAGCTTATGTTATTGCAGGTGGAAAGGTTCCGTACGGCACATTAGTCGATGAGCAATATTTATTGAACTTAGAGCGTGAGGCATTCCTTAGCCTTGTTGCTGATCCGCTATCACAGCAGAGAATGCAACACATGCTGTTAAAAGGTAAACCACTTCGTAACTAAATTGACGAAATAAACCAATCTTGCACATGAAACAAAGGGGGATTAATACGATGCGTGAAGCCGTTATTGTAGCAGGAGCACGAACTCCAATTGGAAAAGCAAAAAAAGGTTCTTTAGCAACAGTAAGACCAGACGATTTTGGTGCTGTCGTAGTCAAAGAAACACTGAAAAGAGCAGGCTATGAAGGGCCGATTGATGATTTAATTTTAGGCTGTGCGATGCCAGAAGCAGAGCAAGGAATGAATGTAGCACGTAGTATTGGGGCACTTGCTGGATTACCAGATACAACCCCTGCTCTGACGATTAATAGATTTTGCTCATCAGGTTTACAGGCGATTGCCTATGCAGCAGAGCGAATTATGCTAGGACACTCAAAGGCCATTCTTGCTGGTGGTGTAGAATCCATGAGTATGGTACCGATGGTAGGGAATACACCACGTTTAAATCCGACTTTAGCAGAAACGGCTCCACAATATTATATGGGCATGGGACATACAGCTGAGGAAGTAGCTCGTCAATATAATGTTAGTCGTGAAGATCAAGATGCTTTTGCTGTTCGCTCGCACACGCTTGCTGAAAAGGCAATTAAAGAAGGTAAATTCAATGATGAAATTGTACCAATCGAAGTGGAACAGCATTACGTAGACGATAACAATAAACCACAAGTAAAAAAATTCACATTCAGTATGGATGAAGGTGTACGTCCAGGTACATCAGTTGAAGGTTTAGCAAAATTGCGTCCAGCTTTCCATGTAAAAGGCAGTGTAACGGCGGGGAATGCCTCTCAAACTTCCGATGGTGCAGCAGCTGTACTAGTAATGGATCGTGAAGAAGCTGACAAGCAAGGACTGACACCAATGGCAAAATTCCTAGGCTTTGCAGTAGGCGGTGTACCTCCTGAAGTAATGGGTATCGGGCCTATCGTGGCAGTGCCAAAAGCGTTGGAAATTGCAGGCTTATCCATCGATGATATTGATTTATGGGAAATTAATGAAGCGTTTGCTTCACAGTCATTACAGGTGGTACGTCATTTAGGCATCGACCAAGAGAAAGTCAATGTCAATGGTGGAGCGATTGCATTAGGTCATCCATTAGGCGCAACGGGAGCTATTTTAACTTTAAAGCTAATTCACGAATTGAAGCGTCAAGAGAAGAAATATGGCGTCGTGACAATGTGTATTGGTGGCGGCATGGGTGCTGCTGGCGTATTTGAAATTCTATAAATTTTGCTAGATCAGCTTGAGGTGTACTGTTTACGGTTGCCTCCGAACATTGTATACATCAAGCTTTTCTATATATGATCATTAGGGGAATCAACTAACAAAAAGATATATTGGGAGGAATTAATCATGACTGAAAAAACAACTGATTTCATTAAAGGCGGCGGATTTCTTATTGAAGATGTGGAATTAGATCGTGTATTTACACCGGAAGATTTCACTGACGAGCATAAAATGATTGCTAAAACAACAGAGGAATACGTAGCAAATGAAGTTTTACCAGTAGTTGAAAATTTAGAGCACCATGAATTTGAGCATTCAGTGCGTCTCCTAAAAAGTGCAGGCGAATTAGGCTTACTTGGAGCAGACGTGCCTGAAGAATACGATGGGCTAGGATTAGACAAAGTTTCTTCAGCTTTAATCGCTGAAAAAATGTCTGTTGCAGGTGGTTTCTCTATCACACATGGTGCTCACGTTGGAATTGGGTCATTACCAATTGTTTTATTCGGTAATGAAGATCAAAAGAAAAAATACTTACCTAAGCTTGCTTCAGGTGAATTAATCGCTGCCTATGCATTAACAGAGCCAGGTTCAGGTTCGGATGCTTTAGGTGCAAAAACGACTGCCAAATTAAATGAAGCTGGCACACATTATATTTTAAATGGTGAAAAACAGTGGATTACGAATGCAGGCTTTGCTGATGTATTTGTTGTCTACGCAAAAATTGATGGCGATAAATTTTCTGCCTTTATCGTAGAACGTGCCTACAATGGTGTTTCAGTTGGCCCTGAAGAAAAGAAAATGGGGATTAAATCATCATCAACTCGTACATTAGTATTGGAAGATGCGGAAGTACCTGTAGAAAATCTATTAGGCGAAATTGGTCGTGGTCATATCATTGCGTTCAATATTTTAAACATTGGTCGTTATAAACTAGGCGTGGGCACAATTGGCGGATCGAAACGTGCATTGGAGTTAGCTATTCAGTATACAAACCAACGTCAGCAATTTAAAACAAAGCTTTCTGATTTCAATCTGACAAAAGAGAAATTATCTACAATGGCTTCTCAACTGTATGCATCAGAATCATTAAACTATCGTACGGTTGGTCTATTTGAGGACCGCTTAAGTCAGTTAAGCCCTGAAGAGCAAAAGCAAGGAAAAGTAATTGCAGGCGCGATCGCTGAATATGCCATTGAATGCTCTATTGCCAAAGTATTCGGTTCAGAAACTTTAGACTATATTGCTGATGAAGCTGTCCAACTTCATGGCGGCTATGGCTTTATGGCTGAATACGAGGTTGAGCGTATTTACCGTGATTCTCGTATCAATCGAATTTTTGAAGGTACAAATGAAATTAACCGCATGATTGTACCTGGCACATTTATGAAAAAGGCGCTAAAAGGTGAGCTACCATTATTACAAGTTGCTCAAAATTTACAGCAAGAGCTGCTTATGCTAATGCCAGAGGACATCGGTACAGAGCCGCTAGCACAAGAAAAATATTTAGTGAAAAATGCGAAGAAAATTGCTGTATTAGCTGCAGGCTTAGCAGCACAACGCTTTGGTGCAAAACTTGATCAAGAGCAAGAAGTATTGGTGAACATTGCAAATATCGCAAACCAATTATTTGCAATGGAATCAGCTGTCTTACGTACAGAAAAGGCAATTGCTCGTGATGGTGCTGAAAAAGCACATCAAAAATTGCTCTATACGCAAATCTTCTGTCAGGAAGCATTCGCAGAGATCGAAAAAGAAGCAAAAGACACAATTCTTGCTTCCGCAGATGGCGATGCAGCTCGTATGACATTATCTGCACTGCGTAAGCTAACTCGCAATAATCCATACAATTTAATTGCGAAGAAGCGTGAGGCTTCCGTTAAATTAATTGATGCTGAAAAATATATTGTTTAATAGTGCAAATTTAACCTAGCTATCTGCAAAAGATAGCTAGGTTTTTTATATGAGATGGATAATCGTAAAAGCAATGGATAAATTTGCACAACGGATGGATAAACTTACAAAAAAGAGTGAAGTTCACCATTGAAAACAACTATGATGGTATACTACAGAAAAAGACAGAAGAGGAGCATTGTAATGACGATTCAATTTTTCCATTATCCGAAATGTACAACATGTAAAAAGGCACAGAAGTGGTTAAATGAGCATGAGGTTTCCTATGAAGAGGTACATATCGCAGAGCAACCGCCAACTAAGGAAGAATTAACAGCTATTTGGCAAGCTAGTGGACAACCTTTGAAGAAATTTTTTAATACCTCAGGTATGAAATATCGTGAGCTTGGCTTAAAGGACAAGTTAGCAGAAATGACGGAGGATGAGCAGCTTGAGCTACTAGCTTCAGATGGTATGTTAATTAAACGTCCCATCGTCACAGATGGAAAAAAAGTTACTTTAGGTTTTAAAGAAGTAGATTTTGAGCAAGCTTGGAAATAACCGTATTAAACCTTGTATTTATAGGAGAAGTATGGCACACTGAAAGTGAATATATTACATATTTATGGAGGGGTTTTTTGCATGAGCACACCTAAAGACTTACGATACTCTGAAGAACATGAATGGGTAAAAGTAGAAGATGGAAAAGTACGTATCGGTATTACTCACTTCGCACAATCTGAATTAGGAGATATCGTATTCGTTGAGCTTCCACAAGTTGGCGACGAAATCAAAACAGATGATCCATTCGGTAGCGTAGAATCAGTAAAAACTGTTTCTGAATTATATGCACCCATCTCAGGTACTGTAGTGGAAGTAAATGCAGATTTAGAAGATAGCCCAGAATTCGTTAATGAATCACCATATGAAAAAGCATGGATGATCGTTGTTGAGCCTGCTGATGCATCAGAAGTTGAGAAACTAATGACAGCAGAGCAATACGAAGAAATGATCGCTGAATAAGACAAGCCATAATCGAAAAACGTCGGCAACTACCGGCGTTTTTTGTTATATAATGACTTATAAGTAGGGATCTCTAAATGGAGGTGGCGTAATGTTCGAGGGAAAATGCTTGATAGTAGAAGGGCGCTCAGATAAGCTACAAATTGAGCCTATTTTGAATGAGAATGTTACAATACTATGTACGAATGGTACAATTGGTGTGCATCAATTAGAAGAACTACTGGATCCCTATGAGGGCTGTGAGCTATTTACTTTTTTTGATGCAGATACTTCAGGCGATAAGCTACGTGCATTAATGGACAGACATTATCCAGAAGCTGAACATCTGCGCACAATGCCAACGTACAAGGAAGTAGAAACAACACCAAGAAAAGTGTTAGCGATGATTTTACTGCGTGCACATTTTTCAATCCATAATGAATATATTTTGTAAGGTTGCGTGAGTAAATGGAAGAATGGTCAACAGAGCAGTGGGAAGCGGCTAAACAGTCGGGAGAGAAAACTGCATTTTATTTATATACACCGATGTGTGGAACGTGTGCAGTGGCATCTAAAATGATGTCCATTATTGAACAATTACTGCCACAGCTACAAATAGGTAAAGCAAATATCAACTTTTTGGAACACATTGCCTATGAGCATCAGATTGAAAGTGTTCCATGTCTACTCATCAGTGATGGCGGAAAAGTGACAAAAAAGATTTATGCCTTTCAATCCGTACCATTTTTATATGAATTGTTAAAAAAATCAATTGACTGAACTTTACTAGCGTGGTAAAGTAACAAATATATTACTAAAACATTAAATATATCGAACTCTTATGAAGAGTGGCGGAGGGAAGTGCCCTATGAAGCCCGGCAACCATCACAATGTGAAAAGGTGCCAAATCACCCAAAGATTTTTCTTTGAAAGATGAGAGAACGGTTTAACGTATCATACGTGACCCCTTCTACTTGTCTGTGAGTGAAGGGGTTTTCTATATGAGAAAAGGAGTATTCGCTATGATCCAGCTTCAAAATATTACAAAGAAATACAAAACAACAAATGGCGAATTAACGGCAGTCAAAGACGTCAACCTTACTATTAATAAAGGTGAAATTTTTGGCATTATCGGCTATAGTGGCGCAGGTAAAAGTACCATGATTCGTTTACTAAACGGTTTAGAGAAACCAACAGCAGGAACAGTAACGGTGAACAATCAGGAATTTTCATCGATAAAAGGACAAAAGCTTAGAGCAGCTAGACAAAAGGTAAGTATGATTTTCCAGCATTTCAATTTACTTTGGTCGAGAACAGTTGCCGAAAATATAGCTTTCCCTTTAGAAATCGCAGGCTTTCCAAAGGCTCAACGTGAAGCACGTGTGAAGGAATTAATAGCCCTTGTAGGCTTAGAAGGGCGCGATAAGGCATATCCATCTCAGCTTTCTGGTGGACAAAAGCAGCGTGTAGGGATTGCACGTGCATTGGCGAATAATCCAGAGGTTTTACTATGTGATGAGGCGACATCAGCACTCGATCCTGAAACAACGGATGCCATTCTTGATTTACTCGTTGATATAAATGAACGCTTAGGCTTAACAATCGTCCTGATTACCCACGAAATGCATGTCATCCGCAAAATTTGTCATCGTGTAGCGGTGATGGAGGCAGGCGAAATTGTGGAACGTGGTGAGGTATTACAAGTCTTCCAAGCACCACAAGCAGCCATTACCAAAAAGTTTGTCTCTCAAATTACAGACACTAAGGAAACACAGGATACGGTAGCACAAATTAAAACAAACTATCCAACTGGACAACTTGTCAAATTAATTTTTGTTGGTGAAAAAACAGAACAGCCTGTCATCTCACATCTTGTGAAACAATTTGATGTAGAAGTAAGTATTGTTCACGGAAATATTTCGCAAACAAAAAATGGTGCATATGGTACATTGATTGTGCAAATTGATGGCACTCAGACAAACGTCACTGAAGCCCTTCGTTATTTAAATACAGTCGAAGTACAAACGGAGGTGATTGCAAATGCTAACTAACCTCTTTCCGAATGTAGACT
Organism: Lysinibacillus sp. FSL P2-0066; assembly: GCF_037969495.1. NCBI lineage: Bacteria > Bacillati > Bacillota > Bacilli > Caryophanales > Bacillaceae > Lysinibacillus > Lysinibacillus sp. FSL P2-0066. The sequence goes on along the minus strand of NZ_CP150202.1, from coordinate 3,481,584 downwards.
GGGAAAATATGTGGCAAGCTACGTATGAAACTTTATACATGACAGCTATATCAACGGTTGTGACATTTATTCTAGGGTTAGTCATTGGTATCGTTCTATTTTTAACAAGCCCCAATCAGTTATGGGCAAATAAAATCGTTAACTTTTTAACAGGATCACTCGTTAATATTTTCCGTTCCATTCCATTTATCGTATTAATTATTTTATTAATTCCATTTACGAAGTTTTTACTAGGTACAATTCGAGGTGCCAATGCGGCGTTACCTGCTTTAATTATCGGTGCAGCACCGTTTTATGCTCGTATGGTATTAATTGCGTTACGTGAAATAGATAAAGGTGTTATTGAAGCAGCCCGTTCAATGGGGGCGAAAACTTCTACAATTATTTGGAAAGTATTGGTCCCTGAATCATTACCAGCTTTGATTTCTGGTATCACGGTAACGGCTGTTGCTCTTGTAGGTTATACAGCGATGGCAGGAATTATTGGTGCAGGTGGTCTTGGTAACTTAGCTTTCTTAGACGGCTTCCAGCGAAATCGCCAAGATGTGACATTAATGGCAACTATTTTGATCTTAGTAGTCGTATTTATTATTCAATGGATTGGTGATTTAATTACTGAAAAAATTGATAAACGCTAGCACGAAAATGAGGTTATTCCGGTTTTTACCGCTAACATATTTAAAACAAATACAAGGGAGTGTCATAAATGAAAAAGTTATTAGCAGGATTATTTTTATCAATACTTGTACTAGCATTAGCAGCTTGCGGTACAGATAAAAAAGAAGATGAAAAATCAGCATCTGGCGATCAAACAGATAGCAAAGAAAACGTAACATTAAAAGTAGGTGCTTCTAATACACCACACGCAGTTATTTTAGAAAAAGCAAAACCGATCTTAGCTAAAGAAGGCATAGACCTTGAAATTGAAACGTATACAGATTATGTTCTACCAAACCAAGATTTAGAGTCAAAAGATATTGATGCAAACTATTTCCAGCACATTCCTTACTTAGAGCTACAAATTAAAGACAATGGCTATGATTTCGTTAATGCAGGTGGCGTTCATATTGAACCAATCGGTATTTACTCTAAAAAATATAAAACGTTAGAAGACCTGCCTGAAGGCGCAACAATTTTACTTTCTAATTCAGTATCTGACCATGGTCGTATGCTGTCATTGTTAGAGGCTAAAGGCTTAATCAAATTAAAAGAAGGCATTGATAAAACAGCAGCAGAATTAAAGGATATTGAAGAAAATCCTAAAAACTTTAAATTCGATGCAAATACTGCCCCAGAAATGCTTGTACAAATGTACGAAAACGATGAAGGCGATGCAGTACTTATCAATTCTAACTTTGCCATCGATAACGGTTTAAACCCAATTGAAGATGCTATTTCTCTTGAAGATAAAGAATCTCCATATGTTAACATCATCGCTGTACGTGCAGGTGATGAATCAAAACCTGAAATTAAAAAATTATTAGAAGTATTAACATCTAAAGAAATCCAAGACTTCATTTTAGAAGAGTGGAAAGGTGCAGTAGTACCGGTTAAATAAGAATTAAAAATTTTATAAAAGGGTACATAAGTTTAACGACTTATGTACTCTTTTTTATTTGTAGTTAAATTGATGAGAAACTATGTATTTTTTATGACGTCTATTTATTGTTTAGTCACATTTATTACTATAGTAATGTTGTTAATCTACGAAATAAATGATAGAAAGTAATAATAAGAAAAAACTAGATGGAGTGATTCTAATGAATGATATAAAATTCACCCATGACATCATGCAAGAACATGAAGTAGAGCGCTACTTTAAAATATGGCGAGAAAGTGTTATTAGATCACGCCTTACTATAACAGCAGTCTTTTTAAAAACAGCTAATTCTACACAACCAAATGAAACCACGAATGATCAAGTTACCTCATTTTTACAATCGAAAATACGTAAGACAGATTTGCTTTTTCAATTATCCGATGGAAATCATTGGGGTATCTTTTTTTTACAAAGTAGTGATGTAGAAGCTAAAGCATTTTTAAAACGAATATTTGCCATCCTAAAAGCAGAACGGAAGTTTCAACATATTGCATTAAAGGCCTCTATAACAGAAATAAGAAATAATAACGTTATCTTTGAAGAGTTGTTAAATAAAAATAAACAAATGCTATCAGAGGATGAGCAATTAACGTGGAGTATAGCAGAAGTAAAAGATTATAGTGAGCAACCAACGGAATTAGTGAAAGTTAGTATTATTGAACAGAACGCTATTTTTAGACAAGTATTAGAGTCAACGCTAAACCAAATTGATATCCCTCATTTTACTCTGGATGTAAAGGCTTATGAGGATGGTTATAGCTTTTTACAATCGGATGATTATAAATCAGGGCATATGCATCTAATTCTTATGAATGATATTTTACCTCTAAAAAATGGCTTAGAAATATTGCATATCTTACGACATATGCCAAATGAAAAGAAATTTATTATTTATATGATGTCAGAACGCAATTCTGAAGGGGCAGCGCTTAATGCTTATGAAGGCGGTGTTGATGAATATATTGTCAAACCATTTAATTTACGTTTGCTCGAAGCCAAAATTAAAAGAACTTTTGCGAGGTTTTGGCTATGATTAAGCTGACTATTTCTACGCTTTTCGCAATAATTTCCTTCTTACTAGTTGTGCTCTTTATCTTTTTACTGTATTTACTTGTTCAGCGACAGCGTGAAAGCTATTTTGAAAAAGTTCGTGACCGTTATTTACAAAATTATTCTCAACTTTGGTATGATTACTTATTCAATAACGCACTATTTAGTATCGTATTGGTACCTAGAGGAAGGGCGCAAGTTGAAGCTATTGAAAGAATTTTTTCATCCTATTTAAAGAATATAAGGAATGAACAGTTGGAACTAAAAATTAAACAATTCTCCAATCAATATTTAAAAGCATTCTACGAAAAAGATTTATCAAGTAGACGATGGAGTATTCGAATGAATGCCCTCTATCGAATTGCAGACTTACAAATAGATCAATTGCTAACGAAGTGCCAAGAATTCGAAAAAAATAACATTACAGATGAAGAACATTTCCAGTTATTAAAAATATACTCCCTTTTCCAACCAGATTTATTTATGGAGAAAATAAAAAATTCCAATGTAAATTACGCTGAAAGTGAATATAGAAGACTGTTTGTATTATTAGATGATAATGTATTTATTCAATTTTTCCATGATTTTAATAGCTTGCCAGCTAATATGCAATTTGCTGTTATTGATACTGCTGCTGTAAAAAGAAAGATGGAGTATTTGGAGGAGTTAAAAAAATTATTAGACCATAATACGACGGAAATAAACATCAGAGCATTAAAAGGTCTTTATGAAATAGGTATTATTGATGAGATGGATCCCTTTATCCCTTTTGTGACTTCAGAAATGTGGGAAGCAAGGTTAATGGTTGCCAAAATTTTCAAGCATGTACCGCTTACTTACACTTATAGTTATTTAGAGCAACTTCTTCAAGATGAGAATTGGTGGGTACGTTCTCAAGCGGCAAAAACGATTGTAGAAGATCGACATGGTATAGCTAAATTACAGCAATTCATTGAATCCTCAAATGACCAATATGCAATTGAAATGGCCCAGGAAATTGCAGCGAGAAAAGAGGGGAAGTAAATGAAAATAATTGACTATTGCATGATGTTTTTTGGGGGCATTATTTTATATGCTGTTCGTTATCGTTTCATATTGTACAATGTTCATCATTGCTATGCTGGATTTAAGAAAACGCTATCGTCTCGATCTATCAGAGTATGATGATGCACATATAGATGCTTTTTATTCAAAACCCGTGTCGTTACTTGTTCCTGCTTACAATGAAGAAGTAGGGGTTGTAGATACAGTTTATTCATTATTGAATTTACGTTATCCTCAAACTGAAATTATCATTATTAACGACGGGTCTACAGATCAAACCCTTCAAACGGTCATCGAACATTTTCAAATGAAGCCAATCAACAAAATTGTCCGAACTAACATCCCTACAAAAGATATTAAGCAAATATATGAATCTGAAATCTATAAAAATTGTATTTTAGTTGATAAAGAAAATGGTGGTAAGGCTGATGCGCTAAATGTGGGTATTAATGTCTCTCAATATCCGTATTTTTGCTCCATTGATGGGGATTCCATTTTAGATGAAAAATCCTTGCTGCGGGTGATGAAGCCTATCATTTTATCTGATGGTGAGGTCATTGCGGCAGGTGGTAATATTCGTATTGCAAATGGCGCAAAGATGCAGTTTGGCTCTATTTATGAGACTCAATTACCTAGTAATTACTTAGTAATCATGCAAGTAATCGAATACTTGCGGGCATTTTTAATGGGGAGAATAGCCTTAAGTAAATTCAATTTAGTCCTTATTATTTCAGGAGCATTTAGTGTTTTCTCTAAAAAATGGGCTGTTGAAGCAGGTGGATATTCAACCAATATTATTGGCGAAGATATGGAACTTGTAGTGAATATTCATCGACTTATAAAAGAAAAAAAAGAAAATAAACGTATTGAATTTGTACCCGACCCAGTTTGCTGGACGGAAGCACCTCAAACATTAGGGGTACTGCGCAATCAACGAAGAAGGTGGCATCAAGGGTTATTTGAAAGTCTATGGAAGCACAAAAAAATGACCTTGAATCCTAGATATGGCATGATTGGATTTCTTTCGTTCCCGTATTTTTGGCTAGTAGAATGTCTAGGGCCTATTGTGGAGTTAGGTGGATATATTTATATCGTCATAGCCTTTTTCGTAGGGAAAATTTATTATGAAGTTGCGCTCATGCTGCTACTACTATTCGTTATTTATGGTGTTATTTTTTCAATAGCGGCAGTATTGTTTGAATCGTGGAGTATGAATACGTATCCAAAAAAACGAGAGTTGTTACGTATGATTCTTTTAGCGTTTACAGAAATTTTTTGGTATCGCCCACTAACATTATTCTGGCGCTGTGAGGGATTAGTTCGTTTTGTCTTAAGAAAAAGTGACTGGGGTAATATGAAACGTGTCGGCATTGCTGAAAAGGAGAAAAGTGTATGAAACGAATCTATATAGGGGTTATGGTCGTACTAGTCCTTATAATAATCCCTATTGCATGGTGGTACTTGGAAGATGAGAAACAGCTAAATGTAGCCGTTATAGATAAAACGGTTCCGAATGAGTCTTACCGAGAGCACTTAGGGGTGAATTGGTTTTTAAACCATTATAAATATAGATTAAATAATGAACCTTATGACGTAGAACGCGATTACTATGGTACGGTTCCAAATGATGAAACTAAAAGTGTTGTAGAAAAGAATTTGCCAAAGGATTATAGTGACTATGATGTCATTTATTTGGCAGATACGTACGGAGTTTATAAAGATGATTTACAACAAACAAAACGTTTAGGTGAACGTTCTGAAAAAATTGTTGGAGGACTTGAACAGAAAGAATGGCAGGCAATCGTCGAACGCTTAGCCAGCAAAAAGAAGAGCATGTTAATTGCTGAGTATAACACGTTTGCTTCACCAACATCAGAGGAAGTTCGTAAAGAATTACAGGATTATTTAGGAATCACATGGTCTGGCTGGATCGGGCGTTATTTCGATGAGCTTGATTATCATAAAAATTTAGAAATACCGCAATGGGTTATCGATGAACATGGCGATAGTTGGTCATATAAGGGTGGAGGATTTTTACTATTTAATGAAATAACAGAAGAACTACTTGTACTTGAATTGGACAAGCATGTTAAATCTGCAGGTATTCAAGTGCAGTTTACTGAAAATGGTAAAAAATTCTTTCATTCATCTGCAAGGGCGCAATACGATTATTGGTTTGATATTATTACACCTAAATATGCTGAAGATGCTCTTGCAAATTATAAATGGGATTTAACGAAAAAGGGAACAGAGCTGTTAAAGGCTAATGGTATTCCAGAACAATTTGCAGCAATTGTAGGTCAAGATAAGCGCTACACATCTAGTTATTATTTTGCGGGAGATTTTAATGATATCGCAAGGGTACCAAATATTTATAAGATAAAAGGGTTACCAACAATCTATAAATATGCTGAGAAGTATGCAGACAGTTCGTTTTATTGGTCCATTTACATCCCGGTAATGCATAAAATATTTGATTCATTTGAGCACAAAGAGGTTCAGGACACTGTGAATCATGAGAAATTAAACTATAATGCACGGATTCAGGGACAATCTTTTGAAGTGCGAAGAGACGGCAAATGGGAACCAATCGTATTTAAGGGTGTCAATATCGGAATGGGGAAACCTGGTGCCTTTCCTGGAGAAGCAGCAATTACTGAAGAGGAATATTATCGATGGTTTAAACAAATAGCAGACATGAATGCTAATACGATACGAGTCTATACATTACATCCACCCGGCTTTTATAGAGCACTTGCTAAATATAATGAAGAACATCCAAAAAATCCACTATATGTTTTACATGGAGTTTGGATTAATGAAGAGGGCTTATCAAATTCATTGGACGCCTATGATAAAGATACGTTAGAAGATTTTCAATTAGAAATGAAACGAATGGTAGATGTCATTCATGGAAATATCTATGTGGAGCCTCAACCAGGACATGCATCTGGCTTGTATGATGTAGACGTATCAAAATATGTTATAGGATGGGTATTAGGAATTGAATGGTATCCACATATGGTTGTTGGAACGAATGAAAAACATGCAAATATTGGTCAATACAACGGTACTTTTTTTGAAACAAAGGATGCCTCTCCATTTGAGCATTGGCTAGCAGAACAAATGGATGTGGTGTCAGTTTATGAAAAGGAAAAATATAACTGGCTACGTCCAATGAGTTTCACGAACTGGGTCACAACTGACATTCTTGAACATCCGTCAGAGCCATCTGAGGAGGAAGATTTAGTAGGGGTCAATCCAAATGTTATTTTTACGAAAGGAGAAATGACTGCGCCGGGACAATTTGCTTCCTATCATGTGTATCCTTACTACCCTGACTTCTTTAATTTCGATAAAGATTATTTAAATTATGTCGATTTCCGAGGGAACAAAAATAGCTATGCAGGTTATTTAAAAGAGCTCCATGAAGCTCATACTATGCCTGTTCTTATTGCGGAATTTGGTATCCCAGCATCACGTGGTAAAACACATGATAATGTATATGGTTGGAATCAGGGGCAAATGTCAGAACAAGCACAGGGAGAAACACTTCAACATTTATTTGAGGATATTATGCATGAAGGGCTCATGGGAGGACTTGTTTTTACATGGCAAGATGAGTGGTTTAAACGAACATGGAATACGATGGATTATGATGATCCGAATCGTCGACCATTTTGGTCCAATGCCCAAACAAATGAGCAACAGTTTGGATTATTAAGCTTTGATAGACTTAAGGTAAAAGTAGATGGAGAGACAACGGAATGGACGGGTAAACAGCTATATGATACTGCACCAAACAATCCAACAGATTTTGCAGTAGACTATGATGAGCGCTATTTGTACATTAAATTAAAAAGTGAGGAGTTAGCCAATACCTCCCCTCGCATTTTATTAGATGTTGTACCAGGTCAAGGAAATACGTCTGCTACATCTATAAAAAATATGACGTTTTCAAATGGTGTTGATTTTATAGTTGAGCTCAATAAAAATGGTCAATCTAGGGTTGTTATTGATGAATACTACGATTTCTTTGATTATTTATATGGCCACCGTTTAAATTTAGTTGCTCCCCGAATGGCTAATGTCGTGGAAAATAGTGGAAAGTTCGCCCCTATTTACTATGTGTTAAATAAACAACTATTTTTACCTGAGCAAAATAGAACGACTGATTTTAGTATCTACGAAACAGGAAAATTACTTCAAGGAAATGCTAATCCAGAAGCAAAAGATTATGATTCTTTAGTTGATTATACTTGGACCGATGACAATGTTATCGAACTTCGCATCCCTTGGTTATTGATTCAAGCTAAAGATCCGAGTCAGCGTGAGTTTATAGGTAACCTGTATAAAAATGGCGATAAAGCTGCCGTTAAAGTAGACAATATTTATATTGGTGCTTTATTTGTAGATAAAGAGAACAACGTTGTTCAATCTATGCCAGCAGCTACTCATGGTATTTTACCACCACTGTTTGCTTATACATGGGAAACATGGCAAGTTCCAAAATATGAAGAGCGCTTAAAACAATCCTATTATATTTTACAAAAATTATTTAAAGCATATTAAAGGAGCTAAGGGTAGATTGTTCTGCCCTTAGCTCTTTTTTATTGGAATTGAGAAAGACGAGAAAAGAAGTTTTTCACAAAGTCTAAGAAAATGATTTCAGATGGTGCAATTTCGCGATTTACAGGAGAAATAATGCCAACAGTTCTAGGGATCGTAGGTGATTCAATTGGTACCTTTATGGTAAAGCGTGCTGCTGAATCATAAAGAGAGCTTTCTGGTAACAGGCTCACACCAATGCCAGCGGCGACTAAGCCCTTTAGTGCATCTAAGTCTTCCCCCTCTGAAATGACATTTGGTAAAAAGCCTGCAGCTCGACAAGCATCCATCGCTACCTTGTGCAAAATGTAACCATCTGGAAATAATACGAATAGATCATTTCTCAACTCTGCAAGCTGTATGCTTTCTCTTTTAGCTAATGGATGATTGGCTGGTAGGAGTGCAGCAATATTTTCAGTAAACAGAATGGTTGATTGAATGGATTCGTCCTTCGGTGGCAGGGGTCCCAAAAAGGCGAGGTTCAACTCCCGATTTTTGACTGCATCTATTAAAAATCGATAAGATCCTTGACGTAGTTGAAATTGTAAATCAGGATATTCGCGTTTAAAGGCTGAAATAACGGTTGGCAGAACATAGCTAGCTAAACTTGTTGGAAAGCCGATTTTAATTGAGCCCTTTGCAGGATCAAGATATTCTTCTACTTGCTTTGCTGCAAAATCGATGGCTTTTAATGCCGTAATGGTATGCTCAAGAAATGTCTTCCCTATTGGTGTTAATTTGACATTTCGTCCAACTCGCTCAAATAACGGAGTGCCTAACTCATCTTCAAGATTTGCGATTTGCCGACTAATGGCAGATTGGGCTACATGAAGATGCTCAGCAGCCTCTGAAATATGCTCACGTTCAGCAACCTCTACAAAATAGCGTAATTGACGTAACTCCACTAACATTTCACCTCTATTAATCTAAAAATAAGATTGATTATACCTTAATTATATATTATTTAAGATGAAAAATGACTGTTAATGTCAAAATAAAAAGTATCAGCTGTCAGATGTTTTTTTACTAGAAACAAAAGGAGATTTATGGACATTACATCTAAGCTAATGGGAAATTGGCAGAAATGCTAGATACAACCTATGTTTCTGTCTTTTAATATATCTACAATATCATCCTATTGAGGATATAATCCATCCATTATTATAGCAAAATTTCTTTCTTACAATATGAACTTAAATTGATTCCATTTTAATGAAATAGGTTATAGTATAGATATGTTGTTTATGCTAATTTGTCACAAAACCGCTACAATTAGCACTTTTCTCGAGGTTTTCACTATGTAGCTAGATGAAATCGATTCTCAATTATAGAGATTTTATTGAAAATGAAGAAAGTCAATTCTCATTGTTTAGGTGAAGGAGTAATAATCTGAAAATGCTTACAAAGTCTTTATTTTTCAAGATTTTATTTAAGGAATGGGAAAGTAATTGAAATGGTTTGCATAGAGAACGATTTTCAGTTAAGATTAGAATGATGATAATTAAGGAATGGTTGACCCATTCACTGAACACTATGGAGGTATTTTCATGTCAACTTTAGTTATTAAAGATCTTCACGTTGCTATCGACGGGAAAGAGATTTTAAAAGGCGTAAATCTTACAATTAATACAAACGAAATTCACGCAATCATGGGACCAAACGGAACTGGTAAATCAACACTAGCTTCTGCTATTATGGGTCATCCAAAATATGAAGTAACTTCAGGTACTGTTGAGCTTGATGGCGAAGATGTGCTTGAAATGGAAGTGGACGAACGTGCTCAAGCTGGTTTATTCCTAGCTATGCAATATCCATCTGAAATTGCTGGTGTTACAAATGCTGATTTCTTACGTTCAGCAATTAACGCACGTCGTGAAGAAGGCGATGAAATTTCGTTAATGAAATTTATCCGCGAATTAGATAAAAACATGGAATTCCTTGAAATGAATGAAGATATGGCTCAACGTTATTTAAATGAAGGTTTCTCTGGCGGTGAGAAAAAACGTAATGAGATTCTTCAATTAATGATGATCAAACCAACATTTGCAATCTTAGATGAAATTGACTCTGGTCTTGATATCGATGCATTGAAAGTTGTGTCAAAAGGTATCAACGCAATGCGTGGTGAAGGCTTTGGCTGCTTAATGATTACACACTACCAACGCCTATTAAACTACATTACTCCAGACCATGTACACGTAATGATGCAAGGACGTGTTGTAAAATCAGGTGGTGCGGAGCTTGCACAACGCTTAGAAGCAGAAGGCTATGACTGGATTAAAAAAGAATTAGGAATCGAAGAAGAAACAGAAGAACAAGAAGCATAAGAAGGAGGACGAACTAGCATGACAGTGGAACTTAACTTGCCTGTAACAGTACAGGACGTGCGCTCGTTCTCAGAAGCAAATGGTGAACCAACTTGGTTTACAGAACTTCGCGCGGCAGCACTAGACAAAGTAACTGGTTTAGATTTGCCAAAACCAGATAGAACGAATATCACAAAATGGGATTTCATGAACTTCCCAGCGTTGGCAGTTCATAGTGAGGCATTCCCTTCATTGGATGCTCTACCTGAAGAGGCAAAAGGTTTAATTGACCTTGAAGCACAAGAAAACCTATATATTCAACGTAATAATACACCAGCATATATTAAGGCATCACAAGAACTTGCTGATAAAGGTGTTATTTTTACTGATATTTTCACAGCAGTTCGTGAACATGGCGAACTTGTTCAAAAATACTTTATGACTGAAGCAGTTAAAGTAGATGAGCATAAATTAACAGCACTTCATACAGCACTTGTTAATGGTGGTGTGTTTGTATACGTACCAAAAAACGTGATTATTGAACAACCCCTTCAAGTTGTTTTCCTTAATGACAATGCGGAAGCTTCATTATATAACCATGTTTTAGTAGTAGCAGAAGCGAATTCAGCTGTAACATATGTGGAAACATATGTTTCAACAGTAGAAGAGGCAAAAGGGCAAGCAAATATTATTGCGGAAGTCGTTGTTCAAGATAATGCACAGGTAACCTATGGTGCAGTAGATGTCCTTGCAAAAGGATTTACGACATATGTTAATCGTCGTGCACGTTTAGCGCGTGACGCAAAAGTTGACTGGGCTCTTGGTCTAATGAATGATTCTGATACAATCTCTGAAAACATCACGCATTTGATTGGTGACGGTTCTCATGCAGATACAAAAACAGTCGTAGTTGGTCGTGGAGAACAAAAACTTAACTTCACTACTGAGGTTCGTCACTGGGGTAAAAACTCAAACGGGCATATCTTAAAGCATGGTGTAATGAAAGATGCAGCTCAGTCAATCTTTAACGGTATTGGCTATATCGAGCATGGTGCGACAAAAGCCGATGCACAACAAGAATCACGTGTATTAATGCTGTCAGAAAAAGCTCGTGGGGATGCAAACCCAATTTTATTAATTGACGAAGATGATGTAACAGCAGGACACGCAGCATCTGTTGGTCGAGTAGATCCATTACAGCTTTATTATTTAATGAGCCGTGGTATCTCGAAAGCAGAAGCAGAGCGCCTTGTTATCCATGGATTCCTTGCGCCAGTTGTTACGCAATTACCAATTGAAGGCGTTCAAAAGCAACTGACGGAGGTTATTGAAAGGAAAGTTCGCTAATGATGAATAAAGACATTAAAAGCTATTTCCCAATTTTAAATCAGGATGTAAATGGTCATAGACTTGTATATCTTGATAGTGCAGCGACGTCTCAGAAGCCTGTTCAAGTGATTGAAGCGATTAAAGCTTATTATGAATTTGATAATTCCAATGTTCACCGTGGCGTGCATACACTAGGAAACCGTGCAACAGATAAATATGAAGGTGCTCGTGAAAAGGTTCGTAAGTTTATTAATGCGCAATCAACACAGGAAATTATTTTTACGCGTGGTACAACAACCGCTTTAAATACAGTTGCGACAAGTTATGGTCGTGCAAATGTTGTTGAGGGTGATGAAATTGTCATTACTCATATGGAGCATCATTCCAATATTATTCCTTGGCAACAATTAGCCAAAGAAAAAAATGCAACTTTAAAATACATTGAGCTTGAAGCAGACGGTACTCTTAGCCTAGAGAAAGTACGTGCGACAGTCACACCTAAAACAAAAATTGTTTCGGTGTCTATGGCATCAAACGTACTTGGAACAATAAATCCAATTAAAGAAATTGCTCAAATTGCACATGCTAATGGTGCTGTCATGGTAGCCGATGGTGCACAAGCTGCGCCACATATGAAAATTGATGTGCAAGATTTGGATGTAGATTTCTTAGGTTTCTCAGGGCATAAAATGTGCGGACCAACTGGAATAGGTGTATTATATGGTAAAAAGGAACACCTTGAAAAGATGGAGCCAATTGAATTTGGTGGCGAAATGATCGATTTTGTTGGGTTATATGATTCAACGTGGAAGGAATTACCGTGGAAATTTGAAGGTGGAACGCCTATTATTGCAGGTGCAATAGGATTAGGTGCCGCTATTGATTTCTTAACTGATATCGGGTTAGATAACATTCTAGAGCATGAGCATAAGCTTGCAGGCTACGCAATGGATCAACTTGAGACAATTGACGGTTTGAAAATTTTCGGCCCACGTGACCCTATGAAGCGTTGTGGATTAGTAACATTTAATCTAGATGATGTACATCCACATGACGTGGCAACGGTGCTTGACATGAACGGTATTGCTGTTCGTGCAGGACATCATTGTGCACAGCCACTAATGAAATGTCTTCAGCAAGTTGCGACAGCACGTGCAAGCTTCTATCTGTACAATACAGAGGAGGATATTGACCGTTTAGTTGCAGGGTTACGTTCTGCGAAGGAGTATTTTGGCGATGTCTTTTAATAATTTAGATCAACTATATCGTTCAGTCATTATGGATCACTATAAAAATCCTCGTAACAAAGGCTCTTTAGAAGAGGATGCTGTAACGATTGATATGAACAATCCTACATGCGGTGATCGTATTCATTTAACATTAAAAGTTACTGACGGTGTCGTAGAGGATGCGAAATTTGATGGTGAAGGCTGTTCGATTTCTATGTCCTCTGCATCAATGATGACACAGCTCATCAAAGGAAAAAAAGTAGAGGAAGCTATTGAGCTTTCTGATATTTTTTCTAAAATGATGATGGGTGAGGAGTACAGCGATAAATATGACCTTGAGGATGTTGAGGCACTGCAAGGTGTTTCACAATTCCCAGCACGAATTAAGTGTGCAACATTGGCTTGGAAAGCAATGGAAAAAGGTGTGAAATAAATCTTACTTCCTTGTTCTTGAGTGAAAGCTACTATGGCTTCACTCAAAGCAAGGGATGATTACCCAGAAAAATATATCTCAATGAACGGAGGAGAAACGATGGCTAAAAAAATGCCTGATATCGGCGATTACAAATACGGTTTCCATGACAAGGACGTATCAATTTTCCGTTCAAAACGCGGTTTAACTGAAGAAATCGTCCGTGAAATTTCAAATATGAAACAAGAGCCAGAATGGATGCTAGAATACCGTTTAAAAGCTCTTGAAACATTTTATACAAAACCGATGCCACAATGGGGTGGCGATCTTGGAGATTTAGATTTTGATGAAATTACGTACTATGTAAAACCATCAGAAGCTACTCAAAAATCATGGGATGAAGTACCTGATGAAATCAAAGCAACTTTTGATAAATTAGGTATCCCAGAAGCAGAGCAAAAATATCTTGCAGGTGTATCTGCACAATATGAGTCTGAGGTAGTTTATCACAACATGAAAAAAGACCTTGAAGATCTTGGTATTGTGTTCAAAGATACTGACTCTGCTCTACGTGAAAACGAAGATATTTTCAAACAATATTGGGGCAAAGTGATTCCTTACACAGACAATAAATTTGCTGCTTTAAACTCAGCAGTATGGTCAGGTGGATCATTTATTTATGTGCCACCAGGTGTTAAAGTAGAAACACCGTTACAAGCTTACTTCCGTATTAACTCAGAAAATATGGGTCAATTCGAACGTACACTTATTATTGTAGATGAAGGCGCTCACGTACACTATGTTGAAGGTTGTACAGCTCCTGTTTACACAACAAACTCTTTACACTCAGCAGTTGTTGAAATCGTTGTACGTAAAGATGCCTATTGCCGTTATACAACAATTCAAAACTGGGCGAACAATGTTTACAATCTTGTAACGAAACGTACAGTTGTAGAAGAAAACGGTACAATGGAATGGATCGATGGTAACATCGGTTCTAAATTAACAATGAAATACCCAGCATGTATCCTAAAAGGTGAAGGTGCTCGTGGTATGACATTATCGATTGCATTAGCAGGTAAAGGACAACACCAACATGCTGGCGCAAAAATGATCCATATGGCACCAAACACATCTTCAACAATCGTTTCTAAATCGATTGCTAAACAAGGTGGTAAGGTAACGTATATGGGACAAGTTCGTTTCGGTCCTAAAGCAAGTGGTGCACGTGCTAACATCGAATGTGATACGCTGATTATGGATAATCAATCGACTTCTGATACAATTCCTTATAACGAGATCTTTAATGATAATGTATCTTTAGAGCACGAAGCAAAAGTTTCAAAAGTATCTGAAGAACAATTATTCTATTTAATGTCTCGCGGAATTTCCGAAGAAGAAGCGACAGAAATGATCGTAATGGGCTTCATCGAGCCATTCACAAAAGAACTACCAATGGAATACGCAGTAGAAATGAACCGTCTGATTAAATTCGAGATGGAAGGTTCTATCGGTTAATTAGCCACCCCTAGTCACAATATAAATTGTGACTAGGGGTTTTTTTGTGTTTTTATGTTGCGAATAAAAATGGAGAGAAATAGTACTGGATTTTTTTAAGATTACATACTAAAATGATAATGAGAATCAATATCATTTAGAAAGGGGTTGATAAATCTAGAAGATGTTCAGTACTTCAATAAGCCAGATGAGATAGTTAATCATCTTTCAAAGGAGAATATGTAAATGAAAAAGAAGTTTTTATTTATTAGTTTCATAGCAATATTTATGCTCATTCTCGCCGCATGTGGAGAGAAGAAGGCAGTAGAAGAGGAATCTTCCACTGATACACCAAAAGAAGAAGTGACACAAACAAAAGAAGAATCGACAAATGAAAATGGCACGAGAACGATTGAATATCTTGGTGAAAGCTATGAAGTGCCAGAAAAGGTTGAAAGAATTGTTGTAACAGGTGCTATGGAAGCGATGGAGGATATGGTTGTGCTGGATGTTCATCCAGTTGGGGCTATTGCTGTTGGTGGCAAGTTCCCTGAGCTATATGCTTCTGTAACAGACAAAGCAGAATCAATTGGTGAGAAAATTAAACCAAACTTTGAAAAAATATTAGAATTAGATCCTGATGTCATTTTAGGTTCAACAAAGTTCCCAGAAGAGGTACAAAGTAAATTAGAGAAAATTGCTCCTACAATTTTGGTTTCACATATTTCGACGAACTGGGAATCTAATTTGAAGTTATTAGCTGAACTAACTGGTAAGCAAGCAGATGCTGAGAAGATATTATCTACATATAAGGCTGATATAGAAGCTGCTAAAGCTACGTTAAATGAGAAACTACAAGATCAAAAAGTAGCGGCTATTCGTATTCGTGGAGGACAAGCGTATGTTTATCCAAAAGAAGTATTTTTAAATGCTGTCCTTTATGGAGAGCTTGGTTTAGCAGTACCAGATGAAGTTGCTAAAGCTAAATCTCAAGAGGCCATTTCTGTTGAGCAGCTTGCAGATATGAATCCTGATTATTTATTTGTGCAGTTTTCAACAGATGAAAATGCAGACGCGCCGAATGCTTTAGAAGACTTTAAAAAGAATCCAATCATCCAAAATATTAATGCATTTAAAAATGACCAAGTATTTGTTAATGTACTAGATCCATTAATGGAAGGCGGCCCTGCATACAGCAGGATTAAGTTTTTAGAGGCTATTCAGCAAAACCTTGTGAAATAAATGGTAGTCCGTTAAAGTAGCGTGAGTTCAATGGAATATGGACTCATGCTTTTTCTTTTGTATAGTTCCCAAAAGTTAGTGACAGCTTTCTATTTGAATGGACAAAAGAAAGCTATATTTTTTACATGATGTTTATTTGTAGTGACATACTGTGTGCTATGATTATGTACATAGAGGAGGATGTCACATGATTGTAGTAGGATTAACTGGTTGGGGCGATCACCCTTCACTTTATAGTGGAGTGACTCCCTCAAAGGATAAATTATTTGATTACACAGGTCATTTTTTAACGGTAGAAGTAGATACTTCCTTTTATGCCATACCAGCCAAAGAGCATGTTCGGAAATGGTGTGAGGATACACCTGAAAACTTCCGTTTTGTTGTGAAAGCTTACCAAGGCATGACGGGTCATTTACGTGGAGAGATTCCCTTTGAATCAAAAAATGATATGTTCAATGCTTTTATTGAATGTGCCAATGAATTTAAACGTTATGGAAAGCTAGCCATGGTATTAGCACAATTTCCACCATGGTTTGATTGCCAAGGAAAAAATGTGCAATATTTATTGTATATCCGACAACAGCTCAAGGATTTTGAAGTAGCGATTGAGTTTCGAAATCAAACATGGTACGCAGAAAATGTTGTCCAGCAGACGATAGATTTTTTACGAGAACATCAATTTATCCATACGATTTGTGACGAACCACAGGCTGGTGTTGGATCTGTTCCTTTTTATCCGGTAGTGACTGCAAATAAAGCGTTGATTCGTCTCCATGGTCGCAATATACATGGATGGCGCAACACAGGAAATGCAGAAAATTGGCGCAAAGTTCGCTTCTTATATGATTATAATAAAGAGGAATTACAGCAGCTTGGGGATAGCATGAAAAAGCTTGAACCCGAGGTCAATGAACTCTTCGTTTTATTTAATAATAATTCAGGTAATCATGCAGCGAAAAACGCAAAGGAGCTACAAGGTATGTTGAATATTAACGATGTCGGGTTGGCACCTAAACAATTAAACATGTTTGAAGGGGAACTATAATGGAGTTTATTTTATTAGTCATCATTGCATTGCTTGCTGGTCTAATTGGCTCATTAGTTGGGCTAGGTGGTGGTGTAGTATTAGTACCAGCAACATTATACATTGGCTTAAATTTAGGAATGATTCCAGATATTACGCCACAAAAAGTAGTCGGTTTATCAGTGGTGATGATGATTTTCACGGGACTTGCCTCCACGCTAAGCTATATGAAATCTAAAACGGTGGATTATAAAAGTGGTTTTATATTCTTTATTGGAAGTATTCCAGGAACAATCCTTGGCGCATGGGTCAATAAAGGGTTAGATTTACCATCCTTTAATTTATATTTTGGTATTTTACTTATTATTTTATCGATTATTTTGCTTGTGCGGGACAAACTGAAGCCTGTAAAATGGTTTGTAAAAAATGGTATACAGCAAGAATTTACTGACTCTGAGGGAAAAACCTATGTATATGGCTATCCCATTGGGTTTGCTATTACATTAACATTTGGTATTGGCTTTGCTTCTGGTTTATTTGGAATAGGTGGCGGCTCCATGATTGTGCCAGCAATGATTATTTTATTCTTATTCCCACCACATGTCGCGGTGGCAACATCGATGTTTATGGTATTTTTAACGTCCATCGTTAATTCCGCAAGCCATGTTTATTTCGGACATGTACCATGGCTTTATACTATTCCAGTTATTCCTGGAGCTTATGTTGGAGCAAAGCTCGGTGCTGCGTTAAATAAAAGAATTAAATCCGATACACTTGTACTAGCTTTAAGGATTATTCTATTATTATTAGGAATTCGATCTATTATAGAAGGCATATTAGCTTAATTTGAAGTGAGGTGGCTTTAATGCTTGAAAAGATCCATATTTTTCACACAAATGATTTGCATAGTCATTTTAAGTATTGGCCACGAATGCAAAGCTATGTGAAAGAGATAAGAAATAATCTGGCGAATATCGGGGAAACAAGCTATTTGTTTGATGTGGGAGATCATTTAGATCGTTCCAACATTTATACAGAAGCAACCGTTGGGAAAGGCAATGTGCGATTGCTCAATGAAGCGGGTTATGATGTGGTGACTATCGGCAACAATGAAGGTATTACATTATCCCATGAAGAGCTCTTTCACTTGTATGACAATGCTAACTTTGATGTTGTTGTGGCAAATGTATATGCCTCTAATGGGAAGAAGCCAGCATGGATGAAGCCTTATGTAATCTTAACAACAGCAACGGGTACGAAGATTGGCGTCATTGCAGCCACGGCCATGTTTGAAGTATATTATGAAGAATTAAATTGGCATATGGACGACGCTCGAAGTACACTGCTACGTTTAGCGCATCAACTACGTGAAGAAGTAGACATTGTTGTATGCTTATCCCATTTAGGCATTACAGAGGATGAGCTCTTAGCGGATGAGTGTCCAGAAATTGATGTTATATTCGGCTCTCATACTCATCATGTCCTACCAGAGGGCAAAGTGATTAATGGGGTTTTACTGACAGGTGGAGGTAAGTTTGGCCAATATACTGGACATCTTATCATAGAATATGATAAAAAATTGAGGAAAATTGTTGAAAAAAAGGATACTTTAATTCATAATAAGGATTTGCCAATTGTTAAAAATGAACAGAAAGTGGTACAGTTTTTGGAGGATGAAGGAAACAGAATATTGGATACTCCAGTTTTTACAACAAAAAAAGCCTACAACAAGGAATGGTTCCATTATTCACAGCTATCTGATTTATTTGCACATGCAATTTTGGAAAAAAGCGGAGCGGACTGTGCATTATTCAATGCAGGGATATTTTTAGATGGTCTTCCTAAGGGAATAGTGACTGCCTTAGATTTGCACCGAATTTTTCCACATCCAATTAATTTATGTACAATTGAATTATCCGTCGCTGAAATGAAAGAAATTTATATGCAATCTAAAAATGAAGAATGGCCTTATATCGAACTAAAAGGACTAGGGTTTAGAGGCGTCATTTTTGGAAAAATATTGACATATGGATTTTCCATGAATGAAAATCGGCAATTGTTAATTAATGGTAAGCTAGCAGATCAAAATCACATTTATAAACTGGTTACATTGGATCTGTTTACATTTGGTTATTTTTATCCAAGTTTTAAATATGCAAAAAAACAATATATTTTACCTGAATTTTTACGAAACATTATGATAGATTATGGTCAAAGATTCTTTAAACAATAGAGAGAGTTTAAAGAATGGAATGGGGAAGAAGTCATGCGATTAATTTCAATCGATGTATTAAAAGAAGGAATGGTATTAGGAAGAACCATTTGGAATGAGGCAGGTCATCCGCTTTTAAAGAAAGATGTTGTCATTAATGACCGTATTATTCAAAGACTTCAACAGTTAAATACACATTATTTATATATTGACGATGAGATTTCTGAGGGAATAGAAGTAGAAGAGACCGTTCCCCCTGCTATGCGAAATAAAGTCATCAAAACTATAAAGGATTCGTTCCAGTCCATTGATGGTTTGAATCCAGTAAATGCTTCTTATATATTAGATCAGCAATCAAAGACAATTGTTTCGATCGTAGATGAATTACTTTCAGCAGTTACTGGAAATAATGAAATTCTAACCATTTTAACAGATGCTTATTTATTTGATGAATATTTATATCAACACTCTTTCCAAGTGACATTGTATTCTATTGCCATTGCCAAAGAACTTGGCTACTCTGCTGAGGATTTACGTTTGATCGGGATAGGTGCGTTATTACACGATGTCGGTAAACTAATGGTACCGAAAGATATTTTAACAAAGCCAGGACGTTTAACGAATGATGAGTTTGAAATGATGAAGATGCATGCTCGTTACGGTTTTGATTTATTACGGAATTTACATTCAATCTCTCTGCTTGTGGCGCACTGTGCTTTCCAACACCATGAACGTATTGATGGAAGTGGCTATCCAAGAGGACTTGTTGACTTTGAAATTCATCCATTTGCCAAGATAATTGGTGTTGCAGATGTTTTTGATGCGGTGACAACGAATCGTGTATACCGGGAGAAGATGCTCCCTTCACAAGGACTAGCTATTGTTGAAGCTGGCTCGGGCACTCTTTATGATGCTCGAATTGTAAAAGCTTTAAAAAGAGCTGTTGTTCATTATCCAAATGGTGTTATTTTAAAATTATCAGATGGACGCCGTGGGATTGTATCTAGACAAAACACGTTGGATGCGGCATTACCATGGATTCGTATTTTTGAAGAACAAGATCAATTGCTGGCAGCTACATATGAAATTAATTTAGTGGATTATCCTGATGTAACAATTGAAAATGTTGAGACGGATTATGTGGTTCCCGCAAAAGTAGAATAAATTACTCCTCCTGTTCATACGTTATGGAACAGGAGGAGATTTTTTGTTTTTCCCTCGAAAAAGAATGAAATTACGCTCATATGGTAGAAGGGGAATGCGTCTTAATAAATTAACGATTTTAATTGTTAGTATGGTTGTTTGCCTTATATTATTTATTTATTATTTAAATGAACGGCTCATGCCAACCTATTTGCAATATGCGGAAGTGCAAACTACGAAGATTGCCTCATATGTTGTGAGTAAAGCCATTAATTCACGTACCTCTAATGTATTAGATGTAAATGATATCATTGAAGATATTCCTCCAGGTACGTCTGAAATGATGACGACTAAGTTTAATACAGAAATCATTAATCGTGTTCGAGCAGAGACATTAGAGCTTGTTAAAATGTATTTGGAGCAAGCTGAACAGGGAGAGCTATCCCATTTACCTGAATTAGATAATGTTGAATATGATATTAACAGGATCCAAGATGGTGATGGCATTGTCTTTTTTGTACCGCTTGGTCAAGCAGCCAATATTCCCTTGCTTGGAAATTTGGGGCCAAAGATCCCGATTCGCTTCCATGTGATTGGAAATGTTCATAGTAATGTGACATCCTCTATTCAAGAATTTGGAATCAATAGTGCTTATGTGGAGGTAGGTATTCATTTAGAGGTAAATGTTCAGATTATTGTTCCTTTCGCTAGTAAATCTTCTACCGTTGCACAGGATATACCTGTAGCGATGGGCCTAACAAGGGGACCTGTTCCAAACATTTATACCAATAGTAGTGACGCGCCACAACCGTCCATAGAAATACCTGTCCCTTATAAATAGAAATGTTTGTTGTGATAGTTGTTGGAGTGCCTTTAATATGTTACATTGACAACAGTGAAGATAGTTAATATTAAAAAATGTATATTTTTGATAGGGGCGATATTCGTATGACATCTTGTAAACCTACAAGTAAAGAAGAACATGTAAGAAAACCAGATTGGCTAAAAATAAAACTAAACACGAATGATGAATATAAAGGGCTTAAAAAGCTGATGCGTGAGAAAAATCTGCATACAGTATGTGAAGAAGCTCGTTGTCCAAACATCCATGAATGCTGGGGAGAGAGACGTACTGCTACCATGATGATTCTTGGTTCCGTTTGTACACGTGCTTGTCGTTTCTGTGCAGTGAAAACAGGTTTACCAAATGAACTAGATTTGGCAGAACCAGAGCGCGTTGCAGATTCAGTAGCCATTATGAATTTAAAGCACGTTGTTATTACAATGGTCGCACGTGACGATTTAAAGGATGGCGGAGCGCAAGTTTTAGCAGAAACAGTACGTGCAATTCGTCGTAAAAGTCCTTTCACATCTGTTGAGGTATTGCCATCAGATTTAGGCGGGATGAAGGAGAACCTTCAAATGTTAATGGATGCAAAACCAGATATTTTAAATCATAATATTGAAACAGTACGCCGTTTAACACCTAGAGTGCGCGCTCGTGCAAAATACGAACGCTCTTTAGAGTTCCTGCGTTTAGCTAAAGAGATGCAGCCTGAAATTCCAACGAAATCATCACTAATGATTGGATTAGGCGAAACACATGAAGAAATTTTAGAAGTCATGGACGATTTACGTGCAAATAATGTAGATATTATGACGATCGGTCAATATTTACAGCCAACGAAAAAGCATTTACCAGTTAAAAAATACTATTCACCAATAGAATTTGGTAAACTGCGTAAGATTGCCATGGAGAAAGGCTTTAAGCATTGTGAGGCTGGCCCACTTGTACGTAGTAGTTATCATGCAGACGAACAAGTAAATGCTGCAACGAAAGAACGTCAATTACAAGCGGAAGTGTAAACGTCAAGGCTGAACGAAAAGGGTGGTGTCACTTTGATCATAGTTGAAGGATTAGAATATGAACTAATAGAAGATTATCGCGAGGCCTTTCAGGAGGAAGTTTTTCAGGAAAGATACTCAGATATCTTAGCCAGATACGATTATATTGTAGGTGATTGGGGCTATAACCAGTTACGTTTAAAGGGGTTTTTTGATGATAAAAATCAAAAATCCACTTTTGATACAAAAATAAGTACGCTTCAAGATTATCTATACGAATACTGTAATTTTGGCTGTGCTTATTTCGTATTACGTAAATTGGGGAAAGTTATGAAACAGCCAGAAGTAGTGGATATGAGTGAAGTAACAAAGCCAACAGACCATGAACCTTTAGCAGAATAAACTCTTATACAAAAACCTGATGTGATAGGCATCAGGTTTTTTTTCATGATTGTTAGCTTTTGTGTAATTGGGGAAAACTAAAGCACAAAACAGCTTATCGAAGGTGTGTTGCAAATGAAAAGAGCCGTATTTTTAGATCGTGATGGTGTTATCAATGAAGTACTGACCAATCGTGTGAAGTTTGTGAATAAGCCTAAGGATTTGTACTTTTTACCGCAAGTGCCTGAAGCAATCAGAAAGCTAAATAAGCATTTTGATTATGTGTTTGTCGTGACAAATCAAGGTGGGGTTGGTTTAGGCTTTATGAAGGAAAGTGGCTTACAGAAAATACATGAACATATGGTGAAGGAGCTAGAGAAAAAAGGGGCAGTAATCCATGAAGTCGTTTATTGTCCGCACAAACCTAAGTCAGGTTGTGCCTGCCGCAAGCCCAATAGCAAATTAATTGTGGATTTAGGAAAGAAATATAACATTGATTTATCAAAATCCTATATGGTTGGCGATACAGATACGGATATTATTGCAGGAAAACGGGCAGGAACAAAGGGTGTTTTCCTAGGAGAACAAGATCCATTAGCAGATGCTGTCTTTCCAGATTTAATAAGCGCTGCCCAGTGGATTATTAAGGATGTCACAGCTTAAATGTATTGAGAAAAAGGGCGTATAAATCATTAAAAAAGGGATAATTTATGAATGGAGGTGATGATGTTGGCAAAAGAAAACCGCAATAAAAAGCCATTAGATCGAGAGGAATATGGGTATGGTTTTGATATTAGTGTAGACGATTTAGCTGTGATTGGTCAAAATCAGCAAGCGAAAAAGCAAAATGATAATGAAAATAAAGACAAGCCCCATAATAAAGATAATCCATCCACTTTAAATAAATAACAATACGTAAAAAGATTTCGCAATCGCCCATGGCTAGCGAAATTTTTTTATGTTATATAAAAAAACACCCAATAAAATGGGTGTTACAGACTGTAGACAAACTCAATGAATTTTGAGTTTGCCTACAGTCTTTTTTCTTTTACAATAAAATAAAGTAAAGCCGTTGATTTCCACTACGGGCGGACGCTTTCCGCGGGCGGGGTCGAGCTGCTTCCCTCGCTTCGCTCAGTCCAGGATCTCGACTTTCCCGCTTTTCCCGCAGGAGTCGCCACCCTTCGTTCCAATCAACTTCTACATAAAGAATTATTGATAAAAAGTACACTTTCGAGGTGATCAACCATGATGACGAAAAATCAAATCAATGAACGTGAACAATTAGAAATGCTAACGATTGATCAATTAGTTCCCCAAGATCATTTAGTACGAAAACTAGAGGCGGCTATTGATTTTTCATTTATCTATCCTTTAGTAGAAAACCTCTACTCTGCTAAAGGACGCCCTAGTATTGATCCTGTTGTTCTCTTTAAAATGACGTTTATTCAGTACGTTTTTGGTATACGGTCCATGCGTCAAACCATCAAAGAAATTGAAACGAATATGGCGTATCGTTGGTTTTTAGGATTTGGCTTCCATACAGAAGTCCCGCATTTCTCTACCTTCGGTAAAAATTATGTCCGTCGCTTTCAAGACACTGATATATTTGAGCAGATATTCTATCGTATATTAAAAGAGATTATGCATCAAGGACTCCTCCATGCAGACCATTTATTTATCGATTCTACGCATGTGAAAGCGAGTGCGAATAAACGAAAGTATGATAAAAAAGTTGTGCGAAAAGAAACACGGGCTTATGAAGAGAAACTTCAATTAGAGTTAAATATGGATCGTGAGGAACACGGAAAAAAGCCCTTTCCCCCGGAGAAGTTTGAAAAGGAAGAATGGAAAGAAATAAAGGAAAGCACGACAGATCCTGAAAGTGGCTATTACGTGAAGGATGAACGTACGAAGCAGTTTGCGTATTCTTTTCATGCAGCGACAGATGAAAAGGGCTTTGTCTTGGGTGCCATTGTAACTCCGGGAAATGTGCACGATAGTCATGTATTACAGCCACTTGTGGAAAAAGTCATTGAAAACGTTCAAAAACCATTAGCTGTTGCGGCAGATGCAGCCTATAAAACACCAGCGATTACGAATTTTTTATTAGAGAATCAAATGTTGCCTGTTCTTCCTTATACACGTCCTAAAACGAAAGATGGATTCTTCCGAAAGCATGAGTATATATATGATGAGCACTATAATTGTTATCTTTGTCCACAAGGACAGATATTGAAGTATACGACAACGACTAAAGAAGGGTATCGTCAATATAAATCGAATCCTTTGATTTGTGCGAAGTGTCCAAGCCTTTCCCAATGTACAGAAAGTAAGCATCATCAAAAACTCATTCAACGCCATATTTGGGAGTCGTATGTGGAGGAAGCTGAACATTTACGCCATTCCTATGACATCAAACAGATTTATGCAAAGCGCA
The DNA here is from genome assembly GCF_037969495.1 of Lysinibacillus sp. FSL P2-0066. Classification (NCBI taxonomy): domain Bacteria; kingdom Bacillati; phylum Bacillota; class Bacilli; order Caryophanales; family Bacillaceae; genus Lysinibacillus; species Lysinibacillus sp. FSL P2-0066. The sequence goes on along the minus strand of NZ_CP150202.1, from coordinate 3,456,222 downwards.
AAGAAACGATTGAGCGTGTCTTTGCCGATGCAAAAGAAAAGCATGGTATGCGATGGACAACCTTAAGAGGTCTGAAAAAATTGTCCATGCAGGCGATGCTTACTTTTGCTGCCATGAATTTAAAGAAACTGGCTACTTGGACGTGGCAGGCAGCTTAAGAAGGTAGCTATGCTCGAAGAGTATGTTGAATTTGGTAGTATATTACCAAATGTTAAAGATAAAATAGGAAGAAAAATGACAAAAGCCCATCGAGAGTGAACCTCTCGATGGCTTTTGTCTACAGTCTGAAACACCCAATAAAATGGGTGTTAGTTCAATAATTCACGCAAGTATTCCCGTAATTCGATTGTTTCTTCCTCTGTGCGATTGTACACATGTTCTAAGTAACCAGGCTCTTCTACATCATCAGGACCAATAATAGCAAAGCGACCGAACTGGATATCCATGACAAGCACTTTTCCAAAGAAGCGGCCAGATTGTAATATAGCTAAATCATAACGTAGCTTTTGTCCAGCAAAACTAACAAATCTTGTTTTCGTATCTTCTACATCATCATATAAAAAAAAACGTTCCATCTTTTAATCTCCTTCCAATCCTATAGTTATGGTACTATAGAAGAGAAAAGACTATCAACTTTTAAAGATTTGAATGGGGGCTTTCCTTGTGTATTTTGTAGATCGTAATAAAATCACAAAAAATTTACAGTACTTAGATGGGCTATTAACTATTTTGGAGACAGAGGATAACTGGCTTCAGAATGATATAAAGAAATTAGCTATCGAGCGAATTGGACACAACATTATGGAGTCAATGATGGATGTAGGAAATTTAATGATTGACGGTTTCATTATGCGCGATCCAGGAAGCTACGAGGATATTATTGATATTTTAGTCGATGAAAAAGTTGTAGCTGCTGATTTGGAAGCACCATACAAAGCAGTTGTTGGCTTACGTAAAATGCTAGTACGTGAGTTTATAGAGGTAGATATCCAAGAGGTTATCCATGTACTAACAGCTAATCTAACGGCTTTAAAGCAGTTCTCGCCAGCAGTTCATAATTATTTAACAAATGAATTAGGACCTGTTTCAGCATTTTTGCCAGAGGATCATCAATGAAACAATATAAGGCCTATTGCTTTGATTTAGATGGCACTGTCTACCGTGGAAAGGAAGGTATTCCTTCTGCGGTAGCTTTTATTCATCGTTTACAGCAAGCAGGAATTGAGCCATTCTATGTAACGAATAATTCTTCAAAGACGCGAGAACAACTGCAAGAAGCTTTACTTTCTATTGGCGTGGACGCGCCATTAGAGCATATTTATTCAAGTGCATTGGTAACCGCAAAGTATGTAGCTCTCCATTTCCCAGGAAAAAAAGTAGCGATGATGGGGACAGATGGCATTCGTCAGGCACTACTCAATGAAAATATTGTACCTGTTGAGGATGAGCCTGATGTATTTGTTATGGGGATTGATCGTACGCTTGATTATATGGCACTTGCCAGGGCTACGGTTTTTGTCCAGCAAGGAGCGACCTTTATTGCCACGAATCAAGATATTAAATTCCCAACAGAATACGGGTTCTTACCAGGCAATGGTTCTTTTGCTCGCTTAGTAGGAGAGGTTGCAGATGTTGAACCAATCTACATTGGTAAGCCATCGCCAGCCATGCTGGAAGTAATTGCGACTGAACATGGGATTGCGAAAGAAGACATGGTAATGATCGGTGATAATTATGATACGGACATTATGTGTGGCATTCGTTTTGGCTGTGACACCATTCATGTGAATACTGGCGTTACGCCTACAAAGGCTGTCCTCGAAAAAGAATGCCAACCTACATATGTAGTGGACGTACTAAAGTAATAAAAGGATGTTTATGCTGATTTTTAGCATAACATCCTTTTTATTTGTTCACATTTATTCATACAGGCATTTTAGAAAACTACCATAATGGATTTTCTTCAATAAATTGATAAATGGCTTTCGTTAATTCATCAGGAGAATCAGCTTCTACTAATTCACCGTTTACTATTGCATAAAAGGATTCTGAGCACTTTGTACAATAACTGAGGCAGCCATATTCCAAAACGTCGATGTTCGGATCGCGTTCGAGTACTTCATAAGTTGCTTGAGAGCCATTTGCTAAATTACTTATACAAAATTCAACCATTGGATTCATCCATGTCACCTCACCAAAGTAATGCTACTCGGTTTTACGATTTTCGTCAATTATTTATGATTAAGAGAAAAGAGACGTTTTTTAATAAAAGATAAAGGGAATTCGTTATTAATGGCTTAAAAATCAATTGAATTGAACAAGTTCTCGTTTGTTTTGTGAAATCTTTCACAAAATTTCATTCTGATATTGTGAAACTTCTCACAATCGGTTATACTCGTTTGTGGATACTTTGTGAACAATTATTAAAAGAGATATAAAAGGAGACTATTATGGGAAAATTAGTACTTTTAGGTGGCGGCTACGGCAATATGCGTGTCATGCTTCGTCTATTAAACAGCCTACCATTAGACAGAGAGGTAGTTATAGTAGATAGAGCCCCTTTCCATAGTTTAAAAACAGAGTTTTATGCATTGGCGGCAGGGACTGCAACAGATAAAGAAATTCGTGTAAGCTTCCCAGAGCATGAACGTTTAACAGCCGTATATGGAGAAGTCGTTGAAATTAATCGTGCGGAAAAAGTAGTCATTCTTGAAGACGGACAACGTATAGAATATGATGATTTAGTCATTGGACTTGGCTGTGAAGATAAATATCATGGTGTACCAGGTGCGGAAGAGTATACGTACAGCATTCAGACAATGGGCAAATCACGTGCAACATTCCAAGCACTTTGTGGTTTACCAGCTGGGTCTACAGTTGGAATTATAGGAGCTGGCTTAAGTGGAATTGAGCTTGCAAGTGAGCTACGTGAAAGTCGCTCAGATTTAAAAATAAAGCTATTTGACCGTGGTCAACGTATATTGAAAGATTTTCCAGAAAAACTAAGTAAGTATGTAAAGGATTGGTTTGTTAAGCATAACGTTGATGTTGTTGCCAATTCAAATATTACAAGAGTAGAGCCGGGTAAAATTTTTAATCATGATGATGAAATTTTACTCGATGCAGTGGTTTGGACTGCGGGTGTTCAGCCAGTAAAAATTGTTCGTGATATGGATGTCGAGAAAGATAAACATGACCGTCCGCTTGTCACACAGTATTTTAATTTACTTGATGATGAACATGTCTATGTTGTAGGGGATTGTGCTTCATCAGATTTAGCTCCAACAGCACAGTTAGCAGAGGAACAAGCGGAGCAAATTGTGAAAGTACTTCGTATGCGTTGGAAAGGTGAACATTTACCAGAGAAGATGCCAGATATTAAATTAAAGGGCTTCATGGGCGCTCTTGGTAAAAAACAAGGCTTTGTATACTTAGCTGATACAACAGTAACTGGGCGTATCGCTCGCTTAATGAAATCAGGATTATTATGGTATTACAAACGTCAAAATGATTAATTAGCTGAAAGGGATTGTTTTAAAAAATCATTTTAAAACAATCCCTTTCATTTTGTTATACCGTTTTGTCCGGGACAAACCCTAAATTTTCAAGCGCCGTAAATACAGGCTTTAATTGGACATAGCCTTCTCCAACAACCTCATTGTTAATGAGGACAAGAGGGTAGAAAAATTCATCATCTTGAATACGTGACGCATATTCTTGATCGCGTTCATTCTCAATTGGACCTTCAATATCGATATAGCGAATATCGTATGCTTGATCTGGATATTTGCGATCGATGGCTGCTTGTAGCCACTCATATGTATCCTTGGAAGATGGAGCATTGACACAGCTAGCACAGATGACAGCTGTTCCATAAATTTCAATCATAGGTTTTGTAGATGGCATAGTATTTTCTCTCCTTGTGATTCAATATTGGATTTTTTCTGTTGCTAACATTATAATCATTATAAGGAAAGGAGTCGAGATAAATGGCAGAAGCAACAATTAACGACCAAGTTCAAGAGGTATTAGATAAATTACGTCCATTCTTACTACGTGACGGTGGAGACTGTGAATTAGTAGATGTTGAGGATGGCGTTGTTAAATTACGTTTATTAGGTGCTTGTGGCAGTTGCCCAAGTTCTACGATTACATTAAAAGCTGGTATTGAACGAGCATTATTAGAAGAAGTACCAGGAATTGTAGAAGTAGAGCAAGTATTCTAAGCCTTTATAAAAAGTTCTAGCTGATTTTAAACTGTACCCTATAAGATAGACACTTGAAAAAGGTCATCTTATAGGGCATTTTTGTTTATAATTGAAAAAAACAAGATTCGGAGCCACTACTATGACTAAGAACTTTTTAACACCCCACCAACAAAATGAATTAAAAAAGAATCCGTATGTAAAAGCTGTGAGCGATAAAGCGATTACGTATACGGATGAGTTTAAACGCTTATTTATTGCACAATCTGAAACAGGAAAATTACCAAGAGAAATTTTTGAAGAAGCGGGATTTGACGTGGAAGCGATTGGTATAACACGTATTCACAGAGCAGGTACTAGGTGGAGAACAGCTTATAAAAAACGTGGAATCACCGGTTTAGAAGATTCTCGAAAACACGGTACAGGACGTCCTATCGAGCGAGAATTAAGTATAGAGGAAAAGTATGCACGACTTGAAGCAAAAATGCGTTTACTAGAAGCGGAAAACGAACTATTAAAAAAGATCGATTTACTCGAAAGGCAGATGTTGAAAAAGAAATAAAACTCGCACCAGAACTGAAATTTGAACTAATTGGTCAAACGATTGAAACGTATGGATTGAAGCGAATGGTACGCTATCTTTGTGAAGTGTTGGAGGTATCACGCTCAGGCTATTATAACTATTTTAAGGAAGAATCTCTTCAAAAAAGAGCGATGAAACACCAAGCAGATGAAGTCGTAAAGGAAGTGATTTTAAAAGCATATCGATTCCGACGACGTCACAAAGGAGCCCGTCAAATCAAAATGACGCTTCACCATCAATATGGTATTACCTATAATCTGAAGCGAATTCGCCGCATTATGAAGAAGTTCGGGATTATCTGTCCAATTCGTAAAGCAAATCCTTATCGTCGTCTAGCCAAAGCCACACAAGAACATCGTACGTGTCCACATCTGCTCGAACGCCAATTTAAACAAGGCGTGGCTGGTAAAGTCCTCTTAACGGATATCACATATTTGACATATAAAAATGGTAAACGTGCTTATTTATCAACGATTAAAGACGCTGAGACGAATGAGATTTTGGCGTATGAAGTAGCAGATAGCATCACAATGGAAATTGTGCTCGACACTTTGAAAAAACTGAAAAAGCTAAAGCATCTAGCTCAGGACGCCTTCATCCATTCAGACCAAGGTTTTCATTATACCAATCCAGCGTTCCAAAAACTCGTGAAACAAATGGGCTTAGGTCAATCGATGTCACGCCGAGGAAACTGTTGGGACAACGCACCTCAAGAATCATTCTTTGGGCATTTTAAAGATGAGACGAATATAAAAGATTGTGAGACATTAGAAGATGTAAAACAAGAAGTGAAAAGCTATATGATCTATTATAACCATTATCGAGGTCAGTGGAATTTAAAAAAGCTGCCGCCTGTAAAATACAGACTGCAGCTTCAAGAAGTTGTCTAACCTTTTTCAAAATGTCCTTTACAAAGGGTACACTTTATTTCAAGCTAGAACTTTTTTATATACCTATACATGACGCGCATGTTCTTTTTCTTCTCGAATAATAGCCCACTGTTCTTTCGCCATATCTATAATTTTTGCTTCGCCACCGACACTTTGTTTTTCAATAACCCTAGAAAAGAAGCGTGTCGCATTTTCAATATCTCCAATGCGTCTAGATAATTCAGCAATCATATACATAATTCGGACAGCTGACATTTGGGTGGAGCTGTAATCCTCGGTTGAATAAGATTCCATATAATAATCACGTGCTAATTTCATGAAGCGTTCCTCTTGTCCACTATTGTTCAACGAACGATAGAGCCAGGCAAGACGTAAAGTTAGTCCAGCAATCGCTACATTTTTTTCCTTTTTAATTGTGCCACAAAGAAAAGCTAATTTATAGGCTTGAATGGCTTGAAATACAGTACGCTCCCCCTTGAAATCATGGTGTACCCATTTTTCTGTAATTTGTGTGCGTATATGATCTTGAATACCTGGTGCAAAATATTTTGTAAAGTCTTCTGTAAAGGAAAAGCCGCAATGCTCACAAACAAAGACATTATAATAGAGAGCATTCACTTCATCTGCATAAATAGGTTGAAAATCTGTTTCTGTATGATCTACTTTAATAAATTTTGAACGCACTTTTAATGTTGGAAATTCTTTTTTGCAATTTAAACATTGAATTTTTTTCTCGTAATATGGTGAAATCTCCATATATATTACCCCCTGCCAAGAATTCGTTGTAACTATTATACCAATGATGTTTTTATTAACATGAATAAAAAATACTATTAATGTGAAAAATATGAGAATTATAACTTAAAATCGACTTGAAGCTGAATGTTTGTCATACAATGGTCAAAATTGTTATGATAAACGTAAGAAGGAAGGTGATTGGGATGACAAGTACAAAACAAATTATTGAAGTGACACAGGCTGCTGGCTTTCATATTAATGAAATGATGGAGCATAATGAAGAACAAGGTTCTTTTTTACGTGTAGTGGTGAATGGTGGCGGCTGTAGCGGGCTATCCTATGGCATGCATTTTGATAAAGAGAAAAAAGATGATGATTTTGAAGATGTACAGCATGGTTTAACAATTCTTGTTTCCCGTGAAGATGCGCCGATTTTGATGGGAACAAAAATTGACTATAAACAATCGCTAATGGGCGGTGGCTTCACAATCGATAATCCAAATGCCATTGCATCATGTGGCTGCGGTACGTCTTTCAGAACAGCAAAGCGTGAAGGTACGCCTGAGATTTGTGAATAATTAAACGTGATATAAATGTAGAAGACAAACCTGATAATATGTAAACACAATCTGAATTAGGTTGTGAATACCAAGCCTTTTTGATTTGTATGTTTTGAAAACAACAAATTGAAGAGGCTTTTATTGTGCTTTGAAAACATAAAAGGCTTAAAGAAAAGCCTTGTTTAGATTTTAAAATTTATAATACCAAAAAATTGCTATTTCATTTGCTGTTGGAAAATTTGAATATAGCATTGTATCCACTCCACCTATTACAAATTGATTTTTGGCATAAAAATGACAAGCTGAAACATTGATATCTTGTGTTTCAAGCATGAGACCACAGCAGTTCCTTTCTTTTGCCCACGCAATGGCTTTATTTATTAAGGCAGAGCCAACGCCATTTTTTCTATAATCTTTTGCGACAGCTATGTCTTCAATAAGTGCATATCCGTTCCAGTTAGAGCACATCTTAATCTGTCCTCCACAGTTGTTGTCAATATAATAAAAAAATACAGCTTTCTCGATATCTTCAATGTAACTCAGATCAATTTCATCCTCTTCATATTTTTTGAAGTAAGGCTCTGAACATTTTTCCTCTGTAAATGTCCAAACTTTATCTTTGAATGTCGGTATAATTTTCCCCGAGACTATAAAACCGTCATTTGATTTATTAAAATCCTTCATATTAGATGGCGTCATTTTAATGATCATTTTACTCTCTCCCTTTCTGTATTCAACCATGTGGTGGGATGGATGGCTTTTATTTTCTGAAAAACATATCTTCTCTCCCGGTTGCTGATATTGAAACAAAGTGAAAATATGAAAATGGCTTCTTTCGATGATGATGAAAGACGCCTTTTAGCATTGGATTAATCAGACTTTTCAAGCTCCATAAACTTTACCCCATTTAAAACTGCTAGCTTATATATGACCCTCTTTTCATCAAGACCAAATTGTCCTTTTTCTTCAATGACAAGGTGTTCATTGCTTTTAATTTGAAAGTAATTGGTTCCAAACGTACCTATTTCGTAAAATTTCCTTTCTTATTTAATTGAATAGGTACAATAAGTGTAACATATTTACAAATGAGGATTGTCTATGCATTTATATGATTTGCAAAGATTGGTCTTAAAATTCTGAATAAAAGCTTCATTCCACTGAAAGCGAGCAGGTATAATAGTTATATAGAGGTGAAGGTTATGAGAAAAGATCGAGGGAAAATATGGTTGGGTGTATCAGGTGTTACGGTGAATGAGCTTGGTCAATGGTTAGTTGTGAAAAAGGCTTATAGCGGATTGAAAGGACGTTGGTCATTGCCAGCAGGTTTTGTTAATGCAGGAGAAACAGTGGATGAGGCGGTCATTCGTGAAATCAAAGAAGAAACAGGCATCGATTGTAGAGTCTCAGGCTTAATTGGATTTAGAACAGGTGTCATCCGTGATGACATCAGTGATAATATGGCCATTTTTTATTGTCGAATGCTAGATGAGCAGCAGCAGGTTTCCATTCAAGAAAAAGAAATTTTAGAAGCGAAATGGTTGTATCCACAGGAACTAGCACAAGATGAAACAACCTCTGTTATGTTAAAGGAAATGGCTTCCAATCAATTTGAAAGACATCAATTAGAGGCGATAGAAGGGATTAATCCAGGTGATATTTTTGGCTATACCTCTTATCGTTTATTCTTTAAAAAATGACATGACTTTAGGAGGTGACCTTTGATGGAGCTGTTTTTATTTATGTTAGAGCGAGTTGGGCTGATCATTGTGTTTGCCTTTTTAATGTCAAGATGGCGACTCTTTCGAGAAAAGCTGTTTCAGGAGCAAGGAACGAAAGAGAAAATATGGCTCATTATTATCTTTAGTAGCCTATGTATTATCAGCAGTTATACAGGGATTAAAATTGAAAGTGGGACAATCCATCCTTTAAATCAGATGATACATAGTACAATCAATGCAGAAGAGGCGATCGCCAATACAAGGCTAATTGGTGTGGCTATTGCAGGAATTTTTGGTGGACCTCTCGTTGGCGTGTGTGTAGGCATTATTGCAGGTATTCACCGAATTACACTTGGTGGTTTTACATCAATAGCCTGCGGTGTTTCAACGATTCTAGCTGGCTTTATTACAGGTGGTTTAAGTAAACGCTTTAAAATACGTCAAACTTTTTCCTATAAGAAAGCAGTCATTATCGGCATCTGTGCAGAAACGATTCAAATGCTGGTGATTTTAGTAGTCGCGAAGCCATTTGAGCAGGCCTTGCAGTTAGTCTCATTAATTGCAATGCCGATGATTTTAATGAATGCCTTTGGGATATTTTTATTTTTCATGATTATTAAAACGTTTATTGATGAAGAGGAGCGAACAAAGGCATTACAAACCCATCAAGCTTTTTCAATTGCCCAACAAACAATTGAGCATTTTCGTAAGGGCTTGAATGAAGAATCATGCCAAACGGTTGCAGAAATTATTAAAAGAGAAATAAAAGTAGATGCGGTCGCTATTACCGATAAAAATGGGGTGTTAGCACATGTTGGCGTTGGGGAGGATCATCATTTAATTCATCGAGAAATCATGACAGCTTTGACAAAACGAGTATTAGAGGAAGGCAAAATTTTAATGGCTACATCTCAAAAGGAAATTCAATGTCCACACACTAGCTGCCCATTAAGTGCTGCCATTGTCTTGCCCTTGAAGGTACAGCATCGAACAGTTGGAAGCTTAAAGCTTTATTTCACTAAAGCGGATTCTTTGACAGGGGTGAAGAAGGAGCTAGCAGAGGGTTTGAGTAGACTATTTTCCTCTCAGCTTGAATATGCTGAAATTGAGCAACAGCGTAAATTATTAAAGGATGCTGAAATCAAGGCATTACAAGCACAAGTTCATCCACATTTCTTCTTTAATAGTCTGAATACTATTTCAAGCTTGATTCGGACAGATGCAGATGAGGCAAGAGCATTATTAATCAAGCTTAGTACATTTTTTAGAAGCAATTTGCAGGGCGCACGGCAAATGCTCATTCCATTGAAAAATGAAATAGATCATGTTGAAGCTTATTTATCTATTGAGCAAACACGGTTTCCAAATCGTTACGAAGTTGAATTTATCATGGATGAAACACTCTTTGATGTGCAAATTCCTCCATTTACCTTACAGCCTCTTGTCGAGAATGCTATTTATCATGCCTTTAAAAATCGTAATGAAGGCAAAATCTATGTCAAAGTACAACGTGTGAATAATAAGCTGGTCCTATCAACAGAAGATAACGGCTGTGGAATGAGGAAGGAGCAGGTAAAACAACTTGGCAAGCGTATTATGCAATCCGAACAAGGGACAGGAACTGCTCTATGGAATATTTATCAGCGAATTCATGAAATTTATGGCTCTGAGGCGGATTTTCATATAACAAGTACGTTAGATGTAGGAACAAAAATTATGATTCAACTGCCGTTAAAGGCGACTAGATGGGAGTAGAAGAAATTGAATGTATATATTGTGGATGATGAACCCTTAGCACGTGCGGAACTGCGATATTTATTAGAGCAAACAGCGTTGGTGAATGTTTGTGGTGAATCTGAAAATCTTGAGGAGCTGTATAAAGCGTCACAGCTTGAAGAAGTCGATTGTATATTTTTAGATATTGAATTAGGCATAAACAATGGTCTTGATTTAGCTAAACAATTATTACTGAATGAACAGAGACCAGAAATTATTTTTGCTACAGCCTACGATGACTATGCTTTGCAGGCATTTGAAGTCAATGCATTTGATTATATATTGAAACCCTTTGAGGCAGAAAGGGTACAAACCGCTGTGGAAAAGCTTTTAGCTAAAAAAAGAGCTGCTCAGGCAAAAACGATGGAGGAGTTAAAGGTTTCACAGCTAGACAAGCTCGATAAATTAACAGTTTATGCAAACGATCGAATTTTACTGCTGAAAATACAGGATATTTTATATTGTACCTCTGAGGATAGTAAAACGGTGGTTGTGACAGAGCAGGGACGTTTTTTTGCTTCCGAGTCATTGGCTGCGTTAGAAAAAAAGCTTACTTTAAAGGGCTTTGTACGTGTCCATCGTGCGTATATTGTCAATTTAGAGCATATTGTGGAACTTGAGCCCTGGAGTAGTTCTAAATTTAATTTAATCGTGCACAACAGACATTCCATTCCAGTTAGCAGACTGTATATGAAGGATGTAAGGAAAATTTTTGACCTATCGAAGTAGCTGCATTTCAATGGACAAATACTACCTCTCAGCTTTAATTTCTGACATTTCAGTTATTTTAGGAATATTAAGGACATTCCTTTGCTATGATGTGGAAAAAGTAAAAGGGGTGTTTGCATGAATGCGATTACAATAGTGATAGGATCTATTTGTATTTTGATGATCAGCTATCGTTTGTATGGCATTTTCTTTACAAAGAAGGTACTCAAAATAAAAGATGATACGCCCACCCCAGCCCACGCTTTGGAAGATGGTAAAGACTATGTTCCGACGAATAAGTGGGTAACCTTTGGGCATCATTTTGCAGCGATTGCAGCAGCAGGACCTTTAGTTGGACCAATCCTAGCTGCACAATTTGGGTATTTGCCTGGACTTCTATGGCTATTAATCGGAGCAGTAATTGGTGGGGCAGTTCATGATGCTGTTGTTTTATTTGCTTCCATGCGTCATGGTGGTAAATCCCTATCGGAAGTGATGAAGGAGGAGTTAGGCCCTATCGCAGGTTTCTGTACAGGCCTTGCGATGCTATTCATTATTACGATTACAATGGCAGGTCTCTCGATGGTGGTGTTAGGTGCTTTAGAGCGCAATCCATGGGGAACGTTTGCTGTAGGTATTACGATACCAATCGCCATGCTTGTGGGTATTGCCTATCGTAAAACAGGCAATTTAATTGTTACATCTACTATAGGCTTTATTTTATTAATGATTGGGGTATTTATCGGACCTCTTATTCAAGGCACAGCATTCGGTGATTTTTTAACATTTGATCGGGATACATTAGCTATCATCTTACCAATCTATGCCTTTTTTGCCGCTTCATTACCTGTGTGGCTTTTATTAGCACCTCGTGATTATTTAAGTAGTTTCATGAAGATTGGGGTATTTATTGCACTAATTATTGGCGTTTTCTTTGTTAATCCTGCTATTCAATTCCCACCATTGACAGAGTTTATTCATGGTGGTGGACCAGTAATTGCCGGTCCTGTGTGGCCGTTTGTTTCTATTACAATTGCCTGTGGTGCCATTTCTGGCTTCCATGCTTTTGTAGGCTCAGGAACAACACCTAAGATGATTGATCGTTGGGAGGACATTCGTATTGTAGGCTTTGGTGCTATGTTAGTAGAGTCACTAGTAGGTGTGATGGCTTTAATCGCAGCTACTGCTCTTCATCCAGCCGACTATTTTGCGATTAACTCAGCACCAGCTGTATTTGCTACATTAGGAATGGAGCCCGTTCATCTACAAGCATTGTCTCAAAGTATCGGCATGGACTTGGAAGGACGAACAGGAGGTGCTGTAACGCTAGCAGTTGGTATGACAGATATCTTTACAGGTATTCCTTGGTTCGCAGAGTTATCTTCGTACTTCTATCAATTTGTCATTATGTTTGAGGCGGTTTTCATTCTTACAGCCATTGATGCTGGAACAAGGGTAGCTCGTTATTTAATACAAGATTTTGGTGGCAATGTTTATAAACCACTGAAGCGCACCAATTGGGTACCAGGTACAATTTTTGCTAGTGCACTTGCCTGCTTTATGTGGGGCTATTTATTGTATTCAGGGGATATAAGCTCAATCTGGGTATTATTTGGTGTATCCAATCAGCTAATGGCAGCCATTGGTCTAGTATGTGGCGTGACGATGGTATTGAAGGTCGCAGATAAACGCATCTATGCATTGACATGCTTTATCCCATTGGCTTATTTATACATTACGGTCAACGTTGCAGGCTATTGGATGATTAAAAATGTATACTGGAATCCAGCCGCTGCAGGCTTTAATATGTTAAATGGGATTTTATCTGTTATCATGTTAATGCTTGGCTTCTTAATTGTGCTGACAGCCTTTAAAAAATGGGCACAGCTTTGGAAATCACCAAAGTTTTTAGTAGCTCAATCAACTTCATAAAATCATAGAAACTATTGAAGATAAGCATTTGTCTTCAATAGTTTTTTTGATAAAAAAAGCATTTATCTAACTTGAAGCTATAGTTTACCCGCGGAAGGTGGGAGAATACCCCTAACTTCAAAGAGCAACCACAGGTGATCAATTGAATGATTTTCCTAAATATGACGAACAAGCGAAAACAAGGATATGTTCATTGAAAGCGGTGTCGTAATCATGTAAACTAATGAGAGGAAAACGGAGGTTATACATACATGGATGGTCCAGTTTCATTAGTACAGTTAATCATTTCTATATTGTTATTTTTCGTCATGTTCTTTGGTATCGGATTCTTGTTAAATATGCTGTTACGGATGACATGGTTAATGGCAATTGTGTATCCAATTGTTGTCATCTTTATTGTAGATGAAGTAAGCTTCTTAGATTATATTTTTAAGCCAGGCTCTGCCTTCCCAGCACTAATTGATAAATTACAGGCTCTTCAGTTTGTAGATATTGCTATTTTATCAGGTGGCTTTGCAGGATCTATTGTGGCGGGTATCGTGATGATTTATTTACGTAAAAGTGGATACAGAATGTTCTAACGTGCTTAGTATTCTTTCTTCAATTGAAGAGGGGATACTTTTTTTGTACAAAAAAAACACAGCCTCCCTCTTGAGGATGTGTTTATGTCTGTTAGATGAAAAACTCGTAGGTTATGATGGCGATAAAAATACCCGTGAGAGCCCCAAAAAATACTTCACTTCGTTTATGGCCTAATAGTGTTTTTAATTCCTCCATTTTCTCTTGTCCGTCCATCTGTGGCCACTTTTTTAAATCATGAACCAATGTTTGAAAATCCTTACGCAGTTGATTTAATATAGCGGCATGCTGCCCTGCCTGGTAACGAACACCACTGGCATCGTACATCACGATGATGGAAAACATGGCGGCTACCGCAAAAATGGGGGATTCCAAACCCGTCTCATAGGCAATTGAGGTTGCCAATCCAGTGACAGAAGCGGAGTGAGAACTAGGCATTCCGCCCGTTGAGGTAAAAAGTCCCCATTTTACTTGTCTGGTCATTAAAAAATGGATGGGGATTTTAACAAACTGTGCAAAGAGAACCGCAAAGAGGGCAATTAGTAATGGGGTATTTTGGAGTAAACTCAATTTCATCACAACCTTCGCAAATAATTGCTTTTATTATAACATTCATTATTTTCTAAAAGAAGATATAGGCAAATATTACGCCATTTTCAGAAACTTCGTTATAATAGTATATGGAATGGAGGAGTTTACATGCATATTGTAAAAGAAGCAAAAACATTTGAAACGATTTCTACTGAACTATTAGTGGTAGGAGTCACAAAACATCGTGAACAAATGCAGGACTGGGCAAGCTTTTCATCTTTTTACGGTGAAGCCCTCGATACATGGATTAGTGCAGGGGACGTCTCAACTGAATTAAAGAAACTAACGAAATTACCATTTGTGAAAGACCATGCCAGCCTCAAACGTATTGTATTTGTAGGCTTAGATGAGCGTAAAAACCTAACAGAAGGTGATATTCGCGCAGCATTTGGTTTAGTAGGGAAAGAATTAAGATCTTTAAAAGTAAAAGAGTATTCCATCTGGCTTGAATCATTTACAACAGAGTCAATTTCAACAGCAGATGTAGCATTTTTAGCGGGTGAAGGAATTGGCCTTGGCTATTATGCTATTCCACATTATAAAACCACTTCGAACGAGGTAGATAAACGTATTGATGCTGTTCACCTTGTGACTACAGCAGAGGATTTAGATGAAGTGGTGGCAAGCTTTGAGGTAGGTGTGATTTATGCAGATGCTGTTAATGAAGCTCGTAGCCTAATAAATTTACCTCCAAATCTACTAACAGCAACGGATTTAGCTAACTATGCACAATCTCTAGCAGTGGAATACAATTTGGAAGTAGAGATTTTAGATAAAGCACAATTAGAGGAACTAGGTATGGGTGGTATATTAAGCGTTAACCAAGGCTCTTATGAAGAACCACGATTAATTACCTTAAAATATAAAGCGACTGAAGATTTTGAAGATCCAATTGGCCTTGTTGGTAAGGGCGTAACGTATGATACAGGCGGCTATTCTTTAAAACCAAAGGATTCTATGGTTGGTATGAAAGGTGATATGGGCGGTGCTGCTGCTGTACTTGGTGCAATGAAAATTATCGGTGAATTACGTCCAAATAAAAATGTTGTAGCCGTTATCGGTTCTACAGATAATATGGTGTCCGATACAGCGTTTAAACCTGATGATGTGATTACGACGTACAGTGGGAAAACCGTAGAAGTATTAAATACGGATGCAGAAGGGCGTTTAGTTCTGGCAGATGCAACTACATATGCTAAACAGCAAGGTGCTACATCACTAATTGATGTTGCTACTTTAACTGGAGGCGTTATTACTGCGTTAGGTATGGATAAAACAGGTGCTCTTTCAAATGATGATGCATTTTTTGAAGCATTTATGGAAGCTGCCAAAGAGACAGATGAATTTGTTTGGCGCATGCCTTTAACAGAGAATGATAAAAAACGAATTCGAAAATCAGATGTAGCTGATTTAAATAACTCTCCTGGTCGTGATGGTCATATGATTTTCGGCGGCGGTTTTGTAGGCGAATTTGTTGGTGATACACCATGGATTCACCTGGATATAGCAGGCACATCTGATGCAGTAGCAGTTCATGATTTAGGACCTAAAGGTGGTACTGGTGTTATGGTCCGTACACTCGCTAATTTTGTCCAACGTTTAGGGGAAGAAAAATAATAAAGTGTGTCAATCAGCGGGAGTTTATTCTCGCTGATTTTTTGTGATTTATGCACTAATCCCGATAGAATAGGCATTCTACATATGATAGATGTATCTTCCTTCATACGATAGAGTAAAAAGGGGAGGTAGCATATGCGCAATTTCGGAGGTTATCCAGGCGGAGGATTTGGAGGCTTTATTTGGCCATTTGGCGCACCGTTTTTTGGTGGGTTTTTAGGCAGTTTTCTAGGCTCTCAATTTAATCAATATCCTTACAATCCATATTATCCAAACTATCGACCATATCCACCAGGTCCATATTTTCGACCAGGTCCGCGTTATCGTAGACCATGGTAAGCACATAATTTGATCAACCAGTTGTCGATCTTGAAATCGGCAGCTGGTTTTTTTTGCGCCTAACGAAGTATCAAATTTAGTGTTGACAGAATATACTAAATTATTTATTATTCTTATTATATTACTAAGAATTAAATATGTGGCTGACTAGCAAACTAGAGGCTTGTATTATTCATAGGCATTTTTGTGCCTAAGGATAATATTGGCCTTTTTTCTTTATCTTAATTCAATAAATTTTTTTATACCGAAAGCAAAGTGTCAGTTATAGAAAACTCGAGGACCCATATTAGTCAGTTGAATAAATCTGAAATGCCATGACAGCGAGGCGTAATTGACAGAAGGAGTGAGATGAAATGGGGAAAGTTTATATTGTTGGTGCAGGTCCTGGGGATGTTGACCTCCTTACGATTAAAGGATTACGTTGCATTGAATGTGCAGATGTCATTTTATATGACAGACTCATTAATAAAGAGCTATTAGCCTATGCCAAGAAAGACGCTAAATTAATCTTTTGCGGAAAGTTACCACAGCAGCATGCCATGATTCAGGAGCAAATCAACCAAACCCTTGTTGATTATGCCCAACAAGGATATATCGTCACAAGATTAAAAGGAGGAGACCCATTTGTTTTTGGTAGAGGTGCAGAGGAGGCTGATGTGCTAGCGAAGCATCAAATTCCCTTTGAAATTGTGCCTGGTATTACGTCAGGTATAGCAGCCCCAGCATATGCAGGTATTCCTGTCACACATCGTGACCTAGGTTCAAGCTTTGCTATGGTTACAGGGCATATGCAGGACGGGAAAGAAGATGCTATCCGTTGGGAAAGCCTTGCAAAAGGGATTGATACGATTGCCATTTATATGGGGGTTGGTAATCTTCCATATATCCGTCAACAATTACTCAAATATGGCCGTGATGAAAAAACGCCTGTGGCTGTTATTCACTGGGGAACCGTTTCTACAAAGCAAAGAACGGTTACAGGGACTTTAGCTACAATTGAGGAAATTGTGCGTACTGAAAATATTCAAAACCCTAGCATCATATTAGTAGGGAAGGTTGTGACTCTAAGAGAAACCATTCAGTGGTTTGAGCAAAGCCCAACACAGCCAATCCAAATAACGGGATAAGGTTGTGGAATCATGCAGGCTATTTTATATATTGCACATGGCAGTCGTGTCAAGGAAGGTGTAGTGCAGGCCGTAAACTTTCTTCAAGGCGTTCAACAAGAAGTAACAGTACCTATTCAGGAAATATGCTTTCTAGAGCTGGCAACACCAAGCATTGCAGAAGGCATTGCTAGCTGTATTCGAAAAGGGGCAACAGCGATTGCCGTAATGCCTATTCTACTACTGGCTGCTCAACACGCAAAGCATGATATTCCGAAAGAAATGGCAAAAGCTCAAGAACTATATCCATATGTAAAGTTTACATATGGTGAGCCTCTTGGCATTCATGAACGATTAATTGACACGTTACAAGCTAGGATAATAGAAAAACAGCAACCTAACAGCAATGCGAGTGTTTTACTCATAGGACGTGGGAGTAGTGATCCAGCCGTCAAGAGGGATCTAGCTAAAATTGCCAAAAGGCTACGTACTAAATATCACTATAAAGCCGTTGATACATGCTTCTTATACGGAATGGGACCAACCTTTGAAGACTGGCTACTGCAAGATAAAGGGAAGCAACAGCAAGTTTTTATTGTCCCTTATTTATTATTTACAGGCATTTTAAGACAAAGTATTGCCAAGCGATTACAAGGCTTTGACAGCCAAAACATTTTGTTATGTGAAAGCTTAGGCTATGACGACAATGTGAAAAAAGTATTAGTGGAACGTATTGATGAATTACTACATTTTAAAGAGGAAGGTGTTTCGTAATGGTAGATAAAAGAACTGAAAATGTAAATCTAGCATTAGATAATGTCCGCCAAATGTTAAATACTGTGAACCACGGATCAATTACATTGATTGTTCAAAATTCCTATGTGGTTCAGATTGAGAAAAAGGAAAAAATAAGGCTTCGATAAATTAAAAAATATGAAATGATGATGATTCGTGAGGTGGCAAAGATTGAAATTACAAGTAATAAACAGTCCATTTAATGAAGAGCAGGTGAAGTTATTAAACGAGCTTCTCCCTAAATTAACAATTGAACAAAAATTTTGGCTAAACGGTTACTTAAGTGCTCCACAAGCAACTCTTGAAGCAATTGTTGAAGAGGCACCAACTGCCTCCCAACCTGTTACAAAAACAATAACAATTTTATATGGTTCCCAAACAGGCAATAGTCAAGGATTAGCTGAAAAATATGCAGCAGCATTAAAAGAACTGCAGGTAGATGTAACTGTCTCATCGTTAGGAAAATTTAAAGCAAGTAATTTAAAAAAGATCACTAATCTATTACTTATTGTGAGTACACATGGAGAGGGAGATCCACCGGATCAAGCGATACAATTCTATGAATTTTTGCATAGCAAGCGGGCGCCTAAGCTAGAACATCTACAGTATTCGGTCCTTGCTTTAGGGGATAGCTCCTATGAATTTTTCTGTAAGACAGGTAAGGACTTCGATGAGCAATTTGCAAAATTAGGTGCAACAAGAATGGTTCCTCGAATCGATTGCGATGTAGATTATGATGATGCAGCTGCACAGTGGTTCGCTGCGGTTCAACAAGAATTTCTTCAGCAAACATCTTCAGCAACGTCTACTTCAGCACACAACGAAGGAGCGCAAGTACTTGAAGAATCTACATATTCAAGAAAAAATCCATTTTACGCTGAAGTACTTGAAAATTTGAATCTAAATGGTCGTGGCTCCAATAAAGAGACGCGTCATCTTGAATTATCCATTGAGGGAGCTAACTTCCATTTTGAACCTGGCGATAGTATTGGCATTTTGCCAGAGAACGACGAACAATTAGTGAATGCATTGCTGACGGCACTTCAATTTGATTCAGAGACGGAAGTGACTGTTTTTGATGAAACAATATCAATAAAAGATGCACTACAGAAAAAATTAGAAATTACAGTGTTATCTAAACCATTACTCGAAAAAATCGCTGCTTATACAGAGCATAAAGAATTTTCTAAGCTATTGGAAGAACCACAAGCATGGAAGGACTATGCAAAAGGAAGAGACTTGCTCGACCTAGTAGAGGAATTTACACCGTTTACTTGGAGTGCACAGCAGTTTGTAGCGTTACTACGTAAAATTCCAGCTCGACTTTATTCTATTGCTAGTAGCCAAAAGGCCAATAGCGAAGAGGTTCATTTAACGATTGGCAAGGTAAGCTATGAAACAGCAGGTAGACAACGCCTTGGTGTTTGCTCTGGAAGTGTGGCAGAACGAATACAAATAGGTGATACCTTACCAATCTATGTTCATAAAAACCCGAATTTCAGATTGCCAGAGAATAATGAAACGCCAATTATTATGATTGGTGCAGGCACAGGTGTTGCACCATATCGAGCTTTTTTAGAGGAGCGAGAAGAGTTAGGGATTGTTGGGAAAGCATGGCTCATCTTTGGTGATCAGCATTTTGTTACGGATTTTCTCTATCAAACGGATTGGCAACGTTGGCTAGCTGCTGGCACATTAAGTCACATGCATGTAGCCTTTTCACGTGATACGGACAAAAAAGTCTATGTTCAACATAAATTGCTAGAAAATGCAGCAAGTTTTTATGAGTGGCTGGAGCAGGGGGCCGTCATTTATGTATGTGGTGACGAAAAATCAATGGCATCGGATGTCGATGCAACCATTCATCAAATCATTGAGCAGCAAGGACAGAAAACACCAGAGGAAGCAAAAGCCTATGTGAATGAATTAAAACAGCAAAAACGCTACCAACGTGATGTTTATTAATGGAATTCAACACAAATTCCTCGAAAACCTTCCCTAATGAAGGAGTTTATCTCTTTGCTTGCAAGCAAACCCTCATGTATGCCAATACACTGAGGTGTAATGGATTAAAGGAGCGATAAAGAATGACAGAAAAAATAGTGTTACCTCCGCAGCCTGGGAAACCAAGTGATGTAGAGCGTATTAAGACCGAAAGTAATTACCTACGTGGAACACTGGAACGTACCATGAACAATCCATTAAGCTCTGGTATTCCAGAGGACGATAATCGTCTAATGAAATTCCATGGCAGTTACTTACAGGATGATCGAGATCTTCGGAATGAACGTCAACGACAAAAGCTGGAGCCAGCCTATCAATTTATGGTACGTGTACGAACACCAGGTGGAGCAGCTACGCCAGCACAATGGCTTGTGATGGATGAAATGGCTAGAAAGTATGGCAATGGCTCTTTAAAATTAACAACACGTCAAGCATTCCAAGTACATGGCATTTTAAAATGGAATGTTAAAAAATATATGCAGGAAATCAATGAGGTGCTATTGGATTCTCTTGCGGCCTGTGGAGATGTGAACCGTAATGTGATGTGTAATGTTAATCCAAACCAATCTGCATTACATGAAGAGGTTTATAATTGGTCTGCAAAACTAAGTGAGCATTTACTGCCACGCACACGTGCTTATCATGAATTATGGTTGGATGGAGAAAAGGTTGTAGATAGTCAGGATGTAGAAATTGAACCGATTTACGGAGCGCAATATTTGCCTCGTAAATTTAAAATTGGTATTGCGATTCCACCAAGTAATGATGTGGATGTATTTTCACAAGATATCGGATTGATTGCCATCGTTGAAGATAATCAGCTGGTTGGCTTTAATGTAGCGGTTGGGGGAGGAATGGGCATGACGCATGGTGATCATGAAACCTATCCACAGCTTGCTCGTGAAATTGGCTTTATAACGCCAGATAAATTACTGGAAACAGCAGAAAAAATAATTACGATTCAACGTGATTATGGGAATCGCTCTGTCCGTAAAAATGCACGATTTAAATACACGATTGATGCGAGAGGACTTGAATGGTTCCAAGAGGAATTAACACGTCGTCTAGGCTGGGAAATTCAGCAGGCTCGCCCCTATACATTTGAGCGTACAGGTGATGAATTTGGCTGGATTAAAGGGGCAGATGGTCATTGGCATTATACGTTATTTATTCAAAATGGCCGTGTAAAAGACTTTGAGGATTATCAGTTGTTAACTGGCTTACGTGAAATAGCTAAGGTGCACACGGGTGATTTTCGTTTAACACCGAACCAAAACCTAATGATTAGCAATGTAACACCCCAGAAAAAGAAAAAAATAAATACGCTTATTGAACAATACAAGCTAACAGACGGTGCGCATTATTCTGCCTTACGCCGCAATTCCATTGCCTGTGTCTCATTACCGACATGTGGCTTAGCCATGGCAGAAGCAGAACGCTATTTACCTTCTCTTATAACAAAAATTGATGCCATTATTGATGAGGCTGGCTTAAATGAAACAGAAATTGTTATTCGCATGTCTGGTTGTCCAAATGGCTGTTCACGTGCAGCAATGGGTGAAATCGGCTTTATCGGCAAAGGACCAGGGAAATACAATATGTACCTTGGTGCAAGTTTTACAGGCAATCGCTTAAATAAAATCTATCGTGAAAATATTGGTGAAGAGGAAATTTTAGCAGAGCTACGTCCAATTCTTCTGCATTTTGCCAAGGATCGTTTAGAGGGCGAGCATTTTGGAGACTTTGTCATTCGTGCAGGCTATGTCACAGCTGTTTATGATGGAAGAGAATTTCATGCACAATAATAAAGTATAGATTAGACGAAGGCTGTAAGGAAGATGCTTCTTTTCCTTACAGCTTTTTAGTGTTAAGTAATTGAATAGAAATAACCATATCTAATCTCAATGTTTGGTAATCATATGGATTCCAATCTATATATTGAAATACCTCCGGCTATTACTGATTCTTCATATATCTAATCTTCTGTAGTAAAATCCTTTTTTGAAATAGTTGGGTAACTTCCCACAACTTTTGATTTTTACCAATTTTATGGTAGGATAAATATAAATAATAGTAAAATATTATGTTTTTATCCAAAATTGTTAAATAAATATATTCCGCAAGAAATTAGCAGAATAAAGGGATAATCTTTTATATTTTGTTTTGCTATGTTTTAGGAAATTAATTGACTCTTTACTATAACTTGTGCTACTAAGTGCATTCCAGAGGGCTTTCGAGGATCCACCTTATTTGTAACGATCAGTCAGCTATTATTAGATTTTAAAATCTCAATTACAACTTTGGATGATGAACTAAGGGGTAGATTTCAGTACACCTATGAAGGCTGTAATAACAAAATGCGGGAATTATACGATAGAGCTAATAGTTGATGAGAAAATAACTGCTTCATATCCTATTTATATATGTGATTAAGGGGAATGTGAATGAAACTTCAAATGTACATAAAGCTATTGTATAAATCAATGCTACGAAATAAAACGGTTATGACAGTTCTAACCTTACAAATGGCAATTTCACTTATGCTAGTTACTGTCATATTTTCTTTTTTGAATGGAAGCTATCATACAGTAAGGGAGCAAGTGAAGAGGGAAAACGGAACAACAACAATTATGCTAACCTATCCGGTTTCACTCAGTACTTTGACTAAACTTGAAAGGGAGTGGCGAGCAGAGTCAAAGGTTCAGAGATTTTCCTATTTCGCTACGACTGATGATCAGGTGAAATTCGGATCGCACGTTGTTGTTTTGCCGTTATGGGGTGTTAATGAAGACTATCCCTATTTCTATGGTTTTCCCTTTGAGCAGTTAAGGGAAGGTGAGACAGTTTTGACGGTTAATGCAGTCAAAAAAGTGTTCCCCAATCGCAGTGCTGAGAGCGTTGTTGGTGAGATCATTGAAATTAATAAGAAAGTCTATACCGTTATTGGTGTGGAGCAAGTAAGTTTAGTTGACCGTGTTTATATTCCCCATGCAGATTTCGAGCAGGCATATAACAAGATTGACGGGGTTCGGGTAGGCTCATTAGAGATTGATAAGAATTCCGCATCAATAGTGTTAGAAGAATTAAAACCGTATGGACCAGTAGAACGGGAACCAATTGCTCAGTCGAGATACCAGGGTATTATGTTCTTCATCTTAGTAGCAAGTCTGGTTACCATTTTTTTAGTTCTCTACTCGGTTCTTAGTTTTATTCAGCTATACAGCTTTAAACTCATTAAGGAGCGCGATAAGTGGAATATATTGTTTTTGCTAGGTGCTACTCGCGGTAACTTAAGGTCTTATTTGTATACTGAAACAGCAAGCATGACAATCGTATCGCTTCTAACTGCTGCAGTTGGCTATTGGGCTATTGCACATGCTGTTAGTCTAGAAGGTATAACTTTCCAAATAGATGTAGTAGTGATCTTAGCTATTGCAATAATTGTGATGACAATGATCCTCCTATCAGTGGAGTTAACCCTTCATAAATTGAAAAGAAATGTATTTAAGTGAGGTTTAATTATGAGGGATTTGTGGAGAATTGCATCAAAAATGCTTAATCGTAATAGAAAAATGACATGGTTAATACGCATTCAATTTTTAGTTATGTTTTTGCTCGTCTTCATTTTAGTTAGTTTCCTTTTCAAGAATCAAGATCAAATGCAAGTTCTTAGAGAGCAAATTGGCAAAGATGTTTGGATGATTATGCCTACATTCAAACCTAATTCAAACTCTGGCTTGACCGATGATTGGACCCAAGAACAACTCGATTGGTTAGAACACAAATTTACTGGTAAGGTCGGCATCATTTCTTTAAGTCCGAATCAAGAGGATGACTCACAAAAAATTTATGTAAATGATGTTATTGAAAAGCTAGTGTCTGATAATGATCAAAGGCAAGCGAGGGAATACCTTCAATATTTTCTTTTATATGATTCAATTCAGCCTCATGCACAGATTCTTCCGATTGAAGAAAAAAATCTGCAGGATATATGGGTGTATGTTGTAGGGGTAGAAGATGAGGAAATACATGTTAATACTTTAGATGCGGAGCTCTCTAAACTGAATCCAATATCTAACTATGATGTTCGGCAGGTAATTAATACCAAAGAGCAACAAACAGAAATCAATTTAATTTATGCGAAATCGCTGCTATTCTTTATTACCATTGCTTTCATACTCATTATGATCTGTATTACTAGCTTTGTCTTGCTACAGAATCAATACCAGACTGCTAAGCTACAGCTATTTAGGCTTTTTGGCGCTACTAGGATGGATATAATAAAGATCTTTGTATTCACTAACTTATTGTTAATGGGACCTTCTTACATGATTGCACTTCTTTTATTTATCTTGGCAGGTGTGCTTTGGCTGACATTTACTACATGGATGCTTACTTTTTTTATAAGTTTCTGTTTAATTGTTATTCTATTGCTACTTATGACAATTCCATCAATATCTTTAGGTCGTTAAATTAGTTGTTCATTTGTTGAATAAAGGAGGGAGCATGCTATGAATTTAATCGAACTAGCCCATATAAAAAAAACATATCAAGGACGGAATATTGAGTCAATCGTATTTCAATCTTTGGATTTAAAGATCGATAAAGGAGACTTTATCGCTTTTTATGGAAGATCAGGTTCTGGAAAGAGTACATTGCTGAATATGATTGGACTTGTTGATCGACCAACATCAGGTGAGATTACTCTTGAGGGAAATAAAATTAATACATTAAGTGATGATAAATATGCCTTCATACGAAATAAATATGTGGGTTTTATCTTCCAAGATTTTAAATTGATTGAGGATATGACTGTCTATGAGAATGTAGAGGTGCCATTGCTCTTTGCAAAAGAGAAACTGTCCTACATGGAACGTAGGACACGTATCGCTGAATTATTAAAAAAACTTGGTCTCGAAGGAAAAGATACAGCTTTTCCTGATGAATTATCAGGGGGACAGAAACAAAGAGTAGCAATTGCAAGGGCGCTTGTTAATCAACCGAAGTTACTTTTAGCCGATGAACCTACAGGTAACTTAGATAAGTCTTCTGCCGAAGATGTAATGAAAATGATCACTCAGATTCATAAAGAAAATGAGACGACAGTGGTTATCGCAACTCATGATCCTCATATAAAGGAATATGTCAACCGGGTTATTTATGTTGATGAAGGGTTTTTAAGAGAGGAAGAATAAGAATGTAGCTATTTTAGATGGACCAGGCACTACACCATAACTTGAGCGGACCCCTAAAATTTGAACTTTTTAAGAAGCCCTTCGAAACTCAACTGGAATTTTTCCATTGAGTTTTATTTGTATTCGTACATGATTGTAATAGTGGATAGAGTTTACTAACACTTTTTTGAATTCTTTATAGTCGTGTATAGAAATTTATGTAAATAAGCTTTCTATCAGGGCATTGTTACATGTTTTTGCTTGATTTCATAAGTTGCCAATAACTCTCTAAATCGTGGTATTTGATATAACCCTCCTTAATGCGAATGAATAATAAAGTGATGTGTAAAGCCCATAACGATTCCTCCTCCAATGTTTGTGTGGTAACTAACATGTTACACGAGGTCGTTATGAGCTTCTTTTATTTTAGAGGTGTTGCACTTAATATGACAATTCATTAAATGGAATAATCCTCAGGAATAAACACCTTTAATTGTTTCGGCTTTACAAATACCTGATCGCCCACTTTCAGTTGAAGAAGATGAAATTGTTCTTTCGATAACTCCGCTTCTAAAAATTCATCAAGATCCTCACGGCGTAGTTCAATTTGAACGATAGGTCCTAGCAAATGAATGTGGCTGATTTTAACAGGAACTGTACCTGAAATACTTGTTTTCTCAATCTGAATATCATGTGGACGTACATAGCCTATCGCATTGTCATCTGAATGTGTCAGGGCATCAGGTACATCAAGTGCAACTTCACCCTGCATGAGCTTACCATTTTGTAAGCGCCCTTTAAATAGATTGACATTGCCCAAGAAGTCATAGACAAATGGACTTTTGGGATTTGTATAGACCTCGTCTGGGCTGCCAATTTGCTCGATTTTGCCATTGTTCATGACTACAATGCGATCTGCAACATCGAGAGCTTCCTCTTGGTCATGTGTCACAAAAATACTTGTAATATGAAACTCATCGTGCAGCTTTCGAAGCCAGCGACGTAACTCCTTGCGTACTTTTGCATCGAGAGCTCCAAATGGTTCATCTAATAACAGTACCTTGGGCTCCACGGCAAGCGCTCTTGCCAGTGCGACACGTTGCCGCTGCCCACCTGAAAGCTGTGTTGGATATCGGTCAGAGAAATTTTCAAGCTTCACGAGTCGCAATAATTCCATCACTTTTTCTTTGATTTTCTGTTTTGAAGGTCTGCTTTTGCGAGGGCGCACCTTCAGCCCATAGGCTACATTGTCAAAGACCGTCATATGACGGAAAAGGGCATAATGCTGGAAGACAAAGCCTACATTGCGTTCCTTTGGATGGCGATCTGTGATGGATTGACCATCAAATAAGATGTTACCGACATCTGTTGTTTCAAGCCCAGCGATTACACGTAACAAAGAGGTTTTTCCTGATCCAGAGGGGCCGAGCAAAGCTACTAGCTCCCCAGACTGAATATGTACGGATATATCCTCTAGTGCCTGAAACGAACCATATTTTTTGGATACGTTTTGAATTTGTATACTCATTGAGACCATCTCCTTTTAACTAGATTTTGATTTCCAAGCAATAATGTCTTTCACAATTAATGTAAAGATGGCCATAACGCTCATTAGGGAAGCAACTGCAAAGGCTGCTGCAAATTGATATTCATTATAGAGAATTTCGATATGAAGCGGCATCGTATTAGTCATACCACGGATATGGCCGGATACAACAGACACAGCTCCAAATTCCCCGATGGCTCGTGCATTACATAAAATCACACCATAGAACAACCCCCATTTAATATTGGGTAACGTGACATACCAAAAGGTTTTAAAGCCACTTGCCCCCAATGAAATAGACGCTTCCTCCTCAGATGTGCCTTGGGTTTGCATCAGCGGTATTAATTCACGTGCAACAAAGGGCAATGTGACGAAAATTGTGGCAAGGACAATGCCAGGAAGTGCAAAAACAATTTTAATATCATGTGCAAACAACCAATCACCAAATAGTCCCTGTGAGCCAAATAATAAAATAAACACTAAACCTGCGATAACAGGTGAAACGGCAAAAGGTAAATCTACCATAGTAAGTAATAGATTTTTCCCTCTAAAATTAAATTTTGTGAGTGCCCATGCAGCCATTACGCCAAAGATCGCATTGAGAGGTACAGTAATAGCTACGACGATTAAAGTAAGCTTAATAGCAGCTAATGCATCTGGATGTGTAATCGCAGCAAAGTAAACGTCGACTCCTTTTTGAAAAGCTGTAATAAAAATAGATACTAATGGTAGTACGATAAAGAAAGCTAAAAAAGCTAAAGCAATACATGTTAACGTATAGCGAATAATACGAGGCTCCTGTAAGGCAGCAGACTGTGTGGCTGCTTTATTTTTTTTTGTACTAGCCTGCTGAATAAAAGTTGATTGTTCCATATCGTACCTCCTAATGTACAAACCGACGATTGGCTAGCCATTGTATCAAGTTAATGGTGAACAACAAAATAAAGGACGTCACAAGCATGACAACAGCTATGGCAGTTGCCCCAGCATAATCATATTGCTCAAGCTTTGTCATAATAATTAATGGCGTAATTTCCGTTTTCATCGGCATATTTCCTGCAATAAAAACAACCGAGCCATATTCACCTAAAGCGCGCGCAAAGGCTAAGGAAAAGCCAGTTAAAATAGCAGGTACTAGCTCTGGTAAGATAACTTTACGGAAGGTTTGTAAACGGTTGGCTCCAAGGCTTGCCGAAGCTTCCTCCACCTCAGCACTCATATTTTGCAAGACGGGTTGGACTGTACGTACAACAAAGGGTAGCCCGATAAAGGTTAAAGCAATAATGATGCCAAGAGGTGTAAAGGCAATTTTAAAATTAAAAAATTGACCGATCCAACCGTTTGGTGCATAGAGAGATGTTAAAGCAATACCAGCAACAGCAGTAGGTAATGCAAAGGGTAAGTCTACAAGCCCATCAATGATTCGTTTAAAGGGAAATTGATAGCGGACGAGAACCCATGCAATAATCGTACCGAAAATCACATTTAGTAAGCCTGCGATCAGCGCAGTGCTGAAGCTCACTTTGTAGGAAGCAACAGCACGAGGATCTGTAATGATATCGATGAATGCTGACCAGCTTAAGGACATAGTATGAATGAAAATCATTGAAAGTGGTAGTAACACTAGTAAACTTACGTATAGCATTGTATATCCAAGAGATAAATGAAAGCCTGGAATAATTCGCCGCGATTTTTTAGGAATGATTAAACTACTCATCAAAACGCTCCTTATTGTGGTACGTATATTTCATCGAAGGTACCACCATCTTTAAAATGGGTTGCTTGTGCTTTTGCCCAACCACCAAAATCATCAATTGAGACAAGTTCAAGTTGAGGGAATTGCTCTTTATATTTTGCTAGAATTGTTTCATTACGTGGTCGATAATAATTTTTCGCCGCAATTTCTTGCCCGATATCACTATATAAATGCTGCAAGTAAGCTTCAGCGACTTCACGTGTCCCTTTTTTATCTACGATTTTGTCTACAACTGCAACTGGTGGCTCTGCTAAAATACTTAATGAAGGCGTGATGATTTCAAATTCATCCTTACCTAATTCATTAAGAGAGAGGTATGCTTCATTTTCCCACGCAATTAAGACATCTCCAATTTTACGTTCTACGAATGTTGTTGTAGCTCCACGAGCGCCAGAATCAAGTACTTCTACATTGCTGTAAAGTGATTTCATAAACCCTTTTATTTTTGTTTCATCATTGTTATATAATTTTCCGGCATAAGCCCAAGCGGCTAAGTAGTTCCAACGCGCACCCCCAGATGTTTTGGGATTAGGCGTAATAACAGACACGTCGTCTTGAATCAAATCATCCCAATCTTGTATGTTTTTTGGATTGCCCTTGCGTACTAAAAACACAATTGTAGATGTATAGGGAGTCGAATTATGATCAAACTCGGTTTGCCAATCTTTATTCAGCAGCTCGCGTGTTTGAGCAATTTCATCAATATCATAAGCGAGTGCAAGTGTCACTACGTCGGCTTCAAGACCATCAATAACTGCACGCCCCTGTTTACCAGATCCACCATGTGATTGATTGATTGTGACATCTTGGCCGGTATCATCCTTCCATTTTTTTATAAAATCTTTGTTGAACTCCTCGTAAAGCTCGCGTGTTGGATCATAGGAGACATTTAGTAGCTCTACAGACTTCTTATCTTCCTGACCGCTTGCTTTTTCATCTGAGTTAGCACTTCCACAGCCAGCTAAACTAAGCGTAAGCATAGTTAACAATGCCAATGATTGGAGAACATAGCTCCTTTTTTTCATCATTATTTCGCCCCTTTTCTGTCTTAAGAATGCAAAAAGCCATCACCCACAATGAAATGACAGCATGGGGAGATGGCCTTCAGATCCTCTGATCAGCGTTTTTTATTTAGGTTAAAGCTTTAGTAATACATTAAACATATATTTCCTATTAGTCAACAAGGAATTATGAAAAAGATTATTTATTTTGAAAATTAAATGGGAGTGTCCTAGATACCACTCATCATATGTAGCAGAGAACAGGAACAAGTGGGTGTATGGGAAAGATATTTCAAAAACCTAGTTGACTGCTTGGTGTACTTTAGTATATATTTGGTAATAAGAAGAATGATTGTGTAACGAGGTAGCAACTACTAGTGAACAATCATTAAATATAGAGCTGGCTAGTCAAACTAGAGGCGTTTTAACAAAGACCTGTTTTTCCTATGTCTTTTGTTAGAACGCCTTTTTTGCTATGAGGGGGATTCGATGTTAACTTACGAAAATTGGCAAGAACCGATCATTGATTTTCAGGTTGATGATATGTATAAGGCTGCACTAGAGGTTTTACAGTGGAGCTATCAAGAATATGGAGATGAAATCGTCTATGCATGTAGCTTTGGTATTGAGGGCATTGTCTTAATTGATCTCATTTCAAAGGTAAAGCCTAACGCTACGATTGTTTTTTTGGATACAGATGTACACTTTAAAGAAACATATGAAACCATTAATAAAGTCAAAGAAAAATATCCACAACTCAACATTGTCATGAAAAAGCCCGCTCTTACACTAGAGCAACAAGCTACACAACATGGTGACGAACTATGGAAGTCCAACCCAAATAAGTGCTGTGATATTCGTAAGATAAAACCTTTACACGAAGCCTTATCAGGTAAAAAGGCTTGGATATCAGGCTTACGTCGTGAGCAATCACCAACACGTCAACAAACAAACTTTCTAAATCGTGATGATAAATTTAAATCAATTAAAGTTTGTCCATTGATTCATTGGACTTGGAAGGATGTCTGGCGCTATGTTTCAAAGCACAGTTTGCCATACAATCCGTTACACGATCAAGGCTATCCAAGCATCGGCTGTGAGCATTGTACGAAACCAGCATTTACAATGGAGGATTTACGTTCAGGTAGATGGCAAGGTTCTGGTAAAACCGAGTGTGGGTTACATGAATAAAGGAGTTCTGCCATGCTTGAATATTTTGCAATAGCTATTAGTTTATTTTTTGCGATGAACATAGGAGCAAGCGGTGCAGCAGCCTCAATGGGTGTTGCTTATGGGGCAGGTGCCATTAAAAAAGCGTGGCAAGCATTGCTTTTATGCGCGATAGGCGTCTACAGTGGGGCTGTATTAGGCGGAGGAGAAGTAGTCAAAACGATAAGCTCAGGTATTATGCCCCAGGAATATATAACGGTAAAGGTCGTCATCATTATCTTGATTTCTGCGACAAGCTCGTTATTTTTCGCCAATCTTTTAGGCATTCCCTTATCAACGAGTGAAGTAACAGTGGGTGCTGTTGTAGGTGTAGGAATTGCTTATAAAGTATTATTCGTTAATTCGCTGCTTGTCATCATTTCATTTTGGGTGATTGTACCACTTGTTGCCTTTGTCATTGCTCTTGTATGTGGAAAGTTTTTATATAAGTTACAAATCAGAGGACTGCTGAAGGATCATCCAATTTTAACTGTTCTTCTCGTATTAGCAGGATTTTTCGAAGCATTTTCAGCGGGGATGAATAATGTTGCCAATGCAGTTGGACCGTTGGTGGGAGCAGGAATGATGGATGTGACAACGGGCATTGTGCTTGGCGGTGCATTTGTCGCAATAGGTGCTCTGCTACTTGGTAAACGAGTGCTTGAAACAAACGGTAAAAAAATAGTGCGCTTTCAAAAGGCAGAGGGCATTCTCATTTCAAGTACAGGTGCCCTGCTTGTTGGCATAAGCTCAGTTTTTGGGCTTCCAGTCCCATTAACACAAGTCACTTCTTCTTCCATCATCGGGATGGGGATGGCCAAAAACGGAAAGCAAATCTTCCATAAGCATATTGTGAAAAAAATTATACGCATTTGGATTGTATCACCCATCTTTTCGTTAGTCATTTCTTATTTTTTAGTGCAGTTATTTTTAGAAAAGGACCTTTATACCATTATTTTGAATGGCAGTATTATCGTTGGGACGCTAGGGGTCATTAGTCTGATGCGTACGATGCGTGAAGAAGAGCAGTCTATCTATGATGCAGGTGAAGGCATTTAAATTGAATCGTGTCATCACTAGATTTTGACTATAAAACTTAGTATTTAACTAGAATTAGGAGGAGATTTTAATGAGTTTACAACCACATGGTGGGCTACTTGTGCAAGCATTTGATCCAGAAAAGGAAATCACTACTATTCATAAGGAAATTGAGCTGGATGCGATTTCGTTAAGTGATTTAGAGTTAATTGCTATAGGGGGGTATAGCCCAATCGATGGTTTTTTAACACAAGTAGACTATGAGTCAGTCGTGGAACAAAGTCGTTTAGCATCAGGCGTAGTATGGAGTATTCCGATTACATTACCTGTTACAAAAGAGAAAGCGTCCATCTTACAGCCTGGTGATGAGGTGAAGCTTGTTTATGGTGATGAAGTATATGGCGTTATTGAAGTGGCAGATATTTATGAGCCGAATAAACGAAAAGAGGCTTTGCTTGTCTATGGAACGGAGGATTTAGCACATCCTGGCGTTCAAAAGCTCTTTGATCGACCTGCCATTTATGTCGGAGGAAAAATTACGTTGATTAAACGTCTTACACAAAAGTTCCCTGCTTATTCATTTGACCCAGTAGAAACGCGACAATTATTTGCTGACAAGGGATGGAAAACGATTGTTGGCTTCCAAACACGTAATCCAGTCCATAGGGCACATGAATATATTCAAAAGGCAGCACTTGAAACGATTGATGGGTTATTTCTAAATCCACTTGTTGGTGAAACAAAGTCAGATGATGTGTCAGCTGCTATACGTATGGAGAGCTATGAGGTTTTATTAAAAAACTATTATCCTGAAAGTCGTGTACAATTAGGTATTTTTCCAGCCGCTATGCGGTATGCAGGACCAAAGGAAGCTATTTTCCATGCACTTGTTAGAAAAAATTATGGCTGTACTCATTTTATTGTTGGTCGTGATCATGCAGGTGTTGGTGATTATTATGGCACATATGATGCACAAAAGATTTTTGAACAGTTTACTGAAGATGAATTAGGAATTGTCCCACTAAAATTTGAGCATAGCTTTTATTGTAAGCAATGTGAAGGCATGGCTACGACAAAGACGTGTCCACATGATAGCTCTGCCCATGTCATTCTATCAGGAACGAAGGTACGTGAGATGCTACGAAATGGAGAAGTACCACCAAGTACATTCAGTCGTAAAGAAGTTGTAGACATTTTAATTAAAGGCATGAGTAAGGAGGTAGTAAAATGAGTTCAAACATTGTTTGGCATGAAGCCTCCATTACAAAAGAGGAACGCCGTTCAAAAAATAAACATCAAAGCTTTATTTTATGGTTTACGGGTTTATCTGCTTCAGGGAAATCATCCGTGGCCAATGCTTTTGCCCGTCGATTATTTGAAAGGAGCAATCAAGCCTTCGTATTAGATGGTGATAATGTGCGCCATGGCTTAAATAGTGACTTAGGATTCGATGAGGCAGGGCGCAAGGAAAATATTCGTCGAATAGGTGAAATCTCAAAGTTATTTATAGAGAGCGGTCAAATTGTGCTAACGGCTTTTATTTCACCTTATCGAGAAGATCGCCAGGTAGTTCGGGCACTTGTAGAGGATGGTGAATTTTTAGAGGTCTATGTAAAGTGTTCAGTAGAAACATGTGAAAAAAGAGATCCGAAAGGTTTGTATAAAAAAGCAAGGAATGCTGAAATTGCTAATTTTACAGGGATTAGCGCTCCATATGAAGAACCGATTAACCCAGAAGTTATTTTGGATACAGAACAGCATTCCATAGAAGAATGTGTGGAGCAACTGACAAATATTTTAACTGCCAAAGGATATATTTAACTAAAAAAATCTGCTCGATTTAGTAATCGGGCAGATTTTTATGTTTATTTTACACCTTGTTCCTTTTTCATTCTGTCAATTTCAGGACCTAGTTCATCACGTACGGTACCTTTCCATGGCTTAACACCAGCAATATAGGAAGAACGCGTCATAATGTGTCCGCCAACAGGACCAGTGATAAAGAGAAAGAGTATGCCCAGTAAAATACGAGGGTTGAAATGATCTTCAATCAGCCAAAAGTGAAAGAATACACCGATAAGCACACACATGACGCCAAGTGTTGCACTTTTTGAAGCGGCATGGGCACGTGTATACAAATCAGGTAAGCGGACAAGTCCGATAGCTGTCACGACAATAAAGAGTACTCCAACAGTAATGAAAAAGATAACTAAACTATTAGCGAGAATTGTCACGTTTGATGATATCTCCTTTCTCTATGAATTTAGAGAAAGCCATCGTACCGATAAACGATAAAATTGCTAGCAATAAAATGATTTCAAGAAAGAAGCTTGTTTCCACTAAAATCGAAAATAGTCCGATTAGGGAAATGAGTGAAACACCAAGTGAATCCAAGGCAACAACACGATCGGATGCGGAAGGACCTTTTACCATTCGATAAATGACCGCTATCATCGATAAGCAAATCACTACGATTACAGCAATAATAAATGTTGTCATGATCTACTCACCTCCAAAATCGCTTTTTCAAATGAATCTCGAATGGAAGCAATGGCTTCATCCACATCGTTAATATCAATTGCATGTACATACAATGTTTTCGCATCATCCGATACATGCACTACGACTGTTCCTGGTGTTAAAGTAATAAGACTCGACAATAACGTGATTTCCCAGTCTTGTGTTAGAACAGTTGGATAAGCAAAAAAGGCAGGTTGCATGTCCAGCTTAGGCTTTAACACTACTTTCAACACTTGAACATTTGCTAGAATTAATTCTTTAAAGAACAATAACGTTAAGTTTAGCAGAGCCCATAATCGATAGACATAAAGACGAGACTTGAAAAACCTCCGCATGAGAATAAGTAAAAGTATCCCCATAATGAATCCAATGATAAAACCAGTTGCTGTGTAATTAGAGGAAAGGAACATCCAGACGAAGGCAAGTACAAAATTTAAAATCATTTGAAATGCCATAGTGTTACTCCTCCTTCATGACAGCATCTATATAGATAGATGGATCATTTAATAGTTTTGCGGCATCATCCATAAATGGCGTAATCCATTCAGAACCGACACCATATGCGACAGTAATAAGTACTAAAACGGCAGTAGGCATAAACAGCATTTTATAGGTAGATTTGTCGATTGTACCTTGTGTTTCTTTTTCCTCACCCCAAAAGGCATAAAGGAAAATACGAATCACGGATAGTAAAACAAGCAATGAAGATGCCAAAATGAAAATACTGCTCCACATACTTCCAGCCTCAAAGCCTCCCTGAACAATTAACAGCTTTCCAACAAACCCGCTAAGTGGTGGAATTCCAGCTAAGCCAAAAGCTGCTATTAAATAACACCAACCAAGTGCAGGGTATTTTTTCATAAGCCCACCCATTTTACGCAAATCCGATGTACCAGTAATATAGATGACAATGCCGATTAACATAAAGAGTGCTGCCTTAATGAGCATATCGTGAATTAAATAAAACATAGCTCCTTTTAATGAAGTCTCATTCATTTGAGAGACACCAAATAAAATGACACCTACTGCAATGACAATGTTATAGATAATAATGAGTTTTACATCAAAATAAGCGAGTGCTCCAATACAACCAGCCACAATTGTTGCAATGGCTAATGCCATTAGTAAATCATGCGTATAGGATAAATCATGTACAAAAAATAGTGTGTAGGTACGTGTAATGGCATATACCCCAACCTTTGTGAGCAGAGCGCCAAAAAGTGTTAAGACAGGGATCGGGGCTGCTGCATACGAAGTAGGAAGCCAAAAGTATAATGGGAAAATGGCTGCTTTTAGTCCAAATACCATTAAAAATAGGACGGCGATAACAGTAATAATCCCTGGTTGATTAATTTCTGCAATTTTTACCGCAATATCGGCCATGTTTAATGTCCCTACTACAGAATATAAATAGGCAACTGTTATAACAAATAAGGCCGAAGAAATAACATTAATTAAAATATATTTAATAGACCCTTTCAGTTGCCCCTTCTCACCACCTAAAACGATGAGTAAATAGGAAGCCATTAGCAATACTTCAAAGAACACAAATAAGTTAAAAATATCGCCTGTTGTAAAGGCACCATTGACCCCAGTTAAAATAAACATAATACCAGGGTAATAAAAGAAGCGTTCGCGTTCCTTCGTGATAGAACCGAAGCCATACCAAACAACAAATAGCGCAATAAGCAATGTCGTTGTAACGAGCAATGCAGACACCATATCAGATACCATTGTAATACCGTAAGGAACAGGCCAATTTCCAAATGTGACCTTTTGAATACCATCTTCTTTCACTGTTAAAAGCAGTGAAAGGGCAGAGAGGAGGGCTAGTCCAATCCCAAGTAATGAAAATGATCGCTGATAAGTTAGATTTTTTTGTCCAAACATTAAAATCATACCGAAGAAAAACGGGATGATAATGGGTAATAGTAGGAAGTTATTCATCCTCATCACTTCCTCTCATTAAGCTAATATCATCCGTGTTAAGCTCCTGATAGGAACGGTAGGCAAGTACAAGGAAGAATGCTGTCACCCCAAAGCTTATAACAATCGCAGTTAAAATAAGTGCTTGGGGTAAGGGATCAGCAAATGTTTTGGCTCCTTCGTTTAAGACGGGTGGAGCTTCACCACCAAGACCACCCATTGTTAAGATGAGTAGATGAGCACCATGACTTAACAGACCTGTTCCAATAATAATGCGCAATAAACTTTTTGATAGGATTAAATAGACCGCTGCCATAAAAAGAAAGCCGATCACAAAGGCCATAATTATTTCCATTATTCATCCTCTCCAATCGTTTGAATAATGGTCATCGTAACGCCGACAACAACCAAATAGACACCGCTATCAAAAAGCATAGCCGTGTGTAATGACTGTTTGCCTAGAAGCGGTAAATCGAAATAATCAAAGAAATGTGTGAAAAACGGTTTGCCCACAAACATGGGGTATGCCGCAGTAGCAAGGGCTAATAGTAAGCCAATGGCTGTTAAATATGTGTAATTAATAGGTAGAATATGACGGACTGTGTTGATATCATAGGCTAACACTAAAAGAACCAGTGCACTTGATGTTAACAGACCCCCTACAAAGCCTCCACCAGGCGTATAGTGACCAGCTAAAAAAATATGAATGGAGAAGAAGAAAATAATGAAAAATACAATTTTAGCTGTAAATTGTATGATCACATCATTTGTTTTCATGAGTGTTCTCCTTTCTATTCATACGTAACTTAATCATAGCTAAGATGGCCATGCCAGCTATGCCGAGTACTGTAATTTCAAACAATGTATCGAAACCACGATAGTCTACTAAAATTACGTTTACAATATTTCCGCCACCCGCTAATGAATAGACGGTTTCCTCGTAGTACTTAGCAATAGACGGAATTAATTTTTGGGAATGGGCTGACAGCGCAACAAGTGTTACCATCACACCAACTGCAATGGAAACAATGGCACGATTTAACTGGAACCTCATTCGCTCCTCGCGTTTACCAAGCTTAGGTAGATGGTAAAATGCTAATAAAAATAGTGCTACTGAAATCGTTTCTATAACGAGCTGTGTCAGCGCTAAATCAGGTGCATTAAAAATGACAAAGAATAAGGCGACTGTATAGCCTACAGTACCAAGCCCAATAATGGCTGTTAAACGTGATTTAGCCAAGATGGTGATGGCCGTACCAATTAATAAAACGACGATCAAGATAATTTCATACAAATTAATTGGGGAGGCTCCTTGGAATGAAATACTAAATGCATCTTTCACGAATAGAGACCCGATTACAATAATAGTTATTCCGCTAAACATATAGAGTAAATAGTGACGCATAGAACCTGTCATATAGCGTCGGGAAATACGATTTAAGCCAACATCTAATCCCTGCATGATTTTGTCATAGGCATTGTTTAATGTTAATGCTTGCGGGAATAGTTGATACATCCCCTGCCATTTTGGTAAGGCAACAAATAACAATACCCCAACTATTATAATCCCAACTGTCATCAATAACTCTGGGGTGATGCCGTGCCAAGCAGATACATGAATATCAACAGCTTGGGGTGAATCATACAAAAATGGCTGTATCGCTTGAACGGCTGGTTTTACAAAGGTATTACCGATAAAGTTTGGAATAAAGAAGATTGTCACAACTAAAGCCGCTAAAAGAATAGGCGAAATTAGCATACCGATCGGCGCCTCATGTGGTTTATGAGGTAACTGCTCTGGTTTGTAATTCCCATTAAATGTTCGGAAAACAAAATAGAAGCTATAGATAAATGTAAAAATACTAGCAATCCACGCAACAATAGGGAAGAGTGCTCCCCATGTTTCAAAGCCGAAGAATTCAAACTTTTGAAGTGCAAGCATGGCTGTTAAAAACATTTCTTTACTTAAGAAGCCATTAAATGGTGGAAGACCAGCCATTGATAAACTTCCTATTGCAGCCACAGTAAAACTAATTGGCATAATACTCATTAAACCACCAAGTTTACGAATATCTCGAGTTCCTGTTTCATGATCAACAATGCCTGCAATCATGAAGAGACTGCCTTTAAATGTTGCATGATTGATAAGGTGGAAAATGGCAGCAAATGCAGCAAATTTAATGGTATCGACTGAGCCATTTGCATGAAAAGCAACAGCACTTGCCCCGAGTAGTGACATTATAAGTCCAAGCTGACTAACTGTGGAGAAGGCTAGAATACCTTTTAAATCAGTTTGCTTCACTGCAAAGAAGGAGCCCCAGAATAAAGTTAAGATACCTACACCCGTTACAAGCCACACCCAAAGCTCAGAGACTGCAAATATCGGCGTAAATCGTGCAACTAAATAGATACCTGCTTTGACCATTGTAGCTGAGTGAAGGTATGCACTTACTGGTGTTGGCGCCTCCATGGCATCTGGTAACCAAATGTAGAATGGGAATTGCGCGGATTTTGTAAATGCTCCCAAGAGTAATAGGACAAGTGACCAAGTGAATAAAGGTTGGTCTACTAAATTTGGGGCCATAACAATCAATTCTCGAATGGAATAGGTTCCTCCCATTAAATAAAGAAGAACAAAGCCACCTAGCATCATTAAACCGCCGCCAACTGTAATCATCATAGACTTTAATGCTCCGAAGCGTGAGGCATCCCGATTATACCAATAGCCGATGAGTAAAAATGATGATATGGATGTTAGCTCCCAGAAGAAATAGAGTGTAATTAAATGATCTGACTGTACTACTCCCAGCATGGCTGACATAAATAACAGTAAGTAAACATAAAAGTTATGTAATTTTTCTTTATGTTTATCTAAGTAAAAAATGGAGTAAAGCACAACCAACGAGCCAATTCCAGTAATGAGTAATGAGAATAATAAGCTAAGTCCATCTAAATATGAGATGATGGAAATATCAAGAGATGGAATCCAAGGTAGCTCTGCAGTAAATACTTCACCTTTAGCAACTTGAGCAATATATGTTGTATAAATAACAGCAAGCGTAACAGGTACAGCAAGAACAAACCAACCTGTGTGAATATTATTCATGCGTTTATATAATAATGGCACTAATATTGCAACAAGCATTGGAATAAAAATATAAAGTACTTGTAACAAAAAAACCCTCCTTTATGCAGGTAAGTAAATCAATTATAACGTACTTTAATTGGGAATGCATATGCACTATTGGGATTTAGCTTGCGGTCGTTGGAGAATTTTCGTTATATTATAAATAGGAAGTTATCAATAAAAATAAAGGAAAAAAATTTTTTATGAGGAACCCATATATCTATGGTTATCTACCATTAATTACAATTTTATTGTTTAGTTTGACATTTGGTATGTATGCTGTTGGTAAATCATTACAGATTTTTCAAGCCATCGGTGTGTATTCAGGAATGCGAGAGTTTTTATCAGATTTTGAATTACGTGTATTTCTACTCATTGTTTTTGCCATTGTTTTTTTTATGTTATTTTCTGCCCTTAAGCTTGTTGGAGAAACCATTCATGAGGTAGGAATGCTGTTCTTTTCAAAGGATAACGAAGGGGCCACAGTTAGTCAGGCTCGAGGTGGCTATATTATCTTATTTGTAGGTGCTATGTGTTCTGCATTTGCCATCCAATTTATTTATGTTTTAATTGGTATCTTTGTCATCACAATATTTACCTACTTTATTTACCTGATTTATAAAATGAGTCATTTTATATCAATGGGAGGCACAATCGGTCTATTAATCTTTGAGCTTTTTATGTGGACGATTCTTTTAACACTAGTTGTTTATGTCGTATTAAAGCTCTATAATGGCATTTTGGCAAGTTTGCCGTTTGCAAATTAATACATACTATTAAAATGTTAACAGCATCCTCCATAAAGAATAATGAAACTTTCACTTTATTTGAAAACTGTTGCTAAAAAGCTAACATTTTGACTCCGGCTCGCCCACAGGAAAGAAAGTAGCCTGTAACGGAAAACCATTTCCACCTTTCATAAAAATTTTATTAATGGTTTGTTTTTTAACACTTTGAAAAGGTAGTAGTCGCTAAGACTACTACCTTTTGGTTGTTTCACTACTCAAGCAAAACATTAAATAATTGATGATGAATTTTGTATTCTTCTAATTGCTGCATTGATTGAGGTTTATCATACCCTAACCATACGGCAGCGGTATAATCGTCATTGAGTCCAGCAAGCCAGTAGTCACGATAGTCATTCGTTGTCCCTGTTTTTGCCCCAACATAGCTGCTGTTACTATAGACACCTTGACCTGTACCGTTTGCTACAACATCTGCAAGGAGCTCACGCATGTATTTTACTGTTTTAGGAGACCAAATTTGCTCACGCTGTGTATCCCAACTATAAAGTTCTGTTCCATCGAAAGCTGTGACTTTGCGTATACTATGAGCAAGTACATAAGAGCCATCAATAAAGCTAGTATAAGCATCTGCGAGTTCTAATGCTGTTACACCATAGGTGAGCCCTCCTAATGATGCGGCATAATTATGATCCTTCTCTACAATCGAGCGGAAGTGAAAGCGATTAAGGTAATCAAAGGCTGTTTCAACCCCAACTGTTTGAAAGAGGCGAAGTGCAGATGTGTTATAGCTATGTCGAAAAGCAGTACGAATTGACACATCACCATACGTATAGCCCCCATAGTTTTGTGGGCAAAACGAGCCAACACAATAACGACCACCGTTGACAATCGAATCAGGTGTATGAGCTGTTGTTTCGAAGAACGGTGCATAGACTGCCAGAGGCTTAAAGGCTGACCCTGGTTGGCGTGTTCCTTGAAATGCACGATGGAAATCAAATTTTTCATAGTTCTTCCCTGCATACAGACTAACTATTTCTCTTGATTGGTTCTCAATAGTTGCACCTGCTGCTTGCAATGGGCTAGTTCCTAAAATAGCTGACATTTTTTCCTCATCATGCTGCTGTTTAGTTGGATCAAGCGCTGTGTGAATGATGAGTCCATTTTGAAATAATGTATTGAGTCGATTATCTAATTGCGCTTTAATTTTTTTCTTCTCTTCCTCATTATCTGTAAAGCCTAGTCGATCCGCATAGCCTTCTTTTTCTGCAACAAGCCATTTTAACTCTTGAAGAACATAAGTACTATACATTGGATAACTTTGAATTTTATCTTTCACATTTAATGTAATGGAATCAGCCTTATAGTTTTTTGCCTCTTCCTCTGTAATAGCCCCATTTGCTGCAAGGGTATCTAACAAGCGCTCCTGCCTTGCTTTAGTTTGATCATAATTCTTTAAAGGATTATAAAGGGAGGGGTTATTTGGGATGGCCGCAATGAAGGCTATTTCAGCTATGGATAATTCTTGGAGTGGCTTTTGAAAATAATAGGTGGCTGCTCCGCCAATGCCATAAACTTGATTGCTAAAATAGGACTCATTCAGGTACATCGTTAAAATGGCTTCTTTATCAAATTCCTTTTCTAATTCATATGCATAAAAAAGCTCTGTTAATTTCCGTTCATATGTTTTTTCTTCAGATAAATAACGCATCCGAACAAGCTGCTGCGTGATTGTACTACCACCTTGAGAGGTTGTGTTGCTATTTGAATTGGCTACAACCGCACGAATAATCGCACTCAAATCAAAGCCAATATGCGTATAAAAATCAGCATCCTCACTGGTAATGAATATTTCCTGGGCAATTTGTGGAATTTCTTGTAAACTTAGTGGCTGCCGCCATTCGACATATTCCTCACTAAATGTTTGCCCATTTCGATCAATAAGGGTAACAGGTAGCTGGGCCTCTACCTCAGGTAAATGTATAGCATTAGTCATTTGTTCCTCATGTGCTTGTGCCATATGGATTTCTGTTTTAATGTTTGTGCTAATCCACCATAAAGCAGGAAGGGATAGAACGATAATAAAAAAACCAAAAGCCTTTTTCATGTGTGCCTCCACTCTTTCTATAAATCCTTCATCAGAATAACATATTTTGGATAGATTCCAAATACTCGCTCGGACCTATTTATATAGTTTTAAAAAGGAATAGTAAAAGTGCAAAAATCGTCAATACTTTGAGGGAGAAAACCGGTAGGAAGTATGTTAGACTAAAATGAGGTCAGAAAGGGTGCACAGGCATCTTTTTCATTGAAACTGAAATTTATCATTAAAGGAGAGACTTCCATGTTTCCACAATTAACAACAGACGTACAAGCAGGCGAAGTGCTTGTAGAAATGAACACAACATTAGGTGCTATCAAAATTAAATTATTCCCTGAGCACGCACCAAAAACGGTTGAGAACTTTTTAGGTCATGCTAAATCAGGCTACTATAACGGCATTATTTTCCACCGTGTTATTCAAGACTTCATGATTCAAGGTGGCGACCCAACTGGTACTGGTATGGGCGGAGAATCAATTTGGGGTAATTCCTTTGAAGATGAGTTCTCAGAGCAATTGTTTAACCTACGTGGAGCGCTTTCAATGGCAAATGCAGGTCCAAACACAAATGGTTCTCAATTCTTTATTGTACAAATGAAGCACCTTCCAAGTGATATGCTTCGTCAATTACAGGGTGCAGGCTTCCCTGAAGAAATCATCGAAGCTTACGCTCAAAACGGTGGTACACCTTGGTTAGACCATAAACACACAGTATTCGGTCATGTAGTAGAAGGTATGGACATTGTGGATAAAATTGCGGATGTGGAAAAAGATTTCCGTGACAAACCATTAGAAGATGTGAAAATTGAGTCAATTACAGTCTTTGAATAATACGTATAAGGACGTGTAGAAATGCAAAACTTTATGTATCAATTTTTATATTTCCCAGAAGACAAATCAGGTTATATTCCAGCGGCATTTGAATTTTTAATTATGCTTATTCTATGTATTATCGTGTTTACGCTTTTTAGAAAAATTTCTAAGAAGCAAGAAATGAAATCTAAGGAAATTGAAGCACGGATTTTAGCAGAAAAGAAAAGTACAAATAACCAACAGAATATTTAAATAAAAAGAATCTGCCTCCCTGGAGACAGATTCTTTTTATTTATATTTTTTTTTAGCACGACGCACCATGTTTCGTAGTGTTTTAAAGGCAGTGACACAAACAAGGACAAGGGATAAACCAATCCCACTCAATGCAGTAATAAAGGCTACCCATTCAAAGAGTGTATAACTACCGATGCTATCGAAATCACTGCTATCCTTCCAACCTTCAATGACTAAGTTCATCCCATAAATGCCTGATATTACAGTAAAGACTGTTAAAATAAATAGTAAATTATTACTTCGATTATCAGATTGATCTTCCTGTGTTCGATACAAACTATTCAATGTTTCTTTCGTTTCGACATAATGTTCATTTATACGGAAATACTTTCGTAGCAATTGAGAAATTTCTCTGCCTTCTGTTCGTACGATGACTTCTTCAAAATAATAGCGTGCAGAAAACTTTGTAATGAGCTCGATTAGTTCATTGACAACCTGTTTATCTTTGCCCCACTTTATTTCACTATACTCATAGGAAAGCTTTAAGAGCATCATTTTATAAAAATAATGAATGAACAAATTGTAATAGTGCGTACCCATAAATTCTTGAATACTATGTGTACATTTGGCAAACGGCCTATTTGTCATCGTTATTTGTGCCTGTGACGAGGTGATAATATAACTGTTCGGAGCCCAACGTGTATGGGCATGCTCTTGTACATAATTAGAGATATATTCAGGATTAGTGCTAGAAATAAAGGGTTTGCCAGCAGGTGTCCTACCATCTACTTGTCCCAATCGAAATAAATGCTCAGGTATAATTTTAGCTTCTTCCTCAGCAATTAAATATGCTGAGGCAAACATTCGCTCATCTTCAAAGAACGGTAAGCCTTCATAGCTATGGTCTTGTTGATGTAATAGAAAGGGCTGTAAATAAGGTATAAAATACTTAAATAACAATTCACTTGTAGAAGAACAATGACCAAATGAAAAATGATGACTGGCACCTTTCTCCTCTCGTAGTTTGGCCTCTAATACTCTAAAATAGTGGATAAAATTTAATATATCACTTAGATCATGTGATTGATCGGTAATATTTGCTCTTACTGTTATAATCCCATTCCCAAAAGGACATAATGTCACATCAATACTCATCACTTCGTAATCATAATTGATTTGACTTTCTTGAAGGTGTAAGGTGCCTTGTGTATAAAAAGCTTTGGAAAAACGAATAAAGTCAGGGCTATTCATTTCGTTTGGAAATAATTTATCCTCCAAAAAAGGATAGAAAAATTGGGCAAGCTCCTCATGTATAATCGTCATATCACCATAAAAGGCGTCTTCAAGTGAAGTATTTTTCAAGGTAAAAAAAGAAAAGTCTTCATCTAATAGTACATCACTGATTTTTTGACGATTTTTTTCGGAATAGGCGAAGGGAAAAAGGAAGGTCATATAGGCACGTTTAATCGTTAATGGGACAATGTCCATGTAAAACACCTCTTTATAAATCCGATTGATAAGAACCTTTTCCACAAAATTAAGCTTTTAAACATAGAAAAGGATATCTCCAAAAGAGAGATATCCTTTCAACCATTATTATTGTGCAAAGACCTTTTTAAAACG
Source organism: Lysinibacillus sp. FSL P2-0066 (assembly GCF_037969495.1). Taxonomy (NCBI): domain Bacteria; kingdom Bacillati; phylum Bacillota; class Bacilli; order Caryophanales; family Bacillaceae; genus Lysinibacillus; species Lysinibacillus sp. FSL P2-0066. Next base: position 3,411,270 of record NZ_CP150202.1, on the reverse strand, counting down.
CTCGACGCCATCTTTCACAGTATCAAATGAACAAGCAACATTCATACGTAGGAAGCCACGGCCTTCTTCTCCATATTTTGTTCCTGGTTCTAGTGCTAGCTTTCCGATTTCAAGTAAGCGAGTCATGATCTCCTTCTCTTCAAGCCCCAGCTCTCGGTAATCAATCCAGATTAAATAAGTGGATTGTGGAATCGTAACACGAATGCCTGGAATTTGCTCTAACTCAGCTTTCACATACTCCATATTGGCAGAAATATAAGGGAGTAATTCATCTAACCAAGGAGCCCCTTTTGTATAAGCAGCATGAAGGGCAACAGAGGCAAATGTATTTAATGAGCCTTGACCACTTGCCATATTGATGGCCTCTAGCTTCAAGCGTTTTTTCTTATCTGTTACGATCATATATGAAACTTGAATTCCTGCTAAGTTAAAAGTTTTAGTAGGAGCCATACACGTAACTATGCGATTGATTTCATCACCTGCAACTTTAGCTAAAGGAATATGTTTATCCCCATTGATCATTAAATCAGCATGGATTTCATCAGAAATAATGATGACATCATACTTAGCACATAGTCGTACAATTTCCTTTAAAGTAGCTTCATCCCATACATAGCCTCCTGGATTATGCGGGTTACATAGTATGTAGGCTTTCACATCTTGTGCTAAAGCCTGCTCAAAGGCTTCAAAATCATAGACAAACATTCCATCTTCTTCAACCAATGGGCAGCTTACAACTTCACGACCATTACTTTTTGGTATGTTAAAGAATGGCGGATAAACTGGAGGTGAAATGAGTACTTTGTCACCAGGGTTAGTTAGGGCAACAATGCTGTTAGCTAATGCAGCCACAACACCATTACAGAATAGAATGGCTTCTTTCTCAATGTGCCAGTCATGGCGACTACTTTGCCAGTCTACAATGGATTGAATTGCTTCTTCACTCATATAACTATAGCCAAAAATAGTATGTTCGGCATGTTGCTGTAAAGCCTTTGAAACGGCTGCTGGAGCAGCAAAATCCATATCGGCTACCCACATTGGTAAGATATCTGAGGCATCGTTTAGGCCATAAACCTTTTCCATTGCGTCCCATTTTACAGAGTTTGTACATCGACGTTTGATAGTTTGATCAAAAATAGACAAGCAAATCACTCTTTTCTTTTTTTTTTACTATGGTATCATACGAGTATGATCAAAGGATAATAGGTGAGTATTTTGGAAAATATAAAAATGAATCAAGCAGCTGTCCATCTGCTAGAGGAGTGGGATCCATTCCACTTAGGTCCAGACCATTATGATACAGAAACAGCAGATGTAGTAGCAGCATTGCAAGGGATTGATGATCCATCGACACTTGCAAAAGTTATTCAAGAAACATATGAGCATTCGTTTGAGCAATGGATACCATTTGAAGACTGTGTCGCCATTTCTTACAAACTAATTGCGATTAAATTTGAAGCGAAATGTATTATTTAAAATATTTTGCATATTCCTTATAAAAAAAGGGGTTGTCACTGGACAACCTCTTTTTTAATGGAATCATTGAGGCTAATACTTATTTAAATAAAGGCAAAATCCCCTGAATGAAAATAACACCCAATTTTTGTTGTAAATTGATCCCTCGATGACACGAAAATAAATCCTCCTTATACTAAAGTATTATTTTACCTCAATCTTCTCATAATACAAGCAAATATCAGAAAATTGATGGTAGATAGGAAGACACTTGATGGAGTAAAAATCTAGAATGATAACATATAAGGAAAGACATCTAAATTATGTAACAATTAGGTAGAATGCTTCGTTTCATTATCAAAAAGGGGGGATAGCTATGACAGAGGTTGAACTAATAGCAAGGGCGCAGCAAGGAGATAAAGATGCCTATATAGAGCTTATCCGCATACATCAACGAACCGTTGAAAAGTTTGCCTTTCAATGTGGTGTACATACAAATGATTTAGCTGATGTTTCACAGGAGGTATTTGTCAAACTGTATCGCTTTTTACACCAATTTAAACAGGATCGATTTACCACATGGCTCTATAAAATCACATTAAATGCTACGCGTGATTATTATCGTAAGGAACAACGGCAGCAGGCAAAAGAGGACAAGTTACAAGCCCAACAGCAAAAGACTCATTCATCTGCTGAAGAGGATGTTCTTTTGTTTGAAGAGGACAGGCATCTACATTGTGCTATTCAGGCCCTTGATGAAAAATACCGTTATCCTCTCGTGTTGTATTATTTCCACGAATTAAAATACGAAGAAATCGCTGAGGTCTTAAACATTTCGTTATCGACGGTGAAAGTGCGATTATTACGTGCGAAGGAAAAGCTAAAGGCAGCATTAATGCAAGATGGGAGTGTTGAAAATGGATGATAAGCAATTTGACCAACGCATGGCACTACTGAAAAAATCCTATGAACGAATGGAACCGAAGCTTGATCCTGATACTGTCTTTAAACAAATTGAAGAAGAGGATACATCAAAGGAATTATCTTTTGAAAATATCAATAAAGTTCATCAGCGCCCCTCAAGATGGCAAAAGTCGGTTGTTTGGTTTGTAAGTATTGCGAGCGTGTTATTAGTGGGTTTATTAGGAACTTCATATATGATTAGACAACCTGAAACTTACAATAGTAATGATAAACAGATTTTTCAAGAAAATGATGACAACAGGATAGAGACGTATGAACAATGGGTAGAGCGAATCACCAAGAAATATAAGAGAGTGAAAGAAGATATAAGTAGGGAGTTGAAAGTTTCAGTAGAAGAACTGAATACTTTTTCATATATTCAAAATGCAGATTCCATGTTGGCCTTCTATACGAGTTATGAACGTTCGATAAAAGAGGATTGGGAATTGCAAATAATGGAGAAAGAAATTTTAGACGGATTAATGACCCCAAGACGAGCCTTAGAGACAATCAAAGGATATGGGCCATTATCCTTTAATGAATCTTATGGAATCTTTAGCTTATATAAGCAACCGCTTAATGACATAGAAGTGTATTTTAATTCTTTACTTGAACCTTATGAACAGTTTTTCAAGAAAAAGATAGATCGTAGTCAGTATCCATCAGATTTAAAAGCAATCATTGAAACAGCAAGCAAGCAATATATGGAACTTCATATGGATACGGATGGTTCCTATTATTTTAAAGCTAATCCCATCGATGGGGAATTTGCTTTTGAGCCTATAAAATACATGCACCCTGATATTTTTGGTTACTTTGAGTTTTTACAAAAAGGATTTTTATTAAGAGAAGAAGACTTGAGATATACACGAGAAGAAACAGCTGAATCCTTGAAAATTATGGAGCGTTCATTGTTGTTTGATATCAATACGGCGAATGCTACTTATAAGGAATTAAAGGCAGTATTTGAAAATACTTGGTTAGCTCTAATGAAAGGAACCACTAACTATCAAGTGTATACTGACAAGGGAATCGTTAATAAAGAATACCTGAATTTTTTACAAAAAGTTGCTAATGGAAAGTATGGGGAGGTAATGACAAAGAATGCGGCAATTATTTTAAATGAATTACACCAATATAACAACTCAGCAACGTTAGTAGGGCTGTCCAAACAAGATATTTCAACGGCCATTTTGCAAATTAGGAAAGATACGGCAGTTGAAGAATTTAATATTGTAGACATCGATGATGCTGAGATTGCACAAATTAAGAAAATTTATGATCAGTATTTGAAAAGTGACCCTGAACCATTTATTAATCAGCTTAGTCCTTTAAATATGGTTTCCCTTTATTTATATGCAATTTCTATTGGAGATGAATCATTGGAAGAGAAAGTAATCCTATCAAATGTAGAAATAGAGTCGGATTTTTTAAACAAAGTGAAGAACTTATCTATTATTAGCCAAATGGCGCAATACAACGGCAATTATCCAATGGTGGCTGTACGACTTGATGAAGAACATCAAAAAGAGTATGGCAAGCAACTTTTGTTTAGATTATCTCAAAATGAAGACGGTTTTTACCGTATAATTGGTATCATGGATTGATGAGATGATTTTTTGCCCCGTTTTTACACGTATGTTATAATTTAAGCGATATATACGTAGCAAACAAAAGAAAGTGGGCAAAGGTTATGGTAAAAAAATATGAATTAGGAGACGTGTTGACCGGAAAAGTTACAGGTATTCAACCATACGGTGCATTTGTTGCATTAGATGACAATACGCAAGGCCTTGTGCATATTTCGGAAATAACATACGGCTTTGTGAAGGACGTTAGTGAATTTTTAGCTGTTGGGCAAGAAGTAGAAGTCAAAATTCTTGAAATCGATGAAGAGGCCGAAAAAATTAGTTTATCGATGAGAGCGCTACAGGATCGCCCAGCAACAGTAAGAAAAAAAGATGCACCACCACGTAAATCATTGCAGGACCGTGTAGATGAATCGGATGCAAATGGTTTTAATTCCTTAAAAGATAAATTGCAGGACTGGATTGAACAATCTGGTCAATAAAAAAACGAGGATGCTTTCGAATGAAGGTATCCTCGTTTTTTTCTATTGCTTTTTTATTTTACGGATTCGATATTGTAGGTTTTGTCTGCTCATACCAAGCGCATTCGCTGCCTTTGTAATATTGCCCTCATATAAATTTAAGACATTTTGCACATAATATGATTCGGCTTCACGCAAATAGGCATCGAGTGGCATAACATTATGATTTTGATGGAACATAAAAAATTCTGGCTCACGATTATTTGTATCTTGCTGTTGCACTTTGAAGCGGAAATGTAAAGGTAATAAATCTGAAGTAACAGTGGTTTCCGTTGTCATAAATGAAACAATTTCATCCAGTAGTAGCTCAAGCTCCTTTAGATTTCCTGGCCAATCATACTGTAAAAATAATTCCTGTACATCTGGTGCAAGTTCAGTGACCTGTGAGGCAAATCGTTCTCGATGTCGACTAAAATAATCTTCAACAAATGGAAGAATGTCTTCTTTTCGATCTGTTAAATTTGGAATGGTAATCGCCATTGTTGCAAAGAAATAATAAAGAGATTTTGACAGCTTTTTTTCGGCAATCAATGTAATAGGATCACTGCCTACACTTCCAATCAGCATATATTTGGACTGTGGCAGCGAATGTAGTATATCTAAAAGTTGCTCTTGAATGTCTAAGCTTAAAAAATCTATCCGTTCAAAGAAAAAGGTATAGTCTTTATCTTCTTCTAATAATTGCTGTAGTTTATCGAGCACCGATTGAGCTGAACGGCGACTAACGAGTGTTACAAAGGCATCAGGATCAGGTGAAGCCGCGTGGTGAATTCCCTCTGCTACTAAGTCTTTCCCTGTGCCAGATTCGCCAATTAATAATACTGGTAATTTTACAGCAGCTGCTTTTTTAGCGTTGTCGATAACCTGCTTCATGGATTCAGAATCTGCTTTAATCATATCAAATGTTAATGGTTCATCGTAACGACGAAGGGGTTGATAAACAAGCTTTTCCAGTGAGGTAATATCACGTGCAAATTCGATTGCGCCAATCAGTTTTCCATCAGCAAAAAGTGGAAAAGTATCATTAATTGTTGTAATTTCATGACCATTTTTATTCCAGTAGGATTGTTTAACATTAATTTCTTTCTTTCCTGTTTGTAAAACACGCATTAATGTACTTTCATGTTGACGGAAGGAAAACATTTCAATAATGGAACGGTCTGCAAGTTCATCAAAATGAAATCCTTCAATTTCTTTCATTTTCGTATTGTAAATAATTGTTTTGCCAGATAGGTCTACTGCATGAATACCCACGGATACATTTGTTGCAATAAACTCATAAAAAGGTAGTAAAGGTTCAGAATTTTTCATAAAAATGTGCACCTCAAAAATTTTTTACTTGAAATATGCAACGAAATTTTGCATTATAATAAGTGTAAGAATATTTTATACGCAAAGATATTTTGCGTCAATGTTTTTTGCATACCCAAACACATCTCACAAGGGAGGATTAAGTATGATTCCATACAAACACGAACCATTCACAGATTTTTCACAAGAGGCAAACTACAATGCTTATGTAGAGGCTTTAAATAAAGTTGAAGGTTACTTAGGTCAAGACTACCCACTCATTATCGGTGGCGAGCGCATTACAACAGAAGATAAAATCGTTTCGTACAATCCTGCAAAGAAAACAGAAGTCATTGGTCGCGTGTCAAAAGCGAGCAAAGATTTAGCTGAAAAAGCGATGCAAGCGGCAGATGAAACATTCAAAACGTGGAAAAAAGTTGATCCAGCCATTCGTGCAGACGTTCTTTTCAAAGCAGCAGCGATTATCCGTCGTCGCAAACATGAATTCTCTGCATTATTGACAAAAGAAGCTGGTAAGCCTTGGGCAGAGGCTGATGCAGATACTGCAGAAGCAATCGACTTCATGGAATACTACGGTCGCCAAATGCTACGCATTAAAGACGGGCAACCAGTAGAAAGCCGTCCAGGTGAATACAACCGTTATGACTACATTCCATTAGGAATTGGTATCGTCATTTCTCCTTGGAACTTCCCATTTGCGATTATGGCTGGTACAACAGTCGCTGCATTAGTAACAGGGAACACAGTGTTATTAAAACCAGCGTCAACAACGCCAGTTATTGCATATAAATTTATTGAAGTATTAGAAGAAGCTGGTCTTCCAGCAGGTGCTGTTAACTTCGTACCAGGTTCTGGTGCTGAAGTAGGTGACTACTTAGTTGATCATCCTAAAACACGCTTCATCAGCTTCACAGGTTCACGTGATGTCGGCTTACGTATCAACCAACGTGCATCTGTGTTAAATGAAGGCCAAATTTGGATTAAACGTGTTATCGCTGAAATGGGCGGTAAAGATACAATCGTAGTGGATAAAGAAGCAGATTTAGAATTAGCTGCACAATCCATCGTGAAATCAGCATTTGGTTTCTCAGGTCAAAAATGTTCAGCATGTTCTCGTGCTGTCATCGTAGAAGATGTCTATGACCAAGTAGTAGAGCGCGTTGTTGAATTAACAAACGCTTTAACAGTTGGGGACCCAACAGACTTCAGCAATTTCATGGCAACAGTTATCGACCAAGCCGCTTTCAACAAAATTACTGAGTACATCGAAATCGGTAAAGGCGAAGGCCGTCTAGTAGCTGGTGGTACTGCTGACGATTCAGTCGGTTACTTCGTGCAACCAACTGTGTTCGCTGACGTTGATCCTTCAGCTCGTATTATGAAGGAAGAAATCTTCGGACCAGTTGTTGCGATTGCAAAAGCAAAAGACTTTGACCAAGCAATTGACATCGCAAACGACACAGAATACGGCTTAACAGGTGCAGTTATCACTAAAAACCGTATGAATTTAGAAAAAGCACGTCAAGAATTCCATGTAGGAAACCTTTACTTCAACCGTGGCTGTACAGGTGCAATCGTAGGTTACCAACCATTCGGTGGCTTCAACATGTCAGGTACAGACTCAAAAGCTGGTGGCCCAGACTACCTACAACTGCATATGCAAGCTAAAACAACTTCAGAAATGCTTTAATTTTCACATTGACGTGAGGGCTTTTCAAAGTAAGTAGAAATTAAGGCATTTTAAATGAATTTGTGACACTTCTCCAGGTAACACTACCCTGGCTAAAACCGTAGACATCCATGACGTAGTTTACTGTGGAGAAGTTAGCAAATTTATCGTTTGAATTGTTGCTAAATTTTTAATCATTCTACTTATAGTGATACATAGTCCCTTTCTTCTATAAAGTTTTTCAACATGATTAGTAAGGAGAGAATAGGATATGACAAAAACTCAACAAGTTATTGAACAAACACAAAATTTTGGTGCAGCAAACTATCATCCACTGCCAATCGTTATTTCAGAGGCTGAGGGTGCTTGGGTTAAAGATCCAGAAGGCAACAAATATTTAGATATGTTATCAGCTTATTCAGCTGTAAACCAAGGACACCGTCATCCAAAAATTATCGCTGCTTTAAAAGAGCAAGCTGATAAAGTAACGTTAACTTCGCGTGCTTTCTACAGCGAAAACCTTGGTGAATGGTATGAGCTAGTAGGGAAATTAACAAATAAAGAAATGGTATTACCAATGAATACTGGTGCTGAAGCAGTAGAAACTGCGTTTAAAGCAGCTCGTCGTTGGGCATATGATGTTAAAGGCGTAGAAGAGGGTAAGGCTGAAGTTATTGCATGTAATGGTAACTTCCATGGTCGTACAATGCTAGCTGTATCTTTATCTTCTGATGAAGAATACCGTCGTGGTTTTGGTCCAATGCTACCAAACGTTAAATTAGTAGATTATGGTAACCTTGAAGCTTTAAAAGCTGCTATTACACCAAACACTGCTGCATTTTTAATTGAGCCAATTCAAGGTGAAGCAGGTATCGTCATTCCAACAGAAGGCTTCTTAAAAGCAGCTCGTGAACTTTGCCGTGAAAACAATGTTCTATTCATTGCTGACGAAATTCAAGCTGGTTTAGCACGTACAGGTAAAATGTTTGCTTGTGACTGGGAAGAAGTAGAACCAGATATGTATATCTTAGGTAAAGCTCTAGGTGGCGGTGTATTCCCGATTTCTTGTGTGGCTGCAAACCGTAGTATTTTAGGTGTATTCAACCCAGGCTCACATGGTTCAACTTTCGGAGGCAACCCTTTAGCTTGTGCAGTTTCAATTGCATCTATTAAAGTTTTATTAGATGAAAAATTAGCAGAGCGTTCACACGAACTTGGTGAATATTTCAAAGGCAAATTAAAAGAAATTAACAACCCAGTTATTAAGGAAGTACGTGGTCGTGGTTTATTTATCGGTATGGAGCTAACAGAAGCAGCTCGTCCATACTGTGAAAAACTTAAAGAATTAGGTCTATTATGTAAAGAAACACATGATACAGTGATTCGTTTTGCACCACCACTTGTGATTTCTCAAGAGGATTTAGATTGGTCAATTGAACAAATTGAAAAAGTATTTAAACTTTAACAAAATGTTCACATTTTAATTCGGAAGTATGTTACAATGATGCCGATAACTATCATTAAAAAAAACAAAGAGGCGATTTAATAATGTCTGAAAACTTAAATCTTTTCACATCAACACAAGATGTCATTCAAGATGCTCTAAATAAACTTGGCTATGATGAAGCAATGTATGAATTACTAAAGGAACCGCTTCGCATGCTACAAGTGCGCATCCCAGTAAAAATGGATGATGGTACAACAAAAGTATTTACTGGCTACCGTGCACAACATAATGATGCTGTAGGACCAACTAAAGGTGGGGTTCGTTTCCACCCACAAGTGTCTGAGGAGGAAGTTAAAGCGCTTTCAATGTGGATGACATTGAAATGTGGTATTGTCGATCTACCATACGGTGGTGGTAAAGGCGGTGTCATTTGTGATCCTCGTCAAATGTCTATGGGCGAAATTGAACGCTTAAGCCGTGGCTATGTTCGTGCGGTAAGTCAAATCGTAGGACCAACAAAAGATATTCCTGCGCCAGACGTATTTACAAATGCACAAATTATGGCATGGATGATGGATGAATATAGCCGCATGGATGAATTCAACTCTCCAGGCTTCATCACGGGTAAACCACTAGTACTTGGTGGTTCTCAAGGTCGTGACCGTGCGACTGCACAAGGTGTTACAATCGTAATCGAAGAAGCAGCAAAAAAACGTGGTATTGATATTAAAGGTGCTCGTGTTGTTATTCAAGGATTTGGTAACGCAGGAAGCTTCCTTGCGAAATTCATGCATGATTTAGGTGCGAAAGTAATCGGTATTTCAGATGCTTATGGTGCACTTCATGATCCTGAAGGTTTAGATATCGACTATTTATTAGATCGTCGCGATAGCTTTGGAACAGTAACAACTTTATTTGAAAACACAATTTCTAACAAAGAATTATTAGAGCTTGATTGTGATATTTTAGTACCAGCTGCTATTGAAAACCAAATTACTGCTGACAATGCACATAATGTGAAAGCAAATATCGTAGTAGAAGCAGCAAATGGTCCAACAACAGCAGAAGCAACTAAAATCTTAACAGAGCGCGGCATTTTACTTGTACCAGACGTATTAGCCTCTGCAGGTGGAGTTACAGTTTCTTACTTTGAATGGGTGCAAAATAACCAAGGTTATTATTGGACAGAAGAAGAAGTGGAAGAGCGTCTATACAAAAAAATGGTTGAAGCATTTGATAATGTATATACAACAGCAACAACACGTAACATCAACATGCGCTTAGCAGCTTACATGGTAGGTGTTCGCCGTACGGCAGAAGCTTCTCGCTTCCGTGGTTGGGTTTAAGTAAAAATAAGCTAATGAGTCATTCCTATACTAATGGGATGACTCATTTTTTTCATTTTTATTCGATTGAAGAAGGTGATCTAGACGCTGTTCTAATAGCATCTTTTTTTCGTTCCTTATTTTTTTGATTTTAAAAAATCGTAACAGGAAAAAGCCCAAAATTATAGTTACGACAACAATTACAATAATAAGCATGTGCAAAAATTCCTTTGATTTTATGTAATAAAAAGTACTATACAACTATTACCTGAACAAAATCTGAACAGTTTGAAGCAACTCTTTAGAAATAGCAAAGCGATGACAGCGTGTAATCTTTGCTTTCTCTAGCATAATTATGAGAAAATCCAACTAGAAAGGGGCGAATTAGATGGATTCATTTACTTTTTTTAACCCGGTGAAACTACATTTTGGTGAGGATGCACTTGAAAAATTACCGAAAGAATTAGAGCAATTAGGAAACAAAGTATTAGTTGTATATGGTGGCGGGAGTATTAAAGCGAATGGTGTATACGATGCTGTTATAGAAAAATTGCAACTCGCGGATAAAACCGTATTTGAATTAGGTGGTGTAGAGCCAAATCCACGAGTGGAAACAGCTAGACGAGGTATTGAGATATGCAAAAAAGAAGGAATTGACTTAGTTCTTGCTGTTGGTGGTGGTTCAGTAATCGATTGTTCTAAATTAATCGTTGCTGGCGCGAAGTATGATGGCGATGCTTGGGATATCGTGACACGTAAAGTGTTAGTAGAACAAGCCCTACCACTAGGAACAGTGTTGACACTTGCTGCTACAGGTTCAGAAATGAATGCTGGATCTGTGATAACGAATGCCGCTACAGAAGAAAAACTAAGTTGGGGTAGTCCAGCAGCCTTCCCGAAATTTTCAATCCTAAATCCAGCATATACAGTGACTGTACCTAAAAATCACACTGTGTATGGAATTGTGGATATGATGTCACACGTATTTGAGCAATATTTCCATAATACAACGAATACTCCTATCACAGATGAAATGTGTGAAGGGGTATTGCGAACGGTTATTACGACAGCTCCAAAATTAGTAGAGGATCTAGAAAATACAGAGTTACGTGAAACCATTTTATTAGCAGGGACAATTGGTTTAAATGGCTTCCTATCAATTGGTTCACGAGGGGATTGGGCATCTCATAATATTGAACATGCTGTATCTGCTGTTTACGACATTCCACACGCAGGGGGGTTAGCTATTCTTCAACCACATTGGATGCGTTTAAGTGTACCAGTAAATCCTGAGCGTTTTGCAGGTATAGCCACACGTGTATTTGGAGTCGAAGCAACAGGCAAAACAGTAGAAGAGGTTGCTTACGAGGGAATTGATCGTTTATCTGCATTCTGGACATCATTAGGGGCGCCTAGTCGTTTAGCTGATTATGATATTGATGATTCGAAATTCCAGCAAATAATAGATCATGCAATGCAAAATGGCCCGTTTGGAAACTTTAATAAATTGCAAGGGGAAGATGTAAGAACTATTTTACAAAATTCTCTTTAATACATCATGTATGAGGCTATGCTTATAGCCTCATATTTTTTTGTTGCAAGGTTAAGAAAAATTAACGATAAGTGTTGAAATTTGTCGTAGAAGTTTCTATAGTCCTGCAATATAATAAAATAGATAGATATAAAAGTGGTTAATAATATATTTTTCTTTGTTTTAAGTGATAAAAGTCACGTTTTTTATTGAGTCATTCAACCTATATTGTGAATTATTTAACTATGAGGTAATTTTCGAATGATAGAAAAGAATAATTTTTTGTCATAATCACTCACTTCGTGTAGTGATGTTCAGAAGTTGTTCAGCCACCTTTACTAAAATAATGACAATATTAAACAAAGAGGAGAGGATCAAATGTTGAAACAATTGCTAGAGAACCGTATTGTTACATTAAGCTGTATAGAAATGCCATTTCAGCAACACGTTTATAAAATGCAAAATTGTGTAGAAGTATTGGGTATAGAAGCGAAATCATTGCAAATTGAAAATGATAAAATTATCACTGGATACATTGTAGATCAAAGCATATTTTTTAAAAGCTTACGTTTTGGGCAAACGAATGTTATTTTTTCGGATGGTGTAAATAAAGCAATTGTACAATTATTTGTTCGTCCTTTTGGAGAAATTGTTGTAGAAGTTAAGCCTTATTTGGGGGGTGCTGAAATTGTTCCTGTTTATTATCGAACAATTTTAGCGGATACGGCTATTGCAATTGATTTAAAAGGTGCTTTAAAACATTATTTGGTAGCCCATCAATTCATGAATATCGAAGATTCAATTGCTGAAGTCCATTATCAATCCATGCATCCGAATGTATTAAAGGATTCTTTTGCAGGGAATTTCGTATTGGGCTGTCATGTGGATGGCAGAGATATATTAAATGCCGAAGAATATGCATTGGCTAATCGTCAAGCCTCCTTACAATTTTCCAAAATCGTAATTCAACAGAATGGTAAAAGACAAACGATTGCCTGTAATAAATTGCTTACTTTTATGATTACAAACCATGTCTATGTTGGTTATGAGGATATTCCCAATTTAAAACTAGTATAATAAATAGCCAACTGCCTGAAATATGGCAATTGGCTATCTGTCTGTATAAAGTATTACATGGAGTTATTTGGCTTTTCGCCAACGTGTATCCAGCTTGTTTTCCCGTCATCTTCGTCGAATAAAATAGCTACTTTAGATACTCCTTTTTGGCTTAGGATTACTTCTGTTAAATGATCGCGAACATCATCTAAAAAGGCTAGCGATAAATGGGGATCAGCTTCAGCTACTAATTCTACATGTAAAAATTCCCCTTCTTTAATCACTTCAAGACGCACAATATCTTTAATATTCGGATCCTCCATTACGAGGTGAGCGATATGGTTTAACATCTCTTCATCTGTCTCACCGATGACACCACGTGCATTATCGAGGAATACCTTACCAACTACATAAAACATCATGGCCCCGATTATCATCGAAACAAGTCCTTCTATTCGACCCCAACCTGTAAAATAAGCAATTAAAATTGCAGCAAAGGCTAAAAAGTTGCCTCCAGTAGCAACTAAATCTTCCATAAAAACTAATTTTGTTGCCGGTTTTGCTCTATTCAAGTATGGGAATGCTTTGGGAATAGATGCGATACCTGCTTTTTCTTGACCTGCTTCATGTAGCACTTCTGCAGCCGCTTTAGCTAGCACTGTCCCTTCTAAAACAATCCCGATGAATAATACGCCTAGGGCAATCAGTATGCCGCTAGATTCTCCTGTGGGATGAATAAAATGATGCCAACCTTCTTTTATTGTTTCATAAGAAAGTATAGCTACAATTATTACAGCGAAAAGGCATACTAAATTGACAATACGACCAAAGCCACCAGGAAATTGTTTGGTAGGTGCCTTTTTAGAGAGTGCTGAACCTATATACACAAATAATTGGTTTGCTGCATCGCCTAGAGAGTGCATCATTTCTGCAAACATTGCAACGTTACCTGTAAAGAAAAAGGCGATTCCTTTAATAATTCCTAAAAATGCATTTACAAATGCAGCCATTAGTGAGGGTTTGTTACCGTCTTTTAGTAGTTTTAATAGTTCTGCCATAAAAAATCCTCCAACTAGTTTAAAATTTCCATTTCGATTTTTTCTATATAAGATAGTGCTCGTAATGAACGATAAAATGACAACAAATTATCCGAGACGATTAAGGAAAGGCGTAAATCTAACTCATGTAAAACACTATCATTTTTTAAGTGCACATCTTTAATGCGTATGTTTTCAATGATAATGTTGTTGTCCTTTAAAAATAATAGAAATGATTCTGTATGGTTGTCATCATCAATTTGAACTTTTAATAGAATTTCTCGCATACGAATTCGCTTTGGTCCAATTTTCATAAGAAAAGGTGATAGTACCTCAATTCCAAAAACAATGATCACAACCGCTAATGTTGCATCCATGTAAAATCCCGCCCCAACCGCAATACCGATACCAGCGGCTCCCCAGATCATAGCAGCGGTTGTTAAACCCGTAATGCTGTCATTGCCGCGTCTTAGAATGACTCCTGCACCAAGAAAGCCAATTCCACTGACAATTTGCGCGGCTAAACGAAGAGGGTCCATCGTAATGTTGATATCTTCTCTTGCGGGGGTTGAGTAGGCTGTTTCAATGGAGATAATCGTTAATAAGCAGCTGAAAGTAGCAATCACTAAACTTGTTTTTAATCCAACTGGTTTTTTCTTTAATTCCCTTTCGATACCGATTACTAAACTTAATGTGGCTGCAATAACTAATTTTATGCCAACTTCATATGTAATCATATTTTCCAATAATGTTTCCATACACGACCCTCCATTGATATTTCGTATTGCTAAGAGATATGCAAACTGTCATTATTATATGTGCATCACTTTTTTGTATTGTACAACATGGAGGTAAGGACATATAAGTATTTTTTCAGGGAGGTGGGGTTTTATGGAACAGCCAAGAATTCATCCATACATCCCAATTGTAATTGGTGTAATTTCAGTATCGATGTCAGCTATTTTTGTGAAATTAGCATCGGCGGAAGCGGGAATTATAGCATTTTATCGCATGCTATTTTCCGTTTTAATCATGGCGCCATTGTTTTTAAGAGGATATACAAAGGAGTTAATAACCTTAAAAAGACGTGATTGGCTATTTTCTTCCGTTGCGGGGATTTTTTTAGCATTTCATTTTATATTATGGTTTGAATCACTCAACTATACTTCAGTAGCAAGTTCAACAGTTTTAGTAACGCTACAACCGTTGTTTGCATTTGTGGGCACATACTTCTTCTTTAAAGAGAAAATAACGATGAAAACAATCATAGCAGGATCGATTGCAATAATAGGAAGTGTTTTAATTGGTTGGGGCGATTTTAAAGTAAGTGGAACAGCCTTTTATGGAGATGTACTAGCACTCATTGCTTGTGCACTAGCAACTGCCTATTTTTTATTAGGACAGGACGTACGTAAGAGATTATCCTTGGTAACCTATACGATGGTTGTATATGTTGTGAGTACCATTACTTTATTTATATATGTATTGGTTAAAGGGGAATCTTTTGGACCATACTCTTCGATGGATTGGATATGGTTTATCTTATTAGCATTAATACCAAATTTACTTGGTCATACTTTGTTTAATTGGTCTATTAAATATGTTAGTACGAATGTTGTTTCAATAGCTATATTATTTGAGCCTGTAGGAGCTGCTCTTTTAGCTTTGGTGATATTTAAAGAGTATTTAATCATGACACAAATCATTGGTGGATCGATTGTATTAGCAGGAATTCTATTGTTTGTAATAGATATTAAAAAGATTTTTAATTTTTTTATGAAAAATGCTTGATTTTTTAAATGCTATATTATATATTATTACTTGTCCTTAACAAGAAGGAACGCTTGAAAATAAAATTTTTAAAAAGTTGTTGACTTCTAGTTGAGAATGAGATAAGATAGTAAAGTCGCTGAAAACGACTTAAATAAAAATGAACCTTGAAAACTGAACAAGCAAAACGTAATCAATAAAGTTTTAAGTAGCTAGCTTTGCTAGTGAACAAAACACAATTTTGGACATCAAACATGATGCCAGCAAAACAATTTGAGCTAATCAAATTTCTTTTATGGAGAGTTTGATCCTGGCTCAGGACGAACGCTGGCGGCGTGCCTAATACATGCAAGTCGAGCGAACAGAGAAGGAGCTTGCTCCTTTGACGTTAGCGGCGGACGGGTGAGTAACACGTGGGCAACCTACCCTATAGTTTGGGATAACTCCGGGAAACCGGGGCTAATACCGAATAATCTCTTTTGCTTCATGGCAAGAGACTGAAAGACGGTTTCGGCTGTCGCTATAGGATGGGCCCGCGGCGCATTAGCTAGTTGGTGAGGTAACGGCTCACCAAGGCGACGATGCGTAGCCGACCTGAGAGGGTGATCGGCCACACTGGGACTGAGACACGGCCCAGACTCCTACGGGAGGCAGCAGTAGGGAATCTTCCACAATGGGCGAAAGCCTGATGGAGCAACGCCGCGTGAGTGAAGAAGGTTTTCGGATCGTAAAACTCTGTTGTAAGGGAAGAACAAGTACAGTAGTAACTGGCTGTACCTTGACGGTACCTTATTAGAAAGCCACGGCTAACTACGTGCCAGCAGCCGCGGTAATACGTAGGTGGCAAGCGTTGTCCGGAATTATTGGGCGTAAAGCGCGCGCAGGCGGTCCTTTAAGTCTGATGTGAAAGCCCACGGCTCAACCGTGGAGGGTCATTGGAAACTGGGGGACTTGAGTGCAGAAGAGGAAAGTGGAATTCCAAGTGTAGCGGTGAAATGCGTAGAGATTTGGAGGAACACCAGTGGCGAAGGCGACTTTCTGGTCTGTAACTGACGCTGAGGCGCGAAAGCGTGGGGAGCAAACAGGATTAGATACCCTGGTAGTCCACGCCGTAAACGATGAGTGCTAAGTGTTAGGGGGTTTCCGCCCCTTAGTGCTGCAGCTAACGCATTAAGCACTCCGCCTGGGGAGTACGGTCGCAAGACTGAAACTCAAAGGAATTGACGGGGGCCCGCACAAGCGGTGGAGCATGTGGTTTAATTCGAAGCAACGCGAAGAACCTTACCAGGTCTTGACATCCCGTTGACCACTGTAGAGATATAGTTTCCCCTTCGGGGGCAACGGTGACAGGTGGTGCATGGTTGTCGTCAGCTCGTGTCGTGAGATGTTGGGTTAAGTCCCGCAACGAGCGCAACCCTTGATCTTAGTTGCCATCATTTAGTTGGGCACTCTAAGGTGACTGCCGGTGACAAACCGGAGGAAGGTGGGGATGACGTCAAATCATCATGCCCCTTATGACCTGGGCTACACACGTGCTACAATGGACGATACAAACGGTTGCCAACTCGCGAGAGGGAGCTAATCCGATAAAGTCGTTCTCAGTTCGGATTGTAGGCTGCAACTCGCCTACATGAAGCCGGAATCGCTAGTAATCGCGGATCAGCATGCCGCGGTGAATACGTTCCCGGGCCTTGTACACACCGCCCGTCACACCACGAGAGTTTGTAACACCCGAAGTCGGTGAGGTAACCTTTTGGAGCCAGCCGCCGAAGGTGGGATAGATGATTGGGGTGAAGTCGTAACAAGGTAGCCGTATCGGAAGGTGCGGCTGGATCACCTCCTTTCTAAGGATTATTTCGGAATACAAACCTTGGGTTTGTAAGATTACGTTTTGCGTTCAGTTTTGAAGGTTCATTCTTCCTGAATGAAACACTTCAAAACTTGTTCTTTGAAAACTGGATAAAACGACATTGAAATTGTAACAAACACATTTATTTTTTAAGTTTTTTATAGGCTTAATAACTTGGTTAAGTTATTAAGGGCGCACGGCGAATGCCTTGGCACTAGGAGCCGAAGAAGGACGGCACTAACACCGATATGCTTCGGGGAGCTGTAAGTGAGCTTTGATCCGGAGATTTCCGAATGGGGGAACCCACTACGTTTAATCGCGTAGTATCTTGACGTGAATACATAGCGTCTTGAAGGCAGACCCAGGGAACTGAAACATCTAAGTACCTGGAGGAAGAGAAAGAAAAATCGATTCCCTGAGTAGCGGCGAGCGAAACGGGAAGAGCCCAAACCAAGAGGCTTGCCTCTTGGGGTTGTAGGACACTCTATACGGAGTTACAAAAGAGCGAGTTAGATGAAGCGACTTGGAAAGGTCCGCCAGAGCAGGTAAAAGCCCTGTAGTCGAAAGTTCGTTCTCTCCTGAGTGGATCCTGAGTACGGCGGAACACGTGAAATTCCGTCGGAATCCGGGAGGACCATCTCCCAAGGCTAAATACTACCTAGTGACCGATAGTGAACCAGTACCGTGAGGGAAAGGTGAAAAGCACCCCGGAAGGGGAGTGAAAGAGATCCTGAAACCGTGTGCCTACAAGTAGTTAGAGCCCGTTAATGGGTGATAGCGTGCCTTTTGTAGAATGAACCGGCGAGTTACGATTACGTGCAAGGTTAAGCTTTAGAAGGCGGAGCCGCAGCGAAAGCGAGTCTGAATAGGGCGATGTAGTACGTGGTCGTAGACCCGAAACCAGGTGATCTACCCATGTCCAGGGTGAAGGTGAGGTAACACTTACTGGAGGCCCGAACCCACGCACGTTGAAAAGTGCGGGGATGAGGTGTGGGTAGCGGAGAAATTCCAATCGAACTTGGAGATAGCTGGTTCTCTCCGAAATAGCTTTAGGGCTAGCCTCGTGATGAGAATACTGGAGGTAGAGCACTGTTTGGACTAGGGGGCCATCCCGGTTTACCGAATTCAGACAAACTCCGAATGCCAGATATTTATACACGGGAGTCAGACTGCGAGTGATAAGATCCGTAGTCAAAAGGGAAACAGCCCAGACCACCAGCTAAGGTCCCAAAGTAATCGTTAAGTGGAAAAGGATGTGGCGTTGCACAGACAACCAGGATGTTGGCTTAGAAGCAGCCATCATTTAAAGAGTGCGTAATAGCTCACTGGTCGAGTGACGCTGCGCCGAAAATGTATCGGGGCTAAACGATTCACCGAAGCTGTGGATTGACATCTACGATGTCAGTGGTAGGAGAGCGTTCTAAGTGCGTTGAAGTCAGACCGGAAGGACTGGTGGAGCGCTTAGAAGTGAGAATGCCGGTATGAGTAGCGAAAGACGGGTGAGAATCCCGTCCACCGTATGACTAAGGTTTCCTGAGGAAGGCTCGTCCGCTCAGGGTTAGTCGGGACCTAAGCCGAGGCCGATAGGCGTAGGCGATGGACAACAGGTTGATATTCCTGTACCACCTCCTCACCGTTTGAGAAATGGGGGGACGCAGTAGGATAGGGTAAGCGCGCCGTTGGTTGTGCGCGTCCAAGCAGTAAGGCGTGTGTGTAGGCAAATCCGCACACTGTAACGTTGAGCTGTGATGGCGAGTCCGTATGGACGAAGTTCCTGATTTCACACTGCCAAGAAAAGCCTCTATCGAGGTGAGAGGTGCCCGTACCGCAAACCGACACAGGTAGTCGAGGAGAGAATCCTAAGGTGTGCGAGAGAACTCTCGTTAAGGAACTCGGCAAAATGACCCCGTAACTTCGGGAGAAGGGGTGCTCTTGAGCGTGCAAGCGCATGAGAGCCGCAGTGAATAGGCCCAGGCGACTGTTTAGCAAAAACACAGGTCTCTGCAAAACCGTAAGGTGACGTATAGGGGCTGACGCCTGCCCGGTGCTGGAAGGTTAAGAGGAGTGGTTAGCGCAAGCGAAGCTGCGAATTGAAGCCCCAGTAAACGGCGGCCGTAACTATAACGGTCCTAAGGTAGCGAAATTCCTTGTCGGGTAAGTTCCGACCCGCACGAAAGGCGTAACGATCTGGGCACTGTCTCAACGAGAGACTCGGTGAAATTATAGTACCTGTGAAGATGCAGGTTACCCGCGACAGGACGGAAAGACCCCGTGGAGCTTTACTGTAGCCTGATATTGAATTTTGGTACAACTTGTACAGGATAGGTAGGAGCCAGAGATCTCGGAGCGCCAGCTTCGAAGGAGGCGTCGGTGGGATACTACCCTGGTTGTATTGAAATTCTAACCCATGCCCCTTAGCGGGGCAGGAGACAGTGTCAGGCGGACAGTTTGACTGGGGCGGTCGCCTCCTAAAAGGTAACGGAGGCGCCCAAAGGTTCCCTCAGAATGGTTGGAAATCATTCGTAGAGTGTAAAGGCACAAGGGAGCTTGACTGCGAGACCTACAAGTCGAGCAGGGTCGAAAGACGGGCTTAGTGATCCGGTGGTTCCGCATGGAAGGGCCATCGCTCAACGGATAAAAGCTACCCCGGGGATAACAGGCTTATCTCCCCCAAGAGTCCACATCGACGGGGAGGTTTGGCACCTCGATGTCGGCTCATCGCATCCTGGGGCTGTAGTCGGTCCCAAGGGTTGGGCTGTTCGCCCATTAAAGCGGTACGCGAGCTGGGTTCAGAACGTCGTGAGACAGTTCGGTCCCTATCCGTCGTGGGCGTAGGAAATTTGAGAGGAGCTGTCCTTAGTACGAGAGGACCGGGATGGACACACCGCTGGTGTACCAGTTGTCTTGCCAAAGGCATCGCTGGGTAGCTATGTGTGGACGGGATAAGTGCTGAAAGCATCTAAGCATGAAGCCCCCCTCAAGATGAGATTTCCCATTACGCAAGTAAGTAAGATCCCTCAAAGACGATGAGGTAGATAGGTTCGAGGTGGAAGTGTGGTGACACATGGAGCTGACGAATACTAATCGATCGAGGACTTAACCAATATGTTTGAAGCATTCAATGCACCGTTTATCCAGTTTTGAAAGAATAATTCTTTCAACAAAAAAAGAGAGCTTCAAGACACAAGTAGTACAAGGAAGCAAACGAGTGATTGAAGGAGCGTACTTATGTACGTGACTGATTGAACGAGAGCAGCTGACGCAGTAATACGCCGTGTATTGGAGGTCGAATAAGTCTAGTGATGATGGCAAAGAGGTCACACCCGTTCCCATACCGAACACGGAAGTTAAGCTCTTTAGCGCCGATGGTAGTTGGGGGCTTCCCCCTGTGAGAGTAGGACGTCGCTAGGCATAAAACCCAGGAGGATTAGCTCAGCTGGGAGAGCATCTGCCTTACAAGCAGAGGGTCGGCGGTTCGAGCCCGTCATCCTCCACCATATGCCGGTTTAGCTCAGCAGGTAGAGCAACTGACTTGTAATCAGTAGGTCGTGGGTTCGATTCCTATAGCCGGCACCATTTTTTCGAGCCATTAGCTCAGTTGGTAGAGCATCTGACTTTTAATCAGAGGGTCGAAGGTTCGAGTCCTTCATGGCTCACCATTTAGAAATAATAATAAGCGGGTGTGGCGGAATTGGCAGACGCACTAGACTTAGGATCTAGCGCCGCAAGGCGTGGGGGTTCGACTCCCTTCACCCGCACCATTATTTTCATTGCCAGATAAAAAACTTATGCACATGCGGAAGTAGTTCAGTGGTAGAACACCACCTTGCCAAGGTGGGGGTCGCGAGTTCGAACCTCGTCTTCCGCTCCAAATGTGCCGGGGTGGCGGAACTGGCAGACGCACAGGACTTAAAATCCTGCGGTAGGTGACTACCGTACCGGTTCGATTCCGGTCCTCGGCACCATTTTAAATGCGCCCGTAGCTCAATTGGATAGAGCGTCTGACTACGGATCAGAAGGTTATGGGTTCGACTCCTGTCGGGCGCGCCAAAAGAACAACGGGAAGTAGCTCAGCTTGGTAGAGCACTTGGTTTGGGACCAAGGGGTCGCAGGTTCGAATCCTGTCTTCCCGACCATTTCCAAAAATTATGGGGCCTTAGCTCAGCTGGGAGAGCGCCTGCCTTGCACGCAGGAGGTCAGCGGTTCGATCCCGCTAGGCTCCACCATAAGTAAATTAACCAGTATAAAGATCCTGGCGGCGTAGCTCAGCTGGCTAGAGCGTACGGTTCATACCCGTAAGGTCGGGGGTTCGATCCCCTCTGCCGCCATCTTAAAGGACCTTTAGCTCAGTTGGTTAGAGCAGACGGCTCATAACCGTCCGGTCGCAGGTTCGAGTCCTGCAAGGTCCACCATTTATATATTGTAACGGAGGTATACCCAAGTCTGGCTGAAGGGATCGGTCTTGAAAACCGACAGGCGGGTAACACCGCGCGGGGGTTCGAATCCCTCTACCTCCTCCAGTTTTAAATTTTTATAAATGGTGCTTTAAAAACTCGAAACATATAAAATTATCGCGGGGTGGAGCAGTGGTAGCTCGTCGGGCTCATAACCCGAAGGTCGTTGGTTCAAATCCGGCCCCCGCAACCAAAAGGTCCCGTGGTGTAGCGGTTAACATGCCTGCCTGTCACGCAGGAGATCGCCGGTTCGATCCCGGTCGGGACCGCCATTTTTAAAATCAAAGTCATGAGAAGCAAAAGAGTGAGTAAGCTTAGCATGGACGAAATGGGTCAGTAGCTCAGTTGGTAGAGCATTAGATTGAAGCTCTAAGTGTCGGCGGTTCGATTCCGTCCTGACCCACCATTTATGCGGGTGTAGTTTAATGGTAAAACCTCAGCCTTCCAAGCTGATGTCGTGGGTTCGATTCCCATCACCCGCTCCAAGGGCCTATAGCTCAGCTGGTTAGAGCGCACGCCTGATAAGCGTGAGGTCGATGGTTCGAGTCCATTTAGGCCCACCATTATTCCGAAGTAGCTCAGTTGGTAGTAGCACCTGACTGTTAATCAGGTTGTCGCAGGTTCGAGTCCTGCCTTCGGAGCCATTTTTTATTTTGGGGAAGTACTCAAGAGGCTGAAGAGGCGCCCCTGCTAAGGGTGTAGGTCGGGTAACCGGCGCGAGGGTTCAAATCCCTCCTTCTCCGCCATGGCCCGTTGGTCAAGTGGTTAAGACACCGCCCTTTCACGGCGGTAACACGGGTTCGAATCCCGTACGGGTCATACTAAAAACAGTAGATGCAAATGCATCTACTGTTTTTTTATATTCATAGATACAAAATTTACTCTTGATTCAATGCATTTTCATCCATATAAACTACTTCCCAGATGTGCCCGTCTACATCCTGAAAGCCCCAACCATACATAAATCCATGATCTTGTGGTTCACTATAAGGTTTACCACCAGAGGCAAGTGCCTTATTCACTAATTGATCTACTTGTTCTCGATTTTCGGCAGAAAGACATAAGATTGCTTCTGCAGAAGTAGTAGTATCTGTAATTTCTTTCTTACTAAATCCTTTAAATCGTTCTTCAACCATTATCAAAACAAAGATATTCTCATTAATAATCATTGAGGCTGTTGTTTCATCACTAAATTGTTGATTGAACTCAAAACCCAATTCCTTAAAAAAACGAATGGATTTGTTTAGATCTTTTACTGGTAAATTGATAAAGATATTTTTCGATTGAAAAGCCATTTAGTATCACCTCCAAATTGACAGTATCATGGGGCATAAAGGCTTGTCAATTATAGCAATGCAGACGAAAATGGAAGCCATTAGCACTATTGAAAGCGGGTGTTATATCAACAAAAACAGAAAGGTTATATCTTATAACCTTTCAGACTGTAGACAAACTCAATGAATTTTGAGTTTGCCTACAGTCTTTTTTCTTTTACAATAAAATAAAGTAAAGCCGTTGATTTCCACTACGGGCGGACGTTTTCCGCGGGCGGGGTCGAGCTGCTTCCCTCGCTTCGCTCAGTCCAGGATCTCGACTTTCCCGCTTTTCCAGCAGGAGTCGCCACCCTTCGTTCCAATCAACTTCTACATAAAGAATTCCTTATTCATCTATTGATAAAAAGTACACTTTCGAGGTGATTAACCATGATGACGAAAAATCAAATCAATGAACGTGAACAATTAGAAATGCTAACGATTGATCAATTAGTTCCCCAAGATCATTTAGTACGAAAACTAGAGGCGGCTATTGATTTTTCATTTATCTATCCTTTAGTAGAAAACCTCTACTCTGCTAAAGGACGCCCTAGTATTGATCCTGTTGTTCTCTTTAAAATGACGTTTATTCAGTACGTTTTTGGTATACGGTCCATGCGTCAAACCATCAAAGAAATTGAAACGAATATGGCGTATCGTTGGTTTTTAGGATTTGGCTTCCATACAGAAGTCCCGCATTTCTCTACCTTCGGTAAAAATTATGTCCGTCGCTTTCAAGACACTGATATATTTGAGCAGATATTCTATCGTATATTAAAAGAGATTATGCATCAAGGACTCCTCCATGCAGACCATTTATTTATCGATTCTACGCATGTGAAAGCGAGTGCGAATAAACGAAAGTATGATAAAAAAGTTGTGCGAAAAGAAACACGGGCTTATGAAGAGAAACTTCAATTAGAGTTAAATATGGATCGTGAGGAACACGGAAAAAAGCCCTTTCCCCCGGAGAAGTTTGAAAAGGAAGAATGGAAAGAAATAAAGGAAAGCACGACAGATCCTGAAAGTGGCTATTACGTGAAGGATGAACGTACGAAACAGTTTGCGTATTCTTTTCATGCAGCGACAGATGAAAAGGGCTTTGTCTTGGGTGCCATTGTAACTCCGGGAAATGTGCACGATAGTCATGTATTACAGCCACTTGTGGAAAAAGTCATTGAAAACGTTCAAAAACCATTAGCTGTTGCGGCAGATGCAGCCTATAAAACACCCGCAATTACAAACTTTTTATTAGAGAATCAAATGTTGCCTGTTCTTCCTTATACACGTCCTAAAACGAAAGATGGATTCTTCCGAAAACATGAGTATATATATGATGAGCACTATAATTGTTATCTTTGCCCACAAGGGCAGATATTGAAGTATGCGACAACGACTAAAGAAGGGTATCGTCAATATAAATCGAATCCTTTGATTTGTGCGAAGTGTCCGAGCCTATCCCAATGTACAGAAAGTAAGCAACATCAAAAACTCATTCAACGTCATATTTGGGAATCGTATGTAGAGGAAGCAGAACATTTACGCCATTCCAATGACATCAAACAAATCTATGCAAAGCGCAAAGAAACGATTGAGCGTATCTTTGCAGATGCAAAAGAAAAGCATGGTATGCGATGGACAACCTTAAGAGGTCTAAAAAAATTGTCCATGCAGGCGATGCTTACTTTTGCTGCCATGAATTTAAAGAAACTGGCTACTTGGACGTGGCAAGTAGCTTAAGAGAGCAACTATGCTCTAAGAGTATGCTAGATTTGGTTGTATAGGACCAAATCTAAAAAAGAAATAGGAAGAAAAATGACAAAAGCCATCGAGAGTGAACCTCTCGATGGCTTTTGTCTACAGTCTGAAAGGTTATATCTTATAACCTTTCTGTTTAAAAAGTTTAACTATTTATCCTCTGGCTAGCATTCTTTCAAGTGAGCTAAGAGCTTCAGTAGTAGTATGTTCATCTACTTGTATACGGTTATGAGGTTGCCCTTGCTCGATACTTTCTAAGCTCCATAACAAATGCGGAAGGTCGATGCGATTCATTGTTAAACAAGGACAAAAGTTTTCATTTAAGGAGACAATATGTTTATCAGGATGCTGCTTAATAATGCGATTGACAAGGTTCATTTCTGTTCCAATTGCCCATGCAGATCCGCTTGGAGCTCGATTGATTGTATCAATAATGTATTTTGTGGAGCCTGCATCATCAGCTGCTGCTACCACTTCACGGCTGCATTCAGGGTGAACGATAATGCTCATAGTTGGGTGTTTTTTACGAATAACCTCTGTATGTTGAACGGTAAAACCTTCGTGCACAGAGCAGTGACCCTTCCAAAGTATAACCTGAATATTTTCAAGAGGCTCTTTTGTTTCGAGCATGTTCTTATGTGGATTCCAAACAGCCATATTTTCAAGAGGTATACCTAAATCATAGGCAGTATTTCTTCCTAAATGTTGGTCAGGTAAAAAGAAGATCCGCTGTTTTTGGGTAAAAGCCCATTGAACAAGTTCCTTTGCATTCGATGAAGTGACACAAGCACCACCATGTCTTCCGGTAAAGGCTTTAATAGCCGCAGTTGAATTAACATAGGTTAGAGGAATAATCGTATCACCAAAGAGTTCTTGAAGAATTGGCCATGCTTGTTCTGTTTGATAAATATCAGCCATATCAGCCATTGAACAACCAGCGCGCATATCTGGTAAATAGACATGTTGCTGTTTCGTTGTCAGCATATCAGCAGTCTCTGCCATAAAATGCACACCGCAAAATACGATGTGTTCAGCTTCCTTATTTGCTGCAGATAATTGAGCTAACTGTAAAGAATCCCCGGTTGCATCTGCAAATTGAATGACTTCATCTTTTTGATAATGGTGCCCAGGAATAAATAATTTAGGCCCTAATTTTTTCTTTATTGATAAAATACGAGATTCCATTTCCTTTACAGATAGTGCCCGATAATGCTCTGGAAGTAATGACGTCTGTTGTAATAAACTAGTGATGGACAAGGGAATGATCTCCTTTCATTTGAACGAGTGCACTAATATCAAAAGCTTTAACTGAATGTGTTAGGGAGCCAAGTGAAATCCATTGAATACCTGATTGGGCATATGCCTTTAAATTTTCAAGTGTGATGCCCCCAGATGCTTCAGTCGCAATAGTTGGTGGAACAATGGGAAGCCATGCACGGATTTCTTCTGGGCTACGGTTATCAAACATTATAATATCTGCTCCTGCCTTGATAGCTTCTTCTAACTGTTCTTTTGTTTCAATTTCAACTTCAATTTTTACGGTATGACCGACTTTCGCTCTAGCGGCTTGAACTGCGTTAGCTATGCTACCAGCAAAGGCAATATGATTATCCTTTAGCATAATTGCGTCATACAGGCCATTACGATGATTAAAAGCACCACCAATTCGAACAGCATATTTATCTAACATACGCAGTCCTGGTATTGTTTTACGGGTATCACATATTTTTGCATGAGTACCTACTGTTTCTTGAACGGCACGATTGGTCGCCGTTGCAATAGCAGACATTCGTTGAATAAGATTTAAAATGACACGCTCACCTATTAATAACTTTTGTAAGGGACCTTTAATCACAGCAAGCACATCACCTGACTTAACCATCTCTCCATCTTTTTTATGAAGGTTGACTTCGATTGATCGATCGAGTAAGAGAAAGCCATGCTCAATAATGAGTGCCCCGCAAAAAATTCCGCTTTCTTTCGCGTAAAAAGAAAAAGATCCTAGTTGATCGGCTGAAAAGATAAATTCACTCGATAAATCCCCATCTCCTAAATCCTCATTAAAAAATTGTTTGAGCATTTCCTCGAGTTTGATGATATTCATACAATGAGTTCCTCACTTTCATTTGTCCTTGCGAAAAAATAATCCATCGGCTTGCCCATTGTGCTTCCATTTCGGGTTTATCCGTCCGAATATGAGCTCCTCGTGTTTCCGTTCGCGTAATTGCTGCATGTGCCATTAATGTGGCGACTTCATGCATCATAAATAATTCCAACTCAGCTAGTTCGAGACCATTTAAATTAACGTGAAGAAGTGATTGCAAGGAGGGCAATTGCTGAACAAAATGCTGCAAGTCATCAATATTTCTAACAATACCTAGAAACTGCATCATGTGTTGCTGTAATTGTGGTTTGCTAAATAAAGATGGCATTTTATCAGTACAATGAGGGTTTTCAAGTAAAAAATTTTTTTGATGACACCCTTTTTGAATGATGAATTGTGCCATTTTTTGACCAAATGTAATACCTTCCAATAGTGAGTTACTTGCTAAACGATTTGCTCCATGTACGCCTGTACAGGCAACCTCACCGACTGCATATAGGTTAGGTATAGTAGTTCTTCCTTTGTCATCAGCAATAACACCACCCATCAAGAAATGACTTCCTGGAGCCACGGGGATTAGGCCATCCTGTAAATGAACATGATTATCATGGCACAGCTGAGTAATTGTTGGAAATTTTGCTTCAAAGTCTTGAATGTTAGTGATATCAATAAACGTTTCTTCACCAGCTGCACGTTTTGTAAATAGGGCAAGTGCCGTAATATGTCTTGGTGCTAGGTCAAGTTGAGCATGTAAACCTGTCATAATGGGCTGATGCTGAGCGTTCACAAAAATACCCCCAGCCCCTCTGACAGCTTCAGAAACTAATCCCTTTGCTTCATTTTTACACCACAGAAGACTCGGGTGAAATTGCATAAATTCCATATCACTAATGGCAGCGCCTGCTCGAAATGCTAATGCGATCCCATCGCCTGTATTGGTTGGAAAATTAGATGTGCTTGAATAAAGGGCACCTGCACCACCTGTCGCTAAAATAACATGATGAGCCAAGTAACGTTTTGTACCTTTTTCTCCTTTAGTTAGTACTCCTACACAGTCACCATCTGTATTCTGTAAAAGCTCATAAGCCATTTCATAGCAATTGATCTTTGTTTTGGGTGAGAGTTTATGAAGCAAGTAATCTATGAAAATCTGACCAGTACGATCACCACCTGCATGTAGAATACGATGATGACTATGTGCTCCTTCAAGTCCTAGAGCAGGTTTTCCATCGACCTGCCGATCAACAGGGAGGCCATTCTTTAGATAGTTTTGCATAATCTCCGTGCCATCTTTAATAAGTGTTTTAACATGCCTTTTCTCATGGTGATACTCTCCAGCTTTTAATGTATCAGCCATATGGTGTTGAATATGATCCTCCTCACTTATAACAGCAGCAATACCACCTTGTGCACGATAAGAACTACTCATATATATAGATGATTTTGTAACAATTTGTATTTGAAAATGTTCTTCAAGCAGTAAAGCAGCTTGAAGTGCAGCAATGCCACTACCAATTATAAGGACGTCTGTCTTTACATCCATAGTTATACCTTCTTTACAGTTGTCTTGACACCTATCTTTACATAAAATAAAAAAGAAAACAAGACCCGATGAACAAGAGAGGAAGAAGATGATGATTTATATGGATTATGCTGCAACGTCACCTATGATGAGAGAATCTCTTGAGGCATATGTAGAGGTAGCACAACGTTATTATGGAAATAGTGCAAGCTTGCATGATCTAGGGGGACAAGCCCTTTATTTTGTCCAGCATTCAAGAGAGGTTGTAGCCCATGCCCTCGGTGTACGTAGTGATGGCGTAATTTTTACGGGTAGTGGCACAGAAGGAAATCTAATAGCCATCTTGTCGTTAGCGCTAGCCTCAAAAAAAGGAAAACACATTATTTCATCCCAAGCTGAGCATACCTCAGTGCACGCAGCTTTGAATACACTTGAGAAAAAGGGCTTTACTGTAACAAAATTACCTTTGCAGAGGGATGGCTGCGTTGATCTGAGGCAATTGCAACAAGCAATCCGTGAAGATACTGCTTTAATTACCATTCAACATGTCAATTCTGAAATTGGTTCTATCCTGCCCGTGGAGAAAATCGTAGAGATAGCAAGAAAATCAAATATTTTCTGTCATGTTGATTGTGTACAATCATTTGGCAAACTAGCTATACCAAAAGGAGCAGATGCAATTACCATCTCGGCTCATAAAATAGGTGGGCCAAAGGGATGTGGGGCCATATATATTAACCCCGCAATCCGAGTACCTGCATTAACACCAGGTGTGACACATGAGAGGGGGCTCAGAGGAGGGACATTAGATACTCCTGCAATCGTGGCCTTTGCGGCGGCAATTGAAAACTATCAATATGAATTGCAACATTATGAAACTTTAAGAAATTATTTCGAAAATAATTTACCTGAAACATGTCAGATCGTTGAGTGTAAACAGCAACTACCTAATATTTGTGGGGTAATGATGGAGAAAGTAGAGGGGCAATATGTTCTTTTAAAGTTAAATGAGGCGGGAATCTGTATCTCTACAGGTAGTGCATGTGATATTCATAGTGAATCTGGAACAAAGGCCATTCTATCAATGGGTTTTTCTTTTGAAGCGGCACGCCAATTTTTTAGAATATCTTTTGGTCCTTCTACTACACTTGATGATATTGCAAAATTAAAAAGAGAGCTTGCAAATATTTAATGAGAGGACGAGTGAAGGATTATCTATATTCTTCACTTGTTTTGAAATAGATTATAAGCTAAGAATATAGGTGAAATAAAATAAATGTTTTCTTTTGAATCAACAATTGCTATAATATTTTGCAGGGCAATATTTTCTCTTACTTAACAAAAATATCTTTTAAAAGTAATAATTTCTTTTTTTTATAAAAAAGTATTGCACAATGTTAGAAAACGTTATACAATAATTCTTGTCTTGAAGGACAGGTAAACAACTTCAAAACAAGATACATAACAAAGTCTAGTGATGATGGCAAAGAGGTCACACCCGTTCCCATACCGAACACGGAAGTTAAGCTCTTTAGCGCCGATGGTAGTTGGGGGCTTCCCCCTGTGAGAGTAGGACGTCGCTAGGCATAAAACCCAGGAGGATTAGCTCAGCTGGGAGAGCATCTGCCTTACAAGCAGAGGGTCGGCGGTTCGAGCCCGTCATCCTCCACCATATGCCGGTTTAGCTCAGCAGGTAGAGCAACTGACTTGTAATCAGTAGGTCGTGGGTTCGATTCCTATAGCCGGCACCATTTTTTCGAGCCATTAGCTCAGTTGGTAGAGCATCTGACTTTTAATCAGAGGGTCGAAGGTTCGAGTCCTTCATGGCTCACCATTTAGAAATAATAATAAGCGGGTGTGGCGGAATTGGCAGACGCACTAGACTTAGGATCTAGCGCCGCAAGGCGTGGGGGTTCGACTCCCTTCACCCGCACCATTATTTTCATTGCCAGATAAAAAACTTATGCACATGCGGAAGTAGTTCAGTGGTAGAACACCACCTTGCCAAGGTGGGGGTCGCGAGTTCGAACCTCGTCTTCCGCTCCAAATGTGCCGGGGTGGCGGAACTGGCAGACGCACAGGACTTAAAATCCTGCGGTAGGTGACTACCGTACCGGTTCGATTCCGGTCCTCGGCACCATTTTAAATGCGCCCGTAGCTCAATTGGATAGAGCGTCTGACTACGGATCAGAAGGTTATGGGTTCGACTCCTGTCGGGCGCGCCAAAAGAACAACGGGAAGTAGCTCAGCTTGGTAGAGCACTTGGTTTGGGACCAAGGGGTCGCAGGTTCGAATCCTGTCTTCCCGACCATTTCCAAAAATTATGGGGCCTTAGCTCAGCTGGGAGAGCGCCTGCCTTGCACGCAGGAGGTCAGCGGTTCGATCCCGCTAGGCTCCACCATAAGTAAATTAACCAGTATAAAGATCCTGGCGGCGTAGCTCAGCTGGCTAGAGCGTACGGTTCATACCCGTAAGGTCGGGGGTTCGATCCCCTCTGCCGCCATCTTAAAGGACCTTTAGCTCAGTTGGTTAGAGCAGACGGCTCATAACCGTCCGGTCGCAGGTTCGAGTCCTGCAAGGTCCACCATTTATATATTGTAACGGAGGTATACCCAAGTCTGGCTGAAGGGATCGGTCTTGAAAACCGACAGGCGGGTAACACCGCGCGGGGGTTCGAATCCCTCTACCTCCTCCAGTTTTAAATTTTTATAAATGGTGCTTTAAAAACTCGAAACATATAAAATTATCGCGGGGTGGAGCAGTGGTAGCTCGTCGGGCTCATAACCCGAAGGTCGTTGGTTCAAATCCGGCCCCCGCAACCAAAAGGTCCCGTGGTGTAGCGGTTAACATGCCTGCCTGTCACGCAGGAGATCGCCGGTTCGATCCCGGTCGGGACCGCCATTTTTAAAATCAAAGTCATGAGAAGCAAAAGAGTGAGTAAGCTTAGCATGGACGAAATGGGTCAGTAGCTCAGTTGGTAGAGCATTAGATTGAAGCTCTAAGTGTCGGCGGTTCGATTCCGTCCTGACCCACCATTTATGCGGGTGTAGTTTAATGGTAAAACCTCAGCCTTCCAAGCTGATGTCGTGGGTTCGATTCCCATCACCCGCTCCAAGGGCCTATAGCTCAGCTGGTTAGAGCGCACGCCTGATAAGCGTGAGGTCGATGGTTCGAGTCCATTTAGGCCCACCATTATTCCGAAGTAGCTCAGTTGGTAGTAGCACCTGACTGTTAATCAGGTTGTCGCAGGTTCGAGTCCTGCCTTCGGAGCCATTTTTTATTTTGGGGAAGTACTCAAGAGGCTGAAGAGGCGCCCCTGCTAAGGGTGTAGGTCGGGTAACCGGCGCGAGGGTTCAAATCCCTCCTTCTCCGCCATGGCCCGTTGGTCAAGTGGTTAAGACACCGCCCTTTCACGGCGGTAACACGGGTTCGAATCCCGTACGGGTCATACTAAGTGCAGTAGATGAATTTACATCTACTGCACTTTTTAATTTACTGGATACTTAGATTAATAACATACCTCTATTAAATGAAAGCCTACACAGATTAATCATTCTGTGTAGGCTTGTTGTTTTTCAAATTAGCGATTAAATTTTTCGTCCTTTTCCATATGGAATGCAAAGAGGTGTACCAAATATGGGATCTGCCTTCATTTGGCAATCAAGGTCAAACACATGACTAACTAAATCAGTTGTCATAATTTCTTCTGGTTTCCCTTGACGATAGACACCGCGGTCACGCACTGTAATAATATGATCGGCATAGCGACATGCAAGATTAATATCATGCAATACCATAATAATTGTTCGCTTTTGCTGTTGGTTTAAGTCATATAGTAAATCTAATACGTCTATTTGATGGGTTAAATCTAAGTATGTCGTAGGCTCGTCTAAAAGAATGATATCTGTATCTTGAGCAAGTGTCATAGCAATCCAAGCACGTTGACGTTGTCCTCCTGATAGCTCATCCACTGGTCTATCTTGTAAATGCTCGGTACCTGTAGCTTTTAAAGCGTTTAAAACGATTTCTTCATCCTTTTCAGTCCATTGTTGACGCCAATTTTGGTAAGGATAGCGGCCTTGTTTTACAAGTTGTAAGACAGTTAAGCCTTCTGGTGCAACAGGAGATTGGGGAAGAATAGAGAGGTTTTTAGCCACTTGCTTAGTTGATAATTTAAAAATATCCTCACCATTTAATAAAACGGAGCCTTTTTTAGGTTTTAATAATCGAGCAATGGAGCGCAAGAGTGTGGATTTACCACAGCCATTCGCTCCAATTAATACAGTAATTTCATTCAAAGGAATAGATAAATTGAGATCTTCGATAATATTGAAATCACCATAACTTAATGTTAGGGATTTGGTTAATAAAGATTCAGTCATGTAGTATAGACTCCTTTATTTATTTGGGTTTCTAAATAATAAATAGATAAAATAAGGTGCACCGATGGCAGCAGTAAAGACGCCTGCGGGTACTTCTAATGGGCTAAATGCTGTGCGACCTATAATATCTGCAACCATTACAAGTAATGCACCAATTGCTGCGGATGCTGGAATAAGTACCCCGAATGATGAACCAACGATGCGTCGTGCAATATGAGGAGCCATTAATCCTACAAACCCAATGGCGCCAGCAAATGCTATAGCACTCGCTACAAGACTGGAACATAATAGAATTAAATAAAGGCGTGTTTTTTGGACAGATTGCCCTAGGCTTGATGCTGTATCATCACCTAATTCTTGAACATTTAACTGTCGTGTAATAAATAAAGTGATAAGTAGAAGCATGATGATCAAAGGAACAACGATTTGTACTTGATCCCAATCTGCACTTTTGACACTCCCCGTAATCCACTTATTCGCTTCACTTGCTTGATAAATTGGGCCGATAATCATTAGCATTGTAGTAATTGCTTGCATGAATGCCGACACGCTAATACCAATTAAGACAAGACGATGTGGTGTGACACCATCTTTCCAAGCAAATAGGTAAACTATACATCCGACGATAGTAGCCCCTGTAAATCCTGCTAATGGCAACCATTCTATACTAACAGTTAAAGAGTGATTGGAATCACTGAAAATGGCTAAGAAACCAACAACCGCTGCCCCACCACCAGCAGATATGCCGATTATATCAGGTGAGGCAAGTGGATTTTTAATGATTCCTTGTAAAACTGCACCTGCTACGGCTAATGCCATTCCAGCAAACAAAGCCATGAAAATTCGAGGCATTCGAAAATCAATAATGATCAGTTGATCAAAATCTGAGCCGTAACCAAAAAAAGCTTGTAAAACTTTTAATGGATTGATGAATGAATCACCAAATGATGCACTAAGAAAGAAAACAGCAAGAGCTAGTAGGCAAATCACTATTAATTTTTTTATAGCTTGTACATCTAATAAAAATGAAATTTTTTGTTGAAGTAGACGAATTGTTTTTACATGTTTCATTATTTTTTTCCACCTTTTCGCGCAAGGTAAATAAAGAATGGTGTGCCAATCATAGCTGTCATGACTCCTACTGGAACTTCTTGAGGCATGATAATATAACGAGCCGCAACATCAGCAAGCAATAAAAGGATCCCCCCAAGTAAAGCAGCCATAGGAATAAGCCATCGATGATCGGTGCCGACAAACTTGCGCGCAAAATGGGGAACGACAATCCCTATAAAACCAATGGGGCCAGCAATTGCAACTGCTCCACCAGCTAAAAAAATAACAATAAGACCTACTAATATCTTCATAAGTCCTAAACGTAAACCAAGACCTCTTGCTACATCATCACCTAGAGCGAGAATATTCATTTTAGGGGAAATGATGAGAGCAGCAATCCATCCAATTACTAAATAAGGTAGAACAGAAAGTAGAATTTCAAGTTTTCTACCTTGTACAGAGCCTGCTAACCAAAACAAAACTTGATCAAGCTCTGCTTCATTTGTAGCGAGTAAACCTTGTGTAAATGATGCAAATAGGGCACTAATGGCAGCACCAGCTAAAGTTATTTTTACTGGAGTAACAGCATCTCTACCTGAGAAACTAATCCCATAAACGGATAATGCAGCGATTGCTGCACCAAGAAATGCAATCCATGCAAAAGATTGCAAGCTTGAAATGTGGAAAAAAATCATAGCAAAAACAACAGCAAAGCCTGCTCCTGCATTAATGCCCAAAATTCCAGGAGAGGCTAATGGATTTTTCGTTAAGGTCTGCATAAGCACGCCTGTAATGGCTAACGAAGCACCAACGCAACTGGCTATAAGAGCTCTTGGAATTCGAACATTTTGAATAATAAGATGCTCATTTGAATTGTTAAATTGTTTAAAAGATTCATACGTAGTTTGAATAGAGGTATTTGCATAACCGTACACAATACTGATCCCCATACAAAGAAGTAATAGTATAACTCCTACTAATAAAGCAATCATCTTGGAATAATTATTTTGTAATATCATATTTAACGTGTACTCTTTTCTTGGGAAATTATTAAATTAGTTATTGACATTGATAGATACATCCAATACGATTAATATCGTTCTTAGACAAATGAAAGTGATTTTCATTCTCGTCTAATATGCTTAAACATTTTATCATATACAATGGAGGAAGAAAAGGTGCAAAAAGCATTTCAAAAACTATTAGTTTTGCTGGCTGTGGTTGCTATTTTTGTTCTGGCAGCTTGCGGTAATTCTAAGGATAATACCAAAGAAGAAAGTACAAAAGAAAGCAATGCTTACAGTGTTGACCATGCAATGGGGACAACTGAAGTAAAAGACACACCAAAACGTATTGTTGTTTTAACTAATGAGGGAACAGAAGCATTATTAGCTCTAGGTATTAAACCAGTAGGTGCGGTACAATCTTGGACAGGCGATCCATGGTATGATCACATTAAGGATCAAATGGAAGGTGTGGAGGTTGTCGGTATTGAACATGAAATTAATATCGAAAAAATAGCTTCTTTGAAGCCAGATTTAATCATTGGCAATAAATTACGACAAGAAAAAGATTATGCTAAACTTAGCAAAATTGCTCCAACTGTATTTTCTGATACATTACGCGGTGACTGGAAAGAGAATTTTAAATTATACGCAAAAGCAGTAAATCAAGAAACAAAAGGTGAAGAAGTGCTAAAAGCTTACGAAGATAAGCTACAAGCACTGAAAGAAGAACTTGGAGAACAAACAAACCAAGAAGTTTCATTTGTACGCTTTATGGCCGATAAATCTCGTATCTATTACACAGATTCATTCTCAGGTGTGATTTTTGATGCTTTAGGATTTAAACGTGTTGCAGCGCAAGCAGATTTATTTAAAGATAATGCAAAACTAGGAAACTTAGCGATTGAAGTAGGGAAAGAAGCGATCCCTCAAATGGATGGGGATGTTATTTTCTACTTCACGTACATGCCAACAGGTGATGACTCAGCATTAGCAACTGAACAAGAGTGGACACAAGACCCACTATGGAAAAACCTAACGGCTGTCCAAAAAGGCAATGCACATAAAGTGGATGATGTCATTTGGAATACGGCTGGAGGCATTTTAGCTGCGAATATTATGCTAGATCAAGTGGAAGAAATCTTTGTTAAATAATTTTCTCATAAACTATACATTTATCGGTGTTCGATGAATGTATAGTTTTTTTTACTTCCTAATATATACTCTCCTGGTACTTTAAAGTTAGATAGACTATGATGTAGATATTGACCGTAAATTGAGGGGGATATCGATGAACGAAAAATTAAGGTGGGTTTATAATCAGCATTATTTAGAGCAAGACAATGTAAAACAAGCAACAGCAATACTTCCCTATTTCTCACTGGACCAAGTAAAGAGGGTTAGTCAGTTTCAGCGTACATATGATCAATTTGAGAAGACACCTCTCCATCAACTTGATGCACTTGCTTCATGTATGGATGTAGAAAAGATCTTCGTTAAAGATGAATCTTATCGATTTGGTTTAAATGCCTTTAAAGTTTTAGGCGGTATTTATGCAATTGCGCAATATGTTGCCAATAAGCTTGGGAGGAATATAGAGGAGCTATCGTTTGATCAGTTAAAATCTCCAGAAGTAAGAGCGCAAGTAGGCAATTTAACATTTATTTCAACGACAGATGGTAATCATGGTCGTGGTGTGGCATGGGCAGCCAGAGAACTGGGTTTTCAAGCGCGAATATATATGCCAGCTGGCAGCGCGGCTGAGCGTCTACAGCATATTAAAAATGAAGGGGCTTTTGCTGAAATTACGACAATGAATTATGACGATACTGTTCGTTATACCTCACAGCTTGCACTAGAAAATGGTTGGGTATTGATTCAGGATACAATGTGGGAGGGCTATGAAGAAATTCCATTATGGATTATGCAAGGGTACACAACCCTTGTACAGGAGATTGTTGAACAGATTCAGCAAGCCCCAACACATGTATTTTTGCAAGCTGGTGTTGGGTCCTTTGCAGGATCGGTTGTAGCATTTTTACAACAATTCTATGAGCAGGAAATTACATTTGTCTTGGTTGAGCCACATGTCGCTAATTGCTATTATGAAAGCTTTAAGAAAAATACAGATCAATTTGTCACTGTTGGTGGGGAGATGCAAACTATAATGGCAGGTCTTGCTTGTGGTGAACCGAATCCACAGGCTTGGCAAATCTTAAAAGCCTACACAAAAATAAGTATCTCCTGTGAGGAAGAAATAGTAGCAACAGGTATGCGCGTTCTAGGAAATCCTTTAGCTACAGACACTCGCATTATAGCAGGTGAATCAGGAGCGGCGCCATTTGGTTGCTTTTATGAAATAATGGTAAATGATCAATATCAAGAATTAAAACAAGCCTTGCACCTAAATGAACAGGCGAGGGTGCTGTTTATTAATACAGAGGGTGATACAGATAAAGAGAGTTATCAACAAATAGTATGGCATGGGAAATATGCGAATCAATAGCAAACTAGTGATTTACTAGTTTGCTATTTTTACTTTTGTAAAAGGAATTGAAAGTATAATTAAGTTTAATTAAATTTTTTTATTTTGCTCTTGACCTTAACGTTGCGTCAAAGCTTACAGTAGCATTAGTGGAGGTGATGAGATGGAATATACCATTCAGGAGCTTGCTCAACTATCGGGTGTTAGTACAAGAACATTGCGTTATTATGATGAAATTGGATTGCTGAAACCAGCAAGAACCAATGAGGCAGGTTATCGATTTTATGGCCAATGGGAGGTCGATATGTTGCAGCAGATTTTATTTTACCGTGCTTTGGATATGAAATTAGCGACAATTCAGGCTATTATTCAAGCACCAAACTTTCAGCATGCTGAGGCGCTCAAAACACATAGAGCTGCTTTGCTTCAACGCAAAGAGCAGTTGGAAACGATCTTACAGACAATAGAAAAAACAATACAATCCATTGAGGAGGAACAACCAATGTCTAATGAAGAAAAATTTAAAGGCTTTAAAGAAAAGTTAATTGAGAATAACGAAAAGCAGTACGGCAAAGAAATCCGTGAGAAATATGGGAATGAAACAGTGGATGCATCCAATGCTAAGCTTATGAACATGACGGAGCAACAATATGAAGCGATGCAACAGCTAGAACAGCAAATGTTTGAACGCTTAGCAGAGGCAATGAAACTTGGAGATCCTACAAGTGACATTGCAATGGAAGTTGCAGAGTTGCATAAACGCTGGCTGAACTTTACGTGGAAAGAGTATTCCAAGGAGGCACATGCAGGGCTGGCACAGATGTATATTGCTGATGATCGTTTTACAGCTTATTATGATGAGCGTGGTGAAACAGGAGCAGCGCAATTTTTACATGACGCGATTATAGCTTATACAAGTTAATAGATAGGTCTTCCTTATGCTGACATGTTTTAGAAATCGTAAATTAGGAAAAAATGAAAGCATGAGGAGGAGATTATTGTGAATCAACAAGTAATGCAACAATTAAAAAGACAACTAGAGCAAGAATTACAAGAAATAGAACAACGAATAGAGCAATCAGAGCGACCACAAGCGACAGAACTATCAAATTATGATAATCATCCAGCTGACAATGCTAGTGATTTAACGGATCAGCTTACAGAAATGGCTATCGATGAGCATCGTGGTGATAATGCTGAAGAAATAAAAGAAGCTCTTCAGGCAATGGCAGACGGTACATATGGCAAGTGTGCAGTCTGTGGTAAAGAAATTCCGATTGGTCGCTTAGAGGCAATGCCACAAGCTCTGACATGTGTGGAGCATGCAGAAAAGAAAGAAGACAATTTACGCCCAGTGGAAGAAGATGTTCTTTCTTCAACACCAAAATCAGATGATTTTATTGAGCTGGAGGAATTCGGCTCTTCTGATACACCACAGGATAAAATTTAGTAAGTTTTTCCTCGCAGAAGCAGTATAATAACTGTAGAGGTGAGGATATGAAGATTATTGATTTACATTGTGATGCGCTTTTAAAGTTAACTACTCTTGAAACGGCCAATTTTGCTGATGATGTGCGAATACATGCTAATCAAAAAAGATTGCAATTAGGGCAAGTAGAGGCTCAAGTGTTCGCTATCTTTATTGACCCAACAATCCCACAAAGTCTACAATTTCTTGAGGTCATGCGCCAAATCGAAGCGTTCCATACTCACGTATTACAAACAGAGGGCATGGTGCATATTACAGATTGGGCACAGTTAGATCGATTAGCTCCACACGAAATAGGAGCCATTTTAAGCCTAGAGGGCTGTAGTGCCATTGGCGAAGATTTAACAAAGCTGACAGCTGTACTTGATGCAGGGGTGAAATTAGTAGGTTTAACGTGGAATGAAGAAAATGCTGTGGCCCATGGTGCTGAACAGGATGCAACTCTTGGATTGAAGCCATTTGGTAAAGAAGTTATACAATTATTAAATGAACGCGATATTATTATTGATGTGTCCCATCTAAATGAGCAAAGCTTTTGGGATGTCTTGCCGCTTGCGAAGCATATTATTGCAAGTCATAGTAATGCACGTGCACTATGTGACCATCCGCGTAACTTAACAGATGCACAGGCAAAGGCACTTGTAGAGGCTGGAGGACATATCCATGTAGTTTATTTCCCACTCTTTATTGGCGAAGATGCAACACTAGACCATCTAGTGGGGCATGTAGCGCATTTAGCGAAACTGGTAGGCGTGGAGCATATAGGATTAGGCTCCGATTTTGATGGGATTGATAGGACTGTCAGTGGCTTAGCACATGCAGGAGAGGCACAAAATTTACTAGAGGCATTACGTACACGCTTTTCAGATGAAGAAGTGTATGGTATTGCAAGCCAAAATTTCCGATGCTATGTAAAAAAAGCAGCAACCCGTTAAGGCTGCTGCATCTTAATAAAAGAAATAATGAATTAATAAACCGATTCCTAATAGGAAGCCGAAGAATGTATTTGTTTGCGCTGTATATTTCATCGCAGGCATTACCTCTTTGGCTTCTTTTTTGTCTCGGAAAATTTGAATGGCACGTAATGGTTTTGGAATGCTTAGGAAGATGATTAATGCCCAAAACGTAATGCCATCAACGGCTACAAGAGCAATCACCCATAAATAGGAGACGATAAAAAAGCCTGATAATACGGAAATTGCATTGTCTCGTCCTACCAAAATAGCCAAGGTTTTTCGTCCGCCTTCTGTATCGCCAACAATATCACGTATATTGTTCGATAGCATAATGGCACCGACTAAAATCATGCTTGGTACAGAAAGCAAGACAGCATCCAATGTTACTGTAAGCGCTTGAATATAGAAGGCAATTAATACAATGCCCATCCCCATTACTGCGCCAGAAACAATTTCACCAAATGGCGAATAGGCGATTGGGTACGGTCCACCTGTATATAAAAAGCCAATAAGCATACAAACAAGTCCGACAGCAGCTAACCACCAAGATGTGGAGGCACATATGTAAATGCCAAGAAGCATGGCAATAGCATAAAAGCTTAATGCAATCATCATAATTGTTTTTGGCTGTACACCATGACGGACAATTGTTCCGCCAATCCCGACGGAATGCTCGTTATCTAATCCTAATTTGTAATCATAATATTCATTGAACATATTCGTTGCTGCTTGTATAAGCATACTTGCAATGAGCATAGCAAAAAATAGTCCAAAATCAATTGTTTCTTTTTCAATTGCTAAGGCAATTGCTGTTCCTAGGAATACAGGAACAAATGAAGCGGTTAAAGTATGTGGACGTGTTAAATGCCACCACACTTTAAAACCCCTATCAGCTTCAATGACTTTGGTCATAAGGTCTTTCTCTCCTTCAAATGTTGTCGACTCTTCTTATTTTAAACGAAGATTGAGAAAATGGGTA
The DNA here is from genome assembly GCF_037969495.1 of Lysinibacillus sp. FSL P2-0066. Taxonomy (NCBI): domain Bacteria; kingdom Bacillati; phylum Bacillota; class Bacilli; order Caryophanales; family Bacillaceae; genus Lysinibacillus; species Lysinibacillus sp. FSL P2-0066. Next base: position 3,370,245 of record NZ_CP150202.1, on the reverse strand, counting down.
GGTTCACAGCTTATTACATACTGTTTAATGAAAAAAAGTGATACAATAGAACATGCATTTATGAACTGAAAATAAAAAAGAACAATTAGCAACAGTACGAATAACGTGTTGCCAACTAAAATATGATGTGTTATTTAACCATCATTCATTATGTACATTGCAACAACGGAGGTAATTTTCATGCAACAGAAGTGGTACCAAGCCACAGAAGTAGAAGTGGACTCTTTGGGCCAAAGCCTTCATTTTTATATGGAAACAATTGAAGTAAGTCGTCTATCTGCACTGGCGTTCTATGCAGCTGGCGAGGAATGTTATAAAGGTGAACGATTTTATTGGCAAAATAGAGAAAAAACAATGATATTAGTTGGGCTAGGACATGCTCATACTATTCAAAACAACGCTAAAGAAAACCGCTTTGATGCAGTTGAAGCGGAATGGAAAAACATAACGAAAAACTGTCCAAAAGGTCAACAAGCGTTACAACCAATTTTGTTTGGCGGTTTTACATTTGATCCTCAAAATAATGTAGACGGGGAATGGACGGATTTCCCAGAGGCTTATTTTGCATTAGCAACGTTTCAACTGGTGATACGCGATGATAAAGCATACGTAAGTATTCACCTTTTGACACAAGACCAACAGGCTGAGGATCAGTTCGAAGCGCTAAGAAAAGAGCGCGATCATTTAATCCATGCAGCTCAGGTTAAAGAAGTGAAAACGTATACAAAACCTGAAATCATAAGTTATTTTGAACCATATAAAGAGCCTTATTTAGCCTCAATCGATCAAGTGACAGCATTAATTAAACAGAAAAAGGCAGATAAAGTGGTCATTGCACGATCACTTGCTTTGCAATTTAAAGAGTATGTATCCGCACCACAAGTACTTTCTCAAATTATTCATGAACAACCAGAAAGCTATTTATTTGGTTTAGAGCATAGACATTTATTATTTTTCGGAGCATCACCTGAACGACTTGTGAAAGTAGAAGATGGTCGAGCATTTTCTTCTTGTGTTGCTGGCTCAATTAAACGAGGTAAGACTGCAGAGGAAGATGAGGCTTTTGGACAAAGTTTATTAAATGACCCTAAAAATGGCGGAGAACATCAGTATGTTGTGGATATGATTGCGGAAACATTCCGTAAAAATTGTGTGGACATGACGGTGCCAGATAGACCACGCTTGTTAAAAATACGAGATATTCAACATCTGTATACGCCTGTTGAAGGTCAGTTAAATCAGGATGCAACAATCTTACAATTGACTAAATCATTACATCCAACACCCGCTTTAGGTGGTGTACCACGCAAAGAAGCATTGGCAGCCATCCGTAAATATGAGCCGATGAATCGGGGACTGTATGCTGCGCCAATAGGCTGGCTAGATGCAGAGGGTAACGGTGAGTTTGCAGTTGCCATACGTTCAGCAGCCTTACTAAATGATAAAGCTTATTTATATGCAGGCGGTGGAATCGTCGCAGATTCAGAACCGCAATCTGAATATGAAGAAACATTAGTAAAATTCCGTCCAATGCTTCGTGCGCTAGGGGGACAATTACATGAGTGAACGAAAAATACTAACAGATTATGTTTATAAAATGGTCGCATCGCTAGTGCAAGCTGGTGTAGAGAATGTTGTCGTTAGTCCAGGCTCACGTTCTACACCGCTTGCTTATGCGGTTGCTTCTACTAAACAAGTAAAAATGTATCGGCAGGTAGATGAGCGCTCAGCAGCATTCTTTGCGCTAGGGCTTGCTAAGGCAACTACTAAGCCTGTGGTTCTTTTATGTACATCTGGTACAGCAGCAGCAAACTATTTTCCTGCGATTGTGGAGGCAAGTTATGCACGTGTACCATTGATCATTATAACTGCTGATCGCCCACATGAATTACGTGAGGTAGGCGCTCCACAGGCTATCAACCAACCCAATTTATATGGTTCACATGTGAAGTGGAGTGTTGACTTTCCGTTAGCAGATGGTGCTGAACCAACATTGCCTTTTATTGAGCGTCATCTTGCTCGTGCGGTAGCCATTGCAACAAGCGCACCATTTGGACCAGTACATATCAATGTACCTTTCCGTGAGCCATTATTAATTGATTTGCAGCAGGACCTACCAGCAGTGTCGTTTAAGCACAGCAGTATGGGACAATTAATCCCAACACGCGTGGATCAGCAGGAACTAGCCTCTATTATACAATCAACTAAAAGAGGCTTTATGATCATTGGTGAGTTAGCTCTTGGTACAGAATTATCCATTGTTTGGGAATTTGTTCGTCAGCTGAAGTGGCCTGTCATTATTGAAAGTTTATCGAATATGCGTACATCCGTACCAGAGGATTGTTTACCATATATCGTGACAACCTATGATGCTATTATGAAGAGTGATGACTTCAAAGCACTGGTGCGACCAGATACAGTAATCCGAATAGGGGCACAACCGGTTTCAAAATTTATGATGCAATTTATCACAAAGTCACGTCCAAATGCGTATGTGATTATCGATGAAGACCCGATGTTTAGAGATGCTACAGGCGTATCTACGCATTTTATTCATGCGAATGTCGATCAGTGGCTAACAGAATTAGCTATCACTGAAACAGCTATCGAGGAAGCATACTTAGCTGAATGGCAAAAAGCGAATCAGCTTGCCTCTATGTATATTGAGCAATACGCAGAGGTAGAAAAGGATGAAGGGGCTATAGTCAGTCGTTTACTCAAAATGATTCCTGACGGTAGTGATATTTTCGTTAGCAGTAGTATGCCAGTACGAGATATTGATACATTTTTATTGGCTACCCCGAAAGATTTACGTGTTTTTGCCAATCGAGGAACGAACGGGATAGATGGTATCGTATCAACAGCAATCGGTTTCAGTCAAGGAAATAATCGAGAAAGTTATTTACTAATTGGTGATTTAGCCTTTTTACATGATGTGAATGGACTCATTGCTTCCAGATATCAGGAATGTAACTTAACGATTATTGTGATGAATAATGATGGTGGTGGTATTTTTTCATATTTACCACAGTCAACTGTTGAAGATCACTATGAGGATTTATTTGGCACACCAACAGCCCTTGAATTCCGTGATATTGCACATATGTATGAAATGGACTATATACGCGTCGAAACAATCTCTGAGCTTTCTGAGAAATTTTCAGCAAGTAAAAACCGTTCTTTACGATTAGTTGAAATATTTACAGATAGAACCGAGAATGTGAATGCACATCGAGCTCTATGGAATCGAATTAATGAGGAGTTAAAAGCATGACAAAGTGGATGATTCGTGGTCTTGAAACCCATGTGGATATATGGAATGAAGACGGTGAGTACACAGTCGTTGCGTTACATGGATTTACTGGTAGCTCGGCAACTTGGCATAATCTAGCGAAAACTCTACCCCATATTCGTGTTATTGCCGTTGATTTAATCGGACATGGACAAACAGCTATTCCACAGCACGTACAGCGTTTTTCTATGGAGGAGCAATTACAGGATTTAGAAGAACTATTTTGCCAACTTCATTTAGAGAAATTTACGCTGTTAGGCTATTCAATGGGTGGAAGAATCGCTTTATCCTATGCTATTACGTATCCAGATCGCATTCATCGACTCATTTTAGAGAGTGCATCTCCTGGCCTGCGAACAATCGAAGAGCAAAATGAACGTTGTAAGCGAGATGAAGCATTGGCGCAAAAAATAATGACAAATGGTATACTGTCCTTTGTCAATGCATGGGAAAACATACCGCTTTTTGCTTCACAGCAACGTCTACCTAAAAGTGTAAGAGAAGCCATTAGAGAAGAGAGATTGTCACAGAAGGAAGAGGGACTCGCTGGTAGCTTGAGAGGTGTTGGGACAGGCGTTCAGCCCTCAAATTGGGATAGACTGGCGCAACTAGAAATACCTGTCCTGCTAATTACTGGTTCATTGGATGAGAAATTTTGTAAAATTGCACTAGAAATGAAAGCGCTATTAAATACTGTTAAGCATTTAACAGTAAATGACGCTGGACATGCAATTCATGTGGAAAATCCCGCTGAGTTTGCTACAATAGTAGAGGAGTATTTAACGTAATATATGATTACGTTAGCGCCTCGCTAGAAACGAGACGAATTTAATGATATAGGAGGCAATTCAATGACACGTCAATGGACTACATTACATACTTATGAAGACATTAAGTATGAGTTCTATAACGGTATCGCAAAAATTACGATTAACCGTCCAGAAGTGCGTAATGCATTCCGCCCAAAAACGGTTATGGAAATGATTGACGCATTCTCACGTGCACGCGATGATAAAAATATCGGTGTTATTATTCTAACTGGTGAAGGTGAACATGCTTTCTGCTCAGGCGGAGACCAAAAAGTTCGCGGTCACGGTGGCTACGTAGGGGAAGATGAAATACCACGTCTAAACGTTCTTGATTTACAACGTTTAATCCGTGTCATTCCAAAACCTGTCGTAGCAATGGTAGCTGGCTATGCAATTGGTGGAGGTCACGTTTTACATGTTGTTTGTGACTTAACAATTGCTGCTGACAATGCTCGCTTTGGACAAACTGGACCAAAAGTAGGTTCATTCGACGCTGGTTATGGCTCAGGCTATCTTGCTCGTATTATTGGTCATAAAAAGGCACGCGAAATTTGGTACCTTTGCCGTCAATACGATGCACAACAAGCACTTGATATGGGCTTAGTCAATACGGTTGTGCCTTATGCGCAATTGGAAGATGAAACAGTTCAATGGTGTGAAGAAATGCTTCAAATGTCACCAACTGCACTACGCTTCTTAAAAGCAGCGATGAATGCAGATACAGACGGTTTAGCAGGTCTTCAACAAATGGCTGGAGACGCTACACTTCTTTACTACACAACTGATGAAGCAAAAGAAGGTCGCGACGCATTCAAAGAAAAACGTCAACCAGATTTTGGTCAATTCCCAAGATTCCCTTGATTAATAGAGGATTTAAAGCTCGTATCTTTTTGGAGATACGAGCTTTTTATATGTCTAGAGAAGATTGGTGGATAGAATGCTAAAAGAAGGGGATAGAAGCAGCTAAGAGGTGGATAAAAGGCTTAAACTAGCGGATAGCACCTAAAATGTGAAGGATATTGTAGGGCTTGCGATAGGAGTAGCATTCCTAAAGTAACAGACTGACATGCAAATGGACAAAATATATGATAAAACGTTAAGATGTAGGTGAATGGAGTGACAAAGATGTATCCTAACTGGATTTTACAACGAGCTTATTTAACACCATTACGCAAGGCACTTACTTTTAAAAAGCAAAGCTGGACTTTTCAAGAATTAAGTGATGAATCGATAAAGCGTGCCCGACAATTAGTGACACTCGGTATACAACAGGGTGATCGAATTGCTATCATGGGGCCAAGTAAGCCTGAATTAGTTATCATGATGTATGCCTGCATGCATTTGCAATGTGAGATGGTCATGCTTAATCGCAGACTTTCACAGGATGAGCTAGCTTATCAGCTAAAGGATTCAGAGGCTGTAGCAGTGTTGATTGCCGATGAGGATGTAGAAAAGCTACCATCTGAAACAACCTATCATTTATTTTCAGCAATTGAAGAGGGTGCAGAGGGTGCAGTAGATATTGTCAAGGAATGGCCTCTTCATCAAACAACAACAATTATGTATACTTCGGGTACAACGGGCTTTCCTAAAGGTGTTCGCCAAACAGTTGGAAATCATCAGGCTAGTGCGACTGCCTCTGTTTTAAATATTGGGCTACAGGCTCAGGATGTTTGGCTATGTGCGGTACCTTTATTCCATATTAGTGGATTTTCCATACTAGTGCGATCACTACTATATGGTAATCAAATCTTTTTATATGATCAATTTGATGTGGAAGCTATCGCACAAAATATTATGGATGGGGATGTCACCCATATGTCTGTTGTAGCGGTGACCTTGGAACGAATTCTACATACGCTAGAGCAACGCAATGCGAAAGCTTCCTCTTATTTTAAGCTGTTGTTAGCAGGAGGTGGGCCTGTTCCCGTTGATTATTTAGCAAGAGCACATGCATTAAATTTAGCTGTCGCACAAACGTATGGAATGACTGAAACCTCCTCGCAAACAGCTACATTGGCAAGTGAAGATGCTATGCGGAAAATTGGTTCTGCTGGAAAGCCTTTATTTTTTAATCAAATAATGATTGCTGAGCCAAATGCTAAGGGTGAAGGGGAAATTTGCATTCGAGGGCCCCATGTCACACCTGGCTATATTGGACGTTTTGCACAAAAAAATGCAACGAAGGCTGGCTGGCTTCATACAGGTGATATTGGTTATGTGGATGAAGAGGGTTATTTATTCGTCATTGATCGAAGGGCAGATTTAATCATTTCAGGGGGAGAAAATATTTATCCTGCAGAAATAGAAAACGTGCTACTCACACATCCAGCTGTCAAAGAAGCGGGTGTATGTGGTATGCCTGATGAACAATGGGGGCAGGTGCCCATTGCATTTATCGTGCTAAATGAGCAGCTATCTGTTGAGCAATTACAAGCCTTTTGTTTACAGAAACTTGCTAAATATAAAGTGCCTAAGGAAATTATTATCACAGACAGTCTACCACGCAATGGTGCGGATAAATTGTTGAGACGGAAATTATTACAATAAAAATTATGTGAAAGAAGTCTTCTTAAAAGGAAGGCTTCTTTTTTATTTAAACTTTTAGCATGAAATTAATCATTTATTAACATAATAAAAAAAGAGAGGCATAAACTATTTAGTAAAGGAGAATGACTCATATGAGGAAATATATATATAATGTTGTCATTATATTATTTGTTCTACAAATGAGTCATGTGCAAGTATTTGCAAACTATGAAAAAGAAGATGTAGCAACAGCTCATTCAATTGAAACACTACAATCTCTCATTAATAAAGAAGTTATGCAACTATCATCCGAATTCTCGATTCGTTATACTGGTGACATAGCCGAGATAAAAGATGAACTAACAGAAATTACTAAAGATGCAATTGAAAACTCTTATATTTATACTAATATTTCAAGTTTCCAATGGAAGTACGAAGGTTATAGCAATAATATTGTCATTGCATTTGCATTTACGTACCATCTATCCCAAACGGAGGCATTATTTGTAGAGCAAACGTTGGCGAATATTATTGCACCTATGCATGGATTAAGTGACATAGAAAAACTACAGGCTGCACATGATTTTATTGTCTTGTCCGCGGAATACTCTAAGGAAACGGAAGGAAGTCAATATTCTCCTTATACATTATTAACGGAGAATAAGGGCGTCTGTCAGGCATATGCTTTAGTGTTATACCGAATGTTAGAAATGTTGGGCTTTGAGGTACAATATGTACCTGGAAAAGTAGGAGAACAGCTACATGCCTGGGTATTAGTGAAACTTGAGCATGCTTGGTATCATATTGATGTGACATGGGATGACCCTTTGCCTGATCGTAAAGGGGAAGTGCGCTATCAATATTTTTTAGTGTCGGATCGCCAATTAGCACAAGATCATACCTGGGATTATGCAAGTTTCCCTGCTGCAACAAGCGAGAAATATATAGATTTGCAGGAAGAAACGAAAAGACAAAGTTTAGCAACGCCTATACAACATCGTTTCAATCAAAATATGGGATTATCAATCATTGGAGAAAATAGGTTAGCCGTACAACAATTAGTGGAACAGCCGATGAAGCTTGTTACACAAAAAACAGATAAACAAGACAATCTAGTTCAGTTTGACTTTACTGAATGGGCACCGATGCTAGTAGAAAGTAGTATAACGGCTTTTGTTACAATTCAGCCAAAAGTTAAGCATGTGACTAAGCAAAAAACAATGAAGTGGCTAGCTTCTATTTATCGAACGGAAAAACGAATGCCACAAGAAAAATACGTCATAATAAAGGAGGTGTCCCATCCATTGCGGGGCACCTCCTTACTCATATCATTGAACGCTTAAAGCTTTTTCTAATGTGTCAATATTTTTTTGCATCAATGTGAAATAGGTTTCCTCATTTTTTTCATCATCAGCTGTTAATACGCTTAAATTATGCAAGACAAGCGATTCTGCACCAACTTCTTTTTGAATAACCTCTGCTAATTTGGAAGAGACATTCTGTTCAAATAAAATATAATGAATGTGCAATTCATTTGCTTTGTCTACAATCTTTGTTAATTCTTTTTGAGATGGCTCATTTTGTGAATTCAAGCCAGCAATCGGCACTTGAGTTAAGCCGTATTGACCAGCAATATAGCCAAATGCAGCATGGGATACAAAGAATGTTTTATTTTGTGCTTTGTCAGTCATTGCTTTGAAATCTTGATCTAAATCCTGTAATTCTTTTACTAATGCCTCATAATTTGTGTTAAAAGTTGCCTCCTGAGCTGGCATTTTTTCAACGAGTGTGTTTTTGATAGACAGTGCTAAGTCTTGACTAATTGTAGGAGATAACCAAACATGCGGATCGATATCGCCATGCTCATGCTCATCATGTCCATGTTCTTCAGCTTCATGTTCATGATCGTCTTCTGTGGCACCATGCTCATGATCGTCATGAGCGTCTGCTTCATGTTCATCATCCTCTGCATGAACATGTCCTGTGCTTACCGCTAATTTTTCATCTGAAACATCATCAGCAGTTGCCACCATTGTGACATCTTCGTTCGCTAAAGTTTTTTTAGCGTTTTCTACAAATCCTTCAAGTCCTAAGCCAATATAGAAAAAGATATCAGCATCTGCTAATTTCATCATATCTTTTTGAGTTGGCTCGAAGGTATGTTCATTCGCACCAGCTGGGTAAATAGAAGCTACTTCAACAGCATCTCCACCAATGCGCTGTGCAAAATAGCTTAACGGATAAACTGTTGTATAAATACTTAACTTATCTTTTTCCTCAGTCTTTTGTGATGTAGACGATTTGTCTCCACAAGCAGCAGTAAATAAAGCAAGAACTGCGACTAACAATAATAAATACAGTTTTTTCATATAAGTAAGATACCTCTCTTAAATAGTAATCATTACGATTTATTTTTTTAGAACAGTTATTATGATAACGCACAACTTAAAAAAGTACAAGAAAAAAATGCCCTCCGAAAATTAATTCTTTTTCGAAGGCCATTTTTCAGGCACAGGATCAAAGCCACCAGGATGAAATGGATGGCATTTAGATATACGTGTAATGGTTAAGAGGAAGCCTTTGAATGCACCGTGCTTTTGAAAAGCTTCGAGCCCATAAGAAGAACAAGTAGGATGAAAACGACAGGTTGGTGGCGTCATCGGTGAAATGAATTTTCTATAAAATTGGATGAGCCAAATAAAGGGGTATTTCATCGCTGCTCTTCCTTTTGCTGAGACGTAAGTTGTTCAGGCTTTGGATCAATTGTTTGTGTAAAGATATTATTTTTTTTCTTCATAATGATAATGACAGAAACACCAAACATTAGCATCATCATCGCAATCATAATGATAATTGGTAAAGGTACGCCCATTTCTTTCACTCCAAATTTAAGTATTGATAATTAATTCTCTTCTTGATGATAGCTTTGCTTCGGTTTTTCATCAACAGTATGTTTAAAGGCATAGGCACGGTTGACACTGATAATCGTCGCAACCGTGATAAAGATAACGATGATAACTGCGACTATTAAGAGCGTAGTTAAACTCATAGTATCCACTCCGTTCTTTATTCATCATACCTATTATAAATTATCTGGTCCTATTAATTGTGAAGGAAGTTTGACATAAAAGCGAATAAAACAGCACCTATCACTCCATACTATGGAAAAAGGAGTGAATCGTAAAGATGGATCGTCAGCGCGTATATTTTTCACTTGCTAATAGAACGTATTATACCAACCCATATGCAGGACCGTGGAATTTCGAACTGAATGTAGATCGACAAGCATTAGATGTATTTGAGAGGATCTTTCAGCAAATGCAACTGTTAGAAATTTCGAATGCATGGCGTGCACAGTTACCGTATATACAGTATCACTTGGATAGAGAAAATGATGAAATAGATAAAAGATTAATGAAAATCTATGCACTTGTTCATGAATATGGGGATGATGATACGAAGGCATTCGTTGAGCAGCTTCCTTATTTTAATAAGCGTGTCTAGTGAATGAGGGAAAAGGTCACTGCTTTAGAAGTGACCTTTTCGTCTATTAACAAATGGCTTTTAAAATTGTAAAAACTGCTTCTCGAGGGACAATGATGGGGATAGTGAGTTGATCTTTAATCATGTTTTTCATCGTTGTGGAATAGCCCATGCAATCAAGAATAAGCAAATCGGCTCCTTGCTCTTCTAATTGTTGTGCTTTTGACAATAAATGTTGGTTATCAAAGTGGTACGGGGAGCTTGCTGAAAAAGTTACATCGAACTGTGCTTTTTGCCATTTCTCTGCAACCGTTCGTTGTTGTTCGGGTTCGGGACCTATTAAACCAATGGCTAATTTTGTATGTAACCCCTTCACTAAATTCGTCATCATACGATCAGGTAATAAAAGATTTTTATAGGATAATTTATTCGTAAAATCTCCTGTACACATAAGTAGTATCCATGTGAATTCATGTAGATCATCAATGCATCTTTGAATATAAGGCATGAGTTTTTGTTTACTGAGCTTTACTTGTCGACCATTAGTAAGTAGTGTTACTAACACATCTGAGTCCTCATGAGAAGGCGAAAGGGTGGCAATTTCCTCTGAGGAAAGTGAGTCCAGTACACCGAATTCATGTACGTGTAAACCAGCTTCTCTTAATTGCTGTATATCCTCTGCCATATCTTTACGTGGTGCCTGACCAATTGTTACAACGGCAATTTTCGAATGTTGCATTGCGCTCACTCCGCTTCGTAATATTTTTGTCCATTTACATAAGTTTGTAAAACCTTTGCTTCTGTTTCAAAAATAGGGTGCGACCAAACAACAAAATCAGCATCTTTGCCTTCCTCAAGGCTACCAATGCGATGATCTAGCTGTACGAGCTTAGCTGCATTGATCGTAATACTTTTGAGGGCTATGTCTTCATCTAAACCATAACGAATCGCCTCTGTCGCACAATACTTTAAGTATTGAATTGGTACAAATGGATGATCTGTCATGATAGCAAACGGAATATTATGTTCTTTAAAAATGGCAGCTATCGCTGGTGTAGAATGACGTGTTTCATATTTAGACGGCGTTAACATATAAGGGCCAAGCGTCGCATGGAATCCACTATCTTTAACGGCATCCACAATGAGATAGCCTTCTGTGCAGTGCTCTAAATGAAGCTTCACATTAAATTCTTTGGCAATTCTAATAGCTGTCATAATGTCATCTGCTCTATGGCAGTGAAGGCGAAGGGGCATGTCGCCTCGAAGTACCTCAATAAACGGGCGTAACTCAGCATTTTGTTTAATCTGCTCAGTTTGTTGTTGTTCATTGAGTTGACTTGCACGTTGGAAACCATCCCGTAAAAGCTGTGCAATGGCCATGCGAGTCATCGGCTTGCGTTTATACTGATTGCCAAAGACGTTTTTCGGATTTTCCCCTAGGGCCCCCTTTAAACCGCTCCGCTCTACTAAAACACGAGAGGAAAGGGTAGGTCCTGCTGTTTTAAGAATGCTCCAAATGCCACCAATAACATTGGCACTACCTGGACCAGTTTGCACAGTGGTTACGCCACCTTCTAATGCATGTTGAAAGGAAAAATGTCGGATATCTACACTGTCTAAAGCGTGCATAAGAGGTGTAAAGGGTTCGCTATATTCATTGGCATCATTAATGTCTTCGGTGACTTCAGCCCATGTTCCAACATGAGCATGAATATCAATTAACCCCGGTGTAACATAGGCTCCCTGTAGATCAACTAGCTCTGCTTGTGGGGGAAATTCTTTGGCTGGTCCAATATAGACAATTCGTCCATCTTCGATCCATAACTGTTCACAAGTATCGTTTTGCTCATTGACTGTAAGAAACTTTGCATGATGATAAATAATCATTGTGTCAACCCTTCTTCCCGTGCATAAACTTTTGTTCCTTTAATATAGGTTGCGACAACCTGTGCATCTAGATTTAATGGATGCTTATCCCAAATAACAAAATCAGCAAGAAGACCATCACGAATCGCGCCTGTTTTATGGGCGATCCCTAGAAAGTTTGCAGCCCCTGTTGTGAGAGCATATAGCACGTCCTGGCGTGCCATACCTTCTCTTACAGCTAAGCAACCTTCTAATGTTAGATGAGAGGTGCTACTAACAGGATGATCCGTACAAAAAACGAAGGGAATATTGTGCTTAAACAGTTGATGATACAGTTTTGGTGATAGTGCCATCATCTCATTGTGCTCAATATATCGAAATGTAGGACCAGCTATAACCGTATTAAAGGATGTTTCATGAAGGAATGTAACTTCAGTGCCATGGATAATATGAAAATCAAAAGTTGAGCCAAATTCTTCTTGAAGGCGGCTAATGAATTCAAGATCAACGGCTTTGTGCGCTCGAATAACGATTTTCGTAATGGACGGCTCTTGTTGCTGAATTTGTTGTAATGTTTCTCTTAAAATTTTGGCGATGCCCATACGCGTGAGTGGTTTTTTCTTTTCAGCGAAAAATGTACTTTTTGCCTGATGTCCAATAGAGAAGGAATATGCCACATCTTTTGAAATAACCATTTCATCAACCGTTGTATGTGTATGGTGAATAATAGCCGTTTTTGCACCAATCAGGCTCTTAGGAGATGGAACAATATGAGATGCTGTCACCCCATGAGAAACAGCCTTTTGAAAAGCAGTATCAAATGGGTATATGCCATCAACTACAGAATATTGCAAATGTGAGTCAAATTCATAGCTATCATCACCTTCCCAACGAATTCCTATTTCAGCTAGACCGATTTGTGAGCAGCTATCGATAAAACCTGGTGTAATATAGTAGCCATCTAAATCTAACTCTGTTTCGGGTGTATTAGTAGCGGGTTCAAAGTATTGCCCTTGCACTTGAAAAGATTGCTTATTAAAGCTACGAGTCTCAGAATTAAAAACAAGTCCATTTATATAGCGAGTCATCGGATCAAATCTCTCCTTATGAAGAGAAAAGCGGAGACTAGAATCTCCACTTTTCCAGTTTAATTATTTAGTAATGGATACGTTTGTGCCGTTTGGATGTACAATTTGTACGGAGTTATCAGCAGAAACCTCAAAGCCCTGTACTTTTTTGTTTACACCTGCAACCGTTTGTGTTGCCTCTAATTCAATACGTGGAACATCGGCTAAAATCAGCTTTAATGCTTCTTGGTATAATTTTGCACGTTCCTCTTGCACCACTGTTTCTGATACGGCACGTTCTAATAATTTATCCACTTCTGGATTGCTGTAGCCTTTACCATTTCCTAACGCACCAATTTGATTTGTGTGGAATAATTGATAAAGGAAGAAGTAAGGATCTGGGTACCAAGTCCAGCCACCAATATTCATTGGCGCATTACCCTTTGCCACAGTATCACTGTAAGTACCCCATTCAAGCACTTTTATTTCCACATCAATATTTAAGTTTTTCTTTAACTGACTTTGGAAAATCGTTGCGTAAGGAACACGTGCTTCTGATACGAAAATCTCTGTCTTGAAGCCATCAGCGTAACCAGCCTCTGCTAGTAATTTTTTTGCTTCTTCTGGATTATATTTTGGTACCATATCAACTAACGATTGATCATATCCCCATGAACCTGGTGGTAATGGTAAATAAGAGACATCACCGCCACCCCATTGGTTAACGCCAGAAATAATTTCCTCTACATTTGTTGCCATATAAATCGCTTCACGAACGCGTTTGTCAGCAGTTGGACCTACTTTGTTATTAAGATCAAGATAAACAATCGATAGACCTGGATTTGTTAAAAGCTCAAGGTTACTATCTTGGTTGATGATTTCTCGGTTTTGACCTTTAACGTCCATGGCAATATCAATATCACCAGAACGTAATGCGTTTGTCATCATATTTTGATCGGAGATAAACTTCAATGTTAAGTTATCGACATTTGGCTTATCGCCCCAGTAATTCTCGTGACGAACTAATTTTACTTCTTGGTCTTTTTTCCATTCTGTTAGTTGGAATGGACCTGTACCAACAAAGTGTTCAGAAAAATTATCGCCCCATCCTTCAACTTCTTCTTTTGGAATAATAATATTCCCTGCATCCGTTAGCATAGCAAGTAGGGCAGCATTTGGTGTAGCTAAGTGAATCTCTACTTCATAATCCGATAACACTTTCACTTCTGTTACACCACTTAAACGATTCATAGCAGATTCTTTAGCAGAGCGTTCTAAAGAGTATTTCACATCTTCAGCTGTCATTTCACGGCCATCCTGATACTGACCTTTTTGGAATTTAACACCTTCGCGTAATTTGAATGTGTAGACTAACATATCCTCTGATACATTCCATTCAGTCGCTAACGAAGGGATGATATCAGATAGATCTTTGTTATAAACAACTAACGTATCACCCATTTGGCGCATCACCTGTGATTCATAAACCCCTGTATATTTGATCGGATCAAATGTTTTTGCATTGGCTGACAGACCAATATTTAATGTGCCTCCAGAAGTAGCTTCTCCCTCTTTTTCATCCGTTGAAGTACTTTTCTCATTGTTTCCACCACAAGCAGCTAAAACACCAATTAGTAAAGTTAAAAAGAGTAGTAGTAAAGACTTTCTTACGTTTAATTTCTTCATATGCACTAGCCTCCTTAGTTTTTGTTTCACAATATGAACCGTTGATTCAAAAATGGTAGGTTCGAGATTAAAATTAGCACACTTGTAAATAGAAAGTAAATATAAAATTACAAAGATTCAGAAAAAAATATATTTACAAACAATTATTAAGTGGTGTACTATGTGGTTATTCACAATATGAACCACTGATTCTAATAATGAAAAGGAGGTCTTGCTAAGATGGGCTCATTTATTTTAAAAAGGTTAGTTAACCTCATCCCCACACTGCTAGTAGTAGGGATTATCGTCTTTATTATTACGCGAATGATTCCTGGTGACCCGGCTTCAGTCATGCTTGGACCACAGGCGAGTGTAGAAGATGTAGAGAATTTAAGAGAAGAGCTAGGATTAAATAAATCCATGCCTTCGCAATTTATTTCATATGTAGGAGATCTAGCACAGTTAAATTTAGGATATTCCTATTCTTATAGTGAGTCTGTCATCGGACTTATTCTCGAAAGGTTCCCTAATACAGTGATATTGGCATTGGCAGCGCTGTTAATAGCAGTCGTGATTGGCATCCCAGCAGGAATATTTGCAGCGAGAAAGCAAAATACCATCATTGATTATGTTGTAATGCTTGTGTCATTAGTTGGTGTATCTATGCCAATTTTCTGGTTGGGCATCATGCTTGTTTTATTCTTTAGTGTTAACCTTGGTTGGTTCCCTGCGACTGGAATGGGGAATATCAGCGATGGCCTATGGACCTATTTGAAGCATTTAATATTGCCAGCATTTGCTTTAGCAACGATTCCAATGGCGACATTTGCACGGATTACCCGTTCAAGTATGTTAGAGGTTATTTCGCAAGATTATATTAAAACTGCTCGTTCTAAAGGTATTAAAGAATATTTAGTAATTGGTAAACATGCATTTAAAAATGCACTGACACCGATTTTAACCGTGTTAGGAATGCAGATTTCTAATTTACTGGGCGGAGCGGTTTTAACAGAAACGATTTTTAGTTGGCCTGGTATGGGTCGATTAATTGTAGATGCCATTGATAAACGTGACTTTGTAGTCGTACAAGGTACTGTTATTTTCATTGCGTTTATCTTTGTGCTTGTTAACTTAGTGGTCGATGTACTTTATAAAGTGGTCAATCCTAAGGTCAATTTAGAATCGGATGGAGGGAAAAAATAACAATGACTCAAGCAATCGTCAATGAAACGAGAAAAAGAAATACGTTATTGCGCAAGTTGCTAAAAAATAAATTAGCGACAATTGGGTTAATCATTGTCACTTTAATGGGTATTGTTGCTATTTTTGCCCCATTGATTGCTACCCATCCACCGAATGAAATGATTGTCGGTAAATCATTTTTACCGATGAATACAGAAGGACATTTATTAGGAACAGATAACTATGGTCGTGATCTGTTTAGTCGCTTAGTTTATGGTACACGAATATCGATGATTGTTGGGATTGCGGCAGTGCTATTTGGTGCTGTATTTGGCACACTGTTAGGCTTAGTGGCAGGGTATTTTGGTGGACGCATTGATTCGATTATCATGCGCACAATGGATGGTCTTTTCGCTTTCCCGTTTATTTTACTGGCTATTACATTGATGACGGTATTAGGGCAAGGACTTGTCAACGTTATTGTTGCGATTGGTATTGCTAATATTCCAGGTTTCGCACGACTTGTTCGAGGACAGGTTTTAAGTGTAAAAGAGGAGGAATTCGTTGAAGTAACACATTCTTTAGGTGCTACACATACGAGAATTATTTTTAGTCATATATTACCAAACTGTTTAGCTCCTTTAATTGTCTATGGAACGATGAGTACAGCTGGCGCTATTATTTCAGAAGCTGCCCTTAGCTTTTTAGGATTAGGCGTTCAACCACCGACAGCTTCATGGGGCAGTATTTTAAAAGATGGTAAAGACTTTTTAGTATTAAATCCCCAAATGGCGACATTTTCAGGCATTTGTATTTTGTTAACAGTTCTTGGAATTAACCTATTAGGGGATGGATTGCGCGATGCATTAGATCCGAAAATGAAAGTTTAATGGAAGGGGGTGGAGTCATGACTGAACGTTTACTAGATGTAGAAAACTTAACAGTAGAATTTAAAAGTGGCGGCTCTACAATGAAAGCTGTTAATGGAGTAAATTTACAATTAAATAAGAAGGAAACACTAGGTATTGTGGGAGAGTCAGGATCTGGAAAAAGTGTCACAGCAACTGCTCTCATGCGTTTAATTCCATCTCCGCCAGGAAAAATAACGAATGGAAAAATTCTATTTAATGGCCGCGATTTAATAGAAATTTCTGAAAAGGAAATGCGCAATGTCCGAGGCAATGACATCTCAATGATTTTCCAAGATCCTATTACAAGTTTGAATCCAGTATTAACAGTGGGCAATCAAATTATTGAAGTCATTCAAGCACATGAAACAATATCGAAGAAAGATGCAGCTATCAAAGCCGTTGATATGTTAAAAATGGTTGGGATTCCTGAGCCAGAGAAACGATTAAAAATGTATCCTCACGAATTTTCAGGAGGAATGCGCCAACGTGTCATGATTGCTATTGCCCTTGCTTGTAACCCGAAACTACTCATTGCCGATGAGCCAACAACTGCACTGGATGTAACTGTACAAGCTCAAATTCTTGATTTAATGAAAAAATTACAACAAGAACACGATACAGCCATCATTATGATTACGCACGATTTAGGTGTGGTTTGGGAGCTATGTGACAAAGTAAATGTTATGTATGCAGGTCGTACAGTAGAGTCTACTACAACAAGACAGCTCTATGAGAAACCTTTACATCCCTATACGTGGGGATTATTAGAGTCTCAAATTACAATGGGGACACAAGAGCAACAAAGGCTGCCGGCTATTCCTGGTAGTCCACCAGATTTAACAATGCCACATAGTGGCTGTCACTTCTCAGCACGATGTCCTTTAGCGACAGATATTTGTCGTAGTACTGTGCCTGACTTAGTGGAAGTACAGGACAACCATTTTGTAGCCTGCCATTTACAAGCAAAAGATCAAATTGTCCCTAGGAAGGAGGGAATTTTTAATGCAACAGTACAATGAACTTGTCTTAAAGGTAAGCAATTTAAAAAAGCATTTTCCCATTAAAAGTTCAATTCCTTTTAAAAAACCAACACAATTTGTGAAGGCGGTAGATGGTGTAAGTTTTGAGTTATATAAAGGTGAGACACTGGGGATTGTGGGAGAGTCGGGGTGTGGAAAATCGACGGTTGCCCGTTTAATCAACCAGCTAATTTCACCAACAGAGGGAATAGTTGAATTTAATGGAACGGATTTAGCAAGCTTAAATTCAAAAGATATCCGCTCTGCTCGAAAATCCATCCAAATGGTTTTCCAAAATCCTTATGCATCACTCGATCCTCGTAAAACGATTGAATATCTTATTGCTGAGCCATTAGTGATCCATGGGATTGGTGATGAGGCATCCCGTAAAAAGCGAGTGGTTGAATTACTTGAAACAGTCGGATTAAGTGCCTACCATGCAAAACGCCATCCACATGAATTTTCTGGTGGACAGAGACAACGCATTAATATTGCTCGGGCTCTTGCACTGAATCCAGATATTGTGGTGTGTGATGAACCTGTTTCCGCACTAGATGTCTCTGTACAGGCTCAGGTTATCAATCTATTAAAAGATTTACAAAAAGAATTCGGCTTAACCTATATTTTTATTTCACATGATTTGAATGTCGTGAACTACATGTGTGATCGAATTGCTGTCATGTATTTAGGAAAAATAGTGGAAATTGGCACATACAAGGAAATTTATGAAAACCCTCAGCATCCTTATACACAAGCCTTGTTGTCAGCCATTCCTAAGGAAAATCCTTTTGATAAAAAGGAACGCATTATTTTAACTGGTGATGTTCCAAGCCCAGTAAATCCCCCGAGTGGCTGTGCATTCCATAAGCGCTGTCGTTTTGCTACAGAAAAATGTGCAGACGTCCAACCGACACTTGATACAGTATCAGCTACACATCAAGTATCGTGTCATTTATTTAAGTCGATAGAGCAAGAAGTATCATCCATTTAACGAAAGATAAAATTTATTGAAGCAGAAAAAGGAGCGGACTGATTATGTCATTGAAGCATGTTATTGAATTATACGAGGTAATGGATAGTATTTATGTAAACGGAGACACGATTAAAGAGTATTTACACAATATTGATTCCGCAGCAGATGTCAAGGTAAAAACTATTCAAGGCGAAAGCGGCTCAACTGATTTTGTTCGCGTCCTTGTGAAAGGAAAGAACGGCAAGTCCTCAGGCGGGAATGCACCTACATTAGGAATTATTGGACGATTAGGTGGTATTGGAGCGCGCCCTGAAATGACAGGCTTTGTATCAGATGGAGACGGCGCACTGGCCTGTCTGGCAGGAGCAGCAAAAGCTATTGATATGGCCTTAAAAGGTGATCAATTAGAGGGTGACGTTATTTTCTCCACACATATTTGTCCAACAGCTCCAACCTTACCACATGAGCCAGTGCCATTTATGAACTCGCCAGTGGATATTAGTGTCATGAACGAAAATGAAGTAGAAGATACAATGGATGCTATTCTATCCATTGATACAACAAAAGGCAATCAAGTATGTAACCATAAAGGATTTGCTATAACGCCAACTGTTAAAGAAGGTTACATATTAAAAATTAGCGATGATTTATTGCACGTATATACACAATCTGCTGGTATTTCTCCAGTTGTCCTACCGATCACGATGCAAGACATTACACCATATGGTAATGGATTATTCCATATCAATAGTATTTTACAACCGGCTGTTGCAACATCTAGCCCTGTTGTAGGTGTGGCGATTACAACTGAATCTGTTGTAGCAGGCTGTGCAACAGGTGCAACACATGTCACAGATGTAGAAAATGTTGTGCGATTTGTGTTAGAGGTAGCAAAAACTTATGGTGCTAATAAATGCTCTTTCTTTGATGAAACACAATTTTCACATATGAAAGGCTTATATGGTAGCATGAGTCATTTACAAACGAAAGGAAACGAGGTACACACACATGAATGATTTACAAGCACTTAAAGCTCAATTAGTAGATGCAGTTGAAAATCATCAAGAGGAATTGTTAGCGTTTTGTTCAAAGCTCATTCAAATTCCAAGTGTCAATCCTCCTGGGGATACGACTGAAATAACAGCTTTTATCGAAAACTATTTAAATGATGTAGGCATTACTTATCAAAAATATGAAGCTGCAGATAAAATGTTTAATTTAGTAGCATCCATTGGAAATGGGGAAGGAAAAGAACTCGTTTATTGTGGTCATACCGATGTTGTACCTGTTGGTGATCTATCGAAATGGGATTTTGATCCATTTTCAGGAGAAGTGAAGGATGGCTGGATGCTTGGCCGTGGGGCAAGTGATATGAAAGCCGGTTTAGCGGGTATTATTTTTGCAACAAAGCTATTAAAGAAACTGGACATCGAACTACCAGGAAAATTAACTTTGGCAATCGTACCAGATGAAGAAACAGGCGGCGAATTTGGTGTTCCTTGGCTGTTAGAGAGAGGCTATGTGCAGGGAGATGGTTGTTTAATCGCTGAGCCCTCTTCACCTTTAAATCCAACAATTGGACAAAAGGGCTCTTACTGGTTTGAATTAGAAGTGCGTGGGGAACCTGGACATGGAAGCCTATCACCATTGGCTGGACAAAATGCCATTGTCGATGCAATTCGAGCTATTCAAGAGATTCGTACACTATGGGATGTAGAAATTACGATTCCTGAAGAGGTACAGCCACTTATCGAGGTATCAAAAAAATACATGCGTGAAGTGGAAAAAGATCGCTTGAAATATCAAGAAGTTTTAGAGAAAATTACTGTAAATATTGGTACAATTGAGGGAGGTACGAAGTCAAACGTAATCCCAGATTACTGTAAGGTTCAGGTCGATTGTCGTTTACCATTTGGCATTACACAAGAGGAAGTAACAGAAATCTTGACAAATAAACTAGATGGTTTGGCTATCGATTATTCAATCCAACGTTTTGGCTTCAAAAGTGTAGCCAATTATACACCTGCTGAAAATCCTATATGCCAATCGATAGTGGAAAATATTTCTTATGTTACAGGGCAAGAGGCATATGGTGTCATGCAGTGGGCAAGCAGTGATGCTCGTCATTTCAGACAGTATGATATTCCTGTATTGCAATACGGCCCAGCTTATTTACCAAGTATTCATGGTTATAATGAAAAAGTGCGTGTTGAGGATATCGTACGCTGTGCAAAAGTTTATATAACTGCTGCTGTTGATTTCCTATATCAAAAGTAAGAGATTAGCTACTCTCTTACTTTTGATAAAGTGATATCAGGTGCTGACGGCTGCTAAATCTATCGATTATTTCCCCCTTAAGAGAGAGATTTGCAGCCGTTTGTACAGATAAATAGATCAGAAGGATGAGAGATATGCTAAAGACATTAAATTTATCAATTGCGGTTTTAAAAATGTTTACAAAGGAAAAGCCCACATGGGGTGGTCGAGAGTTAGCACTGGCGATGAATATGAATCATACAAATTTATATCGCATTCTTGAAACCTTCGAAAATAATGGGTTTATTACAAAAGATCCTATAACGAAAAAATATTCTCTTGGTATTGCATTATGGGAAATAGGTATGAATATGTATGATTCATTAAACATAGATCAGCTATGTATGCCAGTTCTTGAGAAATTAAAGGATGTCACTGGTGAAACAGCTATTTTTACCGTACTGAATGGACTGGAAGCGTTAACATTACTGAAAGCAGAACCTATAAATAAGGTGAAATTCACAGTTTCAAGAGGTAGTAGATCGCCACTTTATGTAGGGGCATCTTATCGTTCAATGCTTGCTTTTTTAAATGAAGAGCAAATTGCAAAGGTTATAGATGAACCATTAACAGCTTATACAAATAATACAATGACAGATGCCACAGAAATACGGGCAGAGCTAGAAAAAATTAGATCATGTGGCTATGCACTTAGTAATAGTGAGTATTCGGTCGATGTATTGGCGCTAGCTATGCCTATATTCAATAGTGAGGAACAGGTCGTAGCATCCATTACCGTTTCTGGACCAATTTATCGTTTTACAGAGCAACGTGTTCCGGAGTTTTTGGGACCTTTAACGGAAGCTAGAAATGAAATAGAAGGAATTATTCGTAGATATCATTTGAATTTTAATTAAGGAGTCCTGTTATGCAGCATTTACATGACATTGCACTAAATGTTTTAAAAGGCAATTTAAATGTTCAATCATCAGAGTCACTATTAATTTTGACAGATCATCACAAACAAGACATCGCGAAAATTTTTTATGAAGCTGGACTATCAATTACAGCAAATACAATGTTCATGGTGATGCCCCTGTTAGAGAAATCTGGTCAAGAGCCAATCCAAGCAGTTTCTGAGCTTATGGCGAATGCCGATGTTACACTGTGTATTACCTCCCATTCCCTAACACATACAATGGCTCGTAAACATGCCTGTGAAAAGGGCGGGCGTGTAGCAACAATGCCAGGTGTGACATTGGAGATGCTAGAGCAAGGTGCTCTTCATGCTGATGCAGAGGAGATCGAAGCTATGGTAGAAAAATATGTCCTTTTACTTGATACGGCAAAAGATATTCGTATTGTCAAGGATGGCCATGAGCTCACGTTTAGTGTAGAAGGCCGTTTAGGAATTCGTTCCACTGGTGTTATTCGTCAACCAGGTGAGTATGGAAATATTCCTTCAGGAGAATCATATATTGCGCCAATAGAAACATCTGCGAATGGAGAGATTTTAGTAGATGGCTCTATTGCAAATATTGGTGTCTTAAAGGAGCCATTATTATTAAAAATTAAGAATGGTCGCTTAGAAGAGGCAATCGGTCCTGATGGTGCACGTCTACTTGCTTTACTTGGGGAAGGTAATGGTAGAATTATTGCCGAGTTTGGCATTGGGGCCAATAAAAGTGCCATCCTATGCGGCAATGTATTAGAGGATGAGAAGGTATTTGGGACAATACATATTGCTTTTGGCAGTAATGCACCATTCGGAGGAGCCAATGCGTCAGATGTGCATATCGATTGTGTTGTGAAAAGCCCAATTGTCTACTTTGACGGTCAGCAAGTCATCTAAAGAAAAGCGTGTCTTCTTTTGAAGCACGCTTTTTTCATGCTTTACAAGACTGTAGTTAAGAGTTGCTTGTCATTGTAGGATTACACTATAGTTAATATAGATAGGAATAGGAATGATGATTAAATTCTGTCCATAAAATAGAAGCAATGATGAAAAAAAGTAACTTTTGTTTTGCAACAAGAAAGAACGTGAGGTTGAATAGATGTTAACATTTACAGATTTACATGGCCTACAAGTAGATTTGAGTTTTACAAGAGGTGAATTTAAAGTAGAACCTAAACACGTCCTTGTCCTTTTAAAGCATAAGAATAAATGGTTATGTACTGTCCATAAACGACGAGGTGTAGAAGTGCCAGGGGGGAAGTTAGAAAAAGGTGAAACATTAGAGGAGGCGGCAATTCGAGAAGTTTTTGAAGAAACGGGTGTTCATGTAAAAAATCTTCAATGGTTCGCAGAGTATGCAGTGCATGATGAAATCGTTTTTTGTAAAACCGTTTACACGGCACAATTTTTAGCGCAAGAGGACATAGAATTTGATTTAGAGACATCAGGCATGCTTTGGTTAACCGATGAAGAATTTGCTCAGCATCCTAACTTGAGCTTTCACATGAAGGATGAGGGGATGAAGAAAATGCTGGAGGAGTTGAAAGACCGTGACATACAATGGTGAAATTGTGGAAAAACGTGCCTATCCCTCACCCAATCCAGCAATACGACTAACAGAAATAACCTATCTATCACAGGGCTTGCGTATAAAAGGGTTATTAGCGGAACCAAAAAAAGAAGGTACATATGATGGCTTTTTATATTTAAGAGGCGGTATGCAAAGCATTGGGATGGTAAGACCCTCTCGTATTGCACAATTTGCTGCGCAGGGCTTTATCGTATTTGCCCCATACTATCGTGGGAATCGTGGGGGAGAGGGACGTGACGAATTTGCAGGGGCAGACCGTTACGATGCGGTCTACGCAGTAGATGTACTCAAACAATTTTGCAATGACAATATCCATGTTTTTGGTTTTTCGCGAGGTGGTATTATGGCTCTGTGGACAGCCATTTTAAGAAAGGATATTACTTCTGTTGTAACATGGGCAGGTGTTTCTGATGCAACGGCCACTTATTGGGAACGTACAGATATGCGCAGGATGATGAAGCGCGTTATTGGAGGAACACCGAACCGTGTACCAGAAGCGTATGATGCAAGAACACCTCTTTTTGAGATAGAGCGGATAACAGCCCCTGTACTTATCATTCATGGCTATCGTGATGAAAATGTAGATATAGAACATGCCAGACAATTGGCATTTTTTTTAGAGGATGCAAATAAATCATTCGAAACTTGGTATGATCTTAACTACGCACATCAATATCCACCAGCAAAAAATCGTGAAACTGTCCGTGCTCTTTGCAAGTGGATGAAGCAACAATAAAGCTTAGAGAAAACAAAAAAGACAAAGGGAACGAATAAGTTGTTCCCTTTGTCTTTTATTTAGTCGTTATTTTAATGGGCCACCAAGTGTAGTGATGGCTTCAGAAACGTTTGAGAATTTCTTGAAGTTTTCATTGAATAAGCCTGCAAGCTCAGCAGCTTTTGCATCGTATGCAGCTTTATCTGCCCATGCTTCACGAGGGTTTAACACTTCTGAAGGTACACCTTCAACTGCTGTTGGAATGTGTAAACCAAACACAGCATCTTGTGTCGTTTCAACATCTGCTAATTTACCATCAATTGCTGCACGAACCATTGTACGTGTGTAAGAAAGTTTCATACGGCTACCTGTGCCATATTCGCCACCAGTCCAACCAGTGTTCACTAGGAATACTTGTGCACCGTGCTCGTCAATTTTTTGTCCTAACATTTCTGCATATACTGTAGCAGGAAGTGGAAGGAATGGAGAACCGAAACAAGTAGAGAAAACTGGTTCTGGCTCAGTTACACCACGTTCTGTTCCTGCAAGTTTAGAAGTGAACCCGCTTAGGAAGTGATACATTGCTTGTTCTTTTGTTAATTTACTGATTGGAGGTAACACGCCAAATGCATCAGCTGTTAGGAAGATGATTGTTTTTGGATGACCTGCAACAGAAGGATCAACGATATTTTCGATATATTGGATTGGGTAAGCTACACGTGTATTTTCTGTTAGAGAACCGTCATCATAGTCACAAATACGAGTTTCTGGATCAACAGCTACATTTTCTAATACAGAGCCGAAGCGAATTGCATTGTAGATTTCTGGTTCTTTTTCAGCAGAAAGATTGATTGTTTTTGCATAGCAACCACCCTCAATGTTGAACACACCATTATCAGACCAACCGTGTTCATCGTCACCGATAAGCTTACGATCTGGGTCAGCTGATAACGTCGTTTTACCAGTACCAGATAGACCGAAGAATAATGCCACATCGCCAGCTTCACCTACGTTTGCTGAACAGTGCATTGAAAGGATACCTTGTTGTGGTAATAAGTAGTTCATGATACCAAAAATAGATTTTTTCATTTCACCAGCATATTCAGTACCACCAATTAAAATAATTTTCTTTTCAAGTGATACGATAATGAATGTTTCAGAGGCAGTACCATCAACCGCAGGATCTGCTTTAAAGTTCGGAGCTGAGATGACAGTGAAGTCGGCAACATGAGAAGCTAATTCATCTGCTGTTGGACGGATAAATAATTGATGAGCAAAAAGATTGTGCCATGCGTATTCATTAATAACTTGAATGCTTAATTGTGAATCTTTGTCAGCACCTGCAAAGCCTTTGAATACGAATAACTCGTCACGTTCTTTTAAATATTTTATTACTTTTACATATAGGTTATCGAACACTTCAGAAGAAATTGGTTGGTTGACTTTACCCCAGTCAATTTGATCTTTTGTGCTTTCTTCTTCTACCGTATATTTATCTTTAGGTGAACGACCAGTGTATTTGCCAGTTTCTGCACGAACTGCGCCATCTACTGTTAACATTGCTTCACCACGAGATGTAGCTTTTTCTGCTAATTGTGGTACTGAAAGTTGAACATTAATGTTACCGCCGTTTAATAATTCCTTCAGTTCGTTTGCAATTTCTACTGAATTCATCGATTAAATACCATCCTTTTTTATAGTATTCCCTTGATTTAGAGGGATTTTTTCTTAATTTCAAAAATAGTATAACACAATTGCTTAAATAATCTATACTAATTAAGAAATTATTTTAGAGTTTTTACCACTTTTCAATAAACTGACAAAAAATAATGTTTTTCGAGTAGAATACCATCAATCCTACTGTAATTAGGCATGAAAATTGAGCCACACATATGTTACCACAAGTAGCTAGGTATGTTGTAGGGATTAATTTGCTTCTATTTACATCATCATCCAAGTATGAAAAGTTTTTGTGTAATAGGTTCTTTCCTTTCTATACAGTAATACATAAGAAAATATTTGACAACGTTCGACCTTTTGAGTAACATGAAATTGAACGGATACTCTTATCCCGAGCTGGTGGAGGGTCAGGCCCTGTGAAACCCGGCAACCTGCATGAACTATTTCACGACATGCGCTGGTGCCAACCTGATGCAAGGGAACATCCCTTGAACGATAAGAGTGAAAGGTTACGCAGTCATTATTCCTTTCCTCATGTAAAGTAACGTGAGAAAAGGATTTTTTTATTGTTAAAAATCAATGTAAAGGTAAGTATATGTAGTTCTTTCCTTATTATAATGACGGATCTTTCGAAATCCTCGTGTTAAAAGCAGCAGTAACGGCTTGAGAGTTCAATCCTTAGGAGCGGACTTGACATGGGTAATGAGTACCGTATTCATACACAACTACTTATTGTAAGAGTATTTAGGAGGAAAACCAAATGACAAACCGTCGACTGTTTACATCAGAGAGTGTAACAGAAGGACATCCAGATAAGATTTGTGACCAAATCTCGGATGCCATTTTAGATGCTATTTTAGCAGAAGATCCAAATGCGCGTGTAGCATGTGAAACAACTGTAACAACAGGATTAGTATTAGTAGCAGGAGAAATTACAACTTCTACTTATGTTGATATTAAAGGTATCGTTCGTGATACTGTAGCAGAAATTGGCTATACACGTGGTAAATATGGCTTCGATGCAGAAAACTTAGCGGTGCTTGTGGCGATTGGTGAACAATCACCTGATATTGCACAGGGTGTTGATCAGGCATTAGAGGCACGTGAAGGCTCTATGACAGATGCTGATATTGAAGCAATCGGTGCTGGTGACCAAGGCTTAATGTTTGGCTATGCATGTAATGAAACACCAGAGCTTATGCCATTACCAATTAGCTTGGCTCACAAATTAGCACGCCGTTTAACAGAAGTACGTAAATCAGGTGAACTTGCCTATTTACGTCCTGATGGTAAAACGCAGGTAACGATTGAATATGATGACAATAATGTACCCGTTCGCGTGGATACAATTGTTATTTCAACACAGCATGATGAAGAAGCAACACTTGAACAAATTCAAGCGGATTTAAAAGAATTTGTTATTGCACCCGTTGTACCGAGTGAATTATTAGATACTAACACTAAATACTTCATCAACCCAACTGGCCGTTTCGTAATTGGTGGACCAAAAGGCGATGCTGGATTAACAGGACGTAAAATCATTGTTGATACATACGGTGGTTATGCACGTCACGGTGGTGGTGCCTTCTCAGGTAAGGATGCAACCAAGGTAGACCGCTCAGCAGCATATGCGGCACGTTATGTAGCAAAAAACATCGTAGCAGCTGGCTTAGCAGAGCGTGCTGAAGTACAACTTGCCTATGCGATTGGCGTTGCTCAGCCTGTTTCCATTGCTGTCGATACATTTGGCACAGGTAGAGTAAAAGAAAGCGAGATCGTTGAATGGGTACGCGAGCTATTCGATTTACGCCCAGCAGGTATTATTAAAATGCTTGATCTTCGTCGTCCAATTTATAAACAAACTGCTGCGTATGGACATTTTGGTCGTACAGATTTAAATGTACCATGGGAGCAAATTGATAAAGCCGACGCACTACGAGAAAAAGCACGTTTATAAACTATTGAACTAAAGTAATGAAGTCATTAGAAAATTATTCTAATGTATTAATAAACAAAGGAGCAACATTGCTCCTTTTGTTTTTTTTACAAAAATACCTCGCTAGGATTCGTGAACATATTCGGTACACGAAAACGCGAGGGATTTTTTCGTTAGTATTGATTTTTTGTGTAGGTTATTTATTTCTGAAGTGATTTATAATATTGACCTTTTTCTGCGTATTCTCGTACGATGCGTTCCATATCCTCTTTATCTTCAGCATTTAATTCTCGGACAACTTTTGCTGGACGACCTAATGCTAAACTATTTGGAGGAATGACTTTACCAGGAGGTACTAGGCTTCCAGCTCCAATAAATGCACCTTCTCCAATCTCAGCTCCGTCTAAAATAATGGATCCCATACCAATTAAGGCATTTTTGCGAATTGTACAACTATGTAAAGTGACTTGGTGTCCAACTGTTACCTCATCTTCAATAATGAGCGGATATTTTGGGCTTTGGTGTAAACAGCAAAGATCCTGAATACTGACACGTTTACCGATAATCGTTGGGGAAACATCACCACGAATAACCGTATTAAACCAAATGGTTGTTTCGGCGCCAATTGTTACGTCGCCCGTAACAGTTGCGTAATCAGCAATGAAAACAGACGGATCGATCTTTGGCGTTTTATCTTTAAATGGATAAATCATGAAAATCGCCTCTTTTCTTTCTATAATGTAGTATTATCGTATCAAATACGCAACTTTATGGAAATATAAAATTAAAATGTGCTATTTATTTCGATATAATCAAAGTGTAATTATTTTTTAGGAGGACTATGTAAATGTGGAAATGGGAAGCTGATGGACAAGCAAAAGCTGTGATTGCTATTCTTCATGGTGCTTATGAAAATCACCGTTGGTATGCATGGCTGATAGAGAAATTAAGATTAGAAGGCTTCCACATAGTCATGGGGGATTTACCGAATCATGGTGGTAATGCAAGATTTGCTAGAGTCCATGATGAAGACTTCAAATTGTACAATAAGTATACACGAAACCTGATTGAAAATGCTTTTTCATATAATTTACCAACCTTTGTAATAGGGCATGGACTAGGTGCAACATTAATCCTCCATACACTGCAAAAGAGACAATATGAATGTGCAGGCATTATTTTAACATCACCTTGGTTGCAACTAAAGCTATTACCAGGTAAATTAACAAATGCTTTAACAAGTCTAAGTGCGTTAACAGCCAATGTTAAGTTGACACATGATATTACATTAGAGAAATTAACGCGTAGTGTTGAAGGCAGAGAAGAAATGAAAGATGATGTACCGCTCATGTCTGTTGTTTCTGTGAAATGGTATCGAGAACTTCAGCAAATGATGAAAAATTTAGTGATGCTGCCTAAAGGTGAAATGCCTAATATGCCTATGCTAATTATGACAGCTGAGAAGGATAAAATTACGGACACTCGCCAAACCCGAAATTGGCTTCATCAACAGGAATTCACAGAATTTCAGTTTAAAGAATGGGCAAATTGTTATCATAATTTATTTCATGAGGGAGAGCGCGAAGAAATTTATATGTATACACGAGATTTTATTAATAATGCTCTTCGAAGAATTGGTTATATAATTAAATAGGTTTATCCCCTTCCATTTACTAGGTTACTTACTTAAATATTGTTACTCAAAAATAATATTGTAATTTTCTGAAAAGTGTAATACTATAATGATCTAAAGTAAGGTATTTTAAATTGGAGGGGTAAAATGGATGTAATTGTGGAGAAGTTGAATGGTATTTTATGGGGACCATGGTTTATTTATGGTATCTTATTGATTGGGTTATTTTTCTCAATTATCACAAGGTTCCTACAGGTAAGGCACATTAAAGATATGTTTGTTTTAATGTTTAAAGGGGAGAAATCGGAAAAGGGAATATCCTCTTTCCAAGCAATGTCTATCGCATTATCAGGACGTGTAGGTACAGGTAATATTGCTGGTACTGCGACAGCAATTGGAATGGGAGGACCTGGTGCTGTCTTTTGGATGTGGGCAATCGCTTTCATTGGTGCGGCTACCGCGTATGTAGAATCAACATTAGCTCAAATCTATAAAGAAGAGAAAGATACAGAATATCGTGGTGGACCGGCCTTTTACATAGAAAAAGGAATGGGTCAAAAATGGTTTGCAGTAATTTTTGCTGTGGCGGCTTTGATTGCGATGTTAATCTTAATGCCTGGCGTCCAATCAAACGCCATTGCAGGTGCTGTTGAAAACGCTTTCGGTTTGGAAACTTGGATAACAGGTCTTATTATTGTTGTTTTATTAGGCGCAATTATTATCGGTGGTGTTAAATCTATTGCAAATGCAGCCCAAATCATTGTACCTTTTATGGCATTAGCATACATCATTATGGCTATTATCATTATTGTTATGAATATCTCTGAAGTACCAACAGTATTTGCATTGATTTTCTCAAGTGCCTTTGGTGCCCAAGAGATTTTTGGGGGCATTATTGGTTCTGCCATTGCTTGGGGTGTTAAACGTGGAATTTATTCCAATGAAGCTGGTCAAGGAACGGGTGCTCACCCTGCAGCAGCAGCGGAAGTATCGCATCCTGCTAAGCAAGGAATTGTTCAAGCGGCGTCTGTGTATATTGATACATTACTAATTTGTTCTGCTACGGCATTTATGATTTTATTTACAGGTATGTACAATGTACAAGATGAAAAGGCAGCTGAAGGAGCAGATCCATTTATCCATATTGGACAATTTAATAGTGGTGGATTAGCAGGCGATGAGCAAATGACCTTTGCGAAAAGTATTGAAGCAGGTGCAGCCTATACACAATATGCAGTTGACTCATCATTACCTGGCTTTGGTGCTCCATTTGTAGCCATTGCGTTATTCTTCTTTGCCTTTACAACAATTATGGCTTACTACTATATTGCAGAGACAAATGTCGCTTATTTATTTAGAGGTAGCACAGAAAAGATTTTCATTTGGATTGCAAAGATTGCTATTTTAGTTGCAGCCTTCTATGGTACAATCCGTACGTCTGGTCTAGCATGGGCAATGGGAGATGTAGGTCTTGGTCTAATGGTTTGGATTAACGTTCTGGCTATTTTAATTATTATGAAACCAGCTATTGTTGCATTAAAAGATTACGAGAAACAGAAAAAAGAAGGAAAAGATCCAGTCTTTGATCCTCGTAAACTAGGCATTAAAGGTGCAGATTTCTGGGTTGAATATAATGAAAAACGTAATAATAAATAGATAAAGTGCAAGGCGATCAGCTAGTTTACTAGTTGGTCGCCTTTTAGCTTGTCCTCAACAATACTATTAAATAGGGTATTCTTTCATTTTTTCTAATGCAATGACGAAAGGCGGATCATTTTGTTGATTAAGAAATGCATATTTTAAGACATGGACATATTTTTGCGGAAGTTGACTTACATAATCAATGACCTTATCACGTTCTTCTTTTCCACCTGGATGACCATGATAAATAACAAGAACAATCAATCCTCCCACTTTTAAGAGCTTTAATATATTTTCAATAGCTTGGATTGTTGTATGAGGCCTTGTAATAATATCATGGTTGCTGCCAGGTAAATAGCCGAGATTGAAGATAGCTGCAGCTACTGGCTTGTGTACATATTGCATGACTTCCTCATGCCCTTTATTTAAAACGACTGCCCGATGTTCTAAACCATGATCTAAAAGTCGAAGGAGTGTCGCATCAACCGCCTCTTTTTGGACATCAAAGGCATAAACTTGTCCTTCATCCCCAACAAGCTGTGCCAGAAATAATGTGTCATGACCGTTTCCTGCAGTCGCATCAACCGCCGTATCTCCCTCTTCTATACTATCTTTTAATAACTGCTGGGCATATTGTAAAACACGTTGTAATTTCATTTCGTAACCTCTGCCTTATACAACTTCCCTTGCCAACTAACTCGACGTTCAAGCTCAGCGTCAATACCATTCAACACTTCCCATTTATTGACACTCCACATTGGTCCAATCATTAAATCAATCGGTCCATCGCCTGTAATACGATGAATGACCATTTCAGGTGGTAGGATTTCTAATTGGTCTGCTACTAGTTTTGTATACACATCTTGGTCTAAAAATTCTAGCATACCTTTTTCATATTGCTTCACCATAGGCGTTCCTTTTAATAGATGAAGTAAGTGGATTTTAATGCCTTGGACATCTAATTGTGCAACTGCGCGTGCCGTTTCCATCATCATGTCATAGTCTTCGAGAGGCAATCCGTTAATGATATGTGAGCAAACTCGAATGCCATGCTTACGCAATTTTTCAACGCCTTCCACATACGTTGCATAATCATGGGCGCGATTAATAAGATTGGCAGTTTTCTCATGCACCGTTTGAAGACCTAGCTCAATCCATAAATATGTTCGCTCATTTAATTCTGCTAAATATTCGACAACATCATCTGGTAAACAATCAGGACGAGTAGCAATAGAAAGACCTACTACACCTTCTTGCGCCAAAGCTGCTTCAAATTTTTCTTTTAAAACTGGCAGCGGGGCATGTGTATTTGTGTAGGCTTGGAAATAAGCCATGTATTTGCCATCCTTCCATTTCTGATGCATTTTGTCTCGGATTTCAGCAAATTGAACATCAATTGGATCTACCTTATTGCCAGCAAAATCACCAGAACCTGCAGCACTACAAAATGTACAGCCACCAAAAGCGACTGTGCCGTCACGGTTAGGGCAATCAAAGCCTGCATCTAACGCCACTTTAAATACTTTATGACCAAATTGGTCACGTAAATAGCGATTCCATGTATAGTATCTTTTCCCCTCTGAGGGAAAAGGAAAATTTGTCTCTGTCATTTATTTCACTCCTCTAACGCTCTATTCTATCATGTGCTTTTCGTTCCGTCATGGGGGAAGGGTATTATCATGTTATGGATGCAGAAAAATGGTAAGAAACAAAAATAAAAACGAATGAAAATAGGGTAGAAGTCTTGTAAAAAAGGTAAAATTATTTTCCTTGTGCTTTTAAGTATTTCAGCATACACTAACTATTTAGAGAAGCGAAATAATGGAGGTCATCCTATGCCAAAACGTGTTTGGTTTTTAATTATCGGAATGCTTGTGAACACAACAGGCAACTCTTTTTTATGGCCTTTGAATGCCATTTATATGCATGATTATTTAGGCAAATCTTTAGCAATGGCTGGTTTTGTCTTAATGCTGAATTCTGCTGCTGGAGTATTAGGTAATCTATTAGGTGGTTACTTATTTGATAGAATTGGTGGCTATAAAGCTATTATGCTTGGCATCCTGTTAACGATTGCTTCATTAATTGGCTTAACAATTTGGCACGGCTGGCCACATTATGTGTGGTTTTTAACGATACTAGGCTTTAGTGGAGGCATTGTTTTCCCAGGTATGTTTGCCTTAGCTGGGGCTGCCTGGCCAGAAGGTGGACGTAAGGCTTTTAATACTATCTATTTAGCACAAAATGTCGGTGTTGCCGTAGGTCCTGCCCTTGCCGGTATTGTGGCAGATTATCAATTTGACTATGTGTTTAAAGTGAATTTAGGTATGTATATTTTATTCTTTTTCATTGCCTTATTTACATTTAAGCGTTTGGAAGTGGGCAGTATTGCACCTAAAAATGTCTTGAGCGAAAGTAAACGAATCGTAAACAAGGCACCTTTTTATGCTTTGTTAATAATTAGTGCATCCTCCGTTTTATGCTGGCTAGCATATTCTCAATGGAGTGCAACCATTTCATCCTATACACAAGATTTAGGGTTAGGATTAAAGCAATATAGCCTACTTTGGACAATAAATGGTCTTCTAATTGTCATTGGGCAACCACTCATTGCACCGCTCGTAAAGCGATGGGAACACAATTTAAAACGTCAATTAGTATTTGGTGTAACGCTGATTGCTCTTTCCTTTGGCATTATTGCCTTTGCAAACGATTTTAAAATGTTTGGAGCAGCGATGCTTGTCTTAACATTTGGCGAAATGTTTTATACGCCAGCATTACCAACGATTGCTAATCAATTGGCACCAAAAGGTCGACAAGGATTCTATCAGGGGATTATCAATAGTGCTGCTACTGGAGGACGGATGATTGGTCCACTATTTGGTGGTATTATGGTAGATCAATTTGGCATGATTCCTCTCGTTTTAACATTGGTGGTCATCGTACTATTGGCGATTATTCCATGTTTAACATACGATTATCCTTTAAAGAAGAACAAAATAGTAGCAGATTAATAATGTTGCAATCAAAGAGCAAAATCGAGTGTCAAGTCACTTGATTTTGTTCTTTTTTTATAGTAGATATTGAAAAATTGCTGTGACAGGATTACAATCATACATATTCAAATATTTGAATATGTAGTTATATGGAGGGGTTTTTTTATGGAAGAGGGCTTACAACAGTTTAAAGCGGATTTTTTCAAAGCATTAGCACATCCGTTACGCATCAGAATACTTGAACTCCTTGTAGATGGTCAGAAAAGTGTCAATGAGATTCAAGATTGCTTAGAGAAAGAGGGTTCCGCTGTTTCTCAGCAATTAAGTGTATTGCGTGCCAAAAATATTGTTTATGGGGTGAAGGAAGGAAAAAAAGTTTATTATTCTTTAAGTGACCCAATGATTGGTGCATTACTTGGGGTGGCAAAGGATATTTTTAATAACCATTTGGTTCATACCATTTCGAGATTAGAGGAAATGACAAATAATGAAGGTGACGAAGAGAATAAGTAAATCAATGATGATGAAAAATTGGGCTTTGCGTATTATTTCGAAGGGAAGATTTATCTATGAAGTCACTGTTTACAGGACGCTTTGAAGGGTATTCAGTTCATCATGTAAAAAAGGATTTATTGTCAGGGATTATTGTCGGAATCGTTGCTATTCCACTTGCCATGTCCTTTGCCATCGCATCAGGTGTGAAACCTGAATATGGGATTTATACGGCTTGCATTGCAGGTATTCTTATTTCTCTTTTTGGAGGTTCTAAATATCAAATAGGTGGGCCTACGGGGGCGTTTGTGCCAATTCTATTGGGGATTGTTCTTACCTATGGCTATGAAGATTTATTACTTGCGGGTTTAATGGCAGGGGTATTGCTTTGTATCATGGGCTTTTTTAAGCTAGGGACTTTAATTAAGTTTATTCCACGACCTGTAACAGTTGGCTTTACAGCAGGGATAGCAGTGATTATTTTTACAGGTCAAATCGCTAACTTTCTAGGGCTGACAAATGTTAAAAGGCATGAATATTTTATCGCCAACATACAGGAAATCATTAAGCAGCTAGGTACGACAAATACGTATAGTATTCTTACTGCTGTCGTATGCTTGGTGACAATAGTGATAACACCAAAGTTTTTTCCAAAGGTTCCTGGAGCATTAGCGGGTATTGTTGTCTCTACACTTATGGCAACTTTCCTCTTTTCAGGACAAGTTGCTACCATTGCAACGGCTTATGGTCAAATTCCTAATACATTACCTCATTTCGCCTTACCGAATATCACGCTCGAACGATTACAACAACTTATTGGTCCAGCGTTTGTTATTGCAATGCTAGGTGGTATTGAGTCTCTATTATCGGCAGTGGTGGCGGATGGGATGACAAATAGTAAGCATAACAGTAATCGTGAGCTAATTGGGCAGGGGATTGCTAATATTGTGACGCCTTTATTCGGTGGTATTCCAGCAACAGGCGCCATTGCACGCACAGCGACCAATATCAAAACAGGCGCAGTATCCCCTATGTCGGGTATCATTCATGGTGTGTTTGTTCTAATCACATTATTGTTATTAGCTCCATATGCATCTCATATTCCGTTAGCAAGCATGGCTCCGGTACTGATGGTCGTAGCTTGGAATATGAGTGAACGACATCATTTTTCACATATCGTAAAATTAAAATCAGGCGACTCACTGGTATTATTGATTACCTTTTTATTAACGGTATTCACTAGTCTTACATTAGCAGTTGAGGTAGGGCTTGTGCTGGCTGTGCTATTATTTGCGAAACGTATGAGTGAAAAGCTTGTTGTTACAAAAGTACTTCCGGATCATTCAAATAAAAGTGAGAAGGTACAGCCACATGTAGTGCATCAGCAGCATGATTGCCCGCAAATTAGTATGTACACAATTGAAGGGCCGTTGTTTTTTGGTGCTGCACAAATGTTTGAACAAACGATTGAAAGTACTTTGCATCAGCAACCAAGAGTTTTGATATTACGGATGGGGAAAGTGCCCTTTATGGATTCTACTGGAGAAGCATATTTTAACAATATCATAGAAAATTATAAAGCACAGGGCGGTACTATCTTGGTAACGGGTGTGCAAGGTGATTTAAAGGATGCTCTTCAACACAATGGTCTTTACG
Organism: Lysinibacillus sp. FSL P2-0066; assembly: GCF_037969495.1. Classification (NCBI taxonomy): domain Bacteria; kingdom Bacillati; phylum Bacillota; class Bacilli; order Caryophanales; family Bacillaceae; genus Lysinibacillus; species Lysinibacillus sp. FSL P2-0066. The sequence continues at coordinate 3,333,898 of NZ_CP150202.1, read as the reverse complement.
ATAAAATAGGCGCGCAACATTTTTTTCAGCATACAGGAGAAGCAATTACAAAAGCTTTCCATTATTTGAACGCCAATCAATGTATTGGTTGTCAGCACTTTGCTTTTCATGAATGTCAGGATTTATCAAAGTCTAAGGAAGAAAAGGATTTAATTGTTCAGTAATGGGTAAGCTGTAAACAAAGGCTTGTGCTTTTCAATACTTTCCATTAGAATAAATGCAATATCATGTAAAGACTGTGATGAGGAATAGTAGATTTGTGGTTCTTTTTAGAGAGCTAGCGGTTGGTGGGAGCTAGTAAGAATGCAAATTGAACTCGCCTTCTGAGTCTGCCCGCGTGAAACAGCGTGTGTCGTTTCTTCCGCGTTAAGGAAGCTTGAGCCGAGTGTAATCACTAATTTGGGTGGTACCGCGGGAGTACAAATTCTCTCGTCCCTTCTATAAGAAAGGGGCGAGTTTTTTTATTTTTTAAATATTTTGTCAATTATGATGGAGAGCAGCACGATCAATCGAAGGAGGAAAAGAAATGAGTTTTAATCATGAACAAATTGAAAAAAAGTGGCAGCGATATTGGGCTGATAACAAAACATTTAAAACTGAAAATGAAACAGCAAAGCCTAAATTTTATGCATTAGATATGTTCCCATATCCATCTGGCGCAGGACTTCATGTTGGCCATCCAGAGGGGTATACGGCAACTGATATTCTATCACGCTTTAAACGTATGCAAGGCTATAATGTACTTCATCCAATGGGCTGGGATGCTTTTGGTTTACCAGCTGAGCAATATGCACTCGATACAGGGAATGATCCGGCTGAATTTACAGCTAAAAATATTGCGACATTTAAACGTCAAATTCAAGAGCTAGGCTTTAGCTATGATTGGGATCGTGAAATTAACACAACGGATCCAGAGTATTATAAATGGACACAATGGATTTTTATCCAGCTTTATAAAAAAGGCTTAGCTTATGTGGATGAAGTAGCTGTTAACTGGTGTCCAGCACTTGGCACGGTATTAGCTAACGAAGAAGTAATTGATGGGAAATCAGAGCGTGGTGGTCATCCTGTAGAACGCAGACCAATGAAGCAATGGATGCTTAAAATTACAGCCTATGCTGATCGTTTAATCGATGACTTAGAAGAAGTTGATTGGCCTGAGTCTATTAAAGATATGCAACGCAATTGGATTGGCCGTTCAGAAGGGGCTGAAGTGACATTTGCCATTGACGGTTCAGATCAAAACTTCACAGTTTTCACAACACGCCCTGATACATTGTTTGGTGCTACATACTGTGTGCTTGCACCAGAGCATAAATTAGTGGAACAAATTACAACAGCTGACCAACGCCAAGCTGTTGAGGCTTATTTAGAGAAAGTTAAAATGAAATCTGATCTAGAGCGTACAGATTTAGCGAAAGAAAAAACAGGCGTATTTACAGGTGCTTATGCAATAAATCCGATTAACGGTAAAAAAGTGCCGATTTGGATTGCTGATTATGTGTTAGTGTCTTATGGTACAGGTGCTATTATGGCGGTGCCAGCACATGATGAACGCGACTATGAATTCGCAACTGAATTTGGCTTAGACATCGTTCCTGTACTTGAAGGTGGAGATATCAGCAAAGAAGCATTTACAGGTGATGGTCAACATATTAACTCTGAATTCCTTAATGGCTTAAATAAAGCAGATGGCATTGCGAAAGCCATTGAATGGTTAGAGGAAAAAGGTGTAGGGGAGAAGAAAATTTCTTATCGTCTACGTGACTGGTTATTCTCCCGTCAACGTTATTGGGGTGAACCAATTCCAATGATTCATTGGGAAGATGGCACGATTACGCCAGTTCCAGAATCAGAATTACCATTAATGCTACCAAAAACAGATAATATCCGACCATCAGGTACAGGTGAATCACCATTAGCAAATATTGAAGAATGGGTAAATGTTGTCGATCCAGAGACAGGTAAAAAAGGACGTCGTGAAACAAATACAATGCCGCAGTGGGCAGGTTCGAGCTGGTACTTCCTACGCTATATCGACCCGACAAATACAGAGGCAATTGCAGACCCAGAGTTACTAAAACGCTGGTTACCAGTTGATATATATATTGGTGGTGCGGAGCATGCAGTATTGCATTTACTATACGCTCGCTTCTGGCATAAAGTTCTATATGATTTAGGCGTTGTGCATACAAAAGAGCCATTCCAAAAATTATTTAACCAGGGAATGATTCTAGGTGAAGGTAACGAGAAAATGTCTAAATCTAAGGGCAATGTCGTCAACCCAGATGAAATCATTACGTCACATGGTGCCGATACATTACGCTTATATGAAATGTTCATGGGCCCACTAGAGGCTTCTGTTGCATGGTCTACAAATGGTTTAGATGGAGCACGCCGCTTCTTAGACCGTATCTGGCGTCTATTTGTCAATGAAGAAGATGGCACAATTTCAGCAAAAATCCAAGTGTCTAACGATCAATCACTTGAAAAATCATACCACCAAACAGTGAAAAAAGTGACAGAGGATTATGAAGGCATCCGCTTTAACACAGCTATTTCACAAATGATGGTCTTTATTAATGATTGCTATAAAGCTGATGTGATTCCAACGGCTTATGCTGAAGGCTTTGTGAAAATGCTAGCACCAATCGCTCCGCATATTGCAGAAGAACTATGGCAACTATTAGGTCACAATTCAACACTTTCTTACGAGCAATGGCCAACCTATGATGAAGCAAAGCTTGTGGATGATGAAGTAGAAATTGCTGTACAGGTTGCTGGTAAAGTACGTGCGAAGATTGTTGTAGCAAAAGATGCGTCAAAAGAGGACATCGAAAAAGTAGCACTTGCTGATGAAAAGATTCAAGAATATATGGCAGGAAAGAGCTTAGTGAAAATCATCGTTATTCCAGGCAAACTTGTCAATATTGTCGTCAAATAAAGAGCTATAAAGTAAAAATGTACATTACTAAATTCAATTTTAGTAATGTACATTTTTTAATTTGGCGTTATATAAGCGATAAAATAAGGACTGCACCCATCTAACTGAGTGCAGTTCAATACAATTTAAATAATCAATCCCACAATAATAGCTGTTAGGATACTTACGAGTGTAGCACCGTACAACAACTTTAAGCCAAAGCGGGCAACGACATTACCTTGTCTTTCATTCAAACCTTTTACAGCTCCCGAAATAATACCGATGGATGAAAAGTTGGCAAAGGATACAAGGAATACAGAAATAATGCCTAGTGTACGTTCACTCATGGACGCTGAGACGTCGCCAAGGTTAATCATGGCAACGAATTCATTCGTTACTAATTTAGTTGCCATAATACCGCCAGCAGCCACAGCATCTGCCCATGGAATACCCATTAGGAAAGCGATTGGCGCAAAGATATAGCCTAATATTTCTTGGAAGGATATACCAATAATCATATCGAATAATGAATTGATTAAATCCATTAATGCAACGAAACCAATAAGCATTGCTCCAACAATGATGGCTACTTTAAAGCCATCCATAATATATTCGCCAATCATTTGAAAGAACGCTTGCTTCTGTTCATCTTCAATCGTTAAGATATCTTCTTTTTCATCCACAGTATATGGATTAATGATAGAAACAATAATAAATCCGCCAAACAGGTTTAATACAATGGCCGTTACGACATACTTTGGCTCAATCATCGTCATATAAGCACCAACTACTGACATCGAAACAGTCGACATAGCAGAAGCGCATAACGTATACATACGTTGTGGTGCAATCTTATCTAATTGCTTTTTAACAGTGATGAATACTTCAGATTGGCCAACCATAGCAGAAGCAACAGCATTATAGGATTCCAATTTCCCCATGCCACTTACTTTACTTAAAAATAAACCTACCCATTTCATTAAAAAAGGAAGTATTTTAAAATGCTGCAAGATCCCAATCAGAACAGATATAAAGACGATCGGTAATAAAACAGCTAAAAAGAAGGGTGATTCTCCTTCATTTGCTAAGCCTCCAAAAACAAATGATATACCCGCATTTGCATAGGACAATAAGTGATCAAATACTTTGGTGATTCCTTTAATTAGCACATAGCCAACCGTTGTATTGAGTAGTAAAGCTGCCAATAAAAATTGGATGATCAACATAATCACTATATATTTATATTTTATTTCTTTTTTGTTTTTACTCATTAATAAAGCTAAGGCAAAAACAAGTAACAATCCACAAAAGGATATTAAGTATCTCATAAGTTCCTCCATAAGTATCTGTGATATTTTGTCCTGATGTTCCAATTTCAGAAGAACAGCTAAAGATCTTAATTAGTCAGACGTCAGACAAACAATCTCACTATAACAGTTTTTTCGCTAGGTATTCAATAGATAATAGAAAAAAAGTATGCAACACAGCATACAAATAAATTCAGTCTAAAAATGTACATTATTTCTTTAGGAGTGACTATTCATAATTAAGGTTGCCAGAATAATTCATTATAAAATACTCTTTTATTGTGTGAAGTTTTTCTCAATTTATGACGATCGTGTTCATGAAACTTTTTGATTTTTTTTGAAACCAACTAAGATCGAATGACGACTATAGGGTGAATGTTTAGAGGAGGTGTTTGGGTGAGTGAGCATTTAGTAGCCATTATGGAAGAACACGGAGAATATTGCTTACGAGTGGCTTATCTTTATGTAAAGGACTGGGCAATTGCTGAAGAAATTGTACAAGATGTCTTTTTTTCTTATTATCGGCAGCAGGATCGCTTTGAACATAGAGCATCTCTAAAGACCTATTTAGTTAAAATCACGGTACATAAAAGCCATGATTATCTTCGAAGTTGGAAAAATAAACGCCATCTGCTATTGGAAAAATTACATATTGGGGCAAGTAAACGGACACCGGAAACGATGTTAATAGCACAGGATGAGCGGAAAACATTAACGAATGCGTTATTTGAGTTACCTATTACTTATAGAGAAGTCGTCATTCTTTATTATTATCAAGAATTAAAGGTTAGAGAAATTGCAGATATTCTTACATGTGCAGAAAATACAGTTAAAACCAGATTGCATCGGGCAAGGAAAATGTTACAGGAGAAATTAGCGACTAGTGAGTGGGAGGTGTTAATGGATGACAGCTTTTAAAGAAAAATTGGATCAAGAACTTGGCGAAGCACCACGATTTACGGAATCCTTACAGGAGGATATTTTACGGCAAGTGCAACATGAAAAAAAAGCAAAACGCTGGTCTTATCCATTGATCATCGTAGGCACGATCATCATGTTTCTATTAATAATAGAAATCGGTCCATTAGGGCAGATAGAGCAAACGCAACATGCTTCAATTGTTCAATTAGCACAGCAGCAATCAATAAAAAAATATACAATGATTTATAATTCGGATGAGGAGATTTTTAAGGCTGGGAGACCTGGGTGGGTTATTGGTCAGCAATTAATGGAGCAAAGTTCAGAAAAAGAGCTTTTACAACAATTATTACAGCAAGCTACTATGACGCATATGAATGAGGATATTCGATTTAGATTACAACGTGATGTCTGGGTAGAGTTTGAAAAGGGGCAGATAATTAAGCTAAAAATGTTCATCGGCGAAGAGTATATCATAATTGTTGATTATAACAACAAATCATCTTACAAAGTAGAAAATAAAGATCTGGCAAAGGCTTATATAGATCTTGCTCTCAATGATGATGCTAAATTTGGAATGTCAGGTTTACTCGTTATGCTAGTTTTTATCATAGCTATCCAAATGCTTGTCGATAAACTAATGAGGAAAAAATTTAATATACCAAAGGAATATGTTAATAGTGGACATCGACGTGCTGTTTGGGCTATTAAAATGTTGAATATCATTATGCTTCTGGTGATCGTAATTAAAGGGTGGATTTTATTTACTGTTATCATTGGAGGATATTTAGCGGTCATCCTTTTCAGCTCTATATTTATTGACTATTACTATGGTCGAGAGGAAAAAAGACATTATCTTTCCATTAGTTCGGCCATTGTTGGATTGCTATCACTCATCCTATTCTTCTTTTATATCAGTTAAATAAACGTATAAACCTGAACCCGAAATAATCTCGAGTTCAGGTATTTTTTTCTATCGTTTCAGTCTGAAGCATTAATTGATAAATACTTGAGATGATAAAGCTGGTAGCTAAACCATATAGCGTATTAAAGCTTAAACCAATACCAATTCCAATGATGATGGATAGAAAAATGACAAGCCAGCTATGTTTATGAATATGGCGATTCGTAAATAAAAGGATTAACATAAACGGTAACATGGTAATGTGCAGGAAGGCAAAAGAATAAATAACACCTAAAATCGTTAAATCGATAGATAAGAAACAGGTAAATAAAATTATCATCAGACCAATCAAATAGAAATAATAGGGTCTTTTCGTCACAAAAAAACGTTTCGTTGCCCGCATGTCTACAAGCAAGGTTGTGACAATGGCTAATAGGACAATGACGAGAAAAGCAAATGTAAGAAAGCCTGGCTGCACTTCATATAAAAACGTAAAAATCAATACTTGGAACTGGCCAAATGATCCGCTGTATAGGGCAATCATTAAAATCGCTGTAAATGATAGCGTTAATAACGCTAAAATTAAACCTGAGGAAAACAGACTGCGGCGTACTTTTTTAGGTTTTATAAAGGCAATTAAATACCATGTCGATTTATCAAAAAATACTTGTCCTAAAACGGCTAGTTGAATAATGACATAGAATAGCAGAATTTCGCTATTTTTAAAATAAAATAAATAAGGGTGATATAAGCGAATCCCCTCATATACAGTGTTTGCCCCATTTTGAACAAAGTAATAAATAGGGATAAAAATAAGTAATGAAAAAAGAGCAATAATAAATAAAATTTCCAACCAGAGTATACTTTTCACTGACATGATGCGATCAAGAAATAAGATGCCGATTAAAAAGAAAAAAAGTGTAATAGGTACTGGAATATTTAACATAATTTCAGATAATACACTAATGCTTATTAATTGAATAAGCCAAATTTCAATACCTGTCAGCAGGTAAAATAGCCGTATAACCTTTAAATTCATACCAGACAATTTACGCTGTATGGTAAAGAGCAAAAAACTTTGTGTATGCTGATTTTGTGTGTAATCGCTCTTATTCAGCAATGAGCCAAGTATAATAAACGAAAGAGCTGTTGCTAATGTATAACAAATGCCCGCCATAAAACCAAAAGAAATAAGGGCTGAGGGAGAGGACAATAATAAATTACCATTAATCCATCTCGCTAAAAGAATAATGACTCCTGCTGCTGTGCTTAAACTTGCAAATGGAACGAGCAATGAATATTTCCTTAACATACGATTAAAGGCCTTTACTCATTTTAGAGGATTTATATTGACGTGGTGATTGATTGTATTTTTTCTTAAACGCAACACTAAAATAGTGCTGACTATTAAAACCACAGCTCTCAGCAATCGCAGACATACTTGTGTCTAGATTTTCATTGATTTTCTTTACGGCCATTTCTAAGCGATAATTATTAATATACTCATTAATGCCAATAGACTGCTCCTCCAAAAATTTACGACTTAAATAGCTCGGATTCAAATGAATTTTTTCAGCAATAATATTGAGACTTAGTTTTTCATAATAGTTTTCATGAATATAGGAAAGTGCGCTTTGAATCGCATCATGGTTAGAACTCCACACCTTATATTTCTCCACGATAGCATCTAATTCACTTGCAATGACCGGTTTTGTAAGATAATCCTTTACCCCGATACGCAATGCCTGTTGGGCATATTCAAAGGTTTGATAAGCTGTTACCATGATGATGTCTACCTCATAAAGCGCTTTTAATTCCTTGCTCAACGAGATACCATCTTTCCCAGGCATTTGAATATCCAAAAAGGCGATAGTCATACGATGCTTTTTAGCTAATTGCAGAGCCTGTGAGGCATCTTGGGCAGTATGGAAGGTCCAATTTGGAAAATGTGGCTTTAATAAATAAATCATTTGCTCAAGCTCTAATGGCTCATCATCTGCGATTAAAATATTCATGGTGAGATTCTCCTTTCTCCTTCCAGTTGATAGAAAGCCTATGCGGGAACATGGATTGTAACAGTGTAATGCTGTTCATTGTTTTGAATCGAGAATAAAATATTTTCAAGCCCATAAATGAGCTCAAGTCGTTTTCTAATATTTTCGAGACCATAACCTTGCTGCAATTCGTCTACTACCTGTTCAATTTTTTCTAATGGCTGTGTATTTTTAATTTCAATTAATAAGCTAGTATCCATTTTTTTGATTATAATGGAAAGCTCTGCAGGTCCTATATGTTTTTCAAAGCTATGTTTATATGCATTTTCAATAATGGTCTGCAGAATAAATGGAGGTATTTGGACAGATAGAGCTTCATCATCAATATATTTATTTACAGTCAAACGATGGCCAAATCGCAATTGTTGAATATTTAAATAACTATCGACAAATTGGACCTCGTTCTTTAACGCAATTAACACCTCGTGATTATTGTATTTAAATTTAAAAAATGTTGCCAAAGCCTCAATGCCCGCAACCAAATCTTCCTTTCGATTGATGCGAGCTAGGCTTAATAATGAATTTAATGCATTAAAAAAGAAATGTGGCTGTATTTGCTGATTCAACTGGAGAATATTCGCTCTTTGTAAATCCTGCTCAAGCTCTAAATTTCTTTTTTCCTCCTCAAGGCTATCGATTTGCTTTTCGAAAATAAAGATAAAAGTAAGCAGAAAAGCTCCAATAATTGGAGCAATTACACATAGGAGAATATATATGTTGAAGGTTTCTGGTTGTAACATAATGACCTCTCCGATTATTTTATAAGTGTAAGATACATTAAACTAAATTTTCTGCGAAATGGCAAGCTACCTTATGTGTTGCAGTGATCGCTCGTAAAGCTGGCACTTCTGCTTTACATTTATCTGTTGCGAATGGGCAACGTGTGTGAAAGCTACAGCCAGTAGGAGGATTAAGAGGTGATGGTAGGTCACCTTTTAAAATAATGCGCTCCTTACGATGCTGCTTATCAATGACTGGTATAGAAGAAAATAGTGCTTTTGTATAAGGATGATGTGGCTGTGTGAAAAGGGAATGCTTATCAGCAATTTCTACAACCTTTCCAAGATACATCACCATAATACGGTCTGAAATATGTCGAACAACACTTAAATCGTGTGAGATAAATAAAAAGGTTAAATCTAAATCTCGTTGTAGTTGCTTCAGTAAATTGAGTATTTGAGCTTGAATGGAAACATCTAGGGCAGAAACAGACTCATCACAAATAATAATTTTAGGATTAACAGCAAGGGCTCTTGCAATGCCAATCCGCTGACGCTGACCACCAGAAAATTCATGTGGATAACGCTCTAAGTACTCAGGACGTAACCCAACAAGGGACATTAATTCGAGCATGCGTGCTTCTTGCTGCTCAGGTGGTACAATTTTTTGAATAGACATGGCCTCTGTTAACATTTTACGAATGGTTCTTCGTGGGTTAAGGGATGCATAGGGATCTTGGAAAATAATTTGAATGTCCTTGCGTGCAGCACGAAGCTCTTTTTTGTTCATATTCACTAAATTTTTACCAAATAACAATACCTCTCCAGCAGTAGGCTCATCTAATCTTAAAATAGAACGACCAGTCGTTGATTTACCACAGCCAGATTCTCCAACAATGCTGAGTGTCTCACCAGGCATGATATCGAAAGAAACACCATCCACAGCTTTTACAACTTGCTGTGGACCGAAAAGCTTTTCTTTTTTTAAGAAAAAATGCTGCTTTAAATCATTTACTTGTAATAGTGGTTGGGTGTGTTGTGCTGTTGTCATACTGTCAGCTCCTTCATGAGTGTTTCTCCTTGCCATTCATTACTGTACATCCAGCATCTTACCTTTTTTCCTTGCTCGACAGTCAAAAGTTCTGGCTGTTGGTCACGACATAAATCTGTAGCAAATGGACAACGTTCTGCATAACGGCAGCCAATTGGGTAATTATAGGGACTTGGGACAGTTCCGTGAATAGTAGATAGTTCTTCTTGGTCTTCGTATAGCTTTGGTAATGATTGAATTAATCCGTTTGTATAAGGGTGTAACGGTTTTTCAAAAAGACTTTCTGTTGTGCCTTCTTCTACAACCTGACCTGCATACATAACGGCAATCTTATCGCAAATTTCTGCTACAACACCTAGATCATGGGTAATGAAGATAATGCTCATGCCTAATTGTTTTTGCAGGTTTTGAATAATATCAATAATTTGGGCTTGAATGGTTACATCTAAAGCAGTTGTCGGTTCGTCAGCAATTAAGACATCTGGTGTACAGGCTAGTGCCATGGCAATCATAATGCGTTGTCGCATCCCACCACTTAACTGATAAGGCTCCTGCTTCGCTCTTTTTTCTGGTGCAGGAATCCCAACTAGGCGAATCATATCGACAGCCTTTTGCCATGCTTCTTTACGTGATAAGCCTTGGTGCAATCGAATGGATTCAGCAATTTGCTCTCCAACGGATAATACAGGATTTAAGCTTGTCATAGGCTCTTGGAAAATCATCGATATTTTATTGCCCCGAATTTTACGTAACTCTTCATCTGAGAGCTTCAAGATATCAGTATTATTTAATAAAATTTCGCCATTGATGATTTTACCAGGAGGCGACGGTACTAAACGAAGTAATGACAGCGAAGTCATGGATTTCCCACAACCAGATTCACCAACAATGCCCAGTGTTTCTCCTTTTTGAAGAGTAAAGGACACCCCATCTACAGCTTTGGCAACCCCTTCACTCGAATAAAAATAGGTTTGTAAATTTTTTACTTCCAGCACGTTTTCTTGTTTCATCCGTTTTTCCCCTCCTTAGTTTAAATCCATTCGTTTATTAAAGAATCGATACAAAATGTCTACAAAAAGATTAATGAAAACAAATATTAATGAGGCAATAAGTACGCCACCTTGTACGACTGGTATATCACGTGTTCGAATGGCATCTACAATCATTCGTCCTAATCCGTTTACAGCGAAAACAGATTCAACTAAAACTGTTCCGCCAAGTAAACTACCAAACTGTAAGCCTACTACTGTAATAACTGGAATCAAGGCATTGCGTAATGCGTGCTTTAAAATGATGATGTACCCTTTTAAGCCTTTTGCTTTCGCTGTTCGTATATAGTCTTGATTTACAACCTCTAACATACTAGAGCGAGTCATACGAGCGACGATAGCAGCTCCACCAGCACCAAGTGTGATAGCTGGTAGAATAATATGTTTGGCACTATCCCAGCCTGCTACAGGAAGCCAGTGTAACTGTACAGAGAATACATACATTAATAAAATTCCTAACCAGAAACTTGGAAGGGAAATTCCTAATAAAGCGACAACCATTAAGCCTACATCCATAAACGAATAAGGACGGATAGCAGAGATAATACCAGCAATAAGCCCCAGAACAATGGTAATTAAAATACTATAAAAGGCTAGCTCTATTGTAATTGGTAATCGGGAGGTGATTTCCTCGAATACTGGTTGATTATTTTTTAAAGAGTTACCCATATCTCCTTGTAGAAGATTTTTAATATAGTCTGTATATTGAACTGCTAATGGTTTATTGAGCCCTAAATTCTCGCGTAATTCTGCAACTGTTTCTTGAGAAGCTCCTTCTCCTGCTAAAATAATCGCTGGGTCCCCAGGAATCATCTGCATAATTAGAAAAACAACAAGCGTTACACCAAGTGTCACAGGAATAATTTGAGCTAGTCGTTTTAAGATAAATAATGTCATGTGTCTTCTCTCCTTTAATTTTTCATTCTTGGATCTAGTGCATCGCGTAAACCATCACCAAATAAGTTAAAGCCTAATACGAGTATAGAAATCATAATACCTGGGAATAGCGCCATATAAGGAGCAGTAAATAGGAAATCACGTCCGTTCGAAAGCATAGCACCCCATTCAGGAGATGGTGGCTGAGCACCTAAACCTAAGAATGATAGACCTGCTGCAGATAGAATAGCTGTTGCTAAGCGCATGGATGCTTGTACAATAATGGGTGATAAAATATTTGGAAAAATATGCTTTATTAGAATCGTCATATCATTTGCTCCAAGAGTTTTGACTGCATCGATATATTCTAATTTTTTAACTTCCATTGTTGAGCCACGTACAATACGAGCAAACATAGGAATAGAGAAAAAACCAACAGCAATTGTGACATTGATAAGGCTTGGCCCCAATGCACTGACAATAGCTAAAGCTAGTAAAATACCCGGGAAGGCAAGCATGATATCTAAAATTCGACTAATAATAGAATCAACCCATTTGCCATAATAGCCAGAAATAAGGCCTAAGAAGGTACCGATTGTACCACCGAATAAAACAGCTGAAATACCAACACCAATGGATAAACGTGATCCATATAAAATACGGCTTAAAATATCTCGCCCTTTGTCGTCTGTTCCCATTAGATGATCAAAACTTGGCCCTTGTAATTTTTGATCTAACTGTACGTCGTATGGATCATAAGGGGCTAATATGGGCCCAATCAGAAACATCAATATATATAGAAGAATGATGATGCCTCCTGCGACAGCTGCTTTATTTTTCTTGATTTTGTTTAGGAAAGAAACAAGATTCTTTTTTCTAGATGCCTTGCGTGCATTCACTAAAACAGAATGATCGATAGTAGTTGTTACTTTATTCATATCGAATACTCCTTTTCTATTTGATTTGATTTCAATTTAGTGAAAAGCGTAAAGAATGTAAATATTTTATGGCTTATTAGTCAGAAAATTTAAAAAACACGTAAATATTTTAAAAAACAAGTGAATTTTATTTCTTTATAATTCGAAATGTAAGGAACAAATCACACAAGGAGGAAATGTTGATGAAGAAAATGAAGTTGTTTTTATTCCTAGCACTAATGACTGTACTTATCCTGCAAGCATGCTCTACCGCTAGCAATAATAGTACGGAGGGTTCCAAAGAGGGATCAAAAGGCGTAGGAGGAGAATTAGTCGTTCTAAGAGCAGCAGATGCGACAAGTCTTGACCCTCATTTTATTACAGATATTCCATCAGCGAATATTATTCATGGCAAGGTATATGAAACACTTGTCGCTTTTGATAGAGATCGTAAAATTGTTCCATTACTCGCAAAAGAGTGGGAGCAAAAAGATGAAGTCACATGGACATTTACATTGAATGAAGGCATTAAATTCCATGATGGAGCAGATTTTAATGCAGAAGCTGTAAAAGCGACATTTGACCGAATTCTAGATCCTGCAACTGGATCACCACAGCGTGATAAATTATCGATGATTAATGAAGTAGTAGTAGATGATGAGTATGTTGTAACGTTGAGGTTAAAAGAACCGTATGCTCCACTTCTTTCTATTTTAGCAAGTCAAGAGGGTAGTATGATGAGCCCTAAAGCAATTGCTGAAGCAGCGGACGAATTAGCAACACACCCAGTAGGGACAGGCCCATTTGTATTTGAATCTTGGAAATCTGGTCAAGAAATTACATTAATTTCGAATAAAGACTATTGGGGAACTGTACCGAAAGTAGATAAAGTAACATTTAAAGTTGTACCAGAGGATTCTACTCGTCTAGCAATGATTGAAAGCGGAGAAGCGCATATTGCTGAACAAGTACCTGTAACAGAGATTGATCGTATTGAAAATTCTTCAACGATGAACTTATTCCGTGCAGAAGGACTAGCAGTAGAATTTATCGGCTTCAACGTGAAAGATAAATTATTATCGGATGTAAAAGTACGTCAAGCTATTAGCTATGCTGTTGACCGTGAAGCGATTATCAGCGGTATTTATGATAACGTAGGAACACTTGCAAATTCTGCAATGAGTCCAAAAATTATTGGATATTCTAGTGAAACGAAACCGTATGACTACGATGTAGTGAAGGCAAAAGATTTATTAAAAGAAGCTGGTGTTCAAGAGGGAACAAAAGTTAAATTACTGACAAGTGATCGTAAAGAGCGTATCAATATGGCGGAGGTTATTCAATCTCAATTAAAAGGAATCGGATTAGATGTTGAAATTCAAGTAATGGAGTATGGTGCATTTATTTCTGAAATTACGAAAGAACAGCACCAAATCTTTATTAGTGGCTGGGGTAATGCTACTGGTGATGCTGATTATAACCAATATAATCTATTCCACACTGCTTCTATGGGGCCTCCAGGAAACCATTTCTACTATTCAAATCCAGAAGTAGACAAGCTAATTGAGCAAGGACGTTCTGAAGCAAACCAAGAGGCACGTAATGAAATCTACAAAAAAGCAATGCAAATCGAGTTAGATGAGGCTGTGTATATTCCAGTACGTAACTACGAGCATTTAGCGGTTTATAGTAATGCTGTAAAAGGTTTCTGGTTAGATGCATCTAACTACACAATGATCAGTGGCGTTGAAATTGTAGAGTAATCAAATTTGGTGATAGACGGAAAATACCAATTGGGAGGAAACTATGAGTAAACTATTGCTGAAAAATGTGAGATTAGAAGAAGCATATGAGCGCGAAAATGAACACATTGTTGCTACTCGTACAGGTATTTATGATGTTCTAATAGAAAATGGGCATGTTCAACAAGTAGATAAGGATATAGTGGTTGATGGAGATGTAGAAGTGATAGATGCGCAACAGCAGCTATTAGTCCCTTCATTCCGAGAGATGCATATTCATATCGATAAAACGTATTTTGGCGGGGAATGGCAGGCACCGAGGCCCATTACTAAAGGGATTTTAACACGTATTGAAGAGGAAAGAACTCTATTACCACAACAATTGCCGACAGCTGCTTATCGAGCAGAGGAAATGGTGAAGTGGCTCATTTCACAAGGGCACACACATATTCGTTCTCATTGTAATGTGGACCCACAAATTGGGACAAAGCATATTGAAATTACAAAACAGGTTTTAGCAAACTTTCAAGATCAAATCACATATGAGATTGTGGCCTTCCCACAGCATGGCTTATTACGCTCCAATGTGGAGGGACTGATGCGTGAGGCAATGGCAATGGGGGCAACGCTTGTTGGTGGCGTTGATCCATCCATTGTAGATCGCAATATCGAAAAGTCATTACAAACAACAATGGGTATTGCACAAGACTATCATGCAGGGATCGATATTCATATTCACACCGCTAACACACTAGGCGAATTTGAATTTTATAAACTGATAGAGTTAACGAAACAAGCGAAAAAAGAAGGACAAGTCACGATTAGCCATGCAATGGCACTTGCTGATTTAGAACAGTCACGCTTAGAAAATTTAGTTCAAGCGATGGCTGAGGTGCAAATGGATGTTACGACAACTGTCCCAATCGATTTGAATCGTTCGACAATACCAATTCCTTATCTTTATAACAATGGTGTAAAGGTATCTGTAGGACATGATAGCTTAACAGATCATTGGTCTCCATATGGTACTGGTAATACGATTATGAAATTAAATGTCATGGCGGAGAGATTCCGTTTTATTGATGAATATTCATTAAGTCGCGCTTGGAAATATGCTTCTGGTGGTATCACACCATTGAATGATGCTGGAGAACGGGTTTGGCCTCAAGTTGGTGATAAAGCCAATATGCTGTTAGTGGATGGCGTGAGTACTGCCCATGTGATAGCAAGAAGATGTCCAATTACTACCGTCATTTCACGAGGTAAAATGATTCATCAACAGGATGTAGGAGAGTTGAAAGGAGAATTCAGATGAAGCACTGGCTTACAAATGTTCTACTTGAAACAGGAGAATATCTAAAGGAAAATGATACAGTTGGAACGAAAGTGGAGCTTTTTCACCTTGAAATTACAGATGGCTTCATTTCCCAAATTGTACCTGCAACAGAGGCAATCGATTCTCCAAATGAAGTCACAGATATGAAAGGAAAGCTGCTATTACCTGCCTTTAAGGAAATGCATAATCATTTAGATAAAACATACTTATCTTTACCGTGGAAGGCTTGTGTGCCCGTAAAGAATTTAAAGGAACGACTTGATCGGGAAGCACAAGAGCTAACCGTTCTTGCTACAACAGGTAAACAACGTGCGGCTGCAATGATTGAAAAAATCCTTAAGAACGGTGCGAATCACATTCGTACACATGTCAATATCGATCCATACATTGGATTAAAAAATTTAGAATGTGTACTAGCGGCATTGGACGATTATAAAGATGTCGTGACATCCGAAATCATTGCCTTTCCACAGCATGGTCTATTAAGAGATGATGTCCCTAAATTATTGCGTGAAGCTTTACGCAATGGAGCGACGATGATTGGTGGCCTAGATCCAGCGGGCATCGATAACTCGATTGAGCCTTCTCTTTATGAAGTGATGGATATTGCACAGGAATTTAATGTTGATGTCGATATTCATTTACATGATGGTGGCCATGTTGGGTTTTATACAATCGATAAATGGATAGATATTGTGGAGGAAGCCAAATATCAAGGAAGAACGGCGATAAGTCATGCCTTTTCACTTGGTGATGTATCAGTCATGGAACAACATAAAATTGCAGATCGTTTAGCGCAACAACAAGTAAAAATAATGTCAACAGTGCCATTTGATTTGCGACGATTAATTCCACCGATTGAATTACTATCAGAGCACGGCGTGGATGTCCACTTTGGTTGTGACGGCTTTTATGATTCTTGGAGTCCTAATGGCTCAGGAGATATTTTAGAAAAAGCGACTACTTTTGCAGACATTTCTCGTAAACTTGACGAACGCTCTATTCGACAAACATTAAAATATATTACAAGTGGTGTCACGCCATTAGATGCAAATGGTCAGAAGGTCTGGCCGAATGTGAAAGATGAAGCAAGTTTTGTATTCTTTGACGCAGTTTCAAGCGCTGAAGTTATTGCACGTAAACCATCCAACCGAGTGGTTATGTCTAAAGGTAAGTTTATTAACTAAGTATCAATCTAAATCCCCCTTATTTAGATAACATAGCAAACTAGAAAATTTCTAGTTTGCTATACTTATGTTTTAATAGAAAAGATGAATAAAGGAAAGGAAAGTAGATTTGTCATTACTTATGTAGAAATCTCTTTATATGCAGGTGCGATAAAATATGAAGCAATTAACAATCTATATGATTTTATTTAGCTGTGTATTTTTTTGGGCCAGTAATTTCATTATTGGCTCTATTTTAATTGAACATTGGGATCCTTTAACGGTCGCCGTTTTTAGATTAATTGTCATTGTTCTATTTTTAGGGGGGATTAGTTGGAAAGCAATTTGCCAAACAACATTTACGAGAAATGATCTATTGTTATTGATCCTTGCAGGAATATTGGGCGTTTCTATTAATCACTATAGCTTTTATGCTAGTCTCCAGCATACTTCTCCTATCACTGCTGCCTTAATCTTAGCCTGTGCACCGATTGTCACATCTCTACTGAATAAAATGATTTATCATGAATCACGTAACGGCATATTTTGGCTAGGTGCGATACTTTCATTTGTTGGTGTTGGCCTCATCATTACAAAGGGGGCACTTATCACCATTTCAATCGGTAAGGGTGAGGTGCTGAGCTTAATTACAATGCTAAGCTTTGCTTTGTTCCTCATTATTGTCAATCATCTTAGTCTGAAAATGTCTGCCCAGTCGATAACGTTCTATACAAATTTAATAGGTTTACTGGTGCTTGTGCCATTTTCATTTACTATTTTGCCGCAGACGAATTGGCAAGTTGCAATGCCCTACTGGTTATTGCTCATTTTATCAGCAATTATTATTCACGGGGTGAGTAATTTAATGTGGAATCAGCAAATGAAGGAGATTGGCTCAACGAATGCGTCACTGTTGTTAAACTTTGAGCCAGCTATAGCTATGCTATTAAGTGCATTATTTTTAAAACAATTCCCTACAAGTGTTCAAATATATGGTTCTTTATTAATTTTAGTAGGAATTTTGTTGTGTATTTATTATAAAGAAATTAAAATTTTGCTTTTGCTGAAAAGAAAAGCAAATTAAAAAATGCACTTTTCTGTACAGCATGTTAGAAATGATTTCTAGCATGCTGTTTTTCTGTAGATTGTATGTATTGTTTTTGTGCAAAAATAATATTACTTCAAAAAAATCCTCTTTTAGAATATTTCCATCATGTAGAAGCAATTGATACCGAGTTAACAGAATTTTATCTCTTATTCTTTGTATAAAAAATATATATTTGGATAATAAAAATCTTGTTGTATTGAAAGCATTTTATAAAATATTCATCCGCTGTATTGTGAATAATTTGTTATTTTATTAATTTAAGTAAAATTAAATTTTTTTATAAAAAATTCTGACCATTACTAAATAGAAAAATTTTGTCTATTACATTTATAAAATGCTCTTTTGTTCTATAAATTTCTATATACTACATATTTACTGTGCTTCTTTTTATGAGAGATACACATAATAATACTCCTGGTAAAATAAGACGTATACATTTATTGAATGTGAAAATATGCACAAATTTCATTATCTTAATATAATTAAATATTGTTTGAGGAATAGATCAGAAAAGTAATATTAGCTAAATGGTGTTATGTTTTTTGTAAAATAAACGTAGTTATACTTAGAGACTGTAAGGTTTGTGGGATATAACATATTAATAAAAAAGAGAAAAACTTTTTGGAGAAATAATATTTTTTAGAAAAACATCTTGCATTTGAATAATTCTAAGTGGTAAATTGTTTTACATGGACGTTCATAGAATTTTCACAGGTAGCAAAAGAGGGGAGAAATGAGAATTTATGAATAAAAATAGATGGTTAATTGCATTATCTGCAATCGCTATTCACCTTTCGATCGGTGGAGCCTATGCATACAGTGTATACAAGCTACCGATTGTCACAGAAATGGGATGGAGTGAAACAAAGGTAACGATTGCCTTTACCATTATGATGGGATTAGCTGGTTTCTCAGCTGCATTATTTGGTAGTTTAGTAGAAAAAATGGGACCACGTAAATCGGCGATGGTAGCAGCTGTCTTATTTGGAGCAGGACAAGCTGGGGCAGGTGTAGCCATTTCAATGGATTCTGTTGTTATGTATTGGTTAACGTATGGTGTTCTTAGTGGATTAGGAATGGGGATTGGCTATATTGCACCGGTATCAACACTTGTAAAATGGTTCCCAGACCGTCGTGGTCTAGCAACAGGTATGGCCGTACTTGGTTTTGGATCGGGTGCACTTATTACAGCACCAGTCGCAGCCAACTTAATGGAGGCAGTTGGCATTTCTACAACATACTTTATTCTAGGAGCAAGTTACTTCACGTTAATGATTTTAGGGGCTTCATATATAGCACCACCTAAGCCAGGTTATATGCCTGCTAATATGAAAGCGGCTGCTAATAATGGCAAGGATGTAGTTAAGAAAGATTTAGCTGTTATGTCAGCACGAGAAGCTGTTAAAACAAAGCATTTCTGGATGCTTTGGTCCATGCATTTAGTCAATGTAACGGCAGGGATTATGATGATTTCTGTTGCTTCACCAATGGCACAAGAAATTGTTGGTCTATCTGTTGCAGGTGCTGCCGCAATGGTAGGAATTATGGGGTTATTTAATGGTGGTGGCCGTTTAATTTGGGCTGCTGTGTCTGATTATATCGGACGTTCAAACGTTTTCGTTATTTTCTTTACAGCACAGCTAATCACATTTATCGTTTTACCACATACAACTAACGTAATTATTTTCCAAGCACTTATCTTCTTAGTTGTTAGTTGCTATGGTGGTGGGTTCTCAAATCTACCTGCATTTGCAAGTGATTTATTTGGAACAAAGCAACTTGGTGTGATTCATGGTTATTTATTAACAACGTGGTCATTGGGTGGAGTTTTTGGACCATTGTTAGTAAGTGCAATCAAAAATGCGTATGGAAGCTATATTCCTGTATTCTATGTATTCGCAGGTTTAATCGCTGCTTCGTTAATTATTTCCTTAACGTTACGTGCAGATGTTCGTAAGCAAACAGCTTTAAAAGCAGCGCAAAATGTTGGAGATGTTTCTGCTACACAATAATATGAACTTTCTTACTATATAGGTGTCATTTCGTGAATGGCACTTATATAGTTATTTTTTTGAAGTGATTGTTATATAACAATCATTATTTCTTTGTTTAATGTATAACAGCACATGTCTGATGTCAATAACATTACTGGAAATAAAGTGATTTCGTTATTAAAAGAGAAATTTTGTAACGAAATGCACAATGAGGGACAATCCGTTAAAAATTGAATCTTTTCTCAAAGATCAACGTATATAAAGTAATTAGGGAGGGATCAATCATGGGGAAATTTTCTTTAGATGAATTTGTTCATAAAACACAGCAGGACGATAATGACAATGATTATTTTGAATTGGAAACTGAACGTGTATTAGAGGTTAATCTCAACGGTGAAGTGTGGTCAAAAATGGGCGCTATGATTTCCTATACAGGTGATATTAAATTTGAACGTGAGCGCGTCTTGGAGCATGGTCTTGGCAAAATGTTTAAAAAGGCTTTAACGGGTGAAGGTACGCAATTGATGAAAGCTAGCGGAAAGGGCAGACTCTATTTAGCAGACCAAGGAAAGAAAGTAACTGTTTTTGATTTGAAAAACGACAGTATTTGTGTCAATGGCAATGATTTACTTGCCTTTGAGCCTAGCATCGAATGGGATATACGTTTGATGCGTAAAATGGCTGGCATCATGTCAGGTGGTTTATTTAATGTCACACTTCAAGGAACAGGGAAGGTTGCGATTACAACTCATTTTGAACCACTGACATTATTAGTGAAACCAGGTGAAACCGTATATACTGATCCACATGCTACTGTCGCATGGTCAGGCAACCTATCACCTGAATTTAAAACAGATATTAGCTTCCGTACATTTATCGGCCGAGGCAGTGGAGAATCCATCCAGATGGCGTTTTCTGGTGAGGGCTTTGTTATTATTCAACCATTTGAAGAAGTGTATATGGCTAGTGAAAGCTAAAAAAGCGCGTCCGTTTTCCACGGACACGCTTTTTCTTCTATTATAATGCCGCATGCATTCCTGCAATACGTCCTGTTACGAGGGCTGAAGTGATGTTATAGCCGCCTGTATAGCCATGAATATCAAGAATTTCTCCACAAAAGAACAGTCCCTCTTTTTTCTTTGAGGCCATTGTTTTTGGCTCGATTTCTTTTACAGAGACACCGCCACCTGTTACAAATGCCTTATCAAGTGACTGTGTGCCACTCACTGTTAACGTGAAGTTTACTAGTAAACGTGCTAGCTGACGAATTTTCTCTTGGGATAATTCAGCGCCCGTCAATTGAACATCAATATGTGCTCGCTCACATAAGAACAAGAGCCATCGTTCAGGTGCTATGCCTTTCCAAACATTTTTCACAGCCTTTTTCGGATCTTCTTTTATTAATTTATTTAAATATTGTAGACATGTTTCTTCATTATAATGTACCAGTGTTTGAATACGCATTGTCACGGGCTCATAGCCTGTTTTCATTAATTCTTTCACAACGAATTGACTACAACGCAAAATAGCAGGACCACTTAAACCAAAATGGGTAAAGAGCATGTCCATTTGATGAGTGACGAGTGTCTTGCCTTTTTTATTTAGCACGGAGACAGCAACATCACGCAGTGCTAGTCCTTGTAGCTCACGCGCTTGAATAAAATCTTCTTTTGAAATAATAGGGACTTCTGTTGGGAATAAGGTTGTGATTGTATGACCCGCACGTTCAGCCCAAGGATAGCCATCACCTGTTGAGCCTGTTTGTGGAACCGCCTTGCCACCAACGGCTACAACGACTGCTTGACTACGGACTTCGGTGCCGTCAGCAAGACGTACACCCAAAATTTTATCTTCATCCATTAGAAGCTTACTGACAGCTGTGTGTAAACGAACTTCAATATGAAGGCGTTGTAGCTGTCTAATCAGCGCATCCACGACATCTTGTGCGCGATTGGATACAGGGAACATTCTACCGTGGTCCTCTTCCTTTAGGGCGACACCAAGCCCTTCAAAAAATGCAATTATATCTTCATTATTATAAACGGTAAAAGGACTATAGAGAAAACGACCATTACCAGGTATATGCTTCACGATTTCTTCAACAGGCAAACGATTTGTAACATTACAGCGTCCTCCGCCAGAAATGGCCAATTTCTTGCCTAGTTTTGTGCCTTTTTCTAACAATAACACTTTCTTTTTACGCTCTCCAGCAGCAATCGCCGCCATTAAACCAGATGGGCCACCACCGATCACGATTACATCATACATAGTTAGAAACTCACTTTCTGTTCAAATTAGGAATCCTTCCTATTATACATGAAGTCTATATAGAGAGGGACTTTCTTTGACATTGAAAATAATAGAAAAGTGTTTTATAATTCTTTATCTCATCTTTTGAGATGAAGAGCTTATACAGTAGAATGAAACACAATATTCTTTGTTATACAAATGGATGAATGAAAGTTTTCCTTTATTAGCATTGTCAGCATGAAATGTATGTCTTTTCGTGCTATTATGGTAAAGGTTATGCACTAAATTATGAGGTGAAAAATAGAATGTGCGGATTTATAGGTTATATTAATGGAACAAATGTGATTGATCATCATCAGACGATAGAAAATATGATGAATACAATTATTCACCGTGGACCAGATAGCGGTGGTATTCATAGTGACGATAAAGTGACGTTAGGTTTCCGTCGATTAAGTATTATTGACTTATCAGACGTAGCAAATCAACCATTATATAGTGCAGATGGAAATATTGTGCTTGTATTTAATGGAGAAATTTTTAACTTCCAAGAGCTGCGTGCAGATCTTATTGAAAAAGGTCATACGTTTAAAACGCAGTCAGATAGTGAAGTCATTATTTATGGCTATGTAGAATATGGCGTAGATTTTGTGAAGAAACTGCGTGGGATGTTTGCCTTCTGTATTTGGGATAAAAAGAATGATTTACAATTCATTGCGCGCGATGGCTTTGGAATCAAACCATTGTACTACTCTGAGCATACAACAGACGGTACGTTTATTTTTGGCTCTGAAATTAAATCGTTTTTACCACACCCATCATTTATTAAAGAGTTAAATAAACAGGCACTTCGCCCCTATTTAACATTCCAGTATTCATCTATGGATGAAACATTCTTTAAAGGTGTCTTTAAATTACCACCGGCACACTATATGCTGATTCAAAATGGACAAAAGCAAATCGTGCAATATTGGGATAAAAAATTCCATGCAAAAGAAGCACCAATCGAAAAATATATCGAAGAAATTCGTTCAACTGTGAAAGAATCTGTAGAGGCTCATCAAATCAGTGATGTAAAAGTTGGTTCATTCTTATCGGGTGGTATTGACTCTAGTTATATTACGTCTTTATTACGCCCAGATAAATCCTTCTCAGTCGGGTTTGCGGACTATGAAGAAATGTTCAATGAGACAAATCTTGCAAAAGATTTATCAGATACGTTGAATATTCAAAATGAACGTAGATACATTACCGCAGATGAGTGTTTCGAAGCTCTTCCTAAAATTCAATGGCATATGGATGAGCCGCAATCCAATCCATCTTCAGTGCCACTTTACTTCCTTTCAGAGCTTGCTTCAAAAGATGTAACGGTTGTCCTATCAGGTGAAGGTGCCGATGAAATTTTTGGTGGGTATGCTTGGTATCAAAACTCAGGAAGAATGCAAAAATACGAAAAATTACCATTAGGTCTTCGAAAAACATTACGTGGAATGGCAGAAGCCCTACCGAAAAATCAATACACGAATTTCCTTATTAAAGGTGCTCAAACAGTAGAAGAACGGTTTATTGGGGAAGCGGTAGTTTGGGATGAAGTAGATGCTATTAATGTTTTAAAGCCAGCTTATAAAAATGCCCCATCTGTAAAATCGATTACAAAACGTATTTATGATGAAGTACCTGGCGATGATGATGTGACAAAAATGCAGTATCTAGATCTAAATCTTTGGATGCCTGGTGATATTTTATTAAAGGCAGATAAAATGAGTATGGCGCACTCAATTGAATTACGTGTACCATTTTTAGATAAAGAAGTAATGGAGTTAGCTAAAAATATTCCATCAAGATACCGTGTGAATGATATCGATACAAAGTATGTTCTACGTCAAGCCGCACATCAGGAATTGCCAGAAGAATGGGCAAAGCGTCCAAAACTTGGATTCCCAGTGCCAATCCGTCACTGGTTACGTGAAGAAAAGTATTACAACATGGTAAAAGAAATGTTTACAACTGACTTTGCAAATGAATTTTTTGATACCAAACAATTAGTTGGCTATTTAGATGAGCATTACGAAGGGAAAGCAAATCGTGGTCGCTATATTTGGACGGCTTATGTATTCCTAGTATGGTATAAAAAGTTCTTTGTGGACATGGTATAAAGAAATACCTTAATCGGTGGGGATGTTCAATTCCTCACCGATTATTTTAAGGTCTTTTTTCATCAGATTTTCTTTGGAATGAACTTTTTGATGTATTTATGCGTCTCATTTCCTATAAATATGTTAAGATTACAGTTGGTTTACTTTTATTGCTCTTAGAGTGACAGCGCTTGCATAGGTGTTGTTTCAAAAGAAAAAGTTTTATAAGTATTCTTTGAAGTGTTACGATAATAATATTGATTTTACAATGAATGGATGGGTATGATGTCCAATTTAATGAAAGGTACTGCGATATTAACAATGGGGATGTTTTTATCGAAGGTACTCGGATTAATTTATATTTTTCCGTTTTATGCAATTGTTGGCGAGAAGAACATTGCGCTTTACCAATATGCATATATTCCCTATTCAATTATGTTGGCAATCGCCATTTCAGGTGCGCCAATAGCCGTCTCTAAATTTGTTTCCAAATATAATGCCATGGGGGATTATCAATCAGGTCGCAAGCTGATGAAATCCGGCATTCTAATTATGATGGTGACAGGTTTCGCAGCATTTATTGCCCTCTTTCTACTTGCAACGCCAATAGCAGGGCTTGTTATTAAGAGTGAGGAACAGGTCTTTACTGTTGAACAGATTGCTTCCGTAATACGATGGGTTAGTTTTGCACTAATCGTAGTACCATTTATGAGTCTATGGCGTGGCTTCTTCCAAGGCTACGACAAAATGGAACCTACCGCCGTTTCACAATTGGTGGAACAAATTGTGCGAATTGTTGTGTTACTTGGCGGATCGTTCTTAGTGGTTATTGTGTTTAAAGGGAAACCAGAGACAGCCATCTCCTTTGCTGTGTTTGCTGCATTTATCGGGGCAATCGGTGGATTAGGTGTTCTTTATTATTACTGGAAAAAATATCAGTCTGAATTTAACTTATTACGTAGTCAAAGTGTGACTTCCACACAGCTACCAATGTCCAATATTTATAAAGAAGTGATTACCTATTCCATTCCAATGGTGTTTGTAGGGGTGGCAAATCCGTTATTCCAATTAGTCGACATGCTTACGTTTAATGGAGCAATGACGTCTATTGGTTTAGCAGAAGTAACAGATACTTATTTATCGATGATTAACTTTATGACACATAAAGTGGTTATCATCCCTGTTATGCTAGCGACTGGATTTTCGATGGCGCTTGTACCAACGATTACAAAGTATTTTACACAGGGAGAGTATTTAGCGCTCCGCCATGCAATGGATAAGACCTATCAAATTTTAATCTTTATTACATTGCCAGCTGTTGTTGGTATTTCTCTGTTAGCCAATGAAATTTATTTTATGCTTTATTCGGAAAGTGAAATGGGAGCAACCATTTTAGCGCATTATGCACCTGTTGCGATTTTATTTGCGTTATTCCAAGTCACAGCAGCCTTACTTCAAGGAATTGATTTTCAAAAGTGGATTGTCTTCAGTTTATTATCTGGGATTTTCGTGAAGCTAGCATTAAATATTCCTTTAATTCGCTGGTTAGAGGCAGATGGTGCTATAGTTGCTACAGCTATTGGCTATAGTGTTTCAATTATCATTAATATGCTTGTGTTACGAAAAACGTTAAATTATCGATCAGAAATGGTTGTGCGTCGTGTCATGCTAATTGCTTTATTGACAATGGCGATGGCCATAAGCGTGCTGATTGTGCATAAATTATTAGAATTACTAATGGGTCCAGTTGATAGTAAATTCTCAGCATTACTATTCTCAATTATTTGTGCGGGTGTGGGTGCGGCTGTCTATGGCTTTTTATCATTACGCCTAGGCTTAGCCCAAAAGCTATTAGGTGAACGATTAACCCGTATTATGAGTAAACTGGGATTGAAATAGGAGTGGAACGATGCGTTTAGATAAATTACTAGCAAATATGGGGTATGGCTCTCGCAAGGAAGTGAAGCAGCTACTAAAACAAAAAGCTGTCTCAGTAGACGGTGCTTACGTCAAGGATGCAGCTTTACACGTAGACCCAGAACAGCAAATTGTATCAGTGTTTGGAGAGCGCGTTGTTTATACAGAGTTTGTTTATTTTATGATGAATAAACCGCCTGGTGTTATTTCTGCCACTGAAGATTTAAGAGATGAAACAGTTATTGATTTATTAGAGCCATTACATCAGCATTTTCAGCCGTTTCCTGTTGGTCGACTAGATAAAGACACAGAGGGCTTGCTTTTATTAACTAATGACGGTGTGTTGGCTCACAATTTATTATCTCCTAAAAAACATGTGCCAAAAGTTTATTATGCACAGATTGAAGGCGTTGTGACAGAAGAAGATGCCGAGAAATTTGCAAATGGTGTTGAACTAGATGATGGCTATGTTACAAAGCCTGGAAAGCTTGTGATTTTAAAGTCTGCACAACAATCTGAAATAGAGCTAACGATTCAAGAAGGCAAGTTTCATCAGGTAAAGCGAATGTTTGAGGCGGTAGGAAAGCGTGTAACATATTTAAAGCGTATTTCTATGGGAAGCCTGACATTAGATGAAAATCTAGCGTTAGGTGAATATCGTGAGCTTACTACTGAAGAGCTAAACGGTTTACAAAACAATGATTAAACATATTATTCCTCGATGCCACACATAGCATCGGGGATTTTTATATACAGTAATAGGACTGTAACTGTATAATATGAAATGAGTTATTGTGATATAGTCATAGAATGTATCATATTTGAAATGTTTCCGAAAAGACGATGGTATAAATAAGTAGAGGACAATTAAATGAAGAACCTGCGTATTAAATTATTACTATCTTTAATAGCATTTGCAGTCATACTTGTTGCTGTTATTTCATATGTAAACCGACAAATACTGGTAACAGAGATAGAAAAGCAAGTGAGCATGAATAAAATATTAATTGAAAATCATATTTTGACAGATATGCAAACTGTCGATAATGCCCATTTTTATTTTGATAATAATATTTCAGATAAAATGGAACAGGAGCTTAGACAGTTAAAAAACTATTACCATGAAAATCCTAATATAGCTACTTGGGATTTACAGCAAATGAAAAAGAAACATGGTATGGATATTTACATAGTGGATCAATCTAATACAGTGGTTTACACGACTTTTACCAAAGATATTGGCTTGGATTTCTCGCGTTGCTGTCAACGTTTTTCTGCTTTATTGGATGAACGGCGCGCTAGTGGCGAATTTTTTACAGATGGAATTGATATTTCAACATCAACAGGAGAATATAGAAAATTTGGCTATCTGGCAACACATGATAAGAAATATTTGCTTGAGTTAGGTATAGACCTACTAAATGATCCTGTCTTCCAAACCTTTAATTTTGAGAAAACTGCACAGTACTTAATTGGTAAATATATTGATTTAGTGGATGTGCAAGCAATTAATGCAGGAGGCGTTTTCTTTAATGATTCGAGATCGAAGAGAATCACTGTACAGGAGCAATCTAAGAAATTTCAAAAATACTTCGAGCTGGCAAAGAAAACAATGGAGCCAGTGGAGTATGAAAAGGTTTTAGACAATGGTTATATAGAAACCCATCGTTTTCTGCCCTATGAAGCAGAGACAGTGAGAGGGGAGTCTTCCAAAAGAATTGTCTATGTGAAATTTATCAATATCACTAAAATGGAAGCACTCCAAAAAAATTCAAAACAATTTTGGAGCTTACTGTTCATCGCCTTACTAACATCGTTTATTATGTTGCTAGTCATTAATAAAATTCTATCTAAAACAATACAGCTAGCTACCTTCGATCCGTTAACTGGGGTCTATAATCGTGCTACATATATCAGGAAAATTGATAATTTATTAAGAAAAAGAAAAATAAATGTGCCGGGTTTATTGTTAATTGATTTGGATAACTTTAAACAAGTGAATGATCAATTTAGGCATGTAGAAGGAGATCATATCCTCGTTGAAACAGCGAGAATTTTAAAGCGTGTTGTGAAACAAAGTGGCTTTGTCGTACGCTTCGGTGGGGATGAATTTGCCATTGTTTTATACGATACAACAGAGGAAAAGATGCAGCACATGGCAGAGGCCATTTTGACTCAAATAAGGTCCGTTAAGTATGATGACCATGCTAGCGAGAAATGGTCTGTATTATCTGTAAGCATGGGTGGAGCCATTTATAACCATGCTGAAGATACAGAAATGAGCTTATTTGAACGGGCCGATAAAGCGCTGTATCAATCGAAAAATGCTGGTAAGGATCAATACTCTAGTTATGCAGAGGTCGCTGCTGACGAAGGCTATAATAGTTAAAAAAAACGCCCCATTTTATCGATAGCAGCATTAGCTATTTTGATAGAAATGGGGCGTTTATTAATGAGCTGCTGTTTTGGTTCTATAAAAGATACAACTACATAAAACAAGTACAGCGATGACAGGAAACATCGCATTCATATAATGAGTCAATAGCCAACCGCCTATTATTGGGCCAATAAAGCCACCTAAATTTTTAAATTGCGCAGCGCCTAAATAGGTTGCCTTTTGAGTATCTGGCGCAATTTCATCAATCATGACGTTCATCGTAGGGAAGGCAAAGATTTCACCTATGGTAAATATAATCATGCCAATGATATAGAGCGTATAATTAGTGGAGAATCCAAACATAAATAGTCCAATAGCAAAGAACAGTACACCTACTACTAATGTTGCTGTAGATGAAAAACGCTCTGATATTATACTAATTGGTAATTGTAGTAGTAACACAACTGCTGCATTGAGAGAGATTAATAACGAATAAAGTTTTGCACCCTCATCAATTTTTAATTCGATAATTTGTGGTAGCGTTGAGTCAAATTGCGAGTAACCGATATTGATTAAAATGGCTCCCAATATGAAGCTAAGCAGCACACGATTTGTCAAAAGAATTGTGAATGTACTGAGTATCTTTGTTTGTGTAACCGCTTTGGGTTGCTGCATTTGATAGCGATTTAACACAAAAAATAAAAAAACAGCGTAAATAATATACATAAGCCCTGTCAGCATAAAAGGGATACTTGGACTGGATAGCTGTGAGATATACACGCCAATAATAGGACCAATAACCGCTGCAATATTGATGGCTGTGTAACGTAAGGAAAATAGTCTTTTTCGTTTATCAGCAGGTGTAAAATCAATCATCAATGCCTGTGTAGAAGGTTCAAAAAATGAACGACAAAGTCCATTCAAAGCATTGAATAGGATAAATAGCCAAACAACATGAACCGTTGCGAAGCCAAAGAACACAAGACTCCAAACAATAATTGTTAATAGAATAACGCTTTTTCTACCAAAACGATCGGTTAGATAACCCCCGAAAAATCCACCTACTGTGGAGATGAGTGGCGCGATACCAATTGTCAATCCAATTTGTAATGGAGAGGCTTGAATTTCATTATGTAAATAAATAGCTAAAAAAGGCATTGCCATAAAACTTGCAATACGCGTAAAAATTGTTCCACCTAAAATAATCCAAACTAATGGATGAAACAACTTCGACAAAGTCATAGAAAATCCTCCTCTCAACATTTAGAATGTTTCGAGTTTAACGGATTGTTAAGCAACTGTAAATAGTCAAAATAATCTTGAACGAGAACAACGCAGATAATGGCGCGTATATTTTTGTCGCTCTGCTAAAATGTGAAGCACAGATTGTAGGGCAAAAGTGAATGCTCTGGTAGGTGAGCGGAAGGAATATGTAAATGATATGTAAATGATCGCTTTATCAGATAGATGAACTCACTCTACCCCTATAGAAGTCAGTAAGTAAAGTGGGAAAAAATCTAATAATCTTCTAATGACAAAAAAGAATGACCCCGACGAAAAGGTCATTCTTTTTCCATACACAATGCTTTACGTACAAAACGTAAAACTAAGACGTTAATTTTACTTTTTTCTTCGTCGTTGTCCATCTGCCTCGACTTGGACTCGTCACCAAATCGTTAAAGGCTAACACGTTCAAATCTCTTTGAACGGTGCGAGGAGTGATACTAAACTCTTCGACTAAATCCTGTGTAGACACGGTTCCTTTGTCTAAAATAAACATGTACACGTCTTTAATACGATTAAGCATTCGATCAGTAGTTGGTTTCATTAAATGAACCACTCCTTCATCTTAATTCTCTTGGCAAAGACTAGCGGACGACAATATGTGCGGAGTGCACTTAGGCTAATAAGTAGCTGCCTTAGACATCCCCTTTTCTAATTTTATAGTCAGAACAATTATTCTGATAACTTTATTATATAGAAAAACTACTTGATTTTCTAGTGAATGCAAGAGAAATTTACAATTGATATAAAAAATTTATACTGTATTTTGTGGGAATAGGTGAAAAACATGCTATATATGGTAGTGGCAGTAGAAGTGACTGAAAAATAGTTGTCAGAAAGCTGATTGTCATATATGTTGTAAGGTGTAGAATTATGTTAATACTTTGAAGGAGGTACATGGTATGGATTGGTTACAAGCTGCAAGAGAAAGGCAAGATGAATTAATACAAGAGTTACAGGAGCTTGTGCAAATTAATAGTGTGCTCGATGAGAATACAATAACTACTGAAGTACCTTTTGGAGAGGGTCCACTTCAAGCGCTTGAATGGTTACTAGCAAAAGGCCAAAATGAAGGCCTACTCACGAAAAATGTTGATAATTATGCTGGGCATATTGAAATGGGAACTGGTGAAGATTTACTTGGTATTTTATGTCATGTTGATGTTGTTCCGATTGGAGAAGAAGCAGATTGGACATACCCTCCATTCAGCGGAACAGTAGCTGATGGTAAATTATTTGCACGTGGTGCGATTGACGATAAAGGGCCTACGATTGCGGCATGGATGGCCATGAAACTTGTGAAAGATGCAGGTATTCCATTAGAAAAAAGAGTACGAATGATCATTGGGACAGACGAAGAAACAGGATTCCGCTGTGTCGACCACTATTTTAAACAGGAGGAAATGCCGACTATTGGTTTTGCACCAGATGCGGATTTCCCGCTCATCAATGCAGAAAAAGGCATTGCAGAGCTTGTGTTCTCTCAAAATAAAGTAGGTGATGCAACGAAAGAACAACTACTATTATTTAATGCAGGAAAGCGTCCAAATATGGTACCTGATTTTGCAAAAGCAACGATTCAGCATGTAACAGCATCATTCGAACAGAATTTTCAAACATTTTTAAGCAAAAATCAGCTAGAAGGCTCTTTATTAATGGAGGAGTCTCGCTATATAATAACTATCAAAGGTAAAGCAGCCCATGCAATGGAACCAGATAAAGGTGTCAATGCAGCTGTTTATCTTGCAGCATTTTTACAACAAGAGTTGACGACAGAAGCAAGTAAACAATTTGTCGACTTTATTGCAGATGTTTTTTATCAGGATCATTATGGTAGTCAGCTCGATTTGCAGTTTGAGGATACAATGTCAGGACAAACAACATTAAATCCAGGGATCGTAAGCTATGATGTCCATAAAGGCGGTAGTTTAGTAATTAGTATGCGCTATTCTGTTTCCTATCCATTCGATGAAAAAATAACAGCAGCACAACGCTTAACCGTAGAAAAAGGGTTTTCTCTAGATATACAAGACGATTCTAAGCCTCATTATGTCAGCGAGGATGATCCATTCATCCAGACATTAGTAGCTATCTATAGACGTCAAACGGGAGATACAGAAACACCTTTATTATCAACTGGTGGTGGGACGTATGCACGTGTGATGAAAAAAGGCGTGGCGTTTGGCATGCTGTTCCCAGGGGAGCCAGATGTAGCGCATCGAGCAGATGAGTTTGTTGTCGTTGAAAACCTCGTAAAGGCAGCGGCAATTTATGCTGAAGCAATTGTTGAACTTGCAGGAAAAAAATAACTCAAAGACGAAAAGGATGAACAAAACATGGCATATTCATTATGGAATGATCAAATTGTTGAAGAAGGATCCATTGCAGTATCACCAGAAGATAGAGGCTATCAATTTGGTGACGGCATTTATGAAGTAATCAAAGTTTATAACGGAAATATGTTTACAGCACAAGAGCATATTGATCGTTTCTATGCAAGCGCCGAAAAAATTCGTCTTGTTATTCCTTATACAAAAGACGTTTTACACAAATTATTACATGAGCTCATTGAAAAAAATAATCTAGACACAGGGCATGTTTATTTCCAAATCACACGTGGTGCCAATTCACGTAATCACGTTTTCCCGGATGCAAGTGTTCCAGCTGTATTAACGGGTAATGTAAAAGCTGGTGAACGTGCATATGAAAACTTTGAAAAAGGGGTTAAGGCTACGTTTGTAGAGGATATTCGTTGGTTGCGCTGTGATATCAAATCTTTAAACTTACTTGGTGCAGTATTAGCAAAACAAGAGGCGGCTGAAAAGGGCTGCTACGAAGCTATTTTACATCGCGGGGATATCGTAACAGAATGCTCATCCGCAAATGTTTATGGGATTAAAGACGGTAAGCTTTATACACACCCAGCAAATAACTTCATTTTAAACGGCATTACACGTCAGGTCATTTTAAAATGTGCAGAGGAGATTAGTTTGCCTGTCGTTGAAGAACCAATGACAAAAGCTGATTTATTAACAATGGATGAAATTATTGTATCGTCTGTATCTTCTGAGGTTACACCTGTTATTGATGTGGATGGCAACCAAATCGGTACTGGAGTGCCAGGTGAATGGACGCGTAAATTGCAACAAGCTTTTGAAGCGAAATTACCACTTTCTTTGAATACAAAATAAAAGAACTATTTAAGAGAGCTATCGATAGGTAGTTCTCTTTTTTTATGGATGTAATGTTTGGTATCGTCATGTAAAATAAAAAGGATAGTAATGAATAATTTTACAGATTGAAATTTGTAGAATAATTGTCGATGTATTGAATACAATGCCTCTTTTCTACCAAAGCAATCTAGATAAAAAGAGAACTATAGATATGGTGAGTAAGAATGGAGTGACCTTTACATGGCACAATTGGTGAAATTACAAGATTACATTTCACGCTATCAAATTGATTTAGCGAGATACCCAACACAATTTGTGCGCTTGAAGAAAAACCAATGGGAGCGCATTAAGCGACAGTGGGAGTTGGGAGAAGATATTAGCGAGTGGCAACATGTCGACAATGAGGTGGAAGCGGAGGCTTACGAGGAAAAAGAACGTTTTACCTTCATAAAAAAATGGTTTGCTGGACGGCAAAAGGAAACAACAGAGGATGTTGAAGAAGTAGAAATATCAAATGAGCTTGTCAGCGATGAGGATATAATTCCTGAAGAAGAAACGACGCTCACATTTGAACCTAAAATTGTGTATGCACCACAATCCATCCATGAGTTGAAACGAATGTTTATTGATCAGTTCTTTCATTTTCAAATGAAATGGGCCAGTTCAACATTACGGGAAAAATCATATGTAGATCCTCGCTTCATGCGTGACTCATTGCTCCGTATGTTATTGCAAACATTGCCAGATAATTATCTATTGTTTTATTATCCGATACTACAAATTAGAAAAGCCCCTATAGAGCTAGATGTAGTGTTAATGTCGCCGACAGAGTGTATTTGTATTACGGTCTTAGAGGCTGAAAATCAAGCTGTATATGTAGGTGGCAGTGATCGCTTCTGGATTAAAAAAGTAGGGACGAAGGATTCTAAAGTTTTGAATCCAACAATTAACTTAGGGCGGATGGAATCTGTACTGTCACAATTATTTAAACAGGAGGATATTGATATGCCCATCCGTAAGGTTGTGCTATCTCGTAATGGGTATTTTGATTATCCTGGTTCACCATTTGGGGTTCGCTTTGTTGATCGTCGAAATTACCATGAATGGATAGAGCATTTAAGAAAAGTTTCCTCCCCTATGAAGCATATGCAAATCCGAGCTGCACAGACCATTTTAAATACAGTCCAAACGACCTCCTTTAACCGAGATATTTGGCAGCAAGCTCCACAGCCAACAGAGGACTGATTATGAACACTCTATTTATTGTCAATGAGGCCGCAGGAAATGGAAAAGGGAAAAAGGTTTGGCTGCAACTTCAACAGCAACTCACGATTCCTTATCAAGTGGCTTTTACTGAATATGCAGGACATGGACAGGAAATCGCACAACAATGGGCACAACAGCAGCAGGATAAAAAGTTACTAGTCGTTGTTGGTGGAGATGGCACCATTCATGAAGTGGTTAATGGTGTTGTACATAATGAATACATCCTAATTGGTGTCGTTCGGGCTGGCTCTGGTAATGATTTTGCACGTTATTTTCACACCTTTTCCAATGCCCAGCAAATCGAGGATTATGTAAAAACTACCTTGGCTAATGCGAGAATGGATGCAGGGATCGTTCAGATTGGTAATCAACGAACAGAAATATTTGTTAATAATGCTGGCATAGGCTTCGATGCATATGTGACAAAATCAATTAACACTTCTCGTCTTAAGTTTTATCTCAATAAGATTGGGCTAGGGAAACTTTCGTATGCTGTCGCTGTAATTAGAGGATTATTTCGCTTTGAACGCTTTGATGTAATGATACGTTCAGGGGAACATGAATGGCAATTTCAGCAGACATGGTTTGTGGCGATGAGTAATCAACCTTATTTTGGAGGAGGCATGAAAATATCACCTGCCGCAAAAGCGGATGATGGTAAAGTTGATATAACGATTGTACATGGTATTTCACGTATCAAATTATTACTTGTATTTGTCACTGTCTTTTTTGAAAAGCATACAAAATTTAAAGAAGTTACTTTTTTACAGGGGCAGGACTTTGATCTTATCGTAGCAAATAAGGTTGACTGTCATGCGGATGGTAATTATATTGGCATTGTCAATCAAGGGACAAATATTCACTGTACAATACAACAAAATGCTTGGCAGGTTATTGTCAAGGATTCATAAAAAATATCATTGTGCAATAATTTCATGCGAATTATAAGGGAATACGTTATACTATTAAAAAATCAATAATTTCACAGGAAAGAAATGAGGAACAACATTGAGATTAAGAAATAAGCCTTGGGCAGAGGAAATGATTACAGATCACCCAGAGGTGATTATTCCAAATCCTGAAGACTTTAAAGGAAATTGGCAGGCTGTTTTCGGCAATGACAACCCTATCCATATTGAAGTAGGCTCTGGAAAAGGACAATTTGTGACTGGTATGGCTTTGCAAAATCCTACGATCAATTATATCGGCATTGAACTTTATGATAGTGTGATTGTTTGTGCATTAGAAAAAGTGTTAGAGGCAAAGTCTCCAGCGAATTTACGTTTGCTAAAAGTAAATGGCGCAGATTTATATAAATTCTTTGACAAAAACGATGTATCACGTGTATACCTGAATTTCTCAGATCCTTGGCCAAAAACACGACATGCTAAAAGACGTTTAACGCACGGGGATTTTTTGAAATTATATGAGTCGATTTTAGTGGATAATGGGGAAGTCCATTTTAAAACGGATAACCGAGGTCTGTTCGAGTATTCTTTAATCAGTATGTCTGAATATGGGATGTTATTAAAGTATGTATCTCTCGACCTACATGCAAATATGCCAGAGGATAATGTGATGACAGAATATGAAGAGAAGTTTTCTGCAAAAGGGCAGCCGATTTATCGCTTAGAATCGCAATTTATCACTAAATTGTAGGGGGAGTATGGATGGATCAGTTACAGTTTCACAATATGTCATTATCATGGCTAAACGGGGGTGTTACGTGCCTAGATGGTGGTGCGATGTTTGGTGTTGTACCAAAGCCACTTTGGTCTCGCAAATATCCAGTCAATGAAAAAAATCAAATTGAATTACCAACAGAACCTATCCTTATTCAATATGAGGGCAAAAACTACCTCATTGATACGGGTGTAGGCTTTAACAAATTAAATGAAAAGCAGCTTCGAAACTTTGGTGTAACAGAAGAATCTTCGTTAGCAGATAGCTTACAAGAGTTAGGATTAACGACATCAGATATTGATGCAGTATTAATGACGCATTTACATTTTGATCATGCTGGTGGTTTAACGCAGTGGGAAGGGGATGTACTTGTACCAACTTTCCCAAATGCCAAAATTTTTGTAACACAAATTGAATGGGATGAAATGCGTAACCCTAATATCCGTTCTAAAAATACTTATTGGAAAGAAAATTGGGAACCAGTTCAGCATTTAGTTGAAACCTACGAAGGGTCATTGGAAGTAGTACCTGGAATCGAAATGATTCATACTGGTGGTCATAGTGAGGGACATGCTGTCATCAAGCTAACGCAAAATGATGAAGTGTTATTGCATATGGCAGATATTATGCCGACTCATGCTCATCAAAATCCATTGTGGGTATTAGCCTATGACGATTATCCAATGACAAGTGTATTTGCAAAAGAGCGACTGATGAAAGAAGCCCTTGCAAATAACTATGGCTTTATTTTCTATCACGATGCTTATTATCGTATGATTCGATGGGATGAGTCAGGCAAAGAGATTGTGGATAAACTAGAGCGTAGTAGACAAGCTGTTATTACATTTTAATAGAGTAAGCAAAGGCGAGGTAGTTGGCATATAAAATGTCAATACCTCGCGTTTTTGTTCGTGAACAGGATAGAAAATATGATACACTTAACACGATACTAAAATACAAAAGAGAGTTGAAATAAACATGGCAACTGAACAACCATTTTTACCCGTTTTACTTGGATCAGATATGAATGCATATGGTATGGCACGTGCGTTTTATGAAGCATACGGTATTAAACCACTTGTCTTAGGACGTTCTCATTTAACAGCAACACAAGATAGCCATATCCTACAATTTCAAGAAATAGACCGTTTAAATGAACAAGATGTTTTTGCACCTGCCCTTGCAGAAGTTGCAAAAAAATATGCTGATAAAAAACTATTACTTTTAGCATGTGGGGACGATTATGCTAAGCTGATTATCAAAAATAAGCCAGCGTTACAAGAGCATTTTACCGTACCGTATATCGATGAATCGTTGATGGATGAAATTTTATTGAAAGAAAATTTCTATAAAATGTGTGATCAATATAATTTTAAATATCCAGGTACAACAACGGTGACAGCTGATAACTATGAAAACTTTACACCACCATTTGCTTACCCGATTATTTTAAAGGCTTCAAACTCAGTAGAGTATTGGGCTTGTAAATTCCCTGGGAAGAAAAAAGTATTTGTTGCTCATGATGAAGCGGAAAAAACGGCTATATTAAAAGCTATTTATAGCTCGACTTATCAGGATACAATGATTATTCAAGAATTTATTCCTGGGGACGATTCCTATATGCGTGTGTTAAATGCCTATGTAGGGAAGGATGGAAAAGTGAAGCTGATGTGTCTCGGTAATCCTATTCTAGAAGAACATTCTCCTGAAGGAATCGGAAGTTATGCAGCCATCGTGACAACCTATGATAAAGAATTAATGGATCAAGTACGTTTCTTCCTAGAGGATATCGGCTATACAGGTTTTGCGAATTTTGATATGAAATTTGATATTCGAGACAAGCAATATAAACTTTTTGAAATCAATTTACGTAATGGACGTTCTAGCTATTATGTAACGGCAAGTGGTCATAACTTAATGAAGTATGTAGCGGATGACCATATGTTAAATATCGAGCAAGATGTCACATATGTGCAGGACAAGCATTTATGGATGATTATTCCTAAAGGTGTATTGTTCAAATATGCATCGAATGAAAAACTCAAACTAGAGGCAAAAAAATTAATTAGTGAAGGGAAATATACAAATTCTCTTTACTTTAATGAGGATATGAATGCGAAGCGTTGGGTGAAACTAACACTTAATAATTTAAATTATTATCGTAAGTATAAAAAGTACTTTAATAATAAAGGTTTATCTGAATAACATAGAAAAGCCATCTCCAATTCATGAGATGGCTTTTCTTGTATATACATAATTAAACTTCTGTTAGTTCCACGACAACACCAGAGCGTGCATCGGCAGCAAATTCGAATGTCTGCATCTCACCTTCATGCATACGCGAAATCCCTCCGCGATATACTGGG
Source organism: Lysinibacillus sp. FSL P2-0066 (assembly GCF_037969495.1). NCBI lineage: Bacteria > Bacillati > Bacillota > Bacilli > Caryophanales > Bacillaceae > Lysinibacillus > Lysinibacillus sp. FSL P2-0066. Next base: position 3,295,383 of record NZ_CP150202.1, on the reverse strand, counting down.
ATAGTAATAATACCGTTTGTGAAATCTTCAGTTTTCATAAAAATCCAAGAACCATCAATCGGTGAATCCTTTTTAAATTCTCTTTTTATGTTTTCAAGTACTTGTCCTGCAGGTACGAACGGAGAAACTTTTTCACTAGCTTCTTTAATAATGACTGCGGCAGCTAAGCCAGTTGCGACACCAATTAAAAAATCACGTAATTTCATACTTTTTTCCTCCTTTTTCTATACCTTTATTTTAGCATAGCCTATAGAGTGAATGCACGTTCACAATTAAGCAGATTTAGGAAATGTATCAATATTTCGAATTCGGAAATAATTGTGTTACAATAGGCAAGGAAGAATATTCTACTTCGTGGGGAGAGAGTCATCATGAATGAGGAAACATTAAAATTATTTAAAACATTAACAGAATTACCAGGCGCTCCGGGTAATGAACACGCAGTACGCGCGTTCATGCGTTCTGAGTTAGAAAAGTACTCGGATGAAATCGTTCAAGATAATTTAGGGGGTATTTTTGGTGTTAAGCACAGTGATGTTGTGGATGCACCGAAAATATTAGTTGCTGGTCATATGGATGAGGTAGCATTTATGGTTACTTCTATCACAGATAATGGAATGATCCGTTTTCAAACATTGGGCGGCTGGTGGAATCAGGTTATGCTTGCACAGCGAGTAGAAGTATATACGAAAAATGGGGCAATTCCTGGTGTTGTTTCATCCATCCCACCACATTTATTAACAGATGCAGAACGAGCGAAGCCAATGGATATAAAAAATATGCTTATCGATGTTGGTGCTGATAATAAAGAAGATGCTATGTCTATGGGTGTTCGTCCTGGACAATCCATCATACCAATTTGTCCATTCACACCAATGGCAAATCCGAAGAAAATTATGGCTAAAGCTTGGGATAACCGCTATGGCTGTGGCCTAGCGATTGAATTAATGAAAGAAGTACAGCACGAAAAATTAGCTTCACATTTATACTCAGGTGCAAATGTGATGGAGGAAGTTGGCTTACGCGGTGCACAAGTATCAGGAAACATGATTAAACCAGATTTATTCTTTGCACTAGATGCTTCTCCTGCAAATGATATGTCAGGTGAAAAAAGTCAATTTGGACAGCTCGGCAAAGGCACTTTACTTCGTATTTTAGATCGTACAATGGTTACACATCGTGGTATGCGTGAATTTATTTTAGATACGGCCGAATCAAATCATATCCCTTATCAATACTTTGTCTCCCAAGGTGGAACAGACGCTGGTCGAGTGCATACGGCAAACGATGGCGTTCCAAGTGCAGTTATTGGTGTATGCTCACGTTATATTCATACATCAGCGTCAATTATTCACATTGATGATTATGCTGCTGCAAAAGCATTAATTGTAGAATTAGTGAAAAAAGCAGATCGTTCGACATTAGAGACAATTCACGCTAATGTATAAGAAGCAAGGAAGATGCCTTTTAGAGGCATCTTTTTCTATGGAAAGAAAGTGGGGATTAGATGAAGATAGCAATTGGCACAACTAATAAAGCCAAAACAGAAGCAGTTGAAGTAATTGCTCGAAAATACTTTGAGGATTCTCTCTTTACTCATGTCAAAGCTGCTTCAGAAGTATCAGATCAACCGATCAGTAATGAAGAAACTAGATTAGGAGCAATGAATCGTGCTAAAAACGCATTGATTTTAACGGATGCAGAATTATCATTTGGCTTAGAAGGTGGCGTAACTGAAATTGATGATGAAATGTATGTTTGTAACTGGGGTGCATTAACAGTGTCAGACGGAACAACGTTTACAGCTGCTGGCGCACAAATTATACTGCCCAAAGAAATTGCCCAGGAAATACGAACTGGTGGAGAACTTGGGCCGATTATGGAGCAATATACAAAGCGTCGAGATATTCGTCAGGGTGCAGGTGCTGTAGGTATTTTTACGCAAGGTTTAGTAAGTAGACAGATGATGTTTGAGCATATTGTCTCGCTTTTAGTTGGTCAATATTTGTTCACATTTACACAAAAATAGTTAAATGGAATTAGTGGTAAGAGGATAGTTAGGTTGCATCTTATGAATAATTTTTTTAAAATAGAAAAAAGTTAGTAGTGAAAGGAAGAGAGATATGCTATTTTCATGGCTAAGAGCAATTGGCCTAATGCTTTTACTTCTTGTCCTTTCTGGCTGCAATCAATCTATTGATGATCAAATTGCTAATGGGCTGCAATTAACGGAGAAGGTTTTTGCTGAAGAGCCAGAAGAACATACAGTAGAAATTGGGGATATCAAATTATACTTACCTTCAAACTTTAAAGTTGAAGACAGTTCAGATGCTTATAATATTGTAATTTCAAAAGGAAAAGAAAGCTACATTCTTTTTATCAATGATCGTGAAGCACAAGACAGTAAACTTTATTATAGTCTTTTAAAAGAAAATGAGGCGGACAAAATTATCGAAGAGTCGACTTTTGATAAGGATGGTCGTTTTGGTTTCACAGCGGTTCTAAAAACGGACCAAGAAAATGAAATGGAGCTCATTGTTAGTAGCGGTGGTGTGAAGATGTCAACCATTTCAAAGGCTAAACAAATTGAAAATAATTTGCGTGAGATGACGAAAATCGTTCATTCGGTTAAGATGAAGTAAATAGAAGGATTGAACAGAACGGTTCACAAACATGTGAGCCGTTTCATTTTGAAGTTAGGATGTGAAAAAGATGAAGCAAATGAAGTCTGAACAACTAGTCGAGCTATTAAAAAAGCAATTAACTGAAGAGAAATATGAATTTCACTTTGATAAAAAGTACGATAAATTACGCTTGAATCATAAGACGATTGGAAAAGGGATGGAGCTTTCTTTACCTGGGATCTTAGCAAAATATAATGAGAAGCAAGAGTCGGCGATTGAAGAAGTTTTATATACAATTGAGCAAACCTTTAATGCGATGGTACAAGAAAAGGAACAGGGTTTCCAAACGACTACACATATTTATCCCGTAATTCGTGCCACTTCTTATCCACAGGCATCGAAAGAAGGGCATGCCTTTATTACAACTGAGCATACAGCTGAAACGCGCGTCTTTTATGCGCTCGATTTAGGTAAAACCTATCGCTTTATTGATGAATCCATGCTAGAAGCCTTACAATTAACTGTAGAACAAATTCGAGAAATGGCACGCTTTTCGGTGAAACAACTACCAACCGCCTATAAAAAAGATGAGGTAGCAGGTAATATTTTTTATTTTGTCAATGTGAATGATGGCTATGATGCTAGTCGGATTTTAAATGAGAGCTTCTTAAAAGAAATGCAGGCACAAGTGGAGGGCGATATGACACTATCTGTGCCGCATCAAGATGTATTAATTATAGGTGATATTCGTAATGAAACAGGGTATGATGTATTAGCACAGATGACCATGCATTTCTTTGCAGTCGGGACTGTACCGATTACGTCATTATCTTTTATTTATGAAGATGGGGAACTAGAACCGATCTTTATCTTAGCAAAAAACAGAGTGAAAAAGGAGCAAGAATAACAATGAATGTATTTTACAACAAAGAGCATGTAGGAGATGTCTTACTAGTTCAACTAGCAACAGAGGCTATTGTGAAAACGGAAGTAGAACGTGCTGGTGATATTGCTATTTTAAAGGAAGCTCAAACGGGAGAAATTAAAGCCTTTAATTTATTTAATGCGAGTAGTTACATCCAAACAGATGCAAAAGGCTTAGTAGAAGTGACACCAGAATTAGTAGCACAGCTAGCAGTGGCAATCGAAAAAAATGGAGCTAATATTAATCTTGATGTTGATTTTTCACCAAAATTTGTGGTTGGATATGTAGAAACAAAGGACAAGCATCCTAATGCTGACAAATTGAGCATCTGTTCAGTGAATGTTGGAGATGAGATATTACAAATTGTGTGTGGTGCCCCTAATGTTGAAGCTGGTCAGAAGGTAGTTGTAGCGAAGATTGGTGCCGTAATGCCTTCAGGTATGCTTATTAAAGAAGGAAATTTACGCGGTGTTGAGTCTTACGGCATGCTTTGTTCAGCACGTGAATTAGCGATTCCCAATGCTCCATCTGAAAAAGGAATTTTAGTATTACCTGAGGATGCTATTGTAGGTAGTGCTTTTGAAGCACCAACTAAATAAAAATCCCTCTATTTAAAAAAGAAATTATTAAAATTTAAATGTTTTATCATGATATTATTCCTTGTATCAAGGTTAAATGCCCTAAATCGTTATGTTACTAATATGCTAGTAGCATAACGATTTTTTTGTTTAGAATGAGCCTCTAAATGCAAGTTTCAAGACCGTTTTTATGGTATGCTTTTTGGTGTAGACATTGAGCTATTGAATAATTTAAAACTAGACAATGCTATAAATGAAGTGTAAGAGAAATGAGTGAAACGAAGTGAACTGGTTTAAAAAACAAATTAGTAAATTTATTAATAAAGATGATGAAGACTATGAGTATGAAGAATATTATGAGGATTATGGAGAAGTTCAGTCGGAGCAATTACATACACAAAAAGAACCAACAATCGCTAAGCAAAAGACTTTCCGTTTCCCTTTGATTGACGATGATGAAGGTGAGACATCCTACACGTCCTCAAAAGACATGTTTGATCAAATGGAAGATGATGATTATGGACAAATTCGGGATTTATCGTTACCAAAGCATTTAAATCATCATATTGTCGATTCTAGTGTTTATGATGTAGAGGTTTCAGGAATTCGGGATTTACTAGCAAATCGCTCTAAACGTACAGGTCGAAAAACAATGATGAAAAGTCAGCCTTTAGAACAAGAATTTCGTTCAAGAGCAAGCTTAGTGTTTCGAGATGCACAAAATGAAACAGCTAATTTAAAGCCTATGACTGCACCTACACCAAAAGAAAAGAGTCAGCGAAAAGAACAAAAAGTTGAAAATATTGTACCAGAGAATCGCAAACGATTTGTTCCAACAGATGTGCCTTCACCTGTCTATGGTTTTGCAAAACCAAGTCCAATCAAAGAATTATTAGATAAAAGAAAAGAAGAATATGAGAAGCAAGAAACCGATGTACAGGCAGTTGAAAAGGTAACTGTTGCAAAGCCTTTAAAAGAAGCGACAACAAATGAGGTCAATGAAAATATACTAGAAGAAAAAGAGCCGGCTAGCACAAACCAAACGGTTGTAACAGAGCACCATGCAATCATTCAACCGAAAGAGCTATCGACAGTAAATGAACCAATTATTTTTGAGGAAGAAGTGTTGGTTGAAGAGAACGATGATAAGGAAAATTTATCGTCAAATGTAGCTGTACCTCAAACGACTTCTTTTGCTATGGAGTTTGACGAGCAAGTGAAGGAAGCTGTTGGGCAAGATCAAACAGTTCAACAGCTTTCAGCAGATCAGTCTGAAATCCATGTCAAAGAAATGATTGTGGAACAAGTTCAAATTGAAAATTCTACGATCCATATTGGAGAAGTTACTGTCGTTCAACCGTCAATGGATGACCAATCTCCTGATACTGCATCGAGAGAAGAAAAAAGTCGAATTCCATTTAATGTACTAATGTTAAAAACAGATAAAGAAAAATGGAGAATCCAACAGCAATTGAAGATGGCTCAGCAGCCTCTACGTGTAGAGAGCGAGCCAGAAACAGAGAAAAACAAACTAGTGGATGTGACGGTAGAAAAATCTTCGTCCTTAGACAGCATGACAACAAATGAAATATACGTCTCACAACCAGAAGATGATCATGATTTGCATATCACAGAGAATGTTCAATCGAAAATAGATTTCCCAGTGCAACTTGATGATGTAGAAAATGTTACTTCAAAAAGCAGTACTCAAGAGCCTGTGGCTGTGATTACAATGGCTCCTGTTACATCAATGCCAGATATCTCAACAAATGAACGAATAGAAATCGAAAAAGCAGCTGCTGCTGAAATTTCTGCAACTATTGAGCCAGAGCTTGAGTTAGAACCAGAACTCGAGTTAGAACCAGAACTTGAACTAGCTTCAGAACTGGAACAAGTATCAGAACCAGAACTAGCTATCGAACCTGAAGTAGTTTCAGATATTGTAGAGTATGTTCCAGTAGAATCTGTTGAGAATCAAGTAGTACCACAAGTAGTGGAAGCTGAGATACCAGCAAAGCCTGTACACGTCTATCAAAAGCCTACGGATGAATACCTAGAGCCACCAGAGGAAAAAACACAGGATACGGATTGGATGGAGCAACAGGGCGACACATTAGTCGAAGCACTATCTTATTTCCAAGTTTCTGCGCAAATTGAATCGATTATGCAAGGCCCTGCTGTTACTCAATTTGAAATAACGGTGAGCCATGGTACAAAGGTTAGTAAAATTCGAAACTTAGCAGATGATCTAAAACTTGCCTTAGCAGCAAAGGATATTCGTATTCAAGCACCCATTCCTGGGAAAAGCTCGATCGGTATTGAGATTCCAAATCGAGTATCACGAGCTGTTCGCTTATCTGAGGTAACAAATAGTGCCTCCTTCGTTGAGTCAGATTCACCATTAGAAGCAGCACTAGGACTTGATTTGACTGGAAAGCCTGTTACGTTAGATTTACGTAAAATGCCACATGGTTTAATTGCTGGTGCAACGGGTTCAGGTAAATCCGTTTGTATTAATTCTATTTTGGTTAGTTTATTATATAAAGCTGCACCACACGAGCTAAAACTCATGCTGATCGACCCTAAAATGGTAGAGCTGGCGCCATTTAACCATATTCCGCATTTAGTTAGTCCTGTCATTACAGATGTAAAGGCGGCAACGGCTGCGCTGAAATGGGCAGTAGAGGAAATGGAGCGTCGCTATCAGCTCTTTGCTCATGCAGGTGCACGTGATATTACACGGTATAACGCCATAGCGGATAAAAATAAGGAACATAGCCTAAAGTTGCCTTATATTTTAATTGTCATTGATGAGTTAGCTGATTTAATGATGATGTCTCCAGCAGATGTAGAGGAGGCCATTTGCCGTATTGCTCAAAAGGCACGTGCATGTGGTATTCATTTAATTGTTGCAACGCAAAGACCTTCTGTGGATGTTATTACAGGGTTAATCAAATCAAATATTCCTACACGTATTGCCTTTGCTGTTTCCTCTCAAATTGATTCTCGTACCATTTTAGATGGGCAGGGAGCAGAAAGGTTACTTGGTCGAGGGGATATGCTATATTTAGGTAACGGTATGTCAGCGCCAGTGCGTTTGCAGGGAACTTTTGTTACAGATGATGAAATTGAATCGATTATTGAGCATGTTCGTGAACAGGGTGAACCTGATTATATTTTCGATCAAGAGGAATTATTAAAGAAAACAGAGGTTTCTGCAGAACAGGACGATTTATTTGAAGATGTTTGCCGATTTGTCTATGAGCAAGGGGGGGCTTCTACCTCATTGATTCAACGAAAGTATCATATTGGCTATAATCGTGCTGCTCGTTTAATTGACATGTTAGAATCACATGGTTTTGTTTCAGAAGCAAGAGGAAGTAAGCCACGTGAAAGTTACATTACAGAAGAAGATTTAATTACTATGTTTGAATAAGAATTGCATTGTTTTCGTCTAGATTATCTAATTTACGTCGAATTTAGTTTTTTTAGAAAAGTTACACATCTATCCTTGTGCATAAAAAGTGCTATAATAGACAAGATGTGTTGAATAGTACGTATTTTTTAACACTTGTGAAGGTATTAATACCTAACCATTCGTGAAATAATACGATACACCTAATAGATGATAGATGGGATATTGAAATTCCCGGGGGGTTTAATTAATGACAGTTTTTCATTTCACAGGCATTAAAGGTTCTGGCATGAGTTCGCTTGCACAAATCTTATTTGATGCTGGTGAACAAGTACAAGGCTCAGATGTCGATAAATATTTCTTCACGGAGCAACCGTTACGTGAACGTAATATTCCAATTTTTACATTTAATGCAGATAATATTAAAGAAGGTATGACAGTGATCGCAGGTAATGCATTTTCTGATGATCATCCTGAATTAGTACGTGCTCGAGAAATCGGTGTAGAAGTCATTCGTTACCATAAATTTTTAGGTGAATATATTGGCAACTATACATCCATTGCCATCACAGGTGCACATGGTAAAACATCTACGACTGGTTTAATGGCACATGTGGTAGGTGGCTATAAACCAACATCTTATTTAATTGGTGATGGTACTGGTGCAGGTCATGAAAATGCTGATTTCTTTGTGATGGAGGCGTGTGAATACCGCCGTCACTTTTTAGCATATAATCCTGATTATGCTGTGATGACGAACATCGATTTTGATCATCCAGACTACTTTGCTAATATAGAGGACGTATATTCTGCATTTCAATCATTAGCATTACAAGTGAAAAAAGCAATTATAGCATGTGGTGATGATGAACAGCTTCAGCGTATTCAAGCAAAAGTACCAGTTGTGTATTATGGATTTGGTGCTGAAAATGATTTTGAAGCACGTAATGTTGAAAAAACAACTGAGGGTACAACATTTGATGTTTTTGTACGTAATGAATTTTATAGTACTTTCTTTATCCCATTATTTGGAGATCATGCTGTTTTAAATACATTGGCGGTTATTACGCTATGTGAATATGAAGGCATTTCTCCAGATATTATTCAGGAGCGTTTACACACATATAAAGGTGTAAAAAGACGTTTTACTGAGACCGATATAGGGGATAATGTTTTAATAGATGACTATGCACACCATCCAACGGAAATTCGCGCGACGATTCAATCAGCACGCCAAAAATTCCCTGACCGTGAGCTAGTTGCGATTTTCCAACCACATACATTTACACGTACACAAGCTTTTTTACAAGATTTTGCGGATAGTTTGAGCCTTGCAGATACAGCCTATTTATGTGATATATTTGGCTCTGCGAGAGAAACGCAAGGCGCGCTTTCTATCCATGATTTAGCGTCACTTATTGAAGGCAGTGCAGTGATTACCACTGAAGGAATTGATATATTAACAAAACATAATGGCGCTGTATTCTTATTTATGGGCGCTGGTGATGTTCACAAGTTCCAAGATGCTTTTGAAAACGTGCTTAAAAACAATGAAACAGCTTAGTCCGTAGGGGTTAAGCTGTTTTTTCTCAAATTTAAGCAGGAATTCCGTTTTTTTTGTCGAAGATAGGGAAAGTAATAGTAAAGACAATTTACTAGCAGGAGGTCAACTTATGGAAGTGATTTTGTATATTGCAGCCATTATTGCTGCAATCGGTTTTTTAATTTTATGTGTGAGCGTGGGCATGACATTATTCTCGCTTAAGTCCATCCTAAACAGCTTAGCTGGAACATTATCTGGGATTGAAGGCCAAATGGAAGGCATTACACGCGAAACAACGTCCTTATTATCAAAAACAAATAGCTTAGCAGAGGATATTCAACATAAATCTGAACAATTAAATTCAGTGGTTCAAGCTGTTAAAGGTATTGGTGACTCCGTTAATGGTTTAAATAATTCTGTTCAGCAGATTACTACTTCTGTTTCTAAAAGCGTAGAACAAAACGAAGAAAAAATTGCACAAGTTGTACAATGGAGTAATGTTGCGATGGGTATTGCGGATAAATGGAAAAAACGCAAAATCATCGAGCAGGAATCGGTATCACCAGATGCCTATGCATTTGAAACTGTGCAAGTAGAAGAAACACCAAAAAGAAAATGGGGTCGTAAAAAATGATAATTATTCAGTGAGTATTCCATGCTGGCTGAATAAAAATAAAGTCTTAGACATATAAGTTGAAGATGCATCTGTGAAAGTAGATGGACAACCAGTCTAGACAAATTTGATAATTAGATGGGGAGGAATTGTTGCATGACAACTCAAAAGCCAAATTTTAACGAAGTGAAGGAACAGCAGCTTGAAAGTTCTTTGCCTCAGCTTTATCATCCGCAAGACTCTATTTATGAAGAGGAGCGTGTAAACATGAAGGATTTTGTGATTGGCGCATTAGTTGGTGGAATCGTAGGGGCCGCGGCAGGTCTACTGTTAGCTCCAAAATCAGGAAAAGATTTACGCAGTGATGTGGCAGTACAAGCTGTTCAGCTAAAAGATAAGAGCGCAGACTTCTCGACAACTGCAAAAGATAAAACAGTTCAACTTTCTAAACAAATTCAAGAGCAATCTACACAATTAGTAGAGAAAGTAAAAACACTAAAAACGGCAAAAGCACCAACTGTTTTTGATGATGGTACGGTTTCCTTTGAAGGGGAAGAACCATTAGAGGATTACATGCCAAGTGAGGAACCAAAAGCTGAAGAAAAGACAGAAAAAGCAGATCAAAAAGAAGAAACAAATGAAGAAGTACGTGCATAATGCATAATATAAAGGGATACGTTACAAGATAAAGTTGTAACGTATCCCTTTTTTAAATGATAGGTGTAGCTTCTAATATTATTTCTAATTGATCTCCACCAAATATTTCTGTATCAAAGCTCGCTGGCTGACCATTTCTTAAAATCGTAAAATTCCCCTTAAAGGCACTCGGTAGCTGCCAATTAGAGAAGCGGAAAACATCTTGATAGATCCAACGACTGCGATCCTTTTCTTTAAATACTAAAGTCGCTCCATTGTGTACAGTGGACTGTGGTGACACAACCATTTTATTAACAATCGCTTCATTTGCAGTCTTCTTTAATTCTAAAACTTCCTGTTGGAAATGAATGATGATTTTATCCTCTAGCAAAAGATTCATGTGGTCCGCGATATGTTGTACGGTTGGTAGAGATGGTTGGTGGAAGCTTATCACGTCCCCATTTTTTACAGCATAGCTCAATTTGGCTACCTTTCCATTAATCATTAGCTGTGGAGAAAATTCTGGTAAATATAAAGGTTGTCCATCAACTTGAATCGTATAGGATTCAAATTGCTTTAATAAATGCCAATTATTAGTGATTTTAAATACATCCTCAATTGTTTCGGCTATATCAAAAACGACGGTATCACGATCATTTAAAACTGTATCGAGTGATGCAGAAGAGCTATTGACTGTAATTTTTGGCTCAATCACATATTTGGTGTTTTGGATTGTCACTGTCTTTATTGCTGCATCATCGATAAGATCTCTTACTGTAGCCGTCGCCTGCTGCCCATCTTGGCCTTCTATTAACTGAATGGCATCTCCAGTTTTAATCAGGCTTTTTGTTGATGCCTGTTGTCCATTTACCAATATTTCAGCAGGCTGGCCATGCCCACCTGGTATAAAAATGTCCTGTCCGTTAACACTGATCGATAGCCCATGCCCTGGTTTTCCATATAATTGCTTTGCGCGAATATTTGCAGCTAGAAAGGCATCAGCCACAGTCATTTCTTTTAGTTCAAAAAGGCGAACCACTTGATTATTGACTGTTAAACTCATATATTGAATCGGCATCTTTTTAGCAGCAATGGCAATACCAATAGGCGTGACTAATTCAGGTGAGGCTTTAATGTGTTCTTCTTTTGTTAAGTTTTGAATAGCATCAATACCTCGAACAGCAATACGATTAGCTGGTAAATCTAGAACTTGACCTAGTTCTGTAGTTAGGTTGGGTGTTAAGCTACCTCCACCAACCAGCATAACGGCTTTGGGTGCTACTCGGTTATTGAGTCGTAAAATTTCTTCTCCGATAGACTTCGCCAACTGTTTTACTGCAGGTTCAATTGCTAAAAAAACTTCTTCCTTAGGATAGAACTGATCAAAGCCTAGAATATCTTGAATCAATATCTCTTCAGAGGTTTGTAGTTGACGTTTAGCCTCTTCGGCTACAGGGAAGTCTAGCAAATAGTAGTCGCTTAAAGCTTCTGTTATTTCATCGCCAGCTGTTGGTACCATGCCGTAAGCCACAACTGTACTTTTATCCGTAATGGCAATATCCGATGTTCCTGCTCCTATATCAACAAGTGCCACATTTAAGCGACGCATCGTTGGAGGAATCAACACATTAATGGCAGCGATCGGTTCTAACGTCAATGCTTCCATCTCTAAATCAGCTCGTTTAAGAGCGGCAATCAGTGATTCCACCACTACCCGAGGCAGAAACGTTGCAATCACTTCGATTTGGGCTTCATCTCCTTGTTGATCCAACAGGCTTCCAATTTCCTCGCCATCCAAGCGATAATACAGGACTGAATAGCCTACACAATAATAATGGCTAATTTTTGCATCCTCTTTCTGTTGCAAAAGTTGCTGCTGTGCTTGTTGAACAGCCTGAAGTTCCAAGCGACTAATATCTTCTTCAGTAAAAATAGGTCGATTACGTATATTGATGGTCACACTCGCTTGTTCAGTTTTCAAAGATCGACCTGCTGCAGCAACACTTACCTTTGTGAGCGGCCCGTGTTTCTCTTCAAGTTCACGTTTTATTTCATTAATTAAATCTGCCACATACATGACATTATGTATTTGTCCATCTACCATGGCACGTTCTTTATGCTCTTTTACTAAAATATCTTCCACATGAAAATGGTCATTTTCTTCTTGGAGAATAATCCCGACCACTGAGCGTGTGCCAATATCAAGTGCGAATAATTTAGAACTCAATGTAATCGCTTCCTTTCGCGTCATACTTGAAAATAATTTAGCGAGTTGAAGCGCTAAATTAAAAATGCGTGACATTCTGAACAACATTGATTATAATAATGCTATTATCTAAAAATGTAACATACATTTCAGAGTTCTGAAAGTGTCTGTCATGAGGAGAGGAGCAAGAAAGCATGAGCCAAAAAGATTTAGAAAGCTTACGTAGTCAAATAGACGGTTTAAACTTAGAAATTCTTCGTCTAATTAATGAACGTGCAGCTGTAGTTGATGAAATCGGTAAAATTAAAGAAAAACAAGGTGTGAATCGCTATGATCCACTGCGTGAAAGACACATGCTTGATCTTATTAAAGAACACAATCAAGGTCCATTAAACCAAATGACGGTTGATTATATATTTAAGCAAATCTTTAAAACAGCTTTAAAACAACTTGAAGCTGATAAAAAGAAAGAGTTGCTAGTATCTCGTAAAAAGAAATCAGAAGATACAATTATTAATATCAATGGTGAATTAATTGGACAAGGAAAGCCATCTTTCGTATTCGGTCCTTGTGCGGTTGAATCGTATGAGCAAGTAGCAGCAGTTGCCGCTTCTATTAAAGCAAAAGGTGAGAAGCTAATTCGTGGTGGTGCTTATAAGCCTCGTACTTCTCCTTATGACTTCCAAGGTCTTGGATTAGAAGGTCTGAAAATCTTAAAACGTGTGTCAGAGGAATATGGTTTAGCTGTTATTACAGAAATCGTGACACCAGGTCATTTAGAGGAAGCATTGGATTATATTGATGTCATCCAAATCGGTGCACGTAATATGCAAAACTTTGAATTATTAAAAGCAGCAGGTGCAACAAATAAACCTGTTCTATTAAAACGAGGTTTAGCTGCAACAATTGATGAGTTCATTCATGCAGCAGAGTACATTATGTCTAAAGGAAATGAAAACATTATCCTTTGTGAACGTGGTATCCGTACTTATGAAAAAGCAACTCGTAATACATTAGATATTTCAGCCGTACCAGTTTTAAAACAAGAAACGCATTTGCCAGTATTCGTAGATGTTACACATTCAACAGGACGTCGTGATTTATTATTACCATGTGCCAAAGCAGCTATTGCAATCGGTGCTGATGGCGTCATGGCAGAAGTGCATCCAGATCCATCTGTTGCATTGTCTGACTCACAACAACAAATGGACATCCCAACATTTGACGCATTCTATGAAACACTACAAAAATTCATGAAAAATCATGAAATTCATGCTTAATTGTTAACAGCGAACACCGCTTGCTTACTTCGGCAGGCGGTGTTTGTTATATCGTGACAAAATAATGTCTAGAATAGGACTATTAGTACTTGGTTTTTACGTAGTTCTTCTTGAAAATAATATGAAAATTATCGTATGATAAGGCTATAATAGGAAAAAAGGGAGGCACGTACGATGACTGTTACAATTTATGATGTTGCAAGAGAAGCAAATGTTTCTATGGCAACGGTCTCTCGTGTAGTCAATGGTAATCAAAACGTAAAACCAGCAACACGAAAAAAAGTACTAGAAGTAATTGAACGATTAGAATACCGACCAAACGCAGTAGCGCGAGGTTTAGCAAGTAAGAAAACAACAACAGTTGGCGTGATTATCCCAGATATTGCAAACAATGTTTATGCGGAGCTGGCTCGTGGTGTAGAGGATATTGCCACAATGTATCGTTATAATATTATTTTAGCCAACTCAGATCAACATGAAGATAAAGAGTTACAGCTACTGGATACCATGCTTGGAAAACAGGTTGATGGTATTGTGATGATGAGTGATGAGGTTACAGAAAAAATGCAGCAAACGATGGATCATTCGCCAGTACCAATTGTGCTTGCAGGCTCTGTGGATGAATCTCAAACAATTGCAACTGTGAATATCGATTATTTCCAGGCGGCTTATGAAGCTATTTCATTACTTATTCAAAATGGCCATACACGGATTGGTTTCGTAACTGGCCCACTTTCGTATACAATTAACGGAAAATTCAAGCTAGCAGCCTATAAGAAAGCATTGCAGGATGCTGGTTTACCAATAGACGAGGCATTAATTGCCGCAGAAGAGTCCAGCTATGATATGGGCTTAGAGGCTTGGGAGATTTTATCTGCTCTTGAACAGCCACCAACTGCTTATTTTGCAGGAAGTGATGAATTGGCCATCGGTTTAATTCATGGCGCTCAAGATGCGGGCAAAAATGTTCCAGAGGATATTGAAGTTATCAGCTTTGAGAACTCTAAGTTAGCACGAATGGTTCGCCCACAGCTAACAAGTGTCGCGCTACCGCTTTACGATATTGGGGCTGTTGCAATGCGCCTGCTGACAAAATTAATGAGTAAGGAACCTGTCGAGGATGAGGCGGTCATTTTACCACACCGTATTGAACATCGACAATCTGTCAAAAGTAAATAATGATACCTAACACGTAAATCGCTTATGAAGGATTTGCGTGTTTTTATTTGCTGGATGGAACGTCAAAAATAGAGGATAGTGTTTCAAAAGTGAGGGATAGAACAAAAGAATAGATGGATATACGACCAAAAGCAGTGGAAAGCTCTTCCATCCAATAAAAAAGCCCCACGAATATCGTGAGGCCAAGAAATTAATCCCGTCTTTCATTCCGAATAATATGTAGCGATTTGGCTAACATTTGAGCATTCTTTTCTTCTATTTCTGCTTTACGAGGAATCGGCTCATATAAAGGAATCGGGTCCTCCCAAGTTGGAATAAAAGGAACAGGAGCTTCTGGTTGCCAGCGATCAAGCCATGCTTGAGGGAGTGGCCCCATTGGTAACGCTTGGTCTGTCATTTCCAACCATAACATGGACCAAGCACGAGGCACCACTCGCCAAATATCGTAGCCACCACCTCCAACTGCAATCCATCGACCTTCACAATATTCATGTGCTAATTGATGAGCAAGCTTAGGAATTTCACGATAAATATTCATTGTTCCATGTAAATGTGTTAATGGATCAAAATAATGGGCATCTGCCCCATTTTGCGTTAATACAACATCTGGCTTGAAAAATTCAAAAATCTCTCGCATTGACTGTTCATAGATCTCTAGGAAACTTTCATCCTCAGTAAATGCATCCATTGGAAAATTAAAGGAGGTTCCATAGCCTTGACCATTGCCACGCTCGGTAATATTTCCGGTTCCAGGGAATAGATAACGACCAGTTTCATGGATGGACAGTGTACAAACAGTAGGATCCTCATAAAAGCTCCATTGGACACCATCCCCATGATGAGCATCTGTATCTACATAAAGTACACGAGCGTTGTACTTTTCCTGCAAGTAACGAATAGCCACTGTGCTATCATTGTAAATACAAAAACCTGATGCACGACCACGGAAACCATGATGGAGACCTCCACCAAGGTTAAGGGCATGTTCGGCTTTTCCTTCCATTACATAATCAACAGCCGTTAAAGTTCCACCAACTAGCTGTGCACTTGCTTCATGCATATTTTCAAAAATGGGAGTATCTTCAGTGCCAATTCCATAGCTTTGACATTGAGCTTCTGATAATTCACCATGCCCTGCTTTTTTTACGATATCTATATATTTTGAATCATGTGCAAGCAATAGCTCTTCTTCCGTTGCAACACGTGCCGGTACAATATCTACATCATCGAGAGCATTAATATTTTTTAGTAGATCCATAGTTAGCGTCAAGCGTTTATGATTGAAAGGATGTGTATCTGAAAATTTATATCCGAGTTGTTCTGGCGAGTATACGAATACGGCCTTTTTCATTATAGCGAAACACCCGGTAAATTTGGCCATAGGACATCAAAGCCCTCTTTGCGTAGATCTTCAATCATTGCTAAAGGATTTAGTGTTTTTACTCGGACGCTTAAAATTTTGTTTTGTGTATTTTCAGAGTCAGGATAAACTAAGACGCTTTGAACATTGGCATGATGTTGATGAAATATTTTTGTGATTTCAAATAAAACTCCCGGTGTATCGGATACCCGAATCTCGATTTTTGACCCAGGCTCTGTAGCACCAGTCAGCTCTATATATGTATAGAGTAAATCGGTTGTCGTAACAATGCCTACCAATTTTCCTCCAGAGACGATAGGTAAACAGCCTATTTTCGATTCGTAAAACGTAAGTGCTACCTCTTCAACAAAATCTAGTGGATGACCTATCAGGGGGTCTTTCACCATGATATCCTCTACTTTTGCATTAAAAATAGGAGAGTTTGGTTCATCCTGCAAAGATGAGGGCAAGACCTCTTTAATATCTCGTTCAGTAATTACACCTAAAACGTGGCGTTCTTCATCTACAACTGGTAAATGACGCACTTTCTTTTCACGCATTAACTTTAGTGCCTCCTGCACTGTATTGGTAGGAGCTAATGTATAAGGCTCATCATTCATAATTTCTTCTACAATCATATATGCATCCCCTTTGTATTAGTTTTAATACATGAAACGATTTCTAAAACGAAGTCTATCAAATCTTTCCATTGTCTCAGGAGGCACCCGTTTTCCTTCGCGTGCCATCAGGCAATTGGCTGGATGTGATGTAATTTCAGGATCATCTGTTGCAAAATATTCGAAACCAGCGGAGCTCATCATTTTCTCCATCATTTTGCGGTAATCCCAAACATTTAAACCTGTGCCTTTTAAATCCCAATGCCAATAATACTCGGTAGTAATCACAAGATAATCTTCCATTTCATCCCCCATAAATGAAACGGCTAGTAGTGCCTTACCAGCACCGGTACCACGGTAGTCTGGAATGACTTCAATGGCACCTAATTCAATCATGTCATCGATACGATCTTCTGCCCATCGTTCAAGTGGATCAGGGTAGAGATAGGTAACATAGCCTACAATAATATCTTCGTTTCGAATAATAATAATTCGGCCTTCGGGTAGTCCTGCAATTTCTATAATGGCCTGCTGTTGCTGTTTTGGAGGTCTGAAGGCAACCAAGCCTTCATGGAATGAATATGTAGCTAATTTTTCTGGAGGCACAGGTCCTTCCACATACACAGTACCATGCTTTGTTTCCTTTGTGACAGAAAAAAAAGTTTTTTTATGTTCCATAATTACACCACCTGAGTTTAATAATTCCATTATAGCTGATTTCTTGCGTAAAAACGCTTATTTTTGCAAAATATACCTGTATTTTTGGAAAAATAAAAATATTGAGACAATCTATCCAAATTCGTGTAAAATAAGATTATATTGCTTCTGTTATTTAACAGCTAAAAGTAGTGCTATAAGGGATTCGAACATTAATACTACGGCTAACTGTTATATAACAAATGCTACATATCAATTTTGCTTTTGAAGAATTCTCTGAATTTCAACAGGGGGGATTGTTGAAATTTAGTCAAAAACAAAAGCAAAGAAAGGGGTATTTTCATGGGGATGAAAATGAAAGAGAAGTTAATGGCTTTACCTGGTCAACATCATTTAACAAATTATGAAGAAGTGGCAAAATCTCATAATTGGGCAGATACGGAAAAGGCATTTAGTTGGAGCGAAACAGGTTTAGTGAATATGGCATATGAGGCTATTGATCGCCATACAGAAACACATCGCAAAAATAAGGTGGCACTGTATTTTAATGATGGTAAACGGAAAGAGGCATATTCATTTAATGAAATGAAAAGGTTAACAAACAAAGCAGCGAACGTTTTTAAAACCACTACTAATCTGCAGAAAGGTGATCGTTTATTTATTTTTATGCCTCGTTCACCTGAGCTTTACTTTTCATTATTAGGTGCATTGAAAATGGGGGTTATTGTTGGACCATTGTTTGAAGCTTTTATGGAAGGCGCGGTGTATGATCGACTTGCAGATAGTGAGGCGAAAGTATTAGTCACGACACCGGCATTACTGGAACGTGTACCTTTAGCAAAATTGCCTAAACTGGAGCATATCTTTTTAGTAGGGGAGGATGTTGAGGAAACAGCTCAAATCCTTGACTTTAGTAAACATTTAAAAGAAGCTTCAGCTCATTTTGAAATAGAGTGGGTAGACAGAGAAGATGGGATGATTCTTCACTATACCTCTGGTTCAACAGGTGCTCCAAAGGGCGTATTGCATGTCCATAATGCAATGATTCAGCAATATCAATCGACACAATGGGTACTTGATTTACGTGAAGATGATATTTATTGGTGTACTGCCGATCCTGGATGGGTTACAGGAACAGCCTATGGCATCTTTGGTCCGTGGTTAAACGGTGTAACAATGTTAATCGTCGGAGGAAGATTTTCACCACAAGCATGGTATCAGGCTATTGAAGATTATAGTGTGACAGTTTGGTATAGTGCACCAACAGCGTTCCGTATGCTGATGGGGGCAGGGAGTGGCTTGCTTGAAAGCTATGATCTAACATCTTTACGCCATGTGCTATCTGTTGGTGAGCCTTTGAATCCAGAAGTTATTCGCTGGGGAGTAGAGGAATTAGGGCATCGTATACATGATACATGGTGGATGACAGAGACAGGAGCCCATATGATTTGTAATTATCCATCAATGGATATTATGCCAGGTTCAATGGGGAAACCTCTTCCTGGTATTCATGCGACGATTGTAGATGATGCAGGTAATGAGGTGCCACCTTTTACAATGGGGAATCTAGCTATTCGTCGTGGCTGGCCTGCCATGATGCGCCAAATTTGGGGCAATCCAGAGCGCTATGAATCTTATTTCCTCAAAGGAGAATGGTATGTATCTGGAGATTCAGCCTATATGGATGATGAAGGTTACTTCTGGTTCCAAGGGCGTGTGGATGATGTCATCATGACGGCGGGAGAACGCGTAGGACCATTCGAAGTGGAAAGTAAACTACTTGAGCACCCAGATGTCATTGAAGCAGGTGTTATTGGGAAACCAGATCCAGTGCGTGGGGAAATCATTAAAGCGTTTGTATCCTTACGTGAGGGGGTTGAACCCTCTGATGCATTAATTGAAGATATACGTGATTTTGTGAAAAAAGGTTTATCTGCACATGCAGCACCACGTGAAATTGAATTTAAAGATAAATTGCCAAAAACACGTAGTGGTAAAATTATGCGTCGCGTATTGAAAGCTTGGGAATTAAATTTACCAACTGGTGATTTATCAACCATGGAAGATTAAGTAACTATCTAAGACAACAATTGATATTTATACAACATGTGCATAAAAAGAAGGCAGGGATTCATTCGATGAACGAAAGGATTCTTGCCTTCTTTTTTCTGAAATTACAATGATATAGAAGTGGTGTAAGGTCGAATAATATCTATTTAAAAAAATAGTTAATTTAATAAAAATTCAGTTGACTTAATAAATATGCAGACGTATACTATTTTTAACTTATTTCAGAGGTGAGTGCAGTGAAAGTAGGTATTGTTGGAGCAACTGGATATGGTGGACTAGAGCTTATTCGTTTTTTACATAATCATCCAGCTGTAGAGCAGATTGATTTATTTACTTCTTCAGAAGAGGGTGTTCAATTTTCTTCCAAATTTGGTCATCTTGTTAAGATAGCTGATACACCGTTACAAAAGATAGCGTATGACACTTTAGCAAAATTTGATGTTGTTTTTACAAGTACACCATCTGGGGTGACAAGTGAGCTATTACCGCCTTTGGTTGGGAAAGGACCAAAGTTAATCGATTTATCTGGTGATTTTCGCTTAAAAGATCTCGCAAGCTATGAAACCTGGTATGGCAAAAAGGCTGCACCGTTCCATAGTGTTCAACAAAGTGTGTATGGTTTAACAGAATGGAATACAGAGCTTATACGTCAAGCAACACTCGTTGCCAACCCGGGTTGCTACCCAACCGCAGTTTTATTATCCTTACTGCCACTTGTAAAAGAGCGTTTAATTGATCCTAGTTTTCTAGTTATTGATGCAAAGAGTGGCATTTCAGGAGCTGGCAATAAGCCCTCACAAACTACCCATTTTAGTGAGACAAATGAGAATTTCTCGATCTATAAAGTAAATACACATCAACATATTCCCGAAATTGAACAGGCACTTTCCATGTTTGCTCAAGCAGATACAGCAATTACTTTTAATACGCATCTGGTTCCAATGACCAGGGGAATTTTGGCGACATCCTATGCACCGGTAATGCAGGGAATTACAGAGGCGCAATTGATCTCTTGCTTACAGGCAACCTATGAAAATCATCCATTTGTTCGAATCGTTACGGATGCATCTAGTTTAGGGACAAATCGTGTCAAGGGATCAAATTATTGTGACATTCTAGTAAAAGTAGATTCTCGTACAAATCGTGTCACAATTGTTAGCGTAATTGATAATCTTGTCAAAGGAGCAGCAGGGCAAGCTATCCAAAATATGAATGTGCAATTTGACTTACCACAAACGACAGGGCTAGATGTCGTACCGTTCTTTATTTAACAGCATGCAGGAAACTGTATGCTTCTCTTATTTATTAATCTAAGGAGGAATTTCGGATGACAGTTAACACTTCAACGAATGTAATGAAAAAACTATCAAGTAAAAATATTGTTTCACCAAAAGGCTTTAAGGCAGCAGGATTACACTGTGGTTTAAAGCATAAGAAAAAGGATTTAGCTATTTTAGTAAGTGAAGTCCCAGCAAGTGTTGCAGGTGTTTTTACAACAAATGCTGTGCAAGCAGCGCCATTAAAAGTCACGAAGGAAGTTGTTTATGCAACTAAGAAAATGCAAGCGATGATCGTCAATTCAGGCAATGCGAATGCTTGTACAGGTAAACAAGGTGTAAAAGACGCCCAAACAATGCAAGCGCTAGCTGCTGAAAAATTAGGGATTGCGCCAGATTTGGTGGGTGTTTGCTCGACAGGTGTTATTGGAGAAATGATGAAATTAGAGCCAGTAGCAAACGGTATTCTACAGTTAGAGCCAAAGGACAATTTAGAAAGTGCTATTGACTTTGCACAGGCTATTTTGACAACAGATACCGTCATGAAAAACACAAGCTATAGTACAACTGTGGATGGCAAGGAAGTTATTATTGCAGGTGTAGCAAAAGGCTCAGGTATGATTGAACCTAATATGGCAACAATGCTAGGCTTTATTACAACAGATGCCAACATTGAATCTGATGTATTGCAGGCAGCTTTATCGACGATTACTAATTTAACATTTAACGCTATTACAGTTGATGGGGATACATCTACTAATGACACAGTGGTAGTGTTGGCTAATGGCTTGGCAGGGAATGATTCTTTAACACCAGAGCATCCAGATTGGCAAAATTTCTATTACACTTTACAAACAGTAGCGGAAGATTTAGCAAAAATGATTGCCAAAGATGGTGAAGGGGCAACGAAGCTTATCGAAGTGGAGGTTGTTGGTGCAATTTCAGACGAGGAGGCACGTAAAATTGCAAAAACAGTCGTTGGTTCACCACTTGTAAAGACTGCTGTTTTCGGCTGTGATGCTAACTGGGGGCGTATTATTGCAGCAGTAGGGTATAGTGGCGCAACAGTGGATCCAGATAAAATTACCATCCAAATCGGTGGTGCTACTATGGTAGAAAACGGTGAGCCAATTCCTTTTTCTGAGGATGAGTTAATTCAAATTTTAAAAATGCATGAGGTAAAAATCTATGTGTCTCTTGGCGTGGGTGATGGTAAGGGGCATGCTTGGGGATGTGACTTAACATATGACTATGTCCAAATCAATGCATCATACCGCTCGTAAACGTATGGTCATAAAGCTTGGGGGCAGTACACTGGAAGGTTTAAATGAGGCTTTCTTTGATAATTTTAAAAGATTACAAGAGAGTGGAGTAGAGCTGATTATTACCCACGGGGGTGGGCCAGCCATAAATCGAGAACTAGCTGCTCAAGGCATACAATCGCATACATTAAATGGAATACGTGTCACGAATGAGGCTGCTATTAAGGTTGTCCAGTCGACCCTAATAGGCCAAGTGAACACTGCATTAGTTCATGAGTTAACAACAGCCGGTATAGCAGCCATCGGATTAAATGGCTTTGATGGTCAGCTAATGGTCGTAGACTTTTTAGATCAAGAGACTTATGGCTATGTTGGAGCTATTAAAAATATCAATACTTCCTTATTGGAAGCTTTAATGGGTGTAGGGATTGTACCTGTTATTGCCTGCGTAGGTGCGACCGAAGCAGGTCAGGCTCTTAATATTAATGGCGATACGGTAGCAAGTGAAGTTGCTTTAGCGGTCGGAGCAGATAGCCTATTACTTGTTACGGATGTGAGTGGAATCCGTATTCAGGATGAATATCAAGCAATAGCTACACCTACTCTTATAGATCAATGGACAGAGCAGGGTCATATTTACGGTGGAATGATTCCGAAAGTACAAGGAGCGATCGACTGTTTAAGAGCAGGGATTCCTTCCGTACAAATCGTGGGCGCAACATTAATTGGTACAACGATTGTAGCTTCAAGTGAACTTCATTCTTTCTAGTGTTCTAATAGGATAGCTTGAGAAGTATAGTTGTTGAAAGAAACTATTTTAAATGATAGTGGAGATGATAACATGAGTGTTTTATTCGAGAACTACGGCAAGCGTCGTGCACAAATTGTCAAAGGTCAAGGGACAATTGTTGAGGATTCAACAGGGAAGCAATACTTGGATTTTACTAGTGGCATTGCTGTGGTGAGTCTTGGTCACGCCCATCCAGCTATTGTACAGGCACTTCAAGAGCAAAGTGAACAGCTATGGCATATTTCAAACCTTTTTGATATACCAGGTCAGGAAAAGGTGGCGGAAAAATTAATTGCTAATACACACTTTTCACATGCCTTCTTCTGTAATAGCGGGGCTGAGGCTAATGAAGCGGCCATTAAATTAGCTCGTAAGCATACAGGCAAACATCATATTATTACATTTGAAAAATCATTCCATGGTCGTACCTTTGGAGCTATGTCTGCAACAGGTCAAGGCAAAGTACATAATGGCTTTGGTCCACTCGTAGAAAAATTTTCGATTTTGCCATTTAATGATGCTGTTGCACTTGAAGCAACCGTTGATGATTCTGTGGCAGCTATAATGCTAGAGATGATTCAGGGAGAGGGGGGCGTCAATTGTGTATCAGCAGAATTTGCAGCAGCTATTGCAAAAGTCTGTAAGGAGCGAGGTATACTACTAATTGTTGATGAAGTGCAAACCGGTATTGGACGAACAGGAACACGTTATGCATTTGAACAAACTGTTCTAATGCCACATATCATAACATTGGCAAAAGGCTTAGGTGGCGGTTTCCCTGTTGGTGCAATGCTAGGAACTGCTGAGCTTCATGCTACATTTAGTCCGGGAACACACGGTACAACTTTTGGTGGAAACCCTCTTGCGATGAATGTTGCACAAGCCGTTTTGAGTCATGTATTTGAGCCAGATTTTTTACAGCAGGTACGAGAAATATCTGCCTATTTTGTGGCGCAACTAAAGGCTCATTTACCTTCTAGCTATACTGTTCAAGGAAAGGGTCTCTTGCTAGGGATTGGTTGTGGGGACACGGAAGTAGCGCCTTATATCGCGGCAGCAGAACAAAGTGGCCTTTTATTAGTGGGGGCAGGGCCAACTGTTATTCGTCTCTTGCCTCCATTAACGGTCACAAAGGAAGAGATTGATAAAGCAGTAGCTATTTTAAAGAATATATTACCGTGATACACTTCAGTTTAGCAATGAAAGTGAAGCATCAGTGGCAAAAAGATTGAGACATAATGGATAAACAAAGAATCTGCTAGAAGCTAGCAGATTCTTTGCATTATCAATGCTATTGTAGCTGTTTTACTAATATTGACACTAATTTTGGTAGCCAATCCTCCAGCTGACTAAACGTAAATCCTGCCTTCTCTGCCTTTGCATTGGACATATACCAATCAGCAGGCACCCCATAAGGAGACTGGGACTCCTCGTCACCACCAATGAGGGAAATTTTTGCGCGCTGACCACTTGCTTCTTCGATTAGAGCAATGAGGTCTTTGAGAGATATGGCCCCAGATGCCGTAGCATTGTAGGGTCCCTCAATAGGGGTAACACCCGAAAAGTATAAAAATTCAGCTGCTTCCTCATCTGTAATATAGCTCATCTTTGCATCAATGTTTGGTAAAGTAATCGGCTGATTCTGCAAAATACGTTCAACGTGGAAATGTAAACGACGTGTATAGTCATCTTCGCCCATCACAATTGGGAAACGTACAGCTACGACTGGGAATGAAGCTTCTTTAAATAAGACAGCCTCCGCTTGTCGTTTTCCTTCCCCATAAGAAAATTCCTCTTGATGTCCCATGCGTATTTGATATTGGTATGGATCAAAGTCTTCTTCCTTTTTCACCTTACCATCTACCTCATATGTTGAAAGAGTAGAAGTAAAGACCAGCTTTTTCGTTTTCTCTTTTAATATCTCGCAAATTGCTATTGCCTCATTGGGCGAATAGCAAATATTATCATAGACAATGTCCCATGTTGTATTGGCTAGTGCCTGTGCTAACGCATCCCGATCATTACGATTTACTACTAACTGCTTAACATTTGTACCAAATGGATTGCCACTTTGACCTCGTGTTAAAATCGTTACATTATGTCCATTTTGAATACAAAGATCCACTAGCTTTTTTCCAAAAAAACGTGTGCCTCCTAAAATCAATATGTTCATATATTTCCACCCCTTCAAAATAGTAGTCCTCTTTATAATGACAAAAAAACAGACTTACTACAATTTATAAGTAATATGCAGTAAGTCTGTTAAATTGATTATCTAATACAAATGCTTTTCCCTAGGAGGATAATAGACTATCGCCTTGACGTTTCAGATGGAGTAGTAGTATTACCATTGTCTGCTCCGTTTGAGCCATCTCCTGGGTTACCAGTCCCATCACCATTGCTTCCAGACCCATTACCATTATTGGAGCTATTGCCGTTATTACCAGATCCATCACCATTATTAGAACCGTTACCGTTATTACCAGATCCGTTTCCATTAGAAGAGCCATTGCCATTACTACCCGAACCGTTGCCATTGCCATTCGTAGGTGGCGTTGTTGGTGGTATTGGTTCTTGGTCGTTTTCCTCTGGGTCAGGTTCCTTTTCACTACCGCCAGTAGACACAACATTCGATTGTGGTGATGTTAAGCCTGTAATATCTACAGCGACCACTACATAAGCTTGTCCACTAGCAACCGTAATGCTTTGTGTTGACTCTAGTACGGATTTTACAAGCGTATTACCACCATTCGTAACGTTGTAGATACGATAACCAACAACATCATTCGATGACTCTGACCATGATAATGTAGAGCCATTTACTGAAGCCGAGACTGCTGCTGGAGGGCTACCATCTGCTGGGAAATCAACAGCTGATACAGATGAATTCGACAATGTTGAATTCTTTGGTAACAGACTAGCAGGGTTACCGCCAAGTCTTCCTAACATTCGTTTAATAAACTCTTGATTAATGCCTGCACCACCTGCTTTTACAAATTCTGCTGGTGTATTTGGCAACGCATTATAAGTTTTTCCTTTAATCGTCACAACACTTGAAGAGGCTAAGCTATCATCAGGTTGAGATGGTAAAAATACCTTCGCATTAAATAAATCTGAGCGTACAAGACCTGCGCTAGCACATGCTGCAGAAGGAGCCATGCCAGAAATGCCACAGAATGACGCAGTTACAACATTTTTAGGCGCCTTAAAGCTTGTTGGTGGATCGATTAGCTGAGGGTCCGCATCGTAAACCGCATTCATTAAAGTACCCCATAGCTTATTCACACGAACGCTTGGCTGTAAATAGGTGTTGTTAAATGCATAAAGTGAACGAGGTTGATCGTAACCCATCCAAACACCAAGAGATACATTTGGGTTATAACCAACTAACCAAACATCTTTATATTCTTGAGAAGTCCCTGTTTTTGCAGCGAAATCAGAAGAGAATTTTAATGTATTTCGTGCCATTGTCCCTGTCCCTTTAGTGAGAACATCACGTAACATATCTGTCACGATATAAGAGGTTTCTGGACTAAATACTTGAACAGGCTCTACTTCATGTTGGTAAACAATATTTCCTTCTTGGTCTTCAATTCGATCAATCATATAAGCGTCAATGAATTGGCCACCATTTGCAAAGGTAGCGAAGGCATTTGTATTTTCTTCAACAGTAGTTCCTTCCCTTAAAGCACCGATCCCAGTTGCAAGGTTAGTAAAATCGTCTGGATGTAATTTTGAGAAGCCCATTTTTACTAATAAATCTGCAGGGCGTCTACTAATAATATCGTTATATAAACGTAGCGCTGAGATGTTTTGAGAATCTGCTAAAGCTTCACGTGCTGGGATAAGACCTCTCTCATCACTCGTAATATAGTTACTTGGACTCCAAGAACCGATAGAGAATTTCACGTCAACTAATGGGCTACCCGCACCGATTACACCATACTCAATGGCAGGACCATAAACAAGTAAAGGTTTCATTGTAGAACCGTTAGAACGATAAGCTTGTGTTGCATGGTTTACTTGAGTTGTTTTAAAGTCTCGACCACCAACAAAGCTTAAAATGCGACCTGTCGTATTTTCTATTAAAATACTACCTACTTGTACTGGCATCTCAATATCAATCTCTTCACCAGTAACAGGGTCCTTCCCTTTACCAGTATACGTATGACCATAATACTTGAAGTCCTTTGCTGCTTTTTGCATCGCATCATACATATCTTTATTAATGGTTGAGTAAATACGATAGCCTTTTGAACGAACATCACGATCTGCTAAAATCGTATACTTATCTTTTAATTTTTTTTCTGACTTTAAGCGCTCTGGGTCAATCCCATCATCTTTTGCTAGTTTTTCTGCAATAATGTCTTTTGCGCGAGCTTCAAGCTCATAAGTCAGCCAAGGATAACGATCCTCCGCGCGCATTTCTGGTCCGCGGAAATCTGCAGCAATATCATAGTTTAACGCTTCATTATACTGTGCATCGTCAATATAGCCAGCTTCTTTCATACGATAAAGTACTGTTTTCATACGATCAATACCAGGTTTCAAAGCTTCTTCACTTTTCAGTTCACCAGTATTTGTAAATGGTGTATAAGCGAATGGCGCCTGTGGAATACCAGCTATGTACGCAGCTTGAGGAAGAGACAATTCTTTTGCTTTTACGCCAAAAATCCCTTCAGCAGCTGTTTCAACACCTGCAATATTTCGTCCTGAAGAGTTACGACCATAGGGAATAATATTTAAATAAGCCTCTAATATTTCTTCCTTCGTCATAAAGTGCTCTAAACGCATCGCCAGTAAAATTTCCTTAGCTTTACGTTCATAGGATACTTCATTTGTTAGTACTTGGTTTTTAATAAGCTGTTGGGTAAGTGTAGATCCACCTGTCTGCGTAGCAGAATTTGTAACATCTTGTAATAACCCACGAATAACCGCTTTTGGTACAATTCCATTATGCTCTCGGAAATATTCGTCTTCTGTTGCCAGAACAGCATTCACGACCTCTGGTGCCACATTGCTAAGCGAAGTTTCACGTCGGTCTAAATCTGTCCGTAATTTCCCAATATAAATATCGTTGGCAAAATAAATCTCACTGGTTTCCTCATAGCTAAAAATTTGATCACGCAGCTCTTGTTTTGAGCGTAACGGTTCTTCTTTTACAAGAGAAGCAAAATAACCAGCTCCAACTGAACCGACAAATACAGTGCCAACCAATGCAAAGACTAAAAATAGTAAAAATAAGTTCCAGGTAACACTACCTGAAATACGTAATTTCTTCATCCATTTTTGTTCAAGTAATTCATCGATCTTTGCATTGATTTTTTCAATCCAATCTTTCAATGTATCGACCTCCTAAAATCTTGTCTATTATAGCACATATTGTTTTAGCACGAACATAGTTATTGACATTGAAAAAGAATCGTATAGAATTATGTTTATAGTTTTCTGGTGATGAAAAGTTTGCAGTAGTGTCTATATTCCCTGTTTAGAGAGCCAGTGGTTGGTGAAAACTGGTCATAATGTAGAGACGAATTACGTGCTTGGAGCTTAGACGTGCGCGCCTGCGATAAAGGCGGTTGAATGAAGTGGAAGGTGGATGACATCTTCAAGCTGGGTGGTACCGCGTTAGTTTGTAACTTAACGTCCCTGCATGCAATTGTTTGCGTGTAGGGACTTTTTTTATTTAAATCTGTCCATGCACGTAACGAATTTTAACCATTTTAGGAGGAATGAACATGACAAACGAATTATTACAAGATTTAGAATGGCGTGGTTTGCTCTACCAACAAACAGATGCAGAAGGCATGGCAAAACTATTAGATGAGCAATCAGTATCTTTATACTGTGGAGTAGATCCAACAGCTGACTCCATGCATATTGGCCATATTGTGCCATTGTTAACACTTCGTCGCTTCCAAAAAGCAGGTCACCGTCCGATTTTACTTGTCGGTGGTGCGACAGGAATGATCGGTGATCCATCTGGTCGTTCAGAAGAGCGCCAATTACAAACAGTCGAGCAAATTGATAAAAACGTCCAAGGAATTCGTAGTCAATTAGAACGTATTTTCGAATTTGCGGAAGATGGCAATGGAGCTCAGCTGGTGAACAATCGTGACTGGATTGGAAATATAAACACAATTGAATTTTTACGTGATTACGGGAAATTAATTAACGTAAACTACATGTTAGCGAAAGATACGATTGCTTCTCGTCTTGACACAGGAATCTCGTTTACAGAGTTTGCCTATACGTTAATTCAAGGTATTGATTACAATCATTTATATAATCACTACAATTGCCGTATTCAAGTAGGTGGCTCTGACCAATGGGGGAATATTACAACTGGTTTAGAGGTTATTCGTAAAACACATGAGGAAGAAACAAAAGCCTTTGGTATTACGATTCCTTTAGTAACAAAAGCAGATGGTACAAAATTTGGTAAAACAGCGGGTGGTGCTGTATGGTTAGATGCGAAGAAAACATCTCCTTATGAGTTCTACCAATTCTGGATTAATGCTGCGGATGCAGATGTCATAAAATACTTAAAAATCTTTACGTTCCTTTCTCGTGAAGAAATTGAAGCT
Organism: Lysinibacillus sp. FSL P2-0066; assembly: GCF_037969495.1. Classification (NCBI taxonomy): domain Bacteria; kingdom Bacillati; phylum Bacillota; class Bacilli; order Caryophanales; family Bacillaceae; genus Lysinibacillus; species Lysinibacillus sp. FSL P2-0066. The sequence goes on along the minus strand of NZ_CP150202.1, from coordinate 3,265,764 downwards.
TTAGCCGTTTCTGTAGAGGAGGAGCCACATTTACGTAAGGCACAAAAGGCGCTAGCTGAAGAAATGACTCGTTTAATACATGGTCAAGAAGCATTAGAGCAAGCTATCCGTATTACGGCAGCTTTATTCTCAGGAGATTTAAAAGCACTGTCGGCTGAAGAAATGAAGGATGCTTTTAAAGATGTTCCTTCTATTGAAATGGCGAAAGAGGACAAAAATATTGTTGATCTTCTTGTGGAAGCAGGCATTTCATCTTCAAAACGTCAAGCACGTGAGGATGTATCAAATGGTGCAATTAGTGTAAACGGTGAAAAGGTAACAGATTTAGAATATGTAGTCGATGCGAAGGATCGTTTAGAGGATGCATTCAGCATTGTCCGTCGAGGTAAGAAAAAATATCATATGGTGAAATTTGTATAATTTCGATGAGCAAAACCACATCCCCAAAAAAGAGGGGATGTGGTTTTTTTATCATAAAAAGCTTGGAGATTTTATTTCTTCATATTGTTTAGGATGCAGTATTTTTGCAAGCTTGATAGCACCTTCAATAAGTCGTGGAGAAGGGCGACAATACAGCCATTCTTCCATTACATGAAGCTGTTCTAATTGAACGGCATGTAGCTCTTTAGCATATGGACGTTTTAATAAATTAGCAGGTTGGATACGTTCAAATGCTACACCAACCCAAGCCATCATGATATAGTCGGGCTTGCGTTCAACAACATCAGTCCAATCTGTTTGAACACTAGCAAGTTCAACATCTTGAAATAGATTAATGCCACCAGCAAGAGCACTAATTTCTGTTAGCCAATTTATTTTTCCAGGAGTGAAAATAGGGTTTGGCCACCATTCCCAATAGAGGGTAGGCTTCTTCGAAATTGTTTGTGCAATCGAATACATTTTTTCGATGGAATGCATGTACTCTTCAGCAATTGTTTTTGCCTGTTCCTCCACTTGACAAGCTTTACCAAGGGTCAGAAGATCTTGCGCAATTTCTTCTAATGAGTTTGCATTAAAAATAATATGAGGAATATTTCTTTCTTTTAGTGCCTCAATGTTTTTTTCCATACCTGGTACACTCAAGGAAGCCAGAACAAGATCAGGCTGTAATGCCTCTAATGCATCCATGTTAATTGATAAATCTGGCCCAAGCTGTGGCAGATCTTTAACTGTTGATGGCCAATCGGAATAATCATCGACTCCAATGAGCTGGTCTGTCAGCCCTAAATAGGCAACTAATTCTGTATTACTAGGACAAATTGAAATTAAGCGCATATCGTATTCTCCCATCCTTTTTAAGAAAAGTATAGCGAGAGTTTCCATGATAGACAATGTGTGTATTTCGAGCCCATAAAAAAGTGGAGAAAACATTTGTTTTCTCCACCCTATGTCATAGGCTTATAGGAAACCGTCGATTAAGAAAGGGCAACTGCCTCGAGTGACTCTTCTTTTTTCACAATAGGTCCCATTGCATTTGTGATGATTTGTTTGATATCCTCTAGTGTTGCTTTACGAGGGTTCGTCTCAGCACACACATCTAACAATGCATTTTTTGCTAAGATCTCAATATCCTCATCTTTTGCCCCTAATTCACGGAAGCCACTAGGAATATTTAAATCTTGTGATAATTTCTCAATAGCTGTAATAGCCTTTTCAGCGGCATCGCGCTTACTTAAACCTTCTACGTTTTCTCCTAATAATTCAGCGATACGAGCAAAGCGCTCTGTACGTGCTGTAACATTAAATCGACAAACATGTGGCAATAAAATAGCATTACACACGCCATGCGGTAGGTTATAGAAACCACCCAATTGATGAGCAATTGCATGAACATAGCCAAGTGATGCATTATTAAAGGCCATTCCCGCTAAAAATTGTGCATATACCATTTGTTCACGAGCTTCTATATCAGCTCCATTTGCATAGGCACGTGGTAAAAATTCAGGAATCAGTTGCAGTACTTTTTCAGCACATGCATCTGTAATTGGTGTAGCATTCGTAGAAACGAATGATTCGATGGCATGTGTTAATGCGTCAACGCCAGTAGCTGCTGTAAGAGCAGGAGGTAAACCAATCATTAGTTCTGGATCATTAATAGAAAGTAACGGAGTCACATGTTTATCCACAATCGCCATTTTTACTTTACGAGCTGTATCCGTAATAATGGTGAAACGAGTCATTTCACTTGCAGTGCCTGCCGTTGTATTAATTGCAATTAATGGCACAAGTGGATTTTGTGATTTATCAACGCCTTCATAATCATGAATGCGTCCACCATTCGAAGCAATAAGTCCGATACCTTTTGCTGCATCGTGTGCGCTGCCTCCTCCAAGAGAAACAATAGAATCGCAGTTTTCAGCATGATACACTGCAATACCATCTTCAATGTTTTGATCTGTTGGATTTGGTTCTGCTTTAGGGAAAATTGCTACATCAATTCCAGCAGCTGTAATGATGTTTGCAATTTGTTCTGAGAGACCTAATTTGTGTAGGCCCTCATCTGTTACGATTAATGTCTTTTTCACTTCTAAATCATTTAAGCGCTTACCAACTTCTTGAATTGCTCCAGGTCCAAATAAGTTTGTTTTCGGCATAACAAATTGCTTTAGAACGTCTGACATATTTCCAACCCCTTTTAAAAAATTATTATTGCTTGAATGATGGTGAACCACCTTTCGCAATTCATCGTATTCTATTTTTTGTAAAAGTTCAACTCGTATTTTTATTAAAAATGTTAATTTTCTTCATGTTATTATTTTACAAAAAAGTTAAAGCGATGAAAGGGGTATGGAATGTTGTTTTGTAGTAGAATATTGAATTTAAAAAGGTTTTAAAAATATTTTATTATGAAAGTAAAATATATTTTTTGGAAAACAGTTCTATTTTGATGATCTAATGAATAGTAAATAACTGATATTTTGTTTTTATTATAAAGGTAGTGATTATGTTATTTTGAAACTATGTAATTGCTATTTTAAAGTACATAAAATTGTCACAATAGTAAGAGAGAAAAATTATTGTTGGTTATAATTGGGGCAATGCGTCTGCGCTAAAAAAGTAGTGCATCATTTTGAAGAAATTAGTGGAAATAAAAATTCTTGCATTCGATAATCTAATTAAAAGGTGATTTTATTGACAAAAAGCAAGAAAACGTACACACATAAAGATGATTTACCAGTATTAGGGGTAGGGCCGTATATTCAGATGTCTTCTTCAAGTGATACAAATCAAGATGCCAAGCTGTGATTAATGTTGTTATGGTTAAGTGATTATGTGTTGGATGTAGCAAACAATGAGTTAGCTTCTTTGGGCATTACAGAAAGTAAATTAGACTTCTTATTATTGCTGACTCTACATAAAGTTAAACGAGCGACTCCATCCGCTGCTACATTCGTTTCAGCATTAATGATTCAAAGCAAAAAACGTAGGTTTGAATTGTTCAGAGGAGTTAGAATCATTTAGATTAAATGGTAAAAAATAAAAAAGCCCTGAAACCTTGATATACAAGGGATTTCAGGGGTTTTGTTGGCATCATTTGCAGAGCAAATTGATTAACGAGAGTAGAACTCTACGATGAATGCTTCGTTGATTTCAGCTGATAATTCAGAACGCTCTGGAAGGCGAGTGAATGTACCTTCTTTTTTGTCAGCATCGAATGTTAAGTAGTCAGGTACGAAGTTGTTTACTTCGATTGCTTCTACTACTACAGCAAGGTTTTGAGATTTTTCACGAAGAGAAATCGTTTGACCTGGTTTTACGCTGTATGATGGGATATCAACGCGTTTGCCATCTACTAAGATGTGACCGTGGTTAACTAATTGACGAGCTCCACGACGAGTACGAGCTAAACCTAAACGGTAAACTAAGTTGTCAAGGCGAGTTTCAAGAAGGATCATGAAGTTTTCACCGTGAACACCTTTCATTTTACCAGCGCGGTTAAATAGAGTACGGAATTGACGTTCGTTCATACCATACATATGACGAAGTTTTTGTTTTTCTTGAAGTTGTAAACCGTATTCTGATAATTTTTTACGTTGGTTTGGACCGTGTTGTCCTGGTGCGTAAGGACGTTTTTCGATTTCTTTACCTGTACCGCTTAGTGAGATACCAAGACGACGTGATAATTTCCAAGATGGACCTGTATAACGAGACATATTGTTGTCTCCTCCTTTAAATTTGGTTTTTTTGTTGTAAAACAAAAACCAGTAGTACCCGTTCTTACACGCATTTTATTTTCATGTACTTTCGCCTATGCAGCCGTTAGGTTACACAATACACCATCTAATTTTCATTACTGATCATCTAAGTAGTTGTATATAAGAAAATAGAGGAATAAAATACAATCATAAGCTTATACCACTGCTGCGTTTATTTTACACAACCTCCATTGTAACTGCTTAGGACAAGGACGTCAATTATTAGCTAGTAAAAAAATATAAAAGAACATAGTAGGAATAAAGTGTACCCTTTGTAAAGGACATTTTGAAAAAGGTTAGACAACTTCTTGAAGCTGCAGTCTGTATTTTACAGGCGGCAGCTTTTTTAAATTCCACTGACCTCGATAATGGTTATAATAGATCATATAGCTTTTCACTTCTTGTTTTACATCTTCTAATGTCTCACAATCTTTTATATTCGTCTCATCTTTAAAATGCCCAAAGAATGATTCTTGAGGTGCGTTGTCCCAACAGTTTCCTCGGCGTGACATCGATTGACCTAAGCCCATTTGTTTCACGAGTTTTTGGAACGCTGGATTGGTATAATGAAAACCTTGGTCTGAATGGATGAAGGCGTCCTGAGCTAGATGCTTTAGCTTTTTCAGTTTTTTCAAAGTGTCGAGCACAATTTCCATTGTGATGCTATCTGCTACTTCATACGCCAAAATCTCATTCGTCTCAGCGTCTTTAATCGTTGATAAATAAGCACGTTTACCATTTTTATATGTCAAATATGTGATATCCGTTAAGAGGACTTTACCAGCCACGCCTTGTTTAAATTGGCGTTCGAGCAGATGTGGACACGTACGATGTTCTTGTGTGGCTTTGGCTAGACGACGATAAGGATTTGCTTTACGAATTGGACAGATAATCCCGAACTTCTTCATAATGCGGCGAATTCGCTTCAGATTATAGGTAATACCATATTGATGGTGAAGCGTCATTTTGATTTGACGGGCTCCTTTGTGACGTCGTCGGAATCGATATGCTTTTAAAATCACTTCCTTTACGACTTCATCTGCTTGGTGTTTCATCGCTCTTTTTTGAAGAGATTCTTCCTTAAAATAGTTATAATAGCCTGAGCGTGATACCTCCAACACTTCACAAAGATAGCGTACCATTCGCTTCAATCCATACGTTTCAATCGTTTGACCAATTAGTTCAAATTTCAGTTCTGGTGCGAGTTTTATTTCTTTTTCAACATCTGCCTTTCGAGTAAATCGATCTTTTTTAATAGTTCGTTTTCCGCTTCTAGTAAACGCATTTTTGCTTCAAGTCGTGCATACTTTTCCTCTATACTTAATTCTCGCTCGATAGGACGTCCTGTACCGTGTTTTCGAGAATCTTCTAAACCGGTGATTCCACGTTTTTTATAAGCTGTTCTCCACCTAGTACCTGCTCTGTGAATACGTGTTATACCAATCGCTTCCACGTCAAATCCCGCTTCTTCAAAAATTTCTCTTGGTAATTTTCCTGTTTCAGATTGTGCAATAAATAAGCGTTTAAACTCATCCGTATACGTAATCGCTTTATCGCTCACAGCTTTTACATACGGATTCTTTTTTAATTCATTTTGTTGGTGGGGTGTTAAAAAGTTCTTAGTCATAGTAGTGGCTCCGAATCTTGTTTTTTTCAATTATAAACAAAAATGCCCTATAAGATGACCTTTTTCAAGTGTCTATCTTATAGGGTACAGTTTAGAAATTCCTCACTACCTATTTTAAATAATATGGGAATAGTTAATGATACGCTGTGTTATGTAAATTGTAAAAGTAAGGGATAATTACATAGTCAAAATGACACAAATTATGTATAATATATTATAAGTTAATAGTAATTGATTTGGACGTTATATAGAAAAGGTGATTTCATGACAGACCATTTACAAACGCTAAAATATATAAAATCTGATGTTTTGAGCTTTTGGGTGAGTTCTTATGAAGAACAAACTAGTTTTAATGGGTATTTTTGTTCATTGAAACAGTTTCTAAAGAAGCGCTTGAAAATTGATAATGCTGCTTTTCTTAGTTTTGAAGGTAATTCCTTAATCCCAATAGAAGAGATGGCTTCATTAACAATTGAAACAAAGCTAAATGCTGTGTCATGGCTGATGATCGAAGCTAGTTTTTATCAACAAAAAGTAGTGAAAATTCCTTATATATTGAAAGCAAGACAGGCCTATTCAATGATGACAGATATGGTGCTTTTCCAAGCAGAGGGCAAAAATCCCATTGGTGTATTACTTGTGGAGGCAACAGAGTCTTGGACAGACTTTATGACCTCGGAGTATGGTGAAGAGTGTATAGAAATACTTTCAAAGGTTCTTCAAATGATTAAAGACAATTTAGATGTCAAAATAAATGAAGACCAATATAGAAAACTATATAACATGACTGATTTATTTCATTCAACAATGGATATTGATTTAATTTTAGAAAATGTATTAAAAAATATACGGGATAATTTTCCTGAGTTTAATGTGGAGCTTATTTTATCGAATGATCAAGATCGACACACGACCATCGATATTAAGCTTTTTGATTATTTATCAGAAAGACCTGCTACTATTGAAGCCTTTGTATCAGGAGAGTTAACCACAGAGCTAGCGAGCGATTTAAATTGTCGGTTGTTAAATGCACCGATTAAGGGCAGGCAAGCTATTTATGGCATCTTGCAAGTAAGTGCTCCCACCACTTATCTTTTTTCAACAACCGAAAAAGATTTTGTACGGATGCTGGCACAAGCTTCAGGAAATGCTCTTGAAAATGCAAAATTATATCATCAATCGCATCGCCTCGTAAGTGATTTACAACTCATCAATGAAACTTCGCATCGTTTAAATATGCGAATTGACATTCATGAAATGTTACTTTTCCTACAAAAGCAGTTACTGAAATCCTTTCAGCCAATGGAAGTTTGTTTCGCATTTAAAAAACATGATACATTTGAAATAACAGGTGCAAGTACCTCCCTGTTCCATTCAGAAAATGGTCAAAGTTATATAAAACATGTTGAACAGCACTTTGCTCAAACGAATGATCCACTATTTGTTGCCGATTTCAGCCGTCTAACTCCTAATCAAATTGAGTATCGCTCGATTATGGCGATTCCTATACTTATGGAGGAAAAGATTAATGGTTTCAGTATTGTTTTACATAAAGAGCCATATTTCTTTTCATTCGATAGTTTCAAATTAATGCAATCTTTAATTCACCACTCATCATTAGCCATTGCAAACTCAATTTTACGAACACAGCTACAGGAAATGGTCGATTTGGATCATTTAACGAAACTGTATGCCCGCAGTTACCTCGATCAGTTTGTAGAAAAATCACTTGAATATGATCAATCGGGTATGTTTTTGTTAATTGATATTGATAATTTTAAACGTATTAATGATACGTATGGTCACCAAGTTGGAGATAAAATTCTTGTTCAGATTGCGGTTCAATTAAAAGAGACTATTGGAAGTCGTGGGATATGTGCAAGATGGGGTGGAGAAGAAATGTCTGTCTATGTGCCTAACATCGATGAAAAAGAAGCTTTAGAATTAGCATCAACCATTGTGGAAGTCATCCCAAGTGCCACAGATCCACAAGTAACCATTTCTGCGGGTCTTATAACATGGGATGAGCGAGATCGACCAGCATTCCAATCTGTGTTTTTGCATGCCGATACCGCCTTGTATGAAGCGAAAAATAGCGGGAAAAATCGCTTTTGTACTCACAATGGTTCGTACCAAACGAATTCATAGGTTTGATAAATGTAAATGGTTGTTTAAATAAATTGCCCTGAAATGACAATATAAAACATTTCAGGGCAATTTTTAATATTGTATTATAAATGGTTAAGGAGTGTTTTAACAAATTTTTCTAAGCCATTGCGATCTTCCGCTGAAAATCGATTCACAATAGGACTATCGATATCTAACACACCAAGAATTTCACCTTGCTTCATTAGCGGTATAACAATTTCAGACTGCGATGCAGCATCACAGGCAATATGGCCTGGAAAATTGTGTACATCTTTCACGACAACTGTTTCTCTTGTTGCCACAGCTGTACCACAAACACCACGCCCAATAGGGATTCTAACACAGGCAGGCAGGCCCTGGAATGGTCCTAACACAAGCTCATTTTCCTGTAAAAGATAGAAACCAACCCAGTTAATGTTCGTTAAAAATTGATTTAACAGAGCAGAGGCATTACTTAAATTGGCGATTTGATTGGTTTCGCCAGTTAATAGTGCATCTAATTGTTTTGACAATGTCAGATATTGGTCAGCAATTGATCCTTCGTAATTAATTTGTGTAAACATACTAAGCACCTCGTTTAAAAGTTATTTATATTGGTAATATAACGTTATAGTGTTGATGTAAGTCTTCTACGCTATGTGCATCTGAACCAAATACATATGGTAGTTTAATAGCTTGACTATAATTGATAAGGGCAAATGGTGGATAGGGCTCCTGACAATATTGTTTACTTAAACCAGCACTATTTAAATCTAATTCATAGCCCGCGAATTTCATGCTGTCTAATATTTCTTTGATACGTGGGGTGTCATTGATTTTTTCGTTGTGCGCTAGTTGAAATTTATGAATAAGCGATGGGTGCCCAATCCGTTTTGGTTTGTAAGGACCAAGATCTGCTTTAATCGATTGTAGGACTGTATCATAATATAAATCATAAACCTGTTCAACAGAGCCAACTTTTTTTGAAAAATCAATAAAGCATTCAGAAGAAAAGTCGATACATACAAAGGTATCTTGCCATTTTAAAAAATGAACTGATAAAATAGCGTCATCTAAAAAATGTCCATATGTATCAAGGAATTGACGAGTTTCTTGTTCGTAGCCTTGGATGTAGTCAACTTCTAGTCCGATGCGGATGCGAATATCCTGTGCATACTGTTGTTGCAGATGCTGCAATTCTTCAATGTAAGGCATGAGATCATCGGAATTCATGCCACTATCTTGTTGTGGGGTTGGATCGACAAAACTTTTAGGCAATGGGGCGTGTTCTGTAAATGTTATATCTGTGAAATGTTGAGAAATCGCTTTTTCAATATATTGGTTGAATGAGTCCGTAGTACCATGTGGACAAAAAGGACTATGTATATGCCCATCACGTTTCATAATTTACCACTCCTTTAGCTCTATAGATACGCTATTTAAATATTTCACAATAGCGAAAATACAGTTTTCTGAAAAACACTTAAATTTTAGTACAAAAGGCGAAAACATAGTATATAATAAATACAACTAGCCAATTCGTTTATTGTAGAATAGGAGGCTTACGATGGAGTATATCATCATTCCGATTATCCTACTATTAATTTTAGCCATAGTAGGATTTATGATGCGAAGAAAACATGTTGCAATTATTGCAAAACTTGAAAATGAAAAATTACAAATACAACATAATCCTATAAATGAAGAAATTTCAAAAGTAAAATCTTTAAACATGAACGGTGAAACGGAAGAAATGTTTGAACGATGGCGCAATACTTGGGATGAAGTCATCGACGTACATATGACGAAAATAGATTCTCTTCTATTTGATGCTGAGGATCAAATTAATCGACTTCGTTTTAAAAGGGCAACTTTAATAGAACGTGAAATTGAAGATTACATTGAAAAATGCGACCAAGATAAAAATAAAATTTTAGAAGAACTGAATGAATTAATTGGCAGCGAAGAAAAAAATCGAATTGAAATCGAACAATTAAAAGAATACTATCGCTCTGCGAGAAAAACATTGCTGGCTCATCAGCATTCATTCGGTGTAGCATTACCTGCATTAGAGAAGAAGCTAGAGACATTTGTTCAAAAATTTGAAGAGTTCGATGTACTGACAAATGAAGGTAATTATTTGCAAGCACGAGAAATAGTCATTAGCTTAAATCAAGAATCCCAGCAGACATTCGAATATATTAATGATGTTCCAAGTATTTTAACGGAAATTCAAGTAAAGCTACCAGGTGCGGTTCAGGAATTGCGTAATGGTCAGCGTGAAATGGAAGACCAATCGTACTATTTACAGCATTTAGAATTGACAGAGGCACTTAATAAATATGAAAAAGAATTTGATGCATTAAAACAGGAACTTGCAGAGCTGAATTTAAAAGTTGTGAAACCTCGTGTGACAGAAATAAATGAAGAAATCGATCATTTTTATGATTTACTTGAAAAAGAAGTTATTGCTAAAAATTATGTAGATCAAAATTGTGATCGTTTATTAAGTTCTATCACCAATGTCATTTCTTCAACAAAATTAGTGAATGACGAGGCAACTTATGTACAGCAAAGTTATCATTTAAATGAAAAGGATGCAGAAATTCCAAAAGCTGCTTTAAAACAATTGGAAGCACTGCAACGTCGCTATGATCTATTAGCTATGCGAGTTAGGGAAGAAAAATCGGCTTATTCTAGCTTACAGGAAGAGTTAATCGAAATTAGTGAAGAGCTTGAACGAATTCATGAGGAACAAGGTCATCTATCAAATACAATGAAGAAACTTCGAATAGATGAAAATAAGGCACGCGCTCAAGTCGAAAACTTAAAGAAAATATTACAGGATACTGATCGTTTATTAAACAAGGCAAATATTCCTGGAATTCCTGAGGAGATGGATGCACGTCTTGATGAGGCAGCAGAGCACATCTATGTTGTCATGCAAAGCTTGCAAGAAGTACCGCTTAATATGGGTACTGTTCATAATAATCTAAATGCAGCAACACTTTGTGTAGAGGATGTTAAAGCAAAGGCACATGAGTTAATAGAAAATGTGATGCTCATTGAGCGTATTATTCAGTACGGTAATCGCCACCGTGCGTCAAACCCAAAATTGAATGGACGTTTAAGAGAAGCAGAAGATGCTTTCCACCAATTCCGTTATGCAAAGGCTTTAGAAGAAGCAGGTACTGCAGTGGAAGAAATGGAGCCAGGTGCCTTAAAGCGTATTCAAGAAATGGTTGCCGAAGAATTCACAGCAAAATAATTTAAATAACCTTTTGAGCTGTCTAAAAAGTATAGCGATTACTTTTTAGACAGCTTTCTATTTATTGCTTAGATTAGGATGTGATTCAGTATGAAGCTGGCAATCAAAGAAATGAATGAACAGTTCGCAAGTGAAATTTTACAATGGCAATATGTAGCACCTTACGATTTTTACAATAATGAATTATCAGATGACAATGTACAAGAAATGCTTGATAATCCTTACTTTGCGATCATTAATAATCAGAGTGAATTAATCGGCTATTATTGTACAGGTACGGCAGCACAAGTACCAAAAGGACAAGATGTCGGGGCATACGTAGAATGCTGTGTAGATATTGGAATTGGTATGAAGCCAAATCTAACGGGTCAAGGATTAGGAACGGCATTTTTTTCGTTTATTGTACAAACAGTTCAAGAAGAACATCATCTACCGCTACGTTTAACAGTGGCCCAATTTAATAAGAGAGCAATCCATCTTTATGAAAAATTAGGTTTTGTTAAAGCGATCGAATTTAGTACACCAACAGAGTTTGTCACAATGCTGAAAATGTAGGATATCATTAAAATTGAAAGAATCGTTAAAGTTAGTGGTCAATCGCCAAAGATTGCGTTATGATAAATACCGTTAAATCAACGTTTTGAAAGTGTGTGAAAAGTTATGGTTAATACAATTTATTTTGATAATAGTGCAACAACTAAGCCTTTAAAAGAGGTTATGCAGGCATTTATGGTTGTGAATGAGCAGTATTATGCCAACCCTGCTTCTATCCATGCTATGGGTGTTGAAGCAAATGATTTATTAATGCGTGCGCGTGAGCAAGTAGCAGATATTTTGCAGACAGAGGCAAAAAATGTGCTATTTACTTCAGGTGGTACAGAATCAAATAATGCAGCTATTTTTGGCATAGCACGTAGTAATACGCATATAGGAAAGCATATTTTAACGACTGAAATTGAACATCCATCCGTGTTAGAAACAATGAAGCAACTTGAAAAGGAAGGCTATGATGTTGAGTATCTTCGTGTTGATCAAAATGGAGTGATTTCTCTAGACGAGCTTCGTACTAAAATACGAAAAGACACAATATTAGTTAGCATCATGCATGTGAATAATGAAATGGGTGCGATTCAGCCTATAAAGGAAGCAGCAAAAATGATTCATGATATGAGTCGTGCAGCCTTTCATGTTGATGCTGTGCAAAGCTTTGGGAAATTAACAATATCCTTTAAAGAAGAAGAAGGACCTGATTGTATTTCTATCTCGGGTCATAAAATTCATGGCTTTAAAGGCTCAGGAGTATTAGCATTCCGTAAACCTATAAGATGGCAGCCTTTTGCGCTTGGTGGAGGTCAGGAATTTGGTATGCGCAGTGGTACTGTAGCAGTTCCACAAGCTGTTGCTTTAGCGAAAGCGGCTCGACTGGCTGTTGAAACAATGAACGAACGCGCAAATAATTACCGTCAATGGCACGATGAAATCCGAACTCAACTAGAAAGTTATGGCGAAGCAGTGCATATTTTATCAACCCCACAGGGAGCTGCACATATTGTGTCATTTAGTGTTCGTGATTTAAAAGGGGAAGTTATTATTAATGCTATGCAAAAACGTGGTGTCATTGTCTCAACATCAAGTGCGTGTTCTTCCAAGCAAACGAAAACAAGTCATGTTGTCGAGGCACTTCACCTTGACGAGCATTATAAGAAAGGCGTAATTCGCCTTAGCTTTGGCGCACATAACACAAAAGAAGATATAGAAAACTTTAAACAAGTACTAGCAGAAGTAATGTTGGAACTCAAAGGAGAAAATAAGTAAATGATTTGGAAAGAAATTTTAATACGATATGGTGAGCTTTCTACAAAAGGTCGCAACAAAATGGATTTTATCCGCCGCTTACGTGAAAATATTCGTCATGCCTTTGCAGATTTAGGTCAATTGCATATTCGCACAGAACGCGACCGTATGTTTATTGCCATAGAAGACGAAGCACAAATGCAAAAGCTAATTACAGGCTTACCTAAAATTTTTGGAATTCAATCATTTAGCCCTGTAGCTGCATGTGAAAAAGATATGGACAGTATGAAAAAGCTCGCTATCACGATTATGGAGACATTTAAAGACGAGCAACATACTTTTAAAGTAGAGGTAAAACGTACTGATAAAACATTTCCTTTAGAATCTCACGCCATTCAACGTGAGATCGGAGGCTATGTATTACCGCAATTTCAAAATTTATCTGTCAAAGTGAAGCAGCCTGATATTGAGCTACGCGTAGAAGTTCGCCACGATGCAACTTATATGATGGCACAAGTCATTCCTGGTGCAGGTGGAATGCCTGTAGGATCAAATGGCAAGTCATTATTAATGCTATCTGGCGGTATTGATAGCCCTGTCGCAGGTTATTTAATGATGAAGCGTGGTGTGCGATTAGAGGCAATTCACTTCTTTAGTCCACCTTATACAAGCCAAAATTCACTGGAAAAAGTTAAAGTGCTTGCCAATGAATTAACAAAATTCGGTGCTAGTATTCGTTTACATGTCATTCCTTTTACTGAAATACAAGTTCTTATTAAAGAAAAAGTACCTTCTAACGTATCGATGACGACAACACGCCGAATGATGTTGAAGGTTGCTGATCAGGTGCGTGAGGAAATTGGGGCACTTGCCATTGTAACAGGCGAAAGTCTTGGGCAAGTAGCGAGTCAAACACTTGAAAGTTTAACAGCGATTAATGCTGTAACGAACACACCTATTTTGCGTCCGTTAATTTCATCAGATAAACTCGAAATCATTGATATTGCAGAAAAAATCGGCACATACGAAACATCTATTCAGCCATTTGAAGATTGCTGTACGATTTTTACACCAGCAAGTCCAAAAACAAAACCAAAGCTTGAAAAGGTTGAGCATTATGAAAGCTTCTCTGACTTTGATGAATTGATCGAGCGAGCAGTGAAAAATCGCGAGGTCTATATTTTCCCTAAGAAAGAAGAACAACAACAAGATAAATTTGCAGATCTTCTATAAGGATTTAAAAGCCGTCTCAAAGCCGTTTTGAGACGGCTTTTTTGCATGGATATCGTTATTCCAATGGAGGTACAATTTACCTCTAATTTTTTTGTATTAAAAATCTAATATCGCACATTCTATATTCACAAGGAGGTGAGAAACATGGCTTCAAACAACAACCGTAGTTCAAACCAGCTTGCAGTACCTGGTGTACAACAAGCACTAGATCAAATGAAATACGAAATTGCACAAGAATTTGGTGTTCAATTAGGAGCTGAAGCTTCAGCTCGTGCCAACGGTTCCGTTGGTGGTGAAATCACTAAACGTCTTGTACAAATGGCAGAATCTCAATTAAAAGGTATGCCAAACAACAACCAATAAATGCTGATTAAGCATTTATAAACTTAAAACCAGTGACCGTAAAAGGCACTGGTTTTAGTTTGTTTATTGTTCATTTATTTATACAAGATAAAGATCTAAATGTATTTACTGTATGCTCCACATCTTCGCTTTCACAGATAGCTGAAATTACAGCAACACCATCAGCCCCAGTTTGAAATACAGTTTGTGCATTTGTGCAGTTTATTCCACCAATCGCTACAATCGGTAATTCAGGATAAAGAGAACGAGCCTGCTGTAAAAAAGATGTACCACATGGTGGTTGTGCATCACTTTTAGAGGATGTTGGAAAGATTGGACCGATCCCAACATAATCAGCTTGATGGTTAATAGCTATTTGTAATTCTTCCTCGCAATGGACAGAAACACCAAGAATCATGTTCCCAATTTTTTTACGAGCTTCACCTACAGGCAAATCATCTTGCCCGATATGAACTCCATCAGCTTCCAGTCGTATCGCAAGCTCAATATCGTCATTTACGATAAAGGGTACATTATATTGATGACATAGTTTTTGACATTGGCGTGCAAATTGTTCATAGGCAAGATCAGTTAATGCATGAGGGCCTTTTTCACGAAATTGAAACATTGTAATGCCTGCTTGTAAGGCTTTTTCTAGGATATAGATAGGTTGTTGTTGAGGAGACACGTTGCTGGTACCCATAATAAAATAAAGCTGCAAATCCTCACGTTTCATGAATCATCACCTCACAGGCATCCTTATACTGTTGGTAAGCAAAATGATTAGTGGGTCCATGACCATTTCCAATCGATAAATCATACATAATTGCTAATTGGATAAACTTTTTAGCTTCAATAATAGCTTCTTCCATAGCAAATCCTCGCCCAAGAAAAGCAGTAAGTGCTGCCGAAAATGTACATCCAGTACCGTGCGTATTTTTTGTTTGGATTCGAGGAGACTGCATCGAAAAAGAAGGTCCATTTTTGATAAATACGTAATCAATAGCATAAAGTGGATTTGCTAAATGACCACCTTTAATGATGACACATTGTACACCTAGCTGTAACAAGCTTTGAGCTACGTCTTTTATGTCTTCAAAATGCTGAATAGTTCTCCCTGTAAGTGTCTCTGCTTCGGGTATGTTGGGCGTAACAACCGTAGCAAGTGGTAGTAAAGTTGAGCATAAGGCATTGATAGCTTCTTGCTGTAATAGGCTTTCTCCTCCTTTTGCGATCATCACTGGATCAACAATCAGTGGAATGTTTAGCTCACCGATCATGCGTGCAATGGCTTTGATAATATCTGCCGAATAAAGCATTCCTGTTTTAATCGCAGCTATTGGAAAATCTTCTACTAAGGCTTCAAATTGTTTTTTTATAAAGGAAACGTCAATTGGACAAACACCTGATACACCCAATGTATTTTGTGCAGTTAAAGCAGTAATCACAGAAGTACCAAACACTTCTAATTCCTGAAATGTTTTTAAATCAGCCTGTATACCTGCACCGCCCCCACAATCTGAGCCGGCGATTGTCGTTACAATATGCATGAAGTTGCACCATCCTTTGACAAACGATGTATAGCATTGAGGAAAGCTATTTGAAAATCACCAATGTCTGCAGTAAATGCTGATGCTAGTACACCTGCTTTTTTATAGTAAGTTAGGGTCTCCGTTAATTGTTGGTAAGGGCTATGGCTTACACTATAGGCTGCACCACAAATTGCGCTAAGTAAACAACCTGTACCCGTAACTTCTGTCATTTGTGGATGACCACCAGCGATCCATTGGCTATGCTTGCCATCAGTTATAAAATCACGCTCTCCCGTTACAATAACAATGCATTGATAGCGTTGAGCTAATGATGTGGCTTCTACTTCCATTGCGATAGTGCCTTGCCCACTATCGACGCCTTTTTGTTGCCAATCTACACCAGCTATTGCTGCAAGCTCGCCGAGATTACAGCGAATCACGGCAAATTGTATGTTCTCAAGTAAGTTTCTTACGGTTTCCTTACGATAAGTTGTGGCTCCAACTCCGACAGGATCTAAAATAACAGGAATACCAAGTGCATTGGCTTTTATACCTGCTAATAACATGGCACTTTTTGTGCGATCATTGAGTGTTCCGATATTAATTAATAATGCTTGAGCAATCGCTACCATTTCCTCTACCTCTTGACAGTCATCGGCCATTACTGGTGAAGCACCTATCGCTAATAAACCATTTGCTTGAAAATTTGCCACTACATAATTGGTGATGCAATGGATAAGTGGTTGCTGTTGACGAATTGTTTGAAAAATCATTGTAGTCCTCCTTTTGGGATGGACGTAAGCATGCAAAAAAGGCCCTTTTTGTGTAAAAATGCACGAAAAAGAGCCTTTCATCTGAAAAAACGATGTTATTGCTCCCTACGTCAGTATTAACTAACAGGTTCAAAGGGTCAGGTTTTACCTTCTCAACTCTTACGAGTCCCCCTGCAATCTTGCTTATAGTTGACCAAAATGTACCATACTTTTCATTTGTATTCAATAGCAAGTTTTCCTATGGATAAAATGTGACCGATGCCATATAGGAGAGTATGATAGTTGTCATGACTTTACCGAAATCAAGCACAAACCATTGAAAATGCTGAAAAAAGAGTTTTATAATGTGTCATAGCAAAAGGGAGGCAATTGCCATGAAAAGACAAGATTTAATTGCACCAGAATGGTATAACATAGCAGAGGAAATTGAAAAATATGCTCAGGATGCAACCAAAAATGCTTTAATCATTTATGAAGAAAACCAAGACATCCAATGTATTACATATGCACATTTATTGGAAAAGGCAAATCAAGCAGCACATGTTTTCACCAAGCAAGGCTTAAAGAAAGGTGATGTCATTTTAGTGATGGTCCCACGCTCTGTGGAAGCATATATTGTATATATTGCTGCATTGAAAGCGGGTTTAACCATTATTCCAAGTTCTGAAATGTTAAGAACAAAGGATATTGAGTATCGAATTCATCATGCAAATGCTAAAGCAGTTATTGCATTTGAACCCTATATCGAACAGTTTGATCAAGTGGGAAATTTACAAGGCTTACTGCAATTTGTCATAGGAAATGCGCACAAACCTTGGCAAAACATACTTGAAAAGATGCATAATCAACCTACAACCTACATAAATCCTATCCCAACAAAAAGCACAGACAATGCATTTTTAGCCTATACAAGTGGAACAACAGGAAATCCCAAAGCAGCAGTGCATACGCATAGTTGGGGCTATGCACATTTACGAACAACAGCACCACATTGGATGGGTGTACAAGAAAATGATATTGTTTGGGCAACTGCAGCACCAGGATGGCAAAAATGGATATGGAGTCCGTTTCTAGCTATTTTAGGTAGTGGTGCTACTGCATTTGTCTACAAAGGTAAATTCGATGCAGCTTCTTATCTAGCATTGCTTGAGAAATTCAAAATTAATGTACTATGCTGTACACCAACTGAATATCGTTTTATGGCAGCGCTTGAAAATTTACATGAATATGATCTAAGTGCCATTCGCCAAGCCGTATCAGCTGGTGAGCCATTAAATAGTGAGGTCATTAAAGTATTCTTGGAAACATTCAAATTACAAGTACGAGATGGCTATGGACAAACGGAAAATACATTATTGGTGGGCACAATGGTAGGGATGGAAGCAAGAGTTGGCTCTATGGGGAAACCTACTCCCGGCAACACTGTTGAAATTATTAATGATTTGGGCAAACCCGTTACAATCGGAGAAGTGGGTGATATTGCTGTACATCGTGAAACACCAGCCCTCTTTAAAAAATATTTAAATGATCCTGAACGTACAAATTTACAATTTCGTGGGGATTGGTATATTACAGGAGATCGAGCCTATAAAGATGAAGATGGCTACTTTTGGTTTGATGGTCGAGGAGACGATGTCATTATATCCTCAGGCTATACAATTGGCCCTTTTGAAGTAGAGGATGCTTTAATGAAGCATCCAACCGTAAAAGAGGCTGCTGTCATTGCGAGTCCTGATAAAGTCCGTGGGAATATCGTCAAGGCATTTATCGTTCTACACAATGGTGAAAAAGGTGATGCAGCGCTTATTCAAACACTTCAAAGTCATGTAAAATCACTGACTGCCCCTTATAAATATCCACGTGCTATTGAATTTGTAGAGGAGCTACCCAAAACATCTTCCGGGAAAATTAGACGTGTCGAATTACGACAACAAGAAATTAAAAACCTCCAATCTTAATCATTTCCTAGGAAATAATGTCGAAAATCAAAGTTCATCAATGGTATGGACTTTGATTTTTTAAATTTTTTTAGGTAAGGTAATATGAGGAAATAAACAGCTTAAAGCTTTTTGCATTTAATTATTGCAAAAAAATGAAACAAATAAGCAAGTCATACGTATTACGTGTTGAGGAGGCGGAAAGACATGAATGTAAAAAGGTGGGTTGCTTTAGTAGTGGCAGGTGTTCTCTTACTATTTTCGTTAGGAATTAATACCATTTTTGCGCTATTTAAAGCAGATTTCCTAGGTAATTTTGATAGCTTAATGGCAGGTAATAGCTTAGATGTATATGAAAATGTCATTGAAGGGGAAAATTTTGATAAGCGAATTGCTTATTTAAAGGTAGATGGAACGATTCAAGATATCGGCTCAAGTACATTGTGGCAACCAGTTGCCTATGACCATCAATTTTTCTTAGAACAATTGGATAATATTTTATATGATGAGACCATACAGGGGGTTGTTTTAAGCGTTAATTCACCAGGTGGTGGTGTAAAGGAATCAGCAGATATCTATAAAAAGCTACTAAAAATTAAAGAGGAACGACAAATTCCGATTTATGTATCGATGGATTCTATGGCAGCTTCAGGTGGTTATTATATTTCGGCCCCAGCAGATAAAATATTTGCCCATCGTGATACAATAACAGGTTCTATTGGTGTTATCATGCAATCTATTAACTATCAAGAGCTGGCTGAAAAAGTAGGGGTCAAATTTGAGACGTTTAAATCGGGAGAGCATAAAGATATGTTAAGTCCAATGCGTGAAGTGACAGCAGAGGAACGTGCAATGATGCAAGATATGATTAATGAAACGTACGAAGAATTTGTAGATATTGTAGAACAGGGACGTAATATGTCTGAAGCAGAAGTGAAGAAGGTTGCAGATGGTCGTATTCTTGGCGGTACAAAAGCGCTTGAAGCAGGATTAATTGATGAGATTGGTGATGAAGAAGCGACCATTGCAGCTCTTCGTGAAGATTATGGACTTGAAGATGCGGCTTTATTTGAGTATTCATACGATATGGGCGGCTGGCAATCATATGTTGGTATGAAAATTGGCTCCATGTTTGGTCCATCTGCAGAAGAAAAAATGCTAATGAAAATCATGACGGACTATAGCGCACCGAAAATGATGTATCTTTATGGGGAATACTAAGGGGGGAGCACAATGACAAACAATGAAATTGTTATGCAAGGTTCACCCTCTATGGAAAATGGCTTTCTTATGAATATATCAGGAGAATCAGCAAATGATAAAAACTATGCATTAAAAACTGCTGGTTTTTGGGTACGATTTTGGGCATTTTTATTAGATGGATTCATCATTTCTGCTATAGGTGGAATACTTGTTAATCCAATCTTCTATTTAATGGATTGGTCCCTATCTGATTCTGTTTGGTATGCGCCGATTTCTATTATTACAGCAATCTTCTACTATAGCTACTTTGTGCTGATGACAAAGTTCTTTGGGCAAACACTAGGGAAAATGGTGTTTGGATTACGTGTAATTTCATTAAAGCACGATCAGCTAACTTGGTCAGATGTGTTATTCCGTGATTGGATTGGTCGTATCATCAATAATATTTTTATGCCACTGTATATTTTGGTAGTGATTTTGCCAGAAAATCAAGGTTTACATGATTATTTTGCTGATACAACAGTGGTGCATGAAAAAATCTTTATTGAAAAGGCTTCAACACCGACTACTTTACCAAAACAAGAAGAGCAAATAGAAGCTTTTGTGCAAGAAGAAAAAATAGATCTAGCCAAGCTAGAGGAAAAAAATGAACAATAAACATAAGACTGTCTCCTAATTTGAGACAGTCTTATCTATTTCTAAGTATGTAAGCTATGATAGTTGCAATTAATTCCCTCCATTTAGTAATATTATGTACATATGATGATTAGGAGGCGTTTATATGGCACAAGTAACATTTAAAAATGGTCCAGTGACACTAGTAGGCAATGAAGTAAAGGTGGGCGATCAAGCTCCAGATTTTACGGTATTAGCAAATGACCTATCACCTGTAACATTAAATGATTCAGAAGGAAAAATTCGTTTATTTAGTGTTGTACCATCATTAGATACTGGTGTATGTGATGCGCAAACACGCCGATTCAATGAGGAAGCTGCTAACTTAGGTGATAATGTAGTTATTTATACTGTATCTGTGGATCTTCCATTCGCTCAAAAGCGCTGGTGTGGTGCAGCAGGTATTGATGCAGTCCAAACTGTATCAGATCACCGCGATCTTTCATTTGGTGAGGCATATGGCGTATACATTCAAGAATTACGTCTTCTGACACGTGCAGTATTCGTTGTGGATGCAAACAATAAAGTAACATATGTTGAATATGTACCTGAAGCTACAGATCATCCAAACTATGAAGCGGCCATTGCAGCTGTCAAAGCACTAGCATAATAAGCTGCTTTTAGGCTAAGATAATACTAGACAAAGGGGCTGTGACAAGTGTTTGTCACGGCTCTTTTCTGCGTGAAAGGAAGTTAGAAATGGAAAATATCGAAAAGTTATTTGGTTTGCTAAATGAGCATGCCGAAAAAATCGAAAAAGAACAGAATATAACGTTACTAGAAGGGTTATTAGATGGGTTAGAGGCATGGCTTGATGGCGAAGTTGATTTTTCTCAAAAAGATGCAACAAAAGAGGATATACGTAAAGCTATTCAAATTGCTATTTTAAAAGGAATGCGCAAAGGCTCACAGCCGAATCATCAAATGACTCCTGATACGTTAGGGTTATTAGTGGGCTACTTTGTGGAGCAAATTTTTGCAGAGAGTCTTGAAAATGAAAAGATCTCGATCATGGACCCAGCAGTAGGCACAGGTAATTTATTACTGACGGTTATGAATTTATTAGATGGAAAAGTGGAAGCAACAGGTGTAGAGGTTGATGAGCTACTTATTCGCCTCGCTGCGGCAACTGCTGATTTAATAGAACAGCCTATTTCTTTATACCGTCAAGATGCCTTAGAAGATTTATTGGTCAATCCAGTTGATGCAGTTATTTGTGATTTACCTGTAGGTTATTATCCAAATGAAGAAGTGGCACTCAATTATGAATTATGTCCAGCAGAAGGGATGAGTTATGCCCATCATTTATTCATCGAGCAATCAATGAATTATACAAAAGATGGCGGCTATTTATTTTTCCTTGCACCATCTCATCTTTTTGAGTCAGAGCAGTCTAAGCAATTACACAAGTACATTCAAAAGCATGCGTGGATTCAAGCGATTATTCAATTACCTGACTCTATGTTTGCTAATAAGTCATTAGAGAAGAGCCTGGTGATTTTACAAAAACAATCGAAGGAATTGAAAGCACCTAAAGAAGTTCTATTAGCTAAAGTCCCAAATATGCAGAATAAGCAGGCTCTTGCACTATTCTTTGAAAAAGTGAAGATGTGGAAAGAGGGCAAGTAAGTGCTATTAAGTGCAAGTAAAAAGGTATCCTATACAAGGATACCTTTTTATGTATTACAAAATTAATTTTCTGGTGTACGGATAACTAGTACGTCACATTTAGCTGAACGTACGATAGCCTCAGATACAGAACCGATTAAGAAGCGTTCTACTGCATTTAGACCAGTTGCACCACAAATGATTAAATCTGCGTCTACGATGTTAGAAAGCTCTTTTGTTATGATATTTTTTGGAGAGCCATACTCGATGATAAGATTAACATTCGTTAAACCTTCATCTTCAGCTTGCTTTTTATAACCATTTAATAGTTCTTCAGAAAATGCTTGAGCACGTTCTGCGATGGAGCGGTCATATGCTTCGATAGCAGCAAATGAACGAGTATCGATTACATTTACTAGATTTAATACTGCACCTTCGTTTCGTTTTGCCACATCAATCGATTTACGAAACGCGTATTCAGCTTCTTTTGAACCGTCTACTGCAACAACAATGCTTTTATAATGATTAGCCATTTGAAAAACCTCCCTGATTTGTATATGTTGATTATACCAAATGATTTTCTAAAGGAAATACTTTCCGCAAGAAAAATTATGAAAATGTGAAGGCATTTCATGTAGATATGTGAATTAAATATAAATACTCAATTCCCACTATTTGCAGTGTGTAAACCTCTTTTGCTCATTTGAAACTGCTCATGAATTAGCTTCCTTAACAACTATTTATTCGCCTTTTTAGTTTTTTAATATAGTAATTTATAATGGTTTATAACGTTAGAATATTTGTTATTTTGGAAATCTTATAAATTTTATCTGTATTTGCATTAGTTAAAGCTTTTTTTGCAATTGTTTGGTAATATGGAAGTGCAAGGGGTGCATCAAATTTAGTTACATAAATGATGCTTATTTCTTACGTTATGGAAGGGGATAGGAAACAATGAAGATTGGTATTCCAAAGGAAATTAAAAACAATGAAAACCGTGTAGCAATGACACCAGCAGGAGTTGTCACTTTAACACATGCAGGTCATGAAGTGTACATTGAAACTGGAGCGGGGCTAGGCTCAAGCTTTACGGATGCTGATTACATTGCAGCTGGTGCTCATATTGTTCAAACAGCTAAAGAAGCTTGGTCACAAGAAATGATTATGAAGGTAAAAGAACCTGTAGCTTCTGAGTATGATTACTTCTACGAAGGTCAAATTTTATTCACGTATTTACACTTAGCGCCAGAGGTTGAATTAACTCAGGCACTTTTAAATAAAAAAGTTGTAGGGATTGCCTACGAAACAGTACAATTAGCAAATGGCTCATTACCATTGCTAACACCAATGAGTGAAGTTGCTGGTAAAATGGCTACACAAATTGGTGCACAGTTCTTAGAAAGAAACCATGCTGGTAAAGGTATTTTACTAGGCGGTGTATCAGGTGTACAACGTGGGAAAGTAACAGTAATCGGCGGTGGTATTGCAGGTACAAATGCTGCAAAAATCGCTGTTGGTATGGGTGCGGATGTGACAGTTATTGATTTAAGCCCAGAGCGTTTACGTCAATTGGAAGATATGTTTGGACGTGATGTTCAAACATTAATGTCTAATCCATATAATATTGCAGAATCAGTGAAAGATTCAGATTTAGTTATTGGGGCGGTATTAATCCCAGGCGCAAAAGCACCGAAGCTTGTATCTGAAGAAATGATTCAATCAATGCAAGCCGGCTCTGTTGTAGTCGATATCGCAATTGACCAAGGTGGTATTTTTGCAACATCTGACCGTGTGACAACACATGATGATCCAACATATGTGAAGCATGGCGTTGTACACTATGCAGTTGCAAATATGCCTGGTGCGGTACCACGTACTTCTACAATTGCTTTAACAAATAATACAATTCCATATGCACTTCAAATTGCCAACAAAGGCTACAAACAAGCTTGCCTTGATAATGCAGCACTGAAAAAAGGCGTGAATACATTAGATGGACAACTTGTTTATAAAGCAGTGGCAGATTCACAGGGACTACCATTTGTCAATGTGGATGAGTTAATTCAATAAACTTTGCTAGACATAGGAAAAGGAAGCACACTAGTTGCTTCCTTTTTTGCATTATAGAATGATTAAATCTTTCGGGAATTTTGTTAATACCTCAACGCCATCTTTTGTTACGACAACATCATCCTCAATACGTACGCCTGTTACATCTGATTTATAAATGCCAGGCTCAATCGTAAAGACCATACCTTCTTCCATCGTCATCTCATTAGCACCTGTAACAGATGGGAATTCATGCACAGAAATACCAAGACCATGTCCAAGGCGGTGCGTGAAATAGTCACCATAACCAGCCTCTGTGATTGTATCACGTGCAATTTTGTCTAAGTCCATCGCACGAACACCTGGCTTTACTGCTGCGACAGCATTTGTGTTGGCAGCTAAAACAGTTTGATAAATTTCTTTTTGAGCTTCACTTGGCTCACCAAAAGCAACAGTACGTGTAATATCTGAGCAATAGCCATCGTAAATAACGCCAAGGTCAAATAGTACCATATCACCTTTTTCAATTTTACGTGCACCTGGCTTCCCATGAGGAGAGGCAGTTTTTGGACCACTCAATACCATTGTTTCAAAAGACATTTTACAGCCTTTATCTTGAATGGCACTTTCGATCGCTGTTAGGATTTCCATTTCTGTTTTACCTTCAGCAATTTCCTTGCAACCGATTTCAATTGCATAATCAGCCAACTCTGCAGCCTTACGTAATTTTTCTAATTCACTTTCATCTTTGATTACGCGCATCGCATTAATCTTTTCATCAAGACGCACAAAGCTAGCTTGAGGGAAAGATTGCTGTAAAGCTTCCAAGCGCTCAACAATGAGTTGAGCTTTTTCAATTGCAAATGTAGCTGGGGTGATTTGGCGTGCTACGATCGCTTGAGCAAGAACTTCCATCGAATTTTCTGTATCTTGATGGCCGATTACCTCATAGGACCATCCAGCAGCCTTTGCATCTGGAATCTCCATTTGTGGACAAATTAGAAAAGGCTCCGCATCTTTAAAAATCATCACGCCTAGTAATCTTTCATGTGGATTACTTTTAAAGCCTGAAACGTAAAAAACATTGTCAGGTGTTGTTACGAATGCTGCATCGATATGATTTTGCTGCAAGTAACGTTGGATTTCTTCAACCTTTGACATCAATATGTCCTCCTTTTATTGCATGGGAAATTTTACGTAAGAAAGCTTCGACTGCCTAAAAAAGTAGCGAGGATTCTTATCTAGTACTGAATAATTGTGCTCTAACGGGGTATAAGGCTGTTAGAGAATACTACGATTATTCTCTGTACAAGCATATCAAAAAAAGGGAAAAAGCGCATGGGTAGCGAATTAAAATGTTGGACTGTACTTTGTTAAATGAGGAGGATTTTAGATGAAAATAAGTTATCACGGGCATTCAGTTGTCAAAATTCAAACAAATGGAAAAACGATATTAATTGACCCTTTTATTAATGGCAATGGGCAAACAGATTTAAAAGTGGCTGACGAAGCACCAGATATTATTTTACTTACACATGGGCATAATGATCATGTTGGAGATACAGTAGAATTAGCGAAGAAAAAAGATGCGTTAGTCATTGCGCCAAATGAACTGGCTAATTGGATTTCTTGGCAAGGTGTAAAAACACACCCAATGCATATAGGTGGAGCGAAGGAATTTGACTTCGGTAAAGTAAAATTTACACAAGCCTTTCATGGATCTTCTTATGTAACAGAAAATAACGAAATAATTTATATGGGCATGCCTGCTGGAATTTTATTATTTATTGAAGGATTAACGATTTATCATGCAGGCGATACGGCTCTTTTTGGTGATATGAAACTCATTGGTGAACGCCATCCGATTGATATTGCATTCTTACCTATTGGTGATAATTTTACAATGGGGCCAGAGGATGCAGCCTGCGCAGTTTCGTTTTTAAAGCCGAAAATTGTTGTACCGATTCATTACAATACATTCCCACCAATTGAGCAAGATCCACAAATTTTTGCAGATTTAGTGCAAAATACAGAAGTTCAAATTTTGAAAGCTGGAGAAAAAGTAAACTGTTTCTAATCGTTGGTAATGCTGTACTATATGAATTGACACCACGCTGGTAGTTGAAATGATGGGGAAAGTTAAACAATATCATCACTTTATATTAAATATTTTCTTAAAAAATATGGTACACTAAGAGCAGAATTGAAGCTTAGGAAATAGGTGATATTTTGTCTACAAAACATGAGAAAATTTTACAATACATCGAATCACTACCCGTGGGCGATAAAATTTCAGTACGTCAAATAGCAAAAGAAATGCAAGTGAGTGAAGGGACGGCTTATCGTGCCATAAAGGAAGCTGAAAATCGTCGCTTAGTAAGTTCTATTGAACGTGTTGGAACAATTCGTATTGAGAAAAAAAAGAAAGAAAATATTGAGCGCTTAACTTTTGCAGAAATTGTCAATATTGTAGATGGCCAAGTTTTAGGTGGAAAATCAGGTCTACATAAAACACTAACAAAGTTTGTTATCGGTGCTATGCAATTAGAGGACATGATGCGCTACACAGATGCAGGTAGCTTATTAATTGTTGGTAACCGTATTAAAGCGCACGAAAATGCCCTTCGCGCGGGTGCAGCTGTTTTAATCACTGGCGGTTTTGATACGACGGAAGATAATAAGTTGCTTGCAGATTCATTAGATTTACCAATCATTTCAACAAGCTACGATACGTTTACAGTAGCAACGATGATTAACCGGGCAATCTATGACCAATTAATCAAAAAAGATATTCTATTTATTGAAGACATCTATGTTCCAATGACTGACACTGCAGCATTAAAAAATGATGAAACAATTCATCATTTCCACAAGTTGAATGAACGTACGACCCATGGTGCATTTCCTGTTGTCACGCATCAAAATAAACTGGTCGGTATGATCACTGTAAAAGACGTCATTGGTCGTGAAGAAAATGAGCTTATTGAAAAAGTAATGACGAAAAATCCGATTGCAGGCTCCATGAAAATGAGTGTCGCTTCTGCAGGGCATCGAATGATTTGGGAGGGGATTGATCTCTTACCAATAGTAGATGATGATAATATTTTACAGGGTGTTATTAGCCGTCAAGATGTACTGAAGGCGTTGCAATTAGCACAAAGACAGCCACAGCATGGTGAAACGATTGATGATTTAGTGAAAAATGAAATGAAAGTACTAGGCGATGAAGAACTCATTGTTGAATTTAAAGTCACACCACAAATGACCAATCAATATGGGGCAATTTCATACGGAGCTTTTACAACTTTGCTTGCTGAGGTCGGCTCATTTGCATTAAAACGTCGAAAACGTGGAGATGCAGTGGCGGAGAATATGACTATTTACTTTATTAAACCAGTTCAAATGGAAAGTACGCTTACTGTTAAGCCTCGGATTTTAGACATGAGTCGTAAGTTTGTGAAAATGGATTTTGAAGTGTATAATCAACAAATACTTGTTGGTAAGGCAATGATGATGTTCCAACTATTAGAACGTTAAGTATTGAAAAGGGATGGCCTAGCGCAATTGCTTGGTCATCCCTTTGTTACATATATTATTGATTAATGCGGAATTCTTCCTCAACAAATTGTCCATAATGGCGTGCTTTTTTTATATTTTCTACAATAACTAAGATGCCGAGCGCGACAAGAATTGCTACAATAATAAATGTAAATAAGCCCGGGAATAAATAAGCTTGATTTAAAGCAAATGACAAAATTAAGGAACCTAAGCCGATGTTCGCCTTGCTTTTATACCAATTTTTGGCAATTGGTAATGGAGAACGGAACTGTTTTGTTTTAAAATAAAAATAAAAAACAAAAGATATGATTATCGCAAACACAAATATTAAATTGAGCATAGTAAACCTCCTAGCATAACTAGACATTATTGTAACGATAATTATGTAAAAATGCTAACGGTTCTTACTATCATTTTGGGGGAAATTATTGTGAAAAGACAAATCATCGACACAATTGAGGCCAATGAAACCATCATTATTCATCGTCATGTACGTCCAGATCCTGATGCTTATGGCTCACAGCAAGGTTTAAAAGAGATTATTTTAGCCAATTATCCTGAGAAAAAGGTTTTTGCTGTAGGGGAACATGATGCCTCGTTATCTTTTATGGCGCAGCCTGATGAAATAGCGGATGAAGTGTATGACAATGCATTAGTCATTGTCACAGACACTGCTAATACAGAACGTGTTGACGACCAACGCTACACAAAAGGGAAAATGGTGATAAAAATTGATCATCATCCAAATGATGATGCTTATGGTGATCTTTTATGGGTGGATACAACAGCAAGCTCTTGTAGTGAAATGATCTATGAATTATATGAAGAAGGCAAGGAAGTAGCAAACTGGAAACTTTCAGATGCTGCTGCACGCTTATTATTTGCAGGAATAGTAGGCGATACAGGTAGATTCCAATTCCCGAGTACAACAGCTAAAACATTTAAAGTTGCTGCGGACCTGATTACATATGATTTTGATCGAAATCAACTATTTGATGGCATGTACGAAATGGAGCAAAAGTTACTTAATTTACAAGGCTATATTTATCAAAACTTTACAATGGATGAGCATGGAGCTGCCTATGTGAAGCTAACAAAAGAATTACTAGCAGAGCATGATACTGTGCCATCTGAGGCCTCTTTATTAGTAGGCTGCCTTGGCAGTGTGAAAGATATATGCTCGTGGGTTGTTTTCATTGAAGAAGGGGATCAAATCCGTGTACGTTTACGTTCAAAGGGGCCCGTTATCAATACTTTAGCGAAAGAATTTAATGGTGGCGGACATCCGCTTGCTTCTGGTGCTACTGCCTATTCATGGGAAGAAGCAGACCTCGTTATTGCAAGATTAAAAGAGATTTGTAAAGCGTATCATTAACAAAGAAAAGGAAGGGATTCATTTGACACATGTATATACAAAGATGCATACGAGCGCGGATTTATTGAAAAGCACAATTCGGCTTGAGCAATTGATTCCTTTTTTACAAGAACAAAAGACACAAGCCTGTGCAATCGTTAATACGAAATTGTACGGGCTTTTGCCTTTTTGTAAAGCATTGCAGCAAGCAAATATCCATGCGGTCATTGGGCTTTCGGTTAACGTTCAATGGCGTGACAAAACCCTTCCCCTCGTCCTGTATGCGCAGACACAGGAAGGCTATCAACATTTATTAAAGATTAGTAGTGCGATTTCAATTAGACAAGATGATGTGCTGCCTTGGAAGTGGCTTGAGGGGTATTCAGCAGGCTGTATAGCTCTACTTTCTTCAGACGATTTAGCAGGTCTAGATGACTGGCAGGCAATGGTTTCTGCTTTGGTCCAGCTATTTAACCATCATTTCTATATGGGGATTGCTAGACCTGGAGGGATAAAGGCTGAACAGGAAGATGATATCGTTTTCTGGTGTGAAGAACAGGCCATTACACTTGTAGCCTCTCAAAGCTGTTATTTTTTGCGTCCAGAAGATCATTTTGCTTATGAAGTAGCAAGAGCAATTGATACAGGAGAAAAGCTTGGTACTACTATGCAAACAGCTGATGTACAGGGCTATTTTGCCCCAACAGCATACGAATGGCAACATTGGTTTGCTGATCGTCCAGATTGGCTTGATGCCAGTACGAAAATGCTCGCTTGCTGTAGAGCTGAAATACCAAAAATGCCTGTTCAAATGCCTAAATTTCCTGTACCTGAAGGGGAAACGGCTGAACGCTTGCTTGCTAAAGAAGCATTTACTGGATTAGAAGAGCGATTTAAGCAACTGGCAATACCTGTTGCTTATCATGAACGACTACAATATGAGCTTGAAATTATTTGTTCTATGGGCTTTGCGGACTATTTTTTAGTTGTGGCAGATTTCATGCGTTATGCTAAAGAAAATCGAATTTTGACGGGACCAGGACGTGGTTCCTCAGCAGGTTCCCTTGTGGCATATAGTCTTTCGATTACACAAGTAGATCCACTTGCCTATGGTTTATTATTCGAACGCTTTTTAAATCCTGAAAGAATCACCTTACCTGATATTGATATCGATTTTGTTGATAGTAAAAGACATCAAGTCATTCAGTATGTTGCCCAAAAATATGGTAAAGCAAATGTTGCGCAAATTATTACATTTGGAACATTGTCTGCAAAAGCAGTAGCCAGAGATGTTGCGCGGGTATTTGGCTTTGATGCAGAGATGCTAGAAAAAATTTCGAAGATGATTCCAAATAAGCCGGGAATTACATTACAAAGAGCTGTAGCTGAGTCACAGGTCTTTCAAGGCTGGCTAGCGGAGAATGATAAGCATATGCGTTGGTACGAGGTAGCGTTAAAATTGGAGGGGCTACCAAGAAATTCCTCTACACATGCAGCTGGTATTGTCATCGCTCCATCGCCTTTAGTGAATACTGTACCGATTGAAGAAGGGCATGATGGTATTTATAGTACGCAATGGCCAATGGGAGATATTGAAGCATGTGGTCTCGTTAAAATGGATTTTTTAGGCTTGCGCAATCTCACTATTTTAGAGCAAATACGTTGGTCAATTTATAAAGCCGGTGGCCCTTGGATAGAATTTGAAAGAATCCCTATGCATGATGACAAGACGTTTCAGCTATTACAAAGAGGGGATACGTTGGGGATCTTTCAATTAGAATCAGACGGTATGAAGCAAGCCTTACGTGATATCGGTCCTACGAGTTTTTTAGATATTGTTGCTGTAAATGCGCTTTATCGTCCAGGTCCAATGGATTTTATTCCTGTCTATGCAAAACGGAAAGCCGGCAGAGAAATGGTATCGATGCCACATCCAGTGCTAGAGCCTATTTTACAAGAGACCTTTGGTGTGATCGTTTATCAAGAACAAATTATAAAAATTGCATCAGTACTGGCTGGCTTTACTATGGGACAGGCAGATTTACTTCGCCGTGCAGTGAGTAAAAAAAATCGACAAGTTTTAGAGGAGCAACGTACTGCATTTGTTCATGGGGCGCTACGTCAAGGCTTTGACCAGCGTGTAGCTGAAGAGGTCTACGAATTGATCGTACGCTTTGCGGATTATGGTTTCCCTAAAAGTCATGCTGTGGCCTATAGTGTTATTTCCTATCAAATGGCTTATTTAAAGGCGCATTTCCCTCAAAGTTTTTATGCAGCGTTATTATCGAATGCAACGGGAAATATAGAAAAGATTCAACAACTTGTCCATGAGGCAAAAGATAAGGGCATCCCATTTTATCCACCTTCTTTAAAAAACAGTACGAAGTATTTTACTGTAGAAAATGAAGGCATTCGCTACAGCTTATCAGGAATTAAAGGTGTGCCTCATACATTTATAGAAAAAATGCATGGACTCCGTCAAACAAATCCAGAAGTATTAAATAACCTATTTGATCTGGCTGTTGCCTTAAGTGCGCAGCATTTTAAGCCAAAAGTGTTGGAATCATTGATATATGCTGGAGCGCTTGATTATCTAGAAAAGGATAGAGCAGTCCTCATCATGACAGTAGATGCAGCTTTGAAACACGCGGAACTTTTAAGGCCTACTGAAGATATCGATTTGGCATCAGCAATGGCATTTAGTTTTGGGAAGCCAAAATATATGCAGGCAGAAGCAATGTCCGAGAAGGAAAAATTGATGCATGAAAAAGAGAGCTTGGGCTTTTATATTTCTACCCATCCAGTCGCGCAGGAAAGACTATACTGGGCGGATATCAATTGTACTTGCCGAGAGTTAAAGCAGAAGCGTGATGGCTCCTCCATAAAAATGCTTGGTCTGATTGAAGAAGTGAAGAAAATCCGTACAAAAAAAGGTGAGCAAATGGCCTTCGTTCAGCTACAGGATGAGTTTGGTACGGTTTCTATTACATTTTTTCCACAAACTTTTCAATTGGTCCAAGACCTGCTGTTAGAGGAGGAAATGCTGTTGATTGATGGTGTTTTAGAAAGACGTTTTGGCAAGCCACAAATCAAAGTAAAACATGCGCAAACGACGAAAAAGATATAAAATAAAACAAGAATTTAGAAACTGCATTAAATTTTATGCAGTTTTTTCTTTACTTTTGAACAGTTATTTTGTAAGCTAGAGTCAACGTTAAAAAGTGGTCAGACCACTTTTTTGATAAGGGGAGTTAGTCGTATGGATAAAAAAACCGAACAAAAAAAAGTGTTTTTAGAAATCGTCCAACAACTACGTCAACTCATTAAAATGGAAAAAATTCAAGCAGGTGAGAAACTACCTTCAGAACGAGTTCTATCAGAGCGTCTAGGTGTCGGGCGATCCTCTGTGAGAGAGGCTTTGCGAAGCTTAGAGTTGCTAGGACTTATTGAAACGAGACATGGTGGTGGTACTTTTCTTGCGTCCACACATAAGCATCAGCTCGTAGAAATACTGTCGATGTTTATATTAGAAGATGAAAAATCAAAAAAAGATGTCGAATTGACGCGACAAATTCATGAAATGGAAGCAATTCGCGTAATAAGTTGTACAGAGACTCTTCGCACACTACCTGTGTGGGATAGTTTTTTTGTGAAACTAGAGATAGAAGGTACAATTAATTGTCGAGATATTTTACGAGAACTATTAATTACGACAGGTAATCGTCTTTCGTTAAAAATCTGGTTTCAATTAGCAGCTTATGATGGCGACCGTTTAAATCGAAACTCAACAGAAGATGAAAAATTAATCATTCAAACGATGTTGAAATCGATGCAGCTTGGTTACGAAAAAGAAGCATTAAAAGCTTATGAGCAGTGGATGAGTACTGTACAGAGCATTTAAACAACAACAAAGGGGGAGTCGAACATGGCAATACGTAGCTTATTTAGTGGTAATCGAAAAAAGAAAGAGGACGGGCAAGAAAAGGCATTTCCAGAAGGATTAATGACGAAATGTCCTGAATGTCGTCACATTCAATTAACAAAGGAATTAGAAAAAAATCATAAAGTATGTACAAAATGTAGTCATCATTTCAAAATGACAGCACAAGAGCGTGTGGCATATTTCTTAGATGAAGGTTCATTCGAATCCATGGATGATCATTTACAAACAAGTAATCCCCTTAATTTCCCAGCATATGTTGAAAAAATTTCAGCAGACCAAGAGAAAACAGGCTTGAACGAGGCTGTCCTAACAGGTGTTGGTACGTTAGATGGTGAAGAAATTGTCGTAGCGATTATGGATTCGCACTTCCGTATGGGGTCAATGGGCTCTGTTGTTGGTGAAAAAATTACAAGAGCAGTAGAAAAGGCTACAGAACTAGGTGTACCATTTATTATCTTTACCGCTAGTGGCGGTGCCCGTATGCAAGAGGGCGTATTATCGTTAATGCAAATGGCGAAAACTAGTGTGGCATTAAAACGCCACAGTGATCAAGGCTTATTATTCATTTCTATCCTAACACATCCAACAACAGGTGGAGTTTCCGCAAGCTTTGCTTCTGTTGGTGATATAAATATTGCAGAGCCACAGGCATTAATTGGCTTTGCAGGGCGTCGGGTAATTGAAGAAACGGTACGAGAAAAACTGCCAAGTGATTTCCAAACAGCAGAATTTTTATTAGAGCATGGTCAGCTTGATGCCATTTTCCATCGCAAGGATTTACGTAAACAAGTTTCTTTACTTGTAAAAATGCATACGAAAGGCGGCGTACAACATGTCTAAAAATTTAGCATTTGAAGAACCAGTCGTACAATTACGTGAGAAAATTGATGAATTAAAAACAATTGCTGCTGAAGCAGAAGTAGATATGTCTGGTGAAATCGAAAAGCTTGAAACACGTTTATCACAATTAGAGCAATCGATTTATGCCAATATGAAGCCGTGGGATCGTGTGCAAGTAGCAAGACATCCAGAAAGACCTACAACGCTTCAATATATTGAAGCAATGTGTGAAGATTTTATTGAATTACATGGTGATCGTACATTTGGTGATGATGCAGCCATTCTTGGTGGGATTGCCATTTTCGAAGGGCAACCAGTAACAATTATTGGACATCAACGTGGTAAGTCTACTAAGGAAAATATACGTCGTAATTTTGGTATGCCTCATCCAGAGGGGTATCGAAAAGCACTACGCTTGATGAAGCAAGCTGAAAAATTCAAACGACCAATTATTTGTTTTATTGATACAAAAGGTGCTTACCCAGGGAAAGCTGCTGAAGAACGTGGTCAAAGTGAAGCAATCGCTAGAAATCTTGTAGAGATGGCTGGCTTAACTGTACCTGTAATTAGTATCGTTATTGGTGAAGGAGGAAGTGGTGGTGCACTAGCATTAGGTGTAGCAAACCGTGTCTTTATGCTCGAAAACTCGACTTACTCTGTTATTTCGCCAGAAGGAGCAGCATCTATTTTATGGCGGGACGGTAGTCTGGCTAAGCAGGCAGCAGAAGCAATGCGTATCACAGCACCCGATTTGAAAGAACTTGGTGTAATTGATGGCATTATTCCTGAAATTATTGGTGGAGCACATCGCAATGTAGCAAAACAGGCCCTTTCTATTAAAGAATGCATTAGTGACACACTTCATGCATTAAATTCTTTAAATGGAGAACAATTAGTTGAAGATCGCTATGAAAAATTTAAAAAAATTGGACAGTATACAGAAGTGTAAATCTGTTTGTTAACAGATGATTGTTCTTTACCTTTACAGTGTATAAAAATCTAAAGCAATAAATTTGCTCGTTAAGAGACAAAATTTGTATCTTAACATATTAAAAAGCTATAAAAATTAAAGAAGATAATAGCGCATAATGAACGCCAGACTTCTTGAAAAAATGTTAGATTTAGGATGTTTTTAGGTGGAAAGAGTGTGTGAAAGCGCATTCTTTTCATTTTTTATGTAAAAGTTATGTTTTTGTATCCTCAGAACCCTTACATAGTTTGTTTTTTCATGTTAATGTGAATAATAATAGTAACTGCAGGAGGTTCGACAATGAAAAAAATTGCTGTATTAACTAGTGGTGGAGATGCGCCTGGAATGAACGCAGCTATTCGAGCGGTTGTTCGTAAGGCAGCATTTCATGGAATCGATGTTGTCGGAATTAAGCATGGTTATGAAGGCTTAGTAAAAGGTTATATGGAAGAACTTGATTTAGGTGCAGTTGGTGGTATTATTCAACGCGGTGGAACGCATTTGAATTCGGCAAGATGCCCAGAATTTAAAGAGGATGCTGTCCAGCAACGAGGAATTGAGAATTTACGAGCTGCTGGTATTGAAGGACTTGTTGTCATTGGTGGTGACGGGTCATATCGAGGAGCCATGGATTTAGTAAAAAAAGGCTTCCCTGTTGTAGGTGTGCCTGGGACAATCGACAATGATATTCCAGGAACGGAATATACGATCGGCTTTGATACAGCCCTAAATACAGTCGTAGAATCCATTGATAAAATCCGAGATACCGCTACATCGCATGAAAATTCATTCATTGTAGAGGTCATGGGACGTGATGCAGGAGATATCGCTTTATGGGCAGGTCTCGCTGCTGGTGCTGAAACTGTATTAATTCCAGAAGAAGATTATAATTTAGACGATATTGTCGCACGCTTAGATCGTGGTGCTGCACGTGGTAAAAAGCATAGTATTATTATTGTTGCAGAGGGCGTTATGTCAGGAAGTGAGCTGGCAAAACTGTTGAAAGAAAAGACTGGAAAAGAAACACGGGTTTCAGTGTTAGGTCATATTCAACGTGGTGGATCACCTACAGCAAGAGATCGTGTATTAGCAAGTCAGTTTGGCGCACATGCAGTTGAATTACTTATGGAAGGCAAAGCTGGTAGAGCGGTAGGTATTCGCAATCATCAAGTCATTGATTATGATATGCCAGAGGCTTTTGAAAAGAATCATGAGGCAGATGTAAGCCTTTATACACTAATGAAAGAACTATCAATATAATTTGTTATAAAACGGAGTGGGCAAAAATGAGAAAAACAAAAATCGTATGTACAATTGGACCTGCAAGTGAGTCACCAGAAACTTTAGAAAAATTAATCGAAGCAGGTATGAACGTTGCCCGCTTGAATTTTTCACATGGATCTCATGAAGAACATGCAGGGCGTATTCATTTAATTCGTGAAGTGGCACAAAAATTAAATAAACCAGTGGGAATTTTACTTGATACAAAGGGACCGGAAATTCGTACACACAACATGAAAAATGGCGAGCTTCATTTGTCAGCAGGTCAGGTAATTGATATTTCAATGACAGAGGTAGAAGGTACTGAGACGAGCTTCTCTGTTACTTATGAGCGCTTAATTGAAGACGTTGAGCAAAATTCGATTATTTTACTTGATGATGGATTAATTCAACTACGTGTATTAGCAACGGATATGGAAAAAGGATTAATTCATACCATTGTTGAGAATGCTGGCGTTCTAAAAAATAAAAAGGGTGTTAACGTACCAGGTGTTTCTGTACAACTACCAGGTATCACAGAAAAAGACGCACAAGATATTTTATTTGGTATCGAACAAGGTGTCGATTTTATTGCCGCTTCATTCGTTCGTCGTGCAAAAGATGTCCTTGAAATTCGTGAATTGCTTGAACAAAATGGTGGTAGTCATATTCATATCATCCCAAAAATTGAAAACCAAGAGGGTGTCGATAATATCGATGAAATCATCCTGGTATCTGACGGTTTAATGGTTGCTCGTGGAGATCTTGGTGTTGAAATTCCTGCAGAAGAAGTACCACTTGTACAAAAGAAATTAATTCTAAAATGTAATCAAGTTGGTAAACCGGTCATTACGGCAACACAAATGCTAGATTCCATGCAGCGTAACCCACGACCAACACGTGCAGAGGCAAGTGATGTAGCCAACGCAATTATTGATGGGACAGATGCGATTATGTTATCTGGTGAAACTGCAGCGGGTCTTTATCCAGTAGAATCAGTACAAACGATGAATAAAATTGCACAACGCACTGAAAATTCATTAGATTATAGATCAATTGTTTCTGCACGTAGTCGTGAGAAAGAAGCCAATATGACGGAGGCAATTTCTCAAGCAGTTGCTTATACTTCTATCAATTTAGGGGTGAAAGCCGTATTAGCACCAACTGAAAGTGGTAATACAGCGAGAATGATTGCAAAATATCGACCAGGAGTGCCAATTGTAGCCGTAACAGGCTCTACAAATACAGCTCATACATTAACACTTGTATGGGGCGTATACCCAATTGTGTGTCAACGCGTGACAACAACAGATGAAATTTTAGAACTAGCTGTGGATGAAAGCTTGAAGCATGGCTTTGTTACACACGGAGACGCTGTTGTCATTACAGCAGGTGTACCTGTAGGTGAAGCGGGTACAACAAACTTAATGAAAGTACACATTATTGGTGATTTACTTGCACGTGGACAAGGGATCGGAAAAGCATCAGTTGTTGGTAAAACAGTGGTTGCTAAAAATGCTGCTGAGGCACTTGCCTACGATACAGACGGATGCATCCTTGTAACAGTCGGTTCAGATCGTGATATGATGCCTGCTTTAGAAAATTGTGTTGGTCTAATTACTGAAGAAGGTGGGCTTACTAGCCATGCAGCAGTTGTAGGGTTAAGCCTAGGTATACCAGTTATCGTTGGTGTAAAAGAAGCAACTACATTAATTCGTCATGGTCAAGAAATTACAATGGATGCTGAAACAGGTGTTATTTACAAGGGGCATGCAAGTGTTCTTTAATTATTAACAAAAAAGCTCTAGTGCGGTTTGTTGTACTAGAGCTTTTTCATAAGGGTTGTACACACTATTTCTGGAAACTACTAATTTCTACCTTTAACAGAAGTTGCTTTCTCTTAGAATAGGTGTATTCATTTTTTTATGAAACTAATCGGGCTATAATAACGTATAAAAGGTATAGCTTTTCAAGTAGAAAGGAGAAAAATATGCGAAAAATTTTTCTTGGTTTCATTGTCTACGCATTAGCCGAATTGGCGTTATTAATAGTCATTGGACAAAATATTGGTGTTTTAAGTACATTATTGCTCATTATTGCTACGAGTGTTATTGGGATTTATGTCATGAAAAATAAAGGTATGAACTCTGTTCAAAATGTGAAAAATACATTAGCACGCGGAGAAGCACCAGGAGCTGCATTAGTGGATACTTTCTTAACTTTTGGTGGTGGTTTGCTTTTAGCGTTACCTGGATTTTTAACAGATGCCCTAGGTTTACTCCTACTCATGCCATTTTCTCGAAAAATGTTCCAACCCATTGTCTATTACTGGATGCGTAAAAAAATGAAAAAGGGCCAATTCATCATCGTTCAAAGATAGAGTTTTCCTTTAGTTTTACAGCTAGAAATAAAAAGATAGGGCTCAGTAATATACCATAAAAACCAAATAATAGAATAGAGGCAGCGCTGATAAAGAATGTATGGAACGTGCGTAGCTGAAGCGTATTGGACCAAAGCATCGAATCGGCTAGCTGCCTTGTTAATTGTACAAATAAATATAGTAGTAAAATGGCTACACATAAAAAGGTATTGCCATTGAAATAAAAATAAATGCTCATTGGCACAAGAAAAACGCCGATCCCGAAAAACGGTAGTACATCTGCAAATGCTACAATAAATGCTTTAATGATGGCTTGTTCAAATTGTAGGATCATAAACCCTGCACAAAGAATGAGTAGGGTAATCGTAAATAATTGAAACTCCACAAACAAGAAATAATGAAAAAGTTGCATGATTTTTGCAAAATGGGATTGCCACTCTTGACGATATTTTTTAGGCACATACTGAAAGAACCAATAGCGTGATTTACGTGTTTCTAGAAGCGCAAAGTAATAAGCGACCAAAAAGATGAAAACCTCAATGACATGCTTCATTAATAATTGGAAAAGATCTGCTGTATATACGAAGATGGAATCGAAAATGGACAGTGATTTTTCTTTTAAAACTTGTACAAACATGGATTCATATTCACTGAAAAGCGGGAAATTTTGTAATGTATCTCTAATTTCTGGGAAAATGACGATAATACTGTTAATAGATATGACAACTAGCAGAAAAATACATGTTAATATTAATACTTCCACAATAATGGCTGCAATCCAATACGCTATCCTACAATATTTATGTAAAAAATTTATGATAGGATACGTAGAAAATGATAAAAAAATCGCGAGTGACACAGGTAAAACAAACCAAAGTATGACTAAATAAAAAATAAACAGCAAAATACTTGTAGTTCTTTCGTATGAAAAATACTTTAAATTCCTCATTTTTACAAATTCACCCCAAACCAATTGATAAATTAATGTCAAAATATACAAAAAAATCTCTTTAGGACAATTATATAGTCGTTCGGACGTCTTTTTCTTTATTTGGAGGATTTTCATTCACAAAGCTGTCAAAAATGATTATAATAGCAATGTAAGCGATTTACTTAATGGTTCATATGAGCAAAATTCGTAAATGCAACATAAAAAACGCATTTGCAACAAAAAAATAAGTATGAGGGAGCGATAATTTATGTCAGCAACTAAAGGTTTAGAAGGTATCGTAGCAGCGGAATCTAAAATCAGTTCAATTATCGATGACACACTTACATATGTTGGTTACAACATTGATGATTTAGCAGAAAATGCGTCATTCGAAGAGGTAATTTACTTGTTATGGCATACTCGTTTACCAAAAGCGGACGAGCTAGCTGAACTAAAACAACAATTGGCAGACAACATGTCAATTCCGCAAGCGATTGTCGACCAATTTAAAACATACCCACTTTCAACTGTACATCCAATGGCTGCATTGCGTACTGCAGTATCTTTACTTGGTGTATTCGATGAAGAAGCGGATGTTATGGATCCAGAAGCAAACTACCGTAAAGCAATTCGTCTACAAGCTAAAATTGCAACAGTAGTAACTGCATTTGCACGTGTTCGTAAAGGTTTAGAGCCAGTTGCGCCAAAACCAGAATTAGGATATGCGGCAAACTTCTTATACATGCTAAAAGGTGAAGAGCCAGAAGCTATTGAAATTGAAGCATTTGACAAAGCATTAGTGTTACACGCTGACCATGAATTAAATGCATCTACATTTACAGCACGTGTATGTGTAGCTACATTATCTGACGTTTATTCAGGTGTAACTGCAGCGATCGGTGCATTAAAAGGACCACTTCACGGTGGAGCAAATGAGCAAGTTATGAAAATGTTAACTGAAATTGGCTCACTTGAAAATGTTGAATCTTATATTCAAAATAAATTAGACAACAAAGAAAAAATCATGGGCTTCGGTCACCGTGTATATCGTAAAGGCGACCCTCGTGCTCCGCATTTACGCGTTATGTCTAAAAAATTAACTGAACTAACTGGTAAACCAGAGCTTTACGAAATGTCAGTTAAAATCCATGACATGATCGTAGAACAAAAGAAATTGCCTGCAAACGTAGATTTCTTCTCTGCGTCAGTGTATGATTCTTTAGGTATTGATCATGACCTGTTCACACCAATTTTCGCAGTATCACGTACTTCAGGTTGGGTGGCACATATCCTTGAGCAATATGCTAATAACCGCCTAATCCGTCCACGTGCTGAGTATGTTGGACCAGGCATGCAAAAATATGTTCCAATCAGCGAGCGCTAATTTGGAAAATATGCTAGAATGTTTGGGACTGTGTTATCACTAACACAGTCCTATGATTATGAATTTAGGAGGCAACAGAATGTCAAACAAAATTGTAGTTGAAAATGGCGTACTTAATGTACCAAACAATCCAGTAATTCCTTTCATCGAAGGTGATGGAATTGGTCCAGATATCTGGGCTGCAGCATCACGCGTAATCGACGCAGCTGTAGAAAAAGCTTACAACGGTGAAAAGAAAATTGAATGGTTAGAAGTTTTAGCTGGTGAAAAAGCATTTAACCAAACTGGTGAATGGTTACCACAAGAAACTTTAGACAAAATTAACGAATACTTAATTGCAATCAAAGGTCCTCTTACTACTCCAATCGGTGGTGGTATCCGCTCTCTAAACGTAGCGTTACGTCAACAACTTGACTTATATGTATGCTTACGTCCAGTACGTCACTTTGATGGAGTGCCTTCTCCAGTTAAACGCCCAGAAGACGTTGACATGGTTATCTTCCGCGAAAACACAGAAGACATCTATGCTGGTATCGAATTCGAATCTGGCTCTGAACAAGCTCAAAAAATCATCAACTTCCTACAAACTGAATTTGGTGTAAACAAAATCCGTTTCCCAGAAACATCTGGTATCGGTGTAAAACCTGTATCTAAAGAAGGTACTGAGCGTTTAGTACGTTCTGCTATTGAATATGCAATTAAACATAAACGCCCATCTGTTACTTTAGTTCACAAAGGTAACATCATGAAATTCACTGAAGGTGGATTCAAAAAATGGGGTTATGAATTAGCAGAAAAAGAATTTGCTGATCAAACATTCACTTGGAACCAATACGATGCAATCAAAGAAGAGCAAGGTGAAGAAGCAGCAAACAAAGCA
Organism: Lysinibacillus sp. FSL P2-0066; assembly: GCF_037969495.1. NCBI lineage: Bacteria > Bacillati > Bacillota > Bacilli > Caryophanales > Bacillaceae > Lysinibacillus > Lysinibacillus sp. FSL P2-0066. The sequence goes on along the minus strand of NZ_CP150202.1, from coordinate 3,223,900 downwards.
CAAGCTGACGCACTTGCAGCTGGTAAAATCTTAGTTAAAGATTCTATCGCTGATATCTTCTTACAACAAATCTTAACTCGTCCAACTGAGTTCGATGTAGTAGCTACAATGAACTTAAATGGTGACTATATTTCTGATGCTCTAGCTGCACAAGTTGGTGGTATTGGTATCGCTCCAGGCGCGAACATTAACTATGTAACTGGCCATGCGATCTTTGAAGCTACTCATGGTACAGCACCAAAATATGCTGGTTTAGATAAAGTAAACCCATCTTCAGTATTACTTTCAGGTGTATTAATGCTTGAGCACTTAGGATGGCAAGAAGCTGCTGACATGATCACTCAATCTGTTGAGAAAACAATTTCTTCTAAAGTTGTTACTTATGACTTCGCACGTTTAATGGACGGCGCTACAGAAGTGAAATGTTCAGAATTCGCTAATGAGTTAATCAAAAACCTATAATTTTCTATTCTACAATAGAATTTATCGCTAAAGCGGATGCTTTTTTCTGCCGATATAATTAGGGTGAAAGTAAATTTTAATTTAATATTTACGATAAACTTGTTTAATCGAGGGAGTGAGATGGATGTCTCCTCCCTCTTTTAAAATATATAACCTAATTTTAAAGGAGCGTATTCAAATGTCTCTGAAACGTAAAAAAATCTCAGTAATCGGTGGCGGTTTTACAGGCGCTACTGCAGCATTTTTAGCAGCTCAGAAAGAACTTGGTGACGTTGTATTAGTGGATATTCCACAAGCAGAAAACCCAACAAAGGGAAAGGCACTAGATATGTGGGAAGCAGCACCAATACAAGGATTTGACTCTTATGTACAAGGTACTTCCAATTATGCAGATACGGCGAATTCTGACGTAGTTATTATTACCGCTGGTGTTGCACGTAAACCAGGCATGAGCCGTGATGACCTTGTTCAAATCAATCAGGGTGTGATGAAAACTGTTTCAAAAGAGATTGCTACGCATTCACCAAATGCTACAATCCTTGTACTGACAAACCCAGTTGATGCCATGACTTACACAGTATACAAAGAAACTGGCTTCCCTAAAAATCGTGTTATTGGTCAATCGGGTGTTCTTGATACGGCTCGTTTCTGCGCATTTGTGGCAGAAGAACTTAAGATTTCAGTGAAAGATATTACTGGTTTTGTATTAGGTGGTCACGGTGATACTATGGTGCCATTAACACGTTATTCATTTGCTGGTGGCATTCCGCTAGAAACACTTATTTCTGCTGAACGTTTAGAGGAAATTGTTGACCGAACACGTAATGGCGGAGCAGAAATTGTTAACTTACTTGGAAACGGCTCTGCCTATTATGCGCCTGCTGCGGCATTAATAGAGATGGCTGAAGCTATTGTAAAAGACCAAAAACGTATTTTACCATCTATCGCTTATTTAGAAGGTGAGTATGGCTATCATGACTTATACTTAGGTGTTCCTACTTTACTTGGCGAAAACGGTATTGAAAAAATCTTTGAGCTAGAATTAACGGACAAAGAAAAAGCAGCTTTAGATCAATCGGCAGAAGCAGTTCGTAATGTGATGAAAATTTTAGTGTAAAATATCAGTCTGAAACTTAAAGCGAGTAGGGAATGTCCCTGCTCGTTTTTTTATGTTTTATGTGTCTAGAAAGGTAAGGATCTTCTGCTTTTCATTGTACTTTTAGCATAAAATTGATACTATGAATGTAGTATGATAGAAAAGGGGTTGGCGTATCTTTGCTTCAAAAAAATAGTAAACTTGGTCTCACAATCGATGAAATTACAGTTGGCGAGAAAATCCATATCACTGAAAAAATTGAAGATAGGGATTTATTGCTTTATTTAGGGCTTACAAACGATAGTAATCCGCTTTATATTCAACATGATTATGCGGCTATGACACCTTTTCAAAAGCCAATTGTGCCGACGATTATGTTAAATGGTATTATTACATCAGCTGTGTCAAAGTATATTCCAGGACCAGGTGCACGAATTATTGAGCAACATTTAAAATATTTAGGACCTCTCTATCATTATGAATTGTTCGATACGCTATTAGAGGTTACAGCAATCAATAAATATGACAATACCATCACTGTATCTGTCCACTCATATAATGAGCAGAAACAGCTTGTAATTGAAGGTTTATTGCTTGTAACTCCACCACTTGCGCTATAGACGTCTTGAGATTTGAAATGGGGGTTTCAAATCACTAACGGAGGCATTAGACATGACAAAAACGATTTTAGTAATTGAAGATGAATTTTCGATTGCAACATTATTGAAATATAATTTAGAACAGGCAGGCTATGTAGTGGAAACGGCTGCTGATGGTCAGGAAGGGCTTGAAAAAGCAATCGACTTACAGCCAAATTTAATTCTTTTAGATTTGATGCTTCCAAAGCTCGATGGTATGGAGGTCTGTAAACAAATACGACAGCAACGTATGAATACGCCAATTATTATGCTAACTGCTAAAGATGACGAATTTGATAAAGTTCTTGGTCTTGAGCTGGGAGCAGATGATTACATGACAAAGCCCTTTAGTCCTCGTGAAGTTTTAGCGCGTGTCAAGGCTGTATTAAGACGTTTCACGCAAAACGTTGTGGCAGATGATAAGGATGAGGCGCAGGAAAAAATGTATGAGTTTGGACAGCTGCGAGTGTACCCAGAGCGATTTGAAGTATTTTTACAGGATGAGGCACTGGAATTTACCCCAAAGGAGTTTGAGTTACTCATCTATTTACTTGAAAATAAAAATCGTGTATTAACACGTGATCAGCTATTAAGTGCTGTATGGAAATATGATTTTGCTGGCGATACTCGAATTGTGGATGTACACATTAGCCACCTTCGCGATAAAATTGAAGAAAATAGCCGTAAGCCGATGTTTATTAAAACAATTAGGGGCCTTGGTTATAAATTTGAGGAGCCGAAAACGACATGAAATCAATGAGCAACCGCTTATTTTTGACATTCATGCTTTTACTTGGAACGATATTAGCTGTCCTAATGATTGTTATAGGTCAGCTTTTTCCTGTTTATATCGAGCAATATAACGAGCAAGCAACCACTGAAATACGGGCATCAATGGACCAAGTAATCGATGAACGCAAAATGGATTTAACGAAGGAAGATCAGGAAGCCTTGTATGCAGCCCAAGCTATGGAACGAGATGAATCCTTATTGAACTATGTACGTGCACGCCTTTATGGAGTGCTGGCTATTCTCTTCACAATCACGTTGATATTAATAGCGATTATAAGTCGTTATATGATACGTAACTTTACTGCACCGATTGATAATGTGACAGAAACTGCCCTTGAGCTTGCAAAGGGGAACTATCGTGCGCGTGCTCAAGAGAATGAACATGAACGCATGATACCGCTGAGTCATTCCATAAACATATTGGCACGGAATTTGCAAGATATTACAACGATCCGTGAAGTAGAGGAAGAAAGACTAAAGACCTTAATTGAAAATATGGGAAGCTCTCTCATGATGATTGGACGAGAGGGGAATATTTCCATTGTGAATCGTGTATTTCTGGAGCGCTTTGGAATGCAGCTTGATGATGTACAGGGGAAGGTATTTCGTACAATAGGCTTACCGAAATCATTAGAGCAATTTATCGATCATGTCTTTCTGACAGAAATGCCGTATCGACAACAAATTAAAATGGAAGTACAGCAGGAGCTATATAATAAAGAAGTCTATGGAGCACCTGTTATCGGGGATCATGGACGATGGCTAGGCGTTGTCATCGTTATGCATGATATAACGGAACTAGTTCGATTAGAACAAATTCGGAAAGACTTTGTTGCGAATGTATCACATGAATTACGCACACCGATTACATCTATTAAAGGCTTTTCAGAAACTTTATTGGATGGGGCCTATAAAGACGAGAAAATGCTGATCTCTTTCTTAGAGATTATTTATAAAGAAAGTAATCGACTCCAAATGCTAATTCAAGATTTACTAGAACTATCAAAGATTGAGCAGCATGGCTTTACTGTCAATATTATGCCGATGGGCTTGCAGGATGTTTTAATTCGTGGAGCGGAATTGACAGCACCGCGATTGGATGAAAAAAATATGAGCTTCCAGGTGGATATCGAACGAGATGTCCAGGTTATGGGGGATGCCAATCGTATTATTCAAATCGTGACGAATTTAATTACCAATGCGATTACATATTCTCCTGAAAATACGACTGTTTCTATTCGATTAAAGGAAAATGAAACACATGGTATTATCGAAATAGAGGATCAAGGGATTGGGATTGAAAAACATGAAATTGCACGCGTTTTTGAAAGATTTTATCGGGTGGATCGAGCGAGAAGTCGTAATTCTGGTGGAACAGGCTTAGGGTTAGCAATTGTTAAGCATTTAGTAGAGGCTCATCATGGCCGAATTCAAGTAGAAAGTGAAGTCGGCATAGGAACTAAAATGATTGTCATGATTCCGAAAAATTAACAAATCCTTTACATGAACAACATGTTATATTCATATTTGGGCACTATACTTATTTCTAGAAACCCCAATATGATTGTTAAGACGATGACCATAAAAATCTAATAGAAGATTTTTAACTGCTTTATATTCCCCACAGAAAGAATTTAGTGTTTTTTAAACACTAGGTTCTTTTTCTGTTTTACAGGGAACGTAAATAGGTGTATAGTATAGTAGCATAAAGTTTAACAACGATCTTACCTGCGATTGTCTGTTAGACGAACGCTTTGACAGTCAGTGAATCAACCTTCTTATCATTCGAAATGTGTTTTCCTGACTGTTAAGGCAGAGAAATAAATGAGAGAAGGATGACCATGAAAATCGTCAAAAGTATCGTGCAAATCGGCTATCTTTACATCCTATTATTAATCGGAAATACTATTGCACGCCTACTTCACTTGCCGATTCCAGGGAGCATAATAGGACTCGTCCTATTATTTTTACTGTTACAGTTTCATATAATTAAGCTTGAATGGATTGAATTAGGAGCAGCCGTACTATTAAGTGAACTCTTGTTATTCTTTATTCCATCTGCCATCGGTGTTATTGATTATCATGCCTTATTTGGTGTGCAAGGAATGAAGGTTGTGCTGGTCATTGTTGTGAGTGCAATTGTGGTAATGTTTGTAACGGGCTATACAGCACAATGGCTAGAGCAGCGGAAGAAGGGTGATGCTGTATGACTTTATTAATCGCCATTGTCAGCTTACTTGGGACCGTTGCTATTTTTTATATTTGTAAAATGTTTTATAAAAAATATAAAAAAGAATGGCTGACACCTATGCTCATTACACCTTTAGTCATTATAGGTATTTTACTACTGACAGGTGTATCTTATAAATCCTACAATGCTGGAGCGAATGTCTTAACAAATTTACTAGGACCAGCAACCGTTGCGTTTGCCGTTCCTATATATAAAAATGTCAACCTATTAAAAAAACACGCATTTGAAATTTTCATCAGCATTGCTGTTGGTTCTGCGGTTGCTATTGTGTCATCCTTTATGATGGCTCTATTGGTGGGCTTAAATGATGAGTTGGTACATAGTTTAGTGCCACGTTCCGTAACAACACCTATTGCGATGGATATTTCCAATATGATTGGTGGTTCTCCTACGCTTACAGCTGTTTTCGTTATGACGACTGGTATTTTAGGAAGCTTGTTAGCACCAATCGTAATTAAAATATGTCGTTTCCACAGACCTTCATCTAGAGGCTTAATGCTTGGTATGGGTGCCCATGGAACGGGTACATCTAAAGCATTTGAATTTGGAGAGCTAGAAGGTACATTTGCTAGTCTAGCGATGATTGTTGCTGCATTAATTAGCATTGTATTATCCACTACCATTTTCCCAGTATTTGAACATCTGGTTATTAATATCCTGTTGCCATAAAAGGTAACAGGATTTTTTTACTTTAAAAAAGCTTCTACAAAGCGTAAGATACAGAAGATTCTCTCCCTTTCAATCATTATATGAAAATATTTTGAAACTTTTTATAAAGGTTCACCGTAAACAATAGTACTAAGCAAAAGGAGGAACAGACATGAGTGTGAAAAGGACACTAATGATTGTTGGACTTGGAATATTTGGAATTATTGCACTTATTACAGTTTTTACTTCATGGTACACGGTAGATGAATCAGAGCAAGCTGTTGTTATTACATTTGGTCGTGCCGATGATACAGTAACAAATCCAGGTCTTCATTTTAAATTACCTTGGCCCGTCCAATCCGTTGAAATTTTGTCAAGAGAAACCTTTAGTTTGCAATTTGGCTATAAGCAAAATAAAGCAGGTGAGTTAGAGGCATACGACGCCGAAACGAAAATGATTACAGGGGATGAAAATATTGTATTAACAGACCTTGTTGTTCAATGGAAAATTACAGAGCCTAATAAGTTTTTATTTAATTCGCAAGATCCAGAAAGAATATTACATAGCGCGACATCGAGTGCCATACGTTCTATTATCGGCAGTTCTTCTATCGATGCAGCGTTAACAGAAGGTAAAGCTGACATCGAAGCAAATACTCGTCAATTATTAGTTTCACTTATTGAAAAATACGATATTGGAATAAGCGTTTTAGGTGTCAAATTGCAAGATGTAGAATTGCCCAATAAAGATGTGCGTGCAGCATTCACTGCTGTAACAGATGCACGTGAAATGAAAAATACAAAAATAAATGAAGCTGAAAAATATGAAAACCAACGCATTAGTGAAGCTGAAGGCGAACGTGATGCTATTATGTCGAAAGCAAAAGGAACTAAAACAGCCCGTATAGAGCAAGCACAAGGGGATGTAGCTGTCTTTAATAAAATGTATGAGCAATACAAGGGCAATCAGCAAATTACACGAGAGCGGTTAATTATTGAGACGCTTGAAAATGTCCTACCGAAAGCACAAATTTACATTATGAATGATGATGGTAGTACGATGAAGTATTTACCACTTCAGCAACTACAGCCTCAACAGTCGCCACAGACACAAACAGAGAAAAAAGAGGGGAGCGGTAACTAATGGACCAAAAAAATAAGGATCTAGAAAAATTCCTCAATTTCTTATCTGGCAAAAGTAAAAAAGCTGCTCCTTCAGAAGGTGATTCGGGAGACAATGTAGTTAAAATGTCGAAGAAAGGACCGAAGAATCCTAAAAAATATATCTCTCTAGCTGTAACATTAACGGTCCTATTCGCTCTAGCGATTACTTTATTAACGAATATTTATATAGTTAAAGAATCAGAGTATGCTGTTGTTCGGCAGTTTGGAGAGGTTGTTAAGTTTGAGCGTGAACCAGGTTTAAATATGAAAATTCCTTTTATTCAAAGTGTCACAAAGTTACCAAAAAACCAAATGACATATGAGATTTCGGAAGAAGAAATTAATACAAAGGATAAAAAACGAATTATTATTGATAATTATGCTGTATGGCGTATTACGGATCCTAAGCTATTGATTTCGAATGCTGGTACGATAGAAAAAGTTGAATCACGTATGGAAGAGTTCATTTATTCTGTTATTCGCTCTGAACTTGGCCGAATTAACTATACTGAGATTATAAATGATGAGGATTCTTCTCGAGGCAGCATAAACGATCAAGTAACAGAACGTGTGAATGAACTTCTTTCCAACGATAACTATGGTATTGAAGTAGTAGATGTACGTATTCGTCGCATTGATTTACCAACTGAAAATGAGCAATCCGTTTTTATGAATATGATTTCAGATCGTGAATCAATTGCCCAAAAGTATTTGTCAGAAGGAGATGCACAGAAACGTCGTATTGAGGCACAAACGGATCAACACGTACAAGAAATGCTTGCTAAAGCAAGTAAAGAAGCTGCTTTAATTCAAGCTGAAGGAGAAGCAGAGGCTGCAAAGATTTACAATAAATCTTTCTCTCAAGATCCTGAATTTTATTCTTTATACCGCACATTAGAATCCTATAAGAAAACGGTTGGGGAAGATACAGTTATTATCTTGCCAGCTACTTCACCATATGCCAACATCTTGTCTGGTTATATAAAATAAACACAGTTTAAAGTCGTCTCAGTCTTGAAAGAGACGACTTTTTTGTTGCAATAGGATTATAATTATCCATGAAATCGAATTATTGTAGTATGAAAATAATAGAAATTTATAAGTTTGTATTCCCCAATCAACTATAATTTGATAGAATAATAATGTTTAAAAAAGAATAGTTGGGGGTAAGGGCTTTGAAATTACAAATTAGCAAATGGCTCCAAAATTTAGGGATCGCTTGTAGTATAGCATCGTTATTAACACTTTTCTTCCGTCTATCCGATTTTTCGTGGGTGACGAAGAGTGTCTATCATATACCAGTATTTTTTGTTTGTATCTTTTTACTCAGTATCATTATTGCAGAGGATGTAAGAAACCTTTTTAAGAAATTATTTTGGTATGAAAAAAGAAAGGTCAAGCGTCCTATTTGGCAAGTTGGGATTGGCTTAATTTTCTTTTTGGCACAAATTAGTACAGTAATGGTATTTAATCAAGAGCTAACATATCCACAATTAGGTGGCATGCCGTTATTCCTTGTATTTGCTTTTATGAATGCATTTATATTAACGGTCATATATGAAGAAGTTTTTTATCGTACTTCAAATCAATAACATCCATTAGGAACTTTCATTCACAGGGACCTTGTCCTCGAATGAAAGTTTTTGCTTTTTAGTAAGCGATGGAATACGTCTTATGCCTTGTTAACACGTAAATTATTAACATTTGTCAGTATTGCTCTTATTTAATCTGTAGTACAGTCAAGATATTGAGAATAGTCAATGACTAAACTTGATAAGCAGATATGCTACATACTATATTAAAAATTATATTTTTTAACCTTGTTTTAACCTTTAATAGGTATGATAAGCAAAGATTCATTTTAATAGGAGGTAATCAGGATGAAGAAGGTAGTGTTTGGAAGTGCTTTAGCAGTCGGATTATTATTTAGCGGGGCAGGGCAATCCTCTGCTAATAGCCAAATTCAACCAATTGATATTCAAGGCATGGATTTAGAATCGGCATTACAGGCAGTTCAATCACAGCGAGCACAACTGTTAGAAAATCAACTGAAGGATCAGCTAGAGGTTGTTCAACAACGAAATCAACAGCTAGTTGATTTGAATACACAGCAAATGGATATGCTCCGTTTTCAAGGCATGAATAATAAACGGAATGAGGCTTTTGATGTAATGACTAATTTTGCGAAAAAAATGCAGGATAGTCGTTCATCTATTATAGGGAATATACGTTAAGGATGTTGGAATATTTTAAACAAGTCAACCGCAGTGCGCGCGGTTGGCTTTTTTGTATGGATAGGAATGCTAAAGTGGCGGATAGAGCCTTAAAAGTGGCGGATAAACCATTAAAAGTAACGGATAACCTTGTGAATGGACGCCTGCTTTTTTTACTTGAAATGTATTGTTATGTTAAAGTAGAAGGAGAAGACAACGCAGGAGGATAAAATCATGACCAAGGAAAAATTACTATTATTGGACGGTAATAGTTTAGCGTATCGCGCGTTTTTTGCGTTGCCATTGCTAACGAATGATAGTGGCATTCATACTAATGCTGTATACGGCTTTACAACAATGCTACAAAGAATATTAGAGGAAGAACAGCCAACTAAAATATTGGTTGCTTTTGATGCTGGAAAAACAACTTTCCGCCATGAAACCTTTACAGAATATAAAGGAGGACGTCAAAAGACACCTCCAGAATTATCAGAGCAATTTCCTTATTTACGAAAGCTCATTGATGCGTATGGCATTAAGCAATATGAGCAGGAATTATATGAAGCCGATGATATTATTGGAACGCTTGCTAAAGAGGCTTCAACACAGGATATGGATGTCATCATCGTTTCTGGAGACCGTGATTTAACACAATTGGCGACAGAGCAAGTAACCGTTTATATAACGAAAAAAGGTATTACCGAAATAGAGAAAAATACACCAGCCTTTATTGCAGAAAAATACGGGTTAACGCCGCTCCAAATTATTGATATGAAAGGCTTGATGGGAGATTCCTCCGATAATATTCCTGGTGTACCAGGCGTCGGGGAAAAAACGGCTGTAAAATTATTAAAAGAGCATGGCTCCGTTGAAGCGCTTTATGAAGCGATGGATACATTGAAGGCTTCTAAAATGAAGGAAAAGCTAGTAGCTAATGAGGAGCAGGCCATCATGAGTAAGAAGCTGGCAACGATTTATACGGATGCTCCAATCACGATTTCACTGGATGATCTTGCGTATAATGGGCCAAAAGAAGATGAATTAATCAGTGTGTGGCGTGAGCTTGGCTTCAAATCGCTGCTTGATAAAAGTGACTTTATAATGCATGAGGAAGAGCAGGCACCTTTCGACTATGACCTTGTTCAGGAAATTCAGCCTGAGGACTTACAAGATGTGATGGCTGTGCATGTTGAACTGGAAAATGAACATTATCACACTTGTCAGCAGCTAGGGATTGCCTTATCAAATGGCACAAAGACGCAATATATTCCATTTGATAAAGCAGCAAAGTCAGATACTCTCCGTCGTTGGCTAGAAGATGCCACAAAAATAAAATATATGTCCGATTCCAAGGCAGCTCAAGCATCATTGAAGCGAGCAGGGATTCAATTAGCTGGTGTTGACTTTGATTTGCTACTTGCTTCTTATATTAATAATCCAGCATTAAGTGGCGATGATATTGCCACACTTGCAAGGGAATTAGGCTACTATGATGTCCAAGCAGATGAGGCGGTTTATGGAAAAGGTGCCAAGCGTGCAATACCTGACTTAGATCAACTTGCACAGCATGTTAGTCGTAAGGCTTTTGCAGTATGGTCATTACAGCCGAAGCTGGAAGCATTATTAAAGGAAAATGAACAATTCGATCTTTATAAAAACCTAGAGCTACCATTGGCAGGAATTTTAGCTGAAATGGAAAGCGAAGGGATTACGGTTAACCGTGCTACGTTAGAGAAAATGGGGCAAGAGCTTAATGATAAGCTTGTGGTAATTGAGCAAGAAATTTATGCGGAAGCTGGAGAAACCTTTAATATTAATTCACCAAAACAATTAGGTGTAATTTTATTCGATAAGTTAGGGTTACCTGTAATTAAAAAGACTAAAACAGGCTATTCAACTGCTGCAGATGTCCTAGAAAAATTACAGTCAGAGCATGCTATCATTGAGCATATTCTGTTGTATCGTCAACTTGGAAAATTACAATCCACATATATTGAGGGCTTATTAAAGGAGATTCATAAATCAGATAGCAAAGTGCATACACGCTTCCAGCAAGCTTTAACTGCGACTGGGCGTCTAAGCTCAACAGATCCGAATTTGCAAAACATCCCGATCCGTTTAGAGGAGGGCCGCAAAATTCGTCAAGCCTTTGTACCCTCAAAAGAGGATTGGATCCTATTTTCTGCTGACTATTCGCAAATTGAATTACGAGTTCTTGCACATATGTCAGAAGATAAAAACCTTGTTGAGGCTTTCCGAGAAGGAATGGACGTTCATACACGTACAGCTATGGATGTATTCCATGTGTCGGAAGATGAGGTTGATAGTAATATGCGTCGTGCAGCGAAAGCTGTTAACTTTGGAATAGTCTACGGTATTAGTGATTATGGACTTTCACAAAACTTAGATATTACACGTAAGGAAGCGGCCAATTTTATTGAAAAATATTTCGCAAGTTTCCCTGGCGTAAAACAGTATATGGATGATATTGTACAAAATGCGAAATTTAATGGTTATGTGACAACGATATTAAATAGACGCCGTTATTTACCGGATATAACAAGCTCAAACTTTAATTTAAGAAGCTTTGCTGAGCGTACGGCGATGAATACGCCAATTCAAGGTAGTGCAGCTGATATCATTAAAAAGGCAATGATTGATATGGATGCTCGATTGAAAAAAGAAAAGATGCAGGCAAAACTGCTACTTCAAGTGCACGATGAGCTAATCTTTGAGGCACCAAAGGAAGAGATTGCCTTACTCGAAAAAATTGTACCTGAAGTCATGGAAAACGCTATTGAGCTTGCTGTACCGCTTAAAGTAGATTTTAACCATGGCTCAACTTGGTACGAGGCAAAATAAGGAGGGATTCAAATGCCTGAATTACCAGAGGTAGAGGGTGTCGTCCAGGCATTGAAGCCAACAGTTGAAGGACGTACCATTCAACAGGTTCAGCTTTCTGAACGAGTACATTTCTCTTTTAGTGAGGGTAAACAATGTATTGTCAAACAAGCAGCGCCTGATGCATTTGAAAGTACTTTGTCCCAGATGACCATTACCAAAATTGAACGAAGAGCAAAATATATTTTCTTTCATTTGCTGAAGGATGATGTTCCATATGTTCTTGTTAGTCACTTAGGGATGACAGGTGCTTGGTTTGTTGTGAATTCACCCGAAGAAATCAATGAGGCGAAATTTCAAAAGCATATCCATGCGACATTTGAAATGGCAGATGGGGGATACTTGATCTATTCAGATATTCGCCGTTTCGGTGAACTTCGTTTTCTGACAAAAATTGAAGATCATGCGCCATTGACAAAAATGGCACCAGAGCCATTTGATGAACGAGCATGTGATTTTTTTATAACAAAATCTAAGCTACCGAAATATGAAAATAAAGCTGTAAAAGAAGTAATTATGGATGGGCAAGTCATTTCGGGCTGTGGCAATATTTATGCAACGGAGGCATTGTTTGCTCAGAAAATTCACCCTGCACGCAAAATGAACCGCATTAGTGAAAAGCGGAAGCGAGCATTATTTGAGGAGATTGTTGCTGTCCTACGTCAAAGCATTGAAGCGGGTGGTTCAACTATTTCTGATTATCGGAATATTAATGGGGAAGCAGGGAGTATGCAGAATCGATTAAAAATGTATGGGAAAAAGGTATGTCCAGCATGTGAAACGGCAACAAGTCAAATGACAATTGGAGGGCGTACCTCTGTCTATTGCCCAAATTGTCAACATTAAAGGGGATTTAGCAATGATTATCGGACTAACAGGAAGTATTGCAAGTGGAAAAAGTACAGTAGCTAAAATGATGAGCGAACTGGGTTTACCGATTGTTGATGCAGATGTTGTAGCACGAGATGTCGTAGAACCTGGAACTGAGACATTAGCATTGATTGCTGAAAGCTTCGGACAAGCTATCTTGCTTGAGGACGGCAATTTAAATCGAACTATGCTGGGAGATATCATATTTCATGAGCCTGCCAAACGCAAAACGTTAAATGATATCATGCATCCAGCAATCAGAAAAGAAATGTTACGTCAGCGTGATGCTTATTTAGAAGCAGGACATGAACATGTTGTGATGGACATTCCTTTGTTATTTGAGAGTAAGCTTCAACATTTTGTGGAACGTATCATTGTGGTATCGGTCAGTGAAGAAGTTCAGCTTCGACGTTTAATGGAACGAAATAATTTATCTAAAGAAGATGCATTGGCACGTATGCACTCTCAACTGCCGATGTCTGTCAAAGAAAAGGGTGCACATGCGGTCATTTATAATAATGAAAATATAGAAAGTACAGAAGAACAATTAAAAAAAATCCTGCATTATTGGGATGTTATTTCATGAGTTCTTTTATAATGCGTAGCAAGCCGACCTTGCTACGCATTTTTTTATGGGGAAACGCCATAATAAAGAATAATTTTTCAGAAAATAAGAACTTTTATATTCTCAATATATAATGTTCATCTTTTTTGAAATTGTGTTATACTAATCACCATAAAGTATATAATTAATTAATCTGAGTATGTACTCACAGGAGGATATTATAAATGACAGTATCAATTGCTATTAATGGTTTCGGGCGTATCGGACGTATGGTTTTCCGCCAGGCTATCGTACAACAAGATTTAAACATCGTTGCAATTAACGCTAGCTATCCTGCAGAAACGTTAGCACATTTGATTAAGTATGACACAAATCACGGAACATTTGAAGGTACGGTAGAACCAGCAGGCGATGCTTTAGTTGTAAATGGTAAACGAGTTCAAATTATTAGTGAACGTGATCCTTTAAAATTACCTTGGTCTACAATGGGTGTAGATATCGTTATTGAAGCTACAGGAAAATTTAATGAGCGTGATAAAGCAGCGATGCACTTAGCAGCTGGCGCGAAAAAAGTAATTTTAACAGCACCAGGTAAAAACGAGGATGTCACAATTGTTTTAGGTGTAAATGATGACAAATTGGATATTGCGAAACATGATGTTATTTCAAATGCTTCTTGTACAACAAACTGCTTAGCGCCAGTAGCAAAAGTATTGAATGACACGTTTGGTATTGAGAATGGTTTAATGACAACAGTTCACGCTTATACAAATGACCAAAAGAACTTAGACAATCCGCATAAAGATCTACGTCGTGCACGTGGATGCGCCCAATCCATTATCCCAACATCTACAGGTGCAGCGAAAGCATTAAAATTAGTGTTACCTGAATTAGAAGGTAAAATTCATGGTATGGCACTTCGTGTTCCAACACCAAACGTATCTTTAGTTGACCTTGTAGTAGATTTAAATACAGATGTAACAGTTGATGCAGTTAATGCAGCATTTGTAAAAGCGGCAACAGAAGGTCCAATGAAGGGTATCCTTAATTTCTCTGTTGAGCCATTAGTATCTTCTGATTACAATACAACAACTTATTCTTCAACAGTTGATGGACTTTCTACAATGGTGTTAGGCAACCGCAAAGTAAAAGTACTTGCTTGGTATGATAACGAGTGGGGCTACTCTGCACGCGTTGTTGACCTTGTGAAAAAAGTGGCAAATGCTTTAGAAACGGTAAACGCGTAATAATTTCTATAGATAGCACATTGAAATCGAAAAGGTTTCAATGTGCTCTTTTTTTACAGAAACTTTTCTTGTACTTCAGGTGCTTTAGATTTATCATGAGGCCACAAACGTGAATGCACTTTTCTTACATGTAGGAAATTTGTTATAATAGATATATTAAATTGTTGTAAACCAGGAGAGTAATTATATGAGATGTCCATCTTGCCAATTTAACGGAACGCGTGTTGTGGATTCGAGGCCAGTAGATGATAATAAAGAAATTCGTAGACGTCGTGAATGTGAGTCATGTGGCTTCCGTTTTACAACGTTTGAAAAAATTGAAGAGACACCATTAGTCGTTGTGAAAAAGGAAGGTTCACGAGAAGAGTTTAGCCGTGAGAAGGTACTTCGTGGGCTTATTCGTGCTTGTGAAAAACGTCCAGTGGCACTTGATGTGCTGGAGGAACTTGTTTTGTCCATTGAAAAAGATCTTCGTCGTATTGGAAATTCGGAAGTACGCTCAGAAGATGTTGGCGAAATGGTCATGGACCGCTTAGCCAAAATTGATGAGGTTGCCTATGTGCGTTTTGCGTCGGTCTACCGTCAGTTTAAAGATATCAATGTCTTTATTGAAGAAATAAAGGACATTATTCAACGTCAAACGGAGAAGAAATCATAGCAAACAGAGAGGATGAATGACGTTGATTCATTTATATAAGGAATTGCAGCCTGGCGATCCTTTCGACATTCGTCTACCTCATGCATTTTCTACACAAGAGCGTCAATTAGTTACATTATTTTATCAACCATTAACGGGATCAGAGCCAGTTAGCCTCTATTTAACATTATGGGCAGAAGCAGAGCAAATGCCAAAGCAGCAAATGACACATTATTATTTAATGAATGTGCTAGGGCTACCAATTGGTAAAGTGTTTGAGGCTCGTATTGCTTTAGAAGCTATTGGTTTGCTGCGTACATGGAAAAAAGAAAATGCTGGTGAGCGGAGTTTTTTATATGAGCTACAGCGCCCATTAGATGCAGATAGCTTTATGAAAGACCCGCTGCTGTCGATGTTTTTGTTTAGTAAAATTGGAGAGCAGGCTTATCGCAACTTACGTCAGCGCTTTATGTCACCTGTAAAGGACTCGGCGTTTAAGGATGTATCTCGTGCTTTTATTGATGTCTATAAGCCTGTTCATGCCAATATCCCATCAGATTTACAAGTGGATACGAGTCATAAGGATAAACAACAAAAAGTATATCCTTTTTATTTGGAGCAATTCGATTTTGATTTATTGCAAGCAGGTTTGTCTGAGCAATTGGTACCTTCCAATTTGTTGACATTTGAAGTGCGTGAAGCTATAGCCAAGTTGGCATTTTTATATCATTTAACAGCCCTTGATATGCAAAAAGTAGTCATACTTGCTTTAGATGATGATTTAGGAATTTCTCAGGAACGTTTACGAAAGGCTGCTGCTGATTTTTATAAATTAACCGTATCCAAGGAGCCGCCAAAACTTGCCCGTGTCACCGATCCTCTACCAGTAGCAGAAGCGGGACAAAAAACCAAGGATCAGGAACTTCAACACTATTTAGAAACAACGGCACCTGTCCAAGTTTTAAGAGATATAAATAATGGTAAAGAACCATTACAAACCTCAGTCCAACTTGCAGAAAATTTAATCGTTCAACATGGCATGCCAATTGGAGTGGTTAATGCATTGTTAGAATACGTTATGCTAACAACAGATATGAAGCTCCCTAAAAAATATGTGGAAACGATTGCTGATCATTGGGTACGAAAAAATGTCCAGACCGCTAAGGAAGCAATGGAACTTGCACGTCAAGAGCATGATAAATATACAGCTTGGAAAAACAAGCCGCAAACGTCCAATAAAACGAGTCAACAGACTAAAGGACGTTCAAGATATCAACGTGAAGAAAAAGTGCCTGAATGGTTCTATAAACGAAATGACAATCAAGAGGAATCTACCTCTAGTACTATAGATTTTGAAAAAGAGCGACAAAAAATATTAGAGATGCTAGGAAAAAGCGAATAGTAAAGAAGGTGAGCAGTAATCGAACCTATAAATGGACCACTAAAGCGAGCAATTAATGTACCCTCGTTCCAAGAACGCTATGAAGCCATGCGACGTGAAATTTTAGAGCACCCGCATGTGCAGGAATTTTTAGCGCAGCATGCAGATGAATTAAACTATGACAATGTTGAGCGAAATTTACCTAAACTGCATGAGTTTATTAGTCAATCTACTGAGTGCTGTGGGTGTGATAATACCGAACATTGTACAAACTATTTAAAAGGATTCATCCCGACATTAAGGGTTGTTCGGAATTCTATTGAAATGGACTATGTGCGCTGTGAGCAAAAGATTAGGGAAGAAGAACGCCGAGATGTTGCGAATATGATTGCAAGTATGCATATGCCAAAAGATGTGCTACAAGCAACAATTCATGATTTAAGTATTGATGATGAATCACGTGTGGCGATTGCACAAAAAGCAGCTCAATTTGTTAAAATAACAAAAGAAACTGGTCAATTACCTGCAAAAGGTTTTTACCTATATGGTAAATTTGGTGTAGGGAAATCCTTTGTACTTGGTGCATTGGCCAATGAATTAGCATCTATTAAAATCCGCTCTGTGGTAGTTTTCGTTCCAGAATTTTTACGAGAAATGAAAAATGCCATTGGCGATAATACATTGAATGAGAAAATTGATTATATTAAAAAGGCTCCTGTCTTAATGCTAGATGATTTAGGCGCGGAGACAATGACTGCCTGGACACGTGATGAAATTTTGGGGACTATTTTCCATTATCGGATGGCAGAACAATTGCCAACTTTTATTACGTCTAATTTTAACTATGAAGAATTAGAGCATCACTTAGCTCAGTCACAAAAAGGTGATATTGAGGTTGTTAAAGCGGGACGAATTATGGAGCGAATTAAAGCCCTAACAGTGCCGATCGAAATGCGAGGCAAAAATCGTCGGATGTAACATTGATAGTTGCATTTTTCGACAATCGAGCGTATACTGACTCATATACTTAATATCAATATGCATTGATGAGGACATGAATTTTGTGTATCAGCTTTTAGAGAGGGAAGTCATCGGCTGAAAACTTCCTAGTATGGGCACATTATTTACTACCTACTGAGCAGCGAAAGGGATAATCTTTCGCCGGTCCCTAGCCCGTTAGCTAGCCTTGAGCTTCGTCTGACTTTATCTAAGTCGGAAGGAAGAAGGGTGGAACCACGAGCATACGCTTCGTCCCTTTTGTGAGGGACGGAGCTTTTTTTATTTTTCTCAGATTTCATTGAAATAGTGGTGGCTCCGCTTATATAGGGAGATAAGTCGCTCGCGAAAGTGGTAAATTCGCTCATAGAGAGTAAGAAACCGCTCAGAAACATGAAGATGCCGCTCCGATTGAACAGAGAAATGCTTAAAAAAGCAATGACTCCGCTCAAACCAAGCCGTAGAGTCACACAAACATTGCTCCAGCCAATCATCAAGCATTATGTATTTATCAAAAACAAAGGAGTGCAAAGGATATGTCAGAAATGATTAAATTAACTTTCCCAGATGGCGCTGTAAAGGAATTTGCAAAAGGCACATCAACTGATGACGTAGCATTATCTATTAGCCCTGGCTTACGGAAAAAAGCGTATGCAGGTAAAATTAATGGTGTGTTAGTGGATTTAAAAACACCAATTGAAGAGGATGCAACAATTGCAATCATTACACAAGATGATGAGGAAGCACTTGAAGTTTTACGTCACTCAACTGCCCATTTAACAGCTCAAGCTATTAAACGTCTATTCCCAGATGTAAAGCTTGGGATTGGTCCGGTAATTGAAGGTGGTTTCTACTATGATATTGACTCACCAACACCAATCACTGCAGAAGATCTACCTGCCATTGAAAAAGAAATGAAGAAAATTATTGCTGAAAACCTTGAGGTGGAACGCAAAAATGTAAGCCGTGCAGAAGCACAAGCGCTTTATGAAGAAATTGGCGATGAGTATAAATTAGAATTACTTGAAGCCATTCCTGCAGATGAGCAAGTATCTATTTATTATCAAGGCGAGTTTTTTGATCTTTGCCGTGGTATCCACGTACCATCTACTGGTAAACTTCGTGAATTCAAGCTTTTATCATTAGCGGGTGCTTACTGGAGAGGGAACTCTGATAACAAAATGTTACAACGTATTTATGGTACAGCATTCTTCAAAAAAGAGGAATTAAAACACCACCTCCAAATGCTAGAAGAAGCAAAAGAACGTGATCACCGTAAAATCGGAAAAGAATTAGAACTGTTCACAACGTCTCAAAAGGTTGGCCAAGGTTTACCACTTTGGTTACCAAATGGTGCAACAATTCGTCGTGTTATTGAACGTTATATTGTCGATAAAGAATTATCACTTGGCTATAAGCATGTTTATACACCAGTATTAGGTTCTAAGGAGCTTTATCAAACTTCTGGTCACTGGGATCATTATCAAGATTCAATTTTCCCACCAATGGAAATGGATAATGAGACATTAATTATGCGTCCGATGAACTGTCCTCACCATATGATGGTGTACAAAAACAGCATGCATTCATACCGTAACCTTCCATTGCGTATTGCAGAGCTTGGCACAATGCACCGTTACGAAATGTCAGGGGCTGTTTCAGGCTTACAACGTGTTCGTGGGATGACATTAAATGATGCCCATATTTTTGTTCGCCCAGATCAAATTAAAGCGGAATTCCAAAAAGTAGTACAGTTAATTTTAGAGGTTTATAAAGATTTCGATCTTAATGATTACTCATTCCGTTTATCTTATCGCGACCCAGCAGATACTGAGAAATACTTCGATGATGATGCAATGTGGGAAAAAGCACAAAGCATGCTAAAAGAAGCAATGGATGAACTTGGCTTAGACTACTTTGAAGCGGAAGGTGAGGCTGCATTCTATGGTCCTAAACTTGACGTTCAAGTAAAAACAGCGATTGGGAAAGAAGAGACTTTATCTACAGTGCAATTAGACTTCTTATTACCAGAACGCTTCGACCTAACTTATGTTGGGGAAGATGGTAAGCCTCATCGTCCAGTTGTTATCCACCGTGGTGTTGTATCAACAATGGAACGTTTTGTTGCCTTCTTAATTGAAGAATACAAAGGAGCATTCCCAACTTGGTTAGCGCCGGTACAAGTTGAAGTTATTCCAGTATCGAATGAAGCTCACTTCGACTATGCAAAGCAAATTGAAGAGCAACTTACTGCGGCTGGTTTACGTGTCGAAATGGATGATCGTGAAGAGAAATTAGGCTATAAAATCCGTGAAGCACAAATGAAAAAGATTCCTTATATGCTTGTTATAGGGGATAAAGAGGTAGAGGCAAATGGCGTAAACGTGCGACGTTATGGCTCGAAAGATTCCGAAACAATTAGCTTTGAGGATTTCCTAGCAGCTATTAAAGCAGAAATTACAAAATAAGCTTCAACTAGAAACCCTCGCTTGCCAAAGTGAGGGTTTCTGTATAAAATAAATCTTGCATTTGTATAGAATAGCTTCATTTTGGTTATGTTAGCATTGATAAGAAAATAAATATTTGACAGCTTATCATATACATGCTAATATAATTAAGGTTAATGAATACAAAGTTTGTGGTTGAAGTAGAGGCTGCCCGCTTCTCACCTGATACAACGCTTTAAAGGCTGTGAACAGGTATGACACGTTGAATTGTTTTGCGTAGACTTGCGCATGCACATATAGCGGGCGGACATCTTCAAAAATGTCCGTCCTTTTTTTATGGACATGACGAGAGGATGTACCGTTCAACCGGGCAAGGCTTTGCCCAAACCATGTATTCGCGACAACTACTTGGAGGTGGATTACTATTAGCAAAGACATGTATGTAAACGAAGGCATTCGCGCACGTGAACTTCGATTAATCGATCACAATGGTGACCAGCTTGGTGTAAAGACACGTAATGAAGCGCTAGAAATCGCCGCTCGTGTAAACTTGGATCTTGTCCTTGTGGCCCCTCAAGCCAAGCCGCCAGTCGCTCGTATCATGGACTATGGTAAATTTAAGTTTGAACAGCAAAAGAAAGACCGTGAAATTCGTAAAAATCAAAAGGTCATCGTAATGAAAGAGGTTCGTTTGAGCCCAACAATCGATGAGCATGATTTCCAAACGAAGTTACGTAATGCGATTAAATTCCTTGAAAAAGGCGATAAAGTAAAATGTAGCCTACGTTTCAAAGGTCGTGCGATCACACACAAAGAGATTGGTCAACGTGTGTTAGATCGTTTTGCTGAAGCTTGTGCTGAAGTATCAACGGTAGAACAAAAACCGAAGATGGAAGGCCGAAGCATGTTCTTAGTTCTTCAACCAAAGAACGAGAAATAATATTAGACGAACAGTTTAGGAGGAATTCGACATGCCAAAAATGAAAACTCACCGTGGAGCTGCGAAACGTTTCAAAAAAACGGGTTCAGGTAAATTAAAATACGACCGTGCTTATGGAAGCCACTTATTCGCAAACAAATCTACGAAACAAAAACGTCACCTACGTAAAGCGAACATCGTATCATCTGGTGACTTCAAACGCATCAAATCTTTACTTGTTTACATGAAATAATTGACTACAAAAAAATACTAACATTCATTTTTTAATGAAAAGCAGGAGGTAATTCATATGCCACGCGTAAAAGGCGGAACAGTGACGCGCAAACGTCGTAAAAAAGTATTGAAATTAGCTAAAGGTTACTATGGTTCAAAACATACATTATACAAAGTTGCTAACCAAGCAGTAATGAAATCAGGTCAATATGCATACCGTGACCGTCGTCAGAAAAAACGTGATTTCCGTAAATTATGGATCACTCGTATCAACGCAGCTGCTCGTATGAACGGTCTTTCTTACAGCCGTTTAATGCACGGTTTAAAAGTTGCAGGTATCGAAGTTAACCGTAAAATGTTAGCTGACCTTGCAGTAACTGATGCTGCAGCATTCACTCAATTAGCAGACGCTGCTAAAAAAGCAGTAGCTAAATAATAGCTGACAACAACAACTATTATTTCTGCACCGAAAGCATAGCGACAGGTGTAAAATATCACAAGTGCAATAAAAGACTGATGGGTTTTTCCATCAGTCTTTTTTGTGTTAGATTAATAGTATCACGGTTTTAAAGGAGTAAGGAATGGGACAAGCATTATTAGCATATATGGGCATTGTATCAATTGTGTTGCTCATTTTAATGGGGATGGATAAATCGCGTGCAAAGAATCATGAATGGCGTATAGCAGAGCGTACATTATTTACACTAGCCATAGCAGGAGGGGCAGCTGGTGGTGTATTGGGTATGTATTTATTCCGCCACAAAACACGTCATAATCGTTTTGCATTTGGTTTTCCCCTACTAGCAGCCATACAAATTTTTATCATTGTACAGCTGTGGACATAAATGAGAATAATTAAAAACACATCCTCATGATGAGGATGTGTTTCGCATAAGCTGTTCAATAGGCTGCTTCCAATTGATTTTAGCGCTTGGATAGTTCAATAATATTTCTTGCTGTAAATATTCAAAGTCGCTTTTGCTGAAGCCTTGTAATGTTGCAGCATCGCGCGCGCCGACGAAAATGGTTACAACCTCAAATGCATCCTCTGTTGTGCCTAGGTATTTTTCCCCTTCAAAAAGAGCACCCTTATAGGAAATAAAAAAATTTTTTCGGACATTTTTAACGTCATCATAGAAATAATACTGGCCTTTTTCATAGGCTTCATCAAGTTTGCGTTTAGGATCGGTTATATAACGAATCGCTTTGTAAAATACATAGATAATAAGCGCTATTACAGCAAGTCGAATTAGTAACGGCAACATGTTTAAATTTCCCCCTTGAAGAAAGGTTATTCTTTCCTATACGATTAGAAGGGTCAAATAGTTTCACTTTTTATAAAATATTTTTTAGAAATTTAGGAGAAAAAAATGAATTTACAACAATTGTTTACTATGCAAAAAGAGCTTGATGATTTTATCGAGCAAACACAAAATATTCAGCAAGATGTGTTTCAGGAAAAGGGCTTAGCCTTACTAGTGGAGCTAGCTGAGCTTGCTAATGAAACGCGTTGCTTTAAATTTTGGAGCACAAAGGGACCATCAGCACGTGAGGTCATTCTAGAAGAATATGTGGATTCGATTCATTTTATCTTATCTCTTGGCTTATTAAAGGGCTATACATCGATTGACATGTGGCCTTTTGTAGAAGAGATGAAGGATTTAACGGCTACTTTTTTAGAAACACAAAGTGTTATTTTAGCATTTATTCATCAACCTACAGAGGAGCGTTATTTAGCTATTTGGCAATACTATGGATTACTAGCGTATAATCTCGGTTTTACATTTGAGGATGTGGTTGGTGCTTATCTTGAAAAAAATCAAGAAAATTATCATCGGCAGCGATCAGGTTATTAAATTAAGAAATACACCAATTTTCAGACGATTAAGCTAGGAATATTTCGGTAAACGAAGTATAATAAAATAGATACAAGAAGTAGGAGGAAAAAGGATGACACAACTAGATCCAACATTACAAATGTTTAAAGATTTGACAGATGCGAATGGTATCGCAGGTAATGAACGTGCACCGCGTGAGGTCATGAAAAAATACATTGCACCATATGCAGACACTGTAGAAACAGATAACTTAGGTAGTGTCATTGCTAAAAAAGTTGGCGATGAAAACGGTCCTAAAATTGTCGTAGCAGGACATTTAGATGAAGTAGGCTTCATGGTTACACAAATTGATGACAAAGGCTTTATCAAATTCCAAACAGTAGGTGGCTGGTGGAGCCAAGTTATGCTTGCACAGCGAGTAACGATTACTACACGTAAGGGCGATGAAGTGATTGGGGTTATTGGTTCAAAGCCACCTCATATTTTACCTGCTGATGTACGTAATAAGGTAGTAGACATTAAAGATATGTTTATCGATATTGGTGCAGCTTCTAAAGATGAAGTACTTGAGTGGGGCGTACGTCCTGGCGATATGGTAACACCGTACTTTGAATTTAATGTAATGAAAAATGATAAGTATCTATTAGCTAAAGCGTGGGATAACCGTATCGGCTGTGCAATCGCGATTGATGTTATGAAAGCGTTACAAAATGAAAAGCACCCTAATATTCTTTATTCTGTAGGGAATGTACAAGAAGAAGTTGGACTTCGTGGTGCAAAAACGGCTACACATAAAATCCAACCAGATATTGGATTTGCAGTGGACGTAGGTGTAGCAGGAGATACTCCTGGAGTTACCGCAAAAGAATCAACAAGTAAGATGGGTGCAGGCCCTCAAATCGTTGTGTATGATGCATCGATGGTTTCACACCGTGGCTTACGTGAATTCGTACTAGATGTAGCAGATGAGCACAATATTCCATATCAATTTGAAGCGATGGCTGGCGGTGGTACAGATGCTGGCTCCATCCACGTAACAGCAAATGGCGTACCAGCACTATCTATCGGTATTGCAACACGCTACATCCATTCACATGCAGGTATCCTACATCGTGATGATTATGATAATGCTGTTAAATTAATGGTAGAAGTCATTAAAAAATTAGACCGTGATGCGGTCAATAAAATTACTTTTGATTAAGTAGAAGAAATGGACTTGCCCTCTAACAAATTTGTTAGGGGGCTTTTCGTTGTTTTCAGTATTAAAATTTCTTCCTCTAATACTAATGGTGACAATACTATCCCTAAATAGCGGGTATTCTAAAATGGTCATTTATGCATAAATATTCGTTTAGACGAATTTTTGTCACATTTTATAACAAACGAATAATAATTAAGATTAATTATAAAAATTCAGTTGATTTTATATTTATGCATGTTATACTAATTTCAACAGCAACGATATAAGGAGCGAAGGCTATGAAATTACTCGAAGAAGTACAGTTAAAGTTAGTGTCTAGTTTAAAAGGAAAAGATCTACTAACTTTGCTAGACTATACAAGTCAAGAGGTTCAAGATCTTATAGAATTGGCAACACAGCTTAAAATGATTACAAAAGATGGGAAATGTCCAAGATTACTAGAAGGTAAAACGCTTGGTATGATTTTTGAGAAACATTCAACTCGTACACGTATTTCATTTGAAGTTGGTATGAATCAATTAGGTGGAAAAGGTATGTTTATGCATGCTCGCGATTTACAAATTGGTCGTGGTGAATCGATTTATGATACAGCCCATGTATTATCGGGCTATTTAGATGGTATTATGATTCGTGCAAACTCTCATGAGATGGTGAAGGAGCTTGCAGAGCATGCAGTAATTCCTGTCATCAATGGATTAACGGATATTTATCATCCTTGCCAGGCATTAGCTGATTTAGAGACGATTGCAGAAAATAAAGGCATGTTAAAAGGGCTTAAAATTGCCTATGTAGGAGATGGCAACAATGTAGCACACTCACTCGTAGTAGCTTCAGCACACGTTGGCATGAATGTAGCCGTTGCGACTCCTGTAGGTTATGAATGTGATGGGGAAGTCATCGCTAAAGCACAGGCGATTGCAGCAGCAAATGGCAGTACGATTATGATCACAAATGATCCTGTTGAAGCCGTATTAAATGCAGATGTTGTCTATGCAGACGTTTGGACATCTATGGGTCAAGAGGAAGAGGCAGCAAAACGCTTACAAGACTTTGCTGGCTATCAAATTAATGATGAGCTAGTAGCCTATGCAAAACCAAATTATATGTTCTTGCATTGTTTACCAGCACATCGTGAGGAAGAGGTTGCGACTTCTGTTATTGACGGACCTAATTCTTACATCTTTGAGCAAGCCGAAAATAGATTGCATGCACAAAAGGCAGTATTAGCATCGATTTTAGCTTAAATTTAGACATATGCTTTCTCAAGTTGAGAAGTACGATAGATAGAGTTTACATGGACAACAGAGGGTGTTCATGTGAATAACATACAAGTGGTAGGCAGACAGAGGGATGTTCACCACGTGCGATGTTTGTTGTCAAGATGGATGGCTACATCGCTACATAGCAAAGTAACCTGGGAGACGCTGGGTTGCTTTTTTTCTTTGTCAAAAAATATAAAACATAGTTTTCTTATAAGTTATAGAGAATATAAGGAATTATTTATATAATAGGTTAAATAAGTAATGAAGGGGTGAACTCCTCGTGAATATAGACCATATCAAGGCATTTTTATATGTTGTCCATTACAAAAGTATCCATAAAGCAGCCAATGCATTATTTCTTTCACAGCCAACTGTAACTGCACGTATTAAGTCATTAGAACGAGAACTAGGTGTTGAGTTATTTTACCGAGATGGAAGAAGTGTGAGCGTATCAGAGAAAGGGAAAGATTTTTTACCATTTGCTACGCAAATTGTGCAAACATTTCAGCAAGGAAAGAAGCAATTAGAAGAAACGCAGGAGACTGATGAGGTATGTATTGGTGCAAACGGTGTAACAGCTCAGTATTTCTTAGCCTATGCATTGCCTAAATGGAAAGAGCAATTCCCTTATTTGCGTTTTCAATTATTTACAGGTTCCACAGCAAACATTTTAGAAAAGCTACAAAGCCACCAAATTCATCTAGGCTTTATTCAATATGTACATGGGGATGACATTGAGAACGAGCTTTTATTGAACAATACAGTAAAACTTGTTAAACATCGTGATCACCCTTTACAACTACATGAACTCATTCAAGCAAAAGAATTAGCTCAACAGAAAATGGTGTTTTTTGAATGTGGCGCGTTTGATTGGAATTATGTGCATAAAATGTTCGAGGTAGAGGGAGTAGCAGCCAATATTGAGGTACGAACAGATCATTTAGAAGTTGCCAAAGAGTTTATTCGGACAAAAGACTATCTAAGCTTTTTACCACATCTATGCATTAAAAAGGAACTGGAAAGCGGTGAATTTGTGGAGATAGACGTTAAGCATTTGCTGGATATGAATCAACATATATTTTTAACCTATAAAGAGAAAGAGACGTTGCCATCATCCTTTTGGCAGACAATTTGTGAAACAGCTAAGCATTTTGAAAGCATAGGAGACACGTATTGATAAAAAATTTTATCACCACATAAAATTTTTTCTATTACTGTACCTATTGCATATCGTCTAAAGGAACGGTAATATCATTCTCAATCCAACAAAACATACTTAACCACTATGTTTAGTAAAATAAAGATTGAGGAGGAATTGACATGGCTAGACAGGATAAAATTCGATTTGGAGCAATTATTCATGGGGTAGGAGGAAATATTTCTGGTTGGCGTCATCCAAAGGTGGCGAGCAATCAAAGTGTAAGCTTACCTTTCTATATTCAGCAGGCTCAGAAAGCAGAGCAGGGAAAATTTGATGTAGCATTTATTGCGGATGGTTTATTTATTAACGAAAAATCCATCCCTCATTTTTTAAATCGATTTGAACCTATTACAATCTTATCGGCTTTAGCAGTAGCGACGAAAAACATTGGGTTAGTTGGAACAGTCTCAACTTCCTATAGCGAACCATTTACAGTAGCACGCCAATTCGCTTCATTAGATCATATTAGTGCTGGGCGTGCTGGATGGAATGTTGTAACGACACCATTAGAAAGTACTGCTTTGAACTATAACAAAACAATTGACGAACATCCTAGCCATGCAGAGCGCTATCAAATTGCGGAAGAATACTTAGAGGTTGTCAAAGGCTTATGGGACTCGTGGGATGATGATGCGTTTATTGCAGATGTCAACAAAGATCAATTTTTTGATCCAGAAAAATTACACACATTACATCATAAAGGGCGATATTTTTCAGTCCAAGGACCACTCAATATTGGTCGAACAAAGCAAGGCCAGCCCGTTATTTTCCAGGCTGGGTCGTCTGATGCAGGCATTCGATTAGCTGCCAAAGATGCAGATGCCATTTTTACACATGGCGCTTCTATTGAAGAGGCACAGAAATTTTACTCAAGAGTAAAAAAAGAGGTGGCAGCATTTGGACGAAATCCTGAAGAAGTGAAGATCTTTCCAGGTATATCGCCGATTATTGGGGATACAGTGGAGGAAGCAGAGGCGAAATATCAAGAAATTGTTGAGTTAGTTTCCATAGACCGCGCTCTTGCTTATCTTGGGCGTTACTTTGACCATCATGATTTTACTCAATACGATGTGGATGCACCGTTCCCTGAACTGGGAGATATTGGAGCCAATAGCTTTAGAAGCACAACCGATTATATTAAACGATATGCTAAGCAAGAGGGTCTGACATTACGTCAAGTCGCTTTACGCGAGGCGACACCAAAAACAGCTTTTTTTGGGACAGCTGAGCAAGTAGCAGATCTTGTACAAGAATGGTTTGAAAAGGAAGCGGCAGATGGCTTTATTATTGGTGTGACAGTTCCTGGTGCTCTCGAAGATTTTGTTGATAAAGTAGTGCCAATTTTGCAAGCAAGGGAGCTTTATCGTAAAGACTATGAGGCGGATACTTTACGCGGGAATTTAGGTTTACCATTCAAGGAAAGTCGCTATGTTAAACAGTCTGTCTAAAAACCTAGTAAATTTATTTGAATAAAAGAAATTAGGAGGGGTTGTATGAGTTATACATTAGGCATATTAGATCAAAGCCCTATTATTGAAGGAGCAAGCAATGAACAAACACTACAAAAAACGGTGGACTTAGCACAACGAGCTGAGCAGTTAGGCTATTCACGTTTTTGGGTATCGGAGCATCATGATACAAAGTCATTAGCAGGCTCTTCTCCAGAAGTATTAGTTTCTTATTTACTTGCCAAAACCAAATCCATTCAAATTGGATCAGGAGGGGTTATGCTACAGCATTATAGCCCCTATAAAGTAGCAGAAAATTTCCACGTACTAGCCTCATTGGAGCCAGGACGTGTAGATTTGGGTATCGGTAAAGCCCCTGGCGGCTTACCACTTTCAACAAAGGCTCTACAATACGGCACACTCAATCAGGGGGAAGATTTTGAAGAGAGATTAACATTCTTACAGCAATTGATCGAGCAAACCATACCAAAAGAGCACGAACTCTATGGCATACAAGCAACGCCGATACCGCAGACAAAGCCAGCTTTATTTTTACTAGGTGCAAGTCCAGAAAGTGCTGCTCTTGCAGGGAAACTTGGCATTGCCTTTGTCTTTGCTCGATTTATTAATAGCGACAATAAGGTTTTGGCACAAGCGGCTTCAACCTATCGTAGTCATCATCCAAACGGCACTTTTGCACTTTCCATTGCCGCGCTTGCTGCTCCAAGCAAAGAGGAAGCGAAAGAGCTAATTGGAGATCAAAAAATCACAAAGGTCCATTTAGCAAGTGGGAGAAGCTTGACATTACAATCAGTAGAGCTAGCAGAGAAATTTGGTCAGGAATCTGGAGAGGAATACACGGTGGAGCAGTATGAGGCTGATATTTTATACGGTACAGCAGAAGACATTAGAGCCAATTTAGATGATTACCATGTACGATTCCAAATTAATGAATTTATTTTGCATACGCCCATCTTGAAGGAATTTGAACGCCAACGTTCGTTTGAGCTTTTAAGTCCTGTCCATTTGCAGTTACAGCAAAAGGTGAAGGTAATCTAAGGAGGTCATGATATGACAAAAAGTTTAGATATAATCATTTGGTCGAAGCAAGGTTGTAGTTATTGCGAGGAAATAAAAGCATATTTACAAGAACGACATATTTCCTTCAAAACAGTTGATGTCACGTCTAATGATAATTTTAGAGACATCCTTGATATAAAGTATGGTGTTCGACATGTACCCGTTGTAGAAATTGGTTCAAGTGAAACAGGTATCTATAGAGCCGT
Organism: Lysinibacillus sp. FSL P2-0066; assembly: GCF_037969495.1. NCBI lineage: Bacteria > Bacillati > Bacillota > Bacilli > Caryophanales > Bacillaceae > Lysinibacillus > Lysinibacillus sp. FSL P2-0066. Next base: position 3,194,203 of record NZ_CP150202.1, on the reverse strand, counting down.
AACAGCAATTGGTTTAGAGCATCTACAGAAGGCACTTGCTGTGAATCTACCCTCATATGCATAACAGAAGGAGAGGAATTTTATGAAAAAAATATCATTTTATTTGCTACTTGTGCTAGCAGCACTCTTAACAGCATGTGCAAACTCAGAAAAAACAGTTGGTGACGCAAGTGCTCAAAAAACAGCACAGAGCGGCAAGGATGTTCAAAAAATTATTGTTGGTACGGGAACACAGTTTCCAAACATCTGTTTTTTAGATGACAAGGGAAATTTAACTGGTTATGATGTGGAGCTTGTTCGTGCAATTGATGAGAAGCTACCAGAGTATGAGTTTGAATTTAAGACAATGGAATTCTCAAATTTATTACTAAGTTTAGAAACAAGAAAAATAGATTTTATTGCCCATCAAATGGAAGTTAATAGTGAGCGTGAAGAGAAGTTTTTATTTAATAAAGAGCCGTATAATGTTTTCCCATTAAAGGTGACAGTCAACGAGAAAAATAATGCAATTCAATCCATTGAGGATTTAAAAGGGAAAAATGTGAGTGTCTCGCCAACAAGTAACTCAGCTGTCTTTATTGAAAAATATAATAAAGAGCACAATTTAGGAGCAAATATCGTTTATTCTTCTGGCTCAGTTGATGTTAACAATCAACTTGCAACGGGACGAATTGATGCCATTATTACCACACCGTTTGCTGTAAGATACTATAACGAAAGCAATGAGGCACAGCAAAAGGTTGTAGGTGATGCATTATTAAATTCAAAGGTCTATTTTCTACTCAATAAAGATGAAGTGAAGTTACAGCAGCGCTTAGATGAAGCCATCGTTGAATTAAAGAATGAGGGGATAGTGAGTGAGCTTAGTAAAAAGTGGTTGGGTGATGATTATACAGTAGACTTCTAATGAACAGGAAAGGAAGATGGCAGTATGGAAAATAACTTTGATGTCGTGCTAATTGCGAAGGTCATTCCAACATTGCTTCAGTATTTACCCATAACTTTCGAGATTCTAGTATTCTCCATACTTTTTGGTATGATGCTTGGGATTGTGCTAGCCATACCAAAGCTACTTCACATACCGATATTGAAGCAAATTATTACAATCTATATATCCTTTATTCGTGGCACACCCATCTTAGTGCAGTTGTTCTTAGTATTTTACGGTATACCCGCATTGTTAAAGCTCATTCATATTGATGTGACACGAATGGATGCGATGTATTTTGTTATTATTACGTACACATTCAGCAATGCGGCAGCCTTTGCCGAAATATTTCGTGCAGCCATTTTAACTGTTGATCGAGGTCAAATGGAGGCGGCCTATTCAGTAGGCTTAAAAGGATCACAGGCTTTTATGCGAATTGTTTTTCCACAGGCAATACGTGTTGCTTTTCCAAATATAGCGAATACAATGATTAGTTCATTAAAAGATACATCGTTAGCATTCTCCATCGGTGTAATGGATATGGTGGGGCGGGGAGAAACCTTGATTGCTTCTACAACACGAGCGTTTGAAATCTATGTAGCTTTGTCAATTGTTTACTATGTCATCGTGATTATCCTTGAAAAAATATTTAAATTTAATGAACGTTATTTTAATCGCTATATGCCAAAGGAGCTTGCTTCACAATAGGGGGAATATGCCATGACCATTGATATCGCTTTTATAGTAGAAGCATTACGAGAAATTAGTAAAGTAATACCGTTAACCTTATTCATGACCATGACACCTATTTTATTAGGGATTGCTATTGGCATCATTGTAGCTTTCGTGCGCATTCAACAAATAAAAATAGTCTCATCTGTACTTAATTTTTATGTTTCCTTTTTCAGAGGAACACCTATCATTATGCATATCATGCTCGTTTATTTTGGCTTGCCAATGCTAGTTGATATTGTAGCTAATTTGCTTCAATTAAAGATACAATCAAGCGCTATTCCTATTTTATTTTTTGTCATACTTGCCTTAACACTAAGTGCAGGGGCTTATGCCTCAGAAATTATTCGTTCAGGGATATTAGCTGTACCTAAAGGACAATTAGAAGCAGCATATGCAATTGGTTTAACATTTCCCCAAGCGATGCGACGTTATATTTTACCTCAAGCATTTGGGCAATCTATTCCCAACTTGACGAATGTTTTTATTGGTTTTTTACATGCTACATCATTAGCATTTTTCCTATCCATTAAAGAATTGACCGGTGTGGCAAATATTATTGCTTCCATGAACTTAAAGTTTTTAGAGTCATTTATTGCTGTTGGTCTTATTTATTGGGTAATTTCAATCATAGTAGAATGGGTTTCACACCGTATTGAAAAAAGAGTAACAGCCTATAGTAAAGGCGGTTTTTCATCATAGAAAGGGGAAATTAGAATGACAGTAGCAGACATTGTGATTGAACATTTACAAAAGGAAGATTATGCAAGCTATCTTGAAGTTTTAGTTGAGAGCTATGCGCAATATGAAAAGGACTATGAAGACCCAGAGCGCTGGCAATCATATTTAAGTGATATCCGTGCTTCGGTTGGTAATCCGAATGCAGAGACAATTCTTATTGCAAAACGCGGAGATGACATATTAGGTGGATTACAACTATTTACAGATGCAGGGAAAGCGTATGGCTTGCCGGAGCTAAATATTCAATCGACGATTGTGCGCTTATTAGGTGTGCATCCAAAAGGAAGAGGACAAGGGGTTGCTAAGAAATTATTAAATGAAAGTTTTGCCTTTGCTAGAAAGAGACAGGATCAGGCACTTTATTTACACTCAGGTGATATGATGCAGGCTGCCATAAATCTTTACTTATCATTAGGTTTTGTGCGAGATGAGTCGAAGGAATTTTACAAGGGAGATATATTAGTCAAGAGCTTCCGTTATGATTTATAATGATAAACCCGCTGATGCTCTAGTCAATCAGCGGGTTTTAATGTTAATTATAGTGTGAAAATCTTCCCTGGATTCATAATGTTAAGTGGATCAAGCGCTGCTTTTATGCTTTTCATGACGACTAAAGAGGTACCATGCTCAGTGGCTTGGTATTTCATTTTGCCAATGCCAACACCATGCTCGCCCGTACATGTGCCACCTCGAAGTAATGCATATTGCACGATTTGTTCATTGAAGCGATCCGCTTTTGCCTGTTCCTCGGCGTCATTTGGATTTAACATTAAAAGTGCATGGAAATTTCCATCGCCCACGTGGCCCACAAGCCCACCTGCGAGTCCAACATGATCAAGCTGTTCTCGTGCATATAAAATGGTTTCAGCAAGCACAGAGATTGGTACACAGACATCCGTTGACATGAGCTTCTTACCAGGATAAGCATGAATATATGCATAGGCTAAAGAATGTCGTGCTTCCCAAAGCTTATTACGAGCAGCATTATCTTGCTCGAATTCGACGGATAGACAGCTGTAGTCCTCAAAAATTTCTGTAGCAAATGCGATGTCCGCATGCATACCCGCTTCGTTTCCGTGGAATTCTAAAAACAATGTTGGTTTTTCGCTAAAGGATGTATCGTTATAGACATTGGCCTGCTTCATAGAGGATTCATCGACCAATTCCACTCGACCAATTGAAATACCAGCCTGTAATAAGGCGGTAACAGCACTAACAGCATCTCCAACTGTGTCAAAAACAGCTCGCCCCGCTGTCACAAATTCAGGTATACCATACACTTTTAACGTTAACTCCGTAAAGCAGCCAAGTGTTCCTTCAGAGCCGACAAATAGACCATTTAAATGGTAACCAGAAGAGGATTTCGCGGCTAAATTACCTGTATGGATGACAGAGCCATCTGCAAGGACAACCTCTAAATCACGAACCTGATCACGCATAACACCGTAACGCACAGCAGTCGTACCACTAGCATTCGTCGCAGCCATGCCACCTAGTGTTGCATCTGCACCTGGATCCACTGTGAATTGTAGACCGTGTTTTTTTAACTCCTTATTCAGTTGAGAGCGTGTGACGCCAGGCTGAACTTTTACAAGAAGGTCGTCAGGTCGAACTTCTAAAATCTTATTCATTTCAGAGAAATCAATAGAAATACCATGTGCAATAGGAATCGCGTTTCCTTCTAAGCTGGAGCCAACACCGAATGGTACAACTGGTACACGTTGTGCATGTGCAATTTTTAAGATGGCACTGACATCAGCTGTGGAACGGGGAAAGACAACGATATCAGGTAATCTCATCATATGATGAGATTCATCCTTTCCATGTAGCTGTCGTACCGTTTCGTTTGTTGACACTTGTTCTTCTAATAAAACCTGTTTGAGTTGATTGACAAGTAATTCTACTGCAACAGTCATTCCAATCCCTCCAAAATTTTCTGATAAGTAAAACTTTATCACGCATTTATTGGAAATGGAATGCACAGTTCATTAAAAATCAGTTAGCAAATACTTTTTCTAGTTTTTGAACAAATTCATCTTGTTCTGATGGACTGGATTGCTTCCACCATTTTTCAAAAAACACCCCAAGCCCTGGTAGTAAATGCTCTTCTCCGCGATTAATAGCATCTTCCACAATATCTTTGAATTCTGCGGCAGATTGACCATGTACATTCGCTGTGATTGCGTCTCTTATTTGAAAATTCATCTATATCGCCTCCTTAGTAGTAATTTGTCCAACTATCATTTAAATATGTATGAAATACCAAAGAAAATAGATAATTTTTGCAATAACTTGCGGGAATTATGACTAAATATGACAAGCATTTTATTCATTATGCACGAGGAAATGATGAGAATGGGCATTAGCTCTCAAGCAACATGACGGACTAAGATTATGTTACCTAGGAATATTGAACTGTGCACAGTTGATAGGAAGAGTAGCATGTCCATTCAGAACAATCAAAAGCTTTCATTCACACAATCTTTTGAAGAAATTTTAGAGGCAGTGCAACCAATGATTACAGCCATTCTTACGCAGCTTCATATTTACAAGGATTTTGATTACTATCGTCATATTGCTTCCATTGCTGTATGGAGAGCATGGCTAAAAGCAGATTCAGCAAAAGGACAATTTTCTGCTTATCTATATTCTTCGATAAAAGGAGAGATTTTAAATGAGTTATCAAAAGTAAAAAACTATAGAGAACGAATGACTGTTGTGGATGATGAAACAATGAATTATATACTTAGTGAGCAGGAGGAAAGAGACAATCAAAAAAATTCTAACTCTCTTGAAATGATGTTAGCCGAGTTAAAGCAGATAGAAAGGAAAATATTACTGCTTTATTATGTAGAAGGTTACAGTGATCTAGAAATAGCCAATGCACTAGATCTATCTGTTGTTGCTATCAAAAAAAGAAGGGCCAGAATCATCCAAAGGCTGAAACATCAACTTTTCAGAGTGGAATAAAGAACTAAAAATATCAAAAGTATGCTAATATTGAAATAAAATGAATATTAGCATACTTCACATAGGTGCATACAAATTCCGATAAAAGTGTTATGATTTGTAAGAAGTCAAAGAAATATACAATTCAAATTTAAATAATCGAAATAGATAGATAAAATTTCCTAGTGAATGTTTATATAGTAGTATGGAGGGTTTGGAGTGGAGAGATGGTTTAATCAGATAGAGAAAAAAGAGATTTGGTACATGGTATTACCCTTATTACTTGTCATACCATTACTGAGCTTTAGCAATCAAATATACGGTGTTTTCCAAGGTGACATGTATCAAGATATAAAATTGGTGATACAAATATTAATCATTGTTTTTACAATGGCAATTGCGATCCAATCCTATTTAGTATTTTCACACTTATTATCCAATCAAACTTTATACATAGGAAACATGTTTTTCATTATTGCCTTATTAGAATTAGTTAGCTTGTTTTTTAGCCAATCTAGAGAATGGAACTTTATGAACGAGCCCCTACATATATTAATGCGTTTATACTTAGCCATTGGATTTATACTTATTATTTTAAATCCTAAAAAGCGATTAACCATGAATCATCGGATACTGACATATGGTTGTTCGATGCTTTTCGTTCTAGGAAGCGTTTTTCTGGCTTATAATTCAACCAAAATATTGCCTAAAAATTGGTTAGATACGATTGATACTATGGTACACCTAATTGCTATTATTCTTCAAATTTTAACCATTGCTATTGTTAGTACATATGTAAAAAAATTACCGAAGCGTTCCATGTGGTTAATCAGCGCAGCTATTTCCCTTATTGTGAGTGATGTCTTCTTTATCGTTAGTCATGATCAAAGTGCAATATGGGATTTCTCGGCATTAATCTATCAGTTTTTAGCATTCTATTTTTTCCTAAAAGCGATTTATTATACATCTGTGGAAAAACCATTTCAGCAACTGTTGAAAATTAAGAAGGATCTTGAACAATCACAACAGGAGCTTCGATTTCAAGCTTATCATGATGACATTACATTGTTGCCAAATGAACATTTATTACTAAAGACGTTAAAAGAAAATTTACATAATAATAAAGAGCAAAAGGCTATCATTGCCATAGAAATTGATCGCTTTGCGGCGATTCGTTCGTCCATTGGGATAAGTAACTCTAATAAAATGATGAAACTTGTAGCAGAGCGTATTCAAGCGATTGTACCACCTCATTATTTTGCAACTAAACTTCGTGAGGGACAATTTGTTATTTATATTGACCATGTAAAGACCATTGAAGAACTACTACAATTTTGCTTAAATCTCAAAAGTGCCATGACCGATCCTTTACAGGTTCAGTTATTTTCATTGAACGGCAATCTAAATATAGGTATAGCCCTCTACGAGGATCAATGGACAGGTGAAGAGCTATTAATGCATGCACAGTTAGCAATGCGAGAGGCTAGACAAATACCTCAAAGATTTCTTTTTTATAAACCGTATATGTCTAAAGGCATTGCAGATCGAATATTGTTAGAGCAAGACTTACATAATGCGTTAGCCAATAATGAATTTTATTTAGACTATCAACCACAGGTCAACTTAAAAACAGGCACCATTGAATCGGTCGAAGCTTTGGTACGCTGGCGTCATCCAACTCGGGGCTTTGTTCCACCTGATGTCTTTATTCCTATTGCTGAGGAATGTGGCCTTATTATCCCGCTAGGTAAATGGATTTTAGAAACCGCATGCACTCAAGCAAAAATATGGGAGAAACAAGGCTTACCTCCGATGAAAGTGGCAGTGAATTTATCACTTGGCCAGTTATTTCAGCAGGATTTAGTAGAAATGGTACAAGATATTTTACAACGTACCAAATTAGATCCGACATTTTTACAATTAGAAATTACAGAAAGCATGACGATGAACATTGATCAAATGACACAGCTATTACATGAGTTAAAGGCATTAGGCATTCAGATTGCTGTAGATGATTTTGGAACAGGCTATTCTTCTCTATCCTATTTAAAGGAATTTCCAATTGATTGTTTAAAAATTGACCGAACATTTGTAAGAAACGTGCCACATAATCCAAATGATGAAGCACTTGTTTCCATGATTATTTCGATGGCAAAACATTTACGGTTGAAGGTTGTGGCAGAGGGCATTGAAGAAGTGGATCAGTTATCATTTCTAATAGATGGTGGCTGTGATTATATTCAAGGCTATCTATTTAGTAAGCCAATCTCTCCACAGCAAATCACGGATACCTATAAAGATTTACACCATCATGTAGATGAAGTATTAACACAACTTCAATATATTGAGGATTATATTATATAAAAAAGAACCTGCTTATTCCTTTTGAGTAAGCAGGTTCTTGCTGTTTAATGAATGAGATATTCTTCTTTTAATTCGGATATAGCTACTTCAGATCGCTCTTCTAAAGAACGGCGTAGATGAACTGTCGCTGTTTTTTCATCATCGTGGAGCTGATCGATCCAGATGGAAACACCATTATAGCTCACTTCAAATTCTAAAGGTGAGGCGACAATTTCTTGTGCACGCTGAAAATCCAACTGAAGCCCCCCTTATTTTTTCTGCTTATTTTTATTTTGCGTGACTGTATTAATTAGCTCCATAAACTCTTGAGAAAATTCCTCACTCACCTTGTTTGGTGCAATCTTTTGGTTTTTTGGCGTTTGAGGTAACGAGCCTTTATTATTGCTTTGACCTTGTTTATTGTCTCTTCCCATGTGAGTTGCTCCTTTCCTGTTGATATAAATTAATATGGCTTTGAAATGAACTTTTTATCCCGCATCACAGATAGCACTTCACAAGGAAAAATTCGCATAGCTCTTTGTTTATTGCGAACAATAATGAGTATTAAGATTTTTTAACAGAAAAATTATCATTTAATAAAACCCAATTTTGAGGAAACGGGAATCCTAATGCCCAATAACTAATGCCACGTAAATTGTAATGTTTAGTCATGTCGAATTTGGCTTGTGCGCTTCTCGCATCTTCAAACCATACCTCATGCTGCCTTCCTTGCTCATCAACATATCGATAAAAGGGAGATTGTGCAGTTGGATCATATTGGATTGTTGCCCCGTACTTGATGGCCCTATTGAGTGCTTCCTGAGGGCTAAACGTTTCGGCTTCTTGGCCTTTGACATGAGGTAAGAGCCAATCACGCGCATACAGCTCAAAACCCAATAGGATTTTATCAGCTGGTATTTCAGTTAAAGCATACTCCACGACTCTGCGCATTTCATTAATGGGGGAAATAGCTTGTGGGGGGCCGAGACGATAGCCCCATTCATATGTCATTAATACAACAAAATCTGCTATTCTCCCATGTGCTTCGTAATCATGTGCCTCATATAATGTCCCTTTTTGTGAAGAACTTGTTTTAGGTGCGAGCGCTGTTGAAACCAAATAGCCCTTTGGATGAAGTGTATCCACAGCCAATTGAATAAAGGCATTGAAATTTTCGCGATCAGCAGGTAAAACATTTTCAAAATCAATATTTAATACTTGATAACCTTTATCTTGCATCACCTGTAACACATTATTCATGACCTTTTTACGTAACTCTGCATTGGACAAGACGACATGTGCTAAATTAGAGCCTTCTTCTGTAGAAGTAAAATTAGTGAGCGTTAACATAGGGATGATATGTTTAGCCTTTGCTGCCGCTATCATATTTTCATCATTAATGGGCTGTAATGTCCCATCTTCCTTCATTTTATAAGCAAAAGGGCTAAAATAAGTCAGTAGATGACCAATAGCATTAATGGAGTCTACAGCTTCTTCTGTAGGTTGGTAGGAATAAGCATTGACTTCAATCATTGGTAATTTTCTTGGGATCATCAATTGGGAACCGACATAAAGCATATCGGGATTGTTTATTTTATTTTCTACAGCAATGGCTTGAACGGTCGTACCATAGCGCTGTGCTATTTGCCATAAAGTTTCTCCGGGCTGCACGATATGAACAATGGGAGGAATAATTAATTTCGTTCCTGGTGTTAATTGATCGGGATTTGTTAGATGATTTTCTAATATGATAGATTGCAAGGGAACGCTAAATTTCTGTGCGATGGACCATAACGTATCTCCTTTTTGAACCGTATAAATTGTATAAGGAGAAGGGATAACCAGTGATTGTCCGATGGCTAATTGATCAGGAGTAGCTAATGCATTTAATTGACTAATAGATTGAACGGGTACAGCATAACGATTAGCGATTTGCCACAGTGTTTCGCCAGCACTTACCACGTGGATAAGCATAGAACACCTCCATCACGATCTTATTAGTGCATCATATGTTTCAAGTGTGAAAAAGAGTATTTTAGTATGTGTCCAGTAAAATAGTTGAAATGTCAAATTCTTTCTCAATGAGTTGCATAGGATAAGTATCATTGTGAGAAAGGGGCTTGATGTTGAAAAAGGCGAAGCTCACAGGAAGAATCGTCACGCCTGAAGATTTGGATTATGAACAAGCGAGAACGAATAATAATTTAAATAATCCCAAATATCCGAGTGTCATTGTGTTTTGTCAAGAAACGAAAGATGTGGTTAATGCCTTAAAATGGGCTAGAGAAAACAATGAACCTTTCAGAATTCGAAGCGGTCGTCATAGCTATGAAAATTTTTCTTTAGTAAATAAAGGACTTGTCATTGATGTAAGTGATATGAACGATATTTCGGTAAATCTCTCAGAAATGACGGCTAGGATTGATGCTGGAGCGAATATGGGAAATGTATACCGTACATTATGGGCGCATGGTGTTACCATTCCTGCTGGTACAGAAAGTAGTGTTGGAGTGGTCGGTTTGACACTTGGTGGGGGGATTGGAATGCTATCACGACCGTTTGGGTTAACTTGTGACAATCTTATAGAAATCGAAACGGTGGTTGCGAGTGAACATAAGGGTGCTCAGGTAATCAGAGCCAATAAGCAACAACATCATGATCTGTTTTGGGCAAGTCGTGGTGGAGGTGGGGGCAATTTTGGTATAGTCACTTCTTTGACATTCAAGCTTCATGCGATTAATGAGGTATCACTTTTCTCTATAACATGGGGATGGGATGATTTTGAAGTGGCCTTTGATGCATGGCAAAAATGGGCTCCCTATACAGATAAGCGTCTAACCTCACAGATTGAACTAAAAACAAAGGAAGTAGGTGAAATAGTCGCACAAGGTGAGTTCATAGGAACAGCAGCTGAATTAAAGAAATTGCTTCGCCCTCTTAGGAAAACAGGCATGCCAACAAGTATTTGGATAAAGGAAGTGCCATATATCAAGGCAGTAGAATTTTTTGATTTACCAAGTGGCAATCAGCCTGCTCTTCGAAAAAGATCTGGCTCATTTTTGGAGAGACCGTTTCCATATAAGGCGATTCAACGAATGAAAGAATTTTTAGCCCATGCACCTAATTTAAATACAACGATCTGGCAACAGTCTTTAAGAGGAGCGGTCGGTGAAATTGCTCCCCAGCATACTGCCTATTACTATCGCAATGCGATAATAGCCCAAGAATATAATACTTCCTGGAAAAACCCGAAAGAGGAAGAACAAAATATTAGGTGGGTAGAAAATTTACGTCGAGCATTATCACCTTATACGGCTGGTGATTATGTCAATTTTCCGGATCGATTTATTCAGGACTGGCATACAGCCTATTACGGACGTAATTTTAGAAGGCTTCGTGAAGTGAAAACAAAATATGATCCGTATAACGTATTTCAATTTCCGCAGAGTATCCCACCTATTAGAAAGTGGCTGTAGCTGGAGAAGGGGGCAGGTGAAGAGCCACTCCTGCTCCTTTTTGATTTTCACGTTTTAGCTTGATAAATACTGTATAAGGGGTCACAATAAAACTATTACATATATTTCTAAAAGGATTGATTGGGATGGAAAATATTGTTGTTCGTAATAATGTAACAATACTCGGACAAGGAGACCAACCGCTTATTTTTGCACATGAATTTGGTTGTGATCAAAATATGTGGCGTTTCATTACGCCTGCTTTTATGGACAAATATCAGATTATATTATTCGATTATGTAGGCTCTGGTAACTCAGATATAAATGCCTATTCATCAGAAAAATATCAATCGTTACAGGGCTATGTACAAGATATATTGGACATTATTGAAACGCTATCATTACAAAATAGTATTTTTGTAGGGCATTCCATTAGTGCCATGATAGGACTGCTCGCATCTATCCAGCACCCTGACTATTTTAAGAAATTGATTATGATTGGTCCTTCTCCCTGTTATTTAAATGATGATGGTTATCGAGGGGGATTTGAGCGAAGTGATATAGCGGAGTTATTAGAAATGATGGAAATGAACTTTACAGGTTGGGCTAGCTATATGGCACCTATTGCTATGAGTAATCCTGAACAGCCAGCATTAACACAGGAACTGAAGCAAACCTTTATAGCAGCAGACCCTATCATTGCAAAAGAATTTGCTGAGGTTACTTTTTTATCTGATCATCGAAGTGAATTACCAAAGGTCTCAATTCCTTCGTTAATTATCCAATGCTCGGAAGATAGTATTGTGCCAATTGGTGTGGGAGACTATTTGCATCAGCATCTCAAAAATAGCACGTTACAATTACTGGAAGCAAAGGGTCATTACCCACATATTAGTCACCCAAATGAAACGATACAATGTATCGCAGATTTTTTGTAGGGAAAAATGAAAGGATTTTCAACAATGGAAAAACGACTCAACAATGCACCATGTGGATTTCTTTCCATCACACATGAAGGGCTTATTTCAGAAATCAATCAAACCCTTGTAGATTGGATCGGCTATGAGCAAGAGGAATTATTACATAGGCATCTAGAAATTCTTCTATCTACGCCCAATAAGATGATTTTTCATTCTTATTTTTATCCTATGATTAATCTAGAGGGGCGAGTAGAGGAATTATTCATTCATCTCAAACAGAAGGACGGAATGTCGCTTCCGTTTTTAATGAATGCTAAATTGTACAAAGAGGGTATGGTAGAGCGCATTGATTGTATTTTAGTAAAGATGAAAAAGCGCATAGATTATGAACAGGAATTACGATCAGCCAAAAAACTACTTGAGGCTGCCTACCAAGAAAAGGATCGTGCATTAGCTAATTTGGAGCAAATTCATGTAGAAATAGAACATCAGCAGGCGAAATTATTGGAAATGAATGCTGCTTTAGTAGAATTATCAATGACTGATAAACTGACTGGCTTGAAAAACAGGAGATTTTTCCAGGAACAACTCGAACAACATTTTAATCGTTTTCATGAGACTGCAGAGCCTTTTTCGTTATGCATTTTAGATATCGATCATTTCAAAAAGGTTAATGATACATATGGTCATCAAGTTGGAGACGATGTCCTCGTTCAATTGGCACAACTATTACAAATTCAAGTACGTCTAGAAGATATCGTCGCTCGTTATGGTGGGGAGGAGTTTATTATCCTCTTACCAGAAACCGAAATACATGTGGCAAAAAAAATCGGCGAAAAAATTAGACACACCGTGGAGCAGGATGGCTGGCCAACAGGTCGTCTTACGATCAGTATGGGAATTGCCACTGTAACTTCAGAAGATACAGAGACGACATTAATAAAAAAAGCAGATGAAGCATTGTATGGATCGAAAGAGCATGGACGAAACAAAGTCACTCATTTTCATGAGATAAAGTGAATCGTTTTTACAATTCGTCTACTAATTTTTGGATAGAAGGAAGATCTGCTGGAGCAAATGGAAGGTTAAGCAATTGGTTGCGGGGAACCCATCTTGCTTCAGCATGTTCTAGTATTTGAGGTGTGCCGTTTACAATAGTAGCTTTGTATGTTTCTAAGTGAACGAAAAATTGTTCGTATTCATGGAGCGTTACGGCCACTTGCTTACCTACTTGAATCATACAGTTAAATTCCTCAAGGATTTCTCGATAAAGTGCCTGTTCTGGTGTTTCGCCCTGCTCTATTTTACCGCCAGGGAATTCCCAATAATTTGCTAATACCATTTGGGGATTTCTTAAAGCACAGAAAATTTCTTGTTGTTCATTTTCAATAATAGCCCCTACTACATGTATTGTTTTTTTCATTTATATTCCTCACTTTGTGTCTTCATTAGATATGTATAATTATAGCATGTTTAATTTGTACGCCACTTGCCACCACAGGAAAATAACAGTTTTCTTACTTAGCTATGAAATTTGCCATTTCGTAGGGTATAATAGTGGTCAATATATAGGAAAAAGGCGGTAAGAGGTAGCGATGAAGAGAATTGAATCTACGCAAAATGCGTTAGTGAAATATTGGAAAAAGTTAGCGACAACAAGAAAAGAGCGTGAACGTTCGGGTGAATTCCTAGTAGAGGGCTTCCATCTTGTTGAAGAAGCATTAAAAAATAAAAACCAAGTATTACAAATTATAGTGCGTGAAGGTATCGATTTGCCAATGTTATGGCCAATTGATGATGTAGCTATTGTAGAGGTATCGACTGCGGTAGCAAAGGAATTTGCAGAGACAGAAACCTCTCAAGGTGTTTTTGCTGTATGTAAACAGCCAGTCTTAGAGGATAATGTGATGACCACTTGGAGAAAAGTGTTATTAATTGATGCTGTCCAAGATCCTGGAAACATCGGAACAATGATTCGTACAGCGGATGCAGCAGGTTTAGATGCTGTAATTTTAGGAAAAGGCAGTGCGGATATTTATAATCCTAAAACACTACGTGCTGCTCAAGGCTCACATTTCCATGTTCCAGTAGTGCGTGGAGATTTAGCAGAATGGATTGATTTACTACAGGATCAAGGTGTACCAGTATTTGGTACTGCCTTGGATGAGGAGGCGGTGCCGTATAGCGATATTCAGCATACAGGTGCATTTGCGATTATCATGGGGAATGAAGGAAGTGGCATTCAGCCTCAGTTATTAGCAATGACAGATCAAAATATGATCATTCCTCTTTTTGGACAGGCTGAATCATTAAATGTAGCAGTAGCAACAGGTATTGTTTTATATGGCTTTGCTAAGTAATTGACAGATCTTTATGGGATTGAGGCAGTTGTCTCTTGATTTGCCACAGTCCATTATTGTATAATTTATTCTAAAATGTATGTTTAAATAATAAATGCTTTGACCGAGAAGTAGTAAAGATTGTGAATGGACAACAGGGAGCGTCGGCCACAGATTGAGAGCCAGCGCCGTACCAATGCAGTTTTGAATTCAGCTCGCGAGCAGCTACCGGGACCAGTGTGATGCTGTAAAGGTAAGCCGGCTTTATCAAGTCGTTATGTTAATGAAGTGATTGTAAGGATTTGTCTTGCAATAACTAGGGTGGTACCGCGAAAATGTCCTCGTCCCTTTTTAGGGGCGAGTTTTTTTATGCCTAAAATGAAGGCATTTATTTTCTAAGGAGGTTTTAACATGGAAGAGCAATTAAAACAATTAGAGCAAGAAGCACTTGCTAAAATTGAAGCAGCTGCAAATTTAAAAGAATTGAATGAAGTACGTGTTGCGTACTTAGGAAAAAAAGGACCTATCACAGATTTACTAAAAGGGATGGGGAAATTATCAGCTGAAGAACGTCCGAAAATGGGTGCTTTAGTGAATAATGTTCGTGAAAACGTAACGGCGGTATTAGAAACAAAGATAACGGTTTTAGAAGAAGCGGCTATTGCTGAAAAATTAGCAAGTGAGTCGATTGATGTCACTTTACCAGGTCGTGAAATTAAAGTGGGGAACCGTCACCCTTTAACTCGTGTCATTGAAGAAATTGAAGATTTATTTATCGGAATGGGCTATGAAATTGCTGAAGGCCCAGAAGTTGAGAAGGATTACTATAATTTTGAAGCACTAAATTTACCAAAAGGACATCCTGCTCGTGATATGCAAGATTCGTTCTATATTTCCGAGGAAATATTATTACGTACGCATACTTCACCAGTGCAGGCTCGTACTATGGAAGCCAAAAAAGGCGAATCGATTCGCATAATTTGTCCTGGTAAAGTATTCCGTCGTGATAATGATGATGCAACACATTCACATCAGTTTATGCAAATTGAAGGTTTAGTCATTGGCGAAAACATTCGCATGAGTGACCTCAAAGGAACATTAGATACTTTAGCGAAAAAAATGTTTGGTGCAGACCGCGAAATTCGACTGCGTCCGAGCTTCTTCCCATTTACTGAGCCATCAGTAGAAATGGATATCTCTTGTTTCAAGTGTGGTGGAGCAGGCTGTAACGTATGTAAGGGCACAGGCTGGATTGAGATTCTAGGAGCAGGTATGGTGCATCCAAACGTATTAGAAATGGCTGGCTATGATCCAAAGAAAGTTTCTGGATTTGCATTTGGTATTGGTGCAGAACGTATTGCGATGTTGAAATATGGTGTTGACGATATTCGTCATTTCTATACAAGTGACACTCGCTTCTTATCACAATTCGAGCGAACAGAAGCGTAAGGGGGATAAAACATGTTAGTATCATTAGAATGGTTAAAAGATTATATCAATACACAGGACTTAGCACCTGAGCTATTAGCAGAAAAAATTACACGCTCTGGGATCGAAGTAGATGCAGTAATTGATCGTGCTAATGCTATGGATAAAGTTGTGGTTGGTTATGTAGTCTCTAAGGAGAAACATCCAGAGGCCGATAAGTTAAATATTTGCCAAGTTGACGTTGGCGAAGCAGAGCCTCAACAAATTATTTGCGGTGCACCAAATGTTGATGCTGGCCAAAAAGTCATTGTTGCTCGACCAGGTGCACATTTACCAGGTGGCATTAAAATTAAAAAAGCAAAACTTCGCGGCCATGAATCGAACGGAATGATTTGTTCCTTACAAGAGCTTGGAATCGAAGGAAAGCTTGTGCCTAAGGCATACTCAGAAGGTATTTTCGTCCTACCAGCAGATGCAGAAGTAGGCTCAGATGCACTGGCTATATTGGGCTTACGTGATACCGTATTGGAGTTAGGTTTAACACCAAACCGCTCAGATGCCCTTTCAATGCTTGGTGTAGCCTATGAAGTAGGTGCCATTCTTTCCGAGGAAATCCAATATCCAGAAATTGTATATCAAACTACTAGTGAAAAAGCACAGGATTACCTAAAGCTTCATGTAGAAGATTTACAAGCAAATCCTATGTATGTGGCAAAAGTAGTGAAAAACGTAAAAATCGGTGAATCACCAATGTGGCTTCAAAATCGTTTAATGGCTGCAGGAGTCCGTCCACACAATAATGTGGTAGATGTAACGAACTATGTATTAATGGAATATGGTCAACCTCTACATGCTTTTGACTATGATAGCCTAGCAACAGGTGAAATCATTGTTCGTAAAGCAACAGAAGGTGAAAAAATTACAACATTAGATGACCAAGAACGTACATTAAAAGCTTCAGATTTAGTCATTACAAATGGCAAAGAGCCAGTAGCAATTGCTGGTGTAATGGGTGGTGCTAATTCAGAGGTAACAGATTCAACAACGACTGTTGTCATTGAGTCAGCCTATTTTGATGGTTTAACAGTGCGTCAAACGTCTCGTCATCTTGGCCTGCGTTCAGATGCATCCGCACGTTTCGAAAAAGGGGTAGACCCAAATCGTGTCTTACCAGCTGCTGAACGTGCTGCCGCTCTACTTGCCGAATTAGCAGGCGGTGAAGTATTAGAAGGTACATGTTTAGTAGATGAGTTAGATAAAACACCAGCGCGAGTAGTCGTTTCCCCAGATTTTATTAATGAGCGCTTAGGTATGAAGATTGCATTAGAAGATATGCTTTCTATTTTAGAGCGTTTAAAATTTGGTGTAGAGGCAGCAAATGGTTTATTAATCATCGATGCACCAACACGCCGTCAAGATATTAAAATTGAAGAGGATATCGTGGAGGAAATTGCACGTCTTTACGGTTATGATGAAATCCCAATGACATTACCAGAAGGTGCAACACAAGTAGGTAATTTATCACCTTACCAGGCAAATCGCCGTGTTGTTCGTCAATACTTGGAAGGTGCTGGTTTGTATCAAGCAGTGACATATTCATTAACATCAGATGCATTGTCACAACGCTTTGCCTTAAAAGCAGAGCCAGTAACTCGTTTACTTATGCCAATGAGTGAGGAGCGTTCTACATTACGTCAAAGCCTTATTCCTCATTTAATCGAAGCAGCCGCATATAATGTTGCTCGTCAAGCTGAAGGCGTGGCTTTATATGAAATTGGTTCCGTATTCCTTGGTCAATCAGATGAGGGGCAACCATATGAGGAAGAGCATGTGGCAGCTGTACTAACTGGCAAATGGCTAGACCATGCTTGGCAAGGCGAGAAAAAAGCCGTAGATTTCTTTGTGCTAAAAGGTATCGTCGAAGGTGTCATTGGCAAACTTGGCTTAGAAAATCGCATGACATTTGTGAAATCACAAGTGGATGGCTTACATCCAGGACGTACGGCTAGCATTTTATTAGATGGCGAGCAAGTCGGCATTATCGGTGGACTTCACCCTGCTGAACAAAAAGCATGGGGTGTAAAAGATACGTATGTGATGGAAATGAATTTAGTGGCGCTATTAAATGCAACGGCACAAGAAGCACCACTTGCTTACACACCAGTACCTCGTTTCCCAGCTATGTCTCGTGATATCGCACTTATTATGGACCGTACTACAACAGCGGGCGAAGTAATGGAAGCTATCGATACAGCGGGTGTGAAATTATTAAAAGATATCCGCGTATTCGATGTTTACGAAGGGGAGAAAATGGAACCAGGTAAAAAATCGGTTGCCTTCTCTCTCACATACTTTGATCCAGAACGTACTTTAACGGACGAAGAAGTAGTGGCTGCACATAACAAAGTGTTAAAAGCCATTGCTACGATTGCAGGCACAGAAGTACGCTAATATATGAAAAAAGACTGTCTAATGAGGCAGTCTTTTTTTGTTTGAGAATGGTGAAGATGATGATCCGAAAGGTGTAGAAAGAAATGATCCAAAAAATGAGGAAAGCGCTCAAAAAGGTTCCTAATGCGTCTCACGCTCATCAGGAACCCCAAAAAAGCTTTTTTAAGCAACCAATAGTATGATTTACTTCATCTTCCGTGCTTTATCAGTGTTGGCGAAATGCCATTTTGTGATGGAGCGTAGAAATTCTTCGCCCTGATTACGCCAGATTCGGGCTGCTTGCACATCTACCTTGTTAGAGGCGCCCTTCATTAATGTAAGCCCTGTGATGTCACTCAAACGATCCATTTCCTTTAAAAAGGCAGCACGAGCTAAAATAGATGCTGTAGCCACAGCTACATGTAATTGTTCTGCTTTAGTAGAAAAGTAGACATTCTCTTGTACAAGTTCACGTTCATTTTTTAAATAATTGTAATAGACACCACGTTCAGCAAACTGGTCGATTAAGATAAATTCAGGTTTTTCAGGTGCCATTTTTGATAGTGTGTTTTGTAGTGCCTTGTTATGCATCATGGCTTTCATTTTACCTTGGGAATAGCCTTTCGCCTGTAAGTTGTTATATTTCTCGTTGCGTAAGACGAGAACACTATGGACACAGGCTGCACGTAAATCAGGCGCAATTTTTCGCATATAATCATCTGTTAGCATTTTTGAATCTTTTACGCCAAGCTCATTTATGAGTTCAATTTTGGAGGTAGGCACATATACTGCCGCTACTGTTATTGGACCGAAATAATCACCTGTGCCTGTTTCATCTGAGCCTAAGACAGACATTGTTGCGAAATTGTTAGGCAGTACATCCCCTTTTGCCACGATAGAGGAGGGGGGAGTAGCAGCTTTTTCAATAGTTCCCCAGCGCGCCGCCTCGCGTTCAGCACCGCCCCCCTGAAACATTAATTTTCCTGATTTATACATAGTTATGGCTGTATCTGGTAGTTTTGCCGCAAAAATGACTCCTGGAGCCTTTCGTTCTATAAAGTGCGGTCCATAGTAAGCCATCACCTCTTTTTGAATATTTGTTGAAATGGAAAGCACAATATTTGCCATTTAATCGTTCCTTTCTGTCCTCATTGTTCACAATTTTATACCTTTCATGGTATGATAATAAATAGCTTTTTTGTGTGATGGTGCTCACAAGCCTCTAAAATCATGTGTGCATCGAATTTATAGGAGGGTGCGACTATGGAAAAACAAGAAAAGAATAAAATTTCTGTTGAAATATATGGTCATACATACAAAATGGTCGGCTCTGAATCCATTGGCCATATGCGACTTGTTGCTTCGATTGTTGATGACCGTATGCGCGAGATGAACGTACATAATCCCTCACTTGATAGCACAAAACTTGCTGTTCTGACAGCAGTAAATACAGTTCATGATTATTTACTATTAAAAGAACGAATGGAGCAATTAGAAGAAGAATTGAAAAAGTTAAAGGGTTGAAGAGAATGTTAGATTTAATCATATTAGTGGTACTGTTAGCTGGTATAGGCGTCGGTGCAAAACGAGGTTTTATTGTACAGATGATGCATATTGTCAGCTTTGTAGTAGCCCTAATTGTTGCGTATATTTATTATAAGCCATTAGCACAAAAATTTGTATTTTGGGTTCCATATCCAGGCGTGACTGACACAGGTAGCCTTGGCGTTGTCATTGATAGTCTAGATTTAGACCGTACCTTTTATCGGGTAATTGCCTTTGCTGTTATTTTCTTTGCAGTAAAAATAACGTTGCAAATCGTGGCATCGATATTTGATTTTATCGCTTATTTGCCTGTACTAAATACAGTGAATCGTTGGCTTGGGGCGTTACTTGGCATGATTGAAAACTATTTAATTATGTTTATTTTGCTATATGTGTGCGCCTTATTACCAATAGATGCCATACAAAATTTAATGTCGAAGTCATTGTTAAGTGGTCTGATGTTGGAGCATACACCGATTATTACAAAGATGTTCCAAAACTGGTGGTATATTTATATGCAATAGTAACTGTGCACTTCTCTCTGTCTTGAGGGAAGTGTTTTTACGATAGGAGGAATTACCAATGAATAAAAAAACAATTATTCGCACACTCGAAAAAATTGCTTTATATATGGAACTACAGGGAGAAAATCCATTCAAGGTATCAGCCTTTCGAAAGGCAGCGGCAGCACTAGAGGGGGACGAGCGTTCATTAAGCGAAATGGATGATGTAACAAAACTCAAAGGGATTGGCAAGGGTACTGCGGCTGTAATAGAGGACTTAATGGCAACAGGTGAATCGAGTTTGTTAAAGGAGCTAGAAGAGATTGTACCTAAAGGGTTACTGCCATTGCTAAAATTACCTGGTTTGGGAGGAAAAAAAATTGCGAAACTACACCAAGAGCTTGGTATTGACTCTGCCGAAAGCTTGAAGGCTGCTTGTGAGGCAGGGAAAGTACGTGAATTAGCTGGGTTTGCTGTAAAAACGGAGGAGAAGATTTTAAAGGAGCTAGCCAATTTAGCAAATCGTTCAGAACGACTTCCAATTTGGCAGCTTGAGCCTGTGGTTTTACAAATTGAGGCGCTTCTAGGTAGTATGAAGGAAGTAGACCGGTTTTCAGTTGCTGGGAGTTTCCGTCGAGCGTTAGAAACTAGCAAAGATATTGATTTTATTGTTGTGACAGAAGCAGTTGAGGAAGTACGAGAAAAGTTGTTAAATAGCTTGGCCATTCAAGAAGTAGTGGCGGCGGGGGATACAAAAATTTCGGTGATTTTAGACTTAGATGAACCAGTTAGCGTTGATTTTCGTTTAGTGAAGGACAATGAATATGCGACTGCGTTGCATCATTTCACAGGTTCAAAAGATCATAATGTTCGTATGCGGCAAATTGCCAAAGCCCGTGGTGAAAAAATAAGTGAATATGGAGTGGAACAAGAAGATGGTACTGTTTTAACGTTTCAAGATGAAGCGGCATTTTTTGCTCATTTTAATCTACCTTGGATTCCACCAAGCTTACGTACTGGAACAGCAGAATTTGATAAAACAAATATAATTCATAAATTAGTTCGACTAGAGGATATTAAAGCTGATTTGCATATGCATACGACTTGGTCGGATGGTGCTTACTCTGTTGCAGAAATGGGCGAGGCGTTACTAGCACGGGGCTATCAATATAGCGTTATTACAGACCATTCGCAATTCCTAAAAGTAGCAAATGGATTAACGCCAGAGCGCTTAGAAAAGCAGCGTGGAGAAATTGAGGCGTTTAATGCGGCACATCCAGATTTTCATTTGTTTAAAGGGACGGAGATGGATATTTTACCCGACGGTTCCCTTGATTTCGAAGATCAGGTGTTAAAAGAGCTCGATTTTGTTATTGCTTCCATTCATTCTAGTTTTACACAATCACAAGATAAAATTATGGCACGTTTACTAACAGCAATGCAAAATCCCTATGTTCATATGATTGCCCATCCGACTGGTCGAATTATTGAAGACCGTGATGGTTATAATCCTGATATGAAACAGTTAATTGCCTGGGCCAAGGAATATGGTAAAATTTTAGAGTTAAATGCAAATCCGTATCGTCTCGATTTATGTGTAGAACATTTAGAAATGGCCTGCGCTGCAGGTGTGCCGGTAGCCATCAACACAGATGCTCATGATATTACGCATTTACGTTTTATGGATATTGGTGTTCGCTATGCAAATAGAGCATGGTTACCGAAAGATATGATTGTGAATACATGGACGCGTGAACAGTTTGAAGCGTTCATACGACGAAATAAATAGGCTGAGGAGGTGTTCTCAGTGATAGCAGATCGCGCATTGAAAACACTAGAATACGATAAAGTTAGGCAACAAGTGGCTTCCTATTGTACTTCCTCCATTGGTAAATCTGCCATTGAGGAGCTTGTGCCACAAACAGATTTTGATAAAGTAGTACAATTATTAGAGGAAATGGATGAAGGATTATCCATTTTGCGTGTGAAGGGTAATGTACCAATGGGAGGCATTTTCGATGTCCGTCCCTCTGCCAGACGTGCTCAAATAGGAGGCATGTTAGCAGCAGTAGAACTAATGGAAATTTCGAGCACGATTCGAGCAAGCCGAATTTTGCGCAATTTTATTGAAGATTTAGAAGCCGATGAAGTGATTGCTATTCCTCATTTCATCTCCAAAAAGGAAGCAATGCCTGTCTTAACAGGGCTGCAACATGAAATCAATAACTGTATTGACGACAATGGAGCTGTCTTAGATTCTGCTAGTCAAACATTGCGCTCTATTCGCCAATCTTTGCGTGCTGAAGAAGGGAAAGTTCGCTCTAAGCTGGAAAGTCTAATTCGTGGAAGTAATGCAGCAAAAATGCTTTCGGATACACTTGTGACAATTCGTAATGATCGCTTTGTTATTCCTGTAAAGCAAGAATACCGTCATCATTATGGCGGGATTGTCCATGACCAATCTTCTTCTGGTCAAACCTTATTCATTGAGCCAGATTCTGTTGTCCAAGCAAACAATGAAATACATCGCTTGAAAATGAAGGAGCAGGCAGAAATTGAACGTATTTTACTAGCATTAAGTGCAATGGTGCAAGAAGTAGCATCAGATTTATTTAACTTAGTGAAGGTATTAGGTGATATCGATGTCATTTTAGCAAAGGGCAAATATGGCCAAGCCAATAAATGTACAATGCCTAAAATGAATCAGAATGGCTATATCCGACTAATACGTGCGCGTCATCCACTGTTACCTATAGAATCAGCTATTCCCAATGATATTGAATTTGGTAAAGATATTACAGCTATTGTCATTACAGGTCCGAATACAGGTGGTAAAACGGTGACATTAAAAACGGTTGGCTTGTGTACATTAATGGCGCAGGCAGGATTACCAGTGCCAGCATTAGATGGCTCAGAACTTGCTGTATTTGAGCAATTATTTGCCGATATTGGTGATGAGCAATCAATTGAGCAGTCACTTTCTACGTTTTCGTCCCATATGGTCAATATTGTAGACATCCTACAAAAATTTGATCACGAATCACTTGTTCTTTTTGATGAGTTAGGGGCAGGTACTGATCCACAGGAAGGGGCAGCCTTAGCCATCTCAATCTTAGACGAAGTACATGGGCGCGGTGCTCGTGTAATGGCTACAACACACTATCCTGAGCTAAAAGCTTATGGCTATAATCGACCAGGTGTAGCCAATGCCAGTGTAGAATTTGATATTGAAACGTTGAGCCCGACCTACCGTCTACTTATCGGTGTGCCTGGGCGCTCAAATGCATTTGAAATTTCCAGTCGTCTCGGTTTACCTGAATCCATTATTGATCGTGCTAAAGGCTTTACTGGAACCGATCGACATGAGGTTGAATCGATGATTGCCTCATTGGAAGAAACACGTCGCCAATCCGAAGATGATGCAGAGCGTTCGCATGCATTACTATTAGAATCAGAGACATTGCGTAAAGAGCTTCAAGATAAATTGCAAGCCTATGAGGAGCGCAAAGAGGCGCTTGATAAGAAGGCGAAGGAAAAGGCGCGTAAAATTGTTGATGAAGCGAAACGTGAAGCAGAAGCGATTATTGCGGAGCTTCGAGAAATGCGTAAAAATGCGGATCAAGTTGTCAAGGAGCATGAATTGATTGAAGCACGTAAACGCTTGGAAGAAGCAACACCACTTGAAGACAATAAAGTGCTAAAAAAGGCGGCACAAGTTAAAGCTCGTGCACAAAACTTAGTTGTCGGAGACGAGGTAAAGGTGTTAAGCTATGGTCAACGAGGTACTTTGTTAGAAAAGGTGTCGAATACCGAATGGGTTGTCCAAATGGGGATTTTAAAAATGAAAATCTCAGATAGTGATTTGGAGTATATTAAACCTGAAAAAGAGCCTGTATTACGAACAGCTGGTGTGAAAAATAGAAATAGTCATGTGAAATTAGAATTAGATTTACGTGGTGAACGCTATGAGGATGCAATCGTAAGAACAGAGAAATATATTGATGATGCATTACTCTCTAATTATGGTCGTGTATCCATTATTCATGGAGTTGGTACAGGGGCGTTACGTCAAGGTATTCAAAGCTATTTGAAAAAGCATAAGCGCGTAAAATCCTTCCGTTTTGGTGAAGCCGGTGAAGGGGGCTTAGGCGTCACAGTTGTTGAATTGAAATAAGCTATAAAGGGGACGGAGAAAAATGCTGAATTCTGGCTTTTGGCGATATCCAATTATCGAAACGGCAGGATATTTTAGTGTTGTAGTATTATGTTTAGTCGTCTCGATGGCATTGTTCGAAGTCGTTACGAAATATAAAAATTGGGAAGAAATTAAAAAAGGTAATGTCGCTGTGGCACTTGCAACGGGGGGGAAAATACTAGGGATTTGTAATATCTTCCGCTTTTCCATTGCACGTCATAGCACATTAAGTGAAATGATCGGCTGGGGCCTTTTTGGCTTTACATTATTAATTGTAGCGTATTTCTTATTTGAATTTATGACACCTCGTTTTAACGTTGATCAAGAGATTGCCAATGATAATCGCTCAGTTGGTTTCATTTCCTTTACCATTTCAGTCGGTCTTTCGTTTGTAATTGGGGCAAGTATTGCATAGGAGTGTCATGACATGGAAAAATTAGCAAAAGTACTAATCGTTGTCTGTATTGCATTTTTGGCAGTAGGTGTCTACTATATGTTAACGGTTTAAAAAAACGCATTCTCTTTATGAGAATGCGTTTTTTATTTATTAAACATTACATAAAATTCTACTACAACCTATTAATTTTCTCTCATATAACGCTATTAAAGGGTAGAACAAATTATTTTTATAATATAGGAATATGGTGATTATTTTTTTATGGAGTAAGTCAAGAATGAATGAGTATTCATAAGGTCTATTCAAACAAATCCCGATAAATACCAATCATATTAATGTTGTAAATTGCATAATAATTAATCGAAAATGCATTTATTTTCTATTTTCTGTTTGAAACTGTATTTCTTTTTCATTATAATAAATATAAGAATTGACAAAGTTTGGGACAAAGGGGAGAGGACGTATGACAGCAAAACCATGGCTAGCAAATTATCCTGAAGAAGTACCATCGTCTTTAACGTTTGAGGAAATTCCAGTGCAAGAGTTTTTGACACGTGCCTATAAAAAGAATCCATCCAAAGTAGCGATTCATTTTATGGGAAAGGATTTGACGTACACCGAGCTATATGAGTCAGCTTTAAGGTTCGCAAACTATTTACAAGCACTAGGTGTGGAAAAGGGAGATCGAGTAGCCATTATGCTGCCAAACACGCCACAAAGTGTAATCGCTTACTATGGTGCCATGTATGCAGGTGCTGTTGTAGTACAAACAAATCCACTTTATACTGAACGTGAGCTTCAATATCAAATGGGTGATTCAGGAGCAAAGGTTATTCTCGTAATGGATATTTTATATCCAAGAGTCATGAAAATTATGAAAGAGACAGCACTTGAAAATGTCATTGTGACAGCTATTAAAGATTATTTACCATTCCCAAAAAATTTAGTCTATCCATTTATTCAAAAAAAGCAGTATGGCTTTAGTGTCAAGGTTGAACATAGCGGTCAAAATCACTTGTTTACAGAAATAATGCGCTCAGCACCGATTAAGCTAATTGACAATATGCCATTTGATTTTGAAGAAGACCTAGCACTCCTTCAATATACGGGTGGGACAACAGGTTTCCCAAAAGGCGTTATGCTGACACATAAAAATTTAATTGCCAATACAACAATGTGTGATGCTTGGATGTATAAATGTGTTCATGGTGAAGAAACCATTATGGGCATTCTACCATTCTTCCACGTTTATGGAATGACTACTGTTATGCTTTTATCTGTATTCACTCAAAATAGAATGGTGCTTTTACCGAAGTTTGATGCAGAGACTGCTTTAAAAACGATTGATAAACAGAAACCAACACTGTTCCCCGGCGCACCAACCTTATACATTGGCCTTTTAAATCACCCAGACATTGCGAATTATGATTTATCATCTATTAAGGCATGCCTAAGTGGCTCTGCTTCATTACCGATTGAAGTGCAAGAGAAGTTCGAGGCCGTTACTGGTGGAAAGCTAGTAGAAGGATATGGATTAACTGAAACCTCTCCTGTAACACATGCTACGCCAATTTGGGGTAAGCGGGTGATTGGCTCGATTGGTTTACCATGGCCAAATACAGAAGCAGTTATTTTACGTACAGGGGATACAGAAGAGCTACCTATTGGTGAGGTGGGTGAAATTGCTGTTAAAGGACCACAAGTAATGAAGGGCTACTGGAACCGTCCAGAGGATACAGCTGCGACATTTGCTGACGGTTGGTTTTTAACAGGTGATCTTGGTTATATGGATGAGCAAGGCTTCTTCTATGTAGTAGATCGTAAAAAGGATTTAATAATAGCTGGTGGCTTTAATATTTATCCTCGTGAAGTGGAAGAAGTGTTGTATGAACGTGAAGAGATCCAAGAGTGCGTAGTGGCAGGCATACCTGATCCGTATCGTGGTGAAACAGTAAAAGCTTATATTGTGTTAAAAGAAGGATATTCGATTACTGAGGACGAATTAAATAAATATTGTCGTCAGCATCTAGCGGCTTTTAAAGTTCCGCGTTATTATGAATTTAGAGAAGAGCTGCCAAAAACAGCTGTAGGAAAAATTTTACGTCGTACGTTAGTTGAAGAAGAAAAAACAAAATTAGCGAATAAAGAAGCGAAATAAATACGTGTGAAAGTATTGACAAGCAATGCTGTAAAATATAATATGAAAATATGAATGAATGACCATTCATATTTTCATATTTTTTTAGGTTCACACGTCATATCGACGTGCGCATGTTTTTTAGGTGGTGATATAAAAGTGAAACGAGATAAGCCAAAATATAAACAAATTATTGATGCAGCTGTCATCGTTATTGCGGAGAATGGGTATCACCAAGCGCAAGTATCGAAAATCGCCAAACAGGCAGGGGTGGCCGATGGAACAATCTATTTATATTTTAAAAATAAAGAAGATATATTAATTTCTGTCTTTAATGAAAAAATGGCTGTTTTTGTAGAGTCATTACAAGATATAATAGAAAATGGGAGTACGTCTAAAGACAAACTTTCACGAATGATAGAAAATCATTTTAATGTTCTAGCGACAGATCGATACCTAGCAACTGTCACACAATTAGAGCTTCGCCAGTCAAACAAAGACTTACGATTAAAAATTAATTCAGTATTGCGTGAGTATTTACAGCTACTTGATCAAATTTTAATCGAGGGTATGCTTACAGGTGAGTTCAATCAGACGATGGATGTACGCTTGGCACGACAAATGGTTTTTGGAACAATTGATGAAACTATTACGTCGTGGGTTATGAATGACTATCGATATGATTTGATGGAACAGGTTCCAAAGGTTCAGGCGTTAATCCTGAACGGCATTAAAGCTTAAAAGGATGTGGAGAAATGGAATTTCTAAGTTGGAAAGTAGAAGATGGAGTAGCGATTATTACAATTGCACGTCCACCAGCAAATGCATTATCTCGCGGTATTATTGCAGAAGTTAACGCTGTACTAGATGCTGTAGAACACGATGATGCTGTAAGAGTCCTTGTACTTCATGGTGAAGGCCGTTTCTTCTCTGCAGGGGCAGATATTAAAGAATTTATTGGGGTAGAATCTGGAGAGGAATTTACAAAGCTAGCTAGCAACGGGCAACAGGTTTTTGAGCGTGTTGAATCGTTTTCTAAGCCTGTCATTGCAGCTATCCATGGTGCGGCATTAGGCGGAGGCCTAGAGTTAGCGATGAGCTGTCATATGCGATATGTCACTGAATCTGCAAAACTTGGTTTACCTGAATTACAACTAGGGCTTATTCCTGGTTTTGGTGGTACACAGCGTTTACCACGCTATGTTGGTGTAGCAAAGGCTGCTGAAATGATGTTTACAAGTGAACCAATCTCTGGTACCGAAGCTGTTCAGTGGGGCTTAGCGAACCGTGCATTCTCAGATGAAGCACTGCTAGAAGAAACGTTAAAAATCGCTAAGGGCATTGCTAAGAAAAGTCCAATCGCTTTAAAAGCGGCTATTCAAACATTGCAATATGCAAAACATGCATCATTCTATGAAGGCATTGAAGCAGAGGCGAAATCGTTTGGAACAGTATTTGTTACAGAAGATGCCAAAGAGGGAATTCAAGCATTCATTGAAAAGCGTGAGCCTGTGTTTACTGGCAAATAATTTTCCAAATGTCGATAGCAACCTTCAGTATGTTATCGGCGTTATCGAAACTGAAAATATATAATATTTATAAGTTTACTTAGAATTATAAAACGTTCCAGGAGGTATGGATATATGAACATTTTTGCATTAATTAAACGTACGTTTGATACAGAAGAAAAAATCGTTGTGTCGGGTGGTAAAATCCAAGAGGACGGCGCAGAATTCATTATCAACCCTTACGATGAATATGCCATTGAAGAGGCGATCCAAGTTCGCGATGCTGCTGGTGGGAAAGTAACAGTAGTGACAATTGGTGGCGAGGATGCAGAGAAGCAATTACGTACAGCACTTGCTATGGGAGCAGACGAAGCAGTGCTTATTAATACAGAAGATGATTTAGATGAGCTGGACCAACATGCAGCAGCTTATCTACTAGCAGAATACTTAAAAGATAAAGATGCAGATTTAATTTTAACAGGAAATGTTGCGATTGATGGTGGTTCAGGGCAAGTTGGTCCACGTGTTGCTGATTTATTGGATATAAATTATGTAACAACGATTACGAAACTTGAAATTGACGGAACAACTGCGAAAATTGTTCGTGATATTGAAGGAGATTCAGAGGTAATTGAAACTTCTTTACCGTTATTAGTAACTGCTCAGCAAGGTTTAAATGAGCCTCGTTACCCATCTCTACCAGGTATTATGAAAGCGAAAAAGAAACCGCTTGCAGAGCTTGAGTTAGATGATTTAGATATCGATGAAGATGATGTAGAAGTGAAGATTGAAACAGTTGACATCTTCTTACCAGCTCAAAAAGCAGCAGGTCGTATTTTAGAGGGTGACCTATCTGCACAAGCAAAAGAACTGGTAAATCTACTTCACACAGAAGCAAAAGTTGTTTAATTATTGGATGTCAATCGAATCTTAAAGGGTAACGGAGGGAATATGCTATGTCAAAAAAAGTATTAGTATTAAGTGAAGTTCGTGAAGGAAGCTTACGTAATGTTTCTTTCGAAGCAATTGCAGCTGCAAAACAAATCGCTGATGGTGGCGAAGTTGTTGGGGTACTGTTAGGGGATGCTGTAGCAGGTTTAACAGGTCCATTATTTGAATATGGTGCTGATCGAGTAGTAACAGTGGAACACCCACATTTAAAACAATATACATCTGATGGCTATAGTCAAGCACTATTGGCTGTTATCGAGCAAGAGCAACCAGCTGGTATTGTCTTTGGTCATACAGCAAATGGGAAAGATTTATCGCCAAAAATTGCAAGTAAACTGCAAGCAGGTTTAGTATCTGATGTCACTGCTATTGAAGGTGCAGGCGATGATGTGGTATTCATCCGACCAATTTACTCTGGTAAAGCTTTTGAAAAAGTAAAAGTGAAAGAAGGCATTGTTTTAGCTTCTATTCGTCCAAATAACATTACACCTTTAGAGAAAGCAGAAGGTAAAACAGGGGATGTGTCTGCAGTCGCTGTAGAGATTACAAACCTGCGCACAATTATTAAAGAAGTTGTTCGTAAGTCTTCAGAAGGTGTAGATCTTTCAGAAGCAAAAGTAGTTGTTGCTGGTGGTCGTGGCGTGAAGTCAGAAGAAGGCTTCGAGCCATTAAAAGAGCTAGCAGATTTACTAGGCGGTGCAGTTGGTGCATCACGCGGTGCATGTGACGCTGAATATTGTGATTACTCGCTTCAAATCGGACAAACAGGTAAGGTTGTAACACCAGATCTTTATATTGCAGCAGGTATTTCAGGCGCAATTCAACATTTAGCTGGAATGTCCAATTCAAAAGTCATTGTTGCCATTAATAAAGATCCAGAAGCAAATATTTTCAAAGTAGCGGATTATGGTATCGTTGGAGATTTATTTGAAGTTATTCCGCTTCTAATTGAAGAATTTAAAGCATTAAAAGTGAACGCATAATGCAGATGCAGGAAGGGATACCCTTCCTGCTTTTTTATATTGGTTTCCTTTTCAAGAAGCACTATTTGAAAATTATCGCAAAATAAAATATTGACATAATTAACGATAGACATTATAGTGATGGATACATTAATGATTTGAAACGCAAAGATTAGGAGTAGTAAAAGCTCATTATTCGGTGAAGAGAGCTGCGGGTTGGTGCAACGCAGACCAATAAGACTTTGAACTTGCCTAGGAGTGGTAACACAAATGTAATTATCAGATTATTCCATTTGTTTGACGATTAACCTTCGTTACAAGGTTTTAAGCTGGGTTCTCATGAACCAATTAGAGTGGTACCGCGGTTTGCTGATAGCATATCGTCTCTTCTTTCATTTGATGATGAAGGAAGAGATGGTATGCTTTTTTGATTTTTTAGGAGGTAAGAAAGTGGAAAAAAACAAGCAACAATTGACAAGAACAATGACCTCGCGTCATATCACGATGATGGCGTTAGGTGGTGCCATTGGCGCGGGATTATTTAAAGGAAGTAGTGCAGCCATTGATATGGCAGGACCATCTGTGCTGATTGCGTATTTAATCGGAGGCATTATTTTATTATTTGTCATGCAAGGCTTAGCAGAAATGGCTGTACGTAATAAAGAAGCAAGAACCTTTAGAGATTTAGTGCAATCAGTGTTAGGCAAATACCCCGCTTATTTCCTGGATTGGATTTATTGGAAAATGTGGGTTTTAAATATTGCGGCAGAATCTGTCGTTGCAGCTATCTTTATTCAATATTGGCTACCAGATTATCCAATTTGGATACTCGCACTTTCTGTTTCAGTGTTAGTAACAGCCATTAATTTACTATCCGTAAAAATATTTGCAGAAACAGAATATTGGCTAGCATTAATCAAAATTACCGTTATTATTGTCTTTATCATTGCAGGACTTATTTTATTGCTTGTTACGTTTGGAAATCATAATGCTGTTGGTTTTGCTAACTTAACAGAGCATGGTGGGTTTTTCCCTAATGGCTCGACGGGATTAATTGCAGCTATGCTTGTAGTTATCTACTCTTATGGCGGGACAGAAATCATCGGGATTACATTAGCTGAAACGAAAAATCCTGAAAAAGTAGTGCCAAAAGCTGTTCGCAGTACATTAGTACGTATTGTTACTTTTTATTTACTGCCATTCTTTATTATCGTAAGCTTGATTCCTTGGAATGAAGTAAATGGGGTTCCTGAAAGCCCATTTGTCATGGTTTTTAAAATGGTGGGTATTCCAGGGGCAGACCATATTATGAACGCTGTTGTTTTACTTGCCATTATTTCATCAATGAATTCTGGACTGTATGGTTCATCACGCGTACTCTATACACAGGCTGTAGATGGACGGGTGCCTAAAATATTTGCTTATTTATCGAAACGAAAAGTACCAGTATATGCAATTTTAATGTGTACTTTAGCGATGTATCTAGGGGTCATTTTATCTTTATATGCGGGAAGCAAGACCTTTGATTTTCTAATGGGATCACTTGGTTATACTGTGTTATTTATTTGGTTAATTATTGCGATTGCACATTTAAAATCACGTAAAAAACAAGCAAAGCACACAAGTGCCTATGAAGTAAAATGGTTCCCTTATACAACTTGGGTAGCTATACTAGCGTTAAGTGCGATTCTCATCGGGATTATTTTTACCACATCAATTATTGTGACAGGCATTACGTTAGCTATTTACCTTTTTATTACGTTAACCTATGTATTGAAAGGTCGTTATCAAGACAATTAATGGCTGTGATTTGATTTTTCGATATAGATTTGCATAAAAAATACATTGTAGGCAGATTGTTCGCTCAAGTGAATTTATCCATGCTATACTACAGTCATAGTAAGTTTAAGGAGGATTTCAAATGGCAATTGTACATGCAACAGATGCTACGTTCCAGGACGATATTAAAGAAGGGTTAGTACTAGTAGACTTTTGGGCTGCTTGGTGCGGACCATGTAAAATGATTGGGCCAGTTCTTGAAGAAATGGACGCTGCGGGTAGTGCGGCTAAAATTGTAAAAGTTGACGTTGACAATAACCAAGGTACTGCAGCTCAGTATCAAATTATGTCAATCCCATCTTTACTATTATTTAAAGATGGAGAATTAGTTGACAAAACAGTAGGCTTCCAACCAAAAGAAGCTTTAGAAGCATTTATCGCAAAACATGCGTAATGAATGAAGTTCACAAAGCCGAGCCATCAATAGATGTGTTCGGCTTTTTTTCGTTATATAATAAAGAAAATAACTAACATTATTCTAATGAGGGGAATTTTTACTTAGGGGGCAGGTAGGTAATGAATGATTTAATCAAACGAAAACTGGATATTTTACCAGATCAGCCTGGCTGCTATTTGATGAAGGATCGACAAGGGACAATCATTTATGTCGGTAAAGCAAAAGTTCTGAAAAACCGTGTCCGCTCTTATTTTACTGGAACACATGAAGGGAAAACGCAAAGGCTTGTAGGTGAAATAGAAGATTTTGAGTATATTGTGACGTCATCCAATATTGAAGCACTTATTTTAGAGCTGAATCTCATCAAATTACATGATCCAAAATATAATGTCATGTTAACGGATGATAAGACCTATCCATATTTAAAAATTACGAATGAAAAACATCCTCGTCTAATTACGACACGGAAGGTAAAAAAGGATAAGGCTAAATATTTTGGTCCTTATCCAAATGCCTATGCAGCAAGTGAAACAAAAAAGCTATTGGATCGATTGTATCCGCTGCGTAAATGTGTACAATTACCATCTAAGGTTTGCCTGTATTATCATATGGGTCAATGCTTAGCACCATGTGTGAAGGAAATTAATGGTCAGGTTTATCAAGATATGATTGAGGATATGACGAAGTTTCTAAATGGTGGTGTGGAGGCAGTCAAAAAAGAGCTTGAAGCTAAAATGCTAGCAGCTGCAGAAAATCTGGAATTTGAGCGAGCGAAGGAATTCCGAGACCAAATTGCCCATATTGATACGGTTATGCAGAAACAAAAAATAGTTTCAAGTGATACAACAAATCGAGATGTATTTGGCTATGCAGTGGAAAAAGGATGGATGTGTGTTCAGGTTTTCTTTGTGCGCCAAGGTAAGCTGATAGAGCGTGATGTCTCGATTTTCCCGATCTATCAAGATGCAGAGGATGAATTTTTAACTTTTGTTGGACGCTTTTATGAAAAACCAGAGCATATTAAGCCAAAAGAAATCTTTATTCCACAAGCCATTGATGCAGCTATCTTAACTGAATTATTAGAGATCAAAGTGCTCACACCGAAAAGAGGTCAAAAGAAGGAATTGGTTGAATTAGCAACCAAAAATGCCGAAATTGCTGTGGCAGCTAAATTCCAGCTAATAGAACGCCAGGAGGAACGTACCATTGGTGCTTGTGAGGCACTTGGTGAAGCAATGGGTATTAGTACACCTTTACGAATTGAAGCTTTTGATAATAGTCATATGCATGGAACGGATGCAGTATCTGCCATGGTAGTGTTCATTGATGGGAAGCCTGCGAAAAAGGAATACCGAAAATATAAAACACGTACAGCAGCCAAGCATGATGATTACGGTGCAATGCAGGAGGTTATACGTCGTCGCTATATACGTGTTTTAAAGGAAGGTCTCCCATTACCAGATTTAGTCTTAATTGATGGTGGTAAGGGACAAATGGAAGTAGCCCGTGAAGTACTAGAAGATGAGCTTGGCCTTGTTATACCGATTGCTGGTTTAGCCAAGGATGATAAGCATAATACATCTCAGCTCTTGTTTGGTGATCCACCAGAAGTGATTAGCTTAAAACGTACAAGTGATGGCTTTTATTTATTACAACGAATTCAAGACGAAGTTCACCGCTTTGCTATTACCTTCTTGCGTCAACAGCATGAGAAGCATGCCATTCAATCTGTATTAGATCATATTGAAGGGGTAGGACCAAAACGAAAGCAACAGCTGCTTAAACATTTCGGTTCAGTCAAAAAAATTCGAGAGGCGAGCGAGCTAGCATTACAGGAGGCTGGGATGCCCGCTAATTTAGCAAGCCAAATTTTTAGCTATTTTCAGCAACAATCATTGTCAAAGGAATAGGCATGTGCTATGGTTATAAATAACATTGTTTTCAATGTTATGGAGAGCCAACTGCGTGACTAGTTTGTTTACGCTAAGGCTTAATGAATTGAATACATTCACTTTAAAGTGATGATAGAGGTGCAAGGTTCAAGAGTAACACGATGGAGGATGGACAAGTCCAAAGATATTGTGTGAAAGGGGAGCTTGCCGAAGTACAGTATTGTTGTTCCATTGCTGTACTGGTTTTGCATTTAAGAAATGTAAGACTGTCGATTCTAAACGTTTCGGAGAGCTATCACACATGCGCAAGTTACGATTATTGTACATGTTATAGGCAGCTTTCACGTTATGTGGAGGCTGCCTTTTAGTTTTTCTAGAAACCCATAATTAGGTGAAATACATGAACTGGAAGGGAGAACGAAAGAAATGGCTAAAATCGTGATGAAGTTTGGAGGAGCTGCATTAGGTTCCACTGAACAAATCCAAGAGGCTGCTCGGAAAGCGATTGCTGAAAAGGACAAAGGTTTTGATGTAGTGGTGGTCGTTGCAGCGATGGGACACACTGTGAAAGAGATGAAAATGATGGTACATCAACTAACAGATGATGTATCGAAACGAGAATTAGATGCGGTTTTGTCAACAGGCTCTCAATTATCTAGTGCTTTATTTGCCATCGCCTTACAGGAAGCAGGCTATACTGCTGTGTCTCTAACTGGATGGCAAGCTGGTATACATACGGATGGTATGTATCGACATGCACGTATCGACTATATAGATGTTAGTCGAATGGAAGAACACTTTACACAGGGACAAATTGTAGTCATTGCTGGAGAACAGGGGATTGACGAAGAGCACAATATTACCATGCTTGGGAAAGGTGGAGCTGAAACAGCAGCTGTAGCACTTGCTGTATCGTTAGAAGCGGAGAGAGTTGATATGTATACAAATGTGGACGGTGTTTATACAGCAGATCCACGTTATGTTACAAATGCCCAAAAGCTACAGGAAATATCCTATGATGAAATGTTGGAATTATCTAACTTAGGATCTCATATCATACATCCACGTGCGGTGGAGTTAGCGAAGAAATTTCAAATGCCTGTTATTATACGCTCAAGTTTAGTTGAATCAGTAGGCACTTTATTGAAGGAGGAAGTAGAAATGGAAAAAAATTTAGTCGTTCGTGGTGTGGCATTTGAATCGGATATTATTCGTTTAACAGTAGGGTATGATGCTTTTTCCAATGCTTCATTAGCAGACATATTTACGGTTCTTGCAGAGAACCGTATTAATGTAGATATTATTGTCCAAGCCATTATTGATGGGTTGAAGCCAACTGTATCGTTTTCTATTTTAAAAGAGGAATTTGCGGAAGCATTACGTGTGTTAGAGGATAGTAAATTATCACTCGGATTTAGTTTTGCTGACTTCGAAATTGGGCTAGCAAAAGTTTCTATCATAGGTTCAGGCATGGCTTCTAATCCAGGCGTTGCTGCTCGTATGTTTGATCGGTTACGTCGTGAAAATATCCCTGTAAAAATGGTAAGTACCTCTGAAATAAAAGTGTCCGTTGTTGTCCCACAGGATGATATGATCAAAGCAGCTAATGCTCTCCATGATGAGTTTAATTTAGAGCAAGCACTTTACATATAATAATAGAAGAAACAGCATTTTATGTAATTGACCGAAATAAAAGGAAGAAAAAAGAAGGATTGTCCTCCCATTCTTTAATGGGAGACAATCCTTTTTAATTATTCTAAGGGAATGGTATTCATAATACGTTCTTTAACATCCCATTTGACTGTAAACATGACGTATTGTTGCTTTTCCCGTTTTTCATTATAGCATTCTGTCAGGTAGCCTTTCGCTAGTTGAATTTGCTCTGCTATAAATCCTGCTTCAAGTTTAAAGCTACGTTGCTTAATTTGCAGAATTTCAGGGTCATTTGTCAACTGGAAAATGCGTCCATCTTTTGATTCCTTTATGAGTTCTAATGTACCCCAGCAGGCATCTGCGAAAAATGCGATAAGTTCATCTTGACTTTTACATGGGAACTTGCGAGCAAGCTCCTTACCTGCCCAATAAAGGACATCATCTTCATGTT
The DNA here is from genome assembly GCF_037969495.1 of Lysinibacillus sp. FSL P2-0066. NCBI lineage: Bacteria > Bacillati > Bacillota > Bacilli > Caryophanales > Bacillaceae > Lysinibacillus > Lysinibacillus sp. FSL P2-0066. Next base: position 3,157,508 of record NZ_CP150202.1, on the reverse strand, counting down.
TACCGAGTATAGAAGATAGAATATGATCACGAATGATCTCATAGCCAAATGATGAGATTGTAGGAGATGGAGTGTTTAACATTGTTATCCTTCTTTCTTAGAATTTTCTTAAAATTTAACGGTAATAAAGTAATGATAGATTTTTCGAGAAAAAACGACGCATCATGTACTAGATTAGTTCTTTAATAAGCTCTATGAAAAACTCCGAGTTGCCTTGACGCTCGTAGCTCTTGAGAGTACAATAAACATGTCATAATATTGTACCATGATGAAATACACAGTCAATGAAGTATCATTTACAAAATGATGACTTCTTTTGTTGTGCTATTTTAAGTACTAAGGGGGGTAACAGTCTTGTCGAAAGATCGAGAGTTTTTATGGCGTCGCTTACATTCTCTACTTGGGATCATTCCAGTAGGTCTGTTTTTAACGATGCACCTGTTCATTAACTTTACAGCAACAGGCGGGGCAGAAAGTTACAACGATGCTACCGCAGTAATGGAAAAGATTCCATTCCTTATCCTAGTTGAATGGATTGTCATCTATATTCCATTAATGTTCCACGCATTCTATGGTGTCTACATTGCATTCACTGCTACACCAAACACAGGACGTTTCAGCACGTACCGTAACTGGATGTTCTCTTTACAACGTTTTACTGGTGTATTCTTAGTGATATTCATTGCATGGCATATTTTCCAAACTCGTATTCAAAAAGCACTTGGCACACACGTTGATTACGACATGATGGCGAATATCGTTGCTAATCCATTCATGCTTGGATTCTACATTGTTGGTATTTTATCAGCAACTTTCCACTTATCTAACGGTTTATGGGCATTCCTAGTAAGCTGGGGTATTACACAATCTCCTCAGTCTCAAAAGATCGCTACTTACGTAACAAACATTCTTTTCGTAATTCTAAGTGTAGTTGGTGTGGCTGCTATTTTAGCTTTCGTATAATTCAATAGAAGCTACGATAGAGCACATGCAATCATTGCAATTTTTTAAGAGGAGTGAGAAATAATCATGGCGAAAAGCAAAATAATTGTTGTCGGCGGTGGTCTTGCCGGTCTGATGGCAACGATTAAAGCAGCTGAAGTTGGTACTGAAGTTGATTTATTCTCATTAGTTCCTGTAAAACGCTCACACTCTGTTTGTGCGCAAGGCGGAATTAATGGTGCGGTAAATACTAAAGGTGAAGGGGATTCTCCATGGATCCACTTTGATGATACAGTATATGGTGGAGACTTCCTAGCGAACCAACCACCAGTAAAAGGTATGTGTGATGCAGCACCTGGCATTATTCACTTAATGGACCGTATGGGTGTTATGTTCAACCGTACACCAGAAGGACTTTTAGATTTCCGTCGTTTTGGTGGTACTTTAATGCACCGTACAGCTTTCTCTGGTGCAACAACTGGTCAACAATTACTATATGCGCTAGATGAGCAAGTTCGTTCTCATGAAGTAGCTGGTTTAGTAAATAAATATGAACACTGGGAATTCCTTGGTGTTATTATCGATGAAGACGGCGTTTGTCGTGGTATCGTAGCGCAAGATATGCGTACAGAAGAAATTAAATCATTCCGTGCAGACGCTGTTATTATGGCGACTGGTGGCCCTGGTATTATCTTCGGTAAAACAACAAACTCTGTTATTAACACAGGTTCTGCTGCTTCTATCGTTTATCAACAAGGTGCTTCATATGCGAATGGTGAATTCATTCAAATTCACCCAACAGCGATTCCTGGAGATGACAAAAACCGTCTAATGTCAGAATCAGCTCGTGGTGAAGGCGGTCGTATTTGGACTTATAAAGACGGTAAACCTTGGTACTTCTTAGAAGAGAAATACCCAGCTTATGGTAACTTAGTACCACGTGATATTGCAACACGTGAAATTTTCGACGTTTGTGTAAACCAAAAACTTGGTATCAATGGCGAAAACATGGTATACCTAGATCTTTCTCATAAAGATCCACATGAATTGGACGTTAAACTTGGTGGTATCATCGAGATTTACGAAAAATTCGTAGGTGATGACCCACGTAAATTACCAATGAAAATTTTCCCAGCAGTTCACTATTCAATGGGTGGATTATGGGTTGACTACAATCAAATGACTGAAATTCCTGGTCTATTTGCAGCAGGTGAATGTGATTACTCTCAACATGGTGCAAACCGTCTTGGTGCAAACTCACTATTATCTGCTATCTACGGTGGTATGGTTGCAGGACCAAACGCAGTAGATTATGTAAAACATCTTAAAAAGCATGCTGAAGATCTTCCACAAGAGATTTACGATGCACGTGTAAAAGAGGAACAAGCGAAATGGGATGCTATCATGAAAATGGAAGGCACAGAAAACGCTTACTTACTGCATAAAGAGCTTGGTGAAATGATGACTGCTACAATGACTGTAGTACGTTACAATGATCAGCTTAAAGATACATTGAAAAAACTTGATGAGCTTACTGAGCGTTGGAATAATATCAACATCAATGATACGCAAAAATGGAGCAACCAAGGCGCACACTTTACACGTCAGCTTAAAAATATGTTAGTGCTTGCAAAAGTAATGACAAAAGGTGCACTATTACGAAATGAATCTCGTGGTGCACACTATAAACCTGATTTCCCTAACCGTGATGATGAGAACTTCTTAAAAACAACAATGGCGAAGTTTGACCCAGCTACTGGTAATCCAATCATCACGTACCAAGAAGTCGACGTTTCATTAATCCCACCACGTAAACGCGACTACTCTGCGAAAGGAGACTAAAAGTTATGCAAATCGCAGCTAATACTGGAAGAATGGTCAAAGTGGAAATCTTACGTCAAGATACACAAGGCGGCAATAGCTACTGGCAAAAATTCCAAGTGCCTTACCGTCATGGTATGAACGTAATTTCAATTTTAATGGAAATTCAAAAAAATCCTGTTACTGAAGATGGTGTAAACACATCACCAGTATCATGGGATATGAACTGTTTAGAAGAAGTTTGTGGTGCATGTTCAATGGTGATCAATGGCCGTCCACGTCAATCATGTTCTACACTAGTAGACCAATTGACAGAGCCGATTAAATTGGAGCCAATGAAAACATTCCCTGTTATTCGTGACCTACAAGTTGACCGTGAACGTATGTTCAACGCTCTTAAAAAAGTGAAAGCATGGGTACCAATCGATGGTACGTATGATTTAGGTGAAGGTCCACGTATGCCAGAAGGTAAACGTCAATGGGCTTATGAATTATCTAAATGTATGACTTGTGGTGTATGTATGGAAGCATGTCCAAACGTGTCTGAAAAAGCTTCATTCATCGGACCAGCTCCATTATCACAAGTACGTCTTTTCAACACTCACCCAACAGGTGCAATGATTAAAGATGAACGTTTAAATGCGATTATGGGTGATGGCGGCCTTGCAAACTGTGGTAACTCTCAAAACTGTGTTGCTGCATGTCCAAAAGGTATTCCTTTAACAACATCTATCGCTTCATTAAACCGTGCAACTACTGTGCAAATGTTCCGTAACTTCTTCGGTTCTGACCACTATGTAGACTAATATACGGACAAGAACTCCCTTACACTTCGTGTGAGGGAGTTTTTTATAGTTATAGAAATGAATAGTTATCAAATTGAATATTCGCGTTTTTTCTATGATAATATAGCATTTTCTTTTATAATGAATATGTATTCATTTTGTTTACCGTCGATTGATAAAAGACGGGCAATTACATGACAGGGGATGGTATATCATGAAGGCAAATTATATCGATAATTTTCAAGAGTGGGAAAAGGGTTTTTCATTTTTTAGTGAGGTACGAGTACGATTTTCAGAAACAGACATGTATGGTCATATGAACAATACGATTAGCTTTACATATTTTGAGCAAGCAAGAATTGATTATTTCCGTCATTTAGGAATTTTAATGCCCTCAGTTGGAGAAGAGGATGTGAAATCTATACCAATCGTAGCCGATTTACAATGTGATTATGTAAAGCAGGTTTTCTTTGATGACGTTCTACGAATTTATACAAAAATCGCGCAAGTTGGGAATTCATCGATGGACATTCATTATCTAGCAAAAAATCAAAAGGACGAAATTTGTTTCACTGGTCGTGGAACGATTGTGCAAATGGATCCTCGCACAGGCAAAAGTGTACCGATTTCAGAGGAAGAAAAAACGAAATTAAATCAGTTGGCTATGCTACCTCACTAGCTCAATATGTAACTGTATGTAAATTTATTAAAATAGTAGGAATTGCATTTTACGTAAAATTTACGAATGTATCAATATAATTTTCGAAATTTTTAAGGAAACATGGAATAATCATGCAAATAGCCGTCACCGCTTCCTGCCCCTTAACATAAGTTACAATACGTGCGGGGGAGGAGGGTGTAACTGAATGAATGGCTCTCATCATCGTTCTCTTTTAACAAACCGAGAACGTGAAATATTTGCGCTTTTATTAGCTGAAAAAACAACGAGAGATATTGCAGAGCAGCTTGGTATTAGTGAAAAAACAGTGCGAAATCACATTTCCAATACAATTCAAAAGCTAGGTGTAACGAATCGATCTCAGGCGTTAATTGAGCTGTTACGCTTGGAAGAATTTAAATTAAACTAATGGACACTTGCTATTTCGTGAAAAAACCGACAAAATAGAACTATTCAACGTATTTTTAGGAGTGAAATAGTTATATGTCGGATGAAGTAACAAAGCACTCACCTGAAACCGTTGCAACGGTTGAAAAGGAATTACGCTATATAGCGGCCATCGTGAAGCAAAAGGGAAGAGAAATTGTTTCCGATTATGCGATTACGCCGCCACAATTTGTTGCATTACAGTGGTTAGAAGAGCTTGGTGATATTACAATTGGCGAATTATCAAACCGTTTATATTTAGCTTTTAGCACAACAACAGATTTAGTGGACCGAATGGAGAAAAATGAATTAGTCAAGCGTGTGCGTGATGAAAATGATCGCCGTGTCGTTGTCGTTCATCTTCTCGAAAAGGGCGAACGTATTATTCAAGAAGTTATTGAAAAAAGACAGCAATACTTGCAAGAGATGCTTGTTGGTTTTAATGAACAAGAAGTCGCGCAATTATCAAGCTACTTAGAAAAACTACATGTACACATGAAACAGGATTGAGGCGGAAAGTATGAATGCCCCGATAGGCGTTATTGACTCAGGAGTAGGCGGTTTAACCGTAGCAAAAGAAATCATGAAGCGATTGCCAAACGAAACGATTTATTATATTGGCGATACAGCAAGGTGTCCGTATGGTCCAAGAAGTCGTCAGGAAGTACGGAATTTTACTTGGCAAATGGCAAAAGCACTCGAAAAAATGAATGTTAAGATGCTCGTTATAGCTTGTAATACAGCGACTGCAGTAGCACTCGAAAGTTTACAAAGAAATATGCCTTTTCCAGTACTAGGTGTTATCAATGCTGGCGCACGTGCAGCTGTAAAAAAAACGAAGCGACATGAAGTCGTTGTGCTTGCAACAGAAGGAACAATTAAAAGTGGGGCTTATGAAGAAGCCTTATTGTCACTCAATACGTCAACACATATTATTCCACTAGCTTGTCCAACATTCGTACCACTTGTAGAAAGTGGCGAATATAAAGGTGACTTTGCAAATAATTTAATAGCAGAAGGCTTAAAGCCGTTGAAAAATCGACAATTTGATACGGTTATTTTAGGGTGTACACATTATCCTATTTTACAAAAACAAATTGAAGCTGTTGTCGGAGAAGATGTAAATGTACTATCTTCTGCGGAGGAAACAGCAAAGGATGTTCAGGAAATGCTAGCGTATAATGGCACTTTAGCGAATGTAAATGCGGTGCCTGCTCATAAATTTTTTGCAACTGGTTCTGTACCAATTTTCCGTTCGATTGCTGAGAATTGGTTAGAGCAAGGTACTCTTGACATAAAACGTATCACATTAAAATAAAAAATCAGCTTAGCAACAGGCTAGGCTGATTTTTGCCGTTTTTAGCATTGTACATAAACCACTATCGAGTACTTTTTCAATGACATAAATTATGTTAAGATGAGGGCGCGAAAGTTTTTAGGAGGAACAAATTAAATGACAAGATTTGATGGTAGAAATGCAGATGAGCTAAGACCTGTGAAAATAGATAGTGAGTATTTATTACATCCAGAAGGCTCTGTGTTAATTCAAGTAGGTAATACAAAAGTAATTTGTACAGCAACGATGGAAGACAAGGTACCTGGCTTTTTACGTGGGCAAGGGAAAGGGTGGATTACAGCCGAGTATTCCATGTTGCCTCGTGCAACCGCTCAACGTACACCACGTGAATCCTCTCGTGGGAAAGTCAATGGACGTACTATGGAGATTCAGCGCTTAATTGGACGTGCATTGCGTGCTGTAGTCGATTTAGAGGCGCTAGGCGAACGTACTGTGTGGATTGACTGTGATGTCATTCAAGCGGATGGGGGTACACGTACAGCATCCATTACGGGAGCATTTGTGGCCATGACACAGGCCATTGCTAAATTTGCTGAAGAGAAGCCATTCGAAAAATTCCCGGTAACAGACTTTTTGGCAGCAACAAGTGTTGGGATCGTAGTGGAACAAGGTGCTATTCTTGATTTAAATTATGTAGAAGATGTGGCTGCAGCTGTTGATATGAACATTGTGATGACAGGTGCAGGACGATTTGTCGAATTACAAGGTACTGGAGAGGAAGCTACCTTTTCTCGAGAAGAACTAAATGAATTGTTAGCATTAGGTGAAAAAGGCATACAACAATTAGTTGAACTTCAAAAAATAACGCTTGGTGAAATGGCAAACAAAATTGGAGGGAATCAATAATATGAAACAAGTAGTCATCGCCACAAAAAATAAAGGGAAAGCAAAAGACTTTGAAGCATTATTTGGACCACTTGGTTATGAAGTCGTGACAATGTTTGAAGTGGCCCCAGATATGGAAATAGAAGAAACAGGAACAACATTCGAAGAAAATGCCATCCTAAAAGCAGAAGCATTAGCGAAGGAGCTTGGAACCATTGTTATTGCAGATGATAGTGGTTTAGCAGTAGATGCATTAAATGGTGAGCCAGGTGTGTACTCCGCTCGCTATGCTGGTGACCATGACGATGAAGCAAATATGATTAAACTATTAGAAAATTTACAAGGTGTCGAAGATGACAAACGTACAGCACGTTTTTGCTGCTGTATTGCAATTGCAGGACCTGATTTTGCAACAACAACAGTATTTGGTACATGTGAAGGCGTTATTGCCCATGAAAAGCGTGGAACGAACGGCTTTGGCTATGATCCAATCTTTTTCGTGCCAAGCTTAAATCGAATGATGGCTGAGCTTTCACCAGAGGAAAAAGGCTCAATTTCTCACCGAGGCAATGCCATCCGCAAGTTAAAGGAGCAATTACCGAATCTTATCAAATAAGAGGTGATATCCATGAAAATGCTTGTTATGAGCGATACACATGGTGATAGCCATGTCATCGAAAAGGTTAAAGGTTTTTATCCTGAAATAGATGTTGTGGTTCATTGTGGAGATAGTGAACTTCCCTATTCACATGAGGCATTAGAAGGATTGAAAAAAGTACGTGGAAACTGTGATCGTGAAAAAGCTTTCCCTGAAGAAGAAATTTTCACTGTCCAGGATGTGAAAGTTTATGTAACACATGGTCATTTATTCAATGTGAAAAATTCCATCTTGTCATTGTCCTATCGTGCAAAAGAAGTAGGAGCACAGATCGTTTGTTTCGGTCATTCTCATATACTCGGTGCCGAAATGATGGATGGCATCTTATTTTTAAATCCGGGCAGCTTATTAAAACCACGAGGCCGTAAAGAGAAAAGCTTTGCTGTTGTGGAAATCAATGCAACATCTTTTAAAGTTGATTGCATGACAGATGACAATCAATGTATGGCTACATATACATTTGAGCGACAATAATAGGGGGAATCCGCATGACTACAAAGTATGCGGATTTTTATTTGGGCTGCTGATAATGGTAAAATTGCCTATGAATGATTAATGCTGAAATAGCAAAAATAAATCGTAAAGGCAATAAAGGAGAAAACATGAAAAAAACAATTGGCTGGCATTTTGATAATAGTTACGTTCAACTACCAAGTATTTTTTATTCCGACATTTCGTTAAATCCTGTCCGTTCACCAAAATTGATCTTATTAAATGAGTCAGTTGCAGCATCACTTGGGTTAGACATTCAGACTTTAAAGAGTGAGGAAGCATTAGCCGTTTTAGCTGGTAATACAATCCCAGAGGGTGGCGAACCGATTGCACAGGCTTACGCAGGGCATCAATTTGGTCATTTTAATATGCTAGGTGATGGTAGAGCTCTATTATATGGGGAGCAAATCACACCTCAAAATGAACGGTATGACATCGCTCTAAAGGGATCGGGTAGAACACCTTATTCTCGGGGTGGAGATGGGCGAGCCGCCTTAGGTCCAATGCTAAGGGAATATATTATTAGTGAAGCGATGTTTGCGCTAGGGATTCCCACTTCACGTAGTCTAGCAGTAGTCACTACAGGTGAAATGATTATTCGAGAAACGGAACTACCAGGCGCTATTGTCACACGAGTTGCAAGTAGTCATTTGCGGGTAGGGACATTTCAATATGCTGCGCAATGGGGGACAGATGAGGAGCTACAGCTCTTAGCTGATTATGCATTAGAACGACATTACCCAGCTAATAGTGGCGATCAAAATCGTTATCTTTATTTGCTACAGGAAGTCATAAAGAAACAAGCGACCCTTATAGCAAAGTGGCAGTTAGTGGGCTTTATTCATGGCGTCATGAATACCGATAATATGACCATTAGTGGTGAAACCATTGATTATGGTCCTTGTGCATTCATGGACGTCTATGATCCAGCGACTGTGTTTAGCTCGATTGATCGCCAAGGACGCTATGCTTATGGAAATCAGCCCAACATTGGTGGCTGGAATTTAACGCGCTTAGCTGAGTCCTTACTACCTTTAATTGATGATGATCAAGAAAAAGCCATTCAACTGGCACAAGAAACGCTACAACAGTATCCAAAATTATATGTAGAAAATTGGTTGGAAGGAATGCGTGCAAAGCTAGGCATTTTTAATGAGGAGCAAGAGGACATCAAGCTTGTTGAAGAGCTTCTTCAGCTTATGCAGCAATACCAAGCAGATTATACGAATACATTTATTGCCTTAACGTTTGAGCAATTGGAGGATTCGCCTTTATTTAACGCCTCAGCTTTTAAGGACTGGCATCACAAATGGCAAGCTCGATTAGCGAGACAGCAGCAAACAAAAGACATGTCACAGCAATTAATGCGTCAACATAATCCAGCTATTATTCCGCGTAACCACAGGGTAGAAGAAGCTTTGGAAGCGGCTGTAGAACGAGGCGATTATAGTGTGATGAACAACTTACTAAAAGTCCTAGCTCAGCCTTATGCCCATACGAAAGAGCAACAAGCATACGCTTCATTACCTGAACCGACGAATCAACCATATCGTACGTTTTGTGGCACATAAGTAAAAACGAGAGTTATTTATTCTCTCGTTTTTTATTTGTATAAAGGCACTCTACCGTATTCAAACGCATATTCTATGTATGAATAAAGATAAAGGAGAATAGGGTCGGTGCATAAGTATTCAAAGGGTTGGTTTGTCAAAGTATTGCGTGCTCATGGAATAATGGTTCATCCTCAATTTAAAAGTCATTTAGGCTTATATAAAGAATCTGAATTACGAAATTTATATTATCGTTATGTCGAAATAGAGTCTGCTGAGCAAAATCAATAGACCGTTTGTTTGAATAACTCCTTTCTAGGAAAAACTAGTGATTAGAAAGGAGTTTTACGATGTGGATGATGACTCAAACATGGCAAGATGTTCTATTTTTACATTGGCCGATAGACCCTCAAGAACTCGAAAAACATGTACCTAAAGAACTGAAGCTCGATCTCTTTGAACAAAATGCCTGGCTTAGTGCTGTAGTTTTTAAAGTTTATCGACATCGGCTACGCTTTCTACCACCTCTTCCGGGGATGAATACCTATTTACAATTGAATGTCCGAACATATGTGGAGTATAACGGCATGAAAGGCATCTATTTTTTTCATTTAGATGTGACGAATAATTTCTTATCAAAAATTACGGCAATAGGTAGCTTGCCATATCGCCATTCCAACATCCTAGTAAAACAAAGAGGAAATCACTATTCATACACAAGCCATTACAAAGCATGTGACGAAAGATTGAGGGTTATTTATACAATAGGAGACAAGACCAATACTAATTTTGACCGATGGATTGTAGAGCGCTACCATTCATGGGCGAAATGGAAGGATACACTTTTTCGCATTGATATTCACCACTCCACATGGGAATTAAAGCGAGCCAACGTAACGATTCAAAGCAATACATTAGCCTCTTTTATGAAGGGTAGTCTTCAGGGCATACAGCCTCATGCTCATTATGCCAAAAACAAAACGGCGAGAGTTTTTCCTCCAGCAGTTGAGCGTAAAATGGTCATAAATGCATCAAGATTTTTACATTAAAAGAGGTAACAAAATTGCATCACGATGGCACTGGCAATCATATCTGACATCGCAAGTGCCTCTGCTTCAATTTCATCAAATACGTCTACATCTGCCTGAAAATCTTTTTGTATCATCGTGACAGCTTCATTTTTCGTTAAAGCTAAATGCGTATAAAACATTTTTTGTACTGCCTCTCTACTTAGGTATGGATTGATTGTATGCAAAAAGAAAGCAATATCATCTGCATTACGATACCATTCCTTTTCTTTTGCTTCTGCTGTGGTAGCGTCACCTTTCGCAGCAGCTGTCACTAATTGAGCCGCAATTACCAGATGCTCTTTAATTAAAGCTGCATAACGATCCGCCACGGAGTCCCCATAAAAGGGGCGTAAACAATTCCCTAAATCGGTTGCATTGCGTAGCAAACGCTGCTGCACAAAGGGTAAATCAGGCAAATTAAACACAATGCTAATAATAGTCATCCGTGTCCAATTTACATGCTCCATCCAAAGTAAGCGATTCATAGCCATAAAGTCTGCTTCGCCTTTACTAATACAGCGTCGGTAATCATTTGACTGTAAAAAGTGACGAATCGGAGCCGTATACTGCGTATAGGGGGCATGATACAGCTGGCTTAATGAAAAACCATTTGAATAGGGGTACAAGGCTTCACTCCTTCTTGTTCTATCTCCTACAGTAGCATACTCCAAGGAATCTCAGAGTATGAAGAACAAGAAAGAAAAGAACAGACGACAAAATTACGCTTCATACATCATTTTCTTCGTCATGCCACCATCAACTGTAAGATTAATACCTGTTACAAAGTTATTCATCGGGTTTGTTAAATAGAGACAAGCCTGTGCAATATCTTCAGGCAGACCAACCCTTCCTGACAAATGCTGCGCATGATCGATTGGCCGTAGTGCCTCGTAATCACCTGTTTCAATCCACCCAGGTGAAATACAATTCACCGTAATTTGATCTGGCCCTAAAGATCGCGCTAAAGCATGTGTTAACGCTATGATACCACCCTTTGTAGCCGCATAAGCTTCTGTATGAGGCTCCGACATTTCAGCACGCGTAGAGGCCAGCGAAACAATAGAACCACCCTTTGCATTATGCCGCATCACTTTTGCAGCCTCTCTGGCACAGAAAAAGGTACCCGTTAAATTCGTCTGCAACAAATCCTGCCACTCATCAAACGTCACCTCATAGGGAGATTGATGCTGAAACTTCCCAGCATTATTAATTAATATATGAATGGTCCCATATTGCTCAACAGCTCGCTGCATCAAATGAATTATATCCTGTTCCTTTGTCACATCCGTTGGAACAAATAATGCAGAGTAGCCTTGAGCAAGCATATCCTGTTCTAACTGTTGACCTAAGCCTGCATTCAAATCAGCAATCACCACTTTTGCGCCTTGTTGTGCATATGCGAGTGTAATGCCCTTTCCAATCCCTTGTGCACCACCAGTGACAATAACGACTAAATCTTTAAACATCCTCATACCTCCTACTTTTTTATCGCCAATAGTGTAGCAAATATTTTGCTATCCGTCCTGCTAAGTGGGTGAGGAAATGGTATAATGGATGCTGTAGCAACATATGATAAAAAATATGAGGCAAACCTTGCCTGCATAGTAAAATTAATGTTGACATTATGCTATAAAGTACATATAATAAATATTGTCCTTCCTATGGAATACATAAGAAACGACATCATGTCTCAGTAGCTCAGCTGGATAGAGCAACGGCCTTCTAAGCCGTCGGTCGGGGGTTCGAATCCCTCCTGGGACGTCAAGCGAAGCCTTACAGCCACAACGGTTGTAAGCCTTTTTATTTTTATACATTGATGTATAAGTCTCTCGATAGTGCCTAAGAGGTGCCAAAATCAGTCTTTTTCATCGAAAAGTTTATCAAAATGAGAACTAGCTCGTTGATCTGTTTCTTGTAAAGTGGTATTAAATGTGAAACAAGATAGTCCAGAGACAGTCCTGCTAAGAATGTTTTTAAAATAAACTAGAAAAGAAATTTTTCGTAGTGCTAACAATTGAATTAAAAGTAGAGGAAATGAAATTAATAGCAGCACTTATTGCATTTTTTACAGTTTCCACAACAGTAACAAAAACATTTAAAACTTTATCCATAATATCTTGTATAAAGGCACCGACTTTATCAGCAATAGTAAGGATTAGTGTTTGAGCTGCAGGATGCTCTTCACCAAAATCTATCAACGAATCGTAGTATTTATTGATCATGTCTTCCGATTTTTTTAAAGCTTCCTCTTTTTTCTTCCGCATATTTTCAAAAAAAGCTGTTTGATTTTTATCATTCTCTAACTGCTTAACATTTTCTTTTAAGTCTAATTCTTCTTGCACATAAAAACTATTAACGTTCTCCTGATATTCTTGTGTTAGTTTTTGTAATTCATCAGGTGCGTCTGATAATGAAGGAGCTTGAAGTCCAATGAACGCTGCTAAAGAAAATTCATTGGTTTGCTCTCCCGTATAAGCATCTCTCATTTGATTCATAATACTACTAAAATTTTTTACTGCTACTGTCATAATTATTCCTCCTAGTAATTTAATTGTTGAAACAACTATAGATTATCAATAAAAGGTTAAAATTAGGTTAAAAAACATAAATTTACTTTTTTGTTTTAATATATAATATACTGGCGATGAGATAAGTTAATTAAAATAATCTGTATTTAATAATAGTAGAAAGACCACTCCATGATGGGTGGTCTCAATCATTATATAGCGTTACATGATGTGGAGAAAATTAAAAAAGACCATCTCTAATAGAGTGGTCAAAAATACTAACTTGTCTTACATTATAATGAAGTTGACTTACCTTTTTTCTCATCCACAATAAGGTCTTCTTCACGTTGTGGGCGAGGGGCTTCCGTACGCCCATTAGGTTTTTTTGGGTCTGCTCCACTAGTAAATGATTGTTTTGTTGGCTCGTCTGTTGCAAACTCTGTATTTTTTTTGTCTCGTTTCATGTCGACACCTCCTAAAGATATTATTTATCTTATCCAATAAAATATCCCTTGTTTATTTCTACTTCCTATTTAAATATTTCAGATCATCCCAAGATTATGTAAGGAAAATTTGGTAGGAAATTTCTGATGTTTGGATTTTGCATAAAATAATTGATTATTTAGAAAAAATGAATTTTTATGTTAAAATAAACCAAAGAAAACATTTTAGAAAAGTATCGGCGCTTTGATTGGAGGTTGAACAGGTGGATGAGAAGAAGAAGGGGAAATTACAAATCCTCGTAATAATTTTAATGATATTACTTTTGGTTGCAACGTTTGTTTTATTTTTCATAGGTAAATATATGTTGGCATTTATTTTATTTGGAATTTTTATGCTAATACTAAATTTTATTAGTAGCTGGAAAAACCTAGATAATGCAGATTACGTTTATAGAAAAATTCATAAGAGTAACCAGAAGTGGTAATTACTAAACATTTAGCTTAGGATACTTATAGTGCTTATTTGGATAGCTGAAAGAGCAAAGAAGGATTCCTCACTTTATATGAAGAAATAGTGAGTTATAATGTTTTTCAACAACTACGGAGGTGCTTTTTTGCAAACATTTTTTAAATATAATTGGCTAGTTAGGGAAGACTGGTTTCGTTGGTGTGAAGAGTTGACTGAAGAAGAACTTTTGCAAAACCGAACTGGAGGAATGGGCAGTATATTACACACACTTTTCCATATCATTGATGTTGAATGGAGTTGGATTCGTCTATTACAAGGGAAAACTGATTTTCAGGAGAGCTTTGATGAATATAATAACTTGGAAAAGGTTCGTAAATTGGAAGCAGCATTTCATTTAGAAGTCGAAAGCTTTGTAAATCAATGGGATGACAGTATGGAAGAGCGTATACTTCATAATCCATTAGCCGATTGTAGCATTGAAACGCATACATGGGGTGAGATCATTCGTCATACCATTGCACATGAAATTCACCATATAGGACAATTATCAATTTGGGCAAGGGAGATGGGGAGAGCGCCTGTTTCAGCGAATCTAATCAGACGAGGTCTTTCTTCATCATTGAAAAATGCAGTAGGTGCTCAAATAAATATAGAAACGTCTAAATAGTGTTCCAGAAAATCTTCCAATTCATTTGAAATGGAAGATTTTTTGATGCCCAAATAAGAGAAATTGCGAGGTAAATTTCATATAGATATTTAAAGAACCAACCATCTCTATTATGGCGTAAAATACCCAGTAAATATTAGTTAAAAGCTAATGTTTACTGGGTATTTTTTGGACAATATTTAGGTTAATTAGAAATATTTATATGAAGAATAGCTAACAACTTGACAGAAGTTTAAATGGGGAGTACTATACATTGGTCGCGAAAAAAACTATTGTAACGTAACATTTTTTAAAGTGCAATACAGTACTTATCAGTTAAGTTCATATATATCTAGATTTTAATTTAATCAGTAAAAGGTAGGTGCAGAAATGAAAAATCTAGTAAATAAAAAAGATAACCTATTACAAAACTTTTTAGGAATTTATATAGTAGCAGTATTAATGTTATGGAGTAAAACATACATCTCTCAACTATCACAATTTGACTTAGGTGTAGAAGGAGTCATGCAACAATTCCTTTTACTAATAAATCCACTAGGCTCAGCAATGCTATTTCTAGGATTTTCATTTTTATTTAAAGGAAAAAGAAAATACACATCACTCGTTGTAATTTATACTTTGATGTCTATTCTTTTATATGCCAATATTGTTTATTACCGATTCTTTAGTGATTTCATTACATTACCTACACTTTCTCAAACACAGAATTTCGGTGATTTAGGTGGTAGTGTTCTTTCTTTACTAAAGCCTTATGATATTTTGTTCTTTGTAGATGTTCTTGTTATGTTTTATCTACGATTCTCTAAAAAAATTCAAAAAGATACGAAACGTTATGGCTATAAAAAAGGAATGGCAATCATTGCTATTGCATTAGCAGTATCCGTCCTTAATTTAGGACTAGCTGAAACTAATCGTCCTCAACTATTAACACGAGGTTTTGATAGAAACTATATTGTGAAATATCTAGGAATGTATAACTATACGATTTATGACTCAGTTGAAACGATGAAAGCATCGTCTCAGAGAGCTTTGGCGGATAGTAGTGATATTACTGAAGTAATTAACTATACAAAATCAAATTATGCCAAACCGAATGCCCAATATTTTGGTGCAGCAAAGGGAATGAACGTTATCTATTTACATTTAGAATCATTCCAAAACTTTTTAATCGACTATAAATTAAACGGTGAAGAAGTAACACCATTTTTAAATTCATTAGCAAAAGATAAGAATACCTTGTATTTTGATAATTTCTTCCATCAAACAGGTCAAGGGAAAACGTCTGATGCAGAATTTATGCTTGAAAACTCTTTATTTGGATTACCACAAGGATCTGCTTATATTACAAAAGCACAAAATACGTATCAGGCAGCTCCTAGTATTTTAAAAGATTATGGTTATACATCCGCTGTATTCCATGGTAATAACGGAAGCTTCTGGAATAGAAATGTGATTTATAAATCATTTGGATTCGATAAATTCTTTGATGCTAGCTACTATAACACAGGTACTTCAGAGGACATGGCTGAATATGGTTTATTAGATAAACCATTCTTTGCACAATCTCAAAATCTTTTAAGCTCCTTACCACAACCTTTTTATACAAAATTAATTACGGTAGGGAATCACTATCCATATAAAATGAATCAAGATTTAGTGACAATTGATAAAGCCAATACGGGAGATGCAAGCGTTGATAATTATTTCCAAACAGCTCGTTATGCAGACGAAGCAATTCAACAGGTCTTCCAGCAATTAAAAGAATCAGGTTTATATGATCATTCAATGATTGTTCTTTATGGTGACCATTATGGTATTTCAGATAATCATAACGCTGCAATGAGCCAAGTAATAGGAAAAGATATTACACCATATGAAAGTGCTAATTTACAACGCGTTCCATTATTTATACATGTTCCGGGTATGGAGGGTGGTACTAACCATACGTATGGTGGGCAAACAGACCTTCTTCCAACATTATTACATTTACTTGGAATTGATTCACAGCAATTTGTTCAATTTGGTTCAGACTTATTATCAGAAGAGCATGATGAAATTGTTCCATTTAGAAATGGCGATTTTGTCAGTCCTACTATTTATTCAATTAATGAAAAATATTATGATAATAAAACAGGCTTACCATTAGACGAGAGTCAATTAGAGGAAGCAAAAACGATTAAAAATGAAGTAGATCATAAATTGGCGTTATCTGATAGAGTCGTAAATGGTGACTTATTGAGATTCTATACGCCAACAGGTTATACGCCAGTTGATCCTTCTAAATATAATTACTCTCAAGATGAGAATGTAGAATCTAAATAATTTAAGTAATTTACTGGCAGTTCAAGGAGCTATGTAAGATATCAGAGTGTATAGGATATCTTACCATCTCCTTGAATTGCTTTTTTAAAGGTCATTTTTAAATAAGTATGGTATTACTAAGATTTTGTATTCTGGACGTTTCGAGGTTCAAAGAGAAAAGTTGGGCTAATTGAAAAAGCGATTCAAATCCTTTAATAGTAAGGGTTTGAATCGCTTTTATTAAGGAGAGGTAAGAGGAACCATTACGGCACTCTTTATTTTAACTTATTTCATTTTAAAGAATAATCTATATGAAAAAAGGAAAGAAATAGGTGTAAATTGTAGGAGTTGATCGTGATGGAGTTTTATAAGGATACAGTAATTTACTGTTACAGTTGTCGTAAAAAGACTGTGTTTACATGTAAAGATACGCATGAAAAAAAGGGTGTTGATAGTCATTGCAGTGAATGTACAGGTATTTGGTTTGAATGGCAAAATCGAGCTGTGGAAAGAGAAATGGAAAAGTGGATTGCATATAATAAAGAGTTAGTAAATCATATGAACCATTGATATATAACTTTTATACAAAAGTCACCTAGAATTATGAAGCGAAAAACAATAGAAAATCTAATTCTCAAGTAATGACGATGATAGTTGACAGAGCCATTTTCTTTTAAGAGAATGGTTCTTTTTCTTTTGTATAGAAACAAGCTGTCGTAGCATGAACAAAATTACTACTTCTTCATCTCACTCTTCAAATACATATAATAGATGTGCACGGAGTATTGGTTAAGAGACGTGTATAATAGATTTATTGAATCCCAAAACATGATGTGTCTGAATAGTTAATCTGGGAGGAACCATGGACGTTTATAAAAAGATTGGAATAATCGGGGGGAACAGGTAAAGAGGGGCGTTACATTGCTTCAAAAGCATCAGAGAAAGGGTATCACATGCGTATGCTTGTGAGAAACCAGAAAAGCCAATTGATAGTAAAGTAACGGAAAATATATTGGAAGTCATGTCTGATTTACATAGGGTTACGGATGGATCTAACCATTGCTGGAGATACAAAGAGTGTTATAGATAAAATGGGTGCAAAGATATTTAACATTCTTTATTCATAAATGATGAAGGATAAGAAAAAAGGGCATAGCCTTAGCCAAAATCAATTAAACAAATGGACTCTAATTAGCCTTCCATTTAAAGTAGAGGGCTAAATAGTCGAGATATAGCTTCATATATCATCAGCCAAATTGAAAATCAAAAGTATGTACAAAAGGCACCGTTTATCTCGAATTAATACTAATTTAACGAAAAATTCCACCTGTGTAGGGAGGTCAGGGCCTCAATTATATTTAATTAAAACCTTCTCCAATAAGCCTTCCAACCCCTCTCAACAGCCAATAAATGATTCTAAATGGGAGGAGAAGCAATTCTGGTATCCAAACTAGTACGTCAAGAAATAAGTCAATTAATGAATATTGATCATTACGTCGCATATCTCTTCTCTTTTTGTTTTTCCTTCCTTGCCACCATTCCTTCATATTACTCGACCCCTATTTCAAAAATAGCTTGATATATATACGGTTCAATGTTTTAGTTGGTTTCATTTTAAGTACTTTATGGAGTAAAAGCGTAGGATAATTATATTTTTCCCAGCTATCTGTAAAGCCGAAGATGTGGTAGATGGTGATATGAAATGGAACAAGGGGAAGGGTATACAGGGTTAAAAAGGGCCACTAGGCTTGGAGTGACCCTCTTTTGCTATTGAATGTGTGGATGTATTGACATTATTGTTAGCTGCCAATAATGAAGATTATCCCTTTTTCATGTTTTATCAATAAATATTAATATTCTTTTTGTACGAATGCTGCGCCTACAATAATGAGAAGAATGAATAAAACAACGATTAAAACGAATGTTGAACTATTATTCTTGCCGCCGTAGTCCATGCCACAACTCATGCTATAACCTCCGCTATAGTCATTACCATAGCCTCCATAACAACAATTGAAATTACCCATGTTTCCAAAGTATCCCATCAAGATCTCTCCTTTCTTCAGTTTATTGTATGAATGCCGTTGAAAGAGAAAAGGGTATTCGTCTAATGAATCGTATTTAGATAATTTTAAAAAGGATCTTGGGTGAAGGGTAAATTTCACTAAACACCTGATATGATGAAACTCAAAGGCGCTTGTTACAGCATGAAGAATAATTGTATTCCATGATAATGTCTTTTTCATTTAGCCTACCATTGTGAATAAGAACGTCGTTGCCAATCCACTTCATCTTTTTTTCTGTAGCTTTTAATTTAAATGCATGAGGAATTGAAAATATTTTTTTATGAATGCTGGTGGAACAAGTTTTAAGCAGGAAAAACTATGCTATCCCGTTTATTTTTAATTACATGGCACAATAGCATCATTTATCTTTTTAACTAAAAATAATGTGAGAGTTTTCTTTCATTCGCTCGTTATTACTTGTAGAGAAGAAAGGAGGTTTTCTAACTTCGTGTATTCATTAATTAATCGGCTACAAAAAAGGGATGAACAAGCTTTAAGAGAAGTGATAAACAGATATGGAGGTTATGTTAAAGCCATTGTGATAAAAGTGTTACAGCCAAATCAAACAGCAATTGAAGAATGTATCAACGATGTATTTCTAACCATTTGGCAAAAGAGTATTCAATTTACTGGTGATGAGGTTGATTTTAAAAAGTGGATTGGCGTTATCGCAAAATATAAAGCGATTGATACATATAGAAGCCTTCAAAATAAGCCTAAAACAGTCGAGTTACTTCCATCCATTTCAAATAGCAAGGATCTACCAGAAAGAATCGTCGAACAAAAAGTACAAAAAGAGCAGCTATTTATCAGTATTTTAAATTTAAGTAAAAACGATCAGGAAATTTTTCTCTTGAAATACTACTTAGGATATTCCAACGGAGAAATCGCTGAGATATTTGGTCTATCTAAATCAGCTGTAGAAAATCGTTTATATCGAGGTAAGTTAAAGTTAACAGAAGAGCTGGGAGGTATCTAAATGAACGAAAAGGACTTCATCGAAATAGATATTGAAGAGATTGAACCAATTGAATTATCTGATTGGGAAAAGATTAATATTGAAAAAAGTGTTTTACGGTCATCTTCAACCAAGAAGTATGTATTTAAAAAATGGAAGTGGGTTAGTATTGTCGCCATGCTCACATTTATTTTTGCTAGTAGCAGCATTTGGCTACCTGTAGTGGCTAATCGAGTACCAATTGTACAGCAACTATTAAATAGCAATGATAATCCCCAATTACAAGTATTTAGTGATAATGCATCAACCATCAATCAAATAGACGAAAGTAACGGAACCTCCATTGAATTAGCTGAGGCTTTTTTCGATGGAACGATTGTATCGGTTAGTTATGAAATGAAACACGAACAATCGATAGATGAACCCCCTCTATTTTGGAAGGGCGATTTAGAAGTCAACGAAAACAAGTTAGACGTACTTAGTCATCAAATCGTTAAAAAGAATGAGGCTACTTGGATTGGTATGTTTACAGCGAGAATTTCAGACAAAGTAATTGATGAAAAGGTAAATGTTCAATGGCGTCCTCAAGATTTTATAGGTATGGAAAATACGACTCTTGTAGAAGGAGCTTGGGACTTTCAGTTAGAACTTACACCAACCCGAGCGAATTCAAGAAAAGTAAATATACCATTTGGTAATGATCAATACCAGCTATTATATAATCAAATAACAGAGGGAAAATATATAACCACTCTTTATTTTGAGGGAAATCTTGACTGGGAGACAGAATTTTTAATGGTAGACATAGAAGATAATCTTGGAAATGTATATGAAAAGGTAGGAGCAACAACCATTAAAAGCGGTTCTGGGCGAGTAAATGGTTATGTTGAGGTTTTTATACCTGATTCTACTATTCGAACGCTAATCATTACGCCAACTATAAGAATTGTTGATGAAAAAACATTAGAGCGGAAAGAGCTTGTTCCGCTCCCAAGTATTAATATTTCTCTAAAATGATATGGTCTGTTCCTACAACTTCTTTCCAAAGTGCTGAAGGAATCAATTCTTACCTTCAAAGATGGATGTAGTTGCAATGAATGATACAGGTCAGCATCTTTACCATTAGCTCATATTACGCAGTATTCAGTCAAAATAAAGCTATTAATTGTAGCTAAATATCTTTTAAACTATTAAATTTTTAATTATTCCTTTTAGTACCAATTATCAAAAAGCCTATTAATAAATATAGAAGACTGGCCGAAATGGAGCTATACAACAGGAATGTAATAGAAGTTGGTGCCCAAACTTTAATAAATGTCCAATTTAAGCCGCCAAGTACTATGTTAGGCGTGATAAATAGTGCTGTCAGCATTGTCGCCACAAGTATAGTATGGGCAGATAATAACAATATTCTTTTGTAATTTAGATTTGCCATACTACGTTGTTTTTTATAAAGGTTGCGTATATTTTGAACGAATAGATAACAGAAAATAATGCTGATTGCGATGATGATAGCACATATGATTGTTACAATTTTATCTAGCTTTTGATAGCTGCTGATATGTTGCATGTCAATCGTTTTGCCCTCCCATAAATCCATGACACCTTGTCCAATCGCTGTTGTAGAGCTTGTATTCATATTGGCTAAAATAGCCACGCCGATTTGTTCGTCAGGTTGCAAAATGAAATACGAGGAAAAGGTTGGATTCTCACCAGCATGGTATATATATGACTTTGTGTCCTTTTTCACAACGGCCCAACCGTTTGCATAGTAAGTATTCGTATCAAAAGGCTCCACTGTTAGATCTGGAGTATGCGATTCTTGAATTAAATTGTTACTGATTGAATAGATATCACTGTTTCCTACCTGTAATTTTAACCATCTGGCTATATCATTAGCGTTACTGATGATATAACCAGCAGGGATGTTGCCACGATAGATAGGTGGTATGTATCGCTGCTCTCTCATTAGACCTATTTTATAGCCAGAAGCCATATGTGTGGAATGTACTTGGTGAATTCCTACAAAAGATTGATGCATACCAACAGATTGTAAAATTTTCTGTTGAATATACTGATCGAATGGCTGTTTTGCAACTTGTTCAATGACGAGGCCTAAGACATCATAGTTGATGGTTGCATATTCAAAAGAACTCCCTGGTTGACGATTTAGTGATTGATCCAGCAGTGTTTTAACTGTTAATTCAAGGGCATTATCCGCTGTGCTTTCTGGGATTTGAGTAATGGAATTTGAGGGAATTCCGCTAGTATGAGACAATAGCTGCTGTATTGTCACAGCCTGATCCTCGCCTTTATAGGTTAATGATAACCAAGGGATATACTTTCGGACATCATCTGATCGTTTTAACAAACCTTGTTTTTCTAATTGTAAAATAGCGAGTCCTGTAAATGCCTTAGACGTGGAGCCCAACTCAAAAAGAGTATCAGAGGTAACAGGAGTTTTTGTTTTCGTATCTGCAAAGCCAAAGCCCCGTTGATAGACGGTTTTCCCTTTATCAACAATAATTACTGAAATTCCTGGGATTTTACTAATGGTTTGCTGCTCCTTAATAAACTGATCAATTTTACTAATTGTATTATTTGATGCTGCGTGTCCAAATCCGGGTGTGAACGTAAAAAATAGTAACATTACTGTCATCATCACCGATTTCTTCATGAATAATGTCATGTTGTTTTTCTCCTTAGAACGTAATGTGCTTGTGACAACATGGTTTACTGTAACAAGAAAAATAAGGGTAAACAATCGATTAACATGACTATTTCCGGGATAACATGACAAAATTGTCACTTCAAAAAGGGCCACTCCTAAAACTAATAGGAGGGCCCTTGAAATTTTATTTAATTTGTTTCTGGCTCTGGCGTAAAATCTTGACCGTTAAATATTAATTTAGATGGTGAGATAAGAATTTCTCTGTTCGCTTCGTAGTAAGGGTCTAAAACTTTATAAAAGGCTTCCCATTGCTCGCCAGCTTTTTCATCTTCACCCTTTTGTTCAAGGGCAACTGCTTCTTCATAGTGTTGTTTTAATTTTGCGTAATCTGCATTACTAATGCTGAATTCGAAATCTGCCATATATTCCTCGAAGGGAACTGGTTTAAAGTGTGGGCGAAGTATTTCATAGAATTCATCCCATTTCTTCATGGACAATTCTTCGTCTTTATCTTTTTCAGCTTTTTGTGCCTCTTCATAGATTGTTTTAAGTTTTGCAAGTTCCTCTTTTGTTAAATCGACGTTCATATCCGCCATATACTCTTCAAAAGTTAAAGGTGGATATAATTCTTGGTAATAAGGTTCAAGAATAGTGAAAATTTTATCAATGTTTTCTGATGCCTCATCCGTTTTATTTTCTTTTACATACTTAATCCAGTTACTATAAAGTGTTTTTAGCTGTTCTTTATCTTGTGCTTTGATAACAATATTTTTTTCAGCAAATGCAGCTTCATTAATAAATTCTTCAAAAGGCTCAGGTTGCCAATTTGCTAATTCGTAAGGTCTTGTGATGTTATCCATCGCCACATAGATTCGTTCCATTTCCTCATAATTCTCTTCTTTTTCAGCCTTTTTCATGTCAGAAAAGAGTTTTTCTAGTTGGACTAATTCTTCTTTTGTTACTTCTTTAGGTAAGCTTTTTTTATAGACGGAAAAGGTAAAGAAATCTGAGTAATCTTTCACAATACTACCCTCAACTAAAATTTCCTGATCCTCTGCTAGCTTTAACTGCTCAATTTGTTTATCTGAGAAATTGTGTAAACCGATGTAGTAGTTTTTTCCATCTGTCCCTTTAAGGGTAATGCTGCTACCATCAAAATATTTAATGGTACCTGTTATTTTTTGTTCTATTTGAATCGTTACATTATTTGTTGTATCAACAGCTGTTGCACCAGCTTGAAGTGGTGTTAATACAGCCATCCCAAGTGTTAATGCTGAAGCTAATAGCCATGTTTTTTTAGCAGGTTTTTTCATATTTATCAATTCTCCTTTAGGTTAACTTCTGTTACCAATTATTAGACGTTTTACCAATTGAAAAAGTTTTAACTTTTTGAAAAAAATTTTAAGAAATTAAAGAGTGGAGGATTCATGATAAGACTCACTGTTTTAGTATCTGTAGTCTTTGAAAAATAGCTATTATTTACAGCACAGACCATGCAAAGGGTTGATTATCGAAGCAAAGATTTACAAGGATTAGTGCGCTTCCAGAGAAAATTCATGGGCACGAACTAAGGCATTATTGCAGCTTATACTGTTTTAAGCTCTTTTTCTCCTAATTGAAGATTTTAGGAGAGACGCTGTCATTCTAATGTTTAAACTCATAAGATAACTTGCATCCGTTTAATCCAAGCTCTTCTACTGTTCATCCTGGAAATAGATTTTATAGAATTTGCGATTCGTTGCCTCATCATAGCCAACTTCAATTAATTCATCTATTTGGTCGATATGTTGAATATTTACTTGGATTTCAATATTGGAATCCAGTTTGATTTTACGTTTGTATTTCTTTTCAGCTTTTTCTAGCGCACTATCAGAAATGATAGTCTCATAGGGTTTGACCGAATTAATGATGACATCTTTTTGGGTAGTGTCCGCTTGCTCAAAAACAGTTTCGATATAATGATTTACCTGAAACTCCTCTTCATTTCTAAAGTAATCCAGTGTTTTGTTCAAAAGCCCAAGTTTTTCTGTGCTTGTATAATTTTCTTCCTTTAAAATGAATTTTTTGCATTCTGTTAGTGCTAAATTGGTTTTATAATAATGCTCATCTGCTGCTTGTATTTTTAAAAATCGTTCTTGCCAATAAACGATATCTTCTTTACGCTTTGTTTTAATATACACGGCAGGAGATTGATCTGGTCCCATATCAACAATAATAGCCATATTATTAATCTTCTTCACGTTAATGCCATCCACACCGTGCACGATCATTTGATTGTGTTCATTTTTCACATCTAAAAACATTTCCTTTTCATCAATTTTGACAATAGCGAGGATTTTTTTAGCCTCATTCAATAGTAAACAATTTTCAAATAGGCCAATAAAGAGTTCTCCGCTTTTGATGTTTGGATGCTGTGACACACTATGTAAGTGCTTGGCTATATTTTGTGATTGTTCTAGGAAGTTATTTTCCTGCTCGAAAATCGCTCTTGAATACGTAAAAACTTCATTGAGTGCAATATTGCTTTCATGGAAAAATTCATATTGCTGTTCCATGTCAATTTTATTAAAAGCAAGCTGTGTAAAGGCTGCTTCTAACATGACCTCAGGTTGTGTAAAAACTTCTTCTCCTAAAATAAGCGTCTCGCTCAAAAAATGCAGACTATAGTGTGCTAATTTACTTTCACTGACTTCTAGCATAAATCTCACCTTCTAATTTTTCATAGTAGCTAGTATACCATAACTTAAAGATTGCTTTTATAAGCACCAGTACTCATTGGAGGCAGATTTTTATAACCACCGAATGTTAGTGTTTTGTTATGAAAGAATGTTGAGGGTTGGAAGTTTAAAATACTGTTGCTTAGATAAAGATAAAAACATGTAGGGATACTCTGTACAAGTGTACTAAAGAGGGTGATCAATATGTGGGAAAAGGTTATTTCCTACATGCCACATTGGCAAGTTTTTTTACAAGGCTTTTTAGCATTTTTTATTCCATATTTAATTTATAAATTATTTCATGTTTTTTTATTTGTTAATAAGAGCAATGGCAAAATTGAGATGATAGAAAATAGTGAACAAGGTGAGATGATACACATACCTGTTCAAAAAACGTTAGAGCAATTTACAGGCGATTATAATAAAGATCTTTTACAAATGAGGAAAGAACTTGGCCATAATTGGGATATTCATTTTAGAGAATTTCAAATAGGGAATACGGATACTCGTGCAGCGATCGTTTTTCTTAAAGGATTATGCGATAAAGAATTGATTGACAAACATATTTTGAAATCATTAATGAATGGACATACAGAAAAGTCATCAGTTTTAAGAGGGCATGAACTACAGCAATCGATTATTAATGAAATGCTACCAGTGAGTGATCTGTTAGAGGAAAAGAAAGTTATGAAAGCTGTTGGGAAAGTACTAACGGGTTCCACTGTATTAATTGTGGATGGCATACAGCATGTATTGATCATTGGTACGTCACATGGCAAAACTCGTAATCTTGAGGAGCCTGTTTCTGAGGCATTAGTACGTGGGCCTAGAGTGGGCTTCACGGAAAAATTAAGTGTAAATACCTCTTTATTAAGACAGCATGGTGAGAATCGAAATTTATCGATTATTGAGATGGAAGTGGGCGAGCGTACGAAAAAAGAGTTGGTTTTAGCCTATATAGATGAAATTGTGCAGCCTAATCTTGTCAAAGAGGTGAAGGAACGAATTGAAACAATCCATTTGGATGATGTTGCTGAATCGGGATATATTGAGCAATTGATGGAGGATAATTACCTCAGTCCATTTTCGCAAGTGCAAAGTACCGAGCGTCCTGATCGGGTTATTGCTGCTTTACTAGAGGGACGAGTCGCAATTCTTTTAGATGGAACTCCCTTTGCATTAATTGTGCCAGTCACGTTTAATATGCTACTGCAATCACCAGAGGATTACTATGAACGTTGGTTATCGAGCTCACTTATTCGCTTGCTTCGCTATTTTGCAGCAGGTATCTCTTTATTTGGCCCGTCCCTGTACATTGCTTTTGTATCATTTCATCAAGGTTTAATCCCCACTAAACTAGCGCTGTCGATGATGGCAACAAGGCAGGGAGTACCGTTCCCAGCATTGATTGAAGCCCTCATTATGGAAGTCGCTATTGAGATATTACGAGAAGCAGGACTTCGTCTACCGAAGCCAATTGGTCCGACGATGGGGATCGTTGGAGGGCTTGTTATTGGAGAAGCCGCCGTACAGGCAGGAATTGTTAGTCCAATCATGGTCATTGTGGTTGCATTAACAGCAATTTCCTCTTTTGCTATCCCTCAATATAATGCTGGTATCACGCTAAGAATGCTACGTTTTGTGGCGATGTTTTCCGCAGCTTTATTTGGACTATATGGCATCATTCTATTCTTCTTATTCCTTTGCAGTCATTTGGTAAAGCTAAAAAGCTTCGGTGTATCCTATTTGAGCCCAACTATTCCGTATCGAGCAGGTGATTGGAAAGATTTTATGGTGCGAATGCCGTTAAAGATGATGAAGCATCGTCCTAGATTGTTAAAGCCAAAAGATTCGGTCCGCAAAGGGGAATAAGAGAAAGGGAGCAAAACAGCCATGAACAGCAGTATGAAAGATAAAATAACGACGTCACAAGCAGTTGTTATTATTATTAACTATATTCTTGCCACTGGGATTCTTACTTTACCTCGTGCATCTGTAGAAAAAGTAAAAACGCCAGATGTTTGGATTAGTGTATTTTTAGGTGGAGTCGTTGCAATGATTGCAGGTGTAATTATTGTGAAGCTAAGCCAACAATACCCTGACAAAACATTTTATCAATATAATCAAGATATCATAGGGAAGTGGTTAGGCTGGTTTATAAGTGCGTGTGTAATTGCCTACTTTTTTACCATTTCTGCCTTTGAAGTTCGCATCATGGCTGAAGTAACTTCTCTCTTTTTATTAGAAGGGACCCCCACTTGGGCGATTATTTTGCCCTTCTTATGGGTTGGGCTTTACTTAATAAGCGGTGGCATCAATACAATCGCTCGTTTATTTGAAATCATTTTTCCTATTACCTTTGTTATTTTTTTACTTGTGGCCTTTTTAAGTTTAGGGATTTTTGAAATCGATAATTTAAGACCAGTACTCGGTCTGGGCGTTGTTCCGATGTTAAAGGGAATAAAAACAGCGACACTGGCATTTTTAGGGCCTGAAATTATGCTACTACTTGTGGCATTTATGTACCCCTCAGATAAATCAAAGGCCGTAAAGGTTGTACTGGCGGGTATAGCCATACCTTTACTCTTTTATGTCATCACGGTTGTGATGGTCATTGGTGCTCTATCCATTGAGGGGGTTTTGACAAGGACTTGGCCAACAATTGAATTAATGCGAAGTTTTGAAATCCCTGGTTTAATTTTTGAACGCTTTGAGTCATTTCTTCTTGTAATTTGGATTATGCAAATCTTTGCTACCTTTACGATTACTTATTATGCCGCTACTTTAGGATTAGCCCAACTGTTTAAGAAAAATATGCATCCCTTCTTATATGGGCTACTTCCGATTATTTACATTATTGCGATGACACCTAAAAATATTAACGATCTATTTACATTTGGCGATAAGATTGGTCATGCTGCATTAATTTTATTTGGTGTAGTACCGATAACCTTACTCCTTATTTCGAAATTGAAAGGAAAGAAAGCATGAAGCGAATACAGTGTTGTGTACGTTTACTTCTAGTTGCAACGGTAACCTTGCTTCTTACTGGATGTTGGAGTAGTAAAGAGATTGAGGATTTAGGCCTTATTGTAGGTACATCATTGGATTTAGAGACGGGTGATGTTTCCTCTGAAGAGCAACAAGATGCTAGGTATGCAAACAGACAGTTGCTAACAATTACCAATCAATTTGTTACGTCAGAGACTACGGTTTCTGGAACAAAAGAGGGAGCATTGCCAGAAAAAGCGTATAAAAATGTTTCTGAGACAGGTGATGCGGTGTTACCAACTTTACGAAATATGCTGTTAAAGGTTGATAAACGTTCCTTTGCTGAACATTCCAAAGTAATTATTATCGGTGAGGAATTAGCTAGTACTATCAATCTCCAACAAACGTTGGATTTTTTTCTAAGAGAATTAGAAATACGGCCGAGTGGACTGCTCTTTATTGCTCAGGATCAGGCAAGTCAGGCACTTGAAACAAATGAACCAACTAAAATTCCTGCCTTTCAATTAGTAGAAATGATGGAGGGACATGAAAGGACGACAAAAATTTTGCCTCCGATGACCGTAGCCAAACTAGAGGGGAAGCTGTATTCAGACTCTAGCTTTTTATTGCAAAATGTGAGTACGGAAAATGGAGAAGTAAAATTTGCAGGCGCTGCTATCATTGAAGGAAAAACCAAAAAGCTACGAGGATTTTTAAATGAGAGTGACCTAGAAGGAATTGCATGGATGTCTGGCGATGCGAAAGGTGGCCTAGTCAAAGGCTTTGATGAGGAGTCAGGAGCACCTATTGTGTATGAAATTATTTCAGCTAAAAGTAAAATTATTCCACATGTAAAAGGGGATCAAATCTCCTTTACGATAAAAATTCAATCAGAGGGAAGAATTGCTGAACATTGGGTTCTCTCCGATAAAGCATTTGACAATCAATTTTTGAAAAAAGCAGAGAAAGTATTTGAAAAAGAGATAGAGCGATTAGTGAGGAAAGCACTAGATAAAACGCAACATGAATTTCAAACAGATGTTTCTGGGTTTGGCAATAAACTAAGAATCGATTACCCGAAAGTATGGCAAAAAAGAAAAAAAGAATGGGATCAAACGTTTAGTGAGGTTCCTATTACATGTGAAGTGAATGTTTCCATTAAGGATTATGGCACGTCAGGTGATTAACATCGTTAATCATCTTTTTTTCTGTCCATTTAAGTATATACTGGAATTAAAGGTAGGATAGTAGATATTCGAAAAGATGGGGGATAAAGGCATGCAATTTACCATTCAATCAATCGCTACAGTTCATAACAATCGACAAATGATACAAGATGATCACTGGGGAGAGATTATTTCAACTATTGAACTTGCTGATCATATCCATGAGGCATCCTTAAAAGGAATAGAAGATTTTTCTCATCTAGAAATTATTTTTTATTTTGATAAGGTTACAGACGATCAAATCCAATATAAGGCTAGACATCCTAGAAATAATCAAGATTATCCTGAGGTAGGCATTTTCGCTCAAAGGGGTAAGAATAGACCTAATAAATTAGGAAGTACAACCGTTGCGTTGTTAGAGGTCAAACCTAGAGCATTAATCGTTCAAGGGCTAGATGCCATAGATGGCACACCTATACTAGATATAAAGCCTGTGATGAAAGAATTTTTACCTAAGAAGGATGTTAAACAGCCCGCATGGTCAGTAGATTTAATGAAGGCTTACTGGGGGTAATAACATTGTTCATACGAAGACAATTGTGGATTTCTTGCGAAGGGGAGTAGCGTGCTCCCCTAATTTTTTAAAGAATGATTCCCTCTTGGTAAAGAATGCTAATGGCATGAGAGCGATTTTTGGCACGCAATTTTTTAATAGCAGATTTTACATATTGTGTAATGGTTAATTCACTTAAATTCATAGCATCTGCTATTTCCTTTGTACTATCTCCCTGCGCTACCTGTCTCATTACCTCTAGCTCACGCTTGCTAAGAAAACCCTCTTTTTTGCTATTTCTAGCTTGCATGATAAGCTGCCCAATCATGTTTCCAAAGGTTGTCATGTCATCTAACAGCTTTTCATTTATATCGATTTCCTCTTCTAATTGGGTACTACAAATATAACCAAAAACATATTGCCCAATGTAAATCGGGACAATTAAAAACGAATTATTTTGCGAGGGAATAGAATATTTCATACTGATATTTTTTAAATAGTCCATACCTGTACAAAATTTAGCCTTCTTATCTTCAATAGCAGCATAAATAATAGGGAAGCTACGAATCTCCTCACGAATTTCACCAATATGACTACCACCCGATTCATTCAAAAAAATGATTCCTTCAGCGACAAAGCCTATTGGAGAATACCTTAATAAATAGGCATCCTTGATAGGAAAAGAATCTAAATATACCTGCAAAATGTGTATCAACAACTCTTCATGGGTGATATAACTTTGTACCGTGTCGAAACGTTTTTGAATGGTATAAAGATTGGACATGACCTATCCCCTTTTTTAAGTATATACTACGCTTAAAATAAGGAATTTTCAATATTTTCTGTAAGTTGTAGTATTTAAGTTAAGTAAATCCATATTTTCCTATTTTGATGTGAGGAGGAGCAGCAGATGAGTAGTCAAACAATTAAAGAGGTGGATGCAGTTGTTCTAGGTGCTGGGTTCGCAGGTCTGTATATGCTACATCAGTTGAGGAGTAAAGGCTTTTCGACCATTGTATACGAGGCTGGGGATGGTGTAGGAGGTGTTTGGTATTGGAATCGTTATCCTGGTGCAAGATGTGACATTGAAAGTATCTATTATAACTACACCTTTTCAAAAGAATTATATGAAGAATGGACTTGGACATCTAGATTTCCAGAGCAAGCGGAAATATTACGCTATTTAAATTATGTAGCCGATCGTTTTCAATTGCGAACAGATATTCAATTTAACACAAGAGTCACTGCAGCTCATTTTGATGAAGAACGACATAAATGGATGATTTATCTAAACGATGGACAGTACATTTTAACAAAGTATTTTATTACAGGAATAGGCTGTCTATCTGCTGCAAATGTTCCTAACATCCAAGGATTGCAGCAGTTTAACGGAAAATGGTATCACACGGGGCATTGGCCACATGAAAAGGTTGATTTTACTGGGAAGCGTGTAGGAATTATTGGGACAGGCTCAAGCGGGATTCAGGCAATACCTGTTATTGCAAAAGAAGCAGAGCAGTTAACGGTGTTTCAACGTACTCCCCAATATACGATTCCCGCTCGTAACCATGCATACGATGAGGACTTTATCAAAGAAACCAAGCAAAATTTCGAAGCGATAAAGCATTCCATGAGAAATTCTGTTTCAGGTACACCTTTTGCACAAAATCAGCAATCTGCAATGGAAGATCGTGATGATAGGAGGCAGGAGGTTTTTGAGAAAGCTTGGGCACAAGGTGGCTTTGCCTTCTCAGCTACTTATCATGACTTGTTAACGAATGAACAGTCCAATGAAAAAGCGGCAGAATTTATTCGCTCCAAAATACGACAGATTGTGAAAGACCCTGTGGTAGCAGAGAAATTATGTCCGAAGTATATGTATGGCACGAAAAGACAAGTGTTAGATAGCGATTATTTTGAAACCTATAACAGGGAGAATGTTTTACTGGTTGATGTCAAAGAATCACCCATTCAAAAAATTACAGGAGAAGGTATTCAAACGGCAGATAACCATTTTGATTTAGACATCATCATTTTTGCGACAGGCTATGATGGCATGACAGGGCCATTATTTAAGATTGATATCCAAGGAAGGAATGGCGTGTCATTAAAAGAGAAGTGGAAGGATGGGGCAGCTGTTCAAACCTATCTTGGACTCACAACAGCAGGTTTTCCTAATTTATTTATGATTACGGGACCAGAAAGCCCTTCTGTTCTCGTGAACATGCCGATTGCTATTGAGCAGCATGTCGAATGGATTGCCGAGTGCATGCATTATTTGCGTGAGCATGACATTGATCTTGTGGAACCAACAATAGAAGCAGAGGAAGCTTGGAGCACACATTGTCGAGATGTTGCTAATGCAACACTCTACGTCAAAGGTGATTCCTGGTATACGGGAGCCAATATTGAGGGCAAACCTCGAAGTTTTTTAATCTATCTAGGAGGATTTGATTATTACACAAAACATTGTAATGAGGTGGCTCAAAACAATTATGTAGGCTTTAAGTTAATGAAATTAAAATCAATATCATAGTTTGTGAGAGGGGAGCATATATCAATATGGAGCAACAAGTAGTCATTATTACAGGTGCTGGAAGTGGTATAGGAAGAGAGACTGCAAAATTGCTTGCCACTATGGGCAAAGCATTAGTTTTAGTGGATTTTGATGAAAAAAGTGGACAAGACACACTACATGCTGTTAAGGAATATCACCAACAAGCAATTTTTGTCCAAGCTGATGTTTCACAAAGCAATGATGTCAAAAAATATGTGGACGCTGCAAAAGAAACATTTGGCAGGATTGATGCTTTTATCAATAATGCAGGTGTTTTAAGCCCACCTACACTACTGGGAGATTTAGAAGAGGAAACGTTTGATAGAATAATCTCGGTCAATCTTAAAGGGGCGTTTCTCGGCTTAAAGTATGTATTAAAAGAAATGGAGCAACAGCAATCAGGTGTCATTGTGAATACATCCTCAGCAGCTGGTATACAGGGACAACCCTATCTAGGTGGTTATGCGGCAAGTAAGCATGGTGTAATTGGATTAACTAAAACGGCGGCCATGGAATATGGACCTAAAGGGATTCGAGTGAATGCAATTTGTCCCGGTGGCGTGATGACAAACATGACAAAGGGATTGGCATCGAGTCCAGAAGAAAATGGACCATTACGTAGATTAGCAGACCCTACTGAAATCGCAAATGTAATCGCTTTCTTAATTTCGCAAGAAGCTTCTTATGTGAATGGCGCTATCGTTCCAATCGATGGCGGTCTAACATCGTATTGATTCAGAGCTAAAAGAAACGTTAGCAATTTTTCCACCATTAGATTTGGATAATGTACAAGCTACAAGAGAAGGAATGGCAGCTGTTGCTGTACCAGCTCCAATAGAAGAGCATATCACAATAGAAAATAAAGTAATTCAAGGACCTGACAACCATTCTCTTCGTATTCGAATCTATAAGTCAAAAGAGCAAAAGGAAATTTATCCAGGCCTGCTATGGATTCATGGTGGGGGCTATGTCTTAGGAGCTCCCGAGGGAGATGATGTGCTTTGTCAGCGCTTTGTCAATGACGCGAATTGTGTGGTGGTATCTGTAGACTATCGACTTGCACCTGAACATCCTTATCCAGCTCCGCTTGAAGATTGCTATGCAGCGTTAAAATGGGTCGCGGATCATGCGGATGAATTACGAATTGATCCTACCCGCTTAGGAATTGCTGGAGCTAGTGCTGGAGGTGGACTCACAGCTGCACTTGCATTACTTACACGTGATCGAAATTATCCGAAGCTTAGTTTCCAAATGCCGCTCTATCCAATGATTGATGATCGCAATAATACACCGTCTTCATTAGAAATTACGGGTCATATGATCTGGAACCACTCACTTAATCAGAAGGGCTGGGAAATGTATTTGAATGGAGCAAATGGTAGCGACAATGTGCCACCATATGCCGCAGCAGCTAGAGCGGATGATTTATCAGGTTTACCATTTACTTATACATGTGTTGGTCAACTTGATCCGTTTCGTGATGAGACTTTACAATATGTAACCAAGCTATGTCAGGCTGGAGTAGATGTCGAATTCCACTTATACCCAGGCTGCTATCATGGCTTTGAGAGTATTGTTCCGACAGCCGCAGTCAGTCAAAGAGCTGTCACAGAGTATGTAGAAGCCGCTAAATATGTGTTGCATCGAAAGATTTCAGTGCCTTTATAAAAAAACTTACGAAAATCCCGAAACCATAATTTACTCAGGTTTCGGGATTTTTTTGTTAAGCAAAAAGGATTTTATAGCAAGTTTGTAATAGCGTCTTTTAGGTTAAACTTTTATCGAGTGAAAGGAGGAGAAGATAAAATGCTACAATTTGATTCAAAAATTGTTGGTAAAGAGATAGGTTTTGGCTATTTACGAGATAAAATTGCCGATCGGGGTTTCACGATCGGCGGGAATTGGGAGTACTATAAAGGTAGCTTTGACTCGGTTTTATGGAAAGAGGCAGGAGAAACTATTTATTTACGTGTCCCTTTTATCGTCACATCAGGAGAGCTTGATAATGAAGATGCTCAAATTCGTTTTCAAAAGCCATTTGTCATTAAGCATGTTGAGAATATTGGTCTAGATTATGATGAGGGCTCCTTACTAGATGCAACTGGTGTTAGTCAATTTCAAACTCCGCTTGATAAAGATGGCTACATTCATGATAAAAGTAGATGGATTCAAGCAGGTGAACAAGCTGTGGAAGAAAAAGTACTACCATTTTTCATTCATTAGTTAGATAAATTTAAATAGCTGCTGCAAGAAATTATATGTCTTTTATCCTTATTATTTTGGGAACATATAATCAAAAATATAAATAGAATTGTCGTAAGAATTTTCCAACATTATAATGATATTAGCACGTACTACTATATGAGGTGAGTTTATGGATAAAATAGCTATAGATGATTTTCAGCATTCCTATCAGAAATTGCACCAAGAACGACTCATCCATCGTAAAGAAGCCTTTCTAGAGGTGTTAGAGAAAACAAGAACATTTGGTGAAATAATCCTGTTTGAAAGTATAAAAAGTAAGAGAGGCGTCTAGGTGACGTCTCTTTCTATTTTTCATAAATGAGAGGATGATTAATCATGAGACGATATATGCCTTTATTACTGCTAACAATGATTCTATGTGTTGCTTGCACGTCAACGAAGGATAAAAACAATAAAAGGTTAGAAGGTGAGGAAAATCAAGCTATAGATGCCATGAATGCCTCAATTGAAATAATAGCAGATCAATTGCAGACACCTTGGTCGATTCAAAAAAGTGGAGATGACTTTTATATAGCAGAAAGGCCAGGAAGTATTGTAAAAATTGCGGAAGGGGCTGTTACTAGACAACAGATTACCCTAAAAAAGGAGCTATCATCCGCGCCAGAAGCTGGTTTGTTGGGATTTGTTTTAGCACCTAATTTTCCTACCAGTCAGGTAGCCTATGCATATTATACGTATGTCGAGAAAGAGGAACAATTTAATCGAATTGTTACGTTAACGTTAAGCGATAATAAATGGCTCGAACAGGATCTTATTATTGATCGAATAAAGAGTGGTACATATCATCATGGGGGACGTTTGAAAATAGGTCCTGATGGCAAGCTGTATGCAACGGTAGGAGATGCAACACAACCTTCTTTAGCACAGGATGTGACTGCTTTAGAAGGGAAAATTTTGCGTATCAATTTGGATGGCTCCATACCGAATGATAATCCTTTTCCTCAATCCTATATATACAGCTATGGACATCGAAATCCACAAGGCTTAGCATGGTCTACTGATGGTACGATGTACGCCAGTGAGCATGGCAATGCAGCAAATGATGAAATTAATATCATTGAAAAGGGGAAGAATTATGGCTGGCCTCTTATTGAAGGAACGGAGAAAAAGCACGGGATGATAACACCTCTCTTTACATCGGGTACTTCTACCACATGGGCACCATCAGGCATTGCTATTGTAAATGATCAATTATATGTCGCTGCCCTAAGAGGTACAGCAGTCTTAGCTTTTGATATAAATAAGAACAAACACAATGAATTACTATCAGAATTTGGTAGAATTCGTGATGTCTTTGTGGATGAAAAATTTCTTTATTTTATTAGCAATAATACAGATGGCCGTGGAAATCCGCAACCACAGGATGATAAACTATATCGAATGCCATTGTGATATAATATTTGAGAAAACATGGAATGGTAGGATGAATGGGGAGGACAAACATGGCAAACTATCTTAAGATCGCAGTAGCAATTGATTTCTCAGAACAGTCATTAAAAGCATTGGATAGAGCGAATCAATTAGCAAAGGAACACAATGCTATTTTGCAATTGGTGAATGTCATTGATACAAAATCGTTTGGAGCAGTTTCAGCATATGACTTAAAATATGCCGAGGAATTGAAGAAGGAAAACATTCTTAAAATGGAAAAGCTAGAAAAAGAGGCGTTACAGACAGGAGTCAAAGCTGTTGAATCCATTGTGGAAACAGGGTCACCAAAAGGTATTTTAACACAATTACCTCAGGTTGATTTAATTGTTTGTGGTGCAACTGGATTAAATCGTATGGAGAAAATGATGTTAGGCTCTGTTGCAGAGAAAGTTGTACGACATGCGCATTGTGATGTGTTGATTGTTCGTTAGTTGTTAAAATAGCTGAGAGTAAAAAACCTGCTTGTGCTAGTAGACAAGCAGGTTCTTTTATTATTGGATTGTTTGAGCGTTATCAATAATGCTTTGAGGTATATCGATTGTTTTTAGATGATTAAATTCAGTATACGTTACGACTGATTTTGTATTCATTAACAATTCGTCACCTTCTACGGCCATTTTTAAATCAAAATTCATATCCATTTTGTTCGTATCGAAAGTCTCTTTATCGATGTGTAGCACGTAGTTAATTTTTTCAATTGATAGTTGATCCATTGGATTTTCTTCTAGACCCATTTCTTGCATAGACTTATTAATCTCAGAATCGATTAGCTCTTTGAACTTATCGCCTTTTGCATCTAATGTAAGGACATATTCATCATCCGTTTGTTCAAATGTAAAGTCCTTAATGAATTTTTTCAATTGTTCTAGCTGTTCCTTTGCATCCGCAGAAGCCGCCGTTTGATCTAATATAGCATCAAAGTTCTCATCAGGGAGCTTTAACCAGCTATCTGTCGTCGAATCCTTCATAAATAAGCCTGCATCTTTTTTCATATACATTTCAATCGGCATGTCCATTGTTTTGTCACCTTCATTCATCATATCAGGCATTGTCATAGATCCTGATAAATGCATTGCAAGTGGATCAACGATGATATCCATCTCCATTTTGGAGTCGATTGAAAACTCCATTGCTTCTTCACCAGACCCAACCTTTGTCACCTGTGTCATATCCATTTTAGCACTTGCACTTTGAATATCAGCCTGGCGATCTACTGCTTTGTCATACACTTGTTCTAAAGTGAGCTTGCTTTTATTAGTTGTGTCTTTCGTAGGCGTAGCACTTGAATTACAAGCGGCAAGTGTCAACGCTAGTGTTCCAACTGCTAATACTTTAAAAATTTTCTTCATTACTTTCATCTCCTATTCTTGGTAAAAAACACTATCTACTACTATACGCACTAAAAAAGGAAAAGTTTCATAAATTGTTAGAAAAGAACTAATTTTTTATTAAAAAAATAACATTTTCCCTACTTCTACAAGTCGTAAACGCGAAAATTATCAAATGAATAGGGATAAAACAAAAAAGCTGTCACGAACTTATCATACAAGGACGATAAGCTCAGACAGCTTTTTCTTTACACTGTGGTTTCAGGGATCAATTATAACCCCAGATCATAGCAAATAATGTACCAATGATTGTCACAACACCTACGAATACTGAGTATAAAATTGTTGTATATAATGTTTTTTTATCTTCAGATTCACCGATGTGCATGAATAATACTAATTGTACAGTTGCCTGTGCAAGAGCAGTTACTAGTAAAATTCCAAATGCCATGTTAAGAGACATATCGAATTTAACAACTGCTAAAGCTACGATTGTTAGTAATAGTGAGAAGCCGAAGCCCATCACATGTTGTTTTGGGAATAATTCCTTCATCAGCTAATCAGTCCTTTCAAGTAGACGAAGCTGAAGATGAAAATCCAAACAACGTCTAGGAAATGCCAGTACAGTGAGAAGATAAACGCTTTATTAGCCGTTTGTGGGTTTAAGCCACGTTTCGCTACTTGGATTAAAATAGCTACGCCCCAGAAGAAACCAAATGTTACGTGGGCTCCGTGCGTTCCAAGTAAAGTCATTAAGGACGATAAGAATGCGCTTGTTTGAATCGTCGCACCTTCGTGTACATATGTGACAAATTCATCAATCTCAATAGCTAAGAAGCCAAGACCTAGTAAAAGAGTAATGATAAAGAATGTCATCATTGCTTTTTTACGACCGATACGCATTGCATGAACACCAAGACCAATTGTGAAACTACTTGTTAATAATAAGAATGTTTCCCATAGAACTGGAGTTAATTCAAAAATTTCGGCACCATCTGGTCCACTACCTGTACGTGTATGAAGTGTGAAATACACTGTAAATAATGTGGCAAATAACACGATCTCGGCGCCAAGGAAAATCCAAAAGCCAAAGATCTTTAGACGGTTTTCCTCTGTACTATATTCTAATGGAAGTGAAGAATCGATTTTCATATTATTTATCACCTCTCAAGCTTTTCTCAGTTGCCATTACTTCCTCAACTGAAATGTAACGACCATGATCTTTTTCGAATGAACGATGAATCATGAAGCCAAATACACCAAGCATACTGATGATGGCTGGAATCCATAGATTGAATACAGCGAAGAATGCTGCAAGGAAGAAGAATCCACTCATCCAGAATGGTGTGCCTGTATTATTTGGCATGTGAATTTTTTCGATTGTACCTGCAGTAATATCGCGACCTTCTTTTTTCGCGAACCAATACTCATCTAAGCGAGTAACAGTAGGCACTACGGCAAAGTTATATTCTGGTACTGGAGAATGAGTAGCCCACTCAAGTGTACGACCATCCCAAACATCCGCCTTTTCATTGCGAGGCATATGCTTCCAGCTGTAATAAATATTGTAGACGATTAACGCAAAGCCGACTGCAAGTCCTAGAGCACCGACGAACGATAACATGTTCAATGGACCATAACCAGTAGACTCAGAATAAGTGTACATACGACGAGCATATCCATCTAAACCTAAAATAAATAGTGGGAAGAACGTTACGTTGAAGCTGATGGCAATGAACCAGAAACCAGCTTTCCCTAATTTTTCATTTAGACGGAAACCGAACATTTTTGGCCACCAGTAGTGGTAACCTGCAAGCACACCAAATACT
Source organism: Lysinibacillus sp. FSL P2-0066 (assembly GCF_037969495.1). Classification (NCBI taxonomy): domain Bacteria; kingdom Bacillati; phylum Bacillota; class Bacilli; order Caryophanales; family Bacillaceae; genus Lysinibacillus; species Lysinibacillus sp. FSL P2-0066. Next base: position 3,117,984 of record NZ_CP150202.1, on the reverse strand, counting down.
GTACCTGGAATTAATACATAGTGGAAGTGGGCAACTAAGAACATCGTATTATGATATTGGTAGTCAGCACTTGCCATCGCTAGCATTACCCCTGTAACCCCACCAATTGTGAAGATAGGAATAAAGCCAAGTGCATAAAGCATCGGTGTTGTAAATTGAATTTTCCCGTGCCTCATTGTGAGTAGCCAGTTGAATATTTTAACCCCAGTAGGAACTGCGATTGCCATTGTTGTAATAGAGAAAACACTGTTTACCATTACACCATGACCCATTGTATAGAAGTGGTGGGCCCAAACTACGAATGATAGTAGGGAAATGACCACCATACTCATCACCATAGATTTGTATCCGTATAAGTTTTTACGTGCAAATGTTGCAATGATTTCAGAGAAAATACCAAAAGCAGGTAGGATAACGATATAAACCTCAGGATGTCCCCAAACCCAGAATAGGTTGGCCCAAAGCATATCCATACCACCGTCTTGCATCGCAAAGAATTTTGTGCCGAATTGACGGTCAAACATCATAAGAGCAAGCGCTACAGTTAATACTGGGAACGCGAATACGATAATAATGTTTGTTATTAAAATAGACCAAGAAAACATTGGCATTTTCATTAATGTCATACCAGGAGCACGCATTTTAATGATCGTCGTGATAAAGTTAACACCTGTCATTAAAGTACCAATACCTGATAATTGAAGGGCTAAAGAATAATAGTTATTCCCTACAGTCGGACTAAAATCCGTACTTGCAAGAGGGAAGTAGGCTGTCCAACCAGCGTCTGGTGAACCACCGATAATGAATGATAAGTTTAATAAACCAGCACCTGCTGCAAATAGCCAGAAGCTGACAGCATTTAGACGTGGGAAAGCAACGTCACGTGCACCGATTTGAAGTGGAATGACAATGTTCATTAATCCGATAACAAATGGCATCGCCATAAATAGAATCATTAATAAACCGTGTGTTGTGAAAATTTCATTATAGTGTTGTGCATCAAGAAGTCCGTTATCTGGAACGGCTGTTTGTGCACGCATTAATAGTGCATCGATACCACCGCGGAATAGCATTAATAAAGCTACTGCGATATACATAATCCCGATTTTTTTATGGTCAACAGTTGATAGCCAGTTTTTGTAGAAATAGCCCCATTTTTTGAAATAAGTAAGGCCTGCTACGATAACCACTGCACCAACTACGATACTAATAGCTGCCGCTAAAATCATCGGTTCTTGCATTGGATGGAATAATTCTTCCATACTCATTGGATGCGCTCCTTTCAGAATTAAAAATTAATGTCTCGATTCGTTCAACGATAAAATCAAATTAATGACCAGAATGTTCATTATTCATGTCTTCTTCAGACATGTCCCCATGATCCATTTCATCCATATTCATGTGTTTACCATGTTCCATTGGAGCTGGTCTAAAGTCTAAGTGTGTAGATGAGAAGCTTTGGCGACCAACATGTTCTGCCTCTAAAAGCTCATCAAATTTTTCTTCTGTTAATGGTGCCTCTTTCGATTTAACATCAGCAACCCATTTATCGAAGTCTTCTTGTGTCATAGATTGTGCTTCAAATTCCATTTCTGCAAAGCCACGTCCATTAAAGTTAGAGTTACGTCCCATAAATGAACCAACTTCATCTGCTGCAAGGTGAATTGTTGTTAACATATCACTCATAGCATATTTTTGACCTGCTAATTGAGGAATCCAGAAACTTGTAATTGGACCAAATGAGTAAAGCTTAAATTCGATTGGACGATCCACCGGAATGTTTACATAGTTAACTGTTTCAACACCTTCTTCTGGATAACTAAAGTGCCATTTCCAGTTTGATGATGATGCATAAATCACTAAAGGCTCCTTATCGTCATAACCTGCTGGTTGAGCTTCTACTGTAGATGTTGTTCTTACTGTCACAACAGCTAAAAATGCTACGATAATAATTGGAATTACTGTCCATGTAATTTCAAGCAGATGACTTCCTTCTTCATGAGGAGGCTCATAATCTGCAGCTGCTTTTGATGCACGATATTTTGTAAGCATAAAGGCTAAAAGCACATACACGACTAGCAATATAAAGGCCATTGTAATAATGGATAAGATAATTGTGTTTGATAATGTTTCAGCATTAGGTCCTTTTGGATTGAACACTGTTAATGGTTCACATCCAGCAAGAAGAGCAATTGCACTCAATGCTACTAACATTAAACTTAATTTTTTCTTCATGTTTGACTCCTTTCTATAGAACGGCTATTCATAAAATTCATGTGTTTTTTGTCAGTGTCACATTTACAAATAGTTGATACTGAGGTCACCTCTTTTATCTTGGCGTATCAATCAACAACATAAGAAATTACAATGGCATGGTTCAATATGAAACATAAAATCTAGTGTTGATTGATCTGATGCAAGCGTTAGCAAAATCAATGATTTGCGCAATCGTTTAAATACATACTTGGTTAACTACGATTGTCACAATCTCTCGTTGTTTGCACATTGGATTATACGCCCTGTTTTTAAGAAAAAACATAATTTTGTTATGAAAATGATAGTATAGCGGTATTGAATTTGAACATTTTTTGAACAAAAATCGTTATTTTAGTATTGGTATTTATAGGTTTTATTTATTAAACACTGTGGAAACGTTGAAAATACTGCATTCCTGATGTTTACCTAAGTAAATAATTTAAAATGTGAAAAATGGTATTTCACATTTTAGACGCTGTTTTGTAATAAAATCATTGTCATACCAGACCTATTGGGATTTTTTATTTGCCTTTTATTCAAAAAAGGAGTAGATGCAATGACGTTTTATGGAAACAATAGGTTGAATTTTCAATGTAAGGAATGAGTGGTGAGGGAATAAATGGAGTGAATTATTAATTATGTTAACATAATAATTGTTTTTCATTAATATCCATATTTTTACTTCGTTTGTTTTATCTGAAAAGTAAAAAGCAAACTAAGATAGTACTTAGTTTGCTAGTATTTTAGAAAAAAATTATGTTATGAAGAATTAAGCGGAGTAATTCAGCATTTTTAAGATTACCTGTCAATTACCAAGCTTTAGCCATTTGGCTACTTGTCCATAAATCGTATTTTGTAGCTGTGGAGCTTTATTATTCATTTTCAAAGAAAAATACAGTGTTTTCATAAAGTTTAAGGTACAAGTTCTACCGCTAAAGAAGTGTTCATTATAACCTTGTGTCAACAAATGCATTTCAAATTTATCAAAAGCCTGCTCGACAAATTCGATCAAGGCTTCCTCTGAGTAATTTTGAAGTAATAACGCATCCACTATATTGATTAAACGCTCCTCTTCATCATTAACAAAGACGGTTTCTTTCCAAGTGACGAGTTTTAATGCATGTAAAATGGATGGTGCATACTGTAAATCGAATTTTGGATGTTTTATTGTTGTTGCAGCTAAATCTGCTCCATGTGCAATACTGTGTGCCCATCCTTTTTCCTGAACATATCCTCTCGTATCCTGTTCTAATAACAAATAACGGCCGATTTTTTTAAAGAATACTTGTAAGTTATCATCACTTAAAACGAGTAATTCAGTATCCTTTGCAAGCAGACCTGCAACTAGTAAAGCGGAAAACGAACGTGTAAAGACACTATCCGTTGTTTTTTCTCCAATATGTAAATATAAAAAATCCTCACCTGTAGCTGTTTCAAACAAATATTGAAGTTGTTCAGAACTCAATAAATTATCACTTAGTAAATCAACAAAGGTACGATAAATAAGGTGATCTCGTAACTCTGCATCAGCTGAGCCAATATGGGCTAACATCTCCTGTAACAACCAATCACTATGTTGCAACATAAATGCCTGACGCTCAGACAGTGTCATTGTAGAAAAAGACTGCAATGTTTCTTTAATATCCATGAGTAAAAAAGCCCCTAACATTATTTTTGTACTATATATTATAGCGCCATTTCATTTCGAAGGGATAAATTTGAAACCTTCATTTTAAATAAGCACTGTTAGAATGTCCTTATTAAAACATAATATTATTTCCAGAAACTATAAAAAGTTGTTATGATAGAAACGCATTAAAATGGTAAAACTTAAATGTGAACAATAAAAAAGACATACCTATTTAAGTATGTCTTTGTCTAGCTAAATAATGACTGCGGATTTAATGCCGATTGGCCATTCAGTGAGCGTGTGTTGATTTGTCTTTAGCTCGACAAGAATATTGGCATTTTTGATTGCATCAATGAGCCATTCACTATAGTGACGATTTGGTTCAGGATGCTGTAAAATTTGCTGCATATCTTTTTTATCAACATGTAACAGCTTGTAGTTACATTCTATGTTTACTTTTTGAGGAATAATGGAAAGAGACTCATTTTGATGACCAAGTGCAATAGATCCAGGAATACACCCTTGAATTTTTAAAATGTAGGTGCTGGCTTCTTGTGTGTAGACATCAATTTTGGTGCGTGTTAAAAGTTCAAATTCTATCGGCTTATCTTGAAAAACGCCGTCCGTTGTAGAAATTGAAATGACTTTAATCGATAATGCCTCGAATGCAGATGAGATACAATGATCAAATTCAGTAATTGTATCAAGTAATTGCATGGATTCCACTCCTTGTTAAGAACTTGATTTTCTAGGTGCAGACAACAAAAGGGAACGTCTGCGAATTGTGATAAATTTTAGACTATTCTAATTATAATACAATTTATTACAAAATATGAATGCAAAAGCAATAGTTTTTTGTTAAAAACAAGAAAGTTGTGGATTTTTTTAGTAAATAGCAGAAATGAAAAATTAGAACAATGAGGTGAGAAAAATGACAAAAAGAAAGCGTCATGTCATTAAACATGACAATATTGTTGTTTTTCCAGGCGCTGTCCAAACTTTAATACGTGAAGGACATATGTTTGCTGAAAATTTTCAGTATGAAAAAGCGGTGGCAAGTTTTGAAAAGGCATTTGTGTACGAAGCAGGAGATGAATTTGCTCTTAGTGCCTATGCCTTTGCTTTGTATGAATTAAAGGACTATAGCAAGGTTAAGAATGTTTGTGAGCAATTATTTTCGATGGGTACGTCACTTTATGTAGAAATCATGGAATTGTACATTACCGTATGTATGCAGTTAAAAGAATACCATCAAGTAAAGTCATTAATTACAACCCTACTTGAAGAAAATGTTTTGCCTCAGGATCAGATTGAAAAATTTGAACGCTTAAAAAATTTGAATAGTGAAGTGTCTAAGAATCTAGAAAAAAAAGAAAATGCACAACGTTTAATAGAAGAACAGGAATATGAACTTGAGAAATTTTGTGCACTTACTTCAAATGAGCAGTCTATACGCTTGCATCGACTTATGGACACAAATGTAAGACAATTAAAAGAGCCATTAAAAGAGATTATTGAATGTTCAAGCATCCATCCGTTCGTCCAGAGCCTAGCACTCATATTATTAGTGGAACAAGAAGTAGCTATGAAGGTTAGAGTAGCTAAATTTAAACAAACAAAAATCGTAAATCCTGCTGAGTTAGTATTGCCTAACCAGCTACCGCAGTATGGAGAAATAAAAAATATAGTAGAAGTGAAGTTAGAACAAGACCCATCTACGTTGGAAATGGTACAATATTTAATGGCAAAGCATGCCATTGTAACGTATCCATTTGAATGGCACCCGTTCGAAGCAGATGATGTTGCCTATAGTTATATTGATTTTGTCTTAGCGATGCTAGGAAATGTACAAGAAATGGATTATGAAATCATTGACTTTTTACAAATGTTAGAAAAGCTAACAGAACTACATTAGGTATGAAATAAGTTGAAACTATACACATCTATGTTATACTAAAATGGTTGTCAAAATCGTAGTTACGAATGAATTGTCTAACATCTAAACTTGATTATTTATTTGGAGGTATTTATACATGTCAGCAAAATGGGAAAAACAAGAAGGTAATATCGGTACTCTTACAATCGAAGTACCTGCTGCAGAAATCGACGCAGCAATGGACCAAGCGTTCAAAAAAGTTGTAAAACAAATTAACGTACCAGGTTTCCGTAAAGGTAAAATGCCTCGTAAAATGTTTGAACAACGTTTTGGTATCGAATCTCTATACCAAGATGCATTAGAAATCATCGTTCCTGAATCTTATGCAAAAGCAATTGACGAAGCTGGAATTATGCCAGTTGATTACCCAGAAATCGCTGGTACAGAAAACTTTGTACACGGCCAAGATTTCACATTCACTGCACAAGTAACAGTGAAACCAGAACCAAAACTAGGAGACTACAAAGGTCTAGAAGTATCTAAACTTCCAGTAGAAGTAACAGATGAAGAAGTAGATGCTCAAATTCAAGACCAATTAGCTCGCAAAGCAGAGCTTGAAATCAAAGAAGACGAAGCAATCGTAGATGGTGATACAGCTGTAATCGACTTCGAAGGTTTCGTAGGTGAAGAAGCTTTTGAAGGTGGTAAAGGTGAAGACTATCCACTAGAAATCGGTTCAGGTTCATTCATTCCAGGTTTTGAAGAGCAACTTGTGGGTGTTAAAGCTGGCGAATCTAAAGATGTTGTTGTTACATTCCCAGAAGAATACCATGCAGCTGAATTAGCTGGTAAAGAAGCTACTTTCAAAGTAACTGTGAAAGAAGTTAAAACAAAAGTTCTTCCTGAGTTAAATGATGAATTTGCAAAAGAATTAGATCCAGAAGTTGAAAGCGTTGAAGCTTTACGCGCTAAAATTAAAGAACAAACTGCAGCTCAAAAAGTAACAGAATCAGATGCAGCTCTTCGTGACGAGCTTGTAGAAAAAGCTGCTGAAAACGCTGAGTTTGAAGTACCAGCAGGTATGATCAACTCTGAAACTGATCGTATGTTACAAGAATTTGGTCAACGTTTACAAATGCAAGGTATGAACTTAGACCTTTACTACCAATTCTCTGGTCAATCAGAAGAAGACTTACGTGGCCAAATGAAAGAAGAAGCTGAAAGCCGTGTACGTGTATCATTAACACTTGAAGCGATTGCTGAAGCTGAAAAAATTGAAGCATCTGAAGCAGATATTGAAGCAGAATTAGAAAAAATGGCTGCTCAATTTAACATGACTAAAGATCAAATCACAAGTGCTTTAGGTGGTACAGCAGTACTTGAAAACGACATCAAAATCCAAAAAACAGTTGAATTTTTAGTAGAAAACGCTAAAATTACTGAATAAGATTTTGTGTAATTAGATAGCCCAAAAAAAACAAGGTACGGCATTCATCCGTGCCTTGTTTTATCACATAAACTCTTAAAAATTAGTCCCCTTAACATTTATTTCACTTTATACTTCACTTATACATAGTATTGTTTTAGTTTTTATCTTCATTCAGCAGATATTTTTTGTAGCCAAAGCATATCGTCAGGTACAAAAAACGCCCATCTCACATAGATGGCGAGCTGTATGCCTTTTAACCTTTTTAGTGTGTGTTTAAACCACGACTGAATGAAGATAGTGCCTACTGGCAAGTGTCAAGGATTTGGATTGAAGTCCAGGCGCTATTTGAGTCAAGGCGAAATTGATACGATGCTATACTTAACTTCATTCAGAAAGGTCCTAATAAAATTTTATTTTTTGAGTGATATACCCTTGGTTGAATGTAGTAGATTTATAAATAGAGATCGGTAGTTTGTAGTGTGTCGAAAGTGAATAAATGTAACTTTATAGCAGTATAAGGTGGCGAAGTAAGCAGGTTCCTATAGCATGCTTCGAAAGTTAAATGAAGTAAAGTACATGACGATGCGTTATAATCTACACATGCATAATTGCTGAGGCGTAAATGATGCAGACAATTTATTTGATAAAGATTCAATAATCTTGTAAGATTGTTGCTTGAATAGGGGTGAAACATATTGTTCAAATTTAATGATGAAAAAGGCAATTTAAAATGCTCATTTTGTGGAAAACCACAAGAACAAGTGCGTAAATTAGTTGCAGGTCCAGGTGTTTATATTTGTGATGAATGTATCGAGCTTTGTTCAGAGATCGTTGTAGAGGAACTAGGTGTAGAGGAGGAAATTGAATTCCAAGATATTCCGAAACCGAAAGAAATCTTAACGATTTTAGATGAGTATGTAATTGGACAAGAGCGTGCTAAAAAAGCATTGGCAGTTGCAGTTTACAATCACTATAAACGTATCAATACGAATAGTAAAATTGATGATATTGAATTAGCAAAATCGAACATTGTGTTAATCGGCCCAACTGGTAGCGGTAAAACTTTATTAGCTCAAACGTTAGCACGTATTTTAAATGTTCCGTTCGCAATCGCGGATGCTACCTCCTTAACTGAAGCAGGTTATGTTGGTGAGGACGTTGAAAATATTTTATTAAAGTTAATCCAATCAGCTGATTATGATATCGAACGCGCTGAAAAAGGGATTATCTATATTGATGAAATTGACAAAGTTGCACGTAAGTCAGAGAATCCATCAATTACACGCGATGTTTCTGGCGAAGGTGTTCAGCAGGCACTCCTAAAAATTCTTGAAGGAACAGTTGCAAGCGTTCCACCACAAGGAGGACGAAAACATCCTCATCAAGAATTCTTACAGATCGATACAACCAATATTCTTTTCATAGTGGGCGGTGCATTTGATGGCATTGAAACAATCATTAAACGACGTCAGGGTGAAAAAGTAATAGGATTCGGTTCAGATCCGAATAAAGTTGATGTAGATGAAGGTTCTATCATGTCCAAGCTGATTCCTGAGGATTTATTGAAGTTTGGTTTAATACCAGAGTTCATTGGTCGATTACCTGTACTTGCAAGTCTGGAGCAATTAAACGAAGCTGCACTAGTACAAATTTTAACAGAGCCGAAAAATGCACTAGCCAAGCAATATCAAAAAATGCTTGAATTAGATGGCGTTGAGCTTGAATTTGATGAAGATGCTCTTGTGGCAATTGCTAAGGAAGCAATTGAACGTAAAACAGGTGCGCGTGGTCTTCGTTCAATTATTGAGTCAACAATGCTTGATGTAATGTACGAATTACCTTCACGTGAAGACGTAAAAAAATGTATCATTACAGCAAAAACAATTACGGATAAAGAAAAACCGAAATTGCTTCTTGAAGATGGCACTGAACTCGATGAAGGTAGCGACACTAAAACTTCAGCATAATGAATAGACGTGGCTGTCTACCGTTGTGAGATAGAGAGTAATTAGCTGACTTCGATTGTGCAATATTCGCACATATCGACAGTCAGCTTTTTATTCATTCCTACATAAAGCCAGCTGTAACTTGAAGAAATTTTTGGCTCGCTTCAATATCTAGTGTGAATCAACTTTTTAAACACATACTAGTAGCGCGGGATGTTAACATGAAAATTTTGACGGAGGTGAATGCCCGCATGGTGACAATACAAAAAACAACAAATGTACCATTATTGCCTTTGCGTGGACTTTTAGTATTCCCATCGATGGTGTTACATATTGATGTGGGTAGAAATCGTTCTGTAGCGGCGCTTGAGCAGGCAATGTTAGAGGACCAAATGATTTTATTGGTAACACAAAAAGAAATGCACGACGAACAGCCTGAAGAGCAAGATCTGTATTCAGTTGGTACAATTGCATATGTCAAACAAATGCTAAAATTACCAAACGGCACGTTACGCATCCTTGTAGAAGGTGTTGCGCGTGCAACGTGGAAAAATTATCGTGCGTTAGAGAAGTATACTGTTGTGGATATTGAGGTTAAAGAGGAGTCAACAGAAAAAGATGTAGAAACACAAGCATTGATGCGGACATTGTTGACGTATTTTGAAAAATATGCCAAATCCTCCAATAAAATTACAACTGAGACGATTAATACTGTAACGGATATTGAAGAGCCTGGCCGTTTAGCAGATATTATTGCTTCTCATTTGCCGTTTAAAATTGCTGACAAGCAAGAAGTATTGGAAATGCTTAGCGTTAAAAAACGACTTGATCATTTAATTATTCGCTTGCATGATGAACAGGAAGTTTTGGATTTAGAAAAGAAAATTAATTCCAAAGTAAAGCAGTCAATGGAGCGTACGCAAAAGGAATATTATTTACGTGAGCAAATGAAAGCTATACAAACGGAGCTGGGAGATCGCGAAGGGAAAACCGGAGAAGTTGCAGAATTACGGAAGCGTATTGACGAAGCTGGTATGCCAGAATCAACAAAAGAAGCAGCACTGAAAGAATTAGATCGCTATGAAAAAATACCCGGGGCTAGTGCAGAGAGTGGTGTTATTCGCAATTACATTGATTGGCTTATTTCCTTACCGTGGACAAATGCTACAGAGGATCGCATGAATATTGCCCATGCTGAAAACATTTTAAACCGAGATCATGATGGATTAGAAAAAGTCAAAGAACGTGTTCTGGAATATTTAGCCGTACGTCAGCTGAAAAATTCGCTGCGAGGACCTATTTTATGCTTAGCAGGACCTCCAGGCGTTGGTAAAACATCATTAGCTCGCTCCATTGCGGAAAGTTTAGATCGAAAGTTTATTCGTATTTCTTTAGGTGGTGTTCGGGATGAATCGGAAATTCGTGGACATCGACGTACGTATGTTGGTGCAATGCCAGGACGTATTATTCAAGGAATGAAAAAAGCAGGTACCATTAATCCGGTGTTTTTATTAGATGAAATCGATAAAATGTCGAATGATTTTAGAGGTGACCCTGCAGCAGCGATGCTTGAAGTTTTAGACCCTGCACAAAATAATACATTTAGTGATCATTATATTGAGGAACCATATGATCTCTCTAATGTGTTATTTATTGCAACTGCCAATGATTTAAGTAGCATACCAGGACCATTATTAGATCGTATGGAAGTAATTTCTATTGCAGGCTATACTGAAATCGAGAAAGCTCAAATTACCAAAAACCATCTCATACCAAAGCAGCTTAAAGAACATGGTTTGAAAAAAACACAGGTAGTAATCAAAGATGAAGCAGTCACTGATATAATACGTTATTATACACGGGAAGCAGGAGTGCGCGGTTTAGAACGACAAATCGCTACGCTTTGCCGTAAAATTGCCAAAGTAATTGTATCTGGTGAGAAAAAACGCGTAACGGTTAGCTCAAAATCATTACAAGATTTACTTGGTAAACATCGTTTCCGCTATGGACAGGCTGAAAAGGAAAATCAAGTGGGTGTCGCAACTGGACTTGCTTATACAACAGTTGGTGGAGATACATTACAAATTGAAGTTTCTTTAACGCCGGGTAAAGGGAAGTTACAACTTACTGGTAAGCTTGGTGAAGTAATGAAGGAATCTGCTCAAACAGCATTATCCTATGTTCGTACAAAAATGGAACACCTAAATGTGGATGCAGAATTTTTTGATACTCATGATATTCATATCCATGTACCAGAGGGCGCTGTACCTAAAGATGGACCATCAGCTGGTATTACAATGGCAACAGCTATCGTTTCGGCTATTCTACATCGCCCGATTCGCCGCGAGGTAGGTATGACAGGTGAGATTACCTTGCGTGGCCGTGTATTGCCAATCGGCGGCTTAAAAGAAAAAACATTAAGCGCTCACCGTGCAGGATTAACGACAATCATATGTCCTAAGGATAATGAACGTGATATAGAGGATATTCCTGATAGTGTACGTGAGCAATTAACATTTAAACTAGTGACATCGGCTGATGAAGTTTTAGCCTATGCGCTGGACGGAGGTTTTTAAAAAAATGAAAGTCCATAATGTCGAAATGGTCATTAGTGCGGTACGACCAGACCAATATCCAGAAGATGGACTGCCAGAATTTGCATTAGCAGGTCGTTCGAATGTAGGAAAGTCTTCCTTCATTAATCGAATGATCGGACGTAAAGCTTTAGCACGTATTTCATCTAAGCCTGGTAAAACACAAACCCTTAATTTTTATAAGATTGAAGAGCAGCTATTTTTTGTAGATGTTCCAGGGTATGGTTATGCAAAGGTTTCTAAAACAGAGCGTGAGGCATGGGGAAAAATGATCGAGCGCTATTTTACAGGACGCCAGGAGTTAAAAGCAGTCGTACAAATTATAGATTTGCGACATCCTCCAACAGCTGATGATCGTATGATGTATGATTTTTTAAAGCATTACAATATTCCTTGCATTGTCATTGCAACCAAGGCAGATAAAATTCCAAAAGGTAAATGGGATAAACATAAGAAAATTGTCAAAGAGACGCTGGAGATGGAAAAAAGTGATCCTCTTATTGTCTTCTCTTCAGAAACAGGTCTTGGCTTTGAGGAAGCTTGGAAAACAATCGAAAACAAAATGTAATAAAAAACATCTATTGTGTCTAAGGCGTTAGGACAATAGATGTTTTTGTATTTTCAATCGTATAGAAAATTAGGGAAAAATACTTGATGATGAAACTATTTGTCCGATAAATTAGATAGGAGGTGGACTAGATGGATATCGCAGCTTTATCGATGGCAAAGAACCAAGCAACACTTATGCAAAATGTATCTTTAGCTGTTACGAAGCAGGCAATGGAAATGCAACAGCAAAATACAGAACAGTTAGTTGAAATGTTAGATGCTCCACATCCAACAGCTGGACATACAATTGATATTCAAGTATGAAGTAGGCAAGGTAGCTTGAGGTTAAAAGCTACCTCAACTTTTATTTTTAGAAAAAAATTCAAGAAGGCCTAAAATGTAACTTTTCGAATAAGAAAAACTACCAATAATACGATATACTAATAATTAGTAAGGAGGCAGGGTTTTTTGAAAAAATATTCATACATACTGATGATTACGTTACTGATGATAGTAGGTTTTTCCTTTAATCAATCTGCTAAAGCTGCCCAATTAGTGACAGGGACCTTTGTCGATGTAACGTTTTCAGAATATACGAAGCCAGATGGCACGATAGAAAAGCAGCTTAGTAAAATAACATTGGAAAATGATCGTGGACGAACAGTGACGTTTAATATTAATAAAAATACTAGATTATATATTAATAATACGTCTACAACGATTGAGGGCTTTAAGATGGGTATGGAAGTCGAGGCTGACATTTCTCTCAGAAGTGTTGTTGAACTTCGCGGTACCTCTAATACACCAACAGAAACAAATGTACCCTCAACAGGAAGCAGTAACGGTAAAACAACGGCTGGTGTCGTAACGAGTATTGATCCAAATGGGTTATTTATTATGGTGAAACCAGATGTTGGTGCAGAAACGACGTACTATTTAAACAAAGAAACCAATTATCAAAAAGGTTCTTCTGCAACGGATATTAGTGCATTATACGTCGGGGATCGAGTTAAATTAAGCTTTAAAAATAAAACTTCCTCGGTCATCTCAAAGGTAGCTATCAGTGAAACAGGTACACTAGTAGAAAATTTATATAAAGGTGAGATACAAGCGGTCAATCCTAATGCCAATAAGCTTACCGTGAAAAATCAACATGCCTTTGTTAACTGGCAATTTGGCTCTCAAACAACAAATGAACTTTCCACTATGCCTTTTACATCCAAAGTACCAATATATGTTGGGAATACGAAAGTCGAGAAAGGTCAGCTAAAAAATTATATAGGTAGCGAAGCATACTATGCGACCGTTAAACAATTTGGTAAGGAAGTAATCGAGAAAATTGTCGTATTGAAAAATAATGAAAGAACATATTACGAACCAATGCTGTCTGTAGATACAGATTACCAACTATTGAAACTGAAAACAGCAGGAACAATGTATTTCCATAATGGGACGATTTTAATTCGAAATGGGCGATTAATCGAACCTACTGGTCTTATGGCATATGGTACTGCTTTTGTCGTGGCTGATGGTGCTACACGCGATCACTATGCTCAAGTAATACAAGTAACAAGTGATAGTTTTATGTCACCTAATCTTGCTGGTCATGAATTATATTATGGACGCTTATCTCAAGCTGATGGATATGTAATTGAAATTGATGATGCGATGAAGATTGAATCAAATGTTTTCAAAAAAGCAGATCGTACTGTATTGTCAGTTAGTAATTCCACAAAAGCTATGGTAGATGACGGCAATAAAACATATAGTGTCATGCCAGATATTGAACTTTACTTATCAGAGGGTGACTATGGTTATTTCTATGTGAAGAATGGCCATGTACAAGCTCTTCATATTTTAGACAATGCTAAACCTGTTGCCCCTCTAATGCTCGCAGGGAAGCTACAGTCTGTGAAATCTACGTATCCTGCTGTTATTAATGTCAAGAGTGTTAGTCAATGGCAAAATGGTCGTTGGTATGAAGCAGGTGAAATGGTTAATATGAATATTGACCAAGCGACACTGATAAAAGCAGGTAAGGTGATTCAAGCTTCTGACTTACAGTCATCTGATCGTTTAGTTGTATTATCAGATCGATTTGTTAAAGCTCATTTTATTTTGGTAGATTAGTATGAATATGAAACTAAAAAAATTTGCGAGTCTTAAGCGAATATATTTCATAAGCTAAAGATGAAAAAGTTACTTTGAATACATTCGCAAGACGAGCAGATTTTTTTAGTGATAGTAGAAACAAGCTTCATTATGCACGCAAATGCACAGTGAAAGAGAGGAAAAGCGAATGCAAAAAAAATTATCTAAAGTAATGCTTCTAGTTCTGACTATTTTTTTGATTGGAACTACTATTCCGTTCAATGCATCAGCTGCTTCATTAGAAACAACGGGTGCTGTAAAAAACGAGTATACATATGAAGAAGCCGTGTTCCTGTCTGGGACACCTGTTATTTTTAAAGGGACAAGTAAAGATATTAAAATTGCACAAAAAGAATCAAAAGGTAAATTAACTGAAACGTATAACATGAAGTTAACTGCAAGCAATGGCGCTACATTGACAAGAAATATTGCCTATGAATCAGATGTAGTGGATTATGCAGTTCTTGGTCAAAAAACATCCAATGGTGAAGTAAAGAAATACACTGAAAAAATTACAATCGGTGCCATTACTTATACGTTAGTCGATTATCAATTTTCACAAGGAACTGTTACTGATAATCGTGCAGCCTCTGATTATTACTCAGGAAATATTATTTCTAGAAAAACCTATGCCTTTGAAACAGGAAAAGGAAAAAATGCTGTTCAAAACACAGTAACAATTGAAACAGATAGCCGACATGCAGGCTATGAGAACTTCTGGGGTGCGACTGAAACTCAAATCACGGAGTCTGTTTATTCCTATAGTGATGGTAAAACAAGTCATGTGAAAAATCGTTTATCTACAAGTAAATCACGTGTTTTAAATTATGAGGAAAATCTCGGTAGCTTAGGAAGTTTTGAAGGTGGATATGCAGTTGTAAGTGAAAAGGATGTTATTTCTGAATATACATACGACCTATCTTCAGGACAAAAAGGTACACTTGATTTAGATACAGAGTACATGCCAACAATTGAACGTCTTATCATTCCTAAATTCAGAGATTTAACAACCCATTACGCGAAAGAAGCAATTGAAAAACTTTATTCTCTAGGTATTTACTCAGATTCAAGTAACTTCTTTTCTCCTAATACACCAATGAAGCGTATTGATTTTACGACGGCTATTGGTAAAGCAGTTGATTTACGTGTGTTTGAAGAAAAGAAATCAAAAAAGACACCTACTACAAGTGTTTTTAAAGACTTGAAGCGTTCTATCAAGGATTACGGCTATATTGAATCAGCGTTAAATAAAGGGATAATTAAAGGTGTATCAGCTGATTACTTTAAGCCAGATAATGCGATTAATCGAGCACAGGCTGCAACTATCTTTGTTCGTGCTTTAGGACTTGAAAATAGAGCACCTGATCCTGGCTACTTAACTAAATTTACAGATGACAATCAGATTCCAAATTATGCGCGAGATGGCATCTATATTGCAAATGAGCTTGGCCTAATGATTGGTGATTCTGCTGGTCGTTTTAATCCAAATAAACCGCTAACGCGTGCGGAGGCGTCAGTTGTTCTAGAGCGATTCTTGAAATATTTAGAAGATGACTTAAAACAAAACTATCGTGATGACATATTGTTCTTTAACTAAAGAAAGGATGGAACAAAAATGACCTATGTAAAAAAAGCATTGCTTGCTATGCTTTGCTTCATGCTTCTACTGATGACAGCGACACCTACTGTCACGCAAGCAGCTACAACAATTAGAGATGTTCCAACAAATAGCAATAATTATAAAGCTATTTCCTGGGCGGTGGATAATGATCTCATGTCCTTAAATAGCGCAAATAATTTTTTACCAAATGATCAAGTGACAGATCGCGATCTTGTACTAATGTTTGCCAAGCTAGATCGTAACTATGCGTTATCTTATGTAGATAGTGTTGCTTATAATTTCTATAGCGATTTTTATTTACCATTTAACGGCACACATGTGAATACGAATCGAACAAAAGCCGTAACGCGCGGCCAATTTGCCCAAATTTATGCTGCTTTTAAAGGCTTAGATTTAGATGAGCCACAGGCAGTACAATATTTATATTCAAATGATTTATCTACAAGTTCTACAGGCAAAAAGACATTTGCTAGCTTCAATCCATCTACAAAATTAACACGTGGTGATGTTGCTGAATTCTTATATCGTGCTGTTCAAAATAGCACTTTTGCAGTACAAGGATTAAAACGTAGTCCAGCGGGTCGTGATAATGATAGCATTACGTTACCTCCAGGTTTTATGGGATCTAGTAGTGCTGATTTTGAAGAACCGAAGGATAATTCAAATGATTTTACTGGACCGAACAATGTCAATAATGCACTGCAAAGTATTGTGGTGGAAAAACCTGATTTAATTGCAAATAATGTGGATACAACACTTGTTACGGTGTCTTTAAAGGCTTGTAATGGTGATCCTATCGCAGATGATAAATCCTATTCATTCCGCGTGAAGGCATCCTACGGAAATATTGTTGATACTTCAGGTGAAGCAGTTGATATTGTCCAATCGGATGGTTCAACTGTGTCCGCTATCGTTGTAGCACCAAAATTAACTAAATCGGTACGTGATACCATCACTTTTGAGCTAATTAATAATACAGACCCAGCAATGAAGTGTCTTGTTGGAGAGAAATTAAATGCAGAAGTGCGTTACGCACCACAGCCTGAATTGCGTATTGATTACCAAGTATACGACCCAGGAAATACGGATGATAATGGCAGCGTGATACCTGAATTTCCAAAAAGTGAAGATATCCCAGAGTTCTTTACGCAAAACCTAATTGATGTGTATAGCCCAGTTCCTTTTGACTTTGATGGGGATAGAAAGCTATTTAGTATTGGACAGCAAACAAATGTAACAGATGTTTTAGGAAATGTGCAAAACATCTATTTACGTTACGGTGGATCTGATCCTAAATATCCAGCATTAGGTTATGAAAATGCTATTCTACAATTTGAAAACTATGATATTTCTGTTCACTTATTTGAGGAACTTTTAAAGACGCGTTTCCAAAACTCTGTTACAACTAAAGATAATACAGCTATAACGGAAATCATGTATATGATTGCTGACGATGGTCGTCCTATTTATCGCGTTCAAGGCATTGATGATGATATTGCCTCACAGGTAGAAAACATTAATCCAGTCGGCGCTATTATTCAACTTATGAAAAAGATGCCAGACGAAAAGGATTTAACATTAGAGCATTATGATAGTGTTATGAAGATTTATACGATCTTCACAAACTTAAGTAACTATGACCGTACAGTATTATTAAAATATCAAGGCGGTAAATTACTTGGGCAAGTAGAGGCCTATAAAAAACGAGTAGAGGCATTAAAGGAAAGTGCCGATGCGGCATCAAGACCATCAGGAAAAGATCGTTATACAAAAGTGATGGTGACTTTAGTGCGCCCAGGTGGAGAGCCTATTACGGATTATCAAGGGACAGTCAAAATTAAGTATGATGGAGTAGAAAAAACAGCTTCATTCATTACGAACACTTCAGATCCATTAAATAACACAGGAAATCCAGGTACTGCCGTAGCCTACTTTGATTCCGTTATTTATGGAAAATCTAAAGTGGAAGCAATACTCGTCAATCCAATAGATCCTCGCTATGCAACATCCTTGAAGGGTTTAAAAGATAAAACAGTGACGAAAGATATTTTTACGAATCCATACTTCAGTAAAAACTCTTGTTCTTTAGCAACAGAAATTGCCTATGTAGTGGATTATTCTTCTTCCATGAAGGCAGTTGATCCAACAAACTATCGTGGTAAGAAAATGATTGAACTAATTAATCAATTAAAGGCTAAAAATAACATAGTCATTGAAACGAATACAAAAGCAACAATACTTGGAGAAGGCACTACAGAAAATGTGTTGAAAAAAGATCTTTATAAAGCATCGAAAGAAAAGGGTGCAACCGATATTTTTGCAGGCATTGATATTGCTTTAACAAAATTCTCGAATGATTCGAAAACATCCAAAGCGATTGTCGTTGTATCTGATGGAAAAACTAGTAAATCAAAAATGACAAAAGTTATAAATGAAGCGAAAAAACAAGGCGTCAAGGTATACACAGTAAGTATGGGCAAGAAATCACAAGTAAATGACGCCACTTTAATGCAATTATCTTCAGAAACAGGCGGAACGTACTTCCATGCGATTGATAATTTACAATTGCATCAAGTCTTCCAGAAGCTAATTGATACAATTTTATGTAAAACGTCCGCTTCAAGCTGTATCAATCCGGAAGATTTATTTGAAGAAACAAGTGTTTCACTACGAAAAGGTTATATTACAATGAGCGCTCGTGTTGATAGTAACTGCCCAAATGTTGCAAAGATGAATGTACGTTTTAATTCCATCAGTGGAGATGTCCAATTTGATTTGCAAAAGCGTAGTGATCAAGTTTATATGTTAACGAAAACTGTTCAAACTATGCAGGACTTTAAAGTCAATGATGAGATTGAGTTTATAGCATACGATAAAGATGGAAATATAATTGCAATAAAGACTGTTACAATAACAAATTAATGAGAAAACTGCCTCCGATTGTGGGGCAGTTTTTTAATTTGAAACAACACGTATAATTTGTTACACTTAGTTTATAATAATTCTAATGTAGATGACGAATTGCAGTTCTTCATGACATGTTCACAAATTATTGATGAACTATTGTCGAACTGTGCTATAATGAGATTTGTGAATTAGAACGTGTGAGGTGTTATTCATGCATACCATCGTAGTAGGCTTGAATTATAAAACAGCGCCTGTTGAAATACGTGAGAAGTTATCATTCATTGAGAGTGAACTGCCACAAGCAATGGAAGCGCTGCAAAAGCAAAAAAGTATATTAGAAAACGTAATTGTTTCGACATGTAATCGTACAGAAATATATGCTGTTGTGGATCAATTGCATACTGGACGTCATTTTGTGAAACAATTTTTAGCCAACTGGTTTGATTTGCCTGTGGAGACATTTTCTTCGTATTTAACGATTCGTGAAGAAGATGAGGCAATCGAACATTTATTTAAAGTGACAGCTGGAATCGATTCAATGGTTCTAGGTGAAACACAAATTTTAGGGCAAGTAAAAAAAAGCTTTTTAAGTGGACAAGAGATTGGCACAACAGGAACGGTATACAATCAGCTATTTAAACAAGCAGTAACATTTGCAAAGCGTGCTCATAATGAAACAGCAATCGGTGAGAATGCGGTATCTGTTTCCTATGCTGCCGTAGAATTAGCAAAGAAAATTTTTGGCTCTTTACAACGCAAGCACGTAGCTATTTTAGGTGCAGGAAAAATGGGGGAACTTGCGATTGAAAACCTTTACGGTAGTGGTGTAGGGAAAGTTACTGTCATTAACCGTACATTTGAAAAAGCAGAAAGCTTAGCGGCTAAATTCCATGGTGAAGCTAAATCAATGAAGGAATTACAATGTTCTTTGCTAGAAGCGGACATTTTAATTACTTCAACAGGTGCAACAGATTATGTTATTGATTACGAGCTAATGCAATTCGTGGAACGTTTACGAAAAGGAAAACCATTATTCATGGTAGATATAGCGGTTCCTCGTGATATTGATCCACGAGTTGGCGACCTATCAAATGTTTTTCTATATGATATCGATGATTTACAAGGTATTGTCGAAGCGAATTTAGCAGAGCGTGAACGTGCTGCTGCTGATATTACTGATATGATTGGCAAAGAAGTTGTGCAATTTAAAGACTGGGTAGCAACGCTTGGGGTAGTGCCAGTCATCTCAGCATTACGTAAAAAAGCAAATCGTATCCAAGAAGAGACAATGACAAGTATCGAAAATAAAATGCCTGATTTAACGGAACGTGAACGTAAAATTTTAAGTAAACATACAAAATCTATTATCAATCAATTGTTAAAAGAGCCAATCTTACAAGCTAAAGAAATGGCTAATTCTCCAAAAGCAAATGAACAGTTACGTTTATTCCAACAAATTTTTGGTATAGAGGATGCTGTGGAAGCTGAAGTTCATGAGATGACAAAGCAAGAGCTTGAGCGCAAAGAACGCTCACAGGTATCTCAGACTTCTACTGAACCAAAGTACTCTTTCTAAATTATCTATTGCGCTCATATAGATAGCCATGGTTGTACAGAGGTATTGTGCGCAATTGGATTTTCTACTGATATTACACGAGGCGTTTTCGTATCTGTATGGTAAACTAAGGATACGAAAACGTTTTTTTTGTTTTCTATATTAGAATAGTTTATTAATTTCACGACAAAGAAGGGATGTCTATTGGCTGATTTGACCATGACGAGGCTCTATGAAGTGATGATCGTCTTGTATGCGATCAGTCTAGTTTTTTACTTTACTGATTATTTTTATAAGCAAGTACGTGCAAGGCGCATTGCTTTTTGGCTTGTTTCATTTGTATGGATGATTCAAAGTGCCATTATCATTTTAACGTTTGTGGAAACGAAGCGTTTTCCGATTTTATCCTTGTCTGAGGGAATACTTTTTTATTCCTGGTTACTCGTGACGTTATCCATTATCCTTCATTGCATAGCAAGGGTGGATTTACCTGTGTTTATTATTAATATACTAGGATTTTTGTTCGCTAGTATATTTACTTTTATGCCGAAACGTCCTACAGGAGCTGTCGGGGATACTTTAATTTCGGAGTTGCTTTTTATTCATATATCATTTGCAATACTGTCTTATGCAGCATTTACTTTAACATTTGTGTTTGCCATTTTGTATCTCGTGCTATATCGTTTGCTGAAAAAGAAAAAATGGTCGCATTTATGGACTAGGTTGCCTTCCTTGCAGCAGACAAGTAGCTGGATGAATATTTCATTTTTTATTGGGATTCCGATGTTATTTATAAGTTTAATATTAGGCTTTGAATGGGCACTATTAACATTAGAGAGTCTTTCGATTTTCGATGCGAAAATCATAGGGTCCTTCATTATTTTAATTTTGTATTGTTTTATCTTATATGTGAATCGCAAAAGCAAGCTGACAGGTACAACTTATGCATGGGTACATATTTATGCCTATCTATTAGTTGTTGTGAACTTCTTCCTAGGAAGTAGTTTATCGCGATTCCATTTATGGTATTAGAAGAAAGGTTGGAGACTGTTGAGAAAAATTATTGTAGGTTCTAGGAGAAGTAAGCTAGCGCTAACGCAAACAAATTGGTTTATTAATGAATTAAAAGCGGCTGGTGTACCATTCGAATTTGAAGTAAAAGAGATTGTAACCAAAGGTGACCAAATTTTAGATGTTCAGCTTTCAAAAGTAGGTGGGAAAGGGTTGTTTGTGAAAGAAATTGAACAAGCCCTTTACGATAAAGAAATTGACTTTGCTGTTCATTCTATGAAAGATATGCCTGCTGTATTGCCAGATGGGCTAGTGATTGGTTGTATTCCACCACGTGAAGATGCGCGTGACGCATTTATTTCGAAAGGGCATGTTAAATTTGCTGACCTTCCTGCAGGAGCAGTCGTTGGCACAAGTTCTTTACGTCGTAGTGCACAGCTTTTAACAGTACGTCCTGACATCGAAATTAAATGGATTCGTGGAAATGTTGACACACGTTTAGCGAAGCTTGAAACAGAAGAATACGATGCTATTATTTTAGCTGCAGCTGGTTTGAAACGCCTTGGTTGGAGTGATGATGTAGTCACTGAATTTTTACCTGTAGAACATTGTCTGCCAGCTGTAGCACAAGGCTCTCTAGGCATCGAATGTCGTGCCGATGATGCGGAGCTTTTAGCCGAATTAGGTAAGCTGACTGATTCATTTACATGGCAAGAAGCACATGCAGAACGTGCATTTTTGGCAGCAATGGATGGTGGTTGTCAAGTACCAATCGCAGGGTATGCTACTTCAAATGGGGAAGAAATTACATTAACAGGCCTTGTTGCTGCTCCAGACGCATCTGTTGTATATAAGGAAACAGTAGTTGGCACAGATGCACAAAAAATTGGAGAAGAGCTAGCTGCAATTTTAACAGAACAAGGTGCTTTCGATTTAATTCAGCGTGTAAAGGCAGAGCAAGATGCCAAGTAATTTACCTCTAAAGGGTAAAACCATACTTTTAACAGGCACATCTAAGACAACAACCATTGTCGAAAACATAACATCTTTAGGTGGACATGCCATCATAGCCCCATTAATTGAAACTTGCGAACGATTAGATAGTAAGGATGCTGAACTATTGAATCACGCGAAGCAATATGATTGGTTGATTTTTACTAGTCAAAATGCTGTCGAAGCTTTTGCTAGTAAAATGCTTCGACATCAATTGAATGCGGATCATTTCCAAGGAAAAATAGCTTCCATTGGCACAAAAACAACGACAGCATTAGAAAATTTAGGATTTCAAGTAAGCTTTATGCCTTCCGTATTTAGTGCTGATATTTTCGTTAAAGAATTTCCAAACGTAGCGGGTAATCATCCGAGATGTCTGTTTATTCGAGGCGAAAAGGCGAAAAGTACGCTGAAGGATGGACTGCCTTTTAAGTTAAAAGAATGGACAGTCTATGAAACAATAGAACGACATGATCAAACACCTGTTATTGTCAATTGCATCCAGCAACATCAAAATGTCACAGTGATTTTTGCTAGTCCTTCAGCAGTTGACGTGTATGCAAGGGATGTTGTGCCACATATCGGCTGGCATGCAGCTCGCATTGCAGCCATCGGCCATATTACGGAAGCGGCTCTTGAACAATACGGTGCTACTGTGGATATTATGCCAAGTGTTTATACAATGCAAGCAGTCATCGAAGAAATTATGAAAGTAGGGGACAAATCATGACAAAACTACAATTTCAAAGACATCGTCGTTTGCGTGCCAATGCAACGATGCGATCAATGGTAAAAGAAACATACTTACATAAAGAGGACCTGATCTATCCTATTTTTGTAATAGAAGGCGAAAATATTAAAAATGAAGTACAGTCAATGCCTGGCGTTTTTCAATTTTCATTGGATAATCTAGAGGCAGAGGTGGATGAGGTTGTAGCTTTAGGTATTCCTGCGGTTATTTTATTTGGCTTGCCAGCTGAAAAGGATGCGGTTGGAACAGGTGCATTTCATGATCATGGTATTGTGCAGGAAGCGACTCGACTCATTAAAACACGTCATCCTGAGTTATTAGTCATCGCGGATACATGCTTATGTGAATTTACGGATCATGGACATTGTGGCTTAATTGAGGGCGATCAAATTTTGAATGATCCTTCATTAGATGTTTTAGCCCGCACGGCGATATCACAAGCAAAAGCTGGCGCTGATATTATTGCTCCTTCTAATATGATGGACGGCTTTGTAACGGCAATTCGTGCTGGTCTAGACGAAGCTGGTTTTGAACATATTCCGATTATGTCCTATGCAGTCAAATATGCATCCAGTTACTATGGACCTTTCCGTGACGCTGCAGATGGCGCTCCACAATTTGGTGATCGTAAATCCTACCAAATGGATCCTGCAAACCGTCTAGAGGCATTCCGTGAGGCAGAGTCAGATATTGAAGAGGGCGCAGATTTCTTAATTGTCAAACCTGCTCTTAGCTATTTAGATATTATTCGAGACATGAAAAATAACTACCCATTACCGCTTGTTGCGTATAATGTGTCAGGTGAATATGCAATGATTAAAGCGGCTGCTATAAATGGTTGGATTGAAGAGAAAAAAGTTGTGCTTGAAACATTATTAGGTATGAAACGTGCAGGCTCTGATTTAATCATTACGTATCATGCAAAAGATGTTGCACGTTGGTTGGAGGAGAAATAAATGACACGTTCTTACGAAAAATCAAAACAAGCCTATGCTGAAGCTGTTCAATTAATGCCGGGGGGTGTAAGTAGCCCAGTACGTGCATTCAAATCAGTAAATATGGACCCGATTTTCATGGAATCTGGTCATGGGGCAATCATTAAAGACATTGATGGCAATGAATATATTGATTATGTATTGTCTTGGGGTCCGCTAATTTTAGGACATACACATCCAGAGGTAGTGAAAGCAATTGCAGATACAGCTGCGAAGGGTTCTTCGTTCGGTGCTCCAAGCTATACAGAAAATCGCTTAGCCCAATTAGTATTAGACCGTCTACCAGGAATGGAAATGATCCGCTTTGTTTCTTCAGGAACAGAGGCTACTATGTCTGCATTACGTGTAGCACGTGGTGTTACAGGGCGTGATAAGATTTTAAAGTTTGAAGGGTCTTATCATGGTCACGGTGACTCCTTATTAATTAAAGCCGGTTCTGGTGTTGCCACATTAGGCCTTCCTGATAGCCCTGGTGTGCCTGCAGATATCGCACGTAATACGTTGACAGTTGCCTATAATGATTTAGAAGGGGCAAAAGTGATTTTCGAGAAATTTGGCGCAGAGTTAGCTGCAGTTATTGTGGAGCCAGTCGCAGGAAATATGGGGGTTGTTCCACCACAGCCCGGTTTCCTAGAAGGCTTACGTGCGCTTACTTCAGAGCACGGTGCATTATTAATCTTTGACGAAGTTATGACAGGTTTCCGCGTAGATTATGGCTGTGCACAAGGGTATTTTGGGATAACACCAGATATGACTACTTTAGGTAAAGTAATCGGAGGGGGTCTCCCTGTAGGTGCGTTCGCTGGGAAAAAAGAAATTATGGAGCAAGTAGCTCCTGCTGGACCAATTTATCAAGCAGGAACATTATCGGGGAATCCATTAGCGATGACAGCCGGTTATGAAACGTTATCACGTTTAGACCATGGTACGTATGATTACTTTAAAAAATTAGGAGATCAGCTTGAGGCTGGTTTCCGTGAAGCAGCAACAAAATATAATATCCCGCACACTGTCAATCGTGCAGGCTCTATGATTGGCTTCTTCTTTACAAATGAAAATGTCATTGATTTTGCTTCTGCTAAAACATCTGATTTACAATTATTCGCTGAATACTTCCGTCTAATGGCAGAGGAAGGTATTTTCTTACCTCCTTCTCAATTTGAAGGACTATTCATCTCAACAGCCCATACGGAAGAGCATATTGCGAAAACAGTGGCTGCATTCCATAAAGTATTTGCGCAATTAGCCAAATAAAATTTGATAGAGCATGCTAGAATTATTTCTAGCATGCTCTCATATTTTTGAAAAACAAAGCCCTTCGCCCGTCAAACTTGCTTTTTCTACCGTTGTACTTTTTTAATGGATCAAGCAGAAAGCATTATAGTGCTAGAGAAATGTAAGGACAAAAAGAGAGAATAGCATATATTTACTAGTAAACAAGATCTTCTATACTGGATGAAGGACCTGCTTTTGTCAAAATTACATCTTTCAGCATAGCCAAATTGTGGGCGATATCGTTTATAATATAGCTATTCATAAAAGAAAGTAGTGAATTGATATGGCAACAGGCACACACACGGTCGAAGTTCCTGTAGGGATTGAGGATGTATGGGATTTCGTTAGTGATATGGAAAAATGGGCAAAGCTTGTCCCAGGTTATAATGCACATGAAATGATTGATGAAAAACACTCCACTTGGACTTTTAAAGGCAATGTTGGCGTTTTGAAAAAAACAGTTGAAGTAGAAATTACAATCTTAGAATGGTTAGCACCATCAAAAGTTACATTCGAATTAAAGGGGCTTTCTGATAACTTCACAGGAAATGGCTATTTCCTCGCAGAAAGTATTGATCCTGAAAATACAAAAATGACAGGATTCTTAGAAGTCGTTGCGGGCGGGTTAGCTGGCCCTGTTTTAAATCCTATTTTTAAACCGATTGTACCAAAAGCAACGCAAATGCTAACAGATCGTGTAGCGAATAAAATTAAATTAGTAAATGTTTAAAGATATGAACATTCATGAAACTGGCATGCTAGAATATTGCTTCTAGCATGCCAGTTTTTTAGTAGTATCTATTTTTAAATGTGTTCAAATGGCAACACCCTAGCATACTCTCCTTTAAATCGTCATATGATGCAAAGGGAGGGATTATTATCGAACACAAAACTTGGAATATGCGCGAAGCATTTTGTTTTCCTGGATATGGCTGCCCAACTGAAATAGCAGCTGTACAAATTAAGCCACAGTGGCAGGCAATGCAATTAGAAGATTCTTTGCGACTTATGGGCATCTATCATATCACCGCACACGTTCGCTTTGATTTTCAAGATATGCAAGCATTTGCAGAAAATGAAGATTTAATTACAATTGATGCTCTAGACATCCAAGGAGATACTGGTTATTTTGAGTATGCTGTACCTTTACATGTGGATTTACCAAAAGAATCCGATGTCAAAGATTTAATGGTCAAGGATATTCGCCCTAGTCTAACAAATCAGATGTGTCAGCTTGAGTGGACCGTTACAAGTGTTTTTAATGAATATGAACCTGTTGATGAAAAAGTTGTGTTAGACAATCCGCACCTATCAACACATGCTTTCGAACAAGAGGAAACAATGGCCGTAATCGAAGAAAGTGTTCAAGTGAAACAACCTGCCGCAGTAGCAGCAGCTTCACGCCAAGAGAATTCTACAACAGTTGACCAAAAAGCTGTATTAAGAGAATCCTCAAGCCATATTGTTGTACGTGAATCCAGTACTTGGCATGAAGTGCCTTCTATGATTTGGGATCTAACAGAAGAATATACACCGCTTAAAGTTCGTGTTTCAAATGATATCTTTCAAAAGTAAATAGCAGAGAAGTAGCAGAAGTAATAAGAAGATTAAATCACCTGATGTTGGCACAATAATGACACGGATAAACTGAAAAGCACAAATCGGCACGATAATGGTTCTACAATAAAAACGAACTTGCCGTAGCCAAGGTGGTAAAAGCCAAGGGTTATACTTGCGTCGTCGCATTTGAATTGTCACTTCCTTTTCTATTTACTTTCCTCTTACTAAAAGATGACTAAATCACTTGAAAAATGACACGATCCTGCGGTACAATTAGGAAAATCAAATACAGATGCTATGATAGGGAAGAGTAAATTTTGTCTACATTTTCAGAGAAGAAACGGTAGCTGTGAAGTTTCTATTTGTACGGAATTGAAGGTAGCCCTTGAGCAGCTTTAGTGAACTAATAGTAGTTAAAGCCGGTTAAACACCGTTACCGAATTGAGAGCCAGTAGGGTAGGCTGAGAAAATATGTCATTGAACATTTATCTTAACCACTGCTGGAATTAAAGGTGGTACCGCGAACTAAAACTCCTTCGTCCTTTTAGACGAGAGGAGTTTTTTTATTGGGTAAAAAATGAACAGCATTTCTTTACCTACAGTTTTCAAACAATAGGAGGAGTCAATATGACAGAAAACATTTCAATGCCAACTAAGTATGACCCACAGTCCATTGAAGCTGGTCGCTATGAATGGTGGTTACAAGGGAAGTTTTTCGAGGCGCAGCCTGAAAGTGGGAAAAAGCCCTATTCAATCGTTATTCCACCACCGAACGTAACAGGTAAACTACACCTTGGCCATGCTTGGGATACAACATTACAAGATATCCTCATCCGTATGAAACGCATGCAAGGCTATGATGCCCTTTGGTTGCCAGGTATGGATCATGCAGGTATTGCAACACAGGCAAAAGTAGAAGCAAAGCTGCGTGAGGATAATATTACACGTTATGATTTAGGACGTGAAAAATTCCTTGAAAAAACATGGGAATGGAAAGAAGAGTATGCTGGACATATTCGTGATCAATGGGCAAAGCTTGGTCTTGGATTAGACTATACGCGTGAACGTTTCACGCTAGATAAAGGTCTTTCAGATGCGGTAAAAACAGTTTTTGTTCAGTTATATGAAAAAGGTTTAATTTATCGTGGTGAACGTATTATCAACTGGGACCCAGCAGCAAAAACAGCATTATCTGATATCGAGGTAATTTATCAGGATGTGCAAGGTGCCTTCTATCATATGAAATATCCATTAGCTGATGGCTCTGGCTATGTAGAAGTTGCTACAACACGTCCCGAAACAATGCTTGGTGACTCTGGGGTAGCTGTTCACCCGAACGATGAGCGTTATCAGCACTTAATTGGTAAAAACGTTATTTTACCGATTGTAGGTCGTGAAATTCCAATTGTTGCTGATGAGTACGTTGATATGGAATTTGGTACTGGGGTTGTAAAAATGACACCAGCCCATGATCCGAACGACTTTGAAGTTGGTAATCGTCATAATCTAGAGCGCATTCTAGTAATGAATGAAGACGGCACAATGAATGATCTTGCTGGCAAATATAAAGGAATGGATCGCTTCGAATGCCGCAAGCAAATTGTTGCTGATTTACAAGAAGCAGGTGTGTTAATTCGCATTGAAGAGCATATGCATTCAGTAGGACACTCTGAACGTTCTGGTGCTGTTGTTGAGCCATATCTTTCAGCACAATGGTTCGTTAAAATGCAACCACTTGCTGATGCTTCCCTAGAGCTGCAAAAGGACGAAGAAGGGAAAGTAAACTTTGTTCCTGCTCGTTTTGAAAACACATATTCCCGCTGGATGGAGAATATACGCGATTGGTGTATTTCTCGTCAATTATGGTGGGGCCATCAAATCCCAGCCTGGTACCATAATGAAACAGGCGAAATATACGTAGGTAAAGAAGCCCCAGCAGATGCAGAAAACTGGACGCAAGATGAAGATGTACTAGATACATGGTTCTCTTCAGCACTATGGCCGTTTTCTACTATGGGTTGGCCAGATGAAGCAAATGAAGAATATAAACGTTATTATCCAACAAATACATTAGTAACAGGCTATGATATTATTTTCTTCTGGGTTTCTCGAATGATTTTCCAAGGTCTTGAGTTTACAGATCAACGTCCATTTAAAGATGTGCTAATTCATGGTTTAGTACGTGATGGTGAAGGGCGTAAAATGAGTAAATCACTTGGCAATGGTGTTGATCCAATGGATGTCATTGAACAATACGGTGCAGATTCATTACGCTACTTCTTAGCTACTGGTTCATCACCTGGTCAAGATTTACGCTATACAACTGAAAAAGTTGAAGCAGTATGGAACTTTGCCAATAAGATTTGGAATGCATCACGTTTTGCGCTTATGAATATGGATGGTATGACATATGATGAGATCGATTTAACTGGTGAAAAATCAGTAGCTGACAAATGGATTTTAACGCGCTTAAATGAAACGATTGAACGCGTTACCTCTCTTGCAGAGCGTTATGAATTCGGTGAAGTTGGCCGTGAATTATACAATTTCATTTGGGATGATTTCTGTTCTTGGTATATTGAAATGGCAAAATTACCTCTTTACGGTGAGGATGAAGCAGCTAAAAAGACAACTCGCTCTATTTTAGCTTACGTACTAGATCAAACAATGCGTCTATTACATCCATTTATGCCTTTCATTACAGAAGAAATTTGGCAGCATTTACCACATGAAGGTGAATCTATTACAGTGGCAGCATGGCCAACAGTACGTAAAGATCTTCATTTTGCTGATGAAGCAGATAATATGAAGCTCCTAATGGATATTATACGTTCAGTACGTAATATTCGTGCGGAAGTAAATACCCCAATGAGCAAAAAAGTACCGTTGTTTATTTCAGCGAAAGATGCAGCAACAGCAGCTGTACTTGAAGAGAATCAAGCATATTTAGAAAAATTCTGTAATCCTGATACTTTAACAATTGGTGAAGGTTTAGAGGCTCCAGGACAATCAATGACGGCTGTTGTGACAGGAGCACAGGTTTTCCTACCTCTTGTTGGACTGATCAATCTAGAGGAAGAAATTGCTCGCCTTGAAAAAGAATTAGAGAAATGGGCAAAAGAAGTGAAGCTTGTTACAGGTAAGTTATCGAATGAAAAGTTTGT
The DNA here is from genome assembly GCF_037969495.1 of Lysinibacillus sp. FSL P2-0066. Lineage (NCBI taxonomy): Bacteria > Bacillati > Bacillota > Bacilli > Caryophanales > Bacillaceae > Lysinibacillus > Lysinibacillus sp. FSL P2-0066. The sequence goes on along the minus strand of NZ_CP150202.1, from coordinate 3,087,721 downwards.
ATCGAAAGCGCCGGAAGCGTTAGTTAACGCAGAACGTGAGAAATTAGCAGATTATGAAAGCAAGCATGCAGTTGTGTTAAAACGTTTAGAAGAATTGAAATAAATGTAAAGTTGAAGCAGTGGATGACGAAAAAGTCATCCATTGCTTTTTTTTTTATAGATCTAAAGATATGCATTGTATTAGGAAAAAATATATAGTATTATTTAAAATAAATCAGACTAATAGATGTCGTGCAGGGTTGATTTGGTAGGAAACAAAACCTAATTCCGTATTATTTAGCCGTGAAAAAAGCTTGGGAGAATGGACGGTTTTTTTAGATAGACAGTCTTTTTCATTAAAAAAATAAGAGCCAATGGGGGTGTTGGGAATGTCAGGAAATATTGCAACCATTATTACAAAAGTCAACAAAGCATGTGATGAACTAGACTTTGTAAGCGCGAGAGTATTGATCGAAACGAATCTCTTAAAATTATCCGAAGCAAAGTATTATCGTTTATTGAATACAAGTGGCCGTGTCCTTATTAAGCACATATTAGCAAATAGTAATCCTCAGCAGGATAGCATTAAATTATCAAGGACTGATTTATTAACAATCCAAAAAATTAATGAGTATTGCTCAGACTTTGATATATCTATGCTAAAAAGAACGTTAAAAAACGCTTTTGAATTAGTGCAACGTCCAGATGTACATCCGTTATTAAATAGTGATGCAAAAACTATTTTAAACAATATGGGTGCTTTATTAGGTGCTCACAAGGTACACTAATATAATATTAATATGAACACGCAGTCGCTAGCTGCGTGTTTTTTGTATTTTACCATTTTGCTATGTTATTAAACGTTACTTGTACTAAAATAAAGATATTGCAGTAAGAGGGAGTGTTTATTTTGTTTCACACAATGAACGAATGTACAAAATTTATTTTTACATTAAAAGCAGTTGATCATAAACGTGCACCACTTGTCCTTATGCGTGAAGTACTAGGACATTTAGATGAGCCTCACAACAAGCTAAGAGTAATCCATGTAGCAGGTTCAAACGGTAAAGGCTCTACGGTGAACGCATTAAGAGAAATGCTACAACATGCAGACTACACAGTAGGGGCATTTACGTCTCCGCATTTAGAGCGAGTCAATGAACGTATGACCATTAACGGCCGCCAAATTTCAGATGAGCAATTTCTCTACTATTTCAATAAACTTGCGAAAATTATAGAAGAGCACTACAATGGCGATTTTCCAAGCTTTTTTGAGGTAGTTACATTGATTATGTTTCAATATTTTGCACATGAAGGAGTAGATATAGCACTTATTGAGACAGGGCTTGGAGGACGTTTGGATGCGACAAACGTCGTAAGGCCGCTTTTATCTATTATTACAACGATTTCGCTAGAGCATACAGCCTTTTTAGGTGACACCTTCGCAAAGGTTGCCACTGAAAAAGCTGGTATCATCAAAGAAGGCATCCCAGTTGTTGTAGGCGTTCAAAATGAGGAGGCATTGGCTGTCATTAAAGCTACTGCAGAGGAACGACATGCATCATGCTTTGTTTTAGGACAAGGCTTCACGGTGACAAATAGTTGGCAGAGCACTGACTATCAGCACTTTACATATGAAAAGGCTCATGTCTTGATGAGGGATGTACCATTAAAAATGGCTGGTCAACATCAAATAAATAATGCAAGTTTGGCCATCACAGCCATGCTAACATTACGTGAACAGGGGGCAATTGCCATTGCTGATGATTCTATTTGTCAGGGTCTACAGTGTGCGCAATGGGCAGGTCGCTTCGAGCAATGGCCGAATCAAATTGTGCTAGATGGTGCTCATAATTCCGAGGGTACAGCTGCTCTTATCCAAACACTAAAAAACGTCTATCCAAGAAACAATTATCACTTTATTTATGCGGCATTAGCAGACAAGGATCATGCCAACAGTATAGAACTAATGGATGCTGTTGCCACCTCGATCACTTTTACACAAATAGACCTACCGAATGCAATGCCTGCTGAAAGCTTAGCGAAGTTGTCGACACATGCCAATAAAACATATCATACAGAGTGGCTAAAAAGCCTTCAAACTATATTACAAGGACGCCATAAAGAGGATATTATTGTCATAACAGGCTCTTTATACTTTATAGCACAAGCTCGACAGTGGCTACAGGAGGAAGGACAATGATCCCAAACTTTGATCATTATAAAGAGAAATGGCAGGTTAAAAGTGATGATGTAATTAAACCAGGTCTTACAGCGATTGAAGAGGCTTTATCATTAGTGGGTAATCCTGAACAAACTTTGCATGTCGTCCACTTAGCAGGCACAAATGGCAAAGGCTCTACGTTAACGTTTCTAGAGGCTATTGCACAAGAACATGGCTTACGTGTGGGCAAATTTATGTCACCCTGTATCGTAGATGTTCATGACCAAATTCAAATAGCTGGTCAACCTATTAAAGAAGCTGAAATGGATCGAGTTTTTCAACAGATGCATGAGGCTGGGCTTAGTAGTAAACTAACCGATTTTGAATTGCTGACGGTGGCGGCATTTTTACATTTTGTGAATGGCAGGGTGGATATAGCACTGATTGAAGCGGGAATGGGTGGCTTATTGGATAGCACAAATGTGGTAACACCCATTGTCTCTGTTATCCCAAGTATTGCTTTAGAACACACAAAGTTTTTAGGGAATACGCTTGAAAGCATTGCTCACCATAAAGCAGGTATTATTAAGCAACAACGTCCAGTTATTATTGGTGATTTGCCAGATGAGGCGATGCGTGTTGTGGATGAAGTAGCCAATCAAAAAAAAGCCACGCTATTTGCATTAGGTAAGCATTTTGCCATAAAGCCGACAACTGATGGAGAAAGCTATACGAATGACGTACAGCAGTTCCAAATTGCGAACCTAACTCGTTCTATGAAGGGAGCACATCAGGGGAACAATATGGCACTCGCCATTACAGCCTTTTTCGAAGTGGCGTCAGTATTAGGCGTGTCTATGGATAAAACAGCTATTCGTCAAGCTGTGCAAAAGGCCTCTATTTTGGGACGCTTTGAAGAAATAATGCCTTTCGTTATTTTGGATGGTGCACATAATCCTGCAAGTGCCGAAAAATTAGTAGAAACGATCCAGTGTGAATATCCAAATGAGCAGATAACATTTGTCATTGGCATACTAGCAGATAAAGATGTTCAGCAGATTCTCAGGCTTTTAGAGCAGGTGAGTGATGATTTTTACTTCGTTGATTTTGCTAATTCACGAGCAATGCCAGCCCATCAAATGGTCAAACTTTCTCATGCAGCATCGAAAACAACCTTGGTTGACTATGCATCCTTTATACAGGCACAATCATATAGACAGCAAAGAACCATTGTATCAGGCTCGTTATATTTATTAACAGAGGTTCGTAATAGATTAAAACAATGAAACGACTAGGACTCTTGATAGTGAGTCCTAGTTTTTTTTATAAAGGAGCCTTTATCAAAAAATAATAAATTCGCATTTACCCTTCGGAATCTACATATACTTATACCATATGAGGTTGGCAACGTTACTAGTGCATAGATAGGTGGAAGGATGAGGTGATAGTTGAATGAAAATTGTAAGTCATGTGATGAAAAAACAAATATTTCGAGCAATGATTATTGGTGGATTTGTTGGTCTATTAGGTGTAGCCATTTTTTTGGGCGTTTTACAAGCCAGTACACAGTTACCATTAAAGAAAAATGGCAGTGAAGTGGCAAATAATCAATCACAAACAGAAACGATTCCAACTGCCGGTGAGACAACCAATACATCTAATGCATCAATGTTTTATGCTAGCCAGGCTGGCGTGTATTCAAACTATGAGAGCGCTAGTTCATTTGTTGCTGAGTATCCTGCCTTAAAAGAGAGCGCGATTGTTCAAGTTGATGACAAGTTTTATGTTTGGACAAGCATGGTGACGGAGGAAAGTCAGCTCCAATTTTTACAGGACCCTGCTACCTTTAAAAAGGCATTTAGCATCAGTGGTGAAAGCTGTAAAGAGCCGACCCTTGCAGAAATCCCAACTGCTTTAGCAGATAAAAATGCAGCAAAATTAAATTTTAAGGAAAATGGCAAGGACTCAACACTACCAGAGGATTGGCAGTCCATTGGAGCAGCGGCCTCTACTATTTCCAACGATATCAACATCATTCGTCTGCATGTTTTTGCACATTATCAATCTAAAAATACGTGTCTTCAGGTGAAATTTTAACGTCAAATAATAGCGAAATCATCATTATCTTGTTTTTTTGAAAATTTTCAAATTGTCCATTCTTCTGTATCATAAGGATAAGGAGGAATGATCAGATAATGTTGAAAACAAATCATAAGCTTGTCCTTGCTTCTGCTTCCCCTAGGCGCAAGGAATTGCTAAGCATGCTAGCGCTTCCCTTTGAAGTCTTGACAAGTGAAGTGGAAGAAACAAGTGTACAAGCTAATACAATGCAGGATTATGTAAAAGAAGTAGCTTTATTGAAGACGCGTGATGTAGCCAAAAAAGCAGCTAATGCCACGATTATTGGTGCAGATACGATTGTTGTTTACAATCAAGAGCTACTACATAAACCAAAGACGCGTGAGGAAGCTATTTCTCACTTATTACGTTTGTCAAATAACAAACATAGTGTGATGACAGCCGTCGCCATAATCGAACCGAATGGAAAGGAAACGACCTTTGTGGAAGAAACCACAGTTGTTTTCCACCGCCTATCGCAGGAATTAATCGAAGCTTATGTAGATTCAGGAGATCCTTTTGATAAAGCGGGTGGTTATGGCATTCAAACGATTGGCACACTATTAGTTAAACGAATTGAAGGAGATTATAACAATGTTGTAGGTCTACCACTTGCAGCTTTGTTTTCGCAATTGGTGGATCTACAGATAGTCCAATTTGCGAAGGAGTGAATATTTTTGCTGGAAGACGCTTTACCAACTTTGATGATACGTGATGTCAATATAGAGGATCGCCCCCGTGAACGGCTATTACGACAAGGGGCTGAAAGTTTATCCAATCAAGAGCTACTCGCTATTTTATTGAGGACAGGTACAAAGGAAGAATCTGTGCTTGTTCTTGCAAACAGGGTATTAAATGTTTTTGAACGACTCCATCATTTGAAGCACGCAACCATCGAAGAAATGGTGGCTATTAAAGGAATCGGTGAGGTGAAAGCCATTCAATTAATAGCTGCCATTGAACTTGGTAGAAGACTGGCTCAAAAACATAATGATGAGAAATTCACAATACGTTCTCCTCAAGATGCAGCAACTTACTTAATGCCTGATATGACTTCGCTTAATCAGGAGCATTTTGTTGTGCTTTTTTTGAATATTAAAAACCAAATTATTCATAAGCAGACGATTTTTATTGGCAGTTTAAACGCCTCCATCGTTCATCCAAGGGAAATTTATCGAGAAGCTGTCAAAAGGTCTGCCGCTTCCATTATATGTGCCCACAACCATCCAAGTGGGGTACCAACACCAAGCACAGAGGACATTGAAGTAACAAAGCGAATTGTTGAAGCAGGCTATATTATAGGGATAGAGTTAATTGATCACGTTATTATCGGCGATCATCAATATATTAGTTTAAAGGAAAAAGGATATTTTTAACTCTGCATACAATATGCAGAGTTTTTTATGATGAATTCATTTTGTTGTATTGAAGATTTTATTGCTATAATGACCTTATTTACAATCAGTCATAAAAATTTTGTATTTTTTTGTGGTATATTGGAGAACCTTTTTTCTTACATAACGTTAATGTATTCATAGAAAAGCAATTATCTTCACAAAAATTGGTAGCCTGATACACATTGTCTTATGAGAATAAAAATTATATGCTAATCTATACGTACTATTTTTAGTTTAAGAGGGAATTAAAATAGTATCTTTTCTGTGAGATGAAGTATGTGATACTACAAATTCTTGCGTTTTTCCGTTATAATGAACGGTATGAATTTTATCTTTATTTCAGGGAGGACTCCCATCGAAATTGGTGGTGAGGTGAATGAGTGTGTAGTTTTTTCAAGGGTGTAAACCACCAACTGATGAAGATGAAAAAACTTTGACAGATGTTATGGACTTTGAAAGGAGTCAATTGTGTATTTACACAATTCAATTTCCTATACATTGTCGTCAAATATATTGGATGTCAACGAAAGTATGGCTTATATAGAAAGGGAGTACACAATTTGTTTGGACTAGGAAGCAAAGATGTCGGGATTGACCTCGGCACAGCGAATACATTAGTGTTTATTAAAGGAAAGGGAATCGTATTACGTGAACCTTCAGTTGTAGCAAAAAATACAAAAACAGGGGATATCGTTGCCGTTGGTAATGATGCGAAAAATATGATTGGTCGTACACCTGGCTCAATCGTAGCGATTCGTCCAATGAAAGATGGGGTTATTGCTGACTTCGATATTACAACAGCAATGATCGAGTATTATTTAAAAGAAGCATGTAAAAACTCGGGAGGCAATTGGAAAAAGCCGAATGTGATGATTTGTGTGCCTTATGGCATTACATCCGTTGAACAGCGTGCTGTTATTGATGCAGCACGACAAGCAGGTGCAAAAGAGGCATTCACAATCGAAGAGCCATTTGCAGCAGCAATCGGTTCAAATCTTCCAGTGTGGGATCCTACTGGTTCAATGGTTGTTGATATCGGTGGTGGTACAACAGAAGTAGCCGTTATTTCTTTAGGTGGTATTGTAACAAGTGAATCTGTACGTGTTGGTGGGGATGCGATGGATCAATCCATCATCTCGTATATTCGTAAAACGTATAATTTAACAATTGGTGAACGTACAGCGGAAGCCGTAAAAATGGAAATCGGTACAGCATTGGCAGAAGGACCAGAAGCACGAATGGATATTAGAGGACGTGACCTGTTAACAGGTCTACCGAAAACAATCGAAATCTCTTCACAGGAAATTTCTGAATCATTGCGTGAAGCGGTTGCCTCTATTATTGACGGTGTTCGTAAAACATTAGAACAAACACCTCCAGAATTATCTGCTGACGTAATGGAGCGCGGTATTGTATTAACTGGTGGTGGTGCACTGTTAACAAACTTAGACAAAGTAATCAGCCAAGAGACAAATATGCCAGTATTCATCGCAGAAGATCCTTTAGACTGTGTTGCAATTGGTACAGGTAAGGCATTAGATCATATCGACTTAATTCGTCAACAACAAGTTAAAGGGTAAGGAGGTTTAGGCAATGCCACACTTTTTTTTCAATAAGAAAGTAATTTTGCTGCTCGTAGGCATGGTTTTTCTTGTGGCATTGATTAGCTTCTCATTACGTGATCGGACGAATGCAACTTTACCAGAGCAAATTATTAAAGATACGGTCGGCGTCGCGCAATCCATTGTTGCGAAGCCGGCGAATTATATTAATGGTATTTTTAATAGTATTGACTCCCTCTTAAACACGTACGAAGAAAATAAACGTTTAAAAGCACGCTTAGAAGATTTTGCAGTTGTACAAGCTGAAGCAACGGATTTAAAATCAGAAAATAACAAGCTTCGAGAGCTATTGGATAAAACCGAGAGCTTGAAGGCATTTAATCCAATTCATGCAACAGTGATTGCTAGAAATCCTGATCAGTGGGAAGAGAAAATTATTTTAGATAAAGGATCTTCTCATGGTGTCCAAAAAAATATGGCAGTTATGACGGCGAAAGGGTTAGTGGGAAAAATTACACTAGTAACACCTTTCACATCTGAGGTAGAGCTTTTAAATACAAATAATCCAAACTATCGTGTATCTGCGATGGTGCTAGGAGAAAAAGAAGCATACGGTTTAATCGAGGGCTTTGATGAAGAACGTAATGATCTCATTATGAAGCGAATCGATTCTAGCTTGAAGGTGAAAGAAGGCGAGCTAGTAGTTTCTTCAGGGCTAGGTGGTATTTTCCCTAAAGGTGTCCCAATCGGAGAAATTACAGAGGTTAGTACAGATGATTATGGCTTAACAAAAATGGCTTATGTCAAACCATCAGCTGATTTTTCAATTTTAGAACATGTTGTGATTGCTAAGCGCACATCAACAGTTATTGATGGCTCAGATGGCAACGCAACGAATGAGGATTTATCGAATCCGCAAGAGGCGAGTAAAGAGGAGGCGGAGTGATGGTTCGATTTCTCATTCCCTCTGTGGCGGTTTTACTATTCCTGTTAGAACCAGAATTTGCTATGCTTTCCCCGATTGAAATTAAAGGGGAAGTCTATTTTTTGGTACCGCGTTTTTTAATCTTATACCTAATTTTTATATCCATCTATTACAGCCGTCAACGAGCGGTAATGTATGGACTTTTTTTTGGTGTCTTGTATGATGTGTTTTACATTGATATTATTGGATTATATTCCGTACTTTATCCACTTATATGTTTTTTGGCAGGGTCTATCGTGAAAGTTATACATCAGCACTTAGTTGTAACAACTACAATTTCAGTTGTACTAGTAGCGATTTTAGAATTTATTCTCTATCAATTCTTTTTCCTAATCGATTTTACAGCAATTCCTTTAGCGGATTTCTTACGTTCACGACTACTCCCAACAATCATTGCGAATGCTTTATTTTTAATGATTCTTGGTTGGGCCTTCAAGTATCTAATTAATGCGCGTGTCTTACAGAGAGCACGTGAGGTTTCTTAACAAAGAACAACGTGAGGTGAGGCATTCATGAAAAAACAGTTAGTTAATATGAAGGGAACGAAGGACGGTTTTGTACTACGCCTAGACGACCAATGTGCGTATGGTGAACTAGTGGAAGAATTAAAGAATAAGGTTTTAGAGGGCGGTATCGATGGTAAAGTTGATGTACAATTATACTTAGGCTATCGATACTGTACTGAAGAACAATTAAATGAACTTATAAAAATTATTGAAGAAACAGAGCAGCTTATTGTATCGAAGGTGCAAAGTGAAGTACTGACTGTCCACGAAAGCAACCAGAAGATGTTTGAAAGCCAACAAGATACATATATAGGAGTGGTCAGATCAGGACAAATTCTGCGTTCATCAGGAGACATTACCATCATAGGAAATGTGAATCCAAACGGTCGTGTTGAGGCTGGAGGTAATGTATATGTCCTAGGTAGACTTAAAGGGATTGCACATGCGGGTGTGCAAGGCAATAAAGAAGCAATCATTGCAGCATCTCGATTTGAAGCTACGCATATCATGATTGCCGATCAAGTTCAGGTAATGTCAGATGAACATGTAAAAGCGATAAATCAAGTAGAAATGACTTGTGCATTTATTGGCTACGATGGACGCATTACGTACGATCAAATTCATGCCTTAAAAAATATTCGACCATTGTTAAATGTGTCTAAGGGAGGAAGCTAGTGTGGGAGAAGCGATCGTCATAACTTCTGGTAAGGGCGGTGTCGGTAAAACAACGACAACGGCTAACCTTGGGACTGCATTGGCTCTACAAGGTAAAAAAGTATGTTTAGTGGATACAGATATTGGCCTACGTAATTTAGATGTGATTTTAGGCCTTGAAAATCGTATTATTTATGACCTGGTTGATGTGGTGGAGGGACGCTGTAAAATTCATCAAGCATTGATTAAGGATAAACGCGTAGACGAAAAACTATTTTTATTACCTGCTGCTCAAACAACAGATAAAAATGCTGTTACCCCTGAGCAAATGAAGAGCTTAGTAGAGGAATTGAAAAGAGACTATGATTATGTATTAATCGATTGCCCTGCGGGAATTGAACAAGGCTATCGTAACGCTGTTGCAGGTGCAGATCATGCGATTGTAGTCACAACACCTGAAATTTCTGCTGTTCGTGATGCTGATCGAATTATCGGTTTACTGGAGCAGGAGGAGATCACAGCACCTAAGCTCATCATTAATCGTATTCGACAACATATGATGAAGAGCGGTGACACGCTGGATGTCAATGAAATTACAACTCATTTATCAATTGATTTATTAGGCATTATTATAGACAGTGAAGGCGTTATCTCATCTTCTAATAAAGGTGAACCAATTGTGATGGACCCTTCAAATAAAGCGTCATTGGGCTATCGAAATATTGCCCGTCGTATCCTTGGTGAGTCCGTGCCATTAATGGCTATTCAAGATGAGCAAAGAGGGATGTTTTCCAAACTTAAAGCGCTTTTCTCAAAATAAATTAAAACCTTTTCGTGCGAGTGTACGAGAAGGTTTTTTTCTTGTGCATGTTTGGACATGCAGTCACATATAGTGAGGAAAAAAGGATGAGGGCTTGTTTAAAAAATGGAAATGGTTCGTCACGATACTTCTTGTGGCAGCAATTATGCTTGTAATTCGTTTAGAGGATCAGGGCGTAGTGGATACCCCTGTTCGGAAGCTTGTAACAACCTCTGCTGATTTAACGTATTTAAGTGAGCTCGGTCAAAGCTGGTTCGAGAAAGAAAAAGAGACCATCATGGTTTCTAGTGATGTAGGGCAAGCAGATCTTTTAACATTTGCGAATGCCCAAGTATTTAAAGAAGGCTATCTTTTGCAATATGATGTAGGCTTACCCATCTATGCTGGTCAGAATGGGTTAGTCGTTTTTACTGGCCATACAAAATACACAGGTAAGACCATGACCATCAGCTATGAAGATGGTACAACTGTTTCCTATGGTATGTTAGATAGTTTAGCTCAACTACCCTACACATCTATTCAAGCAAATGATTTAATTGGCATGAAAGAAGCGGGTCAACTTTATGTGTCCATCGAAAAGGGAGATGCCCATTTTGATTTAGAGCAAATTGTACAATGGCTTGAGACCTCGGAGACCAATGAGGATTAAATTACATCTTTTGTGTATCCCTCTCGTATTTGTCATGATTTTTAGTGGTCAATTAGCATATTACGCGATTATTCTATTTTCATTACTGTGGCATGAGGCAGGTCACTTAGTTGCGGCAGTAATGTGCGGAGTAAAGGTGAAATCCTGCGTAATTACACCATACGGGGGAGAAATTCAATTTGAAAATCCAGCGGTTGTGCAAGCTTCGTCACTCCTATGGATTGCATTAGGAGGACCAATCGCTACGATTATTGGGATTGGCCTCGCTTTTTTTATGCCTAATTTACTCGCTACTAAGCTTATAAATGTACAATTCGTGTTATTGGCTGTAAATCTTGTACCCATCATACCGTTAGATGGTGGAAGGATATTGTTAGCCGGGCTATTTTTAAAATATCCAAGAGCTCCTATTGTTGAGCTTTATTATTGGTTATCTTTCATCATAGCTACTATACTATTACTAGTTACTTTCAAGTTCTTGCCACAATCTATTTTTTTAGCCATCATAAATTTATTCATTTGGTTGCAAGTATTGAAAGAATGGCGTTATCGAAAATATCGAGTGGCCTTTGAAAAATATGTTATGAATAGATTGACTTGAAAAAAATCATGTGGTAATATTTTAATGTTATTGTTTGTAGCACCCGTGCTACTACAACCGCTCTGTAAAGGTTTAAGTGTCTAGTAAGATCACCTTATGAAACAGGCGAGTCTGAGTCTAAGAGGAGGTGCAGTAAAATGTACGCAATTATTGAAACTGGTGGTAAACAAGTCAAAGTAGAAGCTGGTCAAGAAATCTATGTTGAAAAATTAGGCGTAGAAGCTGACGAGGTTGTAACTTTTGATAAAGTATTATTCGTAGGTGGCGAAAACGTTAAAGTTGGCGCTCCATTCGTAGAAGGCGCTACTGTAACAGCTAAAGTTGTTAAAGAAGGCCGTGCGAAAAAAATCGTTGTTTTCAAATTGAAAGCTAAAAAGAACTACCGTCGTAAACAAGGTCACCGTCAACCTTACACAAAATTAGTTGTTGAAGCAATCAACGCTTAATTGTGAGGTATAGCGAATGATACAAGTTACGATTCATCACGATGAAAATAGACATGTGTCAGCATTCGAATTTTCAGGACATGCTGGTTATGATGAATCTGGTAAGGATTTAGTATGTGCAGGAGCATCAACTGTTGCCATTGGTACAGTAAATGCTATTTATGCATTATTACAAATTCAACCAGAAATCGAACAAGCTGCTGAAGGTGGAGGCTATCTCAAGGTAGATTTACCATCAGATTTAGAGCCTGAAGTAGATGCAAAACTACAGTTAATTGTTCAAGTAATGACTGCCCAAGTGTATTCTATGGTGCAAAATTACGGACAATACATCCAAATCAACTACAACCAAGTAGGAGGTGGAACTCGATGAAATTATTATTAGCATTAGATCTTCAACTTTTCGCATCGAAAAAAGGGGTAGGTTCTACTAAAAACGGACGTGACTCTGAGTCTAAACGACTTGGTGCTAAACGTGCTGATGGCCAATTCGTAACTGGTGGTTCAATTCTTTACCGTCAACGCGGTACAAAAATTTACCCAGGTACAAACGTAGGTCGTGGTGGTGACGATACACTATTTGCTAAAGTTGACGGCGTTGTTAAATTCGAACGTTTAGGTCGCGATCGCAAACAAGTATCTGTATACCCAGCAACACAAGAAGCTTAATCTTTTATAAGATAACATAAAGCGGAGGACTGCATTTATTGCAGTCCTTTTTTTGGCTAAATTTCAACACAGCCGATTTTGGACGCAATGACACCAAGGTATAATTGATTAAAGAATTAAGGGAAAAATACAGCAAAACTTGTTATACTAGTAAGGATAACTTTATTGGAGTGAATGGGATGAACAATCAATCACTAACCATTAGTGAAGTATTACGTTTTGCAAATCATGATTATGTGAATCAACTGCAACTGATTCGCATGAATTTAGATTTAGGTAGAATCGAGGAATCGAAAAAACTTATTCAACATTATTCAGAACAATTACGAGTGTTTTCTATCCTCAATCGACTACAATTACCACAAACAATTGAATGGCTTCAAACAGCAGGATGGCGTTACCCATCATTAGCGTGGAAGCTAAACGGTGAGATAAAAAAGCCTGTGACCAATGATATTGATCAGGAAGTTGTAGATTATTTAAACAAAACAGTTATGCATGTTTATGATACATTAGATCCATTTACAGAGCAGATCCTAACGCTTGATGTACGTGTTGACGATCATACATTTGCCGTGACATTCACGCTAAATGGGTTATGGAGTGCTGATGCATTCACCGAAAAAGGTTTGAAACAATTCGACATTCAAACAATTGAGCAGACAACTACACGCTGGCAATATGTCTTGAGTGCAAATAGGGAGTGAATTAAATGTTTGTCGATCACGTAAAGATTTATGTTAAAGGTGGCGACGGCGGAGATGGTATGGTTGCCTTTCGTCGAGAAAAATATGTACCCAATGGTGGTCCAGCTGGTGGAGATGGTGGACATGGCGGTAACGTCGTATTTGAAGTAGAAGAGGGCTTAAGAACATTAATGGATTTCCGCTATAAACGCCATTTTAAAGCACCTCGTGGCGAGCATGGGATGAGTAAAGGCATGCATGGTAAAAATGCGGAGGATTTAATTGTTAAAGTACCACCAGGCACAGTGGTTATGAATGAAGAAACAAATGCCGTTATTGCAGACTTAGTCGAGCATGGGCAAAGAGCAGTTATTGCGAAAGCAGGCCGAGGTGGACGAGGTAATTCTCGCTTTGCTACACCTGCCAACCCGGCGCCAGAACTTTCTGAAAAAGGTGAGCCAGGACAAGAATTAAATGTTATATTAGAGTTAAAAGTATTAGCAGATGTAGGGTTAGTTGGTTTCCCAAGTGTTGGTAAATCAACACTTTTATCTGTTGTTTCCGCAGCTAAGCCAAAAATTGGTGCTTATCATTTCACAACAATTGTACCGAACTTAGGCATGATTGAAACGGATGATCATCGAAGCTTTGCGATGGCTGATTTACCTGGGCTTATTGAAGGAGCACATCAAGGAGTTGGATTAGGTCACCAATTTTTACGACATATCGAACGTACACGTGTAATCGTTCATGTCATTGATATGTCAGGGATGGAAGGTCGAGATCCATATGAAGATTATTTAACAATTAATGAAGAGCTAAAACAATATAATCTTCGTTTAACAGAGCGTCCACAAATTATAGTAGCCAATAAAATGGATATGCCAGAAGCAGAAGAGAACTTAACAGCATTCCGTCAGAAGGTAGGAGAAGATGTACAAATTTTCCCAATTTCTGCTGTTTCACGTCAAGGATTAAAAGAGCTTCTGTTTGCCATTGCTGATCTATTAGAAGTAACGCCTGAATTCCCGCTATATGATGATCTAGAGGAGCAATCAGACGCAACCGTAATGTACAAGCATGAGGCAAAAGGTGAAGATTTCGAAATCACACGTGATGATGACGGTACATTTATTATTAGTGGTTATGCAATTGAGCGTTTATTTAAAATGACAGACTTCAGCCGTGAAGATGGTATACGTCGTTTTGCTCGTCAATTGCGTGCAATGGGTGTGGATGAGGCTCTACGTGAGCGTGGAGCACAGGACGGCGATACAGTACGCCTACAAGAGTTTGAATTTGAATTTGTCGATTAAGACATGAGTTTTAGGGGGAAGCGTATGAAGAATGTTGCGAATCAGCGATATTATTTAGTTCGTGAGGATGTTTTAACGGATGCAATGCAAAAAACTTTGGAGGCGAAACACTTACTATCAAGTGGTTCAGTATCTTCCATTTGGGATGCGGTAAAGCAGGTGGATTTATCGCGAAGTGCGTTTTACAAATATCGTGATGCGGTTTTTCCTTTTCATTCAATTGTGCAGGAACGCATTTTAACAGTCTTTTTACAGCTTCAAGATAGAAAAGGAACACTTGCCAAGCTTTTAGAAACTGTGACAATTACACATTGTAATGTCTTAACGATTCATCAAACAATCCCTATTCAGGGACGTGCAAATGTTACATTGTCATTAGATGTAACAAGCATGACCTGTGATCTTGATGATCTTATCCAGCAATTAAAACGCTTAGATTTTGTAGAATCTGCGGAAGTGATTAGTTCTGGAGCATTATAATCACAGTGAGTGTTCAATCCTTTAATTTTTGACAAAATGACAAACATCGTGTTGTATAAGCCCAATGGTTAAAGATACGATAACAAAGCTCAAATAAGGAGCTGTCCCAAAAGAGATTCATCACGAGGGACTGCTCCTTATTGTGCCATAAAGGAGGTATTTGCAATGACAAAGCAACAATGGGAAAATCGAATCGCCTATCTAGGACCAGAAGCATCATTTACATACTTAGCAACAAAGGCTACTTTTCCAAATGAGTGGCTCGTACCGTGTGCCACGATTCCAGAATGTATAGAGGCTGTTGCAGAGGGAAAGGTAGATTTAGCTGTCGTGCCGCTAGAAAATGCTCTAGAGGGCTCTGTATCATTAACATTAGATTACTTATTCCATGAGGCAACACTTTATGTAACTGGAGAGTTATTGCTGAAAATTCAGCAGCATTTAATGGTCAATAAAGCGCAAAAGGATCATTGGCAGTCAATCGAAGGCGTTTATTCTCATCCGCACGCACTAGCTCAATGTCATAAATATTTATTTTATCGTTTTAGCCATGTACCATTACATCAAACAACTTCAACTGCAGCAGCAGCAAAATATGTATCAGAGAATCCACAAGAGTGTATAGCAGCAGTCGGCAATGCAGCAGCAGCGGAAAAGTATGGCCTTGAAATAGTTGAGCAAAATATCCATGATTTCCATTTTAATCATACACGTTTCTTTGTACTTTCTAAGCAAAATAAACGGTTGCCACAAGAACTGTCAGACGGGCAAGCAAAAACAACGTTTATGATTACCCTACCAACAGATCGTTCAGGTGCTTTACATCAGGTGCTTTCTGTTTTTGCATGGCGTCAGCTGAATTTAAGTAAAATCGAATCACGTCCATTAAAAACAGGTTTAGGCGATTATTTCTTTATGATTGATGTATTAGCAGATGAAAAGGAACCAATGATGCGTGGTGCAATGGAAGAATTAGCTGCGCTAGGCTGCAAAGTAAAGTCATTGGGTACCTATTTTACGTATGTAACATCAGACGAAGCATAATAACTTGAAAGTGGAGGGATTGTAATGGGTGGTATTATTTTATTTGATGGTGTATGTAATTTTTGTGATAGCACTGTTCAATTTATCATCAAACATGATCAAGCTGGCTATTTTCAATTTGCATCGTTGCAAAGCGAGATTGGTCAATCGCTTCTCGCTCAATATCATATACCAAAGAATATAGATAGTGTAATTCTTATTGAACAAGGGAAAGTGTCTGTTGAATCTACAGCTGCGTTAAACATATGCCGTAAATTTGATGGATTGTGGCCTTGCTTCTATGCCCTCATCCTTGTACCACCATTTATTCGCAATGCGTTGTATCGCTTATTTGCAAAGCAACGCTATCGTTTGTTTGGGAAAAAAAGTGAATGCCTATTGCCTACGCCCGATCAACGACAAAGATTTCTATCCTGATAGGGAAATTGCCGCCTTTAAGGGAGCAATAGCTGCGGTGAAAAGAGAAATACCCATGCTTAACGACACAATACCTGCATTAAAAACAGAAAGCACCGTTTGAAATTAATTTTCAGACGGTGCTTTTGCTATTCATTGATCTGTCACTAAGTAACCCTTTTTTTGTAAAGCTCGCTCAATTAATGTTAAAACTTCAACAGAGGGTGCTGTGATGACATGTAAATGAATGCCACCAGTGAGAGCAGATAAATAATTGGCCTGTGTTGCATTTACACGTTCGATAAATTGTTTCACTTCATGACGGTTGGATACCATGATTGAGGCTGTCAGTTCACTATATATCGGATGTTCAACAATGACATTTTTGACGGTTCCACCACAGTCTACAATCGTCATTAATTCATCTTCTGTCTGCTCTGATGTATGCAAGCAAGGGAATGTTCGTTCAACGGTTTGCTGTATTTGTTCTTGATGCATATAAAGATAGCCCTGGCTTGTGGCAATAATAGGCTCATTTCTTGCCTTTAATAAAGTCATATCATTGACGATTACTTGTCTAGAAACATTGGCGAACTTAGCTAAGTCTGTCCCAGTTATAGGTGCTTTATTTTTTTTTAATTGCGCTAATAGTTGCAGTCGGCGTTCTTCGCCTAACATTTTTTTCATAAGAGATCACCCCTGCTCGTAATAAAGGAATCCGTATTCCTTATGAATTAGTGTACCATGAAGCTTTTCGAACTTGCTGAAATTTTTGTATCCAAATGAAACATTGAACATATGATACGTAGAGAGGAAGGGAGGAAAAAATTGCGTATTCATATTGTTCAAAAGGGAGATACATTGTGGAAGATTGCGAAGGAGTACGGCATTTCGTTTGAAGATTTGAAGCGGCTCAATGTCCATCTTGCCAACCCAGATTATATTGTTCCAGGTATGGAAATTATATTGCCTGAAAAAATAAACAAAGAGCCGCATAGAGATTCACATAAAGAAATGCCGAAAAAGGAAACACAAGTGCATAAGGAGGCACCGAAGGAAAGTCCTAGAAAAGAGGTACAGCGACCAATGCCACCACCGCCGCCAATTGTACCGCCACCACCAGCTCCTATGCCGATGCCAGAACCACAAATGATTCCGATACCTATACCGATGCCGATGCCAATGCAGATGCCACAACAACCGATGTGGGTACCGCAGCCTGTGGAAATGAATTGGCACCAGCAATTGGTGATGCCACAAATGGAGCAAAATGTTACAACACCGCCTATACAAATACAGCCACCACCACCGCCAGCACCTACACCGCCACCACCACCTGTAGCTAAACCGAAGCCAATGCCAATGCCACAACCAGCACCACATCCACCAATGCATATCATGCCACAAATGCCTGCCGTACCACATTGTTCAAGTTGCCATCAGCCAATCTATCATCAGATGTGGTGGCCAATGCCAATGCAGCCGCAGGTCGAGCATTATACGATGCCACAGCAGCCAATGTCCTATGACATGCCAGATCATAAAGTAGGTGGAATGGAAGACTTTTTAGAGTCCACATCACCATTCTTCCATACGCAAGATCAACAAAAGCCACAAATGGATATGATGCCTGATATGAATATGGGGCAATCCTGTGGCTGTGGAACACAACCAATGATGATGCCTGATATGAACATGGGTCAATCTTGTGGCTGTGGCACACAACCAATGATGATGCCAAATTGGCAAATGGACCCTTGTCATTGCCCGCCACCACCATGTCCGACACATTGTCCACCACCATGCCCATCAGCAGCAGGTCCTTGGATGTCACCGCATTATTTCCCAGGCGGGATGACGCCTTATCGATGGTGAAAAAGCGTATATTGTAGAAGAAGTAAAGCCAAATATTTGGAAATATAAGTATCAATCGAAAAATTATTTTGTCAAACGTGCAAAGCAAGTGGAAATTGCAGAGAAGGTAAAAACCATTCATCGCCAATTAGGACGTATGGAGCCTTCGTTGATCTTACCTTTAGTTCAGAGCGATGATGAGCAGTTAATTGTGCAAATGTGGCAAGAAGGAAGCCACGGTGCTAACTTCGCACATAAAAAAGATCGTAAGGAATCTCTAAGACTATTAATTGCTTTACACGACACACATAAAAAAATTGCTTGGCAGCGAATGCCAGGCTTGCATACCTACTCACAGCTTTTAAAATGGCAAATGCGTCATATGCGTTTTAAAAGTAGAAGAAATGAATTTCGAACATTTTTAACAAAAGAAGAAATTGATCAAATACTGCATTATAGTGATAAATCATTACAATTGATTGCATTGGAAGATGCACCTGAAAAAGAGATTACGCTATTGCATGGGGATGTAGTCCATCATAATTTTTTATGGTGCTCTGATGGACAATTACGTTTAATTGATTTTGATTTAGCACACCTTGGTGAAGCGGATGACGAGTATATTTTATGGTTACATCGTGTGTTGCCTGCTGTAGATTATGATCTTGGAAAGATTTTTGCAGAGTTACCTGAGCTGAAACGACTAGATAAAAGAAAGCTTCATCGCTTGAAATATCCGAATGAGTTATTACGAGAATGGCTGTTTGCTATAGATTTACCACTCGAGCAGCAGCTAGTATTTTTAGATTATTTAGTGCCATTTACAAAACGAGCCCTCACCTATTGGCCAAAACTGTGGTACGATATTGATAGATTTGTCAAGAAATGACCGTCAATTGGCGGTCATTTTTGTCTGCGAACGGCGTTTCGGCGCTACTTTTTGTCGAGCATTCGTTCGCTATATGCTATAATCGAAGACGATGATTGTGAGGGATTATAGATGTATGATTATTTAAAAGGACAAATTACTCGTATTACGCCTGAATTTATTGTGCTAGAACAACAGGGGATTGGTTGGCAACTTAATACGCCCAATCCGTTTGCTTTTCGGACATCTGCCCTTGAACAACAGATATATGTTCATTTGCATGTGCGAGAGGATGCACAAGTTTTATATGGTTTCCCTAATTTAGATCAGCGTGAGTTATTCCGTAAGCTTATTTTAGTGTCGGGTATAGGACCAAAGGGCGCATTAGCTATTTTAGCGACAGGGAATCCACAGCAGGTTATTAGCGCAATTGAACGGGAGGACGAAGCATTTTTAGTGAAGTTCCCCGGAGTTGGTAAAAAAACAGCACGTCAAATGATCCTCGATTTGAAAGGCAAGCTTGGTTCATTATTAGATACATTGGAGTTACCTAGTGCAGAAGATGAGTTACCTTTGTTTGGTGTGAATGCTTATAAACATGAATTAGAAGAAGCCTTACTTGCCTTAATGGCACTTGGCTATTCTGAAAAAGAGCTCGAAAAAATTAAACCACAGCTAGAAGATAACGACAAACTAGAAACGACAGATGCCTTTATGAAACAAGCATTGCAACTACTGCTAAAACTAAAATAAGGAAAGGAGGGAAGGTACATGTCTGAACGTATGATGGCAAGTGAGGCAGGTAGCTATGATGAGCAGTTTGAGTTATCTTTACGTCCTCAAAAATTAGCACAGTATATTGGGCAACATAAAGTAAAGGAAAACTTACAAATATTCATTGAAGCAGCAAAGCTTCGCCAAGAAAGTTTAGATCATGTGTTGTTATACGGACCTCCAGGACTTGGTAAAACGACCTTAGCTGCTGTTATTGCGAATGAGATGAATGTCAACGTACGGATGACAAGTGGCCCTGCGATTGAGCGTCCAGGAGATTTGGCAGCTATTTTAAGTTCACTAGAGCCTGGGGATGTTTTATTTATTGATGAAATTCATCGACTTCCCCGTGCTATTGAAGAAGTATTATATCCAGCAATGGAAGACTTCTGTTTAGATATTGTGGTAGGGAAGGGTCCTGAAGCACGTTCTGTACGACTTGATTTACCTCCCTTTACCCTTGTAGGTGCAACGACAAGAGCGGGTGCCTTATCAGCTCCTCTAAGAGATCGCTTTGGTGTGTTGCTGCGCCTAGAATATTACGATGACCAATCACTTGCTGAAATTGTTGTCAGAAGTGCTCATTTATTTGAGGTGCAAATTGAGCAAGTAGCAGCAATGGAAATGGCGAGACGCTCACGTGGAACCCCCCGTATTGCCAATCGTTTATTGAAACGAGTGCGAGATTATGCACAGGTGCTTGGAGATGGTATGATAACGGAGGGCCTTGCACAGCAAGCATTAGAGCTGCTACAAGTAGATCCTAGAGGGCTTGATCATATTGATCATAAACTTGTAACTAATATGATTGAGCGATTCCGAGGAGGTCCAGTAGGCTTAGATACGCTTGCTGCATCGATTGGTGAGGAACGGGTTACGATAGAAGATGTATACGAGCCTTATTTGATGCAAATTGGCCTTATCCAACGTACACCGAGAGGAAGAGTAGCCACACATTTAGCCTACGAACATTTTGGATATGAGTATCCCCAACAAACATAAAGAAGGAAGTTTTTTTCATGCGTGTAGAAGATTTTGATTTTGAATTACCAGAGGAGCTTATTGCCCAAACACCATTAGTCGATCGTACAGCGAGTCGATTAATGGTCGTAACACCAGGCTCAAATAAAGTGGAGCACCACCATTTTGCCCATGTACTAGAGGAGCTACATGCTGGAGACTGTCTTGTACTAAATGATACAAGAGTCTTACCTGCTCGTTTAATGGGTGTAAAAGAAGAAACTGGTGCACATATAGAAGTATTGCTATTGAAGCAATTGGCTGGTACAGATGAGTGGGAAACACTTGTAAAACCAGCAAAGCGTGTAAAGGTAGGAACAGTCATCACATTTGGAGATGGTTTATTAACAGCTACTTGCACAGGTGAGCTTGAACATGGCGGACGTACATTTGAATTTCAGTATGATGGTATCTTTTATGAAATATTAGAGCAGCTTGGTGAAATGCCATTACCTCCATATATTCGGGAAAAACTAGAGGATAAAGATCGTTATCAAACCGTTTATGCCAAAGAGCGTGGTTCGGCTGCAGCGCCTACAGCAGGACTGCATTTTACAGAGGAGCTATTAGCACAAGTGAAGGCTAAAGGCGTAGAGGTTGTTTTTATTACGCTACATGTAGGTCTCGGCACTTTCCGTCCCGTTAGTGTTGACTCGATTGAGAATCATGAAATGCATGCGGAATTCTATAGTGTTACAGAACAAGCAGCAGATACGATTAATCGAGTAAAACGTAATGGTGGCAAGGTAATAGCTGTTGGGACAACCTCTACTCGCACATTAGAGACAATTGGTTCTAAATATGGGGGAGAAGTGCGAGCAGAACAAGGTTGGACGTCTATTTTCATTTATCCAGGCTACAATTTTACGGTGGTTGATGGGTTAATCACAAACTTCCATTTACCAAAATCAACATTGGTCATGCTTGTTAGTACGCTAGCCACTCGAGAGACCATTTTAAGTGCTTATCAGCAAGCCGTAGAGGAAAGATATCGCTTCTTTAGTTTTGGTGATGCTATGTTTATACGTCCAAAAAAATAATAGGGATAAAATCGGAGTACTGTTTTTACTTCAGATAAGAGAGGATTATTTATTTTATGACACAACCAGCAATTCGATATGAACTACTTCATACATGTAAACAAACAGGAGCACGCCTTGGCATCGTGCATACACCGCACGGCTCCTTTGAAACACCCGCATTTATGCCTGTTGGCACACAAGCAACGGTTAAGACCATGTCGCCAGAAGAATTAAAAGAGATGAATGCAGGTATTATTTTGTCCAATACGTACCATTTATGGCTACGTCCTGGTAATGATATTGTCAAAGAAGCAGGCGGACTTCATAAATTTATGAACTGGGATCGTCCAATTTTAACGGATTCAGGTGGTTTCCAAGTATTTTCACTTAGTCAATTCCGAAAAATTGAGGAGGAAGGTGTTCATTTCCGTAATCACCTCAATGGAGATAAATTATTTTTGAGCCCAGAAAAGGCAATGGAAATTCAAAATGATTTAGGCTCTGATATTATGATGGCCTTTGATGAATGTCCACCATATCCTGCGACACATGACTATATGCTGCAATCAGTTGATCGTACAACACGTTGGGCAAAACGCTGTAAGGAAGCACATCAGCGTCCAGAAGAGCAAGGTTTATTTGGGATTATTCAAGGCGGAGAGTACGAGGATTTACGCCGCCGCTCAGCAGAAGCGTTAGTAGAACTAGATTTCCCAGGCTATGCCATTGGTGGATTATCTGTTGGAGAACCGAAAGATGTGATGAACCGCGTTTTAGAATTTACTACGCCAATGATGCCTGAAAATAAACCACGTTATTTAATGGGTGTAGGCTCACCAGATTCTTTAATTGACGGGGCAATTCGAGGTATTGATATGTTTGACTGTGTATTGCCAACACGTATTGCACGTAATGGAACACTGATGACATCAGAAGGACGTCTAGTGGTGAAAAATGCAAAATATGCACGTGACTTTGGTCCAATTGATCCGAACTGTGATTGCTATACATGTAAAAATTATTCTCGTGCCTATGTTCGTCACCTTATTCGCACGGAAGAAACGTTCGGTATTCGTTTAACATCTTATCATAATCTACACTTCCTATTAAAATTGATGGAGCAAGTACGTGAGGCAATTCGTCAAGATCGTCTTGGTGATTTCCGTGAAGAGTTCTTTGAAAAGTACGGCTTTAATGGGCCAGATGCAAAAAACTTTTAATCTAGACGGATTATTACATGCGCATAATTAAAAAAGGACATTAGGCATCCCCTAATGTCCCATCATCAATAGCAATTGTTTTGCAAATCATTCAAAACTTTGTAAAAAGTGAATATTTCTAGCAAAATATTGTCAATCATAGAAAAAATATTAGTAATTGAGAAAATTTTTGGGCTTGTCCATCGCTTTTTAATGGTGGAATAGTCTATACTAAAAAAGTGAGATTTGGAAAGGGGGCAAGATGCTATTATGGATCAATTATTAGGATTAGCACCAATATTATTAATGTTCGTTGCAATGTGGTTTATCTTAATCCGTCCAGCTAAAAAAAGACAGCAGGAAACACAAAATATGCAAAGTAGTTTGCAACGTGGAGATAAAGTCATTACAATTGGTGGTTTACACGGCGTTATTGATGCAATTGAAGACACAGCAGTGACATTAAAAATTGCTGACAATGTACGAGTGAAATTTGACCGTCAAGCAATTGGACGAATTGTCAATGACAATCAGTAATACAGAAGAAAAGGCTTACAATAGGCAATAGCTATATTGTAGGCCTTTTTTATACAATATTGGATGGCTGTGCTTACGTGTTTTTGGCAGTTTTTAATTTTTGAATAAATGCCTCACCAGTATCATTGCCATTAATAGTGATTCTACTTAACGTAAATATGGAATCGCCCTTTTTCACATGCTTATTTTGTATGACAAAGGCCATCTTAAAACCAGCTTCCTTGGCTAATTTGATGGTGGAGGGTGAATAAATCCCATAAGGATAGCTTATTGCTATTGGCTCATACCCTAACTCTTCTTTGATTCGTTTTCTTGAATGAATAAAATCATTTCTTACCCTTTCTTCATACTCAGCCTGACTCTCTAGTTGCCCATTCACAAAACTAGGGCCAAATACTGCGCCAATAGGTTGACCGCTTTTTGAAGGTAATTTATAATGTAAATCCCAAGTATGACTCTGGATTGTAATATAATCCTTCATTTCCTTCAATTGATCCCAACTCATCTTTACTGTTTCATTTGGATAATAATTGTTACCATTCTTCTCTAGGATTCGGCTTGCAATAACAAAGATTTCTGCATGCATATTATATTTTTTCAATATCGGGTAAGCTTTTTCATAATTACTAAAATACCCATCGTCAAAGGTAATTAAAACAGGCTTTGGAGGTAACGGCGCTTGGTCGTTTAAGTAATCATATAATTGCTGAACAGAAATGGCCTGGTAACCTTCCATTTTAAGTAATTTCATTTGGCTTTCGAAGTTCTCGGGTGAAATAACTGTAGTATTGTTTATATTGTCCTCTAAATGATGGTACATAAGAATAGGTATTTCCTGTTCTTGATACCCGTAAATAGGATAAGGCCTAATAAGAAAAAGGATATAAACAAAAACGAAAACAATTATTTTCTTTGTCATGTTCTCACCTTGTTTGCATTTTATAGTGGTAAGCATCTAGCTCCTTGTTAGTGTGTACGAACTATTTGGGACTATTCCTTGTAAATTGTATAAAAAACAATAAGTAAGGTCACCTTGATAGTATGGGGGTGTTTTTTATGGAAGAATATTACCATATTATTTTTAGAACTTGCTTTTTGTATGTGTTTATCATCATCGTTTTCCGTTTAATGGGTAAACGAGAAGTGGGTGAATTATCTGTCATCGATTTAGTCGTTTTTGTATTAATTGCAGAAGTGGCAGCCTTTGCCCTAGACGATTATAAAAATCCTCTCTTTAATGCCATACTACCTATCATTATTTTGCTCTTTATTCAAATTTTAAGTGCCTTTTTGTCTTTAAAGTTCAAAAAAATACGTGACCTAGTAGATGGTGACCCTGCTTTATTAGTAAAAGACGGTGTTATTTTAGAGAGTGAGATGAGAAAACACCGCTATAATTTAGATGATTTATGTCAGCAATTACGAGAAAACGGAATCGCATCTGTGACAGATGTAGCCTTTGCGTATTTAGAGCCTTCAGGCAATCTTTCTGTCTTTAAAAAAGATGAAAAAGCCTTTGTGTATCCATTGATTATCGACGGTGATATTCAAGAAAGACATCTATTTACCATGCATAAAGATGTAGATTGGCTAATGGGTGAGCTAGCGAAAAATAATATTACTGACAGTGAAACGGTATTTTTTTGTATTTGGGAAGACAGTAAACTGCATATCCAATTAAAGGAATCTTAAACTTTCTTCGCCAATTTTTTGATGTAACGGAAATCTGTAATGCGCAACTGATTGGTAAATAATAAAAAGGTAAATAGTAAAAATAATGTGACACCACTACTTAAAATAAATGGTAGTGATAATAAGGGAATAAGGAAATACTGGGCGACGCAAACGGCAATAAAGCAACTATATGGTACGACAAACATTCTGAAGCCTGCACGCAGGTTTTTTCGTTGTCTAACTGTTGCAATATGCAAGAAGGACGTTAGTAAAACCCCAAAGCCAATGGCTACAACAGCTCCTTTTTCCTGGATACCTGGCTGAGAGGCAAGTACAAACATCACAAATAGTTTACCTAGTCCACCATAGATGGAGTTCATCATGGCAGCTCTTGCCTCACCAATCGCCTGTAAGATGGAGTGTAGAGGGCTTTGAATATAATAAAAATAAAAAATAGGTGCTAAAATTTTAACGTACCCACGATTTTCTTCTAAATGGAAAAGCTTCATAGCTAATTCATCACCGTGCACAAAGAAATACGTAGCAGCAAAGCAACCCACTAGGGAAGACAATCTTAGGGACACCGAAATTCTTTCCTGCAATAGGGGGATGTGCTGACGAGCGACGGCATCACTAACCGCTGGAATGAGCACAATCGATAAGGCTGTTGATACAAACGCAGGAAATAATAATAATGGCACCAAAACACCTGAGATGACACCGTATAAAATAGTGGCAGCAGAAGCGGTTAAACCGGCTACAGTCAAGGCTTTTAAAAAGATAATCGGCTCTAAAAACCAAGTGAAAGAGCCAAAAAGCTTACTGCCAGCAGAGGGAAGGGCAACACGCAACATTGGTGATGCAGGATACCCTTCAATTTTAGTTTTTCGTGTCAGTAATTTCTTTTTCGAGACAATATAATGTAGCCATAAATATAAGAATGCTACAACTTCAGCAAGAAGCGTAATACCCATTGCTGCAGCAGCTGTTACAGCGGCATTATTGTAATTAGCCACATAAGGAAGCATTAAAGTAATGAAGCTAATACGTACAATTTGTTCGATCATTTGTGCCCAAGCAGTCGGTGTAATTTTAGCGACACCTTGTAAATAAGCACGTAATAAGCCAGATCCAACTGATACTGGTACAGCAAAGAGTGCAATCCATAGTGTAAATGTTGTCTGTTCATTATGTAATAGCGTTGTTGAAATATATGGTATTGTTAATGCAACGAGTGGCATAAAAACGATCATGCCAATGAATGACCAAAGAATGGCTGTACGCATGACACCAAAGATGTTTTCACGTTTATTTTTTGCTAGTAATTCAGCCACTATTTTAGCCACAGCGATAGGTAGTCCTAGTTGAATAAGTGAGATGAAGAAAATAAATGCTGGATAGACGGTCATATAAATACCGACAGCCTCTTCACCAGCAATTCGCATAAATTGCATTCTATAGAAGAAGCCAAAAAGTTTAGATAAAAAAATCACAAACATTAAAAATAATGTACCTCGTACAAAAGAACTCATGCCATCCGTCCCTTCTCAAGCCGCAAAAATTCATTTACACTATTTGTATGCAAGCATGTCTTACGTTACGACTTTGATTGGAGATGATTCAAAATGAGTATGCAATATGAGCAACTATTTGAAAAGATTCGTCCGGCAATTGATAGTAAGATAGCAGAGTTCCATCATTATCAATACAATGCTATTACAGCAGAAGAACTCTGGCGCTACTGTATTGAAAAAAAATGGCGTAAAAAGAAAATTGAACAACTACGATTACATGAAGTCATTTCTACCATTTTTTCCGTTTCACCATCTGATATCGTCTCATTTAATCAAGTAGAGTTTTTACAAAGTAATAATTGGTTTGGAGAAGTCAATACAGAAGAGTTACAATTACTGCTTGGTCCAGTCAGAACGTAAAATGATGTGTCAAATTTTACAATAATTCAAAGAATCCTATACGTGTTGAATTGACACCAAGCGCAACCTGTTTCATAATAAGTGTGTTGCGCTTTTTTTATTTTGAATAAGTTCTTACTTACATAAGTCTTCTATGCTTTTATTGACATTTAGAAGGCTAGTACCTAATAATACAAAGATAAACTTGCGCGTTATGAACGATTGAAATAAGTAAAGCAACCTTTTTGAAGCACAGGTAACACGATTCTAAATGAAAAGGAGGATTAAACGTTTCAAAAGGTATTGCTAGTTACTTGTTTGGCGTGTAAGGACAGCCCTTACACCAATTCGAGGAGGATTTATTGATGAAACTAAAAAGTCGTATAGTTGCATTCCTACTGATTATCGTGCTATTGGCAGCAGGTATTAGTACGACTGTAAACGGCGTCTTAAAGGACATCAAGCTTGGTCTTGATTTACAGGGCGGGTTTGAAGTGCTTTACGAGGTAAATGAATTAAAAGAAGGACAAAAAATTACACCAGAAATTGTCACAGCAACATCCACTGCACTTGGTGAACGTGTAAATACGATGGGGGTTAGTGAACCGAGTATTCAGGTTGAGGACAAAAATCGTATTCGTGTGCAATTAGCTGGTGTTGAGGATCAGGAATCGGCACGTAAGTTATTGTCTACTTCTGCGAATTTAACATTCCGTGATGTGGATGATAATTTATTATTAGATGGAGACGATTTGAAAGCCAACGGTGCTAAAGGCTCTTTTGACCAACAAAATCGTCCGATTGTATCCTTAACTTTAAAAGATGCGAAAAAATTTGCTGACATCACAAGTAAAATTGCGGCAAAACCCGCAGGTCAAAATTTACTAGTTGTATGGTTAGACTTTGAAGAGGGTGTCGATTCCTATAAAGCGGAATCACAAAAAGCAAAGCCTCGCTATGCATCTGCAGCAACAGTTAGTCAAACGTTAAATACAACAGATGTTATGATTAGCGGTAATTTCTCTGTTGAAGAAACAAAAAATTTAGCAGATATTTTAAATGCTGGGGCATTACCTGTAAAGCTAGATGAAATTTATTCAACTTCTGTTGGTGCTCAATTTGG
Source organism: Lysinibacillus sp. FSL P2-0066 (assembly GCF_037969495.1). Lineage (NCBI taxonomy): Bacteria > Bacillati > Bacillota > Bacilli > Caryophanales > Bacillaceae > Lysinibacillus > Lysinibacillus sp. FSL P2-0066. The sequence goes on along the minus strand of NZ_CP150202.1, from coordinate 3,059,265 downwards.
TGATGCAGCACTGAAAAGTACTATTTTTGCTGGTATTGTCGGCGTAGTAGTTATTTTCTTATTTATGCTATTCTACTATCGTTTACCAGGCTTTATTTCCATCATTACACTGGTTGTGTTTACATTCCTAGTATTGGTGGTCTTTGACTGGATTAATGCGGTATTAACGCTACCAGGTATTGCGGCCATTGTCCTTGGTATAGGGATGGCAGTAGATGCCAATATTTTAGCGGCAGAACGTATACGTGAAGAGCTGCGAGTGGGCTATTCCGCTAAACAAGCCTTCCAAATTGGATCTAAACAATCTTTATCAGCCATTGTCGATGCACAGTTGACAACTTTATTAGCTGCAGCAGTATTGTTCCAATGGGGAACAAGCTCTGTTAAAGGATTTGCTACAACATTAATTATTAGTATTTTATTGAGCTTCTTAACAGCTGTATGGGGTTCACGTGTCCTATTAGGACTACTTGTTAACAGTGGGTATTTCAACAATCCAGCATGGTTTGGTATCGCAAAATCAAAACAGCATAGTCTCGATGAAAATATTGGTACATTAGATTTATCAACGAAATTCGATCGATTTGACTTTGTTCACAACCGTAAGAAATTCTATATGTTCTCTTTAGCCATTTTAGTGGCTGGTTTAGTGGTTATTGGTATTTTCCGCCTAAACCTAGGCATTGATTTCTCAAGCGGTACTCGTGTCCAAATTGAATCTGACCAAACATTAACAAAAGAAGAAGTTTCCAAATATCTAGATAGCATTGATTTTTCATCAGAAGATATCATACTCTCTGGTGAGAAAAGTAATACAGCAGTCATTCGCTATAAAGATGACCTTACACAAGCAGAAATTTTAGAATTTAAAAAAGAAGCTGGCGAAAAATATGGTCATGAACCAGCTGTAAGTACTGTATCGCCTACAGTTGGTAAGGAACTTGTAAAAAATGCAATTAAGGCTTTATCTCTTGCAGCAATAGGGATTATCATTTATGTAGCAGTTCGTTTTGAATGGCGCATGGGTATTGGTGCAATTGTTTCATTATTGCATGATGTATTCTTAATTGTTGCCGTCTTTAGCTTTATGCGTTTAGAAGTAGATATTACGTTTATTGCGGCTGTATTAACAATTGTTGGTTATTCCATCAATGATACGATCGTTACCTTTGACCGTATGCGTGAAAACTTAGATCGATATGATACAATTAATGACCGTGAAGTATTGGCGAATATCGTGAATAAATCGCTACGCCAAACAATGGGTCGTTCGGTTAATACAGTATTAACGGTTATTATAGTTGTTGTAGCCCTATTAATTTTTGGTGCACCATCTATTCAAAACTTCTCAATCGCGTTATTGATTGGTTTGATTACAGGTATGTATTCTTCAATCTGTATCGCAGCTCAAATCTGGTATTCATTAAAAATTCGTGAAATGAAAAAATCAGATGGAAAGCTACGCAAAAAAGAGAAAAAACAATGGGGTACAGACGAACCTACTGTATAATCTAGTGAGCAGGGAATGGAAAACGAATGGTTTTCTATTCTCTGCTTTTTTTATGCAAAAAATCTGCTACCTTTTATAAAAAGCAGCAGATTTTTCATATAGTATTTACAATTTAAATTGCTGAATTAAGCCTTGTAGCTGTTGCGCATTTTCACTTAATTCTTCAGCAACAGTATTTACTTGCTGCATCGTCGCAACTTGCTCGTCAACGGATTCTGCAATCATTTGAGAATTAGTTGCTGATTGATGAGAGACATTTGCGATTTCCGTGACAGAGGCAGCAACCTGCTCAGCACTGGCAGGGATTTCTTCAGATGTGGCAGAAATTTCTTCAATTTGCTCTGTGAATGCTGCAACTGCAGAGGTGATGGAATAGAAAGCATCTCCAGCCTCATGAATTTTGGCTACACCATCCTTTACAGAGGCTAAACCATTGTCTACTGATGCTGCAACATTTTGCGTATCTGTTAGAATTTCTTTTGTAATAGCAACGATTTGATTGGCAGATTGATTTGATTCCTCAGCAAGTTTTCGTACCTCATCCGCTACAACTGCAAAGCCTTTCCCGTGTTCTCCAGCTCTTGCTGCTTCAATGGCAGCATTCAGTGCCAGTAAATTTGTTTGTTCTGAGATAGCTGTAATCACTGTTGTAATTTGTCCGATTTCTTCCGATTGCTTACTTAGTTTTTGCGTTAGTGTTGCAATGTCAGAAGTTGAGAGTGCAATTAAATCCATCTGTTCTTTTGCGGTTGTAATCGTTGCACTACCTATATGGGCAAGTTGAGTCAGATTTTCAGCATTGTGATGAAGACTTTGTGTCGCCTCCGCAATGCGTTGGACACCTGATGCGGTTTCATCCATTGCCACAGCACTTTGCTGAGAGGCACTAGCAGAAGAAGTGATATGTGTTACATTATCTTGAATTCTTTGCGCAATATTATCAGAGGTTGCCGTTACTTCCTCTGTACTAGCGGAAAGCTCTTCTGAGACAGCCGATAAATGGGATGCGCTATCTTGAATGTTAGTCATTAAACCAGCTAGGTTTTGTTTTAATGTATTGACTGCATTTGCAAGTGTACCGATCTCATCTTTTGATTGATGGTCAAGCTTAGCGATTGTTAAATCACCTGTTGCTAATGTATCTGCTGCTCCGATGGCCTTACGTAGTGGTAGAACAATGGAGTTTTTGACAAAATGCATAAAATATAAACCGATAATGATACTAGCAATTAGAAGGCTAATAGCAATGACAATAGCTCGTGAAACGGTTTGATTAACAGATTGGTCAACCTTTTGAAGCTGTTCATCGTGATAAGCTAATAATTCGGTTGTTAACTTAAAAATGTCTTTATTGTATTTTGTAACATCATTATTGATGATAGAGAGTGCTAGATTCGTGTTGCCACTATTAAACGCTTGTATTGCTTTCTGTGAATTTGAAAGTAACTCTTTTTGCAATTCCGTGATTTGCTGCATAATATTTTTTGTATAATCTGATCGAACAATAGTAGAAAGTTCATTAACTGTTTCAGGTAACAACTTTTCATAGCGCTCTAAATTGGCCTTAGCTGCTTCATCCTTATTATTTAAAATATAGGAGCGTAAAAATAAACCTTGGGACGCAAGTTGTTGTTGGATTTTATCTGTTAATTGGATTTGCACCATCCGATGCTTCAGTACTTCTTCTAAATCATTCTGTGTTGTTTTAAATTGAATAAATGAAACGATGCTTGAGATAAGTAGTAAACATGTTAAGGAAATGAAACCAATATTTAATTTTTTGCGAACGGACATAAACTTCCTACTTTCTTTTATTATATGGAAAAATTGATGTTCTGAAATTACTATAACTTGATATATTTACATGGTCAATACTCCAGGAATTTTCAATAGTAGGAAATCTTATTCTCCAATAAGATTTTATAGAAGGATAATATACCTACTTTTAATTCTTCAAAATAAAATAGGAATATTAACTTTTTTCGTCAGAATTGATTGACAATAGTATTGGATTGGCTTAGAATTAAGGCTAACTTTTTGTTCGGTCAAGGTAGAAGGTCTCGGGAGCGAGGTCAGCCGAAGAACAGATGAGCTGAGTTTAGATGAGAATAGCTGAGAAATTGTTGAATAAGAGTAGTAGCATAAGTGTGTAATAAAGAGAGTCAGTGGATGGTGTAAACTGATTTACAGCTTATGTGAATGGACTTATGAGAGTCGCTTATAAAAAGCGAACGTAATTCCCCACGTTATAGGGGTGCTTTCAAGGTGTGGTTTACCATACCCATAATGAAAAGCACAAAAGTGAGAGCATATGCTCTAATATGAGGTGGCAACGCGGTCATAATCGTCCTCTGCAATTAGGAATAATCCTTTTTGCAGAGGGCTTTTTTATTTTCAGTCAGCATTCGTCTAGACATTAGCTAAAGGAATCTTTGAAAAAGGAGCAAAATAGCTATGCAAACAACGAGTTCAAGAACAAAAATGAAAACGATCAATGGCGATTCTTTAACACCTATTTTGATTTTCAGACGTTTACAGGGAAAACATAAATTTTTATTGGAAAGTTCTGCTCAACATGAAGGAACGGGAAGGTTTTCCTTTATTGGGGCTAATCCACGAAAAACATATAAAGGTGTGGGCCAAGAAATTCAGGAGGTTTCCTATAAAACTGGAAAAACATATGTGCATCAAGGAGAACTCTTTGTTCTTCTTAAACGCCTTATGCCACGTATTTCCAATACGACACAATTTCCTTTTTCAGGTGGTGCCGTTGGGTATATAGGCTTTGGCGGTACAACGATGTTCGTAGATAAAAAAATAGAATTACCTGATGCTTATTTTCATGTCTATGAAACGATTATTGTCTTCGATCATCAAACAGATGAAGTGACATTGATTCATACAAATATTGATGCAGAAAAGCAAGAACCTGATTTGGAAGAATTGGCTCAACAAATAGTAAACGGGCATATCAGTGACGAAGCATCTTATCGTTATCAACCGCTTGATGCTACAACAAATGAATCATTTGCAAAGGTTTTACAGACAATGCAAGCTAACTTACCTGATGATATAACAAGGGTAGTTTTGCCGAATCATTATGTAGCAAATTTTCAAGGTGATACGTTGGCTTTGTATCGGCAGCTACGCAAAAAAAGGCCTGCAGCCTATATGTATTATATAGAATTTGAGGAGCATGTTGTGTTAGGTACTTCTCCTGAAAGTCTAATTCAAGTAAAAGGTGAAAGAGTTATTGCGACTCCTACAGAGGGAACATATCCGCGAGGGGAAACAAAAAATGAAGACCTAGAAAATGAACACAAATTATACAACCATGAAAGCATTAGACAATCCCATGCACTTCTTGTTAGTGCTGTTCAGCAAGAATTACAGTCGGTTTGTTTCCGAGATTCTGTTCAGGTCATGGAGGCAATGCGTATCCAGCGGTCCAAAAAGGCACTGCACATGACGACTAGGGTTGAAGGAAAGCTTTTACCAATGCTTCATGCCCTTGATGTTTTAGCAGCAACCATATCTCCACTTTCAGCTACGAAGCTTCCGCATACAGCTGGTAATTTTGGTGCCCTTGGCTTTATTGGATTTAATGGTCATTTGGATTTTGCTTTAACAGGGAAATCTATTGTAGTTAAACAGGATAGCATGACTTTACAAGCAACAATAACTGTTACCAAATATACAAATGTGCAAGACGTTTTACACCAAGTGCAAGAGGAAGAACAGGCATTTTTACAGTTACTGGTGAACAATGGGGGGCAAAGCTAATGGAACGATTACAAAGGAAAGTACTGCAGGGAACACATCTCATGTACGAAGAAATGTTACAGGCAGCGCAATGGTTATTTCAAGATGATACACCTAAAGAAGAAATAGCAAGCTTTTTAACAGCTTTATCGGCGAAGGGAGAAACTGCACATGAAGTAGCCGCATTAGCAACTATTATGCGATCTTTTGCTCTTGATATAGCCGTAAAAGAAGATAGCTATATGGATAATTGCGGTACAGGTGGAGATGGTCTTCATACCTTTAACATCAGTACAGCTTCTGCTTTTGTGTTAGCTGGAGCGGGTGTCAAAATTGCCAAGCATGGGAACCGTAAAATCTCTTCCTCCTCTGGTAGCTCAGATGTGCTAGAGGCACTAGGTATTCATACAGCTATTTCTATCCCACAAACAGCTCATTTGCTAGAGAGAGAGGGGATCGCTTTTATTTATGCACCGAATGTCCATCCCAAATTAAAGAGGATTGGTGAAATTCGCCGTTCATTAGGTAAACCGACAATCTTTAATCTTGTTGGTCCTTTAACAAATCCGGTCCCATTATCCACACAATTTACAGGTATTAATCGTCCGAATTTTGTCATGGAATATGCCTCAGTATTACAAATGCTTGGACGTGAGCGGGCGATTGTCGTTTCAGGACCACAGGGCTTGGACGAGGCTTCATTAGCAGGACAAAATACATTGGTTTTAGTAGATAAAGGTGATTTAATTCCATTTTCCCTAACTGCCGAAGATGTTGGTCTTCAAACGGCACCTTTAGAGGCCATCCGTGGTGGCAATGCAGATGAAAATGCGGTGATTATGCAAAAAATATTGGCTGGGGAACAGAGTCCTTATTTAGATACAGTAGTATTAAATGCTGGTATCGGCTTATTTGGTTATGGTCAAGCGGAAACCATCAAAGAGGGTGTAGCCATGGCAAAGGAAAGTGTTTTTAGTGGGAGAGCACAACAAAAATTAGAGGCGGTTGTTACGTATAGCAAGCAAATTAAAGAAGTGGAGGTAGGATAATGAATATACTCAATAAAATTTTGCAGCAAAAAAAGATTGAGGTGGGCGCTTTGTTAGAGCAGCCAGACCCTTTAGCAAACTTTACAGATACGCCACGTCGCTCGTTAATTGAGTCATTGCGACAAGCCCATACACTGCAAGTCATTGCTGAGATGAAGCGTGCTTCGCCTTCCAAAGGGTTAATAGCTGGCGGGGCAGACCCAGTTGCACAAGCACAAATCTATGCACGAGCAGGGGCAGCAGCTATTTCGGTCTTAACCGATAAGGAATTTTTTAAAGGCTCCTTTGAAGATTTAGCAGCAGTTGCTGGTGCAGTCGATACACCCCTTCTTTGTAAGGATTTTATGATCGATCGGGTACAAATTCGATTTGCCAAGGCAGCAGGTGCATCCATTATTTTATTAATTGTGGCTGCTTTAACGGACGATGCCTTACGTGATTTATATAGCTATGCAACGGGCTTAGGCCTAGAAGTTTTAGTGGAAGTACATGATAGTGAGGAGCTTGCACGCGCTCTTGCAGTAGATGCAAAGTTAATTGGCGTTAATAATCGAGATTTACGTACCTTTGAAGTAAGCCTAGAGCGTACAAAAGAAATTGCTAATACGTTTCCATTTGATGAGAATCGAGTATTAATTAGTGAGAGTGGCATATGGACACGAGAAGATGCGAAGCAAGTAGCCTCGATGGGGGTTAGTGGTGTCCTTGTAGGTGAAGCTTTAATGCGGAGTGGAGATGCGGGGCAAGCACTACGAGATTTGAAAGTAAGTAAAGAGGGGGCATCGGTATGACAAAGGTCAAAATTTGTGGTCTACAGGAACAAGAACATGTCAAAACAGCTATTCATGCGGGTGCAGATGCGATAGGGTTTGTTTTTGCACCGAGTAAACGCCGTGTATCCATTGAGCAGGCCCAACAATTAGCGAAGCATGTACCACAAGGCGTTTTGAAAATAGGAGTCTTTGTCAATCCAACGCCAGCTGAATTAAAGGAAGCGGTTGAGCGAGTGCCCTTAGATTACGTGCAATATCATGGAGAGGAAACGCCAGCATTTATTCAGGAGCAAGGTTATCCTGCCATTAAGGCATTATCGATACGAGGAACAGAGGACGTTCAAGCAGCTGCTAACTATCAAGTAGATTATTATTTGTTCGACGCGCCTGGTACAGAGTTTAAAGGCGGTAGTGGTCACACTTTTGATTGGACACTGCTTGAGCAAGTAGGTATTCCTAAAGCAAAATTATTATTAGCGGGTGGTCTCAATGTAGACAATATTGAAGCAGCCATTACAGATGTAGGTCCTTTTATGGTCGATGTATCAAGTGGTGTGGAAACAGATGGAATCAAGGATTCTAGCAAAATACAAGCTTTTTTACAGGCAGTAAAGAGGGGGAGCAGATGATGGGAATATCAATAGCAAATAGTGTACCGACAAAAGAAGGGCGTTTTGGACAATTTGGTGGTCGGTTTGTGCCCGAAACATTAATGACAGCCTTGCTTGAATTAGAAGCTGCTTATGAGCAAGCATTACTAGACCCTGCATTTACAGAGGAGCTGTCCTATTATTTAGAAGACTATGTTGGCCGTGAAACACCGCTCTATTACGCAGAAAATTTAACGAAGGCGCTAGATGGAGCAAAGATTTATTTAAAGCGTGAAGATTTAAACCATACAGGTGCACATAAAATTAATAATGCGATTGGGCAAGCACTTCTAGCCAAACGTATGGGTAAAAAGAAAATCGTTGCTGAAACAGGAGCTGGGCAGCATGGTGTGGCAACAGCTACTGCATGTGCATTATTAAATCTAGAATGTGTTGTATTTATGGGAGCAGAAGATATAAAACGTCAGCAGTTAAATGTCTTTCGTATGGAGTTGCTTGGCACAAAGGTTCAATCGGTGGAAAGTGGTTCTAAAACATTAAAGGATGCTGTGAACGCTGCCCTACGTTACTGGGTGACAAATGTTGAGGATACCCACTATATTTTAGGCTCTGCCTTAGGTCCTCACCCATTCCCAAAAATTGTTCGGGACTTTCAGCGTGTCATTGGAGTAGAAACAAGAAGGCAAATCGTGCAAAAAGAGGGGCGTTTACCTGATGCAGTTGTTGCCTGTATTGGAGGTGGCAGTAACGCAATCGGTATGTTTCACCCATTCGTTGATGATGAATCAGTTGCCTTATACGGTGTTGAAGCAGCAGGAAGTGGTCTTGAAACTGGGAAGCATGCTGCGGCCATCGCAGGTGGACAATTAGGTGTATTACATGGCGCCTACATGTATTTATTACAGGATGAAAACGGCTTTGTCCAAGAAGCACATTCTATTTCAGCTGGGTTAGATTATCCAGGGAAAGGACCAGAGCATTGTTATTTACATGATATTGGTCGAGCGCAATTTGACTCCATCACAGATGCTGAAGCACTGGAGGCACTACAATTATTAAGCCGAACGGAAGGGATACTACCTGCACTTGAAAGTTCTCATGCCATTGCTTATACGGCAAAACTTGCAAAGACTATGGCGAAAGATCAGATCATTGTTGTGTGCTTATCTGGTCGAGGAGATAAAGATGTTCACACAGTTCGAGCAGCACTAGGGGGGGATGTAAAATGACAACTTTACAGCAAGCGATCGAACAGGCAAATGCTGCAGGTCATAAGGCTTTCATACCATATATCATGGCAGGTGACGGAGGGCTAGAGACCATTAAGCCAATTATCTTAAAACTGCAGCAATTAGAGGTAACAGCTATTGAAGTAGGAATTCCTTTTACAGATCCTGTTGCTGATGGTCCAACGATCGAACGAGCAGGAGAACGTGCTCTCATAGCTGGTGTGACATTAAGAAACGTGTTGCAAACACTCGCGTCATTTAAAGATGAAATAACAGTGCCTCTCGTAGTCATGACTTATTTCAATCCAGTATTAGCATATGGCTTAAAGTCTTTTGCGCAAGCCTGTGTAGCTGGAGGAGTTAAGGGGTTAATTGTACCAGATGTCCCTTTGGAAGAGAGCGAGTTGTTACGTGATGCATTAAATCCATATGGCATTGATGTGGTACAGCTTATCTCATTGACAAGCCCTCCAGAGCGTATAGCACGCATCGCAGCAGCTAGTCAGGGCTTTGTTTATGCAGTGACCGTTAATGGGATCACAGGAGCAAGATCACGTTTTGCCGATAATTTAGAACAGCATTTTGCCAGCTTACGTCAAGCAAGTCCAATCCCTGTGCTTGCAGGCTTTGGTATTTCAACACCTGAGCAAGTGAAAAAGATGGGGGCTTTGGGAGATGGTGTAATTGTCGGTAGTGCCATTGTGACGGCATTGCATCAAGGAGATTTGGCAATGGTGGAAGCATTAGTAGCCGCCTCGAAAGGTTTGTTAGAAAAGTCTACTCTTTAGAAGAGTAGGCTTTTTTTGATGAAGTGCTTTAATTGGCGGAAAGAAATGGAAAAGTGACGGATAGAAATTAAAAACCCATGGATAAAACTATCAATCTAACGGATAGTGCGCAACCAATAGAAATTCGGTATAATAGCTTTCGTAAGGAAGTGAGCAGATGATTCTATCGAAAAAAAGATGGCAGGTGGAGCGTCCTGACGCAACACTTGTACAAGCATTACAAAATGACTTACAACTTTCTGCGATTGCAGCAAAAATTTTAGCAGCACGAGGCTGCGAAACAACGGCTGAGGCAGAAAGCTTATTAAATATGACTGAGGCAAATATCCATGACCCATTTCTTATGCATGGTATGGCTGAAGCGGTAGCACGAATTGAACAAGCACTAGAAAATGGTGAGAAAATTTTAGTGTATGGTGATTATGATGCGGATGGTGTGACAAGCACAACCGTTATGTTACATGTTTTACTAGATCTTGGAGCAGACGTCTCCTTTAAAATTCCGAATCGTTTTATCCATGGCTATGGTCCGCATGAAGCCCTATTTCGGGAGGCCTATGAAGATGGTGTACAGTTAATCATTACAGTGGATAATGGTATATCTGGTATTGAGCCTATTCGAGTAGCAAAGGAGCTTGGTATGGATGTCATTGTGACAGATCACCATGAACCAGGTGAGGAGCTACCACCAGCAGATATTATTCTTCATCCCCGAATACCAGAAGGGCAATATCCATTTGGCGAGCTAGCAGGAGTAGGGGTAGCCTTTAAGCTGGCACATGCTCTTTATGGTGAACTACCAAGCCATCTAATAGAATTTGTGGCGATTGGCACTGTAGCAGATTTAGTTCCGTTGGTGGATGAAAATCGCTATCTCGTGAAGAGGGGCATACAAGAAATGCGTCGTTCCCTTAGTCCATGGGTACAAGCGATGTGTGACATAGCCAGTACAGAGCAGACGAAAATTACAGAAGAAACGATTGGCTTTTATTTTGGTCCACGATTGAATGCTGTTGGTCGTCTAGGTGAAGCAGCTCCTGGTGTTGAATTATTAATGGCGGAGGATAATGCTAAAGCAACCGCATTGGCAAAAAAGCTAAATGCCTGCAATACCGAGCGCAAAGATATTGTGAAAAGTATTACAGATGAAGCCATCGCACTGATTGAAGCAGATGAAAAAATCGGCAATTCCTTAGTTCTTGTTGTTGCTGGCGAGGGCTGGAACGCAGGTGTTGTAGGAATTGTAGCCTCACGTCTCGTTGAACTGTATTACCGTCCAACGATTGTGCTGTCACTCGATCCAGAAAAGGGCATAGCAAAAGGTTCTGCTCGAAGTATTGAAGGTTTTCATCTATATAATGAACTAGCTAAAAATCGAGATATTTTACCACATTTTGGTGGACATCCTATGGCTGCAGGTATGACCTTATCATTAGAGCATGTGGATGAACTACGTACTCGCTTAGATGCTCAGGCAAGAGCCTGTTTAACAGAGGAGCAATTAACACCTGTAGTGCATATTGATATACCGCTCAGCATAGATGAAATTTCAGCGGATGCTATTGAGGAAATTTCAACACTAGGACCATTTGGCACAGATTTCCCTAAGCCTGTGTATGTGCTGGAGGATGTAGAAATCGCCTCCATGCGTAAAATTGGAGCGGGCGAGAATCATATTAAAATGGAAATAACAAACGGCTATGATAAATTGGATAGTGTTGGTTTTAACAAAGGGCATTTACATGATGAATTAACGTATGGCATCAAAGTTTCCTTTATAGGCGATTTGCAAATTAACGAATGGCAGGGGCGTAAAAAAGCCCAATTTATGATCGAGGATGTCCAAACTACAGAATGGCAGTTATTTGATATTCGTGGTATCCGTCAAACAGCTCGATGGCTGAATACCGTACCGAAGGACGTGGCCCGGTTTATCGCCTTTCGTCCAGAAACGATGACCTATTATCAATCATTAATAGGTGCATCTATTACACTGGTTGACCCAGCCCTTTCAAATATTGAACAAAGTGATTACATCGTGCTCTTAGACTTGCCACACAATGTTCAAAAGCTAGAGGACGTTTTACAGAAGACAGCCCCTTCACGTATTTATGCTCATTTTTATATGCCTGACTCACAATACTTCAGTGGTCTACCTACTCGTGAGCAATTTGCTTGGTATTACAAGTTCTTAAAAAATCGACCAGCCTTTCCGCTTGATATGCATATCGCAGATTTAGCGAAGCATACGGGGTGGCCATTAGATACATTAAAATTTATGACACAGGTGTTTTTTGAGCTTGGTTTTGTTAAAATGGAGAGTGGACTGACGACTGTCAACGTGAATGCGCCAAAACAAGCACTAACAGAGGCACCGTCTTACAAACAACGTTCAGAACAGATTGAAATGGAGCAAAAGCTTGTCTATGCTCCTTATATAGAATTAAAACAATGGTTTGATGAACGATTAACATAAACGGACGAATAACGTTTCGTAGAAGGAGCAAGAATATGGATTTAAAGCAATACGTTACAACGGTTGAAAACTGGCCAAAAGAAGGCATTACCTTCAGAGATATTACGACAATTATGGATAATGGACCTGCCTACAAATATGCGACAGATCAAATTGTAGAATATGCAAAAGAAGTAGGAGCAGAAATTGTAGTTGGCCCTGAGGCTCGTGGGTTTATTATCGGTTGTCCAGTAGCTTATGCACTTGAAATTGGCTTTGCACCTGTTCGTAAACCAGGTAAATTACCGCGTGAGGTGATTAGTGCGGACTATGGTCTAGAGTATGGAAAAGATACATTAACAATGCATCACGATGCAATTAAGCCTGGTCAAAAGGTGTTAATCTGTGATGATTTATTAGCAACTGGGGGAACAGTTGAAGCAACAGTGCGTTTAGTGGAACAATTAGGTGGTCAGGTAGTAGGCTGTGCATTCCTAATTGAACTTTTAGAATTAAATGGTCGAGACAAGCTTGGCGATTTAAATATTAAAACACTTATTCAATATTAAGAGCATTGCAAAAGCGCCCTACAATGAGGGCGCTTTTTATACTTCATCATAGGATTGAATGATTTGTTGCATTGTTCGCAAGGTATCATAGAAATCTGCGTATTTCTCCATTCCAATGTCCTCAATGATTCTATCTTGAATTCCTTGCCAAATAGGTGCTGCTTCATGCAGTTTTTCTAATCCTTTTTCAGTAAGTGTAATTTTTTTGGTACGAGCATCATTTGTATCTCGTCTTAATTCAACATAGCCATGTTGCTTTAATAGATTAATATTACGTGTTACAGTGGTTTGATCCAGCTGTAAAATTTCACCTAAACGGCTGATTGAGACAGCTTGTTGAAGGTCGATATGTGCAAGCATTGAATATTGTGTAACCTTTAAACCAGTAGGCTGTAGCAGCTTATCATATAATTGTGTGACGACCCTTGTTTTTTTTCTAAGGTTTGCACAAACACAAATTTGTGTATAATCAATATTTTTAAGTTGATTCTTCATCGACAGTACTCCTTTAAGGGGATTCTACTAATTATCAGTATACACCCAATAACTAGAAATTCCTTCTTGACAGCTTTATGAACGATTACTATGATTATACATGTATATACATATAAATGAAATAAGCAGACTTAAACATGTATATACATGTTTTGTAGTCTATCAAAGAAAAGAAGGTGTTGAGGTGAAGCGTGTTCATTATAGTTGGTTTATTTTAATCGTCACATTTTTCTCGATAATTGTCGCAGGGATTACAATGTCATCATCTGGCGTGTTTATCGATCCTCTTGAAAAAGAATTTCACTGGGATCGTTCAACCATTGCTTTAGCTTTTGCTGTAAGTTTGTTTTTATATGGCATATCTGGTCCATTTATGGCTGCATTGCTTGAAGTCATTGGCCTAAAGAAAATGATGCTAGGTGCCATGGCAACTTTAGTATTAGGAATGACTTTAACATTTTTGATGAATCAATCCTGGCAGCTAATCGTTATTTGGGGTGGAATTATTGGTCTTGGTGCGAGTCTTTTTTTAACTGTCCTTAGTCCATATGTGGCGAATCATTGGTTTGTAAAGCGCAGAGGGTTAGCGGTTGGTATTTTAACGGCAAGTACAGCTACAGGCCAGTTAATTTTATTACCAGTTCTAGCTATCATTATTGAACACTATTCTTGGCGATGGGCTATCACATTAATGCTACTCCTTAGTATTATAATGTTTTTCATGATTGCGCTTTTTATAAAAAATAGACCCCAGGATATGGGGTTAACTCCTTATGGACAAGAGGAGGCTATAGAGGAACAACAAATACAACAAAAGAAGAATCCAATAGCTATGGCTTTTAAAGGTTTATATGAGGCGATTAAGGTTAAAGCATTTTGGCTCTTAGCAGGCAGCTTTTTTATTTGTGGGCTATCGACAAGCGGATTAATTGGTACTCATTTTGTTTCTTATTGTATTAGCTTTGGCGTTCCTTTAGTCACAGCAGCATCATTTCTTTCTTTTATGGGCATTTTTAATTTATTAGGCACGACTGCCTCTGGGTGGTTATCTGATCGCTTCGATAATCGATGGTTATTGTTTTGGTATTACCTGTTAAGAGGCGCATCTCTTTTATTGCTTCCTTACGCACTCGCACAAGGATCATTTGTTTTATTAACGATTTTCACCATCTTTTACGGACTAGATTGGATTGCTACAGTGCCACCAACTATCAGTATGACGCGACAAATTTTTGGTATGCAAAAAAGCAGTATTATCTACGGCTGGATATTTGCCTCACATCAAGCAGGAGCGGCGGTTGCTGCGTATGGTGGAGGGCTAATTTATAAATTTTTTAATTCCTATACATGGGCATTTTTCCTTGCAGGAATGTTTTGTGCAATGGCCAGTTTATTCGTCATCATTGTTAAAAAACAAACACCTCAGCAAACATAAACAAAAAAAGTTGAGCCTCAGTAAGATGAGGTTCAACTTTTTTAATAAAGAATCTTTTGACATAATGTAAACAAAAGTTTATAATATAAACAAATATAATAAAAGGTGATGCTATGAATGAAAGAGAACAGGCGGTGCTTGCTTTAATTCGCCAGAATCCGTTTATGTCTCAGCAAGAAATGGCAGATGCAATGAATCTGTCGCGTCCCGTGCTTGCTAATTTAGTGTCTAGTTTAACGAAGCAAGGAAAAATTGTAGGTCGTGCTTATATATTACCCGAGGAAAATGAAATTATTTGCATCGGTGGAGCTAATTTAGACCGCAAATTCCATGTTAAGGGCAATGTTCAATTTGGAACATCTAACCCTGCCAGTTCTTCTTTTAGCGTAGGTGGCGTTGGTCGAAATATTGCTGAAAACTTAGGCAGATTAAATCATCAAGTGACGTTACTAACAACGGCAGGTAAGGATGCTGATTGGCAAGTGATCCAAGAGGCTTCGGAATCCTTTATGAATCTACGTTATGTAGAGCAGCTTGCAGAGGCTTCTACAGGTTCTTATACTGCCATCATGGATGAACAAGGAGAGCTAGCACTAGCTGTAGCAAATATGGAGGTTTATGACCTTCTGTTACCTAGCTTGTTGAAAAAACATGAAACGATGCTTGTAAACGCAGGCTGTTTTATTTTGGATTTAAACTGTCCAAAAGAAACAGTGGCGTATATCCAGCAAGTAGCCATTGCTCGTGATATTCCACTCGTCATTGTGCCAGTATCTTCGCCAAAAATGAATCGACTACCTGAAACATTACAAGGCGTAACTTGGTTTATTTGTAACACAGATGAAGCGGAAACAATTGTTGGACATAAAATTGAAAACGCTACCCATTATGAAAAAGCATTACAACAGCTCCTACAACTAGGTGCGGAGCATGTCATTATCACAGCTGGCAGCAAGGGTGTTTATGCAGCATCTGCAACGATTGCACCTCGTCATGTTGCCGCTAAAGTGATTGACAAAATTGAAGATGTGACAGGAGCAGGAGATGCCTTTGTCAGCGCTGTCATTCACAGTTGGCTGACGGGACAATCTTTTGAGACATGTATTGATGCTGGATTAACCAATGCAAAAAATACATTGGCATCTCCTTATACAGTAAGACCTGAGTTATCAGTAGATTTGTTGAAACATGAAATGGAGGAATAACAACATGAAAGATTTCATCGTATTATCAGAAGAAGTAAAAGCAGGACAAGCAAAAGGTCTACCAATCGTTGCATTAGAATCAACAATTATTTCACACGGTATGCCATATCCACAAAACGTGCAAACTGCGCTTGAAGTTGAGCAAATTATTCGCGATAATGGTGCAGTCCCTGCGACAATTGCATTAATTGATGGGAAAATTAAAATTGGTCTATCAGATGAAGAGCTAGAAATGTTCGGTAATGCTCAAGGTGTTGCGAAAGCTTCACGTCGTGACTTAGGCTACTTATTAGCAACGAAAAAATTAGGAGCTACAACAGTTGCAGCGACAATGATCTGTGCAGAGCTTGCAGGTATTGAAATCTTTGTTACAGGTGGTATTGGTGGTGTACACCGCGGTGCAGAAACAACAATGGATGTCTCTGCTGACCTAGAAGAATTAGCTCAAACAAATGTTGCCGTTATCTGTGCAGGTGCAAAATCTATTTTAGACATCGGTCTTACATTAGAATATCTTGAAACAAAAGGTGTGCCAGTGGTTGGTTATGGTACGGATGAATTACCAGCGTTCTACACACGTCAAAGTGGATTCGATGTAAACTTCCAGTTAGATACGCCGGAAGAAATTGCAGCAATGCTATCTGCGAAATGGCAATTAGGCTTAAAAGGTGGCGCTGTCATTGCAAATCCAATTCCTGAGGCGGAAGCATTAGAGCATGCATTTATTACAAACATTATTGAAAAAGCTTTAGTTGAAGCTGAAGAGAATGGCATTCAAGGTAAAAACGTTACACCATTCTTACTTGGCAAAGTTAAAGAATTAACAGAAGGTAAAAGTCTTGATGCCAACATTGCATTAGTGAAAAACAATGCAGTTGTCGGCGCGAAAATTGCTGTAGCTTACAATCAATTACACTAATCCATTTGTCGAAACAAGGACTCTTTGTGACGTGAAGTCGCAAAGGGTCTTTTTTATTAAAAAGAAGGATATTTTTTCCGTTTTTCGATCTGTTCACGAGATTAACTAAACTAAATGATACAGTCTCTTTACAATAGGCCACAATATTTTATACAATTAAGTTTATATCTAATCTGAAAAATTTGACGAGCAAGGTGGACATGTTATGGCGAAAGAGCAAATTTTGACTCCTGAGGACGTTTTTGAGTTAGTCAAATCCTACATGAATGATGAAAATGTCGCATTCGTGAAAAAAGCATATGAATTAGCAAGGGATGCCCATATTGAGCAATTCCGTAGCTCTGGTGAACCGTATATTATTCACCCAGTACAAGTAGCAGGTATTCTAGCTGAATTACAAATGGACCCGGAAACTGTAGCAGCAGGTTTTTTACATGATGTTGTCGAAGATACGGATTTTACGCGGGATGATTTGGTACGTGAATTTGGCGAAGAGGTAGCCGTGCTTGTTGATGGTGTTACCAAACTAGGGAAAATTAAATATTTATCAAAAGAGGCGCAGCAGGCAGAAAATCATCGAAAAATGTTTGTGGCTATGGCGCAAGATATCCGTGTTATTCTCATT
Organism: Lysinibacillus sp. FSL P2-0066; assembly: GCF_037969495.1. Classification (NCBI taxonomy): domain Bacteria; kingdom Bacillati; phylum Bacillota; class Bacilli; order Caryophanales; family Bacillaceae; genus Lysinibacillus; species Lysinibacillus sp. FSL P2-0066. Next base: position 3,041,840 of record NZ_CP150202.1, on the reverse strand, counting down.
AAGCTAGCAGACCGTCTTCATAATATGCGTACGTTAAAGCATTTACCTGCTGAGAAGCAACGACGCATTTCGAAAGAGACGCTCGAGATTTTTGCACCACTTGCTCATCGTCTTGGAATTTCGACTGTAAAATGGGAGCTTGAAGATACAGCACTGCGCTATTTAAACCCACAACAATATTATCGTATTGTCAGTCTGATGAAGAAAAAACGTGATGAACGTGAAGCTTATTTAGAAAATGTGATGGCTGAGATGAAATCACAACTGAATGAGGTTGAAATTGACGCAGATGTCTATGGTCGACCAAAGCATATTTACAGTATCTATCGAAAAATGGTGTTACAAAAGAAACAGTTTAATGAAATTTATGATTTATTAGCCATTCGTGTTCTTGTCGATAGTATTAAAGATTGCTATGCCGTATTAGGAATCGTGCATACACTATGGAAACCAATGCCAGGACGCTTTAAAGACTATATTGCTATGCCAAAACAAAACCTGTACCAGTCTCTACATACGACTGTTATTGGGCCTTATGGTGACCCGTTGGAGGTACAGATTCGTACAAAGGAAATGCACAAAATTGCAGAGTACGGGATTGCGGCGCACTGGGCGTATAAAGAAGGCAAAAACGTCGATCATCAAAAGCAGAATGTCGATCAAAAATTAACGTGGTTCCGTGAAATTTTAGAGTTCCAAAATGAATCTTCCAACGCAGAGGAATTTATGGAATCCTTAAAATTTGATTTATTCTCTGATATGGTTTATGTCTTTACACCTGAAGGCGATGTCATTGAACTGCCAGCAGGTTCTGTTCCTATTGATTTTGCCTATCGCGTTCATTCCGAAGTGGGAAATCGTACGATTGGAGCGAAAATTAATGGGAAGATGGTACCGCTTGATACGCCATTAAAAACGGGTGATATCATTGAAATTTTAACTTCGAAACAATCCTTTGGTCCGAGTCGCGATTGGCTAAAAATAGCTCAATCCTCGCAGGCGAAGAATAAGATAAAGCAATTCTTTAAACGACACCTGCGTGAAGAAAATATTGTCAAAGGTAAAGAAATGATTGAAAAAGAAATCCGTGCTCAGGATTTCGATTTAAAGGAAACGCTGTCCTCTGAAAACCTAAAACGGGTATGCGACAAATTTAACTATACGAATGAAGAAGATTTGTATGCGGCAGTTGGTGTGAATGGGATTACTGCACAGCAGGTTGTGAATCGTTTAGCTGAAAAACGTCGTAAAGAACGTGAGCAGGAAGAAGCACTAGAAAAAATCGAACAAAAAATGAAAAATCCAATTCCACAAAAACGTACGGAATCGGGCGTTATTGTAAAGGGTATTGATAATATGCTCATTCGACTTTCTCGCTGCTGTACGCCCGTTCCTGGCGATGATATTGTAGGCTTTATTACGAAGGGTAGAGGTGTTTCTGTCCATCGTGAGGACTGTCCAAATATTCAAATTGAGGATGAGCAGGAACGCTTAATTGAAGTGGAATGGGAGCATGGTGTCATTCCTGAGAAAAAGGAATACCCTGTTGATATTGAAGTTTCAGCCTTTGACAGACCTGGCATTTTAAATGAAATCATGCAAATTGTTAGTGAAACGAAAACAAATATTTTAGCAGTAAGTGGTCGTGCTGACCGTGATAAAATGGCAACAATTCATTTAACAATTTCTATTTCAAATATTTCACATTTGCATAAAGTTGTTGAGCGAATTAAACAAACACCTGATATTTATTCGGTACAGCGTGTCATTAACTAATTGATAGGCAATATAGAATTGGGGTTTAGTACATGAAAGTAGTATTACAGCGCAGTAAAGCTGCCTCTGTAACAGTGGACGGAACGGTTACAGGAGCAATTGATTATGGCTATGTTCTTTTAGTGGGAATCACACATGAAGACACACAAGAGGATGTTGCCTATTTAGCAAAAAAAGTAGCTAACTTACGTCTTTGGGAAGATGCAGATGGAAAAATGAATCATTCGATCTTAGAGCATGGGGGCGCTATTTTATCCGTCTCACAATTTACTTTGTATGGGGATGCAAAAAAAGGGAATCGTCCAAGTTTTATCAACGCAGCTAGACCAGAAGCAGCTGAGCCACTGTGGGAGGCTTTTAATCAGGCATTACGCGAGCATGGCTTACATGTGGAAACAGGTATTTTTGGTGCAATGATGGATGTAGCACTAATTAATGATGGTCCAGTCACAATTCTTCTAGAGTCAAAATAATGGAACATTTCCTATAATTCCTTCATATACTAAAGAGTATGGTTAGTTTTATAGGAAGGAGTGTCTTAAACATGACGCAGACGAGAAGTATAACCAATCCATATTTATACGAAACTCTTAGCATGATGATTGGTCAGGCAGTAGTGGTGCAAACAGCAAAAAATATTCAACAAGGTATTTTATTATCCATACTACCTGACCATATGGTTCTTGAGATGAATCGTACGCCTTTCTTCATTCGAATGGAGGAAATTGTATGGGTTACATTGGAAACTACAAAAAAATGAAAAAATATGAGCCTTCAAATCATAATAAATGATAGAAGGTTCTTTTTCTTTTTTTATCTGTTTATTGCAAATAGTAATCTCATAATAGTAAATGTAGTTCCAGAAACTAAAAATTATCAAACAGTTGAATATTATTTTCTAAAAATAATAAATCATTTGATTCCTCATGGATAGCTAACCTCCAATTTTTTCATCCTACATACAACCTTTGATGCCTTTCATGATTGATTTTTCTCATGAAGTTCATGGTTGAAAAATCGAAGGACAATCATATCAACTCTATCTTCTCCAACACCACTGCACATTGCTTCTGTCTTAATAAGAAACAATTTGTGTCATCGAGATATAATTATTATTTTAGAAAACAAAATATGACGATGGAAATGCACATTAGTATTCGATTATGTGTATATAACTTTCTGTGTTTGTAGGAGAGGAATAAGAGGTTTAATAAGGAACGGCAGCGTGTGCTTTCTGAAATAATAGAAAATTAATACTTTACAATAAATTTAAACTCATGTATATTTATTTTCAATTAGCGACAAATAGCGACAATATACTGCTAATGTCTAAATCAGAAAAAGGAGCGTGATTTAATGGAAAATGAGCAGGGGGTAAAGAAGAAAAGCTGGTTGAAAGTACCTCATACATATACGATTATTTTTGCTATTATTTTTTTAGCAGGTATTGCAAGCTATATCATACCAGCGGGTGAGTTTGAACGTGTAGAGGATGAAGAAGGGCGAATGCTCGTTGTAGATGGAAGCTATCATCATATTGAGAGTGAACCAGTTTCCTTTTTTGAAATGTTTACAGCGATTCCAATGGGTCTCGAAAAAGGGGCTCAAATTATTTTCTACATTTTTTTAGTCAGTGGTGTTTTTGGTATTATTCGTTCTACAGGTGCTATTGAGGCAGGTGTCTATAAAGGAGTAAAAGCTTTAGAGGGCAGAGAGAAATTACTGATTCCTTTATCGATGATTTTATTCTCTGTTGGTGGTTTTACAATGGGGATGGCGGAAGAAACAATTATTTTCGTACCGATTGGTGTGGCCATTGCACGTGCGATGGGCTTTGATGCTGTAACAGGAACAGCTATGATTACACTTGGTGCCGCCAGTGGATTTTTCGGAGGAATGCTTAATCCCTTTACGGTAGGTGTTGCACAATCATTAGCTGATGTACCATTATTCTCAGGGATTGGCTTCCGTGCTGTTGTCTATGTTTTTGTGTTGGGTTTTGCTATTTTCTATGTATCTCGCTATGCTTTTAAGGTGAAAAAGAACCCACAGGCAAGTGTCATTTATGATATTGAGCAAAAAGCTAAATCCAATGTTTCTGCGATTGACATTCCTACATTAACTGGAAAGCATAAATTTGTATTTATTGTTATGGCTTGTGGAATTGGCTTTAATATTTATGGTGTCTTTAATTGGGGCTGGTTCTTAACACAGCTAACGGCATCCTTTTTAATTATGGGATTAGTTGCAGGATTAATTGGTGGTTTAAAACCTGCTACTATCTTTGATTCCTTTATTGAGGGAGCCAAGGCTGTAACATTTGGTGCTTTAATTGTAGGTTTTGCCCGTGCTATTACGGTTGTTTTAGAGCAGGGGAAAATTATTGATACAATCGTTTATGCAGCCTCAGAAACAATTGGACATTTGCCACATGCTATTAGTGCAATCGGTATGTTATTTATCCAAGCTCTTTTAAATTTATTTATTTCATCTGGTAGTGGACAGGCAGCAGCAACAATGCCAATTATGATTCCAATCACTGATTTATTAGGATTAGAGCGACAAGTGGCTGTTTTAGCCTTCCAATATGGAGATTCCTTAACGAACTCTATTATTCCTACCTCGTCTGCATTAATGGCGTATTTAGCTGTTGCAGGTATCCCTTATGAAAAGTGGATTAAGTTTATCTGGAAGATGATTCTTGGGTGGGCAGTGATTGCCTGTCTGGCGCTAATTGCTGCGGTAGCATTAGGAATATCTTAAATATGAAAAAGCTGTGGATGTTATCATCCACAGCTTTTTTTGCTTATTCATCTTGTTCATTAAAGTAGTTGAGAATTCCCTGATAAATACCAAGAGTCGCTTGTTCACGGAATTTAGCTGTTGTAATAACGCGCTCCTCACTTGAATTACTTAAAAAGCCTAACTCAATAAGGACGGCCTTTTGACGATTTTCTCGTAATACTAAATAATTCCCTTGTTGTGTACCACGGTCTCTTAAATCTAGTTTACTGGAAAGGCCGTCATGAATTGCTTCAGCAAGCCCTTTTTGATTGCTATTCATATAATAGGACGTGAAGCCGTTAATGGAGCTATCATCTGTTGCATCGTAATGAAGGCTAATAAAGGCATCTGCCTCATATTGATGGGCAATCGATACACGCTTACGCAATGCCACATATTCATCCGATTCTCTTGTCATGACAACGTTTGCGCCAGCAGCACTTAGCTTGGAAGCTAGCAAAGTGGCCGTTTTTAAAGTAATGCCCTTTTCCTCAGTACCACGTTGACCAGTTGTACCATGGTCATTTCCACCATGACCAGCATCAACAACGATCGTTAATCCACTTAAAGTACCTTTTTTACGGGGTTCTTCTATTTCTTTCTGTGGATTTGTCGCTTTATTGGAACTTGTTGTGACCACCCAGTTCGCGACAAAGGCTGTTTTTTCGTCGTCTATTTGTATTTCATAAAAATCATTTTTAACGCCTACTATCGGGTAATTCCCACCAGCATCTACACGTTCAACCACCTCTGCTGCTGTTGAGGCATCCGTTCGTAGGTTTGTCCCATTATAGATAATCGTAACAGACTCTAACTCTTTGGAAGATGATGTTTTTGAGGTACTTTTTACTTTATTGGAGAATGTACCATAAAAACTATAGACCCAACCAACTTTTTTATCATTGTACTGAATTTGTACCCAATTATGCTCATGTGCGAGTACTTTAAAGGCTTGTCCTTTTGTTGCGGTGCCGATTTTTTTAGCGTTCAAATCTGGCTTCTTACGAACATTAAGGGTGTCCACTAAAATGGTGAAGGTTGCATCTTTATTAGCGGATGCCGTGGTTGTAGTAGTTACTTCTACAGCATCTTCCTTGGGTTCCGTTTCTTTTTTAGGGTTATCGTTGATCGTGACATAATCCTTCGACACCCATCCTGTTAGTCCATTCCAATCGATTTTTGCCCATTCTCCATTTTCTTCAACGAGGTTTGCTTGGTTACCTGTAGAAAGTTGACCAAGAACAGCTGAAGAGATATCTGGTTCTGTTCGAATATTTAAACGGTCAACTTGTGAAATGACGGTTTTGTCGATCACTTGTTTAGCATTAGTAGGTGCTGTCAGCCAAGAGGCAACCCATCCTTCGTAATTACCTGCTTTGACTTGGTACCAATCACCTTCTCGACCGATTGAGGTTAAAGGGTCACCTTCTTCTAAAGTCGTAATAATGGGATAAGACAATCCAGGACCCTCACGCAAATGAAGAATCGTTCCAGCGACTTTTAGATCACTGGTGTCAGCGGAAGCTCTTTGAACAAAGTTCTTATTTGGAATCGCCATCGTTACCATTAGTACGAAGATGATTATACTATGTAAAATTTTTGTCCTCATCAGATTCCTCCTATTCCTTGTGCTATTTTACCATGCTTTTATCATAAAATTCGTGGTAAAATGGTAACAGAATTAGTTATTTTCAAGATAGACGGGTGAAAAATACAAAAATAGTTGACATTGCTTTGGCTAGTGACTAACATAAAGGGTAATCGAAAAATGATTAATCGCTTATGACCAAGCAAGTAGCGTATACCACTATTGGAAAAGAGAGGGAAAGACTTAGGCTGCAATCTTTCCTACAAAAATGTATCACGTGAATAACACTTGAGAGGCTTTTTTCTGAAAAGCAGTGCCTAGTAGGAAAAAACGGAATCGGCCGTTATCCGATTAAGAGGAGGACACATGTAATTATTTTGTGTCAACTAGGGTGGAACCGCGGAAGCTTATACAGCTCTCGTCCCTTGCATTAGCAAGGTGACGAGGGCTTTTTTTGTTGCCCAAAAAGTAATGAGTTTTTTCGAGGGATTGCTGTTTTTGCTAAGAGAAGAGGGGAAGGCGCTCCAACTAGTGTGAAAAGCGCTCATCAGAGGTTGTAACCCGCTCAGAACGGACAGAAATCCGCTCAATCAAAGCATGCATTCGCTCAAAGTGGTACAACAGCTGCTCTATCATAAGCAATCAATATAGGAGGGAATTACATGAGTTTTAAAGTGCCACGAGGGACACAAGATATTTTGCCAGGTCAATCTGAAAAATGGCAAAAGGTTGAAGCGATTATTCGTGATATTTGTCGTGTTTATCGCTATAACGAAATTCGCACACCAATTTTCGAGCAAACGGATCTATTTGCACGTGGGGTTGGGGAAACAACTGATGTTGTACAAAAGGAAATGTATACATTTGAAGATCGTGGAGGGCGTTCATTAACACTACGTCCAGAAAATACGGCTGGTGTCGTACGTGCCTATGTGGAGCATAAAATGTTTGGTGCTCCAGATCAGCCAGTTAAGCTTTCTTACTTAGGACCAATGTTCCGCTATGAGCGTCAACAAGCGGGTCGTTATCGTCAATTTGTACAGTTTGGAGTAGAAGCAATTGGTTCAGCAGATCCTGCGATTGATGCAGAAGTCATTGCTCTTGCTATGGACGTCTATGAATCAGCTGGTTTAAAGGATTTAAAATTAGTGATTAATTCACTTGGCGACAAAGAAACACGTGATACACATCGTACTGCTTTATTACAGCATTTTGAGCCACATATTCATGAGTTTTGCTCAGACTGTCAAAATCGTTTGCAAAAAAATCCATTGCGCATTTTAGATTGTAAGGTAGATCGTGAGCATCCGTTAATGCAAACGGCTCCAGCGTTAACTGATTTCTTAACAGAAGAATCAGCTGCTTATTTTGCTCAAGTGAAATCGTACTTAGATACATTGGGTATTTCATACGAGGTTGATCCAAATCTCGTGCGAGGACTTGATTATTATAATCACACAACATTTGAAATTATGTCCACAGCATCAGGCTTTGGAGCGATTACAACACTATGTGGTGGTGGACGCTACAATGGATTAGTGCAAGAAATTGGCGGTCCTGATGTACCAGGTATAGGTTTTGCATTAAGTATTGAGCGATTGTTGCTGGCACTTGAAGCAGAGGGTGTTGAATTAGACACAGCTTCAGGGCTAGATGTTTACATTATTGCAATGGGCGATGAGGCGAAGCAAAAGGCTGTTGAGCTGACAAGCACTTTCCGAGCGAAGGGACTTGCGACAGAGATGGATTATTTAGACCGTAAAATGAAGGCTCAAATGAAATCAGCGGATCGTCTAGGTGCAAAATATACCCTTGTTCTAGGTGAAACAGAACTTGAAGAGCAGGCAGCTGCTGTGAAACATATGGAATCTGGTGAACAGCACAAAGTGACATTCTCAGAGCTAGTGAACTATTTAACACAACAAGCATAAAAACAGACAGAGGGCATTTGTAGTGAAATGCTACATAAATTGAAGATATTTTGGAGGAATTTAACAATGGCTACAAGAACACATGCTAGTAACGAGCTTTCAGAAGTGTTACAAGGCGAAAAAGTCGTATTAAAAGGTTGGGTACAGCGCCGTCGTGACCTTGGTGGTTTAATTTTCATTGATTTACGTGATCGTACTGGTATTACGCAAGTCGTTTTTAGTCCAGATGTGGCAGAAGCACATGCATTAGCAGATAAAGTGCGTAGTGAATATGTGATCGAGGTGGAAGGTACAGTCATTCTTCGTACAGAGGATCAAATCAATCCAAATGTGCCAAACGGTAAAATCGAAGTGGAAGCAACAAAATTAGTCGTCATTAATACGGCAAAAACTACGCCATTCCAGATTGAAGATCGCACAGACGTATCAGAAGATTTACGTTTGAAATATCGCTATCTTGACTTACGTCGTCCCGTAATGTTCGATACATTCAAAATGCGTTCTGATGTGACACGTACAATTCGTAACTTCCTACAAAACGAAGGTTTCTTAGAAGTAGAAACACCAATTTTAACAAAATCAACGCCAGAGGGTGCTCGTGACTATTTAGTACCTTCACGTGTTCATGAAGGTGAATTTTACGCATTACCACAATCACCTCAATTATTTAAACAATTATTAATGGTTGCTGGCTTTGAAAAGTATTTCCAAATTGCGCGTTGCTTCCGCGATGAAGACTTACGTGCTGACCGTCAACCAGAGTTTACACAGGTGGACATTGAAACGAGCTTCTTAACACAAGAAGAAGTATTAGAAATGAATGAACGCTTAATCCAAGCGGTAATGAAAGAAGTAAAAGGAATCGACATTCCTGCACCATTCCAACGCATGAAATACCAAGAAGCAATGGATCGCTATGGTTCAGATAAGCCAGATGTACGTTTTGGATTAGAGCTAGTAGCGTTAAATGATATTTTTGAAGGCTGTAATTTCAAAGTGTTTGCCGATACGGTTGCACAAGGTAAACAAGTAAAAAGTATCAATATTAAAGGTGCAGCTGACAACTATTCTCGTAAAGACATGGACGAGTTAACGAAATTCGTTGGTATTTACGGAGCAAAAGGTCTTGCTTGGTTAAAGGTTACAGAAGAAGGCCTGAACGGTCCAATCGCGAAATTCTTTGACGAAGCGTTAGCAGCAGCATTAATCGAGCGTATGGGGGCAGAAGTTGGCGATATTCTAGTATTTGTCGCTGATAAAGCAGCTATTGTAGCAGCTTCTTTAGGTGCTCTACGTACGAAATTAGGACAAGATTTAAACCTAATCGATGAATCACAATTTGCTTTCCTTTGGATTACTGACTGGCCATTATTCGAATACTCTGAGGAAGATGGACGTTACTATGCTGCACACCATCCATTCACACGTCCGTTTGATGAAGATATAGCGTTAATGGACACAGACCCTGCAGCAGTACGGGCACAAGCATATGATATCGTTTTAAACGGCTACGAACTTGGTGGTGGTTCATTACGTATTTATGAACGTGAGCTACAAGAAAAAATGTTTGAATTACTTGGCTTCTCAGAAGAAGAAGCACAAGCACAATTCGGCTTCCTATTAGAAGCGTTTGAATACGGCGTACCACCACATGCAGGTCTTGCATTTGGTCTTGATCGCTTCGTCATGCTATTAGCAGGTCGTACTAATTTACGTGATACAATTGCATTCCCGAAAACAGCTAGTGCAAGCTGCTTGATGACAGAAGCACCAAGTGAAGTATCTCCTGAGCAACTAAGTGAATTAAGCCTGGCCATCAAACCATTTAGAAAATAATGTGTAATACAAAATACCTGGACTTCCTAGCAAATACTGTTGGGAATCTAGGTATTTTTTGCGTTTTCTTAAGAAATTATAGATTATTAGAGAAAATCGTTTGAATTATCAGAAAAGTGGTGGTATGATAACTGTAATACGAATCCTGATGTGTTTGTCTAACTGCTAACTCTACTTCACAGTTTTGACCGAACATTATAGAATCGGGAGCCTTCATTTTGTAGTCGCAAACATGCCCCTAACGGAGCGGGACGTTTAAAGTTGCAAAGCGGGCACCCACCTGCGAATTGCGGGTTCAAAACGAATGTTTCTTGGCATTACGGCACAATTGGGATTCGTCCTATACATAGGATTGAAAGGAGCTTATCATAGCTCCTTTTTTATATCAAATTAAACAGGATCAAGGTTGCTAAGAACGAGTATAGAATTTTAAATAAATATTTAGAAAATACAAAAGATTACTTTTTATTTCTGATGAAGCATCATATAATTGGTATAGACAACTATACCTTTATGAAGAGGCTATCTGTTCTAAAGATTAATAATCTTCTAAGTTATGGTTATCCTATAGGTGGATAATACTTGGATGAACTTTTTTGAAAGCGTTTTAATTATGGATGATGGAAGTAACTGTTTAAGAGAAAGTAAATTGTATCAATATTACGAGTCGATGATTTGTCAGTAGAGAACATAATGGGTACAACGATTGAACGCAGATGCTACAATGATAGAGGGGCGCTCAGTATGCCATCATTAGCATATAACAAGCGACGATGTAAATATGTCCTTTTCACACTGTCATGCAGATGTTGTTAGTGGACATAATTGAGCTTTACTTAATCAACAATGCGATATACAAAATGCGATCTGAAGAGGTAAAGTTGTATTGAGAAATCATAAAGGCGATAAGGAAGGTGCAAGAATTGTTAGAGAAAAATTCTCATATACCTATTTATATACAAATAGAAGAGATTATTAAACAACGAATTTATTTAGAAGAATACAGAATTGGTGAGACCATCCCATCAGAGCGAGAACTTTCTGCACAATTTGATGTAAGTAGAATGACTGTTCGTCAATCCATTACCAATCTAGTAAATAGTGGTCTATTATATCGAGAAAAAGGGAGAGGCACATATGTTGCAAATCCAAAATTAGAGCAACCTTTAAAAGGCTTAACGAGTTTCACGGAAGATATGCGAGCAAGAGGAATGGAACCAAGCAGTAAGGTATTACGATTTGAGAAAATCATACCACCAGTGGATATTGCAAGAGATTTAATGATAGAGCCTGGTGAAGAAGTATTTTTTGTAGTGCGCATAAGAAATGCAGATGCGCAACCAATGGCAATCGAAAGAACATATATCCCAGTTAAAATTTATCCAGAGTTGGATGAGAAGCAAATAATGGGCTCGCTTTATGCCTTAATCGAAGCAAAGTTCCATCAAAAAATTGGAAATGCGGTACAACAGATGGAGGCAGCCATCGTATCGAAAGAGGATAGTAAGTTTCTACAAATTAATCAAACAGCACCAGTTTTAATTATCAAACGTACAAGTTATTTATCAGATGGTAAGCCCTTTGAGCTTGTACGCAGTACGTATCGAGCTGATCGTTATAAATTCATAAGTGAAATTAAAAGGTGATTTTATGCATGCATATTTTTCTGAAATCGAAAAGCTTATCCAGATTGTGAAGGAGCAGGAGGCATCCAATATAGGTGAGGCGGCACAACTCATTGTCCAACGTCTCCAAAAAGGTGGGATAATTCAATTATTTGGTTGTGGTCATTCACAGCTATTGGCACAGGAGGCATTTTATCGAGCAGGTGGTTTAGTACCCGTACGTCCTATATTTATTGAACCTTTAGCTTTACATGCTGGAGCATTAGCTTCTTCAATCAATGAAAAAGATCCAACTATTATTGAACAGCATAAGGAACAGTTTGACTTTCGTGAAAATGATGTTTGCATCGTCATTTCAACCTCAGGGAGAAATGCAGCACCTATTGACGTCGCTTTATTAGCAAAGGACTCAGGGATATTTGTGCTATCCCTCCAGTCACTCCTCTATAAGGAACAGTCTACACGGCATCACAGTGGGCTACGGCTAGAAGATGTGGTAGATTTCGTCATCAATACCCATATACCGATTGGCGATGGTGTACTAAATATACATGAGATGCAGTATGCGCCAGCATCCACTGTTATTGGCTCATTACTATTAAATGCTTTATTCAGTGAAATCATAGAAACGTTAGCAAAGTCCTCCATAGAGTTACCGATATTTGTCAGCAATAATGTTGATTCCGATTGGACGCATAATGAGAAAATGATTGCCAAATATCAACATCGGATTAACTTTACGTGAAAGAAAGGAGGTATGGTAAATGAAGAAAATGTATAAGATTACATCTCTTGAAGGTATTCATGCCAGACCTGCTGCATTACTTGTTACTGCAGTGACACCATTCCAAAATGATATTAAATTAACATACAAAGAAAAATCCGTTAATTTAAAGTCTATTATGGGCGTGATGTCATTAGGTGTTAAACCAGAAAGTGTAGTGGAAATTTCAGCAGAGGGGCCAGATGTGGCAACATTATTTCAAACTGTTACCGAAGTCATGTTGTCTAACGCAATAGGAGAAGAATGGCAAGAGGAATAAAAGATTCTTGCAGTGGTTACGATCATGCCACTGCAACAGAATCTTATAACTAATTGTCTGAATATTGGAAATTAAGAGGTGGTTAAATGGACATTCACATCGTCTCGCCTAATGATTATGGGCAGATTCATCGACTGAGAGACTATTGCTTTCCAAATAAGTATACAGGGGCTCGTCGAGAAGATTTTCATTATTGGATTGAGCAAAGCACGACATTAGGTGCTTATGATCATAATAAAGTTGTTGGTCAGCTTTTAATATTGCCGTTAAATATAACGGTTCATGGGGTTTCTTATAAAATGGGAGGCATCGGCTTTGTTGCAACGTATCCTGAGTATCGACAGCAGGGTATTATCAAAAGGCTTATGACAGAAGCGCTACAAAAAATGCGAGACAATGGACAAACGATTTCAGTATTAGCACCATTTTCTGTGTCCTTCTATCGTTATTTTGGTTGGGAATTATTTTTTGAGAAGCTCCATTATACAATTCCTCAGACGCTTTTTCCCTCTTTAGGGAAACAAGTAGACGTCATGAAAAGGATGAGCTTTGAGTGGTTAGATCCTGCGCTCTTTCAGATGATTAAGGATTTTCATAATGCACAGGCAATCATTCGAAATGGTGGCATGGTAAGGGATGAAGGATGGTGGAAAAGACTTGAAAGAAGGAGTCCAGATAGTCACTTTGCAGTCTATTTTCAAGACAATAATATAGAGGGCTATATTCGTTATACGATTCAAGATGGGATATTTACTATCCAAGATTTTGTTGTAGCAAATCACTTAGCCGAACAAGCTATGTGGCGTTATATGACATCTCATGCAGCGAGTGTCAGTAGCATAACTGGGGTTACTAGTAATCATTATCCTTTTGGCTTTTATTTCAAGGAGCCACAATTCAAAAGAGAAGTCAAACAGGATGTGATGATTAGAGTAGTAGACGTTTTCGCATTTATGCAGCAGTATCCGTGGAAGGATATTCAAGAAACATTAACCATTCGTATTGAAGATCCATTTTGTCTCTGGAATGAGCATGTTTATCAAATAAATAAAAATGGTCAGGTCTCAATAATTGAGACAAATTCAGTCTCTGACAAGCATATGCTAACACTACCAATTAATCTTTTTTCTGCGATGATGGTAGGATATCTTTCTGTCAAAGAAGCGGTTGTCTATGCTAATCAACCTACGGCAGAAAAAATTATCGAACAGTGGCAACGGGCACTCCCTACTGAAAAGCCAGCATTTTATGAGTATTTTTAGGTAGTGAATAATAAGAAAATTTGAAATTTTTTTGGCTTTTTTTCTGGACTATACCAGTTGAGTATAACCATTAATTTTACGATAAAAGTAACATAGCCCAATTTTGTAAATAACTTGATTAATATAAATTTAATGTAAAATTTATATTGTGGTATATACCAATAGGTGCTATTCTCAAAATAAGTAAGCGATTACACAATCGAAGAAAATAAAAGGAGTGTATCGAATGAAAAACATCATGTTAGTGTGTGTAGCGGGTATGAGTACTAGTTTATTAGTGTCAAAGATGCAAAAAGCAGCTCAAGAGCAAAATATTGAAGCCGATATTTTCGCCATTGCTGAGGGAGAGGTTGAAAAGATCCTAGCGACAAAGAAGGCTGATGTTCTTTTATTAGGCCCACAGGTTCGTTATTTGAAAGGTTCATTTGAAACAAAATATAAGGATAAGGGCTTTCCAATCGATGTGATCAATATGGCGGATTATGGCATGATGAACGGTGAAAATGTCCTGAAACAGGCACTACAACTAATTGGATGAAAGAAGGGCAAAGGGGAATGGAAGATACAGCATTAATGGAGTCCATTATGGGACTGATTGTGCATAGTGGAAATACGAAAAGTGAGTGTATGGAAGCTATTCAACTAGCAAAAAAGGGGCACATTGAGGCAGCAAAAGAAAAAATTAACCTAGCGAATGAGTCATTAATTGATGCACATCATTCTCAAACGGGCTTACTGTCTCAAGAAGCAAGGGGAGAAAAAGTAGAGGTTTCGATGTTATTAATTCATGCGCAAGATCATTTAATGAATGCCATTACTTTTCGCGATTTAGCACAGGAAATGATTGAGCTATATGAACGAATCAAAGGGGAGTAACATCAAATTTTGATGTTATAAATAAAAAGCAAAGGGAGTGTATGTGAGTGTTCCGTTTTTTAGAAGAAAAGTTTGTACCGGTTGCTGCTAGGGTAGGGAATCAGCGTCATTTAGTTGCCATTCGTGACGGATTTATTACGATTATGCCTTTAACGATTGTGGGATCTTTGGCTGTACTTATTAACAATTTGCCTATCGATTTTTATCAAAATGCACTCGATGCCATTTGGAAACATGAGACATGGACTCAATTCGGCGGTAATATTTGGAGTGCTACATTTAATATCATTTCACTGTTACTTGCCTTTACCGTTGCTTATCATCTTGCAAAAAGTTATCAAAAAGATGGGCTGTCTGCTGGGGTCATTAGTCTATCAAGCTATATGACATTTGGAACTTTCGGGGAAGGCGGATTAACCGGCTTAACAACAGGTACCGGTGGAATATTTATTGCTCTGATTGTTGCACTACTTTCTACAGAATTGTTTTGTAGATTGTCTGGCAATCCTAAGCTACTAATTAAAATGCCTACGGGTGTACCACCAGCTGTTGCCAAATCATTTGCTGCGTTACTTCCTGCCATTATTACGATTGGAATATTTGCTATAGTACGTACAATTATTTCAGCAGGTTTTGATATACCTGATATTGTCGGATCCTTCTACTCTGCGGTTCAAGAGCCATTTATGGGTCTAACAAATACATGGCTAGCCGCTTTAATTTTGGCATTTATACCTACATTTTTATGGACACTTGGCGTACATGGAGCAAATATCATCGAACCATTTATGCAAACGATTAATTTACCCGCTATTAACGAAAACGTTGCAGCTATCTCTGCTGGTAAAGTTGCGCCTTACATTGTCAATAAACCATTCTTTGATGCTTTTATTAATATGGGAGGCTCTGGCACGACAATAGCACTTATTATTGCGATTTTCATATTTGCTAGAAAGAATAAGCAATATAATACAGTTGGGAAATTATCTGCAGCACCTGGGATTTTCAATATTAATGAGCCATTACTTTTTGGGTTACCAATTGTATTAAATCCGGTTTTATTCGTACCGTTCATTTTGACACCAATGATAAATGTAACCATCGCATTCTTTGCAACGAAATGGGGCTGGGTGCCAGCTGCTACCGTCTCACCACCATGGACAACACCGCCGATTATTAATGGATTTTTAGCAACTCAATCTTGGCGTGGTGCTGTTTTGAGCATGGCCTTAATTGTCATCGCTGTTTGTATTTATCTGCCATTTATCTCGATGGCAAACCGTATGGCAAGGCAGAATGAGCAAAAAGCTGCTTTAGAGGCACAGAGTGAGGAGTCTGTAGTGGAATCCAGAGGACAAAAAGTAGAAGTATAAGCGTCAAATTAACGGAGGGTTTGAAGTGAAAAGATTAGGAATCTCGCTATATCCGCAGCATAGTACGTTTGAGGAAATGAAGCGCTATGTTCAGCTGGCTCATGACAATGGCTTTGATCGTATTTTTACATGCCTAATGTCATTAAAACAGGATGAGGAGCGTCAAAAGTTACAGCAAATCAATGAATTTGCCCAACGCCTCGGCTTTGGCATATCCGCTGATATTGCACCAGGTGTTTTTGAAGATTTAGGGTTAACCTATAGGGATATTGGCTATTTAAAAGAACATTATTATTTGGCAGCCTTACGTTTAGATATGGGGTTTTCAGGTCAGGAAGAAGCGTTGATGTCGCTTGATGCAAGTAATCTAAAAATAGAATTAAACATTAGTAATGGTACGAAGTATGTAGATAATATTCTCTCTTATCAGCCCAATAAGGAGAACATTATTGGCTGTCATAATTTTTATCCAAGACGCTTTACTGGGCTATCTCGTCAGCATTTTTTACAAACGTCTCAACACTTTAAAGCACACAATGTGAGGACAGCAGCGATGATCTCCTCGCAACATGGTCAATTTGGACCTTGGGAGCAAACAGAGCACGGGTTACCTACATTAGAGGAACACCGTCATCTCCCAATCACTGTACAGGCGAAAGATTTATGGCATACGGGGTTAATTGACGATTGTATTATTGGCAATATGTTTGCTTCTGAGGAAGAACTACGTGCATTAGGACAATTAAATCGTAATAAGCTTGAGTTAAGAGTTGTCCAGTCTGAAGACACGAGCATTTTAGAGGAGACGATTCTTTATAAAGAGCCTCATTTTAATCGAGGTGATGTGTCTGAATACGTGATTCGGAGCACCCAGTCCCGTGTGAAATATAAAAATGGAGATTTTCCTGTGCATGATATACGGCCATTAAAAACAGGAGATGTCACGATTGATAATAATTTAGATGTTCGTTATAAGGGAGAGCTACAGATTGTGCTAAAGGACATTCCGAATACAGGATCGAGTAATGTTGTAGCTCGCATTGTGGAGGAAGAACAATTTTTATTGACACATATTCAACCATGGTCAACATTTGGGTTTACAAAGTAAAGAAGAGTGAGAAAGAGATTGAGTCATCAATCTCTTTTCTTTATGGTGGTCTTACATATTCCGTAGGCAATTTGGATTTTTTCTTTATATTTTTCTCTTGAACAATAACATGATAAAATGTAAGATAGGTTTTGATTTTATCTTAGTATATAACTAGGTTTACTAATAAAATTTCATAGATGGAGAGTGTCAGGATGTTACATCAATTTTCACGTAACGAGCTCGCAATAGGAACAGAGGGTCTCGAGAAATTAAAAAATACAACGGTTGCCATTCTTGGTGTGGGTGGTGTCGGTTCATTCGCGGCTGAGGCATGTGCACGAAGCGGAATCGGCCGTATTATTCTAGTCGATAAGGACAATGTAGATATCACAAATGTCAACAGACAACTTGTCGCATACCTATCAACAGTTGGTCAATCAAAATCAGCTGTCATGAAAGAGCGTATTGCAGATATTAACCCAGCATGTGAAGTGATTGACATGCACATGTTTTATACGGAAGAAACCTATGAAGAATTTTTTGCACAAGGCATTGATTATGTAATTGATGCAAGTGATACAGTGATGTATAAAATTCATATAATGAAGGAATGCTTAAAGCGTAATATTCCTATTATTTCAAGCATGGGTGCAGCAAATAAGATGGACCCTACTCGCTTCCAAATTGCAGATATTTCAAAAACACATACAGACCCATTGGCTAAAATCATTCGTACTAAGCTACGTAAAGAAGGTATTCATAAGGGTGTTACGGTTGTATTTTCAGATGAAAGTCCAATTGTCGTACGTCCAGATGTTGTCGAACATGTAGGTAAGCCTGATGCAGCAATTCGCAAAGCAAAGATGCCGCCTTCATCTAACGCCTTTGTACCGTCCGTAGCGGGTTTAATTGCAGCAAGCTGGGTAATCAATACCATCCTAAAAGATGTAAAAATTACGCGCGTACAAGGTTAATACCATTTACGTGCTTTGGTAATAGTCAAAAAACAGCATAAATGTTCATATTCGTAGAAGTAGCTGCCTTAATTGTATTTAGAGGTAGCTACTTTTTCTATGTTACAATTAGACCGTTGTAAAAAAGGAGGCGTATACAAATGGAAAAAATTTATCAAATGGAATATAGAGGTTTAAATCTTTTCGACGAGATTAGCACAGTAGAGTTAGCTATTGATGAAGAAAACCAAACTATACATATTTTTGATGTTGGACAGGTTGTCAGCCCCATTTTTAATTTTGATGTATCAGCCTACGAATTGTCAGATGGTTTTTATAAAATGGCTGATGTTCTGCGACATAAAAAAATCTTAACAAATCAACAAGCAGGTAGTGATTTAACATTAAGTGAATGGTTAATTATGAACAATGCTTATTTTTATATACCCCAAAAGCGCATTAAAAAATATGTGTATGGAAGTATTATCGAAATCATCGATCGAGCAAAGGATCCATGGTTATTTGATGAATATGTACAAAGGGTATAATTTTACCAAAATAGTTCCCCTTATGTACATAAAATGCTATTAATTCACGAAATTGTCTTATTTTTTTCATGTCCACACTACTTCATATGGTTTATTGCTATAATTTAAATCATCCATTAGATAATCGATCAGTTTGTTTGGTTTGCTTGGTGCTACTCAGTGAATAGCCAGGAAGTTAAACAGCAAATGACATATGGGAGAGTGGGGAAATGGAAATTCAAGTAATTCGTGATCATTTAGATATTGTCAAACTTCAAGAGAAAATGAATGCCATTGTATTTGACTATTTGGATACATCCAACAATTATCCGAAAGCCATGAGAGAATTGAATCCTTTATATATACAAGTCACAACCTATTATAAGGAATATGTTAATCAGCGGGCAGGGGAATTACCAAAAGCAAATACGTATTGGCATTTATTTATCGATTGTTGTGCAAAATTATGCTACTTTTTAGCTGCATCGACCTATTATTCTTCGAATGCTTTACAAAAAACGCCTGAAAAAGTAGAGCATTTATTAAAAATAGCAGCCTATTCCTTACCAAGTATTGAGCAGGAAGAGAATGAGCAATTATTAGAAGATATCATTGCTCTTTTAACTGAAGTGCTAGAGGATGAAGAACAAGCAACAATCATACGCAACGAGGTGCTGTCACAGAAAGGTGAAGTGAAGCAATGTCTTCAACAGTTTAAATTATTTGTTGATCAGGAACTTTCTTCTTAGACCTTTGACAATAATAGACTATCTATTTTCTGAAAATAGCCTATACGTCAAGAATCTACGTAACTAATTGTAAATAAATCAGTTTTTTCTACAATGTTCGATGTGGAAAGAGAGTGATTTACTTGCTTTTTTAGTGGCGTGGATTCTTTTTTTTATTGTGGGGAAAGTAAAAAGACATATTTTCTTGAAAGGTATTTATGTATTTTTGTCGAATTATAGTTAGAAAATTGGTAATATATGTGCTCGCGCTGTAAGAACTTATTGGAAGGGGGCTAAGCAATGATTGTAAATGGAATAGAAATAGATTTGGCGAATTTGGAAAAACCTCTTTTATTAGTTAGTGAGGAAGATGAACTATTATTTCAACAGCTTATCCAACCGACAATTGAACAGGAGCTTATTCAATGTCAATTAGCGCTCTCAACAAGGAAATCTATTTCATTGGTCAAAGATATTTGGTTGGCTATGTATAGAGATCGGGAAAAGCTGTACATCAATAGCGGCCATGCCATGCTTTATCCAATTCGTTTAATTCTTTTTGAACTAGTCACACAAGCAGAATATTTCCAACGCTTGGCAAAAAAATCACGTGGCGATGAATGTCTTTCCCTTATCTATGCAATGATTCTTTTGCAATTTGTCTTGCAGTGGTTAAAAGATCGATTTAGTGGAAATCAAGAGGTCTATGGTGCATTAAAACGGTTATACAGAGTGTCGGATGATGAATTAAGTACGGACCCCTCCTGTGAAACAAGAGAACAAAAAATTGCACAAGCAATTGCTGTAAAAGCAATTCGCTTTGAGGTAAGAGAAAACAATCAAGAGTTCGCGAGCTTATTGTATCAGTCGTATAATTTAATTGTCTTTTTGCATAGTAAGGCAGATAAAGGAGATGTAAAAGAATCCATTTTGCCATCACTTCGACATTTAGCAGAACCATTAAATTTGTTTTACCAAGAACGCTACACAACAAATAACCCGAGCTTTACAGGTTGATTGCTAGAGCAGCCTATCCTGTTGTTAGATAAAAAGCAAAGTCATTTCAATTCCTTGAGATAGTGACTTTGCTTTTGTGTTTTATTATTTCTTATATTGAAATGATTTGAGTTTGTCGTAGATACTGGCCATGCGTTTTTCCTCACCAGCAATAACAGGCTTGTAGAATTCAGTGCCTACAAGTTCGTCTGGCAAGTATTGTTGGTTTACCCAACCACCAAAAGTACCAATCGGTGTGTTATGAGGATATTGATAGCCAACATGTCCTAAATCTTTGGCACCCTCGTAATGAGCATCTCGCAAATGATGTGGAATATCGCCTATTTTGCCTTCATGAATAGCCTTAATGGCAGCATCAATTGCCACAATGGCTGAATTGGATTTTGAGGCAAGGCACATTTCGATGACAGCACTTGCAAGTGGGATACGTGCCTCTGGTAATCCTAGTCGTTCGGCTGCTTGAATAGCAGCTAACATATGAGGTCCGACTTCGGGATTAGCCAGACCAATATCCTCATAGGCCATAACAAGGAGGCGTCTGCTGACAGCCACTAAATCGCCTGTTTCCAATAAATGCGCTAAATAATACAAAGCAGCATTGGTATCACTGCCACGCACAGATTTTTGCAGGGCTGATAGTAAATTATAAAAATGTGATCCTTTTTTATCGCCATATACACCAATTCGACTGATGAGATGTTCAATGACATGGTCGGCAGCAATCGTTTGCCCATCCACCTCGTCACTGGCATAATAAATGGATTCAAGCAAAGTTAATGCCTTTCGCGCATCTCCGTTTGCTGCGGCTGCAATTTGTTCAATTTGTGATGGTGTTAAGGCAAAATGATATTTGCCTAGTCCCCGTCTTTCATCAGCTAATGCTTTTTCGATTAATTCGATTAAATTTTCCTTCGTTAAACGTTTTAGCTGATAAATTTCGCCACAGCGTGAACGAATCGCTGGATTAACATCATGATACGGATTTTCTGTCGTGGCACC
Organism: Lysinibacillus sp. FSL P2-0066; assembly: GCF_037969495.1. Lineage (NCBI taxonomy): Bacteria > Bacillati > Bacillota > Bacilli > Caryophanales > Bacillaceae > Lysinibacillus > Lysinibacillus sp. FSL P2-0066. The sequence continues at coordinate 3,020,432 of NZ_CP150202.1, read as the reverse complement.
AATTAATACAATCGATCCATTTTCTACATGTGGTAACAGCGTATCCTGCTGTAATTTATTGAAGCGATGAATTTCATCCAAAAAAAGAAGCACTTTCCCTGAAATTCTGGCTTCTTGGACAATATCTTCCACATCCTTTTTGCCAGCTCGTGTGGCATTAAGTGCGAAGAAAGGGAGCTTGGAACTTCCTGCAATGGCATTGGCAATGGATGTTTTACCGATTCCAGGTTCTCCATATAGCAACATGGAAGGGACATGTTCATTTTGAATCATTTTATAAAGGGCGGTGTTGGGACCAATGAAATCCTGATGACCAACAATCTCATCAAGGGTTAAAGGTCGCATTCGAAAAGCGAGTGGTTCATTGTGCAAAATAACTTCCCCTTTCAGTCGTTGTCATTTTTTTGCTTCATCCATTTTTTTACGCTAAAATAAAGCACTCATATAGCTTTTGAACGATTTTATATCGCTTTAATAAGTATATCATATCCTTCTAGGTGTATTTCCGAGTTCATCAAGAGGAGATTATGATATACTGTTGGTAGTATTTTGACTAGACTAATTGAGGGTGATAAAATGAAAATTTCAACAAAGGGCCGTTACGGGCTTACAATTATGATTGAATTAGCAAAGCATTATGGGGAAGGACCAATTCCTTTGCGTAAAATTGCTGCGGAAAAGGAGCTTTCAGAAGCATATTTAGAGCAATTAGTATCTCCGCTTCGTAATTCAGGCCTAGTAAAAAGTGTACGTGGTGCTTATGGTGGTTACATGCTAGCTAATCCACCTAGCGAAATTTCAGCGGCCCATGTTATTAGTGTGCTAGAAGGACCTATTCAACCAGTAGAGGGCATTGAAAATGAAGAAGCACCTCAACGTGAGTTATGGCTACGTATTCGCGATGCAGTAAAAAATGTGTTAGATACAACGACCATTGAAGATTTAGCACAATATACAGAAGAAAATGTAGTGGAAGGCTACATGTTCTATATTTAAAATAGTTTAAGCTAAAGCGCTACTCCTGCATTCACTTCATCTTTTAGGGAGATTGTGAACGATTCACATCTCAATAACTATTTTACGATGAGTGATGTGGGTTTTGTGCTTTTATCTCGATTCAGAAATGTTTTTTGTCCTAAAATGAACCACCAAGTACGGAAGACTCCCCTCTCATAGAGGAGCGAGGTATACTTGTATTGATTTTGCAAGCATTAACTGAATCAAGCGAAAGCCTCTGGCGGATGTCACAGAGTTTGAAAAGGGCTTTTCGAGCGAGCTCGAAAAAATCCTGACTTAATTATGCCGAGGTGTAATTGATAAAAAGGAGTTTTCAACATGAATTCATATATCTATCTCGATCATGCGGCCACGTCTCCGATGAATGGCCAAGTAATAGAGGCGATGACGACTGCTATGCAGGAGGTATTTGGCAATGCATCGAGTATTCATAAAGCAGGTCGAGAGGCAAGAAAATATCTAGATGATGCACGTGAGCTATTGGCGAAATCAATTGGTGCGCAAGCAGGGGAAATTATTTTCACAAGTGGTGGCACAGAAGCTGACAATATGGCAATTTTAGGGACTGTCTATGCCCGTGCAAAGGAAGGAAAACACATCATTACAACGCAAGTAGAGCATCATGCAGTATTACATACTTGTGAAAAACTTGAACGTGATGGCTTTGAGGTGACCTATTTACCTGTCGATCAAAGAGGGCGTGTCGCGGTTGAGGATGTCCAAAAAGCCCTTCGTGAAGATACTATTCTAGTGACAATTATGTATGGAAATAATGAAGTTGGAACGATTCAGCCAATTGCGGAAATTGGTGAGCTATTGCGTGAGCATCCTGCCACTTTCCATACAGATGCGGTTCAGGCTTATGGCTTAGAGCGCATTGATGTAAATGAATTACAGGTGGATTTATTGAGTGTATCTGCTCATAAAATCAACGGTCCAAAAGGTGTTGGATTCCTTTATCAAAAATCAGGAACACCGTTAGCAAGTTATGCTCTTGGAGGCGCACAAGAGAAAAAACGTCGTGCAGGTACTGAAAATATACCTGCCATTATTGCTTTTGCGACAGCAGTGCAAGTTGCAAATGAGTTGCGTGAAGAAAAGCGTTCACTATACAATCACTTTAAGCAAATTATGCTTGCTGTTTTTTCACAGCAAAAGCTAGCATTTCATGTAAATGGTGATGAGGTACATTCGTTGCCTCATGTTTTAAATATTAGCTTTGCGGGCATGGAGGTAGAATCGTTTTTAGTGAACCTTGATATGGCAGGTATTTATGTTTCGAGTGGTTCGGCATGTACTGCAGGATCGATTGATCCTTCTCATGTGTTAGTAGCAATGTTTGGACAAAGTGCAGAGGAGCTACGAAACTCCATCCGATTCAGCTTTGGGCAGGGTTTAACGGAAAAGGATATTCGAGATGCGGCAGAAAAAACGGCTCAAATTGTGAAAAAACTAGCTAAAAAATAATTTGCAAAATACCAATGTTATGTTTCGGTAGAATATTGAAACATAAACTGTAATTAGATAAAAGAAAAGGTGACCACAATGAAAGAAACACGTGACCCCTCTCAAATTCGAGTTGTTGTCGGCATGTCAGGTGGGGTAGATTCATCGGTGGCGGCATACTTGTTAAAACAACAAGGATATGAAGTAATCGGGATCTTTATGAAAAACTGGGATGATACGGATGAAAACGGTGTTTGTACAGCAACGGAAGATTATGACGATGTGATAAAAGTATGTAATCAAATTGGTATCCCATACTATGCTGTCAATTTCGAGAAACAATATTGGGATAAAGTTTTCACATACTTTTTAGAAGAATATAAAGCAGGGCGTACACCAAATCCTGATGTTATGTGCAATAAAGAAATTAAATTTAAAGCATTTTTAGAGCATGCCATGAACCTTGGTGCTGATTATTTAGCGACAGGTCACTATGCACGAATTGATCGTAGTGGTGATGGTGAAGTTAGAATGTTACGTGGCGTTGATGATAATAAAGATCAAACATACTTTTTAAATCAATTATCACAAGAGCAATTGGCGCATGTAATGTTCCCAATTGGTGATATAGAGAAAAAAGAAGTACGAAAAATTGCAGAAGAAGCAGGACTTGCTACGGCCAAGAAAAAAGATTCAACAGGCATTTGCTTTATCGGTGAACGTAATTTCAAAGAGTTCTTAAGTCAATATTTACCAGCTCAACCTGGGAAAATGGAAACAATGGATGGCGTTGAAATGGGCCAACACGATGGTTTAATGTACTATACACTTGGTCAACGACACGGGCTTGGTATTGGTGGGGACGGCGAGCCTTGGTTTGTGCTAGGAAAAGATTTAGCGCGTAATGTTCTACTTGTCGGACAAGGCTTTGACAATGAATATTCGTATTCAACATCATTAACAGCAGTGAAAATGAACTATACTTCGACAAAAAAATTGCCTGGGAAATTTTCTTGCACAGCAAAATTCCGTTATCGTCAAACCGATACACCAGTAGAAGTTGAAATTTTACCAGATGGGCGTGCCCATATTACCTTTGCAGAGCCTGTCCGTGCTATCACTCCAGGACAAGCTGTTGTTCTTTACGATGGAGAAGAATGTATGGGTGGCGGAACAATTGACGAAGTCTTTAAAAGTAATGAAAAACTAACATATGTTGGATAAATTGCGTTAAGACTGCTTTTATGGCCTCTTGGCTTCCTAAAAGCAGTCTTTCGCTACATAGAGGTGAAGAATAAATGAATTATAATGAACAGGGCATCCAAGCATTTCAAGAAAAACGTTATGAGGATGCTGCTCAACTATTTACAAAAGCAATTGAGGCAGAGCCTGAAAATGCTCTTGGCTATGTAAATTTCGGCAATTTATTAGCCGTATTAGAGGATACTGAACGTGCAGAACGTTTCTTCCAAAAGGCAATTACTGTGGATGAATCAGCAGCTACAGCCTATTACGGTCTAGCCAATTTATATTACAATGCTGAACGCTATGCTGAGGCTGTGAAGCTATATGAGCAAGCGCTAAAACATCATATTGAAGGTGCCGATGTCTATTATATGATGGGGAAATGCTTTGAACGTATGGATAACACAAAATTGGCATTACCTTATTTACAACGTGCTGTAGAAATTGCTCCAGAGGATACACAGATTCGTTTAGCCTATGCGATCGTACTATGTGCATTAGAAATGTTTGAGGAAGGGAAGAAGGAACTGGATCTCTTGATTGAACAGGATTGGAATAATGCAGATGCACATTATAATTTAGGTGTACTATATGCCGTGTCCACTGAACAAACAGAAGATGCAATGTATCATTTGAAACAAGCCTTTACATTACAACCTGAATATGACCAAGCGCGTTATATTTACGATATGATTGCTCAACGATTTAACTGATTAGATAATAAGCAGCGAGTGAATGTTGATTTACATTCTTGCTGCTTTTTTATTGATTTTATCTAGTAAAACAGAAAAACATCGTTTATTTTTTCATAAATTGAATCCCTTCTCTTTTATTTCTAGTTCAAACTTGGTAATGTATGTCATGCAGGAAAGGAAAAGGTGACAGAATGAATAAAGTATTTATGGCACTATTACTTGTAACAGCACTTGCTGCAATTGAAGGAACGATTGTAAGTACTGCTATCCCAAGTATTACGGCTGATTTATTAGGTGTAGACTTAATAAGCTGGATCTATTCCGCTTATTTACTAGCCTCAGCCATTGCGGCGATTATTTTTGGTAAATTAGCCGATTTATTTGGCCGTAAACGAATGATTATTACAGGTATCATTATTTTTTTAGTAGGTTCTATGTTATGTGGTTTAGCTCAATCCATGGAGCAATTAATTGTTTTTCGAGCAATTCAAGGTATTGGCGCAGGTTCAATTTTGCCCATCACATTAACAATGGTTGGTGAATTGTTTAAGACTGAAAAAGAGCGTGCCAAAGGACAAAGCTATTTAAGTATGGTATGGGGCGTTTCTGGTGTTGTAGGTCCATTATTTGGAGGGTTTATTGTTGACCAAGTATCTTGGCATTTTATTTTCTTCATTAATGTACCGTTTGGTTTAGCCTCTATTTATTTAATTGCTAAACATTATAAAGAACAACTAGAGGCAGTGAAGCGTAAAATTGACTACCTAGGTGCAGTATTTTTTACAATTGGCATGGTTGCGTTACTGTTTGTGATTATCGAAAACAGTAAAACACAAACTTGGTTATCAGGTCAATCGCTGCTAATGTACGGTGTTGCTCTTGTATTCTTAAGTATTTTTATCTGGGTAGAGTTGCGAGCAGAGGAGCCAATTATTCCGTTAACACTGTTTAAAAATGGACGACTAATGGTCATTAATGCATTAACTTTAAGCGGCATGTCTATTGTCATTGGTGTGACGGTTTATATTCCAATATTTGCCCAAAGTGTTTTAGGCAAAAATGCAACGCAGGCTGGTTTATTATTAACACCAATGTCTATTTTTTGGACGGTGAACTCGATTATGGCAGGTTATTTAATCGGTCGTTTAACAAATAAACGCATTATCCAAATGGGTACGATTTTACTTGTTACGGGTACATTATTGTTGGCAAGACTATCTTCCGGTTCTAGTGATTTCAGCGTTTATTTCGCTTCATCATTAATTGGACTAGGGATGGGCTTTATTATGCCGATGTTGATGATCTCCATACAAAAGGTGGCAGATCCGAAGCAACTTGGTATATCAATTGGTTTGAACTCCTTTACGAATACATTTAGCCAAGCGATTGGGGCAGCACTATTTGGTATGATTTTCAACCTTGCAACGAGTGAAAAAATGGCTTCATTAGGAAAAGGTGAAATTCAATTAAATGGTGAATTTGCAAAAGGTGGCTTTAATTTAGAAGAAGTAAGCTTTTTAAAGGACACTATTGCGAATGGCGTTAGTTATGTATATATAGCTACCTTTATTTTTGCTATTTGTGCTCTGATTTTCTCCTTTTTTGTAGCAACGAAATCCATAAGGAAGTCGCAATAGCGAAAAACAGTAAAATCCACCTCACATTCTGTGGTTAAGCAGTGTGAGGTGGATTTTTCATTTGATGACCAAATCTCAGCATGGATTTACTTTTTAAATAGCGCATCATCCATTATTTTATTGCCAGGTAGTTCCGTTAAGTATTTCGCTAGATGTGCGATTGGGGTACTGTCTAGCAATGAAGGTTCGGCTTCATTTTCTTTTAAAATATTGATTTCCTTGTTCAGTCGCTCCATTTTTCGATCTAATTCAGCTGCTTGTAGGGCAGCTTCCTTTAATTCATGTCGAATATGCTCAGGTACTTCTTTATTGTACTTATAATAAATTTTGTGCTCTAAGCTTGCCCAGAAATCCATTGCAATTGTACGAATTTGAATCTCTGTATAGACCTTTTCCATATGGTCTGACATAAAGATCGGGATTTTAATGATGAGATGTAAGCTTTGGTAGCCATTTTCTTTTGGATTGGCTATATAATCCTTCACCTCAACAACTTCCATGTCATGCTGTGCTTGTAACATGGCGCTTACCTTGTAAATATCCTCCACGAAGGAACAGGTGATGCGAGCACCAGCTATATCACGGATATTTTCACGCACCGCCTCAATTGAAGGAGGAAGCTCTTTTTTCATCATCTTCGTTAAAATACTTTTCGGGGATTTTACACGTGTCGAAATATGTTCAATTGGGTTATATTCATGAATTAACTTAAATTCTTCTTGTAAAATATTAATTTTCGTTTCCACTTCCTGTAGAGCAAATTTGTAAGCTAAAAAGAAGCGTGTTAATTCAGTTTGAAATGATTTTAAAGTGTTTACTTCTAGTTCAGTTTTCATCGTTGTTAAATCCTTTCTTTTTCGGTTTGTTCGATTTTTATTTTTGTATGGCAATGAGATAGCCGATAATTGGCGAAATTCCATAGCCATATCAGCCACTAAAAATAATTTGATCCACATCTAGGACTGGAGCTAAATGAAGGCTAATATAAGTAGTGAAATGTACTGCCATTTCGAATTTACTATAGCTCTCCATAAAATAATGGTGGATAAACATGCAAACCCAGTGATTTGCGCTGTATTTGGTTGCATTAATAATATACCTTCTATTGAGGAACATGAATCCTATCATACATGATAAATGTTTATTTATTGAAAGCATCCATAAATAAACAATTAATATAGGCAAAATAATACTAACCATATAAAAATGAATCTGACCTAAAGTTATCCATCAATGAACACCCTCTATACCATTAAACCAAAAGGGCATAATGCGTAAAATGATTAAAACAGATCGGATAGAAAGAGGGCTTACATCTAAAGATTTAAGGGTAGTTTTTGTTGAAATAACATAGCAAAAACTAATACCTGAACATATTCTGTATTCAAAATAAAGCCTATGCCATGAGAGATCATGGTGAGAGCATCCCTATAAGAAGGGCGGGAAGCATAAAAAATAATGTAGGAAATGTTGAGTATGTAGTTTAGTGATAGAACCCCCCTATGGTTTATGCTATATAATATATAACTTACATGACAATGAAAAGGTTTCGGTAATAGGGGGAAGGAATTATGCAGAAGAGGGTTTGAGGGTAAAACAAGGGAAGCTTTCCGTCCCTTGTTTTAACTAATTATTTCAGCATTTAAGTTATAACGTTTATTAAACTCATCAACGAAAACTTGTAGATCAATATAGGTTCCGATATAAGGCTCTGTTTCTTGATCGCGTAAGAACCCACATGTTGCCTTTAGTGATTTTGAAAATTCCAGTAGCATTTGTTCGTTGTCAAGCTGCACATGAATCGCAAGAGAATGATCTTTTTTATTCACTTTAAAATACTTACCATCTATGATTCTCTCTAAATTTGTTTCGTGAAATGGAAAAACATAATCCTTATAAATAAGCTTCACAAGATCCCGCCTTTTTTACAATATTCTACTACATCTGTATAAGGTAAATTGCCCCCAAAAATAGAGAGCGCACTTCCTATTGTTACATGAAGTTTTCCATTGGCTAATTGATTAAACTTTTCTAAGTCTTCAATTGAACGAACGCCGCCTGCATAGGTAGTCGGAATAGATGTCCAGGCAGCTAAATCCTGTACCAAGCTTTCCTGCATGCCACCCTTTTTTCCTTCAACATCGACAGCATGTATTAACAGTTCATCACAAAAATCTTCAATATAGGCAATGGACGCTGCATTGACTTCGAAATGACTAAATGTAGTCCATTTATCTGTCATGACAAACCACTTCCCGTCACGCATCTTACAGCTGAGATCGATGACGAGGTGTTCTTTACCTATTAATTGATTTAAATGCTTTAAACGAGCTAAATCGAGCTGACCATCATGGAAAATATAGGATGTGACAATGACATGCGAAGCACCTGCGTCAATATACTTTTGAGCATTGTCAGACGTGATACCCCCACCAATTTGTAAGCCTTGAGGATAGGCTGTTAAAGCGGATAGGGCAGCATCTTCATTACCTGAACCGAGCATGATAACGTGTCCACCTGTTAAACGATCTTGGGCAAACATTTGTGCATAGTAGCTAGCGTCATGCTGAGAAATAAAGTTTTCTACAACTGCTTGATTCGTATACCCTAAAGTACTCCCTACAATTTGCTTTACTTTGCCATCGTGTAAATCGATGCAAGGTCTAAATTCCAATAATTTCACAATCCTTCCGTGCAACTAATTCTTCTTAATCATAGCATGGAATAGAGGATAAAGGCAGAGAATTGTCATTTGTCAAAATAATGTAAAAATAATAAAGCGAATATATATTTGTCTGCGATATTTTCATGAGGCTATGGTAAAATAAAAAGATTGAAAACTATAGAAAGGACGGACCGAACATGACAGATCATTTAGATTTATTTGAACTTAATAAATTTTTTATACTCGGACGTCCGATCGTCTCTATCTTTCATAATGCGCAAAATATGTATTCGATTGTACGTGTGAAAATTCAAGAGACGAATTTGCAATATGAAGATAAAGAAATTATTGTTGTTGGTTATTTTCCCCCACTACAAATGGATGAGCAATATCGATTTACAGGTATTTTAAAACAGCATCCTAAATATGGTGCTCAATTTCAAATTGAAACATTTACGAAAGAGGTACCTGCCACCGAGCAAGGAATTATTCATTATTTATCAAGTGACCTATTCGTTGGAATAGGGAAAAAAACAGCTGAAACGATTGTTGAAAAACTAGGTGCTAATGCACTCCGTGTTATTTTAGAGGATCCAAGTGCTCTCGATGCTGTTCCGCGGCTATCCGCTGAAAAAAAAGAAGTTATTCATCGCACTATTGAGCAAAACTTAGGCTTAGAACGGGTCATGATACAATTGAATGAGTGGGGATTTGGTCCACAGCTTGGGATGAAAATTTATCAAACCTATCGAACAGAAGCCATTGAATTACTAACAGAAAATCCATACCGCTTGATTGAAGATGTGGAAGGGGTTGGTTTCTTTCGAGCCGATGAGCTAGGTGCGAAATTAGGTATAACCGGTAAACATCCTGATCGTGTCAAAGCAGCGATTTTACATATTTTAAATACAGCGGCTTTATCGGATGGACATGTCTATCTCGATGCAGAACATGTTTTACCGCTCGTTAAGGAAATGCTTGAACAAAGCCAACGACAGGAGATACCGTTCGAGGACATTTCTCAAGCCTGTATTGATTTGCGTGAAGAAGGCAAAATTTGTGGTGAAGAGACAAGGTTATATTTACCATCACTCTATTTTTCAGAGGTAGGGATTGCATCGAAAATCTTATCGCTTATCGAGCGGAATAATAAGGCTGAACATTTTAGTAAAGATGAAATTCGAAAAGCCATTGGAGAAACAGAGGAGTTACTCAATGTTACCTATGCAGAAACACAAGCGAATGCCATTGAACAGGCTTTAAATTCAGCTGTTATGATTTTAACGGGTGGTCCTGGTACGGGGAAAACCACTGTTGTACGGGGAGTCGTGGAAGTTTATGCAAAGCTTCATGGCCTATCCTTAAATCCAAAAGAGTATGCCCAAAAAGAGGAGCCATTTCCGATCATTCTTTGTGCGCCGACTGGACGTGCTGCTAAACGATTAGCCGAGTCAACAGAGCTTCCAGCGATGACCATCCATCGACTGCTTGGCTTTACAGGGCAAGAAAAAGAGGAAGAGACAGAGCGGGAAGTGACAGGGAAGCTGATTATTGTGGATGAAATGTCCATGGTTGATACATGGCTAGCCCATCAATTATTAAAAGCTTTACATGAAGATGTCCAGGTTGTCTTTGTAGGAGATCAGGATCAGCTCCCACCGGTGGGTCCAGGACAGGTGTTAAAGGATTTATTAGCATCCAAGCAGCTACCAACTGTTGAGCTAACAGATGTTTACCGACAAGCAGAGGGCTCAACGATTATTGAACTTGCCCATCAAATAAAAAAAGGAACGATTCCAAAAGAGTTAACAGCTAAAACTTCTGATCGTTCGTTTATTAAGGCTTCAGCCGATCAAGTTGCCAACGTTGTTACACAGGTTGTCAAAAGTGCTGTCGCAAAAGGTCAGGAAATCCGTAATATTCAAGTGTTGGCGCCCATGTATAAAGGACCAGCTGGTATAGATAATTTAAATAAAATGATTCAAGAGCTTATTAACCCAAATGATACTGGAACACGAAAAGAGCTGGTCTTTGGGGATGTAACCTATCGAATAAAAGATAAAGTCCTTCAATTAGTCAATCAACCTGAAAGCAATGTCTTTAATGGAGATATGGGTGAGGTCATTAGTATTATTAAGGCGAAAGAGACGATCGAAAAACAAGATTTACTGATCGTATCCTTTGATGGCATTGAAGTGACCTATCAACGAAGCGACCTTAATCAATTGACACTAGCTTATTGTTGCTCCATCCATAAATCACAGGGCTCTGAGTTTCAAACGGTCATTATGCCAGTGGTTAGAGGGTATTCCAAAATGTTACGGCGTAATCTTTTATACACAGGTATTACACGTGCTAAAAACTTTTTGATTTTATGTGGTGAACCAGATGTGCTTGCGGATGGTTTACAACGTACAGATGACCTTCAGCGTTTCACCTCTTTACGTGCAAGACTTAACCCTATGGAAATTGAGGAAGAACTTGTGGAAGTCGAGGCAGTGCCAGTAGATAATGAAGGGATGCAGGAGCCTGTTTCCGTTGAACAAAAGCTAACAGTAGAAACAGCCCCTTATATTCATCCAATGATTGGTATGAATGATGTCTCTCCATATGATTTTTTGGATGACTAAAATATATATTCCCGTTTAGACTGTCTAATCGGGTTTTTCTAATTGATGTATCGTCACCTAATATTTGGACATTTCATATACTAGATAAGTACAAAAACATAGGGAATGTATAGGGGTGACAGAATGCCAATAATGACAGGGCAGCAGTATATTGAACGAATTGATGCTTTAAAAACGTATATTTCGCTAGATGGGAAAGTCGTAACAGGAAAGGTGTCAGAACATCCTGCCTTTAAAGGAATTATGCAGAGTCAAGCGAAACTTTTTGATTTACAACATCAAGAGGCACTTCTTGAAAAAATGACCTATGAATCGCCAACTAGTAAACAGAGAGTTGGCATGTCCTTTCTTCAAGTAATGACGCCAGAAGATCTTGTGAAAAGGCGCCATGCAGCAAGGGAATGGGCATTATCTTCCCATGGCTTTATGGGAAGAAGTCCTGATTATATGAATACAACATTAATGGCCCTGGCATCAGCAGCAGACTTTTTAAAAGAAAAGCCAAATTGTTTTCCAGAGCATTTGCTAAAGTTTTATGAGTATGCTCGCGAGAATGATATTACGATGACACATACCTTTATCGAACCACAGGTGAATCGCAAGCGCTATTACTATGAGGATGAAGAAGTGACCATTGCTGCTAAAATCATTGGGAAAACAAGTGAGGGCTTAGTCATTAAAGGGGCAAGATTACTAGCGACACAGGGTGGCATAACAGATGAGCTTCTTGTTTTATCTACAAATGGCTATGATGAAGGAAAGGGATTTGGCTTTTCTATACCGAGTAATACGAAGGGGTTAAAATTTTTATGTCGACAGTCTTTTGTAGGTGGACCTTCTACTTTTGATCATCCTTTGAGTGCTCGTTTTGAAGAAATGGATGCGATCGTTGTATTTGATGATGTAGTTGTTCCATGGGAACGCGTTTTTTATTATGAAAATGTCGACGTTGCAAATCAATTTATGAATGTCAGTGGCTTCCAGGCTTACGGTTTACATCAAGTGTTGTCTCGTCAAATTGCCAAGACTGAATTTGTACTAGGGGTTGTACAATCGATTGTGGACACTATTAATATCGGTGACTACCAACATGTACAACAAAAAGTAGTGGACGTAATTGTGCCATTAGAAACGATGAAAGCATTGTTAATCAAATCAGAAGTGGATGCACATAGGGATATGTTTGGCTTTATTCGACCTGATCTCTCAACATTACAAGTGGCTATTCAAATTTTCCCGAAAGTATATCCAACTTTTACGGAAATTATCCAGCAACTAGGGGCAAGTGGCTTGATGTCCATACCAACTGAACATGCATTTGCAGCAGATGAGGGTGACCTTGAACATTATTTGCAATCATTCAAAGATAAAGGTGAGGAGCGAGTAAAGAAATTCCGTTTAGCTTGGGATTTAACGATGAGTAGTTTTGGCACAAGGCAAACATTGTACGAACGCTTTTTCTTTGGTGATCCTGTGCGTTTATCTAGCCTGCTCTATCAATCTTATCAACGAGAGCATTTAGTGCAAAGAGTGGAAGACTTTTTGAAAAATGATTGATTGACAGTTTTGAGGCAATCCGCTATGATGTGTAGGAACAAAAAAATAACATCCCTTCGTTAGGTGAGGCTCCTATGCTGGAGATACGCTACTACCCAAAAATGTCGAGAGACGCCAATGGGTCAACAGAAATCATCGAAATAAGGTGTTTTTTAACGTAGCTGGACATATTCCTATGCCGCATAGTGCTAAAACTCAACGTTTGAAGGTAACAAGCATGCAATGTTTTTAATTGCTATTTTTTGATATGTGTATTCAACACGCCTTCATTCGTAGAAGGCGTGTTTTTGTTATGAAAGGAAGGTGATGAGAAATGGATAGTAGTCCTGAACCGAATAAGTATCATTTAGGCAAACGGAAACACATAAAAAGTCATCGATTTCTGATCACCGACGCAGACAAAAGGTGATAAAGGATGACCTTTTGTTTCCCTCAATAACAAAACACGAGGTGAAATGCAATGATTAAAATCCACTATTATAATAGCGGCAGCAAGACAGTCCAACATGATTTCAATATGATGGATTTCCAACTTCCTATTCATAACGGAGACTTATTATGGGTAGATTTATATGCGTATAGTTATAATGAATTGAATAATATAGCAGATGTATTTGGCTTTCATCCACTAGCTGTGGAGGATTGCTTACATGAGGGCTCACGTCCGAAAATGGATAGTTATGGTGATTATAAATTTTTTGTGCTTCATGCACCAATCTATAATGAAAAAAGTAACAATGAAATTACAACCGTTGAATTAAATATTTTTATGGGTCCAAACTATATTGTGACTGTGCATAAACAAAAGTTGCAATGGCTAGGCAACATGGAGAATGTTTGTATCAATAGTCCAAAATATTTGGAAAAGGGTACTGATTTTTTATTGCATACCATTATTGATGGAATTACAGACGAATACTTCCCCGTATTAGAACGAATTCGAGCACGTATAGATGAACTGGAAGAAGAGATTTATGATTATCAACCGAAAGTGGTGACTGAGGAATTTCTTGCACTGAAGCGGACAATTATTTTAATTCGTCAGGCCATAATGCCACAAAGAAGAATTTTTTCAACAACCAATGGCCAGTGGAAATTTGATATTCAAGAAGAAAATATTCCATTCTATAAAGATTTGAATGACCATCTAGAACGGATTGTCGACTCTACAGAGACTTACCGCGATTTAGTTAACAGCACGCTTGATACGTATTTTTCAATAATCAGTGGTAAATCTATTGAAAAGCTGAATTTATTAACGGTCATTTCGACAATTATGTTGCCGCTATCTGTAATTACTAGCTTTTTTGGTATGAATGTACCTTTACCTTATCAGGATTCACCTTATACAACTATTGCTATCAGCGCCTTTTTAGTCATTTTCACGTGGGGTATGTGGGCATATTTCAAAAAAATGATTGCTTAGTTTGTGTTAGTCATACTAGTACTAATTGACAGCGCAATAGATTTTTTTTATAATTTTCGATAGAAAAAGTAAAAACGATGATGGAAAAAGTACGTATTTGTGTGTGGACAAGAAAGGGATTTCTAGGCTGAAAAAATCCTCACAGCAGCAAATGCCGAAAGCTACTCCAGAGTGCAGCTAATCCCTGCCGTTCACTGACGTTACAAGTGCTAAAGAGGTAAGTAAAAATTTTTACTTACAACTAGGGTGGTACCGCGAGACTAATGACAAGTCCTCGTCCCTTTTTTGGGGATGAGGGCTTTTTTTATTTTCTTCGGTAAATCGCAGGATTCGTATCGTGATTTTACAATATTAAATAGGAGGAATTTATCCAATGAAAGCAGTAGATATTCGCCGTATGTATTTGGAATTTTTTAAAGAAAAGGGGCATCATCATGAGCCATCAGCACCACTTGTGCCGATAAATGACCCATCACTCCTTTGGATCAACTCAGGTGTTGCAACATTGAAACCATATTTCGATGGACGTATTATTCCTGATAATCCACGTATTACAAATGCACAAAAATCGATTCGTACCAACGATATTGAAAACGTTGGGAAAACAGCTCGTCACCATACATTCTTTGAAATGTTAGGAAATTTCTCTATTGGTGACTACTTTAAAAAAGAAGCAATTCATTACGCTTGGGAATTTTTGACAGATAAAAAATGGATGGGCTTTGATCCAGCGTTATTATCCATTACGATTCACCCAGAAGATCAGGAAGCATATGATGTTTGGCATCAGGAGATTGGTATTCCAGAAGAACGTTTAATTCGTTTAGAAGGAAACTTCTGGGATATCGGAGAAGGTCCATCTGGTCCAAACTCTGAGATTTTTTATGATCGCGGTGTAGAATACGGCTCAGATGAGAATGATCCTGAAATGTATCCAGGTGGGGAAAATGAGCGTTATCTTGAAATTTGGAATCTTGTGTTCTCTCAATTTAACCATAATCCTGACGGTACTTACACGCCACTACCAAAGCAAAATATTGATACAGGTATGGGCTTAGAGCGTATTGTATCAGTCGTTCAAAATGTACCAACGAACTTTGATACAGATTTATTCATGCCAATCATTGAAAAAATCGAGGAATTTGCCAACCGTAAATATAAGCGTCCTGGTGAAGTAGATTTAAATGAAATCTTTGGCTCAGAAGAAGATATTAATACACCATTTAAAGTGATTGCAGATCATATCCGTACAGTAGCATTTGCAATAGGCGATGGTGCCCTGCCATCAAACGAAGGACGTGGCTATGTATTACGTCGCTTACTACGACGCGCTGTTCGTTATGCTAAACAAATTGGTATTGAAAAACCATTTATGTTTGAACTTGTACCAACTGTGGGTAAAATTATGGAAGACTTCTATCCAGAAGTTACGGAGAAATGCGAATTTATTCAACGTGTCATTAAAAATGAAGAAATTCGTTTCCATGAAACATTAGATGGTGGTTTGACTATCTTTAATGAAGTAGTGGAATCTCAAAAAGCTGCCGGTCATGATTACATTCCAGGAGCAGATGCTTTCCGTTTATATGATACTTACGGATTCCCAATCGAGTTAACGGAAGAATATGCAGAAGAAGTAGGCATGAAAGTAGATCATGAAGGTTTTGAGGCAGCAATGGAAGAACAACGTGAACGTGCGCGTGCTGCTCGTCAAGATGTTGACTCTATGCAAGTACAGAATGAAGTATTAGCAAACTTAACGGTGGAAAGTGAATTTGTTGGCTATGATACGTTAACAGCTAGTACTGAAATCGCTGCAATGATCGTCAATGGTCAAGTAGCAAAAGTCGCTTCAGAAGGTCAAGAAGCATTGGTTATTTTAGCGAAGACACCATTCTACGCTGAAATGGGTGGCCAAATTGCCGATAGTGGGACAATTTCAAATGATAGCTTTACGGCTATTGTAAAAGATGTTCAAAAAGCACCGAATGGTCAACCGCTTCATACGGTAGTAGTTGAATCTGGTGAAATGCATGTGGAAGATGCAGTGCAAGCAGTGGTCAATCGTGATGATCGTAATTTAATCATTAAAAACCATACAGCGACACATATTATGCAACGTGCATTAAAAGATGTGCTAGGCGATCATGTGAACCAAGCTGGATCATATGTAGGCCCTGATCGTTTACGCTTTGACTTCTCTCACTTTGGTCAAGTTACAAAAGAAGAATTACAACAAATTGAACGTATTGTAAATGAAAAAGTGTGGGATGATATAGAGGTCGTTATTGAAGAAAAAGGCATTGATGAAGCAAAAGCAATGGGTGCCATGGCCTTGTTCGGTGAAAAATATGGAGATGTTGTACGTGTAGTATCAATTGGAGATTATTCAATTGAGCTATGTGGTGGTATCCATGTTAAACGCTCTTCTGAAATTGGCTTCTTCAAAATTGTTTCAGAAGGTGGTATCGGTGCAGGTACTCGTCGTATTGAAGCTGTTACAGGAAAAGTGGCTTATGAAGCAGTAAAAGAAGAAGAAGCATTATTAAATGATGCAGCAGCATTACTAAAAGCAAATGCGAAAGATATTGTCACAAAAGTACAGGCATTACAAGCCGACTACAAAGAATTACAACGTGAAAACGAAGCATTATCTCAAAAAATTGCCAATGCACAGGCAGGGGCAGTTGTGGATGCCGCTCAAACAATTGGAGATGTAACAGTGCTATCTACAAAAGTGGAAGCGAAGGATAACAATCAACTTCGTCAAATGATGGATGACCTGAAAGCGAAGATGCCAAAAGCAGTCATTGTTCTTGGAGCAGTTGATGGTGAAAAAGTTATGTTATGTGCTGGCGTTTCAAAAGAATTAGTTGGTGGCAATTACCATGCGGGGAATATTGTGAAAATGGTTGCAGAAGCATGTGGTGGTAAAGGTGGCGGTCGTCCAGATATGGCGATGGCAGGTGCAAAAGATGCATCAAAACTTGATGAAGCACTACTTTCTGTGTATGATTATGTTAAATCCATTTAATTAATTCACCAAAACATGTTATAATAAAGAGAAATTGGAGATGAGCTTGTTTGCACATCTCCTTATTTCTGAAAGCGAGGTGCTGGTCATGAGTTCATTTGATCAAACGATGAAATTTAATTTTCCAGAAGAATCAATGGAACAGGAAGTCAAGCAGGTAATGTTGAAAGTTCATTCTTCATTAGAGGAAAAGGGATATAACCCTATCAATCAGATTGTTGGTTACTTACTTTCTGGTGATCCGGCGTATATTCCTCGCCATCAGGATGCTCGTAATTTAATTCGCAAGCTTGAGCGTGACGAAATTCTAGAGGAGCTTGTTAAATTTTATATTAAAAAGAATAACGAGGACTAGAAATGAGAATTATGGGATTAGACGTTGGGTCAAAAACTGTGGGTGTTGCTGTAAGTGATGCACTTGGTTGGACCGCCCAAGGTATTGAAACCGTAAAAATTGATGAGGCTAATGGTGAGTTCGGTATTGACCGTATCGCCGAGCTAGTAAAGGAATATACTATAACAGAATTTGTTGTAGGATACCCAAAAAACATGAATAATACGGTAGGACCGCGTGGTGAAGCATCCGAGAACTATAAAAAGTTGTTGGAAGAAACATTTTCACTACCCGTCAAGTTATGGGATGAACGTTTAACGACGATGGCTGCAGAACGTATGCTGATCGAAGCGGACGTGAGTCGCAAAAAGCGCAAGCAGGTCATTGATAAAATGGCAGCTGTGATGATTTTACAAGGCTACTTAGATAGCAAAAATTAATTGATGAGGTGACAATGCATGGCACACGAGCATAACCATGAAGAAGAACTACATGTTCAACACATTACAGTGATTGACGAGAACGGAAACGAGCAGCTTTGTGAAGTGATTCACGTTCATGAATCTCCAGAGTTTGGCAAATCATATGTATTTTACTCAATGGTAGGAGCAGAGGAAGACGAAGATGGCTCCGTTGAAATTTTCGTATCTTCATTTGTACCATCTGAAAATGGTGAAGATGGTGAATTAACACCAATCGAAACTGAAGCAGAGTGGGATATGGTAGAGGACGTTTTAAACGCTTTAGAGGATGAATACGAAGACTAAACTTCTAACTCAAAGCTTGGAACAAGGATCGCAGCTTGCAGTCCTTGTTCCTTTTTTATTGACACTCTTCTTTGTACAAGGATTGTTAAATTAAGGAGTGAATGCTCGATAAATGTGTGAATTTTGATCCACAAATGATGAGGATTGCTCTTAAAATGAGGGGATTTGCTCAGAAGTAGAGAAGAAGTGCTCCTAAGGAGGGTGGACCCGCTCAAAAGTAGGTAAGAAGCGCTCCTAAGGTGGGGCGACCCGCTCAGAAGTAGGGAAGAAGTGTTCCTAAGATGGGAGGACCCGCTTAGAAGTAAAGAAGAAGCGCTCCTAAGATGGGGCGACCCGCTCAAAAGTAGGTGAGAAGCGCTCCTAAGGTGGGGCGACCCGCTCAAAAATAGAGAAAAAGCGCTCCTAAAATGTGAGAACCCGCTCAGAAGTAGAGAAGAAGCGCTCTTAAGGAGGGTGGACCCGCTCAAAAGAAGAGAAGAAGCGCTCCTAAGATGGGGCGACCCGCTCAAAAGTAAGTAAGAAGCGCTCCTAAGGTGGGGCGACCCGCTCAGAAGTAGGGAAGAAGTGCTCCTAAGATGGGGCGACCCGCTCAAAAATAGGGAAGAAGTGCTCCTAAAATGAGGGGACCCGCTCAAAAGTAGAGAAGAAGCGCTCCTAAAATGTGAGAATCCGCTCGAAAATAGAAGAACCTAATCAAAAAGTGCCTTAACCCCACTCGATAAAAAACTTTTTATTAATTGACATCAAATTGTCAAAAAGGAGGAAAACGTATGAATGAAGAAACGCAAGAATTTATGATTATCGGAAAAGATGGAAAGGAACAGCAGTGTCGTGTAGTCTTTACATTTGATGCAGAGGACAAGTCTTATGTGTTATTTTCTCTTGTAGATGAAAAAGGTCAAGAAATCCCAGGGGACCTTTCAGCGATGACTTTTGATTACGATGATAATACAGGTGAGATGACCAATTTACAGCCTGTTGAAACAGATACAGAATGGGAAATGATTAATGAAGTGGTGTTAACACTACTTGATGAATTTGAGGAAGAGCCACAGCTAATTACGGTGACGGACGAAGAAGGGAAAGATCAAGTTTGTGAAGTCATTCATACGTTTTCATCTGAGCAATTCGGTAAATCGTATGTTTTGTATGTACCAGCGACGGATGAACCTATGGGGGAACGAGATATTTTTGCGGCTCAATATCTGTCTGGAAATGACGGTTCTATAGAAGAATTATTACCAATTGAAACTGATGAAGAATGGGTATTTGTTGAAGATGTATTAAACGAATTGTAAAAACTCTGAGTGGCTAACAACCACTCAGAGTTTTTTGTTTATTAATAGAAATTTTCTATCAATGGTCTAAAAATATTCTATCTGTAAATGAAATTTTTGTATTTTTAAATGAATTTAAGGGATTTTCGAGAAAAAACATGTATTTCTCCTCTTCGCTTTCTGAATTTTTTAATAAATAGAATAAAAGAGGCATTGACCAATTCTGAGTAAATAGATAAGATTTGTTTTAAATTAAACCAAGTAAATTTATTTACTAAGGAGGAAATGTGATGAGATTAGGTTGGAAATTGCTTATCGGTGCATTGGTAATAGGCTTGTTGGCTGGTTGCACAAACAAAGGAGAGGCTAGTAAAGAGGACATTGTAACATTAAAAGTAGGAGCTGCCAGTGTTCCTCATGCGGAAGTATTGGAGTATTTAGCAAAAGATCTTGAAACGGATGGAGTGAAACTAGACATTACCATAATAAAAGATGCTGTACAAACGAACCAACAAACGGCAGATGGCGAGCTGGATTTTAACTATTTTCAACATGTTCCGTTTTTAGAACAGACGAATAAAGAAAGTCATTTAGATTTAGTCAGTGTAAAAGGAATTCATATTGAACCATTTGGTGTGTATTCGAAGAAAATAAAAAAAATTAATGATTTGCCACAAAATGCAAAGGTTGCTGTACCTAATGATGTTGTCAATTTTTCACGAGCGTTATTACTTTTTCAAAATAATGGCTTGATTGAATTAGATAAAACCAAGAAAGGTGATTATACAGTCGAAGATATTACGAAAAATGAGAAGAGTATTCAATTTATAGGTGTTGATTCTCCATTACTTGTTCGTTCATTAGATGATGTAGAAGCATCTGCTATTAATACAAATTATGCCTTAGAAGGGGGCTATAATCCTGTGAAGGATGCCCTCATTATAGAAGATTCTGAATCACCCTATGTCAATATAATAGCATCGACAAATGAAAAAAAGGATGATCCAGCTATACAGACAGTTGTTAAGTGGTTAACAAGTGAAAAGGCGCGTTCTTTCTTTGAAGATCAGTATAAGGGTGCTGTTGTCCCAGCATTTTAAAGCTTTGCAATCAACATAAATGCTAAGGAGGTAGACGTGCATGATTGAGTTTATTGAAACGACAAAAGAATTCCAGGTCGGTACTTCGACTGTAACGGCCCTAAATCATATCAATTTAACGATTCAGAAGGGGGATATTTTTGGTGTTATCGGCTTTAGTGGTGCTGGTAAGAGTACACTGATTCGCACAGTAAATTTACTGGAAGAGCCAACTTCTGGACGAGTACTTGTGAATGGCAAAGAATTAACTACGCTCACTAAAAAGCAGCTTCGAGAGGAGAAGAAAAAAATCGGTATGATTTTTCAACACTTTAATCTCCTTCATTCTAAAACTGTATTTGAAAATGTGGCAATGCCTTTAATCATAAGTGGCGTAAAAAAATCGAATTTGGAAGGTCAAGTAAAAGAGGCTTTAGCATTTGTTGGCTTAGCGGATAAAACTGATCGTTATATTGACGAGCTATCAGGCGGGCAGAGACAAAGAGTCGGCATTGCTAGAGCACTAGTGACAAAACCAACTATCCTTTTATGTGATGAAGCAACTTCGGCTCTCGACCCACAAACGACCAAATCGATTTTAGCTTTACTAAAGAAGGTCAATATAGAGTATGGTATTACGATTTTGATGATTACGCATGAAATGGAAGTTATCCGGGATATTTGTAATCGTGTAGCTGTCATGGAAAATGGAAGAATCATTGAAACAGGTAATGTACTTGAAATTTTTTCTACACCAAGAGAAGAGACAACTAAAAATTTTGTCCAATCAGTTGTTCGGGATGAAATCCCATCTTCTGTTTATGAACAGTTAAAAAGTATAGATGCCTCTAAAAAAATTTACAATTTAAAATTCATAGGAGTAGACGTCGGACAGCCGATTGTCTCACAGGTAGCTAAGAAATTTGCAGTAGATGTCAATGTTTTATTTGGCAATATCACTGAGTTACAAGGAATCCCATTCGGCCATTTAATCGTGGAGCTCGTTGGTTCTGAAAAAGATATACAAAAAGCATTTCTATTTATTCAGGCTAAAAATATTCAAATAGAGGAGGTTGTTGCACGTGAAAGTGAGCACACAAATTATTATCAACGCGGTTCTAGATACGCTGTACATGGTTAGCCTTTCTTTATTTTTTGGTGCCATTTTAGGCTTTATTTTAGGGATCATCTTAGTTGTGACGAGAAAAGGACATATTCTTGAAAATAAATTAATCTTCTCGATTGTCAATCCGATCGTCAATACATTGCGTTCCATTCCATTCATTATTTTACTTGTTGCAATCATTCCATTCACAAGATTACTCGTTGGCACCGCCATTGGTACAACTGCTGCCATTGTGCCGTTAGTCTTGCATATTGGACCATATATTTCAAGATTAATAGAAAATTCATTATTAGAGGTGGATGAGGGCATTATTGAAGCAGCCAAAGCAATGGGAGCTTCTCCATTTCAAATTATTCGAAAGTTTTTGTTGCCTGAAGCCTTTCCATCCTTAATTTTAAGCGTCACGACTGCAACGATTGGACTTATTGGTGCGACGGCTATGGCAGGAGCTGTTGGAGGCGGTGGTTTAGGTGATGTTGCTATTACTTACGGATATCAACGTTTTGATAATACGACGATATTAGTTACAGTGGTCATTTTAGTTGTACTTGTACAGATTATTCAAAGCATTGGTAATAGTCTTGAACGAAAAATACGTAGGGTGTCTTAAGGGAGAATGAGAACATGAAAAAGCTGAAATATGTAATAGGACTTTTTACATTATTATTTTTACTAGCAGCATGTGCAGAAGCAGATAAAAAAGATACTGTGAAGGTCGGTATCCGTAGCTCAGAATTGAAAACATGGGAGTATGTAAAGGAACAGGCTAGTAAGGAGGGCATTAACCTGGAATTAGTAACATTCTCTGCGCAATATGACCCAAATCAGGCATTGGCGGAGGGAGAAGTCGATATTAATGCTTTTCAACATGTTGCGTATTTAAATTTATTTAATACGAACAATAACTCGGATTTACAGGCAATTGGCACAACGATAATGGCACCAATTGGCTTATATTCAAACAAATATAAATCGCTAGATGATATAAAAGAAGGCGCAAAAATCGCTGTGCCAAATGATCCTTCCAACTGGGGTAGAGCTTTGCTGCTGCTTCAGGAGCATGGACTACTAACCGTAACGGACAATTTTGATGGTAACGGTGGAGAAGATCGAATTAAAGGTAATCCCAAAAACTTAACAATTTTGCCTGTTGATGGTGCAACAACACCACGTGTGATGGAGGATGCTGATTTTGCCATTATTAATAATGGTGTTGCTGTAGAAGCTGGTCTTTTATTGAAAGATGCCATCATTCATGAAAGTAAAACAGCTAAACCATTTATTAATGTTATCGTGGCAAAGGCAGAAGATAAAAATAATGACACATTGAAGAAAATAGTGGAAATTTACCAGCGCGATGAAACGGGGAAATTTATTAAAGAAGTATCGAATGGCAATTATATTCCAGTGGAGATGCCGCTGGATGAATTAGCAACATGGAAGGATTTCTATTCATATTAGGGAGGAGAATCATAATGACTAAGAAAAAAGAAATAAAACTGGCCTTATATTTAATTGGAGCAGGTATGCATGTGGCTGCATGGAGGCACCCATCTGCCCAAGCAAATGCAAGCATCGATATTCAAGCATTACAAAAAGTAGCGCAGATTGCGGAAAAAGGAAAATTTGATATAGCTTTTGTTGCTGACAGTTTAGCCATTAATCATGAGTCACACCCACATATTTTAAATCGCTTTGATCCATTAATTCAAATTACGGCTTTAGCGGCGGCAACAACTAAAATTGGACTGGGTGCAACTGCTTCAACGACATACAGTGAGCCATATGTGCTAGCAAGACAGTTAATGTCTATCGATCATATAAGCAATGGGAGGGTTGCTTGGAATTTAGTAACCACAGCAGATGCCACAGGGGAAACGGCTTTAAATTTTAGTCGCGATAAGCATTGGGAGCATGACCATCGCTATGAACGTGCAGAGGAATTTATCGATGTTGTTCAATCATTATGGGATTCATGGGAAGACGACGCTTTTCTTTATGACCGAGATAATAATCGATTTTATGATCGTCAAAAAGTGCATGAAACATCATTTAAGGGAAACTATTTATCTGTTAAAGGTCCATTAAATATTGCTCGTTCTGTACAGGGGCAGCCTGTAATTGTAGAGGCTGGTGCATCTAAACCAGGCCAACAATTAGCTGCACGTACAGCGGAAGTTGTATTTGTCCATTGGGATGATATTGAAAAATCGAAAGAACACTACCGTCAACTAAAGGCACAGCTTATTCCATTTGGACGTAAGGAGGAGGAGCTTCTTGTTTTACAAGGAATTTCCCCAATAGTGGGTGATACAGAGGAGGAGGCAGTTCATAAATTTAATGAGTTACAGGCATTGATTGATCCATACGAAAGCTTAAAATTTGTTTCTGGGTACATGGGAAATGTTGACTTTTCAAAGTACTCCCTCGATACACCTGCTATCGAAGTGGAATTCCCAGAAGTTAATAGTATTCAAAGTCACTTTTATGAACACTTAGAGATTATTAAAAAGGAAAATTTAAAAGTTGGTGATTTGTATGCACGCCTTTTTGGACCTGCAAAGCGCGATGCTTTTGTCGGAACACCAACACAAATAGCAGATGAGATGGAGCGTTGGATAGTAGAGCAAGCAGCAGATGGCTTTATGCTACAGTTTCCGTTATTACCACGTGATTTAGAGGATTTTGTTGACAAGGTTGTACCGATTTTGCAGGAGCGAGGTATTTATCGTAAAGATTATACAGGCACAACGTTAAGAGAGCATTTAGGCTTGAAAAAGCCGCTGAATCGTTTTGCTAAAAGTAAGGTGACTCAGGAATGATTGATATTTTTATTCGAAATGAACGAGAGCAAGGGCTTGTTCAATATGCTCAGAATTTAGCCAAACAAATTGAGAATACAGCTAATCGATATGATGAGAGTGGAGAATTTCCATTTGAGCATTTTAAGATTTTAGAAGATGCAGGTTATTTTCGATTAACAGTGCCTTTAAAATACGGTGGAGAAGAAATTTCTCTATACGAAATGTTATTAGTCCAAGAACAATTAGCTAGAGGTGATGCGTCTACTGCATTATCTGTTGGCTGGCACTTATTGACGTTTTTGAATGTTCGTGAGGCGAAAACATGGCCAGAGCCTATCTTTGCAGAATTATGCCGAAAAGCAGTAGAGGAAGGCTCACTTTTGAATATTATTAACAGTGAACGTGGAAAGGGGAATATTTCTCGAGGGAGTTTACCTGGTACAATCGCTAAAAAGGTAACGGGAGGATATTGCATTACTGGTGAAAAGGCATTTGCTTCATTAGCGCCGATTTTAAAACAATTCACCATTATTGCTTATCTGGAAGAAGAAAATCTAACAGCTGAGTTTCTCATTACTAAAAATGAACAAGTGGAAATTGTTGAAACATGGGATGCGATGGGGATGAGGGCAACGGGCAGTCATGATATTATTTTTCATGACACGTTTGTACCAGAAACAGCGTTACTTTACAGACATCGTCCAAATGAAGTTAATCGTTTTTTAGCTGATGGTCGCGTGTACTCGTTAGAGATTCCAGCCGTTTATTTAGGAGTGGCAGGAGCAGCAAGAGATTATGCCATTGATTTTGCTAAAAATACGTATTCACATAGCTTAGAAAATACAATCGCTCATGCTGGTCATGTTCAGCAAAAAATTGGTGAAATAGAAGTACTTTATCAAACTGCACGAAGAACATTGTATAGTATTGCAACACAGGTTGAACAAAATCCAGTTCTTAAGGAGCAACTATCGGAGTCTGTTAGTATTGCAAAGTATGTTATTTGTAATTACGCCATTGATATTGTAACAAAAGCTATGCAGGTTGTAGGGGGACGAAGTTTATCTAAAGAAAACAAAATCCAGCGTCTATTTAGAGATGTTCAATGTAGCCGCTTTAATCCGCCAGCAGATGATGTGGTTATATCTCAACTTGCAATGGGATTACTTGTCGATAAGAAGCACGAAACTTTTCAATTATAGTATACACAATGAAGATTCTGAACCGTAAAAGGTTTATAGAGAGGGAATCTGCCAGCAAAAATAGCTGGCAGATTTTTTTACATATGCAATTTCTCCTGAATTGTCGATTTCTGTTTGTCGTGAAAGTTGATTTCTAGTATGATATTGAATAGTGATAGGGGGGAAACCCGTGGATAACGGTTCTAAAAAACAAGAAATGTTTTCAAAAATGCAAGAAAGAAAATCTGAGGTAAAAATGGTGAGAAAAATCGTCGCAATTATTGCCATTGTTTTCGTACTAATAATTGGAGTTGTTGGTTTATTTGGGTACAATTATGTAAAAGGTGCTTTAAAACCATTAGACCCTAATGCAACGAAAACAATTGCAGTAGAAGTACCAATTGGCTCTAGTTTGTCCTCCATTTCAACACTACTAGAGAAAAAAGGTGTCATAAAAGATGCACGTGTTTTTAAATACTATGCAAAATTTAAAAATGAATCACAATTTCAAGCGGGAAATTATGATTTAACACAGGCAATGACATTTGATGAACTCATTGAAAGCTTGAAAACAGGGAAGGTATATCGTAAGCCTGTCTTTACGATGACAGTCCCAGAAGGCTTAACACTTGAACAAATTGGGAAAGTGATTGAAAAGAAAACACCGTACACACAAAAAGAATTTATGGATCTTGTGACGAGTGACACATTTGTTCAGCAAATGATGGCTAATTATCCTGAGCTAGTTACAGAGGCTGTTTTAGCTGACAATATTCGCTATGACTTAGAGGGCTATTTATATCCAGCTACGTATTCTTATTATGAAGAAAAACCATCTTTACAAGCGATTGTAGAAGAGATGATAGCAGCCATGAACAATGTAGTGAAGAACTATAGTGATGTATTAGCTGAAAAACAAATGTCCGTACATCAGCTGTTAACATTTGCGTCATTATTGGAAGAAGAAGCGACTGCTCAAACGGATCGAGAGACTATTGCAAGTGTCTTCTATAATCGAATCAATGAAGGGATGCCACTCCAAACAGACCCAACCGTGCTCTATGCACTGGGTGATCACAAGGATCGTGTTCTATATGAAGATTTAGAAGTGGATAATGCCTATAACACTTACAAAAATAAAGGTCTACCACCTGGTCCAATAGCAGGTGCAGGTAAAACTTCGATTGAGGCATCATTAAATCCAAGTCAAACAGATTATTTCTACTTCCTAGCAGATAAAGAGGGTGTCAACCACTTCTCAAAAACCTATGATGAGCATTTGCAGAAGGTAGAAAAATATTTACGAAAAGAAGAATAAACGTATAGGAAGAACAAAAATCATATAGCAAACAGATGGATAGAAGGAAAGAAAAATAGCTTTCCTTCTATTTTCATGCTATTATAAAGTGTGATTTTTGATCAATCCGTTCATTTATGCGGGACAAATATGCGTGGTGGCAATTGTTTGAGCATATCGAAGCAATTGCTCATTTTTGTATGGCGAAGTACCAAGACATCACGTTTGGTCTTTTTCTTTTTGTTGATAAATGATGAAGTACAGACAACGACAAACGCTCGTTGCCTTTTAAATGAGGGTGGAAACAATGGAATTATCAGATGCATATATACAATCATTTATACAGCCACGTAATGAATTGCTTTTAGAAATGGAAGCATATGCGGAGGAGAATCATGTACCGATCATGCAACTAGCAGGTATAGATGCATTAAATCAGCTGTTGCGTATTCAAAATCCGTCAAAAATTTTAGAGATAGGTACGGCAATCGGTTACTCTGCTATTCGTATGGCTGAGGCATTGCCTAATGTCCAAATTGTTACAATTGAACGTGATCAAGATCGTGTAGCAAGGGCAAAAGCCTATATTAAACGTTCGACTGTATCAGATCGAATTACGGTCATTGCGGGTGACGCTTTAGAAGTGGATGACGAGGCTATTAACACAACATTCGATGCTGTCTTTATTGATGCTGCGAAGGGACAATACCAACGCTTTTTTGAAAAATACGCGCCTTTAGTAAAATCAGGTGGGGTATTATATATCGATAATATGTACATGCATGGTTTGTCTGATTTAGAGTTGAAGGATGTTCCACGTCGTAAGCGTACAATGATTCGCAATTTAAAAAACTTCACGGATTGGATTATGCAGCACCCAGATTATACGAGTGCTTTTTTACCAGTCGGTGACGGTTTATTACTATGTTTGAAGAGGTGACTACTATGAAAAAACCAGAATTGCTTGTGACACCACAATCATTAGAACATATAAAAGCACTTTTAGCAGCTGGAGCAGATGCTTTTGTTATTGGTGAACAACAATTTGGTCTACGTCTAGCAGGAGAGTTCTCAGTTGAGGAAGTTGAAGAAGCGACGAAGCTTATTCACGAAGCGGGTAAAAAGGTGTATGTTGCAGTCAATGCACTTTTCCATAATGAGAAACTAGAGGCACTTGCTGATTATTTAAAAGAAATGCAACGTATCGGAGTGGACCGTTTAATTTATGGTGATCCAGCGGTACTTATTATTCGCCGAGAGCAAGGTGTCACAATTCCGTTACATTGGAATCCAGAAACGACAGCCACAAACTGGTTTACGGCCAATTACTGGGGGAAACGTGGTGCAACGCGTGCCGTGTTAGCACGTGAACTTTCTCTTGATGAAGTATTAGAAATTAAAGAAAATACTGAGATGGAGATTGAAGTACAGGTACATGGGATGACATGTATGTTCCAATCAAAACGTCCATTACTCGGCCATTATTTCTTATATCAAGACAAAGTAATGGCTATTGAAAATCGTCAAGAAAATCGTAATATGTTCCTACATGATGATGAACGGAATAATAAATATCCAATATACGAAGATGTAAATGGTACACATATTTTTAGTCCAAATGATATGTGTATTATTGATGAGCTTGGCGAATTATTTGAGGGTGGCATCGATGCGCTGAAAATTGAAGGTGTACTTCAAACGCCCGACTATGTAGTAGAGGTAACTGAAGCTTACCGAAAAGCAATCGATACGTATTTTGACGAGTCAGAAGAAGCATATGAAGAGATAAAAGATGATTTATTAGCAAAAATTGAAGATATTCAACCAGCCATTAGACCATTAGATACAGGCTTTATCTTCAAGGAAACAGTTTACTAGGAGGGGGCAATAACATGGCATTAGCGTTAGAGCAAAATGACAAAATCCGTGAGATTGTCGACGGTAAACGTGTCATTACTAAAAAACCAGAGCTACTTGCCCCAGCAGGTAGTTTAGAGAAATTAAAAGTAGCTGTCCATTACGGAGCAGATGCTGTATTTATCGGTGGGCGAGAGTTTGGTCTACGTTCGAATGCGGATAACTTTTCAATTGAAGAAATGCGTGAAGGTGTAGAATTTGCCAATCGATATGGTGCGAAAATATATGTAACGACAAATATTTTTGCCCACAATGAAAATATGGATGGTTTAGAGCGTTACTTAAAGGACATTGAATCAGTCGGGGTAACTGGTATTATTGTAGCAGACCCACTCATTATTGAAACATGTCGCACAGTAGCACCTAAGCTTGAAATTCACCTTTCCACACAGCAGTCACTGTCCAACTGGAAGGCCGTGCAGTACTGGAAAGAAGAAGGCTTACATCGTGTCGTTTTAGCACGTGAAGTAGGCGGAGAAGAAATGAAGCTGATGAAGGAAAAGGTCGACATTGAAATTGAGGCCTTCGTTCATGGCGCAATGTGTATTGCCTACTCTGGGCGTTGCGTTCTTTCTAATCATATGACAGCTCGTGACTCAAACCGTGGGGGATGCTGCCAATCATGCCGCTGGGACTATGATCTATATGAATTAGAAGATGGTGAAGAAAAAGCACTTTTCGATGATAGCCATGCGCCATTTGCGATGAGTCCAAAAGATTTAAAATTAATTGAAGCAATTCCTCATATGATTGAGCTAGGTATCGACTCGTTAAAAATTGAAGGTCGTATGAAATCCATTCACTATGTAGCGACAGTCGTTACTGTGTACCGTAAAGTGATTGATGCTTATTGCGCAGATCCTGATAACTTTAAAATTAAACGTGAGTGGCTAGAGGAATTAGACAAATGTGCCAACCGTGATACGGCTGAAGCATTCTTCCATGATGCACCTGGCTTTGAGGAGCAAATGTTTGGTGTGCATGGTCGTAAAACAACCTATGAATTTGCTGGTCTTATTTTAGATCATGATCCAGAGACAAAAATAGTGACAATGCAACAGCGTAATTATTTTAAACCTGGAGACGAAGTAGAATTCTTTGGTCCTGAAATTGAAAATTTCCGTATAACAATGGGCGAAATTTGGGACGAGGATGGCAATAGCCTAGATGCAGCCCGTCATCCTTTACAAATTGTTAAATTTAAATGTGATACACCATTGAAGCCGCATAACATGATGCGAAAGGAGAATAACTAATGGCAGTGAAGCGCCCTGTTGTCATCGGAATCGCGGGTGGCTCATGCTCGGGAAAAACGAGCGTGACGCGCGCCATTTATGATGTTTTCCGTGAGCATTCTGTTGTGGTAATTGAACAAGATTTTTATTATAAGGATCAAAGTCATTTAACATTTGAAGAACGCTTAGGAACTAACTACGATC
Source organism: Lysinibacillus sp. FSL P2-0066 (assembly GCF_037969495.1). Classification (NCBI taxonomy): domain Bacteria; kingdom Bacillati; phylum Bacillota; class Bacilli; order Caryophanales; family Bacillaceae; genus Lysinibacillus; species Lysinibacillus sp. FSL P2-0066. The sequence goes on along the minus strand of NZ_CP150202.1, from coordinate 2,989,859 downwards.
ATCCGTTAGCTTTCGATAATGATTTATTAATTGAGCACATAAAAAAGTTGTTAGTGCGTCAACCAATTGAAAAACCTGTGTATGATTACGTCCAACATACAAGGGCAGAAGAAGTTATTCACGTTGAACCAGTAGATGTTATTATACTAGAAGGTATTCTTGTGCTAGAGGATGCTGATTTACGTGATTTAATGGATATTAAATTATTCGTGGATACAGATTCTGATTTACGCATTATTCGTCGCATCATGCGTGATATTAAAGAGCGAGGTCGTACAACGGATTCGGTGATTGAGCAGTATTTATCGGCAGTTCGACCAATGCATAATTTATTTATTGAACCAACGAAACGTTATGCTGATATCATTATTCCTGAAGGTGGGGATAATGAGGTAGCAATTGATTTAATGGTAACGAAAATTAAAACTATTCTTGAAACCGACAACGTATTGTAATAAGATAGAGTGGTATTGACAATATTTACATGCATATTTTGAAAAAGCATGCATACTATTAGGTCAAAGCGTAATTTGAAAACGTTTAAAAATAATAAAATTCGATTAAATGCATCTTCCGTGCATTTAGTCGAGTTTTATGTTTTTATATTGAAGAAACAAGGAGTGAAGGACTTTGGCAAATGAAAAACAATACCCTATGACAGCTGAGGGAAAACGTAAATTAGAAGAAGAATTAGTAAAATTAGAAACTGAAACACGAAAAGAAATCGTTGAACGCATTAAAATAGCACGTGATTTTGGAGATCTTTCTGAAAACGCTGAGTACGATTCTGCTAAAGAAGAACAAGCCTTTTTAGAAGGTCGTATTTCAACATTAAAATCAATGATTCGCAATGCAGTGATTATTTCTGAAGACGAGACAGATAACAGTGTAGTATCACTAGGGAAAACGGTTACATTCGTAGAAATCATCAATGGTAAGCCATCAACAGATGAAGAATCTTATACAATTGTTGGTTCTGCTGAGGCAGATCCTATGGAATTCCGTATTTCGAATGAATCACCGATTGCAAAAGGTCTACTTGGTCGTGCTGAAGGTGAAGAGGTTGTCGTTCAAACACCTGGCGGCGAAATGAAAGTGAAAATTGTCTCAATTAAATAATATGTATATGTACAAGCAGTTAGCCTTTGGCTGACTGCTTGTACCATTTTTAGCGTGATAACTATGTAGTAAAATAGTGAGTAGAATTATTTTGCAAGTGCTGTCGAACTTGATAGAATATTGCCTAGAGAGGGGGAGACATTATGAGTGAACGACAAACTCGAAGTGGTCGTCATTTGCAGCCATCTCGTAATAAAAAGCTAGATAAACTATTGAATGTTCTAATTGGTGTTGTGGTTGTACTCATTATTATCACAGCAACCTATGTGTTTAAATGGCAAGATGATGCAGATCAAGCAGTGAAAGAGGAACCCGTTCAAGAAGAACAGAGCGGTGATGATGAAAAAGAAGTAGAAAAAGAACCGACGGATGAAGAAAAAGAAGATCTTGCTGTAGAAGAAGATAAACCTTCAGAAGAAGAATCAGAACCTGAGACATCCCAGGAAGAACAAGGCACAGCAGAAGAATCAGCATCAGATAATCCTATTGTTGAGAAGGTCATCACGAATAAAAATTGGCAACCAACACCTACAACTCAAACAGGTCAGCATGTGTCTTCATATGACGACACGTCTGTAGACTGGGCTGAGAAAGTAGCAACAGTATCTACTGTGACAGGTATTGACCAAAGCAATATGATCATCTGGCGTATGCAAAATAATGGTGGTCCTAATTCATCCATTGCAACTGTTTCGACCAATGATAAATCTCAAATGTATCGTGTAAGCATGGAATGGGTTGATAATGAAGGGTGGAAGCCTGTGAAGCTAGAGCAACTAAATACATTAGAAGGCGCCTATTGACGAAAATCACTCTTTTGATTATTTTTAATAGAGTTGATAAAAGAAGGGAAGTAACAGTACATGAAAATTGCAGTAATTGGCGCAATGGAAGAGGAAGTGGAGCTTCTAAGAGCAGCATTAGACGATGCACACAGCACAACGATTGCAGGTAGTGAGTATACAACAGGAACTTTTGAAGGCAAGGAAGTCGTATTATTAAAAAGCGGTATTGGTAAAGTAAATGCTGCTATGTCTACGACAATTCTTTTACATGAGTTTAAACCAGATGTTGTCATTAATACAGGCTCTGCAGGTGGATATGATGAAACTCTTGAGGTAGGCGCTGTCGTTATTTCTGATGAAGTTCGTCACCACGATGTGGATGTCACAATCTTTGGCTATGAAATTGGACAAATGGCTGGTATGCCAGCAGCATATAAATCAGATGAGAAATTGATGAAGGTAGCTGAGGAGGCTGTAAAGGCAGTTGGAGAGCACCAGTATGGCGTTGGTTTAATTTGCTCTGGGGATGCTTTTATGAATGATCCTGAACGTGTAGAGGCTGTTCGTCGCCATTTCCCTCAAATGAAAGCTGTAGAGATGGAAGCGGCTGCAGTTGCACAAGTTTGTTATCAATTTGCTACACCTTTTGTAGTCATTCGTGCATTATCAGATATTGCAGGTAAAGAATCGAATATTAGCTTTGATGAATTTTTACCAGTTGCTGCAAAACATTCGACACAAGTCGTATTAAAAGCAATTTCCTCACTATAAACTACACAGAATGGTCAAAATGTGTGGTTTATTCTGTGAGAAAAATCACAGTTGATACAAAAAACAAATGCTACACTGACATTAATAAATCTCTTCATAATAGAATGGGAGGCATTCATGATGTTATTTTTAACAGCAGGTGTAGTCATTATTACAACTTTAATAGGTACGTTGATTTCAGCAGAACTCTCTGAATCAGCACACTAGTATGACGGGAAAGCTCCTTTGCGACATAGTCATGTCGCACAGGAGTTTTTTATATGCCATGAAATAGGCATCTTCCGCCATTGAAGGATTGAATTTTTTTCATAACCATTTTACAATATATTATTCAATAGTTTTTTGGTCTCGTTTATATAGTTGATAGAGTTTAATAAGTGCCCGTTTTTCAATGCGAGATACATAGCTACGTGAAATATTTAAGCGTGCTGCAATTTCCTTTTGCGTAAGTGCATCCTGTTGATTTAAGCCATAACGGAGTGTCACAATTTCGAGCTCACGTTCATCGAGCATATGCAAATAGTGGTATAGTTGTGCTACATGCTCTTTATGCTCTAGCTTCTCTGTGGCACTTTCTTCATCACACTGAAGTAAATCGCGAATTTGCAGTGCGTTCCCATCTTTATCAGTTCCAATCGGCTCAAATAGCGAAACGTCTTTTTGCACTTTCTTTTGGGTGCGTAGATGCATTAAAATCTCATTTTCAATGCAACGAGCTGCATATGTGGCAAGTCTAGTTTTTTTATCAGGGGTATAGCTCTCAACGGCTTTCATTAGTCCAATTGTTCCAATAGAAATATAATCATCGAGTTGCTCATGTTTTGGATGGAATTTTTTAACGACATGTGCGACAAGCCTCATATTACGTTCTATTAGATCAAGACGCGCTTGCTCATCGCCACCTAAAAATCGTTCAATACAAGCAGCTTCCTCTTCTTTTGAAAAGGGTTTATGGAATGTTTGCCCCTTTAAATAGCCAAGCAACGCAGGGATTTCAAGCCATAACTGCAACATCGATGTAAAAATTCCGCTCATTGAATGATTTCATCCTTTCCCCATTTTTCGACAGTATATGTTTAAAAGCCGTGGGAAATGAAAAAAGTGCAACAGCAAATGTGCTGTTACACTTTTTTTAACGTAAATGTACTAATCATGAGTAAAGCTAAAATGGGGAAAAGGAAAAGATAAAATGCCGGATGGAACGTATAAGCTGCGAAATACGTTAAAGTTAAGAACGTACCTGCGGCTGTAATTGGTAAACCTGTGAAATAACCGTTCGCTTCGCTAATATTGAAGCGAGCTAAACGCATCGCGCCACAGACGATAAATAATACGGCCATCATCATGCCGACAAAACCAAAATCAACTAGAACAACTTCATACATTAATAATGCAGGCGCCACACCAAATGATATAATATCACTCATAGAATCTAATTGTTTACCTAATTCTGACACTTGTCCGAGCGCTCTCGCTACCTTACCATCGTAGCGATCAAGAAGAGCTGCTATAAAGATAAACAAGACACTATAGCTATAGTATTCATGTAGAGTGGCCATAATAGCCGCGCCTCCAAAGGACATATTACTAATTGTTATGAAGTTAGCTGCGTGCGATTTCATTTTCTTAACCGTGGTATCCACCAACTTGTGATAAAAAAACAAGGGGGATCACTCCTTTGCACTTAAGATATTGTACCATTATACTTCGAATGCGAAAAAATTGACAGTCTAAATTAATGGATAGGGGTTTTACTGTATGAAAGAAAAACTATATCAACGCTTGATAGAACTAACGAATGGAAAGCAATCTTCCAATCTTTTGCAAGCAATTGCAAAAGCGAAGTGGAGTAAACGTATAATTCCAAGCTACATGAAGTTATACGATATTAACCTTGAAGAAGTTTCAAAAAAACAACAACAATTTTCGTGTTTACATGATTTTTTTACAAGAGAACTTATTGAAGAGGCTCGACCTATTGAAAAAAATCCAACTGTATATGCAAGCCCTGTGGATGCTAAAGTAGAATCCTTTGGTCGTATTGAATGGGATATGACATTTCTTGTGAAGGGTAAGCCTTATGCATTACAAGATTTACTCGGCAATACAGAACGAGCTGCACAATATGCAGACGGACATTTTATCGTTTTTTATTTAAGTCCGGCTGATTATCATCGTATCCATAGCCCGATAGATGGAGAAGTTTTACGCCAATATACACTTGGTCAGAAATCTTATCCTGTGAATCAGCTAGGTCTTACATACGGTAAAAAACCAATTTCTCATAATTATCGTTTAGTGACTGAGCTGAAAGCAGCTAATAATCAGCATGTTGCCTTTATTAAAGTGGGTGCGACCTTTGTGAATTCAATTGTACTCACAAATACAACAACAAAATGGCGTAAGGGGCAGGAAGTTGGTTATTTCTCATTTGGTTCCACTGTTGTAATGCTATTTGAAAAAGATACCATTAAATTTACGGATAATGTTGTAAAAGGAAGCCCAATTCGAATGGGTGAAGCCTTTGCAAATATGCTATAATGGTCGAATAATACGTTAAGATTAGGGGTCGCTATTTTGTATAATTTTTTATTACCGAACGAATTTGTGACGAATATTTTTGAAATTACGCCGGAAAAGTTACAGGAATTAGGGATTAGAGGAATCATTACGGATTTAGATAATACGCTTGTTGAATGGGATCGTCCAGATGCAACAGAAGAGCTAATCATTTGGTTGCGCATTATGAAAGAATCTGGTATTCGTGTTATTATTGCGTCAAATAACAAGGAAGCTCGTGTAAAGCATTTTGCTGAACCATTAGGTATCCCTTATATTCACAAGGCGAAAAAGCCACTTCGTAATGCTTTTTATAATGCGCTGATTCAACTAGGCCTGCGTCCAAATGAAGTAGTGATGGTAGGAGATCAACTCCTTACGGATGTAATGGGAGCAAACCGCTTAGGCTTACACACGGTGCTCGTGAAGCCTGTTGCACAATCAGACGGGCTTGTAACAAAATTGAATCGTTTCATTGAACGTCGCGTATTTAATGATTTGAAACGAAAAGGAATTATAACTTGGGAGGAACAAGAATGATTGAAATGCCAAATTGTATTGGCTGTGGTACAACAATTCAAACAGAAGATAAAACAGCAGTTGGGTATGCACCCCCATCATCATTAGAAAAGGATGTAGTCATTTGCCAGCGTTGCTTCCGTTTGAAAAATTACAATGAAATTCAACCAGTATCATTAACAGATGACGATTTTTTACGTATTTTAAATGGTCTTGGCACACAGCAAGGCTTAATCGTAAAAATTGTTGATATATTTGATTTTAATGGCAGTTGGCTACCAGGGCTTCACCGTTTTGTAGGAAAAAATCCTGTCCTATTGATTGCGAACAAAGCAGATTTATTACCAAAGTCAGTGAAACCGAAAAAAGTTATTAACTGGCTGAAACGAGAAGCAAAGGCTCTTGGGCTACAGCCTGTCGATGTCCTACTAGTCAGTGCCCATAAAGGCAAAGGGATGGCAGAAGCAATGGAAGCCATCGATGAGTATCGTAAAGGACAAAATGTATATGTTGTTGGCTGTACAAATGTTGGGAAATCCACGTTCATTAACAGGATTATTAAGCAGGCAACAGGTGAGGGTGAAGTGATTACAACCTCGCACTTCCCAGGTACGACTTTAGACATGATTGATATTCCATTGGATGATGGTAGTGCATTATATGATACGCCAGGTATTATTAATCATCATCAAATGGCACATCACATTGATTCCAGTGAATTAAAATATATTATGCCGAAAAAAGAAATTAAGCCGAAAGTCTACCAACAAAATGCTGGGCAAACCTTATTTATTGGTGCATTGGCAAGATTTGATTTTATTCAGGGAGACCGTTCTGCCTTTACAATCCATGTGGCAAATGATTTACCAATTCATCGTACAAAGCTTGAGAAGGCAGATGCGTTATATGAAGAGCATAAGGGGGAATTATTGGCGCCACCAACTGCGGACTTTATCGACCAGTTGCCACCATTGGTTCGTCATGAATTTTCCATCAAAGAAGCGAAAACAGATGTTGTATTTTCTGGGCTAGGCTGGATTACCGTTCAGCATGCGAATGTAGTAGTAGCAGCTTACGCACCAAAAGGTGTACAAGTTTCAATTCGTCCTTCGCTAATCTAAATGGAGGACATAGTAGAGAGAGGGACTAGAACATGAAGAAGTGGTTTGCAGTTATGGGTGATCCAATTGAACATTCAAAATCACCTGCCATGCACAATGCTTGGTTCGAGGACATGTCAATTGATGCGACATATATTCCTTTACATGTAAAGCCTAATCAATTAGAGTCAGCTGTTGCTGGCTTGAAGACGTTAGGGGCAAGTGGCTGGAACGTGACAATTCCTCATAAAACAGCAATCATTCCATATCTAGACGAGCTAGATGAGCTGGCACAAAAAATGGGCGCAGTGAATACCGTCGTACGAACAACAGAAGGAAAGCTGAAAGGCTATAATACAGATGGTATTGGATTTGTTCGATCACTCGAAGAAGCCGTTGGGGTATCTCATAAAGACAAGCCTGTATTACTTGTTGGTGCTGGTGGAGCAGCTCGTGGCATTGCCTTTGCTATGCAGCAACAAGGCTATTGTCATGTAACCATTGCCAATCGTACGGTGATGAATGCACAAAAGATTATTGATGAAATGGGTATGGGACATGCCATTTCTTTACAACAAGCGGAAGAGACGCTAGCTGATTTCAGCATTATTGTGCAAATGACATCAGCTGGCCTTTCCACGGGCAATTTTTCAATGCCATTTTCATTAGATCGGCTGATGAAAGGAGCAATTGTTGCGGATATTGTGTATAATCCATTAATGACGCCTTTTTTACAAGCGGCTGAAGAAAAAGGAGCAACGATTGTTACTGGCTTAGGAATGTTTGTCCATCAAGGAGCCATCGCTTTTGAACACTGGTTAGGAAACTATCCAAATACAAATTCAATGATTGCGCAACTGAAGGCGCAATTAGGAGGAAACTAATTTTTATGTTAACAGGTAAACAGAAACGTTTTTTACGTGCAGAAGCACACCATTTAACACCTATTTTCCAAGTAGGAAAAGGTGGCGTTAATGATGAAATGACAAAGCAAATTCGTGAGGCATTAGAAGTACGTGAATTGATAAAAGTACGTATTTTAGATAACTGTGAAGAAGATAAACATGAAGTCGCTGAAGCATTAGCAACAGGCGCTCATGCGGAGCTTGTCCAATTAATCGGTCTGACAGTTGTTTTATATAAAGAGTCCCGCAATCATAAAAAGATTGTATTACCAAAAGTAGCGAAATAAGGTGAGACGATGAAAAGGGTCGGTTTACTAGGAGGTACATTTAACCCACCACATATGGGTCATCTTTTGATAGCAAATGAAGTATTTCATGCGCTAGAACTTGATGAAATCCGCTTTATGCCTAATGCCATCCCACCACATAAGCATGCACGTTTTGATGCTAGTAGTGTTGAACGGCTTGAAATGGTAAAACGTGCGATTCGCCCATTTCCTTATTTTTCAGTAGAGTCGTATGAGCTGGAGAAGGGTGGCGTATCCTATTCCTATGAGACACTTTCTGCATTGTGTAGAAGAGAGCCGAATGTGAAATTTTACTTTATCATCGGTGGCGATATGATTGATTCGCTACATACATGGCATTGTATAGATGATTTAGTGAAGCTTGTTCAGTTTGTCGGAGTAAAGCGTCCAGGGACAGCCGCGGCAACAGAGTACCCTATAAGTATGGTGGAAATACCCCAAATCGATTTATCGTCCACACTGATTCGTGAACGCCTGGCTACAGGAGGAACGGTGACATTTCTACTACCAGAAGCGGTAGAGACGTTCATACGAGAGGAAGGTCTTTATGGAACGCGAACAGTATTTAGCGGCGATTAAGCCAAGAATGCCTGAAAAACGTTTTATTCATACAGTCGGAGTGATGGAAACGGCCATCAACCTAGCTCAAAAGTATGGCGAGGACGTAAAAAAAGCTGAAACAGCAGCTATCCTCCATGATATTGCTAAATATGCTGATATTGAGTGGATGGAGAATATCGTTCGTGATGAAAATTTAGATGAAAGACTCATTGGATGGGGTAGTGAATTACTACATGGTCCAGTAGGTGCATATATAGCACAAAGTGAGTTTGGCATCACAGACGAAGAGCTGTTGAATGCTATTCGTTTCCATACTACTGGGCGTGCTAGTATGAGCCGTTTAGAAAAAATTATTTTTGTCGCAGATATGATTGAACCGAACCGTCGATTTGATGGTGTGGAGCGTCTGCGCAAAAAAGCACAAAAAAATTTGGATAAGGCGATGAGTGCATGTGTACGCCATACTTTGGCATTTTTAATTGACACCAAGCAGCCAATTTATCCTTTATCAATAGAATGTTATAACGATATGATGAACAGAGAGGATAGTGAAGGATGACTTCAACTTTATTACAAGCAGCGTACAAAGCAATTGACGACAAACATGGTGAGGATATTGTCGTTTTAAATATGCAAGGAATTTCCCTTTTAGCAGATTATTTTATCATTGCTCATGGTAACTCAGATCGCCAAGTGCAAGCCATTGCACGTGAATTACAGGATGTAGCTGAGCAACAAGGCTATGAAATTCGCCGTGTCGAAGGATTCGATGGAGCACGTTGGGTACTAGTTGACCTAGGCGATGTTGTGGCACATGTATTCCATAAGGATGAGCGTGCTTATTATAATTTAGAGCGTCTTTGGGGCGATGCACCGCAACTAGACATGCCAGAGGCCTAAGTGAGTTACGAACGCTTTGCTCATGTCTATGATGAGCTGCAAACGGATATTCCTTACAATCTTTATATAGATTGGGTTGTACAGCATGCACCGAGCAGCCAATACCCAAAACTTTTAGATATTGGTTGTGGCACTGGTGTACTTAGCTTGTTATTTGCAAAGTCTGGCTATCAAGTCAGTGGAATTGATTTATCAGAAGAGATGCTGTCCATTGCAGCAGAACGCTTTGCTGGTGCAGGCTATCATGCCCCATTATACTGTATGTCTATGGTCGAACTAGATGGCTTTGAGGAAATCGATGTTGTCACAATCACAATTGATTCCTTGAATTATGTGATAGAGGAGCATTCTGTTTATACGACATTAGAACGTATCTATTCGGCGTTGCGTGATGGAGGACAGCTGTTTTTTGATGTTCACTCTTTATTTAAAATGAATGAGATTTTTTTAGATGGTCCGTTCACATATGATGATGGTGATATTAGTTATGTATGGCATACGGAGCCTGCCGACTTCGAGCATTCGGTTATTCATCAAATGACCTTTTACGTACGAGATGACGCAAGTGAATTATATGAACGCTTTGATGAGGAGCACGTGCAACGTACTTTCACTATCGAGCAGTATATGACTTGGTTACGTGCCATCGGTTTTAGTTATGTGGAAATCACAGCAGACTTTTCGGATGAGGCACCTGATGATGAAAGTGAACGCATTTTTATTCGTGCGGTGAAATAAAGAAAAGAGAGCTACACTGTGTAAGAGGCAGTGTGGCTTTTTTGATGGATAGAAACGCTAAAGTAGCGGATAGAAACGCTAAAGTAAGTGGATAGCTCTCTTCAACAGGTAATTGAAACTCTGATGTTTTTTTATCATTTTCAACAACCCATCCATAGTGTAAGATATATGTAACTCCATATGATGATCTTTCATAAGGAAAGGATGGTACTGTGCTACAATCTTTATGGCAAAAGTACAAAAAAAGTATGTTATTCCCCAGCATACTAGTCGTCAGTGGACTTTGTTACTTCTATTTTTCGAGTTCTGACTCTTCACCTCCCCAAGAAGAGCTCATCGAAACAATCCAACCTATTGAAGAAAAAAATTTGAGTGAATCTGCTGAGGAAGCGGTTATGCAGCAGGTATTTGTGGAAATAAAGGGTGCTGTAATGTATCCAGGCGTTTATGAGCTTCAGCAAGACCAACGTATAAAAGATGTTGTACAGCTCGCTGGTGGCTATACAGAGAATGCTGACACACAATTTATCAATCATGCCCAAAAGGTACAGGATGAAATGGTGATCTATATTCCTATCAAAGGCGAACAGCTAGAGGAAGGAGCCCCTTCTCTGTTAACGCTACCTACTGAAAGTAATAATAAAGAGCAAAAGATTAATATCAATAAAGCTGATGAAGCAATGTTAGCAACATTGCCAGGAATCGGTCCTTCCAAAGCTCAAAGTATCCTGACGTATCGAGAGGAAAATGGGCAGTTTCAAACCATAGAAGACTTAAAAAATGTTAGTGGTATTGGTGATAAAACATTTGAGAAGCTAAAGGATGCGATTACCGTAAAGTAATACCTTAACACGATGGTATATTGACGCCCCTTTTCTAAAAGGGCTACACTATAGTAGAAAAGCAAGAGAAAGTTAATTTGTTAGATAATTTTTGGAGGTAGTCATATGGAGCGAATTACTTGGGATCAATTTTTTATGGCACAAAGCCATTTACTCGCATTACGCAGTACATGTACAAGACTAGCTGTAGGAGCAACTGTTGTGCGGGATAAACGTATTATTGCAGGTGGTTATAACGGTTCCATCACTGGGGACGAGCATTGTATCGAAAAAGGGTGCTATGTGGTTGATAATCATTGCGTGCGTACCGTGCATGCTGAAATGAATGCCTTACTGCAATGTGCTAAATATGGAACACCGACAAAAGGTGCTGATTTGTATGTAACACATTTCCCATGTTTACCATGTACAAAATCTATCATTCAAGCTGGCATAGAACGTGTGTATTACGCAACGGATTATAAAAATAATCCATATGCACAGGAGTTATTTGCAAAAGCTGGAGTGGAAGTTGTTCATGTACCCTTTGATGAACGTAAAATCGATTTTTTACGAGATGACAAGCTAGCTTTGTATACAGAAATGCTGCACGAGCTTCGCGAGAGTGGGGTATCTGCTGAAAAATTGCTCCCATATGAACAGAAGGTGAGTGCATTATTTGGCATCAAGCTTTAAAGCATAGATGGATTATGATAGCTCTTGCTGTACTGATAGCTACTATTGCGGTGTACAAATCAGTATGGCTACTCATTTTTTTACTGCTACTAGCCCTGTGGCTCATCATAAAAGGTGAGTCACGTTTCCTTGCAATTTTTGTACTAACTAGTGGTCTACTAACTTATTTTTTCCTTTCTATCAATCATCTGACGGAACCTTCCCCATTACCGTCAACCTTCCCTATAACTTGGTCAAATGACTATAAAATAAACGGGCAAAAACTCCGTGGGTTTGCGACAACAACAAATGGCGAAAAACTTTACGTGGTTTATACCTTTTCTTCAGAACAAGAGAAAAATTTTTATGAAAATACCTCATTAACAGGAATGACATATTTGGCACAAGATGAACTTGTGACCCCCTCACCATCTGCACATGCTTATGCCTTTTCCATGTCAACCTATTTAACAAGCAAAGGAGCAACAGGCGTTGTAGAAATCACGAATTGGCATTATGTAGGAAAACGAACCTCCATCTTCACGATTCTTGCCGAGGTAAGACATAATATGAAAAAACATATAGAGAGGACTTTTCCCAAATCGCTTGTAGCAGAGGCTCAAGCACTTCTAATAGGGGTGCAAGATCAGATGGAGGATGAACTGCAGCGTGCCTATCAAAAGCTCGGTATTACCCATTTATTTGCGATTTCTGGGCTCCATGTCGCGCTGATGTCTTGGCTCTTTTTTGAAGGATTACTTAGAATAAGAATTCGCAAGGAAATGGCTACTGTCGTGCTATTGATCCTCTTACCTATTTATGGAGTCATTGCAGGTGGAGCACCTTCCGTATGGCGTGCTGTTTCTGTAGTAGAGTTGATGCTGCTACTGCGCTTTTTTAAGTGGGTTCTTTCGATGGATGATGCGTTAGCTATTAGCTTTATCGGCTTTGTTTTGCTTGAACCAGGTGTTATTTTCCAAATTGGTTTTCAACTATCCTATTTAGCAACCGTTAGTCTTATTTATTCTGGTATTATTTTTAAGCAGACAAGAACTTGGCTAGGTCGTTCTTTTTTTATCACGTACGTGTGCCAACTGATCGTTTACCCACTATTACTCCATCATTTTTATGAATTATCTTTATCCTCGTTTTTTGTCAATATTGTTTTTGTTCCACTGTTTTCCTTTGTTATATTACCATTTAATATTGTAGCCTTTGTGTTATCCTATCTTTCCTTACCACTTGCCAACATCCTATTTGCAGGCTATGAACCACTGCGTAATTGGCTGACCGAAATAATCTTTAATATGCAAGAGCTCCCTTGGCAATTATGGTCACCAGGTAAACCATCTATTTGGCTGAGCTGCATTGCAATGTTAAGTGTTTTAGTAAGCTTCTACTATTTGGAAATAAAACGGTTCAGGAAAGCTATGATGGTCCTTGTCATTCCTGCTATTTTGATTCATTTGGCACCCATGTTGTATAACGAAACGAAGATTACCTTCTTAAATGTAGGACAAGGAGATAGTTTCGTCATTGAATTGCCATTTAGACGGGCAGTTTATGTTATAGACGCAGGTGGAGTATTGCGCTTTGAGCAGGAATCGTGGAAGAAAGCAGATAGTCCTTATGAGGTAGGGAAGCAAGTTGTCGTGCCATTTTTAAAAGGCAAGGGTATACGAACTATCGATATTTTTATTGCTTCGCATGCGGACGCAGATCATATTGAGGGAGCAGAGGAAGTATTACAAGAGATAAACATAAAGGAAATCCACGTTACACCTGGCTCATTGAATGAGCCTTTAATGCATGATTTATGGCAAGAAGCAAATAAGCGCCATATTCCTATTAAAGAAAAAATGAAGGGGACCTCGTGGCGTGTAGGGGAAACAGATTTTTATTACTTATGGCCTGATGACACCTTTTATGAGGGAAATGATGATTCTCTTGTCCTCTACATGCAGCAAAAGGGGTTTACAGCGTTATTTACAGGGGATCTGGAGCAATATGGCGAACAACAGCTGATCAAGCGTTATGGACCTTTATTGGCCAATCTCACATTGCTGAAGGCGGGGCATCATGGGAGTAAGACATCGAGCTCAGAAGCCTTTGTCGAGCTGCTGCAACCCCAATTAACCGTTTTTAGTGCAGGTCTTCATAATCGTTATGGTCATCCACATGAAGAAGTAGTACAACGTTTTGTCAGTAGACATTTAGTGACATGGACAACAGGGGTGAATGGATCAATCGAAGTACGTATTCGTGATAATCGCTGGTCTGTTAACATAAATGAAAAGAGCCTTGTCCAATGACCAAGGCCCTTTTCCTGCATAAGTCCAATTACTGTGATACAAATTCTACTATAGTTGCAATAATAAACATTAGCGTGAAAACGCCAAATGATACACCGAAGCCAACACCAGAATCGATGGCATCGTTACGTCGACATTGTATGTTTTTTCCTTCAAATGGATTCATTGTTATCCCTCCAATTCTGTTATTTATTATAAGACAACATGGTCATAAAAGCTATATCGAAAAGGTGATTTCCCTGTCTGGCAAGGAATCGACACAATTCGGTCAAAGACACAAAGGACTATGAAATCATGTATACTAATAGTATTGCTAGATGGAGGGGAAATTATGATTTCAACGGTTTGGAATACAATAAAAAAAGGTGAGCTTGCACCAGTATATTTGCTTGTTGGTGAAGAAAGCTATTTTATAGATGAAACCATTAAACGTTTAAAAGAGGCAATGGGTCCAGAAGAAGATCTGGAGATGACTACATTTGATTTAGAAGAAGTACCTGTAGATGCGGTCATGGATGAAGCAGATACCATTCCTTTTTTCTCAGAACGTAAGCTTATTATTGCTAAAAATGCATCGTTTTTAAAGGCAACCGAGAAAGGGAAGGAAAAAATTGATCATGATGTGAAACGATTGGAAACATGGTTGTCGAATCCTTCTGATTTTTCCGTAACGGTTTTTATTGCCCCTTATGAAAAATTGGATGAACGCAAAAAAGTGACTAAAATGATGAAAGAGCATGCACTATTTATACAAGCAGAAACACCAAAAGAGCAGGATTTAGGTGTATGGATTCAAGGCATTGTCAAAGCTCAAGGTAATAGCATTACACAAGATGCTATTGAATTGCTTGTTACGATGGTCGGAGCCAACATGCTACAATTACAGATGGAAATTGACAAGCTAACCCTTTATTTAGGTGATGGTGGCGAAATTACAACTTCTTTAGTGGAGGATTTGGTGGCAAAAACATTAGAGCAAGATGCCTTTAAAATGCTCAATGCCTATTTGGCTAATGACTCTGTCAGAGCCTTGGCCATCTATCATGATTTATTACGACAAAAACAAGAGCCTATTATGTTAGTGGGCTTGCTAGCATCCAATGTTCGTACCATGTCAAATGTTTTTTATTTATTGAAAAAAGGTTATCACCCACAACAAATCGCTAAAAATCTAAAAATTCATCCATATCGCGTCAAACTTATGATTGAGCAACGACATCGGCCTTCAGAAGAAAATTTGCTACGGGCATTATATCAATTAGCAGAGGTTGATTTACAGCTAAAATCGACTGGTGGGAATCGAGAGCGCTATCTAGAGCTATTTTTATTGCGCCAATTATAGGCAACAAAAGCTGTCCGATAAGGGCAGCTTTTTATGTTCTGTTCTCTATAAAATTAAAAAGATCAGCTACTCCTAATAGAGTATCTGATCCTTTAAACAATTACGCTTTTTTAGCAAGGCGAGACTTTTTACGAGCCGCCGCGTTTTTGTGGATAAGTCCTTTTGAAGCTGCTTTATCTAAAGATTTGAAAGCTGCTTGTAAAAGTTCTTGTTTGTTTTCAGCGTTAGCAGCAACAGCGTTTTCAGCTTTTTTCACTGTAGTACGCATTGCAGATTTAGCTTGAGAATTAGCAATGTTAGCTTTTTCGTTAACTTTTACGCGTTTAATCGCAGATTTAATGTTTGGCATATATTTCACCTCCTAAATTAGGTACGAGATGATATCTTCTCATTGATTTCTTGTGTCAATACAACAAAAATCATTTTAACAAACGCTTGGCTAAATTGCAATAGATAAATGCAAAGAATATTTACTTGACAGTTTGAACAAACTACAGCTTGAGGTGAACTGTATGCAAAATTTTAATTGGCAACGAACAGATTTAATCGATGAATCAGAAGAGGTAGTTGTCCATCAGACCAAAGAGCAAAAAGAAAAGCTTGAACAATCAAGTGGCATTCAAATTGAAGATCGGAATGCTGGTAGGGTAAAAATTACAGATGTTCGAGTAGACGCTGAAGGAGAAAAGCAAATTGGCAAAAAGGAAGGGCAGTATATTACCCTGTCTGTCCCAACGCTAACATTAGAAGATCAAGAAGGCTTTGCACAACTTGAGCAAGAATTGCTAGTAAATTTCAAAAAAATGCATGAGGCACTTTCTTGGCAAGAGGACGATAAAATTTTAATAGTTGGTTTAGGTAATCGCACCATTACACCCGATGCAATAGGTCCCTATTTAATTGACCATTTGCATGGTTTAGATGTCATTGATGAAAAATTTGTCATGTATGCTCCAGGGGTAACAGGACAAACAGGCTACGAAACAGGTGAGTTTGTGGCTGCTATTGCTGAGCGTCTGCAACCGAAATTAATCATTGTAGTAGATGCACTTGCTACAAGAGCAAGTAATCGACTCTGTAAAACCATTCAATTAACTGATACAGGCATCCATCCAGGTTCAGGAGTAGGCAATCAACGGCAAGAAATTTCCTATGAGATGCTTGGCATTCCCGTAACAGCAATTGGTATCCCTACTGTAGTAGATGCACCTGTATTAATTGCGGATGCGGTAGAAACAATGCTCCGTTCGATAGCTGCTCGTGTAGCTGAACGCAGTAAACCGTCATCGAAGCTTTCATTATCCTCCTGGCAACCAGATATCAACAAGGAACTAGATATGACATTAGTACAACCTATTTTTGGAGAATGGGCGACATGGACGAAGGAGGAGCGACAGCAGCTGTTTGAGGAAACCTTCGCTGGCTCCCACACACAATTGATGGTTACACCAAAAGAAGCAGACTATTGGATTGATCGCTATGCAAAATTAGTGGCTTCTATGCTAATGGATTGGGCAAGTGATTTATAAAAAATTAAGAAGGAGTAGTCCTCCTAAAACACGCCTATTTATGCGTAAAACAAGAAAATTATTTTCGTTCTAATTAACATCCCCCCTCCATACGATATGGGGAGGAGGGTGTGACTTTGCTAAAAAAACTACAATGGTCATTTGGTATATTATTGTTCTTTTTCGTATTACCTGTCATTGCTGGGCAACTTCCGTTCAACAAGCAAGCATCGACTCCGATCAAACAATCAGAAGATAAGCAAGTCGTGTTTGCTGCTACCAATTTAGCTGAACAAAGTGTACTGGAACAAACGAAAGAACCTGAACCAGATCAAGCCCTAGACCCGGATCCATT
Source organism: Lysinibacillus sp. FSL P2-0066 (assembly GCF_037969495.1). Classification (NCBI taxonomy): domain Bacteria; kingdom Bacillati; phylum Bacillota; class Bacilli; order Caryophanales; family Bacillaceae; genus Lysinibacillus; species Lysinibacillus sp. FSL P2-0066. The sequence goes on along the minus strand of NZ_CP150202.1, from coordinate 2,972,581 downwards.
TAAAGTGTTAGTGTTATTTACTCATACGCATGAAGCATACGAACCGATGGTAAAAGCAGTGAGTGGTAAGGTAGCGACTTCTCATGAAACGGTCAATATTATGAGCCTGAAGGATAAGATTGTGAATCATTTTAATGTAAATGGTTTAAAGACGGATGTTCTTGATGTAGATATTATGAAGAAATTACAAGAAGAGGGTAAAGGCTATCATGAGTCTTATAATGTGATGAGGCCATATTTAAGTAAGCATTTAGAAACAAATAATTATGATTTAATACTTGATTTACATCGTGACTCATTAAAACATGATCTTACAACGATCTCATATAATGGGGAAAACTATGCGAAAATCGCTATTGTCGTTGGTGCAGAGCATGCTAATTACCGCTGGAATACAGCCTATGCAGAAAGTTTATCATCCACACTAAATGCCATCGTTCCAAAAATATCTAAAGGGGTTATTTCTAAAAGTGGTGATGGTGTTGATGGTCGATACAATCAGGATTTAGCAAAGCAAATGATGATTATTGAAATAGGTGGAATTGGTAATACAGAGGAAGAGGTTAATCGTACGATTGCTGTAATTGGTAAGGCTATCTCAAAAGCGTTTGTAAATGATTCAAAAAAATAGACCAATCATATTAAAAAGTGGGACTCTTGTGGGCTCACTTTTTTAATATTGTATGATAATAAAATTTCCAGAAATAATTCTCATTAATTGTCTTTCCATTGCTCCATTCTTGTCTTATAATTTTCAAGTTGGCTCTCGAATTTCATGATAAAACGTTAAATGAAGGCATATGCAAATAAAGCAAACATACTTTTGAAGTATATACCATTTTTGGGAATGCCTTTTTAAGTCTATAGCAAACATACATATGAATTTTTAAAAGACAAAAAGTGATAACGTTTCATTTTTCTCTCAAACTTTTATCGTATTTCAAACGTCAAACATATAAGTGAACAAGCAAAAAGTAATAGAGAGGGGATGGTTATCAATTAAAAAGTTCTACGTGACAACAGGTTTTATCTTGATGCAGAAGGGAATACCTTCAAAAAGCGTTACTTCTTGTGGCATTAGATGTAACTAACATCTTCTCTCCAAAGTCTTGGGCGGTTGTCAGAGATCGTGACGGCTTTTAGATTAATTTCTCACTGAACAGCTAGAAAAACCACATTTTACCGAAACGAAATTGAGAGATTATTGAAGGAAGGAATAGTATGTCAGGCAAGTCATTAAATCATCGTTATATTCCTGGACTAGACGGGATTCGAGCATTAGCCGTTTTAGCAGTTATTGCTTATCATTTTAACTTCAGTTGGGCTAGAGGTGGCTTTTTAGGAGTAGATATCTTCTTTGTATTATCAGGCTATTTAATTACCTCTACCATCTTACCTTTAAAGGGCAATCAATTAACAGTCAGCCTAAAGAAATTTTGGGTGGGACGATTTAGAAGGCTACTACCAGCAGCCTACGTTATGATTGTTACATCATTTGTTTGGGCAATGCTCTTTCATAAAGAGCTTCTCCATACTTTGCGAGGGGATGCACTGTCCTCTATTTTTTATTCAAGTAATTGGTGGTTCATTTTTCATAAACTCTCTTATTTTGATAGTTTCGGTTCTCCATCACCTTTAAAAAACCTATGGTCATTAGCTATTGAAGAACAATTTTACTTGATTTGGCCATTACTCTTAATGATTGGACTTTTTATTGTTAAAAAACAAAGTAAACTAGCAAATATTGTCTTTTGTGGTGCCCTTTGTTCAGCATTCGTAATGGCGGTACTTTATCAGCCAGGTGCTGATCCTAGTCGTGTCTATTATGGAACGGACACACGTTGTTTTGAATTATTAATAGGCTGCTGGCTAGCCCTTGTTTGGCCAATGAAAAGACTATCTTCTCAAAAATTAGCAGCAAACCATGTGAAGAAACTAAATACGATGAGTTTCATTGCACTTACTATTTTTTTAGTAAGCATAGTGTATGTTGATGAATATCAATCCTTTCTTTATAGAGGCGGTATGTTTTTATTTTGCTTAAATGCTGCCGTGTTGATTGCATGTATTTGTCATCCAGTCAGCATACTAGGAAAAATATTAGCATGGAAGCCATTATGTTGGATAGGCTCTCGTTCCTACGGCATTTATCTATGGCATTATCCTGTCATGGTTTTAGGGACACCCATTCATGAAATTGGTAATGCCTCCTATTGGCGAATCTTCCTGCAGCTTTTACTAATCCTGATGATTGCAGAGCTATCCTATCGCTTCATTGAGATGCCCATCCGGAAAGAAGGATTCCGAGTCTATTGTCAAAAATATCTGATTTGTAATAAAAATAAATGGGGAAGCCTAACTTTCCCACGAAAAATATCAACGGTTATGGCTCCACTTTTTCTGCTTGTATTTTTCACAGGAATGACAGGTGTAGTGGGTGAAAGCCAGCAAAACCCATCTAAAACGTTTCCAACAACGATAAAAATTAATGGCGATGAGCCCACAGCCGAGTTGAACGAGCATGACAAACAAGCTGAAGCCTCAACCGACAAGCCCTCTCCAAGCAAGGAAGAGGGAGTAGAAGATGTTCAGGACATAGAAACGCCTAAACAAGAAGAAAATAACACCATTATAGAGCCTGAAAAGGATGATTTTTATCGTGGCATACTAGCCATTGGCGATTCCCTAATGATTGATATTGCACCGAGCTTACATAATATGTATCCGACCATTACAATCGATGGAAAAATAGGTCGTCAAGTTTCACAAGCTGTCAAACTTGCACCAAATTATGCAAGTTTTAATCAACCTAATTATGCAGTCATTCTACAATTGGGGACAAATGGTTTTTTTACCACTGACCAAATGGATGCACTCCTTGGCGCTTTTTCAAATGCTGATATATATTTAGTGAATACACGTGTGCCGCGTTCATGGGAAGCAAAAGTGAATGAAGCTTTACTGCAAAAAGCACAGGAACATGAGCGAATTACACTCATTGATTGGCATGCAGCAGCAATCAATCACCCTGAATATTTTGCCCCTGACGGTGTACATTTAGAGAAAAAAGGGGTAGAAGTTTTAACAAAGCTAATTCAACAATCCTTAAACAAATAAAATGAAAAAAGTCAGTATACACAGTGTTTTCTGCGTAGCTGACTTTTTCTATATCTTTGGAAGGGGAACTATTTGCACTAGCTATATTTATTCTATAGCTGATTTGTCTGCATTTATATACTTAATACTGTAAAATTTAAAAACGACATGAAACACTGAAAGTATTGATATTATAGGCTTTCAAGTCTAGTTGCTGTTGTACTTTGCGTTATGTTCATAGTATAATTCATTATAGTTTAATTAGGAGTGGAAAAGATGAACCGAGAAGCACGTTTAAAACGACAAGAGAATATACGAAATTTCTCTATTATTGCACATATTGACCATGGGAAATCAACGCTTGCTGACCGTATTTTAGAGCAAACAAAATCTTTAACTTCCCGTGAAATGAAGGCACAGCTCCTCGACTCAATGGATTTAGAGCGTGAGCGAGGCATTACAATTAAGTTAAATGCAGTTCAATTAAAGTACGAAGCAAAAGACGGCGAAGTGTATACATTTCATTTAATCGACACACCAGGACACGTCGATTTCACATATGAAGTATCACGTAGTTTAGCTGCTTGTGAGGGTGCCATTTTAGTTGTGGACGCAGCACAAGGTATTGAAGCACAAACACTAGCAAATGTTTACTTAGCACTAGACAATGATTTAGAAATTTTACCTGTAATCAATAAAATTGATTTACCTGCAGCTGACCCTGAACGTGTACGTCAAGAAGTAGAAGATGTTATTGGATTAGATGCCTCTGAAGCAGTATTAGCTTCTGCGAAAGCAGGTATTGGTATCGAGGATATTCTAGAGCAAATCGTAGAGAAGGTACCAGCGCCAACTGGTGATCCAGATGCACCACTACAAGCTTTAATTTTTGACTCTGTTTACGATGCCTATAAAGGTGTTATCATTTCGATTCGTGTCATCAATGGTACTGTTAAGCCTGGCGATAAAATTCGCATGATGGCAACAGGTGCGGAATTCGAGGTTATTGAAGTTGGGGTACATACACCAAAAGTTGTGCCACAGGCTGAATTAACAGTGGGTGATGTAGGTTACTTAACCGCATCTATCAAAAATGTAGGTGACACACGGGTAGGGGATACTGTAACCTATGCAAATCGTCCTGCAGCTGAGCCATTAGCTGGTTATCGTCGCTTAAACCCAATGGTATACTGCGGTTTGTATCCAATCGATACAGCCAAATACAATGATTTACGTGAAGCGTTAGAAAAGCTAGAGTTAAATGATTCTGCTCTACAATATGAGCCAGAGACATCGCAAGCACTTGGTTTCGGTTTCCGCTGTGGATTCTTAGGATTACTACATATGGAAATTATTCAGGAGCGTATTGAGCGTGAATTTAATATCGACTTAATTACAACAGCACCTTCCGTAATTTACAATGTTCATATGACAGATGGTACTGAGCTTAAAGTCGATAATCCATCCTTTATGCCAGATCCGCAAAAAATTGATCGTGTCGAGGAACCATATGTGAAAGCAACAATCATGGTACCAAATGATTATGTGGGAGCGGTTATGGAACTTTGTCAAATGAAGCGTGGTAATTTCATGACGATGGATTATATTGATACATCGCGTGTAAGTATTATATATGAAATGCCATTATCAGAAATTGTCTATGATTTCTTTGACTATTTAAAATCAAATACAAAGGGCTATGCATCATTCGACTATGAGCTTATTGGTTACCAGCCATCTAAGTTAGTGAAAATGGATATTTTACTAAATGGTGAGCAAGTCGATGCACTAAGCTTTATCGTACACCGTGACTTTGCCTACGATCGAGGCAAAATCATCGTAGAAAAATTAAAAGAATTAATCCCACGCCAACAATTTGAAGTACCAATTCAAGCAGCAGTTGGACAAAAAATCGTGGCGCGTTCAACAATTAAAGCCATCCGTAAAAACGTATTAGCGAAATGTTACGGTGGAGATATTTCTCGTAAACGAAAACTTCTTGATAAACAAAAAGAAGGTAAAAAACGTATGAAACAAGTAGGCTCAGTTGAAGTCCCTCAAGAGGCATTCATGGCTGTGCTGAAGATGGATGATTCGAAGTAATATCGATATAACAGGGTTTATAGGGGTTTAAGCAAATAGTTTTGTAGCAGTTGAGTGGAGATTGCCACCGATTTGCGACTGCATTGAAATTGTGCCAGCAATTTATAAATCTTTAGCGATGGAATCAAAAATATCGGAAGTATCTATCTTCTGTGATAAACGGACATAGCAGTTTTCAGTAATAGCTGATCTGCTGTGTCCTAATCTTTTTTGAATAGTTTTTATTGTTTCCATTATCATGTATGTCGTAAAGAATGGTACACAACGTAGTAATTAGTAATAATAATGCCCAGTTACTCGTTTTTATTAAGTACCAGGGCATTTTTTGTTTTGGCTACCATCAACTGCTTTCTTTTCAGATAATTTACAGTGAATCTTTTCAAAGGTCTCGAATCGCCTGCTTTTAATTAAGCTATCTTTCCTTACTCTTTTTCTTTTTCAATCTTTCTGAATAATAAATAAACTGTTGAAATTATAATATAAAGTATAACAAAATTTAGAAGCACACTATTTTCATTTTTACTGGCTATGTATACGTATAACCCTACTACCACTGCTAAAATTAATGATTTGCATATTGAATTCATATTACTTCCACCTTTTCTTAATACTAGAAATAATTTTATAGTCTTTCATATAATTTTATATTAATATCCCTTTTTAATTGCAATCTCCCTAATTTTTAAAAAAATGAATTATTTGCAAATGCAATTATTCATCCAGATTATTTCTATTACTATGTAGGAGTTTATGACATGACTATTAAATGGCACAGAGAAGAAATACTTTTCGATACTCTATATGAAGCCGATACTTGGGCAGATTCAATAGCAAATGAAATATACGGAAGAATTTATAACGGATATGATACTCCAGATTACAAAATAGCATATTCGCTTGCTTTTAGATTAGCTTCTATGAAAGAGTGTAGGATTTATACAGAAAGTAGTATTGAAGGTAGATATAAAGTTTGGGTCATTTTTGAAATTGAATAGTAAAGACCAAGTGCTCATTTAAAACTGAGTAGCTGGTTTTTGGTAATTCGAGGTTCTTCATTTTCAATTATATAAAAGTAATGGTGTAGAAACTAACGAAGCAACAGTATGTCCTGAGTTTCTCTCACTCTCTCTTACATTACATGGAGCTTTATGGTATATAGGCACCCACTACTTCAAACGTTAGTTTGGCATCAACTATAATATATTTTATATCTATTTCTTTATTAGGCTGGAACGAAGGGATGTGTACTATTTGGATAACTGTTTCTACCTTAGCTTGCAGCTTATCGCAATTAGGTATGGTCACAGTTAAGTAGAGTTATCAATGCTTAAACGTTTCTATGATAAATTTATTAAATAATAGAACTGTAAGCATGAGTACCTGAGGATTAAAATATTTAGATTAATATTGAGTATAGCCGTCAACTATAAAAGGAATCACTGTTTATACTAATTCCTTTTATAGTTGACCATTCTGTTTGAACCTTATTGAAACAATAGGAAAAACTTTGCTAATAAAAAAATGGGGACTCCTACAATTATTACGCCTGCAAAGAAATAACAAAACAACATAAAAACATCGAAAACCGCACCGGCTAAATCATCAATGAATTTTAACATTTCATTTCCCTCCAAACATAATAAGTATTAGCATTTTTAATCTCTTTATTGCTTATCAATCATCATTGATTCAACGTCTTTTTTAGAGTCTTAATCCACTTAATCGAGAGTCACGTAAATTTTTATTAGAATGATTTTCATCAGATGGTAACGCTTGAAAGCTAAGTGTGTCAACTTTAATGAAGTCACACTGAGTATTCATTGTAATTTGTCATACCCTAACCACGAAGCTTGTGTGTAATTCCTAATAACGACCCTGTAAATCTTTTGGGAAAGTGTTTTATATTGTATGCAAAAAGCATGTTATTGTCTAAAGATTTGTTTTTACATGTGTATTCTGATAGAGCATTTACTTCTAAAATCCAAAGGGTAATGCGCGTTTCCATATCATATGATGATTATTTGCTCCCCAATAGTTTTCAAGTACAAAATCTGGCTGGCCAAATTTTTTCTGCCAGATGACTTGTGCTTGTTTATACCCACTATCTAAACAAAAAGCAGGAACCCTTCGATTTTCTAACGTCATTAGCATTTTCTGTAGTAGCATGGTGCCAATACCGCGATTTTGGTAATCTGGATGAACAAATACGGTACCGATTTCTGGACAATCGAATAGATTTTCTTTAATCGTCTGTTGAATGATTTCGTTGGCTTCACCATATTCGATAGTGCCTATTATTTCATTTGTTTCTTCGTTCAAAGCTAACCAGAAAAATCTTTTTTCGCCCTGGCTCTCTAAGTCCATTGCTACGTACTGTTTTTTCGTTTCCCATTCATGCTGTTGATCGTCCACTAGCTCGGCAATCCCTTCCTTTGCATAAGTATCCTGAATGACAAGATAAAAGAATTGGTGTAACGCCTGGATGTCCGATTGTTCTGGACGTCTAATAAGTAATTTCATGATTGCTTGCTCCTTATGATGAACGTCTTCTATTTTTTAATAAAGATTGAGCTCGTCCCACTTCAACATTTAGTAAATCACCCATTTCTAGCTGTAGTGCGGTCGATCGATCAAGTGCCAGCTGTAACCAATGATCGGAGGCATCATATTTTTCAGCATGCCATAGCATCTCTCCATAACAAATCGCAGCACGAATAAATGTGATATGGTCATTCACCAGCTTTGCTAAATGGATGGCTTGTTTGAGACATTCTTCCGCCTGTGATACCTTGCCATAATCTAAATACCGAAGTGCTTTCAAAAATTCCGTGTTGGCTTGCTGTATTGTCTGTTCATTCAAATGTTGTGACATGACAAATCGCTCCCATCCGTTATTTTTGTTCAATTATGCCTACTACAGGTCTATTTTAATGATTATATCATGTTCCCCTAAATTGGTTAATGATGGGATATGATAAAATACTAAGAAAAACACTTGATAACGAAAAGGAGAGAATTCCATTGAAAGATTTAGAGGAGAAACTCGATGCAGTATTAGAGCAAATGCGTGATTATATCGAAGGGATTCACGAGCAGGGGTCGGCCTATCCAATGTTTTTTTATCATCAACCTGAAGAGGATATTAGCCATTTTGTGGATAGTGGGTGGTTATTGCCAGCGGAGTATGTCTATTTTTTGAGACATTATGTCGTTGAAAGGGTTACATGGGATACAGGTGATTATATTAATCTAAAGATCTATGGAGCAAGGGATTTAATACGTGGACAGGAGGGCTATAATTATAATCCAGTGACAGATGAGATGATTGAGGATTGGCCACAGAATTATTTAGTTATCGCAACAGATGAAGGTGATCCCTATTGTCTGGATTTATCAAGAGGAGATACAGCTATTTTTACTGCTCCTCATGGGACAGGCAGTTGGCATTTTACAATGGCTTACGACAATCTAATTATGTTCCTGGAAAGTGTACTAATTCCATCTAGTTGTGAGGATATGTTGCCTGTAGACATTCCTGTAGCGTACTATGAACTAACGATTACTGGGGAAGGAAAAGAGAAACTAAAGACATTATTGTTGCTAAAAAAAATTCTATCTTATGATTATTCGCAAGCAAGAGAGGCTTTAGAGCAACCCCCACTAGTGATTTATAGGGGAGTTGAAGCGGGTGCCTTAAAGTTAGAGGCCGAGTTACAGCATATCCGTGCAGATTACCAAAAAAGGAAAATTAGCTTAGCTGAATTTATTGGATGAGGGAAATTAACAAGAATCATGGACATTCCTCCTCTCAAATATATTTCACAAGAAAGGAAGAGTATGGATGAAAATTAACAAAGCATTAGCACCACACTATCAATGGGGAGCACAGTGTGATGGCTGGCATCTTGTACAAAATACGGACCTTAGTGTTATACATGAACGTATGCCTGCTCAAACAGCTGAGGTAAATCATTACCACCATCATGCACAGCAGTTTTTCTTTATTCTTTCAGGCACAGCTACAATAGAACTGAATGATCAAAGAATTGAGTTAAAGCAACATGAGGGAATAGAAATTCCTCCAAATTTACCACATCAAATGCGAAACGATTCACAAGAAGATGTAGAATTCCTCGTGATATCACAGCCAAATAGCAAGGGAGACCGAGAGCTACTTTAACTGCACTAAAGTAAACTTCATTCTTTCGCATGAAGCCATTCTTATCAGCTACTTGTATAGTAGGGAGTGTAAAGGGGTGCTTAAAGATGAAGATTACGAAGGTCAAATTATATGTTCACGATGTGCAAAAAATGCAGCAATTTTATGTTGTTCTGTTAGGCTTTGCTTTGTTAGAAAGAACTGCTGACCATTTTACAATAGCCATGGGGGAAAGCAGGATGACATTTGAGAAGCTTTCTTCTAAGATCCCAAAGCAATATCATTTTGCATTAAATATTCCTAGTAACCTATTTCAACAGGCAAAGATTTGGGCAAAGGAGCATGTAGGCTTGCTGGATTCAGAGGGGCAGGATGACGTCTATTTTGAATTTTTAAAAGCTTACTCATGTTATTTCTACGATCCTGAAGGCAATATAGTGGAGTTTATTGCCAGACAAGAAATAAATCCAAAACATGCTGACGTTAATTTTTCTGTAGAGCAAGTGTTACATATTGGGGAAATCAATTTAACGTCAGATAACATTCAAACAATTGCTGAAAAGTTAACGAAATTTACTATAAAACCTATGGCAAACAAGGAAATCCAACTAGATGGTCTTAATTTTCTAGGAAACTATGAAGACGGGGCCAATATACTATTAGGGCCGAGTGAACGTCTTTGGTATTTTTCTGATAAAAAAGCGGTAATCAGCCCGATTTGTATTGAAATAGACGAAGCGTTACAATTAAATATGGATGAAAAAGGTCAACTAACCCTTATCCAACTCTAGCATCATAAACTTATTATTGATTAAATATTTATTGTTTTGTATATTTATTCAATATAAGGAGTCTGTTAGATGTATATAATCAAAGAAACAAATCCGACGATAGACTCGTATAAAGCATTGCACCAAACAACTGGCTGGAATGCAAAAGGGCAGTATACGTATGAACAATTATACAAGGCTATTTGTAATAGCTGGTTCAGTACATCTATATATGATGAAGGCAATCTAATTGGCTATGGACGTATTATCTCTGATGGTATCTATCAAACATTTATCTGTGATGTGATGGTGCACCCTGATTATCAACGAAAAGGAGTTGGCACAATGGTGATGGATGCTCTTTTAGAGCAATGTCAGAAGGAAAATATAAAATGGGTTCAATTATTTTGTGCTAAAGGTAAACAAACTTTCTATCAGAAGCTTGGATTTAAGGAACGTGAAATAGATGCTCCTGGTATGATGTTGTTTTATACGTAATGAATAAAGGAGCTAGAATCGTTGAAAGCAAAATGCCTGAAAATTTATGAATTTGGAAATCCGCAAGAGGTTGTAAGGCTAGAGAATAAAACCATCGCGCCTCCTCAAGGTCAAGAAATTCTTGTTCGCATGCTAGCCAGACCGATCAATCCTTCAGATTTAATACCAATATGGGGGAAATATGCTCATAGAATCACTTTACCAACTATACCTGGCTATGAGGGTGTAGGAATTATTGAAGAGGTTGGACCGCTTGTTTCACCAAGGCTTATTGGCCAGCGCGTATTACCTTTACGGGGAGAGGGAACTTGGCAGGAAATAGTGAAAACGCAAGCAGATTTTGCAGTGACTATTCCTGACACAATGGATGATTTTACAGCCGCACAAATGTATATTAATCCAATCACAGCTTTCGTAACATGCTCAGAGGTACTTAATTTACAATCAAACGATGTCTTATTAGTAAATGCCTGTGGTTCTGCCATTGGACATCTCTATGCTCAACTTGCGAAATTGCTAGGCTATCAGCTTATTGCAGTGACACGAAGTAATCAGCATACTGAAGAATTACTGCAACTTGGGGCAGCTTTTGTCATTGATACCTCTCAAATGCCACTTTACGAAACCGTTATGGCATTAACAAATGGTAAGGGAGCAGATGCAGCAATTGATTCGATTGGCGGAGAGGCCGGCAATCAGCTTGCCTTCTGCGTAAAGCCCGAGGGTATTTTTTTAGCTATTGGTCTTTTATCGGGTATTCAGGTAAATTGGACAAACATTGTGAAGGAAGCAAAGGTGCAAGCGAGGATCTTTCATTTACGTCATTGGCAACGTCAGACGTCAATTGAAAAATGGCAACAAACGATGCAACAACTTATACACCTTGTACAGGATGGCTCCTTAAAAATGATGAATGTACATGCTCGTTTTCCATTATTGGATATCCATAAGGCAATCGATGCTGTTGAGGGAACTAAAAAAGGAAAAGTATTTTTAACGAATGTTGATTAAATAACATACTACCGTCGTAGTTGAGCTACTACGTGTAGTATGTTTTTTGGTTCTATAATATTTTTTGGGGTATTTACACAATTACACGCATAAAAAAAGCACAGATTCACTGATTTATATATACTTGAATTGTCGAGAAACAAGTAATAGAAAGGTGAACTGTGCAAATGAATTTTAACATGAATATCCCAGGATTAAAAGATGTAGAGATTACGAAAGTAGAAGAAGTAGGCGATCGAATCGCATTGTATGTGCAATTGCCTAAGTGCACGCATCCATGTCCAGTTTGTGAAAAAAAAACATCGAAGGTTCACGATTACCGTATACAAAAGATCAATCATTTAAAATGGTTTGAACGTTTAACTATTCTTTTCTATAAACGTCGTCGTTATGTTTGTGATTGTGGAAAGCGTTTCTCTGAAAAATCCCCCTTCGTAGATAAATATCAACGTTACTCAAAGGAATGGAATCAAGTAGTGAGTATACGTGCTATTAAAGCTAAAACATTTAAAGAAGCTGCAGAAGTGCTAGGTACATCAACCACGACGGTTATTCGCCGTTTTAAAAAGGTAGCGAAAAAACAATTAGTAGAGGGTGTACGTTTACCAAAAGCAATTGCGATTGATGAGTATAAAGGCGATACAGATGCAGGTACGTATCAGTTAATCATTGCGAATGCGGAGACGCGCGAACCGATTGATATTTTACCGAATCGTAAAAAAGAAACCATAAAAAATTACCTAAGTCAGTATGGAGCAGATGTTGAGATAGTGGTCATGGATATGAATCCAAGTTTTAAAGCAGCTGTTCGTCAAGCGCTAGGTCGACCTGTTATTGTGGCAGACCGGTTTCATTTTAGCCGTTATATCTATTGGGCAATGGATGAAGTGCGCCGACAAGTACAAAAAGAATGGGACAAATACAATCGTACAAAGTGTAAACGTATGCGTCATGTATTGTATAAACGTGCATCTAAATTATCACCGAAACAACAGTGGTACTTACAGCGTTATACAGAAATGTCTGAAACATTAAAAGTAGCTCATGAATTAAAGGAAGCCTATTGTGAATGGTTTGATTGGGCAAAGACAAAAAATGATGTTGTAGAAGTGAAGAAGCGATTACTAGCTTTTTACCGTAAGGTAGAAGAGACAAAATTACCAGCTTTCTTAAAAGCCATTCAAACATTGAAGAACTGGCAAGTAGAAATCTTAAATAGCTTTAGTTTTGGTTATTCCAATGGCTTCTTGGAAGGCATTAATAATAAAACAAAAGTGATGAAACGGAATGCATATGGCTTTCAGCGTTTCGATCACTTTCGAGCAAAAATCTTATTAAATTTAAAGTATAAAGAAATCGGAGTTCATCTGGGTTAATGTGTTAAAAGATTACACCACCCCAACATTTGACTTAGAACCTGTTTTTTTATAGGGACATGAGTGTTTTTAGCTCTGGAGAAAATAGTTCATACATTGTCCTGCCCCAAAAAGTGAGCAAGTCGCTCAAAAGAAGTGAGCCTCCGCCCAGATTAAAGAATTCACTAGCAATAGTAGTAACATATCTTTAAAACTAACTAAATTAGTAATTTGAGGTAATAAAGAGGTATGATAAGGTTAGGTGTTTTTAAATAAAGGAGTACAGATGATGGAGAAGATCAACCAACTAAAACAGTCAATACAACGATTGAGTGAAGCTGATGCGAAGTCGATGCTTCTTTTAACTTTAATAAATGAACAGTCAAGAGATAGCATGTTAGAGTTTTTATTACAGCAAGCTGAGGAGCGGGATTCTTCAACGGTACAAACGGTGCATATTGTATTCGGTCATTCACCTGGGGGGAGCTTGAAAGCAGCCTTTCGTAATCCTGACTATGCTAAGTCCGAGGAGATTATTGTTGTGCCAGGTAATTTTTCTGTTGGTCCTTTGAAAGATGTACATACAAGGGACGGAATTGAAGCTCGTTTTCAATGGTTGGAACAGCGCTATCTAATAGAAGATGATGGATTGATCATATGTGAGCGGGAGATGAAGGAAGCCATAGAGAAAATTAAAAATATCCCCCCTCATAAGGATATACTGATTTGGACTTGTCAAAATGCTCATGAGCAAATAGGGCTTCGACTCGTTTTGGCGATGCTCGAACAGAAAACAAATGATATCTATGTATTAGATACTTTTCAGTTATTTCATGAGTTATATACTTTACCACAGTTAGCAGAGGATCATTATCCAAGATCGACTGGAGAGGTCAACACAGAGGATTTACTTTACTTTTATGAACATTTCCAAAGATGGCCATTAAAAGAAGCATTGAGGCACTCCCTATGCAAAGAAGGGCTAAATCTGTTAATGGATGATTACGATTGCATACATACATGGAAATATCATGAACTTTGGGGAAATAATAATGAGGATAGAGAGGATGACTTGATCATTACCTGTGCTAAACGTTTACAGGAAGAACAAGAGGAAATTCATTACGAAGTTGCAGCTAGGTTAATTGGAGAGGTACTGGGGCATATGGAGGAATTGAGAGAGGCTGAATGGATTGACTATCGTCTGCGTCAATTAATTCAGCAAGGCATTTTTTCTTATGAAGGTGAGTTAAAGGGAATATTACACTATAAAGTAAAGTTAGCAGATGCAACGAACTATAATCCTTCATGATTTTTATGATATAATTTTTTTGATATAGACGGTTAGAAGGAGTGAGATCATTGTTAAAAACAGAAGTATTTGAACAATTAAAAACGGCAATGAGAGAAAAAGATACGTTAGCGAAGGGTGTATTATCTCTTTTAAAGTCAGCATTAGATTCAGCTGAAAAAGAAAAGGGAGAGGCTTTAACAGCTGACGAAGAAATAGCTATTATTAATCGAGAGGTCAAACAAACAAATCAGGCTTTAGAAGGTGCACAAACGGCTGGGCGAGCAGACCTGATTGAAAAAGAGGAAGCCAAATTGACACTTTTGAGATCCTTTTTACCAAAGCAATTATCAGAAGAAGAAATTGCAGAGAAATTAGTGGCAGCGGGTGTTGGAAAAGGAATGAACATGGGAGAAGCCATGAAAATTGCAAAACCATTGCTGACAGGTCAGGCTGAAGGTGCCGTTATTTCAAAAGTTGTGAAAAATATTATTGCCTAAACTTTTACCATTTTGGTAGGAGAGTTTTTATGGAAAGAAGAATCCGCTATGCCGAAAATGTGCATAGCGGATTTGTTATTTTTATAACTGGAATTTTTGAATGATATTGCGGAGCTGTTGAGCCATTTCAGCTAAGTTATTTGAGGAAGCTGTTATTTCTTCGATACTTGCAGATTGCTCCTCAGAGGCAGCAGCTACGTTTTGAATATTGCCTGAAGCTTGAACAGCTACGACCCCCACTTGTTCAACAGAACTAGCAATACTGCTAACACCTTCATTGATATTGGACATCACGTTATTGACATGGTCCATTTCTCTCGTCAGTGCAGTGACTTGGGTATAAATTTCTGCAAATGCCTCTCCGGATGCATTGAATGTTGTTGAGCTTTCGGCAAGATTACTGCTACTGATAGCCATTGATTTGACGGCTTGTGCAGATTCTTCTTTAATCGTTTCAATGCGTGTACGAATACTGTTAGTTGCCTCTAAAGATTGATCGGCTAATTTACGGACTTCCTCCGCTACAACTGCAAAGCCTTTACCGTGTTCGCCTGCACGCGCTGCCTCAATCGAAGCATTTAATGCAAGTAAATTCGTTTGATCTGTAATTTGGGTAATCAGTGTCACAATATCCCCAATTTCATTTGTGTATGTGCTTAAACGTTCTACTACAGCTGCTGACTCTTGAATAGCCTGAGATGTTACGGCCATTTTTTCAGTAGCATCTTGGATCGTTGTGTTGCCCTTTTCTGATATAGCAGATGCTTGGAATGCCTTATCTGTAACATCGGTTACACTTGTCACTACCTCTGACATTTTGCTAGAGATGGTTGTAATATGACTATCCACTTCTTCAATCGAAGAGGTTTGCTTTTCTGAACCCGCTGCCACCTCTTGCATAGAAGAGGTTATTTGCTGGATGGATGCACTTGTCTGTTCAGAGCTTGCTGTTAATTCCTCCGACATTGCGGCCACTTGTTCAGCATTTTGAGCGATTTGTTTAATTAACGAACGCAAATCTTCCGTCATGTTTTCAATGCCTGATGAAAGCTGGGCAATTTCATTGGAACCTTTTATGTGAAGAGGTTCAACAGCCAAATCTCCCTGTGCAACTTGACCAACATAACGTGTCATTTTTTTAATTGGCTTTGTAATGCCTACACTAATAAAGTAAGCAACGATTATACCAAAAATTACAAATACTATCGTTAAAATAATACAAATCCAAAGTGTTTCCGTTTGAAGCTTAGAAATGAAGGAAGCATCCATATCTAAACCGAAAATAATATCTGTATCTTTAAATGGGATAAAAATGGATTTATGGATACCATATTCATCCTTATAAATATCACTTGTTTGTGTGTTACCACTAGCTACGGCTTCATGCATTTCTTCACTAAATACATAATCTTGCTGATGATTGTCGGTATTACTTAGTGCGACGATATGTTCCTTACCATTTGCTTTAGAAAGGATATAGGCGTTTTCAACATCATATTTTTTAACCGTTGCATTCAATTGATCTAAAAGCTTTTTGTATTTGTCAGGGCTACCATTATCCGCTGCCTTTACATCATTTTTCTCAATATCTTCAAAAATTGTTGTCGATGTAATCTCTAAAGTAGATTCAAATTGTTTAATAACAAAGTTGTCAATAATGCGGTAAGAAACGGCAAATAACACAATACTAAAGAGCAAGGAAATAATCGCTATTGGAATGGTGAAACTGGCAATATATTTGTAGAGTAAAGAACTCTTAAATTTAGTGACGATACGCAATGTGGGACGCCTCCAGTACTTTAAGCTTTTGCTGTAAGAAATGAATCATATTAGAGATGTGTTCTGTCTCCGTATAAGGTGAGATAGAGAAAAATTTTGCCGCTGCAACTGGTACTTGTTGTGTTGTATCACTAGTACTAACCGTGCAAACACGCGTTGTGTCACCAAAGAATACTTCGTCTCGACCTTCTCCAATAATTTCAAAGAATGAAGCATTGATACCGTTTATGTGTTCTATTTGGTCTTGTGTATAGTGACCAGCTTGTTCAGCTTGCCAATTCATGCCGTCTGGATATAAACGAAACGCTGTGACTGGCCCAATATTGGATTCATTAACCACCTGTAGCATTGGCGTTTTCGCAGCTAATTGAGCACGGAATGCTAAATTCACACGTACATAATTAGCTAATAGTTGTTGATAGCCTTCCTTACCAAATGCCTGCAATGCAGCAAAAATAGCAATGGAGCTACCCATTCGAGAGCATTCTAATGTATAGCCAGTATGATAAGAGCCATAACCACGATTGCCTACATATGGCGTATCAAAGTCCTCAATATCTAGTAGCTGTAAACTTTTACCTTCCTTAATTAAAAATAGACTAGTTAAATAAGGTGTTTGGCCAAGCTTTTGGAAATCAAAGCATAGGCTATCCGCAATGGCTAGATGTTGCATACGTTCACGGATTTGTGCTAATCCCTGTAAAACCTCTGACTCGAATTGGAGTGGGTTTTTATTAAAATCATAATCATTAAAGAAGGCATAAAAACCACCTAAAGCCGAATCAGCATGAATATGTACTGGTTGTAAGTTGTATTTCTTCTCAAGGGTTGTTGTGACTTCTTTGATGGCTTGGACATCATCAATACCAAATTGATCAGTAGCACCTGTTGTCGCTACTACATAAACAGGAATACCGCCATTTTCGATGACGTCTGTCATACGTGCACGTAAGTCTTCTACATCCATCGAATGATCTTTACCTGCTTTTACACGCACTAAATGTTTACTGCCGATACCCACGGCTTCTACTGATTTTAAAAGACTGTAATGGGCATTCTCTGAAGCAAAGCAATATAAATTAGTAGGAACACCATCTTCTTTTGCTTGAGGGAATTGTTTTGCAATGGCAAGACGAAGTCCACTAAAAACAGCACCTTGTCCACCCCATGTAGTATAGCCAAAACTTTTCGTATAATCATAGCCTACTAATTTAGACATCATTGCTACTACTTTAACCTCACACTCAGCAGCAGCAGGACCATAAACATCCCATAAATTATTGCCATTCAATAGCGCATTTGTAAACTGTCCTAACACTCCAGGAATACTTGCCATCGGTAAAACATTTGTTACAAAGTTACGTGTATGATAAGGGTGTCCTTGCATTAAATGTGTCAATTCTTTTACAACTTGATCGAGTCCGATCCCAGTTGTTGGCACTTGATGCTCTTGCATAAGCTCTTGATAAAAATTAGCAGATCGCTCTTTCATTGGACCAAGAGTTGTCTTATTTGGGTTCTTTAATTCATCTAATGAGGAAACAATTTTCTCTAATAGGGACAAAAAATTCTCTCTTTGTTGGATATTTCCATCTTCGCTCTGGAATAATTGTTGGATATTTTGCATATTCATCATCCTTTTGTAGTTCATATTTCCTCTATTTTTACTTTGATAAAAATAGGACATTATACTAAAGGTATAATAGCATATTTTAGCAGAGATGGTGATTATATTTTACTGAAAAAATATTTATAGACATTTCTGAAAAATCTAAGTTTTATTGACAAATTCTAACTATGTTACTGTAGCTTGATTTTTAAAGAAATATCTTAAAATGAAAAAGGATGATGATATTATTATAAGAAAAACTTTAAGAGCTATTACTTTTTATCTATTTGACTAGTTAAAAGAAAAAATCTGCTCAAAGAAAGTGCAGATTTTAAGAATTTCGTTATAGTTTGTTTATTTTGTGGTTTCAAAATTATAGACATGCTGTGCTTGTTTTTGAATCATTACTTGGGGTGTTAATGTTAATAACTTATTTCTCAGGCTAATTAAAAAACGATTATTCATCTGAGCCATTTTGCCAATATTCCATGATTGCTTAGAGTAGTTGGCAAATGCTTGAGTGATATTTTTAAGATATTCATAGTAAACTCGATGAAAGCTATGGAAGACAAAGAAAAAGAAAAAGATATTTTAAAAACAGCAATCAAGATGGATAAGATTTTAGACAATATGGAATATATAAATGTTCCTGTTAAATACAAAGACATTCACAAAGACATACAAGTAGGGGTTACAGATGCAAGAAAAGCAACAAAGCTTATTAAAGACGCTAGTAAAGAGGATAAACCGAATATGCAAGAAGCTGTACTAAAAAGTACTCCACATTTATCGGGTGTAGATGGGGAAAATTGGGATAATGCACTTTATGAGTTAAGTAAGGAAAATAAAGATGCTTATCTTAAAGCACTTGATAAAATAATGAAAGAACATGCGGAATAATATAGTACTATACAACAATTATAAAGGAATTATTTCGTAAAATTAGTTCTTCAACTAACAGGGTGCTTTAGTTCAATAAGAATTAAACAACTTTAAAGAGCCTTACTACACGCTAGAGTGTAGCAAGGCTCTTATATTTTTATAATAATATTAAACAATTTTATTATCGGTTTACCTTTTAAACGTCCATAGAAGGGGATTTTTAATTAACTATTAATGGATTAGACATACCATAACATGAGAACCTAAACAACTAGCACACGCAACAGCACCTACAACATTGCCACCAAATATTACTGACGCACATGCGGCACTACAAATTTGTTTTGTTAGTTCAGGGGCATCATACCAATAGTTTTTTAAGCATTCCCATGAATCACTCCAATAACCTGCTTTAGCACTATTAGTTGATAAAAGGGAAACTTCTGAATTTTCATCGAAATAAACTTGTTTATCAATTACTTTATTTGTACCTACTTCAAGAGTCATACCAAGCATGTCTTCATTGTTTAATGTTGCATAAGTAACATTGATTTCATTATTCTCTATATCTAAAGTTGATTTCATAATGATAAATTCGCCAACTTCACCAGTGGTTTTATCATAAGTAGTCAATAATCGAATATCAAAACTTTCATTGTTCTTTTTATAAGGAATCATCAAACCATCTTTATTCTTACCGTAATCCATATACTCAGTATTTTGCCAATCAAAGTCTTCTCTACTGTATTCACTATGTGTGAAATTCTCTGCAATATCTAAATCCTGTTTCACTTCATTTACAACTACTGAGTCATTAAGGAAACCATTCTTTTCAATTTGCAAAGGTGCTTGTTGTGAGCAACTATTACAATCAGTAGTGTCAGTAGTTTCATTTTTTTCTTTAGCTAAAGCACCTAAATTTACAGATAGGGGTTGAAATGCTAAAAACATAACCATTACAAAAAAGATCAATTTTTTCTTCATTTACTATTCCTCGTAAATTTAAATTTACTTTTTTTGAAAAATTTGTACCACGGGGTACCTATAAAGAAAACAGCAAACAATAGGATAAGAAAATCATAGGTTTGTATCCCATCTGAAAAAAGGATAAGCAATACGGCTATAAATGCCAATACTCTAAGTAGGACTGATTTTTTCATTTAAGACCCCCATTCTTTTCTGATATTTCGGGAACGGTTGATATACAAAAACCATTCGTGGAAAATTCTAACATAAAAAATATTTAATTACCATAAATATACCAATTATTTTATTTTCTTTTATACTACGAAGTATATTCTGTTCTACTAAATAGGTGTAACATTAGATATTAACGAAGATGAAGCGGTACAACAAGCACTTTCGATATTAGAAAAAGAATTTGTAACATTTGATGATAAGGATTTCGATAAGTTAGTAAAGCTTATGTATAACTTTTAAATGTGTTCCAAGCAACTAAATTTTTTTAATAGTAGATGTAATATTATTGAATAAAATGAAGTGTTTGGTGAGGTTGTGAGGTCTTATCAAGTGGTTATCCAAGAAGAAAAAGATGGAAAAGAAGAAGTGTTCGAAAATATTAGTCATAGTCAAATGCTTGATTATTTTTCTAAACATCATGATACGGCTTACCGCTTCAAATCATAAGTAGTTAAAAACCATTAAGGGTAAAGGGAGGGCTTTATGTGAAAACACCTTCTAATGATGAAGAATATGTAATTACCTATATTGATTTGGACACAGATAGAGAGCCTCTATTATCTTTTAATTCTAAAAAAGAAGCGGAAGATAAGTTTAAAGAAATAAAAAAGAATAAAAATTATATATATGAGTTCCTTATGACAAGAAGCCAATATGACCAATTCCAATTGGATGTAATCATAATGGGTGAATCAGATGAAGGAGAATTTTAAAAGGGGGAGTGGAGGTACATTGGGAGAAAAATTCGTTGTAACAACGGAACAGGTAGATGAATTAATCCTTAACTCACATTACATTAGACTTATTAAATAAGCTGAAAATGCTAATGCAAAGATCAGATAAATCCGATTCCACTATAAACTAGTTTCCTTTTCATTCACTGTGTCCTCTCTTTCCCCTAAAGATTTATGATTTTAATGTATGTTATCTGAAAAACAATATCAATGTTGTTACGTATTGAACGTCATTAGCTGTTTGAATACCAAAAAAATACCCATACTACAATCGAGGTGAGAACATGTATAAATTATTATCACATAACGATTTAGACGGAGTAGGGTGTGGGATTTTAGCCAAGCTTGCTTTTAACGATAAGGTGAAGATACGCTACAATTCCATTACAGCACTTGATCGCGAAATCGAATTCTTTTTGGAGAATGATCAACAGAAAACATTTTTGTTTATTACAGATCTTTCTCCAAATGAAGAGAATGAAAAAAGGATTCATGATTATTATCAGGCGACTGGTAATGTGCAATTGTTGGACCATCATAAGACAGCACTCCATTTCAATCAATATGAATGGGGAAAGGTATTAATTGAGGATGAGCAAGGCTTTTTAACGTCAGCTACATCTTTATATTATCAATACCTGGTTATCCATGGACTATTAGAAAAAACAGAAGCCGTTTCTGAATTTGTAGAGTTAGTAAGACAATACGATACATGGGAATGGGAAAAGAACGGCAATTTACAAGCACAAAGATTAAATGCACTCTTTTTTCTAGTGTCTATTGAAGAGTTTGAAGAGAAAATGCTTGAGCGTTTAAAAACAAGCGATCATTTTGACTTCGATGAATTCGAAAAGAAAATTTTAAGCATGGAAGAAGAAAAAACAGAGCGTTACATTCGGCGTAAGAAACGTGAGCTTATTCAAACAAATTTGGGCGATTTCTATGCTGGGGTTGTCTATGCAGAATCCTATCTTTCTGAGCTTGGCAATGAATTGGGAAAGGAAAATACGCATCTTGATTATATTGCGATGATCAATATGGGCAGTAAAAAAATATCCTTTCGAACAATCCATGATCATATTGATGTGTCAGCTATTGCCGCCAAATATGGTGGAGGTGGTCATCAAAAGGCTGCTGGCTGCTCATTAACGCTGGATGCATACAAGCAGTTTGTAGTGGACACCTTCCATATAGAGCCTATTCCAGAAGATGCAAAAAGAAATCGTTATAACGTAAAGGGGTCTACGTTTGGGACTTTCTATAAAAACCAGCAAGATGAAATGTTTATGCTCTATTCAAACGATAAAGTTGACTGGATAATTGAAAAAAATAACACGCCACTAACACAAACTTTTGCAAGCTTTAATGAAGCGGAATGGTTTTTAAAGCGAAACAATCAAGTGTGGCTAGTCAGAGATGATCTCTTTGTGGACTATTTAATGCGTGAAGTCAATAAAGTTCGTCATCTACATAAAGGGATGTAATATCCTTTTATACATAATGAATCTTCAACATAGAAGGTTATATAATGCATGATTGAGCACTACAATAAATCATAATGATTTTTATAAAAATGAGGTGTACGGTTGTCCAATGATATGATTCGAGTTGTGGATTTGGATAAGGAAAATCGGAGAAGTAAGAAATGGTTTATTGTTGTAATCCTTTTATTAATGATTGCTAGTGGATCGATGCTGTATTTGTGGTGGGATCAGGATGTGAATTTTGAAGCCTATAAAACGGATGTAGGAAAAACAGCTAGCAATAGCTTAGGGCGGTTAACATTAAATGAAGTGATTATAGATGACAATCAAATTTTATTGAATGCAACTTTCGAGCCTGGAAAAGAGTTTAAGCCAGGCCATCAAGTATTTTTCTTTCCGCAAATTCTCGTTAATGGTCAAGATTATATGGTTCGTAATGGAGGACAGTCCATAGCGAAGTCTGCCAACGTTTATACGATATACAATAGCATTAAAATGGATGATTTTCCGTCAGATGAACAATTAGAATTAGATATTCGTTATAAAGATTGGAATGTGGAAACACCAATTGATAAGCCATGGGAATTTCAGGTAGATGCTTCACAAGAGCAATTACAACAAGACCGTGAAACCTTTTCCGTTAATAAAAAAGTGAAGCATGTTGATCAGCAAGAAATAACCATTGACAAAATTGTCTCCACCCCTATTTCGACAACGATTTATTTTCATGCTGAACAAAGTGTGGTCAATGATGCGTTGCACTTCAAAATCCAATCAAAATCAGGACAATCATGGAGCTTTGCAACACCCTATCCATTAAATAAAGAGGGTACAAGGTGGGGGAGCCGTGTAGATGCACTATACCTAACAGAAAGAAATTATACATTAATTCCAATCAATAGTGAGGGCAGTAAAGTAGATTCTGCAATTAAAATAAAGAAAGATTAATAGTGAAGGAAATTTTACAAACTCTTAATCTAAAAAAAATAGCTTTCCGTGTAAGATGAAATAAAAGATATGGAAAGTAGTTGAGAGTTTGAAAAGGCTTTGGGAGATTTTTTTTGTTGCTTTAAAATTGGGCTGTACCTCGTTCGGAGGCCCAACAGCTCATCTAGGTTATTTTCAACAGGAATATGTACAGAAGCGTAAATGGCTTTCTGCACATGATTATGGTCAACTTGTTATGTTAAGTCAATTTTTGCCTGGACCTGCATCCAGTCAGGTAGGGATGGGGATTGGTTTACTTAGAGGTGGAGTTTTAGGAAGCTTTCTATCATTTCTTGGTTTTACATTACCATCTGTGCTGATACTTATTCTTTTTGCCTATTTCTCCATGTTTACAGAGCTGAAGATGGATTGGATTCATGGTTTGAAGTTAGTAGCAATAGCGATTATCGCCCATGCTATTTGGGACATGAGCAAAAAATTACTGTCAACAAAATGGCATTGGTTGATTGCTTTCTTGGCATTGATAACAGTATTGATGTGGATACATCCACTTGCACAAATTGCAGCAATATTAATAGCTGCTTGCTTTGGCTTTCAACTACTAAAAAAAACCGACGAGGGCAATACCTCAAAATTAGTATATATACCGATTTCAAAAACTACTGGCATTGTTTTACTAGCGCTCTTTTTCATGCTACTCCTAGGTTTACCTATATTAAGCGCTTTATGGCATCATGAGTGGTTTTCATTGATGGAGAAATTTTATCTTGCAGGTGCCTTAGTATTCGGTGGTGGTCACGTTGTCTTACCTTTACTGGAAACACAATTTGTTCAAAGTGGTCAAATAAGTACCTCAGATTTTCTAGCTGGCTATGGTATGACACAGGCAGTTCCGGGTCCTTTATTTACATTTGCTGCATATATCGGTATGGTCATTGCTGGCGTTCCAGGGGCTATTATTGCTACTTTCGCAATCTTTCTACCAGCATTTTTGCTAGTAGTTGGGGCGCTACCATTTTGGATTAGCCTAAGTCGTATTGCCCGTCTGAGAGGTGCGATGGCAGGCGCAAATGCGGCGGTCATTGGTATTCTAGCCGCTGCTTTTATTCATCCAATTGTGACACAAACCATCCTCAGCGTGTTAGATATTTTCATAGTGGCTATCTTTTTATGGTGTTTAATTCGATGGAAAATACAGCCTTATTTATTGGTGCTGTTAGGAATTGCTGTGGGCGTCATTTTTTATACATGAAAAAAATCTGCACTTTCGATTGTTAGATTCTTACTAATAATCGGAGGTGCAGTTTGTTTTGTAATTACAGAATCAATATTAATGAAAAGGACCAATGGGTTTCATAGCGTTCCATCTAAGGATTCGTTATAATGTAGAAATGGAAAAGACTTAACGCGAAAGAAGGGATTGCTATGGCACGAGGTGTTTACATTCATATTCCTTTCTGTCATCAAATCTGTAATTACTGTGATTTCAATAAATTTTATTTTAAAAATCAACCAGTGGATGAATATATAGAAGCGCTTGGAAAAGAAATGGCCCTGACAACAGAAAAACATCCTGAAAAATTCCGTAACATCGAGACGATTTTTCTTGGTGGCGGAACACCGACAGCTTTATCACCTGAGCAATTGGACAAACTACTAACGTATATTCATACGTATATTCCAATGAAGAGTGTGACAGAATTTACATCAGAGGCAAATCCTGATGAATTGTCTGCTGCGAAATTGCAGGTATTGTTTGACGGTGGTGTTAATCGTTTAAGCATGGGGGTTCAATCTTTTGACCAAGGATTGCTACAGAAGATTGGACGCACGCATAGTAATGATCATGTCTATGAAACAATCGCCTTGGCTAGAAAAATTGGCTTCTATAATATCAGCATTGATTTAATGTATGGTTTGCCTGGGCAAACGATGGCTCAATGGAAGGATTCATTAGCCAAAGCTTTTACTCTTGATTTGCCACATTTCTCTGCTTATTCTCTTATTGTGGAACCGAAAACGATTTTTTATAATCAGTACGCAAAAGGGAAACTGTATTTACCGACAGAAGATCTAGAAGCGGATATGTATGATGTGCTGATGCAACAAATGGCTTTACAGGGGCTTCAACAATACGAAATTAGTAATTTTGCAAAGCCTGGGTATCATTCAGAGCATAATAAGATTTATTGGGATAATGATGAGTATGCGGGGTTTGGCGCAGGTGCTCATGGGTATTTAGCAGGTATACGCTATTCCAATCATGGTCCATTAAAAAAGTATATGGAAGCTGTTGAGGCAAATGAGCTACCAATTGTCCACGCACATGAAGTAACCCAGGTGGAAAAAAGAGAAGAACAAATGTTTTTAGGGTTAAGAAAAACAGAGGGCGTTATGCACTCTATATATGAAGAGAAATTTAAAACATCTATGTCTGCCCATTATGATGTGGTAATAAAAGATCTTGTGTCAAAGGGGCTTTTAGAACTGGATGAGCTTGGTGTACGCCTGACAAGAAAAGGACGTTTTGTGGGCAATGAAGTATTTCAACAATTTTTGCTAGAAGATTGAGCGATATCGTTGACATAAAATGTGGGATTTGATAACTTAATAATAGTATTAGCACTCCTCTTAGTTGAGTGCTAACAGAGGTGATAATCATGCTAACAAATCGGCAGTTACAGATATTGCAAGTCATTGTAGACGACTTTATTGTGTCTGCTCAGCCGGTAGGTTCTCGCCAAATCTCCAAAAAACAAGGGATTACATTTAGTCCAGCCACTATTCGAAACGAAATGGCGGATTTAGAGGAATTAGGCTTTTTAGAAAAAACGCATACCTCCTCTGGTCGAGTGCCTTCGGAAAAGGGTTACAGATTTTATGTAGATCATTTGTTGAGTCCTCAGGGTATTAATTCCAAGGACATTCAACAAATTCAATCAATTTTTAATGATCGACTAGTAGAAGTAGAGCATATTATCCGAAAGTCAGCCAACATTTTATCAGAGCTGACATCGTATACTTCCATACTTTTAGGACCTGATGTCCAAAGGCATCGTGTTAAACGATTTTCAATTGTCCCCCTTTCTAGCGACACAGCAGTAGCGATTATCGTGACGAATAATGGGCATGTAGAAAATCGCATGTTCAATCTACCGCCTGACTTTACCGCTTCTGATTTAGAGAAAATGGTGAATATCTTAAATGAGCGTCTTATTGGTGTTTCATTAGAAGATCTCCATAAAAGCCTTGAAGCTGAAGTGCTAGCAGTGTTACAGCAACATGTTCGATCAGCGGATGATTTTATTCATGCACTTGTCACAGCAACAATGCATAATTCAGAAAGTAAAATATTCTATGGTGGGAAAACGAATATGTTCAACCAACCAGAATTCCATGACTTAAATAAAGTCAGGATGATTTTGGACTTAATGGAGACGACTAGCCAAGTGCAGTCACTTTTCCATCCAAACGAATCAGGTATTCATATTCGGATAGGCTCAGAAAATAAACAGCTAGAAATGGAAAATTGCAGTGTCATTACCACTACCTATTCCATTGGTGATGATCAACAGGGAGCCATTGCTATTATTGGTCCTACACGCATGGATTATAAACGTGTTGTGGCTTTATTAGACATAATGCGCTTGGATTTAACACAAGCCTTTATGAAGAATCGTAGTGAATGATAATGAGGAGGATTCAAGTGACGGAAACAACGGAAAACAAAGATTTAGTTCAAGAAGATGTACAAGCTGAAACGGCAACTGAGGAAGTAGAGCAAACAGAGGTTCAGGAAGAAGTAGAGTTAACAATTGAAGAACAGTATGAGGCTAAGCTGGCTGAACTACAGGCAAAGCTAGCTGACGAAGAAAATCGTCACCTACGTTTACGTGCCGACTTCGATAATATGCGCCGTCGTAATCAGTTAGACCGTGAGGCAGCTGAAAAGTACCGCGCACAAAGCTTACTATCTGATTTATTACCAGTCCTTGATAATTTTGAGCGTGCTTTACAAGTAGAGACAACTTCTGAAGAGACTGCATCGATTATTAAAGGAATTGAAATGGTGTATCGCTCTTTAATTGAAGCAACAGAAAAAGAAGGTCTGCAAGTGATTAAAGCTGAAGGTGAGCAATTTGATCCAACGATTCACCAAGCTGTTATGCAAGAACAAGATAGTGAAAAAGAAACGGGTATTGTCTTACGCGAGCTACAAAAAGGGTATATCTTAAAGGATCGTGTATTACGCCCAACAATGGTATCTGTGAACGAATAGTCTTTGCGCTATTTAGTCAATTAAAATTAGTTAGAAAACGCATCCCTTGCGTTGACATAATAGGAGGAAATTTTAATGAGCAAAATTATTGGTATTGACTTAGGAACAACAAACTCTTGCGTTTCTGTACTTGAAGGTGGAGAACCAAAAGTAATTCCAAACCCAGAAGGAAACCGTACAACACCATCTGTTGTTGCCTTTAAAAATGGTGAACGTCAAGTTGGTGAAGTGGCGAAACGTCAATCAGTAACAAATCCTAACACAATCATTTCTATTAAATCAAAAATGGGTACGGCTGAAAAAGTAACAATAGAAGATAAAGACTACACACCACAAGAAGTATCTGCGATGATTCTTCAATACTTAAAAGGCTATGCTGAAGACTACCTAGGAGAAAAAGTGACAAAAGCAGTTATTACAGTTCCTGCTTACTTTAACGATGCACAGCGTCAAGCAACAAAAGATGCTGGTAAAATCGCAGGTCTAGAAGTAGAGCGTATCATCAACGAACCAACTGCTGCAGCTCTTGCTTATGGATTAGATAAACAAGATCAAGATCAAAAAGTATTAGTATTTGACCTTGGAGGCGGTACGTTTGACGTGTCGATCCTTGAGTTAGGTGACGGTGTCTTTGAAGTACTAGCTACAGCTGGTGATAACAAACTAGGTGGAGATGATTTCGATGACGCAGTTATCGAATATCTTGTAGCTGAATTCAAAAAAGAAAATGGCATTGACTTATCAAAAGATAAAATGGCAATGCAACGTTTAAAAGATGCAGCTGAAAAAGCGAAAAAAGATTTATCTGGTGTAACATCAACTCAAATCTCTTTACCATTTATTACAGCTGGCGAAGCAGGACCATTGCACTTAGAAATTTCTTTAACTCGTGCGAAATTTGACGAAATTACTTTACCATTAGTAAATCGTACAGTAGGTCCAGTACGTCAAGCATTATCTGATGCAGGTCTTTCTACTTCTGAAATTGACCAAGTTATTTTAGTTGGTGGTTCAACACGTATTCCAGCGGTACAAGAAGCGGTACGTAAAGAAACGGGGAAAGAGCCTCACCGTGGTGTAAACCCTGACGAAGTTGTTGCAATGGGTGCAGCAGTACAAGGTGGCGTATTAACAGGTGATGTGAAAGATGTTGTATTACTTGACGTAACACCTCTTTCACTTGGTATTGAAACAATGGGTGGCGTGTTCACAAAATTAATCGACCGTAACACGACTATTCCTACTTCAAAATCTCAAGTTTTCTCTACAGCAGCTGATAACCAACCAGCAGTAGATATTCATGTTCTACAAGGTGAGCGTTCAATGGCAGCTGACAATAAAACATTAGGTCGCTTCCAATTAGCGGATATTCCACCAGCACCACGTGGTGTACCTCAAATCGAAGTAACATTCGATATTGATAAAAACGGTATCGTATCTGTAAAAGCAAAAGATCTTGGTACGAACAAAGAGCAAACAATTGTAATTCAATCTGATTCTGGTTTATCAGAGGAAGAAATTGAACGCATGGTAAAAGACGCTGAAGCTAATGCTGAAGCAGATGCTAAACGTAAAGAAGAAGCAGATCTTCGTAACGAAGCAGACCAATTAGTATTCCAAGTGGATAAAACAATTGCTGACCTAGGTGAGCAAATTACAGAAGATGAGAAAAAGTCAGTTGAAGATGCTCGTGATGAATTGAAAAAAGCGCTTGAAGCTGGTGAATTAGAAGGTATTAAAGCAGCTAAAGAAAAATTAGAAGGCGTATTACAGCCACTAGTGATGAAAGTTTATGAACAAGCGGCAGCAGCTGCTCAAGCAGCTCAAGGTGGCGATGCAGGTGCAGACACTGGCGCTGGTAAAAAAGATGACGGTGTTGTAGACGCTGAATTCGAAGAAGTAAAAGACGATAAATAAGAAGTAGCACAGTTAAGTGATAAAGCCAAAGACCGCTTGCGGCTTTGGCTTTTGTCATGATGTGAGGTCACTTCACGTAAATGGCACCATTTATGGGTTAGTTGCATACGTTAGCTGCTAGGAAGTGAGTATCTTCAATCTTATGGAACTTATAGAACCTTTAATCTAAAAAAAGAGGCAGTTTTTTCAACTGCATGTTACAATAGATTTTATGCAAACAGAGCGGAGTGTGAATCATGGAGAAACGCGATTATTACGAGGTGCTTGGTTTAACAAAATCGGCTACAAAAGACGAGATTAAAAAAGCATACCGTAAATTATCAAAACAATATCACCCTGATCTTAATAAAGAGCCGGGTGCAGATGAAAAATTCAAAGAAATCGCTGAAGCATATGAAGTATTAAGTGACGACCAGAAAAAAGCACGCTACGACCAATTTGGTCATGAGGATCCGAATGCTGGTTTTGGTGGTGGCTTTGGAGGAGGCGGCTTTGGCGGCTTCGAGGATATTTTCAGTTCATTCTTTGGCGGTGGTGGTCGCCGTCAAGACCCAAATGCTCCACGTAAAGGGGATGATCTGCAATATCGTATGAACATCCAATTTGAGGAAGCTATTTTTGGGAAAGAAACAGAAATAGAAATCCCAAAAGATGAAACGTGTGAAACATGTCACGGTTCAGGAGCAAAGCCAGGAACGCAACCTGAAACATGTTCAACATGTAAAGGTGCTGGACAAATCAATCAAGCAGTGGATACACCATTTGGTCGTATGATGAATCGTCGTACATGCTCAACATGTCATGGAACAGGTAAAATCATTAAAGAAAAATGTACGACTTGTCGTGGGGAAGGAAAAGTCCAAAAACGTAAGAAAATTAAAGTGACGATTCCAGCAGGTGTGGATGATGGACAACAAATTCGTGTATCTGGTCAAGGTGAGCCAGGTATAAACGGTGGGCCTGCAGGGGATTTATATATTATGTTCCGCGTTCAAGGCCACAAGGATTTCGAACGAGATGGAGACGATATTTACTTCGAGTTGAAATTAACATTCCCTCAAGCTGCACTTGGGGATGAAATTGAAGTACCGACAGTTCATGGGAAAGTAAAATTACGTATTCCAGCTGGAACACAGTCAGGTGCTCAATTCCGTCTAAAAGATAAAGGTGTGAAAAATGTTCATGGTTATGGTATGGGTAATCAGTATGTGACAGTAAAAGTTATGACACCAGAAAAATTAACGGAAAGACAAAAACAATTACTACGAGAATTTGCCGAAATTAGTGGCGATATCCCTGAAGAACAAGGTAGTTCACTATTCGATAAAATTAAGAAAAAATTCCAAGGTGAATAATTAGAGGAGCTGAAGAGCTACGTGAAGTGGTCAGAATTATCCATTCATACAAAAAATGATGCGGTAGAAGCAATTTCGAATATTTTGCATGAAGCAGGTGCAAGTGGTGTTGTCATCGAAGATTCTGCAGAGTTTGCGAAGCCACGTGAAGATCAATATGGTGAAATTTATGCGCTAAATGAAGATGATTTTCCGAAAGATGGCGTGATTATTAAAGCTTATTTATCGGAGTCTAGTTTTTTAAATGAAACAGTCGAAGAAATTAAAGCAGCTATCACAAATTTAACGAACTTTAACATTGATATCGGCGAGAATGTGGTATCCATTGTGGAAGTCAATGAAGAAGATTGGGCAACTGCCTGGAAGCAATACTACCATCCTGTTAAGATTTCTGAACGCTTTACTATCGTACCGACATGGGAGGAATACACACCTGTTTCAACAGATGAGCTAATTATCGAATTAGATCCTGGTATGGCATTTGGTACAGGTACCCACCCGACGACGGTGATGTGTTTACAAGGACTTGAAAAGGTCATTAAAGAAGGGGATACAGTTGTTGATATTGGTACAGGATCAGGTGTATTGTCTATTGGTGCAGCATTACTTGGTGCCAAAAGTGTGCATGCGCTCGATTTAGATGAGGTTGCTGTACGTTCAGCGCGAGAAAATGTAGCATTAAATAAAGTGGAAGATAAGGTGGCAGTATTCCATGGTAATTTATTGGATACTGTAAAAGAGCCAGCAGATGTGGTAGTCGCTAATATTTTGGCTGAAATCATCATGTCCTTCACAGATGACGCGTATACAATTGTAAAACCAGGTGGATTATATGTCACTTCGGGCATCATCGGTGCAAAACGTGATGATGTTAAAGTAGCACTAGAAGCTTCAGGTTTTGTGATCGAAGAAGTATTATTAATGGAAGATTGGGTAGCCATTATTGCCCGTCGTCCACTATAACATGACTGAGGAAGCGCCAAATCGTGAGCCGTGTGCCTGTTGCTTGTGATTTGGCGTTTTCCTTTCTTGCTAGAAAGGACTGTGTGGCATGCAACGTTATTTTATTGAGACAGCTATAGAAAATGCACGTATTAATGGAGAAGATGCACGGCATATTGAACGAGTGATGCGTATGAAGCAAGGCGACAAAATTGTAGTTGTTGCACAAAACACTGCGCATATATGTACAATTGAAGGGTTTGAAGGGGATGAGGTCGTCATTGAAGCGACAGGTCAAACAATCCCCTCTCCAGAGTTACCCATTCAAGTAACAGTAGCCTGTGGTTTACCGAAGGGTGATAAGCTGGAGCTTATTACCCAAAAAGCCACAGAGCTGGGGATGTTTGCTTTATTACCCTTTGAAGCTGAACGCTCCATTGTAAAATGGGACAAGAAAAAAGGGGCAAAAAAGCAAGAAAGATTACAGAAAATTGCTAAGGAAGCTGCGGAACAAGCTCACCGCACACATATTCCAACAGTTTTTGAACCCATATCATTTAAACAGCTAGTACAACAAATAGATCATTTCGATGCCGTTTTTATTGCTGATGAAGAGGATGCAAAAGCAAAAAAGCGCACAAGGTTTGCGGAGAAGCTAAAAAACGTGTATGATAAGAAGTCGAAATCAATGCTTATTATCTTTGGTCCTGAGGGGGGCATTTCTCGTCAAGAGTCAGAAGCGCTATTACAAGCAGGCGCTCAGACGATGTCATTAGGACCGAGAATTTTACGAGCAGAAACAGCGCCATTATACGCACTGTCTGCCATATCGTATGAATTTGAATAACAGCTATGTATAATTTACTATCAACATAACCTAGAAAAACCACATAATATTTGAACTGCCCCGTAAAAGTTAGACATCAATCTAACTTTTACGGGGGTTTTTTTACTTAAATCATATTTGAAGTGGGTCTGCGTTAAATCCCTGCTTAAATGGAGTTTTACCCCGTCGTGTAAGGTAACGGGGAAAATCACAACCTCAAACATTCCAAATAAAATAATTAAAAGAACAAGTTCAATGTCCATACATAGATTTAATTGCGACATACTCTAGCGATAGGAGAGCTCACTAATACTATAAATTGAAATGAGGGAATTTTTTGAGTGAACAATTTATTAATCAGATTCAACCTTGTCCAGTAACATCAACTGAACAAATCCCCTTAACGAATGAGATTACACCATTAGTTACTACACCGCTTACGACGCCAACTATTAAAATTCCAGTTGTACTGGCAGAACCAACACTGCAAATCGTTGTCGAGTCGGATATTACACTTAATCCTGCAGCGACAGAGATTAAACGAGTGAAAAAGAATGTCTTCCTAAATCAAGTGAAATTGGTACCGGTTAGCTTTGCACGTATTGCTAACACTGATTTCTTTAGAGTAACACGAGCTAAATTATTTGTAGCAGGACATATTCGGAAAAATATCGAATATGCTTCATCAGCATGTAATGGGGCACTTCAGGATAGAATTGCTGATGTTCCGTTTTCTGGTTTTACAGATCTTACTTTTCCACAAACAGCAGGAGGCGCTACACCAATCTTAGGAATTTCTGAGTTTGCCGAAGCGAACTTCCTTAACGAAAGAACACAAATGGATGCTCGATTAGATAAGGCTTTCTTCCAAAATCTCGTTAAATACAATGAACAACCATTTGGTGAATTAGTAGCAGCCAACTTCTTTGAACTTGATTTTTCACCGATTATGGCAGCTCCTGAAGAAGCATTCAGCACATTACGTGAAAAAATTGTATTAGAACTTACTGTAAAAGTATTGCAAGTCCAACAAATCCGTTTGGGCGCTGGAAGTAGTGTAGTAACACCTGTTCTTCAAGGGCTTACTCCACCAGCAACACCAATTGTTCCTGGTATTATTCCACCTACTGAGCCTTGTTAATTTTTATATGTAGTGGAGCAAAGATGGTAACAATAATACTGATATAAAATCAAATATGTTGTTGGGCAGTTGAAAGTTCACTTTTACACGAACTTTTAACTGCTTTTTTTGGCAAGATAAGGACATGCGCCTTCCAATTGTATCTCATGGTGGGGACTGTGACAAAAGTAAAAATATTGCATAATATGGATTGTAATTAGTATTGTAAATTTTCAATTATATAATTTTAAAGGTCCTAACATAATCGTATCAGAAGAATTAGCTAATAGATTAAAACTTAAATAAAAATTGATTGTTATGCCTTTTTGTCAAATTATTATTTGGGAGTGAACGAATGGCAACTCCATGGATTAATTTTAGAGAAATGAAGAAAATATCCTCTAAACAAAATAAATACACTGAGTGGAGGTATCAAACTAAAATAGATGACGAATCTCCATTAGAACAGACTTTTAATGGAAATAATAATCTGCTTGATGAAATAGAATATAAACCATTTACAGAGGAATCTACTTTAACTGACCATATAATCTCTAATGAAGAGCTACCCGAACCTATGGAGCCGACTATTGAGGAAGAAAACGAACATCACCCAAATTTTGAGAACTTCAGGGAGGATGCTAGCTTAGCAGAGCTATTAGCATCTAATGAAGAGCTACCTATACCTAAAGAAACAAATGTTGAGCAAGAAAACGAACATCCTCTAGGTATCGATGAGAGTAGGGGAGAGGAACTGACTTTATCGGAGCAATCAATCACCCATGAAGAACTACCCATAATTACAGAAAATAATATTGAGCAAGAAAACGAACATCACTTAGATATCGATGAGAGTCACACAAAAGAGACATTAATAGAGCAATTAGCCTCCATACCTATAGAAGCGAATGTTAAGGAGAACAAAGAACATTTCCGAAATACGGATGAGAACCATGTAGAGGAATTAACTTTAGACCAGATAGCATGCAATCAAATCGTACCTAGTCCAACAAAGGTAGAAATTGACCATCTACTAGATAGTGATGAGAACTCTCTTGAAGAACAAAATTCAACAGCTCAATCAGACGATAATCCAAAATTTCTCAATAAAGCTCTGTCTGAGGCTGGAAATAATATGCATTTGGATGATATAGCAGAAAAGGAGAAAAATAATCCTCCAAATCGTATTAAAGGGATTGCAAAGTCTTTAATAGGTGAAGTATGCACCATTATCCAAAAAAGTCCCTTTTCTACTTATGTAGAAATTAACGATTTTCTTCATGCTCCTATTTATGGTGAAAATGTTCAAAATACAATATTTGAATTTCTTGATTTAAATGATAACCTATCTCCCCAACTTCAGACGAAGCTACTCCAAACCATTTCGGTTTTCCCTGAACAACCAGATTGTCGTTTGGTTAGCTCCAACATTAATCAAATGATTTCTTTAATGAGAACGGATACTAATAAAAAAAATGGTAGTGAGCAGCATCCGTTTAAATCTGTAGTAGTTCCCTTACATAACTCACAAGCAATTAAAAAAGGAGAAATTAACTCCTCTGAGCCTTTTATACATATACGAGTTCCTGTTGTCCTAGGGGAATACAAAATAGAAATATGTATGGAGGAAAAAATTGCTTTTGATAAAGGAATTGAAGAGGTTAAAGAGATCACAAATGAGGTAGTACTATCCGATTGTAGATTTGTACCTATTCATAGATCCCAGCCATTGGGAAATGGAACAAGAACGGTATCAAAGGGGAATTTATTTATAGAGGGCTACATACAGCACAATATTGAGTATAGGGTATCTAATACGCAAAATAAGGCAGCCATTCATCCAAATCGATTGTGTCAAAATATAGTATTAGAATTAATTATCCAAATGTTACAAGTACAAAAAATTAAAGTACTGTTTGACTGGCAAGGTAATGGAGGATTATAGAAATTTATCCCTTAATTTAAATAAAATGAATATCAAACTAATATATACGTCCATGTATAGATTTAAATGCTACATATTCTAGCGATAGGAGAGCTCTCTAATACTAAAAAAATGAAATGAGGGAAATTTTTTGAGCGATCAATTAGAAAGCCAATTTCAACCTTGTCCTGTAACATCAACTGAACAAATTCCATTAACGAATGAGATTACACCAGTAGTCACTACACCGGTTACAACGCCAACTATCAAAGTTCCAGTTGTATTGGCAGAACCAACACTGCAAATTGTTGTTGAGTCGGATATTACACTTAGCCCTGCTGCAACAGAAATCAAACGAGTGAAAAAGAATGTCTTCCTAAATCAAGTGAAACTTGTACCAGTCAGCTTTGCACGTATTGCTGGCACTGATTTCTTTAGAGTAACACGAGCTAAATTATTTGTAGCAGGACATATTCGGAAAAATATTGAATATGCTTCATCAGCATGTAATGGGGCACTTCGAGATAGAATTGCTGACGTTCCGTTTTCTGGTTTTACAGATCTTATTTTCCCACAAACACCTGGAGGCGCAACACCAATCTTAGGCATTTCCGAGTTTGCTGAAGCGAACTTCCTTAACGAAAGAACACAAATGGATGCTCGATTAGATAAGGCTTTCTTCCAAAATCTTGTTAAATACAATGAACAACCATTTGGTGAATTAGTAGCTGCCAACTTCTTTGAACTTGATTTTTCCCCGATTATGGCAGCTCCAGAAGGGACATTCAGCACATTACGTGAAAAAATTGTCTTAGAACTTACTGTAAAAGTATTGCAAGTTCAACAAATCCGCCTTGGTGCTGGCAGTAGCGTAATAACGCCTGTTCTTTTAGGACTTACACCTCCTACTAGTCCTTGATAAGTGCTAGTTTAGAGTACAGGAGAATATTATAATATACTAACAAAGCTAGTAGTACAGAAGGATATTTTGTTTGTACTACTAATTTTCTTATAGGAGCTGTAAATCTTTAAAACATCTATCAATATTATGAAAAATCAAATACAAGTGAATGATTAGCTTCATACAAGGAAAAAGGGTTGCCTATATAAATAAAATGTACCCTTTGTAAAGGACATTTTGAAAAAGGTTAGGCAACTTCTTGAAGCTGCTGTCTGTATTTTGCAGGCGGCAGCTTTTTTAAATTCCATTGCCCTCGATAATGATTGTAGTAAATCATATAACTCTTAATTTCTTTCTTTACTTCTTCTAACGTTTCACATGCTCTAATAGTTGTTTCATCTTTAAAATGCCCAAAGAACGATTCTTGTGGCGCATTATCCCAACAGTTTCCTCGACGTGACATGGACTGTCCTAAGCCAATTTTCTTCACTAAGGCTCGGAATTTTGGATTCGTATAGTGGAAACCTTGATCCGAATGGATAAAGGCATCCTCCCTTAAATGCCGATGTTTCTTTAATTTATGTAACGTATTGAGCGCAATTTCTATACCCAATGTAGAGGATACTTCATACGCTAAAATTTCATTTGTTTCGGCGTCTTTTATCGTTGATAAATAAGCACGTTTACCGCCTCCATATGTTAAATATGTGATGTCGGTTAGTAATACTTTTCCTGCCACACCTTGCTTGAAGTTGCGCTGTAAATTGTTAGGGCATATACGGTGTTCCTTCGTTGCTTTTGCCATACGACGCGCTGGATTGGCTTTTCGAATGGGACAGATAATATTAAACTTTTTCATAATGCGACGGATACGCTTAAGGTTGTACGTAATTTCATATTGGTTTTCTAGTGTCATTTTTATTTGACGTGCGCCTTTCTTTCGTCCTCGGAAATGAAAGGCCTTTAAAATGACTTCTTTCACCACTTCATCTTCTTCATTCTGTTTTTGACGAGTTAAGACAGCTTCTTCTCTAAAATAGCGATAGTAGCCTGAGCGTGAAACCTTTGCCATTTCACAAAGATATCGTACCATCCGTTTTAATTGATATTTTTCAATAATTTGATGGATTAACTCAAATTTTTGTGTAGTACTTATTTTGATTGCTTCCTTATCAGCTGCCTTTCGAGTTGATCTAGCTTTTTTAAAAATTCGTTTTCTGCTTCTAACAATTTCATCTTCGCCTCTAAGCGGGCGTATTTTTCTTCTATACTTAATTCGCGTTCTAAAGGGCGACCTGAAGCATGTTTTCTGGCATCTTCTAAGCCTGTAAGCCCATGCTCTTTATAAGCTGTACGCCAACGATTCGAAGCTCTCCGAATACGAGCTGGACCAAGGGCTTCAATGTCAAAACCCGCCTCAAAAAAGATTTCACTTGGATATTTTCCTTTATCGTATTCATCAATAAAAAATTCTTTAAATTCATCTGTATAAGTAATGGCTTTCGCGCTTACTGTTTTGACGTATGGATTTAATTTTAATTGTGCCTGTTGTTGTTCCGAAAAAAATTTTTTAGTCATACAATCTACCACCGCTCGTTTTTTCTTCATTATAAATAAAAATACCCTATAAGATGACCTTTTTGAAAGTGTCTATCTTATAGGGTACATTTTAAAAATGGGCAGCCCTTTTTTTACTATTTATTTCACTGTTTCTAAAACGCGTACAAATTGTCCTTTTGAGTGAGGGTAGCCTGCTTGTGTAATTTTTACTTTTACAAGTTGTCCGATTAGACTTTCTGGACCCTCAAAAACTACTTTTAAGTAGTTGTCTGTATAGCCTGTTAGAAGGCCTTCTTCTTCACTGCCATCATGCACAAATTCTTCAGGAATAACTTCTAGCACTTGATCTTCAAAACGAGAAGCATACTCTTTTGCTAGTTGATCATTTAAAGAGATAAGTCGGTGGACACGTTCATTTTTAATGTCTTCATCAATTTGATCTTCCATACGTGCAGCTGGAGTTCCTGTCCGAGGAGAGAATGGGAAAACGTGTAGCTCAGAGAATTTATGATCACGGATAAAGTTGTACGTTTCCATAAACTCTTCTTCTGTCTCGCCGGGGAACCCAACGATTACATCAGAAGTAACAGCTAAATCAGGTAAAGCCTCATGTAATTTTGTTAAACGTTCACCGAAGAATTCCATTGTATATTTACGACGCATACGTTTTAATACCGTATCAGAACCAGATTGAATCGGAATATGTAAATGATTCACGACAATCTTTGATTCACGTAGTACTTCAATTACTTCATCCGTTAATTGACTAGCCTCAATGGATGAAATACGAAGACGCTTTAAGCCTTTCACATTGGCCTCTAAATCACGTAGTAATTGAGCAAGATTATAATCTTTTAAATCTTGTCCATAGCCACCTGTATGGATACCAGTTAAGACAATTTCAAGATAACCAGCGTCGACTAATTGCTGTGCTTGATGTAATACTTCTTGTGGGTCACGAGAACGCATTAAGCCGCGTGCCCATGGAATAATACAAAATGTACAGAAATTGTTACAGCCTTCTTGGATTTTTAACGAAGCACGTGTACGGTCTGTAAATGCTGGTACATCTAATTCTTCGTATACTCGGTTTTTCATAATATTACGTACAGCATTAATCGGTTGACGTTCCGCACGATATTGTTCAATATAACCAAGTAATTTCGTACGATCTTGTGTTCCGACAACGATATCGACACCAGGAATAGCCATAATTTCTGCAGGGGAGGTTTGTGCATAGCATCCTGTTACACAAATAACTGCATCCGGATTTTGACGAATTGCTCGACGAATGACCTGACGAGATTTTTTATCTCCAGTGTTCGTAACTGTACATGTATTAATGACGTAAACGTCTGCTTGTTGATCAAATTCTGTACGATCATAGCCCTCTTCTTTAAACAGCTGCCAAATTGCTTCTGTTTCGTAATGATTTACTTTACAACCTAGAGTATGAAAACTCACGATTTTTGATCGCTCGTTACTCATGATATATATCATCCTTTCAATTCACATTACCTTGTGTTTCCAAACATTTAATAAGTTTTTCGTTGTACATATTTTAGATACGTGATTTATGATAACATAAACCTTATAAAATCAGTACATATAAGATTTTTTTGTGAAATAATAAGTGATTTGTCTTCTGATGACTTCTATGTTCTTAAAAGTTTACATTTCAGCTTTTATTATATAGAAAGAAATTAGACGCCAACGTGAAAAAATGGTATGATTCGAAGAGGTACGTACATCTTGTTTAATGAAGGAGCGGTCAACAATGGAAAAGAATTTTGCACGTATGATTGATCATACATTATTAAAGGCTGAGGCAACGAAAGAACAAATTGACAAATTATGTGCAGAAGCTAAACAATTTAACTTTGCTTCTGTTTGTGTAAATCCTACTTGGGTAAAGCGTAGTAGTGAATTATTAGAGGGTACAGACGTTTTAGTTTGTACGGTAATTGGGTTCCCGCTTGGTGCCAATACGCCAGCAGTCAAAGCATTTGAAGCAAAAGATGCTATTGCTAACGGTGCAAAAGAAGTAGATATGGTTATTAATATCGGTGCGTTAAAAGATAAAGACTATGAACTTGTACAAGCAGATATCGCCGCAGTAGTAGAAGCAGCTAAAGATAGCGCACTTGTAAAAGTCATTATTGAATCATGCTTACTAACAGACGAAGAAAAAGTGAAAGCATGTGAGTTAGCTGTAGCAGCGGGTGCAGACTATGTGAAAACATCTACAGGTTTTTCTACTGGTGGAGCCACAGCAGAGGATATCGCACTTATGCGTAAAACTGTAGGTCCAGAACTTGGTGTAAAAGCATCAGGTGGTGTTCGTAGCTTAGAGGACATGAAAAAAATGGTAGAAGCTGGTGCGACTCGTATTGGGGCTAGCTCTGGTGTAGCTATTATGAATGGTTTAATTGCCGACTCCAACTATTAATTTTATCCTTTTATAGAGCCATAAGCTCATGTGTACATTGACATGAGCTTATGGCTTCTTTGTGTTTAATCAGCATAATAATTTTCTGTGCACATATACTCCACTGATGAATGTAAATACAGAAAGGAGGATGTCATGTTTACACAGTATAAGTCTTGGAGGCCCTATATTAGCCCCTTTGATCCTTGTAAGCCTATAGAAGTTAAGTATTATGCAACACCCCCACAATTATATATGGGTTTTCAACCACCTGGACTACCACAATTTCCAACCGCAAGAGAAGCGCTGAAGGCAGGCACGCTATGGCCACAGTTGTTTAGCCCATACCCATTTCCCCTAAAAGGAGGGAGGAAGCATGACTAAAAAGATGCCGCCCGAATTTTATAAGCAATTAGAAGAAATTCAAGCAATTGATTTCGTCATTGTTGAATTAAACCTCTATTTAGACACTCATCCACACGATTATGACGCCATTCAGCAATTTAATGAAAATACAGAGAAAAGTATGAAACTTAAAATTGATTTTGAGCAAAAATATGGACCACTCATGAATTTTGGGAGAAGCTATTCGAATTATCCTTTTAACTGGATTGATACACCATGGCCATGGCAAGTCTAAACAAAAGACTAGGAGGAATAATCTTTGTGGTATTATGAAAAGAAACTCCAGTATCCGGTAAAAGTTAGTACATGTAACCCAATGCTTGCTAAGTTTTTAATTGAGCAATATGGAGGGGCGGATGGGGAACTGGCAGCAGCTCTACGCTACATGAATCAACGCTATACGATTCCTGACAAAGTAGTAGGGTTATTGACCGATATAGCAACTGAGGAATTTTCACATTTAGAAATGATTGCCACGATGATTTATAAGCTAACAAAAGATGCAACACCAGAAATGCTGAAAGAAGCTGGCTTGGGTGATCATTATGTAAATCACGATCGTGCTCTCTTTTATCAAAA
Source organism: Lysinibacillus sp. FSL P2-0066 (assembly GCF_037969495.1). Lineage (NCBI taxonomy): Bacteria > Bacillati > Bacillota > Bacilli > Caryophanales > Bacillaceae > Lysinibacillus > Lysinibacillus sp. FSL P2-0066. Next base: position 2,930,926 of record NZ_CP150202.1, on the reverse strand, counting down.
CGCCTCAGGGGTACCATTCACAGCAACCTATATTCAAGCTAAGGGTGACCCTATCGCGGATCTGTATGAGGATATAGCGGCTGAAGAAAAGGCACGTGCCACATATCAATGGATTATTGACTTATCAGATGACACGGATTTAAATGATAGCTTGAAGTTTTTACGTGAGCGAGAAATTGTTCATTCCCAGCGATTTAGAGAGGCTGTTGAAATTTTAAAAGATGATAGAGATCAAAAGAAAGTTTTCTAAGACGAAAAAGGCTGTATCAAGTAGATAAACTGTACCCTTTGTAAAGGACATTTTAAAAAAGGCTAGGTAACTTGTTGAAGCTGCTGTCTGTATTTTGCAGGCGGCAGCTTTTTCAAATGCCATTGCCCTCGATAATGGTTGTAATACATCATATAACTCTTAATTTCTCGTTTGACTTCTTCTAATGTTTCACATTTCTCGATAGTTGTTTCATCTTTAAAATGTCCAAAAAATGATTCTTGTGGCGCATTGTCCCAACAGTTTCCACGGCGAGACATGGATTGTCCTAACCCCATTTTCTTCACAAGTTTTTGGAATTGTGGATTGGTATAATGGAATCCTTGATCCGAATGAATAAAGGCATCTTCCGTTAAATGGCGGTGTTTCTTCAATTGATGAAGCGTATTGAGGGCAATATCTATACTTAATGAAGACGACACTTCATACGCTAAAATTTCATTCGTTTCAGCGTCTTTAATCGTTGATAAATAAGCGCGTTTACTGCTTCCATACGTTAAATAGGTGATATCTGTCAGTAACACTTTTCCGGCCATACCCTGTTTAAAGTTGCGTTGTAATTCATTTGGGCACGTACGATGTTCTTTCGTTGCTTTTGCCATACGTCGAGTTGGATTCGCTTTTCGAATCGGGCAGATAATCTGATATTTTTTCATCACGCGGCGAATACGTTTCAGATTGTACGTAATTCCATATTGATTTTCTAACGTCATTTTAATTTGACGTGCTCCTTTTTTTCGCCCTCTGAAATGATACGCTTTTAAAATGATTTCCTTTACCACTTCATCTGCTTGTTCTTGCTCCACACGCTTCTGAGCTGATTTTTCTAAAAAATAATTGTAATAGCCAGACCGAGATATACCCATCACATCACATAAATAGCTGACTAAACGCTTTAATTTATACTTTTTCATCGTGTGATGGATGAGTTCAAATTTTAGTGTCGTAGCGATTTTTATTTCTTCTTCAACATCTGCCTTTCGAGTAGATCGAGCTTTTTTAACAATTCATTCTCTGCTTCAAGTAACCGATTTTTCGCCTCTAAACGCTTCAATTTTTCTTCTAATGTCAATTCGCGTTCGGAAGGTCTACCTGAATTTGTTTTACGTGTATCTTGTAAACCTCCGACACCTGCTTTACGATAAGAAGCTCGCCAGCGTTTGCCTGAAGATTCGATTCGTTTTATACCGATTAATTCAACATCTAAACCTGCATTTTCAAAAATTTCTCTTGGGAATTTACCTTTTTCATTTTCCGCAATAAAATGACGTTTAAATTCGTCAGTATATGTGATCGCTTTCTCGCTAACTGCTTGCACATTTGGATTACATTTTAGTTGTTCTTGTTCCATTTTCGTAAAATATCTTTTGGTCATTTCACTCTACCCCAACATCTTTTTTCTCATTATAAACAAAAGTACCCTATAGGATAGACTTTTTTCAAAGTGTCTATCTTATAGGGTACAGTTTAAGAACTTGAAACAGCTTTTTTGTGATTACTGAATATTTGAGAATAATGTAAGATCTTTTCGATGCCCAATCATTACTAATAAATCTTCCTTTTCAATAATCTGCTCAGGAGAAGGGGAAATAATAATTTCCCCTTCTCGCACAATTGCAATTACACTGACGTTATATTTTGCGCGCAAGTCTAAATCGCGAAGGTTTTGTCCAGCCATTTTAGAAGGAATCATAATTTCTTCAATACTGTATTCCTTTGATAATTCGATATAATTCAACATGTTTGGGGATAGGAGTTGATTAGCCACACGTTCACCCATATCTCTTTCAGGATAAATAATCCAATCAGCTCCAACTTTATCTAACACTTGCCCATGTCTTTTACCTAGTGCCTTTGCAATCACTTTTTTGATCCCTAGCTCTTTTAATAAAGAGACGGTTAAAATACTAGATTGCATATCATTACCGATCGCCACGATAACACAATCGAAGTTACCAATACCAATCGATTTTAAGGCTTTTTCTTCTGTTGTATCTGCTACCACAGCGTGAGTCACATAGGGTTCGGCATCCTCTACTCTTTCTTCATTTATATCAATTCCTAATATTTCCTGTCCAGCTTCATGCAATCTGCGAGCGACGCTTGTTCCGAATCTACCTAAGCCAATCACAGCGTATTGTTTAATGGTCATAGCGTTCTGTCTTCCTCTCATTTGGTTATCCAATCATAATATTTCCTTTTGGGTGGCGGAAACTCTCTTTTTTTCTTCGTTTTGCAATGGCAAAAGCAATGGTTAGTGGTCCTACTCTTCCTGCGAACATTGTAATAATCAGAAGAAGACGACCAGCAGGTGTTAGCTCTGGAGTTAGGCCCATCGAAAGACCAACAGTACCAAACGCAGAGGTAGCCTCAAATAAGTACATCATAAAGCTATGATGCTGTTCCGTGATACTGAGAAGAATCGTCACGACTATAACAATTAATCCTCCACACATTGTAACCGTCAAAGCCTTTAAGATAGTTTCAGTAACAATTCTACGTTTAAAGAGAACGACATCTTCTTTTCCTCGAATTTGTGACCACATAGTAGCTACTAAAACAGCAAAGGTTGTGATTTTAATACCTCCAGCAGTCGACCCAGAGCCTGCCCCAATAAACATGAAAAGAATCATTAAAAATAATGTAGAATGCGTTAAGTCCCCAATAGCCAGTGTATTGGAGCCAGCAGTTCGTGGTGTAACCGCTTGGTAAAGGGAACCTAACACTTTACCCCATTCGGATAATGGTCCCAGTGTCTTTTGGTTGCCATACTCAAACAAAAATATCAAAATGGTTCCACTAACAGTTAGCAAAAGTGTCGTTACTAAGACTATTTTTGAATGGACAGAAAGCCTTTTAGTCACACGATATTCATATAATTCATTCATCACAATAAAGCCTAATCCGCCGATTGTAATAAGAGCACAGATGGTGAAAACAACAAAGGGATCATCAACATAGGCAGTCATTCCGTTAAAGCCACCCATTAAATCGAAGCCAGCGTTGTTGAAGTTGGATATGGCATGAAAAAATCCAAAATAAAGGGCCTTTCCAATAGGCATATCAAAAGAAAAACGAATGGATAGAATAAGACCACCGATTATTTCAATACATGCTGTAAAGAGTAATATTCTTTTCACTAATCGAACAAGACCAGCAATGGAGATATTATTAAATGCTTCTTTTAGCAGCAGTCTTTCTTTTAATGAAATTTTCTTTCCAAGCAGTAAAAATAATAATGTGGCAAATGTCATAAATCCTAAACCGCCAATTTGGATTAAGAATAAAAGAACCACTTCGCCAAAAGTAGAGAAGGTATCACCTGTATCGACTACAATTAAACCTGTGACACAAGTAGCTGATGTAGCAGTGAATAAAGCATCTAAAAAGGGCAAACCCTTCCCATCCTCAGTAGAAAATGGCATTGTTAAAAGAAACGTACCTATGGCAATGATGAGGGCAAAGCCCAATACAAGAACTTTGGGAGGATTTAATGCTCTTTTAAAATTGTTCATTTAATTTTTCCTCAATTCTGAATAGTAAACAACTGTTTGTTAGATGGCATAATAAAAAGACCTACGATTAGAGCATGAAAAGGGTAGAAAGCATGCTAATAATGGTGGTCAATAACGACCTCCTTCGCTTTAGCCGACGAAGTTAGCTGACGGGTAGGATGGCGAAAGAGCTTTCTCATCCCTTCTGCTAAAGCAGAATTAACCCCAAAAGATTGGTTCCTCCGTTCTCAAATAGTTGAGATTTGGCCGATATGAAATTGAATGTGATTTATTCTACGCCCTTATTCTATTTTTTGTAAACCCCTTAATTGTTAAGAAAATGTAATTATTTTTATTGTGGGCGAATTGTGTATGAATAATTCGAGCAAAAATAAAACCAAAAATTCACTTGATAATTTCGCATACTTTCTATTGACCATTATTAGACAATACGATATAATTTTTTAGTACACAACAGAAGGTGATTTGCCTAATTGTGTATTGACGTGTGTTCGGAGGGAGGGAAAGAGAGATGTCAAAAACTGTCGTTCGCAAAAACGAATCGCTTGAAGATGCTCTTCGCCGCTTCAAACGTACTGTATCAAAAAGTGGTACAATTCAAGAAGTTAGAAAGCGCGAGTTCTACGAAAAACCTAGCGTAAAACGTAAAAAGAAATCAGAAGCTGCACGTAAACGTAAGTGGTAATTTAATTTCCCATTAAAAATCCCTACGTTCATAACACGCAATTGTATGATTCACTGAGCAGACAAAGTTATACCTGAAATTAATCACATTTTTGATTAATTTCAGGTATTTTACATTGCTCAACTTTACGTACATATGAAAAAGCCGAATGAATCAAAATGATTTCATTCGGCTTTTTTTCACATACTAAGTGTTGATAATTGGGATTAGATCTAGTGATAAATAAGTGAATAAATTTTTAAGATTTGTGAAACTTTTCGCATGATTGACCGTATATACAGAGGAGAGGCATGTTAGAAGGGAGGGGAAAAGATGCGAAAACGGAGAATCCTCAGCTATTTACTAGTGATATGGATGACTTTTTTGTTAGCGTTTCCATTAACTTCGGCTTTTGCCAGTAATAAGGTTTATCATGTTCCGATTCGTAATGAAGTAGAGCGAGGACTTCATGCATTTTTAGAACGAGCTTTTAAAGAGGCTGAAGAAAACAATGCAGAGGCAATTATCTTAGAAATACATACGCCTGGCGGTTTTGTGAATGCAGCAAGCGATATCGCCATGCTTATGGATGCAACGCAAATAAAAACGATTGCTTATATTAATAAGGATGCGCACTCAGCAGGAGCGTTTTTAGCCTTACATGCGGATAAGATCTACATGGTTCCAAATGGAACAATTGGTGCAGCAGCAGTTATCGATTCAGCAGGTAATGCAGCCGACCTAAAGGCCAATAGCGCTTGGCTTGCTCAAATGAAAGCAGCAGCAGAAACGTCAGGGCGCGACCCTAAATATGCATTAGCAATGGCAGATACCAACTATGAACTACCAGAATACCGTGCTGGCGGAAAGAATTTGTTAACCCTATCAGCCTCAGAGGCAGCAAAGGTTAAATATTCTGAAGGGACGGTTAAAGATTTTCAGGAGCTTTTAGAAGTAACCAACTTGAATGGTAGTGATGTTGTTCCCATTGAACCAACCTTTTCTGAAAAGTTAGCTCGTTTTATTACAAATCCCATCATTGTACCTATTCTATTGTCTATCGCTAGCTTAGGACTTGTGATGGAGCTTTATTCGCCAGGATTTGGTGTTCCAGGTATAATGGGCTTATCAGCACTTGGTTTATTTTTCTTTGGACATATGGTGGCCGGCTTTGCGGGATATGAAACATTATTGTTATTTATTGTTGGCTTAGCCCTTTTAATTGCAGAGTTTTTTGTCCCCGGTGGAATTATTGGTATTTTAGGTGGTGTCTTAATAGTACTAAGTCTGATACTGGCAGGTGCAAATATGATGCAAATGATAGTAGCAATTCTCATTGCGCTTGTGATAGCGATGATAGGAATGGTGATTCTGATGAAATTTTTCGGAAAAAAACTGCATGTCTTAAACAGGCTTGTGTTAATGGATGCAACCACGACAGAAGAAGGGTATGTATCCAATGTGAATCGCACAGAACTGTTAGGAAAAATTGGGAAAACGCTTACGCCACTTCGTCCATCTGGAACAATGGTACTTGGTAGTGAACGCATTGATATTGTATCAGAAGGTGGCTATATCGATGTTAATCAACATGTAGAAATTATTAAAGTTGAAGGCTCACGCATTGTTGTGAGACAAACAGATAAAGAGATGGAGGAATAGAAAATGGGTTTTGATTTAGCTTTGATTGGTCCTATTGCTGGACTAGTTATTTTATTCATTGTGCTTGCGGTATTCTTTACCTTTGTACCCGTAGCATTGTGGATTTCTGCATTAGCAGCAGGTGTACGTGTGAGTATTTTCACATTAATTGGGATGCGCTTACGTCGTGTTATCCCGTCTCGAATTGTTAATCCGTTGATTAAAGCACATAAAGCTGGTTTACCTGTAACGATTAATCAGTTAGAGAGTCACTATTTAGCAGGTGGTAATGTTGACCGTGTAGTGAATGCCTTAATTGCGGCTCACCGTGCCAATATAGAGCTGTCATTTGAACGTTGTGCAGCAATTGATTTAGCTGGGCGTGATGTATTAGAAGCTGTTCAAATGTCTGTTAATCCAAAAGTTATTGAAACACCGTTCATTTCAGGTGTAGCAATGAACGGGATTGAAGTAAAAGCAAAGGCTCGTATTACCGTGCGTGCCAACATCGAGCGTTTAGTCGGTGGTGCTGGTGAAGAAACAGTTATTGCTCGTGTTGGTGAGGGGATTGTTTCAACTATCGGTTCAGCGACACATCATACAGAAGTTTTAGAAAATCCAGATATGATTTCGCAAACAGTATTATCTAAAGGGTTAGATTCAGGAACAGCCTTTGAAATCTTGTCCATTGATATTGCCGATGTAGATATCGGTAAAAATATCGGTGCAGAATTACAGATTGAACAAGCACAAGCAGATAAAAACATTGCACAAGCAAAAGCCGAGGAACGTCGTGCTATGGCTGTTGCAAATGAGCAAGAAATGATTGCACGTGTTCAAGAGATGAAGGCGAAAGTAGTAGAAGCAGAGGCAGAAGTACCACAAGCGATGGCTGAAGCCTTACGTTCTGGTAATCTTGGTATTATGGATTATATGAACTATCGCAATATCCAAGCGGATACAGCAATGCGTGACTCTATTTCAAAAGTAAGCAATGATAAGCCTGAAAAAAATGAACCCAATGCTTAATAACGGAAAGGAGCGGAACTAACATATGGAACAGTTAATAATCTTCGCCATAATTGCCATAGTCAGCTCTATTTTCGGAAAATCAAAAAATAAAAAGCCTCAGAAGCAGATGCCTCCTTTTAATAAAGACACCGCGGTGGAGCCTCCAGTTACGGAGAAAGAGCCACATCGTAGTGGGAAAGCACAGAGTTTTGAAGACTTTGCACGAGAATTTATCGGAGATTGGATTCCAGAAAATGAGAAAGTTGAGGAGCCTAAAAAATTTGTTGAAGAACAAGTGAAAAAGGAAATACCAAGCTATGTTGCCCCAGCTGTCATTCCAACTGATATTCCTAGCCGTTCTTCTAATCGAGAAAGTCGGGGACGATTAGCTGCTGGAAAAAAGGAAGTGCAATCTGTTGGCGCTCATTCGACTTTACAACTACCTCAATCTAAAAATGATCTTGTGCAAGCAATTGTGATGGCCGAAATATTAGGACCACCAAAATCAAAAAGAAAATAACTAGCATGTCCTCCTTTTTCGATGCATATATTGCCGAAGAAGGAGGCATTTTTTATGAAAAAATTATTTCAATTAACGCCACTACTTGAGTTGTTAGAATACGAATCATTAAAAATTATTGGACCTTACCGTTTTATTCATGCAGATGCGACGACCTGTTCGTTTGTCTATGCAGATTATCATATTACTGTCAATGCGGATTCAGTGACAATCAATGCGCTTAAAGAAGAAATGCTACATCTATCTGTTAACAATCTTCAGGAACTTCATATGAAAATGACAAAGAATATGGGTGTGAGCTAAAATGTGGAATAATCGGCCAATTATTATACGTATAAAGCGCCATGAAAATGTTCATCCTTTTATTCAAGCATTGCACGCTCAACATGTCCCGTTAAAGCGTGTTGTCTTTCGTGATCAGGAAGTTTCCTTTGAAACGACAATGCATTACCTACCAAAAATACGCCGTGTACGAAGACGTTTTCGCTTAAAAATGGCTGTTTTTTATGCAGATGAGCTTCAAGTTTTTCGTGCACAAATTTGGACTCTATTGGGCTTAGCCTTCATGATTGCTATTCCAATCCTTTGTGCACAAGTCATATGGCGAGTGGACATTGAAGCCGCGACACCAGAACTGGAGGAGCGTTTAGGTAAGACCTTTCATGAAACCTTTCAACTAGAAACCCCTTTATCTCAAAAAAAGTTACCTTCTAATACGGTTATACGACAAAAGCTGTTAGAGCAACACCGAGAACTATCATGGGTCCATATTGATAAGCACGGCGGACGAGTAATTTTGAGACCACAAGAATCACCGAAACAAACAGAGCAAACAACTGACAAATTAGCCTCCCATATAGTAGCAACGAAAAGTGGTGTCATTACCCACTTCAATATACAGCATGGCGAGCGAAAGATTTCAGTGAATGATACAGCCTATGAGGGTGACGTCCTCGTAAGTGGTGTATTAGAAAGTGGCACAGATCAAGTTTTTGTTGGGGCGAAAGGTGAGGTTTATGCAGATTATTGGCTTGAATGTTCATTTAAAATTCCAACAAAAATTACCGTGGAAACCTTGCAGCAAAAGCAATGGCGGGTGTTGATAAAGGGTATACATGAGGAAAAGGTGGATTATGTTCAAAAAAAGGATTTACCGAATTGGCTAGCCCCCTATGTTTCGATTGTGGAGGAGCAACAGACGAAAACCATGCAAGTGGAGTTGGATGAATCGAAAATTGAGACATTGCTTATTCCATTATTGCATGAAAAAGTATTACGCTCGTTACCTGCAAAAACAATCATCAAGAAAGAAAACCTTTTACAGGCAAAGTGGGGGAATGGTACAGTTGAAGGGAAAGTTCTATTTTTAGTCAATGAAAACATTGCAAGTCCAATACAAGGCCTACAAGGAGAATGATTATGTCAGAACAGTTAACTGTATTACAGGTGGATAATCCAAATGAAGCGGTTATGCTACTAGGTATTTCCGATGCAAATATGAAATTAGTTGAAGAAGCACTTAATGTTCATATCATTACGCGTGGTGAACAAATTCAACTTGCGGGTGAAGAAAATGCTAAGGAACAGGCAACCTTTCTTCTGCATGCTTTATTGAAGGTCATTCGCAAAGGAATTAATATTGATCAACGTGATGTCACTACAGCTATTGAAATGACACAAAAAGGAACTATCGAATATTTTGCAGAACTATATGATGAAGAAATAGCACGCACGACGAAAGGAAAGTCAATTCGTGCAAAAACAATTGGTCAACGAGAATACATACAAGCAATCCGTCATAAAGACGTTGTTTTCGGTATTGGTCCAGCCGGTACGGGGAAAACGTATTTAGCGGTAGTTATGGCAACACAGGCACTTAAAAATGGCCATGTTAAGCGAATTATTTTAACTCGCCCTGCTGTTGAAGCTGGAGAGTCTCTAGGCTTCCTTCCAGGGGATTTAAAGGAAAAGGTCGATCCATATCTACGTCCTCTCTATGACGCTTTAAACGACATCTACGGCTCTGAACAAACACAGCGGCTAATTGAACGTGGAACGATTGAAATCGCCCCTTTAGCCTATATGCGTGGCCGTACATTAGATGATGCCTTTGTTATTTTAGATGAAGCACAAAATACAACTCATCAACAAATGAAAATGTTCCTAACACGTCTGGGCTTCGGCTCTAAAATGGTCATCACTGGTGATAAAACGCAAATCGACTTACCTAAAAATACAGAATCTGGCTTGATTGTTGCGGAGCGTACATTAAAGTATGTTAAATCCATCCATTTCCAAGTATTAGAACAAGGCGATGTCGTACGTCACCCAATCGTAGCCAAAATCATCCAAGCCTACGAAGAACAGCAACTTTAGAATTGCGTAGCAATTCTAAAGTCTGCCCCGAAAGCGAAGCGACAGGGGCAACAGGGGTTAAAGTCTGCCCCGAAAGCGAAGCGACAGGGGCAACGAGGTCTAAAGTCTGCCCCGAAAGCGAAGCGACAGGGGCAACGAGGTTTAAAGTCTGCCCCGAAAGCGAAGCGACAGGGGTAACGAGGTTTAAAGTCTGCCCCGAAAGCGAAGCGACAGGGGCAACAGGTTCTAAAGTCTGCCCCGAAAGCGAAGCGACAGGGGCAACGAGGTCTAAAGTCTGCCCCGAAAGCGAAGCAACAGGGGCAACAGGTTTTAAAGTCTGCCCCGAAAGCGAAGCGACAGGGGTAACGAGGTTTAAAACATCCATATAGTTAAAACCTAAACCACGAATTTAATCAAAATATGGAAAAAAATGTGACAGCTATGCGAAGATGCATAGCTGTTTTTTGCTTTCTTATACATTTTTCGAGAAAAATGTATGTTGAATTGGTATGATAGTAGGTAGATAGAGGAGGTGCCAGATGGAGAAACAACTTCGAAAATTTACAGAGCTTATCGGTTTTCGCTACTTTCTTATCATCATTCTCATTTTAACAGGTGGCCTACAATTTGGGTTCATGTATGGCAATGTTAAAGGAGTTACATATGATTTCAAACCATTACAGCTTGCGCCTGAAACCGTACGATCTACTAAAACGATTGAAGACACTTATAAAACACAGCTAGAGCGAGAAAAAGCTGCCAATGCAGTGGATTCGGTCTATCAATTTTCGGAGGATGTCGCCAAGCAAAGAGCAGCGATTGTAACATCATTATTTGATTATGTTTTAGAAGTGAAAAAGGATGTTGCAAATAGTAAGGAACCTATACCTATTGCAGATCAGGTTACACAGCTTCGCAAAAAATTTGAATCCATAGACGAAGACCAGATGCCGTTAATTTTTACAGATTCCCAGCTGGAAGGTCTGTTAGTGCAAAGTGAAGAAGATTTAACTAGAACAAGTACGCAATTATCCAAATTTGTAGAGGAATATTTACAAAAATCCATCCGACCAGAGAACGTCTTTGTTGCTCAAAATGATTTTGAGACAAAAATTCGTGGACAACGCGGATATCCCGATAAAATATTCAATACAGTCGTGTTAATAGGACGTACAAGCATTATAGAAAATGAAACAATTAATGAAGAACAAACAAAGATTCGAAAACAGCAGGCCAAAGAAAGTGTAGAGCCGACACGCATTTTACAAGGACAGATTATTGTTCAGGAAGGTCAAATTATTGACAATGAGGCCTTTAGACAATTAGAGCTATTGGGGATGGTTAGTAATAAGGCCTCCTTGAAGCCTATTGCAGGACTTATTATTTTAACGCTACTGCAAATGATGTTTATGTATATTTTATTTGAGCGTTGGGAGGCTAACGAACGAAAAAAACGTAATGCACTGTTAGTGACAGTGATTGTTTATAGCTTGTCTATTTTGCTAATGAAATTTATTAGCTTAATTTCTGGTGGCTTTGATGTGACGATTGCCTTTTTATTCCCGACAGCACTAGCTACGATGCTTGTACGATTGCTAGCGGATGAGCGAGCGGCTGTATTAATTACCGTTATGACGGCTGCTTCAGCAGGGGTTATTTTTCAAGAAGGCTATTCGTCTGTTATGCAAATGGAAATTACGCTGTATATCATATTCGGAGGGTTTGCCAGCTTATTCTTTTTGCGTAGTGTAGAAAAACGCTCACATATTTTACATGCAGTTGGTGTGATTTCCCTTGTAAACATGGCATTTATCGCGTTTTATTTGTTGATGACACAATCATCCTATGGCCTACCAGAATTAGTATTTTACTTAATAGCAGCGATGTTATCTGCTTTGCTTTCAGGGGCATTAACGATGGGACTTTTACCATTCTTTGAATCGGCGTTTAGCTTGCTTTCTTCTTTACGTTTAATTGAGTTATCCAATCCCAACCATCCATTATTAAAAAAATTATTAATGGAAACTCCAGGGACATATCATCATAGTGTGATGGTAGCGAACTTAGCGGAAGCTGCCTGTGAAGAGATTGGTGCTGACGGTTTATTAGCACGTGTAGGTTGTTATTATCATGATATTGGTAAAACCAAACGACCGTCCTTTTTCATCGAAAATCAGATGTCGGGCATCAATCCGCACGATTCGTTACCACCTGAAACAAGTGCAGAGATTATTATCGCCCATACGACAGATGGTGCCAATATGTTAAAACGTTATAAAATGCCTCAAGAGATTATTGATATCGCTTTACAACATCATGGCACAAGTTTGTTAAAATTCTTCTTGTTTAAAGCAAAGGAAGAAGGAAAAAATATTGATGAGGCAAAGTTCCGATACCCAGGGCCCAAACCACAAACAAAAGAAGCAGCTGTTATAAGTGTTGCGGATAGTGTCGAGGCCGCAGTACGTTCTATGAAAGAGCCAAATGCAGAGAAAATTCAGAAGCTAGTACGAGCGATTATCGATGATCGTGTCCAAGATAATCAGTTTGATGAATGCGATATTTCAATAAAAGAGTTAAAATGTATAGAGAGAGTACTTTGCGAAACGTTGAATGGGATATTCCATTCACGTATTGAATATCCAAAGGCAGATAAGTAGGAGGATCTATGATTTTAACAATTGATTTTACGGATGAAACAAATGAAGTGGGAGCACAGCATATCGAGCTTGTTGAAAAGCTATTACAGCATGCTGCTAGTGTAGAAAACATTGAGCCAGAAACAGAGGTTTCGGTGACGTTTGTAACGAACGAGGCTATTCAAGATATTAATCGTGAATATCGTGGTAAGGATCAGCCAACAGATGTCATTTCCTTTGCACTAGAGGAGCTAGGGGAAGGGGAAATGGAAGTAACTTTTGAAGGAATGCCACGTATATTAGGTGATATTATTATTTCAACAGACCGTGCCAAAGAGCAGGCTGAGGAATATAATCACTCTTTTGAGCGAGAATTAGGCTTTTTAGCAGTACATGGTTTTTTACATTTACTTGGTTATGACCATATGGAGCCAGAAGAAGAGAAAGTGATGTTTGCAAAGCAAGATGAGATTCTCCAAACTTTTGGCTTAGGTCGAGACTAGATGGATTTGCGCAAATACTTGCGATCTTTTGGCTATGCGTTTGAAGGCATCATAACTGCAAGTAAAGAACAAAATTTAAAATCACATATAGTAAGTGCAATCATTGTGATACTGGCTGGTTATTTGACAGGTTTATCTCGTATGGAATGGTATATTGTGCTACTATTAATAGCACTAATGTTTGCGCTGGAAATGATGAATACAGCTATCGAGCGGGTAGTCGATTTAGCTTCCCCAGAGATACATCCACTTGCTAAGCAGGCAAAAGATATTGCAGCAGGTGCAGTGCTTGTATTTGCGCTATTCAGTGCTATAATCGGATTACTCATCTTTCTGCCAAAATGGTTTTAATGGAAATGAGTGTCTTCTAAATGAAAATAAACCATAAATGTGAGGGAGAATTAGTATAGATGACAATGGATATGCATGCATTATTAGAGGAATCAAAAAAAGCGCGTGAAAAAGCCTATGTTCCTTATTCAAAATTTAAAGTGGGGGCAGCTCTATTAACGAAAGATGGAGAAGTTATTCACGGCTGTAATATTGAAAATGCAGGCTATAGTATGACGAATTGTGCTGAGCGTACAGCGTTTTTTAAGGCAGTATCGGAGGGAATTTACGATTTCGAAGCCATTGCCATTGTAGCTGATACGGACGGGCCCTGCGCCCCATGTGGAGCATGTCGTCAGGTCATGATGGAGTTTTGCGCTCCAACTATGCCTGTCTATTTAACGAACTTAAAAGGTGATGTGACGGTAACGTCAGTAGGCGAATTACTACCGTTTGCATTTACGACGGAGGATTTAGAGAATGCAGGAAACTAAAAATGGCTATAAATCAGGCTTTATCTCCATTATTGGTCGTCCAAACGTTGGCAAATCGACATTTTTAAATCGTGTCATTGGCCAAAAAATTGCGATCATGAGTGATAAGCCGCAAACAACACGAAATAAAGTACAGGGCGTACTGACAACAGATGATAGCCAAATGATTTTTATTGATACACCAGGGATTCACAAGCCAAAACATAAACTAGGCGATTTCATGCTGAAGGTTTCTAAAAACACATTGCGTGAAGTGGACGTTATTATGTTTATGGTCAATGCTGAGCAAAAACTCGGTAAAGGTGATGAATTTATTCTAGAAATGCTAGCAGGAAATCCAACACCTGTCTTTTTAGTCATCAATAAAATTGATGCCATTCATCCAGATGAACTAATAGGAATTATTGAGAGCTATAAAGAGCGCTATGATTTTGCTGAGATAGTACCAATTTCGGCTCTACAAGGTAATAATGTAGAAAATTTATTAATGACATTAGAAAAGTACTTACCAGAAGGACCACAGTATTACCCAGCAGATCAAGTGACAGACCATCCTGAACGATTTATTATATCAGAACTTATTCGTGAAAAAGTCCTGCATTTAACACGTGAGGAAATTCCTCATTCGATCGCAGTGGTAATTGATAAAATTCGTCGTGATGAAGAAAATGAGGATAAAATCCATGTAGCGGCAACCATTATTGTAGAGCGTGATTCTCAAAAAGGGATTGTTATTGGGAAACGTGGAGCCTTACTAAAGGAAGTAGGGACACGTGCGCGAAAGGATATCGAAATGCTATTAGGTTCTAAAGTCTATTTAGAGCTATGGGTAAAGGTACAAAAGGATTGGCGCAATAAATCAACACATTTACGTGATTTCGGATTCCGTGATGATGAATATTAAGTTCTTTTCCTGATTTGTATCGAAAGCGAAGCGTCAGATACAGAAGACTCCCACTTATTCGGGAGATGAACATAAGTTTTTTCAGCAGGTGTTTAGTGCCTGGTGGATCAGGATATAGACGCCAGATTTTGAGGTGACGGTTTTAGGTTAGCTTCTTCTGTAAGCACAAAATCTGGCAGTATTTGATCGTTTTATTTTTGAGCTGTCCAAAATTATTTGGGCAGCTCTCTTTTCATGGATAGTTCTTTTAAGAAAGGAGGGGGATTATGCTTCATAAATGGGAAGGTATTGTATTAAAGGTTCGCGCATATGGCGAATCCAATAAGATTGTTATTTTGCTTACACGGGAAGCTGGCAAAGTGGCTACGATGGCTCGAGGGGCAAAAAAACCTTCTAGTAGATTGGCTTCCGTCACGCAACCCTTTACCTATGGCATGTTTATGGTTCAACATCATACGGGCATGGGAACTTTGCAACAGGGAGAACATTTGAATTCAATGCGCCATATTCGTGAGGATATTATGGCTACTGCTTATGCTAGCTACATTATGGAATTAGTGGAGCGAGTTGTGGAAGAAGGGAAGCCAGAGCCCTTTGCGTTTGATGTTTTATTACATGCACTACAAGCAATTGAGGATGGCTATGATCCTGAAGCCATTACGCTGTTTGTTGAATGGAAGATGTTACCCTATACAGGTGTACAACCTATTTTACATGCCTGTGCTGCGTGTGGCGCAGTAGATGGGGAATTCGCTTTTTCCTTTGCTCAAGGAGGATTCTTATGCCATCGCTGTTATCAGCATGACCCCTATATCATTCGCTTAACGCCAACACAGCTGAAACTTATCAGGATGTTCTACACTGTTCCTATCGACCAAATTGGAAAAATAGAACTAAAAAAAGAAACAAAATATTTCATTAAAAAAATTATAACAACCATCTATGAAGAACAAACCGGTATTCGGTTTAAGACGAGAAAATTTATAGAGCAACTAGAACGTACCCCTGAACTGCAAATACGCTCGAAAGACAAAATGCCAGATGAATCATAATGTTCATCTGGCATTTCACGTTATTTAAAATTCATCCTCATCCTCTGTCACTAAAAAGGCCCAGTGTCCAGCAATTTTTTTACTTTCAATATAAAGGTATGCTGTTTCATTGTTTTTACCTGTTAAATGGAGAATCGCTAGACCTTCAGCTTTTGGCGTAATATGTAGTTGCCCGTCAAGAATTGTCGCTTTTACAGGCACTGGCTCAAAACCAAAGCTTTCGAGTGCTACATGTGTTGGTTCGAAAGGTAATTCTTGCGCTGTCAGTATTAATTCATCTGTCAAATGATATAAATCAATGCTGCGAACAAAATCATAGGAATACACATCTGCGGCCATCTTTTGTTGTTGCGTCCCATCTGAAAATGTAACAATGTATTGTCCATTTTGCGAGATGGACAGTGTTTGATCTTGTTGATTAAAGTTATAGAAATTTGAAGCGAGTGGCTGTCCATTCGCGTTTTGAACCGTCACCTCTGTTGGCATGAATGGTAATTTGCTTTCAGACAAATCGAGTGGTAAATTTTCGATATAATCATCTTCTTTTACTTCTTCAAGTGTTACCTTCAGCTTACCATTTACATTTTTGACATGTACTAAATAAAAAATGTCAATAAAGTCCTCTGAATCATCCGTCAATCCAGTAATCACTAATTTACCCGTACCTTCTTTTATAGGGGTAATCGTGATAGACTCTGTCATATCTTCCTCTTCATTCCATGTGAAAATATCCTCTGCTGGCTCAAGACCACCATAAGAGGCAAAAATATAGTCCTGTTTAAATTGACTTGCATAGACGGTTGCATTGCCTAGCAACTTTTCAGCTCGTACAACAAAAGCAGCCAGCTGAGAGCGCTTTACATTGCTTTTTGGGCCGAAAGTCGTTGCAGATGTTCCTTTGGTAATCCCATTTGCAAACAATGCTTTAATATGTGGCTCAAATTCATTCCCCTTTTTAACATCTGTAAACGGTAATTGCGTGTTACTCGTACTTATTAATCCAAAGCCTTTCGCAATCATTTTAGACATTTGCTCGCGAGTGATATTTTGAGTAGGGTAGAAATAACCATTTGCACCATTAATAATGCCAGCATTTGCTAATGCTGCAATGGCTCCGTAGTTTTCATCGCCAGGTTTGATGTCTTTGAATTGGGGATTTTTTACGTGAACTGTATCTAACTTTAAAATTCCTGCTAAAATCTTCGCAGCCTGTGTACGTGTAATAGGATTAGCGGGTTTAAATGTCCCATCCATATAGCCTGAAATAATGCCACGCTCTGCTAATTGAATAATAGCCTTACCTTCCTCATTGGTTGGGTTGATATCAGGAAAAAATGATGCTGCATGTGCGGGTGGTGCGATAATAATCGCACTTGTTGCTAAAGCAGAAGCCATAGCTAGTTGAAATAAACGTTGAGACTGCAATTAAATTCCTCCAAAAAGTACAATAGAAAATTTTATAGTATATATGTTTCTGGTCAGACCTTCCTATGTATCAGTTCAAACTTCCGGACGAATGAATGTTAAAAGGTGATGAGTCTATAGCTTATTAAATAATCATTATTTAACAGCTAATACTAACTATAATAACTTATTTATACCAAAAAGATGGAACAGCGAATAGAGGGAATTTCATCCATATCATGACGTGTTTGGTAATCGATGATGCCTAAAAAGGGTGAGCTAAAACTAATTAACTTGCATAGCGTAGAACTAACTTCATTTTATCTTTTAAATAAAAAGAAATACCTTTGATTTTATAGGAGGATGCAACTATATTACCTTTCTTTTTAATGAATAAATTTCAATTTTTACAAAATAAAATTATTGCTGATATTTAATTTTATTTGTTATTTTTCTGTCTTTAAATAAAGAATATGAAGTCTGATTTATCTATATTTTTATTTATATCTATATTTATAAGTATTTTAATAGGTAAAAAGATTTGTATTTTTGTTTAGTTTTCATTATATAAGTGGTAGAAACTGTTCATTCGAGACCCATATACTAGTTGAAAAGGCATTTTAACCTATGATATTGTAAATGGTATAGATAATGGTAATTATATTTTTTAAATATAATTAAGTCGTTTAATCTCCATCGAAACTGATGTACGCTTGATCACTTTAGACATGCCTATGAAATATAAAAGCCTCTATCAGCAAAACGTATTGTTATACGTTTATCAGAATAGCGCAGTCCTATGGAAGAAGGAGGGAGTCACATAGTGCTTAGTACATTGCGTATGTGGCAAAATATATGCTACGAAAAGTAACCTTAAGTATTCATGAAGTTGAAGCAAATGATATATTAGCAGAAGATATTTTTTCAGAGTATCGTTTATTGGCTAAAAAGGATTTAGTTTTAACGGAGCGAATTATTGCCTTACTTAAACTTCGTAAAGTAGATGAATTATCTGTCTATTTGCCATCTGATTCAGTTCGAGTTGTCCATGATTTAAGTGCTCAACGAACAAGAGAATATGAAGATCTATTTGCCCCATTAATTGAAAAAAGAGATCCTGTGGATGATTATAAAGAGACAGTTAGTCAGCTTTTTATGACAACGTTGGAGAATGTCGTGCACGAATTACGCTATGGACA
Organism: Lysinibacillus sp. FSL P2-0066; assembly: GCF_037969495.1. Taxonomy (NCBI): domain Bacteria; kingdom Bacillati; phylum Bacillota; class Bacilli; order Caryophanales; family Bacillaceae; genus Lysinibacillus; species Lysinibacillus sp. FSL P2-0066. The sequence goes on along the minus strand of NZ_CP150202.1, from coordinate 2,912,427 downwards.
AATTCTTAAAAGCATACAGGATACGGCTTATGTAAGAGGTGTTTTTGAAAAGATTTTGGAAAAAAAACATCGCTATGAGCTACTTATGCGTTTAAAGGAATGGGACGAGTATTCATTTGTCCATTCATTTGATGTATTTGTATTAGGTACAATTTTTGCTAGATACCTAGGTTTAACAGATATCGAAACACTAGCTAGGGGCTATTTGTTCCATGATATCGGGAAGGTTTTTATACCTCAAGAAATATTAAATCTGAAACGCAAACTCTCTGAAGATGAGTTCGATATTGTAAAGACACATACAACAAAAGGCTACGAGCTACTCATGGAACATAACGAGGAAGACATTGCCTATTTGGCAAGAGATCATCATGAACGCTTTGCGGGAAAGGGCTATCCCAATCAACTTTGCGCGGATGATATGAGTGAGGGTGTACAATTATTACAAATTGTTGATGTATATTCAGCGATGACATCCAAGAGAGTCTATCATGTTGGCTATGGTGCTACAGATGCTTTAGCTGTCTTATACAGAGATCGTCATTTATATAATGAGAGCTTTATGCATAAATTTGTAGAATGTTTAGGGATTTATCCAGTTAACTCTGTTGTTATGTTATCAGATAACCGCAGTGCGCAAGTAGAGCTTGTTTATGATTTATTTCCTACATTACCCAAAGTAAGGTTGTTAGATGAGCAGAAATCAATGAACTTACCTTTAAACTACAGTGTGAGAATTGCGAAAATGATCGACTATCGAGCTAATAGCTTTGAAGAGATTTTCAACTTATTTGTTGAACAATTAATCCGCTGTGACGAAAATAATCTGAGAATTCATTTTAATAAATTAATTGACCATTTACATCCTAAAGAAATTGTCTTAAAAATTTTCTTACCAGCCTTTCGTATTTTACGTTTATTAACAAGAGAAATCCAAACAGATATGACGAAATATCGCAATTCTATTGGTATTTTAAAAACGCTACTAGAGGAGCAATTAAACGTTTTATATATGGATTATCAACATGAACAAACGACCATATTAGTTGTGGAGACATCGCTACGTGAAAATTTCTTCATTAAGCTTGTTCAAAGTATTTTGTATATTGATAAAATTGTGCCATTCTTTATAAACCCAGGTGATGATCAACGTATTACGCAATTGATGGAACATTGTGATGTTAATGTCGCTTACTTTATTGAAGAGGAACTAACTTTTGACAAACGGGTTCGTCCAATGCGAGAAGGTACATTCCTTTATTACTCACTAGCGGATATTGAGGAGCTATTAGTGAGCTTAATAGGTTTGAGCATGAAAAAGTTTTCATTCGAGGAAAAAATGCAAGAGCGCTTATTTTCAACATTTAAAGCATAAGAAAGAGGGAGTTGCCGGCTGGCTACCCCCTCTTTTTTTAAGTGATTAGAATTGTAGGTGTTTTTCAATATATGCTTTTACTTCAGCAATAGGCATACGAACTTGTGTCATAGAGTCACGATGACGTACTGTTACTTGGCCATCCTCTTTTGAATCAAAATCATATGTGATACAGAATGGTGTACCAATTTCATCTTGACGACGGTAACGTTTACCAATTGATTGTGATTCATCAAAATCAACAGGGAAGGCTTTACGCAGTTCAGCCCAAACATCTGTAGCTTCATCAGATAATTTTTTAGAAAGTGGAAGAACAGCAGCTTTGAAAGGTGCTAAAGCAGGGTGGAAACGTAAAACGGTACGCTTATCGTCACCTTCTAGCTCCTCTTCATCATAGGCATCACATAGGAAGGCTAATGTTACACGATCAGCTCCTAATGATGGTTCAATACAATAAGGAACATAACGTTCATTTGATACAGGATCAATGTAAGTGAAATCTTCACCAGAGTGCTCCATATGTTGTTTTAAGTCGTAATCTGTACGATCTGCTACACCCCAAAGCTCTCCCCAGCCAAATGGGAATTTGAATTCGATATCTGTTGTAGCGTTAGAGTAGTGAGATAGCTCATCATCCTCATGGTCACGAAGGCGCATCGAATCTTCTTTCATGCCTAGGTTTAGTAACCAATTTTTACAGAATTCTTTCCAATATGCATGCCATTCAAGGTCTTCACCAGGTTTACAGAAGAATTCAAGCTCCATTTGTTCGAATTCACGTGTACGGAATGTGAAGTTACCCGGTGTAATTTCGTTACGGAAAGATTTACCGATTTGTGCGATACCAAATGGTGTACGTTTGCGCATAGAACGTTGAACGTTTTTAAAGTTCACGAAAATACCTTGTGCCGTTTCTGGGCGTAAATAAATTTCATTTGTAGAGGATTCCGTTACACCTTGGAATGTTTTAAACATGAGGTTGAATTGGCGAATATCTGTGAAATCTGCCTTTCCGCAATCAGGGCATACTACGTCATATTTAATCATTGTTTCTTTCATTTGGTCGAATGTCATACCATCAACAATGATTTCATCGCCTTTCGCTAATGCAGCGTCTTCGATAATTTTATCTGCACGGTGGCGGGCCTTACATGATTTACAGTCGATCATTGGGTCATTGAAGTTTCCTACGTGACCAGAAGCAACCCAAGCTTTTGGGTTCATCAAAATAGCAGCATCAATACCTACATTGTATTCAGATTCCTGAACAAACTTTTGCCACCATGCTTTTTTAATATTATTTTTTAATTCGACACCTAGTGGACCATAATCCCATGTGTTTGCTAAACCTCCGTAGATTTCAGAACCAGGGAAGACAAAGCCTCGATGCTTCGCTAAAGATACGATGGTTTCCATTGATTTGTTAGCCATAAAATAGCCTCCTTTAAATTTTTAATACGTTGTTTTAGCGGTAAAAACGCCATAGTTTTTTCATTCAGTTGCAACTAAATGAAAATAGCACCCGTCTCCGGGCACATTGTATGCCCAGGGACGAGTGCTAATACCCGCGGTTCCACCCTGATTGTTTTAAACGAGTAGTTTAAAACCTCTTTTCAAAAAGTTAGCTCAGGGAGTGCCTTTTCTCTGTTGCTGTGTAGACTTTCACCATCTTCTACTCGCTATAGAATGGAACAGATACTTTTTTCCCATCATCGCCTGTATAACGCAATTTGCTCGAAAATACTGATAGAGCAAGCGTATGTGTCAATATTGTAGCATGTAGTTCTTTAATTCGCAATAATTATTAAAATAGTATATAATAATTGAGCATAAGTATAACACTATTAGATTTGAGGCGGTGAGTCCAATCGAACTCAATAAACGTCAGGAAGACATATTACAAATTGTGAAAGAAAATGGCCCAATTACTGGGGAACATATTGCTGAACGTCTCAATCTGACAAGAGCAACTCTAAGACCAGATTTAGCAATCCTAACTATGGCAGGATTTCTGGATGCAAGACCAAGGGTTGGTTATTTTTATTCAGGTAAGAAGGCATCTGTTACATTAATAGATAGTATTCACAATTTAAAAGTGAAGGATTTTCATTCTGGGCCAGTAGTTGTCCCTGAAACAATGACGGTTTATGATGCAATTTGCTTTATGTTTTCAGAAGATGTTGGTACACTCTTTGTCGTAGATAAGAATGAGTTTTTGACAGGCGTACTATCTCGCAAAGATTTACTGCGTACAAGTATTGGCACGCAGGATTTAAATAAAATTCCAGTACATATTATTATGACGCGTATGCCAAATATTTCGTACTGTGAAAGATCAGATTCTTTAATTGTTGCAGCGAACAAACTTATTGAACGTGAGGTTGATTCACTACCAGTAGTTGAACCGCAAGAGGGTGGTTTAACGATTGTTGGTCGTCTTACAAAAACAACGATTACACGGGCTTTCTTATCTCTTGCACAAAATGTCTAAATGAAGGAGAGCTGCATGAAAAGACTACGCGTATTTGTTGTATCTGATTCTGTCGGTGAAACTGGTGATCAAGTTGCAAAAGCGGTTATTAGCCAGTTCCGACCGGGTCTTGAAAATACTGTGATTCGTCGATTTCCACATATTCAATCAGAGGAGCTTATCCGTAAAATTGTTTTTCTTGCTTCGCAACAGCGAGCATTCATTGTTTATACACTTGTTCGCCAAGAAATGCGTAAATTATTACATGATTTATGTGAACAAGAAAAAATTCAGGCTGTTGATATTTTAGGGCCAGCCTTACAATCAATGGCAGCTTTTATGGAAGAAAATCCATTGGAAACGCCTGGTATTGTTCATCTGCTGGATGATGATTATTTCAAAAAAATTGAAGCGATTGAATTTGCGGTAAAATATGATGATGGTAGAGATCCAAGAGGATTATTACAGGCTGATATTGTACTAGTTGGTGTATCACGAACTTCTAAAACACCACTATCACAATATTTAGCCCATAAAAAATATAAAGTGGCGAATGTACCTTTAGTGCCAGAGGTAGAACCACCAGAAGAGCTATTACAGATAGACCCTAAAAAATGCTTTGGATTGATTATTTCCCCTGAGAAGTTAAACTCAATTCGGAAAGAAAGATTAATGTCTCTCGGCTTGAATGATGATGCTATCTATGCACAGCATGAAAGAATTCTTGATGAGATTCAGCATTTTGAAAAAATTGTCGGTAGAATAGGTTGTCAAGTTATCGATGTGACAAATAAAGCTGTTGAAGAGACAGCAAATACGATTATCGAACATATTTTGACCTGTAAATAAGGATAGAATTTTAAACCACCTCGGTTAGCAGAGGCGGTTTTTTTGAGTGGATTTTGAAAATGGTATAGATAAAAACTAATTTTTGTTTTATAATAATAAAATTGTGGTAAAAATATTTATAAGAGAAAAATCCTAATTTTTTGTCGAGAAATAAAGGAATTTTAAAACGAATAGCGAATTGTGTTTCTAGAACGCAAATATTAAAGATGGTGATGGATTTGGCAGGGAAGATTCCAGAAGAAGTAATTGAGCAGATTCGCACACAATCAGATATCGTTGATGTTATTAGTGAATACATGCAGCTTACTAAGCGTGGGCGAAATTGGTTTGGTCTCTGTCCATTTCATGGAGAGCAAACACCGTCTTTTTCTGTATCTACAGACAAGCAAATTTTTCATTGCTTTGGTTGTGGTGCAGGGGGCAATGCCATTACTTTTGTAATGGATATTGAAGGCATTTCTTTTCCTGATGCAGTTGTGAAACTTGGGGAACGTGTTGGCATACACTTAGATGTTGAGCCAAGTTTCCCTGGAGGAACGAAAAAGATATCTAAAGCGGAAGAAAGGATGAAAGAAGCACACGCTTTTGCAGCAGATTTTTTTCATCATTTACTGTTGAATACAGAAGATGGTGAAGAACCTTTAAATTATTTGCTAGAAAGAGGATTTACAAGGGAACTTATCGAATCTAATAACATTGGTTGGTCTCTCCCAAGCTTTGATGCATTAACAATATTGCTTGAAAGAAAAGGTTATAACTTACAAGAAATTGCCGAAAGTGGCTTAATCATCAAAAGAGAGGGAGAAGAGCGTTATTTTGATCGTTTTAGAGGACGTATCATGTTTCCTATTCGAGATGAGAATGGTAAAATTATTGCCTTCTCAGGACGTATCCTTTCATCCAATGGTGAGGAAGCAAAATATTTAAATAGTCCAGAATCACCAATTTTCCAAAAAAGTGAAGTGCTGTATAACCTAGATAAAGCACGAACTTCTATCAGAAAAAATCGTCAAGTAGTATTGATGGAAGGATTTATGGACGTTTTAGCAGCCAACTCTGTAGGTGTCATGAATGTTGTTGCGACAATGGGTACTTCGTTAACAAATCAGCATATCACAAAGCTAAAGCGCTTAGTAGAGCAAATTACGATTTGCTATGATGGTGATAATGCTGGATTTGATGCAGCGAAACGAGCGGCGCAGCTACTGCATACAGAGCGAATGAAAGTTGATATTGCCGTGTTGCCAGAAAAATTAGATCCTGATGAATACATTCACACTTTAGGTGGACAAGCATTTAAGGAACAAATTTTGGAAAAACCTCATGCGTATATTGCTTTTATGATGATGCATGCTAGACGCAATAAGAACTTTCAATTTGAAAATGATACGCTTCAATATATTCAAGAAGTTCTTGAGCAGCTAGTGGGAAGATCTTCACCAGTTGAACGAGATTTGTATATACGACAGCTATCAAATGAAACAAACATCTCGGAAGAAGCCATTTATGCCCAATTCCGAAAACTGGAGGCTAATCAGGTACGTTCTGCTAAAGTAGAAATGCCTACACAGATACCTTCAATGCCAGTCACGCAACAACAAAAGCCTATGGACGCAGCCGAACGTGCCGAACGTTTATTACTGGCTCATATGCTTCATAATATAGATGTAGTGGACAGGGTATTACGTAGTGAGCAAAAAGAGCCATTTGTACGAGATGCCTATATGGCAGTTTTTGTTCGCTTAGTTGGATTTTATGAGGAGTATGGTCATCCTGATTATCAACGTTTTGTGGAAATTTTGGATGACGCTGAATTACGAAAAATTGTCATGGAAGCGGCTTTAGTTGAGCGAGATCCAGATCAAGCAGAGGCAGAGGTTATGGACTCTATCCGTCAGCTTCAAAAATATAGAATTGAGCAAGAAATTTATCAAAAGATGCATGAGTCAAAGGAAGCGGAGAAGATGCATGAGTATGCACGTGCACTTGAAATCGCCCAACAGATTATTCATTTAAGAAAATCGTTATCGGCGATTTAACCCGATTCGGTTGTTTAGAAGGAGGAAGGTTTATGGCGGACAAGTCAGAACGTTCAAAAGAGATAGAAGTAGAAATTACATTAGATGATGCAAAAAAATTCCTACAAGAAAAAGCAAAAACAGAGGGTGAAATTTCAATGAAAGAAATTTCAGAGAAACTAACACCTTATGAATTGGAAAACGAAGAAATTTTCCATTTTGCTGAGGATCTTGAAAAGCATAAAGATATTCAAATCATTGGAAAAGAAGAATTTGAAGAAGAAAGTCTAATGAAAGAAGAAGCGAACGAAGAAACTTTCGACTTAAATGATTTGAGTGTGCCACCAGGTGTTAAAATCAATGACCCTGTACGTATGTATTTAAAAGAAATCGGCCGAGTAGATTTATTATCTGCTGAGCAAGAAATTGCACTTGCTGAACGTATTGAGCAAGGGGACGAGGAAGCGCGTAAACGCCTTGCGGAAGCGAACTTACGTCTAGTTGTATCGATTGCAAAACGCTATGTTGGTCGTGGAATGCTATTCCTTGATTTAATTCAAGAAGGAAATATGGGTCTTATTAAGGCTGTTGAAAAATTCGATTATCGTAAAGGATTTAAGTTCTCGACTTACGCTACATGGTGGATTCGTCAGGCGATTACACGCGCAATCGCTGACCAAGCGCGTACGATTCGTATTCCTGTTCATATGGTCGAAACCATTAATAAATTAATACGTGTACAACGTCAACTTTTACAAGATTTAGGTCGTGAGCCTTCTCCAGAGGAAATTGGAGAAGAAATGGATTTAACACCTGAAAAAGTACGTGAAATTTTAAAAATTGCACAAGAACCAGTATCTCTTGAAACACCAATTGGAGAAGAAGATGATTCCCATTTAGGAGACTTTATCGAGGATTCAGAAGCACAATCTCCTTCCGACCATGCAGCCTATGAACTGTTAAAAGAACAATTAGAAGATGTACTAGATACGTTAACAGACCGTGAGGAAAACGTACTTCGTTTACGTTTTGGGTTAGACGATGGTCGCACACGTACATTAGAAGAGGTTGGGAAAGTCTTTGGCGTAACGCGTGAACGTATTCGTCAAATCGAGGCGAAAGCACTAAGAAAATTACGCCATCCTTCTCGTAGTAAACGTTTAAAAGACTTCTTAGAATAAAATTTAAAATAGCTGGAGCTATCCAAGTAGTGAGAAAATGACTAATTGGTATAGCTCCTTTTTTATAGAATTGAAAAGTCAACAAAAAAGAAATTAGCCCTGCTATTCACCTATCGATGCTATGCAATCATAGATAATTAGAATGAGGGAAATGCTAGATTTGCGACTTTATACAGATGTGTTTTCAAATAGTGTGAGATAAAATTGTAATACAACCATTATTAAGCAATGTTTGGAGCTAACACTATGACAAATCCTCGCAAAAAAATAATCCTTAATGAAATTTTGTTTTGGAAGCAAAATAAACTTTTACCTGAGCACTATTGTGACTTTTTAGCAGCTCTTTATACGGAGGGGGCTGACATAGAGGAGTTAGAACCAGTGCAACATCCTAAACAAGCGGTCTTGCCATCAGAAAAAAGAAAAATGATCCTATTGGTAGTGGGTCTATGTATCGCCATAATGGCTGTTTTGGCACTCTATTTTACAATGCAATCTTTAACATTGATTTTTACAGTAATCGTGGGAGTAGGTGCATGCATCTTATTTATTGCTGCGTGGCAAATGGCTCGAAAAAAAAATCTACTAGCTCCCATTTTTCATGTACTAGCGGCCATCCTGTTATTTAGTATGTCGATCCGAATTTGTACTACATATTTTAGTGGAAATAATACGGTTTTATTTTGCTTGATTGCAGCAAATTGTGTCATTTGGCTGTTGTCAGGTATTAAAATGAAACTTCTATATTTCACAGTCTCAGGTGCTTTAGGATTAATAGCACTAGTTGGGTACTATATCATAAATTTATCCTGATTTAGCAAATGGTATTTCTATCGATGTACAAGGAACTCCATCTACTAAATCAGGTTAGAAACTTAATTGATCTTTAGTGTTTATATAAAACCATAATTTGTGACAATTTATCTATAATAGGGTCAGTATCATGTTAAAGTTTTTACCTCAGAAGATTCAAAATCTGTACGCTAATTAAAAACGTACAGATTTTTTAATTTTGGGTATATCAATGAGTGAAAAGGGTATGATAACAGCATAAATATAATGAAAAAGAAATTGTATAAAAGGATAAATTTGACCAATTTTGGATGTTGGCAAGACATATTTTATCCAATAGATACAGAAATGTCGAATTTGTTACAAACAAAGGAAAACTTAGCGAATAGGGCTTTTCGTTTCTTTGTTAATGAAGTACAATATTAGATGTTGACTGATTCTATATTATAATAGAAGTAGACTTAAAATGAGGAGGGGAAACTTATGAAAAACAATCCAGTCGTTCCTTACATCTTAATTCTGGCATTTGGTATTGGTCTTATTTTCTTCATGTCTTTACAAGGTGCAGATAACAAGAAAGAAATTGCTGCTGAACATGAGGGTGGTGGCGAAACTACTACAGAAACAACAGATGCAGAAGCTGATGGTTCAGCACTAGTACAATCTTGTATCGGTTGTCATGGTGGTGACTTAACTGGTAGTATGGGTCCAAATCTACATGGCTTAGATGAAGCACATATCGTAGAAGTTTTAACAAAGGGTATCGAAGGTACTCCAATGCAACCAAACATGAAAACTGAAGAGGAAGCAAAAGCAATCGCTGAATACATTTCTACTTTAGAATAGTAAAACTGACAAGTAGCTGTACTGAAATAGTACAGCTACTTTTTAGATTTAAGCATCATGAAGATGGGGTTGTCCACATAGAAATGTGAGACAACTCCATTTGTTTTTTTTCACGACATCATCCATACTATTAATGGACTCTATTGAAGATAGGCGGTATAAAAATGAACGCACAAAAACTTTCAAAGCGATTAGAAGCAGTAGCGAAATTTGTTCCTACAGGAGCAGTCATGGCGGATATTGGTAGTGACCATGCCTATCTACCATGCTATTTAATTCACAAAGGGACTGCCTCATATGCCATAGCAGGGGAAGTTGTAAAAGGACCCTATGAATCGGCGGTAGGACAAGTACAGAAGGAAAACTTAACTGAAAAAATTACAGTACGCCTTGCAGACGGTTTAGCAGCGATAGAAGAAGCTGACCATGTGGATACGGTGACAATAGCTGGCATGGGTGGACCATTAATTGTTTCCATTCTAGAGAAGCATCCAGAAAAGCTTCAAGGTGTCACACGTCTAATCCTACAGCCAAATATTCACGCCAAGGTTATCCGTGAGTGGGCTTTAGCACATCAATGGGCGATTCTTGATGAAGAGATTTTAGAGGAAGATGATAAAATCTATGAAATCCTTGTGTTACAAAGAGGGCAAATGGAGCTCTCTACAGCAGAGATTTTGTTTGGACCTAAGCTAAGCCTGCGTAAATCACCAGCATTTACGAAAAAATGGTTGCGTGAAAAAGACAATTGGCAACGTGTACTACAATCCATTGAAGGAGCAGAACAAACACCTGAAATTGAAGAAAAGCGTGCAGAGTTAACGGCTCTGATACATTTAGTAGAAGGAGTTTTGTAAGATGAAAACGGTAAATGGCCAAGAAGTTATTCAAGTGTTCGAAGCATGGTCGCCCAAAAAACTAGCTTGTATGGACAATGATCCAATTGGACTAGCGATAGGGACCCTCAACAAACCTGTAAGTAAAGTTTTGGTGACGTTAGATGTCAATGAAGCCGTGGCAAATGAGGCAATAGAAAAAGGCTGTGAGCTGATTATCGCACATCATCCACCAATCTTTAGACGCCTAGCGAATATCCGCACAGATCATCCAGCAGGGCGCTTATATGAAAAGCTCATTAAACACGATATTGCTGTATATGCCGCTCATACAAATTTAGATGTAGCTGAAGGTGGGGTAAATGATTTATTAGCAGATGCCCTACAGCTAAAAAACCGTTCTATATTAGAAGAAACGTATGCAGAGAATTTATTGAAGCTAGCAGTCTTTATACCAACTGCTAATGCAGAAGCATTACGTGAGGCGCTTGCAAATGCTGGGGCGGGTCGTATTGGCGATTATGAAGCATGTAGTTATACAACGACTGGAGAAGGTCGGTTCCGTGCATTAGCAGGAGCGAATCCGTTCGTAGGCTCTGTTGGCGAATTACATGTGGAGGAAGAAGTAAAGGTAGAAGTTGTTTTTCCTGAATCTATTAAAGGCCGCGTGTTAAAGGCCATGCTTACTAGTCATCCTTATGAGGAGCCTGCCTATGATGTGATACGTCTTGAGCAGCAAACAAATGTGATGGGATTAGGGCGTGTAGGTTACTTAACAAAGGAAATGACGTTACAGCAATTTGCTGAATTCGTTAAACAGCAACTAGATGTGCCAGCTGTTCGTGTAGTGGGTGATTTACAATCGAAGGTCAGCAAGGTTGCGCTTGTTGGTGGAGATGGTAATAAATATATCTATGCGGCAAAACGTGCAGGAGCTGATGTTTTCTTAACAGGCGATATGTACTTCCATACAGCCCAGGACGCACAAGCTATTGATTTGCAAATAGTAGATCCTGGTCATCATGTAGAAAAGGTAATGATTGCAGGAGTAGCAAATAAAATGACTGAACTATGTAAGGATAAAAAATACTTGGTTGAATTCATCCAATCAACGATCCATACAGAACCATTTTTATTTGTATAAGTGAGGGAACAAATATGGCTAATGAAAGACCAGCTGGTAATAAAGCCGGCAAGCTATGGATCATGATTGGTTTATTCATCGTTATTTTTGGTATTGGTATGACGGTGATGACAAATATGGTCAATGATAAGAAAATCGATGCAATGACACAGCAATGTGAAGATGATGGTGGACAAGCGATTGTAGCAAAGGAGAAAAACTTTTTATCCACTAGCTACTCATTTGAATGTAAACAATGAGGTGGAGGCTGAACGCTAGCAGTACTAGTGTTTCAGCCTTTTTGAATGCAAGAAATCTATAAATAGTGATAAGATGAAGAAAAAATTGATTAACAGAAGTGGAGAGGGTTGTCTTGTTTATTCGTTTATCTAAAGATCAGCAGGAAATGATTCTTGCTGATATTCAACGGTTTTTTTATAATCAGCGTGATGAAGATATTAGTGAATTTGAAGCCGAACGTTTGTTAGATTTTATCAAGGAGCATATTGCCCCCTACATTTATAATGCTGCCTTATCAGATGCCAAGTATGTTGTGGAAAGACAATACGCCTCTATTGAAGAGGAATTAGAGGCATTAGAGCAGCCCATTAAAATAAAATAATCCTCTTTATCCCTCTAGTTTAAATATTTGACAGGAAAGAAAGATTGATGGTACCTTAATCTTGAATTAGAGATAATTCAATTCTAACTATTCAGAGCTAATGAACGGGTGATGAATAAAGAGATATTTTCCTGACCAAAATGATTACGAGTGGCGAGCACGTACGATGAACCGTGATGGAGTCACAAGAATGGATGATAAGAGGAGGCGTCATATGTTAAAAATCGGTATTATTTTAGGAAGTACGCGAGAAGGTCGTGTAAGCCCACAGGTTGGAACTTGGGTAAAGGAAGTTGCGGAAAAACGTCGTGATGCGGAATATGAAATAATTGATATCGCTGAATTTAAATTACCATTTTTAGGGGAACCAGGTGGAGACACTTCTGGTGTAGCTGCATGGTCAGAAAAAGTAGCAGCTTGTGACGGCTTTGTCTTTATTGTTGCGGAGTACAATCACTCCATTACAGGTGCATTAAAAAATGCATTAGATTATTTACGAGTGGAATGGAATAATAAAGCTGCTGGTATCGTCTCTTATGGTTCTGTTGGAGGTGCACGTGCAGCAGAGCATCTAAGGGGAATTCTCGGAGAATTGCTAGTTGCTGATGTTCGAGTGCATCCAGCATTATCATTATTTACTGATTTTGAAAACGGCTCTGTCTTTAAACCAAAAGAGGTGCAAGCAGATTCTGTACATCAAATGTTAGACCAGCTCGTGCCATGGTCAACTGCTTTGAAAACAATTCGATCCTAAACTTAAAGTTTTGATTCAGACGGCCGCTTTCAGAAAGCGGTCGTTTTTTGATGAGGTAAAATCCATTAATGTTTGATTTCTTCAAGGACCTTTTCCTTTAAATCATTTTCCATCGATGATAATTTTACTGTATTGGTGAGGCGCTCTTTTAGTTCTTTATCTGTCATAATGCCACGTTCCTCTAAGATTTGTACAAGCAAATTTAATGTCAGTATATTTTTAATATCCGCTGCTTTTGAGTCCATACAAAACCCTCCAAAATGATAGAATTACTACCTCTTAAGTGTACTCCTTTTTGAGACGTATGACACAGAAAGGTCAAAACAAAGCAAATTTATTTCGCATCACGGAATATATGGGGAAAAATAAGCGATACAGGATCTGATAGTCCAGTGTTTGAACACTTGCAGATTTCCTTTATGAAGGAGGGGAGATCCTGTATGTGACACTTCGTTTTTTAGTATGAAAAGTATGTGCTGTTTCAAGCTAGAAAAGCGAATATTGTAGTAAAAGGGGACATACCTTCCTATCAGGAGGGATTCAATGGGTAAACGGTTTGGACTTGTCATCGGACTGTTAGTAGTCATTATATCTATGTTGATCCTATTTGATATATTTGCAGGAGAGAAAAGGTCAGAAGCAAATAAAGAGGCTCAATCGCTTATAACAAATGAAGAGTTAAGTCTAGCTCGATTGAAGGATAAGCTCCTTGAAAAGTATGTCGGCATTGACGTTAAAACGACGGAAGAAAAGGAATTAGTAATTCAAGTTGTAGGCGGAGAAGACTATTTCCAGTCAATTAAAAAAGATATGGAATCCATAGCAAAAAATGCTATAAGAACGTCTCCATTAAAGGACTATCCGATAGTTTTTGAAAGGTGGGAGTTTACCTCCTTACTTGATAACAACAAGGTAATGGGAGATGATATGAACCTTTTGATGGAAGAGTTAATCGCAGGCTTAGAAGCTTTTGATGTATATGAATATTTAGTCATTGAAAATCAAACAACCATTACCATACAAACAACGATAAAGGGCGCTACGAATGAGGCACTTGCGTTAGCTTTAAGGATGGAAGAAGCCATCAAAAAGATTGTACAAGCAAAAGTATCACAAAATGATTCCTATGTTATTAACATATTAAATGCACAACGAGAAAAATTAAATTAGCCGTGTATGATGACACATGATAAAGACATCGAGAATTTGACACTCGATGTCTTTATCATGTTTAAATCCAGCTATGTAGTTATGGCAAAGAGTGCTTGATAAAGGGTTGCTAGGAGTGCAACAAAGTGCATATCATCCGCTTGGAAAAGCTTAAACTGTATGCCTGTCTGTACTAGTTCAGTTTCAATAGAGCTTGCACTAGCAATCTTTTCATCATTGCAATATAAATAAGCAGTAGAGGTAAAATCCTTTTCAAAACGAAATTCTATATCGTCCATTTTGAAAGAATAAGAGGATTCTAATAATTGCACTGTTTTCCGTTGTATCGGTATCAAGCTACCATCAGGCATGACAATTTGATGGCTGACTCCTTTTGTTAACAGGGTAGATTGTACTTGAAAAAGTGGTGCACCTAAAGTAGTTCGTGTCTCATAACGGTACGGTAATGTTTGCTGTGCAGCTACCAGCAAGACAGCATTCAGTACTTTACCAGCAGAGGTACGCTCCATTTTTTGAAGTACACATACTGTTTCGTTCTGTTCATTCACGATTGGAATATCAGTGAAGCTTTTAAAGCCCTTCGGATAGGTAAGTGTAAAAGTTGTCATAAAGAAACCTCCAGTCATTATTTATACGAGTAGGTAGTCGATGAGGTTTCAAGAAACTAGCTCTACGGTGTTTTTTATCTACTTACCTCTTTATAAATAAAAGAACAGGCTGCTGAAGTAGCAAATTATTTCCGCTTTCAGCAGCCTGTTCATTTTATGACATTTGGGTATGACCGGATAGAGCACGCTTTTCCTGCTCTGTATCAAATTCTTTTTCCATTTTTGACACGACCACTGTAGCTACACCATTACCAATTAGATTTGTAACTGCACGTGCTTCTGACATGAAACGATCTACGCCGATTAAAAGGGCAATCCCCTCAACAGGAATCATCGGGAATGCTGCTAATGTCGCTGCTAGTGTAATAAAGCCAGAGCCCGTTACACCAGCTGCCCCTTTAGAAGTAAGCATTAAGATGGCTAATAACGTAATTTGATGCCAAACATCTAAATCCACACCATAGGCTTGTGCAATAAAGATGGCAGCCATTGATAAGTAAATGGATGTTCCATCTAAGTTAAATGAGTAGCCTGTGGGAATAACTAACCCTACCACTTGCTTCGAACAGCCATAGTTTTCGAGCTTACGCATCATGGAAGGTAATGCAGATTCAGATGAGGATGTTCCGATAACGATAAAGATTTCATCTTTAATGTACTTGATAAATTTAAAAATACTAAAGCCGAAGTAATGGGTAATCAATCCAATAATTACAACAATAAAAATAAACATTGTAATGTAAACAGATAGCATTAAAAATCCTAAGTTTCCTAGCGATTTAAGTCCAAAGTTTCCGATTGTATAGCTCATGGCGCCAAACGCACCAATAGGCGAAATTTTCATTACCATGTTAACGATTTTAAAGAAAATATCGGCCACTTGCTCGAAAAATTTAATAACAGGTTTAGCTGGTTCTCCAATTGCCGCAGCGGCTAATCCAAATAAAACAGCTGAGAATAAGACTGGTAATAATTCACCATTTGCTAAAGCACCTACTACATTTTCAGGAATAATTTGCATAATAAATGCACCTAAACCATGTTCTGCAGCTGCCGCTTCTGTATATTGAGAAACATCGGCACCGCTTGCAGCATCTGTATTAAAACCTTTACCGGGTTGAACAATATTGACAACGATTAAGCCAATTGCAAGGGCAAAAGTTGAAACAATTTCAAAATAAATTAAAGCTTTTCCACCAATTTTCCCAACCTTTTTGACATCCCCCATACTACCAATGCCGATGACGACTGTTAAGAAGATAATTGGTGCTATTAACATTTTAATAAGTTTAATAAATATATCCGCCAAGATTTTGAGCTTTGCCCCGAATTCTGGGAAGGTTGCTCCCACGATAATCCCTAGTACAATGGCGATCAAAACTTGTACTGTCAAGTTTTTAAAATTTATCCGCATATAGTTCTCCCCCTACAACAACGATGAATATTGTGTGAACGCTTTCATGTGGTTATCATAGCTGAAATTTTCCGACAATAGTGTTTATGACCGTAATGGTTGTATTGTTCATTTTGTTCATTCTGAGAGAAAGAGGAGTTAGTGCTAGTGATATCAAGGGTTTTAAGCTGTTTTATAGTAGATTTAAAATTGGGGAAACTATTATAATACAAAAGAAAAAATCCTTACGTTTTGTAAGGATTTTTCATTAATGAACAAAAGTATTAGGGATCAACGATTTTTTCAATCTCTGCTAAGATTTGATCGTTTTGAATATGGGCTCTATAAAAATCATAAACAGGTGCAAGTTGTTCCTTAAAGCGTTGTCTTTCTTGGGGACTCATTGTATACACATCAAAATCATCTAGCTGTTTCAGCTTGTCCATATCTTGTTCATTCATAAGTTCAGCCTGCTCAAATTGCCAATCGGTTGTTTCTTTCATAGCATCCAACAACTGATGCTGAATTTTGATAGGTAGAGAATTCCAAAAGGTTTCATTCATTAACACAGCATAGCCTAAAATCCCATGCTGAGTGATAGTCATATGCTTTTGTACTTTGTAAAAACCCTTTGAATAGATATTAGAAGCGGTATTTTCTTGTGCGTCTATTGCATGCTTCTCTAAATCCGAAAAGACCTCACTAAAAGAAATAGGTATAGGTGTTGCTTTGACCACTTCAAATTGCTTTTCTAATGTTTTACTTGGCATCGTACGCACTCGTAAGCCCTGTAAATCTTCAAAAGTATGAATAGGCTGCTCAACAGAGGTTAGATGCTTAAACCCATTGTACCAAAAGCCAAGCCCTTTAATATGGAACGGCTCTAGCTCATTAACCAATTGTTCACCAATAGAACCCGTTAGGACTTCCTTTACTTCCTCATTTGTATTAAATAGAAAGGGTAAATCAAGCACCTGCCAATTAGGAACATAAGCCGTCATTTTAGAAAAAGTAGGGATGATCATTTCCACTTCTCCCTTTTGCAATGCCTGAAATTCATTTTCATCATTAAATAAAGAGGAGTTGGAGTAAACATGTACTTTGACCTTCCCGTTTGTTTTTTCTTCTACTAGCTCAGCAAATTTGTTGGCAGCTTGGCCTTTAGGGGTATTTTCAGCGACGACATGACTTAAATGAATTGTTATCTGTGTGTCTAAACCCTTTTGCTCATCATCATAGGGAAGTGGCTTGGCGAATAGTAATCCTTGTTGAACACTGATAGTGAGGATTAACACAAGCACAGTTATAATCGTACCAATAATAAATTTTTTCATTGTATACACCCAATTAATTCGTATTTTCTGATGTTTTTGTTATTCTAACATATGGAGTAAGCTAAAATATAGTAGGAGGGAGGCGGTCAGTTGAAATTTCAGAAGTTATCCATGCAAAGAAAAATTATGTCTCTGACTTTTTTTATTCTCATGCTTTCCTTTAGCATTGGCGGTACTTTTTTGTTAGGTTTTGTCATGAATGAGCAAAAGACCAAACTAAGTGATCAGGCACTCCTTGTAGCAAAAACCGTCTCTCAGCTTCCTGAAATAAAAACATATATTGCTAGTGAAAATTACTATGATGCCGTACAGCATATTAATCCTGTTGTAGAGGAAATCCGTGATATCAATGGGGCAAAATATATTGTTGTTCTTGATATGCAACGACGAAAATATTCCCATCCTAATAGCCAGGAACTTGGTCGAATATCTCAATCTGGAGATTTAAACGCCGCTTTTTCAGAGCATTACTATACGTCGATTGCACGTGGAGAACACGGTAATATGGTTCGTGCGTTTGTTCCGATTATGAACCATGAAGGACAACAAATAGGTGTTACAGTAGTAGGGTACAGTGTTCTTACGGTAGTGGAGTTACTGCAAACAATGCAAACCGAACTAATGGTTACTGTACTATTATCGTTACTATTTAGTGTATGGGGAGCACGAACATTGGGGCTTCATATGAAAAAGCAAATGTTTGGGTTAGAGCCGCATGAAATTGCCAAAATGTATGTAGAACGGACAGAAACGTTTAATGCCATGCACGAAGGCATCATTGCTATCGATAATGATTTGACCATTACGATTTTTAATGAAAAAGCCTGTGATATCTTAGGCGTTTATGAAAAACCCTCTACATTGATTGGACAGAAAATCTTTCATGTCTTGCCAGATACACGACTTCCTGAAATTTTAGAGCTGGATCAGCCGTTATTTAATCGTGAGCTGTATATTAATAATCATAGTATTATGAGTAATCGAATTCCGATACAGGTTAATGGCGAAACTGTTGGGGCAGTGGCCATGTTTAAAGACCGTACGGAAGTGAAAAAGCTTGCCGAAGAATTAACAGGCGTTAGAGCATTTGTCCAAGCCCTTCGTGTACAAACACATGAACATAAAAATAAACTGCATACGATAGCGGGTCTTTTACAGCTAGGTCATCATGAACAGGCACTTTCTTACTTAACACAAGTGAAGGAAGAGCATGATGAAATCACTAACTTTTTAAACGAACGAATAAAAAATGAAAATATTTCTGGGCTATTGCTCAGTAAAATTTCCTATGCGAAGGAACAAGGAATTCGATTGGAAATTGACCGTGAAAGCCGATTTACATCATTTCCAGCTAATTTGGATCATCATGATTTCGTCATTCTCTTTGGTAATTTGATAGAAAATGCGTTTGATGCATTAAAGGATGTACAGGTCGAGGAGAAGGTGATTCATGTTTCTGTGGATGAAGATGATGACGTATTAGCCATATTAGTAACCGATAATGGTGTTGGCATGACGGAAGAGGTCAAGCAGCACATTTTTGATAATGGTTATTCTACAAAAGAGAAAAACTACCGTGGAATAGGGTTATTTTTAATAAAGGAAATTGTCGAAAAAGGGCAGGGTGACATCGAAGTCATCAGTGAGCCTAACAAAGGAACAAGTTTTTTAATCACCTTTTATTATTCATAATGGGATGGAGGGCTAGCAGTGACACAGATTAGAGTATTATTAATTGAGGATGATCCAATGGTACGAGAGGTAAATCGTCAATTTATTGAAAAGGTAGAGCATTTTCAAGTGGTTGGACAGGCACCTAATGGGTTAGAAGGCATTACGCAAATTTGTCAACTGAAGCCTGATTTAGTTTTTATGGATATTTTTATGCCAGAGCAAGATGGTATTACAAGCTTACGCAAAATACGTGAGCTCGATCTACCAGTAGATGTTATTACCGTGACGGCTGCAAATGATATGGAGACAGTGAAACAGATACTACATCTAGGTGTTTTTGATTATATTATGAAGCCCTTTTCTTTTGAACGTGTTAAAGGGACACTTGACAATTATTTACGCTTTAACAAGCAAACTCAAACAGAACGTGAGCTCACACAGGGAGAATTAGATCAGTTATTTCATTATCGTGATGGACAAACCCTATTGGATCAATCTGTTACATTGAAATCCGAGAAAAATCTCCCAAAAGGTTTTAATCGTACAACACTTGAAAAGGTTGTGCACTTTTTACAATCGGTGGATGGTGCTTCAGCAGAAGAAGTAGCCAGTGGAATTGGCATTGCCCGCGTAACAGCTAGAAGATATTTAGATTATCTTGAAAAACAAGAGGAAATTACAATGGATGTCCATTATGGTGGCATTGGGCGTCCTATAAACTATTACTTTAGTAAATAAAGAAAATCCTGATTGTCATTATGCAATCAGGATTTTTTGCGAGTAATTAATAAGGCATGATTTTATCAACAGGTGTTGCTGTCTTAATCTTTGGCAGAATTTTATCTAGTGTCACTGTACGCTTAATCTCGTGTGTAGATGGATCATTTTCATCAAATTGATCAAGGAAGTTAATAACCTCTTTTACAATTGGGGTTGGCGTAGAAGCACCTGCTGTTACAGCAACGATGTTGATACCTTTTAACCATTCTACTTTTAGCTCTGAAACATCTGCAATTCGATAGGATGGTGTTCCTGCAATTTCTACAGAAACTTGTGTTAAGCGGTTCGAGTTATTGGATTTAGGATCACCTACAACAATAAGTAAATCCGCTTCACCTGCTTGCTGTGCAACAGCCTCTTGACGTACTTGTGTAGCTAAACAGATCTCTTTGTGTACCTCAATATGTGGGAATTTTTCTTTTAAACTATCCATTAAATGGGCGACATCCCATTGGCTCATTGTCGTTTGATTTGTGACAAGTAATTTATCATTCGTTAATTGTAAAGCATCAATATCGTTAGAAGACTGTACTAAGTGGACATGATCCGGGGCAACGCCAATAGCACCCTCTGGTTCGGGATGTCCTTTTTTACCAATATAAATAATGTCATAGCCTTCTGCTGATTTTTCACGAATTAAATCGTGGGTAACTGTTACATCAGGACATGTAGCATCAATGGACACTAAGCCTTTTCGCTTCGCAATCTCACGAATTTCCGGTGAAACACCATGTGCTGTAAAAATGACAGTACCTGTTTCAACTTGTTCAATAATTTCTAGGCGGTTGTCACCATCTAACGTGATGATACCATCCTCTTCAAACGCATCTGTGACGTGTTTATTATGCACAATCATCCCTAAGATGTAGATAGGTCTTGGTAATGTTTTATCAAGTGCGGCGTTACGAGCGATCACCATCGCATCTACAACACCGTAGCAATAGCCACGTGGATTAATTTTTAATACTTGCATGGTGGTTGTGACTCCTTTCAAGCTTACCTATCTACATTATAACGGACAGTGACTGTGAATACAAAGAAACGTTCATTTACATTGGTGGTTGGAAAATACGTGGTTTAGATGGAAGTGGCTCGGGAGGCGTAAATGATGCACTTTGCCTAGATGACCGTCTTCTTCCAGCAGTCTTACTATTGCCTCCAGCAGCCTTACTATCGCTTCCTGCTGCTTCAGTTGCTCCACCGCCAGCGGAAGGAAGTCCTTGGAATCCTTTATATAATTTTAAGAGTGATGGAATATTTTTCACCATCGGCATAGCTTGTTGGATATAAGGGGTATAGGTTTTGGCTGTATTAAATAAACTGTTGGCTTGCTGTAAAAATGAGCCGACTTTCGAAGCTTCTTGCACAGGTGGCATCGGCATTTGCCCTCCAAATGAACCTATTCCATTAGCCATTGGAAAGCCGCCTGGAATTCGTGGTTGAACAGGGAAGCCTCCAGGCGGGAAAAAGGACTGTGGCGACATCTGTGGAGGTGTTTGCATGGGCATGGGCATTCTCATGCCACCCGGATACATTGGGTATGGATAAGGTGGTCGAAATACCATAATGATCTCCTTTCTACTTGTTTTTCATTGATGACATACCTGACTATAGCTATGATATGCAAAGGCTAATAGGAGGGTTCGATAAAGATCAATAAAACAACAACAACCCACGATCCTTATATGGAAATTCACAGAAGTGACATATTACTTTTTGCTTGTGAACGTATTATATGTAGTCCAAAAAATTGTGCCACAAGTGAACCTTAAAAAAAACGCCGAGCAATTACTCGACGTTTTCTTTCTCTTGATTCAGCTGGTGTTCAAACACTGACTGGATTAAGATAAAAGCCCACTACTGATGGCACAGATTTTGAAGAGGGGCTTTTTAAGCAAGCTCAAAAAATCTGGACACCATTACACTGAGGCGTTATGGATGCTATTTTATGCTTGTGAATTTACAAGAATTTTAATATGATTACGTTCCTTCATTAATGCCTCAAAGCCTTCTGTTACCACTTCATCAAGAGCAATTCGTTTCGTAACAAGCTTGTCTGCAGGGAAGTAACCTTGGGTCATCAGCTCCATTACGGCTGGGAAAATATCGCGGTAGGCAATAATTCCTTTGACTGTTCGCTCTGATAGAACGATATTGTTCGGTTGGATAGCAGCTGTAGACTCCCAAATCGACACGATGATTGTTTCACCTTCAAAAGTTGTTGAGTCAATAGCTTGTTGTAAAACCACAGGAACGCCCGTTACTTCAAAGGCAACATCTACACCACCATTTGTTAATTCATGCAGACGCACAACGGCATCTTCCTCTTTAGGGTTAATGACGGCTGTTGCACCAAGTTCTAAAGCTTTTGCGGCACGCTCTGCTGAAAGCTCTACAGCATAGATTTCTGCTGCGCCTGCTGCACGTAATGCTTCAATAACAAGAAGCCCGATTGGTCCTGTTCCAAAGACGGCAGCTTTGTCACCGGCTTTTAATTTACTTTGACGCACGGCATGTAAAGCGACTGCCGCTGGTTCTACAAGTGCTCCTTGCTCATAAGAAAGCCCTTCTGGCATTTTGTGAACCATTTTTTCATCTACCATTGTATATTCGGAGAATCCTCCGCCACCGCCTGAAAGACCGTGGAAACCTAAATGTTTACAAATATTATATTTACCTTTTTTACAAGCAGCACATTCGCCACATGCAAGGATTGGTTCTACTACTACAGGATCTCCTATTTGAACAGATGTTACACCATCGCCAATTTCAACTACTTCTCCTGAAAATTCATGTCCCATCACAATGGGTGCGATGTCTTTACTTACATAGTGAGGTTGCTCCACTGGAATAAAGATTGGCCCAGCTGCGTATTCATGTAAATCACTGCCACAAATCCCTGTCCAATGTACTTTAATTTTTACTTTTCCAGGTGCGATGACTGGTTCTTCAATGTTTTCTACACGGATGTCTTTTGCTTTATACCATCTTGCTGCTTTCATAATCTACCAACCTCCCATAATATATTACAGCTCTATCATAACATGTGGGAAATCTGCTAATCATTAGTTCCCTATAAATTGACATAAAAATTACATATTACAAGCGTTTTCGAACATTGTTGCAGCGCTTTTTTGATTGCATATTCTGCGTATTTCAAGTACCTTTGATAAGGGCTTTGTTACGGTGATAATAAAACATTAAAAATATGTTTATGCTAGTAAGAAATAGAACGTAAATATACCTTAAAGTTCGAATCATGGTACAATGAAAAAGATGTTAGGAGGAACGAATGATGTCAAAATATACTGATTATAATTTTCAGCCATTTTTGCAGGACGCCATTGCAAATCTAGGCTTTACAGAACCGACACCAATTCAAAAAGAAATTATTCCGCTTTTATTAAAAGGAAAAAGTGCTATTGGACAGGCACATACAGGAACAGGGAAAACACATAGTTTTTTAATCCCGATTGTTCAACGTATTGATGTAGAAAAACAGGAAGTACAGGCTGTTATTACTTCTCCTACTCGAGAGTTAGCACAACAAATTTTTGATGCATTAAATCAATTAATAGAAGGAACTGCGATTCAAGCAAAACTATTTATTGGGGGTACGGACAAACAACGCTCCATTGATAAATTAAAAACACAGCCACAAATTGTTGTTGGAACACCAGGACGTATTCGTGACCTTGTTTCAGCACAAGCGTTATTTGTGCATACAGCACCAATCTTAGTTGTTGATGAAGCGGATCTAGCTTTTGATATGGGCTTCATTGAAGAGATTGATGGATTTGCTTCACAGATGCCAGAAAAGCTTGAAATGTATGTTTTTTCTGCAACAATTCCAGAAAAACTTCAGCCATTTTTAAAGAAATATATGGAAGCGCCAGTGCACGTCCATATGAATGATAAACGACCAGTGGCAGAAGGCATCGATTTTGTGCTTGTACCAGTGCGCTCAAAATCGCGTAATAAACGTTTATTAGAAGTCATTGAGGGCATTAATCCCTTTTTAGCTGTTATCTTTACCAACACACGTAAAACAGCAGAACACGTTGCTGGCTACTTAAATGAGCATGGTATCCGTTGTGGTCAAATTCATGGTGACTTAAGTCCACGTGATCGTAAAAAAATGATGAAGCAAATCCGTGAGCTTGACTACCAATACATTGTAGCAACTGACTTAGCTGCTCGTGGTATTGATATCCAAGGCATTTCTCATGTTATTAACTACGAGATTCCAGAAGACTTAGAATTCTTTATTCACCGTGTTGGTCGAACAGCGCGTGCAGGCAATAAAGGGACAGCCATTACATTATTTGAGCCATCAGACGAGGATGCAGTAGTTCGCGTAGAAAAAATGGGCATTCCTTTTGTACAAAAAGATGTAAAAGATGGCGAATGGACAGAGTTAAAAGAGCGTCATGCACGTAAAAATCGTGTGAAGCAAGAAAATGAAATTGATGTGAAAGCAAAAGCGTTGGTACGTAAGCCTAAAAAGGTAAAACCTGGCTACAAACGTAATATGAAGTGGGAAATGGAAAAAATTAAAAAACGTGAACGTCGCTTAAAAGCACGAGGTAAAAAATAAGGGGGCTTTAACATGTTACTTGGCTCACATGTTTCGATGAGCGGGAAAGAAATGCTACTTGGCTCTAGTAAAGAGGCACTGTCATACGGAGCCAATACATTTATGATTTATACTGGAGCACCGCAAAATACGCGTCGCAAAGCCATTGCTGACTTAAACATCATGAATGGACTCCTGCATATGAAAGAGCATGGTATGACCAATATTGTTGTACATGCACCTTATATTATTAATATTGGCAATACAGAAAAACCAGAAACATTCCGTCTCGGTGTAGATTTCCTACAATCGGAAATTGAACGTACTGCAGCACTGGAGGCAACGCAAATTGTGTTACATCCTGGTGCCCATGTAGGAGCTGGTGCTGATGCTGGTATTGCTAAAATTATTGAAGGTTTAAATGAGGTTTTATCTCAAGACTATCCCGTTCAAATTGCATTAGAAACCATGGCAGGGAAGGGGACAGAATGTGGACGTTCCTTTGAAGAGCTTGCTAAAATTATTGATGGTGTAACAAATAACGAGCGACTTTCTGTATGCTTTGATACTTGTCATACACATGATGCTGGCTATAATATTGTGGAAGATTTTGATGGGGTATTAAACGAATTTGATAAAATAATAGGTGTGGAACGCATTAAAGTATTGCATATCAATGACTCCAAAAATGTGCGTGGTGCAGGTAAGGATCGCCACGAAAATATTGGCTTTGGTCATATTGGCTTTGATGCCCTCAACTATGTAGTACACCATCCACAATTAATGGATGTTCCTAAAATTTTAGAGACACCGTTTGTCCCTCTCACTAGTGACGCTAAATCTAAGGTAGCTCCGTATAAAGTGGAAATCGATATGTTACGAAACGGTACATTTAAGCCTGAGCATATTGAAGCTTTAAAGGGCTAATATAACTAACCCGAAATCAGGCTGGTTCTGATTTCGGGCTTTTTTTATTTTGTAAACAAGGCAATCAGTTGGCGAGAGCGCTTTCTCCCTAAAACAGCTTCCACTTCAACAAGAATATCTTTAGGAATACCTAAAAATAGCCAAGAAAATGAGAATTGCTCCAAATAAGGTCGAAGTTTTTTTACTTCAGAAGTCGTAATGCTAAAACCTTCTTCACGAGCAATCGCGACAATTTCCTTATCCGTGCTTTGTGCTAATTGCTGTAAAAATTGAATACTCAAAGTCAATCCTCCTTTATCCCATTTTATTTTCACGAAATCATTTACACACTTGCCATCAGCCTATTCGAAAAAGCATCCATCTTCTTTTCTTTACAAAAACTGCACTTTCCTTTATACTTACAATTTGTAAATCGTAATGATTTTGAATTAGAAAGAAGCGATCATGCATGAAAACAACACTTATTGACATTGAAAATGTGTCATTTCAATATGACTATACGCAAGTTTTAAAAAACATTTCTTTTCGTGTAGAAGAGGGAGATTTTTTAGCACTTCTCGGTCCAAATGGTTCGGGAAAATCAACATTATTAAAAATTATTTTAGGTTTGTTGAAACCTTTATCCGGTGAAATAAAGCTATTTGGTGAAACAAGCGCAAACTTTAAGCACCGTGAATGGATTGGCTATGTCTCACAAAAATCCAATGCCTTTAATTCTGGGTTCCCAGCAACCGTGCAAGAGGTCGTGAAAAGTGGATTAACAAAAAAATTAGGGCTTTTTAAAAGACCTGGCCGAGACGCCAAAGACAAAGTTCAAGAAGCTTTAAAGGCAGTTGGCATGGATGCTTATATGAATCGCAATATTGGAGAATTATCTGGTGGACAACAACAACGTGTTTTTATTGCAAGAGCTTTAGTCAGTGATCCCAAACTGCTCATTTTAGATGAGCCAACTGTCGGCATTGATCACGAGAACGTGCAGTCATTTTATGATATGCTGGCGAAATTAAATCGGGAACAAGGAATTACGATGATTCTTGTCACACACGATGTCGATACGGTATCAAATCGTATTAGTCATGTGGCATGTTTAAATCAAACCATTCACTTCCACGGCTATAAAAATGAATTTGATAATATTTCTCAGGACGCGCTAGATGCTTGGTATGGCCATTCCGTGAGAAAGATTCATTAGAAGGAGTAGGCACATGATTGAAGCAATTTTACATTATGAATTTTTACAAAATGCCTTTTTCTCTGGATTATTAATTGGCATACTTGCACCACTGCTGGGGGTGTTTATTGTTGTACGTAGGCTGTCCTTGATTGCCGATGCTTTGTCACATGTAACACTCGCTGGAATCGCTGGGAGTTTATACATCAGTCAATCTGTATCAGCCTTAGCAATGCTCAATCCTATTTATTTAGGTATACTAGCCTCTGTTAGTGGCTCTATTTTGATTGAGCGTTTAAGACGTTTATATAAGCACTATGAGGAGCTTGCCATTCCAATCATTATGTCAGGTGGTATTGGGATTAGCGCCATCTTTATCTCACTTGCCAGTGGCTTTAGCACAGATTTAATGAGTTATTTGTTTGGCTCGGTTTCTGCTGTATCTCGTCAAGATTTATGGGTGGTGATCGGAATTGCTGCCATTGTAATTATTTTTTTGTTTTTATTTTTTAAAGAATTATTTGTTTTGTCTTTTGATGAGGAATATGCAAAAGCTAGTGGACTTCCAGCTCGTTGGGTTCATCTTTTATTTATGATTGTGACTGCGCTTGTCATTGCGGCAAGTATGCGCATAGTAGGTATTTTACTTGTATCATCTCTGATGACATTACCTGTCGCAGCAGCAATGCGCTTGGCAAAGGGCTTTAAGCAAACCATCATTTATGCTATTGTTTTTGGAGAAACTGCTGTACTAATTGGTCTAATTAGTGCATTTTATATGGATTTAGCACCGGGAGGCACAATTGTTGTCACTTCTATTTTGATTTTGTTACTTGTAATCCTAGGAAAGAAAGTAGCATTTAAAATGGCTGCAAAGCAGGGGGAGGTAGCGCAATGAATATTTCAAGAGCGTGGGAAATATTAAAGGAAAATGGCTATAAAAAAACAGATAAACGGGAGTTAATATTAGATATGTTTGCAGCAACAGATAAATATCTAACAGCCCGTGATTTATTGGATGTTCTAAAAAAGGATTTTCCGGGAATGAGTTTTGATACCATTTATCGTAACCTTGCTACTTTTGTGAAACTTGGGATATTAGAAGAAACAGAGCTATCAGGGGAACGTAATTTCCGTATGCACTGTGAATCTGCACATCATCACCATCATTTTATATGTATGGATTGTGGCAACGTCAAAGAGCTTAATCTTTGTCCAATGGAAATGTTAGGTGAAAAATTACCTGATTATGAAATTGAAAATCATAAGTTTGAAATATATGGTAAATGCCCGGATTGTAAGCATGAAACGCTGTCACATTAAATATGACAGCGTTTTTTCGGGTACCTGTATAAGGCTACCCTCTATATTAATTAAGCTACAGCCACTCGACGAATCGCAACAATTTTATTGCAATCTACGATTAAAGGAGAAGCAGCAGCTGCACCTGGCTCAAGGAAGTATGCACAGCAATTTCTTGGATCGAGGGAAATGAAAGTCACACCTAAGAAGCTAACACCTCCAGATAAGAAGATATCTAGTGTAGTAGCTAGCTCTAATTTTCTTAATTGGTGGCAAATACAGCCTCTACAGTGGCTGCTCATTCTTGGTGTACATTTTTCTTCTTTTTTACAATGGCATTTTTCCTCTTTTTGGCAATGACATTTTTCAACTTTACGTTGACAGCATTTTTCCTCTTTTTTAGGACATTTACAGCCTTGCCAGTTCATATGTGACATATATCTTTTATCTTCCATTGCCTAGACCTCCCTTCTTCTAGTTTCGTAAAGGTAACCCTTACAGTAATAATCTATGTTTGGTGCATAGCCAGAGACTGGCGATATGTCCGATAGGCAGCTTAAAAATCTATATTTTTCTCAAAAACTTTTGCAATGTGTAAAGCCCTAAGCTGAAATATTGCTATAAACATCTAATCAAGCTAATTGTATGGGGATAGATTTCTTATTTCCTTCGACAAGCGCGAAAAAAAGATGAGTCTTTACCGAAATGGAAAGACTCATCTTTTAAATAGAAGTTTATTGATGTTTTTGTTGGAAATTTACCATGAAATCTCGTAAAGCTTCGCAAGCCTCAAGTGGCACTGCATTATAAGTGGAAGCACGACAGCCGCCAACAGAACGATGTCCATTTAGCCCAACAAAACCTGCTGCCTTTGCCTCTGCAAGGAATTGTTTTTCCAGCTCCTCATCTGCAACACGGAATGTAATGTTCATTAAAGAACGGCTTTCAGGTGTGGCATGGCCTTTGTAGAAACCATTACTATTGTCAATGGCATCATAAATCACTTTTGCCTTTAATTCATTATGTTTTTCAATTGCTGCTACGCCGCCTTTAGCTTCTACCCATTTTAATACCTCGCCGAGCATATAGATCCCGAATGTCGGAGGTGTATTATAAAGGGAATTACTATCAGCATGTGTTGTATACTTTAACATCGTTGGTATATTTTTATTTGCTTTTTCAAGTAAATCTTTGCGAATAATCACGACCGTTACACCTGAAGGGCCAAGGTTTTTTTGAGCTCCTGCATAGATGATACCGAATTTTTCAATATCCACTGGTTTTGATAGGATGTCACTTGACATATCCGCCACTAATGGAACATTTCCTGTGCTAGGGAAATTTTTCCATTGTGTACCATATATCGTATTATTGGATGTGATGTGAACATATGCATCATCTTCATTGAATTGAATATCTTCTAAAGCAGGAATATTGCGGTATTGGTTTTCTTTTGTGCTTGCAGCTTCAACAGGTGTCCCAAATAATTTAGCTTCCTTAAAAGCTTTCTCAGACCATGAGCCTGATAATACATAGCTAGCTTTTTGCTCAGTTGTTAAGAAGTTCATAGGCACCATTGTAAACTGAAGGCTTGCTCCACCCTGTAAGAATAGTACCTCATAGTTTTCTGGAATAGCATAAAGTTTTTTTAATAAAGTAATAGCTTCATTATGTACTTCATCGAAAATGGCACTTCGGTGACTCATTTCCATAATGGACATACCTGAATCACGGAAGTTTACTAATTGCTGTTGAGCATTTTCTAATACTTCTTGTGGTAGAGCAGATGGACCTGCGTTGAAATTGTATGCACGTTGTGTCAAAGTGGTACACTCCTTGTTTGGTTAATAACAGAACTTTACTGGATTATAACCTAATTTTCAAGAGGAAAAATAAAATTCTTAATATTTGAGCAGAATGGCGACAGGCTCGCAACAAAATGTACACATTTAAGCAGGTATTTTTCATTAAAAACGAACAAACAGAAGGGTATTTTTGAAATTAAGTTATATTTTCCGTATATTAAATATTTTTCATTGCAATAAAAATGATATTGTTCGTGTTTTTGCTTGTAAATATTTCCTTGGTAGAAGCGTGAAACGGACAGGCTAAAGCAAAACTATCCAATCGATTGTTAGGGAAAGTTCCTTATTACTTTACGAGAGGTAAGCAAGTTTTTGTATAATATTATTAAGAAAAGAAAAAGAGGTGTTCAGGATGTTTACTGTAGAGAAAGCTTGTTTAGTAGTTGTAGATGTGCAAGGAAAGTTAGCAACAATAGTTGATGACAGTGAAACGGTAATTGAAAATGTAGCAAAGCTAGTACAAGCGATGCAGGCACTCGAAGTACCTATTTTGTGGCTAGAACAAAATCCAAGTCGATTAGGTGGAACGGCACTTGATATTGCACAGCATTTACAAGGGCAACCTATTGCCAAAATGGCCTTTAGTGCGTGCCAAGAAGAGGCATTTGTAGAAGCGATGAAGGAAAATGGACGTTCTCAATTCATTGTCACAGGTATCGAAACACATATTTGTGTGTATCAAACGGCTAGACAACTGAAAGAACAAGGATTTGAAGTAGAGGTTGTTGTAGACGCCGTATCTTCTCGAACAAAGGCAAATAAAGAAATTGGGCTTATGAAGATGAATGCCCTTGGTATTTATCCAACTAGCACCGAAATGATCTTGTATGAGCTATTACAACGTGCAGATCATGAACATTTTAAAACCATTTTGAAGCTTGTTAAGTGACATGAAGCTAAAATTGAAACAATTGGTCTGTGTATTCCATTCAATGTAATAACAATTTTGCTTTCAATAGAAATGTATAAAAATATATTGATTTTATATAAAAAACAGTAGATGTTTGATGGGTCAATAGACCTTGTCTAAGCATCTTTTTTTATTAAATCTGCATAAAGTGTGACATTACTCATATAAAAACTTAGCCATTCTAAATGTTGTATACTATAATAAAAAACCGGGATTCATTATAGGGAAATAACTATTAATGAGGATGATGACGATGATAAGAAATGTTAGATGGTGGCTGTTAATCGTGAGTGTAGTTTTTCTTTCAATCAGTTGTACAGGTAAAGAAGTAAAAGTAGAAAAAGCTCCTCTTTCATCAACGGAACAATTTGTTATCGAAGATTTACTGAATGATAAGGGACTATTAAGGACAGATTTAACAAACCAAAAGGACATATTTTTATCAGAGTCGGTAGGGTTATGGTTGGCGTATTTATTAGAAAAAGATGATCAGGTTCGTTTTAATGAGCAGATAAATGTTATGAAATCATACTTTTTAGCAAATGATTTTATTGTCTGGCGTATAGAGGGGACTAGAAAGGCTTCTGTTAATGCATTAATTGATGATTTGCGAATCATTCGTGTTTTACTGTCAGCAGGTGAAAAGTGGCAAGATTCAACTTACTTACAATTGGGTAAAAAAATTGGAGAAAACTTAGTTCGGTATGGAATGAATGAAGAACTGTTTGTTGACTTTGTCGATGTTGACAGTCATAACAAAGCCAATACGCTAACGATTAGCTATATCATGCCTTCAGCTTTTCATGAGATGGAAGAAAACGGTCTTTTATCCCAACAGCAAGTCCAACATCAGTTAGCTATTATACAAAATGTGCCACGAGCTAACGCAGGGTTTTTTCCAAAATATTATGATATTACCACTGAAAAATATGTATTTGACAAAGAATTACACATGATTGATCAATTATATACAGCTTATCATCTTGCCTCTATCGATGGGGACACTGCAGTATTTAAAGACTGGCTATTAAACCTTCTGAAAAGAGACAATAAATTATATGGTCGTTATAATCCTCAAACGAATCAACCAACTGTTGACTATGAGTCACCAGCTGTTTACGCCATGGCAGCGCGATATATGCTTGCAATAGACGAACAGCAAATAGCACAGGAGTTTATTGAGAAAATGGAAAACTTAAAGGACCCTACAACAGGTTATGTTGATAAAAGGTCAACGCATAGTTTTGATAATTTGCTACCACTATTAGCCGAAAGGGAGGTAAAAAATGCACACAACAATGACTAGAAATAGAGCTATTTTTGTCTATGGAACCATCCTTATTTTACTCTTACAAATACCTACTTATTTTTTATTGCGTTTGGATGCTGACCTCATACATCTGAGCAGCTTATCTCACAAGGGTTTTTACCTGAGGCAATTGGCCAATATGTGTTTATAACCAAAAATTTCTGGCAGCTTAAAGAGCCTTTATTATGGATTCATTCATTAGAAAATACTTCTGTAAAAGGTGACTTTTTTACTTACTTGAAGGAGACGAATTCACAGGCAGATGCTGCGATTGAAACAAAAGAAGGGCAATTTGTTGTAGCCGTAAATCAAAATGCTGATAAGGAAGATGGGAAAGTAGCGAAAAAAGGCGACATATCCTATGTTTTAATTGCAGAATTTGTTGGGCTCATCCTTGTCATCGCAGTCATATTGTTTATCATCCTTCGTAAACGAAAGAAAAATCAACTGAAACAATAAAAGCAAAGTCGCGAATGTGCGACTTTGCTTTTTTATGCAGGCATGTCCGTTGGTGTTGGTTTTGCATAGCCCTCTTTATACGTGTCATCGATGAACTGACGAATTTCTTTTAAGCTCTTGCCTTCTTTGTGCAGTTGTGCCGATTGGACAGCAATCTCTAAGCACACTAAACAGCGTGTCCCATGATCATCCCAAACAATCGAACCATCCTCACGTTTTTCCTGAATAAAGCAATTTAAATTACTTTTATGGCCAGCAGATTCACCACAGCCGCAGTAGCACGGCATCCATTCAAGAATCTCTGTCGATTGTCCAGCTATTTGATAGACCAAGCGAATATTTTCTTGTTTGCCCTCTAAAAAGGTCGGTAGGACATCAGCAGAAGCAGTTTCCTCTTGGATATCACCAGATGCCTCCGCATGGTCATGGCCTTCATGTGAAGCATCATTTGCTTTAGGAGTGGTTTCAGCACTGTTCTTATTTTCTCCACAAGCACTTAATAACAGTAACGCCAATACAACAAAAATAGTAATCGATTTCTTCAAAAATAGCGCCTCCTACATGTTTACAATGCTTCCATTATAACATCGTTTTCTTAAACATTTACAGGCACAACGTTGAAAATCAGTGAAATATATCTAATCCACGTGTTTTGTTCATGAAATGTTCCATTTTCTCGCTCAATAATTTTTTTAAGAAGAATCCGAACAGGATAAAAATGAACCAGAAACCTAATAGGAAGATGAGGTCCATCCAGACAGTTGACCAGATAATTCCACCGACTGCTTCACGCATCATTTCAATCGCATACGTAAAAGGTAAAAATGGATTGATTAGTTGGAAGAACCTTGGTAATAACTCGACAGGATAGGTTCCACCAGAACCTGCAATTTGTAACACAAGCATCACAATCGCTAATGCTTTTCCTACATTACCGAAGACGGCTACGAGTGTATAGACAACTGTTATAAATACGAGACTAATGAAAAGTCCAAATAAGATAAAGTAGGCAGGTGCTTGAATGGAGCCGTCTACTAAGAAAATATCTCCAATGGTAATAATAAGGGTTTGAATAAATGAAAAAGTTGCAAAGGTTAAGAGTCGACCAAAGTAAATTTCTCGAATACTATATGGCGTATCTCCATGAAGATTCACAGACAATAATGAAATTAATAATAGACAGCCTACCCAAATAGATAGTACTGTGTAAAACGGTGTCATGGCTGTTCCGTAGTTCGCAATAGGGAATACGCGATGTTCCTTCAATTTAATAGGCTCCTCAAAGAAATCACGTTCGGCATTGACATCATTTTTTAGTAATTGCACAATCTCTGCTATATCTGCTTCTTCTTCTAACGTTCGTAGCTTATTCGCTAATTCTTTGATTTTAGCACTTAAAGTTGGAAATTCAGTTTGTATCTTTTGAATAGCATGATTCGCTGTTCCTAGCGTGTTTTTGGCCTGTGTCAATTTATCTGTTGCCTGAGGTATGAATTGTTTTACCTTTGTCAGCATGGCAGAAGCGTTAGTTAAAGTTTGTTTCGCGCTCGATAGGGTGGAACGAATTTGTGGCTCTAGACTTTCCTTATAGTAGGATAAGAATTTTTGTAAGTTAGCTGTAGCATTTTGTGCGATTTGTTGTATAGCTGTAATATCCTGCTTAATGACATCTTTATCAATGGGCTTTAATTGATCCATTTTATTTAGTAAATCGTCATGTAGAGTCTGTAATTGTTGTAATGAGTTAAGCGCATTTGACGTTGAATCAATGAAGTTTGGAGGATGCTCCAAGGCTTCGCGAATGGCTGTAAGCTGTTCAATGATTGGCTGATTCGCTTCCGCATTACTTTCCTGCAAAGAACCGATAATGGTTGTTAAAGAGTCTTCTAATTGCTTACGAGTCGAAGCATCTGCCTGAATTAATTTTTGCAGTGCCTCCAGCGTCTGAATACTATTGGTTATGCTGTCTTTGGAAGTAGACAATTGATTTTTAAGTGCCTCTTTCGTTTGTGTAATAGAGGCAGGGTCAAAATTTATGTTATTGAGCTTATTGATGATATCTGTAAAATGTTGGGCAATATTTTGGACAGTTGTGACATCCTTTTTGATGACAGGAGATAGTTCATTAAATAAAGCATCTGCTTCATTCACTAAATGTAAACCCTTCTGAATGGTTGTTAAACCATCTGTTGTTAGTTGTTCCACCTGCGGAACTTGTGTCAGCGCCTGATTAAGTAATTGATTTGCCTCTTTTCCTTGAGTAGAAGCTTGAGTTAAAAATGAATTAATATCAGGTAAATGTTGTTCTATAGTAAAAACATAATTTTCGAATTTGCGGAAATCAGGAATGTCACGTTCCATTTCAATGCCAATTGTATTAAAAATCGAAAAAAGTGTCCCATTGACGGTCGATACAAATTCATTGGAAACTTGCTGTGTAAGTACGCTCGCTCCTTTACTTGTAATTTTAGGGGCAATAGGATTCTTTTTTTCGTTTACATAATAATCAATATGCGCCTTCGTTGGTTGATCGGTAAGAATGGATGTTAGTTTTTGCGAAAAATCATTTGGAATGACAATGACTGCAAAGTAATCACCATTTTTCAAATGCTCCTTAGCTTCCTTTTCAGTCTGTAGCACCCAAGTAAAGCTTTTATTCGTACGTAAAGTCTCAATAACCTCATTCCCGACATTAATTGCTTCATCTCTTACGGTGGTTCCCGTATCTTCATTGACAATTGCGATTTTCATATTAGAGGTGTGGGCGTAAGGGTCCATAGAGGCATAAATATTTAGCCAGGCATAAAGAGAAGGAAGAAAAATTAGTCCACCTATAATAACAGCTACGACCCAGTTTGTAACAATATTACGGATATCTTTTGTATAAATTTGAAAAACATGCTGGAACGAGTTTTTCATCATAATCACCCCACATTCAAATTTGCATGAACTCTCATTATGTATGTTCCCAAATATACTTAAAATTATGTTATAAATGTGAAATATCTTCATTTAAAGGCGAATTAGTTTACTAGGTTTTCAAAACAATTTATAATCAATCGCGAATGCACTAAAACTAGGGCTTTTAGTGTAAAAAAGGAGGTCACTGCTTTAGTGAAAAAACTATTAATTATTGGTTCAGTGATTGTTGTTTTATTTGCAGCAATTATTGTGCTTACCAACATCTCAAACAAAAGTAAATTAGAAAGCGCAAACAACCCTTATGGCGATAAAAAGCTAAAACAAGAAACAATTGATCAATTGGATGATGAAAACTATCAAAACATTATGTTACCAGACGAACTAGAAGCTAAAATTAAAGCGGGCGAACCGGTTAATGCTTACTTCTTCAGTCCAATCTGTGTACACTGTCAAGCATTTACACCAGTATTAATGCCAATGGCCGATGAGCTTGGTGTTGATATTGCTCAATTGAATGTCTATGAATACGATGATCTATGGGAAAAATATAATATTAAGGCAACACCAACATTCATTCGTTTCGAAGATGGTAAAGAAGTAAATCGCTTTGTAGGAGCTCTTAAAGAAGAAGATTTACGAACGTTCTTAAATACGGTTGTGTTAAATAAATAGAAAAGTAAGAGACTGTATCAAAATTATTTAGATACGGTCTCTTTTGTTTTTGTAGTGTATACTAAAAATACTGAATAGTTGTACACTGGAGGAAATATAAATGTCAATGGATGATTATTTTTATAATGGTGAACTGATGAAATGCTATGAATTAGCGAAGCAGGTGACAAACGAAGAGGACAAAGCATTGGCACAAAAATATATTCGATTATTAGAAGAATATGAATATGATCGTTATCCAAAGCCAACTGCTCATATCGAAGTACAGCATGTGGAACGAGCTGATGAAAGCTATCCAGAATCAGATCTAGTTGTAGAAATACGAGCAATAAAAGATGAAGAGGCATTTGCGATGCGTATTCAGCAATTGGAGGAAGTCGCAAAAACTGGAACATCAGCTGACAAAGCGCAATCCTTTTTTACACAAGGAGAGCTGTTCTTATTCGCACATCATTACAATGAAAGTGTTCACTGTTTTCAGCAAGCAGTAAAGGAAAACCCAAATAAGGCTGTCTACTGGGGGATAACAGGGCAGACGATGCACCGCTTTGGCTGGATGCCATTTGATGCCCTCGGTTATTTGGAGCAAGCGATTCAGCTAGATCCAACAAATCCTCGTTGGAAATGGAATAGAGCCCTCGTACTTATTCAATTGGCAAAAGATTTGCAAATGGCTCCATTTATAGCGAATGCTGCACTGACATTGGAGGATGCGCTAGCTTCTTGTGGTGAAGAGCAAAAATCGTTGAAAGCTGCTATTCAAAATACAATCGACAATATGGATAGCTATGTTTTCTCATAAGATAATTGGATGTCTCCAAAGTAAATGGAGTCATCCTTTTTACTTAAAAATCTAGTGAGCGAGGTTCGTTGCCATATTTCACAATCATGGTATGATAAGAAAGAAATTGATTTGTTGATATAAAGGACGGATTTTTTATGGCACAAGAAGTGGCAAATAAGTTTATAGAAAACGTATGTAACCATTTAGTTCGCAATATGAATATTACAAAAGTGGAAGAGCATTTTAAGGAAACGATTGCCATGCAGCGACAATCAGCTTCAACATCTGTAGACTTTTGGGACATGTTGATGATTAATATGCTTTATTTTACTGAGAATGAACAGGCTTGGGAGCAAGAATTTCTAAAAATGCTTCGAGCTAAAGAGTGGCTAAAGCCATCAGCTCTTGAAGAGGAATTATTAATGCATCAGATGCGAATTCGTCAACAAGTAGCAGAGCAATTGGATGCTGCAAAGGATTTATTCCATCAGCAATATGAGTCGGAAGAGATGACAGAGGAAGCGATTATTTACGATTATGCCTATAGCTCTGCTGGGCATTCCATGCGCATGGATTTATTAACCGTGCTTGTTTCCACGCCAGAGCAATCAAAAATACTCTTTGACGCAGACCCTCAAGAAACGATACGAATTGTTAATGGCTATATTGCCTACCATACAGATGGATTAATTAATAGAACAAAATTATGCTGATTTTGTTACGAAGCTTTACGCGAAAGGAATTTGATTGAATGAATACACCATTTACTTTTAACCATACACAACCAACAAATATGGACCCTACGAAGAAATACCCCGCTCTTTTTTTGCTTCATGGCATGGGCAGTAATGAGGATGATTTACCACAATTAGTGCAGGATTTTCAAGAGCAATGTCATATATTTAGTTTACGAGGGCCAATTACGCAACATCCTGGCTATGCTTTTTTTACTATTCAAGACGTAGGGCAACCAGATCGCGCTATCTTCGATAAAGTGTTGGTAGCATTGCAACGATTTATATTAGAGGCCATCGATGAATATCAAATTGATCCTCATAAAGTATTTGTTTTAGGCTTTAGCCAAGGCGCGGTTTTAGCACAATCACTTGCCTTTGTCATGGGGAATTTAGTGACAGGGATTGTTGCATTAAGTGGTTATATGCCAAAGTTTGTGACAGAGGAATATGCTATTCGCTCTGTAGAACATTTACATGCTTTTATATCGCACGGCGATTATGATTATGTAATACCTTCTCAATGGGGTATGGAAAGTAAAGAGATCTTTGAACAATTTGGTGCTAAGGTGACCTTTAAGCAATACCCAGATGGACATGGTGTAACACCTGACAATCTTCGTGATCTAGTGGCATTTTTAGCACAGCAACTACAGGAAGAAATTCAATAAAAGGAAATCCGAGGCAAAAATTTGTCTCGGTTTTTTTGGGTACTGTAATATGACCTATTATCAAATTATTTTTCTCCAATAGTGATTGGAAGAATCGAGGCAAGAAGGTTCAATTTCACGTCAGTCGGTGGTATCATAGAAGATGTTGTGAATGAGCGTGCTTTGTTAGATAAAACATGTACTTTATGTGAAAAGAGAGACAGAACAGATCTAAAAGGGGTAAAATAATAATTTGATGTGCTAGATGCAAATTTTGTCGCTTTCTATCGATGGAAGCGTGTAGAAATTATGGAGAAAAGGAATTAAGCTGAATGGAACAAAATCTGAAAACGGAGCATAAACCACTAGCCTCCGAAAAAACAAGAGGGAAGTCATCACGTTCTTCTATTTTAGCGCAAACCGTCAAGACAGGGATTATCAAATCCAATTTAATACCTATGTGGGCTGGTTTAACGCTAGGCATGTACAAAAATAAAATGACGTTTGTAGACAATATACCTGAAATCATTTTTTCAACAATCGGTTCCGCCCTTGTCATTGGAGCTGCAGGGGCCTTTAATAATGTCTATGATCGTGATATTGATGCGATTATGCCTCGTACACAAAGCCGACCAACTGTAACAGGTGAAATGTCAGCGAAATCGACTTTATCATTAGCTGTCGTAATGTTAATTATTGGAGTAGCTGTGTTGGCACTTGCGTCACCTTTAGCAGCGGCATTTGGTTTATTAGGGGTATTCCTATATGTAGTCCCATATACAATGTGGACAAAGCGTCGTACGATTTATAATACAGAAATCGGTAGTATAAGTGGTGCGGTACCACCATTAATCGGTTGGTCTGCTGTATCTACAGATATTACACACCCAGCGATACTTGGATTATTTTTTGTGATGGTCATTTGGCAAATGCCACATTTCTATGCGATTGCCATTCGCAAACGTGTAGACTATGAAGCAGCCAGTGTGCCCATGCTACCAGTTATCAAAGGGATGCGTCGAACGTATTATCAAACCAACTTCTATTTAATACTATTGATTCTATCAAGCTTCTTATTTGGCTCGTTAAGTGTAGGGATCATGCTTGTGGCATTAATCTTAAGCGTTGCTTGGCTGGTGATGAGTATTTATGGCTATCATAGTAATACAGATCAAGTAAAATGGGCTACCAAAATGTTTGTTTTTTCACTATTCCATATGACGATACTATTCTCAACAGTCATTGTGTACTCTCTCGTAGGAGTAATCTTTAAGCTTTATTAATTTTCCTCTTTATTTATTTAAAAATTACAATGACGAAAATAAAACCAACAAGTTTACTCGTTACTTGTTGGTTTTTTATTTTCGACTGAAACGATTTGACGACTTGGCCACTCGAATGCATGTAACTGTCCGCCAAACACTGCTCCACCGTCAATGCCAATAATATTATTTTCTCCGAAATAAACACGATAATCAGTTGGATTATGATGTAGGTTAAAGGTAGGGGTATGGCCGAAGATTATTGTTTTTTCCCCTTGATAGCCTGCGTGAAATTCCTCGCGAATCCAAAGTAAGCGCATGGGGTCAGTTTCGGCTATTGTAACACCTGGTACAACGCCACCATGAACGAAAATAGCATCTTCTAATTCAATATATATTTCAAACGTCTCAAGTAACTGTAAATGTTCTTCGAGCTTAGGGAGCGTTTTAATAAAGCTAGGCAGAGTATTACTTTCGATAGCTTCCTCAAAGTCTTCCAATTGATAGCCATAGCTTGCTAATGTTGCCTCACCACCACAAAGCCCTACCCAATGGTTCCATGGTTTTGCAAGACCTGAACGGCATGCATTGAGCATGATCGCCTCATGATTACCTAGCAAAACGCGAGCACCCTTTGCCTGTAGTTCACTCACTAAATTTAACACACCACTAGAAGAGGGCCCTCTATCAATATAATCACCAAGAAGAAAAAGCTGGTCGTTCATTGGGTCATAGTTTACTTTTAATAATAATTCTTCTAGTAGCCCTAATTCTCCATGTATGTCACTTATTGCTAGTATTCGGTTCATTTACGAGCATCCTTTCTAATAGTACAGCTTTACCCTTAAGTATAGAGAATTATTCTACAAATTTCGACTTTTCCAGCTTCTTCTGGCCTTTTTCATAGGACTTTGAAAGAAACAATTCTCATACTACTCTTTTTATCATATGATAGGTGATTTTATATCTTTATTCATTTGTCTAGAGAGGATGACTTATGAGAGGAAGGGAAAGGGAAACACAGCAGAAGCAAATAGCAATGCTCCTACTGTTTGATTGAAAAATTATAGCTGTAGTTTTTCCCATGCTTGCTTTGCTATTTGTTCATCAAATGTTGAAATTAGGCGAAAATTATTGCTGTCTAATATGCGATAATGCTGACTGATGACGTTTTGCTGTAGCCGAAAACCACCATATTCCTGAATGTTTTTCCACCATATGTATCCACCCATTGTTTTCTCTTTTGGCTGCAATGTTCCATTATTCGCGATTAAATCCACAACCTCTAATGGATCACCACCAAGTTCATGCTGTAATATCGTACTGTCTCGGCACAATGTGCAAACTGTAACAGTGGTTGTCCAGCCAGCTAGTATACGGCCTTTTTCAATTTGGACAAGTGTTTTTTTTGATAATCCTAGTAAATCACTCATTTGATCCTGTGTGAAAGCTTTTTCTGTACGGATTAATTTCAGCTTTTCTGAAACGAGTGTGATTAATTGTTCACGATTCATCCTAACACCCCTTATTTTCAGATTGTTAAGTTCCATTATACATGAAAGTAAAGAAGCGTGTTTTTCTTTCAACTTGGGAAAGGGAAGAGATCGTCGTGTTAAATTGAAACAGACTGCCCATAGTGGAC
Source organism: Lysinibacillus sp. FSL P2-0066 (assembly GCF_037969495.1). Taxonomy (NCBI): domain Bacteria; kingdom Bacillati; phylum Bacillota; class Bacilli; order Caryophanales; family Bacillaceae; genus Lysinibacillus; species Lysinibacillus sp. FSL P2-0066. The sequence continues at coordinate 2,871,414 of NZ_CP150202.1, read as the reverse complement.
AGTCTGTTTCATGTTAGATTTCATATTTTTTCGTATCAGAGATCACCCTGAAGTGGATGCCTTTAATCTGAGCGCTTACTTTATGGCGAAGTGTATCAATATCCACAAGCTCCTCTTTATTTTTAACACACACAGCAATCTCTTGTAATAGCTTTGTAAATGATTCTTTAAATAGAGAGCGCATATTATCGAAATCTAAACTACGAAAACTCCCATCAATATCGAAAGCTTCAACTGAATTTAATTGCTTGGAAGCTCCTGCAAAACGATCATCGTAGACTGTGTAATTTTCATCTGTGACCACGATAATAAATAGAACTTCCCCCGTGATTGTTTTTAACTCAATATTTGTTTTGTGTTTTTTTACATCAGTAATAATGTGAATACCATCTGAATGATATAGCTTAAATAATGTCATGTATATGGCCCCCTGCAACTAAAATCATTTTTCTCTATCATTATATAGTGAAATGGCTAATAATGGAATAAGGTTTCTTGCCTTTACGATTGAACCTCTGTTTGGAGAGGTAGACTTTTTCGAAGAGGACGAACCTCGATATAATGAATTTGATGACCTTGCTGCTCATAGATGCTAAAGATATAGGAGCCCAGCTCAATATTTTTTGATGCTTTAATGCCGTTATTCACAGTTAAGAACCAACCACCTAATGTTTCCACTTCCTCAGCATCTAGTGTAATGTTTAATAGATTTTCCACATCTTCCACAAGCATTTTTGCATTTAATAAATAATGATGATCTGTAATTTTTCGAATATCCGCAATTTCATCATCATCAAATTCATCTCGTATTTCACCAACAATTTCTTCTAAAATATCTTCAACCGTTACAAGACCAGATGTACCACCATATTCATCCATTAGGATGGCCATATGGATACGTTCCTTTTGCATGCGTACAAGTAATTCTTGAATTGGAATTGTTTCAATTACTCGAATGACAGGATTAATGAAATCTTCTAGAACTAAAGAGTCGTCTGTAAGTTGTTCAAGTAAACCGTGCGTTAATAGTTCTTTCGCATTGATGAAACCTAGTATATTATCTCGGTCCCCATCATAGATCGGGTAACGCGTATATTTTTCAGCAGCGATGTAATGAATAATGTTTGTAAAAGATTCATTTTGTTCAATTCCAACAATTTCTGTTCGGGGAACCATGATTTCACGAGCAATACGTTCGTCAAATTCAAAGACGTTATTGACATATTTGAGCTCAGATTTATTGATTTCACCACTTTTAAAGCTTTCAGACAGTAATAAACGCAATTCTTCCTCTGTATGAGATAGCTCATGTTCGCTAGCAGGTTTCATACCGAATATGCCAACTAACACGCGTGCAGAACCGTTCAAGAACCAAATAAATGGATACATGATCTTATAGAAAAACATAATCGGTTTTGCGAAAAGAAGTGTAATGGATTCAGCTTTTTGAATGGCAGCTGTTTTTGGGGCTAATTCGCCGACCACTACATGTAAAAACGTAGCGATGGCAAAGGCTGTTCCAATTGTAAAAATCGTCATATATTTATCAGAAATGCCGATCATTTCGAATAGCGGGTGAAGCATAAATTCAAAAGTTTTTTCACCAACCATCCCGATACCAAGAGCGGTTACAGTAATTCCTAATTGACAGGCTGATAAGTATTCGTCTAAGTGTTGAACAACATGTTTAGCAGCAATTGCTTTTTTATTGCCTTCAGCCACCAGCTGATCGAGTCTTGAGGAACGTACTTTTACAATGGCAAATTCTGTTGCCACGAAAAAGCCTGTTAAAGCTAATAAAATGGTAAAAATCGATAGGTTTATTATGGTCTCCAAATAGTCGTTCTGTAAAAACAGAACGTCACCTCCTAATTATGAATGAGTAATAATAAGGATTGCATTAATGCAATACTTTCGGGTGAAACATTTTTCTTAATCGTTTCAATTTTTTTATCATCTTGCTTGTTCATTTGTGCTAGCAGAGATGTAACATCATGCTCTAAATCTTGCATTTTTAAACGAAGCACCTGTACATCGATTTCTTCATAGGGTGTGATGTTTAACTCATGTTGGATTTGTACTAGTGAAAGCCCTTGTTGTTTGCGCTGTTCAATAAATTGAAGCCGTTTAATCATGGCTGGATCATAGTAGCGATAATTTGCTGCAGAACGTTCTGCATCTAGCAAACCAATATTTGTATAGTAATCGATTGTTCGTTTAGTAATGCCTGTTTTTTCTGCAAGCTCGCCAATTTTTAATTTTTCTGTCCCAATGCAAACACCTCCAAACCATCACGTGATACTTTGATTATAACGTGATGGTTTTAGTTTATTCAAATGATAGCCTTTGATATTTCGAAATGATAAGAATTTTTTCAAAAAAAAGAACGTTTCTGCCATAATTAAATGGTAGAGACGTTCCTAGGTTTATGGAAGTAAATAAGTATCATATAGGTGATGGAGTGCTTCCTCACCATTTTTTTGTAAGAGAATTTCTTCATTATATGTAAGTGTTATGCTCGTTTGCTCGCTATCAATTTTGTCGTCAATTATTTTACAGGTAATAGTCACAAAGCCTGATTCAGCAAGCTTTTCTTTCATGTCTTCACGCCACGCCTGATCAGAAAATAGTGGGGGCTGCCAAGTACCTCTCACATGTAGCTCATTTTTTTCAGGGTCATAATCCCAGCGTATGTCACGTAAAATAGTTTTAAATAGGTCATTAACCGTAAACGACGTATCTTTATAGTTAATGTCTAGAGCACGTATTGCATGGACATCTCGGCTAACTGCACTTGCTGCGGAATTAGCAGCTGAATTGATGCCTGAAGCAGCATCTTTAATTTCGGATAATCGATCACCACAGCCAGAAAGTAGCGCGCAGATGCATGTGATACAAGCAATCTTTGTCATCCATTTCACAAGTAGTCCCTCCAGTCTAGTAAGTTGTTATTACTATCTTATCGAAAAGAAAAATACGAAGAAAGGGCATGAAGGCGGCAGATTGTGACGGTTTTGCAACGATGCGACCTCCACTTGATTGTTCGGCATTTGGGAAGTATAGAAGTCTGAAAATTTAGTAAAATATTAAGAGAAGGGGAGCGGTTTGTGGTGAAAATTAATGATGAAATGCTTGATCGATTAGGAACATATTTTGTATATCATGCTGTTTATGATAATTATGGCATTACGTTTGAAAACTTTGTGGAGCGTTGGCTACGAGGCATACTTGACATATAGCGAGCTGGACTTTAAAAACTCCTGGAAACAGGAGTTTTTATCTATAAAAAAGACATTTATTAACCTTGTTTAGATACTTTATTCTTGATGACTGATGCGATATTACTTTCTATCTAAAGGGGATGAAGTATATGAAGAAAATTCTCGCACTGTCCAAACAAAAAATTTAACGATAGAAACAGCTCCAAAAATGGAACAGGCAAAGACATCTGATAAACCTACGATTCAAATTTAATAAACAAGCACTCGATGCCATCTTACAGCATATCGTTGATACTGTAGGGCAAAGTGACAAAGTGACAACTGCCTCTTATTTAATTCAAAAGGGAAACAGTAGAGGTAGTACGAGCCGTAGAGACATGACAGCTATGAGCGAACAGTCCTCAGCAGGAGCGGAGGAGCTATTGGCAACGATGGAGCAGCGAAACATCGCGGTTCATAACATCAATAGCAAGACCCACAATGAGCAGCTATGACCGACTCTTAACAGGCAGCACTAGCTAAATTTCAATAGTAAATTAAAAGAGCTGTAGGTAAGGTGAAGTTTCCATCCAACCTTGCCTACAGCTCTTCTACTTATTTAAAAAATTGTGTAATAAATTGATTTGCTTCCTGCCAGTTATAGACCCTTACAACATTATTAGGAACGGCAAGCCGATTATAAGGTGTATCAAATAACACAACAGGTATTTTTAACTCCTCTGCCAGCATCACTGCATTATCATGCTTATCCTCAAAAAAAGCTTCTACATGATGTTTTTTTGCAGCGGCTAGTTTATCATGGCTGCCGAGAAGCTCGATATGGTCGTACGGTATAGCTTGCGATTTAAACCAATTGACTGTGATGTCTGCTACATTTTCACCTCGTGCAGAAATATAATACAGCTCAAAATTATTTTTCCAAGCGGTTAGAATATTTTTTGCATCTTTTGCGACCTCAGAGACCTCGTACATGTAAGGTTCATTTTCCTTAAACCAAGTATTAAAGGCACTTCGGTCAATAGGGTGTGGAAAAGCAGATAAGAAATCATATTCACAAACATCATCCAGTGTAATATTTACATTGTATTGTTTATTAATATGTGGAATGAGTGTACTTGGACATGTCACAGTCCCATCAATATCAATACCAAAGCGGGGCTTTTTCATGCTAGCACCTCCTTAGGCATTCGCTTTTTGAGCTTCTTCCGCTGCACGTTTTTCTTCCATTTCTGCTGCTAATTTATCAATTTCTTTCTTCAGTTCTTCCACCATTGTTTCTTCTGGCACTTTACGAACTGTTCTCCCCTTCATAAATAACAATCCTTCACCACGAGCACCAGCAATCCCGATATCAGCCTCACGTGCTTCTCCAGGACCGTTTACTGCACAGCCTAGAACAGCTACTTTTAACGGTACATTTAATTTTGAAATATATTCTTCTACTTCATTGGCGATAGAAATCAAATCAATTTCAATGCGTCCACATGTTGGGCAAGAAATCAGTGTGGCCATATTAGAAGCTAGACCAAAGGATTTTAATAGTTCTCGTGCTACTTTAATCTCCTCTACAGGGTCAGCAGAAAGGGAGATACGTAATGTGTTTCCAATACCTTTTGAGAGGATAGCTCCAAGACCTGCTGCTGATTTTACAGTACCAGCAAATAATGTCCCTGATTCTGTAATCCCTAAATGGAGCGGATAATTAAAGGCTTTGGCCGCTTTTTCATAGGCTTCAATGGCAAGATTAACGTCAGATGCCTTCATTGACACGATAATATCGTGGAAGTCCAAGTCTTCCAAAATCTTAATATGGTGTAGAGCAGATTCTACCATCCCATCAGCTGTAGGATAGCCGTATTTTTCTAAAATATGACGCTCTAATGAACCGGCATTTACACCAATACGAATTGGTATACCTTTCGCTTTGGCTGCATTAACAACAGCTTCCACTTTTTCTTTACGACCAATATTACCTGGATTAATACGTACTTTATCAATACCATTTTCAATGGCTTTTAATGCTAATCTATAATCAAAATGAATATCAGCTACTAATGGAATATGAATACGTTTTTTGATTTCGGCAATCGCGTCCGCTGCGCGTTCATCTGGTACAGCAACACGAACAATTTGACAGCCCGCTTCCTCAAGACGAAGAATTTCTGCAACTGTTGCTTCTACATCATGTGTTTTGGTTGTACACATACTTTGAATGAATAATTCATTACTACCACCAATTGTTAAGTTACCGACACGCACAGGGCGTGTATTTGAACGGTGACAAATTTCACTCATTAACTTTCTCTCCTTTTCGGGCCTCTATTTTCAGCCGTCACTGTCATTTATTTTAGCAGTGTAAGAAAATAAGGACAAGGAAGAAACGCTAACTTTTCATTTTCCGCATTTGTTTTCAAGTTCAAATGAGAGAGGAAGCTTGATATTTTCACCTGGAACTAGTGCTTGTAATTGTAAGTGTGGGTTTAAGTTGTAAAAAAGTTGTAAGCGTTCTGGAAAGGTCATGGGAACTTTAGCAGGGTGTAGGGCAAATAAACTATGAATGGTATCTCCTTCAATCGTTTGTACGGTAATATAATTTGGCTCACGCTGTTTTTCACAAAGTCCGTTTTCTGAGCTCTTTGTGGATAAAGCCGCAAGTGGGATGGACCCTTCTGTTAAATCTACTTTGACGACAAAGGCAATTACGATGATGATCGTAGTTAAAATGAATGCTCGCAAAAAATCCCCTCCTTTTCTACACTATATTGAGAAGAGAGGGGATTCATGCACATTATTTTATATTTGGTTGTTTTGGATATTTTGTAAAGGCCACAATTAATAGAGTAATGGTTAAAAATAAAGATAGTACAGTGATAACAGTACTGTTAACGGGCAAATAGTCTGCTAGCATCGAAAGTAACGTAGCCCAAGTGATAGCAAAGGTAGTTGTTCTCCAAATGTGGCGATATTCACCACGACGCTTCATCGCTTTCAAGATAAATAAACCTGCTAAAGCATAAAGGGCAATTTGTGCAAAAATAAGCATTGTTGTCACAACGAAAAGCATTAGGAAAGTGAAAGGGTACAAGAGCCATTTAATGCCCTCTATGTAATCAGTTAAACCAGTTAAACTATCCATATCAAATGTATCAACTGACATACCTGCTGCAAAACGACCTAAAGAGAATACGGACACAATGGTAATCAGTAGAAAAGTATATTGAATAACCTTTCCAATAGGTAACAAACGATAGGCTGCTAGTTTTTTAGGATGTATAAGACTATCAATAAAAAGCTGTGAGTGTTTCATGCTATATCTCCTCCAATCGATATTTTAACATGTTCAAAGAGGACAAGATATGAAAGAAGTATAAATGAGGAGGGTCGTGATGTTAAAATGTTAACATTATGTAAAGAAGTTAAAGGATTTCTTTACTTTTTGTTTGGAATCATTTAATGATTAGAACAGTAGTAGAGATGTAGGAATTGGAGCGAAAACAATTGACAATAGATTGGCAAAGCATTCTCTTTCAGTTTTTAGGTGGGTTAGGGGTCTTTTTATTTTCCATTAAATTCATGGGGGATGGGCTTCAAAAGTCAGCGGATGATCGGCTACGCGAATGGTTAAATCGCTTTACCACAAACCCAATTATGGGTGTCCTGGTAGGTATATTTGTAACGATTTGCATACAATCAAGTTCTGCCACAACAGTCATCACTGTAGGGTTAGTGAGTGCTGGCTTTTTAACATTGCGTCAAGCAATCGGCGTCATTATGGGGGCAAATATCGGTACAACTATTACAGCATTTATTATTGGTATTAATATTGGACTCTACTTTTACCCTTTATTGGCAATTGGTGCGGCCTGTTTATTTTTCTTAAAGAAAGCAACGTATCAACATATTGGTCAGATTCTATTTGGCTTTGGTGGCTTATTTTTAGGGCTAGAGTTGATGAGTGCTAGTATGCAGGCATTACATCAGCTTGCAGATTTTGCATCGTTAACGCTTCATTTAAGTAATCAGCCGATATTAGGCATATTTTTAGGAACCATTTTCACCTTACTTGTACAAAGCTCTACTGCAACAGTGGGGGTGCTGCAAGGTTTATATGCAGAACAGTTAATTGGTTTAAATAGTGCCTTACCGATTTTGTTTGGTGAAAATATTGGCACGACCATTACAGCTGTTTTAGCTTCTCTTGGAGCTTCTATTTACGCTAAGCGAGCAGCAGCGGCTCATGTACTATTTAATGTGATTGGGACGATTATTTTCATGTTATTGTTTACACCGTTTATGCAATATGTACAGTGGATCAGTGGCGTATTTCATTTGGAGCCTCGCATGCAAATAGCCATTGCTCATGGCTCATTCAATGTATTTAATATGATGATCCAACTACCCTTTATTGCTGGACTCGCAGCATTGGTTACAAAGCTACTTCCAGGACATGATGGCAATATCAATGTAACAACAAAGCATTTAGATCCATCATTCATTGATTCCTCTCCTGCCATTGCGCTGGGGCAAGCTAAAGAAGAAGTATTACGCATGGGTGAACATGCATTGCGTGGGTTGGAAGAAACGTTTTTATATATGAAATCTGGAGAGGCACAGCATATTCCAACGGTGCTACAGCTAGAAGTCGGGCTTAATCATCTAGACAATGAAATTACTGATTACTTAGTAATGGTGTCTAAGCAGCCTCTTTCTCGTGCAGACTCAGTAAGACATCATACTTTATTAACAAATGTAAGAGACTTTGAACGAATTGGAGATCATTTTGAAAATATATTAGAGCTTTTACAGTATAAGGATCACCACGAGGTTAGCTTAAGTAAATCAGCGCGACAGGACTTGATAGGGATGTTTAGTTTAGCCATTGAGGCAGTACGTAAAAGTATAGAAGCATTAGATACGGCAAGTTTAAGCTTAGCTCAAGAAGTAACAGAGCTAGAAAGCCTGATTGATGATATGGAAGATAAACTACGTCAAAAGCATATTGCACGATTAAATACGAATGAGTGTAGTGGGGCTGCTGGGATTGTTTATATGGATATTGTGAGCAACCTAGAACGGATAGGAGACCATGCAGTAAATATTGCAGATTCTATTTTAGGTATTCGTCATTAATGAAACTTTTCACTTTGTTATTCCGTATGAAAGGCAATGCACGTTAAAAGGAGAGAAACTTTATGGAAGTTGTTGGCTGGATCTTAGTGATTGCCTGCTTTATTATTTCATTTGTTGGTTTAGTGTATCCAATCATTCCTGGTGTACTGTTTTTAGTTGGTGGATTTTTGCTCTATGGCTTATTTTTCTCATTCGCAGAGTTAAGCTGGTGGTTCTGGATTATTGAAATATTATTTGTCGTGCTGTTATTTGGTGCGGACACACTGGCAAATGCATTTGGTATAAAAAAATTTGGTGGCTCCACCGCAGGAATGTGGGGAAGTACCATTGGCTTATTATTCGGTCCATTTGTCATCCCTGTGGCTGGGATTTTAATTGGCCCATTTTTAGGGGCAGTGATCGCTGAATTAATTGTAGAGAAGCGAACATTTAGTGAGGCTGTGAAAAGTGGCGTTGGCTCATTAGTAGGCTTTTTAACTTCTACTATTGCAAAGGCTGTAATTCAAATCGTGATGATTATTGTATTTTTTATCGCCATTTAATGTCTCATTTTTAAGGTTTAGTGTGAGGGATGAAGGGGTAAGATAGTAAACGTATCGGTATTTCGGTCAAAAGGCTGAAATCTTCAAATTGAAGTATTTTTCGTTGAATGGTTTGACCAATTTTGATAATCTAAGGATGTACTAATTATTTCTTATTTTAGGGAGGAACTTAACAATGGCTTACGAATTACCACAATTAACTTACGCTTATGACGCATTAGAACCACATATCGATGCAAAAACAATGGAAATTCACCATTCTAAACACCACAATACTTATGTAACAAACTTAAACGCAGCAGTAGAAGGTACTGAGTTTGCAGAAAAAGACATCAACGACTTAATCGCAAACCTAGATGCTCTTCCAGCTGACAAACAAACTGCTGTACGCAACAACGGTGGCGGACATGCTAACCATACATTATTCTGGGAAGTAATCGCTCCAGGCGGTTCAAATACACCTGTTGGTGAAGTAGCAAAAGCAATCGATGCTAAATTCGGTTCTTTCGATGCTTTCAAAGAAGAATTTGCTAAAGCTGCTACAACTCGCTTCGGTTCAGGTTGGGCTTGGTTAATCGTTGATGGTGACTCAGTTGCTGTTACGTCTACTCCAAACCAAGACTCTCCAGTAATGGAAGGCAAAACACCAGTTTTAGGCTTAGATGTATGGGAACATGCATACTACCTAAACTATCAAAACCGTCGTCCAGATTACATCGGTGCATTCTGGAACGTAGTAAACTGGGATGTAGTAGAAGCTAAATTCCAAGCTGCAAAATAATAACGAATACTTGGCTATGCCTAAAGTGAGCAATCACGGAGGCATAGCCTTTTTTTATTGGATAAAACAGCAAATTAAGGGATGTGAGCTAGAGATTTATGGATAGAGAAGCCGAAATATATGGAGAGCATAAAATAGGGCAACCTTTCTACATAAAGTACCGTCAAATAAATGATGTTTTACATAAGAAATCGTAAGTGCGTGCTTTTCTGTCATACCGTCGAATGGTATACTAGGTATCGTGTATTGAAATGATCAGAAGATGAGGAGGGGAATACATATGCGCAAAGCACCCGGGAAAAATCGCGCGGCGAGTGTTAAAGCAAAACATCATTCTAATTTAACATTTCGTATGAATATCCTTTTCTTTGCAATATTTATCGTATTTTCAATGTTAATTTTTAGACTTGGCTATATGCAGATCGTCAAAGGGGAAGATTATGTACGTGATTTAGAACGTAAAGAAGAGGTACCTGTTAATACAAGTGTGCCAAGGGGACGTATGTATGATCGATACGGGCGTATTTTAGTAGATAATCACCCAGAGAATGCCATTACGTATACGAAAATGCAAACAACCACAACAGAGGAAATGCTTGATATCGCGAAAAAGCTGGCACAATTAATTGAACAGCCAACAAAGCGTGTCACATTGCGTGATAAACAGGATTTTTGGATACTACAAAATCACGATGCTGCCTATGCAAAAATTACCAAGGCAGAAGAGGATAAAATCCGAGCACAAGAAAATATTACAACAAGCCAAATCAATGCAGAGATTGATAAACTGGTACGCGAACGTATAACAAATGATGAACTTTTACAATTAACAGAGGCAGATTTAGAGGTATTAGCGATTTATCGTGAAATGGTATCTGGCTATAATCTATCTCCTCAAATCATTAAAAGTGAGAATGTATCAGCAGATGAATTTGCACGTGTATCTGAGCGTTTAACTGAACTACCAGGTGTTAACACAACAACAGACTGGAAACGTGTCAAATTATCATCTTTATCTATTCTTGGACGTACAACGGTTCCAACAAAAGGGATACCGAAAGAGAAGCTCAATTATTATTTAGCACGTGACTACTCGCGTAATGACCGTGTAGGAGAAAGTTACATTGAAGCACAATATGAAGAATTACTACAAGGTCAAAAAACCGTTGTTAAAAACATTACCAATAAAAAAGGCCAGGTAGTCGACACAGTAACAACCTATGAAGGGGAGCCGGGTAAAGACTTAATCCTATCATTGGATAGTGAGTTGCAAGCTGCAACGGATAAGATTGTAGAAGAAGAACTGCTTAATTTAAAGGCACTTCCTGGATCGTATTTATTAGATCGCGCCTTTTTAATTATGATGGACCCGAATACTGGGGACATCTTATCTATGGTTGGTAAGAAAATAGAAAAAGATCCTGACACAGGAAAAAATATGATCGTTGACTATGCTTATGGGTCATTTACAACGGCTTATGAAGCAGGTTCATCCGTTAAAGCAGCGACAGTTCTTACGGGTTACAATCAAGGTGTAATTTCGATGGGTACTTCAATGGGAGATGAGCCGATTATATTAGCTGGCACGGATCCGAAAACGTCTATTTTTAACAGGGGTGGATATATCCCGATGAATGACTTGTTGGCATTAGAACGTTCTTCCAACTCCTATATGTTTAAAATTGCGTTGCTGCTTAATGGAACACCTTATAGTTATGGTATGCCATTACGCTTAAAGGACGATACGTTCTCAAAAATGCGTAATAATTATGCGCAATTTGGTTTAGGTGTGAAAACAGGCATTGATTTACCAAATGAATTTAGCGGAGTGCGTGGTCCATCAGGTCCAACAATGGGTGGTAAAACACTTGACTTGGCGATTGGTCAGTATGATACGTATACACCACTTCAACTTGCGCAATATATTTCAACAGTTGCCAATGGTGGCTATCGTATTCAGCCACATGTTGTAAAAGAGGTTCGTGACCCATCGCAGGATGGCAAACAATTAGGCCAATTAGTGACAGAAGTAGGACCAACTATTTTAAATCAAATTGATAATCCAAAAGAGGAAATCGATTATGTAAAAAAAGGATTGCGTCGAGTATATACTGGTAATCAAGGTACAGCAAGAGCTCAATTTGCGGATACTCCATATACAGCTGCTGGGAAAACTGGTACTGCAGAGGTAGTATACTACGGTCCACTACGTGAATACTTTGGTACAAACACGATTAACTTAACGCATGTTGGTTTTGCACCATATGAAAATCCTGAAATTGCCTATGCAGTTGTGATCCCATGGGTTAATACAAATTTAGCTCCACACTACTATCAAAATAATGTCATCGCTAGACGTTCTTTAGATAAATACTTTGAATTAAAAGCCAAATATCAAGCTGAAAAAGTGACAGATAGTAATGTAAAACAGCCAATTTTACCAGCGATTACAGAAGAAAAAATTGGTGAGGATGAACAGGAATAAAGGGCATGGGGTATGCTCTAATACAAAAAACAGATTTGGAAAATTTATTTTCCAAATCTGTTTTTATTTTAACCTTTTCAAGACGAATCATTAATTTTAAATGATGGGCTAATTCATTAACTATAAAAACAACAAGGGTTGCTGAGATGCGGGGCGTATACAGAAAAAGATGACGCTCTACTTTTTTAGTAGTGTTCATTATTTCTATATTGATAGCATGGTCGACTTATCGTTCTTCAGTGTATTGAAGAATCTTTAAATGTAGCGGGAAAGACATTGTGCATAATTCAAAGGAACTTGTCAAAATTGATGAACTCAATCAGTCAGTTGCGAAATTTAAACTGTACTACGTAGTGAAAGGGGCGTTTGCATAGCAAAACGCCCCTTTAAAATATTTAGTGCCTTTATGCGGATAATTGCTGAATGGCTAATTCAAATTGCTCTCTTGGTTTTACCCCATAAAGTTCTATATTGTTATAGAAATAAGAAGCTAGCATAAAATCAATCGCCTCTTGAAGTGTGTAGTCCCGATGTTCCATTACTAATGATAAATATGTTTTAAAATAATCAGCATTTTGTACTTTTGCATGTTTCATGACAAAGGTCAAACTCTCCTTATCATTAAAATAAATATTTCCTGACACAATTGCTTATTATAACACCTTTCTAATAGGAAGCAAGTTTCTTCAATTGTAAATGCATCTTTACAATCGTTTACAAAGCATTACATTCCTTTACATCTCTTTTACGAACCGTTTATACGACTTCAACATTCAGTCATTATAGTAAAGATTGTAAGACAAATAACTATAAAACAGTTCATGACGGAGGCAAATGAGATGAAAAAGTGGAAGTACTTAACGATGACAGCAGTAATGGGTTCTGCATTAATGCTAGGTGCATGTGGTAGCGATTCTGCACAAAACGGAAACAATGCAGAAACGAACGCACCAGCAAGCTCAGGACAAGAAGCTGCTGATGAAAAGCTACAAGGGGCTGTAGCTGGGGATGGCTCATCAACAGTAGCACCAATCATTGAGGCAGTTGTTGAAGAGTATGCAGGTACACAACCAGATGTCAAAGTATCAGTGGGGGTTTCTGGTACTGGTGGTGGTTTTGAAAAATTCATCGCAGGTGAAACAGACTTTTCAAATGCATCTCGTAATATAAAAGATGAAGAGAAAAAGAAATTAGAAGAAGCGGGCATTGATTTTACAGAGTTAGCTTTAGCATATGACGGATTATCAGTAGTAGTGAATCCAGAAAATGATTGGGCGAAGGATTTAACTGTAGAACAACTACAAAAAATTTGGATTGAAGATGGGAAAGAGAAAAAATGGTCTGATATTGATCCATCTTGGCCAGATGAAAAAATCGTTTACTATTCACCAGGTACTGATTCAGGCACATACGACTACTTTGATGAAGTGATTTTAGATGGAGCAGATCTAGTAAGCTCAGCAACATTATCAGAGGATGATAATATGCTAGTGCAAGGTGTGGCTGGTGATAAAAACGCTATCGGTTTCTTCGGTTATGCTTACTACCTTGAAAATAAAGATAAATTAAATATTGTAAAAATAAATGGCGTAGAGCCAACAAGTGAAACAATTGAAGGTGGCGAATATAAACCACTTTCACGTCCACTATTCACATACGTGAAAAATAGTGCGATGAAGGACAATGAGGCAGCATACGACTTCATTAAATTTACACTTGAAAACGCAGGTGATATGGCTGAAGCAGTTGGCTATGTTCGTTTACCTGAAGAAAAATATACTGAAGGCTTAAAAACTTTAGAAGGCTTAAAATAAGAAGACATGCATAGAGGGAAAGAGATGTATGCTCTTTCCCTCACTTATTTGAAAGGAGCTCCCAATGGTTTCTCAAAAGGAAGATAAGACATCATCTGTGCAGCAATTAATTGCAAATTCGCGCAATCAAAAAACGAAGAAAATAGTGGAAAAAGCCATGCCAGCTCTATTATTTTCTGCAGCAATTATTTCGATATTAACAACATTTGGCATTGTTTTCACCCTTATTTTTGAAACGTTTGAATTCTTTAAACGTGTGTCGATTACGGATTTCCTTTTCGGTACAAAATGGTTACCATTTTCAGGTAACGAACCGTTGTTTGGGATATTGCCATTAATCGCTGGTACATTAAAAGTGACACTTATTGCAGTTGTAGTAGCTGTACCATTTGGAATAGCTTCAGCTATCTATTTAAGTGAATATGCAAGTGAGAAGACAAGACGTATAGTGAAACCAATTTTAGAGGTATTAGCAGGTGTGCCAACAATTGTTTATGGCTTCTTTGCCTTAACATTTGTCACACCAGTTTTACAAGAAATTGTACCTGGACTCAAACTATTTAATGCTTTAAGTCCTGGTATTGTTGTAGGAATTATGATTTTACCAATGATTACATCTCTTTCAGAAGATGCCATGTCATCAGTACCAAATAGTATGCGTGAAGGAGCTTTAGCTCTAGGTGCGACGAAATTTGAGGTAGCAATCAAAGTAGTACTACCCGCTGCACTTTCAGGGATTGTGGCTTCTGTTGTGTTAGCTATTTCCCGGGCAATTGGAGAAACAATGATTGTATCACTAGCAGGTGGTTCGACACCGAAATTTGACCTCAGTGTGACAGACTCTATTCAAACAATGACTGCATACATTGTACAGGTTTCAACTGGTGATGCGGGCTATGGTACAACTATTTATTACTCTATTTATTCAGTAGGATTCACACTATTTATCTTTACACTAGTAATGAATTTACTTGCTCATTATATTTCGAAACGCTTCAGGGAGGTTTACTAGCATGCGCTATATGGATGACACGGTCGTCATGAAACGAATGACAAAGCGTATTACAGCAAATAAAGTTTGGAAAACCCTATTTTTCTTAGCTACTACATTTGCACTTGTTACTCTAGCTGTTTTACTGTACCGCATTGTGACACAGGGAATTGATTACTTAAACATCGATTTTTTGACGAATTTTGCATCACGATTTGCGGATAAGGCAGGTATCAAAGCTGCTTTAATCGGTTCGCTTTGGTTAATGGCAGTTGTGGCACCCGTATCGATTATTTTAGGTGTAGGTACTGCGATTTATTTAGAAGAGTATGCAAAGAAAAATAAAATCAATGACTTTATTCGTATGAATATATCGAATCTAGCAGGTGTTCCTTCCATTGTTTTTGGATTACTTGGATTAACAATTTTCGTACGTATGATGGGTCTAGGAAAAAGTATTTTAGCAGCTGGTTTTACAATGAGTTTGTTAATTTTACCTGTTATCATTGTAGCGGCTCAAGAGGCCATTCGTGCAGTGCCAAATGAACAACGTGAAGCTTCGTATGGCATGGGTGCAACGAAATGGCAAACGATTTTGCGTGTTGTCTTACCAGCAGCAATTCCAGGTATTTTAACAGGAAGTATTTTAGCCTTGTCTCGTGCCATCGGAGAAACAGCTCCACTAGTTGTAATCGGAATTCCAGTTATCCTGCAGTTTTTACCGAATGGTTTATTGAGTCAATTTACAGCACTACCGATGCAAATCTATGATTGGGCAAAACGACCACAAGAAGCCTTTCAGTATGTAGCAGCAGCAGGTATTTTAGTGCTTATGACAGTGCTGTTATTGATGAATTCTATTGCCATATATATTCGAAATAAATTCCAAAAACGTTATTAATGAGGTGACCTTATGGTACTAGATTTTAAAGAGGAAAAAACAATTGTCAAAAGGAATCAAGCAACGACGAAGTCTATAACAGATGTGGCGAAAAATATTGTCTACGATACACGAAATTTAAACCTATGGTATGGTGATCACCATGGCTTAAAAGATGTTAATTTAAGCATCTATGAAAATGAAGTAACGGCGATTATTGGGCCATCTGGCTGTGGGAAATCTACGTATCTAAAAACATTAAACCGCATGGTTGAACTTGTACCAATTGTTCGTACATCAGGAGAAATTTTATATCGTGAGCGTAATATTTTAGATAAAAACTATACGGTAGAGGAATTAAGAACACGTGTGGGAATGGTGTTCCAAAAGCCAAACCCATTCCCAAAATCTATTTATGATAACATTGCCTATGGACCAAGAATTCATGGCATTAAAAATAAAAAAATTCTAGATGAAATTGTGGAGAAATCACTAAGAGGGGCAGCCATTTGGGATGAGGTAAAAGATCGTTTGAATCAAAATGCCTACGGATTATCAGGTGGTCAGCAACAACGTATTTGTATTGCACGCTGCTTAGCGATTGAGCCTGATGTCATCTTAATGGATGAGCCAACATCTGCCTTAGACCCGATTTCTACGTTGAAAGTGGAAGAGCTTGTACAAGAGCTGAAAAAGGATTATTCCATTGTCATTGTGACACATAATATGCAGCAAGCGGCACGTATTTCTGATCGTACAGCATTCTTCCTAAGTGGAGAGGTTGTCGAGTACGATAAAACGGATGTTATTTTCCAAACACCAGCAGATCAACGTACAGAAGACTATATTTCAGGACGTTTCGGCTAAGGAGGGCAATGAATGATCGTACGTGAACGTTTTGAACAAGAGTTAAAAGAGGTACAGGGACAATTTCTTGCAATTGCCAACAGTAGTATCATAGCTTTAAAAACAGCGTTTGAAGCATTGGTGGAGCAGGATTTAGAAAAGGCCTTAAAAATTTTAGAAGACGATTTAATCATTAATCGGCTTGAAGAAGAAATTAATGACCATGTAATCCTAATGATTGCCAAGCAACAACCAGTAGCAACGGATTTACGCCGTCTCATGGTTCTTGTAAAGGCAGCATCGGATATGGAAAGAGTAGGCGACTATGCGGTTAATATAGCTAAAGAAGCAATTCGAATTGGCAAAGAACCGATGATTTTTCCTATAACGAATCTCCAAACCATGTGCAATAAAACAGTAGAAATGCTAGAAAGTATCATGAAGGCCTTTACTGAGGAAGATACGGTACGCGCTAAAGAGATTGCAGAATTAGATGATTATGTGGACGATTTATACGGGGCAACGATTACACTTTTACTTCGTGCAGGGGTAGAAAACCCATCCCATATTTCACAGATTACGCACCTAACATTTATTTGCCGCTATTTAGAACGTTCTGCTGATCATGCAACAAATATTGCAGAGCATCTATTTTACTTAGTAAAAGGCAAACATTATGAGTTAAATAATTAAGAGAGAAGAGCTGTTTTTTAGCTCTTTTTTTCATTTGCATAAAAATATTCTCTGAAGGAGCAACATTGTCTTTTGTTGTAGCGTCTTTATAGCGAGCGTTTTTGTATTGTCAAAAAAAAAATTTGGTTATACTATAGACATTATCCAAAAAATGTGGTGCTTAGGAGGTGCTGCTATATGAATGATGCAATGGAAACCCTCATCAAGCAATTTGACAAGCAGTTGACAATAGAACAACTTGACTATTTACGTTTTCTCTATGAAAACCTGCATATAGAGGAGTTAAGTGAAGGGGAACAACATTATTTTATCGATTATTTTTTCAAGAGTGAGCCATTACGAAATATGGCAGCATTTGCTCTAGAATTGACAGATATAATGCATGAAATCCAAGAGAATATCCCTGCAATTGAGCAGGCTGAACGCCTAGCAAACGGCAAAGAGCAACGCCAGTACTATGAACGAAAATGGTCAGAGCTCAGACGTCAAAAGCTCAAGCAACAGACAACAAAAAGCGGAAATATTTACTATGTACCCTTTCATGATTATCAACAAGACCCTGGTCCGATGATTATTTGTTTAGAACAAACGACAGGCATGGCTGCTTATTCTGAGA
This sequence comes from Lysinibacillus sp. FSL P2-0066, assembly GCF_037969495.1. Lineage (NCBI taxonomy): Bacteria > Bacillati > Bacillota > Bacilli > Caryophanales > Bacillaceae > Lysinibacillus > Lysinibacillus sp. FSL P2-0066. Next base: position 2,853,415 of record NZ_CP150202.1, on the reverse strand, counting down.
TTTGTAAAAGTATGATTTTAGCGTTATTTATGAGTGCACATCGAGAAGGCCGTGATTTATATATCGTACCGTATGATCGACAAATTCATGTCCACTACCGCTTTGAAAATGGTCATTTAAATTTAGCAGATTTTAAAAGTTTTATCGAATATAAGGCAAAGGGAGAGGCAGCCATTTTACCTGTTTTACAGTTTGTGAAAGCATTGTTACAGGAAAATCAACTAGGCACAGAGGCAGATGTCATTATTTTTACAGAAGGAACACCTATTGATGGGCAGCATCTCGTTAGCAAGCAAGCTAAAAGTATGCTAAAGGAAATGAAGCAAAAATATCATGCTGAATTTTCGGTGATTGCCATGCATGAACATAATTTTAATAAACAGCAATTTTGGTTTGCTAGCAAGGCTTTTTTTGCAGATGATGCCATACAATAACAAAAAGGGGCTAACCATTACTGAAGGTCGGCTCCTTTTTGCTGGCGATACATAGGTAGTTAAAGGAGAAATACATGGATTCATTACATTGGTTATTACCTAAATTTACAGTCCCAACTTGGTTAGATGGCTTAATTGCCATCATTATTTGTTTAGTCGGGTGGCTTATTCAACGTTTCATTATCAAAAAAATTATTCATCGTGTCGTAATATTTTTAAAAGATCGTCAGCGCAATTTTCAGGCAAATGTCCTTGCGCAATTTAGTAAAGCAATTGGCTATGCCTTTATGACGACGGTCATTGTGCTAAGCTTATCTTATTTAATAAAAGTTCCTTTATTTACGCAGCCATCAACAAAGAATTTTGTATTGTCTATTATGGTGTTTTTTGCTTTTAAAGGAATTTATGATGTGTTAAATTTTTATACGAAACAACCATTTGAATTAACGAGCGAAGAGGATCAGAATGTTTTATTACCGTTTTTCCTACGAATCGGTAAAGTACTTATCATGATTTTTGCTATGTTTACCATTGCTTCCTTTTGGGATTTTAATCTGAATGGCTTTTTAACAGGCATCGGTTTAACCGGAGTAGCGATTGCCTTTGGGATTCGCGATACACTAGCGCATGTATTTGGTGGTATGTCCGTAGCCTTAGATAATCCATTCCAAATTGGAGATTGGATCGCGACAGAGGATCAAAAAATTGAAGGAACGATTGAGGATATCAATTTAAGAAGTACCTTAATTCAAACAGGAGACAAAGGGCTTGTGTATGTACCGAACTCCTATTTAGTGAATCGTCCACTGTATAATTTATCTAAACGAGAAAAACGGAAATGTGAGCAATTTTTATATGTCGCTGCTGATAATGACGAGGATGATCTACGCAGCGCTTTAACGGCCATTCATAAGGAAATTTATTTACATGCTAAAACAGAGAAAGAGATGATTCATGTATTTATAGATGAATTTCATCATGATTCGTATCGCGTGCTTGTTCGATTCTTTGTTGCGACAAATGATACCGCTGTTATGCTGGAAGTGCGGCAGGATATTTTATTTGCCATTCGTCAAATAATGGGGGAGTTATCGATTACGTTAGCTAGCCATCATGAAGATGAAAATCTACGAAAGAAATAAATTGAATTGTAAGATACTTTGCTTTACAATATTACCAAGAAATCAGCTTTGATGAAGAGTAGTAGCTAGTACAATTTGTCATAGAGAGCTAGTGGTTGGTGGAAACTAGTACAAATGTTTAGTGAATGGACTTCGGAGCTCTAATCCTGAAAACAGTATGGATTAGCGGATGCCTACGTTATAAGGCTTAAAGAGGGTCTTCATATCAGAAGACCAATGAAGGTGGCACCACGGCTTTTCCGTCCTTTTGTGATGGAAAGGCCTTTTTATATTTTTATCTTTAGACAGCAAATGTTTTAGCTGAATGAAGAGAAAGACTTTGGCAGATCACTGTTGCTAAAGATAGATGAGGTGTAGAAGAGCAGAGCTTAGAGAAGGAGAGAAGAGTATGACAGTTGAGCTTAGAAAGTATGCTATGAAAGTATTGCAGGGGGATATGATGACCCCAATCTCTGTGTATCAATCACTTAAAGGGCAGCATAAAATGTTGTTCGAATCATCAGCGAAACATGAGGAAAGTGGGCGCTATTCCTTTATCGCCATCAATCCAGTGGCTGAGATAAAAGGAAATAACGAAGAATTCGTTTTCTCAAAAGGAGCAGAAAATGACAAGGTTAAAGGCAATGTGCTTGATCGATTAAAAGCCATAATACCCTTTCATGAAGAAAACTATCCTTTTGCTTTCTTTGGAGGAGCCATAGGTTTCTTTGGCTATGAAACGGCATTTTACACAGAAAAAATTGGTGACTATTTACAGGATGATTTAGCGATGCCTGATGTTCATGTTTTTTTCTATGATACATTTATTGTTTTTGATCATGTAACACAGGAAATTACACTAGCTTCGATTGACCTATTTCAGGAGGGACGTTCCTTAGTGGAGATGGAAGCTGCTATTGCGACAATGGAGCAACAGCTTTGTGCAGGTACGACCTTTGAGGCATTAAAGGTGGATGAGCTACAGTTTAAGCCAATGATTTCAAAGGAGCGGTTCGTGACCTTAGTAGAACGTGCAAAGCGGCATATTTTACGAGGTGATATTTTCCAAATTGTGTTATCGCAACGCTTTTCAGCACCGTTTACAGGTTCGCCCTTCTCACTTTATCGTCAATTACGCACATCCAATCCGTCACCCTATATGTTCTATATGGATTATGGAGACTATGTTATTTTAGGAACATCCCCAGAAAGTCTTGTAAAAGTAAGAAATCGAAAAGTGACAACCAACCCAATAGCAGGGACAAAGCCACGTGGCACGACAACAGAACAGGATGAAGCAATCGCAAATGCCTTGTTAGAAGATAGCAAGGAAATAGCTGAGCACCGTATGTTAGTGGATTTAGGTCGTAATGATCTTGGACGTATTGCTAAAGTCGGTTCCGTCAAGCTAGTCAAATACATGAATATTGAGCGTTATAAATATGTGATGCATATGGTGTCTGAGGTTATTGCCGAATTACGAGATGACCTCCATGTACTGGATGTACTTCGCGCTTGTTTACCTGCTGGTACAGTATCAGGGGCACCTAAAATACGCGCCATGCAATTGATTAATGAATTAGAACCAGTAAAACGTGGGGTGTATGCGGGAGCAGTAGGTTATATTTCGACAACTGGTGATATGGACTTGGCCCTCGCGATTCGCACGATGCTCATCAAAGATCAAAAGGCACATGTGCAGGCAGGAGCAGGTATTGTTTACGATTCGATTCCATTGTCAGAATATGAAGAAACGCTGAATAAGGCCCGTGCCCTATTGGAGGTAAAAAAATGATTTTATTAATTGATAACTACGATTCTTTTACCTATAATTTATTTCAACAAATCAGTATGCTTGGAAAAAGCGTCAAGGTTGTGCGAAATGATGCCATTACTATAGAAGAAATTCAAAAATTATCGCCAGAAGCCATTATTTTATCACCAGGACCAGGAACGCCAGATGACGCAGGTATAACGATAGAGGTCATCAAGGAACTCTATCAAAAATTCCCTATTTTAGGTATTTGTCTTGGACATCAATCTATAGGGCAGGCTTTTGGCGCAAATATTGTGCAAGCCACAAACATTATGCATGGAAAGCTGTCCACGTTACAATATGAGAAAACTGGTTTATTTGCCCAATTAGATGGAGATATCGAGGTTATGCGGTATCATTCACTTATTATTGAAGAGCAAACATTACACAAGGATTTTAAGATACTTGCAACATCGGGTGATGACGGGGAGATTATGGCCATTCAACATAAAGATTATCCTCTCTATGGGCTGCAGTTTCACCCCGAATCAATCGGTACAAAAGAAGGCAGTAGTATGATGCAAGCCTTCCTAGAAAGTATAGCGTAATAAAAAAGCTGTCGCCTAATATAATGGGCGACAGCTTTGTAAGTTATTGTTTCTTGCCTGTAATTAAATTAGCTATTTCTTCTAAAGTCATGGAAGAATGGACCTCATAGGAGCCGATTTGTAAGCTTCTCGCATATTTAGGATTAGCGAGTAGTAACTCCATTTCCACACTATTAGTAATAATGCCACCGTCTTCAAGCTTTTGTGCCACACTATACGGTGTGATACCACTATAGATTTGCAGAGACATCGTTGTAACATCCGTATTCGTTTCTTCACCAGCTTGTTCAGTTGCATCTGTCGTAGAAGTTTTTTCAGTCGTATGTACTTGCTTTAATTGATCCTTTAACGAGGCAATTTCTTGATTGGCCTTCTTTAGCTTGTTTTGTAGTGCTTCTACCTGTTGTTGATTGGAAAAATCCTTGATAGGAAGACCGATATTTACATCGAAGCGACTTGCGAGTGCGAGTAATGCCCCAACAAGAAAAATAGCTATGCCAAATGCACGAATGGCAGACTTATTCATCAATCAACGCCCCCCGTTTGCAATCACTTGCCGAACTTGCTCTTCTGTTAAATTTGAGCGAATACTAATATCTGCTACAGAAAGACCCTGTTTATTTAATTCCAGTACCTGACTAATGATGATTTGATGAATCGGTTTTGCTGGTGCTGTTGTTTGTCCAACTTTTGAAGCCTGTGCAGCCTGTTGAACAGCCTGCATGACTTGGTGCACTTTAGGATCTTGACCTTTTGGAGGTATACTTGTTTTTGATTTCACTTGGAACTCGGGCTCTAGTAAAAGTTCTTCCTCGACAATCTTAAGGCGACGCTTTAAATTATTCGTTTCTTGGAAAATGGAGATAGATAATTCTTCGACATCTTGTTCGATTTTTTTCGAGCTATTTTTGAAAAAGAACGAAATAATAATCAGTAAAATGCCAATACTCATTAATACGATGGATAAATCCAATAGTTTCACCTCAATGTAGTATGTAATTATAAGATATTTTACCATATGCAAACTTAATATGAAATGAAGGTAGATTTTTTTTCAGTTTATGTTATAATAGGTTAGTCGTATAAATCATGCTCAAATTTAAATTCTTGATATAGAGTGGGAGGGTTAATGATGCGCGTAAATATTACTTTAGCTTGCACAGATTGCGGCGAACGTAACTACATTTCTAAAAAGAACAAGCGTAACAATCCAGAGCGTCTTGAACTTAAAAAATATTGCTCTCGCGAGAAGAAATACACTCTTCACCGTGAAACTAAGTAATCGCTCATTAAGCCAAAACCACAAGTGGTTTTGGCTTTCTACATTTTATGAAATCATTCGATGAAACGATTCCAAGAGGATATGAAGTTTTCCGATAGAGGAGGTAGCCTAAATGGATAAAACAACCTTACGAAACACGGTACGTCAAGCCCTTGCAACTATGACGGATGAAGACTATCATCATCAATCATTAGCTGTGTTAAAAAAGGTGCTACAGGAACCATATATAATAGAAGCAAAAACAATTGGCGTGACTATTTCAAATATGCCAGAAGTCGACACAATTCTTTTAATTGAGGAATTATGGAAACTAGGTAAAAAGGTCGCAGTTCCTAAGTGTCACCCGAAAACAAGAGAAATGTCATTTTACGTCATTGAATCATTTTCACAGCTTGAAACTGTATATATGCATTTGCGTGAGCCCATTCCAGCAATATGTGAGTTTGTTGACGCAAATGAGATGGATATCATTGTTGTACCAGGCGTTGTTTTTGATCCATACGGTTATCGAATCGGCTATGGCGGTGGTTATTATGACCGCTATGTATTAAACTATAATAAGGGTAAGCTAATGTCGCTGCTCTTTGATGAGCAAATCATTGATTGTGTTCCTACTGAAGCACATGATTGCCCAGTAGATATCATGGTGACGCCCACAAAACGTATTGACTGTGTTGCACAACGAGGAGCGAATGAAAATGGATAAAATGCTAGATATTTATGAACTCTTGAAAACATATGGGACCTATATTTATACACGTGATCCAATTGGCGATTTGATGTTGATGGAGGATGAAATACGTGAGCTCTATAAAGCGAATGTACTAGATATAAAAGATTATCAAATGGCCTTGCTACTTATTCGACAAGAAACAACAAGACTTCGTATGGAAGAGCATAAAAAGTAATGTTTGAAATATAATGTAATTGGGTATTGTAAAATTAATGTAACATGTATGTAATATTCTGAAAAACAGTGGGTTTCCGCTGTTTTTATGTTTTTACGAAACTTTTTACAATGCAAAACGTATATATAGATATCTGGTGCATAGAAAGAGCAAAGAGAAAAAATTTTCCATAAGATATGTGTTGATTATCTGTTAAAAAAGGATTAATATATATTTTGTTTCCGTAACAAAATGTAAATAATTATTATTTTTTTGTAAGGAAGTAGGGAGGATGTTAGGAATGAAATCAATAAAGTGGCCTAAACATTCATTTATGATACTAGCAATTATAGCAACTTGGATCAAAACGGTCATTGTTTACCACACAAGCTTTGAAATGAAAATTGAAAATGCAATGCAACAGTTTATTTTATTTATTAATCCATTAAGCTTCTTGCTATTTACGTATGGTTTATCACTATTCTTTAAATCAGCAAAAGCTAGAAATCGTTATCTGATTACAGTCAGCGTTATTTTATCCATAGTTTTATACGGTAATGTAGCGTTCTATCGATTCTACAATGATTTTATTACGCTACCAGTATTATTCCAAACAAGTAACTTTAGTGACTTAGGAACATCAGTAGCAGCCATTGTTGAGCCTTGGGATGTATTATATTTCGTTGATGTCGTTATCTTAATCTTAGCGAATAAATTTTTACCGAGAATGAAAGATGCATTTAAAGTGAATATTGAATTCCGTCGTGCATTTTTTGTGCTTGCAATAGCAATGACATTCTTAAATTTAGGATTAGCAGAAACGGAGCGTCCACAATTACTAACACGTAGTTTTGACCGCGAATTATTAGTAAAAAACATTGGTACGTACAATTACCACTTGTATGACATTTATATTCAATCTAAATCATCTGCACAACGTGCGTTAGCCGATGGTAGTGAGCTAGTAGAAGTAAACAACTATATACGCTCTAATCAGGCTGCTGTGAATCCAGAGATGTTTGGCAAATATAAAGGTCGTAACCTAATTGTTGTGTCAATGGAGTCATTACAAAACTTTGTCATCAATAATGACATGAATGGTCATGAGATTACGCCATTCTTAAACTCTTTAACAAAAGATAAAGATACGTATTATTTCAGTAACTTCTATCACCAAACAGGTTTAGGAAAAACATCTGACTCTGAGTTTATTGTTGAAAACTCATTGTTTGGCTTAGGTCGAGGTGCTGTATTCTTCACGCATGGTGGAAATACGTATAATTCAATGGCTGAACGCCTTGGAGAAAATGGTTACTTTACAAATGTCATGCACCCTAATAATAAATCATTCTGGAATCGTGACATGATGTACCAATCGTTAAAAATTAATAAATTCTACGATATAGATTCATATACTGTGGAAGAGGGGCAAGCTGTAAACTGGGGAATGAAAGATGTTCCATTCTTAGAGCAATCAGCTGCTTTAATGAAAGATATGCCACAGCCATTCTACTCTAGACTTATTACATTAACGAACCATTATCCATTTACATTGGACCCAGAAGATATTATGATTCCTGAATATGATTCAAATTCAGGTACATTAAATCGTTACTTCCAAACTGTACGCTACATGGATGAAGCTTTAAAAGACTTCTTCCAACAGTTAAAAGATCAAGGTGTCTATGATAACTCTATTATCGTGATGTATGGGGATCACTATGGTATTTCTGAGAACCATAATAAAGCAATGGCACAATATTTAGGAAAAGATCAAATTACACCAATGGATAATGCAATGCTTCAAGAAGTACCTTTATTCATCCACATCCCAGGAGCTGGCGATGGAAAAGAAATGACTGAGATTTCAGGACAAATGGATTTACGTCCAACGATCTTACATCTTCTTGGCGTTGAAACGTCCAAAGATATGCAAATGGGTGCAGATTTATTCTCTCCAGAGCATGAGGACTTTGTAGTCTTCCGTGATGGACGCTTTATTACAGATAAATACGTCTATGCTGGTGAAGCTTGCTATGACAAAGCAACTGGCGAAGAAATAGATGTTGAGCCATGTCAGCCTTATGCTGATCGTGCCACTATGGAGCTAGAAAACTCCGATGCCATCATCAATGGAGACTTACTTCGCTTCTATGACGAAAAAACAGGTAATTTAAAGCAGGATTCAGTAAAATAATCAAAGAGAGATCTCGTGTAGAGATCTCTCTTTTTATATTGCGGATAAAAAGGAATTAGTCACACGCAACCATTTATAAAATTTATTTGTGAATCTTATGTTTAAGAAAACACCCTTCACAATGTTACTACGCTAGGCAAGTGAAAACACTTTATTGACCTTTCTCTATTGACAAAGAAAAAGAGATGATTATAATAAGTGTAAATATCTGCATAACGAAGATTTGTTTTTCGCATTTCGGAGTATAAGAGTGAAAGGCATCGAAAAGAACGAGTAACTTTAATGGAACTGACAGAGAGTAGCCGGTTGTTGAGAGGCGCAAGGGATATTAAAGTGAATACATCTTGGAGCTGCGTACCGAAACTTAAGTAGGCTACGACGGGGTTGCATCCGTAATCATTGCAGAAGTATCGCTACGGCTGTACTTGTTGAGGAGGGCTATGTGAATAGCTCTCGAAAAAAGGTGGTAACACGTTTATCTACGTCCTTTAGGAATTTCCTAAAGGCGTTTTTTTTATGCCTTTTAAGCAGTGGATTTAGATAAAAGTTAGTAAAGCCTTGTCAACAGTCAGTACCTCATGAACTCTTATAGAGCTTGCAATATTAATATTTAATATTACAAGGAGATGTTTCGTATGTTTTTAACACCAAAGGAGCAAATAGCGATTATCAAGAAAGGCGCTAGCAAGATCGTAGATGAGCAGGATTTACTTGGAAAATTAGAGCGATCGTATAAGGAACAGCTACCTTTAACGATTAAGCTAGGGCTCGATCCGTCCGCACCCGATATTCATTTAGGTCATGCTGTTGTTCTACGAAAAATCAAGCAAATGCAAGATTTAGGCCATCAAGCAGTGATTGTGATCGGTGATTTTACAGGACGAATTGGCGATCCTACAGGTAAAGCAAAGGGGCGAACAGCCTTAAACGACGATACAGTAAAGAAAAACGCCCAAACATATTGTGAGCAAATTTTTAAAGTGCTAGATATAAACAAGACAACGGTTCGTTTTAATAGTGAATGGTTAGCAAAACTGTCCTTTGAAGAAGTCATCAAGCTAGCAGCCTCAACATCTGTTGCTCGACTTTTAGAGCGCGAGGATTTTCAGAAACGTTACCAACAGCACATACCAATTGGTATACATGAGTTTTTCTACCCACTTATGCAAGCGTATGATTCGGTAGAGCTTGAGGCAGATATAGAGTTAGGTGGAACGGATCAGACGTTCAATATTCTAATGGGGCGCACCTTACAAAAGCATCGAGGATTAGAAAAACAAATTGCTATTTTTATGCCCCTACTAGAGGGATTAGATGGCATTGAAAAAATGAGTAAGAGCTTAGGTAATTATATTGGTATCAATGAAGCACCTGAGATTATGTTTAAAAAAGTGATGGAAATACCAGATACTTTAATTATCAAATATTTCGAATTAGCAACAGATGAGCATCCACTAAAAGTGCAGGCTATTAAAGAGAGACTACAAAGGGGAGAGAATCCCCGCGATTTGAAATTTCTATTAGCAGAAATTATAACGACTTTATATCATGGACCTACAGCAATGGAGGAAGCAAGAGCTTATTTTGAAGCAGCATTTCAAAGAAAGGAAATACCCAAAAACATTCCCATACTGCTCTTAGAAATTGATAAGGAAAGAATAATGGATATCATTCCACAACTAGTGGAAATAGGTTTTATTCATAGTAAGAGTGAGTTTTTGCGGTTAATCAAGCAAAATGGAGTCTCCTTGAATGGAGAAAAGATAGCGATGGATGATTTATCACAAGTATTAATGAATAATGATGTCCTACAATTGGGCAAGAAACGATTTCTTCAACTCAATAAGTAATAACAAACAAAAAAAGAGCAATCTCCGAGGAGACTGCTCTTTTTTTGTCTGAATTTTAGTGTAATTTTGGTGGGTAACCGCTGTGAACAATCGTCATGATGACGAACCATCCGAATACAGCAGCACTTAATAAGTTGAAAACAACGCTTAATAGGTTCTTTTCTTTAATTGCTTGGAATGTACCAACTACAGCTAAAATCGCTACTAGACCAAAAATAACCATTAATAAGTTCATTAAAAATAGACACTCCTTTCGACATCAGAAAATGAATGTCGCAAACAATATTCCTCCTTAATTGTAAACGTTCTACTTGTTTTTGTCGAGGACTAAAATACTGCAAACTATGAACATTTATCGTCAAATTGTGGCAAAGTCTGTATAATAGGAAGTTGAGGTGATAACTATGATGAACGTACGAAGTTATTCTCTTGGTCCCGTCCAAACGAATTGCTATATCGTATCGAATAAAGAAAAAGAATGTATCGTATTTGATCCAGGCGAGGAAGCGGAGCGTCTCATTAAAACAATCCGTAGCAACGGCTTAAAACCTCTTGCTATCTTTTTAACACATGCCCATTTTGATCATATAGGGGCAGTGGATGCAGTGCGTGAGGTATTTGATGTGCCTGTATGGATTCATGAAAAGGAAGTTAGTTGGCTAGCGGATCCAACGAAGAATGGCTCTAGTAAATATGCTGCATTACCAGATTATAGGGTAGCTGCACCAGCACAAGACACAATCATCAAAAAAGAACAGCAATTTGAAATAAGTAATTTTGTTTTTCAAGCCGTTTTTACACCAGGGCATTCACCTGGGAGTATTTCCTATATCTTTGAAAAGGACGGTTTTGCCATCGTTGGAGACACATTATTTGAACAGGGTGTAGGACGTACAGATCTATTAGGTGGATCAACCAAAATCTTATTGGAATCTATCCATAATAAACTGTTGACATTACCTGAGGATACTATTATTTATCCTGGACACGGTAATTATACTACTGTAGGCGCAGAAATGGAGACAAATCCTTTTTTAAATGGATTTTAAAATTTGACTAATAAACTGTTTTAGCACATAAAAAAGCGTATCTCACCGAAAGTGAGATACGCGATTTTGTTTGTATTAATGACCGCCACCAGGTACGTGAATGAATGTTGTATAGTACGTGAAGCCAGCGAAGAATACAGTTAAATATGCTCCGAAAATGTACATGTACATACGTTCTGAAAGGTTTAAGAAGCCTAATAATAAGAATAAACCTGTATTACCTAAGAATAATAGCGATACCTCGTTCATACCTCCAAGGTAGAACATAACGGCAAAAATACCTGTCCAGAATGCCATAACTTTATACATATTATCCATGAAATTTCCCCTCCTTTTGCCCACGACACAATAATCTCTTACTCATTATAAATGATATGAAAGGTGTCTGTAAACTGGAACTTCTCCATGTTTGTGACAAACAAATGGATTTTTAATCTAGCTATCGATTTCTGTCACGTTTATTTCATATTTACATAAATCGCAATTATGTATCATACTTTCCATTTGCACAAATTCATTGTTCGTAAACAATGCATCTAATTGCCCTTTTAAATAGGATTCATGTAATGAACAAACAATTTCAGAATAGGATGTGAGTTGCTCCTGGAATGGACAATTGAAAATGGAGAAGATTACTTTTTTTCCATGCTCAGTTTGTTGAATTTGTGGAATATAGCCAATTAGTGCGGCATTGTCCGTTAATAGCTGAAGTTTTTCATCGAAGGAAAGAGAATTACTTAATGTCAATTCAGCACTCATATAATTTTTCATTTGCTGGTAGCCGTCTTGGTAGCTAATTTCCTGGCACTTTGTTAATGCAGATGGACCAAAGTCTTCAATTAATTGAATCGTCCATTTTAATAAACGATCTTCCTCACGTCTTGGAAAAGTGAGAGATACACCCTTTTCTGAAGCTTTATAAACACGTCCAGGTCTGCCACCTTTACCTGTTTTTACATAGTCAGCTGTAATAATGTTTATTTCTGAAAGCTTCGTTAAATGAAGTCGAGCAACGTTTGGATGGATACCGAATTTATCAGCAATATGTTGCACAGTAACTGTTTTTTTCTCTTGCAATATGTACTCATAAATAGAGTATCTTGTTTCATCGGCTAGTGTACTAGTAATTTTTAATGGATGGATCATGAGCTTCACCTCTTTAAATTATTATAAAAATTATGTTCGTCTACCAAGTGTTAGGAAAATAATCATGTTGATACTATTATATTGTATTATTGAAAAAGATACAGTTCATTTCGGCATAAATATTAATTTTTTCATGTATTTATATTCTTTTTTAGTGGAAAATTGCACTTTATCCACATTTTTATAGCAAAAAACATTATTGGTGGAAAATTATCTTATAAATTTTTATTTTCTGAAAAGGGCTTTTCTCGTGGCGAGTTCCTCCTTATACTAGGAAATAACGAATAGAGCGGTCCTATTCGAATGAACTAAAAGAGAGGTGCATATATGCAGAGTTTTGAAACAGTTGTCGAACAAAAATGTGAGCAACTTTTACTAAAGGCCTATCATTTTGGAGCATCCGATTTATTGCTGGTTCCAGGAAACATAAAGTATCGGATCTATTTTCGGAAATATGATAAACTTCTCCACGCGGGTGAGCTACAAAATGAACTTGCAGAAAGAATGATCTCTTATTATAAATTTCTTGCTCAATTAGATATTAGTGAGCGTCGTAAACCTCAAAGCGGCGCGTTTCAAAAAGCAATGGAGCAAAATTCATATTCGTTTCGAGTATCCACACTGCCTTCTGCATTTTTAAAAGAAAGCTTAATTATTCGTTTACTTCTCCAAAATCATGCATTTCCACTAACTTCCCTAAGCTTTTCCAAAAGCGCTGCTCACCAACTCATGGAGCTAGTACAAAACAGACAAGGTCTTCTATTTTTTACGGGAGCAACAGGCTCTGGCAAGTCTACTTCACTTTATTCCCTAATCCACTACTGTTCCACAGAATTGAATCGACATGTGATTTCTTTAGAAGATCCTGTAGAAAACAGCCAAGCGAATTTACTTCAAATTCAAGTAAACGAGCGAGCGGGCGTTACATATGCTACAGGACTAAAAGCCATTTTACGCCATTCACCTGATGTCATTATGATTGGTGAAATTCGCGATAAAGAAACAGCGAATATTGCCATCCAAGCCTCCCTAACAGGGCACTTAGTAGTCTCCACTATTCATGCAAAAGACTCCATTAATTGTCTCTATCGTTTAATGGATTTAGGTGTGTCGATTGATGAGCTACGTCAAACGGTTATCGGCATAGTTGCCCAAATGCTTGTTCAGACTTCAGGTCTACATGAAGAACGTCGAGCTGTCTATGAAATATTACATGATGATCATCTATCAAGAGCCATCACCGCCATTCAGGATAAGGGAAATTACAAACTTCCTTATGACTTAACATTAAGGGGGCAAAAAGATTTAGTGGAGAGCCTATATGCAGTTACAAACATACATCGATAAAATTGTTCTTTTTTACAATCGGGCTACGAAATGGCGGGTAAAGGAGCAAGCTCAGCTTTTCAATCGATTATGTGTGTTAATGCAGGAAGGATATTTATTTCCACAAGCTATTTCCATGCTACTACCTCATCATATCGAAGCTCATGAGGACATACAGCTGCAAATTGATGAAAAGCTCAGACAAGGAGTAGGTGTTGCAGAGATATTTGAAATCTTACAGCTAGGGAATCATTATTTAATGGCAATTAAGGTGGCAGAAAACAATGGTCATATGATAGAAGCGTTTAAAGGTGTGGCTAAGCAGATAACAGTAAGTGAAAAGACTAAGAAAAAGCTAATCAAGCTGCTGATCTACCCTGTCACACTGATGTTCTTTTTATTGTTGTTATTTTTTGTGTTTCGTACATTTTTTTTACCGAACATTGAAAGAATGGTCGTCAGTCGTACCTCTGAAACAGAAGAGACAAGTATTGCATTGTCCAATATGTTATTACATGTCCCAGATGTAGTCATCTTGACCATGTTCATAGTAATAGGCAGCTTAATCATTTTTCGATTCTATCTCAAACGACAAGCTGTTGCGCATCAACTAACAATTTTATTAAAAATCCCCTTTATACAGCGCTATTTTAGGCTGGCATTGACAAGGCAGTTTGCTGCTTATTTAGGCAGCTTACTACAAAGTGGATTTTCATTACAAGCAAGCCTTCAGCTATTAGAGGAACAGCAGCTACAACCATTTCTCCAAGTTCTTTCACAGCGTATAAAAGAAAGAGTCATCTTTGGAGAATCACTGACACAGGCGGTAATGATAATGGCCGTTTTTCAAAAAGATTTTCCAATGTTCGTTGAGCATGGCGAGCACAGCGGATATTTAGGAAAAGAATTAGTATTGTATAGTGATTTATTAATGGAAAAGCAGGAGCAGCTGTTACAAAAAATATTAGCTTTTGTGCAGCCTAGCTTCTTTATCCTTATAGCTGCTTGTATAATAGCGGCTTATATCAGTTTATTATTACCCATCTATCACATGATTGAATTAGTTTAGGAGGTAAATGATGAAACGTATCAACCAACAAGCTGGTTTTACTTTAATAGAGATGCTTATAGTTTTGCTAATTATATCTATACTCATTTTAATTACAATCCCAAATGTTACAAAACATTTCGCCACAATAGATAAGAAAGGCTGTACGGCTTATATATCCATGGTGCAAGGTCAAGTAGAGGCTTATCGTGTAGATAATATGGCCTATCCTACCTTAGATGATTTAGTGGCAAAAGGCTATTTAAAGGAAAATGAAACAACCTGCCCCAATAAAGAAGAAATAGTGATTACTAATGAGGGAGAGGTACGTCCAGCCAATGTCAACTTGGAAACAGGTACGGATAGCTAATGAATGTTCATAAAAATGGTGGTTTTACAATTCTTGAAATGCTGATTGTCTTATTTCTTGTTATGAGTTTAACAGCGATTGTTAGTAAATTTTCATTGAAGATAGCAGAAACCAAGGAAATAGAACGATTTTTTACGCAATTACAACTCGATATTCAATATATTCAAACCTATAGTATGAGCCAACGGCAATATATAGCCCTGAAGGTGGAAGGTTCAACAAATCGTTATAGTATTCAAAAAGATTTTTTTACCCATTTATATGAACGCTCTTTTCCGAAGGGGGTTGAATTTTTGCCCGCAGAGAGTTCCATTCAAACTCTTGTCTATAATTACAGCGGCAATGTGATGTCAGCTGGTACTATGGCGTTTAAAACCCCACAGGGTAAGAAAAAAGTAATCATAACATTAGGGCGAGGGAGAGCTAGGATTGAATGAGTCAGGCTATTCTTTTGTAGAAACTATTTTAGGTGTGGGTATTTTAATGATACTTTGTACCTCGTTAATTCCCATTACCTATACGATGAAAACAAATCTTGCTAATAAAAAAATGGAGCTAGTTGCAGCTGAAACAGCATATGAAGGTTTAAAACAGTATCTTGCGATTCAAGTAACAGAGGGCACTCGGACCATTGAACAGATTGCTTATCACTGGATAGTTGATGAACAACAAGTTTGTGTCGAATTTCAAAATTTACAGGAGCCACGCCAAAAATGTATCCAAGTGACAGGTGAAGTACATGAATGAGAAGGGCTATACATTAATAGAAGCTATGTTTCAATTAGTTGTTTTTGTGCTTATTTCTCATTTTTTTGTCCTTATCATGCTGTGGTTTGCTGAAATGAGATTCACGATGCTAACAGATGAACAAACAAAGTGGGAACTATTTGTTTCTGATTTAAATCTCTCTCTTAAAGATATTTCCACCTTTTCCGTTCGAGACGATCAAAAAAGAATGACTTTCCAAACAGCCGATACGCTCCATCATATTGATTGCTACTCGAATATTATTCGTGAGCAGGTAAAGGGTGGACATGTTCCCATGCTAATAGGAATCAATAAATGTCAATTTAGCTATTCCGAAAATAAGCTGACGGTGGCTGTAAAAATGACTAGTGGTATTCAAAAGGAGCGAACCTTTTATGTGCCAATTATTGAAAAATGACAGAGGGGCTATTTTTTTGATCGCAATTGCATTATTATTTTTTGTAACTACTTTTGTTCTTGCGTATTATATGTCTTATGAAATGCAGTATCGAACATATGATGGGCTAGAAAAATTGAATGTTCGAGCTACGATAAATTTATTGGGACAAATTTTGTCAGACAGTGTAGAATCGTAGTTATAAGAAGGTGAATCGAATTGCGAAAAATATATTTAGTTGGTTTTATGGGTAGTGGAAAAAGTGCGTTAGGAAGACGCTTAAGCTATTTATTGAAGATGCCATATTATGATATGGATCATGAGATTGTGCGACAGCAGGGGATGACAATTCCACAGATTTTTGAAAAATACGGTGAGGCCCACTTTCGAGAAATAGAAACAGAATTTTTGAAAAATTTTAGGGACGAGGCTTGTATTATTTCGACTGGTGGTGGCGTTGCCATCAATGCTGAAAATCGAAAAATTATGAGACGCAGTGGACTGGTATTTTTTTTAGATGCGTCGTTTGAGGATATTTATAAACGAGTTCAGCATGATCCAAATAGACCCATTGTACAGAGCTCTACAAAGGAGGAGCTAGAAGGTCTGTATCACTATAGAAGGAAGTTTTACCGTGATGCAGGTCATATTCAGGTACTGACAGAAGGTAGGACGATTCGCCAAATTCTAGAGTATTTAGTATTTCAAGTAAAAAGGTTGAAAAACGAACGATAATCATTTTTTGCTACTTTAATGTTCGTCTTTTATTATCTTTTAAAAAATGATTGCCTTTCCAATGCATTTAATGTTAGGATATAGACAAATAAGTAACTAAATGTTCATTGAATACTAAATAGTACCAAGATTTATCTTGGGCGGATGATTGTGCGGGGAGAGAGCGTGGAGACGCCACCGAAGGAGCAAGTAGCAATGGGCTATGAATCTCTCAGGTAAAAGGACTCGTACAAGACGCAACTCTGGAGAGAGCTGTAGTATAACAATAACAGCCACCAAAGGGGAAAGCCGACTGATTGGCAATAGTGAAGCTTGCGAGCCAGTCTGGTGTAACTTTCAGGTGCAAGGACAGAGAATCCCGAAAAGGGGTTCGTCTGTCTTTTTTTATGTCTATAGCCTGTTTTATGCGATTGACTGTAGGAATACAAAAAGCAGACGAACTACTACCAGTAAAAATGTAACTAACAATAAGGGGGCAAAAAAGAATGGCGAATGAATTAAAACGTACACCTCTATTTGAAGAATACGCGAAATATGGTGCAAAAACAGTTGACTTCGGTGGATGGGAATTACCAGTTCAATTCTCTTCTATTAAAGAAGAACACGATGCAGTGCGTAATCGTGCAGGCTTATTTGATGTATCACATATGGGAGAGATTTTAGTAACTGGTCCCGATGCATTAGATTTTTTACAAAATCTGTTATCAAATGATGTCTCAAAAATTGTCGACGGTCAAGCGCAGTACACGGCAATGTGCTATGAAGATGGTGGCGTTGTTGATGATTTATTAACATATAAATTAGCTGACAATCACTATTTATTATGTGTCAATGCAGCCAACATTGAAAAAGACTATGATTGGATGATGGAAAATCAGCATCAATATGATGTGACGATTGATAACCAATCGGATGCCTACGCACAAATTGCTCTGCAAGGACCATTAGCAGAAGAAGTTCTTCAATCCCTTACTTCAACTGATGTAAGTGCCATTAAATTTTTCCGCTTCCAAGAGAATGTTGAGGTTGCAGGACATAAAGTATTAGTTTCTCGCAGTGGCTATACAGGAGAAGATGGCTTTGAATTATATGGCGCTCCAGAAGACATCAAAGCGCTTTGGGGGAAAATTTTAGAGGCAGGTCAAGAAAAAGGTGTTGTTCCAGCTGGACTAGGATGTCGTGATACACTTCGTTTTGAAGCGGGGCTACCACTATATGGTCAAGAGCTATCAGCAACAATTTCTCCACTGGAGGCTGGTATTGGCTTCGCTGTGAAATTAAATAAAGAAGACTTCATTGGTCATGAAGCGTTAGTAGCTCAAAAGGAAAATGGATTACCACGCAAACTTGTAGGCATTGAAATGATTGATAAAGGCATTCCACGCCATGGCTACAAAGTGTTTAAGGATGGTCAAGAAATCGGTGAAGTGACAACTGGTACACAGCTTCCTTCATCTAAACGTAATGTTGGTCACGCATTAATTGACAGTCAATTCGCAACAATCGGAACTGAGCTAGAAATCGAAATTCGCGGTAAACACTTAAAGGTAATAACAGTAGAAACACCGTTTTACAAGCGTTCAAAATAATAGTTGAAAAGAGGGACCTACATTTATGAAACATCGTTATTTACCTATGACGGAGCAAGATCAAAAAGAAATGTTAGACGTAATCGGTGTATCCTCAGTCGATGAGTTATTTGAGGATATTCCTGAGAAAGTCCGTTTTAAAGGCCTTTATGATATTAAAGAAGCTAAATCAGAATCTGCTTTATTAAAAGAATTAACGGCACTTGCTGCTAAAAATAAGGATACAAATGCCAATGTATCATTTTTAGGCGCAGGTGTTTATAACCACTATAAACCAGTGATCGTGGACCATGTTATTTCTCGTTCAGAGTTCTATACGGCTTATACACCATATCAGCCTGAGATTTCACAAGGTGAGCTACAAGCCATCTTTGAATTCCAAACGATGATTGCCGAGCTAACGGGTATGGATCTTGCAAACTCTTCTATGTATGACGGTGGTACAGCTTTAGCAGAGGCAGGTATGCTGGCAGCTGGTCATACGCGTCGCAAGAAAATTTTAGTGTCTGAAGCAGTGCACCCAGAATATCGCGATGTTGTTGCTACATATGCCTACGGTCAATCCATTGAGATTGTGACTATCCCGCAAAAAGATGGTGTGACAGATGTGGATGCATTAAAAGAGTTGATCGATGACAACACAGCAGCTGTTATTGCACAATATCCAAACTTCTTCGGCCAAGTGGAAGACATCCAAGTGATCGGGGATATTGCACATGCTGCAAAAAGCTTACTTGTTGTATCTTCTAACCCACTTGCATTAGGAATCTTAACGCCTCCTGGCAAGCTTGGCGCTGATATTTGTGTAGGTGATGCGCAAGTATTCGGTATTTCTGAAGCCTTCGGTGGCCCACACTGTGGTTTCTTTGCAGTAACAACAAAATTAATGCGTAAGGTCCCAGGACGTCTTGTTGGTGAAACAGTTGATGGTGAAGGCCGTCGTGGTTACGTTTTAACACTACAAGCACGTGAACAACATATCCGTCGTGATAAGGCAACTTCAAATATTTGCTCAAACCAAGCACTTCTTGCACTTGCAGCTTCTGTAGCGATGACAGCTCTAGGAAAACAAGGTATCCGTGAAATGGCTACTCAAAATATTGCGAAAACACGTTATGCAAAAAATGCCTTTGAAGCAGCAGGCTTTACAGTAGCATTCCAAGGTGCACACTTTAACGAAATCGTAGTGAAAACGAATAAATGTGTGAAGGAAATCAATAAAGGCTTAATCGAAAAGGGTATTATCGGTGGCTATCCTTTAGGTCAAAATTATGACTCTCTGAAAAATCATGTGCTAATCGCAGTAACTGAATTACGCACGAAGGAAGAAATTGATGCACTTGTTGCAGAAATGGGGGCTCTTAATGCATAACGAAAATCAATCACTCATTTTTGAAATTTCAAAAGAAGGTCGCGTTGGCTATAGTTTAGAAGCACTAGATGTGCCTGAAGTAGACCTAGCAGATTTATTACCTGCAAACCTAGTACGTTCAGAGGCAGCAGAACTACCTGAAGTATCTGAGCTGGATATTATGCGTCATTATACAGCACTTTCTCGTAGAAACCATGGGGTAGACTCGGGCTTCTATCCGCTTGGCTCTTGTACGATGAAATATAATCCGAAAATTAACGAAACAGTTGCACGTCTTTCAGGCTTTGCAAATGTTCACCCATTACAGGATGAATCAACAGTCCAAGGGGCAATGGAACTTCTTTATGATCTTCAAACGTCTTTAGTAGAAATTACAGGGATGGATGAAGTTACATTACAACCAGCAGCAGGTGCTCATGGTGAATGGACAGCGTTAATGATGATTCGTGCGTTCCATGAAGCAAATGGTGAAGGTCACCGTAACAAAGTAATCGTGCCTGACTCAGCTCACGGTACAAACCCAGCCTCAGCGACAGTAGCGGGCTTTGAAACAATCACTGTCAAATCGGATGAAAATGGCTTAGTTGATATCGAAGACCTTCGCAAAGTAGTAGGTTCTGATACAGCAGCACTCATGTTAACTAACCCGAATACACTAGGGTTATTTGAAGAAAACATTATCGAAATGGCAGAGCTAATTCACTCTGTAGGCGGTAAAGTGTACTATGATGGTGCGAACCTCAATGCCGTTATGAGTAAAGCACGTCCTGGCGATATGGGCTTTGACTGTGTGCATTTAAATCTACACAAAACATTTACAGGCCCACATGGTGGCGGTGGTCCAGGTTCTGGTCCAGTAGGTGTAAAAGCAGATTTAATTCCATTCCTACCAAAACCAGTATTAGTAAGAACTGAAGAAGGCACATACCACTTTGACTACGATCGTCCACAATCAATCGGACGCGTAAAACCTTACTATGGTAACTTTGGTATCAATGTTCGTGCTTATACGTATATTCGTACAATGGGGCCAGATGGCTTAAAAGCTGTTACAGAATATGCTGTATTAAATGCAAACTATATGATGCGTCGCTTAGAGCCATTCTACGATCTACCATATAACCGTCACTGTAAACATGAATTTGTCTTATCAGGTCGTCGTCAGAAGAAGCTAGGCGTTCGTACATTAGATATCGCAAAACGTTTGTTAGACTTTGGCTACCATCCACCAACAACATACTTCCCATTAAATGTGGAAGAGGCGTTAATGATCGAGCCAACTGAAACTGAATCTAAAGAAACATTAGATGCATTCTGTGATGTAATGATTCAAATTGCGAAAGAAGCAGAAGAAAATCCATCAATCGTTCAAGAAGCACCTCATACAACAGTCGTATCTCGTCTAGACGAAACACGCGCTGCTCGTACACCAGTGCTTCGTTATCAAAAAGCATAGTCTACAAAACCGTTCACGTTTAGGTGAACGGTTTTTTTTTGCACCTTAAATTACAGGCCAAACGAATCTTCAGTTGATTATGAAAATCTGAGTATCTTACAAGAGAAGTGCCAAGTAATGCAAACTTAAAAGTTGATGGAAGTTTCGTTGATAAGTATATAAGATTGGTGTTAAAAGACTCTGATCTTGATTTATTTCCATTAAACGATTTAAACTGGGTAGATACCTGTTTTGTTCAGAAAAATTTAAATCTGTGAAAAACTCCATCTTAAAGGGATTCAATTTAAGGACTTAGAGTTAGTGCCTAATTATCTACAATCGAAGTATAATTAATAAAATCTTTGCACCTTATTAAGCACAAAAATATGATAGGTTGGTTCTATTAAGGGGGTTAAAGTGGTGGAAGAAGATATCAAGTTTAGTAATAGTCTATTATACTATAAATGTGATAATATTGAATTTTTAAAAGGTTATGGACAATTATATACAGAATTTGATGATGGCGTTGCAACTAGGCAGATTAATATAATTAACAACGATATGTACTGTTCTTCATCATTACATGATTGGAATGAAAATATTGGATTTTTATTGTATGACGGACATATCGATAGTTTAGATTTAAGCGATAGTGTACCTATTACTCAATTAGAATTTGATAATAAATGGCAGGAAGGAATTGTAGCTAACAAATCTCAAACAAACTACTTAAAGGGCGATGCTTCTCTTCCTTTAGAAGAACATACACTCATCATTCATGTTGTCAATATTTTAGGTAAATGGGGAAAAGGCTTTGTTTTATCTTTATCAAAGCAATTCCCTTTTGCCAAAAATGAATATGTAAAATGGTCTAAGGATAAAGAAACTTTTGGGTTAGGAGAAGTTCAGTTTGTATGTGTAGACCAGGAGAGAGCTACTTTTGTTGCCAATATGCTTGCACAACACGGTGTGAGGAAAAATGATAAAGATCATACAACCTATATTGATTATGATGCACTTCGTTTATGTTTAAGAAAAGTTGCGAGATTTGCATTAAAAAATAGATTATCGATACAGATGCCTAAAATTGGTTCAGGTTTAGCTGGAGGAGATTGGGAAGAGATTGAAAAAATAATAAATGAGGAATTGATTTATTATAAAATTAAATGTACTGTTTTTGAATTGTGATAAATTAAATAAAAGTTAGGGGTGGCATCAATGGTAGATGCAAAATTGAGGGAGCGGGTGTTTGACACTTTATACGGCGGGATTATTGGTGATCTAATGGGCGTACCAGTCGAATTTAAACAAAGAGGGACTTTCCATGTGCAAGATGTGATGGGGTATGGTACTTACAATCAACCACCTGGTACTTGGTCTGATGATACTTCTCTAACACTCTGCTTGGTAGAAAACATTATTGAAAAAGGCGATACCAAAACATTGATGAACAAATTTGTGCAATACATGGAGCATGGCTATCTTACACCATTTGGCGAAATGTTTGATATTGGAATTACTACAGCGGAAGCCGTTTCCAACTATAAAAAAGGTGTTCCGCCAGCACAATGTGGTAAAACGGGCGAGTTTGATAATGGCAATGGTACACTAATGAGGATAGCTCCTTTAGTATTCGTGGTCATGCATGAGTTAGATTTTGCTAAAAGAAAAGAATTAGTACATCAATATACAGAGATTACTCATGGTCATCCGCGTTCCATAGTAGGATCCGTTATTTACATTGAGCTATTATTAAGCTTATACCGAAATAATTCACTAGAAGTGGCCTTAAATGAGGTTTTTGACTTACTGCAAAATAATTTACAACATGAAATGAAAGCGGAGTTAAATGCTTACACACGGATTTTTCATGAAAACTTTTTCAATACGCCTGAAGACGAGATTCAATCAAGCGGCTATATTGTTCATTCATTAGAGGCGGCCATTTGGTGTGTAGGTAATTCTACAACATTTAAAGACGCCATTCTGAAGGCAGTTAATTTAGGAGAAGATACGGACACAGTTGCAGCGATTACAGGATCGATAGCGGGTATGTATAAACAGTTGGATGAAATTCCAGAAGAATGGTTGGGTAAAATTGTCAATAAACAAAAGGTAGATGACTTAATCCTAGCATTTTATGAATTTTGTACAGCCCAGATGTGAAAAAAATATAGAGGAAAGGACGGTGACGAAATGTTACCTATACATAATAGCTATACGGCATATCCTCCAGCAACAGATCGCCAAATTTTACACATAGAAAATAAGTTGAATTGCCAACTTCCGAGTGCGTATACACTTGTATTAAAGGAAAGTAACGGTTTATCGTTTACGAATGGTGTGTTCATTTATGGCACGGAGGAAATTGTAGAAAGAAACGAGACTTGGGAAGTGGCGGAATATGCAAAAGGCTATATTGCTATTGGGGATGATAGTGGAGGAATGATCTTTTTAATGGCGATAAAGGCAGAGGATTTTCGTGTTTTTGCAGTAGATAGTGGAGATATGACCCCGGAGCATGCAACATTGATTACTTCTGATTTAAGCAAGTGGCTACAAGAAGGATGCCAATATGAGTAAGAGATATAAATGAAAAGCTTCTTCCTACTATAAGGAAGAGGCTTTTCATTTGATTTTTATGTCTACTCTTGGAGAAAAATAATTGAAAATAAAGCAAAATTATTACGTATTCTATTATTTTTTGAATTTTTTAGAAAATAATGTTGAATTATTGGAGAGTGGTAGTATAATGAAAATATAGTTACATATATGGTTAATAATTCCTTTATAGAAGGATTTATTGGTAATTTATAGTGACTATAAAATTATAAAATGAAGAAATGAGGCGATTTAATGATTAACATGATTCAATATTTAGAGCAAAATCCGACGTTGGTGACATTGTTAAAAGAAAAAAAAGCTTCTCTCATTGGTGTAACAGCATTAGAGCAAAAGGCAATTTTGGATTCGTTTGATGAAGATTTCTGTTCTCAAAGTTTAATTTGGTACTAAAATATTTTATAAATAAACCTATATGGATAGCTATAAGTTTTTATTTATTTATTGGTTTATATTTAATTAATGTAACTTATAGCTCTCCTTCAATAAATATTGAAATTCAAGAAGAAGACGGCCAATGGTTCGTAAAGAAGCCATATTTTAAAAAATGGGCAGATAATCATCAAATAATGCTAGGGGATATTGTTTTAGAAGTTAATGGTACGCACACAGAAAATGTTTCTAATCTAGAATATGATTCTGTGATTAGAGCAGCAAATGAATTAGTAATAAAAAAGCCAGATGGCCAGATATTAGTGGTGAAAATAAGGCATTTAGATATTCCTCAACAATTCTATTATGTGTTAGTTATTCCTTCTTGTTATTTTCTACTCACTTTATTTATTACTTTATATATTAAATACAAACAAAAAAATTCTAACTTAATTAAATTACTTATTTTATTTATCCTTACTGTTTCTCTGGCATATGTTAGTAGCGGTGCTTCAAGCCGACTAGATCCTATTGGAATAATAGTAAATAGAAGCAGTATGTTGTTATGTTTAGTAATTTTAATACATTTTTTAAAAGAGTACTTTTATTTTCTGAATCTCAAATGGATATTTTTTGAAAATGTAAAAATACTTTATTTAATTCCTATATCTGCTGTTATACTTAGTTTTTTTAGTATAATAATTCCATATACACATTACCACCATTCTTATATTGTACTTGGTATTTTCTTTCTACTCTTGGTGACCTTATTAACCATTATGATAGTCGGGTATCTAAAATATAAAGTACCTCAACTAAAAGTTCTGTTGAGTAGTGTTTTTATACCATTTTTACCTTTTCTTTTTATGTACGCTTTACCTGTAATAGTATTTAATAGGTATATACTTTCTGCAGAAATTTGTTCTCTATTCTTAATGCTTATTCCTTTTAGTTTTATCTTTACACAACTTACTGAACGTATATTTGATATGGAGTATTTTATTTCACGATTACGATATTACTTCAATTTCTCATTTGGATTTACTATGTGGTTGTTAATAGGACTATATTTACTCACTGATCTTTCAATTACGCGTATGACAGAGATTTTCTTTTTTGCCTTTCTATCGTTAATGGCGTTGTTCTACATTAAAGAGCGGATTGATTATCGTAAGCGGAAAATTTTATTTTCTACAAAAGGCGACTACATCCACCGCTTGTATACGACCGTTGAGAGTATTGGTAGAGTGGTGAAGATTGAGGATTTATTGGAGAAATTTGTACAGGAGGTTGTGGTTCAGCTTGAAATGGAAAGTGTGTATGTGCTCACTTACGATTTTCAAACACATCAAGTTACCTTAACAAATAAATCCAAAGAATATACACAGCATCAAATAGATGAGGTGCTAGTCGAACGATTAGGCTTAGGGGATATTAAAAAGACAGATCATTTCTATATCGCCTTTATTCATCAGGATGTGAACTATAAACGGATCCTTGTTGTGGACCATAATAAAACAATTTATCTCAAGGATGAGGAGCTGCTATGGCTAGAATTATTGCTGCTCTATTTAAATAATTTTATCGAAAACACAAAAATGGTTGAGGAGCTTTTAAATCAGTTAAAGCATATGAAAGAGGCCGATAATCGACAGCTACCATGGCTCAATAAATTACTCTGGCTACGGTTCGAGGAAGAAAAATATCAGTTAGCACAGGAACTTCATGATACGATTTTGCAAGAACAACTGCACATTGCAAGGGAAATGGATGTCCTCATGCATACCAAAGAAAAAGAGGAGATCCCATCTAAACTTATAAAGCTTCATGAACATATGATTATCTCACTGAATGACTTGAGGGGCTACTGCGAAAACTTAAAGCCACCTCTATTAGATACATTGGGCTTAAATGCTGCCCTTGAAAAATTAATCCAAAAAATTCATAAACGAGCTAATTTTGTTTTGATATATACGATTGACCGCCTCTATTTAGAGGATGAGCGTTTAAATTTAATGATTTATCGACTGTTCCAAGAATTATTAAACAATGCGTTAAAACATTCCTATGCTAATACAGTTGAAATACATTTACTGGGTACTGAAGAGGGGTTCCAAATTTTGTATAACGATGATGGTGTAGGTTGTAATATAGATGATATTCTACTTGCTGATTCCATGGGCATACAAGGAATGCAGGAGCGAGTTCAAGCTTTTAATGGGAAATTCGCATTAGATAGCAAAGTAGGAGAAGGGATGACGATTCGTATCCAAGTAAGTGAAACCCAACATACGAATCCCTATACCTATAAGACCCTGACCCGACCAACTTATATGATACGAGGATAACCAGATGAAGCGGAAGCATAAGTGCATACATTTTTTTAACACCTTTTAATCTCTTCGTCGACGCTACGAATGTGGATTAGAAGGCTTTTGTTTGAAATTGTGTTTATTTATATATATGAATAAATCAAAAATAATAAAATATTATCAAAAATATATTATTTGATAAATAGTAAATCAGTAAGAAATACACTTTTTGGAGTATTTACCTAATATTCAAGGAAATTATGGCCATATGACCGATATAATTCATGAGAAGGATTGAGGAGGTCAATAGATTTGAATAAAAAATTATTTTTAACAGCAGCAGCCATTCCTGTTACACTTATTGTTCCCACTGTAGCAAGTGCGGCTGAAACAGTTTCAGTCACGGGAGATAATATTGTTAACGCAACATTAAAAGTGGATAAATTACCGAATGATACAATTGTCAATGCTTATCAATGGTATTATCTAGAGGAAATTACCGGTGAAGAGGGATCAACAAATAAGCCGATTTCTGGTGCAACATCTATTTACTTAAAAGTACCCGTTGAAGCAGCTGGAAAAAGCATTTTTGTGGAAGCAACGACGACAGACGGTAAAAAATTTAAAAGTGAACCGCGCACTATTCAGCCATTAGAGCTTGATATCACCATTCCAACGTTAGAGGGTCAATCTGCTGGCTTTGTAGCACCTGGAGAAACAGTGAAAGTAGCTGGAATTACTGTAACTGATAAGAATGGTGCAAAATTGCAAAGTGATCAAATTACATATAGTTATCAATGGTTTTATAAATTAGGTGATAACTCCTTCACTATCATAGAGGGAGCTTCAGGTAGTACATATACGATTCCGAAGGATGCCATTGAAAAGGATATTAAGAATATTGCTGTCACAGTCAAAGCAAAAGTTGGTCTTTCTTTTGCAGAATCTAAACTATCGGATACCATCACTGTCTCTAAAGAACCCACTGATACTTTAACGAAAGAGATTAAAGATTTACTGGTCAATGATAATAAATACAATGTATCAAGCTTTACAGAATTTGGTGCTAAAGTTGCGGAACTAGAAAAAAACTATCAATCTTTATCAACAGCGGCTAAAGGTAATGTGTCTAATTATGATGTCTTAAAGCGAGCACTTGCTGATGTTGAATTAATAACTAAGTTAAATGAAAAATGGAGCAAAATAGAGACTAGTAATGAAAAAGAAATAAAGGAACTAGAAGAGGCTTATAATAAGCTAGATCTGTTACAGCGTAGCTTAGATGTAGATGAGACCTTATATACGGGCATTAAAAACCTATTAAAAGAGCCAAATGATCTTGAAGAGATAAAAGAAGTGCGAAGACTCAATCAAGCTATTATTAATTTATTATCTTATGAGCATTCCCTTGTGAAATATGTTGCTTCTGATATTGATTCCTTACAAGAGGCAGTGAAGACAATCGAAGCAGATATTGAGAAATTATCACAAAGCTATCGAGCTGCTGTTCAAAATCAAGCAATTTTGACTGAGGCTAAATCAGATATTAAAAAGGTCGAGCAATTAATTAAATCATTTGATAAATTAGCTACAAATCTTACACCTAATAAGCAAGTGACGACTGCTAAATCTATTCGAACAGCCTATGAAAAATTGACGTATAAACAATTAAAATTAGTGCCAGATGTGTACGTGCAGCGTTTGACTACTGCAGAACGTGCAGAAGAAAGCCAAATTATAAATCTAAATAATGTCATAGATAGCTATATTGGTGATGATGTTTATCCATTCGATCCGTCTGCTAGTTCATGGCAAAGTCATGTCAATAATGTCAATCAAATAATCAAGGAATACAAGAGCTTAACGAAAGCCTCAGCAGCACAAATTATTGGCTACGATAATCTTGTTACCTTACAGAAAGATTTAAAAGCAGCTGAAAAAGTAATTAAAGATATGGATGCCTATCAAAAGTTATCTGCAACAACTGGTGTAACGGAAAGTAAACTTAATTCAAGCTATACAAGTACTTTAAAAGCTTATAATAATCTTACAAATTTACAGCAATCCCTTGTATATAATGCTGATGAATTTTTACTTAACACGCCAAAGATTTCAGTTGATGGCAATGGTAAAGTGCCTACTGATAAAGCAGCAGCAGAGGCGTTAAAGGCGGATATCGCCAAATTAGCGGATGTGACGAAATATTCATTCAATCAATTAGAAACCGCTGTTAATACAGCTTCAGAATCCTATAAAAAATTGTCTTCAGCTGCAAGAAAATACGTGACAAATTATTATTTATTAACAGCAGCAAATAAGGATATTACAGGTGTAAAATCATTCTATAAAAAAATACAGACCGCTAGAGAAGAAACAGATGCTGCAAAAAAGGCAAAAAAAATTGAAACAGTGCAAAAAGCTTATGCGAAATTACCTGCGAATCAGCAGCATTTAGCAAAAGAACAATATGACGCTTTATTAAAAAATCAAAATATCGATGAAAATGCATCGAAAATTACACAGCTAAATAATGATATTGCCACAATTGTTTCCAATAATCACTATGTCGTAACAATTGAAAGTATTAAAAATCTTTCTACACAATATAGTAGCCTTAGTTCAAGTGAGAAAAAACTGATTACGAACTATGATATTTTAAAAACTGCGCTTGCAGACGTGAAAAAAGTGGAAAGCTTTATGAAGACCTATGAGAAATCCTTTGCTTCAAATCCAAGCACAGTGATCAAGGCATATGAAAAGCTTACATCGAAACAAGTGAGTCTAATTGATGCAGGAACTAGACAATTGATTATTGATAAGCAAAAAGGACAACAGCAAACGAATGAAAATGCGTTGTCGCTAATTGAATCCATCAATTCACTCCTTGTAAAAGGTGAATATATCGATGGTTTACAGGAAAAAGTAAGTGAAATCCGTAAAGCCTATGATGCTTTGAGTGACGCTGATAAAAAGGTTGTTAAAAATTATTCGAAGCTCACACAAGCAGAAGGTGACTTGAAAAAGGTTGAAGAGGTGCATGCTATATACGAACCAGCAGGGAGTAGCAATGATACAGCACGTAAAGCATGGCAAACTGCCTTTGGAAAGCTCTCTAAAAGATTAGAGTTACTCTATACAAACATGTACCCAACTGAGCAATAATATTACTTCCAGATGGCCTCGAACAGTTTTCGGGGCTTTTCTTTATCCATAAAATTTGTCTAGTAATTTGATTGTCCGCTATACTAGGTATAACAAGGGAAGAAATATTTTACATAAGATTGAAGTTTCACAAAGAAGGTAGGAACAAAAGATGTATAAAATAGGTGTTGTTGGACCCATTCAATCCGTTGAAAGAATCATTGCCTTAGCACGTGAAATCGAACAGGATATGGAATTTATTCCGTATATATATGAAGTGGCGACAGAAACAAAGCATCTTGTGGAGACACATAATCAGGCTGTCGATTTCTGGCTGTTTTCTGGTTACATTCCCTATAAGCTTGCTAGTCAAACGAATGTATCCAAAGATAAATTGACCCATATTATTTTTTCCGAAGCGGCTATTTATCGGGGGTTTTTAGAGCAGTCCTATCAGCAAAAAAAGTTTATAGAAAATGTTAGTATCGATATTATTCCTTCGCCTTCTCAAATGGCTTCAGAAAGTCTTGCGGAGATTCAGCATAATGTCCATCATATGTATCTAAAGGAATTTGATGTGGCGATTGATCCACAAGAGCTATTTGATTTCCACTATCATCTTTGGCAGAAGGGCAAAATTGATTTTGCGATTACTTGTTATCCTTCTGTTGATGAAGAGCTGAAGAAACGAGGTGTGCCATCTTATTGGGTTTCCCCGACAAAAACAGAAATTTATCATACGGTTCAGCTTTTTACTGAAAAAATCAAAACGTCCTATTATAAAGAAACGCAAATTGGTGCAGTCATGCTTGAAATAAAGGACTTCGATTCATTAAAAGAGCGCATGAAGCAAGGCTATCGTATTCAATATTTAGAGTTGCGTACGAAGGAAAATCTACTACAGCTCTGTGAACAGATTGATGGTTCTCTTATTGAAGAGGGGAATGGTAAATATACCATCTTTAGTACAAGAGGTGCGATTGAAGGACAAATACGATTTTTACAAGAAAAAATGTATCAGTTGTCGATTGAAATGGAGGCAAAGGTGACAGCAGGTATTGGTTTTGCTCAAACAGTGTTCAATGCTGAGTTACATGCCCACCGAGGACTAAGACAGACGAAGGAAAATGAGGCTATTGATATCGTAATGATTCAGGATGATGGCACCATTATTGAATCGGTAGGGAATGTAGAAGAGCTATCCTATTCCTACCGAGCTGAAGACCCTTATATTTTAGAAAAACTAAAAAAAGGAAATATTAGTATTAAAACCTATATGAAAATCCATGCACTTGTACAAAAAATGCACTGGAAGCATTTTACGACAAAGGATTTAGCGACACAGCTGCAAATGAGTGAAAGAAATGCCCAACGAATCGTGGCAGATTTATGTAATGTAGATTTAGCGAGAATTTGTGGAGAAGAGTTGCAGCATACTCGAGGCAGACCGATAAAAATGTACCAACTTGTCTAAAAAATTATAAAAATGTCCCATGCCAATAAGTGGTGTGGGACATTTTTTTTCTGCTATTTCTTAGAAGAATCTCTTTTTAAAAATACAGATAAATCAATGTTTTCATCGGTTTATTAGGTAAATAATATGGATTTGCGAACACGACTATTTATTAGAAATTTTCAAAAAAATATTGTCTTTTTATTAAACTTTGATTATTATACGAATATATAACGAAAATGTCGGTATATAAGAGGGGATTTGTTGGGGGGCATTGATAATCAAATAAAGTCATGGCAATTAAGAAGGATTTTTATATATGGGAGGGATATGAATGACAACAAATGAAGTAACGAAGAAATCTAGAAATGTCATCCTTGCGCTTTTATTTTTAGGCTGGTCTTTAGGGAATTTGGATCGCTATATTATGAACTATGCAGTGGTTTCGATTACAGGGGATTTGCAGCTGGATGCATCTTCTACGGGTATTATTTTAAGCGCTTTCTTTTTAGGCTATGCCATTATGCAAATACCAGGTGGCTGGCTTGCGGATAAATTTGGCGCAAAACGAGTTTTATTAATGGCTGTTATCATGTGGTCTATTTTTACGGGCCTAACGGCTATTGCTTGGTCTTTAACAGCAATGATTGTGATTCGCTTCTTATTTGGCATTGGCGAGGGTGGTTTCCAGCCATCAAGCTCTAAAATTATTGCTACGATCTTCCCGAAAGAGGAAAGAGGCAGAGCGATGTCCATCATGCTTACTTCTGGTGGGATTGTTTCACTCATCGTCCCTTTGCTAGCTGCTTATTTATTAGGAACGATTGGCTGGCGCATGATGTTTATCATCATTGGGGCAATTGGAGCAATAATTGCCTTTTTATATTGGAAATACATTCAACTCCCGCAAGATGAGGCAGCTACAGTTGGAACAGAAGATACTTCGAACAAAGTGAATTTTAAAGAGTTATTGAAAACACCCCTAATGTGGAATTTAATCATTGCTTATTTCTGTATTTATGCAGTGAACTGGGGATTAGTTTCTTGGATTCCAACTTATCTTCAAAAAAACAGAGGCTTGGATTTAATGTCCATTGGTTGGGCACAAACAATACCTGCCATCACAACGATTATTGGTGTATACGGTAGTGGCTATATCATTGATAAGCTACCTAAAGGTATGGAGAAAGTGTTAGGCTCCATCTCCTGTGCAGTCATCGGTCTTTTATTGTATTTAATGTTTACTGCCAAAACAGTGACGTTATTTATTGGTTACCAAACAGTCGTTTCGATCTTTATCGCGTTCGTCATTACATTATTACCTGTTATTGTACTCAAGAAGCTACCTTCTTCTATCACAGGTTCTGCAATGGGGATTGCCAATACAGGTGGACAATTAGCAGGGTTTGTTACGCCAATGGCGATTGGATTTATGGTTGATGCCTTTAATGGCTCCTTTGATGCAGCCTTTTGGATGTTAATTGGCTTTGCGCTTATCTGTATTGTGTCGCTTGTCACACTAAACGACCAAAAAGGAACACTGTTAAAAGCATAATGAAATGGGAGGAACAAAAATGAGTTATCATGAAAAAATTTCGGCGTTAATTGAAGCAAAAAAGCAAGCTACGGTGGCATTAAGCGATGCGATTTGGGCTGTGCCTGAGCTTCATTTTCAAGAGAAGAAATCGATGCTATATATGAAAGAGGCACTAGAGAAAGAGGGCTTTCAAACAGAAGTCGGGGTGGCTGGTCTTGAAACGGCGCTTGTTGGAACGTATGGTTCTGGCAAGCCTGTCATTGCCTTTCTAGGTGAATATGATGCGCTTCCAGGCTTGAGTCAAAAAGGTGGGGCAACACAACATGAGCCTCTTGTGGATGGTGGAAGCGGTCATGGCTGTGGTCATAACTTATTAGGTACAGGTGCATTCGCAGCTGCTGTAGCTGTAAAGGATTATTTAGCGCAACATCATCAGTCAGCAACAATCCGTTTTTATGGTTGCCCTGCAGAGGAGAATGGGTCTGGTAAAGCTTATATGGCAAAGGCTGGACTTTTTGATGATGTTGATATCGCGATCTCTTGGCATCCAGGTACATTTTCAACTGTGATGACGTGTAGTTCTCTAGCAAACTATGCTGCAACGTTTAAGTTTACAGGCAAAAGTGCTCATGCGGCGGCTGCACCACATCTTGGACGAAGTGCTTTAGATGCTGTTGAGCTTATGAATGTTGGGGTAAACTACTTACGAGAACACATCATCCCAGAAGCGCGTGTGCATTATGCGATTACGAATTCAGGCGGAACTTCGCCAAATGTCGTTCAACCATATGCAGAGGTAACGTATCTTGTTAGAGCACCTAAAAAGCAGCAAGTACAGGAAATCTATCAGCGCGTTGAGGACATTGCAAAGGGTGCCACAATGATGACAGGGACGTCAGTGGACATTGAGTTTGAAGGTGCTGCTTCGAATCTTATTACAAATAAAACACTTTATGATGTAATGTATCAACAAATACTTGAAATTGGCATGCCAGACTATACAATAGAGGATGAACAGTACGCACAGGCTATTTTCGATACATTTACGCCAGAAGTACAAGCTGCTTCATTAGTGGGCTTACGTAAAGAAGATGCCAAGCAATTACAAGGAAAAGTGATTGCTGATCATGTTCCAGGCATGCTACCTGAATTTGTTATGGGTGGCTCTACGGATGTTGGAGATGTCAGCTGGAACGTACCAACCGTACAGTGTACAACGGTATGTATGGCATTAGGGACACCATTACACACATGGCAGGTAGTGTCTCAGGGAGTTACGCCAATCGCGCATAAAGGTATGCTACAGGCTGCTAAAATTATGGCTTGTACAGCTTTAGCGTTGCTGGATAATCCTCTATACATTGAAGAAGCGAAAAAGGAATGGCAAGAACGTCTTGATGGAGAAACATATCAATCTTTAATTCCAGAGGGTACACAGCCACCTAAGCGCTAACAGGATAGAGTCTTCATAGGAGAACTATGAAGGCTCTGTTTTTGCCTCATTTTGAAAGGAGAACGCGACATGTCAACACAACCCAATCACCAGCATCAACTTTTAGCACAGTGGGTAACACAGTATCGTGCTGCTGCCAAAGAAGGGGAATGCGCTAGTTATATCCCAGCTTTAGCCCAAAAAGATCCCAACCAATTAGCTGTGGCGATTATTGGGACTGAGGGCCACGAAATCAAAGCGGGAGATACTGCAGAACTATTTACCCTGCAAAGCGTTTCCAAGGTCATTACCTTTATTTTAGCCTGTATGGATCGAGGCTTACCATATGTTTTAGAAAGAGTAGATGTTGAACCAACAGGAGATACCTTTAACTCAATTATTCGCTTAGAAAGCCATCAGCCAGGAAAACCCTTTAACCCGATGATTAATGCAGGGGCTATTACGGTATCCTCCATGTTGGCTGGTCATTCTCCACAAGAGAAGGTCACAAAGATTCTACAATTTTTAGAACAAATCATCGGCAAGCAATTAAGTATCAATGAAGAAGTATTCGAGTCAGAGTGGCATACAGCTAACCGTAATCGAGCATTGGCCTACTACTTAATGGATTCTGGGTTTCTAGATTGTCCAGTAGAAGCGGCACTTGAGGTTTATTTGAAGCAATGCGCAATTGAGGTTAATGTATCGGATTTAGCTATGATTGGCTTAGTTATTGCCAATGATGGCTATCACCCATTGTTAAAGAAACAGCTATTCCCTAAGCAAGTGGCGAAATTAGCGAAGGCTTTGATGGTGACATGCGGTATGTATAATGCCTCTGGGAAATTTGCAGCATTCATCGGCCTCCCTGCCAAAAGTGGTGTATCAGGCGCGATTCTTGCGGCTGTTCCAGGACATGCAGGCCTACACTCGCCGTTCCCTACTGGCTGTGGCATTGGAATTTACGGACCGGCGATTGATCCAATAGGAAACAGTGTGGCAGGTGTAAAGTTGCTAAAACAGCTAGCAACAGAATGGGATATGACTATTTTTTAATGAGTAAAGATGATTTCAGCGCTTAGTCTGAAGTCATCTTTTTTTCATTTTATAAATAATAAATAAAGCGATAAACCAAATCGGCGTTAATAGTAGTGCTGTTCGTGTAGCCTCAGAAATGAACATCACAATTAATAAAAAGGCGAAAAATGCAAGTATGACATAGTTGATAAAAGGTGTCAGCGGTGCTTTGAAGATTGAAGCTTCATGTAAGGCACGGTTTTTTCGTTTGTAGATAATGTGGGAAATGATGATAATGCTCCACACCCATATAAAACAAATCGCACTGATTGTCGTCACAATACTAAAGGCGTTCTCAGGCATCAACTTACTTAGCAGCGCACCAACTGATACAACAATAGCAGAAATAACGAGTGCATTACTTGGCACACTGTTTTTGTTGAGCTTTGCGAATGCTGGAGATGCCTGTTTATTGTTACCAAGATTATAGAGCATCCGACTTGTGGAGAATAACCCACTGTTACCTGCTGAAGCCGCTGAAGTAAGCACAACAAAATTTATAATACCAGCAGCAATCGGGATACCTGCTAATGTAAACACTTGGACAAAAGGACTGCTTGACGCAGACATTTCATACCATGGGTTAATACATAAAATGACAAATAATGCCCCTACATAGAAAAGCAAAATGCGAAATGGAATTTTATTTATGGCAGAAGGAATATTTTTTTGAGGATCTGCTGTTTCAGCTGCTGAAACCCCCACTAATTCCACACCAACAAATGCAAAGACAACCATTTGGAACGCCATTAAAAAGCCGTATATACCATTTGGGAACATGCCCCCATGTGCCCACAGATTTTCAACCGATACTGTTCCTGAGCTAGTTTGAAAGCCAGTTATTAACATAATAAGACCAATAATAATAAGTGCTACAATCGTAATAACTTTAATAATAGCGAACCAAAATTCTAACTCACCAAAAAGTTTAACGGTTAATAGATTTAGTAGTAATAACAAGACGAGGCAACCAATGGCTGGCACCCATTGGGGGATATCAAACCAATATTGTGCATAAACCCCCACCGCAATAATGTCCGCCATCGCTGTCATAATCCAACAGAACCAATAGGTCCATCCTGTTACATAACCCGCCCAAGGCCCTATGTATTCAGATGCAAAATCTGTAAATGAAGTGTAGCCTGCATTGGATAGTAACAATTCACCTAAGGCGCGCATCAAAAAAAATAGCGCGGTCCCTACAATTAAGTAGGCTAGAATGATCGAAGGCCCTGCTAAGGCAATGGCTTTCCCAGAGCCTAAAAATAATCCAGTCCCAATTGTTCCACCAATGGCAATAAGCTGCACATGGCGATTTTTTAAATCTCGTTTTAATTGTTGCTGTTCCACGTTAATCCCCCTCAAAGATGCATAAAAAACTATGACTGGAAAAATAAAAAGAGACTAGTTGTGACACTAGTCTCGGAAAAACGTCAGAATAACAAATACCATTTATTCGCAGATGTCTACATGAAATAGTGTAGCATCGCTTATAAAAGCTGTATTACTCCTCTGTCCTTTTGCCTGAGATAGTGAACCCTTCGGCGACGCAATGTGCGCTCTCTCCAGAACTGCTCCTGCTATAGTTTGATCCATAGCATTCATAGCTTATTCATTTTATAGTCTATTATTATTGTAAGATATTATACATCCTAACAGTGCTTAAAAAATTATTCAACAATAAATTTTAACTATTTTCAGAAAAATAGAAGAATAGGGTTCGTAACGGGTCTATCCCTAACGAAAAATAGTATTTTTGGTCATACAAAGTGTTTCATGAAGGGGTTTTTAAAATATGAGGTGAATTGGCTAATTTTATGGAAGCAAATAGGGTGATAATGAGTAAGGTTATGGGGGAATTAGTGTAAAGTGCTCTTTTTTATTGGAGGATTGCTCAACATAGCTGTCGAAGCGCTCATTTTATAAGGAACCTGCTCCAAAAGAAGATAAACGTGCTCAGCTGAAATAGATATAATATAGTAGAAACTCTAAATTTTATAAAAAAGAAGCCGTCTCATAGTTCTTTGAGACGACTTTTTTTCGTGAGAGAATTAATATTTTTTTGCTTTTATTTTACCTGTCCAAGTTTTGAAGCCACCTTGTAGTTGGTAAATTTGGTTGTACCCACGTTTTTTAAGAAATAGTGCAGCACGTGAGCTACGGCCTGTATTTTGACAGTATAGATATACTGGTAAATCTGGGCGGATTTCTTTATAACGTTGACGTAATGTTGTCGAAGGAACATTTCGTGCACCAAGAATATGACCAGCATCAAATTCTTTTTGCTCACGAACATCGATCAGCTGGGCTTTACGATAGCCTTCTATGAATTGCTCTTGTGTTAGGTTGGTTACGGCTTTTTTGAGTCGTAGTGCATTAATTCCGATATATGCAATTGTGACTACTAAAACGACACCGATTGTGATAAGTATGTCCAAGATTTTCTTACCCCTTTCTATCTTCTCTATTATTATAAAAGATGCGCTAGCGATAGTCCAATGAGTTTGATAAAATTAACTAGGTTGTGGCGAAATCGTCTTTTTCGTTACAAAAGCAATCGTTCGCAACTTGAACAATAGCATAATATTCGTTAAAGTTGAACCACAGGTGGGGCCTGATGGATCATTTTATATTTGTAGGAGATGAACATATGACAACTTGGTATTTTTTAAATTCAGGGAAATGTAGTCCTTCTTTTAATATGGCACTAGATGAAGCATTACTTGATTGGCATAGTGAGGGGTTAATTCCACCAGTAATTCGTTTCTATGAGTGGGAGCCTGCGACATTGTCCATAGGTTATTTTCAACAAGCCAAAAGAGATATTAATTTAGATGCTGTGCGTGAACAAGGCTTAGGGTTTGTGCGACGTCCGACTGGTGGACGAGCTGTCCTACATGAACATGAGCTAACTTATAGTGTCATTGTGACGGAAAGCTATCCAAATATGCCAGAGTCTGTGACAGAGGCATATCGTGTGTTAAGTGAGGGAATCCTGCAAGGCTTCCACAACTTAGGTATGGATGCCTATTTTAGTGTACCTGATACAGAGGAGAAAAGAGCTGACCTGAAGAGTCCGAAAAGTGCTGTTTGCTTTGATGCACCAAGTTGGTATGAACTTGTAGTAGAAGGGAAAAAAATAGCTGGAAGTGCTCAAACACGTCAAAAGGGTGTCATTTTACAGCATGGCGCCATTTTATTAGATTTGGATCAAGAGAAATTATTATCCGTATTTAATTTCTCCAGTGAAGAAGCGAAGAATCGTATGCGTAGAAAGCTACCAGAAAAGGCTGTTGCCATCAACAGTCTTGTAAAAGAGCCAGTGACAGTTGAACAATGTGTGACAGCTTTTAGAGATGGCTTTGCAAAATCGTTGCAAATTGAATTAAAACCATTTACACTTTCTGAGGAGCAATTAGAATATGTCCAAGCTTTAGAAGAAAAAAAATATGCTTCAGATGAGTGGAACTTTAAAAAGTAAAAAATGGTATGAAAAAAATATTTTTTAACGTTCAATCCTAGTCATAACAAGTAGTTCTGAATCTATTAAAAAAAGCAAGAGTTGAATTAAAAAACTATATATAGTATCTTTTTTAAAGACATATACACAATATGTAGTGTTTAACGACACAAGATATTGTGTATTTATTTTGTAATGAAGAAAACAAGGGAGGCTAAACGATGGTACTCACAAATCATCAACCCGAAGTAAACAATCAATTTGAACAGTTAAACAAAGATATTGAACAATTCCCGCAGGTACACCCCGTAACATCTGATATGCATATTACACACAAAGGTGTATCGAGACTTGTCATGATCGATCGCTATTCGTTTAAAGACACAGAAAAGAAAACATTGAAAGCCGGCGACTTTGTTGTATTAACGGTAAAAGCTGATCCGAAATTTCCTGCACGTGGTTTAGGGACAATTCAAAAATTGGATCTGTCCACAAAAACAGCAGAGATTTTAATTGAAGAGGATTATCGTAGCGCATTAGACGATCCGCAAGAGCAAGAAACGGGAGTGATTACGCGTTCAATTGACGTGTTAGAAAAGCCTCTTGAGATATTTTATGAACAAATTGCAAAACGAAATGCAACAGGCCTTGCTGCTGTTGAAAAAACACCAGAAAAACGCCAGGAGTGGTTTGAGAAATTTTATAACCAATTAGTCTCTTTAAAATTCATCCCTGCTGGGCGAGTGATTTATGGAGCTGGTTCCGAAACAGATGTAACTTTCTTTAACTGTTACGTGATGCCATTTGTCGCTGACTCTCGTGAAGGGATCAGTGATCATCGTAAGCAAGTAATGGAAATTATGAGCCGTGGTGGTGGTGTAGGAACAAATGGTTCAACATTACGTCCACGCAACACATTAGCTCGTGGTGTAAACGGTAAATCATCTGGTTCTGTCTCATGGTTAGATGATATTGCGAAGCTGACTCATCTTGTCGAACAAGGTGGTAGCCGCAGAGGTAAGCATAATCTAGGTGCTTCTGCGTAAACAAACCTCGTGAATTGCTGGGAACTCTTTAACGGAAATATTGTCACTTTAATCGAGGTGGGAAATATGGATGTTTATGATGCGATGCAACCACAAACTTGTATAATATGTGGTTTTACAATAAATCATAATAAACAAGGATGGTTTACGTCTCATTTGAAAAATGAGCATAACTTAACATTAGATAATTATTTAATATCTTATTTTTACCCAATAGAAATGGTGATCTGCCAATATATTTTATGTAATAAAAAGGTTAAACTGAGGCGAGGTATTCCAAATCAATTTTGTAGTAGAAGCTGTCGAGGAAAAGGTGAGCCATTAACTTGTGTAATTTGTGGAAAACTATTCGATGAAAAAAATCGGCAGACTAAAACTTGTAGTAAAGAGTGTGCGAGTAGACTTCGATCACAAAATACAGGTAAGTGGCATAATGACATGCCAAATGAACAAAAAAAGGTTCATTTTAAAAATATCATTTCAAAAACAGCTAAAACTAGAAAAATAAATGGAACGCCTTCATGGAATAGTGGTAAAACAGGAGTTTATAGTAGAGAAACCATTGAAAAGATTCGACAAGCTGCATTAAAGCAAATAGAGAGGGAAACGTTTAGAAAAACTAGTATTGAAAAAGCTTTAGAGAATTTCTTAGTTGAACAATCAATCACCTACAAATATTCCTTTATATTTGAAGGTGCGCAGTTTGATTTCTTACTAGTTGGGACAAATATTCTAATTGAATGTGATGGTGATTTTTGGCACGGGAATCCAAAATTTTATTCCTCTTTTTATGAAGTACAAAAGAGAATAAAAGCTAGGGATATCGAAAAAAATCAAATTGCAGCAGCTAATGGATACACTTTACTCCGTTTTTGGGAAGATGAGATAAAAAATGATTTTGAAAATGTTAAAAAACGCATTATAAATGCACTGCTAGCTACAACGTAATCGGAAACGGTAAACGTGAATGCTTGAAAATAGTAGTGGGATAAAGACAATCAGCAGCCAAGCTCCTTTTAAAGGGGAAGGTTCAACGACCATCGAAAACACGCTAAGTTAGCGGAAGTGAGTAGAGTAGGAGTGAAGCCACTCCGAAGTGCGAGGGCATCTAATAAGATGTAAGATATGGTCTCAACTTCTATGGTGACATAGAGAGTGGGTGTAGCGAACCCGCGTAAGAAATCGGCACAAATGATTATGCTAGCAGATTGGCATCCAGATATTGTGGAGTTTATTATTTCCAAAATGCAAAATCCACGTATTCTGCGTTACCTGATCGAAAATACAACGGATGAAACAATTATCCGTCTAGCCAAAGAAAAATTAAACTTCA
Organism: Lysinibacillus sp. FSL P2-0066; assembly: GCF_037969495.1. NCBI lineage: Bacteria > Bacillati > Bacillota > Bacilli > Caryophanales > Bacillaceae > Lysinibacillus > Lysinibacillus sp. FSL P2-0066. Next base: position 2,812,281 of record NZ_CP150202.1, on the reverse strand, counting down.
AGCCACTTTCTATGCAAGAAGAAGCGATGTATCAAGGCATCGTGAATTATAAAAACATTGAAGGCTTAGGTGGATTTGATACAGCGATCATTCGTGAGGCTGAAAATAAATTACGTGATGGTGGCACGTACACTGTGCATAACCCAGAGTTTTTAACAGGTGCCAACATTTCTGTGACATTAACAAAAGAATTTATGGAAGCAGTTGAAAAAGATGAAGACTTCGAGCTTCGTTTCCCAGCTGTTGAAGAATATACAAAGGAAGAAATGAGCGTTTACAACACGAAATGGCATGAAGTTGGTGATGTTCGTGAATGGGAGAAAATGGGCTATAAAGTCCGCACATACCGTACAATTAAAGCAAAAGAGTTATGGAACTTAATTAATGTATGTGCAACATACTCGGCAGAGCCAGGTATTTTCTTTATCGACAACGCCAACGACATGACAAATGCAAAGGCATATGGTCAAAGTGTTGTAGCGACGAACCCGTGTGGTGGACTTCGCCTCACGTTAAAAATTGCGGGATAAAGCGGGAAGGCTGAGATGCTAATCCGAACCGAAGGCTAATGGTAAAGCTTTAGTCAGGGGCAACGCATACCCGGTGATCCTACTTAGTAGACTATAATCCGGGCACGAGACCGCAACATTACACATTCATTAAAATCCAAAATTGCCTAGTGTAAGAAAGGCTGTGATAGAAATGAATAGAGGTTATGCAGGCTTTTATAAATCATATTATTTAAGAAGTTCATATGAGTATGCATACGCCAAATTTCTAGATTATCATTCCATTTCTTGGGTCTATGAGGATAGAGTATTTAATATAGGATACAAATTTTATAAACCTGATTTTTTCTTTTATAACGATGCCGGCAATCTTGTAAAGATTGTAGAGATTAAGTCTCGCGATTACGAGGCGAAAGAGAAAGCTCTAAAGGACCTAAATGTTATTAAAACAACTTATGGTATTGATTGCGAATTGATTTCCTATGAAGAGTTGCTCGATATGTATAAATTTGTTCCATTTTCACTCACATCAACGATTACAGAATGGATAGAGTCGAATAATACAACAATAAACAAAGCTGTATTTGGTAAATACAACGGACATTTCAATCAAAAACATACTGACCAAACAAAAAGAAAAATCGGTCAGCACACTAAGAAGTTGTGGGAATCCAATAGTCCAGCAAAAGCTAGAATGATTGAAGGTTTAAGAAAATCTGGCTTGGTACAAAAAGGTAAGCAGAAGAAGCCCAGAGAGCAAAGAACTTGCAAAAGTTGTGGGCGTGAATTTGAAGTAATTGTTACTTCATCCAAATTGTTTTGTACTCAAGTGTGCGCTGGAAATTCAAATATAAAAATCGCCACACAAGTTTATGTTGAAAATCGAGCAAGTATACATCAAGAAATCAAACAAACTGTCATACAATGGGCAATCGATCATACTGAAATAATAACGGTAACACCCTTGAATAAAATAAAATCAACCCTTAATCCATTAATTGAGCATATTTATCAAGATTTTGGTGTTAAAGATTTTAGAGTAATTTCAAAAGCAGTCTTTGGTGAAGATAGAGGAAGAAAAGAATTATTAAGGTTTATGAAAAAAGTGTGTAATGAAAATGTATGCTGAACTTGCAGGAATTGAACTGTAAGAACTAAAGGATAAAAAGCCTTTAGGATAACAATTATTGGAACAACCACTTGCACCATATTCTGTGTGTAACTTAGCTGCTGTGAATTTAGCACAGTTTGCGAATAAAGAAAATCAATCTGTTGATTACGAAGCACTACGTGAAACAGTTCGTGTTGGTGTTCGTATGCAGGATAACGTGATTGATGCGACACCGTACTTCTTAGAAGAAAACCGTGTACAAGCTCTTGGTGAGCGTCGTGTTGGTTTAGGCGTTATGGGCTTAGCCGATTTGCTGATTTACTGTGAAAAAGAATATGGTTCAGATGAAGGTAATGCGTTAGTTGATGAAATCTTTAAAACAATCGCTGAAACTGCGTATGAGGCGTCTACAGAGCTTGCGAAAGAGCGTGGTAGCTTCCCATTCTTAGTAGGTGCTACAGACGAAGAAACAGCTCGTTTACGTAAAGCCTTTACAGAGACAGGCTTTATGCAAAAAATGCCTGCTCATATCAAAGAGCAAATTTTAGCGACTGGTATCCGAAACTCACATTTATTAACGGTTGCACCAACAGGGTCAACAGGAACAATGGTAGGGGTAGCAACAGGTCTTGAGCCATACTTCTCCTTCACATACTATCGTTCTGGTCGTCTAGGTAAATTCATTGAAGTAAAAGCTGAAATTGTCCAAGAATATTTGAACCGTCATCCAGAAGTAAATGAGCAAGAGCTTCCAGAATGGTTCGTGACAGCAATGGAGCTAAAACCAGAAGCACATGCGGATGTGCAATGTATTATTCAAAAATGGATCGATTCCTCTATTTCTAAAACTGTAAACGCACCAAAAGGCTATACAGTACAGCAAGTTGAAAAAGTGTACGAGCGACTATATAAAGGTGGCGCTAAGGGTGGTACGGTTTATGTTGACGGTAGCCGTGATTCACAAGTACTTACACTAAAAGCAGAAGAAAATGATATGGATCAACTTTCATTTGAAGAGGAATTGGTTGAAGAACATACAAAACGTCCAGTCGTATTAGTAGATACGATTCAAGCGTTAGAGTCAACAACTGTTATTGGCTCAGATGTTGGGAATACATGCCCAGTATGCCGTAAAGGCACAGTCGAAGAAATGGGCGGCTGTAATACATGTACAAACTGTGGCGCACAGTTGAAATGCGGTCTATAAATTAGATTTAATAACAGTTGTTGTATCTTTAAAACAAAGTTTAACCGTTTGTAATACAGTTGTACCGTTTTGAAAAAAGTTATACCGTTTTGAAAAAAGATGAACTGTTTTTTAGATCTTAGAATAATAATTTATAATAGTTTGATCAAAAATCCTGTTAAATGCAGGATTTTTTCCTTATTCAGCAATCGGACCAAATTGTTGAGGAACGTTTTCAATGGATTTATTGTTGAAATATAGAGTTAGATAAAGATAAACTCCATTTTGACCAATCTTTTTTCAAAATGGAGTTTTTGCATTTGCTGATAAATAAAGTCTGAAGGTAAATTTTTGATCAATCTATATTCTGAAGCTATATTCACTTATTTTTTATTTGTAAGTAAATCTTTATTTGGTTGGGAAAATGAAGCAAGGAGGTGAAATAATCCAGGTAAGACAATTAACATACCAACAATCGCATATATTTGTCGCGTACTTAAATCTAAAAATGTTGAGGAAGCAAACAATATCCCTAATGGCATGGTAACTCGAATGAATAGTAATCGAACTGCACTTAGTTGGGTTAAACGATCTCTAGGTGCTTCACGCTGAAAAATTGCTGCACTTTGAACATTGAATAAAGGAAATACCATTCCTCCAAGCAATTCACACACCCATGCAATAGGAACTGAATTTACAAAAAACAAGAGTACGAATGAAAGACCTCCTCCTATTAAACCTAGGTACATAGTTTGATAAGTTTTTGGTAACTTCGTAAGTAGTACCATACCTACAGCATAACCGACCGGGAAAGACCCAGAAAAGATCGCATATTCCCAAGAATGACCATTAAGGTCTCCTCGTATAAAAGGAATACTTAAAACCATCGTTGCTCCAACTGCAAACTGTACCGTGGAAGAAAGAATGGTAAGTCGAAAAAGATTTGGATATTTAAAGAATGTTCGATAGCCTTCCTTCATTTCTGCCCACCAAAATTTCTTTGTCCAAGTTGCCACTTTCTTCTTACTTGATTGAGGGATACGTGAAAGTGCGAGAAAACTGACGAGGAACAGTACAGATGAAAATCCATATATAAAATGTACAGGACTGACCAACAGCAATAATGAAGTTGCTCCAGGAGCGATAAAACTCATAAGTCGAATAGTTCCATCTAGTAATGCATTTGCTTCGACAAGTTCTTTCTCTTTACAAATTTCTGGTAGAAGTGAAAAAGATAGACTTGCGTAAATTGGTTGCATCAAGCCTAACAAACATTGTAAAACGACTAATCCTAAAATGGTCCCCACGTCTGTACCAATTAAATAACCAACAATTGGAAGGATGTAGGCTCCAGCACGAATCAACTGTATGTTTTGAAGCATTTTCTCCTTCACAACATGGTTTAGGAAAGGCGCACTAATGCCTTGCAAAATTAAAGAGGGGATAAAATATACAAGCCAAAGTACACCCATCCATTCCCTTGAACCTGTCAATTCATAAAGTAACAATCCATTCATGATTCCTCCAGCTGCTCCACCAAATTCGGATACAATTTCACCTATCCAAAGTGCTTTAAATGAATTAGAGAACTTATTCATTTGTGAACCCCAGGTACTGAGTGAGTCGTCCAGAAAAAGCGTTAATCTGCGTTAGATTTGCTGAATAGATACCTTTATCAACACGAATAAACTTTGCTGCTTTCAATATAGAAAGTTGGTGATGTAGTGTTGTTTTAGATGTATTAAACTGCACGCTCAATTCTTGAAGTGATAAAGGTCCCTTTAAAAGTTGATAAAGCAATTTCAATCGAAGTTCATCCCCTAAGGCCTTATGACCACGAATTAACTCATTTGATGGAACACCAGGCTCTATCAAATATTCTTCCTTTAAAGGATAAAAGAAAAGTTTGGTATCAGGTGTGCGTTTTTCTAAGATCCAAGGACGATAAGATACGTGTGGAATTAATTTGACATTCCAGACAGAAGGTTCAGGGAGATACTTGATTCCCGTAATTCGTTCGATTTCCTCAATAGGGTTTGTTATATCCAATGATTTGTATTGTTTCTGTTCAAAAGAAAGCGCATGAGTCCATTTTTCCCATTCTTCTTGTTGACTTACCCACATGTACCACTCAACCAATGTATTGTTGAATAGGTCACAAATTTCTTGTTGTGTATAACGATTAAGATTACGCACATACCCACCTAAGTAATCGTGGCCTTCAAAATATGTCGCATACTTCTCAAATAATTCACCTCGATGATGTTCAGTGGCTGTCGCTTTTCTTATAGGCTCAGTATTCCGATCTTTGTACGGCAAAAGTATGTCATAAAAGCGAGCAATTGGAATTTCTGAAAGTTGATTCGAAAAATCTTGAACAGATAATGCAGATAGTTTATCTTGAAGCATAATCAGTCCATACCATAAATTGGTCTCCTCAATCACTTTTAAATGTTTTAATAATGATGAAGGCATTGAATCTTGCTCTGATAACCACTTTCCATCTAAATCGAATGTATGTCGAAGTTGCCTATGTGTGTAACCTGCAATACCAAGTATCACTTCCCAAACAGGTGAGGATTCTACTTGTAAGGAAATACTTTCAGCTGGATATGGGGAATAAAGGTGTTTCATAAAAGAGCCTCCTTATTATGTATTTCCTAAATTCTAATATAATAGAATTCATTATTCAATAAATTTAGAATAATAGTTTCTGCTCGCTCCCTAAAGAAGATATTTGAGCATATTATAATTCTATTAAATGGTGCGTTTATTTAGGAACGCGTCTTTTTCGTTTAAAGGGCCATTTAGTTGAATAACTGCCTCTAAAGAGATTTGTACATTTATGTTAAAATTTAGGTGTAGTTCTTGAAAACAACTTGGTTATTTAATAAGAGTTTTCCGTTATTGCAATAGATACTTTATTTATAGTAGAAGAAGTGAGGGATTAACATGTTTTTTGTTCAAATGTCTGGCTTTCCTGGGTCTGGAAAGTCTACACTTTCTCGTCAAATTGCTGAGCGTACAGGAGCAGTCATAATAGACCACGACATTGTAAAATCTGCTTTATTACAGTCAACAGAAGAAATTCAAATCGATTCAAAATTAACTGGTAAGATTTCATATAATATTGATTGGTCTTTAATTGAATTTTACTTATCACAAGGACAAAATGTAGTATTTGATAGCCCTTGCCTTTATCAAGAAATGGTAGATCGAGGAATTGCTATGTCAAAAAAATATAATGTGAAGTACAAATATGTTGAGTGCTACCTTGATGATCTTCAAGAGATTAATTTTAGATTGAAAAATCGAGAAAGAATGATAAGTCAAATAAGTGAGGTAACTTCCGAAGAGAATTTTATATATACATTAGTCAATAGTAAAAGACCCACTGATTATCAGTGCATAGTTGTAAATACTGGCGAACCTATCGATAGTTATATTAATGACGTTGTAAATTACATAAAGAAATGAGTTGTAAATATTTTTATTCAATTAAAGGGCGCGATTGTGGAGCAACATAAGTAGAAAACAATCAAGCTTTTTTATAAAAACCTAACTTAAAACTGCTAAAGAGGTATTTTTGTTTAAGTGGTAATATTTACTTATTAATTCGGATAAGAAGTTTTGAAATGAGAAGGGGGGATGGAAGTATAGATGTTTCACAAATAGTTGAAAGAATTAATGAACTTTTTAATGTAACGAATAAGGAAATCTATGCTAGTGAATCTGGGGTTACATACCATGCAGATAAAGAAGTGAAGAAAATAGGATACTGTGTTAACCTAACGCTTGAAACGATAGAGGAAGCAAGAATTCATGGAGTGGACATGATGATAACACACCATGATGCATGGGATGAAATATATGGATTAAAAGAGGCATGCACTGAAAAACTAGCAGCGTATGGTATAAGCCATTACTATAATCACTTACCACTTGATGACTGTAACTTTGGCACAAATGATAGCTTATTAAAAAAATTGAATTTAGAGATTATTAAAAGAACCCATGAATGGGAAGGACTGTTCTTCGGTAGAATCGCTCAATATGAGAAAGAAATTGAATTTAAAGATTTCGTAACAAAACTTGAATTTTTACTTGAAGAACCCGTTAGATTTTGGCAGTTCAATGACAAAATGGTGAATCGAGTAGGCTTAGTCTGTGGAAATGGAGGCACAACAACTTGCCTGAAGGAAGCGGTTGAAAATAAATGTGATGTATACATTACAGGAGAATATAATTTATATACAATTCAATATGCTCAATTTAAAGGAATAAATCTTATCATTGGAAGCCATACCTTCACAGAATTCTTTGGCATTCAAAGTTTAGCATTAAAATTGAATGACAATAAAAAAGAACTTGAAGTAGTGAGACTAAATGAAGAACATTATGAAGCGAATATTAGAATAAAGCTTAAGGAGACAAGCATATGACGTTATATTCTGTCCTAGTGGCGAACAGTGCTTTACAAACAGTTGATTGTACAGGAATTGCTGAAATAACAGTAAGAGAATTAAAAAAATTATATCCAATTACAGAGAGTACACCAACACAGCCGTGGCATTTGATGGATGATGATGCACGAGTTTTACATGCAGCAGATGAATCGGCTTTTGGAAATTTGAATATATTCGAATGGAATAATCCACCTTACGACTTAGAGTTTTATAATGAAAAATCCTTTGTATACGGCATCGAGGGAAATTGGGGTCCTCAATTTTTAGAAGATTTTTTAAGTTATTTGAAGGAGCATATACAACCAGAGCAAGGTGCTGAATTAATTAGGTTCTGGGCAGGGGATTATGATAAAAAACTAAAAATCCGTCGTATTACGATGGATGACCTTGAATTGCATCACCTTGAAAGCTTAAAGAACGAGGAATACATACGTGTCGCTTTTGTATAGCTACCTCTGAATGATGGAACTCCACATAATAGACAAGCAAAAACATAAAGCAATAGATGATGAGGCAAATCAAGCGCTATTTCCAAATTTAGAAGATGAGGTAGAAATTTTATCAGAAGAAGTAGATGAATTATTTCAGGATAATTAATCTTAACTATCTACATGTTAGCAAGACAAAATTGATTAACCTCATTCACAGAGTGGAAGAGGTTAGAAAATGGGATAGGTATAGTTACTCGCCATTATCAAATCCACCTCCAATAATATAGCGGTAGGTTTGAGGGAACAGATACCTAATCGAAAGCTGTCATTTTGTTTCAAAAAGGCAGCTTTCTTAGTGTTGAAAAATAAAACAGTCAATTGAAAGGTAGAAATGGATTTCGCTGCAAGCTACTTGCTTTCCTGTGGGCGACCGCCAAGCCGCTTCCTCCGCTACCGCTCCGTTTAGTGGCTCGCCTGTCTCTCTATCCCACGGGAGTCAAGTAGCCTTCCACTCCAACCCACCAAAGTGTTACCTTTTTAGCGAAAGTTTTTTAGTAAATTGAAGGTGTTCACTACTCTTTATGAAGTGGTGTTGTCAAGCATCACATCTCCACATTGAAAATAACCCTCTAAGAATATAGATAATGGGCGATTTGATCGCTCCACTACTATGAAAAAAGTAAAGACATTTTGCAGAATAGTTGATTGGAGTGGAGCCAGCGTCACTCCTAGGGGATTTAGCGTCACAGATGAGACCCTGCAGCGAACGGAAGTGAGTGAAGCGGCTCATCGGACGCCCACTGGAAAGGACGCTGGCGGAACGGAAATCAACCTCTCACCTTGCGAAGTTACTTTTTCTGCTGTTGACATCATCTTTTTTCAACAACATGAAAGCTGTCATTTTGTTTCAAAATGGCAGCTTTTTATATACAGCACAATCAATGCTCTTTACATTTAGGGATTACAACAGGAAGGTCTTTTATTTGATGATAGATTTTGGAAGGAGTATTGTTCAAAATGTGGAATTAAAATAAAGTTCGCTAAAAAGATGCATTTTACCATCGTCGATACTCAGTTTTAGTGGTTTGGCACATCACTTTATTAATCATTACATGTTTGGAAACAGAATGAACAATAAAAGGAGAGAAAAACATGAGTATAGAAATTTTTAATGGAGAACGATCTGTAGAGAGTGTGCAATTTGAAAAATTATTGTTTTCACAAAGTAATAAAAAGAGCTTTTCTAGTATTGAAAATGCTCAACAATTTATTAAGCAAAGAGGAACAGAAAATATTCACCCCTATGTGATTGGGGAGGATGTCAATCTTTTAAGCGATTTGAAGGAGCAAACATTCGAGGATATGCAGGTTTTTATTTTAAATGACCAAAAGTCTTCATCACAAATGGTGATTCTTTATATTCATGGTGGAGCTTGGACGAATCAACCTTTAAATTTACACTGGTTGTTCATGGATAAAATGGCACAAGCCTTAAATGCAAAAGTTATTGCGCCTATCTATCCAAAAGTCCCTCATTTTAGCTATCAAGATACGTACCCAAAGATGCTCAGCTTATATAAAGAGATTCTAGCATCTATTGAAAGCTCCAATCAATTAACCATTATAGGAGATTCAGCAGGTGGAAATATAGCACTTGGTCTAATTCAACTGTTGAAGCGAGACGGTCTGCCTCAACCACAAGATATTATTTTATTGTCGGCATGTGTTGATATGAGTTTAGAAAATCCACTTATTCAGGAATATGAAGAAAACGATCCCATGTTAGCTAGTGAAGGAATGGAAGTCATAACAAAAATATGGGCAGCTGATAAAGCTCTAAAGGATCCAATAATTAGTCCAATTTACGGCGATTTTCAAGTAGTTGGCAAGATTACTCATTTTATTGGGTCCCACGAAAGCTTATATCCAGATGCAATACAGTTTGATGAAAAGCTAACAGAACAAGGCGTTGCAATCAATACCTTTGTTTATCCTAAGATGAATCATGTGTTTGTTGTGATGCCGATCCCTGAGGCAGTGGATGCGCAACAGAAGATTATCAATACCCTAAGTAAATAATTCACAGAAAAACGTGTTTTGAGCCATTCAAAATACGTTTTTTTCTATGTACATTTTTAGCAAGGTTTATTTATCTGTAGATGTTTGAAAAATAAAAGTGTCTCAAAACACTCAATCACTGCAATTGATTTGGGAAAATTTAATCAATCATTAGAGCTTACCTCCAATATTTTAAAAGCTCCTGAATATGATGGGTATTTTTACAGCCTTTATAGTAAGTAAAAAACATTCTAAGTAAGCTAAGTTGTACGTTTCACCCCTTTGGATAGCCCTATCTAGAGGGGTGTTTTTTATCGTTCAAAAAAATCTTTTAGATTGACCACTTATTCCTTGATAACGACCAGTTGTCGATAATCCATTTACAACATATATGGAAAAATTTATAGTGAGGCGTAGAAAGGACAGTGATCATATGAAGGTGGAAATATCGATTGACCCTACATATAAAGAACCCAAAGTAATCATTCTCACAGATAAAATGACTGATGACATTGAGCATCTTATGCAAATTATTACTACGACAGCAGAAAGCACTTTATTAGCTTTCTCCCATAAAGGCGTTGAATTGATCGATAGTAAGGAGATCGTGCGTATTTATACAGAGCAAAAAAAGGTTTGTGTCCAGAGCATTCACGGTGTTTATACGGTACGTTTGCGTCTTTATGAGCTGGAGGAAAAGCTCAATCCTCAAATGTTTCTCCGTATTTCAAATGCTGAAATAGTCAATCGCTACATGATCAAGCATATGGACATTAGTAGAACAGGTACAATCGGAGTTGAATTGAAGAATGGCACGAAAACATACGCTTCTAGGCGTTATGTAAGCAAAATTAAGAAGCAATTAGGAATCTGAGGTGATAAATATGCGAAAAGACATTTTAACACGTATTATTGGTGGATTTTTGATCGGTATAGTGATGGGACAAATTGTGCAATTCTTTGTATCAATGGGCATAGGGCAAGGAAAATATGTTTGGGTGGTGCCAGAATTTCGTGCTTACTTTACAGATGAAATAAGTGCAATAATTACTCAAATTCTATTAACGGGTGTTATTGGCATTACCTTTGCTCTTGCTGCACTTATTTTTGAAATGGCTAGCTGGGGAATGTTGAAGCAATATTTCGTCCACTTTTTCATAACGGCAATGATTTGGATACCGATTGTAACGCTACTATGGATGCCAAAAACGATGGCTAATATTTTTTCTCTCGTATCCAGCTTTCTCGGAACTTATATTGTGACATGGGTTTTACAATATAGATTTTCACAACGTGACATAGAAAAAATTAATGCGATTCTTACCAATCGAGGTGAAGAGCAGGATGATTAACATAAGAGATTTAACAAAGCTTTATAAAGAGCGTATAGTCGTTAATCAATTAAATTTACAAATCCATCAAGGTGAACTTTTCGCTCTTTTAGGACAAAATGGTGCTGGCAAAACAACCACAATCAAAATGTTGTGTGGGCTCCTTTCACCTACAGATGGGGATGCCACAATAGATGGAAAAAGCATTGTGCAAAATACACAGGCTGTAAAACAAGTTATTAATATTTCTCCTCAAGAAACGGCCATTGCGCCTAATTTAACGGTATATGAAAATCTATTATTATTCAGTCAGATTTATGGCTACGAAAAAGAAAAAGCACAACAACAAGTATATGACAAAATGGCCTTATTCGGACTGACACCATATCAGCATGACAAGGCTAAGACACTATCTGGCGGCTACCAGCGTCGTTTAAGTGTAGCAATGGCTTTAATGTCAAACCCAAAGGTATTGTTCCTCGATGAACCGACTTTAGGGATGGACATACGGGCAAGGAATGATGTATGGAACATATTGAAGCACTTAAAAGGACATGTCACGATTATTTTGACCTCCCATTATTTGGAGGAGATAGAGGCTTTAGCTGATCGTGTAGGAATTATGCATCATGGGCAAATATGTGCACTAGGCACGATCCAACAATTGATCAGTGAAACAGGCAAGCATTCTTTAGAAGAGGTATTCTTGGAAAAAACAGAGGAGGCGTTATTGTGAGGGTAGCTGCGTTTGCAACAAGGAATCATAAAGAGATTGTCCGTGATCCAATCACTTTATTATTTGGTATAGGCTTACCAATTCTTTTATTGGGCTTATTTTCTGTTATGCAAAAAAATATGCCATTTGCTTTATATGAAATGAATAACCTAACACCGGGCGTCATTGTATTTAGTTTTTCTTTTCTCACACTGTTTTCAGGAATGTTACTAGGAAAAGATAAAAGTTCATCCTTTTTAATGAGGATTTTTGTTTCTCCTTTGTCTGCCGCTGATTACATTTTAGGGTATATGATACCTTTACTACCAATAGCTCTGCTACAAATTTTTGTTTGTTTAGCTACCGCCATGTTTTTAGGGTTGCCATTTAATAAGTCTATCCTCTTTATGATTCTTGTACTTCTAATAATTTCACCACTCTATATTAGTTGTGGATTATTATTTGGGACATTATTTACAGATAAGCAGGTAGGAGGGATATTTGCCATCTTTGTTAATGTGACAACTTGGTTAAGTGGAACATGGTTCGAATTAGATATGATTGGTGGAACATTTCAAAAGATTGCGCAACTTTTACCTTTCATGCACGCAGTCAATGTAGCTAGGGATATCTTACATGCAGAGTATGCTAATGTGTTTTATTCACTTATTATTGTCATTGGTTATACAATAATTATGACAATTCTCGCCATCTTTATGTTTAAGCAGAAAATGCAAGGCAGTACAACATGAAAAAAAGGCAGCTCCGACGTTGAACTGCTCCCTGTCAAGTAGACAGTGGAAATAATAAAAAATGTATTAAGCGGCTTGAGCCCTGAATTCTAAAGGACTCAAGCCGTTTAATCGTTTCTGATAACGATAGTAATTATAAAAATGAATATAATCATCAATCGCTAGTTTTAACTCTTCATATGAATCGAACTTATGCAAATAATACTTCTCACACTTCAATGTGCCCCAAAATGATTCAATTGGTCCGTTATCAATACATCGACCAACACGGGACATACTTTGTGTCATATTGGCTGTTTCCACAATTCGTTTAAATCCCTTCGATGTATATTGAAAACCTCGATCACTATGTATTAATGGCTGCTCGCCTGATTGTAATGATTGAATAGCTGATTTTATTGTTTTGAAAACAAGGGAATTATTATTCGAATGACCGAACACATAACTTACAATTGAACCATCATATAAATCGATAATTGCACTTAAATAAGCTTTTTTCCCGTTTCCATACTTAAACTCTGTGACATCTGTACACCATTTTTCATTTGGCTTTTCCGAGGTAAATGCCCGATTTAATACGTTCTCCGCCACATGATGTGCTGGGGATTTACGATAAGGCTTTCTCTTTCGCCTAATAACGGACTTCAATCCACTCACCTGCATTAAACGATAAATACGCTTTTCGTTAACCGTCGCTTGATTATTTTCTTTTCGTTGACGATTGATTGTCAACGTCATACGACGATAGCCGTAAATGCCATCTACTTGGTGGTAAAGGAGATCAATATCCTTTGAAATGGCTTCATTTTCAACTTCTCTGTTAGATGGCTTGCGACTTAGCCACTTATAGTAAGCAGCGCGCGAAACACCCGCGATTTCACATAATAAAAGAATCGCAAGTTTCTCCTCTTGGTGTAATTCTTGAATTGCTAAATAGCGTTGTTGTAAGCGAATTTGGCTTAGTGACTCCTCCTTTCGATTTCCTCTAACTTTTTTAAAAATAGATTTTCAGCACGTAAGCGCTCATTTTCACGCTCGATTCGTTTGATTTCTAACCTTAATTTTTCTTCGGCTGTTAATTCAACTTCATTTTTTGTTCGACCGCGATGATCACGTAATCCCTCTTCACCAGTCGCTTCAAATTTCTTCACCCAATGGTATACCTGTTGATACGAAACATCATAGGCTTGTGCTGCTAATTGATAATTTTTCTGGCTCTTTAAACAGTAGTTGACAATTTGAATACGTTCCTCAAACGTTGTCTTTCTTCCTTTAGTCATAGTTTGGCTCATTCCTTTACCCGAATCTTTTATTTCACTATGACTAGTATACTTTTTCACCCAGCTTTTTAAAACAGAGATACTGCTAATCTTATATTGAGCGAGAATCTCCAGTAAAGTTAACCTTTCTTTAAGATAATCTTCTACCGCTTCTAGTTTTAATTCTTTGGAATACTTCGTCCAAGAGGTTGCTTCGATAAGTCCCTCTACTCCGTGTACTTCATATTTAATCTTCCAAATTTGAATAGTTTGCTTAGTTACTAAGAATTTTTCACATAATTCGTTGATAGAATAATAGCCTTCATTTAATAAATGAAGAACGTTTAATTTCACTTCAATTGTATGCTTACTTCGAGCCATGAAAAAACTCCCCTTAGATAAACAGATTTTATTTTTTAATCTGTCTACCTAATGGGGAGCATATCACGTTGGGCTGCCTTTTTTATTAATCATGATTTAATGTTGCAGCAATTTCAGGTTGCTGCTCTACTTGGCGTAGCATATTAAAGGAAGCAATCGCTACTTCTACTTGATCGTCCTTTGGTTCACGGGTTGTTAGTAATTGTAGCCATAAGCCTGGGTAGCCAAGGAAGCGTAGCACTGGAATATTACGACAAGCATTTGTTGCTTGTAAGACTTCAAATGAGATACCCAAAACAACAGGAATTAATAGAATACGATCTAAAATACGAAGCCACAGTGGATCTGTAGGCACAAAGAAATATAAAAACATGCCGACGAACACTGTGAATAGAATGAAGCTACTGCCACAACGATAGTGTAGGCGGGATTGAGCTTGGACGTTTTTTACGGTAATGTCTAAGCCAGCCTCATAGCAATTAATCACCTTATGCTCTGCACCATGGTACTGAAAAACTCGTTTAATGAGGGGCGTTAACGAGATAAAATATAAATAGGCTAGCAGTAATAATAGTTTAATACCGCTTTCCAGTAAAATTTGTCCCGTTTTTCCTTCAATCCATTTTGAGAAAAAATCAGCTATAAAAACAGGAATTAATGTAAAGGCAAATTTTCCAAATAAAAAGGAAAGAATACCTACTACAGCAACGCCCAGTATCATTTGAAGTTTAGAGCCTTCTTCTTTATGATCTTCCTCTTCCCCAGGTGTCACATCATAACGATCCCCAGCAAATTGCATGTGACGAGAACCTAAGCCAGCGGATTCAATTAGCGCGACAACGCCTCGTACAAATGGAATTTTTTTAAGCTTTTGTAACAAAGGTTTTTGTACTTTTTTGAAATGATAATAATCAATGGAATCATCGTTACGTCGAATGGCTGTAACAGTATGTTCCTTTCCTCCGAACATCACACCTTCTAATTGTGCTTGTCCCCCGTATACAGGTGAATTGCTCAAGGCTAACACCACTCTCTTTATATATTTCAACTGTACCATTGTACTAAATTTAGTGAAAAACCTCTACCGTTACGCATAGTAAATTTTCTATATGGCTACACTAATCGTACATTTTAGGAAATGATTAGTATGCATAAAGGAGGTATATAGTGAAAGTAGCGACGATTACAGCACTTGTCAACGCGCTTGTTTTAGCGCTGTGCTTAAAGGGTTTACATTATTTCCATCTCATTAAATGGCATCCGATAGGGTTTTATAAAAAATGGAATTGGTTTGAAGAAAGCTCCAAATTATTTCAATGGACCTTTTTTATTTTTCTACTATTTATTATCGGCTTATTTTTATACATGACTATGCGCTATGTATATATCATCCCGGCTGTCTTTTCTTCCCTTTTATTAGGTCTTTTGGTGACCATCACATTGGAGTGGATTGCTTTAGATTTGCCATTACAACTTACGTCTTTTAAAAAACTGTCGATTCCATTTATGGTGATCGTCATTTGTTTATTACGTTTCTTGCTGGAAACCGCCAATTTCCATCAGAGGGAACATACGGCACAAAAACAAAATTAAAGGTACAAAATATCCCCTTCGTTTAAGGGGATATTTATGGCACCACTAGTTGAAATTAGTTGCTGAATGCACGGTGTATGATAAAATAAATGGCAAGTACATAGAAAGAGGCGAATAGAAGCGTGAAGTTATTATGTTTGAATGGACCTAACTTAAATCGACTTGGTAAACGAGAGCCACATATTTATGGACATGAAACATTGGATGATGTTCGCGAAAATGTTCAAAATCTTGCGGCTTCTTTAGGTGCTACAGTTGAATTTCGTCAATCCAATCATGAAGGGGTACTAATAGATTGGGTGCATGAAGCAGAGGACGAAAAATATGATGGTATTATCTTTAATCCTGGTGCATATACCCATACAAGCATCGCGTTACATGATGCGATAGCAGGTATTTCTGTGCCGGTTATCGAAGTACATATTTCCAATATCCACAAACGTGAGGCTTTCCGACATCATTCCTATCTTGCTCCGGCCTGCCTTGGTCAAATTTGCGGACTAGGTACGAAAGGCTATGAACTGGCACTACGTACATTTATCGAGAGGGAGAATTGATTATGTTGAAATTACAAAAGCTACGTAAAGCACTTCAAGAACAAAGCATCGATGGTATTTTAATAACGAATGGGTACAACCGTCGCTATATGACAGGTTTTACAGGGACAGCAGGCGTAGCAATTGTGTCTCAAAATGATGCTGTATTTATTACAGATTTCCGTTATACAGAGCAGGCTGCTGCACAAATCCAGGACTTCCGTATTGTCAAGCATGAAGCCACAATTATTGAAGAAATAGCTACTCAAGTAAATAATATGGGTATCAAATTATTGGGCTTTGAGAAAGATACTGTAAGCTATGGCACTTATGAACTGTATAAATCGAAGGTCCAAGCAGATTTAGTGCCGATTTCTGGGCTAATTGAAAAAATTCGCTTGATTAAGACGGAACAAGAGATTAATATTATTAAGGCTGCGTGTGAAATTGCAGATCACGCATTTACACATATTTTAGGCTTCATCAAGCCTGGTAAAACCGAGCTT
Source organism: Lysinibacillus sp. FSL P2-0066 (assembly GCF_037969495.1). Taxonomy (NCBI): domain Bacteria; kingdom Bacillati; phylum Bacillota; class Bacilli; order Caryophanales; family Bacillaceae; genus Lysinibacillus; species Lysinibacillus sp. FSL P2-0066. Next base: position 2,795,447 of record NZ_CP150202.1, on the reverse strand, counting down.
GAGGTTTCGAATGAATTAGAATTTTTCATGCGTAAACAAGGAGCAACTCAGTCTTCGTTTGACACGATTGTTGCGTCTGGTCTTCGTTCAGCATTACCACACGGCGTTGCAACGAATAAAGTGATTGAAAAAGGCGACTTTGTTACATTAGACTTTGGTGCGCTTTATAATGGCTATATTTCGGATATTACACGTACTGTGGCTGTGGGAGAACCATCTGAAAAATTGGTAGATATGTACAATACAGTCCTTGCTTCTCAACTGTTAGCACTTGAAAAAGTGGGTCCTGGATTAACAGGCATTCAAGCGGACGCGATTGCACGTGACTACTTAAAAGAAAAAGGATATGGCGAAGCATTTGGTCATTCTTTAGGACACGGTATTGGTCTTGAAGTACATGAAGGCCCTGGCTTATCGATGCGTTCTGATACAGTGCTAGAGCCAGGTATGGCCGTGACGATTGAACCAGGTGTTTACTTACCTGGAATCGGTGGTGTCCGTATCGAGGATGATATTTTAATCACAGAAACGGGTAATGAACTACTTACACATTCGTCAAAAGAACTCATTATTTTATAAACTTTGGAGGAACACAAATGATCTCAGTAAACGATTTCCGTACAGGTCTAACAATTATTGTTGATGGCCAATTATACCGCGTGTTAGATTTCCAACACGTGAAACCAGGTAAAGGTGCTGCATTCGTACGTTCTAAATTACGTAACCTACGAAACGGCTCAGTGAATGAAAAAACATTCCGCGCTGGTGAAAAAGTTGAAAAGGCACAAATCGATAATCGTAAAATGCAATATTTATATGCACAAGGTGACGAGCATGTATTTATGGACTTGGAATCATATGAGCAAACTGAACTAGCTTCATCTGCTATTGAGTATGAATTAAAATTCCTAAAAGAAAACATGGAAGTGCATATTCAATCTTACCAAGGTGAAATGTTAGGTGTTGAATTACCAAACACTGTTCAATTAGAAGTAACAGAAACAGAACCAGGAATCAAAGGTGATACAGCTTCTGGCGGTACAAAACCTGCTACTCTTGAAACAGGTCTAATCGTACAAGTACCATTCTTCGTTAACCAAGGTGACGTTTTAATCATTAACACAGATGAAGGTTCTTACGTTTCTCGTGCATAATGCCCAATAATAGCCAACCTACTCTTTTGGATTAAAGAGTAGGTTTTTATTTTTTTCTTATACATATACTGTCAAATCGTTCATTTAATGTGATAATAGATAGAAGCACTATTTAATTTTTGTTGAGGTACTATCAAGTTTCTATCATCAGATAGATGGTCATTACTGGTAGAATTGTTTACAATCAGAGTAAGGAGTGAAAGGTATGCTACAAACAACATTTGATATTCAATATCCAATTATACAAGCACCAATGGCAGGCGTGACATCCCCGAAATTTGTGGCGGCTTGTGCTGAGGCAGGGCTATTAGGTTCAATTGGTGCAGGTTATTTAGATGGTGAACAAACAAAGCAGTTTATTCAAGAAGTGAAGAAGTTAACGACAAAGCCTTTTGCGGTCAATTTATTTGTGCAAGAGGAACCCAAAATTGATGTCGAGGTTTTACAACAAGCACGGATGGCACTGCAACCTTTTTATGATGAGTTAGGATTATCGCCTGTACAGAGCGTAATATCAAAGGAAGTTTTTGCAGGACAGGTTCAAGCGGTGATTGAAGAAAAGGTAGCGATTTGTTCATTTACATTTGGGCTGCCATCTCCAGCTATTCTCAAACAATTAAAGGATCATGGTGTCTATACCATTGGTACTGCAACGACATTAGAGGAAGCTATACTAGTGGAACAAGCAGGGATGGATGCAGTTGTATTACAAGGGGGAGAGGCTGGCGGTCATCGAGGCTCTTTTATTGACCCTCTGCAATTAATTCCATTACATGACTTACTACAACAAGTAGTGGGAAAAGTTGCGATTCCGATTATAGCTGCAGGTGGCCTTGTGACCAAAGAGGATATTCAAAAGGCACTTGAAAGTGGGGCACAGGCAGTTCAAATTGGGACGGCTTTACTAGTGGCGGATGAATGCGAAATTTCACCGCTCTATAAAAATGCTGTATTGGCATCGAAAGAACAACAAACGACGATTACGCTTGCATTTACTGGGAAGCCAGCAAGAGGTTTAGCGAATGATTTCACGAAACGTATGGAGGATGCGACAGTAGCACCCTATCCACTACAAAACTATCTAACGACTACCATTCGTAAGGAAAGTGCAGAGCAAGGTAATGCTGAATATTTATCCATGTGGATGGGTGAAAATAGTTATCTTATACAGCAAACAGATACGGTCAAAAACATTGTGCGCAAACTATTATAATTTTTAATCATAGAAGAGCTCTATACATCTGTATAGAGGTCTTTTTTTTTGTAGAGCGACATATATTGCTGTACACGAGGGGGCGTAGGAATGGAATTACAAGACGTATTAAGAGTTGCTGGAGTGGGACTAGTCGTTGCGCTTCTTCATGTTTTCTTTGATCAAACAGGGAAGAAGGAGTTTTCATTTTTCCTCTTTTTCATTGCCTACTTATATATGACAGCAGAGTTACTTCGATTTTTACGTCTATTCTTTAATGAGATTTTAACATTCTTCCAGTGGCTTACCTCTTCAGGGTAATGTAAATGGAAATAGTCATCGTCGCTGTTGTCATGCTGCTTTTATTATTGCTGATAAAAGAAGTTATACAGCCACTCCATGCGCTAATCAGTGTGATGTTTTCTTTTTTGCTTTTTGGCATGTTGTTCTCGACACTTTTATTGCCTTTCGCCAAACAACTGTTAGAAACACTTGCGTTTTTACCTTATGCGAAGGCTATTTTAATCAGTGCAAGTATGTTCTATGTCGGGCAGTGGGTGGCATTGCTTCTGGCAGAACATAATTATAAAGTGCTCGGGAACATCGTTTTTGCTGCAGTAAAAATTGTAATTTTACTGTATTGGTTCAAAGAATTTTTGGCTGTTCTACAGGAGGTGTCGGCCATTTTAAAAAGGCTAAACTAAGGAGCGAAGCCATTGCAGGAGCAAATATTATCGTTTTTAATCGACCCATTCTTTCTCTTGCTCAAGATGACGCTCATGCTTTGTAGCTACGTCATCATCATTTTGATTGTGAACATGCTATTACCAGAGTTTGAAAAAGGGACAAGGATACTTTTTTTTCTTATCGTTTTAGCAACAATCGGTCCTGTTGTTGTCAACTCCTTTACATTAATTGATGAAATTGCACAAGGACTAGCCCATCTATTTACAGCATTTTATCCGATTCTTACATCAAGCTTTTTATTATCCAGTAGTATTACAGCGATTGCTTCCTGGCAGCCTTTTTTACTGTTTTTTGTACAAGTCCTCACCATTATCAGTAGTAAGTGGCTTATTCCTGGCGTGCTTTTGGCCATTGTCTTTGATGTATGCAGTGTGATCGTCAAGGAAATATCCTTTACTCGAATAGCTGAATTGATTCGATTTACAATTATGAGCATCGTGTCGGCCTCAGTTATTTGCTATGTCTTACTGATGACCGCAAGCGGTGTAGCAGCATTTAGTGTCAATGCGGCTGTAGCGGAGCCTGTGAAAAAGCTCATTGAAGAAAATATTCCAGTTGTTGGCTCCTTTATTGTGGATAGCTTTTCGATTTTTCAGCATATGACGCAATTTACATCTTCTCTTACAAGTATTAGTGCCTTTATCGCTGTCATTACGGTGTCTTTTATCCCAACCATGCAGCTTGTAGTCAGTGCCTATTCATTGAAAATGCTCGCTGCTATTTTAGAACCAATTGCCTTTGATGATATTTGTAGACTACTAGATCAAGTTAGCAAATCGCTATTTACTTTATGTGCTGTATCATTTTTAATTGCTTTTTCATTTATGTTTTCTTGTTTTTTCCTCATTGTGTTCGTACAAGTTATGGCAGGGGGTAGATAGATTGATTCTTTTATTGGCATTGCTCTTTGTCTGTCAGATTTTTGTGTTTCTAACGGATGATAAGGAAATAATTTCTCTAACAAAGTTGGTCATCACGTTAGTATTTTTGCAATTGCTATTAAAGATTCCATTTATCAATTCATAGGAAGAAACAAGCGTACATACACTTGAAAAAGAGAAGATGAAAGGAGGCAATGTACAAGTGATGTGGAAAAGACACGAAAAAAAACAACGTCATTGATGGTTTTAATTTTGATAGCTGCCTCCGTGGGAATATTCATCATTTTACCTATGTATCAAACGAATTCAACAAGCGACAATGGTTCACCGCTCACGAATGAAGAAAAACTTGAGCAAACACTGAAGGCAATGCAAGGTGTTGGGGAGGTTAAAGTCTACTTTTATTATGGAGAGATGACAGATGATCAGGATGCCAATAAACTATTCAGCCAATATTTTCGAGGGACTGAGCAAGGCACGAAAAACGTAACAGGAATGCTCGTTGTGTCAGAAGGTGCTTCCGATATCTTTGTGAAAAATGAAATTCGTGCTGTCGTCAGTCAAGTGATGCAATTACCGATTCATCGAATTATTATCGTTCCAATGGAAAATAAGGAGGAAAAGTAAATGCGCGTACGTAGAAGAACAGTTTGGTTTATGACATTATTAAGTTTAGTAGCAGTCATTTCAGTGTATTATTTGGTTGATCCAGCAAAGCAATTCAATGGTCTTACTATTTTTACAGATGATACACTACAACAAACAGCTGTCACAGGTGTTACAGATCAGAAAGCAACAAATGATATAACACAAGAAGTATCTTCACCAAGTCACTTATTCGAAGAAATGCGTATGCAGGTTAGTGATGAGAGAAGCCAGCTTCGTGAACAGTTAACACAAAAAATTGCTTCTCAGGAAGCTTCTGCTGAAGAAAAAAATGAGGCATTTAATGAAATGGATGGGCTGATTAAACGAGAATCAGCGGAAGCTATGCTGGAGATGCTCGTTAAATCATTAGGCTACTCGGATGCGTTTGTTCGTGCTGAGGGAGAAAAAGTGTCGGTGACAGTGATGGCAGAGGAATTGTCAAAAGCACAAGCAAACGAAATTATTTATCTGGTAAAAACAGAGATGGAAGGCGCAAATGATGTGCAAGTAAAGTTCAGTGCAAATAATTATTAAAAAATAGGGAAAAAAATAAATTTTTAGTTAATTCATTAAAGGTTGTTATATATCAGCTTCATGAAAAGGCTTTCGCTTAGTAAAGGAAAGCCTTTTATTTTGTTCATATTTACTTAATTTTCATTTAACTATTTCAAATTGATACGAAAAAATATAGAATAGTTATTGTAGTAGATTTTAATTCATAAGGAGAGTTAGAAATGTTCAAAATTCAAGAAATTCGTGAAATTATCAAATTAGTGGATTCTTCTTCAATTGACGAGTTTGTGTATGAAGTAGATGGCGCAAAAGTAAAACTTAAAAAGAATAACGTTGTTGTTACAGAAACTGTAGCACCTAAAAAAGAAGCAGTAGCCCCTGTTGTACAACAATCTGCACCAGCAGAAGCTCCAGCAGTAACACCTGCACCAGCGAAAGAAGAAGCGCCAGCACCAGCTGCAGCGGCACCATCAGTTAACGACCCATCGTTACATAAAATTGTATCTCCAATGGTCGGTACTTTCTATCAAGCACCAAACCCAGATTCTCCTGCTTACGTAAAAGTGGGTGACAAAGTAGGGGACGAAACAATCGTATGTATCGTAGAAGCAATGAAATTATTCAACGAAATCGAAGCAGAAGTGCAAGGGGAAATCGTTGAAATTCTAGTTAAAGATGGCGACTTAGTAGAGTACGGCCAACCATTATTCCTTGTAAAAGCTGAGTAAGGAGTGCAAAACAAATGAAAAAAGTTTTAATTGCAAACCGCGGCGAAATCGCTGTGCGTATCATTCGTGCTTGTAAAGAGTTAGGCATTCAATCGGTTGCTGTATACTCTGAAGCAGATGCTGACGCATTACATGTGAAGTTAGCAGACGAAGCTTATTGCATCGGACCGAAGCTATCAAAAGATTCTTATCTTAGCTTCCCAGCACTACTTAGCGTAGCTGAAAAAACAGGTGCTGACGGCATCCATCCTGGTTATGGCTTCGTATCAGAAAACGCTGATTTTGCTGAAGCGTGTGAAAACGCTGGCATTAAATTCATCGGTCCGTCATCTGATTCTATTAAAATTATGGGTATCAAGGACGTTGCACGTACAACAATGGAAGCAGCAGGTGTTCCACTTGTTCCAGGTACTGGTATTGTGCCAGATATCGAAACAGGTAAAGAATGGGCTGCTAAAATTGGTTACCCTGTCATCATCAAAGCAACTGCTGGTGGCGGTGGTAAAGGGATCCGTGTAGCACGTACAGAAGAAGATCTTGTAAAAGGTATTGAAATTACGCAAAAAGAGGCTGCTGCAGCATTCGGTAACCCTGGCGTATATTTAGAGAAATTTATCGAGTACTTCCGTCACTGTGAAATCCAAGTTTTAGCAGATGCCTACGGTAACGTGGTGCATTTAGGCGAACGTGACTGTACGGTTCAACGTCGTATGCAGAAGTTAGTAGAGGAAGCTCCATCTCCAGCCCTATCTTCTGAGCGTCGTGCTGAAATGGGTGCAGCTGCAGTAAAAGCGGCACAAGCATGTAACTATGAAGGTGCTGGCACAATCGAGTTTATCTATGACTATCAAGAGGACAAGTTCTACTTCATGGAAATGAACACTCGTATTCAGGTTGAGCACCCAGTAACAGAAATGATTTCTGGTGTAGATCTTGTACAACAACAATTAAAAATTGCATCTGGTGAGAAGCTTCCATTTACACAAGATGATATAAAATTAAATGGTTGGGCGATTGAATGCCGTATTAACGCAGAAAATGCCTATAAAAACTTCATGCCTTCAGCAGGAACTGTTGATACGTATATAACACCAGGTGGCTATGGTGTACGTATTGATTCTGCTGTCTATGCGGGCTATACAATCCCACCATATTACGATTCAATGGTAGCAAAACTAATTGTTCATGCGGATACACGTGAAGAAGCGATTGCGAAAATGAACCGCGCCTTAAGTGAATTCGAAGTATCTGGTCCTGGAATCAATACAACTATTCCATTCCACCAAGCCTTGATGAACAATGACGTCTTCAAATCAGCACAATTCAATACGAAGTTCCTTGAAGAGAACGATGTATTGGGTGTAGCAGAAAAAGTGAAGTAAGCGTTCGCAAGTTTAAACCTCCTAGCTATTATAGTTAGGAGGTTTTTTATGTCTAAGCATAACTAGATAGAAGACTTACTTGCAGGTAGGAAGATCAATCATAGAAGAAAGATTGACCGTTATAGAAGCTTAAACCGTTAATAATTGAAGTGTGGTGAAGAGTATAAAAGTTCTATTTTATAGATAGAAGATCGTTATCTGGTGTTAACATACCATTCTTTGTTGAATAGTCTCCTATGTTTCTGTAAAGCACAGCTGTCTTTATCGCATGGCCTTCTTTCGCAAAGACAAGAAGGAAAATATCTTCCCGTACATCTAATCCACTAATACTACCTTTAAATTGAATGTCCAGTGTTTCTTCAATCACCTCTTTCGTTGTATAAGGTCCAAAAATTTGCGCTTTTTCCCAATCAAAATCCGTTAATTTATTTAGTGAAACTACTGTTGTACCACTATTTGCTTTTTCCATTATATTTTTCGCAAGCAATGTATCTTCACTAGCATTATTCCCCAAAAATAAAAAAAGCATTATAAACATGAGGACAACCCCACCGATACCAAACAACCATTTTTGTAACATACTCTACCTCTACTTTATCTCAAATCAATTCTATATTATAGAAAGAATACTATATAATAGAAGAAAGAAATAGTCATTCCTTGAAAAGGAGTTAAACAATGGATGCCTGTATACAATAAGCTAGTGAGAGATAAAATTTTGGAAGTAATTGAAGCGAAGGGTTTATCCTATCATGCACACATTTTAGAACCTAGTGAGCTGGTAAAGGCGATAAAGGCTAAAATGATAGAAGAAGCTACAGAATTTTACGAAGCCGAGCACAAAGAAGATAGTGTTGAAGAGCTCGCAGACATACTGGAGCTTATTCATTCAGCTATCGGTGTGCTAGGTGTAAGCTTTGAGGAGCTAGAAGCGACCCGTGTACACAAGAGGAAAGCTCGTGGGGGATTTGAAAAGGGAATTTATTTAATCGATGTAGAGGATCAGTAAAGTCGGTTTTAAATTAAAACGGCTTTCGACAGCCAAACCTTCCTTTTTATAGTATAATAAATGTAAGTACAGCACTTGTTTGTGATGTGTAAGGAAAGGATGATATTTGTATGGCAGAGAAAGTAGGACAATCTTTCGTACAACCAACACCTTCTGGTAAAGAAGAGCTTGGAAAAATTGAGGTAGCGGCAGAGGTGATCGAAGTTGTGGCTGGGATTGCTGTTAATGAAGTAGAAGGCATTGCTGCAACTCGTGGAAATATTGCGACGGGTGTCGTGGAACGTTTCGGTAAAAAAGTACACAATAAAGGCATTAAATCAGGTGTAACGGAAACTGGTGAAATTGCGATTGATGTATTTTGCTCTGTGAAATATGGATATGCCATTCCTAAGGTAGCAAAAGAAGTTCAAACGCAAATCCGTCAGGCTATTTTTAATATGACGGCACTAGAAACAGCAGAAGTAAATGTGCATATTACAGGTATTCACTTTGAAAAAGAAGAAACAGTAGTGCATGAATAAAAAAGAAAAGGATTGCCCGATGATGATTTGTTCATCAAAGGGCAGTCCTTTTTATATGGATTTCTCTAGGTTTCATGTGTGTATCGCTATTTTTATAATTCTATATGCTTTGGCTTTCTCCAGAATAACGCAAGTATGACGCCAAGCACCAATACGATTGTAGCAAAGTAGTATGGATAGTTCAGATTGATATCGAACAATACACCACCTAGGATAGGGCCAAAAATATTACCAAGACTTGTAAACATAGAGTTCATTCCACCAACAAATCCTTGTCCATTTCCGGCAATTTTCGATAAATACGAAGTAACAGCAGGTCGAATTAAATCGAAGCCTACGAAAATAAAGAATGTAACGAATAAGATGGCAAAATAATGACTCACAATCGTCATGGCGAATGTTAATACTGCTGAAAGGATTAGTGAGTAACGAATAACATTAATCTCACCCATTTTCTTTGTCAGCCAATCAAATAGTATTAATTGAGCTAGTGCACCTACAATCCCACTTCCTGTAATAATAATGGCAATATCCGATGGTGTAAATGCAAATTTGTGATCGACGAATAAGCTAAACAATGATTCGAATGCAGCGAGGCCAAATGATAACACGAAAATAAGAATGAATGGTATGAAGTAGAGTGGACTAAACACACGCTTGACACTACCTAACATGGATGGTGTTGCCTCTTCATTGTCTGTAGCACGTGTTGGCTCTTTTAAAAACAGCAATGACAGAATCGCTGCGAACAGACCAAGTACTCCAGCTGCATAAAATGGGACACGTGTACCAATTTCAGCCAAAAATCCACCGATCCCTGGGCCGATAATAAAACCTGTACTAATGGCTGCACTCATATAGCCAAGTGCCTTAGGGCGCTGTGCCAATGTCGTAATATCAGCTATATAGGCGGTTACGGCTGGCATAATGAAAGCTGCACTCACGCCACCTAACATACGAGAGACAAAAAGAATTTCAACAGAACGACCAAACCCAAATAAAAACTCAGAAAGTCCAAAAATAAAAAGACCTGCAACAATCATAACTTTGCGGCCAATATTATCAACAAGCTTACCTGCAATTGGTGATGCAATTAGTTGTGTAATGGCAAAGGCTGCCACCATATAACCAACAACAGAGCCTGAAATATGTAGCTCATTCATGATGGTTGGTAAAACAGGGATGACTAAACCAATCCCTAAAAAGGCAATGAAAAGATTAGATAATAAAATAGCTAAGGTTATATTTTGCTTCTTGCTCATAAACTTCTCCTTCTAATGGTTCGCGATACATGTTTTCAATCTACTAGAATATTTCCATGTAATACGATAAACCCTATAGTAACTATAGGGTCAAAAGATTTGTTTTTATTTTTTAAAATTTTTCTTAGTTTGGGAGTTCAGGTAGAGAGTTATACGAATGCGCCACTACTTTTTCGGAGAAATTTTGTGTCACTTGTTTTTGCCTAATCTTTAATTCTACTATAAATTTCTTTTCTTGCTCCATAGTGAGCGTTGCTGGCATATATAGCTCATACACTTGCGACTCAAATAGTTCCTGCTGAGCCAATACATGATTTCTCAATTTTTCATAGTATGAAAAATAAGTATCAGGGTCGTAAATAAAGGCAATGCATACATATTTACCGCCAGGAATAATAGTTTGTTGTATGTTTGGTGAAAGCTGCGAAAATGTGCGCTCCGTTAATAGGGGAGTGAAAATAGCATCATAAATGATGTCATTGACATCTTTATAAGGCTCTAGTGGATAAATACAGCCATAACGACTGTTTAAGACACTGCCTTCCTTTTCGATAATTTTAATTAAAGTGGCATAGTATGTACTCGTGCTCGATGTCGGTGTTAATTCAGTAGTGGTTACTTGAAGAACAGGCATTGCTTCCTCAATCTGCACATAAATCTCACCGAAGACTGGGATATCAATTTGCTCTTGTAATTGCTTTTTTGTTTTCAATAAAGTATTTTTTGCTTCGTTTAAACGTGAAATTTTTTCATTGATGCGTAGCTCCTGCTGAGCTAAAAAATCAAGCAATTCCTCGGAGGTTAATCTAAGTGCTTTTTTTATATCATCAAGCGTTACGCCGATATATTTAAGGGACTTTATAATGTCTAAATAGAAGAGCTGATTGCCTTTATAATACCGATAATTGGTGAAGGTATCGATATAAGCAGGCTTAAATAAATCAATTTGATCATAATAACGTAATGTCTGAACCGATAAGTTTGAAAGTTTGGCAACCTCACCTATCGTATAATAATGTTCCTTCATAAATGGCCTCCACTAATAAAAGCTAAAGACGTTTTGAAAGGCATCAAAACGAATTTTATGCTTGCAATCCTCCCAGTAAAATAGGAGCGGTTTGCGTTCCTTCATTTGTTTACATTGTTCTTCACCTTCAACTGATTTAAATTTTTTATAGCTAGGGCATGTAGCTTCATGTTGCATAGTGAACACCTCTAAAGATTTTCATTTTCTTTATTATACCATTACGAACAGGAAACATTCATTTTTGAATACCACTATTCGATGAGAAGTAGGCTTAAACAAAAAGTTCCTTGAAAAAGGTTCAGATTATTGAAAACTTGCTTGAAATCGTGATTCTCGTGTGATTTTATGCTATTATAAACCTTAATGCCACTTAAGAAGGAGAGCTTTACATGAAACGACATGAAGCACGCGAAAAAGCGTTGCAAGTTTTGTTTCAGCTAGACAATACGGATCTAACAGTTGAAGAAGCAATGGGCCATATTAAAGGTCAACCTACCAATGCCTTCTACGAAAAGATCGTGAATGGAACAGCTGAACATTTGGAGGAAATCGATGCTACCTTAGAACAGCATCTTGAAAAGTGGTCACTTGCCCGTCTACCCAAAATTGAAAGAACGGTTTTACGTTTAGCTGTATATGAATTGTTATACATGCCAGAAACCCCAAAAAGAGTAGTACTAAACGAAGCAATCGAGTTATGTAAAACATTTGGCGATGATAGTTCATCTAAATTCGTCAATGGTGTACTTTCTAAATTTACAGAACAAGAATAATGTGTTGAATTGGAAGGAGTAACGAAGGTTTATGTCAAGTGCAATTATTAATGGTAAAGAGATTGGTCAAGAAATTCGTAATGCTGTAGCAGAGCGTGTCACTCGATTAAAAGAGCGAGGGTTAACACCTGGTTTAGCGGTTGTGTTAGTTGGAGACAACCAGGCATCAGCTACATATGTGAGAAATAAACAAAAATCTTGTGAAGCGATTGGTATGTTTTCAGAACTCATTAAATTACCAGAAGAAACAACACAAGAGGAATTACTAGCACAAATTGAGCTTTTAAATCAGCGTGAGGATATTCATGGTATTTTAGTTCAATTACCACTCCCAAAACATATTGATGAGGATACAGTCATTGCAACGATTGCTGTCGAGAAGGATGTCGATGGATTCTCACCTGTAAGCGTTGGGAAAATGATGCTTGGCCAAGAAACATTTTTACCTTGTACACCGTTTGGCGTGATGAAGCTTCTTGAGTATTCAGGAATTGAAATCGCAGGAAAACATGCTGTAATCGTTGGGCGTAGTCATATCGTTGGTAAACCAATGGGACAACTACTTTTACAAAAAGATGCAACAGTGACCTATACACACTCTAAAACACCAGATTTACCTTCATTCACAAGACAAGCAGATATTTTAATTGCTGCTGTTGGACGTGCAAATTTTATTACGAAAGAGCACGTGAAAGAAGGGGCTGTTGTCATTGATGTAGGTATTAATCGCGATGACAACAATAAATTATGCGGCGACGTAAACTTTGCAGAAGTGGATGGAATTGCGTCTCATATTACGCCTGTACCAGGTGGCGTAGGACCAATGACCATCACGATGTTACTATTCAACACAGTGCAAGCAGCTGAAAATACGCTTGTACAATAAAAAACCTTTTGAAATAAGTCATCTCAACATTGTGTGAGGTGACTTTTTTTGTTGTGTAAAATCCGAACTTTTCTTCGATTTGGTCGTCTAATGTAACGTTTGGGACATACATACTTAGAAGGAGGTTTTTATGGAAAATATCGATATAATGTTAATTGTCAAGCATATCATTATTGGACTTGTACAAGGCTTTACAGAGCCAATTCCTGTATCGTCGAGTGGACATGTGATGATTGCCAGCGAAATACTGGGACTAGGTGAACAAGGCTTTACTTTTGCCATCTTAACAAATACAGCTTCGTTACTCGCTATTATGTATATTTATCGTAAGGATATTGTTCGTCTAATCAGCCATTTTTTTCTTTACTTGAAAACTAGAGAAAAGCGTTATAACGCCGATTTTCGCTTTGCTCTCTATATTGTCATCGGATCAATCCCTGCTGGCGTTTTAGGGGTGTTATTAAGTGATGTTATTGCAGATAACGTAAGTATGACGACGATTGCGCTCATGCTATTTGTGACAGGGACTGCGTTATGGCTAATTCGTAATATGCATGGTAAGAAGAAAGATGCAGATTTGCGTGCAAAAGATGCCATCATTGTTGGGTTGGGGCAAGCAGTCGCTTTAACGCCGGGAATCAGCCGTTCAGGAGCTACGATTATTTCGGCCATAGCAGTAGGGATGAAGCAGGATACAGCCTTACGTTTTTCCTTTATGCTTTATATTCCTGTAAGTTTGGGTGGGGTAGTCCTTGGCATTACAGATTTTTTAGATGAGCCGAATAAAGGTGCCTTAGCTCTTCCTTATGCCGCCACTTTCTTGGCAACACTCATCATGACTTATTTCGCAATGCGTTGGTTTATGGGCATTATGAAAAGTGGTAAACTTAGCTACTTTACGTATTATTGTTTTATTGTCGGAACTCTTTTATTACTATTCTATTAAAATATAAAGTCTCATAACGTATGAAGTTATGAGGCTTTGTTTGTTATTTGTCATAATATACGGTTTCTAATAGTGAGAACGTGTAGGAATGTGTTATAGTTGTTTTTCGATAGAAGAAAGACAGTCATTTTTTCTAGCGAAACTGCATTTTAGCACGTCAACGACTGTAAAAAATGTTATGATAGGTGTAGTTTTGTGAAAAACTTGATTTTAGTAAAGGAGCCGAAAACATGTCCTCTGCTTCTTATTTAACAGTAAAAGCGTTAACAAAATATATTAAACGAAAATTCGATGCAGATCCACATTTGCGTGAAGTGTATGTAAAAGGTGAATTATCGAATGTGAAAATTCATCAATCCGGCCATATTTACTTTACATTAAAGGATGATGGTGCCCGAATAGCTGCTACGATGTTTAAAACAGCAGCTACCAAATTAGCGTTTGAACCAAAGGAAGGCATGCAAGTATTTATCCGTGGGGATGTAAACGTTTACGAAGGCTATGGAACCTATCAACTATATGTACAGGAAATGCAGCCAGATGGCATTGGCAGCCTGTTTGTTGCCTTTAATCAATTAAAAGAGCAATTACAAAAAGAAGGTCTTTTTAAATCTGAATGGAAACAACCAATACCAAAATTTCCTGAAAAAATTGGTGTGCTTACTTCAACTACTGGTGCAGCTATACGGGATATTTGTACAACCTTAAAGAGACGTTACCCACTTGCTGAAATTTTGATTTATCCAACACTTGTGCAAGGAGCTCAAGCAGCACCGAATATTGTGCAAAATATTCAACGTGCTAATCAAGAGACAAGCTGTGATGTGTTGATTGTTGGGCGAGGAGGGGGCTCCATCGAGGATTTATGGGCATTTAATGAAGAGATTGTGGCACGAGCTATTTTTGAAAGCCGAATCCCTATTATAAGTGCGGTTGGCCATGAAACAGATACGACGATCGCCGACTATGTAGCTGATTTACGTGCACCTACTCCAACAGCAGCTGCTGAGATGGCTGTGCCAGATCAGGCGGAGCTCTACCAACGGGTGCTTACGCAGAAATCACAGCTTCATCAAATGGTTAGGTCGCAACTTATGGCAGAGCGACAGCGTCTAAATAAGCTCCAGCAGTCTTATCCATTGTCAATGCCAGAAAGACTTTATCGCCCTTTTACAGAAAGATTGGCACAGCTTGAATCAGGATTGCAGACAGCGATGCAAGTAAGCTTGATGAAAAAAACCGCCCAACTTCAACAATTACATAGTACGGTGGAGCAACATTCACCCAAAAAGGCACTTGCTTTTCATCAGAGAGAGCTTGAAGCGCGCGTCCAACAATTAACACGTGCGACTACGTATTATGTGGCGAAACAGCAACAACAATTTGAGTCAAACGTTAGAACATTAGAAGCTTTAAATCCACTGTCCATTCTAACAAGAGGCTTTACAGTAGCATATAAAGATCAGCAAATGATCAAATCATCCACTGAGGTGCAAAAGCAGGATCAACTGACACTGACCTTCCATGATGGAAAGGTTGTGGCTGAAGTGACGAATATCTTGCCAAAGAATGAGGGGGAATTGTTGTGACAGAAAAACAACAAACATTTGCAGAAGCCATGACGGCACTAGAAGAAATTGTTCGCCAGTTAGAACAAGGTGATGTGCCATTGGAAAATGCCATTGATTTATACAAGCAAGGAATGGAGCTATCAAAGTTTTGCCATAGTAAGCTGCAACATGCAGAGGAGCAGCTTGTATCAATTGTCCAAGAGACTGGTGAAACAACAGCATTTGATCCACTAAAGGGAGAGAATTAGGAAATGAATGAGCCATTAAAGTACTTTATTGAAAGCAATACACCACAAATTGAAGAGACGATGTTTGCACTTGTTGAACAAATTGATGCACCAGCAGATTTAAAGGAATCCATGCTTTATTCATTAAAGGCAGGCGGTAAACGAATTCGTCCACTTTTTGTGTTAGCGGTACTAGAGCTTTACCGTGAAAATCTCCAGGACGGTTTGATTGTCGGTTCAGTGATTGAAATCATTCATACGTATTCTTTAATCCATGATGATCTACCAAGCATGGATAATGATGATTTCAGAAGAGGCAAGCCAACAAATCATAAAGTTTACGGAGAAGCGCTGGCTACGCTTGCTGGTGATGCGTTAAACACACTGGCATTTGGCATTTTAGCACGCATGAATATCTCTGCTGAAAAGCGTATTGAACTTGTCCAATTGCTAAGCGTTGCAGCAGGTGCAGAAGGCATGGTTGGTGGTCAAGTACTAGATATGGAAGGGGAGCAACGTCAGCTTAATTTAGCTGAATTGGAACAAGTCCATGTCAATAAAACAGGTGCTTTATTGCGTTTTAGTATTGAAGCGGGAGCCGTACTTGCAGATGTATCAGAACAAGACCGTGCTACATTGAAGGAGTATGCGCATCATATTGGTTTAGCTTTCCAAATTCAAGACGATATTTTAGATATTGAGGGAACGACTGAAGAACTAGGAAAAACAGCTGGGAAAGATGTCGCTAGTGATAAAAGCACCTATCCAGCACTTCTAACATTAGAGGGAGCAAAAGAAAAGCTTGCTGAGCATTATCAACATGCCATTAACGCACTCGATCAATTACCAATAGATGTAAGCCTATTACGTGACTTTGCTGCTTATATAGTTCATCGTAAAAACTAAGAGAAAATCAAGGCGTTGAAGGAAAAGAATATGCTAGAATAGGTGGGAACGTTTGCAATATGCAAACAATGAAGTGCTCGTACTTTTAGCATATTGATAACACTGCTATAATGGTGGAAACACAATTGCGGTGAATATTTTATTGAAAAGGTGTGTGAGAAAGGTGGATTTAAATAAAATAACTAGTCCATCCTTTTTAAAAAACTTAAATAAGAAGGAGCTTGAGCAGCTTGCCCAAGAAATTCGTACCTTCTTAATCGAAAAATGTTCTGTCACAGGTGGGCATATCGGGCCGAATTTAGGCGTAGTTGAGTTAACGATGATGCTGCATAAAATGTTTGACAGTCCTAAAGATAAGTTTTTGTGGGATGTTGGCCACCAAGCTTACGTGCATAAAATTTTAACAGGTCGTGCGAGTCAATTTGACACACTACGTCAGTTCAAAGGGCTTTGTGGATTTCCAAAGCGCGTGGAGAGTGAACATGATGAGTGGGAAACAGGTCATAGCTCGACATCTTTATCAGCAGCCATGGGTATGGCAGCAGCACGTGATATAAAAAAAGAAAACAACTTTGTTATCCCTATTATTGGTGATGGGGCTTTAACAGGTGGTATGGCACTTGAGGCATTAAATCATATTGGCCATGCAAAAACAAATATGATTGTCATCCTCAATGATAATGAAATGTCGATTGCACCAAATGTTGGCGCATTACACAATGTTTTAGGTCGTCTACGTACAGCCAAGGAATACTCAAAAGCCAAGGAAGAGCTGGAATCACTTATTAATAAGATTCCAGTATTAGGTGGAAAGCTTGCCTCTACTGTTGAACGCGTAAAGGATAGCTTAAAATATTTAGTAGTATCTGGTGTGTTTTTTGAGGAGCTAGGCTTTAAATACCTTGGTCCAATTGATGGACATGATTTTGAAGCGCTTGAAATGACATTATCACATGCGAAAAAAGTAAAAGGGCCAGTCCTTGTTCATGTTATTACGAAAAAAGGAAAGGGCTATAAACCAGCCGAGGATGATACAATTGGGAATTGGCATGGAACAGGTCCTTATAAAATTGAAAATGGTGCCTTTGTGAAGTCTGAGACTACTGGACCAGCATGGAGTAGTTTAATTGCTGAGACAGTTCGTAAAATTGCTCATGAAAATGAGCGAGTGGTAACGATTACACCTGCCATGCCTGTAGGTTCAAAATTGCAAGGTATTCAAAAGGACTTCCCAAATCGTTTCTTTGATGTAGGGATTGCGGAGCAACATGCGGCAACGATGGCTGCAGGATTAGCGACGCAAAAGATGAAACCATTTTTAGCGATTTATTCCACATTCCTGCAACGTGCATATGACCAAGTATTGCATGATATTGCTCGCCCGAATTTAAATGTCTTTATTGGTATTGATCGTGCTGGTTTAGTGGGAGCAGATGGGGAAACACATCAAGGTGTATTTGATATTGCTTTCCTTCGTCATATTCCAAACATGACAATCATGATGCCAAAGGATGAGAATGAAGGGCAACATATGGTAAAAACAGCGATTGATTATGATGGTGGTCCAATTGCACTTCGTTATCCACGTGGTAATGGAATTGGTGTACCATTAGATGATGAGCTTGTAGCTTTACCAATTGGTAGCTGGGAAGTTTTACGTGAGGGGAAAGACGCCTCTATCTTGACATTTGGAACAACGATTCCAATGGCAATGGCTGCTGCAGAAATGCTTGCGCAACAAGGGATCGATATTGAAGTAGTCAATGCACGCTTTATCAAACCGATGGATGAAGATATGCTCCACCGTATATTATCTAGCCAAAAACCGATTTTAACTATTGAAGAAGCTGTTCTACAAGGTGGATTTGGTAGTGGTGTATTAGAATTTGCTCATGACCATGGCTATTTAAATGCGCTTATTGATCGAATGGGTATCCCAGATCAATATATTGAGCATGGCAACGTAGATCAGCTACTCGCAGAAATTCATATGACAGCGGAGGATACGGTTGCACGTATGCACGTATTACTTCAACAAAAACAGCAAGTGGGTTTAAATAAATAATGACAAAACAACCAAAAGAACGAGTAGATATTTTACTTGTAGAGCGTGGACTATGTGAAACAAGAGAAAAAGCAAAACGCTCCATTATGGCGGGCCTTGTCTTTTCGAATGAAATACGAATTGATAAGGCAGGCGAGAAAATTGCCATCGATGCACCGCTACAAGTAAAGGGCTCAGATTTAAAATATGTGAGTCGTGGTGGCCTTAAATTAGAAAAGGCGCTACAAATTTTTGATATGTCTGTAGAGGGGAAGCTGATGCTTGACATTGGCTCCTCTACAGGTGGCTTTACAGATTGTGCCTTACAGCATGGTGCAAGACATTGCTATGCACTAGATGTTGGTTCGAATCAATTAGCATGGAAAATTCGCTCAGATGAACGAGTGACAGTAATGGAGAAAACGAATTTTCGCTATACAACGGCAGCCGATTTATCAGAAGGTTTACCTGATTTTGCAACAATCGATGTCAGCTTTATTTCGTTATCACTGATTTTACCAGTATTAAAAACATTATTGCTGCCAGGTGGGGATGTTATGGCATTGGTAAAACCTCAGTTTGAAGCTGGGAAAGATAAAGTAGGTAAAAAAGGAATTGTTCGTGATAAAAAAGTCCATTTAGAAGTTTTGGAAAAAACGGCAGCAATGGCAACAGAGATTGGTTTTGTAGTGAAAGATGCTTCCTTCTCTCCAATCACAGGTGGAGAAGGAAATATTGAATTTTTATTCCATTTAGTGAATCCTATTGGACAAGAAGATCTACCTGCATATACAGCTTTTAATGCACTCGTTGAAGAAGCGCATAATTCTTTAAAATAACACGTGCTCGCTTATAGAGCCGTGTTTTTTCTTGTGCTTTTTTGTTGAAAATGGTAGTGTGATTATACACATATACAATTATTTATAAGAGGTGATTTCGTTGAATAAAGGACAACGACATATACGGATTCGGGATATTATCGCCAATCATGAAATTGAAACACAAGATGATTTAGTCGATTTTTTAAAAGATGCAGGCTATAATGTGACACAAGCTACAGTATCAAGGGATATAAAAGAGCTTCATTTAGTGAAAGTACCATTACAGGATGGGCGTTATAAATATAGCTTACCCGCAGATCAGCGTTTCAACCCAGTCCAAAAATTACATCGTGCATTAGCAGATGCTTTTGTAAGTATTGATGGAGCATCTCATTTTTTAGTCATGAAAGCTCTTCCTGGGAATGCGAATGCGATTGCCTCCCTACTTGACCATTTAGATTGGCCAGAAATTTTAGGTACGATTTCTGGAGATGATACCATTTTAATTATTTGTCGAAATGAAAATGAGCGTGAAAATACAAAAAATCGCTTATTAGATATGCTTTAATTTGATTTAGAGGTGACATTTTGTGTTAAGAGAGCTTAGTATTCGAAACTTTGCCATCATTGAGGATTTGACTGTCAGCTTCTTAGAAGGCTTAACAGTTCTCACAGGGGAAACAGGTGCCGGAAAATCCATTATCATTGATGCGGTGCATTTACTTGCAGGTGGACGAGGCAACACTGAATTTATTCGACATGGCGCAAGAAAAGCAGAATTGGGTGGCTTATTTCAAATTTCGAGTTCAGCTCATCCTGTTCTGAAAAAGTTAGAAGAAGCAGGCATTGAAATAGAAGAAGATACGATTATTTTACGTCGTGATTTAAATGACACTGGTAAAAGTATTTGTCGTGTGAATGGAAAGCTTGTGCCCTTATCGGTGCTTAGAGACATTGGGGCAAGTCTCATTGATATTCATGGTCAGCATGAAAATCAAGAGCTAATGGATGAAAAGCAACACATCAATTTGCTTGACCAGTTTGCAGAAGAAGAGCTATTGCCCATTCAAAAAAACTATCGCGCCCAATATGATGAATACCGTTTGCTCAAAAAAGACTTAGCTTCTATATCCATTGATGAGCAGCTGATGGCACAACGTATCGATTTGTATCAATTTCAAATTAAAGAGTTGGACGAAGCTAATTTAAAGTTAGGTGAGGAAGACGAGCTTCTAGACGAACGCCGTCGTCTGATGAATTTTAATAAAATTTTTGAACGTTCTAGTGCAGCCTATGAGGCCATACAGGGCGAAACAAAAGGGCTTGATTGGATCGGAACAGCAATGGGTGCTTTAGAAGATGCTGCAATGGTTGATGAGCAATTCAAAGAATCATCGGAGGCAGTTACAAGTGCGTTTTATGCATTACAGGATGCAGCCTATCAGGTCAAAAATGTGTTAGATGAATTGGAATTTGACCCTGCACGTTTAAACGAGGTTGAGCAGCGTTTAGCGTTGTTGCAAACTTTAAAACGCAAATATGGTACGACAGTGGAAGAGATCTTGGCTTATTATGAAAAAATTAAAAACGAGTTAAATGAGCTGTTGAACCGTGATGAGATTTTACAGGTGAAAGAACGGCGTGTGTTAGAAATGGAAGCTGTACTCAATGAGCTGGCTAGTGAACTTTCAACTGTACGTAAAGCTGCGGCTCAACAATTGAGTGAAGCAATTATGGCAGAGCTACGTGAATTACATATGGAAAAAGCAAAATTTATTGTCAATTTCGATGAATTACCCTATTTCGACGCCAATGGGAAAGATCAAATTATCTTCTACATTTCCACAAACGTTGGGGAGCCACCAAAGTCTTTACCGAAAATTGCATCCGGTGGAGAATTATCACGAATGATGCTAGCGTTGAAAACCATTTTCTCTTCTTCCAATGGCATTACTTCCATTATCTTTGATGAGGTGGATACAGGTGTCAGTGGTCGTGTTGCGCAAGCAATTGCAGAGAAAATTGCTGCGATTTCTGTTAATTCTCAAGTTTTATGTATTTCCCATTTACCTCAAGTTGCAGCGATGGCAGATCATCATTACTTCATCAAAAAAGAAGTCGAGCATGATCGAACGTTTACTTCCTTATCAGAAATTGATCAAGATGCTC
Organism: Lysinibacillus sp. FSL P2-0066; assembly: GCF_037969495.1. NCBI lineage: Bacteria > Bacillati > Bacillota > Bacilli > Caryophanales > Bacillaceae > Lysinibacillus > Lysinibacillus sp. FSL P2-0066. The sequence goes on along the minus strand of NZ_CP150202.1, from coordinate 2,774,040 downwards.
GTATAGAGGAAGTTAGCCGTATGATGTCTGGAACGGAAATTACAGCTTTGACACTACAGCATGCGACGGAGCTTTTAAAAATGGCAGATGAACGAAAAAAACAAATGCGTTAACCATTATTCCAGAAACAGTTTCAGCTGTTTCTGGCTTTTTTCATTTTGCGCAAATATTTACCGCTTATAAGAACGTCACAACAACACATAGTAAAAAGACAAAAATGAAAAGGAGGTGTCGTATGAATCGTCATTGGCGTCAATTAGTCATTTTGCCTATGCTCATCTTTTTATTAGTAATGCCTATACAAGCTTTAGCCGCCAAAAAGCTTATACCAATGGGCGAAGCAATTGGAATTCAACTTCAATTGTCACATGTATTTGTCGCACACGATGTACTATTAGCTTCCAATCAGTGGATGAAAGGAGGCGCTGTTATTGAAAAAATAAACGATATACCAGTAAAATCCCTTGCTGAAGCCAAGCAGGCTGTGGCAAAAGATGGCCAACAAAAATGGACGATCAATAGTGAAGGCCAACAAATTACATTGGAATTACAAAACCAAGAAGCAGAGCATGTCATTTCCTTTTTAAAAGATGAAACAGATGGAGTAGGAACACTGACTTATATTGATCCAGAGACAAAAAATTACGGTGCACTAGGTCATCAAATTGTCGATTCAACCCTACAAGAAGCCCCTGTTTTTAGAGCTGGCTCCATTTTTTTAGCTTCTATTCAGCAAATCCGAAAAAGCACACCAGGCCAACCAGGCTATAAAATTTCCTCCATTGAAAAGCATCAAGAACGCCTAGGCAGTATAGATAAAAATACTATTTATGGTATTTTTGGCCGCTGGGAAGACGGTTATCAACAAAGATTACCCAAAGCGATAGAAATTATGCATGAAAAAGATATAAAAACGGGGAAAGCTGAAATCTATACAGCCATTGAAGGCAGTAAGGTGGAAACCTTTTCAATAGAAATTACCAAACTGGAAAATGAACGCCTTGAATTTATAGTATCTGACGAGAAGCTCATTGAAAAAACAGGTGGCATTTTGCAGGGAATGAGTGGCAGTCCTATTATCCAAGACGGTCGTTTTGTCGGTGCTGTGACACATATGTTTGTGGAGGAGCCGAAAAAAGGTGCAGCGCTAACAGTAGCGGAAATGTTAAGAAGGTCTTCATAAAAAGGTATGAAAGGTAAAAATCCGTTTAATTTTCCCCAGGCAGGACAAAAGCCGCGGGAAACTACACGGATTTTTTACCTTTATTTCATCGAATCCAACATGTATTTCCGATAATTTCCTGAAGAAGGCATGATATTTAAAAAAACTGTAGTTTTATCTACTAAATTTATCTAAAATAAGTTATAAGAGCATTCGACAGGTCGCAGTTCTTTAGCATAACTTGTCGATATTAAAAGAAAGTATCGGACTACATACTCATTTTTGGAAATAGAAAAGGTTTTTAAAACAAAAATGTCGAAAATTCCACAGTGTGCCAAAAACGGCATTTAGGGGTTTAGGTTATCGCTTTGAGGTGTTCAAAGCAAGTCCAGAAGGAGGAATTGAAATGACAAAGGTAAAAGTAGCGATTGCAGATGATAATCGTGAGTTATTAAAAACAATGGAGCAGTATTTTCAAGGACATGCCGAAATAGAAATTATTGCAACTGCTTCAAACGGAAAAGTATGTCTACAAATGCTTGAGGAATTTACACCAGATATTTTACTTCTAGATATAATAATGCCTCATCTTGACGGTTTAGCTGTTTTAGAGTCCATGTATCAAAATGAAAAAATGTCATCAATTCAAGTCATTATGCTAACGGCTTTTGGCCAAGAGGATGTCATGAAACAAGCGGTAGATTTAGGAGCTTCCTATTTCATGCTAAAGCCCTTTGAATTCGACCAATTGGTACAAAAGATTTTACATTGCGCTGGACAGAAGGCGACACTTCCGAAAAAGACAAGCGTACTACAACCGACAGTACCTCAAAAATTAAATCAGCATCAATTAGACAGTACGATTACTGCTATCATTAAAGAAATCGGTGTACCCGCACATATTAAGGGCTACTCCTATTTACGTGAAGCCATTCAAATGGTCTTTGAGGATATTGAATTATTAGGATCGGTAACAAAAATTTTATATCCAGAAATCGCGAAAAAGTTTAATACGACACCATCTCGCGTGGAACGTGCGATTCGCCATGCCATTGAGGTTGCATGGAATCGCGGCAATTATGAATCCATTTCGTCAATGTTTGGTTATACTGTCCATCACTTAAAATCAAAGCCTACAAATAGCGAATTCATTGCCATGATCGCAGACAAAATCCGCATTGATATGATGGCTAGCTAGTACCAATATAATCATTAACATATACAGCAATTATACTTCGCATAGTATAGCGCCTTTTTAAATCATATTGTTTAAAAGGGCGCTTTTTTTGTTACTTCAACAAATACTATGGAAATTTCTGTGGCTGTCCTTTAACATTGAAACCGTTAAAAGAACGTCTAAATCAGATAAAAATACACGAAATACATGTAAGAAGGGCAATGGAGTTATTATTCTCATGGTAGGTGATCACAGTAAAAAGTGTAAATATTCAATTAGAGGGAATGAATTCGCTCGAAATCACTCAGATTGAGGAAGAGCTATTTGAGGTGCGTTTAGTATTCGATGGTAAAATAAGTATGCAATATATGAATCGACAGCAATTGAAACAACTAGGTTCTACTTTCCAAATCGAAAGTAATATCAATAAAATAGTCTAAAATACCTAAATTGCCTATAGTTTAGCGAGAAGCAATCCTCATTACCTGTCAATGGGAGATGTTTTATTTAAAATAGCCTAATGGAATTACTTTGGATTTATCGGTAATTTTAATAAAAAAACTCAAAAACAAACAATTAATTGGTATTAATTATCTACTTTTATTTATAAAAAATAAAATATTGGCTCATGTTTTAATGATTAGGTGGTACTATTTTCTTTCTCGGTAGTGACAATGGTCTCTAAACAAATGTAAGTGGATTGTATATACTTACATATAGAGGGAAGGAGGAGGTAGCTTGATTCTAGTTCGAAATGAAAACTTCGAAATTTCTGAGGAAAATGGCAAGGTATTTATGCTTACTTTTAGCCCTGGTTTCCCATTAAAAGAATTTGACAGCATCCTACGTAGTCATCCACGACTGAAATTATCTAATTTTTCAATTTTAAAAAATGTGTTATCAACCCAGAATACAAATCCTGTTGAAATTGGACGCTGGCTTCCGAACATTGAAGCAGAAGTGGCACGTGATAAGATGTCAGCCTCTGTTTTTATATATGAAACGCATGATTATATTCAAAATAATAAAGAAAAATTAACACAACAAATCCGAGAAACACTTAATGAAAATGGAATTGTACACGGAATATTGGATTTTGATATATTGAAGGCTGAACCAGGAAAAGCATTCTTAATTGCTCAAGGCGAGCAACCTATAGCAGGAATAGATGCACAAATTACATACTTACCTAAACCCGAGAGAAAGCCAGTCATTCGTGAAGACGGTAAAGCGGATTACTATGATATGAATTTTATTTCGGAAATTTCAGAAGGCTCTTGGCTAGGTGAAAAGATTCCTGCGACATTAGGTAAACCGGGGAAAAATGTGCTAGGTCAAGAAGTTGCTGCTGTACCTGGTCGAGATTATCCAATCAAATACGATACAAAATCGGCCTATGAAGTGGAAGAAGACGGAAAAATCGTCATTCGCTCGAAAATTGCTGGTGTTTTAGATGATGTCAAAGGCATGATTGGTGTAAACAGACACCTTCCTATAAATGGGGATGTTGGAGTGGAAACAGGTAACCTTGAATTTAATGGTTCACTTAGTATTAAAGGTACAGTAACAAGTGGCTATACGGTTATTGCAACTGGCGATATTTCCATTGAGGGAGCTGAGGGTGTAAGCGGTGCCAAGCTTATTAAATCCATTGAGGGTGATGTCTATATTCGTGGTGGCATCTTTGGACTTGGTTCAACAGTGGTAGAAGCAGGTGGCAATATATTTGTTAAACATGTGAATGAAGCAAATTTATTTGCAGCTAATAGTATTCATATTGGTTTTTACGCACTAGGATCACAGCTTTCTGCTCATTCGATTTATGTGGATGAACGAAAAGGTAAAATTATTGGGGGACGTGCAGTAGCCAAAAATACGATTGTTACGGCCATTTCTGGGAACCGATTAGAGCGACGAACAGATTTGATAATAGAAAGTATTAATAAGCAAGAGAATAACACCGTGATGCAGGAAAAAGCAGCACAGCTAAGACAATTGCAAACAGAGATTTCAGCACACGAGAGTAGCATGAAAAATTTATTGCCTTTTCTCAATCAAATGTCCAAAGAACAAGCAGCGTCCTTTGAAGTGACAAAGCAAGCCTTAACTAAATTAAAGGGCGAAGCGCTTACATTAGATCGTGAAATCAAATTATTAATGGATGAAATGCGTCATGTAGGGAAAGAAGAGATTATTGTGACAAAAGAGGCCCATCCTGGAACGTATATTCAAATTGGCAGAAAATCATCTTTATTAAGCAAAATGACGAATGGTAAATTCATCCTAGAATTTGGTGAGTTAAATGTCTAAGGCAGCTTTTATTCCTGTTTTTGCACATCGTGGTGCTTCTGCTTATGCATTAGAGAATACCTTTAAAGCTTTTGAAAAGGCATTAGAGCTAGGTGCTGATGGAATTGAATTAGATATTCAATTCTCAAAAGATGGTTTACCTGTAGTGTATCATGATCCACAATTATCGAGGTTAGTAGGCACCAATAAATTGGTAAGCGATTGTACGATCGAGGAGCTTCTGCGCTTTAAACTTGGTAAGCCTTGGAGACGTTTATTTTCGTCATATAAGATGCCAGCGTTTGAGGCAGTTTTAGCATGGGCAAATACACAGCAGATGCCGTTGAATATTGAATTAAAATCAACGATCTTGGACAATAAGAGTGGGCTAATTCATTTCCTTCGTGGGTTAGCTCTGCCAAAAGGTAGTCATTTTTCATCCTTTCACTATGAGCTTTTAGAGATCGTAAAAAAGCATAGACCAGAATTTGAAACGGCCCTTATTGCGACGAAAAAAATAAAATGGGATCTTCTAGCTGATTATAAAGCGGCTGATAGTGTGCATATGCATAAAAGGTACTACAAACCAAGATACTTGGAGGCCTGTGTTACAAGTGAAAAAGCATGTCGTTTTTATGCTATTGATGGTACAGAATCATTTTTAACCAATCCGCACCCTTCTGTCATTGGTTGGATTACGGATTATCCTGATAAAGTCCTTAGATCTCAGCAACGGGTATAAAAAGAGCTATCCAGTAAGTCTTTCCTGACTTATTTGGATAGCTCTTTTTATTTTTTTTGGAAGCGTGGTGCTACTTTTCCGTTTTTTCGATCGCGATGTAGTAAAAATCCAGCGAAAAACCCAAAGCCTATTACGAAGAAAATGACCCCAACGATAAATTGCAGCCATAAAAATGGGAATGGTGAAATGAGCTTACCAAATAATGTATCACGCATAAATTTAATGCCACCTGCAGCCATAAGACCTGGAATAAGCATTACAATAAATGCAGCTAAACGGGCCATGTATACCCCTCCTTATTCCTATGATTAATTTTACCTGTGGATGGTAGAATGTCAAGGAAGGGTATAAACCAATATAATATTTTTAGCTAAAAACGTAGCAGGACAGAAAGTAGCAATTGTAACTGAATGTTTAGAAAATTCTTACTTAAATAAGAATATGTAATAATAGTTGCGAAATTGTGAATTTGTCAGTATTGTAAAAATAAGTGGAGCAATATTATCCATTACTAAACAATTTCTTCTTTAAGTATTAGGGTCTAAACACCTACTGAATAATAGGAGCTCAGAATTTGCTGAGTGAGGACGCTACGAAGATTAGATTGTTAGATAAAACTTGATTGGATGGGCATTTGGGGATGCACTTTCCAAAGCAAAGGGGCGAGTTTCATGGAAATCTTCAAGTATATGGAAAAGTATGATTACGAACAATTGGTATTTTGCCAAGATGAAGCATCAGGGTTAAAAGCGGTTATCGCTATCCATGATACAACACTTGGACCAGCACTAGGTGGAGCACGTATGTGGACGTATGCGTCAGAAGAAAATGCAATTGAAGATGCATTACGTTTAGCACGAGGAATGACTTACAAAAATGCTGCAGCTGGTTTAAACCTTGGCGGTGGAAAAACGGTCATTATTGGTGACCCATTTAAAGATAAAAATGAAGAAATGTTTCGTGCGTTAGGTCGTTTCATCCAAGGATTAAATGGCCGCTATATTACAGCTGAAGACGTAGGTACTACGGTATCGGATATGGATTTAATCCACGAGGAAACAAATTATGTAACAGGAATTTCTCCTGCATTCGGTTCTTCAGGTAATCCATCTCCAGTAACGGCTTATGGTGTTTATCGTGGTATGAAGGCAGCTGCAAAAGAAGCATTCGGTTCAGACTCACTAGAAGGATTAAAAATTTCTGTACAAGGTCTAGGAAATGTAGCCTACAAGCTTTGCGAGTATTTACATAATGAAGGGGCAAAACTTGTTGTAACAGATATCAATCAGGCAGCAATTGATCGAGTTGTTAATGACTTTGACGCGATTGCAGTGGCACCAGATGAAATCTATGCGCAAGAAGTTGATATTTTCTCACCATGTGCATTAGGTGCAATTTTAAATGATGAAACGATTCCACAATTAAAAGCGAAAGTGATTGCTGGATCTGCAAATAACCAATTAAAAGATTCACGTCATGGTGACTACCTACATGAATTAGGTATCGTTTATGCACCAGATTATGTAATCAATGCTGGTGGCGTTATTAACGTTGCGGATGAATTATATGGCTATAATCGTGAACGTGCAATGAAACGCGTAGATGGCATTTATGATAGTATTGAAAAAATCTTTGCTATTTCAAAACGAGATGGCATTCCAACATATGTGGCAGCGAACCGCTTAGCAGAGGAACGTATCGCTCGCGTAGCAAAATCTCGCAGCCAATTCTTAAAAAATGAAAAAAATATTTTACACGGTCGCTAATTTACACGGTTGATACATGAAGAGAAGTCGCATTGTCGACTTCTTCTAATTTTCAACAAGAAATTAGGGCTTTCATGAAGTAAAGCTAAAGTTTCTAAAGCACTGACTGTTAAAAAATCACTTGGTTATTGTTTAATAGAATCCTTTAGCACTTTTCTCAATAGGGGGGGAATAAACATGGCTCAAAATTATGATGTTGTCATTTTAGGTGGAGGTACAGGTGGTTATGTTGCAGCCATCCGCGCTGCTCAGCTAGGCTTGAAAACAGCCATTGTAGAGCGTGAGCGTTTAGGTGGTACTTGCTTGCATAAAGGCTGTATTCCAAGTAAAGCCTTACTACGAAGTGCCGAAGTATATCGTATGGCTAATAAAACAGCTAGCGAATATGGTGTCGATATCGAAGGTGTGACATTACAATTTGACAAAGTTCAAGCTAGGAAACAAGCAATCGTTGAGCAATTAAGTCAGGGTGTGAATACACTGATGAAAAAAGGAAAAATAGATGTTTATCATGGTACAGGGCGAATTTTGGGTCCATCTATTTTCTCACCTATGCCAGGTACAATATCTGTAGAAATGTCCAATGGCGATGAAAATGAAATGCTTGTGCCTACGAATGTTGTCATTGCAACGGGCTCAAAGCCTCGTGGTATGGCAGGGTTAACGATAGATGGGCAATATGTGCTGAATTCAGACCACGCATTACAGTTAGAAAGTTTACCAAAGTCACTGTTAATCGTTGGTGGCGGTGTTATCGGAATTGAGTGGGCATCCATGCTTTGCGATTTTGGTGTATATGTAACAGTTGTAGAATATGGTCCATCTATTTTACCAGCAGAAGATGCGGATATCGTTAAAGAAGTGACGAAACAGCTTGAAAAACGAGGAGTTCGTATTGTTACGAATGCTCGCTTAGATACAAATACATTCAAAATCGAAAATGATAACGTTTTCATTTCTGCAAAAGTGAATGAAAAAGAAGAAATTTTTGAGGCTGATAAACTATTACTTTGTGTAGGGCGTGAGGCGAATACGCAAGGTATTGGTTTAGAAAATACAGAGATCGAAGTGGAAAACGGCTTTATTAAAGTGAATGATTCCTATCAAACGAAAGAGTCTCATATGTATGCCATAGGAGATGTGATTGGCGGCTTACAATTGGCACATGTCGCTTCTCATGAAGGGCTTTCAGCTATTGAGCATATAGCAACAGGGAAAACAGAGACATTGGATGCACTAAAAGTACCGAAATGTGTTTATTCCTATCCAGAGGTTGCTAGCATTGGATTAACAGAAAGTGCTGCTAAAGAACAAGGCTTTTCATTAAAGATTGGTAAATTCCCGTTTAAGGCCATTGGTAAAGCATTAGTAAATGGAGATGCAGAAGGCTTTGTCAAAATTATTGCTGATGAAGAAACAGATGATATTTTGGGTATTCATATGGTAGGGCCTCATGTAACAGATTTAATTGGTGAAGCATCCTTAGCAAAAGTGTTAGATGCAACACCATGGGAAATTAGTCAGGCCATTCATCCACATCCATCCTTAAATGAGGTGTTAGTGGAATCTGCTCTCGCAGTGGATGATCGCGCTATCCATTTTTAATTTTCTGAATTTCATAACTAACATATCCAAAAGTGGGGATATAGGATAAGATAGTTATTTCTCTATAATACGAAAGGGGTGTTCGTATGCAAGATGTTCAAATCAAACATGAAGATTTAGGTTTGTCAAATGAAGATGTACTTGCTATGTTCGAAACAATGTTAATGGCCAGAAGATTAGATGAGCGTATGTGGTTGTTAAACCGTTCTGGTAAAATTCCGTTTGTAATTTCCTGTCAAGGTCAGGAGGCAGCACAGGTTGGAGCAGCCTTTGCACTTGATAAAAATAAGGATTATATTGCACCATATTATCGCGATATGGGTGTTGTTTTACATTTTGGAATGACACCAAGAGAACTGATGTTATCTGCATTTGCTAAAGCAGAAGATCCAAACTCTGGCGGTCGTCAAATGCCAGGTCACTTTGGCCAAAAGAAAAACCGTATTTTAACAGGTTCATCTCCTGTTACGACTCAAGTTCCACACGCAGTGGGTGTTGCACTTGCAGGACGTCTACAAAAAGAAGATTTTGTTTCTTTCGTTACGCTTGGTGAAGGTTCATCCAACCAAGGAGACTTCCATGAAGGAGCGAACTTTGCAGGTGTGCATAAGCTACCAGTCATTATTATGGTAGAAAACAATCAATATGCGATTTCTGTGCCAGTAGAGCGTCAACTAGGCTGTGCAAAAGTATCTGATCGTGGGATTGGCTACGGAATGCCAGGGGTAACAGTGGATGGAAAAAATCCGTTACAAGTGTATAAAGTGGTGAAAGAGGCCGCAGATCGTGCACGTAATGGGGAAGGTCCAAGTTTAATCGAAACGGTAACCTATCGTTTAACAGCCCATTCATCAGATGATGATGACCGTCAATACCGTACGGCTGAAGACATTGCAGAAGGTAAAGCAAAGGATCCAATTGTATTATTTGAAAAATATTTAATGGATGCTGGCGTAATGACAGATGCGATACGTACTGAAATCGAAGAGCGTGTCATGGCAGAAGTAAATGAAGCAACTGATTATGCTGAAGCGGCTCCATATGCACAACCAGAGCATGCACTTAAATATGTTTATGCACCAGTGGACGGAGGTGACATGTAATGGCAGTAATGTCTTATATTGATGCGATTACATTAGCAATGAAAGAAGAGATGGAACGTGACGAACGAGTTTTCATTTTAGGAGAGGACGTTGGTCGTAAGGGCGGTGTATTCAAAGCCACTACTGGACTATACGATCAATTCGGTGAATACCGCGTGCTCGATACACCTCTTGCAGAAAGTGCGATAGCTGGTGTAGGTATCGGTGCAGCGATGTACGGTATGCGTCCGATTGCTGAAATGCAATTTGCTGATTTTATAATGCCAGCTGTCAATCAAATCGTCTCTGAGGCAGCAAAAATTCGTTACCGTTCTAATAATGACTGGACTTGTCCAATGGTCATCCGCGCACCTTTTGGCGGCGGTATTCACGGGGCACTTTATCATTCACAATCCGTTGAAGCACTTTTTGCTGGTACGCCTGGTTTGAAAATTGTCATTCCATCAACACCGTATGATGCAAAAGGTTTATTGAAAGCTGCTATTCGTGATGAAGATCCGGTATTATTTTTCGAACATAAACGTGCCTATCGTTTAATTAAAGGGGAAGTACCACTAGATGATTACACATTGCCAATTGGTAAAGCAGATGTAAAACGTGAAGGAGATGACGTGACAGTCATTACCTATGGTTTAGCAGTCCACTTTGCTCTACAAGCGGCAGAACGCCTAGCTGCGGATGGTATTTCCGCTCATATCCTTGACTTGCGTACAGTTTACCCTCTGGATAAAGAAGCGATTATTGAGGCTGCAAGTAAGACAGGTAAAGTATTGCTTGTTACAGAGGATAATAAAGAAGGTAGTATCATGAGTGAGGTTGCTGCTATTATTGCAGAACATTGTTTATTTGAGCTTGATGCACCAATTCAACGTCTAGCGGGACCTGATGTGCCAGCCATGCCATATGCACCAACGATGGAGAAATATTTTATGATTAATCCTGATAAAGTGGAACGTGCTATGCGAGAACTTGCTGCGTTCTAATAGATCACAACAAGGCTGAATGAAAAATAAAAGCCTCAGACGGAACAACAGATTTTGACTTTGCACAATTGAAAGTCAAAATCTGTCTAAATGCCTATCTACGTTTAATGTTTTTAGCGCTGCATCAGGTACAATGACGCCTAGGCTTAATTGATGGGAGGAATAAAGGATGTCGGTTCAAAATATTACAATGCCACAGCTCGGCGAAAGTGTAACAGAAGGTACAATTGAAAAATGGCTTGTAAAGCCTGGAGATACAGTTAAAAAGTATGATCCATTAGCAGAGGTTGTTACAGATAAAGTAAATGCTGAAATCCCCTCATCATTTGAAGGGGTTATCACCGAGCTACTTGCGCAAGAAGGTCAGACATTACCAGTTGGAGCAGTCGTTTGCTCGATTGAAATAGCGGGAGAAGGTGAATTACCAGCACCGCCACCTGAAAAAAAATCAGCGGTAAGTACGGCTATTTTAAATGCAGGTGTTCAAAAGAAACAGGAGGCACCACAGCAAGTAAAAGCCCCTGTAGCTGCACCAAAAGAGGCACGTACAGGTAAAGTACGTTACTCACCAGCTGTTCTTCGACTTGCGCAGGAGCATGATATAGCTTTAGACCTTGTAACAGGTACTGGCGAGGGTGGTCGTATTACACGAAAAGACCTGTTAAAGCTCATTGAAACAGGTAATATCCCAACGGCAAATGATGTAGCACAAGCAGCTCCAACCGCTCAAACAACATCAGCACCTACAGCAGCTCCAGCACCACAGCAACAAGTGGAAAAAGCAGCTGCACCTGTACAACCTATTCATCCAGGAGATATCGAAATTCCAGTGACGAAGATCCGTCGTGCCATTGCGAATAATATGGTGAAAAGTGTACATGAAGCGCCACATGCTTGGATGATGATGGAAGTGGATGTAACAGATTTAGTGACTTATCGTGATAGCTTAAAGAATGAATTTAAGCAAAAAGAAGGCTTTAATCTTACATATTTCGCCTTCTTTGTAAAAGCGGTTGCTCAAGCTTTAAAGGAATTCCCAATGCTGAATTCGATGTGGGCGGGAGATAAAATCATTCAAAAACATGACATCAATATTTCGATTGCAGTAGCAACGGATGATGCCTTATTTGTACCTGTTATAAAACACGCAGATGAAAAATCCATTAAAGGAATTGCTAAAGAAATTCATGAACTGGCTATCAAAGTTCGTACAGGGAAATTAGCAATGGATGACATTACTGGTGGTACATTTACAGTGAATAATACAGGTGCATTTGGTTCTGTTCAATCAATGGGCATTATCAATTACCCACAAGCAGCGATTCTACAAGTGGAAAGTATTGTAAAAAAACCTGTTGTTTTACCAGGTGGAATGTTTGCTGCACGTGATATTGTGAATTTATGTTTATCATTAGATCATCGTGTACTTGATGGACTTGTCTGTGGTAAATTCCTAAATAGAGTAAAAGAAATACTCGAAAATACCAATAAATCTTCAACGTCAGTCTACTGATGACTCGTCGGAAACCTGCTGTATAAGGGTTTCCGATTTTTTTTATGCTTTTCGAGTCGCAATTTGTCATGTAGAATAACAAATAGAAACTACTAAGGGGGGAAGCTGATTAAGCGTCCGCATGTCAAACAACATGAAAAATATTGAATTTGAAATACCAGCCTATTCAGACTGGCAAGATGCAGCAATCAAAGCTTTAAAAGGGAAACCATTTGAGTCACTATTCACAAAAACAATTGAAGGTGTTACACTACAGCCGCTTTACACGCAAGAAAGTTTAGTAGCTAAGCTTGGAGAAGAGCTTGATTTACAAGTTGCCACAATCCGTTCCCTACAAAATGATCAAGTATTTCAGGTGGCACAACAAATTCACGCTGATTCAAGCGAAGCTTTTTTTGCACAACTTGAGGATAGCTTGGCTCGAGGCAATGAAGTTATTACGATTGATAGCCGAGTGAGCTTTGCTTGGACAGAAGAAGTATTGGTCAAATTAGCATCATATTTCTCAGAATATTCGTTTAAAATTACTATTGAAAATTCAAAAGACCCGTTATTAGCAGTATTCGACAACATTCCAGTAGATCAACAAGAAGCCATTAAAGGTTACATTATTTCAAAAGACCCTATCACTTTGACTGCATTTCCGAACGTGCGCTCAGTCAGTGCAGACACAACGGTTTATCATAATGAAGGTGCTAACGCTGTCCAAGAATTAGCCTATGCACTTGCATTAGCAGCCAAATTTGCAGAACAAGAAGAAAGCTTTGAAGCGTTTTCGAAGAAATTTTTTGTATCTTTTGCCATTGATACACAATTCTTTACGGAGATTGCAAAACTACGTGCTTTTAAAGTACTTTGGAAAGCGTTCTCATCCGCTTATGGCGTAACAGATCATATCAAAATCCCTACTGTTGCTGAAACATCATTAAGAAGTTTTTCTAAATTAGATGTGTATGTGAACTTATTACGTTCTTCAAATGAAGCGCTTTCTGGTTTAATCGGTGGTGCTGATCTCTTTACAGTTCATCCACATGACGTGCTAACGAAGCCTACGGATCAATCCGTTCGTATCGCCCGTAATGTGTCATTAATTTTAAGAGAAGAAACAAATGTCTTAAAAGTAAAAGATCCAGCAGGGGGCTCTTACTTTATCGAGTCGTTAACAGCAGATTTTGTGAAAGAAGCATGGGCACTATTTTTAGACATCCAGGCAGCTGGCGGTATCGATGAATATACAGCCTCTGGCAAGCTTGCAGAAGAAGTGGAAGCATCCTATCAAAAACGCATCAAAGCTGCCCAAACACGTAAGCAATCATTAATTGGAACGAATATTTATGCCAATCCAGCTGATATTCTTGAACAGGATACAAATCCATTATTTGCTGATATTAAGCGTATCGCTGCTCCATTTGAGGATTTACGTGCAGACATGACAGCAGGAGATGTAAAAACAGGTATTTTAGCATTAGGATCATTAAAAAGCTCTAAACCACGCGCAGATTTTGTAGCGGGCTTCTTAAACACAGTGGGTCTTGAACCAGAAAAAAGTGAGCCAGTGACAACTGTAGAAGAGGCAGTAGCTTGGCTGAAGGCGACAGAGGCTAAGTATGTAGTGATTGCAGGCAATGATGATGATACAAAAGCATTTGTATCAGCTATTTTAGCTGAAAAACCAGCGAATGTGCTTATAGATGTGGCGGGCAAATTTAAAGACGAAGAAGAAGCTTGGTTAGCAAATGGCTTAAACGGCTTTATTTTCGCCGGACAAAACATCATTGAAAAATTACTGTCCGTGTTTGCGAGCATGAAGGAGGTCCAACGATGAGCAAGCCAAATTTTAATGCAGTAGAAATAGAAAAGGTGTTAACAGCTGAAGCACCTCAAGCGTCTGAAGATAAGTTCATGACTAATGAGGGAATTGAAATTAAAGATATTTACACAAAAGAAGATATTAAAGAGGCTAAACATCTAAATGATGTAGCAGGGATTGCACCCAATACACGTGGACCATACCCTACTATGTATGTAGCACGTCCATGGACGGTTCGCCAATACGCAGGTTTCTCGACTGCTGAAGAATCCAATGCCTTTTACAAACGAAATTTAGCAATGGGCCAAAAAGGTCTTTCTGTCGCGTTTGATTTAGCAACACATCGAGGCTATGACTCTGATCATCCACGTGTAACAGGGGATGTAGGAAAAGCAGGGGTTGCGATTGACTCAGTTGAGGATATGAAAATCCTTTTCGATCAAATCCCGTTAGACCAAATGTCTGTTTCAATGACAATGAATGGTGCGGTATTACCCGTTCTTGCATTCTATATTGTGGCAGCAGAGGAACAAGGGGTAACGCCAGATCAATTAGCAGGTACCATTCAAAATGATATTTTAAAAGAATACATGGTGCGTAATACATACATTTACCCACCAGCTATGTCAATGAAAATCATCGCAGATATTTTTGAATATACAGCGAAGTATATGCCGAAATTTAACTCTATTTCAATTTCTGGTTACCATATTCAAGAAGCAGGCGCAACAAATGACATTGAGCTTGCCTATACATTAGCAGATGGCTTGGAGTATGTACGAACAGGATTAAAAGCAGGTATTGATATTGATGCATTTGCGCCTCGCCTATCGTTCTTCTGGGCAATTGGTATGAACTATTACATGGAAGTTGCTAAAATGCGTGCAGCACGTCGTATTTGGGCACAAATGATGTCTACGTTTAATCCGAAAAATCCGAAGACATTAGCGCTGCGTACGCATTCCCAAACATCTGGCTGGTCATTAACTGAGCAAGATCCATTTAACAATGTTGCACGTACATTAATCGAAGCAAATGCTTCTTCTATGGGACATACGCAATCCCTTCATACAAATGCACTGGATGAAGCAATTGCCCTTCCAACTGATTTCTCTGCACGTATCGCGCGTAATACACAGTTATTTTTACAAGAAGAAACAGCGATGACAAAAGTCATTGATCCATGGGGTGGTTCGTACTACGTAGAGAAATTAACAGAAGAAATTACGAAATCTGCTTGGGCGTTAATCGAAGAGATAGAAGCGCTTGGTGGTATGGCTAAAGCGATTGAAACGGGCCTTCCAAAAATGAAGGTTGAGGAAGCCGCAGCAAAACGACAAGCAAAAATTGATTCTAAAACAGAAACGATTGTTGGCGTGAATAAGTATCGCTTAGCAAAAGAAGAGCCGATCGATATTTTAGATATCGATAATACAATTGTTCGTCAAAAACAAATTGAACGTTTAGAAGCGATGAAGGCAGCTCGTGATGAAGCGGAAGTTCAAAAGCATTTAGCTCGCTTAACAAAGGCTGCTCAAGATGGACAAGAAAACCTGCTAGCGGTGGCAGTGGATGCAGCGCGCGCTCGTGCTTCTTTAGGTGAAATATCTGATGCAATTGAAGCTGTTTCTGGTCGTCATAAAGCGGTCATTCGTTCGATCTCTGGTGTTTACTCTGCTAACTTCTCTGATGAGGAGCAAATTGCGGAAGTGAAACAAATGACAGAAGAATTCCTTGAAAATGAAGGTCGTCGTCCACGTATTTTAGTTGCTAAAATGGGACAAGATGGACATGACCGCGGCGCGAAGGTTGTCGCAACTGGTTATGCTGATTTAGGCTTTGACGTAGATATTTCACCACTATTTATGACGCCTGCTGAGGCAGCTCAAATGGCTGTTGAAAATGATGTTCATGTCATTGGCGTATCTTCACTAGCTGCAGGACATAAAACATTGGTGCCTGAATTGATAGCTGAGCTTGAAAAACTAGGTCGTGAAGATATTATCATTATTGTGGGTGGTGTTATACCAGCACAAGATTATGATTTCCTTTATAATGCCGGTGCAGTAGCTATTTTCGGACCAGGTACAGTGATTCCTGTATCCGCACAAAAAATTATTGAAGAAATCTACAAACGTTTAGGCTATGAGGAAGTGTCTGAATAATGGACAAAAATAAAGGAATGGAAGAAAGTGCGCTATTTGTCATGGACGGAGTAGAGGCGACTCACGACGGGATGCAATATGGTACACCCAAAAAGTTCCGAAAGAAAAAGGCAGACACTCTAAATGTAGGAGAGCTTGCACAACAAGTATGTGCGGGCTCTCGCACACATTTATCAAAAGCCATTACCCTCATTGAAAGTTCAAACGCTACCCATAAAGTACAGGCACAAGAACTATTGCAGGAGCTTCTTCCACATACAGGAAATAGTATCCGAATTGGCATAACAGGTGTGCCTGGGGCAGGAAAAAGCTCATTCATTGAGGCTTTCGGTACAATGCTGTGTGACATGGGGAAACGAGTTGCTGTTCTTGCCATTGATCCAAGTTCTTCTCTATCAGGAGGAAGTATACTTGGCGATAAAACGCGTATGGAGGAGCTCGTTAAGAAGCCTAGTGCATTTGTGCGTCCATCGCCATCGGCAGGTACCCTAGGGGGTGTTCACAAAAAAACACGGGAAACCATGTTAGTTTGTGAGGCAGCAGGCTATGATGTGATTTTAATTGAAACAGTTGGTGTCGGACAAAGTGAAACCTATGTCCGTGGCATGGTTGACTTCTTCCTGCTTCTTGTTTTAACAGGAGCGGGGGATGAATTGCAGGGCATGAAAAAAGGCATCATGGAATTAGCAGATGCAATTGTCGTGCATAAGGCGGATGGTGATAATGTTCGTCTGGCTAAAAAAACGGTTGCAGAGTATAAACAAATTTTGCACTTTTTACAGCCAGCTACACCTGGTTGGATGTCAACTGCCATGCCTGTTAGTTCACTAGAAAAACGAGGACTTGATAAGGTTTGGGAAACAATTGGGGAATTCAAGCAAATCGTAGAAGCAAATCACTATTGGGCTACCCGACGCCAACAACAAACAAAAGAGTGGTTCCAATCGATGATTACCGATCATTTAATTGATCTATTTTATGGAAACCCGCAACGTAAAGCACAAGTACAACAGCTTGAACGTCAAATTTTAAGTGGACAGTTGACAGTTACACAAGGTGTTGATCGTTTATTTAGCGAGGAGCAGGAAGACAAGTAAACGAGTCATATTGAAATCGTAGTAATTTCAACTGAAATGTGTTGAGCAAGTAGGTGCACAAATTGCTTGCAAACTGCTATGATAAGAGATGGATAAGCGTCAAAAACCTACTATATGAAATAGAACTAAATTGGCGCAAACTTGAAAGGAGCTATCGCTATATGAATATGGATTACGATTTATTTATGCAGGAAATTTTAAAAACAGCACGTGCTGAAATTGAGGCAGCTGGTTATGAACAACTAACAACACCAGAAGCCGTGGAAGAGGCGTTTGCTCGTCCAGGTACAACATTAGTAATGGTGAACTCAGTATGTGGTTGTGCGGGTGGAATCGCTCGTCCAGCAGCGGCACAATGCGTTCATTATGATAAACGTCCAGATCATTTAGTAACAGTGTTTGCAGGGCAAGATAAAGAAGCAACTGCAGCAGCACGTTACCATTTTGGAGAAGATCATTTACCTTCATCACCATCATTCGTTCTATTAAAAGACGGACAAGTTGTCGCAGAAGTTGGACGTTATGAAATTGAAGGGCATGACCCAATGTCAGTTGTAACAAATTTACAAGCAAACTTTGAAGAATATTGTGACGAGCTTTAAGTCCATTCTTGCATAAGAAAAATCATTTTCAATCAAGTAGAAAAGCCTAAATAGATCATGCTATCTATGTAGGCTTCCTACTGATCCTCATGTATAGCTAGTTTCATTATTGTTAAAATTTTTGTAATATTGGCTAAATAATTAGCTGAATGCGTGAAGAGTACTAAAGGATGGGAGGCAGTCGGCCTGAAGAAGTTTTCAATCGGCTATCGAACTTTAAAAACAGCAATTGGTGCGGCCATCGCCATTGCCATTGCACAGTATTTTGATTTAGCCTCATATGCATCTGCTGGGATTCTAACCATATTATGTGTGCAGCCAACAAAAAAGAAATCCATTTATGCAGCCTATACACGATTAGTTGCAAGTATTGTAGCAATGCTTTTTGCCTTTGTAAGCTTTGAGTTATTTGCTTACCATCCACTTACACTAGCAGGCATGCTTATATTCTTTATACCTACCATTGTATCTTTAAAGGTTGCGGATGGATTTATCTCCAGTGTCGTGATTATTATGCATATTTACGCTGCTGAAGGGTACTCATTGACACTTGTTTATAATGAATTAGCGTTGATGGCTATCGGTTATGGAACAGGGATTGCCATTAATATGTATATGCCAGACATTCAAAAGGAATTAAATTACTACAGAGTCAAAATAGAGGAGCTATATAGTAAGATTTTTTTAGAAATTGCCAGCTATTTACGGCAAGGAGATACGTTGTGGAACGGTCAAGAAATTATCGATGCTATCAAAGCACTAGAAGAGGCAAAATCATTGGCGTTTAAAGATGTTCAAAACCATTTTACAAGACGTAAAAATGATTACTATGTATATTTCGATATGCGAGAGCAGCAGCTAGAAATTATCGAAAGAGTGCTACCAAAAGTGACGACATTACCTGTTATAGTACAAGAGGCTGAAATTGTGGCAGATTTTTTACAAGACCTAGGTGAGCATGTTCATTCGGGGAATACGGCTAGTCATTACCGCGAAAAGCTCGAACATGTTAAGCGCGATTTTTCTCAGCTTCCTTTACCACAAAGCCATGAGCAATTTATCGCTCAGGCAGCCCTCTATCAGTTTATAGAGGAAATGGACAGGTATTTAGAAATAAAGCAGTCATTTAAAGGGTTAAAGGTTAAAAAAGAGCGCCCACAGTAGTGTGGACGCCTCGTGCTTTGCCTTAAATTATCATAGATAATCCGAATGCTAGAGATGAGATTAGCATAATGGCGATCATACTATAAATAACGACTTTTTGAAATTTTTTATTACTCATATGCTCGTTCGCTCCTTCTTTTCTTATAAATAGTTTAGCAAATCTGAAAAATTTCTCAAGTAGTAGAGTTTTGACAAAAAAGTCTGTAAAATAGAGTATGTACCATAACAGAAGGAGATGTCACCATGGAGAAAGTAGATCATATTGGGATTGCAGTGCGCGATCTTGATGAACGCATTACATATTATACAGAAACTTTAGGCTTAAAGTTGATGAAAGTGGAAGAAGTAGAATCTCAACAGGTTCGTGTGGCATTTATCGATGCAGGGAACGTGAAAATTGAGCTATTAGAACCAATGAGTGATAAAAGTGCCATCCATGGTTTTATTGAAAAACGTGGAGAAGGAATTCACCATGTTGCGTTTGGTGTGACGGGAATTCGTGAACGAATGGCAGAGCTTCGTGAAAAAGGTGTACGTCTCTTATCCGAAGAGCCAGGGCCAGGTGCTGGAGGGGCAGAGGTTGCGTTTATGCATCCTAAATCCTCATTTGGGGTGTTATATGAACTATGTGATAAAAGTGGAAAAGGGGATAAGTGATTAGTATGGATATGTTCGACAAAATCAATGACTTGTATGACCGTAAAACGGTAATTGAACTTGGTGGGGGCTATGAACGCATCGATAAGCAGCATGAGAAGGGGAAACTTACTGCTCGTGAGCGTATCGACTTGTTGCTAGACGAAGGTACATTTTTCGAAATCAACCCATTTATTACACACCGTACAGTAGACTTCGGCATGGAAAAAATGGAGGGACCTGGTGATGGTGTCGTAACTGGATTCGGTAAAATTAACGGACGTCCAGTATACTTATTCTCTCAAGATTTCACAGTGTTTGGTGGGGCGCTTGGTGAAATGCATGCGAAAAAAATGGCAACAGTGATGGATCTAGCTGCTAAAAATGGTACACCATTTATCGGCATCAATGACTCAGGCGGTGCACGTATTCAAGAGGGTGTTCTTTCATTAGATGGCTATGGTCATATCTTCTACCGAAATGCCATTTATTCTGGTGTGATCCCGCAAATCTCTGTGATTATGGGACCTTGTGCTGGTGGAGCTGTTTATTCTCCAGCTATTACTGACTTTATTCTAATGGTGGATAAAACATCTCAAATGTTCATTACAGGACCTAAAGTAATCGAAACGGTAACAGGAGAGAAAATTTCCGCTGAAGATTTAGGTGGTTCGAAAGTAAATAATGCGGTTAGTGGGAATGCTCATTTCCGTGCTCCTTCTGAAGAAGCAGCGATTGATGAAATTAAAAAACTATTAAGCTACTTACCACAAAACAATAAAGAAAAGGCACCTCGTCAAGCTAGACCTGAAGGGGATGACTACCGTCCAGAAATCGTGGATACAGTGCCGATTGAAACAACACGTCCATATGATGTACGTAAAGTTGTTGAGCAAGTAGTGGATGAAGGTTCGTTCATGGAAGTACATGCAGAGTTTGCTAAAAACGTAGTAGTTGGTTTTGCACGTATTGCTGGTGAATCAGTTGGACTTGTTTGTAACCAACCAAAAGTTCTTGCTGGTGGCTTAGATATCGATTCTTCTGATAAAGCAGCTCGTTTCATTCGTACTTGTGATGCATACAATATCCCAATCATTACATTTGAAGACGTTTCTGGCTTCTTCCCAGGTGTTAAACAAGAACATGGTGGTATTATTCGCCATGGTGCAAAAATTCTGTATGCTTATTCAGAAGCGACTGTTCCAAAAATTACAGTGATTTTACGTAAAGCATATGGAGGCGCTTACGTTGCCTTAAACTCTAAATCAATTGGTGCTGACCTTGTATTTGCATGGCCAAATGCTGAAATTGCTGTTATGGGTGCTGCTGGCGCAGCTAACATCATTTTTGCCCGTGAAATTGCAAAATCAGATGACCCTGAAGCAACTCGTGCAGCAAAAATCGAAGAATATAAAGAAAAATTTGCTAACCCATATGTTGCAGCATCTCGCGGTATGGTAGACGACGTAATTGATCCACGAGATACACGTATCAAGCTGATTCAAGGACTTGATATGCTGTCCAACAAACATGAAACACGTCCAGAGAAAAAGCACGGTAATATTCCTCTATAATAGTCGTACAAGCCTAGCAGCTCAAAAGTTGCTAGGTTTTTCATTGCCAAAAAGTGAAACATTTTTGTTTGTCATCCGTACTGATAGATAAGAGGAGTTGAGATGAATGGAATGGCAGCAATTACAAACAGAGCAAGAAAAGATTCATGCACAACTTAGAAAAGCATCTAGATTAAACGAACAAAATCAGTTAATTGAGGGACAAATTAAACATACACAACAGGAAATAGACAACCATACAACAGCACTCCAACAAATTCGATCCAAACTGGATAAATTGGATGGTTTCTCATTTATGAATATGATTCGTACGTGGACAGGGCAACAAGATGAACTGAGGGCAGAAAAAATTGATAAGGCGGCAGTACTTGAATTAAAGCTGAATGAAGCTAAGAAAATGCAAACAGATTTAGCAGAGGACAGCGTGCAGGTGATGAACCAGCTAGCCCAAATTGATGAAATAGCGTTACAGCAATCACTTCAACAGGTTTATCTTCAAAAGAAGGCGTACTTACAGATTCATGATGCTGCCCAAGCAGAGAGGCTAGAGCATTTAGCACTTGAGGAAATGCTAACAAAACAGCTCATCACTGAAATTAAAGAGGCGGAGGAAGCGGGAGAAGTAGCCCTTACAAGGCTTGGGCAAGCAGCTGCTTCCTTACATTCGGCAAATGGGTATTCCACATGGGATACGTTTTTGGGTGGTGGGCTGATTGCAACACACTTAAAGCATAATGCACTCGATCAGTCAGAAAACTATTTACACAGTGCTCAAATTGCGTTACAGCGTTTTCACAATGAATTATTGGATGTTCAAGAAATGTCTACGAAATCGTTGCATGTTGAAACAGATGGCTTTGTTAAGTTTGCAGACTACTTTTTTGATGATATTTTTTCAGCATGGTCTGTTCATTCTAAAATTTCAACAGCAAGGGAACAGGTCTCACGTGTTCAGGATGATGTACATAATACGATTTGGCGCTTACAGGATAAACATAAGAAAGCAGTCAACTACCTACAATCATTAGAAAAAGAAAAAGAGCTTATTTTCAATCACTAAGGAAAGTCTGAGTTGTTCTCAGACTTTTTATTTTGGTCGTATTGTTCAATGATTTCAACTCTTCTGACGTTGTGCTAAAATAATACGTATACTATAACGTGGAAAAACACGTAAACTAAGGGAGTTTTACAACATGACAAGTCGTTTAGTAGAAGAGTTTTTTGAGCTCGTACAAATTGATTCAGAAACAAAACATGAACAACTAATAGCACCCATTCTTGTAGAGAAGTTAACTGCACTTGGATTTTCAGTGATTCAAGACGATGCACATACGCGTAATGGACATGGGGCAGGTAATATTATTGCCACATTAAAAGGTACATTGGATGTGGAGCCAATCTATTTTACATCTCATATGGATACCGTTGTACCGGGAAAAGGCATCAAACCGTCTTTGCGTGAAGATGGCTATATCGTATCTGATGGTACGACGATTTTAGGTGCCGACGATAAAGCAGGATTAGCAGCTCTATTTGAGATGGTCAAACGTTTGAAAGAGCAAAATATTGCACATGGCGATATTGAATTTATTATTACGGCTGGTGAAGAAAGTGGCCTTGTTGGCGCTAAAGAGCTAGATCCAGCTAACATTAAAGCAAAATATGGCTTTGCGGTTGATAGCGATGGCAAAGTTGGTGGCATCGTGACAGCAGCACCATTCCAGGCGAAAATTTTTACAAAGATTATTGGAAAAACGGCACATGCGGGGGTTGCTCCTGAAAAGGGGATTTCTGCCATAACAGTCGCATCAAAATGCATTGCTCAAATGAAACTAGGCCGTTTAGATGAAGAAACGACAGCGAATATTGGGCGTTTTGAAGGTGGACAAGCAACAAATATTGTTTGTGACGAAGTGACAATCCTGGCAGAAGCACGTTCTATAGACAAAGCTAAATTGGATGCGCAAACAAAGCATATGCAAGATACGTTTGAACAAGTAGCTGCTTCTTTAGGTGCACGGGCAGAGGTTGAAGTGAAGCTGATGTATCCAGGCTTCCGTGTAACGGAATCTGATAAAGTTGTTCAGGTAGCTATGGCTGCTGCACGCAATATTGATCGTACTCCGACACTAGGTATTTCTGGTGGAGGCTCAGATGCAAACGTCATCGCAGGCTTTGGCATTCCTACAGTTAATTTATCTGTTGGCTATGAGGATATTCATACAACGAATGAAAAGATACCAGTAGAAGAACTTGAAAAATTAGCAGATTTACTAGTAGAAATCGTCAAAGAATCGGCGAAAAATTAACAGTCGAGTAAGGATGTGTAACCCTATGGAAAGTGTCAAAGCAGTCGTTTTTGCTTGTGGGACAGAGGAATACGCCGTACCTGTGGAACAAGCGATTTCAATTGAAAAATTAGAGCATGTAACACCTATTCCTCATTTACCTAACTATCTTCTAGGCTTTACAAGAATTCGTGGTGAGCTTGTACCTGTTCTAGATTTTGAGCGCATACTGTATAACCGCTCATCTAATCCATCAACCGCACGTATCATTGTGTTGAATACTGATGTGGTTAATTATGGATTACTTGTTACAGAAGCACGAGAAATTCTTGATTTCGATGAATCAGTACTTCAGCAATTGGGCCTAGTCAATTATAGTAAAACACGCTATTTTACTGCGGTAGCTAATCTTGAAAACCGAATGATTACGTATGTTGATCCTAAAATACTTGTCAATTCATTAGACGGCATTCGTGAGATTATCAATTATTTACACAAAATGCTTGAAAATGAAAAGGAAAACGTAGAGTCTTAGACACTCTACGTTTTTTTATGTTTGAATAGTAAATTTAACCTGTATTTTGTCGTTTTTACCTGATCATACATGTGACAATTATGCATTATACCTACAGACAAACCATTGCTAACCGCGTATGATAATGATTAAGAAAAAACTGAAAAAGGCAAACTTCACCGAAAGGGAGGGACGCAAAGCCATGAGTCTAAACACTATAATTTCAGTGCAAGATTGTCAGGTTGCCAGGTTCTGTTCTAGGAGCCGTGGCGAGTAGAATGGAGTTAGTTCGTATGAAGAGACAATTAAAAGTATGGACCGCACTAATCGTCATCATGATTAGTTCATTAGCTTTATCAAGTGGAAAGGTTGATGCAATGTCTATACAGGAAAAGGCTACGTGGCTGTGGGATACATCCCTCATCATGGATGACCAAGAAAAAATATTATTATTTTTAGAACATAACGATGTCAATAAAGTTTATCTGCAAATCGATCAAGGCATAGCGAGCAATGACTATAAGCATTTTATTAGTAACGCTTCTGACAAAGGTATTCGCATTTATGCATTGGATGGTGCTGCAAGCTGGGTTTCAGCTGAGGGTAGCCGAAGCCAAGATGAATTGTTTAATTGGTTACATATATATAATAAGAATTCAACTGAATCTGAGCAATTTTCTGGAGTGCACCTTGATGTAGAACCTTATTTAAATAGTGGATGGAGCTTACATCAAGCACAAACGATAGAATCCTATCAAACACTAATAATGAAAGCAAGTGAGAAAGCAAGTCAGTTACAACTTACTTTAGAAGTAGACATGCCATTTTGGTTTGATGAAGTTCAGTATAATAACGAATTTGGAAAAGGGTTATTAGCTGATTGGGTCATTGACCATGTGGATAGTGTGACGATCATGGCCTATCGTGATGCTGCAAAAGATATTATCTCTATTGTAGAACATGAAATCGCTTATGCTTCCACTGTGAATAAATCAATCGTAATTGGTGTAGAAACAGGCGCTTCAGAGGAAGGGGAAAATATTACTTTTTATGATAATGGAGAAGCCTTTATGAATGAACAGCTTATACTTGTTCAGCAACATTTTTCAAATAACGATGCTTTTCATGGAGTAGCCATTCATTATGTGGAGAATTGGATGACCATGCGTCCATAAAAAAAGTCCTTCCAGTGTAAAACTGGAAGGGCTTTTCTATTGCTATTAAGACAGACGACCACTGTAGTCTTCAAATTTAAACTCACGGATCACTTTAATGCCTTCTTCATCGTTATACGAAACGATAGATGGTAAGTTGACACCGTTAAACATATGGTTTTTCACCATTGAATAATGAGCCATATCTGTGAATACAAGACGATCACCTGGTTTTAATGGCTGTTCAAACGAATAATCACCAATCACATCACCAGCTAGACATGTTAGTCCGCCTAAGCGATATGTGTGTGCTAATTCATTTGCTTGTCCAGAACCAATAATCATTGGACGGTAAGGCATTTCAAGTACATCAGGCATGTGACATGTTGCTGATGTATCTAAAATAGCAAGATCCATCCCATTTTCTTGAATATCAAGCACGGTTGCTACTAAGTAGCCTGTATTAAGGGCTACTGCTTCACCAGGCTCAAGATAAACAAGCAGGTTATACTTTTCTTGAATATAATTAATGATGTTCACAAGTTTTTCTACATCATAATCATCACGCGTAATATGGTGACCGCCACCGAAGTTTAACCATTTCATTTGGTGTAACACATCACCAAATTTTTCCTCAACTACTTCAATAATACGCTCTAATGTATCAGAATTTTGTTCACACATCGCATGGAAGTGTAAGCCATCAATACCGTCAAGCTGTGATTTATCAAAGTTAGCCAATGTTGTACCAAGGCGAGAGTTTGTGTAGCAAGGATCATAAAGGGCTGTTTCAATTTCAGAGTACTCAGGATTCACACGAATACCACATTCAATTGTTTTACCAGCAGATTTTACTCTGTCCTTGTACTGTGCCCATTGGTTAAATGAGTTAAAGACGATGTGATCCACATAGCCTAGAAGCTCGTCCATTTCATGCTCAATATAAGCAGGAGCATAAACATGCACTTCCTTGCCCATTTTTTCATAGCCAAGTCGTGCCTCATGCAGTGAGCTTGCTGTAATGCCTGCTAAATATTCCCCGACTAAAGGGAATGTTGAATGCATTGAGAAGCCTTTAAGGGCTAATAAAATGCGGCAGCCTGTACGCTCTTGAATTGATTTTAAAAGCTCAAGATTCTTTGTTAATAATCGCTCATCCACTACATAGGAAGGGGATGGAACTTTTGAAAAATCAATTGGTTTCATCGGCTTATTTCCTTTGCATCTAAATCAAGGTCTAATAATTCTGGGTTATGGCTTTCTTGCCATGGTAGGCCCCATTTATTTAGTGCATCCATGAATGGATCTGGATTGAAATCTTCCACATTCCATACACCTGGTTTACGCCATTCACCGTTCATCACAAGCATTGCACCGATCATAGCTGGAACGCCAGTTGTGTATGAAATCGCTTGTGAACCAACCTCGTTGTAGCACTCTTCGTGGTCACATACATTGTACACATAGTACGTTTTTTCTTTGCCATCTTTTAGACCGCGAATGATACAACCGATGTTTGTTTTACCTTTTGTACGTGGTCCAAGTGAAGCTGGGTCTGGTAATACCGCTTTAAGGAAGTGGATTGGTTGAATCATTTGTCCTTCAAATTCGATTGGCTCAATTGATGTCATACCTACGTTTTCTAATACTTTTAAGTGTGTTAAGTATTTTTCAGAGAACGTCATCCAGAAGCGGATTTGTTTTAAACCTTTGATATTTTTTGCAAGTGATTCAAGCTCTTCATGGTATAGAAGGTAAATATCTTTTGGTCCGATTTCAGGTAGGTTATACACTTCTTTTTTCTCAAGTGGTGCTGTTTCAATCCACTCGCCTTCTTTCCAGTAACGACCATTCGCTGTAATTTCACGAATGTTAATTTCTGGGTTGAAGTTTGTTGCGAAATGATAACCATGATCTCCCGCATTGGCATCCACGATATCGATATAGTGGATTTCATCAAATTCATGTTTTTGTGCATGAGCTGTGAAAACGCCTGTTACACCTGGGTCAAAACCGCTTCCAAGTAATGCAGTTAAGCCAGCTTTTTCAAACTTCTCTTTATAAGCCCATTGCCATTTATATTCAAATTTTGCCGTTTCAGGTGGCTCGTAGTTTGCAGTATCCACATAGTGCACACCTGTCGCTAAGCAAGCATCCATAATCGTTAAGTCCTGATAAGGTAGGGCTACGTTAATCACTACATCTGGGCCGAAAGCTTTAATAAGCTCAATCACCTCTTCTGTATTGTCCGCGTCTACCTGTGCAGTATGAATTTTTGTTTTTCCGCCGTCTAGTTTTTCTTTTAGAGCGTCACATTTTGAAACAGTTCTACTTGCGATACAAATTTCCTCAAATACGTCCGAATTTTGAACACACTTGTGTACCACAACACTGGCAACACCGCCAGCTCCGATAATCAATGCTTTACCCAATTGTCTACCCCCAAGTTCATATAAAGTATTGTCAAACAAGCTGATTATACAGAAAATTGATATACTACTCAATCATTGTTTTAAAATTTTCTACAAAAAATTTTATTTTTCTACAACAATTAGACGTATACGGAGGGGAATGCCTCGGAAAAGAAGGGAATCGTGAATAAATCTAAGAAGCCATATTTGAAATAGCTGTTGTATAGACCCACATAATTTGTAAGGTTTAATCTCCATTCTTCCTACACTCTAGTATCTCTTCCGATTTGCTTTTTGATCCACGCTACTAAATCATTTCTACCGACCTTTACATAAAAAAATCCCTTGCATATAGAAAGGGAAGGAATCACAATAAACTTGCTACCTTTATCTTTGTAATGGCAAATGAGACATATTATTTCAGAAAACGATTGGATACTTGTTGTTTTTCTTCCCCCCATATATAGAAGAAAACCACAAGCAAAGTACTAAAAAAACCCATCACAAGAGCATACGTACTGAGGGCTACATCCACTTGACTTTGCATGGCATAAATAAAAATGGCCCCTATTGTTAACAAGTTTCCTGTCACAATCGATATAAGATGAAAGCGTTTGTTCATAGCAAGCCCTCCTATTAGATGAATTGGTAATGCTCAAGATTCAAGATAATTAACTTCAATTATCGCACAATTCAGAACTTTTATCCAATGTTTTATCTTACTAGAATAATTAAAGATGCTTTTTTAATACATCTTTTTGTAGTATGATGAAAAACAAAAGGAATATTCATAGATTATTACAAGAAAGGGGAGAGGATGGATCGTGAAATTACGCAATTCATTAACTTTTCAACTTGGGACGATTATCGCTGGTATTTTAGTGGTGATGCTAGGGATTACTTCGTTCGCTACATACATAACTGCTTACAATAAACTTTATGATGCTGCTGGTGTTGAGGCCTATGG
Source organism: Lysinibacillus sp. FSL P2-0066 (assembly GCF_037969495.1). Taxonomy (NCBI): domain Bacteria; kingdom Bacillati; phylum Bacillota; class Bacilli; order Caryophanales; family Bacillaceae; genus Lysinibacillus; species Lysinibacillus sp. FSL P2-0066. The sequence goes on along the minus strand of NZ_CP150202.1, from coordinate 2,745,318 downwards.
CTGTGCCAATATTACGACAGGTTTGATCAATCCTCAACAATTGGACAAGGCCATTCAAGGCGACAAGGCTGTACAGGAAAGCATCGGGAACGATTTGAACTGGACAACCGGTCATAAAGATATTTTCCAAACACAATATATACTATCATTGGATGGCACATTAATAGCACTTGATGATCATTTGGCTGAGAAAGGCTATGCACCTGGTGATCAATTTTATTTAGACGAAGAAGCTATTGACATGTTGCTTACACATAAGCATCCGACATACTCACAGCCCTATACCTTTGCAGGGATGGACCGTTTATCTGGCTATGCCCCTATTTTTAAAGACCATGATTCCAGTAAAGAAATTATTGCCATTAGTGTCATTGACTTTGATGCCAATATTGTTAAGGAGCGAACATGGGATGTTGTACGAAATGGGATTTTAATTAGTATTTTCCCTATGCTAATCGCTTCCATCATTACAGGCTTTTTAATCCGTCGTAAAGTAAGACCGATTAGTGTGCTGATTCAGCAGGCGAAAGAAATTGCCAATGGTAATTTAGCTGTACCTGAAACAAAAATTAACAGTAAAGATGAAGTAGCGGATTTAGCGAACACATTAAATCGAATGACAGCCAATTTACAAAATATGATTATGACGATGCGTTCCACTTCTAATACGCTAACAAACAACGCGGATGAAACCGCTTCCACCTTGAACGATATGAGCAATACCATTCAAGGTGTCGCCAATAATATCGAAGAGGTAACAAGTGCCGTAACGGCAGGGATGCACCATGCTGAAAATGCGACAGATGTTCTTACTTCTTTAGCACAGGATCTTCAATTGATTCAAAGTAATGCCAATAACAGTGCTGATAATGCTCGACAAACGATGGCATTAGCAACAGAGGGTGAGCGACTAGCAAAAGATATAAGCAATGATATGGCATTAATTCACAGTGGATCAGGTGAGGTACGACAAACAGTAGAAAACTTGGTTACATCTGCAACAAAAATTCAAACGATTACTACGTCTATTGCGAACATCGCATCACAAACAAATTTGCTAGCACTAAATGCTTCCATTGAAGCGGCTAGAGCAGGGGAGCAAGGCAAGGCTTTGCTATTGTTGCTGAGGAAGTACGGAAGCTTGCTGAACAATCAAATCAAGAGGTATTGCAAGTTGAACAGCTTATTCAGGATATAATGAAGCATGTTCAGCAGGTCATGTCATCTACGAATGATAATACACAATATATTGAAAAAGGAACAGAGACAGTGCGTCTAACAGCACAATCTTTAGGAAATATTTCGACAGCAGTAGCTACAACAGTAGAAGAAATGATTACCATTTCTAATGCTATGACCGCTGAAAACGAAAAATCTGCACGTATAGTGCAAATGATTCAACAATTAACAGAATCTATTCGTGATATAGAAGAAACGATGAATATGATTACCGTCGCAGCACAGCAAACAACTGCAAGCATTGATGAGGTGGCACAAGGCTCTAATGAAACAAATCATATGGCACACACACTCGAACAACATGTAAAAGCGTTTAAATTAAAAGAATAATAAAAAGATTAGGACATGTTGGCTTTTGCTTATACTTCTTAAATGGTAAACTAGCAATAAGATTTTTCTTTTGCGAAGGTGAGGATTTTAATGGTGGTAAAACAAATGAACGAGCAAGTACAACAAGTCAATGACCTATTTTTGAGTGGTCAAGTAAAGGAAAGTTATCAACTAGCTAAAGAAATATTGGGCAATGATACAGCGATCGAAGAAGAGGCTTATCAAGTCATTCAGCAGCATGTGGCAATGCTAGAGGCAAATGGGTATGCAAATATGCCTCAGCCTACTGACGACAAAGTAAAGCAAAGTGTGGAACGTACAGATGGCTCGTATCCAGAACGAGATGTTCTTGCAGCTTATATAGGTAGTCAGGATGATGAGCAATTTGGTAAAGTGGTCGATGAACTTTTAGCAGGGCCTATAGAGGCGCAGGCTAACGCCTATTATACAATGGCGGAATATTATGTCCTTGCAAAAGAACAGGACAAGGCATCAGTGCAGTATGCGGAGGCAATCAAATTGCAGCCTAATAAGGCATTGTATTGGGGAGCATTTGCACAGTTTTTAAATCGTCACGAAGGTAGCCCTTATTTGGCATTAAGACTGATTGAAGAAGCAATTCTCCTAGATGGAATGAATCCTCGTTGGCACTATATACAAGGTAATATATTTTTCCAGCTAGTAGCAGCGACAAAAAATTTAAGCTATTTACCTGCCTTGGAAGAAGCATGGGAGAAAGCTAAAAAACGTTGTACAGCTAAGCAAGTCACATTGAAATTGGATTTGGAGAAGTCAAAAGATTTGTTAGCGCAATGGAAAAAGCAAATGCTCTAACAGGTAAAAAGACATTAAACTATTAATAATTATTTCCTTTTAAGTATAATTATGCTATAGTGAAACCCTAAACGGACGTATGAAGCTTATCGATGACATGAAAGAAGTGTTTTTTTGAGTTTATATGTAGCGTATGTATTGGTAGGACTTGCCATTGCCATGCCTGTAGGAGCTATTACAGTAGAAATGACAAAGCAAGGACTCAAAAATGGTTTTATGCACGGCTGGGCAGTTGGGCTTGGTGGCATGACCATTGATATTGTATTGGTTTTTGCTTTGTATATGGGACTAGCCTCCATCTTGGCTATGCCTTTGATTCAACTACCTATGTGGATTATTGGAGCGGGCTTTTTATTCTTGTTAGGCTATGATTCTATCAAGAACGCTGACCATGATATTACATTGGCAGGAGAAAAAGTAACCAAATCGTTTTTTGCCTCTTATTTTAACGGCTTACTAGTGGCTGTTTCCCCAGGTAATCTTGTTTTTTGGGTCAACGTATTTGGTGTAGTGCTAGCAAAATCATATGGACAAGGGGAATCATCGAGCTTTTTAATTATTGCTGCTGGTGTATTAAGTGGAATTTTACTCCACGATATCGGTCTGCTCACCATTGTCTCGGTTACTCGTAAAGCTATGAATCGGAAGATGATTCGGACATTTACAATTGTCGCAGGCTTCTTATTAATTGGTTTTGCTTGTTATTTTATCTATGAATTTATACAAGGAATTAAGATTTATATATGAAAAGTGCGATCCCTAAAGATCGCACTTTTTTTATTGCGCAATAGCCTCAGTATGCTCTTTTATACAGGCTAAAATTTCTTCTGCTACTTCATGCGCTAATGCTAGTTCTGAAGTAAAGCCAACACAAGAACAATTCATCTCACCTAAAATATAGCAATCTTCTCCGACTTCATTGGTGTCTAGCATAAAGTCAGCCGTCCAGATTAGCGGTAAATCATAATTGCCTAGTAGGTTTGTTACTTGAGGGAGCTGCTTTAAAAAGTTCTGTACCAGCTCTTGCCAGTCTTCAGGTTTGTCATAGCGGTATTGAGCGCCAGAGAATAGAGTTGCGCTAAAGGCATCCTCGGTAGCAGCTGGTTTTTTATGTACGACGTGTACGGGATGATCGCGCAACATGAATAAGCGGATTTCGCCTTCTGTAATCCTTGGAAGAAAGCGCATATCGATTAACATACCATTCGTTCCCGTAATATACTGCTCACAAAATGTCATAAAGTCGCCAAGCTGCCAATATTCTACATGATTATCTTTTGCTTCAGTACATTTGATTTGTGCATCAAGTGGCACTTCAGTGATACCCTCTGCTAGCGGTTCCACCAATTCTACACGCCAAATACCTTCTCCCGTTGAACCACGATTTTGCTTCAAAACACGCTCTGTTAAGGCTAAGGAAGTAGGGAATTGTGTTTTAAATGCTTCGATTGTGTAGTAGGCAAATGTATCGTCAGGTACTAAATTTGTTGTCGTCAGTTTTGATAATACATCTTTTGAGCCATAGCTAATCATCGCGTCTGGATGTGGCATGCCTATAACGCCAGCTTGGCATAGCTCTCGTAGCATAGCAAAGTACTCTTCCTCATGCTGTAAGTTGCCTGGGTTAATGCGAGATACATAGGCAACACCATGTTCCTTCACGTAGTGAAAGATTTCCTGCTTTTTTGTGATATCAAAGAAGAGTACCTCTGCATCCTGTCCACGTTGCTTTAGCGCTTCCACCATTGGCATTGTATCTGGGCGATAGCCATCTGGCCCTTTATCTGTGCCGCCTTCCACCTCGAAAAAAATAACTTTTTTATCCATAAAATACCTCCTTATATCTGTTGTTATGTTCAGTATAGTAGACAAATAAGGAGAAAAGATAGATGAAATATGTAAATTTTATGTATAAATTCATATATTACTATCTCGGTAATAGGAGGTATTGACTATTAAAATCATAAATCTCTTAATTTTCTGTTTTCAAGGCTGCTTTTTCTGAAATACTGTGAGATATAAAATCATAAGTAGAATTAGCAATGTACCAATAAACTGATAGCCGCCAAAAGCAATTTTTAACCACCAAACACTTGTGATGACAGCCATTAATGGTTCAAGACTACCTAGTAGGCTCGACTCCTTTGGTGAAAGATAGTGCAAGCTAGCAATATAAAACCAAAAAGCGAGCATTGTCCCAAAAATAACAATAAAGAGAAAATAGACAGTGGTTGAAAACGTCCAATCTGATAGATCGATAGCCCATGGTGGGTGAGCTATACTCATTACTATACCGCCGATGATCATCGACCAGCCGACAACTAATAATGAATGGAATTGCTGTAAAAGTGGAACGGCATAAATGGTATAAAATGCAACAGAGAGACCAGATAAGATACCCCACAACACAGCCATAAAAGGAACGGACAATGTTGAAAAAGAACCGTTTGTTAATAATAAAAAGGTCCCCACAAGTGTAAGTGACACAGCTATACCATCCTGCTTTGTCAATGGACTTTGCCTCGTTAGAAAGTAATAAGCCATGATAAACAGTGGTGCTAAATATTGCAATAATGTGGCGACAGCTGAGTTACCAATAGCGATTGACATCATATAGGTGTATTGGACAGCAAGCATGCCGATTAAGCTAAATAAAATTTGTCTAAAAGCATTTTGCATTGTGCGCCACATGACGAAAATGGATTCATGCCGATGGGTCATTTTATAAATAGCTATTAGTAGCAGACCTGCTAAAAGTAAACGACTAGAAACAAGCCAGCCGACCTCTAAATTGTCTTGCTGAAATAGTCGTTGGGCAACGGTCCCTCCGATTCCCCAGAAACTTGCTCCAAGAATAACTAGTAGAAAGCCCCGTGTACGTTTATTCTGGATAATTTGATTCATCTGTTTACATCTCCTAAACTATCAATATAAGATGATTATAAAGTGATTAAGTGGAAATAAATATCGATTTAATCCAATAAAATATCAATATATTGAGGTGTTATAGATGCCACTAACACATATTAAAGTTGCCAAGGATTTACAGGAGTTAACATTGCATGGAACAAAGGAATTTCCAGTTGCCTTGTATGAAACGATTATGCGATTAGAAAGCATGGATTTTCTACCTCTCCATTGGCATAAAGAAATACAATTTGTTTTTATAAAAAATGGATGTGCACAGTATCGAGTGGGGACGGACGTTTTTGTATTGAAGCAAGGCGAGGGACTCTTTATTAATGCCTCAGGTTTACATGAAGCAAAGCCTTATCAAATTGAACAAGCGACCGTTTATTGTGTGAATGTAGATCCAAAGTTAATGGGGGGGCATGAGGGCAGTATCTTTTTCTCAAAATATGTAGAACCGTATATTACAAGAAATCGAATACCTTATGTCAAACTAACAGGAGAGTTAGCACAGAAGGTAGCAACGATTGCGGAATTAATGCGAGAGCAAGCTGCTTTTTTTGAGCTAAAAGTACGGAGAGAGCTTCTATTTATTTGGGAATCCATGCTAACCCAATCCTTATTGACAGAACAAATAATGGATTCTGCCACTATTGTGCAGCATGAACGAGCAAAGGCTATGCTAGATTTTTTACACGCACATTATCAGCAGAAAATAGCATTAGAAGATTTAGCTAGCCATGTGTATATAAGTCGCGCTGAATGTAGTCGTTTTTTTAAGAAAATAGTGGGCTTGACACCGTTTACCTATTTATGCCAATATCGATTGCGCAAAAGCATAGAATTATTGAAAGGTAATGAGCTATCGATAACAGAAATAGCTGTGGATACAGGCTTTAGTACTGTCAGTTATTATATTGAAAAGTTTAAAGAATACACTGGCTACCCGCCACATGTTTATCGTAAGAAGTTTTTAAGTGTGAAAAATAATTGAACGTGAATGGAAATAGGAACATCTTTTATACGCAAATTCTATACAAGATGAACCATTTGGCATAAAGTAAAATTAATAGTAGAGAGGGGGCGGAGTGAATGGTGGTCTTAAAAAGTAAGCAAAATATATGGCTAGTCTTATTATTAGTGGTATTAGCGTGTAACTATACACTCTATAACACAGGATTTGGCACATCTATTTTACCTATCGAAACAAATGGTGTTGTTATGGGTTCATTGATTGATTGTATTGTGGTGGTGCCTGTGCTATTTATGCTTTATAAAGGTAAATTTTCGTTCAAGCAAGCCATCCTATTAGCCGCAGCAGGCTGTATTGCTGCACGTTTGATCATTCCTATGGAGCACCTTCAGCCATATGTGGCAGTAACATGGGCTGGATTTGCGATTGAAGGGTCTATTATTCTATTAGAAATTATACTAGTGGCAACACTTGTACGATACCTGCCAAAAATCCTAGGAGAAGTGCGTGAAAGCTCTTTACCAGACCTCTTTTCATTTTCTAAGGCTGTAGAAAAACATGCACCCAAGCACCCAGTTATTCAGATGATCTGTGCCGATTTATTAGTGCTTTATTATGGTTTCGCGAGTTGGAAAAGGCAAGAACGACAAGGCTTAACTTTGCATAAAAATTCCAGCTATATCGCTTTTCAGCTCATGATTATTCATGGGATTGCAATTGAAACGATCGGTATTCACTGGTGGCTACATGAAAAATCCATAATACTTTCCGTTGTGTTGCTTGTTTTCAATATTTATTCAGTAATCTTCTTTCTTGCGGATATGCAGGCTATTCGCCTAAATCCTGTTTATGTCACAAATGATACATTGTACTTATCTCTGGGATTAATGAAACGTACTGAAATTCGTTTTGATCATATTGCTGAAATCATCGAAGACAAGGAGCAACTAAAGGGAAAATTATCAAAAGATACGATAGACTTTATAGCACGTGATTTTGGTGAGGCCTATCCGCATTTTATTTTGAAAATGAAAGAGCCTGTGGAAGTAACGTTTATGCTAGGAATCAAGAAGCGCTATAGTCACATAGCCATTAAAGCAGACCAGGCTCAAGAATTTAGACAAATGCTTGTACAAGGAATGGTAATGAGCCAACATCATTGACTATTTTCTTAGTGATAAAAAACAAAATAGTCAATTGAAAGGTAGAAATGGATTTCCGTTGTAGGCTACTTGTTTTCATATGGGAGTCAAGTAGCCTTCCATTTCACCCCATAAAAATATTGCCCTGGTTTTCAAATAAAGTAAAGTGTTCGCAACTCTTTATGGGGAGGTTTGTCACGCATTACTTCTCTATAAAAATAACACTTGTGCAGAATGGCTGATTGTAATGGAGCCAGCGTCACAGAGGAGTCTTGGAGCGAATGGCGTGAGTGAAGCGGCATATCGGACGCTGGCGGAAAAGAAAATCAACCTCTCACCTTGCAAAGTTGCTTTTTCTGCCGTTGACATCAACTTTATTTAACAACATGAAATAGTCAATGTTTTGTGATTAAAACATTGACTATTTTTTTATTGATTGATTTTTAGCAATGCTTTCTGGATAAAAAGTCTTTACTTCTGATTATCATCTCATCTGTTAGGAAAGGGAGAAATCCATTCCTTATAGTTTAATAAAATATTCAATTTACTTAGCTTGGAGATTGCATTTTAACAACAAAGGACCTAGTGATTCGTTATAATATGATTATTTTATCCTGTATTAGTAAAAGTGATGAATACTATTTAACCTAATTTTAACCTTCGGATTTTATAGTTTTAATGTACTAAAATAGAAGGAGTGTTTATTTTGAAGGTAGTTCCAAGAAAGATTGCTGATTTACAGGAAGGCTTTGTTTTAGGGAAAGATCTATATGTTGAAAATCGTATGCTAATGAAAAAGGGAAGTGTATTAACAGCACGTATTATTACATTATTAAAAAACCGTAATGTTCAACATGTATATATTGAAGTGCCAATAGACAAAGAGGTTAATCAAATACAGTCTATTACAGTACAACCGCAACAAAATTCTTTGGTAAGTAGTGAATGGGATGAAATGCCTAAATTTCTGCAAGCACTAGCAGCATTGAGTACGGAGAGACGATATGGTCATGCTTTAAAAAATATGGCTGATATCGTATTTGTGCGAGATTTATTTGAAACGTATATGGAGAATCTAAGCTATCGAAGGCTATTGCAGACACTAAAAAAATATGATGAATATACTTATATGCATGCGCTTGACGTATTTACACTTGGTACATTATTTGCGAAAAAAGAAGGTATTTCTCATTTAGAGCACTATGCATTAGGCTTTTTATTTCATGATATTGGTAAATTAAATATTCCACATGAAATTTTATCGAAAGAGGAGAAACTAACTGTGGAAGAATTTACTATCATGCAGAAGCATACACAGCTTGGCTATGACCTATTAAAGGAACTTGGACTTGAATCCATTGCCTTTTTGGCAAAATTACATCATGAACGGATCGATGGCTCTGGTTATCCAGATGGATTAGCAGGAAAAGAGATTCCAAAGGTAGTATTATTACTACAGCTGATTGATATCTACTCGGCTATCACGATGAATCGCCCCTATAAACAGGAAATAGGGGCTGCAGAAGCTATAGCTACTATCTATAAAGAAAAGCATTTATTAGACGAAAAGCTTTTGGCTAAATTTGTTGATTTTATTGGTATCTATCCAGAAAAGTCCATTGTCCTTTTGTCAGATGGAACGCATGCTTTAGTAGAACATGTCAATCTTATGTTCCCGCTTCTTCCTACGGTTAGAAGATTAGATTCGAATACAATTTTTGCGTTACCAGTAAATCTTCAAATAAAAATTGAGAAGCTTATTACATATTATGTAGAAACACCGGATCAGTTGTTCCGAAAATTTTCTGAGTATTTAATAAAAGGCGAAGCGCATTTAATGGAGAAATATTATAATAAGCTAGTTGAGCAACACACCATTTCTGAATGCATCACAAAAATTTATATCCCCGTATACCAAATCTTTGATGTGCTCAAAGAACAAGTAATGTTAGAAAATGTACGAGTAAAGTTAAGAGGGTTATTAAACAAGGCTATATTCCATTTACGAAAAGATACGAAAACAAAAAGCTCTGCCATCTTTCTAGTCGATCAAAATCTACGAGCAAGTATTCCTTTACTTTTACTAGAAGGTGTTTTTTATGTAAAGGGAATCTGTCCTATTATGATAGACACTACAACAAGCAAAGAGGAGTTATTGCGAATCGCAGACTATTGTGAAGCGACTGTCATCTGTTCATTTGAAGAGGAATATAACCCATTAATTGGTACAAACCGAAAATTGGAGCTCTATCATATTACACCAAAGAAGTTAGAGAGTCTCGTTTTTAGCTTTGCTGGACAATCAATTAAACAAATAAATATAAAGGTAGCGTTGCAAAAATATAAAGCGGTTACAAAGATAATAAACAACTAGCATTGAAGAGGAGGGTTTGTGTGTGAATGATTGTATTCTTTTACAGTCTAGTCAAGATTGGCATCTACAAAGAATGTATATGAAGAAATTTAACAATCTGGTACTGGTAAAAAGTGTTCATCATAATTCAGCAGAGACAAGAGCCAAACTACAATATGAATTTTCTTTGTTTTCGAATGAGCAAAATCCTTGGTTATTAAAGCCAATTGCTATTGATTATATAGATGATCAATATGCCATCATCTATGAAAATTTTAATGGAGTCCCCTTAAAGCAATTCAGTAATAACTTGATTTCTTTGCATCAATTTCTACAGATTGCGATTGACCTTGTCAATATATGTATGAAAATGCAACAAAGTGGTTTACTTTACCTACACCTACATCCTAATCAAATCTTAATCAATCCTAATTCTTTAAAAATAAAACTATTAAGCTCTGAATTTAGTACAAAATATGATGTAGAATCTCCAGTTGTGATTGAAAATCCCTATGAACGACTAGAACAGCTACCCTATTATGCACCTGAGCAAACGGGCAGACTTCATTTAGAGGTAGACTATCGGACAGATTTATATGCACTGGGCGTCATTTTTTACGAAATATTGGGGGGGCAATTGCCTTTTCAAGCAAACGATGCCGTCGATTTGATTTATGAAATCATCACCAAAAAACCAGAAGCATTGGTGAGTATAGACAGTCGCTATCACTCTTTGCTTTGGGAAATTATTGAAAAGCTATTAGCTAAAAATCCAGCTGATCGTTATCAAAGTGCCATTGGTTTGAGAGAGGATTTACTACATATCCAACAGAAACTTTTAGTAAACGAACCGCTTGAAAATTTCCTGCTTGGTGAACAGGATTTGCATCTGAATATGGGACTGTCTACTAAGCTGTATGGGAGAGAATCGCAATTCGCAGAGCTTTCCTCTATTTTTCGTCAGGTTGCAAAAGGTGACAAAAAGATGGTTACTATATCAGGACAAGCAGGGTATGGAAAATCCAAGTTAGTTCAAGAACTAAAGGGTGAAATTGCGGCCGCAAAGGGCTATTTTATTACGACTAAGTATGAGCAATTGCAACTAGAAAATGATTATTCCATTGTCATCCATCCTTTAAGGAGCTTATTGAAATTTATTTATATGGAAGGGGAAAGGTCTGTCCATTTATGGAAAAAATTATTTCAAGAGGTTAAATTAGTTGTGACAGATGAACTTATCCATCTATTACCTGAACTCAAATGGTTTGTGAAGGAGGAAATACACTTTCAAAAAGAAGTGCGCCAAAATACAAAACAGCTCCATTCCTATACGTTTATATCGATTCAAAAAATTTTATTAACATTTGCTATGCAGAAGAAACCAGTTATATGGTTTGTAGATGATTTGCATTGGGCGAATCAAAGTACGATTGAAATTATGACCCAAATTTTTGAGCAGCACCGAGCAGGATACTTTATGATGATTGGTACATTCCGAGTGAATAAGGACAGCGCTGAGGAAGAAAATCCGCAAAGAACTCCTAGTTTTTCGAACGGTCATCATATCCATTTACCCTTGCTTCAGGAGCAACATGTTCAACAATGGTTAGAGGCGTCTTTCCATGCAAAGCCACATACCATACAGATCATTGCCAAGCAATTATTTAATTTGACCAAAGGAAATCCGTTATTTGTGAAAGAAGTGTTTCGTTCACTCCAGCAAGATAACACGATTTATTTTAATGCAACAACAAAAGAATGGGAGTTTAATCGTAAGCAATTTAATTTATCGCGTTTAAATAACGAGCTACTTGCCTTTATTGAAACTAGAATGGCTAATTTAACAACAGAAGCCCATGAGATTTTACGAATTGCTGCATGCTTTGGTCAGCGCTTTGAATTTACAGATGTCTTAAAGCTGGTGTCCTTATCAGCTCAAGCGTTATTAAAACACCTGGAAACACTTGTTGAAAATGGCTTTATTATTCCATTAGATGCCCATTATAAATGGGCAAGCACATTAGAGCATGAAGGTATTTTGCATACATTTTCTACCAAATTTCGATTTGTCCATGATCGTATTCAACAAGTAGCTTATCAGGAATTATCAGGGCAATTGCGTGCAAAATTTCATTATCAAATTGGCCAGCTTTTAACAGATGACTTTCAAATAGCTGCAGATCATGATCGATTAAGCGAAATCGTCATGCATTTCAATTACAGTCGTCACTTATTGACTGGGGAAGAAAAGCAAAAGTTGGCTATCTGGAATTATCAACTCGGTATTGAGGCTAAAAGAATAGGGCTCTTTGATAATGCGCTAAAATTTTTTACAACTAGTAAAGAACTATTGACGCCTGATCATTGGGAGACTAGGAGAGAGCAGTCGGTTAAATTATATGCAAATTTAGGTGAATGTGAATATTTAACCGGCCACTACGAACAATCGGAAAGGCATTTAACAGAGGCTTTGCAGCATGCAGAGACAAAATTAGAAAAACTGATGATTAACAATTTGAAAACGGTATTATACATTGAGTCCGATAACCCTATTATTGGTCTAGAAGCAGGCTTGGCAGGTTTTCAAGTTGCGAATCTTAAAATTTCAGCTTATCCTAAAAAGTCACAGCTTCTAAAAGAGTATCTATTGTTGAAATGGGCATTGCGACATATGTCTGACGAAGACTTGTTGCAGCATCCACCAACGAATAGTAAAGAAATTGATATTTTGATTCATTTAATTATTAATATGACGGCAAGTGCTTTCCTATTAAATCCTAACTTAACAGGCATTCTTTTAATGAAAGGGCTGCGTTTACAGTTGAAGTATGGCACTACATCGAAAAGCGGCATGGTATTGATTAACTATGCTTTGCTTTTAAATGCAGGCTTTACCAATATAAAAGAAGCCACTCGCTTTGGCAAACTTGCTATCATTGTTGCAGATAACCAAGAAAGCATATATATCAAGGGCCATACTTATTATGTGTATGGCGTGTTTATCAGCCATTGGACAGAACCCTATGAAACCAGTATTCAATATATTAACGAGGCTCAAGCAAAAAGCCAGGAGCTCGGCTTATATCATTTAGTATCCTCAGCTTCATGTTTTATTGTCGCGATACGACTTATTCAGGGGGGTGCCCTAGAGGATTTACAACAAGAAATTAGACGACAACAAGAGGAATTTTCTATTCATGCAAGTACCCTTTCGATTGACTTTTTAGCCGAAATGGGGAGATGGATGAATATCCTACGCTATCCTCACCATCCTGTACATTGGGCTTGTCCTATCACAATACAGGATCAGCCTGCTATTAAAATCATGCATTATTCAGTACGTTTACAAATGTCCTTTTTATTAGCTGATGAAAAACAAGGGAAAGCGATTCTGGTTGAATTAAAGAAGCTAAGTAAGGAGACTTATACATTACCAATCACCACGGTCTATTATTTTTATCGAGCCATGTGGCAATTTCACTTTCTGCATAGTCAAAATTGTCAGGTACAAGAGCAGAGGTTGTTTTTAACGGATATACGTCAAAGCCTCAAAAAATTTAAGAAATGGGCTGCTTATTCTCCAGAAAACTATGAGCATCTCTATGCTTTATTAATGGCAGAGAATTACCGTTTACACAACAACGACAATGAGGCAGAACTCTATTATGACCGAGCAATACGATTAGCAAGTATGAATGGTTTTGTCCAGGATACAGCTCTAGCATATGAACGAGCTGCAAACTATTATCTCGCAAAACAGCAAAAGAAAACGGCAAGGCATTATATACTGAATGGTATTCAAAATATTGAAACTTGGGGAGCAGAAACAGTTGCTAGAAGATGGGCAAGAGATTATCAAGTGCATCGCAAACTGGAAAATCAGAGCAGAGAATCACTCTCGTTTGATATGATGACGGTTTTTGAGACGACTCAATCTTTTGCAACAGCCATCCGTATGGAAGAATTACTGTATAAAATATTGTTTTCCCTGTTAAAGCACGTGGGGGCAAATAGTGGCTATTTCATTCATAAACAGCAGCAGGAATTATTGGTGTTAGCAAAGGCAGAAGCTGCGGAAAAAACATTTACGATGTATGATCAACAAAGTATGGAGAATTTTAATGCGAATATGCAATCGATTATACGCTATGTTTATAATAGTAAAGAGCATGTGATTATCGACAATGCACAAAAACCACAGCATCCTTTTTTCTCCTATTCAACGGCTAAATCTATTCTTTGCCTACCAATTATCCATCAAAATGAAATTATTTCGATATTGTATTTTGAAAATACCTTAATGACGAATGCCTTCCATCCATCTCATGTTCAGCTATTGAAAGTGATCGCTGCTCAAATTGCCGTTTCTTTTGAAAATGCAAAAATATATGGAGATTTAGAAAAACGTGTTCAGTTGCGTACTAGGGAGCTAGATGAGACGAATCGGCATTTGATAAAAATGAATGAACGTTTAGAAAAAAATGAACTGGAACGTAAAAAACTTTTGCATAGTATTTCCCATGAATTACGCTCACCGCTAACCTCTACATTAGGGTATATAGAACTAATGCTAGAGGGCGTGATAGTTGACCCAGTAGCCAGAAAGAAATATTTAATACGAAGCAAAGAAAGGCTACTATCATTAAATAGCTTAATACAAGATTTGTTTGATTTAGCAAATCTAGAAGCTGGTAGAGCAGAATTTTCTTTTACAGAGGTAAAGGCGAAGGAATTTTTACAAATGGCAACCCGTTATGAGGATGAAGTAAAACAATCAGGATTAACATACAGTGCGCACTTTTTTGGTCATGAAGAAGCCCAGTTACTGATTGATAAAACGCGAATCAATCAAGTGATTGAAAATATCATGACCAATGCAATGAAATATACATCAAATGGTGGAATTCAAGTGTCCATCCATGTAGAGGACAAGCACTTGATTTGTTCGATAGCAGATAGTGGCATTGGAATTGCTGAGAGTGAACTTCCCTTTATTTTTGATAGCTATTATCGTGCAACTAACATCCATGAAGCACATTCGCACGGCATTGGCTTAGCGATCTGTAAACATATTGTTCACCAGCATAATGGTGAGATTTTTGTTGAAAGTCTTGAAAATGAAGGAAGCATATTTAGCTTTACATTACCACTAGTTAAGGTATTGGTAAAAAATTAAGAAGGGGTGGTGAGTGTTTTCTTACTTCTCACCACTCTCTTTTTTATAGACGAATTGGTAGCCAAAACCTCTCACTGTTTGAATCCATTTCGGCTTTGAGGGAATATCTTCAATTTTACGACGAAGCGTACTAATATGGACAGATACAGTTTTCAAATCAGTGACACCGTCATAGCCCCAAACATGATCAATGAGTTGATCAACACTAATCACTTGATTCGCATGCTCAATTAGAAAAAAGAGGAGCAGCTTCTCCTTCGTAAATAAATTTAAAAGCTGTCCATCCTTATAAACATTTTTCTCATCTAAATGTATGGACAAATTATCAATATGTACAATATTACTTTTCTTTGATGGGTTTCTCCGTTTTAAATTTGCTTGGATACGGGCCAATAATTCTTTTGGAATAAATGGCTTTGTCAAATAATCATCTGCCCCCACCTCAAAGCCCTCAAGCTTCTGTTCAATTAGATGATTGACGGTCACAAAAATGATAATGACATCCGACACATCCCGGATTCTTTTGGCTAACTCGAAGCCTGTTCCATCTGGTAGATTAACATCTAACAAGATTAAATCTGGCTGTTGCGTGACAGCGAGGTGCCAGCCACTGGATAGAGATGATGCCTTTAATACACTATAGTTAGCATTTGCTAGTGTGAGTGATAAAACCTCCATAATATCTATATCATCTTCCACTATTAAAATTTTCTCGTTCGACATATCTATCACCTTCCTATTTCAAATATACCAACTTTTGTCTAGGTTGGGAATTAGAAGACTTAGAAGTCGAATGATTTTAGAATCCCTCATAGCCCTAGTCAAAATAATCATGCGAGTTTACAAAATAAATAGAGACTTCTATTTCCGATGAGAAAATGAAGTCTCTAAAAAATTAATCTAGGTATGCGATAGCATGGAGTAGATCATCACGGATGGCCTCCCAAAATTGCTGTTGAACACTATCACTGTACATATAAAGCTCTTTATGTTGAACATGGTCATAGATAGCAGCAATCGTTTCTTGATGAAAAGAGAGACGATGGTTTAATAGCTCTCGTTCTTCTTCAATACAAAATAGTTTATAAATATCGGATAGGCGTTCAAACTTTGCTAATTTCTGTGACAACACTTCATATTGTGTTTGATGAAAACGTCCTACGGCAGAAGTCATTGAAATTTTTGCACGATGCTCTGCCTGTAATGTTCGAAACTCCTCCTGACGAATGGCCACACGATACCAAAATTCATAACGATTTGGTAATTCTCTTAGTTCATAGGTAAGTAATGATTTTAAAATTGAATGCACTTGTTCATATGTATCGATGATCTTCGCTGGTTCTTTAAAAATGCCAAACATACTACCACCCCCATGTAGTTTAATACTACGAGTGAAGATTAAAATCCTTTAAAATAATCATAATATTCAAAAGCGAGAACCTACTAATTATTGAAACCTTGACTCAGCAGTTACGTAAAGATGTACAGGGGGTGAGTCAATGTATGCGTATAAATTTGTACAAACACAATTAGGTAGCTTTTTTCAGGAATCTACCTATCGGAAAACAATCGAAGAATACGCTAAGCAAGGTTGGCGTTTAGTGCAAGTATTGCCGATTGCTTATAAAGGACAGGGGAAACCAACAGACTATGAAATCATTTTTGAGAGATTATTATCATAACTATCAATGAACGCTAGATTCTTGCCTTAAATGGTGGGAGTGTAGCGTTTTCTTATTTTAATACAAAATTTGCTGTTTTTATCAACAAAAATAGTGTATTCAGAAAAATATAGAAATAGCATTTACAAAACAAAAATATATGTGTTAACTTAAATAGTGTTAATGGTTAACTTAAAAGAGGGAGGTTAACAATGCAACATTTTTGGGTTGTCGGTACAGATACGGATGTTGGGAAAACAATTGTCACCACCATGTTGATGTGTCATTTACAAAAACAAGGCTTGAAAGTTTCACCATACAAGCCTGTGCAAACAGGAGAGGTATACGAAAATGGTCGTGGCTATTATTATGATACAGCCATGTATGAAAAGTATTCCTTACAAAAGCTTCAACAAGAGCACCTTAATAGCTATTCATTTAGAGAAGCTGCATCGCCACATTTTGCTGCGCAACTGGAGGGGCAGCAAATTGATGCCAATGAGCTATTATTGCGTATTCAATTATTACAAGCATCCTATGATGTTGTGATATGTGAGGGAGCGGGTGGGCTTTTTGTTCCGCTTACTGCCCCCAATGGAATGACGCTGCTTGATGTCATCGTGAGTAGCAAGCTGCCAGTAGTGCTTGTTACAAGGACATCCCTAGGGACGATCAATCACACATTATTAACAATAGAGGCATTGCGCTCTCGTCAAGTTGACGTTCTTGGTATGGTGTTTAATGGGGACACGGGCAGCAGTATGGAGCAAGATAATATACAAACGATTTTACAGTACCATCCCTTGCCCTATGCAATTATTCCACAGCTACAAAATTTGTCACAGCTAATGGATTATGCCATCACACACACCACACTGTTTGAAAGGCTATTTAACTATGAAACAAGCATTAACTGATTTACAGGTAAGAGATTTACGTCATGTTTGGCATCCATGCTCGCAAATGAAGGACTATGAAGCATTTCCACCAATCGTCATAAAAAAGGGGCAAGGTGTGTGGCTTTATGACGAACATGATCAGCGTTATTTGGATGCTGTATCATCTTGGTGGGTTAATTTATTTGGACATGCCAATCCGCGTATTAGCCAGGCTTTAAGTGAGCAAGCATTTACATTGGAGCATACGATCTTTGCTAATTTTACACATGAACCAGCTATACAATTGGCTGAAAAATTAACCGCGCTAGCACCACAGGGATTACATAAAGTCTTTTTTGCCGATAATGGCTCATCTGCTATTGAAGTCGCATTGAAAATGAGCTTTCAATACCATATGCAGACAGGGAAACCAACAAAAAAGCGCTTTCTTGCCTTGACGGATGCCTATCACGGAGAAACCATTGGTGCTTTATCTGTGGGAGGGGTAGGGCTTTACAATGAAGTTTACCAGCCTCTGTTATTAGATACGGTGCGTGCCAAAGGGCCAGATTGCTTCCGCTGTCCATTTCAGGAAGACCCAGCAAGCTGTAAGGCACCATGTAGTCAATTTGTCGAGGAACAACTTCAAGCTCATCATGAGGAAATCACGGCAGTTATTATTGAACCATTAATTCAGGCTGCAGCAGGTATGAAAATGTACCCGCCTGTCTATTTACAGCGCTTACGGGCATTGTGCTCACACTATGATGTGCACTTCATAGCAGATGAAATTGCTGTAGGGTTCGGTCGGACAGGTACATTGTTTGCCTGTGAACAGGCGGATATCATGCCAGATTTTATGTGTTTATCAAAGGGGCTAACTGGTGGTTACTTACCTTTATCTGTTGTCTTAACGACGCAGCAAATCTATGACGCTTTTTATGATGATTACGGAACAATGAAGGCTTTTTTACATTCGCATAGCTATTCAGGCAATACATTGGCCTGTCGTGTGGCACTGGAAGTGTTAACAATGTTTCAAGAGGAACAAGTGATGGAGATGATTCAGCACAAGGGACAATACATGCGAGCGTTAGCCATGGAGGCTTTTTGTGATATGCCTTATGTGGGTGAATACCGACAAGTTGGTTTAGTGGGGGCGATTGAACTAGTGAAAAGCCGGCGGACAAAGGAAGCGTTCGCCAGTGAGGAGCGTATCGGCTATCAAATTTATCAACGGGCTTTAACGAAAGGCTTACTCATCAGGCCGCTCGGCAATGTTCTGTATTTTATGCCACCTTATATTATTTCTGAAGAGGAAATGTCATTTATGATTCATACAACGAAAGAGACAATCGAACAATTTTTCCAGGACAGGGGGGCTAAGGTTGGGTAAGCGACATCAAACATTAGCGCTTGTTATGATTGCCATGTTTGCTGCTCTAACAGCAATCGGCGCTTTTGTTAAAATTCCATTGCCTGTCGTACCCTTTACATTACAAATTGTTTTTGTATTTTTAGCAGGCTGTTTATTGGGTAGTCGGAATGGTTTTTATAGTCAACTTGTCTATATCGGTGTGGGCTTAGTAGGCTTACCTGTTTTTACACAGGGTGGTGGTATCACATATGTCTTACAGCCAACTTTTGGTTATTTGATTGGCTTTGCCCTAGCCGCCTATGTGATTGGGTTCATCATTGAAAGGATTGAGACGCCAACGAAAAAGCATTTTATCGCAGCAACCATTATTGGGCTGGTTATTATTTATGCTGTGGCTGTTCCTTATTTGTATGTAGCATTGAATTTCTGGTTAGATATGAAGTCAAGCTGGTCACATGTGTTTGTTGTCGGCTTTTTAAGTAGTATTGTCGCTGATTTTTGCTTAGCTATTACATCAGCGCTATTAGCTGAGCGCTTGTATAAAGTATTTCAGTCAGCAAGAAATGTGAAATTTTCACACGTAGAGGGGGAGAATGTAATATGAATTATTACCAATTAGCACAAGAAGTTATTGCTGGAAAGATCATTAGCAATGAAGAGGCACTTGCCATATTAAATAGTGAGGATGATGAGCTATTACAGCTTATGGATGGTGCTTTTACGATTCGTCGTCATTATTATGGTAAAAAAGTTAAATTGAATATGATTATGAACGCCAAAAGCGGATATTGCCCCGAGGATTGTGGCTATTGCTCCCAGTCCTCTAAATCAACGGCTCCTATTGAGAAATACCCATTTATTACAAAAGAGGAAATTTTAGCAGGTGCAAAACGAGCGTTTGACAATAAGATTGGGACGTATTGTATTGTAGCCAGTGGTCGTGGGCCAACACGTAAGGATGTCAATGTCGTGAGTGAGGCGGTTGCTGAAATAAAAGAAAAGTATGGCTTGAAGGTTTGTGCCTGTCTTGGCTTACTAAAAGAAGAACAGGCACAGCAACTAAAGGAAGCGGGGGTGGATCGCTACAATCATAATTTAAATACATCGGAACGTCATCATTCCTTCATCACGACCTCACATACATATGAGGATCGTGTCAATACGGTAGAGATTGTGAAAAAGCATGGAATTTCACCTTGCTCGGGTGCCATTATTGGGATGAAGGAAACAAAAGAGGATGTCGTCAATATTGCACGCGCCCTCCATCAATTGGACGCTGATTCTATTCCTGTAAACTTTTTAAATGCAATTGATGGCACAAAGCTAGAAGGGACAAAGGATTTAAACCCACGCTATTGTTTAAAGGTTTTAGCGTTGTTCCGCTACATCAATCCGACAAAGGAAATCCGTATTTCGGGTGGTCGTGAAATCAATTTAGGCTCACTTCAGCCACTTGGTCTCTATGCAGCTAATAGCATTTTTGTAGGGGATTATTTAACAACAGCTGGACAAGAAGCGAATAATGATTATCGCATGCTTGAGGATTTGGGCTTCGAAATTGAATTAACACGTAAGCAAGAAGAAGTATTTTGTTAATCTTATGAAATAGAAATCTACTACTACAGCAAAAACCGTACTTTTGTACGGTTTTTTGCTGTAGATGAAAAGAGACGGATAGGCTGTGAAAGGTAGTGGATAAAAATTGAAAAGTGATGGATAGACCTGACATCACTGGCTGTTGATATACCTATAAAATCAAGGTTTTCACAAATTGTTCAATGAAAGCGTTTTGAAATTGAACAGTTTGTGAAGACCTTCACATAAAGCTTTCTTTTTGAAAAAATCAGCGTAAAATAAGAATCAAGTAAGGAATTGTTATAAAACAGTTGATGAGTCGTATCACAAATTTTAGTGGTTGTTATATTACAAAAATAATGAGTGAAGGGAGCTTTTCACATGTGGGTTATTACAGTTTTTGATAAAAAGGACGTTCGAATTTTTGAGTATGCAAGCAAGAATGAGGCAACAGAAGCTTTAGCAAAATTCAAGAAAAATGCCGTTTTAACGTATACAAAATAAGTTGCTGCTAAAGCAGCCCTCTACCGACAGAGGGCTGTTTTTTTAATGTACAACAATGGAAACAGCACTGTACAGTAATAATAGTGCCATGATGATGTTATACGGCTTTCGATATTGCTGTAGAACCTTTTGAAAAACGGAGCCACATAACGCCCAACTAAATGTACTGATTACACCAAATGGAACGTTAGACGCTGAGGCCCATAGAGAAGGAACGGAGGAATATATAACCGTTTTTGATGGGGAATTAATCATCCATATACAGGATCCGGATTATCGATTAACAAAGGGTGATGCTATACGATTTAAGGCTGACCATCCACACACATACAGCAATCCAGGTAGTACAATAACACGACTTAGTATGACTATTTACTATCCACATTAAAAAACGTATAAACGCTTTTCACAGCGTTTATACGTTTTCGTTTTATAAAATACTAGCTAACCGTTTAATTCCCTCACGGATGACTTCAGGTGTTGCATTTGTATAGTTAAGGCGCATTGTATTCACATTCGTTTTTGATGTATAGAATGGATCGCCAGGCACGAAGGCTACCTTTTGTTCCATCGCTTTATTGAATACATCAAGGGCCGGTGTACCGTCCTTCATTGTCGCCCAAATGAACATGCCACCCTCAGGTCGTGTGTATTCAACATGGGCAGGGAAAAACTCCTGCATCGCATCAAGCATCGCATCCGATTGATTTTTATATAAAGCAATAATTTTCTTTACATGTTCTGTATAATCATTACTTGCTAAGTAATCGTAGATAACATATTGTGAAAAAATATTCGTATGAAGATCAGATGCTTGCTTCGCTGTTTCAATATGCTGTAAAAGCTCTTTGTTTTTTGTGATAATAAAGCCAAGACGCATGCCTGGTGTGACCGTTTTAGAGAAAGAACCTAGTAAAATACTATTTTCTAATTTACCAGCACCGATATATGGAAGTGGCTCCCCTTGGAAACGTAGCTCCCCGTACGGATCATCCTCAATTAAAGCAACATCGTATTTTGCCACTATTTCGCAAATTTGCTCACGCTTTTCCTTCGAATATGTGAGTCCTGTTGGGTTTTGGAAGTTCGGCACCGTATAAATGAATTTTACATTTGGTTGTTGTAGAGCACGCTCTAACTCTTCTAAGTTAAGACCATCATTTTCTAGTGTAACACCATGGAAAGTTGGCTCTGTTAAAGTAAAGGCTTGGATGGCTCCTAGGTAACCCGGCTCTTCGATGATAATGCCATCGCCTTTATTAATAAGTACTTTACCAATAAGTTCAAGCGCTTGCTGTGAACCTGTAGTAATAAAGACATCGTCAGCATGTACATCAAGTCCATGGAGACGTTGATATTTCGCGGCAATATATTCGCGCAATGGTGCATAACCCTGTGTGGATGAATATTGGAATAACCTGCTGCCATTTACTGTAATAGCATGGTCTACCGATGCTCTCAATGCATCAATCGGGAAAGAGATAGGGTTTGGAAGCCCACCTGCAAAGGAAATAACGTCCTCTGCATCTGTCACTTTTAAAATATTTCGAATAAATGAGGATGGTGTTTTTAAGATTCTTTCAGAATATTGCATAATTATCGGTCCTTTTTTTCTGATTTTTTAAAAATTATATCATTGTCATCGTGTGCATACAATATTATCATTGTATGCAAGACAATTAAACTATTGTATGCAAATTAAGAGAAAGAAGGGCCTAGTGAATGCCTATTAATTCATTTGACGAGTATCCCATGAGTTGGAAGCCGGATATTAGCAATATATCTGCTCCGTTATATATAGCCATCGCACATCAGTTAGAACAAGATATTAAGGATGGAAAGCTAGTACCAGGCACAAAATTGCCACCGCAGCGCGAATTAGCTGATTTTTTAGATGTGAATTTGAGTACGATTACAAGAGCCTTTAAGCTCTGTGGCCAAAAAGGATTAATTTATGCCTCAATTGGCAGCGGTACATTCGTTTCAACAGATGCGGCTAGCAATAAAATGTTACTGCCAACCAACCATGCCACACCTATCATTGAAATGGGCTCTGTTTTACCAGATAATTTTGTTAATGATGATATTACACGCTTTATGAAGAAAATGATAAACGAACCTAGTTTTAGCATGCTATTTCAATATGGACGACCTGAGGGCAATGCATGGCAAAACGAAGCCGTGATGAAGCTACTCGAACTAGTAAATTTTCAAACAGACCAGCCTATTCTTCTAGGAGCAGGCGGACAAAATGCCATTGTGGGAACCCTTGCAGCTTTATTTCAGCCAGGCGACCGCATTGGTACAGATCCAATTACCTATGCAGGCATTAAAACAGCTGCAAATATGCTTGGTATCCAGCTTGTGGCTATCCAACAATGTCAGGGTGAAATGACAAAAGAAGGATTACTATATGCTTGTAAAAATGAGCATATCAAAGGAATCTATGTGATCCCTGATTTTCATAACCCAACGACCCATACGATGTCAGTAAAAACAAGAAAAATGATTGCAGACGTGGCAAGACAGAAGGATTTGCTTGTAATCGAGGATGCTATCTATAGCTTTCTCAAGGAGCAACCGCTTGCTCCGATTGCTTCTTATGCACCTGATAAGGTTATTTACATTGCTAGCCTATCTAAAACACTATCACCTGGTTTACGATTATCCTTCCTTGTGACACCGCCTGCGCTACGTAAAAAAATAATGGAGACACTCTATAATATCAACATTTCTGTTTCTCCTATCATGCTGGAGCTTGCAGCACGATTAATCCATGAAGGTGTTGCCCAAACGATATTAGAAAAACACCGAGCATATGCCAAGCAGCAAAATGCGCTTGTCGATCAGTATTTAGGGGATTATCACATATTAGGGGATGAGGAATGTATTTTTAGGTGGCTCCAATTGCCTGACAAATTTACGGGTGTTCAATTTGAATTGTTAGCTTCGAAAGCTGGTGTACAAGTCTATGCAGCGGAACGCTTTGCCGTAGGGAATACAAAGCCTGTCAATGCCGTTCGTTTAGCCATTGCAGCGCCAGAATCTCAACTTGAGCAAGCGTTAATTATTTTAAAGGACCTCCTCGAAAGTAATGGTGATTATGCATTTGTTGATTAGAGGTTATGGGGCGTATAATAAGGCTAAGAAAGAAACGAGGTGATGAACATGGCGCATAAAGGGCGCGTTATTTTGCATGTGGATATGAACAGTTTCTATGCTTCAGTGGAGCAAGCACATGATCCAAGTTTAAAGGGGAAGCCTCTCGCGATTGCAGGAAACCCAAAGGAGCGGCGTGGCATTTTAGTAACATGTTCATATGAAGCAAGGGCGCTAGGCATTTATACAACGATGACTGTTCATGAAGCGAAGCGTAAATGTCCTGAGCTATTGTTATTACCTCCAGATTTTCAAAAGTATCGTCAAGCATCTAAAGAGATGTTCACCATTCTTCGCAGCTATACACCATTAGTAGAGCCTGTTTCGATTGATGAGGGCTACTTGGATGTGACTGAGCTAAGCAAGGAACGACATGCCTTAAGTATTGCCCAGGAAATACAAGCGCGCATTTTAACAGAGCTGGATTTACCTTGTTCCATCGGTATTGCACCGAATAAATTTTTAGCAAAAACAGCCTCTGATATGAAGAAACCAATGG
The DNA here is from genome assembly GCF_037969495.1 of Lysinibacillus sp. FSL P2-0066. Classification (NCBI taxonomy): domain Bacteria; kingdom Bacillati; phylum Bacillota; class Bacilli; order Caryophanales; family Bacillaceae; genus Lysinibacillus; species Lysinibacillus sp. FSL P2-0066. The sequence continues at coordinate 2,720,707 of NZ_CP150202.1, read as the reverse complement.
GGATTACTGTACTACGAAAACGGGATATTGAACAGCAGTTATGGCATCGTGAGGTTGTCAACATGCATGGGATTGGCGCAAGTACAGCTAAAAAATTAAATGCACAAGGCATTTTTACAATCGGTGATTTAGCTAAGACAGAAGAATTTAAAATGAAGCAAATTTTAGGGAAGAATGGGGTACGGCTTCGAGCAAGAGCCAATGGGGTGGATCAGCGCATGGTCGATCCTGAGGCAATCTTTGATACGAAAAGCGTTGGGAATTCAACAACATTACCAGAAGATGTAACAGATGTTCGTACACTTCATAAAACAATCGAAGGTCTATGTAAGAAAGTGGGGGAGCGACTTGATGCCAAGCGCTTAGCAGGTTCCACTGTGAGCATTCAAATTCGTGATGCTGATTGGCATAATCATACGCGTTCAAAAACAATGTCCAATGTCCTGTATCGGTATGAAGACATTTACGACATTGCATGTACTTTATTTGATAAGCATTGGGATGAATCTCCTGTAAGATTACTTGGTGTAACGGTTTCCAATGTGGTGGATCGAAAAGATTATTCACAGCAATTATCGATATTTGATTTTCAGGAGCATGCGAAAGATGAACCGATTCTCAAGCTTGTCGATGAAATTGAGGGACGGTTTGGCAAGGGGATTATCAAACGTGGTGTAGATTTAGGGAAACGTTCCTCCTATCAATCACAAACAAGCTTTAGTAAAGATTTTTTAGATGACCATGAATGAGACAGAATGAAAGTAGGTGTATCTATGCAATACAAGGAGTATGGGGATGCTAACAATCCTTTCATGATGTTTATTCACGGAGGGGGCGTTGGAGGGTGGATGTGGGATCAGCAAGTTCACCATTTTTCCCATTATCACTGTGTTATACCTGAGCTAATGTCACACAATCCATTTTCCATTGAACAAAGTGCTAAAGAGCTTCTTCTGCTTATTGAGAAAAAAGCAAATGGAAAGCCTGTTATAGTAATTGGTTTCTCTTTAGGAGCGCAAATCGCTATTCAAATGCTAAGTCTACAGCCTAGTTTAATCGATTTTACGATTATCAATAGTGCGCTCGTGATACCCTCTCCTACTGTAGAAAGGATGCTTCAACCGTTTATTCGGCTGTCATTTCCGCTTATAAAAAATAAAACATTTGCGAAACTTCAAGCAAAAGCTCTATATATCCAAGAAGATTATTTTGAGCGTTACTATCAAGAGAGTGCCACGATGAAAGTAGATACATTGCTTCAAATTTTGCGAGAAAATATGTTGTTTTCCATTCCCCCTGATTTTCACAAAGCCCAAGGAAAGATTTTAATAACAGTGGGAGACAAAGAGAAAAATAACATGAAAAAGTCCGCTAAAGCACTTGTGCGAAGTCATCCAAATAGTGAGGGCGTGCTATTAAAGAACATCGGTCATGGCGTATCATTAGCCCAGCCTGCATTTTTTAATCGCTTTGTTGAGAATTGGATTAAGGATGGTCAATTACCAGAGGGGACAGCTATTCGGTAATGAAACTCCATTACGAATCGTCATCCATAATGGAGCTGATGTATGGATCATTGAAAATAGTGAGGATATAAATCTTTATGCTGCAATACCCATTCCTTCATTTCTATGATCATTTCCTCGTAGCTAGGGACACTAAATGAGAAGTCATTTCTTGTATTTATTAATGTTTTATTGACATGAACAAGCTGATGAGGAAGAATTTTAATGCTGTTGTTGAGGAAGTGTTTATTAAATAGATGCAATAGATCGTGTTTAGAAATACTTGTCGTATTTACGAGATGATAGAGTCCTGTTAAATCTTGTTGTGCAGCACGTTCAATGGCTTTAGCCAAAGTAAGTGTTGTCACTCCCGTCCAAATAGCACCCGAATAGCCATAGACGGGACTTTTTTGTTGCATAAACCAATTGAAGAGTCCGATGCCATCCTTTTTCAAATCAGGACCAATTATGGAATTACGAAATGTTATGTGCTTGTCGTTATTCACTTCCCCTATACCTTTTGTGCGGTCATAAAAGGTTTCCCCGTCTAGTACACTATTTTCATAGTAGGGAGCATTTTTGCCTGAAAATACGCAGTCGGTACTTAGATGAATAAGCTTTGTGTGACGATTTTCAAGGAGAGATACAATGGCATGCGGTAAATAGCTATTCAGTAAAACACTTTGGGCAGGATGAGCCTCACAAGCATTGTTTAAAACACCAATACAATTAATGACGACATCTACCTCATTGTCTAGTAGTAGCGACCTTAAAAAATGGGAGTCTGTCACATCACCTGTTCTATTATTGCCATAGGGAAAAGGGGTTCGAGAGTATGTTGTTACATCATGCCCTTGTTCACATAAATAAATGGCAATGGTATGACCAGCCATGCCTGTAGCACCGAGCACTAAAAATTTCATGGTTTTCCTCCTGTCCAATGAAGGAGCTCTTCTTGTATAAGAGGCAATGTTAATAGCTTTACTTTAATGTCAGCCACACTTAATTGTTGGGTATTGTTCGAGTTATATTCATCCGTTAATGTAATTTTTGGAGAGCCCTCATCGAGGTATTTTCCATAATTTAAATCCCGATTATCCACGGGGATTCGATAGAAATGGCCCATATCAATAGCTTTTGCTGCCTCTTCCTTCGTACATAATACTTCATACATTTTTTCTCCGTGCCGTGTTCCGATAATTTGCATGGCGTTGTTCGCTTGAAAGATCTCAAGTAAAGCCTGTGCTAAATTTGCTATTGTGGCAGCAGGTGATTTTTGCACCATAATATCCCCGTTTTGAGCATGTGAGAATGCGTACAATACCAATTCTACCGCTTCCTCAAGGCTCATCATAAAACGTGTCATATGAGGGTCCGTAATCGTTAAAGGTTTCCCAGCCTTTATTTGTTCAATGAATAATGGGATAACCGAGCCTCGTGAAGCCATGACATTACCGTATCGAGTGCCACAAATTAGGGTATGGTGAGGGTCAACCATTCGTGACTTTGCAATAAACGTTTTTTCCATCATTGCCTTGGATATACCCATCGCATTGACAGGGTACGCTGCCTTATCTGTTGACAGGCAAATGATTTTCTTGACGCCAGCTTGAATGGCGGCTGTTAGTACGTGATCTGTTCCTAAAATATTGGTTTTCACAGCTTCTAAGGGAAAAAATTCGCAGGAGGGAACTTGCTTGAGAGCGGCGGCATGAAATACATAGTCAACATTATACATTGCATTGTGAATGCTTTGAATATCGCGGACATCCCCGATATAAAATTTAATTTTTGTATGCTGATAGTGTTTTCGCATATCATCTTGCTTTTTTTCATCCCTTGAAAAAATCCGAATTTCCTTGATATCTGTATTTAAGAATCGCTTTAATACGGCGTTCCCGAAAGAGCCCGTGCCTCCAGTAATCAATAATATTTTATCTGTAAACATTGTATAGTTCGTTACACCTCCTGCATGCTATTATTTCAATCCTCTTTGATGTAGGTCACATTCTGAGTTTTCTCTAGGGTAGTTGTACCAATAAGCAAATTCGTTAGTATATTTACTTGTCGGATTTTTATCCATCAGGGCACAATTAAAATCCCAATCTCCTGCAATATCTTTGCGTATCGTAAATTTCGCATCTCCAATTAAACTTCTCCTGATAATCTTAAATTGCCCAGGTAAGGAATAGCGGTTGGACTCATCTTTAATAAAAGCAAAGCCATTCTTAATAATCATGTTGTAATAGTAAATATCAAATGTGCCATCCACTTGTGCAAGTACATTGCGAATAGCAGGTAAATAGTGGTCATCACTATCGATGATGGCTATATAATCTCCTGTTGCTTCTGCAATGCAGCGATTGTAGGCAACACTCGCACCTAAATTCGTTGGATGAACGATGATTTTTAAAGCTGCACAGTTTTTCTGATAATCCTGTAAAATGGCTAGCGTATTGTCTGTAGAACCATCATCTACCACAATAATTTCATAGGCATATTCTTTTGGAATACTATCAAGCATCGTTACGATCCATTCTTCGCTATTAAATGCAGGTGATAAAAAACTAATCTTCATCTGATCCCTCCATTCTATGTTCATTAGTAGAGTTGTTCCATGTGACTGAGTAGATCCTTTAATACAATATGCGTAGACGTAGTGCTACTGTAGGCAATTGCTTATTTTAGGATGTTTTTAAGAGAGTGTTTTTAGATAGAATTTTTATGTTTACTAGAGATATGGCATAAGAAAGAAGAAAATTTACTAACATAAGCACATTTAGCAAGAGAGGTCATAAACTAGCGAGAGCGCTTTTTTTAGAAAGAGGGATACGATGACAAAAAGGATAGCATTTATTTGTAGCGTAGAATCTTACAAACTTTCGGATGCCCATATTTTCAAAGATTTGTGTCTAGTGCCTATTTTGTTGGGGGAACATTTAGGCTATGAGGTCACTATTGTCACGACAGAAATGAATGAAGCTCTACTTCAACAAGTCTTTCCCACTGTAAAATTTGAGTCTGTACCATTTGCAGATGATTATGTGGCGAATATGAATGCCTATTTAGCCCAGCATGCAAAGGACATCGACATTGCCTTTGCTATTGGACCCTATCCATCCTATTTAGCTATTTTGAAAGCCTATAAGCACTTTAATCCAAATGGCAAAATTTATATGAAATTAGATGTTAATCGATTTTGGTTAAATCGATTAAAAACCTATCCCTATTTTTTAGAGTTGTTGCAGCTTTGTGATCTCCTAACCTCTGAATGTATATCTATTCAAACAGCAATCAAAGACTTTTCACAATTGGATGTGAAACATATACCCAATGGTTTTTATGAACATTTTCCCACAGAGTCAGTGCCGTTTCACGAGAAAAAAAATAGCATTCTAACAGTTGGGCGATTGGATGCACCAGAGAAGCAAACAATTTTGACAGTCAAGGCATTTCTAGCAGCACAATTGCCAGATTGGGAGCTTCGTTTAGTAGGGCCGATGTCAGTCTCATTTCAAGAAGAGCTGAGACTATTACTAGATAGTCAGCCGTTTGCCGCTCAAGTGACGATGGTAGGACCTATTTTTGATAAGGTCCAGCTAGAAGAGGAGTATCGAAAGGCTAAAATTTTTTGCTTAACGTCTTTAGTCGAATGCTATGCTCATGTCTTTGCGGAGGCAGCTAAAAATGGTTGCTATATCGTGACAACAGATGTGGATGGTGCTGCTGATATTACACAACAACAGCGTTTTGGAACAATCCATCCTACACATGATTGGGAGGCAATGGGTCGGACATTGCAACAAGTTGCAGCACAGGAACCATTGTTGGAAGATACTTGTGTCCAGCTCCAAGCATTTGCCCGCAATGAATTAAATTGGAGGCAGATCGTCAAGAAGATTGCCACTTATTTAGGTGAATAAAAATCAATCTTTTCTGGATGGAGAGGAGTATTCTTTTCTTTATACCAGTATTTCCTATATAATAAAAACTAGTTTTATAAAGTTAGACAATCATGGGTAGACACAAGGGGAGACTAGAATGGAAATACGACAAGCAACAATGAATGAACTAGAGGATTTATCAAAACTGTTTGATGAATATCGTCAATTTTATGGAATTGAGTCAGATATAAGCAGTGCCAAGGCATTTTTACAATTACGATTAGCCTTGAAAGAATCCGTCATTTTTATCGCACTGGTGGATAACAAGATGATTGGATTTACACAATTATATCCAACATTTTCGTCCATTGCTTTACAGCGTGCCTATATTTTAAATGATATTTATGTAACAGAAGATGCTAGAGGCCTAGGGGTGGGCAAGGCATTGATGGAAAAGGTATTTCATTATTGTGAGCAACAGTATGCTCGCTATGTCACGTTACAAACGGCGGCTGATAATGTAAATGCACGTAAGCTTTATGAAAAGCTACAAATGAAGCAAGATGAATATTGTAATTATGTTAAATATTTTATGTAAGCCGAAGTGGTGAATCTCATCGTTGGATGAAAATGCTTCTTTCAGATCATAAATATCCCCTAGATCGTTTTGATCTAGGGGATATTTTTAATTCTAACTATTTTATTTCAAGCGTATAGGGTTGTGTGCTAGCTTTGCCATCAAACTCACTTACTTCAATATAGTATTTGCCTGCATCCAGCTCCACCGTACCAACCTCGGCATCACCAACACCGTAAAGATCGAATGTTTTGACGGTTTTTCCGTTTGCATCTAACACTCGAATAACACCATCCAACGCTTTTTCTGTTTGGAGTGAGAAGAAGACTTCGCGTTTCTGATCGTTATTCCATTCAAAATAGTCTTTATCACCAAATGGTATACCTGCATTTAAATATTGCGTTGCAACCCATTTCTCATCCTTTTTCACAAGAACAGATGGCTTGCTAGGTACTCCATTTACTAATTTTGAATCCGCATCTTCATCCACATGCTTATGATCAAACAATGTTAATGTATAAGGCTGAATCGATACTTGGCCAAGCCCCATGCTGTTGACTAGAATAAAATAGCCTCGATCCTTCTTCGCCTTAAACGATGTATTTACATCGTTTGTACCCATCATTCCAAGTAACATTTCAAGAATATTATCACCTAAGCCAAATGGAATTTCTGTCTCCATTTCTTTGGCATCAATCTTCATATTGCCGTTCGTATCTTCGATAATAGCTCCTGCAAATTTCAAGTCTTTTTGCAGTTCTTTAGGTAGCTGAGCCAATTGTTCATTAGTAAAAGGAACTGAAGAAAGAAGCAGACTCATGACCTCATCATTGCCTTGTTGCTTATAGTAGTAATAATCTACATCATCTTGATAAATCAGGTGGTCTCTATAAGTAGTACCTAGTTGAATTTTTAGCGCTTTTGCTTCCTCATGATTGTTTGGATTGTACTCTGCTGGAATATCGCCTATTTTCTTTGTTTTCAATGTATAAGGCTCAGCAGATCGTTCTCCAGCATTGACAACGGCTACCACGTATGTTTTGTCCTTTTTCAATGGTATGACCTTTGCATCGTCTTCGTTACCAGCTGAACCAAGTAGTAGTGCCAGTATACCAAGGTCATTAGTTAAGGAAGAAACGGGAATTAATTCTTTTGTTTCTTCATCATATTCAAACACTGTACCTGTCGGCATTTGGTTCATGCCTTTCAAAAAGCTGAAGCTATAAAGGGCGTCTTCCTTCGCTTTAAATAAGAAATAATCCTCATCATAATCTGTTTGGAAATAAGCTTTTTGATCGTCACCTATTTCAAAGCGGATTGCTTGCTTAATGATAGGGTCAACATTTTCTAGATTGCCTGAAGCCGTAGGATTCAATAACATACTCATCAGGCTGTCAATTTCATTACGTTTTTTTATGTTGTTTTCTATAAGCGGTAATGGGCTCTCTGGAACATTTTCTTCGATCATGGCTTCATCTACAGGTAGACCATCCTCATCAGGTGGGAGGGAAACTACTTCACCTTTTAATGTGTAAGGGATCATCGATTCACTGATCGTTTCTTCTTTTTCGATGCCGCCACTAAAGAACATCTCCATAGAAAACTCGCTATTACTTTCATTAGATACACTTAAAACGTACTCTTGATCTGGAACAGCGTCGATAATCATACGAACCGGTTCACCTTTTGCTGTACCATAAGCGGTCTGCATTGGATAGGCTTCTTCTTCACCTTCATCATTTTCAGCTTGATCGATTTCTTCTGGTGGCACAGGATTAAAGTCATCTTTTAGATAAAGCTCCATAGAGGCAGTGACACCAGGAATTCCCGATAGATCAAATTGTAACGTCGTCGGTTTTTTGACAGAGAACGTGAAGTAATCTTGATCTTGTTGTTGATCTTTTGACAGTAATGTATAGTTTTTACCTGCTGTACTATATGGGAACTTTTTAATAGGCTCCATCGTAGACTTGTCTATTGTATCAATTGGCAAGTCCTTCGTCGTTTGTGCTGTAAAAATGTAAGTAGATTTGCCTTTTAAACTATAGCTTCCATTATGATCTTTGACACCAATAACAAGCGTTCCCTTTTGATCTGCTTTAAATAGATAACCTTCTTTTTTTCCTACGCGAACATCATTGACATGGATAGGCTCTACATCTCCAATCCCGCTATTTGGGTAGAAATATAAATCAAAGGCATAGTCGTATTTGTCAGCGCCTTTTAATGTTAATTGAGCATATTCATTTTCTTCTAAATCGACTTTATACCATTTCTTTTCGTCTTGCTGTTCAAAAGCACCCTGTTCTGTATTTAGCTTATTTTTAGCAAGGATCTTGGCGTTCTTAATACGATCTTCCTTTGTCTCTGAATAATGCTTAGGCAATTTATTTAAATCAAATTGTAATGCTTTTACAGGATCAACTAATCCGTGACCATAAGTAAGATCATAGCCTTTCTCGCCCAAATCTTGTGCGGTCATTTCTAAAATCGCTTCTATTTGATGCGGTTTTAAAGATGGGTCTTTGGATTTAAGAAGAGAGGCGATACCTGCCACGACAGGAGAGGCCATGGATGTACCACTAAACTTGACAAAGGATGAACCTTTTTTCGCATCATGAACGGTGCTATAAATGTCTTCACCTGGTGCAACAATATCAACAGACGGACCGTAATTGGAGTAGCTTGATAGTTTGTTGCGTTCGTTTGTTGAACCAACACTAATGACACCTTCAAAAGAAGCGGGGAAGGAATATTCATCTGTCGATTCATTTCCTGCGGCCGCCACAATTGTAATACCACTATCAATCGCTTTCTGAACGGCTTCCTTCATTAGGGGAGATTCACCATAGCCTCCTAGACTCATATTAATGACGTCTACGCCCTGCTCAATTGCATAAAGAATACCCTGTGCAATGATGAAATCATTAGCACCTTCATTGCCATTAAATACATCAATTGGCAGTAACTTTGCATTCGGATTAATCCCGTGCCCACCTACGCCATTATCTTTTGCTGCGGCGATAATACCTGCCACATGTGTTCCGTGATCGCCTGAATAAGTAGTATTAGCGGGTGCTGCTGCATTATAGGGTGGGAGTACTTGTGACTTTAGATCGGGGTGTTTAAAATCTACACCAGAATCAATGACAGCAACTGTGACATCATGGTTGCCTGCTAATTCTAGTGCCTTATCCATTTGCAGTAGGTTTAAATGATACATCTCTTGTTTTTTAGGATCAGCTTCTTTAGTAAAGGAATGATAGATGTAACTAGGAGATACACTTGATATTCCGTTTTGCTTTAAATAGTAAGAGACGGCTTTTTCGATCGATACGCCTTTATTTAGTTGTACAACATCATAACCTAATGAAGGAATGGAGCGGATGACCTTGGAGCCAATTTTTTTATGTACGTTTTTATCAAGACCTGAATGCTTGATAACAATTGTATCCTTACTCATCCATTTTTCTTCATTCTTCTCTGTTTGTTTCGCACTGTTTGCCAGCATGTTTTTTGCTTTATGCTGGGGTGCCTCAGCAAAGGCAGAAGCAGCAGGAACCATGAGTGCAGCAGATGCTACAACAGCGACTGATTTTTTATACCAACTTTTCAATTGTTATCTCTCCTTGGTGTTATAAATTAAGTCTCGACTATATTAATACGGACAAAGATTAGAAAAGTTTCGTAATGAAGGGAAATTTTTCTTCCCTCATTTAACTTTTGGTGGGTAGAACGAAAAACCATACAGTTAAATACTGTCTGTTTTTCGTGACCTTGGTATTGTTAAAGACTTTAGAGTTGTTCTATTAATTGTTGTAACTCCTGCTTGGAACGAGGTATTTTGATATTTTCGGGCAAGAGCTTCTTTTTTTGTAATGCTATGACCATTTCAAAAACCCATGGACGTTCAAGGTGCGCGCGATTTAACAATTCTTCTTCATAAAACAAGGTGATTGGATCGCCGTTATAAATAATTTTTCCAGCCTCCATCACAATCATTAGATCGGCCCATTCATAGGCAAGAGGAATGTCATGGGTTGCTAGTAAAATGGTTCTCTCACCATCATCTAATTTGGCTAAGTATTGTAATACTTGTGTAGCATAATAATTATCAAGACCGGCTGTTGGTTCATCTAACAAAAGGACAGAGGGCTCCATCGCTAAAACACCTGCCATTGCTACACGTTTTTTCTGACCTACGCTTAAAAAATGAATGGGTTTATCAAGCAAATCTTCCACTTCGGTTTGCGCAACGGCCCATGCTATTTTTTCTTCCGTTTTTTCAGTAGACCAGCCGAGATTCAATGGGCCAAATGCTATATCTTGCTTGACGGTCCCTGAAAAAAGCTGATGATCTGCATTCTGAAAAACAATGCCGACTTTTTGGCGTAGGGCCTTTAAAGCTTTTCGACTATATTCCAGATCGTTGCCTTCGAATACAATCGTCCCAGCTGTAGGTTTTAAAATACCGTTAAGATGTTGAAATAAAGTCGATTTTCCTGCGCCATTATGCCCGAGTATGGCGATTTTTTTACCTTTTGGAATGTCTAATGTAATATCTGACAACGCCTTCGTACCATCCGCATAGGCATAAGATAATTGGTTGAGTTCAAAATAAAATGCTGTCATGTAAAATACCCTCCATATACGATGAGGACTAGTAAAATAGCTGCCATGCCTAGCCAATTTTTCTTGCTATAAGAGCCCATCTCTTGCCAGTAGACGGCCTCGCCTCCACGTGATTGCATGGCATTGTTGAGCTCTCGGCTACGCTGAAACATTTCCACAAATAATGCCACAATAAGCATGGAGACAGAGCGTAGCCATTGCATCGGTGAATGATAGCCAAGACGTGCTTGCTGGGCGAGATGTATATTTTGCATGCTTTCTAAAAACATAAAAATAAAACGATAGATTAGTTCGACGAGCTCAACCAATAAAGAGGGGAGTCGCCATTGTCTTAGCACATAACATATTCCTTGTACAGAAGTGGTTAGAATTAAAAAGTATAAACAACTAATACTGCCAAGGACTATAAAGAACAGCTGTTGTGCTGCTAACATACTTGCATTCCCGATAAAGACAGTCCAATTGCTCCAGGTAAACGACCAAATATGGGCAGGGAGTGCATTCGTTGATGATGTAAAGGAAAGTAAAATAGAAACGAGGCTTGTTAATAAGAAAAAGCCAGGTAGCAATAATAATTTGAAATAGTATGTAAGCGGAATTTTTGCACCTACAATGATAAAAGCACTCATTACAAAAAATGTAATGAGTGAAAGTCGTTCATCTCTCATAATGAGCGTTATGAGAAGTAGTCCAAGTGAAAATATCATTTTTTCTAGCGGATGAACGGACGCTAGCTTATTCAGATAGGCATACTTATCAATGAGTAACATAATGGTTAACCTTCTTTGTGTTTGCCACGCATATAGCCGATGAAGTAGCCAATAAAGCCAGCTCCTATAGCTGCCTGTAGCACGAATAATAAGCTTTCGATTTCACCACTAGGTGGCTCCCATAGACTCTCAAACCATGGCTCATATTCCGCATTGATTTCACCAATAGCTGCTTCTGCCTCACCATCAGCACCACCAAATTCAGCACCTTTTTGTATGAACAACGGAATAATGGCTAACAACACTACAATGGCTAACAGCAATAAATTTTTTTTCATCTTTAATGTGCCTCCTTTGTTGAGAAAACACGTAAAGTTTTTAATTCGCTAATATTGTATTTTTTCAAGAAATTCATCACAATGACGGTTAAAATGCCTTCACTCACGGCTAAAGGAATTTGAGTTAAGGCAAAAATACCTGCAAACTTTGTAAAGGATGCCATAAAGCCTCCAACCTCAGAAGGGAAGGCTAGTGCTAGTTGTACAGAAGTCACAACATATGTACCTAAATCACCAAGCATGGCTGCAAAGAAAACGGCTAGTGAAAATGACAAGCCTACTTTTTGTGCTCCTTTAAAGACAAAGTAAGCAATAAAAGGACCTACAATAGCCATAGAAAAGGCATTAGCCCCTAAAGTTGTAATTCCTCCATGAGCTAATAATAAAGATTGAAATAATAAAACGATTGTTCCAATTACACTCATTGCTAGAGGGCCAAAGAGTACTGTCCCAAGTCCTACACCAGTTGGGTGAGAGCAACTACCTGTAACTGAAGGGATTTTTAGGGCGGATAGCACAAAGGCAAAGGCTCCTGAAAGCCCCAAAAGCATTTTGGTTTCAGGATTTTCATCAATGGTTTTTCGAATAGAACGCAATCCTAGAATGATAAATGGGATAGAGATCACCCACCAAAAAATAGCCCATTCGATTGGTAAAAAACCTTCCATGATATGCATGGCAAAGGCACGTTTTGGCACGATTAAAAAGGCCAGTAAAAAATAACTAAGTTTCCACCATGATAATTTCAAAAAGCTTTCCTCCTAACTAATTAATAGATTTTTAGAATATTGCGTGCGTAATTAAAAAAAGCACTTCTCCTTAGGTGGAAAAGTGCATAGCTAAAAAAGCAAATAACAGTCTCATCTGCTAAGCCGCACACCTATCCTCGTAGGTTGAAACGATCACTTATTTTTCGGCAGGTCTCCTGGCTCTAGTTCAATGCTTTATAGGTCTTCCCATCCGTTGGACAGTGACATATTCTATAAAGCTCCCTATTACAGTGGCGGGACCGCGCCGGACTCAAACCGGCTTCCCTTTTAAGCAAAATGACAAGCACTTTGCACCGAAAAACATTCAAATTGTGAGATTTCACGACAAAGTGTAACATGAATTTCCATAAATATGCTATACCTTTTATGAAATTTTTTAAATTAAAGGTCAACGGTGAATATTCTGATAAAATTTTGTGCGCAAATTATATAGATTGTATAAATTTCATACCTAGTTCCATTCAAAATTGATAAATTTGTCATAAATTTTTAAAGAAATATTGAAATTTTAAAATAATAAGATATGATAAAGACAGTTTTCTATTTAAAATTCTAATAAAAATTTCATATAAAACGTCAATAAGTGCTCGAATAGCTCGAGATAATAGGGAAATTGGTGAAAATCCAATACAGCCCCCGCTACTGTAATAGCTGATGAAATCGCAAAGCCACTGGTGCAAACTTGGGAAGGTGCGACAGTAAAATGAAGCTTAAGTCAGGAAACCTGCTTATTTGATTGTGCATGCAAACTTTTCGGAGGGAGAAGTTGAAGCGAAAGCGGGTACCTGTATTTCATTCTATTCGTTTTTATTTGGCTTCTACAAAACCTTTACTCTTCGTTATAGAGTAAAGGTTTTTCTTTTTCCAAAAAGCAAATGAGGGGAGACAGAAGATGACAACTTGGAATTTAGAGGGGATGAAAACACATCTCTTTATTTGCAATGGCAGTAGCTGCATGAAAAAGGATGGGGAGGAAATTACCTTAGCCATTCGAGATGAGATACAGCGGCAAGCACTCGATCAGGAAATACATACGACAAGAACGCGCTGTAATGGACGCTGCAAGGATGCTTGTGTGGTAATCGCTTATCCTCAAGGAAACTGGTATCGTGTGCCATCAACAGAGCATGCTAGAACACTAGTACAAGATTTACATCATGAATCCTTATACAACGAACATGTCTTTACACTTCGTGAAGGTACATTACAGCGTACTGCTCAAACAACTGCCATTAAAGGGATCGAAAAGGTGAAAGAGGGGTAACAACATGGCGCAAAAAGGAAAAATTTTCGTAGTAGGCTTTGGACCTGGAGATTTTAAGCATATTACGACACGTGCAGTAGAGGCTTTACAACAAAGTGATATGATTATAGGCTATAAAACCTATGTAGAGCTGATTCAAGATTTAGTAAGTGCAAAATCGATTGTTAGTACAGGCATGACAGAAGAAGTGTCGCGTGCACAGGAAGCCGTTCGTCAAGCTGAAGCAGGGAGCATCGTCTCAGTAATTTCGAGTGGTGATGCAGGCGTCTATGGCATGGCAGGATTAGTCTATGAGGTGTTAATTGAGCTAGGCTGGACAGAAGCAACAGGAATTGAAGTTGAAATTGTTCCTGGGATTTCTGCGATTAATTCATGCGCTAGCATACTTGGTGCACCTATTATGCACGATGCTTGTACAATCAGTTTGAGTGACCATCTAACACCTTGGAATTTAATTGCAAAGCGTGTCGAGGCAGCTGCAATGGCGGACTTTGTCATTGCTTTATACAATCCTAAAAGTGGACGTCGAACAAGACAAATTGTCGAGGCTCAACGAATACTCTTAGAATATCGTTCGCCAGACACACCAGTAGGGCTTGTGAAAAGTGCCTATCGAGAGCGTCAAGAAGTGACCATGACAACACTAGCAGAAATGCTAGAACATGATATTGGTATGTTGACAACTGTCATTATCGGGAATTCGTCAACATTTTTCTATGACAATAAGATGATTACGCCCCGCGGTTACCAACGTAAATATACCCTGGGTGAAGAGAAACAGCCATTACGTCCACATCAACGTTTACGCGAAGAAAATGAACCTTGGGCAATGAACCAAGAGACGGGAACAGCGCGAAATGACTTTACGGCTGACCCTAATGCAGGGCGCTTTAATAAACCCAGTATAGCCGCTACGCCAAAGCCTAAAAAAACAGCTCTTGAAATGGCTACAGCGGCACTTGCAATGGTAAAAGGGACAAGCGCAGTCAAAGTAACACCGAAGCTTGTACAGCAAAAAATAGAATCTATTTTTGAATTAGCAGTAAGTCCTGGTGTAGCCAATAAGTTTTTTACTCCCCAGCAAATGATGACGTTAGCGGAGGTCGTTGGGGATGAGGGGACGATGGAATACACACCAGATCATCAAATTCATTTGAAAATACCAACGACTGCCCCTGAACAGATCACAGAGAAATTACAGGAAGTAGGGTTTTTATTAGCCCCGATTGGTGATGTGTTATCACTGAAGGCTTGTGATTTTTGCTACGGTGAAAAGGCTGATTCAATACCATATGCAGAGGAAATACAAGAAAAACTAGGCGGTATGTCCTTACCGAAGACATTAAATATTGGCTTTAATGGCTGTGGTATGGCCTGTTATCGGGCTGTATTTGATGATATTGGCATCGTCTACCGCAAAAGTAAATTCGATGTCTTTATTGGAGCAAAACCAGTCGGTCGTACAGCACACGCAGCACAGCCTGTTGTAGAAGGGCTGGAGCCTGAGCAACTGATTCCACTCATTACAGATATTATTGAAGAATATAAAGCAAATGCTCATCCAAATGAACGCTTGTTTAAATATTTTAAACGTGTGAAAAAGATACTGCATTTTACGTATCAAGATATGTCTTCCAAAATAAAAGTAGAGCCAGCTCCGTGCGGCGACTAGTAAGGAGTAGAGAGATGAAAGCTATTTTATTTGTCGGCCATGGGAGCCGTTTAGCAGCAGGAAATGATGAGGTTCGTACATTTATCGAACAAATGACACCGCGTATTGATGAACAATTTTTAGTGGAAACTTGTTTCCTTGAATTTGCTTCACCTAACATCGAAGAAGGTATTACAAACTGTGTGAAAAAGGGAGCTACAGAGGTACATGTAATTCCAATCATTTTACTGCATGCAGGCCATTCAAAGCTGCATATTCCAGCGGAAATCGAGCATGCGCGTGAGCATTATCCAGCGATTACCTTCACATATGGTCAAACAATTGGTATCCATGATGAAATCTTTGCCATTTTACAAGATCGCCTAGCTGAAATTGGCTTTAATTCAGAACAAGAGCAGGAAGACACAGCGATTTTATTGATTGCACGAGGTGGCAGTGATCCATCTGCTAATGGTGATTTTTATAAAATTACGCGACTCTTATGGGAAAAACTACCCGTAAAATACGTAGAAAGTGCTTTTATGGGTGTCACAGATCCACGAGTTGAAGAAGGAATTGAACGTTGTGTCAAACTAGGTGCAAAAAAAATCATCATGTTACCATACTTTTTATTCACAGGCATTTTGATGGAACGCATGCATGGCATGTGTGAGAAGTTTAATGAACTTTATCCAGATTGTGATATTCAAATTGCTAACTATTTTGGCTACCATGAACGGTTACAAAATGTTTTATTAGAGCGTATTGAACAGGCAATCAACGGTACATCAACAGGTATGCAAGATCTAGAAGATTATCGCGCCTATGCGGCAGTACATGGACATGCACATCATCATCACCATCATGATCACGATCACGATCATGGACATGCGCATCATCATCACGACCATCACGATCATGGGCATGACCATCATGACCATCACCATCATCATGAAGAGGAGCCGGTAAAATGATTTTCATGTTAGCAGGGACAAGTGATGCAAGGGATCTAGCCCTAGCATTACAACGTGCAGGTTATGCGGTAACCGCTACGGTCGTCACTGAGTCGGCAGCCTCTAGTCTTGCTGACGTTGGCCTGCCACATTTAATCGGTCGACTGACAGCTGAGGAAATGGCGACCATCATGACAGAGCAGGGCTATCAATTGGTGGTAGATGCCTCTCATCCATTTGCGGAAGAGGCCTCTAAAAATGCGATGGCAGCGGCAGAGCAGGCACAGATTCCATATATTCGCTATGAGCGAGCTCATGAACATTATGCCCATCCTTTAATTACTGTTGTAAAGGATTATGAGGAGGCAGCTCAGCTAGCTGCAGAAAAACGCGGTGTCATTATGCTAACGACTGGAAGTAAAACACTCGCTACATTTACGAAGGTTTTACACGGCTTAGAAAATACGAGAGTAATTGCTCGTATGCTTCCACGACTGGACAATATGGAAAAATGTGAGGCGCTCGGCGTGGCACAGCGAGATATTGTGGCCATTCAAGGTCCGTTTTCAAAGGAATTAAATGAAGCTCTATTTCGTCAATACGGAGTGACGTTGATGATTACCAAAGAAAGCGGTAAAGTTGGCTCAGTTGATGAGAAGCTAGAGGCAGCCCTTGCATGCCAGATCGAAACGATTCTTATTGCACGACCAAATATTCAATACGGCCAACAATATTCAACATTTGAAGAAGTATTACAGGCTGTTGAACATACAATTTAGGAGGCATTTTCCATGGATTTTAAAACAGATTTCAAACCATTAACGGTGGACCCAGATAAAATTTACGATTACAGTTTCTCGATAATTGCAGAGGAAATGGGCGAGCATGACTTCTCAGAAGATGAATGGAAAGTTGTACGTCGCATTATCCATGCATCAGCTGATTTCGAGCTAGGTCGTAGTGTCATCATTACACCAGGTGCTATTGAAGCGGGTATCAAGTCTATTCTTGCTGGACGTCATGTCATTGCAGATGTGCAAATGATTGAAAGTGGCTCTGGTAAAAAGCGTTTCCAAAAACATGGTGGCGATTTGCATTGCTATATTGCGGATGAAGATGTATCAATAGAAGCGAAAAAACAAAATACAACACGTGCCATCATTTCGATGCAAAAGGCTTCAAAATTACATGAAGGTGGTATTTATGCCATTGGTAATGCACCAACCGCATTACTGGAATTGATTCGTTTAATTAAAGAAGGGCTAGCAAAACCAGATTTAATTATCGGTATGCCTGTTGGTTTTGTGTCAGCAGCTGAGTCAAAAGAAGAGCTGCTTAAACTAGAAGGGATTCCGTACATTACAAATGTTGGTCGTAAAGGCGGTAGTACAGTGACGGTTGCTGCTTTAAATGCCATCTCACTTTTAGCGGACGAACAGGCGAAAAAATAATGGAGCGGAAGCCAAAAAAGGACCCCAAGGACATGCGTCACGGTTATACGACGGGAGCCTGTGCAACTGCTGTATCAAAGGCTGCACTGCTTGCCCTTATTACCAAGGAGGAGCAAGAGACAAGCACGATTCATTTACCTATTGGTCGAGATGCAACCTTTACAATTGAAAAATGCATATTTGAAGAAAATGCTGTCAGCTGTGAAACGATTAAAGATGCTGGTGATGATCCTGATGCGACCCATCAGGCACTCATCGTTGGCACAGTGAGCTGGGCAGATACACCTGGGATTCATTTAGATGGAGGTATTGGCGTCGGGCGTGTCACAAAGCCTGGCTTGCCAGTGCCTGTCGGAGAAGCAGCCATTAATCCTGTACCCCGTAAAATGATTTATAGCACGGTCCAAGGTGTGTTGGACGAATTTCACATTACACGAGGCGTGAATGTAGTGATTTCTGTCCCTAAGGGCGAGGAGATTGCTAAAAAAACGTTAAATGGACGACTCGGTATACTTGGGGGCATCTCAATCTTAGGCACTAGGGGAACCGTCGTGCCTTTTTCGAGTTCTGCTTATATGGCTAGTATTGTCCAAGCCATCAGTGTAGCGAAAGAGGCTGGCTGTGAGCATTTAGTGGTGACAACAGGTGGACGAAGTGAGAAGTTTGCGATGAAACAATACCCACATCTAGCAGAAGAAGCATTTATTGAAATGGGTGACTTTGTAGGTTTTACATTAAAGCATTGTAAGCGTCTAGGCATCAAGCAAGTTTCACTCGTTGGGATGATGGGGAAATTTTCTAAAGTCGCACAAGGAGTCATGATGGTGCATTCCAAAAGTGCACCGATCGATTTTAATTTTTTAGCACAATTGGCAGAGGATATAGGGGCAGATGAAGAAACGATAGCACAAGTTCTGGAGGCAAATACAGCTTCACAAGTAGGTGAGATGATGATGGAGAAGGGCTATGATGCGTTCTTCCATCGTTTATGTGAGGCCTGCTGCTATTCCTCTATCCATCATATTAAGGGCGGTTTAACGCTTTCCACATCGATCTATTCGATGCAGGGACAATTATTAGGAAGGGCTGATGACATTGCATCGATCGATGAAGTTGATTGGGATCGGGGATAACGGATTAGCAAGCTTATTACCCCAATACCTTCAGTGGATTGAGGACTGTGAGGTACTTGTTGGTGGTGAGCGAGTACTTGATTTTTTCCCAGACTTTAGAGGTGAAAAAATCCTGATAAAAGGAGGTCTTTCAACACTTGTTGAAAGATTGTCTGAAGAAACAAGAAATACCGTGATTCTTGCATCTGGAGATCCATTATTTTATGGCATCGGAGGCTATTTAGCAAAAAAGCTACAAATAGAGGTTTATCCATATATGAGCTCTGTCCAGCTTGCCTTTGCGAAAATGGGAGAGAGCTGGCAGGATGCTTACGTAACGAGTATTCATGGACGACCAATGAAGGGCCTGGCACAGCGAATTGATGGCAAAAAGAAAGTAGCACTTTTAACAGATGCAGAGAATAGTCCGAATGCTCTCGCTCAATATTTAAAGCATTTTGGTATGACGGAATATCGTGCGTTTGTAGCCGAAAATTTACAGGGCGAAAACGAAAAAAGTGGCTGGTACTCGCTCGATGAAATGGAAGTTACTCATTTTTCTCCTTTAAATGTCGTGATTTTAAAACAAACAATAGCACCGAAACGCTACACACTCGGGATTGATGATGAAGAATTTTCACAACGAAAGCCAGATAAAGGACTTATTACAAAGAAAGAAATTCGAGTTTTAAGTTTGCAAGCCATGCAGCTACAACAGGATAGCATTATTTGGGATATTGGCACATGTACGGGATCCATGGCCATTGAGGCAGGTAAGCTTGCGCCAGAAGGACAAGTATTTGCTGTAGAAAAAAATGCACCAGATTTAGAAAACTGTCTCCAGAATCAACAAAAATTCCGAGTTGATATGACAGCTATTCATAGTAAAGCACCAGAGGGCTTAGACAGCTTTCCAGACCCTGATGCCATTTTCATCGGTGGCACTGGTGGTGAAATGGTTGAGTTACTGCAATTATGCTGTCAGCGTTTAAAGCAAAATGGGCGCATTGTCTTAAATGCAGCGACTATTGAAAATTTATATAAAGCCGTTGAGGCATTTAAAGCTTGTGGTTTTGCTGTTGATATTTTGCAGGCACAGCTTGCACGTAGCAAGCCTATTTTAGACATGACACGCTTTGTGCCATTAAATCCAATATACATTATTTCCGCTTATCGAAAGGAAGAAAATTATGAGTAATCTAGGAATTTTATATGGCTTGGGCGTTGGTCCTGGCGATCCAGAATTAATTACAGTAAAGGCGTTCCGTGTGATTCAGGAGTCACCTGTTATTGCCTATCCAAAAAAGCTAAAAGGCAGTAAAAGCTATGCCCATCGTATTGTAGATGTGTATATTAATCCAGAAGAAAAAGATATGCTTGGTCTTGTATTCCCCATGACGAAAGATGAGGCTGTTCTAGAACGTGAATGGACAAAATCAGTAGAACTTGTCTACGAAAAATTACAAGAGGGGAAAGATGTAGCCTTTGTCACAGAGGGCGATCCATTATTGTATAGTACGTTTATTCATATGATGAAGCTAATGCAGGACAAGCATCCAGATGTCGAAATTCGAACGGTACCAGGAATTTCTTCGTTTAATGGCTCTGCATCACGCTTAGGCATTGCGTTAGCGGATGGTGATGATCGTGTTGCGATTATTCCTGCGTATGACAATTACGAAGCTATGCGTGAAGCGATTGAAACACATGATGCTGTTGTTTTTATTAAAGTGGCGAAAGTGATTGATTTAATGCTTGAAGTGCTACGCGGTTTAGATTTATTAGATAAAGCATCCGTAGTAACAAAGGTAACATCTGATGAAGAAATCATTTGGGATGTGCGTGAGTTGGATGGTGTCGATTTAGAATATTTAACATTAATGGTGGTGCGTAAATAATGAAGAAAATCTATATTGTCGGCGCTGGTCCTGGTGATCCAGATTTAATTACAGTCAAAGGTTTACATATGTTACAAACAGCGGACGTTGTCATGTATACAGATTCATTAGTGAGTGAGGATCTCATTGCGAAAGCTAGACCTGATGCGGAGGTCATTCGTACAGCAGGTATGCATTTAGAGGAAATGGTTGCCGTGATGGTGGACCGAGTCAATGCTGGGAAAACAGTGGCACGTATGCATACAGGTGACCCAGCGATGTATGGTGCCATTATGGAGCAAGTTGCGCTATTAAAAAAGGAAGGCATTGGGTATGAAGTCATTCCAGGAGTTAGCTCTGTATTTGCATCGGCCGCTGCAATCGGAGCTGAGCTAACAATTCCTGATCTAACACAAACCCTTATTTTAACGCGTGCTGAGGGGCGCACACCTGTACCAGAATTTGAAAAGCTACGTGATTTAGCGAGCCATCATTGTACAATTGCCTTATTTCTTAGTGCAACGCTGACGAAGAAAATTGTCAAAGAGCTACAGAGTGCTGGTTGGGCTGATGACACGCCTGTAGCAGTTATTCAACGTGCTTCATGGCCCGATCAAAAAATCGTACGAACAACTTTAATCGAATTAGATGAAGCGATGCGTGTGAATGGTATTCGTAAGCATGCGATGATTTTAGCGGGATGGGCATTAGACCCGAACATTCATGATAAAGATCAATATCGTTCGAAGTTATATGATGCAAGCTTTACACATGGCTTTAGAAAAGGTGTGAAGACAAGTGATTGAGTTACAAGAGGGTGTGTTACCAGAGGTTGATCAACGTAATCCTTATGCCGTTGTAGCCATTACGAAGCATGGTGTCCAAATAGGACGTCGTCTGCAGCAAACCTTTGCAGCAAGTGATTTATATTATATGAGTAAATTTGAACAAGGCGATGAAGCAGAAAAGCATATTCAACTATTTACAGGCTCAGTGCGCCTGCTATTGCCAACACTCTTTAAGCAATATAAAGGGTTGATTTTAATTATTTCACTAGGGGCAGTCGTACGAATGATTGCGCCGATTTTAAAAGATAAAAAGACAGACCCAGGTGTTGTGGTGATTGATGATCGAGGGGAAAATGTTATTAGCGTATTATCAGGGCATTTAGGTGGTGCCAATGAGCTAACACACGAGGTGGCAGCTGCACTTGGTGCAAATCCGATTATTACAACGGCTTCTGATGTGCAAAAGACGATTCCCGTTGATTTATTTGGAGCCCGCTTTGGCTGGGTATGGGATAGTGCGGATAAATTGACACCTGTTAGTGCATCTGTCGTAAATGAAGAACATGTAGCCATTGTACAGGAGACAGGTGAACGTGACTGGTGGATGCGTGATACACCGATGCCAGAGCAAATTAAAATCTATCCATCCACACAGGCAGCTATCCAAGCTGCTCCCCATGCCACATTATTAATAACAGATCGAATCATTGAACCTGAAGAAGAGGTTCTTCTAGAAAACGGTGTTATTTATCGCCCAAAATCCATTGTGCTAGGAATGGGCTGTAACCGTGGTACATCGTTAGAGGAAATTGAACAAGTAATCGATGAAACCTTGGCAGAGCTAAAGCTTTCGAAAAAAAGTGTGAAAGCCTTATGCACGATTGATTTAAAGAAAGATGAGCCATGTTTCCTAGAGATTACGAAGAAATATGATTGGGAGTTCGTTACGTATACACCAGATGAATTAAATGAAATCGAATTTCCATCACCCTCTGAAACAGTCTTTAAATATACAGGCGCATACGGAGTGAGTGAACCAGCAGCTATGCGCTATGCACAGGTACCATCACTCCTATTAGAGAAGAAAAAATCAGGTAATGCTACGATTTCAGTTGCTAGATACCTATTTTAAGGAGGAAGTCCATGCAAACAAATCGCTTTGTACTAGCTGGTACGGGTAGTGGTGTAGGCAAAACTACTTTTACCATTGGACTGATGAAGGCACTACAAAACAAAGGAAACGTGGTACAGGGCTTTAAATGCGGTCCTGATTATATCGATCCAACCTATCATACAGCTGTAACGGGCAGAGTATCACGTAATATTGATAGCTGGATGTTTTCGCACGAAGCAGTCCGTGATATTGTAGCACGTGCAAGTATGGATGCAGATGTGTCCATTATTGAAGGTGTGATGGGCTTTTATGACGGTAAAAGCCCTTTATCTGACGCTGGGTCTGCTGCTGATATTAGCGTAGTGACAGAGAGTCCTGTTATTTTAATTGTCAATTGTGCTAGCATGGCACGTAGCGTAGCAGCAGTTGTGAAAGGCTTCCAATTACTATCAGATAAGCCGAATATCGTTGGTGTTATTGCGAACCAGGTTGGTAGTGTCGGTCATTATGAAATTGCGAAGGCAGCTATTGAACAAGAATGTGGCATTCCTGTTATTGGCTACCTAAAGCGTGAGGAAGGGATTGATATCCCGAGTCGTCATTTAGGGTTAGTACCCGCTATTGAAAGAGGAGAGCTAGATTCATTTTTTGATAAACTAGGGAACCTTATGGAAGAAACGATTGATTTGGACCAATTAATACATTTAACAAAGGCTCCTATTTTGCAAGAATCAGGTCATTTATTCAGAGAGGAGCCTTCACGAAATATTTGTATAGCGGTTGCAAGAGATGCAGCATTTAATTTTTATTATGAAGAAAACTTGGCGTTGTTACGTGCGAAAGGTGCGACACTACAGTTTTTCTCACCGCTTGCGAATGAGCCTGTACCAGCTGAAGCAGATGGCTTGTATATTGGTGGTGGCTTTCCTGAGGAATTTGCAGAGTCACTTGCTACCAATACAGTCGTTAAAGACTCTATTCGGGAAGCTATTGCCAAAGGTCTTCCGACATTGGCTGAATGTGGGGGCTTTATGTATTTAACAGAGGCTATCACAAATAGCCATGGTGACCGCTATGCCATGGTAGGGGTAATTCCTGGAGAAGTGGCGATGCAAACAAAACTAGCAGCACTTGGTTATCGTGAAATTTTTGGCACAGCCGATAATTTCTTAATTGGTGCTGAGGAACAAGCGAAGGGCCATGAGTTCCATTATTCCAAATATAGTGGTTCTCACAATACAGCAGCCTATGAAACGATTGGTCGTTTTGGCAAAAAGAAAGAAGGCTATCAAGAAGGAAATTTAGTGGCTGGCTATACTCATTTCCATTTTGTATCAAACCCAAAGCTAGTTGACAATTGGTTAACAGCTTGTAAGAAGGTGAAAAGTAATGACTAATTATTTTCCTATTCATATCAATCTAGAATATAAAACAGTTGTGATTGTAGGCGGGGGTCACGTGGCAACGCAGAAGGTAGCATCCCTGTTACCAGCAAAGGCAAACATCGTGATTGTCAGTCCAACCTTACATAACACATTACAGTCACTTGCAGAGTCAGGGCAAATTACTTGGAAGCAAAAGGAATTTGAACCTCGTGATTTAGATGACGCCATTCTCATTATCGCTGCAACGAATGTGACAGCAGTTAACGAAGCCGTTCAAGAAGCAGCACAGCATTGGCAATTAATCAACCGAACAGATAAACAAAGTGAAAGTGATTTTATTACGCCTGCTACTGTTCGCCGTGGTCCGTTGGTGGTAACTGTTTCGACATCGGGAGCAAGCCCAAGTCTAGCCCGCAAGATTAAAGCAGATTTAGAAGAGCAATTCGATGATGCTTATGATGACTATGTATGCTTTTTACAGCAAGCTCGATTAATGATTGCTGCTAAGTATGATAAAGGTCCACAAAGACGTGCGGCATTACAAGCATTGCTAGAGCCAAACATCCTTGAATGGACACGTCATGGTGAGATCGATCGACGAGAAGCATATTTACAACAACTATTGATGGGAGCAACGCAATGAAGGATGGAATCGTATATATCGTGGGAGCAGGTCCTGGCGATCCGAAGCTCATTACTGTGTATGGACTGGAATGTATTCAAAAGTCTGATGTAATTGCTTATGACCGTCTTGTAAATCCTAAATTGCTTGATTTTGCAAAAAAGGATGCGGAGCTAGTTTATTGTGGCAAATTACCTGGGAAGCATCATCTCATTCAAGAGGAAATAAATGCATTACTCGTTGAAAAAGCACAAGAAGGTAAAATTGTTACACGCCTAAAAGGTGGCGATCCCTTTGTTTTTGGACGTGGCGCGGAGGAAGCTGAAATATTAAAAAATCATGGCATTGCCTATGAAATCGTTCCGGGGATTACAGCAGGAATTGCAGCTCCTGCATACGCAGGAATTCCAGTTACACATAGAGACTTCGCGACAAGCTTTGCCCTTGTAACTGGACATGGTCGTGAAGAAAAAGGACAAGATTTTTTGAATTGGCCCGCTTTAGCTACGGGTATAGATACCGTTGCCTTTTATATGAGCGTTGGTAATATTGCCTACATTGCTCGCAAATTAATCGAAAATGGACGGAAGGCAACAACACCAGTAGCGGTCATTGAGTGGGGAACAACTGCTCAGCAACGCACGATTACAGGGCCGCTAGATGAGATAGCCAGCATCATTGAGCGTGAAGGGTACCATAACCCTTCTATGATTGTTGTTGGCGAGGTTGTCAATGTACGGGAAAAAATTCAATGGTTTGAAGAGCAAGGTCTTACCTTTTCATAATCATTTCTTATAAGCGCACAAGGAGGAAGCACTATGACTGTCATTGAAGCATTAAAAAAACGTCGAGCAATTCGTAATTACACGACACAACCAGTAGAGAAAGAAAAAATTGAGCAAATTTTACAGGCAGCAACCTATGCACCAAATGACCGGATGCGTGAGCCCTGGCATTTTTATGTCATTCAAGATGAAGCCATGAAGCGTTATGAAGAAATGGCAAGTGCTTATTTACAAGAACGCTTTCCCACGAAGCCAAATTTAGTGGAAAGTTCATTAAAGGTTGTACAAACAACCCCTGTAGCCATTGTGGTGACAGCTGACATAGTAGAAGGGGACACAGATGCGACAGAAGATAATGTCTTTGCTGTATGTAGTGCCATTATGTCTATGTGGTTGACAGCAGAGGAGCTAGGTCTTGGCTTTGTTTGGCGTACACGTGGTGTTGGCCTCGTACATGATCCTCGTATGCATACGTTTATTGGTGCAAGCGACGCTCAAAAAGTAGTTGGTACAATATTTATTGGCTACCCACAGGAGCAAGAACAAACCGACAAGAAACGAACGCCGTTTGCAGAAAAGACAACATGGCTGTAAGGAGGCTATCAGTATGGCAAGAAAAGGCTTGTTTTTAGTATATACAGGTGAGGGTAAGGGCAAAACGACAGCATCTCTTGGCGTTACATTGCGTGCAGTTGGTCGAGGCTTAAATGTGCGTTATCTGCAGTTTATCAAATCCCCAGAACGTACTTATGGAGAGCAAATTGCCCTTCGTAAGCTAGGCGTAGAAATGGAACAAATGGGCATAGGTTTTACATGGACAAAAACACCTGAGGAGCATCGAGCTGCATTAGCCAAGGCTTGGAAAAAAACGAAGGCAGCTCTACAGGATGACAGCATTGATTTATTGGTCCTAGATGAACTCAACAATGCCCTAGCGATCACCAAGTTTCCAATCGATGATGTCCTTCCTCTAGCAGAAGTCATCGAGGCAATCCAACACCGCCCTTCTACAATGCATTTGGTTGTCACAGGACGAAGTGCGAATCCAGCATTACTAGCAATGGCTGATTTAGTGTCAACCATTGAGGCGACAAAGCATTACTATGATGAAGGGATTCCAGCGGTGAAAGGGCTCGAATTTTAAGGCCCTTTACAAGGCTGAATGAAAAATACCCGCGTTTCGCCATGGAATACCCGCGGAGTGAAGAGAAATACCCGCGCTTTGCCATGGAATACCCGCGGAGTGAAGGGAAATACCCGCGCTTCGCCATGGAATACCCGCGGAGTGAAGGGAAATACCCGCGCTTTGCCATGGAATACCCGCGGAGCGACGCCGAACATTACAGAGGAGAGTGACTATGCCAGCAAAATCAATCATGATTCAAGGAACAGCTTCCGATGTTGGAAAAAGTATGATTTGTACCGCACTATGTCGTATATTTTCAGATGATGGACTGAAGGTAGTCCCATTTAAATCACAAAATATGGCTCTTAATTCATTTGTTACGAAAGATGGCGGTGAAATCGGCCGCGCCCAAGGGGTACAGGCCGAGGCGGCTCGTGTTGTTGCAACGACTGATATGAATCCTATCCTGCTGAAACCGAAGCAAGATATGATGTCAGAGGTTATCGTTCATGGTAAACATTTTTTAAATATGGATGCCAAAAGCTACCGCAATAATTTTGTGCAAGAAGCGATGCCAATCGTAGAAAAATCAGTACGCACGCTACAAAATACATATGATGTCATTGTTCTAGAGGGAGCTGGTAGCCCAGCAGAAATTAACTTAAAGGATCGCGATATTGCTAATATGCGAATGGCTCACTTAGCAGATGCAGCGGTGGTCCTCGTTGCTGATATTGATCGTGGCGGGGTCTTTGCCTCGATTGTTGGGACACTGGCATTGTTAGATGAGGAAGAACGAGCACGTGTTAAGGGATTAATTATTAATAAATTTAGAGGCATGCGTGAGTTACTGGATGATGGTTTGGCATGGGTGGAGCGCGAAACGGGTATTCCAGTACTTGGTGTGATTCCTTATGTCGAGGTCAATATTGAAGCAGAGGATTCTCTTGCATTATCGTCACTACGTTTTAAAAAACCAAAGCCAGGCGAATTTGCTGTAGATGTAGCCATGATTCGTTTACCACGTATTTCAAACTTCACCGATATTGATCCATTTTTCGATGAGCCAGAGGTGGGTGTACGTTTAATTGGTCATGTCAATGAACTAGGTACACCCGATTTACTCATTCTGCCAGGAACGAAAAGTACAATGGATGATTTAGCTTGGCTAAAAGCACAGGGCTTCGATCAAGCCATTACACATTTACGTGAATGCGGTACTAAAATTATTGGCATTTGTGGCGGTTTCCAAATGCTTGGTGAAACATTACTTGATCCAGAAGCAGTGGAGGGGAATGGTGAATCTGCAGATGGTCTTGGGCTATTGCCGATGGAAACCATTTTTGTAGGCAATAAAAAAACGGTGCAAATGACAGGCGTAAGAGGGCAGGACACATTGACAGGCTATGAAATCCATCTAGGGCGTACAAAAATTTTACGTGATGCGGTATCACCGTTTTTACTGTTAGAGGATGGAAGAGAAGATGGTGCGGTTAGTCAAGATGAGCAAGTGATTGGCACGTATTTCCACGGCTTGTTCCATAATCGTACCTTTACCCGTCAACTTGTCAATGAAATACGAGTGAAAAAAGGGCTAGCAGCTTTACCAAGTGATGTGAAAAGTGACAAAGAACGAAGAGAAGATGCCTATAATATGTTAGCCGACCACGTTCGTGCAAATCTTGATATGAAAAAAATATATGAAATATTATCGTTAGAGGTATCTATATGACGAGAAAAGGACCGTTAGCCATTAACTATGAGGCATTATGGCAGGAAGGTATGAAGGACTGGCATGGCAATATGCCTGAACGAATGGTGAATGATCAGCTAGAGGAGCAATTTTGGGCCCAATCCGTGGCGCGAAAAAAAGTGGGACAAACAGATCCTTATGCTGCATTGATTTTTCAGGAGCTTCAAAAAAAGATTGAACCTCAGCATTCTGTATTAGAAATTGGTCCTGGGTGGGGCAATTATACATTTCCATTAGCTGATAAAGTAAGGAAGCTCACATGTGTGGATAGCTCTGAAAGCATTTTGAATTACTTACAACAGTGTATGCCGCAGGAGGAGCACGTTTCCTATATTCATGCGAAGTGGGAAAGCTTAGAGGATGATGAGATTGAACCACATGATATCGTCCTGGGCGTGAATTGTTTTTACCGCATGTATGAAATCAAAGCAGCTTTATATCACATGAATCGGCTGGCGAAGAAGCGGGCCATCATTGGGATGACGACAGGGCCCATCCAGCCACACTATGAACAATTGTATGAAAAATATGGTTATGACATTAAATTTCCCCGCAGAGATTATATCGAGTTTTTGAATCTACTCTATGAAATGGATATTTACGCGGATTGTCAGATTATCCCGCTCGAGCGTGTCTATGAATATGAAAGCTATGAGCAGCTTGTGGCAACACAGAGTAAAAAAATCCTAACGACTAATTTTCAGCGAGCCCATGTAGAGGAATCACTGCTACCTTTTATCGAAGAAAAGGATGGACGTTATTATTATCGTCATGATTTTCATGCAGCCCTTGTGTCATGGCAACCAAAATAATTAAGAAACCTTTGGAGAAACTGTACACCAAAGGTTTTTCTTATGGGAATGGATAAGGTACAATAAAACGATATAAATAAGAAGTGAGGTGGCATATGTGCAGCTACATTTTCTAGGGACAGGCGCAGGCATGCCTTCAAAAGAACGAAATACAAGTGCTCTGATGGTAAAGCTATTAGATGAAGTGAGTGAAATGTGGCTATTTGACTGTGGGGAGGCGACACAGCATCAAATCCTTCATACGTCGTTAAAGCCACGGAAAGTGACGAAAATTTTTATTACACATTTACATGGGGATCATATTTTTGGACTTCCAGGCTTTTTAAGCTCACGTTCCTTTCAGGGTGGAGATGAGCCGCTAACGATCTTCGGGCCATCTGGCTTACAGCAGTGGATTGAACAAACATTGGCCCTATCAAAAACCCATTTAACATATCCTTTGCGCTTTGTAGAAGTACAAGAAGGCATTATTTATGAGGATGCTCATTTTACAATTTATGCTAAGGAATTGCGCCATGTTGTACCTTGCTATGGTTATCGTATTGAACAAAAGGATTTACCAGGCGAATTATTAATTGACAAAGCGCAGGCACTTGGCGTTCCAAAGGGACCTTTGCTAGGGCAATTAAAAAATGGCCACGACATTGTACTTGAAAATGGTGATGTGGTACTGGCAAAAGACGTGGTGGCACCAGCCAAAAAGGGCTTTACGTTGTCAATTTTAGGTGATACGAAATATTGTGAAGAAGCGATCCAATTATCAATGGGTGCTGATATCATTGTCCATGAAGCGACTTTTGATGGTACAACAACAGATTTAGCAGCAAGCTATGGTCATGCAACAAATGTGGAGGCTGCAAAAGTCGCACAGCAAGCTGGTGCACACTATTTATTATTAAATCATTTAAGCGCACGTTTTCTCCCATATGACTTACCTCAATTTTTAGCTGAAGCACAGGAAATTTTTCCGAATACATTCCTAACAGCTGATCAAGCCGTCTATACATGGCAACACAATAAATTATTCTGATATAATTATAAAATAAAAAACATCTATTAGAGGAGATTCTTCTAATAGATGTTTTTAGTTTATCGTCCTAAAGGTTTATAGCTAATTTTGTTTAAATATTACTGTTCACTCATGAGAAATATCCTTTTTTGCATGCCTCTAATCGTACAAAATAGTTAAATTTTTCCTAAATGATCTGCTATTTCGAAATTTTTACAAATTAATGACAATTTAAACTACTTCAAAACTTATTATTTTATATTTAATAAATAGTTAATGAAATATATGGAAGTCATATTGTATGATGAAGTGGAAATAATCGTAATTTTTAGGGGGATCTCATCATGAGAAAGTCAATGAAATGGAAAATGCTTCTGGAGATTATGGGCATTGTGGTGTTCATTATAACGGCATTTTCTATTTATATTTATCAAGCTACATATAAAAGTGCAAAAAACAATGGAGAAGCAATCGCCAACTCCATTGTCATGGGGATGGAAGGAGCGATTCAATCTAGAGAAAAAGCGGAAGAAATCATGGAAAAAGAAATGATTGCCGAATCTGTAATGGCTTCTTACATCATTGACAAAGGTGCTACATATGAGGATTTAAAGGCCATTGCTGAGCGAGGTGGCATCGATGAGATTTGGAGTACAGATGATAAAGGGAATACAACGGTGACATCAGTAGCTCCAACTGTCGATTTTAACTTTGGCGCTGATCCAAACGGACAAGCGGCAGAGTATATGCAACTCTTAGACGGTAGAGCGAAAGAAATTGTCCAAAAAGCACAGATTCGCGATGTCGATGATCAATTTTTCAAATTTGTCGGGGTAGGTAGCTGGAATCCAGCAACACCACAAATTGTACAGGTAGCTCGCCATGGACAGCAGCTACTAGACTTAGAAGCAAGTATCGGCAGTGAATCCTATATCGATCAACTGGATAACTATTTATCCTCGACCGTATTATTTGCTGCGATTGTAGATGAAAAAGGCCAAGCCATTGCCGCTACAGCAGATCAAGATTTAGCCGATATAGGTTTTGAGCCAGCCCAATTTTCAGCACAAAAGTCGACTGAATTTTCAGGGCGCTATGATGGCACACGTGTCACGCAATATGTGAAACCATTATCGAACGGTACATACTTAGCGATTATTGTATCCAATGCCGTCCTATCGCATATTTTAGTAGGTACAATTGTGGCTTCGTTGATCGTAATTTGTGTGATTTTCTTCACTACAGGCCTATCTATTTCCAAACAAGTAGCTCGTATTTTAAGCGTGCGAAATTCTTTAGAGGAAATTAGTAAAGGTGAAGCGGATTTAACGAAGCGCATTCCGATCAATGCCAAGGATGAAATTGGCCAATTAGTGACTTCATTTAATGGGATGATGGATAATTTCCAACAAATTATGTATGAATTAAAGCAAGGGGCCAATCAAATAAAAGAAGCTACCTATACGATTCAAGAAAATGCTCATGAAACACTTGAATCAGCCGCAATTATCCAAGGAGAATCAAGTCAGGTCGCTCAGGCCTCCTTTGCCCAACAGAATAATACGGCTGACAGTGCACACTCAATGGAGGAATTGGCACGCAGTATTCAATATATTTCGGAATCTATAGCAGAAATTTCTAGTATTTCGCGTAATACCGAGGAAAACGCAGATAATGGATTACAAATTATGCAGTCCTTACAAAAGCAATTAGTGACGATTCATGAGAAAACAAATTTTGCGGTGATTGGAACACAGGAACTTGAAAAATTATCTACTATGATTGGGGAATTTACCAATGTGATTACGGGGATCTCTGATCAAACGAATTTACTGGCATTGAATGCATCTATCGAAGCGGCGCGTGCAGGTGAAGCGGGGAAAGGCTTTGCGGTTGTAGCTGAAGAAGTTCGTAAATTAGCAGAAGATTCTAAGAGTGCGGCGGATAGAATTACACAGGTGGTGATAAATGTCCAAAAGGAAACAGCCAATATTGTAGCAACCATCCAAGCGACAGCAGATGTATTACATGCAGGACGTGCAATCGTACAACAAGCACAGCAATCGTTTGAAGGCATTCATAATGATGTACAGGTGTTAGCAACACAAGTGGATTTAGTATCAAGCTCCACCGAGGAAATTGCTGCAAGTACAGAGGAAGTAACAGCTACCATGGAAGATGTTTCACTCTTGGCTAAGCAAACATCTCAAAGTGTTGATGCCGTTGCCCAAAAGGCTAAGCATCAAGCGGAAAATATGGAAAGTATGACCGCATTTATCGATCAATTGAATACAACAGCGGAAAATCTCCAACTATCAGCAGGCAAATATAAAGTATAAAAGGAAAAATATAGTACGATAAATCACTAGATTCCCGTATAATTGAAAAAAGGGGTGTGGTTTAAATGAATCAACAAAAGATGCCGCCAGCATTATTACGATTAATCGTCATTTTTCCCAATGTGCTGAGCTATTTACTATTATTCGGTCTAATTATTTTTGTCATGACAAATTATGAAACATTAAAAGCAACAAATAATTTAACTGTGTGGATTATTTTTATTGTCGTATTAGCACCCGCTGCTGCCTACACGACTTTCAGCATCGTAAAGAAAATTCGAGCAGGGCATATGTAACTCACAAGTGTTGTTATTAGAGGATGTTCTAATAACAACACATTTTTTTTGACAAATTGGGTTCAATCCTCTATATTTTTGTTAGTCATAACTAACATTTAGAGGACGTGTAAAATGAAAAAAGATACAAAGGATAAAATTCTTGCTGCTGCAACAAGCTTAATGACTGAAAGGGGCTACTCCAATGTCTCTGTGAAAGACATTGCTTTAACTGCTGGAGTGAGTGAAATGACTGTTTTTCGTCATTTTGAAACAAAAATGGGGATTCTACAAGCTGTGCTAGATAGACATTCTTATATTCCATACTTTGAACAGTTATTTGCTCGAGATTTATCAGGAAATCTAGTGAATGACTTACAGCAAATTGCTAACGCTTATCTAGCTTTTATGGAAAAAAATAAAGCAACATTTCTCATTACTACACAAGATAGAAGTATACTACCAGGAGTAATGGAGCTTATTTCGGATAGCCAAACCAAACAATTACTAAAATTATTGGAAGGTTATTTTCAAGTCCAAATCCAACAGAGAAAGATGAAGGATATTGATACAAATGGGCAGGCCACTGTTTTTTTAACGAGCCTTTTCGGTTTCTTTGTATCCAATGCATTTTGGGATGATCATTTTTTAAAAAACCAAAAGGAAAGTTTTGTTGATCATTTAGTAGCTACTTTTGTGGGTGGAGTCTGTATTTAATGCTCTACCCACAAAGCTTTCATATATTTTTTAAATAAAATGTTAGTTATAACTAACTAACAAATTAAAGGGGATTCAAACATGAAGGAAAAAAGAAATGTTATAGTAGCAATTTTACTATCTGCAGCATTTGTGTCTATTCTCAACCAGACTTTATTACTCATAGCTATGCCGCCCATTATGGAAGATTTTAAGATTCATGCTAACTTAGCACAATGGCTCACGACGGTTTATTTATTGACGAATGGAATTCTCATCCCCATTACAGCATTTCTAATCGGTCGTTTTTCAAATCGATTGCTGCTAATCGTTGCCCTCACGTTATTTAGTATCGGTACATTTTTAGGTGCCTTTGCACCAACTTTTACAATTTTGCTTCTCGCAAGAATTATTCAAGCAGCTGGAGCAGGGGTGATTATGCCGTTAATGCAAACGATTTTATTAACGATGTATCCAAAAGAAAAACGGGGTTCGATTATGGGGCTAGCGGGTCTTGTAACAGGTTTTGCGCCAGCAGTTGGCCCAACTTTATCTGGCTGGATTTTAGAACACCTTACATGGCGACATTTATTTTTTACTGTCCTACCTGTTTCGGTCATTGTGTTAACAGTAGCGACGATTTTTATGAAAAATGTAACGACTACAAAAGAGGGAAAGCTAGATGCTCTTTCAATCGTGTTCTCTTCATTAGGGTGGGGAGGTTTGTTATATGGTTTTAGTATTGCAGGAACAGCAGGCTTCCAGTCAATGCAGGTTGGTGTCACATTAGGGATGGGTGGGACGATGTTAGCTTTATTTATTAGGCGACAGCTACGATTACCCAAACCCATGCTTGAATTTCGTGTCTTTCAATCTACTATGTTCTCTATCACAACCTTCTTATCAAGTTTGGTCTATGCCATTATGATTGGTACACAAATACTATTAACCTTTTATATTCAAAACGTGCGTCAACTTTCTGCACTTGAAACAGGATTAGTTTTATTAATTGGTGCTCTAGTGATGGGCTTTATGTCTCCAGTGACAGGGAAGATTTTCGATAAAGTTGGAGGAAAGGGCTTAGCACTAGTAGGATTCACATGTATTTTTATTGGAACAAGTCTGCTTACAGTGATATCAATGAATACGAACCTTTTGCTACTGGCAGGGGTGTTTACGATGATTTCATTTGGGATTTCAATGATTATGATGCCCCTAACAACGGCTGGCATGAATGCGTTACCTACACATTTAATGGCCCATGCAACAGCGATGAACAGTACATTGCGTATGGTTGGAGGTGCATTAGTAACGGCCTTACTTGTAACCATCATGAGTACTGTGACTACTTTACAACATGAGTTAGGAGTAGCTGATGCGATGCTAAATGGTATTCGAACTGCTTTTATTGCCACAACGATTTTAAGTAGCATTGGACTACTATTGTCTTTGTATGTAAAGAAGGAACAACCAACTCGATAACCTTCTTTTCTAATATGCATAAAAATAACCTATGTAGAGAAACTAAAAGAAGAAGAGGCTTCACAATTTTAAAAAAGAGAGGTGCTTTTTGTGAATCCAACAAATTGTGATTTTTCACCAATGAAAGAAACTTTAAAAGATGAGCTTCTCGAAGTGATCCTGTCCTTACAGCACAGTGTGCAGGAAATGGATACAGATGCAAATTGTCTCCTCGGTAATTTTGAGAAAATTAAAGAGAAGTTTATGACAATTGAAATGAAAGCTGCAACGTTCTATTTAAATTGTTATCTTTCCCCGTTTACTGAAAAGTATCCAGAGCTATCACACAGTGTGCAAAATATGTCTTTGAGAAGACATGGTGGTTTAATTGTCATCCAACGACAGGATACTTTAGAGAATCTGATTCAGCCTGGTATTCATATTGGGGCAGATTTAACCCATTCTTTATTAGAATCAATTTTCTTCCCTGGTAATCCACTTCACGATGGCGCAGTACTTGTCAATCAAAATCAAATTGAGTCAGCAGCAAATGTACTGCCATTATCAGAGCGTTATACAGGGGAAAAGAAATTAGGTACAAGACATCGTGCTGCGCTGGGATTGAGTGAAGTAAGTGATGCACTGATAATGGTTGTATCAGAAGAAACGGGTAGAATATCTTTTGCTCTTAAAGGGAATTTATATCCTGTTACAACACCTGGCATTATATAGGGAGTCTCCCTATGTGGAAAAATATCTCGAATTCAAGATATTTTTCTTGCGGAAGTGTCACTTGCGTGGTAAAGTGATAACTGAAGGGAGGATGAAGTCATGAGAAATCATACATTAGGTACCCTAACGTGGATTCGTATGATGCGTTTTACAACGCAAAGTAATCAATTATCGAATGAATTTTTAAAGCGTTTCGACTTAACGACAGCTCAATTTGATGTGTTAATCCAAATCAAAACATATGCCCCGATTACACAATGTCAACTAGCAGAAAAAGTTACTGTAACACAAGGTGGCATGTCTCGCATGCTTGCCCGACTAGAAAAAGAGGGACTAATCGAGCGTAAACAAAATTGGAAGACGAAAACCATCTCATTGACATCAAAAGGGGAGCAAATGATTGACGCAGCAACACCTAGTCAACTTCACTTCCAGTCTTCGTTTTTTGAAGAAGTATTATCAGCTGAAGAAATTAAATCTTTATATATTGCGATGACAAAGCTTGAAAAACATAGCCGAGAAAAAAAATTGCCGCCCGTGTAATTTTTTTTGTGAAATCACTTGCTTAGTCAAGTGAAAATAATGAGGAGGAACAATTATGATGAACAAATTAAGCGGACACCATCATATATCAATGCTAACGAAAAATGGTAAACAGAATAATCATTTCTACACAACTATTTTAGGGTTACGACGTGTGAAAAAAACGGTGAATCAAGACTCACCTTCCATGTATCACTTATTTTATGGAGACTTAACAGGAGCAGCAGGTACAGAATTAACATTTTTTGAAATGCCTGTTGCAGGACGTACAGTGCGAGGGACGAATGCTATTACACGTATTGGCTTACTTGTACCTAGCTTCGAAAGCCTACTATATTGGAAAGAACGCTTTCAGCAGCTAGAGGTAGAACATAGCGAAATCACTACTTATGCAGGCAAAGAGGCTTTATTTTTTGAAGATCATGAAGGTTTACGGATGGTATTGTTAAACCACCAAGGACAAGAAACGCCTGCTCAATGGCAACCATGGGATGGAAATGATATACCGCAGGAACATCGTATTTTAGGCATGGGGACTATTGAAATCACTGTGCGATATTTATCAAGAACGGTCAATTTATTACAAGATTTATTTCACTATACAGTTATTGCAGAAAAGGACAAAGAAACGGTCCTACAATCGATAGAAGGGGAAGTGCTTGGCGAGATTGTTGTCAAAGAATTAGAAGGACCAAGCGAGAAACCTGGTAAAGGCAGTATTCACCATCTTGCGTTACGTGTTGCAACCGTTGAAGAATTACAGCAATGGGATACCAAAATTAAGGAGCTTGGATTGGATAGTACTGGTGTGGTTGATCGTTATTATTTCCAAAGTCTATATTTTAGAGATCGTAACGGTATTTTATTTGAAATGGCGACAGATGGGCCAGGGTTTACGGTAGATTCAGCAGTCGAAGAACTTGGCAAAGAGTTAGACCTCCCGCCATTTTTAGAAGAGAGACGTTCAGAAATTGAAGCCATTTTAGAACCACTAGAATAAGGAGAGATAGCACATGATGGAAAAATATCGTATAGATCAAACAAAAGGGCTCGAATTTGGGCTGTACTCTTTAGGTGATCATATCCCTAATCCACTAACTGGCGAGCGTATTTCTGCTCAGCAGCGACTAAAAGAGCTAGTTGAGGCAAGTCAATTAGCGGAGCAAGCTGGGATTGATGTATTCGGCATAGGTGAAAGTCATCAATCTTATTTTACAACACAGGCACATACGGTCGTGTTAGGTGCTATTGCACAAGCAACTTCGACTATTAAATTGTCTAGCTCAGCAACGGTATTAAGTGTTTCAGACCCTGTACGAGTATATGAGGATTTTGCCACAATTGATTTATTATCAGATGGTCGTGCAGAAATTGTAGCGGGACGTGGCTCCCGTGTCGGTGCCTATCACTTACTAGGTGTTGATTTACAAGATTATGAAGAAATCTTTGAGGAAAAATTAGAGCTTCTTATGAAAATCAATGACGAGGAGCTTGTGACTTGGGAAGGGCAATTTAGAGCACCTCTCCACCATGCACAAATTTTACCGCAGCCAAAAAACGGCTCGTTGCCAATATGGCGTGCGGTGGGTGGACCACCTGCCAGCGCCATTAAAGCAGGATATATGGGCATTCCGATGATGCTTACAACATTAGGTGGCCCTGCTATCAACTTTAAACCATCTGTGGATGCCTATCGCGAAGCGGCAGAGCGCAAAGGCTTTGACCCAAATGAATTACCTATTGCCACAACAAGCTTGTTTTATGTAGCAGACACAACAAAAGAGGCATTGCAGGGCATGTATCCACATTTAAACGGTGGTTTCCAAGCTATTCGTGGTGGGGGCTATCCAAAGCAACAGTTTGCACAAGCGCCTGATACACGTGATGCTTTAATGGTGGGCAGTAAAGAGCAAATTATTGAAAAACTACTTTATCAATACGAACTATATGGCATGCAACGCTTTATGGCACAAATCGATTTTGGTGGCGTACCATTCGAAAAATTGATGAAAAATATTGAAATCATTGGTAATGATATAATTCCAGCGATAAAAAAACACACAGCAAAATAAGGAGTGGCTCATTATGAAAATTGTCGCGCTTGCGGGTTCTATTGTCGGCTCAAAAACAAGAACAGCTACGCAAAAAATGGTCGAGATGTTACAAGAAAAATACCCACAGCATGAAGTAACATTACTAGATCTTGCTGACTATCAGCTAGTTTTTAGTGATGGACGTAATTACTTTGAATATGAAGGCGATACAAAATATGTGACGGAAACCCTTATGGCTGCAGATGCAATCGTTCTTGGGACGCCAACATTCCAAGCATCTATACCAGCTACATTAAAAAACATCTTTGACCTTTTACCTGTCAATGCCTTCCGCGATAAAGTCGTCAGTGTTATTGTTACAGCGGGTACATCCAAGCATTATTTAATGGTGGAACAGCAACTAAAGCCGATCCTTGCTTATATGAAAGCGCACATCGTACCGACCTATGTATTTATAGAAGAAAAGGATTTTTTACGAAAAGAAATTGTCAATGATGATGTCCTTTTTCGTTTAGAACGGTTAGCGGAGGATACCGTGATGGTTACAGAGGCTTTTGCAGAAATTCGAGCCAAAAAAGATGCTGAATATGATTTTTAAAGATTAATAGAAGAAACGCTGTGAAGTAGTCTGACACAGCGTTTCTTTTTATGTCAAGGCTAGCTATTTGACCATTCAAACCATCGTGCATGCCCATCTGGACGCGCCATTGTACGAATGGATTCTATAGTGCCTTGATCTATAAAATCTTGATGAAGTTTTGTATCAAATAAATTGTTATAGCAATGATAAAGAGGTCGCTCTAGGCTAATTTCTTTTAATTGCTCTATTAATGTATGACGTAATTCAATTGGTATTTGATTTGCGACATGTGTATGATAAATCACTAACATCGCCTCTTGCTCTATTGTTCGACTGAGCTCTTTAATCAGTTGAATCGCATCCCCTTTTACCAACTGAATATCTAATTGATTGATGATGGGAAGAGCCTGATTGAATAACATTCTACGTTCATGATGTTCAGGCCAAATTAACGCTTGAAGCCATTGACTTTCTTCTTTATTACCAAGATCAATTGGGTGTAAATCGATTCCTATTCTCTGCCAAACAACAGGAGGCTTTGACAAAGAGGCAGGCAATGTTTCACCACGATTTTCTGAGATCAACACGATATCATTCTTAGTATTAGTAATCGCTACGTGTTGGTTATAGCAATAATTGTAGTGATCCATACCAAGCTGAAGACCTGCACTTGCGCCTATTTCAATGAAAGCCAATGGTTGTTGATGTTTGGCATAGATTTCAGTCATCATTGGGTAGAGATACGCACAACGGCGAATTTCATTTGTTTGTACAAGCTTTTCTTGAAACAATGTCGTTAATTCATTTGTATGTGACAGTACAAATGCTTTAAAAATAGGGAACACCTCCTGTATTGGATGCGGGAAAGGTGTTAAAGATGCATAATAATTTGTCAAAGGATCATTGGATGTAGCTAATAAATAATGAACTGCTGCCAACAATAAATTGGGCGCAGGCTGACCCTGTGGGATCAAGGAGGCAATATCTAACAAATCTTCATCATCGGCAATTTTATTTGCTAAATGTTCATACAGCGGGCTTGAGCCTTGACATTCCTGTTGTGCAAACATCTGAAATTGACGACTTAATATCGTGTGCTGCATATGCTTCGCTCCTTTTGCATACATAATCTAGTTCATCATTAGTCTATTATTATTGTATAATTTAGTAAATTAAATATATTTAATAAATTTAATTAAGATTATTAATCAATGAGGTGAGGTTTTGGAATATAAATGGTTACAGTCTTTTATCGTCGCAGCCCAGACCTGTAATTTTCGTACAGCAGCGGAACAACTTCATTTATCCCAGCCAAGTATAACGGTTCATATTCAGCAGTTAGAGGAATTTCTACATGTACAATTATTTAAGCGTGAAAAAAATCGTGTGCAATTAACAGACACTGGAAGGCTTTTTCAAGTAGAGGCACAGGAAATGGTCAAACAGTGGGAACTAAGCATTGAACGGATTCGATTAGCAAGTAAAGGTATTCAAGAAAAGGTCATGATTGCTATGACCCCGTTAATGGTTGAAACGATTCTGCCTCATGTGATTTATCAATTTATCAATGATAACCCTTCAATTGAGATCTCCATTTTAGTAGAGGATTCAGCTAAAATAGAGGATTTAGTCAATCAGGATCAAGCTCATATGGGCATTTCATTATTACCAACACGTTAATCGATATTGGCATCAAGAACTGCTGATCGATAGCCCATTAGAGTTCGTAATTCCCCTTGATGCCTATGATGATGAAACAGGCACGTATATTGATTATGAGGAGTTATTTCAAACGTATACTTTATTTACGCACCATCATCCAACAATTTGGGGAGAGCTATTACGTAAATTACGAGAAAAATATGTTTTAACGAAGCAAGTATCCATTTCTCAATCCTATGTGGTGAAAAGGCTAATAAAGGATGGTTTAGGGTTGTCGTTTTTACCTCGTATGATTGTAAGAAAAGAACGCATGGAGGGCCGATTTAATATAGTTCCTTTTGAAGATTTCCCATTACCGAGTGTACCCGTATACTTGTTTTATAAGGAATCTACACAAGTACCAGATGGATTAGTAGATTTATTACAAACTAGAAATTATTTATAATTCACAAGATGGTCAAAAATGATAATGAAATGATGGTGTTCTGTGTAAGGGTTTTCATAGAGTTTATCGAATTATGGTATGATCGTTTTTAGAGAGTAGGGGGTAATAAACATGGTATTTTCTCTTTTTAAAAAAAAGAAAGAACCACAGCAGCTAAAAAATAGAGTGGAGTTTTGTATCACTAATTTATCACTTGGTGCGGCGGATGCGTATGATGTATTAATAGAACGGGATGATATTGAGATAGAGGAGTCTGGTTGTACATCCCATTGTGAAATCTGTGAGCAAGGTATTTTTGCCATAGTAAATGGAGAAGTTGTGACAGCAGATGACGCAGAGACATTGGTACAGGCTATTGATGAAGAATTAAAACAAAATCCACTTTTCTAATGAAAAAACAGCTTGCTGGATCACAAGCTGTTTTTTGATGGAAATGAAATTACCAACCACGAACGTATTGTACGGGAGGCTGCACGTCTTCTCCAAGCTCTTTAGCTGCATGTAGTGCCCAGTAAGGGTCTCGTAATAAAACACGCGCTAAGAATATTAAATCTGCACGATTATTTTGGAGTATCTCTTCGGCTTGAATGGCTGTTGTAATCAGACCAACTGCACCAGTAGGTAGATCAGCCCCATGCTTAATCGCTTCTGCATGTGGTACCTGATAGCCTGGAAAGACATTGATGGCTGCTGGTACAACGCCCCCTGTTGACACATCAACTAAATCAACACCCTGAGATTTCATCCAGCGGCTAAAAACAATAAAGTCATCCATTGTTGTACCATCTTCCGCATAATCTTCCGCAGAGACACGTACCAATAAAGGACCGTCCCATACACTGCGAACAGCATCGATGACTTGACGTAGAATGCGATATCGATTTTCCTGTGAGCCCCCATATTGATCTTGACGTTTATTCGTAGCAGGTGATAAAAACTCGCTAATTAAATAGCCATGTGCGCCATGAATTTCTAGTACATCAAAGCCAGCCTTTGCAGCTCGAACAGCTGCTTGTTTAAATGCCTCGATGACATAGTGAATGTCCTCTTCCGTCATTTCTGTTGGGGTTTTATAGTCTGAACTAAAGGCAATAGCTGATGGAGCAAAAATTTCACCGTCCACTGTTGCTTTGCGACCAGCATGTGCAAGCTGGATGCCTGTTTTAGCGCCGTACGCTTTCATCCCTTCAACTAATTGACTTAATCCTTCGATATGTGCATCATCCCAAATCCCTAAATCCTTATTTGAGATACGACCTTCTGGTACAACACCAGTAGCCTCTAAAATGATTAAGCCTACTTGACCAGCTGCACGTGTGGCATAATGGACGAAATGAAAGGGTGTCACCATGCCATCGTCTTGTGCTGAGTACATGCACATCGGCGCCATCACAACACGGTTTTTTAAGGTGATAGATTGCAAAGTATATGGTTCGAATAATTTACTCAAAATAAAGCCTCCTAATTCCTAGTGATACACTCTATTTTGCACATAATGCTACCCATTTGCAAGTGAACGAGATCGTGCCTCGGCTTCTTTAATGCAAGCTTCGATGGCTTCATTAAATTGATATTGCTCTAATGCCTGTATCCCTGCCTCCGTCGTGCCACCAGGACTCGTCACCTTTTTGCGTAAGACATCTGGTTCATCTAATGACTGTTTGAGCATCTCAGCTGTCCCCGCAAGTGTTTGAGTCATTAGCAAGCGCACCGTATCTTTCGATAAGCCTACCTTCGTCCCTACTCGTTCAAAAGCTTCCATTAAATAATAGATATAAGCAGGGCCGCTACCTGAAAGGGCTGTGACAGCATGTAACTGATCCTCATCGACTTCAATAACGGAGCCAACAGCCTCTAATAACTGGAGGAAAAGGATACGCTGGTCTGCAGCTACCTCGTTATTGAATGCAATGCCACTTGCTGACATACCGATTGTAGCGGAAGTATTCGGCATCACCCTTGCTACTGGCCGACTCCCTAAAAATTCTGTGATCGTATCAATCGCAATGCCAGCTAAAATAGATAATACAGCCGTGTGCGCTGTAAGTTTAGGCTTTAAATCACACATAGCAGCAATAGCATCTTTCGGCTTCATTGCTAAAATAACCAGATCTGCC
Source organism: Lysinibacillus sp. FSL P2-0066 (assembly GCF_037969495.1). Classification (NCBI taxonomy): domain Bacteria; kingdom Bacillati; phylum Bacillota; class Bacilli; order Caryophanales; family Bacillaceae; genus Lysinibacillus; species Lysinibacillus sp. FSL P2-0066. The sequence goes on along the minus strand of NZ_CP150202.1, from coordinate 2,677,685 downwards.
TGTTGAAAAATCGCATGATCAAACACACAATGGACACCATATGTTTCATGCAAGAAATGTAAGCGTTCTTTGTCAGAGCGATTGGTGACATAAATTTCCTGTGGTGTAAACACCTTTTGTTTAATCCAGCCTTGCATCAATGCTTCCGCCATTGAGCCTGCACCGATAAATAAAATTTTTTTCATGAACAATACCTCCAGTTCAAAATAAAAAAGCGCTCTCGTCCTTATCTAGAAGGACGAAAACGCTCTCGTTTCCGCGGTACCACCTTTGTTTGCCAATTGTTGGCACAACTCTTAGCCCTCTTATCGCAAGGGAAACGGTTATGTTTGCATAACTGCTCAGAAGTAGGTTCGGTAATGGGAGCGGGTGATGTTACTCTCAGCAAATGTAACACTCTCTAACACCTTCACCAGTTACGTACTCGTCTTCTTCAACGCACAGAAATAATTAGATTATTCAAAATTATAGTGAGGAATAGGCAACCTGTCAACAGGAGGATGACGAAAACAGAAAAAACTTGTAAAATAGAATGAATCAGTATTCACAAGTGCGTGAAAAGGGGGAAACAACTTTGTCTATATACAAAATAGAAATACCAACACCCTATGCAGTAGGAGATGTCAATGCATTTATTGTAAAAGGCGATGCACTTAGCATTTTTGATGTTGGTCCAAAAACAATGGAAGCCTATGATGCTTTAAAATGGGGGATTCGAGCAGCAGGCTTTGACATGCATGATATTGAACAGGTTGTGTTAACCCATCATCATCCAGATCATGCGGGATGGGTCGATGCTTTTCCACATGCAGAAATTTTAGGGCATGCCTATAATGACAAATGGCTTCGTCACGATGAAGACTTTTTACGCTATCATGAACAATTTTACAGTGAACGTTTATTGGAGCATGGAGTACCACAAGAATATATTACAAAAAGTGTCCATGTTCGTCGTGAATTGGAGCTTGTAGGGGAACGCCCATTAACGCAAATTTTGGCAGATGGAGATGAAGTGCCTGGGCATCCAGGATTAAAGGCAATCGAAACATTAGGTCACGCACAAAGTCATTTCATTTTTTGGGATGAAAAAACTCATCATGTGATTGGTGGAGATTTATTGCTTGAAAAAATAACGCCCAATCCATTAATAGAGCCACCATTGGATCGTACTGTAGGACGTACAAAATCTTTACTACAATATAATGCATCCCTAGAAATTCTACGTCAATTACCTGTCAAAATGATGCACACAGGGCATGGAGCAGAGCTAGAGGATATTCCGTCGTTAATTGATAAACGATTAGAGCGACAGCACCAACAATCAATGAAGGTTTTTGAATTGTTAGGCGATGATCAATTAACAGTTGTACAAGTAACAAAACGCTTGTATCCGGCTATCTTCCAGCATCAGCTTGGTTTAACTTTATCTAAAACACTTGGTCATTTAGATTATCTAGAGGCCAATGAGTATATTACGTCAACGAAGACAGAAGCAGGTATCTATTTATTTCAAAGGAAGTAGGTTTATACATGAAACATCCTAACAAAACGATCTTTGTGACAGGAGCTACAAGTGGGGTTGGCTTAAAAATAACTGAATTATTAGTAGCTCAAGGGCATACCGTTTATGCCACAGGTCGCAATGCCGTTGCACTAAAGGTGCTAGAGCGTTTAGGTGCTCAAGTGATCCAAGCAGATTTAACCAATCTACATACACTTGATAATGTTTGTGCCCAACTACCACCGATTGATGTAGCGATTCTTTCAGCAGGTGTAGGAAAGTTTGCTATAGCCCCTGCTTTACAGGATGAGGATATTGCGCAAATGATCGAATTAAATGTTAGTGTACCGATTTATCTTGCCAAACGATTAGCCTCTAAGATGATAGAGCGCAAACAGGGTCATTTAATATTCATTGGTTCTCAGGCTGGGAAGGTGGCCACACCAAAAGCGAGTGTCTATGCTGCGACGAAACATGCTATTGTCGGTTTTACCAATGGATTGCGTATGGAATTGGCTCCATACAATGTAAAAGTGACAGCCATCCATCCTGGTCCCATTGATACACCATTTTTAGATAAAGCCAATGATACAAGTGGCTACCGAGAATCCTTAGGGCGCTTTTTATTGTCAGCGGAGGAAGTAGCACAAGAGACAGTGAAAACGATTGATCGTCCTGTTCGTGAGATGAATCTGCCTAGAATTATGGGATTATCGAGTAAATTGTATGCATTAGCCCCAGCGACCATAGAATGGTTGGGCAAATCATTTTTTCATAAGAAATAGCAAACTGTAAACATGCTTCAAGGGCATGTCTACGGTTTTTTTTCATATTTATACATACGTGTAGATATAGTAGTGAAGAGGAAGCGATGAAAAGAAGACTTTGATGTATACAATTGGTCAAGTTGCAAAATTTTTAGGAGTTTCTAGAGATACCTTAAAATTTTACGAAGAAAAGGGATTAGTAAAGCCCCAGCAAAATAGTGAAAATGGGTATAGAACATACAATCATTTTGATATATACGATATCACAACAATCAATTTTTATAGAGAAATTGATTTTGAAATCAAAAAGATTCAGGAATTGAGAAAAGGCAAGAGTATAGAGGGCATCCAATCATTGTTAGTAGAAAAAGAACAAGTAATGTTAGAGGAAATAGCTTATAAAAAGCTACAATTAAAAAAGCTCCAGCTTGTAAAAGAGGATTGTCAAAAAATTAGCCAATATCTAGGCACGTATACTATAAAGGAAATGAAACCATTAGAAATAATGGGCGTAATAGATCATTATACAGCCTATGATGAATATGATTCGTTAAAAGAAAATGCAGACAGTATAAAGAAAGCGGTAATTCTTACTTCTTTAAGAAGAGTTATTAGATTCGATGATAGCGGAATGCTCGAAAATAAATTTATGGTTGTCAGGAAAGTAGAAAATAGCGATCATCCAATTAAAGGTGAAGTTTTAGCGCATCCCAAATGTCTTTATACAGTTATTGAAGATGGGCGCTGGTCAACAGGTGGCAAAAATACAGACAATAAAGTAGAGGCTAGTATAAGAAAAGTAGCTAAGGAAAATGGCTATGAGCTTTTAGGGCTTGTTTATATCAACTTATTGCTTACCACTTATGAAGAAGGGCTTGAACGTATTTTTTTAGAAATGTATGTACCGATAAAATAATGGCAAAATGGGTTTGACCTGTGAGCAACCCCTAGGTTTATGCTGAAGATATTCAGATGAAATGGGGGATCTACTTGCGTAGAAAAAAGAAATTAAAAAAACCAGTAGCAAGCTTTATTATTTTAACCAATATTATTTTTTGGCCACTTTTCTGTGTTGTAGGAGCCGTCAAGCTATTAGGCTATCCTACTTGGCTATTTGATACCGTACGCTGTCTATCGGCTTGGTCATCCACCTTTGCCTTTGCGTTACTATTTCCAAGAATCTATCCTGGGCAACGTTTTATACACTTTGTCAAACAAAAATTCAAAAACAAATTGTCACTTTCAGTAATTGTTTTAATCGTGATGATACAAACAGCTATCTTTATCATGATCTTGTTTCAAATCATGAATAATTATGAAGAAAACTCTATTTTTACGCTGTCTTCATGGGGCATGCTCAGTTTTTATTTTGTTAAAACGCTTTTGTCAGGACCACTGGGTGAGGAGTTAGGATGGAGGGGCTTTGCACTGCTGGAGCTGCAAAAGAAGTATTCGCCATTAATAGCTTCAATTATCATAGGCTTTTGGTGGGGAATGTGGCATTTACCGATATGGCTTACAACAGGGTTTATGGGAATGGATTTGATCAAATATAGCTTCTTCTTTATGTTAACGATTATAGCTACAACCATCATCATGACAGTATTTTATACGATCAATCAGAATTTAATCATTCCTATTATTATTCATCAGCTCTTTAATTTTTTTATCGGCTCCATTAATGGAAACCTAATTGATTTAATTATGTATAATGCCATTTTATATTCGGCGGTGGCCGTTCTACTTATTTTGATTAATCCTAAAAAAGTATTGTATAAGATACAATCAGCCAAGTAACTAGAAAGAATCCAGTTTGTATCATGGATTCTTTTTTTCGTCCGTTGCTAAATTTATATAGTATACATTTATATATATAGTAAAAAAACGTTTTTTCGAGTGAATTGCCATGGATTTCTTGTCAACCTTATACAAGGAACGACTTACTTTTGACAATAAAAATAAAAGTCTATTAATTTATAAAAATACACTTGTATTTATTTTTATAACATGATACTATTCGTGTATAAACTTTTAAATGAATGTATAAACATACATATCGATAGAGCAATGGAGGCGCATTTTTAATGGCAAATAAAAAAGTGGTATTAGCTTATTCAGGTGGACTTGATACTTCGGTAGCAATTCCATGGTTAAAAGAACAAGGTTGGGACGTAATTGCAGTATGTCTTGACGTTGGCGAAGGGAAAGATCTTGAATTCGTAAAAAATAAAGCTCTTCAAGTAGGAGCGATTGAATCTTATATGGTGGATGCGAAAGACGAATTTGCTGAAGGGTATGCATTAATTTCTTTACAAGCACATACTTGGTATGAGCAAAAGTATCCATTAGTATCAGCACTTTCCCGTCCACTTATCTCGAAAAAACTAGTAGAGATTGCTAATCAAGTAGGCGCAGATGCTGTTGCGCATGGTTGCACAGGTAAAGGGAATGACCAAGTTCGTTTTGAAGTATCGATTAAAGCATTAAATCCAGATTTAGAGGTATTAGCACCAGTACGTGAGTGGGGCTGGAGCCGTGATGAGGAAATCGAATATGCAATGAAGCATAATGTACCGATTCCTGCAACATTGGATTCACCATTCTCAATCGACCAAAACCTATGGGGCCGTGCGAATGAAGCTGGCATCATGGAAGACCCATGGGTGTCACCACCAGAAGAAGCTTATGGCTTAACTGTTTCTGTTGAAAATGCACCGAATGAAGCAGAGTATGTGGAAATCGAGTTTGTAGCTGGTAAACCAGTAGCATTAAACGGAAAAGAAATGAAGCTTGCTGATTTAATTCAAGAATTAAATGCAGTAGCAGGTGCTCATGGTGTAGGACGTATCGATCACGTTGAAAATCGTTTAGTTGGTATTAAATCTCGTGAGGTTTATGAAATTCCAGGTGCAAAAGTGCTGTTAACAGCGCATAAAGAGCTTGAGGACTTAACGCTTGTAAAAGAATTAGCACACTTCAAGCCAGTAATCGAGAAAAAACTATCCGAATTAATTTACGATGGTCTATGGTTCTCACCATTACGAGATGCTCTCGAAGCATTCCTTGCGCAAACACAACAATATGTGAATGGTACAGTACGTGTGAAACTATTTAAAGGACATGCGATTGTAGAAGGACGTAAATCACCAAATTCATTATACAGTGAAAAGCTAGCAACATACTCGAAGGAAGATCAATTCAATCATGCTTCCGCTGTAGGCTTTATCGAGTTATGGGGGCTACCAACTGTAGTGAACTCATCTGTGAATAAAAAGTAATGTTGAACAAGCAAGGTGTGGTGAGGCATTTGTGCTTTTACTACACCTTTTGATAAGTAATCGAGGAAAAGGTGAGCTGACATGACAAAACTTTGGGGTGGACGTTTCCAAAAATCAGCAGAAGCATGGGTAGACGAATTTGGCGCATCCATTGGCTTTGACCAGCAACTTGTGCTAGAGGACCTTGAAGGTAGTGTTGCACATGTCACAATGCTTGGTGCCACAGGAATTTTACCAGCAGCTGATGTAGAGGCCATACTAGGTGGTCTTGCCCAATTAAAAGATAAGGCAATCGCAGGTGAGCTTGAATTTAGCGTTGCCAATGAAGATATACACTTAAATTTAGAAAAGATGTTAATTGATTTAATAGGTCCTGTCGGTGGCAAACTCCATACAGGACGTAGCCGAAATGACCAGGTAGCAACGGATATGCATCTCTTCTTGAAAAAGCGGGTGCAGGAAGCAATTGATTTAATTGTGACGTTCCAGCAAACGCTATTAGACAAAGCACAAGAGCATATTGAAACGATTGCACCAGGTTATACGCATCTACAACGTGCACAGCCAATATCCTTCGCACACCATCTAATGGCTTATTTTTGGATGCTAGAGCGTGATAAACAACGCTTTACAGAATCCATAAAACGTATTGATATTTTACCTTTAGGTGCTGGGGCAATGGCAGGGACAACTTTCCCGATTGATCGTTTAAAATCAGCAGAGTTATTAGGGTTTAGCGAGGTTTATGCAAACTCCATGGATGCTGTAAGTGATCGTGATTTCATCGTGGAATTTTTAAGTCATTCCTCCTTACTTATGGCACATTTATCACGCTTTGCTGAGGAAATTATTATCTGGTCTACAGATGAATTTAAATTTATCGAATTGGATGATGCCTTTTCTACAGGTTCGTCGATAATGCCACAAAAGAAAAACCCGGATATGGCAGAGCTTATTCGTGGTAAAACAGGGCGTGTATATGGGAATCTAATGGGCTTATTAACGGTATTAAAGGGTACACCATTAACGTATAACAAAGATATGCAGGAGGACAAAGAGGGCATGTTCGACACTGTTCATACGATTCTTGGTTCACTTAAAATCTTTGAAGGTATGGTTCGTACAATGACTGTCAACACGGAACGTTTACATCAGGCTGTTCACGCTGATTTTTCAAATGCAACGGAGTTAGCAGATTACCTTGCTACAAAGGGGATGCCATTCCGTGAGGCACATGAGGTGACTGGTAAGCTAGTCTTTACATGTATTCAAAAGGGCATATATTTATTAGACTTACCATTGGAAGAAATGCAGCAAGAAAGTGCGTTAATTGAAGCGGATATTTATGATGTACTGGCGCCAGAAGCGGCTGTTCGCCGCCGCCACTCCTTAGGTGGTACTGGCTTTGAACAAGTAAAAATCCAAATTGAGAAAGCGAAAGCCTGTCTTGTAGCCATTTAATTATTGCGTGCATGTCCTTGTGACTTTTTGCATAGATATTCATTAAAGCTGTCCTGTGAGGCACTATGAAAACCTTTATCCTTTTTCAACTGAGCCAGAGGGTGACGTGAAGAAGAGAACCTTACATATGTGAAGGACAATCCCCAATTCTGGAGACGCGGAATTGGGGTTTTTGTATAAGTAAATGTAGGAGGGATGAAGAAATGAACGAACGTTTTACAAAGGGGCTCGAAGCAATTAAACAATATGTGACAGAGGAAGAAGCAGCACGGATGATTGAATCCGATGCATTAGCCGATATAGCACCCGATTTACGCAAAATGATTATTGAATTTGCTTACGGTGATGTCTATTCACGGCCTGGGCTGGATGCAAAGAGTCGAGCCCTCGTCGTAATCACAGCAGTTGTTACACAAGGTGCTGCACCACAAACCAAAACGCATATTCAGCGTGGATTACATGCAGGCTTGACACAGACAGAAGTGGTCGAGGCACTTTTACAATTAGTACCCTACATCGGTTTTCCAAGAGTGCAAAATGCTTTAACGATAGCCCAACAAGTCTTTACAGAAAAAAGCTGAAGCATGTATAAAAAATAGGGAATGGCTCATAATAAGAGAGGAACCACTTATTAATCTAATCTGATGGGGAGGATGCAGAATGAGTAGTAATAGTCAAACACCCAAAGACCAAGAATCTCAGGAAAGTCCGCCACAACTGTTGAAGGTTGAAGCTTTTTAAATCTTAAGCCTAAAGGTGAAACAGAACATTCTGTTTTGCTATAGATTAAGAAGAAGCGTAAACCATATCAGTTAAAATCAAATAGAAGCAATAAGTGTCCATGGATCCAGAATTATTCTGGGTCCTTTTTGTTTCTTATGGGGTCTAAAGTACTCAAGATATCCGCTCTAAATGAAGTTCAAAGCGCTCCTAAGGAAGGAGAACCCGCTCTAAATGAAGATTAAAGCGCTCCTAAGGAAGGGGGATCCGCTCTAAATGGAGTTCAAAGTGCTCCTAGGGGAGGAGAACCCGCTCTAAATGAAGTTCAAAGCACTACTAAGGGAAGGCTCCCGCTCTTATTGTGAAAAAAACGCTACTCAACACCATAAAAAATTCCTTCATTTGACATTACAGAAAATCTGTATTACTCTATACGTAACAGATTTCTGTTTGGTTATAAGCAATACAGATTGGAGGGTTATTATGCAAATACAATTAGATCCAAACAGTGAATTGCAGCTATATAAACAATTGGCTAATCAAATAATTGAATGCATTGCAAGTGGCGAGCTGAAAAATGGTGATACTTTACCGTCTGTGCGTGCGATGGCTACGGATTTAGGTATTAATGTTAGCACGGTCAGTAAGAGTTATCATGAACTTGAAGAGAAGGGCTTAATTGAATTAAAGCCGAAAGCAAAAGCGGTCATTATTGGTGGTCAAAAGAGAGAGCTGGAAGAAACGGAGGTTGAAAAAGTCGAAAATGCCTTGAAGCCTATTATGGCGGAGGCTTTTGCGCGAGGGCTCGAAAAAGAGCAAATGACAAGTTTGTTCCAGCGAATTTTAAAACAATGGAAGTAGGGGTAGTATGCTTATAATCTTAGGCATCTTTATCATCGTCGGGATTTTGGAAACGATGACACCGCATTTAACAAGAAAAACGATTGTCTTTGGTGTTTCCATCCCAGAACCTTATGTCAAACATCCACAATTAAAGCTGTGGAAGAAGCATTATAGCCAAGTCATCGCAGGGATTGCAGGCTTATTTTTAGTAGGTCAAATCGCTCTCTATCTTTCACCTATACAAGAGGAGAAGGCGTCTTTAATATCCTTTATCCTATTGTATGTCATGCTTCTTTTATCATCAGGACTTTACATGAGTTATCATGTCAAAACTAAAAAATTAAAGGTGCAGGAGCAGTGGGATGCACAAATTAAAGCAGTATATGTGACAGATTTATCGATCCGCCAAAATGAAGAAACATTGTCACCTATATTTTTTAGCGTACCCATCATCATCACACTTGCATTAATCGCTTTTACGTACATGAACTATGAGTCAATCCCAGATGTTTTTGCGACACATTGGAATGGAGCTGGAGAGGTCGATGGTTGGACTCGAAAATCACGGCTCTCAGTCATCAGTATGCCGCTTATATTATTGGCAATTCAAATTAGTTTTTTCATGATGAATCAAGGCATGAAAAGTGCCAAAATCCAATTAAGTGCACAGGCCAAAGAAGCATCCATCCATCGGGAGTTAACTCAGCGTAAATACGGAAGCTGGTATCTGGCTGCCATTAATTTTAGTATGACAATTCTATTTGTTGTTTTACACTATACAACCGTTATTTTACAAGATCAAACGGCTCCCTACTTTTTCCCACTTTTTCTTGTCTTTAACGTCGTTACGTTGGGTGGTTTACTAGTGTTCATTTGGAAGCTCAGTAAAAGTAATGAACGTTTTGATGAGGTACATACAAATGAAACAGCTGTGACAGATGATCAATACTGGAAATGGGGTGTTTTTTATTGCAATAATAATGATCCATCCTTATTAGTGCCTAAAAAGTTCGGGATCGGTTGGACTGTTAATTTTGCGAACAAATGGTGCTATATCTTAATTGCTATTACTTTACTGCCAATTTTATTGGTGATTTTCATATAGAAAGGAAGATTGGATGAAAAAATGGTTATTGATTTGCTGTACAATTTTACTTTTAGCTGCCTGTGGGCAAAAAGAGGTCACTGCTCAACATCAAGGAACAAAGGGGACAAATGCAATGAATGAACAGTTTATTGGAAAATGGGAAGGAACTATTGAAACGCCAAATGGACCATTACCGATTATGATCGATTTAAAGAAGGAAAGTGGTACATTATCCGTGCCAGCACAGGGCTTATCTAATTTTCCATTCCAAAGTGTGACGTATACAGGTGATAAAGTAAAAGTGGCCATTAATTTAAACGGTTCTGCTATTGCCATTAATGGCACAATCAAAAATGAACAAATAGAGGCTACATTTCAACAAAACGGTGGAAAATATCCTTTAACACTAAAGGCTTATAAAGAAGAACCTGTTACCTATGACACATTAAAAATTCCCGTTCAAAACGGTAACTTAACAGTAGCTGTACAAAAGGCTTCTCCATCTCCATCCCCAGTGGCACTTATAATAGCAGGATCGGGGCCAACGGATAAAGACGGTAATTCCGCTTTAGCTGGAAAAAATAATAGCTTGAAAATGTTAGCGGAAGGTTTAGCACAACAGGGCATTGCGACGGTGCGTTATGATAAGCGAGGACTTGGAGATAATCAAGCGCTCTTAACAAAGGAAGAGGATGGAACGTTTGACCAATATGTTGATGATGCTGTGCAAATTATCCAAACATTGATGGCTGATAAATCCTACACAAGTGTCCATGTGATTGGACATAGTGAAGGCTCACTCATTGGTTTGCTAGCGGCTCAAAAGACAGGCGTAGCATCCTTTGTCTCCATTGCCGGTGCGGGTAGACCATTGGATGAAGTGCTTTTAGAGCAATTAAAGGGTCAATTAGCACCAAAGCTTTTCAACGAATCCACGAATATTTTGACAGCTTTAAAGCAAGGGAAACAAGTGAAAAATATTTCGCCAGAGCTACAAGCCCTTTTCCGTCCATCTGTACAGCCTTTCCTGATTTCCTTGCTAAAGTATCAACCTGCTGATGAGCTAGCCAAAGTAAAAGGACGTGTATTACTGTTACAAGGAACTACAGATTTACAAGTGAAGGAAGCCGATGCCGAGGCATTGAAGAAAGGTAAAAAAGAGGCAAAATTACTTTATCTAGCGGGTATGAATCACGTATTGAAAAAGGCACCAGCAGATCGTGCAGAAAACTTAGCAACCTATGCAAACCCTTCGCTGCCACTGCATGAAGAATTATTACCAGCAATTGAGCAATTTATTAAAAATGAAAAGTAGGATGATTAACCTTGGGAGTTATTGTCTATTTAATTATCATGCTGCCGTTTCTCATCTTCGCCATTGTTCTATCGCAAGGTAAAGGAGCTTTTCTACTTGCAGGCTTTAATACAATGGCACAGGAAGATAAAGAACAATATGATGAAAAGGCATTGGCAAGATTTATGGGAAAAACGATGTATGGCTACTGTTTTTGTGTCCTTTTATGGATTCTAGACGAATTATTCCATACACAATGGTTATTTCACGTTGGTCTTGTGCTTTTTGTCGCACTCACGCTTTTTTTATTGATCTATGCGAATACAGGTAATCGTTTCAAAAAATAGCATGTAAGACAAAGTAGAACCATTTTATAATGGTTCTATTTTTTTTGAAAGCGCTTTATGAAAATTATTTAAAATCTAAATATTTGGAAAACCGTAATTTTAGTGTCGCGAATATGCTCGTTCTTACATTGTTTTTCTTCTTTTCTGTAAAAATAGAATTTTAAGAATAATTAGTATTATTATAGATGACATTAAAAAATTACTAAGTTAGGAGAATTCTTTGATATGTCGCAAATGTTAGCACTGACGATAGTACTTGCTATTCTTTACATCGGAGATATTGTAGCAACAAGAACGAAGGCGTGGATTCCATCTGTGTTCGTCTGTGCGGTATTATTTTTAATCGGCTATTGGACATTCTTCCCGAAAGATATTGTGAGTATTGCCGGGATTGGTCCAGTCGTTGCCACGATGTTAATGTATTTACTAATTACGAACATGGGTACACTTCTGTCCCTTAAGGAATTGAAAAACCAGTGGAAAGCCATTGTTATTTCTTTAGCTGGTATTGTAGGCATCATCGCCATATTATTTACAATTGGTGCCTTGCTATTTGATTTAAAAACGATGATTGTGGCAGTTCCACCATTAGTCGGTGGTGTTGTGGCAGCGCTAGTGATGTCAGAAGGCGCTTCTGCGGCTGGCTTAGAGGATTTAGCCGTCTTTGCCATTGTGATTTACGTCATTCAAGGTTTTGCAGGATACCCCATCACGTCCATTGTATTGAAGCGTGAAGCAAAACGTTTATTAAAGGAACACCATCAGGGGAATTTACAATCGGTTACAGAGGTAGAGGAAGATGCTGAACAGTTATCTGAGCAACCGAAATTATTTAGGAAAATTCCTGCTAAGTACAATACAGAATACTTTAAATTTTTCCGTTTAGCGCTTGTTGGATTATTAGCGTATGGTACATCTACAGCATTAGCACCTGTAGTGACAGTCAATGCATTAGTGCTATGCCTAGTGTTTGGTGTGCTTGCATCGACATTTGGTTTTTTAGAAAGACAACCATTGCAAAAAGCAAATGGCTTCGGCTTTGCCATTATGGGCTTAATGCTCTTTATATTCGATGGCTTAAAACAGGCATCCCCTGAAATGCTGATGCGTATTATCGTGCCATTAGTTGTGTCAATTGTCTTAGCGGTCATTGGTATGTATATTTTCTCTTTCATCGCAGGGAAAGTTTTAAAGGTCAGCCCAAATTTAGCATTTGCTGTATCCTTAACAGCGCTCTATGGGTTCCCGGCAGATTATATATTAACGAATGAAGTAGTAAAATCGTCCACAATCGATCAAAAAGAAAGAGATATGCTGTTAAGTCATATGTTGCCACCGATGCTTGTGGGAGGTTTCATTAGTGTAACGATAACATCTGTTATACTAGCAGGTATTTTTGTCAATTGGCTATAAAGAAGGAGAGAGTCAGCATGAATAAAATGAAAGAAATTATTGCAGAATTAAATAGTGAGCTTGTGACGATTCGTCAAAAATTGCACAGCGAGCCAGAGCTTTCTTGGGAAGAGTATGAAACAACGAATTATGTAGCAGCGTATTTAGAGAACCTTGGTATTCCGTATAGACGAACAGAGCCAACAGGCATTATTGCGGAGTTAAAAGGGGGCAAGGAAGGAAAAACCGTTGCCTTACGTGCGGATATGGATGCATTGTCAGTTTATGAAATACGAGAAGATATTCCGTATCGCTCTAAAACGGATGGTAAGATGCATGCCTGTGGTCATGATGCACATACAGCCATGTTGCTAATTGCAGCTAAGACATTACATACGGTACAAGAAGAAATTGAGGGAACAGTTCGTTTTATTTTCCAGCCAGCTGAAGAAGTAGCTACAGGCGCAAAAGCGATGGTAGAGCAAGGAGCAATGAAAGGTGTAGATAACGTCTTTGGTATTCATATTTGGTCACAAATTGACACAGGAAAAATTCAGTGCAATAAAGGTCCTGCCTTTGCCTCTGCTGATATTTTCAAAGTACGCTTTAAAGGGCAGGGCGGGCATGCCGCAGTACCACATGATGCCATTGATGCCGTGATGATTGCTTCAACGTTTGCTTTGAATGTTCAAACAGTTGTGGCACGTACAGTCAATCCACTTCGACCCGCCGTTCTTACAATTGGAAAAATGGAGGTTGGTACACGCTTTAATGTAATTGCGGAAGATGCCATTTTAGAAGGGACAGTGCGTTGCTTCGATAAAGAGGTTCGTTCACATATCGAAGCGCAAATTCGTCATTATGCTGAGCAGATTGCGTCACTTTATGGTGGCACAGCAGAGGTTGTTTATGAATATGGTACACAAGCCGTCAACAATGATGTGGCGAGTGCCAGCTTAGTCGAGCGCCTTGCAGCTGAACATTTTGGCGCAGAAGCTTATCATATTGATGATCCGACAATGGGTGGAGAAGACTTTAGCTTTTACTTAGATGAAGTCCCTGGCTGCTTTGCCCTAGTAGGCTCAGGCAATACAGAAAAGGATACACGCTGGGCACATCATAACGGCCATTTTAATATCGATGAAGATGGTTTGCGCGTTGGAGCCGAATTATATGTACAATATGCGTTAACTTGGTTAAGCGAAAACAAATAAAGAGAAGTGGACAAGCTTCTTAGGAAATTAGTATAAATTCACCTTAGCTGGTCATAATAAAGAAGATTTCACTTATGAAATCTATAATGATGAGGAGGATGAAAAATGAGTAGGTTCGAACAACTAGACCCCAAATCTCAAAAAATCCACCGCAACTGGTCAAGGATTAAGCGATCAAAATCGCAAGTAAATGGTGAAACGGAGATTACCCTCCATAACCGTCTCTTGCGAAGTGAAGCAAAGGCCCGTCAGTTTTAATCATGCTAGAAAAGTAAGTGTCATCAAGCCCAGAAAAAATTCTGGGTTTTTCTTTATGAGTAAAATGAGAAAGATGTATAATATAAGTAATTTCTAACAGAAAAGGAGAGGAATGCTATGATTACGCCTATTCCAATTTATCTACAGCCATTTGCAGAAAACGTGCAGTTTATAGATGGCGTTGAATCACAGTTTCAGCTCCAATCTAGCGCAGGCAATAAACAATTTGAAATTTGGTATCACGGTGATTTGCTAATGATTGAAGGAGAGGAAATGCCTTTTATTACAGGCTCAACCGCTAAAATCGTTGCCAAAGATCCTTTAACAGCGGAGGAAATTTTGCTCTTTGATGCCACGCTACATGGTTATAATGCGCTATTTTGTGAGGCGTATACCGAGGCACATCATGACAACCGTCCACTGGAGAAATATATTCTGCCTGTAACAGAAGTGGTATTATCATTTTTCTATAATATCGACTATGACGAAGAAATAGACGACTATGAGGTAGATGAACAAGAAAATGTACGGCTCATAAATGGAGAAACCGCTAACTGGGAAACGATTAAAAGAAATGGCTATGATGCATTTGCTTTTTATTTCAAAAAAGAAGATGGAACACTTTTAGCATTTGCTGAAGAAGAGCTAGCCTAATAGGAAAGGATTTTCGCGAAATGCAAATCATACAATTTACACAAGATTTAGCAAATCCAATACATCAATACAAATCCGTCGATACATTTTATAGAAAAATCACGAAAACGGAAATGCCTACGACGATCGGTTTCATCTATATTGAGCCAGGTGGAGTGGTTGGTATGCATGATGCCCCCGTTCCACAGCTCTTTATCGTTATTAATGGAGAAGGATGGATTAGTGGTGTAGATGCTGAAAAAATCACGCTAAAAACAGGGCAAGGCGTGCTATGGCAACAAGGACAGGCACATGAATCTGGTAGTATAACTGGCCTAACAGCACTTGTTATCCAAGCGGAGCAGATAAATCTTACATAAATAAAAGTGTAACGGTAGTTGCAAGAACCGTTACACTTTTTCGTATTGCTTCACCCATTTAACTGTCTTAAGTAGATGACCATCAAATTGTTCATCAAATTCTTCTATCGATACAAATCCCTTTGCTTGATAAAAATGCATACCAAGTTTATTTTCTTTCTCTACACAAACAAATAAAGACGATAGATTTGGGAGCATACGTAAGCCTTCCTGTAAGAGTGCAGTACCAATGCCCTTACCATGCATATCAGGATGTAAATAAATCGCATATAGCTCCGCCTCACCTTGTGTTACATTTGAAAAATTAGCAAAGCCTACTAGCTTTTCATCAAAAATTGCAACAAGAAAGGGACTATTGATAAGACGTTCGATTAAACGTTCTCGACTATAGGCTTGTTGTATAAAACGATCTTGAATGTCATGAGGAATGATTCCCTCATATGTATAGTGCCAGCTTATTCTAGCAATTTCTTGTACAAAAGTAATGTCATTTTCTTGCATCTGTCGTATAATAAGTGTCAACACTTTTCACCTGCTATTCCAATTTTTTTCTTTATTGTAACATTTAATCATTCAAAGGGGGTCACTTTCATGCAAGTAGTTGAAAAAGCATTTGGCTATATCACGAGAACGCATGAGGATCAATTACAGGTACTCGTATTTGAACAGAATTCAGTTGGGGCAGGTATCCAGGTGCCCAAAGGTACGGTAGAGGAAGGGGAAACACCTTTAGATGCTGTGAAACGTGAAATGCTAGAAGAAACAGGTCTAACCACACTTGTCGTTCAAGCGTTAATAGCACAGGACTATTTTAATCATCCATCAGGTGTTTTACAGAAACGGTATTTTTATCATTTAACATCCGATGAAACACGAAATACATGGCAGCATCATCCAACTGGCTTAAACGAAGGGGATTTACTCTTTTCGTTCTATTGGATTTCAGCTGAGCAAGATGCCTTGCTAGCAAAGGGGCATGGGGATTATTTATACCGATTGTTAGCAAAGGTGAAAAATTGAACCTATCACAATTAAACCGCGTCTAGTTGACGCGGTTTTTATGTTGATTCAACTAAGCCTTGGCAGCAATCTCTAGGGCTTGTGCAAAATCAGCAATTAAATCATCCACATGTTCAAGTCCTACAGAAAAACGTAAAAGGCCATCAGTGATGCCACGTTTAGCACGCTCCTCAGGCTCCATAGCAGCGTGACTCATTTTTGCAGGGTAAGACAGAATAGATTCTACTCCTCCAAGAGAGACCGCAAATACTGGAATTGTCATCGCCTCAACCAATGCTTTTGCAGCAGCATAGCTTGGTAGTCGGAAGGATAAAACAGCCCCAGGACTCGTGCTTTGACGCTGATGAATAGCGTAGCCAGGGTGTGAAGCAAGTCCTGGATAGTAGACCTGCTCAACTAGTGGATTACTAGCCAAATAGGCAGCAATTTTTTGTGCAGATTCAGCAGAACGACTAAAACGTACATCTGTTGTTTTAATGTTTTGTAGTAGTGTGAATGAATCCTGTACACCTAAAATATTACCGAATGAATTTTGGATAAAGTAGAGATCCTGACCTAGCTTTTCATCGGCAGTAACCGTTAAGCCAGCAATAATATCAGAATGTCCAGATAAAAACTTCGTTGCACTATGAATGACGACATCTACACCAAGTTCTAGTGGGCGTTGGTGTAACGGTGTCATAAAAGTATTATCCAAGAATGTAAGGCAGTGGTGTTGCTTGGCAAGCGCCACTACACCACGAATATCTGTAATGCCTAACGTTGGATTTGATGGTGTTTCCATATAAAGTAGTTTTGTAGCTGGCGTGATTGCTGCTTCTACAGCTGCTAGATCCGTAAAATCTACAAATGTATGGGAAATCCCAAAGCGCGGCAACACCTTTGTTACAAAACGATAGGTTCCACCATAAACATCCTCAGTCATGACGATATGATCTCCCTGCGATAACAGCATTAATGCTGCTGATACGGCAGCGATACCAGATGAAAATGCATGGGCACGAACGCCTCCCTCAAGCTCTGCTACAGCTTTTTCTAACGCATCTCTTGTAGGGTTGCCTGAACGAGCATAATCATATTCTCCAAATTCATCTATACTTTCTTGATGGAAAGTAGAGGACAGATACATCGGGACGTTAACAGCCCCTTTTTTATTACTATAGCCATCACGAACACCTGCGTGAATGAGGCTTGTTTCAATACGTTGCTTCATCAATTACGCCTCTTTTCTAAGGATATCAAACACTTGTCGTAAGTCTGCAATTAAATCTTCTGCTTCCTCAATGCCAACAGAGAAGCGTAATAAACGATCACAAACGCCACGCTCCACACGCTCTTCATAAGGCATATCTGCATGTGTTTGTGTAGCAGGATACGTAATAAAGCTTTCGACACCGCCAAGACTTTCAGCAAAAGTAATTAACTTTAAGTTACGAAGGAATGGGTCAATCCACTCAGGCTTTTGCAAGCGGAATGACAGCATGCCACCTTTTCCAGTGTAAAGGACATCGGTCACTAACTCTTCTTCCTCTAAGTAAGCAGCAATCGCCTTCGCATTGGCATCATGTTGTTTTAGACGAAGATGCATTGTTTTTAAACCACGAATAAGTAACCATGAATCCATAGCTCCTAGCACCATGCCACTGCCATTATGAATAAAGCCAATGCGTTCGGCTAATTCTGTGCCTTTAGCAACCACTAGCCCAGCTAATACATCATTATGACCACCAATATACTTCGTTGCAGAATGAAGCACAATATCTGCGCCTAATTCAATAGGGCGTTGGAAGTATGGCGTATAAAATGTATTATCCACAATTAGCCATGCCCCATGCTTATGTGCTAACTCCGCATACACTTGTAAATCAAATTCCTGCATAAGTGGATTTGTTGGTGTTTCAATGAATATTGCACGTGTATTTTCATTCATTAATGCCTCTACCTGTTCAACCGATTCAAATTTAGAATAAACAGGTTTGATATTATAAGTATCTTGGAAGAAGTTAAATAGTCTATATGTACCGCCGTATAAATCATCTGGCACGACTAATTCATCGCCAGGCTTAAATAGGGATAACACCAATTGAATGGCAGCCATCCCTGAACTACAGGCAAAGCCCATATCGCCACCCTCTAAATCAGCAATTCCTGCTTCTAAAAGAGCACGTGTTGGATTTTTTGTACGTGTATAGTCAAAACCAGTAGACTCACCAATCCCAGTATGTTTATAAGCAGTCGATAAATGAATGGGCGGACTCACAGCTCCTGTTGCTGGGTCACTTAAATTACCAAGTTGTACAAGCTTTGTTTCAATACTTCTGTTTAATGTCATGACGTCACTCTTTTCTTCAATATTATTAAAAGCAACTAATTTTGCTTTCAATTTAATAGTATTCTCAATAATTGTTACCAATTTAACATGGATACTAAAGAAGAACAAGTTGATTTCTGAAAATTAGCTAGATTATTTAAAGTTAATCACCTAGGAATAGTAGGAGATTAATTTACTTCCTGTTATTTTCTAATGGAGTGATCTTTAGTAAGAACGAGCAGTTTCAAATAGAGCTAAAAGAAGTGGAGGATAGTTTCTAGTTAGCGGATACAAGATAGAAAGTAGCGGTTATAACGTGAAAAGTAGCGGATAGAACGTGAAAAGTGATGGATAGAGCAGGCATATTGAGGGATAGGTTCTAAAGTAGCGGATAAAACATGAAAAGCAGCGGATACAACGTGAAAACTGATGGATAGAGCAGCCAAAGTGAGGGATAGATTCTGAAGTAGCGGTTAAAACGTAAAAAGTAGCGGATACAACATGAAAACTGATGGATAGAGCAGACAAAGTGAGGGATAGATTCTGAAGTAGCGGTTAAACGTAAAAAGTAGCGGATACAACATGAAAACTGATGGATAGAGCAGGCAAAGTGAGGGATAGGCTCTGAAGTAGCGGTTAAAACGTAAAAAGTAGCGGATACAACGTGAAAAGTGATGGATAGAGCAGCCAAAGTGAGGGATAGATTCTGAAGTAGCGGTTAAAACGTAAAAAGTAGCGGATACAACATGAAAACTGATGGATAGAGCAGACAAAGTGAGGGATAGATTCTGAAGTAGCGGTTACAACGTAAAAAGTAGCGGATACAACATGAAAACTGATGGATAGAGCAGACAAAGTGAGGGATAGGCTCTGAAGTAGCGGTTAAAACGTAAAAAGTAGCGGATACAACGTGAAAAGTGATGGATAGAGCAGCCAAAGTGAGGGATAGGTTCTAAAGTAGCGGTTAAAACGTAAAAAGTAGCGGATAGAGCAGGCAAAGTGAGGGATAGGCTCTGAAGTAGCGGATACAACGTGAAAAGTAGCGGATAGAACGTGAAAAGTGATGGATAGAGCAGGCGAAGTGAGGGATAGATTCTGAAGTAGCGGTTAAAACGTGAAAAGCAGCGGATACAACGTGAAGAGTGATGGATAGAGCAGGCGAAGTGAGGGATAGATTCTGAAGCAGCGCATAGAACGAAAAAGTAAAGGATACAAAATAAAAACATCTGCCTTCTTCAAATGAGAGACAGATGCTAATAGGTTAGGCTTGTTCTTTTTTAAGCAAGTCGCGAATTTCTTTGAGAAGCTCTTCTTTGGCATCGAGTTCAGGTGTTGGTTCTTCCACGACTGCCTCTTCTTTTTTACGTGTGAGCTTCGTCATAATTCGTAAGGCCATAAAAATGGCAAATGCTATAATTAAAAAATCAATGATGGATTGTAGAAATACACCAAAATTGATTTGGGCTTCACCTGAGCCAAAAACAAAACTCTTTGTTAAATCAATACCACCCGTTAAAACACCGACCAATGGCATGATGATATTTTCAACTAAGGAGGTAACAATTTTACCGAAAGCACCACCAATAACTACTGCTACTGCTAGATCGACAATATTGCCTTTCATCGCAAATTCTTTAAAGTCTTTCCACAAAATAAATTCCTCCCTATTATTATCCAAATAAATGAATCAATCTGTATTTTACTATATTTTTACCAAACCTTTCAACTGCTTTCATGGTGGAAATGATGTGTTTCTTCTAAGAGGATGACTTCAATCTTTCAAAATTGAAAAGATCTACTGCATATTACGGAAAATTTGGTAATATAGAAAAAGAATACTAGATTAGGTGTGACGTATGGCTAAGAAAAAGAATAAGAAACCCATGTTATCACCCGCGACAAAATTGGGTATGATAGCATTATTGATTCCCATTGCAATTACCGTGTATGTTCTCACATTTTTTGCGTGGAAGGAGCTTCAAACATTACCGATTTTTGAAAAGCTTGTACAGCAAAAGGCAATCGAGGAGATTCAACAGCACTTCGATATGAATATTCCTGAGCAATACATTCCCGTATATGTAGCTGCAGAAGAAAAATATGGTGTACCATGGACATTACTTGCTGCGCATCATCGTATTGAAACGCGGTTTTCTACGGTAGAATCAATGGTATCATCTGCGGGGGCAGAGGGGCATATGCAATTCATGCCCTGTACATTCGTTGGCTGGCAGCATCCCACATGCTCAGGTTTAGGAAAAGGAAGCATAACGAAAACTGAATTGATGAGTCCTGAGACAATTGCTAAATACGGAGGATATGGCGTTGACGCAAATGGCGATGGAATAGCCGACCCCTATGATATTGAGGATGCAGTATTTAGTGCTGCGAATTACTTATCTAAATACGGTGCTGCGACAGGGGATATTAAGAAAGCTGTTTATCAATACAACCATAGCAAGAAATATGTAGATGATGTGTTATATTACTACCAATTGTATAATGATTTTCACGATGAACTCCAAGCAGCAGTTCTTTTAAATGAAAAAAAATAAAGAGCCATCACAATGGATGGCTCTTCATTACATATTTAAGTTGCTTTACGCATACCTTTTAAAATAAGGCTGACGATAAAGATCAACACGATGGCACCGATTAGTGCTGGGAACACATAGAAATCACTTACTCTCCAGCCCCAGTTCCCTAAAACCATACTACCAATCCAAGAACCGACAATCCCTGCAATAATATTCCCGATGATGCCACCAGGTACATCTTTACCTAAAATGACGCCAGCTAACCATCCAAGAATTCCTCCGATAATTAAATACCAAATGAAACTAATCATTACTTTCATCTCCTTAAATTTAAGATATAATGGCGATTACTTAGTTATACCCTGAATGGAGTAGATTAAACACTGTGATGTTGTTTAGTAATTATTACATGTTGTAAATGAGACTGTAGACAAGTGAATGCAGGCTCTTTTGCTGTCCTCACTTTATAGCTAATCCAACTGCATAAATTACTGTGAAAATGTCCACATTAACTACAATTACTTCTATTTTGTACATAGACCAATTATCGCTTACTTCTATAGTATGTTCATGCATTTAATTCGTACCAGAAATGCTTGCAATGCCCAATCTCCATCAGCAATAAAATAATTAGCCATTTAACTAAATTATTTACTACAATCATCTTTTCATTCATAAAAAAGTCCACTATTTGTTGAAGCAGAATTTCAATCCCCCGTGCAGTCACATATTTCAGAGGGTGAAATTTTTTTGCGAAAAAGAAAAATGGGTAAATTTCCACTTTTTAATAGTTTGAAAATTCTGTATAAAGGGATTATAATGTAGAAAAGGAGCGTGGTCATATGAATATGGCTGTTATGAAACGTTTAAATCGTCAAGGCTTTTTAATTGCTGGTTTGCATTTATTAGTAATGCTAAATCTTGCAGCTGATTTCTTATTCGCATCGTAACCAATTTAATAGAAAGGTGAATGAAATGTTTATCCCATATTAAAACAACCGTGTAGTCTTATTGAATAACAGGCTCACGGTTGTTTTATTTTGCTCAAGTGATTAAAAAAGGAATTATTCTGTTAAATGTCAAATACATAGTACAGACAAGGGAGTGATGAAATGACGTCAAGATTGGATCAAGCATTTTGTGATTTGGAAAGACCATTTGCATGGTTAGATTTAGATGCACTAGATAAAAATATACAAATGGTTCAAGATGCATGTGGGGGAAAACAAATTCGTATTGCAACAAAATCGATTCGTTCTATTGAGGTCCTTCGTTATATACAAAAAAAACTTGTGAATGTTGTGGGGTTTATGACATTTACTGCAGCAGAGACCCTTTTTTTATTAGAGCAGCAGTTTGATGACTTATTGCTTGGCTATCCAGTAATGGAGGAAGCAACGATGCGTCGATTGTTGCATTTTGTAAAGGAAGGAAAACTCGTCACCTTTATGGTAGACAGACCAGAACATATCCAACTATTGGCGAAATTAGGACAAGAGATTGGCGTACGTGTACAGGTTTGCATTGATCTTAATGTTTCTAATGATTTTAAAGTATTGTATTTTGGAACAAAACGTTCGTCATTGTCTTCTCTTGAAACGTTGACACCTTTTTTACAAACCATTCAAAACACCCCTGTAATTGAAGTGGTAGGAGCGATGGGCTATGAGGCTCAAATAGCAGGGGTTGGCAATCGTCCTGCAAATGCTTTAAAAGGTAGAGTCATAGAAGCCATGCAAGTACAAGCCAAAAAGCAAGTAACGCAGTTTCGTCGATTAGCGATCGCCCATATCAAGGCTTATTTTCCAAATCTACGCTTTGTTAATGGTGGAGGATCAGGAAGTATGACGTACACCAATCAACAGAAGGAAGTAACGGAAATTACAGTTGGCTCGGCTTTTTATGCACCAGCATTGTTCGATCAATTTACACATTTACAGCTAGAAAAGGCTGCTGGATTTGCCTTACGTGTAACAAGAATGCCTGAAAAAAATATCGTTGTTTGTCATGGGGGAGGCTATACGGCTTCTGGAGCCATTGGGATGGATCGTTTGCCTGTATTCTATGACCCTACCACTTTTGCATATCTTAGCCTAGAAGGCGCAGGGGAAGTGCAAACACCTATTAAGGTCAAAGGGAAGAGTATCAATATTGGCGATACCATTTATTTTCGACATGCGAAGGCTGGAGAGCTTTGTGAGCGTTTTCAGGTCCTGCATGCTATTCGCGGGGACAAGTATGCAGGACATTACACAACATATAGGGGGGATGGACAATGTTTTCTATAGAAAAATGGCGAAATGGTGAAAAGTGGACAAACTGGGCTGGGAATGTTATTTCCTATCCGAGTGAAATGTATTTACCACACTCTATTGATGAAGTTTCAGCAATTGTGAAGCATGCGTGTCAATCAGGAAAGACAGGAGGCAACATTATGGGCGGGGACCTACCTATATGAAATTGGACCAATGCTAGCGAAACACGGCTTTGCGTTAATCAATATGGGCGATATTCAGGAACAAACCATTGCAGGTGCAGTGTCAACTGGCACACATGGCACAGGGGTTACACTTGGTTCTCTTTCGTCAGCTGTCGAGGCATGGGGGTTTGTAGACGGCACTGGGACTTATCAGGAACATAGGAGAGGGATGGATGATTTATCTGAAGCGCTGCATGTATCTCTCGGAATGCTTGGTGTTCTTGTCAAAGTAACGATTAAGGTCATGCCTCTATATGGTTTGCATTATATTGGGGCAAGAGAAACGTTGACAAATGGTCTCTCGCTATTTGCCGAGGATATTCGTCAGCATCGTCATGTGGAGTGGTTTTATTTCCCTGGTAGTGAAACAATACAAGTAAAACGGATGAATGCAGTCGCGCCTGTCTTTCAAAGTGAATGGAATAAAAGAATAGAAACGTTAAAGCTACAAATAGTAGAAAATGGGGCCTTCTTTGCGATGTCAGAGCTTTGTAAATGGAAACCACGTTTAATTGGTGCTATGAGCAAGATAGCGGCTGCCAATGTGGTAGAAAGTGAAAAAGTAGGGATAAGCTATGAAATTTATCCTTCACCTCGAAGCGTGAAGTTCCAAGAGAGTGAATATGCCATCCCTTTACCCCATTTTGAAGCTTGTTTAGAGGAAATCCATGCAACCTTTAAAAAAGGCACTTTTAATGTTCATTTTCCTTTAGAGTGTCGAACAACTGCAGGTGAAGCAGGTTTTTTAAGTCCAACACAAGGGCGTGAGTCGGCTTTTATCGCCTTTCATATGTATAAGGGAATGGCAGAAGAGCCTTATTTTAAATGGGTGCATACATTGATGCAAAAATATGAAGGTCGTCCTCACTGGGGAAAACAACATCATTTAACAGCGCAAATGGTTCATGCGTTGTATCCAGAGGTTGAGAAGTTTTTAAGCATTCGACACCAATATGATCCTGAACAAGTATTTTTTACAGGATACTTAAAAAAATTGTTTCTATTGTAAGCGTTATCTCTCTGATTCTGTGATTTAGCTTATTCAAATATATGGCAGATATTTATTCACTCATTTTTGTTTATTATTAAAAAATTAAAATTTGAACGAAATGTCAAAATTTTTATCAAAGCGAGATAAAACTGATGCTTAATCAGCATGTAAACGATTTCAATTTTGACAGATTTTTTGAATTGTTTAAACAATTCAAAAAATACTGTTGACGAGACCTTTTTTTCGTACTATGATAACAACAATTTAACACGTTCGTTACAGCAGTTATCATCTAAGAGACTGTTACTCTATAAACAAAAATTAAAAAGACAGAACATTTTGTCTATAGCGACGAACATAGTATGGATAGCAATGAGGGGCGTTTAAAATGAGAAGTGACATGATTAAAGTAGGCGTAGATCGAGCGCCACATCGAAGTCTTTTATATGCAACAGGCAAAGTAAAAGCAAAAGATCTAGGCAAACCATTTATTGGGGTTTGTAACTCTTATATCGACATAATACCAGGTCACGTTCATTTACGTACGTTCGCTGATGTAGTGAAAGAAGCTATTATTGAAGCGGGTGGTATTCCATTCGAATTTAATACAATTGGCGTCGATGATGGTATTGCAATGGGGCATATAGGTATGCGTTATTCCTTACCAAGTCGTGAAATTATAGCAGACTCAGCTGAGACAGTTATTAATGCACATTGGTTTGATGGCGTATTTTATATTCCAAACTGTGACAAAATTACACCCGGAATGCTTATGGCAGCAGTTCGTACGAATGTACCATCTATCTTTGTTTCAGGTGGTCCAATGGAGGCGGGAACTTCTGCAGCAGGGAAACAGCTTTCCTTAACATCTGTGTTTGAAGGTGTAGGAGCGCACAAATCAGGAAAAATGTCTGCGGAAGAGCTGCTGGATATTGAGAATAATGCTTGTCCAACATGTGGCTCATGTTCAGGGATGTTTACAGCAAACTCAATGAACTGCTTAATGGAAATGCTCGGTGTTGCTTTACCAGGAAATGGTACAATCGTTGCCACTTCTGAAGAGCGTCACAAGCTGATTAAAGAAGCAGCTAAACAATTAATCCGCATGGTCAAGGAAGATATTAAACCTCGCGATATTATTACAAAAGAGGCAATTGATGATGCTTTTGCTCTTGATATGGCAATGGGGGGCTCCACAAATACAGTTCTCCATACATTAGCAATTGCCAATGAAGCCGAGATAGATTACAACATTGAAGATATTAATAAAGTAGCAGAAAGAGTGCCATATTTAGCAAAAATCATGCCTGCTTCAGATATTTCAATGGATGATATTAATAAAGCGGGTGGAGTTAGTGCCATTATCAATGAATTAACATCTATTCCAGGTGCTATTCATCCAGACCGTCCAACCGTAGCAGGCGTTACAATGGGTGAGCTTGTCAAAGATTATCACATCACGAATGATCAAGTCATTCGAACAAAAGACAATCCATATAGTGCTGTAGGTGGATTATCGGTTTTATTCGGTAACATCGCACCTGATGGCTCTGTTATTAAAGTAGGGGCAGTTGATCCTTCTATTAAAGTATTCAAGGGTGAGGCAATCGTCTTTGATTCACAAGAAGCAGCGCAGGAAAACATTGATAATGGAACGGTGAAAGAGGGCCATGTAGTCGTCATTCGCTATGAAGGACCTAAGGGTGGCCCAGGGATGCCAGAAATGCTTGCACCAACATCTGCAATTCAAGGTCGAGGCCTTGGTACAAAGGTTGCATTAATTACAGATGGTCGTTTCTCAGGGGCATCTCGTGGTATTTCAATTGGCCATATTTCACCAGAAGCTGCTGAAGGCGGTCCAATCGCTTTAGTAGAAAACGGAGATATTATCGAAATTGATCTACCAAATCGTACGATTAATTTACAAGTTTCAGATGAAGTTTTAGCTGAACGTCGTGCAAAATTACCAGTCTTTGAGCCAAAAATCAAACGTGGTTGGTTAGCAAGATATTCAAAATTAGTGACGAGCGCTTCCACTGGCGGCGTAATGAAAATTTAACAACTAGATAAATAAAAACGTTGATGAGGTTAAAGGTTCTAGAGCCTTGTATCTACCAGAGAGCCGGTCGTGCTGGAAGCCGGCGATATAACTAGATCCGACATCCCCTCGGAGTGGGCTATTAAACGTGTTTACACCATTAGATAGCTCCGGGCATAATCGAAAGTGCTCGTTATTAATGAATAAATGTTTTATGACACTATATTGGATGCGATGTCTTTCGCATTGGTGCATAAATGCAGTCATTTATTCGCGAGGTAGCAATTATTTGCTATAAAAAAGGGTGGTACCATGGAAAGTCTTTTTCATCCCTACGTAAGGTAGTTCTTTGCGTGTGGAGAAAAAGGCTTTTTATTATTTTCACAATGCAATTGAACAGCCTCTCAACGAAAAGGATGAGAGGAATAGTCAATCCAGCTATTGACACTTCACTAATCTACAACACTGATGTGTGAGTTTGAAAGAAATGAAGGAGGCAAAATTTGATGAGTGCGAATGTTTCAATCAATGAACAAGAACAATTAGCTCCAACAGCAACAGCTGACCAAACCTATCAAGCGAAGGACGGTGCAGATGTATTAGTGCAGGCATTGCACGATCAAGGTGTTGAAATCGTCTTTGGCTATCCAGGAGGAGCCGTATTACAAATTTACGATGCGATGTATAAAAATCCAATTCGTCATATTTTAACAAGACATGAACAGGGTGCGATTCATGCGGCGGAAGGCTATGCTCGTGTTTCAGGTAAAACAGGCGTTGTTATTGCCACAAGTGGACCTGGTGCAACAAACCTTGTAACAGGTATTGCGGATGCCATGATCGACTCTATTCCATTGGTTGTTTTTACAGGACAGGTTGCGACATCTGTGATCGGAACAGATGCTTTCCAAGAAGCCGATATTATGGGGATTACAACACCAATTACAAAGCACAACTATCAGGTACAGGATGTCAATGATATTCCTCGTATTGTGAAGGAAGCTTTCCATATCGCTAGCACAGGTCGTAAGGGACCAGTTGTCGTGGATTTCCCAAAAAACGTTTCCCAAATGTTGTTTGATGTAGAGAATCCACCGCAAGCACCTGATGAAATTTATTTACCAGGCTATCAGCCAACATATAAACCAAATTATTTACAAGTTCAAAAGGCGATTCAAGCCATTTCATTGGCAAAAAACCCAATCATCTTAGCAGGTGCAGGTGTTCTTTTTGCGGATGCACGTGAGGAATTAACGACTTTCGCAGAAAAATATCGTATTCCAGTAACGAACACATTGCTAGGATTGGGCTCCATCCATGGTGAACATGACTTATTCCTTGGAATGGCTGGGATGCATGGTACAGCTACAGCAAATACAGCGATCACAAAATCGGATTTATTACTCAATATTGGAGCACGATTTGATGATCGTCTAACAGGTAATTTAGCTACATTTGCACCAAATGCAACGATTATCCATATCGATATTGATCCTGCTGAAATTGGCAAAAATGTACCGACAGATATTCCAATTGTTGCTGATGCCAAGGAGGCTTTAAAGGCACTGTTGAAAAAGGATTTCCAAGGTCCTGATACAGCTGATTGGTTAGCTTATTTAAGGAATCATGCGATGGAATATCCATTATGGTATTGCAAGGATACAAATACACAAGAAATCCTACCACAAGAGGCATTGCAATTAGTGCACAAGATTACTGAAGGGAATGCCATTGTGACGACAGATGTTGGGCAGCATCAAATGTGGGCAGCGCAATATTATCATTTAAATAATGATCATGCATGGGTAACGTCTGGTGGACTTGGTACGATGGGCTTCGGCTTCCCGGCCGCAATTGGCGCCCAATTTGCGAAGCCAGACAAAAAAGTTATTTCGATTGTAGGAGATGCAGGATTCCAAATGACGGCACAGGAGCTATCCATCCTACAGGAATTTAACTTACCAGTAAAAATAGTGATTTTGAATAATAGCTGTCTAGGCATGGTGCGTCAATGGCAACAAACATTCTATGAAGAGCGCTATTCATCATCACTTATGCCGATCCAACCAGATTTTGTTAAGTTAGCGGATGCTTATAACATTAAAGGCTATCGTATTAACACAATCGATGAAGCAGAGGCTATTTTCCGTGAGGCACTGCTGTCTGATGAGCCAGTATTAATTGACTGTCGAGTGAAACAGCTTGAATGTGTTTACCCAATGGTAGCACCTGGCACAGGCTTACATGAAATGATTGGGGTGAAAAAGAATTGAAGCGAGTAATTACCGTAACCGTGATTAACCAAAGTGGTGTATTAAACCGTTTGACAGGTTTATTGATGAAGCGTCAGTTCAATATTGAATCGATTACAGTAGGTCATACGGAGCAACCGAATTTTTCAAAGATGACCTTCGTTGTCAACATAGAGGACGAACGCAAAATTGAGCAGCTAGTGAAACAGTTATCCAAGCAAATTGATGTGTTAAAGGTCAATGACATTACCGATAAATCGATTGTTCTGCGAGAGCTAGCACTAGTAAAGGTGATTTCCCCACCAAATTTACGCTTGGAAATGAATTCAATTGTTGAACCGTTCCGCGCCCAAATTATTGATACAGCCAAAAATGTTGTGACGTATCAAGTAGTAGGACATCCAGAGAAGATTGATGCCTTTATCGAACTCATTCGACCATATGGCATTAAAGAACTTACACGTACAGGAGCAACTGCCTCCGTTCGTGAAACACAAAAAGTCTCAAACCCGCAGCTCTCTATTTTAAAATAGTTTGCATATAAAAATGAATAGCTTTATAGACAGAGCAAGTATCTTAAAGCTATAAAAACAAAACATATTCTAGGAGGAAATTAACTATGGCTACAATGTACTATGAGCAAAATATCAACGAGGACGTATTAAAAGGAAAGAAAATCGCAATTATCGGTTACGGTTCACAAGGTCATGCACATGCTTTAAACCTTAAAGAATCAGGTTTTGACGTAGTAGTAGGGGTTCGTCCAGGTGGATCCTTCGATGCGGCAAAAGCAGATGGTATTGACGTGAAAACAGTGGCTGAAGCAGCACAAGAAGCAGATGTTATCCAAATTCTACTACCTGATGAGCGCCAAAAAGCAGTTTATGAAGCGGAAATTGCGCCACATTTACAAGCTGGTAAAGCATTGATGTTTGCACACGGCTTCAATATCCATTTCGGTCAAATTACACCACCAGCAGACGTTGACGTATTTTTAGTAGCACCAAAAGGACCAGGACATCTAGTTCGTCGTCAATTCCAAGAAGGTGCTGGGGTACCAGGACTATTCGCTATTCACCAAGATGCTACAGGCCAAGCAAAAGATTTAGCGCTTGCGTATGGTAAAGGAATCGGTGCTGCACGTGGTGGGCTTCTTGAAACAACATTCAAAGAAGAAACAGAGACAGATTTATTCGGTGAACAAGCGGTACTTTGTGGTGGCGCAACACAGCTAGTAAGAGCAGGATTCGAAACATTAGTAGAAGCTGGTTATCAACCAGAATTAGCCTACTTTGAAACACTACATGAGCTTAAATTAATTGTTGACCTAATGTTTGAGGGCGGTATGGCAACAATGCGCTACTCAGTTTCAGATACAGCAGAGTGGGGAGATTATGTGGCAGGACCACGCATCATCGATGAGTCTGTAAAAGCTCGTATGAAAGACGTATTAACAGATATCCAAGATGGTACATTTGCTCGTCGTTGGATTCAAGAAAATGAAAATGGTCGTCCAGAATATACAAAATTCAAAGAAGCTGGTGCGAACCATCAAATCGAAGAAGTGGGCGCAAAACTACGTGCTATGATGCCATTCATCAACGAAGGTAAAGAAAAAGTTGTGAGAGAAGTGGCGACAAGTGCGAAAAATTGATATTTTCGATACTACGCTTCGCGATGGTGAACAATCTGCTGGGATCAACTTAAACACAGCCGAGAAGATTGAAATTGCCAAACAGTTAGAGCGCCTTGGTGTGACAATTATAGAAGCAGGATTTCCTGCTTCGTCACCCGGTGACTTTGATGCGGTCCATCGCATTGCAGGTACAGTAAAAAATTCCATTGTGACGGGGCTAGCTCGCTGTATCCAAAAGGATATTGATGCTACATGGGAAGCGATAAAAGTAGCACAACAGCCACATATTCATATTTTTCTAGCCACATCACCTATCCACATGGAATACAAATTAAAAAAATCCCCTGAGCAAGTGGTGGAGCAAGCGGTAGAGGCTGTTAAATACGCTAAAAAATTCTTCCCACTTGTACAATGGTCTGCTGAGGATGCATTCCGCTCTGATCGTGAATTTTTAGTGCGCATTATGAACGAAGTGGTTGCTGCTGGTGCAACAACGATTAATGTTCCAGACACTGTAGGGTATGCATCCCCGCAAGAATATGGTGCATTATTTAAGTTCCTACTGGAAAATGTCAAAGGTGCTGACAACGTAAAATTCTCCGCCCATTGTCATGATGATTTAGGGATGGCAACAGCTAACACGATTGCCGCAATAGAAAATGGTGCTGCACAAGTCGAAGGAACAATCAATGGTATCGGCGAACGCGCAGGTAATGTGGCACTCGAGGAAATTGCTGTAGCACTTCATATTCGCAAGGACATTTATCAGGTGGAAACGGGCATTCAGTTGCAAGAAATTAAACGTACGTCTCAATTAGTCAGTAAATTGACAAATGTTGTGATTCAGCCAAATAAAGCGATTGTAGGAAGAAATGCATTTGCCCACGAATCGGGCATCCATCAAGACGGTGTCTTAAAAAATCCAGAAACCTATGAAATTATTTCACCTGCTTTAATCGGCGAAGGTGAAATACCATTAGTTCTTGGGAAACATTCTGGTCGTGCAGCCTTCCGTGATCGTGCGGAAACAATGGGCTTCCATCTTTCTGATGAAAAGTTGAACAAAGCATTTGTGGAATTTAAAAAATTGGCTGATCGTAAAAAGGAGATTACAGAGGAAGATTTACTTACTCTTCTTACTGAGCAACAAATTCAAGTAGAAGATGTACCACTCTTTGATTTGAAAATGGTGCAGGTGCAATATGGGACTGAAAATATTCCTACAGCGACAGCTATTGTGCTTACACCTGAGGGACTAGAGAAAACCGTTGTGGCTACTGGCTCTGGTTCAGTAGAAGCAATTTTTAATACACTGGAGCAACTTGTATCTGGAGCTGTACATGTCATTGATTACCGTGTGACATCGGTTGGCAAAGGACGAGATGCACTAGGTGAAGCAGTAATTAATATTCGCTATGATGAGGTTTCGACTACAGGCCGTAATTCCTCTCAAGATGTTTTAGAAGCATCGGCAAAAGCTTATTTAAATGCTATTAATCGTCATTTAATACAAGCAAGCCTTCGCGCACATCCTGTGTAGGTTGCTGAGGTAGTGAATTGTATGAAGTACCATTCACAAGTCGGATGCAATGATGTCATGGCGTATTGTATCAATTAACCCAAAATTACGCTTAGACGTAATGACTACGCTCATCTCGATAAAAGGTAGGTGAGCGTCTTTACTAAATTAGCGAATACGCTATACAAAGAAAGGTGTTTTGACGATGGAGAGAAAAATTACAGTACTTCCCGGTGATGGAATTGGGCCAGAGGTTGTTGCTTCTGCTGTACGTGTATTACAGGTGATTGGTAAACGATTTAATCATACATTTCATTTAGGATATGCAACAATTGGTGGTGCTGCAATCGACCAGCACAATAATCCTTTACCGGATGAAACAATCGAGATGTGTGAAAATAGTGATGCGATTTTATTAGGAGCTGTAGGTGGTCCAAAGTGGGATCAAAACCCTCCTGAATTACGCCCAGAAAAAGGGTTACTGCGAATTCGGAAACACTTCGATTTATTTGCTAATCTACGTCCAGTAAAGGCGTTCCCGAGTTTACTAGATGCTTCACCATTAAAGCGTGAAGTGGCTGAGAACGTTGATTTAATGATTGTACGTGAACTAACAGGCGGCGTATACTTCGGGGAACCACGTATGCGTACTGAAAATGGCGCAATTGATACAACCGTTTACTCTAAAGCAGAGGTGGAGCGTATCGTTGAAAATGCCTTTGAGTTAGCACGTTTACGTGGGGGCAAGTTATGCTCTGTTGACAAGGCGAATGTGCTTGAAACAAGTCGCTTATGGCGTGAAGTTGTAGAAGCAAAGAAAAAAGAGTATCCAGATGTAATCGTAGAACATAACCTAGTAGACTCTGTCGCAATGAAACTTATTACAAATCCCGGACACTATGATGTAGTCGTTACTGAGAATATGTTTGGTGATATTTTAAGTGATGAAGCATCTGTTATTACTGGTTCTCTTGGTGTTTTACCATCCGCATCTATTCGTGGTGATAATTTTGGCTTATATGAACCAGTACATGGCTCAGCACCAGAAATTGCAGGGCAAGGTGTAGCAAATCCTGCTGCAACCATTTTATCCGTAGCGATGATGCTGCAATATTCATTCGGCTTAAAAGAAGAAGCGGCAGAAATAGAACGCGCTGTAAGTGCAGTATTTGATGATGGCTACTTTACAGCCGATCTTGCTCGTGACGGCAGTCGCATTTTATCGACGAATGAATGGACAGATAAGGTAATTAACGAAATTGATACTAGCTTTGTATCACAAAGTATTATGACAACATATATTTAAAGAAACAGGTGAAGACAATGGGTAAAAATATAATTGAAAAGATTTGGGATAAACATGTTGTTTATCAGGAAGAGGGCAAACCGGACCTGTTATATATTGATCTTCATTTAATTCATGAAGTAACATCTCCGCAAGCTTTTGAAGGATTACGCATGAACGGACGTAAAGTGCGTCGTCCTGATTTAAGCTTTGCGACAATGGATCATAATGTACCGACAAAAAATTTACCAACTATCCATGATCCCATTGCACGCAATCAAATCGAAACATTAGCTAAAAATGCTGAGGAATTTGGCGTTGAGTTAGCAGGCATGGGTCACCCTGACCAAGGGATTGTCCATGTTATTGGACCAGAGCTTGGATTAACACAGCCTGGTAAAACCATTGTTTGTGGTGATTCTCATACATCGACTCACGGGGCCTTTGGTGCCATTGCATTTGGTATTGGTACATCAGAGGTGGAGCATGTATTATCAACGCAAACGTTATGGCAAAATAAGCCAAAAACAATGGAGATTCGTGTTGAAGGGGAGCTACCAGTTGGGGTAGCAGCAAAGGATATTATTTTAGCCATCATTGCCAAGTTCGGTATTGGTGTTGGTACAGGACATATTGTGGAATTTACTGGAGAGGCTATCCACAAACTATCTATGGAAGAACGGATGACGATTTGTAATATGTCCATTGAGGCAGGCGCAAAAGCAGGGCTTATCTCACCTGACCAAACAACAGTCGATTATATTCGTGGGCGCAAATATGCACCGCAGGGAGAAAAATTTGAAGAAGCAGCCGCTTATTGGTTAAGTCTTGCTTCAGACGAGGATGCAACGTACGATACGGTTCGTATTATAAAAGCTGAAGAAATTGAACCAATCATTACGTGGGGAACAAACCCATCGATGGGTACGGGTGTTTCTGGGCATGTTCCAACACAAGCAGATTATGAGGATGAATCTGACAAGGCGGCACTTCAAAAAGCACTTGCCTATATGGGCTTAGAGGAAGGTCAGCCATTAACATCCATTGACATCCAGCATGTCTTCATTGGCTCCTGCACAAACTCACGCATTAGTGATTTGCGTGCAGCTGCTGATGTCATCAAAGGGCGTAAGGTGCATGACAAGGTCACAGCCATCGTTGTCCCAGGCTCATATACAACGAAAAAACAAGCAGAGGCAGAAGGTTTAGATAAAATATTTATGGATGCAGGCTTTGAATGGCGAGAGTCTGGTTGCTCGATGTGTCTTGCGATGAATGATGACGTCGTACCAGCTGGAGAACGCTGTGCCTCTACCTCAAACCGCAACTTTGAAGGACGTCAGGGCGCTGGAGCTCGTACACATTTAGTGTCACCACCAATGGCAGCAGCCGCTGCGATTGCAGGTCACTTCGTCGATGTACGTGAATTTGTGAAGGAAACAGTGTAAGTCTTGCTTTACTGGGAAGGGATGATTGAAAAATGGAACCAATTAATATCGTAAAGAGTGTCATCACACCACTTGATCGAAAAAATGTTGATACCGATCAAATTATTTCAAAAGAATTTCTAAAACGTATTGAGCGTACAGGTTTTGGACAGTTTTTATTTTACCATTGGCGTTTCGATGCACAAGGGAATGAAATAGCTGACTTTGTATTAAATAAACATGAATTTAAAGAATCTAAAATTCTAGTGGCGCAAGATAATTTCGGCTGTGGCTCCTCTCGTGAACATGCACCATGGGCAATTTTAGATTACGGTTTTAACGTTGTGATTGCACCTTCTTTTGCAGATATTTTCCATAATAACTGCTTCAAAAACGGTATCTTACCGATTAAGCTAACAGAATCGGAATGTGATGCTATTTTAGCAAAAGGCTTAGCAAAGCCCTATAGTATGGAAGTAAATCTTGCAGAGCAAACCGTAACAGGGGAAGATGGTACAGTCTATCATTTTACAATTGACCCATACTATAAAGAAACGTTACTGAATGGCTGGGATGAAATCGCCTTAACCTTTAAATATGAGGACCACATTGCCGCATATGAGGCGAAGCGAGTAGCCTATTAATTGATATGACTGAAGACAAGTTTTATGTTGTCTTCAGTTTTTTTGTGTTTGTAGTGCATTTCCTATATGAAATTATTTATAATAAAGGAAACATCAAATGCGAAGGTGGCACTATGTTATCATTATAATAATATTTGTATATTAAAGGACAAATCCAGCCAGTTTTTGAAAGCGTCATCTGAAGCATTGCTTCGCATAACAGGAAGATAGCCTGAGTGACTAGATCGTTTTCATTTAACGAGTAAAAGAAGCTCGTATCGATTTACAGTAAGTGAAAGAATTTAGGGCATCCCTAAAACAGTCGATAGGTTTTTAGTTTATACGAATTTTTATATTGTTAAGCTACTGAAATGATACTACTCATTTCAGTTGTTTTTTGTTTGATCAAAAGATGAAAGGTGGAATTCTATGATTACAGTTATAGGAAGTTTAAATATGGATTTAGTTGTACAAATGAATGCTTTTCCAAAGCAGGGGGAAACCATTCTAGGTAACTCGTTTCAAACAGTTCCAGGAGGAAAAGGGGCTAATCAAGCAGTTGCCGCAGCTCGTCTTGGCAGTGAGGTGGCGATGGTTGGCTGTTTAGGGAATGATCATTTTGGTGAGACATTACATGCTGCTTTACAGCAAGAGCAGATTCAGACAAACGCCATTGTAAAAAGCACCACTGCTCCTACAGGCATTGCTAATATACTTATTTACAATAACGATAATCGAATTGTTGTCGTACCTGGAGCTAATTATGATCTAAGCATATCCCATCTTGAAGCTTCAAAAGAGTTGATACAAAAAAGTCACTTGGTAATTATACAGCTTGAAATCCCTAAAGAGACGACAGCCCATGCCATTCATTTATGTAAAGAAGCGGATGTTCCGATACTGTTAAACCCTGCTCCAGCAGCCAATTTTGATGTGCAGTGGATGGACGATATTACCTATTTAACACCTAACGAGACAGAATGTGCTGAAATTTTTAACGAGCCAGTGGAACAAGTTTTAGAAAAATATCCTAATAAATTAATCGTGACGCTAGGAAGTGATGGTGCACGTTATTTCGATGGCTCCTATCCAATTCATGTTCCAGGTTATATGACAACAGTCGTGGATACAACGGGCGCAGGTGATACCTTTAATGGTGCTTTAGCCTATGCTTTAGTAGAAGGGCAATCGTTGGATGAGGCTGTATATTTTGCTAATATCGCTGCTTCCTTATCTGTAGAGAAACTAGGTGCCCAAGGTGGAATGCCATTACTTGGAGCTGTTTATGCACGTATGGCTGGTTTGGAGGGATAGGACAAAGGTCAGATATTCAGCAACCTTGGAGAGAAATCTCCAAGCCTAATACTTCTAAACTCATAGCTGGGACTATTCCCTTTAGTCTGTGTAGCAATCATATATGAAGCAGACAGGAAATAGGTGTAAGGATGAATTCCTATTTGTCGTATAAACGTATAAGTATATTGTCCTCTTTTCATCAATCCATGTATTAGAAAAGCCATAGTTTCATTTATAATGGTCTTATAGATACATACGAAAAGAGGTTTTGAGGATGACGAACATTGACAATACGCCAATCAAAAATACAACCTCAGCGAATAATATTTTGCCGCAATTTGTTGACCAACTACGACACTTGTATGGCATCATCGTCCAAAATACATATGTGAAAGATACAGCAAAACATTTAAATCGAATCATTCAAGATGCCAATAACCAGACGATGATTTTAATAGTTGGAAAAGAGCGGGTGGGCAAAACAACACTTGTGAATGGACTTCTAGGACGCGAAATATTATCGGTAGATGATCAGCATCCAACAAGTGTAAATACGTTTATACGCTACGGCGAGCAAGAAGAGATTAAAGCTTATTTTTTAGATGGTGTTGTCGCTGTATTTGATCTCAGTAAATTAGAGCTACTAACAACTGGCGATACGTTTGCTTCCCAGATTTTACGTGAACACTTAGATTATCTAGAAGTCTATTTGAAAAATGATTTATTAAAATCCGTGACAATAATTGATTCTGTGTCATTAGAAGCAGGCGGAGGAGAAATGGCTTATTTTTCAGAGGCGCTTATGAACCGTGTTGATGAAATTTTCTGGGTGTTACGCGCTGGTTCAATGGCAATGGATGCTGAACTTCTCTTGATTGAAACGTTAAAAAATAAAGGTGTTGAACCTTTATGTGTCATCAACGGCATCGATGATGAGGAACATGCCACAGCATTTATGGACTCTGAACAACAACGTATTGGTCATTTGATGAGTGATTTTATAGGGATTTCAGCAATTAATGCACTAGTAGCCAAACAAACAGACAGTCATGAGCTTTGGCAAAAAAGTCAGTATGATCAATTAATTGCTCACATTCATCGTGTGGCTGAAAATAGTGATAAAAAAACATATGCCATCCTAATTCGCTTCTTACAATGGCTTGAACGATTCCGCTTCGAATTAACTGTAATTCCACAACGAGATCCATTTCAATCTGCTGTAGAGAATATTGAAAAATATGCAGGCGATACCCAATATGAATATTCTCGCTATCAACGTGACTTAGCAATTGTCAAAGAATATGAGCAAGAATATGAACAGGTAGCGAACACGTTTAAACAGGTTCAAACACTGTATCAGCTATTACAAACGATAGCGCAACATGATTATTTACACGATTCCAAGGTGGAAGAATTTACTGAAATTGCTGTGCACTATCAACAAATGTTGCGTGAATACCGCAACATGCACAGTGAGTATTTACGCGAATATGAGCGTTTAGATGCACAACATAAAAAAATTCATGGTAAAGGTCTTATGAAAGCTTTCTTTGGCCAACATACGCAAAATGAATTTTTCAAAGAGCGTGTTCAAAAACTCAATGAGCAGCAAGAGGTTTGTGTCGCCCAATATGCCAAGGTACAACAAGCAGAGGTTTCAATGCTACAGGCGATTCGAGATACACAGCCTTTTTTGATTGATTTAGTGAAAGTACGCATGAGCCGTATTGAACAAAAGGTACAGAAACTAAATCAACAGCGTGCAAAAGATAAGCGTCAGTTAAAGCGCTATGCTGAAAAATTAAATGAATTTTCTTGCTTAATCGAAGCACAGGGTTATATAAAAGAGCATCTTCAACCATTTTTAATGAATGAGCAAATGCCGTTGAAATCGAAGGATATTGCCATGCTTGAGGAATCTGTGCAGGCTATTTTAGCCATTGATTTATCAAACAATGGCTTACTCGCAAGAAGTCAAATGAATAATAAAATGGAAAGTATTGCAATACCTTTTGAGGTGCAAGAAAAATATCCCCTGCAAATGCTTGACTTAAGGGAAGAAGATGTAAAATCAAATGATATACCCGAAATACCTAAAAAATTAGTTGTACAATATGAAGATTAGGTTTTCACCAAACGTTCTAAAAGTAGCATGCTTTTAGAACGTTTTCTTTATGATATGAAACAAATCATTCCAGTTTTACGTATAAGTAGTAAGGAGGGATACACTTGATTGAAATAAATGGACGCTTCACGAATGCAAAAATCTTTGCGCAAACAGCATTACAAACAGCTGTTGATCAGATTCAAGAATTAACAGACCAGGCTTTTATGGCAGGCACTAAAGTACGTATTATGCCAGATTATCATGCGGGTAAAGGATGTGTCATTGGCACGACCATCCAATTGCAAGACCGTGTTGTACCCAATCTTGTCGGCATTGATGTGGGGTGTGGTGTATTTGTAGCACAACTTGACGTAACAACAGTTGATTTTGCTCAACTCGATGCCATCATTCGCACATATGTACCAAGTGGGCAGGATATTCATAAAGAAGTATCGCCAAGCCGACATTTTGTAGAGTTTGAAGGTAAACAATTTCGAGCAAGCGGCTTGAAAGACGACTATACGAACTTGTCATTAGGTACACTTGGGGGAGGCAACCATTTTATTGAACTTGCCAAAGATGAAGATGATCAGCACTATTTGCTCATCCATACGGGGTCACGCTATGTAGGGGCAAAGGTTGCTAATTGGCATCAAAAAAGAGCTTATGAAAATTTACGTCGAGAAGATTTGACAGAAAAAATAGAGGCAATGAAACAGCAAGGACGACAACAAGAGATTCAATCCATGATACAAGCCTATAAAGAACAAACACCGTTCGTTCCGAAAGACTTGTCATATTTAGAGGGGGAAGCTTTCCATGATTATATCCATGATATGAAGATTGCACAGCAATTTGCACGGATGAATCGTTGGACCATTGCAGAAACCATTGCTAAACAGATGGATTGGCATTTTACAGATACGTTTGATACGATTCATAACTATATCGATACAGAAACGATGACGCTTCGCAAAGGGGCTGTTCGTGCAAATAAAGATGAAAAGCTAGTTATTCCAATGAATATGCGGGATGGATCTCTGATTTGTATAGGGAAAGGCAATGCGGAATGGAATTATTCAGCCCCCCATGGAGCAGGACGCATGTTTTCACGACGCGCAGCGAAAAAAGCTTTGAATATGGCCGATTTTAAAGATACGATGCAGGGGATTTGGACAACATCAGTCAATGAAGAAACATTGGATGAGGCACCAATGGCCTATAAGCCGATGACAGAAATTACTTCTGCGATTAGGGAAACTGTAGATATTGTCAAAGTTATTAAACCTGTTTATAACTTTAAAGCGAGTGAAGCTGCAAAGCCATATGAGCGAAAGCGTTAAGGTAGAGAAGGAATCATCACTATAATCAGTATTCTATAGATGATATAATATAGCTTCACAATGATGAAATGGGTGGTTTTTTTGGTATCTTCAAAAGATGTGGCGAAGCATGCTGGTGTCTCACAAACAACTGTATCTAGAGTATTGAATACACCAGAGCTTGTAAAGCCAAAAACAATTGAAAAAGTAATGCAGGCGATAGAGGAACTAAACTATGTGCCAAATGATATAGCAAGATCGCTTGTTCAGAAAAAAACAGGTATTATTACATTGATTTCGGGGCCCTTACACAACCCTTTTTTTGTTGATACAACTACAGCCATCGTGAATTATGTTAATGCACGTGGCTATAAAGTTAATGTCTATTTTGGCACAGAGGATAATCTTAATTCAATCTACAATGCAGTTTTAGAAACGAAAGCAGACGCAATTATATTGTCTTCTATGTTGTATCAAGATGATTTATTTTATAAACTAGAAAAACTAGCTATTCCATTTATTATGTTTAACCGTAAGCATAAAGAGAATAGACATTTTGTAGAAATTGATAATGTTCAAGCAGGTTACCTTGCGACCAAGCATGTCCTATCATTAGGGCATGACTCTTTATGTTGGATAGGGGGTCCACATCAAATGAGTACCTTCTATGGACGCTATCTGGGATTTGAACAAGCTTTACAGGATTATGGGCTAGATGCAAAATTAGTGCCTACTTTTTTAACGAACACCAATAAAATGGATATTGAACGTGCGTTTGCAGAGCTTTTACAACTCGAAAAAAGACCAACAGCTATTTGTGCTGCTACGGATGCCATTGCCATTGAAATATTGAATCTTTGTTTAGAGAGAGGTTTTCAGGTTCCGAGAGATTTTAATATCATTGGTATTGATAATGTAGAGCTTAGTAAACATCACTCTATTGCCTTAACAACAGTAGGTTTAACATCAGAAGAGAACTTAGGTTTTATTGCTATCGAAAAATTATTTGAGGTAATGGAGAAAAAAAGTACTTGCATTAGACAAACAGAGTCTGTTAAGATTTTCCCAAGAAATACAACGTGTAAAATAAACTGATAGACCATCAGTTTATTTTTTACACCAAAATGGTTACGTATTCATTTCTTTATTTTCTGAAATGAATACGTAACCATAAAAAGAAAGGAGTGAATTACGATTGAAAAAGGGCTTATGGATTAATGGAGAATGGAAGATGACTGCTGAATGGATGGAGATCCATGCTCCCTATTCACAAGAGGTATTGGCACACTTTGCGATGGCCACTGAAAAAGATGTACAGGAGGCCATTGAAAGTGCGCATGCTGCAGCTCCTCAAATGGCTGCATTAACTGCTTTTCAACGAGCAGAGATATTAGAGCAGTTATCCACCCTTTTTGCAGAAAATAGAGATGAAGCAGCAAGTATCATTGCAATGGAATCAGCCAAACCGTTAAAGTATGCTTACGCTGAAATTGATCGCACAGTTGAAACCTATAAATTTGCGGCAGAAGAAGCAAAGCGACTTACTGGTGAAATGGTTCCAATGGATGCATCAAAAAATGGAGAGGGGCGCTTTGCTTATACATTAAGAGAGCCAATCGGTGTTGTGGCTGCGATTACACCATTTAACTTTCCGCAAAATCTAGTAGCACACAAAGTTGGACCTGCATTAGCTGCAGGCAATACGATTGTATTGAAACCTGCCACACAAACAGCATTATCCGCTCATTTTTTGGCAAAATTATTGGCGCAAACAAATTTACCAGCAGGTGCCTTTAATCTTGTAACTGGACAAGGTAAATTAGTAGGCGATGCATTTTTAGCACATCCAAATGTTAAGATGATAACGTTTACAGGAAGTCCAGCGGTAGGGATTTCTCTACGCAATCGTGCAGGCTTGAAGAAAGTAACTTTAGAATTAGGTTCCAATGCAGGCGTAATTATCGATGAAGGGGTACAGCTAGAGCGTATTATGGATCGCGTTGTGATGGGGGCCTTTTCCAACCAAGGTCAAGTCTGTATTTCTTTACAACGTATCTATGTCATGGAAAGTATGGTGGAGGAATTTTTAATACGGCTGAAGGAAAAAATAGAGCAGCTTACAATTGGTGATCCAATGGATAATCAAACAGATCTTGCTATGATGATTTCACAAGCTGAACAACAGCGTGCTTATCAATGGATTGAAGAGGCAGTAGCTGAAGGGGCACAAGTAATTACAGGTGGTCACATTGACAATCATATTTTATTGCCTACTGTTTTATATAATGTTCAACCACAGAGTCGTGTATCCTGTGAAGAAATTTTTGCACCTGTTGTTATCGTTAATACGGTATCCACCATTGATGAAGGGATAGCGGCTATCAATGATTCTCACTATGGCCTACAGGCAGGCATCTTCACTCCTTCTATTCAGACAGCTTTTCAGGCTACAAAAGCATTGCACGTTGGTGGAGTCATCATTAATGATGTACCTACTTATCGAGTAGATCACATGCCATATGGTGGTGTAAAGGAAAGCGGCACAGGCCGTGAAGGCATTAAATATGCGTTAGAAGAAATGACGGAAATGAAGCTAGTAATTTGGAATAACCAATAATCACGAATGGAGATGGGAAAATGAAAATGATTAAACAACATCCAAAATTGTATGTGATGGACAATGGTACGATGCGAATGGATAAAAATTATATGATTGCGATGCACAATCCCGCAACCATCGATCATCCAAACCAGCCAAATGAATTTGTTGAATTCCCTGTTTATACAGTATTGATTGATCATCCAGAAGGCAAAATTCTATTTGATACAGCATGCAATCCAAACT
Source organism: Lysinibacillus sp. FSL P2-0066 (assembly GCF_037969495.1). Lineage (NCBI taxonomy): Bacteria > Bacillati > Bacillota > Bacilli > Caryophanales > Bacillaceae > Lysinibacillus > Lysinibacillus sp. FSL P2-0066. Next base: position 2,634,822 of record NZ_CP150202.1, on the reverse strand, counting down.
CGATGGGTCCAGAAGGGCGATGGGGTGAATTTACGCAAAAAGCATTTCCTATTAATATGCCAGAAGAATGCTATTTACATCATCGTCTAGAAGAATTAAATGTTCGTCCAGAGGATATCAAATATGTTGTTGCTTCCCATTTGCATCTCGACCATGCAGGGTGCTTAGAACTCTTTACAAATGCCACAATTATTGTACAGGAAGATGAGTTTAATGGCACATTACAAACATATGCTAGAAACGTGAAAGACGGTGCCTATGTTTGGGGTGACATTGATATGTGGATTAAAAACAATCTACAATGGCGCTTAATCAAACGTGGCGAGGATCATGTAAAACTAGCTGAAGGGATACAAGTATTAAATTTTGGTAGTGGTCATGCTTGGGGAATGCTAGGTTTGCATATTCAAATGCCTGACACAGGTGGTATTATTTTAGCTTCAGATGCCATTTATACGGCAGAAAGCTTTGGGCCTCCTGTCAAGCCACCAGGCATTATCTACGATTCTGTAGGTTATAATACAACAGTGGAACGGATTCGAAGACTAGCAAATGAAACAAATTCACAGGTATGGTTTGGCCATGATCCTATTCAATTTAAATCATTTAGGAAATCAACGGAAGGCTATTATGAATAGATAGGAGTAGAGAAGCCATGCATAAATTAACCTTTACGCCTGCTAGCTATACTGGCTGGGGCTGTTTGAGTCAGCTTCTGCTAGAGGTAAAGAAGTTTAACGCTCACAATATTTTGATCGTGACAGATCCATTATTAAAAGAAATAGGTCTAACGGACAATGTTGAAAAGCCTTTGATTGAGAAAGGCTATACAACAACCATTTATACGGATATTGCACCAGAGCCTCCGCTTGCAATTGGCGAAAAACTGGTTGATTTTACGAGAAAGCATCCATTTGATTTGGTGATTGGTGTAGGTGGGGGCAGTGCACTGGATTTAGCAAAGCTTGCCGCCGTATTAGCAAAACATGATGGAAAAGTTGCAGATTATTTAAACCTAACAGGAACGAAAACATTAGATAATAAAGGGTTACCTAAAATCTTAATTCCTACCACTTCTGGGACAGGCTCGGAGGTAACAAATATTTCTGTGCTATCACTGGATACAACCAAGGATGTTGTGACACATGATTATTTATTAGCGGATGTAGCGATTGTAGATCCTGCCTTAACGATTTCCTTACCATCGAAGGTGACAGCGGCGACTGGGGTAGACGCGTTAACTCATGCGATAGAAGCCTACGTATCAGTAAATGCGAATGCAGTAACGGATGCACTTGCACTACAAGCTATCCGATTAATTAGCCAGTCAATCCGAACAGCTGTCCATAATGGACAAGACAAGCAAGCGCGCACAGATATGAGTTATGGCAGCTATTTAGCAGGATTAGCCTTTTTCAATGCCGGTGTAGCAGGCGTCCATGCTTTAGCCTATCCCCTGGGAGGTCAGTTCCATATAGCTCATGGTGATTCCAATGCAGTACTATTACCATATGTCATGGGGTATATTCGTCAAAGCTGTGAAAAACGAATGAAAGATATTTTAGATGCCATGGGAATATCATCATCCTATTTATCGCAAGAAGAGGCTTCCTATAAATGTGTTGATGCCTTACAACAACTCGTTCAAGATGTGAAAATTCCCTCAACATTACAAGGATTCAATATCCCTGCATCAGCACTTGAACAGCTAACAGAGGATGCTACAAAACAAACGCGTATTTTAGCGCGAAGTCCAATGCCATTAAAGCGTGAAGATATCTATCAAATCTATCAAGCTGCCTTTGATGGAGTGGTAAGGGAACCATAAAGAACCTGAGAAACGTTGATTTTTCAACGTTTCTCTTTTATTGCATCTTTTGAAAATCCCACAAGCAAGATAGATACCTAAAAAAATCTGCCTTAATGGCAGATTTTTTATAAGAAATATTATGCTTCTGTATCTGGTGTAAATGTACGTGTAGCCAATTCTGCATCTAGCATAAAGATTGCGTTTGAGTCAGTTTCGATACGCTCGATTTTACGAATTAATGTATCAAATGTAGATTCTTCTTCTACTTGCTCGTCGATAAACCATTTTAAGAAGGCCATTGTCGCATGCTCACGTTCATCTAAAGCAATGTCTGATAAATTGTAAATACGGCGTGTTACTTCTTTTTCGTGTGATAGAGCCGTTTTAAAGGCATCTAAAATGGATTCGAAATGATTGCCTGGGCTTTCAAAACCTTGAATTGTTGCGCGGTAGCCCATATCACTTAAGAAATTATAAAATTTCATGGCATGGAAGCGTTCTTCTTCTGCTTGTACTAAAAAGAAGTTAGCGAAGCCATCATAATCTTGATCTGTGCAATAGGCTGCCATTGCCATATAGGCATGCGCAGAGTAGAATTCAAAATTCATTTGTTCATTAAGAGCTGTGTGTAGTTTTTCAGATAACATAAAAGTTTTCCTCCTTTTGCAGTAAATGACTTCTTTACTAGTATACAGCGTAGAGGCAGTAACATACAAAAAATTTAATTTTTAAAGCAATTCATGCAAAAAATAATTGATATTCGTTCTCAATTAGAAAATACCTTCTTTTATATTTTTAAGAAAATAAAAAAATCGCCCCGATCGTAATCGAAGCGATTTTTCATTATTATTGTTCTTGTTTCTTTTGATTTTTGACACCGATTAGGTAGCCACCTAATGCGATAGCAATTAAGACAATCCAGAAAATAGCTTTCCAAAGAGTGGAGTGGGGGAATTCGTGTGGAATCACACCCAATTTTTCATGTGCTAATGTTAATACAGCTAATTTTACACCAACCCAGCCGACAATTAGGAAAGCAGCTGTTTCAAGTGATGGGAATTTGTCGAGAACCTTTACAAACCAACGAGCTGCGAAACGCATCATGATGACACCAATAATACCACCTAAGAACATCACTGCGAACTGACCTGCGTTAATACCGCCAATATCAAAATCACCGATATGTGGAAGTGTGACAGCAATGGCAACCGCCGCAAGAATAGAATCCACAGCAAATGCGATATCAGCAAGTTCTACTTTTACAACCGTCATCCAGAAGCCAGATTGTTTTTTCGGCTCTTGAATTTCTTCGGAGTTTTGAGATGCTTTCCGCGAATCATAAATATGCTTAATAGACATAAACAGTAGATAAGCTGCACCTATTGCTTGAATCTGCCAGAAATTAACGAGCGTTGTAATAAGGAATAATGCGGCAAAACGGAAAACAAACGCCCCCACCAATCCATACAATAAAGCTTTTTGTTGTTGTGCCTTTGGTAAATGCTTAACCATAACAGCCATTACGACGGCGTTGTCTGCTGCTAACAAACCTTCTAGTACAATTAATACGACAAGTACCCATGCGTATTCTAAAAATATTGCCTCCAAATTTATTGCCTCCTTTAATTGTTGAACAGAAATGAATGGCTTGCTAACTTATTCTTTCCCTATTTTAAGCAAAAGAAAAAGACCCCTGCCTAAAAAATAGGCAAAGGTCTTGCTAAGCAATTAACTGTTCGTTGCACAGAAAGGTTTCTGTGTGACAAGAAATGCCATCACACCCGATGGTAATATACCATGTAATGACGAATGTGAAATCAGATGCATCGATCGCATCTGCTAGCTACTCCCCTTTGACAATAAAGTCAAAAGCTATTCAATTCTTACTAACATAGTAACATGCAACATTTTAAAAGTAAATAAAAATATACTGCTATGGAGAAAAAATACTTTTCCGTTACGTTTGCACAAATGGTACTATTAAAAGATAGGCAAAATTTTTACAACTTAGAGAGGAGACAAACATGTATAGAAAATTTTTTTCCTACTACAAGCCACATAAACGATTGTTTGTCATCGATTTTTCGAGTGCCATTATTGTAGCAATCTTAGAGCTTGCGTTTCCATTGGCTGTTCAATGGTTTATCGATGAGCTATTGCCAACAGGGGATTGGGGCATGATCGTGAAAATAAGTGTCCTATTACTGCTTGTTTATGCCATTAGTACATTATTGAACTTTATCGTTAACTATTTAGGACATAAACTAGGCATAAATATCGAAACGGATATGCGTCAAGAATTATTTACGCATGTACAAAGGCAATCATTCCGATTCTTTGATAATACGAAAACAGGTCATATTATGAGTCGCATTACTAATGATTTGTTTGATATAGGTGAGTTTGCCCATCATGGACCAGAGGATCTCTTTATTGCGATCATGACCTTTGTTGGGGCCTTTGCCATTATGTTTAATGTCAATCCAACACTCGCCTTGATTGCAGCGATTATGGTGCCATTTTTAACATGGCTTGTGACATTTAGTAATATAAAAATGAACAATGCTTGGAAAACGATGTATGGCAAAATTGCTGATGTCAATGGGCGTGTGGAGGATAGTGTATCTGGTGTACGAGTTGTAAAATCCTTTACTAATGAAGCTTTTGAAATTAGCCGATTTAAAGAACAAAATGGATTTTTCCGTGCGGCAAAATTATATGCCTATAAAATTATGGCAGGGACACACTCCAGTATCTACATGATGACGCGTCTTTTAACACTAGTTGTGCTTGTTGTCGGTGCTTGGTTAAGCTTTAATGGAAAGCTATCTTATGGGGAGCTTGTAAGCTTTGTGCTCTATACGAATGTTCTGATTAAACCAATTGATAAAATTAGTGCTTTATTAGAGCTTTATCCGAAAGGAATGGCTGGCTTTAAGCGCTTCCGTGAATTAATTGAACAGGAGCCAGAAATTCAAGATCGTGAGGATGCCAAGGCTATTAAACATTTAGATGGAAATATTGCCTTCAATCATGTTCATTTTAATTATGATGCATCCAAGCAGGTTTTACATGATATATCCTTTGATGTAAAAGCTGGCCAAACTATTGCCTTTGTAGGGCCTTCGGGTGCTGGTAAAACAACAATCTGCTCATTGATTCCTCGTTTTTATGAGGTGACAAAAGGCGCTATTACGATTGATGGTATCGATATACGGAATATGACACAAGCGTCATTACGTGCTCAAATTGGTATCGTACAGCAGGACGTCTTTTTATTTACAGGTACGATTCGTGAAAACATTGCCTATGGAAAATTAGATGCAAGTGAAGCGGAAATTCAAGAGGCAGCGAAAAAAGCCCATCTAGAGGCATTTATTGCAGAGCTGCCCGAGGGCTATGATACACAAATAGGTGAACGTGGCTTAAAATTATCAGGAGGCCAAAAGCAACGACTAGCGATTGCGCGTATGTTCCTAAAGAACCCGCCGATCTTGATTTTAGACGAGGCAACCTCTGCCTTAGATACAGAAACAGAAATGATTATTCAGCAATCATTAACAGAGCTTGCTGAAAATCGTACAACGCTAGTTATTGCCCATCGCTTGGCAACTATTCGCAATGCTGATCGTGTATTAGTTGTGACACCAAAGGGCATTGAAGAGGATGGTACCTATGATGAGCTAGTGGCTCAAAATGGGATTTTTGCAAAGCTTCATCATATTCAATTTCGCAAGGGACAATCAGAACAAAGCGTTCAGAAAGATTTTGTGGAATTGACGTAAATAAAGAAAAGGGAGATTGTTTTTAAACAATTTCCCTTTTTTTAGTTGTTTCCCTTACTTACTGTACTCATATTGTAGCCAAAGCACACTAACATGCATATTAAAGGTTACGTAGAAAGAGGGGACGATTGAATGCTCATGCCAACGAATATTCAAAGGGTACCAGATCAAATTATTCATTATGGCATGGATAGGGAAAATTGAACATTCATTTATGAATACATAGAAGGAATGTTTAGCAAGTTTATCGAATAGAACTACAGTTCACTATAAAGGTCATAAATAGAGGTGAAGCAATGGATAACGAAAAAATCATCGGTCAAACGAAAAATGTGGGCTTTCAAGTAGGGGTTAGAAGGACGTTACCCATTTCGCAGGAGCAAGCATGGGCATTGATTACGACAACAGAAGGGGTACGTACATGGCTGGGGGAAGGCACTTCAGTTATATTTGAACCTGGGCACAAATACCATTCAAAGACAGGGACAGGCGAAATCAGGATTGTTAAACCGTTAGAGCAGCTTCGATTGACTTGGCAAAAGGAAGAGTGGTCAAAACCATCTACCGTACAAATCTGTATTTTACCAAAAGAACGTAATAAAACGACCATTAGCTTTCATCAAGAACAACTTTCTGATCAGACAGTACGAGAAGAAATGAAAGGTCATTGGGAAAGGGTACTGGATGCTATTAAAGAAAGGGCACAAAATATTTGAACGGACAAAAATAGCACCCCTTTCAGTTTTGAAGGGATGCTATTTATTTTGGGAATCCTTATTTTCATGCCCCTTTGATGTTCGTGTATAATCCTGTGGAGCAAGTGCTTTATTACGTTCTGTATAGCCCTTAGGTGATAATCGAAAGATCGATTTTTTAATGGTTGCCCAATTTAGATCTGTTGCCAGGTTCATGTAAGAGTAGCCATAAATTCGAATATTACTTAAGTAAAGCAGTGTCAAATATAAAGAAACAAAGAAACCGAACAAACCGAAAAAGGCACTAGCAAAGATAAAGGCAACACGTAATATGCTGACTGAAGTAACAAGTGACTGATTCACCAATGTAAAGGAGGCAATCGTAGAAATAGCGATGACAACGATCATTTCAGGGCTCGTTACACCTGCTCGAATGGCTGCATCACCGATAATTAATCCGCCTACAACACTGATGGTCCCACCAATAACGGAGGGTAGACGCAAACCGGCTTCACGAAACAATTCAAACATCAGTAACATGAGCAACATTTCAAGCGAAGAAGGGAGCGGTAAGCCCACCTTCGCTTGCACAACGGTTGCGAGTAGTTGAAGCGGTAATTGATTTTGATGATAGGTTGTTAGGGCAAGCCAGAATGCAGGGAGTAGTAATCCAATTAAAATACCGAATATCCTCAATAAACGTTCGAGTGAACTGAAAATAATAGGATATTCATTATCCTCAGCTGATTTCAGTAAGAGAAACAAATTTACAGGGGTAACGATGGCATAGGCGACGCCATCTACAAAAATAATAAAACGTCCTCTTGCTAAGGCCTGAACCGCATAATCAGGTCGTCCTGTATAATCAAACTTCGGAAAAAGCTTGGAATTTTTATTCACCCGTTCCATCAATAAATCGCCACTAAAAACAATGTCTGTATCAACGGCAGCAAGCTGCTTTTTGATGCCATGTAAAATATCCATATCCACAATATCCTCAAAATAAAGAATGGCTACGGTGGTTTTTGATCGTTTCCCAAGCTCTACTTTTTCCACACAAAATGAATTGGTCGGCAAGCGTTTTCTTAATAGTGCGATATTGATGCGAATATCTTCAATGAAATTATCTCTGGGCCCTTTAACAAGAACCTCCATGCGCGTTTCTTCAGGCTTGCGATTCGGCTTTTGGGCAATATTGCTTGCATATAAAAGATTGTCTTCATCAAAATACAACAACAAGAAGCCACTATAGACAAAAGTTATCAGCTGTTCCTTGTCTTGTACTTTTTGCATACTTGGAATATGAAGATGCCTTGCGATATTCTCTTCAAAGGGGACCTCATCCAAATGATCATATAAATACTGAATACGTTGAATAATCACTTCATTAAGCATTTGTTGATCAATCATAGCATCACACGTAATAAAGTGTACTTTCTGCTGATTAAACATATATTCCTGAAATTGAATATCTGCCGATTTTTGAAATAATTTTCTGAGCGTACTAAGATCTAGCGCCTGTTCTTGCTGAGGCATTATGATTCACCACTTTTCCTATCTTGTTTTTCAGTTTTCCCCTTTTTAGAAGATTTATCCGACAAGAAAGCTACGACTACGAAAAATATTGAGAGTAAAAAGAAAAAAATAAAAGTGGCTGCAAGAATATAATGTCCTTTAACTTTTAAAAATAGGCTTTCATTTAGCATGATTAATGGTAAACAAAGAATAAAGAAAGGTGGAGCAAGCATTTGCCATATACGCTTCGGATTTCCTGTCATCTTCAATAAATCGGCCACAATGTACAAAAGGAAACTAACACGAATAAAGGTTCCTGTCAGCCATTGATAAATGGAGAAAAAGTCAAGATGCTCGATATAGCGACCGATTGTCACTAATCCCCATTCTTCGTAGGCAGGATAGCGTTGCTTAGCCGCTTCATTCGGTCCAAATTCTGTAATGGCCCCAATTAATGGGCCTAATGTCAGTCCTATTAAAATGGCCAGCATAATAGCAAAGTGGTACCAGCGAATACGTTCCTTAAATTGATGCTGTAAAAATAGCAACATTAAAAGCTCAATAAAACCGGACGCAGGGAAAATCATGCCTCGCAATATAGGCTGGAATCCGTGTTCAAAAAATGGACGTAATAATTCATAATCTTTCACCTGCATGTTCGTAAAGGCAACGAAAAAGCCAAAGATAACTACTCCGAATAATACAAAAACGTTTAAAATGACGAGCGTCTGTAAGCTAGTCGTCACAAGAAGAATACACAGAATAGTGTAGATAAATAGTAAGATGATCACAGGGGTTTGCGGTAAAAATGTAGTATTAACCCATTGCAATGTTTCAACCATTGTAAAAGCAGCGATAATCATTAAAAAAATAGCAATTGTATAAATAACAATAGTAGAGCCAATTTTCCCGATTTTTGATTCAAGCCAATCTCGGATGGGCTCCTGATTCGATTTTGATTGAATATATACTAATAAAAATAGCCAAAAGAAAACAATTCCTCCAGCAAATAATACCGATAGCCAGCCATCTCTTTTGGCCACATCTAGTAGTGGAGGAATAATGGTTACATGATTTTTCAAGCCAATAACAGTCATTGATAGGAAGATGACATGTAAAATACTGATTGATCCTACACTTTTCATGTTGAAAACCCTCTAACATTGATTGATACATATTAGCTTTGACAAAAAAAGTCGGCTTTATAAGCAGAAAATGGTATGGTTTCATGAAAAAACGAGGTATTAGATGACACCATCATCCAATACCTCATCATAGGAAAAGTAAGCTAAATTAATGAATATATTTTGTGCTAACAAGGTCTTCTTTTAAGACATCTGTTGGGATTTCAAACTCTACAACGCCCATATAGCCAGGTGCTACTTCATATTTATCAAAGGAAATCACAAGCTTGCCTTTATCAGAAATGTAGAATTGCTGATCGGGTTTAATGGCTGTAAATTCCTCCATTAATTCTTCATCGGCAAGGCCAGCACCCTTCACCCAGTAAACCTTATCCTGATTCGATTCAGCTATTTGTGTACGCATTTGTTCTTTAATATTTTCACTAATTGTTTCAACATAGTGCTGATCTTTAAAGAGCATTGGTAAAGTAATTAAAATTTCGTTTTCTTTATCGATCGTATCGTATTCCATCACCGTTGAAGAAGAAGCAACGGTATTCACTACATAACGACCAATCGATAAAATTTGTTCATTATCGGTTTTAATTTCGTAGCCACTATCAATACCTAAATGACCACCGCCATTTAATTTTAAATCGCCCACTTCTGCCATAAATTCATCGTAAAGTGTTTTACCTTCTGCACGATACTTTTCATTTAATGTATTCGCCAAATCTTGATTTTCTAAGTTTTCAATAGAAGGTACTTTAATATTGGCATCATAATTATCTTCTGCCACTTCATATTCTGTCCAAGTCAATACTTTTATCACACTACCAACCACGGGAATTTCTGAAAGTGTGCGTGCCATTGCAGGGCTTACATTTAAACCAGCAGTAAATAGCATGGCTGCAGCGGCAGATCCAAGGACCCATTGAGGTGTCCGATTTTTTTTCTTTTTTCGACCTTGCTTAAGTGCTCTTTCAACCACGAAGTCTAGCTCTTTTGGAATCGGGACTTTCATATATTGTTTTTCTAACTCCTGCAATTTTTTATCCATGTGCAGTTTCTCCCTTCACATCTTCCAATTGTATTTTCAATAGTTTTAATGCTTTATAAAGACGCGATTTGGCTGTACTCAACTTAATGTCGAGGATGTTCGCCACGTCAGCGAGTTTTAAATCCTCGAAATAATGGAGAATGACAACCTCTCGATACATTTGCGGGAGTTCATCCAACGCATGCTCCAAGTCAACGTTCTCATAAACATCCTCTTGAGCAGGCGTCAAATATTGTAATGTATCATCATCTGTCACTTGTAAGCGTTTATGCTTACGTAAAAAATCTATGGCTGTACGGACAACTATTTTATAAAACCAGCTTTTCATATAGGTCACATTTTCAAGTCGATCTAATGAAAGCATGGCTTTTTGGATACTGTCTTGTACAACATCTAGTGCGTCCTGTTCATTTTTTGTATAGCTATACGCGAGCAAATAAAAACGCTCTTTTTGTTCTCGAATGAATTGGACAAACACCTCTTCATGTTGAAATGCATTTCTTGTTCTCATGTCCAAAGAAGCTCCTTTATTAACATTATCAAATTGTATACATTTACTAGACGTTCGAGGAGAGGGAAAAAGTTGATGCCATGAAAAAAACTTACCCCATTTGAGATAAGTTTGATCCTTCTATAGTATTGGCATACGTTAGTATAACGACTGATCATGAAAAATAGTCATATGTATTTTTCAAGAGTAATAGAATGGTCACAACGATAAATAATTTACGTACATAGCCACTGCCGCGTTTAATGGCAAATTTTGAACCAACAATAGCTCCTGCAATTTGCGCAAGACCCATTGGTAGTCCATAGGCATAATTGATTTGTCCTAAGTATATAAACATAAGGAGGGCAGCTACATTACTGCCGAAATTTAAAAATTTGGCGTTTCCTGCTGCTTGTAAAAAATCAAAGCCAACTATGAGAAAAGCAAAGAGTAGAAACGAGCCTGTCCCAGGACCTAAAAAGCCATCATAGAAGCCAATAAGTGTAATCACGAAAACAAAAATAATAGAACGCTTTGGCGTTAATTGTTTATAGGTGGTCATACTGCCCCAGTCTTTTTTGAAGATGGTATAGATGGCAACGGCTGCAAGCATAATCAGCATTAATGGCTTTAGTACACTTGGATCCATTAGGTGTACAATCCAAGCACCCAGCATAGAGCCCAAAAAGACGAAGGGGAAAAGCTTATAGACGGCTTTAATATCTAGTTTACCAGAGCGATAAAAAGTCACTGTGCTAGTAAGGGAACCCATTGTACCTGCCAATTTATTGGTTGCTACTGCAGCAGAGGGTGGAAGACCAACGAACATAAGAGCTGGTAATGAGATAAGCCCGCCTCCTCCAACCACTGAATCAATAAAGGCTGCTAAAAAACCGAAGAGGATTAAAATTAATAAAATATTTATATCTAAATCAAAAGGCACAAAAGGTCATCTCTTTTCTATCATAATAATCTGATAGTAGCGAACTGAGAATAGGCTGTAAATACTCTAGCTGCTATTTTTTAATAGAAATAAATGAAGTGATCCAATGCTAAATGACGATAATTTCTGCATAATTCAAAATAATTCTACTTGGAGTCATTATTTTGATGTATTATGTAGGTGATGATGTTTTTACGTAAAGGGGACGTGATGACATGAGTTTAGGAAATCATATACGTGTATTTCTCTGTGTTGTGTTTATGGGAGTACTTGTAGGGTATGTCTTTAATGCAAAAAAAGATATAACAGATCATGAGTATATTGATACCGTAAAGGAAGGCTATTTGGAGAATTTTTCAGATGTCACAGTTCGAAATGCGTTTAATTACGCTTTTTTTGAACCTTACTGGCGCTATTATGAAGCAAAAACTGGGGAGCAAGTTGTAGAATTATCAGGTGATATTACGTTTCAAGACGAAAAAGGACATGCTATTCTCCAATTTGTCGTGAACGAACAAACGCAGCAATTTTCCCTAGAGGCAATGAAATTTAAAGATGTAGTCTTAAACCAGCAGCAACAACAAAAGCTTGTTGGTATGGTCTATCACACATGGGAAAAGAAACAACTAGCTTATGAGTAAGGTTTTTTATTTTGTAAATCATCCAAACTGTATTACAGTAAAAGGGGGAGCTAGAGACAGAGAGGATGTTTTACATGAGATTAAGTATTTTAGATCAAATGCCGATTCCAAAAGGTCATTCTGCAGAAGAGGCTTTTCAACGTACAGAACAGCTGGCATTGCTAGGTGAAGAGCTTGGCTATCACCGTATGTGGCTTGCTGAACACCATAATAGTCAGTCATTGGCGAGTTCAGCTCCAGAAGTAACTGCTGCTTTTTTAGCTGCTAAAACACAGCGGCTTCGCATTGGTACGGGTGGCGTCATGATGATGCATTATTCACCCTATAAGCTAGCAGAGGTCTTTAAAACATTATCGGGGCTGGCACCCAATCGTATTGATTTTGGTGTGGGGAGAGCTCCTGGTGGTGATCATGCCGCTATCTATGCCTTGGCAGAGGGAAGACGACAACGCTTCACAGAACAGTATGATAAGCTAGAAATCATATTAAAGCTAATGAATAATCAAAAAACAGGTGAACATGTCTATGATCAAGTCGTTGCAGCGCCTGCTCATATTTCATTACCAGAGGCTTGGTTACTAGGTTCTAGTGGTCAGAGTGCAATGCAGGCTGGTCAGCTGGGAGTAGGCTATTCATATGCACAATTTTTCACGGGCAATATGTCAAAGGATATCTTTGATGCCTATAAAGCCTATTTTACGCCTTCTTATTATATGGATAAACCACAGATCATTGTGACCTATGCAGCAACAGTTGCCCCAACCTTAGAAGAAGCGGAATATTTAGCTAAACCGATTGATATTTCTCGTCTTCAATTAATGAAGGGGCAAATCATTCAAACAATGTCACCCGAAGAAGCGAAGGATTATCCATTAACTGAAATGGATAAATTGACGATTGACAATAATCGCAAGGCGAATCTTGTCGGAACACCACAAGACATTGCTTCTTTTTTAAGCGCTGAGCAAGAACGCTATGGCTTTGATGAAGTGATGCTAAATTGCAATCAATATGAATTAGAAAGTCGTTTAAATACCTATAGATTCCTGGCAAAGGAATTAATTCGATAAGAGGAAAAGCCATATTCATCATTTGAATATGGCTTTTGTGTATTTATTCGAATAGTGGCTTTACAATGAGAAAAACCCGGAAATTAATTTCCGGGTCTGATTACCACTTACATTTTTTGCTCCATGACACACTGCCTCGCTTCCGCATAGGATCTTAAGGATATTCCTAAGAAATCTGTACTTTAGCTTATTCAGTTTTGATGGTCCTTCTGAGTTATCGATCAATCGCACTCATCGGGTTAACCCTCCTAGTCATTGGATTTGAAGTGAAATCTTTAATAGTATAGCTCGACTATTATTTTTTATACATCTTGTGAACAAAAAAATTTTTTTTATCATAATGATATGGTGTTTGCGATGGACAGTGGTTGTCTATCGTTGATTTATGTACAGGTGGATTGATTTATGAAGGGAAAATAATTATTTCCGCAGACAAGAAAAATCAAGAGGCGGATTCCTCACTTACGATCGAACAATTATATACGATGCATTAAAGACCAGGTATACGGATAACCTACGATTTATAGCTCCATATGTAAAAAGAAACACCATGTTGTTCAACATGGTGTTTCTCTCATTAACCTATACGCGAGCAGAGCCACTCACAAAAGCGGTGTTTTGATAATACATATTTTTTACAAGGACATTTGGGCCTAAGCATTTGACTGCGGGACAATGGCAGTTAAGCGATTTTGCCAAGTCGGTTGCCATCCATTTATCAAAAATCAATGGTAGTTCGTCATGTACAATATTGCCGAGGGCTGGTGTATCACCAAAGTCGGTAACGATCACATCACCTGTAAAGATATTGATATTCAATCGTGAACGACCGTCTGGGTCATTACGCATTGTGACATTCTTCGCTGTGCGGAGACGTTGTAACAGCTTTTGATCCTCTTCATTCAGGCTACATGGGTAGAATGGGAGTGTACCAAACAACATCCATGTATTGTCATCACGAATATCTAACAGGTGATGAATGGCCTCACGTGTTTCCTCTAGTGATAAAGAAGTGAGTGCACTTGCAAAGTCGGATGGGTACATTGGGTGCACCTCATGGCGTGCACATTTCATCTCATGGATGATTTGGTTATGGATATGTTCTAAGTATGGTAAAGTTTTTTTGTTTAACATAGTTTCCGCAGATACCATAACGCCGTGTTCAGCTAGCATTTTTGAGTTATCAATCATGCGTTGGAATAAGGCTGCACGCTGTTCATAAGTCGGTTTTCGCTCCATCATAGCAAAGCCTGTTTCAACGAATTCATCGATCGTACCCCAGTTATGTGAGATATGTAGGACATCTAAATACGGTGCAATCAGTAAATAACGTTCAGGCTCTAATGTTAAGTTGGAATTGATTTGTGTACGCACGCCTCGTTCATGTGCATATTTCAATAAAGGCAATACATAGTTTTGAACGGACTTCTTAGACATCATCGGTTCGCCACCAGTAATCGAAATCGTTTTAAGATGTGGAATTTCTTCTAGGCGCTTTAAAATTAATTCGATTGGTAATGACTCTGGGTCTTTATTTTGTAATGTATAGCCTACCGCACAGTGGGCACAGCGCATATTACAAAGTGTTGTTGTTGTAAATTCAATATTTGATAGTGTCATTTGTCCATGCTGTTCCACATCTAAATAAGCTTCCCAAGGATCAAAGACAGGTGTTATTTTTTGTAAGGTCGTCATCTTTCGTACATCTTCCTTTCTAGCAATCTATTGTCTCATATTCACCGATAATTTCAAATATGAAATTACAGAACGGGCTATTTTAGGGCTAGACGAACATTTTTTGCCAATATAGAAAGTTCCCTAGTTTCAATGGACGGATAAGCATCTGTATAAAGCGCCTATATGTTCTAATATTCTGTCATAGGACATTTTACTGTTATTTTTCATAAAAAACGTTATCATGATATAGAGTAAATAGTCACAATGCATCAAAGAAAGTGGGAATGAACATGACGAAATATGAGATCTTATTGTTTGACGTAGATGATACATTACTAGATTTTGATTTAGCTGAAAATGCAGCACTAGACCGCATGTTTAAAGAGGAAAACATAGCAGTTACTCCAGAGATGATTGCGCGATATAAAGAAATTAATGAGTCCATGTGGCGTGCTTTTGAGCGTGGGGAATTAACAAAAAATACATTACATAATACGCGATTTGCTGTTGCCTTTAAGGAATTTGGCATAGAAGTCGATGGAGCTTACTTTGAAGCACTGTTCCAAAAATATTTGTGTGAGGCCCACCATTATGTAGAAGGTGCCTATGAGGTAATTGCACAGCTTGCAAACCATTATCATTTATATGTGGTGTCAAATGGTGTCACGGCTACACAAAATAAACGTCTTGTGGATGCTAAGCTAGCGCCACATTTTAAAGACATTTTTATTTCGGAGCAAACAGGCTATCAAAAGCCTATGCCAGCATTTTTCGATTATGTTTTTGAACGGATCGATGATTTTGATAAAGATAAAACGCTGATTATTGGGGACTCGTTGACATCCGATATTAAAGGCGGTTTACTATCGGGTATCGACACATGCTGGTTTAATATCCGTAATATCGAAAACACAAGTGAAATTAAGCCACATTATGAAATTAACAAATTACACGACTTATTTGAAGTATTGAATAAACAGCTAGTTTAGTACTACCTAAGGTGGAACTATTGGACCAAATCAAAAATCATTGAGCACAGAGAAGATAATTATTTCCATGTACGGAATGAAATAGCTGGGAAGATATGTCCACTTTATATTAATACAAAGATTTAAGTACAAGCATGAAATTGTAAAAAAACAATTTCATGCTTGTACTTTTACCCAAACTTCATAAATTCGAACTGTTTCTTTAGTCATTTCTCTATCATTGTCACTGGTTTAAAGATAGCCATTTCTAATAAATCCTTTTACATAATTTTGTCTGCTTTGATCAAGGCATCAATTATGACACCACTTCATAAAAAATAATATCCAAGTCTTAATGATTATGTCATATTTTATCATAAGAATTGTAGAGGGGAGTTCACTTGCTAGCAGTCTCTATAGTCGACAAGCCTCAAATTTTTATGCTTGCTACTACTTATTTTTAATGGGATTCTTTGCTATTTTATGCCTTTTCCTAAGAAACATCATGATACTATTTTAATATGCCTAAAAACACATATGTGATAAGGTGCTCAAAACTTTTAAAGATTCAATTTCAAAGTTAATTATCAAAAATTGAAACCCAGGTGTTCAGAGACGAATTGAAATATTGTTTAACGAATAATGATATGTCTTACATGTAATTAGCTATGACAAACGTGTTGTACTTGTTTTAGAAAAAGAATATCATCAACAACTATTCGAGTTAGCGAAAACGCAGAACATAACCGATAGTAGGCTCGCACAAAAGATGATAGAGGAATATTTAGACAAGCATCAGAATTAAGGTATTTATTTTGAACAAAACCTGGTTAATTTAAAAAACCGAACTCCCCATTCATCTACACGATAGTGCAATTTATTTGCAGTCTATTTCGTGTGAATGAAGGGGTTTTTAGTTAGAAGCAAACTATACATAATATCAAAATTTAGGCGGTATAGGATTTATGGTTTAATCATTTATATGTATTTACAAATAGTTCTTTTTATATATTAATTCCCATAATGTACTACCTAAAACGGTTAGTTTAGCACCATCCTAATAGTGATTGTCTGTCTATAATAGATAATGTTTCAAAAATCACAAGTATTAGGACGTGGGGAAATATTATGAGCCAAAAAGGTAATATAGCAACTATTAATCCCTATCGCTATGCAAGTTTTAATGGATATTAGTATCTAAATTAATATATGGAGAACTAAATATGAAAAATCAATTTCTACGAATGCTTTTGTATAGTATTATTCTACTAGTATTATTGAGTTGGCATAAACTAAATTTTTATATTCTGGCAACTTTATATTTTCTTTTTATGGTGATAGAAGTTTTCTTGAATTCAAAAGAATATAAGAAGGAAAGTAAATATATAGTTTTAGGATATCGAATCCTCTTTATTCTTACAGCAGTGATAATTATATTTAATAGGGATAAGATTATGGGATAAATATTTAAAAAAATAAAAGGTTTATTACTAATAAATATAAAGCATAAGAAATGACAAAAGGTATGAGAAATAAATCTCAGTGCCTTTTGTCCATTTAGTTATTCCCTTTATATTTACAGTGATAGCACTATATATTGCAAACAGACTAACCCAAAAAATGGACTGGTAGTATTAATAATCAATTATGAATGTACAATTCAATATGGGGAAAATACACATAAATTAATAGGTATAGAGTTCAAGTAGTGCTCTAATTTAGTTTACTTTACATATTAGTGTGAGAAATAGTGTTAAAACAGTAGGACGACTAAACTGAATTACACCAGAATACCAAGTAAATTTAAATTACTCTGCGATTCTTACATAAAGCCCAGCCACTGATAGTTCAGAGGTTTGGGCTTTTATTATTTATCTTCTTTTATCCATCTCATTTAACACTTTTTCACCATCTTTAGAAGACATGTTCGTATATAAGGAAGTAGTTTTAATAGCTGAGTGACCTAATTGATCCCTTTATAAAATTATGTCTCCACCGCTCCGGGTAAAATCTACTGCAAATGAATGTCTAAGTTTATGTGGACTTTTACCGTTTCTAAAGAAAGCTGATGTATATTTATTTACGATGTTTTGAATAGCTCTTCTAGATAAGGGTCTTACAACACCTCCATAGACGCTAACAAAAAGGAAAGGGGGATTTTTTAGCGCCTGGGTATCTAGATTCTCTAACATCCATGAACCGTTCTAAATCTACAATAGCACTTTCTAAAACGGAAACAGAGTCAGGTTTGTTACCTTTTCGTACAACATCTATGTATCTGCTGTGCAAATGTATATTGTTCATTTCGAAGAGGTATTTTTAATTATAGACAAAGGTATAAAAAATAGGGGAAAAGGCAAAACCTTTTATGAGACTAGTTTCCATGAAAGGGGAAATCTTCGATGAATATGGTTCTAACTGCTAATAAACGTCAAAAAGGGCGTCATTCGTCACTAACACAGCTTCGACAAAATGGGGCTATTCCTGGTGTTGTTTACGGTTTTCAAATGGAGCCGACAGCCATTACGTTAGATGCTAGAGCTTTTGCGAAAATATTGGCTGCACATGGTACGAAAAGTGTCTTTCAACTCGATGTGGAAGGAGAGCGCATCAATGCTGTTTTAACAGAAGTGCAGCGCTGTGCATTGAAGGGTAATGTAAAGCATGTTGATTTCAAGTCCATTAATATGTCTGAGGAGCTAGAAGTCGATATTCCGGTAACCGTGATTGGTGATGCTGTAGGAGTGGCAGAAGGAGGCTTCCTGCTTCAGCCTAATCGTGAGGTTCGCATTAAAGTGAAGCCAACTGAAATTCCAGAAACCATTGAAATAGATGCCACGAATGTTGCGATTGGCACTTCTCTTTATGTAGGGGATATTCGCCAACAGTTTCCGTTTGAAATTTTACATGAGGATGACTATACACTGGTGACCATCACACCACCAGCTGCTGAAAATGTACAGGAAGATGATACAGTCGACGATACACCTGAAGTGCTTGAAGCGACAGGGCAAAATACGGATGAAACAAGAGGATAGAGAAAGAGGGAGCCATCTTACATTTCGTAAGTGGCTCCTTACCGTTTATTGGTTAAACTGCTGTATCGATTTTCGGTAACGATAATATAAAGTGATGTAAATACTACAAGTTACTAAAAATAGCCATGGTGGGATAAAGCGCCCGATGGCAAAGGGTGTTTCAAATAAAAAGGCAAAAAGGAAAGAAAACCCTTCTTTCTCCCATAAACCAGGTGTAAAATACGCATTTTTTATACTGAAAAGGGAGTAGTAACTATCGTTGGCATAAAAAATCATTAAGAAGATAAATGACAGTATGGCCCAGTTGCTTGCTTGTTTCATTAAACGTTTATATTTCGCAATGTGGGAATCATGATCTGAAAATAATTCATCATTACCATCTTTACTTTTTGTCCAATAAAAAGTGCCATCATATGATTTTTCTTTTACTATACGCCAGCCAAAATCCTCATGTAATTGCTTATAGGTCGCTTTCTTTTCTTTGCGAAGCTCCTGCTGACAATCAATCCGAATAACTTGTTCAAGATCTTCAGTAGGCTGAAATGTATAAATACCTGCCGAGTTTATGTTGGAGCATATCCAACCCTTGGCTAACATTTCGTTTAACCAACGCTCTTCCTTTTCGATATCAAAAAAGATTTTAAACTTTATCATGTTCGCCAGCTCCCTCGTATAAAGATAAAATGCGCTGCAATCTTTGTTGCTCTGCGGCTAATATTTCTAGACCCTCTTCTGTCGTTTGATAAACCTTGCGTCTTGTATCCTGGGTTTCAACAGGTGTAATCCAATGATATTTCAATAAATTGTCAATGGCTCCATACATCGTACCTGCAGCAATTCGGACTGTACCAGCACTCATTTCCTCAATTTTTTGCATCATAGCATAGCCATGTAGCGGTTCACGTAAGGCCAGTAGAATATAATGCATGGTTTCGGATAAAGGTAATAATTTATGTTTTTTCACATCTTCACCTCAAATATACAGTTGGACTATATAGTTTGATTATATATAGTTGCACTGTATATTTCAACTGTAAAAAAAGACAATGCAAAAATGCATTGTCATTAAAGTTTAGACAACAGCGCTTTTCACGCCTGTCCATCGCATAAATAATTTTTCGTTATAGGATAAGGCAAATTGTACGATTGGTCCAAGTCCAAATGCCATAAACACCGTACCGATGCCTATAGGACCGCCAAGTAGGAAGCCAATAATTGCAACTGTTACTTCCATTGTTGTACGAGAGCGGGTCACACTCCAGCCAAGCTTATGGACCATCATCAGCATAAGTGTATCACGTGGTCCAATACCTAAATTCGCCACCATATACATCCCACAGCCCCAGCCTAGTAACACTAACCCTGTAAGGTAAGATATAAGTTGCATCCAAAAACCATCAATATCAGGTAACCAATAGTTGAAAATATCAATAAAAATGCCTGCCAAAAACATATCGATAAACGTTCCAGGTAAAGGGAACTTTTTCGTAATCAGCATATCAAACGCTAAAATAGCAAGTCCCAAAATAATGGACCATGAACCGATTGATAAGCCCAATGTTTTTGTTAAGCCAATATGTAGTACATCCCATGAGCCCACACCAAAAAGTTGGCCTTTAATTGTTAATGTGATCCCAAAAGAAAGCACGATAATGCCTGTTATGAAAAACAAACAGCGCGTGAAAAAAGCTTGTTTCATTTTTAACCCTCATTCATTCGAAAATTCCTGTTGTCCATCCAGTTATTATAACAATAGATTTTCAATATGCCCGAAGATTGTCATTTCACATTTTTCAAAAAAAGACGGTTAGCTTTCTTGGGAGAGGGCAAAATAGATATGTAGATGAAAGGATGGGATACTATGACTTCTGTACGTGATGAAATTTTAGAAGTGTTAAATCGGGAAAAGATTGGGACAATGGCAACTGTAGAAAATGGCAAACCGTACTCACGTTACATGACGTTCCAGCATGAAGATTTTGTGTTGTATACAGTGACGAATAAACATTCAGAAAAAATGGAAGAGCTACGCAAAAATCCATATACCCATATTTTATATGGCTACGAAAATGGTGGCTTTGGTGATACGTATGTGGAAATAGAAGGCAAGCTTACGGAAGTACATGAAGAAGGGATAAAAAATAAACTAGCCGAATTTTTTACAAGTATCTTTGTTGGCAATCAGGATGAAATGGTGACATTAAAAATTGAGCCTATTCGTATGCGCTTGATGAATAAAAAAGGGCAACCACCCAAAGAGCTAGAATTTTCGAACGACCATTGATCAATGGTCGTTTTTTTACTGACATAACGATAAATAGTTGCAATGATTAGTATCTTTTTGGCATGATAGTTCTTAAAAGAAAAAGGAGTATAGGTTATGTCGATAAAATTACAGCAGCTAACACAAAATGTATTATCATCTCAAGGAAAATTAGAGGCAGATTTTATACTGAGAAATGCGCAAATTGCGGATGTTTTTTCGTTAACATGGCAAAAAGCAGATATCGTTGTGAAGAATGGTATGATTGTTGCTCTAGATCGCACTAATAAGTTTCAGGCTAAACAGGAAGAGGATGCGGCAGGAGGCTATGTCATTCCCGGATTAATTGATGGTCATATACATATTGAATCTTCTATGTTGACACCTGGAGAATTTAGTCGCGTTTTACTTCCTCATGGTATTACAACCGTGGTGACAGATCCTCATGAGATCGCCAATGTCGCAGGAGCGGAAGGCATTCAATTTATGCTCGATGATGCACAAAAGGCAGATATGGATATTTTTGTGATGCTGCCATCAAGTGTGCCAGGTACACAGTTTGAAAATGCAGGCGCTACACTAACAGCTAAGGATTTGGCACCATTTCTACAACATGAGCAGGTTCGTGGATTAGCTGAGGTGATGGATTTCCCAGCGGTGTTAAATGGGCAAGAGGAAATGCTTCAGAAAATTTTGTTATCGCAGGAAGTAAATTTAGTCATTGATGGGCATTGTGCAGGCTTACAAAGCGAACAAATTACAGGCTATCGAGCTGCGGGTATTCACACAGATCATGAGTGTGTAACGGCTCAAGAAGCGATTGACCGTGTAGAGCAGGGGATGTATGTACTAATCCGAGAGGGCTCAGCCGCGAAAAACTTACGTGACTTATTGCCAGCTGTCCAGTCACACAATGCTCGTCGCTTTGGATTTTGTACAGATGATAAATATGTGGATGAGTTAATCGATGAGGGCAGCATCAATTATGATATCGCCATGGCAATAGCTGAAGGGATGCAACCATTGCAAGCAATCCAGTTAGCAACGGTAAACACAGCAGAATGCTATCGTTTATTAGATCGAGGTGTACTTGCACCAGGCTATAAGGCAGATTTTGTGTTAATAGAGGATTTGTCGACGATGCAGGCAAAGGCTGTATGGAAAAATGGGCAGAAAGTGGCTGAAAATGGTGAGATGCTGACAAATCGACAAGAGCCAGTTGTGCCTGCTCATATCTATCAATCTGTCCATTTACCGACCATTACAAAGGATAGGCTACAACTAGCATTCACAAAGGGTACAAAGGCGAATGTGATGGAGATTGTGCCAAATCAGCTGATTACAAATCATGTAATAATGGATGTCCCTGTAAAGGAAGGGGTCTTTGTTCCGTCTGTAGAACAAGATCTATTAAAATTAGCCGTAATCGAACGTCATCATCAGTTACACACGACAGGTCTAGGCATTGTCAAAGGCTTTGGCCTACAAAAAGGAGCAGTAGCCACAACAGTAGCTCATGATTCCCATAATGCCCTTGTTGTAGGAACAAATGATGAGGATATGGTCCTGGCGCTTACACGCATTCAGGAAATCCAAGGGGGCTTTGTGATCGTTGCGGATGGCCAAATTCTAGCGGAGATGCCATTAACCATTGGTGGCTTGATGACAGATGTACCAGCTCAACAGGCAAAGGAGCAGCTAGCAGGCTTGCACAGTGCATTAAAGACGCTTAATCCAACATTAGATTTCCATTTTTTATTAACGTTTTCTTTTGTGGCATTACCAGTTATTCCTACTTTAAAGCTAACAGATACAGGATTATTTGATGTGACAACCTTCCAGCATATCTCAGTAGAAGCATAGACGGTAGAACGACCTAATTGCGGTAAGCGATTAGGTCGTTTATTATCATTCTGTATACCGTAATTAGGTAAATCTTTTTACGTCGTGGAAATATATTTTCCAAGAGGCTACTTCTGCTCCTTCATCGAGCAATATGCAGCCATGCGATTTATCATGATGGGGACGAGGATAATGTTAGAAAATTGTCGGTACCATACCACCATCCATACGAATCGGTGATCCTTTAAATGCAGATGCAAATGGACTACATACAAATGTAGTTATTCTCCCTATTTCGATTGGTTTGATAAATCTTTGGATTTCTGATTGAGGTAGGTTTGTCATCATAAATTCTCTCTCTTTCTCAGAAAAACTCATGTCTTGGTTAGGAAACATACCATCAATTATTTGATACACATTCTCAGAGAGTGTTGGTCCTGGCATGATTGTATTAATTGTAACCTCTTTTCCTATTGTTAATTTAGAGAGGCTTTTTGACAAAGATAATAGCATCGTTTTTGTCATGCAATATTGAGGCATTTGTCCCGAGGGCATAATTGCTTCTTCACTGGCAATAAAAATAATGCGACCAAAATCATTTTCCAACATTTTTGGTAAGTAAAATTTAGATAATCCATTTGCCGCAAGAACATTAGTACGGAAGTATTTTTCCCAAGTATCATCATCAACATCTTCATATGGCATAATTTCATAGATACCCATATTGTTAATTAAAATGTCAATACACGGATATTTTTCAAATAAAGCTTCTCTTTGATGTATATCAGCAATATTGGCTGTAGCATTTTGTGGAAAAGTAGATGGATAAGCTAATTTAATTTCATTTACAGTGCGTTGTACCTCTTCATCATTTCGCCCATTTATTAGTACGTTCACACCTTCTTTGGCTAGTTCGATAGCGATTGCTTTACCTATACCTCTTGTAGATCCGGTCACTAAAGCTGTTTTATTGTTCAATCCTATATCCATATTACATTGCTCCTCTATCTATTTTGATTTTCTGGATGTAAAAATAAAAACGCCAACTTTTTTGAAAGTCTGACTATTGGTCTTGTGTTTCAAAATTTTATATTTATCTAATTTGTTCCTACATGTTTAGAACGCCAATTTGAAGGCGTATCACCTTCCCATAGGTGGAAGGCACGGTAAAATGAGTTTTGATCTTCGTATCCAATCAAGAAGGCGACATCTTTAATATCAAGCGAGGGGTCTGCTAGATACTCGCGGGCCTGATCCTGTCGAACTTGTGTTAACAAAAACTTAAAGCTCGTGCATTCGTTAGTAAGCCTGCGCTGCAAGGTACGGTCGCTCATTCCTAGCTCGCTCGCGACTGTCTGTATGTCAGGGCGTCCTCCTGCTAAGCTACGTTTTATTATCCATTTAACCATCTCAGTGATGGAGCTGCTATGTTGGTGCACATTCAACGATTGATCCAGAAGAGGGGTCAACATTTCCAGCAACTCCAAGTTATATGAGGCAAAGTGACGATCCAGATCCTCGCGGTGTATCGTCAACCGGTTACACTTTGCTCCAATTAGGATACTGCAACCGAAATAATCTTCAAGCGTCTGTACATCGCCCATTTCATGTGAAAATTCAACGAACTTTGCTGCGATCGGTTGACCTGTCCCCCGACGTCCAAGCTCAAGAAGAAATGCAAGTGTGATACCAATAAGCATAGGAGGACCAGGTTGCTCAGTATACGACCATTCTAGTTCGATTGTACATTCCTCACCCTCCTCAGTGATACGCAAGCTTTCAGGCGGACACAGTTGTTTGTACCGTGCCATTCTCTTTAAGGCATCACGATAATCACGTGCATGGTAGGCTACTAGGACAGTAGGGGGGTAATGAGTTGGTTCAAAGCTAGTCGCTAGTTTGATGATTCCTTTAGCAGTGTCGTCAATGATATCGGAATAAGCCTGCCAAATTGAAAAATATTGAGTTATAGAGACGACAGGTTCATTAATGATTGTAATAGGTAGTCGTGCTTTTCAAACCACGTCTTGCGGGGCTATCCCTACTTGACGTAACCCTTCCCAAAATCCCAACGGCATTTTAATGCGATTAGAGGTCTGTAACATCATCAATATGAGGCTCCTTCATCATGTATATTTATTGTTCATATCGTAAATTTTGTCCTGCTTTGTTTGAACGGGACAGTTTATATAGTATCTTTTCAATCACGCCTTGTAACTAGCAAACAGTGACTACTAACTTGCAATGTACGACAAATTTTTAGAAAACAAGAATAGTAGGCATCATTTTACGTCAAATAATTAAATAAATTTAATGCTTGGGTCAATAAAGCAACTATTGCTTCCCTTAACTTTAGCATATCTTTATCACGCGCATTGGCAGTATTCATTTTTCTCTCTTACAAGAGATATTTTGATTTTCCTCAAGATAATTAATACAGAATAGGGGATAGAGGCCACATTTTTAGCCACGCCCAGCCTATCTCAATACAGCCAAAAAAGTGTTTATAGCTTTATACATTTTGCCAAAGGAAGGCAAAACAGCAATCTCCTTTAAAATCACTTTTTTCGATTGATTTTATCGAAATAATCATCTTTATCGAATTGTAAATACATAATAAGATATAGGTATCCGGGAACAATAGTAAAAACTTCAAGGAAGCGGGGATCATCTAAATGTCAATAGCAGTTATTTACGGTGGCAATCGTCCGAATGGGAATGTAGAGACTTTAACAAAATTAGCCACTCAAGGCCTAATGATTGAAGAAATTTATCTAAAGGATTGTGTCATTCAGCCAATAATCGATAAGCGTCATGCTGAGGAGGGGTTCTCAGATGTCAGCGATGATTATAATGCCGTCATTGACCGTATTCTTCCGCATGATATTCTTATTTTTTCTACGCCTATTTATTGGTATAGTATGACAGGAGCGATGAAGAACTTTATAGATCGATGGTCACAAACCTTAAGAGACCCGAATTATCCTGATTTTAAAGCCTCAATGTCTTCTAAAAAAGCGTATGTTATTGCAGTTGGTGGAGATGAGCCTTATATAAAGGGGTTACCAATGATTCAGCAATTTCAACATATTTTTGATTTTGTTGGGATAACCTTTGAGGGGTATATTCTAGGAGAAGGAAACAAGCCAGGCGATATTATTCAAGATCTCAAAGCGTTGTCTGCAGCTGACCATCTTAGAAAAGAATTGCAATAGGTGCTGGTATAGAAAAGAACGAGCCAACTATCAGACGATCTTATTGGCTGTTAGATTATTTACTATTTTTATAGCAGTATACACAGAAACGTATTTGGATGAAAGAAGTCTCCAAATTCGTTTCTTTTTATATGATAAAAGGATTAAATGCCAGTCACTACATTTGGCAGCCCTTTCTTTCTTTCAGTTACAAACTAGTGTATATTGGATTTTATTATCGAAAAGGATGAATGTTTAAAAATAAACTATCGAAGAAATAGATAAAGGGGTTCAAGTGATGGATATTAAGCAGCTTCAAACGTTTTTTACAGCAGCTGAAACATTAAGCTTTACACAGACAGCCCAGCTTCTTGACTACGCTCAATCGAGTATTACAGCTCAAATCAAAACTTTAGAACAAGAGTTGGGTGTTCAACTTTTTGAGCGGCTTGGCAAGCGCATTATTCTCACGGAAGAGGGCAAGCGTCTACAGCATTATGCAAAAAAAATGCTTGAGCTAGACCGTGAAATGAAAAAAGCTATATCCAACGAGCAGGAGCAAGTCCTATTGAAGATAGGGGCACAGGAAAGTCAGTGTGTCTATCGATTGCCCAGCATTTTACAGCAATTTCAACAGGTTCACCCCCATGTGAAAATCATTTTTAAGCCAGTGCATACAACGGACATTGCTAAAAAGCTATTACAGGCAGGGGATCTAGATGTTGCCTTTATTACAGATACGTACCAGGAAACATCGATGTTACAGCGACAGCGATTGATTGAAGAGCAGCTTATTTTTGTCAGTGCACCTATCGAAAGAAGGGAGCCGCTATCCGCTCAACAACTAGCGCATGAAACGATACTGTTAACTGAAACAGGGTGCTCTTATCGTAATCATTTAGAAGCATTGCTTCAGCTAGAAGGGGTTAGGCCTTTACAAATGATTGAATTTGCCAGTATTGAAGCGATCAAACAATGTGTAATTGCAGGTCTAGGTATGACGTTTTTACCTAAAATGGTCGTAGAAAAAGAACTGACATTGGGACATGTAACAGAGATACCGTCCACATTAAAGCTAGCTCCTATTTATACAGATATTGCTTGGCATAAAGATAAGCATTTGCAACCGTGCCTCCTCGATTTTATTGCTATTGCCAAGCAGAAGTATCAAACGCTGGGGAATTAAAAAAAAGGAGCCTGAATGAATCAGACTCTGTTAAAATTATTGCTGCTTGAGGGTACCCGAAAAATTGGTGCCTTCATTACGTTCAGCACGACAATCAATCTCGGACACCTTTAGGGCATTATTGGCTAAACGTTCAAATTCAACGACACAGCGATTGCCGTTTGAGGACTTATTCATTAAGGCTTTTGAGCTGCTTGTTATCGTGGCTGTTCCATTGACGTTACCTGAAGCTGTCCCATCATTTGCTGTTAAAGCAATAGAGAAGCTGTTACTTGTAGCGTTAGAAATGACGGCATCGCGGCGGTTAAAATCGTTTGCACCTTTACCCCATTTGTAATAATACGTATAGACACCTTCCCAAGCACTTTTACCAGGTGTTGCTTGTTGCAAAGATTTATCGAGCTGACTTTGGGCATTTTTAGCTCTTGTCATTAATGAAACATTGTTGGCATTCTCGTGTATGGCTTGTGCATCCGCTGAAATTTCATAATAATTTCGCTCGTCCATACGATAAAGCATCGTGACAACTTGCGCACGGGTCATGTTGTTTGTCACGCCATAAAACTTTTGTAAATTACGATCTTCATACTGTGGATTTAGCCCAGAAGAAATATAGGTATCAAGTAAAAACTGAATAGATTGATCTAATCCCTTCTTACCGCTAGCTAAATGAGCAATAGCCTGTGCCACTACACCGCGCTTCACAGTAGCCGCTCGAATTCGGTTGTCGAAATAGCCATTTAAAGGCACCCCGTAGCTTGCGAGCTGGTTATAGAATTCATCCGACCAGTTTGCCGAAAGCGTTTGCTTTTTTAATTCGTCGATGGGCGTTTCGAGCTCATAAAAATTGGCTAATAGTTTTGCTAATTGCTGTTCAGTAATAGTAGCATTCGGTTTAAATGTACCGTCTGTAAAGCCATTAACAATATCATATTCTTCTGCCCATAAAATAGCTTCATAGGCATAATGATCCTCTGATACATCTCGAAAGCCAGCAGCTTGTACATTGCCTGCACTAGCGATAATCAGAATAGAAAATAATAATGTACCGATTAATTTTTTCATTCGTCGTCTTCATCCTTTCTTGCTCGCTTTAGTAATAGTTTGCAGGAAATGGATAAAAACTGCAAATTTTTCTAGTGAAAAAAATAATCGCTGCCCTTTGTCGGGAAGCGATTATTTTAAACGTCATTATTGGGCTGTGTAGCCACCATCTACTGTTAATGTGTTCCCTGTCATAAACGTTGAATCGTCACAAGCCATAAATAAAACAGCTTTTGCCATTTCCTCTGGTTGTCCTAGTCGTTGCATAGGTGTGATCTGACGTAATGGTTCCTTACTTTCTTCTGGGATAATCGGTGTATCAATAAAGCCTGGACATAGGGCATTAACACGAATACCTCGCGTAGCAAATTCCAATGCTAATGAACGTGTTAAATTAATCACACCCCCTTTTGCTGCATTATAAGCAGCTGATCCTGGCGAGCCAACCCAACCATACATCGAAGCTGTATTAACGATTGTACCACCATTCGCTTTTAGCATTTCTTTGATGGCAGCCTGCGCCATTAAAAATACACCATCTAAGTCTACATTTACAGTTTGACGCCATTCCGCATAAGGAAGCTCCTCAGTTGGCGTAACACGACCAATTCCTGCATTATTAAAAAGGACATCGACTTTGCCAAATGCCTCAATCGTTGTTTGATAAATAGCAGCTACTTCCTGTTCATCCGTTACGTTTGCTTTGATGAACATGGCTTCTGCGCCTGTTGCCTGTAGTTCGGCTGCAAATGCTTGGCCTTTTTCCTCGTTTAGGTCCACAAGCACCACTTTTGCTCCCTCTGCTACAAATAATTGAGCGGTTGCAGCACCGATACCAGAAGCACCACCTGTAATAATTGCGACTTTATCTTGTAATTTCCCCATACATGACACTCCCTTAAACAATCATTTTTCTTGCACACTGTGTAAATCACGGTGTACTTTTATTGTAAAACGCCTGAAAACGGAAACAATCATTAATGTCGTAGTAAATATCTAACTAGTAGACATATGTCCCTGAAATGTCTAAAAGGGGGAAGTAAAATTGCCAAAATGGACACAAAGACAAGAAAGAACCCGCCGTCATTTTTTTGAGGCGTTTGTCGATTTAATGAAACAACATGGTTTTCAAGCCATTACAGTGAAGGATATTGTAGAACGAGCCGGCTATAACCGAAGTACCTTTTATGTGCATTTTCGAGATAAATTTGAGCTGGCAGAGAATTTACTAGAACAGATGCTGAATGGTCTGGAAGTAGCAGTAGGTGAACCCTACCTATATGGGGAAAAGGTATATACGACAAAATTGAAGGCACCATCCTTTAATATTATTCATTACATTTATAAGCATCGTTTGTTTTTCGAGCTGCTGAATGTGGAAGACACGATTCCTGGGTTACATACTCGTATGCCCTTAACGATTACAAAAATTTATCAAGAGCAATTTAAATTTGAGACGATCAATCAGCAGCCTGTCAATATGAACATGTTCAAGCATTATACTTCCTACGGCTTTTATGGATTGATGATGCAATGGATTGCAAGCGGTTATGAAAAATCAGAAGAAGCTTTAATCAAGGATATTATTGAATTAACGAAAACACATATTTATGCCTTTGAATTTATAGGAAAACCGTTAGAAAAAGAAGAATGAACGTTTATTCACATAAATCTATGTATTAAAAAATCTCTAATGTTAGCATTGGGGATTTTTTGTTTGGGCCAAACTAATTTTTACATAAGAAAAAAATTTTTTAAAAGAAATTTTCATAAAGTAGTTGAATTTTCTTTTCATTAAGCATATATTTTTCCTAAGGGAAACAAAATATCTGTGGAGAAAGAAGAGTGTATGAATGAAAGATTTAGGTGATTTCAAGCTGACGATTCTTCCAATGGTCATTTTAATTATTTTAGCAATCGTATGGAAACTGACCGATTCAGTAGGCGCAGGGATGATGTTAATACTTTTCTGGATGAGCTGGCGCCAGCTTATCAGGAAAATGAATATAAATTAAGGCATTGTATGAAAAAAAGCTGTGAGATTAGCGTTCAAAACCATTAGAGGGCGGGCATGACAAACAATATACGGCTTGTCCGCCGATTGGTTACGTTGTTGTTTAGCACTTTTTTCAAACAATTGCTTAAAAATGAGAAAGTCGAGGTAGGAAAATGAAACAATGGTTAGGCGTGATGGTATTATCACTCTCATTTCTATTATTTGGCTGTTCAGCAGAAACAGAGGGTGAAAAAGAAGGCATTGTGGTCGCAACCACTGGACAAATTGCAGATGCGATTAAAGTAATCAGTGGCGATCATTTACAGGTATCGGCATTGATGGGTCCAGGCGTAGATCCCCATCTCTACAAGGCGACTCAAAGTGATTTATCGAAATTGGATAAAGCAGAAGTCATTTTTTATAATGGCTTACATTTAGAAGGACAAATGCTCGATATTTTTGAACAAATGGCGAAGGATAAAACGGTCCTGGCAGTGGGCGAGACATTAGATGAAAAGCAACTGCTTGCCAGTGATACGGATGCCATGCTCCATGATCCGCATATTTGGTTTGATATTGAGCTTTGGCAAGGTGTTGTCAAGGCAATCAGTACGCAGCTTCAGGAAGAATACCCTGAATTTAAAGCAGATTTTCAAACAAATGAAGCAGTGTACTTGAAAAAGCTAGATGATTTACAAAGCTACGCAGAAAAGCGTGTGAATGAAATACCACAGCAACAAAGAATATTAGT
This sequence comes from Lysinibacillus sp. FSL P2-0066, assembly GCF_037969495.1. Classification (NCBI taxonomy): domain Bacteria; kingdom Bacillati; phylum Bacillota; class Bacilli; order Caryophanales; family Bacillaceae; genus Lysinibacillus; species Lysinibacillus sp. FSL P2-0066. The sequence goes on along the minus strand of NZ_CP150202.1, from coordinate 2,603,730 downwards.
AACGGCTCATGATGCATTCAATTACTTTGGCAGAAGTCAGGGATTTGAAGTACGTGGCTTACAAGGACTAAGTACGGATTCAGAGTATGGTGTGAAAGATGTTCAAGAGATGGTTGATTTCTTAGTAGAAAATAAGATTAAGGCTCTTTTTATAGAATCCAGTGTGTCCGATAAGGCGATGAAAGCTGTCATTGAAGGGGCTAAGGAAAAAGGCCACGACATTGTCATCGGTGGGGAATTATTCTCCGATGCTATGGGAGCTGAAGGAACAACAGAAGGTACGTATATAGGTATGTATCAACATAACATCGACACGATCGTCGATGCATTAAAGTAGGTGAAGAAAATGTATGCATTAACAGTGGAAAATCTATCAGTGGCGTATGATAAAAAAACAGTATTGGAAAATGCCTGTGTAACAGTGCCTACAGGTCATCTAGCTGCCATTATTGGCCCAAATGGTGCAGGGAAATCCACATTCTTAAAGGCCATTTTAAATCAGCTTCCCAATAAAGTAGGAAAGGTAGAAATTTTAGGGAAGATGTTTGAGCCAAAGAGTTTGGTCGTAGGCTATGTGCCACAGCGTAATGCGGTGGATTGGGATTTCCCAACAAATGCGTTGGATGTGGTGCTCATGGGGCGTTATGGCCATACAGGCTTATTTAAAAGACCGTCTAAGCAGGATAAAATTGTTGCTCGACAAGCTTTAGCAAGTGTTGGCATGCAGGATTTTGCAGAGCGTTCCATCGGGCAGCTTTCAGGAGGCCAGCAACAGCGTGTATTCCTGGCTAGAGCCCTTGCACAAAATGCAGATATATATTTTTTAGATGAACCATTTGCAGGAGTAGATGCTGCGACAGAAAAAACGATTATTGATATCTTAAAGGATTTAAAGGCACAGGGGAAAAGTATTTTTGTTGTGCATCACGATCTTCAAACTGTCAAAGAATACTTTGACTATACGATTCTATTAAACAAAACGATTTTAGCATCAGGCGCAACAGAAGATGTTTTTACACCAGAGCAATTACAAAAAACATATGGTGGTAAACTTTTCATGATGCAGCATGTGTAAGGAGGGACATAATGTTAAGCGGTAACTTATTGTGGGTACTGAGCGGAACGATGTTACTTGGGATTGCAGCAGGCATCACAGGCACGTTCTCCTTCTTACAAAAACAGAGTCTAGTAGGGGATGCTGCTGCGCATGCAGCATTACCAGGCATTGCCCTTGCGTTCCTGCTAACAGGTCAAAAGGAATTGCCAATTTTAATGCTAGGAGCGGGCATTACATCTGCATTATCTGTGTATTGTATTCAATGGATTGTGTCATTTTCAAAAATGAAGGCTGACGCTGCCATTGGATTAGTCCTCACCGTATTTTTTGGTGTTGGTGTTGTATTTTTAACAGTGGTTAACCGTAGCCCACTGGGGAATCAGAGTGGTCTGAATAATTTTATTTTCGGTAAAGCAGCGACGATGACCAAGGCAGATTTAATGTGGCTCTTTATTAGTGCAACCATCATTATTATGGTCAGTCTCTTGCTTTATAAGGAATGGAAGCTACTGATCTTTGATCCTGTTTATGCAAAAGGGATTGGCTTACCAATAGAGGCTTTAAAGGCAACATTAACGGTTTTAATTGTCATGACAATTGTTACAGGTATACAAGCTGTTGGCGTTATTTTAATGTCAGCGCTATTAATTATTCCTGCTGCCAGTGCCAAGCTATGGACAAAAAAATTGAGCACAATGCTCATTTTAAGTGCCGCGATTGGAGGTATCGCTGGCATAACAGGAACCTTTATTAGTGCGATTCGAACAGGGTTATCGACGGGTCCTATAATTGTCTTAGTGGCAGCAGGTATATTCTTTCTATCGTATTTTATAAGTCCAGCTGGTCAAATTAGTAAATATCGTAGGAAAATGCAATTTCGAAAGCAGGGTGATGTAGGATGATCGAATTTTGGGTTGTATTCACGGGACTGTTAGTTGGGATAACTTGTGGAATTGCAGGGGTCTTCCTCATCTTGCGTAGAATGTCTATGATTGCAGATGCGATCAGTCATACAGTGCTCTTTGGTATCGTGATGGCATACCTTATTACCCAAACATTGAATGGCTTTTGGATGTTGGTAGGTGCCGCCTTTGCAGGGATTTTAACAGCCTATCTTGTGCAATTATTACATTCTTCTGGTATTCAAGAAGACGCAGCGATAGGCGTAGTATTTACATCTCTGTTCGCAGCAGGTGTTCTCCTCATCACCTTATTTGCAGGCAATGTGCACTTAGATGTTGAGCATGTTTTAATGGGAGAAATTGCTTTTGTTCCTTGGGATAAATGGACATTGCTTGGGCTGGCAATGCCTAAGGCTGTATGGATGCTTTTGCTCGTCCTCGTCATTAATATTGCGTTCCTACTCCTATTCTTTAAAGAAATGAAGCTTGCGACGTTTGATCCTGTGTATGCAGCAACCATTGGGATTCCCGTTGTCTTTCTTCATTATGGCTTTATGACATCGATTTCGTTTACAACAGTGGCAGCTTTTGATAGTGTAGGGGCCATTTTAGTGGTTGCCATGTTGATTGGGCCAGCTGCAACCTCCTACTTAATCAGCAAGACGATTAAGCAAATGTTCGTCTATAGTATGCTCTTTGGAGCTGCTGCTTCCGTCATTGGCTATTATTTAGCGAAATTGTGGGATACCTCTATAGCAGGTATGATGGCAACAACAGTCGGCTTCATTTTTATCGTGACGTTCATCTGTCAAAAAATCGTTGAGCGTAGGAAAAAAGTACTTGTTCATAAACTAGAAACTTCTTAATGAAAAACGTCGTTTGATACGCCCATCAAACGATGTTTTTTCTTTTGAGGACAAGTTCAAACTTTTGAATGAGTACTACTTCTAGGAAAAATAGTATACTCGTTAAGATAAACTAGAAAGAGAAAGAATAGTAGCATCTAGCAAATTTTTCTATATTTTTATGTACGAATATTTAAAATTTTGTTACGATAAATTTTATGATAGCAACAAGGAGAACAGCATGTGGAGAAATCGAAACGTATGGATTATTTTATTAGGTGAATTTGTCGTAGGTCTCGGCTTATGGGCTGGCATTATTGGCAATTTAGCCTTTATGCAAGAGGTAGTACCTTCTGACTTTCACAAATCATTAATTATTTCTTGTGGTATTTTAGCAGGCTTAGTTGTTGGTCCAATGGCAGGACGTATCATTGACCAATCGAAGAAAAAAACGGTTGTCCAGATGGCGAGTATCGGACGCATCATCAGTGTTTTATTTATGTTTATCGCACTTTATACTAATTCGGTCATTTGGATGATTCTATTTTTAATCACGCTGCAAATAGCAGCAGCATTTTATATGCCTGCCTTGCAATCTATTATTCCCATGATTGCGAAGGAACAGGATTTAATTACATTAAATGCTTGGCAAATGAATGCGAGAACCATTTCAAGGATCATCGGTACAGCCGCTGCTGGATTTATGCTCAGTTTTTTTGAGTTAAAATGGTTATATATTATTTCATTTATTGTCTATTTAGGCATGTTTGTCATTACTAGTTTATTGCAATTGGATGAAGCATCTACTGAAACGATGACAAACAAAGAAAAAGGGAATTTTAAAGAAGTGTTACCGATGATCAAAGAGCATCCAGTCGTCTTGATGACGCTTGTCTTAATGTTAATTCCTACATTATTTTTAGGCTCTTTTAATTTAGTGATTATGAAAATATCTGAAATTCATCAATCTACCACAATTTCAGGATTATTGTATACGGTGGAAGGTATCGGATTTATGCTTGGTGCAGCTGGTTTAAAAATGATTGCTGACCGTGTACAAATGGGTACACTGCTTTTTTCATTAGCCTTTATTATCGGCTCAATGGAGCTACTATTATTACTGGCAGATATTCCATTTTTCGCTTTAGTGGCATTTGGCGTTTTTGGCTTTTCAGTTGGCTGTTTTTTCCCAACGACAATGGTAATCTTCCAAAAGCAAGTACCAAAACAGTTCCATGGACGCTTTTTCTCATTCCGCAACATGATTGATTCGGTCGTCTTTCAAATCGTGCTTTTATCGACAGGCATGATGCTAGATTTAATTGGTTTAAGTGGTATGGGACTTGTATTCGGAATCATAAGCTTAAGTTTAACCACGTCTTTCTTATTTTACGCGAAGAAAAAGAAAGTCGTTATGCATGCACATTAATAGCATGTCCTTTATGTATTACACCAATTGGGGCATACGGTAGAGGTCTAAAAAGGTGGTAACAAAAGAAAGGAACTGTCTAGATGGAGACGGTTCCTTCTTCATTAATTCAAGTAATCTTGTTTTATATACATAGAGAAGGAAGGTTGAAAAATGGTTGAAAAATCTCAACAGTCAATTGCGTCCTATATTGAGTCACCAGAAAAACTAAAAAACCTATATAGGCGTGTACTTATAGTTGTTAGCTTATCCCAAATTTTTGGGGGAGCTGGACTTGCAGCGGGTATTACTGTAGGCGCTCTACTGGCACAACAAATGCTTGGAACGGATGCCTATGCGGGTGTACCCTCTGCATTATTTACGTTAGGCTCTGCGGGTGCGGCTTTCATTGTAGGAAAACTATCACAGCGTTATGGTCGCCGCATAGGCTTATCAACAGGTTTTATAGTGGGTGGACTTGGTGCAATAGGTGTAGTTCTAGCTACTTTAATGAACAGTATTGTGTTATTGTTTGCCTCTCTATTAATCTATGGAGCTGGTACGGCAACTAATTTACAGGCACGCTACGCTGGGACAGATTTAGCCAATAATAAGCAACGTGCTACTGCGATTAGTACAACCATGCTTATGACCACGTTTGGTGCTGTTTTAGGTCCGAATTTAGTAGAATGGATGGGAAAAGTGGCGCTGTCTATCGGTATTCCAGCTCTAGCGGGTCCATTTCTATTATCTGCTTTGGCCTTTATTATGGCGGGGCTTGTATTGTTTACTATGTTGCGTCCTGACCCGCTAGAAATAGCGAAAGCCATAGAGGCACATAAGCAAAAAATGAACAAAGAAAATCAAACACCATCCTTGCCTATATCTAGCAATAAAAGAGGCCTAGCGGTAGGAGCAACAGTTATGGTCCTGACACAAATTGTCATGGTGGCCATCATGACAATGACACCTGTACATATGAAACATCATGGCCATGGATTAGCCGAGGTTGGTATTGTGATAGGGTTTCATGTAGGTGCTATGTATCTGCCATCACTCGTCACAGGTATTCTTGTTGATAAAATCGGCCGTACGGCAATGAGTATAGCTTCAGGTATTACATTGCTTCTTGCTGGCGTAGTGGCTGCATTTGCACCAAGTGATTCAATGGTGTTACTCATTGTGGCACTTTCTTTACTGGGATTAGGTTGGAACTTCGGCTTAATTAGTGGAACTGCTCAAATTGTTGATGCGACGGAGCCTTCTACCCGTGCAAAAACACAGGGCAAAATGGATGTCTTTGTGGCATTGGCAGGTGCATCAGGTGGTGCGCTATCAGGTATGGTAGTGGCGAATTCAAGCTATGCAGCGTTGTCCTTAGCAGGAGGGCTATTGTCGTTAGTATTGATTCCTGTTGTCATTTGGTCTAGAAGAGCGGCTTAAAAAGGCGAAGGGGAAATTGGAAGCTAAGCTAATTATTATCCGAGGAAGGATGATCTATTAAAATTAATGGTAAAGCAACTGTAGTAACAAAAAACTTACCCTTTCTTAGGGTAAGTTTTTTCATAGTGTTGAAAAATTTCCGTGCAGGTTACAGCTTTCCTCTGGGCGAACACAGATCAGTTTAGAGGTCATCTGTATCGCTATTCAAGAAGATTCAAGTAGCCTTCAATTCTAACCCATTAAAATGTTTTTTAGAAAAATTTTTCAAATAAAACAAAGGTGTTTACTACTCTTTATGGCTAGGGTAGTCACTCATCACTTCTCCACATTGGAAATAATCAACCTCTCGCCTTTTATAATTACCTTTTATGGCGTGGACAGCACATTTTTTCAATTGGAACTATTTTATTGAATAAGCGTTACAATATTAAATCGTTAGAAAGCTCAGAGTAGGTACTTATATGGATTTAATAACAGAAAAATTAATCATGATTGCTTTATTTATTTTAATCATTCATGCGATTGAAACGCTTGCATATGCAGTACGTTTATCAGGAGCACGTGTCAAATTACTAGCTTCTGCTTTATCTCTTTTTAATGTAATGGTCATGGTGTCGAGGTTAGCAAATATGATGCAACAACCATTCACAGGGAGCCTTGTTGATACAGCACCTACGGATAATGCGATGACATTTGTAGAACATCAATTTCGACTAATTATTGGAGCGGCTTCGCTTGGAACAATAGTAGGAATCTTACTTATCCCTACCTTTGTAGCCATTTTTTCAAGAGCTATCGTTCATTTGGCTGAGGAAAGAGGTTCAATCCCGGCTTTATTGAAAAAGGGCTTTACATTTGACTATGTAAGACGAGGGATTAAGCATATTCATACACCAAATTTTAGTTATTTAAAAGGCATTCGTCTACAGGATATACCGATTAAATTATTTGTCATCAATATTGTTATTACAGCTATCTATACGATAGGTGTTTTATCTGCATTGTATGCCACATTATTAGTACCAGAATTAAAGACTACTGCTGTTATGGCATCTGGATTAATTAATGGCATTGCAACAATACTATTAATCTTATTTATTGACCCGAAAATATCCATTCTAGCAGATGATGTGATCAATAAGAGAGGAAGCTATCTAGACCTGAAAAGAATGTCTGTTATGATGATGTTTTCCAGGTTTTTAGGAACGATTATGGCACAATTATTATTGATTCCAGGTGCTCATTATGTTGCGTGGTTTGCCAAACTGATTGCTTAATCAAGAACAGTAATCACGTTGGATAGTGGACAATATTTACACCATACAAAATCACCAAAAATTGTTGAAACCTTAAGGGCGTTTATGAAAAATAAAATCTTATCTCTCCATTTTTAAAGAGGTAAGATTTTTTTTAGTTCGATCCCGACACTAAAAAAAGGGTAGTAATAAGCTGCTACAAAGTTACTTGGCTTTGCTATACTTTGTAATCCATATTTCGATAAGCATTGAAATACTCTCCGTTTATAATTAGCATATAACATGAATTATATGAGGAGCCAGAATATGAAAAACTATCAATTTATTGCTTTATTAGTAGTAACGACCTTTTTAATGGGTTCATCATTTGCCATTGTTAAATTAGGCTTACCGTATGCCTCGCCTCTATTATTAGCTGCACTTCGTTTTATATTGGCTGGTATCATCATGGCTATCGTTGTTATCATCTTGAAGAGACCTCATCCTATTACGAGGAAGGAGTGGTTCAAGTTATGTATGATCGGGCTCTTTCAAACGGCAGGTGTGATGGGGTGTATTTTTATAAGTCTACGCACTATCACGGCAAGTGAGTCTTCTATTTTAACATTTACAAACCCATTATTAGTTGTGATTTTTGCCACCATTTTTATGAAAGTACGCTATCGTTTCTATCAATGGATAGGGGTTTTATTTGGCTTAATCGGCGTGATCATCACAATGGGGGCACAAGTTGAATTGAAAGTAGGTATCCTTTTTGGCTTGCTATCAGCTGTTTTTTGGGCTACTGCCACACTATTGGTGAAAAAATGGGGCGTGTTATTTGATACGTGGGTTTTATCTGCTTATCAGATGCTATTTGGCGGCTTACTCTTATTACTTGGAAGCGCATTGTTAGAACAGCCATTTTTTATTGTGAATCCACAATCGTTATTGATTCTGTTGTGGCTTAGTATTTTTTCCTCCATCATTCAATTTGCAGGGTGGTATTATCTTCTGCAAAATAGTGATCCAGGAAAAACAAGTGCCTATTTATTTTTAGCTCCTTTTTTTGGCGTATTAACAGGCTGGGTGTTATTGGATGAACCGTTAAAACCATCACTAATGGTTGGCGGCTTACTCATCATCATGGGCATTTATTTAGTAAACCGTACTTTTAGTGAAGAAAGGGCTAGGAGATAACTCCGTGCCCTTTCCTCTTTTATAAATCCAAATGAAAGACCTCTTTAAAGCCTAATTTTCCTTTCTCCGTCACTTTAATGGCGCGAATAGAGGGAACTCGTAATAGCCAACCAAGGTTGAAAAATTGATTTAATAGCTCGCAGCCTAGTGCACCAGCTAAATGATAACGCCGTTCACTCCAATCTAAACAGGCATGGGAAAAGGAGCGCCGTTTTCTCTTTAAAGCAGTTAAATCGATTCCGAATGTCGTAAAAAATAATGTGCCCTCATTTGTCAGGACAAATTGTTTACCCTCCAATGTAAGATAGCCTGCCTTCAGCATCGATTCCGTTAATTGGACACCCAATTTACCAGCAAGGTGATCATAGCAAGTTCTAGCATCCTGTAATAACTTGATTTGGCTCGATTGCTTTAATGAACGTACTTCAGGTGGTGGAGAGATGGCTAGGAATGATTCTAAAAATTGAGCAATGTCCTCACCAGCCAATTGAAAATAACGATGACGGCCCTGTTTTTCAACTTTTATCAGCTTTCCTTCTACTAATTTAGCAAGATGAAAGCTAGCAGTTTGCGGTTTAATGGCAGCCATATAAGCTAGTTCACTAGCCGTATGAAAACGACCGTCCATCATACTAGCAAGTATGGTTGCCCTTGACGTTTCACCAAGAAGTGCTGCTATTTCTGCCATGTTTGGATTAATTCCCATTCTGTCACAATCCTTTCAGTGTCCTATATTTAGATTTTAGTCAAAGTCATTATGGTTTACAATAAAAGTAATAGAGGAGGAGAAATAAATGGAAACATATTATGCAGTGATTTTTACATCACAAAGAACTGAGCAAGATGGGGATGGCTATGGCAAGATGGCTGACCTAATCGATGCCTTAGCACAGCAACAGCCTGGTTTCATTCGTGTTGAAAGTGTTAGAAACGAGGAAGGAAAGGGCATAACGGTGTCTTATTGGGAATCACTAGAGGCTATCCAAGCATGGAAAGACAATGCTAAGCATTTAACAGCACAACAATTGGGTAAAGACAAATGGTACACAAACTATAAAGTGGAAATCTGCCAAATGATAAAAGATTATTCATTTGCCAAATAGCAATTGAGAAGGAGGCCTATTTTTTATGACGATTGTGGAAGAATGGCACGAACTAAGACAAAAATTTAATCCTTCCAATCCGATAACCATTAATCAAATGCATATTTTTAAAGATCAATTAAAGCAGGTTCAACAAACAGAAGAAACAGTAAGAATTTTAGTAGAGGTTTACTGTTTACTTAGAATGTATCCTGAGGCATATCAGTTATTTACTGTCATTATGAATAAAGACGATAAAAAGGATCGGAAAAAATATGGCGTTCTCCAGACCTACATAGATCAACCAAATTCGGTGAATCCTCTGCTGCCAAGAAAAATTAGAGACCATCAGCAGCTTAAAACGAAAATTCCAACGTTTAAATATCTACCAAACCCTCTAGAGGCTGAAATTTTTGAAACAGATGAAATCGTTGTATGTGATTGTTGCGAGCAAGAAGTGGATGTCTATTATACTGGTGGTATTTATGCAATTGAGGAAGTAGATTATCTTTGTCCTTCCTGCATCCATAGTGGGGAAGCGGCTCAAAAATATGATGGTTCTTTCCAGCAAGACTTAATGGATGATGACCAAGTTACGAATCCCACATTTGCCGAGGAAGTGCTCTTTCGGACGCCTGGCTATGTAAGCTGGCAGGGCAATAATTGGGTGGCACATTGCTCCGACTATTGTGCGTTTATCGGCTATGTTGGTTGGCCTGATTTAGTAGAGCGAGGAATTGAGGATCAATTTGATAATTATACCGGCTTTTCAAAAGAAGAACTTTCTGCATCCTTAATGAACAAAGGTCATCATCAAGGCTATTTATTTCAATGCTTGGAATGTGACCGTTATGTGCTTTATTCAGATTTTAGTTAATCGTTGTTTGAGGGGGTAGGGAAGTGGAACAATTTCTACAACGATATATCGATTCATGGCGTTTAAATGGTTGGTTTATCCACGATATTTTTTTCTGCATCGTGCTAGGTATAGGACTTCTACTAGTTTTGTTTATCGTCATGAAACGTAAACGACTCGTTACTTCTAGCATTTTGCTCATTGCTTTTTTATTGGTCAGTAATCTATTAATGATTGTTTTTGGCTTAGCGGGGAGAGGCTTTCCCATCAAATCCGATTCGCCGATTTATACTGATGATTCACAAAGCATTGCTGTTCAAATGGTGCAAGGCTCAGAAAATAATGGGACATCGAATGGGATTACGCATTTAATTGCACATCATCTCCTAGTAGCTGTGAATTTACAAACAGGTGAAAAGCAATGGACAAAATCAGCTTCCTATAAAGAAACACTGCTTGGGGAATTTATGGGCGGTGTTCTTGTCCATCATCGGGATGATGAGTTTGGTCAATTATCACTGTTAGATTTGGAAACAGGCAAAGAAATACTTTCTGAAAAAGAGTTTCGAACGCTACATCCGTCATTAATAGCAATATTAAGCAATAATGCATATCAAATGGCTGTCCTAGCGAACAATTTATATTTGGAAGGGGTCGATGGCAAATTCTATCGCTTTGATGGTAAAACATTAAATGAGGATGTGAAGGCTCAAGATTACCTATCGGCCCGTTTTTTCATCGAGACTGAGTTGCCGGGTTATTTTGCTACACATCCACAGCCTGTCGAGGATTATCAGGCCATTCGAGATTTTAGTCAAGCTGTCCTAACCGAGCCAGCCATTCAAGCCTATGCAAATTTACAACCAAAAGTGGTGGATGTAGATATCATAGAAAAAACGGCTCTTGTTTCATATAGGCAAACACAGCGAGAAAGTGCTGAACACATGTTATTGCACTATGATATGAACAAACATCAAATATTGTGGGAAAGCAATATTGGCATCATTAATTCCCAGCAACAACAGCCCGCTGTACGGACTTTAGAGAATAGCTATGTTATTCAAGCCGGTGATAGATTACTGGTATTGGACAAAAAAATGAAAAAGAGGGCTGTTCACTATCATCTACGTTGGAATCGTCCTATTGATGAGTGAACTATATTGGAAAAATCATTCTTTTTTTGATTCGCCAAAAAAGGAGTATAATTTAATAGGAAGAAACTCTGATTAAAAGGACGGCGTGCAAATATGGATGAGCAATTAATGGATTGGATTATACGCTTTCAAAGGGATAAGGATATTGAAGCACCGGCCCATTTAAAAGACTATTGTTATGAGATGATCGAACCGTTGATTGAAGAATTTACGATGAAGTATGGCGAAGAAGCAGGCGAGTTATTACGTCTAAAGTGGGATAAACGATTTTATTTTATATTTACAAAATATCAAGTGAATGTAGGGCTACCCCTCGAGACATTTGTAAAAAATACGTATCGTTTTTATTTCATGCAGGTGTTACAAAAAGCTGGTTATAAGTGATCGAAAAAACCCTTGATTTGCGTAAAAACAAATCAAGGGCTTTCTATTATTTATAGAGTAGATCTTCTGCTAAATGAGTAAACACTTCACCGATTATCGACTCTTCATCATAGACCGAGGAACCTGTATTTTCCTCAGGTTGAGCAAAAGGAATTTGAGCGATTACATCTGTCTGTAATAAATCTGCTAATTGTTCGGCTCCACCTTGTCCAAATAGATAGTTTTTTTGACCGTCAGCACTTTCAAAATAGGCCATGTTTTCAACAACACCAAGAATCCTGTGTTTCGTATGTTGCGCCATCAAGCCTGCACGAGATGCAACATGAGAAGCGGCAAGATGCGGTGTTGTCACGATGATTTCTTGGGCTTGTGGAATCATTGCAGCCATATCAATTGCAACATCTCCTGTACCAGGTGGTAAATCGATGAGGAGGTAATCTAAATCTCCCCATAGCGTGTTGACAAGGAAATTGCGAATCCACTTATTGAGCATAGGACCACGCCACATAACAGGCTGGTTGTCATTTGTAAAAAAGCCCATCGACATTATTTTTACGCTGTTACGTTCTACTGGAATCGCCGTTTGATCAAGCATGGTAGGCTTTTGATCAATCTTCATCATGGCAGGGATACTGAAACCATAAATATCAGCATCTAAAATACCTACACGTTTGCCAAGACGAGCAAGTGCAACCGCTAAATTAATGGTCACCGTAGACTTTCCAACACCGCCTTTACCACTTGTAATGGCAATGAATTGAACACCAGAATTAGGCAGTAGCATGTTTGGCATTCCTTGTTCAGTTACATTTTTTGCTTGTAGTGAGGCTGTTAATGTGCGTCGCTCCTGATCTGTCATAGCTCCAAAGCTAATGGTAGTGGAGGCACCAAGCGCTTGTAATGCCTCCTCCACATCTTGCTGTATTTTTGCCTTTAACGGACATCCAGGTATGGTCAAAATAATATCCAGTGCTATATGGTTGTCATGTATTTGGATGTTTCGCACCATATTCAAATCTACAATACTCTGATGAAGTTCAGGATCATTCACCTGTTTCAATGCGTTTACAACATTTTCTTTTGTTAACATTTAGGAACCACCTTATTCTTTTAAGCCTTTGCCGAGTCCCTTTAAGAAATGAACCCCAAAATTGAGCGCACGATTGACATCTGGATCATTTAACATTTTCATGAGCTTAAAGGCACTAACTTTTTCATTCGATTCAAGTGCTTTGCTTGCTTCATCTACGCCTGTATTTAAGCCTTCAATGAGCTTAGTCGTTGTTTCAGGATTGAGCTCCGTCAATGCTCCCGCAACACCCATTATATTGTTAATGATATTGGTTACAGGCTTACGTGTTAATTGTCCTAGTGCAATATGGGCTACTTCCTCTTTGGCTTCAAGTAGCTTCATTGCTGCTTCTAGTGCACCGATTTCATTTAATTCAGCCATAATACTAAACACCTGATTGACAGCTTCTTCATTTTCAGAAAGCAATTCTTTTAGATTGTCTAATTTTTGTTCCTTTAGTTGTTCTTCCGTTAATTGTTGTTTTTTAATGCCTGTAATGGGTACAGCCATGCTCTCACTCTCTTTCGTTTATGGTTGTTAAGTGAACGTAGCCAGGACGATTCCATTTTCGTTGTACCTCAACACCATTTTGAGGATGACGCTTTTTATAGCGTGGGTTTGTGCGAGGAAGTGGTGATTTACCTTTAGCTTTTAGCACTTCTACTCGTACTTTTGTTTGTTTATAAGCTGGTGTTGACGTATTCACATCTGCTGCAGGGCCAGTTAGGAAGTTGATGGCTGAATCTTTGCTAACAGAGTTCATTGGTAAGAATAATTCGTTTCCTTGTACGCGATCTGTAACAAGAGCATTTAGTTTCAAGGCACCATATGGAGACACTAAACGAAGTAGGGCTCCATCTGCAATGCCTCGTTCTTTCGCCAATTCTGGTGATACTTCAACGAAAATTTGAGGTACTTTCGATTGAATACCTTTCGATTTATTTGTTAGATTTCCTTCATGGAAGTGTTCAAGCATACGGCCATTATTAATATGACAATCGTATTGTGCTTCAAACTCAACAGGCTGCACCCAATCATTTAAAGCAAAGCGAGCTTTTTTATCAGGGAAGTTAAAGCCATCTTCATATAATAACGGTGTATCCTTACCATCATGGCTACCCCAACAGAAGCTTCCCCAGCCTTCAAGAACATCATAGTTGGCTTGTGAGAAGAGGGGAGACAGGCTCGCCATTTCATCAAAGATGTCGCTTGGGTGATCATAATGCCAATCTGCACCTAAACGATGAGCAACCGCTTGCAATATTTCCCAATCTGCTTTCGACTCACCAAGTGTTGGTAATACTTGATACAGGCGTTGAACACGACGTTCCGTATTCGTAAATGTACCTTCTTTTTCAAGCGAAGGCGCAGCAGGTAAAATCACGTCTGCATATTGTGCTGTGCGTGATAGGAAACAATCTTGGACAACGAAAAAGTCAAGCTGTGAAAGCACCTCATCTACATGGTTGGCATTACAGTCAACTAGTGCCATATCTTCGCCCACTAAATACATCGCTTTCATTTTCCCTTCCATAATCGCATCTAACATTTGCATATTAGTTCGACCAGGCTGTGGTTGAATAGGGACACCATAGGCTTTTTCAAATTTTGCACGTGCCTCGTCATCTGTGACTCTTTGATAGCCTGGCAATAGATTTGGAAGTGTCCCCATATCGCAGGCACCTTGTACATTGTTATGGCCGCGAAGTGGGTAGGCACCAGCACCTGGACGACGATAGTTCCCAGTTGCTAAAAGTAAATTTGAAATCGCTGCGGATGTATAGGAGCCACCAGTATTTTGTGTTACACCCATGCCCCAAAGAACACATGTACCATCTGCATCACGAATCATTTCAGCCACTTCGATCAATGTTTCCTTACTAATACCAGTCATTTCTTGTGCATAATCAAGTGTATAGGTTGCAAGTACTTGTTTAAAATCATCATAATGAAGGACGTTTTCTTGAATAAACGCTTCATCATGCCAACCTTGATCAATGATATATTTGGTAACAGCCATTAACCAAACTTGGTCAGTACCTTGCTTTGGACGCATAAAGATGTCGGAACGCTCGGCCATTTCATGCTTACGAATATCCGCAACAATTAATTTCTGACCATGTAATTTATGTGCGCGTTTCACACGTGTTGCTAAAACAGGATGTCCCTCAGCTGGATTAGCCCCAATAATAATGACAAGTCCAGCCTTAGCAATATCTTTGATCGTACCAGCATCTCCTCCCATGCCAACTGTACGTAATAAACCATCAGTTGCAGGAGATTGGCAATAACGAGAACAATTATCGACATCGTTTGTTCCAAATAATTGACGGGCCATTTTTTGAATTAAGTAATTCTCTTCATTTGTAATTTTAGAAGAGGAGATAAAGCCGACAGAGCCCGGACCATATTGTTGTTGAATACCACCTAGTTTTGTTGCAATTAGATCCAGAGCTTCATCCCACGATGATTCAACAAACTCATTATTTTTACGAATGAGTGGTTTTGTAATACGTTCCTCAGAATTGACAAAATCCCAGCCGAATTTTCCTTTAACACATGTAGAAATCGCATTTACTGGACCATCAGAAGGCTGTACTTTTAAAATTTTACGACCTTTTGTCCAAACTTCGAACGAGCAGCCTACACCACAGAAAGTACAAACTGTTTTTGTTTTTTTTGTGCGTTTACTACGCATGGCTGCTTCCACTTCAGAAACGGCAAATATACCGCTATAGCCTGGTTCAACTTCCTTAATCAAGCTGATCATCGGATCTAACATATCCTGTTTGAGGCCAGTCATAAATCCAGCCTCTCCAAGCATGGATTTTTCCATTAAGGCATTACATGGACATACGGTTACGCATTGACCACAACTTACACAGGAAGAATCATTGATAGCAACGCCTGTATCCCAAATGACACGTGGTCTTTCTGCTTCCCAATCAAGGGATAATGTTTCATTTACCTGTAGATTTTGACAAACCTCTACGCACTGACCACAAGCGATACATTGGTTAGGATCGTATCGATAAAACGGATGCGACATGTCCACTTCATGAGGTTCCACTTTTGGTTGATAGGGATATTTTTGATGCTCGATTTCCATCATTTCGGCTGTGTTGTGTAATGCACAATTGCCATTGTTGTTATCACAAACTGTACAATACAGTAAATGATTTTCGAGTAGACGGTCCATCGCTTCTGTTTGTGCCGCTTTTGCTTTGTCAGACGTTAGGAATACATTCATGCCGTCTACTGCCTTTGTAGAGCAGGAACGAACTAATTGGCCATTCACTTCCACGATACATGTATCACATGTTTCAATTGGGTCAACAGCGGGCACATGACAAATCTGTGGATGCGGAATGTCATGTTGATTAATGGTATCAAGGATTGTAGCTCCTTCTTTTACTTCATACGGTACGCCATTAATATTAATTTGAGTCAAGGTAACTTCCTCCTTTTGCACTTTGAGACGAAACGGCTAACATGGTACAGCTTAAGACAAAAGGGAATAACAAATCGAGTTGGTGATTGTTGAAAAGATTGTCTTGTTATCATTGTAATTCCCAATGGTTCTTGAAGCTACCTCAAAATAGGTAAATTGCTAGATCATAACATGTTATCCATGTCTCGGTTTTGAAAAAATAAAAAAATCCACCATGAAATCACATGTCCTAGACATGCTAATAATTCATGGTGGATAAAATTCTTAGCAGGTCTTGCTAAAAACTCAATCTACTTTTATTTTTTAATAACAATAGAATTCAACTATTAAAAACAGTATGCAACATCGTAACATAGAGTTCAAAATAAATTAATTCCATTTGATATGCATATTATAGCCCTTTCCTTCAAAATGAACAATATTTATCTAAAATTTATTAAATGAGAATTATTATCAAAAAGTATTTTCTCTTTTATTTTTTTAAAAGTTGCTATATCATTAACAAACTGTAAGGGTGGCCTACATAACCATTTGCCTAAAAAAGTTTAATTATGATGGGAGAATCGTTGCTATGTCTAAAAAAATCCATGAATTTAATGACATGATTCGAAAGTTAAGAAAGGAAGTATTCGGTAAAGGTCCAGAACGTATTCATACCGTTTTTGTCGAGAATATGGCTGTATCTACCTTATACGGAAATATCACTCCGACAGAAAAATTTATTGCCAGTACACCAGAAGGGCTGAAAATGGTGCATGCTGCAAGGACGAGTATGATTCAAGATTTATATAGACAATCGCCACCAGAGGGTATGGAAGAACTGATGGGCAGCAAATTACTTCACTTATTTTCAGATATTAAAATTGAAGAGGATTTTGCGATTTCCGTCTTTGTTTTTGAAAAGCATATCAGTGAATAAAGGAGATGCTTTATGGATCGAGCAATGACAAGAAAAATTGTGCGTGTTGAAGGACAACAAGTGACAGAAATGGATGATTTAATTGTTTCAGAATACGCTGTGACCGTAAAAATTAATCAGCAAGAATTTGTCACGATGGTATGTACACCAGAGTATGTGGAAGATATGGTGATTGGCTACTTAGCTTCTGAACGAGTGATTCGTAGTTTTGAGGATATTGAGGAAATTTGGCACCAAGAGAAAGAGGGTTTTGTGCATATTAAAACAAAGCATATTAATCCTTATTACCAACAGACGCAAAACAAGCGCTATATTACGTCTTGCTGTGGGATGAGTCGACAAGGGTTTGTGTTTACGAATGATGCATTAGTAGCGAAAAAAATGGATCAAGTCGATGTGCAAATAACGACTGGGGATTGTTTCCGTTTAATGCATGCGATGCAGGAGAGTGCCGATATTTTTAAGAAAACAGGTGGCGTGCATAATGCTGCACTATGTGATGTAAATGGCATCGTCCTAAGTCGCATGGATATTGGACGTCATAATGCTTTGGATAAAATTTACGGCTTTTGCCTACGCAACAACATCCGTATGGAAGATAAAATTATCGTCTTTAGCGGACGAATATCATCGGAGATTTTACTAAAGGTTTCCAAAATAGGCTGTGCCATCGTGCTATCTAAATCAGCACCAACCGAATTAGCATTGCAATTAGCAGAGCAGCTTGGTATTACGACGGTTGGTTTTATTCGGCAACAGACATTGAATATTTATACACACCCACAACGCATCCTATTACCAGCTAATGAATTGAAAGAAGGAGATTAAATGACGAATCTACAAGACCAATTACACAGACCGTTAAGAGATTTAAGAATATCCGTGACAGATCGTTGTAATTTTCGCTGTCGCTATTGTATGCCAGCAGAAGTATTTGGTCCAGATTACGCATTTTTACCGTCTGATAAAATATTAAGTTTTGATGAAATTGAACGATTAGTAAAAATCTTTGTTTCATTGGGCGTGAAAAAAATACGGATTACAGGTGGGGAACCCTTGCTACGTCGTGATTTACCCGAATTAATTGCCCGTATTCACCGCATAAAAGGGGTAGAAGATATTGCTTTAACAACCAATGGCTCGTTATTAAAAAAATACGCGCAGCCATTGGCACAGGCAGGCTTAGCTCGAGTTTCTGTTAGTTTAGATTCACTTGATGATGAGCGTTTTTTCGAGATGAATGGTCATAGAGGCAAGGTATTGCCAGTGTTAGAGGGAATTGAAAAGGCTGCAGAAGCGGGCTTACAAGTAAAAATTAATATGGTTGTTCAAAAAGGGAAAAACGAACAAGATATTGTTACCATGGCACAGTTTTTTAAAGAAAAGCAACATATTCTACGCTTTATTGAATATATGGATGTAGGGAATTCGAACGGCTGGCGCTTGGATGATGTGGTGTCCAAAAAAGAGATCATTGAGCAAATCCATCAGTTTACGCCGTTACAACCATTAGCGCCCAATTATAAAGGAGAGGTGGCGACGCGTTATCAGTATCAAGATGCTCAAGGTGAGATTGGTGTAATTTCATCTGTAACGGATTCATTCTGCTCCAATTGCTCACGTGCTCGCCTCTCTGCAGAAGGGTCATTATACACTTGTTTATTTGCAACAGAAGGCACGGATTTAAGGGAATTGTTACGTTCAGGGCAAGATGATGCTGCCATCATCAAGTGCATTACGAACGTTTGGGAAACAAGAAATGATCGTTATTCAGATGAACGCAATGAACAAACGATGGCAAAAAGAAAAACGTCAAAAATTGAAATGTCTCATATTGGGGGGTAGCGAGTAAAAAACAGAAAAAAATCGGCACAATAATGCCGAATTTTTTCTGTTTATTTGTGCACAAAAGTGCCACTTTTCCCACCCGTTTTTTCAACAAGATAAGTTTCTTTGATGACCATCGTCTTATCAACGGCTTTGCACATATCATAAAAAGTTAGTGCAGCGACAGACACAGCAGTGAGCGCTTCCATTTCAACACCCGTTTTTCCACTGCATTTAACAGTGGCTTGAATATGGAGCTCATAGCCATTCTCTGCTTTTTCATAGTCAAACTGGAAATCCGTGCCCTGTAGCATGATGGGATGGCACATGGGAATGATATCAGCTGTTTTTTTAGCGCCCATAATCCCTGCAATTTGCGCAACTTGCGTCGGATCACCTTTTTTAATGCCACCTTGTTGGATGGCTTCATAGACCGCATCAGATAAAAGAATCGTACTGCGTGCAATGGCTGTACGTGTCGTGCTTTCTTTTGCGGAGATATCGACCATTTTAGGGCGACCTTCTTCGTTCCAGTGTGTAAAATTATTCATCATTAAACTCCTTTTTACTTGTTTGTGACCAGTCTTGTTGTGCGTTGATATTGATAAAAGTTGAGCTATTGTCATCAAAAGGGACATAACAGACACGAAGTTGCTCTAAAAGCACTTTCATACTTCGTTTATTTTGTGCCGTTAATTGTGTCGCCTTTGGTAAAGCAGTACGTCGATATAATGCAGCTAATGGCTGATCGCGTAGTGCTTGCGTCGGAACAATGGCATCATAAGTGTCATTAATCAGACCTACCATTTTTTGGATAAATTTTGCATTCATATAAGGCATATCGCTCGCTACGACAAAAAACCAATCCACATCAGGATAGGCTGTCATGATATGATGTAAAGCAAAAAGAGGGCCTTGATGTGGCTGCTTTTCAATGACCCATTGGACATTTTCCTGTCCAAACTGATGTTGTAAGTGCGCATTTGTAGCGATAATAAGAGGATCTAGCTGATTTTTTTGCAGGGCTATGAGACTATGTTTATATAATGGCTGTCCAGCAAACATCTCAAACATTTTTGGCTGACCATAGCGAGAGGATTGACCACCAGCTAACACAATACCAGCAATTTTCATAAGCGCTTCAGCTCACCGACAAAATGTTGGACAGTAGGTACTATGAGCTTCGACATAGCCAAAGTCACTGCATTTGTGGAGCCTGGTAAAACATAAATGGCTGTTTGCTGAAGACTTCCAGCGGTGGCACGACTAAACATCGCCTTTGGGCCAATTTCTTCATAGCTGAGCATTCGAAATAATTCACCAAACCCCATCATTTCTTTTTCAAACAGAGGCAGAATGGTGTCATAGGTTTGGTCTCTTGGTGTAAACCCTGTTCCACCAGTAACGATAATGGTATTAATTGTTGGATCGCTGCACCAATTTTTAACATGACGAGCGATATCGAGCGGTTCATCCTTTGTTAGTTGGTAGTCTACAACTTCAAATGCAGCTTCCTGTAGAAAGGACTGAATACGCTGACCAGCATGATCATCTGTCTTTGTGCGTGTATCACTGACCGTTAAAATGGCAACTTGAATTGATTGCTGCTGATGTGTTGGATGCACAGTAAGACCTCCTTCAAATGCGTTTTTGCTAAAAAACATTGCTTTTATTATAATGCTATAAATGAAAAGGTCAAACGAAAATTCATAGAAAGAAAGGCCTCATACGTATGCAAAATAGATATTCTAGACAACAATTATTTCACCCTATCGGACAAACAGGGCAACAATCCCTCCAACAAAAACACGTCCTTATCATAGGGGCGGGGGCATTGGGGAGTGCTAGTGCAGAAGCGCTTGTGCGAGCGGGTATTGGCAGGCTGACCCTCATTGATCGTGATTATGTTGAGTGGAGTAATTTACAAAGACAGCAATTATATACAGAGCTAGACGCACAAGAAAAAATGCCCAAAGTTATCGCAGCTAAAAAGCGTCTCCAACAAATAAACACAGAGGTAGAAATTCATGTCGGCATTATGGATGCTTGCACAGAGACTTTGCTACCATTACTAGAAGATGTAGATGTGATGGTTGATGCGACCGATAATTTTGATGTTCGCTTTGTCATGAATGACCTTGCGCAAAAGTATCGTATTCCTTGGGTGTACGGCTCTTGTGTTGGTAGTTATGGTGCAACTTACACGGTTGTGCCAGGCAAAACGCCCTGTTTGCATTGCTTATTAAAAGTGATGCCCCATACAGGGATGACTTGTGATACCGTTGGCATTATTAGTCCAGCAGTTCAAATTGTTGCCGCTTATCAAGTGGCAGAGGTCCTTAAACTGCTTGTTGGAGATGACAAAGCCTTACGAAAAAGCTACTTAACGTTTGATGTTTGGCAAAATCAACACTATGAAATCAATGTGGAGAAAATAAGGCAGTTTGATTGTCCATCTTGTGGTGATCAGCCGACCTATCCTTATCTCTCCTATGAAAATCAAACGAAATTACAGATCCTTTGTGGCCGAGACGCGGTACAAATTCGACCACCTAAGCCTATTCACTATTCGCTCGACCAGCTAGCAAACCAACTCCGTTCCAATGGGGAAGTTCAGGTCAATCCTTATTTGCTATCTTGCCAAGCGGACGATTACCGAATCGTTATTTTCCAAGATGGGCGAGTTGTAATACATGGTATACAAGATATTCAGAAAGCCAAAAGCATTTATTATCGTTTATTAGGTTAAGGGAGTGTGCCAAATGGTAGAAAAAAGACAACCAATTCCTGTGGCAGAAGCCGTTCATCGTGTAATGGACTATGCCTTTCAAGCAAAAAAGGAGCATGTGCCATTAACGCAAGCACATGGACGTTTTCTAGCACAAGCTATTAGAGCCGATCATGATGTACCTGCTTTTGATCGTTCGCCGTATGATGGCTATGCCATTCGTTCCGTCGATAGTAAGGAAGCCTCCTCACAGCATCCAGTCCGTTTTCAAGTCGTTGGAGAAATTGGGGCAGGCTATGTTTTTGAAGAGGTAGTTGGCGATCACCAAGCTGTCCGCATTATGACCGGGGCACCAATACCTCAAGGCTGTGATGCAGTGGTTATGCTAGAATTAACCCATACATTCGAAGAAAATCATCAAAAGTATATGTCGATTAAACGACCTTTTGAAGCAGGAAGCAACATTTCCTATAGAGGAGAAGATATACAAAAAGGGACTGTCCTCATTGAGCAAGGGCAAACGATTAATCCAGGGGTGATGGCACTGCTTGCTACTTTTGGCTATGAGCAAGTACCTGTTTATCGTAAAACAGTTATTGGTGTGCTTGCCACTGGTAGCGAATTACTAGAGCCAGGTGAAGCTTTACAGCCAGGTAAGATTCGCAATAGTAATGCCTATATGATGATGGCGCAAATTGAGCGTGCTGGAGCAGAAGTGAAATATTTTGGCAAGTTGAGCGATGATCTTGCGTTATGTATTGATCGTGTTGAAAAGGCCCTACAGGAAGTTGATATTTTAATTACAACGGGTGGCGTTTCTGTAGGTGATTATGATTATTTACCAGCTATTTACGAGGCGATTGATGCAAAGGTATTGTTTAATAAAATAGCGATGCGTCCAGGTAGTGTGACAACGGTTGCTGCTCGCCACGGCAAATTATTATTTGGTCTTTCTGGTAATCCTTCAGCCTGCTATGTTGGCTTTGAGCTATTTGTACGTCCGATTATACGTTCTGCATATGGGCATTCTCAACCACATTTACGCAGAGAGCAAGCGATTTTAGGGGCTGATTTTACAAAGCCGAATCCCTTTACACGCTTTGTACGAGCTCGTATCGAATATGTAAAAGGGAAGCTCGTAACTGTCCCATCTGGGTTCGATAAATCGAGTGCAGTTTCATCTTTAGCGACAGCCAATGCGTTCATTGTTTTACCAGGTGGCTCTAGAGGCTATGAAAAGGGTATGCAAGTGGATGTCCTTTTGCTAGAAGATTTGCAAGGAAGTGAGTGGCCTTGGGACAATATCGAAAAATCTTACAGATAGTTGGCTATCAAAATAGTGGGAAAACGACATTGATGGAGCGATTGATCAAGCAGGCTACAATGGAAGAGCTAAGAGTAGGAACCATAAAGCATCACGGACATGGTGGTGTACCGATGATCGAAACCTCGAAGGATAGCAGTCGTCATGAGCAAGCAGGCGCAGCTGTCACAGCAGTGGAGGGGGCGGGTACTTTACGTATGAGCATTCACCAAAATAGCTGGCAATTGGCTGAAATACTAGCGATCTATGATTCTCTTTCTATGGATATCATGCTGATCGAAGGATATAAAAATGAACATTATCCGAAGGTTGTGTTGCTGCGCACGCCTGAGGACCAAATACTGCTACAGCAAGTAACCAATATCCTCTGTGTGATTTATTGGCCAAGCTATCCACTCGATCCATTCCTAACAATCCCTGCTTTTTCGATTCATGATGAAACACAATATATGGAATTTTTATTGGCAGAAATGAGGGAAAAACGATGACGACAGCGTTATTTGAAATTATCGATCAACCAATAGATGTGGAGGAAGTAAGACAAAAAGTCCTTAGTCGAAATGCTGGAGCCATTACATTATTCATCGGCACAGTGCGCGAAATGACGAATGGTAAAAAAACATTGCATTTGGAATATCAAGCCTATCCAGCGATAGCGATTAAAATGTTTGAACAGATTGCGAAGGAAATACAAGAAGAGTGGCCAGAAGCAAAAGTGGCCATCACCCATCGTGTTGGCCATTTAGCTATTTCTGATATTGCTGTCGTGATTGCAGTGTCATCACCGCATCGTAAAATAGCGTATATGGCGAATGAATATGCAATTGATCGCATAAAACAGATTGTGCCCATATGGAAAAAAGAACATTGGGAGGACGGGACAGGGTGGATTGGTGACCAATTAGAAAATGTTCCTTATCCGCAAGGGAAACCAGCTATTCAGGAGGAGGAAAACCTGTGATTAACATCTTATTATTTGCCCACCTACAGGAAGCACTTGGTGAGTCAAAGCTATCAATAGAGCTGTCAGATGTGACAGTTGCGCAGTTAAAAGAATGGATGGAAAAGCATTATCCTCAGCTATCATTACAACAGATCATGACAGCTGTTAATGAGGAATTTGCTACGGATACAACGATTGTCAAATCTGGTGACACAATCGCCTTTATTCCACCGATCAGTGGGGGATGAGCAAGAAGAGGTAGTTGGCTTAAGCCAACTACCTCTTTTATACTTTCAGGATATGGATACTAAGAAGCAAAAGGAAGGAAATAGCAATCATACACAAAACCCATGCCCAGGCAAGGGTCATGTTTCCAGAATCAATTGCCATATAAATTGCTAGTGGTGTTGTTTGTGTTTTCCCTGGAATATTCCCTGCAAACATGAGAGTCGCTCCAAATTCACCCAAAGCTCGTGTGAAACTTAGAATCCCACCAGAAACAAGTGCCTTTGATGCAAGGGGAATGGATACATAAAGAAAAACCTGCCATTCATTCGCTCCATCCACACGTGCCGCATTTTCAATATCTCGATCGACAGAGGCAAAGCCAGTTTTAGCCGATTGATACATTAATGGAAAGGCAACGATTGTAGAAGCGATGACCGCCGCCCACCATGTGAACATGATAGGTTGATCGAATAGCCAGATAATGAAATGTCCTAACATACTATTTTTCCCGAACATGACGATAAGCAGGAAACCGACTACTGTAGGAGGTAATACTAATGGTAATAGCAACACCGTTTCTAGCACTAGCTTGCCTTTAAAATCATGAGTTGCCATCCATTTTCCCATTAAAATCCCTGCTATAATAGCGATGATCCCTGCAACAAAGGCAATTTCGATCGAAAGCCTAAGTGGAGACCAAAAATCGGTACTCATCTTTTATTGAGCCCCTTTAAATCCATACTTTTCAAAGACATCCATCGCTTCATCACTTTGTAAGAAGTGATAAAAATCCTTCGCCTCTTGCGCATGCTTACTTGCCTTTAGAACACCTACAGGATAAATAATCGGTGCGTGCATCGCCTCATCGGCAGTTGCCACGACATTGACTTTATCAGAGACAAGGGCATCTGTTTTATAGACCATCCCAGCATCCACATTTTCTGTTTCTGTATAAGTAAGTACTTGGCGTACATCTTTTATATACACTACTTTTGATTCGAGTGCATCCCAAAGTTGCATCGTTTTTAATGTGTCCACACCATATTGCCCAGCAGGAACCGTTTCGGGCGTACCAAGTGCAATTTTTCCTGCTTGTTGTAAATCTTCAAAGGATTGAATTTGCTTTTCATTGTTTTTAGGCACGATTAATACTAAGTCATTGGCTAAAAGATCCGTTCCTAGCTTTAGATCGATCATTTCTTTCTCTACAAGCGCATCGAATTTATCCTCCGCCGCTGAAAAGAAAAGGTCTGCAGGAGCCCCTTGTAAAATTTGTTGCTGTAATGCACCTGAACCACCAAAGTTATAGAGGATTTTGATTGTATCGTGTTGTTTTTCATAAATTGTTTTCAGTTCTTCTAAGGCATCCTGTAGACTAGCTGCCGCAGAAATCGTTAGTTCCACAGGTTCGTTTGTTGCCGCCTCTTTTTCTTGGTTACCACAGGCTGCTACTAGACCAACTAGTACGAACAGTGTCGCAAATAAACGATAAAATTTTTTCACTATAAATATACTCCTTTTATAACTCGTTATAACAAGACATAACTAATTATAATCAGATATAAATAAAAAAGAAAGTTAGTAAGGGTACAAAATGTCAAGATGTTCATAAGGCTATAAATACGTTACCATGAAAATAGAGGCTTATAGGAGGAGAACTTTTACATGTCACAAGAACAATCCTATACGATTGAAGAGGTTGCACAATTTTTAAAGGTTTCAAAATTAACAATTTATGATTTAGTGAAGAAGGGTGATTTGCCAGTTTTTCGCGTAGGCCGGCAAATGCGGGTAGATCGTGCTGACTTGCAAGCCTATATACAAAAACGGAAAACAGGTAGTACGCCAGCTGCTGCACAGGCTTCCATAGCCACTCCGACTAAAAATCATGCGAAAATTATAGTGAGTGGGCAAGATTTAGTGCTAGATATTTTAGCAAAATATATCGAGAAACGGCGTTCTTCAAAAGTATTACGCTCACATGAAGGTAGTTTTAATGGTGTGATGGCACTGTATCATGGAGACTGTGATATTGCGAGCTTGCATATGTTTGATGGGGATACAGGAGATTATAATACCCCTTATGTAAAAAAAATCTTTGTCAGTCATGCCTTTGTTCTCATCAATGTTGTATCACGTAAAGCGGGTTTCTATGTTCAAAAGGGGAATCCGTTGGAAATTCGTTCATTTGAAGATTTTCAAACAAAGACATTCACATTCATCAACCGTGAGAAAGGCTCAGGTGCTCGTACTCTGTTAGATGAGCAATTGCGCATTCACGGTATCGCACCATCCACGATTGCAGGCTATGCCCATGAAGAAATGAGCCACCTCAATGTCGCCTCTGCTGTCGCCAATGGACGCGCAGATGTTGGGATAGGCATTGAAAAAATTGCCAAGCTTATTCAGGTCGATTTTATACCAATGGTCACTGAACGTTACGATATTGTGTTATTAAAAACACCAGAAAATCAACCACTCATCGATATGGTGAAGGAGATTTTAAAGACACCTGATTTCCAAGCTGAAGTAGCTGCATTAGGAGATTATGACGTCTCTTTAATGGGCCAAGTCATGTATGAAACGCTATAATCAAAAATTCATATTGAGTTTAATAAAAAAATCAATTACAATTCTAACTAGGAAATTTTATGGTCGTTGTGTCATTTAGTATGGCTCAGCCGCTATATTTTTTATGATACATGGTGAGATGGATAAATTAGTAGGTACTACTGCTAGGATATTAGCCCACCATAAAATAGCTTGCGTACTCAATGCGCAACTATTTTATGGTGGGCTTTTTTGTATAGTAAAAAGGAGATGGATGATGTGACATGGTCGGTATTACATATCATTGGCATTATTGCCTACGCCATTAGTGGAGCATTTGTAGCGTTACAGGCCAACTATTCTTTTATTGGCATATTTGTGCTTGGTCTGACAACGTCTTATGGTGGTTCCATTATCCGCAACGTTGTACTGGATATCCCTGTGTCAGATATATGGGAACGGCAATCCTTATTAGTCGTTTTAGTCACGCTGACGACCATTTTATTTGTCAAAAGGAACTGGATTCATCACTGGAACCGCTGGGGCTATTTCTTTGATTCGATTGGCCTAGCTTCTTTCGCAATACAAGGCGGATTGTTAGCAAAAAGCTTGCATCACGACCTCGGCATTATTATTATAGCGTCGATGTTTACTGGTGTTGGCGGAGGCATGGTGCGAGATTTGTTAGCTGGTAGAGCGCCGCTTGCATTACGAGAAGAAATTCATGCCGTCCTAACATTTGTATGTGCCCTTTGTATATGGTTGGGGTGGGACAGTCCGCTTGAATTGTCGATCATAGTTATTTTTATAGTAGTGATTCGCATGTTATCGGTGAATAATAAATTAAAATGGAAGCTTCCTTTTAAACATTTCTATAACGATGCAAAGGAAAAATAGGTTGATTGTCGAAATAGGTGAAGGTAGTTTTAATTCGAAAAAAGGAGGGGGAAAATGACAATAGAATGTTTACGTGAGTGGTTACTATCCTCAAATAATACAGTGATTCTAACAGGAGCGGGCATGTCAACGGAAAGTGGGGTTCCTGATTTCCGTTCAGCATCTGGTTGGTGGAAACAAATGGATCCAAGAACTGTCGCGACAACGGAAGCATTAACAGATCATTACTCATTATTTCATGAATTTTATAAAACACGTATCGAAAACCTAGAAAAGGTGGCTCCCCATGAGGGACATCATATATTAGCTGATTGGGAACAAAGAGGTCTAGTGTCTCTAATCGCTACTCAAAATGTGGATGGTTTTCACCAATTGGCAGGAAGTCAATCTGTCGAGGAGTTACATGGTTCGATCCGGTCTATTCGTTGTCATCGTTGCCAGCAGGCGGCTGTCATGGCAAGCTTCTTGAATAAGGCTAGTTGCGCCCATTGCGGTGGGAAACTTCGTCCAAATGTTGTGCTCTTCGGAGAAAGCCTACCACAAGCAAGTTGGCACCGTTCAATGGAGGCAATCAAAACAGCTGAACTTGTCCTTGTCATTGGAACGAGCCTTGAGGTATATCCCGTCAACCAACTACCTATGATGACAACAGGAAAAACCGTTTATATTAATTTAGATATTTCACAGCAGACAACCCCATTTGATCTGACAGTGAAGGGAAAAATAAAAGAAGTGTTGCAACAACTACAAATATAAAAAAGGCGCCCTTGCAAATTCAAGTGGCGCCTAAAACATTTGAGGTAGAAACTCCCTCATGAATCGTTGATTTTTTCGTAACCATATTTTCAAAATCATGCGATGTGTTAACAGCTTATGTCTTTTATTGGGCCTCGCCTTTGCTTCTATGAGGCTCTGTAAAAGAATACAAGTTTCAGTTGCAAAAGCTTGAGGTTCAACGAGAACATCTAGCTTGTAATCAATTAACTGGGCAGCCTGAACCTTGGCAAGTAATTGGGCAAATTGTGTATTCATGGTAGCGTAATTTTCTTCTAACTCTAGGTCAATCAATGAATAGAGCGTTTGCTCTATTTCAACTTCTAATTCCTGTAGTAACTCCTTTGATGGCTGTGTCACTAGTTCACCCTCTTTTATACGACTAGATAACCAATAGCTGCACAAAGTATGCCAATTAACAAGGTACTGGCAATATAGCTAATGGCTTGTCTCCATTTTTGTTGTTCTATAAGCTGTAGACATTCAAATCCAAAAGTAGAAAAAGTTGTGTAGGCTCCTAAAAAACCTATGCCAATTAATTGCCATAACCAATCACTAAGATGTAGGGCAAATAAGAAACCAAGGGCAAAGGAGCCTGTACTATTAATAATAAAAGTGGCCCATGGATAGGGATGTACAAGTAATTTTCCTAAATAAAATCTAGAAAGAGCGCCAAAAAAACCACCAATTCCGACTAACATCATGCAATACGCCCCCTAGCAAATCGTATTCCCAGCCATGTGCAGGCTAATCCACCTAAAACACTTACTGTAACATAGAGTACAGCCTGTAGCCACTGGCTATTTTCTAGGAGTAATAGTGTCTCTAAGGAAAATGTCGAAAAGGTAGTAAAAGCTCCACAAAACCCTGTACCTATTCCTAGTATAATAGGTGTGCGTTTTATAAAAGAAGTAAAAAGCCATGCTAGGCAAAAGCAGCCTAGTAAATTTATAAACAGTGTTGTGAATGGAAATACTTCTGTATTTGGAACGGCGAGACTAAGGCTATATCGACAGATGGCACCAAGAATTCCACCAATTCCCACCGCTAGAAATGACCTCAACATAAAAACCCCTTACTGAAAATGACTATAAAGAAAGTGTATCATGAGACAAAAATTTTAGAAATATTTCAATTCAAGTTATGTCCCAAAATCGACTTTTAAAATGTATATAGTGTATAGAAAGGTATAAATGCTCACGAAATAATATTTCGAAATATTATATATGGAAAATGAAATAGATTTTATTACATGGACATTTCTTTATCCATCTTATGTGAATCCGCTGACGGAAAACCCGCTGACGGCTAAACCATAAACGGAAAACCCGACACTACTAAATAATAATTAACTAAATAATAATTAACTAAATAAATAAAGATGATGAGATAAGCATATTGAAGGAGTGCAAAAGATGCAAAGAGAATATTCTATTGTCTGCTATTTGGTATCAAAATCACTAGTCTTGTATTTCAGTCTTTAGGTTAATGTCTGTGCCGTAGATTTATTGTAAGGTTATAGACAACACAGTAATTTTAAGCATGTTCTCCCTTTGTTTCCTTAGAGCATTTTAATGCTTTAAAGCGCTAACTATTTCCTGAAAATGATAAAAAATAACAGGGTGATAGTTGACAAATATTTCTATAGTGTGATAATCTTCAAGAACACTATAACAAATAAACTAAAGGAGGGCATGACAATGTTAATTTTATCAGTATCAAATTCAATCACAGTTACATACATTGTCCGTGCCTAACGCTTTATTTACTATTGCAGAACTAGGTATGGAATTATCCTGCCTTTTATAAGAGACACTTACTCTTTTAGGGTATGTGTCTTTTTTTGTGCAAAAAAGGTTGTAGTGCAAACAAAAAAGGAGTGTATGTATATGACAAAAACAGTTAGACGAATGATTTTCAAAAAGGAATTTCTAGAAAGTGGGTAGTTATCCACAACAGCACGGAGGAAAGAAGGTTATGATGTATGTTTGATGTGTTAAGTAAATTAGGCTGGTTCTTTAAAAAATACTGGAAGCAATATACGGTGGCCATTGTTCTACTAATGGTTGCCAGTGGATTAGAGGTTGTCCCTCCCTATTTACTCGGTTCTATTATAGATCTATTGACTGCAGGAGAAATGACACCAGCTATTTTAACAAAGTATGTCTTGATTTTTATTGGAATTATTATTGGGGGCTATTTATTAAATTTTGTGTGGCAATTCCGACTATTTGAAGGGGCTATCAACCTTGAGAAAATTTTACGTCGTAATTTAATGCAGCATTTTTTACGCATGACCCCAACATTTTATGAGAAAAACCGTACCGGTGACCTGATGGCACGTGCAACAAATGACTTAAATGCCGTATCCATGACAGCTGGTTTTGGTATTATGACGTTGATTGATTCAACGATTTATATGGGCTTTATCATTTTTGCGATGGGCTATATGATTTCGTGGAAGCTCACATTTTTTGCCATGTTACCAGTCCCTATTATGGCGATCCTCATTCAATATTTAGGAAAAATTGTTCATGAGCGATATATGAAGGCACAAGATGCTTTTGGGGAGCTAAACGATAGTGTGCTGGAATCTGTAGCAGGAGTGCGAGTGGTGCGTGCCTATGTGCAGGAAAAAAAGGATGAGGCTAATTTTGCAGAGATGAGTGAAGTCGTGTATGCGAAAAATATTCATACAGCAAAAATCAATGCTTTATTTGGCCCAATTACAAAAGTTGGAACAGGCATTAGCTATGTTGTAGCACTTGGTTACGGGGCTCATTTAGTGGCAACAGAGGCGATGACGGTTGGGCAACTGGTCACGTTTAATGTTTATTTAGGTTTGGCTGTTTGGCCAATATTTGCGATTGGTGAGCTCATCAATGTTATGCAGCAGGGGAATGCCTCACTAGATCGTGTGCAGGAAACCTTGAACTACGAGGCGGATGTTCGAAATATTCCGAATCCACAAATGATTGCGACACCAAATGCGATTGGCTTTGATGCCTTAACATTCCAATATCCGATGAGTCAGGTGAAAAACCTACAGCAGATTTCCCTTTCCTTGAAAAAAGGTCAAACCCTTGGCATTGTTGGTAAAACGGGGGCAGGTAAAACAACCTTCCTACGCCAATTGTTGCGAGAATACCCAATCGGACAGGGACAGCTTTCCATTGACGGTATCGATATTACGGCTCAAACGAAGGAGCAGATCCTCGACTGGATTGGTTATGTACCACAAGATCATGTGCTATTCTCACGCACTATTCGTGAAAATATATTATTTGGGAAAGAAGATGCAACACAAGCAGAGTTGCAGCAGGCGATACGTGCCGCGTATTTTGAAAAGGATTTAGACAATCTACCAATGGGTCTTGAAACACTTGTTGGAGAAAAGGGTGTCTCTCTTTCAGGCGGTCAAAAACAACGTGTGTCTATTGCTCGTGCTTTAATTAAAGATCCTGAAATTTTAATGCTGGATGATTCGCTTTCCGCTGTCGACGCGAAGACAGAGGCAAGAATTATTGAAAATATTCAGCGTGAACGTCAAGGTAAAACGACGATTATTACGACACATCGCTTGTCTGGTATTCAGCATGCCGATGTCATCATCGTACTGGATGATGGGCAAATTGTAGAGCAGGGAACACATGAGGAACTTCTTGCGCAACAAGGATGGTATAAAGAGCAATTTGACCGTCAGCAGCTAGAAGGAGGTGCCTCATGAGTACGAGTCAACGTTTAACACGCTATGCGATGTATTTTAAAAAGCCGATACTATTAGGCTTATTCTTCCTAACAATTGCCGTATTCACGGAGCTTGTTGGACCGTTTATTGCGAAACATATTATTGATAATTACATGACAATCGGTCATATAGAAATCAAACCGATTACATGGTTGCTCATTGTGTATTTACTTTTAGCCATTGCAACAGCCATATTACGTTATTTTATGTATATTTATTTGCAAATTGGGGCAAACCGTGTCATCCAAAAATTACGTAAAGATGTCTTTGAACATATTCAAACTTTACCGATCCAATACTTCGACAATTTACCAGCGGGTAAAATTGTTGCGCGTGTAACAAACGATACAGAGGCAGTTCGGAATTTATATGTACAGGTTCTATCCAATTTTGTGACGAGCTTCATTTCTATTTTTGGGGTGTATATAGCGCTCTTTATTTTAAATTGGAAAATGGCAATGCTTGCTTTAACCATGATTCCAATTGTTTATGTATGGATGATTTTATATCGAAAATTTGCCTCTAAATACAACGATGTCATTCGTACAAAAATTGCAGATATTAATGCCATGATTAATGAATCCATTCAGGGCATGACAATTATTCAGGCGTTCCGTCGTGAGCAGCAAATGACGAAGGAATTTGATGACATGAATAATGAGCATTATGCATATGAGCGTAAGCTGCTGGTGCTTGATTCAGCTACATCCTTTAACCTTGTGAATACGCTAAGACTTATCATGTTTACGGTCTTTATTTTCTACTTTGGTACACGCTCCTTTACAGCAACTGAAGTGATTACAGCAGGGACATTGTATGCATTTGTTGATTACTTAACAAAGCTATTTAATCCGATTACGAATATTGTAAATCAATTTTCACAGCTTGAGCGTTCACTCATTGCAGGCAAGCGTGTCTTCGAGGTGCTAGATACGAAAGGTGAACCTGTTTCTGAAAAGAGTATCCCACGATATAAAGGAAATGTGGTTTTCGAAGATGTGTCCTTTGCCTATAAAGATAATGAATATGTGCTGAAAAACCTGTCATTTGAAGCACATCAAGGTGAAACAATTGCTTTAGTTGGTCATACAGGTTCAGGGAAAAGTTCCATTATGAACTTGCTGTTCCGCTTCTACGACCCGTCAAAAGGCAAAATTACCATTGATGGCATTGATATTACCTCTGTTCCACGTCAAACGATGCGTGAACATATGGGTATTGTGCTACAGGACCCTTACTTATTTACGGGTACGATTGCATCCAATGTTAGCTTAAACAACCCGCGCATCTCTCATGAGAAAATAGTAGCTTCCTTAAATGCTGTCGGGGGAGAACGTGTTTTAGCTAATTTACCAAATGGCTATGAGGAGCCAGTTATTGAGAAGGGCAGTACCTTATCTTCAGGACAACGTCAGTTGATTTCGTTTGCACGTGCCCTGGCGTTTGATCCAGCCATTTTAATATTGGATGAAGCGACATCGAATATTGATACGGAAACGGAAGAAATTATTCAGCATGCGATGGATGTCCTGAAAAAAGGACGGACAACGTTTATTATTGCCCATCGACTTTCAACGATTAAAAATGCAGATCGTATCCTTGTACTTGATCGAGGAAAAATTGTAGAAAACGGCACGCATGATGAACTGCTAGCGCTTGGCGGAATTTATGACAAGATGTATCAAATGCAGGCGAACTCCTTACAACAATAGTAATAGCTTGAAAAGCCCCACTTCAACTGAAGCGGGGCTTTTCTATTTATCTTACATATTTGAAAACATTGACAAAGAATAACAGAACAGACAGCGCTACAGCAATACCACCACCGGACACAAAAAGCTCAAATAACCAGCGTGGTACATCCCAATACACCATCATCATGCCAATAAAAAGGAAGGGTAAACCAAGATTGTAAAGCCAGAATTGTGCTTTAGCGAGACCTGTCTCCGCAGCATTTTTATAAATCGAATAAATTAAACCAATGAATCCAGTAGTCAGCCAACCTACCACACCAATATGAGCATGTGTCGCTTTCCATTGAAGTTGAACCGTATAATGCATAAACAGGCCAAAAGCAAAAACAATCAATAAATAAAAGACTGAAACCTTTATCCATTTAGCACCCATTATCCACAACTCCTTTCTTGAAAGTGATTTTAGCTAGCTGCTACAGTATATTCTTGTCAAATTAAAAAGATGCTTGTATGTATTTGAAAATAAATGTAGTTGGTTTTCACTATACTAAAAAATTTAATGGTGAATTTTAGTAATATGTAAACTTTTCATGGAGTTCTGCGTTGTATAGGCAGAAGGGAGGTAGACATGGTACAACAATCAATGAATGCGTTTCTACAGCAAGCAGGAACGCTGCTATATCGTTATTTGAGAAAACGTGGATTAGCCCATGAGGATGCAGAAGATATCGTCCAAGATACATGTTATAAATTTTTATTACATAAAAATGGAATTCATTCAGATAAAGTAATGAGCTGGTTATATCGTGTAGCAACCAATCAATTTTATGATCTCAAGAGACAAGAAAAACGTCATCCAACAACAGAATTAGAGGAAGTTCAATTGACATCATTGATTCACATTCCTGAGATCCAAATGCTAAAAAAAGAAAAATTAAAGGACATACAAAACACGCTCGAAACGCTATCCATTTTACATCAGGAATTATTAATCCTGAAATATGAGCTGGGATTATCGTATAAGGAAATTTCAGCCTTGATGAATAAGAATGAAAACACACTCAAAACGCATGTCAGACGTGCTAGGGAAGAATTTACTGAACGATTTAAGGAGGATATTCATGATGAATAAAGAAGAAAATGAATTTGTATTTGATGATAGACAGACGAAAAAAATAATGAGAAAGGCCAGGTTTTGGTCAACAGTCAAAATGATTGGGATTACATTAATCGTTACCCCCATTGTGCTAATAGCATTATGGTATGGGTTGAGAACTTTATCGTTAAATAGTGCGCAAAAAGTAATGGATGATATTCATTTGTTTAACGAAATAAGTGGGCCCAATGTCCAAATTAGTAATCAGGTTTATGACGATCATTTGCTGGGAGGGAAGATAACAACAACAACCTATAAGGTGCTTGGAGAGCAGCATCGGCCCTATATTTGGAAGCCTATCAAAAGCGATTATAATTTATTTGGAACGCTTACACGAACGGCCATTTCTAGCCCCATTCAAATAGAAGGTTCAGAATCACTGGCAGAAACATATCAATTCGAACGGTTTAATGACTACACAGGTGACCGAGAAATGTTTTTTTATCATCCAAAGATTTCCTACGACCATTATCAAGATAAGATTAGTGAACTGCGCCAATTGGAGAAAAATACTTTAGTAGAAATAGCTATTTCCTTTGATGATGCTTATAGTTTGGATGAAATTAAAAGCAAGCTACCTTCTGAAGTACAAGTAGATTGGTGGTGGGTGGATGCCTATACAGATGATACACTAGATTTTTTTAAGCAAGGACAGAATACGATTTCAGCCAATGATCCATACATTTATGGCTTTCAATCAGAGCAATCCAAACCAAAACCTCGACGCTCTTCAAACGATGAGGTTGAGACCTTTATTCGAAACATTGAGCTTCTGCGTAAAAGCAAGAACTTTGAGTGGGAAACAAACCAGATTTATCAAGCTTTAGTAGGGGAAAATGGCACCCTGGAGAAAAGTGATGTGAAAATAAGTGGGGCTGTAGTAACTGGTACTCCAGAGCAATTGCAGTCATTACAAGGACAACCCTACATTAAAGGGTCTATATTTGGTGTAATATCAAATCAGAAATAGAGCGCTGGAAAAGAGTAATCGGCACAATCATGTAGGAAAGATCAATTTTAGAAAAAGCTTATTTTGGATTAACTTCTCCAGAATAGGCTTTTTTATCTGAAGCAATTTAGTTTAAAATTAAATAGTTTAATGTTAAACTATTAACAGAGAAACAAGAAGGAGATGTTGTTGCAGTGGGTAAACTACAAAACAAAATGGTCATCATTACTGGCGGTGCAGGTGGTATTGGTAGTGGAATGGCAAAAGCTATGGTAAAGGAAGGGGCGATTGTTACAATTGTTGACTTAAATACAGAAGCAGGCGAGGCAATGGCAAAAGAATTACAAGAAATGTCGCCAAAGTCTATGTTTTTACAGGCTAATCTAATGGAACGCGACCAATTACCAAAAATTATTGATACAGTCGTAGAAAAATACGGTAAACTAGATGTGCTAGTTAATAACGCTCATGCTGCTAAACAAGTTACAATAGAAGAAACTACACAAGCAGATCTTGACTTGTCATTTGGGACAGGTTTTTATCCAACCTTCTATTTAATGCAAGCAGCACTACCGCATTTAAAAGAAACTAAGGGTAATATTATTAACTTTGCATCTGGAGCAGGCATTCAAGGTCATGAAACACAGGCTGCTTATGCCGCTGCTAAGGAAGCCATTCGTGGTATTTCTCGTGTGGCCGCAAATGAATGGGGACGTTTTGGTATTAATGTCAATATCATTAGTCCGCTTGCTGATTCACCAGGTGTACAAGCATGGGCAAAAGCACAGCCAGAGTATTATGAAGCGGTGAGAAGTAAAATTCCGTTAGGTCGTTTTGGTGATATTGAGCAAGATATCGGTCGAGTAGCTGTTTTCTTAGCTTCTGACGATTCTCAATACATTACAGGTCAAACGATTATGGTGGATGGAGGCTCACTAATGCTTCATTAATTCTCAGCGTTTGAGGAGGATTTTTTTGAAACAGACAAATATTTTTAAACTGATTCATATGATTGAACAGGTGAACAATGCGAATATTATACGTTTTACAAAAGCGTTCCCATATCCTTTAGGAATTTCACCAATTTTAGTTTTAAATGAGCTACATGTCAAAGGCCCTCAAAAACAAGCAGAATTAGCTGAAACAATCGGCTATACAAAAGGTGCGATGACGAGCATTGCTGAAAAGCTGGTCAAGCTTGGATTAGCAGAAAGACTATATGATCCATCTGACCGTCGCACCATTCGTTTACAAATTACAGATGAGGGTCAAAGTGCTTTAGCAAAGGCTCAATCTATCGGGAAAGAGGTCTTTGTACAGCTTTTTGAAGTATTAGATGATGAGGAAATTGCCCAATACTTGCGGATTCAAGAAAAATTAGTACAGGGTATCCAGCAGAAATAGCCATGTAAAAAATCAACCTACCTTTTAAGAGGTGGGTTGATTTTTCATTGTTTAGGCGGATAACTGGTGGATAAAACTCAAAATGTGACGGATAGAAAGGGGATTCTAGCGGATAGCCTTCCTTTTTTGCGTGATAGCCATGCTCAGCACAATCCGAATGTTCATATGAACTGCTTGAATTAAATAGTTTATTTAAAATCTAATTGTAAAATAGTTGAATTTATTGAAAATTGTCCGTGTTCATTTTATAATCAAAATACGGTTCTATTATAGAGACATTTGAGGTGTGAAATGACATTAAAAACATTAGATAACTCATTGGAGGTACTGAAATATTTTAATAAAGAAAATCCTACATGGGGTGTTCGTGAGCTAGCGAAAGAGATGGATATTAGTCACTCCATTATTTATCGGATTTTAGCAACCTTCGAAAAACAAGGCTTTCTTATTCAAAATCCTGAGACAAAAAAATATGAATTAGGGCTTCGCTTTTTAGAATATGGTCAGATGGTTAAAGATAAATTAAATCTTTCTGACTTTGTTTTACCAATTATGATCAACCTTGCAGATACCATCAAGGAATCCGTATTTTTAACATGGCTGGATGGAACAGATGGTGTCACAGTGGAAATAGCTGAGAGCTCTCAAACCATTAAGTTTTCGGTGTCGATTGGCACGCGGACACCACTACATATCGGGGCATCTTGTAAAGTCATCATGGCTTATCTACCTGAAGAGAGAAAAAAAGAAATCATGGAGCATGGGATGAAAAGGTTAACGCCTGAAACCATTACTGACCCTGATGAAATGTTAGCCGATTTAGAAAAAATACAACAGCAAGGCTGGTGCTTTTCGACGGGAGAGTACTCTCATTCCGTATTTGGGCTCGGTGTACCTCTTTTTAACAGTAAAAAAGAAGTCATTGCCTCTTTAACAATTGCTGGTCCTATTTATCGTAAGCCAACAGAGGAGAAGTTACCTGATATGGTGAATGTTCTTCAATATGGAGCGATGAATATTCAACGGTATTTCGATCAATACAGCTTTAAATTATATCATGAATAAGCATGAAAAAGAGGCTCAAGATAGTTAATGTCTATCTTGAGCCTTTGCTTGGATTTCTCTCATGATGGATACAGCTGTGTCGATTTCTTCAAACGTATTAAAATAGTGTGGTGAAAAACGTGCCATTTTAGTAATCTGATTGCGTTCCATAATGGTATTCGCCATAAATGTGCCAGCTTCAATGATGACCCCTTGGTCTGCTAAAGCATTGGTTAGCTCATCTGGTGACAGCCCTTCAATGTTAAACGGCGTAATCGATAATCGATGAGCACTATTTTGAGGACCATATAAGACAATGCCTGGAATGGTGGCAAGCTGTTCAATTAAATAGTTTGTTAGCTGCTTTACACGATCATATATGTGGTGGATACCAATATTGTTCGCATAATCAATAGCTGCCCCTAATCCGAAAATACTTGGAATGATCGGACAACCTGGCTCAAAACGTTTAGCTGTTTCTAAAAATGAATAGGCATTGTTCTGATAATCCCACTGGGTGCTGCCCCAGCCAATCATAATAGGCGTCAATGTTGGAATGAGTGCTTCTCGTACATATAAAATACCTGATCCTTCAGGACCGCGTAGCCATTTTCGTCCACATGCAACTAGAAAGTCACAGCCAAGCTCGGCAACATTCATCGGTGTTAAACCAAGTGTTTGATTGGCATTCATCAATGTTAGTACATTGTGTTGCTGGGCTAGCTGACATATTTCTTTGGCAGGCTGGAGTGCCCCAGCAGCATTGGACATATGGGCAAAGGCAATCAATTTTGTTTGTGGTGTGATGAGTTGCTCAAGGGCATATAAATCCACCATATATTCATCATTGGTTTTTAACACTTTCAGCTGAACCCCTTGCTGCTGAAGGGCAAGCCAAGGCACATAGTTACTCAACATTTCTGTGTCGAGCACTATAACCTCATCCCCCTGTTTCCATTGCAAGCCTCCAGCGACATAATTAATCGCCACTGAACCGTTTGGCATAAAGGCAATTTCCTCTTTTATTGCGC
Source organism: Lysinibacillus sp. FSL P2-0066 (assembly GCF_037969495.1). Classification (NCBI taxonomy): domain Bacteria; kingdom Bacillati; phylum Bacillota; class Bacilli; order Caryophanales; family Bacillaceae; genus Lysinibacillus; species Lysinibacillus sp. FSL P2-0066. Next base: position 2,564,425 of record NZ_CP150202.1, on the reverse strand, counting down.
CGATGAACAATGCGGCTTTTTCTCGAATACGCTCTACTTGCGCATACGTTTCTTGACGAAAAGAGGGCAGGTAGGGACCAATACTTGCTTGTTTTTGGAGATAGCTAGTCATTGCATCCACGACTGGCTGTGGCATGGCAGATGCAGCAGCTGTGTTTAGATAAATATAGTGTTCAAGTAGCGGCATATCCTGTTGTATTTTCCTCATATCGATCATTGTACACACCAACCTTATAAAATGATTAATTCTTTCGAATAGGTCATTAAATTTTCGTAACCATCTTCGGTAACAATTAAATTATCCTCGATACGAACACCACCAACATCCTGCACATAGATACCTGGCTCCACGGTAAAGGCCATGCCTGGCTTTAACACTAGTTGATTCCGCTGCATCATATAAGGCTCTTCATGTGCGCTTAAACCAATGCCGTGGCCAAGTCGGTGTGTGAAATAATCGCCATAGCCAGCATCGCGAATAATGCCTCTTGCTAGATCATCAATGGCATGAGCTGTCATGCCCGGTTTTATGGCTTCTATGGCTGTTTCATTTGCTTGCTTCACAATGCTATAAATTGTTTTGAGCGTTGGTGAAACTTCTCCTAAAGCAACCGTTCTAGTCATATCCGCCACATACCCCTTATAAATCGCGCCAAAATCTATGACGATTAATTCACCTGTCTCTATTTTCTTCGTGCTCGCTCTACCATGAGGAAGTGCACCTCGATAACCAGAAGCAACAATGGTTCCAAAAGGTGTTCCCTCTGATCCACGTCGTCTCATTTCATATTCTAATTGGGCTGCGACTTCCATTTCTGAAATACCAGCTTGAATAATCGGTAATGTGGCTGCAAGACTTTCTTCGACGATCTGTACAGCCTGACGCATGAGGGCTATTTCGTGTTCATCTTTTTCCATACGTATATCACGAATGGTTTCACCGATATCACATAAAGTGTCATATGTAAGTTTTTCGATAGCTTTCTGTTCCTTCACGCGCATGGTGTCAAACTCAACGCCAAGTGTCTGCGCTGTTGCTAGTTCTTTTTTTAGTTGCTGGATGGCCTGTGTGGGTCCTTCCTCATCCGAATAGGATAAGATTGTCCCACCATAACTTACGTCTATTTTTGTTAATTCTACTTGTGGAACGAGAAAGTATAATTGATGATGAGCAGTAATAGCGACTACTGTTAGGCGTTCACTTTGCTTTAACTGAAGACCTGTAAAATAATACATGTTTGACCCTGGCACTAGCACTGCTACATCAATTGACTGTTGCTGCATACGGGAAACGAGCTGCTCTCTTCTTTTTTGAAACATTGAGTGATTCCTCCTAAAAAACGTTTCTATTATAGAGACGTTGTATCTGAAAAATAGTATATATCAACAATAATGAATTTTCAATAAATTAAGATAGCACCATTTTGATAGAGGGGAATGAATGTAAAAGGAAGATAATTGACAAATGAGGGAATAGTATGTTGTAAATTTAGTAAATACTAGTGTACGTCTTTTTTTCGTTCATTATGCATATAAGTAGACTAGATAAACTTTTTTCCAACTTAATACGTCAAAAAGAGGGGCAAAATTGTTAAGCAAGAAAGGACTTATGTATGGAAAAAAACATGAAACGCTCAAAAGAGAAAAAGAGCAAGAAAAAATTATGGCTGTGGATTGTTGGTAGCCTATTAGCAATTTTTTTGATTTTTATAGGTACTGCCTACTTTACCATCCAAAAAACTATGAATAAAATAAATACACCACTTATTCAAACAACAGATGCAGCACAACCAGAAGAAAAAACAGTGATTAAAAAAGATCCATTTTCGGTTCTAATGCTTGGGGTCGATGAACGAAAAGATGATAGTGGTCGTTCCGATACCATGATTGTAATCACTGTGAATCCTGAAAAGCAGACGATGAAAATGCTTAGTATACCCCGTGATACTCGAACAGAAATCGTTGGTCATGATACAGTAGATAAGATTAATCATGCCTATGCCTTTGGAGGCGTCCCGATGGCTGTGGATACGGTCGAAAATTTTTTAAATATACCCATCGATTATTATGTATTTATTAATATGGAGGGCTTTTTACAAATTATTGATACGCTGGGTGGCGTAACAATCGATAATGATATGGATTTAACCTTTGACGACTACCATTATCCAAAGGGAGAAATCACATTAGATGGTAATGAGGCCCTTATTTTTTCTCGTATTCGTTATGAAGATCCACGAGGTGATTTTGGACGTCAAATTCGACAACGTCAAATCATTGAAGCGGTGATGAAAAAAGCCTCCACACCATCAACATTATTAAAAGCAACCGATATGTTGAATGTACTAGGTGACAATGTTCGCATGAATTTTTCAGTGAAGGACCTTATTCAGCTACAAGGTATTTATAAAAAAATGGATAAGGATATTGAGCAGTTATCGTTTGAAGAGGGCGAAGGTGAAAGGATTAACCGCATTTGGTACTATATTCCGAATGAGGCAGAGCTTCAAAAAATACAAACAGATTTACAAAACCATTTAAAAAAGTAAGTAAGCAAGTTGCTTACAAATGTCGCATATTAGTTGTTAACTTTTTGGCCACGAGGGGAGGGAGATGAATGAATGGGAGGACCCAGGTGCTGAGGTATACAGCGCTGAATCATTGCATGCAAAGCTATGTACCTAAACGTAAAGTGCGAAAAAATCCAGTCCAATCAGCAATTAGAGGCCTACAAGTATTATGTTTAAAATTATTTATGTAAGGGATAAAAAATCATTCAGGTAGGGTGCATGCCTAGTTGAATGATTTTTTTGCTGTTATTCATCTTTTTTCGATATTTCTTGAAATATCAGAAAATTAAGTGTATACTGACATTAGAAATGGTTAAAGGAGTGATTGTGATGATTATAGGCACAATTTTATTAGCATTTGCATTACCAGTGGGTATCGTATTAGCAGTAGATTTATTAAACGAGCAGCATCACTCTGCTACACAAACTAACCATTCATAACGATGAAACAGCAAAATATCAATTTCTAGACAATGTTACTTTGTAGCCTTGTCTATTTTTCTATGAATAGGAAACAATTTGTGTGATTCATTCGTCAATAATAGTGAGAAAATGTTATACTATTAAAAAAACAGTATCGGGGAATGAGCATGCAAGCGGAAAAAACATCCAATCTAAAAAAAGAAATATTATCCTACATCAAAATTATTGTCATTACAGCTGTTGTTGTTTTTGGCTGTAAGCAATTTTTATTTGCGCCGATTAAAGTGCAGGGAGCATCTATGTATCCGACTTATCACGATAAGGATATTATTATTGTAAGCAAAACAAGTAAAATCGAGCGTTTCGATCAAATTGTTTTCCAATCACCTGTCGAAGATGAGTTATATATTAAACGTGTCATTGGTCTTCCAGGGGATAAAGTGGAAATGAAAGACGATGTATTGTACGTCAATGGCAAAGCATACAAAGAAGATTATGTGAACCGTCAAACGGATGATCCTAATCAATTGCGCATTACGGAAAACTTTACATTGGAGCAATTAGTGAATGAAAAAGAAGTGCCAGAGGGCATGTATTTTGTGCTTGGTGACAATCGCCTAAAAAGTAGTGACAGTCGCCATTATGGTTTAATTTCAGAGGATGCTGTATATGGTGAATCAAAATTAATACTCTATCCATTTAGTCATTTTCATATTGGCTCAAAATGATGAAAAAAGAGGTCACTCTATTGAGTAGCCTCTTTTTTATTGTTGGGGTAAATCGGTACAGCTTTTATAAGTGGGATAATAGACACAAATCCTTGAATTTTCAACGGTTTCCTTGATGGGCGATGGCTTACTTTTCATGGGAGATTGCATTGCTGGTTCTTCATTTGTGAACGCTTCTTCTACTAATTCTACGCCATAAAATAGTATTAAAAAATAGCAGACAAATCCTACTATACGCAAACAATCACCTCGTAAAATAGTTATTGTATGTTTATATATATGGTCAAATTCGTCGAAATATAAGCAGAAAATCGAAATTTTCTCTTGCCAAAAAGATTTTTAGAGGCAATGAATTCTATGAAAAAAGCTATTGTCAATGAAATTTTGATGTGCTACTATAGCTAAAGTAAATATTTGATCTGTATAACCTCAATAATATGGATTGAGGGTCTCTACCAGGAACCATAAAATCCTGACTACAAAACTTTGCTTCATTTTTGTAGTCAGGATTTTTTTAGTTTGTTTTAAAACAATCTCCTACAAAAATGAACGTGTACCGAAGGGGAGATTACGATGAATTGGAGAGTTTATATTCTTGCTGTGACTACCTTTGCAGTAGGGTTAGTTGAATTAATTGTTGGTGGAATCCTGCCAAATATTGCAGAGGATTTAGATGTGTCTTTAGCGACAGCGGGACAATTAATTACTATTTTTGCACTTGTTTATGCGATTTCTGCGCCTGTCCTACTATCCTTGACAGCTAAGGTGGAACGCAAGCGCTTATTCCTTATTTCTTTATTTATTTTTACGTTAGGAAATCTAATGACCTTCTTTAGTACAACGTTTATCATTGTGCTAATCGCACGTATTTTCACAGCTATGAGTACAGCGTTAGTGATTGTTTTATCATTAACGATTACAACTAAAATCGTAGAGCCTCGCCATCGTGCTAAAGCACTGGGGCTTGTTTTTATGGGGGTAAGTTCTGCGCTGGTGATCGGTGTGCCAATGGGTATTTTTATTACAGAAGCGTTTGGCTGGCGAGCTGTATTTTTAGGTATTAGTATCCTATCAACGATTTCAATGATATTAATTGCTTTATTACTTGAAAAAATGCCAATTGGAGAAGTAGTGCCACTCAAGGCGCAAATTAAATCGCTGGCGAATTTAAAAATCCTGACAGCACAGTTAACTACCCTATTTATGCTAGCGGGCCATTACATGCTCTACGCCTATTTAACACCATTTTTAGTAGAGGCATTTGATATGAATGCTTCATGGGTTAGTATTTGTTACTTAATTTTTGGTATTGCCTCTGTTAGTGGAAATGCTGTAGGTGGATGGGTGAGTGATAAAATTGGCACAAGTAAAGCCATTATTTTAATTGTCTCAGCTTTTGCCATTGTCTTATTTAGTATTCCTTATACAATTATTGCCCTTCCACTGTTTTTAGTATTTACGGTTTTATGGGGTGCGTTGAGCTGGGCACTGACACCGCCATTACAAAATTACTTAATTCAGGTGGATCCTCAATCATCGGATATTCAGCAAAGCTTAAATACAGCTGCCCTGCAAATTGGTATTTCTATCGGATCAGCAGTTGGTGGCGCAATGTTTGCTTGGACAGGTTCTGTTATGCACCTAGCTAGCTTTGGTACGATTCTAGTTCTTTGTGCATTAGGCTGCGCGATCTTTTCTATTAAAAGGGCACCTCTTGGACAGGAGCAGCACGTAGATTATCAGTCAGCACATCATCATTCATAATCGAACGATAGCCCTGAAAGGTATTGGGAAAGCCATCCCAATACCTTTTTAATTGGTTTGCATGAATCTATTTTCGTACACTTCCCAAAATTAAATTCTCTATGGTTTCTTAGCATACTCTAATTACCTATGGAATAGATTGTTGTAGTTAATGAATTTACAGATTTGAGGAGTTTGAGATTTTAAGAGCGAATATTATTTTTAAGAAAAATAGTAGGAGACTTTCAAATCTTGTAAATGGAAGGAGAACTCAATGACTGAATATCATCAACAATCAACTGCTGAAGTCATGAAGATATTGAACGTCACCACGCAAGGTTTGACTGATGATGACGTCCAAAAGAGGCAACAAGTCTATGGCTATAATGTATTAGAGGAAGGGAAAAAGACAAGTACGTTGGCTGTTTTTATGGGCCAATTCAAAGATTTATTGGTCATCATTTTACTCGTTGCTGCCTTCGTTTCCTTTCTACTAGGAGAAGTAGAAAGCACCATTGTGATCATGATCGTGGTTATTTTAAATGCCATTTTAGGTACAGTGCAGCATGTGAAGGCTGAACAATCATTAGATAATCTAAAAGCATTGACCTCTCCCATTGCCAAGGTCATGCGTCATAATCAACTAGTAGAAATTCCTTCTGAAGAAATTGTAGTAGGGGACCTTCTGATGTTGGAGGCGGGAGATTATATTAATGCGGATGGAAGACTACTAGAAAGCCATAATTTACACATCAACGAAAGCTCTCTTACAGGCGAATCGATTGCTGTGGCAAAAAGTACCGACCCTATTCGAAAAAACAATATCACCATTGCGGATAAAAAAAATATGGTGTACTCAGGAAGCTTTGTGACCAATGGACGTGGCATCGTGATGGTTACGGCAATTGGGATGCAGACGGAAATCGGAAAAATTGCGAATTTACTCGATACAGCCAAGGAAAAGAAAACACCATTACAAATTAGTCTCGATCAATTCGGTGAAAAGTTAGCCTTAGGGATTACGCTGATTTGTTTAGCAATCTTTACGATTGACCTTATCCGAGGACGAGCCTTAGTAGAGTCCTTTATGTTTGCCGTATCTCTTGCCGTTGCGGCTATCCCCGAGGCTTTGAGTTCCATCGTGACAATCGTATTAGCTTTTGGCACCCAAAAGATGGCGAAGGAAAATGCAATTATTCGCAAGCTTTATGCTGTGGAAAGCTTGGGGAGTGTATCGGTCATTTGCTCTGATAAAACAGGTACTTTAACAGAAAATAAAATGGTGGTACAGGAAGTTTTTGTAGATCAGAAGAAGATTCCCCATGATTGGCTTAATCCAACGAACCCAGTGGAAAAAGAGTTAATGGTAAAAGCGCTTTTATGTAGTGATGCTGTCGAGCGCGAGCAGAAAGAAATTGGTGATCCTACAGAAATTGCGCTTGTGAAATTGGGGAAACAATATGGTTTAGATGAATTGAATATACGTGAGCAATATCCAAGACTGGCTGAAATTCCATTTGATTCGGCGAGGAAGCTCATGAGCACTGTCAATCAGATGGACAAGCAATCCATCATGATTACCAAAGGGGCTCTGGATGTACTCTTGCCAAAAGTGACGCGAATCAAAACATCAACAGGTATTTTTGAGATAACCCCGCAGCATCGCCAGAAAATCGAGGCGGTGAACCGTGATTTTTCTATGAATGGCTTAAGGGTGTTAGCCATTGCTTATAAGGAGGTATTGCCTCTACAAAAAGTCGATCCACGAGCGGAACGAGATTTAATCTTTGTCGGCTTAGTGGCGATGATGGACCCGCCAAGAAAAGAGTCGAAAGAGGCTGTGGAAAGCTGCATAAAGGCAGGCATTAAGCCCGTCATGATTACAGGTGACCATAAAATTACAGCAACCGCGATCGCCGAACAAATTGGTATTTTGAAAAATCCAGCTGAAGCTATAGAGGGACATGCGCTCGAAGGCTTAACTGATCAAGAGCTGCAAGAGAAAGTACAGGATTATTCTGTGTATGCCCGTGTTACACCAGCCCAAAAAATTCGAATTGTTAAAGCATGGCAGGATAAAGGACATGTTGTGGCCATGACAGGAGATGGTGTCAATGATGGACCTGCTCTGAAGCAAGCAGATATTGGGGTGGCTATGGGCGTGACAGGCACAGAGGTTGCAAAAGATGCCTCATCCATGATTTTAACGGATGATAATTTTTCAACGATTGTCAAGGCAATTGCCAATGGTCGTAGCATCTATACAAATATTAAAAATGCTATTCTGTTCTTATTATCTGGAAATGCAGGCGCTATTTTTGTCGTGTTATATGCAACGGTTCTGGGCTTACCTGTTCCTTTCGCACCTGTCCATCTACTATTCATCAACTTATTAACAGATAGTCTGCCTGCTATTGCCATCGGTTTAGAGCCAAATAATAAGAAAACAATGAAGGACAAGCCTAGAAACATTCATACCCCTTTATTAAATAAAGCCTTTACCACACAAGTTGTGCTTGAAGGGATATTAATCGCCATTTCCACCATTATTGCGTTTCAAATCGGTTTATCGACAGGTGATACGCTAACAGCAAGCACGATGGCCTTTACAACACTATGCTTGTCAAGGTTAGTGCATGGCTTTAATTCCCGATCCAAACAATCCATCTTTGCGATTGGTATATTTTCGAATAAATATACATGGTTCGCCTTTATCATTGGTGTGCTAAGTTTACACATTGTTTTGTTTATGCCGATGCTTACAACGGTCTTTGAGGTGGCTCCATTAACACTAGCACAGCTAGGCTTTATTTATAGCCTATCGGTGTTACCATTCCTAGTCAATCAATGGTATAAGCTATTGTTCGTGAGAAATCGATAAAGATAAAAAAAGAAGCTTCCGTTAGTTATAAAACGGAGGCTTCTTTTTAGTGTGTAGAGGCTAACAACCAGCCTTTACTCTTACTTAGGTCAATCAATTTCGCTCCAAGTAGCGCATAACGCATATGGAGTTCACCATATTTGGTTAGATGTGTTTTCTTTACTGCCAGTTCTAAAGCTTGGCTTACGGCAATCAAAGAGGAGGCAATATTCATCGATAAAATAGCACTAATTTCGCCATCATTAATGAAGGATTTTCCGCGAATATCCGTTATTTTCATTTTACCGTATTCTATCGATGCTGTTGGTGCTAACACACCATTTTCCTTTAATAGCAGTGTTAGCTGTTTATTTTCCTCTTTTAAACATTGAATAAATTCCAATGTAAGGATTTTTAAGTTTTTATCACGCGTATGCTTAAAAAAAGCATGACTTGAAGCAATATAGCCTTGATTGATCCCAAGCTGTGACCAAAGCTTAAAAATCTCCTTAAATCGTAGTGATGCTAGATTTTCATTTATCATTGTCATCCTGACACTTCCTAACTCTTAGGTTGATTTAAGATTAGGATGGAGCAGTAAATGACATTCTATTCATCTTTTACAATAAAAAATGTATAAGAGGTCGCTAATAGTAGGTGCCATAAGGATACATAGAAGGGTAACGGTATGGGGAAGGGTATGGACATGGTTTCATATATTGCTGTGGCATGGTTGGTTTATAAGGGGCTTGATCGGTTGCTGATTGGACACGATTGCAGCCTTTTGCTGGTCCGATATAAGTCGTAGGAACAATCGGTGCAATCGTTTTCTTCCATTGTTCTTCATCTAAACAATACGTATGGGCCATAATATTGGCTGGTGTGAATTTTAAGATATCCGAGCCTAAAATGACCTCTGGCGTTGGCGCATCAAAAATAGCAAGTAGATGCGTGTCATCTTCTGTGGCTTCTTCATAATGCCACCAGCCCTGTGGTACATTGGCAACCTGCCCAGGCTTGATAGGATAGTTTTGAATTTTCTTGGTAAAGGGATTCAATAGAGAAACCGTTGCGGCTCCTGCAATACAATAGACAAGCTCTGCTGCATTTTGATGGTAATGTGGCTCGATGACATTGTCCTTACTTAAAAAAATATCAAGCAAAGATGTATTTTCTAATGTATTTAATTGTTCCACACCGAGAATATTAATGTAATTTCGGGAGTCTTTTTTAAAAAGCGTACTTTTATTGACATCAAAAGTGAACGCTGCAGAAGGGGCGCTATAATCGATATTTGAGCTCATACTTACATCCTTTCTCATGTAATTGAGCTATTCATCATCATAGATTATGTTTCAGGTGCTCCTAGACTTACACAAATGCCTAGCTACAGCTAGCTCTGTCAGGATGAAAATTAGCTAAAATTACCACTTCTATTTCAGAACATATGTGCGTATAATAAAAACACAAACGTTTGTTCTTGGTTATTAAAAACTCTGTTCAACATGAACGCAAACAGAGTCAGTAAAGGAGCATTCAACATGAAAGAACAGTTGATAAAAGCCATGCATCGTCACCAAATCGTTCACATGATGTATATAGCGAAATCAGGTGCCATTACGAAAAGGCGTGTGAAAATCATCCATATTAAAGGTGATTCCTTTACCGCCTTTTGCTTTACAAGGCTAGCGAAGCGTACGTTTCGTATTAACAATGTTCTAGCACTTCTGCCCATTCTCCAACGGGAGTCTGAGGTGATATGAATTACAACGACTTCCCACAGAAAGATATTTTTTGTATTGATATGAAGTGCTTTTATGCAAGCTGTATTGCCATGCTAGAAGGGCTAGATGTGCTGACAGATCCAATTGCCGTCATCGGTAATTTTGAACAACCTGGCAGTATTGTACTGGCTGCATCACCAGTGATGAAAGAAAAATTTAACATTAAAACAGGGAATCGGCGCTATGAAATTCCCAAACATCCAGACATTAAGTTGTTTGAACCAAAAATGTCCTTTTTTCTAGAGATGTCCATGGCCATTACGCGTCTGATTGCACAATATGTCCCTCCAGAGGCGATCCATGTTTATAGTGTGGATGAAAGCTTTGTAGATCTAACAGGCACAGAGCAACTTTGGGGTTCGCCTGAGCAGGTAGCCAAATTGATTCAGGAAGACATCTATGAAAAGTTCCGCATTCCGTCCGCTATTGGCATGGGACCAAACATGCTGATGGCTAAATTAGCATTAGATTTAGAGGCAAAAAAAACAGGCTTTGCCAAATGGACCTATGCCGATGTGCCAACAAAGCTTTGGCCCGTGCGTCCGTTGTCTGATATGTGGGGGATTGGGAAACAGATGGCAGCCAATTTAAATGCGATGGGCATTCAAACAGTCGGTGGATTAGCCCATGCCGATTTAGCCGAATTAGAAAAGCGCTTTGGTATTATGGGTAATCAATACTATTACCATGCATGGGGCATTGATCTCTCCACATTAGGTGAGCCATTAGTGAACAATGCGGCGTTAAGCTTTGGGAAGGGCCAAATGCTCATGAAGGATTATCACACACGAAAGGATATTGCGGTTGTACTCCTAGAAATGTGTGAGGATGTGATGCGACGTACACGAGAAGCAGGCTATGTCGGGCGGACTGTTAGCTTGGGGCTCTCTTACAGTCGCAATGCGATGACGAAAGGGTTCCATCGCTCAAGAACCATCGAAAGTCCAACCAATGAGACCCTTGTTATGTATCAGACTTGTCTGGACTTACTAGATGAGCATTTTGCGGGTGAGCCAGCGCGTCAATTATCTGTTAGACTGACAAACTTAGAGCCAGAGCGTAGCATTCAGCTTGATTTATTTGATGAGCGTAAGGACCAGCGACAGGTCATTGGTCATGTCATGGATGCGATTCGTAGAAAATATGGAGTGGTGGCCTTATTACGCGCAGCCTCCTATACCAGCGCTGGTACAGCTATTTCACGGAATCGCTTAGTGGGCGGGCATTTAGCATAAGGAGTGGAAAAAATGATCAGAGATAGAGGAACGATGAAATGGACAGCGATGATGCTACCAGAGCATTTAATGCTTTTGAAGGCATGGAAACAAGAGGTGTTGACAGAGTTGCCTCGGGAACATGCTGAATGGGAGCTTGAAGAATTACAGCAAATAATCACACAAGCATTCACACAGCATAACTATATTATGTTAACTATATGGGAACATGGTAACTATGTGCAATGGGGAGGTACCATTCAAGCGATGAACGAGGACCAGCTGCTACTAGAAACCATTACCACAACGAAGCACATCCCGTTAAGGTACATTTATGCTGCTCGTATAGAAGATGATGGATGTGATTAATGGAGAGCAACGACGATTATTACATCAATATTTGCTGCTTGATTTAGCTGTGAAATCCTTGCAGCACGATCTAACAGTGGCGGAGCATTTTAAGATGAAGCGTGTATTTTTACCTGCTATGGATGCCTTATTAAAGCAGCTACACAAAGATTATTTTCAATTAAAACGTCAGCTCGCCCAGCAAAAAATACGATTAGTTGGCTGGCATCGAATTGATGATTATTTTAGTGATGTGCAGGTGGCTACCGCAGGCAATGATGAGGTACTACGCTATGCCAATCAAGCGTTAAAAACCCAAGTCGAAGAGCTAATGAATAAACATTTACACAATGCCTAGGCTTACGTCTACGACGAAAAAGCCAAAAGCTGATGACAGGAGTGGTCAGCTTTTGGCGGCTTTATTCTCGATAGGTTTCACATCAATTTGCTCAACAAGAAACTCATTGTTAGTACGATTAAATTGATAGGTAATACGAACATCGGCTACATAAATAGGTGAGATGCCAATCGATCCAGGGATGTTTAACATTATTTTTTGATTTTCTACTGTATAAATGACCACACCACCGAAAGCAAGTTGCGCTTGATTGATATCTGGTGCTGGATCAAAGTCATAATCAAATGTAGATTCTTTTCCCTGTGCTTTCATCGTAATCGCTAATGTGCCATCATCTTTTTTCGTAATCGTTGATTCAATAGTATGTGCAACGATGTCTTCATAATGTTGGACATTCATCTCCGATAAATCCTCTCCATTTACCACATGAATCTCATAGTGATTGAGGCCTGTCCCTCGTCCAGTTTGGATAATAATAGCAGCCTCTTCCTTATGATCATTTGTCAGATCTGTATAGAATAACTGAGGTTTAGTTCCTGTATCAGGGATTGTCCAGTCAAAATTTTTCCGCTTACCACCAATATCTAAAGTTACCTCTGTAATTTCATTTTGTGCTTCATTTCGTGCAAATAATTTCACCTTCTCATCATCGGAAACGGCGATCAATGGAGCCTCATGCTGTATCTCCAGCTGTGATGAGACCTGTTCAGCAGGGGTGTTTACTGTCTCATTTGGAACAGTAACACTACATCCAGCTAGTAGAGAAATTCCTAATAACCATAGCCACATCTCTTTTTTCAATGTCTAGTTCCACCTTTTCTATAGCTAATTGACTTTATTATACTGTATAAACATGCCCCATAGCAGTTGAATTCGTGAAGGAAAAGCTTATATGCCAGGGAGTGGAGGTGTAACAATGAAATTCTTAGAGATGGTAGGGGAAAATAGAATTCCATTGTTTGTAAGGTACGTCTCGCATTTTGAAAAGCAAATGAGTGACGATTTCTTTACAATGGCAAATTCATAACGATTTGTTCACCAATAGGTCCCATTCTTCTTTCTCCATGATCCATAAAGCCTACTTTGACATATAAATTCTGTGCAGCTATATTTTTATGATTGACGACTAACACTACTTCATTACATTCTTTAAACTCCTGCTTCACAAAATCAGCAAGTGCAGACATAGCCTTTTTAGCATAGCCCCTACCTTGCTGCTGATGGTCGATGGACAGGGCAGTTAGTAACATTGCCTGAGGATTACTAGAATATTGTTGGACTCTGTCCGTTGCATGAAGCACAAAAAAGCCGACAGGTACGCCACCACTTAAAATCACAATTGGATACTGTCCGACCTTCTCGATTGAAATCTCTTGAGGAAGTGCCGTAAATTGGTGTTGTTCTTCAGGTAATTCAAAACGATTTAACTGCTCTACATAGCTTTCAGAGAAATGTACTAACTCAATATTCGTTGTTTCTTGCATAAAAAAGCCTCCTTTTCTAATAGTTTACCCATAGAACAAACGTTCGTCAAGGAGGCTTGTATTAAAATAATGTGGGGGTAGGTCATTTTAACTTAAAAGGGTACCAAAAAGTAAAATAAAAGAAATACTAATCATCACAATAAGTGTAATGACCATTGTTAAAATTCCTCGAAGCAAGGTCGTTAAATTTTTAACATTTTTCATACCGACCAGGCTTAGGTAGAAACAGGCAATAGACAAGAGTAGTGTCAACAGTAATGGATGGAAATGAAGATAGGTGTCAAAGAAGTCTTTCATTGAACCTGATAGAAAAAATAATAGAATACAGCCCAAAGATAAGATAAATGACCAGAGATTTAAATTAATTCCCATTGTTTTCCTCCTTCCTATAAAAACGAATTTGTTGTAGGAATGTTCCGATGATTCCGCTTGATAGGGAAAAGGAGAAACTAAATGTGTGTTGCTAGAACAGGGTCACTCGGACGAAAGTGACCCCAAGTACCAAAAGGAGTGTAAAGTAAAGTTACAAGAACTTTACACTACTATTATTATGTGAAGCTAGCGGTTTAAGATAGTTATCTATCTAAATGACTAACTTTTAATTGTGAGTAAAAATAAATGAGCTAGAAAAAAACGAAAAGGGGAGGAGATTTGAATAGCTGTGGTAGCGATTCATGGTAAAAAGGCTTTAGCTTCTGTAATGAACAGAGGCTAAAGCCTGAGACAATCAATTAACACATGAAGCTAGCACCAACGATAATAAGAAGGATGAATAGTACAACAATAAGCACGAATGTAGAGCTATTGCCGCTTCCATTGTCCCCGCCACAGTAATTATTGAAATTACAGTAACTCATGAAACACACCTCCTTTCTTTCTTTCTTTTAAAGTATGTATTGGACAAAAGGGGGGTATTAGCGAGTAGAGAAAAAATGAGTTGTCCCTTCATTCGGGAATAAAGCGGTGCAAGCTTTACTTTATTATTATGATGGAATAGTAGCTTGAGTTAGTTGTTAGCCTGTATAGCATCAAGAATAATGAAACAAATACTACTAATTGTTTTGGTATTCAACACGATGTAAAAAAACATCCGTTCTAGGATGTTTTTTTAGTATAACGGCTGCTGCGTATGACAAGGGGGGAAGCCGTTCACATCATGAATCATATGAAGGTCGTATTGCTTTAAGGCAAATTGACTTTGATACAAATATTCAAGAACAAACAGTTTTCCTCCTGATACGCCACAGAGGACACCAGAAGTTCCTTGACCATTTGTAAAAGAAACACCAACAGGCTGACCGATTAAATACGGAATTTTATGTTGCCAAGGCACAATAGCCACTCCTTTCACTATAATATATGAAAGGCGTGGCTAGAGGTTCTTACCTTCACAAAATCATACACTCTGTTTGTGGAGATGCTAACTAAATACTGACAAATCAATCATTCTTTCATTACTATTTTTATGGTAATATAAGTTATATATGGGGTTATAAAGAATTTTAGTTATTAACGATTGGGAGGAGAATGGATGAAATTTAAAAAGGGAATCACCTTTATTCTAGGTCTCTTACTACTTATGCTTGCTGCCTGTACACCAACAGAAAAAAGTGAGAGCCAACTTCATGAGAAAAAGCAAATAACAGATGATGAAGAGATGGTGTTCTCATTTGAGCACCCTCAAACCAAACAAAAATACAAAATCATTCATGCCAATCAACTGTTTTATCCGTATATGGAAAAGGTCAAAGAGAATCCGAATCTTTCAAGCTCGGAAACTCTGGATCTGTATAAAAAGGAAGTTATTCAACCGATCTACCAGGATTGTTTTGAAAATGGGGAATATTATCATATGGCAGAAACTCTGCTTAATACGGTTCCTAGCAGGCTAACAGAAATACAAGTGGTGAGTGAAAAAATGGAGACGCATAAAGCAGAAATCAATCAACTCATTCAAGAATCGCTTTTGAAATCCGCAGATCTCTTACCCTCTCAAAGCGATGTAGCCGTTTGCGTATTCCCTTCCGCAACCAATAATAGGATACCATTCGCAGTTGGGGCGGGCAAAATTATCATTCCGTATTCTCTAGGTGGTTCAGATGAATATTTAAAGGGAACCATTGCCCATGAATACCATCACAGCGTTTGGGCGGAGAAGCATACGAATAAAGTTAACACGTTTTCGATTTTGGATAATATAGTCTTCGAAGGAAAAGCCGTCATGTTCCAAAAGTCCGTATTTCCTGACATCAACCTGATTTCGGTGGACTTGACCTACAATAAGGAATTATGGTCTCAAATTGAACCAGATTTAAACAAGTCTAACTTAAAACGTTCCTTAGAGATTGTCCATGGTGGCAAAGAATTACCGTATAATTATGGTTACAGTGAAGGCTATAAGATGGTTAAATCCTATCTTGACTTGCATCCTGATCAAACACCAGAGGATTGGACAGCCTTAAGTGCACAAGAAATTTTCGAAGAAGGAAAATACTTGGAACACTATCAATAACTATTTTGGTGACATTTATTTGTGAAAGTTCAAAATTAAAGAGCACTTTTACTGATTACAACGTGAACTAGTAAAACATGCAGCATAATGATAGGAATTTCTCAATCGAAAAAACAAACAATAAGTCACTACGGTTTTAAATCGCAGTGGCTTATGTAATGCCGCACAGTCCTATTAGGATGATTGGAATGAGGAGAACCTTCCCAAGAACAATGCAACGGCTTATTAATGAATTAAAACTTGGGGAAATTTCAAAAACTAAACAGAGTATGTAAAAAGGGATAGCATTGTACAAAAACATCTTGGGGGCGATGTTAAAGGTGCTATCCCGACATTAATGTATGTGAAAGAACTTAAGAACATTACCACTGTAAGTAAATTGAAAAGTAATTGAAATAAGGGTGTAAAGCTTTTATTATAGGTAGAATCCGAGGCATCATGGATAAATAACAGGTGTTTTTCCCTTGCCTGCTATGGTTGAAAATTTTGTCACATATTTTAAGTCTTGCTATTAAACCATATGGCGTCAATTATGAATTGGTTGATTCGCCACCATCCACATGCAAGACTTGCCCTGTAACATGTCTAGAATCATCTGATGCTAAATAGACAAAAGTAGGGGCGACTTCAAAGGGCTGAGCCATTCGGTTAAATAAATTGGTTCCGTGTAAGGCGTTTTCATCAGAGGAGAAGCTAGAAGGTATAAGTGGTGTCCAAATACGACCAGGGGCTATCGCGTTCACACGAATCTGTTTTTTGGCAACGCTTTTTGCTAGGGAACGAGTCCAGCCTACGATTGCCGCCTTTGTAGCGGAATAATCGATGAGTAAAGGTTCTCCTGCATAAGCCACAACGGAGGCAGT
Source organism: Lysinibacillus sp. FSL P2-0066 (assembly GCF_037969495.1). Taxonomy (NCBI): domain Bacteria; kingdom Bacillati; phylum Bacillota; class Bacilli; order Caryophanales; family Bacillaceae; genus Lysinibacillus; species Lysinibacillus sp. FSL P2-0066. The sequence goes on along the minus strand of NZ_CP150202.1, from coordinate 2,547,538 downwards.
GCCAATAATGGAGCTTCCTGCTCGTAAATAAGGGAGAGCAGCTTTTGTCGTATAGAAGTGAGCATATACATTTAATTTAAAGGTTTCATCAAACTGTTCATCCGTGATGTCTGTCAGCTCATTTTGCTGAAATTGAATCCCAACATGGTTACATAAAATATCCAATTGACCAAAAGTGTTTATCGTTTCGGAAACAATGTCTACACATTGTTTTTTAAAGCGAAGATCCCCAGGAAGCAGCAGACATTTTTGTCCTAATTCTTCAATTCTTTTTTTCGTTCTTAGCGCATCTTCATGCTCATCTAAATAAGCAATGGCCACATCAGCCTCTTCTTTCGCAAAGGCAATGGCAGCAGCCGCACCCATCCCACTATCACCCCCAGTAATAAGCGCGACTTTTCCCTTTAATTTACCACTCCCTTTATAATGAGGATTTTCAATGATGGGCTTAGGGACCATTAAGCTTTCCAATCCCGGTTGGCGTAATTGTCTTTGTTCAGGTTGAGTAAGTGGCACTTCTTTATATTGTGTAATCTTCCCATAGACAGGATATTGCGGGTACGGATCTTCCTTTTTATTGTCCTCAAACCACTTTTGATAAAAGTGGATTTGTGCTAATAATTCACGATAGTCCTTGTCATTCGGATTAGTAATAACCAATCCCTCCTTTTCAACATATACTATGAAAGCTTAGCTTTTTGTGTTAAACATCCAAACAAGCAGTGAAGGAAACAGGGGGACTGAAAATGGAGGTTGAATTTTTCCCAGAAGTGACACGATTATTAGAAAATGAAGCGTCTACATTAGAGATCCATTATTTGAAAGACACCTGGTTAACACCAACGATTGGCGTAAGACCACCTTATTATAGCTACCCAATCTACGAGTCATATTATCCAATTTGGGCTAATGAATAACCTGTAAACGAGGAAGCCATCTGGTGTTGTTATTTTTTCAACATTCGATGGCTTCTTGTTGCAGCTAATTTGGGAGTTTTTTTATATTCTCAAAACTATTTGCAACGACAGGTAGGTGATTCACTAAAAAAATGAAAACAAAATAAAACGAACGTAATTGTTTCTTTTCATCATTCACCTGTATTAACCACTACCCACAAAATGATAGCATGCTTAATCCTATAAATTTTATTAATTATGATTAAATATAAAGTAAGATAGAGAGTGGTGAAAAAGTAAAATAAGGTTAACTGTAGGTTACCTTTACAAGTGATAAAAAGAGATTACTAGCATTAAATAAGTTAAGATCGAATAAGGTGAAAGTTATTGAATTTTTTCCGTTATGAGAGGTTTGAATGGCAGAAATTCCTTTCACTCAAAGATAATTGATAGATACCAAGCTTTAGGTAGAGTAAAAGATACAGGTAACTACATTTTAGTGATGAGAATGGGTGATAATATGAGTAGGAATTTTATTATATTTGGAGCTAGTCAAGGATTGGGAGATGCGTTTGTTAAGGGTTTACCTGTCAAAGGAGATACAGTATGGATGGTAGCACGAACGAGACCTAATAGTTTAGAACTAAATGACGGAGTAAATCGTCATTGGCTATCCATTGATCTGTCTAGTCAACAACAAATTTCCACTTTAAAAGAAGTGTTACAAGGCATTCCGCTCGATGTATTAATTTATAATGTGGGTGTGTGGGAAAAGCATGGTTTTGAAGATAATTATACATTTGATAAGGATGAAGTAGAGGATATTTCAAAATTAATCAATATCAATCTAACCTCTACTATTACATATATTCAGGCACTTTTACCTAACCTAAGACAAGCAAAGCAGGGAAAGGTTATTTTAATTGGATCTACAGCGGGCTTAGATCACACAAACAATGCACAAGTTTCTTTTGTCACATCTAAATTCGGCGTAAGGGGCATTACAAATGCACTGCGTGAACATTTAAGGAAAGATAAAATTTCTGTCACATGCATTAATCCTGGTGAACTGGCAGCAGAAGTACCCTATGAAGAGGGAGCTGAAAAAGCCATTCATTTATATGAAGGTACACGAATCCCCGTACAGGATATTGTATCTCTTGTGCAATGTATAATTAATCTATCAGCAGTCTCCTGTGTAAAAGAAATTAATGTCCCAGCTATAACAGATTTAAATGCATGATTACTCAGTGAACGCTACTCAATATTGAGTAGCGTCTTTTTATAAAAGGGATAAATGAATGCCTTCCCTTAGAAAAAATTTTCGCGATCCCCTCACACATAACACTACAAGTAAGCTCATATAAATAAAGGTAGTAAAAAAATCAACATCCTTTCATCGTCATAATCAAATACTAAAAACACTTCCAGCCTATTAAATCTTAAGAAAATCTTCAGGTTCTACTAGGAAATATTTAAGATTCGCTATGTATAATTATAAAAAAAGGAAATTTACGAAACCATTTGAAGATTTAAAACGTATTGGTAGTAGGAGAGAATATTGAAGTAGGTGAAGATATGGCACATACGATTTACATAGTATTAACCAAAACAGGGACGTTATTATCAAAAGCGATCGGCATGTATACGGGCAAGGAGATGAATCATGCATCCATAGCCTTTGATGAGGGACTATTTGAGATGTATAGCTTTGGTCGAAGGCAATTGAACAATCCGTTAAGTGGGGGCTTTTTACGAGAGGATGCAGAAAGAGGGCTATTTGAGTGTGCGGATTGTGTTATTTATCGCTGTCGTATATCACATTATCAATATTTAGACATGATGAAAATTGTCCGTTATATGTACTGGAATCGAGATCGCTATAAATATAATTTTATCGGACTTTTTGGTGTGATGATGCAAAAGGAAGTGAGACGTGAGCGTGCTTATTTTTGTTCCCAGTTTGTAGCGACGCTACTAAAGGTGGGAGGGCTAAAAATATATCAAAACCCAGCATTAATGACGCCTCATTGCCTAGCGCAATTACCGTATTTAGAGAAAGTATTTGCAGGGAAACTGGCAGATTATTTACAAACAGTTCGTGAGCCAGCTATGCTATATGGTTAATGAATAGATGCACTACCTGACGTTTAAATAGAAAAATAAACACTCACGCGACAATCTTCTCTTTTGCAAGAGGATTGTCTTTTTATCTTTCAGCAGAAAACGCCCTTCCTTATTAGTGGTGAGACAAGTTGTACTTTTTGATTCAATGGTGCCCCAATACTTTTCGAGCAAGCTAAGGCGTCATCAATATTAGTCATATTTACCCCATATAGAATGTCAATAAACCTAGTTGCTGGAAACTGGAAAATGAGTCCTATTCCTGTTAAAAGAATCACCATAAAATTGCTATCATAAATAATAGATACGTACGTTCTACGAGTGAATATCAGCAAGGAGGATATGGACATGAGTGATGAAATAGCAGCAGTTGGTTGGGATGCGATTGATCAGGCATTAGCACAGGTATATGGTGAGCAGGAGCCAAAGCATTATGGGACATTGATTCCCTATTCACTAGGAGGACAAGATCCCTTAGATGGAATTAGTGTTTATAAAAGTGAAACATCCATTCCACATTGGCATTTTGTTACATATGGCTTCTCGGAACTATATGAAAAGGAATTTGAAAACAAGGACTATAGTGGATATGGATTTGAATTAACATTTCGACTAGTACGTCAACTAGATGAGGACGAGCCACCTGCTTGGGCATTGAATTTACTACAGAATATGGGCAGATATGTGTTTAATAGTGGGAATGTTTTTAGAGCGGGAGATTATTTGGATGCAAATGGTCCAATTTGTCTCGATGCTGACACGCAATTAACTGCACTAGCCTTTACACATGATCCAGAGCTTGCTGAAATCGATACACCAAATGGCAAGATGGAGTTTATCCAAATGGTTGGTATTTCAGAGGATGAGTTAGAAGCGATGCAGACATGGAATACGCTTGGTGTGCTACAGGCTGGCATTCGGCAAATACCAAGCTATATTACGGATTTAACAAGAACTTCTCTCTTACAAAATCCTGAAGTTGCCGAGGCAGTTGCGCGAGGAATGGAGGAAGATGGTTCGAATACGGGGTTTCTTTTCGTAGATCAACTCGCTTGGGAAGTAGAAAAAAAGGGCTGGTTTAACAAACCGTCTAATGTCGTTCAACTCGGGGCAAAGCAAGCAGCTGTCATTAGTAAATTATTACGTGGACGCATTTTGAAAGATAAAGATCTTAGCTTAGTCGGTCAACAAATAACGATCATATTTAGAGCAGGCCCTCAGGTAGGTTATTCTGAGAATGGTCAAGAGATTAAGATCACATTGAACAAGGCAGCGGTAGAAGAATTAAGTCAGAGGCTGATACCGCAAGAAAGTCAATTCACTATTTCTTCTTTAGCTGGTGTAAGCTTTCAAATTTTGAAGACACATATTAAAAATCAAGAAGGAGCGGTTGTGAAAACAATCGGATAAGATGGATCTCTCGCTAGCTTTAGCGGGAGATTTTTCTCTAACAATAGAAAGGGAGGTTTTACAGTGAAGCAGTGTGTAGAGCATTTTCTAGCGGCTGTGTGGGAGCAACTCACGGCTGTTTATCAACAAGAGAGTAAACGAATAACAGACCTAAAAGAGCAAAGTAGGTTACAAGCAGGCATCCTTCAATATTTGAAAGTCGCCTGGAAAAAAGGGAAAAGTCCTAATGGCACAATCTTTATAGATGTTTATGAGCCATTTAGTTGGAGTGATAGCTCCTATAAGGTGGAAGCGGGTTCATACATACAAGAATTTACAAATGTCCAGCAGATTGAAGAGCTTTTTAGTGCTTTATGTACTAAAGCAGAGGAAGTATTTCAATCTGAGCAATACGGTCCCCGATTTTTTGATTACCGCTTTGAGGTCGTGCTTGAATTTGAGCATGATAAAACGGTGCTTCATTATCAAAAGGAGCTGTTGAATAATCGTAAACTGGCGTCTACGAAACAAGTGCTGGCAAGCTTTATAGAAACAAAGGTGATGGCAGAGCTACCAGTCAGACCAAGTGACAATGATGAATTTTTCCTTGCGCAGCATTTGGTCAATCCACATTTTTTCCATCAAACAGCTGAGGAAGTCGAACCACTTATTCATCGGCTTCAAGAAAAGCATCGGGCCAATAAAGAACGTTTAGACAAATGGATTTATTATTATACAATGGCCTTTAAGCAGTGGGCAGAGGAGCATTTTTTAACGCACTATTTTGAACAAGCAGGCGATTATAGAAAAGAGTGGGTATTGAAAACAGAGGATTCGGTACAGCAACTAGAGCAGGAAAAACTAGATTTCTTTCTTTATATCGCGTTGAAGATTGGTCAAAAAGAGCCAGCCACTCGATTAGAATACTTGGAACTTGCGAGGCAGCTTGGCTCGCAGCAGGCAGCTAATTATTTGGAAAAAGGAAGCGGTCGTTTTGAAAGTATAAGAAAGCGGGATGTATTCGAAGGACAGGCAAATGATATTTTACAAACGATTGATATACGAGTGATGGTAGAAGAGGAAAACGCTTATCGTGAAGCCCTTTACTATATCATTCAACTGTTAGAAGAAGGTTTTCCAAAGGGCTATAAGCTGACTTTAAAGAGTAAAGCGAAAAATTATCTTCCTATTAAAAAGGTAGCAAAATCAAAGCTTCATCAATTTTTCGCCAATTGCCTACAATATCCAAATCTTTTCCCTTTATTAGCGGACTATGCCCAGCTTGCTATGGAGGAATTTGCTTGGTACCAGGATGTTGAGCCGAGCGAAAAATCAGCTATGCCCAGCACCTATGCGGTTTTTGGATTAGGGCTTTATAGTAAGGATTATTTTCCGCTTGTTCAACGATATATGTTACTCGTTGATACAGAGCATCAATCCGTGCAAGATGCTTATGCGGAAGCTTTTCTTGAAGCTCATGGCTTATCAGTAGAGAGGATGCCTGTGTTTGTAGCTATTTTACTTGGTGCAAGTGAATCAGCAAAGCCAATAAAGGACATTGACATCATGGATTTAGATTTGCTCGTGGCACTCGGACAAGAGCTTGAAAAGAAAGCAGATTATCAGCGTCCATTTGTTTTATATCGAATATTTGGAAGTTCCAAGAAGCTTGCTCAGCGACTAAAGCAAGAATCAGCACCAATAAGGGAAGAACTTGAGAAATTACTGCAATGGATGGATTCCTGAGAGGGGGTAGATGAATGGAATGGACGGAAGTGAGTAAATCCAAGGATTTAGAGGTCGTTCGGGAGGCCATTAGTAAATTAGATGTAAATGAGCGAGATGCACGAGAGAGAACACCGTTGATGCTTTTTATAACAAATCGAATGCCACATGAAGGAATCAAGCTTCTTTTGGCACAGCATATAGACTTGGAGGCACGAGATAAGCTTGGTGATACAGCACTGAAAAAAGCGGTAAAGTTTAAGCAGAAAGAAGTGATTTCTTTACTACTTGCAAAGGGTGTAAATTTATCTGAGCCAGAGGGGATTACCGCTACAGCTTGGTTTGCAGCAAGGGAGCATGCAAGAGTAGCTGATTTATTGGTAGATACACCAGGTGCAATCCGTCTCACTTTGAATGCAGAAGAACAACAGCAAGTTGATGCCATTTTATACGAGGATTCTCACAATACAATGTGCCAGCGCATAAGCAATTTATCATCAGCTGTTATTTTACATGCCATTGTCAATAGCTATAACTGGGATGATGGCCCCGAGCCTATGCTCACAGCATTAGCTAATCCAGTTTGTGCCCCTATTACCATGATAGATATGTTTGAGCTAATGGAAGGAGAATATTGGCTAGCACTAACAGAGGAAGAGATAGCGAGTTCCGATTGGAAGCGACCATGGAAAGAGATGGCACTAACCTTACAAGAAAAATTAAAGTGCTAGCTAGCGAGGAGAGAGTAATGGACCAAAAAGCAAAGAAAATATTAATGCAAACCTATTGGCAATCTGGTGGATGGCGTTCAGGTGGTTATACCTATACAGAAGTAGATTTTCAATATGCTAAAAGTAAGGGCTTGATGTTTGATCGATTAACGATTTCCCATGATGAATGTGTACAAGGATTGCAACAGCTTCATGAGAAATACTTAACAAAGGAGATGTGATCATGGAAATCTGGGGTTATGCGGGACTACTCGTATCAAAGGATGATTATCGCAAGGAGCGTGGACGTGGAACTGATTTTATGTCAATGGCGACTTGGAGAGGACAGGATGGCTATTCACAGGAAAAGATGAAGTTTTACTTTGGCTCCTACCTATAAAAAGGAGCAGTATTCGATCAAAAAATGGACCAAAGGATGCTGAGGATTATTGATATAGCGAAGGCATTTTAAGAGCGCATACCATAATGGACCGCTGCCATGGTCATGCACTAATAATGTACAGATTTTATGTTTACCAGAGCTTTACTAGATTAAAAAAGAGAGGTGCAGTGAGATGGGTGCTTGGGGATACAAAGCATTGGAAAGTGATGAAGGTTTAGATGTAGTGGCGTTTTTACAGGAGTTTATGGAACAGCATAAGGAATCCAATCAGCTAACATTATCGGGTATTGTACAGGCAATGAAACAGCAAGGCTTTTTTGGTAAAACATTGGAGGATATAGATTTTTTCTACGATATGAGTGCCCTGGCTTTGGCAGAGCTTTATAGTCAATATCTGAATACGGGAACTATTTATGGTCAAGAAAGTAAGGATAGACAAATACAATGGGTAGTAGATGAAAGCTCTTTGACATTTATATTGCGGTATTTACAGGACATTCGAGATGAAGTACCTGATCAACATGGTAGTAGAGAGATTGTAGAATTATGGCAAGAGTCCAAGAGTTGGCCTGAATGGCAGTCCAACTTAGCCTATCTTATTCAAACTGTGGAACAAGCGATTAACCGTTTGCCACAATAAAAATAGATGGAGTGATTGGAAGTGACCTATGATTTTTGGATAATGGCTTCAATCACAGAGTTGGTTGAATACCCAGATGAGACAAGCGATGACTATATAGTACATCCAACTTTACAGACGATCATGAATGTGCTTGAAATCCAAGTACCGATAGCGGAGATTTACGAACGTTATTTTGGTCAATCCATTCATACAGGACATGTTTTGGTATTTGCGAATAAGCAGCAGCCACATGTCTGTGTGGTACTTGATACTTATCGAGATCCGCTCGATCAACTGGATTTAATTCAATTTGGCTGGAGAGTGAACACGAAAGATGTTCACCTAGTAAGACAGCTAACACGAAAACTGTTTGATAATTGTGAGGAGGGGATTCGCTATGAGGAAGGTCAATCCATTCTCTATCAGGTATTACAAGAGCAACGCTATCCTCGAAAATTTTACTATGAAACATTATATGAACAACAGATGAAGAAATTTTGGGTATAACAGTAGCTAAAGGATTCGAAACACTTTCTATAAAAAGTGTACGAATCCTTTTGCTAGAACTCTTATACAAAGAAAAAGCTGAATAGAGATAGCGTAATCGAAATGATCACGATAGGTCCAATCATTTTCATATGTCGTTTTCGTGCCATTACAACAATCGCTACATATTCACGAATCATCGCATTAGGCCAATAATAAAAGGCTGTCTTAGAGCCAATGCCCTGACTATCTAAGCCTGCGAGTCTTGCATAAATACCCGCACGAAAAAGATGAAAATTATTCGTGGTGAAAATACTGTTGTAGGCTTCACCCTGCTTCCGATCATCCATGAGCTGCTTAGAAAATAACATATTTTGATAGGTATTCACGGAGCGGTTCTCCTGGAGTGTATGCTCAATGGGAATACCTTTTTCAATTGCATATCGTTGCATCGCTTCAGCTTCGGGTAGATTTTCATCAGGACCTTGTCCACCAGAGAAAATAATGGTAGGCGGAGTGGTCACTGCTGCTTGCTTATGATAGAAATCAATTGCCTTTTGAATTCTACTAGCTAAAAGTGGAGGCACCTTATCATTAATTAATCCACTGCCTAGCACAATAATAAAATCTTGATTCAATCGAGGGCGATTGAATTGGTAGAGAAAATAAGCAGATAAAAAATTGGATAGATGGATAAAAAAATAAAACGTAATGAGTGAAATTCCACCAAAAATGGGCTGGAGGTGGACTGAAAACAAACTTGCTGGATTGATAATCGGTAATAGGATAAAAAGTAAAATGCCAATCGCCACAAGTAATGTTAAGGAATTGGCTAAACGTCTACCTTCTCGCTTCATTAATACTCTCGCATTTAAAAATAAACCAAACATTAAAGCAACAATACCAAAAGGAATTAAGATGAAAAGGGCAATCAGTGGAATAATGACAATAAGCCTTAAAAAGTAATGGTCAGATGCTAAAGATAGCATGACGCAGAATAGCAGAAATGAACAGATAAATAGATTAAATAATAGTCCGTTGATCATTTTTCTTGGGTCTTTGAAGTAAGAAATAAGAAAAACGATGAAAAGAATCAGTGGGATAATGCCAAAATACATACAAAATGCACCTCAAGTGATGGAGTTGGTTAATGATATCTTTATATTATAAGTAATTATTGGATGAAATCAACCATCGATGAAAAAGTGGAGAGGGCGCATCTAGAAGCTCCCTCTATTTTTTGTGTGTACGATGATAGGTTTTATTGAGGTAATGAATATATTGGGTGCGGGTCAATCCGCCCGTTTGACGATTAAAGTCATCATAGGAGATATCTTCAGGTAAACTAAATTCAGCTAGTGCTCGCTGACGATCTTCGCGGAAAGGTGGATGATCTAGCGACTCTGTTACAATTCCTTCCTCTTGCTTCAACCAATCACTCGAAACGCCTGCATAGACACCATGATTGGTAAAGCGGCTAGCTGTTTGATAGGAGGTAGAAGGTGCAGGTTTACTAATTGTTCCTGTTCCCCAGGATAAACGGTATCGAGGCTCTTTCCCATAGTTTAGTGTCACGCCATAGCCCATTGGAAATACAATATCGGATTCTGTTAACATTTTATGGCCAATCTTTTCATAGCATCCTCGCATAAAATGGTCATCCATCACAATATGTGTTTGAGGGGCCAATGGAGCAGATATGATTTCCTCAAGAGAAGGCAGGCGCTCTGTCGTTGTCAACAAATAGGGCCGTACAAACAATGGCATTGTCATTACATTATGCCAAATACTATCTTCTCCAAATAGATGATCCTTTTGCATTTGACGTAAGTCACCAATGACAAGCACATAGCCATCTACAAATAAATCGATTTCTACACGAAAAATATCACCTGGTACCGTCTTATAGCGTAAACTTTTCATTTTAGTTAGCTTTTCTAGCTTGTCTGTGTAATCTGCAGGTAGCTGGGAGGGAAATTGCTGTAACCAATTCAAGAGAGCCGACTTAGTCGTTAAATGCTCAAAGCCTGTTAATGGTAGCTGATAATATGTTTTAGTGTTACGAGCTGTGATATAGCTAGATGGATGGTTTTCATTACCTAGACCAGCAGAAAAAACAACGCCTGCAGCTTTCACAGCGGAGATATTGGTGTAATTCAATTTCTTTTCTTTTCCACGCGCGGTTTGAGGGACGATGACTTCACGCTTACGCGTTAAAATGTCGACATCCGCTTCTTGGTAGCTATGCTCATTCACGAAAATTCTTTTTTTAATGAGATCACCTTCAAGGCAAATAAAATAATCCTCTCGAATCTGAATTGTTTCCCAATGTGCTTCTAAAGTATGTAGGCCGAAATAGGGGCGCAATGAATTGGTTAACCAACTAGTAAATGGTGTCAATCGGATTTCCTCCTAGCTATTGTTTTGTATTTTGGTCAAGTATACTGAATTTGGTGGGTGTCGAAAATAGCTTAGATGGAAAATAGTTACTTTTATGCAGTGATAATAATTGCTTTTGGAGCAGATGCCTACCTTTTTCTTCAGGCTATAGAACTGCTATAATGACAGACAGAGGTGATGAATATGCATATTGTGACAATAGAAGGCATACCCTATGCTTGGCTTGAACAATTACAGGAAATCCACGCACACGTTTTTGATGGAGCTAATTTGCCACTCGAAAAGCTAGAAAAGAAAGAAGGCCTTCTTTGCATATTGGCAGTGGAAGGTGACACATTGATCGGCTTTAAACTAGGCTACCCACATCCAGATGGTATTTTTTATAGTTGGTTGGGTGGCGTTCATGTAGCATATCGAGGTCAGGGAATTGCAAGTCAATTAATGAAACAACAGCATGAACATATCAAGACTTTAGGCTTTCACAAAGTTCGTACATATGGAAGAAATACATTCAAAACCATGCTCATTACCAACCTCAAGCATGGTTTCAATATACTTTCAACATTTATTGATGAAAAAGGCAGACATAAAATTATATTTGAAAAAACAATTGGTTAAGGAGTTTTATACATGAAAGCATATTTAGCAAATGGGTTATTTTCGTTAGGCGATCGTTTTGTAAATGAACAATTGGCAGCAGCTATTCGTGAGGCAGTGCCAGGCATCGCATTATACGTACCTCAGGAGAATGAGGCCATCAATGATAAATCTGCCTATGCAGATAGCTTAGCGATTGCCCAAGCAGATTTAGAGATGCTCCAAAGTAGCGATGTTCTGATAGCTGTATTAGATGGGGTGGAAATTGATTCAGGCGTTGCCGCAGAGATAGGTGCATTTTCTATGCTGAATCGTCCCATTATTGGTGTGCTAACAGATGTTCGTCAACAGGGGCGGGACAATATGCAAAAAATAGAGGCACTGATCCGAGATGGGCTAGAGAATCAGTTTGTTTATCGTAATTTATTTGTTGTGGGGTTAATTAAACGCAATGGCGTGATTACATCTTCTATTGAAGAGGCTGTGGAAGCCATACAAAAACTAGAGAATGGGGAGGCATCATGATGCTATTAGCTACATCAGACATTGTGGCAGGAAAAGATATCACGGAAACATTAGGGCTGGTGAAAGGGAATTCTGTTCAATCTAGAAATATTGGTCGTGACATGATAGCAGGACTTCGCAATATTGTAGGTGGAGAAATGAAGGAGTATGCGGAAATGCTTGTGCGCTCTCGTGAAATTGCCACAGAGGCAATGGTAGAGGAAGCCAAACAATTAGGGGCAGATGCAGTTGTAGGCGTTCGTTATGCTACTTCATCTGTTATGGATGGTACATCCGAAGTATTGGTATATGGAACAGCTGTAAAATTCAAATAAAAGAGTAGAAGGACTTTCATTCAATGGAAGTTCTTTTTCAATGGTTAAAAAGTGACACATTCAACTAAAATGTTGTAAAATTTTAGTTAATTATGTCAAAAATACAGTCTATTGTGCTGCTTGAATGGTGATTTTTTATAGGATGCGTATAGTACAAATTATACCAATAAAGTAGAAGTTTTTCTTGATCCAGCAGAAAACGCTCATATGGAGCTTTTCGAGCAAGCTGGACGCAATTATGCTGAGGCGTAATTAATAGCAGGAAGGCTATTTATGTCCAATGTATTGCGAGCTGGGCATGATAGAAGAAAGAGTGGGATATATGGTAGATTCACAACAAGGCAAAGGCTATCGCATTCTATCGATGTTTGATCGATTAATGGATGGCCAAGGAATCAACAAGAAGCAAGAAGCATTGACACATCAGGTTGGTGAAAAAACCATACAACGGGATATCGATGAAATTCGTACATATCTAGAAAAGGCTAAGCTAGATTACCATTTACAATATGTGCGTACAGAAAAAGTGTATAAATTAATAAATACAAAAAACAATCGTTTATCTAAAGAACAGGTACTAATCATCGTTAAAATACTGATTGCCTCAAAAGCTCTCGTAAAATCGGATATCGGTGAGATCGTTAATCAACTTCTCTCACGTGTAGCAGAGGATCAACTGTTATTAAATGAAAAAATTGTATATGAAGATATCCATCAGAACAAGTCATTATTGTCCTTGATATGGGGAATTTCAACAGCCATTCAAAAGAGAAAGGTCATTACCATTGATTATTTACAGGAGGGTGAAGCTATTCCAACTGCAAAAATTTTAAAGCCACTCGCTGTTATCTTTTCAACACATTATTTTTATTTAATAGGAGATAATCAAGACACCCCAACTGTTTACAGAATGGATCGTATTCAGCATTTTCGTGAAATGGCTATCAATTTTGAAGCTCCATCTGTCCATCCATTACAAGTAGAGGACGCTAATGACCTTACTCATATACGGATTCTCTATAAAGGCCGTTCTCCTCAAATAGTCTACAGTCGTTTCCCAACAGCCCACCTTGTTTCACAAAATGATCATGAATATGTTTTTGAGGCAGAAGTGTTAGCATATGGCATGAAAGAATGGTTGTTAAGTCAAGGAGCCGATATGGAGGTATTAGAGCCAATTGAACTGAGAGAAGAGATCATTGAGACCTTACAAGCTATGCAGCAAAATTATCGTTACATATAAAAACCCATGCGTACATGCACGGGTTTTTACGCTTACTGAAACAATTGCTTAATGAATGTCATATCGATATCCTTAGTGAGCTTATAATCTTTCATGTAATTTTCCTCATATAAATAAACGAATAAATGCTGGTCATCGTCTAAACGCAAGCCAATTTCTCTGTTGTCATTAATCGATAGTGTTAGCCAATAAGCTTCATTAGAATCGGAATTAGAAAACCACACTTTTTTTAAAGGTAGGTCCTTGAATGGCTGCATAATTTGATCGATCTCTGCTGCATCAGTAATAATCACTGTTTTTTCATCTGAGGAACGAATAATTTCAATCTCATGAATTTCCTCCAGGTCGAGACGTTCTGTTACCTCTGTTGTAAAATCAGTGTCTCGTGTTAACAGCATTGTCGAGATATACAGAATAAGTAGTGGTAGTACAATGCCTAGAAGTAGTTTGTATCTTTTTTTCATGCCCGTCTCCTTAAATTCTAAAAATTCGCACATATGTATTCTTTTCCACGCTATAATTGAGCATATACTGAAATGATGAAGGAAGGCAATTAAATGACACATAATCATGAAGAAAAAGAACTATTTTACCCAAGTGGAATCATCATGTATCGAGGTGGCGTCAAAAAGAATGATTTCGGTCACGATATTTATGACGGCAAAGGCTCGTTATTTGATCAAGAGGGAGAATTATTATTCGAGGGTGAATTCGTCAATCATATGAAGCAAGGCAATGGCATTATGTATTTGAAAGGACAACTCATTTATCAGGGTGAATTCATTCAAAATAAAAAACAGGGTCATGGCATTTTATATAAGGATGGTCATATCCATTATGAAGGTCATTTTCGCAATGATTTAATGGACGGCTATGGTGTTTTATATTATGAAGAAGAAGTAATTAGGCCTTATCAAACACTAAGAGCACAGTACCCACATTTAAATCAACCGCAGTATGAGGGTGACTTTGTCCACGGCATGAAAAAGGGAAAAGGCAAGCAATACTATCCAAATGGATTTTTACAATATGAGGGTGATTTTATTTGGCATCATATGCAAGGGGCTGGCAAGCTGTATTATCCTACGGAATCACCAACAGCTGAGGAGCTTGCACGTGGCGTAACTACACTCCACTATGAAGGTCATTTCTTTGAGGACCTAAAGCATGGTAAAGGCAAAGTATATGCTAGAGATGGAATTCTAGAAGCGGAAGGGCAATTTAAAGAGGATATGATGACAGGGCAAGGAACGCTCTATTATGCCAATGGGCAAGCTTCCTATATTGGTGACCTCGTTCAAGGCAAAAAACATGGACGAGGCGATTATTTTAATGAAGAAGGCAAAATTATTTATAGTGGTGAATTTATCAACGATGAGCGGTTACGCATTACACCTGAAGTCGAGCAAGAGATTGCCAAGCTACAAAAACAATTAGATAGTCTTGTAGGTCTTCCGAATGCAAAGAAGGAATTACATAATTTAATAAACTTTATTAAAATTCAAAGTCTGCGTGTGGATCATGGCTTAACAAGCTTTCCTATTACGTATCATCTTGTCTTCTCGGGCAATCCAGGCACAGGTAAAACAACCGTGGCACGCATTATTGGCCAAATCTACAAGCATCTTGGTGTTCTTTCAAGTGGGCATTTTGTGGAAACAGATCGTGCAGGATTGGTCGCTGGCTATGTTGGACAAACAGCGTTAAAGGTTCAGGAAGTCGTTAACAAAGCAAAGGGCGGGGTACTTTTTATTGATGAAGCCTATTCATTAATAAATGATAAGCAGGATGCATTTGGGAAGGAAGCGATTGATAGTTTATTAAAGGCAATGGAGGATCTACGTGATGACTTAGTAATCATTGTTGCGGGCTATACAGAGCTAATAGAAGAATTTTTACAATCTAATCCAGGCTTTAAATCTCGCTTTAATCATTTTGTACAATTTGATAATTTTAGCACGGATGAACTTTATGATATTTTTGCGATGCTTTGTCAAACGAACGATTATCGATTTGGCGAAGCATTTGCCCAACATATGAAAACACAGCTTCGTCATATGCCGATTGAAACCATTCCTAATTTCTCGAATGGGCGTTATATTCGAAACTTGTTTGAAAAACTAGTGACGATCCAATCAAACCGATTGATTCAACAGGCAACAATCTCTAGAGAAGAACTCATGACATTTGAGGAGCAAGATATTTTACAGGGCATTGCAGAAAAGTTGTTTGACAATACTTTTTAAGACAAGGAGTAGACGCATGAAAAAGCTATTAGTGTTTATTTTAGTGTGTGCATGTATTTTACCACGACTAGTAACAGTTCATGTTACAGTAAATAATCATATTAATGTACGCCATAAAAACGATAAAAGTGGATGAGTGATGTATAAAGTGGTAATATAAGACAAAACATACGTTAGCGTATTTTTTGGAGGGCAATCATGCAAGTAACGAAAGAGGATTGGATTAGAGCGGGTCTAGAGCAATTAGCAGAAGCGGGGATCCATAAAGTACGTATTGAAGCACTTGCTCGATCATTAAACATTAGTAAAGGTAGCTTTTATCATTATTTTCGTGATCGTCAACAACTATTAGATGCCATGCTAGACTATTGGGAAAACCATGCAACAAAGGCTATTATTCAAAATATGGAGCAAGTTGATGCTACTTTAGAGCAGCTTTTACGGATAAGTTTTCACAAAAATAAAAAAATGGAGATAGGCATTTATGCTTGGGCCAAATATGATTCAGATGTCGCAGCGCGTATTTTCAAATAGAGGAACAGCGAATAGCCTGTGTGGCGACGCTCTATCAAAAAAATGGGATAAGCATAGACGAATCCACTGATCGTGCAAGATTGGCTTATTTAACCTATATAGGCTGGATGACACGATTTGATGCCAATCCTCATTTCGATCTCGAAAAAATGATTAAGCTGTTAATACAATAAGAAGGTCTCTCAGAGCTGACATAAGCTTTGAGGGACTATATTTAACGCCAAAACATACGATAGCGTATGGAATTGTGAAGAGGAGGTAGTACATGTTTATTATATCAATTGTCGCAGTGGGACTATTATGGCTTATTAGTGTCCTACATATTTATTGGGCCTTTGGTGGTCGATGGGGTACAGAAGCTGTTATTCCTATGAAAGAAGGCAGCCACCAAGCCGTTTTTACTCCTAGAAAATGGGGAACGCTCTTTGTTGCAATGCTGGTGCTGCTAGCAAGTGGTATCATCCTTGTTCAAGGGGGCTTCATGCCATTTTTTCAAGCCTCTAGTTTTTCAAAAGTAGGAAGCATCGTTTGTGCGCTAGTATTTTTGCTACGAGCAATTGGTGATTTTAAATATGTTGGTATTTTTAAAACGATTAAGCATTCCAAGTTTGCTCAAAATGATTCAAAATGGTATAGTCCTTTATGCTTGTTTCTTAGCTTTGTTTATGTGCTGGTGTTAGTTTAACAGTAATTTTACTTTAACAGGGGGAGCAGTATGGGGGGAAATAAAATGGAGCAAATGATCTACTTACTTCGTCATGGTGAGACGACTTATAATACACAAGGGAGATATCAAGGACAGCTTGATTCACCACTCACTGAGCGTGGTCGGGAGCAGGTTCAGCAAAATGCGCGCATGCTGAAATCACTCATTGGTGATGCAGATGACTGGACCATCCTATCAAGTCCAATGGGAAGAGCCATGCAAAGCACAGCCATACTTTGTGAAACACTTGGCTATGACGGCAACAAGGTGAGGCAGGATCCACGTTTAACAGAGGTTGCTGTGGGACAATGGGCTGGTTTAACCATGGCGGAAATACAGCAAAAATGGCCTACCTTGTTAACGAACACGGATGCCTTCAATTGGTATTTTCGTGCACCAGATGGGGAAACCTATGAAGCTGTTGTAAGCAGATTAACGGCTTTGCTTGAAACGATTCAACCACTTTCAAAAGTGATTGTTGTCTCGCATGGCTTGACTGGTCGTATTTTACGCGGCGTCTATGCGAGTCTAAGCAAAGAAGAGACGCTCAAGTTAGAGGTTTCTCAAGATGTAATGTTCAAATTAACAAATAAAGAGATTACAAGAATTAGTTCAAATGTTGATGATGATTTTTACCTGTGAAAATATTTGAGCACATCCCATTTTTCTCAAGGAATATTCAGAAATGCCGCCTCTTATAATGTGTAGGAGGCGTTTTTTATGAAAAAATGGATGTTATTCGGCTGTATTTGTATCATGGTTTTCTTATTTTATTTTACAAGCAAAACATATGAATTCACGCATCTAGAACTGCCATCATTACATAGTCAAAATGCTTTGTTACTCAATGAACAGGGCGATGTATTATACGAAAAAAATGCGGATGCTATTATTTATCCTGCATCCTTAACAAAGATCATGACAGCCATCGTTGCCATAGAGATGACAGATAATTTACAAACACAAACCATTGTAGAGCCCCAAACGATCGCGAACTATACGGCACAAAATGCTTCGATGGCAGGCTTTCAAGCAGGAGATTTTGTCACGATGGAGGATTTATTGTATGGTACACTCCTTGCCTCAGGTGCAGATGCAACAGGAACACTTGCAGATGCTGTCGCTGGCAGTGAGGACAAATTTGTCAAGCTGATGAATAACAAGGCGCAAGAATTAGGCATGCATGACACACATTTTGTTAATACCAGTGGTCTACATGATGAGGCTCATGTATCCAGCGTGCGGGATATCAGCAAGCTTCTGCAATATGCATTAGAAAATCCTATCTTTTATCAAATATTTACCTCAAAAAGCTACACAACCTATGTTCCCAATCAATTAATCATCACAAACTCATTATTTACAAAATTACCGGGTCTAGACAGTCCGATAATAGGTGGAAAAACAGGGTATACCCCAGAAGCAGGACTGTGTCTAGCGACCATAATCGAGAAAGAAGGGAAATCATTTTTATTCATTACAACCAATGCTCCTAGTTATATATGGAACCCACCCCCACATATTGAAGATGCCCTAACTGCCTTCGAAGCTTTATAGGAGGAATATTAATGAAAAAACCTCAACTTTTTCATGGTTTCCAGCGTCTTAATAGAAAGGGGGATATTTAAAGGACGGTGGTGGGTAACAGCCGTCAAATACGAGATTAAGGTGATGAACCGCTCCAAATAAGGAGAAAGCCGCTCACCTAAGTCGGTAGTACCCTCTATTCTTCGGAACAGCATGAAGATGATCAATTCTTAAAATAGGAGCTAACAAAAAATCTACAAGATAAGCCACCATCATTTTATTATCATAATCTCTGCATAGTTTCGTAGAAAAAAGGGAAGGAGGAATGTATAAGTATTTACTAAAATAAAAATGTAGCAACATCGTAATAGGGAATCTAGTTGATTATTACTATTTTATGGCAGAGTTGTTTACTCTATAATGAAAGTTAAATCTTAGCAATTTTTTAGCAAACAGACATGGAAGACATCTAAGGGCGGTGGAGAACAATGAAAAAATATTTATCCTATGCAATCGTTTTGGCGTTTATGATGTGCATATTGGCTGGGCAACTTTCAGCAAGTGCAGAAGGGTCAGTGGTAATTCAAAAGGTAGTCAAGGATACGGTTATGTATGAAGAAGCTTCTACGAATAGCGCGGAGATCGGTGAACTAACAAAAGGAAGCTTTGTCTCAGTAACACAAGCAAGTAAAGGATGGACACATATTCAAACGCCAGAGCAGGAGGGCTATGTCACATCTGATGCTTTAGTCAAGTTGAAGTCTGAGGGATACCTAGTGATTCAAAAGGGTGGTACAACATTATTTACAGCCCCAAGTCAACATGCCCAGCATGTAGGACAGCTCTATGAGGGACGAATGATTTATGTGTATGGCACAGCACCTGGTGGTTGGTCTTTCGTTCAATATGGCGAGGAGATAGGGTATGTAGCGACAAACGCATTAAAAAAACCAGCTCCAACGAAGAAAAAAATTAATGCTGTTGCTGGTGCTGAATTACGTTTAACAGCTAGTCCAAACGGAGAAGTTCTTGGTACACTTCCCAATAAAACGACTGTCCAGTATTACATAACACTTGCTGGTTGGGCTTATGTAGAAGCAGGCGACCAAAAAGGGTATGTCAAAGCTTCTGAGCTAGCCGATATTCAGTTAATAGATAATAAAGTTTATAATAAAGGTGTACCAGTAGCGAAAGGCGCAAAAAAACGGGTAGCTTTAACATTTGATGATGGGCCAGATGCTAAGGTGACACCACAAATTTTGGCAACGTTAAAGAAATACGATGCCAAGGCTACATTCTTTATGGTAGGTAAAAATGTGTCAAGAAATGCTGCAATCGTTAAACAAGTCTATGAAGCAGGGCATGAAATCGGCAATCATACCTTGAACCATAAAAAATTAACGACCCTGTCAATAGCAGGCGTTAAACAAGAAGTCAATGGCACAAGTAATGCTATTTATGCAGCCATTGGGCAATATCCAACCGTTTTCCGTCCACCCTATGGGGCGACCAATGACCAAGTACGTTCTGTCATGACAATCCCCTCGATTTTGTGGTCGATCGATACACTAGATTGGAAACATCATAATCCAGATAAAATATTAGCGTATGTCAAAGCCTCTGTAAAAGATGGGAGTATTATTCTTATGCATGATATCCATCAAACAACAGCCAATGGTTTAGAAAATGTCATTCTTTATTTACAAAAGCAAGGCTATGAATTTGTTACAGTAAGTGAGATATTACAATAATAAAAAAGCTTTGCAATTGTCTACTCAGGACGACTGCAAAGCTCTTTTTTATTTAAATAAATTAATAGTTGTAATAATAATAGGAATACCAAAAACATCGATTAAAAATGCGCCGACAATCGGTACGACAAGAAAGGCTTTTTTAGAAGGACCGAAGCGTTGCACAACGGCTGACATATTGGCCATGGCATTTGGTGTTGCGCCTAGACCATGTCCTGCAAAACCTGCTACCATAACAGCAGCATCGTAGTTTTTGCCAAGTAATTTAAATAACACAAAAATACTAAAGACAACAATAAAGAATACTTGCGCAAAAACAATGATAAATAATGGTAGTGCCAAATCAGCAATTTCCCATAACTTGATACTCATAAGTGCCATGGAAAGGAATACACCTAATGTGACATCTCCAATTAATGAAATGCTTTTCATATTAATGGCTTCAGGTTTGAATTTATCCATAATATTGCGTACTAAGACAGCCACAAACATAGCTCCTACATAGCCTGGCAGAACAAAACCTGTTGCTTCTGAGAATAGTGTGCCGACATACGTACCAACAGCCATACAGAAAGTAATTAATAAGACTTGTGTAAAGAACGAATCCGATGTAATTTGCTCATGTTTATTTTCATATTCGACTTTTTCCGATTCTTGTTCATCTGGTGTTAAATTATATTTACCTACTAAATATTTGACAATTGGACCACCAATTAAGCCACCAGCAACTAGACCACATGTTGCGGCAGCCGCACCAATTGTCATAGCTGAAGAAATCCCTAAATCTTCTAAGGTTTGGCCAAATGCCGCTGCAGCGCCATGACCACCCTCCATAGAAACGGCCCCCGCCATCATACCGATTAAAGGATGGATCCCCATAAGTGAGGCCAGTGATACCCCAATGACATTTTGCATTAACGCTAGGAAGCCACATGCTAGCCAGTAGATAATCAGTAATTTACCACCGAGCTTTACAAGTTTAAAGCTTGCACCTAAGCCAATTGTCGTAAAGAAAGTAATCATAAATAAGCTTTGTAAAGAAGTATCAAGTGATATTTCTAAAATACCCGTTGTTTTTAAGATAGTGGTAAGAGCAGCGAACAATAAACCACCAACCACTGGTGCTGGGATACAGAAACGCTTTAAAAAGCCTATTTTATTGATAAGAAAGCTTCCTAATGCAAAGAGTGCAACAGCTAGGAATACCGTTGTAATTTGATTAATTTCGATCATGAACCTTGCCCCCTAAGTAAGTTGTTCAGTGCCTCATATACAAAATAGGCACCTAATTTCACTGTACGTCCGTTTTCATCTAATAACGGATTGACCTCACAAATATCAAATGAATGGGTGTGAGGGTGTGAAGTGACTTGTTGCAAAATAGAGCGCACAGTCGATGGGTCAAGCCCAAACGGTGAGGGAGCACTTACACCTGGAGCAAATGCGGCATTCAATACATCCATACATAATGTTAAAAGAATATAATCATGCTGATCCATAAAATGTTGTAATGCATCCGTTAATTGTTGTTGGTAGGCTACCGTCATTTGATCCTCATAAACATACTTCACATTTAATGCATCAGCTTTTTCGAAAAGTTCTCTTGTATTGCCATAGCGTTGAATACCAACAACAAAATAGTCAGCGTGTGGATCCTGCTCTAAAATTTGACGGAACATCGTACCTGACGAAGGTTGTTCATCATATGGTCGTAAATCAAAGTGAGCATCTATATTGATGATGCCGATTTTAGCTTCCTTTGGTAGAGCAGAACGAACGCCTAAATAATGGCCATACAGCGTTTCATGCCCGCCACCTAGCACAACACATGATAAGTTTTTTTGTAGTACTGCTGCTACGACTTCACCAAGCTCACGCTGTGCCTCCTCTAAAGCATGATTTAGACAAACGATATTGCCAACATCAATAATTTGCTGATCGTTCTCAAATGTCCACGGTAAACTTGCTAAGCCTTCTCGTAGCGCATTGGGACCATTTGCTGCCCCTACACGGCCTTGATTTCGACGTACCCCTTCATCGCAGATAAAACCAACGAGTGCAGCACTTTTCTTATCTGAAGCGCTTACATCATTAATCGCGACTCTTTTTACTTGTTGATGTAAACGAAAGCTGCTTTTATTTGTTGTTGAATCTATTCGGCCTTTCCATTGTTTTTGATCTGTCATTGTGTACATAAACTTATCAACCCCATTGTGAATATTATTGTAGAAAAAGTATTGTTGTAATTCATTATATATTCACATAATTATAATTACTAATATATAATTAATATTAATCTATAGCTTTTAACTATAAATACTGGAGGTATCTATAGGTGGACATTAAACAACTACACTACTTTATCGCTGTTTCAGAACAGATGAATTTCTCGAAAGCCGCTGAAAGACTGCATATTTCGCAGCCTTCCTTAAGTAATGCGATCAAAAAATTAGAACAAGAGATTGGCTCCCCCTTATTAGAAAGAAATACTAGAAATCTGCAATTAACAGAAGCTGGAGAATTACTTTTTGAACGAGCAAAAGTTATTGTGAAAAATATGGAAGTGCTGAAAATTGAAATGAATGAAGTGATTGTTCATGGTACAAGAGATATCACCATTGGGGTCATGGAATCGATCAAGCATTGGCTTCCGAAAGTAATTGCCAACTATAAAAAAGACTATCCTCAAATGAAATTTCATTTAGTCGATATTTTAGGCAGTAAGCGGGTGAAAAAATCCTTGAAAAGCTATAAAACGCATGTAATCATCACTAATCAGCTAATGGATGATCCAGAGTTGGAAGTTCAAACCTTATATGAAGAGCGGTTGGTTGCAGTGTTACCTTTACATCATCCGTTAGCCCAAAAGGATACTATAACCATCTCAGATATTTGTGAAGAACCATTTATTATTAGTACCGAGGGCTTTCAAACAAGACGAGATATCTTAACATCATTTGAACAGGCTGGTAAAAGCATCAATATTCAATTTGAAATTGAGCGTTTTGAAACGGCTGTATCGCTCGTACGAGAACATTTAGGTGTGACCATATTACCTGAAAATTACTTGCAAGGTCCGACTGCAAAAACGATTGTAAAAAAAGAAATTGAGGGCGTGAATTTAAATCGGAATGTTTATCTAGTGTACTTAAAAAACCGTCATTTACCATTAGCCATCCGACAATTATTGAAGGATATTTTACAGTTTTTTGAAAATAAAACGATGTAAGTCCATAGTAATGAATTTTTTGTTTTGTTAGAAAATTCAAAAATAGAACATTGCTTTACTAGAAAAATAGCGGTAACATTTATTGTAAGAATGAAAATGAACATTCATTCATTTTACGAAGTTCAAGCAAAGGGGGTATCTTCCGATGAATTTTTCCTATAGTGAAAAAGTTGTGAAGTTACAGGACAAGCTGACGAATTTTATGGAGCAATACATTTATCCAAATGAGGCTGTTTATGCTGCACAGGTCGAGGCAATGGAGGATCGTTGGGGAGCGATTCCACCTATTATGGAGGAGCTGAAGCAGAAGGCACAACAGGCAGGTTTGTGGAATTTATTTTTACCAGATAGTGAATATGGGGCAGGTTTAACCAACTTAGAATACGCCCCTTTATGTGAAATCATGGGACGCTCACTTCTGGCACCCGAAGTGTTTAACTGTAATGCACCTGACACAGGCAATATGGAAGTACTAGTACGTTATGGCTCGGCACAGCAAAAAAAGCAGTGGCTTGAACCATTACTACGAGGCGAAATACGGTCGTGTTTTGCGATGACGGAGCCAGCCGTTGCATCCAGTGATGCTACAAATATTGAGGCGAGCATTGAACGAGATGGAGATGAATACATTTTAAATGGCCATAAATGGTGGACAACCGGTGCTGGGGATCCTCGCTGTAGGGTGGCTATTTTTATGGGCAAGCATAAAGATACAACGGCCCCTATCCATGAGCAGCAGTCTATGATTCTTGTACCGATGGATACACCAGGGGTAAAGGTGGAGCGTATGCTCACGGCTTTTGGCTACGATCATGCACCAGAGGGACATGGTGAGGTTACATTAACCAATGTGCGCGTACCAGTGGACAATATTTTATGGGGTGAAGGAAAAGGCTTTGCCATTGCACAAGGCAGACTAGGGCCAGGAAGAATTCATCACTGTATGCGTCTTATAGGTGCCGCAGAGCGTGCATTAGAGGAAATGTGTGTACGTGTGCAAGCGCGGCAGGCATTTCATCGACCATTAGCAGATCAAGGGGTAATGCGAGAGCGCATTGCGGAATCTCGGATGGATATTGAGCAAGCAAGACTTTTAACATTGAAGGCTGCTTATATGATGGACACGGTGGGCAACAAAGAGGCAAAAGCTGAAATTGCTATGATTAAGGTAGTTGCTCCAAATATGGCACTCAGAGTCATTGATCGAGCTATCCAAGCATTTGGTGCTGCTGGGGTAGGCCCTGATACAACGCTTGCTGCACAATGGGCGAATTCTCGTACATTACGTTTAGCGGATGGACCGGATGAGGTGCATCGTAATACCATTGCTAAACTAGAATTGAAGAAGCATGCCAACAAACAAGAGGAGCTGGTGAAATGACGGTCCTAGAGTTATTTAGCTTAAAAGGTAAAACAGCGATTGTGACAGGTGGTGGACGTGGACTCGGCGCACAAATTGCACAAGGATTTGCAGAGGCTGGAGCCAATGTGGTCTTGTGCTCACGAAAGGTGGAGGCATGTGAGGAGGTTGCAGCAGGGCTTGGTGTTCAAACATTAGCGCTAGCCTGTGATGTCACAAAGCCAGAGGATATTGCCAATGTGGTAGCCCAAACGATTACAACATTTGGTAGAATTGATATTTTGGTCAATAACAGTGGTGCATCATGGGGAACACCAGCCATTGATATGCCTTACGAAGCCTGGCAAAAAGTATTTGATGTCAATGTCAACGGGACATTTTTATTCAGCCAAGCAGTTGGCAAAATTATGCTAGAGCAGAAAGGTGGCAAAATCATTAATATTGCTTCTATCGCAGGACTAGGTGGTACGCTACCAGCCTTTATGGATACGATTGCCTATAACGCGAGTAAAGGGGCTGTCATCACTTTAACGAAGGATTTAGCTGTCAAATGGGGACCACACGGTGTCAATGTCAATGCCATTGCCCCAGGGTTTTTCCCTACGAAAATGTCCAATGTGTTAATTGAACGTGGGCAAGACTATTTGATGGGTGTTACACCGCTAAAACGCTTAGGCTCAGAAAATGATTTGAAGGGCGTAGCATTATTTTTAGCAGCACCAGCTTCGGACTATGTAACAGGGGATGTCATTGTAGTAGATGGGGGCATGAGCTCCATTATTTAAGGAGGGAAAGAAAATGGATACGATGCAAGTAAGGTCAAGTGAACGTTTAGATGTAGATAAATTACATGCCTTTTTAGAGAGCCATTTCCCTGAGCTTCCACAGGATAGGCTTGAAATCACACAATTTAGTGCAGGGCATTCCAATTTGACGTATTGTTTAAAAATTGCTGATTTTGAAGCTGTTCTGCGTCGTCCTCCGCTTGGACCAGTTGCCAAAAAAGCGCATGATATGAAGCGGGAATTTACGATTTTATCGGCACTGCATCCATTTTTACCATCGGTTCCAAAACCATATGTCTATGTAGAGGATCGAGACATTATTGGTAGTGATTTCTTTTTGATGGAGCGCAAAAAAGGTATCGTCCTTGACACACATTTTCCAAAAGGCACAGAGCCCACAGAGGAACTGGCACGTCAGTTGTCCGAGATAATGGTTGATTCTTTAGTTGCATTACATGCGATCCCTTATCAGGACACACCGTTAAAGGATATGGTAAAGCCTGACGGATTTCTTGAAAGACAGGTGCATGGCTGGATCGAGCGCTATGAAAAAGCAAAAACCGCAGAACATAAAGAAGTAGTGATTTTAACAGAGTGGTTAAAAAACAATCTTCCCTCCAATAATGAGGCAACCATTATTCATTATGATTATAAATTGAATAATGCGATGTTCTCTAAGGACTATAGCGAAATGATTGGTCTTTTTGATTGGGAGATGACAACGGTAGGGGACCCACTTGCTGATGTTGGTGTAGCAATGAGCTATTGGATGCAAGCGGATGACCCGAAAATGCTATTATATGCACTAGGAGAACCACCAGTAACTGTATTACCAGGCTTTTATACCCGACAGCAATTTATTGATCGTTATGCGGAGAAGAGTGGGCGAGATGTGTCAGCCATTCATTATTACTGTACATTTGCTTATTTCAAATTAGCCGTTATTTGTCAGCAAATCTATTATCGCTATGTTAAAGGACAAACGCAGGATGATCGCTTTGCTCAGATGGATAAAATGGTCGCTGCCCTCATACAACAAGCTTCTAAATCAATATAGTTTATGGAAAAACGGTTACTTTTAACAAAGTAGCTGTTTTTTTTATAGCCCAATATAACAGATTATCCGACATTAATTTATATAATTAATTATGCTAACTCGCACAACATTTACTCAAAAAACATAATAAATCACGTACAAGAAATCAAAAGAGTAGGAACGTTTGTTCTTATTTGTAAGAGATGTTAATCAATAATAATTTATTGTTTTTCGATAAAAAATAATTGACTTATAATAAAAATAACGCTATCATCAATAACAACAAGGATTTAATAATATGGAGGAAGAAATAATGAAAAAATATTTACTTGCCACAATTCCGATGATCATGGGGATCGTTTGTTTATTTATAAAAGGCATTTTAGGAGATGAGATACTAGCAGATGGTACGGTAGTAGAGAAAAACTTCTTTTTAATTCCATTGAGCTATTTATTTTTCTTTAGCGGTATACTTACATTCTTGATTATGGCGTTATCTTCTACATTCAAAAAGCAAACTTCCATATAATAATGCTAAAAACAGGCTCTAAATAGGGCCTGTTTTTTATAACCATGTTTGATCTAGCTTATCACTGTAGTAGTGAATAGCTTTTTTATAATCTTGAATGCCTTGATGATTGGTTGTGCGTAATATAGTGTTCAATAATGTTTCCATTGATTTTGCATGTTCGCCAAGATTATAAAGTGTCATGGCATAGAAGACCTTGATATGCTCCGCCTTCGGGAACTCGTGAATGGCTTGTTCAAAGATCCGTTTTGCTTGCTCGTATTGTCCAATAGTCCGATAGGTGCTCCCTAAACCAAGGTAGGCATCCACTAAAACTTCTGGTTCTAGCCCCAACTTTATCGCTTCTTCATAGTGCGGAACAGCCTCTTTTTCCTGCCCTAAAGAATCAAATGTCCAAGCACATTGAAATTGATAATAAGCATTTTGAGGATGTTCCTTGACCAGTGCCACCATGCATTGATTTGCTTCCTCAAGCTGTCCGTTTTTTCTTAATGTAAGAATGTGTTCTAATTGTTTGTCCATTATATTTAACCTCTTCTTTACTTAAGTAACTTACCATTCATAAAAACAATCTTCTATCAACAACTCAAATGAATCAGCTATTCGCTTAATTTCTCCATAATTATTTTCCTAAAAACATGGCCTGATGGCTCGATGAAAATGGAATTAGCCCCACCATCCATTGAAATAAATAGCTGGTTTCTAAAATAGTTGGAGATAGACTCTCTTTAAGTTGTTGACGAAAATCCAGTGTTAAATCGACAACGGTTTCGTTTCCTGCAGTGGATCCATTAGAAAAAGCATGAATTGCTAAACCTGCCTAAGCCCTCCAAATGTTTCAATGAATGCTACATAATTGCATGCAGTTGTTGCTGTGCATCTATTATTTACTTGCAGGTTTACCCACTAACGTTGGATGCTTATCAAAATGACCTCAAACGCTTTATTAGATCTTCCTTTATAGACACGCTCCCTTTATTAAGTATACACGATCCTTCATTGATAGGAATCTGTGGGAATGATATTGTTAATGTAAATAGTAACATCTACTGAGGTGATAGAATGCTAGAGCGTTCAATGGAAAAAACACGGGAAAACCAAGAGGAAAGGGAGTGATGATACAAAAATAGAAAAGAGGATGAAGATGATGACATATCAAAAACTTATGTGTGATGGATTTGAATTAAACTATTGTATAAAGGGGCAAGGCCAACCAATTTTAGTGGTGGGGAGTAGTGTTTATTATCCACGTCTGTTCTCAGAAAACTTTTACCAACATTTCCAGGTAATTTTTTTAGATCATCGAGGTTTTGGTAAGCCAGCTCAAGCATTTACGCAAGAAGAATATACATTGGACAAAATAGTGAAGGATATGGAGTATGCAAGACAAATCCTTCAGCTAGATGATTTGATTGTTTTAGGGCATTCAGGCCATGCATTTATGGCGATGGCGTATGCCAAAGCTTACCCCCAGCATGTTCAAAAAATCGTTCTATTAAATACGGCAACAACGAATAGTCAAGAAAGACAGCAGCAAAGCTTGTCTTATTTTGAGGCACATGCAAGTACAGCGCGTAAACATCAATTTGCGCACGATATAGCCTTGTTGGAGCAGGATTTAAAGAAGGAGCCTGAGCGACGCTTTGTTCATATGTGTATTCGGATGGGGGCACATAGCTTTTATGATTATATGTTCAATGCAACCGCTATGTGGGATAACGTTCATCCGAATATGGAAATTATTGATTATCTATGGGGAGTAGCTTTTGCGGAGCAGAACCTTTTACAACAAATGCATCAAGTAAACAAGCCGATTTTTGTAGGTCTAGGCAGGTATGATTATTTAGTTGCCCCTATATCATTATGGGATGCAGTGGACCCTATTCCTCATGTAAAGAAAGTCATTTTTGAAAAAAGTGGTCATAATCCTATGTTTGAAGAACCTGTATTTTTTAATGAACAACTAATTCAATGGATAAACGAGGGGTAGTCGAATGGCTGGTTATGCAATTAACCAGCCTATTTTAATATCTAAAAGAGGAGAGCCAAAGTATTAACTATCTCAACAAGCTTTGCGTATTGCCTCAATGTTTTGACAGTCCATAATGACTGGCCGTACTGTATCATCGATTTGAAGGAAGTATCCACAGCAGCTTTGCGGGACAAGATAGATAAAGTGAATTCCTAAAAATTGGATGCCGTCTGAGAGATATACATCTACTAAAGTCCCTGGTTCAAAACTTTCTAAGTGACTGCAAATACAGCTTTGACAATGATTTTTAACTTGGTTTTGTTTCTGATATTTTTTTTCAAATTGGGGACTATTATAATATTTGATTTTATAAGAATCTTCCTCAATAATAGGATGATCTACGCTGGGAGAGTGACCAAAGTAAACATTCTTTGATTCACAATAGCATTTAGAAAACTTATGATAATTGTTAAATTCCCCATCCATTCGTGTTAAATATCTGTTTCCATCCATTTCTAAAACGCTCCTTTATGATTACAATGTCTTGCTAGCATGAGTCATCTATTTCTAGTCTATGTGAAAGAGCCCTTTGGGAGATGGTAAAATGTCCATTTATCTGTACAATATAAGAAAAGGCTAAACTCATTAGTAGAGTTTAACCTTTCAAGTCGTAATCGCCTTTCAATAGTCCGTATATCTCTAAATCAACAACCCCCTTGCCAGACCATAATGAAGCTTGTCTCAAAAGACCCTCTTTCGAAAATCCATTTTTTAGCAAAACTTTTTTCGATGGTTCATTTAAAGGCATGACTTCTGCCTGAATTCGATTAACATTTACCTCCTCCATTAAAAATTTTACGATGACTGCAACTGCCTCTGATGCAATGCCCTTTCCCCAGAATGCTTCAGCTAAGTAGTAACCAATTGTTACCATATCTACTTTTTGATTAAAGTCCATTGCTTCGATAATTCCTACAAGTTTTTCACTCTGTGATTTTTCGAAGATTCCCCATTTAATTCTGCTTTTTTTCATATAATCACGTTCAAAATGGCCAATCATTTTTTGCACAGTTTGAAGGTTATGTTTTGGGATGATGCCACAATACTCAAATACCTTGTCATTATCATAAATAGCAAATAGCTCTTGTATATGTGAGTCTTCAATTTTTTTAAATTGTAAATTAGCTGAATGTAGGGTAGGGAACTGCTTAAATACTTTCTCAATTATCATCGACCTTGCTCCTTTACTATTCTTTAATGGGAATGTAGATTTTCATTTTCATCTCATGTGGATAGATAGATTGCATGACATCGGTTATTTCAAAATCAGGACCCGTATCGCGCTGATAATTAGAATTTGGCAACCATATTCCGTAAATGTAACGTCTTGTATTTTGAATTCCTTCTGCAGTGCTATTTAACGTAAATTCCGCATATTTACCCTCAGGAATTTCAAGTTGGATAAAGCCCTCCTCTAATTGTTGCTCAAACGTTTCGACTTCCTCTCCTACAATAAAGGAAAATTGACCATCCTCTTGAAAATTTGTAGAAATGCCATACGCCATATTGGGAGCTACTTTATGTGAGATTTGCTCATAATACTGCTGTTGCCCAAAATCTAAATAAAAGCCTGGAATGTCTGCATAGTACTGTTCGTCTTGTATGGACGTTTTGTATTCATAGCCTGTAATACGTTTTTTAGGTAATTGCAGTATTTCTGGTCGCTGCATAGGGAGTTCTCCTTCCAATTTATAATCCAAAAAATTTATTTTGGGTTGAAGTAGTATGGAGTTGGCCCCTTTACGGTATTTAGCAGGTGTGACACCAAAATACTGAACAAATGCCCGTGTAAATGCCTCCTGAGAACCATATTGAAAGTTGATTGCAATCTCAAGTATATTCTGCGTTGTTGTAGCTAATAAGGAAGCCGCTTCAGAGAGCCTCCTATTGCGAATATACTGCTGCACTGAAAAACCTGTAATGGCTTGGAAAAGTCGTTGGAAATGAAATGCTGAAAAGTATGACTGAGAAGAAATATCTGTAATCGTCAATTTTTCCTGTAGGTTTTCCTCAATAAACTCTATGGCGTTTTGAATTCTTTCAAAATAATCCATACCATCATCCTTTCTTAACTCAATGGTACTGTTTAATAGGAAGGGATTTTTGATAATTTGTGCTAATTTGTACATTAAATTGTAATGTATAGGAAATCAATAGAAACATTGATTGAAACAATAAATAAATGTATAATTTAACTAAATTTACAAGAAAGTGAGTGATAGATAATGATAGTCAGCTCTGTTTTCCCATTGAATATAAGAAAGGTGCGGGAGAATAAATAGATTAAATGATTTCTTCCGCAAATAATCGGAGGAGACAATATGTACAAAAATTATGGACCATTAAGCACAGCACTTTATGATTTTACGAAACCAGTTGGATATTCCCTTGGTGGGGATATTGAATATTACCTAGAGCGACTGCAAGGTGTAAAGGGGAAGATACTAGAAGCTGGGGTTGGTTCTGGACGCTTCTTTATTCCTTTCTTGGAAAAAGGCTTTGATATAGAGGGAATTGATTATTCCCCAGAAATGCTTGCATCCTGTCGAAAAAGATGCCAAGAACGGGGATTGACGCCAGTGCTGTATGAGGGAAATATTAGCCAATTCACCTTAGGTCAGCAATACGAAGCCATTGTTATGCCTACAGGCTCGTTTTGTTTAATTGAAAATCATCAAGAAGCGCTAGCATCCTTAACTGCTATGTATCAGCACCTTGTTCCTGGTGGACGACTCCTAGTAGATTTATTACTTCCTACAGACTGGAAAACAGGTGAAATTACAACATCCTACCATCAAATTTCACAAGATGAAGGAATTACACTTGAAAGAAAATCGATTGCCATGAACTGGGTGGAGCAATATACGTTGATGGTTTTAAAATATGAAAAGTGGCAGCAAGGTACATTAAGGGATACCGAACTGCAAAAGTTTTTATTGCGCTGGTATGGGATTGAGGAATTTAAGCTTCTATTACAAAGTGTTGGCTTCTCTGATATAACTTGTTCAGCGAATTATAAGTTCCTTCAACAACCAACTGAAGAAACGTCACTCCTAACATTTGAAGCGGTACGTTAATTAAAATGACCAGTACTCCTTAAAAGAGTACTGGTCATTTTTACGAATTAGTCAAGCTTTAATTTTGTTGCAGTTCCTACTCCTTTTGTATGCACATTGACTTCAATTTGAACTTCAAGATTAGGGTAGAGGGTTTGCCAGTTCTTTTTAATTCGATTCCATGCTCGATAGTCCTCTCGGTGTAATACATTACTAAATTTTAATAAATCGGCTTGATAGGTTTGTTGAATTGTTTGCAGTGTACGTTCTAATCGTTCCTTGATTTGTCTGCTCGTTTCTTTATTTAAAGCATCGATGGTTTTTGATTTTGTTAAATCCAAAGAACAACTTACCTCTGCAACGTTTTGCTCAATATCAAGTTTAATGGAAATTGAGGGTACATCATTTTGAAAATGACCCGTCATTTTAGTAGAAGAATTAATAATTTCTGTTGAGATTTTCCCTTCTTCAGGACAAGCAATAATTTCAAATGTACTTTTTATATTATTATTTAAAAAATTATAGTCTCTGCTTTCTTGTTCTGATAAATAGCCGATGAGCTTATAATTTTTAAAAATAGCCAGTCCACCATATTTTAATTGTGCAGGGCTATCAATTTTTTCTATATTCGAGTTAAAATCTCCAGCATCTGCATCACCGTATATATGAATAGAGGGTAAGACGGCACTATGATCAATACTGCCTAACGATTGAATTAAATCATCAAGAATAACAGATTCTGTTGTGCCCAATACTGCTTCAGAAACCTTTAATGATTTAAACATTTTGCTAGCAGGCACATCCTCTAAAGGGGTTAAAACACTTAATATTTCTTGTGCAGTCGAATCATGAGAAACAATAAAGTTAAAATCACTTCGTCCTTCTGGGTCTCTTTGAAATAAATCTAAAATGCTATTCATACCTTCCTCTGCCATTTCTTCACCAATAATAATAATTTGGGCATGCGCATAATAAGGCTTTCTAGGTGTTAGCGCTGTTAATTTTCGAATGGCATCAAATAATGATTTACCTTTTGCATGGTGGGTAAAAACAGGGACTTGAATGCCAGATGCTTTGTTCGAAGCCACTTGACTTGGATTAACAATCTGAACAGAAATTTCGAATTGCTCGTCCGATTTATCCACACCAACAGCCGTAACAATAGCTAGTTCGTTTAACTCCCGCTTATTCCAGCATCCACCTAGTAAAAGAAGTACTGACAGCAATAGGATGAATGATACCTTGTGTTTAATGGTGGACACCTCCTCCAGGAAAAGAAGACATTTCGGATACTATTAAGGATAAGCAAAAGACAGGCAAAATAATCAATAATGAAAATCTCAATGAATCTTTTTGAAGGAGAATAAAATGAAGAAAACAAACTGTGAAATGGAGGTAAGAAAAATGAAACAATCCTTATTTAAAGGTGTAGAGGCCATTTTTATTCCAATAAAAGATCCTAAATTATCGGCTAAATGGTATGAGGAAATACTCGGATTTAAGCTTCAATATATAGAAGAGGGCGCAGCAGTTATGAAAATCACTGAACAATCCCCCACGGTCATTTGCTTAGTAAAAGCTAAGGAGCATCAGCCATGTCATTTTCCAGACAATCACTTTGGTGTGGGGAAATATGTGAACTTCCTCTCTCAAAATATTGAAGAGACCTATTTATTTCTAGTGGATCATCATGTTCAGGTCGAGGCTTTAGAAGGAGAAGGGGACACCAAATTTTTTACCTTCTATGACCCTGATGGGAATCCTTTAGGTGTTTGTCAATCATTATAAGCGGGTCACTGCGTTAACAGTGACCCTAGTAACAAATCTAGGAGGTGTAAGGCTAATTAGCTTTACACTACTATAGTATACTAATTCTCTATATTGAAATAGTTAATTGCCTGGGTAATAAAAAGAAAATTTAGAATTTTATAAAATCAAATGGGATGGACCTATTTTTTAACAATATGCATGTAATGGATAGTTTCAAAAGCACATAAGTAATCTGTTCGATTTTGAAAATACAGCTCTTGAATCGCTGTAGGAGATAGATGTTCATATATAAGCAAACCTAATCGATCTAGCATCCTCTCCATGTCCTCATAAGCATAGCATGATTTCATTGGCTCACCACCAACTGCGGCCATTTTGACCATGTTTTCTACTCTATTGGAGAGTCCTTTTTCCGTGAAGAGTGTTTCATCAGCATAATCCAAAACAATGGAACTACCTGATGGAACTAAGGCAAATAGATGATTGAGTAAACTTGCTAATTCATCTTTTGTTAAATAATAGGACACACCTAACAGACTAAAAAATGTTTTTTTAGATTGAAAGCCTTGCTCTGAAAATAATTGAGATTGAAATTGCTTTGTAAAATCCATCGGTACAAAATGCAGATAATTCAAGAGGGGGAGAGAAGCTTCCTGTAATCTTTTCATTTTTGATTCCTGTGTTGTGGGATAATCCACCTCAAAAATTTCCAGCATGGTTTGTCCTTGCTCCTGACGATAGGGAAAAGTATCAAAGCCAGCACCTAAGATGACATATTGCTCGACACCAAGCTGTATTTCGCTATGCAAGACCCTTTCACAATAAGCAGCACGTGCCAAAGGAGTCGGTGAGAGTTGAACTTGTGTTATCCATTTTATTAATTCCTTTGAATCGTCTTTAAATTTTGTAGCGATATCTTTATTAAAAAATTCAATGCCTTGTATCAAATTAGCTTGGATATTTTGATATTCTTCTTGTGAAATCAATTCTTTGGCTATATAATCATCAAAAATTTTCGGCGTATCAAATTGGCTATGGTAGGCTCTACTAAAGGCAGCAACTAATGAAGTGATACTATATTCCTGTTGATTCATACCAACACTCCTTAACAAAAAATAGGATTCCCCTGGCCAGGAGAATCCTATTATATATAATATTAATATAAATGTAAATTTTAGCATAAAATTATATTTTTGTCAAGTATTAGGTGTTGAGAAAGAGGAGTAATATGAAAAAAATACAATAGCCTTATCTTTACTCTTAGCAGTAATTGTTAGTGGCATAGGAAGATCAAAGCTCTTTTGCTACAGATCTATTAGAAAATTCCACTATAACACTACATCGTATAGATACAGATAAAGAAGATTAGTATGGTAGATGGCGCTGAGGACGTGTTTGATTTTGCAATTTAATTTGTAGCGTAAAAAATTTTTAAGAATGTGTAACTTTTTAAAACATCAGCCGTCTAACTCTTCAGTAGAATACAAAGAACTAAAGCAAACTAGTAACATTCACTTTTCACAAAAGGGCCAGGATTCACATTTTTTTCGTGTTCCTGGTCTTTTTGTGGTGGTGGTCCTATATTTTAACGAAAAAATAAAGAATTTATGAAACCTTTAGCCTGTTCATTCGTATTGTAATTTGAATCTAAAGCTAGACAAGATTTAGTAAGATTCACTTTCACTTAAAAGACTAGAGCTTACATCATCATGTGAGAATCTAGTCTTTTTTGTTGTTCAGATATTGTTCAGTATAAAATGTTAATCTATGAAAGAAGATTTTTCATAGTCTTCAACCTAAACGCAAAATGACCAGTTCTCTTTAAAAGAGTGACTGGTCTTTTTGTTTCATGTTAATTTAGCAGACTAAGATTCTTCTGCATGTTTGATTAATAGCACAAAAAAGTTATTAAAGGGAGAAATAAAACCATAGAGACCTGTATGTTTGTAACAGACAATGTCTGGTTTGTATTGCTTTCAGAATCATCATGCGAGAATGATGACGTGGATTTCATGCTTTAGCAGAAATCATTCAGTTAGTTATGTGAAAATAGCAAATGGGCATCCAACCTATACAGGAACAATCATGGATAAAAGAGACTATGTCATCAGCCGCCTTTAGACAATTAAGAGATCATGATTTCTTATTTTAATGAAAATAAGAAATACTATAAAATTTGATAGAATGATTTATTTTCTCGAAAAAACATTAATTCTCCCTAAAATTCTATTGGAAAATATTTTAACTTGTTCAGCGCCTCAAGTTGTCGTAGTATTATAACGAATCAAAACTAAGTTAGTTAGTAAGATTCACTTTCACAATAAAACCAGGTGCTCCCCAAAAGAGAGCAGCTGGTTTTTTGTTTATATGCGACTTGGAAGTCACGAGATAAATGAGTATGAAATATGTAATGAAGTATTAAAGGGAGCCGAATACTCTCCTCTTGAAAACAAAAAAATCCCATCTCTAAAATTTAGAGATGAGAGCTACTGTTCTTTAATCTAGCCACTCAATTGAACAATCGTTAAGGAGCGGTTAGCATAACTAGCGACGAAGGAATCTGAAGCTGCACTGGCTCCCACCAAGTCGCCTGCAGCTAATGTAGCTTGAACCACATAGGCTGAGCTACTTCTATTGACAACATTAAAGACTGCAATGCCGTTTAAAAAAATAGGTTGCCCATTGACGGTAATGCTAACTGTGAAAAATGGTTGATCAGGATCAGGTAACGCAGTTGCTTGTGCATTGATCGAAATGGTGATTTGATAGACACCGTCATTTTGAACGACCAAT
Organism: Lysinibacillus sp. FSL P2-0066; assembly: GCF_037969495.1. Taxonomy (NCBI): domain Bacteria; kingdom Bacillati; phylum Bacillota; class Bacilli; order Caryophanales; family Bacillaceae; genus Lysinibacillus; species Lysinibacillus sp. FSL P2-0066. The sequence continues at coordinate 2,510,750 of NZ_CP150202.1, read as the reverse complement.
TCATTCCCAGATAGGCTAACCGCAACATTTGATAGCGGACCAACCACTTGGAAAGTGACGGGTGTTGCCTCAGGCGATAAAAGGCCCAATGTATCTCCTCTAAGGGATCCGTACGCTAAAACACTTCGATCTGGTGAAGGGACAGGAACAACAGGACCAGGAAGGGCAACAATTTTTGGGAAATATTCCATTTCATTTGGACAACAGTCCTGACATGTATGTTTACCGAACATTCTCTAACCCTCCTCTATACTCTCAATATAAATAGTATATTCAACTCTCTTATCTTTAATTGAACGGACACCTAGGCAACAAATTAAGTTTGTTGATGGTGTCTATTTTGATAGCAGTATTCCAATTTTTGAGATGTTGAAAGAGAAATTAACTGTTTCAACTCATATCAAAAGAAAGCCCAGTATCAAGTCTGGGCTTTCCTTAGTTTACAGTATTAGAAAAAGTTACTTTCTCGCCTGAATCAGAGTGAACCAACTTTTTCCATTTAATGTACCAGAAACTCTGTATATAGGTTGATAGAAATCTTTTGTATCATACATATACGAGAGCTCTATTAAATCGACAGTAAGTTGATCGCCTTTTTTTATCAAAAGTTCTTCTTCTGTTACGAGTGCATTATATTTTATCTGTGGAAATTCGCCATGCTTAATTCGCTCATACACCTCTGCAGGTGACAAAATATTTACTTCACGGACCAACTGATGCTCATGAATATTATACGATAATGAATACATACTACCATCTGGCTTCAAACCGAGGTCTACTTCACCAAGCCAATAATCTTGGTTCAATTCAGCTTGGTCAGGAAGCGTCCATTCAAATACGCCATTATCCAAAGCTGTAAACTCCCCATCTTTAGGAAGGAGAGAAAGCTCATCCATCATGCTCTTTGCCTTCTTCACAAGTGTTTCTTGGACAGCTAAAGAAGGTTGCACTGGCGTATAAAGATCGTCTGTTAGCAACCAATTTCCCTCTGAATTAATAAATAACGTATACGAGTTTTCCGCTTTGTCTTTTAATAAAACCTCACGATCACCACTAATTTCCTGCCGACTTAACTCTGATAAATCAAATTTCTTTTGCAACAGGGTCTCAACTTCATCTGTATGCTTTATTTTTTTATACACTGGGGCAACGGTAGGCTTTGCATGTAAATCTAATGAGGTGGTTACATCAACTTCCGACATATTCGATTTCGTATAGGCGTTAATTGCTAAATGACCAAATTCCTGCTGAGCGTAGACAATCATCATGCCAACAAAAATTACCCCCATTATGAGAGGTATGGCCAGATTTCCGACTAAACTTTTTATTTTTACTTTTTTATGCTGAACAATAGAAGATCCTAGTCTATATAGCTGGTATCCCATAATCCCACCAAGCGAGTTGTTGATTAAATCATCAAGCTCGAAAATCCCTGCTCCTGTGAGTGTTTGATACGTTTCAATGGATAAAGTTGCAATTACCACTACAGGAAGAAGCCATTTAAACGATTTAAATTTAGTGAAAAGTAGAGGTAAGAAAATGCCTAGTGGCACAAACATTAAAATGTTAAAAATACAATTTTGAAGATCACGTAACGAGTATTTCTTCCATGCATCTATATAGCCACTGAATGGTTGAAGATTCATTTGCATGAAATGAGAAGAACCACGTCCAAAAATCGTTAGTTCACATACAAATACAATATAGCCGATAAAGAGTGCTCCCAGTATCAATTGCTTAAAGTTTATTTTTTTTCGATTTGACTGTTGGTTTTTATGATAGAGGAAATAATAAAGTCCAATAAGTAAGAACTCCGCGCCAATAATAAGGATGACTGGCAACATTAAAATCCGAATGTTATTCATAATATCTGTAACGCCCAAAACAAGATGCTCCTAACTATGTTAATCTATTGTCGACTGTTCTTATTGTAAATGGTAATTATTAATAATTATTGAGAAAAATTATGAAGAATTCTTAAGATTTTACGTAAAAAAGGGGAGGAACAGTTAGGAGATTATCTACAAAGTTTGTGAAAATTGCACGTTTAGAGGCAAAGACAAACCTTGCTGTTTCGAATTATCAGCATAATTTTATGGGCAATAAAGTATAGGTAGGCGTTATTTATAAGACTTCCGTTATATTGTCTTGTCAGTCCTTGTAATCAAAATTGACGTAAACAATTGTCAGAAAATATCAATATACCCTATAATAAATAAAAAAGCTGAGAATAAGAGGTGAACTTATGGGGAAACCAGTAGATTATAATCTATTTCCGGGTTACAAAAACACACTTGACTCCAGACTTGATGAACGTAAGGAAGAATTTATTGAGGAACTAGAAAGAGCAAAAGTTGATGGACATATACTTGAATTTGAGAAAACACCAGAAGAATTGCCCCAATAGTAAGATCAAAGCATCTTGAAAAAGATGCTTTTTTCTTTTATTTAGAGCTTGTTTCTATGTATAAATTGGCTTTTCACTTCAAGGAGCTCTTCCTTTTTAAGCGATAATAATTGAGAGAAATGTCAATAATCAATAGGATGTAAAGTACACTAAATACATTTAAAGTTAACGAAGGCAAAGGGAAAATGACATCTCTAATCAATATTAGCCAAATAGTGGTTGATACTAAAACAATAGTATCCAATAAAATAACCATAGTATGTTTATGGGCTTTAAAAATAAAATTAAATACAATTAATCTTACTAAAATTGGTGTCGTGAAGAAGTAAAATGAATAGATCTGTGTAATTTCTTCTAGGCTCACATGCATCTCCCTTTGGTGTTATTTGAGTTAAATAAGCGGCAGCAAACAAAAATAGGACTATTAAAAGTAGTACTATTTCAAGAGTGTAACATATAATTGTCTATTTTTCCATTTTACGTAAATAGGCAAGCTGTCCAATATGATAGGCATTATGGGTCGCGGCATTAGATATGATGGCCCACCACTCCGCTTTCACAGGAAACCCATTCACGATAGATAAAAGTTGCTCTTCCTCAATTAATTCTTGCCACTTAAGCAGGATATGTAATAACTTTTCTTTTAATTCAAAGAAAGTTACTTCATCTTTAACAAGAAACGTATTCGCATTATTCGCTTGAAAAGGGGCTTTTACTTGATTTTCCCTATACCGCATTTGCCAAATTTCATTCCAATAGATTAGATGCTGGACAATTTCAGCCATACTATGACTAGAAGAATCAGGTTTCCAAAAGGCTTCTGCTTCAGATAGCCCTTCTACGACTTCAGAAAATGAGATATACCAACTTCGGTCATTTGCATTAGCTAAAAGTTGATCTAACAAAATGGTTTTAGCCTCCATCATTCACGTTCCCTTCCAAAGTATTTTTCAAATAGTATAACATTCTGAAGTTGGAATGTACGGATGAATTTGGTGCAAAAAAAGCTGTAGCTTATTAGAGCTACAGCAAATATAGGAGAGAGTTTTAACAATTGAAAAGTTCCTAAAAAGAGGCAAATCAGCTTCTATTTTCAGCTTTTTCTGATTCATCTTTTTTACTTCTAAGCAACAAGGCCATGAATAAGAAACTGGCTACCCAAAAGGCAAAGAATAAATTTTCTAGTAAAGCCCAATGCCCATTTTTAATATAATTCCAAATAGTTGTAAATAAAAATATGATAATAAAGAATGAAATATATAAGCATTTTCCGAATGTAGTCATATTAAGCACCTCTATTTTTAATCATCAAACAGTAAGAAATGAAGACCGTAAAACCCCTGTTTCATTCAATATGGGTAATACACTCAAGGTTAGTGTGTGTAAATTATGGATGCTTATACATCCACCGAAAGGTTCGACGCTATCAATTTTGGAAAATTATTTTTTTAGCAATTGTAAATCGTTATTTATAGAAGGAAATCATTTACTTTTGCTAAAATTATGAAATAGATGGAAGGGAGGGAAATAGCGTGAGACAGTATGCCAACAAAGAAGAACTGATTAGTACGATTAACGAAAAGTATAAAAAATATATTGCAGAATTTAAAGATATACCAGAAAACGTGAAAAACAAACGGATTAAAGAGGTTGATAAAACGCCGTCTGAAAATCTTTCTTATCAACTTGGTTGGATAAATCTTTTGCTTCAGTGGGAGCAAAAAGAACAACATGGAGAAGAAGTACATACGCCTGCAGAGGGCTATAAGTGGAAGAATCTAAGTGGATTGTACAATTCTTTTTATAAACAATATGGAGAGTACTCTTTAAAGGAACAACAATCAATGCTTAATGAAGCTGTCAATCATTTATGTGAGTGGTTAAAAACCCTTTCAGAAAAGGAATTATTTGAAGTTGATCAAAGACGATGGGCAAAAACACAAGCGAATTGGCCTGTTTGGAAATGGGTGCATATTAACTCAGTCGCTCCATTTACAAACTTCAGAACCAAAATTCGTAAATGGAAGAAGATGAACCTTTAAAAGAATGGATGTTCTTTACTATACAAAACAAACGGATTTACTTTAGCCTTCCACTAATGGAGGGCTTTTTTTATGCACTATGACAGCAATGATAGGCTATTGTATCTCGATGCTTCATACGAATGATTAATTATTGGGGAAAGGAGAGATGGTTAGGAATGAGTCAAGAAACAATCTTTCAACGAGCTGACCACGTCTAAGTAATTATATCTCCTCGACCATTTCAATGTTTCTGTACAAAAGTAGTGAAGGGTTTCTTTGTCTGCCAGAGCTGAGCTGGTACATTAGCGCTTTTGTTCATACGAGAATTTATGAGAAAACTACTATTCTCATGACTATTGTAAAAGATAAATATGTACTATTTTACATAGAATTTAGAATATTCACATTAAATAACAAAGTATTTATTATTTTTCTGTTAAAATTATTATGTTAAACAATATTTTGGGATTGTTTGATAATTACCATTAATTTTGTTAATAGGATTGAGAATTTATCTTTATTAAACATGAATAGGAGGGATTACTCTAAGTATTTATATGCATTAATAGCTTCAGCGGTAGTAGTAGCACCAATTACATCTGAAGCTGTAGTTTAAAGGATGTACAGTAATTGAATAATAACTTCCATGTAAAACAAGTTAAGGAACAGATTTATTTTAGATTAAAATCATAAGGAGCTAAGCGAATGAAGAAATATGAATGTAAGATCGTTACCAAAATAGCGTTATCATTTTTACTTGTAATTTCGATGATTTCACCTTACTTCACAGTTGTAAGGGCTGAAACAGAAACTATTGGAGTGGGGGAAGCGGTCAATCAATTTGATCCAACCATAGTTAAGAGTAATGTTACTGTAGAAGGATATATAGTAGGGTTTGCCAAAAGTGAAACTTCTTATTCTGTGATAGCAGATAGTGACACAAATATTGCCATTGCCGATACACCGGGTGAAACAGATGTCACGAAAATGCTGTATATTCAATTACCAAGCTCCTATAGAGCCAATTTCGGATTATTTACTAATCCAAGTAATCTTGGGAAAAAAGTTAAAATAACAGGTTCACTAGAAAAATACTTTAGTAACCATGCAGGGCTAAAATCACCAACTTCAATGGAGTTTGTTAGGGACGATACAACTGAACCAAATCCTCCCGAGACTGAAGTAACCATTGCCGAAGCTCGTGCAGCTGTTGGAACTGACCGCACAGTTCAAATTCAAGGGACGGTTACGACAACACCTGGTAGCTGGGGAGGCAAGGCCTTCTATGTACAGGATGAGACAGCAGGGGTATATGTCTTCTCTAGTTCTGCAGAAGCAGGGAGCTTAGCTGTCGGAGATATTGTCAAAATCACAGGGAAAACTAGTTTATATAGTGGAGAAGTTCAATTTAATTCTCCGACAATTGAACGACTTTCTACAGGGACAGCACCTGCACCACAAACAGTGACTCTTCCGATTGATGACAGTTTACAAGGTGAATTAATTACACTTGAAAATGTGAAGATTAAAGATTTAGCGCCATCTGGTACGTATGGTACATTTGAATTTAAAGCAGTCGATGCAGCAAATAACGAGCTGTTAATTCGCCATGATAATCGTACAGGCTATCAGTTCTCTCAGTTTGAAGCAGATGGATTCAATAACAATGATGTCATCACAGTGACAGGGATTGCGTCAATTTTTAATGGGACATATCAATTAAAGACGTTAAGCGCGGAAAGCTTCCAATTAGTATCAAACTATGAGCCAACTAAAGTAGGGAATATTAAGGCTTTACCAGCAGCAGGCGAAGTTTACGCAGGAACAAAAGTAACATTATCTACAGATACACCAAATGCAACAATCTATTACACAATCGATGGTTCTGAACCGTCAATAGCTAGTGAGGTGTATGATGCAGCAGCGGGTATTGTTGTAAATAAAGCCATGACAATTAAAGCATTTGCTACTGCAACTGGTTTAGACGATAGTGAAGTTGCGTCCTTTAACTTTACAGTGAAAGAAGAGCCGACCGTTATTTCCATTACGGAAGCACGAAATAAAGAAATCGGACAAACTGTCATCGTATCAGGTATTGTGACAGCGAAATTAGAAACGGCTACAGCGCACATACAAGATGATGGTGCGGCGATAGCCATTTATCCTGTGGATAGTCTTGCCGCAAATGTCGGTGATCGGGTGACGGTGCAAGGTCAAGTAGCTGAATATAGTGGTCTAAAGCAATTAACGAATATTTCACTTGTTGGCATGCCTGTTCCATCGACAATACCAGAGCCACACATTATTAAAAGTAATGAGGTTGCAGAAGACAATGAATCGAGACTCGTTACAATTAAAAATGTTGCCATTACTGGTTCGGGTCAAAACTTTACAGGAACTGACGAAGTAGGAACTTTTGCTATTTACGATAAAACACGAGACTCAGGTTTAGTGAGTGGAAAAACGTATGGGGAAATTACAGGGATTGTGGGTCAATATACAAACCATCAACTGCTCCCACTTCGCATTATTGAGGATGTAACAAAGGTGCAGGATATCAAAGCTTCTCACGTTGGAGGCGTAACAGCTGGCACGAAAGTCTCGCTTTCTACAATGACAGAAGGTGCAACGATTTATTACACAGTGGATGGCTCTACACCAACAACAGCAAGTACAAAGTATACAGAGGAAATCCTTGTTAATAAACCAATGACGATTAAAGCGATTGCGGTAAAAGAAGGTTTAACAAACAGTGCGATTGCTACATTTGTTTATGAAATTATTGATACTAAAAATGCCAAGATTAGCGATATTCAAGGGGCTAGCCATAAATCACCATATGTCGATTTAACAGTAAGTGATGTAGAAGGAATTGTAACATTCGTTATAAATTCAGCAAGCTTTATTATGCAAGAAAACGAGTCGTCGTTTGATGGCGTAAAATCAACTGCTATCAAAGTAAATAAGACAGGACATAATGTAGCTGTAGGGGACCTTATTAAAGTATCAGGAAATGTAATAGAGGCGGGTGGCAACTCTCGATTGACAGATACACAAATTTCAGCAGCCAATATTACAAAAACAGGTACAGCAGGAATTCCAGAAGCCCTTGTGATAGGGAAGGATCTGTTCCCGCCAAATAAAATTATCGATAATGATGGCTTTGCGATTTTTGACCCACAAGAAGATGGCATCGATTTTTGGGAATCCATCGAGTATATGCTGGTATCATTCCCAGATGCGCGAGTCATTGGACCGATTTATAATAATGATTCTCCAATTGTTGTACCGAGCACAACAAATAATACATTCAATGTGAATGGTGGTTTAAATATAGCGGCCGATGATTATAACCCAGAAAAAATTATGCTTGAAGGGGTAGCTGGGAAAAATTATGATTCAGGTGATCGTTTTAATGAAGCCCTTATCGGATTTGTAGAAAATTTTACAGATGGCTATCGACTGAACACAAATAAAGTCTTCCCAGAGGTGACAAAAGCGAATCTTCAGCAAGAAGTGACGCATCTTGAACCAGTAGCGGACAAGTTAAATGTCGCTTCCTATAATATCGAAAACTTTTCAAATAATCCTGCCAATACATCAAACGAAAAAGTAGCCAGAATTGCAGCGACATTTGTGAATAATATGAAATCACCAGATATTATTACATTGGTCGAAGTTCAAGATAATGATGGGCAAACTGATTCAGGAAATGCGGATGCATCGGAAAGCTATCTGCGATTAATTCATGCAATTAAAGCTGCGGGTGGGCCTGCTTATGATTGGATTGATGTCATGCCAATTAACAATACAGTAGGTGGTGCACCTGGTGGTAATATTCGTGTAGGCTACCTATATAACCCGGAGCGCGTTTCATTAGTGTCAGGTATAAAGGGGATGGGTGATCAAAAAAATACATGGACAGCAGCTGGAAACCTTACTTTAAATCCTGGCTTTGTTGATCCATCAAAATTTGTAGATACACGAAAACCAATTGCAGCGGAATTTGAATTCCAGAATGAACGTGTAGTGATTATCGGAGCTCACCTAAATTCTAAAGGTGGGGATGGTTCACTTTGGGGACCAACTCAGCCACCAGTGCTAGAATCAGTTAAGAAACGTATTCAACTTGCTCAAGCCATCAATGATTTTATCGATGAAGGACTTGCCATTAATCCAGATTTAAATATCATTGTAGCAGGGGACATGAATGACTTTGAATTCACACCAGCGCTTGAAACGTTAAAGGGTGATATTTTAACGAATATGGTAGATAAAGCCCCAGAGCAAGATCGTTTTACGTACTTTTTCCAAGGAAACAATCAAGTGTTGGATCATATTTTAGTTTCGAATCATCTTGCTGACGTTACAGAAATTGACTTGATTCATATAAATGCGAACTTTTCAGAAGCACAAGGTCGTGCATCAGATCATGACCCAGTATTAGTTCAAATTGATTTGAAGGCAGGGAATGTGGAAATCCCAACACCAATCATACCTGAAAATGTATACAACTTTGATAACTACAAAACAGGTAAATTAATAATGAATCGTCCAAGTATTTCGCTAACGTTAGGGAAAAATACGAATATTAAAAATGGAATTGCAGTATTTAGTGAATATGCAGAATTCCATGGTGAAGGATTTGCAGACAAAACAGTAACGATTAGTCCCAAAAAGGGAAATGCAATTATTGACTTCAAAGGTACGAAAATTGGTGAAATTATTATCGAAGGAAAAAATGTGAAAGAAATTCGAAATTTACCTGATGGAGCGACCATTACGTATACTAAAGGGGCTTCGGCAGAGGAAATTGAGTTTAAGTAGTATCTAAAAAACAATCCAGCACTAGTCTATATTGGATTTGGTGCTGGGTTTACCTATAACATTGAAAATAATCATATAAAAATAACCAAGTGTTCATATGAGTACTTGGTTATTTTTTACTTTTTATAAAGCCCATATTAGGAAATAAAAAATTTTAAACCGATAATTAAAATAACGAACCCTGAAATCTTTAATGTCTCTCCATTTTCAGTTATAGAAGTTTAGATGGTAATGAATAGCATATTAGAAAAATCGTTATTTATTTTAACGATCAAGAAAAGCATCCCTCTATGTTTCACCGTTCCAATTTTCTTAGAGAAAAAACCCAACCAAATCAATTCTTTGGTACAGATGAAAGGATGAATGACTATGGCAAACAAAAAAGCATTGCAACGAAGCAATGCTAAGTACGTGGAGTTTTTGACAACTTTACTACATTAAAAACAAAGCCTATAAATCCACAAATAAAGAAAATATACGCTACTAGTATGGACATAGCTTCTAAATTGTTAGTAAAGATTCTATACCCTCCTAAAGTAAATAAAGCCAAACCACCAACCGAATTAAGTAATATTTTATTTTTGTCAGTCAAAAAACACACCTCCAAATAATGGTATGTATATAGGTTAACATAAATCAAATATTTAGTTAACCTATTTGTGAGTGTCATAAAACAAAGAAACTTTACTGAACATTACTTTAAATAGAATGATAATCCTATTACTCACAAAATATGAATTATCGACTGTAAAAATACATTTTAGTTCTAATTCAAGGTGGTACAGGAGGAATAGAGTAGGAGTGAGATAGATTTTCGGATATGCACGGGGATTAACTGGACAATTTGAAGTTCATGTCAAAAAGAAAATGTGCTGTAAGGGGGAGAGAAGCTGGAGGTAAATGAATGAATATGGAAAGCCCTATAACAGTGTACAGGGCTTTTATAATCTTAACATTAAAGTCTAAAGAATCGGTGTTAGTTCTGAGTTCACAAACCGTTGGGCAGCAATAATTACACCTGAAGCTGTTCGTCCATAAACGCTATATATTCCACCATTTTGATTTGGAACAATTTCAACTTCATATTGAGCTCCAACTACACCAGGCGTTACAAAAGTAGAACCATTAGCAATAGCGGCAAAAGGAGTTGTTGATAATAATTGTCTTGACCCATCTAGTCTAAAAACTCTTACTACGCCAGTTAATAAACCTCCCGTAAGGTTGAGAATTTTGACACGAACACTAGCTGCATTAGCTGGTTGATTTCCTGTATTTTCAATTGGGCCAGTAGTTAAAGGCATTTATTTCACCTCCAAATAAACAGAATTTGTATAATCTGCAGATTATATTTTCATTGTATGTAGCATTCTGTATACTCTCTAGTCTTATTAATCATTTCTATAAATTAAAGAAAAGTGTGGGTTGGATTAGTAAGTAATGTGAAATATGTAATAGAAGGTTAACCTATTTTTCATGACATAGAACCTTAGTAGAACACCTAATAGTGGAGCTATCTTAGGAAGCTGAACAATATGAGGAAAATAACTAGTGCCACAGGGCTGGTATGACTCTAAAAGCTTGCGATACACTCAATCATTAGATAAACGATTGAGTTTACATTGTGGTTAGTAACATTGGGTCGATACTTAGATTTAAGGAAAAGTAAGCCTTCATTCAATATGAGTGGGATAACATAATCCTAATATGGAGATGGGGTGCATTCTTTTCATCTTTTAATTTGTATAACTTAAAAGTTATACTTTGTAAATAAAAATACCATTAATATATATATTATCAAATTATTTGTAATTTTTAGATTTTACTGGTATAATTGGTTAAATTTATGGAAAAGGGGTGTTTAATTTGAATCGATTAATAAAGGCTTTTGGAACTCTACTCATCTTTATCCTAGTTTTTTCGGGTCTACAAAATGAAGCAAGTGCATCACCAGCTCTATGTGGAATAATGAGCATAGAGGTGGATTCAGAAGTAAATCCTGAAGTAAATCCAGAGATAGATTCTGAGATAGATTTTATGGCAGAGTCTGCAATTATCAATAATCCAGAACCACACAACTTGCTTGAAACATTAAGTGTTGAAATCACACCTTATTGTAGTGGAACACAAATGTGGGAAGCAATTCGCGGATTAGCAACATTGACAAATACGACAAACAAAATTAATAATTACGTAACTTCGGGTGGGACAGCTAGAGCAATTGAGCATTTTAATAGAATGCCAGGAACAACAGTAATTCAAAGTCCTACAACGAAAACAAAAACGAGTGATGGTAAGACTGTTGCTATGTATACATCAACATCAACAAAACAAACTACACTTAGTTATCCTAATGGTACTTTCACAGATAAAATAAGGTATGAATAATACAGAGAATAAATTTTTTTCTGAAATCGTATACTTTTGAGGGAAGCAGAGAGGTGATTATATGTGTAGCCGAAGACTTCATATTTGGCAACCAATAACCAGTTTAGTAAGGGCTCAAATAGTAAATGCTAAATTCAATTACACTGATTTGGGTTTATGTCTAACATTAATTGATATAAAAGGTTCTGAGGTTGATATCATTTATGATAGAATGTCTCAAATTCAAGATTATGTTTGGTCTTTTAGATATGCTGGAGAAATCCCTCGATCTGATCTAGTGCCACTCGTCGATGATGCAATTGAACGAGAGTCATCTTTCGATGAATCTGCTGAATGGTTTTACAAAATGAGCAATTCAGATTATATTGAATGGTTTGATCAATTACCTTGGTTGGGCAGTAAAGAAATTCCTAACGTTGAGCATCATATTTATTGTTACAATGATGGTATTTTTGAAGTAATTAGTGATTATGAACCTCGTTTTGTTATTAGAACTAAATCATAAAATAATGCTTTTAGTTTTGCAAATGTACAATTGCACGTGAAGATAGAAAAAGAAAAGATTCTGAAATGAGAAACGATTGAACTTAAAATGTTCAGTCGTTTTTATTTTGTACATAAACGACAAAGGGAAGGTGTTTCTAAATGAAAGAGACAAAAAGAAATCAAACACACGCGGTCAATGTAATTGCATTTTATTCGAAGGCAATAATTTTTAGGACAATCTAAAACATGCGGATATAAATATGTTCTTATTCATATAGCTCTCTATATTTGGGATATTTATTAAAGAGTATAGTGGATTTTAATTAAATTTTGTTCTTTTCTTTTTTGTCTTTAAACTTATCCTTTAAAACAAATAATTCAATCAAATTCGTTCATAATAATGAAAAGGACGTGGTGACTATTCTAAATGAGAAGAAGATATCAAAGTTGAAAAATATGTTAATTGAGCAAAAACACTCGCTTCAACGAAGAATGGATACAGATGATGAATATTTAGAACGAGGCAGTTTACGGGATTCTGTTGATGAATTATCAACAATCGATAATCATCCAGCAGATCTAGGTACCGAATTATATGAACGTGAAAAAGATATGGCGTTAAAAGTCCATGACAATGATGAGTTAGCAAAAGTAAATACCGCCTTACAAAAGATTGAGGATGGTACCTATGGTGTATGTGATGTTTGTCAACAAGATATCCCATATGATCGCTTGGTGGCACTGCCTTATACCTCTTTTTGTATTGAACATACTGCAAAAGACGTTCCAACAGATCGACCGGTTGAAGAGCAAGTGATGCTTCCTCCAGTTGACAATTCTTTTGCTGGCCGAGATGACAAGGATGATATTCATGATTATGAAGATGTGTTTCAGGTTGTAGCGAAATATGGAACTTCCGAAACACCTTCCGATTTTGAAGGGGATTTTGAAGATTATGATGAATTATATGAAGACCCAGAAGAAATTGCCGTTAATGACGAATGGGATTCATACCATATCTCCGAAACAGATGAGCTAACACGTCAAGTTTCCATTCAGGAAGTAGAACACGCGAGAAAATTTGATTATTTAGAGGATTAAATGTGGGATTCAAAATTAATCAAACGAAAATCGATATATTGCTTTAACCTTATAAACAATATTCCACAAATGGGCGCAAATATTATAAAGGAATGCTTTAATAAACATACATGGCCAGCCCATCTATTTTAAGAGAAAGGGTATTACCCCAGTTTACAGATCATTTCCATGTTAAAAAGATCACTTAATATAGTGGTCTTTTTAATGTTATGGTATTTTATGTAAGGAGGAATTACAATTTTGGTTATTTCATGTCATTAGATAAATAAAAAAAGCCGTAGCGTCATCACACATTACAGCTTATATTTTTATATTTATTTTTATTAAAAATTTGTAATACCAGTATAAAAATAGATAAGGGAACAAGTACGAGAAAAACGTAAGGTAGACATTCCAACCGTTTTTGTAAATTACTCGTCCGAAATATAAGAAAATCATTTCTAAAAAAGTAGTGAACAATGACATTAAAAAGATAACCAAATAAGCTCTGTTTAATTTTTTTATGAAGTAGATTAAGTAACATCCCAAGACTGGATATATCCCTAAATCAAAAGGTAATGTAGCTAAATGTTTCTGATTAGGGAAAGGTAGTACTTCCCAAAAATCAAAATAAAAACCTATGGTATTTATTATATAAGCAGAAACACTAAAATATGGAGCAAATAAAAAGAGTAACATTTTATCTCTCTTATAGAGGTGCAGTATACCTATAATCCAAGGAATTAGAAAGGCCAAAAGTAGATGTAGGATCATTTTTTTCTTCCCTTTGATTTTTATTATAAATATGTACTTTATCGCTTTTTATTAAACTGTGTAAGTTTACTGAACAATAATGCATGCACTAGTCTAGTTTTAGGGCTAACTTACAGGGGGAGCTTTTACCAAAGCGTACAAGAAGGTTAAGCCACCAAGCGTTACATTGCCTTTTAGGGGTTACGAAGAGTGAAGAAAAAATTTAGTGGTGAGGTGTAGTAAGACCGGATATACACGATCATCTGTTGCTTCTTTCAAGGCTGTTCTTGCGATTATAAGTGAAAATAGTGTATTATAGCTTTCATGTTGTAAACAAAAAGGACGGATGTAATGAAATATAATAAGACAATTATGCTAAAGCTTATCAATGAACATCGAACATTGCATGATGAATTAAAAAAGCTAAAATCTGAAATGGGTTTAGAAAAAAATTTCGCAGTAAAGGCATTGTATCATTCATTCGTTGCAGAAGATGGTCCTTATATGAAAGAATATCAGGATTTAGAGCGATTACAATAAATCGTAGTGCCACTAACAAATGTATACTAAGCTTGTGATTGAGCCATTCATTTTGAGTGGCTTTTTTTGTCTTTTTTCTCGCAAACTTACGGATAACTAAATTGGGCAAGGAGTCAGAAGCTTAGCGTTATTTTTTATTGTCTAAATCGAATATGGTTTTATGAAGTGCAAGTAAACGGCAGGCGGTATAATGTTGAGTTTAGATGGTTTTAATGCATAATAGAAACTGAGGGAGATGATTCTAAGTTGATAGTAAAAAATGTCAACACCGAAGTTTCAGGAGATATAATCGTTACTCACCTGATAGGTCAAATAAAAATGGAAGACGTTAATGATTGGTTTAATGATTTTGAAAAGATATGTCAGCAGTTTATTTCTGAAGGTAGAGAATACAAATTGTTGGTAGATAGGAAAGGATACATCCCAGATCATTTTTCTATTCAAAAAGAATGGAAAGATAAGTTCTTTAATAAAACAATGCTAAAACACAGCAAAGCAATTGCGTTTCTTCTTGAAGAGGGAGAGATAATGAACCATTTAAAGCAATCCAACACAAAACAGTCTGTTGAATTTTTCGATAATTACGAACAGGCATTCAAATGGTTGGTTGAGTATTCAAAATAAGCGTCTTTTTATAAAGGTTTATAGAGATATGACGTGGTTGGAACCTAAACTGTACTGCAACTTCAAGCTTCAGGTTCTTTAAGAATTGTATCGTTTAAAGGTTTTGATTTTGATAAAGTTTCTAAAGCAATAAACCAAAAACCAGGCACTCTAATGAGCACCTGGTTTTAATCATTTGCAACAAATTTTTACCTTGTTAGAAAAAAGAGTAAAACGTTGATATATAAGAGAAGGGAGGGGTCACAGTAAAAGCGAACCTCAAAAAGTACCCCAATTTGATGAAATATTGTATTAACTTTTATTTCATCCATTTGCAAACGGATTCATTAAATCAATGGATTTAATGAATCTTTCTCAAATGAATTGTACATATACATTTAATGCCGATGGTGACTGAAAAAACTGTTCAATAATAAGTAAAAGAAAAAGCCGCAGCGTCATCACACGCTACAGCTCGAATTAATTTATGCCTCTGATGGCTTAGTCATTAGCATTATACCCCAACTTAGGAGGGCAAACCTATATTAAAAGAAAGAACACTAACGATGCTTCAATGATTACAGACTACCACTGGATGGTTAACGCCATCAAAGAAATACGATCAGAAATGGTTATAGGGGCAAAAACGGCACAGTATGGGATTAAAGCTACATTACCAAAGGCAGCAGGCGGTGTAGGAGATCCAAATATGCAGGAAGCTATTAGACGATCTAAGAACATAAAGCGTGTTGCAGAATATGAGAAAAAGCTATTAGAGGTTCAGAAGCTTCTAGATAAGGTTACTGGAGACAGAGAACTATATGTACTGAACTGGATGTTAGACGGGTACTCAATGCCTTGGATTGGGAAAGTGGGGGCGTTTTTACGGCAATAAGCGCACTGGCTATATAGGGCAGAATTTGGTGTGGTTTTGAGAGTGGAAATTGTAGTATATGGTTCCAAATTATTCTCTTCCTGATTTAGGTTTGACATACAAACAAGCTTTTAACAAAGCATACAAACAGATTAAGCCCCCTAGCGTTGTGATACCATTCGTGAGTAACGAAGGTTGGAGAAAACAGTTTAATGGTGAAGTTTGAGTTATTTAGATAACCTTCGTGTTTTATTATAGGTGATTTCATCGTTGGATAATTATGTTAAAATTGATAGGTGGTTTTAAAGGCTACTAAAATTATTGGTGAGGAGGTATAAATGGTGAATATTTATTGGTTAGGTGGAGGGCTTCTTCCACTTGATTGGGAGTTTTGTTTTTTAACAGTTAATGAATACAAGGAGAAATTAATTGAAAAAAGAGAGAAGAACCCTGACTATTTTGATTTGCAAACAGGTGGAGTAGATAAATTATTTGCTCTTATAGATAAACGTGTCACGTTTGCTCTTAATAACTTTAATGGGACATTAGAAAAATATAATGAATTAAGGTGCCCTCCATTGATTACTCCAATCCCTAGAGGGGATGATAGTAATGGGGCAGATTTTATCATAATTTTAAAGCGAGATGAAGATGGAGATACAGTAGTTTACTCTCCATATCCTATTTCGTATTTAGAGGATTAAAAGGGCCCATATTTCTAGAATCAAACTCCATTTGATAAAGAAATGCACTGAAACTAATAGAGCAGTTTAGTTAAGCAACGGTAGTGAGTTTTTTTAGCACATAATTTAAAAAATAAAGGAGGGATAATGTTGCAAATTAATTTGAACAAATCTCTTGCTTGGAAAATAGGGGAGATGATTGATTCTGGCTTAAT
The DNA here is from genome assembly GCF_037969495.1 of Lysinibacillus sp. FSL P2-0066. Classification (NCBI taxonomy): domain Bacteria; kingdom Bacillati; phylum Bacillota; class Bacilli; order Caryophanales; family Bacillaceae; genus Lysinibacillus; species Lysinibacillus sp. FSL P2-0066. The sequence continues at coordinate 2,493,873 of NZ_CP150202.1, read as the reverse complement.
ATCATATAAGCATTATTCCTTATTTTGTGATGATATTATAGATAAATCTGAAAGTCCTCCTTACTGGATTATAGAACTTTCATTAACAAAATTTCAAAACAATGCAGTAAGAATTGTAAATGAATTTGCATATTCTGAACCTTTTGAAAAATTTCCTGAATTAAATGATTTCTATTTGGCTTGTTTATTTTTGAAATATAGGCACCGTCAAATATCTTGGGCAAGTTTTCTTATTAATGCTGGAGTGTATAGTGACGGTTATCATTGTTCAATCCATTGTGAATTTTTTTATGACCAGCTTAATGCTTATGAAAATTCTAAATACAGTAAAAATATCGAAGAAATTCAGGTAATAGACGTTGAAAATCTTCTTAAGGTAAATATCAGTGAAGCACAAGTCACTTATAAGATATTTGAATATTACTTTAACAAATATGTATCTAGTTTCTAATGAATACTAAAAATAGAGGTACTTTAGTGTAGCTTTGGTTTCAACTTCTACGGATATTAGAGCATATTTTGGAAATTGTTTTTTCAAGCATGTTTTTTAGACTTGTTCTCATAATTATAAAATCTACACAAGTCATTCATTTTGAATGGCTTTTTATTTTTGTCTTTATTCTCGCAGACGTTATAAAGAACGAGAACAAATACACTTTCGAACAGTTTAAGGATTCTTACGAATAACTAAATTGGGCAAGGAGGAAATTATGAATCAAAATCTATTCACTCTTAAAACGTTAATACCTATAGATATTCAAATGCTTGCTGGAGAAGGAGATCCTAATCCGGAGTCAACGCCTGAACCTACACCGGAGTCAGCATCAGGCGGAGATGGTCAAGGGGCTGCATTGACACTTGAATCAGTTCAATCATTTCTAAATGACAATGATGAGGGTAAGAAATGGCTACAGTCAATTGCTGATACTAGAGTAACTGATGCTATTAAAACCTATGAAACTAAAACCCTTCCAAAGAAATTAGAAGATGAGATTGCTAAACGCTATCCACCTGAATCTGAGAATCAAAACAGTTACGCAATTTAAAAGCACAATTTGAGCAGTCTCAAAAAGAAGCCGCACGAGAAAAGCTAGTTCATCAAGCTTTATCTATTTTGATAAAGGACATCGAGACGATTTGAACTATAATTTCGGGCTGTTAGAAGCCTTGATCGGTGAAGCCAATGGTTTGACCGATAACTTGAGAGAGGAAATGCTCGGAAAGATCAACAACCTACAGCAACAAATCGATATACTAACAGGTGAGAACATTGGTGAATTATTAGAGCGCCTTAATGATTCTATACAGCAAGCTTTAACAGCGGCACAAGAGGCTAGGACAGCTAAAACAGCAACGGAAGAAGCGACGGCATTAGCTACAACAGCCGCAGAATTAGCGAATGCTAGTGCTTTGCTTGCTGATGAAAAGGCTAACTATGCTAATGAAAAAGCAGTGTAAGCGCAAGAGGCAGCAGATAATGCCAATCAAGAGGCTTCAAACTTGTCGCAGTTAAAGATTGATGTTGTAAAAGCTACACAAGATGCAAATGTAGCTACAGGTAATACAAATCAAGCAGCACAGACAGCCACTAATACAATTAATATAGTTTTACTAAATGTAACAGAGTTAGTAAATTAAAAGAGTGGAACAGCGAAACACAGTACAAATAGAACAACTTTGTTACTTTAGAAGGTAACGGTTATATGGCTTTACGTGACAATAAAGGAGTTAGACCCCCTTCATTACCTGTGCTTTCAAATGCTGATTGGGCAATGTTTGTTCAAAAGTGCGAGAAAGGTGAACATGGCCCTCCTGGACAGGACGCTCTAAACAGATTGAAACTAAGGAAGAACGCGATATGATGTAGTTGGAGCTGAGATTAAAATACAAGGTTCAATATTTAGAAAAAACAGCATCAGGTTCTTTAAGAATAGTATTGTTAAAGGTTTTGATTTCGATAAAGTTCCAGAAGCAATAAATTAATAGCCAGGCGCTCAAATGAGTACAAGGTGTTTTTGTAGGTGCTGTATTGTCACTGCTCGTGCATATTTATTCAATTTTTCATAAAGTGGTACCCCATTTAAAAGTGTTTATATGAATTTATATGGAATAAAAATTTATATTAGAAAAATCCATATTTATTTTAAATACCAAGAAAAGCAACGCTCTATTTTTCACCGTTCCAATTTCCTCAGAGCAAAAACCCCACCAAATCAATACTTTTACGCTATAATGTAGGACGAGGTGAAGAAAATGTTTGTGAGTGAGAAACAGATTGAAATACGGTATGCAGAGACCGACCAAATGGGCGTGGTGTACCATGCGAACTACATCATTTGGATGGAAATTGGGCGTACCCAGCTTGTAAGTGATGCGGGCTTTGAATATGCTGCGTTAGAAAAAGATGGCTATGTATCGCCGGTGATGGATTTATCGATTTCGTATAAAGCAGCCATGCATTATGGACAAGTGGCGACGGTGCGCACTTGGGTAGAAAAGCATGATCGTTTACGAACTACGTATGGCTATGAAATTTTACATGAGGATGGCACGGTAGCAGCCACAGCTCAATCCGTACATATTCTTGCGCATAAGGATACATTGCGACCGGTATCTTTAAGTAAGATTGACCCTGCTTGGGATGCTAAATATAAAGAAATTGCTGTTGAGGCAAAATAGGAGAACAATAGATGGAAATGTTTTTAGCTTTAGGCGCTATTTTGGCAGCTCTTGGTGTTGTTTTAGGTGCTTTTGGGGCACATGCACTCAAGGATAAGTTTGCCTCACCGCATTATGCAGCCATTTGGGAAACGGCTGTGCAATATCAGATGTATCATGCTTTAGGGATTCTAGCCCTTGGCATTCTATCCAATGAGGCATTTTTAGGAAGCTCTAGTCTGCTTTCTTGGGCAGTATACTTGATGTTTGCAGGGATTGTATTTTTCTCTGGTAGTTTATATGTGCTTGCCGTGACAGGTGTGAAAAAGCTAGGTGCGATTACGCCAATTGGTGGCATGTTATTTATTGTTGCGTGGGTGCTTGTAATAATAGCTGCCTTTGCCTAATACAAAATGTAACGAGAACGTTCTGGTGATTTATATCATCGGAGCTTCTCGTTTTTTAGTTGATCGGAAGAAAATGAAACAATTTGTCTGATTTTGCGTATTACATAGTATGAAGAGATGTTAAAATAAGCTAAACATCAATGTGAAGGTGGGAATATTTATGGGTTTATTAAAAGCAGGCGTTGGGGCATTAACAGGTGTTTTAGAGGATCAATGGCGTGAGTATTTTTATTGTGAAGCCTTATCCTCAGATGTGCTAGTAACTAAGGGTGTTAAGCGCACTTCTAAACGAGGTTCAAATAAGGGCAATGACAACATTATTAGTAATGGCTCTATTATTGCCATCAATGAAGGGCAATGTATGATGATTGTTGAGCAGGGGAAGGTTGTAGAGTTTTCTTCAGAGGCTGGGGAATATGTCTATGACACATCAACAGAGCCTTCGATTATGTACGGCTCAGATTTATCTCATGGCATTATGGAAACATTTAAACAGATAGGCAAGCGTTTTACATTTGGTGGCGAACCTGCTAAAGATCAGCGAGTTTATTATTTTAATAAAAAGGAGATAGTTGGCAATAAATATGGTACTCCTGCACCAATTCCATTCCGTGTGATTGATCGTAATATCGGATTAGATATCGATATTGCCATTCGTTGCCATGGTGAATATTCCTATAAAATTATTGATCCATTATTATTCTATACAAATGTATGTGGAAATGTAGAGCGTGAATTTACGCGAGAGGCCATTGATAGCCAGTTAAAATCAGAATTAATGACAGCGTTACAGCCAGCCTTTGCGCAAATTTCAGCAAGTGGCGTTCGTTATAGTGAAATACCTGCGCATACGGTTGCATTAGCAGACGCACTCAATAAGGTATTATCTGAAAAGTGGCTTGCTACACGTGGTTTAGCTGTTGTGTCATTTGGGATTAGTACCCTTAAGGCTTCTGAGGAAGACGAAGCCATGATAAAACAACTACAACGCAATGCGGTCATGCGTGATCCAGGTATGGCTGCTGCCCATTTAACAGGCGCTCAGGCAGAAGCGATGATTGCGGCTGCTAACAATGATGGTGGGGCTATGGCAGGCTTCATGGGGATGAATATGGCTTCACAAGCAGGTGGCGTCAATGCTAGTCAGCTATATCAAATGAATGAGCAAAATAAGCAAGCACAAATGGCTCAGGCTGCGATGCAAAATCAATCAGCCAATGCACCTGGTACATGGACATGTGCATGTGGTCATGACAACACGGGCAAATTCTGTTCGAATTGCGGCGCAGCAAAACCAGCGGAAGAGGGCTGGACATGTACATGTGGAGCGGTGAATAAAGGAAAGTTTTGCAGCGAGTGTGGCTCTAAAAAACCAGCTGATGCTTTACTCTATGCATGTGATAAATGTGGGTGGACACCAGAGGACCCTGCCAATCCGCCTAAATTCTGTCCAGAATGCGGCGATGTTTTTGATGAAAAGGATGTCAAGTAAGGAGATGATGACCTATGTCAACGCAAGAAGTTGAAAATGTCAAACAAGTAAAGCTTGACTTTGATGCGGAATGTCCATCCTGTAGTGCATCAATTGAGTTTAATCCTGCTACAGGTAAGCTGACTTGTCCATATTGTGGATTTGAATCTGAAATTGCAGCCCCTGAGCAAGAAGAGGAAAAGGTTGCTCAGGAAATGGACTTCTTAAAAGCAGAGGAGCGTGGGAATTTCAATTGGGGCGTGGAGAAGAAAACAGTTATTTGTAAAGCTTGTGCGGCCGAGACAATTTATGATGCATTGCAGGTCGCTGACAGTTGTCCTTACTGTGGCTCAAATCAGGTCATGGAGGCGAGCGCTGAAAATACGCTTGCTCCCAATGGCGTATGTGCTTTCGAAGTAACGGATAAGCAGGCAGGAGAACATTTTCAGAAATGGATCAAAGGTCGATGGTTTACACCAAAGGCTGCCAAAATAAATGCCAAGCCTGATGCCTTTAAAGGGGTATATCTCCCGTATTGGACGTTTGACTCCAAAACAAGCTCCAGATACTCCGCAAGATATGGACGACATCGAACAGTTACGGATAAAGATGGTAAAACGCATACTGAAACAGATTGGTATTCAACAAGTGGTTTTTATCAGGAGTTTATAGACGATCATTTAGTGAGTGCCACGACTCGCTATGATCGGAACATGATGCGAAAAATTGAACCATTTAATCTTCTTAATAATAAGGCCTATAAACCACAATATGTAGCTGGATTTTTATCAGAGCGTTACAGTGTTGGTTTGCAGGATGGCTGGAACCAAGCAAAAAATGAAATTCATGATCACCTCCATGCGCAGATTACGTCCAAAATTCGTTGGGAAAATAGTGCAGATGTAGTATCCAATCTATGCTTTTCCACAAACCATGATGATATTACATACAAATATTTAATGTTACCGATTTGGTTATCCTCTTTCCGCTATAAGGAGAAGATTTACCGCTTTATGGTGAATGGACAAACGGGTCGAGTTGGCGGAAATGCTCCTATTTCACCGCTTCGTGTAACGATTGCTGTTATTTTATCATTAGCAGTAATCGCTCTGATTTGGTATTTCTTTATGTCTGAATAATAATAAACAGTATGCCAGTAGGAGCCTTGTTGTCCTTTTGGGATACTGTTTTTTCATAAAATTGTCCTTAAATACTGGGTAAATGACTGAATTAATTGGCTGGTATAGGCTAATAATCATCCATTATCACGGCTGTCATTGCGTCGAGTTGCATAGATTAAAGGGAGAAATAAAATAAGAGAGACAGCCTTGGATGGACAAAAGTATAAAGCTGCAAGATGGAAAGTCGTTAGCATTGATAAAAATCACATACTGGCATTTATGATGGTTAAAGGTTAGGACGGCTTGGCCAAAAATCTTGGGAAGTGAAGTTGCGATTTTACTTTAAACAACTTATTATACAGTCAGAGAGCATTTTTTGAGCTAGTCATGATAAATGTAATGTTATTTTTGAATAACAATGAAAACGTTATTCATATTGGAGGTTTCGATGATGGACGCAATTGAAGTGTTAACAAATTTAGATCAAATACATGGGTATTATCAACCGATATTTAGCGCAGACGCGCATACGGTGATTGCCTACGAAATTTCCGGATATCTACAAATTCAAGGTCAGCAAATTAATTTGAAAGATTTTGTCAACAATGAAGATATTCCCGAAGAATATCGAATTGATATGGAACATAAAATTTTACATGCAGCATTAGCCAAAATTGATGAAATTGCTTCAGAAATTGATATTTATATTCCAAGCAATCCAAATTTATTAATGCAAGATTTTGGTGAAAGTCATTTTAATATTATCCAACAATATATAGAGGAAAAAGATTTACAACGTATCGTACTTGTCGTATCAGAGCATCGATTTATAGGGGATATTAACAAATTACATCACGCCCTACGCTATTTTACGACGTTTGGGGTGAAAATTGCCGTTCAGGAAGTAGGAGCCGAAAGTCATTTAGAGCATATTGCGCTATTGGCACCACATATCTTAAAGGTCAATACACGTGATTTAAATTATGATTCTTGGTCTGCTCAATCGGACATGATTTCTGCCATTGGTAGCCTTGCTTATAAAATTGGAGCAAATCTATTATTTGAGGATATTGAAACGGTTTATCAGCTACAATTTGCTTGGAAAAATGGTGGTAGGTTTTATCAAGGGCCATACCTAGCAAATCCAGCTATGACTTTTGTTGATAAGGATATATTAAAGGAACGTTTTAAAAAAGAATGCCAGCAATTTATTACTTCCGAAAAGAAAATGCTGGAGGCGCAATATTTGCAGCTGAAAAAATTAAGGGAGGAATTAGAGGCGATTGTTCACCGTGTGAAACCAACAAGCGACAATGTCTCCCATTTAGAGTACTTAGCTGAATTATTGGATAACTACTCCTTCCGTCTCTATATTTGTAATGAGGATGGGTTCCAGTTAACGCCTAACGTTATGCGAATTGATGGGAACTGGGAGCTACAGCCACGTGCCATCAATAAAAATTGGAGCTGGCGCCCTTATTTCCTTCAAACGATTATCAAAATGCGCAACGATCAAAGTGGGGAAATCTCTGAATTGTATCGGGATATTGAAACAGGGGAAATTACAAGAACATTCTCCATTGCCATTAACGAGCATGAATATTTGTTTGTTGACCTTTCCTATGACTATCTTTATGAAAACAAAATCTTTAGATAATATTACTAATTTCTTTTGTGACAACATTTCATGGGTACAAATTGCAATTCGATCTATTTATTTTAATTAAATGTATTAGGTATTATGGGGGAGAATCCTAAAAGCCTAGTAAAATACTGAAGTTGCCTTCTATATTTGCAGAAGGCAATTTTTTTTTGATTTCAATCAAGAATGCTATTTAAATTCTCATAGAAAATTAACTACCTCTATCGAAACAAAAATGGCAGTCTATACATTTGTTAAATTTGTAATGAATGATTTTGTTTTTTCAGTATTTTTTCATTTAGCTTAATTAAGATGGAAATATCATAAAGGAGCTGAAAAAATGAAGATTATCAAAATACTGCTAATTATTAGTTTAATTTGGCCATTTCTTGATGCCAACATAGCAAATGCGGATGATGAAGAAGATTATAAAAAATACGAGGGTGATGTTCATAAAAAGCACAATGATGATTATGATGATGACGAGGAAGATGATGATTATGATTATTATAAAGAAGAGGATGAATATGAATATTATGACCAAATAGACCCTGAAACAAATAGTAATACATGGAATATTTGGACAAGATCGACTTATGTAAATAAAGGAGAGTTACCCCTAAAAGAAGCGAAAGAAATTCAATTAAAACTAGAAAATAATAATAATACAGTGTCACTTTACTTGATTCCTTTAGATGGTGAAATATATGTGCCAGGTAAAATTGTTGCTGAACTTTTAGGTGCAAAAGTAGTTAATTATGATGATAGTAAAATATTGGAAATTAATAAAGCTGGTACAGAACTAATTTTTCGTGCGGGGACAAATGTAGTGTACTATAACGAGATAAAAACACCGATACCAGCTGTTACATTTTACTTGAATGATAATATATATGTTCCAATTAGTGTAATTTCAAATGGTTTGGGCTATGTGGCTGAATGGCAAGAAATGAATAACGCTGTTGTATTGAAGTTATTAAAATAAAAAGGGAGATGATTGAATGAAAGATCAAAAGAAAGCTAAATGGATATTAGGCACTTCTGGAGTAATATTATCTTCTTTACTATTAACGCAATTTAATAATGTTCCATCAGATAAAAACATAGCTGATCTAAATTTGACAAATGAACAATCAAAAAAAATGTCAGACCGAGAAAAGGAACTTGTTCAATTAGATTGGACAAATTTTGAAATTGTTGGAGTGAATCAACTACAACAAAATAAAATTCGTACCGATCGAACTACCAAACGATCCTAAACATAGTTTGAAGTGGAGTTGAAGTTGCTTGGATACCCTATCATTAAACACGATGAATACAAACTTTTATATTGAAATTGCTGGAACGCAAAAAATGGATTGGAAAGACAAAGTGGTAAAATGGTTGCAATACGTTGCAAGAGAGTGGTCGAGATTTGAGCCAAATAATGAGTTAAATCAAATTAATCAACTAAAGGTAGGAGAAATAGGTAGAATTTCTCCTGCATTATATGATTGTTTAAAAGCAGCAGACAACTATTATACATTAACTAATAATATATTTTCTCCGTATTTAAAATTACATTTAGAACAACATGGGTATGATCGATCCTTTCCTTTTCAAGAATCAACGTATAAGCCAATACAAATAGAAAAAAAAACAAATAAGCCATTTCTTTTTTTGGATCACAATGAAGTTTTAAAAACGGATAATCAATTAATTGATTTAGGTGGATTTGCCAAAGGATACGTAGTTGAAAAAATAGCTGATTGGCTTAGACAGGTTTCTCCAGAGTTTGGAATTGTAGATGGTGGTGGAGATATGAAAATGTGGTCGTCAGGCAAAAAGACATGGACCATTGGGATTGCTCATCCATTTCATATACACGAAGAGATCAGTTCAATTAGAATTCAAAATGGAGCAATTGCCACATCGAATCGTATATTCAGAAGTTGGAAACAGCAGGGGAAAGAAAAGCATCACTTATTAGATGGAAGAACCGGAGAGGTAATCATTAGCCCAATCCTTCAAACAACGATAATAACAAACTCATTATGTCAAGCAGAAGTGGCAACAAAACTGGCTTTTTTATTAAATGAACAAGAATTACAAGTATGGTTTGACAAACTACAGATGCCTTGTGCTTGCTTAATAGCAAAAGATGATGGAAGTATATATTGGCTGAAAGGAGGAGAAAAATTAGATGTTATTTAGTACTTGGGAATGGATTCGATTATTAGGGCTTTTAAGTTATTTTTACTTCAGTATGTCAATTTTTTTTGGTTTACTAAGGAAATCTTCTACTCTCAAGTCCAATAAAAACTTATACTTTCAATTACATCAAATGAGTGGATGGATGGGATTTATAACTGTTATTGTACATTTACTTTTACTAATGATTGATCAATACGAACCCTATACTATTTCTGAAATCCTATTACCTTTTAGCGCTAACTATCAGGCATTGTTGTCTGGGCTAGGAACCATAGCTTTTTATTTATTTTTAATAGTTCTTTTAACATCAGATATATGGATAAATAAAATGAACTTCTCACTTTGGAAGAAGATGCATTTTCTTGTTTTACCTGCTTGGATATTATCACTTATACATGGGCTATTCATTGGTACTGACTCTAATCAAATGTTGGTAATTTTATTTTATAGCAGTACGGTAATGGTTATAATTACCGCACTACTTGTAAGGTTGATGAGTGATGGGTTTAAGAAGAAAGATCAAAAGCAAGGGGTTAGCAAGTAAGCGGTGCTTGAATGGATGAAAGGCAGTTTCTCCATGTTAGCTAGACTGCCAAAGTAGCTCAAAAAAATAAACTAGTTGAATGGCACTACTGATACATGTAATGCCATTCTATGGTTTATCCATCATGTAATGATGAAGAGCCTACTTTTTAGTATAAAGAGGAAATTGAATACAAAATGTTGTACCTTTTTCCAATTCGCTTTGAACTGTGAATGTTCCTCCGTGATCATGAACAATAGAATCAGCTATAGCAAGTCCTAGTCCTGTTCCGTTTCTGTTTCTCACTGCATCACTCCGGAAAAATCTATCAAAAATAAAAGGGAGGTCTTCCTTAGAAATCCCAATGCCTGTATCTTCAATGTAGATATATATCATTTTATCAGTTTGTAAAAGCTTTAGATAGATTGATCCTCTTTGTGTGTACTGAGCGGCATTATCTAATAATATATAAATTAATTCAGTTATATTATTTGAATTTCCAATAAATTCAACATTAGGTTGGATTTCTGTTTCGAAAACGATTGATTTCGGTAACGCTCGTTTAAACTTCCTACTAATCGTTATTAGCAACTCTGTTAAGGAGATTTTTTCTTTAGTTGAATGAATACGATTTTTGTCATGTCGGGCTAAAAATAATAGTTTATCTAATAGCTCTTTCATTAACTCTGCTTCATGCTTTAAATCTTCAATCAATTCTTTACCGAAATCACTCATATTATTAGCTTCATCAGTTTCTAAAATATCGAGTGAACTATAAAATACACTTAGCGGTGTTCTTAACTCATGAGAAGCATCTGAAACAAAGCTTTTCTGTTTTTCAAGTGCATGTTGAATGGGGATCATGGCTTTTCCTGCCATGTAGTAACTTAAAAATCCAATTATTATCGTAAAAATTATAATTAAAATAATAAACAGTAAGATCATTTTTTGAAAAAAATGATATTGTGATGTGGTCGATTTGCCTATAACAATATATCCAAGGAATTCATCGTTCGGCTGAATGGGTTTCGATAAAATTAAAAGATGTTTATCGCGCCACTTTATATTTTTTACAAAACGTTTAGAAGGATCTTCCGTTTGAATGATTTTTTCTAGATCTTTAAATAAACCTTGATAGTTTTCGTCACCGTGGACTAGTATCTGGTCTTTTGTATAAATATAGTAAAAATACATACCATTTGGGTTAAATTCTAATTTCCCTTCATTATCATTTTTGTGCTCAAAAAAGTCATGATATTGTTCTTTATAATAAGTTTCTAGTTCTTCTATTTGTTGGTAATTCATTAGTTGAACTAATGAAAAATAAAGAATAATAAGAAAAGCAAAGAAAAAGCCTATAAAATTAATGGAGTTAAATAAAGTTAATTTTTTACGAGTTTTCTTAAACATGCTACCTCACTCTGTATCCTATTCCTCTAATGTTTTCAATAATGGATTTTGGTCGATTATAATCGATTTTTTTACGAACTAATTTTACTAACGCATCAAGGTTGTTGTTAGTCATCTCATGATCAAAGCCCCATACTTGTGAATAAATTTGTTCTCTAGTAAGAATGATGCCTTTGTTGATAAAAAGGTACTCTAACAATAAAAATTCGTTTTTAGTCAATAGTATTTCTTGATTATCTTTAAAAAGTGTTCTGGAATCCAAATATAACTTTAAATCATCAATTTGAATGATTTGATGAATGGATTTATTTTTTCTTCTTAAAATGGCACGTATTCTCGCTAAGAGTTCTTCCATTTTAAATGGTTTAACAACATAATCATCAGCACCTGCATCTAATCCGCAGATAATGTCATTGCTATCATCCTTTGCTGTTAGTATTAAAATGCCTCCTTCATAACCATTTCTTCTAGCTTCTTTGCACACATCAATACCGCTTATTTCTGGCATCATCCAATCTAGTATGACTAAATCGTATGTATGAAACAGTATGTATTCTAATGCATGCTGACCATTATCTACAGCATCCACCTGATGAAATTCTTTTTGAATGATGTGAACAATGTTTTTTCTTAATCGATTATCATCTTCAGCTATCAGTATTTTCAACGAAGCTCCTCCTACCTTTTTTATATTCAATATAACTAATTTATAACAACATTATGAAATCCACCTGAATTTTTTGTGCGACCAATCTTCTACTTATTCTAAGCCAAAAAAGAAATTTAAATTAAATATCGTAATTTTTTCTAGTACCGTTTTTCAGATTTTTTTCATATTGGTTGCTTAGACTAATGTTGAACCTCAATATGGAAGGAGATCTCCTATGCGCTATTTAAAAATTTTTGGGATAGTATTGGTAGTGATGTTTTTTTTGTATGATGTAAATCCCATTTATGCTGATGATATTTTTGAAGGAAGAGATGAGTATGATGAGGGTAACGGTAGACAACAACACGAAGAAGGGCGTTATGAGGACCTTGGTGAATTAATTGGTTGGTGTGCATTCATAGGAATTGGTGCAGCGGGTATGATTTTTCCTATTAGAACCTTCTTGAAGTCTGTAATTCGTACTTTTCCACAATCTAAAGGGCTATATTTATCCGTAGCAAAGTTAATAGGTAGATATCATATTCTTTTTGGCACAATGGCATTGTTGCTAGGTATTGGTCATGGGCTAATCATGTACTTTAATGAGGGTGAATTGGAGAATGAAGGAATTATGGGCTTGATTGTAATTATTCTTTTGTTAATTACTGCTATTATAGGAACGAATTTATTCAACAATAGAAAAAATCGAAGCTTACGAACAATCCATATGACAATAGCCGCAATAAGTGTGATTACAGGAGGGATTCATATTTTTATCTCTTAATCATGTTAAGCTTACTAAGCTTAACATTTTTGTTGCATATAGCATTCATTTCTATATTTGTTGTATAAACAATGTCTTAGACAAAGAATCTCTAATATTTGAGCTTAATGCAAAATGATTACTTTAGGGAAGTGTGATGAGTGTAATTATATTTAAATATTTTCTCATTTGGTCTTCTTATAGGTCATATATTGGCTATGGTATCTTTCAGCAGAAAAATTCTACACCTCAGCTTAAAAAAATACGATTGATTAGAGATAAAAGCTGCAAGCAATCTTAGCCAACATAAGTACGGCACGACCCCAAAATAAACAAAAAACTAGGTACGCCAATGAGGGGTACCTAGTTCTATTAAAGGGACACTTGGGATGGAGTGACCCTAGTAACAATTTCGGAGGTGTAAGGCTAATATAGCTTTACACTACTATATATATGTTGTGATGGCTATGATTGAATAGTTAATTGCCTGAGAAATAATCGATGACATGCAAAAATAGTTTTGGTATTTCGTTGATCGTATAGGATAAAAATGGTAAGGTGAATATAACTTTAGGAACAAGGAGGAGAATTCACATGAAAAAAAGAGCTATTCGTTTTTTAAGCATGGGTATAGGGTTCTCCACAGCTGTTTTTTTCTAAAATCAATGAGCGAGGGATAAGTCTGCCCTTTTTTAGAAAAATACAATCCAAAAGGAGAAAAGAATATGAAAACAAACATAATACGTAAAAATCCAATGCAGGTACCTAGCCCTGTTGGTAAATATAGCCACATCACAATCATTCCGAAAGATGCAACAATGTATGCATTCTCTGGACAAATAGGGGTTGTTCAAGATGATCAACTGCCTGTAGGACTAAATGAACAAACGATCAATACATTTAAAAATATTGAAGCGCTTTTAGCAACTGAGGGATTGGATGCTTCTCATGTGGTAAAAGTGAATATATGGGCGACAGAGGAGATTGATTGGCATCATTTCGATCAGCAATGGGAAATGATGTTTGGTCATTCTTATCCTTCTATGACGATTGCCTATATATCTGCATTAGGGCTACCAGATATTAAAATAGAGATTGAACTTTGGGCTGCTAAATAGCCTGAAAAACGACAATATCCATGTGGTATTGTCGTTTTTGTGTACAGATCTGTATTAACGTAACATCCTTTTTAATTGTTTCATTTCATAATTTAATTCGTCAATTTGCTTTTGTAGTTTGTCAATTTCATTGCTATTATTTTCATTTTCCTTCAACTCATCCTCTAGGGCAAGACCAGCCGCAATGGTCGATAGAGCGTCTCCAAGTGTTGTAATCGCCCCCGCAATGACAGCCAGCCTAGCTGCATGACTCACGGATTCCAATCCCTCACTATTCCGATTACCTTTATTTTGCTTCATATAATCCTCCCTACAAAAAAGGGTATTATTTGCAGTGTATGCTTAGAATAAGAAACAGGTGAAGAATTTATTTGCATCAAATAATATAAAAAGCAACTTATATATGTAACAAGGGTAAGTGGGATTTTAGAAGGCGTTTTTCAGAAGTCTATGGTCTTTTTCCAATTCATTCAGAGAATAAATAAATATTTTAACTCATGAGAAAATGTGTTGTCAATAATAAATTTGTAATTTTATTTAAAAATGTTATAATAGTCTTACGATCATTTTTTTATAAACGTATTTCGAATTCCGATGTCCTATTTTGCAGAAAGAATTTGGATACGTTTTTTTAATTTTTAAAAACAAAATTGTTTTAGTTATTTAAAAAAATTTACTATCTAATAGTAACTTGTTTTTTTATTCCATAAGGAGGACTAGATGAATGAATCTAATTAATAAGAAAGTTACACACAAGCGTTTTGGCATAGGTAGTATAGTTAAACAAAATGATTCGAGTATTGAAATACATTTTGCATCTGAAAATAAAAGGTTTGTTTTTCCAGATGTATTTGGAAAGCACCTAACAATACATGATAAAAGTGATGCTAAGTTACTTGAAGAGATTATACAAAAAAAGGAAATTGAGCGAGAAGAAGAAGAAGGGCGGAAGGAAGAGGAAAAGAAACGTCAACGAAAAGAACTGTTACTTCGCTTGGAACACGAAAAACTTATGAGTAACCATAAACTTCATCCTGCATCACAGATGGTTTTTTGGTGTGATTCAGAGGAACAGAATCGTTCTTTTTCAGAGTGGAAAGTTTTTTCGGGTATATTAAAGAGTGGTACTAACAAAGGAAACCCAAACAAGCCGAGCCGTTTGCATCAAAATAGCGCTGTCCTTTTAACAGCAAGAGATTCCAGTCAGCTTGAAAAAGATAGACGCATCTTAGGTGTCTATATGGTGAATGAAAATTTTGTTGGTAAACTGTGTGAAGATGGACATATTCCTGCTCATTCAAAATACAGAATTCAACTGACAGAACAGGAATCGAATCAGCTGCTTTTCTGGCAATATTATATCAATGAAAAATTCCCCGAAAAAATGACATGGAAAACAGGGAAATATCGTTATTTCGAAAATTTATGGATGGCACAAATTTTACTTGATATCATTGCGCTGAAAAGTGACCCAAAAGAACGAGAGTTGGCACAACAATTCTTTAAACATTTTTGTAAAATGAATCAAATAACAGTTCAAGAAATTCCTAAACCTGATGGCGCATTAACCCGTATTTAGTACAGTGAATCAATTATTAAGATGAAGAGACATACTCGCTTGAAAGAGAAAAAATAACTGCAATGAATACAAGTCACTGGATTATAAAATCCAGTGACTTGTATGTTTATCTCCTAATTAGCATTCAATTACCTATTCCCCACAAAGTACCCGAATGATTCACTTTTATTTCTTATTAGACTTAATAAACTAAAAGAAACAGCGTTAACAATGGCTTAACGCTGTTTTTAAATTAGTCACGTTGGTGACTAAATAAAATGGGGATGTGTTTCTTGCTGAAGATATGAGCAAAGATGGAAAGCGAGTAGGGTACATTACCAATATATGATGTTTACCACCAAGCTGATAGGTGTTTATCCTTTACGATAAATAATCTTTCGTATTTTGTCGTAGGGGAGGAATTGTCCAATATGTCCCGATTCGCCATAGCCATTCCATAGGGCCAAAGCGGAAAAAGTATAGCCATAGCTTACTAAAGAGCAATTGGCAACCATAAATGCCTAAACAAATCCACAAAGATTCAAGATAGCGAAGTTGTCCAATTAAACCGAAAGTATGGCCAATTAAGAGAATGAGCGCTGTTTGCCCCAGGTAATTAGTCAAGGCCATGCGCCCATATGCTTTTAACGGTGCCAATAGTCGCTGGAACAAAGTACTTTGTAATAATAGGATGATTGTTCCCATGTAAAAGGCAGAAGCGAATGGGCTAAACTGTAGTCCAATTAATGAAAATTGCTCGATATTAGTAATATGAGCTGCTAGCTGATCCTTGGGCAAATGTTGGATGTTGATAAGGGGTTCAGGGACATACTGCCATTGATAAAACCAGCTAACCATGCTTATCAAGCCCATTACAATCGTCACTAACCTGATTTTAAATCGATGTAATGTGATATTTTCAAATAAATGATATTGTCCTGCAGCTAGACCAAGCAAAATTAGTGGAAATGGCATTAAAATTTTTAGACCAAAATAGGCAGTGATGGCTAATAGGATGAACCCAAGGATGAGATTGATGCCTTTGCGCATTTTATAAAAAGGTAAGGCTATAAAGCCAAAGATAGCATAGACTGTTAAGGCTTCACCTGGGTGGAAATAAAAATGAACAATCCCCATAAGCAGTAAAATCAAAAGTCTACGGCTAAATAAGGCATAGGCTTTTTCACCCCTCGCCCGAGCGCGTGAAATAAAGAGATAAAATCCTATTCCAAATAAAAATGAAAAAATGATAAAAAATTTACCCTCTACAAAAAGTGTTAGAAAGCGGCTATAGGCAATATCGTTTGCCAATTTAGGTGGTTCAATCCACATTAACGAGGGGATATTGACTAGAATAATGCCTAGTAAGGCGAACCCTCTTAAATAATCTAATGTATCAATTCGTTTATTACTGTTGGTCGGTTGCACGTAAATCTCCTCCTTCAAACCCAATTATAAGGACGCTCTATCAAAAGTAGTAACGATGAATGTTACGTGAATCTGACAAAATTGTCATCTTATTGAGGTTCTTTTGGCTCGGGGTAAATCGCTAATAGCTCATGTGCATGCTGACGCAAAAGCTGAATTAATGCTTGCGGTTCTTTGACAACCGCATGTTGACCAAGGCGAAAGAATAGGGAGCTATTAAAGTGGAGCTCATGTTGATCGATGATCGTATCGATATAGCCTGTTCCATCACTATGTCGAACAACCGCTTTTTCCAGATGGGGCTCACTTAAACATTGACGAACGCCCTCGCTTGATAATTCAACATATAAGCGAATTGGCTGCTGAGGCTCATAGTCAGTTTCTAGCCATTGCTGCAAATTCATCGTCGTTTTATGGTTTGCTTCACCAACTTTTATGCCTTTAATTCGATCTACACGGAAGAGTAATATTCTTTCATTTGATAGCAGTAGCGCAGGCATATACCATAAGCCATCATGAGCGTACACGCCAATAGGCTGGATATGCTTTGAGGTCATACCAGACTTCGATTCATAGTGGATATGCAATTGTGATTGGTTGATGATAGCCTCTAAAACGTCAGTTAAGAGTGGTGTTGTAATGGCTCTTTTAGGGTTCCAAAAGGCAATATAGGATTGCAGCGTATCCACCTTTTTCTTGGCTTCCTTCTGTAAGGATTCATACAGCTTTTGAGAGACAGACTGCATTTCAGTATTAAAAGGTAAATCACGATAATAATGCAAAGACTGGAATGCAAAGAAAATAGCGACCGCTTCTTCCTCGGTAAATAATATAGGGGGGAGAATGGCATTTGATAGCACCGTATAGCCCCCATATCTTCCCTGTTCCGCGTAAATGGGTAGACCCATATCACTTAAATCCAACAGGTAACGATGCACCGTTCGCACGGAAATATGGAAGGTGTCGGCAATTTCCTGCGCTGTAAATTTCTTTTTTGCACTGACAAATAACAAAATATCAATTAATCGTTTAGCTTTGCTCATATTTTTTCACCTTTTTATTTAATCATGCCAATAGTTGTCATGTTTTATAGTTAGTATAGAGATTGTACAAGAGATTTTCAAAAGAAGAGGAGCTGAAGTAATGTCACGAGAAATACTGGTATTTATTGCAGGGAGTTTAGATGGATTTATTGCCAAGGAAAATGATGATCTACAGTGGCTAGAGGAAACCGAGGGAGATGGAGATAATGGCTACGCTGATATGTATCAAACCATTGATACCGTCATTATGGGAAAACGGACATATGATTATATCCTAGAGCACATTGATCCGTTCCCTTATCCTGATAAAAAATGCTATGTTTTCTCCACAACTCAAACTGGGGAAAATGAGCATGTGACGTTTGTCCAAGAGGATGTCATCACATTTACTCAACGTTTAAAAGAGCAAGAAGGCACAAAGATTTGGATGGTAGGGGGAGGGGCCATTCTAGATGCTTTTTTACAGGAGCGGCTAATTGACGAATGGATTATTACGCTTACACCACATTTACTGGGCTCAGGTATACCGTTGTTTACATCTCCACGTCCATTCGAAAACTTAAGGCTATTGGAAACAAAACGATATGGTCAAATGGTACAACTGCATTATGAGGTAAGGAAAGAGGCTTAAATCAAGCCTCTTCTTTATTTGATAAAGGAACGATAGATTTCTCCTAAGAGACCTTGCATTTGATGGACGCCTGTATCGGTGTTAGTCATGGCAACAAAGCCTTTGTCTAGGTGGGGATAGGCCACTAGCAGACATTGATAGCCAACACCCCAGCCAAGCGAGGATATTTCAAGCTGCTCACCAGCACCATCAAGAAATACACCAAGGCCCATCCATTCCTTACAGCCCTGAGGACGAATTAGCTCATGGATTGAAGCTAAACCAAGTGTACCTTTTCCCTTTAAAGCCTGCATTACCTCTTGTAATAATTTTGCTAGATCTGACGGTGTTGTCCATAATCCACAAGCTGCATCATACGGGTAAATAGGGTATCTCTGTGCTGTTACGGTGCCATCTTTATGATGACCACTTGCTGTATTGGCAGTTGGAACTGCGGAAGAAAAAAAGCTATTTGTCATGGCTAGTGGTCGAAAAATCAGGTCTGTCATGAGTGTTGAAAAATTTGAGCCTATTATATCCTCCATTAGCAATTGAACAATGCAAAAGCCAGCATCGGAATAATGAAATTCTTGCTCAGCCTCAAATTTACTATCGATTGGTATGGGACAATAAGGAGTTGTCCCTTTTAATAAGTCAACCATCGAAGGCCTCTGCCATAGTGAATGTAAGGGAGAGAAGCTGCCTTTAGGGTCAATAATCCCCGCCTGATGACTTAACAAATGTCGTAATGTAACTTTTTTTGCCTGAGTGTAGCTATTATCTGGCATCTTCCAGGATGTGAGCTTTTGATTAATATCCTCATCTAAATCCACTATACCTTGCTCGACCAGCTTCATCACTAAAATGCCTGTAAGTAGTTTACTAATTGAACAGGCATTGAAGATGGTTTCGGTATTGACTCTGTTAGTTTTCCCAACCTCTAATAGACCAAAGCAATCTGCTTGCTGAAGCTCACCATCCTTTATATAGGCAATGCTGAGGCCAGCTATTTGTTGTAGCAACATTTGCTCATGTATTGTCATGCATTAAGAGTCTCCTTATTTTTCCTTCATCATACCATAATTGGGAACCTATGTTCTCGGAAAAACTTATGTAAGATGAAATTTATTGTATAATAAAGGTACATATAAAGGAGGGGTTCAATGACAAAAACGTTTCCACAAAAAATACATATTATTGGGTCGGTTGGCAGTGGAAAAACGACATTGGCGAGGAAATTATCTAAAACCTTGCAAATTCCTTATTATGAGCTTGATAATGTGGCATGGATTCGAAAGGAATCAGGGGATATACCAAGAACAGATGAAGAAAAAAAAGAGCACTTACAAATCATTCTCCAAACGAACAGTTGGATTATAGAGGGGATCCATCAAGAGGAGTGGGTAATTGATAGCTTCCAACAAGCGGATTACATTATCTTTCTCGATACCCCTTATAAAATTCGGATCTTTCGTATTATAAAAAGATTTATGAAACAAAAAATGGGCATCGAAAAAGCCCATTATCAACCAACTTTTTCGATTTTCTTTAAAATGTTTCGTTGGAATAAACGCTTTGAACGGGTAGGAAAACCTAAATTCTTTCAACAGCAACAGGCTGTATTGGCTAAACTTTTAATGATTCAGCGCAAAAAGGATTTAGATTCCTATTTTCGACAATTCTAAAGCGTATCCCGATGTCAGGATACGCTTGTTCTTTCTTAGGCATTTTTCTTTGTCCGTGTTGTCCGTTTTCTTGTAGCTGGCTTTTTCGTTTTTTCTAATGAAGCCTGTAGTGCTGTCATTAAATCCGTGACATTTTCAGGGATTGGACGTTGTTTATCACTTGTAGCGATTGTATTTGTAGCTTTCTTTTCTTCAATTAGTTCTAATAAAGCATTGCGGTAATCGTCTGTATATTTTTCAGGGTTAAATGTAGTTGTTAGTTGTTCCACTAGCATAAGCGCTGTATCAAGCTCCTTTTGTACTACATCCTGTTCACTTGGAATGTTTGGAACATCGCCAATACTCCTTACCTCATCTGGATAGTGAATTGTTTCCATTACGAGGGCATTTTGATAAACACGCACGATGGCAAGTTGCTCTTTAGAACGGATAATGATTTTAGCAATGCCAATTTTCCCTGATTGTTCTAATGTTTTTCGTAACAATGAATAGGCTTTGGCACCCGTCGAATCGGGTGATAAAAAATAGGTGCGTTCAAAATAAATCGGATCGATTTCAGTTAATTGCACAAAATCAATAATTTCCACAGCCTTATCTTCATTTTCCTTACGCAAGTTTTCTAAATCCTCTGGATCCAACACAACAAATTTATTTTTGGCATATTCATAAGCCTTCACGATATCTTCATCTTTTACCTCTTGGTTACAGCCCTCACAAACCTTTTTATAGCTAATCGGCGTATGGCAGTCTTTGTGAAGCTGGCGCAATTTGACATCCTTATTTTCAGTAGCAGCATGTAGTTTCACAGGAATATTGACCAGTCCAAAGGAAATACTGCCTTTCCACACTGTATGCATTGTTGTCACCTCGTTTTTCTTACTATGATGTATTTTGAGGTTTTTTATGTATCTTAAAATGAAATCTTCAAACACTGAAGATAAAAAGCAAAGAAGGTATTGTGGGATGAGACCAATGCTTTTAACAGAAACAAACGAAATACCTAATGGGGATGAATGGCTATTTGAAACGAAATATGATGGTTTTCGCTGCTTATTCGTGTGGGATGAGGAGCCGCAGCTCATTAGTAGAAATGGTCGAAATTTAAATCACCTGTTTCCAGAAATTTTAGCTTTTTGTCAGCAAATACATGCATCGATTCAATCATTTTTACCTCTTACCTTGGATGGGGAGTTAGTTTATTTACGCAATCATTATAAAAGTGATTTTGCCGTTGTTCAAAAGAGGGGGAGAATGCAAAATCAAGACGTGATTCAGGAACATGCTAATTCATTTCCTTTTCACTATCTAGCATTTGATGTTTTAACCCTTAAAGGAGAACCTTTCCAAAATCGCTATTTAAAGACGCGGAAAGAACAATTGGTCAAGCTTGCTACAAAGTTCAATTGGCCAAGCGTGGACTATGAGAATCCAACGCCTATCCAAATCATACATGGTAGTGAGGAGCATGAGAGCTTATGGCAGTCCATCAAGCTTTACAATGGAGAAGGCATTGTTGCTAAGAAGAAAACAAGTAAATGGCTTGGAAACATACGATCAAAACATTGGTTAAAGATAAAAAATTGGCGTTATGTCACAGTCATTGTCACCCAATATGACCATAGCAATAGCTATTTCCATGGTGCGATTTATGAGGACAATCAATTACGAGAAGTTGTTACGTTTAAGCATGGTATGACAGAGGAAGAGCATCAAACACTTGTCAAATTCTTTCAGACTAATGGACTGCGTAAGAAGGAGCGATGGCAACTTGAGCCTTCTATTTGTGTTGACATTGCCTGTATTGATTTTGATGGTAGTAAGCTTCGGGAACCTAGATTTCATGGCTTTCGATTAGATTTATTACCTGAGGAGTGTCATTGGCAGCACATGCAACGCCAATTGTATCCTATCCCTGACTCCGTTGCTATCACACATCCAGACAAGCCTGTATGGCCAAAAATGGGTATTACAAAGGATCAATATTTGTTCTATTTGCAAAATATATCGTCCTATTTATTGCCTTTTCTCAAGGACCGCCCTCTAACGCTAATACGCTATCCACATGGTGTTCCAGGTGAAAGTTTTTATCAAAAAAGTAGACCTGAAAAAATGCCTGATTTTGTGGCAACAGCCGTGATGGATGATATTGATTATATCGTGTGTAATAACTTAGAAACCTTATTGTGGCTTGGAAATCAGCTGGCATTAGAGCTCCACATTCCATTTCAAACACATCATTCACCATACCCGACAGAAATTGTTTTCGATTTAGATCCTCCCTCAGCACAAGATTTTCCATTAGCCGTTTCAGGAGCACTTGATTTAAAGAACATTATTGATTATTTTCAGCTACAATCCTTTGTCAAAACATCAGGTGGAAAAGGTTTACAGCTATATATTCCTTTACCCGCAAATACATTTACTTATGAAGAGGTACGTATATTTACAGAATTTGTTTGTCGCTTTTTATGTGAGCAAAAGCCCAATTTATATACAATTGAGCGTTTAAAGAAGAATCGTCATGAAAAATTATATTTAGATTATGTCCAGCATGCAGAGGGCAAGACCATCATTGCCCCGTATTCCACTCGAGGCAATGAAATGGGTTTAGTAGCAACACCGCTTCTCTGGGAGGAGGTCAATGAAAACCTTACGCCAGAGCTTTTTACGATTCCTTATGTCATGGAGCGCATGAAAAAAATGAGCAATCCCTTTCAATCATTTCGTGAAGTAGGGGAGCAACAAGATTTTCGAGCAGTTCTAGATCGTTTAAAGGTATAAAGACAGTAAACTTTAGAGCATTTTGATAAAAAAGAGAGCGGATTTTCCAAAAAAGATCGCTTCGACCAATACTAAAAGCGAAACTAAAAAAGAGGTGTTCCAAAATCATTGGAGACACCTCTTTTCCTATTTGAGTGGAACCTGTGCATTTACTTTTTCTAGGTAATCTAGTATTCCCATTGCGGACACAATCGTATCAAATGGGATGGTTTGATAGACAGGATGATCTGAAGGAATGCCGTTTTCCTGTAGATAGTTGAATAAAAGCTCCTTTAAGCGTGCATCTAAGTAGTGAACTTGTTCCTGGAACTGGCTTGATGCTGCTTGTGCTTTTCTACCTTCTTCTAAAAAGAGTGGTGTCCAATAGCGCACCTGACGATAGGCTTCAGCTGGATTTTTATAAGCCCCATAGTGGCCGAAGTATAATTCACTTGCTTGTAGCTTTTCGTACAATTTTAAGGATTGTTCCATTGTTTCAGGGTTGTATTGATTTGGAGAGGTGGACGGAATGATTAAATCAATTGCTTCCTCATCCATTTCGGGATAGCGAACACCTGTTGTATCTCCTACAAACAAGCCATTTGTTGCGGAATAAAGCATTGAAACATGATGCTTAGCATGCCCCTCAGTATGATAAAACGTTAAATGATGTTGACCTAATTGTAAACGCTGTTCGTGAAGAACTTCAATAATTCTTGTAGCGTCAATGGGTACAATTGGATCAAAAAGGCGGTCAAATTCAGCGCCATAAACCCCTTTAGCACTGCGGATAAGACGACTGGGATCAATCATGTGGGCTGCGCCTCGTGGATGAACCACTAATTTAGCATTGGGACAGCTTTGCAAAAATAACCCTGCTCCGCCTGCATGGTCTAAATGAATATGTGTCACGATGACATAGTCTATATCCTCTACTGCAATATTTAATTTCTGTAACCCTTCCATAATATAAGGTACGGATGGACTGGCCGAAGTTTCGATAAGAGCAATCTTTTCATCGATTAATAGATAGGAGCTTGTTCGCTGCTCTCGACCTAAATCATGTGTATCGATACAGTAGAAATTTGGTGCGATTTGTTGGACGCTAGTCAATTCAATTTCCCCCTTTTATTTCAAAAATAAGCTAATTCTGCTTATAAATGCAATATTTAGCTACAAAAAGTAGTTGTTATACTATATAATAATAGAAAATTAAACTGAATGTCTATTCATTTTTTTAGGGGGATAGTAATGGAGCATAAAATTCGTTATGATACACGAAAAGTTCATCGTGTAAATTTGGCTATTATCTCAATTTTGGCCATTTTAATATGTGGACCAATGATTCTATCAAAGGGCTTGCATTTTTTATTTATTGGGCTAGCTGTCATTGCCTTGGCAGTATGTAATTATTTTTTACCTATTAAAACGTATGTCAAAGGCTTTATTTTTGGCCTCATTCCATCAAGTGTTGTGTTTACACTATTTTTGCTTGATAGCTTTTCATTAAATAAGCATTATATTTTACTGTGCACAGTGGCCATCATTGCTCTGTATTTTAAAAAAGAATTGATTGTCTTCTTTGGGATTCTAACAAATCTTAGTTTTTTCATTTTATATTTGGTCAACTCGTCATCATTGTTAGGGCCATTCGATGACACCATTGTCTTTGTGACACTTTTGGCGATTATGAATGGGGTTATCATTGCCCTTTATTTGCTGGCAAAATGGGGGAATGAACTGATTCAACATGCAGAAATTCAGCAAAATGAAGTACAAGCATCCTTCAATCAATTACAAAATACGTTTCAGGAAATTGAAAAGAGCAGTCAGGCATTAGACATGCATGTCACGCAATTCCAACAAACCATGCAGAGGATTTCTGGCTCTAGTAAGCAAATTTTAGTAGCGACTGAGGATATTTCTGCAAGTATTCAGCAGGAGGTATCTAGTTTACAAATGATTCATGGCACTATGGGCGACTCGGTTCATTTTGTCAATAAAACTTTGACGATCTCAAAGGATACGGTCGCTAAATCTACTGAGCTACAACAAGAAGTATTAGCGGGATGGGATAAAATGCAGGATGCAATGACTCAAATGAGCGTTATGAGTCATGCAATGGCCTCAACTGCCGAAACTGTCAACGAGCTACAACATAGCCTACAAACAGTGGATAGTCTTTTAAAGGGGATTACCCATATTGCAGAACAGACTAATTTATTGGCATTAAATGCTGCGATAGAAGCGGCTAGAGCGGGGGAGCATGGTAAAGGATTTGCGATTGTTGCAGATGAAGTACGTAAGCTAGCAGAGGAAAGCGCTGCAATTACTGTCAGCATTACCAATGTGACGAAAACCTTGTTTGAAAAATCAACAGAGGCTCATCAACGCTCTGATGACGGTGAAAAGGCGCTACAGTATGGAGAACAGCTTTTACAGGATGTCAGTCATTTCTTTAATAGTTTAAAGGATTCTTTTACGGAAACGAATACAGATTTAACAAGAGGGATGCATGAATTAAGCAGTGCCATCTCACAATTCGAGGTAATCCAAATGCAAATTGAAAAACTGAATCACATGACGGAGCAAAATGCAGCTTCTACTGGTGAGATTCTACACTCAGTGGAGGACGAAAATCAGCTTCTAGTAAGCATGACAGATACAACGAACCACATTCAGGCTTTAAGCAACACATTAAAGTCATTAGTAATGGCAAAGGGATGAGCGAACCATTGATATTGAAATAAATGGTAGGTTAAAATAAGAATAGGATTATCCCTCCTAGATAGAGGGTATAGAGATGGTATTCATCTGCATTGTTTTATCCATACCTGTTTATGGTTACTGTATTGCTGTTGTATAACTTAAAAAGGAGGATTGATTCCATGAACATTCGTAGTGTACAGAGTTCAGATTATTATACTTTATCCCCATTAATTAATGAGTGGTGGGGCGGTAGGAATATGTCAGATAAGCTGCCTAAATTATTTTTTGATCACTTTACAAATACGAGCCTTATTATGGAGAAGGATGGCGAAATCATTGGCTTCCTCATTGGCTTTTTATCGCAATCCAAGACAAATGAAGCATTCATCCATTTTGTTGGGGTCCATCCTGATTACAGAAAACAGAATATTGCAAAAAGATTATATGATGTATTCTTTCATGTGGTGAAGCAGTACCATCGAAATATTGTGAAATGTGTCACGTCGCCTATTAATGAAGTATCCATCGCTTTCCACACGAATCTGGGCTTTAGAATGGAAAAAGGTGACAAGGTGATAGAAAATATATCCATTCATAGTAATTATGGTGGCGAAAATCAAGATCGCGTATTGTTTTATAAAATTCTACCGTAATTTACTTTAGCTATTTGGCATATAGTCCCGAATAAGGGGGCTATATATGTTTATTAAAAAGTTATTTACGTTATGGTTTCTTCTTTTAATCATTGTTTGTGGTGCATTTTTCTTTTTTGCAAATGCACCTATTCAATATGCTGAAAAAACAAATATTCCAATGTCACAACCTAGTAATGATGAATTATTGCGTTATATTCAGCAATATCAATTTTTAATCAGTGAGATTTCTCATGCATTGCGCAAAGAAGCTTATAGCTTTCAATTAGATTATGGAATTTTACCCAATAGCAAAATAGAACTTCTTGTGTCATTACCCGACAAGGTCGATCGCAAGGCCAAGCAACATATAGAAGAAACCATATTGGACGTTATCAAAGCTAATGAATTAAACCCCATCTCTTTTCAAATAACGTTAAAAAATCTCTATGAGCCAGCAGCAGCGATTTCAACTCGGCTTAGTTATAATGATGTCATGGCCAATTTATTTGAGGCGATGTTTGCACAAAATTTTGGCGCCTTCAGCGTTGACCATAGTATGACATCCGAGGAGATTCAAGTAAGGATTAATTTAACAGATGAGAAAAATGACAAGGCTAAAAAGAAGGCTCAACAGTTAGCGGAAGATACGATAAAGCAGCATCAATTTGATGTAGAAGCCTTTTCTATTGATGTTCAAAATCAGATTAAAATTTTAGATTAGAAAATTATCACGAATTTTGTTTGGTATGAATTCAGATTAGATGAAGAGGGGAATACATACTCTACATGTGGCAAATTCTTCGCGTTTTGATTTCTAAAAACGGAGCAGACCTTTATTAATAATCCATCGAAAGCGTCCCAAATATACTGGGGGTAAAAACAATGAGTAAAACGCAACAAAAAATAGCAATCATTACAGGTGCAAGCCACCCACAAGATATTGGAACAGCTATTTGTAGAAGATTAGCTGGGGATGGTGTCAATATATTTTTTACACACTGGCATGCTGATCTTAATTGGATAGGAGGATTCAAACAGGAGATTTTGAGCATGGGTGTTTCTTGTGAAGAAATGTCGATTGATTTATCGCAATCCCAATCCCCAAAAACGATACTCCAAACGGTTGACGAAAAACTAGGCGTACCTTCCATTTTAATAAATAACGCTGCCCATTCAGCACAAGATGGTTATCTAGCGTTAGATGCTCAAACATTAGACGATCATTACGCGGTGAATATGAGGTCAACCTTACTCCTTTGTGTGGAATTTGCGCGTCTTTTTGAAAAAGCTAATTTTATCTCAGGGAGAATCATTAATATGACATCTGGTCAAGAGTTAGGTCCTATGATGGGAGAACTAGCCTATGTAGCAACGAAAGGGGCCAATTCAGCCTTTACTAGATCATTAGCACAGGAGCTAGCACCATTGGGCATTACCGTAAATGCTGTCAATCCAGGGCCAACAGATTCTACATGGATGAACGATGCTATTAGAGGCTATCTATTACCTAAATTTCCAATGGGGCGGATTGGGACACCAGAGGATGTGGCCAAATTGATTAGCTTTCTCGCTAGCGAGGAGGCTACCTGGATCACTGGACAAATAATCCACTCGGAGGGCGGATTTCTGCGAGGATAATTGAGATTAAAGTCTTGCTATGATTTGTGGCAAGGCTTTTTTACTTGCTTAAAAAAAGGGTCACTTCCGGATTGGAAATGACCAAGATTGGTTAGGTGTGTTCGTTGGAGGAAAAAATCATAAAGAACAGATACACTACTATTTTATTCGGTTAATATAATAATTTCTAGGTTTTGAACCAGTGACTGAGTTTCTTCCTAAGGGCTTTATTTTTTCCCCTAATCAACACTTTTATCTTCCTCCTACTTATCTACAGTAAGGCAAAAAGGTTGCTGTAGACCCACTCGATGTTGGGTTGTTATGATGGTAATGTACGTAAGTGGGAGGTAAGTGAATTGGAAGCAGAAAGATATAATAATCTTAAATTAGGTGAACGTGGTGCCATCATCAGTATTATTGCTTATATAATTTTATCCATCATAAAAGTTGGCATTGGTTACATGAGTGGTTCAGAGGCTTTAAAGGCAGATGGATTGAATAATACGACAGATATTATTGCCTCTATTGCAGTACTTATTGGACTAAAGCTTTCACAAAAACCAGCAGATCATGATCATCGCTATGGTCATTGGAAAAGTGAAACCATTGCCTCAATGGTCGCTTCATTTATTATGATGGCCGTGGGTATTCAAGTATTAGTGGGTGCTTTTTCTTCCATTTTTCAAGGCGGAAAGGAATCGCCAGATATGATTGCAGCCTATGTAGGGTTAGGATCAGCATTGGTGATGTACTTTGTCTATCGTTACAACAAACAATTGGCTGAAAAAGTCAATAGTAAAGCCGTTATGGCTGCAGCGAAAGATAATTTGTCAGATGCTTGGGTAAGTATTGGAACCGCTGTAGGAATTTTAGGGTCACAACTACATATGCCGTGGTTAGATACAGTAACTGCGATTGTCGTAGGTTTCATTATTTGTAAAACAGCTTGGGAGATTTTTAAGGAAGCTTCTCATGAACTATCGGATGGATTTGATGAGAAAATTCTTCAAACATACAAAGAGATTATTTTAAAAATAGATGGTGTTAAGGGATTGAAGGAAATCAGAGGAAGAAATTATGGTAATAACGAGGTTATTGATGTGGTTATTCTAGTAGATGCCAAGTTGGATATTACGAAAGCTCACGATGTTGCTTCTGTTGTTGAAAAAAATATGGTGGAAGAGCAAGGGGTTTATGAAGTGCATGTCCATGTGGAGCCTAAGGAAGCATAGGGCAATTGAGTCCTAAAATGTAATATTCAACATCAAAAAAATATGAGGTAAGGAATATCGCTAACAATTGCCTCTAGCTACTTATAGCTGCGGGTTATCGTCAAACTGTTGGGCTAAAGGCTGAAGGCACGATGTTAGCTGTGAGCAGCAATAATGATGGCCAAGGTAATGTAGTTTCCAACACCTCAATAAATAATCTGTAGCTTCTTAATGGCGGTGAAATGACTAATTTTAACCTTGTAAATAGGTGGTACGTGTAGGTTTTAGCTTTCATTGATAAAAAAATTCACTTTACACTGGACTAATACGATTTTTTATCATATACTGTATGTAATAGAATCTTTCTTAAAAGAAATAATAAATTCACATATTACAAAGAGTAATCGTGTTTTGTTAGTTACTTTTTGTAATATGTGAATTTTTTTCTTTGGAAGTAGTATGATTTTATTTAATAACATTATTGGAGGTCATTTAAATGACACAAGGTACAGTAAAATGGTTTAACGCAGAAAAAGGTTTCGGTTTCATCGAAGTAGAAGGCGGACAAGACGTATTCGCTCACTTCTCAGCTATCCAAGGTGAAGGTTTCAAATCACTTGAAGAAGGTCAAAAAGTTGAATTCACAGTTGAAGAAGGTCAACGCGGACCACAAGCTGCTAACATCGTAAAACTTTAATTTTTAATTGAAGAAAAACATTCTTAAATAGAGTGGTTTCCGTAGACAAAGTCGATTTATTCGACTTTGTCTATATTTTTTACCTCACTATATATCGAAATTTTATTGTTTATTAAAATTAATGCCCCTTCCCAAAGCCCCTTAGTAAGAAAATTTCCTGTAAACAACCTGCATTTCAAAAGTGCTCATAAAATCACGGAAAACTGAAACTAATTATTGACCCATCCACATTTAAAAAGAAGGTACATAAAATTTTTCAAGAGGGTGTGAGATTTTGTATTTTAGTATGATGTTTACAAATCAAAACTACCTAAAACCATAAAATCTACAATCACGCCACTTACCGGATTTTCCGAACCTAACACACTAATTCCTAATACTGTCACACCACTAATATTTGTAATATTAGCAGAGACATATTTCCCATTCATATTCTTCTCTCTCATTTGAACGCTTGGTCTTAAGTTTATCGTTGGATTTGTCGAGTATACGCTTGCCACTGCATAATCAATAGAGGATAAAAGAGGATTGCCATTAGCTAATGCATTGTCTGTAAAATAAAATGTGGCTATTCCATTTGCGTCAGAGGTAGCTTGTCCATAAACAATACGCTTTACTTTGTTCGGATTCGAATCTCCCGCTTTAAACACCTGCATAATTGTTGGTGCAAGTGTAATAAAATCAATGCTCATAGGCACTCCCCTTTGCTAGTTTTAGCCCTAAATATGCTTGATATATTCTATGAACTGTTAGTTAGATTAGTACAATAAGCAACAAACACATTCTTCTATGCTACAAAGTAAGTAGTAAAAAAGGGTCACCAGGGTGGGAGACGACCCTTTGTTCATAGTATGAATATTGAAGAATAATAGATCGGCATTCTACAAGTAGAATGTAATTGTTATTTATACAAGAAAGTAGCGCCTGCAATAATTA
Source organism: Lysinibacillus sp. FSL P2-0066 (assembly GCF_037969495.1). NCBI lineage: Bacteria > Bacillati > Bacillota > Bacilli > Caryophanales > Bacillaceae > Lysinibacillus > Lysinibacillus sp. FSL P2-0066. Next base: position 2,463,029 of record NZ_CP150202.1, on the reverse strand, counting down.
AAAGAATAAAGAGGACAACAATTAGAGCGAATGATAAATTATCGTGCTTGCCATAGTTGGAACCATAAACTTCATATCCCATATAAAGTCCCTCCTTTCAATAATCTAGAATATGTAGAATTATAGAAAGCGCATAGCCAACCATTCTCCTTAAACCTGATTTGACTAAATTAGAAAATATTTAAGGGTCACTCGGCTGAAAGTGACCCTAAGTAACAATTCGGGAGGTACAAGTTAAACTAGTTTAGCTTAACACTACTATTTATATGAAAAGCTACTTTGTTTTGTATAGTTTATTGCCTTCAAAATAAATTTAAAAAATAAGACTGTGACGGTCAACCAACGCCACAGCCTAAGAAGTGCGTGCGATACACTCATTAATAGTTTGTGTAAATATAGTCTATTTATACATTTAAAAAGCTGCAGCGTCATCAAACGCTACAGCTTAAGATAATTTTAATTATTAAGGCCAGGACTGTGTCCATTTGGCATCTCTGGCATATAGTAGGGAAGATTTCTCCGATACGTATTATGAAACATTCTACACTCAGGGTATTTGTTGCTATCGTAGTTAGGTACAGGAAATAGTTTCCCAAAATCTACGCCTAGAGCTTCTAATGCTTTGGAAAATGCATTTTAATCGAACAAGCAGAAAAGCTAGCGTTGCCCTAAATGTCTGATTAGAACGCATCTCATAATACCTGTCCTTGGAAGAACACCCGTTGACTCAAATACAGTCTTTATTTTTCAGGATAATTAACATGTAATGGTGGTGGTACAAGCCAGCCTTTATTTTTGTTTAAACGTAAAAGTTTAGCACCAAGTTGAGCTTTAGCCATATGGAATTGCCCATACATCAATGCGATATCTTCACGAGTAGAAGTACCCATTGCCTGACTACATGCAACTAATCCAGCTGCTATGTCAGCAGTAAGAGCAGCGCTTATTTCTGGATCATTAAACTTAGCACCTGGAGGAATATCTTCCAGTCTTGCTACAGGTCTTTCAGGTGAAGCAGGAGGTAGTGCAATCCCGTTTGTTTTTAGAATTTTTTCTAATTGCTTAACTTCTTCCCTGCATGTTTCAATGATATCTTCAATAATTTTTTTTAGATCTTCATCACCAGCATGATTATAAAACGTTTGATAGCCAGAAATCATACCATAGTCTGCAATTAAACTCGACCAAACACTAAATACCTCACCATAATGCAACGGTTCATCTTTTGGATTTCCACCAAGAATACCCATCTGTACACATCCTTTTCTTATTTTTCGCCATTAAAGCCATGTTAGTATGGATGAAAACAGAAGTAAAATTCACCTTTACTTAAAATATTTAATGTAAAAATTAAAAGAAGCCACAGAGATAAAAAATCTCTGCAGCTCTTTAAGTAGTGAGACACTACGCACTTATATAATGGTTGTTTATTGTCTATTTATACATGAGATATAAATTATTTAAGAAATGAACAGTATAGATCTTTTTAATCAGGACATTTTAAAGCATAGTGGAGGTGAGTGTTTTGACAAAAGAAAAGCAAAAAAATGAATTAGAGCAAGAAGAAATAGCAATAGAATTTAATCCTGAAGAATTAGAAGCAGTAAAAGAGGAACAAGAGCAAAAGAAAGAACAGCCATTCAATAAAAAAGAAAAGAAGTAAGAAGATAAAATGCCACAATCTACGGATTGTGGCATTTCCATAAATACACCTAAATCGAAATGCTGACTTAATTGAAAGTAGAGGATTTTAAATGGACAAGAATTTGAATTACGGAGAAGATTATAAATTTATTCCAGCAACCTCTGTTGGAAGTGGCGTAGGCATAGAACTATTACCTGATTTATATCAATACACGATTCAAATTGTAAACATTGTACTTTATGGCGAACCGCAGATGAAAGATTTTGTGCTAATAGATGCGGGGATGCCCAAAAGTGCAGAGGAGATTATTTCAGTTGTTGAAGAACGTTATGGTTCTAATTCTCAACCGAAGGCAATCATATTGACTCACGGTCATTTTGATCATGTCGGAGGAATTATAGAATTAATAGAGCGTTGGGATGTTCCTGTCTATGCGCATACATTAGAGATACCCTTTTTAACTGGAAAACAAAATTATCCAGAGCCTGATCCAACTGTAAATAACGGCTTGGTTGCTAAATTGTCACCTATTTTTCCAAATGAAGCTATAAATTTAGGTGATAACATCAAAGCCTTACCTTCTGATGGTAGTGTTCCCTTTATGTCAGGTTTTCGATGGATTCATACGCCAGGCCATTCACCAGGGCATATATCATTATTCCGTGAAAAGGATAAGGCACTTATTGCTGGTGATGCGTTTGTTACGGTCAAACAAGAATCACTTTATAAGGTGATTACACAAACAAAAGAAATCAGCGGTCCTCCTCAATATTTTACAACTGATTGGCAGGCTGCCCGAGCATCTATCGAAAAATTAGCCTTACTAAAACCATCCAATGCGATCACAGGGCATGGATTACCGATGAAAGGTGAAGAACTGACAAGCAATCTTAAAAAACTTGTCGATCATTTTGAACAAATCGCGCTACCCAAGCACGGTAAATATTTAAATTAATAATTTAAGGATAAAAAAGCCGCAGCGTCGTCACACGCTACAGCCATTGTCTTGCCAGTTTAGTCAGATGATTCATTATAGCATAATTTATCAGATAGAAACTGTAGAATGAACAGATTTGAATGACAAGACACAAGAAATGGCCAAGTAGCTAATAGGAGCCTGTTTTGATAATAGCTATCAAAACAGGCTCCTTCTATGTATTTGAATGCCATAAATCATAAAATTTCCTTTACACCGAAAAAATGGTTGAACTAATTTTTTATTTGTGTATATAATGTTTATATAGTATATATACAATATATAATAATTCGTTTTGTCTCTTTAATGAATTAGTGAGGGGTGAATTGATCAAGTGATAGGCACTGAAAAAACGCATGACAGTAATTTGTTAAAACGATGGATCATCACTATCGGTATATTTTTAATTGTTCAATTGATCTTTATCATGGTCGATGGCACTGTGCTGGAGCCAAACATAAACGATAGTAATGATTTATTTGCCAGAATGGGAAGATGGATATTAGATTCGAGGCTTTTCACCGAATGGATAACGCCTTATTCCTTTCCCTTTTTTAATATGTTCATCACAATTCATATTATTGCTATACTGATTGCAGCACTAGGGGATATTATTTCAACTATATTCTCAAAAAAATAAAAAAGAGGGATTGGCATGCAAATTATTATTTCGAACAGTTCAAAGGAGCCAATTTATGAACAAATTACGAATCAAATTAAATCGCTTATTTTAGCAGGTGAATTGCATGAGGGCACTGCAATACCCTCTATGCGTAACCTTGCAAAGGATTTACAAATAAGTGTAATAACGACGAAACGGGCCTATGAGGAATTGGAGAAGGCGGGCTTTATCTATTCTATTGTCGGCAAAGGTTCTTTTGTAGCGGAGCAAAATTTAGAGGTTATACGAGAAAAGAAGCTGAAGGTTATTGAGGAACAGCTGAGTGCGGTCATAGCGAATAGCAGAGAAATTGGCCTATCACTTGAGGAGCTAAAGGAATTATTGAAGATTTTATACGAGGAGTGAAAGGGATGGAGAATGTAATCGAATTAAAGAATGTAACAAAGAAGTTTAAAGGTTTTTCCGTCAATAATATAAATTTACAGGTAAAGCGAGGCTTTGTAACAGGTTTCATAGGAGCCAATGGAGCGGGTAAGTCCACAACGATAAAAACAATGATGAATCTATTAAAACCAGATGCTGGAGAAGTTAAGCTTTTCGGATTGGACTACAAGACGCATGAGAAGGAGATTAAGGAGCGCATCGGATTTGTCTACGATGGCAATATATTCTTTGAAGGGCTGAACTTAAAAGATATAAAACGTATAGTTGCCCCTGCTTACAAACATTGGGACGATCCATTATTTGATCAATACGTAGAACAATTCGAATTACCGCTTAATAAAGCGATAAAAACATTTTCTAAAGGGATGCAAATGAAGGCTTCATTGGCAATAGCACTCTCACATCATGCAGAGCTAATTATAATGGATGAGCCAACAGCAGGTTTAGATCCCATTTTTAGACGGGAGCTGTTAGATTTATTGCAGGAATTAATGGTTGATGGTAATCGCACCATTTTCTTCTCAACGCATATTACAACTGATTTAGATCGTATTGCAGATTACATAGCGTTTATACAGAAAGGGAAATTAGTATTTAATCAGTCTATTCACGATGTTGCTGAAAACTATGCGCTTGTTAAAGGGGAATTAAATCTTCTTGATAGGGACACTGAAAAGGCATTTGTTCATATTCATCGTGCATCAACAGGATTTGAAGCATTAACGGATAATATCAAAGCAGTGAAAAATATTTTCGGAGACACAGTGATTATTGAACGTGCCTCTCTGGAAGATATCATGTATTACTTTAAAGGAGGCATCCATCATGCTTAACTTAATTAAACGCGATGTCATACTACAGAAAAGGCAGCTATTATTCTATATTCCATTTATCGTATTCTTTATTTTAATGGGCGCACCACCAGTTTTAATTTTCCTAGTTGCCAGTATTTTTATTCCCTTTAATACCTATGCATACGATGAAAAAGTTGAGACAAATATATTATTAAACTCCTTACCATACACACGTACGGAAATTATTGCATCCCGCTATCTTGGTGCCATCGCATATATGATTTTATCCATAGGCGTGACAAGTCTAGCGTTACTTGCTTTCAATAAACATTTTACGATGGCTGATATTGCAATTGGGAGTGGTTTATTCTTACTATTTGCTGCGCTTACCTTCCCATTATTTCAGATATTTAAACAGGGCTATATTACAACGGTTATACTTATTAGCTTTATCCTCTTAACTTGGATTTCACGGCCTATTGCTTTGTATATGAATGAACACTTAACAGCAATCATTGATTTTGTAGATAATACATCCGTCACGGTTTTATATACAGGGGCGACACTTTTCATTATGCTAATCTATATTATTTCTTGGGGAATTACACATAGTATTTACCAACGAAAAGCCTTCTGATTGTGTGCTTTGTAGTTGTCTCGGGGTTTACTCCTAGAAGGTTACTGAAGGAAAGTGGCCAATTTTAGAATGGTGCCCGTTTGGAACTAAATGTAAGATGAATTTAAATGTCTTTATGCAAAAATGAATGAAGTAAAAAAGGTTATAACTGATAATCATCCATATGAAGAACTAAAGAATACAGAACTGCAAGGTGATTTTTTCCACTCGATTGCTTAATATAAGGGAAAGAATGAAAGCCTACAAATCGACATATTTAGGCGTGTTTACTTAGTATTCCGATAGTGGTTTTATAGTAACATTTGGTATATATACTGCAGGAGGTTTTAGATGCCTGATTTATTACTCATTCTTTTTTTATTTAACTTTTCTTTATTTCTTTTGCACGAAATGGATGCAATAAGACGCTCTGAGTGGCGATTGTTTATAATATTTAAAGATATGGAAGATTCAAAGGCTTAGATAGTATTCACTTTTATTCACCTGTTTCTATACGTATTATTCCTTTCCTTACTTTTCAGTCAGTATCAAACCATCATTTTTTGGATCGTTGATTTATTCTTTATCATTCATGCAATCCTGCATGTATTTTTTGAAAGGCATCCTCGAAATGAATTTAAAAATAGCTTTTCAAGATCCATAATTTATCCAATGGGGGTCCTTGCGGTAATACATTTAGCATTATTAATGAATATGTCGATTTAATTGTATTATAAAGGAAGTTTTCGTTTAGTAATTTGCAGAAAATTATTCCAATTTGTTGGTTTTCTGCTTATTATAAAGATGGAGGTGATTATCAGATGTATAGTAATACGGCAAATATGTTGAAGCAAACGAACAATCTTATCAATGCATTGAAAAAATTGAAACAAAATCTATCTTTTGTGAAATTGTATATTAATAGCGATAGAATACTGGCTATCTATTTTTTAAGTAATGCATATAGTGATTTTAATTTATTTAAAACCATTTATTTATCTGTAACACCTGGTGATCAAACGATTGATGAGTTTTTACAGGAGTATGAAAAATTCTTTGTAGAAGTGAATAAATACTTAGAGGTCCTTAATGAGGATAGCATTGTCGAGGATAGACTTCATAAGGAAGTTTTGTTTGCGATTAATGAATTAGAAAGATATTTGTTAAATCTTTTAGATGTGTATAGATAAAAAATTAGACATTCCTTATTTCTGAACTGCTCCCTGTCAAGTAGACAGTGGAAATAATAAAAAATGTATTAAGCGGCTTGAGCCCTGAATTCTAAAGGACTCAAGCCGTTTAATCGTTTCTGATAACGATAGTAATTATAAAAATGAATATAATCATCAATCGCTAGTTTTAACTCTTCATATGAATCGAACTTATGCAAATAATACTTCTCACACTTCAATGTGCCCCAAAATGATTCAATTGGTCCGTTATCAATACATCGACCAACACGGGACATACTTTGTGTCATATTGGCTGTTTCCACAATTCGTTTAAATCCCTTCGATGTATATTGAAAACCTCGATCACTATGTATTAATGGCTGCTCGCCTGATTGTAATGATTGAATAGCTGATTTTATTGTTTTGAAAACAAGGGAATTATTATTCGAATGACCGAACACATAACTTACAATTGAACCATCATATAAATCGATAATTGCACTTAAATAAGCTTTTTTCCCGTTTCCATACTTAAACTCTGTGACATCTGTACACCATTTTTCATTTGGCTTTTCCGAGGTAAATGCCCGATTTAATACGTTCTCCGCCACATGATGTGCTGGGGATTTACGATAAGGCTTTCTCTTTCGCCTAATAACGGACTTCAATCCACTCACCTGCATTAAACGATAAATACGCTTTTCGTTAACCGTCGCTTGATTATTTTCTTTTCGTTGACGATTGATTGTCAACGTCATACGACGATAGCCGTAAATGCCATCTACTTGGTGGTAAAGGAGATCAATATCCTTTGAAATGGCTTCATTTTCAACTTCTCTGTTAGATGGCTTGCGACTTAGCCACTTATAGTAAGCAGCGCGCGAAACACCCGCGATTTCACATAATAAAAGAATCGCAAGTTTCTCCTCTTGGTGTAATTCTTGAATTGCTAAATAGCGTTGTTGTAAGCGAATTTGGCTTAGTGACTCCTCCTTTCGATTTCCTCTAACTTTTTTAAAAATAGATTTTCAGCACGTAAGCGCTCATTTTCACGCTCGATTCGTTTGATTTCTAACCTTAATTTTTCTTCGGCTGTTAATTCAACTTCATTTTTTGTTCGACCGCGATGATCACGTAATCCCTCTTCACCAGTCGCTTCAAATTTCTTCACCCAATGGTATACCTGTTGATACGAAACATCATAGGCTTGTGCTGCTAATTGATAATTTTTCTGGCTCTTTAAACAGTAGTTGACAATTTGAATACGTTCCTCAAACGTTGTCTTTCTTCCTTTAGTCATAGTTTGGCTCATTCCTTTACCCGAATCTTTTATTTCACTATGACTAGTATACTTTTTCACCCAGCTTTTTAAAACAGAGATACTGCTAATCTTATATTGAGCGAGAATCTCCAGTAAAGTTAACCTTTCTTTAAGATAATCTTCTACCGCTTCTAGTTTTAATTCTTTGGAATACTTCGTCCAAGAGGTTGCTTCGATAAGTCCCTCTACTCCGTGTACTTCATATTTAATCTTCCAAATTTGAATAGTTTGCTTAGTTACTAAGAATTTTTCACATAATTCGTTGATAGAATAATAGCCTTCATTTAATAAATGAAGAACGTTTAATTTCACTTCAATTGTATGCTTACTTCGAGCCATGAAAAAACTCCCCTTAGATAAACAGATTTTATTTTTTAATCTGTCTACCTAATGGGGAGCATATCATTCTGAGGGGTGTCTTTTATTTTAAAGAAGCTCCTTAGATAAAGCCTCTCTGGTTGTAGGGAAAAATGAATAAAAAGTGGTAAGAGATGGGAGGGAAATATAATTAGAAAAATTGAAATGGGTTTGTTTGTAGTTGGAGTAGTAATGGCTTTAATAGGTATGCCTTATTTATTGGGGTATTCAACGAATGAATGTTTAAAATATCCTCTCTCTAGGGTTAATATTAATGGTTGCCACTATCCCTGTAACAATATCCAAGAGAAAGTAAACCAATGAGATTTTAATACTTGCTGTCTTTTATATTTTTAGAGATGGTAGAGACACACTTGTGATATTGATCCTAAAGAGTAGTATTATCCATAAGTAACGAGGATTTAGCAGTTTATCTTGCTGATATGTACTATAAAAATGATTTTAAGGAAAAATACATTGTTATAATTATAAAATGAATGCTAGAAAATAAGAAGCTCCATAAAACTAAAGAAATACTACTCAAATCCCCTGGATAACTTTCTGCAGCTGCAAATCGAATACCTCACATAAAAAGCACAGTCAACCATTGGATACTATAAGTTAAGAAAAGTACGGTTACAAAATAAACAATATACGATAAAGTAAGAAAAAATCTCTTATGCACCATTCCAGTCTCCTCCAATATTTACAATAACGATATTTCTATTAGTTAGTTGTACATTTCTAAAAGTAATGCTCCTTCCATTTATGAAGAAGGGAAGTGGAAAAAGGGAAAAATTACATATATAAAAGAAGGCAAGACATTGTTAAGATTTGATAGGTAAAGTATTCTATGGAATTGGAATAGAACGCTAATTAGTCACTATAAAACGATAGAAAAATGGTACATAGCTTAGGAGCAAATATAGCTATCGGAAGTTAATACGTAACAAATATACAGGAAGGAAATAATTCCTCCAGTTTATTTAACAGAGCTGATAATAGCTTTTAGAGGTTTGTAAAAGGAAGGAAGTATTTTATGAAAAATCAATTGATACGATTAATCGCTATCATTCTACTTGGTATGTGTGTATATATTAATATGTACGAAAAAGATGAATTAGGGTTGATGCAATTTTTTGCATATGTTGGCTTATTAGGTTTTACTTTTGCGGTGGGTATTCCAATCATCTTTATTAAAAATAAGATTAGTTTATCCAAAAAATTTGGTTTGTTGTTTTTAAGCATCATCATCGCAGCAATAATTCCTTTATTGGGATTAGGAAATTTAAAATATATCCTTGAAGAACATTTCATGAATAAAGAGATGAATAAAGTTGTAAATCAATATAATGTAGATTTGCAAAATGATGAGGTGTTTTTAACCTTTCAAAACCATCTTCTAGTTGGAAAAAGAGATGATTTGTTTGGAAGTATAGACAAAACACTATTGGTTTATAATGCCGCAGGGAAAGAAACGAAAAGAATAAAAATAACGGAATTAGCAAAAGCAGCCGTTCCTTATCTGCCCCTTACTGATAAAGAAAAGGAAACAACTTATTTTGATGGTATGAAGGCGCAAGGAAATACATATGACCTTTGGAAAAAAATAGATGAAAACGACATACAACTATTTTTTAGATACGTTACAACGGAAGTTCCTGAGGATTATCAACCTGAACGAGATATGCCAGCCGATGCAAAGGACATAAAGTTCCATTATGATATCACCTATTCACCGCTTTTAGATGAGAACGGGGAATTTGTTTTTAGTTCGGATACTTTCCATTTATATAAAAGCAACGAGTCAATCCGAGTTAGCTACAAAGCTTCGGGCATTGAAGCGATTGTTGCTCCAAATACGGCAGTGTTAGTGAACGAAATCAAGTAAAGTTTACATACATTGCTAACAAAAGCGGCAAATCCAAAAACGTTATTAGGATGAATATACTAAGAAACACCAAAGCCTAGGTACTCAAATTAATGTGAGCCTGGGCATTTTTTTACGTGATTTATTTATCTAACGAACGTATTGTTTTTCGAAATTTCAAATAAATGAATGACCACAACCTAATAAAATGGTAAAGTATAGAAAAAGTGAATGGAGAATTATGTAATGGAAAAATTGAAAGAGGTTGAATTAAAACATTTTTCAAGTGAATATATGCAAGGACTGAACGCTTTTGTACTTACTGAAGAGCAAAAACAATTTTCTGCACTGCCGAGCAATTTTGAGGAAATTAATGAAGGACAGCATCGCATTGTAATTCTAAGTGAAAATACACCTGTTGGTTTCTTTCTCCTAAATGCAAATGAACGAGTTAAGAAATATTCTACGAATAGAAATGCGATGCTATTATCTGCATTATCAATTAATCATACAGAACAAGGGAAGGGCTATGCAAAACAAGGAATGACATTACTAGTTGAGTTTGTTAAAGCAGAATTTCCTAATTGTGATGAAATTGTTTTAGTTGTAGACAAAGATAATATACCAGCACAGAAACTATATGTAAAAGTAGGGTTTGAAGATACGAATGAAAGGCTAATAGGACGTATCGGCGAAGAAATAATCATGAGGCAATTCATAAAATAAAGTTAGACCACCATTGTCACCAGAGTTTAAGCTACATTTTGTAGATGAACTCTGGTTTTATGTTTTGGGAGAATTGTCGCATCCATTTTTGAAAAAGAGCTGCATCGATCAAGGTTAGCAAAGAAAATTATTTAAAATATCCTGATTAAAAATACACCGGCTATCATCACCATTAAACCAATTATTTGTAATGGTTGAATTCGATTCTTTAGCGAGTTAAATAATCCGAATTGCTGTACCAGCAAGCTACCAGTGATTTGACCGAATAAAGCAAGGACTACAGTTTGGCCATTTCCAATTTGATTGACAAGAAACACATTGATGAGAACATAAGATCCTCCTAGAATCCCGCCAATCCAGATCCACCAAGGGGCAGCTTGTTTAAAAGGTTCTTTAATATTTGAGTAAGATCGATCCTTTAACCCAACAATTATACTCAAGGTAATAGTACCAACAAAGAATGAAACAAGGGCAGCATGAGAAGAAGAGTGAAGAACTTTTCCTAATTGCCCATTAACAGCGATTTGGATAGCTAGTAACATTCCTGCTAGAATCCCTACTATGCGCCAAATCCATAGATTCCGCACACTCTCCTTATTTGTTTGGGGAGAATACTGTTCATTTTTCTTGCTTCGTATAGCTGTAGCTAAAAGGACGCCTAGTAAGACTAGTAATATGCCAAAGATTCGATTCCATCCAAAGGAATATTGTGTTGCATTAAACCAGCCATTATGATCGATTAACATACTCATGAGAGTCATTCCAAAGATCGGTAGGATAGTTGTTTGCACACTTCCCAATTTAGGAAACAAGAGAATGTTAGTAGTTATCGCAATAGCGCCACCAATTCCCCCCAACCATATATAGATAGGTTGGTTCAACAATAAATCTAAGGGAATCCCCAGTGATGTACCACTACTTACTAATGTAATAGTTAAGAAGATGACGCCAACAGCGAAGGAGATCAATGAAGCTAAAAAAGGAGAAATCACAAACTTTCTTAATTGAGCATTAATGGCTGTTTGCACAGCAAGAATAGCTCCAATACTTATAGCCAAAAGTACTGCAAACATAAAAATTCATCACAACCTTTGTTGAAGAAAATGTAAAACAACGACATGATTGATTATATCAAAATATTTGTCAAATTTACTAAGCATTGAACGATTAGTAAAAATCCCTTATCCATTGCAGCCATTAGTGAACAAGGCTGAATGCAATGAAAAAATGTAGAAGCGGCTAATAAATAGTAGCCTTATGTCAATAAAGTATAGTGTAATCTCTTCAAATTCTGTATATTGGTGTATGAGGAGGAGATTGAATGGCAAGAAAATGGATACTACCATTAATTTTATTACTAGGTGTTATGATATCTGGTTGTAGTGAGGGCCAAGAAAAAGGTAGCAAAGATGGTGGAGATGTAGAAGTAACGATTCCAGCTATATTTTTTGAAGGTCAGGACATTGATTCTGTTATTTCAAAGGCAAAAAGCAGTGGGATTGAGGAAGTCAGTAAGAATGATGATGGTTCTTTAACTTATAAATTGTCTGAAAAAGAACATAAAGAAATGATGAAAGGTTTAAAAGAAGGCATTCTAGCAAGTGTAGATGAGCTTAAAGCAAGTGAAGAGTTCAAATCTATTAAAGATGTAACCTATGACAAGTCTTTTTCAGAATTCACTTTATCTGTAAACAAAGAAGAATTTGATAATAGTTTTGACACAATGGCCTCATTCGGACTAGCTTTAACAGGTATGTACTATCAATTATTTAATGGTGTGGATGAAAAGGATTATAAAGTCAAAGTAATTTTTAAAGATGAATCAAATGGAGATGTAATTAACACGATAATTTATCCAGATGATTTAAACAAGAAAAATTGATCGGAAGAACGTCTAACGTGGGTGTTCTTTTTAAATGCGTTGTGCATAGTAGTTGTTCCTGATGCCTGATGTTTTTTATTTTTGCAAAGCATATATGAATAGGTATAGGAAATGATGGAATTTGTTTTAAGAAACGACTGACGATAGCATAGTTGTAAGTAAAGATAGACCTAAATGATTTCACAAAGCCCAGATACTCATTAATTTGGGCCTAGGCTTTGTGCTTATTCAATTTGTATTTCCTAACCTCTAATAGACCGCCCTAAAGAGCTATCTAAAAAAATTTTTAATGGCATCCATTCGAATTTTACTATAACATTCTTCGCAGCGAAAAATCTTCTCGGTTCTTTCCTTTAACTGTCTGAATCTCAGTGACCCCTCATATACTCTGAATTTTTTTCTACAACTAGAACAAATGACCTCATAGTAATGCATAGCTATCCTCCTCAAGTCTTTCCTATTACTTTTTAGTTGATTTATCGAATATTGTTATCAGTTCTCTCATATATTCCTCAACATTTAACTGGGGATTTCTCATTAATTCAATGGTGAACCCGTCAATGGAATTTCTTATCGCTAACGCCATCACTCTCGCAGACAATTGGGTGAATTCTCGGAAAACACCCTCATGCATTCCTAGTGTAAGAATGTTTTCAATTGGAAGAAAAATAGTATCATCATGATCCGCTGCAAATCGAAGTTTGCCATCAGCAGTTCTTTCATTAGAAACAATTTCAATAACAGCGAAAACATGTTGCCGATTTTCGTCTATGAATCGAAGGTTTGATTCTATATACACTCTAAGCATATCGATAGGAGATTTTTGATTTTCTATTAGAGGTGCAGTATAGGCTTGACATGCCATGTAGTAATCGTAAATAACTTGCTCTAATAATTCCCCCTTGTTTGCAAAGTGATAGGAGATAACCCCCTTACTGATTTGTGCACGCTTTGCTATTTGACCTAAAGAAGCTTGGGCGTATCCTACATCTGCGATGGTTTCAATAGCACATTCCACAATTTGAGTTCTACGGGCTTTTTCAATAAACGACATTTCTTTTTGGTTAGTTGTTTTATTTTTTTTACTCATGTATTTATTTTAGCACGGTCGTACTAATAAATCGATTATAAAACATTTAGGGGGGGCCTAAATCTTTGAAATTAAACCAAAGCTTGTTCAAGGGCTAGACTAGGGTGTTTCGTGAGGAAGGTTATGATACTTGAGCTTAATGGAATTATTTTTTAGCCTATTTGAAAGTGAAAGTAAGTTGTTTATTATTTGTTGACATGGAGTCAGCTCCATCTTTTAAGATGAATGTTATCAAAGAATGGAGTGATGGAGATGGTAATTATAACTAATATACTAATTGGGTTATACGCGGTTTTAATAGGAGTGGCAGGGATAAAAAAATGGCAAGAAGTTGGATTTGAAGTACGAACACTCATGTTTGTTATCGTATCAATTAGTATGCTCTTAATATTATGTATACCAAACAAAGATTGGTTATTTATATTACTGTTAATTGCATTTATCTTGTTACATATACTAGCAGTTACAGAAGGAAGGTTATCAAATGGACGAATTACATTCAGCCATCATATCATTCGTTTCATTTTCCATTGTATAATTGCCCTAATGGTTTATAAATTTATATGATAGAAGGGGATCATAATGAAAATTGGTGAATTTGCAATATGTACTGGTCTTAGTAAAGATACTATTCGTTATTATGAAAAAATGAATTTATTGCATCCAGAAATTAATCATAAGCACCGCAATTATAACAAGGAAGACATTGATACAGTGGAAGCAATCCTTAAACTTAAACAAACGGGATTTTCTCTCCAAGAAATCAAAATGCTTTTTGATTGGTCGAGAAATATTGATCAAAATAAAAAACTGACAAAAGAGGAAACACAAAATCTACTTGAAATAAAAGTTATATTCCAAGAAAAGTATGAGCAGATGTTACAAAGAGAACATCAGATTAAACAAATTAAACAAGTTTTATTAAATATAGATAATAAAATAAAGCAACTTTTAGAGAAAAATAAAGGAGAAAATTGTTAGTTGTGTTTAGAAAGTAAAGGAAAAGAATATATTCAATAATTTAAAGCTGTTGTTGTATACTTTAGGAAACTAAAAAAGGGCCTCTGATCAAGTAACCCTAAAATGAGAGCGGTAGTGACGGTCAACTAACGCCACAACCTAATAAGTGCGTGCGAAACACTCATATTAATGTGAGCAATCAAGGCTTCTTATACAATAAAAGCTATCTTGTGTTATGGATGATGGGATAGCTTAGCTTGGTAAATCGTAGGGCGATATTGGCTATCTCAACATAAATTATGTTTAAGGGGTTATATGACAAGTGGCTTGAAGTATAAAAGGGTAGTGTGAAAAATAAAAATGACTACTTTCTATTTAGAAAGTGATAAAGATGGATCCTCAAGAAGTATGCGAGCGATTGGCAAATAAATGAAACTTCCGAGTACTACGATATTCAGGATGAGAAACAATTTTTAAAGCTGCTTCAATTTAGTTAATTCTAAAAGTGTTGTTCCTTCAACCTATCGGGTAGGTTAGGCAAGAAGGAATAGTAGAATATCACGTTGAATAGAAAAAATATAGAGTTCCACAAGTAGAAATGAATTATTAAGGAGGATGTATTTATGACTAGCCATGACGACAAATCACCAATAAAAAACAGAATCGGAGGTGTATTTATCCCAGTTCGTAACCTAGAGAAAGCAAAAGAATGGTACAGAAAAATACTAGGTTTGGAAGGGGGAGAAGAATATTTTGGACATTTATTCGTGGTACCCATGAAAGGTACGGCTGGATTAATTCTAGATTCCATGCCAAAGTGGAGAAATGAAGATGGTGATATTTCCACTTACCAAGTTCCATCAATTCAGCTTTTGACCGATGATATTGAAGCTTCTTACCAATTTATGAAAGAAAATAATGTTGAACTTGTTACAGAGATTCAGGATAATTTTTATTTTGTATTCAAAGATATGGATGGCAATTTACTAATGATTTGTAAAGAAGCTTCTTAAAAAATGTGAACATTGCCCTTGAGACTTTACTAAATAAATCAAACCTTCATTAAAACAGAGAAGAAGGTTTCAGACTGACAAACTCAAACTTTATTGAGTTTGTCTACAGATAATCAATTCAAGGTTGATGAAAAATTAATCAAGTTTTACATGACACCAACATATTAAAAGCGTACTAGCGAGGAAAAGGCAGACAATTAATTAAGTTCACCGAGGATAAATAGAAAGAAAAAGGTCACTTCTATTAAAAGTGACCAGAATGCTTATTTATGCTTTATTAAACCTCTAGGGGATTAGGTGTTTATTCGATTTTATTGAATTGTAATATTTCCTTTATATGTTGCAAAGTAAATACCTGCATCAGGATCGTATGCATAATCAAATCTTGTTAGGTATCCTGCGTATTTAAAATCTCCATCCCATTCAACATGATAAATTTGTCCAGGTGGAAACGTTGAAGTTCTTTTATTAACTGTGACATATTTAGTATACACAGCAGCTGGACTAACATTGTCTATACTACTAGAGTTTTGAACAACGTTGATTTCGGCTGCTGAAACATTACCTGATGGATAGATGAAAAATGAAACAAGTAAAGCTGAGAGAAGACCAAATCCAAAAATGCGACCTTTAATTGTTTTTATCATTATTATTCCTCCATTCTAGTATAATCCCCTAGTAATTTACATTTAAACATATATTGGTATTGATTTCAACATATGGTAACTATTGGTTTTGAAATTGATTAAAAAGTAGGTACTATGCATGCATTACGAGTGGTTAAAGAACTATCAAAAATTAGAAGATTAAATTGTACATAGAATGAAAGTCTGTAATCGATTTAATGGAATGGTATATAACCTTCTATGTAAAAATATCTGTAAAAAGAATGGGAGTTTGAGTTATTAGTAAACGTACCAGTACGATTTTTCTTAAAACAGAAGCTCGAAAATGTACTAATTAAACGTTTATCAATCTTGCATTTAACCCGCGAAAAATACGAAGGCACTAATAGACGATGTTGCTCTAAACCTTTTAAGAGAATAGGGTGACAACATATAATGGCCAAACTGAGATGAAAGTAAATTCTACATAATATACTTTTTATATTTTCATAAATTTCTCCTTGCCATAACACAAACGCTTGTTCTATTATAAATACAAACAAATGTTCTAGGGAAGGAGAGGTCAAAATGGCGAAAATATATAATTTTCCAACTAAAATATTTCGAGATATCACAAAAGAAAGAGTCGATGTTGTAACTATTGCTTCCGGATTTATGGGTGGTGTTGTAAAGGTATACGAATGTGAAGGGACAGTCATTATTCATAGTGAAAATAAAAAGTCTAGCCATGCTAGTATTTCAAATGATCTTGGTCAGGTTAAAGAATGGGAAATTAGATATGCAATAGAACATATTTTAAAAAGAGGCATAACAGAAGTGAATATAAAAGTTAGTAATACTGGAGTTGTTCATATTCGTAATAAAGAAATTAATTCACTTTCTCAGTAAAGTCATGTCACTTATAAAATAATAAGAGTACAGGTTTTATCGTAAATAGTCTTTTTTAAAACGTAATTTGCAACGATCCCTTCGACTGTTAGAGACTTTTAAATTTGTTCCAGCTAACATGAAATGTCCAATTTCAAAATGTGTTTTCATTTCATAACAACTCCTGTTATCGGTTAGCAACTTACAAATATTTGGAAGTATGGATCGTTTTTCGATTATTGCACAATTTGGAATTTGAAGTTGATGGAGGAAGAACAAATGTGTGAAAGTCAATATGGGCTGTCAGTAAATTGATATGAATTTATAATAAAGGAGTATGTTTATGAAACTATTTATGTTACGTTATAAATTTGGTTGGCTACCTAACTATCGCAGAACCTATACCTAGGTTTTAAAGGTGAAACATACGAAAATTATACTTTCAAGCTAACAAAAATTTCATGGACTAAATAGTTTATTAACAGAATGAAATGAGTTCGGTTTAAACGAACTCATTTTTGTGTTCAATTATAGAGTTTGCATTTAGGCGAACGGTCTGTAAGTAAAATTCTATTTATCACAAGAATCATAAATACAAACGTCCTTTGCTTTCATATTTTCATCCATAAAATTTTTATACCTTGCTATTGCTGTTTCAAGTTTTTTGACATGTGTCTGTCTCTCTTTATCCGATGAGGAACTTTGGAAGGAACTAGCCTCCATTCTAACATTAGATTCTAACTCTACAAATTCATCAACATTGACTTGTTTATATAATAAACTTCTTATAGAATCAGAATGATTCTCCGATAAGAACAATAAATTACTATGATTTTCAAGCATTTGTTGCTTTTTATTAATATCCTTTTCCATTAAGTAGCTCTTCTCGAAATCTAAAATCGATTGATAATTTTCTAACAAATCTTGCGTTCCCATAAAAAAAGAGGTTTTATAGTATCTAATTTGTTCATACTGTGTTTTCATATAAGCTCCTAACAGTAAAGTTGTTAGAGCAAATATAATCGCTAGTAAGACTATAAATGTAAACCTTTTTTTCAATTTAAATCCTCCCATATTGTTGAGATTAATTTACAACCAGTGAATAATGACTATTTTTATAAACTGCCTATAGTATGTGTGACTTCAGCTTCTGCTGTTTTTACACCTATTACTAATGGAGGCTGAAAAGGTGCACCTGGAATAGATAGTACATAGTTTGTATCTGCGCTAGCAGTCAAATGGACTTTAGAACTGGTGATATAACTAAATGAGAAAGTAGCACCAACTCTCTTTGGCGTTTTTCCATATTTATATTCAAATTTGGTTATAAGCTGTTGTACTTGGAACATCAACAACAGATGTATCTACATTATTAAATATAACTCTCCCAGCATGGGCGTTATTCGATATTGAGTGTGTAACCCTATAAGAAGATCCATAAATTAATGTGTCTATTAATTGCGCTACACTATTTACATAATAATTGCCTATGAAGTAAATGATCCAGAATAAACCCATTCTCCGTCCGACAGTTTGATTTTATACATTAAACCAGAACCGTTAAAATTATAATTTCTGCAGTAATAGATTTAATGACTCCATTTGTAGAAGCTTCAAATACTTCTTTATTATTAGTTGTTTGTAAAATCTTGAAATCCTTTATATGTATATTGATAGAAGATTGACCTAGATCTCCACCAAATTTATTTCTATTCCCTTCTACTAATACTCGGCTACTATTATTTAGCAATTCTAAATATTCGGTGTTAACTTTTAAATTAAAATGTAAGTTCTTTGGTAAAGAATTTTCGGCATTTGAGGCAATTTTTTGGACTGTTTGAGGCTGTTTATCTTCTACAGCTTCAGTCTTAACAGAGAATTCAACTTATATCCAAAATACAGTTAATAAAATAAAAAATACTGAAACCAAGTAGAATCTCTTTTTCAAGCAAATCACTCCTTATAATATCTAAAAATTAAAATTTGTTGGCCAACAAACATGGATAAATATATCATAATTTACAAAGTTACAATCTGCTTAATATATCCCTAAAATGGTTAGAGTTGGAGACGTTATTTAAAGATAATTCAACTTAAAATGTTGTAAAAAATGGGGGAGTTATTATGAACTACGAAGTAACGGTATCAAATTTTTATTCAAACGTATGCCTGGATTCTTGGCTTTTTAAGCTTACATTTAACAAACGAAGAACATAAAGGCGATGTTGCTCTAAACCTTTTACAAGCACAGGTTACCAACGTAATCAGAATGGTAATGTTGAGATTGATACGATTAATGCTCAAATGAGCGTAAGTAATTGGCAAATAGTTAACGTGAAGGTGGTATAAAGTGACGCAAAAAGTATTTACATCTACGGAATCAACAAATCAAATCACAGACTCTTATAGTAACCCTCCCTAATTTACGTGAAGTTGTCTTCAATACATTAGATAAAGGCTTAGCGTTAAATTTTTTCGATTTTTTAACCTAAATTTAACCTTGATAGAATATATTTAAACTGGGGAAATAAGTTTTGAAGATCTATTGCTGACGGATCGCCGTATGCGATGAAAGTCGCCTGTACGGTGAAGGCTCGTTATAAAGCTGAGATAGAGAAGGTATAAGACGAGAACAGCAATGTAGCTCCACAAATTTCAAGCATCAATATCTTTAGAAATAGTAACAATCAGTACACTAAGGCAGAAATAAAATTTTCACAACCTATCAATGATTTGACTGTAGTGCCAGGGGAATTTAAATTTTTTGACATTAATAATCCTTATAATCCAATTATGGGTTCGTTGTTTAATACTTATCGTACAAACCTACCTCAAACACCAAATCAAATTGATGATGAGTATATTACGGTAGAGTTCGCTCCAAAGAGTACTGTGGCTAACGTAACATATACTAAGGGATCCTTAAAAGGTGTAAATGGGGTAGAGGTTGAATCACAATCTGTGACACCAGTGCTAGAATAAGGTGAAATACTATGGTATATAAACAAAGCGTTGAACAAGAATGGTCAATTGAAGAACAAGAAAAATCATTAAATATCGTTGTTTCTACAAAACTCCATCATACCCAACTAGAAGTACTGTTAGCTCATTTTGCAGATGAATATGGAACTTGTAATAAGGATATCTATGTCCAAGTATCTGAAGTAGAATTTAATGAAAACAATGTTATATCTTCTGATAAGTGGAAAAAGGAAATAGCTCAGCATGTTTTTATACTAGATGCGCTAAAAGTTAAAGAACTACCCATCTTTAATCGAAATCATTTAAAAGAAGGATTTACTATCCATTCGATTCAAGAGTTAACACCACAAGATATTGATTTTATTGAAAAAGGTGAAAATGTTTGGTTTCCAACTAGATTTCATCCACTTTGTTATGATACAGTAGCGACTAATAGTTTGATTTTACGCCACCATAAGGAATTAGTAGGCTGGTGTGTTGTGTTACCAACTACGAATCAATTGCTAATGTATGATAATCTTTTTGTTAAAGAAAGATATCAATCATTGGGAAGAAGCTTGACATTGTTTTGGCACGCTATTTTACTACAATTAGAGCAAACACCAATGAAATATCTTACCTTTGTGGTAGATGGGGAAAATGAAAAAATGTTAAAGGTTTTGAGGAATAAAGTTCATGCTCCACTAATTGATTATCAAAAAGTAACTGTGTTCAAATTAATGGATTAAATTAAAATGATGAATCGTTGATTTTAATAATACGTGTAGAATTCAATCTTTATAAAGGATACGTCATATCGACGTATCCTTTTCTCATTGCGTCTCACAACTTTAGTGGGCTTTAATTTTACATTATGAGAGCAATCGAGATGGGCAACGAAACATATTACTGAATTTCTATTTGCCTTATGGCTTTTTATTTACACAAAAATTGGCGAAGGATAGGTGATAGTAAAATGAAAGAAGTACTATTAACAAAGTCAATCGGTGGTGAAGTGAATAATGAGAGGGTATGTTAAGATTTCTTTACCTTGTCGTGATTCTATTGATTAACTTTAAATTTGTATTTATGATGACGGTAGGGGAAATAAGTATAAAGATCTATCGTTGACGGATCGCCGTATGCGATGAAAGTCGCCTGTACGGTGAAGGCTCGTTATAAAACCGTGTTATAAAAGGGTATAAAACGAGAATAGCGACATAACACCTCTTGCAGCTTCTTTTAATCTTACAGAATATGAGGCTAATAACGGTGGAAACTTTGCATATATGTATGCTCCTTTTTACCTCGAGGATGATGATAGTAACCTAATTGAAACTTCTGTCTATAATGGAAGCTTTTCTATTGGTGAAATCTCCAACTTAAAGGGGGCTTTAGTAGGGAAAAACGTAACGTTTACTGGCTCATACAAAGCTATATCTATCGGTACAGGATATAGTGTTGGTCAATCTGGTACATTTGATTTAGAATTAACAGGTTCAAATGGTCAAAAAATAATCGTTACTTTTACAATTACAATTGGGAAGTAATCGATTTTACCTCACCTATAATTAGGTGGGGTATATTCTTGAACGAATTAAACGTAACATAGTTAAGGTTAATTTTAATGCCTTCCACGGTAATCGTGGAGGGCAATTTTTATAAAACAAGACCTAAGTAATGCTGTGCCGAGCAATGTTATTTTTTATGTAGAGTTGAGGGCAGTGGAGCTTTTAGTAATAACAGGGGCAGGTATAGCTGAAAAAGTGGCCAATAGTTTAAATCCGTGGATTTACTTATCAATCAGATTAATAAGCGCGGTATTGATTGCTGGACGCTACATTTTCAATCGCATCGTGATGAATCAAAAGAGCGGGAAAAAGCATTAATGACGCATTTACAACGTTCTAATGAATCACAAGAAAGGACAGCAAATGCATTAGAAGGAATTCATTCAAGTCTTTCGAAATTAGAGGGTCGAATTGACCGTATTGAAAAACATACTTTTAACAAGGAGAGTGCGTAAAATGGATTAACAAATATTTTTATGATTGCAATCGGAATGGTTGCAATTGTCTTAGCAGTTGCGGAGGTACTTAAAAAGACTATTAATCTAAATACTCAAAACATGCCAATCACATCAGTAGTGATTGGTATTTTTATTGGTTTGGTATTATGGCCGTTAGCTGAATTTCCACTGTACGTTATGTTGATTTCTGGCTTTATAGCAGGACTAACAGCATCAGGCACATTTGATTTGATTATAGGCAGCTAATAAGGAAGGTGAACAATAATGTACGTTATTGAGCAACAGTTGATGTCTGGATTACCAAATCTGGCGCTCACGGCAGCAAAATATGTTATTGCCCATGAATCAGGAAATCCGAAAAATTGTAGTCCTGATGCTTTAGAAAGAGAAATAGCATATATGAACAAAAATAAAGCAAAAGCATTTACGTCTCATTAGGTTGGTGGTGGTGGGCGTAACGTGCAAATTGCGCCAATTAATCGTGTGCAGTACGGTTGTGGCCCAATAGGTAATCCACTTAGCTAAACAAAGAATCATAGACCAAATGATAAAAAAACTTTATTATAAAATTATCTAATGAATATTAGTAATTATTAACCATTTTATAAATAATATGTAAAAAAAGAGGTTTTTCAGGAAAATAATAGAATCATATTATTGTACCGGTGCATAATATAATCGAAAGGGGTAAAGAGCAATGAAGAAAGTTTATTTATCTGTTTTGTTTACAATCTTAGTATTGCCACTGTTTTTTTTAAACCAACCTGCTGCTTTGGGTGCACTAGTGGATAGTGAAAGGAATTTAGACAGCCTTTCTCCTGCCGTATTGGAAACTAAAGAAATCGATGGGACAGTAGTAACAGTTTACGAAGAATTACCGGATGAATTTACTGTAAACGTTAATCAAGAAACTGATGTACAGGGTATTTCTCCATTATGTGCTACTTGTAATCAAAAATACTATACAAAGGTAAGCTCATGGACTGAATCATCAGATTATAACTTTGGATGGCATCCAGGCTTCAAGGATTATAATCGCGCAAGCGGGTACTGGTTTAGCACGTCTACAACATCATTTGGAGTATCTGTATCTTACGGTTTTGTCTCAGTTTCGATCAGTTCTGCTGGGGGTAACGGCTATTACGTTAGTGCCGATTACAATAGATGGAGTAGACCAGCAGTATACGGAAAGTATAATGTAACAAAGTATAAAGTAGAGGAATATAATCCTGCTGGGATTTATCTGAGAACTTATTACGAGAACTTCCCAAGCGCACAGGATACTTATGTGAAAATTCTATACAAATAAAAGAGATGGAGGGTGCGCCCTCCTTCTTTTTACAAGGTGGGGGATAGCTGATGAGAAAGATAATAGTATTTTCTTTATTTTTTACTCTTGTATTATTAAGTGGGTGTAATGAAAATGAAAAATTATCAAATCCAGTTTTCAATTGGGACGGAAATAATTATTTTGTCACTAATGAACCCATAAATAAAATTGAATTGGAAGAAAAGATCGGGGAAATTGTATTACAAACAAAAAAATTACCCACTAAACACCAAGAGGGATACAGACTTAGTGAAGGAACTAATCTATACAAAATAAAAAATAAGGAAATTACGAATAATATTGATAGTGTAATAGCTGTAGAAATAAATGGGGAATATAAAATAGCCAGAATACTTAATGAGATAAAGTAAAAAATACGTTAATATAAAGGATATGTAGCAGATGTAACAAAAGGAACAAATGTAAAACATGTAGCATGTTTTTGTGATAGAAAAAATATATATGTAAACTCGGAGGTAGGTCGGGCGGTAAGGTTTTCCTCTCTTGGTATTACATTAACAAGGCACGGAAATGCACTATAAAATTAGAACACAATTCCTTACAAAATAACGTGGTACGCTCTGCCATGAGTCGCAAGTGAGCTCTCGACAATAGGATTATCACAATATTAAAGCCTTCATCCATGAGAAGAGGCTTTTTCTTTATCTGTTTTTTTATAAAAAATAGGTAATAAAACATAGTTAGTAATTTTTGGTGAGACAAAAGTTTATTTGTCTTGTCAGCCCTAATAATCAAATGTATCTAAATGAATTGTCAGAAAATATTAATATATTCTATAATGAGTAAAAATTTGAGAATTTGAGGTGATTATTTGGGTAAACCAGTAGATGACAATCTATTTCCAGCCTTTCAAGACTCCCTAGATTCCAGACTCGATGAACGTAAAAAAGACTATATTGAAGAACTAGAAAAAGTGAAAAATGAGGGTGTTGTATTAAGATTTGAAGAAGCTACTGACGACTTGCCCCCTTAAAGCATCTCTTATCGAGGTGTTTTTTATTTTGCTTTGAAAACGGCATCAAACAGCCAAAACGCTATGAGTTGAGAGGGCAGAGTTTGGTGTGGTTTTGAGAGTGGAATTTGTAGTATATGGTTCCAAATTATTCTCTTCCTGATTATTATAGTGTGTAAGGGGTTTATGAAATTGTAATTTCGTTCTTACTACTAATACTGAAGGAGTGTTCTTATGAATAAGTTTTCTATGTATTCAATAATTCTTGGAGTTATCGGTATACTATCTTTTATCACTTCAGGTTTCAGCGCGATACAAAGAGGAATGGAAGACTATTCCGTTATGCAGTTAACGCTTTTTTATGTATTTTTTGCTACGGGGATACTTTGTTTTATTATGAGCTTTATGTTAGGTTTATTAGGTTTTCGTAAGAATGTAGGGGATAAAAGATTAAAATATGTAGGTCTTCTTTTTGTACCGATTATCGTAAGTACTAGCGTGACATTTGGATTGTTTATAGCTTGGACTGCTTTTGGTTGATCGGTGTTTATAGATAAAGAAAAAAGAATCAAAATTCATGAAGCCATCTAAGGAAGGCTTTTTCTTTTGCTTTGAAAAGTGAGTATCGAGCAGTTTCCTCCCCTTTGATTCGTCGGTACTTGCTTTTGAGAGCAAAAACTTTACCACATCTACTAAGATAGGGGTGGAGGTGATTGTATGTCTATTCTAGAAGAAGTACGTTGGGTTGAATGTAGTGAATTTTATAATGAATTGCTATGAATGGTAACAAATGCTTTTCTTGTTCTGAAGAACCAGAGGAGTATGAAACTGAATCAGAAGAATAATATTTGGATCTGTACTAAAAAGTACAGGCCTTTTCAAGCTATTAGCATAATGGGGTGATGCCATTGGACATCGTAGTAACGATTCCTAAGAGTGAATATGTAAATGATGATAAAGAAACTTTTGTTTATGAACAAGGTGGATACGAACAATTCTGGCAGGCAACCTAAAAAACTAAACATTGGTGACAGAATGTATTTCGTAAAAAATGGAGTTATTGGATCATCAATGAGGATGATAAGAATTGAAACAAAGGCAACTGTGTCATGTGAGGTAACTAATCGCACATGGAATGGTTGTCTTATTTTTATGGATGATTTAAGGCAACAAGTAAGAGGCTTCCAAGGCTTTTAGGTAGCGAGTTAGATAAATCTATCGCTTACCATTTCCACCGCTTCAAGCAGCTTGGCATACAGCTAAAAGTGGTGGGCGCAAATCGATCCCGCTTGAAACATTTGAAGAACATGCAAGCGAAGCTGTATCGATGTATGGCTATACAATGCACTACTTGCTGCCATTTATCGAAAGTAGGTGGTGAGGATGTTACAGGGAAAATGTGTTGATACTGGTGGTTCTACTAATCTTACAAAAGGTGAACTTTACTATCTTTTCCCACATGGCGGTCATGCATATTGTGCTAGCCGTTTCCTTAGACCCGGATCTCACTTTGGAACCTACCAAAAGAATCACTTTGAGTTAGTGGATGTTTCAATTGATACTCCGATGCAAGTACTTAATAAATATTTGGCCCGTGTAGTGAAGCCACCCTCACATTTTTATCGAATTGACGAGGAATACATCATTACGGAGCCACGAGCAGATGGTTACTACAGTGTGTTTTTTAAGCATCGTCCAGATGGTCCTCCAATCGGCGCATATAAACGTACAGAATGTTTTGAGCGTATTGTAAATCCTGAAAAATCAGTAAAAGACACAGCTACCATATTTGAGGTGGGTGACATTGTAGAAATTATAGACGCATCACTTATCAGGCATAAACATTATGAAAATGGAGAGCAGGCAACGGTGATTGAGGATTTTTATGGTTGCATATCAATTAAGAGAAATGAGCTTGTAGATAGGAAGGACATAAGTAGCGTGCTTTTAATAGGAGATGAACTACAGGCTATTAGAAAAGTTGGATCTAGACCCGTACTGGAAGCTGTTATGGTGAACGATAAGCAGGAAAAGGTGAACCAAACGACAAAAATTGAGTGCGAAATATCTGAAATAGTGAAATTACCTGTCAAGAAGCAAAAATATGAGCAGTTGAGCTTATTTTAGGAGGGACTAAAATGAATGAGCAATTAAGTTTTCGTGATGAATTACGAAAGCAAGAACTAGAACGCCCATGGTTTTTACAAGCAAGTTCTGCACCAGTTGTCCAATTTGAAGGAAGTAAATCAGAGCGAAATCTACCAAAGGGATCATTAATTTTGTTAATGGCTGCAGATCAGGTGAATTTAATACCCATGTTTGGTCCCGAAGTAAAAGTTCATTTGTAGATTACTTAGATTAGTGCCCATGAAAGTAATCGACTTTACAGAGGAAGAATTGACACGAAAATATCCAAAAAGGTGGGAGCATGTACGAATTATTTCAAATGCCACACTACAAGTTGTAGACGAAGGGGTACTTGCTGTTATTGGACCACAATGGTGTGAGTTAACAGAGAAACTTTCTAAAGGTGGATATGCTCCAAATCGAAAAGTGGATATGTTGACTAGTCATTTCGAAGGTTACAAACCCGCACGTCTTTTGGTCTACAAAGACGAATTAGAGGAGAATATAAATGAAAGCAATCACAATTAAACAACCTTAGGCTACTCTTATTGCTTTAGGTGAGAAGCGGTTCGAGACACGTGCTGGCAGACGAAATATCGAGGTCCAATTGCTATCCACGCTGGTAAAACAATGGATAAGGAATATTGTGAATATCCGCCAATTAAGAGAGCGCTTCAAAGACATGGAATTAAAAATGAAGATTTACCACTTGGAGTTGTCATTGCTACTGCAGAATTAGTTGAATGCCATTTAATACCGAACGAGTTAAGTGCTGCAGGCATGGAATTCGGAAAAAAATTAGAGGGTGACGAACTGTACTTTGGTGATTTTATGGACGGTCGTTATGCTTGGGAGCTGAATACAGTGCAAGTTTTACTTGAGCCAGTGCCAGCTAAAGGACAATTGAGCTTGTGGAATTGGGATGATGGGAGCAATTGAAAGAAAGTGTTCAGTGATTGAGGTGAAGGAATATGGACAAGAAAGAGCGCTTAGAAGTAGTTAATAATCTTATTAAATTCATTTCAGAACGTGGTCGCCGTTTCTTCTATTCAGGTTCAAATAACCGAACAGCTTCTATGATTTTGAAAAACAATCGAGTTTATATAGTGGACCATAGAACAGGTGAAGAAATTTATGCATACGAAGGATTCTCGCATAAAGGTTTTTCTCACGGTGGCACAATGTGGGCGATGAATCTGAACTAGAGGAACTGACAGAAGAAGCGAAACCTGTTTCAGAAGTGTACGCAGCAGTACGTATGGCACTTGGAACAAATGAAGATGGAAACTTAATGGATATGAACTTTGTATTTACGCAGTTAGAAAAACATGAAGAAATGACAGTGCTTTGGGAAGGCAGTCTATCATAATCAATCTTGAAACATTTTGTTCAGCAAAAGGCGGTGAAAAAATGATTAAATTACTTTCCCTTTTTGGCGGTATAGGAGCAGATGCAAAGGCGCTGAAAAATATGGGTGTCGAGTATAAATTAATTGATTATGTTGAGTGGAAACAAAATAGGGTTAAGGCATATAACGCAATGAATCCGCATCGGTATGAACAACAAAATGTGGTTGGTTGGAATTTACGCCCTGATATTTTAGTCCATGGTTCACCTTGTCAGGACAACAGTCGTAGCAATGCTAATCGAAAAGATGCAAAAAAGGGTTCTCGTTCCGAATTAATGCTCGAAACTCTCCGTATTATCGCTGAAATGGGTGAGTGGAAGCCGAAAGTGGTTATTTGGGAGAACGTGAAGGGTGTACTGGATAAGGGTGTCATGCCTATCTTTAATAACTACTTACAAGAAATGAACAAACTAGGCTACACCAATTCATTTGAAATATTAAATGCTATGGATTTTGGAATACCGCAATCGAGAGAGCGTGTTTTTTGTATATCAATTTTAGGCGGCATAGCTTTCGATTTTTCTAAACTTGAAAAGCGACAACTGCGCCATATAAACGAATTTTTAGAAGATGATGTGACGGACGAGCGATACATGATAAATATTCCATCAATGCTTAGTCGTTTGAAGGACCTAGCAACACCAGAACAAGTTGAAGCAGCTAAGAAAAAACACCGTTTTATCGAAACTATTGATAGTTATTGTACGACAATCACAGAGCGTCAAGATCGGTGTCCAAATGCAGGGGTAGTAAAGGTAGCAGAAAAACAGTATCGATATTTAACAGAGCGTGAATGTTGGCGCTTGATGGGCTTCGATGATAAAGATTTCGAATTTGATGCTTAGAGAGTTTCCTATTAAGACAGGCCTACATGCAACACTATACGCACTGGCTGGAAACAGCATTGTTGTACAAGTATTAGAAGCTATTTTCAAGGTCATTATTAAAGAAGATTATGCAACAGATTTAGTTGCAGATAAAACAGGTCATCTCCAGCTGATTTGTTAGTCCGATTCGAAAGATTTTGTACAGCAAGGAGGGATTAATATGTCTGAAAATGAACTTTATGATTTTATAAAAGAGCTACAAGGTAGTAGTGTAGAACTTTATAGTTTTGTAGCAGAAAACTGTGATGAAAATTTAACAGAGGATGAAATTGACGACTTGGTATCTGACCTAGAATCAGACAGTTTAAGTTTAAGAGAATTTGTAATTAGAGCATTAGAAGATTAAATTTATTGAACAATATGAGGATTTAACGAAAAAAATAGAGCGATTATAATATCGCTCTAAAAAACTCATAAAATCCCATGTTCATTGGGATAGCCCAAATAAAGAATCCAAGAAGGGCAATTGGACCAAGTAAGAAATTATAAATCTTTGTCGGCAAAATATTACCCAATAGGATTTTATAAATCATTGCACATCCTATCATTACAACTAGCAGTAAGATCATTGGTAGTATAAAAAACCACAGACTTCCGGCGCTCAATATTTCTGTAAATATGTCCATTGAATTACCTCGTTATGTATTTTATGTAAATTATAACATAGAAAAAGCCGCAGCGTCGTCACACGCTACAGCTTGCTAGTGAACAAAAGTAGAAACTGCTATGAATCGGAATTAATTATCAATCAATTTTAGAGAAATTCATAACAGTTACAATCACCATTTACAAAATTGTTTGTTTTTATACAGAAATATAAAAATTATCCAAAAGTATATAAGGGTCACTTGGGATAGTAGTGACCCTAAGTAACAAATAGGGAGGTGCCAAGTTAAACTAGTTTAGCTTAACACTATTATTTATATGCTAAGGAAACTTGGGTTTTATAGTTTATTGCCTTTTGAAGAATAAAAAACTGCAGCGTGATCAGACGCTACAGCTCGAATTGGTTTATGCCCTTTGATGGCTTGTCAGATAAGTCATTATACCACAACTTAGGAGGGCAAACCTATGTTAAAAGGGCAAACAACAGTTACGAAGAGAATTTACTTCAGTGGATTGAGAATTATCGATGGATGGTTGAAACCATTGAGGAAGCACGACAGCCAGTAGCGAAAGTTGATAACAATAGCTACATTGGGGCTAAAACGGCTATGTATGGGATTGAGGCAACATTGCCAAAGGCTAGTGGAGGCACAAGTGATCCAGTATTTACAGAAGTTCAACGTCGCGTATACTCGCTAAATTATCGAATTAAGGAATATGAGCAAAAGATTGCAGAGGTGCAAAAGCGTATTTTGTTAGTACATGGAGATAGAGAAATTGAGGTGCTTCATAGATTGCTTGATGGGAATAGTATGCGAGCGATTGGTAAGCACATGAAACTTTCAAGTACAACAATTTTTAGAGTAAGAAATAATATATTAAAACAGATGATAGAACAATAAAGTAAAAAAGCATTAAATAATTTAAAGGTTTGGAAATCTATATTAAATAGGTTTCACAAGCCTTTTAATTTGTAAACTAATTTTAGTAGGGTCATAGAAAATTATGGTATAAAATATAAAGTAGAGAGTCCAGGAATAAAAGGAGGATTAATCAAGATGGATAAAATAATTATAGAACATTTAGCTTGTTTGGAAATAAATCGTATTATTCTACTAGAGCCTTATAAATTGGTGAGTGAAGTACAGTTTAATGATAAAACCCCCTGCTTTGATGGAGAAATCTATGTTTACAATTCAAATGAAATAAAGAAGGAAAATATAGAAGACAGTGTAAAAGTACAAATTAAAGGGACAACTTTATTTAAGAAAATTAAAATTGATAGTAAGATAACTCATCCTATAAATAAATCAGATTTAGAAATTTACAAAAAAACGGGGAAAGGTGTTCTATATTTAGTAGTTACAATAAATAAAAAAAATAATAAGATGCAATCTTTTTATTATTCAATGACTCCACTTGAAATCGAAAGGTTGTTAGGTGTAATTGAAAGAAAAAAACAAAATTCTTTATCAGTCGATTTTAAAATGTTAAAAGACGGGGATTTAGAATACATATGTAGGAAACATATAAAAAATGTAAGAAAACAACCAAGTAATTTTATTGAACTGGGAAATAGAAAAGAATACGAAAAATATAAAATTGAATATGATGTGGCACCTAGTGAGGTAAATAATTTTAACTTGTTTGATAATGTAGCATATGTTTACGGAATAGAAGGTGATGTTGAATATCCTATTGAAGCAATAATACCTGAAGTAATAAACTTTTCTACAGAGGAGACAATAACTCTTTCGGGAAAAGAAACAAATGTAAAGTATAATTTAACAGAATCTAACAATGAAATTACGCTTTTAGTTGAAGATACACTAAAATTTAGTCTATCAAAGAAAAATAAAACTGGAAATATAAAGATGGGTAGGTTAAAAACTATTAGTTCTTATTTAATTTCATTGAAAGTACTAAAGTATATATTAGAAAATAATAAATTTCCCTTTGAAATATATAATATTACGGCCTCTATTAATGAAATTGAAAACTTTCAAAAGCTTGATGATGATATTGTAAAATACAGTGAAATGCAGAGTGTTTGCGAGAGAATAGGTATTAGTAGTGAATATCAGTTCAATCAAAATGAAGATATAGAACAGTTATTTAATGGAATACACGATATTTTTATTAATAAGAACTATAAAGCAATAAACTATAATGCTATTAATGGTGATTCGGATATTGAATCAAATAGTATACAACGATTGAAATTGTCAAATTATATCACTTTGTTGCTATTTAAAGATAGTAAAGACGACCTATTTTACAATATATTTGATAAAAACATATTTGACAGGATGGCTGCATTTATACCTAAAAATTCTGGGGAGTTTAATCCTAATTCAGATGATTATTATAAAGTAAGTATATATAGTTCTGCCAAAATACAAGATTTATTTACTTTAACTAACTTTGATTTTGAGATTTATGAAAAGTCATTTAGCTTAGATAAGCATGATAAATCACTAGAATTTAATAATCAAATTGCTATAGATCTAATTACTGTTTACGATGAAATAAAAGATCATAGATTTCTGAATTTAGCAGAAACATTATTAAATGGATTAATCGAAACTAGGCAAGATAACGTTATTTATAGAATGAACTTACTTCAAATAAAAAGACGAAATTTAAAACCATTTGAGAAACATGAAGAAGATTTTTTATATGATATTTTAGAAAAAGAAAATGATCAGATTAAAAAATTTGTAGTAAATGTTATTTTAGGTTTGAAAACGCCTGCAGAAAGACTATTGGATAAAATGGATGTTACTAATAAAGCAGAGGTTATGGGATGGCCTATATATAATTTATATCTAGAATTATTAAAAAGATAACAGGAATAGAATTGTAATTTGGAACAAATGTAACAAAAGGAACAAATGGAAAACATCTAGCATGTTTTGTGATAGGAAAAATTTGATGTAAACTCGGAGGTAGGTCGGTGCGGTAAAGGTTTCCTCCCTTGGTATTTATCAAAACCTAAATATTAGGGAAAGACAGACCGACGACCGACCCGCGCCGAGCAAACTTGTTCGGAGCAAGACATACATGGCCGGTCCATATTTTTTAAGAGATATAGGGAATAGGCAAATAAAACTGAAGGAGTGGTTACTATGTGAACTTCGTCCACTTTCCATAATTTCAGTCAAACTTACTACATCAACAAGTGCACGGAAATGCACTATAAAACTAGAACACAATTCGTTACAAAATAACGTGGTACGCTCTGCCACGAGTCGGAAAAGAGCACTCGATAAATAGGATTCCACAATAGAAAAAAGCCTTCATCAACGCGATGGGTCTTTTTTGTTATGTTTTATATTTCTTTTAATGAGAATACATTCCATTTATCCTATTATGTATATAGGTATATTGGAGGGGGGTTAAAGATGCTTAGAATGTTCGAGATGAATGATGTGGAAGTGAAAATATTAGAAGAAGTTAAAAATGGAAGAACAGAATTCCTTTTTAGTAACAAAATTAATGATATGCCAAAAGAAGAACTACAAGGGATATACATGTTAATAAGCTTCGGGTATATACAAGGAGAAGATTATTCTGATGAAGACAAATTAGGATATATCAATCTAACCTTAACAGATAAAGGTAAGTGTTGTTTTGTGGATGGGGAAGGAATTGAAAATTACTATTAAAGAAAGTTAAAGAATCAATAATAAATACATAAGTCTGGACTTACCCCTGTCAAGTAGACAGCTTTAAAAAAGACTAAGCAGCCATCTGGTGTCGATATTCTATCGGTGCCAGGTGGTTGAGTCGTTTTTGGAAGCGTTGGAAGTTATAAAAGTAGATGTATTGCTCAACGGCTTGCCTCACTGCTTCTTCCGTATTATCGTGTAAAAGATACAAACACTCGCTTTTAAAGTGCGAGAAGAACGACTCGATACAAGCGTTATCATGGCAGTTTCCTTTGCGAGAATGACTGCCAATCATGCCAAGTTTTCTTACGGTCTGATGATACTTAATCGATGTGTATTGGAAGCCCTGATCCGAATGGATGATGCTTCGGTACACCTTTCTTTTTGCCGTCAATTCCTGTAGTGTGTCCATGACTAATTCTAAATCGTTACGCTCACTAATTTTCCAGGCGACAATTTCGTTGTTATATAAATCTTGTACAGCTGATAGGTAGAGAAAACCATTTTTCGTCGGTAAATATGTAATATCTGTCACGAGCACCTCATTTTCTACACGCTCCTTAAAATTACGCGCCAGCACATTATCAAATACACGTGATAGTCGATTTCCCCATATACGATGCTTTTTACGGATAATCGATTGAATACCCAACTCACTCATTAATCGATAGACCTTCTTATGATTCACATGAAATCCTTTGTCTCGTAAAGCGATTTTCATACGAGGATAACCATACATTTTATGCGTTTGATGAATCGCTAAAATATGCTCCTTTAAAAGGATATCATCACGTTTACGTAACGATACCTTGCCATTTTTAAGCCATCTATAATAACCTGAACGTTCAACTTTCGCCATTTCAGTGAGCCATGTAATCGAATACCGATCTTTCATTTCTTCGATAATATGATAACGGTCTGGATAAGTGGGCATTCCTCCATTTACAGATTTGGATACTGCTTTTTTAAGTATTCTACCTGTGCCTTATAGTAATCACGTTCTTCTTCTACAGTTTTAAAGTGGGTACGTTTTCCTTTTAACGGATTCTTCACACCTTTCGCTCCAGAACCCGTAGATGGAAGGCGATTAAAGGCTTCAATTGATCCAACTTCTTTAAATTTTTTCACCCAGGCCTTCACTTGTGAAACATTGCGAATTTCATATCGATCCGCAATCTTTTGCATACTTTCATTGCTCGTTAAATAGGCTTGTACAATTTCTAACTTCAATTCATTTGAATACGTATTATTTTTTCGCGACATAGAGAAAATCCCCTTTAAGTAAAATGTTTATCTACAGCGTACTGTAGGTTTTTTAACATTGTCTACTTAAAGGGGATAATATCAGTCACGCTCAATATGGGTTGTGGCTTTTTCTTTTGCTTTGAAAACTGCATCAAACAGCCATACAAATAAAATGGACTGGTTTACGGGTGACCGAGTATCTCAGGAACATTAGATACCAAAGAGCACTGGCATGTACTAGTAACCAATAGGGCGGAGTTTGGTGTGGTTTTGAGAGCAAAAAGTTATTACATATATTTCATCTTCTAGGTTATGATTGGATTACGACAGGAGGTGATGATAATGAATAAGTTCGGAATACAGGTATATCTAACAGAAGGTGAAATATTGCCTTATATTGAAGTGGAAATTGAAGGCGATAGCTCTTTAAGTGCCTTAAGTTATCTGTTTGGCGACTCTACTAACGAATTTTTAATATATTCTTTCTTAGAAGGACAAACTAGTTTTGTTGCTAGAGATAAAATAAAGAAAATAGATATTAATAAATACTAACATCCTTCGGGGTGTTTTTATTTTGCCCCTGAAAAGTGAGTATCGAGTAGTTTCCTCCCCTTTAGCTGCTGGGCAACGGTACTTACTTTTGAGAGTGAAATACACATTACAATTCATTTCCAATTAACTTATAATAATGGTTAAAGGAGGATGAGACAATGGCTAATGATTCAATTAAACAAATACATTTATATGGACATGACTTTGAATATGCTGAAATCGAAAAAATACCATTTTCAAAAGAGGTTAGGGTACAAGTGAACTATTTAGGTTACCCAGAAAGAATTGGAATCGGCAGTGGAGAGACTGTCGAAAAAGCCGTTGAGAACACAGTAAAAAAGATATTAGAGACAACTCCATTAGATGCAGCAAAAATTTTATTCGATTGAATTAATTGACGTCATAACGACGTCTTTTTTTACTTTACAAAAGCAACTAGCATAATGAGGTGATTACAAAACAAACAAATGATGATGGAGGTGGTGGTGTATGAGATATGGCTAGACCAAGAAATCCGAAGCGTGACGAAGCTTTTCAAATGTGGCTTGAAAGCAAAGGGCAAATGCTCCTAAAGGATATTGCTGAGCAGTTAGAATTATCCGATTCACAGATTAGAAAGTGGAAGAACCAAGATAAATGGGACGACCAATTGAAAGGTAACGTTACTAAATCCAATGGTAACGTTACTAAACGAAGTAGAGGTGCTCCTGCAGGTAACAATAATGCAAAGGGGCATGGTGCACCTAAGCAAAATCAGAACGCTGTTACTCATGGCTTCTTCTCAAAGTTTCTCCCAGAGGAAACACTTGAAATCATGGAAGCGATGAATGAACGTTCTCCAGCCGATTTAATCTGGGACCAAATACAGATACAGTATGCTGCAATCATAAGGGCTCAACGAATTACGCATGTTGAATCAAAAGACGAAATCATAAAGGAACTCAAAAAAGCAAAATACGAATACTATCCACGTTCTAAGGAGGATGGTGGAGGCGTAGAGCAGGCTGTAACTGAAGAAGAATATGAATTCCAATTTGCATGGGAACGACAGGCGCAACTACTCACTGCTCAATCGAGAGCAATTGGGGAGTTGCGTTCTTCGTCAATTTGTTGAGATGGCGGATTATGATGATGAACGCAGGATCAAACTGGAACAGATGCAGCTTAACATGGAGAAAACAAAAGCAGACATCGTACTATCGGAAATCGCTATTCGTAAAGAAAATGGTGATTACGAAGATGAGTTCGAAGATGATGGCTTCCTAGAGGCGCTGAAGGGAACGGAAGTGGATTGGGATGAGTAAACGGAAGAAACCCGCTCTATTCAAATTCAAGCCGTTTAGCAAGAAACAACTCAAAGTACTCAAATGGTGGCAATCTGATTCCCCTCACAAGGATAAAAATGGCCTTATTTGTGATGGTTCTGTTCGTGCTGGGAAAACAATCGTTATGTCTCTATCGTTCGTTATGTGGGCAATGGAAACGTTTGATGATGAAAACCTTGGTATGGCCGGTAAAACAATCGGTTCGTTCAGGCGTAACGTTTTCAAACCTTTGAAGCGGATGCTGCAGTCCCGTGGTTATAAAGTAAAAGAATATCGTTCAGAAAATATGTTCACTGTCACTCGAAATGGCAAGGTGAACTATTTTTATATTTTCGGTGGAAGAGATGAGGTGTCACAGGATCTTATCCAAGGGATTACACTCGCTGGAATGTTCTTTGACGAAGTAGCCCTTATGCCTCAATCATTTGTTAACTAAGCAACTGCTCGATGTTCTGTTGATGGAGCTAAGTTTTGGTTTAACTGTAACCCAGCTGGTCCTTACCATTGGTTCAAATTAGAGTACTTAGATCAACTAGAAGATAAGAACATGCTACATCTGCACTTTACGATGGATGATAACCTTTCGTTATCACAGCGTATTAAAGACCGGTACAAGCGCATGTATAAAGGTGTGTTTTATAAACGTTTCATCCTTGGTTTATGGGTGCTGGCAGAGGGCGTTATCTACGACATGTTTGATAAGAAATTGCATGCAGTCGAGACGATACCACGTAACTATACGAAATACTATGTCAGTGTCGACTACGGCACTCAGAACCCTACAACATTCGGTCTGTGGGGCTTTTTTGATGCAGTTTGGTACAAGGTT
Organism: Lysinibacillus sp. FSL P2-0066; assembly: GCF_037969495.1. Taxonomy (NCBI): domain Bacteria; kingdom Bacillati; phylum Bacillota; class Bacilli; order Caryophanales; family Bacillaceae; genus Lysinibacillus; species Lysinibacillus sp. FSL P2-0066. The sequence goes on along the minus strand of NZ_CP150202.1, from coordinate 2,426,105 downwards.
AAAGAATATCATTATGACGGCCGTAAGAGGAGTAAACAAAAGACGGACCAAGAGTATTATAAAGACTTATTAGACTTCATTGAGAGTATTCAAAACTTCCAAGGTGTTATTGTTGACCCGTCCGCTTCTTCGTTTATCACACTTCTAAAACAGAATGGTATACGTGTGATAAAGGCGAAAAATGATGTGTTAGAAGGTATTAGAAATGTTGGCAATGCGCTTATTAATGGTTTAATCAAGTATAACGATTGCTGTAAAGAAACCTTTCGTGAGTTTTCGTCTTACATTTGGGATGAAAAAGCGGCAGATCGTGGAGAGGATAAGCCAGTAAAACATAATGATCACCAGATGGATAGTGATAGATATTTTGTTAACACAGTCGTATTTAAAAAAGGTAGTTTATCCGTTCTAAAGTGAGGTGATTAAATGCTAATTGAGGATTTATATAGACCACGTTGGCATGAACAGATGGATGAGGTGATAAAACGAATGGTGGAAAGCGTTATTAAAAATGAACAAGTGTTGCTTAATGAGATAAAGGAGTGGGAGGATTCTCCTAAACGGAAGCTCATGTTAACGGGTGATAGGTATTACAAAAATAAGATGGACATTGAAGAAAAGAAGCGGGATGCAGAGTGGAAGTCCAACTTAAAGCTGATACATGGCTACGTGAAGAAACTTGTTGATCAAAAGATTGGCTATGTTCTGTCGAAGCAACCTTCAGTCACTAGTGAAAATGAAGGTTATCAGAAAAAGTTAGATGACATATTTGATGCTGGCATGATTAACCGCTTGCGTAAAGTAGGAAAAGAGGCAATTAACAAAGGTGTTGCTTACTTGTATCCTTACTTTAATGAAGTTGGGGAGCTTAGCTTTATGCGTTTCCCATCCGAGCAGATCATATCGTTTTATGCTGACTCTGAAAATATGAAAATTGAGTCTTTCTTAAGAGTATACGAAAACAATCATTATGAAGGTACGACCAAAAAGACGTTGAAAAAGGTTGAACATTATCATAGTGATGGGATTGATCACTACGTATTTGAAGGTTCGACACTCATCCCAGATGTTCCAGCGGGAGGAAAACAAGGCTATCACTTTTTATTAGGTGATCAACCGGTGTTATGGGAAAAGATACCCCTTATTCATTTCAGGTATAACGAAGAAGAGCAGCCTTTGATTGAGCTAATTAAATCACTCGTCGACAATTACAATACACAAGCTTCGACAAATGCAGATGTGCTTGCGGATATTCCTAATATCTATAAACTCATTAACTATGGTGGGGTCGATTTAAAAGGGTTTCTCCACGATCTTAATGTCTATCGTGCGGTCAAAATAGATGAAAATGGTGATGTTGATAAATTATCGGCTGAGATTCAAACTGAAGCTAATGAAAAAGAACTTGAACGTACACGCAGAACTATTTATGAGCTTGGCCGTGGTGTTGATACATTACATGAAAATTTGGGCAATGCATCAGGGGTGGCACTTAAATTCCGCTACAGTGATTTAGATATGGATTGCAACATTTTAGAAAGTGAAATGCAGTCGAGTATTGAGCACATGATGTGGTTCATTACACATTATTTGCAAATGATTGGAGAAGGTGATTTTACTGAAGAAAGAGTAAAATTTGTTTTTAATCGTGACATTATTATTAATGAAGTAGAAGCGGTTGAAATGTGTGAGAAGTCAGTAGGGATTATTGATAATCAAACAAACCGTGAAAATCATCCATGGTACACGCCAGAAGTTGAAGATAGGTTAGCCAAACAAAAAGCGGAAGAACAGAAAGAGATAGATGAGTATCAAGAGGCTTTGGAGAAACAGCGCCAGTTTCAAACGGAAGTGATTGACAATGAGTAAGTATTGGGAAAATCGTGCTGCACAACGTGAATAGGAATCACAGCTTATTCCCTCTCACTGTTGAAGCAAAGGAAGTGAAAGTAAATGGCTGAATTTATGACAGGAGAGATTCCTTTAAATTTTAAAACAAATCCATATAAGCGAGTGGAATGGGAGGACGATTTAACTGACCCCCAACACTGGTGAAGTGCTTGAAGAGGGCACAATTTTTTGGGCTGAATATGGAAACTATCTTGAGTGGGGCCTGTATAATGCGTACCGTTTTTTGATAGAACAAGCTCGCCAAATGCAACGTATGCAGATCCAGATGGAACTTGATGGCCGTGTCCCAAATAATGGTGGCACATTTGCAGATACATTAGATGGTAATAGGAATAAAATTATATTAGACAACACTTTGACAGACATTATTGAATCTGTGACTATTGGTACTACTGTTGTAAGTGGTTTTAAACAATTTTCACAAGTCACAATATTTGATGATGAACATAGTGAAGATGTGTTCATTGCAGCTGTGGGTACAAGCGCTATCGCAGTACAAGCTCTCAAAAATGCATATAAAAAAGGTGCTAAGATGGCTCGAAGTAACGTTTCAATAGATACAGTAAACACTGAAATGGGTGTAGGTAATTGGCAAACCTATAGATTAGAAATTGTGGAGGTGGTATAACTTGGTAACAAAGGCGTTTACATCTACGGAATCTACAAGTCGTTCCCAAACTCTTAAGATAACCATACCTAATTTAACTAAAGTCATATCAGTTAAGGCGAATACAGGTAATGCTGTCGTTACATCAATTAATGGAAACGAAGTTACGATTTCATTGTCGGGTGGTACGTACACAAGGAGTGAAAAAACAGGTGGTGATTATACACCAGCACAGACAAAAACAGGCGTTTCAGGTGGCTCTGTCAGTCCTGGTGGGAGTATACCTTCGACAACATCATATAGTGATGGGCAAGGCTTCAGCGGGACATTAAGCTTAAAATCTGTAATCGCGCATAGTGATGGTGGTTCTAACGGACGAATTTCTGCAGGTAGTTGTCCTGCAGTATTACCTAATACGGGCGGAGCGATTAAAACTTCGTATTGTACCTATAGCTATGAAGGTACTGTGACAAAACCTGCAGTGGATACCCGCACATATGCCTATTATTTTCAATATATCGTCACCGTGGATTATGAGGATAACAAGGCACCTACGGTAACTGTAACGGGACCGACTAATAATATAACCTTGTATGAAAATGACACATTAAACGTCACAGGTACGGCAATAGACCAAGATCCAGATCAATCGGTTACTGTTTATTATCAAATTAATGAAAATCCTAAAAGAGTATTAACAACTAATCTTAGCCAAATTCAAATTGACCTATCTAAACAGTTAATCTTTAAAGGTGGCAGATTGTATGATGGTGCGACAGTAATTACAGGAGCTTTAGTAGATGGGATAGCCCAAACATTAAAAGTCTGGGCTATAGATAGCAATGGTGCAGAGTCATCCGCAATAACACGAACATTTTATGTTGTACCAAATAGAGCACCTTTGTTAACAGTTGATCCCATTACACCAAGTGGCAGTAATAATAGCGATAAATTTAAAATTAAAGGTACAGCAGGCGATCCAGACGTGAATGCAAGTGTTAAAGTAACATACCGCATCAACACGGGAAATCCAGTTCAAATTTATAGTGGACCAGGTGGAACATGGGAACTTGAGATAACACTTAGTCAACTTGCTGTTGGTGAAAATACGATTGTGGTTGAGGTAATTGACAACTATAATGCTAAGACAAGTAAGACGATAAAACTTAATAAAAACACAGTGAAAACGCCTATTTTGCAATCAGTAGCGAGGTATAAGATTTCCCCTCCTAAAGGTTCAGCAAGAGGCGTTTTAATATGGGTTCAACGTGACGAGGAATTGGATTTAAAAGTTGAATTATCAATGACATTGGTTGGCGAGCAGGAGCAATATATATTACTTGAAGCAGACCCAGAAAAAATAGTACCAGTTAATGATGGGATTGTGGAAGATGAATACTACCATGAAACTGTAGAACCAAAGGACAATATCATCCTTAAATTAACCACAACTAGACCCAACATAAATATTGACAATAAAGTTTATTTAATTATGGGGGTGGTTGAATAATGCAAAGACGTAGAAGATTACCTGATGGCTCATGGGGTCCGCTTGAAAAAGTGGGTTCAATACCTACTACAGAAGATCAAGTAATGTCTTTAGGTGAACAACTGGCACAAGAAAAAATGAAGAATATACAAAAAAACCTCTTGATTAATAACTTAGGCTCGCAGCTAACACAACTGAAATTAGATGTAATTTCAATGAAGGGTGGTGGTGAATGATGGAGTTTTGGCAAATCGCTTTTATGTTCAAGTGGGTGACTGCTGAACAACTAAAAATTGCAGTAAAAACTGATGCAAATCCGTTCGGTGAAATTACGACTGAACAATACAAAGAAATAACGAAGCAAGATTTCAAGGCGCAAGTAGAAGCTTAGCGTTATTTTTTATGCCTTCACAGTTTGAGAAGGGCTTTTATATTGATTTCCGAGGTGAACTAATGGATGAACAACGTATTGGGAAGTTAGAACATGATATGACTGATGTGAAAACTCGCCTAGCCGTAGCTGAATCAAATATCAGGGAAATTAGAGAAGACATTGGTGGAATTAAAGATAATACAACTTGGATTTTAAGATTAGTTATTGGTGGACTAGTGGGAGCATTGTTGACCTTTATAATAAAAGGAGGAATGATTTAATATGAAAATCAATTGGAAAGTACGTTTAAAACACAAACCATTTTTAGCATCACTGTTCGCATTTTTGTTGTTATTAATTCAACAAGTAACAGCAGCATTTGGATACAGTTTACCAGAAGCGGTTGGTGAACAAGCCACTGCTATTTTTAATACTATTCTAAGCATTTTGATTTTGTTAGGTATTGTAATAGACCCAACAACTAGTGAGGTTAGTGATAGTGTACAAGCTTTAAAATACAAAAAACCAAAGGATGATGCTAAATGACTTACACCATTGAAAAACGCTTAATGTCAGGATTGCCAAATGAACGTTTAGATAGTGTTAAATATGTAATTGCTCATGAGTCTGGCAATCCAAATAATTGTGGACCGAACGCATTAGAAAATGAAATTGCTTATATGAATCGTAATAAAGCGAATGCATTCACTTCCCACTGGGTAGGTGGAGGAGGACGTATCGTGCAAATTGCGCCAGTTAATCGTGTTCAGTATGGTTGTGGTCCAAAAGGGAATCCACTTAGCTACGCACAGGTTGAGTTGGCTCGAACAAATGACAAAGAACAATTTAAAAAAGATTATGCAGCTTATATTTGGCTTTTGAGAGAACTTGCAAAAGAGGCAGGTATACCAGTTGTATTGGATGGGGCAGGTAAAGGTATCAAGTCACATCGATGGATTACTGACAATCTAAAAGGTACAACTCATAGAGATCCTTATGATTATTTAGCGAGTATGGGAATCTCCGAGGCACAATTCAAGCTAGACATTTTAAATGGCTTGGAGGAAGTAAAAGGGGCTCAAATTATAGAAGCTAAAGTTATGTTTAATGATACAAAAACTATTCCAGCTGTGATTATAGATGGTAGGACGCATGTTCAAGTACGTGATATTGCGGATTTTTTAAATTTAAAGCTTGTCTATAACAATGAAAGTAAAATAACAAAATTATACGAAGTAAAATGATAATATCAGCTCTCTTGTAATTCAAAGGCCCATTACCAATTAAGGTAACGGGCTTTTGTTATTCTTCAATTGTCTCATCAAAAGTTTTTCTTCCTGGATTTATTTTATTAACATCAACATTTATTTTACTTATTGAATCTTCCGTTAAAGGTATTTTTCCATTATGCTCGATTTTTTTCCACACCTTTACATTACTCCTGTATAGATATTCTGATAAACGATATACATCAGCATCTAGTTTTAGACCTTCTTGATACGTTTCTTTAATTTCCTTTTCTATTTGTTGAGCGATATTTTTTCTCACTTCATCCGTAGTAATTTTTCCTTTAAATCCATTGAGTATTCCTTGTATTTTGATATCAACTTCAAATTGAACTTGATTGTTTTTATTAACAATTGGTTTAACTTCGAGATTTAAATGATCTAAATCGATAGTTAGATAATCCCTTTCACCACCTTCTATTTTAATTGTGACTTCTCCCCGACTTGTCTCGTCATTCATCCATTGATTCCCTCTTGTGGAGGAATCTGTAATAAAACCTTTAACCCCATCTTTTGAGAGAATACCTATGCCAGAAAAAGAGGTTTCCTCCGTTTGTTCCTTATCATTTTCCCAATTTTTCATTATTTTCACATAAGGTATACTAACCTCATGGCTTGGTTCATTTAAACCAATAATTAATTCCCTCAAATTTATAGGTTGAACAAATGATAATTGTTTATTAGTACTAAGTGGATTACTTAACTTTGAAGCTGTCATAGAATTTCGCAATATTGGTGTTACTAGCATTAAGTCATTAATAGGATCCTTTGTGCAATAGACCCAGATATGATATCTTGTCTCTCGAAAACGAATAAAAGTATCAATAACAGGAATGCTTCGTTCATTTTCCATGGCACGTTCTGAGAATATTAGGTATCTCATATGCCCCCAAAAGATCTCTTGATCAGATGAACGATACAATTTATAAATCGCTTCTTCAATTGTTTTACCTTCAGCATACCCGACTTCAGCAGGTTCAACATCACCGCCCGATTGCTGTGATCTAGCTACATCAGCAAAATTGATAATTTGTAAGTAAACTTTATATTTATCGTCTTCAAAATCAACCCCAACGGCATTGATATAGTACATTCTTTGAGGTTCCGTTACATCCCAACAGCCTGCCAGGAGCAGAGTAGAGGATAAAATAAGAAATAATAATTTATTCATTGTCATTTTTTCGCCTACTTTTATTAATAAAGTGTACCTTTAGTATTCGCCTACCGTTTTGGTTCTAAACTATAAAAAAAAACACTTTTGTACTAGGGAGGCAAATAACAGTATTGTTGATAAAACAGATCGCTAATTATTAGAGAATTAAAAAGTGTCAAATAAAAGAATTCTCCATAATGTATTTACTCTCTTGGTAGTTATTTGTAATAATAAAAATGTATTAATATATTAGAATGTTGTTTGTATTTAAAAAAATAAAAATGCCACAGATAGTGGCAAAGAAATAATATTAACTTTAAAGGAATTTATATCGTTCATTCCTTATAAGAGAGTACCTGTCCAAACCTTCTTTATCCACATTTTTACGAACTGGGGCACCATTTTAAAAAAAGTTACAGGTGCCCCAGCAAGTGCCCCAAAAAGTGCCCCAGTTAAATACATTTAGATATGCTTCGTTAGACAGGTATAGAAACCCTCATTAATACTAAACCTTGATATTATGCACATCAAAAAATTAAAAACATTAGGATAGAAACCAAGGTCATAAGTTATGCTTATCAAAAAAGATAATATTAATGTAATTTACTTATGAATATAAATGCGCTATCATGGGTATTGGAGAAAAGATGCTACACATTTTTAAAGCCTTTTCAAAAAGATATATTAGGGGGATCCGCAAATGGCACAAGGTAATTTACACAACAGCCGTGCATCATTCGAAGTGAATGGTAAAACTTACAATTACTATGACTTAGCTGCGATTGAAAAAGCTGGCGTTGCAAAAGTTTCAAACCTTCCTTACTCAATTAAAGTATTATTAGAATCTGTTTTACGTCAATATGATGCGTATGTAATTAAAGAAGAACACGTAAACGAATTAGCGAAATGGGGTAACGGTGCTGACCCAGAGGCAGAAGTACCATTCAAACCTTCTCGTGTTGTATTACAAGACTTTACTGGTGTACCAGTAGTTGTTGACCTTGCATCTCTTCGTTCTGCAATGAAAGAAATGGGCGGCGACCCAAGCAAAATCAACCCTGCTATTCCAGTTGACCTTGTAATTGACCACTCAGTACAAGTTGACAAATACGGTAATGCATCTGCATTACAAGCAAACATGGACCTAGAATTTGAACGTAACGCTGAGCGTTATAACTTCTTAAAATGGGCTCAAACTGCTTACAATAACTTCCGTGCTGTACCACCAGCAACTGGTATCGTTCACCAAGTAAACTTAGAGTACTTAGCTCCAGTTGTACACGTAAACGAAAATGCTGATGGCACATTCGAAACATTCCCAGATTCAGTAGTAGGTACTGACTCTCATACAACAATGATCAACGGTATCGGCGTTCTTGGATGGGGCGTAGGTGGTATCGAAGCTGAAGCAGGTATGCTTGGTCAGCCTTCATACTTCCCAATTCCAGAAGTTATCGGTGTTAAATTAGTTGGCGATCTTCCAAACGGAACAACTGCTACTGACTTAGCATTAAAAGTAACACAAGTATTACGTCAACGTGGCGTAGTGGGTAAATTCGTTGAGTTCTTCGGACCTGGCGTATCTAAATTACCACTAGCTGACCGTGCGACAATCTCTAACATGGCTCCTGAATATGGTGCTACATGTGGTTACTTCGCAATCGACGAAGAATCATTAAACTACATGCGTTTAACTGGTCGTGACGAAGAGCACATCGCGGTTGTAGAAGCTTACTTAAAAGCGAACCACATGTTCTTCGATCCAACATTAGAGCCAGTTTACACTGACGTTTTAGAAGTAAACTTAGCTGAAATCGAACCAAACCTTTCTGGTCCTAAACGTCCACAAGACTTAATTCCACTTTCTCAAATGCGTTCTCGTTACAAAGAAGCAGTAGTGGCACCACAAGGTACACAAGGTTTCGGTTTAACAGAAGATGAATTCGAAAAAACTTCTGTAGCGAAATTCGCTGAAGGCGATGTAGAAATTCCAACAGGTGCTGTTGCGATTGCTGCGATCACTTCTTGTACAAACACTTCTAACCCATACGTATTAATTGCTGCGGGCTTAGTGGCGAAAAAAGCTGTAGAAAAAGGTCTAACAGTGCCAAAATGGGTAAAAACTTCTTTAGCACCAGGTTCTAAAGTTGTAACTGGTTACCTTGAAGATTCAGGTTTACAAACATACCTTGACCAAATCGGTTTCAACACTGTAGGTTATGGTTGTACAACATGTATCGGTAACTCAGGTCCATTATTACCTGAAATCGAAGAAGCAATTAAAGCAAATGACTTATTCGTAACTTCAGTTCTTTCTGGTAACCGTAACTTTGAAGGTCGTGTACACCCACTTGTAAAAGCTAACTACTTAGCTTCTCCACCACTTGTTGTTGCTTATGCACTTGCTGGTACAGTGGATATCGATCTACAAAAAGATTCATTCGGTAAAGACAAAGATGGTAACGAAGTATTCTTCGCTGATATCTGGCCATCAACTGAAGAAGTTAATGCAGTATTAGGTACTGTTGTTAACCGTGAGTTATTCCAAAAAGAATACGAAACTGTATTCACAGCGAACGAAAAATGGAATGCAATTGAAACATCAACTGAGTCTCTATACACATTTGATGACAAATCAACTTACATCCAAAACCCACCATTCTTCCAAGGTCTTGCAAAAGAGCCAGAAGCTATTAAAGGCTTAGACGGCTTACGCATTATGGCGAAGTTCGGTGACTCAATCACAACTGACCATATTTCTCCAGCTGGTGCAATCGGTAAAGATACACCTGCAGGTAAATATTTAATTGAAAACGGTGTTGCAATCCGTGACTTCAACTCTTACGGTTCTCGTCGTGGTAACCACGAAGTAATGATGCGTGGTACATTTGCAAACATCCGTATCCGTAACCAAGTTGCTCCTGGTACAGAGGGTGGATTCACTACTTACTGGCCAACAGGCGAAGTAGAGTACATCTATGACGCATGTATGAAATATCAAGAGCAAGGTACTGGCTTAGTCGTACTTGCTGGTAACGACTACGGTATGGGTTCTTCTCGTGACTGGGCTGCGAAAGGTACATTCCTACTTGGCGTGAAAACTGTTATCGCACAATCTTACGAGCGTATCCACCGTTCTAACCTTGTAATGATGGGTGTTCTTCCACTTCAATTTATGCCAGGTGAATCTGCTGATACATTAGGCTTAACTGGTAAAGAAGAAATCTCTGTTAACATTACTGACAACGTAAAACCACGTGAAATCTTAACAGTAACTGCTAAATCTGAAGACGGCACAGTTAAAACTTTCCAAGCTTTAGCTCGTTTCGACTCAGAAGTAGAAGTAGACTACTACCGTCATGGTGGTATCCTACAAATGGTTCTACGCGCAAAAGCTGCTGAGTAATCATCATCATAAAAACCGATCTCTTAGGAGGTCGGTTTTTTTATTTATTAAGAGAGTGTTGGAAAGAAGTGACCAAAATATGTATAAATAGCACCAAATGACGGATATAATGGATAATTATAATTTAATTTCCAATGAACCTAGCATTTTCCCCATTCTTTCGATAAAATTAATAGGCAAGCATTAAATTTACATAAACGGGGGAAGATTGATTATGACAAAGAAGAAACATAAGCTTTATACAGCGGCTACAGCTGCAATGGCGGTTACTGCTGTGGCGGTAGTACCTGTTTCGGCGGCTAGTCCATTTTCAGATGTGAGTGAAGATTATGCGCATTTTAACAGTATTTCCACATTGCATGCAGCAGATATCATTAATGGTTTTCCAGATGGTACATTTAAGCCTTCAAAGGATGTAACACGTGGACAGGCAGCGAAGATGATAGCAAGTGCTTTTCATCTAACTACAACGGATATGACTGTCGAGAATCCGAATTTTAAGGATGTCGACTCATCTAGCCCATACTATAAAGCGATTGTTACATTAGTTAATCTTGGCGTTGTACAAGGCTATGAGGATGATACATTCCGTCCAAATGATACAATTACTCGTGGTCAAATGGCGGTAATGGTAGCTGAGGCTGCAGGTTTAACAGCGGAAGGTAAAAGTCCATTTACAGATGTACAGCAAAATAGTCCATTTGCTGATGCAGTAACAGCTCTGTATGAGGCAGGCATTGCGAAGGGTGTTACTGCCACAGAATTTGGTGTAGATAAAAATGTTACTCGTGGTCAGTTAGCAACATTTATTGTGAACGCATTAGGCTTAGCTGAGGATACACAGCCTACAACAGAAGTAAAAGAGGAAGAGCCTAAAGAGGAGCAAGTAACAGAAGAACAACCTACTACAACAAAGGATAGTGCTTTGTTAGAGGAAGTATTTACGAAAACATTAGCCAAGCAAAAAGAGCTAAAAAGCATGAAGGCTACCATGACGATCTCTCAGACAGTAGAGGCAAACGATGGTAAGGAAACCATGAAAATGGATTCTAAAGGCAACATGAAGATGGAAATTGTTACAGAGCCAATGCAATTCTTTGCTGATGGTTCAATGGCTTTAACAGATCCAACAAGTGGTGAAGCGATTAATTTGCCAATTAAAATGTATATGACGGCTAAAGATGGTATGTATATGTATGAGGCAGAACAAAAGGCCTGGGTAAAGTTCCCGAAACAATTATTTGAAGATGTACTGAGCCAAACAGGGATGCAGCCAGATGCAACTGAACAATTGGAGATGCTACAAGCATTTGCCGAAGATTTTACATTAGTAGAATCAGCAAACCGTTATGAATTAACATTAAAAGGCTCTGGCGATAAATTCACAGAGCTAGTGAAGCAGCAGCTTGGCGCAATGGATTTAGGAATGGAAGCCGATTTAGAGGCGCAAATGGGTAACATTTCCTTTGATGGTCTCACATATAAATTATTGATTAATAAAGAAACATTCGATGTAGAAGAAATTGCTATGGATATGACATTAAAGATGCAAGTAGAAGGCAATTCGATCAAAACAAGACAGCAAACAACGATTAAATATCATGATTTCAATGCGGTAACTACAATTACAATTCCAAAAGATGTACTAGACAATGCAAAGGAAATGGATTTGAGTGCATCAGAAACAACACCAGTAAGCAAATAATACAAAAAGTAGGTTTATGCCAAGTATATTGGCGTAAACCTACTTTTTTATGCCTTAGTGGAAGCCCATTAATTCTTTTACTTTCGCTGTGTTTGAAGCGGATGTCAGTGTTTCTAGTAAGCGAAAGGCAACATCAAAGGCTGTTCCTGGATTGGAGGAGGTAATGATATGGTCAGTTTGCACAATGCGCTCGTTGATAATTGCCGCACCATAGCCTTTTAGCTGTGCTATACGTTTACTTGTTGGATGATTATAGGTTGTTGCTTGACGATGCTGAAGAATTCCACTGTGGCCTAAAATAAGAGAAGCTACACAGATTGTTGCAATCGGTTTTTTGTGTTCATCAAAGTGGCGAACGACTGCCTGAAATTCCTCGCTAAAGGCGTCCTTATAAAAGCCTGCTTCCTCAAAGCCACCAGGAATCGCTAATGCATCAAAATCCTCTAATACAATTTCATGGAGCAATTTTTCAGGAGTGACTTTAAAATTCCATGTGCATTGCAGCTGTTCATGCAAGCCGACTGTAACCACCTCTGTTGTCCCATCACCTTCCCACTTATTCCAGCCGAGCACATCAGTAAAGACACTCGCCTCCACCGCTTCAAAGCCATTTGCTAATAATAACAATATTTTTTTCATAGTTGTTTTGCCTCCTTTATTGATATTATTGTAAACAAAAGGGAGAAAAGATTACATACGTTGTATAATGGATTTTAAGTAAAAAACCTTATTTGAAAAGGTATTATGTCATAAATAATTGATTTAGAAAGGTGATGGACCATGGATCATATTGATACACAAATATTACAGCAGTTACAGCAAAATGCCAAAATCTCGATGAAGGAATTAGCTACTACCGTTCATTTATCCTCTCCTGCTGTTATTGAAAGAGTCAAAAAGCTGGAGGAGCAGGGTGTGATTGAAGGCTATCATGCAAAGGTAAATTTGAAAAAGATGGAGCGTACGATTGAAGCTATTATTTTATTTAAATCCATTGATTGTAAAAGTCTTTCTTCATTTTGTAATGCCCATCCTGATGTTTTGGCATGCTATCGGGTGGCAGGAGAAATTAGCTATATTGTTCAACTAGCAACCTATTCAGTAGAAACATTAGAACAATTTATTGATGCGGCTATGCCCTATGGCACACCCTCTACTAATATCGTGTTATCTTCAACGGAAAAACAGGTGATTACCCCATTTGCTGACAATGATTTGGGGTAAATGACAAAAAAAGCAAACCTCGAAGCCGTGAGCACCGTTTATAGGGTAGAGAGGAGGAAGAATGTTGCTAATTCATGAACTGGAAAGAATAATGGAACAGCATACAGAGAGGCTTATTCGTCTTGCCTTTTACTATGTGAGAGATTTACAAAGCGCTGAAGATATCGTACAGGATGTCTTTATTAAATTCTATGATAATCAGCAAAACTATGAGGAACGTGGGGAGCTAAGGGCGTATTTATCGAAATTAGTTAGTAATCGAAGTAAAGATTATATACGCAGCTGGACCTATCGGAAAATTCAAGTGCAACAGAAGATTTTTCCACAGCAAACCGTTATGAGAAGAGATATGCTTGTACAGCAAGATGAACGTACTTTGATTGAAAATGCGATTCTAGCTCTCCCCTTCAAGCAGCGAGAGGTCATTATACATTTTTATTTTGAAGAAATGCCTGTGGTGGACATTGCAGAGCTGTTAACTATTCCTGAAAGCACCGTCAAAACAAGGCTACGTCGTGGACGAGAGTTATTAAAGCTACAATTACAGCATGTTGAATGGGAGGTGCTTCTGCATGAGTAAAATGGATGCTCGTGTAGTAAGGGATTTATCAGAAAGCAAAAAGCGTGTGATGACAAATGTGGTTCAGCATTTACACCAACGCCATGAAAAAAAACCTGCAAAACGCTGGCCATATGGTGTTTTGGCTATGATTTTAAGTGTCTGCATAGGGCTGTTTATATATCAGCAATATAATGAACAACAACAGCAAGCTTCTACTATTCCACCCGTATTAGATGAGAGGATCTTAGAGCTGTATTTACAACTTGATTCTTTTATGAACGGAAAGAATCGTTTATATAAGGCAAGCTTTGATAATTTTTTATATTTTGAATCAACCTTTGTTTATGCGCAATCGAAAAAACTAGTACCTACACAAGAGCAAATAGATAAGGCACTCGAACAGTTCATGCAAGAGTGGAGCTATGAAAACGATACTCGGCCAACTTATGAGAAGCTTCTGCAAATGTTGCAAGTCACAAACGAAGGGTTTATAGAGAACTATGGCAAGCCAATTGCCTATAAAATGGCTACATTTGACTTATTATGGGAGGCAAGCCAAGCCGATTATAAGGAGGTAAGTAATCCCATTCGTACATGGCTTGTCGAGCAAAAAGCCATGAATTATTTAGAACAACATTATCATAAAGACATTGCCTCCTTACGAGAAAAATATAAAATCCCAGAAAAGGACAGCCAAATGAAGCTCATCAGAAGTGGAACGGTCTTAGCGATCAAGGAACATGAATTTTTAGTTGTCTCGGGCGTCTTAGATAGCGAGATTGGTCAAAAATCTGTAGATGAATTAGTGCAGAAACATAGAAATGGTACATGGTTCCCTCTAGTGGATGTCCCGAAAACACTATCAGTTGGTGACCGAGTAGAAGTCCAGTATAGACAGTCGATTGGGAACGATGACGCTCAGCCATTCATTGATTATAAGGATATCGTAGAGATGAAAATAGTAAAGGAATTTCAATAACAAGAAGCTAGACATTCAAGGATTTTAGAATGTCTAGCCTTTTCTTTAAAGTTGGATTCATATACAATAGTTGTAATATTTTTCTAAAATAGAGGTGTTGATTTGGTATTTGCTATATTAGATAATGCGACAGCGTTTTTCCTAAGCTTACCTCTTCTACTGATTTATTTAAAAAGTATGTCACAGGAAGAATCCTTTTGGCGTTGGTCAATGCCCTTATGGCTGTTGAATTACTTTTGCATTCGATATTTTGTCTCGGATGGAGAAATTTTTTGGGTTGTCCTCTTTTGGCAGCTACTATTTTTATGGCCAATTACTCTAGCAATCTATATCCATTTATACAACAAGGAAAAGAAGTGGGCATTTTATATAGGCTTAAAGAAAAAGCATGTTGTGATTGTGACAACATTGATGCTGCTATTTGGGAGCTCACTCGTTTATTCACTTTATCAGACAAATCAGCAGGTGATTGCGTTCCATCGGCAAGTAATGCAGGAGCTTGAGGATAGTTCTGACCGACAGCTTTATTTGATGCACAATACAATGAAGCCTACGACGCTTCTTGAAGTAGCGGATGATATAGCTGATGTGCGAAAGGGGCAGGTGAATGCATTTACCTTTCCTTGGCGCAGTAAGGTGATTGTACACCATGATAATTGGCAAAAGGAATTTACATATGTCCGTTTTAATGAGAGCTGGAAGTTAGATGGGATATACCGAGAAAGTGAATATCAAAATTAATAAGCAAAGGGGAGTCAAAGAGTTGATACAAGATGTACTGAAGGAAGAAGAATTAAAGGATCGCTTAAAGGCATTGAAAAAGGGGCAAGCAACAATGGAGCTAGAAAATCAAGAGCAGCTTGTGCATTCCATGTTAGCACATATCGGTTCTATTGATAGTGAGCTACGAGATACTTATATTTATGGCAGCTTTTATGAATGGATTTTAGAAAAAAACTTGCTAGACCATCGTTCCTTAACGGAGTTATGGGATTATAGCTTAAACCATTTATTAGTTAAGGGAATTGGAGAAAAGGAATCAGATTGGGTCTTTACTCGCTCCTTTACATCATTATTAGTAGTGCTTATTTTAGCAAGAGATCTACAGGATAATTTTTTATCCAAGGCTAGCATAGCGGACTGTCAAACAAAGTTACTAAGCTATGTATCATCTGAAAAGGATGTAAGAGGCTATGTGCCTGGCAAGGGATGGGCACATAGTGTGGCGCATGTTTCAGATGCTATCGATGAACTGGTGAAAAATCCAAAATCATTGAAAACAGCCTATCCGGATATGTTACATGCATTATGGTCCATCTATTTACAACCGGATTACGTTTTTATCCATGATGAGGATGAACGACTATTAGTGCCTATATTCGCAATGTTGGAGCAGGGGCTGGAACAAAATGAAGTCATCCATATAGTGCAGCAAATGCCATTAACCTTAGCCATATTAAAGGAACAGCTGAGTGAGGAACAATACAGAATAGTACTATTCAATAGTAAAACATTGCTAAAGAGCTTTTTGATTCAAACCATTCATCAGCCACAATATGCTGATCTCCATCAAAGTATTGCCACTTGTCTCAACGAAATTTTTTAGGTTGTCCACCGTTGACAGACAATTGGTAATTTGCTAAGATGAGTGACAATAAAAGCATACAAATTCGTTGATGAGAAAGAGTAGTGTTTCACTTTGTTCTACAGAGAGCCGACATTTGGTGGAAGTCGGTGTGCAGGTGTTACATGAAAATCCTCTCTGAGAAGATTAGCTGAATCGAGTAAGCTAATCCGGGTGTCTACCGTTAAAAAGAACACGTATGATTGTACGTTGCTGAGCGCTATTGGCCATTGTGTCAATAGAATTAGGGTGGTATTCGCGGTTAACCCCGTCCCTTTACCTAGGGACGGGGTTTTTTGTATGCCTTTTATACAAATTTGCTTGTATAGGAGGAACTAATATGCAGAAAGAACAAAAGAAGGAAACAACAGTGGAACGAGAAACAAGGATTCGTACATTGTGGGCGCAAGAAGGGACCTTCGCCAAATCCGTAAGTAATCGTGCTGGACAGCAGCCCTTTGTATTTTATGAGGGACCCCCAACAGCGAATGGTTTACCACAATGTCGGCCATGCATTTGGTAGAACCATAAAAGATGTGGTGGCACGTTACAAAACGATGCAAGGCTATTTGGTTGAACGAAAAGCTGGTTGGGATACACATGGTTTACCTGTCGAATTAGGGGTAGAAAAGGCATTAGGGATCTCAGGAAAGCAGGAGATTGAGAACTATGGGGTGGAGCCATTTATTCAAGCATGTAAAAAGAGCGTTTTTACCTATGAGCAAAAATGGCGTACCTTTACAGAGCAACTTGGCTACTGGCTCGACATGGATGATCCTTACCTAACACTTAGTAATGACTATATCGAATCAGTGTGGCATATTTTAAGCCATGTTCACAAGGAAAAACTGTTATACAAGGGACATCACGTTTCACCTTATTGTCCTAGTTGTCAAACTTCCTTAAGCTCTCATGAGGTGGCACAGGGGTATAAGGATGTCAAAGATTTATCCGTTACTGCAATGTTTAAGCTAGAGGATCGAGACGAATATTTCTTAGGCTGGACAACGACGCCTTGGACATTACCAGCCAATGTAGCCTTGGCTATGAATCCTGCTCTTCGATATGTCCGTGTAAGGCATGCAAACAGCATCTATATACTAGCCAAATCGTTGGTAGCAAAGGTTTTTTCAGAGCCTGTTGAGATATTAAGTGAGCATGACGGTCAGGATTTTGCAGGTGTTTCCTATCGATCGCCATTTTCCTATCTAGCCGTCGATAAAGGGCATATCGTTGTCATGGCAGATTATGTGACAGAGCAAAGTGGCACAGGAATTGTACACATAGCACCTGCTTATGGAGAGGACGATTATAAAACGGTGCAGCAACATGGCTTGTCCTTTGTCAATGTAGTTGATCTTAAAGGCTGTTATACAGAAGCGGTACCTGAGCTTGTTGGACGATTTGTAAAGGACTGTGATGTCGACATCATTAAAATGCTTGCAGCAAAAGAGCTTTTATTTACTAAAGAAAAATATGAGCATAGCTACCCACATTGCTGGCGCTGTGATTCACCATTATTGTACTATGCAACAGATAGCTGGTTTATCAAAATGTCGGCAGTAAAAGAGCAGCTTTTACAAAATAATCAGCAGGTGACATGGTACCCGAGCCATATCAAGGATGGACGATTTGGCAACTTCCTAGAAAACTTAGTGGATTGGAATATTAGTCGTAATCGTTATTGGGGGACACCACTCAATGTGTGGGTCTGTCAGGATTGCAGTCATGAGGAGGCACCTAACAGTGTTGCAGCACTACAACAATTAGCCAAAGGAGCTGTCGATGAACAATTAGAGCTCCATAAGCCATTTATAGATGACATTGTCTGTACCTGTCCTGTCTGCCAAGGCGACATGAGACGTACGCCTGAAGTTATTGATGTTTGGTTTGACAGTGGCTCGATGCCATTTGCCCAACAGCATTATCCTTTTGAAGATGTTGCGAACTTTCATCATCAATTTCCAGCAGATGTGGTCATTGAGGGAATCGACCAAACGCGAGGATTTTTCTATAGCTTATTAGCAGTATCGACCTTGTTTACAGGAAAACCACCTTATAAAAATGTGCTATCGCTAGGGCATGTACTCGATGAACATGGACAGAAGATGTCCAAAAGTAAAGGCAATGCATTAGAGCCTGTTGAGTTAATCGAGGAGTATGGAGCAGATGCTCTACGTTGGGCATTTTTAGTGGATAGCTCACCATGGAATCCAAAGCGTTTTTCTAAGAAAATTGTCTTAGATGCGAAATCTAAGCTGGTGGATACACTCGACAATACGTTTACATTTTATGACATGTACGCCCAGATCGATGGCTTTACGTATGATGCTACAAATAAAGGTACACGTTCACAGCTAGATCATTGGATATTGTCTCGCTTACATCACACTATTCAGCTTGTCACAACCTCCATGGATGATTATCAATTTACACAGGCTACAAGGGAAATTGGTCAATTGGTGGAAGAATTAAGCAACTGGTATATCCGTCGTTCACGTGCTAGATTTTGGGCAAATGGAATGACAGCAGATAAACGGGGTGCATTTAGTACACTTTACGAGGTACTGACATCCATTTGTCAATTAGTAGCTCCGTTTACGCCGTTTATAGCAGAGGATATTTACCGTCAATTATGTAGGAAAAGTGTTCATCTTGAGAAATACCCATTATTCGACGATCAACTAGTAGATGTGAAGCTTGAACAAGGAATGGCAACAGTCTTAACAGTTGTGGAACTTGGACGTAGCATTCGCAATAGTCAGGGAATAAAGGTCAAGCAGCCTTTAAGTGAACTCATTGTTGCCTTAAAAGGTGAACTGTTGGATTACCAAGCCTATAGCGAGCTCATTCAGGATGAGTTAAACATCAAAGCCTGTAGATGGACACATGATTTTTCAGCCTATGAACGCGTGCATTATAAATTGTACTTTAAAACAGCGGGAGCGGCATTTGGTCCAAAGGTTAATCAAGTAAAAGAATATGTGGTGACATTAACAGAGGAAGAGAAACAAAAGCTACAACATCATGAAACTGTGGATCTCATGATGGATGGTCAACAGCTAACATTATTAAGGGAACATGTAATAGCTGAATCAATCGTCAAGGACCATTATATTTTAGCGGAGGATAGCACTTGCCGTGTCTTGATGAATGTACAACTAACGGAGTGCCTACTACAAGAAGGGCAAATGCGAGAATTGATTCGTACAATACAAGATGCACGAAAAAAATGGCAGCTACCAGTGACGCAATATGTATTGATTGCCTTTAATGGTAGTCCAGAGGTACTTTCCATCATTCAGCAGCACGAAGCTTTATTACAAGCCAATGTATTAGTCAAAGCTATTCATTATGGTGAGGTATGGCCTCATGCAAATTCCATTGAGACGGCATTGTTTAATGAAAAGCTCACTTTATTTGTCTCTCTATAAAAGAAATGCTCAGGGAATTCCTGAGCATTTTCTATGTATGCTATAATAAGCCACTTGCGAGATAACATGCTGTTGCCCAAATAAAGACGGCGGAGCATTTATTAAATAGTCGCATCAACTTTCCAGAGCCGTCTAGTTTTTTGAACGAGGCCCCAGTCAATGTGAGACCGAAAAACCATAGCCAGGAAATGAACACACAAGCAACGGTGAACATCATTTGCTCGGTTCCACTATATTTTAATGCGCTCGTACCAATGACACCGATTGTATCTAAAATAGCATGTGGGTTGAGCAGTGACACAGAGAGTGCGAAGAGAATTTGTTTTTTTATAGGCAATGCTTCGCTATTTTCAGTGTTTACTGGATTTGAACGCCAAATGCTATAGCCCATATAAAGTAAAAAAATGATACCCATAATCATTAAAGTGATACGTAGCCACTCAAACTGTAGAACTATTAATGACAGACCGAATACCGCAAGTAGAATAAGCAGTGTATCACAGATCGCAGCTGTCACACCTGCTGGCAAAGCGCGCAATAAAGTTGGTTGTGTAGCACCTTGTGAAAAAACAAAAACATTTTGTACGCCTAGTGGCAAAATAAGTCCAAATGCTAAAATGATTCCATGAAGAAAAGCTTCCAACGATCATACCTCCTTTCTTTACTCATTTTAGATATGGTATAACTAAAAGAAAACGACCAATTGGATGGTTTTTTATCCACCCAATTTTATAGTGGAAGGAGAAGGAACATGAGCTGGCAGCCAAATAGACGAAGTGATAATACATTACAGCAGCAGATTGTACAGTGGATAACAGCCAATGTGGAACGAGGAGACTGGGCTGCAGGGACAAAACTACCTACCCAAAGACAGTTGGCCATGCAGTTCGATGTGAATCGTAGCACGGTTCAGCAGGCTTTGGAGGAATTAAAAGCAATGGGCATTCTTGAAGCAAAAGTAGGCTCTGGTGTTTATGTTACGCACAATTCCTGGCATGCATTAATCCAACAAACACAGCCGAATTGGCAAACCTATATCGAAACAAGCATCCATAAGCCAAACTACCACACTATCCAATTAATTAATGAATACGAACAGCGTGATGATGTAATTCGTTTAGGAACAGGAGAGCTAGCACCTTGCTTGTTGCCCACCAAGGAAATAGAAGCTTCACTGCGAGAGCTATCCTTTCAATCCAAAGCATTAGGCTACTCTTCGCCACAAGGCAATGATCAGCTTCGTAAAGCTATTTGTAAATATGTCCAAAAAAGAGGCATTACTGCTGAGCCTCAAAACGTCTGTATAGTCTCAGGTGCTCTTCAGGCACTTCAATTGATTGCTGTTGGCTTATTAGAACAGGGGTCCATTGTGTTCCAAGAGCCAACCTCCTATTTAAATTCAGTCCATCCATTTCAGTCAGTCGGCATGCAAATGATTAGTATTGATCGTGATGAACAACTTGCCCAAACATTGACGCAAAGGAAACGAAAGAAACAAGCCGTGTTTTATGCCATACCTACTTTACATAATCCTACAGGTCATGTGTGGACAGGACGGGAAAAAGAACAGCTATATGAAGCATGTCAGGCATCACGCATTCCGATTATAGAGGATGATGTCTACCATGAATTGCTTTTTGAAGAGACGTCACCGCCGATTAAGGCCATGGATAATAGTGGACAAGTTCTTTATATTGGCAGCGTCTCGAAAACCTTAAGCCCTGGGCTACGCATTGGCTGGCTCATTGGTCCAACCACTGTCATTGAGCGATTAGCCGATATAAAAATGCAAACAGACTATGGCTCAAGTGCCATTTCACAAGAAATTGTCCTTCATTGGCTGCAATCAGGAAAATATGAAAAGCATCTTGCTGGATTACGTCAACAATTACAGGAGCGAGCCGATTTTACGGAACAGCTGTTAACGGAGAAATTTACAGAGGTGGCGAATTGGAGCAAACCAAAGGGAGGTTTTTATATTTGGCTTAAGTTTCATGAGCCACTTGTAGATAAAGACTTTTTTATGAAGCTATTGCAGCAACAAGTATTAATCAATCCAGGCTATATCTACGATCCACACGATCATCACCATATTCGGCTATCCTATGCCTATGCAACCTTTGAAGAATTACAAGAAGGCTTACGAATCCTGCATGAATGTGTGGTTGCGGCTATGGTACGAAAGAGTAAGTAAGGACTTGTTCTGAGGTTAGGGAAACGTGGAAGTGAGGAGGTCGCTCTAAATAAGGTGAGAAGTGATCATGGAATTCAAGAATCCGCTCCCAAGTGGGTGAGAAGTGATCTAAAAAGAGAGGAATCTGCTCCAAAGTGGTTGAAAAGTGATCATAAAGATGAAGACCCCGCTCCAAAGTGGTTGAGAAGTGATCAAAAAAGTAAGGTCCCCGCTCCAAAGAAAGTGAGAAGCGATCAAAAAAGTAAGAAACCCGCTCCAAAGTGGTTGAGAAGTGATCAAAAAAGTAAGAAACCCGCTCCAAAGTGAGTAAGAGGTGATCCAAAAGAGAGGAATCCGCTCCAAAGAAAGTGAGAAGTGATCAAAAAAGTAAGAAACCCGCTCCAAAGTGAGTAAGAGGTGATCCAAAAGAGAGGAATCTGCTCCAAAGTGATTGAAAAGTGATCAAAAAAGTGAGGCCCCCGCTCCAAAGTGATTGAAAAGTGATCAAAAAATGAGGCCCCCGCTCCAAAGTGATTGAAAAGTGATCAAAAAGATGAGGCCCCCGCTCCAAATTCTGTAAGAAGTGATCAACATAGCAAGCCCTCTCTTAATCAAGTATCCACGCTCAGTCACTCATCTCAACAGCAGAAAAGAAAGTGAATAATCCGAGCATTGTATCCATACATTTTAGAAGAATAGAAGTATTTTAGTTTGATTACGAACATAAAGAGGTGAACGATTGGAGAATTTGCCACCGGGTTATTTTCAGGTGCCTCAGCCTATTCGAGGTGATGGGGCTGGAGGGGTGGATAAGGGGCCACGGGATGTTATGAGGGATTTAGAAAATCCTGATATGTTGGTGCCACCAACGACCGATGCGGGTTTGATTCCAAATTTGCGTTACTCGTTTTCCGACACGCATATGACCTTAAATCAAGGTGGATGGTCTCGGGAAATTACGGTTCGTGAATTGCCGATTGCTACGACTTTGGCGGGTGTGAACATGAGTTTGACACCAGGAGGCGTACGTGAGCTGCACTGGCATCAACAGGCAGAGTGGTCTTATATGCTGCTTGGCCATGCTCGCATTACAGCTGTCGATCAGAATGGTTGTAACTTTATAGCGGATGTGGGACCCGGTGATTTATGGTATTTTCCACCTGGCATTCCTCATTCCATTCAAGGGCTTGAGGACGGCTGCGAATTTTTATTAGTATTTGATGATGGGCATTTCTCTGATCTGAATACACTGTCTATCTCGGATTGGTTTGCTCATACGCCAAAAGAAGTGTTATCAGCGAATTTTGGGGTTCCTATTCATGCTTTCGATCACATTCCGGGTGAACAAGTGTATATTTATCAGGATCGAGTGCCAGGTCCTATCGAATCACAGAAAGTGCAATCTCCTTATGGGGAGGTTCCGCAAACCTTTAAACATCGTCTCTTGGCACAGCCACCATTGAAAACACCTGGAGGCAGTGTGCGCATTGTCGATTCGACTAATTTCCCAATCTCTAAAAATATCGCGGCTGCACTGGTGGAAATTGAGCCAGGGGCGATGCGGGAGTTGCATTGGCATCCGAACAACGATGAATGGCAATATTATCTGCAAGGAAAAGGACGTATGACAGTTTTCACAGGAAATGGAACGGCTCGAACATTTGATTATCGGGCGGGAGATGTTGGCTATGTACCATTTGCCACGGGGCATTATATTGAAAATACTGGAACAGAGCCATTATGGTTTTTAGAAATGTTTAAAAGTGATCGATTCCAAGATGTGTCTTTAAATCAATGGATGGCCTTAACTCCGACAGAATTGGTGCAAAGTAATTTGCAGGTCGGTCCTGAGCTGCTAGAGGCACTCAGAAAAGAAAAATGGCCAGTAGTGAAATATCCTGGTTTTTCCTATTATCCGAAATAATCAAAGCAGGTGAGGATGTTCTCGCCTGCTTTTAGTTTAATATTGATATTTTTTGCGTGTCAGGAGCAAAATAGCAATGGCTGGTATTGTACATATGAGCATGGCTGCGAAGGACAGACCTGGCGATATTTCGTATAAATAGCCACCTAAAAACGTCAGGATGGCGGTACTTAAGCCCATAGCTAATGCAGAGTATAACCCCTGTGCATTGGGTATTTGTTCCTTTGGTAGCGCTTTTGTTAAGTAGCGAATAAAGGCAAAATGGGCTAATGCAAAGGATAATGCGTGCAAGGTTTGAGAAGCTATAAATACCCAGACATTTGGGAACAAAAAGATAAGTAACCAACGTAGGGAAGAGCCGCTCGCTGCTAAGAGTAATAAGGATGATGAGCGCCATTTCGTCAATAACGTATCAGCCTTCATAAAGTAAAGAATTTCGCAAATAACAGCGATATTAATAATCATACCCATATAGAATGGATCAACCTGTAAATCTTCTAAATAAATATAACCGTAGCTATAATAGGAGGCATGTGCACCCTGTAGCAAGATCACGATGAATAAAACAATCGGGAAGCCTTTGATCGTCCATAGTGTTTTCATCGACAATGATTTTGCACGCTGTTCTTTTGTTGGTACTACGAGTAATTCCTTTGGTGTTGCTAATTGTTGCATAAGTAACATGCCCACCAACCCTATAATCATGCTCCAGAAGATGATGTTCTTTCCAAAAACGCCTGTCAGCATACTAATAATTAAAACAGCGATGACAAAGCCAAATGAACCATAGGAACGGCTTTTACCATAATGAATATTGCCATACTGCACAAGCGTAGCGGCACTGCTTTCCACAGCAGGTAATAGAGCTGGGTAAAAAACACTAAATAAAATGGTCACGATTAATAATGCTGTAAAGCCTGTGCTTGGAATATAGAGCAAGGCAGTTAGCAACGAGCCTATTGCTAAAATTGTAATGAGTCGTTTATTGTGTACATATTTTGCAAGTGTTGGGAAGAAGAAAAGATTGGATGTGGCACGAGCTAGTAGCCCACAGCCCATCACTACACTTGCCTGCGAGACGGTTAGATGTTTGGCATCCACCAGCCAACCTGTCCAGTAGGGTAAGAAAATGCCCCACGTGATAAAAAATGTAAAGAAATTCTGAGAAAGCCATCGTTGATTGTTCATATAATTTTCGTACCTCCATTAACTATGTTGAATAATAGCATGTTCATCGCTACAATAATGTGAGATATCTCATATTTTTTATAGGAGAGAGAGAAAAAAATGCATATTTTAACAGCTGAAGCTCGTACCCATTATCTTGAAAAATATCCGATCGATGATTTTTTCTCATTTGATATCAATCCCTATTTAGAAGTCCGTCAGTTTGACAAGGGTGAGTGGATCTTCCAGGAAGGCTCCTTTCCAGACACAGTGTATTACATGATAGAAGGAAAGGCGAAGCTCTATATGACACATAAAAATGGGAAGGTTTCGCTTATTGAATACCTAGAAGCTCCTCTTTTTATGGGGGAAATTGAATTATTAAATGAGGCTAGGTATACAAAGGGGATACAAACCGTCACCAAAACAATTTGCTATTCAATTACACAGTCATGTAAGGATAAGTTACTTGCGGATGCCTTGTTTTTACGTAGACTTTGTGTATTTTTAGGGGAAAAAGCGACAAAAATGACATCTAAATATACACAAAATCAGGCCTATCCGTTGGAAAATCGCTTAGCAGCCTTTATCCAATTATCTGCCGACCAAGGTGTCTACAAGGAAAAGCATACGGAAATCTGTGAGTATTTAGGGGTCTCCTATCGCCATTTGTTATATGTCTTGGCACAGTTTTGTGAAGAGAGGATTTTGGAAAAGCGTAAGACGGGCTATCAAATTATTGATAAAACCCGTCTAGCCCAGCTTGCACAGGAAATACTATGAAAACAACCATTCCATAAAGGTTTCCTATTTTAATTTTTTCACGGTGTTTCCTATTTTTAGTTATGACAGCTAAGAAACACATCGCTACAGTTTTATAAGCTATAAATTGAAAATGGATTTGACTTCTTTAGATGAAGTCAAATCCATTTTTGTTGTATTCACTTTTTTTAATTAGCCAGCGAGCGATATCCTTGCCGCTATGGTAAAAGTCCACTTCATTTACCTTGTTTTTTCGGATAGAGAGGTCAGGGATGTTTTCTAAAACGTCAAAAGGTAAAACACCGATACATAAATGATTATTTGATGGAAAATCTCCTTGCGGCTTATTGCCACTTTGTATCGCTTCACTATGCTTGTTCATTGAGTTTTGTGTCATATGGAATGCAAGTAGTTCTCCTTGTGCCAATGCAGTGCTTGATGAGTAACCAGTACCTTTCATTCAACATGCCCCCTTTTGTCGTTACATTTATTGTACAAGACTAGATGGGAAAATAGCCGTTATTTACAAGGCTTTTACAATAACTTTAAGGTTCATGGAAGATTTAGTAATTTGTAACCGTATTCATACCATTATGGAATAAAAACCATAGAAAACTGATATATATTCTTTTAAAAAAACTCATACACAAACTATTGTGAATTTTTCTAACACGAAGTATTATTGTAATTAGATTTAACGTGAAAGTTTTCACAAAGTCGCGAAATCGTTAGGAGGAATTTTTAATGAGTGCAATTCGAGTAGGTATTGTAGGATATGGAAATTTAGGACGTGGTGTGGAGTATGCCATTTCACAAAATCCAGATATGGAATTAGTAGCGGTGTTCACACGACGTGATCCTTCGACAGTAAACGTAGCAAGCAATGCGAGCGTATATTTAGTAGATGACGCTGAAAAATTCCAAAACGACATTGATGTTATGATTTTATGTGGTGGTTCTGCAACAGATTTACCAGAGCAAGGTCCACATTTTGCACAATGGTTTAATACAATTGATAGCTTCGATACACATGCGAAAATTCCTGAATTTTTCGATGCTGTAGATGCAGCGGCACAAAAATCTGGTAAAGTATCTGTTATCTCAGTTGGTTGGGATCCAGGTCTATTCTCTTTAAATCGTCTATTAGGAGAATCAGTATTACCAGTTGGTACAACATATACATTCTGGGGCGATGGCTTAAGTCAAGGACACTCAGATGCTGTCCGTCGTATCGAAGGTGTTAAAAATGCTGTTCAATACACATTACCGATTAAAGAAGCGGTAGAGCGAGTTCGTAACGGTGAAAACCCTGAATTAACAACACGTGAAAAACATGCACGTGAATGTTGGGTTGTGCTAGAAGAAGGTGCAGATGCAACAAAGGTTGAACAAGAAATTGTCACAATGCCTAACTATTTCGATGAATATAATACAACAGTGAACTTTATTTCTGAAGATGAATTTAAAGCAAATCATACGGGTATGCCACATGGTGGTTTTGTCATTCGCAGTGGTGACAGTGGTGCAAACGATAAACAAATTCTCGAATTCTCATTAAAATTGGAAAGTAATCCAAACTTTACATCTAGCGTATTAGTGGCTTATGCACGTGCAGCACACCGTTTAAGTCAAGCGGGTGATAAAGGGGCGAAAACAGTATTTGATATCCCATTCAGCCTACTTTCGCCAAAATCAGCTGCTGAATTACGTAAAGAATTATTATAATCTTAACGAATGATCCCGATTATCATAGAGTTGATAATCGGGAATTTTTTAAGCCTAAATGTTTGCTATAGTAGGTTGCCAATGAAACGGTACAGTTGTGGAATGATGTTTTGTCCATTGTAAAAATTCATCTACATGTCGAATACCAAATTCTAAGACAGCTTGATAAATAAAAATGGAGGCGTATGGTATAGGAAGATGTAGCATTGCTTCCTTTATATCGAGAATAGCTTTTCTAGTTTCCTCTGTTAAGTGGTTTTTCATAAAGGGTACTAAGTCTTTAGAAATGGCCCCTTTTTGGCTATTTGAAAATAACCACATATCAATATTCCACTCAACTTCCTCCGCTCGGTAAAGCAGTTTAAAATAATGTCCATTAAAATCGGAACTCGTATAATCTCTATATTTAAGTTCAATGACGTTCTTGTTCAGTGTAAGCATGGCTAATTCGATCATGATGATGTGAGGATTAGGTTCATCACAAAATGTTTCAATGTCAATATCGGGGGCAACCATCAAATTATAAGCAGCTGCCCCTACTACAAAGCAATCGCCTACAGTACGCCATTTCTGAATCAGTTGTAAGTCAGTTAAAACTCTTTCTGCTTGTTGTTTTCTTTGCATGGCTCTATCAAGACTGTTCATTTATCCACTTTCCTCCTAAATTTTAGTAATATAATAGAATACTAAAATTAGGAAGAAAATGCAAACTAATTTCTACTTCTATTCCCTCAACAAAAAATAGTGGGGGATTAAACCTATAAAAATACATAAAAAATATGGTAAACTGTCAATAATTTAATAATCTGAATTTTTGTAGAAATCTTTGTAACCTTACAAAATATGGAGGTTATGTTTATATGACAGCAGATATTATTATTCAATCAAAATGTATGGCCCCAAATCCATCCACGCATTGTATTAGTAGAGCAACACTAATGCGAACGTTAAAGAAAAGCCATCATCATACTTGTACTTTCTTGCATAGTGGTGCAGGGTACGGTAAAACAACCATTCTAACTCAATTTCTTGCAACCGAATCAAGTACGTTTTCTTGGTATAGTATTTCTGATGAAGATGATAATTTATTACCCTTTTTGAGGCACCTCTTTTTTAGTATACAGCGCGTCGTACCGAATTTTGGTCATACATTTGATGGGTGGAATCAATTATCGCGCTTTCCAAAAATGGATGAGCTCAATCGATGGTATAAGCTTTTTGTCAATTGCCTCTGCGATATAGACGAGCCTCTTCTCATCGTGATTGACGACTTTCACCTAGTAGATCATGTTTTTCCTATTAATTATTTCATGGAAAAAATCATTGAATTTGCTCCACCCAGCATTCATTTTATTTTGGCTTCCAGAACACTACCCAATTGGGATATTATGAGGAAATTAAAGCTTCAAAAAAGATGGCTCGTTATAAAAGAGGATGAACTGGCATTTTCAACTGAGGAGATTGCAGTGTTTTTTGAAGAATATGTAGATGTACATTTATCCGAGGCTGAAATGAAAAAAGTATTAGAGATCACTGAAGGGTGGGCCATTAGCATTTCCTTATTGGCAGAGCAATGGCATCATGCTTCGCTAGATCATTGGCTGACGATTCCCACAAATGAGCTATTCACCTATTTATCAGAGGAAGTTTATAGTAGGATGACTGCTACTGAGCAGGAGACGATTTTAAAATTAGCGATTTTTCCGACCTTTTCTGCGGAGCTATTGGAAGCGTTTTATGGCGCTGAGATTGCGCAAATGCTGAATGCACTAACTCAGCGTCATTTATTTATCCAACCTGTGACAACAGATGGCTTCTATCGTTTTCATGCATTGTTTAGTCGATTTTTAGAAATGAAATGGCGACAGTATCCAACACAACATGCGGACCTTCATAAACAAGCAGCATTGTATTATGTAGAACATCAAAATATTCAAGCTGTCCTGTATCATGCCTTTAAAACGAATGATCATCATTTTTGCGGAGAGCTGTTACAGCTTCATGCAGAATCAATCGTACGGGCTGGTCAATTTGAATGGTTGCTCGAAAAAATCAATCGATTCACTACACAGGAAAAAGATAAATTTTATAAATTAAATTATTTTGAAGGTGAATGTCATCGCTACCGAGCTTATTATGAAAAAGCGAAACAATCCTATGAAAAATGTGCAATCCTCGCACAGAAGCAGCGGGATCACCTATTTATGACAAAGTCTCAAGCTGGGATAGCTCATATTTACTTAGACACCATTCAACCTGCTTTAGCAGAGCCATACCTCGAGAAAGCATTAGAGCTAGCGAAACATACACCATTGCGCAAAGAGGAATTACTAGAACTTCAACGGCAATACGCTGAAAATTTAGTGAATCTAGGGAAGGCCAAGGGTGCACAGCTCTTTATAGAGGACGTCGCATTGCCAGCGGATGTCATACAGCGAGCAAATGTTGATGTACGTGTTTTACTACGAACAGGACAACTACGGGAGGCCAAGGAGTTATTAGCGCAGCGACTTGAATTACCGCCTCAGCTTGTTTCAACCCATCGAGAAAGTGAACTGCTGGCAGCTTTCGTTTATGCACTGTTAGGTCAAGGCAAAGAAGCCTGGTATGCTGCCCAGCATGGCATTCGAAGAGGATTAAAAGAGAAGTCTATTTTCATAGAGGCGGTTGGCTATATCAGAAAGGCTCATGCCCTGCTGTTAATGGATTTCCCAGATCATTATGGGGCATGTCAAGCCTATGAAAAAGCGTTGACCCTCATGAATGCCATTAATATTTCTCGTGTGAAGGCGGAGCCATATATGGGGTTAGCCATTGTCAAACATTTGTTAGGTGATATGGTAGAGGCTAAGAAATATTTAGCACTGGGCTTACAGGAAACGGAGCAAGTTCAAGATGCTTGGATGACTGCGCTTATACTTTTAGCAGAAGTAAAAATTATACTTTCTGAGCAAGAAATAGGGCGAGCAAAGCAATTATTAAAGAAGACACAGCAACTATTTCAGGAGTGCGGTGATCGCAATGGCTTGATGCATGTAGTATTTTATCAATCAGTGATTGCCATGCAAGAGTGTAATAAGAAGCCGTTTCAACAGTATTTTCAACAGTTTGCACAACTAGTTGTTTCAAATGGTTATGAATACTTCTTACAAAGGCCAACGATACTGGGTCCGAGCAATCGAATGATTTTTTACGAGCTATTGCAATTTAGTCAAAAATGCCAAATGGAGCATCCGTCTATCATAGCATTGCAAAGTTATTTTCAGGTCGAGGATGGCATCAGTTATCCGCATGATGAAGTACAGATGAATCTTTTTGGGAGTTTAAATTTAATTCGTACACAACGCAAGCTGGAAGACAAAGAATGGCAACGTGATAAATCGAAGGAATTATTCGTGTACCTCTACTGTCATCGCCATCGATTTACTCCAAAGGAAGAAATAGCACAGGCATTATGGCCCGAACGCAGTGTCGAGTCCTTAGATCGAGATTTTAAGGTGGTGTTAAATACGTTACTTAAAGTGTTGGAGCCACAACGTCATGCAAGACAAGATAGCTTTTTCATTCAGCGGAAAAATAATATGTATCAATTACAAAATCTTGCTTTTCTTCAAATTGATGTTGAACGCTTTCACTATTATTACAGCTTAGGAATGGAGGAATTTGATCCACAGCTGTCCAATGAGTGGCTCTTATTAGCGGAAGCGAGCTATACGGATGCGCTCTATGCGGAAAAAAAGCAAATCGATTGGCTAACGCAGGACCGTGAAAAGCTACAATTTTTATATATCGAAGTCTTGGAACGACTAGCACAAAATGCAACAAGACAACAGCAATATAAAAAAGCCATTTTTTTCGCAGAAAAGATGTTACGCGAAGATGCACTCTGGGAGGAAGCGTATCGCCTGCTCATGTACAGCCACTACCAACTCCAAAACCGCTCCCTGGCCTTAAAATGGTATGAAAAATGTGTCCAACAATTACAACAGGAGCTAAACACAACCCCGATGGAATCCACCATGACGGTCTATGATTTGATAATGGGTTAGCCGATGTTGTTTAGGCTAAGCGAAGTGATTCAACTGCTCCTAAGTAATATAAAAGTGCTCCTATTGAGGGGAGGACCGCTCCTAAGAGTAGACAAAGCGCTCAAACTAAGGGAAGAGCCGCTCCTAAGAAAAGATAAAGCGCTCTAACTATGAGTAGAGTCGCTCCTAAGTGTAGACAAAGCGCTCTAACTAAGGGAAGAGCCGCTCCTAAGAAAAGATAAAGCGCTCTAACTATGGGTAGAGTCGCTCCTAAGTGAAGACAAAGCGCTCAAACTGAGAGTAGAGCTGCTCCTAAGTAGCGTCAAAGTGGGCAACCCGCTCCAACAGTGGCGTAGTCTATATAAACTATAAAAAAAATGTAACCTATCTGGAGGAACAACAATGCCATTTTGTCAGACGAAAAAAGCGAATATTTACTATGAAATAATTGGAACAGGGATACCTATCATCATGCTACATGGTTTTTCTCCTGATCATCGTTTGATGAAGGGCTGTATGGAGCCTGTTTTTAAAGAACGTGAAGGGTGGAAACGTATTTATCTGGATCTTCCGGGAATGGGAAAGACAACAGACTATTCATCAATTCAAAACTCGGATGAAATGCTAGAAGCGATTATTGAATTGATACACACAATCATTCCACAAGAATCGTACTTGTTGGTTGGTGAATCTTATGGTGGCTATTTAGCGCGCGGTATTATGAGGAAATCAGTGGATCAACTTTTAGGTACTGCCTTTATTTGTCCTCTCATCATTCCTGAAAAAGAACAACGTACGGTGCCACCGCATTGTATTGTACAAACAGACACAGCTTTTTTATCAACATTAAGTCAGCAGGAGCAAGATGATTTTATGTCTCATCAAGTTGTCTTAGATGCCTATAATTGGGAGCGTTATTCAACAGAGGTGTTGGCAGGGTGTAATCTAGCGGATCAGGCATTTTTAGAAAAAATTCAACAAAGCTACGGATTTTCATTTGCCGTTGACGAAAAGTCCTTTGATAAGCCAAGTCTCTTTTTACTTGGAAAACAAGATTCTGTTGTTGGCTATAAGGACGCCTTTTCGATTCTAGAGAAGTTCCCCAGAGCAACCTTTGCAATCTTAGATAGTGCTGGCCACAATTTGCAGATCGAACAACCTGAATTGTTTACCGAGCTGATGAATGAATGGTTGAATCGTGTAGAGGGAGAGATGAATTAACAATGATACTTGCAAATGATATATTATTTTTAAGAGAATTCAGGCAGCAAGACTGGGTTGATGTACATAAATATGCCTCCCAGAAGATTGTTTGCAGGTATCAAACATGGGGACCGAATTCAGAAGAGGATACAAAAGAATTTATTCAGGATGCTCTCGAAGAAGCAACTCAAACACCAAGGGAAAGATATGTTTTTGCTATTATTTATCAAGATACGTTAATAGGTGCGGTCGAAATCATGATTAGGGATTTTGCAAATGAAGTCGGGGAAATTGGCTATATCGTGAATCCTGATTATTGGGGAAAGGGAATAGCAACGCAGAGTGCGAAATTGATGATGACTTTCGGCTTTGAAACATTAAAGCTCCATCGTATTTATGCAACCTGCGACCCTCGAAATATTGGGTCATCCAAAGTATTAGAGAAAATAGGAATGTCAAAGGAAGGAATATTACGTGAAAACATGCTAATGAAAGATGGCGTTTGGCGAGATTCATTATTGTATAGTATGTTGAAACAGGAATGGTCATCATAAAGCGTACGATTTTAGGGGTGTACAGCTATGCAGTATTCCATCTTAAATGGATATGCTGAAGGAATTTTTTTGTAAATTGGCCGAATCCGCAAACACATCTACAATTGTCGGAAAAAAGCAATTTGGATGTATCAATGCAATTAAATGTAGCTAAGAATTAGAAGCGAATTATAAGAAAAAATAAATGTGGACTCTAAAAAAGCAAGAATGTTGATTTCTAAACATTCTTGCTTTTTGTTTTGAGAAATATTGTTTAGTTGCCGTTCTGCTTCGCTATCTTGGAGGATAGAAATAGATTTGGTTTCCCACTTTTATCACTTTCGGGACAGAGCCAGGTGGTTCATATTTGAGCCATCTAGCTTGTAACTAATTTGTAACTGGACTTTTATATAGTGTTGTCATAGCAAGAAAGCGCTTTCTAGGGAGCTTATTTTAAAGGGGGATATGGGATGAGAAAGCAGTGGTATTGGTTGCTTTTAGTGATGTTGGCTGTGGTGTTGGTGGCTTGTAATGGGGAAACGAAAGAGGGTGCAACGGAAGCGGATTCTTCTGATGGAGAGACGAAGGCGGTCACTGCGGAAGGCGGCACAATTAAGATTGGTGTGCTTGCCTCGTTAACTGGGGCGCTTGAGTCATATGGGAAGCAGACGCAGCGAGGATTTGATTTAGGAATTGAGTATGCAACAGGCGGCACGATGGAGGTCAATGGTAAGAAAATAGAAATTGTATATGAGGATACGGAGACAAAGCCAGAGGTGGCTGTGCAAAAAGCGACAAAGCTTTTAGAAGATGATCAGGTTGATTTTTTAGTCGGCTCTTCAAGCTCGGGTGATACGCTCGCTGTTCTACCACTTGCCGAGGAGTATGAAAAAATTATGGTGGTAGAGCCTGCAGTGGCTGACAGTATTACAGGTTCAGAGTTCAATGAGTATATTTTCCGTACGGGGCGTAATTCATCACAGGATGCCTATGCGGCAGCAGCGGCTATTGCAGGCAAAGGTGTAAAGATTGCTACATTTGCGCCAGATTATTCGTTTGGCTGGGATGGTGTGAATGCCTTTAAAACGGCAGCGGAGAAATTAGGGGCTGAAATTGTACTAGAGGAGTATGCCGATCCTGCGGCAACAGACTTTACTTCCAATTTGCAAAAGGTGATTGATGCGAAGCCGGACTATTTGTTTGTGGTCTGGGCAGGGGCGAATTCACCATGGAATCAAATTGCAGATCTTAAAATTCAAGAAAAGGGCATTAAAATTTCGACGGGAGCACCGGATATTATTGCGCTTCAATTTATGAATCCATTGGTTGGGATGGAAGGCTTCTCGGTGTATTATCATACACTTCCTCAAAATGATGTCAATCAATGGTTAGTAGATGAACATCAAAAGCGTTTCAATGAAGTGCCCGATTTATTTACGCCAGGCGGCATGTCTGCGGCGATTGCGATTGTGGAGGCATTGAAACAATCAGATGGGGATGCAGACGCAAACAAGTTAATTGACGTTATGGAGGGTATGTCCTTTGAAACACCAAAAGGGACGATGACATTCCGTGAAGAGGATCACCAGGCTCTACAATCCATGTATTCGATTCGCTTAGAGCAACAAGATGGTGTGGATTATCCCGTACCAGTACTTATTCGGGAGCTTAGCCCTGAAGAAACAGCACCTCCCGTTATGAATTAAAGAATTGAGAGGCAGCATGGCTGTCTCTCTACATAAATGTGAGAAGGAAGGGAGTAGAGAATGGAGCCTATATTATATACAGATAATTTAACAATTCGTTTTGGGGGACATACGGCTGTGGATGGCGTTAATTTTCAAATGCCTGAGAAGCATTTAAAGTCCATTATTGGGCCGAATGGTGCTGGGAAAACAACCTTCTTTAATTTGATTAGTGGTGAGCTAAAGCCAACTGCGGGTGATGTTTATTTTAAAGGGCAATCACTTGCCCAAAAATCGGCCATTGAAAGAACTCGAATGGGATTGGGACGGTCTTTTCAGATTACCAATGTTTTTCCAAACTTAACAGTTCTCGAAAATGTTCGTTTAGCCGTACAATCCAAGGAGAGAATTCGGTATCAGCTATTCCGCCATTATAAAAGCTATCAGGCGATGACGGACAAAGCGGAGGAGTTATTGGCACTTGTGTTACTCGACAATAAACGAGATGCCCTGACAACAATGCTATCCCACGGCGAGAAAAGAAAGCTTGAGATTGCCATGCTACTCGCGTTAGATACAGAAATTCTACTGCTCGATGAACCAACTGCAGGGATGTCATTAGAGGAAGTACCTACGATTTTAGAAATTATTCGAAGCATAAAACAGCAGGGGGATAAAACCATTTTGCTCATTGAACACAAAATGGATATGATTTTGGATTTATCGGATTCTATTATGGTGTTGTTCAATGGTCAGCTATTAGCAGATGGCTCACCAGAGGAAATTATGAATAATGATACCGTGCAACATGCATATTTAGGAGGGCTGTACGATGACCACCTTACTGACATTAAATGAGGTGCACACGCATATTGGTCAATATCATATTTTGCAGGGCGTTAATTTTGAAGCGAAGGAGGGGCAGGTTACTGTTCTGCTCGGACGCAATGGCGCAGGAAAAACGACCACTCTGAAAACAATAATGGGTTTAACGCCTGCAACAAAGGGTGACATTGCCTTTCGCTCCCAATCAATTAAAAAAAGCCCTACCTATAAGGTGGCGAAATTAGGAATCGGCTATGTACCCGAAAATCAAGGGATTTTTGCAGATTTAACAGTAGAGGAAAACATGAAGGTAGCGATGCGCAAGGAGGATACAGCCACATTAGAGCGACAGCAATATGTGCTAGAGCTGTTTCCTGACTTAAAGAAGTTTTGGAAAAAGGCTGGTGGGCATTTATCGGGTGGTCAAAAGCAAATGCTGTCCATGGCAAGAGCCTTTATCAATGATAGCCAATTAATCTTGATAGATGAACCTTCCAAGGGACTTGCACCTATTGTGGTAGAAAAAGTGATGGAAGCGATTGTGGAAATGAAAAAGAAAACGTCCATTGTTCTGGTGGAGCAAAACTTTATAATGGCTAGTCGAATTGGTGATACCTATACATTAATCGATGATGGTAGAACAGTAAATTCAGGCAATATGCAGGATTTGATTTATGATGAAGAGCTAAAACGCAAGTATCTTGGCATTGGATAGAGGGGGTGACTATCATTGGAGCTATTGGTCAATTTAATCATTAATGGCTTGGCCACTGGAATGTTAATTTTTCTACTAGCAGCTGGTTTGACATTAATTTTCGGTTTAATGGATGTATTAAATTTTGCACATGGTGGGTTATTTGTTTGGGGGGCCTATGCGGGCATCTTTACCTATATGTTGACAGAAAGTTTTATCGTTGGGATTATAGGCGCGATTGTGACTGGAGCGTTGCTTGGACTGCTGACAGAGAAATTCATTATTACACCTGTTTACGGCAATCATATTCAGCAAATTTTAATTACCTTAGGGCTAATGCTCGTTTTACAGGAGCTTATTAAGGTAGTCTTTGGCCCAAATGGGGTGGCAGTGAAAACACCGAGTTATTTAGCAGGAAGCTGGGAAATTGGTGATGTGATCATCATTAAATATCGTTTATTTATTATTGTCATAGGGTTTGTGATTTTTGGCATTTTCCAATACATGCTGAAGCGCACAAAGATTGGCTTGATCGTTCGTGCTGGTGTCCAGGATAAGGAAATGGCGCAGGCTCTCGGTATTCATATTAAGCGTGTTTTTTTATACGTCTTTATGGTGGGTGCAGCTTTGGCCGCACTAAGTGGAATGCTGATGGCTCCCTATTCAGGTGTGATCTATGCAGAAATGGGCATGGAGTATGCTATTTTAGGCTTTATTGTCGTGGTAATTGGCGGCATGGGTAGCTTTTCTGGCTCCTTGCTTGCAGCGATTTTAGTGGGGCTTGCAGGTAGCTTTATGGCTTATTATGTCCCTGTGCTGTCACTGGCGGTCAATATGATTTTAATGGCCATCGTTTTAATTTTCCGTCCACAGGGGCTGTTTGCGATGCGAAAGGAGCGAACATCATGAATAAGAAAATATCCTTACGCTCTTTCGCATTTTTCCTGTTACTTGCCATTTTTATTATCCTTCCTTTTGTCAATGATTCAAGAACACTACTTATTTTACTCACACAAATCTTTATATTTGGGATATTGGCAATGAGCTATGATATTTTACTAGGCTATACAGGCATCGTCTCCTTTGGGCACGCCATGTTTTTCGGCATTGGTGCCTATACAACAGCAGTCATGCTTAAGCAGATGGATAACACACTCTTGATCTTTGTACTGTCTATCGTTATTGGCATGATACTAGCAGGCTTCATTAGTTTTTTAGTAGGTTTATTGACCTTGCGCTTAAAAAGTCATTTTTTTGCGATGTTGACGCTAGCCTTCTCGGGGTTATTTTTAGTATTAGCTGAAAAGTGGCGCTCTGTCACGTATGGCAATGATGGCTTTACATTCAGAGCACCTGATCTATTTAGAGATCGAATGACCTTCTATTTCTTTGTGCTAGCAAGCTTAGTTGTTATCTTTTTAGCGCTCTATCGCTTTGTTCATTCGCCTACAGGTCGTATTTTAATTGCCGTTCGTGAAAATGAACAAAGGACGAAATCCTTAGGCTTTAATACGTTGCACTACAAAGTCATTGCCTCTGTTGTGGCAGGCATTGTAGCGAGTTTTGCAGGCTCCTTATATGCAGTATCATTACGCTTCGTCAACACAAGTGTCATGGCAATGGATATTACGCTGGATGCATTGTTAATGACGATTATCGGTGGGGTTGGTACTTTAGTGGGACCGCTATTAGGCTCGGCAGTCATCGAATATGCGCAGCATGCACTGTCAGGGCTTGCACGAGATTATCCTATTTTCGAACGTTGGATTATCTTCTTTGGGATTCTCTATATTTTAGCTGTTATCTTCTTCCCAAAAGGTATTATTGGCTCACTAAGACTGCTCTTTTGGAAGTGGCGAGGAAGGCTAAAGCAACAAAAAACGACAGGTCCCCAGCCACAGGAAAAGGAGCGATTTGAATGACAGTTGGTATTGTTAGTACAGGTATTTATCTACCTCAACAAAAGATGACATCGCAGGACATTGCGGCTCTTTCCAATATTCCTGAGGACATTATCCGTCAAAAAATGGGCATCCATGAAAAGCCAATCCCTGATAAGTCTGATCATACAGTGCAAATGGGTATCTGGGCAGCACAGGAGGCGATTCAAAAGGCAAATATAGACCCCAAGGATATTGATGTTGTCATTTATATGGGGGAGGAGCATAAGGAATATCCACTCTGGACAGCCTCCATTAAAATGCAGGAGGAGCTAGGTGCAGTTAATGCTTGGGCATTTGATGTGCAATTACGCTGTGGCACAACAATCATGGCATTGAAAGTGGCGAAAAGCTTAATGACCTCAGATGACAAGATACAAACCATTCTGTTAGCAGGTGGTTATCGCAATGTTGATTTTATTGATTACAGCAATCCTCGAACGCGTTTTATGTACAATTTGGGCGCAGGTGGAGGCGCCATGTTATTACAAAAAAACTATGAAAAAAATCTGCTACTAGAGGCAGATATTATAACGGATGGTTCTTTCTCAGAGGATGTAGTCGTGCCAGTTGGAGGAACGAAAAATCCATTAACTCCATCTCATTTAACCGAAAATTTATATAAGCTTGACGTTTTGGACCCCATTGGGATGAAGGAGCGGCTAGAACAAAAATCTTTAAGTAATTTCTTGAAGGTCATTCGCAGTTCTTTAGCGAAAAGTGGATACAGTGAGGAACAGCTCAATTATTTAGCGATGCTGCATATGAAACGATCTGCACATGATTATATTTTAGCGGAGCTTGGCTTACAGCAGGAGCAGTCTATTTATTTGCAAGACTATGGACATATTGGTCAAATCGATCAAATTTTGTCTCTACAGCTAGCACAGGAGCAACATCAACTGCAAGCAGGCGATATTGTGACGCTTGTTAGTGCCGGCATTGGCTATGTATGGGGAGCTATCACAATACGTTGGGGATAAGGGGGAAATGGCATGGTAAAAACGATTCAACTAGCAAATGGAGAAACAATGGCCTATCGCAAGCGATCAGGTGGAGGTCATCCTTTAGTGTTGGTACATGGCAATATGACATCTTCTAAGCATTGGGATATTCTGATGGATGCTTTAGACGAGAAATATACCATTTACGCGCTAGATTTACGTGGTTTTGGTGAATCATCCTATCTTAAGCCAATCACTGCGATTAAAGATTTTAGTGATGATGTCAAGCTATTTGTGGATGCACTGCAACTGCAAAGCTTTGATATGATTGGCTGGTCAACAGGTGGAGCAGTCTGTATGCAGTTTGCAGCAAATTATCCAGGACACTGTCAACGACTGATTTTACTTGCGTCTGCTTCTACACGTGGCTACCCATTTTACACGGATTTAGGAACAGGCAATCCAGCCTCCTTTAAGCGAGCCTATCATTATGAGGAGGTATTGGTGGATACATCCAAAACAAAGCTTATTCAAGGCTACTACGATGCAAAAAATGCGGAAGGCTTACAGTCTATATGGAATGCATTAATTTATACGCATCATCGACCAAATGAAGGAAAATATCAAGAATATGTAGAGGATATGCTTACACAGCGCAATTTAGCAGAAGTATATCATGCGCTCAATACATTTAATATAAGTGCTGTTGACAATGATGTGGTAAAAGGCTCTCGGGAGGCCATGTTGCTTCATATCCCCATTTTAGTGCTACGAGGGGATCGTGATTTGGTGATTACAGAGGAAATGAATGCAGAGTTATTACATGATTTAGGCAAAACAGCACAGTTTGTAAGCCTAAAAGATTGTGGGCATTCACCGTTGATCGATGATTTAGCACAATTAACAGCTGAAATTGAAGCCTTTTTAGAAATTGGAGGAAGACAGTATGCGTTTGAACAATAAAGTGGCTATCATTACAGGCGCTGCAAATGGTATTGGCTATGCGGCTGCTGAGCGTTTTATCGAGGAGGGGGCATCGGTGTTTATCGCCGATTTTGATGACAAAGCAGGCATTCTTGCAGCACAACAACTAGGTGAAAATGCTGTATTTATACAAGTAGATGTTGCAAGTAGAGAGAGCGTTAAACAGCTAGTGACGGCAGTGATCGAACAGGCAGGACGCATTGATATTTTAGTGAATAATGCGGGAATTACACGAGACGCCATGCTGACAAAAATGACGGAGGATCAATTTCAGCAGGTGCTAGATGTCAATTTGACAGGAGTCTTTCATTGTACACAGGAGGTCATTCCCTATATGGTAGCGGCTGGTGAAGGGAAAATTATAAATACATCCTCAGTTAGTGGGGTATATGGCAATGTTGGTCAAACCAATTATGCAGCGACAAAAGCAGCGATTGTTGGTATGACAAAAACATGGGCGAAGGAGTTAGGGCGTAAGGGCATTAATGTTAATGCAGTGGCACCTGGCTTTACAGAAACAGATATGGTCAAAAAAATGCCTGAAAATATTTTGGCTCAAATGCGATCAATCGTCCCCCTACAACGCTTAGGGACACCACGAGATATTGCCAATGCCTATTTATTTTTAGCATCTGAGGAAGCCTCCTACGTTCATGGGCATACTCTGCATGTGGATGGCGCGATTATGATGTGATAGGGGGTAGTCAAGATGTTTGTTGAGCAAGAATGGATTTTAAAACGTGCAGCTTTAACACCTCACCACATCGCCTTGATTAATCTAACGTCAAAGGAACAATGGACCTACCAGCAATTATCTGAGGAAATTGGCAAATGGAGTCAATTTTTCGAACGGCAGCAGCTACAAAAAGGAAGTAGAGTCGCTGTTTTTGCGAGAAATCATATCCAATTGTTTGCTGTTTTATTCGCCTGTGGGCTACGTGGGCTTATTTATGTGCCGTTAAATTGGCGCTTAAGTATGGAGGAGCTAACACAAATTGTAGAGGATGCGACCCCTGCCATCCTATTATACGACAAGGCTAGTCATTGTCCTTTAGTATTAGAAAAAATGTTTTCACTTCATGTTAGCCAGCATGAGAAGGAGATACAACCAAGTAGGCAAGACGTGGATGTGGATGATCCATGGTTAATGATTTATACAGGAGGCACGACGGGTCAGCCAAAGGGGGTAGTGTTATCCTTTCAGTCGGTCAATTGGAATGCCATGAATACTATTATTAGCTGGGGTTTACATGCTCAAGATCGGACATTAAATTATATGCCGATGTTTCATACTGGTGGCTTAAATGCTTTATGCATTCCCTTACTGATGGCGGGAGGAACGGTCATTATTGGCGATAAATTTGATGCAGAAGAGGCACTACAAGCAACGAACCAATATCAAACGACAATTTCTCTTTTTGTGCCAACTATGTATCAAGCAATGATTGCTACGAAGTATTTTCAGGAAAATCAATTTCCTTCCATGAAGGTATTTTTATCTGGCGGTGCCCCGTGCCCTCATCCTATTTACGATGCTTTTTATAATAAGGGATTATTTTTTAAAGAGGGATATGGTTTAACAGAAGCAGGACCCAATAATTTTTATATTGACCGAGAGCGTGCCTATGCAAAAAAGGGGGCTGTCGGGAAAAGCATGCAATTCAATGAAGCTAAAATCATCAATCACACAGGAAAAAGCTGTGCACCTGGAGAAGTAGGAGAGCTATTGGTAAGAGGGAAGCATATGTTTCGCTTTTACTGGAATAACAAGCAAGAAACTGCCAATATCCTGCAAGATGGCTGGTTGAAAACAGGGGATTTAGCGATGATGGATGCGGAAGGCGATTTTTATATTGTTGGGCGTAGAAAAGAAATGATAATTTCAGGTGGTGAAAATATCTATCCTCAGGAAGTAGAACAATGTCTACTACGGCATCCAGATGTGCGAGAGGTGGCCGTGATTGGTGTAGGTGATGATTATTGGGGTGAGATCGTGACAGCTTTTATTGTTTGTCCCCACCCAGTAGCCTCCATATTAGATGATCTTAACGAGCTATGTCATCAACAATTAGGACGTTATAAGATGCCAAAACAAATGATATTCTTAGACGAACTACCAAAAACAAGCGTTGGTAAAATCGATAAAAAGGCATTGCATAAGCTTGTCGACTCATCTATCTGTTAAGTATGATAATGACAAGGAGGACACGCTCGTCTTTCTAAAATACGAAATAAGAGAGGGACACATAAATGGCCCACGCATTAGTTATTGGTGGAACAGGGATGTTAGCTGACACATCACTTTGGTTAGTGAATAATGGCTATCATGTCTCAGTAATTGGACGTAGTGCTCATCGAATGGAAGACTTGCGAAATAGAACAAAAAATCCCTCCCTTCTAACACCGATTTTAGTTGATTATTGTGATATCGCCTTATTAAAAGAGAAGCTAGAAGAAACACTCGCGCATAATGGGCCCATTGAATTGGTCGTTGCTTGGATTACATTCCTATGCGGACACGTCATTAGAGAACATCTCCAATGTAATTTCGATAGAGAATAACGGGGAATGGAAACTGTTTCATGTGTTGGGGAGTAAGGCGAATTTAATTGAAGTCCAAGAGCAATTGAAGCTCCATGCTCGTACGCAATACAGGCAAATCCAGCTAGGTTTTATGATGGAAGAAGGTCATGCGAGATGGCTTACGCATGAGGAAATATCGCAAGGTGTCGTTGCTGCTATTCAACAGGATCGACCTATTCATATCGTTGGGACGCTGCAGCCTTGGGAAAAGCGACCGTTCTAACTAACTAACCTTCGTCTAATTATATGGACGAAGGTTTTTACTTATTTCCCATTATCAGTTTGTATTAGATGTTTACATAATTATGAGGGATAGTTAGGTTTTTTTGAAAATGTAAGAATCAACCAACTTTACATTTTACTTAGTATAACAAAATCATTTCTATATAACTTATCCTTATTTACTCACATCTCTTCCCATCAGACCGACATATCAGTAAAATAGAGTAGGTTAGGGGGATTACATGTGAAAGATCAACGCTTTAAAATAGCGCATCGAGAGGCGCTAATCGGAATTGGACTCGTCCTTGTCAACTTTGCGATTTGGTTTGGCTTTGCCTATGGACTAGGTTCAGGAGATCCAAGAAATTATACGTATGTATTTGGTTTTCCTGCCTGGTTTTTCTATAGCTGTATCGCTGGGACAGGCTTTATGATCCTTCTTATCTGGATTGTGATGAAACTCTTTTTCAAAGAGGTACCATTTGATGATGAGGAGGTGGATCGCTAATGCATTGGCAAGTTGTATTTCCATTGCTATTATTTTTAATTATTATATTTGGAATTGGTATTTGGGCCAATAAGCATGTCCGCTCCTCTAATTCATTCCTACAGGAGTATTTCCTTGGTGGTCGTGAAATGGGTGGTTTTATCCTTGCGATGACGATGATTGCTACATACGGCAGTGCGAGTAGTTTTATCGGAGGACCAGGTGTGGCCTATACAAAAGGACTTGGGTGGGTATTACTGGCTATGGCTCAGCTACCAGCAGGCTATTTTGTGCTCATGATTTTAGGGAAAAAATTCGCCATTATTGCCCGTCGTTACCAGGCCATTACGTTAATCGACTTTTTACGCGAGCGCTACAAAAGCCATGTCATTGTTATTTTATCAGCCATTAGCATCATTGTTTTCTTATTTTCGGCTATGATGGCTCAATGGGTTGGGGGTGCACGCTTAATTGAGTCATTAACTGGCTTAAGCTACACAGCAGCACTGTTTATTTTTGCGATTTCCGTGTTAGTATATGTGATTATTGGTGGTTTCCGTGCGGTTGCGCTAACAGATACGGTCCAAGGTTCAATTATGGTGATTGGTACAATTATTTTATTAATCGGCACCATTGTGGCAGGTGGAGGCATCGACAATATAATGGCCTCACTGGTCGCTGAAAATCCTGACTTTGTGTCACCATTTGGCGCACAAGGAGATTTAACGCCTCTGTATGTCTCGACATTTTGGATTCTTATTGGTGTAGGGGTTGTTGGACTTCCACAAATTGCGGTTCGTGCGATGAGCTATAAGGATTCGAAAAGTATGCATCAAGCGATTCTTATTGGCACGATTGCCATAGGGACAATCATGTTTGGCAT
Organism: Lysinibacillus sp. FSL P2-0066; assembly: GCF_037969495.1. Taxonomy (NCBI): domain Bacteria; kingdom Bacillati; phylum Bacillota; class Bacilli; order Caryophanales; family Bacillaceae; genus Lysinibacillus; species Lysinibacillus sp. FSL P2-0066. The sequence goes on along the minus strand of NZ_CP150202.1, from coordinate 2,381,590 downwards.
GCATTTAATTGGGGTGTTAGCCCGACCTGTCTTACCAGGCATTGAGATTGGGGATAAAGTCATGCCGCTTCTGACCTTGAAGGTATTACCGCCATTTTTAGCAGGAATCGTTTTAGCTGCACCAATGGCTGCCACAATGTCAACGGTTAATGCTTTACTAATGCTTGTCAGCTCTACAGTTGTCAAAGACATCTATTTAAATTATATGAAGCCGAAAGCTAGTGATGCAGAGATTAAGCGTGCAAGCTTTGTTGTAACAACAGTCATTGGCCTAGCGGTTGTCCTCTTTGCACTCCATCCACCTGATTTATTAGTATGGTTGAACTTATTTGCCTTCGGTGGACTAGAGGCTGTCTTTATTTGGACAGTAGTCTTAGGCTTGTATTGGAAAAAAGCGAATAAATACGGAGCGATTGCGTCGATGATTTCAGGTATGTTGTTGTATATTATGATTGATCGGTTTTATCCTTCTGTCTTTGGGATGCATACAGTCACAATACCAATTGTCGCATCCTTCTTCATTTTTGTGATTGTTAGTTTGTCCACTAGTCATAAATTTAAAAACGAAAAGCTTATGATTTAACGCCAAAACGCCACAGATTTCAAATTCTGTGGCGTTTATTTTAATGCATCATAAAATCATAGGCATTTTTCGCAAGTAATGTCATTGTAACGACAATAAATAGCGTACGGACAAAGCCACTTCCTTTTTTGATCGCCATGCGCGAGCCAAGCATAGCCCCACCAATTTGCGCAATGCCCATTACTAAACCATAAACATAATGTATTTGGCCTAAGTAAGCAAACATACAAACGCCAGCCACATTACTCGCCAAATTTAAAAACTTCGCATTACCAGCCGCCTTTAAAAAATCAAAGCCTACCAGTAGGAAGCTAAAGATTAAAAAGGAGCCTGTACCAGGACCAAGAAATCCATCATAAAAACCAATAGCAAATAATAGCAGCATAAATAAAAATAAATGGGTTTTAGAGAGATTTTTTACAGTAGCAACAGCGCCCCAATCCTTTTTAAAGATTGTATAAATCCCAACAGCTGCCAGCATAACAAGCATTAATGGCTTAAGTAATGCTGGATTGATTAGATGCACAGTCCATGCACCACATAAGGATCCGATAAATGCTAGTGGAAAATATTTGAGGACAGAGCGAATGTCCAGCTGACCAGAACGATAGAAGGAAATCGAGGAAGTGAGCGAGCCCATAGCTCCTGCTAGTTTATTAGTGGCAACAGCAGCGGCTGGATTGAGGCCGACAAATAGTAGGGCTGGTAGTGAAATTAACCCGCCCCCTCCCACGACTGAGTCAATAAAAGCCGCCAGAAATCCAAATGAAATTAACAGTATCAAAATATGTACATCGACTTCAAACAACATATTACACCTCTTTGAAATTAGTTACTACTGAAATAGTAACTAATTTTATTTGCGCTGTAAACCCTTATTTTTTCATTGGCAAATCTTCACAAAGGTAGCCTATAATAAAGATAATGGAGGGATTACATGGAGGAATTAATCACCCAGTTGAAAGAAATGGGTTTTACAGAATATGAAGCAAAGGCCTATACGGCACTTGTTCAGCAAAGTCATGTTAGCGCCTATCAGGTTAGTAAAAATTCTGGCATACCTCGTGCAAGAGTGTATGATATTTTAAATAACCTTGTAGAAAAGGGTATTGTGTTAAAAGAAGAGACTGCAGAACAAACAACTTATTCGGCGATGCCTGTGTCTGTATTCTTACAGCAAATGCAACAGCGCTGGGAGTCGAATTTTACGTCAATAAGCGGGAAATTAGAAAAACTAGAGGAAAAAGTGCAGGAAGCTGAGCCTAAAGTGGTCATGCTGAAGGGCAAGGAATCCATTATCAACTATTGTCAGTCACTTCTAAAGAAGGCGAAGAAAAAAGTGATGCTGTCGATGTGGGAAGATATGTATGATGCCTTACGTGGAGATTTGCAAGAGGTGGCGCTGCATGTTCCTGTTCATGGCATTACCTTGTATGTAGGAGAACATCTAGCCTCGATTGACCAGCATAGAGCCACACATTATACAAAAAAAGCGTCTACACCGCATTGGTTTATCTTATCGGTAGATGGTCAAGAAATGATTTATGGTCATTCTCCATCTACGCAAGAGACGGCCTTTATCACCAATGATCCCGTTCATATTTATTTGTTAGAGGATTATATATGGCATGATGTGCTCATCAATCGATTAGTAAAACGTGATGATCAGGAGTTAGAAGACTGGATTGCTAAGGAGCGTAAAGCTTTTTTCTTAGAATAGTCGTATAAGGGAAGGGGAGTAACTTGAAAAAATTCGTGTTGCTAGGTTTAATGAGCTTACTAATGCTAGGAGCCTGTAATGCTACACCACCTACCGATCCACCAACGATTCATGAGCTAACGGTTGTCCCAGACATTGTCCAAAAAAATATTGTAGCTACTGATCGAATTCAATTATTGCATGAAAATGATGCACCATATTATCTCGTTTATTATTCAAAGGGAAATGTATTGGCAGATATTACGGCTGAGGGAAATAGACTTATCATCCAGTTAGAAGAAGGCAGCGAGCAAAGGAAAGAGGCACATCCCTATGTTTTTCAAATCACCGTCAAGAATCCTGAGCTTGATACCATTGATTTGCGAATAAACGGTCACAGTACACCGATTGATCGTATGACCATTATGTGATAAAAGAAACCGAAATCCCTCGATGAGATTTCGGTTTCTTTGCGTGATGTCTAATAAAAGACCTTGTCTACGTTATATTTAGAGCGGAAAGTATTAATCGCATATGTTTCGTAAATTTCACGTTCCATTGGATCTTCCACTTCATAGACTTCAATTTTGAACACTTCATCACGATGGTTTTTCATCGGAGATACATTATCCTCGAAATGTTTTTTAATACGTTGACGAATTTTACGTGCTTTCCCAACAAACAATAGCTCATTCTTGTCATTATAGAATAAGAAAATGCCGCCTTTATCACGTGTAATTTTATGGAAGTCAATAAAACCGAAGTAAGGTGTGATTGGCACATCACCTGGTTTTAAATCTTGTTCACGTTGACGGATTACTAGATCTGGTTTTGGAAATTCAATTTTAATCAAACTATTCACGTTCCTCTCTCTTACTAAAAGTATATGGTAACATAATTACGGCATGTTTACCATAAATTTTAAATGTAGAAACACCACATATAGCAAGCTTAGTGTACATCAAATGAGCAAGGAACATGCACATGAATCACAAAATATTCTATGAATTATTGATATTCTAACTAGTTCGTGTTACAATTCAAGATAATTAAATAATCTTATCAAGAGAAGCTGAGGGATTTGGCCCGATGACGCTTCAGCAACCTCTAACAATTGTTAGAAAGGTGCTAATTCCAGCAAAGGATTTTTTCCTTTGAGAGATAAGAGTGGACGTGAAAAAATCCTTCTCATTCTATCTCGTATGGAATGAGGAGGATTTTTTAATTTCGTTGCATTCTACGCAAGCAAGGTTTGCTAAAAGAGAGTGATTATAGAGAGGGGAAAGCAAGATGCCAATTAATATTCCGAAAAATTTACCAGCTGGAGAACATTTACGTGAGGAAAAAATCTTCGTCATGGAAGAGGATCGTGCAAAAACACAGCAAATCCGTCCATTAAATATATTAATTTTAAATTTAATGCCTGAAAAAGAAAAAACAGAGCTCCAATTACTACGTTTATTAGGAAATACACCATTACAGGTAAATATTACCTTTTTAAATACGGCCACACATGAGTCAAAAAATGTGAGTAAATCCCATTTGCAGCTATTTTACACAACGTTTAACCAGATTCGTCATCGACGCTATGATGGTATGATAATTACTGGTGCGCCAGTAGAGAAAATGGCTTTTGAAGAGGTTAACTATTGGCAGGAAATTTCAGAAATTATGGATTGGTCTAAAAAGAATGTGACATCCGTGCTACATATATGTTGGGGGGCACAGGCTGCATTGTATCACCATTATGGCATTGGGAAGGTCGAGCTTTCTGCTAAATGCTCAGGCGTCTACTCCCATGTGATTACAGATTTAACAGTGGATTTGGTACGAGGCTTTAGTGATTTATTTACTGCGCCGCACTCTCGCTATACATCTGTTTCGATTGACGAGGTTCGCAATCATCCCGATTTACGACTATTATCTTACTCAGAGGATGCAGGGGTATTTATTGTACAATCAAAAGATAATAAAAATATTATGATTACGGGGCATCTAGAGTATGATGCGACAACACTAGCCGATGAATACAGTCGCGATGTGGCGAAGGGCATAGATATCGCCGTTCCTGTAAACTACTTCCCGAATGACGATCCAACACAAGTGCCGATGAATACATGGCGTGCCCATACCCATTTATTATTCTCTAACTGGTTGAACTACTATGTTTACCAAGAAACACCATATGAATGGGATTTTGTAGATGAAATCGAATATCATATTTAATTAATAAAAAGTCTAATTTCTTTTCTAACGTAGAAGAAATTAGACTTTTTGATTGTCATTTTTTGTTTCCTGCTGAGGTGTTTCATTATTTTGAGCCTTGGACTTGCGGTTTCGAATGACTGCTACAATCAGCAAAAGTATAGGTAATAAAATGGTGAAAATAAAGGAAAAGATTGGCCAAATTTCATTATTATAATTAGTGGAATGCACAATATCTGGATGTACTATTTGGGAAAGTCCAATGACAATGATACCCATCGGTAAAATAAGTGGACGATGATCCTTGATTTTCAAAATTTGTGCAAGGCCCACAACGGTCGTATAGAAGTACATAAATGTACGAATATAAATGGAAGATATCCACATAAAAGCCATGATAATTTCAATACGCTGCAAAAAGTTCCCTATAGATATTCTTTGCGCTAAGGCATAGCTAGGAAATGTTCTAGCCGCAGTATTTTCAGGCCCTAGTACAAGAATCGATAGGACAATCAACGTAATTAAGACGACTCCGCCAAGGATGGTCCCGATATATAGCCCTTTCTGCGCAGCTGGTTGTACATTGACGCTAGCAGGATATAGCATCAATAACACAAGTAAAGGAAAGGAAAAGATACTCATAAAGCGTGTAATACTATAAAGCATAGATGTTTTCGTTGCTTCTAGCAGTGGCTGAATATTCTCAAATGTAATTTGAGGGCTAATACTAATGATGAAAAAAATAAATATAAAAATAAACATTGGAAAAAGGATTTCTGCCGAACGGGCAAAGGTCTCAATCCCTAAATAAGCGGCATACATAATAATGATACTGAACAGTAGGGCAAATGCTAATGTCGGTGTCTCTGGCATAACTTCCGTTTTCATGAAAATACCGATAAAATAGAGTAATTCTCCAGCGGAAAGAAAGGTCATAATCAGGAAACAAATCGCTGTGATTTTCCCAAAAAAACGCCCGAGAATTTTTTCATTGGCCTCGATAAAGTTTAGGGACGGTGTTTGATTGGCAAGTGTTAAAAATAATTTTACAAGCAATAAACTAAGCAGAACACCAATGCTTGCCGCAATCCAGGCATCTTGCTTAGCAGCACCAGTAATACTCGAAGGGATAATTAAAATCGCTGTACCGATAGAATAGAGGAAGGTAACGATTGTAAACTGTCTTGAACTAATGATCTCTTTTTCCATCTAGCTACCCTCCGTTTCAAATTCCATTCATCTATTTTGTAAATGAAACAATGTAATCTCTAATAGGTGTAAAGATAAAGGTGATCAAATCTAAAGGGCTCGGTATATGGACTTTCAGGGCAATGCCCATATTTAAAGCAGTTCCAATGAGTAGTAAAATGGTGAATACGACAACGGCTTTTCTATCCTGTTGCTTTTTTAACTTTGGTATAAAAATAAGTGCAACAATGATTGCGATAATCAGGAAAGCTACGGCTAGCACCATTCCATTACTCCTCCTTTGGCTTGCTTAATAATGAATTTTGCAACGTGCCCAAACCTTGTGTTGTTACCTTCACGTGAACGGCCACTGCTAAATCTGGAAAAATGGAAGTCCACTCATCCTTGATTTTTTTCCATTGCTTTGGATTTGCACGATGTAGGGCATCACCAAAACCAAAGACATCGACTTCATATTGCTGTTGGATTTTCTCTAATGTTTTTTCAACGCGTTCATCGATACCTTTGGCTGTTTTTTTATTAACATAATCAATCGATTTATTTTTGGTAAGATCGATATCACATTCGACCTCTCCAACATTCTGCTCTACATTAATATGAACATCAATTTTGGGTTTCCCGTTTTTAAAGGACCCTTTTACTTTTGTAGTGGATTGGGTGATTTCAGTAGATAAGGTCCCTTTATTAGGACAGGCGATGATTTCAATCGTACTTTGAATTTTGTCATTAAGAAAACTAATACTTTTGCTTTCGCTCTCTGTCAATAGCCCCATATATTTATCACCTTTAAAGACTGCTAATCCCGCATATTGTAACAACACAGGTGTTTTAACACGTTGTACATTTGTTTGATCTACCCCTAATTTCTTATCGCCATGAATTTCAATAGCAGAAATTAACGCCCCTTTCTGCTTATTGCTTAGCGTATTGACTAATTCATCAATATTAACAGCTATTGTGGAGCCCCAAGCTTTTTCAGAGACATCGAGAGAATTTAACAATTTATTAGCAGGAACCTTTTCGATGGGTGTAAGTACATTTAACACTTCTTTCGCTGTTGCTTCGTGAGACATGGTAACGTCGAAATCCTTACGAAATTCATGGTCCCTTACAATTAAATCAAGTGCATCACTAATTCCTTCTTCGGCAAGGTCCTCCCCAAGCACAACCACTTGGAGGTGGGCAAAATAGGGTTTTCGAGCAGCAATGGTCGTCATTTTGCGAATGGCCTCAAAGATAGTCTCGCCTCTCGAATGATAGCTAACGACAGGTGAACGTTGAGTGGAAGCTTGTCGCACTGAGACTTCACCAGGATCGACAATTTGAACTGTAATTTCATAGTCCTCATCTATTTTGTCAATGCCTAGTGCTACCACAATGGCTAATTCATTTAATTCTCGCTTACTCCAGCAACCACTTAACAGTAAAGTGAGGATACATAGTAAGCAAATCCAGTTTAATTTTGCCATATTCCATTCCTCATTTATCCTGAAGTTATTTCCTGCCTTTTACATTGACATAGTTATGTCCTCTAACAATATTTTTTTGATTGACTAAACGAGGTCGTGTAAGTAATTTTCTACGCGGGAACAGCACAAAGGCATCCTTCTGATCCTGTAATACCAAAGGTGCAAAGGGACTTAAATATGGTACACCAAATGAACGAATGCTACATAAATGGAGAATAATCAGCATAATGCCAAACATTACACCGAATAAACCAAACATTGCAGCCAAAATCATTAATGGGAAACGTAGCACACGAATCGTATTCGATAAGCCATAGGCAGGGAATAGGAAGCTACAAATCGCCGTTAAGGCCACAATAATTACCATTACAGCGGAGACAACGCCCGCATCAACAGCAGCTTGCCCAATAACTAAAGTTCCTACAATGGACACCGCAGGCCCGATTGTTCTTGGCATCCGTAATCCAGCTTCCCTTAGTACCTCAAAGGCTATCTCCATAATGAGGGCCTCAACAACAGCAGGGAAGGGTACACCTTCTCTTTGCGATGCAATACTAATTAACATGGGTGTTGGAAGCATTTCTTGGTGAAAGGTAGTAATCGCCACATACAAGGATGGTGCTACTAACGCTAGACTGATACCAAAGAAACGCAGGATACGTATAAGCGAGCTAATCATCCAATGCTGATAATAATCTTCTGCTGATTGTAAAAAGGATGTAAATAGCGCTGGTACGACTAAGACAAAAGGTGTGCCGTCAACGAGAATCGCCACTTTGCCATCTAATAATTCACCAGCGATAACATCAGGACGTTCAGAGTTGTAGACGGTTGGAAACATAGAGTTTTTTGAGTCCTGAATAAAATCCTCAATATAGCCGCTTTCCAGTATGCCATCGATATTAATACGATCTAATCGAGCCAATACTTCAGCTACAATTTTGTCACTCGCTATACCGTTTATATACATTACTGCTACGTCCGTTTGCGTCACATCCCCGATAACACGTGACTTTATCCAGAGATTCGGACTTTTTATTTTGCGACGGATAAGCGCAGTATTGGTCCTTATTGTTTCGGTAAAGGATTCCCTCGGTCCGCGAATAACGGATTCAGTCGATGGCTCTGTGACAGCTCGATCCTTGGCACTTCTTGTACTTGTCACAATCCCCTCAGCGAAGCCATCCAATAAAATAACCGTTTCACCATTGAGAATGGCACTGTAGAGTGTTGTGAAATGCTCAATATTCGTCACATCGCCTACCGTTAAATAGGAATTCCGAACATATTGGTTAATTGTCGTTATTTCAATATCTTGTTCTTCTTCAATATTTGCCATCAGTTTATCGATAACAGAATCAGAAATAGTCGTTTTATCCGATAAGCCATCAATGGAAATAATGGCAAGGCTATGTGGTTCAGCTTCTCCAATCCTAATTTCACGTATAATAATATCATTACTATGCCCTAGTGACTGTTGAATGATTTTGATATTTTTAGAAAGGGAAGTATACAATAAATCGTTCTGGGATGGGGAGGTCTCGGCATTGTTATACATGGACATGTGTGTTTTCCTCCTCAAATGGTCGTTCATTACCTATAGAGTGGACAATTTATTGGAGAGATAAACGAAAAGGGCATGAAAAATCTAGCTATTTGTGGCAAAATTACATCCCTTTTGTTTTGGAATAAATAAAAAAACAGTCTGTCCTTTCAATACTTGAAAGGACAGACTGCTTTATGTACGATAGTCGTATTGTAATTCATCTTTACTTGTATCAACATCAACATGTAAATTGTGATCGTTAAAGAACCAAAGATCTTTCTCGTCAATGTAATAGATGACACCATCAATTTCTGTCTGCACACCAATGGCAATGGGTTCCTCACGTGTCATTCCCAGCGAAAAGCCTTCATGAAACGGACTAGAGCCACCATAACGTGCATAAAAACGAATTGTATCACCCGGTTCAACTTCCATTTCCTGTTTGAACCATTGTAGGGCTTCATCTGTCAATGCAATATTCATTTCAAATGCTCCTCTCTTCCTACAGCCATTTTACCTTTGGTTCGGTGCCGTTTTTAATACGTGCAATATTGGCACGGTGACGATAAATAATAAAGGTAAATAAAAAGGCTACCAAGATGCCTAATGCAAAGTCACCTGTAATAAAATAATAAACGATTGCATAGATAAGCGCTACTAAAGCGGCTATCATCGATGTTAAGCTGACGATTTTTGTGATTTTTAATGTCACAATAAAGGTAATAAATAGTAGGACAAAGAGTGGCCAAGAATAGCCTAATAATACACCCGCTGATGTTGCCACAGCTTTCCCACCACGGAAGTTGGCGAAGATCGGGAACATATGACCGATTACGGCGACAAGCCCCAGTAATAAAGAATGGAGTGTAGTATCAGAGAAAACGGGAAGTGTCACGAGTAAGACAGCGGCAGTCCCTTTTAAGACATCCATCACCGTAACAACAATACCTGCCTTTTTCCCTAACGTTCGAAAAGTATTGGTCGCACCAAGATTACCGCTTCCGTGTTCACGAATATCGGTGTTATAAAAAATTTTGCCTATCCATAATCCAGAAGGTATAGAGCCGATTAGATAAGCACATAAAATAATAAGTCCATTGATCATAGCTGGACTCCTTTCATTCATAGTCCATCACTTGGTACTAATAGTTTGTATCAAGTATTTTACACTTTTTCTTGCTAATCTACAATGTTATGAAGGAGATTTCATTCGAAGTCTTGAATTCAATACAAAAGAGAATCTATGAGCGAGGACTAGGCTTTTAGACATAAATTTGTAGGAAGCGATAAAACCTTTTTAAAAATATAGGCAAAATGGCAATTTTGTCAATCGCTCATTCCTTTGGTAGAATAGAAGTCTAACTTTAACCAGTTTAATCGCAAGGCACGAGGTAGTGTGTGCTACTATTTGCAAGCAACACAAATTTATTTTGCAACTATGTAGGCTTCAAGGCGTCAAATGATGTTGGAAGCTAGAAGCAGTCTGCCTTGCTTAAATACCAATTTTAAGCAACTGTTGAAGATGTTTACTATTAATAAATATGATCAAAACTGTGAGCAAATTTTAAAATTTTATTGGACCTGTCGCTAACTATTGACAGGAAATGCTATTATTATTAGGATGAGAACATAAATAGAACATGTGTTTGTTTTTTGGAGGGGAATTTTTTTGACGAATAAACAGTCACCTAGCGTCTATAATGATGACGCTATACAAGTATTAGAAGGATTAGAAGCGGTACGCAAACGACCTGGCATGTATATCGGTTCGACGGATGGCCGTGGACTTCATCACCTTGTGTATGAAATCGTAGATAATGCGGTGGATGAAGCACTGGCTGGCTTTGGATCTCATATTATTGTCACAATTCATAAAGATCAAAGTATGAGTGTACGCGACTTTGGCCGTGGGATGCCAACCGGTATGCATAAAATGGGTAAACCGACACCAGAAATTATTTTTACTGTGCTACACGCTGGCGGTAAATTTGGTCAAGGCGGCTATAAAACAAGTGGTGGTTTACATGGTGTTGGTTCTTCCGTTGTGAATGCGCTCTCAACATTTTTAGAGGTGACAATCCATCGTGATGGCAAAAAGTATCGACAGCGCTTTGAGCATGGTGGACATCCTGTCACAACACTTGAAAATATTGGGCAAACGAAGCAGACAGGAACGCTTGTTCATTTTCTACCAGATGAAACGATCTTCTCTGTCACAAAATTCAATTATGATACGTTAGCGGAACGATTACGTGAATCAGCCTTTTTATTAAAGGGCTTAAAAATTGAATTAATTGATGAGCGCGAGGAAGGCAAGAGCGATGTGTTCTTTTATGAGAATGGCATTGAGGCTTTCGTTGCGTATTTGAATGAGGAAAAGGATGTCCTTCATCCAGTAAAATATGTAGAAGGCGTACAGGATGACATCGAAGTAGAGTTTGCTTTCCAGTATAACGATGGTTATTCGGAAACGATTTTATCATTTGTTAATAATGTTCGTACACGAGATGGTGGTACACATGAAACGGGTGCAAAGGCAGCATTGACGCGTGTCTTTAATGAATATGCAAGAAAAATTGGCTTGTTAAAGGACAAGGATAAAAACCTTGAGGGGACAGATATTCGTGAAGGCTTAGCGGCCATTGTATCTGTTCGTATTCCAGAGCACTTACTACAATTTGAAGGACAAACAAAGGGCAAGCTTGGGACAAGTGAGGCTCGTTCTGCAGTGGATAGTGTAGTGTCTGAGCAAATTTTGTATGTGCTAGAGGAAAATGCAGAATTATCAGCTTCTCTTGTTCGTAAAGCGATTCGAGCGCAGCAAGTGCGTGAAGCAGCTCGTAAAGCGCGTGAGGATGCACGAAATGGCAAGAAAAACAAAAAGGGTAGTACGATTTTATCTGGAAAATTAACACCAGCTCAGTCACGTAATGCGGCAAAAAATGAGCTGTATTTAGTCGAGGGTGATTCTGCGGGTGGCTCTGCTAAACAAGGTCGTGACCGTACATTCCAAGCGATTCTGCCATTGCGCGGGAAGGTAATCAATACAGAGAAAGCCAAGCTACAGGATATTATGAAAAACGAAGAAATTTCAACGATTATCCATGCGATTGGGGCAGGTGTTGGTACGGATTTTGCGGTGGAGGATTCTGCCTACAATAAAGTAGTCATCATGACCGATGCGGATACGGATGGGGCACATATTCAAGTCTTGCTATTAACATTCTTCTATCGTTATATGCGTCCGCTCATTGAGTCTGGGAAGGTCTATATCGCACTACCGCCGCTTTATAAAGTCTCAAGAGGTACAGGGAAAAAAGAAGTCATTGAATATGCTTGGACAGAAAGTGATTTACAAAAGGCCATCAAGAAGGTTGGAAAGGGTTACATATTACAGCGTTATAAAGGTCTTGGTGAGATGAATGCAGACCAACTGTGGGACACAACGATGAACCCTGAAACACGGACATTGATTCGTGTCACAATCGAGGATGGTGCACGAGCGGAGAGACGTGTCACGACGTTAATGGGTGATAAGGTGGAACCACGTCGTAAATGGATCGAAGCCAATGTAGACTTCGGTATGGAGGATGATTCTAACATTTTAGAGAATGAATTCATCCAACAAGAGGAGGACCAAGCATGAGTAGTACAGAAAAGTTTCAAGATTTACCGTTAGAAGAAGTAATGGGTGACCGTTTTGGTCGCTATAGTAAATATATTATTCAAGACCGCGCGTTGCCTGATGCACGTGACGGTCTTAAACCAGTACAGCGCCGTATTTTATATGCGATGTTTACGGAAGGCAACACACATGATAAGCCGTTCCGTAAATCCGCAAAAACAGTGGGTAATGTAATTGGTAACTATCATCCGCACGGCGATAGCTCTGTGTATGAAGCGATGGTACGGATGAGTCAGGACTGGAAGGCACGTCATATGCTCATTGAGATGCACGGGAACAATGGCTCGGTAGATGGCGATCCTCCAGCTGCAATGCGTTATACAGAGGCGAGACTATCAGCTATTGCCGCTGAAATGCTACGAGATATTGGCAAGAAAACGGTTGAATTTGTGCCAAACTTTGATGATCAGGATATGGAGCCAACTGTATTACCAGCACGTTTTCCTAACCTTTTAGTCAATGGCTCTACAGGAATTTCCGCTGGGTATGCGACAGATATTCCACCACATGCCTTGGATGAAGTACTGGATGCTGTGTTAATGCGCTTAGAAAAGCCTAATGCTACTGTAGATGAATTGATGACGGTGATTAAAGGGCCAGATTTCCCAACTGGTGGAATCATTCAAGGTGTAGATGGTATCAAGAAGGCGTATGAAACAGGTCGAGGTAAAATCATTGTTCGTGCACAAGCAGTTGTCGAACCAATTAAGGGTGGTAAAGAGCAAATTGTTATCACTGAGTTACCATATGATGTAAATAAAGCGAATCTTGTGAAAAAAATTGATGAGCAACGTGTAGATAAAAGACTAGAAGGCATTGCGGAAATTCGAGATGAATCAGACCGTACAGGCTTACGTGTCGTGATTGAGCTGAAAAAAGATGTACCTGGGCAAGGAATTTTACAGTACTTGTTTAAAACAACGGATTTACAGGTAGCTTATAATTTTAATATGATTGCAATCCATAATCGTCGTCCAACAATGATGACATTGCCATTATTACTAGATGCGTATATCGCCCATCAAAAAGAAGTGGTAACAAACCGTTCCATTTATGATTTACAAAAGGCAAAGGATCGTTCTCATATTGTAGATGGATTAATTAAAGCTCTTTCCATTTTAGATGAAGTTATTGCGACGATCCGTTCTTCTAATGATAAGAAGGATGCGAAGCTTAATTTACAAGCGAAGTTTGATTTTACAGAGGTACAAGCAGAGGCCATTGTAAGCCTGCAATTATACCGTTTAACGAATACGGATATTACGGAGCTACGTCAGGAACAGGACGAGTTAAATAAGTTAATTGCGAAGCTAGAGGGGATTCTGCAAAGTGAGGCTAAGCTTGTGCGTGTTATTAAACAAGAGTTGCTAGATATTAAGAAACGCTTTACAGAACCACGCCGCTCGAAGATTGAGCAAGAAATTGAAGAAATTAAAATTACATTGGATGTCCTTGTGCCAAGTGAAGAGGTTGTCGTAACAGTAACGAAGGATGGTTATATTAAACGTACATCCACACGTTCTCATGCCGCTTCAAATGGGCAAGATTTTGCCATGAAGGATTCAGATTATTTATTGTATGAAGCAAACTTAAATACACAGCACCATCTATTGCTGTTCACAAATCGAGGCAATTATATTTATCAGCCTGTTCATGAGCTGCCTGATATACGCTGGAAGGATCTCGGCCAGCATATTTCAAGTATTGTGCCAACAGGGGAAGATGAATCCATTATTGCGGTTTATGGCTTCGAAACATTTGAACAGCCAAATACGTATGTCTTCACAGCCACAAAAGATGGCCAAATTAAGCGCTCACCACTCGCAGACTATGCGGTAACACGTTATTCAAAGCCAATTAAAACGATGAACGTCAAGGCTGGTGATGCGATGATCTATGCATCGTTTGTAACAGATGACGTGGAGCTAATGCTCACAACGGATACAGCCTATGCGATTCGTTTCCCGATGGAGGAATTACCAGTTACAGGTGTGAAAACAGGCGGTGTGAAAGGGATCACACTAAAAGATGGAGAAGCCTTAGTTGGAGTCAATGTATTACAGCCTGATGTTACCCAATATGTAGTCATTGTGACACAGCGTGGGGCCGTGAAGAAAATGAATGTCGCTGAAGTTGAAGTAGCAAGTCGTGCAAAACGTGGACTAAAAGTATTAACAGAGTTAAAAGCAAACCCTCACCGAATTGTGGCAGTTGTTCAAGCAACAGACGAGGAGCAGGTTGTGATTGAAACTGAAAAAGGTGTTCAAGAGGTGATTGACGTACAAGCATTATCTCGTGCGGATCGCCATTCCAATGGTTCATTTAAAGTGGATATTGCAACAGATGGAGCAATATCTCATGTTTTAACAGCCAAAAAAGAACAGAAACCAAGCTAAATGTATGCCCAGTCTCTAAGGAGTGCTGGGCTTTAAGCTTATTCAAAAAATAGCACCTTGTCATTTATGTGAAACTATGGGTATAATAATCATCGAAAAGTTCATAGCGAAAGAATGTAGGGGGGCTAGTAATTGCTAGCTGAGATTGTGTCCGATAGACGCTGACCCTTTGAACCTGATTTGGCTCGTACCAGCGTAGGGAACATCTATTCAAAAAAGCAAAGTTTTGAAGATTGATTGCAATACGTCTGGGAGGAATCCTAGGCGTTTTTTTATGTTTTCAAGCAACAGCTTGCCAACATTGTATACGCTTTCTTCTGGTGACAACATTCATTCATGAACACTTTCATATTACAAACTGGGAGGCTTTCGCATGAAAAAATGGTTATTTATTCTATTCGCAGCACTATTGACATTAGTAGGCTGCAGTGACAAGGGTGACAAGCAGGCTGCTGACAAGCTGAAAAAGGTGTCTGTGGTACTGGATTGGACGCCGAATACAAATCATACAGGACTATATGTTGCCAAAAAACTCGGTTATTTTGAGGAACAGGGCTTAGATGTTGATATTATCATGCCTGGTGAGGCGGGTGCAGATCAGCTTGTTGCTTCTGGAAAGGCGGATTTTGGCGTGAGCTATCAGGAAGGCATAACACAGGCACGAGTACAGGATGTGCCGCTGGTCTCAATCGCAGCTATTATACAGCATAATACATCTGGCTTTGCCTCTATTGCTTCAAAGGGCATTAAATCGCCAAAGGATTTTGAAGGAAAAACCTATGGTGGTTGGGGTGCGCCATTAGAGCAAGCCGTTTTACAATCACTAATGCAGACGGAAAATGCAGATATTAACAAGCTAGATATCGTCAATGCAGGCGATTTAGATTTCTTCACAATGATGGAAAAAGATATTGATTTTGCTTGGATTTATTATGCATGGACTGGTATTGAAGCTGAGCTGCGTGGGGAAAAGATCAATATGCTATATCTTACAGATTATAGTGATCAATTAGATTATTATACGCCAGTTTTAGCTACAAATGAAAAAATGATACAGGACAACCCTGATGTTGTGAAAGCCTTTCTGGCAGCTGCATCGAAGGGCTATGAATACGCAATTGAAAACCCAAGTGAAGCGGCTGATATTTTAATCGAAGCAGCTCCTGATTTAGATAAAGCGTTAGTGCATAAAAGTCAGGAGTGGCTGGCCAATAAATACCAGGACGATGCCAAGCAATGGGGAGAGCAAAAGCTTTCTGTGTGGGAAAATTACGCGAAATGGATGTTAAGCAATCAAGTACTAGAGGGCGAATTTGATGCGAAAAAAGCCTTTACTAATGATTTCTTACCTAAAAAGGAGGCCAAATAAGATGGCAAATTCATTAATCAGTGTACAAATCATTCCGAAGACAGAGAAATATGAAGATGTTATACCATATGTCGATGCAGCAATTGCGGTGATCGATGCTTCTGGAGTGAAATATGAGGTACATCCATTGGAAACAACGATGGAGGGTGAGCTGTCAACATTGCTCCAAATCATTGAAAAAATGAATGACAAGATGATTGAGCTTGGTGCCATTAATGTCATTACACAAGTCAAAATTTTATATCAGCCAACGGGTATTACGATGGATACATTAACGGAGAAATATCAGTAATGAAACGTGCATTACAGAAGGGAAGGACGATAATTTTTATCGCCTTCCTCTTATTCATATGGGAACTAATCGTGCGTATGGCTGAAGTTCCACATTGGTTATTACCCGCGCCAAGTAGTATTTTGTCGGAGGCACTCCAGTCATATCATACCTTTCTACCACATGCATTCGCTACGGTGCAATTAGCCCTACTAGGTTTGGCCATTGGCATTGCTTGTGGGCTAACGGTGGCAGTAGTGTTGCATCGGTTTACATTCATTCGGGAGCTGTTTTATCCAATTCTTATTATGTCGCAAAATGTTCCTATTCTTGTCTTGGCACCACTGCTTATTATTTGGTTTGGCTTCGGCTTATTACCGAAGCTTATCATTATTTGTCTTGTGTGCTTTTTCCCGATTGTCATTGCGGCAATGGATGGATTCAGGCAAACAGCACCTGAGTTAAAGCATTATTTTGCTATGGTTGGTGCTACAAAGGCACAAACCTTTTGGAAGCTAGAATGGCCTCATGCCTATCCTGCTATTTTTTCAGGCATTAAAATTGCGGCTACATATAGTGTGATGGGGGCTGTCATTGCGGAGTGGCTTGGTGCAAAAAAGGGTATTGGCGTTTACATGACCCTAGCCCAGTCCTCCTTCCGTACGGATCGCGTATTTGTGGCAATTTTTGCGATTGTTCTCTTGAGCTTACTATTGTTTAGTGGTATTCGTTTGATTGAAAAATTCATGGTGAAGGGGAGAGGCTATCATGCTCAGCATTCAAAACATCGCTAAATCCTTCGATACACTGCAAGTTCTCAATCATCTATCGTTTGACGTCAAGGATGGCGAGTTTGTGGCCATAGTTGGTCCTTCGGGCAGTGGGAAGAGCACACTTTTTCAATTAATTGGTGGTGTTTCGCCAATTGATCAAGGAGCCATTTTATTAAATGGAGAGGATATCCAGCGAAAAAAAGGAACGATTGGCTATATGCCACAGCAGCCATGTCTATTACCCTGGCGTACAATAGTAGAAAACGTCACGCTTGTAGAAGAATTACACAATAAACCGAATGTTGAACGTGCTAAGGAATGGTTGGAAAAAGTTGGTCTTGCCTCCTTTATCCATGCCTACCCGAACGAACTGTCTGGAGGTATGCAGCAGCGTGTGTCCTTTATTCGTGCAATGATCAGTGATAAACCGATTTTATGCTTAGACGAACCATTTTCTGCGTTGGATGAGTTTACTCGACTGGAAATGCAGGCATGGCTTTTATCCATCTGGGAAGAGTACCGTAAATCCATTCTATTTGTTACACATAGCATTGAGGAAGCTCTCTTTTTAGCCGATCGCATACTTGTTTTAACCAAGCGTCCAGCAACCGTTAAAAAGGAAATCATCGTGCCATTTGAGAGACCCCGGAAAGAGGAGATTCGACATTCTGCAGCATTCACAGCGTTAAAGCAACAATTATTTATGTATTTACAGGAGGAAAAGGGTGATATGTATGTTGATTGATGCGCATATTCATTTGGATCAGTACACCGATGAGGAAATTCCCTCCTTATTAGAAGAAGTGAAAGCTGTCATCGCGGTTAGTATGCAACTTGCCTCTTGTGAAAGAACGTTGCGTTTAGCGAACAGCTATCAGCAAGTAAAGGCTGCTTTTGGCTTTCATCCTGAACAGCCTTTACTAAGTCCAAATGATGAGGCAGCTTTATTCGATTGGATTCGTTCGCATCAGGATGACATGGTTGCTATTGGTGAGGTGGGTCTACCTTATTATTTAAGACAAGAGCAAGCGATTGATGAACGTCCCTATGTGGCGCTATTAGAGCGTTTTGTTGTATTGGCGAAGGAGCTGGACAAGCCAATTGTGTTACACGCAGTATATGAGGACGCCCATATTGTGTGTGATTTGCTGGAAAAGCATCAGCTTCACGAAGCCCATTTTCATTGGTTTAAAGGGGATGAAGCTATTGTGAAGCGCATGATAGAGTGTGGTTATTTTATTTCCATTACGCCAGATTGCTTGTACGAAGAGGAAATTCAACAGCTAATTTATGATTATCCGATTGATTTGATGATGGTAGAAACGGATGGTCCTTGGCCGTTTGAGGGACCGTTTACGAAGAAGCGTACATCTCCCTGGATGATGCACTCAACGATTGAGGTGATTGCCTCCATCAAAGGGCTATCAACACAGGAAGTGGCCAAAATTATTACGCAAAACACGAAAACATTTTATCGGCTTTAATAAGAAAAAGCAGTATAGGGTACGAGTTATTCGTCCTTATACTGCTTTTTATATTTCGTATAATCATGCTCTAATTTTTCGTTTTTTGTTTTCGTTAGACGTTCATGTGTACTAAAAGAGATAGATTGTCGATTTTTTTCAACATCTTTACCAACTGTGCGTTTAATGTGCATCCGCTTCTTTTTAGCTTTAGATTGTGACATGAGCATCGCCTCCAATTCATTTTTAATTCTATAGTAGCGAATAGGGAAGAAAAAGTAAAACCTCGTAAGCAAGATACTTACGAGGCTGTCGAGTGTATTAGTGAGATACGTCCTGTACAGAAATACCTGTGTTTGCTTTAACGTCAACTTCACGATACTTCGCATCATCTGTTTCTTTAGAAAGTAATGTGCCGATGAAACCACCAAGGAAACCAAGTGGTACAGAGATTAAGGCTGGGTTCGTTAACATAATTAAAGGATCACCAACGAAAATTGCCTTACCTTCAACTGGATTCCAAACGTTTGGAGACATAGCAACTAATACTAACGCAGAGATTAAACCTGTTAACATCGCAGTAACAGCACCTGCTGTATTAAAGCGTTTCCAATAAATTGTGTAAATAATAACTGGAAGGTTAGCCGATCCTGCAATACAGAATGCTAAAGATACTAAGAATGCAACGTTTAATGTTTGTGCACCAAGTGCTAATAGGATAGAAATAACAGCGATTGTAATCGAACCGATACGAGCTGCAAGAACTTGCTCTTTTTCTGTAATTTTACCCTTTTTGATAATTTGTCCATAAATATCATGAGATAGGGCAGATGCACCAGAAAGTACAAGACCTGCTACTACCGCTAAAATTGTTGCGAATGCTACTGCACAAACGAATGAGAATAGAATGTCGCCACCAAGTGCTTCTGCAAGAAGTGGGGCAGCCATGTTACCAGCAGCGTTTGCTGCGATAATATCTTCTTTCCCAACGAATGCTGCTGCACCGAAGCCTAAGAAAATTGTTAGAATGTAGAAGATACCTACGATCCAAGTAGCCCAAATAACAGATGAACGAGCTGTTTTCGCGTCTTTTACTGTGAAGAAACGCATTAAGATATGTGGAAGACCCGCAGTACCTAATACTAACGCAATTAACATCGAGATTGTATCAAGTCCATTTGTATATTTAAGACCTGGGTTTAAATAAGCAGCGCCACTGTCAGTAACCGTTGTCATTTCTTTAAACATAGTAGAGATACTGAAGCCGAACTCTTTTAATACTAAGAACGAAATAATAACTGTTCCTAACATTAAAAGACAAGCTTTAATAATTTGTACCCAAGATGTTGCTGTCATACCACCGAATAGTACGTAAGTTGTCATCATGAAACCTACGATTAATACAGCGATCCAATAGTCGATTCCTAAAAGTAATTGAATAAGTGCTCCTGCACCAACTAGTTGTGCAATCATGTAGAATAAAACAATTGTAATAGTGCTTAAAGCAGCTGTTCCACGAACTTTGGCGTTATCAAAACGCGCTGTAATCATGTCAGCTAGAGTAAATTTCCCAAGGTTACGTAATGGCTCAGCAACGATATATAATACCACTAAGTAAGCTACTAAATAACCAATAGAGAAGAAGAATCCGTCAAATCCAAATAATGCTACAGCACCAGCGATACCTAGGAAGGATGCAGCTGATAAGTAGTCACCTGCGATAGCTAGTCCATTTTGCCAGCCTGTTAAGCCACCACCAGCAGTGTAGAAATCACTTGCTGAAGATGTACGTTTAGATGCCCACCATGTAATAACTAATGTTAAACCAACAATGGCTACGAAGAAGAATATGGCTGTAAAACTCATTCCGTTACTCATCGGCGGCCACCTCCGTTCTCGTATTCAGCGATTATCGCTTTTGCTTCTCTATCGAAGCTGTTTGCCTTTGCTACATATAAATGACATAACCCCCATGTCATGATGAAAAGACCTGCTGCATAGATCCACACCCAAGTAATTTCCCCAAATGCCTTTTGGTGTAGAATTGTCGTGTACGATGTCAGAATTGGTAACAACATGTATGCCGATAAAAATATGGCAGTCATAGACCAAAGAAAAGAGTTCTTTCTTCGTACAAGAGACTTAAATGATTCTTGGTTTGCAATTGCATCATAGTCAATCACGATACCTTTTTTTGCTTGATTGTTCGCCATTAACATTCCCCATTTTGTGTATATTTTTTCTACCTCAAGACTTGATTTTGCTAGTTTAGTGAATTCACATTTTCATTTTATGAAACAGTTCACAAAATTGCAATACATTTCAGAAAAATTATGTAAAAAAAATTTTTCGGAAAATACTCCTAGAAGAGAAAAAATGGCGCAAACTCAAGAATAGAAAGGGTTTTAGAAAATTCAGATAAATAAATGAAGTGAAGAGAAATCTAGATTCTTGACAAAAAATGAAGGGTAAATTTACAAAAAAATCTTGTTTTTTCAATCGAAAATAAACACTATTTACCTAGTGAAAATTGGATTTTTTCTGTTTTTTGGAAGTGAAATAATATTGTTCGATAAATAAATTGGTAGATATTGAATAACAAAAAAGGCGAAAAACTCGACCAAAAATCGAATTTTTTGCCTATTTTTTTGCATTTTTTGAATTAGAATTCATTATGCAGGAGGTGTATAAATATTAATGTGAAATATCAGAGACAGACACACCTGTATTTGCTTTCACACGAATTTCTTTATAAATACGTTCTGCCTCTTCCTGTGGCACTTTGTTAGATGAAAGGACAGTACCTAAGTATCCAGCAATAAAGCCTAATGGAATCGTAATAATTGCAGGAACAGCAAGTGGCACAAGTGGTTGTCCAACAAAGATAGCCGCACCTTCAACAGGGCTCCACACATTTGGTCCCATTGCTCCTAAAATTAAACATGAAACTAGCCCCGTTACCATCGCAGTTACAGCACCTGTAGAATTAAATTTCTTCCAATAGATTGTATAAAGGATCACAGGTAAGTTTGCTGATGCACCGATACAAAAGGCGAATGATACTAGGAATGAAACATTTAAACTTTGTGCAAACAGAGCAAGAATAATAGAGACAATTGCAATCGAAATAGAGCCTGTACGTGCTGCTACTACCTGTTGCTTCTCTGTTAATTTACCGCCTTTAATGATTTCTCCATAAATATCATGAGAAATGGCAGACGCCCCTGTCAGTACTAAACCAGAAACAACGGCTAAAATTGTCGCAAATGCTACTGCCCCGATAAATGCCATCAATACATCTCCACCTAAGTAATGCGCAAGAAGTGGAGCAGCTGTATTACCAGCCTTACTTTCAGCAAGAATTTGATCTAAACCTACAAAGTTTAATGCACCGAACCCTAAGAAAATTGTTAATGAGAAGAAAATAGCTGTAATCCAAGTTGTCCAAGAAATAGAGGCACGTGCTGTCTTTGCATCCTTTACTGTAAAGAAACGCATTAAAATATGTGGTAAACCAGATGTTCCTAAAACTAAAGCCATCATCATCGAAACAGAGTCGATTGTACTTGTGTACTTTATTCCAGGAACAAGGAATTTTTCGCCATGATCTACTGCAATTGTGTCGAACATCTTCATAAGAGAGAAGTCAAATTTCATTAGCACTAATACCGCTAAAAGACCCGTCCCGAATAATAATAGACTTGCTTTAATGATTTGCACCCAAGAAGTCGCTGTCATACCACCAAACAATACATAAGTTGTCATCATAACACCGACAATTAAAACGGCAATCCAATACTCAATGCCAAATAATAGCTTAATTAATGCACCAGCACCGACTAGCTGTGCAATCATATAAAGAATAACGATAATAATTGTACCAGACGCTGCCACGCCACGAATTCGTTTTTCATTGAATCGAGCCGTTAACATATCTGCCAATGTATAACGTCCTAAGTTTCGCATTGGCTCAGCAATGACATAAAGCAGTACTAAATTCGCTACTACATAGCCTACAGAGAAGAAGAAACCATCAAAGCCAGTTAGGGCAATTGCACCAGACACCCCAAGAAAGGCTGCCGCAGATAAATAGTCACCAGCAATCGCAAAGCCGTTTTGCCACCCCTTTAATCCACCACCAGCTGTGTAAAAATCAGCCGCAGAGGATGTGCGCTTTGCTGCAATATAGGTAACAACAAGTGTTAAGCCAACAATAGCTAAAAAGAAACCTATGGATACGATGTTCATTTATTTTCCACCTTTCGCCTGATACTCTGCTAGCACTGCAGCTGCAGCTTTATCGAATGAAGCAGCTTTTTTTACATATACTGTACAAAGCACAATGGTCATGATAAATAATCCTGCAGAATAGACCCATACACCCGTAATATTTCCGAAGAATTTTTGTTGTAGTACAGGCTGGAAAGCAAGAATCGGAAGCAGGATATAAAGAATTAAAAACACTGCGGTAATCGAGAAAAGAAAGGTATTTTTCTTTTTTACAAAGCTATTAAACGATTCCATTGCTTCAATTGCATGATAATCAATTGATTGGGCCTGTTTTTTGCTTGAAACATTCGCCATTATTATTCCCCCTAAAGTTATATATTTCTGTTTTAAACGACATATTTCTTTTTCGTTCGTCGTTATATTCACTTATTTTATGGGGGAGAATCCTATAATGCAATACTAAATTTTGAGTTTTTATAATTTTTAGTCACTTCTGTTTTGTGGAAATAACATAGAAATAATAAGGATTTATTAGAAAAATTCTGTTTAAAAGAGCGTGCGGTTTTCTGGTGAAATAATATTGTTAAAATAGTTTGTTGTTGATTAAAATGAATGTAGGAGAAAATACAAACATAAAAGAGAATTTTCTGTATTTTATTATTCTGCTATTAAATTCCATGGGAGCTTGTTAAGTAGAAATAATTTGTTATATAACAATTATCTGAGATTTTGGGAAATAACGAAAATGATAAAAAAAGCTATGAAAAAATTTTTAAAAAGGATGTGTCATTTGGAAGAATTAGTGAGGTGGAATTCCAGAATCAGTTAATGTTCACATGTTATACAAATAGCCATCTGGGTGTAAGTCCATTATCTTGTGTTTAGCTTCTATAATGAATAAAATAAGGTGATGAAATGAAGGGAAGTGGGCACCACTAATGACAAAGAAAAGTATATTGCTAGTTTTAGTTCTAGCATTTAGTAGCATTCTAGCTGCTTGCGGTAGTTACAAGTTTGAACCAACATTAAATCTCGAGGTTCAAGATTTCACAGTAACAAATCAAAAAAATGAACAAGTGACCCTAGATGATCTTAAAGGTAAGCCTTGGCTAGCCATGTTTATTTTTACAAACTGTACGACAATCTGTCCACCCATGACATTTAATATGACAGAAGTTCAACAAGCACTACAGGATGAAGGCCTTGAAGATTATCAAATTGTGGCATTTAGCGTCGATCCAGAAGTGGATAAGCCTGAGGTTTTAACAAATTACTTAAATACGTATAATGTTGTAGATGAAAGCAAATGGCAGCTACTAACTGGCTATCAACAAAAATTCATTGAACAATTTGCACGTAAATCATTTAATTCATTAGTTAAAAACGATCCTAACTCAGACCAAGTCATACATATGTCGAGCTATTATTTAGTAAACGCAGACGGCACAGTTGTAAAAGACTATGATGGCGCGACAAACGTACCAGTTGAAACAATCGTTGGAGATATGAAGGCTCTTATTAAGGAGAGCAAATAACACAGAAGTCCATGTGACTTCTGTGTTTTTTTATGGAAAGAGGGGAAAGTAAGGTGTACGCCTTTAAAAATCATTCGTCTCGATTTACTTTCCCAATATTGCAGCGAATACGGCAATATTATATCGTTATATGCAGCAATGGTTCATTAACTTAAACTATTCAACAGATTAGTAAGAGGAGGGATTTTAATGAATAAACAGGACCAGCTTAACTTGATTAAGGACGACTTTATAAATTCTCAAAAGGTACTATTAGCAATTGGTGATGAAACCAGACAAGCTATTTTAATGGTATTAATGAGCACAGATTGTCAAACGGGATTGCGTGTAGGTGAAATCACGGAACAAACACATCTTTCTCGACCAGCTGTGTCACATCATCTTAAAATTTTGAGAGATGCTGGTGTTATTTTAATGCGCAAAGAAGGTACAAAAAACTTTTACTATATAGATATACGGACAAAACTAGGTTCGTTAAAAAATCTGGTGTTGGATATTGAGACGTTGTTAACGGAATTTTATTGACAATTAGTAGGTTATCTGGAGGAATGAACGATGAAAGCAATGGTGATAGATCAATATGGCAAAGCCCCAATGCACATGGCAGAAGTGCCTACACCTGAAATAAATGAATATGAGGTACTTGCTGAAATCCATGCAGCAAGTATTAATCCGATTGATTTTAAAATCCGTGATGGGAAAGTAAAGCTGTTAATCCACTATAAAATGCCACTGATCCTTGGAAATGATTTTTCAGGGGTCGTCGTAAAGGTTGGCGAAAAAGTGACGCGCTTTAAAGTAGGAGATGAAATTTATGCACGTCCAAGGAAGAGTAAAATTGGTACTTTTGCGGAATATATCTCGATTCATGAAGATGACATAGCCCTAAAGCCTAAAAATTTGAGCTTTGAGGAAGCTGCATCAATCCCACTGGTTGGCTTAACGTCATACCAAGCTTTACATGACATCATGCAATTACAAAAAGGTCAAAAGATTTTAATTCATGCTGGCTCTGGTGGTGTAGGTACCTTTGCTATACAACTAGCAAAAGTAATGGGCGCCTCAGTGGCAACAACGGCTAGCGAAGCTGGTGCAAACTTAGTTACATCTTTGGGTGCAGATAAAGTGATTAATTATAAGAAAGAAAACTTTGAAGCTATACTGAAAAATTATGATGCAGTCTTTGATACGCTTGGAGGAAAGACCTTAGAAAAATCTTTCGAGATTATCAAGGATGGTGGAAAAATTGTCTCCGTATCAGGCACGCCGAATGCTCGTTTCGCCAAAGAATATGGTTCAGGATTTTTCAAAACATTATTATTTTCAGCAGCAAGTCATAAACTGACCTCACTTGAAAAGAAATATCATGCTCAATATTCCTTCTTATTTATGAAACCAAGTGGCGATCAATTACGCATAATCGCCGATTTAATTGAATCTGGTAAAATCAAACCAGTCATTGATAGAACTTTTTCATTTGAAGATGCTCAAAAGGCGATGGAATATGCGGAGTCAGGTAGAGCAAAGGGGAAGATTATCGTAAAAATGAAATAGTCTTTATATTGTATTTTGTTTGTAATAACCGCAAACCTCAAGGCTTCTCCTTTTATAGGATAGATGTAGCCCAATATTGAGATGAGCGATGGTTCACCACTTGCGTTCTTTGAAGGTAAATATAGCAAAGTTAGTCAGCCAATAAGTTTATAATTACCTATCTCCTAAACAATAGAAACCATCGTTTGAGCATTATTTGTTCGAACGGTGGTTTTGTCTTTGGTTCAAGTTGGAAAATGGATTGCTTAATTGCTGTAATTATGGACGTTTTTATTCAATCCAAAGGTTGATAAAATCACATCATACTACAAGTAGGAGTGATATCAATGGATAAGGTACGTTATAAAGTAAGAGAAGTGTTGGATAAGAACAAAATTGAGGCATTTTTGCAGCAAGCTCGCATTGGGCATTTGGGTATGGCTGATGGTCATTTGCCGTATGTTGTCCCCCTTAATTTTGTGTGGACAAATGGAGTGCTTTATTTCCATGGAGCCACTGGCGGGAGACGAAATCAAGTGATGGAAGAGAATCCAGAGGTTTGCTTTACGGTTTGTGATGAATATGGAACCATTACAAATCCAGTACCTGCAAAGACGGACACGGCTTATATGAGTGTCATGGTTTTTGGCAAGGCTCAGCCTATTTTCGATTTGGATGAAGCGACACACATGTTGCAAGAGATGATAAATAAATATGTACCTGGTTACTATAATCGCCCCTTATCCCAGCAACACGTGGACAAATATCGATCAGCCGTTTTCGGAGGGCCTGTTCAAGTTTACCGTATTGATCCTCAACATATTACCGCTAAAGAAAATCCAATTGCCTTAGGGGAGATGTTCAATATTGAGAAAATCCCACATACATAGTATTGGTTTTCAGAAATTAGTACATCAAATCACTGCAAGCACCACTAACTCTAGTCAGATGTAGCTTTGGAATAAAGATGGATTAACAAATAGCTCTAATCTTATTTAATAGCAACATCAAAAACTCCATTTTGAAAAATTGATCAAAATGGAGTTACTCTCTTTAGATAAGTATGAGATTTTTATAAAAAAGTTTGATCATTTTTCAGCTATGTTGTTCCACAATTGCGCCCTATTATTGAAGAATAAGCTATTGCATGATGTCCTCATATTGTTCCGTAAGCGCTACTCGGATTTGAGTAGCGTATTTTTAGCCAGAAATCATTGCCCCAAACTTTAAGCAAATCATAAATTTTACGTTTTTAAATTCGTTTTTGATTTTAATACCCAAAAATCCCCTTAATCAATTTGAATAAATACCAGTAATTTTCTCATATTATGACTATAGCTAAAAAGGAGCTGTTAAATAAAATGAGAAAAAACCACTTGATCAAAATATTCGTATTTCTAGTCTGTGTTTCTGTAGTAGTTCTGTCTGCTTCTTTTGTCAAAGAATCTCATTCATTCGCAAATGAGATTAAAAAAGTTCAAACCGAAACTCTTGGCATCAGTAAAGAAGAATTAAAACGCTCTAAGTTGGTGGATAATATTAGTAAAGAATTAAAGAAAGAAAACTTACAATTTACATTACAACACGGGGAATTAGACAGTACACCTGTTGAATTCACAGTAAAATTTCCTATTGAACAAAAAGTAGATAAAACTTTAAAAGATAAGGTACAGAGTGTAGCTTCTAGTGTAATAAAGAAAAACAAATTTAACCCAGAGCAAATTAAAATCAATGTAATCAATGTTCTTTCTGAAACGCAAGATTTTAAATCTAGAGTAGACGATTTAGGTGGTCAGATTGGGCTTAAATTAATTGAAAATAACTACAAAACATTTGCGATAGAACCTAATGCTATATCTGAAAAAGAAGCTAAAATACTTATTAAATTACCTGTTGAAAATCTCGATGAAAGTACTAAGATGAAAATCCAAAAGATAGCTACAAATGTTATACAAGAGCACAATTTTGATCTATCAGAATTTACGATTAATGTTCAAGGATATTTAGAAGGTCAAACATATTAAATTTACATTTCCAAATGGTATTCCATTACTTTTTTAAAACCGGTTTTCAAAATAAATTTCATTTGTAAAATCGATACAATAAACCGTGTTATTAACTGTTTTTATTGTTTCGCCTTCTATTTCAGTTCGAAAAATTCTTTCATAACAAACAGGGCAAGAACCCTACATATAGCTTTCTTTTTTTCCAAGTTAGCCATTCACCTTACTGCACAATATCTTTCAAGTATGCAAAACCGCTTTTAAAGATGTTAACTAAAAAGACACAAATCCTTTTATAAGAATTGCGCCCGATTGTAGAAGGTTGTGATTCAACTAAAGCCCTCGTTACTTCCATATAACAAATTACTAAATGTCAGTTGATAGTTTTGAGCATATTTATTCCCGCTATTTCAAATCCGAGTTCCTCATATAGTTTCCTAGCCCCTTCATTACTTCCAAAAACATGAAGTTTGAAGTAATAAATTTCTTCCCGTTCTAACCACTCCTCAACATTTTTCATCACTCTAGTCCCGAAACCTTTACCTCTGTATTCTTCAAAAATAAAAATCTCATAAAGAAATGCACTTTTCTTTTCCTTTTCAACCTTTAACCAAACAAATCCAATTAACGAATCATCTTCATATATATTATATAAATGATGATTAGAGGTTTCTATTCCTTGAGGAAGTAGATTATATAACTGTTTACGTGCTTTTGAAAGCGGATCTTCGCTACTTACCTCATGGACATATTCTGATTGAACTTTGCTATATCTCTCTACCTTATCTTCTAAATAAATTGTAAATTCTTTTTCTGACATTTTCTTTAAGACAATATCCATTTTAATCTCCTATTTTGAATGACTTGTAAAAAAATTGATACACTGAACTGTTCAGTAAATTTATGTGAACTTTCTACAAATATATCTATATTTTAACATTCATACTAATTTATTTGTGTAGTATTACTCCACAATCTGGCCCTTTAATGATAACGAGCACTGATTCTTATTACAGAATCGCGCCCGATTGCTGAATATCAAGTCGGTGATTTGTCTTTTGCTTGTTAAAGTAAGCACGCCGTTAGTTAAAGAAGATTTATAATTAAAATAAGTGTTTTTGAATAGATAAGGTGCTTTCTCCATCAAATTCGAAGGCAGATGATCCATTTGAAAAAATGAACTATTTATAATGCTAAATTGTTACTTGTGTAGAAAACGGAAAAGGAGGTGGGAATATGGAACAAATTAGCGATGAAAGGGTCTTGTTTCAAACATATTATAAGGACGTCTTCAGAGCTTGCTATTACATGCTTCAAAATAAATACGATGCAGAGGACCTTTGTCAGGATGTATTTGCAAAAGCTTTGAGTGAAGATTTCCAATCTATACAAAATCAAAAATCTTGGTTACTTAGTATTTCTATGAATATGTCTCGAAATTACTTAAAGAAAATGAAAAGACTGCTATTAAAAGAAAATTTTGAATTCCTATCATTGATGCGAGTTGACAAATCCCAAAATATTGAGCGTACAATACAGCTCAATGAAAATAAAAGTGAGTTAGTCGGCTTAATGAACAAATTGCCTATTCGTATACGAAAGGTAATGATATTGAAATATGTGCATGACTGTAAAGATAGAGAAATCGCTGAAATTCTAAAAATCCCTGAGGGAATGGTTAAATCGAGGCTTTTTAAAGGTAAAAAATTAACGAAAGAGTTTATCCAAATAGATGAAAATTTGTTATTTGAATGGAGGGATCATCGTGAATAATATGGACGATTTAATAAAAGAAAAAGTGAAGTACGATCAAGTAGATTATCCTAATGAGAATGAAATGTGGAGTAAAATCATCCGTAAACAACAAAATCAAAATTATAAAACTAAAAAACATAGCTATAAACCACAAGTTATATTAACCGCCATTATGTTCACAATTGTTTTATCAGCCACACCTGTATTTGCTAAATATACAACAGAAATCTTGGACTGGATGCGAAATATGAATAGAACAGGCATTATTACTTCTTTAGAAAATGGCTTTGGACAGGAAGTCAATAAAACTGTAGAAAACGAAGCTGGTGTATTAAATATCCATAATGTAATTTCAGATCAAAATGGTACTACTATTAACTTTAGCTTAGATATTGATCATGATTATCCAATCGATGCAGCAGATTTCGAACAAGCATCACTCAAAATAAATGACGAAAAAGAAATAAAGTTGGAGGCTAACGCAGTATATAATCAGGAAACGGATCAATTAGTAGGGATTCTACATACAGATGAGGGAATCCCGCACAACAGCAATGTTACACTTCAACTTGGAGGTGTAAAGGAGACACAGTTGAAAAGTGTAGAGTTAAAAGATGTGGTTCAATCGAACGCGTTCCCTGAAAAGATTACTATAAATCAAGATGGAATATCACATATAGAATTCACTTCAAATGGATATCAAAACGGGCAATATACATTGGATTATCTTATCGATCTGGAGGAGTCCAATAACATAGAAAACGCATATTTATCTTATAAAATTCAAGGTGAAAACATTGCGAGTTTTGGCGTTACTCATAAACGTCCAAAACCAAATGTCATTAAAAGTAGTGATTCACTAGAAATTCAAAAAGAAGTGGTAGAAAAATTAGGGGTATTTTTAAGTTATACTGATACAGTAAGTTATAAACCAGATACGTGGAGCCTGGATTTCCAATACAATCAGGATCTTGCTAAAAAATCTACATTTGTTATGGATATAGACGAAACAATTGAGATAGGCTCTCAGCAACTTCAATTTAACGAGCTTGTTATTACACCGAGTGAGGTAAAGCTTTATTTTGATGAAAAATATATAGATTCTAATTCTAATATAGCTCATTTCAACTATCGTCAGTTTAAATTACGAATTGGTGAGCAGGAATTATCGGGAAATAATTTTAAAGATTATATTTCTTTTGAAACAATGGGGCTGATAAAGGATATTACGAATAAAGAAATTTCTCTTACTTTAAATGATGCGAAGATTTCTTATGAAGCTGGAAAGCAAGACAAAGTAGAGCTAAGAAATATTTCTGAAGTTCCAAAGACTCTAAATGCAGAATTAAACGGGTATCCAATTGATATTACCTACTATACGAAAGGTAATGATTTAATTGTTGAATCAGAAAGTAAGAACGAGCAATTTGGAGGTATTACACAAAATGTTATTTATGAGAATGGCAAAAGAATCTTTGCTGAAACTCGTTCTAATGACGGAGTGTTAAGAACACACAAACAAGTAGAAACATTTAAAAATATAAAAGAAAAAGATATTACATTAAACTTCTTCCTTTATACTGTCAATGAGGATCGAGCGAAAACTATTGTTTTACAGTAAATCGTTTGCAGTATAACTTCTTTCAGCAAATGTTTTATGTAACGTAAGTGAAACGGCAGTGACAAATGTTTTATGTAAGTCTTTTCGTAGCGACAGTACACAACTTCTTGGTGTTTTAACTGTAAGTCATCTAAAGGTAACGCTACTTGAAGGCACATGATAATAAAAGAATAATTCATTTGAGTATAAAAAAAGCGTGTTTTGATTAATTCAAAATACGCTTTACTATTTCTTTGGTTGTTGTTTTCGAAAAGATAATTGCTTTTCAACGCTTAACGCATCTAAACGAACGATTTTTGTTTGCTCTGCTTGTGTTTATGTATCGTAAGCTTTGCCTCAAAAAGCTTTCCACGACCGCTAAATACAATACATCTACATCTAATTGAGGAATTTCCTCTTTAATTTGACTGTTCAACAAACCATCAGAATAGGTGCATTTGTTGTAATCAATATTCAGCTAGGATTAACTAAAAACGAGATAAATAAAAACACCTTTCGTTATAAAAAGGTATTGAATAATCAATGAGGATGTATCTATAGGGACAAAAGTATGTTACAAACTATATGGCCCTTTCATGAAAAAAGACGCATTCTTAATTAAAGAATTGCGCCCGATTGTTGAAGATCGGTTTTTCAATTAAATGCCCTATAATTTTCTTCGTTTGTTTTTCAAATCATTTATTTTAATAACACCATAATAAACAATCCAAAATAAGAGAATTATAAATACAGAATAATTCTTTTTACTTTCAGGCAATAAAATTAAAGTTACAATATATATAAGAACACTAGGAACAAGTAATACCCAATACAATTTTCGTCTATTCATTTAAAATCACTTCTCCTCCAAGACAATCTATTGACAGTATAGTTCTCGCACAAACAACCCTAATAAAGGAATTTTAAATATATTATACCATTAACAAAAAAGCTCCCAAAGCGTCCTTTGGTGACCTAATTGTTATTCAACAATCTGGCCCTTTTCATGAAGAAAGACGCTTTCCTAATTTCAGAAAAGTGCCCGATTGTTGAAGATCGTTTTTGAACTAAAGCACCTGGTTAGTTCAATAAGAAAAAAAGAGCTGCATACGCAACTCAATTATTTTTAACTAATTCTTAATATATATTTACCCCTATAATATATGTCAATTCATTCATAGATTTGTTATTTATAGTTTTCAAGATAGTTTCCTTTTTCAAAAATTTCTTTTGCACTTAAGGCAGTCCATTCCTCTGGAGTTTTATCAGGATTTAAGTCAAGATAGGATTTAACCATCTTGTAACCTTCACTATAGCCGTAAGATATCGGCAACCCTTTTCCGCCATTTAAAATTTCTAAACTACGATTACTGTCATAATTTTTTAAATCAGGTTTAACTTTAGACCACAAAACCTTGTTGTAAGTCAAGTAAATCGGAGTATAGTCGTAGACAGGATATACAGATTTTTCAAACATGACCGCTTTTCCTTCAAAAACCATATTATCCAAAACAGAAAACCTGTCCCCATTGGCATGCTTTTCCGCCCAAACACTGTGATGGTATTCGTGGGCAACGATTGACTTTAAAGCATCCCCCAAACCATTTAGATTAAGTGGGATAATAATTTTGCCCGCCCCTACTGCGAATGCCCCCCTATTATTGGTAGAGGAAGGGAATACACAAACTGCTACATCACTTTGAGAGGGTAGGAGGTCAGCTGATTTCAAAAGGGATTCTTGTATAAGTTGATTGATTTCTGCTTTACGAGTCTCCATTTTTTCACTTACCACTTCTATTTCTGTTAACCCATTAGGAATCGTATTAAGAAGGTTTTCTGCCATATGAAGGTATTCTCCATTTTCAAAACAATCTTGATATATGGGTTGAATAATCTCATTATTATACAGTTCTAAGGTTTCCGAGGTTGAAAGATTCGGATTATCTTTGACCTTTTCAATATACGGATAAAACAGTTGATTGGCATAAATG
The DNA here is from genome assembly GCF_037969495.1 of Lysinibacillus sp. FSL P2-0066. NCBI lineage: Bacteria > Bacillati > Bacillota > Bacilli > Caryophanales > Bacillaceae > Lysinibacillus > Lysinibacillus sp. FSL P2-0066. The sequence continues at coordinate 2,348,275 of NZ_CP150202.1, read as the reverse complement.
ATTTTGTATTTTTGTTTGGTTTGAGGGTGCTCAAATGAGAACACCATTTCTTTGTCAAGTATTTTTTGCTCTTTTTCTGTTTTTGTACAAGAAGTAAGGGTTAGACATGAAATTATTAGAATAAAAACAACAACAATTTTTAGATATTTTTTCAAAAAAATCCCCCTTATGTAAAAAAGACTATTTGTAAATAATATTACCATATTTTAGTCCCTTTTCGTCTATCAATTCTTGAACTAAACTGCCCCGTTAGTTTAAGTGAAAAGCTTCAAAATCTTTTACTCAATAATTCAACAATAATGTCCAATTTTATTGAAAAGGTTTATCAATAATCTGGCCCTTTAATTAAAAAAAGCGCTGATTCTTGTTCCAGAATCGCGCCCGATTGTGGAAGATTATAAGCATAATTCTTGCTAAACTAAAGCATCCCGTTAGTTCAACAGCAAAAGTTTATTAATTCTTTATTTTCCTTTATGTAAAAACTTCAAATAAAGCAAGAAGGAAAATAACAATACTATTGCATAAAACCAAATTGAACGATACCAAGCATTTTTAAATTCTATCCAAAAACCCCTTCCACCTAGTTCTGGAGGCAAAGCTGAATAAATTGAAACTTCAATATATAGCATTAAACTGAAAAATAAGAATAAAGGAAGAAAAAATACCCACACCAAAAGATTGGATTTCATAAAAGTCCCCTTTCTATTTCACAAAACTATTAATAACAGTAGAGAATTTATAAGTTTAACGTTTGTATTTAGATGAAAGTTCCAATATAAAAAGGAGATGGTACTTCAACTAACCTGCACCATTAGTTTAAGTAATCTTCACAATCTTCGCGTCCAATAATTATTGTATTTTATTCTATTAAATGGCCCGTTTGTTGACAAAAAAATCCTGCATTTCAACACAGGATTTTTATCAAACTTAATATGAATGATCAATGTTTGTTTTTAACGATTAGTCATTTTTATAAAACTACACTATAGGGATAGTGGTTATTTTATTATACCTAATTTTATGGACTGCTCAAATTCGCAGTTTTGGATGTTTTTTATCAATCCGTATTACGTTATGCTAAGACCGTTCATTTATTAGCAAGGAGGGGAAGTGCTACTGTTTAGTTCAGGTAGATTGACATTTTATCAAATAGCGGCAAGTAAATTGTTACTGGGAATCAAGCAAATTGAAATTTTTTCTGGAAGGTCACGTTACATAAAGAGGGCTAATGACAATAGGAAAACGACATTCCATATAGGAAGGGAACAGTTCTTAAAGGACGCGAATACGTGCTGAATTCCTAGTATGAAGAAGTGATTAAAATAATTTGTAGAAAGGTAGGAAAGTGTATGAACTCAACATCCGTTTCACTGAATGTACGTGATTTCCTGTCGCCCACCATCGCTGCTTTTATATCTGTCTTAGTTAACTATGGGGGCACTTTTATCTTGGTGTTTCAGGCTGCAAAGGTTGCCGGTCTAAGTCCAGAAATGACTGCATCATGGATATGGTCGATTTCCATTGGTGTGGGGGTAACGGGTATCTGGCTAAGTTACCGGTATCGTGAACCCATTATTACAGCTTGGTCAACACCAGGCGTGGCGTTTCTTGTTTCGGCTTTAGCTGTTACCCCATATGCTGAAGCCATTGGAGCTTATATTATTTCTGCAATAGCATTTGTTTTGTTAGGTTTATCAGGCATGTTCGAACGTTTTGTCCAACTTATTCCTCCAGGTATTGCTTCAGGTCTACTGGCAGGTATTTTATTACAATTTGGTATTTCAGCCTTTGGTGGTGCGAAAGTGGAACCTTTACTTGTCATCGTCCTGTTTACTACGTATATCGTACTAAGAAGGTTTACATCTCGCTATGCAATTGTCGGTATTCTAGTCATTGGCTTGATTTATTTAATAAGTATGGGGCAGGTAGATTTCAGCCATATCGAGTTAGCCTTCGCGTCTCCTGTATTTGTTGCGCCAACGTTTTCTCTACATGCATTATTGGGTGTCGCTTTGCCGCTTTTTATTATTACCTTAACAGGACAGTACATGCCAGGCATGTTAGTGTTGCGAAATGATGGATTTAAAACGAGTGCCAATCCGATTTTGATTGTAACAGGATTGGGATCACTCCTGACAGCACCCTTTGGATCGCATGCTTTTAACATAGCAGCAATTACAGCAGCCATCTGTACGGGCAAGGACGCTCATGAGGATTCAAGAAAACGTTATATTGCAGGTATTGTTTGTGGCATTTTTTATATAATTGTCGGAATTTTTGGGGTAACATTGGCTGCATTGTTTTTAATTCTCCCAGCTACGTTCATTGCAACATTAGCGGGATTAGCGTTGCTAGGCACAATTGGTAGTAGCCTTGCCAATGCTTTAACAAATCCTATTGGACGCGAAACAGCACTCATTACTTTTTTGGCAACAGCCGCAAATGTTACTTTACTTGGAGTTGGCGGGGCATTTTGGGGGCTTGTAGCTGGTTTGGGCGCACATTTATTAATGAATGTTCCATTGCTCAGAAAACAGCAAAGCATAAACGAGGGACAACAATTTAGACAAAGATAATATCACTGCGAAAGGTGGTTTTTAACATCGATAGTACGAAATCAATAGAAGCCTTTGAAATAGCAAAAAAACTTATGCCTGGTGGGGTAAATAGCCCAGTGAGAGCATTTCAATCAGTTGGGATGGAGCCAATTTTTATAAGTCATGGGAAAGGCTCGAACATATATGATATTGATGGCAATCGCTATATAGATTATGTTCTATCTTGGGGACCATTAATTCATGGACATGCAGATAAGGAAGTTTCAGATGCACTTCTTGAAGCCATTTACAGGGGGACAAGTTTTGGCTTGCCAACTTTACTAGAAAATAAGCTAGCCACATTAATATCGACTCGCATTCCTTCCATAGAGAAGATTCGAATGGTGAATTCTGGTACAGAAGCGACAATGAGTGCCATTAGACTAGCTAGAGGCTTTACTGGCAAAGACATGATTGTGAAATTTGATGGAAACTATCATGGACACAGTGATCATCTATTAGTAAAGGCAGGCTCAGGAATTGCTACCTTCAGCCTTCCTGATAGTCTGGGTGTACCTGTAGAGATCACTAAGCATACAATCTCCATTCCTTATAATAATATTGAAGTCCTGAAAAAGATCTTTGATAAATATGGCCCACAAATTGCAGCAGTCATCGTAGAACCGTTTGCAGGCAATATGGCGGGAATACCAGCTAACCCTGAATTTCTTCAAGCAATACGTTCTTTCACTACAAAATATGGTGGACTATTTATACTTGATGAGGTCATGACTGGTTTTCGTATAGATTACCACTCTGCTCAAGGGCTTTATGACATAAAACCAGACTTAACATGTTTAGGCAAGATCATTGGCGGGGGGATGCCTGTTGGAGCATATGGTGGAAGAAAAGAAATCATGAATCACATTGCACCTGAAGGTAGTATTTATCAGGCTGGAACCTTATCGGGTAATCCAATCGCTATGGTAGCAGGGTATACCACAATCAATAAATTAAATCATAACAGTTATACGTATATCGAAGCGTTAGCAGAGCGGCTTATTCAAGGCTTATCAAAAGTAGCTCATAACAATCATATTCCACTTAAAACAACGAAAGCTGGGACAATGATTGGCTACGCATTCATCGATCATCCCTTACAAAATTTTGATGATGCTCAAAAAATAGATGCTGAGATGTTTCGCCGTTTTTATAAAGAAATGCTTAAACAGGGTATACTTCTACCTCCTTCTCAATATGAAAGCATATTTATCTCGACTGCTCATTCCATACATGATATTGATAGAACGATTCATGCTGCGGATGTAGCCTTTAAAAGGATGTTATCATGTAATTAGATGATGGAAAGTGGACTACAAACATCCTATATCTATAAAATGATCGATTTGATAGTATAATACTTATTGACTGTACAAAACTATTAATTTTCGCATATTTTAACAATCTCTATTCTAACTGGAAGTGAATTGAATGTTACAAGTTAACCGAGACGATAAAAATCCTATATGGCAACAGTTACTTGACCAAGCTATTCATCATATTACAACAGGCAAATGGCCACCAGGGGAGTTACTTCCTCCATCCCGAGAACTCGCCTTATTAGTAGGTGTTTCACGCTCAACTATACAAATTGTATATGAGGAATTATTTAGTCGAGGATATACCGTGACAAATTGGCGTGGTGGAACAAGGGTGAGTGAATGGGGATATAAAACTAACTTGCAAGAGGAGGTGATTCCTCAAGGGCCATCAACGCCAGCATTACCTTTATTAAACACGGCAGTAGATGAATTGAACAGTTGGTTTAGAGGCAAAGAAAATGGAAACGTAGCAATTGATTTTTGTCCCCATGAGCCGTATTTAGACGAGCATTTCCGAAAAATTTGGCGCCAATCGTTTTTACAGGCCTCAGCAGAAACAGATCTGACCAATTGGGGCTATGGCGATGCCTACGGTTTTACACCGCTGCGTGAACAGATTCAACGTTACCTGACATTTGAAAGAGGTGTACATGTAGAGATTGACCAAATCATCTTAACCTCTGGCGCACAGCATAGCATCGATCTAATTGCCCAAGCCCTTCTTAAGGAAGGAGAAACGGTTTCGGTTGAAGATCCAGGCTTTCCGGCAGCCTGGATGACCATGAAATATCGGCGTATGAATGTTGTTGCTGTACCCGTGGATGAGTATGGCGTACAAGTAGAGCAGATTGATCCACAAACCAAGCTTATTTTTGTTACACCTTCTCACCAATGTGCGGTTGGTGTCATAATGTCTGAGCCACGCAAACAACAATTACTGCAAAAATCCGCGAAAAATCAATTCTGGATTGTAGAAGATGATTATGATGGTGAGTTCAGGTATCGAGGTGGCCCGCTGCCTACCTTGTTTAGCCAACAACCTCACAACACATTATATATGATGAGTTTTTCTAAAATGGTTGCTCCTGGCATACGAATATCGGCTGTGATCGGCCCAAAAGATGCCATCCGCCAGCTAGCGCAAGTACAACAATTAACCTATCGACATCTTCCCATTATGGAGCAATTAACACTTGCTCATTTTATTGAGCACGGTCATTTTATGCGTCATATGAGGAGAGCCAGAAATGTCTATCGACGTAGACATGAAGCGATGACAAAGGCAATCATGGCGACAGGACTAGCCGAACGTTTCAAGCTAAGTGGCATTGAAACGGGATTGCATATGCTTCTTGAAGCGGAAGAATCGTTTGATGAAGAAGCAATGACGAACCTCGCACTCGAAAATGGGATACGTGTATATCCACTGAGCAAGTATTGCTTAGAAAATACTCGAAAAGGATGGGTACTAGGCTTTGCTAAAATAGACGAGCAAGCCATTGAGGAAGGCATTTTTCGTCTTGCAAAGATTCTCTTGCAAGAAACGTAATCATTAGCCGGGCATAAAGGGAATTGGAGGTTGCGATACTATGCCATACATTCATGAGTTTGGAATCATTGCTTGTATAGAAAAAGACAAGGAATATGCTGCTTATGAACCTGAAAAATACAATTGCATCGGTGTAGATGGTGACCTCTTTGATGAACTGCTTTCCAAGGATTTTGGCAAAAAAATACATCACCTCGAAACTTTTGCACACAACACAAATAGGCCATTTAAAAGTCTCGCCTATTGGGGGATAACCTTGATACCACCGAGCTCTCATAAACAATTTTTAAATATGGTGAGTGAAGCCAATGTCGAGTACCAATCTGCAGAACTTGAAGAATTAATCAAAAAAATAGCTGAAGCAATAAAACAAGATAAATGGATGATTCATTATGGTGTTTAATTTTTACCAATACATACAGGTAAGGGGAAGAGGCGATTGTTCAATTAGAGCAATCGCTTCTTACGATTCATGGGGAGAAGTGTTGTAATAACAGGATCCTAAAAAATATTAAAAACTTTGAACGAAATGAAACAACATAGAGTCTAATGAGAGAAGGAGGCGAAAAAGGATGAAATTTGAATTAGATCTGCGTGCTATACGTGGAGATCAAGAAGCGATACTTTCACTGATTGAAATGGATGAGGATATTTTATATCGCATGGCCTTTACATATTTGAAAAATGAGCAAGACACGCTGGACGTCATGCAGGAGCTTGTTTACAAGGCACTCAAAAAAATGCATACCGTTCAACAGCACGAATATGCCAGAACATGGCTTGTGCGCGTCTTAATCAATTGCTGTAAAGACCATTTACGAAAACGTCCGCCAACTGTTCAAATTGAGGAACACCATTTATCTGAATGGGTCATTTATTCAGATATGGAGAGATTATTGGAACATTTATCTTTGTCAGAGCAGCAACTCGTCTATATGAAGTATTTCCAGCAATTGAAAAATAAAGAAATTGCTGAGCTCAATCAAATTCCTGAGGGTACTGTGAAATCGAAGCTTCATCACATTTTAAAGAAGCTTAGAAGCTTTGCTAGAGAAAAGGAGGACTGGCTATGAGTAAACCATTAATTGACGTTCCAAAGGAGAAACTGCAACAAGTTCGCATGGACATGTTTCGGAAGGTTCAACGAGAAAAAAGAAGAAAGAAGCGCATTGTTTCGGTTACATTCATCTCCATGCTTTGTCTAAGCCTTCTCTTTTCAATTCGCGTTTCACCAACGATTGCTAGCCAAGTTGCAAAAATACCTGGCTTTCAAGCAATTGTAACAGCGATTGCAATAGATAAAGGAATAAAAGATATTGTAGACCATGAATACTATGAAGAAATCAATGTGACGCAATCTAGAAAAGGTTTAGCACTTACATTGCAGGGCGTGATTGCCGATAATTTAGGATTTGTCCTGTTCTATGACGCTGATGCCTCATTTGATATTTCAAAATTAAACCTAGAGAAAGTTCAATTGTTTCAAGGAGATAAGGAGATTGAATGCGGCTGTACGTTTACCATGAATGCAAGCAATCAAACATACATCTCTTCATCCGTGAAATATAATTTTTTAAAGCCTATCGCCTATACTTCAAAGGATTTTAAAGCAGTATTTCATTTTCATGATGAAGAGAAGGGGAACATTGAAATATCTTTACCGTTTTCACTGAAAAACGAGATCGCAAAGGAGAAAATTTTTACTGCAAATCGTACGATCGATGTCAATGGGCAGAAATTTACGATTACACAAATTCGCCGTTCGCCATTAAAAGTGGCACTCGATATAGAAGTAGCCAAAGATAATACAATGCAACTATTAGCGCTGGATGATGTTGCCATCATGACAGAAAGTGGTGAACGTAGAGATAGTATTAGAAATGACATTTCAGCTGACGGAAATATTCGCGATGGCAAATTTACGCTCTATTTGCAAAGTAATTATTTCGATGATCCAGCGTCATTGACGGTTATGATTGGCGCCGTTCAAGCTGTGCCAAAGGGTGAGGATTTTATCGAAGTTGATTTTGGCACAAAAGAGATAATCACGAAGCCTACTTATTTTAAGGGGGACATTTCAATAGTGCAGCAAAGTATAGCAGTTAAGATGAATAAAAATAATGAGGGCAAATTATTAATGCTTTCTGACGCCATAAAAGAAGATGGTACGCCTCTAGAATTCAAAGGTTTGACGATTTCACGAGACGAGCAGTATGTAGTGGAGACATCACAATTTGAAGAATATAATGGAAAAGCTAAGCTATATTTAAACTATTACCCTAATCCGATTGGGGAAAATATTGAAGTAAACATTCCATTGCAATAAAATGTAGCAGCTGTTCAAAAGGCCGAACCTTTTTGAATAGCTGTTTTGCTATTTTGAATGCAAGGGTTGGGGGCTTCTTTTTTTGAACAACTTGATAGATGATAGATTAAATAGGCACTGATTTAGTTATAACAGAGGTAACGATATGTTTAGATTTGAAGCGGTTATCTATTCTGTAATTAGTTACAAAGCTAGCACTTTTTTCTTTTTGAACTTACAATGGTTGTAGAGCGATAAGGGTATAATTACTTTAAACGGAGGTGGAAAATGGACTCTTTAGAATTAAACAAATCAAAATATATGGTCTCTAATATCAAAGACATTTTGCATAATAAGCTTATTCTTGCAAAACCGTTAACTAAAGATGACATCAAAAAAATAAACCTAGTCAATCCCCCTGTATACGATAAAGAGAAGTATCTTATTCAGGAACAGTGGTTATACAGTATGAATATCGGGGAATGGGAAGATGTGGAGATAATTATCCAAGGAAATAATGAAAATCCTGAGGTGGGGATCATCGAATTAGCGGAAAGAATTTTCGATGAACTCCATTTACATATAAGCTGCGCATTGGCGTATTTACATAAGTTTTTTCCTAATCAAGAAATAAACAGCTATTATTTATCGACGATATGCTTTGGAAATATGGCTAACTTTGATAGTTATATATTTTCAGGCTTTAGTTTAGCTTTTATTTATGAGGGTCACTTTGAATTTCAGTATAAAGTGAAATTTAAAGAAAATGGTTGGCCTATTGGTTTTGAGGGTGGACCACTTTAATTCATGGGGAAGGAATAGTTATCCCATGACGAAATCGTTTTGAAAAGAGGGAGTTGAATGGAAGGTTTTTTCTTTATACTAATAGGCTTTTTGATCGTTAGTGCAAATGTGATTGGATTTCTATTCTTCAGAAAAAAGAAAAATCTATATCATGCTGCTTTCATCATTTTACTACTGGCAGGTGTATTTGGTGGACTAGGGAGTGTAATAGCACTAATTATAATTCGTGATCCCTTTGCGTTATTCTATGGATTGAACATTGCCTATTATTTACTCATTAATAGTTTGATTGTATTTCTTGTGGCGATTTTCGTTACGATCATTAAAAAATATACTAGCAGTAGCATCATGTGACTAACGATCGTGGTGCGTGTGCATTGAGTTGTTTATGAACGAATTACTATTAAAAACGTTAGGGGGGACGCTATGCATAACTTGTCAGGAAAGGTTATTCTTATCACAGGTGCAAGCTCTGGGATTGGATTTGCCACGGCTGAGCTAGTGGCAAAATACGGGGCTAAAGTAATTATCAATTATCATACAAATGTGGAAGGTGCCAACGAAGCTCTGCAACGAATTCAAGAAAAAGGAGGAGACGCCATTGCTATTCAAGCTAATATTGTGAATAAAGAAGAAGTGAACGCAATGGTTGAGCAGGCTATTTCTTCATTCGGCACGATTGATGTTTTAGTGAATAACGCTGGAGGCGGCATCCGTCAAAGTACTTTTATGGAGATGAGTGAAGAGCTATGGGAAGAAACATTCAAGCTAAATGTCAATAGTGTGCTCTTATGCTCTCAAGCTGTATTAAGACATATGATTCCGAAGAAATGCGGAAAAATTATTAATATCTCTTCAGCAGCTGCACGTATTGGTGGGGCAGGGGAAAGTATTCATTATGCATCGGCTAAGGGAGCTATCAATACAATGACGATTGGTATGTCCAGAGAATTAATTGAATATGGAATTATCGTGAACGGGGTAGCTCCTGGAATGGTAGAGACACCCTTTCACGATAAATTTGCTCCTGGCGACAATCGGCTTGAACGGATGGCTTCCTCTGTACCCATTAAACGAGCTGCAGCGCCTAAAGAGATAGCAGAAGTAATTGCCTTCCTTTCTTCTGATGCCTCAAATTACATCCTTGGAGAAATTATAAATGTGAGTGGCGGTAGATAAATAAAACCTATGCAAATTATTATTGCTAAAATTGTTCGTCTATTCTACTAACAGTAGCTATTTCTAACGTAAATTGCGGATTCTAAACAAGCTCTACCTTAGATATCCTTAAATTTGGGGCAAAAAAGGTAGGACTTGTTTCGCTTATTTTATTAAATCCGACACAACTTGAACAATTAAGAACAAAAAAATGATCGGTAAAATAATTTGAATCCATTTTGTTTGGATATACGGAATGATCCTTAAACCTAAGAAAGAGCCAGCAATAGAGCCAAGTGAAACAGGGATAGCAATTCCCCAATCAACAATGCCAGTAAAGTAATAAAAGAGAAAAGCACCTGTACAGCTTGATAACGAGAGCATTCTTGTTAACTCGACTGCTTTTAAATAATGGTATTGTTTTTTCAGGAAATAGGTTATATTCATAAGAGCTGAACCTGGTCCAAAACCACCGTCATATATGGAGATTGCAAATGGAATGAGCTTGCTCAAGGGTTGTTCCTCTGTTTCTTTTACATCTTTGACAATCCACTTATTACTGCAAAGGACAATTAGAAATGCAAATATTAAGCTTATACAAGCGACCACATTCATAATTTGTTCCGATAAAAGGATTGCGAATAATGCCCCAAATACTCCTCCTATACTAGCAACAATCATGAAAGAAAAATATTTTTTTATAGATAATTGTCCTTTTATGACAAATGAAACAACATTTGATAGGGCTGATAAGCCTGTCGCAAATTTATTAACGGCAACGGTTGTATGTATCGGAATGCCGACGAGTAACAATGAAGGCATCAAAATAAAGCCTGCTGCCCCAAAAAGCACGCCTATTATAGCTGCGAGTAAACCAATTGTAAATAAAATAACTCCTTTTACTGTTAACCATTCCTGTAGTAAAATTTCCATTCAATCACCTCAATACTTAAATTACTGGTAAACTATACATAAAACAAATATATAATTATTGCTTATTCATAAATATTATTTATGGATAGAAAGGGTGGAATGGAATGAATTTACATGCATTGAGGATCTTTACGAATGTAGCCAAGCTTGGCGGAATTACTGCAGCAGCGAATAGTATGCTACTAAGTCAACCTGCTGTTACCATACAAATTCGAAAATTAGAGAATGAAATAGGGGCAAAATTGATTGAAGGTAAAGGGCGTGGAATTCAATTAACGCCAGAGGGGGAAGTTTTTATACGAGCAGGGCATGCGTTTATTTTACTTAGAAGCACAAATCGATGAGAAGCTTGGGAAGTTTTTAGCAAAGGAAGACAAAATACATATAGCGTCCTCTTATATCCCTATTAATTATATACTTCCGCCTATCATCGCTAAATACAAGCTTGCTCATCCTCAAATTGAATTTTTTGTATCGTTAGGTAATGTTCAATCTGTGGAGGAGCAAGTTCTGAATTATGAAGTAGATTTTGGTTTTGTCGTTCAAAGCAAAATTGGCCATGAAGATTTACAATTTGAAAAGGTATTAGATATCCCGTTTTGGTTTATAGTCCATCCCTCACATCCTCTAGCAAATCAAACGGTCTCCATCTATGAATTATCGAACGAGGACTTTATTTATCGGGAACGTGGTAGCTCGACACTCGATTTATTGGAGTCCATTTTTTACACATTTAATGCGCCATTACCTAAATTAGGGCTTCAAATGCAGGGCTTACACGAATCCATAAAAGTAGTGGAAGCGGGGTACGGCATGACTTTAGCTCCGTCCTATAGTGTAGATGAAAGTATAGCAAACGGGAAACTTGCTCAAGTGTATGTTGAGCAGGCAGCTATTCAGCAAAGTTTATTTATTTGCTCTCGAAAAACCGATCTCATGGAGCAACCATTTTTGCAATACTTAAAAACGCATTTAAATGCATTGAACTAACCACTTTATTTGGCATAAATAAGACTTCTCTAAATTTAAGTGAATAATTTAGAGAAGTTTATTTTATGATGATAATTAACACAGAAAATTCAGAAAAATAGTATTATAAAAGTATTTTTCCTTCTATTGAAACAACTGCTGCTCCTGCTACTTCAATAACAGCATTCTCCTCATCAGGTGTGATCGTGACATAAAGAGTCCCAGGTCTATTAATCGTATGTCCTTGCCCAATTACTAATTGATGTTTTTCTTGTGGAGCTAGTATATTTTCTAGATATAAATAACCACCTAATGCACCGTTTGCTGCCCCTGTAACTGGATCTTCATCGATCCCTATATTTGGGCAAAAATCTCTTGTATAAATATCAAATTCCCCATTTGTGTCAAAGGTAAAGAGGTGAGTGGTTGATATGTTAAAATGATTGTTCATCTTTTTAAGCTCATTTAATTTAGGTTCTGCTTGATCAATTGCTTGACGTGTTTTAACGGGAACCATAAGATGTGGGACCCCTGTGTTCGCTATTTTTATCGGGTATCGATCATCAATGTCCGTTTCCTCTAAACCCACAAGGTCCGCAACGACTTCAGGGCTAATGTCTATACTTTTTATATGGGGACGTACTTGAGTCATGGACACGCTCTTTAAGTGATTGTTTTCCGTAATCCATTTTACAGGAATTAGTCCAATGTTTGATTCAAAGATTATTTTCTCGTCCTTATCAATCCAATTGTACTTATTAGCCATTAACCATGCTGTACCTAACGTAGCGTGACCGCAAAAGTCAACTTCTTTTGTAGGAGTAAAATATTTTATTTGATAATCTGCATTTACATTTGTTGATGGTAAAAGAAAGGCCGTTTCCGAAAGGTTTAATTCATTGGCTATGTTTAGCATTTCCTCATCTGTTAAATTTTCTGCATGAGGTATAACGCCAGCTGGATTTCCTCCAAACGTTTCTGTGGTGAATGCATCAACATAAAAAAACTCTACCACTTTTTTCATTGCTATCTCCTCCTTCATTCTAAGATTATTGTAGTATGATAGAATTGATAAGTAAAATTCATGTTTTTAATCTTAAACATGAGGAAGTCGAATGGAAAGTTAAATCTTATACGGAGGTTAGCTTGTGAACCTTTTGCAAATAGAAATATTCGTCAAAGTAGTCGATATTGGAAATTTCACAAAAGCAGGTGAAATATTGGCGATGACACAATCGGGCATAAGCCATAATATCGCTTCATTAGAGTCAGAACTCGGTATTAAACTTTTGAATAGAGGAAGAAATGGCATCTCGTTAACAGATAGTGGAGAACGTATCATCAACAATATGAGAAATATCTTATCCGAAGCAGAAAGCATAAAACAAGAAGCCGCTTCTATTTTAAGAATACAAAACGGAAAAATAAATATTGGCAGCTTTTCAAGTTTCGCTTCAAAAGTGTTGCCAACGATCATATCACGGTTTAAAGGAGAGTTTAAGGGAATTGAAATAAATTTTTATGAGGGGAGCTATGACCAAATTACACGTTGGGTAGAAGAGGGGAAAGTGGATATAGGGTTTACATCTTTAAGTAACTCTATGGACCATTTGGAGGCTATTACCATAGTAAGAGATCGATTAGTAGCAATCGTACCGTTTCATCATCATCTTGCAATCAATGAACAAGTAAAGGCGGAAGAACTTCAAGGGGAGGCTTTTATTATGCCTCAGCTAGGATGTGAAGTGAGTGTTAAGAAGTTTTTACAGGAACAAGAAGTTTCCCCAAACATACAGTTTAATGTGGAGGAAAATCAAACAATCATTGCAATGGTACGTGAAGGATTAGGCATTACAATCATACCAGAACTAGCTTTACCCTATAATTTAGAAGGGACCATTGTAAAACCTCTCTTACCCGAACCTTTCCGAGAAATAAGCATGATTACTCGCTCAAAGAAGCAATCCCTTCCCGCTGTCAAAGAGTTTATAAAAACAACCATTGATTGTATCAAAGAATTACAGCTCTAATAAGCATTCTGTATCCATTGAATAAAACGTAGCTACATAAGAGCATGTTTTGATTCATTTTTTCAAGACATGCTCAAATCAAGGTGATGATATTTAGTAAAGAACACGCCATAAATAGAAGGTAGCGTAGGATTCCCAGTTTTTCCATGGTATCGAGAGCGCTAAGATTTCCTCTTTCGTAGGCTTTCGGTTCATATTCCGTAATGTTTTTATTGAATTAATCAGACCCACATCATCGATTGGAAAAGCTGTCTGAAACCTCAGGCAACGCATTAGCACGTAATTGGCTGTCCAAGGTCCGATTCCTCGTATTTTGATTAAGCTTCTTTCTGCCTTTTTAAAATTCATGTTCATTAATTGGTCCTTCGATAAATCTCCGTTTGCCATTAGTCTTGCAATGCCAATAATATATTCACTTTTTTTAACTGTCATTTTAATAGCTGCTAGGTCAGTAGGTGTTAACTGTGCAATTCGTTCGTACGGAGGGAATACCCAATACTTTTTACCCTTCCATTCGATAGAATCGCCAAAGCTTTCTACAAATTGTCTCTTTAAAGAGTAAGCAAAGGCAAGGTTGATTTGTTGCCCTAAAACGCCCCAGCATAACGCTTCAAATAAATCGGGAATGCCGATAACTCGTAATCCATAGAATTTTTGGGCAGGTATTTGAAGTAATGGATCTGCATTTGCCATTTCATAAAATGGCGTTAAATCGTTATCAAGATCAAACCATTCAAGTATATATGTTGCAATTTTTTCCCGCGCCCTCTTTTCAATAGGCCTAGAACCATTTAGGAATTGAACAACCATTTGTTGATTATCGATTACGCTTATCTTTACTAAAGATTGCATTTCTCCAATGGCTATCACTTTTGTGATGATATCGTTCTCTATTTCATACATGCATTCATTTTTTTCTCTTGTTAAATAGCCTAGATTCGCATTCATATCAAAATTTGCTGGTAAGGTAATGATTATCACATCGTCAACGTCATGCCATATCACTTTTTCATTCTCCTTTTCAACATACACAGTTTGCTAGTTTACTTTATCATAAAAGTAGCTTTACTCATTTTGTTATCTTGCTATTCCATTCTAAACGCCTTATTTTTTTCTATTGATGGGGTTATAGTGTTAGTTATTAAGAAGGCCAAGGAGGGAATAAAAATAGTCCAAGATATTCAAACACGTGTTGGCAGCTTAGAGTGGGATGCCATTCAACATGAACTAGATAAACAAGGATTTGCAAAGCTTCCAGTAATTTTAACAAAAGAGGAATGTGAATTCTTAATAGGGTTGTATAGTACGGAAGAGCCATATAGAACGACCATTAATATGACGAGGTATCGCTTTGGGGAGGGGGAATACAAATATTTTTCCTATCCATTGCCTGAAATTATCCAAAGTTTAAGAGAGTCCTTTTATCAAGAATTGGCCAAAACAGCTAATCGATGGTTAGGTTATTTAAAGAAAACAGCGCAGTTTCCTGCTCAGCTTCAAGATTTTTTGAACACTTGTGAAGAATTTGAACAAACTAGACCGACACCGTTACTCTTAAAGTATGAAACAGGTGGCTTTAATTGTTTGCATCAAGATTTATATGGCGATGTCTTCTTCCCGTTTCAGGTAGTATTTGTATTAAATCAACGCGAACAAGACTTTTCTGGTGGAGAATCAATCCTAGTGGAACAAATTCCACGTGCTCAGAGTAGGGGACATGTTATTACGTTAGATCAGGGCAGTGCACTCATCTTTCCTACGAACCATAGACCTGTTCTAGGTAAAAGGGGATATTATAAACATACGGTTCGTCATGGAGTAAGTACGATTACTGCTGGAGATCGATACGGTCTTGGCATCATTTTTCACGATTCTAAATAAAAAAACTTCAATATCTTGCTATTCCATATCCAGAATTGTACATTGTGAATTTTTAGGGAGTATATTGTAAGGAGAGGTGAGATAAATGCTGGATCCTATGAATGATGAAAATAAAACTTTGAATAATGTAGAAATGATGACAGATGAAAAGTGGCAAGCCATTATCACGAATGATACAGCGTACAACAATCAATTTTTCTATGCTGTCAAGTCAACAGGGATATTTTGTAAACCATCCTGCAAGTCTCGCGTTCCGAAAAAAGAGAATGTATGTATTTTTGCAACTGCAGAACAAGCACTCCGCGCAAATTTTCGCCCTTGTAAACGTTGCAAGCCAACTAATGAAAATTTGCCTGATAGCGAGTGGGTTGATATTATCACAGCATACATTGATCAAAATTTCGCTGAAAAATTAACGCTAGAATCTTTAGCAATGATTTGTCATGGGAGTCCCTATCATATGCATCGAACATTTAAAAAGATTAAAGGCATGACGCCCGTTGAGTATATACAACAAGTTCGCGTACACGCGGCTAAAAAGTATTTAATTCAGACGAATAAAGCAATAGGCGATATTGCCATATGTGTGGGTATGGCGAATGCGCCCTATTTTATTACTTTATTTAAAAAGAAAACCGGTCAGACCCCAGCGCAATTTCGTCAAATGAGAAAAATGGAGGAAATAAATGATGGAAATAAAAAATAAACCAACCCTTTTTTGGTCTTTACTCAAGTTTGAGGATTGGCATTTTTATATTGCTGCTACCTCCAAGGGCCTTGTGTTTGTAGGTTCACAGAACAAACCATTCGAGGAAATGTTTGAATGGGCGAAGAAACGCTTTCCAGGAAGTCCTCTTATTGAAGATGAGGAAAAGCTTGCACCCTATGTCCATGAAATCATTCAGTATCTAGCAGGAAAGAGGCAAACCTTTTCTATCCCATTTGAGTACGAAGGTACGCCATTTCAGCTAGCAGTCTGGCAAGCACTTTGTGAAATTCCTTATGGGCAGACCAAATCCTATTCAGACATTGCCCATGCTATCAATAAACCAGCAGCTGTTCGTGCTGTTGGAGCAGCTATTGGGGCTAATCCAGTGTTACTTACTGTACCGTGCCATCGTGTAACAGGAAAGAATGGCTCTTTAACTGGCTATCGGGGCGGATTAGAAATGAAGAAATTGCTCTTGGCCCTTGAAGAGCGAGGTTCGTCTAGCAATGCATAATACTTGCTACACATGGAATGGAGGGTCCGTATGAAAAGCGAATTATTCTATAAGCATCCAAAAACCATTTTGAATAAAGGGACTGGCTTTCTTTCTGGCTATACGCATTCACTCAATCCTTATACAGGCTGTTCCTTTGGATGTTCCTATTGCTATGTACGTCAAATGCCTGTATCTCTTTTTCGAGAAGGGGAATGGGGAAGTTGGGTCGATGTTAAAAACGGTGCGGCGCATGTGTTAAAAAAGGAGCTTCATCGTGCCAAAGCCAAAGGGCCTGTAACCATTTTTATGTCCTCAAGTACAGACCCGTATCAGCCAATAGAGCATAAGGAAAAAGTGACGCGATCTTTACTCGAAGTGATGCTAGAGGATCCCCCTGACTTCTTATTTGTACAAACGAGAAGTCCACTTGTCAGTCGAGATATTGATTTGCTGCGACAATTTAAAGATAAAGTACGAGTAAGTTTGACAATTGAGACAGATTCGGAAACGATACGTAAACATTTTACGCCAATGGCACCTTCAATCCAAGCGCGTTTTAAGACATTGGAAAAATTAGCAGCTGCGGCCATTCCGACCCAAGTTGCTATCGCGCCCATTTTACCAAGTGGAGAATATTTTCCTTTGAAATTGAAGCAACTCGTCGATCGGGTATGTATAGATGACTACTTCATGGGAGATGGCAGTGGTGGAAAACGCACAAGAAAACTTGAGATTGAGAAAAAATATGACCAACTTGGTTTAGAAGAATGGTATGGACCAGATGTAATAAAAAAAGTATACAACCGATTTATTGAAATCTTTCCAGAAAATCATGTTTATATAAGTCAGGCTGGGTTTGAGCCGTAAAATGCTGTAATAGATGGATTATAAAAATAGCCCCAATACCCATCTTTACTGAAGTGAGTATTAGGGTTTTTTCACATGATCATATGATTAACGTTTGTTTTCATTTTGAATTTGACTGAAATCTACTTCTTCAGCAAACTCTTCTCTGTTTTTACGTTCATTGTTAGCATTTTGATTTTGATTTTGCTGTTTTTTGTTGTCTTGCGTTTTATTATTTTTATGTTTATTATTTCCCATTTTCATCTCACCTCCAACACCATTAGTGTGAGTGGAAGATATTTTTTTATCCGTAGAACTTACAAATTAATTCTTCAAGTAATGTGCTTTACTTTATTAAGGAGTACAGTATGACTGAAAATTTACCTAATTTATTTCTTAGATCATCAAAATAATATAAGATGAAAGTAAACAAGCTATATGTTTTAATAACCAGGTATCCGAAGTAATTGTGAAGAATGGTAATGCACCAACAACAGATAGCACTTAAGGAGGTACAGTAGTGAACCAACACAACATAATTATTACGCAATATAACCCCCAATATGCTGAACAAACAGTTGCTATGTGGCGAGATAGTAAGGAACAGGCGATTGGTCAGAAAGAAATTCACACCTTTGAAAGTCATGTATATTTCTTAAATCATCTATTAGCTGAACAGTTTCACATCGATTTAGCGTTAATGGATGAAAAAGTGGTTGGAATGATAGCCTATAACGAAGGCGAAATAAGCCAACTATATATTCATGTCGACTATCAAGGGATGGGCATAGGTCATACATTACTAGATAAAGTAAAAGCACAATCAAATGGGCGATTAACTTTATATACATTTGAGGTTAATGAAAATGCCCAACGATTTTATGAAAAACATGGATTTAAAATCATAGGGAGAGGACATGAAAATGAAGAGAATTTAGCTGATATTCAATATGAATGGATAGCCAAATAAAAAATTTCACTAACGAGCTACTAAAAAGCGTATATACGCTTTTTTTTTGATATGATCTAAAAATGATGGAGAGGCAAACAATCCCCTTAATTGCTATCATCACTCGAATGAGTAGTCGTCGAGCTGCATTTAGTTGCTTTTAATGATCTTAGGAAGTTAATCCATATCATCTGGTATAATAGAAAATAGATTTTTTTAGAACGGAGTAATTGATATGAATGCAGCGCAAAAAGCATTTTTTGAGGAAAAGGAGCGGTCACTTGGCGTTTATCTAAATGATGTGCAGAAGCAGGCGGTGTTGCAGACGAATGGACCGCTGCTACTACTGGCATCTCCTGGTTCAGGAAAAACGACGACGATTATTATGCGTATTGGCTATATGATCGAGGCGCTTGGTGTTAAGCCTGCTCGCATCAAGGCTGTCACATTTAGTAAGGCATCAGCAAATGATATGAAGGCACGTTTTGCAAAGTTTTTTCCGCATTTGCCACCAGTTGAATTTTCGACGATTCATAGTTTAGCATTTCAAGTTGTGCGGGAGACACTTGAACGTCAGGGCATTTCTTATGGGATTATGGAAGAAGCGGATCAGCCTGGTGTTATGTCAAAAAAACGAGTGCTTCGTGAGATTTTTGAACAATTAAATGGCTCGAAAATTACGGAAGATCAGTTAGACGAGCTACTGACGTACATAACGTTCATCAAAAATAAAATGCTGCCAGAACAGGAATGGGCAATTGCAGAAGTAAAGGTGCCAAGAAAAGTCGAGATTTTACAGCATTATGAGGAATATAAGCGCACAGCTAGTGACCGATTGCTCATTGATTTTGACGATATGCTGTTAATGGCGAATGATATTTTTACGAAAAATCGAGAGGTGTTGGCGCAATATCAACGTCGATACGATTTTTATTTAACGGATGAAAGTCAGGATACATCGCCTGTTCAATATGCGATCATCGAGAAGCTCGTCACAGTCCATCAAAATTTATGCGTCGTTGCCGATGAGGATCAGGCCATTTATAGCTGGCGCGGTGCAGAGCCAGATTATTTGTTGAATTTCCAAAAGATTTATCCAGAGGCACGTGTTTTACTAATGACACAAAACTATCGTTCATCTGCCTCGATTGTAGAGCCAGCCAATCTTTTCATTCAGCGAAATAAAAAACGATATAACAAACAAATGTTTACGCAAAATCCTGCAGCAGAGCCAATCTCATTTAAAATCCTAGAGAATTACAGTTTACAGGCTAAATATGTAGTGAATCAGTTAAAAAATTTGTCTAAGCCTGGCTCAACGGCTGTTTTATATCGAAATAATACGTCAGCCATTCCACTTATGGACGCGTTAGACAGAGCGGGTTTGCCTTTCTATATGAAAGATTCCACCATTCGCTTTTTTACGCATTGGGTTGTGGAGGATATTATGAACTTCATGCGTCTAGCGTACAATACAAAAAATATCTCGATATTTGAAAAAGTTTACAGAAAAATGAATGCTTATCTTACACCAACGCAATTAAAGGCACTGCAGAAAGTGCAGGAGGATGGCTGTGTATTCACACGATTGTTAGAGCATGTGGAATTAAAGGAATATCAGCCAGAATATATTAAGCGAATTCGCAAAACGTATGATAGCATTCAATTTGATCAAACAACACCAACAGCCATGCTAGAGCATATCCGTTATGACTTTGGTTATGAACGTGCCTTAAAGAAAATGAGCGAGGACCTCGGTTTTAATTATGAAAAT
The DNA here is from genome assembly GCF_037969495.1 of Lysinibacillus sp. FSL P2-0066. Classification (NCBI taxonomy): domain Bacteria; kingdom Bacillati; phylum Bacillota; class Bacilli; order Caryophanales; family Bacillaceae; genus Lysinibacillus; species Lysinibacillus sp. FSL P2-0066. The sequence continues at coordinate 2,327,953 of NZ_CP150202.1, read as the reverse complement.
TTACTAGATATTGTGGATGTACTTGGGCTAATTGCTCGCCATACAGCGACGATGACCGAATTTGCGGGTCGTTTGAAGTACCTTGAAAATTTAGCACGTACATCTCATCTGAAAAATGAAAAGAATGCCATTACACTAACAACCTTACACAGTTCAAAGGGCTTGGAATTTGACCGTGTATATTTGATTGACTTAATTGATGGGATTTTACCTAGTGAGACGGAAGAAGCGATAGAGGAAGAAACAAGGCTCTTTTATGTCGGTATCACACGTGCAATTCGCCATTTGGAATTAATTTCGTACAACAAGCGCTTTAAAGCAAGTGTGGTGCCATCGATGTTTATGAACGCGTTAAAACAAATCGTCTCACCTCAGGAGTTGCCAAAGAAAGCGTCGAAAAGTCCAAGGAAAGCACCGAAGCAATACCGTAATGATCGGACAATTACAACGGAGTCAGCGCTAATCGTCGGCTCCAAGGTAAAGCATGTGATGTTTGGAGAAGGCGAAATTTTGGCCATCACAAGTAGCACGATCAAATTGTCATTTGATGCAGGGATAAAGCAGTTTATGACGGATACATGTTTACAGCAAGGCTATTTAGAAGCGGTGGAGGATTAATGCAGCGTATTCGAGATTTTTTCGAATACGCTTTTTTCGTAGTGCAAAATAATAGCTAAACTTCTTATTTTCTCTTTCGATAGGATAAATATTCTATAAATCTCTTTGCTGCAAGTGAAAGCGATTTTTGCTCTCTCATCGCAATTCCAATAGTTCGAAAAGCAGGAACTTCTAGCTCTTTCGCGATAATTTGGTAAGGAATGCGTTCTAAAATCAGTTCAGGTAATATACTGATTCCTAATCCATTTTCCACCATTGACATAATGGCGTAGTCGTCCCATGTTGTAAAAGAAATTTGCGGCGAGATATTGTGCCTGTCGAAAATTTCGGAGATTTCCGCTTTTGCGCCTTTTTCTAAAAGCATGAATGGACTGTTCAATAGTTCACTTATAGGAAATTTATCGCAATCAGCGAGAGGATGATCTTCAGGAATGACTACCAACAAACGGTCTTGCTCCACAAAGATTGTTTCCATTTCCGCTTTTGTTGGCAGTCGTAAAAATCCAAAGTCGACCCTACCTTCGATAATCCAGCTTTCGATTTCGGTGTAATCTCCTAATAGTAACTCGAAATCAATCCCTGGATAATCCTGCTTAAAGAATTTGATCATATGAGGTAGCCAATGTGTTGCTACACTAGAAAATGTACCAATTCGGATGATTCCTGATTGGATATCAAGTAAGTCTTCAATCTGCATCATTAACATTTCATGCTCATTACATATACGCTGTAATTGGGGCAGTAACTTTAAGCCATCAGATGTTAAACTGATTCCGGCACGACCTCGTTCAAAAAGGGAAATTCCCCATTCTAATTCTAAATCGTTAATCATACGGCTGATGCCGGACTGTGTATAGTTTAATGCATCAGCAGCTCTTGTAAAGCTCCCATATTCTACTGCTTTGACAAAGGCCATATATTTTTGGATATTCATAACGCTATCTCCCTTGCATGCTATTTTGTTATGTATCCCATGACAAACATTCAATTTTGTAATACATATAAGTATGCTATGCTATTCCCATTACAAAAGCAAGTGGAGAGGGAGTGGAAGAAGAGAGAGGAAAAAGCACCTAAGAGTACCTATTAAATTGCGGTAGGTTAGGGGAGTAAATCATGAAATCTAAATTTCAATTTATCGTATCGATGATTATTTTTGGCACAATCGGTTTAGTTGTGCGTTACATTGATTTAGCGGCGAGTGAAAGAGCTTTACTAAGTAGTTTACTAGGATGCTTATTTTTACTCCTAATCTTCTCCATAATGAAGAAAAAAATATCCTGGAATTTAGTAAAATCGAATGCTTTATTTTTGATTCTCTCAGGCGTTGCATTGGGAGGAAACTGGATTTTTCTCTATCAATCCTACGACCACACGTCACTTGCCAATGCCACACTAGGATATTACTTTGCGCCAGTATTTGTAATGATTCTTTCACCTGTTGTACTTAGGGAACAATTATCCATTAAAAAAATAATATGCATTGTCATAGCAATTATCGGGATGATAATGATTGTAGGAGAAGGGGTGGGTGCAACGGAATCAGATGATGTTCTTGGACTTACCTTTGGATTGATGGCAGCTGCTTTTTATGCGGCATTGTTACTGTTAAACAAATTTATTAAAGAGATGGACAAGCTAGAGCTGACCATTATTCAACTTGGAACGACTGCATTATTACTGCTGCCGTATGTTTTTTTGACAGAAGGCTTTGGGGTCTTTGGATTATCAAGCGCATCTATTCCTTTTATTTTAATTTTAGGTATCGTTAATACAGGGATTGGATTTTGGTTGTTTTTCTCGGGAATGGAAAAATTGAAAGGGCAGAGTATTGCGATGCTCAGTTATGTCGATCCTTTTGTAGCAATATTGATTTCTGCAATGATATTGCAAGAGCAAATGACCCTAGTACAAATTATCGGCGGGGTATTCTTATTAGGTTCCACATTTGTTAGCGAAATTCGATCCTTTAACTTTTCAAAACAACTCATGAAAAAACAAATAGAGTAACAATTTATCACGGGAGACTTAAATCGATAGTACATGGTATTCAACGTTTATAAGGTTATTCAATTACTAAGACAACAATCAGCCAATTCATGGTGGCTGACTGTTGTTTTTAAACTCTTGATAAGATGCTTGAGCTTCTTGGATGAGTTTCTCCAAAACGTTAAATATGCCCTTCAGAAAGTTTAAGAACTTCAATATATCTATACATACCCTTTAACATAACAGATTCATCTCTTATAATTCTGAGCCTTTGATCATTTTGTTTAAACAACTCCTCAAAACTTCGACCAATATCTGTTCCTAACATACTTATAAATGGCCCTACCAATTTTTTTGTTAGCGTTAGTTTTTGATTTTTAGGAGCAAATTTATCAAAGATAAGAATTCTACCATCCTTCTTTAAAACTCTTATCATCTCTTCAAAGCATTTATTTTCATTAGGAACCACAGAAAGAATTAAACTAGCTACAATATAGTCAAATGATTCATCTGCAAAAGACATTTTTTGAGCATTCATTTCTAAAAAATTGAATATATAGGGAAGGATGCAGGAGATTTGAGTTATGTAAGGAAATAGGTGTTCCTTAACTACAGAGAAAATCAAAGAGAGAGGAACATCTTTACTAATACCTTGTAGTGCAATGTTAAATCTGAATAGAATTTAAAAATGGGTTACTGAGGTAATGTAACCCATATTGAGGGAGGTTGTGACGGTCAACCAACGCCACAACCGGATAAGTGCGTGCGAAACACTTAATATAAATTTGTGTAAGTAAAGGCTAATTATACATAAAAAAAAGCAGCGTCGTCACACGCTACAGAATAATTATTTTTTTAATGGACTGATGATTCATAAAAGAGTTTAACAAATGAATGGAATCATGCTATAAAATAAATGTTCGATACAGAAGAAAACTTGGGTCCAAAAGGTTGTTAAGATCAATCTACTTACTAATATTTTCGCCAAAATCATATTCTGACACTTGTATGATTTTGGTGAATTTTAGTATTTACTTTATATGTGAGCTAAGAATAATTAGTGTTATACCCGTAAATAAGCAAATGATTCTCGTCACAGGAATTTTATCAGCTAGTCCAAATAATGCAATTGCCGTCGTGACGATTAAAACTGTTGGACCAACCAAAGCAAGCATTGTATTAATATAAAATGCTTTTTCTAAATTATTCAGCTTTAGCATCAACAATCCAGCACTTACTTCAATACTCCCAGACAATACACGTAAAATAACCATAGCAAGAACCGACTTTTCAATAATTGTCATCATCCTATCTTTATAGAAAATTTCGTTTATAATAAAATTCCATCATGAATAGAATAATAGATTTTTGTTTGTATGAAATACTAAAATCAATATATGTCTGACTCCTATCTAATATTCTTGTTAGATTATGCTTTAAACCCAGGAATATAATGAAAAATTTATTCTATGCTAAATGAGCTGTGTTTCTATAGTTGAAACACGGCTCATTTTTATTTTTAATCCTAATTTAAATTAATGATCAAATAGAAAGGTATCAACAATACATTTCCATATAACTCAGCATATGCATATATTCTCCATATTTATAGTCTATACTTTATTTTCAAACTGACTATAGAAAGGTTGAGTGAGCGTATTTGTTAGAACAATTAAATTTACTTCTTGCATTTGGTGCTGGATTATTATCATTTGTATCACCTTGTTCATTACCATTGTATCCAGCTTTTCTATCTTATGTGACAGGAATATCCTTTAATGAACTAAAAGAAGAAAAAGGGATTTTGAGGCGAAAATCTCTGATACATACCCTGCTTTTTTTACTTGGTTTTTCTATTATTTTTATGGCACTAGGTTTTTCAACTTCTTTTATCGGACAGATTTTTATTCAGTATAAAGAGTTCCTAAGACAAATTGGAGCAATTATCATGGTCTTTTTTGGATTAGTTATTCTAGGTTTTTTTAAAATCGATATTTTACAATCTGAAAAAAAGATTCATTTTAAAAAAAGGCCCAAAGGATATTTTGGTTCGGTACTGATTGGAATGGGTTTCGCAGCAGGATGGACACCTTGCACTGGACCAATTCTTGCAGGAGTAATAGCTTTAGGAGTGTCTGATCCTGAGAAGGGGATGTTGTACATGCTATTTTATGTGCTAGGTTTCTCTATACCTTTCCTTATAATGTCTTTATTTATCGGAAAAATGAAGTTTCTTCAAAGAAAAAATGGACGGTTTATGAAAATAGGTGGTGCAATAATGATTGTTATGGGAATTTTATTGTATTTTGATATGATGACTAAAATTATTGCGTTTTTAACACCGATTTTTGGAGGGTTTACTGGTTTCTAGTTTTACATCATTTAAGAGAGGAAGGAACTCAACTTAATTATGGATAAAAAAAAAGAGAAGATTTCTTATGCGTTCAATTCTATTAATTGTATTATTTGGGGCAATATTCTTCACAGTCTATACAACTTTAACTCAAGATAAAAATGAAGTATTAAAAATAGGGACAATGCTCCAAATTTTACTCTAGTTGATATGCATGGGTGATAAACATAATTTGGAAGAATACAAAGGACAAGGCGTCTTTTTAAACTTTTGGGGGACTTGGTGCAAACCTTGCGAAAGAGAATTTCCAATTATAGATAGATATTATAATGAATATAAAGAAAAAGGTATACAGGTATTAGCTATAAATATAGCAGAATCCGACTTCGTGGTTCAAAATTATATCGACCGAAAAGGGCTAACTTTTCCGGTTTTAATAGATAAAAATAAAAGTGTAATGGAAGCATATAATATCAATCCATTACCAACGACTATTCTTATTAATTCTGAGGGGACAATGGACAATAGAAAAAATAATCACTGGAGAAATGAAAGAACAAGATATAAAGAATTACATGGAACTAATTCTACCAGACTAAATAATTATAGTTGCTACATTTACAAAATGAAAGGGATGAAAGGGGGAAACTGCGAGAATTGATTCCGCAGAAGAAACTTATCTTCTCCGTAAGATGTTTGACGAGTCGATTTTGACAAATTGAACATCTTTTTTATGTAGACACTAGCAATTGTCAAAGCCGCTAATAATTTTATCACAGAGAGAACGTTAGATTTACAAGCAAAAAATTTTAGTGGAAGTACAATAAAAGAAATAACAAATTATTTAACAGGGAATACCAGTCATCACCAAAGATTGAAGGGGGATGGATACAGGTGAGTCCCATCAAACTTAAATTTACATACAATGGTACTATTATCTGTGGGAAATGATAGGAAATAATGCATCTACGTAAGGGAATTAAAATATTGGATAAGGGAGCATTTTTTAATAGCTATGACGCATTAGGCGAACAGGCAGTTGTTGTTTATTAACAATAGTTCCTTATATGCAAGTAATAGGTTAAAAAAGATAGCGTTGAATCATGGAAGAAAAATTACTTCAATTACTAGAACAATCGGGATTATTTGCAATTTTGGTTAGTTTAATGATAAATACTTTGGTAAGTATTATAGGTGTACTACCAAGTGTTTTTGTTACAGCTGCTAACCTTGTGTTTTTTGGCGTATTCAACGGTTTGCTGATTTCTATTATCGGTGAATCAATTGGTGCAGTTATTAGCTTTATTTTATTTAGAAAAGGAATCAATAAATGGAAAAGACCGTTTGTATTGCACCCTAAACTTTTAAAATTAAAGGAGTTGGAAGGATCTGATGCATTTTGGATAATTGTTAGTTTAAGGATTTTACCTTTTATGTCATCAGGTCTTGTGACTTTTACTAGTGCATTTTCTAAGGTGTCTTTAGGCACATTTGCGCTTGCTAGTACTATTGGAAAAATACCAGCCTTAATCTTTGAAGCAGGAGCCGTATATGGTTTTATGCAAGTAAATTTAATAGGGAAAATTGTAATAAGTATCTTATTAATGTCAATTATCATTTTGATTTGGAAAGTTAAGAAGTAAAAAAAGTCATATCAATGTTTTCTTAGATAGAGTGGTTAATACTTGTCTCATTTAATTACAAATCCATAATTTCTCCATACTTCTTTGTTATAGTGCCTATGTAAAGAATAAAAGGAGGAAACATAATGAAATCTAAACTTTTGATTGCTTCATTATTGGTAGGCGCTATTATAATTGGGGGATGTAGTGCGGGTAATTCGGAATCTAATAATAATTCAAATATGGACCATTCTACTATGTCTGGTATGGACCATTCCAATATGAGTAATGAAGAAATGAAAAACATGGAGGGTATGGATAATAAAGATAGTAGCATGGAAAATGGTCATGCGAGTCATAACAATCCATTAGCATTAAATAATTCAACTGGGGAAAATGAGCTTGCGCTCCCACCTATAATTGAACCTAAAAATGGAATTGTTGATATTACTGCTCAACAAGGTACGACAGAAATTTTTAAGGGAACTAAAACAGAGACATATGGATATAATGGTTCTTTTTTAGGGCCAATCATTCGTATTCATAAAGATCAAACGGTAACGTTTAGAACTAAAAATGATTTATCTGAACCAACAACATTTCACTGGCATGGATTAGAAATCCCTGGTAATGGTGATGGCGGTCCACATCAAGTCTTAGAGCCAGGTGTAACAGAAGATGTGAATTTTACAGTTAATCAAGGAGCATCTACGCTGTGGTTCCATCCACATCCAGAAGGTGCTACAGCAGAGCAAGTATATAAAGGTTTAGCGGGCTTAATTTATATTGATGATGAAAATTCGCAAAAAATCAATTTACCAAATGAGTATGGTGTGAATGATTTTCCGTTAGTATTCCAAGATAGACAATTTACTGAAGAAAAGCAATTAAATTATCAAGCAGTGCTGAATGAAGATGGTACAATAGGGGATACTTTGTTAATTAATGGTACCTTAAATCCTAAACTTACTGTTGGTAAAGAAAAAGTAAGACTACGATTATTAAACGGTTCTAATGCTCGTAATTATACGTTTAAATTGAATAATGGAGCTACATTCCAACAAATTGCTACTGATGGAGGTTTCTTAAATCAACCAACTGATATGAAAGAAATTACCTTAACACCAGGTGAGCGAGCAGAGGTAATAGTGGATTTTTCAAAGATGGATGACAAAACTGATATAGCATTAATAAATGAAGAAGGAATTACCCTTTTACCATTTAAAATTGAACAAAAAGCTGCAAGTACAAGTAACATTGCACAAAAGTTAAATGATTTTGGTGTTACGGAAGAGGAAAAAACCTTACCAGTTACAAAGAAACTTGAACTTTTTGGTATGGGCACAATGGTTTCAATCAATGGTTCACAGTTTGATATGAATCGCATTGATTTCACTCAAAAACAGGGAGATACTGAAATTTGGGAAATTTATAATAAACCTGATATGATGGGTGGCATGACACATCCTTTCCACATACATGGCACTCAATTTAAAATCGTGTCGATTGATGGGAAAGAACCGCCTTTAAATTTAAAAGGGTGGAAGGATACGGTTTCAGTTGAAGCTGGTCAAACAGTTAAATTAGCAGTGAAGTTCAATAATAAGGGCATTTACATGTTCCATTGCCATGTCCTTGAACATGAAGAAAATGGGATGATGGGTCAAGTTGAAGTAAAATAAAAATAGTTTAAAAACCTCCATATATTTGGAGGTTTTTTAGATGTCATTCAAGAGTGGATTTTAAACGACTTAAAACACCAGATAAAGCCATTTCGAGCCATTTAAATGCTTTCTGTTGCTTTAAAGACTTCTAGGATACGACCTTTTTGTAACTTAACAATTAAATAAGCTACCATTAGTCTGAAAACTAATTTTTGTTCAACAAACGGGCAAGCTTGTTGAATAACAGTCTTTTAAGAAATGTTACCTAACGACGCTTTTGTAAAAATAATATTGTTGTTTTTATTCCACGAACAGAGCAGGTTAGTGGAAGCAATAGTAATTAGGTTTGATTGGGAAAATTGTCGATGGTATTAAAAAAACACCGAAGTGCCTTATGTTTTTCAAATTAAGCATACCAATAAATTGAAATTTAATTACTTAACATTATGTTAACTTGGGAGCGAGGCATTTTATCGGTGCGTGTATACAAACCATGTAATGCTGGCTGTTAATAATGCTGACGAAATCAACGCTGTAAGAATACTATATGTTTGCCAAATAAGTATCGTTGACCAATCGATAGCATAGCACAGTATACCAAGGACAATCGTAGCCATCAGGAAAATAACTGTTATGATTATTCTCTTTTTTGTCATTGGCTGTCTCTTATTCATTTTCTTTTTTCGTAATCCTAAGAGAAATAGCAGAACAGCCAATAGGCAAAGAATAATAGTGATAGACGACAAAATGATATCCAAAAGCTGTGTGCCACTTATTTCATATGACTGAGTTAGATTGCCGTCTAATATATCTTTAACTTTTAGTACCAAGTTTATATTGGTATTTGCGCCGTTGCTCAGCAAGCAGACGGCTGTTCTGTCATTTAGCAGTATGGCTACTTCGGTTCGGAAATTTGGATTGCCCCCAGTGTGTTCGATAATTGTTTGGTCGGCGTTTACCGACCAGCCTGCCGCATAATACATATCGTTGACAGCCGAGACAGACATATCACCCCTATGTGATTTTTCGATAACCGTGTGAAATATTTCGGGTATGTCCTGCACAATACCCATCTGTATGCCCATCCAACGTGCCATATCTTTTGTATTAGAAATGATGTAGCCTGCGAGTTTGTTCCCAGCATAATCCGGAGCTTTAAATGGAGTTGTCATAAAAAAGGAAGAACGGTAGCCTTGTGCCAACTGTCCAGTGGCTTGGGCATCTTCTTTATAAACATACGTCTGGTAAAGACCTAACGGCTGAAATACTTGTTCCTTCATAAAGTCTTCATAGCTTTGTTGCGACACAATCTCAATAACCAAACCCAATACGTCATAATTAACGGTTCCATAGTTATACTGTTCACCAGGAGGGAACGCCAATTCAGCATCTACGAGCATTTCCACAGTCTTTTGCAACATATCCGGTGTATTGCCTTGTGGAATATTTTGAGTATGCCTAATATTTGTTAGACCACTGGTATGGTGAAGAAAGTTATTTAGTGTAAGGCTTTGCGTATCAACAGGTTTTCCTTGATACTTTAACGTAAACCAAGGTAAATATTTTTGCACAGGGTCCGTCATTGAGAGCAGCCCTTGCTCTTCCAACAGCATAATACCCATACCAGTAAAAGCTTTACTGACTGAGGCTAACTCATAGAGTGTATTTTCACTTGCAGTCAACCCCTTTTCACGGTCAGCATACCCTGAAGAAAAGTAGAACACTTCATCATCGACAATTATTGAGATTGAAATTCCTGGCACACCTGATATACGAGAGGCATCATCTAGCAACGCTTGTATTGCCGCAGATTTCGAATCTGACAGTGCATAACTTTGTGTTGTGGATCCTAAGAATAATATAATTATCATTAATACAACAACAATAATCTTTTTCATAAACACTCCTTTTTGAAAAATTATAAGAGAATAATATAAATAACATACTTTTACAACTACTAAACTAAATTATAACTTATCTTTCTATTCACCTTTATAATATTAAGTAAAATGTGAAGAGTTACATTTAACGAACAAATACGTTAGTTCAATAAGAAAAACGATCTTCAACAATAGGGTGAGATTCTGTAATAAGGATTAGCGCTCGTTTCATTAAAGGGCCAGATTGTGGAATACAAGTTGTAAAACAATCAAGAAATCTATTACCATGAGAGAGGCTTTGCTGATAAGACTTTTCAATCTACTAGATGACGAGAACTCGAATAAGAGTCAGAAGCCTCATTCTTTTAAACGGACCAATATGCAAATTCCAAATATATTCTATTGGCATAAGAATGGTTACTCGTAATATATTCTACAATTGATGCAACATAAAGAACTTATATTTACCACGTTTTAAAATCTATTTCCGGTTTGTTGTATAAGAGGGATTTTTGAAACAGTGTAGAAAGTTAATATTAGGTGATAAATTGCATTTAACAGGAGATGGGATAGATATATGCAGACGATTTTTGTAGACTGGGGTGGAAATAATGTGAAGCTAACTTGGATGCCTCGAATGAAATTAACAGAATCTTTCATAGTGACGAGTGTTCATGCAGTGTGCTTTAGAGATGGGAAAGTGTTATTATCACAAATAAAAAATCGAGGGTTTAATTATCCAGGTGGACACGTAGAGATTGGGGAGAACGTAGAAGAAGCTATACTACGCGAAACATATGAAGAGGGGTATGTAAAGGGAACAATTAAATACATAGGTTCAATTGAAGTAAGCCATAAAGAAAATCTGTCCTTTGATTCAAGTGGAAAATATCCATTGATTGCTTATCAGGCATTTTTTAGAATGGATGTTACCGAATGCTTACCTTTTCTCCGAGAACATGAATCATCTGCTCGAATTTGGGTAGAACCCTCTGAAATACCATTTGTAATTAATGACCATAAACTTTCAAAATTAATCTTAGACGATGCGTTAACCTTTTGTTCTTCTTAAACTAACGTGTGCTTTAATTTAATAACAACGATCTTCAACAATCGGACTCTTTCCTGGAAAAAGGAAAGCTCATTGTTCAGTTTAAGGGCTATTTAATTGAATAACGTTTTTAAAGGAATTATGTTGAAAATTAGGTTAGTTGGAAAAGTAATGTACTTAACTAACTGGGAAGGTTAAAGTAATAAGGATTTAATGAATTTCTAAGCAAGAAGGGTTATCGCTGTGTAGTCTGGAATAGTTAGTTTATAAGTTTCTTTTTAACTTAATTAACATTGCGATTGGAGTAAGCAACCCGTCCTAGATTAGAACGGGTTAGCTCATCTGAGATTATAAAATTAGCTATATTATCACTTTATATTACTTCATCTGGTGGTTGTGTCTTTCTCCAGCCATAAAACTGCATAACGTCTTTTGATCATATAAAACATTCAATTCCCACCTTTCATGTTTTTTAATTAACAAGATTAATATTGACGAATACGAATATAATCGTCAATTTTTTTTCGGTTCTCTTCAAAGATTTTTTTCACGTATTCATCATGAAGTGCTTTCTCAAGAGAGACCTTACGTTTTGTAATAGTTATCGTGAGCGCAAAAAAGTTTAATATCATTTATTATCACCTCCTTAAAGTGCCATGAAAAATAAAAAAACCGCAGAGAGACTCCTCTACGGTGAAAAAAGGCACAAAAATACCGCAGGGGCACACTTCTCCCTGCGGTATGGGTATGCTTATTTACAAAAAAAACCTTAAGCGATCCATTCCGATGCGGTCGAATGTGTGATTTTCATTTTTAATGAAGTTGTAGCTACCAATGACATCAATTTAACGATAACGATCATTTTATTCGACCTCCTTAAGAATTTTTTGTTTACTTTGTAAGTATATCTAAATTTAAGTTGTTTGTAAACATCTTTTACAAAGCTTTCCTAATTATTGAAGTGTGAGCTGTTATGGATGCTACGATACATGGGGGGAATCCAAATCCAGTAATTTCTACAGGGATATAATTACAAAATGAATAAGTATTAGCAGATCATAAAGTATGGTATCCCAACTATAAATACGAAAGAAAATTACAGTTTTGGGTGGTGGCCATTCTGTTATTGCTAGCACTTGCGGAATTACAAGTAGAGAATTCTGCAACAAAGCTAGTGTGGAATGCGTAAAAAGTCTGTAGAAAAAGCCTATAGGTCGAAGAAAAAGATGCTTTGGCCAGCACATGGCGCACTCGGTGTTTACTTTCACGAGTTGAATATGCAATTTTTAAGAGAAGTGATTATGGATATTGGCAGGGATTAGCTGGTGCTGAAGAAGAGGGTGAGACTCCTACTAAACGAGAAGCATTTGAAGAAGCTGGCTTTACAAGAGATTATCCATATATTGCATTAGATTCTAGTTCTTCACTAGCAGTAGAAGATGTAGTTGGGAATTTCCTTTGGGGACAAGTCGTTTAAGTATTAAAAGAATTTTCATTTGGTGTTAAAGTTCCTACAAAAGATATATCATTATCCAAAGAGCATGTTTTGAAGAGGCAGTAACACTTTTGAAATAGGATAGCAATAAAACGGCGTTATGGGAGGTTATTAAATCTGATTAACACCAAACATATGAAAGAAAATATTTAAGCTAAAACGGGTGCTTTGCTTGAAGAACACGGAGTTGCATAGGCAGCTCATTTTTAGGAATACAGCTTCAATATTGCTTGCTGTTATTCAATTATTGGGCAAGTACTGTAATAGAATGCTGAAATTGTGGAGGAAAAAAATGAATAAAACGGAGAGGCAGCTTGCGATCACGCTTGAATTACAGCGAAGCAAAACATTGAGAGCAGAAGATTTAGCTTCTCAATTTGAGACAAGTGTACGTACGATATATAGGGATATTCAAGCACTAAGTGAGGCTGGGGTTCCCATTTTAGGCGCCCCTGGTCAGGGTTATTCCTTAATGGAAGGATATTTTCTACCCCCGGTTAGGTTCACAGCAGAAGAGGCCGTCTCCCTGCTCATGGGAGCTGATTTTATCGAGCAAAGGTTGGATACAGATTATGGTATTAATGCAAGGTCCGCTAAACGCAAAATCGAGGCTACTTTGTCGGAGTCAGTTCGTAATGAGTCAAGGCTTGTTCGGGAAACAATGCGACTGCTTCATATAGGTGAGCAGTCAACTGAAGAGCGGGTAAAAACGTATCTTAATCAAGTTCGCGATGCAATTTTGAAACAGTGCAAAATCAGTTTTATGTATATTAAAAAAATGCCAGGAACAGATGGAAATCGGAAAAATAAACGTGTGGTCTCTCCATATGGATTAACACTTGTCCATGAAAATTGGGTTTTACTAGCATACTGTGATATGAGGCAAGAAATGCGACATTTCCGTTTGTCCCGGATGTCCGACCTTTCTGTGTTGGAAGATCAATTTCTTCTACCAAATGATTTTGACCTAAGTAGCTATCGGCCACCTGACAATCGAGATGAAAGAATAATAATGAGGGCAAACCCCGAAATTGCCGACAAAATCATTGAGGCAGTTAATTTTTATATTGAATCCATTGAGGAGCGGAAGGAGGATCTAATCTTTCAATTTCGTGTTCGATATCCAGAGGAACTATTACATCATTTACTTGGCTGGGGCGGAGATATTGAGGTGATTGAGCCGAAGTCTTTACGCTTCAAGATTCGGGAAGTAGCGAAAAAAATTTTAAAACACTACTGACATACACCTGTCAGTAGTGTCAGACTGTAGACAAAAGCCCATCGAGAAGTTCACTCTCGATGGCTTTTGTCATTTTTCTTCCTATGTCATTTTCAAAAATTGGAAAATTACTGCCGATTCCAACATACTTTTCGAGCATAGTTGCTCTTTTAAGCTACTTGCCACGTCCAAGTAGCCAGTTTCTTTAAATTCATGGCAGCAAAAGTAAGCATCGCCTGCATGGACAATTTTTTTAGACCTCTTAAGGTTGTCCATCGCATACCATGCTTTTCTTTTGCATCCGCAAATACACGCTCAATCGTTTCTTTGCGCTTTGCATAAATCTGTTTGATGTCATAGGAATGGCGTAAATGTTCAGCTTCCTCCACATACGACTCCCAAATATGGCGTTGAATGAGTTTTTGATGATGCTTACTTTCTGTACATTGGGAAAGGCTTGGACACTTCGCACAAATCAAAGGATTCGATTTATATTGACGATACCCTTCTTTAGTCGTTGTCGTATACTTCAATATCTGTCCTTGTGGACAAAGATAACAATTATAGTGCTCATCATATATATACTCATGCTTTCGGAAGAATCCATCTTTCGTTTTAGGACGTGTATAAGGAAGAACAGGCAACATTTGATTCTCTAATAAAAAATTCGTAATCGCTGGTGTTTTATAGGCTGCATCTGCCGCAACAGCTAATGGTTTTTGAACGTTTTCAATGACTTTTTCCACAAGTGGCTGTAATACATGACTATCGTGCACATTTCCCGGAGTTACAATGGCACCCAAGACAAAGCCCTTTTCATCTGTCGCTGCATGAAAAGAATACGCAAACTGTTTCGTACGTTCATCCTTCACGTAATAGCCACTTTCAGGATCTGTCGTGCTTTCCTTTATTTCTTTCCATTCTTCCTTTTCAAACTTCTCCGGGGGAAAGGGCTTTTTTCCGTGTTCCTCACGATCCATATTTAACTCTAATTGAAGTTTCTCTTCATAAGCCCGTGTTTCTTTTCGCACAACTTTTTTATCATACTTTCGTTTATTCGCACTCGCTTTCACATGCGTAGAATCGATAAATAAATGGTCTGCATGGAGGAGTCCTTGATGCATAATCTCTTTTAATATACGATAGAATATCTGCTCAAATATATCAGTGTCTTGAAAGCGACGGACATAATTTTTACCGAAGGTAGAGAAATGCGGGACTTCTGTATGGAAGCCAAATCCTAAAAACCAACGATACGCCATATTCGTTTCAATTTCTTTGATGGTTTGACGCATGGACCGTATACCAAAAACGTACTGAATAAACGTCATTTTAAAGAGAACAACAGGATCAATACTAGGGCGTCCTTTAGCAGAGTAGAGGTTTTCTACTAAAGGATAGATAAATGAAAAATCAATAGCCGCCTCTAGTTTTCGTACTAAATGATCTTGGGGAACTAATTGATCAATCGTTAGCATTTCTAATTGTTCACGTTCATTGATTTGATTTTTCGTCATCATGGTTGATCACCTCGAAAGTGTACTTTTTATCAATAATTCTTTATGTAGAAGTTGATTGGAACGAAGGGTGGCGACTCCTGCGGGAAAAGCGGGAAAGTCGAGATCCTGGACTGAGCGAAGCGAGGGAAGCAGCTCGACCCCGCCCGCGGAAAGCGTCCGCCCGTAGTGGAAATCAACGGCTTTACTTTATTTTATTGTAAAAGAAAAAAGACTGTAGGCAAACTCAAAATTTATTGAGTTTGTCTACAGTCTGACACTACTGACATACACCTGTCAGTAGTGTTTTTTTATACTGTGACTATACCAAGAAGAAGAGGAGCTGCTTGAAGGATGAAAAGTACAAAGGAAGTATTGACGTCATTTGAACTTACAGTAGAAAGATATTTGGCAGAACTGACAAAACTCAATATGGATAAATTACATAGAAAGCAAAGCGAAGAAGATTGGTCCATTGGACAGATGTATGTACATTTAATTCAATCAGCTTTCATGCATCTACATAATGTCGAGCAATGTTTAGGTGGTAGCGAATCGACATTGAACCCAGAGAAGGAAAAAACTGAGCAGGGCAAGTTTGTTTTTAAACTAGAACAATTTCCTGCTGTTCGTATTAATGTCCCTGCTTCGCCGATTTATACTCCGCAACCACCAGAGAGCATGGAGCATTTGGTAGAAGGCCTTCACAGTGTAGTGGAACGGATGAGGAATACGGAATCAGTTCTACTACAAGCGCCTGTAAGTAACAAGATCCTTCATCCGGCGTTCGGTGCTTTAAACGCGCAGGAATGGTTTATGTTGATTGAAATGCATTACAGACACCATTTTTTACAACTGGATCGGTTGAAAAGTTTAGTATTTGAAGAGTAGGGGGATGCATCATGTCGAATATAACAAGTCAGAAAAGCAGATATTGGATTGGCGTTGTATCCGCTTCTCATGTGAATTTAGCCATAGAAGGTGGTTTTGCACAGTTGTGTCACGGTAAGGCAGCACCTTTGCGTAAAATGTCTCCAGGTGATTGGCTGATATACTATTCCCCTCGCACAGACATGTCCAAAGGGAAGCCAGTTCAAGCATTTACTGCTATTGGTCAGGTTACGGATAACGGTGCTTACAAACATCAAGTGTCGGAGTCGTTTGTGCCATTTCGCAGAGATATGCGTTATATTCCTTGTCGAGAAGTTAAGATTGCATTGTTGTTAAACCAGCTCACTTTTACGCGTGGAAATCGCAATTGGGGATATCCATTTCGTCGAGGTCATTTTGAAATTGGAGCTGAAGATTTTATGACAATCGTTACTTCGATGTTAGATGGTGAGGAACAGGCGTTATCCGAGTTCCTAAAACACTGATTATAAGTTGTGAACAGTTTCACTTAAACGTTAGAGTGCTTTAGTTAGATAACAATCTTCAACAATTGGGCGCTATTGTTGAATAGCGTTCTGTTCTTCTGAATTCAAGAGTCGAGGATTGTTAAGTAAATAAGAACAAATTAAAAGCGGTCCTCCACAGATTAGTTTGTGGAAGGCCGCCTTTATTATAAAAACAGTCACCATTTATAATTGTTTACATCTTGGTTCACTTAACCATATAGATGTAAAATAAAAGATCTATTTAGCTTACGGAGCTTTCCGCAATGATTGCACGAATCAGAAATCAGAAAATTTAGGACTTCACCATACAACAAGCATTCCACCAATCCATGCACCAAAGATGTCGTTAATCAAAATGTTGAGCAAATGTGCTTTAATAATTTAATTGCGTCAAACGCCTTTTAGAGCAAACAAAATACAAGAGGGTTTGTTTATCATTTATTTACTAATACAAATGAAGTAGCTAATGACAATGAAATGCATAGCAATTTGTTCTTTCCCTTTCTTGTGGAATGTTGATGGTGGATTTTCATTTTAAAAATCTATTTTATTAGTTCAAATTAAAGTGCTGGAGTCGTGGTGGTAATAATTGGTGTGTGATATTATTAACAGAATATTGTGAATATTCTATAACCGGGCGCATTTCTGCAGAAAAAAATGCGTCTACGAAATAAAATGGGCCATGTGTTTATGGATAAAGTATAAATTTTAGATTTTAGGGGGTATTTTATGTTTGTAGTAAATGTAGAAGGGGCTATTCGTCGCAATGAGAAATGGCTTTTAATCCGCAGAAGTGAAAAGGAGGAGCATGCTGGTGGAGGTCTCTCATTAGTAGGAGGAAAGTGTGAAATTGAAGGTGATTCGTCTGATATTCTGGAAAGAACATTAAAACGAGAAGTTTTTGAAGAAGTAGGTAGCGAAATTACAGGCATTAAATATGTAAATAGCTCTTCCTTCGTGACAGAATCAGGGATAAATGTAATCGATATAGTTTTCCTATGTCATCATAAATCCGGAGAACCTTACGCTAAAAGTACTGAAGAAGTGGATGATGTTATTTGGATGACTACATCAGAGGTTCTTGCACATACGGAACTACCTTTATTTCTAAAAGAAAACATTAAACTTGCAGAGAAAATACTACAAGATAATATGCAGGTGAAATATTAGTTATACATTTTCCATAATAGGGCGCGATAGTGGAGTAACACATGTAGAAAACAATCAAACTTTTTTATAAAAACCTAACTTAAAACTGCTCAAGAGGTATCCCTTTTGATCAATCTTTTTCAAAAAGGGATTCTTCTTATTTAACTTGAAATAAAGGTTTGCGAGGCATTTTTGCTCAAACTTTATTTCAAAGCAACGTCAAATTGGATAAAAATCTGTTGCAATTCAAAACATTAAATCATAATATAAGAATATAGTTATATATGGATTAATTCACCTTTCTTTAACGAGGTGATTTTATTTAAAATAATATATAAGCAAATAATTATATAAGGAGTGCAGATAAATGGAAAATACACTAATTGAAAAACAACTAAAAGCAGCTGCAGATTTAAACCGCATTAAATTACTTGCATGCATGAAGAATGGGGAGGTATGTGTATGTGATTTTGTAGATGTTCTCGGAATATCGCAACCAGCTGTTAGTCAACATTTACGAAAATTAAAGGAGGCAGGCATTATTACGGAACGAAAAGTAGGGACTTGGAAACATTACCGTTTAGTAGAGGATCAAACTCCATTGATGAAGGGCATTTTAGAACAAATTCAGCCTTTAAAGGGTTGCAACTGTGGCACAGATTGTTGTCATGTAGGGGGAAATATAAATGAGTAATGATTCTTTAACCAAGCAGCTATCTTTTCTAGATCGTTACCTTACCTTATGGATATTTGTTGCGATGGGAATAGGTGTTTTATTAAGTTTGACAATGCCTAATATTGGAAAAGCATTAGAGGCCATGTCTATTGGCACAACCTCCATACCGATTGCTATCGGGTTAATTGTCATGATGTACCCACCATTAGCGAAAGTAAAGTATGAAGAAATGTGGCGTGTGTTTAAGGATTGGAAAGTGCTTTTACTTTCTCTTTTTCAAAACTGGTTACTCGGACCGTTCTTAATGTTCTTTTTAGCCATCATTTTCCTGCACGATTATCCAGAGTATATGGCTGGACTGATTATGATTGGTTTAGCTCGTTGTATTGCAATGGTCATTGTATGGAACGATTTAGCACGTGGAGACCGTGAATATGTAGCTGGTTTAGTAGCGTTTAACTCCATCTTTCAAATCGTGACTTATTCAATTTTTGCTTACTTTTTCTTAAATGTATTACCTGGTTGGTTTGGTTTAGAGAATTTCCATGTATCCATTTCTATGTGGGAGATTACTAAGAGCGTACTTATATACTTAGGTATCCCGTTTGCTGTAGGGTTCCTCACACGTTGGATAGGGATTAAAACAAAAGGGAAACAGTGGTATGAGGAAAAGTTCTTACCGAAGATTTCACCACTGACTCTAATTGCACTGTTGTTCACGATTGTGATGATGTTTGCTTTAAAGGGTGAGCAATTAGTAGAACTGCCACTTGATGTAGTGGGAATTGCTATTCCATTATTTATTTACTTTGTGATCATGTTTGCTGTGTCATTCTTCTCTTCCCATAAAGTTGGGGCATCTTATCCTGTCACAGCAGCTCTTTCTTTTACAGCTGCAAGTAACAATTTTGAGCTAGCGATTGCGGTTGCAGTGGGTGTGTTTGGCCTGCATAGTGGCGTGGCATTTGCTGCTGTTATTGGTCCACTTGTAGAAGTACCTGTTCTCATAGGACTTGTATGGGTTGCCCTACGTTGGCAGAAAAAATACTTTAAAACCATTAAATTATAAGGAGCAATTACTATGACAAATACACTTTATTTCCTATGTACAGGGAACTCATGCCGTAGTCAGATGGCTGAAGGATGGGCAAAGAAATTAACCTACCAATTGGACAGTTAAAAGTGCGGGTATTGAAGCACATGGTGTAAACCCGAATGCTATAAAAGCGATGGCCGAGGTAGGCATCGATATTTCGAATCATACATCAGATGTAATTGATACTGAGACATTAAACAGTGCAACGTTAGTTGTCACGTTATGTGGGGATGCAGCAGATAAATGCCCGATGACACCTCCTCACGTTCGTCGTGAGCATTGGGGATTTGAAGATCCTGCGAAAGCGACAGGTACAGATGAAGAAAAATGGATTGTATTCCAAACTGTACGTGATGCAATTGGAAAACGGATTGAACAATTTATAGCTGAGCAGCTGTAATACTTCTGTTAGCAATTATTCAATCTGTTGAATGGAGGATACGATAATGACAGTTAACCATGCTAGCGTATTAACTAAAGATTATTTTATCGCTTATTTAAAGTTAATTATGAATAGTAGAGAATACACATTGATACAGGCTAAAGAATTTGCTTTTGATTTCTTTTTTAAAGGAGATATGGATCGTTACGGCACTTCGACATGTTTGCAATTTGAAAAAGCTATAAAAGAAATTGATAAAACAATGTGTGAAATTGAAATTTTTTAATTACAAAGTTTACAACGTCTAGCTAACTGCTAGGCGTAAAAAATATATTTTATATAAGGGAATGCTTATATAAAGAAAATAGAGGAGAAATTAATGATGAAAACACTTAAAATAATCAACCAACATGAATCTTGTTGTACTACTAACGCTATTGAAGTCCAAGAGACTGTTAATAATTCCAATAAGAATTTACCGATTGTCATAATTGGTGCAGGTCCTATCGGGTTAGCTACTGCTGCTCATCTAGTAGAGCAGAACCAGTCATTTATTTTACTTGAGGCTGGCAATGAAATAGCACACAATATTCGTACTTGGGGTCATGTCACATTATTTTCTCCATGGCGTTATAACATCAATAAAGCTGCTAAATCATTATTAGAGGGGTCTGATTGGATAGAACCTAACTTAGAAACAATACCTACGGGGCATGAATTAATAGATCTTTATTTAAAACCTTTAGCAGAGTTAACACAAATAAAACCAAGTATCCGATTGAACTCAAAAGTAGTAGGTATATCAAGACAATTTAATGATAAAATGAAATCAAAAAATCGATTCAATCAGTCCTTTAATATATATGTTGAAAAAGAGGATGATATCGATATTATTGAGGCAAAAGCAGTTATTGATGCAACAGGAACATGGGGGAATCCAAACCCAGCAAATTCTACAGGTATTTGGCTGAAAAATGAAAAAGCATTAGCAGATCACATTAAGTATGGTATTCCAGATATAAATACGAACCCTAAGAGATATGCAAATAAGAAGGTTGCTGTCATTGGTGGTGGTCATTCAGCGATCAATACCTTATTAGCTTTGGCTGAATTACAAAAAGATAATCCTGCAACAAAGCTTGTGTGGATTATGCGTAAAAAATCTGTAGAAGAGGCCTATGGCGGGGAGGAAAAAGATGCGTTGGCAGCACGTGGCGCACTGGGTATTCGCATCCATGAGTTAGTAGATACAGGTAAGGTTGAAGTAATAACTCCTTTCTATATCTCACAGGTGAAGAAAGAAGAGAACATCCATATTGTTGGTACTATAAACGGAGAACAAAAAGTATTAACAGGATTTGAAGAGCTTATTGTCAATACAGGAAATCGACCAGACCTATCAATTAACAGCGAATTACGCCTTTCGATTGATTCAGCAACAGAAAGTGTGCAAGCATTAGCGCCCTTAATTGATCCTAATGAGCATAGTTGTGGCACAGTAAGGGAGCATGGAGAAGAAACACTACGACAACCAGAAAAGAACTTCTACATTGTCGGTGCAAAAAGTTATGGACGCGCACCTACATTCTTAATGGCCACAGGCTACGAACAGGTTCGTTCCATAACAGCTTATTTATCAGGAGATGAAGAAGCGTCGAAACGTGTGGAATTGGAATTACCAGAAACAGGGGTATGTAGTATTAATCTTGTTAATCAATCAAATACATGTTGTTAAAAATTCGACTGTTAGCGAAAGCTAGCAGTCCTTTTAAAAACTAAGAAGAGAAATGGGATGGACGCAAAGTTCTTGTCCATATAGAACAACAACTCATGGGTAGTTTACAAAGGATAAAAAATTGATATGGTGTGTTTCACCTTATCAACTTTTTATTATCATGAATTGATTTTGTAGATGGTTTAGTCAAATACGGATAGTATTATGAGTTATTTAATACATACAAATATTGTAGGAATAAGAAAAAGCTGAAGTCTATAGTTGTAGAAAATCAATGAGGTATTCATTCTGTATTATGTAAAATATTTTGTGCTGTGAGAGCGATCGAGACGGGTAAAGGTACGTGTTACTGAATCTCGATAGGTTTCATAACGTCAAGAGCAATATCTCTTCGGAACTTAACATTTTTTCTCATTATTTCGTTATGCTGAAAATAAAGACCACTAGAGAATAATGCTGTAGTTAGATTTCAAAAATATATGAACCTAGCGTTATAACACAAGTGAAGAATTGCAAGCCATCCCAAACAGTTTTGTGGTTCAGTTCAACTTTGTTCAAAATCAGATTAATTTTTAGCAGTAAAGTCCATTAAAGTTTAGCTTTTTTGATCAATTTTTTTATTAATTTGAAAAACTAAGTAAAAGTTTTACTTCTCCTAGAATTATAAATACTACGGTTCAGCTTAACAGTTTACTATCGAAAAACGTTCAAGGTGATTTCAATGAAGTAGCAAAGTTTAATCTTCACATTATTTGGGGGGATTCTGACAGAGGCTATTCTGCTCCTTCACATCTGGGTAAGGTTGATTTTGTTCCATATGGTCATCATTTTCCTCTTAACCATCCTAGTGAAACGGCTAATTTGGTAATAAAATAGTAGTACTAGCAGATGAGCGTGTGGAATATTTCATCATATTTACTTATATCGAGAAAAGCTCTAGACAGGAACAGCGCATGATATTGAATATTACAAAGTCCAATCATACATTTAATTATATGGATTGAATAATTATTTTCCCCGAAAAACTATTGGGTTTTAGGAGATAGAATCTTCTACTAATGATAAGTTAGTTAAAGAAGAGATGTGCTTATTATCTTCCACAATAGGGCGCGTTTATTTAGGAAGCGTTTTTTCCTTTTATAGGGCCTTATTGTTAAGAAGACTCTAAATTTCCTCGAACAGATCATTGACAATAAAAAAAGATGTTTTTTTATACTGAATTGGTTGAAAAGCTATCGAAATACAGAGTCCACGGAATACGAGAAGAACTTGTTAAAGTAAAAACAAACCCGGGATTGGGTTCCCGGGTTTGTTTTTACTTTTTGGCAACTATGACCAATTTACCTGTATCCAGTTCCTTTTCGAATTGTGCAGCTTCCGATTCACTTAATCCAACAGAAGCTAACTCATTGCGGAGTTCATCTCCACGGGAATTCACCAGATTCTTCATAGAAGTCAGGAACCCTTGCTCGCCAATACCAACTTCTTCTGTCCCGAGTGCTTCGTTAATATCCTCTTCACGTTCTTCATAGTGCGCAAAGATGTAAATGTTATCTCGAAGATATCCTTGGGCTTCTAATTTCTCCACTTCTTGTTTTGCCTGTACAACGTTTTCTACTGTCAATTTGACTGTCATTATTTATCCCTCCTAATATGTTCACATTCAATGTATTCCACTAAATTGAATGAATAAAACATCTTTTTAGTTTTTATGTAGGTTAGAGTGGCATTAACAACTAATGAACAACTCGAAAACATTGTATGTTGTTATACTATAATTGGGCGCTATTCTATTTAGGGATTGTACCTTATTCAAGAATAGGGCGCTTTCCTTTAATAAGGAACCACTATATCTTTTCTAGTTTATTTTTAGATAAAAGTAAACTAGCATAAACTAGTTTTTTTAGTTTAGAAGGGATAACTTGAATTAAAGTAGTGTGAAACGGTAAGGAAAATCTTAGCAACATATTAGTAGATTTTAGTATTTAACTAGTTGTATGCTAGATATTAGAGAGGGGGTGCAAAGATATGAAACTGATCCTTGCAATAGAAGTAGCAAATAATGACACTAATGCATCTGATACCTCAATGGACTTATCTTATGTGTGGAGTGAATCACTTAAAGATACAAAAGGTGAGTTGAGTTACAACCAGTCATTAGCGGTAGAAAGAGTATCATTAAGTGGTGTATTAGCAGGTAGGGATGAAAAAGCTCCGTTACCTCTTATTCACCTTAACTGGTACAAGGAAAAGAAAGCGAATGGCAAAACAAACAAAGAGTTAGTGGGTAGGCAACTTGCGTACCGCTTCTATGATAAGCGCAGCACTGATGTAAAAATATCAGGTTGGGGAGATTATTATTCCGTAGTAGATGGCCAATTAGAATTGCATGAACCCGCTAAACCACCGTTAACCTTAGTAGTTTTCATGTGGGTTCTGTTCTTATACACCGTAGTATTAATAGGTTTTAGATACTCAGAATATGGGAAAACAGAACTATTCAATAGTTTAGTGTATGTAAATAACTTCACGACGATCTTGTATCTGTTCTTACAAGCCATTTATTTTCTTTTTGCAAAAGAACACTATAATAAATCTGAAAAATACACACCAATGAAAGTCCTTATAAAGACAAGCATTCCAGTTATGGCATCTTCAATTTTGGGTGTTTTAAACAACCCACCTAAATTTGGTTTAACAATATATGCTTTATTTTGTGTGTTATTTGTATTAGGCGCGACAGTAGCAATACAAGCCTATAATGCAAAATATGAAAGAAAATCCTAAGTTTCTGGGCAAGGTTAGCTTATACTATCCTTGTTTTTTTGTGGTCTTTACTACGGATAAAAGGGGATAAAAAAAGAAGTAAGCATATGCCTACTTCATTAAGGTATTTATTTTTGTGTGGAAAATAACATTGCTAATGCCTCTTGTTCAGCTGAAATAATGACTTTTTCTTGTTCCTTTTTTACTTTCTCTATAGGAGAAATAGGGGGAGTATTGGTATTGTTACTTGATTGTGCTACCGTATCAACTAGCTCAGCCTTTGCTTCTTCTTGTGGTCTTTCTTGCTTAGAAGAAGGACCTTTCACTGGTGTAGAGCTAAAATCGAAGGAATGATGTAAGCTTCGAGATTATTCTTCAACAATCGGGCGCAATTCTAGAGTAGAGATTGCGCTTCTCCTTCAAGAATAGGGCCAGTTTAATTGAATAAGGGATGTTGAACAAAAAACCCGAATAGCTACACTTTTTTAGTGTTCACCATTTGGGCAAGTTCAGTTTTTTATTTACTGAATAGCTGAGATTAAAACTTCAATTATGTAGTCTGAATCATTTACATTGCATGTAAATACATATACGGGCTGATAATAACCTTTTGTATCATAAGTATATGTTAGACGAACATTCGTTATCGTTAATGTATCACCTTTTTGTAAAGGATTGTATGTGCTAAACTCTCCGTTTACCATTACATTATATGCTTGCTGTTGTGAAATTAATTGCTTTTTCGCAACCATTTCATTGTCACTGATGTCAAATAATATGTCGGGTACTTGCTGATTAAAAAGACTAATCATAACCAGACCTTTAGAGAAATCTTCACATGTGGATTGTAAATTCTCTGGTTCAGCTAAATCCCAACGAATTGTACGTTCATCTTGCTGCTGATAGATAGCGTTATTAGGTAATAATCCTTCACTTTTTAACCAATTTTCTAAAAGTTGCTTTTTCTGTTTAATATCAACTTTTAAGGGGTCATCATTTATATTATCGAATGATAAGGACCAAGAACCATTTGACATGAAATAAGTTAAATTATAGTTACTGCCTTCATCGTCTTGAAATGTAAATATACGATTATCCACTTCAATCCGTATGCCACCTTGTTGTTTCAAATTAAATTGTTTAGCAATGGATTGGGCAATTAATTTTCCTTTTTTTATATCATTCACATCTTTAT
Organism: Lysinibacillus sp. FSL P2-0066; assembly: GCF_037969495.1. Lineage (NCBI taxonomy): Bacteria > Bacillati > Bacillota > Bacilli > Caryophanales > Bacillaceae > Lysinibacillus > Lysinibacillus sp. FSL P2-0066. Next base: position 2,302,170 of record NZ_CP150202.1, on the reverse strand, counting down.
TGTAATAAACACATGCGTTAGGTGATTTATTGGAAAGTTCAGTTTCCAGTTGCATCTGTATGTGTTCCATATTTTGTTTTTGTGCAGGTATGAATGGCAGATTCCCAAATTCTTGAGCGTTATATACCACATTTGCTACGCCAAATAACGTAATAAAAACTACTGGAATAGAAATAGCTTTCACAATCGGTATAAATGTTAATTTTCGTTGTTCGGTCCATAAAATGAATACCATCACGATAAAGTACCCTGCTAAACTCCCAATGGTATTATGCAAAAGGTCGTCTAATTCAAAAATCCCTTTACCTGTAATCAATTGGGAAATTTCAATACAAGACGTGAAAGCAATTGATATGATGAGTACACGCCAAAATGATTTGTTTTTATGATGAATCAACGGTAATAGTACGCCTAACGGTACAAACATTAACATATTAAAGATGATTAATTGATATTCAGTCAGTGACCACTTGTTCCATGCATTTACATAACTAGTGAATAGACTGAAATTAATCTGATCTGTATAATTTGCCCCTCTACTGAGAGTAGTGATTCCAAATACTACAATGAACCAACAAATAAGTAAAGTGATGAGAACAAATTTAGAAAGACGTATTGGATATTTCCCCTGATAAAATTTTCTATATATAAAGTATCCAATTATCAAGATTGTGATGATAAAAATAGAATATTTTACATACGGTAAAAGACCCGATACTATACTAATCAAATCCATTGTAACGTAACCTCCTTAATAATTTGCCTTGTTCATTGTAGCAAGAAAATCTTAAGGTTCTTTAAGTATAAAACTTAAGATTTTATGAAGTATGTAAGTATGTTTAGTTATTAAGTATTTAATAATGTTTTCAATAAGAAGGTTGTTATTCGGCTAACGGGTGCTTATCTTCAATAAGGTACTCAACAATAGGGCGCTTTCCTGGAAATATGGAAAGTGCCTTTTAGATTAATTAGAGTTCAAAACTATCACTATTTTTTAGGTTGTTGAATATCCTTGTATGAAAAAATCTTTCATTGAACATAATAAAATTTAGAATTAATAGATTTATAGATGGGAGAGTGAAAGACACAGGTTATTATCCGAAGCATGGAAAAGGTAACAACAGGATAAAAAAATCGAGGGATATTCATCGCTTACATTAAAAACATATTGTTTTCAATACAATCTATTATTACGATTATTTGGTGATATTGATATGAACGAATTTAATACAGATAGATTAAAAGAATATTTAATACGATCAGGAGACCACTTAAAGCCTTCCAGTTTAGGACATAGGATTCGTTGTGTTAAATCATTATTTAGGTGGTCACATGAAGAAGGTTATACTCTAAAAAATCCTGTAGCTAAGATTAATAACGGTGCGCCAATTGATGTCATTCAAAGTTTACTAGGTCATGAAAAGAGTGAGACTACAAAGATGTACGCTCAGCTAAGCGGAAAGCTAAGACAGGATTTATACAGTAAATACTTTTAAAAAACTTTCATTCAATTAAGACACTCATGTAGAAATGGGTTTTTTTTGTTATAGGGCCATATAATTGAATAAGAAATTAAATAAAATAAGAAACTTATAAATAGAGATAACGTCAGGAAAATGCGGATTTATAACGCTAAGGAAGTTCCACTATTAAAAAACCTAATTTCTCAGTATTAAATGAGAAATTAAGTTTTTTCATTAATAGAAAGAGACTTATAAGTATTTATCACTAATCACTTTCATATGGTGTAACTCGTGCCCGGCAATGCCATATGCAATGGTACCTACCGAAACGGGGCTGTTCATTACAGTTCCATTACGAACCCACGCAGCTTCATCAATAGTTGAAATCAGGCTTAACGTGTTGGAGCGTACCGTATCTAAACCAGCTAGTAATTGTTCCCAAGATAATTTGTTGAAGTTTGCCGCAGAAACGTATTGATCCTGATCCAGTGCTGGGAGTGGTGCACTTTCATTTCGTGCAATGGCAAGCATTCGATACGACATCACACGTTCCGAGTCGGTCATATGCCCAATCACTTCTTTTAAAGTCCATTTCCCTGGTGCGTACGTCTTCCTTGCTAACTCCTCTGATACGCTGCCTAAGAGGGTAAGGGTATTAGTTCGTTGCTTACTCAGTATTTCTTCAATATCTCCATCTGGCACAAGACTAACATACCTATCATGCTCTGGATTTTCAATAAATAATGGTCGTGGACGCACAAAAATCCTCCTCATCGGAATAGTTAATTATGGTTGTAGGGTAATATTCTACTTTCAAGAGGATATTTCCTTTATTTAATATTTATTTTCACTATTTCGAAAACATATTCAACAATCGGGCGCGATTCTGTAATAAAAATCGGCGCTTGGTTTCATTAAAGGGCCATTTAATTAAATTACACTTCTAAATTTTAAATGGTGTTTTGTGTTAATTTCTATGTGGAGTTTTTTAAAAAAATGTACTTAAGATAATGGAGCAGTTTAGCTTTAGAAGAATAGAGGTTTTGATAAACTTAATGTCGAAAAGAATGTATAATCGCTTAAAACAAAAGGAGAGGTTCTTTGAAAAAAATTAGGGAAGCAACAAAAGAGGATATGATAGAAATTTACAAGATGGGCTATGATGTTTGGGGAGATAATATGCCATATGAAGAATATATAACTTTGTGCCAGGCTTCCAATAAGTATAAAAAGGGAAAGTGGTACGTTCTTGAAGCAACAGATACAAAGCAACTATTAAGCTCCCTCATCGTATATGAACTAAATCTTTCTGAAGACCAAATTGTAAAAGGGCTTGGTTCAATCGCTACTCCCTTATTATTAAGAAAAAAAGGATACGCTTCTTTATTGGTCAAAGAAATGATAAATAAACTAGAACTGGAAGAAAACTGTAACAACTTTTTCCTTTATAGTGATATTGGGATAGAATTTTATAAAGGATTAGGCTTTATTGAACTACCTAATGATTGTCAAAAATATAAAGACAGTGTTTGTATGTATTACTCAAAAGAAAATGAGATTGACTCTATATCACTACATATCCCCGATTACTTTTAAAGCACATCCTTATTAAAGTAACGGAGGCTTTAGTTCAATAACGGTCTTCAACAATCTGGTGCAATTCGGTCCTGCACCCCAAAAGTTAGAGTGAAAAACTAACTTTTGGGATGATTTATATGACTAAATATAGTGAAGAATTTAAATTGATGGTGGTTCAAGAATATTTAAGTGGCTCTATCGAATTACTCGAAAAGGAAAAAAGGAATAACAACCTACAATATCATAAAGTAAGAGCTATCTTCAGTAGCCACTGAGGTATAAATTGAAATTAGTAGCGCAAAGATCAACAGTAAAACAATTTAGTTTGGAACATATTGTTTACCTTTTAGAGAACTAAATTTAAGGCGAAAGAGCATTTTTATATTAACAAGATTTAATTACTGAGAAAGTTGAAATGACTTATGTCAAATAGTTATAGAGTGGCAAAATAGATTTTTAAATCCATGTGTCGAAAACTCGGTCACAGAACACCGAAAAATTTATGTAAAATTGAATAAAGGAGAATATATGCTGTTATTTAGAATAGAAGATAGTGAAAATATTGATGGTAATCATAGAAGATACCAAATTCCTAAAAAAGAACGGCCTGTAATTAGATTAAGTCAGCTTGATGATTATATTGCAACAGAAATTCGAAAAGAGGTTAACAATTGTAATGATAGACGTTTATTGAGTTATTCAAAGTCATTAGGTGTTTGTCTACTTAAATATAACAAATATACGGACAATGAACTCCATATTAAAATATTAAAAAACCCTTATATCTTAAATGCAGTTAAGTATAAAATAGCCAAAACCAAAGAGAAAAAGTGTATAATCTTTGATTTAAAAGAAAAAAATACATTTAACGAAGATAAAAAAATCAGGATTGACAATTTTGTGCTTGATATCTCTGACAATAAAATTTTGAACGAATATTTAAAGGACAGAACACAAAAAGGTTTAAAAAAAGTTGCATCACCCGAAAAAGACCATGAAGTTGTGGTTATGAGATCACCCAATGATTTGATAATAATAGATTATTTGGAGTCTGTATATCTTTTATATGCTTTATATTTAAAGTATGGTATGAATCAACATATATTCTGTAGCCTTCTAGAACAAATAGAGTCATTAGAAGATTTCCGTTTTGCAAATAGTAAAAAATCCGAAAGAGAAAGTTTAAAAATAATTGTAATGTATCTTTATCATCTTGGTAAAGAAGAGAAAGAAATGAGTTATAAAATATTACAGGATAGTAAGAACTCAGATGAAATTTATTTTTTCTATAATCCGATCGTTCAGTTACACGATATACTAAATAATGGTTTTGATTATGCGTATAGTTTGGCTGAATATAATTCAAATGTAATTTCCGATTATATATGGAAATTGTATGGCTATTTTAGATAATAAAGTTAAACTTGATGAAGTGACTCATTGTAATGAAGCAATTAATAGAGGCTGGGACAAGAAAATTCCAGCCTCTAGATAAAAGCGAACGATTGTATTATGGGGTGTTGACGTATCCAAGCCCTCCTCCTCGCCAATAATTTTAGTTTACATAATATAAATTATAGGAAGTTATGTTTCATTAAAAAGTATACTAATAATAGTGAGACGGAATGGATGTAAAATGTAAAAGCACACTGCAACGTACTTATTCCTTGTTTCAACCTTTTTGATCAACATCCATGTCTTCCCATAATGCCTCGATCACATACTATGCTCACATACATTGCTGAGCGCATGTTCCCTTAGCAGTACGTTCATAGACGAAGACGGTTCAACTGCCGACACCTGTCTAGAACCTTCGCTCCCTAAACGGACACTGATCTGTTTAAGCCATTAAATAACTTGCTACGTCCGTTTTTGACCTGCATTTCCAAAGGTATTCGCGGCGAAAGTTTGCGCTCTCGAATTCCACTTCTGGATGACTTTTTCACCTTGGGGTTGTTTATCCTTTTGCATTTCCTGCCAAGCTTGATCCCATTAGGACCATCCTTGATAACAGTTGTCATAACATTCAACTCCTATTTTTATTTTTTGTTTTAATTGCTTGTACTCGGTTCATCCAATTGCTCAGAATATCTGAGTCGCAGACTTATAAATACTAAGACCAATGCAATGACCGTTAGGAAAACTCCCAGCAATCGGAATCCTGTAAAGCTGAACGCATCTCCCATAATGATACCTGTCAACAGTGAAGATAAAATTGTTCCCAAGTATCTCGATGTATTAAATAGGCCAGATGCTACACCAGCAATTTCTTTTGGAGAGCTTTTAAACAGAGCTGCCTGCATACTAACAGCGTTTAGCCCGTTGCTAAAACCGAATGTGGCTAACGCCAGGCACACACTGATGACTGGTGAACTTTGCGTCCATGTCACGATCCACACTGCCCCTACTACCATCAGTAATGAGGATACAATCAATGCAGGTCTGGGTCCCGATTTACCGACCCATTTCCCTGCTATTGGTGAAGCGACAATCGAGCTCAAGCCCAAGGTTAACATAAGAATCCCTGTCTGGAATTCACTGACATGCCGCACCATTTGCAGGTATGATGGAATCCCAAAAAAGAGTGAATAATAAAGTAAGTTAACTAGCAAGTATTGTATATTGACCCATGTCATCCCTGGGTATTTGGCGAAGGTGCGTAAAGGAATAAATGGCGACACTGTTTTTAGCTCATGTCGTACGAATATTCCCAACGCAACGAGCCCGGTTAGCACAACAATGATATTCCACATAGAGAAATGCCCAGATGATTTCGCTGACAGCAAGCCAACTAGAAAGGCAATCAGCCCCACCGCAAAGAGCAGAATTCCTGGCACATCAATCACACCCAGTAATTTTCGAAACGACATGTCACGTGAAACCGTTGCTGCTGATCCATCATTAGGAATCATTTTCCAAGCTAATATAAAGCTCGCCACTACAAACGGGATATTGACGAGGAAGATCGCTGGCCAATCCCACCATTGAATAAGTACTCCTCCGGCAAAAGGTCCTATAGCTGCCGCACCGGATAGGAAAATCGATAAACCTGCTAAAGCATCTGCTTGCTTTTCTGTAATATGAATACGTACTATAGCTGTTCCAACTGCAATCAGCATACTAGTTCCGATTGATTGTACGATTCTAGACACTATAAGCCATCCGAAATTTGGAGAAAATGGAGCCAGAATTGAAGAAACTAAAGATACAACAAGACCAGCAAGAAATATCTTCCTCCGACCGAATACATCACTAGCCTTCCCCATTATAGGTTGGGCGATAGCACTAGCGATATAAAATGAAAACACAATCCAAGAAACAGTAGTAAAATCAATGCTATACACATGTTGCAACCTAGCAATAGCAACAGAAATCATGGATGAATTTAAAGGGTTTAATAATATTCCTAGCCCAACGGATATCATTAACCACCTGCTACGAGAATTCATTTTTTACCCCCCTTTATATTTGTTCCATTGATATCTTACTTGAAATTTTACATTCATTCCAACGCATTTAAAGTTATGATATCATTGATCCAAAGGAATGATTGGAGAGAAAAAGAAATGGAACTTCTTCAACTACAATATTTTCTAGAGGTAGCTCGATTAGAGCATGTAACCGAAGCTGCACGAAGTCTCCACGTAACGCAATCGTCGCTAAGCAAAACGATACAGCGTCTGGAAGAAGATTTAGGGGTACCTTTATTTGATCGCACAGGCAGGAAACTGCGATTAAATGAATTTGGCAACAAATTCATCCGTCGCGCGGAAAGGGCTTTGTTCGAGTTGGAACAGGGAAAGCAGGAGATTAGCGATTTGTCCAGAGCGGAATCTGGCACACTCAAGCTTGCGGTAACCACTGCAAGCACTTTGCCCCAGATTATGCGAGAGTTTCGTAAAAAACGTCCTAATATCCAATTTCATGTGCAAATGCTGACCACACTGGAAATGGTCACGCTTTTAAATCGAGGCGAAGTCGATTTTTGCTTGTCGTCCTCCCCTTTTCAAGGAGAAGACATCGAATGTCAAGTTGTCTATGTTGATCCCATTCTTGTTGCTGTTCCTAATGGGCATCGGCTGGCAGACCGAAGTAGCGTATGTTTAACAGAACTTAAGGATGAATGCTTTGTCGGTGTGAAAAGAGGATACGGCACTCGTGATTTAGTAGACGCTGTATGCAAATCGGCTGGAATTGACCTTAAATATGTGTATGAGGGCGATGAACCTACACGTTTAATCACTCTTGTAGAAGCTGAAATTGGTCTTGCCTTCATACCAAGCACCGCAAAAATATCATGGGGAAAGATTAAATATTTGCAAGTTGAGAATCATGAACTTGTACGTGATATCGCTTTATTATGGCATAAAAGTCGCTACATGACGCAAGCTTCATTGGAATTCCGCGAGGTAGTTCTAGACTATTTTGAGGCAATATCGAACCAGTCCAATTAATCTTATGGCATGACTCGTACCGATTCGATGAGGTTATGGGATAGCCTACTATTAAATGGAGTATGATAACTTCTAACGAATAACGTGCATAGTATGTTTATTAGTTAGAAGTTTTTTATGTCCTGACGTTACTCCACAATTGGCCCAATTGTTTAATGAAAAAATTTAATATATGTTAAAAAACCTTATTGTTAATAAACATATAAAGTATTAATTATTTTTCTCAATTAAAAAAGTTGTTTTCAGCTGCAATATCCAATAAGAGGACAAATGAACATAAGCTTTTATTTACGAATGCTCATTGAAAAAGATATTAATCCTCAATCACCTCGATATCTATTAAATCGTTTTATAAAAAATATCGTAGCCTCTTTCGTCTTCCCCATACTCTAAAAAGAGATTTTCTATAAATAAAACAATATACTGCATCGGTATATCTTAGTTTCCTTTTATTGAATTTGTTCTTCTTGATTCCTCAATTCTGAAGAATAATACTAAATAACCAGTCGTCACATAAATTTCGACAACTGGTTAGGTGTATACTTTTCGAATGCAATATCAAAGGATTCGTTTTACCGAAGCAAGATCTCATCTTCTTTTGCAAATTCATTTTCATGCTTTTTATTTATCCCACACGCTCATCTGCTAGTACTACTATTTTTTATTACCAAATTAGCCGTTTCACTCGGATGGCTAAGAGGAAAATGATGACCATATGGAACAAAATCAACCTTACCCAGATGTGAAGGAGCAGAATAGCCTCTGTCAGAATCCCCCCAAATAATGTGAAGATTATACTTTGTTACTTCATTGAAATCACCTTGAACGTTTTTCGATAGTAAACTATTAAGCTGAACCGTAGTATTTAAAATTCTAGGAGAAGTAAAACTTTTACTTAGTTTTTCAATATAATGTTCAGGGATGCTCTCTATACTTTCAAATAAACCATTACTTAAAAGATATCGCTCTATCAAATTAGTTGTTGCCAATTTCAATGTCCATTTGTTCATAAATTGAGGAACATTTATGGATTTAGCATTTTTTTTAGCAATAGGTGGCTGAAGTAAAGTAATTGTATGCTTCTTATCTATGTACTTTTGTACTAATGCTTCCAAAAGAATATATGCACCAAATGAATGGCCAATTAGATGGGCACCGTTAGTAGCTTTCTCCAATAACTTTTTCACTACATTCAAATAGATATTTAAAAGATTTTTCTCTCGTTTAAAAGGAGAACGTCCCAAACCTGGAAGATCCAAGATCCATACAGGTTGACCCGTTTTTTCATGAAGCTCTTGCGCTAAAGGAAATAAATCCTCTCCATCACTCAATAAACCATGTAATAAAATAAACGGTTTTCCCTCTCCTTGTAATTGGTAAAGGGTATGGTTATCGCATAATGTTCGCTCAAATAAATGATGATGCTCAGCATTTTGATACATCAATCGATAATCCAGATCAGCTACTACGGCAGGGAAAAAGTTCATGACACTCGTCTTCTTAAACCAATCTCCCCCCATCATGTTTTTCACCGAAACATTTGAAAATGTTCGTTTTGTCATAAAATTCAGTCCATCAGAAGGAATGTTTGTTATTTTACTTACTCCACTTTTCATTATTGTTTTCATAAGCGGCATTGGAACAGAGATTTTTGGTGCCCTCATATTCATACTTTCCGACATAACACTTAATAATTCAGCAATGTTCGGATCGTTCTCTTTGTCATCAACAAGTGTATATGTTTGAATAGCCGGCTGCTCCAATTTGAAAACCTGCACAATAAACTTCGCAAACTCATCGTTTGAAATCAATGGCAACCTATATCCCTTACCTCCTGGAATCACTGGCATGAGCCCTCTTCGCATACTTGTCACAAGCAAACCTAATCCAGCTATCTGCTCTGTACTCCCTGTTTTACTACTACCGACCACAGTTGGCGGATTAATGACAGACAGCGGATAACCTACTGCTGATGCCTGCTGACGGATATATAGATCTGCTAAAAACTTTGTTCGCTCATATGGATTTTTTATTTTTAAAAAATTGTTTCCTTCTTTAAATACATCTATCGTAACCTTGCTATTATTATCATCAAAGGGACTCATATAGCCTACAATATGAATAAATTGTTGCAATCCCTTCAATTGATGAATATTTTTAGCGAATTCACTAATATGTTGGGCACCATTCAAAAATACGGAGGCTGCCTCTTTGCTTGTCGCTTGAATATCCATGGGGCCTCCTGCGTGAATAATCACATCCGTTTTCAATACCAACTCCTTATCTTCAGCACTTAGACCTAAGTCTATTTTCGTTAAATCACCTTCAATAAAGTGCATATTTGCCTCTTTTAAGATGCCTCTTTCTTGATAAATGCGTGTTGCTTTACTTTTCGATCTTACTAATAGAAGAATTGTAACATGCTCTTTGGCTAATTCCTTCACTAATTGCTTTCCGATAAAACCTGTTCCACCTGTTAAAAATACTGTTCTCATAAAAAGCCTCCTTGTAGTACTATTCAGTACTAATTCGATGTAAAAAAAATGCTTCTTTTACCGAAGCAAGTTAAACAAATGATCTGCTGTTTTCATGATTACAGTTGCATCCTCCAGTGTTTCTGAAATAAATAGCGCTCCTTCAAGATTTGTTATAAAAAGAGATGCAACCTCGTCAATATTTATTGTCTTTCTAAATTCACCCTTCTCTACCCCTTGTTTAAGTAACAGAGAAACCTTTGTTTGTAAGCCTTTAAAAAAAAGACCTATTTTTTCTTTTACTTTTGTGGCATTTGTAGGACTTTGAATATAAAGCGTAATAAATGGACAGCTCCCCTTATATTCTCTCGTCTGAACTCCTTGTGTTATTTGTTTTAAAAACAGTTGGATACGATCTTCAACTAATAATTGGTTTTGAGATAGTAAGTCATCTATTGCAGATTGATACATTTCAATCCAATAATCAACGACCCCCTCCAACAATTCTTCCTTATTAGAGAAGTGATAATATACATTAGACTTTGAAACTTTGCTTACACGAACTAATTCATCCATGCTTGTATAAGCAAACCCTTTTTCTAAAAATAATGTTGCAGCTACTTCAATTACACGTTTTTGATTCATTAATTTTACCTTTGTCATAATTAGTACTATACAGTACTACAATGGGTGTTGCAAGTATTTTTGTTAGTTTAAAAAAATTTTGATTAAAAATGCGAAACTTTAATTGATTTTAAAAATGTCATTTTGAACAAAATTGAACGGATCCCCAAAACTGTTTTGGATGGCTTGTAATTATTCACTTTTGTTATTTTGCTTTTATGCCCATTAAGGATGATTGACAAAATTGATTCATTAATACCCTTATATTAATTATAAAAACTCCATTTTGATTGATGATGATCAAAATGGAGTGTATTTACCGTAACTTTTTATAGTCTAGCTGTTATTCAAACAATGGCATTAGATGCTTTCTAATCAATTCAACACGATCCTTGGCACGTGGCATAAAGCGCGAAGTAATCGAAATGACCATCTTCTTTTGAGGATTTATGAAGATTACATTTCCACCATCCCCCAAAGCTGCATAGCAATCATCAACGATCCACCACAAGTAACCATAGGCTAACTCTCCCCATCGACTTTTCTCTTTTGTGCTATCCTCTATCCATTTGGAAGAAATGATGTGCTGTCCGTTCCACACACCTCCATTTAAATATAATTGCCCTATTTTCGCCATATCCCGTGGCGTTAAAGTAAGCCCCCAGCCAGCTGTGTTTACTCCTTTAGGGTCTATGATCCAGCCAGTGACATATTTATCCTTCAGAAAAGCGAAATAGTCTTCTTTATTTTGTATAGTTGTATTGGAGGGAGCTTTGATTGCAAGAGGTTTAAACAAGTTTTCTGTAGCGAAATCATGGACAGATTGACCCGTGGCATTTGTAAGAACACCTGATAAAATATGTGTGCCAACGGTAGAATAGTTAAACTCCCCAATACTACCTTTGCCCCCTAGTAAATCCAATGCAGCTTTTACCCAGTCATCGCTTGAATATACTTTCGTATAAGGCTCTGACTTGTATTTATAGGGTGCAGTCATTGACAACAAATTTGCTAGGGTGATGTTTTGAATGGTTTTTTCGCCACGCTTCACTGTATAATTCGGAAAAAAATCTAACACATGCTGTTCGATATTTTTTATATATCCTTTATCAATTGCCATACCAATAAGAATGGAGATGATGCTTTTAGTGACAGATGCTATATGCAAAGCATCATCTTGGGTGTACCCATGAAAGTATTTTTCATAGATTAAATGATTATCTTTTCTAATAGCGATGCCTGCTATATTGGCATACTCTTTTCCGATTAAATCTTCAAAGTTATTCATCATTCTGACTTTTTGGGTTTGACACATTGACGTCAGCTATATCAATCCCAATCCTTTCGCAAAAATGAATCATCAATATTGATGTAATAAAGAATAATTTATTATAAAAAATTATTCAATTCTTTTCTTTAATATAGCTAGAATGATTGCATCGTAACAAAAAAACGTTAATCCTTGTTCGATTAACGTTACGGTTTCTTTTTATCTATCTTCATTTTCATAATATGCTTCATTCGCATGTTTCTGATCTGTACCTTTAAGGTATGCTAGGATCATTTTAGGACGTTTAAGTAAAACCCAGTCTCCATGCTTATCAAATTTTCTGCTTGAAGTGATCATTCCATTTTGAATTGTTCCGTATTTTTTTTCGTTCTTTTTTCCCCAATCTTTTAATCGTTTAGCAAAATCGGCATCTTCTGCCATGAGCATATTTTCATTAAATCCATTAATTGCTTGAAAATCTTTTTTGTAGCACCAAAAGATGCCTACAGAAATTGCACCATATTTTAAAAATATTGGTCCGATTAATAACAAAGCTGAAACAAAAATTCCTAAGGACATTCTTTCAAACTTTCCTGTAACGCCCCCGCCAATGTACTTACCTGTGATTAAGTTCTCCACTGCCTTCGATAACACATGTTCGTTCATCTGTGTATCGGCATCAATTGTGACGATGATTTCCCCTCTTGCTATATCAACGCCAGCGTTCCTAATCTTCGAAAGGTTCTTATCGCTATTTTTTAGTAGGATACAATTATACGATTTTGCAATTTGCTCTGTTCTATCTGTACAGCGATTTAAAACAACAATAATCTCTACTTGATTTTCAAAGGATTTGGAAGCCTTTAAAATAGATTCTAAGCACTTTCCAATGTATTTTTCTTCATTATGGGCTGGTATGACTATTGAAATTTTTATATCCTCTTTCTTTTGCACTTCTAAAGAGTTCTCCATGTCGTACATACAGCTCCTCCCTTTTAAATGTCTTCTGCATTTATAAAATAAACCAGCTGATCAGTCCACTTGTTGTCCTCGTATATGAATCCTTTCCTCGTGCATTCATAAAGCATCCCAACATTTTCTGCTAATTTTATAGATGCCGTATTGTCGAGGTTTATATGAGCTTCTATTCGATGATAATTTAATTTTTCAAATGCTAGATCAATCGCTGCCTTTACAGCCTCTTTACCATAACCTTTTCTCCAAAAATGGTTATGAATGGTATACCCGAACCTAGCCCATTGAAATTCTTCCCTCATAATTGTGGAAAAGTCTACAAAACCAATATGCGTATTATCTGTTTTTCTAAATACTCCAAATACATACACCTTATCATCCTCAGCCATCTGATGATGCTTAGTAACTAAATCAATAAACCATTCTTTCGTACAGATGCTCATATCTAATTTACCTTCATCGTATTTATGCTGGGAAGGTAAACGATTTTCATATTGCGTAAGCCAAGAAGAGTAATCTCCCTCTTCCATTAATCGAATAATTAATCGTTCTGTTTTCGTCATTATCTTAGTCAATCGAACACCTCATACCTTTCTAAATAGCGATTCATGGAAGTAGTTTACTAGGCTTCTTCGTCTGCAGAGGGGCCGTAGATGCCTGGTACTGGAATATCGAGAAGTCGCAAGTATACCCCAAGCTGCGCCCGATGATGGACCATGTGGCTTAATCCGAAGGTGCGGAACGCAATTGCTCGAGGCTCCTGGCGAATAATATGGTCACCATGACGTAGTGTCCATACCTCTCCGAGCGTTTTCTCATCACATTCAGTAAGCATCATTTCCAGTTTTCTTACGTTTGTATCGAACTCATCCAGAATGTCAGCTCGCTTTTCTAATGCCTCTCGTCGTAACGGAACGGTGGAAAGATCAAAGTCTGAGTACTGTAAAATAGCCATTTGCCAGTTTAGCAGATTGATTAGGTGCGTGGCCAGACCTCCTAGTGTCATTGATTTCTCATGTGGCCTCCATGTCAAATGCTCGTCGGGCAAGCGTTCCAGTATGCGACGAGTAGAAGCCAATTCCTGTATTGTATCCCCAACAATCAATTGTTTAACCATAAAATCCCTCTCCTCCCTTTTAATCAGCATACTATAAATTCCATTCAAGGGGAAAGCTCTCAGATAAGTTTTTATTCTATGGTTAAACCTTTTTTAGACTGTTAGAATATGTAAATATTTTGAGGGTTTGCGGTTTGAAGAAGTGTTCATAAGGGAATATACTAGAATGAATAAAGAGGGGTGAAGATCAAGGTGAAAATAAAGACAATTTTGTTGTTAATGATTTGTTCTTTAGCGTTAGTTGCTTGTAACGATCAGAAAGAAGCATCAAAGGTGATAGAAATTCAAGAATTAATTAATTTCGATGAAGTACAACCCGATACTTTACAACAAATCTCTAATACGGAAGATGTTAAAATTATAGAAAAAACATTTAAAAAAGCTAGAGAATTCGGTGAGGTTGATAACGAAATTGCTCCGCAGTATAAGATCAAACTAAACGATGATGAATACTATCTATGGATTGATAATACAAACACTGGGACAATAGCAAACGTAAACAGTAGAAATATGTTTTACAACATCCTAGCTACCGATGAATTTAAAGAGGCCATTAATTATCGAGAGCAAAATAAATGATTTTTAAATAATAGTAGCAACGATCTGTACGCAACATAGATTGTTGCTATTTTTTAGGGTATGTTTCATATTTATCTGGCTCCATGTTGCTGGAAATGTTCTATCACTTTTTCAACGGATATAGAGCCCCTCCGTATTAGCTATCTTTTCAAATAGCTCAAGATTACGCTGGCTATAGATTAAAAAGGCTAATCCATTCCCACTAAATACCATATTCTCCTCAGGTAAAATGATATGTAGATGGAGATGGTCCGAAACAGCTAATTTTATTAGTGAAATTAATATTGTGTACTCATCAATGTTTAATAAAATGCCTTCTGTAAGATCTTTAGGGATAATTTTATTCCACTCATTCTCGTAGACTTTATAATACAATTGATCCTTATATAAAGGATCTGGTATGTAATAAAATGCATAAAATTCAGATGATTTTAACCACATCAATTCAAAAAATCTCTCGAATTTTTCTAGGCTTTTCTGATAAGAATGATAATCCTGCGTTTTTTCTTGGAAATCGACCATCTCCAATTTATCGAAGAATACTTCTACTTGACTATATTTTTTATTACTTTTTATCTGATAAGGGTAAATATCGAGTATTTTAGCACTTTCATAATCATACAATTGCTCTAGTAATTCTTCTAATTTTTTACTGTCTTTATTAGTTGCTTCCTTGCAAATACAATCGATTATATTTTCTAATGACATACCTTTTGACTCCTTTAATTCCTTCTTCAGCACGGTAAAAGAAAAACGTAACGACCTTAGTATACCATCTTTCTTTAGTTGCACCATGCCAGCGTTTTACAAGCTATGCAGCTTTTCCTTCTTCCTGATACCAGCCCTCCCCATCTGTCAGTAATAAAACTTGTCCAACTTCATGGTCGTGCTTTCTTAAATAGTTTGAATAGATGGAATATTTAGATTTTTATTGATGGAATGGAAATGATTAATTATACTTAAATGATTAACGTTCGATTAGAAACAAATAATACTAGAGTATTGGGGAGAGAAGAATGGAAGAATTAAAAGTAGAAAAAGCAATTCAAGATATTTATCCAGATGATATCGCTTGGTGTTATGGGTGTGGCCGTTTGAATGATGATGGTCATCATCTTCGCACGGGGTGGCATGGTGATAAGACGATTACAATCTATACACCTGAATCAAAATATATGGGTATTCCAGGATTTATCTATGGTGGTTTAATTGCTTCATTAATTGATTGCCATGGAACAGGGTCGGCAGCGCTTGCCTTGCATCGTAAAAATGGACATGAAATTGGTGATGGAGTGGAGCCACCTCGATTTGTAACGGCTAACCTTAATGTAGATTTCCTCAAGCCAACACCCCAAGATGTTCCCTTAAAGGCAATTGGCACTGTTGAAGAAATTCATCCGAAGAAATGGAAAGTAGAAACTGAAGTTTACGCGCAGGATACGCTTTGTGCTCGTGGAACAGTAGTCCTTGTAGTCATGCCTAGTACTTTTCTAAATAAAAATGATTAGCATTTTTAATAAGAAGAGCACATCTTATTCATAGATGTGCTCTTCTATTGCGTTTTTAATGGATTCATAATCAAGGAACTGTATTACTAATAACTGTCACAAAGCCATTTCTCGTGGCAGTTTCCATTAACGAATAAATAGAGTCACTGGCAGTTTTGTTAAACTCATACCATTGGTCAACAGTGGCGTCATAAATCAACACGTCTGGCTGTCCAGTCAAAGGTTTATCTGAAGATTGCACCAACGAATAGAGATCATAACGTGCTATGCTACTACCTTCCTTGTTCAAGAAATCATATTGGCCCATTTTATAATAGCCCCCAATTACGGTGCTATGCACAGACCATGTGTAGTCGTTAGGCTGTTTTATCTTCTTGCCCATATTTTTAGTAAATATACGGTGCATTTCTTCCATATAGGCATTGCCATTGATTTGCTCGACTACTCCCCCCATTGTCATGTGGTATTCATGAAGTAATGCTTTCACTTCCACACCCTTAATCATCAATGGCTCTGTATCGATTGAGATCGTTAAATGATCGTAATGAACTTTACAGCCAAAGATTTCTGCTAGAAAACGTAATGGTACAATGGTGCGTCCATTCTTTAAGTATGGCTTTGCATCCAATAATACCGTTTTTCCATTTACTGTGGCTTTACTACTGTTTAACTTTAAACTGACTTTCATCTCACTTTGGGTCAGTATCACTTGCCCATCCGACCAATGCACCTTAGCCCCTAAATTTTCACTAATCACGCGTAAAGGTACCATTGTTCGATTGTTTTTTATTTCGGGCTTCACATCCGTTTGTACTGTCATACCGTCCACTTTTAGTTGACTACTAGCTGCTGCAGCAGTTGTGATCGATGTAAGAATGACAATCAACATAAGGAAAATACCTGAACATATTTTTTTTCATGATTATTAGCTCCTTTACTTCGCTATCATTACTTCATTCCATATGAACCCTATTATTTCCTTCTGCTATTAGCAACGGTAACAAAAAAATCCTGCATTTTAAGCAGGATTTTTAAGTAAACTTTATGAGGTTTATATATAGGTACGCTATTTCGTACCACTTGCACCAAATCCAGATTCTCCACGGACCGTTTGAGATAATTCATCTACTTCCACTAATTGAATAGAAGGAACAAATTGAATAACCATTTGAGCAATGCGCATTGATTTTTCTACAATAAATGGTTCTTGACCATGGTTGATTAAAATAACACCGATTTCTCCTCTATAGCCTTCATCTATAGTGCCTGGGCTATTCAGTACAGTTACACTATGCTTTAATGCTAATCCACTTCTTGGTCGAATTTGGGCTTCCGTTCCCTTAGGTAATTCAATCTGTATACCTGTCTTAATGAGTTTGGCTACGCCTGCTGGGATTTCTACTGCTTCTATGGAATAGAGATCCATGCCTGCATCACCAGGGTTGGCTTGTATCGGTAGCATGGCTTCAGCGTGAACTTTTTTAATTTTTACTTCTAGATTCATTGTTCTTCATCCTTAACGATTAAAATTGAATGTGTCATCTGTGATCGGCGCAACTTTTGCCTTGGCATAGGTAGCACCCTTTTGTGAAAAGAAATCATATGTGGAGCCTTCATTACGAATCCCATTCATCACAATTGGATTGACTTCCTCTTCTGGGAACATGGCTTCAAAGCCGACATTCATTAAAGCTTTATTTGCATTATAACGTACATATGCGCGCACTTCAGGTGATAATCCTGTTTCCGCATAAATATCATCTGTATACTTCATTTCATTTTGATATAAATCTAATAATAGCTCATAGCCCCATAAATGTAGCTCTTCTTGCTTTTCCTTTGAAAATTGCTTGAATAGATTTTGAGCAAAAAATCCAACTGCTACCCCATGGATAGATTCATCG
The DNA here is from genome assembly GCF_037969495.1 of Lysinibacillus sp. FSL P2-0066. Taxonomy (NCBI): domain Bacteria; kingdom Bacillati; phylum Bacillota; class Bacilli; order Caryophanales; family Bacillaceae; genus Lysinibacillus; species Lysinibacillus sp. FSL P2-0066. The sequence goes on along the minus strand of NZ_CP150202.1, from coordinate 2,284,224 downwards.
CGCAAGATGAGTGAAATAATTTCTGCACTATTTCGTAGGAAGCCTTGTCCTCCTAAGTAGAGTGGATAGAAAAAGCCAGAATAAAACAGGAAAGATTCAAGCATAACGGATGAGAACATCGCTTTCCATAAGCTCTCTGGATTGCCTTCTTCAATACTATTATAAATGTCTGCTATTTTATTGGCCTTATACTGTAGAAATTCATTTTTCTTGACCCACTCAAATAGCTCGTCGATTTCTTCGTTTGTACAAAGCGTTGTGAAAATATAAGAATAGGACTTGGCATGTATCGCCTCGAATGCATCAAAAACGGTTAGGACAGCCTTTTCCTGTAAATCGTCTGTATAAGCGGCAACACGATTCATTCCGATATTTGTTTGTACAGTATCCAGTAAGGTTAATCCTGCAAATACTTTTTTATATGTGTCCTGATGCTCAAAGCTTTTCCATTGTTTAATATCTTTACTGACCGCAATTTCTTCTGGAAACCAAATTTGCTTCCATTGCTGGTCCCAAAATATTTGGGCAAGCTCACTTGTTGCCTTATTCCAATTGACTGCCTCATAAATTATATTTGACATGCTACACACTCCTCTAAGCTTTGTAATCGTTGACGAACATAGTAAACAGACTTAATGCCCTTGATCCACGCATAAATGTATACTTTAGCCAATTGTTCGGTTGTCCAATTGTCCGTTACATAAAGCGTCATGGAAATACCTTGGTCAACGTGCTTTTGAGAAGCTGCATATAAATCAATTAAATCATAAGGATTCACATCATACGCCTCCACATATAAATGACTATTGTCATTTGTTAAATGAGGCATTGGATAAATGGTTCTACTATCGGCGTAATCACGAACCTCTACGCGCTCTGTACATGGTGCGATTGAAGCCGTACAGCTACGAATATATGAAATACTACCAGTTGGGGCAATAGCCAAACGATAGGAATGGAATAGACCGTATTGCATTACATCCTGCTTTAACGTTTCCCACATCTTGTTCGTAATGATTGGTATATTGCCAAGCGCCTTCAATACAACAGGTGATAGTTCTTCGTCAATTTTATTGATATATTGGTCAAAATAGCTACCTGATGCATAATCACTGTCCTCAAATCGGTAGAAGGTTGCAGCTTTTTCTTTCGCCATTTCCATCGAAGATTTCAAAGAATAATAGTTCATCGCTTCCATAAAGTGATCCATGAAATCAATCGAATCTTTTGAGCCGTACAGGATGCCCTCCGTCACGAGATGCCCATGGAGGTTCATACAGCCAAGCCCTACAGAATGCATTAATTGGTTGGCTTTTGCAACAGACGGTACATTTTTAATATGTGTCATTTGCGATACATTTGTTAATAGGTGCATCGCTGTATCGACTAATGCGCCGAAATCCTTCACTTTACTTGCTGCATGGATATCGATGGAACCTAAGTTACACGATACATCTAATCCATAGTCGTTTGGTTGATCCTGGTCCGTAATGATACTTGTCTCTTGTACTTGTAAGATTTCTGTACATAAATTGGACATTTTGACACGTCCAATATTTTTTAAAGGATGTACCTTATTGACATTATCATCAAAGATTTCAAACGGATAGCCTGATTCAAATTGTGCTTTTTTCACCTCTGTGTAAAGCTTACGTGCATTTAAACGTTTAATTTTACGAATTTTAGGGTTATCAAGTAGCTCGTAGTACATGTCTGAAATGGAAATCTCAGACATCCGTTTGCCATATTCTTTAAAAATATCGTATGGGCTAAACAAAACAATATCCTTATCACGTTTCATCAGTTCGAAGAAAATACTTGGTATAATAATTCCTGTTGAAAGTGTAGCAAGACGAATTTTATCATCCGCATTTGGTTTTTTTGATGAAATGAAATTTTCTATGTCTGCATGGAAAATATTTAGATAGACAACACCTGAGCCATTTCGTTGCCCTAGCTGATTCGAATAACTGAAAGAATTTTCTAACAGTTTTGCTACTGGGATGACACCACTTGCACGATTTAATATCTCTTTAATTGGATCACCTAAAGGGCGTAAATCTGTTAGGTTGACCCCAACCCCACCACCAAGGCGTGATAGCTCTAAACAATAGCCAATATTTTCGGCAATACTATTCATGGAGTCATCCATTGATAATTTAAAGCAGCTAACTAATTCACCACGTGCTTTCTTGCCACTATTTAAAGCAGTTGGTGTTGCTGGCTGATAAGCTTCCATCATCGCTTCGACAGAGCGTTCTGCTAGAGCTGTATTTCCTTGAGCCAAATACAAAGCGATAATGACTATACGATCCTCATATTTTTCTAAGATCTCTTCCCCATCACGACTTTTCATAGCATAGCTATCATAAAATTTACTTGCGCTCATAAAGGATGGAAAGCGGAAATTATAATCATAGGCTTTTTTGTACAACTTCTTTATAAATTCCATCTCGTACATGTCGATAAATGCTTTCTCATAGTAGCCCTCATCAACTAAATAGCGGATTTTTTCCTCAATATCTATAAAATAACGCAAACGTACGTTAACATACTCTAAAAAGTAGCGGCGCGTAGCTTCGCGGTCCTTTTCTAACTCAAGTAACCCAGTTGTACTATAACGATTCAGTACGTCATTATTAAGCTTTAAATAGGTTTTCATCCCATTACCCTCGTTTCATAAAACGTTTGTATTGCTTCGTAATCCGTTTGATTACCTCGTAAATCTAATTTCCTTACTAGGGGTACATGATACGTAGCAGCGATTTTCTCACCAGCAGCGCCAAATACATGATGACCGAAGTTACTATTCCCACTGGCAACTACTCCTTTACAAAAATCCCTGTTTTTTTCTAAAAAACGTTGTACCTTTGCTGGAATGTCACCTAAACCATCTGTGTAGGTAATTAAAAGATATGGCTTGTTCAATCGCAATTCCTCGGAGAGCTCGATACATTCTGCCTTTAATTTGGATACCACATTGCGCACATTGCCAGTACGACTAGCGAATACGATCATAGGGCAATCAACTCAATTTGAGAAACAATTTCCTGAACATCTCCTATAAAAGTTCCATTCATCTCTAAAACAGGCACACTTAAAAAACCTGCATTAATAATCGTTTGCTTTGCTTGTTCATCGTGATCAATGTTAACAATTTCAGCTTCAAGTCCTGCACGTTGTAGTTCAGATTTTACCCATAGGCATTTTGGACAAATTGTTTTCGTATAAAGTTTCATAGAAATCCCTCTTTTCATAAAATAAAAAAGCCTATCTCCTCTAGAGAGATAGGCTAAATGGAAACGTTAACATACCAAAAATACTGACGTTCCCATCTCTTAATCCCCGAAGAAATGATAAATTTGTTTTATAAAGGCAGGTCTCCTGGCTTTGCTTCATTCTCTGATTCCCTTCCCATGCAAATGCACAGTGGTTGCAATCATCGTCAGCTTCACAGTTGCGGGGACAGCGTCGGAATTGTACCGAACTTCCCTTTTAAACTACATATAGTAGTACCTTTGTAAAACGAACACAATATATAGTTGTTGTTCAATAGTTTTAAGTGTACCATCCTTCAAATGAAAAGTAAATCAAGATTCTAAACTTCTTTATTTTTGGATTATTCAGTATTTTTAATTATGTAGTACGAAATAGATTATCAATAATTACTACTTCCTAATTAAATTATTTATTTTAAATGATGTATGAAATTCTCTATTAAAATCGATCTACAGCAAATCTAATTAATTGTAGAATGACTATGATAATCTAGTTGAATAGCTAACATAGAACAGTCTAGATTCTGAAGAAAAATAGACTGATTGACACTACGAATATATTATTTCCTTTCAATAAACAGGGCCAATTCCTTATAAAATTCCGGCGTTGCAGCAGAATTTGTATGAAATTGAGGATTATATTTGGATATAAGTTTATATAATTTAGTAGCAGTTAAAAGATTTTGTTCTCTATCGTAAGCCCTAAAGCTATTATAGACCTCTTTCACTTTCCCATTTGCTAAATGAGAAAAGTAATGTTGCACTTCTTCATCCTCTAAGTAATCTAGTTGCCATTTGTAACATATTAAATTTGTGAGGAAAAACATTTCTAATGCTGGCATTTCACCAAATTTCAATAGCAATGTCATCCCATAATCAAAGGCATTTTCTAACCATTTCACTCCATGCCGTTCCCTGTAAAAACGAATTAATCTTTGTAAACCATGTCCTTGTTCTTTCACAAGGTAAGAATGAATATTCCTATTCCCAGCATTTCTTTCCCATTCATCAAGAGAAAATTTATATTTTCTTATCAGTTTCATCCAAAGCTTTTGAAGTTTCTCTTCAGATATAGCGTGTGTTTGTTTATTCCATCTTAAAAGCATTTCTAAATATTCTAATACAAAGCATCTCTCTATCTCAAAATGATCCAAATTTCTAAATAGAGTGTCTTGATCAATATCAATACTATCCTCTACAATTTTATCATCTATCAGCATTATACTGTACCGACTAATTCGCGTTTTATATTTAAATAGGCATAATTAATACTTTTGTAATCTTCAGGATTTTTTTGTATTAATTTTTTGATATAAGTTTGTAGGGAAATACTGTGCTCACTAGAAAGGTTGTTCATGATTTGTTGCTTTACTTGATTTTCATAAAATAATATTGAATGTGATGTCATCTAGTTCACTCCTATCGTTCATAAAAAAAGCATCTTCCTTCTAAAGGTTAGATGCTAGCTATGACATAAATACTACATAGTTCTTCAACCAATATAAAATAAGTCGTCTATACTGAATAGAGACCCTCTTCTTGGTTGTCGCACTATGAGTATGATGAAGGAAATTCGTCACACTCAACACCCCCTATCCTCGTAGGTTTTTTGGCTGTACTAGACAAAGGCAGGTCTCCTGGCTTATGATCATCACACATTTTCCCTTCCCATTACATGACATAACAGTGGCTTTGAAAATGTACTCCGAATTACAGTTGCGGGACAGCGCCGGATTTTCACCGAACTTCCCTTTTAAACAAACTCATTATGAATTTGTACCTTTATCCTGTTATTCCGTTTTTTATAGTATAACATACCAATCTCTTTGCTAACTTACTTTGCATCTTACTACAAACAGAAAACCATCTACCTTTTAAATAGTAAATGGTTTCCACGTTTATGAATAGAAAATCCACTTGGTCTTACTCTTTTACTGTCACATGATGATCTTGAAAAAACTTTTCGAGGTCTTTATCTGTAAATTCATTGAGTGTTTGATAGATATACTGTGGATTTCGGTCCTTATCAATGACGACAGAGCGTACACCTTCAAAGAAATCCTCATGTGTTAAAAAGTTTTTAGCCAAGATTAAATCTGTTGCAAAGCATTCTTCTAGTGATTTATCGCGCGCATCTATTAGTTGCTTTAACGTAATCTTTAACGATGATGGAGATTTAGATAGAAGTAACTGCTTTGTTTCTTGTGCAAATTTACTTGCGTCATTGTCTAAGGATTCAACGATCTCTTCCACTGTATTTTTTGAAAAATGCTGATCGATCTTATGTTGGAGGTTGGCAAGATCACTGTTTGTTAAAGATGTACTTGAATAGGCCTCCATTAGTTGGCGTAGCGTTGTACTGGTCTCCAATGTATGCCAGTCTAATTGTTCAATATGTGCTAGGAAAGTGTTTAACTGATCGCTCATCATGTAGCAATCTGCGCCCTTAGCAAAGAGAATATCTGCAGCTTGGATAATCGATGCTGTTAAGGCTAAATAGTATCCTACATAGCCTGGTGCTTGATTTAAGAAATAGGCAGCGCCAACATCCGGAAAGAAACCAATATTCATTTCTGGCATAGCCCATTTTGTCCGTTCAGTAACGATTCGATGACTGGCCCCATTGGCTAAACCGACCCCACCACCCATGACAATGCCATCTAGGCAAGCGATAATTGGTTTAGGGTAGTGGTAGACAGCCATATCTACTTGATATTCTTCTTCAAAAAAGATTTCAGCATTTTTGAAAGCTTCCTGACTGGAGCGAGCTTTATAAAGTGTTTTAATGTCACCCCCTGCGCAAAATCCCTTCTCGCCAGCTCCTTTTAGGATGATTAACTTAATCTCATCATTTGCTTGCCATTCCTTCAACTTTTCTCGAATGGGCTTTAGCATTTCAGTAGAAAGTGAATTTAAGGCTTTAGGACGATTTAGTGTAATGCTTGCTGCACCACCGTTACTGACAGAAAATAGTACTTCGTTCGTCATATCGATTCCCTCCTTTAAGAATGTTTAAAATCTGGCTGTCTTTTTTCAATAAATGCCTGAACTCCTTCCTTAGCATCCTCTGTTAAAAACAACTCGGCAAAACGTCTTCGTTCAAGTTCCAGCCCATTATGGAGATGATCTTTGCCACCCTGTATAACACATTCAATTGTACGGGACACACTTGTCATACTTTTACCCTCAACGAAGGAATTCGCAATAGCTTTTGCAATTGGTAGAAGCTCCTCTGGCTCCGTCCTCAGTTGAATAATACCTAATTGGAGTGCTTCGTCAGCACTTAATTGTTGACTTGTTAAAATTAATTGGAGTGCCTTTGCTTGTCCCGTTATTCTGCTCAATCGTTGAGTCCCTCCGAATGTCGGTAATAAGCCCAGCTTTAATTCTGGTAAACCAAGAATGGCATTACTTGATGCAATTCTGAAATGACAGCCTAATGCTAACTCTAATCCTCCTCCAAGAGCGGGACCATTAATAGCAGCAATAACAGGCTTTTTCATGGCTTCAATCTCATCACATAGTGCTTGACCTGACTCAGCCATCTTCAATGCTTTTTCCTGTTGCCCAAAGGCAGAAACAAATTCCTTAATATCTGCACCAGCGGCAAAAAATCGTCCGGAGCCTGTAATAATGATAGCATTCGTTTGTTCGTCCACAGCTAACTCTTTGAGAATGAGTCGAAGATTTTCAATCGATGTAGATGATAAAGTATTTGCTGGTGGATGATTTAAATGAATGATCGTGATGGCACCTTCCTTGCTTACATTGGCAAAAGTATCGACCATTATCGTTTCCCTCCTATTTAATAACAATTAACTTATCGATTTTGGATTGTTAATAATATTTCTTGCAATCTCTCGCTTTTTCATAAAGAGATTTTGATGTAGCGGGATGTTTAGCTGTTGAATTGCATCTAGCCATATTTTTCGCTTTTGTTCGTTTGTTTCAGCAGCACAAATAATATCAATTGTACTTTTTTCTATTTTACGGTAGCCTTCCTGACAAATGATATCAGTCATCAAGTACTTTGTTTTTTCATTTGCATTTTTTACTGTTCTCAGTAAAGAAGCTTCCATAACATAAAGATCCTTTGCCATATCAGCCAACAGACGCATGTATTCCTGCTCTTGTTCCAAATGGATCTGTGCGTCTGTAATGACAGCAAGAGCTACTTGCATTAAGTAATTGGAAAGTTGGATGTATTGCTGATTTATTTCAGCTGGCTGCTCGGCTGCTGGTGCATTATACGTAGAAGGTGCGAGCGTATATTTTTTATATAACATTTTCGCAATGGTTAAACGATTGATTTCGTTTGTCCCTTCAAAAATACGGCTAATCCTCGCATCACGATACAATCGTTCTACCTCATAATCTTGCATATAGCCATAGCCACCATGGATTTGTACAGCTTCATCTACAATTTTGCCAAGGGCTTCTGAGCAATTGACTTTATTAAGGGCGCATTCCAAAGCGAAATCAGCTATTTTATGAACCATCGACTCTTTACTAGCTAACTTAATCGCATCATCTATTTCTCCAGCTGTCCGATAGGCAGCACTTTCTGCCCCATATATTGAAATGGCCATGTCCGCTAGCTTTTCCTGTATCATAGTAAAATCAACAATTGGCTTGTGAAATTGCTTCCGTTCCTTCCCGTAACCCACAGCTAATTGTAGAGCCTGCTTGGCAGTGCCAATGTTGGAGAAAGCTAGCTTTAGACGTGCCATATTCAATATATTCATCGCCACTTTATGGCCTTTTCCAACCTCGCCAAGTACATTATCCCTCGGTACGCTAACATCCTCTAATATAAGGGTAGCCGTCGAAGATCCCTTAATGCCCATCTTCTCTTCTTCCTGTCCCACAGATACCCCTGTAAAGGTACGTTCGACAATGAAAGCAGTCATGCCTTCACTTGTTTTTGCAAAAACAACAAAGATATTTGCTAGTTGCGCATTGGTAATCCATTGCTTTTCACCGTTTAAGATCCATGCTGAGCCATCTCCATTTAAAATCGCATTTGTTTGGGGATGTAATGCATCTGAACCTGCGTCCGGCTCTGTCAGTGCGTAGGCTCCAATCCATTCCCCTGAGGCCAATTTTGGTAAGTATCTGTGCTTTTGTGACGCGTCTCCAAAATAGACATAGGGCAATGTCCCGACTCCAGCATGAATATTGTAAGAGACACTAAATGAGCCGCCATAGCCCATTTTTTCTGCAACGAGCCCTGAAATTTTTTTATTGAGTGCCAGCCCACCATAGTCTTCAGGTATCTCAATGGCTAGTAAACCAAGGTCACCTGCTTTTTGAAATAAATGACGAGTAACTTCATATTGATGCTTTTCAATAGCTGTAATTTTAGGTGAGACATCCTGTTTAATGAAGAGCTCTGCCGTTTTTGCGATAAGCTCTTCCTCATCTTGAAAGTCCTCTGGTGTAAAGATGTTCATTTTGTCCTCTAGTTTATCCATGCTAGCCCTCCTTGAAAGAATAGGAGAAAAACAACTTTTCTCCTACTTTACTTCCTCTTTTGGTAAGATGGTTTTCGACAACTCACTATCTAGATCTTCAAATTTGTAATAGGAAATGGTTTCATATAATTCACTTCTGGTTTGCATATCCTCAATAGCATCTTTCTGCGTTCCTGTGTTTTTTATTAAGGCAAACACTTGCTCATAGGCTTTGGCTGCAACTCTCATGGAGGTAACGGGATAAATCACCATCGAATAGCCCATTTTTTCAAACTCCTTTGCGGTATAATAAGGCGTTCGTCCAAACTCAGTCATATTAGCTAATAAGGGAGCATCCAGCTCACTGGCGAATTGTTTAAACTCTTTTTCTGTTTGTAAAGCCTCTGGAAAAATAGCATCTGCGCCAGCTGCTACATAGGCTTTAGATCTTAAGATAGCCTGTTCTAAGCCTTCTACAGACCTCGCATCCGTGCGGGCAACAATCACTAAGGTAGGGGCTGTTTGCTTAATCATCTTTATTTTTTGTATCATTTCCTCTTGGGAAACAAGCGTTTTTCCATTCAAGTGACCACATTTTTTTGGAAGATTTTGATCTTCTAGCTGTACAGCAGCAACCCCTGCCTCTACCATTTCGCACGCTGTACGGGCAACGTTTAGTACACCACCGAAGCCAGTATCGATATCTACGAGCATTGGTAAATTCGTAGCACGAATAACATCGTTTGCTCGCTCCGCCACTTCATTGGAATAAATCATTCCTAAATCAGGTAACCCTCTACTGGCTGTGTAGGCAGCGCCAGATAGATACAGTGCCTCAAAGCCAACTTTTTTAGCCATTAAACCTGCCATTGCATCATGAGCGCCTGGTATTTGCAAAATCGTTGAACGTTTAATGAGTGCTCGAAATTGCTCCGCCAGTTGTTTTTGTGTTATCGCTTCGTTTACAATCCACGCCATCTATAAAAACCCCCTAATAATCAATGATGTCTCACCATAAGTACGTCCAAAATCGTCTAGATAGTTAAACAAATAAATTAACAAATTCATGGACGGCATGATTCTCAAGTAGCTCTTGATCAACACAAACCTCATTAATTTTACGTAATTGTTTTTGTGAATAATGAGTACCTATGTTTTGCTGGAATTTATTAATGATTTGAGGGTATGCTTCCTCACGACGGAAACGGTGTCCTAATGGATATTCACACTCAATAAGCTCAGACGATGTACCATCGTTGTAATAAATTTGAACAGCATTGGCAATCGAACGTTTTTCAGGATCTAGGTAATCGATTGTATATTGAGCGTTTTCCACAACCACCATTTTATTTCTTAAATCATCGATGCGTGGATCTGCTGCCACATCATCTTCATAGTGATCTGCAATAATATCACCAAAGATTAGACCAATAGCTGTAATATATTGAAGACAGTGATCGCGATCAGCTGGATTAAGAAGAGGCCCTTCTTTATCGATAATTCGTATTGCTGATTCATGTGTCGTAATTTGAATGCGGTCAATGTCCTGTAAACGATTTTTCACTTCATGGTGTAAATGAACGGCACATTCTGCAGCTGTTTGTGCATGGAATTCAGCTGGATAAGAAACCTTGAATAGTACATTTTCCATCACATAAGATGTAAGTGGTCTAGCAAGCTTTAATTCTTGTTTATTAAAGAGAACGTCTTGGAATCCCCAGCCTGGTGCAGATAAGGCCGTTGCGTAGCCCATTTCGCCTTTCACAGCCATCATCGCTAATTGCACTGCTCGACTTGTTGCATCCCCAGCAGCCCATGATTTTCTAGAACCTGTATTCGGTGCATGACGATATGTTCGCAGACTTGAATTATCAATCCAGGCATTGGACAATGCATTGACAATTTCCTGATGCGTGCCTCCTAATGCCTTTGTCACAACAGCTGTTGTTGCAATTTTGACAAACAAAACGTGATCTAGCCCAACACGATTTAAGCTATTTTCTAGTGCTAAAATACCTTGTATTTCATGGGCTTGAATCATCATTTCTAAAACATCTTTCACTTTAAGAGGCTCCTTACCCTCTGCCACACGCACGCGACTTAAATAATCTGCCACAGCTAATATGCCACCTAAATTATCAGAAGGATGCCCCCATTCAGCTGCGAGCCAAGTATCGTTGTAATCTAACCAACGAATCATACAACCGATATTAAACGCGCCTTTAACTGGATCAAGAACATAAGATGTTCCTGGAACACGTGTACCATTAGGAACGACTGTGCCTGGTACTACTGGGCCAAGAAGCTTCGTGCATTCAGGATATTGTAAGGCCAAAATGCCACAGCCTAAAGTATCCAATAGAACATAGCGTGCCGTTTCGTATGCCTCTTCACTTGTAATCTTTGTATTTAGTACATAATCCGCAATATCTGTAAGTAATTGATCTGTCTTCGTTATGTCATTTGTTTTAATCATCTATATCTTCCTTTCAAGGCTTGAGTTTGATATACTAGTATGCTGATAGGCATTGGTCAGAATGCCCATCAGCTTTATGGCGAGTTGTTAAAACTTGATTATACCGACAATTCTTCAAGGTTATGACGCTCGCCAATATAATTGACACGAGGTCTAAATAATCGATTATTGTCATGCTGCTCAATCACATGGGCACATAAGCCAGTTGTTCGTGAGCCAAAGAAGATTGGCGTATAGATTTCAATTGGTAAACCAAGCATGTAGTACACGGGTGCTGCATAATAATCTAAATTTGGATACAACCCTTTCTCCTGTGCCATCACTTTTTCACCAGCTTCACACATGTGATATAAGCGATCATCCCCTTGCTCCAAACATAATTTATGCAAGGCTTCTTTCATAATTTGTGCTCTTGGGTCCATCTTTTTCATATAGACACGGTGGCCAAAGCCCATAATCTTTTCTTTATTTTGTAGCTTGTTTTTCAACAATGCTTCAAAGCCTTCTACTGTTTTTGCTTCAAGAAGCATGTACATGACTGCCTCGTTAGCCCCTCCATGTAAATTCCCTTTCAATGATGCGACAGCTCCCGTTAAAGCGCCATACAAATCAGATTGTGTAGAAGCAATGACACGAGCCGCAAACGTCGAATTTGGCATCTCATGCTCACTATATAAAACGAGTGACTGATCAAAAATTTCTTCTTCTAACGCAGTTGGCTTTCTACCCGTAATCATGTAATAAAAATTGGCACTATAGGAAAGTTGACTATCCGGCTCGACAACATCTTGTCCATTTAATACACGATAGCTATTTGCTACGATGTTGGGCATACCACCTAAAAGTCTATATGCTCGCGATAAATTCCTTTCAGTCGAACGATCATTGATGTGCTGATCAAAGCCTGCTAAAACAGAAATTCCTGTTCTCAGCCCATCCATCGCGTGTGTTTCATTAGGTAATAGCTTGAAAATTTGAAATATCTCTTGTGGTACCTGATAATGAGCTTTCAATTTATCCTGTAAGTCAGCCTGTTGCTCGGTAGTTGGTATTTCTCCATGCAGCAATAAGTAAACAATATCTAAATACGAATATCGCTGTGATAATTCAATCAAGTCATAGCCTCGAATAACTATTTGACTTCCTACAGTGTCTAAAAAAGATAGCTTTGTTTCAGCAGCAATGATCCCATCAAGACCTGGTGAATAATTTAACTCCATTTAATGACAGCCCCTTTGTTTAATTATTCTTGTAAGCGTTACCATTCAAACACGACAGAACAACAAAAAAACAACTTCTATCCCTTTTTAGAAGTTGTTAATCTACAAAAGCATGACAGACCAAAAAAACAGTGAATTTAACATGAATTCACAATCATGCAGTAGCTAACACCTCCCTATCCTCGTAGGTTAATTGATGCTTCTTTCGTGGCAGGTCTCCTGACTTATGATCAACGCTCCCATAACACCTTCCCATTTTGATAAACAAAACAGTGGCTTTGTTATCGAGCTCCTAAATACAGTTGCGGGACAGTGTTGGACTCTCACCAACTTCCCTTTTAATCAAATAGAATCCACTCCTATTTGAACCACCAAAATTTAGCATATTCAATTTGTCTTTTTACCTTAACATAGAGTTTTCAAAACAATCAATATAGGTAAAATTCAGAAAAGACTGATTATAAAAAGCTATTTTTCATCTTTAATGAACTATTCTACGTTTTTTAGCAATATTTCGCACAAAAAAGATTATACATTTATCACAATCTATCCATTTTCAAGCATTACAAAGAAAAAAGAGGTTTTTACAAGAAGAAAGGCGAATAGTTTTTTATGATGGATGGATAGGAGAGGCCAATATGGGGTATATTTCAGAATTAAGGAAACACATCGGTGGTAGACCTATTATTAGTGTTGGGGCGACCATTCTTGTGATTAACGATGACATGAAAATTCTCTTTCAACATCGATCAGATACGTTGGATTGGGGATTACCTGGCGGTGCATTGGAGCTAAACGAAACGTTAGAAGAGGCTGCTGCTCTCGTGAGCTTCATGAAGAAACAGGACTTGTGGCTAATGAATTTGACTTGATTGGTGTTTTTTCAGGGCCAGATTATTATTTTCAATATCCAAATGGGGATGAAGTCTATACAGTTATTCATCTTTATGTTGCAAAAAATGTAAGGGGTACTTTGGAGATGAAGGATGATGAGAGCTTAAAACTTACATATTTCAGTAAAAATGAGCTACCAGACCACCTTGAGAAGAGAACGAAACTGCTATTAAGCAATTTAGAAGATAAATTGTGGGATTTAGGTAGTTCATTTGCAAATTACGCTCTTTAAAATAATAAAGAGCATGCTTTTTAATAGAACATGCTCTAATCATTCTTTTTTGGATATTATAGTCTAACCTTAACCTCAGTCCCGTCCTGAGCTTTGACATCGACTAGCACGAGTCCTTTATAATTTTTTAGTTCCTTGATAATCGGCTTGAGCATTTCTTTGTCGATGAGCGGAAAGGTAAAGTCTATTTTCTTTCGTTCGAAGTATGCCTTTGTCCACTTATTGGCTTGTTGCTGAATCCATTTAGAAGTTAAAATGGAGAGGACAATGGTTACCACAGTATAGGGAACTGGGACGGTAAAGCGAACGTCTTTTGCTTTCACTTTTACATGCATCATTCGTCGCCTCTACTCAATGAAGACTGCAACGGTATCCCCGTTTGCTGATTTTATATCTACAATTTGTCCATCTAATTCATTTTCAATCGCTTCAAGAAGAAGATTGATATCGATATCTTTCACGTATTTTTCTGATTGTGGAATACTCGCAGCGATGCTGTGTCCTGCCATCAGTACGGCTTTGACAAGTTTAATCGGCAAATTTACCGTGACATTATCATTTTCGGTGGATACTACACGGACCTTTAACGTTTTATCTAAATACTTTGTTTTTTCCACAAATTTATTCTCTGATTCTTCTTTCTGTTGTAGCACTTGAATCAGTTCTGATCCTTTATCCGCATCAATTTTTCCCTCTTGAATCATGGTTAATACTTTTGTAATTTCCTCTTTCATGGTTCGTTCCTCCCTATTCGTCTTTTAAAAGCTTGATGGCTTCATCTGTTGTGATTTCGCCATTTTCTAGCATACTTACAATTTTTTTCTCGTCTACTGCATTTTTCTTCTTTTCAGCATAGCCAAGGGATGAAATAATATCGTTTAGCTTGCCTCGAACTGTTGGATATGAAACTCCCAGTTCCTTTTCAACCTCTTTAATATTCCCTCGACAGGTTAAAAATACTTCCACAAAATGAAGCTGATCCTTTGATAAGGATGCTAGCTTAGACAATTCAAACTCATTTTCAATGGTCGTGTGACAATGAGAACACTGTAACTTGGTAATTTTCAATGTTTTACTGCAAACAGGGCAATTTGTGATTACTTGATAAGCCATAGTGAACTCCTTCCTTTAAGTTAAATTGATTATATAACAAAGAATTTAAAGAAGTAAATAATAAAAATTAACTTTTTAAATTAAAATATAAATAAAGTTAATCTTGTGATTGATATTATTAATTATTTTTCTGCATTACTTTAATAATTAAGAAAACCCCATTTTTAAAAAATCAAAATGGAGTTTCTGCTTAATTTGGTCTATCCTTCTTTTTTCTTTCTCGTGGGTGTGATGGTAAAATAGCATTGTGTAATTCTTGTGAAGCGGGGTGCTGATATGTCCCATCCTTGCCTATCTCCTCCACTAGCTGACCATGCTGCATCACAAGGATGCGATCTGACATAAAACGTGTGGCCTGTAAATCATGCGAAATAAATATATAGGATAGCTGTAGCTCTTTTTGCAGTGATTGTAGTAACTCTATAATCGTCTTTTGCAAAATCATATCAAGACTACTAATGGCTTCATCTAAAACAATCAGTTTCGGCTTTAATGCAAGAGCTCTAGCTATGTTGACTCGTTGCTGTTGTCCCCCACTGAGCTGAGAGGGATAGTTTTGAGCCATTGCCCACTCTAACTCCACGCAGTCTAGTAATTCCCTTACTTTCTGTCGTCGCTCTAATTTACTGAAATGCTCGAAATTCAAAAACGGTTCTTCTAGTATTTCAAAAATCGTCTGCTTTGGATTAAATGAATGATAGCTATTTTGAAAAACAGCTTGTAAATCTCTCCGAATTATTTTTATATGCTTGCTGGTAGATTCGTATAAGTTGATTCCTTGAAAAAATATCTCCCCATTTGTTGGTCGTTCAATTCCTAAAATAATGCGTCCTAATGTACTCTTTCCTGAACCACTTTGACCGACGATGCCAAGACATTCGCCCTCCTGAAGTGAGAATGTTACCTTCTGTAATATAGGAATTTTTGCTCCTCGTTGAAATAGGGCTGTTCGTTGCGCATAATGCATATCAATATTTTTTACGTCTAGCAGCGTCATTTTATCACCTCTATCATAGCATTCTTGCTTGTAAAAGTTTCTTTGTATAAGGATGCTGAGGCACATCAAAAAAATCAAAAACATTTGCTTGCTCAATGATTTCTCCTTGATACATCACAGCCACATCGTCAGCAAGTTCAGCAATTACACCTAAATCATGGGTGACAAGGAGTATGGTAGCATCTGTTTCTGAGCGAATTTGATTAAATAATGTTAATACTTGTTTTTGATTGATGGTATCAAGAGCAGTCGTAGGCTCGTCTGCAATGTAGAGAGAGGCCTGTATCGCCAATGACAGGGCAATCATTACTCGCTGCAGCATACCTCCACTTAACTGAAAAGGATAGTAGGATAAAAGCTGCTCTGGATAAGGTAAATGAACTTTTTTCAAAGCGTCAAGGGCGATCTGTCTCATTTCTTTTTTTGTAAGCTTAAAGTGCGCTTTTAAGGTTTCTCGAAAATGACCTTCAATCGTTTGAATACGATCGAATGCAGCGGATGGGTTTTGCAAAATCATCGAAAGATGCCGGCCACGATAAGCTCTCCATTTAGCAGCTGAAACATTTAATAAATTTTCTTGCAGATAGAGTACTTCACCCTGGCTGACATGCGCTACGGATGGCAATGTTTGCATGATGGCATGGCAAAGCATAGATTTTCCACTGCCACTTTCCCCAATAATTCCTAGGACTCTCCCTTTATAAGCTGTCAGATTGATAGAGGTTAATATATTTTTCTGTCCGATTTTGACTGTTAGGTCTTTCACTTCTAAAACTTTCTCCATAACTTCCCCTTTCCTAGTCAAACTTTTTTAAACGATTTGCTAATTGATTAAACAATAACACAACAAGGATAATGGCAAGCCCAGGATAAAGCATTAATTCAGGATGCTGCCGCATGTATTGCTTCCCTTCATTGATCATCATGCCCCATTCTGGAATCGGCGCCTGTACACCAAGCCCGATAAAGGAAAAACTCGCAATTTCTAAAATTACCTTTCCTATGTCAAATGTAACTATCGTGACAATAGTTGGCAATATATTGGGTATATAATGACGTCTAATTAATTGGATACCTGTAGTGCCAGTAATCCTTGCAGCTTGAACAAAGTCTTTCTCATTCATGCCAATAAACAAACTTCGGACCATTCTTGCATAATAAATGAGCTGTGTAAAAATGAGCGCTATTAAAACGTTTTTTAGGCTAGGACCTAATATACCTAACAGCCCAAATGCAAGTACGAGTGTCGGAAAGGCTAATAAACTATCACATAGTCGAATAAAAAGGAAATCGATTAAGCCCCTTTTCAACGCTACAAAGGCACCTAGTAGGATAGCTAAAACAATGGCAATTAGCTGAATGACGAGCGCTGATCCTAATGAATATCGAATACCTAAAAGGAGGCGTGACAAGATACACCGTCCTAAATGATCTGTACCTAATGGATAGTCCCAAGACGGAACTGAAAATTTCTTAGCTATATCGACAGCTAAAGGATCGTGTGGCATTAAAATTGGCGCAAATAGCCCTAACAAGCCAATGATAACAAGGAGGGATAGACTGATTAATCCTGTTAGCTTGCTACTTTTTCTTCGTAAGAAATTCATATCAATCTCTCCTGCCCTTCATCATTAGATGAGGGTCCAATAAACGATGCAATATATCTGTACATAAATTGGCAAGCACATAGATAACCGCAATAATTAATACATAGCATTGTACAACTGGATAATCCCTGTTCATAATGGATTCTATTAAGTACCTGCCGAGTCCTGGCCAGCTAAAAACCTGCTCCACAATCACGGCTCCACCTAATAGATTGCCAAGGGTCATGCCTAGCAAGGGAGTCAAGGGAATAGCAGCATTTCGCAACACATGACGGATAAGAATCACAGAGCTTTTTAATCCTCTTAGCCGTGCATATTGAACATATTGCTGTTGTAATTCTTCTAGGATGGTTGAACGGATAAACTGAACGAATAATCCAATTGTTGGTAACGCCAGTGCGAAGGCGGGTAAAACTAAATGAGCAGGTGTGCCCTTCCCGTTTGTCGGAAAGAGTCCTAATTTTAAGCTAAATAAATAGAGTAATAGGAAACCTAACCAAAAGGTTGGAATCGACACACTCAAGATGGAAAAGAATTGTATGATTTTATCGATGATGGTGTGCTTATACAATGCGCTTATTACCCCGAATGGAATACTTAGCCCTAAAATGAGGATAAACGCAGCAATAGCTAATTCAATGGTTGCGGGTAATTTCGTGAATAGCTCATGTGCCACGGGTAATTTACTAACAAAAGATGTTCCAAAATCTAGCTGTAATACGCCCTTTCCCCATAGCAAATATTGAAGAAGAAACGACTTGTCTGTCCCTAGTTCCTCACGCAATGCCTGAATGGCTTCCTCTGTTGGCGCAACCCTTGCCAAACGTAGTATGACTTCAGCAGGCTCTACTGGAACAAAACGAATAAATACAAAGGTTAGGATGGAAACGCCTAATAAGACAAAGGGCAATGTTAAAATTCTTTTTAAACAAAACATCCATGTCGATTCGTACATGCTGTCACTTCCTACTCAATCCTATGATAAAGAGAGAGCTGTCTCTGCTAGACACACTCTCTCCTCCACTTTTATTTTTCTTTAGCCATTTGTGCATAAGGTATATCATATTCAGATGCACGTGGGGCAAAATCCTTTAGAGATGGTTGATAAATCACATTATTTGTTTCGTAAGAAATAGGGTAAAAGAGTGCCTGGTCATGAAACATCGTTAAAATATTTGTGTAAAGCTGCACGCGTTCCTCTTCATCTGTCCCTACTAATAATTGGTGAATTTTCGTATCGATTTCTTTGGCGTTTGCTAAGCCTAATTTCGCCTCATACACACCACTAGCATTTGGTGTAGCTGATTCATTTGCAAAGCTATGTGGATCTGTAGGTGGTCCATTGGTCCGCCAGAAATTAATATCTACCTGGTCATCCATCAATTTTTGAAGACCGACCATTACATCTGCCCCTTCTAAATTCAACTGAACGCCAATTTTTGCGAGTTCACCTTGCATTAATTCTGCCATTGGTTTTTGAATCGCATCGGATGCAATGTAAATCAAATCTAAAGTCAACGGCTGTCCGTTTTTTGAACGAATTTTTTCACCCTTCGGTAATGTCCACCCTGCCTCATCTAGCAATTGTTGGGCTTTTTCTGGATTGTATACAATAGGTGCTAAATCTATATTGGCATAAGGAATTGCATCCCAGAACAATGTGTTCGCTACTTTTTCCGTACCATGTGTAATACTGTCGACCATTTGTTCCTTATTAATAGCATACTGAATGGCTTGACGTACCTTTAACTCAGATAATGGACCAGATTGTGTATTGAATAGCAGTGCTTTCGTAGATAAAGGCTCAGAGGTAGCAGTTTTGTATTTGCCACTGTCTTTTAAATACGTATAGTTATCTAAACTAATAATGCCACGGCCATAAATTAAATCTAATTCTTCGTTTTCAAATGCTAATGAAATAGATTCTGAGTCTGGGATAATTTTTACTTTTATTTGTTCTACTAATGGTTGTTCTCCCCAATAGTTTTCATTGCGACTAAATAATGCATATTCATCCTTTTTGTATTCAGTTAATACCCAAGGGCCTGTTCCAATCGGTGCTTTGATAGAATCTTGCGTCATATCACCATCTGGGAATCCGTCATCCCCTAAAAAACGGAAAGGTCTGACAAAGGCAAGTTCGTTTAAGACAGGATAATATGGCTCATCCAATTGCAGACGAATTGTAAAATCATCCACTTTTACAACCTCTTTCATGTGGTTAACCATCCCCATCCAAGAATGCATATCTCGATTCGCTAATACGGCGTCAAAGTTACGAATGACATTATCTGCATTAAATGTGGTGCCGTCTGAATATTTCACATCTTTTCTTAGATGGAAAGTATACGAAGTTTTATCCTCTGAGATGTCCCAGCTTTCGGCGAGCTTAGGCGTAACAGTACCATCATCGTTGTATTCCACCAAGGATTCATAAACCATTGCTTGGGCAGTCATTTGATTCGGTAAATATGTATGAGGATTCAATGGACCTACATCTAATGGCCAGCCAATCGTTATCATTTTTTCATCTGTTTGGTTTGCTGAGGTCTTTTCCTTTTCTTCATCCATGCCTGTACAGCCAGCAAGTAAACTGAACGTCAGGACAAGCAGGAAAGGAAGTAAATACTTTGTCAATCTCATTTTCTGTCTCCTATCTCTATTCGTAGTACAAATAAATCTACTTGTTGAAGAAGAGAAGGCATAAAAAAACCTTATTCTAAAAAAGAATAAGGACAGAAAAACCCACGATGAACAAGTCTCCATCCATCTCCCTATCTTTCGTAGATCATCAATGAATCTTCTTACAAGCAGGCATTCTGGCTCATGAATCATCATTTTGCTTCACCTTCCCAAGTACTCACTCAGTGGTATTTGAAACAAAACTACTCATTTACAGCTGCGGGACAGCATGGGGATTTCACCCATTTTCCTTTTAATTGAATGAAAGACGATTTCACTCAAACTTGTAATGATTGCTATGAAATTAGTAATAAACATAACATGCTCGCATGGTCACGTCAATTTTATTTTCTGAATATAATAAATAACATAAAAAGACTAGGGATTCACCCTAGTCTTCGTAATTGGAGAGTAGATGTAGTAGATTAAAAAATCATTTCGTTATCTTAATGTAGATTGCTGTACAGCTTGACGCAACGTTTTAGTAGCAGCAACCATATTGGCTAAAGCTGCAACGGTTTCTTCTTCTTTTCTCGTTTTTAAGCCACAATCTGGATTCACCCAGAATTGATGACGGTCCAGCACCTGTAGACTATCTTTCATAATAGTGAGCATTTCTTCCTCGCTTGGTACACGAGGGCTATGAATATCATAGACGCCTAAGCCAATTCCTTTATTATAGGGTTGCACTTGTAGTGAAGAAATAAGTTCCCCATGGCTTCGCGATGTTTCAATGGAAATCACATCTGCATCTAGTGCGCTAATCGGTTCGATGAAATCATTAAATTCGCAGTAACACATATGTGTATGGATTTGTGTTTCATCTTTGACACTAGATGTAGCAAGCTTGAAGGAATTGACAGCCCAATCTAAGTAAGCCCCCCATTCTTCCTTTCTAAGCGGTAAACCTTCTCTTAACGCTGGCTCGTCCACTTGAATAATCGAAATTCCTGCGTTTTCTAGTGCTTCCACCTCTTTGCGAAGTGCTAATGCAATTTGATAAGCGACATCTTGACGGGAAAGATCATCGCGCACAAAGGACCAATTTAATATCGTTACTGGCCCTGTCAGCATGCCCTTTACAAATCGCTTTGTTAGGCTTTGAGCATAGGCTGATTCTTTTACGGTAATTGGTGAGGCCCACGCAACATCTCCATAAATGATCGGAGGCTTCACACAGCGTGACCCGTATGAAACGACCCATGCTTTTTCTGTAAAGGCAAAGCCAGTCAATTTTTCACCAAAATATTCTACCATGTCTGTACGCTCAAATTCACCATGAACAAGTACATCGATATCTAATTCCTCTTGTATAGTGATCCAGCGCTTTGTTTCGTCTTCTAAAAATGTTTCATAGGCTTCATTCGATAATTGTTTCTTTCGCCACGCATTACGATTTCTTTTCACTTCATCTGATTGCGGGAAGCTACCGATTGTAGTTGTTGGAAACAGCGGTAATCCTAAGGCTTGTTGTTGGATCGTTTGTCGCTTCGTAAAATTACTGTGTCGTTCAAAATCTTGCTTTGTCACAGTTTGAACGGCTTGATGAATTAACTTATTTTGGCGGATTGGATGATTTTTTAGAGCCTCAATCGCCTTCATACTTTCTGAAAAATTATGTTGTAAGGAACCATCTTTATCTCGTCTGAATTTAGTCAGCCCCGTGATTTCTACGATTTTCTCATCTGCGAAGGCCAGAGACTGCTTTAAAACAGGGTCAAGATCATTTTCAAGAGAGGTTGTGATTGGAACGTGCTGTAGGTTACTTGATGGTTGAATCCATAGTTCAGCAGCATGACTTAGCTGTTCAATGGCTTGAATTGTCGCATTGACCTCCGCCAGGTTTGAACGCCAAATATCACGGCCATTCACTACCCCTATTCCTAATACTTTATCCTGCGGGAAACCAAATTGACGAAGTGACGCCATATTTCCTTTATAGCCATGAACAAAGTCCAAACCGAATCCTTGAACAGGCAATGTACTTAATGCTTCATAGGCACTTAAAGCTTCGAAATAAGTCTGTAGCATTATTTTAGCCTCAGGAACGGCAGTGGCTAACTGGTCATACATTTCTTTCACCAGCTTTATCTCTGCTGGATCAAGTGTTAAGACGAGGGATGGCTCTTCTAGCTGAATCCAAGTGGCACCTGCATCCACTAATTCTTTTAATACCTGCGTATAGAGTGGTAATAAAGCTAATAAGTACTCAACCTGTGTTAATTTGTTGTAGCCTTTCGTTAACTTATAAAATGTATAGGGACCAATTAGTGTCGGCTTCGCAATGATACCGAAAGTTTCCTTCGCCTCTAAAAAGTCGGCTAACACTTTATTTTCTGTTAGTTGTAAGGCTTGTCCCTCATACTCTGGAACAATGTAATGATAATTTGTATTAAACCATTTTGTCATTTCACTAGCTACGGCTGTTTTGTCTCCTCTTGCTACACTGAAGTAGGTATGAAAATCGACTTTACCACCTTGCCAGTTAAAGCGCTTTGGAACTAAACCAAACATCAAAGCTGTATCTAACATTCTATCGTAAAACGTAAAGTCGCCAACTGTCACCATATCGATTCCAAGTTGCAGCTGCTTGTTTATTCTTGATAAACGGATTTTCTTTAATTTTTCCTCAAAGTCCTCCTCAGAAAGTTCATTGCGCCAAAATGCTTCTAGTGCTTTTTTCCATTCGCGTTCCTCCCCTATATAGGGATAACCGATCAATGTACTTGTATAGTTCATGTTTTTAAGCTCCTTTTTTAGAAAAAATAAAAAGCCATTCTCCTATTAGGAAAATGGCTGCATGTTAAAATTAATAATGCTAAAACAATACGAAAAAGTATCTACTTTCGCATAAACGTTATCGCACAGTGCCTATTTGGTCACTTTTCACCACCTATTTCCACGTAGGTATTTGGTGTGTACTAGAAATTGGCAGGTCTCCTGGCTTTCCATCAACACGCCTCACAGCCTTCCCAGTTTCTCCAGTGGCATTTGTGATTTGCTCCGAATTACAGTTGCGGGACAGCGTCGGATTTGCACCGACTTCCCTTTTAAGCCAAACTTTCATTTGGCACCAAGTCTTACACAATATTCAATTATGCTCCTACTATAGCACACATTTCAGAATAGTAGAAATTATTTTTCAACTATTATATAAATTCACTAGCGTCGCATTAAAATAATTCAACGTTTCCATTAAGTCTGAATTTTCTGTAATCCAATCCTGACATAAAAAAATCCTTTATAATGGTTGGGCGGTAGTAAACCATCCAAATCCAAAATAAAGGACATACGCATGGACAAGTTTACACGAAAAACATCATTTGAACAATGGTTTTCACCTATTTCTTCTACACAAATGGAAAAATTAGTTGAAAATCATCAATTAAATTACTTTACAAAGAAGCTTCACATCGCTTCATTCTTAAGATTATTACTGTTTGCCCAGCTGAATGAAACCGAAAGTCTACGTGCTATCAGTGATACGCTGTTATCAGACGACTTACAAAAAGCAACGTATTTAGAGTCCATCAGTTTTTCGCAGTTAGGTCGACGATTAAATCAAGTACCATCTGAGTTTTTCCAACACATTTTTCTAGACTTAGTCACGCAAATTCATGAGAAAACACTTTTTGAGCAGCGTCGAATCATCACAACACCACTGAAAATCATTGATTCCAGCACATTGCCATTGAACTTAAAAAATCATAGGTGGGCTGAATTCCGTAAAACAAAATCAGGTGTGAAGTTACATTTGCGCCTTGTTTATCTAGAAAAAGGTTGTTCGTACCCTGATAAAGCGGTGTTAACGAACGCGAAAGAACATGATCGTGGTCAGCTTGAAATTCTCGTTGATGACAAGGAATGCATGTACGTGTTTGACCGAGGCTACTTAGATTATGAGCGTTTTGACCGCATGACAGATGATGGATTTTTCTTTGTCTCACGCTTACGAAAAAACGCCGTAACACGTGTGGTTGAATCGTTTGAAGTATCTGAACAGTCATCTGTGTTATCGGATGAAATGATTCTGATTGGCAACACGCAAAATCGTGCTGAAAATGTATTTCGCCGTATCGAAATACTGGATCCAAATGGTAAAGAGCTATATCTGATAACAAATCGTTTTGATTTAAGTGCAGATGAAGTCGCTGAACTGTATAAGTCACGCTGGGCAATTGAGCTGTTTTTCAAGTGGATGAAACAGCATCTGAACATTAAAAAGTTCTACGGGCAAAGCGAGCAAGCTGTGCACAATCAGGTGTTCATTGCGATGATCGTATACTGCTTAAACGTGCTAGCACAGCTTCACACAAACAGTTCACGGACGTATCTACAAATTAGTAGGTACTTAAAAGCAGTACTATGGAAACCGGCACGTATTTGGCTTCGGAAAATAGAAGGAAATACAGTACCATAAGGATTTTGAATCCTCAGTTGCCCCAGTCAAAGGTTATAGTAAAAAAAGGGTGTTTACTACTTTTGTTTAAGTGTCTTTCAATTTCTTAAAAACGCAAGAAATTGAAAACAGAAAATTCAATCAAAATTCATGCGACGTTAGTGATATAAATTATTTCTATAAATATTATAGGAATTATTGTATCGTACTGAATGAAAATAAGGTTACATTGTATTCTGTAAAAGACAATTATGAGAGGACTGATGAATGGACAATGAAGAACTAAACTATATTTTTATTTGAATTGAATGATTTCAAACACAAAATATAGGGTTAGTCTATCCATTTTTAACAATCAGTTTGCATTTTATTTGTCATGACACAAATGGCAAATCGCATTTATTCAGTGAAAGACTAATCCTTCCAATGCACAATTGGAGGGATTTTTTCTTGCTTTCATAGTTGATTTTGTACCTTTCATTTACTCATAAAGGGAGAGGAAAAATATGAGCGATTCAGAAACTATTGTGACGCATGTAACACTCCGTATAAGTCGTTAATATCCATCTGCTTATACGGAGAAATAAAACATAGATGGATAGACCGACTTTGTATGAAAAGTAAACTGTTGTAATACAAAGGAGGAATTATCATGTCCATTATACAAGTACAAAACCTAACTTTTTCTTATCCAAGCAGCTTTGACAATATTTTTGAGAATGTCAACTTTCAAATCGATACGGATTGGAAACTTGGATTTATCGGTAGAAACGGGCGAGGTAAAACAACATTCTTTCAGTTGTTATTAGGAAAATATGAGTATAGCGGAAAAATCATCTCTTCTGTAGACTTTACTTATTTCCCCTACCCTGTTTCAGATCCAAATAAATATACCCACGAAATATTTGAGGAAATTTGTCCTCAGGCAGAGGATTGGGAATGTCTACGTGAAATAGCTTACCTACATGTAGATGCAGAGGTCATGTATCGACCTTTTAAAACATTATCCAATGGCGAGCAAACAAAGGTGCTGCTTGCTGCGTTGTTTTTGACAGAGGGTCAATTTTTATTAATTGATGAGCCAACCAATCATCTAGACACGGATGCACGAAAGACGGTTTCAGATTATCTTCGCAGGAAAAAAGGATTTATTTTAATTTCACATGACAGAAGCTTTTTAGATGGCTGTGTTGACCATATCCTATCGATCAATAGAGCCAATATTGACGTTCAAAGTGGAAATTATTCTTCTTGGAAGTTAAATTTTGATCGTCAGCAGGAACACGAAGAAGTAACCAATCAACGACTGCAAAAAGATATCGACCGATTAAAACAATCCTCAAAGCGTTCGTCAGGTTGGTCTAATCAAGTGGAAGCCTCCAAAAACGGCACAACCAATTCAGGTTCCAAACTGGACAAAGGCTTTGTTGGACATAAAGCAGCCAAAATGATGAAACGAGCGAAGAACCTGGAATCCAGACAACAAAGAGCTATTGAGGAAAAATCAAAACTGCTAAAAAATGTTGAAAAAACCGAGTCATTGAAAGTAGAGCCATTGGCATATCCATCAAAAGAAATGGTTGTTGTCACGGATGTATCGATTCGGTACGATGACCATATCGTGAATAAGCCTATTAGCTTCAAAGTGGCACAAGGGGATCGAGTTGTTTTAGATGGCAAAAATGGAAGCGGAAAAAGTAGTATGTTAAAACTTATTCTAGGTAAGCCCATCCAACATACAGGCTCCATCAAGTTAGCTTCAGGTCTAGTCATTTCCTATGTTCAGCAGGATACATCCCATTTAAAGGGATTGCTTTCGGAATTTATTGAAGAGCATGGTATTGATGAGACGTTATTTAAATCAATCCTGCGCAAGATGGATTTTGAGCGTATTCAATTTGAGAAGGATATCTCTCATTATTCCGGTGGGCAAAAGAAAAAGCTGCTAATTGCTAAAAGCTTGTGTGAGAAGGCTCATTTATATATTTGAGATGAACCACTCAATTTTATTGATATCTATTCACGCATGCAGATTGAAGAGCTCATAAAAAGCTCTCATCTCACAATGGTGATTGTTGAGCATGATCAGGCATTTCAACAAACTGTAGCAACGAAAACGATAGCGATGTCGTAAAGAGAAGAATCCATTTTATGGATTCTTCCTTTTTAATGATATTGAAACCAATGAACCCATTTAGTAGTTGTCTCTTTCACGATATATAGCTCACCTAGTGATGCACTTTGCGCTGGCAGTAATCTTGGAAACCTTAATCGAACAAACCAGGAGTGATTAGCCACATTTTCTCCACAGAAGTTCACCGCCATTTTATAGTAATTCTTCTCCATGCCAGTTAATATTGGCATGGGCTTTATCACCTCAATTTGCCACTCCTGATAATTAGGGCTTGAGCCATATACTTTTGGAATGATGTCAGCTAATGCTTGACTAAGCTCGTCTTTGTCTTTCTCCGTTGTTTTCATCAATACATCTGGATTTGGACATATGAAGCCTTCAGGTTCTGATCCCGAAGTAGCTGTTGGAAATAACAAAAGCATACATAAAAAGGGCATTATTATTTTTTCCATTGTTCAACTCCCTTTCTTTAAAAATGCTCGATAATTTACTGTGATTGGTGCACTCTATAAAGTATCATCCTGCAGAAAGGTCACTATTCCATGAAAAAATTTGCTTATGTTTTAATGGCTATCTTAACTATATTGATTCTGCCATGTAAGATCTATGCGCAAAGTGAACAAACTGATGATCAACTAATCAGGGACACATTCATTACAATCCTTAATCCATTTATCGAAAAGGAAATTGATCATTACTACGGATATCCTAAGCAGTATGGCTTGTATGATGTGAAAATTTTAAAGATTGTCAAAGAAAGTCAGTTTAGCTTTAAAGTTAGCGTGGAAGTTACCACCTTTGAGCATGCACATTCCCCGCCTTATAGTAAGGAAATCATTACATTTGAAATCAGTCCAAGTGGGGTCAGCACAATTCGCTATATACATGAGGCGGATGATGTAGAAAAAGCAATAGACGCATTTTATAGGGCAACACTGTTAGATATACAGCAGAGTTTTAAGCTGGACTTATCATCGTATACTTCCTACCGATACGATCAATTGCAATATCAAGCTGAAATAAATCATGATATGAAACCCCTTGCTACGATTGCAGAGGAAATAGTGACCACCATTTTATTTCCTGAGCGAAAGATACCATACAAAAATGTCATAGACCCTGTCACCTACATCAAGGGTGATACAGGCTATATGCTCTTTAAAAGGGCGGATGGTACAAATGTAAGCTATCAACTGCAAAAGAAAGACGGCACATGGATCGTAACAGATAAAGCAAGTAAACCAGGTAGGAAAATGGAGGATCTGTTGCCTTGGTATATATAGAAAAAATGAAGCCAACTGATTCCATCAGTTAGGCTTCATTCTTTAAGAGTATTTGCATCATACTTTTTATAATGCCCATGTGTAGACTTTCATGGTTCATATGAAAGACAACCATATCCCCCAATGTTTTCATACCTAAAAAAGGCTCTTTTAGCGGTTCATGTAAATGTCCCGCACAAGCTTGTTCAATAAGTATAGGTTGTTCCTCTAGGAGCTTAATGATTTGATCCATTGGTGGCGGTTGCTCAGTCCAGTTATCCGGATTACTGCCACTAGGAAACATGACATGATAGGATAGGGGCAAATGCCTTTCTTGTGAAACAGCTGGAAAAACGGTATGATCCCAACCAACTAATAGATGACCAGCATTCCAACGAATAGTGTTTTTATGTCCAATGGGTATCTGATCAACAATATTCTCAGGGATTGTACGTAGAAATTCAACAGTCCAATTACGCCACATTTTCATTTGCTTAAATAATTGTGCTTCGTTCATATACTAGCTCCCTTTCTACACGTTTTAAGTTATATTCAATACCATGGATTAAATTAATTTATAGTAAATTACGGTTGCTTCTAATTCTCCATCTGGTGAAATAGTATATTGCGGAATTTTCCCTACTTCTTGATAATCTAATGATTTATATAATTTATTAGAAGGATCCCCTTCTCTCGTATCTAAAACTAGCAAGGAGCGGTTTTCTTGTTTTGCTCGTTCCTCTGCTTGTTGCATCAGCGCTCGTCCAATACCGTTGCGTCTAAAGTTGGGATGTGTCATTAACTTGCAAATTTCAGCACGATGAATGCCATTTGGTTTGCTAGTTAAATGCAATTGAATACTACCTGCAATTTCATTATTTATTTTCGCAATGAACAGTAAGACATCTGACGCTAAGACAGATTGCCAATATTTTATCGCTTGTTCTTGTGTGAGTGGAGGTAAAAAACCTACGGATGCTCCTTCATCTACGACCATAATCAATAATTCAGTAAGCCTCTCCAAATCTTGCTCAATATGGTGAAGCTCAATTATTTCAATCTTTTGCATGCCGAAAGCATCTCCTTTTTATAAAATTATTACCTACTATTAAAACAGAAATTACTTTTCCGAAATCGTTTCTAAACGTTGAGTAAGAACTCGTTGTATTTTCTATAAAATTTTTCTGGCACAGCGAGATCAATTTCAGCTAATTTTGCCTCTATAGATTCAAAGAATTTTATACATTCTTGTTTCCTATTTTGTTGAATTAAGAATTCTAACAATTGAAACATATACTGTTCATTGTATTCGTCTAGCTCTAATAGCTTTTGTAGGCAATTATACTTTAATAAAGTATGGGCAGCGTCTATACGTGCAATATACTGTTCAAGCACATGTAATACAGATTGCTTTAAGCGAAGCCTGATTTGATTAACCCATAAATACTCCTCATCTATTAAAAAATCACCCTCATAGCAATTCAATAACTGCTGAATGGATTTCTCATCATGTTGATCCTGCTCCAATAGTTGATTCAGCTCATCATAATCAGTTTGAATTTCCGCATTTAATTTATAGTGATTATTGACCAAGAGTATGGGATCTTGAATACCATTGTCCTTTAATATCTTTCTTAAATGATAAATAGTTGTATGTAAATTACTAGCTGCCTTTTCAAAGTTCAAATCTGGCCACAATTCCTCTAAAAGAACTGCATTTAACATAGGCCGTTTTTGGTGAAATAGTAAATATAAAAATAGTTCACGTACTTTTCTTGTTCGCCACTTAATCACATTATGTTGAACATCCAGTAGATAAAAGCTGCCTAATGTATGCGCATATAATGAGTTTTTCTTCTCATCCCTCGGCGCCACCGTCACGACCATTTTTTTCTGTGCTTTTGTTAACGCATTAATCAGTCGTTTTTCCTGTACTGGCTTTAATAAATAATCTGTTGCTTCTACTTCAAAAGCCTCCACGGCAAATTGTGTATGAGCTGTAACAAAAATGATTTGTAAGGATGGTTGCTTGTGTAGGAGCTGCTTTGCAAGTTGCATACCGTGTGTGTCAATCATTTCAATATCTAAAAACACTACATCAATTATTTCTTTTTCAAGAAACTGGAGGGCCTCAGTTGGATTTGTAAATGTTCCCTTAATGTTAATCTGAAATTGGGCAAGTTGTTTAACCATAATAGATAAAACATCAATGGCCAATTTTTCATCATCAACGATCATTATATTCATGTGACACCACCCTCTGGTAATAAAATGACAATTGTTGTTCCCTTTCCTTCTTCGCTGTAAATTCGTAAACTAGCATTTTTTATTAATTTAAATTTCTTTAATGGATTCATAAAGCCAATTCTTGTACTTTCTTCATTTAGCAATTGGTGCAATTTTTCTTCTGAAATTCCTACACCATTATCATAGATTTTAATTCTTACAAATTGTCCCTCTCTCTGTAGGCTTAATTCTATGGTCCCTCCCTCTACTTTCTTAGAGATACCATGGAACACTGCGTTTTCAATTAAAGGTTGAATGGACAATGCAGGGATTCCTAATTGTATCGATTCGTCAATATCATATTTAATACGTAAACGATCTCCAAAGCGCATTTTTTCAATTGATAAATAGGCTTTTACAAGCTCCATCTCCTCATCGATGGGGACAATGCTATTTCGATAATGAACATTCAGTTTTGCACGGAAATAAGTGGCTAAACAATAAAGAGCTTCACGTGTGTTTTCCATATCTGTATAACTTAAACCAATAATCGTATTAAGTGTGTTATATACAAAATGTGGTGTGACCTGTGAATATAAATAGTTCATTTCTACTTCGATTGCATCGATTGATGATTGTCGAACAGCCAATAAAGATTCAATACGAATAAAAAGTTCATCGGTAGAAATCGGCTTTTGTAGATAATCATTCGCCCCTACTTTTACCGTTTGCAGTAAGTCAGATTGCTTCATAACTGTAGTTAAGATAATTATTGGTAGTTCCAGCATATCATATTGTTTACGTACACGTTTACATAACTCATAACCTGACATCCCATTCATCATTAGGTCGATTAACATACAATCTACATGATTGGTTTTAATATAATCGATCGCATCAAAGCCGTTATCTAAGGCGATCACTGTATATCCCTTTAAACTTAGTGCTTCCGTTAAAGTTTTTATATTGACATGGTTGTCATCTACCACCAGTATTTTTTTATCGCTTCCTTTATAAATAAGGGGCAGTCGAAGCTGTATTTCTGTATCTGTATGTGATGTAATGATAGCTTGTTCATTACTTACGTTTTCTAGTGTTGAGAGGGGCATTGTAAATGTAAATGTTGTCCCTTCCCCTACAGTGCTTGTCACATAAATGTTACCATTTAATTTTTCAACAATATTTTTAGTAATACTTAGTCCCAAACCTAGCCCTTCTTTATTATGATGATTGTTTCCTTGATAAAAGGCGTTAAAAATACGATCTAATTCTTGTGTCGGAATTCCACAGCCTGTATCACTTACTTGGATGACCATCTGCTCCTGTTCAACATGCGCAGTGACTATGATTGTTCCATTTTGTGTAAATTTAATCGCATTATGCAGCAAGTTATATAAAATTTGTTTAAAGCGTAATTCATCCGTGTAGATCTTTGGCAAATCTAAGTTTATCTCTGCTGTTACCCTTACTTGACTATTTTTGGGCATAAGACTACGAATTTCGGCTACTACCTCATGTATAACAGATAGAGATACACTGCGTAGACTAATCCTTACTTCTCCTGTCATTTGATTAGAAGAAAACAATAAATCTTCTACTAAATGACCTATGCGCTGTGTAACGCTATGAATTAGAATAACTTGCTCCTGTTGAGATCGTTTTAATGGTCCTTGAGCACCTTCCATTAAGGATCTGGATATATTTAATATTCCGTTTAGGGGGGCACGGAGTTCATGCGAAGTTTTCAGAAGAAATTCATTCTTCATTTGATTATGTTCAAGCAATTCTTCTGACAATGCTGCTATTTTTAAAACAGCTTGATTGGCACGATAATTTAATAATGAGGCAAAGCCAAATAATATTAGTAAAAATAACATAAATTCTGTATAGTCAAAAGGCATCCCAAATAAAAAGTTACAAATGAGTAAAATAGAATAACAACTAATCGCTGTAATAACTATTAGCACATAACGCACAGCCTCTAAACGTTTTAGCATGACCTTTATAAGCAACCATATATTATAGAAAATAACTGGAGCCGTGACACTGATATAGATTATTTTTCTCATAATCATTTCAAATTCTGAGGAGGCCCTTTCATTTTTTGTAAAGGGATTATAGATACCGTACATAACAAACACGATACCAAGTAATATGGCAAGCGTGTATAAAATTTTTCTTTCTAGTAATTGTGGGTACATCGCATTTATAAAAAATGTTAAAGCAAGCAATGCGAGTGGAATGATTCCTAATTGCAGACGTAATTGATTGACCGTCGATAGATCAGTAAATAACAGGAAAAACACTTTTTGATTGATAAACGACATATAAAATCCTAATGAAATAGTAAATAGACCAAAGAATAACTCTTCCTTACGCTTGCGATTCTGTAAAAATGTAAAGACATAGATCGCACCAACTATAATATGACCTATACTCACTACTATATCTAAAAACACTTTCCAGTGATAATGCTTTTGAATAGCCTTCATCGTACCAAATTCAATAGGATAAACAATTCCAGCCTGAGGATAATTGTAATTTGCAACATGGATGACAACGTCTAGTCTTTTATTGACACTAGGAGAAAAAACGGTATATTTATCATCATTTTCAGATGCATATGCGCTTAAAACAGTACTTGGATTTCCTTTAGCCCCTACTTCAACGCCATTAATGAATACACGACTAGCTTGACGAATCGTTCGAATATATAGGCCGTAAACTCCATCTGATGGTACCTCTATGTTGACGTGATAGGTTCCCACCGAAAGCCCCTCTTCATTTGGCTCTACATATGCTTGCCAATTAAAGGGTATATTTAAATTCAGTTTTTTATGTTGATAGCTATCAAAATTTTCTCCCAAAGAAATTAATACATTTGGATAAAAGGCCCATTCTCCTTCTAGTTTTACAGGCTTTAATAATTGCTCTTCCTCTAACTCTCCTACACCTTTATGTATAATTTTTGGCTGATTAGTGGAGAAATAATGCCAATTACCAATAAAAAAAACAATCACAAAAAGCATGATTATACTTACAATAATTATGATATTTTTTTTCATTTTCGTGCCCCCAAAGATCGATCATTTATGATGTATCTTTACATCATATTGCTCACTGTTTTTACAATCAACCCCTTTTGAGATAGTAGCATACTGTGTTTGAACAAAATCTAAACAAACAATAATAATACCTTTCTTGATGTTTCGTTTGTTGTTATTTTAAAAAAATGATTGTAAGCGAATTAAAAATTTTTATTAGCCTCTGGAAACATGTGAAGTGAATTGTTTTCAATAAATTACTATTGTCTAAATAGACTTTCCACATTATTGAAGGAAAATATTAATCATTAAAATTTTTCTAAAAAAATGTTATGATCAGAAAGGATTTTGATTGATGGAGGA
Organism: Lysinibacillus sp. FSL P2-0066; assembly: GCF_037969495.1. NCBI lineage: Bacteria > Bacillati > Bacillota > Bacilli > Caryophanales > Bacillaceae > Lysinibacillus > Lysinibacillus sp. FSL P2-0066. The sequence goes on along the minus strand of NZ_CP150202.1, from coordinate 2,250,844 downwards.
TTTTGATGAAGGTTGATTTTGAAGAGTTATTAAATGGTGTTTTTTCATCTTTACAAACTATTGATGGAGTAAAATCCGTGAATTCCATTCTTGAAGTACTAAAGGATCGAATTATTTTCCCTGAGATTACCACTCTAATATTGAACACTAGGTTTGAACTGGTTTATTTATTTAACGAGCAGAAAGTAGTGTTTAAAACATTAAAAGAAGTATTGATTGATTCAAATTATATAGAAGAAATTAATTTAATCAATCAACATTGTCATTCAATTGAAAGTATTCTAAATGACTTTGTTCACACAGATACACTTAAAAATTATTCTTTAAGTCTCCTTTCCTTTAAATATAAAGAGAAAATTCCGAATAGTTAATATTGTGATGGTGAAAACGTCCTAAAAATGGAGTGTGGCAAGTGTTTTTTCTCCAAACTCCATTTCCAGACGCATGACCTAGTATTTCTGTTGATACAAAATGGTTTGAGCGATTCCGATAAAATATTCGGATTCTACAATGATATGATTTAATACAACTTTAGCTGTCGGATTGGCGCTTATCGGTTGACTTTCTTGCATAAGCGTTCGGCAAAACTGGATAAATTGATCACTCTGTTGAAGACAGAAGGAAGTCAGCTGTAAAATATCCTGAAATAAAGCTGGAGAAACTTGTCCCTGTGAACGATTGACGGTTTCTATATATCTTACAACTTGCTGATGTGTTTGAGCGAAAGCCTTTTCCCATTCCTTTAACGCATCGACATATGGCTGCTCCAAATCTTTCACAAGCTCTCTTATTACTACTGTATGCTCTTCTTCTTGGTGCTTCCAAAATTCAGCTTCATCTAATACACGTAATGGCATTTGATTGCCATAATAAAATTGCATGAAAATCCCCCTCCCACTTATCTCTATTATGTATATACAAGAAATGTGGAAATAGAACTTTGAAAGAGATTCATGTCATAGTAGAGCTATTAAACCAAGCATGGTTTACTAGCTTAATGCCCATGGCTATCTCATCTTCCGCCAAATTAGCAAACCCCAATAATACCTTAGCGGGCTGTACGAACGAGGGATTTGCATAAAAAATGGATGTTGGGTAGACCTTAACGCCGGCCATCTTTGCTGTATTAATCAATTCCTCTTCAGTCATCTTATTATTTGGTTCAAGTAAAATATGTAAGCCACTGCTGGCCCCATATATTTTCCCATTTTCCCCGAAAGTTTGATGAATGGACTTTACTAAAGCCTCATATCTTCGCTTATAACTATTCCTTGTTTTATTCAAGTGTCTCTCCCAATACCCACTCTCTATAAATAGCTGTAACGTATGCTGGTGGAGTCTGGACACAGTTTGAACATAGTAATTGTTCTGATGAAATAAATCCATTAATGTTCTTGGTAATATCATATAGCTTAGCTTAATGGATGGAATCAAAGATTTTGAAAAGGTGCCCATATAGATGACGCGATCACTCGAATCTAATCCCTGTAGAGCAGGAATCGGTTTTCCAGCATATCGAAATTCCCCATCATAATCATCCTCGATGATATAGGCATCTTCTTCCCTTGCCCACTCTAGTAATGCTAATCTTCTTGAGATCGGCATAACCGTTCCAAGTGGAAATTGATGGGAGGGTGTGACATAAACGGCCTTAATGTTATTTTTTCTTAATTGATCGATATGAATACCATGCTCATCAAGAGCGATTGGTTTCACCTTTATACCATTATCTTTAAACAGGTAACGAACGCGATAATAACCTGGATCTTCCATAGCAAAAAGCTCATTTCGTCCAATTAGGTTACATACGATACCTAGCAGAAACTGCAAGCCTGCCCCAATAACAATTTGCTCTGCACGACATTGCACCCCTCTAGCTTCATAAAGATAGCTTGCCATATAATTTCTTAATTCCAGCTCTCCCTGTGGATCTCCATATAAAAGGAGTTGAGCCTGTTCTTCATCAAGGCTCTGCATCGATAATTTACGCCATATTTTAAAGGGAAAATCTTTTAAATTAATATCCCCATAATTAAAATCGTACTTAATTGCTGGTCGGTCTTGTTTCTGCTGAGTCGCTAATTGTGGCTTAAAATGCTGAGGGTCCCCTTGAAAATAACCTTTTTCAAGATCAACTACAAATAGTCCCTTTCTTTCTCTACTAACCACATAGCCCTCTGCAAGGAGCTGCTGATAAGCTGCATCTACCGTGTTGCGACTAATTTGTAAATGTTTAGCTAGACTACGTTGAGACGGCAATTTGCTTTGAGCTCTTATCTTTCCATTTTGGATTTCGGCTTTTATATAGTTATATAATTGAAGGTAAAGTGGTTCCTCATTATTCAGGTGTGGGGTTATTTCGAGCATGATTCTTGGCTCCTTTAGAAATAGCGTTATTGGCACTTTTATGAGGTGCCAGTGATTGATTATAATAAAATCTACATCGTTGAGTAGAAAATGTAAAGATGTGCCTACATAATTATTTGTTTATTCAAAAAACTCACGATGATTTTATGTATAAGGAGAGGTTTCCATGTATGTTCCTAAGTATTACAAAGTATCGGATTTAGAAGAAATCAAAGAATTTATTCAACATAATTCCTTTGCAACAATCGTTTCAATTCGAAAAGGTAAGCCTATTGCAGCCCATATACCCGTGTTGCTGAAAAAAATCGAAGGTGACTATTATCTGACTGGTCACTTAGCCTATGGTAACCCTTTATGGAAGACCTTTGAGGAAGTACAAGATATTCTCGTGATATTTAATGGTCCACATGCTTATATCTCTTCCTCTTGGTATGAGCAAGAAAATGTGCCAACCTGGAATTATCAAGCTGTCCATATATATGGAAAGGCCAGTCTGATTGAAGGAATAGATTTAGAACAAGATTTGGCTAGCTTACTTGAAAAATATGAGTCATTCCGTGAAAATCCTGTTTTATGGGATAAACTATCTCCTGAGCTTTTGCAGCAAGAAATGAAAGGAATAAAAGGGTTTAAAATAAAGGTGGAAGAAGTGCAGGCAGCCTATAAATTAAGTCAAAATCGGAATGCTAGTGATTACGCCAATATTATAAAGGAACTTTATAAAGAGGAAAATCCCCATGCTGATGCGGTGGCTGAGGCCATGAAGAAAAATAGAAGCAATTAAAACAGCAGGCAGAAATGTTGAGAATCAACGTTTCTGCCATAAAATTTAGGCAAGTGTTTTCGTCATGATAAGATCAATTTGTTCTTCGTCACCCATATAAAATGAGTGGGCGCCGGTTTGGACAAAGCCTATTTTCTGATAAAAACCGATGGCACTGTCATTTTTCTCCCAAACCCCTAGCCAAATGCTTTTTTTATTTTGGGCCACAGCCTCCTCTATTGCTTTATTCATAAGGTATTTGCCAAGCCCTTTTCCTTGATATTGATGTCGAACATAAATTCTCTCCACCTCTAATGACTCATCTCCCATTCGTTCGGATTGTGCTTCATTGACATTTACTTTTAAATAGCCAGCTATTTCTTCCTCATAATAGATAAAATAGAATGCTGAATCCAAATTGGCCAATTCCTTCTCTAGCTGTTGCTTATGAAAGGCACGCTCTAAATAAGCCTTCATATTTTCAGGGGAGTTCTGGTCTTTAAATGTATCATTAAATGTTTCAATACTTATTGCTTGAAGCTGTTTTAAATCTGCGTGCTCACACTTCTCTAATTTAACAGACATTGATTCCACTCCTTTGTTGTAAACTCTTTCTGGATTTTATATTGCAAATGCAATAAAAAGAGTATATAGTCAATTTAACGCAATTTTGTTGTATTTGCAATAAAAATAGTAGGAGGAGATCTTTTTGTTGAAATATGTCTTTTATGTAGTGGGCATTTTAATTTTAACGCTAGGTATTTCGCTCACGATTCAATCTAAACTCGGCACATCACCTTTCGATGCGCTTCTAGTAGGATTATCTAAAAATGTGGGGCTAACTGTAGGTAGTTGGGAAATCATCTTAGCTCTCCTATTAATAGGTAGTAATTCCCTATTAGCTAGACAAAGACCTGAAATTTTAGGGTTGGTTACTGCATTGATCACTGGCATAGGGATTGATATGTGGTTATTTTTATTACATGATATAGTGTCCCCAGATCTTTGGTTTAGCCAAGCTGTCTGTTTTACTACTGGTTTAGTTATAGTTGGGTTAGGAACGGCGACTTATTTACATACAAATTTTGCACCAATTCCTGTAGATCGACTTACTTTAATTATCAAAGAATTAACTAGAAAAACGATTTTTTTCTCAAGAACTCTTATTTATCTTTTATTTTTCATGTTGGCTATCTTTTTTAATGGTCCAATCGGTGTCGGTACATTATTAACCGTTTGCTTCGGTGGCTATATCCTCCATTTTTTTATGCCGATAACTGGAAGAATACTAGATAACATATTGAATAAATCCTAACTTATAAAACTAGTTACTCGCTCAAAAATAAGTTCTGGTTTTGTGATGCCTAATTTTCCTCAAGTTCCACTGCGTATTGATTGAAAATGGCTTGGTATTTATTTTTGAAAATAGGCCATCTTGGTTCGGTTCCATGCTTTTTCTGCAATGCATTATAGTAGAGCTTAGCTGTTGTAACATCATTGGCTTGTAATAACAAATGAAAGCTTTCTTCGCCCAAGTGCAGAAATGGACCTGCAATGTAATAATCAACAATGGATCTTGCAGAAGTCATCGTTTCATAGAAATTATGAACCTCCTCTAACCCCAGCAGCAATAATTTTGTTAATTCTTCCAAATTTGTAGTGGCTGTGATGGAAAATCGATCAGGTGCATTTTCGACAATGGAGTTAATCCTTGCTCGGAAGTGACATTCTGCTTCTTTGGGTGCTGTCACCATTTCTCTTGATTGTAGCTGTGCTAGCTCTGCTGCATATATCCCACAGTTCACATAAAACATCATCGTATCGACTGTATTACCAGAAGATTTTTGGAAATTGATCAGATAGATAAGGTTTTCGGTTGTTCGATAGAAATTCAATCCTTTCCTTTTAAAGCCTAGCTTGATTAGAAATGGCTTGATGTCCTGTTTTATTAATTCATTAAAAATTTGCTGCAATGGAATACCTCCTTCTCCTTTAGTATTCATTCGATTTATGTTTCCTTATTATTTCATTAGCTCGCAGCTGTATTTCTTCATGTTGAACCTACTTATTTTATATAGTTTAACGTATCCATTGCTCAAAAACATAAATTAAGGCTAACTTTTCCTATCTAACAGTAAACGACTTTGCAGTTACGGGAGCTACATAAAAGCAGAATTTTCTACCACTATCCTTAGTGTCATAACGTAGTATCACCTAAAAATAATAATGTTTAAATAACCGTTATGCTGGAAAGCCACTATTACAATAACGATTTTTCAATTGGATAAAACGTTTAAATTAACACTTATGTCCCTATAAATCCATTAATTTCATATATTTTTAGTAAAATTGCCCATTATTATTGCAAAAGTTTTACACAATTAAAATTAAGGTTTCAATTTTGGTGTTGAAGGGTAATCGGTAATATTATTGAAAAATAACTCTACCCTATTTCATGCTATTCTTACTTTAGTTCAAAAAGGCGAAAGCTTTTTGAAAGGAGTAAGAATGAATTGAAGAAAAAATGGTTACTACCCATTTTCGCATCGTTTATGTTCTTTACAGGTATGGGTATTCATGATGCGAAAGCGGCAACAATAGCAGATATAACAAATACAGCCAAAGCATATATAGTTTGCTCTAAAATTTTTAGTAAGGTGTTATGGTCCAGACCCACAGAAATTTCATCAACAATAATCACTGTATTTTCGCTTGTTGCCATGAATTCTGCTAAGTACAGTCTTGTTAATTCTCCACCTGATAAAGTCCCTATAATGCGATTTAATGTTAAGTAGCCAATATTCATTTGCATAATATTGTGAAGAATATGCTGTTTTTCTTCGCTGATATTTAATTCTTCTGATAAGGAATAGATGGCTTCTATACTTAAATTGTGAATATCAGAAATACTATAGAGTTCATTCCATAAAGTGATTTTATGCTGCTCCACTTCTGGGCAATAGCGCTTACCCAAACATTTTTTACATTCTACATTTTTTGTCGTGCCTCGCCCCTTACATGCAGGACACCAGCCTAACGCATTGTTAAAGGAAAACATCTCTGGAGAAAGATGAAATTCATCTGCCAGTCGATTACGAATTTCTTTAAAAACACCTGTGTGTGTACCAATCGTGGAACGTGGGTTGCTAGAGATTGAGGATTTTCCTAGAAAAAGTACAAGAGGCATGTCCTCCATTTTAATGGCACTGAAGTTCGTTTCCATAATGTTTGGAAACAAATATTGATATTCAGCCTTTGGTAATAAAGAGACGAGACGTTTTTTTGACTCTTCCCCAATCGTTTGACAAAATGTCGTTTTCCCTGAGCCAGACAAACCTGCTATCGCTAACGATTGATCTTCGGGTAAAACGACATCTAAACGGTTGATATTATTGGCAATTAGTTCATTAATCTTCATTTAGTTATCCTTCCATTTTAAAATATCAAAAGATGGAACTGAAAATGAAAGAACACAATTCTTGCTACGGAATTGCGCTCTCCTGTTGTCATTTAATTAATACTAGGCTAATACTTTTTCAAGCTGGGCACCCATATTTGTCCAAGCGTATTTAGCACCTTCAATTGCTCCTTGACGAGCCTTTGTTTCTTCGCTAAAGCCACTTTGATCGAGGTGAAGCTGTATTGTGCCATCTGATTGTTCTGCTAATGTCCAAGTTACTGTAGTCGTTTCGCCAGCACTTGTCCACGTATAAGATAATTTGTGAGGCTCTTCTACTTCCAGCACCTCACAATCTACAATGCCGTCCCACCATTCGTTTGGTTCAGCACGAAATTGAAATTTATGCCCCACAACGGGTTGGAAGTCATTGCTCCATATCCATTTTGCAAGTGTCTCTGAATCAGTTAAAGCGTGCCATACTTGCTCGATTGAACTTGTAAATTTAAAATCTAAGGATACATCTGGTTTCATTTGTTTTCCTCCAATAAAAGCTGTAGTTTTGATATTCTTTCTTTCCAAAATCCTTCATACAACGAGACCCAATCCTGTATTTCCTTCAATGGAGCAGCATTCAAGCGGTACCTCGTCTCTCTACCTTCCTTGCGAGCCAGAACAAGACCTGCATCTTTCAGGATGGCTAAATGTTTCGATACGGCCGTACGCCCCATATCAAATTGAGCGGTTAATTCGTGAAGCGGTAACTCCTCTGCCTCTGCTAATAAACGAATCAATGTTCGTCTTGTTGGATCAGCGATAGCTACATAGACGTCACGCTCTTGATGATTGTTACTCAAAACCACCACCCTTTCTAATAGGACACTAAATGGTGTCTTAATTATATGCCACCATTTAGTGTCCAGTCAAATGTTATTTTAGACAAAATGCTATGTATTCTAATCACCAAAAAAGATATAGGTGAAATACAAAAAAAGTACAGAGGTGAGCACCTTGTACTTTTACTAAACTAATTCATTTTTTATAACTATCCAGCATACGTAGACAAAGGATGATCCTTAGACTGATTATCTGAAAAGAAAATTCTTCAAATATTTAATACAGGACAATAATCCTACAAACGGTAGTATTCCCTAATCCACTTGTTTCAGTATATTTTCGATATTCGTTAAGCGTTTGTTTATTTCTTGAATTTGCTGTTGTTGCAATTGAGCTGTTTCTTTATCTAATTTTAGTTGTTCTTCGGCACGGCGCTCCGCTCGACGAATGACACTGAACACAAAAATAAAAATTAAAATAAGAACGATAAGTGGCAGCAAAGAAACTACAGAAACTATCGACATTGATGACATTTGTTGAAACTCCTTTTCTATATAATTCTTACAAAGTCTACTCCTTACTATTTTTATCCGTGATGTCGTTTGCAACTTGGGAAATGACATCAGCATTTAAGGTCAGGCTAAAAGGGTTTAGGGTATAATACTTCATTGCTTTACCACTTTCAGAAACCTCATGATAGCCATTAATTAAGTTGGCTTCCTCTAATTTCTGTAAGTGCAAATAAAGTAATGGTCTACTAATTCCTAACTCTCTTGCAAGTTGACTAACATATTGCTTTTCTTGATGAAGAATGGCAATAATTTTTAAACGATAAGGATTTGACAGCGCACCCAATACTGTTAACAGCTCATCACCTTTAAATATATCTTTCATATGTAATAATTTTATTACATATGAAATAAAAAGACAAGAAGAGATCAAAAAACCTTTAATGTAATGAATTGGTCATCACATTAAAGGTTATCTTGAGTGACTTACGCAAGCTCCAAAGGTAAAAATGCATAGTCTCCATCTCGTATTACTGGGCATTTCCGGACAGTAATTGGCTGCTGAAAAAGCGGTCCATCTAAGACGGTTGTATGGAATTCTCCGCCCTCACCACAAGGGTCAATGCCGCGAGCTTCGAGTTCCTGAACAAAATCGTTAGTAAGGATTCTTCCTAAATCTGCTTCGGTCATACCTAACGATAGGTTAACTGTGACAATCATCGTGCTAAATCCTAAGTGAATAAATTCATCGACAGCTTCCCGATGGTTCATTTCCCATAAAGGCATACCAAGCTTTAATCCGGCCTTTTTTGTCACTTGATCATGCCAGCAGCCGTGTGCAGGCATATCTAAATCACCTGTAACTAATACCTCAGCTCCTTGATTTTTTGCATTTTCTAAAAGACCAATAAACACTTGCTCATACTCGGCCCAGCTTGCAGCAGCCGTATAGACAGGTAGCCCAATAGAGTCGGCTTGTGCTTGGATAATTTCTGGTGGCATTCCATGCGACCTTGAGCGTTGCCCTTCTTCCTCCAACATCACGATAAGACCCATTGCTTGACCCTCCTGTGATGCTTTATATAAAGCTAAGACACTATCCTTTCCACCACTAAATGAAGCAATAAATTTTTGATTCAGCGCATTATTTTTCCAGTTTGTGCTATCTGTCATTTTACGTTCCTCCCTATTATTTATCGAGATAGATTTTTTTAGCTTCCTCGTCGAAAAACTGAGTAATTTTCGGATAGTTGTTGATGTCCATATTGGACTGCCTCATGATTTTCTGTAAAAAGATCGTTTCGGCAAACAATTTATTGAGGATGAGCTTACATGGTAATGGGTGGTCCTGAAAATACTCGATTAAATCATCGAGCTCACCGAAATGGAAAGACAAAATATAAGTAGCATAATTTTGTAATAACATACTTACGCAATGTTCTCGATAAGGATTTGTCTGTTCTTCTAGCACAGTGCTGTGTAGCAGTTGAAAGAATGCTAGTTTATTTTCCGTATACATATGTAAAAAATGGTTGACATCATTCAGCAATAGTATGATTTCCCCTAGTCCTTCCTCATAAGGCATCGCGAGCTTCTTGGATTTCCCCTCTAAAGTATGTAAGAGCTCTAAGGTGAGGTGCTTACAAGCATCTATGTCTTCAGGCGCAATGACTAATTGCTCCTGATAGTTGTAGAAATGCTCATTAAAATAATCATGGTAAAGAGAAATATATTGCCCTAGATGGATATTCGTTTTTGTATGCACTAACGTCTGGTCGAGAAAAGAAAAGGCGTATAGCGTTTCCTCATTCACTGGATGCGCATACAGATAGAAAAAGAAGAAAAAATCCTTTAATTGTCGTCTTTGCTTATCGTCTAATCTAGTAATAGACGCTAGCTGAGATAGCTGGAAGAAACAATAATTTTTCATCAAGTCATTCATCTTATTATAACGATTACGCGGAACAATCTTCGTCGTAGCGTTAATAGTATAGATTAAATAGTAAAATACTTGCTCATCGTAAACATCGAGCTGATGGAATTTCGATGAGAGTATAGGTTTCTCATTTGGCATATCACTGTACTGCGGATCTGGTGGTTGAAGCTCCTCTGCCCACGCCAAAAATGTTTCATGCTCATGAGCACTAAAAAAGAGCTCTGCGCTATGATCGTCTAATACAGCATACTCAAAGTCCTCCATTGGAACAGCTTGTAATCCCCGATTGAATTTGATATTTAGATAGTTATTGAATAATGCTTGTACATTCACCATGCATATCCTCATTTCTTTATGGCAAGTCATAACGTCCCTTTATTTTATCATAATCTAACAACAACACCCTCCTACAAAATAGGAGGGTGTTCGAACGATATTAATATGCTTGTGCAAACCAAACTATATGTTTTGCTTCGTTTCCACAGCCAATACATGTCGTTTTCGTTGTTGGTGGATTAAATGGAATATTGCGAGATGTGTATTTTGTTTCTTCCTTCACTTTTTCCTCGCATGCATCCTCACCACACCATCCAGCAAGCACCCACCCTGGGATTGTTCCATTGTCTTTGGCAGTGTCAATGTGCTGCTGTAATTGTGGAAGCGTGTCTATCGTTGTGTGAGCATTTGCTTCACGGAATTGACGAGCTTTTTCTAATAAGCGCGTTTGCATTGTTGTTAACTCTTCTTCAATAGCTGTGATGATTGTAGCTAAATCGACAGTTCGTTTTTCCTCTTCATCACGCGCTTTCAGTAAAGCTTGCTTATTTTCTAGGTCACGTGGCCCTAATTCAACACGAACAGGTACGCCTTTTAGCTCCCATTCATTGAACTTATAGCCTGGTGATTGGTCTGAGTCATCCAGACGTACACGAATTCCCTTCGCTTTTAAGGCCGCAAAAATCTCATCTAAATGCTCCATGATTTGAGGGTTCTTTTTCCATGGACCTACTGGAATTAAAACGACTTGCGTTGGTGCGATACGTGGAGGTAAAACAAGTCCCTGCTCATCCCCATGCACCATAATAACCGAGCCAATTAAGCGTGTAGAAGTACCCCAAGATGTTGTATGCACATATTCATGCTGGTTTGCTTTATTTAAATATTTGATATTAAAGGCTTCAGCAAATTTTGTTCCTAAATAATGCGATGTTCCTGCTTGAACAGCCTTGCCGTTTTTCATCATTGCCTCAATAGAGTACGTATCGACAGCCCCTGCGAAACGCTCAGAAGGGGTTTTTTGTCCATCATAGACAGGAATTGCTAGCACCTGTTCTACCACTTCTTTATAAATGTCTAGCATTTGCATTGTTTCCTGACGAGCATCGGTTTCATCTACATGCGCTGTATGCCCTTCTTGCCATAAAAATTCAGAGGTACGAATAAAAGGCAGTGTTTTCTTTTCCCAACGGAAGACATTTGCCCATTGATTGATCAGCACCGGTAGGTCACGGTAGCTTTTAATCCAATTAGAGTAAAGATGACCAATCATCGTCTCAGATGTTGGACGAAGCGCTAGCCGTTCTTCTAATTGTTCTCCTGCTGCCTCGGTTACCCAAGGAAGCTCTGGTGAGAACCCTTCGATATGATCCTTTTCCTTTTGGAAGAAGGATTCAGGAATAAGCATCGGGAAATAGGCATTACGATGTCCTGTCTCTTTAAAGCGGCGATCCATTTCCTCCTGAATATGCTCCCAAATTTCATAGCCGTCTGGTTTAAAGGCGATACAGCCTCGAACAGGTGTATAATCCATTAAATCGGCTTTTTGGATGGTCTCAATATACCATTTCGAAAAATCTTCTAGTTGTTTTGACATGTGTTCTCCTCCAATTTTGTAAAATGAATGCTGTTGAATCAAGAAAAAAGCACAAAGCTGTCCTCTGAATAAGGACGTCTTTGTGCTGGGATGACGTGGTACCACCTTGATTTAGCTTTAAATAGAATTTAAAGCCCTCTCACGTTTGGTAACGAAAACGACTCGGTTATGTTTGCATAACATCTCCGTGGTAGGTGTTCAGTGAAGAAGCGGTGATATAGCTCTCAGCAGTTGCTATATTTTCTGTTTCACAATTCTTACTTACTTGGCCACATCATCAAATGGTTTATCTTGTTTACAGTTTTACTTTATCCCACTTTAGCAAAATCATTCAGGAATAGCAATTAATAGCTGGATTTATTTGTGACAGTATTAACAATGAGATTCGTAAAATCTCCTACGGATAAAGGCTTACTGAAATAATAGCCCTGCACATACTCACAGCCATGCTCACGCAGGACGTTTAATTCAGCTTCCTCCTCTACACCCTCAGCTACTACTTGTAGGTTTAAGGCATGGGCTAATGAAATCATGGCTGAAATCATAGCGATTCCTGACTTTTCAGGTACGATATCACGGACAAAGGCACGATCAATTTTAAGCACATCCACTGGGAATTTTTTTAAGTAATTTAACGATGAATAGCCTGTCCCGAAATCATCTAATGAAATAGTAATACCTAGTTCTCGTAATTGCTTGATCGTATCAATTAAATCTTCCGTATAATCAAGCATACTCATCTCGGTAATTTCAATTTCTAATAAATGAGGGTCAATGCCTGTTTCTGCAATGACACCACGCACCATATCTACAAAGCCACCTGTACTAATATGAATCGGCGAAATATTCACAGCTACACGCAATAGCAATTCATGTGATTCATTCCACTGACGAGCTTGAGCACAGGCTTTACGTAAAACCCAGACACCGATATCATTAATCAGCCCACAATCCTCTGCAAATGGAATAAAACGATCTGGTGGAATATGACCTAATTCTGGGTCATACCAGCGTAGCAATGCCTCCATACCAATAACAGAATCCGTTTTTAAGTCGATCTTTGGCTGATAATGTAATTCTAGACGATCTTGCTTTAATGCTTGATGTAATTTTGTTTCAAGCAAAAGCCATTTATCATTGGCCTCGTCCATATTATCACGATAGAGTCGATATTGATTGCCTCGTGTAGATTTTGCTGCATACATAGCAATATCCGCATTTTTCAATAATTCTTCCACAGAGTTTGCATGATCTGGGAATACACTGATGCCGATACTAATACTCGCGTAAAATTCATAGGTATCGACAATAAAGCTTTCATTGAAGACGCCAATAATTTCCTTAGCCATTTCATCAATGCGATTGACATCATTTAAAATCATGACAAATTCATCGCTATTGTGGCGATAGAAAGAATTCGATGTATGATCAATATTGCGCAGACGATTGGACATTTCCACTAAAAACATATCGCCAATAATATGACCAAGTCCGTCGTTAATGTGTTTGAAACGATTCACATCAATGAAAAATAACGCAAACTTCTCTCCTGTACGTCGAGATTGATGAAATTCATTTTCTAAACGCTGTTCTAATTTGCGACGATTTGGTAGCCCTGTTAGTTCATCGTGATAGGCAATATGAGTAATTTTTTTAATGTCCTTTTGCGCTGTAATATCTACGCGAATGGCAATATATTGATAAGGCTTTCCTCGTTCATCTAGGAACGGAAAAATCGTTGTTTTCACCCAATATAAACTGCCATCTTTCGCACGATTGCACACCTCGCCATTCCACATATCGCCATTACCGATTGTTTTCCACATCTCTCTAAAGAAAGATTTAGGATGAAAGCCTGAATTTAGTAAACGGTGATCTTGGCCAACTAATTCTTCACGCGTATACTTTGAAATTTTACAAAAATGATCATTAACAAAAGTAATTTTTCCGGTGCGATCTGTAATCGCTACAATGATGGAACTATTCATGGCGGAAAAGATATCTTGTAATTCTTTTAGACTGTAGTTCATTTGATTAACACTACTAGGCGTGATATTCATCATTTTCATTCTCCATTCATTAAAATATGAAGGGTTTGGTACTTTTGCTTTATCTTACAGCGAGGTATAAAGTTGTGGTATATCGCCCTTTTTTATGTAATTATATTATAGTCTTAAAAAAGCAGTTAATTCAACCCAAATCTCAAAAACATTCAAAGCAGCATTTGATAGTTTTTAATAAAATAGACAAAATTTAGTGTATCTAAACACCTTGAAATTGTCTAAATATATAGTTTTTCAATACTTTTGAACTATATAAGTTAGTTTATTTAGGCTATTTATCTTTTTAATACAAAATATAAAAGTTTCATATAGTACGTTTTGATGTCTTGTAAAATTTTTGTTAAAGTAAAATGCCTTACTGTCCCGCATAGGAAGTAAGGCATTTTAGATGTTAAGAGACCTCATATTCTATTGAACCCCCTATCGATTTCGCCTGCTTGTTGTAGGCATCTAATTGCTCTTGGGATAAACTTGAAATGTAATAGTGAAAATTAATAGGCTCTAGCCCATGCTCCTCACATACTTGACGATAAAATTCATAACCTTCTCGATAATCCGTCATCCTCATAACTTCCTTTCCCATTCGCTACTATAATATCTAGTTCATTTTGTTATATAACAGAAATATTATTTGTTTAAAAATATATAACAGACTACTATACTTGTCAATAAATTATCTGAAATTTCTTGATGAAATCACGAAAGCCCAGACCATTTTATTTAGTATGGCTGGGCTTTTCATAAAATATTCACGGCGGCTTCCGTCATAATCACATCCTTTTAAATTCCTAATTGTTTTGCTTGCATATTGTAAGCTGAAAGTTGTTGCTGTGATAATTGTAATACATAATAGCGGAAAGAAATTGGCTCTAATCCGTAGCGCTCACACATTTCACAATAAAATTCATAACCTTCACGATATTTTGACATTTAAAATTCCTCCTCTAACGAAATCTGTTTTATAACAGTTTTTATTATTTTTATTTAATATATAACAGATTATGTAGCACGTCAAGAGATTATAACAGAAAAATTGAATAACAATAAAAGGAATTTAGCTCACTCCCAGTGGCCAAATTCCTTTGATACATGCTATTTTCTAACGATTTCTTGTAATTGCTTGATATGACGCTGCTCATGCATATAGACCATTTCAATCCATTGGTCGAGTGGTAATTCTCCTAAGGCTGGGTGCTGCACAGCGCGCTTAGCTAATGCTTCGGGTTCCTCGATTGTTTGCAAAAAAGCGAGGAGGTTCTGTCTTGTTGTAGCGAGTAAATCCAGCATCGCTTGAACAGTGAAGGGCTCTTCTGCTGGCTCTACAATAGGCGGTGCTTGGAACTTTCTTGTTCGATCTAAGATGAGCTGCACATTTTTTCGAGCGGGTGTTGACTGTTCCTCTGCCTTTAATCCCCATGTAATGGCTTTCTTTGTTGCTTCCTCTACTAATACGAGATGGTGGCAGATTTGCGCTACACTCCAGCTTTGTGCATCTGGTTTCTTATTAAAGGCTGTATCGTCCAATGAGTGAATCTCCTGAAGCAATTGTGTTCTTGTGGCATCAAGATGATCTTTGACGTTTGACATACTTAGGCTACCCCTTTCATTAGGTCTTCTTCTATATATTCGATATGGAGGGGTGAAAATCATCTTTCACGAACAATATTAAATGGATTATTCTCTAAAACATGCTGTAGCTGCTCATCTTCAATATGTGTATAAATTTGCGTGGTTGCGACGCTAGAATGCCCTAAAATGTGCTGCAAACTACGGATATCTGCCCCTGCTTTATACATCATCGTTGCAGATGTATGGCGTAGCTTGTGTGGTGTAAGACGTTCTTTTTGAAGACCTGACTGCTGATTAATGCGTTTAACGATTTTGGCAACGGTTTGACGTGTAAAGCGTGTTCCCTTTTGTGACACAAAAAGGGGCTCCTCGCCTTCTCCTTTATAGGGTGTCTTCCCACTGTTTTCATAGTCAGCAAGTGCCTGCATACAGCTATCATTTAAATAGACTGTGCGCTCTTTGTTGCCCTTCCCAATTACGGTTAAATAACGTCCTTGAATGGATGTCTTGTTAAGCTGACATAGCTCGGTGACACGTATTCCTAAATTTAAGAAAAACATCATCATGCAATAATTTCTCGGGGATGCCTGATTGCTTTTTATCCCATCTATAAATTGTGTAGCTTCTTGTAGGTTCATATAAATAGGTCGTTTTCTGCCTATCTTTGGTGTTTCTAATTCATCTGCTGGATTTTCCTCGATAAGTCGACGTTTGCCTTTTAAATATTTAAAAAAGGATTTTAATGTTGCCACTTTTCGCGCTCTTGCAGCAGCTGAATTGCCTCGCTGTACTTCGCAATATTCCATGAATAAATAAAGATCCTCTAATTTCATTTCGCGTATTTCTTCTATTGTAATAGTGCCAATATCAATGGTGGATAAATTCTCTATATCCAAATCCTCCTGGACAGCTTTGTAGAAGCGAAAAAATAAGGTCAGGTCATATTCATATTCTTTTCTTGTGCGCTGAGACTTTCCTTTGATGGTTGTTAAATAGACAAGAAAATCCTTCATGAATTTTGGTTGTTTTGTTTTTTGCATGCTCATCACCTCTATTTGCTCTATTTTACCATGAAAAAACGTTCCCAAATATAAATTTGGGAACTTTATTGAAAAAAAATGCCCTTTTACGCACTACAGAACAAATGTTCTATTTGAGGGTAATAAAAAAACCCTTTTTAAAAAGAGGTTTTTTGTTACAACTATTTTGTGACAGTTATAGGATTTTAGGCATAAAGTTCACGATAAATGAATATTAAAATCTAGTAGACTTTATTTGCTGTGTGAGACGCGTTGAAAAAACAGTAGATGGGTAACTGTCCATGTCAATTCGTCTCACAACACACATGGAATTATTTTACAAAAACTGAATAAGTCCCATCTTCTTGTTTTGTTAGTGACCAGTTTGTCGATAACATTTGCTGAAGTCTTGTGACTGTCTCCTCATCACACGTTAAATGCTGGATACCTGTTTCTAATAGTTGGTAATCCTCCCCTTCTTCTAATTGAAAGCGTAGCTGCAATAAACGTTGGATGCCTGGTAATGTTACATACTTGATTCGATAATGGCCATTGTACGCATCTAAGAACTTTTGTTCCCCTTCCTGAAAAAGAGCCATTGTCTCACTAAATTCATAGTTTGGTACTTGTTCTTGCCAAGCTGATACATCCCCCGAACGCAAAGCTCGTAAAATCTCCTCGTCTGATAAATTTAATTTGGATAGTTTATCTAATTCATACGCTTGCATTAAATTAATGATGGTCATGGTTGTTAGCTCCTTTTATGTATTTATTCACAGTGTAACATGTTTTCACTACTACTTGAATTCGGAGGCGATCCATATGATGAATTTATATGATTCTAGTCTGTTTTTCGATGAAATGTTTGATGGCAATAAGCCAAAGCCTCATTATCGATCTTTTCATCATAAGCTATCCTTTTTTTCGCGGGAGCAACTTGAAGAAAAATACCGACAAGCGCAAGCGAGCTTTCTCAGACAAGGGATTACATTTACGGTATATGGTGCACAAGACGGAACAGAACGTACCATGCCTTTTGATTGTGTCCCAATTATTATTCCTCAAACCAAATGGTCCATGATTGAAGCAGGGGTCAAACAGCGCGTGGAAGCCCTCAATAAATTTTTACAGGATGTTTATGGACAGCAAAAGATCATTCAGGACGGTCTTATTCCGAGACAGCTTGTCGAAAATAACCCATATTTCAAACCAACCATGAGAGGACTTCAAGTACCAATTGCGAATCATATCTTTTTAGCAGGGATTGATTTAATTCGGGATGAAAAAGGTGATTATCATGTACTCGAAGATAATTTACGCAACCCTTCTGGCATTTCCTATGTCTTTGAAAATCGAGATGTGATGAAGGAAGTATACCCTGAATTTTTCTCCAAGCATACGATTCGTCCTCTTGATAAACAGATGGCTTATATGAAAAAAGCACTTCTTACACATCGCCCACCTTCCTTGCAAGCAGAAAGAGAGCCTAAAGCTGTCCTCCTAACAGCAGGCATGTACAATTCTGCGTATTATGACCATGTTTTTTTAGCCCAGCATTTAAACATCCAGCTCGTCGAGGGCCGTGATTTAGTTGTACAGGATTTGAAGGTCTATATGAAAACCATTTATGGCCTACAGCAAATCGATATTATTTATCGTCGAATTGATGATGACTTTTTAGATCCTACTGTCTTTCGTGAGGATTCTTTATTAGGTGTTCCACATTTAATGGCTGCTTATCAAGCAGGTCATGTATCCATCTTGAATGCCGTTGGGAATGGGGTGGCAGATGATAAGGCAATGTATGCCTATGTGCCTGAGATGATTCGCTATTATTTACAGGAAGAACCTATTCTACCAAATGTGAAAACCTATCATCTTGGAGATGACAGTCAGCGTGAATGGGTGCTAGAGCATATACACAAGCTCGTTATTAAAAATGTAGGAGCCTCTGGTGGCTATGACATGTTAATTGGTCCACATGCAAATAAAGAAGAGATTGCTTTGTTTAAGCAAAAAATTATTGATCAGCCCTATCAATATATTGCACAACCAACGATTAAATTGTCCAGAGCCCCTGCCTTCCAGAATGGGCGATTTTATCCTTGCCATGTTGATTTACGTGTTTATGTTATGAAGGGTGAGGATTGCTATGTGTTGCCTGGCGGTTTATCTAGAGTGGCACTACAAGAAGGGTCTCTTGTTGTGAATTCATCTCAAGGGGGCGGTGCAAAGGATACGTGGATTTTAAAGGAGGAATTGCAGCATGCTAAGTCGAGTAGCCGACGCGTTGTACTGGATGGCACGTTATAGTGAACGTACACAAACAAATGCACATATATTACAGGTACAGCTGTTGAATATGTTGGAGCAATCAGGGCAAGAACATGATTATATTGATCATTGGGAGGCTGTTTTAAATATTTGTGCCTCTAAGGAGGAGTATTTAGCACATTACACAACGATTCGTGTTAACCCATTGATTGATTATCTTCTGTTTTCTGAGAAAAACGGTAATGCCCTTCATGCCACATTACGTGCTATTCGGGAAAATGCACGAGTTACACGTGATAGTATGCCAACGGAACTTTGGGAAATTCAAAATTCCTTTTATTTAACAAAGCAACAGTCCATACTAAAAAGAGAGCGACCTATTCCACTCATTGCCCTTCAAGATTTTTTACAGGATGTTCGAAAGACTTTATGGATGGAGACAGGGCTAATTGAGGGTACAATGGATCGCGATCTTCCCTTCTATTTTATGCAGGTCGGCAAATGGCTTGAACGAGCAGAAAAAACCATTCGGATGATCGTTGTAATCGTAGAACAACAGAAGCTAACAGGCACATCACTGTTAGAGGATGATGGTACCTTTTTATTGGAGCTTTCCGCAGCTAGAGAATCCTACATGCGGAAGCATCGCCAGACCAATTTACTAACGGTCATTCGGTATTTAGTCCAAGATGTGCATTTCCCATGTTCTGTGATGTTCTGTGTAAAGAAAATAGAAGAAGCCATAACGGCTATTGAACACGATTCTTTATCCTCACGATTTTTAACGCTTCAGTCGGATATTAGTAGCCTCGTTCTTGCAATCGATCATATTGATTTTTGGCAAATGACTATTGAGGAAACCCTAAAACTGATGGAGGAAAGATTGTCTCAATGTATGGCTTTTAGTGAAGCCTTTTCGACAATCTATCATTTATATGAACCCAGCGTACAACCTTGAAAGGAATTCACCACAGCTCCCTTTCAACAGGCAAGTCAGTAAGCAGAAGGAAGCGGACACGATGAAATTTGAAATTCAGCATACAAATATTTTTCAATATGAGTCTGAAGTCGATCAAAGCTTGAATACGATTCGTTTAAAGCCGCGTAGCGATGAGCGTCAGCGATTATTATCTTATCGAATTGCCATCACGCCATCCTCTCTAACCCGTGAGCATACGGATATTTGGGGCAATACAGTTGGTTCTTTTTATATACCAGAGCAACATCAAATACTAGAAATTCATACATCTTCAATTGTTAGTATTCAGCGTGCACCATTTATTCATCGTATACAATATTCACCCGAAATGCAGACAATCTTTCATTCACAGCTATTCTATGAGCATTATTTACCGTATTTAAAAGCAACACATTTTACATTTATGACAGAGCAGCAATTAGAGGAAGTTTATCATGCGATCGGTCACGCTGAAAATCCTGTGCTCTTTTCGCTTAATTTAATGCAGTATTTATATGCTAGCTTTGAGTATGACCCGACCGCAACAGATGTCACGACAACAGCAAGTGAAGCTTTTGCACTAAAACGGGGCGTTTGTCAGGACTTCACCCATGTCATGCTTGCTGTTTTACGGGCGAAAGGAATACCGGCTCGCTATGTCAGTGGCTATCTATATGTCGATGAAAACTCTGCCCTCATCGGCGATATTGCAACACATGCCTGGGTAGAGGTCATGATTCCAGGCATTGGCTGGATCGGTCTTGATCCCACAAATAATGTGGAAGTATTAGAAAACCATATTATTTTATGTATTGGTCGCGATTATAGTGACATTAGCCCTGTGGAAGGTGTATATTCTGGAGGCAAGCATGATTTAACAGTGAAAGTGAATGTCAAAGCATTGAATCATTTATAAAAGGCGTGCAGTAATGGTGATAAATCGCGATTACTGCACGCTTTTATTCTAGGCGCTGCTGTCTTTCTGTTAGCACCCATTTTCGTACATAGCCCATTTCTTGTTGAATATGCTCCAGTGTTTTTTCCTGTTGAAACGCCCGTTGCATCACCGTATAACGCAAGTCAGTGGCTCTTATATTCTTCCCTATATCTTGGGATATCGTTTGAAAAATGCGTTCAACTGTTTTCGTAGTAATTGGCTTCGCTATACTTGCCTCGCTTACCCAAACCCATTCTCCCACCTCTTGCTCATGTAAATTGCTCGTCTCTTTTTTATACTGTGCGAGCATGTCCATGAGGATCGTTGAACACTTTATTTCTCGACGACCATTTCGGTTGGCTATAAAAAGAGTCGCTTTTTCTTCATTAAAGTGTGTCCATTTCATGCGAACGAGCTCGGCAGGCTTACAACCTGTTTCCATCAACACTTGAACGATACAGCCATTGCGTCTTGCCAGCCATGCATGCTCCTTTGTTTTAGCATATTGAAAATAGGTGGGCCATACGTTTGCAATTTGCATGATCTGCTTATTTGTCAGTGCTTGCAGTGTCTCTTTTTGTCTTTTTTTCGGCTGTAAAAGATGCTGATAATCAAAAGGCTCCACCCATTCTCGTAAAAAAATAAAGTCCACAAAGCCTCGCAATGTCGCTATTTTATGGTTAAACGTGTTGATATTACTATAGGTGTCCTTTAAATAGTCGCAGTAGAGCTGTAATAAATGTTTCAATTGATGATCTACATACAAGTAGTTTTGCTTATGGGCGAATGTTAAAAATTGCTGCCCATCCATATTGTATTGTTTTTTTGTGGCAGCACTTTTTTTCAATGATTGCAGCAGTAATACATAGCTATTCCATGCGTCCTTGAGTGTAACCATATCGCCCCTCCTTGTTTACTTTGCGTGAGTTATTTATATTTTACTATATTTTGGGTGCGTAGGTTTAATTTCATTTTATTATATTGTAATGTCGGATAATCTGTAGTTTCATAACATAAACCCGCTTCTACCATTTAAATGCCCCTTACATAATGAAGAAACATATGTTCCGAAAGTAGTTTCTCATAATTTTTGCTTTCTTACAATAGTAAATTCCGCTCCCCTGTTGTAGTACAATAAATGCTTACTATTCCCTACATTCTTGTATAACAACGCAATTTTATGTGAAAATTCGTATCATTTCGTGTTTATCGTTGATTGTGTTATATAATAAAGGTAGACACTAACATGTAGGAGGCTTTCCGATATGCAAGTAAAAACGACTCGACTGGAAGCAGAAGATGCGAAAATTATTTATCAAGAAACAGCTGGACTAGCGATAATTACGATTCATCGACCACAAGCAAAAAATGCATTAACCGCAAACATGTGGGATCAATTAGCCAAGATTGCCCTACAAGTATTAGATAATCCGAAAAATAAAGTACTAATTTTACGGGGCTCTGGCCAAAACTTTACAGCGGGTTCCGATATTAAAGAGTTCAATGCCATTTCTCTTGAACAAGCTGAAGAAGCCTTTGTACATATGGAAAAAACCATTTCTACCATTGAGCGTCTCCCAATTCCAACGATTGGCGTCATCAATGGGCCTGCGATGGGTGCTGGCTTGGAATTAGCCTTGGCCTGCGATATCCGCATTGGCTCGGACAAGGCCAAGCTCGGTATTCCTGTCGGTAAATTAGGAATCACCTTAAACAACAAATTTGCACAGCGTTTAGTCCAGCTCGTTGGCCCTGCCACAACCAAGGATTTAGTCTTTACAGGACGAATGTTTAAAGCAGAGGAAGCCTTCAAGCTTGGAATGCTTAACTACCTAGTAGCTGAAAAAGATTTAAATAAATACATGATTCGAATGGGTAAGCTTGTTGCAGGAATGTCGCCTGAATCCTTACTTGCCGTGAAGCAATCTGTTCAAGAATGTCTCGATAGTGCGCCGACCTTATGGCAAGGCTCTTCACCATTTGTAGGCAGTGATTTCGCGGAGGGTTGTCGTGCCTTTGTGGAAAAACGCCAGCCACGGTTCACCCGCCAACCAAAGTAAAAAACAGGTACTCTTAACGCCAACGTGCGAGCAGAGTACCTGTTTTTTTACGCTTTTTTCTTTTGCAAAGCCGTTTTCACATGTACATGAATAGCATCTAATTCATAGCCAAAATGTAGATAAAAGTCTTGCTGCACAGCTTGTTGTAATGCCAATAAACGTGCTGCTAGTGGATAATCGATCGGTAGCTTTACCTGAATAGTGAGGATAGCTTGAACCTGATCTCCTAGCACAAATTGTGCCTGCTCCACCTTTTGTACAATTGCTTGTTGGCTACAGCAGTATGTCAGTAGCTGTACATAAACATGCTTGCTGATTTCTATATATTCCCGCTGAAAATCAGGGCGTACAATTGTCGTTTCTCCGATTTTTTCACGTTTCGATGAAAAAATCTCCATGCCCTTTTGCACCAATCGTTTAAAGAAATTTTGCTCCACTTGTCTATATGGAATTGGCATAACATGCTTACCCTGTGTTTGACGGATAAAGCGTGCTTTTTGAATTTCTTTTAATGAACGGACATCTTCTACATTATAATAGTGTTCAATCGGACCTAGCTCTAGCTGCTTGGCAATACTATTCGTCATTTTAGTCGATGTACCTATCAGTAAAATAGACTGTACCTGATGATGAGCTAGCGCCTTTTGGACAGCCTCACGATGAACAGGATCTGTAAAAATGGCGCGTCGTACAGCGGTAATTGTATTTTTTTCAAATTTTGCAGAAACGCCTGCAACCCTGACACCATTCACAATGAGTAATCCATCATCAACAATGGCCTCCACCCCTAATTTATGGGCAAAGGCCAGCGCACTTGTACTTTTGCCTGTGCCACTTGGTCCACTTAATGAATAAACCTTCACTGCCCTCTTCCCCCTTACAATATCGTTTTGCATCTGGTGGTAATGTACGTACATGCTTCAAATAGGCTGACATATGAGCATCATCCTCGTGAGGGTACGCGAACTGAAAGTGATGGGCTACCTCCTTTGCGATACTTCGAAAGAGTGTGCATGCCTCAAACAGGGCATTCCACATGTTAGCATAATCAGCGTCGGCATAGGTTTTTACGTACAATGCCCAATAATTAGCTGGCACATAGTTTTTTAAATACTTCCCCATTTTGCCTGTAGATATCTGATAATGATAGTGCTGACCAATCCACCAATTAAGCATTTGATGCAAGGACTGCCTTGTCGTTTCCTCAAACATTTGCTTGGCATATGGGAGTTCGTCTCGCCAAATGCCCTTGGCTACATTTTGTAAACACCACCAAAAATCATTCGTACAGCTAGCAAATTGCCCCACAGTTGGTGGACTAATATGATAGTCACAATCTGAGGATGGAGAGATAGGTGGCAAAAGCTGATCTTTATCGAGTAAAGGGACGGTCAGCTTGTCTTGCCCATACTCATCTAGCATAGCTTGTATCGATAATAAGCGAAGGTCAATGCGATGCCCATCCTTCAGTAGCATTAAATATGTATAGCTATAAGTAAAGTCTTTGTCCAAGCCAAGCCCCTTATCCAATCGATCAGGCTCCTGCACCATCAGCCGCTCACCAAATACGTGAATCCATTTATCATCTTGTAAGAAAGAGGCTATGTCTGTTACGACATACACAACATCAAAATCTTGAAACATATCCCTTGGAACATTCGGATTTGCTCTTGAGCCATTTAGGTAAACAGCACGAATTCTAGTGTCCTGTTGTGCAGTGGCCAGAATTAAACCATACATTTCTTGCTCTGTTCTCATAAGGCTCCCCCCACCTGAAAAGCTTTATACTCAGTATAATACACTTTCCTCTTTGAAGGAATTTATAGTAGCTTCTCCCAATAGTAGAAAATCTTTTTTCGCTAGTCTATGCACACATCCTCTTCATTATATAAATATTTTCTTTTTTCAGAATATCTGTCCCTTTCTGCGCTTCAGTATGATAAAATGTGAACTACTATTCTGTTATACAACTACAAGGAGTGTACTAGTTTTGAAAATCGTACCATCTAAAAAAATGTCATTATTTACACCAGCAATTTTCGGAGATTTGAAAAATTTTGCTCGAGAACAGCAAGCAAAGGGCATGACCTTAATTGACTTAAGCTTAGGCAGCCCTGATCTTCCTCCACATGCCAAAATACGTGAGCATCTTTCCTATCGTGCAGGTTTAGCTGAATCTTACGGCTATACACTGACTGGCACACAGCGTTTTTATGACGCAGTAAGTCGCTACTATAAGCGTCGTAGTAATGTTGATTTAGATCCCGCAACAGAAATTATTCAAACCATTGGATCACAAGAAGGCTTAGTCCATTTGCCCATCGCCTTTTGTGATCCAGGAGACATCGTCTTATCCACAAACCCAGCTTATGTAGCATATGACGCAGGGATTCACTTAGCTGGCGCAACACCTTATTACATGCCTCAAACAGCCGACAACGATTATTTACCTGATTTAGACGCTGTACCAGAAGAAATTGCACAGAAAGCAAAGCTATTGATTTTAAACTTACCAGGAAATCCTGTACCAGCGATGCCGTCATTAGCATACTTTGAAAAAGTCATCGCCTTTGCTAAAAAGTATAATATCATCGTCCTCCATGATGCAGCCTATTCAGAGTTCTATTTTACAGGAGATGGCCCTATTAGCTTCCTAGCTGCACCAGGAGCAAAAGAGGTCGGTATGGAGATTAACTCCCTCTCTAAAAGCTTTAGTCTTGCTGGTACACGTATTGCCTATATCGCAGGAAATGCAGAAATGATCGCTGTTATTAAGCAATTAAAATCAAATTTAGATTTCGGTATTTTCGAGCCTATTCAGGATGCGGCTGTCGTCGCACTGGATAACGCTGAGGAAATTACGGAAAGCTTACGTGCCACTTTCTCTGAGCGCCATAAAACGCTAATGAATGGCTTACAAGCTTTAGGCTGGGAAGCAGCACCCTCTGATGGTGGAATGTTCGTATGGGCTAAATATCCCTATGCTATCGATTGCACAGAATTAGCCTTTCAATTGATTGAACAAGTAGGCGTTGTCACAGTTCCAGGAACCGTATTTGGTACAGCTGGACAAGGCTATTTACGTTTAGCATTAGTCCAACCAAAGGAACTTCTGCAAGAAGCCGTGGATCGCTTAGCAAAAGTACAGTTATTAGCAAAGCAATAATTAGTCAATGTAAAAACCCTTCTAACATTTAGTTGGAAGGGTTTTTCTATGATAGTTAAATCCACACATCATTTTCAGCGGTAAGTGCTGATTGCTCCTCACCTGTATTCACGACACCCATTGGCTCTACAAGCAGAATTTTACACTCCGAAGCAGCAAAGGGTTTATGTTCCACATTGCGAGGAACCACAAACATCTCTCCTGCGTGCAAGCTTACCTGGCCATCTCGGAATTCGATGATTAAATGCCCCTCAAGGACAATAAACACCTCATCCGTATCCTCATGCTTATGCCAAACAAAATCCCCCTGAACTTTAACGAGTTTGAATTGATAATCGTTCATTTCAGCAATGACCTTTGGAGACCAATGCTCTTGAAATTTAGCCAATTTCTCTTGAAAATTGATCGGTATGTATGCCATTTCCTTTCTCCCTTGTTTTAGCTCTACTAATAGAATAGCATAATGCGATTTTCCACAGCAAAAAACAGCTACTGCGTTGCTAGCAGTAGCTGTTTTGTTAGATATCATATTTTTGATGAACGTCATCTTCGTAGCGGTTATAGCGCTGCTTAAAGAGCTTGAATAAATGCGTGACAAGTACCTTAAAGATCGCATAGCCAGGAATCCCTAAAATAACACCTGGGACACCAAATAACGAGCCTGCCGTTAATAGCACAAAGATAATCGTAATTGGATGAATACTGAGTGATTTCCCCATAATTTGCGGAGAAATGAACTTTCCTTCGATTAACTGAACGATTGTCCATACAATCGCTAGCTTAATCAGCATCAATGGGGATGTAACAAGAGCGATAATGACTGCTGGTGTGATCGCAATAACGGGTCCTAAATAGGGCACCACACTTGTAATCATCGCAAGGAAGCCGAGCAATAAAGCATACTTCATGCCAATAATTAAGAAGCCAATCGTCACCATTGCTCCAATACACATGGATACTAAAATCTGTCCCTGTATGTACGAACTAATTTGCTTGTCCATGTCATGGAAAATCTCAGTTACCTCTTTACGCATACGTGGCGGGCACACTTTCAGCATAAATTTCGGTAATTTTTCGCCCTCTTTTAGTAAATAAAACAGGATGAATGGCACCGTTACAAGTGATAGCACAATACCTGTTAACGTTGATAGGAAGCCCGTAATACCAGATGCCACACCCTGCGCTACATTGGTAGCCATATCCTTCACTGTTTTTACCATATCTGTTGTGAAGTTATTCAAAACTTCATCAAAATTAAAACTAATTTTATCTAAGTACTCATTAAAACGTGAATGATTCAGGAATTCTACAATGTTTTGCGTAAATGCCATGAAGTACTCTGGGAATTCCTGTGCTAAATTAGTGAACTGATCGCGTAAAAATGGATAGACTAGCACCACAAGTAATGTAATGACACCAATGACCGCAATATAGAGGATTAAAATACCCCATATCCTTGGGATACGCCATCGTACTAGAATCGCCAGCAATGGGCGTAATAAATAGTAACCAATGACGGCTAGTACCCCAGGTAAAATGACTACTTCAAATAAAACTTGTAGCGGGGTAAAGATAAAGGAAACTTGATTAAACATAAAAATAACACATGCCACCAGTAATAAAATCACCAGTGTAAATAATAGGTTTCTACCACCTAAAAAACGAATAAACTTGGTTGCTAACAGGCTTGAACGCTCTTTTGGTCTCTCTTTTTCCATATATCCACCCCAATCCAAATGCTCTACCTTTATATTACAGGATAATGCTGGTTTTTGCGAAACATCACTCTAGTGAAATACCTAAAAAATCACTTAAAAAGGCTTTGTTTTGCTCTACATCGATGACAATGGAATCGCCCGCATGGCTAAAGTTTTGGAATCGATAGCTCCCCTCGATAGGGATGGTTGCTTTCTCAATGTTTACCTTGCCCTTTGATAGCAATTTTAGCACTTGCTGCATTTCCTCAGTAGATGAATAATCTGTTGTGATATAGCCCTGTGCCGCACCAACAAATTTTGGTAAATGCAGCATATTCGAAGGTGTTAATAACTCTGTTTTTAATGCTTCAATTACTTTTTGCTGACGTGCAACACGCCCAAAATCGCCTTCTGCATCATGACGGAAACGCGCATAGCCTAGTAGCTCCTGACCATTTAAACGATGAACACCTTGCTTTAACTCTACCCCAATATTTTCAGACATATCCTTTTCAACATCCATTTCCACACCATTTGGTGCTAAAATATCCACTAATGATTCAAAGTTTTTAAAATCAATCAGTGCATAATGATGGATCGGTAGGCCAAACATATTTGTCAATGTATCCTTTAATAGCTGAACACCGTCTAGGTAGTAGGCTGTATTAAGCTTATAGGATTGATAGCCTGGTATATCCGCGTAAATATCACGCATAAAGGATACGAGTTTAATATCGTTATTTGCTTTATTCCAGGATAATACCATCATTGTATCGGTACGTGATTTTTCCTCTCCACGTGTATCGACCCCTAAAATCAAATAGTTTTCGATATCCCCTTTGATGCTATCACCAGTAAAATCCTCCTGTGCTACTTTCGTGTCATTGGCTAGCTCTAGTCCACTGCGATATTGCATGACCGAATAGCCGACAATCACAATGATACACAATAGTAATAGTGTAAAAAATGCTCTCCCTTTACGTAATCGACGCTTTTTAGGACGTTGGGAGCGTCTTGTATAATCTTGCTCTTCCATAACAACTAACTCCTCTATTTTGATATAGTTAATGTAACGATTGATTAGCTAGAAAGTTTCATTTTAAAAAGGATCTATTCCATGTTTTTCTATCTAAACGTTATTTTACACCCATTTGCACAGTTTGGCGTAAAACAATGCTATAATATTTTCACAAAAGAAAGGATGATTCAAATGATAGAAAAAGCGACATTTGCTGGTGGCTGTTTTTGGTGTATGGTCAAGCCATTCGTCGAGTGGGACGGTATACATAAAGTCACTTCAGGCTATATGGGTGGCCACCTAGAAAACCCAACCTATGAAGATGTCAAAAAAGGAACGTCAGGTCATTTAGAAGTAGTGGAAATCGAATTCGACCCTGCTATTTTTAGTTATGAGCAGCTCCTTGATATTTATTGGATGCAAATTGACCCGACGGATGCGTATGGACAATTCCATGACCGTGGCGAATCCTATACAACCGCAATCTTTACCTATACAGATGAGCAAAAGCAAATCGCAGAGGCCTCGAAAGAAAAGCTTGCCAATAGCGGACGCTTTGATAAACCTATTGTAACCAAAATTCGCAATGCTGAACGCTTCTATCCAGCAGAGGACTATCATCAGGATTATTATAAAAAAGAGGCAGCACACTATCAGCAAGACCGTGCCGTTTCTGGGCGAGATACATTCATTGCGAAGCATTGGGAAAAATAATAAAGAAAGAGGGGTCTCACAAGTTGGAGACACCTCTTTTCTATGCGATGGCAACAAATTTATTAAACGGAGGCCTCTAAAAACGATTGTAGTGCGTCAAAGAAGCGTTGACCATACTTCTCAAATTTTACTTCGCCTATACCACTCACCTGTCGTAAATCCTCCAATACGGTTGGTCTTTTATCACATAGATCACGCAATGTTTTATCGGAAAATACAACAAATGGCGGTACTTTTTCCTCATCAGCAATCTCTTTGCGTAATACCCGTAAGTGTTCGAATAATGGATCATTATCCACCAGCTTCTTCACTGTGACAGCTTCCTTCCGCATGACCTGTCGATTGCCAAGTAGCACTTCCTTGCCTTCAGCTGATACATAAATTGTTGGGAATGTACCGTGCTTCACGGCCAGCAAGCCCTCTGCAATTAAAAATTCGATAAAGTTGGAGACATCCTTTGAGGCATATTGTCCTTTTAAAATGCCATAGGTCGATAAACGGGCAAAGCCAAATTCAGCTATTTTTTGATTTTTAGAGCCAATTAACACTTGTGCCACCATGGTCTTACCGAATTTTTGTCCCATACGCACAACACAGGCCAGCACCTTTTGCGCATCCTCTGTCACATCTGTCACTGCTCGCCCGTCAATACAGTTACTACAACGCCCACATGGCTCCTCCTCTACTTCTCCAAAATACGCTAAAATCGCATTCTGTAAGCAGCCCTCTGTATGGCAATAATCGACCATTGTTTGTAGTTTAGCTAGCTCCTGTGTAATACGTGCCTCATCCTGTGACTGTTCGATAAGAAAACGCTGTGTTTGAACGTCCCCTGAAGCATACAGTAAAATGCAGGCACTTGGCAGACCATCTCGGCCAGCACGTCCCGCTTCCTGGTAATAGCTCTCCATATTACGAGGCATTTGATAATGCAACACAAAGCGCACATTACTTTTATCAATCCCCATACCAAAAGCATTCGTTGCCACCATGATACGTGCCTCATCTTTTAAAAACCGCTCCTGCTCAGCCATCCGCAAGCTCTCTGATAGACCTGCATGATATTTCGCAACGGCTTCACCAGAGCGGCTCAGCACATCATAAATGGCGTCCACCGCTTTTCGTGTAGCTGCATAAATGATGCCCACTTCCTGTTTATTTTGTTGTACATAATTTTTTACATACCGTTCTTTATTTTCACCAATTAACACCGAAAGTGCCAAATTCTCACGTGAAAAGCCTGTCATGACCGTTGCCTGCTCATCAATCGCTAACAATTGACGAATATCATCACAAACCGTTGGCGTTGCCGTGGCTGTCAGCGCTAAAACAGTGGGCTTTTGTGGCCATAGCGTAAAAAGCTTGTGGATCGAACGATAGCTTGGTCTAAAATCATGCCCCCATTGCGATATACAATGGGCCTCATCCACCGCAAGTAATGGGACAGATAAATACGACAATGCTTGAAGAAACGTCGTACTTTCCAGTCGTTCAGGTGCAATATAGAGGAGCTTTAAATAACCTGCACGAGCAAGCTGCATGGTTTCATCCACTTCCTGTGCTGTCAGCGTACTATTGATATAGGCTGCTGGAATATTCGCTGTACGTAAAGCCTCCACCTGATCTTGCATCAGTGAAATCAGAGGCGAAATCACGATGGTTAACCCCTCAAGCATTAACGCTGGAATTTGATAGCAAATGGATTTCCCTCCACCTGTTGGCATGACACAAAGACTTGACTGCCCTCGTAATGTTTGTTCAATAATTTGGGCTTGTCCTTGGCGAAAGGTATCATAGCCAAAATGATGCTGTAGCATTTGTCTAGCTTGCTCCATGCAAAATTCACTCCTTGTTTGTGAGACCAAGTAGCTTGTACTCGCCCTGTTCATTTTTTTCTAACTCATACACCATATTGGAGTAGGCAAGTGCCTCCTGTCCAGCAGCATTCGTTAGGATATATTCCGTTTTAGCCTGTACGATAAGACGCTGTCCCTCTACACGAATTGCCTGAATATCCGTGTCGGAGAAATGAATTTTGGCTTGCTTGGAAGCATAATAGGCAACCATACTAGCCAAGGTTTCTTGTATAGCCTCTGTGCCGACAATCGATTTCATCACACTTGCATCCTGAGTTGTCACTGCCCCCTTTAAATACTTGTGAAACGTATCTAAAAATAGCTTAATTTCATCGGTATTATATGCAAATACATTTTCTCCATATTGTTCGATTGCTTGCTGTACAGCTTCTTTATCCCCTTGTTCAATATAGGGGTACAAGTTTTTCGATTGGGAAAGTCGTACATTGGCTGTCATGCCCTCTTCAATCCATTCATCAATGGATGCTTGGAATTCCTTTATAGGCAATATGTATGGCTGGGATTCTCCTTGCTGTTGTCGATTAAAATATAGACCGACAATGGCGCCATTTTCAGCCTCCATAACAGGGCTTCCTAGAGGTATCGATTGTTCTGCTTCTATATAATAAGCCGCAACTTTATCTTGGTATTTTTGAATCGTATAGGGTAAGCCATTCACATAAACAGCTAGCTGATTGAGCTCACCATCATATAGCTTGGGCACTTGCACATCCGCTTGATAGGTTACTCGTAACAGGGCCATATTATAGGCGGTTGACATAACATGAATAGTTGCTGCTACCAGCTTGTCCTGACCAAATTGAACAAGGGCAGTTGGTTTGGATGCCACTAGTGCGCCATTCGTTAAAATATACAGTTGATCATCCTGTTGTCTGATAATAATGCCTGCTCCAACACCATGCTCTCCAATCACTTTGACCTCTGGGACAATTTTTTCCTGTTGCTTCGTCACAGCTCCCTCTGTTTCCACCTCTGCCTTTTTATTTTGAAACCATCCTGTCCCTATTTGACTGTCGCAGCCTGCTACAAGAAAAGCTGTCGCTCCTAAAATGAGCACTTTTTTATACATACCTTCACCAAAACTTTCTTTTCTACATTCTCTCTTCTCTATCATAATCAAGGACTAGTAATGTTTCAAGTTTACATAATATTATTATAAGTTAATTAATATTAGAAAAATGTAGCAACTACCCTAAAGTCATTTCTTTCTACCCATTAATATTGGTGAAAGACGAAATTTGCTATGAGGATGGAAGGATATCATACCCACAAAATAATTTTCACATAAAAAGACATGTGCAACCTGACACATGTCTCTTACAATGATTTTTTCCTTAATAGTCCTGTCGTTACTAGAATGCCGAGCATTAATAGTACAAAGATCAGATACGTCCATATATGGTTGCTAGTTAGGTCATAGCAAACGCCTATTAGAATGGGGATAATGGCACTTACCATAAAGCCTCCTGCCAACACCATAGATGACCAACTAGTGGCCTCCTGATCATTTTTGGCTTCATCAAGAGGCAACAATAGGCCGATTGGAAACAGCCCACTTAACACAATACCAATTAATAAAACAGCCAGCCATAGGTAAATACCTGTTGTCAGCCACAGCAGCATAAATCCTATCACGCCAACAAAGCTTAACACTAGTAGCCATGCCATTCGACTGGGCCATTTTTCCATGAACATTGGTACCGCCATATTCCCTATCATTTGTACAATCGACATAATGGTCAGCATGGTACTTGCTGCCTCTAATGACAGGCCTTTATCCTGCAATAGCGGTGTAAGCCATGACATGATTGAGAAAAAAAGTGATGTTTGTAAACCAAAGTACAGTAAGATTACCCAGGCACGTCTAGATGTCCACGGATTACGGACATCTTCTGACGCAGTTACTTGGTGTAGCTGCTCGTTGTGTTCGGATGGAATTGCCGCTAGCCAGATAGCGAGAGCAACTATCGCAAGGATTGACCACATACCAAGGGCGATTGTCCAGCTATTACTGAAACTCTGATAAAAAGTCACGGTTAAGGCTGCACTTAAAGTAGCCCCTACGCCTATACCGAATGAATAGATACCGACTACTGTCGTAAAGCGTTCTGGAAACTTTTTCTTAATATAAGCATTTAGAATAGGACCAATCATTGCAATCGCTAAGCCTGCCGCAAAGCTTGTCACGATGAGCAAGAGATAGCTTGCTTGGAAAAAGCGTAGCCCATTCGCGACGACCAGGATAGCCACTAAAAGGGTGATAGCTGATTTCGTGCCCATTTTTCGCTGAAGCGGGACAGCCAATGGAGCAAATAATCCCATACAAAAAACGGGAATCGCTGTGAGAAAGCTCATGCTTGTATTCGAGACATGTAAGGATGTCATGAGGATGTTAAAAAGAGGTCCTATTCCCGTGACGGCTGGTCTCATATTAAGTGCAACAAAAAATATACTAATGACTACGAAGGTGAGTGAAATGGTCCATTGTTTTTTAGCCATTTGTTCGATCCTCTCTACTATTACGCAGCCTTCATTTATGAAAAGCTTGCATGGATTCCTCTATCCTTTTATCATGTTTTCGAAGGATGGTCAATCATTGGCCAGTTTGCCTTTAAATGGCTATTGTTTATTACATATTTTCTGGTGCTTCAATACCTAATAAGGCTAATGACTCTTTTAAAACAATGGCGACACTCTGACATAGTGCAAGACGGGATGCTTGCTGTTCATCATCTGCTACTATTTTGTGCTGTGCATAATATTTATTGAATAAGCGTGCCAATTGTAAGGCATATTTCGCTATTTGAGACGGATCAGCCTGCTCAAAAGCCATAGCTACCGTTTTGGGAAACTGTTCTAGTAATAAGATAATCGGCCAAGCCAGCTCTCCTAAAGAATTCAATATCTTACCTTGAGTCGGAGCTTTCGCTTTATCTAAAATAGAGCAAATACGCGCATACGTATACTGTACATATGGACCTGTTTCGCCTTCAAAATTCATCATCTGCTCGATTGAAAATTCAATATCGTTTAGACGATGGGATTTTAAATCATTAAAAATTACCGCTCCAACCCCCACTTGCTGTGCTACTTGCTCTTTATTTGAAAGATGAGGATTTTTCTGCTCAATATTACGCTTTGCCGTCGCAATGGCCTCAGCTAGCACATCTGCTAATAACACCACCTTGCCTTTACGAGTCGACATTTTTTTGCCATCCTTCAGCATCATGCCAAATGGGACATGCTGCAGATTCTTTGCCCAAGGATCGCCCATTTTTTCGATGACCTGAAAAAGTTGTTTAAAGTGGAGGGACTGCTCATTACCAACGACATAGAACATCTTTTCGGGCTGATAGTGCTGTTGACGATACAGGGCGGCTGCTAAATCACGCGTCGCATACAGCGTGGCACCATCCGTTTTCGTTATTAAACATGGAGGCATCTCCTCCATCTCCACAACATACGCACCGTCTGATTCTACGAGTAGCCCTTTGTCTTTTAGCGCTGTCACAACGGGCGTCATTTTGTCATTGTAAAAGGCTTCACCTGTAAAGGCATCAAAATCAATTCCTAACAGCTTATAGATTGTTTGAAACTCATCTAATGACACATCTCGGAACCATTGCCACAATGCTAGTGCCTCTGCATCACCATCCTCCAATGCTTTAAAGGCGGCACGAGCCTGTTCATTCAATGTTGGATCTTGCTCTGCCTCTTCATGAAATTTCACATAAATCTTTAGCAACTCCTTAATCGGTGACGCTGAAATAGCCTGTTTGTCCCCCCAAAGCTGATAGGCAACAATAAGCTTACCAAACTGTGTACCCCAGTCCCCTAAATGATTGATACGAATCGCTTGATAGCCATTTTTCTCTGCTATATTTGCTAAGGCATTGCCGATAACCGTTGAACGTAAATGTCCCATTGAGAAGGGCTTGGCAATATTAGGAGATGAAAAATCCAAGACGACCGTTCCCATCTTTGTTGAGCTAGTACCATATTGTTGCTTATCGCGTAGAATCTTGCTCAACACCTGTTGCGTTACCTGTTGCTGAGCTAGAAAAATATTGACATAGCCACCAACGGCTTGCACACGCTCGATACTGTCATGGTTTAATTGACTTGCTATTTGTGCTGCGATACTTTGTGGTGACTGTTTCCACACTTTTGCTAGGGTAAAGCATGGAAAGGCCACGTCCCCTAGCTCCAAGCTTTTTGGTTTTTCTAATAGTGACAATATTTCCTCCCCTGTTATTTGCTGCTTTAATACGACTGCTATACTATCGGCGATTTGTTTATTCATCTTGCTCCTCCTATCTAAATAAAAAAGCCCTCGCCTCTATAATTAGAGACGAGAGCATGATAATCCCGTGGTACCACTCTAGTTGCCATGTGACATGACCACTTTCCATTGTTAACGAGGTGACGCCCCGCTATTCTCTACTACTATTTCGAGAATCTTCTCCAAAGTGCGCTTCATTCATGGTTCCTGCATTAGGCTCCCACCATCCCTAACTCGCTTGCCAGTCTTCCCATCAATTACTCTCTTTTTCATCGAATTTTTTATGATTTTGACATATATTACAGGACTTTCTAATTGGCGTCAACCCTTTTTTACGTTGCCGTTTCAGCAAAAAACGCTCCTCACAATGAGGAACGTTCTTTTTCTACATAATGAATAACATCAGCCATAATCGCATACATCTCTTTTAATTTTAATTTCTTATTATCAGTGACTTTCTTCGCTACTTTCTCCGTGACGATTCCTTTTTCAACTAACGTATCCCAGCTAGTCGCATTGGATTCACCGATGAGGACATCAGCCAAATATTGGGCTAGCTCATCTCGCTCAATGGGTTCATCACCTTGATTATAAACTTTATTGATAACAATTTCGAGCTGATCCTTCATTTCTAATGCACTTTCTCTACCAGCACGTAGCATACTCTCTTTTAACATTTTCGCAAACTTTATTTTTGTCGCCTTACTATCTACTTTTAGGTCATTATCATAGCCACCCACTACAAGGCCGTAATTAATGAGCGTTTGAATGGCTTCATCATACCATTCTCCTTGATATGGGTACTCAATTGAAAATGAATCAACATAGGCACCTTGTTTAGCTAATTGCTTTCGTAATGTAGCGATTAATGATTTATCCTTACTCATGTCTCTAAAAGTTACATCGTGCTTCTGTGCAAGAGCAGCCGCAGTCCCAGCCGCTTCACCTGTCACCATCCCTGTTGGAACAATACGTGCACTACCAGCCGCGAGTGATGAGTAACCAGCAGAGCGTCCGACAACCAGTAAGCCATCAATGTCCTTCGGTACTAATGAACGGAATGGAATGGCATATTGCTTTGGTGATGCGATCACATAGCCGTAATCATGAGGCGTTTGCGCTTGCACATCGACTGGATAAGAGGCAATGCCAATGCTATCCCACTGATCACTATTTTTCCAAAGGTCTGCCATTGGTAATTGATACTCTGCCCAAATATGTCTTGTTTCTCGGACGTAGAGTTCTTCTGGATAGCTAACAATTTCAGCCTTTTCAAATCCTGGGAAGTTTGTTTGTAAATATTTTAGAATGTGTAACGTTTCTTTCTTCCCAGTGGCAATAGCCGCTTGTTTGGAGGATTCATTCAAGCCATCAATACCAAAAATCTGTAAGGCATTGATGAAATATTCATCATCTACACGAGCTAAGTTTAACCCTCGTAATCTTGTACCCTCTTGTAATGGCTTGTATTCATCATGCAGCTTTGTAAAGCCCCACATAACGGTATGATTTAAATTAGCACCGCCAAATACACCAGACTTAGCCGCTTTTTTTACTTCATCCCAATCGACATTTTTTAGATGCAGCATTAAAGTCACAGCCATACGCTTATCCTTTATGCCAATATCTTCTCCACCCACAAAGAATGGAACGCCTGACATGGCTGCAAAATCAGCATCCTGTGTAGCATCTATGAAAGATTTCCCCGTCACAACATATGTACCGTACTTATTTTTTAATTCCACGGACGTTAATTGTTGTTGTTTAACATTCGCTTTCACGATCTCGGTTTGCACGGATAAAGTTAAGTTGGGCTCTTCATCGATCAGCTTTTTAAAGGCTGCCTTAGCACCTACAATGCCAAAAGCGTCATTCCCTCTAACAAGCTCATGCCATTCCTTAAATATTCCCTCACTTATCGAGTTGTTATGGCCATCACGAGGAATGTCGAGGAAATTCAGCATACCATATGTAAATAATCCACCTAACTCTTGTCGTTTTTCGACCAACAATGTTTTTGCACCATTTCGAGCAGCAGCAACAGCAGCAGCAACACCCTCTGGTTCACCACCGATGACAATAACATCATATTCTGCCTCTATATGTTCAATTGGTTCTGGCTTTTTATACTCATCCACTAATTTATTGTATGCCATAGAGTTTGTTATTTCTTTAATAAAATAGTAGCTACCAAACCCAAGTAAAACTACTATTACACAAGTGGCTGTCCATAATAAGCCCTTACCCATAATATACCTCCAATTGTTAAATTTACCATCAATGTGTTTGTTTAATCATCATTCCCGCCTCAAGGGCTGAATGTCCTAGTTGAACGCAGGCATATCATTACCACAAATGAATAATTTTTTAGCTTATAGCATTCTCTATGAAATTATCATCAAGATAAATGAATGAAATCATTTATGAGGATTGTGATGTTTTTAGTCTAACATTAGCAACACCAATCTAGGATAAATGAAAGAGCCACGAGTAGCTGGCATTCAAAACGGGGATGGTCTTGTGGGCACCAGTGATGATTTACTTGACATATAAACAGTCAGAATCATTTTAGACGAAACCTTTGTGAATAAGCAACTAAAATCCCCATGGAAAATGATGTCATTTTTCTATTCTTTTTCAAAAATAGTTAATCACACTACAATAGACGCTCCACTCTCAAAGAAAGTTACACCAAATTTAATTTTTTTATTGTATCTTTATTCAGTTTATGTTTAACAAAAAATGTGGAAAGAACGCCAAACCTTGATTTAATAATGTTTATAGACTATGGAACATATTTCATGCTATACTAGAGCCATTGTGAAAAAAGGAGGAACTTGCATGATTCAAGTTAGTAATGTAGGTCTTCGCTATGGCGATCGTAAACTATTTGAAGACGTAAATATAAAATTCACTTCTGTCTAGTTTAACTAAATCATTAGCGAAGAAACGTTGATATATAGAGGTTTATATGGATTAAATTCGTTTGTAAGGTAGAAAAACATCTACTAATTAAATTTAATTACCTTTTATATTCCAACTATACACTATTTATTGCTACGTTTTCAAGTTTCTAATCAATAAAAAAAGAGGGAAATTACCCCTCTAATATAATCCTTTATAATCTATTCAGTATTTTCTGTTTTTGTTTATTAAATTCATCATCGGTTAAAATACCATCTATATTTAACTGCTTTAACTCTTTTAATTTATCAGACATATTAACTGTTTCCGAAGTGGTGGAATTAGAAGGAAGTTTTTCACTTGAATTATCTGCTTTAATAATATGAGTCAAAATACCATACCATTCCTTACAAACCATCATTGCGTCTTTATGGTTTGTAATTTGTAAACCAGTATCTACATTAGAAGAAAAGAAATTAACAATATAGATCGGATTATGGACATCATTAACAGTTATTAGTAAATTAATTTGTTTAACATCTTCTGTTGTAGTTTTGCTTCCAGAAGTACCACCAATTATCGCCCCTATTCCCCCTGCTAATACTCCACCAACCAATGCCCCACCTAGTTGTGAACTTCTTGATGTTTTAGTTACTGAAACTCCGTCTACCATTATTTCAACAGATAAAATATCTTTAAATGGTAGCAAAATAAATTTAAAATCATATTTACTTGATGTTTTTGACAAAAAAACAACATTTTTTATAGTGTTTAACCATAACCCCATTTGCTTATTGGTATCATCCAACACAATTTTTGATTCATAATTATATGCAATATATGATTTTGTATCTATTAATGTACCCTTTTCAGGATTAACAATATCCATTTTTTTATCTATTTCTTGTTTCAATTCAGTAATCCTATTAGAAGCCAATTTAAATCCAACAATAATACCTGCAAACACAAAAATACTAAAAACTATCCATGCAAATCCGCCTAAAGTAGGCGCTAAAATGAATAATAAAAATAACCCAACTAATTGAATCATGCATCCTGTGAAATAACCCATAATACCACTCCCAATGTATTTTGTAGTTATATATTACCAATAAAAACAAAGTCAGGAAACACCTATTTTTATGGGCGTGTGAAAATTGATATGGTAGCGTACAAAATAAAAAGTTAGGGGTATCCGCTTCTTGTCAATACTTTTCTAATCTTAAGTTAATTAATCCTTTCTTACTATAATCCACATTGATAATACGGAATGGTTTACCATATATATCTACCTTTTCATATGTACTTTCATTTAATTTAAAATATCCTCGAGATGCATCATTATCTTTTACTGTAATTTCATAAATAGGTTTAGTTAGATTAATCGCTTCATTAGATGAGATTGAAAAATCTTTGTATTTTAAAATACAATTTATATAACCTTTTAACACTTCTCTATCTTCATATACTGGACGTCCTAAATGGTCATTTCCTATTTTTACTTTCTCTATTACAATCCACGGTACAGCATAGTTACAATACTCTAATGTTCCCTTATACTTCCCCCCACGCATTTCTAAAACGTCAGACGTAACCATGTAGATATTATCGCTATGCTCATTGATCTTAGTATAGTCACCACTCTTAAATAATTCTAAGGAATGGATATGATAACTACTATTAGGGCTAAATGTAGAATTGCTAATAAATGCATTAATCGAAAATGGATTTTCCTCATAAAAGTTAAAATTATATGGAGTTTGGATTGACTTGATCGTATCTTTAATTAATTTATCATCTAATAACTTCATATAATCACCTCTCAATTGTAAAAAAGGAATGTGCTGCTACTATTATTGCTTACTTTAATCTGTCTAATCTTATTGTCTAGTTGGTCTATACGTGCCCTCAATGACTCATGGAGTTCACTCACTGTAAGGTCGTCTAGTTTTATTGACTTCATTAGCGTTATATCGTTAGCCACTCCCTCTAACACTGATAGAGCAGTAGCATAGATACCTTTTAAGTTAGATGTATCATTTGTATTATATGTATCAGTTGCTTGTAGTCCGTTCTCTGCAAGGTATATAGTTAACTGCTTATCATCTAACTCAATGCCTTGTATGTCCATCTTCAATCGTTGTAAATTAGTAATATTCATTCAATCATCCTTTCTAATTGTTAAATTCATATGCATACAATATACAGTTTTTACTTCCGATAATATAAGATTATGTAAACTAAAAGTAAGTAAGAAGTATTGATATATCAACGTTTGTCTACTGTACACAACTTTACCTTTATACATTTTTTATACATCATTGATATATCAACGTTTTTAGAATACTAAATACTAAGTAGTCACATGAAATCATGCATAAAATTATGTGGTTTTATACATTACCATTTCTTTCAATATTAGTTACTCGATCATCTAATGAATTTAATCCTTGTTCTAATGAAACTAATGACTTCTCCACTTGTAATAATGATTTAGAAGTTTGTTCCTGTATCTTATTTGATTCGGATAGATGCTCCATTAACTTATTCTCACGTTCCTTAGATTCTGCTCTATATTCATCATGCAAAGTAGTTAATTTATCTTCTTGCTTATCACTCTTTTCATATACCTTCTTTAAAATAAATCCTACTAATACTATGCAACACATAGCCCAAACTGCTGGGGACAATGCTACTTGTGATAACTGTTCTATTGTCATAATTATTCAATCCTTTTTTTATTTAATTTATTAATAGTAAGTTAATAACATTTTACTTTTCAAAATTGGAAAGTAGGTACGTGTTTATTTTATATAACAGAGCGTGAGTTTTTTAGCATATTCACTATAAAGCAAATTCCCTTGTCACTACTACATTTTAACTCAACTCGTACACACCTATTTCCCACTTTTCTATACTACGCTTCTATGTTATTCTGTGTTATTCATTTATAACTAAACTGTACCAACTGTATCATTACCATTATGTACATCATACTCTACACCTTTTAAACGACTCATCTCACGTGATTTATCTGTGACATAAGGCGATATTTCAACGATACTTTCTACACTAATAGCACCCATGTCAAATTGAGTTTTAAGGTTATCTAAAATTTCTTTATGATTACTTGGCATATCATACTGGAAGTTAAAATCTAAGGAGATCATCTCATCATCTGATACAGTAATACCTTTATATTTTAATAACCGCTGCACCTTTTCCCATCGTTCTGAGAAACCTTCTTTAAGGTACGTCTCGTTTACTCCTGCTTGTACATTTGCTAATGAAAACATCATACGGATTGATTCAGACGATAAGTTAGATACGTCACTCTTATTAAAAGCAACTGAGGGTGTAGCAGATACATCTAATAAATTCTGCATAAGTGTCTTATAAACTAAATCGAATGACTTACTATCTAATTGACCATTTACAAGCGAAAATGTACTACCATCATCCAATGTAAGTCCTGTACCAACGATTTCAGAGGGTATAGAGGTATTAGTAAGTTGTTGACCTGTTACGACGGCAATCGGATTAATAAATTTGTATATTGAGTCCGTATACTTACTAATTAAATCTTCTAAATTATTTAAGATTCCAATATAATCATCTAAATCTGACCTACCAATACGATCACTAAGTTCATTTACTGTTTTATAGTGTACTGGTAAACCACTAAGAGATGGACGCTCCCCCAATTTGGTGAATGTCTTACCCCCTTCATTTGACCATTCCTGAACGCTTTCACCTGTATATAAGTTATAGTAAGTGATACCATCAAACGTATAATGTTCTATAAATGCAATCATTTCGTTATAGTTGTTATAGACAGGTATGCCATTATCGGCACTAATCAACTTAGATTTAATTCGACCACTGTTATCTATGTATAAATACTCTGATACTTCACCAAATTTAAGTAATTGTGAAAGAATCTGCACGTTATTTTCATCAAACTTACCTAATTTATTCACCTTATTAAATTCTTTAACCATACTCTCATCACCAATTAGAGTAACCTTATTCTTTAATAAATACTGTGTCTTGAAATTCAGGATAGTCTTAGCAACTTGATTCACAATTCTACGTGGTTGAACATCCTCACCATTGTACTTAAAAGATTTGCGTTTCAATATTTCATGTTCACCGTTCAAGTAATTACGTATTTCCGAAACGTTTAATATACGACTTTGATTCTCGAATGAAGTTACTTCCTCAACAAACCATGTGACTTTATTTTTATGTTTGACTGCAATATAGTATTCTAAATTCATTTTCTACATCCTTTCTTTGATAAAATAAAAAACACCCTCACTAATGAGAGTGTTTAATATATTACTTATTTATTTCTTCGAAGAAGTTACCCCATTGCTCACTATTTTTTTCTTCATGATTCTTTACACCTTGTAATAAACCTATGATGTAGTTTAAAGTATCTTCTAAAACTATTTCTTCTGATAAGTAAATATCAATAATACTATTGGACTTTTCTATGAATTGTTTAGTACTATCTTTTGAATTATATTTATCTTGTAAATATAAAGTACATTCAGTAGTCCATTCACTAAAATTAGTAAAAGTTGTTTTATTAATATTACCTTTAAAACCTAAACCTCTTTGGATTAATTGTTCAATATTCAACTTAAATACCTCCTTTCTATCTACTACATTCGACATAAAGGTGAA
The DNA here is from genome assembly GCF_037969495.1 of Lysinibacillus sp. FSL P2-0066. Lineage (NCBI taxonomy): Bacteria > Bacillati > Bacillota > Bacilli > Caryophanales > Bacillaceae > Lysinibacillus > Lysinibacillus sp. FSL P2-0066. The sequence continues at coordinate 2,207,932 of NZ_CP150202.1, read as the reverse complement.
TAATTCCTCTTAATTTCAAATTTAAACTGAACATTTTCCATTTAAATCAGACATACCATTTATTTACCTTCATACCTTGTACAGATAAACATGCAGCAATCACTAAATCATCGTGATTTTTTTCTGTATTTCCTCGTTTGTTTCCTAATTTCCCGTTATTCTCTATGAACATTTGCATCTGTTGTAAAAGTTGCTTACATTCAATATTGATTAAGCCCTTTTCAAATTGTTCTTTAAAGTCGGATATCATAATTGCTTTCGTTTTCTCTGTTGTCATGTAACCTAGTTGTAACTTTTTCTTACCACGTTCATCAAAAATCTTCTGCTTATACATATTTTCATATCCAGATTCTTTTCTTAATCGCTCGATAACTGGCAAACCATAACTATTTTTTTCGACAACTAAAAAAGCGTAGTTATACCAACGTCCTAAAACGTCAATCAACTCCGCAAATTCATATACTGCTATTTTATTCGATTCAAATGTTAAAACCTGTTGCCCCTCATCATCAAAGCCAACAATTGTACTACTATCATTATTTCCACCTGATCCAGATGCAGTATCCACTCCAAAGTAATATTTTTTCCCCACTTGTGGAGAATCGAACAATGTAATACCCTTAGTAGCCCATTGTCGAATGCTCTCAGGTAAGTTTGAGCGTACTTCATTTTTATCAATTGGCTCTTTTGCATAAGATAAACGTTGTAATACCTTAGTTTGATTGAATACGCTATTACCTGTCGAAATAAAACTTTCTAATGGATTTGAAGGGTACTCCTGATAAAAGTCACTTTCTGATTCTAAATCTAACATCTTCCAACGTCTCCACGTTAATTGAGTTAATGTAGCACCTAACTTATGTAATGCCATTTCTTCCTCATCCAAATCCTCTCTAGTTAATTTTTTACCACCATTATTAGCCTTATACCAAGCAATAGATTCTGAATAATCATGTGCAAATTGTTTGGCATATAACTTATGATAGAAAGGTACAAAATAAGCGATATACTTAGATTTATTCTTCATGGCTTGCATATACATGCGATAGAAATGACTGCCTGTGCCATTAGAAGTTGTTTCAATTGTTAATTGACTATGTTCACCTTTTGCTAAAGATTGCTCTACAGATAATAATTGCTTTTCTTGATTACTATAAAAAGCCATCTCACTTAAATGCACGTAACTGTATGTTGATCCCCTACCTATATCTTTATTACCAGCAGTTACCGATTTAATTTTAGAACCATTTTTGAAACAGAGTTCATCCCTATTGTCTCTTAAAATGGCTGGGAACAGATTAGGATATTTATCTCTAGGTATAGCATCATTCATCTGTTTTAACTTCTCAAATAACGCTGTAGCACTATCACCCTTATAAGAAACAATTAGGATATTCTCATTTGGTTTAGTCAATGCTCTCCATAATGCACGACCTAATGTAAATGTAGAAATACCTGATTGCCTTGCTTTCCCAACTATTATAAACCTGTTACGCTGCATTAATTCATCAATTTCTAACTGTGCATCGTTCAATTCAAATTTAACTACATCATTATTATTATCTGTTATGTATATGAAATTCTTCGCAAATAGTGGGAAACTATCGAATACTTTTTTAATCTTTGCATCCATCTTATTCTAACTCCAACTCATCATATGTATTAGTGGACTGCTTCCCTTTATTTGCTTGTTTGTTATAAGCCTGTACTTGCTTTTGAAGGCCTAAAAGTAACTTTATTGACTTTTCATCACCTGTTAAGGCTTTTTCCTTTACAACGGCATAAATATCCTCTAAATCTTTACCTGCCTGTGACTCAATCATAATATTGACTAAATTGTGATATTCCTCTGTTTTCTCCCACTTCTTCATGTAAGATAAACTTTTACTTTTGATCTTATTGCATATTTCTTCTTCTGTTAATGGTACTTCTCTCAGGACACTTAAATTATGCTTCCACAAAAAATATTCTTTCTTCTTCCACGACACTGTATTTAATGCTTCATATATATTCATATTTTATTTCCTCCTTCAATTAAAAAAAGGTAATCCGATATTTTCGGACTACCCAATTTCGTTGTTCCACTCAGTAACTGCGGATAAGGTGAGTTTGCACCTGATAGTAATAATGTTACAGTCAGGTCTCTCCTCATACTACGACTAATTAAATTTCTAAAACCATACCATTTTAATAATATATATAATATATATTCCCATTTCTTATATATAGTAGAGTATTAATATAAAAGGTAAAGTATATTATATATATAGTTAAAAGTGTATGGTTTTAGAAAAACACAATTTTAAAATGGTAAATCGCTAAAATCTATATCAATTCCATCATGTGTAAATGTATCTTCATATTTAAATTTATCTTTAAACTTTTCTTTATACCATTTACTAGATATAAATTTAAGTTTTTCATATTCAATCTTGTCGGCTGAAAAGTTAGCACTCACATTTACTTTATGAGTAGATGCTTTTCTATCTTTCTTAGGTACTGCAAAACTGAAATATTCTACATTATGTACTGTTGTAATTAGATTATGTGAACGTAAAGCATTCATTATATTTGTAATACTATTTAATCCAATTCCTGTTTCTTGGGAAATACGTTTGTATGTAGCATTAAAATCATCATCAAATTTGTTACTTCTATCTAATAAATAAGCATATACATAGAATCCATTTGCACCTAAATCTTCATGGTTCATGCAGAATAGGAAAGTATCCATATCAATCATAGTAGTATCTGAGATGTCAAAGAATGTACCTTCTACATATCCATCGTCATATTCACGTTCAAATCCGAATACTGGATATTTACATGTTGCTCTGCGAGTGATTCCCATTTGTTCTCTCCACTCATCAACTGTTTCAAATTGAATTTCCTTACAAAACTCTTGAATTGTTGTGATTTTTGGTACTCTATTATCAAATTCATCGAATACCATTTCATTAATTACAGGAAATTCATTTGTAGTAGTAAGAATATCCTTTTGCTCAAGTAATCCATTCTTCTTAATTATGTAATTTACACGTTGTTCATTAGCATTGAAACCAAATAATTCTTTAATTTCCTCTACACTAGGTACATATCTATCATAAGTTGAATAGCGGTACATATACGTTTGTAAATAGATATAGGAATAAGCAAAACCAATGTGTACTGGCTTCAATTCCTTATCTTCTTTCATCTGTAATAGTTGTGGAAATAATTCATTTGGCATTGCTACTGATAAGTTGTATTGTTGTAAGTTTTCTTTTAATTTCATCTCTTAGTTACCTTCTTTTTTATAATATTTTATATGTATATAGAAAGGCACAACTCAAAACTGAATCATGCCTTATGTATTCAAATTTATTGTGCTTTTGTAATTAATGAATAATCATGTAGCACATCGTAAAACGTTTTATCTCGTTCGTACATAGTAAAGATACGACCATCTTTCAATGATTTAGCCTTTACAATGTAGTTGATATTATTTTCTGCTAAATATCGTGACATATTTGCATCATAGCAATAGTAAAAATTTTTATCGTTTAATTTGCTCATGTTTAATTTCTCCATTTCTTGTTTACATTTTCTATTCTTATAATAATAGTATTTTATTCAATCTGACAGTGTAGCACTAAATTAAGATGCTGCAGGTTTAATTATTTTTTTAATTCTTGAATATGAAACATGTTTTCCAGTAGTCATTGCACACGAAAATACATTTTTATCATGTGTAATGTCTAATTTTAAAGTTATACTTGGGTCATATTCCTGTTTAAACTCTACAACTTGAGTAAATTCACCTTTTGGAAGGATAATTTCATAACCTAGGTGCTTTTCTGCCCAATCTTTATATTCTTTATTGTATGTAAGTATATTGTTTTCAAAAGTTAATTTCTCACCTTTACGCATGTTTGAGATTTCTGCTTTTGAATATTTATTAAGTATGTCTATTAATTCAGTTAAATCTAACTTTTCCAACCATTCATTATGTATACGTTTGAATGCTGGAGCGTAATGTCCTAGGTGGCTACTATCAATTGACAGTAAGAACATCTTACCTTCATCCGTTTTAGGTAGTGGAATATCAAATAAACTATAAATCTGCAACATTGTTGAGAATGCACATTTTTGAGTGTAATTGTCCTTTTGATTGATCTTCATAATCGCATTTACATTAGCACTATTAGGATTTACAAAACTATCCTTATTTAACATTGTTACATGATTATCATAAGTCTTTCTGTTATGTATCATTGCTAAATCTACACCAATATGATTTCTATGCTCTGTATCAATCACATAAATTCCATCTCTAGTTACATATCCATTTTGCTCATACCCAAATACTTGATTTAGTAATGAAATACCACCTTGAGAATCTAAATCATCAGTACCCATTAGCATATGACCTTCTTGTTTTTCTTTACTCCATTGTGGGAACATATCCTTAATATTTTTTTCCATTCATTAGCGATTGCATTAATAACAACCACCTCTACTTCTTGTTTCATCATAATTAAATCTCCTCCTTATATCCTCAAAGCAACGTATATCTAGTATTAGATACAATATACATTGCAATTAAATTAACAATTTATTGATTGTTTTTTTAACTTTTATCATTTTTAATCATATAATCCTATTAAAAATAATTAGAGCGGAATCAAGGAGAAGTAGTTTAAATTAATAACCAACCTTTTCAACTCACTTTCGTTTAATTTTTTGTTTTATCACTTATTCGTTAATAATGTAGTCCTCATACATTTTTTGGTTACGTTCTGTAAAGTTGTATAAATTATTCTCGTATCGACTTAGTAAACTGATACTAATACCCATATGCGCTGATAAATCTTTTAATTTAATTTTTTTACGTTTACGCATTACATATAAATCATCCTTTGACATCCTTATTGCTCCCCCTATATATCCTCAAATTAATAAAAAAGAGGACACCCCAATTAAGGGGAATCCTCCTTGTAAACTATGTACTATTCCGTAACTGTTAAAACTGCTACTGCTTTAGGGCTACCTACCTTCAGAGTATACTCACCTAGAACATGACCTTTCGTATTATCACCTGTTTTTGCTAATGGTGTAAACGTTACAGGACGTAACGCTGCCATATTCACGTATGAGTCATTAAATAAAACAATTTTATCAGCAGGAATATCACGACTTAATACAACGTTGACAATACCGTAGTTAGTATTGATCGTTTCGACTAATAAGCCGAAATTCGTCTCTTTATGCTGATAGGAATATTTGTCCTTGTAGATACCGTCAATTTTGTCTTTTACATCTGCATTAACAAAAGCGTAATATGTTCCACCTGTTAATTTGTTATTCCAAAGTTGACGCATACCGTCTTTAATTAACGCTTCTACATCTGTATTTGATTTAGCATTAGTATTATCTGCCATCTCAATCAAACCGCTCATGTTTCTAATGAAGGGTGTTTTAGAACCATCCTTTTTAAGACCATTAATCAATACTGACTCTAGTTTCATTTTTAATTCTAATAGGCGGTCTGCAATCTCTTCATTAAATTTAGTTGATTGCATTGCTTCAGCACTTCCACTCACGCTTACAGCACGTTTGAAAATTTGTAGAATATTACTTAATTCACGTTTATCAGATTGTTGGAAAGTAACAGTATCAGCACCTTCGATAGCATCTGTTTCACCATCTGTAGCAAGTGATTTTTCCTTCCATGTGTAGACAGTTGACATTGCTGCTTCGACACCTTTTGAAAGCAATAAAGAGGACAGAGGACAATCTTGTACCCCTAGTAATGCTAACTCCTGAGATAGTGAAATTGACTCTGTTGCTGTGAAACCGTTTTGACTTGTAATCATTATTAAATTCCTACTTTCTGTTTGTTATAGTTTTTTTGTATTAAAAAAGGATACGAAAAATTATTCGCACCCTCACTTACCGAAAAATTTACTTAATTTAAATTTGATTGCACCGTTAACATCACCATCATTAATGGCTTGCTCGTATGCCTCTTGCTTGGCTTGTTGCTTAGGTTGGTATGCATTGGCTACTAAAATTTGATTTACTGCATTTTTAAGAAACGCTACTTTATCATCTGTAGTTGTTAAATCAAACAAACCAACAAACTGACTCAATCCCTCAGCATTTAAACTTGCAATAAGATTATTCTTTTCTGCTTGGACTTGCTGTTCTTCTAGTTGTTCTTGCAACTTCTGATTTTCTTCTTGCATCTTAGCAACTCGTTCTTCGAGGGATTCTGTTTCCTCCAGTTTTTCAACTTCTGCTCTTTTTTGAGCATCTACTTTTTCGACTTCCGCAACTTGCTCAATTACTTTTGTTTGTTCCTCTGGCATTAAATTACCTACTTTCTGTTATTTTTTATATATAAATACCCTGTACTTTTAAGTACGTAGCGTATTAATATAGACGTTTAAAATACAATCTAATAGTATTTGTCATCTAACTATTAAACCTTCTTAAATCAATTGGAATTATTTAACCTAGGTTAAATATTTGCTAAAAAAAATAGAGAGTAGAAATTAATCTACCCTCAACAAAGGAAATACTAAATGGCACTAGACAACTAAAGCATAATAAAAACACTCAATCGTATTGATTAAGTGCTTTAGTGTACGCTTTATTATTCTTTCTATCATATATGTATTTAGACTAGATACCTTATAAACTGTTGGGAGAGTAAGTCTAGAGGTGTATGTGCAACGGTGGTTATTTTCTTTTCATATTATATTTAATATATTTTTCTTTTGACATATGTCCAACTTGTATCCACTGTGATAAATACCATACAACTACTTCACACTTAACTTGTCGCATTCTTCCTATAGGTGACACTAAGAATATTGTTATATCAACGTTTATAGATACTTTTGCGAAGGTTTTCATGCAAAAATGACGTTTTTTATTCCTTTAGAGAACATTCTCTAAAAACGTCTATGAACGTTGATAGGACGCTATCTATAATGGTTTCATGAAAATGAAATTTTAGAAGAATGTTGATGTACCAAGGGTTCGTGGCGTTTCTAAAACGGTAAAGTTTATTTATTTTTATTCCTTTAACGAATATTTTTGAAAAACACTCACAAACGTTGATGTGGCGCTATTTATAACACTTAATACTCATTCAAATTTGAACATGTTGTTGATATATCAATAGTTAAGAGAGTTTCTAAACTTGGACATATTTCTTTTCTTTATCCACTGTGATAAATACGCTATTCTGTTCTAGCACGCAAAACATGCTTATTTTTCTTCTCTATCATATATACGAAATGTTATCGACGCTTGTAACCATTGGGAGAGTAAGGATTGCGCTACGCTTCTGAATATACACATATCCTTCCTATACGGAACTTTGAAAACATTATCATATCAACGTTCATGGATACTTTTACCGCAATTTTTATGCAAAAATGACAGTTTTTTCTTCCTTTGTAGACAATTCTTGAAAAACGCTAACAAACGTTGATATGACGCTGTTTGTAGCACATCATACTCTTTCAAATATGACTACATTGTTGGTGTATCAATGGTTTGTAGTGTTTCTATTTTCCTAACTTGTATTCATTGTGATAAATAAGTTTCTAATTAGGTAGTCTATCCACTGTGATAAATACCATTATAGATGCTTAGATTTTTTCTCTATCATATATACCAATTGTCATCGACTCTTGTAACACTAGGGAGAGTAAGTGTCAAGAGGTGTGTCTGCTTTTGGACATTCTACTTTTTGCTTTTGACAACCCCCAATTTTCAAGCATCTCATATTTAATTAATTCCAATTGATTTAAGACGTCATATATTCTCTCCATACAATTTATCTAGTTACTCTATAACTCTAGTATATTTAATTGCTATCAATATTATTTAACGCTTGACAACTGAACCCCATTACACCAGAATGGCTGCTGCTCTAGGAAATATTCGCAAAGTAGTTACCTTATATCTAGCAAACTATTAAAAGTAAGTTAGACATAAAGTAACTACCAATTACACCGTCATGTCGTGTCTGAGGTTTCTAATCGTCTTATTCTGTAGCAGATTTTCATCTGTCACATCCTCATACAATTACAGTCCTGTATGTGCTATTTGCAATTAAATATAGCGTGAATGTGATTACCCATGCCGTAACATGCCCGTAATCCCCCTAGCCCTTTATGGTGGCTCTCACCAATTCATCACACCCTGAACAAGAAAAGAGTTTTGCTGTGATATAGTCGTTTTTGTGCAATGGTACGACAAACCTGTCCAGTTTTGTTTAACGTCCTGTTAGTGGGCAACCAAGACGGAACGAACCTATTTTTGAGAATAGGAAACTAGACCTTTGCATTTTAACTTTTTTTGAAGTAAAATGAAGGCATATAATCGCTCATATTTAGTTGTATTGGCTGCTGCTAAATGAGTATGGAGGGGTTAGTGCTGGAACACTTCCCCTCTTTTTATTTTGCTTAAAATCATAAATATTTACGTAAAGTATCCGCTACTTCATCAACATTTACTTCTAAATAACGTTCAGTAACTACTAAGGAACTATGCCCCAAAGCCTTACTTATAACCGCTATATTTACCCCTTTTCGATTTAAATTCGTTGCATAAGTTCTTCGAATATTGTGTGGTTTTACCGATTTAAGACCATATTTTTTAGCGTAATGATAAAGGCGTTTAGATATTGCGTTATTATGAGCATAGGAATTTAAAGTTGATTTTCCTGATTTCGTGATAAACACGTAGTCATTCTTCTCTTTGTAACGTTTTCGTACTTCTTCATTTTGTTGAATTAATCTTTTTAATAATGCTAACAATTCATCATCCAGTGGTAACTTTAAAACCCTGTGATTCTTCATTATATCTCCCGAAAGCACTAGCATTTTTTCACTAAAATGAATATGCTCTTCTTTTAAACTTGCCAAGGTATTTATTCTGATCCCTGTTCTATAAAGTAAAAGCACAACAACCAAATCCCTAAAACCTATGAAGTTGGTTGCATCAATTACTGATAACAAAATCTCTAATTCCTTTTCTTGTGCTGCTTGTTTGACTTTTTTATCAACTTTAATTTTAATGTCCTTCCAAAATTTATTACCTTTAATCCAACCATTATCATAAAACCTTGTTAAAACTGCCGATACAAATCTAAATCTGTTTGCTTGAGTTACTTTATCTAAATGATTAAGTGATTCTAACCAATCCATGAATCCTTCTTTATTGATATCATCTACTGTTTTAAGATTTAAAAACTCAACGTATTTCTGCATAGTGTGATTGTATACAAGCAAAGTTTTGTGTCTTAGTCCTTGTAATTTCATTTGTTGATTTACTATTTCGATGGCTTGTTCAATTAAAATAGAATCAGTCTTTTGAATGGTATCCTTCTTTTCAGATAATGAGGGTTTTAAATTTGGCTTAAAAACAACATCATCCATTCTCAATTCCTTTACTTTTCTAGGCATGAGACATCTCCCCTTTGTGGAAAATTAAAAGGTAATAAATTAGGGATAAATTTATTTTATTTACTTACCTGTTTTTCTCCCTACAAACGATTAAATACACACATAATAACCGTTCATATTTTTCCAATTTCACCCTCAACTCTCTTGTTTCGCTTAAGCATCCTTCTTTCACCGACGCCAAACCTTGATTTAATAATGTTTATAGACTATGGAACATATTTCATGCTATACTAGAGCCATTGTGAAAAAAGGAGGAACTTGCATGATTCAAGTTAGTAATGTAGGTCTTCGCTATGGCGATCGTAAACTATTTGAAGACGTAAATATAAAATTCACACCAGGCAATTGCTACGGTTTAATTGGGGCAAATGGTGCTGGTAAATCAACATTTTTAAAAATCCTTTCTGGTGAAATTGAAGCGCAAGAAGGCAATGTATCGATGGGTAAGGACGAACGTTTATCTGTTCTGAAACAAAACCACTTCGAATACGATGAGCATACAGTGCTCGACACAGTTATTATGGGGAATAAACGCCTTTATGACGTGAAAACAGAAAAAGACGCTATCTATGCAAAGGAAGACTTCTCAGATGAGGATGGCATGCGTGCTGCAGAGTTAGAAGGTGAATTTGCAGAGCTAAACGGTTGGGAAGCTGATTCAGAAGCAGCTACACTATTGAACGGTTTAGGTATCTCAGATGATCTTCATTACATGCTAATGGGCGATCTTGAAGGTTCTGACAAAGTTAAAGTATTACTTGCACAGGCCCTTTTTGGTCAGCCTGATGTGCTATTACTCGATGAGCCTACCAACCACCTTGACTTAAAGGCAATTCAATGGCTGGAAGAGTTCCTGATTAACTTTGAGAATACAGTTATTGTTGTATCCCATGACCGTCACTTCTTAAACAAAGTATGTACACATATTGCGGATTTGGACTTCTCTAAAATCCAATTATATGTAGGGAACTATGATTTCTGGTATGAGTCTTCTCAATTAGCGCAAAAAATGGCACAAGACCAAAATGCGAAAAAAGAAGAGAAAATTAAAGAACTACAGGCGTTCATCGCACGTTTCTCTGCGAATGCTTCTAAATCAAAGCAAGCAACATCTCGTAAAAAAATGCTGGATAAAATTGAGCTGGATGATATTAAGCCATCAAGCCGTAAATATCCATTCATCAACTTCCAAATCGGCCGTGAAATCGGTAACGATGTCCTAACAGTAGACGGCCTAACGGCAAGTCATGAAGGCGAAACACTATTCAAGGACATTCGCTTCTCGATGAACAAAGAAGATAAAATTGTTTTACTTGGTAGCCCAATGGCGAAAACAGCACTTCTAGATATTTTAATGGAAGAAAAAGAAGCAGATGCTGGCACATTTAAATGGGGTGTAACGACATCTCAAAGCTACTTCGAAAACGATCATGACAAGTACTTCGAAGGTTCTGAAAAAACATTAGTAGAATGGCTACGCCAATATTCTCCAGACGATGAAACAGAAAGCTTCCTACGTGGTTTCCTAGGACGTATGCTGTTCTCTGGTGAAGAAGTGAAGAAATCCCCTGCTGTTCTATCAGGGGGCGAAAAGGTACGTTGTATGCTATCAAAAATGATGCTTGCAACAGCAAACGTTATTTTATTAGATGAGCCAACGAACCACCTTGACCTTGAATCTATTCAAGCATTGAACGAAGGCTTAATTCGTTTCAAAGGCGCAATGATTTTCACATCTCATGACCATCAATTCATCCAAACAATTGCTAACCGTGTCATCGAAATCCGTGAAGACGGTACTATTTTAGATAAGCAATTAACATATGATGAATTCTTAGAGTGGAAAGATAGCCAAGGCTTAAGCTAAGCTTTACAAAAATCCTCTACCAACAGTGGTAGAGGATTTTTTTGTCTTTTGCGTTTATATGGTTTATAAAGGTATTAAAGGATTTTTATAGAATGATAGAGTATAGCATTGATGAGGGGGAAACGTTGTGAAAAAAATTGCCATTATATCAGATATTCATGGAAATAAAACGGCATTAGAGGCCGTGTTAGCAGACATTCGTTTAAGAAAAATTGACAGAATTTTTTGTTTAGGTGATTTAATTGGCAAGGGTCCTCAAGGATCTGCATGTATAGAGCTCATCCAACAGAATTGTGAGCAAGTCGTTCGAGGCAATTGGGATGTATTTATTCAATCCCCTACTGACAATGATTTTCTACAATGGTTTAAAGATCGATTAACAACAAAAGACTATCAGTATCTCGGGTCATTACCCTTTCATATTGATCTTGAATTAAATGACCAGCTTATTAGATTTTTCCATGCATCCCCAAGAAGCGAGTTTGAACGTATCTTACCGAGTCATCCACTTGAAAAGCGTTTATCTATGTTTGAGAATAATGCAGTAACCAATTCAATCCATTACAAGAAACAACCTGATATTGTGTTCTATGGTGATATCCATACAACTTTTTTACATACATATAAACAAGGAATTCTTTGTAATGTTGGGAGTGTTGGTAATTCACTTGACTTAACTTCCGCTTCCTATGCCATCCTAGATGGAACACAGTCCAATAATGCCATCCAATTTATTAGAGTAGCATATGACCGTGAGGCTGAGCTAATGATCGCAAAAGAGCTGGGTATGCCTCAATTAGACCAGTATTATAAGGAAATTATGTTTGCCAACTATCGAAATGCTTAGTACCGTCACAATCAAAAAAGAATCCATTTTGATGTCAAAATGGATTCTTTTCTCCTATTCAACGTTGGAAATACCATTGTAGCGCATTCTCATAGAGGATTTTATCAGCAGCCTGTTGATCAAAAAGCTGTTGAATCAATTCAACATCCGCATTGTTAAAAGGTCGTTTGGCTCTTGTGGATGGCAAATCTGTTCCAAACATAAGCGCATCTGGATTAACATGATAAATCGCTTGTAACGCATGCTGCACATCTAGCTCTACACGACCAAAGCCAGTCGCCTTGACACGTATACCCTTATCAACAAGCTTTAATAGATGTGGTAGCCCTTCTTCCGACAGCCCTAAATGATCGATGGAGATGGCTGGTAATGCTTCAATTGTCGAGGCTATCTCGGGTAATTCCTTCGCATCGATATATAATTCACTATGCCAGCCCACCAAATCATAAACCCGTCGTGCAAAGGTATCTAGCTGTGATAAATCCTCTGAGCCACCTCGTTTTATATTAAAGCGTAATGCCCGTACCCCATTGTTATGTAAATGCACAATTTCATCATCCGTGACCGTATTAGGTAATTGCGTTACCCCACAAAACGTGGGACCCAGTTGTTTCAATGCTTTTAAAAGATAGGCTTGGTCAAATCCTTGAAAAGATCCTGATACAATGGCGCCTCCCGCTATCTGAAGATTCACTGTATCCTTTTGATAATCCGCTACTATATAGCTTGGTGGTGTATATCCTTGATTTTCGATAATCGGAAAATTAAAGTCAATGATATGAAAATGTGCATCAAAGATTCGCATTATCCATCCCCCTTTTTCCTTTGAATTTACCATACTCTAAATATAAGTTATAATACGAATTTCTAGCCATTTGTCATAAAGAAAACTTATTGACTTGCCATAGCTTATGTTCCTTCTTCTCTTTTCAAGTTGATAGAACAAGCGTAAAAAAATGGTATGAACAATCAAATTCATACCACTCTTTTTATCTAATAGCGAATGCCTTATTCCTCAAATTTTTTAAATGCTAGCACAGCATTATGACCACCAAAGCCAAACCCATTGGATAGCGCAAAGTTAACGTCTTGATGAAGCACCTCATTAGGAACATAGTTTAAATCACACTCGGGATCTGGTGTTTCATAATTGATTGTTGGTGGAATAATGCCATCCATTATACTTTTCAATGTAATAATGGCTTCAATTCCACCAGCCGCGCCAAATAGATGTCCTGTCATTGACTTTGTGGAGCTGACCTTTAGTTGATAGGCATGGTCACCAAAAACGTATTTAATCGCCTTCGTTTCAGATTTATCTCCCTCTGGTGTGCTTGTACCATGTGCATTGATATAATCGATAGCTACCCGATCGATAGCTGCCATTTTTAATGCCAGCTTCATGGCATTGGCGGCACCTGTAAAATCAGGTGCTGTAATATGATAAGCATCTGTTGTCACACCATAGCCAACAATCTCACCGAGAATTGTAGCGCCCCTTTGTTTGGCGTGTTCATACTCCTCTAGGAATACGATGCCAGCTCCTTCAGACATGACAAAGCCATCGCGCTCGCTATCGAATGGTCGACTGGCCTTTGTTGGCTCATCATTTCTAGTGGACATGGCTTTCATGCGTGAGAATCCTGCAAAGCTAAGTGGATTGATCGGTGCCTCCGCTCCGCCAGCTAAAATGCCATCCGCATAGCCATGTCGAATCGCTAAGAAAGCTTCTCCAATCGCTTGGTTTCCTGTCGCACAGGCTGAAACAGGTGAAAAGCTTGGTCCTTTAAAGCCCGTTTTAATTGCTAGTATTCCTGCAGCCATATTGCTTATCATCATTGGCACCATAAATGGTGACACCTTCCTAGGCCCTTGATTGAGCATCGCTTGATGATTTTCTAAAATCGTTTCAATGCCCCCAATGCCAGAGCCAATGTAAACGCCTAAACGCTCCTTATCTACCTGCTCCATATTTAAATTGGCTTGTGTCAGAGCTTGTTGGGCAGCGGCAACAGCATATTGCACAAAAAGATCGTACTTACTGATTTCTTTTTTATCCATATACTGCGTTGCATCGAAATCCGTACTCGTCCCAGCAATTTGCGTATGAATGCCGCTGAATGCCTCCCCTTGAATTTTTTGAATCCCTGATTTTCCTGCTTTAATATTCTCCCATAAGGCTGATACCGAATTACCTAACGGGGAAACAACACCATAGCCAGTCACAACGACTCTTCGTACCATGCACATCGCTCCTTTTCGTTTCATGTCTTACTTTAACAGTTCCTTTAATTGCTCCAGCATCTTTAAAAAGAATGCTTCTCCTACAACACGTTTATATTGTAATGCCCCTTTCGTACTCGAAATAAGTAATATAGCGAGAGCCTCCAAATCATTAGTAGCTTGGAGTGCGCCCTGTTGTTTTGCTTCTTTCAATAGCTCAACAAAGACATCGATTTCCATTTGACTAAGCTGCTGAAGCTTATCTTGCATTGGTTGCGGTAATTCTTGATAATCTGCCTGCAACGCTGAGATAGGACAAATGCCATCTTGCTCAAGAAATTTTATGCGTTGCATAATAAAGGCAAACGGCTTTTCCTCAGCTGGCATAGTGGACTCCTTTATCAATGTAAAAGTTCTCTCTAACCCTTGTTGAATTCTTTCGCAAACAGCAATCCCTAAATCTCCCTTCTTCTCGAAATGATAGTGAATACTGGCCTTCGTGACGCCAAGCTCCTTTGCTAAATGCTCATAACTAAATGATGTGAATCCTTTTTCCTGAATATTCTTCAATGTTAACTCTATAATTTCCATTTTTCTATTTGTCATGGCTTTATACTAACTTACTAGTAGGTAAGTGTCAATTTAAAAAAATGCAGCAGATAAACTATTTATCCGCCGCTCACGTGATTATTGCATTTCCTTTGTTGGCCCCATCACGCCAGGTACTGGTAAACCTGCTTGACGTAGCAGAACCGTCATTTGTCCACGATGATGTGTTTGATGATCGATTAATACACGTAATATAGCCCCTTTTGGCATTGGCGCAGTAAAGCCATTTACAACCTCTAATAAATCTTCATTAGCAAGCTTAGCCACTTCCTCTTTAATACCTCTTGCTACGTTTTCATAGGCTGTCACGATCTCAGCCGCAGTCGTTGGCACAGGATCTTCTTGACGAATCGACGGCACCTTTAAACCTGCAAGATAGCTAAAATAACCTGCTGCTCCAACTAAATGCCAGCCTAACCAGCCAAGTGTACTGTGACCCTCTACAATACTTTGATCTAGCTTATCATCTGTTAAAGCCTGTAATACCTGCAGTGTTCCGTTTGATGCATTGGACCATTCTTGTAAGAAATCATCTACTTGTCTATACATGTCTTTGCCCCCCATTTTTTAATTTCAATTCTATCATAGATAATTTTCCATGCTGTTACAAGTTTCTATTATTTAGTTTACATAATAATATTATTGCATTAATATCTCATTTCATTCGTATAACACTTCTCGTTCACGTATAATAAAAGAAAATAGCGAAGGAGTTTGCCTATGAGATACCCTGTTCTAGTACTTTCTGTAGCATTTTTACTTGCTGGCTGTCGTGAAGAAGTCCAGGAAGGGTCGGTGCCATCACCAACTCCGGCTGTGGAGGACAAGCAAACAGTAGAACAAGATCACACGTCACTTCTCTCCTATTTTCCACCTGATGGATCTGTTGCTTCTTTTCAAGGGGAAGGAAATGAATTTGCCAGCTTCACACTAAAAACTACCTATCTCGATACACAGCATATCGTACAAATAGAGGATAATGGTGGAGTGACACTATTAAAAATCTATCGCATAACGGATACAAGTATTGATCTTGTCTATCGAGAACCTGTTGACAGTAATCCAAGCATGCCAAGTACAGCTGAGGCAGCTTCTTATCCTGTAATGGAAACCATACTTCAAAAGCCATTGCAAGTCGGGACAAGCTTTCAAGGTTGGACCATTGAATCAACTTCTGCTACTGTTGATACTGGTACAACGGTCTATCGAGATGTCATCCAGCTAAGTCGCTCTGAAGAACAAATGACCACAACCAAATATTTTGCAAAGAACATTGGTCTAATTCGAAAAGAGGATAGGATGGAAACAGAGCAAGATGAGCCATTTGTTGTGACATCAACCTTGCAAAAAATAGAATAATTGAAAGAAAACAGGCGTCCTGCTTGGGCGTCTGTTTTTTAGCAAAGGGGGCCAATCAATGAGTGATATACATAATGCAACACCAAAGCAAGATGAATTAACGGAAGAAGAATTTATTGAACTTGTACTTGAGGAACAGCAAAAAGCATTGGCACAAGCGAGAGAAGAACGCATTCATGGAAAAAAGCCCAAAAAACAAAAGCCTCTTGTACGCTGGATTGTGTGGGGTATGGCCCTGGTGCTGTTTTTCAATACCTTTGCCCTCATTTTTCAAATCTACTCCATACCTGCGCTTGAATTTATCAAGGTTTCAACGCGGCTCTCTGCACAAGAAGAGATACAAACCTATAAAAAGGCAGTCGTAGAAATTTCAACAGGCTCCAGTAAAGGCACTGGATTTGCCATCTCACCAGATGGTCTGATTGTCACCAACGCCCATGTAGTAGAACATGCCACAACATTATCAGTCGTCTTTCCTGATGAGGGATTGATGGAGGCAACATTAATCGAGAGCTATCCAGCTGTAGATTTAGCCTTCGTCCAGGTGCAAGCCGAGCAACTGCCCTATCTACCTCTTGCAGAAGATCCACCTTACACGGTTAATGAACATGTCTATTTTATTGGAAATCCACTTGCATTCACCGGCATTGCTAATGAAGGAACCTTGCTAGAATCCATTCAATTAGAAGATTGGCAGGAGCCAGTTAGGATGCTAAAAGCTCCTGTTTATCGTGGCAATAGTGGTAGCCCTGTAATCGATCAACATGGTGAGGTCATTGGGATTATCTTTGCCACGATGAAATATGAGCCCATTGGTCGCGTTGGCCTATTTGTACCTGTACAACAGCTCCGTAATTTATTAGAGAAGCAATAAAAAAGAACCTGCTGATGACAGGTTCTTTTTTTGGGGTATCTTAAGTTTACATAATAATATTATTTGTCTTTACTTTCTTGCTTAACAAACTGAGCAATTGGCGATTTTACAGGAATTTTACTGACAACCTCATCACTCACTTCTGCTACCTTTTGTAGCACATGTAAGAGCTTGTCATCCCCTGTCCAATGCTTTTCCACTACATCTGGGCCCAACTTATTAATAATCGTATTTATTACAAAAGTTGCTAGTACAACATCATCTAAATAGCCACCAAAGCCTAGCAGTCCTTCTGGCATTAAATCCATTGGCAATACAAAATACGCAATGGATGCCCCAATTAATGCACGACTCTTCTTATCCACACCCGCATCGGTTACGGTTTTAATTAATAAATGAAATAAATCAGGCACAAACATTAAATATGGTGTAAACTTATTACTTTTTCCCTTTTTCGATCCAAGAAACGCTACTAATTTTGTACGTAGTTTCTGATAAAAATCTTGCTGCTCCTGTTCATCAGGTAATTTTTCTTCATTATTCACATTCATCTGCCTCCTTCATTACAAGTGATGCGGTATTTTGGCGGTACTAATCTTCATTTTATGGGGTTAGCTGCTACTTTTGTGTAGCTATCCATTACTTTCGTATGGCTATCTGCTACTTTTATAGCGCTATCCGCTACTTTGGCAATGCTATCCTTCACTTTTGCAAGTCTATCCGCCACTACTATATATTTAACCTAAAATAGGATTTGTAATCCTTAAACTTACAAATGATACAAAAAAGACATCCTATTTGCATAGGATGTCTTGGGTTTAACGAAGTAATTTTAATTACTGAGAATTAAAGTTTAGTTACGTTAGCAGCTTGTGGTCCGCGGTTGCCATCTACAACTTCGAATTCCACTTTTTGACCTTCGTCAAGAGTTTTGAAACCTTCGCCTTGGATAGCTGAGAAGTGTACGAATACGTCGTTTTCACCTTCAACTTCGATAAATCCAAAACCTTTTTCTGAGTTAAACCATTTTACTGTACCTTGTTTCATTTAAGAAAACCTCCAAAAAATAAAAGTGAACAATATGTAATTTCTTCAGCGATTGAAAAAAATTCACATATTACAAAGAGTACCGAACTAACGCGATCACTTTTTGTAATATGTGAATTCATGTTTCCGGTGAAGCAATTAAATTGTTAACTCAAGTATAACTGCCATTCATAATTTTGTCAAATAAAGAAAAAATCTTTTTTACTTTTTTTCAAAATTATTTTACTTCTCTTCTATTTTACACGCAATTATTCCATGATATACTTGTGCATCATCATCGCAAGCCTCACAATAAAAGCTTTCATCCTCAGACCAAAAAGCCCAATATTGCTCCTCTTTCGTTGCCTCATTATCGTAAGAGGAACGAAAATGCGCTAATTTTTGCTGTAATGCACGTTCAAAGAGCTCCTTCGTGTCAAATGTATCCTCTGTTTGAATATAAGCTTCCCAGCCTTCAAATTTCCACCAAGGCTCATAGTCTGCTTTCATGTAAATAATTGTATACATATTTGCCCATTCCTTGCTGTCATAAGATAGTTTCATTTTAGCAAACACAACTGAAATGTCTATTAAAACCACCTGAATTATGCTATTATTACCTTATTATACATACTTTTTGGAGGTTTTTTTATGTTTTCAAGTATTCGACCTAAAGCAGAGCTAGAAGAACTACTAAAACGTGGTACAGATTTACATGCAACAGGCCGATTTTACCAAACACTGGCATTCAATCATTTCAATTCACAAGATGAGGAGCACTTAAAGGCACTCTATCAAAAGCTCAAAGATATTACCCCTTCCATGAATGCCATTTTTCATCATTATTTAAGCGAGATTTCCCCTACCTCTCAATTAATCATTAGTGAAGAAAATATTAATCAATACTTAACGCAGTTTTTCTTAGCAACTCGTGATGATCATTATGTAGACGAAACTGTCAAATTTTTCAATCTATTTCGCAAGCATCAATATGAGCCAGGTAAATTAATTGTTGTCTTCAACCAATTTGCCTTCTATATTACTACATATATTTTATATAATTTTGGAATCAAGCCGAATAAAGCATTTCAATATATGAAATCATTCCAATCCGCTGTCAATGTTGATCAAGAATTATTAGTGGAAGTGTTGACAGAGCGCATTATTGAAAATGTGGTGGGAGAAGTATCCTCTTTAATGGATGTCAATGCCAAAATTATGTACATGAAGGATTTAGTTTTTAGCCTAGATAAGCAAAATGAGGAGATTCAATCCTCTACTGCTGCAACAGAACAGATCGCTGCCTCTATCAATGAGGTTGCACGCATGTCTTCCCATATATCCGAGAAAACAACTGAATCTGTTGACCATGCTACGAAAGGTAAAAACGCAATTGAGCATGCTTTGTCGGAGATTTTTAAAACAGAAGAAACCTTTACTTCCATTGTAGACTCATTTTCAGAACTGCAAAAACGGGTAAATGATATTGAGCAAGTTGTCACATTGATCAACCAAATCGCCGATCAAACCAACCTACTCGCGCTTAATGCCTCCATTGAAGCAGCGCGTGCAGGTGAGCATGGAAAAGGCTTTGCGGTCGTTGCACAGGAAGTACGAAAGCTTGCTGAAAACACGGTATCTGCGCTAAGTGAAGTTTCTGCCAATGTTCATCATTTAAAGAGTTATTCCAACGATGTATCTAACTCGATTACAGATACAACAGCTATTATTAAAGAAGCAACCGTAGAAGCAAAAGATTCGTTACCATTATTAAATGCCATTGTTCAAGCGATTGAGGGTATTAATTTAGATGTCACAAATACAGCTGCCATTTCCCAGGAACAAGCAGCCGCGATTGATGAAGTCTCAGCAAGAATGATCCAAATTTCAAGCTTGCAGGAAGATATTCGTGATTATAGTCATAATACTTCCAGCGATATTCATTTATTAGGGAAAGAAATTAACCGCTTCCGTAATGATCTTATTGCAAACAATAATGTACAGCTTTCATCTATTGCCCTTTTACAATTATCGAAGGCGGATCATATCTTATGGAAATGGCGCATTTATAACATGTTCCTTGGTCTAGAAAACGTTGATCCAAGCGATGTTTCTTCTCATCGAGACTGTCGACTTGGCAAATGGTACACAGCACCTCGGACAGTCGAACGTTTCGGTCATTTACAGGACTATCATGAATTAGATGGCTATCATTTGCGCGTCCATGAATCAGCGAAGCTTGCGGCTGAAGCCCATAAAGCGGGTCATATCGAGCAAGCTGATGTTCATCTAAAAGAGGTCGATGAGGCATCCAAGCATGTACTCTATCACATTAATAACTTAATTGCCTATTTAGAAAAAGAACGTGTCATGCAATAATGGGGAGGTTCGCCCCTCTCCCTCATGAAGTAGGAGGTATTCCCTTGAACAAACGAGCAAGTATAAAATTTTTTGGTGATGTCTACGGCACAGGCTACCGTTTCTTCATCAAGCAAAAAGCTATTGAATTAGGGTTAAAAGGATACTGTCGATTGAATGACGCTGAACAAATTGAAGTGGAAGTGGAGGGCTCAGAAAAGGCACTCAATGAATTTCTTCTTTTTGTCCAAAAAGGCGTTAGCCCCCAAGCCGATTCCAATTCATTTTCTTTAGAATTATACGATGATTTAAAAGGCTATATACGTATGGAGTCAGACATTGTTTAATGTCTGGCTTTTTTGTTAGGGTTAAATGGCTTTTAAAATCATAAAAAAGTCATGCTCTTAAGAACATGACCTCATCATCATTTTTTGATTTTTATTTTTTGAATTGCAGCAACTAATATCGATTCATCAGTGATTTTCACATATTGATTTTTAGATTCCTTCATATACCCTTCTTTGTTTAAATAGGCTTTTACTTTTGATTTTTTCTCAAAGACTTTTTCTTTCACTTTCTGCTCACTTACTTGTTCATCGATATTTTTAGTAATAGACACCAGAAAAATTTTCGTCATCCTATATCCCCCTTTGTATCAATTACGAATTCATTTGGAAAAAGTTTCATACAAGGCCTCTAAAATTCCATTTATTAGCTTATGGATTTCATTTAACCGCTCGCTCTGAGGCAGAAGCGATCTTGAATCAAATTGCGCTCCTCTATGCAAAGACCGAATTGCAAAAAATCGCTCATTCAGATGCCAAAATGGCTCCTTAGGATTACAAAACCGACTTATTCATCGAAACAACTCACTTATTCTATGTATTATCATTGAGAAAGTTCACAAATAGCAGTAAAATTTATGTAAGGGATTAATTTTCAATGAAACTTTATGTCGATTATTTCGTATAAGAAGATAGACATATTGAAAAGCAAGGAGGATGAAACAATGCTTAGTGTCGGACAGTTTTTCTCTAGACATAGTGCCAGCTTTCTTATTTCGCTCACGACTGTTTCTATCGCAGCAATTGCGGCAAATCCTGGATTCTTCCTTGGTGGTTTACTGTTTGCGGGTTCCTATGCGACGAGTACAGCGTTGCTGAAACATAGACAAAAAAAGAAAGTCATGCAAATAGCAGGCATCACAAAAGAAGAATTCAAACATATTGAAACACAAGTATTAACAGCTAATAAGCATATTCAAACATTGAGTCAAAACTATTTACGTGTACGTTCTGTTTCTGCTTTTAAACAACTACTTGAAATGACACGTATCTCCAAAAATATCGTCAAAATCGTCAAGACAGACCCACGTAAATTTTATAATGTGGAACCATTTTTCTATGCACACTTACCTTCTGCTGTGGAATTAACGGATAAATATACGATGCTTTCAAAGCAGCCTGTGAAGGATAAGGAAATTCAATTGACCTTATCAAAAACACGTGAAACCCTAACAGATTTGAATGATACAATTCAAATTGATTTAAAGGATGCGCTTGCTAATGATATCGATCATCTGCAAATGGAGATTGAATTCGCAAATCGTTCCAATCTTAGACGTAGAGAACAATTGGACTGGCGAGGCGATGATAAATGACAGCAAACGAACACGCATTTCAACTAAATACCATACCAGGGCTTTCTCCACTAGTCCAATCCTATTTAGAAACAACTCCACAAAACGAGGCGATGGCGACTTATGAAACGCTATCGCCTCTTGCACAAAGTCGTGCATTACTATATGCCAGTCAAATTGATTTGACTGATTTTGAATCATTGCTGTCCCTTGGGCAAGATTCACAGCGAGCTCTGTCTCAATTTGCCGACCGCATGCTTGCTCAAGTAAAACAAAAGGACGTTACAAAAATTGGCCAAATGCTTGATTCTTTAATGCAGACGTTAGATCGAGTAGATCCGACAGCCTTGGAACCAAAGAAGCAAACCTTTTTCAAAAAAATCTTTGGCAAAACCGAGCCTACTGTAAAGCAAACACTAACAGAATTTGAACGTATTAGTATACAGGTGGAGCGTATTGGTGTACAGCTGGAACGTGCACAGCTCCAGCTGATAAAGGATGTTGAAAACCTAGAGGCGCTTTATGCCCATAATCGAGGATTTTTTGAGGAATTGGCAACTGCCATTGCCGCAGGACAAATGAAGAAGCAGCAAGCCATTGAGGTAGAGCTACCTGCACAAATAACGAGTGTCCAAGCAAGCAAACAGCCACTTGCGATCCAGCAATTAAATGACTTTGCTGCTCAAATTGAAAGACTGGATCAACGTATTTATGATTTACAAGTATCACAGCAAGTCGCGCTCCAAACAGCTCCTCAAATCCGTATGATTCAGCAGGCCAATCAAACGTTAGCTGAAAAAATTGAATTTTCTATCGTTACCTTAATTCCGCTCTGGAAAAATCAACTGGCGATGATGCTGTCCATGCATATGGATCATCATTATGCACGTTTAGAAGAACGATTATCAAGGGCCCATGATCGCTTCTCAAGTCCTACGTTTGAACAGCAAGTTTCGAAATTTAAAGAAACACAGCGAGAATTACAAACAGCGATTAAGGATGTCTTTGCACTGCATACAGCAACCGAACAAGAGAAACAACAGCTGCAAGATGTAGCGGGTGCTCAAGGCTATCAGCGGGATTAAAAAAAATGGGTGGCTCAGCAAATGCTCTGAACCACCCTGTTTTTATTTATTCAAAATAATCTTTATAATAGCCGCCGACATTTCCTGTGTTGTCGATAATAAAAATGAACTCTTCTGTTTCGTTTTTCACTTCATATTCTTTGCCTACTGTTAACACGTTTGATACTAAGTATTTCGATGCATTTGTATGTTTGCAAGTAACCGTTCGTAATGTTGGCGCATCTTTCCATTTTAAATGTAACATATTCTCTCTACCTCTCTTTACTAGCAAAAGCTAATGTCTATTGCTTATTTTATAATATTTTTGGTCTTTTGTGGAGAAAAAAGAAATACTATACCTATTCTATCCAAAAAAAATGAAAATTTGAGGTGTTATGATGAGTTTTGGTGGTGTACCGCAATGGTTTTTTATCATTGCTGTAGCATTCGCAATCTGCTTTGTACTTTATGCAGAATGGAATTCTAGAAAATAAGTGAGTCCAACAGGTTGGACTCACTTTTTTGTGCTTATTTTAATGTACGCTTTAAAAATTCCTTCGTACGTTCATGTTGTGGATTGACTAATACTTGTGCTGGAGGGCCTTCTTCCACAATTACACCTTTATCCATAAAGACAACACGATCTGCTACTTCTTTGGCAAATTCCATCTCATGTGTCACGATGAGCATCGTATTGCCCTCGTTTGCTAGCTGACGCATTACCTTTAATACCTCACCCACCATTTCTGGGTCTAATGCGGATGTTGGCTCATCGAATAGCATTACATCAGGATTCATTGATAAGGCACGAGCGATGGCCACACGCTGCTTTTGTCCGCCTGAGAGTTGACGGGGCTTGGCATTCACATATTGATCCATGCCAACGATTTTCAAGTATTTAAGCGCCGTTTCTTCTGCTTCTTTTTTCGAACGTTTTAACACTTTGATTTGGCCCACCGTGCAATTACTTATGACATTGTGGTTGTTAAATAAATTGAACTGCTGGAACACCATGCCTAAATGTGTGCGATATTCTTGAATATTGTGCTTTTCATCTAGGATGTCTTCCCCTTTATAAATAATTTGACCGCCACTTGGCGTTTCTAATAAATTTATGCAACGAAGCAATGTGGATTTACCAGAGCCAGAGGAGCCAATTAAACAAACTACCTCCCCTTTTTCCACTTGGAAATTCACATCTTTTAACACTTGGTTACGTCCAAATGATTTACTTAAATGCTCGATTTTAATGACTGCCATTTGTGCGTCCCCCTATACGGCTTCTTTTTGTTCTTTTTGATAGGCATCAGGACCATCTAGACGTTTTTCAACATACAGAAGGATGCGAGATGCGGTAAATGTCATGATGAAATAAAGAACACATGCAACGAAGAATGATTCGAAGTAACGGAAGTTGTTACCCGAAATTGATTTTGTTTGGAAGAATAATTCCGTTACCCCAATGACATTTAATACGGCTGTATCTTTAATATTCATGATTAATTGGTTACCTGTCGCTGGTAAAACATTACGCGCTACTTGTGGTAAGACAACATGAAGCATAATTTGGAAGTGATTCATGCCAATTGCTGATGCTGCCTCGTATTGACCATTATCAATGGAGACAATACCGCCACGAACAATTTCTGCCATATAAGCCCCTGTATTGAGGGAAACGACTAAAATACCTGCTGTAATAAAGTGCATATCGATACCGAATGCGATATCTAATCCGTAGTAGACAACCATAGCCTGTACAATCATTGGTGTACCACGGAAAAATTCAACATAGCATGTCAGTATAAAATTAATGAGCTTTAAGCTATAAAATTTCACACCTTTTTTACGAACTGGAATCGTATGCATAATTCCGATGAAAAATCCGATAAATGCACCAATAATTGTACTAATACTCGAAATCAGTAACGTATAATACGCACCTCGTAAAAACATTTGCCAGTTGTTTTCAATAATTGAAAGTATCCATTCAAGACTCATGATGTTCCTCCTAACAATGTCATCTTGCTTGCTTATTTTTTTGTGCCCTAGCTCTTTCTACCATTCTATGATTTGTCACGCTAGGACATTATCATTATGTAGAGAGGTTCTCATTTTGATAATGATGAAATGATCATGCACGGACTATTTGCTAGTCCGTGCCATGTCATTATTGTGCTGCGGGTTGTTGAGAAATAGCTTCTTCCATAATCGCTTGACGATCATCTTCTGAAATGCCTTTTAGGATTTCATTGATTTTTTCACGATTTGCGTCATCTTTACGTAAGCCTACAGCAATTGAAGTATTTGAGAGGTCTGTATCAAAGCCTTCTTCAAATGCTACATATGTGAATTTATCGTTGGCAGCAGAAGCGGAAATGCCCTCTGGACGTTCAGCTACATAGCCATCAATTTTACCTGCTTCTAAAGCCACACGCATTGCTGGGAAGCTCTCCATTGCCGTTTGTTTTTCTACACCTTTAATTTGGTCAATCACTGTGTAGTTAGATGTATTTAATTGTGATGTAATTTTAGCACCTGAGAAGTCTTGAATCGATTTTGCGTCTTCATATTTGCTACCTTTTTTAATAACCATAACAAAATCAGAAGTATAATAGTTTTCTGTAAAATCAATTGTTTTCTTACGTTCTTCTGTTGGTGACATACCTGCGATAATTGCATCAATTTTGTTCGATTGTAGCGCTGGAACTAATCCGTCCCACTCCATTTTAACAATGACTAACTCTTTGCCTAAACCTTCAGCAATTTTCTTTGCCATTTGTACATCATAGCCACCTGCATACTCTGCATTATCCGCAATTTTCACTGCGCCATTTGCATCGTCTTGCTGTGTCCAGTTGAACGGTGGGTAGCCAGCCTCCATTCCGATTCGGAATTCACCGCCGCCTTCTTCTTTGTCAGTTCCAGCATCACTTGAACCGCCCTCTTTTTTGTCACTCGTGCCACATGCAGCTAGCACAATTGCCGTCATGATAGAGATCATTACTAACAACCATTTTCTTTTCATGAAAAACTCCCCTTTTCTGTAAAAAAATAAGACAACTGTACTAAAAAAGACCTAAGTATATTGAACTTAGGTCTTACCTTTTATGACAGTTGCCCAAATCCTCACTATAATTTCCATGTTTCCGAGATAGCACAACCTAGTAAATCTGGAAATCCATTTACTAGGACAGTCCTGCACTTATTCACTGCAGACCCAGTATAAAAGTACGAGCTCCTTTTATACTTCGGCGATATTTCCTTCTTCATTGCGTCTTCGCTTGCTTGTACTCAACAATGAACTAATAAATACCGCGCCTCTACCTCACTGGTAAAAATCCGTGAGGTTTGTTTATTTAATTGATATTTAGATACTACTATAAAACTAATATGTTCGTCAAGACGATTTTGACATTTTTCTGACTAATGACAATATTAGGATATTGCGCGTTCTGTATCCATTTTAAATCGTTGAGCTTTCGTCGATATTTCTGAAAATTACAACAAATTTTTATTATAGACTACGTGATCTATGTGAGAAAAGTTGTGTTTATTTCTTTTTTGCTCCTCTTAACGATATAACATTAGTACTCTTTCAAAACTAGAATTGGCCAAACCTTTCGTCATGCACAAAAAACCCTGCTGAACATTGTTCGCAGGGTCTAATGACATTATGAATTTAATAATAAATCTTCAGGATTTTCGATTAATTCTTTAACCGTTTTTAAGAATCCTACAGAATCTTTACCATCGATGATACGGTGATCGTATGAAAGTGCTACATACATCATTGGACGGATTTGAACTTCACCATTTACTGCAACGGGACGGTTTACAATTGAGTGCATACCTAAAATACCAGCTTGTGTACCGTTCATAATTGGTGTTGACATTAATGAACCGAATACACCACCATTTGTGATTGTGAATGATCCACCAGCCATGTCATTTAAGCCTAATTTTTTATCACGAGCTTTTGTCGCTAAGTTAGCGATATCTTTTTCGATTTCTGCAAAGTTTTTGCTATTTGCATCGCGTACAACTGGTACGACTAAACCTTCTTCAGTCGATACAGCAATACCGATATCAAAGAAGTTATTTAAATGAATTTCATCGCCAGAGATTTGAGCGTTTACGTATGGGTATTTTTTCAGTGCTGCAACAACAGCTTTAGTGAAGAATGACATGAAACCAAGTTTGATGTCGTTTGCTTTTACAAACTCTTCTTGTTTACGTTTACGAAGTGCCATGATGTTTGTCATGTCAATTTCGTTGAATGTTGTTAACATTGCTGTTGATTGTTTAACTTCTAATAAACGTTTTGCAATTGTTTGGCGACGACGGCTCATTTTTTCAATTGTTACACGGTCAGAATTAGCTGCTGGTGTGAATACTACTGGGCCACCTGAAGTTGCTACGGATGTAGGTGCTGCTGCTGGTGCTACAGCTGGTGCTGTACCATGAGCTGCTACATCTTGTACACGTACACGTCCTTGTGGATCTACTGGAGATACCGCGGCAAGGTCAATACCTTTTTCACGTGCAAGACGACGTGCTGCTGGAGATGCAACTACACGCTCACCAGAAGTTTCTTCTACTACTGGAGCTGCTGCAACTGGTGCAGGTGCTGCTTGTGGCGCTGCTGGTGCAGGTGCTGCCTCAGTTGGTGCTGCCGCTGCTGGAGCTGCTGCTGCGCCTTCGCCTGCTTCTACTACTGCGATAACTTGACCAACTAGTACAGTATCGCCTTCTTCAGCTAAAATTTGTGTTAATACACCTGCTTCTTCAGAAATGATCTCAGCGTTTACTTTATCTGTTTCAAGTTCAACGATGAATTCACCTTTTTCAACGCGATCGCCCACTTTTTTTACCCACTGTGCGATACTACCTTCTGTAATCGATTCTGCTAATTCAGGGACTTTAATTTCAGCCACTTTCATTTCCTCCTTTGATTAACGTGCATGACGCACATAGAAGGGCTACTGCTTAAGGGCAAGTAGCCCGGTTTCAAAAATTGATATATGTTATTTAACCTTTACTGGCTCAGCAACCGCTTCTTCAATAAGAGCTGCTTGTGCTGCTTTATGAGAATCTGCATCCCCTTCAGAAGTTGAGCTCATTGCAGGACGGCCTACATAGCGAAGTTTTTTACCTTCTGAAAGTTCATATAATGTTTCTAATGCATAATTCCATGAGCCTTGGTTTTTAGGTTCTTCTTGTACCCAAACAATCTCTTTTGCATTAGGATACTTAGCAATGATACCAGCTACTTGCTCTTTTGGGAATGGGTAAAGTTGTTCTACACGAATAATGTGTAGGTGATCGAAGCCTTCGCCGTCTTTCACGCGCTCTGCTAAGTCGATCATCACTTTACCTGTACCTAAAACGATACGCTCTACAGCTTCTGGTTTAGCCCCTAAGCCTGGTTGTTCAATCACTTCTTGGAATGAACCATTTGCTAATTGCTCAGCATTCGCCGCAGCTAATGGGTGACGTAATAATGATTTTGGTGATACGACTACAAGTGGACGTACCCCTTCTGTACCTAATAATGCTGCTTGACGGCGTAATAAGTGGTAGTAGTTTCCTGCATTTGAACAGTTCGCTACAAACCAGTTATTTTCAGCTGACATTTGTAAATAGCGTTCCATACGGCTTGAAGAGTGCTCTGGACCTTGACCTTCATAACCATGAGGTAAAAGGATAACTAGACCAGATTTTTGACCCCATTTTGAGCGTGCCCCTGAAATAAAGTTATCAAACATCACTTGTGCCATATTCGCAAAGTCACCGAATTGTGCTTCCCATACTGTTAGTACATGGCTATTTTCTAGGTTGTAACCATACTCAAAGCCTACCACCCCAGCTTCAGTCAGTGGAGAGTTGTGTACTGTAAAGGATGCGTTCGCACCAGAAATATGGTGTAGTGGTGTGAAGACATTGCCATTGTTTTTATCATGCAGTACTAAGTGACGTTGAGAGAATGTACCACGTTGTGCATCTTGACCTGTAAAGCGTACTGGTGTGCCATCTTGAATAATCGTTGCATACGCTAAAGTTTCAGCATGACCCCAGTCAACTTTTGCAGACGCGTAAGCATCACGGCGTTTTTCTAAGATTTTACCAAGCTTTTTCTGTGGTTCGAAGTTTTCTTCAAACACTAAAAGCTCTTCATTGATTTTTTCTAAACGTTCCGCACCTACTGCTGTATCAATTTGTGGGAACTCTACTTTTAATTCTTCTGGCATTTCTAAATGATGATGATCATCTTTTTCTGCCATTTCTTTGACGTGGTCATAGGCTGCTTGCATTTCTGCATAGATAGCTGTATCTAGTGCCGCTACATCATCAGCAGTTACAAGACCTTCTGCCACTAATTGTGCACCATATAATGCACGCACTGTTTCATGTTTAGACACTAATTTGTATGTTTCTGGGTTTGTCACGGTTGGGTCATCTGTTTCATTATGACCATGGCGACGGTAACCTACTAAGTCCACAATAATGTCTTTGCCAAATGTTTGACGGTAGTTTGCTGCAAAACGACCAACTTGTGCTACTGCCTCTGGGCTATCTGCATTGACATGGATTACTGGTACTTCATAGCCTTTTGCTGGGTCAGAAGAATACACAGAAGAACGAGAATCATAATGTTCCGTTGTGAAACCGATCATATTGTTTGCGATAATGTGGATTGTTCCACCTGTTGTAAAGCCTTCTGTTTTAGCGAAGTTTAACACTTCAGTTACAATCCCTTGACCTGGGAAGGCAGCATCACCATGCACAAGAATGCCTAAGCCCTTTGTACGGTCGAAAACAGGTTGCCCTGGTTTAGACGTATCATCTTGTGTTGCACGAGTAGCACCAAGTACGACTGGATTGCCTACTTCTAAGTGAGATGGGTTGTAAGCCAATTTCACGTTCATACCAGATTCACGGTTGTAAGAAGCCCCCATGTGGTATTTCACATCACCTGTCCATCCTTTTGTAATTTCAAGGCGGCCATGCTCTGGCATAAATAAATCATTGGAAACATGTGCAAAATCAGAGAACATCATGTCATAAGGTTTATTTAAAATGTGTGTTAAAACGTTTAAGCGACCACGGTGTGCCATACCAATACGTACGTTTTCCACATTTTTCGCTTCTGCCGTTTTAATGATTTCATCAAATAGAACGATTTGCGTGTCTAAGCCCTCACCAGAGAAACGCTTTTGTCCTACAAATGTTTTATGAATAAATTTCTCGAAATTTTCAACGCGAGTTAAACGATCTAATAAGGCTTTCTTCTCATCCGCAGATAATGCTTGTTTGAATGAGCCTGATTCGATTTGCGCTTGAATCCAATCACGTTCTTCAGTAGCTACTACGTGACCATATTCAAATGCTACTTTATCTGTATAAATAGCTTTTAAATAGTCGATTGCATCCTTACCATTTTTCACGTTTGCTGGCACATCTTTGAAGAAGATTGCTGCAGGAATTTCAGCTAAATCTGCAGCGCTTAAGTTGAACGCGCTTTCTTCAATTTGAGCTGTTTGTAGTTCACGGTTTTTCAGAGGATAAATATCTGCCGCTAAATGACCGCGTGAACGAATTGCATCTGCTAGTTTTACAGCGGCTAACACTTTTTTGTAATCGCCAGCAGGAGCCGCTGCTGTATGACTAGCTACAGCTACTTCACCTTCTACTACTACTGGTGCACCAAATTGTTGGAATAAAGAAACTAACTCCGGTTCTACTTCTTCAGGAGACTGTAAGAATAAGTCGTATTGCTCCATCACATATCCTAGGTTAGGACCAGAGAAAGCTGACCATGGAGAACTTACAGTTGTAACGTTGTTCGACATGAAAAATGACCTCCAAATTTTGCCTTTCGGCAGTTCCATTAATTAAATTGCAATTAATTATATAATATTTAGCCGTTCTTTAAAAGAATGTTTCACACTACTTTACCATATTTTAAAGAACGTTTTTTCCATCTCAATCTTACTACTCTTCACAAAAAATACAACTCTTTTTAGCAAATTAAGCAATTTTTTTCGCAAAGGATAGAATAATGAAATAAAGCGTGTATTTTTCTTAATATTTTAGTGGGATTTTCAGCGAGAAAACGGTTCCAATATGAACCTCACTCTTGACTTCTACTGTTGCATTGTATTTTTCAAGTAACATCTTCGAAATACTAAGCCCTAAGCCTGTTCCACCAATTTGGCGATTTCTTGCTTC
This sequence comes from Lysinibacillus sp. FSL P2-0066, assembly GCF_037969495.1. Classification (NCBI taxonomy): domain Bacteria; kingdom Bacillati; phylum Bacillota; class Bacilli; order Caryophanales; family Bacillaceae; genus Lysinibacillus; species Lysinibacillus sp. FSL P2-0066. The sequence continues at coordinate 2,176,373 of NZ_CP150202.1, read as the reverse complement.
ATCCACTCGATAAAAACGATCAAAGATAAACGGAATATTGTCTGGTGCTATTCCTATACCATTATCAGCAATTTCTAAACATGCATAATTTCCAGCAACAGAAATAGAAATTTGTATCTCAGGAATTTTTTCACAATAACGAATAGCATTTTCTATTATATTACGGACGATTTGACTTAGTGCATTTTCGGTGATAAATAATGGACCGATTTCACCATGTTTCGACAGCGACATTCGCGCTTGTGGATGAACAAGCCTAAGCTCATCCATTACTGCTTCAATGACCACTAGTGCATTGGCCTCACTTGTTTCATCTTTTTCCTCACGGCGTGCAAGCTCTAATAATTCCTCAATCATTTTGCGCATACGTGCAATTTCTGTTAAGGAGGTATCAATGGATTCCTCTAATATGGCAGGATCATGTTTGCCCCACCTTTTTAAAAGAGAAAGATGCCCTTCAATTGCTTGAATAGGCGTACGCAGCTCATGTGAAGCATCCGCGACAAATTGCTGCTGCTGGGTAAATGAGATTTGGAGCTCATTCATCATGGCATTGTACATTTTCAGTAAATCTCCAATTTCGTCATGTGATGTATAGGTTAGCTGTATTGGCTCATTAAATCCTTGATCCATTACTGTTTTCATGGATGCACGCAATTCATGTAGTGGCTTCATTAAATAGTTCGCTAGATAATAGCCAATAGAGCCAGATAACACTAAGGCTCCTAACCCTGCAATCAGCATGGCTGTCAAGAGATAATGCATGAGAGATTGAAAACTAGTTAACGGATGAATCACTTGAATATAGCCTTGGAAAAAGCCCATCCGAATCGGTTCATTGATGACCAGCACATCCTGCTTATCAATGGTCATCTCAAAAATTTCTTGCAACGAATTAAGTGGTGCAGCAGCAGAGGTATCATTGATCCGTAAAATATCCACACCATCTGCATTAAATATTCGGACCGTCTCATCACGATCCGCAATCGATTTGAGCAAGCCTGTATTTTGCTGAATTTGCTGAATGGTAATTGTAGGACCCTGTGACTCAAAAAAAGAGATGATATCCTTACTTGTCCGATTGACCTTACTCTCCTCATCGTTTAATAACCATGTATGCAAAGAAAGATAGACGACTACACAAATAATCGTAAAGCTAATAAAGATGACACTGCTTGAGGTCAGCATCCATTTTTTCTGCAACGACTGCTGACGCAAATAATTTCTTAATCTATTCATTCTCGCATCACATACCCGACACCGCGAACGGTTTCAATATAATCGTTCATTGCCCCTGGGAGCTTTGTTCGTAAATGTCTGATATAAACATCTACCACATTGGTCTCAATATCCGTATCATAACCCCAAACCGATGTTAAAATATGCTCTCGTGTACAGACTCTATTTTTGTGCTCGATTAATAGTTTCAGTAAGTCATATTCTGTCTTTGTTAGGTCAAGTTTATTCCCCTGAACGAAAACTTCATAGGCTGCTACATCTATTTCAATATCCCTTAGGCATAAAGATTCACTGCTTGTCTGCTCTGGTGTGACACGACGTAAAATCGTCCGTATTCTAGCCAGCAGCTCTTCAATCGCAAAAGGCTTGACGATATAGTCATCTGCCCCTGCATCGAGTCCTGCTACACGATCCATCACAGCATCTCGTGCCGTTAATAAAATAATCGGCACTTGTGATTGTGTACGGATACGACGACAAATCTCAATTCCATTAATGCTCGGTAACATCACATCCAGTAAAAGTACATCAAAATTTTCGGATGTTGCCAAAGCCAATCCTTCTCGACCATCATAGGCAGTTTTCACTTCATAGCCTTCGTGCTGTAATTCAAGTTCAACAAAACGAGCAATATGCTTCTCATCTTCTACCAACAATATCTTCTTAGGCATCGTATCACCTTCTATTCCAAAATAACGATGTAGGATATTTATCCCTATACTGTTATAGCATAACATCAAATAAAAAGTCTGTCTCACAAGGAAAACCTTGTGGACAGACTTTTTTAGTGTATGTCGGAAATAGAGAGGTTGTTTTTCCCCAATTCCTTTGATTTATATAATGCTTGGTCAGCTAAATCCATTAGCTCATCCAGTGTTTGTGCATGGTCTGGGTAATAGGCAATGCCAATAGAAGCAGTGGGTGTAAAAAGATGGTCCTCTATCATCCAGCCTTCTGCTAATTCATCGCGTATCCGACGAATAATATGCATAATTTGATGATGTCTTTTTTCTTGATCTCTCGTTAAGCCAGTTAAGATGACAATAAATTCATCGCCACCTATTCGAATAACTAGATCATGGCTTCGAACTGTTTTGTTCAAGGAAATGCCGAATCGCTGAATAAACGCATCGCCCGTCTCATGGCCAAAGCGATCATTCACTTCTTTAAAATCGTCACCATCTAAATAGAGCATCGCCACACAAGTTTGATTTTCATTTGCTTCTGCTAGGATTTTAGGAAACTCCTTTTGTAAAAAGCGCCGATTTGGTAGCTGTGTTAAGGCGTCATGATAGGCTAGATACAGCAAATCATTTTCTCTTTCTTTGCGATGCGTAATTTCACGAGACACCATCATAATTTGCGAAACCTTTTCACGTTCAGGATCATGCACAACTGTGACATTTCCTTCTGTCCATATCGGTGTTCCATCCTTCGCCTTCAGTAAAAGCTCAAACTGTGAATCTGTTTGTCCCGTATAATTATTTAAGAATGTTTGCCACTCGCCTTTACTTTCTCGATCAATAATGTCACTGTAAAATTGTCCTTGTAGCTCTACATTTTCATACCCTAAATAAATACCATACGACGGGGAAGCATAGATAATGATGCCATCCTCATTTGTAATCACAATTAAGTCATTTGTATTTTCCGTGATGAGCCGGAAAGTACGTTCAATATTTTTTAATTCTGTGAACATTCTTTTCTTATCTGTAATATCATAGTTAATGGTTAAAATTTGTTCGATTTGACCAAACTCATCTTTTAATGGAACGATGGTAGCTTCTACCCAGTAATCGGCATGATATTTCGTTCGATAACAAAGCTCTCCACGCCACATCCCCATCGTATCCAGCTTATCTTCAATTATTTGTAAAAGATTTTGCCCACGGAATCGAGGTTCGATTAATGCGTAGGGCTGACCGATTAACTCCTCTGCCGTGTAGCCAGAAGCCTGTAAAAACATATCACTCACTTCAGTAATATTCCCTTTATTATCTAATACGGCAATGGCCGTAGCTGAGTTTAATGCCGATTTAAATACCTCTAGCCCGTGAGACTTCGAACGTAATTCTGCTTTTTGTATAGTAAATTGTGTAAAATCCTGCATGATTAGAAATATGGCAAAGGAATTATCATCCTGCATCACTGGTGATAGTGACAGCAAATACATGCGTTCCTGCTGGTCCATTGTATGCAATTTAATGAACTTCTCGCCAACGTTTTCCCCTCTTGCAGCTTTTTGCAAACAAATTTTAAGTTGTTCAACTTCTTCTTTTGGAATAATTGGTAAATCCACAAACATTTTTTGTTTGACGGTTTCATTATCTAATTGAAAATCATCCATAAAGCTTGAATTCACTTCGTATATTATGCCCTCAGCCGATAAAATGACCGTAGAAAAAAAGGCATGGTCAAACATGGACCGCATAAATAAAAATTTATCTTCAATACTACGGTCATAGAGTATTTCCTTCGTAATGGCTAATATATAGTCTTCATTCTTATATTTCAACGGTCTGACGGATGTTTCATATTTACGAACCTCCGACTGAACATATGCATAATCTACATAGTCAACCTGTTTATGTTCTCTAATTGCCTCATCATAATTTTTCTGAATGATCGAAAAATTACGCTTTGAGGTAACGGTCGAAATCATTTTGCCAATCGCCTCATTCGATAACAGATCTTGAGCTGCTTGATTTAAGCGAATATATTGATAATCGTCCCCTACTTTTTTCACGAGAAAAACAAAATCCTTGCCAATAAATAATGAGTTAAAGAAATCTTCGCTTAAAATATACTCCATGCTGTCACCTCCAGAAAAGCCCTTGCCATCATGATAGAAATGTTCATATGTATGTTTCGTGAGATTAAAAATAATACTACTATTATAACATAAAAATAAAAAATTACCTTTCTAGAATCATAAAATTTATATCCTTTTAAGGATAACATTTGATATATTACCTATTATAACAAGTAACCAATACTACTAAAGATGTAGATAAATGATTAATATTAGATAAAATTGATAGGATAGGCTTAATGTTATAAAACAACAATATTATCGATCATCTCGTTTCATTTATCAGAATTTACTGACTATTAAACTCAAATTTTGTTTTTTACGAGCAAAATAATTGCATCAAGCAGATTATATGTTATATTATATTTAAAAAACTAGCCTTTTTTCGGTATGGTCGAAATCAGTAAGACAGCGGGAGATTATGGAATATCATAGTTATAACGTCTAGTTCTTTGGGTTTTAATTCCAGTACGAATTTTAGTTTTCTTCTTTATGCTTCAACGGAATTGTTTTAACTACCCTAGTAAAGGAGGCGTTTCGTATGCTTAAACATCGAGACCTGCATGAATGTACAGAGCTTTATGAGCTATTATCACACCCTTCTGTATTCCCTTTTGTCCGTCAAAAAGCCACATCCGCTGATGAATATTGGTTTATGACAAAACAACTGATTGAAGAGGAAGCGAGAGGACTCGCTATCTCGAGGACCATAACTGATGATTGGGGTCAACCAATCGGCACCATTAGTATTCACGATGTGGAGGACGGTGCAGGCTTTCTAGGAACGTGGATTGGACTCCCTTACCAAGGTAAAGGTTATAATCAAAAAGCAAAAATGTTATTTTTGAACGAGTTATTTTTTGACTATAATTTTCATACGGTCTTTCTCCGTATACGTGTTGAAAATTTAAAATCACAACGTGCTGCTTTAAAGCTTCCTTATGTGGTGAGCGCCAATGAAAGTCATCCAACATTATTAGCGCAGGTTAATAGCGGTGAGGCACAATTTAATTTATTTAAAATTCCAAAAGATTTATTCTACCTAACAACGGCACATCAATTGCAAGAGGGCGAAGAGCAAGCAATGTAGTGTGCGATATATATAAAAGAGAAGCTATAAGGTTTTGTCGTTTCGACCTACCTCACAGCTTCTTTTCTTTTTTCAAATAATACTTATTTCTTGTAACGTAAAATTAATGACGCCATTTCATCTGGTGTTTTTGGCTTTTGCGTTTTTGCCATTGTCTCCACCATTTCCACTTTACGCTCTGTTAGTGTATGAACAGACTTCATAAAAGATTCCTTCGTCAACTCGTCTTCCTGTAACACTTCTGCGTAACCTTGTTTTTTAAACAGGTTGGCATTTAAAATTTGATCCCCACGGCTTTTTTGCGCTGAGAGAGGTACTAATAGCATCGGCTTGTGAAGCGCTAAAAATTCAAAAATGGAGTTAGAGCCTGCTCGTGACACAATAAAATCTGCAGCATGCAATAAATCAGGTAACTCTGTTGTCACATACTCAAATTGCTTGTAGCCTGGCATTGCCTCCAGTGATTGGTCAAAATTCCCCTTCCCACATAAATGAATGATGTGAAATTGCTTTAGGAGCTCTGGTAAGTTTTTACGTAGTGCCTCATTTAAGACAACAGAGCCTAAACTCCCTCCCATAACAAGTAACACAGGCTTTAAAGTAGAAAAGCCGCAGAAAGCTAGCCCCCTTGCTCTTTCTCCCTCAAATAACTCAGGACGAATAATGGAGCCTGTGCAAGTAGCCTTCTCTTGAGGTAAATGCTTCAGTGTTTCTTCAAAAATTGTAAAAACATGTGAAGCAAAAGGTAAGGCTATTTTATTGGCAAGACCAGGTGTTACATCAGATTCATGGATGACAACTGGCACACCCGCTAATTTCGCCGCCATCACAACAGGTACAGAGACAAACCCACCCTTTGAAAAGACAACCTGTGGCTTCACTTTTTTTATAATACGAAAAGCCTGCATCATTCCAGCAAGCACTTTAAATGGATCTGTAAAATTTTTCATTGAGAAATAACGACGCAATTTACCACTCGCAATGCCATAAAACGGAACATCGGGGAACGCCTCGCCAATTAATTCTTTTTCAATACCTTGCTCTGAGCCAATATAGTGGACATCATAACCAAGTTCAAGTAAAGACGGGAGTATCGCCTGATTTAACGATACATGGCCAGCTGTCCCACCACCGGTTAAAATGATTGTTTGTTGTTTCACACAAATTCTCCTATTCCTTAAAAACCATTGTAGTTAGCACTACTTTTTGTTTACAGTGTTCTATTTTACTATATGCTGACGAAAAGATATAGATGAAGCATGAAAATTTCAGCTTTTCTCTCTTTACATATGCTATACTTGTTCATTATGTTCATGAAGGAAGTAGAAAATATGTATCAAACATCCACAATTAAGGAAAAATACGTGCTACTCTTAAAAATGATTGTCCCTATTTTAGTGACACAGGTAGCTATTTATCTTATTTCATTTTTTGATATTTTAATGTCCAGTCGTTACGGGACGGTTGATTTAGCAGGTGTTTCGATTGGTTCCTCTATCTGGATGCCAATTTATACTGGACTTTCAGGTATACTCCTAGCTATTACGCCAATTGTCTCACAGCTTGTGGGAGCGAAAAAAGAGATGGATGCAAAAAAGGCAGTCCAGCAAGGCATTTATGTCGCCATATTGCTGGCGATCCTTATTTTTACAGGACTCTTCTTTGGCATTGATTGGATACTTAGTAAGATGAACTTAGAGTCTGCTGTACATAGCATTGCAAAAGGCTACATCTATGCGATGTGTGCGGGTCTTTTGCCACTTTTCTTATTTTTTGTTATGCGTTGCTTTATTGACGCCCTTGGTCAGACACGGGTCACGATGATCATTACCTTAATGACAACACCCATTAATATCGTGCTGAACTATATCTTTATTTTCGGCAAATTTGGTGCGCCTGAGCTTGGCGGCATCGGAGCTGGTGTAGCGACAGCAATAACGTACTGGCTAATATTCATGATTACAGTATGGATCATCGCTAAACGAGTACCGTTCGAACGATTCCGTCTGTTTCATGATTGGCCTAAGCTTGAATGGCTTCGATGGAAGGAAATTTTATTGATTGGGGTTCCGATCGGTATTTCCCTATTTGCAGAAACAAGTATTTTTTCTGCTGTGACCATGATGATGAGTAATTTTAGCACAGAAATCATCGCAGCCCATCAGATTGCCATCAATTTCACTTCTCTGTTATACATGGTTCCGCTCAGTATTTCTATGGGTGTCACAATATTAGTAGGTTTTGAGATCGGCGCTGGTCGCATGCGAGATGCTCGTATGTATAGTTATCTATGTGTCGGTACAGCCATTCTATTTAGCTTTATATCAGCTTGCATCTTATTTATTTTACGTGAACCTGTAGCGCATATGTATACGACAGATCAGATGGTTCTTGAGTATGCTGTACAATTTTTAGTCTATGCAGCCATTTTCCAGCTATCTGATGCGATACAAGCACCAGTGCAAGGCGCATTGAGAGGCTACAAAGATGTCATGATCACATTTATCATGGCCATTATTTCTTATTGGGTGATTGGCTTGCCAGTTGGGTACACCCTTGCCACACATACGGATTTCGGCCCATTTGGCTATTGGATTGGCCTTGTGGCAGGTTTAACAATGGGCGCCGTTACTCTATTAATCCGTCTGCTGATTGTTCAAAAAAGAGTAACTGTTTAATAAAAAATCGCCTTTTCTCCAAACTTGAGAAAGGCGATTTTTAACGTAAAACACCTGTACGAATGATTTTCACTTGAACAGACGGCACTAGCTGTAAGGATGCATAGATAGTATGCCAATCCTTCTGAAACATTTTAGGGTGATAGGCACGAATATATCGACCAATTCCCAACGTATCCGATTGCTGACCTTGAAGAATCCGCAAAACCTCCTCAAACTCTGTCTGCATTTGATTTTGAATCAGCTGCTGAACCTCCTTGAAAACGGGGTCTTTATATAAATGGTCATGTGCAAATTCCTCAATTTCTACCTCTATGAGATAATCCATGTCTATTCTTTTTAATTCCTCATTCACCGTCCATTGACGCTTGATATGAATAACATCAGCCGTGATTGGCATCGATTTTCCATCATGCTTCCACATATAGCTCATCCGCGCTTGTTTGCTAGGTTGATTCATTAAGAGAAGCATCGTGAGAGATTGTTTTGGTGTTAATATTGTACCCGTAAACGTTTGACCTGAGAACAAAGCGACACCTGCCGCAACAGCATGCTTTTTATCCTCACTTAACTGAATATACGGAAGTGCTATATCAATTGTCTGTTCAAATAGCATGGAGCCAACCGTCTGTAAATCTAATTTCGGAAAAATTGTATTTTCCTCTGTGCTTTCCATAAAACGTTCATAATAGCCTCCTGCCCCCCCTGCTAAATCCTTTGTTAGCTCTATAAACGGCTTGACATCCCCTTCTGTTACAGCAATTTTTATCGAAATCGGGTTTTGGGGATCACGAAAATAAATATCCAAAATATCATAAAGAGGCTCTCTTACCGTTTGGTCCGATACAAGGATGGTCGATAGTTCAGATAAATCAAGTGTTTGTTCTACTTTTAAATTGGCTTGATTCCGTACATCTCTTGGTGAAATGCCGTCCGCTTCAATCACTTCATTTTGCTGAGCTGCTGTATTCGGATAGGCATAATATCCCTTGTATGCCCCTATATATCCGTCCACCCCAACGAGCGTCACAACGGAAGCGTTTTTATAAAGTCGTTCATCCCAACAGCCAGCTAAAAGTAACATAGACAAGAGGAGCATAATCCCTTTACGATACACGTTTTCCCCTCCATTTATTCCAACAAATTATCATCATTGGTAGTAGAATCGTAAACACAATGAGTACGTAGTGTATAGAATTTTTGATAAACTCAATGCGCTGAAATTGCATGACAAATAGCGGCAGGATGGCTAAGAGAAGATGAAAAAAAACAATAATTCGTTTCGGATGCTTCCGTTTTTTTGACAAATAAAGCACACGAAAGGACAAACCGTAGATCATGACCGTAACAATGGACCAAGAAAGCCAAATATAGATGAAAAAAATATCCAGCCGTTTTACAAAAGTCACTTCCTGTGATTTTAAAATATACATAATAGGCTCTGGTATTAGTTGAACCTCCTCCAAAGCAAAGAACATTTGTGTAAAGACAACCGAAATAAAATAAAAGATAAAAATGACGAGTTGATAAATCAATAAGGGCTTTCCCTTCACCTGTAAATCCTGTTTGAGAAATGGACGATAAAGGAGGTACATTTCAATCCCAAAAAAGGCATACATGCTATGAATCATGCCCGCCATGATTTGCCTAGTATTATTCCACTCAACGGGAAAAAGATTACTCCACGTTAAATCTGGAATAGCCAGCATTAAAAAAATGACAAAGAGGAAAATGATAGGAATTAGCATGACACCAATATTGATGATGGTTTCTGGTCTAACTAAATTGGCATACAAAGATAGCCCTACAATCATCATGACAACAATCCATTCAGGTGTTCGGGGCAAGACCCATGAGGCCAGAACATACCCCATATAGGCAATTAATACAGCTGTTATTAATAACCAATAGATCAGATAGACCCAGCGAAAGAACCCATTTAAAAAGAAAAATTGATAATAGCGTTCAAAAAATAACAGCAAGCCGTAATGGAAGATGCTAGCAAGGAAGAAGACATACCATGCACTATGTTGACTGTATATGATTAACGGTGTTTGAAAGGCAATGTAGACAACACCTGTCTGAATGATAAAGAGTAGTAAAAAAAATTGTGCCTTTGATAGAGAAAAATTCATGGTGTATCCTCATTTTTTCCCTTTTCATCCTTCGGTGGTTGAAAGGAAGTAACTTGGACTGTCGGTCTAATAAATGGCCAGCGTAAAAAAATTTTATAAACAGCTTTCGGTTGAAATGGTACGATAGGTGAAAAATACGGCTGTTTCAATGACGTTAAACTAATTAAATGAATTAATAGGATGACAACTCCTACCACAATGCCTAAAAACCCAAATAATGAGGCAAGTAGCATAAACGGAAAACGGATCATGCGAATCGTGCTATTCAATTCAACGGACGGGACAACATAGCTTGAAATGGCCGTTAAGGCAACAACAATGACCATTAAGTTTGACACGAGTCCCGCACTTACAATGGCATCACCGATCACTAATCCTCCTACGATCCCAATCGTTTGCCCTACTGATTGTGGCAAGCGAATACTTGATTCTCGTATGAGCTCCATAATAATCTCAAGTATCAGTGCTTCAATTAGCGGTCGATAAGGGATATCATTAACATCATTTTTCACTTGATTACTTAATTCTAACGGTAATACCTCAAAGTGAAAGCTAATCACAGCAATATAAAATGCTGGTAAAAAAACCGCCGTTACAAACGACAGTAAACGAACTATTTTATAAAAAGAGCCAACCAATACCCGACTATTATAGTCATCAGGTGTTTGATAGAAAGAGAAAAATGTCACAGGGCCAATCAAGGCAGACGGCGAAATATTGGTCATGACCACAACTTTACCCTCCACTAAATGAGCTACGACACGATCTGGATGCTCTGTATTTAACAATTGTGGAAATGGCGATAACACAGAATCCTCAAGGGCATCACTTAACTGGCCAATACTATAAAAATAGTCGATTTTAATGTCCGCAATCCGCTTTTCCATCTCTTGTAAGGTTTCAGGCTTTATGACCCCATCCATATTGAGATAATAAGCCTTTGTGTTCGTTTGTTGTCCAATTGTAAAAGATTTGACCACAAGAGCGGGATTATTCACTCGCTTTCGGATCAACGTTAAATTAGTATCCGCCCGCTCCACAAGCCCTTCATGGGAGCCTCGCAGAATATGTTCATTGTTTGGCTCCTCAAGGTTACGACGAACTTCATTGGGAATCGCTAAAGTCAGCATTTTTCCCATGTCAGGCAAAATCACGAGCGTTTCACCTTGGCAAACTCGTTCAATTGCTTGCGGTAGCGCAAAATTATCGAGTGTTGTAAGGAGGGTTTCACTCCAAAAGGGTTTTTCTGTATCTAAACGTGCATAAATCGTATCCAGTATTTTTTGTACTTCCTTCGCATCAACAAGAGAAGCGTAAAAGCATAAAATAGCCGTGTCTCCTTCATGCCAATCTATTTGTCTGACGGTCAAATCCGAGGAATGGTAGAATGCTTTTTGTAGGCTTTTCATCATATACTCCACTTTATCCATAAAACGCCTCCTCTACTGGAGAGTATAAGCATCTTTCATGTATTTCAAACGCTTAGATCGTGTGATTCCACACCATGAAAAAAGATGCCCACTAGAACATTTGGGCATCTTCATGATTCGCTATTTTTTAAAATAAGCTTCAATATCCTCATACATAAAGGGCGTTCCCTCTATTTTTTCATGGTGATTATGCAGGGCGGTCATTCGATTGATAATCGGTGCTAATTTTCCTTCATCCTCCTGCGCCAGATTGAAGGCGACCCCATAAGAGTAGATTTGGTATTTTTCTTCTAGGGTCCATCTAAATGTGCCCTCTAGGTTAAATGATTGATTCATCAAAATAAAGCTAAATTTAAATTTCATCGTTTGATTAACTGGTAGCTTCAAAGAAGAGCGTATCTTCATGCCGCCTAAGCTAATATTTTCGATGATGATAGGGGTATGTCCAATATTTAGCTTTTGTTCATTCATTTCAATAATCGTCATGAAGCCCTTCACATAGGCAGGGAATTGAAAGCGGTAATATTTGCGTCGTTCCACCACAGGCTTTTTATGAACACTAGCTTTTTGTGGTGTTAAAATGCCTTGTGCCAGCATTTTTTCAAAGGCTTTTGCTGGAACAGCCTTCGTATAAATGCTACCTTGCAGATAATCACATGCTTGCTGCTTTAAAAAGATAAATTGCTCGTAACTTTCAACTCCTTTTGCCACTACCTGAATACCAAGCATTTTGGCTAAATAAATCGTTGTTGAAATGAGTCCATTTTCAATCGGACGATCATGACGAATTTCACGAATAAACGCTTCATAGATATGGAGTGTCGTTGGCTGGAATGTTCGCAAGGATTCTAAGGATGAGTAGCCTGTTCCAAAATCACCAATAGCAATTTTGACACCAACTTCTTGTAATTCTTTGAGAACAGTCATTACACTTGTACTATTTTTTAAGATGGTACTTTCACTTATCTCGAATTGTAAATAATGCGCGTCAATCGAATTTACCTGTAATTGCTCTTGGACAAACTGAATAAAGCCCTTTTTCATCAGACGGATTGGCGATATCTTAATACTAATTGTTCGCAGCACATGCCCTTGCTGCTTCCAGTGCTGTAACAACGCACATGCTTTTTTAATCACCCAATCTGTAATGATATGAATCATATGGTTTTCTTCCGCTAATGGAATAAATTCACCAGGTGACACAAGGCCCCATTCTTTATGATGCCAACGAATTAATGCTTCTGCGCCGTTGATAATCCCCTTTTGCGGCTCCACCAATGGTTGGAAATATAATTCGAATTCCTCATTTAACATGGCTTGTCGCATATCTCGGTCTAACACGTACTGCTTATAGGAAGTAATATCCTCCGTAAAGGCATAAATATGAAAACGATTCCTTCCCTGCTGTTGCGCGTAGCATAAAGCTGAATAGGCATTTTCTAATAAAATGTTTCTCGTTAGGCCCTCCTCTGGATAAAAGGCAATGCCAATGCTAGCAGATAGGTGCAAGCGATAGTCTTTTATCGAAAAAGGTGTATCAAAGGTTTTCAGTATACGGCTAGCCAGCGCGGAAATATGCTGCTTGCTCCCATATTTTTTAATGACAATGATAAAATGCTGATTGTCTAGGCGTGCCATGTAACTGCGATCATCTGTTAGTGTGGAAAAGTAGTTGGTCACCGTGCGCAGAAGCTCATCACTGATTTTCGTACCTAGCGCATTATTTATGATATGAAAGCGGTTAATCGAAATATATAATAGCGCGAAGGGTTCGCCAGCTAAGCATAATGTATCGACTTTATCATGTAAGCTCAATCGATTTGGTAAACCTGTTAATTCATCATAATACACTAAATAATTCAGCTTCTTTTCTCGTTCGATTTCCTTTGTAATATCAGTTACTAAGCCAAAAATATGGTTGACCTCCCCCTCCTGATCTAGTCTCGGCACAATTTGCTCCAGTAACCACTTTGTCTCATTCTTCCCCGTTAGGATACGATAAATCACTTGATAGCTTTTGCCTGAAGCGAGATGATCTGTATACGCTAATACTTCCTCACGATGTGCAGGATGAATCATATTAATCCATACTTCTGAGTCTTCGTAAAGCTTAGCTAATGGAATACCTAGAATTCCCTCCAGTCCTTTAGAGGCAAACAGCATATTACCACGAATGGAATCCCGCATCCAAATCCCTGCATCTAAATTGTCAAAGATAGAATGAAAGTTGGCTAACGTATCATTTAGCGTTTTCTCAAGTAGTTTGAAAGCCGTTTCGTCTTTGACAACCCCAATCATCTTAAAGGGCTTGTCATCCTTCCAAATGACTTCGGCGGCAGCTTGTAAAAAACGCAGTTCATTGGTTTTGCCGTGATAAATTCGGAAGTCACTGTCAAAATTAGTCCCTTTTCGCGCATGATTAAATGCATCATATGTCCTTTCATAATCATCTGGATGAATGAACTGGAAAACGTGATCAATCCCATCGTTATCTGAACGCGTAAAGCCAAAAATATGATAAAAGTTATCTGAGCAATAAAGTTTGTCATGCTGAATAAAGTACTCCCAGCTCCCAACTGCCGCAATATGCTGGGCGTAATTTAAATGCTTCTCATGGAGCATTAACTGATGCTTCATGGCGGAATACGTCGACATATCTTCAATGATTAAATAAAGCCCCTCCGAATGATTGTCGTCATTTTTGATCGGTATAAACGTCAGCACTAGGCTTAGGTTTTGTCCTTGATGCTGTAGTCGTTCAATATCAATTTTGACCGACTTTCCTCGCAATGTTCGATTGAATGCTCTTTTTAATCGTTTATAATCTGCCTCAGTCAGAATTTTCTTAAAATCCTTCGCATGGCTAGGTCGATATTGTAATAGTTCAAAGAGTGCTTCTTGATTGACATAAATAATTTCGCCATCTGCCGAAAACACAATCATCATATCGGGGTGATACTTGGCAAAGGACATGACATATGAAAATAAACGATGGTCTTGAGCTGTTGCTAGCGCAATCGTATGTGGTCTTTCTTCTTTTGCAAAAAACTGCTTTAATAGATTCGGCTTTTTCATCCTTCTCACCTCTCCCTACTTTTTACCCACTACTTATTTATCAATTCCCCCAAAATACAGTTTAAAAACTTCTATCTTATAAAAGAGAAAGAAAAGTTTCATCGACCGTTTTTCGCTGGAGAACTGCTCCTTTTCGAGGGAGAAGCGCTCTTTTTATTAGGTGATGCCCCTATCCAAAGAAATAGTTCATATGTTTTTCTTAAGGTACTACGATTAATTCCATATCCAGTAGCCATCGATCCATAGCTTGCTTTGGATAATAGACATTGTTCCCTACCTTCACATGAGGGATTTCGCTTATGTAACTATTAGATCCGTCTGGCACTTCTGTTAATTTTAGCACTTCCACTACACTGATTCCTAAATAATCAGCTGCCTCTTGTTGTGACAATAGCTGGTGTTGCACGGATTCCTTTGGCTGCTCTTTTAAACTAGTGGCGATGAGCCAGCTTCCTATTAAAAACGACACGGCTAATGAGAAAACCGCCATTGCTATGCTATATTGTTTCAATTCTATCCTCCCTTTCTCATCAAATTTTACCATTAATTCAATAAAAAAAGATGCTCTATAAGCCTTTATAGACTTATAGAGCATCTTTCTATTAATAAATGATTATTTTTGGATAAATTGTTGTGTCCAGTAGTTACCTGATTTCACATAACCTACACCGATGTGTGTAAATTTACCGTTTAAAATGTTCGCACGGTGTCCTGGTGAGTCCATCCACGCTTGTACTACTTCTTGTGGTGAACGTTGACCTTGAGCAATGTTTTCACCTGCAGCTTTATAAGCGATACCTAAAGCTTTCATACGATCAAATGGTGAACCAAATGTTGGGCTCGTATGTGAGAAATATTTATTTGTTTGCATATCTTGTGATTTTTCACGAGCTGCAGCCATTAATTTTGCATCTGTTTGAAGTGGTGATAAACCAGCTTTTGTACGCTCAGCGTTTGTTAATTTTACTACTTCTTGTTCAAATGCGTCCACATCTGAAGTTGTTGTTGATGGTGTTGAAGTAGTTGGTGGTGTTGCTGGCTTTTCATTTTGTGATGATTGATTATTATTTGGCTTTGTTGGTGTTGTATTATTTGTTGTTGGCGTCTCATTAGATGGTGTAGATGCCTGTGGAAGTTTAATCGTCCACTTATGATTATTGTTTGACCATTTATAATAATAAACATTACAGTTTGTTGATTGCTGTACGGAATTCCCCTCTGTTGTATTGGCAGCAGCAGAAGCTATTTGAATTGGAGCTGCTAAAAGAAATGTTGCACAAATTGCAGTTAGTGTTTTTTTCATGTTTGCAATTCCTCCTTCTCTGCCACTAATCGTAAGGGATGATTTTCATTAAAATCTTACCAACATCTGCTAACTACGCCAACGAAGAAGAAAATGCGCGAAAAATCACGTTTTTTTCGCGCTATTTTTTAGTAGGTTTAACCAATCTATGAAATACTTACGTTTGAAAGAGGGTTGACACCCCTCCTAAACTCGTAAATATTTTAGAAAATAAACAGCTGATATGAATAAAAAATGTATGTTTTATACACTCATTTTTTAATCGCCTTTCTTCATTACTTTCTTTGCATCACCCTAGAGATGGCTAGTGTCGTAGCCTCATGTTAGCCTAATATTACAATTGTGTTACAAGATCGTTACATTTCATTTACATAAAAATAAAACAACCTGTGTAAAGCTACACAGGTTGTTCACGTGCAGAAATTCACTGGTTGCTTTATTCTTCAATTCTCCCCAATAACAGGTAAAGCACTAACATTCTCTCCAATAATAACAAGTTTTGCTGGCATTTTTAGATATTCTGGGAGCCACTGAACCATTCCATAAGCATATTGGAACAGCATTGGGTTTTTGATGCCCTCAATCGGTACATAGCCTTTCATACGATAAATCGTTTCAGGTAATGCACGCACCCAATCTTCAAACTGCTCCTGTGTAAATTCCCGATCTGAGAATTCCACTAAGCGAGAGCCTAGCTGCATGGAGGCTATTGGTGCTTTAACTATATCTGCTTTATCGACCTGTGTCGTTGCCTTCAGTCCCTCTAATAAGCTGAGTGGTACGCGCCCATTTGTTGTTTGCAATATAAAGGCATGGGGATTCAAGCCCTGCAGTTCATAGACGACCTGGCCTTGCTCTGCCTCTGTTAATAAGTCTGTTTTATTTGCTAATAAGAGGTGGGCATGGCGAATTTGCTCCATAAATAAAGAGCGCACTTGTGGTGTTAATGTATCACGGTGTAGCCAGAGCTTGGAATCTGCCACCGTGATAATGCCTTTCACATTGAGCTGATCTGCAAAAAGCGGTGAAAAAACGGCATCTAAAGCTTCTACAGGATGTGCTGCACCTGTTGTTTCGATAATGAGCACATCAAAATCACTATCTAATAGAAGAGATTGAATTTGGGCCTCTGTTTTTTCAGCACCTGAACAGCAAATACAGCCCTCTAGCATCTCCTTGAGCGGAATATCCTTTTCCACTGCCTGTGAGTCAAATGGTAGCTTCCCTAGCTCATTCATAATAACAGCAGGCTTTAATTTCTTTTCTTTTAGCTGGCGAATGACATCTGTCAGCATGGATGTCTTGCCACTCCCTAAAAAGCCACTAAATAGGTACACATCTTTCATTCTCGTTCCTCCCATAAAAAAAGCTGTCGCAGATGCCGTGAAAGACGACTGCTGCGACAGCTACATTGTTAGTTTGTTGTTTCCTCTGTTTTTTCGGCTGTTCCTACAAGAAGCTCTTTCGCTTTTAATAACTGAGGATCATCGGCTTTCATTTTTGCACGTAACGCATCCATTAATGCATACGTTGTATTGCCTGTTAAAATACCAGTTTCTTCAAGGTTGTTCGCGGCTTGTAGTTTTTCTACTGCCTGCGCGGTATTGTCATCGAAGATTCCATCTACTTCACCAGGCTCATACCCTAGCACCTGAAGCATTTCCTCTGCTGCTTTCACAGAGTCAGATTGTAAGCCTGTCTTCATTTCTAAAGAGGCATTCAAGTAAGGTAGAGAGGCATAGGATGGATACGCAACTTTGACATCAGGCTCAATTCCTTTTTCATTAATCCAGTTGCCATTCGGTGTTAACCATTTACCTGTCGTAAATTTTAAATTAGAGCCATCTTTTAATGGTGTAACATTTTGGACAGTCCCTTTACCGAATGATGTTTCACCAACAACTTTAGCACCAACGGACTCTTTTAATGCTCCTGCTAATATCTCAGAGGCTGAAGCACTGCCACTATCAACTAGTACCGTGATCGGTAGGTTATATTTTTTACCTGCAATGGCATTTGTTATTTGAGGTTCCGCATCTTTTTCTTGTACCTGAACAATCGCTTTTCCTTCTGGTACAAAGAAATTAGAAATATCAACTGCAGCCTTTAGGTAGCCACCAGGATTTTGACGTAAATCCAATACAATGCCCTTCATTCCTTTACCTTCATACTCAGCAAGGATTTTTTCAAGCTCTTGGGCCGTTTGTTCACTAAATGACGTAATTTGAATATGGGCAATATTGCCATCAAGCATTTCACCATAAACGGTTTCAACTGGGATATCATCACGAACGATGGTCATTTGAATGGGTTCCGTATTTTCGCCACGTTTTACCGTTAGTTTTACGGGTGTTCCTTTTTCGCCACGAATGAGTGCAACTGCCTCTGTTGCACTTAAGCCCTGAATGCTTTTCCCATCAACTGTTAAGATAATATCTTTTGGTAATAAGCCTGCCTTTTCAGCAGGAGAATTTTTGATAGGTGACACAACTGTAATATAACCATTACGTTCTTGGATTTCTGCACCAATTCCTTGGAAACTTGAAGATAAGCCCGAATTAAATTGATCCGCTTCTTCCTTTACCATGAAATCGGAATAAGGATCGTCTAATGCATCAAACATACCATTAATTGCACCATCGACCACTTTTTCATCGTCAATATCTTTGTAATAGTTATTTTTCAGTAAATCAAATGCTTCATATAATTTTGTAAATTCCTCTCGTTCAATCGGAACTTTCACTTCTACTACTTTCTTATCACCAAAGGTTAACGCAAAAATCGTTAAACCTGCCGTAATAAGAATTGTAAAGAACATTAGCATGATAAATTTAAACGGTTTCAGTTGTATAAATTGTCCTGCCGGCTTAATTTCAGCTGGAGTCGGCTCCTGCTGCTGTTCTGTACTTTCTTTTTTCTGTTCATCCATCTTGATTGTCACCACTCTCATTTACACTAACTTTGTCACACTACTACCATCTTAACAGGTTATCCAGAAGACGAAAAGAAAAAGACTGTCAAAATTTCATGACAGACCTTGTCCTATCATGCTTCATTTTAACTAGCATTCCAGCACCTATTCACCCATCATACTACTAAGTTTAGGCATATTATGGTACTGCCTTTTAATTTTACTCATTTCCTAGTAGCAGTCAACAAAAAACTCAAAGAATCATAGAAGTGCTATAAGAATATAACGTGCCAGTGTCCAAAAAAGTTGCATCCAATCAGGAATTATTCATGAGTTTTTGCAGTTTTTTATAAACGGAATGCACGGTTAATCGATGAAAGGAAATCAATTGTCCTTTATAAACCACTGAAAAAATACCATATGGCGTCGGTGATTTCTCCATCAGCTCTTCTCTCGTTTGAAGATCCACTAACGCTGGCTGCAGCCCTAATTTTTCGGCAGCTAGTTGAATATTTTCCGTGGCAACGTCTACATAGGGACATTGAAAGGAACGTAAAATCGTTAAATGAGGAAACCTCGTTAATCGTTCCTGCCAATTATCAGGAAAGTATGGCCGTTCATTGCTTTCATGAAATGGAAACACCCATAGTTCAAAATTGTCGAGTGCTGTTGCAATATGTTGAAAATGATGTTGTAAAAATAAATCCTTGCTTGGCGTCCAGGAGGTTTGGTCATTCGTTATGACCACCACTCCCTTTTTCCCACGTTCCTCGGCATCCTTTAAGCATCTCTTCAATAATCGTGTGCCATAGCCCTTGCCCACTGCACTTACCCATAAACAGTGAATTACCACGTAGCCATCTGCATGTACAACTCTTGAAGAGTATTCCGCGTCCGTATATTCTATAAAACCCACTTGTTTTTGATTTTCAAGTACTTGTATGTAATGTAAGCCCTTTTCAAATTGTTGATTAAGCCATTTGTTTTTGTTCTGATAGCCCTCTGTTTTCTTCTTGCTTCGTAAACAATAGCTGCCTTTCCCCTCTAGCAGCTCACCATTCATTTCAATCAGCTCTACATGTTGTGTCAATGCTAGTCCCCCAATCCGTTGATTGTGCTAATTTTACCATTTTTAGTGAATCATTCAACCACTCGGAATCGCCTTTTCACTTGTTGTCGCATATGATGCAAGTAATAACAAATGTAAAGAGGCAAAATAATGGGGAGAACGAATAAACCGAACCAAAATAATGATTCGCTCGAAATTTATGCGGCAAAGTTAGCCTATATTGGTACAGCCATATCAACATTAGGGGATGGTTTACAAACCATCGCAGCAGGCTTAGCTTTAGAAGCCCTCCAAAATGCCAACAATAATTCATCTCCGTCAAATGGTGAACAAACAGTCAAAGTCGATAACATGCAAAAGCAAATTGATTATTTAATTGCTGAACTTAAGCAAATTAAAAAAATGTTAAAATAATCCTTCCCTTACATAAAGAGAAGTGTTGAAGATGTATCGCTTCAACACTACTGTTTTTTTTCAATTCTCTTATTTGTCCTTTGGATTTCCAATAATTCAGAAACTGTCACAAACTGGTAGCCCTGTTTTTCAAGCTCTGGTATGATTTGTTCCATTGCCTTAACCGTTTGTGCTCGGTTTCCCCCGCCATCATGAAATAGCACAATATTACCTGCCTTCACACCTTTTAAAACCGTATTCACGATCCGAGGGACACCAGGACTTTTCCAATCAAGCGTATCTAAATGCCAAGACCACATAACAACCTTATAGCCTTTTTTTGAAATTGCATCAATCATCGCATCGGTATATTGTCCTTCAACTGGTCTAAATAATGTTGGCTGATAGCCTGTAATCCCTGCAATCACTTCATCAGTTTGCTGTATTTCTTTCATTAAATTGGCGACATTGGTTCTTAAAGGGTGTGAAAAGGTATGATTGGCCAATTCATGCCCTTCTTCATACATTCTTGTAATCAGCTCAGGATTTTTTTCTGCATTTTGACCGACAATAAAAAAAGTTGCTTTTGCATTATATTTTTCCAGGACATCAAGGATTTCCGCTGTATATTTGCGATGCGGCCCATCATCAAATGTTAAGGCAATGATTTTTTCATCCGTCTGAATTTCCCAAAGAATTTGACCCGCTTCCTCATAATACTTTCTTCCTTTATTTTCAGAAGAACTCACTTTTACATAAAAAAGCGACACCGTGATTAGACTAAGTGGTAGTAAAAGCAATAAAAACTTTTTCACATTTTCACGTCCCCAAATAATTTTTTCGTACTTTATTATTTGAGGATTTCATAAAAAAATGCCTACGTTTCGCATTCATTTATTAAAATTTGATGGTTGATAGGATGTGCCAGATGTTCCATAAACTCCGCGTTCAACCATGCCAAAGTCCTATGTTGTTGATTGATCCTACATGGAAGGGCAACGTCTCTTCAGCT
The DNA here is from genome assembly GCF_037969495.1 of Lysinibacillus sp. FSL P2-0066. Lineage (NCBI taxonomy): Bacteria > Bacillati > Bacillota > Bacilli > Caryophanales > Bacillaceae > Lysinibacillus > Lysinibacillus sp. FSL P2-0066. The sequence continues at coordinate 2,155,226 of NZ_CP150202.1, read as the reverse complement.
AGGTGTTCTTGATTTTTTTCATGCTTGTCCAAATATCCTCTATTAATGGTACGCGACCCATTGTACTTGGTCGTATGTAGTCACTACATAAGGGGAAAGCTTCATACTCAATTTGAAGAAATCGTTCGAAATTGACAATAGCTGAATCATATAAATGATCGTTTATTTCTTTTTTTCGAAGCAGGTAGCTGGTTCCATCTTCACATGAAATATTTCCGATACTTTTATAAGCCAATCATGAAATCGATCTGCAGTCTTTTGCATGAAGGTCACTCCCCTCAGAAACAATTGTTACGTAATAATCTAATAATGCGATTACTGCTTGCACTCGCTTATGTTCAATTTCAATTTTAAATGAAATCCATATAATGGCGATATGAAAACTTAAGACGGCTAATGCTACAATTTGGACAAGTGACACGTCCATCATGACCTTGCTGTTTATGGCTGTTGCAATGAATGTAAACACGAATAGAATGGCCCCACTCATAGTAATAAACATGGGCTTCATGCGTAGTATCTCATTTGCCTGTACCTTTAAAAGATGGACGATAAATTGTAGCTCTTGTCTTGTAAATTGTTGCTGAAGGATAACAAAATAGGATTGATACACATCCTTATCAAGCTTTTTATGCAATATATTTTTATGCATCTTTTGCACAAATTGATCACAGAAATCGTGCGCCAATGCTTGCTCTGGCTGTAGCTGTTCTTCTTTATGTGCTATAAAACCTCCTCACCCTCTCATCATTAAAACTTCATTCCATTTACTATATGAAGGAAAGAGAGCCGTATAGTACGAATTGAAGCAAAATCGTTTATTTTTGAGTCTCTCTTCGCCATCCTCTACTTAATCCAAAAATAGCTGTTGCGAAAACAAACCCTACCGTACAGAGCTACATTGTCAGCCCATTCCAAGCGCCTTTAGCAATCGTAATATTCACTAATAGCGTTATTTGCATAATACAAATGGCGCTATAAAGCATACATGTGTAACTCAACTGAGCACCGCCGTATTCTATGATCCAAAAGCGAAAACAAGATCCGTTTCACAAACGATTTCTCCATCTACCATTGCAATCCCTCTGCCTTTCCCGACAGCGCCCTTCACACGCGTAATCTCCACCTCTAGATGTAGCTGATCACCAGGCTTTACTTGCTTTTTAAAGCGACAATGATCAATTCCTGCCAATAAGCCTAATCGTCCCTCATTCCCTACCTTTGTCAGCATAATCACTGCACTAATCTGTGCTAATGCTTCAACAATTAGCACACCTGGCATGACAGGATACTGTGGAAAATGACCTTTAAAGAACTCTTCATTCATCGTCACATTTTTCATCCCTACCGCGCGCTTGCCCTCTTCTAACTCCACAATACGGTCTACCAACAGAAATGGATAACGGTGTGGCAAAATAGCTTGTATTTGTTGACTTGTTAACATATGAAAATTCCTCCAAAGCATTTTTTATAGTCTTATTCTAACACTAAATATTAATACTAGGTAATAAAATCATATTAGCATTGTTCATTAGTTTTCTGAATTATTTTTCATTATTTTTTCAATATTTCTTTATCGACAGCCGTACAATAGCTAGAATATAATATTTCATGCATTCACCCTAGAATGATTAGTTTATTAGAATAGGATGGTTTCGCATGTTATCTTTTATCGCAATAGTTCTTTTATTATTTTTAATCCCAGGTCCTGCGGTTATTATTACCATTACCCAAACGCTAAAAAGTGGGAAAAAGAATGGTATTTATACAGCTTTAGGCATTGGTCTCGGTGACTTGGTTCATACATTAGCGGCTGTTTTAGGTCTTTCTGCTATTTTAATGAAATCAGCCACAGCCTTTGAAGTGGTGAAATATATTGGGGTGGCATACCTTGTTTACTTAGGCATTCAGATGCTCCTCACAAAACCAAAGAAAATCGAGCAACCAACCGTTGAACAAAGTCCTGCTAGTACTTCGTTTCGCCAAGGCTTCTTAGCAGAAATTCTTAATCCAAAGACGGCTCTGTTTTTCCTTGCCTTCTTACCGCAATTTGTTCAGCATAACGAGCAATCTGTCACAAGCCAATTGCTCACACTAGGTATTACATTTGTCGTGATGAGTGCTTTATATACAATCCTACTCGCAGTTATTACAAGCTTCATTGGCGAAAAAATCTTTACAAAAACAAGCGGCAGTTCACGCTGGCTTGAAAAGACAGTTGGCTTCGTTTATATTGGTCTCGGTGTCCGTTTAGCATTACAGACACAAAGTAGATAAATTGGAGAAGAACACAAAAAGTGTTCTTCTTTTTTTGCAGGAAAATGGAGTATTATAGCCAATAATATTAAAAAAGGAGGGTTACATTTGAATCAACGTCAAGAAAATTTATTTCAGCAGCTAGCCAATTATCGTGGCGAGTTGCTTCACTTACTCGAGCATGTGTCAGAAGAAAAAGCGAACATCATCCCAGCTGGATTTCATAATAATATTCGCTGGAATATGGGTCATGTTTATCTCGATCAATATTTATGGATAGAGGCTTTAACAAAAGAAAAGGATACAGAATTAGAAGCTCTCCAGAAATGGTTTGGCTTTGGTACATCGCCTAAGCACTTTGACGACGAAACGCCAACCTTTGAGGAGTTAAAAATGTATTTGGCTCAGCAGCCTGAACGATTAAAGGAGCGATATGGTCATCGATTGGCTGAGGAATTCCCTCCTATTGATATGGGTATGCAAACCATCGAACAAGTACTGTTACGTACCATCTTTCATGAAGGTATGCATTTACAAGCGATTTTAACCATTCATCGATGCCTAAAAGAAGCAACAGACCGAGTTTGACACTGGGTCTGTTGTTCTTGTTTCAAAAGAACAACCTTGACATAATTCATGCTTTTCACCTGTCCTTTTCATTAACGATATACCCTGTCCTCAACTGTTTGTGTTTGCATGATTTGGTATCCTTTCCATTCAAAAAATGGTCTCGTTGTAAGACGAGCATCCGAATATGGGTAAGACCAATTTTTTTGTATCTGCTTCTATAAATCTGAGATGGCTTATAAGACTGATGCCAAGCCGCTACTTTAACTGGCTAAAATAATCGCAAAATTTCTTCTAAATCATCGTCATAATAGCTTTGTTAAATCGAGCATTTATTTTCACAATCTATTATACCGATGATAGTATATTTATGTAAAAAATAGTAAGCTTATAGATCCCTATAATCTATAAGCTTTTGTTTTACTGTTTTGGTGTATTGGCTGTCAGCGGGTTTGCATTGGCGACTAATTGTACAGGCGTAGTTGTTTGTTGAAAGCTATCCTTTTGTCCTTGATTCGATTTTCCGTAGCCTTTCATCACAGCAAATAATGCTGCACCAACAATGCCCCATGTCAAAAACTTCATTTAAAAAACCTCCTTTCAGCATTAGTATTCGAGAACAAATACAGATTATACACTGTCAAAAAGTTGCTAATAGCGGTGGTGATTTTGTGTTATTTTATTTCAACTTCTTTACTTTGATATCTAGCAACACGATGGTTTTAATCTAAATGACACACTGCGAAATCAAGTCCAAAATATTGATGATGATACACAACCTTTTCCAGCCAAAAGAAAAAATAGTAAAGTTTTTATTATATACATAAGAATATTATGGTAAAATTTCCGATGGTGGTAAGTGTTAAAGTATAAGGAGGTTATATACCATGAAAAAATTTTTTACAGGGCTATTTTTAACATCTACATTATTTGTAGCAACACCTGCTGATGCCGCAACGACACAAATCAAAATCGACGATGTTGTGGTAAAATCTGATACAGCACCCGAGCAAAAAAACAATCGAACAATGGTGCCATTACGAGTGATCAGTGAAAATCTTGGTGCGCAAGTTCATTGGCAGGATTCCCAAATCACCCTTACAATGGATCAAACAACCATTAAATTGAATCTTAATAACCGAACAGTCATTAAAAATGGTGAAAAAGAGCAATTGGATGTACAACCATACATGAAAAACAATCGCACCTATGTACCAATTCGCTTTATTGCTGAAACATTCGGCAGCCAAGTGCATTATAATGATGGCACAGTGAATATTACGACTGAACCATTGCTAATTGAAGATGAAAAAATCAAGGTGCTACGCTATGAATACCATATGACAATGGGCGGTGTCATTCAGGACATCAAGGGCAATGCCTATCACCAAGCGCTTTTCAAAATTTTCCAAGAAAAGAAAGGCGACAAAGTTGAGGCTCCAAAAGAATATTATTGGCACTTCAATTTAGAAGCACCTGGATCTTATTATAAGCTCGGCCAATTTGATTTTATGAGCCATGATCAGAACAGTGTCAAACAATATGATATCTATACATTAAATCAACCTTTCCCTGAGGAACTATTACAGGGCTATCCTAAAGTTCTCCTACATGATGCAACAGAGGATAACTGGTATCTATTCTCTGAACAAGCTGTAAAGGCAATTCAGCAGCTGATTAATAGCGCAGATAGTAACGGCTTTAGCAAAATAATTAGTAATACAGTCGCTTAAATAAATTTTTTTATGGCAGCTATACACAACATATTCTGTAAGAAAATGTGCAAAATATTCATATCAACGATTGATTGATGGAGGTTTGCCTCATGCAGAAATTCCTGTCATTAAGTATAGCGCTACTATTCCTCTTATCTGCTTGTTCGTCGGAAGAAGCTCCGCCCAGCGAGGAAGCAGAAGCCAAAGAACAGACCGTAAATGCGCAGCCAAAAGAAAATTTAAACATTTTGAACGATGACAAAGATTGGGCAATGGCTGAGTAATGAGAAAAGCGTGTTTTGATATTTTTTTATCAAAACACGCTTTTATACACTATTTTTGTATAATCTGAATAAGGTTGCCACATGTATCATTAAAAACTGCTAGTGTGACTTCTCCCGCTTTTGTCGGCTTAATTGTAAATTCAACGCCTTTCTCCAGTAGGCGGCTATACTCCTTTTCTAAATCACTAACGCCAAACATTGTTGCTGGAATGCCATCAGCGAAAATCTTTTTTTGATAGTCCTTTGCTGCAGGATGCTCATCTGGCTCAAGTAATAGCTCAGTGCCCTCTAAATCATCAGGTGACACAAGCGTTAGCCATCTATGTTTTCCTACTGGGACATCCACCTTTTTTACAAACCCTAGCTTTTCCGTATAAAAGGCTAGTGCCTTTTCCTGATCTTGTACAAAGATACTGTTGACAATAATATTCAATTGATTTTCCTCCTTTTGAGTCGTTTAAGAAGCATCCTTCACATGTAAGCTTTACTCTACCCATCCTTTCAGTAAATCTTTAAGGGGTTCCTTATTGAAGAAAATGACTCGATATTTTCCCTTCCGCTGTGATAGGACGAGTCCAGCACCCTCCAATACAGAGAGATGCTTAGCAATCCCCTGTCTCGAAATTGAAAGCTCATGTTTCATTAGAAGACGCACCGTCAGTTCATACAACGTCATCTCTTCACACTCAGCTAGTTCATCTAATATAAGTCTCCGAGTCGAGTCCGCAAGTGCTTTAAAAACAGCGTCTTTATCCCAATTCATAGCTTGATTATAGGCAACTAAATGGTTGCATGTCAACTATAAGCAACTTATGGGTTGCATGATTTTTGTGCGTGTGATTGCTTTATTTGAAGCAGGGCTAATCTCTCGTGAGCGGGGTTCTACTGATTTAGAGCGGCTGCTAACCTTTCATGAGTAAATTTCACCACTCTAAAATAACAAAAGATCCTCATGAATACTAAAAAACAGCAAGCCTGAGTTAACTCACTCAGGCTTGCTGCTTTCTTCGATAGGTAATACCGTAGAATATTTAATTTCCCGTAAGGATAAATTCGTTTGAATTCTAGAAATGCCAAGCTTATTTAATTTTCGGATGAATTGATCTAAGCCTTTGCGGTCTCGAATTACGACCTTTAACAAATAATCATAGGCACCCGTTAAGCAATGACATTCCAAAATTTCGGTCATTGTTTTCAAGCTGTTTTCTAACTCCTCTATTTCCTTTTCCTGATGAATATTTGTGCTCATAAAAATATAGCACAATAAATCAAAACCTAGCTTTTCCTGATTTAAAATCGCCACTTGTTGATCAATATAGCCTTCATTTTCTAGGCGTTTTACCCTTGTATGGGTTGCTGGTGGGGACAAATTCACCCGTCTAGCTAATTCCGCATTGCTAATCTGAACCTCTCGCTGCAAAATCGCTAAGATTAGCAGATCCACATTATCTAATCCTTTATTTTTTATATCCTCCATCGCTTTCTCCTCTTTTGATTATTTTTAGATAAGTAAGTTTTTAGCACGATTTCAAAATATTATTTCAATAATCGTTAAATAACTTTTAATTATTTCGAATTTATCCATCTATACAAAATATTATACTGACAAACCACCAATAATGCTATGATTCTTATTATATATGAAATTAAAAGGAGTGTTCCTATACTGTGGCAAAATTTTATATGGGCTTAATGCTCGTCACAAGCTTACTATGGGGAGGCAATTTTGTTGTGGCTAAGACGCTAGTGGCTCATGCTTCTCCAATGACATTAACGATGGCCAGATGGTTAATTGCGGTAATCGTCCTTCTACCGTTAGTTTGGTGGAAAGAGAAGAAATTGATTCCTGCTAAGGCCGCTCTTGTGCCATTATTCCTGATGGGCATTACAGGTGTTGCCTTGTTTAATCTATTTCAATTTTTAGCGTTGGAACGAACAACATCCACGAATGCTGGTCTTATTTCTACAATGAATACCATGTCCATCGCCCTTTTTTCCTTCGCCTTCCTGAAAGAAAAAATAAATGGCTTACAGCTTCTGGCGATGGTACTCTCTTTAATTGGTGTCGTTCTTGTCCTTTCAAAAGGAGATTGGCAGCTGTTATGGCACTTCCAATTGAATACAGGAGATTTATGGATGGTGGCAGCCGTTTGCGTATGGGGACTTTATTCTGTATGTAGTAAGTGGGCTATGCAAACAACCTCTCCGTTAATGGCGACATTGTATGCAGGTTTGTTTGGGGTACTCATCCTAGTCCCATTCACGATTACGGATTTTACCTTCTCCGAAATCGACTCCTCTTTCATCCTTTCGCTTCTTTATACAGGGGTCATCTCTACAGTAGTTTGTATGGTATTTTGGAATATTGGCGTTCAACAATTAGGTGCCACCACCTCTGGTATTTTTCTAAACTTTAATCCTATTTTTACAGCATTGCTCGCCTTTTTATTTATCGGTGAACAGCTAAGCTGGCTGCAAGGCATTGGGGGAATCATCGTGATTTTGGGATGCTACTTATTCACACATTTTAAAACGAAGACGCCTCAGGCTGTGCTTTAAATTCATATTTTTCAAACATGCAAATAAATAAAAGATGCATTCCCCTCTTAATACTTATCGAGAGGCAATGCATCTAATGGTGTTTTTGCTACTACAACAAACGAAACCGACGTTCCTTCGTGAAGCTTGCTTGTAATACGTAAGCCTTGACCATAATGGTGTTGCAATCTTCTATGGGTATTGATTAAACCAATACTGCTGGATGAACGTTCTTTAGGCTGCAGTAGTTTTGCCAATTGCTCTTCATCCATTCCGACGCCATTATCCGCTACGGTAATTTCAAGATGGGTATCAACATTGATCATACGAATATGTATCGTTCCCCCCTCAGAACGCTTTAATATTCCATGCTTTAATGCATTTTCAATTAATGGCTGGATAGTCAGTGATGGAATAAGTACATTTGTCTCGGCCTCTAGTTGCCATACAACCTGAATACGCTTTCCAAAACGCTCCTGCTGAATATAGAGGTAGGCTTGAACCAATCTAAGTTCATTTTCTAGTGGAACAAGTGCTTGACCATTTTGAAAATTATAGGACTCTCTTAAAAAATCGCTCAATGCCTCTACTAATTTACTTGTCCGCTCACTATCTAATTCGCTTAACGTCAATATGGCATTTAACGTATTAAAGAGAAAATGCGGCTCGATTTGTGCCTGAAGCCATGCAGCCTCCATACGATGTAGCTCTTGAATGGAGCGCTTCACCTTTGTTAACGCCTCAACACGAGATCGTAGCTCCAAGGCATCCACAGGCTTGACGACGTAATCATTGGCCCCTGCTAAAAAGCCATTTTCAATATCATGGGGTTGACTGCGCGCTGTCAACAATAAGACAGGTAAATCGGTCATTGTAAATTGCTTGCGAATGCTACGTACTAACTCATATCCAGACATTTTCGGCATCATCACGTCTGATATCACTAAATCCCACTCCTCAGACAAAAGGCATTTAAGAGCCTTCAAACCACTTGTCACAGTCACCACTTCATATTTTTCATTCGTTAATATCGTTTCGATTACTCTTAAATTTATGGGCTCGTCATCTACGACTAAAATGCGGGGACGGTTACATACTGTTAAACGCTTTTTCTCCACGTCTGACTGTTCAACTACGCTTTCCTGTTTTTTGTGATTCTGTTCTTTCTCATAGGTACCTTGAATCTCTGCTTCGTCCGATAAAGGTAAGGTAAAGGCAAAAGTTGAGCCTTGCCCTACTACAGATTGTACCTCTAGTGTTCCCCCATGTAATTCAATAAGCCGTTTGCTAATATTGAGCCCTAGTCCAAATCCCCCTTCGACTATGGTCTTACTAATGGTACCTTGTTCATATGGCTCAAATATACGCTGCATTGTCTCCGCATCCACACCAATGCCAGTATCTGCTATAACAATTTTAGCCATACCCTCTCCTGTCGTATAGCCTGATAGCGTAATAGCTCCTTCATCGGTAAACTTTACTGCATTATGTACTAAATTAAAGACAATTTGAATCACTCGATTTTCATCTGCTAATACCTTGTGAAAGTCCCTTGGAATTTGGTTAACAAAGTCAATCGGCTTCCCTTCAATCATAAAGCGAAGCATATCTAACACTGCCTCGACAATTGTGTGTATGGAAACAGGACCTAGATGAAGCTTTTTCGTATTTTCGTTTAGACTCATTACATCAAGTAAATCATTTAACAATAAGGACATGCGTTTGCCAACAGCTAGCACCGTTTCTAAATCATTGACACTTTTATGAGTAAGAACGGCTGATTCACGCTCTAACACGGCTTCTGACATATTGATAATACTATGAAGTGGATTACGCAACTCATGAGAAGTACTAGCTAAAAATTCATCCTTGAGTCGATTTGCCTTTTGTAGTTTATGTGCAAATTCTTTTGTATCGGCATGTACTTTCACATAATCCTTAAACCACAATGTGGCTAAACAGGCAATGGTAATAATCAAATCAAATGGATACGATATCACCTTAATCCCTGTAATAAGCAGCAAGACATCCCAAAGAATGCTGTTGACAAAAGCAAGGATGGCTAAAAGTAGAAACACATTATGACGTATATCTTTTATTGTCCTTCCTAGCATTAATACCAGTGTAATAACAATAGGCACAGCTAAAAGGACAATATAAACACCTAGCATTGTGACAGCATAACGTGTTGGTAAAAGAATCGCCAATACGACTGCACAAGCACAAACAAGGGCAAAACCCTGTTTAGCACGATGGATATGGCGGGGTAACCATGGATCAATACATTGGAGCAGTGAATATCCAATGCCAACCATCGAAAGATGAACGAATTTAAAGCCCCATTCATAATTGATTGGAAACCAAAAAGAGAGAAGCTTATCATCACTCCCTAAAAGGTAAAAAACATAATACTAATGGTTAGAACAGAAAAGAATAGTAAACGTCTATCCTTATTGCCAAGTAAGTACAGAATAACAGAATAGATAGCATGTAAGATTAACACAACTGCTACTAGAAGCTGCATCGTGATAGATAATTGTGTTTCCCGAAAAATCATCTCTTCTTGTCCGAATTTAATGGAACGTACAATCCCCCCATTCCGTGGGTCTTGAAAGTTCGCAGCCTGCACGATAATGTCGATTTCAAATACGTCCTTTTGTTTCAAACGAAGCGGTAAACGGTACATTTTTGGCAACCGTTTGCTGTCGATTTTCACCTAGTTCTCCTGCAGCCGCAATTAAATGTCCATCCACATATATTTCTGCAGCACTACGAATACTTGGTACTCTCATACTAAATGTAAAAGCTCTTTCAGGGTCTATCAATAGTTTCAAATGATAAGAACCATAACCATATGGTGTCCATTCATCCTCTTGAAAAATTTCGTCCCAGCCATCTGGAACCTGTATATATGTCGTGGACGTCGGAGGATTGTCCTTGTCCATCAACCAGCCAGACGGATAAAATAACCATTCCCCATCTAATGTAAGCGTGCGATGTTGGAAATCGAAATCTCGTAAATCCATTTGTCCCTTTTCAGCATAGGGTTGATGTGACTGTATAAATAATTGCAACCATAACAATCGCGAGCCTGTTAACAATAAAATAAAGAAGATAATAATAACTACCATCTTTTTCATAAGCGATCTTGGCAAAAGGTGATGTTTTAATGAATGCCGTCATAGTGTCATCCGTACCAACCTTTTTTATAAAACATCAGAAAGGCTAATGGATAACACCCCCTTTTTTAGTGGATGGCTGAAAGAAGCAAACCAGTATTCATGTCTGTCCTGATCCAACACTCTTTTACAAAATACACCTATTCACTTTTGCCTATTTCACCTCCTAGGTCACGATCCAATGATGAATAACATCTGTTCTATGAACGCAACCATTGTACTAATCGCACATCTACACCTCCTGAACAATTAAAAACAGGTGAAATTAGCGCTAGACTACAGGTATAATAAAATAAAAAAGTAAACTAGATTGGAGATACCATGAACATTCGATTAGAAAAATTAACAAGGGATGATTTTGAAAACTTATTTGCTTTTGAGGTTAAAAATAGGGCGTATTTTGAAAAAACAGTACCAAGTCGAGGGGATGACTATTACCAATTACCAAATTTCATAAGAAAAAACGACATGCTATTAGAGGAACAAGCACAGCAGCTATCCTTTTTCTATCTAATAAAAAATGAGCTTGAAGAAATTATAGGCAGAATCAATGTAATCGATATTGATAAGGATCAACGATTAGGTCATATCGGTTATCGAGTGGGAGAAGAATATAGTGGAAAAGGGGTTGCCCATACAGCCTTACAATTAGTCTTAGACCTTATGCGCCAGCAAGGCATGCTCATCATTGAGGCACAAACAACGACGAACAATAGAGCCTCTCAAAAAGTATTAGAAAAAAACGGCTTTAAACAATTGGATAGAAGCGGAGAATCATTTGAAATGAATGGTCAAAACTTCACTTTTACTTATTATCGGTGGAATAAATCCTAGAATGATCTGACAAACCATATTGTCAGATCATCCAATTTAAAAGCATGTGTCTAGTCTAATGAAACACCTTTAATCGCTGTTTTCAATTCCTCTAAGCTCTTAATCATTTGCAGTAAAGAATGATATTCAGCTGCATTCAAGGGGTCACCATGCATTGTTATGTATCTTTTGATACTACTTTCCATCGTTTGAATTTCTAGCATAGCTTTCGATTGAACGTCAGGTGCTTGCTGTCTACTCTTCTCTGTATTTTGTTGGTTTCGATTTTGGGGCACTGCGGTTTGATAACTCCTTTAACATATCGTATACCTCCATAGATATACATATTTTGCATGACAAATTACTAATAATGAAAGGTAATTCTAGTATAATAGTTATCCTTTCATTCCTTTCTCATTGTAAAAATACAATTATTGAAGCCTACTTTATAATATAGCACGCTACAAATTCTATACAACGCAAAAAAATCAAAATGAGCACCTAGCCATCTTGATTTTTTGCATGTGAAAGCCAATAACTTTCACACCTTTTGTGGTGGAATAATGCCTGTTACAAGTAAAATAAAGAATACCAATCCAATAAGGAAAAATAATAGTGACGCTATAAATACGGGGCCAAGTTTAACCTTGAACCGTTCCCGCTCATGAATGATCCCTGTTTGTGCACTCACTTGGGATGTATAAAACCTTGACATGGCTCCACCGCTACTCGAAAAGTAAAACGTTCCTAAGGTAAAGGCAACGCCCGTGAAAAACATCACTTCGATAAATCGCACAGAGAACATTGTGGCAACCCAATACGTCAACGATATTTCTACAATCCATGCAATGATGATAATAAGAATGTGTTTCCGTGGCATTCAAAGAGCCCCCTTCCCTTTTTCTTTAACTTCTTCTACGCAACTTTTTAGAAGAAGTTTCATTTTTCTGTTCTTAGAGCTCATCAATCAACTGTGTTAATTGTTGTTGAGTGAGTTCACCTTTCACGCTGTGCTGTAATTTCCCTTCTTCATCAAAGATAAAGGTACTAGGATAATTCATCACTTCAAACGTTTTCTGTAGTACTCCCTCTTCGTCTAGGAAGATAGGAAACGATAAATCATAGGTGTCCTTAAATGCTGCCGCCTTCTTATAGCTATCATAGGCTGTGGCATTAATGGCTAGTAGCTCGACATCCTTTGATTTTTGTTGATAGAATGCCTCTAGTTCAGGTGCTTCCTGTTGACAAGGTCCACACCAGGACGCCCAAAAATTCACTACTACTATTTTGCCCTTATAAGCTTCAAACGTTGTGGAGGATTGATCTAGCTTAGTTAAAGCAGTTTCATAATTAATTTGTTTTGTGCCATCCTCCAAAACAGTCATAGCGGGTGTAAGAGTTGCTTGAAAAAAAACATTTTTTAATGCCACACCAATAAAAATTGCGATGATAAGTGCTGAGATAATAAAACTTATTTTTTTACGATTCATACTACTTCTCCTTTTAAAATATACAAATATTTGTATATTTTACCATACTATCAACTAACAGGATATAAACTTTTCCTAAAAAATAGCCCCTACTCTGAAAGTAAGGGCTACTCTTTCTTACGTGAAAGATGTTTTATTTTTATAGGCAATCACACTTACGAGAAGTAGCAAACTAGCTGAAAGGAAAAAAACAACTCGTATCCCATACCATTCTGACAACATGCCCATCATGAAAGATGAAAGGCCGAATACCCCTGTCACAATGACATTCAACGATGTATAGACCGTTGGTAATTTCTCCTTTGAGATACTTGTTTGAATGATGGTTTGCTGTGGAATGTTTTTTAATTGCCCACATAAGCCAATCAGTAAAGAACAGAGTAACGCCATAAATGGTGTGATACTCACCGCAAAGCATAATGTAAAAATAGCGGATAGCAGCGCACCTCCACTTATGAACATAGCCTTTTTACGCTCAATAAATTTGGTCCATTTTAAACAAATCATACTGCCTATGATCATGCCAATAAAAAAAATGCCGTTGAGATAACCCCACCATTGAGAAGAAGCCTGCAATGCTTCTTCTACAAAGACAAGTAAAATCGCTGCGACCCACACTGCTCCTGCCATCGATTCCAGTAAATCCATACGTGCAGCTACTTTTAGTACAGGCGTTTGATGGATGGATTGCCACCCTTCCATAATTAACGACCATTTCTTTGTTTGTGGACGTTCCATAGGTGCCACATCTGGTAGAAGCTTTAAAAGCAAGGTTGCGATGAAAAAAAGGACGACAACACCCCATATAAGCCGTGATGGTGTAAAGAGAAGAAGCAAGGAACTGCCAACAAACCAAGAACCCACTTGAATGGATTGGATAACCGTTTCTGCAATGCTATTTGCTCGTAATAAATCCCTTTCTTCCACATAATGAGGCAGCAAGGATTGACGAATAGGGTTGGCACAGCCATCCAAAAACGCAACCATCGCAATCAATAAAAACACAAGGACAATCATCGGCTGGTCACCTACCCATTGTACATACAAGGCGAGGCCCAAAATGACAGCGGTTTTAACGCCCTGAGAAATGGTTAGCAATTGATTCAATGAGATTTTCGCCGTAATAAGAGGTGTTAGCAGACTGGAAATCAACATACAAGTAGTAATAATAAACGGTACGAAGGAAGTAGCAATCGCCGAGTTGGTTAAACGATAAATTATACTAATCACGCTTACAATATAGAGAATATCGCCAATATCCGCTAAAGATTGACCTGTTAATAAAAGTGAAAAAGATCGGTTTTTAAACACGTTTTATCCCCCAAAATTAAGATTTTATTTTTTCTTGGGAGATTTTTAAATTGGACGAGCCTGCATGTCTGAACTCCTTTTTACGCCTAGTTGAAAAAAACAATGGGGGATTTCATTTTTTCCATTTCTATGCGTGATTTTGATCGCCTTGCTATTAATTTCAAGAAAATTCTAAAATATTACTCTTATTTTAGCATTACAACAGCTTTGTTGCCAGCACACAAAAAGACCAAGTATCCTCAAAAAATTTGAGCCCTGGTCTTTTTGTGAAAAGTGAAACCTACTAGTTTGCTTTAGTGTTTTGTATTCTACTAGTACAGTAGTCGTGCCAGCTTGGCAAAGGTTACACATTTTTGAAGAAAATTTCGCAAAACATATTTTCCTCATTTAATCTTTGAACCGTATTAAGTTGTACGCCTTCAAAAATGCACTGATAGATATCCGGTTTAGATGTATTTTTCCAAAAATCATAGCCATAACGGGTATCGAAATAATGTAAGATGATTGCCATAATATTACCATGTGTACCGATGACGATTGTTTGACCTGCATATTTCTCTAATAGATGAATGATTTCTGGCATGGCTCGATTTAGGACATTCCTGCTCGATTCTCCACCCTCCAAACAGTAATCGAGGTCTTGAAATGATTTTTTTATCGCTTTATCTATTTCTTCGGCAGGAAGTTGATAAGCTCCCTTTAACTGTTTTTCTCTTAAACTTTCAATTATGCGTATCTCCAGCTTGTGATCATCAGCCAATCCTTGGATTGTTTGAATAGCTCGTGTATAAGGACTTGAAACAATCACATCTATGTTAAATGAATGGAGCACTGTCGTTATTGCACTCGCATCTTCCTTACCCTTTTTAGATAAGCCTCTTGTCCGTTCCTTTCCAAAGAGTAATGGTGATTCTGCATGTCGAATCATTAAAACGGTTGTTTCCATTGCGATCCCCCTTGCCTTATTACTTATCTGCATATCTCCTCGCAAAAGTGGAAGGCTTATAGAATACCTTGTATGTATCGGCAAGCTCTGCTCTCACCCGTTCTGTTAGCTGCATTCCTTGCTGATTAAATCGGTCTTCTAATTCAACGCCATGCGGAAAAATGCCATCATTCTTCCAATCAATCCATTCTCCATATTGTCGAATCCATATTTCTAATTCGTGTTTTAATGGAGCTGATAGTGGGACATCCTCTATATTTAAATTACAAAAACAACGATGACACCAAATTGGGTCTGCCCCTATATCCCCTTCTACTCTTAGCTGATCGGTCATTTGTGATGGACATGCACATTCCATGTGTGAGTCGACTCCTTTAACTAAATCTGAACTTACAACAATACCAATAATACCCTTTTAAAAAGGATTTATCAAAACGAGTGAATTATAAAATCCACGTCATACAAGAGGGGAAACAGTGTATTGGATTGATCTAAGTCATGAGATGCGCAATAAAAAATTGTATCCAACACTTAAACCAGGGCTCACCCTTTTGATGAGACCTGGTTTTATGCTTAGTTAAGCTTAAACTGTCCTACCTGACTATTTAATTCTTCCGCCATTTTTGCAAGCTGATTGGAGCTATTCGAAATTTCCTCCATCGCACTCGAAGTTTGCTGCATTGTTGCGGAGGTTTCTTCCACCCCTGCTGCAGATTCCTGAGATATCGCAGCAATTTCTTCGATGGCTTCATCAATTCTTACAGAGTTTTCTACTAGCTTATTTAAATTTTGAGAGACACTTGTAATGTTTGTGGCCATCTCTCTAACAGCCTGATCAATCTCGATAAATGTTTGATTTGTTAAAGAGATTTGTTCTGTCCCTTGCTGTACCTCTTCATAGCTACGCTTTAAAGAATTTGTGACATCATTGGTTTCCTCTACAATTTGCCCAACGATGAGTTCAATATCGATAACAGACAATGACACCTGCTCTGCCAATTTACGAACTTCTTCTGCCACTACGGCGAAGCCCTGACCTTGCACGCCTGCCCTTGCCGCCTCAATCGCTGCATTGAGTGCCAATAAATTCGTTTGTTTGGCAATATCATTTATAACAACGACTAGCTTGGAAATATCCTGAGATTTATGATTTAATCCCTCTACCTTATCTACTGCATCATGGACGATGGCATCAATCTTTGTCATTTGATTAGTAGACGCTTCAATTAAATGTTGACCTGAATTCGTGAGAGAAAGTACATGATTGGAATTACTCTGTACGTGTTCACCATTTTGACTTGCCTCATTCATTCGAATGACAAAATCACTCATTAGATTGGATAGGTCACTCGTATTATTTGCCTGTGATTCTGTGCCCTCCGCAATATCATTCATTGTCAGTGCTACCTGCTCGGTTCCTGACTTTATTTCGATGGAAGATTGTAGAAGTTGTTCACTGTGTGCAGCCACCTCATTGGACACATCTTGAATTCGCTGAAGCATGTCCTTCATTTTTCCATTCATCATATTGGTGGAAACACTTAATTCTCCTATTTCATCTTTGGCCTTAATGGTTAGCATCTCATGGCTTAAATCACCCTCCGCAATCAGCTTCACTCGTTCAGAAATTTGCTGAACAGGTCTAGAAATTGACAATGCAGAAGTGAGACCCGCTCCAATTGCTAATAATACAACGATACCAAATGCCACTATACTAATTGTATTGAGACGGTCATTATTCTCTATTAATGTTTGTCCAGCCTGACGAATCGACTCCTCGCGTGAGCTTGCCAATGCTTCAAAGCCTTCACGCACTGCCCTAATTTCATCCTCTTTACTAATTAGGTTTTTAACGGCTAATTCAGGATTGCCTCCTTCATAGATTGGAAAGACATTTTCCTCCACATATTGACGCCATGCCTTTGCTCTTGCCGCAACTACCTCCAGTTCTGGCGATTCAATTATTTGACGAGCTTTTTCCACGTTTGCTAAAGACAATTTTGTATATTCTTCATATGTATCTTTGTATACTTTTTCGCCTGTTAATACATACCCTCTGGCAGCACCAATCCTCACCGAAATGGAGTTGGCTAAGTGCTGATCGACGATGGACAATTCCAGCTCACGATGCACCATATCTTCAATCTCTTTATTCATTTTGATATTTGAATAAATGATATAACCACTTTGTATCATAATCCCTATTAGAATGACGAAAAATCCAAATAAGATTTTTGTTCGCAATGATTTGAACTTCATAACGATCCCCTCTTTTATTCAATAATAAACCTTTAAATGAAAATTTTTACACTATTTAATCTAGTAATACTTTCCCTCTGCGTAATCAAGGGAATAGGCCTCCATTTCTACCATGGATCAGTTAGCGTTCTTATTATTTTTACTTTTTATTGATGATATTTTTACTTTTCCACAAAAAATCACTATTATAATCTTTAATATTCATAATTATTTCACCACCATCCTTAATAAATAGGCACATCCACATAATTTCTAGGAAATTAGAAATAAACATGCAGTATTTTTATAAGGATTATTTTACTTCAATTTTCCTAAATTAGAAAGGGTTTAAATTAAATTTTTTAATAGATGAATTTTTATACATTAATTTAATTAACACTGCAATACTAAAAAAACCAGGTACTGTTGAACAATACCTAGTTTAATAGAGAATTTTTATTCTATTTTGAGGTAGCCGTTTAAAGATTTTTTATGAGACTTATATTATAGAAGCAGCGACATGCTACTATGAAAACTATCACTTTTTTACTCTATACTACTATAGTATCTAGGAAAATATTTTACAGGCTAAATGATGTAAGCTATATTATGAGCTGTTCATCATTACGCTACTGAACTCATAAAGCTATCCTATCATATTATTTCACAAACAGTTTAGATATTTCTTCAGGTGGATATGGCTTGGTTAAGTATTTTTTAATTTGAAATTGGTCCACCATTTCTTTTACCTCATCTAATGCTGAAGATATAATAATTGGCAACTCTTTTGTTTGCTCTCTTTTCCTTAGTTCACGGACTAAATCCCAGCCGCTCTTTTCTTCGCCAAGCATTATGTCAATCACCATACCAAGTAAAGGCGTATTGAGTGTATCTTCAAAAGCTTTTTTTGGGTCATGATGATGAATCACGGTAAAGCCCTTGCTTTTTAGCTCTTCTGACAACAGTAAAGCTAAGCTTAAGTCATCCTCGACAATCATAATGTTTAAGCCACTGCTATCCTCCATTACATCCTCTTCATCGAAGGTGATACTGTTATTTGCAAGTGGTAAAGTAAAGTACACAGTAGTACCTTGTCCTTCTTCGGATTCTATCCATATTTCGCCTTCATGCTTTAAGATGATTTCTCTACAAATGGAGAGACCCAGTCCAGTCCCTCCTATTTTACGTCTAAGACTATTATCGATTCGTTTGAATTTTTGGAACAACTGAGCAATATCCTGTTTAGGAATACCAATGCCCTCATCTTTTATACTCACTTGAATTCTATTATTTATGTTTTCTAACAAAATCTCCACATCTCCCCCTTGTGGAGAAAATTTGATAGCATTCCCTATTAAATTAATAAATAATTGAACGAGTCTATCTTGATCTGCATTGACATAGACCTCTCTTGCCTTATCAATTAGATGGACATTATGCTTTTGCTCATGTCGGAATCGATTGACAATTTCAAAGGCTATTTCATTTAATTGTAGTGTCTCCATGTTATATTGCTGCTTGCCTGACTCCATTCGCTGTAAATCCAAAAAGTCATTTATAAGATTGGTTAGGCGTACCGCTTCTCTATGAATTGTATCGATATATTTAATTTGTCGTTCGGGTTTTATCGTTTTCGTTAACAGCAGCTCTGTAAAGCCAAGTACGCTTGATAATGGCGTTCGCAGCTCATGACTTACCGTACTCACTAATTCGGATTTCATTTGATCTACTTCATATTCTCTAGTGATATCACGATGTACAAAAATTGTACCTACCTTTTCCTGACCATCAAAAAGACAAGTTGCATACACCTCAACAAAGATTTCATGTTCAATCGTCATACAATAGCGGTATTTTCGAGTATCCTGAAAGCTCTCCATAATAGACGCCTCTAAAAATTCAATTAATTCATCAGGTTGGGCACTACATTTTTTGAAGTGCTGGAGCCAATCCTTTTTAGGGATACTTGTTTCCGTTGTCAAGTTAAGGAAGCTGACAATGCCACATAGTGCTCTATTGATAAGAACGGTATCGCCTGTAATAGAAACTAACTGGATGCCCTCGTTAACATTATCAATAATCGTTTGATTTAACGTCCTCGACTTTTCTACCTCTTCATACATAAGAATGCGTTCAAATGCGATGGACACACGATTTAATAGCCCGTTTAAACTATCTATTTCCCGCTCATTATGAGGATGTCCCTCTCGTGTCGCCATTAAAATAGCGACTAGCTCTCGTTTAGAATTAAACACGGAAGAATACAAGTCATAGGCATAATAAGACTCTTGTGCAATTCCCTTTTCTTTCGCTGTCAATTGACGTTTAATAACAAAGGATTTTTCCTGCTTTAATCGTGCTTGTTTATCCATGTCAAAATTCTCGACTAGGGCTGCAGCAGATTGGTGTGATAAACCTTTCGTCGCATACACATTGCCCTCCATCCAATAAAGCACACTCGTATCATATTGATAAATGTCGTTTAAATAATTATGGAGATTATCGATTAGTTTCTGTTTATTTAACGTAAACGTCAGTACATGATTTAATTGATTATACTTTTCTAAATAATTTAATGAATTTTGTAATTGTAATTGATTTTCTTGAAGCTCGTCCTGCTGCGCTAAAAGCTCCTCATTTTGGGTTGTCAGTACCTCTTCCTTATCCTGAATAGAGAGTATCATTTTAAGAAATGAGTTCGCTAAAATGCCTAACTCATCTTCCTTTTGTACAAGATTACCTAAATCAATAGATTTCCCTGACGCCAAAGCGTTTGTCGCAAGTGTTAATTGTTCAATTGGTCGAATCATATTATTCAGCACTCTTCGTAAAATGACGCCAACAAAGAGGAAAATGAGACCGCTGATCATTAACGAAATAAAAGTGAATAATTGCCCCTGCTCCACTGTCTTGCTAAAAATTTGGTTTAAGGAGTGGTCTGTTTTTTTCTTATAGGATTTTGTATAGGTAATAAATTTATTGACAAGGTCATTTGCTCCGCCATTCGAAAGCTCTCTCAAAGCCTCATAATCCCCCATCTTGGCAAAGCTTAACGCTTTTGGGAGAGTAACTGTTTTATAATTATAATGAAAATCAACTAGCTCATTATAGAGCCCTCGTTCTTCTTCCGTTAAATCCAGTTGCGAAAACTGCTGTAATAGAACTTCGAAATTCTCCAAATTTTCATACAATAGCTTTAATTCCTGCTCATTTTGAAAGGCATAGTAGCCCCTTGCTCGAAAAAATATGCCATTAAAATTTTCTTCCAATTCATCCACAAGCATTGATTTTTCATACATTTGCTCTCTCTTCTGCTGTAAGGCATTTTGACTTGCATTGACTACGACAAGAAAAGCAGCAATGATGATTAAAAAGCTAACAACAAGAAAAAGCAGCATTTTAAAGAATTGGCTGCGTATACTTTTATTCAGCAAGGGTGTCGACTTAATCATTTAATATGTCCTCCACCAAATTCATTAGCTTAATGGGACTAAATGGTTTTGACATAAAGTAATCGGCCCCTAAATCAAATACCTTTTGACGATCACTTTCCTGTGATTTAGCTGTCAGCATGAGAATAGGCATCGACTTTTTAATTTCTTGTGGGAGAAGTTCAATCACCTCAATCCCTGTTAAATTCGGCATCATATAGTCGAGTATCATTAAATCGTAGGTGCTTTCCTTCAGTTTCTTAAGGGCTTCTTCGCCATCCTCTGCCTCATCAATATCAAACTCTAAGTCTTCTAATGTTTCACGTATTAACATGCGTAATATTTCTTCATCATCTACTACTAAAATTCTAGCCATCTTGTCTTTTTCTCCCTTTCCCATTAAAGAAACATTTGATGAATTAAACGAATAATACGTTCCGATACTTCAGCCACATTAAATGGCTTCACAATATAATCGTCTGCCCCATTAATTAAAGCTTTCATGACGTATTCTTCCCCCACACGTGAAGTGAGCATGGAGACGATTACATCACTTGAAGCATGCTGCTCTCTTATCTTACTAAGCACCTCGATGCCGTCCATTTGCGGTAATATCCAATCTAATAAGATAATGTATTTACATTGAGGGTCATACCAATTGGATTCCAGAAAACTAATGCCATCAGGGAAGGCCAATGTTTCAATCCTATAATCCTCATTTTCCTCCAAATGCTTAAAACGATTGGTAATTAGATCGCGAATAATATACACATCATCGATGACAATGATCTTGATTTTCGCTTTTCTTTTCTCCACAGCAGCTACATGATCAAAGATGATCGTCTGATTTCTCCCTAATTGCTTGGCCGTATAAAGTGCTTGATCTGCCTCTTCTAGCATCTTTTTAGGATGTAAATTGGAAGAAGTGGCTTCCACGATTCCACTAGAAAATGTAACATGAAAATTTGTTCCATTTGCTGTAAATATCTTTTTCTCCATAGAGGTACGAAGTTTTTCAATAAAAATAAATGCCTCTTTATTTGTTGTACGAGGCATTAAAATTACAAATTCTTCTCCCCCATAGCGACAAGCAATTTCCTCATCTCCTTTTAGTTCCTTCACCAATGAAGCGAAACCCTTGAGCACCTCATTCCCCATTAGGTGACCATATGTATCATTTACTTTTTTAAAATAATCTAAATCGATAATCGCAATTGAAAAATGCTCTTTGTTTTGCTGATGGTATTTAATGAAAAGCTTCATTTGAGATTCCATAAATTTACGATTATAAATTTGGGTTAATTCGTCAATGACGATGGCCTGCTCTAATTCTCTTTTATAGGCTAAGCGATTGGAAACATAAGCGATTAATAGCTCTTCATCGATTGGCTTCGCCATAAAATCCATAGCCCCCATCTCCAATGTACGAACGCGATTTTCTTTACAATCATTACTACTAATCACTGTCACAAACATGAGCTCTTTTTTCGTCTTTTTAATATTGTCTAAAATTGAAAAGCCACTAGAGTCAGGAAGCATGATATCTAAAAACACAATGGATGGTTGCAATTCATAAATTAACGCTAATCCTCGTTCGCCATTATGAGCTGCAATGACAGAGTAGCCCTTTTTCTCTAAAACATTTTTTAAATAGGAAATAAATACAACATCATCATCTATAATCAGAATAAAATCTTGTTTTGCTGGATTTTTAATGATGGTTGCAGGATGTTCCATATTTTGTGCCCTTGAATCATTTTCTTGATAAAAATGTACGCTTTCTATAAAAGGAGCAAGATACTTTTTCCATTCAGATTTGGTCCATTGCTTGTTACGATCTCCAGTCAAAAGCTCTAGCTTTTCACTAGCAATCGAAGTTAATTCATGTAAACCGATTGATCCAGCTGTGCCTTTTAACGTATGTAAAAATGAATAGAGCTCGTCTTCTCTAACAAAGTCACTATTATCCCATTTTTGTAAATTTTCACATATACGTGTATAAACCATTCGGTGATATTTAGCTGTTTCCATCCTCTTTCTCTCCAATCAATCATACTTCTATAAATTATAACTTACTATTTTGTAAAAACCATTGCAGAATTTGAACGTTTATTGTATTGAATTGGTTACGCCAAGCCCCTATTTAGTTGCTCCCAAAAGAAAAGGTTCCAACTTTCCGCTTTTCGATTGACTTATAGAAGCGTGAATGCTAAATTTACTAAAGCAGTAATTTACTAAATTACTAAATTTGAAATGATAAGGAGTACGGATCCATGAAAATTCCAACACATTTAAAACATAAACCTGTCATCGTGGCCGAAAATTATGCCAATATTGATGGGCGCACGGCTTATCAAACAGATGCACAAGGGCTTTCACTTGGTCTGGCCCAATGGAATGATCGAGGAAAGGTTGATATTTCTGCGAAGGTTTGGCGACATACAGGTGGCAAATGGTCTCGCCAATCAGAAGAACTTCCCCTCCATCGCGTGCTTGATCTCGCTATTTTAGTGTGTGAAACAGAGCTTTATTTTAAGGAGGCTTATCGTCATGAGCATTTATATGATGAAGAAAACCCCGTGATTAATCGTGTAGGCTTACAGGGAGATGCTATGACAGTGGAAGTTTGCACAGAAAATGAACAGATTAAAGAGGATATTCAGCTTTTTCAGCAAGCACTTAATAATGATGGTGAGCTCATTGGAGAACGCCTACGCACACTATCAAGAATCTTAAAAGAAATGGGTTATTAAAACTCAAGAGGAACTTAATTATGAACGAACAAATGTTACAGGATGATCAACAGCTACGCAAAGCTTTTTTTAATTTCTTAATTCCCGTGATGCTAGCGAATGTGCTGCAATCTGTCGGCCAAGTTTTTGCTATGTTTATCGTCGGACGCAATTTAGGGGTCGATGCCCTAGCAGCCATTTCGGCATTTTTTCCCTTTTTCTTCTTTTTAATGGCCTTTGCGATTGGCATTGGCTCAGGAAGCTCTATTTTAGTCGGGCAAACATTTGGAGCTGGTAATCATGCCAAAATGAAAGAGGTTGTTGGCGTAACACTCGCCTTTACAACCATTTTATCCATTGCTGTCGCGATTTTTGGTGGCTTTTTCATTGAATGGATTTTACGCTTTATGCAAACACCTGCGAATATTTTAGATATGAGTATTAGTTATGCCCAAATACTTTTCTTCACGTTACCGATTATGTTTTGGTATTTGGTGTATACAACCTTTATGCGTGGAGTCGGTGATTCCAAAACACCATTTCTATTTTTAGTAATAAGTGTCGTGTTAAATATTGCCTTCCTACCACCTTTAGTATTTGGATGGTTGGGGTTGCCTGCGTTTGGCTTAAATGGGGCTGCCTATGCTTCCGTGTTATCAAACCTGGTGACAATGATCCTATTGTTAGCCTATTTGCATAAAACAAAGCATTTACTACGTTTTGATAAAACAATTTTACAGCATTTTAAATTAAAAAAGGATATTTTAACGTCCTTATTAAAGCTAGCCATTCCATCTAGTATTAGCATGGTTGCCATTTCAGTGGCCGAAATTGCCGTTATTGGCTTTGTCAATGCCTATGGTTCAGATGCCACTGCCGCTTATGGCGTTGTCAATCAGGTAGCTAGTTATGCTCAAGTCCCAGCTATGAGTATTGCCATTGCTACATCTGTCTTTGTAGCACAGGCGTTAGGGGCCAATTCTACGGAGATGATTAAAAAAATTCGACAAATGGGTGTGCGAATTAATTATCTTCTAGGTGGGGCCATCATACTCATTATGTATCTGTTTGCAGAGCCTATTTTGGCTTTCTTTATTGATTCACATGAGACTGTGCTTATTGCCAAAAATTATTTATATATCGCCTTTTGGAGCTATTTAATTTTTGGGCACACACAAACTGTATCTGCCACTATGCGTGCTACAGGTGTCGTATTATGGCCAACCATCTTCTTAGTCATTACAATTTGGGTTGTACAGGTGCCATTAGCGTTCCTATTATCTCACTATACATCTCTAGAATTAAATGGCGTTTGGTTAGCCTATCCAATCACCTTCTGCGTCCATTTCATTATGCAATATGCATACTTCAAGCTAGGCTGGCAAAAACGAACATTAAAAGCTATGCTAAGCGAATAAATCGAGGAGGGCATGCCATAGGTGCATGCCCTCTTTTTATTATGGCAACAAAATAACCAGGCACTCAAAATTGAGCCCTGGTCATTTTGTGAAAAGTGAATGTTACTACTTGCTTTAGTTCTTTTGTATTCTACTAATAGAGTAGTCGTTTAATATTGAAAAAGGTTACAACAAATTTTTAATTTTTTTCTCGCTTTTTCTAATGGGAGTAATTACCAAAATATAGAAAATGAACAATTTACTTTGAATACAAATCTCCTTCTAAACCGTATCTAGATGTTTAATTCCCCATTCAAAACTTGAACTGCTGCGCCTGCAATCAATACCTTGTCGTGATGAGGTGTCACATACATTACACCTCCACGTTTAGAAAGCTGCTTGCTGACAAGTTGTTGTTTGGATAATTTCTCACACCAATATGGACCTAGTGCACCATGACTTGAACCATTTACATGATCCTCGTCAATGCCTTGGGCTGGAGAAAAAAAGCGAGATACGATATCAATGCCTTCTTCCTTCGACTTGCTAGTTAGACATATTCCTCGAACAGGAAACTGCTTCATCGCAATAAAGTCAGGTTCAAAGTGTGCGATTTGGTCTTCATTGCCTACCTCCACGATAAAATCTAATTCAGTTCTCCCTACAAAGACGGGCTTACACCCTAACCAGTCCTCCAATGCTGAAGGACATTCCATTTCAGCAATTGGATACGTTTTGATGGCGATTTCCACTCGTTCATGTTGCCACTTGGCATGTAAAGGACCACCTGCTGTATGAAATGTAATTGTATGCTCCTTTGTTACAATTCCTTGCTGCCAAAGCACAAAGGCACTAGCAAGGGTGCCGTGACCACAAATGGGTATTTCCATATGTGGCGTAAACCATTTCAGCGAAAAATCAACCTGTCTTTTTTCAATAAAGGCTGTTGTTGGGACAGGTATCTCCTGTGCAATTTTTTGCATGGTCTCCTCAGAAAATTTTTCATCTAATAGACATACTGCTGCAGGATTCCCTTTATACAGCTCATTCGTGAATGTATTAATTAGACAATATGAAACACGAGTCACAATCTCACCTCCTTGCCTCATCATATCTGAAAGTTGTCTCATTGGATATAATTTTCCAAATTTCATTTCCTCAGCTAGCACTTTATAAAAAAGCCATCTTTTGTCTAAGCTAACACTATAAAATACAACTGTAGAGCAATTCGAGTGGAGAAACCATGAAAACTTATTTCAAATTTTTATTGATCATCGGATTGACGACCTTACTCGCTGGATGCTGGGATATTACGGAGCCGCAAAGAATGTACTATATAAATGCAGTAGGTGTAGACTACCAAAACGACGAGTATATTGTCTATTTACAAGTGATTAATTTCGCCGATGTCGCGAAATCTATACAGCCTAGCGCAACGGTGGCGCCTGCTGAAGTGGGGCGTGCCACTGGAAAAACAATAGAAGAGGCGATTTACAAATTGTATCGCTCCTCGGATCAGGAAATCTTTTGGGGGCATATGCGGTTTATGGTCTTTTCGGAGCAAGCTATGGAGAATGAACACATTATTCCAGTCATTGATACATTCATACGCTTTCGCGATACAAGGTATCAAATCTGGGTATACTGTACAAAAAACCCAGTCGAAGAAGTACTGCTTGTCACACCTATTTTAAGGAATTCATTATCCTCATCAAAATTAAGTAACCCCATCAACCCAACAGAACAAGAAACATTTGTTGAACCAAAAGACTTAAGAGATGTTGTCATTGGTTTAAATGAGCCAAGTCATGAAGTAACAATTCCCTATGTGTCCATTAAAGAGGTTTGGCAAACTGATAAGGAGCAAATAAAGGAAACCTATTTTTCAGGGGTTGGTGTCCTGTCGAAAGATGGCTTTAAGGGGTTCGTGCAAGATACTGCGGCGCGCGGCAGTCAATGGATGCATAACTATACGAATCGTGGAGAGATTACCTTTCAATTAAACTCAGATGACCAGGACGAACTAACGGTCAGTATTGAAAAAATACATGTCGATGTGAATCCACATGTCAAACAAGAGGATGTAACATTTGAAGTTGAATTGAGAATTAATGCGACCATCAATGGTTTTAAAGGGAACGTCACCGAACAAGAGCTGAAAGAGCTTATTATTAAAGAAGTGAAAAAGGAAATTCAGGATACCTATAAAGAAGGCTTAAAATTAGATGTCGATATCTTTCGTTTGTCTGAATATCTCTATCGCGATAACGTCAAGGCTTGGAAAAAGTTTGAGAAAGATGGGAAAATTCCATTATCTGAGGATTCTATTAGTAAAATTGATGTGGAAGTAGCCAAAATCAATCCAGGTCGAAAAACATTTACAGAAACAATAAAAAAATGACCAGATGCCGACGTAGGTATCTGGTTAACATTTTATTTTATGAGCGAGTAAATATAAGTATCGTGTGGCACATTGTTTTGATGCATATATTTTTTTAATAGCCCTTCTTGGTCGAAGCCTATTTTTTGCAATAGTAGATTAGAAGCTTCATTTTCTTTAAATACAATGGCGCCAATCCGTAGTAAATCCATCTCTTCAAAACCATAGGAAATGGCTCGTTTCACAGCTTCTTGAGCATAGCCCTTGCCCCAATATTCAGGAACAAGTGCGTAGCTGATTTCTGCTCTTCGATGCACTATTGACCACTCTTGAAAGCCGATTGTACCAATAATTCCTTCTTGATCCTTTAATGCAATGCCCCATTTAATACCCCGTTTTAGGGCGAAATTGTTTGCGAAATTTTGAATGATTTGCTGCACTTGAACTAAGCTCGTTAAGGGTTGTTGTCCATAATGGCGCAAAACTTCAGGATTCGAAAAGCAATCAAGGAGAGCTTGTCCATCAGAACTCGTCAATTCTCTTAATTCTAATCGTTCAGTATGTAATATTGGAAACATCGTATACCTCTTATCTCGTGGATTTATTAATCCAAATTTTACATTTGCCAACTAACTATTGCAATCTTTATTTCCATTTGATGCCACTTTGATAAAAAGGATGAAGATTCCCACAGCAATCTAGAGATTCTCTCAACAAACCTTCAACGAGTTCTCAACACACGACTGCATAAAATTGGCCTATTTGCCCACAATAAGTCCTAAATAGTAATGAGAGGTGAACGGAATGGAACACTTTCCACTAATACATACAAATTTTTGGGATGCCGTCGTTGCAGTCCCTGTTGTTATGATTATTACCCAGCTAATCAAGAAAATGTGTCATATAAAGCCTTTTTGGGTTCCAAGCATTGCATTAATTATCGGCTTACTCATTTCCATTTTCATCAGCCACCGACATAATCTTCTTGCTGGACTATTCATGGGCTGGTTTTATGGCTATGCAGCAATTGGGAGTTATGCTTCCTTAAAAACTTCTTATCTTACCTATAAACAAAAGAAACGAAGAAAACAGAAGAACACTGCTCCTTAATGGTAACAATTGCACCTACATGCACAAAAGTTTATACTAAATTTTAACAAAAATACTTAATAAATTTTATACTAGTTAAGTTGCCTTTTGACAAACAATGAATTGGAGAGGAGGAAAAAATATTTCAGAATGAGATCTTACACCTGAAGAAATCGATGCTATTTTATGACAACAGCAATCACTTTTGAATTAGAAAAAGAAACAAAAGCTGAAACATCGAACAAATAATCAACAATTAAAGCAATTGCTAGAAAATTATGCTACTTACACTGTCTATATTAATGATAATTCAGCCGACAGCATTTTCTATTCTTTTTACCAAAGAAAAAAAGTTTATTTACAAATATCAACGACATTCAATTTCTAATAATTCGCCCATGAATGTACACGCTAGAAAACGGAGGAAAATCAACGTGTCTAAACTCATTACGTTTACCTTTAATACGAAATATACCGATCAAATTCAGGAAACATTTTCGTTTGAACAATTAGGGATTAATGAGCAATTACCTAGCGATGAAATAAAAAAACAAATTGATCATTTATTTAAAAATTGGGTATGTGATCGTCTCAACCTATCCTATAGCATCGTTGTAGAAGAGAATGAATGACCGTTGTATCACCTTTTACTTTTGAATTTCTTTACTTGTTCTCGCAAAGTGGTAATGAACACTCGGATTTGTTCCATCGTCACAATAATACATAATGCAGGCCCACATTCTCTTGCACCATGATGATTCTTCTCATAAGCATCTAGTACAAATACTAATTTATAACGTTGCTCTGCTTCCTCCCTCTCCTCTTTAGGAATTTGAAAGATACCGTATCCAGGAAAAAAATATTCACCATAATGAGGGATATGATAGATGCATAGGCCAGGATCATGCGGCTCCAGCATACTTAAATAAGCAGGCTCCAATTGTGTTATGTCTTCTAATAATTGAAGGAAATCTCTTTTTAAACAATAAATCTCCGTATTTATCGCTGGGAAAGCTGGCCCAAAGCGAAATTCAATACGAAACTTTACACTTTCCTCGTTCACCATTAAAATATTTAGCTCTACCTCACAACTAGGATGACGCGAATCATCTTTTAAAATTGCCACTATACCGCCCCTTACACTTGCTTAATCGTTGTTCTCTTTACAATATACTACGAAACTATATTTTTACCAGATAAATGAAAAATATACACATTTATGTATGGTATAATAGATTTTATTCATTTTTTGGAGGTGAAGGTGTTGAAAAAGTATTTGGTGACAAGCATTGTAGTAGGAGCCATCTTCCTGACAGGCTGTGATAAGGATGAAAAAGCCTCCTTACCGCTACCTACATCGGTAGATGAACAAATAATAGAAAAGGAATATGTCATAGCACCTGTTCCATTAGTTTTAACCCTGGCACAGAAAGAACATTACTATAAAGAATATTTGGCTATTGTCAATCAACTAAATGAAAAGTATGGTACAAGCTTAAAGCTAGATCCTATTACAACATTTTCAGCGGATTATTGGCTTGAATTAAAAGATTTTGAGGAGATGTTAAAAGGTAGAATAGACACTTCATATGTCGTGATCGATAATAAGGAAGTTTTTTCTCCAGTTAAAGTACCAAAATTCGTTGAATTACATATGGGGTCACATCAAACAATCATTCGTGTTGATGGTTCATTTGACACCCAGCTAAGCAAGGATATGCCTGGTGGAAGACAGCTATTCTCGGTTATGCATTCATTGTCGTCAAAAATTGAACAGGGCTAGGGTAACTGGACACAAACAGGATATGACCCTTCCATTAAAGATCAGGGCAGTGCTTACAATATTACGATCGGTGGCTACTATTCATATAATGGTGTATCCTCACCTCATATAATTGAGGTCGAATATTATTGTAATATATATGGTGGCATTACTTAATAACTAGTAACAAGGTTTGTCTGTAATCTTTTTTACAGACAAGCCCTATTCCTTTCATCATCTTAAATGCTCCCTTTGAACGACAACTTTGATGATGGTATTTCAGTATCGTTTATTCACGGTTGTTCTTCATCCAGACACACTAGCCATAACCATCACTTTCATTCAATTCTACATGAAGCAAAAGCAGTTGATTCGTTAAATCTTCGTTTAACAGCTTAAAGTTCATGAGTGCACACTAGAACTTTACCATATCCTCCCCTGTGACAAATGTCCCCATCAGAACTACTTTTTAATAGAAGATGTCCTATTAGCTAAAATGTCCT
This sequence comes from Lysinibacillus sp. FSL P2-0066, assembly GCF_037969495.1. NCBI lineage: Bacteria > Bacillati > Bacillota > Bacilli > Caryophanales > Bacillaceae > Lysinibacillus > Lysinibacillus sp. FSL P2-0066. Next base: position 2,124,595 of record NZ_CP150202.1, on the reverse strand, counting down.
TACGAGCATAAAGCTAAAGTAAAGATGCTTTCCCCCTAATCCTCTTGTAACTTTTCCCTCAAAAATCCAAAATTTAAATCGAATAATTAAACTGTATTAAAAAGTATCGTTGCTGAAACACCATTTGAAAACGCTCCTCCAGTTGTACTTACTTGTACAGCGAGAAGTGTACAACTAGTAATTGGGTAGTTTGCTACCACTTTTGCACAACAATTTAGTGTTGTAGATGAATTTGGTCCTGACACAGACGCAATAATACCTGTAGCAACGCTAGTAAAACCACAATTTGTACTGACAAATATTTGTGCTGAAGCTGTTTGACCTGCGCTTAGAGCATGATCCCGTATATTCAGAGTTAAGCTTCTAATTATAGCATTTTCAGGAATAACAATAGAACTCCTAACAAATGAAGCCGAAGAATTACCAGTACCAAGAAAATCATTATTACTAACTGATTGATCTGTAGAGAGAAAAACTTCCATTAAACCTGAACCACTTGGACCCGTTGATCCTGTAACACCTGTAGTCCCTATGGCACCAGTGGCTCCTGTTACTCCCTGCAATCCAGTCGCTCCTGTGCTACCCGTTACGCCTTGGGCTCCTGTTGCCCCTGTCATTCCTACTAGACCTCGTTCTCCTGTTGCCCCAGTTATTCCAGTGGCTCCTGTTACTCCCTGCAACCCAGTCGTTCCTGTGCTTCCTGTTATTCCTCGGACTCCTGTCGCCCCTGTACTTCCTGTCATACCTTGGGCTCCTGTCGCCCCTGTGCTTCCTGTCATACCTTGGGCTCCTGTTGCCCCTGTGTTTCCTGTTATTCCTTGGGCTCCTGTTGCTCCTGTGTTTCCTGTTATTCCTTGGGCTCCTGTCAATCCTGTACTTCCTGTTATTCCTTGGGCTCCCGTTGCCCCTGTACCTCCTGTTATTCCCTGGGCTCCTGTTGCCCCCTGCAGACCCGTGACTCCTGCTATTCCTTGGGGACCTGTTGCTCCCTGTGGACCCGTCGATCCTGTGACTCCGACTACTCCTTGAGGACCTGTTGCTCCCTGAGAACCCGTTGCTCCCGTGATTCCTGCTACTCCTTGAGGACCTACTTCTCCCTGCAGACCCGTGACTCCTGCTATTCCTTGAGGACCTGTTGCTCCCTGTGGACCCGTCGATCCTGTGACTCCGACTACTCCTTGAGGACCTGTTGCTCCCTGCGGACCCGTTGCCCCCGTGACTCCTGCTATTCCTTGTGGACCTTTTTCTCCCTGTGGACCTGTTGCCCCCTGCAGACCCGTGACTCCGGCTATTCCTTGGGGACCTATTGCTCCCTGTGGACCCGTCGATCCTGTGACTCCGACTACTCCTTGAGGACCTGTTGCTCCCTGTAGACCTGTTGCTCCCGTGACTCCTGCTATTCCTTGAGGACCTATTTCTCCCTGAGAACCCGTTGCCCCCGTGACTCCGGCTATTCCTTGGGGACCTATTTCTCCCTGCGGACCCGTTGCTCCAGTGACTCCGGCTATTCCTTGGGGACCTATTTCTCCCTGCGGACCCGTTGCTCCCGTGATTCCTGCTACACCTTGAGGACCAATTTCTCCCTGTGGACCCGTGACTCCTGCTACTCCTTGAGGTCCCGGTTCTCCCCGCGCTCCCGGGGGACCTGTGGCACCTGTAGGACCAGTAGCGCCTGTTGCTCCTGTTACACCTATTGGTTCTTGAATTCCATAAACATAGGGATATCCATTACAACCAAATTCATTACATTTATATTTCAATGGATAATTACATTTTGCATCACATTTAAAATTATCAAAATTACGGATGTAACTAAACCTCAATGAGATTTCACCTCCTGTCCTTTTTCATCATATTCAAAGGTATAATTGTAAGGATAATGAATGCACCTAGAATATTAGAATGAAATAAATATGAATCTTAAAATAAAAAGAGCATTAGGCTCCTTTAGAACCTAATGCTCAGAATATGTTTCAAAACTATCCATTAGCTTTTGTCATGTCTCGGTAATTTGCAACTTTAGTAAGTTTATGTTGGATATACCATTCCATCACGATAAAATTGGGCACCCAGCATAGCCAAGCGATGGAGGCGTAACTATACTCAAAATTATCAAAGCCAAATAATACAGTAAACAATGGTAGCCAGATTCGCAATGTGACAGCTGCAAAGGTTAATGCATAATTTCTTAGCATCCATTTCTGATGGCCTTGGATATTTCTTTTTTTAATCTGGACCAGCGCTTGAAACATGGTAAAGAGCCACCCTAAAGATAATAAAGCAAAGCCTAGCTGTGCCACCCATCCACCTGTTGCGTTTAGTGCTAAATAAAGTCCTGCCAAGCCACCAAACAAAATACTAACCATATAGATATTGCCTAGTAGTCTATGGCGTTTCACATTTTTCTCTCGTAACTTTGATGACAACGTAAAAGGACCAATGACGAGGGCTAATACACCGAATACAATATGTAGATAGAGCATGATATACCAAAATGAATTCAATGTTGCACTAAGCATAAGCTTTAATTGAACAAATCCCGCCTGTCGTGCATCGAATAGTAAATATTGAACAATCGAATAACCCGCTATTAACAAGGCCAAGCCACATACGATCAACCACCACAACCTCTTTTGCATTTTTATAGCTCCTTTCTATTCTAGTCTATCATCCAAATTTACTACCTTTAATATAATCAAATAACAGGGCGTAAAAAGCACCTAAGTGGACGATTATCGACAGTACAACGAATTGACCATTAGGTAGTGCAGTTTAATAGACAGGCAAAACGCTCCACCCCTGGGTATTTTTCTCCTAAACTCGTAATATGAAAGCCAATATTTTTATAAAAATTCACCGCGTCCTGATCTGTTTCTGCATAAATAGAAGAAAATGCATGATGTTCTTCCACATACCGAATCATCTCACGCCCAATGTCTTTTCCACGATAAGCCGGCGATACGGCAATATGTTTAATTTCACACCGTTTTGCCTCTCTATTAACAATTCCTATACAACCGACAATGTCTTGTTCGATAGTATAGCCATATAACACTCTTTCAGGCCATGCAATGTACAATGAGTATTCCTTCTCCACTTTCTTTTCGGATGTGGCATAGGATAATAATGTTTTCACTTCGGGATGTATCTTGCTTGAATGGATCATTTTCATGGACTTCTACCTTTCTGGACATCGTCTCAACTTACTAATAATACCTTTAAATTACTATAATTGTAAATAACGTATTCGTATTATCACTAAATACCTCCATAATATACCAAAATATTTTCTTTTATGCTATGATGGCTTAAAAAATGGGGAGGGTGTACCTTGCTGGCTAAAGGCTATAAATTTAGTTTACCTTTCTTTTATTGGCTACTTTTCATCCCTATCTTTTTGGGGACGAGTTACAAAGCATTATTTTTTGATTGGCATATACAAACATATACTTTTCATGAATTAGAAGATTTCGGTCGTTATGTAATGATACTTTCAACAAGCTTAATTGAAGCTTTTATCTATCTATTCATTATTCGATTGATTGTCTATCTGCTTCAACTCGTTTTTCAAAAGTCTAATACGAATTAGAGCTAATGATCAGGAGGATGAATAATCCATTGAAGATAACAGAAATTTTGCTGCTGGCATGATTTCCTATGAAGCGTTTATCGTTCTTATCAGAAGTAAGGGATCATGTGCTATCGATTGTTTTCCTACCCATTATTTTGTATTACTGCTTATTGTGGTCATCGACACTGGTTTAATTCTCTTCAAATAGCATCAAAAAAAGGGTAAGCTATTAGGCAAACCCTATTTCATTTCCCACCTCAATTAGTATTCATGCTAGGAATAAGTTGATTCCACGTAATGATTTCCGCATCGTCTACATTGACATTGCCTAAGCTGAAGAGATGCGGAATATATGAAAAAAGCCCAAAGTTCTTCCCTTTTCCTTTTTCCGTTTGGAAATAGTCAATGGTTGCTGCTGGTAGCTGTTCTAGTTCTCTATAATCATGTAACGACAGAAGTATTATATCCTCTGCTGCAATTGCCCCTGCTGGCCCGTTATAGCGTTCCTTTGAATACAAGTACATCGCATTTTGATTAGCTGCTAGTTTTTGGATTGGAATTTGATAAAACATTAGGTTTTCTTTCGTTTCAATATCTAGCTCTGTTAATGCCTTATAGAGATGACTAGGATGGATTGGTAGAAAATGGACAACATCATTCCACAAGCAATTCAGTTGAGGGATTTCTTTCATTAATAGCTTCGGTCTCTCTGGATGATCAAAATATTTTTTCGCATAGCGTTCATATAAATCTGGATACATTGCCCCTAACCTATTCAGTGGCATCAGCTCCTGACCGACCATTTCCCTTGGAACCATATGATAAACATATCTCTGCATAACAAGCACCTCCACCTAACTAATTCTTCAATCATTTGGAAATTCCTGTTACAATCAATGTAAAAATAAAAAGTAGGTGCAAGATGGAATTATTAGTTATCATTCTTATTTTTGTGGGGATTTTTGCTATATATGATTCGATTAGACGAGTCAACAATACTATTTTGGAGCAAACGGAGGAACTAAAGAAATTACGAGAAGAGCTGAAAGGCAAGAATAAAAATTAGAAGAGCTAATACTTTTGCTTTGGATAATCAATTGAATTAGCAATATCAATCAGGACCTCAGCCGTTACTTGATCTGCAACATCACGATCAATACTAAAGACATATTGCCAATCGTCTCTTTCAAAAACGAGTAAATGAAAACCAATTCTTGGATTTTCAATATAGGCTGCCTCACTGCCATTTTTCAGCTTGAATACATCCATTATATATTTTTCAAATGGCATTTTATGCTCAACTGGTCGAACCTTGATTTTGAAATGATTTTGTGGCATTTGATCACTAATCATTACCACCTCCAGCTGATCATTCATTTCTCCTTCTAAATCACTAAATCTACCAACATGATGTGTAAAGCTGATCGGCGGTACTCTTAGAGGTAGCTTCAGCTCTTTATTATAGTGGTGTTCGAACTCTTTTACGGCTACCTCTACTGTTTTATAGCCGATTTCAGGAAGAAACACCTCAAGAGGTTGTGGCGAATCACTGTCCTTAGCAGAAACGAAATTAAGAGGGAAAAAAGACGTAAATAAAGCTAGTCCAATAAGAATACGCTTGTTCATATTAACGCTCCTCTATCCTGTTTAAGTATAGATTAACCTACTGAATCAAAAATATGCTGACATAGATCACTAATACCGCGTAGTCTTATCGTTAATAATGGATGTAAAGTAGCCTAGTGTCGGTACTACTTTATTCGCGTGAAACATTTTTTCAAGCTCTAGCTTTGTGACCCATCGAATTGCTGTCACTTCCCCCTCTTGAAGGATGGTCTCACTAATTTCAAAGCTTTGGTCAAATAACCACACATCGTAAAAATCATTGAAGCAATCACGACGTTCACTCTTTACTAATTGTCCATTGGTCCTCAATAATGGTATCCCTATTTCCTCTCCCACCTCACGAATAGCCCCGTCCAAACTGCTTTCACCCGTTACTATAGAGCCTCCCGGACATTCCCATAAATGAGGATAATGTTTATTGGGGTGTCTTTTTGTTAAAAGGAATTCTCCCTTGTTATTGCGAATCCATACGTGCACAACGATATGGTAATCTTCAGCTGCTAATGCTGTCCCACGTACATGACGCTTATTTGTTTTTTGCCGATTTTTATCATAGATATCCCAGACTTCCATAGAACACCTCATTTCTGAATTTGAACAAGCACATACTGCTTCGTCCACATTTCCGTTGTCACAATGGAACGTTCCCCATTTTTTTCGAAAAATAACCCGCTCCCCTCTTTTTCAAGAAATGCCCAACCTTCATTAGCCATCATTTGCTGAATGTCCTCGTCCACCTTCTGTATGCCCCTAGCTGAAATGGCTGTGAGGTACCAAGTTGCCTTCTTATCATTAGAGAGCACCACTAAATCAACGGGGGATGCATTTAATTTTTGGATGGCTTCCTTTGGTGTAAGGGAATCGATTGGCAAAGGAGGATATAATAATTTATTTCTATCAATAAAGACCGCACTTACTACGAAAAGAGCTGCTAGTAGTAAACCTATTTTTTTCAAAGCTCACCCTCCTCCTTCTCTGGTTAAGAATCGGCTGCTGAAATCTATCTGTAAAAGAGAGCTTCTATTTTGAAGCGGTCATACGTACACGATAATAAGTATTAAAATGTCACATATACTTATTTTTCAAAAATATACCACCATAAACCTATACATTTCACATTTTACCTTATTAAGTAAATAAACTGTAGAACATCTTATCATTCCGATTAAAGGTAACTTTCCATATATTTAACATCATAAGATCAATCAATACGATACAAAATTTTACCTACCGTCTTAATGTCTATGAAAACTTCATCAACGTCAAGAATAATTCCTCCTGTCTCCTATGCTTTTTTTTAGAAGAACCTTACTTAAAAGTTTAGAACTTTACCAAAACATGATAAAAGAGAATGGCTAGGTAAACGTACAACAAGCCTAGCTCTTTACGCATAAAGTAGCCATATATGACTGAAAGGATGTCCTGTGTGGGGAAAGAACATAAATATTTAAAAAAATTCAAGTTTACGTCAAATCCAAATTGTCATTGTCGCTGTTGTTGCCCTTGTTGTCGTTGTAAATGTAAGCCCCCATTTTTACCCATACCACCAAGTTGCCATTATCTCGTCTATGTGACAGATGCTGGGCAGCTAGCAACGCCTGATAATAGAGTTTCTGTAATTGATACCGCAACAAACACAATCGTCGCTACCATTCCAGTAGGGACTGCTCCGCTAGAAGTAGCGATTACACCTAATGGTGCGTTTGGTTATGTTCCAGCGTTCTTCTCAGATAATGTAACGGTTTTTAGCACTGCCACAAACTTGCCAATCGCTACCATTCCCGTGGGTGTTAACCCTCTTGGTGTTGCCATTTCGCCAAATGGAACGCTTGCTTATGTATCCAATCACGGATCAAACACTATATCGGTCATTAATACAGCCACCAATACCGTATCAGCCACTATTCCAGTAGGGCTACAACCTCAAGGTATTGCCTTTACGCCAAACGGTGCGTTTGCTTATGTTGCCAACGAGAATTCCAATTCAGTATCGGTTATCAATACTGCAACCAATACGGTGATTGCTACAATCCCTGTAGGAATTCGTCCTAGATCCATTGTGTTGACTCCAAGCGGGCAATTTGCTTATGTGACAAATGAAAATAGCAATTCGGTATCGGTTATTAATACCACTACCAATACAGTAGTGGCTACCATTCCTGTTGGTACAGGACCTGTAGGAACAGCGATTACCCCTGATGGAACGCTTGTGTACATTGTAAATAAAGGCAATAATACCGTATCTGTCATCAATACAACCACCAATACGGTGATTGCAACTATCCCTGTAGGTGCATCTCCAGACCAAGTAACCATCTTGCCAGATGGTACTTTTGCCTATGTTACAAATCAAGTAGACAATACGGTGTCTGTCATCGACATAGCAACAAACATGGTAATCGCCACAATCCCAGGATTTAACGGGCCTACTGGCATCAAAACTGGAACAATCTGTCTATAATTCCCACAAAAAAAGCAACCGACTACTTCCACCCATCTTAGAAAAATGGTCGGTTTTTTTGTCGGTTGCCTACATTCATTATAAAATTAAATATGTCTAAAGTTAGCTTAGTCTTGAATCGCTGCGTCTAATGCTACCACAATCATGTCATTGAACGTTGTTTGACGTTCTTCAGCTGTTGTTACTTCACCTGTAATGATGTGGTCACTTACTGTTAGAACAGCAAGTGCTTTACGGCCGAATTTTGCTGCTAATGTGTAAAGAGCTGCTGATTCCATTTCTACAGCTAGTACACCGTATTGAGCTAATTTTTCGTTTTGGTGCTCATCTGAGTAGAATAAATCTGCTGTGAAGATATTCCCAACTTGTAAGTTAAGACCTGCATCTTTACCTGCATTATATGCTTTTAATAAAAGATCAAAGTCAGCGATTGGTGCAAAATCGATAGCACCACCCCAAATGATTTGGTTCATACGTGTATCAGATGTTGCTCCTTGCGCTAAAATCACGTCACGCACTTTTACATCTTTTTGAATTGCACCACAAGTACCTACACGGATTAATTTTTGAACATCATATTCTTGCATTAATTCTGTTGCGTAGATTGAAATAGATGGCACACCCATACCAGTTCCTTGTACAGAAATGCGTTTTCCTTTATACGTACCCGTATATCCGAACATATTACGTACTTCGTTATAGCAAGTTACATCTTCTAAAAATGTTTCCGCAATGTATTTTGCACGTAATGGATCTCCTGGAAGTAAAATTGTGTCAGCGATTTCACCTTTTTTTGCATTAATATGAATACTCATACTGCAATCCCTCTTTTCTGTCAGTTATCACTATAAATAATACTGTGTTTCTGTCATTTACGCAATGCTAGACGTCTAGCAACTGCAAAATTATTTATAGTTTTCGTACAATTATGCTTGTTCCTCATAAAGTGTCCACAAAGAATCAAAGGTCTGGATTGTTAAGTTTTCCGTTGCATAGGTTTCTATATAGTCGGACAACTCATGAAAGTCTGTGCTCTGCTTTGGAAAATTATGCTCATGAAACACTTCCTCTGCAAAGCGTACTTTAGGGTCGGACCAATCGCCACCTCGATAGGTTAGGACGTATAAATAAAAACTTTTCTTCATCAAACAATTTCCCCTTTTATGCATTGGCTTTTCGCTAGTGTATCAAAAAAATTAGCATTCGTCATAATTTCCACTACTACTATATTGTACCCACTTATGATTTTAGAACTATCTTCATGGTCTATCCTGACTTTTGTCATAGTTGTTTTATCTGAAAAATTTTAATTATTAGAAATAAAGATAGAAAAATCTAGTAAAATAAGATAAAATTGAAATCGATTATTTAAAAAAATAGGAAGGTGATGGCGATGAAAAAGACTAAAAAAACTCATGATACAGCGAAAAAACGCCCGTCTCTCTTTACTTTTAGCTTTTTTAAGAAGAGGAAAGCTTCTACACAAGGGGAAACTGGGAAAAATCCCCCTCCTATTAAAGAAAAACGACAACGTTTTTACCATTTAATTCGGGGTAAAGTGCTTATTATGTTTGCACTTCTTATTGTAATTAACGGTATAATGGGTATATTGTCCTACGTCAATATACAGAACTTGCAGCACCAAATGGAAGACTTTACAAAGAAAAATGTGCAGGAGCAACTAACGGTGAATCAACTTGCCTATGAGATTGCTAGACTGACCAATTTAGAGCAATCATATTTAATTACAGGTAACGGCATTTATTCTACTTCCTATCATTTAAAAATTGATACCATTAATAAAAAGCTGGCTGCTTTAAAAGATCAATTTCAAGATCGACAAGTAGAACTCGGTCATATGCAGGCAATCGAGCAATATTATAAAAATTACCTTGATTATTCAGATAAAGTCATGACAATGCGTGATGAGCTTGGTCTTGAGCAGGCACGTAAGCTGATGATGGGTGCTACTGGGGAAACTATGAAAACCCATATCGATAAAAATATTGAGACCATCAATACTGTCATGGACGATGCCAATAAAACAAAATTAGACAAGCTTAACCAGCAGGTAAACCTTTCTATCACTACATTCTTTCTCGTTTCAATCGTCGGTTTTTTAGCGATTGTAATTTTTGGCTTTATGCTATTTAAATCATTAAAACGTAATACACAGGCGATTAATGACTCTATCCTTGATATTGCGCAAGCTGGAGGCGATTTGACAAGACGTGTAAATGTGCGTAATCGTGATGAATTTTCTATTATTGCAGCCTCGACGAATACGTTAATTGAGTCGATTTCTAACTTAATTCGACGCGTGAGTGAATTGGCGGATCATGTATCAAGCAGTAGTCAGGAGCTGATGTCATTAGCAGATGAAAATGCGCGTACAATTCAGGATATTGCAGATGCGACAGCGGATATTGCGAGTGATAGTGACAATACGATTTCCAGTATGAATAGTGCGCAGCAAAAAATGAGCGACTTAGAGCATTCAATGCATCAATTAAATGAGCAAGCGAGTGCTGTCCATCGTGCCTCTATCGCCATGCAGCAAGCAGCCGATGAAGGTAGCCGCTCTGTGGAACAATCATCACTTGTGATGCAATCTATTGAAGAAACAATGGCTTCTACAACATCCACTGTGGAGGCGTTGGGTCGTAAATCTGCGGATATTACGTCCATTATTGGCACGATCACGGCCATTTCTGAGCAAACGAATCTCCTCGCTTTAAATGCGGCGATTGAAGCGGCACGTGCTGGCGAGCATGGACGTGGCTTTGCGGTCGTAGCCGATGAGGTTCGCAAACTGGCAGAGCAATCCCAAAGTGCAGCGAAAGAGGTTACATCGATTGTCACATCCATCCAAGAAGAGGTCACATCCATCATTGCCCAAAATCACGAGGGCGTGACAACCGTTATCCGAGGCGTTGAAGTGACAAATGAAACAAATCAATCCTTAGCCAACATTTTATCGCATACCGAGGAAACAACATCAATCATTGCAGCCATGGTGGATAAAATTGCGACAACGCTTGAAAATAGCAATGCGGTGGCAAGTGACTTCATACATGTCAATGCCTACGCAGAACAATCTGCGGCCAACACCGTGACATCTGCGGCAGCAGCCACACAAGGCTCCGCATCCATGCAGGAAATCAACGCCGCAGCCACTGAGCTTGCCCAACAAGCAGATAGCCTACGCAACCTCGTGAGCGAGTTTAAAGTTTAAGCGAATTGAACGGGAGAGGGAGAACCATTTTTTATTGGTTCTCCCTTGACTTTGCGGGGCTATCCTTCACTTTAAGCATTCTATCCAATTATTTGAGGGCTATCCTCCACTTTGAGCATTCTATCCGCTACTTTTTCTGGTTTATCCTCCACTTTCAGATTTCTATCCAATTATTTGAGGGCTTTCCCCCCTAATTTGAGGGGCTATCCTTCACTTTGAGCATTCTATCCGCTACTTTTTCTGGTTTATCCTTCACTTTCAGATTTCTATCCAATTATTTGAGGGCTATCCCCCTAATTTGCGGGGCTTTCCTCCACTTTAAGCGTTCTATCCGCTACTTTTTCTGGTCTATCCTTCACTTTTAGATTTCTATCCAATTATTTGAGGGCTATCCCCCTAATTTGAGGGGCTATCCTCCACTTTGAGCATTCTATCCGCTACTTTTTCTGGTTTATCCTTCACTTTCAGATTTCTATTCAATTAATTGAGGGCTATCCCCCTAATTTGAGGGGCTATCCTCCACTTTGAGCATTCTATCCGCTACTTTTTCTGGTTTATCCTTCACTTTCAGATTTCTATTCAATTAATTGAGGGCTATCCCCCTAATTTGCGGGGCTTTCCTCCATTTTGAGCATTCTATCCGCTACTTTTTCTGGTTTATCCTTCACTTTCAGATTTCTATCCAATTATTTGAGGGCTATCCCTCTAATTTGCTAGGCTATCCTCCACTTTGAGCATTCTATCCGCTACTTTTTCTGGTTTATCCTTCACTTTCAGATTTCTATCCTTCTAATCTGCTGTGTCTCATTACCACAAAAAAACCTAGCACTATTTAAATAGTGCTAGGTATTCGCCATAGCCTTCTTTTTCTAAATCCTCTTTTGCGATAAATCGAAGCGCTGCTGAGTTGATGCAGTAGCGTAAGCCGCCTTGCTCACTTGGGCCGTCTGGGAAGACATGTCCTAGATGCGAATCCGCTTCTTTGCTGCGTACCTCCACACGACGCATACCGTGAGATGTATCGAAATGCTCGGTCACCTGTTCTTTTTCAATCGGCTTTGTGAAGGCTGGCCAGCCACAGCCAGAGTTGTATTTATCGAGTGAGCTAAATAAAGGCTTGCCAGAAACTATATCTACGTAGATGCCTTCTGCAAAATGGTCATCGTACTCATTACGGAATGGTGGCTCTGTGCCATTTTCCTGTGTCACATAGTATTGCATCTCTGTTAATTCTTTTAAACGTTGTTCTTTATTCATGTTTGTTCCCCCAGTGTTGCTCCTGAAACGCTCGACGACCTGATCCAATCGAATAGCGCTCATAGTGCATTGGATTTTTCTTATAATACTGCTGATGATAATCCTCAGCCGGATAAAACGTAGTGGCTGGTAAGATTTTTACCATAATTGGTTTATCAAACTTGCCAGATGCTTGTAAATCCGCCTTTGAACGTTCAGCAAGCTCACGCTGTTCTTCGTCATGATAAAAAATGGCCGTTGTGTAGGATTCTCCACGGTCATAAAATTGTCCCCCTGCATCTGTTGGGTCAATCAATGTCCAGTAAATCGCAAGTAGCTGCTCGTAGCTATATAATTCATCATCAAATGTAATTTGTACAGCTTCTACATGCCCTGTTGTTTCCGAGCAAACCTGTTCATAGGTAGGATTCACAACATGTCCACCTGTATAGCCTGAAATCACAGAATCAATGCCTGGTGTTTCGTCAAAGGGCTTGACCATACACCAAAAACAGCCTCCCGCAAATGTTGCATATTGCTTTGCCATTCATTTCACTCCTTATTCACCAGGAACAATAATTTCCAATAAAATTTTATCCTTTGGTAAGTCCAACTCTTTAGCACGTACACGTGATCCAGAAGCAATGTTAATGCGCGATAAATCAATATAAATTTCGGCTTTATTCGGATTCACGGTAATCCATGAGGGAAATTCCACCGAATCGCGCATGATTTTCATCGTCGTCTCCGGTGGAATGTTTAATAAACCTACATTCATGCCCGTCTGTTTTAAAATAATATTCCCCTTGTCATCCACAATGGGGTCAAAATTCATGGAAATGGGGATTTCCGTATAAAATACCGTGAGTGTGCTACGTAATTGAATATCATCCCCAATTGTGAAATCAAGTGGTAAAGGCGAGCCTTTCGCTGCATCCTTTAAGTATTTTTTTGATATCGATTCTAATTCCTTTGTTGTGGTTTGTACCACGAGTACATTTCCTTTGCTTTCACTTTCACCTGCTGAACTCTTCGCAACATGGCCGCCATCCACTGGTCTAGTTGCTAAAAAAACGACGAGGAGGATTGCAAAAAGCACTGTGCCCGCTAAGGCGAAAAACGCGACTTTCCATTTATTCATTTTGTCACTCCTCGAAGCCTATTGCCTTTTTAATCTTTTTTTCCATACCACACTGCTCCATTGCTGCAAGTATACGCTCTGTCATTTTTTCATACCCCTTTGCATTTGGGTGGAAAAAGTCTGTATGATAGACGAGCTCTTCATTGGAATCAAACAAATCTTCTACTGATACGTAACAAGCATTGGAATCCTTGCTGGCTACATCCTCAATCACATTATTCCATTCTGTGATAATGGTATCAAATTCATTCGCCTCATTGGTCACAATTGAAAATGGATTATAAAAACCAATGAGTAATAAGGGCACTGTCGGATTTTTTGCGCGAATGCCTTCTACGATTTTGCTGTAACGTTCTTTATAAGCCAGCAGTTCCTTATCAAAAGCATCACGCTTCAGGTTAAATAAATCCTGCCTGACGACCTTCATGACATCATTGCCACCCATTGTTAAGGAAATTAACTGTGCTTCCTGCAGCTCTTCATCATAATGCCCTTTTTTCACTAATTTTAGTAGCTGATCGCTGCGTCTACCACGTTTGCCCCGATTATCGACCTCTACATCTGAAATCGAAGGCCATGCGAGCAATGAATCTGCTAATCTTCCAACATAACCGTCTTGACTATACTCATCACCGACACCATCTGTCAACGAATCTCCCAGTGCCAAGTAATGTAGTTGCTTTGCTTGTTCTTCATCAATTTGCGATAAATCCTCTGCTGATGGCTCAAAAAAATGTTCAAAAATTTGCGTCAACATATTCTTAGATGCTTTTTCCTCATCTTCTGTTTGTTGCTCATCCTGCGGCATATCTTGCTCCGTTCCTGCTTGCTCACCTTCTGGCTCTGCTTGCGGATTCGGTTCATCGATTGATATTGCACAACCACTTAGTACTAAGACGGTCAAACATGACAACATAAATCGCCAAATGTCCATTTGACCACCTTCCATCCCTTTCTATTACTTCTATTATAGAATAGTTCATGCTTCAATGAAAAGTGACTTACCCTTAGTTCTCCATAATTTTGTGCTCTTGCCAAATTTCTTCACAAATTTTTGATGAATGTATGGTTTTATGCAGAAGTGATGATAATTAGAGGAGTTCTGATTATTTTTGGTGGTAAAGCATCACTATTTGATTGAAGCTGCTCTTACTTGCTGACAAAACGCTCACTATTTATTTGAAGCCGCTCATACTTAATGGTTAACCGCTCTTCTTTGGATTAAACGCGCTCAATTCATGTGAGAAAGCGATCACACTCTGATTGAAGCCGCTCATACTTTGTGGGAAAACGCTCACAATTTGATTGGAGCCGCTCTTGCTTGGCGGCAAAGTAGTCACCATATAATCGAAGTCGCTCTTTCTTAGGAGCAAATTGATCATTGTTTGATTAAAACGCTCATTCATGTCTTCAAAGTGTTACAGTATAAAAAAGCCACTACAATTACTTATGTAGTAGCTCCTTCCTGTTATTCTGCAAAATAAATAAAACCGATTGCTCCTGGACCTGTGTGTGTCGAGATGATTGGAGATGTAAAGGCAATTTCAACATCGTTAAAGCCAGTTTCTTCGATCAGCGCTTTTAATGGGTTGCCCATCGTTACTAGGCCATCTGCATGGGAAATGCCGACTGCCTTAACTGTTTTTCCGGCTGTATCTGCTTGGAATTGTTTAAATAAAAAATTAACTACTTGTTTATGACTACGTACCTTTGACACTGGGTTGTATACGCCACCTTCAAGGTTGGCAATCACTTTGATGTTTAGAAGGGAACCGATAAAGCCTGTTCCTTTACCGATTCGACCGCCTTTAATTAAGTTTTCGAGCGTGTCTACAATCACATATAAATGCGTATTGTCTTGTACCTTTTCCAAACGTGCTACGATGTCCTCTACTGTTGCCCCTTCATCACGCATGCGGATTGCCTCACGTAGTTGGATAGCCAAGCCAATCGCGATAAAGCGAGAGTCAATGACTGTCACATCGGAATCTGTCATTTGTGCCGCTTGGCGTGCTGATTCTACTGTTCCACTCATACCGCCTGTCATGTGGATGGAGATAATTTGATCGCCATCTTTACCGAGCTCATCATATAATTCTTTAAATTTCCCTGGAGCTGGTTGCGAACTTTTCGGTAAATTTTTCGCATTTTTCATTAAGCCTAAAAATGATTGTGGCTCCAAGTCCACACCATCCGTATATGTTTGACCATCAATTTGAATCGTTAAAGGCACGATATGTATGCCATGTTGTGCTACTTCTTCTTTTGTTAAATCACAAGTTGAGTCCGTTACTATATGAATTCGTCTCACTTCGACACATCCTTTTACTTCATTAAAATTTATTATATAGACTAATGAATCATTATGTAAACATGACATTTGTCATTAGGGAAAACCTTGTCCTAGCTTGCATGTAAACGCTACCTTGGATACTATAGCGTTTTCGCCTACCTCTTGTCTATCAATGCCCCTCAAAGAATATGACAGGCTTATGACATTTTTGATATGAACTATATGACAAATGTAAATGTTCATCTCTAAATTATTGGGGTATAGTAAATGTATGAACGAAAGGAGTGTTTCAAATGGTTGATTCATTTGACTATAAATCTTGGAGGGAAGAGCTGTGGAATGCCATTACACATGGTATTGGTTTCATTGCTAGTATTCCAGCACTGGTTGTTCTACTGTTAGCAGCCGTCCAAACAGGAAATGCACTACATATTACAACTTTCAGCATTTTCGGTGCGTCTGTCATCATTCTGTTTTTAATGTCTACATTACTACACAGTATGCCAGAAAAATATAAACACTTTTTCGCTATTTTGGACCATTCGTCCATTTATATTTTAATTGCCGGCACCTATACGCCGTTTTTATTAATTGCCGTTGGTGGTACGCTAGGATTGACGCTATTATGTATTATTTGGTCACTGGCTGTGCTTGGTGTGTTGTTTAAATGTTTCTTTATTAATCGCTTTGAAGTACTTTCATTGATTTTTTATATCGGCATGGGCTGGTTAATTATATTTGCCATTAAGCCCGTTTATCTCTATTTAGGTTTACATGGCTTTGCTTTACTGCTAGCAGGTGGGCTGTTCTATACGATTGGGGCCATCTTTTATGCATGGCGCTCACTGCCCTTTAACCATGCAATCTGGCATCTCTTTGTATTAGCTGGCTGTGCCTCTATGTATGCTTGTGTTTATTTTTATCTATAATAAAAGCAATCGCTCCCTTCACAATGAGCGATTGCTTTTTTCGTTTATTTACGTTCAAAAATTTGATATTGGAATGTATAGCCTTCTGGTGCTGTTTCAGGCGTTTCTGAAGAGACTTGAACAAAATCCTGCTCATAGCTCGGGAAATAAGTATCTCCCTGAAAGGCGTGATTAATTTTTGTGATATACAAGCGATCAGCCATCTCCATCACTAAGCGGAAAATCTGCTCGCCACCAATAATCATCACCTCAGGAACATCTCCAGCTAGCGCTAATGCCTCTTCCAAACTTGTCACAGTTTCAATGCCCTCTGCCTGATAGTTTTCATCACGCGTAATGACAATGTTGCGTCGCCCTGGAAGTGGTCGACCGATGGATTCAAATGTTTTACGTCCCATAACCATAGGCTTGCCCATTGTTTTTTGTTTAAAATACTGCAAATCCCCAGGTAAATGCCAAGGCATCCCATTGTTATAACCGATAACGTGATTGTCATCATGTGCCACAATTAAAGAAATCATACTGTCCCTCCAAATACTTTCGTCCCTTTTATTATAAACATAATGTGCTTATTTCACCTCATTTATAAATAAAAAAGCTTATGCTACAATTAAATTAAATCCTAGTAAAATTATATGAATAGTTTATAATAAGAATAACAAACTCACAATAAAGGAATGATGAAGATGACAACTTTAAGAAAAGAAGCTGTTCATTATCTAGAAGCTCAGCGTACTGCTACACCTTATTACAAAGTTACACCGCAGGAAGCGAGAGCCATGCGGACGGTTACGCAATGGCAATCCGTGCACAAACCGAAGCTAGCATCGATTGAGAATTACAACATTACGGTGCGAGATGGAGCGCAAATTACAGTACGGCTTTATACGCCCGTCTTCGGCAAAACTTTACCTGTTATTGTTTATTACCATGGTGGAGGCTGGGTTTATGGCAATCTAGAATCTGTCGATGCAGGCTGTCAGCTATTAGCAGATCAGGCACAGGCAATTGTGGTATCAGTGGATTACCGCTTAGCACCTGAATATCCCTTCCCAACGCCCTTATATGATGCCTACGATAGCCTAGTGTGGGTACATGACCATATTGAAGCCTTAGGTGGAGATGCAAGTCGATTGTCGGTTGCTGGGGATAGTGCAGGTGGAAATTTGGCTACAGTCGTTGCGCACTTAGCTACTACACGGGAAGGTCCAACACTACAAGCTCAAGCACTGATCTATCCCGTTACAAATGTTGATTTTTCAACAGTATCTTATCTAGCATATGGTGAAAATTATGGCTTAGATACACAAGCCATGCAGTGGTTCTCTCATCACTATACAGAGGAAGCAAACTTCACCAATCCGCTTGTATCCCCCCTTCAGCTAGAGGATGTCCGTAAAATGCCAAAAACACTCATTTTAGCCGCAGAGGCAGATGTTCTCTTTGATGAGGGTCTAAGTTATGCACAAAAGTTATCGGCTGCAGGTGTGACAGTCGAACATATCACAATGCCAGGATTAATCCATAGCTATTTCAGTAAAATGAATTATTTTGAAGACGCAACGATTGAAACCGTGACAAAAATTGCGCAATTCCTGAAATAAGTTTGGCTATCCCGCTCAAACAGTGCGATAATAGAGCAAAACGTTTTTAAAGGATGACACTATGACACAAACAATGGCACTACAAATACAACAGCCCTTTTCTGATCAATTAAAAAAAGGCTACCCACTTATTTCAAAGGATGCAGTTGATGCACGACATTTACCTGCTGAGCAAGGAACGCTCCTAAAGCTCTTGGATCACCATAATCGTTTTATCGGAACAGGTTACTACGGAATCCAAAATAAAGGGATTGGCTGGGTGCTAACGACCGATGCGAATGAAACCATCGATCAAACTTTTTTTACGAAGAAATTCAAAAAGGCCATCGACAATCGTGCTGCATTCTTCAGCAATGAAAACACAACAGCCTTTCGTGTGTTTAACGGTGAGGGAGATGGCATCGGTGGTCTCACAATTGACTTTTTTAACGGCTACTACATGGTGAGCTGGTATAGTGAGGGCATTTACTCATTTAAAGAAGTCGTTTATGAGGCGCTTGCTGAGACAGTGAACTATCAAGCGATTTATGAGAAAAAACGTTTTGATAGCAAAGGACAGTATATCGAGCAGGATGATTTTGTAATGGGCACACCAGGTGAATTTCCTATCATGGTAAAAGAAAATGGCATGACCTTTGCGGTGCATTTAAACGATGGTGCCATGACAGGCATTTTCCTAGATCAACGTGAGGTGCGATTGGCTATTCGTGAGCGTTATGCAAACAATACTGACATGCTAAATACGTTCTCCTATACAGGAGCATTTTCTGTGGCAGCTGCTCTAGGAGGTGCCATCAAAACAACGAGTGTAGATGTAGCCAAGCGCAGTCTAGCCAAAACAATTGAGCAATTTAGTGTCAATCATATTGATTATGAGGCACAGGATATAAAAGTCATGGATGTCTTTCATTATTTTAAATATGCGCAGCGCCATGCTTTACAGTTTGACCTTGTTGTATTAGATCCACCTAGCTTTGCACGTACAAAGCAAATGACCTTTTCAACGGCAAAGGACTATCCAAAATTACTGAAGGACACGATTGCCATTACCGCTAAAAATGGCATGATTGTGGCTTCCACAAATAATGCCAGCTTCGGCATGAAAAAGTTCAAAGGCTTTATCGACCAAGCCTTTAAAGAGACTCGTACACGCTATAAAATCGTCGAGGAATATGGTTTACCAAAGGATTTCCGTGTACCACGTGAATACCCTGAATTTAATTATCTGAAGGTCGTGTTCATCCAGAAAATCGACTAAGCAATGTAGAATCACACCTGTTGTGATTCTTTTTTTATGGGGCGGAGAGGCTTCCACCAAATAATGAACATAAGGTAGATAAACCTGAAAAAAGGTTTATTCCTGAGGGCGCACTTAAAAATTGCTTTAGTTGGTACTATTCCTACATTAAATAACGAAAAAAATGCATTTCGAAACCATTTCATTCGATGATTTCAGTAAAGATTTCCGCAAATTTTGATGCTGTCAGGATACGCCAAAGAGCTTTTTCAAAAGACGTCCTATATAGTAAAAGTGACCTAAGAAGAAATCCTCTTCTTAGGCCACCCGATTATAGATATTTCACAAACCAATCACGAATATATTCAAGTCGATTAATTCGCAATGTGGGCTTGCCGCTTCTTGACAGTTCATGGTTCGCCTCAGGGAAACGCACGAATTTTGTTTCTTTTTTACGATACTTTAAGGCAATAAACAATTGCTCTGCCTGCTCAATTGGACATCGATAGTCTTTTTCACCATGTAAAATCAATAATGGTGTCTCCACTTTGTCTACATACTTCAGCGGTGAATGATGCCATAGCTTCTCAATATCATCGAGTCCTGCTTGAATTTGCCAGTCTGTAAAGTAATAGCCGATATCACTGACACCAGCAAAGCTAATCCAGTTCGAAATGGAGCGCTGCGTCACAGCTGCTTTAAAGCGATTTGTATGGCCCACAATCCAGTTGGTCATAAAACCACCGTAGCTTCCACCAGTTACACCTAGACGATCTTGATCAATAAAATCATAGTGCTCGAGAGCGTAGTCTACCGCTGCCATTAGGTCCGCATAATCATTACCACCGTAATCACCACGTACTGCATCCACAAATTTTTGACCATAGCCATGACTACCACGCGGATTAGTATAAAGCACTGCAAAGCCTTGTGCAGCAAGGATTTGGAATTCATTAAAGTAGGTATTACCATACATTGCATGCGGACCACCATGGATTTCAAGAATGAGAGGATATTTCTTCCCTGCTTCATAGCCAACTGGCTTCATAATCCAGCCATTGACCTTCCAGCCTTCTGCACCTTCAAATTCGATACTCTCTGGAACAGCTAATGTTTTGGTTTTTAAAAAATCTTCATTAATGGACGTCAACTGTTCTTTGTCACCTGTTTTTAGGTTCACATAAAACAGATCGCCTGGATTGGTCGTTGTGCTAATAGCCGCAATAGCCTGATCATTTTGCGCATCAAGTGAGAAGCCATAGACATATTGATCATCATGGATAGCTGGGTAAATTTCGCCATCTACATTTCCGTAATAAATCGCCGCATTGCCGTGATCTGTGACTTGGAAGTAGAAGCTATGATTATCATTCATCCATTGCACACGTGGTGACGCTACACCTTGCAGGAAATCACCGATGACATAATCACCAACAGGCGCATCAAATTCACTTGTTACACAGTTTAGTAGTTTTTGCTCCATGTCATAAATCCAAAGCTTTGCTTGTGTGGCATTTTCAAATTCACGTTCTCCACCTACAAAAGAAAGGTAGCGACTATTCGGAGACCAAGCCGTTTGGTAATATGCACCCGAACCTTCTGTTAGCTTGTGACTCTGTTTAGATTCTAAATCCAATAAATAGATATCCACATTGAATGAGAAATCTAAATCCTCCGCCTTATCTGCTAAGTACGTAAGGTATTTGCCATCTGGCGACCAAGTACTCAGATGGAAGTACTCTTTACCTTCTGTCACTTGCTCTAGCTCTCCTGATTCCACATTGACAATGGCAATATGGGTAAACTGCTCCATATCAATAAATCCACCAGCATCCGATTTGTGTTTCATTTTCTCGATTTCTAGTGGCTTTAGCTCTTTATCCTTTTTCTTCTCATCCTCCGCTTTATCTAGGATGGTTTCATCTTTCCCTAGCACGACTGAAAAAGCAATTTTCTTGCCGCATGGTGACCAGACAGGGGATGTCGCTCCATTTTTACAATGTGTCACCTGTTTTGCCTCTCCACCAGCTTTCGAAAGAACATAAATTTGCGACTTACCTGTTCTCGTTGACAAAAATGCAATTTGACTGCCATCTGGTGACCAAACAGGGGAACTCGTTCTATCTTCACCAAATGTCCATTGCTGTGGTGTTTTGTCCTTCAAGTTTATGTAAAACAAATTCGATATATAGTCGTTTTTCTTCTCGTCCATACGTGTCTCTACATAAACTACCTCTGTCCCATCTGGTGAAAGCTGTGGATCTGCTACTGATTTTAAGTGATAAAGATCTTCTGGTTGAATCCCTTGTTTCGATGTCATGTTCTTGCTCCTTTGTATTGTAATATTCTGTGCCTTACTACAATACTTCGACACCCTAAGTAATATTCCTGCTATTTAATCGAATTTTTTACTAGTTCCCAATATTCTGCGGACTTTGTTCTGCGATAAAATTTATAAAAGGGTTCATTTGGGCGAGCATGCTCCTTATAAAGGTTTATCAGGTGCAGGAAAACATCTTCAATTTGTGTGACGTCTACCCTCTTAGCGAATAAATTGCCAGCCTGTGCCTTTGCTCCCATCGGTACTGCTCCTAAATAGACATCAAAGCTTTCTTGTTGGTAAACGAGCCCAATATCATCATAGACTGCATTGTAGCAAGCTGATGCACAGCCATTAATATTGACACGGACTCTTGCAGGTACCGTCATCCCCACCATGGCATGATAGAGCTGTTCGGTTATCGGGGCAGCCTCCATTTTCTCACCATCACAAAAATCACAGGCCCTCATGGCAATGATAGGACCTGAGGGCACAACATAAAGACCCGCTTCCTGTAAGGCTTGTATCGCTTCTGACGCATCACTTGTTGGAATGGATACGAGAATACTGTAGGAGGCCGAATACTTTATTGCTCCCTTTTCGCCTGCAATTTCGGCTATTTTTTGAAATTGCGCAGGCGTATAATGCTTATTGATAATGCCGGGGCTGACTGCAAGACGTGTGAATTCACCATGACGGTTTAATGTTTCAAAAGTTTGATCTGGTACATTTTTTTGAAATGCGTTCATTTTTATCGCTCCTTATAAAAAAGGAGCTAGCAAAACGCTAGCTCGAATGGATTAAAAGTTTTCAGGATAGAAGCCCTTTGCTAAAATTTCAATCGCCTCTGCCGCACGAACCCCTTCAGACGCTGCTGAAAGTGGTAGAATAACAAAGCGCTCATTTTTAACAGCTTCCATCTCCTTCAATGCTGGATCATTTTTTAAGAATTGGATCTTTTGTTCTGCTGTTGTTTCACCGTAATCAATTACGACAACTACCTCTGGATTGCGGTCCACTGCATCTTCCTTCGACACAGTTGTCCAGCCTGATTCCACATCACCAAAGATATTTTGTCCACCCGCGATTGTCACTAGCTCATTCATAAAGTTTTGACCCGCTGTAAATACATCCTTTTCACCGCTATCAAACACAAGAATCCGTAATTTTTCGCTATCTTTTGGTAATTTAGCTTGTACTGCCTCTACATCTTTCGTCATCTGCTCAATTAAAGCTTCACCACGATCCTCAATACGGAAAATCTTCGCGATATTACGAATATCGGTAAAAATATCCTCTAATGTTGGCTTTGTCATGTTGGAAGCCGTATGTAAATACGTATGAATGCCTAATTCTTCAAGCTCTTCTGGTGTGCCAACACCCTTTTCCCCGAAGCCACTTTTCCAGCCCGCATATAGGAAATCTGCCTCGGCATCAATGACTTGCTCCTTCGTTGGGTATTGATCGGAAAGGACAGGGACTTTATCGTATGCCTCTTGCAGTGGCTCGTAAATTTTATCATCCAAGTAAGCCGTCCCTACCATAGAATCCTCTAAGCCAAGCGCTAGCATGATTTCTGTTACATGTTGATTTAAGCTAATCGCTTTTGTCGGTGCTTCCTTATATGTTTGTGTTGTGTCATTATTTTCAATGGTTACTTCTGCTGCTGCCTCGGATGGCTCAACCTTTTCACCTTGTGCTGCTGATTCTGTTTTGTCCTTTGCGTTACAAGCCCCTAAAACAGCGACCAAGGCAATGATTATCATCAGCCAGATACTTTTCCATTTCTTCATGTCCTTTTCTCCTTTGTTGTTAAAATATAGAAAGAAATCAGAGACTTCTTTACTACCCAGGTGGTTGGAAGGGCATAAAAAAACCCTCTTGTCGCCAAGAGAGTAGCATAGTGAAATAACGGTATCATTACCTATATCACTATCCCCATCCTCGTGGTTCTTAGTCAAAAAATACATATTGGCAGGTATCCTGGCTTAGGTTCATCATCTATACGCCTTCCCATAGTTTCACTACAGTGGCATGCTGTATAGACTCCCCATTTACAGTTGCGGGACAGCATCGGAATTGCACCGATTTCCCTTTTAAGCAAATGACAAATGCCATTTGCACCAATACGTTCTATAATGTTCAATACTATTGATAGACTAGCAGAAGAAAATTTATCGCGCAATCAGTAGTATGATGCTAATAGTATAATCATCATTATATTAGCACTATTTCGACATAAAGACGAACTATTTTACAAGAAATAAAGGAGCTAGTATTCTGTTACAATAAAAAGATAGCAATCTATAGAAACGAGGATTTCCTATGTACAAAACAATCGGTGTACTTGCGCATGTGGATGCAGGGAAAACGACCTTCTCTGAGCAAGTACTTTTTCATACAAATAGTATTCAAGCCCGTGGTCGAGTCGATCATCAGGATACCTTTCTTGATCATCATGAGCTAGAGCGTAGACGAGGCATTACAATATTTGCTGAGCAGGGGCGCATGAGCATTGGCGACGATACATACACATTGATTGATACGCCAGGGCATGTCGATTTCTCCCCTGAGATGGAGCGTGCCATTCGAGTAATGGATTATGCCATTATTATCATTAGCGCTGTCGAAGGGATACAAGGCCATACAGAAACAGTGTGGCAACTTTTACGTCAATACCATGTTCCTACCTTTTTCTTTATTAATAAGATTGATCGTGAAGGTGCCAATGTGGAGGCTGTCATGAGTCAGCTTCACAAAGATTGCTCTCAGCATGTGTTGTTCATCGATGAACCGCTGCGAGCAGACTATGTATCAAATAGCATCATGGAATGGCTGGCGGAGCGCGATGAAAAATTGCTTGATGCCTTTCTAAATGAGTCATTGGAGCATGAACAGTGTCTTGCTCAATTAAAGGAAATGATTAAAAATGAAGGTGCCTTCCCTTGCTTTGCTGGCTCGGCCTTAAAGGATGAGGGCATTCAGGAATTTCTTGACCAGCTCCCGCTGTTAACGGCTTCCCATTTTGACAAGGATGCCCCGTTTGAGGGCGAGGTTTTTAAGATTCGTCATGATGGGCACCAGCGTTTAACCTTTATGAAGGCAACCAAGGGCTCGTTGCATGTACGAGATGAATTTTCATTTGACGAAGTAACAGAAAAAGTGACCGAAATTCGCCTTTATAACGGCAGTCGCTTTGAGACCGTTCAACAGGTAGAGGCAGGAGAAATTTTCGCTGTCAAAGGACTGAGCCAGGCAAACATTGGGGATCGAATCGGTACAACGATGCTATCACAGCCCTATGAGCTTGTCCCAACCTTACAGGCAAAGGTTCAATATGAGGGTGATCAACATATCAAGGAAGTGCTACAGATTTTCCGTTTACTCGAAGCAGAAGAACCGTCCTTGCGTGTGGTCTGGCAGGAAAAATTTCAGGAAATCCATGTGCATATTATGGGTGCCATTCAATTGGAGGTCCTGACAGAGGTATTAATGACGCGTTTTTCAATAGCTGTCTCCTTTGGTGAGCCGCAAATTTTATATATGGAAACCATTGCGACAACCGTAACGGGCTATGGTCATTTCGAGCCCCTCAAGCATTATGCAGAAGTTCATTTATTAATGGAGCCAAATCCACGTGGAACAGGTAATACCTTCAGCAATGCCTGTCATGCCGATCATTTATCCATAGGCAATCAGCGCCTTGTTGAAAAGCACCTGTTTGAGCGTGACCATCATGGGCTACTGACAGGCTTCCCTGTAACAGATATTCATTTTACACTTCTAACAGGTCGCGGGCACAACGAGCATACATCAGGGGGAGATTTCCGTGAAGCCAGTTTCCGTGCTCTGCGCCAGGGGCTGGAGCAGGCACAAAATGTACTACTAGAACCCTATTATCGCTTTAAAATGAAGGCTTCAAACGACTATATCGGCCGTATGATGACTGATATTCAGCAAGCAGCAGGCACATTCGATGACCCGATTTTATCTGAAACGGATGTTATCCTAACAGGTCGTGCGCCTGTTGCCACTTTAATGAGCTACAGTGCAACCTTTGCCGCCTATACAAATGGGAAGGGTGCACTCACACTCCAATTTGATGGCTATGATGTGTGCCATAATACAGAGGAGGTGATTGCACAGATTGGCTATGATAAAAATGCCGACCCTGAGTATAGTTCCTCCAGTATCTTTTGTGCAAAGGGCAAAGGATATACGGTTCCGTGGCAAGAAGCACAGGCAGCCATGCACTGCCTGTAAAATGGGGTGATTTGGTTCGCGTGAAGGCTTTGCTTGCTTTCGCGGGTATTCATCGCTCGAGCGCGGGTATTTCACTTGCTTCCGCGAGTATTAGTCGCTCTAGCGCGGGTATTTCACTTGCTTCCGCGGGTATTCATCGCTCTAGCGCGGGTATTTCTTGGTTGGGCGTAAATATATCTCTACCCTGCAATAAAATGATTACAAGCCCTCCAAAAATGGAGGGCTTGTTTTTTATAGTGCACCGACAGCTTTCTTTGTTGGTTTGTCCATCAAATAAGCGGGTTCCACTACCACGTAGTCATGCTTGTTCGTAAAATCAATCAGTACCTTTCCTGGTCGACTTTTTAATAGTTGGAGATGGTCAATTAATTGCAGTAAAAGCTCGTGACCGTTGCCACGTGGATGCCAGTTGAAATGATAATCATTTAACGCTTGCACCGCTTCAATAAATTGGGCATATTCCTGCTGCACAAATGCAATGAGTTTGTCATGATGAGATGCTAAATCATATAAATATGTTTCGTAAAAGCGCATGACAATCGAGCATAATAAGTCATTGACACGAGCGGCACTTAAAACAGGCTTTGGCTCCAATGATAGACGGTCGAGGTTGGGCTTTGCGCGTGTAGAATCAATGCGCGTAATTAAGTGATACGCTTCTCCGTTGACCTCATAGACAATCGGATTGGTCGGCATGTACATCATAAAACTATTCGTCTTTGTTTTGAGTTCATCTGCTATGGCTGCTTTCGCTAAAAGATGACCGTCCACATCCCCATTTTGTATCCAAATAATTTCTTTATTATATAAGATTTGCTCAAAGAAGCGATCGTTGCGTATCAGCTTCGTTGCTAATAATTGATCGATTAGCGATTCGACCACCATTCTTGTTTTTGCTTTCTTGGCAACTTCTGTGCGTGGTTGCTTACAAATGTTCAGATCTTCATAAGGCGTTTCCAACGTTGTCGTTCCATGAATATTTGTCATACGTGCATCCCCTTTGCGTACATATTTTCAAAACAAAAAGGACTCCCTACTTTTGAGGAAATCCTTCATTTTATCTTCTTTCATCACACAATGCCAAACAAACCCTAAGTATGTGTGAACGAGTTCGATTGTGAACCCTTTCATTTACTATGGGCGTTTGACGTACTGTGACGAACAGAGCATTCTGTTTTGTCAACATGCCACCTCCTATTCCTCGTAGGTTTATGGTGTGTACTCGTAACAGGCAGGTATCCTGACTCATGGTCATTGCTTCTTTTCTCCTTCCCATCATTTGACAGTGGATACTGAAAAGTCGCTCACATTTACAGTTGCGGGACAGTGTCGGATTCGCACCGACTTCCCTTTTAAGCAAATTGCACGCAATTTACACCTATTACTACACGCTATTCAGTTGGTAAGGAAACGAGAGTACCTCGTATTCCTATTAAAGTATTAAATTAATTGTAAAGGAGTGCCATTTAGAAGTCAATTCTTGCTCGTTTAAACACTATTTCATTCATCGAAATGGTCCTACACCTTTTGGAAACCAACAATCCTACTTTGTGGAATAGATGAATTATGTTCAATGATAAATACCTTGGAAAAATGGTCGTAATAGGTTTTATCATGAGCTTTTGGAGATAAAATAATTAACTTTCGATTTAACTCTTTTGCATATAAATGAAATACTTTGTCCTTGCGTTCATCATCTAGTGCGCTATCAAATTCATCAAGTACGATATAGCTTGGGGCAATCGAGAGGTTTTGCAATAAAGCTAAGGCAAAGAGGAGCGAGCTTAACGATTCCTCCCCTCCTGAGACACCTTTACCTACTTTGCCATTTCGTGCTTTTAAGCTAACATCCTCCATAGTACCCTGATGACCGATTTTACGAGCTTTCACATAAAGCAAGTATTTAATGCGCCCTGCCTTCTCTTCTATTCTTTCTTTTTCGATATGTCCCTCAAAATGAAAAATATCCATATACTTTTGGAACAACATATTAATCTTTGTTAAATACATATTAATGGTCGTTTCTAGTTTATCTTCTAAATCTGCTGCAAAACCCGCATTTTGCTCAAGAAGTATTTCAGCACTTGCTAATTCTGCATTTTTACGCTCAAAATCTTCTTTCATTTTTTCAAAATTTACTTCAGCATGAATATTGACCTTTTCTAGGCGTGCCGCTTCGAATGCTGCAGCTTTTTCTGCATTACCATGAATTAACCTTGCCTCAGACCATTTAATGGAGATGGATTCATCAACAACACATGCTTCGACAGGTAAAATATGCTCTAATTCCTGTAGTTTTATTACTAGACTTGCTTGGCTAGCCTCTAATTGTTCGATTTTTTCTTGCGCTCTCGCTGTACGTAGCCGACAGTTTGTTAGATTACTATTTATTAATTCAAGCTCTGATTCATGATTTTGTATTAGTAATTTTAGTTGACGTTTATCATTGGACAGCTCCTCCAATTGCTCTGTCCATTGCTGATGCTCTCTTTTGGAATCATTAATGGTTTTGCGTAATTCTTTTAATGTTTGTTCCATTTGCTGTAACTGGACTTGTTGCTCTGCCACTGCCCCTAGCTCCTCATAAATGCGGCATTCCTTCTCTAGCAATTGCAGCTCTTGAAAATGTGCTGCCTGATGTTTTCTAACTGTTTCCCGCTGTGCTTCCATTTCCACTTGCTCATCATAAATTGCTAACAATTGCTCTGTTAAAGCTTTCAGTTGACTTTCATAGGCATGCAGTTCGCTTTCCTTCAATAGCGTACTTTCAGCCTGTTGAATTTTTCGCAAGTCTCCATGCAATTGGTTAATTTGCTTGATATTATGATCATACTGAGCATTTAACTGTACTTGACGCTCTTGCAGGTTGTTTAAGTTACTCGCCTGGTCTTGTAAGGTTTGTTGAATAGCTGCATCACTTAGAATAAATTGCAGTTGTTCCTGTGCGCCTCTAGCACCACGTTCATCTATAAGCGTACCTGCCTCAATTCGAGGCGTCGAAGTGAAAAATTGCTCGATCCACCACAATGCTTTATTGGCATAGTTTTGTAGTTGCTCAGATAGTCCGCTACGCATTTGTAATCCTAAATGAGGGATATTGTCAATCATACGATTCGGTATAAGCTGCTTTAATGAAACATAATACAAATCATTCAGTGGCTTATAGCTCACCGCATTATAAAAAATAGCGTATTTAATCGCTTCAATACTTGACTCTAACTTTAAAGGCGCACTTGGTGTCAACGAAATTAAATCACGTAATGTATATGCCTCTATACCTTGTCTATGCAAGTCTTCTAGTCCTTGTTGTTGACGAGCAGATCTTACTTTATTTTGTTGTAGCTGCTGGATGATTTTCTGCTTCTCTTGGATGGCGGAAGATAATAACTGTTTTTCCTTTAAAAATTGATGTTGCTGGAGATTTGCAGCATCTAGTTGACTTAAAATAAAACGGCTACTTTGATATAAATGGACGATCTTACGTGCTTCCACTAGATCCTTTTTCAGGTTTTCGAAATGTATCGTCACTCGTGCGCTTTCACTATTCAAAAGTCGTTCGTTATCTCTTAATTGTTGTTCTTTTGTTTTTAGTTGCTTATCTTGCTCTTCAACTTGTTTTAGTAGAATCGCTGTTGCTTTTTGTTTTTCCCAGGTTGTTTGTTCATCGAAACGTAGTCGCTTTGCTTTATCGGAAATTGATTCTAGCTGTGCAGAAAGCTCACTATATCGCCCTAGTAGTGTTTTTTCCTGCTGTACTTCCTCATTTAATAAGGTCTTTGTCTCAATAATTTGTGCTTCAACCTGTTCGCACTCATTCACTACTTGAATTAAATGTTGACCTGTACGCTCCTTTTCGTGCAACAGTAATTTTTGCTTTGTCCCTATTTGTGCTTCTTCTTCCTGCAATTGCTGAAGAATAGCTTGTGTATCAGAGCATTCATTTGAATATTTTTGCAGTAGAACATTTGTATATGTATAATACAGACGACCGTTTTCCAGAATACGTTTTTTATTATTTAAAAAGGCGTTGAGATCATTTTCTGCAATGGTTAGATTATGTTCAGCTGTTTTTACAATGGACGATAAATGGATGATTTCTTGTTTAGCTTCTCTAATTCCTTCTAATGCCGCTTCCCATTCTTTTTGCATATCAGCAATATGAAACATATTACTAAATTGACGAAATCTTTCCTCAGGGTTCATGGCGGCAAATTGGTTCACCTCTTGCTGATACCAAATTAAATGATACAAATCTGGATCAATTTTATATTTAATTTGTAAATCTTCTTTGTAAGCTCCGAAATTCCGTCCTGCTATATTGCCAGAAGTATAAGATGTTATGTTCGTTAACGTATCTTCTGAATCTCCTGTTGTTATACGATACTCTTTTTGCAAGGCACCATTTTTCACAGCTTGTTGTACAATTAATTCAAATGCAATAAATGGCGGCGCATCAATGCGGGTCATGCCTTCATTTTTAAACACTAACGATAATTTCGCATACCATGCTTCATTTGCTTGTAAATTACTCGAGCGTAGCCCTTCAATATCTACTTTTGCAGAATATAATATAGCCCCTATGCAAAACGTTAATGTTGACTTTCCGACACCATTTGGACCTGTTATTAATACATGTTCATCGGCTTCACCTAGTATCACCCTTGTTGGTGGATAGTCACGTACACCCTGTATTTTCAACACGTAAGGAATCATTCTTTGTCCTCCTCCACATGTAAGTTATAACGGTTAAAAAATTTCATCACTTCTTCTTTATTCAACTTTGTTTCTTGTGCAAATTCAACTGTACGACGTAAAAAAGATTCGGAGAATAAATGAACACCTATTGTTGTTAATTGATATGCCTCTTCTGAAGATGCTTCATAATCTTCAACAGCTCCCACCTTTTTTAATTGGTCGATATTACTTTTCATTCTTCTATTAGCATTTAAAGACTCATGGCCAAAATCAACTAAAATTTGATGTACTAATGTAAATTCATGGCCTAATACTTCTTGCTGGTAAAACATATAGAGTAAAATCGCCAATGCTTCACTACTCAATGTAGATTTTGCATTTTTCGCTGTGATTCGCATCATGACAACAACACGATCTCGCCTCTCATCATAAATAATTTTGAAATAGCGATTTAAAGCTCCATTTACACGGTCTATAAAGGATTGCAAAGCATTGTCGTCATTTTTTATACCTAATAATTTTTCTAACTCCTTCCGACGCAAACCATAATTCGCTCCCTTAATAGAGGCAGATGATGAAAACAGTAATTGCATAAAAGCCAATTCTTCCTCTGTCGTTAAATAGCCTTTTAGATGATCAATCATCGCTAAAGAGCTTATATATGGTATATCGTTTGTCGTCATCATTAATCCACTCCCATTCTTTTTCAAAGTTTGCCGTCTCCGCTTTAGGTGACCTGTCTATTTTTTTACTGCTCGTTAAAGCAGAAACAGCGAGCATTGATAAAACGGCATCATGCCATTTGTTCGAGCTAGCTTGCACGATTAATTCCTCTATTTCACTCTCTCCATGGTCATCTAAGTAACTTTCTATTTTCGTTGTATCGATTTGGGCCTTTGTCATTTGCCAAGCAGCTTGATCAAACATTTCTTCAATGGAATCTCCCACCATTTCTACTTCTCTGTATTCTGGCTCCTCCCGGTCAATGATATCGCCCTCACGTTTTGGCTCATAGGTGGCTAAATAATGGATAGCATCATTAATATCTTGATGTCCTATAGGTGCAGCAAACTTTACCGGCATCCACATGCCATCAAATGTTTCTTCTTCATATTGATTTTGTTCCATAAAGCTAAAGATATCATGTGCTGTCGGGATATTACTATGCAAGGGTGGGTTATACATCGCCAAGATGAAATTTCGTATTTTTTCAGGGGAAATAGCCTCTTCCATCGGTGTTAATTGCATCGTAACGAAACGCACATATTTAGTTAATACGCTTAAACTTAATGTTGTGCCCTTTGTAATGGCTGCCGTTCCACGGTGCATCAAGTCACTCATTACAAGACTTTCCTCTATCGTTTGGAATTGTGCTAAACGCTCCGTCATTTTTTCCTCTAGCCCCAACATTAACTGATTGATTTTTTCTAGTTGTGGCAAGGCATTGCGATCAGCCAAAAATTCAAGCTGTCTATTTTCTAATTGCTCAACGGCTTGCTCTACATTATAAATCATCGACGCAATTTTATTTCCACCTGAAATGCCTTTATCATCATAGGCTGCACTAATTTCTGCATCACGTCTTGCCTGAAATAGTGAACGGCCAATATCATCTTGTAAATAATAAGCAAGTGCATCATTTCCCATACGAATTAAGCCATCCATCATACGCTTGCCTCTGTCCATTAATTTAATTTGCCGCGTCTGCTTTACAACCCAATTATTGCGTTCTAAAATATGGAGCACACGTTGAATGTACTGAAGCGTCGGTGGCTCAGAGTCATTCTCATATGTATGGCGGTAGCGATAATAAAGCGTATCTTCATGATCAATCGGATCTCCAATACCTAAAGATGCCGTATTTAATAATTGAATAATATTTAAAAAGCGGATAATTTCCATTGGTGAATCATACATTTTTTCCGTGCTTAAGTCTTTTAAGACAGCTGACAGAGAAGCTAAATCTCGCATTGATTTCATAAATTCAGCTGAAAAATAATCACTGTGAAAAATCGAAATGGGTGCATTTACATCCACATTTTCCATTCGTTCACTCCTCCCAATTGTTGCTCTTGCTCATGACGATTTTCATGCTGAAGCCACTGCTCGTAAGTTTCAATATCCGTAAAAATTTGCGAATCTCGTCCAATAATTTTAAAGGGACAAGGAAGAAGCTGAATAGCTTTTTTAGCAATCGTTAGTCCTGCCTCATCATAATCCGTCCAAATCAGTACTTGTTGTATGGAACTTTTAAGCAACTGTTTGATAAATTGCTTATGAGCGGATCGAATTTGCCCATCCAAACAAAGCACAAATGAATGGCTTTCTCGTAGAAATTCACTTTCCGTTGCCATACGTGTTAAAATAGCCCTATTTTCCACAAGCCATAGTGTCGTGTTGGAAGTTGTAAATGTCGTTTGTAACACTGTATTATCTGTTGTTGCATGAACTGCACCAAGATGATAGGAGGCTAGCTCTGACTGTGCATGTCCAGTAAAATAGATTGGCACGATCTTCCCTGAGCTTACAAGGCCATAAGACGGGGCATCAATGCCTAATTGTGCGAGATGGGCTAAAAATTCCTCTCGCTCCTGATCAAACATTTTCGAACCACCAATTCGATCTTCATATGTCGCACCTATTTCTTTAAAATCAAATAAGTCTTTTTGCTGAGCAAGCTGGTACATAGCAATACAAAACTGCATAAACTTTAATTGCTTTACACGACTCCAATAACGAGGCATTGCTTCCGCTGACAGTGCATGTAGAAACAGTGGCGACATTTGTAGGTCATCCGCTTGCTTTCGTAACTGTTCTAGTTGAAGCTCATATTGCTGTTGTTCTTTACTTTTACGATATTTAAGAGCAAACAGATAGACGGGACCCATCCGATAGACATCATCTTTGATACTTATACCATCTACATGATAACGAATCTCTCGTATTATCCACCCTTCCTGGAGCCAGTCCTGAATCGTTTCAAATGGTTCATTTAATAGGCGATTTACTTTGGGTGAAAATTTATATTTCACAAGCTCTTGTGGAATAGTTGTCTTCCAAATTGGCTGCTTTGCTACTTTGATTTGGGCAACCTTTTTGTAAATACGTGCGGACCTTCTTACAATCGTTACTGTTTGAATAGGCCCTTGGTATTCAACCTTCTCAATTTTTTCACCTGCCCTCAAAACAACTTCGTTTAAAAATTCAATTGAGGTCTTTTCTTCATATTCCACACTATAGATTCCCCTTTATCTCTTCAAGAGACTATTTATTGCTTTATTATACTATGTTGGAAAGGGTATTACTTAATCGAATTAACGAAGTGCTAGTCCTCTACAACAAAAAAAGCCACACATAAATGCGGGCTTTCATAACCTATTGAATCCTCACGTCCCCAATACATACCGCGCTAAGACACTTTGCACCTTATAAATATTTGTCGCCTTATTGAAGTTTTTTTGAATCGGTAATGGACTGCCAGACACCCATATTTTGAGCTCTGCATCTAAATCAAATGTCCCAGCTGTCTCTACTGAAAAATGAACGATATTTTTATAGGGAATGGAATGATACTCCGTTTTCTTGCCAGTCACTCCTTGCTTATCAATGAGGATCAATCGCTTATTGGTAAAAATAAACGTATCTCTAATAATTTTATAGGCATTCTTGACTGTCTCGTTTGGAATTAATAAATCCTTTACTTCCTGCTGTAATTTTTCTAAATTCACCTCACTTGCATTGCCGATCAATCCATCAAATAAGCCCACTATCTGTCCCCTTTCGCTCTCGTTTATTTAATGTATTACAAACGTACAAGAGCTACGACAAAAAATGATGGTTTCATTTAGACTAAAGGACTCCTTTTACTTTACCTTGCTCGAACACCTTTTGTATGTCAGTGTATGATGGCATTGCGTAATATCATCTTGCAAATTTCACGCTCTGGCACCCCGTTGGCTCAGGCAACTTGGACATAATAGCTATATTCTCAGCCTTCACATTATCCTGTAAAAAGCGAGCGAATACCCCTACATGCGACAGTACAAGAACTGTTAAAGGAAGGACCATTTGGTATAGTCGATCCACTATCCCTCCATTCCCCCGTACATCATTCATTCCCGATGAAGGAAATTAGCCAAGCTTTACTGAGAACACCATGATCAACAATATTCCGAGCCATATGGACGCAACCGTTCTTTATCTGTTAATTTACAAGTTTATGAAATAAATAATAAAAAAAGAGGCATATTTTACAGAAAATTGGTCGTCTGTAAAAAAGCCTCTTTTCGAATGTGTGACAGGAAGATAAAAATTATACTAAAAAACTTATAAAATTATTAATATGTGATAGTTATTTCAGGGCTAAAAAATCTTGAAAATATCAATTTCTTACCTAGACATGAAATTGATTTGTTAACTTTTGTAAGTTATCCGCTTGGACACTTAAATCCTGTGTGACATGATTAACTGCTTGCATTGAGGCTGTTTGCTCATCCATTGAATGTAAAACAGCTTCTGTATAATTCGATAGCTTGCCCATGCCAGCTGCGATGGTTGTCACAGTGGATGCCACTTCATTGGCGCTACTTGAAAGCTGCTCTGCTGTCGTCGAAATATCCTCAAGCTGACTCGTCATTTGACTAACATGCTGTGAAATCGTGCCAAAGGATTTTGTCGCCTCGTCAATGACATAAACGCCTTGTTGAACATTTTTCAAATCATCTTCTACTGATGAGGCTACTTGTTTTGTATCACTTTCTATTCCTACAACTAAATCCACAATTTGCGTAGCAGAGTGCTTTGATTGTTCTGCTAATTGACGCACTTCTTCAGCTACAACGGCGAAGCCTTTACCATGCTCCCCAGCGCGTGCTGCTTCTATGGCCGCATTTAATGCTAGTAGATTTGTTTGATCTGTAATGGTAGTAATCATATCTGTCATTGATTTAATATCTGACATTTTAAGGGATAATTGCTGCATCAATCCACTTGTTTTTTCTGTTGAAGAGGAAATAAATTGCATTTGCTCTTTTGCCACATGTAAAATATTTGCACCATTTCCTGCTATCTCGCTAGCATCTTTCGCATGCACAAACACATCTTGTGTGGCTACTGTAATTCGCTCAATGCCATCAACGGTTTCTTGCATAGATTTAGCACTATCATTAGCCGATTGTGCTGCTTGCTTCAAGCCCTCTGACGTCTTCTCCATTTGTTGATCTACTTCTTCCACAGCAAGCGTAATTTCATTCGTACTCGCAGATAATTCCTCGATGCTTGCCGATAAATTCGTAGAACTGTGCGCAATTTTTTGTGTCATTGTTCGTAATTGTTTCTGCATCTCTAAAAAGGATTGTGCTAGTTGAGAAATTTCACCATTATCACGAACCTCAATGACAACGGTATCTAATTGACCTGCCGTAATTCCTTGTGCAGCCTCTGTGATTTGTTTGATAGGCTGTATCACTTTGTAATGGACATACACTGTGTAAGATAGTGTAATAGCAATTCCTACAATCGTTAACACGGTAGAAAACCAATCCAATGTCGTTACATTGGCTAAATCGATAAATAAAATAATAATCATTAAAACATTTAAAACGGAAAAGCCAAGTAAACTCTTTTTTCGTAAACTCATTACAAATTCCCCCAACTAAAATATGTCTTCTATACCATTATTATAGTTGAAATATCCTAAAACGCATAAGGATACGCTCTATTTTTATATGAGGAAAGGTCTACAAAAAAAGACTGGAGACAGCCTCCTAGGGCATGTCTACAGTTCATTAGTGCTCGTTTTATTTTAATTTCATAATACTAGAACCCGCGATACCTGGGTGTGTCATTTCATATGGATCTAAAATTAAGTCAAGTTGTTCTTTTGTTAGGACACCTTCTTCAAGGCAAAGCTCACGAATAGAACGACCTGTTAAAATGGCTTCACGTGCTAGACGAGCAGCTACTTCATAACCAATGTGAGGGTTAACTGCTGTTAGCACCCCTACACTTTTTTCTACATATTCTTTCATGCGCTCTTCATTTGCTTCAATATCTTTTAAGCAGTTTTCAGTAAACGCGCGGAAGACATTATTCATAATACTAATGGATTGGATTAGGTTAAACACTAATACAGGCTCCATTACGTTTAATTCTAATTGACCAGCTTCTGATGCTAGAGAAATCGTATGGTCATTCCCAATTACTTGGAAGGCTACTTGGTTCAGTACCTCTGGCATTACTGGGTTGACTTTACCTGGCATAATTGAAGAACCTGGTTGACGAGCTGGTAACAGGATTTCTCCTAAGCCTGCGCGTGGACCAGAAGCCATTAAGCGCAAGTCATTAGCAATTTTAGACATATTAATCATACAGATTTTTAAAGCGCCTGATACTTCTGTGTAGGCATCTGTATTTTGTGTAGCATCCACTAAATGCGTTGCCCCTTTTAATGGTAAACCAGAAATTTCAGCAAGATGCTCATCAACAGATTTAATGTAGTCTGGGAAGGCATTTAATCCTGTTCCGACAGCCGTTGCACCCATGTTCACATCATATAAATTTGGACGTGTTTGACGAATGCGTACGATATCACGGTTGATCACGCGGCAATAAGCTTCAAACTCTTGTCCTAAGCGGATTGGCACGGCATCCTGTAAATGCGTACGTCCCATTTTAATGACATGAGCAAATTGCTCTGCTTTTTGATGGAAAACCGATTGCATATAATCCATCGTAATTAATAATTCATCTATTAAATTTAACACAGCGATATGAATAGCTGTTGGGAAAGCATCATTTGTTGATTGTGACATATTGACATGACTGTTTGGGCTTACTGTGTGATAGTCACCTTTTTCTTTCCCTAAAATTTCTAGGGCACGGTTAGCGATGACTTCATTGGCATTCATATTGATGGATGTACCTGCTCCACCTTGAATTGGGTCTACGATAAATTCAGCATCCCATTTGCCATCAATCACTTCTTGTGCTGCTTCGACAATTGCCTCACCAATTTCTTTTGATAATAGGTGTACTTCCATATTACTTAATGCAGCTGCCTTCTTCACAATCCCCATTGCTTTAATAAGGGAAGAGTGAATTGTGTAGCCTGTAATTGGGAAGTTTTCCGTAGCACGTAGTGTTTGAATTCCGTAATACGCCTCTGCTGGTAATACGCGCTCACCTAAAAAATCTTTTTCTATTCGTTGTGTTGACATTATTGTCGTCTCCTTTTATGTAATACTCACACTTGATAGTAGCTAATAAAAGTCGTATTGTAAACAGTCATTTTTCTGTAAACGAAAAAAATCCTTCAAAAAAGCAAAAAAATCACAAAAAACCGAGCGCATTTCCTACGCTCGGTTGCATTTTATTATTTATTTGACGTTACTGTGAAACGGCTATTAACGTGCTGTGGGTTTTCTAATTCATCGACGACAGCCACTGCGTAATCGGCATAGCTGACATAGCTTTCCCCCGCGTCATTTACTAATAAGTGGTCGACTCCTGCTGTATAGTGACCTGTACGTGGTCCTTCTGGATCGAAAAATGCAGATGGACTAATAAATGTCCAAGTAATGGATGATTGTTGTAAATCCTGTAGGTTTTGTCCTTGATTTTGCGCTGTTGCTAAATACATGGCTGGGAAATCGGGTGTATCCATCACACGTACTTTTTTCTCTGGGTCCACAAATAGACTGCCCGCTCCCCCTACAACTACTAATTTTGTGGAAATACCTTGGAAAATCGAGATCAAATGACGACCCGCTTTGACGTGTAAATCTTCTTGTCCAGCTGGAGCACCGAATGCATTGACAACGACATCGAAGCCTTTTACATCCTCTTGCGTCACATCAAACACATCTTTTTCAATTACTGGAAGAGCAGCTGTCACTTTTGCAGCTGAACGAACGATGGCTGTGACCTCATGACCACGTTGTACCGCTTCCTCTACTATTTTTTGTCCAGCTTTTCCTGTTGCACCAATTACGGCAATTTTCATGATTTATTCCTCCTAAGGTTTAGTTGTAACCATTTTAGTTACAGGTTAGATACAAGAAGACCATCTCCGTCTAAGCACGAAGCTGATCTAGCACATCCTGTAGCGTCTGTGCCTGTAATTGCTCTTCCATTGCCAGCCAAACAGATGTATAGACTCCCTCCAATGTATGCTGGATTTTTTGACCTACTGCACACGCTGGATTTGGCTCATCATGAATGGCAAATAGCTGCTCTGGCCCATCAATTGCCTGATAAATAGCTAACAGTGTTAAATCCTTTGGCTCTACTAATAGCTCATAGCCAGCCATGCCAGAATGAGAAGAAAGTAACCCTGCTTTTTTTAGCACACCAATCATTCTTCTTACGACTACTGGATTGGTATTCACACTTCCAGCTATAAAATCGGACGTAAGGAGACTTTTATCAGATGTTGTAGCAATGAGCGAAAGAATATGGATCGCCACCGAAAATCGACTGTTCACCATATGTATCACCACCTGTTGTAACTATTATAGTTACAGGTGCAGAAAAAAGTCAAGCACTGTCACCTGTATGTATTGTTCCCGTTATGCTGTTGCTAATGTATCACTTATATTTTTTTTACGTAAATGACTAATTCCTGACGTATTTGACCGTTGTCCTCATAAAAATCTAAATTATGAAATTCATATTTAAAGTGACCTACTGGAAATGTCACACTTTCTCCTTGTGCTGCTGCCAAAATGCCTGCTACATCTTGTGACACCATATGTAGCAGCTCTTCCCCAGAATAAGAATCGATAAAAATAACATTCATAAAAAAACACCTCCACAGCCATTATAGCTTAGAAGGCGCTTACATTTATAGTGTATCTTTATAACCTTTCAAACGAATCTTTTCGATGATTTGCATCATTTCTTGAATTTGCTGCTGCGACAATTCGATCTTGTTACAAGAATATGCATGTTGCTCAGAACCCATGCTTTGTTCTGGCTCACTTTGCTGTCGATCATATTCTTTTACTAGAAGTACCATTGTATTTTTCACAACTATCACCCCTACAATATAATGGACTATTCCTATTATACCAAATAATTCTAATTATACCATAATAACTATAATCAATTTCTTTTCATCCAGTCATCCATCTACTTACCTATTTAGCAAAATAAATAGGTAGACCTAGCTATTCGTTTAAAAAAACAGCAACCAAAATGGCTGCTGTTAGCATTATACGGCAATCGGTGCTTTAATCGCAGGATGTGGATCATATCCTTCAATCGATAAATCCTCAAGCTCTATATCAAAGATGGATGCTTTATTTGGATTGATGTGCAATGTTGGTAGGTTTCTTGGCTCACGTGATAGCTGTTCTTTTACTTGCTCCACATGGTTTGCATAAATATGGGCATCCCCAATGCTATGAATAAATTCGCCAACCTCTAGGCCACACTCATGTGCGATCAAATGTGTTAATAAGGCGTAAGATGCAATATTGAATGGACAGCCTAATAATGTATCAAGGCTACGTTGCATTAACTGGCAGCTTAATTGACCATTTGCTACATAAAATTGGAACATCACATGGCACGGTGGTAATGCAGCTTTACTGCCTTTTGCGCCCGCATTAATAACATCCTCAGGATTCCATGCATTGACAATGATACGGCGTGAATCAGGTTGATGCTTAATCTGATGAATGACATCCTGTAGCTGATCAAGGCTTTCGCCATCAGAGGTTGTCCAATGGCGCCATTGTTTGCCATAGACATTTCCAAGATCTCCATATTGCTGTGCAAAGTCATCATCTGTTAAGACACGTTCACAAAATGAAGCAAGCTCTTTTTGATACAATGCATTAAATGACTCGTCAACTAAACAGCGTCGACCAAAATCTGTCATATCAGGGCCAGTATACTCATCAGATTCTACCCATTTTTTAAATGCCCATTCATCCCAGATGTGGTTATTATGCTGCAATAGGTAACGGATATTGGTATCCCCTTTAATGAACCATAATAATTCACTTGCTACAAGCTTAAAGGGCACACGCTTTGTCGTTAGAAGAGGGAAACCTTTGCTTAAATCAAAACGCATTTGATACCCAAAGACACTGTATGTACCTGTCCCTGTTCGATCCTCTTTCTTTGTGCCATTTTCTAATATATGTTGTAGTAAATTTAAGTACGCGAATTCTGGATGCGTCATTTTTCTTCAACAGCTCCTTCAAGTTTGCTGTTGACCATTATACCATTTCACAACGAATTATTGTTGAGCTCCCTTGAAATTTCACTCTCCGTTGTGACGAAAAAAGTGGGCAGCAAGATGATATTTAATAAAACAGGTCCAACGATCACTAATAAATCAATACCAGGACTAAAATATAATCCAAATGCTGTAATTAGACCCGATAATACAAGGAACACGATTTGTGCGACAATGATTAAAATTGGCACCAATTGATACATGTAATTGAGTTTACGGAACTGATGCAGATTGTCTGGGTTTTTAATGACTTTCCTTTTTAACCGTCTGGATAAAATAAGACAAGCAAGCAGTTGAATAGCCATAAAGCTAAAATAGATAACACTGTATACAAGCAGCTGACTTTTTTGAATGGTGCCATCAAAATGACCCACTCTTTGGTTTAATAACTCTTGGACTGCTCCCTCATAGACATATTCACGTTCACTTAAAAAAGTAAATGGCTCCATAAAGCCAAGCGCTGTCCAATCCTTTGTATTAACAGTCCACTTGGACAATTTACTTGCTAAAATACGCAATTGAATAGGATCTTGCTCGCCAAACATCCCTACTAGATGACGATAGGGAATGGCTACTTTTAGCTGACCATCCTGCTTTTCTTGAAATAAATCCTGAATATAGAAGGTATAGGCAACATCGGATTTATTGGCCTCGTAACGGGTCTCTCCAATTTTCCAATGATTAGCTAAGGAGGCTTGAATGCCATTTTTCATTTCTGTATAGGGCATATCCTTATGTAAATGCTTCGGAATCTTATAAACAAAATGATGATCGCTGCCAATGAGACCGATTTCTACCTCGACTTTATCCTGATTCACCGTTTTGGCCTTCGTGGTCAATGGAATGGTGATCATAGCGATGAGAAAAAAAAGAATAAGTGTTAAAATGCCTTTTTTCACGCAAAAGTCCCCCTATTCGTCACTAATGATTAAATTTACCCTATCATAGCCATGTCCGAAAACACTATTTCGTTATTCCGAAAAAACAATAGTGGTTTTCCGAAACCCGTTATTTCGGTATTCCAAATTTATCAATAATTAGCGATAATATATAGGAGATTATGATCATAAGCAAATTAGAGGTTTAACAATGAAAAAATATACTTATTGTATTTTTCTTACATACTTAATACTCGGTATTTATGTGTTAGGTATTACCATCAAAACACC
Organism: Lysinibacillus sp. FSL P2-0066; assembly: GCF_037969495.1. Taxonomy (NCBI): domain Bacteria; kingdom Bacillati; phylum Bacillota; class Bacilli; order Caryophanales; family Bacillaceae; genus Lysinibacillus; species Lysinibacillus sp. FSL P2-0066. Next base: position 2,082,569 of record NZ_CP150202.1, on the reverse strand, counting down.
CTTTGTGAGTCTCACTCTCGATACGACAAACGGTCAGCCTGTTTTTGTGGATAGCTATTACCCTCTATGGGCAGAGCAAAAAAATATTGAAAAAGGGGATATTATTGTGGCTATCGATGGGCAGCCAGCCATGGAGAATCGCTACGTTCAACAGCAAATGATCGTTAGAAGCGCCAATGCATTAACGATCCAAAAGGCTGATAAGAGTATTCAAACCATTGCTGTCAAACATCGAGACATGCCAGAAGAATTATATTTGCAAATTTTGTTCCCTATCTTTTATTTTTTCCTAGCTTTTGGTGTCGCACTTTATGTTTGGCGACGCAATCAAAATAATCTTTCAACGTTTTTATTGATCCTATTTTTATTAACCTGCTCGATGGCCTATATCAGTACTGGCGCATCAGCAAGAGGAAATATGATCGGAATGTTTGTCATTGGCATTTGTATTATTTTATGTCTGGTTCTCTTTATTCACTTTTTACAACACTTTTTCAAGTACCTACAAATTAAGTGGACCTACCCTCACAGCAAATGGCTATACTTATTAATACTGTTCATCCCTGGCTGTTATGTAATGGAGGAAGTTGAGCCATCATTACGTGAGTTCACACCTATATTGAACCTAAGTTTATTTGCTGTCCTGGTAGTCTATGCAATTTATATTTTATTAACGAGTTATTTACGCACAAAATTGGCGAAAATTCGTTTAATTGCGCTTGCCTTTATCGTGCCGTTTTTACCCTTTTTATTATTCTTCGTTACACCTGAAATATTAGGACATAAGCCGATATTACACGCTGAAATCGCCGCATTGTTTTTATTATTTATTCCGTTCTCTTTTCTGTTCATTCAGGTGAACGAACGATTATTCGATATTGAATATCAATTATCACGATTACGCTATTATTCAACATTAGCCTTTTTTAGTGCGCTTCTATTAACAGCAGGAATTGCCCTGTTATTTATGGGGCAGCTATCCATCGTCCATGTCACAAGTATTTTTTTACTTGTCTTTATGGTGATCATTGCGAGCTTCTATATAAAAGAACGCATTGATTTTAAGTATCGGAAAATTATCTTCTCCTCTACTGGAAATTATGTACATAATTTATATGCAGCCGTTCAGCGCATGGGCAAAGCAAAAAACCAACAAGAATTATTGGATCGTTTTAAATATGAAATCACCGAGAAGCTTGGAACAACTGCGTTTCATATCCGTACAATAACAGACGAATCTCCAAAGCATGTAAGCCACTATCCCCAATTATTGCTACATGATGCTGGTGAGGAAAAGATCATGTTAGAAATACGCCATGCGCTGCAAAAGGAAGAACTACTTTGGTTAGAATTGCTTGCTCTGTATGTGTCGATGTTTATCAATAACTTACGGCAAATTGAGGATTTAGTACGTGAAATTCAGCATATAAAAAATACCAGTGATACACCGCTTCCTTGGCTCGATAAATTGCTATGGAACATTATTGAGAAAGAAAAGAGCATTTTAGCACAGGAATTACATGATACCATTTTGCAGGAGCAGCTTCATTTAGCCAGAGAGCTTGATGTTCTTGCAGGCTCTCCTACTATTCAAAAGGAAACCGTGCTAGCTATACGCGAGCAGCTATTAAATGCAACGAAGGACTTACGAGAATATTGTGAGAACTTAAGTCCCCCACTATTGGATACCTTTGGTTTACAAATGGCATTAAAAAAACTCATTCAAAAGGTAAAAATAAGGGCTGATTTTTTATTAAGCGCACAAATTGATCGTGTAGAATTTCAGGATGTCACCCTGCATCTCGTTGTCTATCGTCTCGTTCAGGAGCTGTTAAATAATGCAATCAAGCATGCCGAAGCAACAGAGGTTTCGCTTCAATTACAAGCAATCCCTCAAGGCTTTATCCTTCGATACGATGATAACGGCATAGGCTGCGATATTGACGATTTAATACAGTCCTCTGCATCAATGGGCGTTAATGGCATTCGTGAACGTGTCCGTGCTTTTAATGGTGACATTACCATTCAATCGAGCCTTAACGAGGGCATGCATATTTATATACAAATACAAGAGGACGGGGATTCATATGATGAACATACTTATTATAGATGACCATCCTGTCGTTTTAGATGGTACGAAAACATTGTTGCAGGATTTAGCCAATGTTCACATCGAAACAGAGCAGGATAGCGCGGCCGTTTTATCAAGAATGGATACAGATACCTTTCAGTTATTTCTCATTGATATCAATATGAAGCCAATCAACGGCATTCAACTATCAGAGATGATTAAGAAAAAACAACCAGATGCACTGATCATTCTTTATACAGGCTACGAACTTTCCGATTATTATGAGCTATTGATTGAGAAAAAAATTGACGGCCTATTATCGAAGCTAGCGACAAAGGAGCAAGTGATCCAAACCATTCAAGCAGCCATAAGAGGTGAGATTTTACTTGCAGCCGATTTCTTAGACTTTGTTCAGCAACGCACTAATCTGCCGAATGTGCAACAGGAGGTTCTTCTGAGCGACAAGGAACAGGAAATTCTACAGCTCGTTGCCCAAGGCTGTACAAATAAAGCCATCGCCTCTGCAATAGGTGTCACCCAGCGTACGGTGGAGAACTATTTATCCAAGCTATTCGTCAAGCTGAATGTAGAATCGCGGGCAGAGGCTGTCATCGTTGCTAAGGAAAAAGCATGGATTAATTAATAAGGAAATAGCGTTTCTTTACTATTAGATTACAAATGTAAATTTTTCCTTACTAAAAACGGAATTTACTGGATATACAAACAATTCTGTACTATAATAAGGGTAATAATTACATTACTTCATTGCTATGATTAAAAACACGTATTCAAAAGTAATACGAGCTTTTGAATACGTTTTTTATATGTGATAGAAGCAATTGATTGTTGAATTTTTTTGGGAGGGTGTTTACATGACACAAGGTACAGTAAAATGGTTTAACGCAGAAAAAGGTTTTGGCTTCATCGCAGTTGAAGGTGGCAATGATGTATTCGTACATTTCTCAGCTATCCAATCTGATGGCTTCAAAACTTTAGAAGAGGGCCAAAAAGTTGAATTCGGCGTAGAAGAAGGCAGCCGTGGACCTCAAGCAACGAATGTAGTGAAACTATAATCTTCACTTAACATAGACGTGCATATAAAAAGAGACATTCGTAAATGGATGTCTCTTTTTCCTGTGTCAGGATTTATTCATCCTATCAACTTGCACAGGTAGCCCCACCGTATGAACCATTCCATCCTGACTAATATAAATGAATTTGATAATACTTTTTTGGGCGTCCACGCGTGGTGGACGTGTTGCTTGGTAATTCGTGTGCTAAATTTTTCTCATGGAGCTGCTTTAAAATACGGTTTGCAGAGCGTACCGTAATGCCAAGATGTGTACTGAGCAGTTCTCCACTGACGATCGTTGTCGTTAGTTTTTCCAGCATCGCTTCTATTTTTTGTAATTGTAATAAGGGAATATCATATGTCGTACTTAAATTTTTTAGATGCTGTTGTTTTTCATCGTCAAACTGTAGCATCGTTCCATATAGTAAAGGCCCGATTTCTCTTGAATTTTCAATAATGTATCCCTGTGTTTCCTTTGAAGAGCAGAGGGTTGCGGCTTTTTTAGCAAACTCCTGACTTTCAATTAGAGAGTCACCAATTCCCCACCCTATTCTGACAGGAAACGATAGCTTCTCATTTAAAAAATCAACTAAATGACAATGTGAATAACGATTTGTTGTACTTAAAAATTGCTTATACGTCGTGATAATTGCAATAAAGGATGCCTCACGATGTACGATAAATGAGCTAGCATACAGTTGTTTGAAATCTAATATAGTTTTATATAAGGCAATTTGCCGATATTCTAAGTCTTCTATATTCGATTTATCGATCGGAATTAAAATATGCACTACCACTACTTTATTTTGGTTAAGCTGTCGAATTCGCAGTTGATTGAGAAAATGATCTAATGTTAATTGCATTGCATATTGAGACGGGTAAAAAGCGATAAATGGTATATTTTGATCAGCTAAGCGCTCACGTATTTCTGCAATGCGGGTAAAGCTCAAATCAACCTTGTTTTCCTTATGCAATTGTAGATGCCATTCAGCAGCTTTATCGACAATATCGCTACTTGCGTACTCGCTCATCGTTTGGCTAAAAAGATAAGGTTTTTTTCCTATCGACCATTCATGAATGCCCAAATAGCCGTTTTCCTCATAGCAAAAGTCGATGGCAATGCGATTCATAGCAATCTTTTTCTCATAAAAAAGCTCCGTAACGGTACGGTAAAAATCACGCTCTGAAATATCAAAATAATGCATAGGTACCGTTGCTTCTTGAAAATGCTTTTGCGCATAGAAATAGGGAATTTGCCCGCTAAAAAGCGCCCCATCTCCCCCTTCCAGATACTTTTCCAAAAGCTCATTTAAATGTTCAAAATCAGTATAAGCATAGTAATGAAATTCGCAAAAAGAGGGTTTAATTTTTTCAAGCTGCTGAACCCATGAAAGTGAGCGTTTTGCGGTAAAAACATTAATTTTATACATACAGATAGCTCCTTAATAAAAAATAAATATTGAAAATAGTCAGAAAATATGGTTTCTTTGTATAAAGGACATAGATTTTCAATGTCTTAAAATAGAGACATTGGATTTTTAAAGGTTAAGTCTAATAAAGTATAAAAGGAGATGAAATTTATGCAAGGGAATTCACAAACAATTAAGAAAAAATCTTGGATTGACAACATGTTAGATAAAATCGAGCGTGCAGGTAATAAGCTACCAGACCCTATCACGTTATTTATTATTCTAGCAGGTGTAGTACTAGTTTTATCATGGGTTTTATCCATGCTCGGTATTTCAGCAGTTCAACCTGGGACCGAAGATGTCATTCAGGTAAAAAATCTGCTAAGTCAAGAAGGGCTTATCTTAATTTTAACGCAGATGGTTTCAACATTTACAGGCTTCGCTCCATTAGGGCTAGTAATCGTGACAATGATTGGTATTGGTTTAGCTGAGCAAACAGGTTTAATTTCAGCTGTCATGAAGAAAATTGTGATGTCAGCTCCTACAAAATTAATTGTACCTTTTATCATTTTTACAGGTTTAGTTGGTAACTTAGCTGCTGATGCGGCATTTATCATTTTACCACCAATTGCAGCCATGATTTTTATGAGTATTGGTCGAAATCCATTAGCAGGCTTAATTATTACATATGCAGCTGTAGCTGGAGGCTTCAGTGCGAACATATTAATTAGCTCTCTAGATGTATTATTATTAGGGATTACAGAATCAGCAGCACAAATAGCAGACCCCGCGTACACTGGTCGTGCAACGATGAACTACTATTTCTTAATTGCTTCGACGTTTTTATTAGTCATTATTGGTACATGGGTTGCAAAGAAGTTTACAGAGCCTCGCTTTGGTTCGTTTCATGGTGAAATTGAAAAGCTAGAGCCATTGACAGCTTTAGAGAAGAGAGGATTAAAATGGGCTGGAATCGTAACGCTAGTTTATATTTTAGTCATTGCTTTTACAGTCATACCGTCGAACGGTCTTTTACGTGATCCTGCAACAGGTGGCTTTTTAAACTCACCTTTCATGGCAGGCATTGTACCCATCATGCTATTCTTCTTCCTCTTACCTGGTCTTGCCTATGGTATTGCAGCCAAGGAGGTTAAAAACGATAAGGAAGTTGCAGAGAAAATTTTTAAATCCATTGCAGATATGGCGCCATTTATTGTATTAGCGTTTGCCGCTTCACAAATGATTGCCTTTTTCAACTGGAGCAATATTGGTTCTATTTTAGCCATTAAAGGTGCGGAGCTTTTACAAGCATTGAATTTTACAGGTTTACCAATGATGATAGGATTTGTTTTAATTTGTGCCTTTGTCAACCTATTAATCGCCAGTGCTTCTGCAAAATGGGCTTTACTTGCACCAATTTTCGTACCAATGTTCTTATACTTAGGCTATTCCCCAGCGGTTACGCAGATGGCCTATCGTGTAGGGGATTCGATTACAAATCCAATTACCCCTATGTTACCGTATTTCGCGATTTTACTATCATTTGCAAAGCGCTATGATAAAAATATCGGTATAGGCACGCTTATATCTTCTTTATTGCCGTTCTCGGTGTTTTTTGCAATCGGTTGGATTATCCTCTTCGCCATTTGGTTCCTACTAGGTTTACCGCTTGGCCCTGGAGATTATATTTACTTAAAATAAGGAGTGTTAGAGAATGACAACATTACAACAACAGTTAGCAGATTTATTAAAACATTATGAAGAAGAGACAATACAGCTTCGTCGTCATTTCCATGAAAATCCTGAGCTTTCCTTTGAGGAAGTTGAAACGCCAAAAACCATTGCTGCCTTTCATCGTGCATTAGGTCATGAGGTTCGTGAAGGTGTAGGTGGCAATGGAGTTGTGGCAAAGCTAGTTGGTGGAAAACCAGGGAAAACAGTAGCGTTACGAGCAGACTTTGATGCTTTAGCCATTACGGAAGAAACCGGTTTACCTTTCCAATCGAAAATTAAAGGACGTATGCATGCTTGTGGCCATGATGGACACACAGCTTCCCTCTTAATCTTAGCGAAGGCGTTTAATCAAATGAAGGATGATTTAGAAGGAACAATCGTCTTTATTCATCAACATGCTGAGGAACTTGCGCCAGGTGGAGCTATTTCGATGATTAGAGATGGCTGCTTAGAAGGTGTAGATGTTATTTTTGGGACACATTTATGGGCACCCACTGATCTTGGCAAAGTGCAAACAGCTAAAGGCCCATTAATGGCTGCAGCAGATGGTATTTATATAACGATAAAAGGCAAGGGCGGCCATGGTTCAAACCCAAGTGACACCAAGGACTCCATTGTCCTTGCAGCTCAGTTTATTACAAATTTACAGCAGCTTGTGGCACGTCGCATCAACCCATTACGTCCAGCAGTAGTATCAATTGGCCATATTGAGGCATTAAATCCATTCAACGTCATTGCTGATCAAGTGTACATGAAGGGTACGGTGCGCACTTTCCACGAGGAGGAGCGTAGTTTGTTAGAGCATGAAATCGAAGAGCTTTTAAAGGCAACTTGTTATTTAACAAAAGCTGATTACGAGTATGAGTATGTGCGAGGCTATCCGCCTGTTGTGAACCATGATGCAGAGACTGAGCATATAATGGCGTCCGCAGAGAAAATTGCAGATGTTGAGACTGTTGAAATAGTTGATCCCAATATGGGCGGTGAGGACTTTGCCTATTTCTTAGAGGAAATCCCCGGTGCGTTTTTCTTCACAGGGGCGAAAAACCCTGATTGGGAGGAAGTCTATCCACACCATCATCCGAAATTCGATATCGACGAGCGCTCATTACGAATTGCCGCCAACGTTTTAGGTCAAGCAACGCTAGACTATTTCGCAAAGAATAATTAAAAAAGAGCATTACGAAGTGCTAAATGCATTTCGTAATGCTTTTTTCGATTGATTAGTTAATAAGAAGAAAAAGCTAAGAGGTTCTCTCACTCGTTGGTGCGATTCATCAGTCACTTTTCACTTATTTTAGAGCGGCTTCCTTGCTGAATTGAGCGCATTCCTCTCACTTTGGAGCGGGTTCCTGACTAGTTTGAGCGCTCTCTCCTCACTTTAGAGCGGCTCCCTCACTCAGGATCATTTTGGAGTCACGAATCCCCCACCTTTTGCTAGGCATAGGAATGTAAGCCCGCAATAACTAGATTGACAAATACTTGGTTGAACACAATAATGCCGAAGCCGATAATGGCCAACCAGGCTGTTTTTTCTCCTTCCCAGCCTTTGGATAGGCGGAAATGGAGGAAGGCTGCGTAGAATAAAAAGGTAATTAATGCCCAAACCTCTTTCGGGTCCCAGCCCCAATAGCGACTCCAGGCAATTTGCGCCCAAATCATGGCGAATAGTAGGCCACCTAATGCAAATAATGGAAATCCAATAACAACAGCACGATAGGAAATTTCATCCATTAATTGTGGCTGTACGCGACTTGTCCATGGCTTTAATAAGGCACTGATTGATTTTCTTGTAATGAATCGAATGACACCATATAAAATAGTACCTACGATAAATGCCCAGACAATCGAATTTAATTTCTTGGCATCTATTTTATTTGTGATTTCGACTACACCGATTGCGTCACCCTTCTCAGTGACGGCTCCTTTACTTACAATCAGGGGCATCATGGCGTAAGTGGCTTTTTCTTGCTGTCCCTGTGCATTATCGAATTGTACCTGCACCTCTTCTGTGGCAAGGCTGAAAAAAGTCGATACGCCAATAAAGCCAATGACAACCACCAAACAATACAACACAAACTCAAGCCCGTATGTACTGATAGATTTTTTTGAAACATCCAGCGTTCTTAATAAATATATTAAGCCTGTGGCAAAGGACACGGATAAAATGGCACTAGAAAAGGCCACTGTCATGACATGAATCGTTAACCAGTGACTTTGCAGTGATGGAACAAGCGGCGATACTTCCTTTGCGAAAACGCTTCCATAACCAAGGATAATTAGGGACACAGGAATAGTAAATAAGCCAACCACGATTTGCTTATATAAGAAATGTATAATTAAGTAACTTCCTGTAAGCATGATGCCAAAGAACGTCATAAACTCATACATATTACTGACAGGTGCATGGTCAACCGCCACCCATCTGACAACAAAGTACACGAGCTGTAAAGCAAAGGCTATATAAGTGAAGAGTAATCCTAGCTTACCGAATATTTTCCTCTTCGATTTGACTGCTAGCCCTAATGGCACAATCGCAATCAGTAGTAGAATAAAGGCAATAAATAAGGCATTGCTACTAATGGATAATAAACTTTCTTGATTCAATAGAATCCCTCCAACGTCTCTTTTTCGGAATAAGCTTCCAAATACTAAGAACGTTATAGCGGGTAAGAAGTGCCATGTTTTCCCTTTAAATATTTTTATTTTTTCGAATTGTTACATTTTTATGACATGGAAATGATGATGGGGATAAGGAAGTGCTAATCATGATGTAGAAGAGTTAAAAAAAACCATTAAGTGGAAAATTACTTTATCTAAAAATGGTATGCCTCTATCTACATCTTACAAAAAATTGTAATAAAAGTCTATTTCTTTTTATCTCTACATGGGACAATAATGATGCGCACAAATGACATAACGTTATGTTTCATAAACTGGAGGCTTTTAATGAAACAAAATATTTATGATAATCCGATATTTTTTCATCACTACAAGACATTGAGACAAAAAGCATCTAATTATAACCATCTTTTGGAGCAGCCCACGATGAAGGCTTTACTTCCACCTTTGACAAATTTACAGATACTCGATATTGGCTGTGGTATGGGGGATTTCGCCAAGTATTGTATCGACCATCAAGCCAAGCATGTAACCGCATTAGATGTTTCGAAGAATATGCTGTCCATCGCCAAACAGGAGCATGCCCACCAACAAATTGACTATCAGCTACAGGCAATAGAGGATTATGAAGCCCCTACGGATAGCTTTGATTGTATAACCAGCTCCCTATCTCTCCATTATGTCAAAGATTTCGATGCGATCATTGGTCAAATTGCTCGTATGCTACGTCCTAATGGTGTATTTATTTTCTCTGTGGAGCATCCTATTGCTACAGCTCGTCATACAATGGATGATAATTGGGTATATGATGACAATCATCACCGTTTGCACTATGCTGTGGATCATTATCAGGATGAAGGCTCGCGTGAGCAAACATGGTTGGTGGAGGGTGTTGTCAAATATCATCGCACCATAGCGACACTGGTCAATACATTGATTGCCCATGGGTTAACGATTGATAAAATCGTAGAACCAATTCCAACCCAAGAAGCTATTCAACAGCTTCCTTCTATTGAAAAGGAACTACGCAGGCCATCCTTTTTATTCATCAAAGCAAAAAAATAAACGAAAGCCTCACCCTACTTCCGTGGTGAGGCTTGTTTCATATAAATAATTTCTGGGTCTCCCTCATCCAAGTTGTCGATAAAACCGCTTTTGACAAAGCCTAGGTTTTGAAAAAGCTGGTGCATACGCCTATTGGATTGATTTGTAGAGGAGAAAACCTTTGCTGTCTGAGCCCTTTGAATATAAGCGGTCATTAAGGCAGATGCAATCCCCTTTCTGCGCTCGGACGGCCTGACAATAACTAAGGAAATAAAGCTATAGCCAAAAAAGTCATTGCTAAATAGCAGAAACCCTAAAATGGTATCGGCGGATTGGTAGAGCAAATAGCGTTTCTCTTTGATAGCTTGCTGAATTTCTTCCGCTCTGGATGAATCTCCAATCACTTCTTGATCGATTGTACAAAGTGCTTGTAAATGCTCCATTCTTGCTTCAATTATATGATGGCTCAATTTTCAACCTCCTTCATATAATAGCTCATCACCTTTAGCTCCTCTCGAAGTCCCATTGCCTGTCTGCCTTCATCGACAAAGCCACATCGCTTATAAAGTTCTTGAGCCGCTCTATTTGGCACATTGACCCCAAGCACTAGCTCATTGATATGTGGGAAATGCTTGCGAACAAAGTCAGGCAATAATTGGAGTGCTGTCTTGGCATAGCCTTTGCCCTGCTCATAAAAATCAGTGGAAAAGGAACGGATTAATAGCGCCTGTTCATTGGAGGAGTAAGGCGTCACCCCTTCTTTTTCATGTAAGACAAAGAACGTGACTAGCTTGTTGCCGTCCATTGCTAAAATGGCGTGCCTACTATTATCCTGCTTAGCAAGTGCAATGCTTTCCTTTGGAGACTTTGTATAGCGTAGCTGCTCTTCTGTTAACGTGTATTGTTCTACTAAATTTTGTGCTTTGTCCTCATAGAACATGAGCTGCATAGTCACTCAAATTCCTCCTCGTATATAGCGGTAAATTCATAGTCTCCCTCTATAAGTTGCTGTAAATAATCCTCAAACGAAGCGGCAATCACCTCAAAGCTATCAGGATCATGCACATAACGAACCACCTGACCAACTTGCCCCGCTTCATTTGGCGTAAAATCAATATATAGGCTTGATGTGCCGCCATTATTCATACAATCAGCAAAGCATAGCCGTTCATTTAACGGGACATGCATATTAATCTTTTCATCTACTTCAACATACGCTAAAAATTCCTGATAGCGCTCATAAATCGTTTCACGCTTGTCATGATAATCTTTCACGATTTGCTCTACCGATTTAAGATAATACGGGTAATCCCCTAAATCAGAGCCAAGCACTAGTACACAGATCGTTTCTTGCCCATGCTGACAATAATATGTACCATTGACATCCTGTAATAGCTCAATCAAAGCTTGCGGGCACTTCGGAAATACTTCTAACAAGGCCTGAATTTGTGCATCTGAAGCACCAAAAGCCTGTTGTAATTGTTGCTGCTCTTCTTGTGGTAAGTATTGTAATAAATTCGCAAAATATGTTGTGCGCATCTTAATCCCTCTCTCTCTTTAACTATGACATATTTTAACATAATTTCTTCCATTCTCTTCGTCCTTCATGCTACTATGGTAGTATTCACAAAAAAAGGGGTGGGTTTATGAGTGTGAATGATGCAGTAGACGTGAAAGTATTACGAACAATCGTAGGGTTGTAACGCTACTTGCAGCCCTTAAACAAGGGAGAATACAATAATGGAACACTATTTGAAAACATTTTTAACAGGTCAATCGATCACTTTACAGCAAATGACTGCTACTGACCTAGAGGCTTTTATAGCAATCGAAAGCGAAATCACCTCTTTGCTACTTGCTAATGATGAGATTCCCTTTCCACAAACTATAGAGGATCACACCGCATTCTTTAACAGTATCAGTGGGAAGAAGGAGGAATACTTTTTTGGCATCTATGAAAAAACGTCACATCAGTTAATAGGCTCCTGTGGTGTTTATGCAGTGAATTGGCAAAATAGCACTTGCTCTGTGGGCATATCAATTGGGAAAGAGTGGCACGGCAAGGCCTATGGCACGGATGCAATGAAAACGCTCATTGATTTTATCTTCCAATATATCGCTGTTCAGAAAATCAAGCTTCAGGTTTTTAGCTTTAACCCAGCAGCTATCCGCTCCTATGAAAAATGTGGTTTCACAAAAGAAGGCATTTTACGCCAAGAAATTTTCCGCTTCGGTACATTCCATGACGTGGTATTATTTGGCCTCTTACGCTCCGAATGGGAGAGGAATTAATAGAATAGCACAAGAGAGATACTATGATTGCTGTAGTATCTCTTTTTTTGTTCAGTCCTCTTGCCACACGCGTGTTACTTCCTGTAAGGATAGACCTTGAAAGGCTAATCGATAGATATCTGGCATACTTAACGTTTGCCAAAATGCATAATCGTACTGGGCATCAAAATATTGCATCATCAATGCCATGATATTGCCATGTGTACCGATAACGACAGACTCCTCTGGATGAGTAAGAAGGATGTTGCGCAAACTTGGAATAGCGCGAGCCGTCGCCTGTTGATTGGACTCTCCACCCGCCCATGCAAAGCTTGGCTCATGCCACACCCGTAGAACTGCTGCATGAAAATCCTCCAGCTTCCCAGTAGAAAGCTGTCGCTCTTTTAAGCCATCTATCGTTTGGACGGGTAAGTGACGAGCCTGTGCAATCCCCTCCACTGTTTGAATGGCTCTTCGATAGGGGCTAGCATAAACCGCATCGATTCGTTGATGCTTCAAAAGATTTGTAACACGCTCTGTATCCCTTTGTCCCTGAGCAGATAGTGGACGATGATATTCATCCTCTGAATAATGGGCATGTGCGTGTCTAATAAAATAAATTTCAGTCATCTGCTTCTCCTCTTTGATCTTTAGCTAAATGAACCTTCCAAATCCCCTCTTGCTGTTGCAGGGCGTATGTTTTTATGTAGCGCTGACTCCCAACGGAAATTTCCAGTTGAACGACCTGTAAATCAGGGGTGCTCGATTCATTAATCACTATTCGATCATAAAATCTATACATGAAATAGGTAACAAGCAAATCACCTGCAAGTGAATCCGTATAGTATTGCTCAAACAATTCTTTTGTGGGGAATGCATCATTGCTGTAAGTAATCGCATACAATGCATCCATACGAGGTTCCTCCACTAAATCAAACATAATTAGCAGCATTTCCTCTGGCGAAAAGGTCTGCAAATGACGAATTTCTCCATCGTTTAAAAATGCTTGATAGGCCTCTCTTTTTTCAAAAGATAGATCCGCTACATAGCTAAATCCAGTGGATGTGGATGTCGTATCCATGTCATACACAATGGTCGGTTCCTGTAAGGGCTCCTCCCTTTCACATGCCGTTAGCAAACTTAAAAAAGCAATGATTGAAACCAGTTTTTTCATCATGCGCTTCATCACCTCATCTTTCATCCATTATTCCATCAATTTCAAAAATTCTCAACATTTCACCATAGACAATGAAATGTCCCCATTTCTAAACAACAAAAAAGGGAATTTGCTAAAATGTGACAAGATATGAATGCCATGCTTAATTATCGAAAAATTCAATCTATAATCACAACTTTTTCCTTAGTATAAAAGACTTAACACTTCTCTTTTTTCCCCTTAATATTTTCTAAAACTAAGAAAGTGAATAACCCTATCCAGCACATGAATAGGGTTTTAAGTCATATATTTAGTTCTATAAAAGGGGGATTTTACAGTAATTTTTATCTATAATATATAAAAATTTTCAACCAGGCTAAATAGGATGAAGTACCCTATCTATGACTAAATTACGAATTTAAGAAACGATACACAATATGACATTTTTTTTAATATAAGTGATATACAATGAAAAAGTTGAATCGAGGTCATAGAAATTTATTTCAAGAATATGGATAAAAAATTAGGAGGAAAATATCTTGGTTAACTTATTACTTAAACAATTCTTGAAGGCGGAAATTGAGATCAAACGAAGAATTATGTATAAAAAAGCAAAGGATCTTGGTTTCACCCACCCTATTGTAGTAGATTACAGTCAAGAATTGGATGTCTTACTTAATAGATATTTAAAGCAAGCACAAGCTTCCTAATCATAACGAGGCATATAATAGAAGAAAGAATAGATATGATAAAGCCAGGCCATGTTTTATTGGCTGGTTTTATCGGGGATGATACATGCATTCACCTAGCCATTTCTCAGAATGTATAGAGAATGAAAAAGTAGGCGATGTTTTTGATAAGAAAACATTTGGAGGTTGAATGATGCACGTATTCATCTTAACTTTTATGGTTGTTTCCAAAATATTATTGCCACCTCAACATTCAGTAGACCATACAACACCCACACTTTGCACACCAACTGAAATAAATACACTATATCAATACCCAAACAACCAATTTCAATCGTTTCGTGATGAGGACAAATTTTATCAGCAGCTTAATCGTGCGATTTATGAGGAATATGCCAATGCTTCATTGAATATTCGTCAAAAGATGGCTTTTAAAGATGTAGCAAATGCGACAAAACGTTTTTATTTACAAACAGATGGTAAACAGGAAACAATAGACCTCTCTCAACATACTTTTATTCATCCCAATCGACAAGTTTATTTTTTAGCATCCTTTCAGCACAATACCGATGAATCCTATCGCAAATTTCTTGTCATCGACGCTGAAACAGAAGAAGTAATACTGGGACATTCGCTTTTTCAAGAAAGTTCCAAGCACCTTTAATTCATTGTATGCACACCATGTAGATTCTAGTAGTCATTTCAAAAAAATAGAAGTAAAAATTTTTTAACAATTGAAAAGCTTGCGATGAATGACGAATATTCATCGCAAGCTTTCTTTACTTGAATTAAGTTAAACTTTTTTGTTGAATGGCTGCTGTGATTTCTTCTATTAATTGCTGTAGTGACTTATTAGTAGAGTTTTGCTGACCATGTCTACGAACAGCTATAGTTTGGCTGGCAACCTCACGATCCCCGATAACCACAATATAGGGTATTTTTTGTAATTGGGCTTCACGTATCTTTTTACCGAGCTTTTCTTGGCGATCATCGAATTGCACACGGATTTGTGCCTGTTGTAAAGCTTCAACAACTTGCTTGGCATAGCCTTGATGTGCCTCTGCTACCCCAATAACTTGCACTTGCTGTGGTGCCAGCCAAGTTGGGAATGCGCCGCCAAAATGCTCGATTAAAATACCTAAGAAGCGATCAATTGAGCCAAACACTGCACGATGAATGACAACAGGTCTCACCCTTTCGTTGTGTTCATTAATATATGTTAAATCAAATTTCTCTGGTAGCTGGAAATCAAGCTGAACCGTTGCACATTGATGACTGCGCTGAATTGCATCTTTAATATGGATGTCAATTTTCGGTCCATAGAAAGCCCCGTCCCCTGCATTAATTGTATAGGCAATACCTAAATTGTTTAGGACATTTTCAAGTGCTGCTTCTGCTTGATCCCACAGTGCCAAATCACCCATATAATCATCTGGTCGTGTCGATAATTCAATCGTATATGCAAATCCAAAGACGTTGTACACTTCATCTATAATCTTTAAGGCCAGCGCAATTTCATCCTCAATTTGCTGTGGTGTTGCAAAAATATGGGCATCATCCTGACAAAAAGTTCGTACACGTAATAGACCATTCAAGGCACCACTAAATTCATGTCGATGCACTTGCCCAAATTCCGCCATACGTATTGGTAAATCCCGATAGGAATGTAAGGCATTTTTGAAAATCAGCATATGCCCTGGACAGTTCATCGGCTTTAAGGCAAAGCTTTGGTCATCCACCTGTGTGAAATACATATTGTCCTTATAATGATCCCAGTGGCCCGATTGCTCCCATAGGCGTTGGTTCATCATGAGTGGTGTCCGTACTTCTCTATAGTCATATTTTGCTTGTAAATGTCGCAAGTACGATTCCAGTTCATTACGTAAAATTTGACCGTTTGCTAAATAGAAGGGCATGCCAGGTGCTTCCTCTGAAAACATAAATAAAGACAGCTCTTTTCCCAGCTTGCGATGATTCCGCTTTTCTGCTTCCTCCAAAAAGACAAAATGATCGTGAAGTTCTTCCTTTGTCGCAAAGGCAACGCCATAAATACGTTGAAGCATTTGATTATTGCTATCACCTCGCCAGTAAGCGCCCGACACATGCATTAATTTAAAATGCTGTAACTTGCCTGTAGACGGGACATGTGGACCACGACATAAATCGTAAAACTCCCCCTGCTCATATATCGTAACAAGCTCATTAGCAGGTATGGCCTCTAACAGCTCTAGCTTTAACGCATCATGAGCGAATAATTGCTTCGCTGCTTCACGTGAAACCTCACGTCTATGAATCGGAATATTTTCCTGTACAATTTGTTTCATTTTCTTTTCAATTTCCTGCAAATCACTCGGTGTCAGTGTATCAGCAATATCTATATCATAATAAAAGCCATTTTCAATGACTGGTCCTACCCCAAATTGTGCATGTGGATAAAGTCGTTTAATTGCCTGAGCTAATAAATGGGCCGTAGAATGACGAATGACCTCGATCCCTTCCTTTGAGCTTGCATCGTACAATGTAATTTGTGCATCTTCCATAATCGGGCGCGTCAAATCAATGATGGTTCCGTTAACACTCCCTGCGACTGCCTTTTTGCGAAGCGCTGGACGAATCGCTTGTGCAATATCGGTTAGTGTCACACCTTTTGGAAGTGCTTGCTGTTGACCATCTGGAAATTGAATGTGAATACGTTGATTTGACATGTTCTCTACTCCTTTTTTAGTAATAAAATCAATTACACCTCAGCATAATTGTGTAGATAAAAAAAACACATATCCGTCCCTACTAAGGGACGAGTATGTGTTGTTTACCCGTGGTTCCACCCAAATTCCCACTAGTTTATTAGCTAGTGGCTCATTGATTTTGCTATAACGTCGCAAAAAAACGGTGCAAGTTTCCAAGCACGGCTCCAAGGTAGTAAGATAGGATTACGACATTAGGAAGCTTGCAGCCAAGGCCTCCCTCTCTAAAAATGGTTAATCGAATCTCTTGTCCTTATCATTGCCCATTTCATTTTTGTATGAAATTGTTAATTACTATAACGAATAGCGAATTCTTTGTCAAACCCTAAAATAAGAAAAAATTTAGCGATGGATTGGCAATGGGCGTTCTGGACGATGTACACAGTAGTGACAATGCGGGTCATCACATGCCGCCTCTTGCCACTTATTACACATCGCACAAAAATAACTATCGAACGTGTCATCATAGATGATGGCATTTTGACAACTCAAGCATTGTTGATTTTTTTGAATCGTTCCGCTGATTTCAAGGCCATCAATTACCACTATATCCTCGCGCTGTTCAATTCGCATATTATTATTACCTCCTAATGATTTTTCACCTCTAAGGTCTCATCTCCAGCTTGCCATTCTACATGGATCAAAGGCTTTGTTTCTCGTTTAAAGATTTTCTCACTTTCTTTTTTTGTGAAGGAATAATAGCCATCTTTATTTAACTGAACATCACTTAAATTTTTGGATTCTTTTGTCCCCTCAATCGTAATTTCTAAAGGCCCTAAATCATCATCATCTCCCAGATAAAATAAGCGCAAGCCCACCTCGCCATTACTATGATAGATGGCTTTCCAATGCTCACTTTTAGCGATATAATGTATCTCCTGCTCAGGGCTTTGACAAGCCGTCAATAGGATGACGAGGACAAGTGGAAGCATCCATTTTTTCATTCAACATCCCCCTAACCTTGTATGGTAACAGCCCATCCTGTAGGCTTTTCTTCAAAGACATCTTCGTATTCTGTAAAAACAAAATGCAGTCCCCTTAAATCATCTGGCAAGGGTGGTGTCACCACGTACGTACTGCTTTCATGACCATTTGAGCCGCCTGTACCTTTACTTCGACATTCATAGGACTCATCGATGTATAGGCCAAAATGATTTCGTTGTAATTTTTGCTGAATCGTTAGCTGTTGTTCTTGCTGCTCATCCCAATCGATTAATAATTGCACTACACTTGCATTGTCATATTGACGAACATAAGAAACCGTATACAAACGCTCTCCCCCTTCTACCGTTTTCAACACAGGGATATAGTGACGGAAGCCTGTTGGTTCTACGTTTGATGTATAGTATTTTTCTGATTTAATCAATTGGAAGAACATCGCTAAAAAAGTGTCATCAAATCCATATTGCTTTGCCCATTTTGAAATGGTATCATCCGATGGAAAGCCTGGAGTATGAGCTGATTGCTCTTTTCGTTGCTGCAAAAGTGCACATATTTGCTCATCTAGTGTGACGAGCCTTGAATCATAGTTTTTGCTATGTTGTTCGGACATCTACATCCTCCTTCCTCCTGCAAGTCCTTCTTCTTTCTATACGTTATTTTCCCCAATTGGTTCCATATACAACCTATTTTTACTTGTAAATACAAAAAAGCTATCCAATCCATTGGATAGCTAGTTCGCTAGCATATCATTGTGCCAGCTTGTCGAGTCTGATAATTGATATGTAACCATATTGGCTGTCACAGCGAGAATAACACCCGCTCGGGACATATGAGAGGTATTTGGCTTTTCCAATACAAGGACCACGTAGCCCTCTCCCCGTCCTTGCTCATCAAGCGCATTCGTCGCATTGATTTCAAAGGTGGAATACGTTTGCTCATTCGTTGCATACAGAAGTCGTTCTTCATCATACACGCCATGTTCTTTTAAATTATAGCTGACAGGCATCCATCCTTCAGACCATTCAATACTGCCTATCATTTCTCTTTTCCTTCTTGCAAGACGTCCAATGGAATACCTAAAATATATCTTCATAATCGCTTGATTGTCTTCATTTTTCCCTTCACAAGTGGCTGTCACTTCAAGCATAATATCATTTTTCGAAAGCTTTTTCATAAACCCTAAAGCCACAGTGATAACACAGATAATTAGTACTATACACAAGATGATAAATGCCATTAGGTCCCTCCTAGTATCACAATTGCTGTTATTACAATATTACCATGTTCTAGGAGGGATAGGAGCTTTTCACCAAACAATCTTAGAAAATGACACAGGCATAAAGGATAAGACAAAAAGTGATTATTTGTTGGCTTGAAGCTCAACTGTTAGTGTAAAAGGTATTTTTAAATATTCATAGTAAATTGTTACTTTTTGGTTGTTAGATGCTTGAACTTGAACAGCATAATGCTGTGGCTGCTCGCCAATAGCTTGTTGATTTATGTATCTTCGAGGTACGATCGTCCGCTGTGCTAAGTTATGAAAAGATAGTTGGTCATTTCCCTCTAGCTTTGTTTCCGCCTCAAAAGGTTCTGCCTTACTTATTATAAGTTTAGCGTTATTAGATCGCTGCTCATTCACCAGTATTTGCTTCAGCTTTATTTCACGCAGCCCAGTATTTTCAAGTGCGATGATTTTAACTGCTTCATTGCCTTGTTTGCTGGTATAGCTTTGAATAACAAGTGGTGGATTGCTTTTGAGATAAATCATAAAGATTGCTCCGACCAAAAGCACACTCAGCATTAAAATAAATAGTATTTTTTTCATACTTTCCCTCTCTTTCCTTCACCAGTATAACAAAAAACAACCTGACTTATTGACAGTCAAGTTGTTTTTGTAAACGTATTTCATCTCGTATTGGAATACCGTCATCGCCGATGAGTGGGATAGAAGGCTTATAGGCTCTTGCTTTTTCAACTGCATTACGCAGTATTTCTATTAAACAATAGCCACGTTTTTGATAGAATTTCAATGCATGTAAATTATCGTTTGTTGTAATGAGTGATATGCTTGTACAACCCTGCTCCTTTGCTGCTTGTTCTACCGCTTTCACAAGCGCAGAACCAATACCTCTTCCCTCGACCGTACTATCTAACGAAATGATTTCACAGTCCTCTTCCCGCACGATATAGGTGATTAAACCGATCATCATTTCTTGCTCATTCATAAAAGCAAAGCCTGCTAAATTACTACAGTCATAAATGCCACTGGAGATGACCATTTCCGTTGAACCCCAATGCTCCTGAAAAAAATCACGTACAGTTTGTTTTGGTACTTGATTTATGGTAATAATCGTCATTCTCTAAACTCCTTCTTAAATGGAAATATGAAAAACCCCTGCAATCGCCTTTTGTATGCCTAAAAATACAGCCCAGGACAGCACACCAAGTCCAATAGCTAGTACAATATGCAAGGACGATTTCATCGCCATGTAAATCACAAATAGCATGCACATCGTTGCGGGCAAGCCAACAATAACGCCCACCGTAAAGCGCTGAATATGCTCACTCGACTCACTTTGCACTGTCAGCCAGATAATGCTTAAAATACTCACCAATGGCAACGCAGCAATAATGCCTCCATAGGTAGGAAATCGTCGTGCAACCTCCGTCACAACGCCAATGATAGCTGCTGAACTCAAAATTTTAAAGAATGTATACATTATTTTGCCACCTCACTTAGACGTCGAAACGCCTGTAGAATGGCTTGCTGCTCCTGCTCAGTTAGCTGATTAAGGGCATGCTGTAGCTTATCATCATCTAGCTCCGAGTTTTTCTTCAGCACTTGTAGCCCTTCTTCTGTTAAATGCAACATGACCTTACGCTGATCGTCACTTGCTCGCTCCTTCATCACCCAGCCATGACGCTCTAGCTTTTTCACATGCTCTGACGCCGTATTAGGAGAAATGTTTAATAACCCTGCAATATCACGCACCGTCACTTCCGCTTCCTTTTGAATCATTTGCAAAATACGCACGCTTTGATGGGAAATAACATCTTCATGGGTTGTATGTAGATGATAGAATATCGTTGTAAAATAATCATTTATATCTTTAATCATCGTATTAACTCCTTTAATATATCGTTCAACACGATTATATCGTATATTACGATATATTAAAAGCTAACTCGTTAAAGTTTATATTTTCAGATATTTTTCTTCAGTAAGCTTAGCATTTGATAGCCATCTGATGGTAATCCTGCATAGGGCTTATACCAGTTTGGATAAATTAGCGGTACTGCTGTTGCAAGAAATTGAAAAGTATTTAAATAAAAAAGGCTATTGAAAAAATAGTGTATCCCTGCATAAGCAGCAAAATAACGGGCTAGATAGCTGGCAAAAAGTAATACTGCTAAAGTCATGATAGGACCACCCGCTATAAATCCTAGCGACTGCTTGCGCGTTAAGCTACTCCCTTTTTGTGGGGTACAGAAGCCAAACAATCCCCATCGAATATGGAAATGTATACGACCTATACGCAAGTTTTCAGGAAGATTTTTTGCACCTAAATAAACATGGGCTCGTTCCTTTGAACATACTATAACACCCAATGCATGCCCAATTTCATGCAGCAGCGTAGAGATTGGTATGCCTACTACATATAAAAGCATAAAGGATAGAATGGACATTACTACTCACCCCCTCCCAAAAATTCTATCTATTTTTCATAAACATCTATCTTTCTGCGCTTCTTGCTAAATAGTATCAATGGGTACTTGTGAACACTTACGTTCTACAGTATTATTACTCTATTCTGAATTTAATTGAGGGCATCCCATGTTATACTTTCTCTATTTTTTAGTAGGTGGCACAATCATGGTGCTAGCGCTACTACTTAGCCAATCTAAGTATTTATTTTTATCAGGTATTATTACGGCCTTACCGATATTGACGCTCATTAATATGGGCATGCAAATGAAAAATATGAAAGAAGATACCTTTCATACTGTTCTTCAAAACACGGTATTTGGAGCGGTTGGCATGCTGTTATTTACCGTGCTCGTGTTCCTCCTAACAAGCTGGTTTAAACCAGGCATTTCCGTTATGAGTGCGCTCGCTGTCTATGCCGTATTTATGCTTTCTGGCAAATATATTTTATCCATGTTTGCCTAAAGAAAAGGAGCTGCCCTATGACAGCTCCTCATTGATTATTTTCACATAAACTCCCTGCTCAAACCTTTCCAAAGCAGAGACATTCATTGCTTTGACATGGTTAGATATCTCGCTCGCCTTCCATAGTCGCTGTTGATGATAGATAGCTGGGTCGATGAGTCGCACTTTATTGCGAAAATGAATGTCATAATTCTCTTGTTCCTCTCTTGCCTCTACATTTTCATGTAATTGTTGTAAAAGAGCAAGAACGTCTTGATCATGTGAAGCCTTCATCTGCTGCAATACCTCATGATCAGTTTTTAGGAAATCTTCAAGCGTTAGAATTTGTTTTGCTAGCGACAGTTTTAATACATTTGCTAACGAACTAGTCGCATAGATATTTAAAGGGTGCAAGAAAAAATCTAACACTTCCTGATAATAAATTTTTACAAACCATTCTGCACGCTCAATCGTTTTAACACACAGTTTCCCCTGAAAAACGAATAAGTCCTGTAAAAATTTTTGGATATCTTCCAAGGCTAAATTTCCATAAAAATACATATCTCTTAATGTATAATCTATACGATCCGCACACAATGCTGGAGCAGGTTGTTCAAGTAACGACCATCTGGATGTATCTAGTATGTTCTCTACCTCGTAGCCATATTTTTCAAGAATCGCAGGTATCGAAGACTGTTTGATAACATCCATGAATATCGCTTCATGGTAATCTTCCGCCTCATTTTCAAGGACAACATCCACCACATGGGAAAAAGCGGTATGGGACACATCATGTAATAAGCCTGCCACCTGCTCCTGCAATGAACCGCCAAGCTGTCTAATAAGCAGCATAACACCTACAGAATGCTCAAATCTTGAAATAGTCCACCTGCTATTTACTAGAAAGCCTGCCCCAGCCTGATGAATTTCCTTTAAGCGTTGAACTGGCTTACTTACAATCAATTCCTCTAACAAACCATCTATTTCAAACTCCCCATATAAGGGGTCACTAATCAGCATTTATATTCTTCCGACTAATCACAAAGACTCCACCACAATGCGATAGTGGGTAAAATGCTAACTCACATATTTCCTGTAAGGCGACCTTTAGCTCCTCATGGACAAAGTAAAATTCATCCTCATCCCAGTATCCCTTGCTATCTTGACGACATTGCTCCAGCTGCTCTCTTGTCTGGAAAGCTACATCGCCAATTAAAATTTTCCCTGTTGGTGATAGGTGCTGTAATAATTGTGTGATATACAAAGCCTTTTGCTCATCTGTAAAATGATGGAGCGCATACGTACTAATAATCGCATCATAGGGCTGCTGTAATAGCTCCTGTGGCAAGCCATTCATTAAATCCCACTCCATTAAGTGAGCCTCTGGCATTTTTTCCTTGGCAATGGCAATCATGTTCGCAGAAAAATCAAAGCCATAAATCGAATGCCCCTGTTCATAAAGCTTCGCCGTTAATACCCCTGTTCCAAAGCCAATATCTAAAACTGTGGAAGCCGGAACAGCCATCACTTCATTGAAAATTTTATTTAAAATCTCTTTATAGCCTGCAAATGGGTATTGATACTTTTCCTCACTGTGTTGTACCGTTTGGTCGTATCCATCGGCCCATAAATCAAAACCTTCTTTATTTAATAGCATAGTGCCTCCTACAATGTATAAATTCTCCAAGCATTCATTAATTTACGTTCATTCATCTGTTTCATCATAAATCCCCCTTCATTAACCAATTCAGTCCATTATACCAATTTATTACCTTTCCAACAATTCAGAAAATAAACAGTGCTTTATCATTTATCAAATTGTCAAAAGCTGTTATAATAATGGTAGTTTTCTTTCAAGGAGGAATCGACATGATAGCATTCACTTGTAATGCATGCTCTAGAACGACTTCTTTAGGTCAAAGAGGTCAAGATTAAGTTATAAACTAACAGAAATTGAATGATCTCTTTAGGCCAAAAAGTAATCAAATAGCCTAATAAACAGGAGAGATTTCAAATGGAACAACAAACAATTCAGCCGTTTTTAACGGTTGCCAACTATCATTTACTAGAACAGCAATTAAATAAAATTTTACATGCACTGACAACAACAAAGGATAAAAACGTTATCCTAGCAGTACGTGGCCTTGTTGACACGGAGGTAACGACAAAATTAGCATTATCAGCAGCAGAAACAATGCTGATTGACCAGCTTTTTACTGTCACAGATCGTGCACAAGGTGATGCATTTTTAGAGCAATTAAAACCATATGTCATCCCGTTCAAGCCGGTGACCGCTAGTACGCTTAAAGCCTTATTTAAAAAGGAAAAGAAGCTCAAGCTACCAAATCTAGAAGCACTCGATTTTCAGCAAATTTGTTATCTTGCCTGGGATGATGCTGGCACACATCGAAAATATGTTGTCCTTGAGCAAAATGGGCAGCTAAAAGGGATCAAAGGAATATTTGCCAATAACACGGTTCGCGGCATTTGCGCTATCTGTAATCGCCATTCAGATGTAGGCTTATTTACTACGTCCATTAAAGGACAGGTGGTTGGCACGTTTACCAACCACAGTAATTACATTTGTGCAGATAGTCAAACATGCAATGAACATGTTACGGATATGCACAGAACACTGGAATTTTTCGAGCGTATAACACAAAAATAAATGAACGAAGGCAGAAATGTTGTGCAAGCAACCTTTCTGCCTTTTAACTTTAAAAGATTAACTTTTCGGGTTTAGAAAAATGTTATCGGTTGGGATTACGATCAATAAATTCCTCTATTTCATCCGCTAATCCGTAGACAAGATGGAAATAGTGTTTCTCCGTCATGACACCCTTTTTTCGCCATTTTTGCATTTCTTCATAATGAAATTGATAAAAATAGCCTTCTACATCTCTTCTAGCAATTCCTTTTTTCTCCGCCATCTCTGCAATCGAAAGACCTTTCCCCCACTCTTGGTCGTATTCCTGCATTGTCATGCCCAAAAATTTACTTATAGCTTCATAATCATATTTCACATGGTATACAAGAATACCCTCTTTATTTTCTTCTGCATATACGGTTGTAGAAAATGAGAAAACTACGATAAATAAAAGCACATACACTCTATTGGCATTTTTCATTTAGGAACCTCCATACTTTTTGAGGTTAATTTGTGTGGTTCTCGTCATTACTATGTATGAAGGAAAGCGTGGAAGTCATGAAGAATGCCAGCGAAGATGAGAAGATTTTTTATTCTTCCTTTATGAATGATTTAGTCCAAAATACCAGGGCTTGTCATTAGTCATGTAATACAAAATGAAGCATGATACTATTCACGCAAATTTTCAATTCTACGTTTTTATCCATCGATAAGGCTTGTCTAAAATCATTTAAGTCCTTTTCCTCTACATGAATCATTTTCGCGACACTCGCCGTTGAAAACATGTAATCCTTAATGAGGTCATTCAAAAGCAATGCGGCTCTTTCCCTTACATCAATGCCTTCAAAGCCAGCACATAACATCGCTATTTTTCGTTCAATCTTATCCAGCTGCTCCGTCGTGATACTGGCCTTGTTATTCAATAAACTATCTAGCTCAGTCATTGGTAAATCAAATATTTTCGCAAGTTGCTGATGATTGAAACTAAACTTTTCAGCCACTGCTTGAATTTGCTGGTTCAGGTAATCGAATCGGGAAATATTCGTGACAAAAGATACTTCTACCCTGTCCTTCCATTCTTTCACTAGTAACCCTCTTTTCATTCTTTTTTATGTATCAAATGAAACTCTATTAAAAATCAGGACGCCAAAAAAGCGGCAGTAATAATAAAAAAACGGAAACCGTAATAAGAGTGGTAGTGCTTTTAGGGGATAATTTTTGGCGATATGGACCATTATAAAATCCTAAAAATTGCAGTTTATTACGATAGAGGACAAACAGTAAACTATATATTGCGCTTCCGCCCAGCCATCCAGCGTATGAACCATCAACATTTATTCCTAAAGAGGTATAAATTAACTTGACGCATCCCCACATTACGCATCCAATAATGAAAAAAAGGATAATAATTCTTATTAATTCTAAAAATATTTTAAATGTAGTCATCCATAGTACTCTTATTTCTTTCACAAGCTCTCTCCACCTCTACAATCTGTAAAATTATTATAGCACTTCCTGAATTAGCAATTCACCTGAACCGAGAGAGTATTGTCTTCTATCGTGAGCTTATGGGTTTCACCATGAATCGAGTAAAAGCAGAAATTATAGATCAAAGTATAATTGGTAGAGACTTTTATTATTTCCGCTTTATGAAAAATGACACGTTACAATACAACGTAAAGTCGATGGGATTAAAAGAAAAAGGTTCTAAGTCAAATGTTGGGGTGGTGTAATCTTTTAACACATTAACCCAGATGAACTCCGATTTCTTTATACTTTAAATTTAATAAGATTTTTGCTCGAAAGTGATCGAAACGCTGAAAGCCATATGCATTCCGTTTCATCACTTTTGTTTTATTATTAATGCCTTCCAAGAAGCCATTGGAATAACCAAAACTAAAGCTATTTAAGATTTCTACTTGCCAGTTCTTCAATGTTTGAATGGCTTTTAAGAAAGCTGGTAATTTTGTCTCTTCTACCTTACGGTAAAAAGCTAGTAATCGCTTCTTCACTTCTACAACATCATTTTTTGTCTTTGCCCAATCAAACCATTCACAATAGGCTTCCTTTAATTCATGAGCTACTTTTAATGTTTCAGACATTTCTGTATAACGCTGTAAGTACCACTGTTGTTTCGGTGATAATTTAGATGCACGTTTATACAATACATGACGCATACGTTTACACTTTGTACGATTGTATTTGTCCCATTCTTTTTGTACTTGTCGGCGCACTTCATCCATTGCCCAATAGATATAACGGCTAAAATGAAACCGGTCTGCCACAATAACAGGTCGACCTAGCGCTTGACGAACAGCTGCTTTAAAACTTGGATTCATATCCATGACCACTATCTCAACATCTGCTCCATACTGACTTAGGTAATTTTTTATGGTTTCTTTTTTACGATTCGGTAAAATATCAATCGGTTCGCGCGTCTCCGCATTCGCAATGATTAACTGATACGTACCTGCATCTGTATCGCCTTTATACTCATCAATCGCAATTGCTTTTGGTAAACGTACACCCTCTACTAATTGTTTTTTCGCTACCTTTTTAAAACGGCGAATAACCGTCGTGGTTGATGTACCTAGCACTTCTGCAGCTTCTTTAAATGTTTTAGCTTTAATAGCACGTATACTCACTACTTGATTCCATTCCTTTGAGTAACGTTGATATTTATCTACGAAGGGGGATTTTTCAGAGAAACGCTTTCCACAATCACAAACATAACGACGACGTTTATAGAAAAGAATAGTTAAACGTTCAAACCATTTTAAATGATTGATCTTTTGTATACGGTAATCGTGAACCTTCGATGTTTTTTTTTCACAAACTGGACATGGATGCGTGCACTTAGGCAATTGCACATACAATGCGATTCGATCGCCTACTTCTTCTACTTTCGTAATCTCTACATCTTTTAATCCTGGGATATTCATGTTAAAATTCATTTGCACAGTTCACCTTTCTATTACTTGTTTCTCGACAATTCAAGTATATATAAATCAGTGAATCTGTGCTTTTTTTATGCGTGTAATTGTGTAAATACCCCAAAAAATATTATAGAACCCAAAAAAATATTATAGAACCAAGAAAAAAACCAACTTTATGATAAAAAGCTGGTCTCGTCATTTAATCATTTATTTATGCCTTGCTGTTTGTTTTGCATCTTTATAAAGAGCCAGAAAAGGTTGGCTATTTCTTCAGCTTCATATTTATAAATCGTTTCAGCGAAAGAAGCACGAAATGGCTGTAGCATGATCTCTAAAACACTCATGCGGGGTGTTTCTCTCTTCACTTCATCCAAAAGTAAGCTAGAGAGTTCGAGTGATTTTTGTGGAAGTTCGATTGTCGAGATTTTTTTACAAAATTTCTCTAATTTCTCCTGTATTTCTTTACTAGTAATGGACTTATACGCTAAATCCTTTTCTAATAAAAACATTTCCTGTGGCTCTAATAGAATTTCTCCACTCTTAATCATTTCTGGCAGAAAACTTTCTACATATTTCAATGACCGAGTAACCACTTTTTTTAGATCTATCATCATATTAGTAGCCAAATTCCAATAAAAAGACAAATATTGGAATGTGCCAAAAAAGACGACCGCACACTCATAATAATAGTGCTTTCCTTCTTCTCCATAAATATCATAGAATCTGTTTTTTAACCATGTGATTTCATGAAAGCGATGTTCCGCAAGAATTTCTTGCAGCTCTTCATCATGCAAAAAGGAGATTTCTCGAAATAAAGGCATTAAATTATATTTTTCTTTAATTTTTAATGTGGCGATTAATTGTTCAATCAAAACGTTTACATCATCTTTTTTCTTACCAACTAAAATTTCCTCTTTTAAAACATTTCGTTCTAGGCGATTTTGCTCTAATACGGCTTTCAGACATTCATTTTTAGATGAAAAATAATTATAAAATGTACCCTTGGAAATATTCGCCTTATCTAAAATATCCTGAACAGATGTATGCTGATATCCTTTTTCTGTAAATAATTGTAATGTGGATTCGATAACGATTTGTTTACGATCTTTCATACATTTCTCCAATCTCTAAACACAAGTATGAACTTACTACAATTATACAGGAAAACAAGATTTCTTAAACTATGTAATTGGAAAGCTAGATGTCCCTTCAACACAAATCGGTTAGTTTTTTCAAAAATGTATGGATAGTAAAAAACCTTCTGTACAAACTACTTTTCAGGAGGTGATTCTTAATGGCGAATAAAAACAACAATCAAAATTTCAACTCAAAAATTCCTAATGCAGCTCCAAACGCAATGAATTCAATGAATGTTGAATTCGGGAATGAGACTGACGTAAATCAAATCAGACAACAAATTCAACAAGCTGAAGCTAAAAAGCAACAGGCTTCTGGTACTATGAACGCAATGAAGTCAACGAACGTTGAATTTGGGAATGAAACTGATGTGAACCAAATCAGACAACAAATTCAACAAGCTGAAGCTAAAAAGCAACAGGCTTCTGGTTCTATGAATGCAATGAGATCAACGAACGTTGAATTTGGGAATGAAACTGATGTGAACCAAATCAGACAACAAATTCAACAAGCTGAAGCAAACAAAAAATTTGCTTCTGGTAAATTTGCTAACGAAAACAATCAAAAATAGCTTTCCTTCAACATCCGCAGCCGGCATCCTTGCCGGTTTTTTGTTTCTCACAATAACAGCAAATTTTTTAGGATTCCTTCAGGATAAAATTTTCGCTTTAGCTTTTAATTCTGGCAGGTAGCTATTTTTCTTATATCTGTTTGAAATCAATTTGAGTCGTACTTTCATATCCCCTTATTTCCCTTTAACAAGTTCAAATGTAAGTTGAGGAAATAAAAAAATTTCCCGGGTAAGCGCAAGAAAAGACAAATTTAATCCTACATTCCTCCATCAAGCGACTGATTTCTTCATTTTCCTTGCCTATTGAAATATTGGCAGAAGGCATTTTGGGATGGGACTATAATTATTTCCTGTTGAGTAGGTTCATTTTGAATACCTTCAATACCAAGTAAGCCTTGATATTTCCCCATCATCTCGAAATTTCGGCTTTCAGAATTGCGTTTTCGCACAAAAAAACACTCGTCATGTAAACGAGTGTTTCGTACTTATTATGACAACCACTTAGGTGGTGTGTTTTTTTCCCAGAGTCTAAGTGGGTTGGTATCTTATAGTTTTTATTTTTTAGATTACTTTAATATCAAGTATTCATAGCTTATCGTGCTTTTTAGATTATAATATTTTTGTATATTTTTTAATATTCCTTTGGGGAACTTAACTTAAATTCATTTTATTTCCCTGAATGCAGTTTTTTCCTCTGGCTTGAATCCAAATTCTACATTTGCGAGTGGTTGATACTTATCGTTACTTAATTGTTTGCCCACCAGCATAGTAAACGGATTTTCTTTATAATCTAAGATTACTGCATCTGTGATTTTAAGGTGCTTATATTTATCCAATAATTCGATTTATCAAGACCTAATTTTAATAAAGATAGAAAGTTAAAGGGTTCTACATATTAGATATGACTAATATGTAGAACCTTTTCTTCATTTACTAAAGCATCTGTTAGTTAAAAAACTGAACAATCCGTTGTTTGGTATAGTGTAACATGTTTACAAATGTTGGTGTAGAGAAGTGTAAGCTTATAAAAAAGTTATGATGAGATTGTGGTAGCACATCATTAGTTGGTGTGCTTGTTCTCTTGTCTACCTTCTCAGAACAGCCCTCAGACGAATCGAGTATTAGATAGACGTACTACTTGGTTACATGGACTCCTCTAAGGTCGGTTCTCAGACCAAATACATCTTCCGCATATGCGGCGTAGATATAGATTTGGCTTGGGCTTGTTTCAATGAACTCACTATTTACAACCCTTTCACCAAATCAATATATGTTAGGGCTATCATTTATCACTCTCCCCTGTTAAATGAAAGAAACATTTATATTACCCCTATCCCAAATATTGGGTTTATGATAACATATATCTGAATCTTTTAACTTTGGAAAATATGAAAGGAAGTGTAATAACCAGATATGAAAAAGATATTGAAACCATTGATTAGTGGTATTGTCATTGGTGCCCTCTCTCTAACTATAAATATAGATAAAAATGTATTAGCTAATGATATTGCAAATACATGTAAGTATGATTCGGCATCGAAGGTCAACCCTGATTATTCCACAATGAACTGTTTGTTAACCGAAACAGCACTGAGTTATAATGTTCCTCCTGAAATTGTGAAGGCAATAGCGGAAGGTGAAAGTGGAAATTGGCGTCATTTCGATATGAATGGTAAAGCGATTGTGACAGCTGATAATGGAATTGGCATTATGCAAATTACAAATCAAGCTGACTACAATCAAGATAGACTAAAAAGCGATATTGTCTATAATATTCGAGCTGGTGTGGAGACTCTAGATGATATGTTTAAGCGGAAGGATTTGCCTAGCATCAACAGTGGGGAAAGAGATATATTGGAACATTGGTACTTCGCTATCATGGCTTATAATGGTACTAAGCCGGTAAATAGTCCATTTGTCCAAGCAACTGGGGAAAGAAATGCAAATGCCTATCAAGAAAGAATTCTCCGAATTATTGAGAGATTAGAATTAATAGACTTAACAGAGCTGCCTTTTACACGCGAACATTTTCAATATGACTCTAACAGCAGGGAAAATATTAAATTTTCAGTGATGAACTACGATTTTGATTTACCATTAACAAAATCAAAGTACTTTTTTAAAACAAATCAAAAAGTTAATGCAACAACTAATGTAACAGTTAGGACAAAACCTACTACGGATAGTCCTTCTATGGGTACTTTACGTAAAGGCGAAATTGTTACCATTACGGGCCCTTTTGAATATGAAGCCGTATCAACGAAGAAAAACCATTTTGTTTGGTATCCTGTGAAAAGAAATGACGGGACAGAGGGGTATGTAGCATCAAGTTATTTAAACTACTCAGCTTCAACACCTACAACTCCTACAACTCCAGTAGGTAGTATAGATGTATCAAAGTTCGCTGATTACAAGGCAGACCAGTACTGGGCAGAGGATTTTCAATGGGCAGTAAACAAAGGACTTATCAGCGGTTATCCAAACGTATACAACCCTGCAACAAAGAAATACGAAAACTTACTGAAACCAAACACGAATTTAACAGAAAATCAGATGTTATCTGTACTTTTCCGTTACTTTAAGTCTGATGAATTAGCTTCAACAAAACCTAGTTCTTCATGGAGTGCAGATGTAAACTATCAACTAGCAAGTAAGTACGCTCTACCAACGCTTGGTGGTATATCAACGTCTAAACAGGTATATGCAGTCAAAGACATCACACGTGGTAATTTTGCTCGTATCCTAGCATCTATGCATTATGGAAAAACAGTATCTCAGCCAGAAGCCATCCAGTTTCTACGTGACTTCGACTTAACAACTACTAAAACGGATGCAGAGTTTAAACCAAATGATTCTCTAACAAGAGCGCACGCAGTGGCATTCTTCCACCGTTATGAGCAAATATTCAATAAATAAATGGCTATATAAGTGAAAAGGTGACTATAAAAGTCACCTTTCTTTTATATTGTTGTCTAAATGGTGCTATAAAGCCCTATGTGTAGTTAAGGGAGAGGCTATGAAAGTATAACAAAAGGACTTGCATATAGGATAATTAATCATAAACACGAGTCCTGTTCATCTTGATGGAAAGCACCTTCAATCGAGAGTGCTCAATGTAGCTATTGATATCAGCTATCGCTACAATTCAATTGATAAATCTAAGAAAATCAAAAAATTAAGAATTTGGGGTACTTTTTAGGGTACATGCTTTCCCCTACCTCCCCCACTCTGAAAAATTAAAAGTTATAACTCAATGACTTTTTACAAACGCTGAGATATTCACAAAAAAACACTCGTCATGTAAACGAGTGTTTTGTACTTATTATGACAACCACTTAGGTGGTGTGTTTTTTTCCCAATAGATATCGCCAAGGTTGTTGTGTGCCATGAAGTTGTCCTCGACACTGTGGTAATGGAAGTTGTAGTAGTAGCCTTCCTGCGGTCTTTTTTCTGTACGCACATGGAAACGAATTAAATCTGTGCCTGTTTCATTGTTGATGACATTGAAAATTTTCTCACCATAATTACCACTTGGCCTTTCAGAGATGGTTAAAGATGCAGCAGTTTGATCATCAAGATTAGCCACTGTCATTGCAATGGCTTCCTCCATTTTCGGGAAGATGATGCTGTCAAATTCATTGCTAATTTTCGGACCAATTTTTGTGCCAAATTTTATGTACGATTGTTCTCTAGCCGCATCCACAAGTAAGGCATTATAATCAATCGCTTCCTCTTGTATCTGTAGCTGCTCGTCACTGCTATCTTCATGCTCAGCAGCTAAAGCAGTGCTTGTCCCTGATGAAGGGCCGATGGATGCACGGTTCGAAGGATTTTGATCAAATGCTTCCCAAATCTCATGTGTAGGCGTTATTAAACCAAATGTTAAAAACGCAACCATGATGACTATACTTTTCTTAACCCACGTTTTCATTTATTGTCACCTACTCTTTATGTACAAATTGGTAATTCTCCTATTATTATATACGTTCTCGCCATTAAAAGGTTTCATATTTCTATAATTCATTGTACAATATTTATGAATAATGTGTCGTTTTTTTAAAGGAGGTACAAAGCATGAGCATCGCAATGGGTATTGGTCTTTTATTAATGTTAGGTTACTTATCATCTTTATGTTTCACGGACTAATTTTTATATTTTGTAATATGTACCCTACAAAGCCCTAAAAGCCTGTTATATGCAGCTTTTGGGGTTTTTTATTTTTCTTTACATTACATAGTAACGCAAAATAATGCACAAAGTTAGGGCTAGTTTTGGGGCTTGTTGTGGCCACTATAATATTATTAATTCTTGGTGGCGTGTAAGCAAAATTTCAAATTTAGTAATAAATATTAAATCAATTTGATAATTTAAATTTTGCTGTTTATTATTGTGTCTGTAATAAAATACATTCATGCGAATGACTATTAGTTTACTGGTTGCAAATAATTGTCATAAGATTAATAGCTGCATACAGTAGCAGATGCACGGTAGTAAAAAACAAAGTTTGATCAAAACAGTTGGTACTTGATTTATCTAGTTTGAATTTTATAATAAAGATTGATTATTGTTTAGGAGATAATTGGGTATTTCATCTAGTAAGGGAACTGTTCAACTTGGTCATCTTAATGCAAGTGATGGAGTACAATTCTCTATTTTAGTTGATAAGGGAGTTTACATTAAGTTTTTATTTTTTCTTTATTCTTATTATAAATGTATATTTTCACGGTACTTTCTTTTAAAAGTTTATTAGAGGCTAACTTTTTCTCTAATGTAGTATATATTGTCCTTTCTATTTCCCTACCAAGAGCTTCTTGTTTTTCCCCATCTAACAATGTACTTACTTCCACAATTAGTTCTTGGGGAGCTTCCGGTGGAGGAATTCTCAAATCTACTCCTCCATCAATTTTGTTTGGATAAGCATTAGATAATTCGTTATTAATTTTTTTGGCGATCTCAACCAATAAATTATTTCTTTCCAACTCTTCTTCTGTTATCCTTTGACGAATTTCACCTTTTTTTACATTAACATTATATTCTTCAAATTTAGTTGACTTAATCAAATTTCTCACAACATCTTTGATTTCATGTTTTACTGAATCATAATACTCTTGGCTTCCAAGAACATCAATATCTATATCCTGCGAATTGTTATCAACATGAGTATTAATACTATAGGTACCTATTTTATATTTCCCCACTAATTTTACTTCTATCTTTTCTAACATTTGAATTTCAGCACTTTTTGGTGGTGGACTAATGTTTTTTTCAGCACAACCATTTAAACAAGCTAATCCGAAGCTTAATAATAGTACCCCTATGATGCTTAAGACTACAATAAGGAATTTCTTTCTAATAAACCCCATCTCCTCTTATTTTACGATATGAGCAGATATTATAATGTATTCGACCTTTTTCGTCTTAATCAACTTTTTAATGTAAAATCATGAAACACTAAATTTTAAGAATAAAGCCGCCTTCTTACTCCTTATATTGAAAAAGATTCGACTAACTATTATTATCCAAAGATTTTAAAGGATTTTTCGCCTCAGGTTACTCCATGGAAAATTGAAGTTATTGAAACTAAAAGAGTAAATGATTTTCGGGGCTTTATATTGCAAATTACTTTTGAAATTGAACCTACAGGCACTCAGTATAATCCCGTAGGAAAGGATAGAATGACCTATGAAATAGTATAAAAAATAAGGACCTGACAGCTATAGAGACTGAAGGTCCTTTTTTATATCCAATTTTATATAAATTTATCTAGAAAAAGTGTTGCTCCCTTCTTCCATTAAATGACCCATTTATGAAAAAAGGAGCTTCCCTTATTTCAGAAAAGCGCACTTTAGGATACATCCCGCATTTTCTTTAGACAAAGAAAAAAATTAACCTACGCTTTGCAAATGACATTCCACACTCGTCTTGAATTTTGGTATTACGATTTTCACATAGTTAATATGGAGGAAATTCAAATTTAAATAAGATTCCAGCTATCAATATAGTTTTAGATTTAATCAAAGGCGAATTTGCATAAATAGACTTGCTACAGGGAAGACTTTTTAAAGAAAATTATGGAGGTGCGAATTACGTGTTTGAGAAAAAATTAGCACTTCATGAAACCATGGAATTTCATGAAGTCATTAACTTTATGACAACTAGTTTACTTAAATCGAAGCTGAGTCAAGGTGTGGTCTTTGATGATGATTTAAGAGCGTTATTGGACAAAAATGTAAAATTATCTACCCCGGCACTCACTGCTATGGTTAAGCTCTACTCAAAATCGGAATTGGAATATTAGGAGGACAATTGTATGCAAGACTATTTAGATCCTATAAATTCAGTTGGAATGCCTGAACTAACTGATTCGGGGATTGCTCTTGAGTTTTTACTTACAACTAAAACGGGTATTCGGAATCTTTCAATTGCCTTAACAGAAACAGCTTCTCCTGCTCTTCAGAAAATCTTGAGAACTCAGCTGGATGTCATGGTCGATTTATATTTCGAAATTTCTGAACTGATGGTAAAAAAAGAATGGCTAAAACCTTATGATCTTGCAGGACAAAAGGAACTGGATATTAAATCAGCAGAAAATGCGATTAGTATTGCCCAGTTGGATTTATTCCCTAAAGATATGAATCGAAAAGGAATGTTCCCTACCCCACCGAAAAAATAAACGAAAATGAGGGATTTTTTTAATGAAAGCTGTCACTTTTCAAGGTGTAAAAAATGTTGAGGTTAAAGAAGTACAAGACCCTAAAATAAAAAAAGCCGATGATATTATTGTTCGTTTAACCACTACTGCCATTTGCGGGTCAGACTTGCATTTAATTCATGGTATGATTCCGAATCTTGGACAAGATTATGTCATTGGTCACGAACCAATGGGTATCGTAGAAGAGGTTGGAAAAGATGTGACGAAGGTTAAAAAGGGCGATCGGATTGTCATTCCTTTTAATATTGCATGCGGGGAATGCTGGTACTGCAATCATGATCTGGAAAGTCAATGTGATAATGCAAACGATAATGGCGAAATGGGTGCCTACTTTGGTTATTCAGACACAACAGGCGGTTTTCCTGGAGGACAGGCAGAGTTTATGCGCGTGCCCTATGGCAATTTTATCCCTTTTAAAATTCCAGAAAAATCAGAAGTTCCTGATGAAAGTCTTGTTCTCCTTGCCGATGCCGCCTCTACTGCTTTTTGGAGTGTAGATAATGCAGGTGTAAAGAAAGGAGATACTGTTATTATTCTTGGCTGCGGACCTGTTGGACTGCTAGCACAAAAATTTGCTTGGTTGAAAGGAGCAGAAAGAGTAATCGCAGTTGACTACATCGGCTATCGTCTTAAACATGCAAAGAAGACAAATAACGTTGAAATCGTTAATTTTGAAGACCATGAAAATTGTGGTGAATACTTGAAAGAGATTACCAAGGGCGGTGCAGACGTTGTCATTGATTGTGTAGGGATGAGCGGAAAAATGACGCCTCTAGAATTTCTTGCAAGTGGCGTAAAACTTCAAGGTGGTGCTATGGGAGCCCTTGTCATTGCTAGTCAAGCTGTACGTAAAGGAGGAACAATCCAAATTACCGGTGTATACGGCGGTCGATACAACGCCTTCCCACTCGGAGATATATTCCAGCGCAATGTAGCGATTCGTACTGGACAAGCCCCAGTTGTTCATATCATGCCTCATGTCTATAACCTAATGGCTGAAGGAAAAGTGAATGTCGGTGATATCATTACACATGTCCTCCCTCTTGAAAAAGCAAAACATGCATATGAAATATTCGATACAAAGCAAGAAGGTTGCATTAAAGTGGTTTTAAAACCCTAATATAGAAGTTTTCAGGTACTTTTGTCTCTGCATTGCAAAAGTACCTTTTTCATTGACCGTGGGGTACATATTTATATGTATTACTTCTGAAAGTGATTCTTCAAAATGGCATTAATATTTGAGCACCAAGCCTCTTCGACTGGCGAACTACATTTTGATCAACAGAACTAACCCCTCCCTAACCAAAAATCATTATGTAACGATTCCTTTCATTGAACAACTTCTAATGAACAACTCAACATCCCATTTGTTTTATTTCCATGAGGAAAGACGCTTTCCTTATTTGAGAAAAGCGCCAAATTTCTGAGTAAATAATTAGTTTGGCAAAACAGTTGAATAAGTTTTTGAACTACCTTAGATATCCACCATTATTAATATCAAATGTCGCACCTGTGTAATGCTTTGATCTATCTGACAAGAGGAAAATAACAGTATCAGCAACATCTTCAGGCATTACAGGTGTATCGATAAGCTGATGATTTAAATATTCCTCTTTTCTCCAAATAGGTATTGCATCCATCATAGGAGTGTTTACCATTGTAGGGGCAATGGCATTAACTCTGATGTATGGTGAGAAATTCACTGCACAGCTTTTAGTTAATCCCAATATAGCAGCTTTTGAGAGTCCATATATTGCATCTGAACTGCCTTCCATACCTGATACAGAAGACATATTCACGATGACTCCTGTACGTTCGCTCTGAAGTAGATATTTCCCGAACATTTGAGAAAAATAAATACATCCCTTTAAGTTTATATCTATGACTTTATCAATTTCCTCGGTTTGATAATCCAGTATATTTTTACCCAAATAAATCCCTGCATTATTAACTAAACTATCTACATCACAATGTTCTCTTTCCAAATTTCCAAAAAAATTGACTACTTCTTCATAAATACTTACATCTAGTTGATATGTATTCAAATCTAAGGGGACATTCATTGATTGTTTTAATTCCCTTAAGGCGTCTTCATTAATATCACAAGCAAGTACTGAAGCACCTTCATCTAAACATTGTTTAACAATTTCTTTTCCTATACCAGAAGCTGCACCTGTTACTATTACTTTTCTATTTTTAAGCATCATCTATTTTACCCCTTTATTAAAAAGTTAGGATGTTATGAAAAACTCTACCTAAATTCTATCTTTGGCGCAAGAAGAACATTGTTTAACCTCTCTTTATAAAAGACCTGTTTTTTTAACTTATTACAAATTTGATTGATATGTTGTCTTGGTTTAATATCCAACTTTTCAGAGAGACAATCATCACAATATATATCTTTTTGACTGTTAATAAAGTTTGGGACAATCTGGATATTAGACGTAAGCTAATTATCTTCCTTAAAAAGAAATCTTTGCTCACAATTATATAAGTCTTCCGCTATACTTCCATTAGAACAGAGATAATATATAATGTCTGTTGTTGAGTTTACATTAACTTCAATCTTTTTATTATTGTAGAGATTCCTTTAGAAAAATAAACTAATAAGTGCTAAAATAGCAGGCCCACCTTGTTTTAATAGAATCGATTTAGAGCTTGTTAAGCTACCATACAAAGCGACAATGATTACAAAGATTAAAAAAATGGCAACAATTTCAGTTTGCTGATGTGACAAAAATAATCCATACAATAAGGCGATCGCAATCAGACCATTATAAACCCCTTGATTTTTGAAAAGAACTTGAACATTTGCATTTTCTAACGCTTCTTCAGACAGATTAAATGTTTTTGCTGTTCTTTTAGAAGTAGTTGCAAACGTTTCTAAATACATAATATACAAATGCTCAGCTGCTACGACTAAGCTTAAAATAAAAGTTAATGAAGACATCCTATTCCCTCCTAAAAAATCTTTAAAAAAGCAATGTCCTCAAGTGTATCAAGGACATTGCTTGAAACTATTTATTAAAACGAACAATGCGGTCTATTGGTAGGCGTGAAGAACCATATGCTGGGGCTGCCGCTTCACCAATGGCTAATAATAAAATAGGAATTTCATTTGCTGGTAATTCCATGTATTCCGCGAATTTTGCTTTATCAAACCCACCCATCGGAACGGTATCATAGCCCATTTCCTTTGCTAATAGCATGATTTGCATCGATACTAAGCCAGCATCAAAGTGTACGATATTTTCTAATGTTTTTGTTGGTGCTGAACCATACATTGTCAGCGCATCTTGTGCAAGCTTATTGGCAATTGGTTCTGGCATATAGCCCAGCTCCACGTTTTTTGCATAGATTTCCTCAGCATTTACATACATCTCTATATCACCAATGACAGCAATAATGGCAGAGGCTGTTTCGATTTGCTCTTGATTAAATGAAAAGAAGTTGATATTCTTCTGA
Organism: Lysinibacillus sp. FSL P2-0066; assembly: GCF_037969495.1. Classification (NCBI taxonomy): domain Bacteria; kingdom Bacillati; phylum Bacillota; class Bacilli; order Caryophanales; family Bacillaceae; genus Lysinibacillus; species Lysinibacillus sp. FSL P2-0066. The sequence goes on along the minus strand of NZ_CP150202.1, from coordinate 2,043,197 downwards.
ATTTCCTTATCATCAATGACAAGAAAGCGCCATGGCTGCATATTACTTGAAGAAGGTGCTGAAGTAGCATCCTGCAGCAGCTGCATGATTGTTTCACGCGGAATTTTAGTCTCTGCATTGTATTTACGAACAGATTTACGCATTTGCATAATTTGTTTTAATGGTGTATTTGATAACATGTAGTTTCCCTCTTTTCACAATTTAAACTGCTTTTATTGTTACATTAATATTGCCCATTGTTGCTTTTGAATATGGGCATACCGTATGTGTGACCTCTAATAATTCCTGTGCTTCCTCCACTGCTAGTCCTTCAATATGCCCTTCGATTTCCACTGCAAGCACATAGTCAAAAGAAGCTTGCTCCATTAATTTCACTGTTACTTTAATGGTTGATGCATTTTTTAGTTTCTTTTGGCGTTTGATTAAATCTAATGCACTATTAAAGCAAGCACTATAGCCAGCCGCAAATAATTGTTCTGGGTTTGTAACATCCGCTAATTTGGAGCCTGGTGGTGCAATTTTTAATGATAAAGATTGATCTTCTGCATAGGATGTGCCACTACGGCCACCTTCATTAATCATTGTAGTTGCGTATAATTCTTTCATAACTGAAAACCCCTTATCTTTTGTTATTAATTAAATTGCATACAATCTAATTTTTACAAATTGAATTGTACACAATTTAATTGCGTTTGACAAGTAGGAACTTTATTTTTAATATAAATGGTAGTAGAAGAACTTTAAGAGGGGATTTTTATGCCTAATCATTTAGATAATCAGCTGTGCTTTCTTTTGTATGCAACATCAAAGGAAATCACTCGGCAATATACATTATTATTGAAGCCTTACGATCTTACTTATACAGGCTATATCACTTTATTAGCTTTAGAGGAAAACGAACAGATAACGGTGAAAGAATTGGGCCAACGTTTATTTTTAGATTCAGGAACATTAACACCGTTGTTAAAAAAATTAGAGGCAAAGAATTACATTTGTCGTGAACGTTCTAAGGAGGACGAACGATTAATGAAAATATATTTAACCAAGGAAGGCGTAGATGTAAGAAGGAAGCTACCTGAAGTGTCCCGCCAAGTGATGAAGCAATCTAATATCTCAGAGCAGCAATTTGTACAACTAAAAAATGTACTGCAAGATATCGTATTCAATGACTGGAAAATAAAAGATGAAAATTAACGTATAGCTATTTTATTAATAGGATGAATATGTAAATAAGAAGGATTGGAGCTACATAGGCTTCGATCTTTTTGTTTTTCCCTACCTCCTTTATGACTCTTCAAATGTTAAAACATCATGTGACTACACTTAAAGTATATTTATTAATTAGTTTCATTTACAGTATAGATAAGTAATTGAAAGTAGAGGTGTTTGGATGAAAACATGGACAAAGACTATAAACATAAATGCCCCCATCGAAAATGTTTGGAAATTACTTGATGGCTCTTTAGCTGATATGCAGAAGATTATGCCACAGGTAATTGAAAACAAGCCTGTAAAAGTAACGGAAGAAGTGGTTGGCAGTATTTATCGCCAAAAATATAAAGAAGGAAAACGTATCGAAGCGTATGATGTAGAAACATTGGAATATTCGAATACACCTGATAAAAAAATATTGAAAGTAGGCTTTGTACTCGCTAATTTGTTTGCAATTACGGCTTACTATGAATTAAATAAAATAAATGAAACAGAGACCTCCTTTACTTATTCCGTAACAAATAATGCGTTAAAATGGTTCGTCAAATTATTTTTATTGTTTGCTTCGGACAAAGTAGTCGTTGAATTTTTAGAACGGGTCAAGACAGTTGCTGAAGCGCAAGACTAGCACCTAAAAAATAAACCGTAGAACTCCCCATGAGGTGAGCTTCTACGGTTTATTTATTACTAAAAGTCTGAACCTGTAATTTCTTTTAACTTACCGTTTTCTTTAATCTTTTTAAGGCCTTCATTCAGCTTATCTAAAAGCTCTTTGTTCCCCTTTTGAACCATGAAACCATAGTATTCTTTATCGAAGGAATCATCTTTAATTACTTTGATTTTGTCATTTGGATGTGCCTTGATATATTCATAAACAACTGAATTATCACCAATCGCCGCTTCTACATTGCCATTTAGCATCTCTTGAATAGCAATTGGTTGATTTTCGAAAGCAAAAATGTTGGGACTAGATTCACCCTGTAGCTTCTTGGCAGCCATATGACCAGTAGCATTAATTTGTACAGAAATCTTTTTATCTTTTAATTCATCCAATGATTGGATCTTTGAATCTTCTTTCACTACGATTAATAATTGAGATTCGTAATACGGCTCAGTAAAATCAAATGTTTCCTTACGCTCGTCCGTAATTGTAATCCCTGCCCCACCAATATCTGTTTCGCCATTTTTAATTGTTTGGAATACAGGCTCCCATCCAATACTTTCCCACTTCACTTCAAAATCCATTTCATCTGCGATTGCTTGTAGCACATCCACATCAATCCCTACAATTTTCCCTTTATCATCGAGTGATACGATAGGGGCAAATGTAGCCTCAGTACCTACCTTATAAACTTTTTTACTATCTCCATCACCTGATGATGTATTGTCTTTCGAGCCGCAACCCGCTAAAACTAGCGTGAAAGCTGCCATAATTGTAAGCAACACCATTAAATTTCGTTTCATAGCCCATCCCCCTAGTATGATATTTTTTCCATAATACGTATTATTTTTCGCAATTCGGAAATGTAAGACTATTACGTAAATTATAGTGACAATATTCTCTTTAGACAATACTTTTTTGTATAAAAATAATCATTTCTTTATAAATAGTATTATTCAATCTCGTTTTTAGGATAAAAAGGAATAAATAGTTAACCGGAAGCTATACAAAAAAAGAATCTCCCTTAGGAAATTCTTTTTTAAGCATCTAATCTTTATCGTATTGGATGTTCAAAATTCCAATTTGTATAAATGGCAGCAGCCTGAACTGGGTGTGAGGAGGTATCTTCTGTATAGCCACCAATTAAATTACCTACTCTAAAAGTAGGCTCAAATAGCTGTTCCTCCTTAGGTGGTGCTGTCGGTCCATCTATTCCTATTTTTGTTTTGTCTGTCACGACTACTTCCATACCGTTATCCAATGTAAAGCTCAGCCCATCTTTTCCGACTTCTGTAATGGTCCCTTCGATATTTACTAGCGCACTTGCCGCAGGAGCTGAATGGTCCGCAACAATTCTCTCCGTCAAATCAATTGGTGTATCATGATTTATATTTACCATAGCAAGGACAGCAATCACTGCACAGGCTATTAAGCTTCCCACACTAATTCTTATTTTTTTCATAAAGGACCTCTTTTCATATTCCATCATCTCTTCCTGCATCTTACGCTTAAATTCCTCAGAAGCATGAATCTGCTTCATCACATTCTTATAAGCATTCATCATCCTTTGCTCCCCTCTTCTAGAATCGTTTTCAGCTTCATTCGTGCCCTTCTGAGCTTTGAGCCTACTGTATTGACGTTGATCTCTAATAAATCAGCCATTTCTGCCGTTGTATAGCCCTCGTAATAATGTAAATACACAATGACTCTCTCTTCTGAAGGAAGCTCAAAAATTTCAGTAAGAACCATCTGCTCCTCTTTTGCAATAAAGGCCATTTCGTCTGTAATGGGTACCGTCTTCTTCACACGTGAGGACTTAAAATAATCCTTGCACTTATTAAATGTCACCTTTATGAGCCAAGCCTTTAAATGTGCTTCATGAGCAAAGGGCTTGTTCTGCCTCATCAGTGTCATATAAACCTCCTGCACAATGTCCTCCGCCTCAGCCATATTTTTGGTCTGTTGCACAGCAATTCGTATGAGGGTGTCACTATATGTTTGAACAATTTCTTGCACACTTAAGCCAGCAAACTTTATCATATTTTTCACCTAACCTCCTTCATGACATAATACGATTCAACTTCAGCTATTCGTGCAACAGATACACTTTAGCTTACATTTTAATAAAAAAAGAGACCCTTCATTAGAATCACAAATGAATCACCCTTCTTAGCTGAATAGACATGCAAAAACCCGCAAACCGTAGATGATTTGCGGGTCCCTCTCTTCATTGCCAAGCTCGATTGTTCCATTGCTTGAAAAATTCGTCCTCAGCCAAAATAGCTTCATAAATAGGGATAAAGAATTGCTTCAAAATCCCTGTCATCTCGAGTGTAGAAGTTAGCTCGATTGTAAAATGATGTCGATCAAATAATTCCACAATATACGCCTGCAATCTTCGTCCTTCAATAGTTTGCGTTTGTAGCAATTGTTGTACTTCATTTATTGTTTTTTCTGTCTTTTCTAATGCTGGATACTGGTAAATTTCGATAAATTTTTGTGCAAGCACGAATTCTGTTGGATATGTATAAACCACCGCCGCCTTATTGTCTAGCAAGCTAGGAAAATTAATAGTCTTTGGTGTTATTCGCATGTTTTCTTTAAAGGTAATCCTTACTTCTATGTATACTGTCATTTTACCCAATGTAGCGGGTATGCTTAGTTGAATTTTATCATTCGATACGGACGATTCGATCCGCTGTGCATCCCATTCAATGCCATCCGCTGGTATTGCTAGTGAGCAAATTTCTTTAAAGGCCTGTTTCACTATATCATGTTGATGAACGCTTGCTTGCGCTGTCAGCGCGACTTCTTTGGAAGGCTTCACCAATCCATTTGTTAAAGCAAATAATAGTAGATCCCCATCTAGATAAAATTGATCTTCATAGGAGGATACGGATAGACGATAAAGCAGTCTTTCTTGGCAATAGCGTGATACTAACTGCTCCATATTGTCTTGCCGTGTAGCCATTTCTTCTAGTTGTGTCACTACATTCGTAGATAGCGTGTCGATATTTCCCATTGACATCCCTCACCTTTTTGATTTTTCTGATTTTTTAATGTAGAATTTAGATTTTTACTAAAATTCATGCTTTTATTATCACTTATTTATGGAAGAGAGTAAACGGTAATGTATACCAAAAAAGCCTGTCATGGTTGGACCTGACAGGCTTTAAAATTAGACAAGGGGCAGCCTCGCTATTGCGAAACTACCCCTTTAGTATTTATAGGTAACATTCTCGTAAATTGTAAAAGTCTCAACCCAATCGTCTGGGGAATATTATCTTGAAACCAAATTCGTTTCATCACCGCGGTAAAATTCCACTGTGTGCCTTCTAACTTAAGCAACGCAAACCCTACCATCTTTTGCGTCCTTGCAGCCCCAAAGCATGCGCCAGTGTGAATAAGTATCTACAAAAACAAAAAGCAGAATGCCAGATTACGGAAATATGCTACCTAAAATAGCACGTGTTCTATTATAGCACAACAAATTTAATATGTAAAACTAAATATATGGAACATAGTTTTATGTATATTTCCACTTTTTTCCGCTCTGATTATACAGCTTAATATGCTTATAAAGCTTTGCTGAAGGTTCGTAATCTAGATCCCAAATGTTTAACTTTGGATAATACCAATTTACTACAAGACTAAAGTTGTGTTTTTTTACAATATATAGTATATTTTAAATATTGCATAATATACTAATATTTGGGGGTTAAAAACTTGCTACATATCATACCAAATGATCTTCCTACCTTAACTAAGGGTGAGCGCAGTATGCTCAATAAAATTAAAAATCTATATAAAGCACAAAAAAGCGATGCCTACCTCTACATTCAACCCAAAATTAAAAATCTTATTCCAGATTTTATTTTGATTGATTGTTTAAGGGGTGTAAGTATTTTGGAAGTGAAGGATTGGAGTATTGAATACCTAGCATCTTGGACTCGTCTAGAATTTAAAAATATCCACGGTGAGAAATTAGAAAATCCTGTATTTAAAGCCGGTCAATACTATAAGTCGCTAGAAGGTTTATTCTCAATGGATGATAGATTATACAACGCGCAAGGTGAACTCGATGTGAAGCTCTCTTCCTATGCTATTTTACCTCATCTAAAAAGAGCTGCCTTTGAAGAAAATCACTTAGCAGATGTTTTTGATCAAAAACCTGCCAACTATCTACTTTCAGAGGATTTAAACATTTTAGAAATATCAGACCTATTTTCAGAAATTAAGCCTGTGAGTCCTCAATTTTTAAAGATAATTAGAACCATTATTTTCCCAGAAATTCAAATATTATCTACAAACGAAAATTACACTCAGGAATTAATCACTGCATTAGATGCCGAGCAAGAACGGTTTGCCAAAAATATCTCATATGGTCATTACATGGTAACAGGTGTTCCTGGCAGTGGAAAAACAGTTATGCTTTTAGCAAGAGCTATTCATTTACTTAGAGAAAACCCCGATTGGAATATTCGTATTCTGACATACAATAGAAGCTTAGCCACAAAACTAGAGCAAAAAGTTAAAAGCTTAGCAGAAAATTTATCATTTTTAGATATACATGTTGAGAATATAGAAATTAGTACCTTTCATAAATTTGCACTAGATGTAGCTCATGTCCCTATTCCCAAATTATCTGGTGATGAACAGCAAAAATGGTGGGACTATGATTTGCCAAGTTTGTCCTTGGAAAAAGCAAAACCAAAATATGAAGCAATTTTAATTGATGAATACCAAGATTTTTTAGACGATTGGATCCGTTTAGCCGTTCAAAGCTGTAAACCTTTTAAAACTTTTGATAGTAAAAAAGAAGAAAAAATCAGCATTAATTTATTTTTAGCTGGTGATCGCTTACAAAGTCTCTACCGTTCAACAGATACACCTTGGACAGAAATTGACCCTATTTTAGACATGCGCGGCAGAAGTAAATTACTAAAAAAAGCCTATCGTTCTGCCAATGAACACATTGATTTAGCTCTGCAATTTTTAAGTGTAGATGATAAATTAAAGGCTGAGGTAGAGAAGTTTTATTGCCCCATGAAGGAAATTGAGTATGAGAATTCGGTTGAAAATGGCATTGGTACTATTGAAGGAGAACTTGAAGAAGTAGCTATAAAGATTGAGGAATTGATTTATAAAGTTGGCTATACTCCAAACGATATAATGGTACTCTGTAAAGATTGGTATAGAGCTCAGGCTTTTATCAATGCACTTCCAAAAGTACTACAAGCAAAAGCCGAGATAATAAAGAAAAAAGCATCGACTGAGCAGAAAATTATTGTGACTACTTATCAATCAGCTAAAGGATTAGAAGCTCCAATTGTATTTTTATTGGATACAGATAGATTCATCTCTACTTCTGTAAAGGAAGAAGCATTGAAATACCGAAAAACCATGTATGTAGGTATTACAAGAGCTTCTGAGCAATTGTACATTCACGCTGAAAATTTCTATAAAGAATCCTATGCAAAGGAAATGAAGGCATTGCTTCAACAAACAATACCTGTTCCTTAAATTAAGAAATCTTAAAAAACTAGAATTTCCGAGAAAAAATTATATATAAATGAACATTAGAATTTTATTTACAAAAGCTCAAGGAATTATAAATGGAAAAAATCAGTATGTTAGGATATTTCTCCTAACATACTGTTCTATTTTTCGTGCTAGCCATTTATTAGATCTTGTTCAGACCTCTAACACACCATAATGAAATTTTGCAGTTATCCGTTCATGCTGCTGAAAGCCATAGGTCGCAAACCACTCTGAGCGAAAATGTGCCTTTAACACCACACGCTTTTTCGCTACACGCTTGGCTTCATTAACCCATTCATCGGTTAATGTGACATGCTCCCCTGCTAGCCGTAGTGCCTGAAAATTATTGGCCTCTTCAATAACCTTCTCAAACATCGGGTCCATATAGACTACATCAAACGCATTGTCTGGTAGGGTTTTCAAATAGCGAACAGCCTCAGACTGTATTACCTCGATGTGTCGCATACAGGCAGTTAATGGTAGCTCGGATGTATCATAGGCTTGCATCCCCTGTCTAACAATAAACGCTACATTTGGATTCGCTTCCAGTCCCACAACACGACCTGCTTCACCCACTGTATAAGCCGCTAAAATGGCATCTGCAGCTAAACCTAATGTACAATCCAACACCGAATCCCCCAGTTGAAGCTGTGCCGCTTCCAAAAAAGGCTCTGCCTCACCTCGGGCCACACGCTTTAATCGAAACGCCGCAGAATTGGGGTGAAAGAAAAACGGCTCCTGCGCCCCATAGGCATAATACTCGAAGCGATTCTTGCCCGCCACGATCACATGTGCTTGTAACTCCTGTGAAATCTTGCGAACAGAGCGCTTGTTTCGTGGCTCAAACGCAGCACCTAATTCTTGACACGCAAAAGCAGCGAGCGCCATCGATACATCGTCTGGTCTGCCCGCTGTCGTCACAATCGTTTTTAATTCTCGCATGTTTGCTCTAACACGCCAGTTAAATGAGAGACAATCTGCTCCACAGGGAATCCCTCAATTTGTTCACGTGGGATAAAGTAAGCCAACTCCCCATCCTTTAAAATCGCCATAGATGGTGAGCTAGGTGGCACATCCTCAAAATAACCACGCATCGCCGCAGTCGCCTCTGGATCCTGCCCCGCAAACACCGTCACAAGATGATCTGGCTTCACCGCTGCTATTGCCTCACGCGCCGCTGGACGAGCAAGCCCTGCCGCACAACCACAAACCGAGTTAATCACCACTAACGATGTTCCCTTCGTCTCCGCCATAAATTCATTCACCGCATCCGCAGTCGTTAGCTCCGTAAAACCAGCCTCCACAAGCTCCTCACGCATCGGCTTCACAACCTGCTTCATATATTCATCATAAGCGTTCATGCTTTTACCCTCTTTCCTATGTATTCGCAAAGCTTATTATAGCAAGGTTTTCTGTGAATGTACAAAGACATGCTTTTTGCTTGATTTCGTGGGTTTTTGGGGGGAATGTGACTTTTTTGTGTAACGGATAGTGGTTTTATTCGGGGTCGTTACATACCTAAAAAATGGATCTAAATGGGATGTAACTGGATCATTGAGGAAAAATGACCAGGCTTAATGATCATTAAATACCTGGTCACTTCTATTTAATATTGATTTAAAGCACATTCAATTTCAGCTATCCAAGTTTTCCCGCCATAAACGACAAAGGGTGTTTCACTATCTTTCCTATCAAAAATCTTAATTCTTTGAGAGATAAGAAGATTTAAGCCAAGCTCAGCACGATCTACATCCTTCAATCTAAGTTCCCAATATAAATTAGGATTAATATTCAAAGCATGAGCACAAAAAATAAGGCGTTGATTGGTTAATAACAAGCGCCCTCCATCCGATTTAGTTGCACTATAATAAATGTTCGCCATTCCAGAGCGTATTGGTAGCTCATTCGTACCCATCTCAATTTCATGGAAAAAAATCTTTTTATAAGTTGGTTTAAATTCATTTAGATCATATTTAAATTGTTTCGAATCAGTGGTGATGATGTAACTCCCACAGTATTCACATGACTTATTGCTTGGGTTAAAAACTGCAGCACAGTTTGGACAATTCAAAGCTTTCACCATGCGTCATCTCTCCTATTATGGATTTATATAGAGTATACTTTGAATCCTAAAATATACCAAGAGTTTCTCAACAAAAAGAGTGGTTCTCTATAAAATAAAAACCACTTGATATATATACCATTTGATTTACAATTAAATAAAATTATAAAGGATGATGACATATGAAACTTACAGAAAAGGTAGAAGCAGTTATTAAGGCTGCACAGGCTGTTAAAGATGGTGAGGGCGAACATACGTCGTATCGTATTTTTAAGGAGTGTGGGTTACACAAGGGGCAATTAAACGTTATGTAGATGGTGTTAGCGACATTAACCGTATGGGATTAGGAGTAGCTGAAAAGCTTGGTGAATACTATGATAATCACTTAGCAAAATAAATGAAAAAACTTTTATAAATCACTTGGCTTCAATCGAAGTATAAACCGTATGATGAATAAACAAAAAGGACCAGGTACAGTTCACTATCAATTGAGCTCCTTGTCTTTTGTTTATATGGCTAATAAGAAATTCTTCTACCTAAGTTTTTAGTGCTTAATTAGCGAACCTCAAGATCAGATACCCCTTCACACTTCAATTATTTACCAATACAATATTAGATATCAAATGTTATTGATTAAGAATAAACATTTTAAGGAGGGAAGAAATGTCTAAAAAAGCAGCTGGAAGAGATCTTACTCAAGAAGAAATTAATAACATATTAAGCAAAAACAATAACAAAACAATTGGTCGTCTTGCAACTGATGAAGATATTAAATTTATTGAAGAAGAATTAATTAAATTTATACAAAAGAATTCTTATCCTAACACTTCTGATCAACAATATATTGTAAGCTTACAAAAACTACTCGATCATATTTCCGACTATAATGTAACAATTAATGATACTTTCTCTGAAAGTATTATTTGTACTTTTAAATCAAAAGAAAAAAAATTAATTACTGATGATTTAATCGACATTCAATTCATAACTATTCATAAAGAATGAATTAAATTTTGTAAAACCCCTAAATAACAACTTTTACAAGTTATCATTTAGGGGTTTTTTTAGTTCAATTCATATACCTATTCGTAATAGAAAGTCCCATTAACTTGACTTACAATCCCTTTAGATGCTGTATCAATGACTTTACCATCTCTTATTACTGCTTCTATCACCATTTTTGCAGGATTACCAAAATGAGCCACTGATTTCAATCCAGATACTTTGGTAATACCGTATTTTACATTAGCTTCATTAAAGGGCTCTGAAAACATTAGAATCCACTGGTTTGCCCCTGGTGATAAAGACCACCCCTTTATATTCCCCCCAATCTGATCAATTGTTGTGAAAGGAATTGTACTTTGTACATGTGCCTGTGCTTCAAAATTAGTTTTATTGCGGTAGAAATTTTGGAAACCAAGATTTCCTGCTCCTAATGCCATTGACATGATGCCAACATTATCAGTAGGAATATCTTCCTGAATTGCAATATCAGTTAAATTCAATTCTTCAAGAATTTTTGTTAAATCTACTTCTTTCGCTGGATTTTCTTCTAACTCTTCCAGTGATTTATTAACTATTAGTTCAAACTCTGCTACAGTTGCAGCTCTTTGATTGTCTATATTCGAAAAATTACTACGATCAAGTATTGCATTTATTTCATCTTGTGAAAGCATATCATCCAGATCTGTTTCTGAACTAGCAAAAACTGATGTAGGGACTATTAACAAAATCAATCCCAATATTAAACTTGTAATACTAAACTTTAAAAATTTCATTTCCTTGTAACTCCCTTATTTATGTACCAAATCTTAAATAGATAAGAAGATTCAGTTTAATTATTTTTTCAATGCAAAAGTAACGTTACTAATTAAAAAATCCTTTATACTCGAGTTACTTTTATACTATCATTCAAAAGAAATTTAAATCAACGTTTAATTCACGCCATTTTCCTCAAAATTCTCCGTCACTTTTTGGCGTGGAATATACTAAGACCGTCAGATAACGCCATTAAGAACGCAATATTTTGGCGGTTCTTATAAAACAAAATGATACTAAAGTTACATTATCAACATTTACAAAACATATTGTTTGACCTTAATTACATTGTAGTTACTATTCATTTTGTAATCTTAAAATAACAATTTGTACTTAAATATCTGTTGACAGTATATTGACTTTCTGATAATCAAAATAAAAAAAGGTCCGTTAACTTAATTGTTAATGGACCTTAGTTGTTAAACACTACGTTGTGCAATGATGATTTTTAAACCTTCAAAATCACCACTTGTCATAGTGCCATTATCGAATTTCTCCAACCAAGATTTATCGAACAGTTTTTTGTCGACTGATTGTTGAATGTAATCACGTACTGCAGCTTTTGCGGTTGTGCTAGTGAATTTCATAGTATCATCATCCTCTACAATTTGTTGTTCTGATTCATTTGATTCCATAGCTTCCTCTATGTGTTTCAAGAAGCTATTCCAACGATCTTCTGCCAAAATACGATGAGGACAATATTTCCCTGACCAATCCTTCTAAGGGGAAATTTCAAGAATTAAAATTGAGGTGAGTTAAATGACGTTCGCATCGTTTGGATTAGTATGTATACCCATTTTTTATCTTTATCAAATTATCTTTTACTTCTCTTTTAGAAAAAAAGAACCTAAAGAATCCACCTTAAAGTATTACAAATTTACATGCGTGACCAATTTTTTGATTTTTTGTGCGACTAGTCCATTAGGACTTTTTATCGGTGTTATGGCAACTGATAGTGGAGAATTCCCTATGGTTTCATTCGGGTTTTTATCCATCACTGTTTTACCATTACTTTTCTTCATTTGGTCACTAAGAGATTTTTTAATTTTACATAAAAAGTAAGATAAGCAGTAAATAAAAACATAAAAAAGCCCCGGCTCAACATTATTTGAGTACCTGAGCTTTGGAAATGATACATGTTTAGTCATTCTTTTTATCTCTGTTTTTATCAAGAAATTCAAATACTACGAAAATTATACCCATAAGAATTGTAAATTTAAGTGCCTTCATAAATGATTCATCAAAAATAAAGTAAGAACTTATTAACAAAACAAAAATAGCAGCGATATATCTTAATAAAGCTCTATACATCTGTTCCTCCTTTATCCAAACTCTAAAACTAGTAAGTAAACACTTAATTTTTATGCCTTATTAATATTATTAAAAAATCGGTTCAATAACAGTCGATTTCGCATAACGTGTATTTCTATCGACAATATCCCCTGCAGCATTTGTTATGTTTTCATATCTCATTATTTCATAGTCACCTAAGAATTGCCCATTAGTTGGACTAAATGAACCAGGGCCTAACTCTCTCCAAGCATGTGTTGAAGTATAGTATACTTTATCCGTTGTCCCACCATTTACAAAGAAGAAAGTTCCAACCGCTGCTACTACAGATCTTACAAATTTATTGTAGATACTTGTAACGTTAATTAAATAATACGATACTGCTGCAGCGACATTTACTTTACCAGCTTTTTCAATTGTAGTACTACCATATTTGTCGTAAAGCGGATTATGTACCTAATTTGTTGGATACGTAGTAGCAAATGGAGAAATTTGATTAATGGTAATTTCTTGTGAGTTTACTTCATTTAAAAAGCTTTTTTCTACTAAACCGTTTGCTTCTTCCACCAATTCAGGAGAAGGATTTTTGAGGATAATTATATTTTTTTCTATAGTATATTCTATTCCATTTTCATCTAAGGTATTAATTACCCTTTCATTAACACTAGAACTTTCTTGAAAAACAATGTTTTCAATTGTGTGATCTTCATTACTACTAGCAAAAGCCGGAGTTAGATTAAATGCAAAAAATAAACAACTTATTAGCAAGTATGAAATTGTTTTTTTCATTGTATAAATCTCCTTTTCCTTATAGTTAATCTAGTTGCTATAGCAATTTAGTAATCCTCGAGTTAAACTCATCCTACCATTTCTCAAAATAGTAATTCAACATTATGTTTACGCCACTATCTGACGCCTATAACGCCATTTTTTGGCGGTGTTAAATTAATTATTTAGAAAGTACGCCAAATCACGCCACTTATACCGTCATTATTTGGCGCATTTTTTATTATTTTATATAATAAAAGCAACATTTTTAGTGAAATTCAAACTATATAGCCGATTTAATGTAGTTTCTATTAACAAACGTTAATAGTACTGTTAATTGTTTAATTATTAATAGCATTGAATTATTCTTTGCTTGTACAGCGACTTCTCACTTTACTTAGAGCTCTATTTCACATCACAAATTACTTGTTAAATTGTATCCCTCCTATCAACAAACTCATCTAGTTTTAATAGGGTCTTCCACAATAAATATTCTTTACCTATTACTTTTTTTCCTTCTGTAATTCAAACCATCCGTTCAATATATATTGTTATTGCAAATTTTCATATTCAATATATGCTTCTTCGGCAGTGGTAGTTATGATAGTTTATATCCAACTGACTTAATACTGTGTTCTTGATAGTATTTCTCCACGTTTTTTCAATGCTTACTGGTGCCATCATCTAATCTGATTAAACCTGACAATCAATTACTAATAAAAGTAAATATACTAAATATTTTCAAGTTCAGTACGATAACAACTATGGAACTAAAAATGTAATTAGGAAGGTGATAATTTATCATGATGACGACCAATTTCTCTACTATGCAATATTTAATGTCACGAAAGTCCTCGTCTAAGTATTATGGGTTGACGCGACAAATGAGCAAGGAAGTTAAAGCTACATCGAAAGAGGATCAAGAAAAAATAAATAATGTAAATAAAATTCTTGAAGAAAGTAAAACTTCTAAACTATCTAGCAAACAAATTGAAACGTTAAAAAGTGCTGTAAAGCAAGGGTTATTAGGATCTAGCTCGAATCATTTAAGCCCATTAGGTACGTACAACTATAAAAAATCTATCGCAAGTTCGAATTCAAACTTACATTCAACTTTGAGAGCTTATCGAAATTCTATCTAGTTTTTAAACACCCTTTAACCTATTAGAGGGTGTTTTGTCTCGTAAGACAGGTTTCATATCATGGTATTCAATTAACCAAATTCGAACATATGTGTGCTTTTAAATCCTTATCCCCTTTTAAACGTCCATTATATAAAAAGGATCACTTCATAACAGTGACCCTTTCAACGATTATTTAAAATTCTGTGGTTTTACCACTTTAAATGAAGCAACTTCCCCGCAGTTTTTACAAAAAGTCATTTGGAGTGGTGACCCTACTGCCATAATCGCTCCAATAGGTCGTATATTGCCTTGGCTTGTAGTACCACCCACCTGTCCAATCGTAAATTTATCTCGACCACAAGCCTTGCAAACTATTTTTTCATTCTCCATCATATCACCTCATTTTATGTAATTTATGTAAATTATAACATATAAATATCTGGTATAAGCGATGAGCGGGTCTCCCCATCAAATCTATAAAATATCTAGGAAAATAATGAAGAAGAAGAAGAAGATATTCTTATTATTCATTTTGTTATTGCTTGTAGCGTGTAATGAAACGGAGGAAAAAACATTTGCATTTCCTGATGAAATCCAAAAAATAATTGTGATGGGACAAGGTGCATATCGTGAGGTAAAGTGACGAACAATTGAACATGCTGAGGACATTGACAGAATAAAAAATGCCATGCAAATTTTAACTGAATCCCTTACAGATGAAGGTCCATTCTATTAGTTGGAAGTGATTTATTACACAAGCTCAAATAGAGGGCGATTTTATCTAAATGATATGTATTCTTTGAACAAAGAAGCGCTTCCAGCTTTCATTAAACTGATTGACAACAATTAACAGACTCCACTTCCTTTAAATCAAGACAAAGCTTTGAACGGACACATAGATTGAAAATATAGATACCCCCATTAGAAACCAACCATAAACTGTTTGCTGTTTTTGAAATTCTTGAATACCTAGCGTGAACATGAAGAAGCCTAAGAACAATATCATGAGGTAATTCAATTGGAAATCTCTTGTGATTAGTCCGTAAACTGCGAGAGATATGCCTGTGATGGAAAAAATAATTTTTAAACAATTTAACATAGCTTTCCACCTCCACTTTTAGTTTATCATACACTAACTCAAGGTTATAGCTACCTAGAAAGACATTGGCATAACTACATTTCCATAGAAAAAGGCATATGCTCATCCGCAGATTGATATGCTCCCCATTAGGTAGACAGATTAAAAAATAAAATCTGTTTATCTAAGGGGAGTTTTTTCATGGCTCGAAGTAAGCATACAATTGAAGTGAAATTAAACGTTCTTCATTTATTAAATGAAGGCTATTATTCTATCAACGAATTATGTGAAAAATTCTTAGTAACTAAGCAAACTATTCAAATTTGGAAGATTAAATATGAAGTACACGGAGTAGAGGGACTTATCGAAGCAACCTCTTGGACGAAGTATTCCAAAGAATTAAAACTAGAAGCGGTAGAAGATTATCTTAAAGAAAGGTTAACTTTACTGGAGATTCTCGCTCAATATAAGATTAGCAGTATCTCTGTTTTAAAAAGCTGGGTGAAAAAGTATACTAGTCATAGTGAAATAAAAGATTCGGGTAAAGGAATGAGCCAAACTATGACTAAAGGAAGAAAGACAACGTTTGAGGAACGTATTCAAATTGTCAACTACTGTTTAAAGAGCCAGAAAAATTATCAATTAGCAGCACAAGCCTATGATGTTTCGTATCAACAGGTATACCATTGGGTGAAGAAATTTGAAGCGACTGGTGAAGAGGGATTACGTGATCATCGCGGTCGAACAAAAAATGAAGTTGAATTAACAGCCGAAGAAAAATTAAGGTTAGAAATCAAACGAATCGAGCGTGAAAATGAGCGCTTACGTGCTGAAAATCTATTTTTAAAAAAGTTAGAGGAAATCGAAAGGAGGAGTCACTAAGCCAAATTCGCTTACAACAACGCTATTTAGCAATTCAAGAATTACACCAAGAGGAGAAACTTGCGATTCTTTTATTATGTGAAATCGCGGGTGTTTCGCGCGCTGCTTACTATAAGTGGCTAAGTCGCAAGCCATCTAACAGAGAAGTTGAAAATGAAGCCATTTCAAAGGATATTGATCTCCTTTACCACCAAGTAGATGGCATTTACGGCTATCGTCGTATGACGTTGACAATCAATCGTCAACGAAAAGAAAATAATCAAGCGACGGTTAACGAAAAGCGTATTTATCGTTTAATGCAGGTGAGTGGATTGAAGTCCGTTATTAGGCGAAAGAGAAAGCCTTATCGTAAATCCCCAGCACATCATGTGGCGGAGAACGTATTAAATCGGGCATTTACCTCGGAAAAGCCAAATGAAAAATGGTGTACAGATGTCACAGAGTTTAAGTATGGAAACGGGAAAAAAGCTTATTTAAGTGCAATTATCGATTTATATGATGGTTCAATTGTAAGTTATGTGTTCGGTCATTCGAATAATAATTCCCTTGTTTTCAAAACAATAAAATCAGCTATTCAATCATTACAATCAGGCGAGCAGCCATTAATACATAGTGATCGAGGTTTTCAATATACATCGAAGGGATTTAAACGAATTGTGGAAACAGCCAATATGACACAAAGTATGTCCCGTGTTGGTCGATGTATTGATAACGGACCAATTGAATCATTTTGGGGCACATTGAAGTGTGAGAAGTATTATTTGCATAAGTTCGATTCATATGAAGAGTTAAAACTAGCGATTGATGATTATATTCATTTTTATAATTACTATCGTTATCAGAAACGATTAAACGGCTTGAGTCCTTTAGAATTCAGGGCTCAAGCCGCTTAATACATTTTTTATTATTTCCACTGTCTACTTGACAGGGAGCAGTTCAGATCGGACATATGCCTTTATTTTTTAAACTCTTAACGATCCACGGAAGCCTCTTGCCGCGTAGTAGGATTCTGCCCCATTGTGGTACATAAAGACCATGTCATAGCGACGATCGCAGAAGATAGCACCGCCGAGTTTGCGAATGTTATCAGGTGTTTGTACCCAGCTTGATGTTTTTAAATCGAACTTGCCAAGCTCCTGTAGTTGGCGATATCGCTCCTCTGTTAACAGCTCTATGCCCATTTCCTTGGCAACGTCCATAGCCGTATTTTCAGGCTTGTGGTTTTTTCTAGCTTCCCACGCTTCACGGTCATAACATAAACTTCTGCGACCTTTAGGACTTTCCGCAGAACAATCGTAGAAAATGAACTCGTCCGTGTTTGCATCATAGCCAACTACATCTGGTTCACCGCCTGTTGCTTCCATTTCGTGGAGCGACCATAGTTTCTCCTTATTAGCCTCTAGCCTAACTTGGACATTTGCCCAGTCAAGCCCTTCATGACGAGATGTATTTTTCTCGAAGCGAACTTGCAAAGTATTAATTAGTTCCTCGGTTTGCTCTTGTGATAATTCTTTCGTTGACATTGTTGTCTTCCCCCTCACTTATTTAAATGACAAGCCTTCTTCTTTCAATGATGATCTCAGAATCGGTAAGGAGGCTGGTCCAATACCATGCATTTTTAAGATGTCCTTTTCCGTGTACATAGCTAGTTTTTCCAACGTATCAATACCGGCGTGCACTAATGCATTTCTTGCAGGTGAACTCAGTTTGGAAAGGAAGCCACTACTTGGTTTATTTTCCTGATCACAGGTAGGGCAGCTTGGACAATCTGTGCTTTTGTAAAATGTATGTCCTTTTTCACAAACTTTTAACCTTTTTTCTGCCAATATCATCCCTCCAAACCTTATGCTTTTGTTCATTTTATCATATTTCCTCAAAGGTATTGAAAAGGGACACTTGAATTTTTCATCAATTCACGCTCTTTTGAAGTTGGTGCCACATTTACTGACTTAGCAACTTCTTGTTTCTATCATTTAATGTTCTCCAGCGCCTCAAACAAGTCAGCTATATCTTTGCCCTCTTGTATTTCTTCATAACAAAAGAAGGAATTTTGACAGTATCGACTTGATTCTTTTTTCCTCTTCCACAGTAAAAAAATGTTCATATATACAACAAGCTCAGCCATTTTCTGAGCAAGTTGACCCTCAGATTGTGATGTTTCCTTAATCAATCTCATTCGATTTGTCACATACCAATGTCTTGCTTTTTGAGAATTAAGGCTTAAACCCTCTTGCTTCATAGCTTTGTTCAGTGTCTATACCAAGAGTTATGTGTAAGAGCAAGAAGAATCCCTTGTGAAAAAAGTTTGATCAAAAGGGATTCTTCTTTAGCAGTTTTAAGTTAGGTTATTATGAAAACGTTTGATTATTTTCTACCTGTGTTGCTCCACTATCGCGTCCGATTATTGAATATCCTTATTCGTCCCAAAAAGCCGTTAACATCTTACAGTACAGCGTTTTCTAAAATAGTAAAAGAGCTTGTATTACAATTAATTTCTGCTAATGCACCAAGAGGTAGAATGAATTTTGGTTCGGTATGTCCAAAGTTCATATTGTATAGAACTGGTGTATCCTCCAAGTTAAATTCTTTCAACACTTTTAAAATCTCTTCTTTATATTCTTCGCAATACTTTTCATCTTGTGGTTTACCAAATATAATTCCGTTTGCTTTTTGTAAAATACCTTGTACACCGTAGTTTCTCAACCAATATCTAAGTAGGTTAGGCTCCGGTTGATCTTCAGATGTTTCAAAGAAAAGAATGTAATTTTCCCAGTATTTTTCTTCAGGCCATAGCACGGTTCCTTTAGCAAACTCTAATACTTCAATGCACCCTCCTATTAAACGTCCCTGTACTATACCTTTACCTTGCAGCAATTCGTATCCTTTATTAGGTTGCATTGTGCGTTTTTGATTTTTATTTGATTCTATCCAATCTAAATGCTCACTTGTCCATTCTACAGAAGGAACAATTTCACCTATTACTTCATTAGAAAATAGCGTTTTCTGAATAGATTGAACGGTATATGAGTGCATTTCAACGTTTTCTGCAAAATCGGTTAAAATTGCTGGTCCATAAAATGAAGATATACCCGCCTTCAAACAAAATAAATGAGCAATCGTTACATCTGAGTAACCCATTAAAATTTTAGGATTTTTAGTTATCACCTCAAAATCAATGTAAGGGAGTAAACGAACACTATCATCTCCACCAATATTTGCAATAATAGCTTTAATCTTGGGGTCCTTAAAAGCCATCATTAAGTCCTCTGCACGTGCTTTTGGATTTTTGTCTAAATAATCTGCACCTTTCAAGCTATTTGGCATTGCTATAACTTTCAGTCCAAAAACCTCTTCAAGTCTTTTTACGCCTTGTTCATAACGCCATTTTAATTCTGGTTCTCCAGCACCTCCCCAAGAAGGACTAATTGTGGCGATATAATCTCCTTGCTGGAGTTTATTTGGCTTTAATAACATATAAATACACCTCAAATTAGATTTAATTTCATTTAAAAATAACATATTAATGGAAATTTTTAAATAGTCTATCATTTATGTGAAATAAGCTATTAAATCCTTGTTTGGTAACATTGCACAAAATGATTTTATTCCACAATCGCGCCCGATTGTGGAATAGAGGATATTTATCTATGCTAATTGTGGGTAGTCAAGAGGCAACCGAAGCAATACGCTACATGTCTTTTGCTCCTCTTATTGCCGGCATGCGGGAGCTAACGACAACGATCCTTTGGGCGGCTGATCAAAAAAAGGCTCCCCTAGTCGGTTAAACTGTACCCTTTGTAAAGGACATTTTAAAAAAAGCTAGGTAACTTGTTGAAGCTGCTGTCTGTATTTTGCAGGCGGCAGCTTTTTCAAATGCCATTGCCCTCGATAATGGTTGTAATACATCATATAACTCTTAATTTCTCGTTTGACTTCTTCTAATGTTTCACATTTCTCGATAGTTGTTTCATCTTTAAAATGTCCAAAAAATGATTCTTGTGGCGCATTGTCCCAACAGTTTCCACGGCGAGACATGGATTGTCCTAACCCCATTTTCTTCACAAGTTTTTGGAATTGTGGATTGGTATAATGGAATCCTTGATCCGAATGAATAAAGGCATCTTCCGTTAAATGGCGGTGTTTCTTCAATTGATGAAGCGTATTGAGGGCAATATCTATACTTAATGAAGACGACACTTCATACGCTAAAATTTCATTCGTTTCAGCGTCTTTAATCGTTGATAAATAAGCGCGTTTACTGCTTCCATACGTTAAATAGGTGATATCTGTCAGTAACACTTTTCCGGCCATACCCTGTTTAAAGTTGCGTTGTAATTCATTTGGGCACGTACGATGTTCTTTCGTTGCTTTTGCCATACGTCGAGTTGGATTCGCTTTTCGAATCGGGCAGATAATCTGATATTTTTTCATCACGCGGCGAATACGTTTCAGATTGTACGTAATTCCATATTGATTTTCTAACGTCATTTTAATTTGACGTGCTCCTTTTTTTCGCCCTCTGAAATGATACGCTTTTAAAATGATTTCCTTTACCACTTCATCTGCTTGTTCTTGCTCCACACGCTTCTGAGCTGATTTTTCTAAAAAATAATTGTAATAGCCAGACCGAGATATACCCATCACATCACATAAATAGCTGACTAAACGCTTTAATTTATACTTTTTCATCGTGTGATGGATGAGTTCAAATTTTAGTGTCGTAGCGATTTTTATTTCTTCTTCAACATCTGCCTTTCGAGTAGATCGAGCTTTTTTAACAATTCATTCTCTGCTTCAAGTAACCGATTTTTCGCCTCTAAACGCTTCAATTTTTCTTCTAATGTCAATTCGCGTTCGGAAGGTCTACCT
Organism: Lysinibacillus sp. FSL P2-0066; assembly: GCF_037969495.1. Classification (NCBI taxonomy): domain Bacteria; kingdom Bacillati; phylum Bacillota; class Bacilli; order Caryophanales; family Bacillaceae; genus Lysinibacillus; species Lysinibacillus sp. FSL P2-0066. Next base: position 2,021,892 of record NZ_CP150202.1, on the reverse strand, counting down.
GAATTTGTTTTACGTGTATCTTGTAAACCTCCGACACCTGCTTTACGATAAGAAGCTCGCCAGCGTTTGCCTGAAGATTCGATTCGTTTTATACCGATTAATTCAACATCTAAACCTGCATTTTCAAAAATTTCTCTTGGGAATTTACCTTTTTCATTTTCCGCAATAAAATGACGTTTAAATTCGTCAGTATATGTGATCGCTTTCTCGCTAACTGCTTGCACATTTGGATTACATTTTAGTTGTTCTTGTTCCATTTTCGTAAAATATCTTTTGGTCATTTCACTCTACCCCAACATCTTTTTTCTCATTATAAACAAAAATACCCTATAGGATAGACTTTTTTCAAAGTGTCTATCTTATAGGGTACAGTTTAGGTTTACTAGTAGGCCTTATTTGTTCTGCCATCGCCGCTTATCATTTAACGGCAATACCGGGATTCGGTTATGCAGGTGTTGCGATTAGCGCTTTTATCTTGGAAATAACATCCCTCCTCTGGAATGCGCTCATTATACAAAAAAGATGCAAAGGCGCGTTTCCTGTAATGACGTTATTGGCATATTTAATTTTTCTTGCGTCAATAGCTTTCTTAACGTTCCGTTCGAAAACTTTCTGTTGTACATCGGTATAGAATCAAGAACCATGCAATCGCTCGGCAGCATACTATTTTTTTTAGGATGCATTGCCTTATTCTTGCTGCTACGATTTTGGGGAAGGGGGAGCTTTAGAAGGTATCGCTAACTAAATGGAAATTATATGAACCAACGTTCGCCTCAGACCTCCTTACACTCTTTTTATTAAAATGATAGGTACGTAGCACAGAGCAAAATCCGAGATATAATGGGCATCTTTGGAAAGAATGATTTAATCAAAGGAGGAGAATCTCACTCTTACCCATACGGTTTCAAAGTCGAAGCAGCGCTTGCTTCATTCACTGCTCAAGCTAGTAATTGGAGGAATGCTTGTCGGTGTGCTGTTGTTCAGTCTATTCGTCAGTGCCAACGTAAAAGCTTTTAATTGTTCCAGCGCAAGATCCTTTAATTGAGCCAAATTTTGTAAGGTTTCTTTTGCATATAAATCTGTTGACATATCAAGACGCTTTCCTTATTTCAGAAAAGCGCCCTTAATGGAATAACTAAACCCTCTTAAGTGTGTATCCTATCCAAACTTTCATTGGGAACGTTATTAAAATTATTAGTGAATTATTTATACATTCATTTCTAGAGCAATAAATAGGGTTTATTCATTGGTTATTATGTCCTTATCTTCAAGATTTACTATACCTGGTGTCGCATTCTTTGTTTTTCCAACAGAGCCTATGATTTCCCCATTATACTCGTATAAGATAGCTTGAATATTATCGCCTTCAATATCTTTCTCATTTAATTCATAAGTAGTTACATCTAACTCTTTGCCTACATATTTCTCAAGAAAAGAAAACTGATAAGAGTCATTAAACGCTAAAGAATCCTTAGATATTTCGCGTGTTTCCTTTGTGTCAAAGGATTCAATTGACCAACCTAACTCTTCTAAATATAATCTATGTTTTTCGTTAATACTTTCATTGTTACAAGCTGTTAAAATAAACAGAATGCACAGAATCATCATTATTTTTTTCATAATTCCCTCCTATTCACTTTTAACTACTAAAGTATTTCGATAAAACAGACTTTTATTCCTCTAAAAAGCTACCAAAGCGAAGTTTGGCAAAACTTTTCTACAATATGGAAAAAATTCTGCATATAACAGAAAAAAAGTACACCACTATTATTTTAGTGATGTACTGATTTGATAATATATTGTTCAAACATTATATACCAATTCACTATTTTCCTAATTCTAACTATCATTAATAGAAATAATGTTTACAAATAGCTGTCTCTCTTATTTACTTGAATGATTCAGTTTGGAAAAAGCCTACAGAACGGGTTTAGCTACATACGCACTAGCCCTTTTACGCTACTTATCATTTCCTTCTAATTTTCTGCGTTTTAGCAAATACATAACCTGATCATCCAAATGACGCACTAATAACATAGAAAGGTCTCGTAAATTCCGTTATTTATATTTATTTAAAATTTCTGCGGGAATATGACAATAATCATTTGGACATCTGGTTAATCTATCTTGATGTTCCTCTGCACTTCTGACATAGTTTGTAAGGGGCAGCACTTCAACCATTATAAGCTCGTAATCACTTCTCTCTCTAAGAAATGCCTTCGCCTCTTTTAAATGCTCAGGATTTTCACTATATACGCCCGTTCTATATTTCTCGCCAACATCCTGTCCTTGTTTATTCAAACTGTAAGGATCAATGATTTCGAATAAATAGCCCATTAAATCTCGAATGGTTACAACTGTTGGATCAAACCCTGTTTTTACACATTCAGCGTACCCGTCATAATCACTCTCAAGCGTACGACTAGTCCCATTAGCTCTACCTGCTTCTGTAAACGTAACTCCTGGTAGCGTTTTTATAAAAGCTTGTACGCCCCATAAACATCCACCTGCCAAATATACTACTTCCATCATGCCCCTCCTTTTTTTGTCTAAATACAGATCAATTTTATTATGAACCTATTCATAAAGGAAGGCGATAAGTGTAACGAATCGAGTATACCAAAAGGATTTCTTAACAAACTATCTGCGCTGTAGAAGTATTAGTTAAATGAATTGTAACTACTTTTTAACATGTATTACTTTGTAGCCAATAAATAAGATGAAAAACCAAACAGGTGCGACATATAGGGCAACACGCATATCTGGAATAAACGCCATTAACACAATCACCATTAATAAAAATACAATAGCAACATACGTAGAAAGTGGATAAAGCGGAATTTTGAATTTCAGATTAGCTACTTCCTCTTTCGTTTTTGACTTCCTAAATTTCAATTGTGCTAATAAAATAATCATCCAGCTTGTAATGACTGCAACCGTCGCAACAGCAGAAATATAGATGAACACTTTTTCAGGTACTACATAGTTTAAGACAACCGCGATTAATAACACAGCTGACGAAAATAATATCCCTCGACTCGGGCTACCGTTTTTGCTTACTGTTTTAAAATATTCCGGACCATTTTTTTGTACCGATAAGTTGTGTAGCATACGTCCTGAACCGTATAAGCCACTATTAAAGGCAGACATTGCAGCTGTAATAACTACAAAGTTAATAATGTGAGCCGCAGCAGGGATACCAACGTAATCGAAAATTTGAACGAACGGGCTACCTTCTGAGCCAACTTCGTTCCAAGGATAAATAACCATCATAACGCCTAATGCCCCAATGTAGAAAATTAAAATACGCCAAACGATGTTGTTAATCGCTGATGGAATAGACTTGCTGGGATTTTTTGCTTCTCCTGCAGAAATACCCACTAATTCAACCCCACCGAATGAGAACATAACTAATACGAGTGACATTAAAATACCATGGAAGCCGTTTGGCATGAAGCCACCATGTGCCCATAGATTATCAAAGCCAATTGCTTCACCGTGGTTGCCGACACCGAAGAAAATAATGGCTAATCCTAGAACGATCATCCCGATAATTGCCACAACTTTAATCATCGCAAACCAGAATTCGAATTCTCCATATGCTTTTACATTTGCTAAGTTTACAAGCGTCATCATCACAAGTACGACAAGGGCAGTTACCCATTGTGGAATATCTGGAAACCAGTAGTTAATATATACACCGACTACTGTTAATTCTGCCATGCCCACGACAATCCACATGAACCAATATGTCCAACCCGATAAGAACCCAGCAAAGCGCCCTAAATATTTATTCGCGTACATACTGAATGAGCCTGATACAGGTTCTGCTACTGCCATTTCGCCTAATGCACGCATAATGGTGAAAATAACTAGCCCGCCAATTAAATAAGCTAGTAAAATAGATGGTCCCGCCATTTGAATGGTTGAACTAGAGCCATAAAATAAACCGACCCCAATGGACCCGCCTAGTGCAATTAATTGCATGTGACGAGTACTTAATTCCCGCTTTAGTTGTGAATCTTGATGATTATCTTTCATAATGCTTACTCCTCATACGTTTAGATTTTCAAATACTTGCTCAAAAAAGGAATAAAAAAAAACGCCCTTTTGGATTAACCAAAAGGACGATTCAACTCGTGTTACCACCTTTAATTTATAAGCAATTCACATTACTTACCTTAAGAAGTACGGTCATTTGACGATACTCTCGCACATGATTACGGGTGCTTACCGGCGTAGCCTACTTAGAATAATCCTTTCGGTACACAGCTCCAAGATGAATTCTCAATTGTTTTACATGCACCTCTCATCGACCGGTAACTTTCTGTTCGTAAAAATAATTGATACTACTTCTTTTCATAGCCTTTGTTCTATACAAATATTTTTGAATTGTTTTTCATTTTACAGAAAAAAAATAGTTTGTCAATATAATTTTAAAAAATTCTTCATAAACCGCATAAATTACATATGACAATTCTACAGACGGTTTAGTTCAGCTAATTTTTTCTGGTGCTATAACTCTGTCTTATTCATTCCCACTAAACTCCCATATATTTAAACCCTCGGAAGCTTCTGGTGCTTCAAAAAATTTAGTAACTTCAATAAACGTCGCTTCGGTGTCAAAAGCTGCTCTTTCGGGTTGTTCATTACGCCTTTGTGCAATTTGACGCAAGCATTGCTGGTTATTTAAGTTAAGGTAAATTAGTTGATGGTTTGCATTGACCTCTGACGCTAAATCCAAAAACCACTTTCGCTGTTTTTGAGTGTTACCTGGAAAATCCATTACTACATGCGTACCAACACCCAATATGTTTTGGACATGCTTTTTCACCATAGGCTTGAGCTGTGCTGATAATTTTAGATAGTCATCAAATGATGTGATCTGATTGGGATAAAGAGAGGAAAGCCATTCATCCTCAGATAAAAGGACCGCATTTTTTTCTTTAGCCAATTGTTTTGATTTTGTTGATTTTCCTGCTCCCATTTTTCCACAGAAAAAGTATAGAGTCCCCATTTGTTTCATGTTTTTATTCCTCCGAGCTTTTTTATTACCCTACCTTGTAAACAATAATTTTTGCAATAAGAAAAACGGATTCTACAATCAAAATCCGTTCTTCGCCATTTCTTATAGTAACTCTAACACAATATTTGAGAATACATTAGCTGATATGTTTTTACTAAGATCCTATTCCAAGTGTTATGGCGTCATCAAAAGCGTTCCATCGTTAAATCAGTATTTACTGAAACAGCAGCTTTATTACCTTTAGCCGCTGAAATCATTAAAGAGGATGGTTTGGATCTTTCGGTTTCTCCTGCAATATAGACATTTTTTTGAGTTGTTCTACCAACACCATCTGTTATCACTTTTCCATCTTCATCAATAGCACAGCCAAGCTTCTCAGCAAACTGATTGGGACGATAATAAGATGGGGCAACAAATCCACCCGACCTTAAAATGGTTGCTCCTGATTCAAACTCTATTTTTTGTAAGTACCCATCATTACCTATGAGGTCTTTTATCTTTTCTGATATTATTTTGATATTGTGTTTTTGCAACTCCATTTTACTTTCGTTAGATAAGGGAGCTCCATTCGTTAAGACAACCAAATCCTGTGACCAATTATAAATTAACTTGGTCAAATGCAGTACATGCTCTTCTTTTTCTGCTATAACCACTAATGGCTTATCCTTTTGCTCCCAGCCATCACAATAAGGACAACTAAATAGACTTTTCCCATAAAACTTTCTTATACTTGGTATAGTAAATATTTCTTGAACACCAGTGGCGAGTATGATTTTTTCTGAAACAAATTCCTGACCAGTAGATGTTTTGACAGTAAATCGCTCATTACCTATACCCTTTATAATTTCAGTAACTGTCGCATTAAGATAGGAGACGGACGGGTAATTCCCCAACTCTTTTAACGCTATGTCTTTAAACGCTTGTGGTTTTATCCCATCACGCGTAATAAATCCATGTGACGCCTGTGTCACTCTATTCCTATTTGTCCCATCATCAATTAATGCAATATTTCTCCTTGCTCTTCCTAAAGTTAAGCCAGCACTTAACCCTGAAGGACCTCCGCCTATAATGATACAATCAAGAACAGTCATTTTTACCTCCGTATTGATTTGGTTTTCTTTTGAATTGTAATTTGCATTAGAGAACTACATTATTTCCTACATCATGAATTTCCATTCTTTACACACTCATGACGCAGAGTTTTTGTTTATTTTACATTAAAAAAGACGCATTCCTTTTTAAAGAAATGCGCACAATTAGATAAATTTGATAATAGTTGTTCAATAACTTCTGAGTCTTTCGGGTATGTATGAATAAATATTGAAATTTCATTGCAATTCTTCCAAGGTAATTTCTTCATCTGGGTCTTGATATTGAGTATCCCCACCAGTTATTTGGACATAAAAAATATTGTGTTGTTATATTATTTGATAATTTGAGCGCTGTTTCTTATGCAAAATCGCGACCGATTATTGAATAAAGTTCAACTCCTATTTCTAGTTATTGTAAACATTTCAAATGATAAAATAATTAAATAGACTTTGTGGCGTCTACGGCTATGTAAGTATTGCTATAAAGAAGCATATGAATTCTCTTTACATTCCATAGTTTCTTAAATTCATTAATTGGAACTTTTCGATTATAGCGATTGTGTTCATCATCACAATTCACCAGATGCTTTACTGATTCTGCAAGGTAAATATATTCCTTGTCATAGCCTACTACAGGGACAAAATGCAGATAGTTACGATCCTTTTGTGTTTTAATAAAAACAATCACGGGAGTTCCTTTACTAACTTCGTACTTTAATGTATTTACATTTCCTTTATGATATTTTGTTTTAAAACCCTTCTTTCTTAACACCGTTCGGATTCCCTTTGGATATACAGCACCCGCCCTAGTTTTACTAGGAAAATGCGTATATAACGCTTCACCATCATCCTCCATGCCAAAATGACGTAATAGATATGCTGTTGAAAATGCTGCACATTCATTATTCTTTTGAAAATCTATTCGATTGTTTTGTTGAATAAGATAGTTAGCTGGATAATCTCTTTTCCGTAAAACAAGTATGGGTAATGTCATTAAATATGCATTAATAATAGTTGATATAATAATCCATAAAATAACTTGACTAACTATAAACATACACGACCCCCATATCTTTGTGTGTAATCAAATCTATATTCTAAGTCCTTTTTTTTCACTATCCTGCACAGTTTTTTAGTATATTTTATTTCTTAACAACTCTTACTCAATTTTAACATAATTATCCAATTCAGGTTTTTGTTTTACTCAATTAAATGGTCCTTTTGTTGAACACAAGTCAAACAAAGCTCTTTAAACTAAACTACCCAGTTAAGATAACAAGAAAAAAGAACTGTATAAGCAGCTTATTGGTCTTCAAAGATATTTTGCTGCTAACTCAACAACAATGACTATTTTTAATCTCTAACATATTACTCATCAAAAAAATCTGTTATAAAGAATGGTTTAATCCCTACCTCTCTAAATAAATATTTGATAGGATGAACCTCTTGAACAATACGGTTGTTTGGAATGAATATTTTCTCTTTAAGTTCTTGAAATAGCGTTGCGTCAATTTCAGGAAACCAATCTTCGTAGCTTACTCCCTTCTGTTGTTCAATCAAAATTAAATACACGACAATGAATTCAAACATAAAGGGAAAGTCTCGCTCAATTTTTGAATAATGCTGCAATAGAGCTGTTAGATAGCGTTCGAAATCGTAGTATGTGCTAGCTCCATATTTTAAGCGCTCGCTCTCTGGCTTAAAGACAAACGTTGCTTTACTATACCAGTTTCCTAGCATGCATACAAAAAGGAATAGTGCATGTTTTCTTGTTTCAAAATCGACATCATCAAAGTACTTGAAATACTCATCAAAAATATAAGGTTTGGCAGTGTCAAAATAACCGATTTCAATGCCTTCAATTGTTTCACGCACTTTTTCTACAATCGTTTTTTCAGTCATCCATCTCACTCTTTCTATATTTACTTGTAACATATTTCATCACAGCCTGGATCGTAAGGACGAAACTAATAACCGTAGATAATAAAAGCTCCATTGCTTCATGCTGATTCCATAGAAGCCCAAATCGCATGAACAAATAAAAACCGCTTGCCAATGCATGGCAGGCAAATAGACTTCCCCAGATCACTGCCTTTGACCTTTTATAAGCATTACTCCCCCTTAAATACTTCATATAGTAGAAACAAACAACACCTATTCCTATAATGAACAGTGAGGTCTGAACAAAGGGTGTTGTCACAATCATCGGTTCTTCGTGCGGCATATCCACATAGAGAAGGTTCCCAAGGTGAATTATGTTAAAGCTCAATAGACAAATAAACACATATAAAAAGAATAGCCATTCGGCAATTATCATGAACCATTTCATTATTGCCTCTACCATCCTAGTCTAATAATCTTGTATTCTCTTTATTTTCTATATATCTACAAAAGGGACAATAATGATCTCTCGCTATGAAAATCGCACGGTACATTTCTGACCAGGGAATGGTATCTTCACAGCGATCACATTCTACATAAAAATCAGGTAGTAACCCCTTATCTAACAAGACATTCCACTGCGAGCTTGTTAATTGATCAGGTCCATTTTTTATAACATCTATAATGATTGCCAATACTTCCCCATCATAAATTCGATTTGAATTCACTAATTCTGTTAAATAAGCAATACATTCAGTCGATTCACTGATGATTTTTTGCTTTAGCTCTTCCCTTAGCATGTAACCCCCGCTTTCTTTTCTCACTTTATTTGTAAAAATAAAATACCAATCTCAAAAAACCTTCTCCCTAAAAATAAAATACAAGAATGTTTTCAGCATTTTTTAGAACCATAGGGTAAATACCATTTCTCCTTTCTGCAAGCATACATATTATAGGTTGTAGAAAGGAGGGATTTTCAGTGGGATACAACGGAAACGTAGGTAACATGAACAACAGCTGCTATTATGGCGGCGACTCTGGCGGTGGCGGCTATTACGGTTCAACATTCGTATTAATCGTTGTTCTATTCATTCTTTTAATTATTGTTGGCGCTTCTTTCATGTACTAATCATCCCAATAGCACCTAACCTTTTACAGACTGTTAAAGCCATGTAAGGTCATTCTAGCTATTTTATAAGGGTCGCTTTTACCAGCCTAGTGACCCTTTTCCTTGTCAGACAATCGTGCGATAATCAAATCTGACATGGGAAATTGATGTGATTTCTACATGGCATTGCTTGGCATCGCATTGATTATGGTTGGTCCTATGTTGATTGTCATTACGGTTGACGATACAGTATTTTTCAAAAATATATTATTAAGAATCATTGGTGGCCTTTGCCTTTTACTGGGCGTGCATTTATTACATAGACAGTTTCATCCGAAGAAAAATATTATTCCTTAGCAAAATATTTTGGATCTATTTGTAGAAGAATCGTATTCATATCATAAAAATTTCCCGATTTAAATTTCTCCTCATAAGTAAGTCCTTGTTGCTTTTGAATAAATGCTAACCATTCCTTTTCTAACTCACTACTACTCTTTCCGTATACTTCCTCTACTTTTTTTGCTAGTTCTTTCTCGTTGTAGATCTGTTCAAACTTTTCGAGTCCATAGGTATTAATTAGGTATGTAACAAATGAAGCCGCATGCGTGTAGCTCATCTCCATCAGGACTTGATTCTCTTCTTCACTTGAAAGTGCTGGGCGAAAATAGACATCATCTTGATTTGGATCAATTAACTTACTAATGGGAATTATCTTATCTGAATCCAAATAATGCTTCATGTATTTTTCAAAGTATAATTTATTTTTTCCATATTGACCCTCCATATAACTCGCAAAACCCTCTTGCGTAAAATAGCCATGGTCTGATCCAAAATTGTTGCCATAGCCAAGTAAGGAATGGGTCATTTCATGGACAAGTGGATAGGTATCATCTTGAACGCCAACTAGTTCGATTTTCGATGCAAACCCCCAGGATAGACCGTCTTCCTTAAACCATACGTTTATGTGCTCGGATGGCGTGTAGGAAGTATGTATAGAATCCTTTATGTGGTCGTATGCTGTCACAATTTCATCCTTTATAGCCTCTACTTTTTCTTGTGGAACACCAATCTCATTCTTAATCTCAAAGGTTACTTTGCCATCCTTTGTTACCACAATATTTCCATCGTTTTTCTCTTCCTGTATTTGTTCTTTAGGTTGAGCGGTTTCTGCTGTACAGGCTGTTAACAGTAATGTACATAGAAGGATTGTGCCTCTCCATTTAGCCATAATTACCTCCTAAAAAGTATTTTCCAGTTTATACGAAACTTAAAATCCAAAAGTTTCATTTTTAAAAGAAAAATAAGGAAAATTAGACAAAATTATTTATAATGGTATTAGGCTAGGCAAAAAGGAGGTCGCAATGAACAAAAGTACATCTATTCATTACAACCCACGCTATGGCTGGGATTTAAATAATGATGCAAATTTAGAAATGCGGTTATTCGCCAAAGCACAGCGTAGACAAGTAACTATTCTGAGCTATGGGTGTGACTTAGATCATCACACCATTAAAAAAATTGCTCGGCACTACCTCACTAGGAAAAAATTTAGCGAAGCAGAAACAACAATCGAAATAAGGTACGATATATATGATGCTAATTCAAGTAAACATGAAGAAAGTCAATACTATTGGAAAACCTATTTCATTAGTGAAAGAACATTAGCTGCTTTCCTACAAGCGCTACGTCGATTACCTGGTACACATATTCACTGTGAATTTAATGTGCGAGGACATTTTGAAGTAAAGCTAAATGGTGTGGAATTTTCTACACGTGTATTAAAAGCCCTTGATTATCCATCTATGTATAAGGAAGATTTAATTGGACGCTATCTTTTATTTATTGATACAGAATCACCTGACAATGAAATGATACGTCATAAAATACAATTGCTCCCTAAAGAGCTGCAAAGTCACTCTCTTCCCTTAGACAGTTCACAGCTCCAATGGCAACTATTAGTAAAGGACTGGATAACAGCTATTCTTCGCTACGATGTGTAAATTTTAGCATATTCAAGAAGATGGTCTATAAAACCAAGTAATCTTATCATATAAATAGTAATGTTAAGCGAATTCGTTTAACAAGGCACCTCCCGATTTGTTACTAAGGGGCACTTCCATCGGTGCCCCTATATTTTTGGCTATTGCACACTTCATCGCCCCCCATTACGATCAAATTTATTTGTTATGATGGGACATAAATTTATGTTTGAGGTTATTTTAAATTTTTTATCGAATACCTATGTTGGTCAAAATATAGCAAGGTTCCGTCAAAATGATTGGTTCCACACCATTTATTATGATGAACCGTATCGCAGCTTATTTTTTTCCAATCGTCATGTCAGAAAATATCTTAATTATTTGTATAACCTATACTCGAACACCTTTACTTCGATCATACATACTTCATTCCATAAAGGTAACAATACAATGCATTAGGGAAAGATCACAAAGAGGTGTAAAAGAAAGTGAAAAAGATGTTACTCGTACTCCCCCTTATATTTGTTACTTCTTTTCAAACGATATCCGCTGAACCAACACAGGATTCTAGCGAGCTGAGATTGCAGGATATGCTCATGCTTTTGCTTACTCCTTATATTGAAGAAGATTTGACCAATTATTATTCAAAGATTAGAAAGGATGTTTCCCCTCATATTACGCCTTGGAAAATTGAAGTAATTGATACAAAAAGAAATCATTTCCGAGGCTTTCAAATGCAAATTACATTTGAAATTGAACCTACGGATGGCGGACAATGGATTCCTATTGGAAAGGATCGAATGACCTATGAAATTTCTTCAGGACCTGATGTTAAATTGATTCATCACACACATCTCAAAACGTATAAATATCCACCTGAATAATACCTTCCCATTAAAATTGTAAGCTTGTCCCTTTATTGAATGTCATGCGATTTTTTTATCTGTGAATCATAAAAGCACCCCATCAAAGCTTTGAAGTGACCCCTAAAAGTTAGACACGGTTATTTCGTTTAGACAGCTTGGGTAAAATGAGTTCGGTACTGCACTGGACTCATTTTTAATTTTGCCTTCATACGTTTCGTGTTGTAATAGTTTATATAGTTTTCCAGTTCCTTTTTAAAATGCTCGACACTTTTAAATTCCTTTAAATAGAGAAATTCTGACTTCATGATGCCAAAGAAATTCTCCATGACAGAATTGTCGTAACAGTTGCCTTTACGCGACATACTTTGCACAATCCCTCTTGATTGAAGGGCGTGGCGATATTGTTTCATTTGATAATGCCAGCCTTGATCGGAATGCATGAGGAGCTGGTGTTCTTCTGGCAACCGCTCTAAAGCCTTTTCTACCATCTCTGAAACTAACGAATATGTAGGTCTAGAGCCAATTGTATACGTAATAATTTCGCCATTAAATAAGTCTAAAACAGGCGATAAATAAAGCTTTTCACCAATTAACTTAAACTCTGTAATATCTGTTACCCATTTCTCATTAGGCGCTTTTGCTGTAAAATTGCGATCTAAAATGTTAGGCGCAATTTTACCAACTGTCCCTTTATATGACTTATATTTTTTCATACGAACGATGCACTTTAAGCCTAGCGCTTTCATCAGGCGTTGCACTTTCTTATGATTCACTTTTTGCCCACGATTCGCTAGCTCATCACGAATGCGACGATAGCCATAACGGCCTTCATGTTCCTTATAGATTTCTTGAATTTCGGCCTTTAACTCGGCATCTGGATCGGGACGATTCATCTTCTTTACTAAATCATAGTACGTGCTACGTGGAATTTCTGCGAACGCTACAAGCGCCTTCACCGAGTATTTATGCCTTAATTCATAGATGACGTTTACTTTGTCTTCTTTGGTGATTTTTCCTTGGCTTGAACTAAGGCGTTTAACTTTTTTAAATATTCGTTTTCCATACGTAGACGATTGATTTCTGCTTGAAGTGCTTCTGGTGAGCCTTCTACTGGTGCTTGTTTTGGTTGTTTATTTGTTTCTTTTTTCATGGATGGACGCCCCTTTTTCTTTGATTGAAGGGCATCGAATCCTTTTGTTTCAAATTGTTTTTTCCAAAAACGAAGTGTAGAAGGAGTAGCTATATTAAAGATAGCTGCCGTTTCAAGTAAGGACGTACCGTTTTCAATCATATAGTTTAGTACGTCTAGTTTAAACTGTGCCGAATAATTTGTATATCGTTTTATAAACGCTTCTACGCCGTTATACTCATATTGTTTCACCCAATTAAGAATCGCTTTGTGATCTGTTCCAATTAATCTAGCAATTTCATGTGAACTTTCTTTACCTTCTATGTAGCGTAGAACTGCTTGTAATTTTTCTTCTGATGTATATTTAGCCATATAAAAACTGCTCCTCCAATTGTTAGATGTGTCTAACAATTGGGGAGCAGTTCACTTGTCTTACTTTGATGGGGTATTTCATTGTTATACTAAACTTCGCTGTTCATAGACGATCTATTTATTTTCTATCTCTTATTTCTTCTAGTATTTCTATTATGCGATTGTTTTGCCTTTCAATCGATTTTAACTTTCTCTCTATTATGCTTGAAGAGAAAAACACAATTAGTACAATTGCTATTCCAATTAGTAAATCCATTTTACTTCCCCCACTGTTTATTTATGTAATTTCACTTCATCCTACATAGATTTCAAAAGAAAAAGATGGCTCTATACAGAGGCCATCTTTAAGTAAAGTATCCATGGTTGCGTACTAATTAATGCTAAACAACGATGAATTAACGAATTCGAGCCTTGCGGAAGCCGTCGAATATACTGATTGCCGCAGATACAACAAATATAATGATTATGCCGCCAATTAGCCATATTTCAAATTGCTTAGCAGAGGTGGTAAATAAATCACTCATGTACGTGATACTTTCTTGGTTTATTAAATTCGGATTACTTACTATCACAATGAATACAACGGTTGCGAAAAGCTCCACAATTGTATTAAAGATTGCCACTTTTTTCGTCCATTGTCCTTTCAGTAATTTGTAGAGAGCTAACCCTATTTCGAGAGCAATGACAACGATTACAATGGGCCAATAATGAAGTAAAACATCCTGATTTAAAGCTGGCATTACGAATTTGAGACCCTCTCCACCACCTTCATATATACCTAAAAGATGATTTGCATAAAAATAAAGAGTTGCCCAAATGGCCGTCCACATTAAATAGCCAAATACTTCAAGCTTGGTAATTGCTTTTTTCTTAGGAATATACATGACGGTTTTCAGATCTTCGGGAGTCCATTTTTTAAGACTTACTGACAACGGATGCTGTTCTTTTCCTTTATCAGTACGTTCCAAAATGACGAATACAACTGTTAGCCAGAAGAAGACATGTATGCCTACTTCGATGATTCTCCATATTCCTTCACCCATCATATTGATGACAGCATTCATAACCGCTTCTTCCCCACCAAAACTAATAAAATATTCAGCAATCATTGAGATTACCGCAATGACAGCGGCAATTGGTATAATCATTTTTAGTAACGAGAGGTATACATCAAAATAGCGAGGGCCGATTAAATGCATTGGTTGATCACGATAACCGCTCGCTAACGCTGCTGGGTTCCCTAACTTTTCCAGCACTTCCTTTACATCATGCTCATTGTAATCATCAGGCAGCATATCCCCAATGGTTGATCGTAACTCAAGTGCGATATCCTCACGATTTTTTTCAGGCAGCCTCCGCGTGACTTCTTGAATATAAATTTCAGTCAGATTCATCTTTATCCTCATCTCCTTTTAGTAATTCATAGAGTTCTTTTGAATTATTAATCCATTCTCGTTTCAATTGTAAAAAGACGTCTAATCCATATTCACTTAATACATAATATTTGCGGGGTCTACTCTCAGAGGTTTCCCAGCTACTTGTCACTAACTCTTGTTTTTCTAAACGGCGAAGCAATGGATATAAGGTACTTTGATCGATGTTAATGCCCGAATCTTCTAATAATTGAACAAGTGAATATCCATACTGCGGTGTTCGTAATTGACTTAAAACGGCTAATGTCAGTGTTCCTCTCCTAAGTTCAGTCATTAATGAATTCAGTAACGTACTCATTCGTTCACCTCTATTTCGCTTACTATATGATATACACTGTATAACTTATACTATGTATCATACACTATTGTTGTTACAACAACAAGCAATTTTATTTCCCTCTAGTCAAGCTTGTGTCCCATCCCTATTTCACGAAATTATGCTAGGTGCTTGGATTCAAGCAGTTAAATCGGAAAGGCAAAATTGATAGCAACAATGTTCGGTTAATTAAAGGTCCAATCACTGTATTATCGTCAAATTTCCAATACATAACATTTCAGACATTAGTCTGAAGACAATCTTTGACGTCACACGGTATATTGTATGTATACTTTTTAACGATAAAAGTATGAGGAAAAATCCTAGACAACCATTACGTATAGAAAAAAATGACTACGAAACGTTCAAGTATCTTAATTTATAAAACTATACGTAATGTGTTTGTTAGATTTGTACTTGAAAAATTACCAACAGGTATAACAGCTTGTACAACGTAGCGTACAGTGATGTTTTTTTATGCGATTTTTGCTAGGAGCAAAACTGTATGTTCAGACAATTGATTTGATTCAAATATTGTTGATTATAAAAAAGTACATCGGTATAAAAAGCCTAGAGGTGACTTCTATGAAAGAGAAAATGCATTTTACAATTTTAAGTAACGATTCAACTGACGGGGATGGCAGTTACGGAGT
Source organism: Lysinibacillus sp. FSL P2-0066 (assembly GCF_037969495.1). Lineage (NCBI taxonomy): Bacteria > Bacillati > Bacillota > Bacilli > Caryophanales > Bacillaceae > Lysinibacillus > Lysinibacillus sp. FSL P2-0066. Next base: position 2,006,038 of record NZ_CP150202.1, on the reverse strand, counting down.
AGGTACCCTTGATCTAAATAATGTAACGTCAATTATTATAGATTGTGAAAAAGAGCACGTGTTTATAGATTTAGAAGCATTACACGGACGAAGTAAAATTGAAAAAAAAAGTTCGTTTTTCTCCTGACCTAGCTCATGCTAGCAACGATTATTATCGTTACTGGATAGTTTGGGTAGCGATTCAGGTTAATCAAAATGGTCCCTATTATGCGGGATGTACCGCAAGTGAAGGTCGCCTACTATGTGAAAAACAATGCCCTCCCAGCCATGTACAAAGCGTTCACAATATGAGTTAATTTTAGAAAAGGATCAAATTGGATGATTGTTGACCAATAAATATATCTCCAATTAAACTTGAGTCCTACTTTATTAATTTTCTAAAAACACCTAACAAGTGTCACATTCTCACTTGTTGAATATTGCGGATGAATTGAGCTGCTTGTGCGGAGTTTCGAGCCACCCATTGGGAGACAGAGAGCCACTATATATAAAATAACCTCTTGTATACTAAAGTTGCATGCAAATTAGCATGACACTACTATACAGGAGGTTATATTTCTGGTTAGTTATCGGAGGATTTTGGAAGTACTGTACCCTTTTATGGAAAAGAAGAGAATATCCCTGAGAGTTCTTTACTATGGTATCTACATTTTAGTGTGGTCTTTACCTCTTTTAAACCTAAGAGTTAAAAGTGTTCCAATAACTACTGCTGCAATAAAAATACCATATATATTCCCATTGAAAAACAAGGTGTTCGTGTACTGATTAATGATACTTCCTCTATATCCTTCTTCGAATGGATTATACCGGTGATTTGATAAAGCGTTTAATGTACTTGAAACATATGTTATTTGCAATATAGTCCCCATTACAAGTAAAACAATCCCAAACATGATATGTTTTTTCAATTCAGATAGTGGTTGCCGTTTAAAGCCTTGATAAATCCCTTTACTTAAAATAAATAAAAGGATAAGAAAAATTGGAATTAGGAAGTATAGAACAATGAGACCTAAATTCCCATTACCAGAAACCGCTTTATTTGGTCGTGGCTTGAAAGTAACTATATCTACCAGGAAGAATAATAATGTACTTGTAATAAGAATAATAATAAAAGTTGTAAATAAGGATTTTTTAAAGTTTGGTTTAATAAACTTATAACCTATAAAAAAAGCATAAATTGAAATGATTAATAAAAATATAGAGTTCATGCTCAAATCCTCCTTTGCTTTACTTATCAGGTTATAAAAATATTATATAACTACTCAGCCCATCTAAAAATCTGTACAACGAAGAGAGGGGAGAATTGTGCGTGTTACCTCTCTGTGAATGGGTCATCTAATTATGGACGTCCAAAGACCAGCTGTAATCTGTTGAACCGTCTAAGGAATCATCATGATGTCGTGTTGGCGGTTTTTAGTCCATCCTGCAATTCCAATCGACAACAATCAATTGGAACAGAGATCCCTTCTATTTATATCCAACAAAATCCACGACATTCAAGAACTCCGAGAAACGGCCAGAATTAGTTAAACCTTCAAGCGATAGAAAATAATAAACCCCTCCAAACCTGACACGTTCTTCTCTTAGTTGAACTGCCGAATTTACAGTGGCGAAAGAAATCGAAAAAATTCTCCATATAAAAGGAATGCGTGGTGCATTCCTTCAAAATTGTTACTTTTGTCTTTTTAATTTATTTAAGATAAATAAGCAAAACATAACAAGTTAGTTTTAAGTGAGAAACATTGATGAAATCTACCCTTAATTAGTAATAGAGGAAATACACTAAAAAAATTATTGTACTCTAATAAGAGCCATATAATCTGATGCGACTGTTATGTTGATTTTATATCCATCCTTTTCATATGTTATACCATGACCATCTATTTCGACTTGTTTCCAGCCATTTTTTTAATTACCATACGATAAGAAATAGGGATGGATGTCCCGTATGAGGATTTCCAACTATAGTTTTTCGGTGTTGAACTTTCTTCCTCTAAAATTGCTGAATTAGGGATAGGGAATCCTTGAAATTCTTCTAAATTCATATAATTTCTATCCATATTCAAATAGTAAATAAAACTTGAAAAAACAACCAATATCAAAATTATAAATCTATTTTTTTCAAATACATCCCCACTGTTCTTGGTATTTCCATATCTCTCAGACTTTTTTTAAAGAATCCTAAAGATAGATAAAAATGGAATGGTGATCAACTGAAATATCAATTAATAGCCACTCCATTTTATAAAGTATTTATTTAAATAGTTACATCAAAAGAATTATTTTCTGTATTTTGTTGAACAGAAGCATCCGCTTGATTTTTATTGTTTTGAGCTGCTGCTTTAAACGAACGTCATGCCTCTGTATAAATCGAATCAAATGTACTTTCTCGCGCATGTTCTGCGGACGTACCTACTGCTGTCCAGCCTTTTGCAGGTGAGAAACTAGCAATTTCGTTTCCATGCTTATCTTTTACCTGCAAATAGTTCACTTTATTTCGTTGCATAAATGGCAGGCTTATAAATGCTTGTGTAATAGCTCCTTTGCGGTTCGGTGATGCAACAGATACAAAACTATTTTTCATAGCCATATAGGAAGGGTTTTTATGCCCTCCAAATTTCCCATTGTCAAAATCTTTCTTTGCTTGTGCAATGATTGCTTTTTTATATTCCTCTTCACTCATGACAGGCGCTGTTTTAGTTGGCATAGCATTGCGCCATTATTAAAATGGGGCATTGTAATAGATGTTGAAGGATTTTCTACACCCAAAAGTTTTAATGTTAACTCATTAACATTCATACGATTCATTCATACCTATCCTTTGCCTAGTAGGAATAATAAAACGAATAAATTTCCCGAACTAAATCCATTGACAAAGACACTAACTTTCATTAAAATACCGAATTTAGTAACTTATCTATTAAACTTCGTTATTTAGTGCCTGTAATACTCCCTTAGAATACATAAATGACTTGCCATTAATCGTGAAGGGCTTACTTAAATCAAGTCCTACTCCTTCTGCAAACTTCGGAAAATGTTGTGCGAACATTTTATCATTATTGGCATTTGCTACAGCATTTCCATCAGTCAGACGAGCAAGCCTCATAAAAACTGCTACTAGTTCATTTGCTTCTTGACGGTCAGCTTGTGAATAAGATCGATGGATTTTAAGGGCTTCTCGTTGCTCTGGTGTTACAACATTAGAGTTTGGATTATCCCATATCATAGGACTGAAATTTGAATTAAAGCCGCCACCAGTTAAAAGTGTCCCATTCAGAGGTTTTCCATTTACAAAGCCGAGATGATAGTACACACCATTCGTAATATCAATAGAATTGGTTTGCTCATTAACGAATTTCGTTGGATTTATTTCTCTACGAATATTGTTATAGGATTGTACTAATTCAGCATAACTTTTACGTGATGCTTCAATTTTTTCTTGTTTAGAGTCTACTTTATCTATTTCAGTGTTAAATGAGTGTTGTTGTTGCGCTTGGGATGTAGAAACAATTCCCAAACTTCCAATGGAATTAAACGAAACTTTCATCAACTATTCCTCCATTTCAATTGATGTTAGTCCTTTTATTTCAACTAAGTCATCCTCCCCCAAAAGTGTTTGCTTGATAAGCATACTGTTAAAGCTAGAACATACATTTATGCCCCAGAAATTTATCAACTACACTTCGTTATTTAGTGCCTGTAATGCTCCTTTTGAATACATAAATGACTTGCCATTAATAGTGAAAGGCTTGTTTAAATCAAGCCCTACTCCTTCTGCAAATTTCGAGAAATGTTGCATAAACATAACATCATCATTCATACTAGCTACAGATTTTTTTCCTTCGGCTAACCGAGAGAGGCTCATAAAAACTGCTACTAGTTCATTTGCTCCTTGATGCTCTGCTTGTGAATAGGATTTGTGCGCCCTAAATGCGGCTTCTTGTTCGGGCGTTACCCTTGTACCAACTCCTGTCCACTGGATCATGGGGCTAAAATTTGAATTAAATCCACCACCTGTTAAGGCAGTACCATTAAGAGTCTTTCCATTAACCATACCTAAATGATAATACACACCATTAGTTATATTGATAGAATTTGTTTGTTTATTAACAAGCTGCGTAGGTGTTGCTCCCTGATAAATCGCATTGCAAGATTGGACAAATTCTGCATATTTTTCACGTGATGCTTCAATTTTTTCTTGTTTATAATCTGTTTTCATTTCTTCCATTTGAAAAGGCTTTTGATTCTGGTGTACTTGAAAACTAGCAATAGCTCCTAGATTTTTAAATGAAATTGGTTTTACCTCCATAAATTATTCCTCTCCTAAATCTTCTATTTCAATAAAAATCTCATCAGATGATTCATTTAGCAAGATTATACCAGATTTTGCACTTGCTGAATCTTCCCATAAAAGTATTTGCTTGATAAGCATAACGTTAAAGCTGGAACATATATTTATGCTCCAGCAATTTATCAACTACACTTCGTTATTTAGTGCCTGTAATACTCCCTTTGAATACATAAATGACTTGCCATTAATAGTGAAAGGCTTACTTAAGTCAAGTCCTACTCCTTCTGCAAACTTAGGGAAGTGTTGTTTAAACATTACATCATCATTCATACTAGCCACAGATTTTTTTCCTTCCGCTAACCGAGAAAGGCTCATAAAGACAGCCACAAGCTCATTTGCTTCTTGACGTTCAACTTGTGAATAGGACTGGTGTATTCTAAAAGCGGCTTCTTGTTCGGGTGTAACCTTTGTACCAACTCCTGTCCATTGTATCATTGGGCTAAAGTTAGAATTAAAGCCACCACCAGTTAAAGCTGTGCCATTAAGGGGTTTCCCATTGACTGAGCCTAAATGATAATACACACCGTTAGTAATATTGATAGAATTTGTTTGTTTATTAACAAGCTGTGTAGGCGTCGCTTCTTGATAAATATTATTGCAGGATTGGACAAATTCCGCATATTTTTCACGTGATGCTTCAATTTTTTCTTGTTTTGAGTCTACTTTATCTATTTCAATATTAAAAGAATTTTGACGCTGATGAGCTTGGAATGTAGAAGCCATTCCTAAATTCCCAACAGAATTAAAGGAAACTTGCATTAACTATTCCTCCATTTCTACTGATGTTTGTCCTTCTAATAAAATAAAATCAGCTTCCTTCACAAAATTTTCATTAGGAGATTCATTTAGCATAAAGACACCCGATTTTGCACTTGCTGAATCATTCCATAAAAGTGTTTGCTTGATAAGCATAACGTTAAAGCTGGAACATATATTTATGCTCCAGCAATTTATCAACTAAACTTCGTTATTTAGTGCCTGTAACACTCCCTTTGAATACATAAATGACTTGCCATTAATAGTGAAAGGCTTACTTAAGTCAAGTCCTACTCCTTCTGCAAACTTAGGGAAGTGTTGTTTAAACATTACATCATCATTCATACTAGCCACAGATTTCTTTCCTTCCGCTAACCGAGAAAGGCTCATAAAGACCGCCACAAGTTCATTGGCTTCTTGACGTTCAGGTAGTGAGTAGGATTGTCGCATTTTAAGTGCTGCTTCTTGCTCTGGTGTTACAATGGACGAACCTGGTACTTTCCATATTTTAGGACTAAAATTCGAGTTGAATCCTCCACTTGCTAAAGGCGTACCATTCAAAGGTTTTCCATTTACTGTTCCTAAATTATAGTAAACACCTGCTACAATATTAATAGAATTTGTTTGTTTGTTGACAAGTTGAGTTGGAGTTGCCCCATGATAAATAGAATTGCTAGATTGTATGAATTCTGCATATTCTTTACGTGAGGTTTCAATCTCCGCTTTTTTAGAATCTATTTCACCTTCTGCTATTTTAAAGGGTGGAGAGGGTTGATTGATCTGAAAATTAGCAACCCACCCTAGATTTTGTATTGAATTCACTATAGCTGTCATCGGTTATTCCTCCTTTAAATTAACCAACGTTACTTCTTGTTTTTCAACAAGGCTATCTTTATCAACAAGAATTCCATTAGGTGATTCATTTAACATAAACGAACCAGATTTCGCACTCATAGAATCTTCCCATAATATAGTTAAAACAGGCTGTATATAACCTGAGCCGTTGAATTTTGATGATTTAAAACTAGCAAACCAATTTTGTTTAACAGGTTGACCACCAAAATTATAATTGTAAAAACCTGAATCCATCTGATAGCCAGACCCATCTTGCTTAAATAGACCAACAACCGTTGTATCATAAGACATACCACAAGTTGTACAAATACTCCAATTTAATTTAGCTGCTGTCACAACCGCTGTATCAGGAATAGAGCTTATATTTCTTAAATCCCAAAAACCATCTTCAGACCATTGATTGAGACTATAGGCGTAGATAGTAGACGGTGAACTTGCCCCAGCGCTGTAAGTAGTTGCTGCTGATGCGTTTTGTGGCATAAACAATACTAAGAACAATGCAAAAATTGAGAAAAATGAAGTTAATTTTTTCATGATAAAACCTCTTTCTAAAATTTTTTTTATAAAGCTATCGAACAAACTTTACACCTTCTATTTATATTATATTAGACATCCCCCCTTCCAAAGTATCTGAATAGTCATGGAATTTCTGTTCATGTGCAATCAATATTTTAAAAATAGAGTAATAAAGTTATTGTTATCAAAATTAAATTATTATTTAAAAGTTAAATTGCCCATATACACTGATACTTGTCGTATTTGTAGCTACAGAACGAATAGCAACATAATATTGCCCACTAGGAGCTGTTTCTGGCAAGACAATCGAACCACCAATTTGACTTCCACCTGTACGTTCACTTGACCAATATCTTGTATCTGTAGCGGCATTAACTAATCCTATTTGAATATTTTGATTAGATGGACTCCATGTAATATTTGTGATATTTACCTTTCCACCGCTTTGAATGTAATAAGAATTACTTGATTTAACAAACTTATTTACTCCCAACGAAGAAGAAGAAATATTAAAACTTAATAAAGGAGTTACTCCATCAATAGATGCCTCTTCAATGGAAAAATCACTTTCCACAAAAGATTCAGCTATTAAAATTTCGTTTTCTAAATTACTTGATGAATTTTCCATAGCACTTACAGAATCTTGACTTATCCATATCATTAAAATTAGACTAAACATTGCTATAAAGATTTTTTTGAACATATTCTATTCCTCCCCTTTATAAATTAAGAAACAAACTAAGAAAAGACACATTACATGAAAAGTAATAATATATTAATTTTAGCTATAAATTACTTTCAAACTAAAAAAATATATTTTGTACCCAACAATTTGTATATATTTTTTATTTAAGAAGCCCTATCCTTTGGGTAGGGCTTCTTCATTATTCTTCTAAAATAATTTCATTTCTTTCAATCTTTTTTAAAATTTTTTTCCATTCCTCTTTAGAAAATTTTGATTCATCTGATAATTTAACAGACATTAATTCAGAATGCCCTTCTTCTTCTATCGAGGTATCAAAAGATTCCTCTGTTAATGTTAAAACCTCCTCCTTAATAGGTGAAATGTTGTTATGAGTATATTCAGAACTTACAATACTCACACCACTAAAAATGAAGAGTATAACTATAGATAACATACCAATTGGTCTACTTACCTTTTTGTCAGTTAGCATTCGCTGTAATCTCTTTTTTAATTTCATTTTCCCTGTCGTAAAAAAGGGGGCTGAAAAAGGAGAGAGTGAATGCCTTTGAGCACGTTGCATCATATTTAAAATTGTTTCAGCATACTTTTTTCGCTCTGACAAAGACATGGACATGACAACATACTCATCACAAGAAAGCTCACACCACTTCGTTAACTCTTTTTGTAAAAGATAAATCAACGGATTATACCAGTGTAGAATGATAGCGAAAATTCCCAATCTTTTCACCCATAAATCTTTTTTCTTATAATGAATCAATTCATGTTTGAGAATCAAAGCTAACTCGTCATTCGGAATCTCATACATTGGTAACACAATCGTTGGCTTAAATAGACCTATCAAAATAGGGCTAATATTTTCTTGACAATATGTAAGGCGAATTCTATTTTTTAATTTCATATTTCTTTGTTGTTGCGCTAAAATTTTCCATACTTCATGGTCTTTAGGAACTGGTATCAAGTTTCGATATAATTTTCGATATCCACTTTGATACATAAATAAAAACCATCCACTTGCTACAATCGCACCAACTAACCAAATGATAAACAGTATTTGTACAAAATTTTCTGTTAACCAAACTGTATTTTGTTGTACGAAAAGCAGCTGTTCCCCTTCTATTGGCTGATGATTTTTCTTTAATAAGAGGGGGACATTCAATAGGAGAAATACAGGTACTAGGAAAAAGAAAAGCGCTAATTTTCTATTCCAGTAATACCATCTCGCTGTGAGTGCCTCTCTTGAAATAACCGTCATACCATAATAAAGAATGAACATGCTACTACCCGCAACTGATAAAGCTACCACACTATTTAACCATGCATGCATTTATTCACCTACTTTTCGGAAAGCCATTGTTTTAGTTCATCTAATTCATCCTCTGTTACTTCATCATCATAGAGTGTTGCTAAAAAAGTTGTCATAGAGCCTTGATACATCGTGTCTAATACACTTTTCGCTTCTCGTTTTTTATACTCTTTAAAAGTTACACAAGGACTATAATGATTCACACGCCATTTCCCTCTTGTGACAGACAGTAACCCCTTATCAACTAATTTCGATAAAAAGGTATTAATGGTTTGTCCTTTCCAAGACTTTTCTGAAAAGATCTCTAACAATTCACTTGATGTAACAGAACGATTCAATTTCCAAATAACTTGCATAACTTCCATTTCTGTATCAGTTAATTTCTGGAATTCAGTCATTTTTTTCCTCTTTTCTATGAATTCACTATTATTAAACTACAACAACATAGTAACATTCACTATAAAAATTTAGTTTTATAAACTATAACCTTATAGTAAAGTCTACTATGGCTATTTAATTTTTGTCAATATATAACATTTCAGAATTTTCCATGTCTTTTTATGCTGAAACAGCAAGAAAAAGGAGAAACATTCTACTATGATTCAATTTAACTTTTTTACTTCAAATTTTTAAAAAATTCATGATAATTTTTGGCATTTTGGAAGAAATCCAGTTGAAGTTATGAAAGGGGAAATCACCAACACCTTTGCAAATGCGAAGGGGGGTGAGTGCATGAAACCTATTCGTACCGAGTGGCAAGTGCGTTGTGCATTTAATAGCTCTTGTAAGCGAGTTTTGAAGAATGAAGCCATCAATGCTTATAACCAAAGGCGAAAACAACAAGCACAAGACGACCTTTTCTGACCCTACAACACAGCAGAAAAACCAACTTTATACGTTAGATACTTATGAAAAAGGTTCTCTATGCGTAAGCTTTGTGACGAGCGAGGAAACACTTATTGGGGTATTGATGGGGACATCATGACCGTTTGCGCTCAAAACTAATGCAATCTATTTTAATATTTAAGATTTAAGTGGACGCCATATCCATCCTCCTTTCGTTTGAATTGTTCGTGGATTTTGCTCTTTGACAAAAAACTAGAAACATCGTGTAATATAACAAAAATTAGATACGTTCTGTTGATGACAAGTCATTAAACAAATTCAGGGATACTCCCAAACTTTTGTGCAAGTTTTGGAAACTGATTAAGGTGTCAATTTTCACTCTTTTAGTTGATACCTTTTTGTTTGAATGATTATCAAATATCAATTTATCGTATGATAACTAATATTTCCTAAACCAACTAACAAAACAAGACTTTCTTTTGTTAGTTGGTTTGAACAAAAGGTGGGGCTTTTCATTCTGTATATACAATAATTACCAAAAAATATATTTAGTTACTATTTTTGCATTCCCTCTCTTCTTATATTCTGATACAATTAACAATATATATTTTTACTTTTTTACCATATAATTAATGCTCTTTGATTTGGAAATAGGATTCGTTTCATCCTTCTTATAATATTGTTTAGTTGTTTAACATATAAAATTTTTCATTTATCACTATATCTATTGAACGCTATTTTTATCATTTTATAGAAAATGAACTATATTGAAAGGGTGAACTTCAATCATGAAAATTACAAATTTCTCACAAATGCAGTCTACTTCTATTAACACAACAAGTAATGACACTAAGAAAAAAGATAGTCAAATTCATTTAACAGAAACCTATATCCCTACAACAAAAAGCGTCCAAACTGACAACTCGATACGGAATTATACACCCCATGAAATTGGGAAGCAAACCAATGTTAAGACAGCTTCCATGTATTCCAATAATTTAGCAACACCTGATTGGGATGTGCTACCAACCAAAGGGAAGCAAGTACCCTCACAGGAGGATTTAATAGAACAAATTAAAGCTCTAGCCATGAGAACAGCAAAAGCGGCAAATGCTCCAACACATAGGAATAGCAATGAAAGTTATGCCATTGACAGACAATTTGCCATATTACTTGCACAATATATTTCACCTGTATCACCTGACCGTCAAGCACTGCATCAACAGGCTATGAAAGCCATTAAGCAATTTGAAGCTGAAGAAAAAGAGAATTCGACACCTTTAGGAGAAATATCACTTGTCACCTATCTAAACAAAATGGATTGGGGAATAGAGAAAACTATAGCCATGTCTACTGATGGTATCATTAAACCGAAGCAGAATTCTTTAGGTGGTTATGATTATGAGGTTGTAGTTGGAGGACAAACATTATTAACAAGCATTAATGGAGAGTGGCATTATGGTTTAACACCTGCTGAACAACACAAGAAGGATGAATTTCATAAAATATATTGGTCGTTTGTAGACCAAGCAAAGAATGAATTAAAAAACTTATCAAACAAGCAAGAATAATTCATTCTTTGTAAGTTTACCATTATTTTTAACGCATTTTTTTACAAAATATGGTTAATATTATAATATATGTTTATATCGCAGTTTTGAAATATTTGAAAATTAACTAAGGTGGGATTGAATTTGAAAAAACTTATATATGCTGGATTAACAGCAGCTATGGTATTATCTACAGGTACTTCTGCTACTCATGAGAAAATATAGGTTACCATCTCCTGTTTTTCATACTACTTAACGATGGCTAAAATATCCTTTGGCTCATAGAAAACGTAATCTGCCTCCTCAAAGCCAATGGTGGATTTGGCTCCCCAATGGGCGAGGGCAAATTTGGCGCCTGCCTGCTTTGCGCATTGGAAATCATAAATAGAATCACCAATATAGATGGCCTCTTCAGGTGCTATCTGTAATGCGTCTAGACATTTTAACAGCGGCTCTGGATGTGGTTTATGCTTTACCGTATCACTGGCACTTACAATATGGTGGAAATACTCACTTAACCCAAACGGCTCAAACTCATCCACTACCTCTTGCGCTGTTTTAGAAGTGACAATACCTAATTGTAGCGGCTTTGCTGCAAGGTGCTGAATAACTTCCTCTAGACTTTCGAAAACAGCCACTTCATGTGAAAAATCCAGCACAGCCGCAGACCATTTCTGATGCACAGCCTCTACGTCATCCACGTTAAGCCTCTGCAATGCATCTTTTCCTGGGATGCCTAAAGTAAATCGTAATGCCTCAAAGGGATAGTCCTTTTGTGTTTCTTCTCGTAAGGTTCTTTGCAAAGACTGTAAAATCGCTTTCTCCGTATCCAAAATCGTTCCATCTACATCAAATATAATCGCATTTAACATGTATATCCTCCTAGTTAAAGCACGCTATTTACATATGTGCATAATTGCTGATACATTTCCTCTTCATAATCCTTCTGGCCTCTTATAAATTTCTCCTTTAAATTATAAAAACATATTTCAAGATATTCCTGATTATGATGCTGTTGAAAGGGTTTCCTATCCTTTACTGGACCTAAATCCTTAAAGTAGTGATTCTTTTTTTCGTAGGTTCGAATTTGATAGCCCCGCTTCTTCATTTCAGCCATGACTTTTTCTGTATACAAATATAAGTCTTCTTTCGGGTATTCGTATATATAATTAATCAGAATGTGCTGATCCTCTTTCGCAAATATGCTATTTAGCTCTCTCCACTGTGACAGTAGTTGTCCTTTTGGTAGATACGCAATTAAATCGATGTGCCATAACCTCATGTGCCTTCCCCTTTCTATTCATCAACCATTAATGTAAAATATTACTTACTATGATGCTATAACTGACGGAGGGATAGTATGGAAATCAAAACTGCAACGCTCGATGAAATTCCACAAATTGAGCGTTTATACCAAGAGCTTTTTTTAGAGATGTCGATTCTTCAACCTAAATATATCAAACCTGCCAAACAAGATGCTAACTTTATCAGGTTTACGATTATTGAAGAGGATTCAGATATTTTAATCGCAACAGTTGAGAACGAAGTAGTAGGCTTTTTGCTTATTAAAGAAACAACGACTCCACCCTATACTTGCTTGGTTGAGCACAAATATGCTTTTATTGTGGATGTAATTGTTGGCAAGCATTACCAAAATAAAGGAATTGGTTCTGCTTTATTAGATGAAGCGAAAAAATGGGCAGCCTATCGTCACTTGGACTATTTGGAGTTAAATGTATTGACTGAAAATAAAGGTGCTAAATCCTTATATGAAAAACACGGATTCAAGGATACGAACCAGACAATGCGCTTAGAATTTTAAGTATGTGATGAGAAAGAAGGGATTTCAATGGAAGAAATAAAAACCGTACAAAAGAAAGCAAACTTCGTAGTGCCTGTCTTTATTGGCATGGGATTAGGTGCGTTTATTGGATTACTTGCCTATGTAAAAGATTGGCTATAAAGAAAAATAGACAAAGCCCCTCAAACTGCTTTGTCTATTTTTCAACACTATATTAATTTACTTTCTTTCAGTAAATCATAAATGATTGTATCCTTTGTTTTATGAATACCCAATTTACCGATTTGCTTTAAAATAAATGGTGCATCAATATCTGTTAGTTTTTTACCATCCAGTAAACGAGCCGTTGATGCTAATAATGTGCGAATATCAAAGGCAGATGCAAATACCTCAGGCACGCCTCGGTCAATATTTAATAGTTGATAGACTGCCTCCATCGCCGTTCTTACGGAATATTCCGTAGTAAAGACAGTATCTCTTGCTGTTTCACTGAAGTTGCCAATAAAGGCTAAATTAGTAGACCCTTCTGGCACAACAAGTGGACGATCTCCTATTGCTCTTGGCATGAAATAAGAGGTGATGTAAGGCATATAGCATGGAATCGTATTGCAAGAATTTTGGGCAATGTCTGGAATTTCATCCACTGGTACACCCATATGGTATAACCACTCTTGGGCAATCTCAATGCCTGTACATTCCGTAATACTTTTCTTAATAAAATCACCTGGCTTGTTTGATAGTAAGCCATAAATCCAAACAACTAATTGGTTCTTTGGTTGATTTTTAAAGTGAGGTTGTCGGTTCAATGTATAGCTTAGCATCCAATTAGAATCGGTAGCTGTGACAATCCCTCCTGTTACGACCTTACCAGCGTATGGGTCCCTTTTACTGATTTTTTCAATATATGGAGCCACACGATCATCTAATGTTGTAAGGGTAGCTGAAACAAACCAGCTTTCCTCTGGTAGATTATCGCAGAACTTTTCTGGTCGACCAAACTCTTCACCTTGGGCAGCGATATTTTTCCACAGGGACCAGCTGCCACCTAAATCTTTATTGATAGGGGCTGGCGTATTATTATCCCCGTATGTTGTACTTTCTGTAATACTACCATTTGTCACAAACACTAACTCATTTTCTGTTAGTTCAATATTCTTTTTCACACCATCTTTTCGTAACACCAATGTATGAGCTACTTTCTTGTCTCCTACCTTATCAACTAAAACATTTTCTACAACCGTATTATATTGGAAATCAACATCATGACTTTCTAAGTATTTAATCATTGGCAGCACGAGCGATTCATACTGATTATACTTTGTAAATTTTAAGGCCGATAAATCTGGTAATCCGCCAATATGATGAATGAAACGCATAATATAACGACGCATTTCCATCGCAGAATGCCATTTTTCAAACGCAAACATTGTGGACCAATAGAGCCAAAAGTTCGATTCAAAAAATTCATCTGAGAAAACATCTGTGATTTTTTTATCCTCTAATTTTTCCTCAGGCGTAAAGAATAATTTAATCATTTCTTCTGAGGATTTGTCTGATAAAGTGAACTTGCCATCATCCTCAAGTCTTTGGCCTCTATCCTTCATTAATCGACATTTTGAATAATTAGGATCCTCTTTATTAAGCCAGTAAAATTCATCTAAAACGGAAGCATTTTCTACTTCTAACGAAGGAATGGAACGGAATAAATCCCATAAGCATTCAAAATGATCTTCCATTTCTCGTCCACCGCGAATAATAAACCCTCTCGTCGGATTAAGTATGCCATCTAGACTTCCTCCTGAAATATCTAACTCTTCAAGAATATGAATGTTCTCACCTTTCATTTGGCCATCACGAATTAAAAAACATGCTGCTGACAGTGAGGCTAGTCCTGAGCCAATCAGATAAGCAGACTTTTTATCGACTCCCTCAGGTTTTTTAGGACGTGCGAAAGCTTCATAGTTACCATTGCTGTAATACATATTACCGCCTCCTAATTTATTATTCTAATATAGAATAACACAGGTTATCGACAAAATGGTAAAATGAGCTAATAATTAACAAAAAATTCAAATCCGCTAATTGTGCGTTAATTTATCTTCCCTTCTCATTGGACAAAGCAAGTGCTTGTATTTTTATAAAAGAGAACCATACAGTAAATAATCGTAATAACCCCCTTAACGCCTGCCTTAAAAAGGAAAAACCAATTCAATAAGTTACTATTAGCTTTGCATAATTATTATCTCAATAAATCTTTTTTAACCTTCATTCCCTTTTTGAGGTTTAGCCAATTTCTCGTTACCTCGTTTAAAATTACCCGTAATTTTAGCTAACAATAGCTGGACTTCCTTTATCTGCCCCTCCACCTGCTTAATTTTTGCTAGTAGACGCTCAGCCTCTTTCTCCTTGACGATTTTAATTTGCTTGCCTTCATAATAAATAACGACAGTCCCCTTTTTTGTCGTTTGATATGAGAATGGTTCCTTGTTTAGTCTATTACGTTTATCGATTTCACTCACAGCTTCATCCCCGATTTCTTAATAATTAGATTCAATAATAAATGAATCTTAGCTTACAACTTTTTCTAATATGTTATTATTAACATATGTTATATAAATATGGTATTTTTAGTAACACTTCCAGCATAGTGATAAGGAGAGAGGTATTCATATGGAATGGTTGAATGTTCAAACACTAATTTGGTTGTTTCCTATTTTATTTATTATTCATGATTTTGAAGAAATTATTATGGTAGAGAAATGGTTACATCATAATCGTCATAAGCTGTATGAAAGATTACCCCAAAAAATAGCCGATAAAGTGGTGAAACAATTTTCAATGACCACAGCACAATTTGCTGTTGCTGTCTTATTTATCTTCTTGTTTGTCAGTCTCTCTACCATTCTGGTTAACTACTATTTTCTAAACGGAGTCACTTTTACTATCTATTTTTTCACAGCTGTTACACTTGTTTTCTTTATCCATGCTTTTACCCATATTGGACAATCGCTCTTATTTCGTTCTGTTACTCCAGGAGCTATAACATCAGCCATCATCATTATTCCCTATAGCATTATTTTATTTAAATCTTTGTTTACTAGTGGCATCCTTACTTGGCATATCGTTTTGATAAGCCTGCCTTTTGGCATACTATTTTTCCCCATTGTCTTTACTGCGCATTGGCTAGGAAAAAGAGTGATATAGATACATGTTCATGAAAAGATAGAAAGGAGGCAGGAGAGTGGCAAAAACTCCGATTTATTTAAAGTTGATGATTGCTATTGGGATGGTTATTATCCTAGCTTCGTTGTACTTTTTAAAAGACCATCCTTATTATTTATGGATTAGGTGGACAGGTAATATTTTATTGATCGTAGGCATTGTATGGATGCCGTTTACTAAAGAAACCGATAAAAAACATGTAAATTCTTAGCAGGAGTAAATCTTCTGCTTTTTTTTGCGGTAAATTTACCTACGATTATAATAAAAGTGATAAAATCAGATAAAAAAAGAAGGTCTTTGTATGTTAGAAAAACTAAATGTATTTCTCCAAAAATACATTGCGATCCTGACACCATTAAGTTTAATTGTAGGTGTATTCTTAGAAAGCATTGGACATCATTTATTATTCCTTGTCTCCTGGCTATTTGCCTTCATGACATTCTCAGGAAGCTTACATATGAAATTTAAAGATATAAAAATTTTCATGAAGCATCCAGTTCTCATTTTATTCTCCATCCTTTTTCTTCATCTCTTGATGCCTTTATGGGCTTATTTCTTATCCACCGTTTTGTTCGATGACCATTTGTTGACTATTGGTTTTGTCTTAGCGGTTGCACTTCCAACAGGCGTAACGAGTGTTATTTGGATCAATATTTGCAAAGGGAACTTACCGTTAGGCTTATCAATTATTTTAATTGATACGCTCCTTTCTCCCATCATCCTCCCCTTCATCCTTTATATCGTTTCGGGTGAAAAAATTGAGTTGGATGTGGCATCCCTGATTCTGAATTTACTATGGATGATTGTCTTACCCACGATTTTAGGTATCTTAGTGAATGAACTTTCGAAAGGAGCCATCCCCAAAAAAATCGGTAAAAAACTTGCTCCTTTTTCAAAGCTATGTTTATTTGCGGTCATATTGATTAATAGTAGTGCCATTGCTCCCTACTTAAAGGATATCAACATGCATCTTTTCTTCGTGGTGCTTTTAGTGTTCTTACTTGCAGTCTCAGGCTATCTATTTGCTTACCTCGTAGGCCGATATCTGTTAAAAGACGGTCCACAAATGGCAACCTTTGTTTTTACTGGTGGCATGAGAAATATTGCAGTCGGTGTCATCGTGGCCACAACGTACTTTCCAGGTAAAGTCGCCATGCCTGTTGTGTTCGGTATGCTGTTTCAACAGGTGCTAGCCTCCGTTTTTAGTAAGATGGTAAATCCTTTGTTTAAACCAGATAAGAGCACCGTATAGACGGTGTTCTTATTTTAGGTTTGCACTTATACTAAATAGGAGAAGCTTTTATTTATATTTGAAGGGTGTGCTAATATGTCATACAATTTCCAACTTACATCACCAAAAATATCCCCGAATCTTGACAAAGCAAATTTTCAGGATATTTTTTATGAGGAGGAACCCTATTTAACAAATTGCAAGATTACGGATACGGTCATTGCTCACGAGGATATTGAACGATTAATCGTCTCTAATGTTATCTTTAAAAATGTCACATTCATCGATTGTACCTTTCAAAAAATTGATTTAACGGACGTCATTTTTGAAAACTGTGATTTATCTAACACTAACTTAAGTGAAGGCATCATTCATAGAGTGGCCTTCAAAAACTGTAAACTATTAGGGTTGAATTTAACTGAAGCAAACCTCGGCAATGTTTCATTTGAAAATTGCCTTGCAAACTTAAGTAATTTCCCCGAAGTGCGCTTTAAACAAGTGCTATTTGATAGCACCTCCCTGCAAGGTGCGAATTTTTATGATTGTTTACTTAATAAGGTGGCGTTTCAAGAAAGTGATCTAAATGATGTGGATTTCTCCCAAACTTCCTTAAAAGGAATAGACATCAGTACATGTAAATTTAAAAGACTTCAAGTAACTCCAGAAAGTTTAAATGGGTGTGAAGTCTCTACTGAACAAGCCATAGGTTTTGCTTCATTACTAGGGTTGAAGGTTAAATACTAGTTTAAGGGCTTAAAAGTTCAAGAAAAAAATAAAGCGCTTATCCTTATGCTCGGATAGCGCTCAATTTTTACAATTTGTTAATCTGCTATTTTATCGTCTTTTAGAATTCTATCCTCCTAATTTGCGGGGCTATCCCTCACTTTGAGCGTTCTATCCGCTACTTTTTCAGTTTTATCCTCCACTTTTAGAATTCTATCCTGCTATTTGAGGGCTATCCTCCTCTTTAAGCGTTCTATCCTGCTATTTGAGGGGTATCCTCCACTTTGAGCGTTCTATCCGCTACTTTTTCAGTTTTATCCTACACTTTTAGCATTCTATCCTCCTATTTGAGGCTTATCCGCTACTTTGAACGTTCTATCCGCTACTTTTTCAGGCTTATCCTGCACTTTTAGCATTCTATCCTTCTATTTGAGGCTTATCCTCCACTTTGAGCGTTCTATTCGCTACTTTTTCAGTTTTATCCTACACTTTTAGCATTCTATCCTTCTATTTGAGGGCTATCCTCCACTTTGAGCGTCCTATCCGCTACTTTTTCAGTTTTATCCTGCACTTTTAGCATTCTATCCTGCTATTTGAGGGGTATCCTCTACTTTGAGCGTTCTATCCGCTACTTTTTCAGTTCTATCCTGCACTTTTAGCATTCTATCCTGCTATTTGAAGCTTATCCGCTACTTTGAGCGTTCTATCCGCTACTTTTTCAGTTCTATCCTGCACTTTTAGCATTCTATCCTGCTATTTGAAGCTTATCCGCTACTTTGAGCGTTCTATCCGCTACTTTTTCAGTTTTATCCTACACTTTTAGCATTCTATCCTTCTATTTGAGGCTTATCCTCTACTTTGAGCGTTCTATCCGCTACTTTTTCAGTTCTATCCTGCACTTTTAGCATTCTATCCTGCTATTTGAAGCTTATCCGCTACTTTGAGCGTTCTATCCGCTACTTTTTCAGTTTTATCCTGCACTTTTAGCATTCTATCCTGCTATTTGAGGCTTATCCGCTACTTTGAGCGTTCTATCCGCTACTTTTTCAGTTTTATCCTACACTTTTAGCATTCTATCCTGCTATTTGAGGGCTATCCTCTACTTTGAGCGTTCTATCCGCTACTTTTTCAGTTCTATCCTGCACTTTTAGCATTCTATCCTGCTATTTGAGGCTTATCCTCTACTTTGAGCGTTCTATCCGCTACTTTTTCAGTTCTATCCTGCACTTTTAGCATTCTATCCTTCTATTTGAGGGGTATCCGCTACTTTGAGCGTCCTATCCGCTACATTTTCAGTTTTATCCTACACTTTTAGAATTCTATCCTTCTATTTGAGGGGTATCCGCTACTTTTTGGAGTTTTATCCTGCGCTTTTAGCATTCTATCCTTCTATTTGAGGCTTATCCGCTACTTTGAGCGTTCTATCCGCTACTTTTTCAGTTTTATCCTGCACTTTTAGAATTCTATCCTCCTATTTGAGGCTTATCCGCTACTTTGAGCGTCCTATCCGCTACTTTTTCAGTTTTATCCTACACTTTTAGAATTCTATCCTCCTATTTGAGGCTTATCCTCTACTTTGAACGTTCTATCCGCTACTTTTTCAGTTCTATCCTGCACTTTTAGCATTCTATCCTTCTATTTGAGGGCTATCCTCTACTTTTAGCGTTCTATCCTCTATTTTTAGCGTCCTATCCGCTACATTTTCAGCTCTATCCCTCCTTTTATATAGCATTTCTATATGTTCTATTCCATCTTCTAAATAAACAGCTGATGTCGTTTTAAATCCAAAGCCCTCATAGAATTTTAGCAAATATGCCTGCGCAGAAATGCGGATTGCGTCTTCTCCAATATCATCTTGAATAAAATCAATTGCTCTTTTAACCATTTCCAGAGATAATCCCCTTCTTCTGTATGCTTGCTTTGTTAACACTCTTCCGATTGCTGCTTCTTGATATGCTATTCCTTTGGGTAGGATCCTTAAATACCCAACTACCTCTCCTTGGTCTTCACCAAATAAATGATAAGCATTTTCGTCTTTTGAATCTAGATCCTGATAGACACATTCTTGCTCTACCACAAAAACTTCCGCACGAACCTTCAGTATCTCATATAGTTCTTTTACGGTTAACTCATCAAATTTTTTTATCTTCCAATCCACTTTTATAGCCTCCTTATACTATTCAATTTAATAAAGTATAGCAAAAGTAGAATAAAAGTGGATCAGCTCCTTTTAATGTAAAAAATTAAACTACATAACAATCTAGAAATTTACTTGCGTCACTATTAAACTTCCATAGGATTCCGAATTCTCATTTCTTCTATGATCAGTTTTCGTTTGGCTAGGATCACCATGTTATCCATCTCAGACCGTCAAATCATTTTCTAATTTTATATTCGTCACTTCTTGTAGAAGCCGCTGGAGGACAGCAGCAAAAATGGCGATAACCAGTGAAACAAAAATAATGAGGAGTCCCACTATTCCAAAAGGAGGATCCATTTTGTTTGTTATAAAATGAAAAAGGGGTGCACCTAATACATGCAAGCCACTGATTATTATTGCACACCACTTTATGTACTTTAACGCTTTTACAGATAATTCCGAGAACGCTGTATTCGCATCAATGTACCTTAAAAGTTTAAAAGCCTGATAGAGAGCAATGTAAAAAGGTACAGCCGATCCATACATCACAATGAAAATCAGAGAATTCATTGGGTAAAAATTCGGATACAAACTCGATGCGAAATGAGCCATAGGAGGTACAAAAAATATACATAGGGCAAGAATGGCAATGCCAGCCAGAAGAATCATTCCCTTTAAGAAAGTTGTTAAACCTCGTTTACCATTCATAGAAAGCACCTCACTTAATTAATGACACTATAAATCTAACACAAAATTTATCGATTAACAATAAATAATAATTGTTTTTAACTATATTATTATTGTTATTTATATATTTGACATTCATTGAAATAATCACAAGCGCCTTACTACATTAGATTGTAGTAAGGAAGTTCTTTAAAAAGCACTTGACCTTCCCCTGCACAGGAAACTGTATACTTGCATTAAGTTATTAGATTGGAGGTGATCGTTTGTTTAAAATCAGTGAATTTTCTAGGCTAAGCAAAGTATCCTTGAAAACATTGCGCTATTATGATCAGATTGGCATATTAAAGCCGAGAAAGGTGGACCATGATACTTGCTACCGATACTATTCAGCAGACCAGCTACTAGAGCTCAATCGGATCTTTCTCTATAAGGAATTGGGGTTTACCTTGCCACAAATTATACGTTTGCTCCACGAAGATATTTCGTTAAAAGATATACAAGGGATGTTTAAGCTGAAAAAAAGTGAGATTCAACATATTATCCAGACGGAGCAGGCCAAGCTTGCACGAATTGAAGAACGTATGCAACTTTTAGAACGAGAGGGTCAGGTGGAATCAGATCAAGAAATCCGCATCAAGTCAGTGGATGCTCAGCAATTCCTTTCTTTAAAAGCACGCGGGAGAGAAGAAGATATTCCAGACCTGTTTTGTACATTTAATCAATTACTCACAAAGGAAATGCGCCAATTAGCTCAAAGTCCTCAGGTCGTTTTATGGAAAGAAATAGAGGAGAAAGAAGACGAGTTTGAATTTGAAGTCGGTTATTTTTTAACCAAGGAGCTTTCATCATTCCCTGATACATTTCAACTACGGACTCTTCCTCCTGAGCCAATGATGGCCACAATGACCTTTCGTTCGGATTCTAACTTTGCTTGTACAGCCTGTGTTGATTTAGCTAAATGGATTGTAGAAAATAACTATCAATTCAAGGAAAACGAACCAGGTAGAGAAATATATTTACCATTATCTACAACCCAAAACGTCCAATTAATGGAGATACAAATACCTATTATAAATTGCTGAAGGAAGCGTGAATTGAGTTGAAAAATAAGCTGATTATCTATGTTTTATCACTCATTGTTTTTCTAATCGGAACCGTTGAGTACATTATTACAGGCGTTATTGAAATGATTGCCGTAGACTTTGGAGTAACGATTTCAGAAGCTGGGTTATTAGTGACTTTATTTGCCCTAGCAGCAGCCATTTTCGCTCCAATTCTCATTGCACTCACGATCAATATGGATCGCAAAAAGTTGCTTATGGCTACCGTTAGTGTGTTCATTATTAGCAACGGATTAATGTTTATCAGCTCTTCTTTTGAATACGCACTAGGGATACGAATTATTCAAGGGGTTAGCGGAGGAATTACTACAGTGGTAGCCATGGCAGTAGCTACTCGACTAGTTGAAAAAGAACGAAGAGGCCGTGCTATCGGCATAATTTTGATGGGCTTAAGCAGTTCGCTCGTGCTGGGTGTTCCAATTGGCACATTTTTTAGCGAAATATTTGGATGGAGAGTTTTATTTATGTTAATCGGTTTATTGACCATTCTTCCACTGCTTATCATCTATAAAAAAATTCCAGTTATCAAGGAGGAAGAAGCTGTTACACTCAGATCGCAGCTTTCGATTTTAAAAGATTCAAAAATTCTAACTGCCCTGGCTATTACTTTATTTTATGTCGGTGGTTACGCTACCCTATTTACTTATATTACGCCTTTCTTACAAGCCACATCCACTCTTTCTATGACCGAAATTAGTGGTATTCTATTTTTAGCTGGCATCTGTAGCTTTCTTGGCTCAAGAGTGGGCGGGCAATTGGCTGATGCAAAGGGTTCTCGATTCACCATTTGTTTTGGATTGCTGTTACAAGCAGTAACGCTCCTCCTATTCGCACTAGCTGGTATCAATCTCTTTGTATTGATCTTGGTTTTAATGATTTTTATGGTAGCAA
Source organism: Lysinibacillus sp. FSL P2-0066 (assembly GCF_037969495.1). Lineage (NCBI taxonomy): Bacteria > Bacillati > Bacillota > Bacilli > Caryophanales > Bacillaceae > Lysinibacillus > Lysinibacillus sp. FSL P2-0066. Next base: position 1,983,339 of record NZ_CP150202.1, on the reverse strand, counting down.
CTTGGAGTATTTCTCCTGCCCAGCAGCTCCTTCTTGTCACGCTGGTACCTCGTAATCCAGATATTGCCCTAAGCATAAATACCTCCTTTATCCAATTCGGTTTTGCACAAGGGTCTGCATTAGGCGGGTTTGTCATCGGTCATACCTCTGTCCTAAATTTGAATTGGGTTGGTTTTGGTACTGTAAGCATGGCTTTATTCCTTGCCATCCTGCTATTCCAAAAATTGAATAGTAGAGTTGAAACCCCTATTATCACTAAAGTCAAATATTAATTTTTTTATCCTACCTTTATATTGAAAATGGCATATTCAATATAAAGGTAGCTTTTCTAAATATGTACTCTTGATTAAAAACATTTATATTTAAAAAATAACAGGTAAAAGCCCCATTGGATAAACCTGTGGCAGCTTCCACATCAATGCCATAGACTGGGCAAAAGTTTCGGCTCTCTACTATTCCTTCCTTTGTATCAGGCGTAAACGCATGAAATCCGCCTTTATTATGCAGCCTAGCATACTCCGTTATGGCATCAAAATCAGGCTTTAAAGCATACAGAGCATCCTTCGTCTATTATTGTAGGGTTCCATCCCAAAGACCTGCGTAGCAGTTTTTGAAGAGGCATGATAAACGTGCATAATCATCAAATGTTTTTCCTAGCTTAGGTTGATCGTTTAAACAATAAAAATCATTTAATATTCCTTTCTATAACGAAAAGGACTCGCACTTTTACTGACACAAAAGCACGAATCCTTTTTGATGAAAGCTAGAGTTTTATACCAGCCTCTATTTTGTATTGATTAAGATTGTTGCGTGAGCACGCCATCTTCCATACGATATACATGGTCACAGAACTGTAGCATTCGTTCATCATGGGTTACCATTATGGTAGCTTTATTACGTTCTTTTGCTTCTTTGGCAAGAAGCTTTACGACTTCAAGTGCCCGTTTAGAGTCAAGGCTAGCAGTTGGTTCATCGGCTAAAATCACTTTTGAGTTATTCATGAATGCGCGTGCAATCGCAACACGTTGACGCTCACCACCTGATAATTCATTCGGCATTTTTTTAAATTTATCACTTAAGCCAAGCTCTGTAAGTAGTTGCTTTGCAAACTCTTTATCATCTTTTGTCACCTTACCACCCATTTTTTTCACCAGTAGTAATTGATCAAGTACATTTAAGTAAGGTACTAAGTTAGATGTTTGTAAAATGAAACCAAGCTCTTTTAAACGGAAACTTGCTAATTGTTTTGCTGAAAGATGAACAATATTCCTGCCGTTAATTTCTACAGTACCCTCTGACATCTGTAATAGAGCGCCTGCAATTGAAAGTAGTGTACTTTTACCCGAACCTGATGGACCGATAATGGCTACTAGCTCCCCAGCTTCTACTTCAAGTGTTGCTTGCTTTAATGCTTGGACAGTGCTAGCGCCTTCTTTATAGCTTTTAGAAACATTTTGTAATGATAATAGCGCCATTTATTCCACTCTCCCTAATGCTGTTAATGGATCGATTTTAACGATTTGACGTACAGAAACAATTGAACTTAATAATGCAATAATTAATAAAACAATCGCATAGGTAATGATTAAGGTCGGTTCTAAGTCAAATGGCATACCCTCTGGTAAAATTTTAGCCGTTAAGTATGTGAAGACGATACCAATAACGATACCTAATACTGATAGAATCGCTACTTGTGCAACAATTGCTTTACCGATGAAACCATTGCTAGCGCCAATTGCTTTCATGACACCAAATTGTTGTGTCTTTTGCATTGTAATGACGTAGAAGAATACAGCAATAATGAATGCAGAGATAACGATACAAAAAGCAAGCATCATCATAATAGTGCCGTTTTCTTCTTTATAACCAGGCATACCGTTGATTGCTGTTTTCTTTGTAACCGTTTCAACATCTTTTACGGCTTTATCGATAGTAGATGGATCTTCTAAGTTAGGAGCCTTTAGGAAGAAAGCTTGTACAGCCTTGTCCGTATCATTATCAGAGCCAGGAGCTGCATATTGATAATCACGCCAGTTTTCCAGTACTGTGAAAATAGCAGGTAAGTGATTATAGGTTTCTCCTTTTACATAACCTACCACTTCTAATTTCATGTCCGAGTTTGCTACTAGTAAAATATCACCAATCTTGTAGCCTGCTTCTTTTAACGTATCGTTAATAACAACACCTTTTTTGTTGTCGTATGATAATTTTTCACCCTCGATTACCTCTGGCATAAAAAATGCGTCTGGCTCAACGCCTAATAATGCGACATCTTCCTTCGAATCGGCATCTTTTGACTTTGTTTTGCCGACTGCTATTGTAGAAGCGCCAAACGCAGCGACTTTATCTACATTTTTTTGTTTTTCTAAATCATCTTGCAGATTTTCTGACAGGATCGATTTTGCGAATGTAGCCCCTGCTGTTTCTTCATAGACAACGTATTCTGCGTCGATATTTTTCAGTGTAGCGGCACTCAAAGTCGCTAAACCGTTGCCAAGTCCCGATAAAATGAACACGAGCCATGCGATTAAAATGATAATTGTGGTCATCATTACATAGCGGAACTTCGCATATTTTAATTCTTTTAGTGCTAAAAACATGATGTAGCCTCCATATTAGAAATAGATTTCATATGAACAAAGATTAAATCCTGCTAAATATGAATTCTTTTTCATTATACACAAAAGTTACACATGTGTAACTAAAATAAGTGACATACTTGTTACTTATTTTGAAATACCATGTAAAATAAGCAGTTTGATCTCCTTTAAAAAGCTTTCTATAGGCATATTGAGATGGTTTGGCATGTCAATCAATTGAAAAATGAAGCTAAGCAAAATAAAGTTGTTACGATCTTCTGCAATTATCCCCTCTTCCTTACCCTGCTTAATTACTTGTTGAAGTGGTATGTAAAGTCCACCATGCATGTTATTTAATACTTCCTTTTTTTGCTTCACAACTAGCGATACGTCATTAATTTGTGAGGCGAATCCTAAAATTTGATGTAGGTCGCGCATATCAAACATACGAACAAGTAAGTCCTCAAGCTGTTGTTCAAATGATTGCGAAAAATTAACATTTGAAAGGTTCTCGATGCTTTTTTCCATTTGCCAAACCATAAATTGAATAATAAGTTCTTCTTTATTTGGATATTGTTTATAAATTGCGGCCCTTGATACGCCAATACTTTGTGCAAGCAAGCTCATTGTAAACCCTTGATATCCAACAGATAGCAAAAGCTGATGCGTATGATGCCAAAGGTCTTGTTCAGAAAATTTTTTATCTCGTCCCATATGATACCTCCAATATTCTACAATGCTAACATTGAGACAAAAAAAAAGCGAGTAACCTTTAAACATGCATGATGTTTGAGTAAATTGCGTTTTTGTTAGAGGTAATAACCATTCTATAGAAGGTGACGACTATGTCATTTTCCAATCCCAAAATTCTCCTTAGGTACTTATAACGTAAGAAAGATAAAAGGAATGACTTTCTTTCACTAATCAACAATTTTAATAATAATCTTGGTCTTCAAGAATTTTTTAGGCAATGGATCGCAAACTTTTCTAAAAATTCCATTTAAAATCATCTGTGGTAAAAATAGAAATATACTGGTATATTATAGGTTATATTCTATTTACTTCATGAAGGATGGTGCGTTGATGGATAAAACACTGGAAGATTTACAAAAGGAAATGATCGTTGAAGTAAAAAAGGGATTTCCCATTTTACTTTCTGGTGCGGTTGTCTTTTTACTTTTTACTCTAATGCCCTTAGTTTTGCCAATCGAAGCAGTTCGTTTAAGTTGGATATTTGGCTTAGGTGCCATTTTCCCTATCGGTTTAGGTATTAGTAAAATTCTTGGGATTAATTTAAACGCTACTGGCAATCCTTTAGGGACGTTAGGAGGAATCGTTGCCGCTCCTCAAGCTTTTTACATACCTGTATTTATCATTGTGTATATGAATATACCTGAATATCTTCCCTTTACAATTGGTTTACTTGCAGGTTCTCATTTTCTGCCATACATATGGATTTATAAAAGTAAGGCTTATTTATTTGTGACTCTAGGCGTCTGCTTTTCTGCTCTGATTTTAGGTGGCTTCTTTGTCGATCAAGCCTTCACACTTGTACCTTTAGCCATTTCTATTGTGTATGGAATGGGCGTTCTTTTAATTCTAAGAGAACTTAAAGTCAATCCGATTTAATCACCTTCCTCTAGGTGATTTTTTTAATATTCCAGACCTCTTTTAATCTGAGAAAAAAGGATTCATTTCCTATCCCGTGCTTGTTCCTATACAATAAACCTATTAATAAATGAAAGGATGTATAGATGTGCTATTTCCATATCGTAATGATCTTAGGAAAACGTTAATACCTTACCTAAGCACACTTGATGAGACGTTTTGGTTTAAGACATCTGAGTTTTATCCAAATAATGTAGCATGGATTATTTCTCATTTATCAAGTAGCGAAGACTATTGGGTGAATGAAATTGGACTTAAAAATCCTTGTATATTAAACCTTCACGATGATTGTTCGCCTAAGGAAATACTAGATAGCTATATTCAAATTAGAAATTATACGGATGACATTCTACATACATTAGACGAATCGCAGCTCAATGAAATAGTCGAGGTGCCGAAGTTTTCCGATGGTTGGACGCCACCTTCCGTCCCTACACTTAACTGGTTGTTTCATCATGTTTACTCACATGAAGCTTACCATGTTGGGCAAATCTCTGTTATCGCGCATCTTAGTGGATTGCCAAAGCCTTTATTTTAATAAAAGGCAACGCAATGAAAGAAACAGCTTTTTAAATGGAGGAACAGTAATTTGAAAAAATTTCGTGGGAAAAGGCGTTATTTCCGTAACTTATGGCGACAAACAACCACAGAGCTATCTATTGTAGACTTTGACGAAGAAGGTTGGTTTAATTTGTGGCACACTCACCTTGATTTTTACGGGTACGGCAATGATGGTTTAAAGATAAGAAGAGAGCACATCAAAGCACATATAGCCCTATATAACCGCTTATCAGAAAGGCTCTCGACATTCGGAAAACCTTATCAAATATGGATGGAGTTTGTAGAGGAGGATGCTGGTTTGGATTCAGTTAATATCCATACACCTAATCCCGCTGAGGATAATTTCCCACTAACAATAGCAAATGTAGATTGGAATTGCCCTGTCCCCAAATTCCTTAAGGATTTAATCAACTTGAATGAGTGGAATGTAGGGCACTATAAGCGGGTATCCACTAACAGCTATTTCATCCAGTCTAAAAATAATGGAGTAAAATTGTAGGGTCGGAAACCATTGGTGGGTTTCCGACCATTCCCTTTATTCCAAATATTCTTGAGCTAGTTGCTGATTTTTATAGATGGCCATACCCGTTTTCAATTTTCTAAAGCCCATTTTTGCATAAAACGGTTCATTCCCTGTTGTGGCGATTAGCTGAATGCAGGATACCTCCCTTAACTGTGCGATCATATCCTCCAGAAGTAAACGAGCAATCCCTGTGCCTTGATAGGCTTGATGCACAACCACATCATAAATGGCGGCATTAAATACGCCATCTGACAAATCCACTATTTTTCCATCTACCACGGCGAATACTTGATGTGTGCTTGCATTGAAAACTTGTTTGATCATCTGTTCATCATGTTTCATCCACCCAACAGATTGATAAATCTCCTTTATTATTGTGAAGTACTACCATTTGCCTCCCCCTATTCTTGCTTTCATGAAAACTCCCTATGAAAACGATGTGTATTCTATTATACTTATAAAAAATGACTTGAGAATGGTGGGATTATGATGATGTTTGCTCCATTATTTGAACAGGACGTACCAGCACTTCTTCTTCCTTAACGGTAGAAGCGCTTTTTCTCCGTTAAGGGCATAGGTATCTATGAAAACGGAGGAAAAAACATGAGAAATCTAGTAATCGGCGCCATCTTTTTATCGCTTGCTGCGAGTATTTGGGGTGCCATGTATGTAGTCGTTAAAGTAGTGGTGGAGGTTGTGCCACCATTAGAGCTTGTTTGGATGCGCTATTTGATTGCGGTGATTGCACTCGGGATCATTGGGATCATGATGAGGCAATCCTGGAAAATAGCAAAAAAAGATTGGCTGATCCTTTTTCTTGTTGGCCTTATTGGGAACACGATTTCCATTGTGACACAGGAAATGGGCACAATGCTATCCACCGCGCAGATGGGGGCAATTATTACGGCGACAACCCCTGCTTTTATGGTTGTCTTCGCCCGTTTGATTTTAAAAGAAAGCATTACGCTGAAAAAGTGCTTGTCTATCGCTCTTGCCACGATTGGCGTGGGGATCATTGTAGGCAACGGAAAAATCGACGTGACACAGCAATTAGGCGGACTCTATTTACTACTTGCTGCCTTAACGTGGGCATTGATGTCGGTATTCGTCAAAAAGGTACCAAGCCATTACTCACAAATTGTTGTCACAACCTATACATCTATGATTGCCGTGATGTTATTGACCCCTTTTGTCCTTCCAAGGCTAAAGAATTTAGATATGGTGAGTGTTTTACAGCCGACTATTTCGGGGGGCTTGCTTTACTTAGGCATTATCTCAACAGCTGGTGGTTTTTTATTGTGGAATAAAGGACTTCAATTAATGAATGCGTCTAGTGGCGGCTTGTTTTTCTTCTTTCAACCGATTGTTGGCACATTTTTAGGCTGGCTCTTATTGGGAGAGACGATTGGGCTTTCCTTTTGGATAGGCTCCCTATTAATTTTTAGCGGGGTTTTTATTGTCATTCGAGACGAATAAAACGAAGTGCGTTTCTATGTTAGATAGAGACGCACTTTTTATGTTGGCTCAGCTTATGGTCATTGAACGTCATGTTTGCACATATATTGCAAATGCCTAAAGGAGCTGATATTCTGAACATCTTTTTAGTGAACTTAAAGGATTTTACTTTATTAATTTTTTTACTTGCTAGTATGGTCTATTGTCGACAGCTAAAATTAACGAGGTGGCAACGAAGATTATCGATTGGTGAATGGAGCATGTACATCCTGCTCTCTATTGCCCTTCCCCTTTATGCAGTGCTTTATCTTGCTTTTCTTTTAGGAGCATAGGAAAATAAGACATCATAGGCTATTTTTGGAGGGATTTCATGTTTCAAACAATCGATCATTTTTTACAGTCTTGGGCATTTGAAGCCGCTGCTACGCAAAAATTACTTAATCACCTTACAGATGAATCGCTACATCAGGCAATCACTCCCGAAAACTGGACTTTAGGACGGGTTGCTTGGCACACGGTTACTGCAATTCGAATTATTACCTCGAATTCGAATTTAGCGTTTGAAGCCCCAGCAAAGGATTTTCCAGTTCCTACTTCTGCTCAGTTCATTGCAGATGGCTATCACCAAGCGAGTGAAGCCTTTGTGGAAGCGATACAATCGCAATGGACTGACAAGACAATGACTGAAACGATTGAATTTATTGGTCAACAAATGCCGAATGGTTCCCTGTTATTATTTTTGCTACAGCATCAAAGTCATCATCGCGGTCAAATGACGGTTCTGATGCGTCAGGCTGGTTTAAGTGTTCCAGGTATTTATGGTCCAGCGAAAGAGGAATGGGCTCAGTTTGGGTTGGAAGCTCCTCAAATGTAGCTAAGCTTGTGCCAAATAATAAAGAGGTTGTCTATTTTAAGACAACCTCTTTTATTTATGGTTCTATAATATTTTTTGGGGTATTTACACAATTACACGCATAAAAAAAGCACAGATTCACTGATTTATATATACTTGAATTGTCGAGAAACAAGTAATAGAAAGGTGAACTGTGCAAATGAATTTTAACATGAATATCCCAGGATTAAAAGATGTAGAGATTACGAAAGTAGAAGAAGTAGGCGATCGAATCGCATTGTATGTGCAATTGCCTAAGTGCACGCATCCATGTCCAGTTTGTGAAAAAAAAACATCGAAGGTTCACGATTACCGTATACAAAAGATCAATCATTTAAAATGGTTTGAACGTTTAACTATTCTTTTCTATAAACGTCGTCGTTATGTTTGTGATTGTGGAAAGCGTTTCTCTGAAAAATCCCCCTTCGTAGATAAATATCAACGTTACTCAAAGGAATGGAATCAAGTAGTGAGTATACGTGCTATTAAAGCTAAAACATTTAAAGAAGCTGCAGAAGTGCTAGGTACATCAACCACGACGGTTATTCGCCGTTTTAAAAAGGTAGCGAAAAAACAATTAGTAGAGGGTGTACGTTTACCAAAAGCAATTGCGATTGATGAGTATAAAGGCGATACAGATGCAGGTACGTATCAGTTAATCATTGCGAATGCGGAGACGCGCGAACCGATTGATATTTTACCGAATCGTAAAAAAGAAACCATAAAAAATTACCTAAGTCAGTATGGAGCAGATGTTGAGATAGTGGTCATGGATATGAATCCAAGTTTTAAAGCAGCTGTTCGTCAAGCGCTAGGTCGACCTGTTATTGTGGCAGACCGGTTTCATTTTAGCCGTTATATCTATTGGGCAATGGATGAAGTGCGCCGACAAGTACAAAAAGAATGGGACAAATACAATCGTACAAAGTGTAAACGTATGCGTCATGTATTGTATAAACGTGCATCTAAATTATCACCGAAACAACAGTGGTACTTACAGCGTTATACAGAAATGTCTGAAACATTAAAAGTAGCTCATGAATTAAAGGAAGCCTATTGTGAATGGTTTGATTGGGCAAAGACAAAAAATGATGTTGTAGAAGTGAAGAAGCGATTACTAGCTTTTTACCGTAAGGTAGAAGAGACAAAATTACCAGCTTTCTTAAAAGCCATTCAAACATTGAAGAACTGGCAAGTAGAAATCTTAAATAGCTTTAGTTTTGGTTATTCCAATGGCTTCTTGGAAGGCATTAATAATAAAACAAAAGTGATGAAACGGAATGCATATGGCTTTCAGCGTTTCGATCACTTTCGAGCAAAAATCTTATTAAATTTAAAGTATAAAGAAATCGGAGTTCATCTGGGTTAATGTGTTAAAAGATTACACCACCCCAACATTTGACTTAGAACCTTATTTATTGACTATAAGATGCTAGCCAGTTATTAGTATCAGCGATGGTTGGGTTAGCGAGATAATGTCCGCCTTCAATTTGCAGTGTTTGGCCCGTCATAAATTTTGATTCGTCAGAGGCTAAAAATACAACTGCATGGCCAATATCATCCGCTTCCCCATGATAGGGTAGCGCATTAAATTTCGCATAAATGGCCAGCATTTCTTCTGGCATATTGTTTTTCGCGGCTGGTGTTAAAATAAGACCTGGTGCAACCGCATTACAACGAATATGATCCTTCCCAAATTGTGTGGCAATGTTTCTTGTCATATTCACCACACCTGCTTTTGTTGCCCCATAGGCTGTACGAATTTGGTCACTGGCGAATGCAGCCATAGAAGCCGTATTAATAATTGAGCCCCCGCCCGCTTTTTGCATATGTGGAATGGCAAAACGACTACCCAGTAGAATCGATTTTAAATTCACATTGACTAAACGGTCCCATTCATCTAAATCAATATTTAATACATCTAAATCTTTCTTCAGGTTAGTTAGACCAACATTATTAAAGAGCACCGTTAATGAGCCGTATTGTTCTACAGTGAAGTTCACGGCCGCTTCAATGGAGGAAGCATCCCCTGCATCAAGGAAAACCGCTGCCGCCTCATACCCATCATTGACTAAAGTTGCTGCTGCTTCTTTCGCACCCTCTACATTAAAATCAGCAATGACTACTTTTGCGCCCTCTTTTGCTAACAAGCTAGCTGCCGATAAACCAATACCAGAAGCCCCACCTGTTACTAATGCCACTTTATTTTTTACTCGATCCATTTTCAATTCCTCCTTCAAATCACACGAAAAAGAGCAAATTAGCTCTCCTAACGTAAAATAGTTTAACATTAAACTATTTAATTTTAAACTAATAACCTTTAGCATTTTATAGCTCCACTGTGAACTTGTTGATTTTACAAAGATCATGAAGATGGCATAAATGATTCAATCACCAATCAGGAAACATCCAATCTTTTCGTTCAAATAGCCAATTCGATAAAGTCAAATGGATTCGCACCATCTAGTTATGTTCCTTCATCTATACAATGAATAACTTGTTATGCTATAATACTTTAGAAAACCTCAAAGGGTATCAACCAATTCTGAGCTACAGTGATGCATATCGCTGTAGTTTTTTCTATGCTATCATTTCCTTAAACTTACATTACGAGGTGAGAATATGGAAACAAATACATATCGTTGTAAAGCCTGTGGCGGTCAATCTTTTTCTGAAGGAAAATTAGATGGCTATGCTGCTTTAAGACCCGTGAATACCAGCTTTTCCTCAGGCTCACTCCTTATTTTCACTGTCTGTACGCAATGTGGAGAAATTGCCTCTATTAAAGCCACAAAACCTGAAAAGTTTAAGTAAAAAACAAGAGAGCACCATTTCAATAATGAAATTTGCTCTCTTGCTTTATGTTTCTTTCTTATTCTTCTTTCCCCATTGATATGGCTTTTTGGACCAATTCCACATCCAAACAAAGAAATAGATGATGACCATTGTGATGACCATCATTGTCACATTTTCTCCCCATGCAATCGGCTCATGCTTCCTCCATTGATTCATCGTTCTAACAATGAAGTACAGTAAAGGATAAATAAAATAACCTACTTGATCCCGTCGCATCTAAGAACGCCCCCCTTTTAGAAAAGATGATTTTCCCTATTCATCAATCATTGTCGCAAGCTTCATCATCGTTTTCCAATTGCGAACTGTAGCAGGCACCTCTAGCTTAGGCAGTTGTTGACTAAGCTTGGCATTGCGAATGCTATCGTAAAATAAAAGATAGACATCTCTCCCCTTGATAATGCAGCGCTCTTTTTCACTTACATATTGTAATAACTTAGCACCGTTCTCTTCAGTTGGAACGGTTGAAAGTAGTGCAACATGGAGACTTTCCCCTGTAGCTGTAGCCCGTGCATCTACTAAGTCTTGTTCTGAGAAAGGACAATTGTTCACAATAGAGCGGAATTCTTCAGCTGTACGGATGATTACTGTACTCGTGATAGTGAAAGTAGTTTGGATGGTCTCTTGAATTTGCTGTTGCAAAAGTGCTTCTGATTCACTCGATTCAAACAGGATATTGCCACTTTGTATATAGGTCCGAATGTTTTGGAGACCTAGTGGTTGCAGCGCATCTCTCAATTCAGCCATTTTTAATTTATTGTGCCCACCTACATTAATCCCTCTTAAAAGTGCTACGTATTTAGTCATTGAATTCCACCTTTCCTTTTATCTATAGTATAGCAATAATTAGGGAATAATAGGAAAAAACTGCACCCTTTCATGCAGGGCGCAGCTTGATTAGCTATACTAATTGGTGGATATCTTCTATTAAGCGATCCACATTTTCTTTGGTCGTAGCCCAGCTTGTGCAAAAGCGCACAACCGTATGAGTATCATCGTATGCTTCCCAAATGGAGAAGGAATATTTTTCTTCCAGCGACCGAAGTAGATGGTTTGGTAAAATCGGAAATTGCTGATTCGTTTTCGAATCATAGCGCATTGCAAAGCCTTTATCGAGAAATGCCTGTCGTATCAGCATTGCCATATCTACCGCATGATGGGAAATATCCATATAGAGCGTATCTTCAAATAGCGTTTCGAACTGAATGCCTAATAATCGGCCTTTGGCAAGCAGCCCTCCTCTTTGCTTGATCATGTAGCGGAAATCCCTTTGGTACGCAGGATTCACGATCACGACTGCTTCCCCAAACAATGCCCCCATTTTAGTGCCACCAATATAAAATACATCACAAAGCTTAGCGATGTCAGCAAGTGATAAATCACTGTCCTGTGCCACAAGACCATAGCCTAAACGAGCACCATCGATAAACAGCGGTAAACTACATTCTCGGCAAACTTCACGTAAGGCGGTTAATTCTGCCTTACTATAGGTCGTGCCATTTTCTGTAGGATGAGATATGTACACTAAGCCTGGCTGCACCATATGCTCATGTGTGCTATCCTGCCAGTGTGCATCATAGCAGGCTTTCACCTGTGCCGCAGTTAGTTTGCCATCATCGCTAGGCAATGTCAGTACCTTATGACCCGTTGCCTCAATAGCTCCTGTTTCATGCACCGCAATATGTCCTGTACTCGCTGCAATGACGCCCTGATGAGGACGCAAAATAGACGCTATCACGGTTGTATTTGTTTGTGTACCACCAACTAAAAAGTGAATGTCTGCCTGCTCCGCTGCAATCGCTTTTTTTATATAGGCTCTTGCTTTTTCGGAATGCTCATCCATACCATACCCTGGAGATTGTTCTTCATTTGTTGCTACTAACCGCTGCAAAATTTGTGGATGGGCACCTTCTGCATAATCATTTTCGAATCGTATCATATCTACTGCTACCTCCAAATTCTCTCTATCTATTCCTCTATCTTACGCCTGTTGCCGCAATTTCGCTATAGCTTAAAGAACAGTTCACAGCTTCTCTAGTAACAATAGTTGCTAGTGATGAGGGGATAAAATTTTACATATGTACTTCGGAAGAGATCGGTGTGCAAAGATGATCTCCTCCGTTTTATTCAGGTTATAAAAAATTTGTCGTAGTTCGATTACTTTGATGAATGTTAGAGCGGGTTCTTCCCTTTTCGGATCACTTTCGACTCTCTTTAGAACGGCTTTTCTCTTTGATGGATCACCTCAACCAAATTTCCTAGCAAGTTCTCCATAATTAGAAGGTTGACCTTCATTCCCCGCCGGAGCCACAGGATGAGTCACTCGAAGTAGCACTAGTATCAGCACACTGTTGGCTGTCTTGGGAGGAAAGATGTGCATCATTTGTTGAAAAATCGTTTGTGGAATGGATATGGTGGTTATGCTCGTTTGATTTGCTGTGAATTTTATTTGCATTACTGATGATGCCTATGACAACGACAACCCCAACAAACACGATAAATATAATCATTTATTCCAGCTCCTTTCAGTCATTCTATAAATTGTAACATTAAATCAACGCTCGGTAGTACAGTTCTATGTAAAATGGCAATAGATAAAATAACACCACAATCGAAAATGATTGTGGTGTTCACATTATGATTGCGATTTGCGTGTGGCAGATTTTTTTGAACGATTTCCTTCGTTCGAGTTTTTCTTTTGCTCTTGTGTTAAAGCATTTTCTTCGCGCACATCTAAATCATCTGGACTTAAATCTGTCGCTAATTCCGCCAACTCTGACTGACGTTTATATTGCTTGCCCTTTGTCAAAATGATCACCTCCAAGTAGTATTACATTGCCCTATTTGGTTTGATCTATTCCTGCGACGGTATGAAATGATTATTTCTAGCTAAACTAATTGCACCATCTGCTGGTTCAAAAGATGGTGATATGCTTGTAAATCTTGCTCATATAATTTCTGATAGGTCGCTAGGCTATGCTGTTTGATATAGTCAAAGTCCTCTTCAGGAACTAGGGGATGTGTACGGTTAAGCATCCATGCATTTTCCCAAGCCGTTTGCTCAAATTGAATATTCATTTCATGTTCTTCAATCAGCATGGCTAAAAGTTGTTCCTGATGATATATTTCTTTTAAGGTATGTTGCTTTTTCATCGTAAAGATTTCAATTGTACGTGGAAGTGATGCCTGTAATGCTTCTCGATCTACTGCATGACCTAGCTCATGCAGGGTCATTGTTTTTACATAAATTTCAAGTGAAGTTGGAAGCATTAGTTCATTTCTTGCCTCTACTAATCGTTTCGCATCAAATCCTACATAGTCCCCAATAAAGTTATAACTCATATTAATACCTGAATCATCTTGTTTTATCTTGACCGTCATGTTCACAGCCTGCACGACGGATTGAATTACCTGAAATAGTTCTTTTTCTTTAATTTGCGTCATTCTCTCGATCCTCATTTCCTCTAAAAACAAATAGAAGCGGATTAAATATATACTACAATTAGGAGAAATTCAACAAATTTATCCTGTGGATGGAGAGGAGCTTAACAACAAAAAAGGCGCTTGTAGTTTAAAACTACAAACGCCCTGTGTGTGAAGGGTTTCGACCTATTTAAAAGTGATTAGTTATTATTGTTATTTCGACGATTTTGGTTGCCGTTGGAGTTGTTACTACGCTGTTTACTGCGTGCTTCTCCACCTTTACGTCCTATTTCTTCATAAAAATCGTCATCGTGCTTTTCAGCGGTAGCTTCTCCGCCTTTGCGGCCAATTTCTTCATAAAATTCTTCGCCGTGGTTTTCAGCCGTAGCTTCTCCACCTTTTCGCCCGATTTCTTGATAAAATTCATGTCCATGATTTTTAGACGTAGCCTCGCCGCCTTTACGTCCAATTTCTTCATAAAAATCACGGTCATGATTTCTGGAGGTAGCTTCTCCGCCTTTACGTCCCGCTTCTTCGACAGTCATGTTTTCATTGTTGTTTCTGTTGCGATTGTTTTGCTTGTTAGCCATTTCTATTCCTCCTAAATATTTTTTTGAGCTTTTTACTAGCTCGCTATTTATATTCCCAGTCAAAACACATCTAAACATATTTTTTTAAAAAATTGATTTTCTTATTGTAATAGAACACTGTGAGGAGCAGATTGCTAACAAGCCCATCAATCATATACATGTACCCTTTCCAATATAATACTAATCTATAGTATGTCATCGAGGATGAAAGAAGGGTGATGGAAAAATGACGACTCTCACAAAGCCATCTATTGGTTTAACACAATTTACAGACTTCACAATGAAGGGAAGTGCAGCTAAAACAAAGTTTGTGAAGGATATAAAATATCAGGGAGATTATCATCCAATAAAAGATTATTGGAAAGCCTTGCGTGATGGGTTAAAAAAATACCATGAGCATCGTTTGAATGATACCTATTTACTCGATATCGTGGATAATGCCCTTCCTGCACGCCAGAAAAATTACCAGGAAGCTGTTAAAGCCTATATAAAATTCTTAAAAAATAAAAACGTTCAGTGGTTTGATCCAGGTAAGGCGAATTGGTACTGTGACGATTTAATTGTTCGGTCCAATCCTGAGCTTGGTTTAATCATTGACGATGTACCCTATCTAATCAAGCTGTATTTTAAAGGAAAAAATGAGCGCATCGATAAACATAAATGTCGATCTGCCCTCACTCTTCTAAAAGACTCCCACTATGCGATTGAACATCCAGACTCTGTTAAACATGCCATTTTAAACGTGCAAAAAGGTCGCTTGATTACAGATGATGATTCAACAGACTATCATCAAATTGCCCTCGAATCGGATGCAGCTCAATTTATGTTTATATGGAATAGGCTCTAGCTAATTGGAAATAGGTACTTCCTTCAATATAAAATGACTGACAAAAATATATTCAGATATGATATTTTATATTCTAATATGATATGCTTTTATTCCATTACAAAAAGACATTCTTTATAGGATAATAAAAATAATCTAGAAAACAGAAATAAAGGAAGTGCTATTATGAATGCTGAATTGGTGATGCAGGAGCTAGAGGCTCTTGGCAAGGAACGGACGAAAAAAATGTATATGTCAAATGGTGCCCATGAGCCGTTATTTGGTGTGGCAACAGGTGCCATGAAGCCTATTGCGAAGAAAATTAAAATCGATCAGGCTCTAGCAGAAGAGCTTTATGCTACGGGCAACTATGATGCGATGTACTTTGCTGGCATCATAGCAGATCCAAAAGCCATGACTGTGGAAGATTTTAATCGATGGATCGAGGCAGCTTATTTTTATATGCTGTCGGATTATGTAGTAGCGGTTACTTTAGCAGAGGCACCGATTGCTCAGGAAGTGGCGGATGCGTGGATTGCCAGTGGTGAGGAATTGAAAATGTCTGCGGGCTGGAGCTGCTATTGCTGGCTATTAGGGAATCGCAAGGATAGCGAGTTTTCCGAGAGCAAGCTAGCTCAAATGCTGGAAATCGTGAAAAATACCATTCACGATGCACCCGAACGCACAAAATCGGCCATGAATAATTTTTTATACACGGTAGCTATTTCCTATGTGCCGCTCCACGAACAAGCAGTGGCAACCGCACAGGCGATAGGTCCTGTGGAAATGAAACGAGACAACAAAAAAAGCACGCAGCTCAATGCGTATGAAATGATTCAAAAGGAAGTAGCACGAGGCAGAATTGGCTTTAAGCGTAAATATGTGAGATGTTAATCATCGCACTTAAAGGCATCGATCCTATAAGGATTGACGTCTTTTTTTTACTCGAAAAAACAATGAATTATAATATATTTTTATTGAAAAACGATAAATTTTATTTTAAAATCAATATACTACTACCAGTGAGGTGTTTTTAAATGAAACATAAAAAGGGGTCAACCATTTTCCTAAAGAGCGTCATTATTCTGCTTGGTATACCAGTTTTAGCTTTAGGTCTGTTTTGGCTACCTGAGATGGCCAGCCGGGATGCTGCCGCACATCCAGAATCGTCCTATTTGTCCTATCTTTTTTTAATCTATGTGTATGTTCTATGCATTCCCTATTATGCTGCATTGTATCAAGCTTATCGCCTCTTAACGAACATCGACCAGCATAAAGCGTTCTCCAAATCATCTGTACGGGCTTTGAGAACGATCAAAAATTGTGCTCTCACTATTTTGCTCGGCCTTGTGCTAGGCATTGCAACAATTATGATGATGTTTACTGGCAAGGAAGATATTACAGGAATTATTGCGCTGACACTCATCAGCATCTTTGTAACCAGTACGATTGCAACCTTTGCAGCCGTTCTGCATCGACTGCTCCAAAAGGCCATTGATCTCCAAAGCGAAAATCAATTAACGGTATAACAAAATGGCACTAACCAATCTGGACGGTTAGCGCCTTTTTTTGTATCAAAAATATCCGCTAAAACTAATTTCCTATAAAAACATGTCATAATTCTCTTTTTAACAGTATAATAATTACATATTTTAAGAATAGGAGGATTTATATGAAGAAATTGGTTTTATTGATAGCAATGCTTACATTATTTTTCACCACAGCCTCTATTGCGAGCGCACATCCAGGGCGTTTAGATAGCAATGGTGGTCACAATTGTTCTGACAAATCAAAGGCTAAAGGGCTTTGTTCAGGCTATCATTATCATAATGGCAATGGTGGCAATAATGCAGGGTCTTCTTCAGGCGGTCAAAGTTATTCTGCGCCAACACCTAAAGCAACTGTAGCACCTGTATTAACAAAGGTTGCTGTCTATTTAAATGACGTGAAGCAAAATTATACGCCTGGCGCTTATATGAAAAATGGCACAACCTTAGTGCCGATGAAGGCGATTTTTGAATCTCTAGGGGCAACGGTTAGCTATGATAATGCAACGAAAAAAGTAACGGCAACAAAGGACAGTAAAAAAATTGTGATTGGTGTGGGGAATAAAACGGCTTATGTTGATACAAACGGTTCTACATCAACGATCACACTCAGCCATCCTGCTGAAATATATCAAGGTACAACAATGGTGCCTTTACGCTTTGTCAGTCAAGCACTTGGCGCAAATGTAACATTTGATGAGGCAGCACTTGTTGTTTATATCTCAACTAAATAATGGACAAGCCTTAAGCAGTATGCTCCTACAAGGTGCTGCTTTTTTTATTGTTACTTAAAGTTAAAATCATACTTCTTGTTGATTTTACCAGCAATCGTTTCTAGAAATAATGCCACGGTCATATTCTCGACTTCATTTGTATACCATGCTAGTTTAGCGCCATAGTTCTTTTTATTATAATTTACTTCTAATGGCCAGAAATTTTTTGTTTTATACGTATAATCAAATTTTACATAGAGTTGCTTACCATCTGGACATTCCATCACCACCTGGTATAATGGATTTTTTCTTTCCTGTTCAAACTTTACTTTTCTTATTTTGGTTAACATCAAAAACCCCTCCTCTCTTCTACTACATTCGACAAAAGTTTGAAAAAACCTTTATTCAACGAAAAAGGATAAAGCTCATGATGACATAGGAGCTTTATCCTGCACAATTAGTTGGCTATAAATTTGTCGTAATAGCGTTTCAGCATAGTCGCCATTTGCTCTCTTGTTAAGGCGCCTGCTGGATTCATGTTCTTACTTCCATCGCCTCGGATAATGCCTTCGCTAATAGCCCATTCCCAAGCCTCTTTATGGGCTGCTCCCACTTCTCTGCTTGTTTGTAAACTAGCTTTTTCAGCTAGTAAGCTTTTCAACGTCTCTATTTCTTGTTTTAGCTCATTATATTGTGACACTGTTAATCCCTCCTCAAGCCCATTTTTAATATCTTGCTGGAACTGTGCTTCTGTAATCCCCATACTTTTTAAATAGTCAAAAGGATCTTTGTGCGAAGTGCCTCCTAGATTTTCCGCAATCCATCGATGTGACTTAATGCCGTTGCCGCTACCATCTAAAACAGCGGGAATCCCTGCCTCTATAGCAAGCTTACGTAACAGCCAAATATAAGCCGCATAGTCCTTTTTAAATTGTTCCTTATCAGCCGTCCTTGCCAATTCCACCTGGGCATAGCTATACGGATTTCCCTTTGGTCCACAGCCATATTGCACGCGATTGACTGGGGCTACTTGTACGATTCTTCCACCACCGCCTACCCAGTGAGAGACAAAGGCATTGGCTTTATTTCGATTCATGTAGGCAATTTCGTTTTCCAATGCATTTGGACCTGTATTGCTGCCATTACCTGATTCATGCGCTACAACGTATTTTACTGCCGTGAGTTCCTGATTTGGTAGCCCTGACATGATCTGTTTTTCAATAACATAACTCATGTTGCACCGTCCTTTCCTATTATTTTTTAGCGACTGACGCTATGTTATTCTTTTCTTCTTTAGGTTTTTTTAGGGTAAACAACAGATGATTTGAGGTTCCTTTCGAGGCTTATCAGCTTCTGTTCGTGCTTAAGGCTACTGCGATCGTTTCACCTCTCTTTCCTCGAAGCTATGAAGTGTGAATGTCACAAAGACATCCACTTACTATTAGTAAATGCTCACACAAAAGTGTTTTCTAGTTAGTTGTGCTCTTTTACTATTTTTTCATTATGATTTTATAACCTCTTTTCTCGATTCCAAGCATTGACAAAGTATTGTTACCTATAGTATTTTAGATCTTCTAAAATATTGAAAGCGAGGAAAGAAAGTGTGCAGGCACTAGAGATTATTCGTGAATTACCAAGCTTACATGGCTTTACACAGCTAGTGAAAATGAACAAAGGCTATTCACCTGATAGCAAGTATGTCGTAACAGTTGGTGAAACGCGCTATTTGGTGCGCCTGTCAGCTCTAGCACATCATGACAAACGTGCAGTAGAGTTTTCCTTGCTCCAAGGGTTAGCAAACCAGGGTGTAAGAACACATAAAGCAGTTGACTATACCTTGTTTCAGGAAGCCAACGTCTCCGCAATGGTCGTTAGCTTTTTAGAAGGCTCGCCTGCCGATGAAATCATTCAGGAACTTTCTGACTCTGAGCAATACCACCTCGGTCTTGCGGCGGGAAAGGAATTGAGAAAAATACATCAAGTGAGCCCTCCACAAAAAATTCATTGGGAGACAACGCAGCTCAAAAAGTTTTCTACCTATTTGAAGGCATACCAACAAGATGCCTATCAACTGCCACAAGAGGCTAAACTATTGCGCTTTATTCATGCAAACTTACCACTGTTAAAGCAACGCCCCATCACCCTGCTTCATGATGATTTCCATCTCGGTCACATTATTTGTAAGGGACATACTTACAATGGGGTGATTGATTTTAATGGCTATGATGTGGGTGATCCTTATCATGACTTTTATAATCTTGCCTTGTTTAGTAGACGACAAAGTATCCCCTTTTGTATTGGGCAGATTGATGGCTATTTTTCATCTGCACCAGACGATCTGTTTTGGCGGTTATATGCTCTCTATGCAGCCATGACTGTCTTTTCAACCATTGTTTGGACTCGTCACTATGATCCACGCTCCTTTGATGATGCGTTGGAAAGAATTCACATGATTTTACAGGATCATGATGACTTTTCATCGATTAAACCTTCATGGTATGCGAAGAATTTATTCACTCCGTAAGAGGGCTAATATTTTTTGCCGCTCTGCTGCAAAATCAATTGTTGGCTGAGATTTTGGTTCCTCCTCACCACGTTGCTGCAACCACTTCGGAATGATTTCCAGTCGTCTGGCTTTAGAAGGTGGTGACGCTTGCTGCTTGCGGGCTTGAAAACGCTGCTGCTCGATAGCAATATCTGCAAAACTCTTTATGTTCTGATCGCACCAATTTTGTAAGATGCTCTCTACATACCGCCAGTGTAAAACATTATGCTCCACCGCTAGCTTCATCGCATAGATGACCATGTCCTCTGAGAAAATAGTGAGCCAATGACGAATTTTACTAGCAATGTAGGCTGTTAGTGTGCCAAAGCCTTGTTGTGCATAAAAGTGGTAGGCAGTGCTAGTAGACTCCTTATCATCATTATCTTTTAGTAATTGATTATTTAGTAAATTATTATTTAGTAGTGTGGGCTTTTCCGTCGATGGTACGACCGTTGACGAATTTCCCGTTGACGGTATAGCAGCACGTTTTGATGCTTCATAGACGAAAAATTCTACCCTACCGAATTTGCCGTCTTTTCCTCGTTCCTGTACTTTTTGAAGATAGCCCGCCTCTATGAGTTCGTCCAAAATTTTGGCTGTCGCTTCCCGTCCACATTTACTACGTATTGCTAAATCTGCAAGACTAAATGACCAATCATCTGGTAAAGACAGCATATAGGCAAGCAGCCCCTTTGCTTTCCAGCTTAATTGCTCATCATTTAAAAATGCTTTATCCAAAACAACAAAATTCTCCTTTTTGGCTACTCGATAAATCATGATGATCCCTCTTTCCATCTAATGTCCTTTCTAACTATATAAAGAAAATTTTTAAAAAAGGGACATAAAAAGAAAAAAAAGAACATGCCATGAAGCATGCCCTTTTCAGCAGGTGAAAAGAATTTTTTAGCGAATTCCTACAATATTTAGATAGAAATATAATCATGATCTGTAATGGGTAATGCAAGCAGAAGCAAACAATAACTTCTGCTGTTTTATTTATAAAGCTCTTTATAGACGATGACTTTTAAAGCGGCAATCTCTTCATCAGATAATTTGCCCTCCACCATTTGCAGAGCTTCTTCCTGCGTCATCGAGCCATCCTGCAATTTCACACGAATGTCGTTCAAATCTGTAATGCCGACTTTTTGAATTAAGACTTTTGTTGCCTCTTCTTTTGTCGTAAACGGTAATGTACTGCTATCGACCGTTTTCGCCTCTTCCATATAGGCTTTTAATTGTGGGTCATTTTCAATGGTATTTTTGATTTGTTCCTTTTGTCCGCTATTTTCCAATTCTGTCGACAAGGTATCTACAATTTTTTCAGAGGCAAATTTTGTGCCGAAATGTAGCACACCATACCCTACTACACCAACGAATATAACAATTACCACTAAAAATTTAATCAATCTCAACTATGCTCACTCCTTTATACACGTTCATCATACTATATGGAGCGGGTGTTGAGAAACAATTCTCCCTAGAAATTATGTAAAAAAACCCCATCTATGAAGATGAGGCTTATTTAACGTATTTCAAGTACTTCCGCACAAATTCTACAATGTAGAGAACTTCTTCTTCTGTCATCGTTAACAGCTTGCAAACACGTTGTAGTCTAGCAGGCAATGCTAATTGCTGGCGTACCTGATGAATATACATATATTTGCATTTCCGTGGATTTACTTTGTCTCGTATTTGCTTATATCGTAGGTAAGCATAGCGGGCAAAGGCGTTGAGCATCTCCCGCTCCTGCTCATCACGCTCCCTCTTTTTAGCAGCCTCATCAATGATATCCGTGTCAAATATCTGTGTACCATCTGTTAATTGCATAGTACCACCTCTCTATTGCAAATGTACTCCCTTCTATTAAATGCAACAAAAAAAGCCACACCTAGGGTAGATGTGACACTTTTTATGATTTTTATATGTAACGCTTGGTGGATAGCCTGTAAAACGTGGTGGATGATGGGTACAAACGCTTAGATTGGATTGCTCTTTCAAATCGATGGATAGAATGCTATTTTTGACGGATACAATGTCTTATCTGGCGGATACATCGCTTCTTTTGATGGATAGAAATGCTTAAATTGGATTGCTCTTTCAAATCGGTGGATAGAATGCTTATTTTGACGGATACAATGTCTAATCTGACGGATACAATGTCTAATCTGGCGGATACATCGCTTATTTTGATGGATAGAAATGCTTAGATTGGATTGCTCTTTCAAATCAGTGAATAGAATGCTAATTTTGACGGATAAAATATATAATCTGACGGATACATCGCTTCTTTTGATGGATACACACGCTTAGAATGGATTGCTAATTCAAATCGATGGATAGAATGATATACCTGACGGATACATCGCTTATGCTGATTAATGGCTGCCATTACCTTCATAAATAATACGCAAAGATTGCTACAATAATGTTTGGTATTGCTAATAGTAACGCGTTATTCATGAGGAGATTGCGTTCGTTTCTGTCTTCATTTGTTTCTGTTGCTAAATTGGCGCGCATTCTATCGCCGCTTGCCATGGCTCCTGACATTAACATGGCAGAAACGAGGAAAATTCCACCGAGTAGCCCTGAAAGCAAATGGGCTTCCTCTTTGCCCCATATGAGAATGGAGCCTATAACACCTAGAATGGACAACATGGTGCCAATGCCTATATACTTCATTTTCAGCCCCCCTTAGTTTATTATACGGCTAACCACTCTTTTTCGTTTCAATAAACCTCTATTTACCTATACAAAATTTTTCCTTTTCCAGTAAAATAACTAGGTGGAGGGAGGCTATGCAAATGAAAGACAAGATAAGAGCATTAACGAAAATGACCTTAGATGATTTGGTACATAATAGATATGAGAAACTTCAACAAGAGAAGATATTAACAGAGGATACTGCTATTTTTCTACAGGAGGTTTTCGCCTTGCAAGGTATCTTAACATGGCCACTGGATGAAGCTTCCGTAGATATTGATGTGTATGAAATGGAAGACCAAAGTTGCTTTATAACAGAAATTCGCTATTTATGGTTTGATGATGAAGAAAGTGCTGTGGTTCTTTTTTGCAAGGCCTATACAAATGCAGATCAAACAGAGATCACCGCTTTTATGATTGATACGGTTGATGCCTAGTATAGTATCCTCGCCAAACGTTCATAGTAAGTATGGTGTGAAACTCACGCCGAATCATACGACGGAGGGATCAATTTATGAATGGAATTCGTGAAGGTTTAATCCCCACTATACTCGGGTCAGCTGTTACGGCGGCAGGCTATGCAATGAAGCAAAAACATGGTTCTAACAAAATGGTGGCCAATACGATTTTTGGCTTTGGCTTAGCGCACATTGTGTTAGGCGCGATTGACCTGGTAGAGCATCGTCGTTAACAAGAGAAGGGCACGCAATGTGCTCTTCTTTTTTTGTATTTTTTTCTATTAAATGCTAACATTGTCATAAAAGCTTAAGGAGTACAGTGATGGCGACAATAGAAGATTTTATAGCACTTGATATACGAATCGGCACGGTACTAGAGGCGGAGGAACTACCAAAGGCTCGGGTTCCTGCGATTAAAATGAAAATTGATTTTGGTGAAGAGCTGGGCATTAAACAGTCTTCCGCACAAATTACGAAGCGTTATACACCCGAAGTCATTATTGGGAAGCAAGTAGTGGCGATTGTTAATTTCCCACCACGTCGCGTTGCGGGTTTTAAGTCAGAGGTACTAGTCATTGGTGGTGTACCTGTGGAGGGCGATGTGATTCTGTTAACGCCCGATCAGCAGCTACCCAATGGAACGAAAATACAGTAAAGCCTCTCGCATTACGCAAGAGGCTTCTTTTTCTGAAGAGGTATCCAGATTTCACTTGTAAAGGTTGGTGAGGAAAAATCCGTGCTTGAATGGCGTACAATTTCTGGACCAGCAACCTGTTCATAGCCAGATGATGGGAACCACTCCGCATAAATGCGCGCCCATGTTTCCTGCAGTGTTTGGGGGAATGGTCCAACCGCTTCAAAGACAGCCCATGTACAAGCGGGTACATCCAGCTGTGAAAAATGGGGAGACGTTTCGGTTGTGGCTACGCCGATATAATGATCAAGCTCGCCCTTTTCCTCCATTCTGCCCTCGGAAAAGTGAGTGGAGGCTTGGATGATTCCTGTTGGTTCTACATTCGATAGCTTTTTTAGGTGCCCAATATCCTCCATTGTTAATGAACGTGCCATTTCAGTTATCGCTTGATTTTCTCCTTGAAAAACGATGGGTAC
Organism: Lysinibacillus sp. FSL P2-0066; assembly: GCF_037969495.1. Taxonomy (NCBI): domain Bacteria; kingdom Bacillati; phylum Bacillota; class Bacilli; order Caryophanales; family Bacillaceae; genus Lysinibacillus; species Lysinibacillus sp. FSL P2-0066. The sequence continues at coordinate 1,958,896 of NZ_CP150202.1, read as the reverse complement.
TCTTTTCATAAGACCAACGATGTGAAACGCTTCTTTTTGTTCGAGTCGGTAATTCATTTCACAACCTCCTTGTATGGTAAGTTGGAAGGTCATTCGTGGAAAAGCTTTTAGGTGCTGACCATTTTGCCTCGCCTCTGATGGTGTGATGCCATGCATTTGCTGAAAGGCTCTTGTAAATGCATCTGCAGAGCGATAGCCATAACGAATCGCGATATCGAGAATTCTCATAGATGAATCTGATAGTTCCAGTGCAGCGAGCGTCAGACGTCTACGACGAATATATTCGGACAGCGGGATGCCTGCTAGAAAGGAAAACATACGTTTAAAATGATATTCCGAGCAATAAGCTAATCTCGCAGCCTCTTGCACATCAATTTCCTCCGTTAGATTGGCCTCGATATATGCAATCGCCTCATTCAACCTTGTTAAAGAATCCACTTCTATCACCTTCCTTATCTTTACTTTAGCAGGAATAGTAGCCCTCCATCCGACAATTGGTGCCCCATTTAGTCGCCTTCCAAAAAATAATCTATCGAACAGGCAGATAACTAGTTTTTGAAGCTACTTTCACATACATATAATAGTGTAAAGCTAATTTTAGCCTTACACCTCCTGACTTGATACTTAGGGTCACTGCTCGCACAGTGGCCCTATGAAAATAAAAGATCATTGTGTTGCATCATAATTTCCGTTACAATATTTGTAAAAATAGTCTATTGAGCTGGAGGCAGCAACATGGATCGTCTTTTCCAGTGGTACAAGTATTTAAAATACATACTCCTTCCTATAATTATTTTAAAATACTTACAAGGTGAGGGTGTACAGAATGTGCATCCTCTCATCATTCTTGAATATGCTCTCCTATTTGGGGTGAGCTTTTTACTCATTATTCTACAGGACTTTTTCGCTATTAGTAAAAAAACAAAATTCCTACTGCGACTCATCATACTGATTATTTTACTATTTTTGTCTATAACTGCCATTGTCTATCAAGCGATAATGTCTATTATTTTTTCAACCCTACTACTAGGCGTGTTAGGTATGATACTTTATTTTCAAAGAAAAGATGAAGGAGGACAATAAAATAAATGGTCAATAGTAAGCGATTACTTTTAAGCATCGGTTGGGTCAATGTGGTAGCTGCCCTTCTCCTATTCCAAGCATTTTGTGGGCTGATGGCGATCTGTATGGGCATCGTACTTAAAAAGGATTATCAAGCACCAACCCATGGGCTAGTCTTGATAGGAGTTGGTATCGTAAGTACGGTTATAGGTTGGATGCTCAATCATTTCTATATGTAAAAATGAGGCTGGGACAGAACTAGCTTCGAATAAGGAGAAAGGAGAATTTGAGTTCGCTCAAATTCTCCTTTCTCCATTTTTTACTATTTAATTTTATATGTTCTTGTTTGTTGGCCGTGTATTTTCGTAAATTCACGGCCAGTAATGCGAGCCCCATTTCGTTTTCTACCTTCGATTTTCCTCGTACAGAAAATCGAGTGAAACGCAAATTAGCCTTCAAGAATCCAAAAACTGGCTCCACGTCAATTTTGCGTTGACGATAAATGGTACGCGTTTTTTCTTCTGAAAGCTTTGTTCTTATATATTCTTTTTGTTGTTCCCATTTTTCATTCACCATCATTTTTCGATTGGTGCCTTCTTTTGCTTTTGTACATGATGAACGGAATGGACATCCTGAACAGTCCTCGCATTCGTAGATGTTGAACGTATGTTGGAAGCCTGTCCGATCATTCCGTACAGTTTGATTTTTCCATTCGAGACGTTTCTGATTCGGGCATGTATAGGTGTCTGTTTCTTTATCATATGGCCAGTTATCGGTGTTAAATTGGTTTTGTTTGTACTTTTTCTTTTGCTCCTTCTCATACATGGTATAGGGAATCAGTGCTTCTCGTTTTCTGTTCGAAAGGATCTCCTCATAGTTTTGTTCACTACCATAACCTGCATCTGCGACAATGTATTGCGGTAACTCGAAATAATGCTGCTCGATTTCATTTAGAAATGGAATGAACGTACGTGTATCCGTTGGGTTCGGAAAAATGCTGTAGGCAAGCGCATACTGACCTTCTGTTGCGATTTGTACGTTATAGCCTGGTTTTAGTTGTCCATTCTGCATGTAATCGTCTTTCATTCGCATAAACGTCGCATCTTTGTCCGTTTTTGAATAGCTGTTGCGTGTGTCAAAAATCTCAAAATCTTTTTCGTACCTCTGCTTACGAATCAGCCAGTCATGTACTTGTTTTAACAGTTGCTTTGGCGTTTTTCGTTCACTACGCAGCTGTTTCCGCATCCCGACATCATCCGTACTATCGATTTTTTGTGTATAGTCCTCGACCACTTCCTCTAACTTTTCAGCGATTTGCGTGAGTTCTTCCATAGAAAGCTGCTCCTCATCTTCACGTTGCAATGCTGGTATAATTTGTTTTTCAAGTAGCTCATTATACAATTGATTCGATTTTTCAACGAGATTGTGATGATGTTTTTCCACTGCTTTCTTCCAAACGAACGTGAATTTATTGGCATTCGCTTCAATCTTCGTACCATCAATAAAAATGGCCTCTTGATCGATGATTTTTTCTTGGACAAGCTGGACACGGAACTGCACAAAACACTGGCGAATGAGCTCTTTCATATCGGGATGAACACGGAAACGATTGATCGTACGGTAGCTTGGTTCATACCCTTGGGCCAGCCACATCATCCGTATACTGTCTTTGGTTAGGTCTTCTATTTTACGGCCAGAGAAAACCGATTGCGTGTAGCCACATAAAATAATTTTAAGCATCATGCGTGGGTGATAAGATGGGCAACCTGTTTGGCGTTGAAAGGAGTCGAAGGTTCTCTCAGGAATACTTTCGACTAAATGATGGATGGCAAAAGCAATATCATTTTCTTGTAATGGAACTTCTAAATCTAGAGGCAAAACTAATTGATTCATGTTATAATTTTTGAACATAAGGATCCTTCTTTCCTGTAAAATTTTGTGTGGTAACTTTATTTTATCAGAAGTGGTCCTTATTTTTATTCAATAATTATTGAAAGCCGTTGAAATTTTACTCATCGTAAAATTTCAACGGCTTTTTCAGCTCAAAGGTGGGTTTTGTCCCACCCTCATTTTATAATTAGCGATAACTATGATGTGTTGGTTCAAATAACGCTTCATCGGCGTTTCGCACAAGTGAGAAATGATCCACATTATAATGGCCATGCAGGATGTCGTTATGGTGTGCAACTGTATCTTCTGGTGATAAGTATTGGGAACCATTTGTTGAATGGCCATCTCCCACCAATGTGACATCAAAGCCCTGAATAGTTGCTGCTCTAACTGCTGTATCCACGCAATGCTCGGTTTTGCAGCCCATCATCACCAAATGCTCTACCTCATTGGCCTGTAAATAATCGAGTAAGCCTGTCTTATAAAAAGCGTTCGTAGCCAGTTTATCAAAATAAACAGTGGTAGTAGGTACTTGGATCGCTTGATGTACCTGAAAGCCTTTCCCTTCTCCACCAGCTACATCCCGATCACGCACAAAGATAATATGTGCCTCTGCCTCAGTAGCTTTTTGAATCACGGCATTGATTGTTTGAAGCAATTCATCCTTGCGATAGACGGCTTGTTCATCCTGATTCCCCTCGATTAATTCTTGCTGTGCATCAATGACCACTAGTGCTTGCTTCAAAAGCATCTCTCCCTTAACGTTTGCTAACAATATTTTACCATTAATCGTTAATTTCTGATATGCATTACTTTTTAACTTTTGAAACCGTCATGCCATCCCCAATGGGTAAAAGAACCGATTCCAGCTGTGGATGATTAGCCACGGTGACATTGAATTTTTTCATGATGGCTGTATAACGCTTGGGTGCTGCCTTAGGGTCGCTACACTGCCTCCCGCTAAGACATTATCTGTCACAATGAATGCACCAGGGCTTGCTAGCTGAATACAATAGGCTAAATAATTTTCATAGTTATCCTTATCTGCATCAATGAAGAAGAAATCAAATCGCTGTCCTTCTGCTACAAGCTTTTCAAGGCTTTCCAATGCAGGACCTGTCATATACGTAACATGCTCGCCAAAACCTGCCTTCGCAAGATTGTTGGCGGCCAGTTGTGCATATTTTTCCTCTAACTCCAGGGACGTCAATGTGCCCTTCTTTTCCATTCCTCTCGCCAGACAAATACCACTATAGCCGCCAAGAGCGCCAATTTCTAAAATAGCCTTAGCCCCAGTCATCGATGCAAGCATCGTCAACAGCTTTCCTGATGATCGAGAGACAGAAATAGCAGGCATACCATTTTCGGCAATAGAGGACAGGACATCCTCTAATGTGGCATCATACTGATAAAATACCTCATCCATATAGTTATTTATTTGTTTCATGTGCGTTATCTTCCTCTTGTAGACTGTCGTTGGTTTCATCTTCTTGAATATCAAACAACTGACTAAATTCTTGGATAACCATATCGATGGCTTTTAATTCACCTACTAAAATTTGCTGAATGGATTGAAACTCTGGCTGTTCTAATTGCTGTTTAATGGTAGCTCGCTTCACATGCAGCATCTCTAAAAATGAAATCGCTTTGCCGCGTCGGAACGTTTTTGCTCCTCGCTGTGGCGCGCCTTCCATGCCTCTGTGGCGTCCTCCACGGTGATGTCCCTCTCTCATATGCTCTCTAAATCCAGATCCTCTCATTTCTAAAACACTCCTTTTGTATACGTTTGTATACATTAATTTAAATACATTGTATACAAACGTATACAAGTTGTCAATTAAACATAATGCTTTCATGCTCCAACATATGTTAGACAATAGGGTAGATGCATCGAAATGGAGGTAAGACAAGTGAAAAGGGTTATAAAATATGTGTTAGGCATCGGGACATTATTGATACTGTCAGGCATATTTTTGATTGGGGCACAATCTCACTATAATCAGAAGGAAATTAAAATTGCCAGTAAGCTGTGTCTCGAAAATGGCGGACAGCCCACTATCATACGCGATTATTTGGCTTTGAATTACTCCTTTTCATGTCAGAAGAACTGAGGTAGTACATATATGGATGGTGACCTGCGGTAAATGTCATGCTAGAAGATCGAGTAAATTTCATCTATCTTTCAGGCAAATGGCTAGCTAACAACACTACTTTTACATATAAATAGTAGTGTTGTTAGCTAGCCTTTCCACAGCTCTCCTGGTTTTGAGGTCACTTTCCCTTGGAAGGTGGCCTTTTTTGGCATGAAAAAAGACGTCATGTCGACGTCTTTAATGTTTGATCGATATCCTCAATCAACCTATCCACTTGTTCCTTTGTTATCTTGATGACATATAATTCTGTCGTTTCGATTCCATCAAGGCTTGTTAGGTGTTTAGGATATTGATAGTTATTTGATATCTCCTTGTCCATACAATCACCTCTTCAATAGATATATTCGACATAAAGTATAGCAAACCTTCTATAAAAAGGAAAATAACAGTATATTTTTTCACTAAAATAGCTATCATTTGGACGATTTAGGGTAAAAAAAGGTTAAAACGATAAGTCCATTTAGACTATCCTTGTGTAAAAGTGATTATTGCTTACCAAATTTCGCAATTTTTTTGAGGTAGAAAAGCCCGATGGAAACAATGATAGCCCCATAGACTTTCAGCATCACATTTCTTACAGGCGCCTCCTCTATGATTGTACTGAGAAAGGCACATCCTATGACAATGATCACCATCCCGATGATGGCATGAATATATTTCACCGTATCTCCCCTTTTCTAGTAGGCAAGTCCGACGCGTGTTCTCAAAAATTCCTCACTGAAGATTTGTTGGTAGGCAAAATCTGCTGTATCCGCTACGGAAATTTGGCTGCCTCCCTCTGGCAAGAAGTTGCGTTCAACGCGGTAGTTTCCTGTCCAAGCCCCGTCTGGTAAATAGGTAGGACAAATAATCGTCCAATCCATAGCAGATTGCTGTAATTGTTCGAATACACGTTGGTGCTCCTGTGCAGCAAAGGTTGATTTTCGTTTCGATTCAGTCGATTGGTAGCGAAGAAGAGTTGGTGTTACACGACTTTGTAAGATCCCTGCTGTTCCAATCGTAATGATTCTTGTCACCTGATGCTTTGTCATCGCTTCAAGAATCAATGGTAAGCTAGCCGATAATGTAGTGCCTCCATCTGTATTTAATGCACTCACCACCACATCCACATGATGCATTGCTTGCTCGACATCTTGCTTGTTTAACACATCGCCTTTCATTACACACAGCTGTTGGTGATGGTGCGGTAATTTATCGGGATTTCGGACTAATAGGGTGACCTCATGCTGATCCTTTATTGCTAGTTCTACCAAATGGCTGCCGACACGTCCACTCGCGCCTAATATTAAAATTTTCATTTCTCTCACCTCTTTTATCATTATATTACAATTCCCTTTATATGTAAAAAGGCACAGATCACAGTGCCTCCCCTCTACTATTCACGCTCTAGTAATTGAACATCAACCATAAATAGATGCATATTATTCTTTTCAGCTAGCTCATCGATAATCGATTGAATTTCACTTTCTGTACTTACATCAATTTCTTCCCCATCGTGTAATTGAATAGTGATGACTTGATGCGCTGGAGAGTCTATTAGATAACCAACTGTACTATCAGGCGAGTAGCCTGCCGACCGTATCGCCTGTAACACTTGTTTTGTAAAATTCGTAGCTTGTAATTTTTCGCCAAGCTCTTCAGCATAGGGAGTTGCTCTTTCGGTGCTCGGAGCTATAGCTAAAGGCTCCCTTTGTGCCATCCACAATGACATCACAACCAGTAAGCACATGAATAAAAAGAAGATTTGCAGGACACTTTTCATACACTCGCTCCATTTCTCCATGAAATTTACAGGCGGAAGTCTAGCAATCTTTTGCCCTGAAATTGTTATTATTCTCACAGCTATGTATGGCTATTTCTCTCTTTAATTATTAAAATATAATTTTCTTTTTGTACAAAGGGCAAATTACCAAGAAGTTTTGTTTGTGGCTTCATAGATTAGAAATGTAAAGGTTAGCGCTACCATTACTAAAAAACTAACAAAAAGGGAGATTAAAAGATGCAGGATAGTAGATATAGTCAATATATGAATTGGAATCATAAAAAAGAAAAGTGCTGTGAACAATATGTAAAATGCTATTGTCATTTAGAAAAAAAATGTGAACACAAACAAGAAGGATGCAAATGCAAACACAAGCATGAGCATTGCAAATGGGAACAGAAGCACCAGCGATGTAAGTGTCATGAAAAGGATGACCATTGTAAATGGGAACATAAGGAGGATTCTTGCTCTTGCAAAAAAGAGGAGGAAGAGTGCCACTACGAGATGGATTATTCCAAGGATCACAAGTGTAAAGGCTGTATTTGTCATCTATTAAGATGCTTATCTCCTGGCACTTTGGTAGATGTTATTTTAGCAGGTGGCGGTAGCTTTGCAGGAATTTTCTTCATCAGCTTAGATCCTAAAACTTGCTGTGCTACATTCTTAGAGGTAGATGCAGCAGCAACACCACTTATCATTGATTGCCAGCAAATTATTGCCATTAGAAGGGCGTAAATGTTCCACTATCCTATTTGACACCAATTCATATACCATAAAACCTACCATTATAAGCACATTTGATCTTCTGCCAGGTTTGTGAATATCCCTGGCAGAATTTATATTTTTTCCACTATTCATTGACAATGACTTTGACAATGGGCTCTAATTTCCCTATATTCACATCGCCAAGATAATCAACATCCACTACGACAGCTCGTGGCTCAAAACGTTGGATACATTCAATGAGGCGTTTTGTGTTTATTTTCTTCATACGTTGGAAGGGTTTACGAATATCAGACCTTGTCACATATTCTCGAAGCGGACAAGGAATCGTAAACGTCGATAAAATAAATGCTACATTTTGTAATATACTTTCCACTCCTGTAGCATTACCATTTACATTACTTAAAGCCGTTACTTGATGTGTCATTCTATCAACCTTTCTTCTACGTTCATACAATTCGTACTTTGAAAAAAGAGCACTTTGTTATTTATGCTTGCTCATTAAAAATTATGAACGCTTTGTTTTTATGTACCCAATGTTATTTTTATTCAAACAACATATTAGTTGATAGGCTGACCTACAAGCTTAGCGCATGATGGCGTAGTAAATAACATACAGCCAGCTAAAACAGCCATGGATGATTGCCCAAATGATGGAGTGATGCACACTCCATGAAATCGTAATCGCTAAAACCGATCCAAAACCAATGCCATTTTTGACTACCGTTTTATGCTCCACTTTTTTCACCTTCCTTGTTCTTTTTAACGCTCCTTCTTGCCATCGCAATAGGTTTCCCTCCTATCGTTTTCTATGTTTATTCATGTACGGACAAGGGCAATCTGAAAGAAAGGATGTGATGTTATGACAGTTTTCATGCTGGCTGCCACGATCGGCATCCCCAGCCTTATGGTGTATCTTCAGCACAAATGGGCTAGCTTTCGCCTTCTTTTCAACATACTAGGCGTCATTGCTGCGATCCTGTTTAGCACGATTGCCGCTACATCTATAACGAACATTATTCTTGAGGATGCGGTCTTTATGACAATGATTCATGCCGTTTTCTTAAACCCTGTATTTCTGATTACAGGAGCATATCTCGGCTTATATTTGATTTACCGCTTAATTATTCAAACAATTGATGATAGAGACAAGCCCTCCTACCTTTAGTAGAAATCACAATAAACGTGCCACGTCTGTGTTGTTAGATTGTAGAAAAAATAAAAATTGCCATGATCTACAATGTTCAAACGCGCTTTTGCATCCGAGGCAATTTGGAAGACAAATGGTGCATCGTCCCCAAAATCAACGCCACTTTGACAAAAGCTTGGATAGCCACCGATTTTATGGAGCGGAAAAAGGTCTTCAACGATATCCTCAAAATATTCGATTTGCTCTTCATGCTCCAACATCAAAATCTCTTCCTCCAATTGAGCTGGAATACCGCCCCCATCCCATGTTGGATAGTCATTCGAGATATACTGGGGTATGAGTGGAAACGCGCGCATTTGCTCATGCTGCCATTCACGCTCTACTAAGCCTTCCAAAGTGGTGTACGTTCTAATCTCAAAATAAGAACTAAGATCATCCTCCATGAGGTGATCCAATAGACGTTCATCGACAAAGACTGTGATTAATTGAAAAGGCTGTAATGCCGTCGGTACATAGGATAGGGCTTGTAGAAAGAACGTAGCGAGCGGCTGATAGCCAGACGGTGGCTGCTCCTCTGGTAAGGACCAGCCGACATAGCCAATCCAGCTTTCCAATAAATCATGTGTGGGTCGAATACCACCTGTTTGAAAAATTGTGGCCTGCTTAGTTAGTTGAGCCCGTATTTGTTCAATTGCCATCTGCTAGCTCCTTCTGGCGACAGCAGCAATCCGTTATATGATCGTTTACTATCCCCACTGCCTGCATAAAGGAATAGCAAATGGTACTACCAATAAATTTAAAGCCATCCTTCTTCAATTGCTTGCTCATACGATCACTAATTTCCGTCGTCACAGGCACCTCTTTAATGGAAGCCCACTCATTAATAAGTGGTTTATGATCTACAAAGCTCCAAAGATAATGTGAGAATGAGCCATGCTTTTCCTGTATTTGGAGATATGCTTTAGCATTTGTCACCACGCTAGCTATTTTTAATTTATTGCGTACAATCCGTGTGTCTTGCTTTAATTCCTCTAGCTTGTCCGCTGTATAATGGATAATTTTTTCCACATCGAATTGATCAAATGCCTCACGATAGCCTTCACGCTTTTGGAGAATCGTCCACCAGCTCAAGCCAGCCTGTGCCCCCTCCAAGCAAAGCATCTCGAATAAATGCTGGTCATCATAGACCGGTACACCCCACTCCTTGTCATGGTATTCCACATACAAAGGCTCATCTAGCTTGACCCAATCACATCTTTTCATTTCTAAACCCTCCATTTTATGTATCTCTTACTTAATAGCTGTAATGCAAAGCCAACCTTTACTTGATTTTTCCGTGACATACACGGTTTGAAATCCAATTTGTTCTAATAATTGCTTCGTCGCCTCAGGTGTTTGATAGGCTTTCATATGATAGTTCATTTTGTAGAGCTCTGCTATGATAATAAATTTCCCTCCGTTTTTCAGAACTCGCCAAACCTCCGCTACATCCTGCTCCAAGGATGGCCAAAAATAATGCGTTTGAAAGGCTGTAATTGCATCAAAAAACTGATCATCGTATGGAATATTTGAAACGCTTGCCTCTTTCACAATGACACTACCACTGGTAACACTTGCTTCATTCAATTTGATCGATTCCTTCACTGCCTGTGCGGAAAAATCTATCCCATAGATTATACCATTTGGATTCAATTTGGATAAAATTTGGAGCGTTTTCCCACCACCACAACCGATGTCTAACACACGATCACCATCATTGATAGCTCCTTGCCTGATGAACCATGCATTCATACCACGATGGGCGAAATTCATGATCCGTAGCATCGTTGAGCCAATCCATCCATTTGGCTTTTTCGCTTGTTCAATTAACGTTTGTAAGAGTGACATGATTGGATTCCCCCCTTTAAGTACGAATGTTAAAATAGAAAATAGATCTTTAAAATTAAAACGCTTACTAGTTTGTACGTGCTTCAAAACGATTTGTTTCATTTTTTACAAAGGAGGAAGATTTTATGATTCAACAAGCAACACAGAAGGATGCTCATGCTGCAGCCTCATTAGCCTTACTGCTCTGGCCCAATCATACACTAGAGGAATTTACAGAAGAGATGACACAGCTGCTAAAGGAAGAAAACGCAGCTATTTTCCTTGCCTATGACGATGACAGAGCAGTTGGATTTGCCCAATGTCAGTTGCGAACGGATTATGTAGAAGGCACCGACTCGAGTCCAGTCGGCTATTTAGAAGGCCTTTTCGTGAGGGAGGAATATCGCCAGCAGGGCTGTGCAAGACAACTTGTGGAGCAATGTGAACAATGGGCAAAGCTTAGGGGCTGTCTAGAGTTTGCTAGTGACTGTGAATGGGACAATGAAGAGAGTCTAAGGGTTCATCTTCAGCTCGGTTTTACAGAAGCCAATCGCATCATTTGCTTCACAAAAAAATTATAAAAATGGCTAACAAAAAAATCACAGGTGTTGCAAACAATAGCACCTGTGATTTTTCAACATTTTTTAGTTTAGATATGTATTGTTGGAAATATTTCGTTCGCGCTCATCTATGATTAAATGGATCATTAATGCGAGTTGTTGTTCGATTCGCATATTGTTTAGATGAATGATATCAGCAATCAAATTCTTTTGCTTCTCTGCTAATTCCATCTCCTCTAGCATTAACATAATTTCTTCTTTTGTCAGCCCAAACATACTCATATCACCCCAATACTCTCTCTATTTATTATTGTAAAATCATTATTCCCATTTCATAATTATCGAATATTTATCGTGTTTAATGAACCATTTTTACTAATTATAGGTTAAAACATGGAAAATAATCAATCTATTATCCACATTTATTTAATATTTTTTTTACATTAAGAAAAAACTTTATTATGATTGTTATAACTTATACAAAGATTGTATAAGTTTTCCTGTGGAATATTTCAAAATATTTCAGTAATTGCAACAAGACATCTATACCATTATAAAAATATTCTTGCATTTTGTCGAATTATAGAGTTTTTTTATACAAATTAAAATGAATTTATAGCCCAAACATTTCCCTTTTCCCATTTTCCACATGCATTAAACCTCAATATACGAATCCATAAAAAAAGTAATTTCAAAATTGAAACTACTTGTCTTATTTGTATAATCGGCTTTTATATTATTTTTTTAATATCATGTTTCACTATTTCTATTTGCATGTCCTCTATTTGAGAAACCTTTGATGCTGTATCCTTCTGCCATGTCGCTGACTGCACATGCCCTTGCACAAATAATTGGCTGTTTTCCTGTATTACCGCTGGAGCCTTTACTGCAGCTATATCCGTATGGCGCATTTCCAATAAGGATTTATTGGACAGTGCTAAAAACGGTCTAGCTGCCTCATCCACCCTACAATTTTCAATACGGCCCATTGATTGATCTGACCAGATCATGGCATAAGAGCTTTCTTGCCCATCTTTAAAATAGCTATTAGCTACTTCAAAAATCGCATCAATGCAAGTAATTCCGTTTCCTTCCATTTGTTCAAACGTGCAATACTGTGTAAATAATCGGGCATTGTTGATATAGACATGATGGCTTTGCAGCTCTCGAATCGTTGTCTGATGCATCATGATTTTGGCATGGTCGTTACCATAAACACCACCTGATTGCCCAAATTGAATAATTGATTGATGTAGCTTTAAGCCACTAGCATCGACAATAATATGAAATTGCTGGTGGTTTTGAATTTTACATTGGTTCACCGAAACATCTGCTTCATCTACAATAGTAAGCCCTACGGCCATACCATTTCGAACATGACATGTATGAAGCTCCACCTTGCTATTTTCTATCAACACCTGCGCCTTGACATGTCGAGAAACTTGGCAATCATAGAACTTGGCTATCGTTTTTTCGCCAAGATACAACCCATGACTTTGACCATCTGAAAAAATAGAATCGGCTACCATTAGCTCACTGCGATGAACCACCATATTTGTATCGAGATGCTCTTTTATTTCACAGCCATCCATTCTGAAAGTCGTGCTGTCAAACAATTGAATACCTACCCCTTGCCCTTGATGAACTAAACAATTGGTCATCGCAATCTCACTTGACGCAGCTATTACTTGTGCCTTGTCATGCCCATGAATTTCACAGTCCTCCATTGTCAGCTTGACATGACGAATCGCAAAAACACCATGCTTCTTCCCTTCCAGCAGCATACAATTCGTCAAGCTCAGCTCACAGTTTTGAGCAATAATCTGCGCCTTCACATGATGCTCAAATGTTGTATCGACTAGAATAACACTGGACCCATTCGCCACTCGCAAACCAAAATGATTCAACGGTGTCGCAAGCACTGCACAATTTTTCATCAGCAAACTACCATAGCTCACCATCATCTGCGTTCGAATCAATTGCTCCTCAATGACACAATTCTCTAGCTGTAAATCACCTTTCACATACAGCCCCTGACCTTGCCGGAACCGTAAATTACGCATCGCCACATGTGTTTGATAACGAATAAAAACGCCACCCTTGATGGTCACATTGCCAACCCCATACAACGTCAGCCGCTTGGCAATATCCAAGCTTTCCTCATAAATCCCATCCCGAATTTCAATCATATCCCCAGGCGCCGCCTCTTCAATCGCCTGCCCGATACTTTGATAACGATGCATAATACTCCTCTTCACCACAAGTACAGCCATTTACACACTCCTAACAAAAAAATGTTCGTACCCTATTTATATACCGAACATGCTTGTGCTTATTCAATTTTGTGTAAAAATGCTGGAATATGCAGACGTTTATTTGGAATGTTTGACGGTTTCATGAAAGTGGCATGGTTTTAGGCAATAAAAATGAACAGCGGTTAAGGGTACGCTGTTCGTTTTTTTGGTTGGTATCGGGGTTTTAGAGTCTATTTATATTCCACTTAGTTAATATAAAACAATAATCCTTGCCAGCATCTACAGCAGGACCCCAAAAATTTATATTCCACTTAGTTAATGTAAAACCAGATCGGGAATGCTGTGCCTGTAGATATGGGAAGAATTTATATTCCACTTAGTTAGGTGTAAAACTGGATTGATTAAAGAGTATATTAATTTACCTTCTTCTTTATATTCCACTTAGTTAATGTAAAACTAAAAGGCATGAAGGATGATACTGACAAGCAAATTAATTTATATTCCCCTTAGTTAATGTAAAACAGGATGAAAGTGAGCAACAAGTAGTTTGTTTATGAGATTTATATTCCACTTAGTTAATGTAAAACTTCGACCACTTAGTTAATGTAAAACGCTCAGGTGGCAATGTCCGATGAAGAACACTATTTAATTTATATTCCACTTAGTTAATGTAAAACAAGTAACTGCATCGATGTAAAAGGCGTTTCACCATAATTTATATTCCACTTAGTTAATGTAAAACTAGAAGAAAAGCTTAAAGGTGCTAATCGTAATCCGTTTATATTCCACATAGTTAATGTAAAACTGTGTAGTTGTCATAGACATTTTAGATGTATCCATGTTTATATTCCACATAGTTAATGTAAAACATGAAGATGTTCGTCTGGAATTAACACATGAAAGCGGTTTATATTCCACATAGTTAATGTAAAACAAGGGTGGAGTACAGAAGCATTGTATGGCTTTATTCGTTTATATTCCACATAGTTAATGTAAAACAATGGACGTAACGAAACGATTGTTCTGATGAACGAGTTTATATTCCACATAGTTAATGTAAAACTTAACACCTATACAAGACGATTATGGCATGTATACGTTTATATTCCACATAGTTAATGTAAAACGCTTACGTTGCTGTGTAATCTCAGATAACAACTCCTATTTATATTCCACATAGTTAATGTAAAACCGGGCGCTAAGGCAGAAATGACTCCAAGCACTACATTTATATTCCACATAGTTAATGTAAAACTAATACGTCGACAGGTACTTTACAAGTAAATGAAAATTTATATTCCACATAGTTAATGTAAAACTTGTATAAACAATAATCAAAATCATCAAAAATTCTAATTTATATTCCACATAGTTAATGTAAAACCTTCTCCCTCACCATCTTCTCCATCTTCACCGTCTCCATTTATATTCCACATAGTTAATGTAGAACAAAGATGTCCTAGAATCACCATTAAAAGTTGATGTCTATTTATATTCCACATAGTTAATGTAAAACAGTCACAAATTGATTAGAACCACTTTCATCTTCTTGATTTATATTCCACATAGTTAATGTAAAACGCGATTGGCTAAAGATATTAAAAATCATACAAGAATTTATATTCCACATAGTTAATGTAAAACCAACTGTTCAGCTTCAAGCTGTTGCTGTTCTTTTTATTTATATTCCACATAGTTAATGTAAAACACAGAGCTGTTGCATCGTTTTCTTCATCCATTCGTATTTATATTTTCCACATAGTTAATGTAAAACCACTCTCAAAAGCAAGTACCATTACCCTAGCAGTCAAATTTATATTCCACATAGTTAATGTAAAACCCGCCTATCATTTGTTGTCCTGCCTCTGCAAACGCTATTTATATTCCACATAGTTAATGTAAAACTTTTTGTTTGATTAGACATTGGCTTGTCCTCCTTTATTTATATTCCACATAGTTAATGTAAAACATTGCCCATGTTCCTCAATAAATGATCTTTTTAATGATTTATATTCCACATAGTTAATGTAAAACTGTGTAATCACCAGTGTCGAGTTTTTTCAATTTGATATTTATATTCCACATAGTTAATGTAAAACTTCATACTCAACATTGTTTTTCGGCTCACCCATGAAATTTATATTCCACATAGTTAATGTAAAACTTTCAGCTACTTCTTCAGACCGTTCATAAATCTCATATTTATACCACATAGTTAATGTAAAACGAACCTACTATTGAAACAGTTACGGCACCTACAATATTTATATTCCACATAGTTAATGTAAAACAGCAGTTGCTACGATGCAAAAACTTGGGATTTTTAGATTTATATTCCACATAGTTAATGTAAAACGTACATAAAACTTAAAATTAAAAGCCCTTAGAGCAATTTATATTCCACATAGTTAATGTAAAACTGAAAAATCAGCACTAGAAAAAATCGAAAAAGAAAATTTATATTCCACATAGTTAATGTAAAACAGCAGCATGAAAGAGATTGGAATCAATGCTATTGAATTTATATTCCACATAGTTAATGTAAAACCAATTAATCGAACTTTATTTCCATCTGATAGTTCAAATTTATATTCCACATAGTTAATGTAAAACGAATTCACAACTACCAACCAATATCGAGATATTAAAATTTATATTCCACATAGTTAATGTAAAACTTATTACAAACAGATGCAAAAGAAGGAGGAATTTTATAAATTTATATTCCACATAGTTAATGTAAAACGGATCAGCGGGCCTGCTTTAACCAATGAGCGTGTTACTATTTATATTCCACATAGTTAATGTAAAACAATTTGCAATGGATTACTAAATTGTCTTTTATAGATATTTATATTCCACATAGTTAATGTAAAACATGGTCGAAAAAGATTAGCAAAGCAATCAATGTTGATTTATATTCCACATAGTTAATGTAAAACTCAGCATATAAGAGTTTGACCATAGCAACAAAATCCCAATTTATATTCCACATAGTTAATGTAAAACGATATCGTTCATTTAGACAACATCCATACGTATTTAGATTTATATTCCACATAGTTAATGTAAAACTCTGACTCCGGCTCACCTAACGGTGTAGGTTATCCAATTTATATTCCACATAGTTAATGTAAAACGCCAACAAACTTTCCATTGATACAAGCAAGAATGTCATTTATATTCCACATAGTTAATGTAAAACTTTGCTAAAAAGTTGCGTTTCGATAACTACACTATATTTATATTCCACATAGTTAATGTAAAACGGTTTTCCCCATTCTGTCCAATCAATTTCTTCTTCATTTATATTCCACATAGTTAATGTAAAACACCAACAACCCAAATTGCCACAACGATCATGACTCCATTTATATTCCACATAGTTAATGTAAAACTCCACCGCCATCTTCTTTCCCGCCATCTTCATCTTCATTTATATTCCACATAGTTAATGTAAAACCAACGGACATTCCGTCTACTGCACGCGATTCATACATATTTATATTCCACATAGTTAATGTAAAACAGGAAGTTTCTGACGTAAAAGTGACGCAATATAATTATTTATATTCCACATAGTTAATGTAAAACCATCACGGAATATCCACCGTTTGTCAGCTTCCTCGAATTTATATTCCACATAGTTAATGTAAAACGGATCTAAAAACTTTAAATCTATCGTGAAATCCAAATTTATATTCCACATAGTTAATGTAAAACTTACTTACAATTTGCATATTAGCTTTAAATTTCGCATTTATATTCCACATAGTTAATGTAAAACCTCGTCCAAAATCAGATCTTCATTCATTTAGATCCTACATTTATATTCCACATAGTTAATGTAAAACTAGCCCCAGCTTCTTTAAGTGCATCACGTAGTTCAAGATTTATATTCCACATAGTTAATGTAAAACCTCAACTGTACGATTAATTCTGGTGTTTCTGGATTATTTATATTCCACATAGTTAATGTAAAACGATGGCGTAAAAGTATATTTATATCCACCCGTATCATTTATATTCCACATAGTTAATGTAAAACAAACCTGTTGAGGTATTGGTTCCTGACGGTAATGAAATTTATATTCCACATAGTTAATGTAAAACATAACGTTCATCATATCAATATTCACCTCCTCTCAATTTATATTCCACATAGTTAATGTAAAACGCTGTTTATTTTTATCTTTGCTAGGTGTTTCATCATCATTTATATTCCACATAGTTAATGTAAAACGCCTACCAGACGGCACATTTGGAGCTGTCGAAAAGGTATTTATATTCCACATAGTTAATGTAAAACATCAAAACGTTGCCTCCAGAAATATCCGTACAAGTTGAATTTATATTCCACATAGTTAATGTAAAACGGTATACTGTCCCGTGATATATGCAGTTTCTTCGACTAATTTATATTCCACATAGTTAATGTAAAACACTCGGATGGCGTGCTTATCGAAGTGACAGTAATTAATTTATATTCCACATAGTTAATGTAAAACCCACCTTAAGCATAATCAAAAAACCCTTATTTTTCAACGCTTTAACGGCTTGTAATTTGCGACAAATATGATTATTTGCAGTCAATCGGTAGTCCAGAAATTTGCCTTTGCAATCAAAGTGCCCTCAAAGCTAGGTATGATATGCCTGGAAGGAATATAATGTTGTAAAATGATTCACTGCAATTCTACTAAAAGAGAGTTTGAATACAATCGATACTCACTTTTCTAGTCTTTACTAATAGAATAGATGACTATAAAAACATGCTCTCAAAATCTTTCTCGACCCCATACACAGTTTTTTTCATATTTTTGGGATTGGCAATTCGGTAAACATAAATTGAATCAATATTCGGATTAGCCTTTGTTGCTAATTCAGCTAGGCATTGTTTTAAAAGTCCTTCCGTAATTTCTCCTTCAAATAAAGAATTTTGTGTCCACGTTAAATATTTTTTCAATACTTTATGGACTTTTCCCACCCGTTTCACATCCACATCATACGCAATCAGTACATACACGCTACCACCACGCTTTCAATGCTTTATAATCTTCATCACCAATCAGATGTTTAATTAATTTATAACATTCTAGACGAATTAAAAATCGGTAAGAGGTTTGTCTGTTTAATTTTCGATGTTTAATGGTCGTGCTCATTCGTTTTTCGAATTCAGCAATAAAAATTTTACGTCCTGTTTCATTTAATAAGCAAATATGTTCTTCGATATATTCGAAATGTTCAGCACGAATCATCTTTTTGTTTATTAACATAAAAATTAAATTATCCATTAACAACGGTTTGAAGATTTCTGCAATATCCAGTGATAGGGAAAATCTTCGAGAACCTGATTCATGTAAATAACTAATTGTTGGGTTTAATTGCGTTTTGTACATTTCAGATAATACAGCTGTATACATTAAACTATTGCCAAATGAAATAAGTGCATTAATTGGATTGGTAGGCGGACGTTTTTCTCTCTTTGTAAATTGAAAATCAGGATTTTTAATAATCGCATTAAAGCATTGATAGTAAGCAAAGCGAATTTTCCCCTCTATGCCCATTAAGGTTTGTATATCCGTAGCATCGGCAACTTGTTTCTTTAGTTGCGTTATTTCATTGATGAATGGCTCTACCTCATCTTTGTAGCGACGAATATTGCGTAACATATGATGAATAGCACTATAGACAAATTGTTGTGCAATATACAGCCTTTTATTCAAGTCCATTACATGGGCTGCTTGCTGGACATCAACGAAGCCCGCCACTTTTTTTCGTCTAGGTGTGTAACTACCTGAATAGTAGCCGTAGTAATTATAAAAATGTATATTTACATCTTTTTGATTCATCAAATTAAAAAAAGAGGTGTTAAAGTCCATTTCCGCAAATACATGTAGATTTTCTGTATTTTCTATTGGTAATGTTTTTTTCGTACCATCTTCGAATACTAAATAAATAGTAGAATCTTTTCTTTGGATCCTTCCGTTATTAAATAAATATACATTTTTCAATCCTCTTCACCTACCCAGCAAAATGAATAATAAGCACATTTTGTACAATATCTTAATTTTTTCTTCTTAGGAGGCTTGTCTAGCTGAATAATTTGTTGGATTTGGGCTAACCATTTAGGAATGGCCTCTCTATCCTCTTCCGTTAATTCAATTTCATCAACACGTTTTTCTTTTGGATAATGTATTTTGCCTTTTCGATATATCCCCATTTGCTCAAGTACGAATAAATAATATAGAAGCTGCGCCTTATCAGCCTGTTCCATTTTACTACTAGATTTCACTTCTCCTACATAATGCTTGTCCATCATATCAATCCGAATTAAATTTTCTATCAATACTTCTTTTGACTTTTGGCGTTGATAGGACGTATCGTGCAATACTTTCCCTTGTTGTACTTTATCGTCCTCATCCTCAAAGCCAAGTTGATGTGAATGTAACCATAGCTTGCGCTCGCATACTTTCAAATATTGGACTTGCAAACCGGTTGCCTTTAAATCGTCCCATTGCATATGCTTTCACCCCTTGTATGGCATTTTCCATAATTAATGAAAGAAGCTATCTACATCATTTGCAAAAATTAAGCCGAGTTCCTCTGTATATTGATAGGTCACAACTGGGTATTCTGTATAGCGATCAACTCTAATTGTTGAAATAATCTCTCCATTTTTTCGTTTTCTTGCATTATCGTATGCCCAAGTGGCGATTGGCACTGTGAATTTTTGTAACTCGATTAAAAAATTAATCTTCGCCTTCAATTCTAACTTTTTAGTTAATTCATTTTTCATATTCTCTATTTCTAATTCATTTTCCCTATAAACGCCATATGGGATCACTAATTGATTTTGAATATCTCTTATGGTCGGTTTATTCTCCTCTTGATAAGGTAATAAATCCTCATACCAAGCCAATGTTTCATCGAATGTTTGAATATATTCGCACTCTGCTCCTAAAGCTTCTCTACTATACACTTGCTCTACAATCTTCATTTTAATTTTCTCATCTATTAGCTGATTGTTATATTGCAGTAACACTTCCTTTGATTTAGAAAAAATTGTAAAATCAACAACAGATTTTTTATTGTTTGCAATACCTGATGGTAATGGACCGCCTGTAAAAACATAAATGTTAGGTATATTTTCAACATAATCTCGCGTTCGATAAATACGTCCCATACGTTGAAATAAACCTGATGCCTCTGAAAGCTCAGTAAATAAAATATCAAAATCAATATCAACGCTTGCCTCTACTAACTGTGTAGTAATCCATATTCCCGTGTTTAGGCAATCTTTGTTTCCTAATGCTAAAATTGCATCTTCCTTTTCTTGACGGTGCTTGCTGATAAAACGACTGTGTAAAAGAGAAGCCTTTACCCCTGTTTCTTCAAATTCTTTATATAATTGCTGTGCTTTTGTCACCGTATTCACAATGATTAATACCTTTTGTTCCATTGGATGCTTTAAAATTTCTTCTATCGTCAAATCCTTTTCAACGATTTGCATAAAATGACGCTTAATTGGCTGATTATTGGCATTGAATTTTAAAAATGGGTCTTCTCGTTTTTCAAATGGCACTTCCAATCGTTTCAACGCTTCTATAAAAAGTGGTGGCAATGTGGCAGTCATAATTAAAAACTTACCGCCTATATCCGTAACATACTTCAACCCTAATACGATAAAGGCTGCTAATCTTGCGCTGTACATTTGAATTTCATCAATGATAATTTTGCTATAGGCTAATGTGGCAAGTTTCATTTCAAAGCCTGGATATAACCCGACAAAATCAATAATTTGATCGATTGTCGTCACTGTAAGCGGCATAGATAGATTTTTCGCATGTGTAATCGTTATTAAATCAAGGTCTTGCTCATCTGCACGTTTGACATATTCAGCATGCATACCACTATGAAGCAATCCTGTATTCTTTTTGCTGCAGCCAATTTCATTAATCAATCTGTCATAAATCGCATTGATGGACACTTTTAATGGCAGCGTGAAAATGCCCTTGTCATTACCAAGCCACCAAAGTGCTGCTTCTGTTTTCCCAATACCCGTTGACGCAATGACTATATGATTCTCTTGTTGGAGAGTATATAAATAGTCTTGCAACTCATTCCTAGTGCGATTTTTATTATCGAAATACTTTTTCATTTTTTGCGGTAAATCTTCAGGAGGAATTTCAACTTCATAACCTCCACTTGCCGCATAATCCAACTTGTTTAATAAGCCCTTTATGCGAACGAAACGATACAGATGCTCATGGTTTTTAAGAATTTTTCGATCGGTAAATTTTCGATAATCAAATTTAGGTTCTTCACGAATATTAAAATCATTATTTAATAGTGACACATATTTTTGTAAATCCTTTTTAATCTCATCACCACTCTCGTACATATTTTGCTCTGCCCGTTCGTGGTGATAATAAACAGCTAAAATTAATAACGTAGCATCCTCTTTACCATAGTGAGTGATTAGATTTTTAATCGGCATAAATGCACAGCTTAAGTAATTGTGAGGAATTTCATCTATTTCAGGAAATAAATCCTCTATACGCTCTTCTATTGTGCGTACTTTATTCTGAAATTTGGTATTTGCCTTTCCTAAATCATGGTACGTCACCGCTTGTAATAAAATGTTCCAATCTTTCTTTGACAGTGCATTTGGATAAATTTTACGAAATATTTCCCATTTTTTAATTAAATGGTTTGTATGCTCAATAATCGTTTGTGCGGCGGATGTTTTTGTTGCTGATTTTGCTAATAGCTTTTCAAACATCTACAAACCTCCTTATAAAAAAAGAATGGAGAACATTCCCCCACTCTTATACTAAAAATACGGTATATCCATCCTGATCGAAAAGCACGTTTTCATATGCAGCAAGATAGTTAGTTGAAGAAGCCGGTACATGAGAAACAATCACCTTTTCCCACTGACGAATGTGCTTTCCTTTAGCAATTTCTAATAATTTATATGTTTTATTTAAACGATACGATGTACCGATTTTTCCATAAATATCATTCTTGGTCATCGATTGCGGAATAAAAATATCAAAATCAACTCTCTTGTCTTCTTCCATTTCTTGAATTTCTAACTCCACTTCCGTCACTACATTAATCTGCAATAAATCCTCGCGTCTACCTAGTGATAAATATTCAGCAGGTGATTTTAGTGCGTCGATAATGATTGGAATGTATTGCTTGTCCTCTGGTACAATATGCAATACTAGTTCGACATCTACTAATAGCTCTGTTGTGGAAACACCCCGTGTAATCCCATGTGCTTTCCCATCTGATAACTCCACTTTCAACTGATGGCGACCTTGCTCATACGAACTACCAGCAAACTCGTAGCGCGTCCATAAATCATTGACCTTTGCATGATATTTCCCCTGAATACTCACCTGCATTGGCACATAACTTGTAAAGCCACATGCCGCATGCACCATGCCAATAACAGTTGAGTATGGGGGCAGTGGATATGATTCCTTTAATTGAAAACTCGTAGGCTTTTTGTAGTTCACTAGGTTCTGATAAGCCTCAATCCGAATCCCCTTCATATGTTCACCTGCTTATTTATAATAGTCTGATACAGCCTGCTCTAGCTGCGCGAAGAAGTCTGCCATTGGTTTTGCTTGTAAACTTTGCTCAATTTCCTCGTCGTTTGCTAATAATCCTTTGACTAAGCCAACATGTGTATGTTGTTGAATATGTGAATCCAATGCTAAAATCCCCTCAACCGTTGCAACGGCAAGCTTATTATTTTGAAGCTTTAATCGATTTTCGAAAAATGGATTTTTTAAATCATAGACACCACCGATAGCAAAAATTGGAGCTAAATTCTCTCGACGCCCTTTTATATCACGATATAAAAATTTTAATGTACGTAATAAAGAAATAACACGCTTAGCACGTTCCTCTAATGGAATTTCGATTTGATCGTTTGTATCAATTCCAATCTTATCTAAATCCACCGTCAGTGTGTAAGCATAAAAGGATTTATGAATTTCACTTTGTGCAATATTTCCACCTCTTAATTCCTCATTAGCTGTTGCACTTTTATGGCGGTCAAACAACCCTTTATTCGTTAAAAATTCTAAATCTGTATTATAACTTTCCAATGCGACAGCATTGGATAAGCGTACCACGGCAGCACGAGTTCTCGTTGGTTTTACCGTTTTCATATAGCCGAACAAATCAATTTCAGGATAATCTGCGATTGTTGCATCTGGGTGAAATTGAATAACGGAGCCATCCATACCTAATGGAGTGTGATTGATATCCATTTGTTCGACAATGTTATAACGCAATGCTTGACGTGAAATATACGTGTACACTTCATGATCTCCGCGGGAAATTTTTTTCAAAGAAGCAACGTTGCCAACACCCTCACCATAGTTGGCACTTTCTGCTTCAACTATCATACTGATTGTTAATCCTTTTTTATTCATTTACTTGCTCCTCCTTTGCCATATCCTCTTTTTCGAAATCTTTTCCATTTAATCCTATTAAAAATGCGTAGCCAATTGTTTGGAATTTTTCAATATCACTGAGTGTTGTTGTGAAAAATAGGGGGATACCTAATTTTTCATGGCGTTTGTAGCTATACGCCTGTACAATTGTTTCCATAAATTTATTAGGATTTTTTACTTTTAAAGCATTTAACAAACGGTGTGAAATAGCATTTAATTTTGTTTCTTGACCTCGATATACTTTTCTTAATTCGTAGCCGCTAATCCGAATACTTCTTAACTCTTTATCTGTCATATGTGAACCTCCATTTAATACATAATTTGAAATTTTCAGAATTTTATAGATAGAAAAAGTATCCGCATATTTATCATCGATTACTAAACGTATTAAACGATAGAGTAAATCACTAAAGCGTTGTCCATTATAAAAACGTCGAATAACTTCTTGATAGAGGCTTATATAGTCTCCATTTTCCTTAACAAATTTCCCCGTCAAGTAATGGAAGTCATTCCGGCTATCATAAAGCTGCTGTGCTTTGTCACGGGATAACATATTGAATGTATAAGGTATGGATTCATTATTTTTGTCATATTTAACAATCTGGATATTATCAATTTCTACATTCTTCTTGTTTTCTGCATGTTGATACATTTCATTGATAATTTTTGAATATGCCATTTCCTCCAGCTTATCGCGTGTATATTCTTCTCCTCTATCGTTGCGCAACTGGATTTTATTGTAAGCTAGTAACTCGACAATGGATTGATTGCTATTGATAAAGAGACCTATCCCATTTTTCAATGTGAAGCCTAATGGCAGACAACTATACACAATATTACAGATTGGACAAATAAATAAATTGCGCTGATGGTTCCAATAATGCGAGGATTTTCTTGCCCCATCAACCCCTAAATTTTGTACCCAAGTAAGATCAAATGCCTCTGAGATAGACTTCATTTTATTGTCACAGCACGCACATGTTAATTTATTTTTTCCGTACTTTTTTTCATCTTTCTTTGACGTTAGAAAATCTTGAGCAGGTTTGATGAAGTAATTAAAATATTCTTCATAGAGATCCTTTTTACTCGCATTGCTATTTAGGAAGGAGACATTGGACCAAAAACCTTGAATAACTTGATATGTAAGGACACGTGGGATGATAAATCGCTTTGCATCCTTATGCTTTAAATGCTCGACAATTTGTAGTAATGCGTCCACAGCGTCTCCAATTTGCGGCTGTATTTGTTCCAAGGTTTCTTTTTTCCTCTGTGTTACCTTTTTTAAACTTTTTGCAGCCTCTAAAAAATCAAATGGAATCGCAGACAGAAATGGATAGACATTCTTATAACTATTCGATGACAGCCAGTATTTCACTTTTTCAATATGGGCATTGAGCCGTTCTAAGTTTTTTTCATCTCCAATGTCAGTTTTCGCTCTTAATAAAAACTCTACAATAGTAGGATTAGTCATTTTATAGTAATTTGTTTCATGTCCATATTGAGCAGATAAATAGGCAAAATAATGTTCTTCAAAGTTCGCTAAATTGCTTTCTGGAAAACTAATAGTCTGAAAATCGCTCTTACTATACTCTAGCTTTGCATAGTCAAATACACGGCAAAGTCCCAAAATACTGGCATTGTAAATTGTTTCATCTAACTGTAGTTCAATCATTCACTTCACCTCCTATTCATTCACCATTTCAATGCAGCCTAGCATTTGTGATCTTCTAAAACCAATGCCCGTCTGTGTTAATAAAGCTAAATCTTCTGGATGTCCTCCTAGTACAAAGCTTCCTTCAAAACCATTCAAATAAAGAATTCCTTTTTCATTTAAATTTTTAAACTTGTCATGCTTTAACTGCACAACTTTTTTATGCATCATTACAGGTGTAAAAACTAGTGGCTGATGCAATGTCCGCCCAGCAACAGATTTTAGGCATTCATTTGCTGCATAATTCAATTCCTTCCCATAATCAGGATCATCAATATTTAAATATTGATTGTTTTTATCTTTGATAACGATGGTGCTGTTTGTTTTAAATAGAGCTTGAGATTTTGTAGGTAATTTTTCAGATAAAAATTTAACATGCTTAATGTGTAGGGTGTATGACTTATATTGCATTTGCTTATGCTCAAGTAAGCCATTATACAGAGTTATCATAAAATTTATATCAGAAGAAGAAATGGTCATACGAATGTCTTGATGGATGATAAATTCATCTCCTTCTAGCGTATAACCATTTAAATAAATCGCTCCTGTAAAAGGACGCATCGCCTTGTTAGCTTGATGTTCCTCAAAGCTATACAAACTTTCCTTTAATTCTGGATTGACAGAAGATAGTCCGGCTTTAACTACACTCCCAGCTAAAAAATGATAATGCTTAGGTATTTTCTCCGCTTCCATAATGATCTGCAACCTCATTTGTCTTCACCTCCTTTTTATTTCCTAGCTTAACCTAGATATAGTTAAAAATAGGTTTATTACCCAAAATTAAACTTACTTATATACTAATCTTTTTTTCGTCACTAATCAACATTTTTTGACAATTATGTAGGCATTATGTTTACTTTAGATTTTGGTGCTTATTAATCTCTTTACTATTCTTGATTAGAATAGAAGGTTCTTTTTAAATAAGTAGAATCCAAATAAATATTTTTTCAAGTAATGATTATGTTTGAAGACTTTTTTGTACAAGTGCAGTGAATCATTTACAACATTGGTCTTTTTAAAACTTATCATATCTAGCTTTAAGGGCCTTTGATTGCAAAGGCATGTTATTGGAATACCGATTAACTGCAAAAAAATGATATTAGTCTCAAAGTACAACCTGATAAAGCGTTGAAAAATAAGGTTTTTTTGATTATGCTTAAGGGGAGTTTTTCATTAACTAAGTGGAATTTAAATTATCACATGCTGAAATTAGCCGACCCTAACACTTTCGTTTTTCATTAACTAAGTGGAATTTAAATTTTAATACACGCACAATTGGACCATCGTTAAAGCAAGGTTTTTCATTAACTAAGTGGAATTTAAATCAAATATGCTATCACATTAAAAATTGCGGAACCAAGTTTTTCATTAACTAAGTGGAATTTAAATGATGATTTTAAAAACATCTTTACTGTTAATCAATTCGTTTTTCATTAACTAAGTGGAATTTAAATCTCGCTGGACCATTTCATTTAATTCGCTAACAGCGGTTTTTCATTAACTAAGTGGAATTTAAATACTTGATGCTCTGCATACTCTTTTAATTTGTCGTACGTTTTTCATTAACGTAAGTGGAATTTAAATCTGCTTATAGGCGTAATTCAACGCAAATCGAACTACGTTTTTCATTAACTAAGTGGAATTTAAATGTATTTGTACTAGATTCGTAGTTTGATGCGCCCTGTGTTTTTCATTAACTAAGTGGAATTTAAATGACGATTGGCGAGATAAGCAGCAAAATGAAATTACGGGTTTTTCATTAACTAAGTGGAATTTAAATCTAGTTGTTGTTGCTCCAACTTATTGTCAGTTTGAAGTTTTTCATTAACTAAGTGGAATTTAAATCTCGTAACACTTGATTAGCTAGAATTTGATCTTCGTTTTTCATTAACTAAGTGGATTTATAATAAGTAAATAGGTTAGGAAGTTATTGTCCAACTGAAGGCATTTTTATTAGCAAGTGGCATTTAAACCCTTGCAATCTATTATTCTCTAAAAAAACCAACAACAACCGAATTCCCTCGGTCATTGCTGGTTCTTTTCATTTACATTATTTCTTGCGTTTCACAAATACAATAACAAAAATAGCGGCTAGGGCTGCTAGGATGGCGATCATCCATACTGTGTTTGAGTTGGAT
The DNA here is from genome assembly GCF_037969495.1 of Lysinibacillus sp. FSL P2-0066. Lineage (NCBI taxonomy): Bacteria > Bacillati > Bacillota > Bacilli > Caryophanales > Bacillaceae > Lysinibacillus > Lysinibacillus sp. FSL P2-0066. Next base: position 1,931,151 of record NZ_CP150202.1, on the reverse strand, counting down.
GTTGTGTCATCTGTTGCGGCTGCTTGTTGCTCTTCTCTTGGTGTAGCGTTCGAAGACTCCATTTCTTTGGCATCCTCTTTCACCACTTGTGCAGTGCTAATTTGCACATATTGTAGTGTTGCTTCATTCGAGGCAGATGCTTCATGCTCGTGGCTTGTGTCGTGACCTTCTGCATGATCGCCGTGAGTTTCCTCTTGCCCACCGTCATGACCATGATGGTGATCTGCTGCTGTTGTGAAAATAGAGCGTTCTAGTTGTTGCCCTACCCAACTTTTGGCATCTGTTGAATCGGCAAAGATGCGAGGGTGTCCTGACAGCATGTATGTTTTACCGTCGATGATGATTCCTGTTTGGTCACCTGTGACTACATCTTCAATTGTACCTGTTGGTCCTTCTGCAAAGCCGCCCATTTGAATAAGCGTATGTCCGCCCATATCAAATGTAAGGTGCTCTGTTAAGAATGCAATGTACTCTTCTTTCGTCATGGTTGCGTCAGGATTGGCTAGCTCAAGTTTATGATGAAAAAGTGCTGTATTTATTTCCTTGTACGTAATATCTCCCTCTAGAGAAGACACGTAATCCTCTTTTTGAGCTGCTTGTGCTAGCTCATCCACTGTTGCTCCGTCAAGGCCGAAAAAGCCACCTACCCAGCCTGCAAAGTCCTTGCGTGAGAGATTGTCTGTTGGGTTTAAGGCCATATCTTTGCCATTGTACCCAAGAAGCCCAATACTGTGTAGTACCATAATGTCCTGAATATTGGCGGCTGTTTCAGGGACATCCGTGAATAGTGTACTTTTATCCATCGTATGGGCGTAGGCAACGGGTGCCATGAATAAAGTACTCATCAATAATAAAAGTAAATATTTTCTCAAAATGATTCCACCTTCCAATGCCTTAGTATACAGATGAAATGTGAGGGAAGTTTGAAATCCACAGGTACTTTCTATAGCTTAAATTGACGAATCAGGGCGTTTAGTTGTTCAGCCATTTCTGCTAAATGCTCGGCACTATGTTTAATTTCCGCCATGGAACTTGCAGTTTGCTCAATGGTAGCCGATGTTTCCTGAATACCTGCCGCTGATTGTTCAGAAACAGCAGCAATTTCATCGACTGCTTTATTAATCGTGACAGTATTGTGAACAACCTCCGCTAGCTCCACTGACATACCTTCAATGCCTGTCGCAATGGCCTCAATAGCATCCGCAATTCGATATCGTATTGGTTACGGCCATTTGCGTTGTGACTTTCTCATAGCCTTACTCTAGGGAGAAAGTTACTGAATCGGAATCATCCTGAATTTTTTTGACAATCGCTGTAGGAGAAGGCGACCGTAGCTTCTCTTGCACTTGGCTTATGGGGAAATCAAAGGGCTGCTGTGTTGTTGTATCATTATAACAGTAAATTGATAGCCTTCTATTAAATGGGTATGCTTATGACGTTTCTAAATAAAAATAAAAAAACTTGAATCGAAATGATGACTTGCTGAGTCTAATGGTCGAAAAGGAGGCGATTTTCATTACGAGCACCCAACAAACTCTTGTAGCCTTAGCCCAACAAGGTGATGAGCAGGCGTTTTATCAGCTCATTGAGCAGGAGCAGCATAAGCTTTATCGCATGGCCTATGTCTACGTACAAAATGAAAACGACGCCGTAGAAGTTTTTCAGCAAACCATTATTCGAGCCTATGAGGGTTTACCGCAATTAAAGGAGACTCACTATTTTGCCACTTGGCTTACCCGCATTATGATAAATTGCTGTAAAACCTATATTGCGAAGAAAAAAACAGTTATGCCTGTTGAACCACAAACTTTCGAGGATTTAACAAGCGCATCTCCTACATACATCGAAGAAGAGCTAGATTTATGGCAGGCTCTTTGCCAGCTCGAGGAAAAGTACAAAACGGTGCTATTGCTACGATTTTATCAAGACTACTCGGTCAAGGATATTGCGGCGATTTTACAATGCCCTGAAGGTACCGTGAAAACACATATTCGCCGTGGCTTGCATGCATTACGACAACAATTAAAGGGGGCATATCTCGATGAGTGGGTTCAATCCGCTGAAAGAAGTCATTAATGCAATACCCATCCCTGAAGGACGTTTAACAGAGGTGCTACGTGTGGAAGGGATGTCCAAAATTTATCAGCAAAAGCATCATACTGTGAATGCCTTGAAAAATATCCATTGCACCATTTATCAAGGGGAAATGGTGGCAATTATGGGGACAAGCGGCTCTGGTAAAAGTACTCTTCTGAATATGATCAGTGCCATTGATGAGCCAACAGATGGAGCATTATTTTTATTTGGCAAGGAAGCTGAGGCTATTTATCAAGAGCCAAAAGCATCGCAATTCCGAAAAGAAAATATCGGCTTTATCTTCCAATCCTTTCATCTGCTAAAGGATTTAACCGTCGAGGATAATATCGCGCTTCCCCTTATATTAAATGATATTCCTAGCAAGGAGATTAAGGTGCGTGTGCAGCATATGATGGAAACCTTAAACATCGCTGCTTGGGCAAAGCATCGACCACATGAGCTTTCTGGTGGACAGAAGCAACGTGTCGCCATTGCGCGAGCGATTATTGCCAATCCTCCTATTTTACTGGCAGATGAGCCAACGGGGGCTTTGGATGTTCATACAACAGATGAAATTTTAGAGCTGCTTGTTGCTCTGCAAAAAAAGAACCAGCAAACGATATTACTTGTCACACATGACCCCTATGTGGCTACCTATGCCAATCGGGTATTGTTCTTCCATGATGGGGCGATTGTGGATTCCTATCAAAACCAGCAAAATGAAAAGGATTTGGATTGTATTCTAATGAAATTCAAGCAAATTACGAGGGGGGATCGCTAATGTTTACGATGCGCAATATTGCCCTCAAGCTATTTCGTGCCGCTTGGGCAAATGTCCTAACGAGTATTAGTGTTATTACGATCTCGATTTGCCTGGTAATGACGATGACCGTCTACATTTGGAATGCGAATAGCCAGATGAAGGCAGACATCCAAGCGTTGTATGGGGAAATAGATTTAATGGTTGGTTATAATCCCGATCAGCAAAAACTGTTGACAACACATCAAATAGAGGAGCTTTCTACCCTAGCCGGTGTCACACAAGTGTCCCGCTTATCGCTAGCTCATACATTCGTTGAACATGAAAAGTACACCACATTTTATACCGTTGGCGTCGAAAATGATGACCTTGTGAAAAGTCGCTACCATTTTGAGGCCAATCTTGGACCGAACGATGCCATTCTTTCGGAAAATGTTGCCCGTCTTTTCAACAAACGCGTTGGGGACTCCATTCATATTCAATCAAAGGATTTTATCGTGCAAGAAATTTTACCGACGATAAAAGGCACTGACAGTCCTAATATCATTCTCTTAGCAAATGACGTAGTTAAGGCATGGATGAACAATAGTCAGCCACAAACGGCAGGCATATTTGCGCTCATTAAAACGGATGAGGGTCGTGCCAAGGCAGTAGGTGCAGAAATCAAACAACTGGATGCAACATTACGTGTTGATGTTATGAGTGAGTACGATGCAATTAAAAGAAATTTACAGAGCTTAATGGTTTTTATGATTGTACTATCTGTTTTTATTTTACTCATTTCGAGTGTCCTATTGCTGTCCACATTCCAGCTATTATTTTATAAAATTAAAGAGCAGCTCATGATCTTACGGGCTCTCGGGGCATCAGTTAAACAGGTTGGACGTATAGTCAAGCTCCAACTATCACTGATCATTAGCTTTGGCGTTATGCTTGGAACAACGCTGAGCCTTGTCGTCATAAAAAGCTGGCTACCACAATTAATTAGCTTTTTGCATTTACCCGAAGCTAAAACAGAGCTTCCTATTGTGTTTATTCTTTTAATTGCCCTTTCCAGCTTCATCATTCTTCAAGTGATGACAAAATGGCAAGTAGCGAAAAGCTCTAGACTATTGCCATTACAAATCGCTTCAGAAAATGAAAATTTACAGCTACGTTGGACAAAATGGAAAACAATTATTGTCAGTATTGTAGGTGTGTCAGCTGTCTTCTTCTTTTTACAAGCCTATTTAGCTGGGACAGGAAGCGATCAAGGTGCCTTATTTATTTTACTCGGAACACTAATTGTATGTGGGATTTTACTGTTACTAATCCCCTATCTGTTTACAGCCATCCTTCATTTGGCCTTAAAGCCGATTCGAAGGGGACTTGGCAAGGAAGCTTATTTAGCATGCCAGCAGCTCATGCCACAGGTACGCAAAAATATGCCCGTGGTGCTTAGCATGATAGGATTAATGGTCATTTTAACCTTTGGAAGCTCATTAATGAAAACCTTACAGCACAATGACCTTGCCTACACGGAATCACAATACGAAACAGCCATAAAAATTGATAATGAATTAAATGATCCAACTATCACGCCTGCAATTATAGATGAAATAGAGGCATTGCCAAGCGTACAGTACGCGTATGCACAAAGTAATAATGCGTATATTGCCCTACAACTCGGCGATGAATGGCTAGCAGAGAACTATACAACCATTGATATTGAGAAATTTATGCAATTAAAGAAGTTGCCTCAAATTGAAGGTGGAAATTTGCAGGATGGCCTTATCGTGACAAAGGGCTTTGCCGAACGTTATCATTTGTCAGTGGGTGATCGTATAACGATAGGTTCCTATGATTTTGCTGCACAGCAGGATAGGCCTTCTGGTGAATTACAAATTATAGGAATTACCGATTCACCTATTCACCGAGCCGATATAATCGTTGATTGGTCATCATTCCTCACAGCACAGGATCACCCGTTCATCGAAGACATTATGGTCGAAACATCCCACCCAGAGCAGGCATTGACGGAGCTGTCATTCTTGGAAGAGCGCTGGCCAGCCCTGAAGTTGACAGATAAAGCGACCATATTAGCACAATCCAATGAAATGTTCTTCCAACGGTGGAGCCTATTTGTTGGCGTCTTTGTTATTTTAATAGCTGCCACGGGGCTTGGTGTCCTTCAAACTTTACTGCATACGATTTATACAAAACGCAGCGACTATGCCATCCAACGATTAATTGGTCTGTCACCAAATGGGCTGATGAAACTCATACTGACACAAGTCCTATCGTTTGTCCTTTATGGTCTCACGGTCGGTACATTTCTGGGGTTCGTCTTAACGAGGATGCTAGGCTTCATTGATGATGGCTCGCCGATGTCCTATGACTTTCTAACATTGGGCCTCACAAGTCTCGCCTTCCTAGGGTCAACACTCATTGTCTTTACCCTCCAAGGCTACTGGATGAGCAGACAAAAATTAGCGAATGAGATCGTGGAAATATAAGTAAAACAGCCCCTCTATGGATAGAGGTGGCTGTTTTTTAGAAGCGGGGCTGTCTCTTGAATGAGCGCTTTTACCCCTCTTTGGAGCAGAGCACCCCCACTCCTTTTATAAATGAAATTCTCCCTAAATTTGAAGAAATTCTATCATTTCCTTTATGATAGCCTCATGATCTCGTCCTAATGTCATGAGATGCTTAGAATTTTCAAAGCCTTTCTTCTGCTTTCTAGATGAATGAACGTGCTGATAGATCATTTCAGCACTTTGCGCGTATAAGGCATCGTCCTTTTCACCATAGTAGATAGCGATAGGAATGGTAATTTTATCAAGCTGCTCCATCGTTGCTTGGATAAATGTTTGGAATGCGTTCATCGCATCTAATGGCATGTTCTGAAATGACTCCATTTCCTGAGCGATTTGAAGCGTTGGCTTGCCCTCGATTGTTTTATAATTATGGGCATAGTCAATGATTCTTTGTTTTAATTGCTCTGGCTCCTTATCAAACGGCACCGATAAGACAATGATTTGCTCGAGCCTTTCTAATTGAGCAAACTTCAACGCGAAAATTCCCCCGATGGATAGACCGATGACCGAAATCTTTTGATAGCCTTCATCCAATAAAAATTGATGGGCATTCACTACATCCTGCCACCAATCGTCTACCTGATAGTGTAATAACTGTTCTGGATGAGTGCCATGTCCACGATATAGCGGCGCATAGCAAGTATAGCCTTGGTTATGTAGTGCAGTGGCTACTTTCTTCATATCTCTTGTATGACTTGTAAAGGAATGTAAAAGCAATAGGGCATGCTCATTTCCCTGTAAATAAATCTCTTTTGCTGGTAATATATTTAGCACTTCATCAAGCCCTTTCTTCCATCTGCCTTTCTTTTAAGCCCCAACAAACAGCACTGCCTGTCCGATGGCAATAAAAAAGGCTTCCTGCTGAATGGGACTGCTGTCTTCAATTTGCAGTGTAATGTCAAAATGCGTCTCGCAGAAAGTCGCTTGCCAGCGTGCGATAGGCTGTTCATTCACAGTAAAAACAGACCAATCCTCCATTTCTTTGTTAAGCTTGATTTGCTGTTCACCATCGGTAATAACTAAATCAGGAATCATAATTTGCCAGCCATCGTAGGCAATCATATAGTCTTTGCCTGTTACCAAATCCTTGCCACGAAAATGCACGCGCCCGCGACGGGAGACTTTTTTACACGTAAAAAGCGGCTGACCATTGCGATCGTGGACATCAAAACGAACGAAATAACGATAGTCCATCGTTTTATCGAATGCTTTTTTTAGTGCATTAGAATACACGCGTTGAACGGTGGACGATACCTCCCCTGCTTCATTTATAATAGTAATGGTCTCTGTTGATTCAATGGCTGCTGGTTGCTTGTATGTATAGATTTTCAATCCATTCGCTCCTTTAAAACAATTGCTTTCTTAAAGCTACCATAAAATAAGCGCCAAATACAAAGGATGTATTTGACGCGTCTATTATGATTATTGTGGTGCTGGTATTTCCTCCCTGAAAGTAACCTATTCCATTTTCTATCGATCTAACTTAAAGGTAATTTCCCCGATGCCCAATTCCGAATTGACCTCTAGCACGACATCCGCCTTGTCGTAAGCTTCGTTGACATAGACACCATTCCCTTTTGATATAAGGCCCTCCACATTAGACGAGCCAATGCCTTTTTCTGTCGTTAATTTCACGCCAACCTTTGAAGGTAAAATAACGGTTGTTTGACCGACACCTGTTTCAATAGTCGTTGTAAAGCTCTTTTCCCAGTCGCCACCTAGATTAACCGTTAGATCACCGACACCCGCTTCAATATCGAGCTTTTCCAGCTGAAGACCCTGTAAATCAAGATTGGCAAGAGAGGCACCTGTTTCCACAGTCAGATCCATGGGGATGCTGTCGTTCAGTTGAATCGCCCACGTGTTTTTAATATTTGAGAGCCCAAGCTTCGTTGAGCCCTTATGCTTAATTTCCACTTCTCCTGTATCGCCATGTACATCATAGTCTACCTGAGGAGCTAGCTTTTTTATATTATATTCTGCGTTGCCCTCAACCCATTCCTTTGCTCCACTCGATACATTCATTTCGCCAACACCTAAATCAATGTCTACCTCTAATGCTTTCACTTTATCCTTTTCTACCAAAATGGCTTCCTCTCGCATTTTATTTGGAATAAAGGAAAAGCACCCTGATAATACCAATGCTGACGTGCCCATTACGACACCTAAACCAACTAATTTTTTCACTATTATTTCCTCCCGCCGTATAATCTACCAATAATTTCATTATATAGGAGGAAGGAAATTAAAATACGACCCTACGCTCGAAATTCATCTAAGACCTAAGACGTAGAGAGGCTTACTGATAAGGAATGTCATGCCCCTCCAGCAATGCCTTTAAATTCGCAAGAGAGGCATCATAGCCTGGTGAATTAAAGCTCACCGTCGTGCCATTACCCTGTTCGGCTAGCGTAATAGCGATTAATGTTTCAGGAACCTCTAGATAGAAGGAAAATTCCTCATTTTTCTTCACTTGCTGAATTGTTAGCTGCATCGGCAGTTTTTCAGAAAGCTGATTATGCGTATTTGGCATTAAGGTAAATGTCATCTTTTCTCCAGTTGCTAGTATAGGGATATCCCACGTGGAGCCTGGTGCGTACCATCGGGAGAGGGATTGCTCCTCTGTAATCGCCTGCCATACTTTATCAATCTTTGCCTCAATCCAAATTGAACTGGTCATTCGCAGCAACCTCCATTTTTTCTTTTCCATTATTTTACCGAACTTTCAGGAATTAGACTACTTTGGGATGCTCTGTATAAGTGAAATGCCCCCAGTATAACCATCACAGCAATGACATCCAAAGCGAGCTGATAGCTGGAAAAAACAGCAACCAATAAACCATAAACTGTTGGTGCCAAGACAATAAAGAACTGATTAATCGTTAACGCTGCACTTACAGTCAGTCCTACTGCTTGCGAATCGGATTGTTCCGTGACACAAGTGATATAAATGGAATACCAGCCAAGCGCTAAAAACCCAAACACACTGCAAAATACAATCATGAGGCCCTCGGTATGTATGACAAAGGGTAAACAGCAAACCATCAGAAATGTAGCGACCATAACGAGCACTAATAATGGCTCTCGTTTTTGAGCGAAATAATGATCACTCATCCAAGCAAGTACAATTCTCCCAAGCATCCCACCAAGTAAAATCAGACTTAAATAGCGCCCTGCCTCAGTTAATGAATACCCACCTTTATGATGTAAATAGCTCATAAAATGAGCAATGATAATCATTTGTAGGGACATCATGACCATGCCCACAAAAAATAAGGGATAGAGCGCTCGATTGTGCCGAATAGCTCGCATCTTCTCTTTAAAGGGAATGAGAGGTGCCGTAGAGGTGTCATGCTGTTTTGGTTCTTTGTACAGCAATAAAAATAATAGTCCCCCTCCAATCGCCATCAAGCCCTGCGCTAAATGAACAGAGGAAAGATGATGATGTTGATACAAATAGGTCAACACAGTGGAAGCCAAGGCACCACCAATCGGAATACCTGTTTGGCGAATCCCAATCGCAAGTCCTCGATGCTTGTCAGGAAACCATTTCACAATAGCTGTACTGCCACCTGTTTGCGCACTGCCATACCAGATCCCCACAACTATTAATACGAGGAGCAATGTCGTATAATGATTCACGGGTATTAGCAATAAGGCTGACAGGCCCAGTAGTAGCGAGCCCCATCCAATAATCTGCTTTTCTCCCTTTTTATCCATGAGATAGCCGAATAGCAGCATGGAGAAAATTGGTCCTATATTGACGGCTGAAACAATGAGCCCTGTTTGGAAGGATGTTAAGTGCCACTCCATTTGATAAAAAGAGGCAACTGGCCCCATTCCGTAGGTCACAAAGGTTGCGGCTGTCTGCGAAAGTGTAGCCACAAGCAAGATAACCCATCGATAATATGTCTGCATCATAACCCTCCATCAGGTTACTGCTTTTGCAGTATACCTTTTCATTATCTAGAGTGTACGTGGACAGCTCGCGTACGTAAAATGGAGGAAAATGATAGCGGCTATTAAAAAATTCTATAGGTATGTGAGGAACAACATGAACATTGAAGAAATTGCCTTAAAAATGGAGCTTTTAGAGAGGCAAAACTTGAGTAAGTCAGCTGAAGTCACCAATTATACACAATCTGCCCTAACAGCAAAGGTGAAAAAAATGGAGCGTGAAATTGGGCAGGATGTCTTTAAACGAACACCCCAAGGCTTAAAGCTGACAGAGGTAGGTCAACATTATTTACAGTTTTTAAAGAAAGTTGCCGAGCAATATGAAGACTTTTTACATACCATCGGCCCTACACAAACGAGCATTTTGATTGGTACATCTCATACAACCATTAAAATTTATGGTCCATCCATCATGAACGCACTGCAAACTAGTCAAAGTCCGATTGATGTTGATTTCACTGTCGAATCAAGTACAGCCTTAAATTCTAAAGTCCATCTGGCGGAAATAGATTGTGCATTGACAAGTAATCCAATCAAGCATTATAGCGATCTACACTATGATGTACTAGCCACAGAGACATTTGAAGTTATCTCAAGTTTTGCTCATATCATCGACTTTGAACAACGAACACCTGTCACATTGCTTGTGTTAAGTAAGGGCTGCATGTATACCCATGCATTAGCACAATGGCTCACTGAAAAGCAGGTACCTTTTACGATGAAGGAGATTAAATCGGTTAGTAGTATTTTAGATTTTCTTGAAATCGAGCAAACGCTAGCTGTATTAAATACCAAATTACTAGCACTTTATCCTTGTCCTGACCTGCACTTTTATGACTTAGACGAGCTTCACAATGTTATCGAAACAGTTTATATCTATAAAAAAGATGACAGTAAGCAGCCCTTCATCCTGCAATTAAAGCAGGTCATTGAATCCTTGCTTGAGATGAATTAACTCGGATCAACCTATTTTGTGCTAATATTCTAAAAACCCTATATTATTCATGCGGACTACACTATAATAGGTTTGTCATTATTAATCTTGTAAATGCTTAGGAGTACATCATGTTTTATTACATCTCGTTATTTTTTGCAGTATTTGCATTATCTACCTCAGCAATCTTTGTTAAGCTAGCTGATGCACCACCAGCGATTACAGCCTTTTATCGACTATTTTTTGCGATGCTAGTGCTTCTTCCCTTTTTATTGGCACAGAAGAGCTTGCGGCAGGAGCTTGCAAGTCTTTCGAAAAAACAATGGGGACTTGGCATTTTATCAGGCTTATTTTTGTCCTGTCATTATGTGTTATGGTTTGAATCATTAAACTACACATCCGTGGCTAGTTCAACCGTCATTGTGACACTACAGCCACTATTCTCTTTAGTAGGCAGCTATTTTTTATTTAAAGAGCGATTTTCAAAAGGAGCGATTGTGGGCTGCTTCGTAGCGATCATCGGCTGCTTCATTATTGGCTGGCAAGATTTCCAGATTAGTGGACAAGCCCTTTATGGCGATATTCTTGCCTTTATTGCAGCAGGTATTATTACAGCCTACTTTTTTATTGGGCAATCCGTGCGCAAGGATTTATCGCTCATTCCCTATTCTATTATCGGCTATGGCAGTAGCTCGATCTTTTTAGCCGTTTATGCCCTCTTTATGAAAGAATCGTTTTTCGATTATTCAGCCTCCACCTGGTGGTCTCTTGTAGGGCTGGCCGTCATTGCAACGATTTTCGGGCAAACCATCTTTAATTGGCTATTGAAATGGTTAAGTACAACGGTGATTTCCATGAGTATTTTAGGCGAAACAATCGGCACCTGTATATTAGCTTATTTTATTTTAGATGAGATGATTTCCGTTCAACAGGGGATCGGTATTGTGGTCATTTTACTAGGACTAGCCCTGTTCTTACTACAGCAACGAAAATCAGTGTAAAAGAAAAAAACAACGGCAAAGGCTGCCGTTGTTTTTTATTGGTGTGTAAAGTAGAAGGTCGTGCCATTCTTATTTGATTGTAAAAAAGCTTCGATATTCAGTGTTTTAGCAATATCCTGAATGATTTTAAGCCCAAGTCCCCCATGCTCATCTTCAGGCGTAAAGCCAATACCATCATCACACATAACAACTTGCCCGTCCTTGATCGTCACCTCTAGCTTGGTTGCTTGGGCATGCTTTAATGTGTTTTGAAAGACATTATCGAATAAACGCTGTAGCCACAATTCATTGCTAAGCCAAGTTGCTTGTAAATCATCATGCTGAAAATGTAGCGTAATATTCTGCATGCGATATAGATACTGCCACTTCTTTATCATCATTTGTAGCATTGGGACAAGTTGAACCTCCTCCTGCATAACATAGGTCTGTTCACTCGTATCAAAGGACTGTAACTGAAATGCATTTGTTAAATTCGTGATATATTGAATTTGTGCATGTAAGGATTCCACCAATTTGGGCTGCCCCTGTAGCTGATCCTCTAGATAAAACAGCTGCAAACGGATAGCCGTTAACGGCGTATGAATGTCATGTCGCAACTTTTGTAGCAGCTCTTTTTGAAGCTCCTGCTGCTGGGCAAGCTCTAATTCTCGGTAAGTTGTACGCTCAATTAAGAGATTGACGGATTGGCTAAGCTGCCCGATTTCATCCTCACTTTTTATTGTTAAGGTGTCAGGTATTCGCTCATTACTCGCTAGTTCTCGAATTGTTTTATTAAGTAGTGTAATTTTGGATAGTAAAGAATGAATCGATGTAGAAAAAAGCCATGCGAGCATTCCTAAAGCTAGCACAAACGCAATCAGCATCACAGGATAGGCATAGGACTCATGAAACGGAATGCCGTTATTTTTCATTTTAAAGGCCTTGTCATACAAAATTGACATGGCCACACTAATGCCTAATAGTACAATTGGCACACTCCCAATGGCTACAAATAACAAGGTACGGTATTTTGTTTTTAAGGTCATTTTCTATTATAGGTATTTAAACGATACCCTTCTCCATAAATATTTTGCACAATATTGCCTGTCGGGTCTTGTAGCTTTGTTCGAATTTTTTTAATATGGACATTCAAAATATTATGATTGCGTTCATCAAGCGGCCAAAGATAATCAAAAAAATGTTCCTTTGTTAATACTCGGTCTCGATGGTCAAATAAATAAAAGAAAATTTTTCGCTCAATCGCTGTTAGGGCGATTTCATCATGGATACTATGATGAAATACTTGACGGCGCTCTCCATCGATCAATAAATGCTGAATTTGCGTAAATGTACCATACTGTTGTGCGAGCATTTTTTGCATTCTTAGCAATAGCTCTCGCGGATCAAATGGCTTTGTCAGGTAATCCTCTCCGACCATCAACCCCTCTAGCTTACTTTCAATATCATTACGTGCTGATAGAAAAATGATTGGAATATTTAAGCCTAAACGTTTAATGTTTTTACTTAATTGATAGCCATCCTCTCCTGGCAGCATAATATCCATAATGACTAAATCTACCTGCTGAATCAGCGCCATCATATCCTTGCCATCTGTTTTCCAGATTGCCTCATAGCCCTCACGCTGTACTATTTTTTGCAGTAGATCACCAATCATATGATCGTCTTCTATAATTAAGATTCTAAATCCTTTCATACTTATCGACCTTTCTCATCGCCCGTTGTTTTCATAAATTCCATTGCCAGTTGATAGATTTCATCTGGCTGATAGAGATAAATACTATGTGTCCCACTAACCTCTTTCACCTGTGCATTAGTGAATTGCTTTGCAAAGTCGGCATAATCCTGCCGGTTTTGCTTCGTATATTTCGAATGTTTATTGTCCGCTGCAATCGCATCAATCAGTAAGATAGGCGTGTCTTGCGGCTTTTTGAGCTGTTCTGATTGTAAACTATTTTCGTAGACCTGCAACAGCTCATTTTGCATATCTTCATTAAAAAATTGCTTAAAGGACAACGCCTGATAGATTTCCTTTTCCTGTTCTGTTAAAAACGACATTTGAAGTACTTGCGGATTATAGACCTGAGTTGGCAAAAGTCGATGTAAGCCGAGTTTAGTAGCGAGGTGCATGCCTCTCACCATCCACCGATCGACTGTGCCCATTGGATGCTTTACATATTGGCTAGGTAAGCCGATGTCCAGAGCGATGATGCCCTTTACTTCCTCTGGGTATTTTTGCGCCCAGTAAATGGCCTCTAGCCCTGAAATGGAATGTGGCACAAGGACATAGGGTGGTTTATGCCCACTTTGCAGAAGTGCCTCTCGAGTTTGTGCTAAAATCGTATCGATTCCTCTATCCTCATGGGCTACGTCGCTATAGCCATAGCCAGCTCGATCCACTACTGCAATTTGATGATGCTGTGAAAACTGACGATACAGCCCTTTTAGCTCATATACGGGTGCTGCGATACCTGAGCCAGCCATAAAAACATATGTATCCTCGCCAGCCCCCTCCTGATAAACATGGAGATTTTGACCATCTACATTGTTTAATGTCCCGTTAGGTTGTAAAATAGCTGACTCCTTCTGTATTAAGCTATAGTGATAAATACAAACGATCACCATTCCAAACACGATCAATGCCCCCATACAGACAATCATTTTCTTTGCTTTCTTTTTCATACGTATCTCCTCTTTTCGTTGATACTTGCAAGGATACACGGTAAAAATAAATTTCTACTAAACTTTTGGAGAAAATAAATATATTTCATACAAAAAAAGCTACCTACTAATAGGCAGCTCTCTTGATTAAGCATCTGGATAGGTTTTTTGTAAAAAATCGATGGTTTGTTGGATAAGGGCTTTTAAAATGTTCTCATTCACATCAGCTAGCTTATTAATATAAACGCAGGCTTTTCCTGTTGTATGTTTACCAAACTGTTGTAATAGTTGCTCTCGGTCATCCCCTGGAGCAAAATATAAGCTAATTTTCGCTTTGCGAGGGGAATAGGCAGCTAGTGGGGCATCTCCTTCATGGCCTGTTTCATATTTGTAATGATATTTACCAAAGCCTATAATGCTCGGTCCCCACATTTTGGCTTCATAGCCTGTGACCTCTGTAAAAATGTCCAGTAATCGATAAGCGTCTTCTCGCTTTTTTGGATGGTCTACACTTTCAATAAATTCAATGACACTTACATCCGTTTCCTTGGTCTTTAATTCATACATGTCAATCCCTCGCCTTCTGGAAGATGTACCTTTATTATTCCCTATTCTACCTGCTCTAACAATAGCTTTTGTTGAAGATGACGATAGATCCCCTGCTGCTGCATCAGCTCTCGATGATTACCCTGCTCGACAATTTCTCCCTGCTGAATCACGAGGATTTGATCGGCATTTTCGATTGTTTTCAGACGATGGGCAATGACAAAGCTTGTGCGTCCCTGCATTAAATGCTGTAAGCCTTTTTGAATATCGACCTCTGTTTGGGTATCCACGCTTGATGTCGCTTCATCCAAAATTAAAATATCTGCATTCTCTAAAATTGCACGGGCGATCGCAATAAGCTGTCGCTGCCCCTGACTTAAATTGGCTCCTCCTGCCTGCACGGGTGTTTCGTATTGGGCAGGTAAATATTTGATAAAATGATGGGCATTCGCAATTTTTGCCGCTTCCACAACCTCTTCATCTGTCGCATCTAGCTTTCCAAAGCGAATATTTTCACGAATCGTTCCCGAGAACAAATAGGTGTCCTGTAAAACCACACCGACTCTTTGACGAAGCGTTGCCATCTGATAGTGTTCAATATTATGCCCATCAATCAAAATCTCACCTTGATTGACGTCATAAAAACGCGTTAGTAAATTGATAATCGTTGTTTTGCCTGAGCCTGTTGGGCCAACAAGCGCAATGGTCTCTCCTGCCTTGGCATGGAAGTCAATGTTTTTTAACACAGGCTTATTTGGCTCATAGCTAAATGATACTTGCTTGAAAACAACATCCCCCTTGAGCGATGCCGTCTTGATAGCATTAGGTTGATCGGCTACCTCTGAGGGTTCATCTAGTATC
Organism: Lysinibacillus sp. FSL P2-0066; assembly: GCF_037969495.1. NCBI lineage: Bacteria > Bacillati > Bacillota > Bacilli > Caryophanales > Bacillaceae > Lysinibacillus > Lysinibacillus sp. FSL P2-0066. The sequence continues at coordinate 1,915,782 of NZ_CP150202.1, read as the reverse complement.
TCAAAAACACGCTCTGCCCCAGCAATAGCAGACTGGAAGGTGTTTAATAGATTAGATAGCTGATTAAGCGGACGGAAAAATTGCCGTGTATAGGTCACAAAGGCAGCAATAATCCCCACTGTAACAATGCTCTTCACTGCTAAAAAGGCACCTGTTCCGATGACGACAGCAAGGCCTAAATTATTCATAAAGTTATTAATCGGACCTAGTAAGCCGGAGGTAATTTCTGCTCGTTGGGCAGAGTTTCGTAGACTTTCGTTTTGCTGATGGAACGTATCAATCGTTTGCTGCTCCTTGCCAAAAAGCGTTAGTACCTCCGCACCTGTAATCATTTCCTCAATGTAGCCGTTCAGCTTCCCAAGATCTCGTTGTCGTGCTGCATAATTTCTACTGCTGCGTTTAATGATTTGCTTGGTTGTGTAAACGATCAGCGGAATAATAATCAATGTCACGATTGCTAATTGCCAGCTTAATGTAAACATAGCGATACTGACACCAATTACAGTTAAAATGGACGACACGATTTGCGTAACACTTTGCGCAAGTGCGGTATTTAAATTATCAATATCGTTGGTCACACGACTCATTAAATCCCCAAGTGCACGCTGATCAAAGAAGCGTAATGTCAGCGTCTGAAGCTTGTGAAATAGTTCCAGACGCAATGTCCGAATGGTTTTCATTGCGACATGAATCATGACATAGGTTTGCAGCCATGTCAGAATAGAGGCTACTGAAAAAATAACGGCCAACAGGATGCCTAAACGAATCGTTCCGTCGATATCCTTTTTCATAATGTAATCATCAATAATATGCCCAATCATATAGGGCCCTGCAAGGCTTAAAAAGGTCGAGGCAATGACAAAAAAGATAGAGAAAAACAGCCCTATTTTTTGTTGCTTGACATAATGCCACACACGTGACAATGTCTCCCTTTGATTTTTCGCCTTTTCAGCTGGTCCCCCCATACGCGGTCCACGTCCAAAATTCATTTGCTTTGGTTGACCTTGACTCATCCTTGTTCACCAGCCTTTTGCTGTGACGCATAAATTGCTTGATAATGCGCATTTGATTGTAGAAGCTGCTGATGGGTTCCTTGCCCAACAATGTCGCCATCCTCTAGTACCAAAATAACATCTGCCTGCTGAATGGAGGCAATTTTCGACGCTACGATGAAGGTCGTTGTGTCTTGATAATAGGTGGCAATAGCTCGCTGCACTTGTTGTTCTGAAGCACTATCTAACGCTGACGTTGTATCATCCAACACCAAAATAGCAGGCTTTCGAATAAACGCACGACTTAATGCAAGGCGCTGCTTCTGCCCACCCGAAAGATTCGTAGCACCCTGTGATAATTCATGTGCTAAGCCCTTATCAAGTCGCTCTACAAATTCACTGGCGCAGGCCGCCTCTAATGCCTGCTGTATGTCCTCAGCTGTAGCATCATCCTTACCGAGACGAATATTTTTTTCAATCGGTCCAGAGAACAATAATGCTTTCTGTGAGGTAAATCCGATATGCTCACGTAGGGTTGCGAGTGAGTAGGATGTTAGCGGTTTTCCGTCTATGCGGATTTCGCCACCAGAGGGATCAAATAAGCGAGGTAATAGCTTCACCAGCGTCGATTTACCACTACCTGTTTTCCCAATAATGCCGACCGTTTGCCCTGGTTTCACCGAAAATGAAATCTTTTTGAGGACATCCTCAGCTGTTTCATAGTAACGATAGCTCACCTGATCAAAGTCAATGGCCCCTTTTATTGGATCGGTCAGCACATGTTCCGCTTCCTTAACAGCAATCTCTTTGTTTAACACGTCCACAATGCGTTCTCCTGAAGGCAAGGCTCGCGCTATCTGCATCAGCACCATACTAGAGGACATCAGTCCATTTAAAATAATCGTTAAATAATTGATGAATGCAAGAATAACGCCCACTTGCAGCGTACCCGCGTCTACCTTAATGGCTCCAAGCCAAAGCGCAGCTACAATCCCTAGATTGACAACAAACATCGTAAAGGGTACAAGCACGCCGACAATTTGCTCAGCTGTAATAAAACGTTTCGTCAGCGCCTCATTTAATTCTCCAAACTGTGCTACCTGCTGTGTTTCACGGCGAAAGGCTTTAACTACACGAATACCCGCCAAATTTTCCTGTAGCTTCGTATTGACGGCATCAATGGCCTCCTGAACACGACGATACAATACACCCGAATACTTCGTAAAAAAATACATCGCTATAACCAACAATGGTACGATAATGAGCAATATGGAAAAAAGCTCACGTGCTGTGACAAACACAATAATGACTGCGCCGATAAAGAGCAAGGGCCCACGCACAAAAATACGCAGCGTCATCATAAAGGCACGCTGAATACTTTCCACATCACTCGTTAAAATCGTAATCAGCTTCCCCGTTGTAAAAGCATCTCGCTCCTTGGCTGAGTAAGTCATCATCTTCTCGTAAAGAGCCTGTCGAATATCCGAGGCAAAATGAATCGCCGCCTTCGAGCTATAATACGAGCAACCAACCCCACCAATAAGTCCGAGCACTGCACTGCCAAGCATCCACACAAACATATTCAATACGTAACGATTATCCCCATTGGCAATCCCCGTATCAATCATATGCTGCATGATGGTCGGCTGAATTAAATCCATCGTCACCTCCAGCACCATCAATAGCGGTGCAATCAAGGTGAAAAATTTATAAGGCCCCAAATACTGCCCTAATTGTCTAACTGCCTGCATACATTCGTCTCCGTTCTATTTAAATCCCATTCGTTCCTCATTATAACTGAAAATCATTCCCATTTGGCAACTAATTTTTCGGGTCTCGTAATATTATTGGAGTGGTTTGATTGTGGTGTAGTGTCTTCATAAGGAGTAAAAATCTAATTTCTAAGCAGATTTTGGAGGATGGTGACTTTTTAGAGCGAAGTTCCACTTCTTATGAGCGGCTTTCATTCGCTTTGGAGCGAGGTTGCCCTCCTTAAGAGCGAATTCCTTCCACTTTGGAGCGGGTTTGCCCTTCTTGGGAGCCGCTTTCTTCCACTTTGGAGCGGGTTTGCCCTTCTTTGGAGCGAGGTTGCCCTCCTTAAGAGCGAATTCCTTCCACTTTGGAGCGGGTTTGCCCTTCTTTGGAGCGAGGTTGCCCTCCTTAAGAGCGAATTCCTTCCACTTTGGAGCGGCTTTGCCCTCCTTAAGAGCGAATTCCTTCCACTTTGGAGCGGCTTTGCCCTTCTTTGGAGCGGCTTTCTTCCACTTTGGAGCAGGTTTGCCCTTCTTTGGAGCGACTTCCTCACACTACAGAGCGGGCCTTTTCCTTTACAAGCAACAGCCAGCTAATTTAGATTAAGCGTCATCCTGTTAATAAGTAAGAAACTACCCAGAGCAAGAATCATATCGAAGGAAAATAACACTCGCTCTGGATTATCTAGCCCTGTCCCAAGATGCGATCATTTGCTCAAAACAGGCTCTATCAGTTAACAGAAATTCTCAGCTTCTCAAAATTTCGCAGGAAAATTTTCTGTGCCTGCTGCTCATGAACTGGATCAATGCCTAGCAAAATGACCGTACAGGGCCCTGCTGATTTTGCACAATCGAGGGAGCTTTCAATACTTCGCTCTCCAAACAAACGGGCAAATTCTCCTTGTAGCCCTTTTGATCCGACTGGCCATACTTGCTGAATAATTTCTGCCTGCCACGCCTGAAAAATTGGCCGCAACTGCGCCACATCTTCAGGCTGTGCCAACACCTCTTCGCCCACAAGCGGCAGGCCATAGGTGTACCAGCTAAGCTGATCGTGGTCAAATGCCCGACGCTGCTGCTGGATTTCACCAAGCATGGTAATGGCTAAGCCTGACTGTAATGTGGGCATATTGGATTCCGTACTCCCTGAAATGGCTGGGCATGTAAGACCTGCCTCTGTAAACACTTGCTGAATACCTTTTTCATAGCGAGACCATGCAGCATCTCCAGAAAAATTCGCAAGTAGAACTTGGACAGGTAGTGCCTGTGCCGCAAGCTGTTCTAAAAAGGTCACACGTGCTGTCATATAGGCTGTCAGTTGATCGGGTGCTGACACAACATCTTGCGGTTTTTGTCCAATGGCAGCGGCATTATCCATTGTTGCAATGAACGTGCCTACTTTCATCGCATTTCTCACTGTACACGACCTTCCTTACGCACAAAAACCTTTGACAGAATGGGCATAACTACCGCGACAATGATTAAATTGATCACCGTTGCCATCAGAATACTGCCTAAAGCACCCCAGAAGAATGCTGGACTAATAATAAAGTAAAATGGTAGTGGCGCTATAATACCGTTTAATACTAAGGCAACCGGCCATTTCCAAAAGTGCATGCCTTTTTTATGCATCACCCCGAAGACCCATACAACAATTAACATTTCCACCGCGATTATGATATGTAATGGCCCTAATGGGAAGCCAGACGTTAATGCCGTTATAAAATGACCGATCAATCCAGCAGCCCCCGCTAAGATGGGGGATAGAAAGACAACCGCTAAAAAGGCAGGAGCCGAATCCAGTGCAGCCGTTGAAATAAACGTTGGTACCTTAATCATTGCTCCTACTGCACAGATGGCCGCTACCATTGCCGTCAAAATCCATTTCCTTAATTTTTGTCGTTCCATATCATTCCCTCTTTTCTGTTGAATGTCTTCTTTACTTCAATTGCTCAGCTATTCCATACCAAATCCGTACAACCTGCTCCGCTTCCTTGAACAAAGCTTGGTATAAACGGCCACAGGTATCGCGTAGCTGTCGGGCTTGCTTATCCATTGGTACAACACCACGCCCCATATCCGTTACAATAAGTGCAAGTGTACAATGCTGCTCAAGCTCTTGTAATGTTGCTAGCACCGTTTGTACGATTTGTTCATCTTCCTCCAAATCTTGTGTCACAAGCCAGTTTTCTAAGTTCTTCAGGACAAGGACATCACAGGCTGGCGCTACCTCAGGAAGTTCGTCCGCAATCATGACCACCTGTTGCTGTTTATACAAGCGCATCACATAGTCGGTTTTGCCGTTATAGGCACCTCCGATAAAGACATGCATCGTGCTCCCTCCTCCCAAGCCTTTCTTGTAAATGTTAAAACAAATTGTTTATCATGTGGCACCTGATAGGACCAAAAGGGCTGTTCTGTTGGCGCAAACGCAACAAGTAAGGCACGAATGACCCCACCATGAACCACTAAATAATAGCTATCCTCATTTTTTGGTAAATAATGAAATCCATCTACAACACGTTTCATAAAAACATCGAATGCCTCACCCTGTGGAGGAGGTGTACGAATTGGATCATCTATCCATGCCCGATAGTGCGCATCCATTTTTAACTCCTCATAGGTTTTTCCTTCGAATGCACCAAAGTTCGTCTCTCGAAGGGAGGCCTCTGCCTGGTAGCTAGCATTGGGAAAATAATGAGCAGCCGTTTGTCGACAGCGCTGTAGATCACTGCCATATACCTTTTTAACCAATGCATCCACAACAGCAAGCTTGGCTGTATCTGCTAATGGTGCGTCCGTCCACCCAAGGTAACGCTTTTCAAGATTCTCTTTTGTAGGCGCATGCCGTATTAAGCACACAGTAACAATGTCACCCATAGCACAACCTCCATCCCTTCAATGGAGGCACCCAGTAAATCGCCAGATACTCCACCAAAATTACGCAACGTAAATTGTCGAAAAATAAAAAGTGCAATGGCTAAAACGACGACTAGGACAACAGGAAGAAGTAAGAACTGCGTGCTGATAAAAACAACCGTCATCGCCAATACGAGCGATAACAGCATGATCACTTTTAATCGATTAGCATTCATATGAGACTTAAAAAAATAAGCAAGACCTTTTTCCTTTGAGCAATGGAGTGACATAAAATAAAAGCTCATGCCCACCCTTGTTAGAAATGGAACGAATAGTACCATCCACAAGTCGAACTTCTGCTGCACAAAAAGCTCATGTAGAATAACAAATTTCCCCATTAATAAAAACACCACAGCCAATACTCCGAACGCTCCCACACGGGGGTCATCTAAAATCTCCAATCGTTTTTCTCGATCTCGATAGGAAAAATAGGCATCGCCCATATCAATAAAGCCGTCTAAGTGCAAACCACCTGTCCATAAAGCAAATAGCCCTATCACAGTGAAAGCTAGCATCACTTCACTGCTGGCTGTCCACTGCATAAGACTATAAAGCACGGCTGCCACCGTTGTTCCCATTAAAGCACCTATCCACGGTAAACAAGCAAACATGCCTGTGATGGTGGACCTTGTTAGCGGAAGCTCTTTATGTACTGGCAATACCGTAAAAAATTGAAATGCCAGTAGGAGGCTATGCCAAAAATTTTTCATCCTCTTGCCTTCCTTCTTGATTATTTCCATCTCTTTACAATGCCATAGTTCATTTCATAGGCCTCCTGTGCCATAGAAACCAACCATTGATGGAACTGTCCGAGCGTTCGTCGGTATAATTCTACTTCATCACTAGCATAAGGAGGTTCATCAAACAGTTCATTGGATACCACAAAAAAAGTCAAATCCTTCTTCAGTAGTGATTGGATCGCCTGCTTGACGGCCTGTAGCTTCTTAGCTAAACAACCAGGCTGTTGTAAACAGGGTGTCCCCTTGTCATAGCCTTCGTAAAAAGCATTGGTCAGCCAAGTTGTCACGCAATCCCACAGCACCACATCTCCATCCTGAAGTGTCTCAAATACTTCAGAAATTGCATAGGGAGCCTCCACCGTCAGCCATTGTACAGGCTGTGCCTGGCGATCTGCCTGATGCCGTAAGATTCTTTTTTCCATTTCATGATCTAAGGCAATACCCGAAGCCAAATAGAGCAAGCGTTTCGCTGTACATGCCTGTGCCTCATAATGCTGAAGCGCTGCTTGCTCGGCAAAATGGGATTTACCACTACGTACACCACCTGTAATAAAAATAAGCGCCATGTAGGACACCTCCTATTGTAAATGATGTAAATTACCAATATCCTTCACAAGCCATTGTTGACCTTGCCGTTCAATCACTGTCACACTTGTCCCATGAATGTATGGGGCCGCCCATAGCTCACTAATACTGCGCTGTAAAATAGCATTGATAATGCATTTAATCGTTACAGCGTGGGAGACAATGAGGATCGTTTCATTGTGATGTTGGGCTGCTATTTTTTTTAATGTAAACATCGCTCTTTCTGTTACAGCTCCAAAGCTTTCTGTATGACTCGCCACAAACTGCGCAGGGTAGTTCGTATATAGCTCATAATCAAGCTTATGTGTCGCCAGTATATCGTCGATTGTCTGCCCCTGCCATTTCCCTAAAAAGATCTCCCGTAAATCATCTTCATAGGCAATAGGCAGCTTGCGATTGGCCATCAAAATAGCCATCGTCTCTCTTGCACGACCACTTGAACTACAATAAGCAGCGGTAAAAGGAATCTGTTGCAGTTGCTTGTGAAGTTTTTCAGCCGCTGCTCTACCGTTTTCCGTTAATGGAGAATCCAGCCACCCCTGTAGTCGATGCTCCTGATTCCATTGTGTTTCCCCATGTCTTACTAGATAAAAAGTTGTCACTTTTCTCTCCCCTTATTTAGGTTAAACCACGTTTGTAGACAATTATGTAAAGATGTCATGGCTGCAATGTCTTTTATGCCAATACGGAACCACTCACCCTGCAAACCTTGAAAGTTTTTTGTGTGACGCAGCACAACACCCTGTGCAAGACAATAGGTGAAAAAGGCGTCTGCTTGCTGTGTTTTCGGTAAGGAGAAGCACACATAATTCGTTACACTATTCGTTACTTGGCAGCCATTGTCCTGTAAGTAACGATGCAGCCATTCCCTTTGCGCAGCGGCATAGGTAATTGCCTGCTGACAATAGTGCTGTTCGTCTAAACAGCTTGCCCCAATTACAAGCGCAAAGGCATTTAAATTCCAATGCGGTAGCATTTCTTTTAAGGCGCTCACAATTGTAGCATGCGCAACCAAATACCCAAGTCGTAAACCTGGAATCGCATACATTTTAGTCATCGAACGAACGACAATAACATGTGGGTTTTGGGCACTAAACTGAATCAGCGAATGCGCCTCATCTACCCAATCCATAAATGCCTCATCGATAACAAGCTCACAGTTAACGATTGCTCCGTGTGCGATTAAGGCGAGTAAATCTTCCTTATTTGGCAATACGCCAGTTGGATTATTAGGTGTACAAAGATAAACAGCATCTGCCGTCAACATTTCCTGCTGTAGCTGCTCTAATGGCAATGTGTAATTGATAAAATCTGTCACGACAATAGGAACAATTGTAGCACCTGCAGCACGCAATGTTCGCTCATACTCTGAAAAAGTTGGATGCACAATGATGACACGCTTATTGGCATAGCGTCTTGCTAGTACACTAAAAAGCTCTGAAGCCCCATTGCCTAGTAAAATCGTATTCTTTGCTACTTGATGAAAAGCAGCGACCTTCGTTAAAAAAGGCTCCCCATCTGGATCTGGATAGCGCTGAATTAGTGGATAAAAAGTACGCCAACGTGCCTCCACAAAGGCTGGTGGTCCTGCCGCATTGACATTTTCGCTGAAATCATACACCACCTCAGGCATCGTTAAGCCTAATTGCTGATAAACATTTTGCGGATTTGCTCCGTGATTAGGTAACCGCATAAATTAACACCTCCACTGCTAACATAACAAGCGCAAACAGCACTGTGGCAATACGCATATGAATAATGGACGTTGCAATATGCTCTTTCGTTAATGGCACTAATTTTTCCCCCATAATTGCTCGATGAGAAACAACGCCCTGATACGTATTTTTTCCTCCTAGCTGTACACCAAGCTGCACTGCAGTCGCTGCCTCTAAATAGCCACTATTTGGACTAGGATGCTTCTTAGCGTCCTGTACCCAACGCTTTAAGCGCTTGCCAAGCGAACGATCTGTTTCATTTTTCGTACCAAGCACGATCAGTAAGCCTGTAAGGCGACTTGGAATAAAATTCAGGACATCATCAAGCTTGGCTGAAAACATACCAAAGTCTTTATATTTTTCATTTTTATAGCCCACCATCGAATCTAAGGTATTGACAGCCTTATAGCCCCATAAACCAATTGCCCCAAATAGAAAGGCATAAAAGAGTGGAGCTGTCACACCATCACTTGTATTCTCAGAAACCGTTTCTACCACACCACGCACAATTTCATCCTCACCTAGTTTATCGGTATCACGTCCGACAATCCAAGACAGCTTAACACGTGCTTCGGAAAAATCCCCTTTGACAAGCGGCTCATAGACAGCCATCGCCGCCTCCTTCAAGCTCCGCTGTGCCAGTCCGATACCAATCAGCAGACCCTCTACAAGGATGCCAAAAATGATACTCACCTGATAGCTTAGTAATAGAATTAGCGTCACCACAAACATGGTCGTGCCAACAACAGCAAGTGCCATCACTGTCCCACGTAGCTTGCGCCATTTGCCCTTATTCCATAAAGCTGTTTGCGATTGAATCAAGTGTCCAATCCAGCGTACAGGATGAGGAAGCTTCGGAGGGTCCCCTACTACTAAATCAAAAATAAGCCCTATGATGCAGGCAATCACGATAGCAATCATTTAGACCTCTCCTCTTTATCTTTTTTGTATTTTCTAACCGCCTCACACATCGTTTCATAAACACCATAGCCAATGATCTTGCCAAGCATGGTGATGGGACCTGCATATTGATGGAAGTCCCCTTCTTCTGTCGAGGCAATAAGCAAGCTATCAGTAGATGTACCTGTAGCTAGCGTGCCTGTCGTAGGATCCGTAACACCTTCATCTACTAAAGCCTTGACCTTGGCTTCCGTAGTTGAAATCATTGCCTGAAAAAGTGCCTCATCAGACAGCTTGCCATTGATCAGTACCCAAGTATTAATGGTGCCTGCATGGTACTGCTCCTCTCGTTGAAAAGCACGGGTAATATCCACCGCATTGCCAAGCCCTGCGGTAATCATAATGACAAGGTGGATTCCCTCATATGTAAAGTCACGAATAGTCGCAAACTTGGCTTGGACAGCCGTCATCATAGCCACTGTATTGTCATGCGGGAAATGCTGTGCCTGCAAAAACTGCAGCAATTCCTGATGTGGCTGTCGTTCATCATAGGTAATAGGCACCGTTCGATTCATCAGATGCGTATAATGACCAAAGCCTGGGTTATGCATGGCTGAGGATACAACCTTCATGGCTGAAGCTGTTTGAAGGGCAACATAATCGTCAAAAATATGAATGCAATCCTTAGTAAGTATAGGCAATCAATCGCCTCCTCGCGATAAAGTTGTTGCGGAACATAAAAAAACAAATTCTTACAAAGAAGAATTTGTACGGTCGATTCTTTATTAAAATTTGAACCTTCTGAACATTTGTACAGAATAACAACTTCATAATACTCAAATTATTTATTTTCTTTGAAATTGTATCATAACTTTGGCTATTGTCACAATTCCATTTTCAAAGTGTTATTGCTGCTTTTGTTTGAGATTCTTAAAGCGGATGACAGAGCCGACGATAATAAAGACCCACCCAATGCCTATGTAAACAATTTTCATTGTTTTTGTCGATGACGGTAAAATATCCATAATCGTTAAACAGACAAAAAGTATCCCGATGATTGAAAAAAGCATACCGATTGTTAAATTCTTCACGAATAACCCTCCCAACTATGTACGCCCTCGATTTTACCGTATTCTCGGCAAAAAGAAAACACTAATCCAAGCAAGAAACACTTGGATTAGTGACGATTGTGTCATTATGCTTTTGCATGGGCAAAAAACTCTTCATATAACGCTTGTAAAATGCGGTTTTCATATTCCTGAAGGACACCAAACACGAGGCTCACTTCAGAAGAACCTTGATTGATCATTTCAATATTTGCGCCAGTTTTTGAAATCGCTGTGGCAGCACGGGCAGCTAATCCTGTGTTATGACGCATCCCTTCGCCCACAATCACGATCATGGAAAAACCGTGACGCATTTCTACATACTCTGCATGTAGCTCTTCTTTCACACGACTAAGAATGCGTGCTTCATTTTCTGGTGTTAGTTGATTCGAACGCATGATGACAGAAATATCGTCTAAACCAGATGGTGTGTGTTCATAAGAAATATTTTCATCTTCTAAAATTTGGAGTAGCTTACGTCCAAAGCCTACCTCACGATTCATCAAATATTTAGAGACATATAAAGTTGAAAAGCCACTGTCTGCCGAAATACCTGTAACTGGACGACCTGTTGCAGGACGGCTTGGTACAATACGTGTACCTGGGGCTGATGGATTATTAGTATTTTTTATGTTAACGGGCACCCCAATCTTGTAGACAGGCATTAACGCTTCATCATGGAACACTGAAAAGCCTGCATATGATAATTCGCGCATTTCGCGATACGTAATTTCTTTAATTTCCACTGGATCATTGACAACCTTCGGATTCGCGGAGAACACACAATCCACATCCGTAAAGTTTTCATACAGCTCCGCTTCAACGGCTGCTGCTAAAATAGAGCCTGTAATATCAGAGCCACCGCGGTCAAATGTTCGCAATACGCCCGCTTTAGTGTAACCGAAGAACCCTGGGAACACAATAATTTCTTTTGTGTCTTTTAAAGGGGCTAAATTAGCATACGCTTCAGGTAATGCAAAGGTTCTTTCTGGTAAATCATTGACCACTAAACCTTCTTTAGGACTGACATAGCGTGCGGGCATACCAATGGCATTAAAGTAAGCTGCAATAAGCTTGGCGTTATTATCTTCACCTGCTGCTTTAATACTATCGATGAATAATTCCACATTTGTTTTGTCACCTTGTACACGTTCACGTAAATCTTCTGCGATTACGTCACAAATGGCATTATCTAGCCCCAAACCATCAGCAATCGCTCTAAAACGATCCACAACAGTTTGCAATTTTTCCTCTGTATTCTCTTGTAGTAACGCTGCATTTGCTAATTGTATTAATAGGTCAGTTACTTTTATATCGTCACCAGAACGTTTCCCTGGTGCTGAAACGGCAACAATCTTACGCGCCGGATTAGATTTTACAATGTTTGCTACTTTTTGTATTTGTTCTGCACTTGCTACAGATGTTCCACCAAATTTACACACGATCATATCTATCAAATCCTAACTTTTTCAAATTAATTGTATTCCTCCACAAAACAATTGACTGTACACAGTGTACAAATTATCGTTTCCTACGTCAATACAATTTAAAAAATTCACGCAATTTTTCGAGAAATATGGACAATTTTCGTACTGTTTGATTTATTATACGGATTTCACATGAAATAGTTAAGGTTTTTGTGAATTTTTTTTCGTGACGTTCACATAATCGTGAAATTTTCGGTTTTGACTTTCTTCTATATAAATGAAGAAAACGCTTACTCCATTTATGATATGCACAAATATCCACTATGTCTGTGCTATTTTGTATGTACCGCTAATTCCTTCAGCAAGGATTTTTCTTTTATTTATGTGGTTTATCGCTCGTTATCGAGGATTTATTGGTCAATTGCGGGTATTTCCCTTCGATTCGCGGGTATTCACTTCTCTATCACGTGTATCTTCACTCGATTCGCGGGTATTCACTTCTCTATCGCGTGTATCTTCACTCGATTCGCGGGTATTCACTTCTCTACCACGTGTATCTTCACTCGATTCGCGGGTATTCACCCTCATCCATAATAAAAACTAGGCTCACGTCAAGTGAAGCCTAGTTTTGTTGTTACTATTTGATTAAATGGCTGTCCAGCCGCCATCGATTACGAGCTCTGCTCCTGTCATGAAGCGGGATTCGTCTGATGCTAGGAACACTACGCCAAAAGCTACATCTTCAGGCTCACCGAAGTATGGTAATTGTGTGTAAGCTTGATAGTATGGCAATGCACCGCCCTCTTCCATCGTAGGTGCTGTCATTGGTGTCACGATAATGCCTGGGTGAACAGAATTCACACGAATTTTATCTTTACCATATTCAATCGCAGCCGATTTAGAAAGCACACGAAGCGCGCCTTTTGCTGCTGTATATGGGCTTGTACCAGCCATTCCCACGATCCCACCGATCGAAGAAATATTGATAATGGACCCACCGCCAGCTTTTTGCATTTCAGGAATCACATATTTCATGCCAATGATACAGCCATTCAGGTTAATATCCATTATTTTATTCCATTCAGCCATTTCCATGTTGGCAATTGTTTTAGGTGATGAAACGCCTGCATTGTTGACGAGGATATCCACTTTGTCATATGCCTTTACAGCCTCTGCAATCACCGCTTTCCACTCATCCTCAGAAGTAACATTATGTTGAAGGCCAATAATGTCTCCACCATTTTCTTTAATTTCTTTTACTAAATTATTCAATGGCTCGATTTGTACATCTGTTGCAATGACTTTTGCTCCTTCTTGTGCAAATAGTTTTGCCTCAGAAGCGCCCATTCCCATTGCTGCTCCTGTAATAATTGCTACTTTCCCATTTAAACGACCCATCATAAAACTCCCTTTCTTCTATATAAATGAACAATTCGTGAACACGTTAACAACTAGTTGTATTATCGACACCGTGTCGTTAATATAATTATAACGCGCAATTGAAAAAGGGCAAACAACACCGAAGCCCGTAATGACGCTTTCACAACACTTACAATCGGACTGTTGTTTAAATAGAAAATTTAATACAAGGAGCTTCAAAATGTCGAAAAAAATGGACCCTCGCGTCATCAGAACGCGCCAATTATTAAGAGATGCATTAGTGGCCTTAATTGATGAACAAGGCTATGAAAAGATTACGGTACAGGATATTACACAACGGGCTACATTAAATCGTGCCACTTTTTATTTACATTACCGTGATAAATTAGACCTTCTCTATCAAAGCTCTGAAGAAGCCTTGCATGAGCTTGTAAGTAGTATCCATCCACCCTCTGAAGAGAAGAAGGATTTTGATTTATTACCAAATTATGACCAGCCTCACGAGACATTTATGCATTTATTTGAACAAATAGCGCTGAATAGTAAGCTATACAAGGTCTATCTCACGGAAAAAAATATCCCTTATTTCTCCGATGGCCTTAAAGACATTATTATCAATTTTGTCTCAAGCGGCATTCAAGTGATGGAACCTGACGACCAAAAACTGACCGTGCCCCGCGAAATGGCCGTCCGTTTTTATGCGGCTGCCTTTCTTGAAGTAATTGTCTGGTGGTTAGAAAATGATATGCCTTATACCCCAAAATTTATGGCGACCCAGTTAATGCGTATTACCATTAAAGGCCCTTATATTGACAACCCTTTTGAAAGATAAAAGCAGAGCACCAAATTTTAATTAACAACAAAAGGTAATCACAACGCATATGTGATTACCTTTCTCTATTTGTCTCGAAAGTTATACGATTTTCATGTTTAATTCTCTAGTAGGGTTATAGAATTGTAACCATTTCTCCGCTTCACTGACCATCCACGTTCCAAATTCATTTAAAAACAATAACAAAACGTTCGTATCAATTATGGGTGTGATTGCATATTCAAGTGCCCTTCTCATGTCGCTTTCCCTATCACGGAAATATTCCGAGAACCGTTTATAAGCGGGGTATAAATCTCTTGTATAGGTGTTTTCCTTCGTTATGACAAGTGCAAGCCCTGCTCTTACTATAATTTTCATAATCCACTTACAACAATCTTTAATATCCTCTCTATCCGAATTATCTTGAAGGTCATCACAGGCATTTTTTATTTGCCCCTGCAATTGGATAAGGTGGTCATTCGCTAAAGCCTCGTTCGCTTTATATCTTGGTAATCGAGGTATTAAATCCTCTCCAAAGACACATATACTATGGGTTTGGAGGATGAAACTAATGATTGAAAAAGATATCGTATTTAAAATATCTTCTTTGCCGTATACACTTAGCTCAATCCCATCTACACAATGATGGTTTTGAGTTAATGCTTGTTCTACTTCCTTTATCCGCTTTACCTGCTGTTTTTTAGGATTTTGCTTCGTAACCGCTATTGTGTCTAAATCAGCTACTCCTTCAATCCCTATACCCTTTGGAATCGATCCCCTTGTATATATGCTATGTAAGTCATCTTGGAGAAGGGTGCGATACGTATGAATCACATCGTTGATGACAGGAAGAAAAATAGGGTTGATTTTATTCCAATCAGCATGATTAATTATGTATCCATCACTATCCGTCACACATAAGCTTCCAATTGCTTTTATCGTCGTCATTACATCGCTCCTTTTAGGTGACTGATTTGCTTAAAAATAGGATAGCATGTCCTATACAAACAAACTATCCTATTTTCATGTTGGAAGTCCTTTGAAACTATCATTTACTTTTCTTTAAATTCAAATTCAATTTTTCCTTCTACCAAACGAAGGGCTGCATTAAATTGTTTGCCATTCTTTGATTTAAAGCCTTTCATCATAGCTGTTTTCCCACTCTTACATAAATCATGGATGTTTTTTTCCGTTAGTTTTTTTCCTAATAGCCTTTGTGGGAACGTTTGCTTACAACCATTTTTATAATTCGAACAACCGTAAAAGCTTTTACGCAAGCCTATTTTCCCTTCCTTACATGCTGGACACATGGCAATATCTTTTACCACGGCTGGTTTAAACTGCTCCGCTTCAATGGTCAGTGCCTCTAACTGTTTAGGCACCTCTGCTATTAATTGATGAATAAACTTGCCTATACTTTCAATAAAATGCTTAGCAGAGCCTTCTCCCTGACCAATTTTATGTAAGTATATTTCCCATTTAGCCGTCATGGATGGACTTGACAGTAATGTCCCTTCAATTGCCTGACATAAAAGCCGGCCTTTCGGTGTAATGCTCACGATATTTTTTCGTACGTCAATAAATCCATGCTTCTTAATCGTCTCGATAATGCCACTCCGAGTTGCTTCCGTCCCAATCCCTTCAATCGATTTCAGCACCTCGATTTCCTCTTCATCCTCAACCGATTTACCACATGTTTTCATCATCGTAATGAGTTGGCCTTCTGTATAGGGCTTCGGAGGTGTTGTCGTGCCTTCTACAATAGTAATCTTACTTTGTACTACCTCATCCTGGAAGACAACAGGTAACGACTCCTCACGCACCTGTACCTCCGTCTCATTTGAAAATAATTCCCTCCAGCCTTTGACAAGCTCTGTTTTCCCTACTGTTTTAAATTCTACACTTTTGACATTCGTTAGAATCGTTTTTTCATCGTATTCATAATCTTGGTGAAACATAGCGAGTGTCGTATTGAGGATTTCAAAATAAATATTTCGTTCATCCGCATTCATGGATTGCAACGCTTTTGCCGTCGGTATTTTTTTCGTTGGAATAATTGCATAGTGCTCCCCAACATTGGCACTGTCGACATAGCGCTTGTTCTTCCCTCGATTGATTGGCTGAAATGCTTTTCCCACAAGCTGCTGATAGTTTCCTAATGATTCATTTAAATAGGCAAACTCATTATGTGTAATGAGCTGTGAATCGGTACGTGGATAAGAAACGAGCTTTTTCTCATAAAGTGATTGCGTAAGTTTCAACACATGCGATGGACTGTATTTCCAACGTTTATTGGCAGCCGCTTGTAATGTTGAAAGCGCATGTAGTTTAGGTGGTGCAATCCGCTTCGTTTTGTTCATGACACTTGTAATGAGGCCTGTATCATGCGGTTCAATCCCATGCTGTTGCAATAATTGCACTGCCTCTGCACGCTCTTTTGTCTTTAGCTTCGCCTTCCCTTTATACACACCATGTTGAGCTTTAAACACCCCTTCGATTTCATAAAATTTTTCAGGCTTAAACTGTTCAATTTCCTGCTGTCTTTTATAAATTAAATAGACGGTTGGCGATTGCACTCGTCCGATGGAGATGCTGCCCTTGAAGCCTTTTTTCTGCAACAGTAGCGTATAGAGGCGACTACAGTTCATACCTACTAACCAATCGCTAATTTGACGCGTTTTGGCTTCTTGGTACATAAGCAAGTCCCGGTCATTATCTTGCATATGATTAAACCCTTTTCGGATTTCCTCCACTTCTAATGAATTAATCCATAATCGTTTAACTGGCTTATTTACTTTTGTCATTTTCAAAAGGGAGTAGAAGATATTTGAACCCTCACGTTCACTATCACAGCAGTTATAAATCATCGTTACTTGGGGATCACTAAAGATTTTTTTGACTGCATTGAATTGTGGATACATTTTAGAGACCACTTTATCTTCAAATTTTTGCGGAATGATCGGTAATGAAGCAAGCGACCATTTCTCCCATTCCTTTTGATATTCTTTCGGCTCCTTTAATTCAACAAGATGACCAACCGCCCAGGTAATAACTGCCCCATGAGGAAAAGTAGCACAGGGTTCCAGTTCAATAAAGGTTTTCTCTTTGTGCTTCACTTTAAAGGCGTCTGCATATGCTCTTGCTTGAGATGGTTTCTCTGCTAATATCGCAATTTTCCCCATTAATCATCACATCTTCTTTACAATATTTTAGTAGCTTTTTCTATAAAAACATAAAACTCAACTAATCAGATTAGTTGAGTTGATGGTGAAATACCTTACTACTATTTTACTTTAAACCATATAAAATAGCACTTACTAAAATCTTTGACCTCTTTTAAAGCAAATTATAAAGAATCAAAAATTTTCTTTACCCATTCAAGATACGCTCGCATATAGTATGCCTGCTTAAAGCCATGATTCTGGCCCTCTGCTACAATCACAGTCACATCCGCGTCTGCGTTTCGTGCGGATTGAATATATTCCTGTGGACCTTTTACCCCGATTGCTAAATCCTTTGTCCCATAAGCAATAAACTGAGGTATATGAGCTGTTCTGAAATGCGTAGATAAATCTGTCTGCTGTAAGAGCTCTTCACGCTTTTCTGGATTTCTAACATCTTCATCATTAAAAGAAGCAAAGAGCATGGGCACATTATAGCGATACGTCAATGCAGGGTAAATCATAGCAGCGGATGCTACTCGATCATCAACTGCATCAATGGTATCAGGCTGATAACTAGCAGGAAACAGATTTTCACCCTGAATAAGGTTAATAAAGCTACCCGTCTGATAACCTCCAGCACTAAAACCTATCAAACCAATTCGATCTGGATGGAGACCATAATCATTGGCATGATAACGTAAATAACGGACAGCTCGCTGAACATCTAGCTGTGGAATAGGCCACTCATAGGGATTGGAACGATAGTGGAGAACGAATGCATTAATACCTGCTTTATTTAATGATGCAGCTACTTCCTTCCCTTCCGCTGTTCCACCATCCATTTCCTTAAAGCCATAACCACCACCTGGCATAATAATGACGGCACTGTTACTGTTCGCTACCGTATAAGGAATCAGATAGGGCGCATCTTCATAGGTTGATTTTTCATAGCCCCCTTCAATTTCATGGATATAGGTAAAGGTATCAATGGCCGCTTCATTGTCTTTATAGTCTTCCCCCACAATGCCAGTGGAAAATCTGAATGTCGCCAAAAGTCTGTTAGGATTGCCCTTTATATTCATATCGTCTAGCTTACTTCCCGAATGATTACCTGCCACTTCTTCTCCCCAAATCTCCACCTTGTTTTCAATATCCGCAACTGGCTTGCCTGGTTGATTCCCGAACGGATTAATCACAAGAATAGCGTATCCAATCCCCATAAACAAAGTCAGTATAGCTAGAAGGATTCCTACTATCTTGGCTATTTTCTTCGCTATCCTCATTATCATAACCTCCATTAAATTGACTTATGTATCGTTGACTATCGAAATCTATGTAAGATATATTTAGCTAAGCTCAATAAGGACCGATATTTCCCTTCTCAACAGACACATGTTTACTATTTATTATCTCGGGTAAAGGATTATTAATCTTTAGCTCATTCTTTAGTAATGAACGATTGAAGATTTTGTATAGCATCAATACAATGATTTTCTAATGGATTAGAGGAAGCATGACGCATTTCTTTTTAAAGAAATGCCTGAAGACCACAAATTTTAAAAAAACTGCATACGTACCTTGTAATGACGTAAACTATAAAAACACAACAATAATTCTTTCGGAATATGAGGTAGGTATTGTAAAAATGAAGGAGGGATACGATGTTTGATGAAGCTGCATATTTTATTTTTAGAGCGCTGTTAATATTAACGGTTTTGGTTGTTGTAGTTGGAATCCCACTTGGTGAAACACTGATTAGAAAAAAATAAAACTGCATCTAAATGGATGCAGTTTTTGATTTTTATCCTACTTTGTGTCGATAAAAATTGGAATTGGTGAATTAGTGACCCGTATAGAAGTCTTAGAATGGATTTTCACCTTTTATAAAAGGGATAAAAACTACATAGTTCGAACCAATAAAAATGAGCCAAAAGAGTACTGATGTACGTCGCTGTTTAAAGAGATTACTTTTCCGAAAAATAAACATACCGACAATCAACGAGTATACGACGAATAAAATATAAGATAGGCCAAACCAGTTTACCCATACGTTTCCTGTAAATTGAATTCCAAAATTCTCGTATATAGGTCTTAAAATATAAGTTGTGATAAGTAAACCAATCGATAGAATTACAATGATTTCAAGTAAACTAAGAACAACTTTCTTCAATTCATCCAAATAAATTAACCTCATTTCTAATAATATAAATGAAAATATAACCTAGCGTAATGATTCAAACAAAGTTGCAATTTAGTTTAAGTAGAAAAGGGCTCTACGCCTTATTGAAGTAAAGCACTCCGTTAACTCAATAAGAAAACACTATTATCCACCTTATGGAACTGTATTACTCATAACCGTCACAAAGCCGTTCAACGAGGCTGTATCAATTAATTGAAGTATTCCCAGTCTTGCGGTATCACTGTAAACATACCAATGATTTGCAGTAGTATCATGCACCAAAACCCCGCCCGAGTCCCCCGTGGAAAAATAAATATCGAACCGTTTGATACTATTCGAGTTTTGGTCTAAAAAATCAAATTGCGCATTTTTATCATAGCTCCCTACCGGAATGGGATGAGAATCCCAAGGATTATATGTAGGTGCTTCGATTTTACTTCCATTATTTTTTATAAAAGTATTATAAATAGCTTCGTTATAACCATTCCCATTGATTTGCTGTACGACTCCGCCTAATGTCATATGATATTCGTATTGCAATGCTTTTACTTTTATACCATCAATAAAGAGAGGCTGTGTCTCAACCGTTACTGTACCGTTTTTGTAAGTGATATTGCTGCCAAATGTTTCGGCAAGAAAACGCATCGGAACAAAAGTACGATTATTCTTCATGTATGGCTCTACATCAAGCAGTTCTATTTTACCGTTTTTCACCACTTGATTACGATTAAGTTTTAGTGTTACCTGTATATCGTTTTTAGTAAGGGTGATTTGAGCATCCGACCATATAACATTTACCCCTAAATTTTCACTAATTACACGTAAAGGAACCATTGTCCGATTACTTTTAACTTCTGGATTTACATCAGATGCAATTGTAACACCGTCAACTTTTATTTGAAAATCGGCTGCATGTGCCGGTGACGAAGTGAGTAGAATCAACCCAAGAAAAATTCCTGAGAACACTTTTTTCAACTTTGAACACTCCTTTTCTCACTATTCTCCCCAAAAATACATTCCACTAAATATTTTACCATAAAAATCCACCTATATTATTAAACTTTCTGCTCTTTATTCAATTTTACATGACCCATTAAAAGAAGACGCGTTTCGAAATAAACGCGTCAGATTGTTAGATAAAGATACTGATGAAAATTATCAACTAGAATTGATGTCCTTTCTAAAAAGCTAATAAATTCCCCTGCTAAAGGCTGGCTGCCAAATTCCTTGGGCATTTTTCTCCATATCTAGCTCTGTTGGTCCTTCAAGTGAAATAAATTTTACAACCCCTGTTGTATCTGTTTGTTGCTCAAACTCCGCATGTTCTAACCCAGCAAAGAGGTTTGCAATAATAAGGCGATTTATTTCCTTTGTAAACAACTCCTGACGTACGATTTTCGTTTTCTCATAATATCTTCGAACACTTTCTGTTTCTTCGTTCTTATTTGTTGTAAACAATGCTTCATATGTTTCATAATCTTTTTCAATATCACTCAATAAAAACATTTTAGTAATCGCTTGGGGTGTCATATTTTTTAACTTTTCAATATTATAATCCGCTTTAAAGGCATCAAAAACTTGCTGCTCCTGTTCAGTCAATTCAAATGTTAGCTCAAAATTTTGGAAGCCTACGACCTTACCAACTAATTGCCCCTCACTAATTTTCATAATCGTATGGCCTTCGTCACTGTCATAAACAACAATTTCTTTTTCTTTCGCAGAAATCGATTTGTCATTGAATGGTGCTGATCTTGTTCCAAAATTATGAAAAAAGTAAGGATTCTTAAATGGGTTATTAATATCCTCTTTTTTTATTTGCTCATTTAATCCATGAACTTTTAATGGGGTATCCTCTACTAAAATTTGCCCTTGCTTCATTGCTACATGATCATTACCTAATCCTACTACAGTTGAAACGACAAGCCCATCCGTTCCATAAAAGGCAATATAATCGCCATACGTAATGGGGGCTTCCTTATCGATAATCATTGGTAAAAAATGCAGCATCCATTGTTTTCCAAGTAGATGGGCATATTTCGGTTGAATGATGTCTAACGAAGAAACATCATCGACAATCGGTAGTAGCTCATTTTGCTGACTTGCGGTTTGTAGGTTATTCTTTTGAGAAAACTCAACGAATAGCATTAACCCAATAATGAAACAAGCTGCAATAGATACGGTGACAACCTGCCAGTTGAACTTTCTTTTTATGGGTTTCTTTTGCAATATACGTTGCTTGATGTCGTTTGTAAATGGGGCATCTTGTCGCAATTCTTCTTTTAGCTTGTCTTTAAATTCCTTCATAAAATATTGCCTCCAGTTCCGGATTTGTTTTCAACAATTCTCTCGCTCGACGAATCCTTGTACGAACGGTGTTTTGTGAGACGTTTAATAAACTAGCAATTTCAGAAACATCAAATTCTTCATAATAAAACAGTACAATGACTTCCCTATAATGAAGTGGTAATGCAAAGACAATTTGCTTTAAAGTTGCAAAATCTTCTGTTGCTATATATGTTTGCTCTACGGAGGGTTCAGTTCTACCTAGTGGTAAAAGCTTTGAAATAAATGATTTTCTCTTTTGTTTTCGTAGTTCATCGTGACAGCAATTAATAGCGATACGGGTTAAATACGTTTTCAATGAAGCATCTTTTCTAAAATCGTCTTTATGTAATAAATACTTCATGAGTACGTCCTGTGTAATCTCTTCTGCAAGCTGAAAATCCTTCATATATAAATAGCTAAGATGATATAAATATTCACCATATTGTTCTACGATTTGTTCCAACAACAACTCACCTCGTTTCAATCCTACTACTTAGACGCTCGTTTTCTAAAAAATTGTTCAAACTCCTGGAAATATTTTAGAGTAGCCTTTTTATCAAGATTGCAGTAGAATGCAATGCACTTCTAGATGATGCAACAATGCCTATGTAGTAGATGGGCTTACTAATAAGGGCTCTTTTCATAAAGAAAGACGCTTTCCTATTATTTCAGAAAAGCGTCCGAGAAGATCGTTATTCAACTATAACTATAGTTCGTTCAAGAAGGACTGTTCTTTGTTCGATTTGTTAAATAAATCTATTCTTTCTTTTATACTTTCGTTCTTGCTAGTATCCCACCATTCAACGACCACATAAATCTCATTTACATCTTCAAGTGTAATAAAGTCACCGTTTTTATTGATGTATGGCCCTGCAATAGCACCAGTTGTATATTCTGCTATATTCGTCTCACCAGTAACTGAATCAGTATGAACGACTGAATCATCACTCTCGATAACCACATGCGTTTCAAAGTGGAAGAAATCTGTCATATACGTATTGACGTTTTTCATTTTTAAGGTCCCAAATCCTGCTTTAAAGTCTTCTGGTGTTATAACAATTTCATGCCCAGTTAGATTCCAGCTTTCACTTTCACCCATCAATAATAAATAATAAGTATTACCACCTTTTTGAGCATTGCAGCCAGATAGTACAAAGAACGACAACATCAAATAAATGCAAGGTACTAAACCTTTTATATACTTCTTCATTCAATCCCCCTTTGAAAAATGAATGCAATTCAATTCTTTAAAAGAAAAAGACACGTTCCTAAATAAACGCGCCCTTTTTTGGAATAAAAAATGAGTTACTCACTATTCATAAACTTTTGTAGGCAACTTGAACGATTTGTTGTTCACCATTCTTCTCAAAAAACTTATAATTTTTCATTCCAATTTTTTCTGCAACTTTTTGGGAAGGAATATTTTTTAAGGTCGTATATGAAAATATTTCGGAATAGCCCAAAACATTAAATGCATATTCCTTACAAGCAGACGCCGCTTCTGTGGCATACCCCTTATTCCAATACGCTTTAATAATGTGAAAACCGATTTCAGGTAACCATACACCGTCAATGTTCTGCATGGTTATCCCACAATCACCGATAAATCGATCCCCTTCTTTTAAAACAACTGCCCATAGTCCGTGATTATATTGCTTATAATTTTTCTCATTCCAGCTGATCCAATTTTTAACCTCTTCTTGATTAAAAGGATGCGGGTAATATTGCATAGACTCTGGGTCGGAAAGCACTTTTGATAATTCATGATGATCGTCCATTTTTAACGCTCTCAGGTATAATCGTTCCGTCTCGATAATCTTCAAACTACCCACCCTTTGCTTTTAATCTATTTTGCTACTATATTTCATTTAGATATACGCAGTACCTGTTTTTAGCACATTTGATGCCAAAAAGTTACCCAAAGTAATGATGGACACACCAAACAACAAGAAACATACTCGCTATCCCCCAAGCAGTGGTACTCCATATCCACCAAACTACAGCTTTAGCTTGTGATGAATTTCCCTCTTCCTCCATATTCAACTTTATAAAAGCGACCTTACTTTCCATATCTTTTTTCATAGAAGAGAGCACAACAAATCCAATGATTATGAAACCAATAGTTACCCAAAGTAGTAGATCCACCTTTACACTCCCTTTATATAATTGAATTTCACCGCAATTTATTATAATAATTAGATTCTACAAAGATAACAATATACCTTGTGTTAATTCAAGTGCGTTTAAGTATATCATGTATTAAAATGCTGAAACTTAAAGTGCCAGAAGCTTTGTTTGGAAACTTTACTTAAATGATAAACACGCAAATGTAAGATGTATTGCTTTACTCAACAATATGACCCTTAGATGAAAAGGAGCAAAATAGATGGCCCTATCCCTCACTTTTTCACGTTCTAACCGCTAATTTAGAGCCTATCCCTCACTTTGACTGCTCTATCCATCACTTTTCACGTTCTATCCGCTACTTTTCATGGTTTAATCGCTACTTCAGAGCCTATCCCTCACTTTGTCTGCTCTATCCATCACTTTTCACGTTGTATCCGCTACTTTTCATGTTTTAACCGCTACTTCAGAGCCTATCCCTCACTTTGTCTGCTCTATCCATCACTTTTCACGTTGTATCCGCTACTTTTCATGTTTTAACCGCTACTTCAGAGCCTATCCCTCACTTTCCCTGCTCTATCCCTCACTTTTCACATTGTATCCGCTACTTTTCACGGTTTAACCGCTACTTCAGAACCTATCCCTCACTTTGTCTGCTCTATCCCTCACTTTTCACGTTCTATCCGCTACTTTTCACGGTTTAACCGCTACTTCAGAACCTATCCCTCACTTTGCCTGCTCTATCCCTCACTTTTCACGTTGTATCCGCTACTTTTCATGTTTTAACCGCTACTTCAGAGCCTATCCCTCACTTTGTCTGCTCTATCCCTCACTTTTCACGTTTTAACCGCTACTTCAGAACCTATCTCTCACTTTGACTGCTCTATCCATCAGTTTTCACGTTCTATCCGCTACTTTTCATGTTTTAACAGCTACTTCAGAATCTATCCCTCACTTTGGCTGCTCTATCCATCACTTTTCACGTTGTATCCGCTACTTTTTACGTTTTAACCGCTACTTCAGAGCCTATCCCTCACTTTGGCTGCTCTATCCATCAGTTTTCATGTTGTATCCGCCACTTTTCACGTTGTATCCGCTACTTCAGAATCTATCCCTCACTTCGCCTGCTCTATCCATCAGTTTTCACCTTCTATCCGCTACTTTTCATGTTTTATCCGCTACTTCAGAACCCCAATGGATCCGCCAAGTGCAATTAATTGCATGTGACGCGCACTTAATTCCACGCTTTAGTTGTGAATCTTGATGATTATCTTTTCTAATGCTTACTCCTCATACGTTTAGATTTTCAAATACTTGCTCAAAAAAGGAATAAAAAAACGCCTTTTGGATTAATCAAAAGGACGATTCAACTCGTGTTACCACCTTTAATTTATATGCAATTCACATTACTTACCTTAGGAAGTACGGTCATTTGACGATACTCTCGCACATGATTACGGATGCTTACGGGTGTAGCCTACTTAGAATGATCTTTTCGGTACACAGCTCCAAGATGAATTCTCACTCGTTTTACATGCACCTCTCATCAACCGGTAACTTTCTGTTCGTAAAAATAATTGATACTACTTCTTTTCATAGCCTTTGTTCTATACAAATATTTCCTATGATATTATAATATAGCGTAGTCGGTTCTTTTAGCCATCTCACGAGAAAGAGTAGATTTTCGCTAAATAAAAACGCCCGATTGTAAAAGACCCAAAATTACACTCTCTGAAAACCAAAAATATATTTCAATCATACGAACAGGCAACGAATTTCTTACTTTTTGTTCTTTTGATATACAATAAAAGTAAGGCCATTTAATAGCAATGTAAAAATGAGAAGAACTGCTGTGGCGATCACGACTGCACGTGTGGTGTCCAGGAGTGCCGTCCAATCCTCAATTTTTACTAAATGATATTGATAGAACATCTGGAAGCTAATTGAAATAGCGCAGGCACTGATGCTGAGAACGGAAAGGATGCCCCAATTAGCATGTTCATGCTTATTATTTCCCATTAGATAAATAACTGGAAGTATCCAAGCGATTAGTCCTAGTAAGAGACTGCCAATATTAAGCCAACCCATCATAACGAATCCCTCTTTCTATTTGTATTGCTGTTTAACAATACTTAACGGTAAATTGTGGGAAAGGTTTCAAATAACTACATAAATAAACGCGCCCGATTGCCGAAGACATTATTCAATTAAAACTACCCTTATAAACTTTATCTTTTCGCTTCACTTGTATATGTATAAATATTTTCACTATTACTATACCAACTATTCCACCAAGTATATTACATAACAAGTAAATAGCATCTACAGAACCAATGTTCCTAGGAACTAAATTAAACGACCCTAATAGGAGACGTAAAAGCTCTATACCTAAACAACACAATATCACTATTAAAATGGCTTTATAATTAAAATGGAAAAGAACGAATAAAAATATCCCTAAGGGGAGTAATAATAAAAAATTATAAACTATAGATGAATAGCTCCACAAATACATATTGAAGTGGATACTATCAAAAATTCCAAACCAATCATTAGCTGTAATAAAACGTCTACTCTTGTCTTCTGGATTTAGAGGTAAAAGTGTTATTCCCCCTACTTTAATTTGAAGTAAACATAGTAAATAGAAAAGAAAGCTGTATAAAGTAACACGTCTTTGATTACTCTTGATTTCTTTTCTAAAGTAATCAAGAAATACATCTATAAAAATATAGACCAACAACACTAAAAATCCGAAAGGAACAATATTATATAGAACATAGTTTGTATGCAAGTAAACACCTCCCAAATTTTGTAACAACTATCATTTTACTTATTTTAACAATGTTAGTCAAATAGTGTTCTTCCACTACCATTTTTTCATTTAGCTGTTTTTATTGTCATTATAAAAAACACCCCCATAGACCACCATATCTATAGGGGAAAAAACGGTACGATATTAGTATGAAGTTTAGTAGGTTACCTCGGAATCTTTTCGCTTCGGAATAAGTGCAGTAAAAAGTGCAATTAAATTAGGTGGAATACTAAATAATAAAAATAGCCAGTTTGTCGTCAGGATCGAGATGATCGTGAATACAATAATGGACGTAATGAAGACGAATAGGCCCACCTTCACACGCGAGGGCTGTAACGGGGCTGCGCTGGACATATTGATGGTCAAAATAATCCCAATGATTCCCCAACTCGCTACGTGTGTTAATAAAAGGATACCTAAAACCATAGCAGTGCTTAATTCAATGCCAAAATTGAGTAACGTAAAGAAAACATACAGCGCTCCTAATGTCACATACCATGAATAGGATCTCGCCTTTTGCCAAATATGATAGTACAGCTCGTCTAAACCTCTATTTTTTCTAGCTTTCTGTCGCCCGAACCACCATCCAAGAAGTCCACCAATCACTCCCCCATACAATCCAATCATACCCCAGATATTAATCTCCATTATTCATTCTCCCCTCTTCAAATATAAACACTTCTTCAATTGTGCTATTGAACGCTTTGGATATGTTGTAGGCAAGCTCTAAGGATGGATTGAATTTGCCTGATTCAATAGCAATGATCGATTGCCGTGAAACGCCAACTTGTTTCGACAATTCTTCCTGCGTAATCTTGTTCAATTTTCGTAATTCTCGAATTCTGTTTTTCATAATGCCTCCTTTATAAATGTAAAGCAAACTATACATTTAATGTTAAGTAAAGTTTACTTTACATCACTTCGTATGTCAAGCAAACTTTACAATTTGATTTTTAGTTAGATGATATGGCAATGTCGAGTAAAGAACAACAAAATTCTATTACTATGTACTATTTTCGGAAAATTTGATAAATTAATAGTAAGGAATGTTTTGAGCGTTACAAAAAGGAGGTTATTCAAATGAGTAAAAAAGAGCTCTTGCAAAATGGAGTCAATCAGGTTTTTTACGAAGAGGAATGGTACCCACCGTTATCAGAAGCATTAAAGAATCTCACTGCTGCGCAAGCTAGTTGGCAACCAGAAGGAAATGCTGCTAATACGATTTGGGAAAATGTAAACCATTTATTAATCTTTAAAGAGCGCTTACTTTCTCGCTTACATAAAGATGAGACATTTGTTGCTCCACAAAATAATGATGAAACGTTTGTCCAAGGCGGTGCTCATGATGAAGATGCTTGGCAAGAAACAGTGAATCGAACCCTTCACGTACATGATGCCTTACAATCTTCATTAGCCTCCCTGCAAGAAGAGGCATTAGATCAACCTAGTCCCGCTCTTCCAGTTTGGCAACAATATTTAAATATCCTTTTGCACGACGCTTACCATACAGGACAAATTGTCCAACTTCGTAAACTACAAGGATCATGGCCAGCTAAGCGCTCCTACTTATAAACGATGATTCCAATTGGTGATTGAAAAGCAGATGCCCCCTCAAGTTAGAGACAAACTACTAACTATAGGGGGCATATCATTTAATTCGTTTTCATTATCCATCTTAAGCTGTTTTTCTACCATAATCAGTGGA
Source organism: Lysinibacillus sp. FSL P2-0066 (assembly GCF_037969495.1). Lineage (NCBI taxonomy): Bacteria > Bacillati > Bacillota > Bacilli > Caryophanales > Bacillaceae > Lysinibacillus > Lysinibacillus sp. FSL P2-0066. Next base: position 1,887,147 of record NZ_CP150202.1, on the reverse strand, counting down.
ACATCACTAATGTCGAGAGTGGTTTTAGTAAGTTTACAAGTCTATCGGCTTACCACCTGTCACTCCATAAATCTGACCCGTGATATAACTTCCTTCATCCGAGGCCAAAAGAACATAAACGGGTGCAAGCTCTACTGGCTGTCCTGCACGGCCGAGGGGCGTATTTTGGCCAAACTCAGGAATCTCTCCTTCTAATTTCCCGTTATCTAGCTGAAGCGGCGTCCAAATCGGGCCAGGTGCAACACCATTGACACGGACACCTTTAGAAGCAAAGTACGAGGATAGGGATACCATAAAGTTGCTTATTGCACCTTTTGTCGCGGCATAATCCATTAAAGATGAGGATGGATCGAAAGATTGAACCGATGTGGTGGTGATAATTGCACTTCCTGGTTCCAAGTGTTCCTCAGCAGCTTTTACGGTCTCGAACATGCTGATGATGTTTACTTTGAAAGTGTCTTGCACTTGTTTAATTGTTAAATCACTTAGGGATGGCTGTGCGATCTGTTGCGCAGCATTTAATACAAGAATGTCCAATCCGCCAAAGGCCTCCACTGTTTTTGTAACAATCTCTGTCGCTGTGCCATCTTCTCGTAAGTCATATGGTAGCAGTAATGCTTTTCTGCCTGCTTTTTCAATTAACTCTTTAACGACGTTGGCATCCTCCTCTTCACCAGGGAAGAACTGGATGGCTACATTGGCGCCTTCACGTGCATAGGCAATGGCGGCAGCACGACCAATTCCAGAATCGCCTCCAGTAATCAAGGCATTGCGCCCTTTCAGACGATTGTAACCTTTATATGATTCTTCTCCACAGTCAGGCTTGGGGATCATTTCACTCTGTAGCGCTGGCGTGTTTTGTTCTTGATTTGGAAATTTTTCGGTATGAAATTTCTTGCGTGGATCGGTTAGATGTGGATTTCCCATCAACTATCATCTCCTATCTTGATTAATTAGTAACAAACACTTTGCGTGCTTGCACTATTTAAATCCTGTTACATTTTGTTGAATACCCTCTGATCATTTACTTTAAACAGCTTCAGATTTATTACCCTCTTCCTCCCATGATTGAGTCATTTATTTTTTCCTTACAAAAGAAAAAAACACCCTATGTAAGCGAGCAGACTAGTCCAATGTTGAAATGGATAGTTTGAACACTTACATTGAGTGTTTTAAGAACCTCTATAAAGTAGGTTATGAAAGATATTTAATATCGCTTTGTATGTTTAAAGTAACGCCTCAATTGCTTGAGCTACTTGCTCTTCTGTTAAATTGTGACGCACAATGTAGCGGTTGCGTGCATGCTTTGTACATTCGATTGTACAGCCACCTAAATGCTTAGCTTCATTTTCTTCAGATGCGATGATTTGCTTGTTACATTCAGGGTTTGCACAGTTAATGTAACGCTCACAAGGTTCCCCATCATAGTGATCACGGCCGACAATCACATGCTCTACTTGATTGATTGGCACTGTTAAACGCTCATCAAATACGTACATTTGACCGTCCCATAGTTGACCTTTCGCAACAGGATCTTTTCCGTATGTGGCAACACCACCATGTAATTGACCAACATTGCCAAAGCCCTCACGTTTCATCCAACCCGAAAACTTCTCACAACGAATCCCGCCCGTGCAATAGGTTAAAACATTTTTCCCTTCGAATAGCTCACGGTTTGCACGGACCCATTCTGGTGTATCACGGAAGTTCTTTACCTCTGGTCGAATCGCACCACGAAAATGGCCGACATCATATTCATACGTGTTACGTACATCTAATACTACTGTATTTTCATCTTGCATTTCAGCAAGGAATTGTTCTGGTGACAGGTAGCGACCTGTTAACTCATGTGGGTTGACGTCTTCTTCTAAGCCTAAGTTGACTAACTCAGGTCGTGGGCGTACGTGCATTTTTTTGAATGCATGTCCTTCTGCCTCATCAATTTTGAAAACAATGCCTTCAAATAATGGGTCTGCTTGCATGTTTGCCATGTATTGTTCTGTTTGCTCAATCGTACCAGAAACAGTACCGTTAATGCCCTCATTGGCTACTAAAATACGACCTTTTAGACCGATTTCTTTACACATTTCTAAGTGCATTGCTGAAAACGCCGCTGGGTCTTCAATCTTCGTGTAATGGTAATATAATAAAACTTGATAATTCATTGTTTTCCACCTATCATTTCAATATTTGCAGGATATTCCTGATAGTGTCTTTTACGACTTATTAACCATAAAGGAAAATCCGTTAATATGCTATCGGTAATTAGACTGAAATGAGTAGAAATAATTTTTCCATATTCCGCTAGATGAAAAAAGACATATTCATTAGTTAAACAAATTTTATATTTTTCTTCACCGCATTTTCTACTAAAGCATAGAGAAAACCCGCAATTCCAAAAAAGAGCATAGAATTGACAATGCTTACATTATATTCTTCTATAAATCGCGAATCATAGATGATTATGCAGGAAAAAGCCCCTATTGCCCCACCACATAAAGTAAAGGAAGCCACTTTATACAGCCAATTTTTCATAAAACGACTCACAAGCAATGTTAGTGGTAAAAATGAAATCGGATAAAGAATAAAAGCAAAAGAGCCCATTAAGAACATATAACCAGCTCCTAAATCTCGAAATCCCGTCATATATTCTGATGTTCTGATTTTTCTTCCTTCTAAAACCTCTAAGCCAAATCCTGCTAAGGCAAACAGCACTATAAAAGGAATCCACATGATTAAACAATGATAGAAAGTTTTCATTCTAATCCTTCCCCTTATGAATTTTTACTATTGGTACAATTATTCCTCTTAATATATCCAACGATAATTGTGGAAGAAAGTTACAATGTTTCTTTGAGTGATCATCAAAAGCTCAAAAAAAGCATATTTTAGGAATTGATACGCCTAAAATATGCTCTTTCTCTTGTATTCTTCAACTTAAAACACAATCCCAATAATGATTGCCGATAAAACACTTACTAGTGAAGCACCATAGAGCAATTTTAATCCAAAGCGTGCCACCACATTGCCTTGCTTTTCATTTAACCCTTTTACAGCACCTACGATAGTACCAATCGAGCCAAAGTTAGCAAAGGATATGAGGAAAACAGAGACAATGGCTGCTGTACGCTCACTAAAGCTGTCTTGGATTTTAACGAAGTCCAGCATGGCAACGAATTCATTTGCCACAAGCTTTGTCGCCATGATACTACCAGCATTCACAGCTTCATGCCACGGTACACCCATGACGAAGGCAATTGGGGCAAAGACATAGCCTAGGAAGCCTTGGAATGTGATGCCGAAAATGCCATTAAACACACCATTAATGAGGGCAATTAACCCAACAAAGCCTACTAACATAACCCCGACGATGATGGCCACCTTAAAACCGTCCATAATGTATTCGCCTAGCATCTCAAAAAATGTTTGCTTTTCACCTTCTTGCACTTCGATTATATCTTCCTCCGCTTGCACTTCATACGGATTAATGATCGAGGCCACGATAAAACCACCAAACAAGTTTAATATGAGAGCTGCCACTACATACTTTGGCTCTAGCATCGTCATATAGGAGCCCACAATGGACATCGATACCGTTGACATCGCAGAAGCACATAAGGTATAGAGTCGATGCTTTGGTAAAAAGCCAATTTGATTTTTTACTGAAATGAATACTTCATTTTGCCCTACAATTGCCGCAGCAACCGCATTATAGGATTCTAGTTTACCCATCCCATTGATTTTACTTAATACGAAACCTATATATTTAATAATAAACGGTAGAATTTTATAATGTTGCAATATGCCGATGATGGCTGACATAAATACGATTGGCATTAAAACATAGAGGAAAAATGTATGTGCGCCTTCATTCGCCATCCCACCGAATACAAAATTTGTGCCTTCGTTGGCATATTCAAGTAGTTTTGCAAAGCTATCAGCAAATCCTTTAATTAAAAATTCCCCAATACCTGTTTTCAGTAATAGAAACCCTAAAACAAGCTGGATAACAATCATCACAATGATTGGGCGGTATTTAATCTTTTTCTTATTATTACTTGCAAGCCATGCTAAAAATAGCACGAGTAGTAGACCTACTATCGAAATGATATAATGCATGTTGTCCCCTCCGTTACGAACAATGTTTTCAAATGCCTTTTCTTCCCATCCAGCATAATCCCCTACTCATCGATGATTGTATGAAGTGCAATGTCCACCATATCAAAAAAGGATTTTTCACTTTCCTCATGCGTTAAGCTTTCGTTTGTTAATAATTGACTACCGACCGTCAAAATAGACAATGCCTTTACCCCATATTTTGCGGCTAACGTATAGAGAGCGGTGCTTTCCATTTCTACTCCTAAAACACCGAATTCCATAAACTTATGAAGCCTGTCTAATGTTTCACGATAAAATTCATCTGAATTATAAATGTTGCCAACAAAGACATTCCCCTTTTTTCCTTGTGCTTGTTGAAACGCTTTCATTAATAAGGAAAAATCCGCTATTGGGGCATAATTATTGCCGTAGAAAATTTTCTCCGTCAAATTACTGTCTGAAGAGACTGCTTGGGCTAATATGATATCTCGGATTTGAATATCCTTTTGCATCGCACCACATGTGCCGATACGAATCAATTTCTTCACGCCATAATCGTTAACCAGTTCAGTACCGTATATACTCATCGATGGATTCCCCATGCCCGTCCCCTGCACGGAAATCGGCACGCCTTTGAATGTTCCTGTGTAACCATACATTCCTCTTACCTCGTTATAGCAATAAGCATTCTCTAAAAAATGTTCTGCTACAAATCTTGCACGTAATGGGTCTCCAGGTAGCAAGACACGCTCAGCTATTTCTCCCTTTTTTGCTCCTAAATGTCTACTCATTTTCATACCTCCAAAAACATGTCATTTATCTTAAATCCAATTAGGTAACCGTTTTCATTTACCAATAAAAAATACCCATAGCCATTTCCAACACGAACTCTTTTACAAGAAATCTGTTCAGAAACTACTATGAGTATAAGATTTAATGATGATGACAAACTAGACCAGATTGTTACGTAGTGTACAGGAAATAATTGACCAAATTATCGAAGCAGTTCCTGACGAATATTATCTAAATCCCTTTTGGAAGGAATCGTGGATATAATAACAACTGGCACTGTCGTTAAGGCAACAGGGAAATTACTTATGACAAAATCAATGTGATGCTGCTGTACCATTTCATCCGTTAACCCCTTCATAATAGAGGTATTAATAATCAGCTGGTCCCCAATTTCATTCTTGATTAAATTGGCGATATAATGGCGGATTGAAAATTCCTCTCCAATGACCAAGAAGGCTCGTTTACTTTTATAACGTAGCCCTGAACGAACAAGTAAGGTAAGCTTGGTTAAATGAAAGTCATTATATAGGACAGCAGGGTACGCTTTTTGCCACGTCTGCATACAGGTCTGCATATCTTGGTAAATTTGCTGACATTCAATTTGAACATAGTTTGTTAAATTACTTTTTGAAATCATCAGCCATTCAGGGATGGCATTATCGATTAAAAGCTTGTCCAAGAACTCATATACCTCCAAGCTAAACCGCTCATTCATATCCAGATTTGGGTAAGCCTTGGCCAATAGGGAGAACAGCTGCTGCGCCATTTGATCGATTTCTTTATTCTTATATAATTCGATTTCCTTCATTGGCGTCATGTCTGAGCCTTCATAATAATGATATTGGCTTAGACTAAATAGAGATTGCATAAAAAACAATTCACTCCTTGGTAATTCAATCGAGAATTTTTCTTCCAGTGCCTGTGTAAAGTCTTTTACTGGCAAATAGAACATTCCACTTTCCCAAGCATAATCATCCTCCGTAATTTTGACATAGTTTCCCTTTCTCGCTCTTTCCAATACAATCGCCACTAAAAAGGATAATTTCCTTTTGGAATTAATAAAATAAACAATGCTTTGCTCATGCTCTATATGCGTGATGCATTGATTGATAAAATCAGCATCACTATTGGTAAATGGCCATCCTGTATACTCATAGGCATCACCATATAACTTCCAGTAAAAGTAGCGAATATTCAATTCGTTTCCCTTTATGGCTGGCGTCGAGTATGTGATGCGTAGCTTATATGGCTTCAAATCATGATTATTTAGTTGCATAATCAGCTTCTTCAACGAGGAGGTGCTCATATACATCGCCTCTGCTAGCTCCTCCATCGAAAAATGTTGCCCATTGATAAACAATAAGTGCATGAAGCGATAGAAGATGGTTTGCCTGAACATGCTAGTAAGCACTTCACTAACGGTTGTACTTCGCCCATCGCGTTGTAGAAAAATTCCCTTTCCTCTAGATACGTCAATCGTCATTGCTACTGGTAATTGCCGATTGATTTCTTCTACGAGCTTACGTATGGTCTTATCCGAAATATGTAAGCTTTTTTCCACCTCCGCTAAAGTAAACCACCTTTGTTCAGAATCTAGCAACAGTAATAATTGACTAGCTAATTTGAATTCCTTATCCACGTTCTCACCCTATCCATCATTCACAAAAAGGAACATACATCGGTTGCTGTATGTCCCTTTTCGCCTTTATTTCATATACGTATTCAATACTTTTTCGATGTCTGTATTAAGCTTGTTAACATCGACCGCAGTCACGGGCTGATTGACAAGCTGATATTTTTCTTTTAGCTTTACGATTCTTTGGACACTTTCATTGATGCGTTCCTCTGTTATTTCCCCATTGCTGACGGCTATCTTTACCGCTTCTATCGCTGCTGTAATATTGGCATATTCATGAGCGATTAAAATAATATCACTACCAGCCTTGATCGAATCGACAGCTGCTTGCCCGATCGCATAATGATTCGTGATAGCTTTCATCGTCAAATCATCAGTCATAACAACACCATCAAAGCCCAGTTGCTTTCTTAGCATACCCGTGATAATTTCCTTCGACATGGAGGAAGGGTACTGTGGATCGATCTTTGGCAATAAAATATGTGCGACCATGACGACATCTGCACCATTGTTAATGGCCTCTTTAAATGGGACAAGCTCTAGCTGATTCAAATCGTTCAAGCTTTTTGTCACCTTTGGCAATTCTAAATGGGAGTCCACAGATGTATCACCATGCCCAGGGAAATGCTTAACGACAGGAATAACCTGCTCCGACTCCAGACCCTTCATTGTTTGAATGCCCAATTTGCTGACGATAGCTGGATCATTGGAAAATGAACGATCCCCGATAATCGGATTATTCGGATTGCTATTGACATCTAATACGGGTGCAAAGTCCAAATTGAAGCCAAATGCCTTTAATTGCTCCCCTAATAATTGGCCTATTTCAAATGAAAACTTGGATTGGTTAATGTCCCCAATTTTTTTGTTCGTTGGGAAATTTTTTAAAGCGCCTGGTAATCTGACTACTTTGCCACCCTCTTGGTCGGTGCCAAGGAAAAGTGGTAGCCGATTATTCGAATTGGCAGCCATTAAGTCATTCATCAACGTGACCGTTTGCTGGGGTGTTTCAAGATTATTGCCATAAAGAATCAAGCCACCTACTTTTGCCTTTTGAATGAGGCTTGTTGTCTCCTGCTGAAGCGCCGTACCTGACACACCCGCAAACATCATTTGACCGATTTTCTCGTCCAATGTCATTTGTACCACTGTATCTGGTGCTTGTGGCTTCAGTTCTGTATAAACCGAAATATGATGAACCGCAGGATTGGCATCACTGTCAGTCGGTTTCGGTAAAATCCACTTTAATTGATAGCTGGCATTTACTTGGTAGACAAGAATAATTTGATTGGTTGATGGATCCTGGTAGTAACGAACTTCATCAGGTTCACCCAACTTATTTTTAATTGCTGCTAAACGAATGCTTTTGATATTCTCTTTCGATGAACGGATATCGAAGGCCTGTGAACCTCGATAGCCAATCGTCACATCCTCGTAATCTTCATATTGTCCATTGGCGGATTCCGTGACCTGCTGTGGTTCTCCCCATTGCTCACGAACCGCTTGTTGTTGTGTATCTCCTGCTGCAAATGGCACTTCAGGTACTTTTCCCTCTCGCGCTAATTGAGCAATAGTCTGTATGAGGGCCTCTACATTCTCTGAACCACCTTCCTGTTCGGACGCATCCTCTTGAACGGGCGTTGTCTCAGGATTTCTAGTCGGCTGTGTGACTGGCCTCATTTTCATGCCGATAAAAAAGGCCAGACCCATTAACATCAGCACAAGAACTAGCAGCAAACCACGTCTACTTTTATGCATGTAAAAACCTCCTTCACCAAGCAATATGGCGACATCGATAGAAATCTATCAACTAACGTTATCATAACTGCCACCTGAATTCAAAGCTCACGTAATGAACAGAATCGCGGCCTTCTATAGAAAATATTATCGTAAGCTAGCAAAAATACAAAAGAAGATGTTAAAATATTCACATAAAGGGGGATATAACATATGGGGAAATTAAGTAAAAGAAATATATTGTGGATTGTGCCAATCGGTATCTTAGCGGTATTTTGGTACTTCTATGGTCCACAAAAGGATATTACAGATAATGAATACATTACATACGTAAAAAACTATTCCTATGAAAATAGTACAAAAACTTTGGAGAGTGCCTTTGCCTCTGCCTGTGAAAATCCATATTGGGTTTATTTTGAAACACAAAAGGGACAGGATGTTGTAGAGTTTGAGGGTGATTGCACGGTTAACAATGAAGTAGCCAAGGTGAATGTACAGTTTCTTGTAGACAACGACATCACAAGTGTCCAATCAGGTGCAATGCTTGTCGACAGTAAAATGCAGGAAGAAGCAGACCGCGATCAATTTTTGCTGGCAATTACTAAATAATCCCTTATAGTTATGCTATAAGAGTTTTCTCTAGGAAAGCGGATAAAATGTGCAAAGTAGTGGATAGCAATCCTAAAGTGACGGATAGAAAGTTAAAAGTGGCGGATAGATCCTGTAAATTGAAGGATAGCTCTGGGGATGCTGAATCGAATAAAAATGGAGAGGGTTGAGCCTCTCCATAAGATGATCCTTATTTTTTCTTGGCGATCCAAATCGTCCATCGATCCTTTTCAATGATGGAAGCTTCAGTGGTAATTGCATTCCTTATATGCTCAAGAAGGGACGATAATTGGGTGTCATTTAACTCATGTAATAGACTACGCCCCACTCTGCCTTGTAAATCGGCCAATAATTGCTCCTTATTAGCATAGACCTGTCTCGTCTCCCATAGTTTGAGTTCACTAATTTCTTGAAAGCCTACTTCTTGTAAGCTTTCTGTCACCAACTGACTAGTGTGTCTGCGCTCTACTTCCTTTTGAATAAGCGAAGGAAAACTTTCAAAGAAATAGCCCCTTATATGATGAGCATCCCCTGGAAGTAAGCAATCCTCTGGGGTGCGATCCTGCACGATAAAATAACCGCCTTGCTGTAAAAGCCGAAATGCCTCTTGAAAGCATGCTTTGACATCTTGTATGTGATGAATTAAAGCTCGCTCCAGCACGATATCAAAAGTATCCCCTGAAAGCCCTGTATTGAAAGCACTCCCTTGGACAAATGTGATTTGCGGATAAGCCCGACAATTTTCTTTCGCTCCGTCCAGCATGGCTAGTGAAAAGTCTACACCTGTTACAGATGCCACCCCCAAATCGACAAGAGCCTTGGCATAAATCCCTCCGCCACAGCCGATATCCACTGCCTTTCCCATACGATGAAAAGGAATATGTGTCGCTAACGCTTCCTTCCATGAGCTGTCTGCCTGTCTTGTTGTATAAGACGTACGATGTTGCTGATTGTGGAAATCAATACCCATTCTCTTCATCCTCCCTCTTTATTTTAGTGTACTAGTAGATCACCCATAAGAAAAATCTATAATTATTATAAAAATACATAAGTTTACCTTATCAAACGAAAAACCCATGCAAGGATATGCATGGGTTGAGCTACCATTAACTATTTCGAATAGAATGGGAGGACTTTAATATGGTCCGTTCAATTATTCTAATTTCGTTATTTAGTTTTGTAATCGCCGCTTCAATTTGTTGATAGCGCTCCATTCGCTTGACCTTCTCTGCTGGAATGGAATCCTTTAAAGCAGCCTGTCCCGCGTATAGGCTTGACAGTAAATCTAGCTTTTGAAAATAAGCTGTGCTATATTGCTCCATAACACCCAGCCCCTCATCTGTTACATTTTACACAAACTTATAAAAATTGTTGTTCATATAAGAAATATAACCGAAAAAAGTACCCTCAAAACTCCATCTAAATTATTATTTATTATCCATTTCTAAGTAAATTATTATTCTATAAAAACGCTAAAGCTAAATTATTCATTTTTTTTTAACAAAGAATAGATAAATGTATCATGTCCCTGTCCCTTTTGATACATATAGTCCCTCAATATACCTTCCTGTTGGAATCCAAGTTGAATTAAAAGCTGGGAGGATGCCTCATTCTCTAAAAAAACAACGGCTCCAATTCGGTTTAAGTTCATATTCCCAAAACCATAAGTAATTACTTTCTGTACGGCTTCTTTTGTATAACCCTGCCGCCAATAATCAGGATGAATTTCATAGCCAATCTCTGCTCGTCGATGTGCCGCCGACCATAGATGAAAGCCAACTGTACCAATCACTTCATTCGTATCTTTTCGTTCAATGCCCCATCGAATTCCACGCTTTTCCTCAAAATTTTTAGCAAATTGCTTAATTAACTGCTCAGCCTGCTGTGTGACAGCAAAAGGCTCCTGTCCATAATAGCGTGTTAAAGCCTCATTGGAAAAGCAACGAAAAATCGCAGGAACATCCTCCTCTGTGAGTTCTCTTAACCTAAGTCTTGCTGTTTCTAATTCTGGAAACATGCTGTTCCCCTCCTCTACCATCCATATCATTCGCTACTCTTTCTTCAAAATCCTTTTTTGATAACATAAACGTGCAAACCTAAAAGTAGGCTTGCACGTTTGATTACCCAAAAGCTTGTGCTGCTAGAGCAAATAATGTTTGATTTCGTGTAGGCATTTTTTTGGCATTACGGATCATGACAGGTGGCGTTGCAGCCAACATAAAACCACTTTGTTGTAAAATTGGACTAAGTTCCTTTTGGATAGCTGGACAGTCGATACGTAATTTCCCCTGATGGCCCTTAGCCAATTCATTAATAATGTGATGTGCTATTTCCATACTTGGCGCAACGATTGGCCCTAAAAGAAGATAAATTGGCCCAGCGATCGTTAAGCCATAGCCAATCATTTGGTTGTCTTGATTTTTTACAACAACACAGCGCTGTGATTGCTGAATTCTTTTACGCAAAAAGATTCTTCTACTATCCCCAAAGGCTGCTGCGTCAAGTTTAACAAGCTGTTCAAAATCCTGTTCTTGAAATTCTTTGATGGTGCCTAAAAAATCGGCTTCGCTGGTCGTCTCAACAAATTTGTCTGCCAAATATTTATGTACATGCTCAACAGTCGTGAAGCCCATTTTTTGATATAAAGGTTCTCCCTCTTTCGTAGCTACGAGCATAATCGCTGTTTCCGCTGAAACACTATCGATACAGGCTTGCGTAACAATTCTACCTAAGCCAAAACCTCTGCATTGCTCATGTACAATCACCATGCCAATGGAGGCTACATTTGTGTCATAGGGAATAATAGCTGCACTGGAAACAATTTTCCCTTCCATATTTTTATGTCCAACTATTCTACCTGCTGCCATAATCGTTTCAATTTCATGGGCATCGTAATCCCATCCAACGGAAGCTGATAGCTCGATTAATCCCTGAATATCAGTAGAAGTAAATAAAGTTAGCTCAAAATTCAATTAGATACACCCTCTGTCATTCAAATTTAAAAGAACATCCGTTCTATTTTACAAAATCCCCCTACCATATACAAGCAATATCTCTTAGCTTTAGCAATTATTACTATATAATTATTGTAAAATAGCCTATAATAGTTGCTAGACTATGCACTCCTACTTCAAGCATATAAAGGTGATTTCAACATGACATCCTATGAACGTATTCTTATAATGGTCCCGCCGTTTCCCTAGCTACGCAATCTACTTGTAACGAACAAAGTAGAATTTTGCTTGTAGGAGGGCAATATGTTGAAAAAACAGGCAGTACCATCTTTATTATTAATGATTGTTCTTGTGGCTTTTCCACAAATTAGCGAAACGATATATACCCCATCTCTACCGGATATTGCAGCTGCACTTGGTGTAGACTTTAGCTCTGTCCAATTAACCTTAAGCATCTATTTTATTGGCTTTGCACTTGGTGTTTTTTGCTGGGGATGGATTTCTGATTTTATTGGCCGTCGACCTGCCATGCTAGGCGGTTTAATTTTTTATGGCATAGGTAGCCTACTTTGTTTTTATGCAGAGTCAATCCCTTTTCTATTGGCAAGTCGATTGCTCCAAGCGTTCGGCGCTGCCACTGGCTCCATTATTACGCAGACCATATTGCGTGAAAGTATGTCAGGTAGTCAACGCCATGCCATGTTTGCTCAAATTTCAGCCGTCATTGCCTTTACCCCTGCGGTAGGGCCATTAATCGGTGGTTGGGTGGACCAAGCACTAGGCTTTCGGGCCGTGTTTTTTGTCCTTGTCATCATGAGTATCTTGTTGTTTATCTATGCTTATTGCAGACTTCCAGAAACAACTGACCCTGCAACAAGACAAAGAACGGCGATTTGGCCTGTCGTCAAACGCATTTTTGCTTCACCCATTGTGCTTGTCTATGGTTTGCTAATTGGAGGCATCAATGGTGTCCTATTTAGCTACTATGCCGAAGCACCCTTTATTTTCATCGAGTATTTCCAGCTGTCCCCTGGCCTGTACGGCTTTCTTGGTATCATTGTTGCCCTTGCTTCCATAATAGGGGCTATGATTTCAAAGCGACTCGTCATCGGCCATCCCCCACAAAAAATCATCCATGTTGGCTGCTTGGTAATGCTCGGTGGCACTTTGCTTTTGACTATCGTTTGTACCCTGCCATTGCACGCGAGCATGATGGCCATTGGTATACTGATTACTATTTTTATCACACTGCTAGGCTCAGGCATTGCACTTCCTAATTGCTTAAGTTTAGCGTTAGTAGATTTTCAGGATGTCATTGGCACAGCAGGCGCTATCTTTAGTCTCGGCTATTATTTACTTGTCAGTGCCATCACTTCTGGTATGAGCTTACTGCATAACGGTTCTTTACTGACAATGCCACTTTATTTCTTAGGTCTATCCTTAATGATGTGGCTTTTTGGGAGAAAGTTTATTCGATAATGGAAGAAAGCGGGCTTCTAATCCTATCGCTTTTAGATAGATGAAAGACTAGAACAAAACCTCTTCTCCGAATAGAAAAAGTGGGTGAAATTTTACTCTTCGTAAAATTTCACCCACTTTGATTATAGGGAGCTTAGCTCTAAATTTTTCCCACTGGCACCTATTGAATTTTCTCACTCAGTAGGCATCGTGCAGTGATCTAACTATCTCCTGATGCATAAAACTGATATAATAGATATACCATTAAAGTGAGGGGTGTTATTTATGAAAGAAAATTCATCCTTAGAACGTAAAAAGCAAGTGCAATTCGCAGTTGGTATGGCTGCCATTGACGGTGGAAAACCGAGCGCATTTACACAGAACCTCTTAAACCAATATGAAAATGGTCAAGTATCATCCAGCGAATTGAAACAAGCGATTGTTGAAAAATATACAAGGGCTTCACAGTAGTTTATGGACCCATATATTTATCCTAATACAAATGTCTTAATCAACAAATTAAATATTCGAGATGAACAACTATTGATTGACGTTGAAGCACAACTGTTAATCGCTGGGATTATAGATATTTCTTCTATCACGCAGGATATTGACTTCCACAAATATAAAAGTCTCCAAACGATTCATCACTTCCTTTTTCATGAGCTATATTCATGGGCAGGAGAATTCCGCACAGTCAATATTTATAAAAGTGAACATGTTTTAAATGGATTATCTGTTGCTTATAGTGATAAAGATCACATTGTATCTGATTTAAAAACTATTTTCAGTTGGTCTAAATCTAAGCAATGGAAGTATTCTAATCCTCGCCTTGTTGAGGACTTTTCTTCATTTATGACAAAACTTTGGCGTGTTCATCCTTTCCGAGAAGGAAATACACGAACGGTATCGATTTTCATGAAGCTTTTTGCTGAAGCAAATAGGCTAGACTTCAATGCTCAATTGCTCTCACAGTATGCAGGATATTTACGAAATGCACTAGTTCTTTCAGCAGTAGAAGAAGCTCCGGAACCACAATATTTATTGAAGATGATGACAGATGCTCTGGATGTAGCTGATTTCAATAAATTCAAGGCTGACGATGAAACGTCTAGTAATTATTAAGTAATTGGGCGTTATGATGTTTCCAAGTATAAAGAAAAGCCCTTTGAAACGGATTAAGGAATGATTTATTTACAGATTAAGTATGTTTTAGTTTTTTAATACGCTAAAAAGGATGGTGATTTGTAATTGAATCATCATCCTTTATATATATATTTGGCAAAAGGGATCAAATTAATTCATTTAAAACCTTTTACTCTTAGAAAAATCACCTCCTAATTGAAATTTAGTTTTTAACCCCATATTCAATCGAAGGTGTATTTTTTTATTTGTCTATACTGCTGAGGTCAGTCCTCAACATCAAGTTTCCACTTTTTATACACCTACTAGTTTTTTCTAGCTGCTTCTCCTATCCTTGAAAATAATAATCCAATACTTCCTGAGGGGTATGGAATACTTTATTGCTTTGTGTTTTATAAAGAAATTTGGGATTTGTACAGGCTTTCTCCAAACTTTTTGCTTGCTTTAGCTTATCTGTCATTTGCTCAATAATATCTGTGTAGCCATCGAGCTGGTTTGAAATTTTCGGTAGCATTGTCGGTGAAATATCTAGTACAATAGAGACTTGATCCTCAGCATAACTATTTAAATTGATAAAAAAGCATTCTTCCAAATGCTTTGAATGCTTATCTACATTAATGACAGCCTCTTGATAATTGGCGATTAACCCTGTTGATGTATTCGTAATGGTAAAGCCTTGCTGTGTCAAATGCTGTTCAACCAGCTTTAAAAACTGCTCGACCTCTTCATCTAGCTTCGGTGTAACAGTTGATTGAATTAAATCATTACACTTCTGATAAATGGTATCAATTTCAGACTGTTTTTCTACAAGTAATTTAAAATTGGACATTGAATACACGCTTCATCTCCCCTTTTTACTAAGGTAGACATTCATGAAGCGTTTTAGTCATGATCACGAAAAATAACAATTAAGGAGAAGTCGATGATTAGAAATTCTATCAAAGCCATCATCATCATGGACGGGAAACTATTACTAACAAAAAATCAAGATGTCGAGGGCTACTTTTATCTTTGCCCTGGTGGTGGACAGGAGCATGGAGAGACCTTTCACAAAACGTTGCAAAGGGAATGCCTTGAGGAAATTGGCTCCTCTGTTCAGATTGGAGAGCTATTATTTATCCGAGAATACATCGGACAAAATCATGAGCATGCCGCCTTTGACGCAGACGTACATCAGGTAGAATATTATTTCCTCTGTCAGGTAAATAAGCAAGCTTGTCAACCAACAAATCCAGATACTCTTCAAATTGGGACACAATGGATACCAATTGAAAAGCTTCATACTTATCGACTTTACCCAAAAGCACTTATCCAACCGCTACAGCAGTTTATACGAGGACAACAAACAACAATCTATTTGGGTGATGTCAATTAAAACAGGCTGTCTATAGAATAGACAGCCAATTCTTAAGCAAGCACTTTCACCATCGTATAGTAGCTACTGCCTGGTGGATAATCTTTAATTTCGCCCACTACTTGATAGCCATGTGCCTCGTAAAAGGTACGCGCCTGAAACTCGTAGGTTGTTAGTAGGGCCTTTGTTGCCCCCATATCCTTCGCTACCCATTCTGCTTGTGCTAAGAGCTTTTTGCCCATACCCTTTCCACGATATTCTTCACTAAACCAAAATTTATGTATTTCCACCCATCCCCAATATATCTCAGCCGTTATGCCACCTATCCATTGCTGTTGTTGATCTGTGACGATCAACTGTAAAGGAAGAACCGCACCTTGCTGTCTACTTTCACGATGATGAAGAGATTGCTCATTATTAAAGGCACGAATTTTTTCGCTTAAAAAATTCGTAAAATCCTCATGCTGTTCCCGTAAAACCTCTACTTGATATTCCATCTTGCTCCTCCTATTCGTAACGTTTTATCAGCTTGTCTTGATGCGCAGCAAAGATCTCTTCTAATGGAATATCGTACTGATTGGCAATCACTATAAGATTTCCTAGGACATCCCCTAGCTCTTCAATAAGCTCCTGTTTATTTTCTTCAAAGGATTGTGTTTTTTCATCTGGTCGATCTCTACCAATCTCGATTGCTCGAATCGCCCTTGCTACCTCACCTGTTTCTTCTGCCAAGAAGCCAATACGTGTAAAAATATTAAGCTCTGACCAGCCACGTGCTTCATAATAATCCTTTACCCAGCGTTGAAATTCATTTAGTTCCAATTTCGTTTCCTCCATTTCCTTCCTCTTCAAAATAAATTATACTATAAAAGAATTTGATCAGATATGGAGGAAATCAGCTATGAAAAGTATTGCCGTATTTTGTGGATCCAGTCTAGGCGCATCTGACGCTTATCGTCAAGGCGCGATTTTACTAGGTAAAGAATTAGCCAAAAGACAAATTACGCTTATTTATGGTGGTGCTTCTGTAGGCATCATGGCAACAGTAGCGAATACAGTGCTAGAAGAAGGCGGCAAGGTCATTGGGGTGATTCCGACATTATTAGAAGAACGTGAAATTGCGCATCAACAGCTGACGGAGCTGATTGTTGTAAAGACGATGCATGAGCGTAAAAGTAAAATGATGGAATTAGCAGATGGCTTTATCGCCCTACCTGGTGGACCTGGAACATTAGAGGAATTTTTCGAAGTATTTACGTGGAATCAAATCGGTCTGCTTCAAAAACCTTGTGCTATTTTCAATATGGAACGCTATTTTGATTTATTAATATCATTCTTTGACCATATGCAAAATGAACAATTTTTAAAAGCACAATACCGTGAGGCACTTATTGTTGATGAGGACGCAGCAGCACTATTAGATAAATGCGAAAGCTTTGTTCCTCCAGCAGTGAAAACTTATGAATTAAGCAAATAATAAAATGGTGAGGCTGGACCTAATTGGACTAACCTCACCTTTTTCATTCCCTACTATTCAAAATGATCCTATAATTGGTTTAAGAACTAGGAGGCGATGACTATGCAAAACAAAAGATTAATCTGGTCGTTCGGATTACTAGTAATCATTTTGCTACTTGTGTTTTATCGTAAACCGCACATTTCCTTTCATGATGCTGTACCTGAATTAAATACAGCTAGTATTCACACCGTTCTGATTTCAGATACGAGAGAAAAATCGTATTATATGGATGCAAAGGAAACAGAGCAACTGATCTTAATACTAGATAATCTAGTGATGAAAAAGAAATTTATACCGAATATACCCGCATTTAATACGGATGCTTATTTGATTTTCACTTCACCCAGTACAAATGAGTCTTTTACAATCAAATTGGATTATGCTAGAAATATCATTGGTATTAACGTGCATCCTAAAAATATGAAGCAATACATTGTCGTGGACAATACTGATTTATTTTTATTTGTTCAAAGCTTCTTAAACTAATCAGGTGGCTATATTATTTATCTATTGATTTCATCATCCCGCCTCTTCACTGCTACCACAGCAATCAATACCATTCCAAGCTTCACCAGGCCAATAATGGCATACAGACTAAATGAAAGAATCATTGGTAATAAGACGAACCACCACGACCATGTTATGACTTCTGTTAGCTTTAATACGATAAAGACAATCGTCAGCACCTCAGCAATGCCCATCTTTTCACCATCTTACACCCTATTCTTGACTATATAGTAACTATATACCTTACGATAAGGAACATCGAAGGAAAAAATTTCATTATTTTTTCTAAATCATACAACAGGAGGAAGTACGATGACGAATATTTTTGTAAAAAGTGAGTTTGCTCCTTTAAAACGAGTCGTCATGGCTCAATCGGAATTTGCTTTTCCAGCTAAAGAGGCTCCGACAGATGATGATTTTTTAACAGAAGAAACATTAGCGCTTTATGAAAGCGTAAATACACTAGGAAAAAATTTTAAGGACGTCTTTCCAGAAAGACAGCAGCAATGGGAATTGGAACGTGCAAATTTAAAAAAAGTATTAGAAAAATACGGTGTAGAAGTACAGGTACCAAGACGTTTAACAGACTATGAAAAAGAGGTAGGAAAAGAAGATGGCTATAGCAATTTCTTCGTTCGCGATCCCTTTTTCACCATCGGCCATCTCTTAATCGAGGGCTCCCTTCGATTCCCACATAGACGCAACGAAATTTTGCCAGTGCGCAATCTTTTAGTACAGGAAGCAAACGAAAATCAATGTTTCTATGTCTCCATTCCAAAGCCTGATACGGCAGATGGTTTAGATTCTGAAGCTGGCCCGTTTTTAGAGGGCGGTGATGTGTTAGTGTTAGATAAAACGATTTTCGTCGGGAATTCAGGACTAGCCTCCAATAAAAATGGTGTACAATGGCTGCGTAATTTAGCACGTAACTTTGATTATACGGTGGTCGAAGTGCCGCTTCATCCAACCATTCTTCATCTCGACTGTGCGCTTAGCCTCGTTAGAGAGGGGCTAATGATTGTCTGCGAGGAAGCACTCCTTGATGGTATTCCCGAACAGCTAAAAGATTGGGATAAAATTCACGTTTCCCTAGAGGATGCCGCCAAACTTGCTACTAACGGGTTACCTATTAATGAAGAAGTCTACATTACAGACAAAGAATTTACATGGATTGGTGAGCAATTAGCGAAGAGAGGTATCACCGTAGAATATGTTGATTTTACAATCTCTCGAAGCTTTGGCGGTTCTTTTAGATGTAGTACACAACCCCTATTACGCACGGATCTCTAGAAATTATCTCTCCCAGCTAAAAATAGGATGAATAATGCGCAACCTGAAATGGCACATTATTTGTAGGAGGTGGACAAGAAATGTCTAGAATTATTGGTGTGGAACAATCATTATCAAATATCGAGGATGCTTTAAAAGCACAGGGCTATGAAGTCATCCAGCTTCGCAATGAAGAGGATGCGAAAAAATGTGATGCTTGTATTATTACAGGTCAAGATCGCGATGTCATGGGAATTAGTGATCCAGTCATTGAAGGCCCTGTGATCGATGCGAATGGACTTTCGGCAAACGAGGTCGTTCAACGCGTCCAAAAATATTTCCACTAAAACCTCAAGTGCTGTCTTCATGTCATTTTTGACAAGAGCAGCACTTTCCTACATACAAATGGTCTCTACTTATAATACCTTGCGTTCTTGTACAAACTAATATACACGAACTTCAAAAAGTAGGGAGACATATGAGCCAAAAACAGATTGCAATTGTTATTTTAATGCTTACGACTACACTACTGCTATCAGGCTGTTGGGATGTAACAGAGCCACAACGCATGTATTACGTACAAGGTGTCGGGGTTGACTATAAGGATAATGAATATACAGCATACCTACAAATTATCAACTTTGCTAACGTAGCGAAAACGGAATCAGCTAATCCAAATGCTGCCCCTACCGAAATTGGCCAAGCGAAGGGAAAGACAATAGAAGAAGCCATTTACAAATTGTATCGTTCAATGGACCAAGAAGTATTTTGGGGACATATGACCTTTCTTCTCTTCTCAGAGAGTGCTATGAAAGATGAACATGCTATTGCGGTTATTGATACTTTTTTACGCTTTCGCGAGACCAGATATCATATTTGGGTTTACTGTACCCAAGATCCTATTGAAGATGTTTTATTAGTTTCTCCATTGTTAGAGAAATCACCAACTGCTGCCAAATTAAGTAATCCCAAAAATACAGCGAAACAGGAGTCATTTGTAGAGCCTGTCAATTTAAGACAACTAGTCATTGGCTTAAATGAGCCCAACCACGAAATGAAAATTCCTTACGTAACCGTCAACGAAAACTGGGAAACAATGGATGGCTCCAAAACTGCAACCGTTTTTGCTGGTGTCGGTATTCTTTCAAAGGATAGTTTTAAAGGCTATATTAAAGGCAAATCGGCACGTGGAATCGAGTGGATGAATGATGAAACAAAGCAAGGAGAAATTACCGTCGAATTAGAAAATAATGAAAAAAGTGATTACTTAACTGTCGATATTAAAAAGCTTGATGTAAAAGTCAAGCCAATTGTCAAAGGTAATGACGTAACATTTGAAATAAATTTAAAATTCGATACGATTTTAAATGGTTTTAAAGGGAAGCTGACACCCAATCAGGTAAGAAAAAAAGTAGAAAAAGCCGTCAAGGAAGAAATCCTAACTACCTTTGAAGAAGGACTAAAAATGGATGCGGATATCTTTCGCCTATCCGAATATCTCTATCGTAGTAATGTAAAGGCTTGGAAGAGATTAGAGAAGGATGGCAAAATTCCTTTAAGCAAAGATTCCATTAGCAAAATCGATATTCATATTAATAAAGTAAGCCCTGGCCGTAAAACATTTGCAGAAACGATTACCGAATAACAGGTAGAGACCATCCAAAATGGCATGGTCTCTTTCTTATGGCCACCTTGTCATGCTATATTAATGGAAAAGATCAGGAAACTTTCTACAGATAGGAGTTTGAGACGATGATAAAAGGTTTTGGCGGAATATTTTGGCGAACTAAAAATCTAGAGGTTGTGAAGAAATGGTACAATGAAGTCTTGATGATTGAAATAAACGATTGGAATGGGACAATCATTAAACCCCATGAAGGCAATGAAACGATCTTTTCTTTTTTCAATGAACAGGACAGTTATTTTCCCACAGAACAACAAGTAATGTTGAATTTCCAAGTACATGATTTAAACGATATGTTAATGCATCTTGAACATCTCGATATTCCCCTTGCAAAACCTCTAGAGAGTAGCGAATTTGGGAAGTTTATTTGGATTAAAGATCCAGAAGGTCGACTGATTGAGCTTTGGGAGAAGTAGTTTGTAGTCTTTCCTAAATACGGTCACAATAAATAAGAGCATGTTTTGACATATAATCAAAACATGCTCTTTAAGTTTTTTATTTAATCCTACACGGCTATACACTTTGCTTTTTCTCTTCAAGCGAGGGGAACCCAGCTCGAGACCACAGCCATAATGGCGTATGAATATCGATTGGGGCGATCCCTGTTCCTTTGAGTGCTTGCTCCCATGCATTCGCTACAACTCTCCGATCATTCGCTCCCCCATCTAACACCTCATCCATACATAATCCCAATTTAACAGTTGCTTTCATTATATGTGTATCTGGAGCTATTGTTATAAGCTCACGAGAACGCCACCTAATAGATGCATAATTTTCCAAAACATATAGCCAGTAATTGAAAATTTTAGGTCCAGATAAATAGGGGAATTCCGCTTTGCGAGTATGTTGCATCAGCTCTTTTAAAATAGCAATATCAAAGTGAGCAGATTCGATCAGCCCCTGTACATCTCCGTTTGCTGAGGAATTTACAATACCTTTCGCTACTCGCTGCCATATCTCAGGGTGTCGATTAGGTTGTAAACCAACACGATGAAGTAATAATGCTTCGCGTAAATCATGAATATCACAATTTGCGGCTATTTTAGGATGAAAAATCCATGCTGTTTTTTCATCCTGATAAGCCTTTACAACAGATTCCCACAACGTATAAGAATTTCGTTGATAATTCAAAGCCATTGCTAGCGTTAACACATGAAGTAAATCTGCATCTTCTACAACACCCTTTAAAACATCTTCAGGCATTACTTCCCCACCAAGTTCTCCTTCTTCATACATCTCCAATAAGGTTCTAACCTTCTTTAATAATTGTACATTTACCATTTAAAGTCCTCCAAAGCTTGCCTTCCCCTATCATACCTTAAATCTAACAATTCGGATTGAATTTTCCAACTATTTGTTAACACGCAAGCGGCTTACAATCCTATCCAAGTGGTGTTGTTCATATAAAAACCCCCTTTAAAGAAGACATGTAATTGACTAAAATTTACATTGTCTATTTAAAGGGGCAATTAATGGAGACTGGTCCTACCTACTGTATTAATGGCTCGTTTTTTTATTAACAATATAATCCCGATAAACTAACAGGGCGACAAGGAGAAAGCTTAGGCTAACAAGTCGGAAAATCATTTCTATACTCATCCACTCAGCTAAAATCCCTAAGATAAATGCGCTCATACCGACCCCAACATCAAAACTGGAAAGAAAAGTGGCATTGGCTGCACCACTTTTGGCTTCACTTACTTTTTGAACAGCCCAAGTTTGTAAGCACGGCATAACGGTGCCATAGCCTGCACCAAATAAAATCGCTGCGAAAATCAAAGTGAAATTATTTGTAGTATAGGATAACACGATTAATGATAGAAAACCGAAAATCGCTGACATAATAATGATCGACCATGGTCCATGCTTATCAAACCATTTCCCTGTAAAAGGACGTATTAACGTGGAAACAATTGCGTTAATAAGAAAGAATAGAAAAATCTGTTGTAATCCCTTTTGTTCACCAAAAAGAACTAAGAATGTAATAATGGCGCCGAAACCAAGCGTCGTCACAACAGTCAATAATGCCTGAAACCTTACTTCTTTTTCAAATATCGCTTCTATAAATCGAAATGGCTGCTTGTCATTTTGAATAGGTGCCGTGGAATGCACAAATGAAAGCATTATGATCGCAAAAAGGCTTAGTAAGGCTGACGACCAAATCAGCGTGTGAAAAGAAAAGGTACTGTAAATAAGAATCCCGAGACTGGGTGCAACAATTGCTCCCACGGTTGTGGATACCGAGAAATAGCCCATTCCCTCTCCTAATCGAGCTTTAGGGATACTATCTACAGCCATTGTACTATTGGCTGTCGTGGATACACCCCACGCTGTTCCATGGAAAAGTCGGAGTAATAGGAAAATCCAAATCGTATTAAGCAATGGATACAGCATTGTAATTAGTAGTAATGCTGTACTTGCCACAATCGCTAGTTTTTTCCGCTTATGATCCATTAAATAGTACCCTATAAAAGGTCTTATCGTAATGGCACCTAGTGTAAATACCGTCGTCACCAAGCCTACTTGCATCGGATTGGCGTTTATGCTTAATAAATAGGCTGGTAAAATAGGCAATAGCATTTCAAATCCTATAAAAATAAAAAAATTACTTAGAAATAGAAAAAGAAATGATGAAGTAAAAATTAGTTGTTTTTTCATAGTAAATTCCTCGCTTCTAATTATTTTTCTAAATTAGAAGCGCTTGGAACACTGCAACATTCCTTAATTGTCTTAGTTTTTTTAGCAATTAGCTCACCCTCTCTCCGTTTTATCACAACAAAAAAGACGCCATAAAACCGGCGTCTACCAATTACTTTGTATGGTTAAAAAGTCATTTTTCACACATGACTAACAAAGGCAAAAAGCTTCCGGTTACTACTTTCACTATGCTGTTTTCTTAAAAAACTACAGACTGATCCCTTTGAGCCTAAATCATCTAATTGTAAAAATGTCTTTACCTCAATCGCCGTTCTTCTGAAAATCGTTTCCATGACTTTTTGCCTCCTCTCTCAAGTTCAATTCATAGCTTACTATAATCTAATACAAGTTTACCACAAAAGCAAATGCAACGTTGAAACTATGTATAAGACGCAAAATATTTTCCCCGCATCGACTATTTATAAAGTTCTTTCCTTGTCACCGTCTATTAATTGCACATGCACATTGGAGGAAACACCTCCCTCTATATGATTAGGAACATTTGTTAAATCGAGTAATTCCTTTAGATGAATAGCTTTTTCACGATTGGCCTCGATGGTCACATGATATGGCCCTGTTATATTCATAAGTGAATTCATCCGTTTATCGCCTTTAAAAAAATTCGTATCGATAAATTGTAAATCAAAGGACACAGCTTCATTGCTTCGATTATGTAAGACAATGGTACATTCCCCATTCATTAAATCTTTTCCTACCATATCAAAACGACATGCTCCATCCCCTTTGTATGAAATGGCCATAATGCCACTAGCAAAGGTTTCTTGATATGCCACAATGAGCAAATGGGGTAATAATGAATAAAGTAATACTACAATGACAAATGTTCGAAAATGATATTTGTTGATGCTCCTAAGTAGTAATATCATAGCAATTATAAATAAAATCGAGCAAAAGATGCCAAGTAACACGTATCCATCTTGTGTTTCGATAGGAATTGACATGAAGGTAGTATGTGCCATCATCGCTTCATTGTAGGGATACGGAAAAAACAGACACATACAAATACCCAACATAACGATTGACCCTATGAACGTCTTTTTATTGTTTATCATATGCTGCCTCCTTTCTAAAATTTGACTAGGTGATATACAAATATGCATACACCAATTTACCATATATATCCTTAAAAAGAAATGAAGCCTATAAAAACAACTATTTTAAAAAGAGTCAATCCGTCTGCAGGCTGAGATGTAGCACCGTCTATAGTGCATTTCCAAATTTAAGGTAAATTGATATGATTAAGCAATAAGAGGAAATTACAAGAAGAAAGAAGGTGTTCATTTTAGGTATGAAAATATTTTGGTGGGCTGTAAATATTGTGTGGTTATTGATTTTTTCTGGCATCGCCGTATTTATTGGGGCAAGGGATGTGGATGGTGCAGGGATTGTGCAAACACCTGAAGTGAAAATGGTTTCATTCGTTATTTTGGGCATCATGTTTCTAATAGTTGTGCTTATACAATTAATTTTTCTTTACTTTATTAAAAAAAGCACAAAAGCTCATTATACGAAAATCTCTTAAAAAGAAGCGAGAGGCTATTTTAGCACTCGCTTCATTTTTCATCTTGATTCACATAGCTCCCTAAAATTACAGCCACGACAATGCCAGTTTTCTTGTGTTTGTTCAAAGTCCTCGATGTCTACGGGCTCGTTGGAAAAAATATCTGCCTGATACTTTTTCATTTCTAAAACACTGCGCTGAAACGTATACAAAATATTTTCCATATCGATGTCTGTAAAACTATATTTCTTGCGCTTGCCTGTTAATAAATATTCATTATAGACCTCGATTTGTGCTAGAGACACTCGGTATTTTTGCTGAACATAGTAAGCGTAGAGGGCTAATTGCTGACGGTCATCATCAGACTCTCCACCAGTCTTCCAGTCAACAATAATCCATTTATCCCTCAGTTCATCATAATAATGAAAGTCCATAACAACGAATATCTGGACATCTTCCACTTTCATCGAGCGGAATTGCTCTGGTTCTCCGATACGGAGCGAGCCTTTTTGTGAGGTGATCTGCTGAAATGTTTCACTCATCAAAAAATGATTAAAGACAAGTCGTAAACGTTCTTTGTAGTCTTGCACAAGCTCAGGAGAAAGTGTGCCATGATAATAGATTTCCTGCATCATATAATACTTATTCGGCTTTTGCCTCCAAAAGTCAAGACGACGAGTGGAGTCAATAAAGGCTGCATTCAGCTGCCCGCGACCTAATTGAATTAGCTCCTCTACAGTCGGAGCTTTTCCTGTTTGTAAATAATCATTAATGGCCTGCTCAATGTATCGATGGACAATTTGCCCAAATAAAATAGGCATCGATTGCAGCTTTTTTAAGCGATACACCTGTTGATGATATGGTTCCACATTGTAACTGAGCCACCCGTTATGTGAAAAGTAATATTCATAGCCATATTTGCGGGCGCAGCTTGTCAATGTTTTATGACGCGATAGCGACCACGAAAAGGTTGGATAGGGTGAAATTTCAAACAGGACAATCACCTCCTAAAGCTGATGGATGAAATCATAAACAAGCTGTATAATCAGCACAATCGTTACAATACGCAGTAAAAGCTTTACCTGATGTGCCTTCACTTTTCTGGCTAGCACAAGCCCAATTTGTGCACCAATCGTCGAGCCAATCATTAAAATAAGCGTTAAGGGCCATTCAATTTTCCCTGTAGCAATATAGGTAATCGCTGCGCCTGAGCACATTGCAAATACCCCTACCCGTGATAGCCCCACGGCTTTAATATAGGAAATCTTCTCATGTGCATATGTATAAAGCGCCAATGTACTACTGCCAGGACCAAACATACCGTCATAAAAGCCAACTCCAAGAAGGATAGGACCGTTTTTTCGATTCATCGTAAAGCGTTCCTTGTCGCCAAAATCAGCTCCCCCCATAAAGGACATGACAAGCGCAAAGCCAAGTAAAATAATAGCAATGAACGTCAATGATTGACTACTCATGAAGGAAGCGAAAAGTCCACCCAATGTGCCTCCGATTAAAGAGACAAGTAACACCGAACGCATTTCGTTCCAGGCTAATTCCTTACGTTGATAAATCGTATAAAAGCTCGAAAAAGCACTCACCATATTGGACACTTTATTTGCGCCAATTGCCGAATGGACGGGTACCCCCATTAGCATCATCGTTGGCAAGGTAATTAAGCCACCACCCCCAACTAACGTACCAATGACATTCCCAATGATGCCAATTAGTAAAAACAACAAGTATTCCATAATATCCTTCTTTCTCTAGCACAAAAAGCAATCATTCTATGATACAGTATAACAGATTGTTATTATCAATGATGATGGAAATGAGGAGCAAGGATGCATATACAACAAAAAACACCTACACCACGCTTTTGTCACCAGCTAACTGTTATTGTGGCGACTATTTTTTTAGCTGGTATTACAGCGACACTTATTCAATATGGCAAGCTCCCAGCCACGATTCCTGTCTTGCAAAGCTTTACGAGTGACCATGCCCAATTCGGACCAAAAATCGCTATTTTTTATTTACCCTTTGTCGCTCTTATGCTCTTTCTACTTTTACACTATTTGGAGATAAAGGCCGCTTATCCAGTGATGCGTAAAAATAAAGCACCACTATCCCATAGACAGCGACAAAATGGCATCCTAACGTTTTGTCTCATCAAAAATAGTATTCTATTGTATTTTACCTACTCCCTTTTCAATGATCTTACGGTGGCTTTAGGACGCGAACGTATTTTACAGCAATGGCATGCTTACTTATTTTTACTGCTGTTATTTGGCATCTTCATGATGGGTATTGTGCGAGGCATTTTGTTGGATAAAAAATCTAATGCAAAAAATTAGAGAGCATGTTTTAACAATGAACATGCTCTTCTTAGACTAATTATTATTCAATGGATGTCATTAATTCATAAAAATATTTTTTCTCCTGCGTCTCATAAAGCTTATACCAAGCATGTAATGTTTCTGGTGTAAAAACATCGAGCAGCCTCAAAACATGGTAGGCAAAATCCAACGGTGCAATGCCAGATGCCGTTACTAAATTCCTTTCAGTTACGGCTGGCTTCTGTTTAAAATGTTCATCCCCAATATAATGTGGACAAAGCATCTTCAAGTATTCGAGATCGTTGCTCGTATGGTGTCTTGTATCAAGCAAATCAAGCTTTGCGAGACCGAACGTTGCACCACAAATTGCAGCTACGAAAACTTCTTCGTTCAACGCTTTTGAGACTTTATTCAATACAGGGTCATGAATAGATTCTAGCCATGTATTGCCTCCTGGAAGAATCAAGACATCCATGCTGTTCAAGTGACATTCAGCAACGGTCATCGTCGGAAGTATGGTGATGCCACCCATCGTCGTAACAGGACTTCTATCAATCCCTACTGTCATCACCTCTAAAGGCTCTAACCCCTTTTTAAAATACCTACCTGTATTTAATTCGGCCATTAAATATCCTATCTCCCAATCTGCCATCGTATCAAATACATAAAGATATACTTTTCTTGTCTGCATAATAAACACTCCTTTTTATGAATGAAACTATGCTTAGTATAAAAAAGCTTTACTGACATTCTCCGTCAGTAAAGTTTTCATTTTCATAAAAATGTATAAGCTCATAGAGAACGTCAATTATCGTTTGCTTTAGACTTATAGGTTCTACTACTTGGATTGATTTTCCATAGGGAAAAAGTAAATAGGGTACATATGTATGTAATGCTTCCTCATCTACTAAAAATATTGCGTTCTTATTGGTGCGTTCTTTGAGGTGATACTTTAAAAACCAATGCTGACTGATCGCATCCACAGCACTTGTCTTTCCACAAATGATGAAGGGCACAAGGTTCTGATTATCTTCGGCTTGGGGAAATAGGCTTTTCATAAAAAAATCACTGGCAGAGAAAGATTGTGGTCGTTGGAAGGGAAGGACTGTTTGATGCAGACTGCTAATTCGGCCTACTTTAAAAGTACGGATTTCATTTCTTACATGACAAAATGCAACGACATACCAGTTTTGATTCCAATAAACCAAACCATATGGATTGACCACCCTCGACTTAGATTGCACTTCGCTATTAGTACGGTATTCCATTTCTATAGATGTTTCCTTTACTATACTCTCTTCTAATTTTTTTAATAGAGGCTCCAATGAGGATTCTACAGGACCGATTATCTCAAAACCTTGTAAATGCTGTTGAATCATTCTTTCTTGCTCTTGATTTGAATACATTGTAAGCTTTGCTGTTGCACTGTTTAATGCCTCATCTAAAAAATAGCCAGCTTCTTTTGCAAAAATAGAAGCATGAAGTAATGCCGCTTTCTCATCAACATCAAAAATAAGAGGACTTTTAATAAAATTATTTAACAGGGTATATCCTCCATGATGACCTGTTTCAGCTATAATCGGCACACCGCTGGCAGAAAGTGAGTTAATATAGCGGTAAACGGATCTGATATTAATCTCTAATTTTTCAGCGATTTCTTTCGCGGTAATTTTCCTACCTGAATTCAACATCCATAAAATCTGCATCATTTGATCCATTTTAGACAAACATTTTCACCTCATTGAATTAATTTATGATTTTTGACACAAAATCAGGCTACCTGATACTGTTATCAAGTAGCCCTTCCATTATGCCTTTACCAATTCATCTTCCATTTGCTTAAAATTATGTATTAAACCGTATTTCTGTATGCCACGTGCTTGTTGGATGCTGGCATCCGCGAATTGGCGGAAATTAGCCTGATCCTTTATTGTACAGGCATAGACCGCTTCAATTGCAGGTTGCATCCACGGCTGTGTTAGTTTATCACTTCTCATATCGGCCGCTCGACCTTCTAGCGCAGCAATATAGCATAGTGCATAGCTAGTTAAAGGCTCCTTATCAATTTGTCTTGCGGCTACTTTAGCAGCACCAAGATTCTCCTCCATAATGGCCTTAATAAAGAGGTAATTGTACTTAATGGCTGGCTGCTTATAATGATGGATGATGACATCGATTGCCTGAATCTGTTCCTCTTTTGTCCCGTAAGCTGATGCATAGAGAGCAGCAAATATAGGCTCTTTTCGGTGATTTTTAACCCATTTATCCACCTGCTCCATATTGTTTGTGCGATATAAAATATGTATATGGCGATAAATCATCCCTACCGCAATTAATGCAAATATCCCAAGAGAGATGGATAGACGAACACCCGCTAAGGACAGCGTCAATGCCAATAAAATAATAGCTAAATAAAAGAATGTTAATTTAACAATTTTCATATTACCTCCTACTGTAATTTCCTACGCATTTTACGAGAAAAGATATAGCCTGCCCCTATAAAAAAGATAAGAGCCATCACTTTCATAATAGGAATAATAAACAGCTTGCTTATAACGACTACAACGAGGATATAATAGACAACCATCGCCAGTAAAAACAATGTCAGCTTATTCACGAAGTTCCCTACTTTCCTTTAGTGCCGCCTCAATCGCTGCTAAAGCTTTTGGACCCATTCCATGAAGATGAGCTAATGTAGAAAGCTCAACTCTTTCTAGCTGCTTCAATTCTGTATAGCCCGCTGCATGTAATGCGCGAATTGCTGGTTTTGCTACTCCCTTAGGCCACTCTGTCATGCTTGCACGTCCCTTCACGAAAAAATCTTCTCTGCCCTATTATGCAAGTGACAGCAAAGAAATGCAAATAAGTCAAAATTTAAACATATACAAGCACGCCGCTATGAAATTAACGATACTATGGATACTCCAGCTAGTGACAATGGAACCTCCAGCAATTCGTTCGTTCACCCAGCCCATCACATAGCCAGCAAGCGCTGTAGTAAGCACAACTAATAAGATTACATGAAGCGGAAGCACCGACCATAGCATGGCCCCATGAACACAGCCAAAAATAATACTTTGCAAGAGATTTGCTACTTGAAAATCAAAAATCTTCATCAATCTCTTTAATAAAAAGCCGCGAAATAATAGCTCCTCTGATAAACCTGTTTGAATAATAGCGTAGAAAAGTGCTGGAATGACGGCAGCAGCTCCAAGTCCCGCGAATTGATTCGCCGCTAGCAAGGAGTGATCAATATAGAAAAAGACTAGCGCAAAGCTTGGTATTAACATCGTGAAAATAGAAAGTACAATGTACATAGCATACCTTCCCTTGTGCACAATAATAGGCTTTTGCAATCCTATCCACGTTAAAAAGGGCTGTTTTTTTCTCGCTGTACAAAGCCACCAAATAAACGGAATCATTGAAAATAACATCACTTGCAAAATGGCACTGATTAAACTATTCATCATCTTATTTCCCCTCCTGTTTACTACAAGCATAGAAGAAAGTGCCATTTTTTTCAATAGTTATTTAATGATAAACATTAAATTATTTATTTTTATTATTAATTATTAAATGTTTTACAATAAAAAACGATGTCAAAGGGCTTCTCCTTTGTCTTTTCTGTTATTTTCATTTATACTCTATTACAGATATTAAGGGTCTGTAATAGAGGTAATAAAACACTGGAGGCTATCACAATGCGTACATTATCTACACATTTATTAGAAAAGGCACGAACATATGAGCAAAGCACGCGGATTTCAGTGCCTGCCTATGACACATTATTTGCCGTGACACAAGCCTATTTCCGCATGCACTTAGGGGAACCAGAAGCATCCCTGCTTGTTGTAGGAGCAGGTGGGGGCAACGAGCTTTCTGCATGGGGACCAACAAACCCTAAATGGATGTTCACTGGGGTTGACCCATCTGAGGAAATGCTCCAAATCGCGCAACATAAAGCCGTGCAACTGGATATTGAAAGTCGCGTTCAGCTACTACAAGGAACAATTGAGCGCTTACCACAATCAACACCGAAATTCGATGCGGCAAGCTGTATCCTCGTTCTTCATTTTATTGAAGATCGACAGGAGAAACTCCATTTACTGCAAAATATTCACAAGCAATTAAAACCTGGAATGCCCTTTGTCCTCGCTTGTGCCTACGGAGAACGAGAAAGTGACGAGCTACAAGATCGCATCAAAATATGGCAAAGCTACTTTTTAGATGCCGGCTATACAAAAGAAAAGGTAGATAGCATGGGCAAGGGCATCATGAATATTTCCTTCCTCTCCGATCAAGAAATCCAACAGCTATTATGTGAAGCAGGCTTTCAAAATATTACCCGCTTTTTCTCATCAGGTCTCTTCGCAGGATGGATGAGCCACGCATAACCACAAAGCCCCCACCATAGTCACAATCAATGGTGGGGATGAAACTTAGATTTATAGTGGTATTGAGCGGGCTCTCCACCAACTCCCATCACATCGAAAAAAATCACCAATAAATACTGTAATAATAAACAGTTTCATCAACCGTCATGCCCATTTTTTCATAGAGCTTCTGTGCTTGGACATTATCTCTGGCGGTTTCAAGCATCATGTAACGAGCACCTTCCTGCTGACAATAGGCATAGCATTGATCCATCAACGACTGTGCTATACCTTGTTTTCTGGCTTGTTCCGCCACAAATAAATCATTTAAGAGAAACGCTCGTTTCATAGCTACAGATGAAAAGACTGGAAACAATTGTGCAAATCCAACTGGCTTCTCCTCCAAATATGCCAGAAAAATAATAGACTCTCCTCCCATCACTCGCTCCTGTATAAACTGCTCAGCTTGCTGTAAATCAGATGATTGTCCATAAAATTCACGATAGGCATTAAATAATGGGACTACGTCTCCCATCGTTTGCTGTGTCACCATACAAATTTTCATATTTTAATCTCCATTTCCTTTTGATTGTCCTTCTAGTATGATGGTAGTAAATAATCTGACATTTCAAAAGAAACAGTTCCAAATATTTTAACATGTCAAGGTGGTGCCTTATGGACGATTTAATCTTTCTATTAACAGAAAAAGAGGCAAAATATAAGCAAGTGTACCAGCAAATTAAAGCACTTATTATGCAAGGTACACTTCAAACAGATGATTCCTTGCCCTCTATACGAAAACTTGCAGAAACTTTACAGGTCAGTCGTAATACTACATTAACCGCTTATGAACAGCTTGTGGCAGAAGGATACATACGTGGGGAGGGACGAAAAGGCTATTTCGTCAATGCGCTAGAGCAGGTTTTTCTACAGGAGCAGGAACCGCCTCTTATGTTACAGCCAAAAAGACAGACTGCATCATACCTCGTAGATTTTCGTGCAGGGGCGGTCGATCAGCAACATTTTCCCATGAAAACATGGCGCCAAATTGCCAATCAAGTATTACAGGAATCAACCTGTTACGAATACGGAGAACTGTTTGGAGAATCAGTGCTAAAGGAGCAGCTTGTGCCGTATTTACTGCAAGCAAGAGGGGTTTATACAACGAGCGACAATATCATCATTGGTAGTAGCACACAGCAAATGCTCTTGTATCTTGGCTTTTTACTAAAGGATTCTTTCCCAAGCATTCTTTTGGAAGACCCTGGCTATAATGGTGCACGTGAGGCCTTCCAGTTACATCACTTCGAATTAGAGCCACTACCTGTAATGGAAACAGGAGCTCAACTTGACATACTCCAAAACTGTCAATCACGCTTAATGTATGTCACCCCGTCACATCATTTCCCATACGGTGTGTCCATGTCTATTCAGCAGCGACAGTTCTTAATACAATGGGCTCAACAAGTCGATGGTTATATTCTAGAGGATGATTATGATGGAGAGTTTCGCTATACACAACAGCCATTTCCTGCCCTTGCTTCCATCGACTCATCAAGGGTAATCTATCTCGGCACCTTCTCCAAATCGTTTTTACCAGGTGTGCGTTTAAGCTATTTGGTGCTACCAAATGCACTTGTTCAGCCCTATAAAGAGCGTTTTGCTCATTTTGAACAAAATGCTTCGTCCCTCCATCAACGCACAATGGCCCAATTTATGGCGCAGGGAGAATGGTCACGCCATATTAAACGAATGCGTTTGACCTATAAACAAAAAATGCAGCACCTTGTACAGGAGCTACAACGACATTTCGGTCAGCAAATAGCCGTGTTAGGCGAGCAATCAGGACTATATGTATTAGTGAAGATAAAGTCTCCGCTTTCCGAGCAGCAGCTGATCCAACGAGCGGCGACTTACGGTGTGAAGGTTTATCCGACAAGCCCCTTTTTTATCCATCAAAAAAATGAGGAACCAATGCTTCAATTAGGCTTTAGTAAATTAGCGTTGGAAGAAATCAAGCTGGGCATCGAGCTGTTAAAAGAGGCGTGGCAGCCATAACCGTCAACGTTATGGCTCTTACCATACCACTTAAAAATAATCAATAAATGTTGGGATACCTACTGGTAAAACCGCCTCGAGCAATGCAATTTCCTCTGTACGTCCCTGTAATCGTTCAATTCTTTCTAAATAGGTTGGACGTTTGTAGCCTAACAGCATAGTAGCCAGTGTTTGCACTGTTAAATGCACAGCATTCATGTCCAACGTCTCACTTACCTTCTGCACAGAAAGGTTTCCATCTTTCATTTTGATGATGTAGGTGCCATTATTCCACGCCACAGTGCGATCACTGACAGCTAGCTGAAGCTCGAAATTCTGACCGACAAATGGATAGCGCAGTAAAAATTCTTTGACATCGACGATTCTTGCCATGAAATATGGCGATACCTTTTGAATGATCTCACTATCCTCTAATAGAAAGGCTACCGCTTCATTACCAGTTGTTTTCCCGTAGACATTGTAGACCATTGAGCTGTGAGCCGAGACGAAATTCCATAAACCTTTACGAGCCTCTTCCTGCAAATAGACGATTTCATCAATGTAATAATTTTCCTCCATAATACGATAGAACATGTAGCCCTGTGCCACATCTTCTTCATCATAGTAGACCGCTGCCTGAAGGTTCACATCACTATCTATAAATTTCTCCTCCCAGAAATCCTCCTGAAATTTCTCGTTCCAGGCAATACTATTGCGCACCATTACCCCATGCGTCTTCTGCGCATAGCGTGCGTAGATATCCACCACATCCTCATGCTTCGGATCAACTCTGCGAATTTTCCCATTTAGCCCAGCATAATGAGGAAGCTGTGTATCCTTCACTTGAAACTCCACAATATCACTCATAATTTCCCATCCCTTTTTGCGGTAATAAGGAATAGAATATGGAAATAAATAGGATATATACTGTCCTTCATTTCGCATACTTTGCAGACTTTCAATGATCAAGCTCTCCATTAAGCCATGTCCTGAATATTCAGGGTATGTCCCAACTGCTGTGATGCCACCCATTTCATAAATCTTGCCATGCACATTCACCTCAAAAGGCAAACTTAAAATTTGCGATACAAGCTGTGAACCATCAAACCACCCGATAGCATGCCCTTCATTAAATTGCCTACTCTTCGCATTCACAAAGCGACGATCCTTGTGAATGGACATTGACATTTGAAAGACATAATTCAGTAAATCAATGGACTGTGCCATTTCATCCAATCGAATTTCTCGCATGATTAAGCCTTTTCGTTGATTCATGATTCCCTCTCCTCATCAAATAACTCTCTTAATATCGACTGTGGTGCATCCAAAAAACGTTTGGTCACGATGTAATGAATGGTATCCTCATAGCGAATGGATTCAATTTCTCCTTGATCAAAACTATAAATCGTTGCATTCGGATAGCCAAGCAAAATGGGTGAGTGTGTAGCAATAATAAATTGTGCCTCATGCTCAAGGTCCTTCATTATTTTCAGCAAGCTCAGCTGCCTCGTTGGTGACAATGCCGCCTCAGGCTCATCCAATAAATAAATGGCTTTACCCTTAAAACGATTCATAAATAACGCAAGAAAGGATTCACCATGAGATTGATGATGTAGTGATTTCCCACCAAAAGCGTTATATCTCCTTGGATCTTCTATCAAATCAATATGACTGGCAAATTGATAAAATGTTTCTGATCGAAGGAAAAACCCATTCGAAATTTTCGGCAGCCACGACAAACGGATATATTCCCCCAATGAAGATTCCGCCTTATGTACTTCATATAAATTTTGACGACCGCCACCAGCCGTATTGAAATCGCAGCGATCAGCAATCGCCTCCAGTAATGTTGATTTCCCCGAACCATTTTCCCCAACAAAGAACGTCACATTCGTCGGGAACTCCAGCTCATGTAAATCCTGCAAGCTTGGAATATTAAAAGGATACGCCTGTTTATTGGGAATCGTATCCTGTAACACCTTACATGACTTTAAATACATTTCATTTCCTCCTTACTCTTATTATAGCGAACATCCCCCTAGCTGAAACGTATTCCACCCACCTGTTTGATTAAAATATCACCTTTTTATGTATCCATTCGAGCCAGCCACCACATAAATAGCCTAAAACAGCTGACGAAGTCCCTACCATTTTCACAATTCGCTATGAGATATTTCCCGAGAAATAAATAAAAAACATGTCGAAAGTTGCAATTTCCAAAGGTAAAATCATGTCATATTTTTGATTTTCTTATAAAATAAGCTGACATTGACCTCCTCTCTAACTGATTAAGTGAATGATTTCCCTGCAACATGCAGTAGTGTTTTCCCTTGCAATTTTATTTCGCAGTGGCTTGCTGATCAATTCTCTTAAATAAGCAAGTTGCCCCTCATTCCATGATTACCTTGGATTTTTTTCTGGAAAGGGTTGCCTCTCTATTATGATCACCTAGGGTTCCTTTCTGAGCGGGTTTTCTCTCTTTATGATCACCTAGACTTCCTTTCTGAGCGGGTTGTCTACCTTTTTGATCACTTAGACTTCCTTTCTGAGCGGATTGTCTACCTTTTTGATCACTTAGACTTCCTTTCTGAGCGGGTTGTCTACCTTTTTGATCACTTAGAAATCCTTCTTGAGCGCGGATTCCCTCACTTGATGTTCACCTTTAACATTTTTCATCACTCTTCAGCGTCTTCCACCATCTCCAAAGTTCTAACTATTATCCTCCGCTCATAAATTGAGTAACAATCAAAAGTCAGAAGGAGAATCGCGATGTTTGTGACTCATTATTATGAAAACAAGACGTCCGTTTTAAGTCAATTGCTCGTCAAGTTACCTACTGTGGAAGAGGATATTCGCATTAAAGGGCGCAAGGCAAAGGTGTTGGAGGTACTTCAAATTGATGACAACAATTTTCATGTGAAGATATTGTTCGAAAAAATCCCTAAAAAGCAGCCACTTAAAGAGCTTGGAAAGAAAAAGAGATAGTCGACTAAAACATGGTTTATTCCATTAAATTTCGGGAATAAAATAGGCAAGGATTGCGAATCATTCTCACCTTAAATTTCTTCAAGCATATCCGTTGACTTTTTAATTGATAACAATTATCATTATCAATAGATTATTTCTTTCTCCAAATTGCTTCATTCAGAATCCCCCTCTTTTTTGAATAAGCATGTATCAAACGGATATTCTTACATCAGACTAAGAGTATCCGTTTTTATCTGTACATGAGGAAAATTTTACATACTAAAGGAGCTGTTTTGACATGGATTATCGTATTGAAAAAGACACTATGGGTGAAATTAAAGTACCTGCTAATAAAATTTGGGGCGCGCAAACACAGCGCAGTAAAGAAAATTTCCAAATTGGTACAGAACAAATGCCAATCGAGCTTGTGCAAGCTATGACAATCCTAAAGAAAAGTGCGGCGATTGCGAATAATAAACTAGGCAAACTTTCTGATATTAAAGCAAATGCCATCGTGCAGGCTGCAGATGAAATTTTAAATGGTCAATGGGACGATCAATTTCCTCTTGTGGTTTGGCAAACTGGTAGTGGTACACAATCCAATATGAATGTGAATGAGGTCATTGCTCACCGTGCGAATCAACTATTAGAGGATGCTGGTGAAGCGGACCGTATTCATCCAAATGATGATGTCAATAAATCACAAAGCTCAAATGATACATTCCCAACAGCATTGCATATTGCGGCTGTTTTAAAAGTGGAAGATTATTTATTACCAAGACTACGTTTACTAAAGGCAACTTTGGAAGATAAAGCAGCTCAATTTAAGGACATTATTAAAATTGGTCGTACGCATTTACAGGACGCGACACCTCTCACATTAGGTCAAGAAATTAGCGGCTGGGGAGCCATGCTCTCAAAATCAGAGCATATGATTATCCAAAATATTGACTATATGAAGGAGCTTGCAATTGGTGGAACAGCGGTCGGTACAGGAATCAATGCTCACCCTGAATTTGGTGATCGTGTGGCTGAGGAAATTAGTGAGCTAACAGGCAAACAATTTACATCAGCTACAAATAAATTCCATGCCCTAACAAGTCATGATGAAGCAGTTGTAGCACACGGTGCATTAAAGGCTTTAGCGGCTGATTTAATGAAAATTGCCAATGACGTTCGCTGGCTAGCAAGTGGCCCTCGTTCAGGTATTGGTGAAATTACGATCCCAGAAAACGAACCAGGCTCTTCCATTATGCCAGGTAAAGTAAACCCTACTCAAAGTGAAGCAATGACAATGGTTGTCACACAAGTAGTTGGAAATGACGCAACGATTGCCTTCGCCGCTTCTCAAGGTAACTTTGAATTAAACGTCTTTAAACCAGTCATCATTTACAACTTCTTGCAATCAACTCGCCTATTAGCGGATACAATGAAATCATTTAACGACCATTGTGCAGTAGGCATTGAGCCAAACAAAGAAGTACTCGATCATAATTTACAAAATTCATTAATGCTTGTAACAGCGTTAAACCCATATATTGGCTATGAAAACGCAGCAAAAATCGCAAAACAGGCCCACAAAGAAGGCACGACCTTAAAGGCAGCAGCCATCGCAAGTGGCTTACTTACAGAAGAACAGTTCGATGAATATGTAGACCCAGCAACAATGATTTATCCCAACGTAAAATAATGAAAGCGACCATAAAAAGATTGAGGCTAATGTGCTTCAATCTTTTTTGTTTATGGGAAATATCTTTAAGAAAGCAAAAAATCGCATTCATGCCAAATAGCTTCCTAATAATCCATCCTCCATTACAGATGCTTATAACAAGTTAAAATTCTCTCAGCTTATCTCATTCAGCTTTAAATTAAACGACAATTCATCGTCAATCAAATTATATGTATTACTTTTTTCTTGTTTAGATAATTTAGAGATATAATGATAGTAGTTTGGTAATATTTCAAAATCATAATTTAAATAATCTCGTATTAATTGGTCATCTTGAAATTTTGAAACATCCCCGTCTAACAAATCATGTTTTATTAACTCTTTAGTATTGTTAATAAAATCAGATACTACGTATGACAGAACATTGTTCTCATATCGTAAGTTTTCAGAAGCACCTGAATAATTTAGTAAAGATAGTAATGTCGCATTATTAAAATTTTGTTGGTTAATTAAAGATGAAATCTCCATTAAGTAAATCGATTCTAGGTGGTCATGATAAGGATTTTCAATATCTACTCCATTATACATTGCTTGTTTCTCAAAGGGTCTTATTCTCCCGGTTTTTAATAGTAATAAGTGATTATGATTGCTTAGATAGATGTTTTTGGAAGTATCTAATCTAAGTAAATTATCTCCGTTTGGAAGTAATGGATTTAATCGTTTTATCTCTCCTGTTGAAGTGTTTACTAAAAAAATACATTGATAAAAGGGATGTCCATAGTTAATTTCTCTTTTCGTAATAAAATACAATAAATATTGAGGATTAAGATAAATTAACTTGGAATAATAGCTTTCATCCTTAATTTCTTCAGAAGAAAAATAATTATTTAAATTTAATGTGATAGCATGTATTTGATTAAATGTTTCAAGATTAATTCTATAAAAGTTTATGTTATTTTTTTCTTTTAGACTAAAACAAAATTCATTATTCATAATATCCAAAGCAAACTCGTCATAGCGGGTGTCTAATCGTTGTATATTTTTGATCGTGCCGTTTTTTAAATTAATCTCACAATGCGCAATACTAGCATGTTCTAATAAAATAGCTTCAAACTCTTCTTTAACTTGATTTGTAGGAATTAGTTGTTTATTACTCAAAAATATCCCCCCTGATAAATCTATTTTACTTTTACTCCTTACCGGCCTCTGTATAAAGAAGTTTTTCGAGTTCGTCCACCTTGCTCCCGTCTAATTGGTGTGTGAGCCCATATGTTTCACCCTTGCCATCGTTATTGATGATTACGTTGAGATCGTGAAGTAATTCAGTAAAATACTTGAAACATTTAGTTAATTCTCCATAGAACTCAGCTGTATCAAGACCTTGTTGTTTTTCTACCGATATCACATAATCCAGATGTCCCATCAAAATCTGCAGTACATTTAAATTTTCAAAATCCTTTTGAAGGTCTTCCCCTTGAACCCTAAAATATAGCATTTCCTTCGTGAGACGATCTGCCCTTAGATAATATTCGTCAACATCTGTTGTTTTGTTAATATCTTGGGCATGATAGGCAATCCATGCTTCCAACGTTGGTTCAATCTCATAGTTATTGAAGTCTTCAGGGGTTGATACATCATTCCAAATTTTCGAAGGGTTTACTGCTGCTACTTGTTTGATTGTTGTTTCTTCTGTTTTTACCTGTTCCCCTTTCGTTTCTTCTTCCTCGGTACAACCTATTAACAATCCACTTATCAATAGTCCTGTCAATACAACATTTACGAGCTTCATCTCTCTCACTCCTCTTTAGAAGGTTAGCCATTTATTATAATAATACCTTACACTAGTTAATTTTTATAATATTTTCCATTAAATAGTTACGTTTAACATGGCTGATTCTCTATGTATCTCGCAGTAATAGCAAAATAAAAAGCCACCCTCATGATGAGTGCGACTTTCCTAACCTCCTAAAATTCACTTTTCAATAGGGAAAAGATAGCGAGATCTACATACTTCCCTTTTTCAAATTCATGTTGCCTCAAAAGACCCTCTTGAGAAAAATTTAATTTCTCTACTAGTTTGATAGATGCTGTGTTTTCTGGTTCTATTTTTGCTTCGATTTTATTGATTCCCATGGATGTAAAGGCAAAATGGATAATCGCGTTTAAAGCCTCTTGCATCACACCCTTCCCCCAATAATCAGGGTTTAAATCATAACCAATTTCTATACGATTATGCTCTTTTTCATAATTCAAATAGCCACATGTGCCAATCACTTTGTTGGTCTGAATTTCTTCGATTACCCATCTTAAGCCTTTTTGTTCTTTGAAAATTTTCTCATACCAATTGATTTCATCAATAGCATCTTCAACTGAAGCAAACAATGGTAATGGCAGGTACTTCACTACATTTTCATTAGAATAAAGTCTCAAAATATCTTGGCGGTCATCCATTTTTCCTTTTCGTAAAATAAAGCGATCTGTTTCCAATTGAGGAAAAACAGTAAATTCGAATTGTGTATGCATACTACTCCCCTTTTTCACCATTTATTAGCATTTTACTATTGAATCATAACACAAGAATCTCTCATACTCTCTTTTACTGCTATTACAAATCCATTGTTATTATAGTAAATTGATTACAACCAAATAGCACCAACTCCGTCTAATAATTGAAAGGGTGTGGAGGATGCTTGAACATGCGAGATCATCAATAGAAGTTAGCAGTGAATGTAGTAAGGAGGAGAGGCTTGAATGGTTGATGAAGGCATATGGAGATGACATAGCACGTCTTGCCTTTACGTATATGAAGCACAAGCAGCTTTCGGAAGATATTGCGCAAGAAGTATTTATAAAGTGCTATGAGCATTTAGATAATTTCAGGAATGAATCTTCCTATAAAACATGGTTATAT
The DNA here is from genome assembly GCF_037969495.1 of Lysinibacillus sp. FSL P2-0066. Lineage (NCBI taxonomy): Bacteria > Bacillati > Bacillota > Bacilli > Caryophanales > Bacillaceae > Lysinibacillus > Lysinibacillus sp. FSL P2-0066. The sequence continues at coordinate 1,845,878 of NZ_CP150202.1, read as the reverse complement.
CGAATTACTGTCAATCTATGTAAAGATAGATTAAAAAGCTGGTCTTATCGAAATATTGTGCTGACAGAATTTTTCTCAAAAATTAAGAGTACAATTGAATCCCCTGAGTTGGAATTAGTCGGACAGGAGGAAAAACGATTGCTTTCTGAAAAGATTCTTGCTCTACCAATACGTTACCGAGAACTCATTATTTTATATTATTATGAAGAGCTGCCCTATAACCAAATAGCTGATTTGTTAGATTTGCGTTTACAAACCATTAAGTCTCGACTTCATAGGGCTCGCCTTTTGCTCAAAAAATCAATGGAGGGGTGCAAGATGAATGAATGATATGTTTAAAAATATAGGCAAGGCATTGGATGACACGGCATTCAAGGACATTCATTTTAATGAGAAACAGAAAGAAAAAGTAAGGCAGAGGCTTCGAAAAGGTCACAAGAAGCAGCCCCAATTTCAATCCATTTTCAATCATTTGTTACCTATAGCTGTCATTGTTTTTTTTCTTATAGGGGCTAGCTATTTTATGGTCACGGAGCTGACAGAACAACCAGTTGCTAAGGGAGACCGTTCACAAGAACCTACAATGGAAACTACTCTTTATCATCCCCCGATCCAAGAAGAATTTTATGAGGATATGACGAAAGAGGATGTCGTGAGTAAATTATTAAATTCGATCGATTATTTTCACTCAGCAGCTGGAAAATTTGAAGAACATAGAATTTCTCAAGACGGTTCCACTAGAACATTGGGTGTTACTTATAAAGTAAGTACAAAAAAAGAAGTTGGAGGCTATGAAAAGATAATCGCTTTAGATGATAACACGACGGGAATCAAGAACGATACACAGGAGTACTTTTATAACAACAGAAAGAGCTGGTTAAAATATACAGCACTTAATGGACAAAAAGTTTATACAGTTAGTGAAACGAAACAGAAATCAAAACGAGACATAGTTACTCCTGAGCAAGCTTTTAGTATTGACTTGAAATATCCGCCTATTTCATATAATAAATTGAGAGAAAGACCTTCATTTGGAAGTTCAAGTATGTCGTTGTTCGCTTATGAGAAAGCTGCTAGTTATTTAAGAAATATGGGGCATTGGGAGATTGAAAAACAAAATGAAGCGTTGTTAGGTCATAATACAATCGTATTAGCTGGGAAAATGGATGAAGCGGTGACAAATAATGAAAAGTTAAAAGGGACGACAGAAGCGTTTCGTTTTTGGGTGGATAAAGATACTGGCATTCTCATTAAAAGTGAAACATATGACCAACATGGTGAGCTGACAAGTTATGTTCATCCAGAAAAGCTTGAAGTGAATATATCGATTGACCCTCAAGAATTCATTCCAGACTTAGAGGGTTATCAGCTTCCTAGCAAACAGAAAAAAGATTGAGGCTTATTGCTTCAATCTTTTACTTTAATGAAGGTATTAGTTTCTTAACATCAGCAAACATTTCTCAACTATATCTACCTCTTCTACTGAAAGTTGATCTAACAAAAGTGCCAGTTTTTTCTCATGTTCCTCTCCTTCTCCTCCTATCCAGCAAATGTAGATTTCGCAATAATCTCCTTTGGGAAGGAATTTTTTTAGAAAGTCACATACATGGTGAAAAGTTCTTTTGGCTTTTTCATAGTTATGGGGGGAATACATTTTATTTTCGTTATGCATTTGCCAAATGGGCTCTCCCTTTGTTTCGATTTCATATACATAGGGTGTTGTAAAATGCTTTGCCTGTACAATTTGGCGATTCTCTTTTACTGAGAAAAAATAATTTATGTCAACTTCATTTTCTGTATAGTCATCCTGTATTTTAACTGGAAAATTGAAGCCTATATAGGTTGCCATACTCATGTTTTTACTCCTCCTATTAAAAAAACCCTGTAAATGTACAGGGTGTCAGCAACGTAGCTGTTGATAGTGTAAATAGACACGCTTTTGCGTTCGTGCTTCTACGAAATTTTCTTGCATCACCATTTCCTGGGCCATGCTTTGAAGAAATTGCTTGAAGGAAAAAGGCTTCAAACGACGGGTTGTCCGCTTCCTTTTGTGAGGCTTGCTACCGTAGTTGGTCTACCGTGATGGCTGTTGCTTTGATGGTTTGGTGTTGCGGCGGTGTTTTTGGTTCAATATAGAGCGTTGTATAATACGCATCCGCAATGACAATCACGTAAATAATGAATAGTAATCGTTTTGTTCAATGGTTCAAAAAAATCATTTCTCCCTTTTTTTATAGCTAACAATGAAAACTTATCTACTTATCATACGAGCATTCGATCAAAAGGTTTCAAAAATATTTAAAGGGAGACAAATTTCTGTCTCCCTTACGCCTCTAAGCTTCTGCCACCATCATTTTCCCAGCGATCAATGTCCCAGTGATCCTCATCTTTTTCTCTCCTGATACCCATTGCATTCAATGGAACGAATGACATTTTGTCCCTCACCCTTTTCAAGCGTTCTTCTCTAGTTTATGAAGGGAAAGGGGTTTTCGTTCATCGTAAAATAGGCTTAATTTTAAAGCCTAAGGCAATCGCAGCTCCAATACAGCTAAAAAGACAGCCTAGAATTAAATAAATACTGAGTGTTGATTCGCCAATGACAACTGAAGTGATACCGCCAATCACGGGGAATAACGCAACCATATAGCCACTTTTTGCCCCACCAATTCGTTCGACTAGTTTTAAGTAAAATAACCATGCGAGAAAGGAGGCGATAAGCGTTAAATACAAGAGAGCCGATAGGAAGGTAATGGATTTGGGTATCACGACTGTTTGCCCCTGTAGCCAAACAATGACACACATGACTGCACTACCCACTGTAAAGCCAATGGCATTCGCATAAACGGGGTTTATCTGCTGCTTGGCATTTCTGGCAGAGCTTGCATCCCCGATGGCTGTCAGGACAGTCCCTACGAAGGCAATTAACACTCCTTTTAACTCGATATTATGTAAAGATGGATAAATCAGCACCCCCACGCCGATGACACCTAAAATACCGCCAATTAAAACACGACGAGGCAATGGCTCCTTGAGAAATATCCGTAGAGCGATAGGTGTTAATATGACTTTTAATGAAAAAATTAATGTGACAATAGCAGCCGAGCTCCATATCGTCGCATAATACAGCGCTAAATAGCTGAATGCAAAATTACAAACGCCAAAAACGATGATAAAAGGCACGTCGCCCTGTTGTGGTTTACCCTGTGGTTTCAAGAACCAAGCAAGGATGAAAAATAAAAGGGCTGTCATGACTAAACGATAGGTTAAAGATAATTCTAAACTGACTGGCGTTCCTTGAATCTTAACTGCAATAAAATTAAGACCCCAGACAATTAAACAAAAAATATACATAAAATTTGTCATGCTGTTTTATATTCCTTCTACGATGCTATTCCTGCCATCTTCCCATAATGATCGTGTGATAGAACAAGCCATCTGCAAGGCATTTATCATTTTTCAGAATGCCTTCCACTAAAAAGCCCATTTTTTTATAGAGCTGTATCGCTTTCTCATTGGTTTCTAACACTTCTAGTGCTATTTTGCGAACACCATTGGCATCTGCCCAATCAATGGATTCTTGCAGCAAGGCTTTTCCTATGCCATAGCCCCAAAACTCTTTACTGACACCAACACCAAAGGTTACTTTATGAGCAAGCCTTTTGAGTGGAGAGCCCTCACATCTTGAAAATCCAACGACCCGATCAGCGACAGCGGCTACTAAACATAAATTTTTTGGACTTTCGCTATCCTGTTGAATAAGCTGCTCAAAGCCTGCTCGATCTATGAATGCCTCCCCCTGTTCACGATCGAAGTTTTCCGTTTCACCGTCTAATTGCAAGCGTAAATCTGATAAGGCTTGGGCATCTTCGCGTCGAGCACAGCGAATTGTATAGGATAGCTCTTTTATCTGAAGCTCTTTCTGATCAATCAGCATGTTGGAATCCTCCAATTGACTGAATCCGCACAAAACGATTATGCCAAATGGATTCGTGATGTCGAATAATTTGTGGTGCTGCCAGTACATTACTATCTAAGGTGCTATGTGCATCTTCTATTAAAATATTATGATGGTAGCCATGACTAAAAGCACTAGGGATTGTTGTATCAAGACAAAACTCTGTTTGAGCACCAGCGAAAAGCAATTGGTCGATGTGATGCGCTTGTAAATAAGCTGCCAGCTCCGTTTGATAGAAAGCGTCCCACGTTGTTTTTTGAATCACCTGATCCTCCGCCTGTCTAAGTAATCCATGATACAGTTCCCAGCCTGGTTGACCTAATGCAAAATCAACATCATCTGCGTCTGTATGCTGAATAAAAATAACGGGTACTTCGTTGCGTCGTGCCCATGTAATGGAGGCATTAATATTTTTGATAATAGCTTCACTGTTCCAAAGATTTTGCTGGCTATCTAGAAAGAAAGCCTCCTGTATATCGATAATGATGAGTGCTTGTTTCATCGAATCCTCCTTTGAGCATCAGTAGTAACTTTTTTAATTGTACAGAAAACGATCTTCCATTAAAAGAAAATTTTGCACAACAAAAAGCACCTTTACAACATCGTAAGGTGCCTCAACTATGTACAGTACCATCTAATACATGCCACTATTAGATGGTGTCATGCGCTTGCATCATTTGATATAGGCTAATGTTTGATAAACTTGGTGAACCGAATGATTAAATGCTTGCTGTTCCTCTTCGTTTAAATGCAATTCAATTACACTTTCAATACCATCTCCCCCTAAAACAACGGGGACACCGATACATGCGTTGTTTACTTGATATTCGCCCTGTAAATACGTAATGATGGGCATTACTTTCCGTTGATCCTTCACAATCGCTTCAATCATTTGGACAATGGCGGCAGCTGGGGCATAGTAAGCACTGCCATTGCCAAGTAGGGCGACAATTTCGCCTCCGCCTTTTCGCGTTCGCTCCACTAGTTGCTCAATCTGTGCTTGTGGCATTAATTTTTCTAATGGTATTCCTCCGACATACGTATAGCGAACGAGTGGCACCATTTCATCGCCATGTCCACCCAAGACGAAGCTTGATATATCCTCGACAGCGAGCTGAAGTGCCTGTGCGATAAAGGTATTAAAGCGCGCTGTATCTAACACACCTGATTGTCCCATGACGCGATTTTTTGGAAAACCCGTTGCTTCCAGACAAACATAGGTCATGGCATCGACAGGGTTACTTAAGACGATAACATAGCTAGTTGGTGCATAACGTTTGATCTGTTCGCTTACCGTGCGGACGATTGCCGCATTTGTATGAATTAAATCCTGTCGTGTCATGCCAGGCTTTCTTGCAATACCTGCCGTGATAACCACAATATCAGCATGAGCGATTTCCTGATAGTTTGAAGTAGCCGTCACCTGTACGTTAAATCTTTCTATTGGTCCCGCTTGGAGAATATCTAATGCCTTCCCTTTCGCAGCACTTTCGAAGTCTGGTAAATCGATTAGCACAATATCCCCGATCTGTTTCTGTGCGACCATTAACGCGACGGTTGCACCTGTATGTCCAGCGCCAATGATAACGATTTTCGGTCGCCTAAAGCTCATCTGCCTCCCCCTCCTAACGACATAGATTCATTGCTAAAGATCCACGACTACTTATCTGCCTGCTCATCCTCTACAAGCTTTGTTTGTTGAGGCTTCTGGCGAGTGCTTGTTTTTTTGGCTGCTGCCTCCTTCGCTTTTGTCGGCTGTGTTTCATCAATAATCGCTGTGAATACTTCATTGGCTGCTCGTGGTATTACATGTGTGCTTAGTAGCTTGCTCGTTCGCATTGCTGCCGCTTTGCCAGCATCAACCGCAGCCTGTACTGCCCCAACATCTCCCTCAACAATAATGGTTACGATACCACCGTCTACTAGCTCCTGTTTCACTAATTGGACATTGGCTGCTTTTAGCATGGCGTCCGCCGCCTCAATGGAGCCAATCAAGCCATACGTTTCGATCATTCCTATCGCTTCTGTCACTGTGCTCACCTCACGATTCATCTTTGCCATCAATAATGCCAACAACAATGGCATCAATTGGACAAATACTGGTCGTAGAAAAACTTCGTACGGCAGCACTGCCCATTGTTAAAATGACGTTATCCCCAACACCTGCACCTATACGATCTGCAGCAACAATTTGTTCATCACTCAGTTGACCATCCAGCTTTATTGGCTGGATAATGAGTAATTTCAATCCCTGTAGCCCTTCCTCTTTACGTGTTGCCCAGATATTTCCGACCACTGTTCCTATCCGCATACATCCTCATCCTTTTTCGTGAAACTGAAGGTCAATTTCTAATTTTTCCACGGCCTCCTTCGCCAGTGCCGTCAACCTTGCCTCTTTAGGAACTATCACTGTCTCACCTTGATAACGGCTTACATCATTTGCCGTTATAAACCTGTGGTTAATTTCAATTGGAGGACTGTCGATGTTATTGAACGGCTCTCCTGCCATCTTGCCTGCTATAATTGTACCTGTTTCGCCCTGTTGGATGAAGCCTGCGTTTGCTTCATCTGTATCAATATGCATTTCTAATTGATAGTGATCAGCCACACGAATTTTCACTTGCTCAAAGGTAATAGGACGTCGACCTTGCACCCTAACGGAGACGTATTGACCGTTTTGAACCCCTAACCGCTGTGCATCAGCAGGTGCCATATGAATATGTGCTTGTGCTATAATGACGCCCTCTTGTAAAATCAAACTTCCCCTGGGTCCTACCAGTATACAGTTAGCTGAGCCAGCAATTTCTCCCGATTCACGCAAAGGTGGTTGAATTCCGAGGGCAATGGCATCTGTATAACTAATTTCAATTTGTGTAAAGTTGCGAGCTGGACCTAATACACGTACATTTTGGATGCTTCCTTTTGGTCCCACCACCTGTAGCGTTTCATGTGCTGCAAACTGACCGGGTTGAGCTAACATTTTTTTTACACTTAGTGAAGCACCCTTGCCAAACAGCTGCTCGACATGCTCTTGTTGTAAATGAATATGCCTTGCAGAGATACCTATAGGGATTTCATTAAGTGTAGGAGCTGCTTGTTTTTTAGGTACTAATTCGGCTATGACATCATTGACCATTTGCATTACCGCTTGTTCATTCATATAGCCACCTCATTCATTATTGCACTTTTAGAATCGCTTCCAATTCAGCATGTGGTCGCGGAATCACATGTACAGATAATAGCTCTCCAACACGTTGTGCAGCTGCTGCCCCTGCATCTGTTGCAGCTTTCACAGCTCCGACATCTCCACGAACAAGTACAGTGACAATACCGCCACCCACATGGACTTTACCAACAATATTGACATTGGCAGCCTTGACCATCGCATCGGCCGCTTCAATAGAGCCCACTAAGCCCTTTGTTTCAATCATTCCTAATGCGCCTAAATTCATCTTGTATCCCTCCTTCTCTTAAAATGCCTCTGCATCTTCAGGTAATGTTTGGCCACCATCAATAATGATCGATTGACCCGTAATAAAGCCTGCCTCCTTGCTACTAAGGAACAATGCAGCATACGCTATATCCTCCACACGACCAAGGCTGCCAAAAGGAATCGCCTTCGCCATCTTCTGTAGATAGGTTTCACCAAGCCCATCTAAGCCTTCTGTTGCAATATTTCCTGGCAACACAGCATTGACCGTAATATGATAGGGTGCTAATTCAAGAGCCGCAGTTCGCATAAATCCTAATTGAGCTGCCTTACTTGCGGCATAATGCGTCCATCCAGCATAGCCAGTCACTGGACCCGTGATCGACGAGGTAATAATGACCCTGCCAGCATTCGCTTTCTTTAAATGGGGCACGCAAGCTTTGACAGCAAACATTGTTCCTCTGGCATTGACATTTAATACCTGATCCCAATGGTCAGTGGTCATGTCCTCTAGTTTCATAGAGGGAAAAATACCAGCATTGGCACATAAAATATCGATGGAACCAAAAGAGCTAGCAACCTCCGTAGCCATGTGCTCAACAGATTCATAGTTTTCAACATCAACAGTGGCAGCAGAAGCTGAGAAGCCTTGCGCTTGTAATTGATTTGCTAAATCTGTGGCAGCTTCCATACCTCTTGCCGCAATCACCACATGTGCGCCCTGTTCCGCAAATACGGTAGCAATCCCCTTGCCAATTCCCTTACTACCACCAGTAACTATGACAACCTTCCCCGTTAAATCGACCTTCAACTCGTTCCTCCACCTTTCCTTTTATTCATTTTAAGTACTTGGCTTTTTCGCAATTTCTGTTACTAATTCATTCACCGCAAAATCTGGCCGTAAAATAGTCGAAGAGGCAATCCATTGGTTGGCTGCTTTAGCTAGTTGTATGCCAATAGCTATCGCTTCCTGAATGGCCGCTGTGTCCCCTTCAATGGCAATGGTTACGAGAGCCAAATCGATGGTTTCTTGTCGAAGTATTCGAATATCCGCTGCTTTGAGCATAGCATCTGCGATCTGTATTGAAATCGCAAGTCCTCTTGTCTCCACAATACCAATCGATTTCATCATGTAACAACACTCCTGCTAATATCTTTGTATCGTCATCCCTTTTTCCTGAACCATTTCTTGTGCTAGTGGTGTAAGTTTTGTATGGGCAGGCAGTGTCAGCTGTTGTCCCTTGTACGATTGAAGCATCTCTGCTGTTACATAGTTTGCCACTATACCCGAATGAGTAGGTTCCTGTTGCTGCTTTATAAATCGAATAAGCTGTGCAAATAACTGAATGTCACAGCCAAACTCCTTTAAGCGCTCTATATGATGCAGCAACATTTTCATGTAAGGATTTGGTTCCTTTGCTGTGACAACAGCAGATAATTTTTCATTAGGAATTAAAATTGCTGTTTGATTGCTAACCAGCAATTCAGACAGGTACAAGGCTGCCGGTGTAGTAGGCAAGCCTTGGGCACTGCTGACGATAAATGCTTGATCCACTTCGAGAAAAACAATAGCATCGTAGAATAGCTGAGTGTGACTGGTGGTATCATTTGCCTGCCACTCCTCGACATGGCAATAGCTTTGTAATACGTCCACCTGTTTCTTAGAAATGGCCGTATGCGAATGGACAAGCAAAACTCTTTTATGCTTCGTATCCATCATCGATGTGACTACTTCTTCGATGATTCTCTGTAATTCTTTTATATCCATACGTGTCACTCCATTTTGATAAGCTTGCCAATTGAATGCTGTTGAAGAGCGGCGGCATTCGCTTCATCTGTATCTACATGCATCTCAAGAACGAATGCTGGGGAGACGCGTATGGCCACATTCATTAACCGTAGCTGACGTCCATCCCCACAGATTTCAACCGTCACGATTTCCTTATCTTGGACATTGAACACAGCAGCATCGGTTACAGCCATGTGGATATGTGCTTGTGCAATAATCAATCCTTGCTTTTTATGGCGAGTTCCATGTGGCCCAATCAATGTGATCGATTCAGATTTTTCTAAGTCGCCTGACATACGAATCGGTGGTGTTACGCCAAGCTTGATGGCATCCGTTTGACTGATTTCAATTTGAGTTGCAGTGCGAAATGGGCCTAAAACCCGAACCTTGTCAATTTGGCCTTTGGGTCCCCTTATCGTTAGAACATGCTGTGAGGCAAATTGACCTGGCTGGGAAAGCTCCTTCCATTTCTGTAACGCTGCGTCTCTACCAAATAAATAATAGAAATCCTCCTCATTAACATGACAATGACGGGCAGAAATCGCAATCGGGATACTTTGATTGGTGGCTTCTGTGGCATGTATTTGATTGTTTGTCATCACAATCCCTCACTTTTTACTTTGGTAAAATTGCGTATAATTCCGAATGAGGGCGTGGAATAACATGTACCGATAATAGCTCACCTACTCGACGTGCGGCCTCAGAGCCTGCATCCGTCGCTGCCTTGACTGCCCCGACATCACCTGTCACCAGCACCGTCACAATGCCGCCACCAACATGTACTTTCCCTACAATATTGACGTTTGCTGCCTTCACCATGGCATCTGCCGCCTCAATTGATCCGATTAAGCCTCTTGTTTCAATCATGCCTAAAGCTCCATTTATCTCTACGCTCATTTCCTTTTCCTCCTCTAATTACTTAGCTTTGTGAGTACTTCCTCTACAATCTTTTCAATCGTTAAGCTGTCAATAGCCACCCCTTCAATTGCTTGCATTGATGGAGCCTGTATATTTTGTGGATGTCGTGGGGGTGGGATTGTTAGTGCCTTCACACCATAGGCCACTCTTTTTTTATTTAATAAATGATGTGCAGAAATATTATCACTCGTAATATTTCCCCCATATGCCCCACAGCCCAATGTAAAGGAAGGCGTTAAACTTGTCGTACCGCCCGCAGCCCCAACAGAAGCTAAAGTATTGACTAATATTCTGGACACGGGCATTTGAGCGGCAAACTCCTTAACAAAATGTTCGTCCTGTGCATGAATAGCCAGACTATGTCCTCTCCCTCCAACATCAAGCAAGCAACGGCAAATCTCTACGGCTTCTTCCTGCGAACGAGCCGTATAAAGACCTAGGATGGGAGAAAGCTTTTCCATGGAAAATGGATACTCCTTCCCAATCTCATGTTCCTCCGCCACTAATACGCGTGTATGTCGAGGGACATCGATATTGGCCATTTGGGCAATTACGGTTGCTGGCTTCCCGACAATGTGGCTATTTAATGTACGAGCTACTGGTGAAATCACCTTTGCTAATTTTTCCTTGTCCTGCCCACTTAGAAGGATAGCTCCATTTTCTGCTAAAGCTGCCATCACCTGTGTTTTTACCTCCTGATGCACGACAATAGCTTGTTCTGTGGCACAGATCGTACTATTATCAAATGATTTACTATCGATAATTTGCTTTATCGCCTCGTTCACATTTGCTGTGCGATCAATATAGACAGGAACATTCCCAGGGCCAACGCCATAGGCTGGTTTCCCTGAGCTATAGGCAGCTTTGACAAGCCCTGCTCCACCAGTTGCTAAAATGAGCTGTACATCGCGATGATGCATTAGTTCCTCTGTACCTTTTATCGTTGGATGGCTAATCCATTGAATAAGTCCCTCTGGTGCTCCTGCATGAACGGCTGCCTGCTGACAAATTTTCAATGCCTCAATGGTGCAGTTGACTGCTGTTGGATGAGGACTAAAAACAATGGCATTTTGCGCCTTTAAGGCAATTAACGTTTTAAAAATGGCTGTTGCAGTCGGGTTCGTGACAGGTGTAACTGCCGCAATGACACCAAATGGATAAGCGATTTCCACCTGTTTTGCTACCCTATCCTCATGTATAATGCCAATTGTCTTCTCATGGCGAATGGCTTCATAAACACCTTGGGAAGCCAACTCATTTTTTATTTTTTTATGTTCAATAATCCCCATCTTTGTTTCTGTAACGGCTAAAACGGCAAGGTTTTCTGCCTGTTTATACGCAGCTTGGGCAATGGCCTCAACAATTCGATCGACCTGCTCTTGCGTAAAGCTGGCATACCTCTTTTGCGCAATCGAAGCGGCTGCTATTCCGTCCCTTGCCTCTTGTATCGAAACCAAATCTTGGTCTCTCACCATATGACGAACCTCCCGTCATGTAAATTTTTTTAACGCAATTAAGTCGGTCGCATTGGCTACAGAGGCAGTGCCTGATGATTGCTGGTGCAGGCTTTGCCAATGCTGTAATTCATGCGTAGATAATGCCTCATAAGCAGGGGCAGTTGATTGCTGCATCTGATGATGATTTTCTTTTATTAATCGAAATGATTGCCATTCCTGTAACTCTTCGTTTGATAACGTTTTAGAAGCTTGTTCAGGCTGAGAGACTTGCGTTAGTTTTTCCAATACCAATTCTGTAATCTTGGCAATTAGCTGATTGTCCATATGCTCACTCCCTTTCAATTAGCATGGTAAGAACAGATTCGTCATACGCTTCAATAATTGTGGTTGCATCAGGTAAATAATCCTTCGGGTATGTGGCTTTAGGAATGATGCCAATTGAAAAGCACATGCCAGCATTTTTAGCAAAGAGCATATCTGCATTCGAATCGCCAATCATCACGGCTTTCTCAAGTGATACTTGAAATTGTTCCTTTGCCACATATGCTAAGTCTGGAAAGGGCTTACTGGATGTAGCTTGGTCACTTCCTAGAACGAATTCAAACAAAGCTAATAACTCTAGCTGTTGTAAATGTGATTTGGCTCGTGCCGTTTGATCAGCTGTAATCACTCCTAATTTCATCCCTTTATTTTTTAAGGTGATTAAGAGATTACGAATACCTGGTAATGCCTGTACCTTGCTATTTTCCTGCTGTGATGTGGCCAAGTTGGAAGCTGCTCTCGCAAGTGTTACCCCTTTGCTCCAGGGGATTCCCTGCTGATAGAGTAAAAATGCCACGATCGTCTCAGCTTCTTGTATACTTCCAATGGCTAGAGGACTCGTTGGGTCAATCGTTGTTCCATTGTCATTAACCCCTATGTTTTTTAAAAAAGTTTGTAAGGAAAAACAGATTCCTAAGTCTGAATTTTCAGTTAAATTAGCATATAAATTTTTGGCCCAGGCAATCCATAAAGAATCCATTTCAATGATTGTTCCATCCTTATCAAAAATGACCCATTCCACTTTTGTCATAGGAAAACCCATCCCTTTATTTATTCTCGTATAGCCTCTATTGGCGATACTGGTGCTTGCACCTCTACCTGCACCGTAGCAGCATCCTTCGCAAAGCGTTCCTCTGGTGCATCCTCGTTAATATGGTGTCTTGCCCACACCCAATAATAGATCGTTGCCACAGCAAAAACAGCCAAACAAACGATGAAAAAAGTCAAATTCGCAAAGAAGCTCGCAAAGATAGCAATGACGGCTAGCACAAGTGAGACAATAGGCGTAAATGGATACAGTGGTGTCTTAAAGGTACGCACTAAATGAGGTTCTTTTTTACGCAAAATCAGCACCGATAAATTCATCGTAATATAGGATACTAGTGCCCCAAATGTTGAAATTAAAATTAAATCATCTGGATTAAATAAAATGACTAACACTAGCCCGATAAAGCCTGGCAAAATAATGGCCATATAGGGTGTCTGACGCTTTTTATGCATCTTCGATAATATGCTTGGCAAATAGCCTGCACGTGATAAAGCATAGACCTGACGAGAGTAAGCCAAAATCACACCAGAAAAGCTTGCGATTAGTCCTACTAAGCCTACAGATGCTAAGATCTGCGCCAACCAATACGTATTTCCAAAAACAGCGGCAATCGCTGCTGGCAGCGGATCTTCAGCAACCGTCATGACATCGATTCCCGCTAGCCCGATGGCAACAGTTGTTGTCAAAATGGATAAAATCAGCAAGGTCACCATACCTGAAATTAACCCCTTTGGCATGTCCTTCTGCACATCTCTCGTCTCCTCTGATAACATAGGCAACATCTCGATTGCTAGGAATAGCCACATCGCATAGGGCAATGCTGACCAAATCCCTTTAAATCCACCTGGTATAAGATCGCCATTCTCAGGGAATAAATGGCCCACATTAATTTGCGGTAAACCAACGAAATACATTAAGACTAGTAAGCCTAAAGCGATAAAAACAAGCACCATTTCGATCGTGGCATATTCTTTAATGCCAATAATATGAACCCCCATGAACAGCGCATACATAAAGGCAGCTGCCACCACTGTCGGTACGGCTGGAAACAAAAAGCTGATATAGCCCCCAATACCGATTGCAATAATTGGTGCGGCAATGACATATTGCAGCACGACACCAACTCCTGTAATAAAACCGATATAACGACCCATCGCCCGACGAGCAAAGGAATAAGGGCCTCCTGCATAAGGTAACATCGTCGATAATTCAGAAATACCTAAGGTCATCGTTAAATACATAATCGCCATAAATAATGTGGCAATGAGCATTCCTAAAAAACCAGATTGACTTAAACCAAAATTCCAGCCAAAGTAGTTACCAGAAATCACAATGCCGACGCCAATTGTCCATAAATGGATGGGTGTAAGGGCTTTCTTTAATACGATGATTTCATCCTTTTTCGAAGACATGTTATTCGCCACCTTTTATCGTTATTTAGTTGTTACGGTCTTGATACTTTTCTACATAGGCTTTCACTAATGCATCACTTTGAAGGGTGTAATTTTCACCAAGTAAGCGCGTGGTATCATTATCACGACTACCAATCCATGAAATAAGCTGTAGTCTTCTCATTAATATAAAAGTTGGGATCATCTCTTTTTCTTCGTCTGTTAATAATCGAATTTTGCTATAGCCCTTAACCCATGAAGCGATCAATTCCTCAAGATACGACATATGCTCAATAAAGCTCACTGATGTGGCTAAATCATATAAAAACCACCCAAAACCACAATCATCAAAATCAATCACTTTAATTTCATCACCATCGATGAGTAAATTAGCTAAGCGTAGATCCGCATGGATAAGGCCAAATCGTGTTTTATCTTTTCCAAATGCCTCAAGCTTCTTTTGAATGATATGTGATGCTTCCTCATATAAAGCGATTCGTGCAGGGGTCATTCCAAGTCCATCCTGCCATCTCGCCCATTTAGGAGATTGACCTAGAATCGTGTCATAGTCCCATGTCATGCGCTGAAAGGCTTGGTAATAATCATGCTGCTCGATTGTATATTGATGGAACATGGCTGTAATTTCGCCTAATGTTTCAAATTGCTGAATTAAGTCATCTTCATTATTCTCATCAGGAGCAGTGCCCTCCAAAAATGTAAATAATGTGCTATAATAGATCGTGTCATTATACGAATGAGCATGTACGTAGTCACCGTCATCTGCTCGCATCGGTAATGATACATCAATAGGAGATTGCTCATGGAGCGAGTTTAACCAGGCAATCTCCGCTTCGATTTCCTCTTTTTTATGGTAATTTGGACGGCTAATCCTCAGAATATATTTTTTGCCCTGCCCATCTTCTACGAGATACGTCGCATTTTCGGAATAATCAATCATTTTACACGATGCTTCTAGTAAACAACTAAACTCCTTTAACGCATCATTTGCTGCCTGATGAAAGTTGGAAAGGACCAATTCTAAATCTATGAAATCCATTTGACCCATCTAGAAAACCCCCTGTTTACTAAATTGACAAGCTTTCTTCCCTTTAATAGCGTGCAAATTTTACAAGCTGTGCTGCCTCTTTAATGCCAGCCTCACATTTTTCAAGCAATTCATCACAGTACGCTTTATCACATAATAGCCCTGGCTTAAATTGCAACACACGTGTATCCAGCATTGAATAAATGGCCCATACACCATGTTTGTACAAGGAGCTCATCACATATTTAGCCCCTTCAGGATGATTAAACTCTAGGCCCATGACAACGCCAAGCTGACGAATGCCCACAAAGAAATCAGGATATTGTTGTTGAATACGCTCTAAGCCACTTCGTAGATAACGAGCAACATATTCTACATTCTTTACTACTTCAGGACGTTGGGAGATTTCTAATACTTTCCTCGCCACTACACAACCAAGCTCTGCTCCACCAAATGTAGAAATATGGGCTAGTCCATCTTCTTCCATCCAGCCACCTGCTCGTTCATTGACCACTGTAGCTGCAATTGGATAGATACCGCCACTTAGACCCTTTGCTGTCACCAGAATATCTGGTTTCACGCCATAATGCTCAATTCCCCACAGCTTACCTGTTCTCATCAAGCCCGTTTGCACCTCATCTGCAATATATAGTGCCCCGTATCGTTCACAAAGTGACTTGACATCCGCCAAGTAATTAGCAGCTGGCAAGGGGAAACCATACGTCGCAGGAATAGTCTCGATAATTACGCTAGCTACATCCCCTCTAGCAAGCTCTCGTTCCATTGCCGCCAGATCATTGAAAGGTACGTGCACAAATTCATGGGGACTGCCCTCACTTAAAAATGGTTTTGAATAGCGTTCATTGCCAAGCGAAACCGCAAGACCTGTGTGTCCATGATATCCATTTTTAATGGAAATCGTTTTTTTACGTTTTGTAGCATAACGCGCACACTTTAGAGCCACATCAATTGCTTCACTTCCACCACTAGAGAAAATAGAATATGTTAAGCCTTCTGGTGTGCAGGCTGCTAATTTTTCAGCTAACTGTGCACGTGCAGTAGATGGAAAATGATGATTACCAATGTCAAAATAATTGGTTCCTTCCACTAATGCAGCAATGACTTCTGGATTACGATGGCCAAGGTTATATGTTCCGCCATTGAGATGCGCATTCATTAATTTTTTGCCATCCACATCGTAGAAATAATAGCCCTCTCGTTTCCCGATAACGACATCGACACCATCGATTTGCCACTGTTTCGTTTTTCCTGGATTCCACCAGTCAATTGATTTTTGTAAGGTTGCCTGTTTATTTGCAAAATAGTCCATAGTTTCCACCTTCCTATACATTGACGTCATCCAACATTTCACCTGCAATGAATAATTCCACTTTTTTCTGCTGTAATCGTTCCTGCCATTGTGTGGAGCTCTTTTGATCTGTAATCACCATCGAAACGTCCTCTAAATGACAAATATGCGCAAATGTAGAGACACCAAATTTCGTATGGTCTGCTAAAATAATCGTATTTTCTGCCCGCTCTATTAATTTCTTTGAAATCGCTGCGCCCGTAATATCATAGTCGGTAATACCATCTGCTAACGAAATTCCGCCTGCAGCAACAAAGGCTTTATTTGCCTTTAGTTGATTAAAAAATAACTCAGCTAATGGACCACCCATAAATTTTTGACGATGTTCATATTCTCCTCCCGCAAAGAGTACCTTCCCTTGAAAGCATTCTGCGGCTAATGATAAAACGGGGAGCGAATTTGTGACGACAATGACGTTGGGCTTATCACCTAAATAACGAACGATTTCATAGGCTGTTGTACCATGACCGATAAAAATAACATCTCCGTCTTCCACAATATTTGCAGCAGCCTTGCAAATCCTTCTCTTCTCTATATTGTTAAGTGACGTTTTCTGTTCAAAGGTCCTCTCATACTTTTCCTTTGCCTTCACAGCCCCCCCATAGACTTTGTGTAGAAGCCCTTCCTTCTCCAATCGATCCATATCTCTACGTATAGTCTCGCCTGATACATTTAATAGCTGCTCTGCATCACTTACCTTCACTTTTCCTTCTAAATCTAAAATATCTAAAATTACTTTTTTACGTTCCTCAAACGAAAGAGACATACATCATCACTCCAAACACAAAGTTAAATCCAACAAAATCCACAAATCCAACACTTTATTTCTGTATTCATGTGGATTTGTTTTGAATTTTAAATAATAGTTCAATAATTGTCAATACTCTGAATTTTATTTTCTGTATGATTTTTTCTCTTTAAAGCAACATATTTCTCCAAAGTGCAGAATTAAGACTCCACAAAAAACCAATTTCCATTTGCTTCAACTGCTCTTAAAAATCTTTTTCAAAATACTTTTCTACAACACTATTTTTCTCCATGAAAAAACCCCTTTATGGCAGAAACCATAAAGGGGGATGACGGGATTATTTTGTTAATTCCTCTACAAATTCAACAGGTACATATGTTTTGCCAGATTCTAATAAAGCTGGGGCTACTTTAAATTGGCGAAGCGCTTTATTATAACCATATTCTTTTTGACCTCGCGTAATTGTATACGAAAGGGCTCCTTTTGAAACAATGGCACCTTTTGGCGTTACTTCTACTTTAAAGCCTAGCTTTTCAGCAATTAAGCGTAACGGCACCATTTTTGTCCCATCTACTTCGTAAAAGTCTTTATTGATAATTTCTTGAACCGCTGAATCCACTGGTGCTGGTTCTGGGGTCGGAGCTGGATCCACTTCAACAGGCTCTTCCTTCTCAATCGTATCTAATACAATTACTTTTGAAGGCGGTGTTTGAGCAGGGATGCTCATCGTTGCAATTGTGTAGAACACGACTAAATGCTGCTCTTTTAAATCGTCCACTTTCACAGCTTTGCCAGTAGCACTCGCTAGCTTCGTGTCTTCCCCAACATTTAACTTGAGGTTATTTTCAGTATCCACTAAATCTTTATTGAAGAAATCCACTTCCACGCTACCCATTTCTTTTGTTTCTACAATGATTACTTCTGGGTTGTATTGTGGTGGATAAATCGCAAGCATTGGCTTCTTGGCATAAGAGTAAGCTGACACCTTATCTCCTTTTTGAAGCTTGACTTCTTTTCCCATATTGTCAAAAACCAATGAGTCTTTATTGGCAATCACAATATTTGTATTGTCACCATCAACCACTGTATAGTATGTGGCATTTTCACGTACTTCTACGTTTTCAACTGTACCTGTCACTTTAATAAAAATAGGCTGCACTTGTTGCTCCGAAGTTTCTGCGTTAATCACAGTAGCCTCTCCTTCGTTCGCTGATGCAGTTGGAGCTCCAATCGCGCCCCCTAATAATAATGCTGACATAGCAAATGGTACGACTTTCGTCATTTTCATACAAAAAGCATCTCCTTCATTTTCCCGAATTCAATAAAGTAGTCGTGTTCACACGAAAAAGGTTACAAACTGTCTCCATTTTTATGGCTAGAGCTTTGCTTCCTCATTTTGAGCGATAGCGATTTGCGAGCGACTTCTCTTGAATATTCGATTTACTAGATGGCGGTGCTTTGCTTTCGCGGATATTCGCTTCTTCGCAATTTTATTCTCCCCCGATCAAAAGATAAATCTCAGACGATTCAGGATGCGCTGTAAGAAATACTGGTTTTCGCTTTGCTGGGTTCTTAGCTCGCGGGCGACGTCGGGGTGGTCAGTGATGACGCCGCTGACATTTTTTTCGATAAAAGTTTGCAGGGAGCGGTCGTCATTGAGTGTCCAAACAAATAAATCGGTCGGATGTTGCTTCAATTCTTCGATAAGCTGCTCCGTTACCCAGGATTCCTCCAGTGCGATAAAATCAACATTTTCCTCCATCGGTCCAATATTGAGTGCATAGACAATACCGACTCGCAAATTCGGCACCAATTTTTTTAATTGCGTCATTTTCTGTCCATCAGCGGATTGCACATAATAGGAATCTAGCACCTTGTATTTTCGTAGCTTCTCTACTAATTTCGGTAAAACATCTTCTGTTTCTTGACCATGCACCTTTAATTCGATTAGAAGCGCCACATCTAACGCTTTGGCAATTTCAATACAATCATCTAATGAAGCAATTTTATCGCTAAAGCCATTTTGATGAATGGTTAACGTTTTTAGTTCGCTCAGGGTCATATTCGCAATAACACCATTTTTACCTGCTAACCTTCGTAATGTTCGATCATGGAAGACGACGAATTCCCCATCCACCGTTTGTTGAATGTCGATTTCAATTAAATCTGCCCCCGCATTGGCTGCACTCACCAATCCACTAATTGTATTTTCTACATTGCCTGCTACATAGCCGCGGTGGGCAATAATTTTGGTATCTGGCGCATAGACACTTTTCTCTAATGAATTGATATTCATCATACTTAATACGAGAAACACAATGCCACTGATCAATAGTAATGGCTTATAGCGCCGCTTCCGATGTGTAGTCCCGCTCACTTTGCCTATAACTAGCGTATTATACGTAATGGCGACCATAACTTGTGAAAACATCGCCTGTAATAAACTAAATAGCACCACAAAGACCATTTCTAAAAAGGCTAGTGTCAGCCCAGCCGTAACCAAGGCTGCACTTGGCATTAAACGTTCAATTAAATAGAGCGGAAACGTAGCGACCACTGTGATACCAAGCATCATCAACAGATGACCTGTTAAAAGCATAGCTAGTAGCACGACTAGTTCAAATAAACCACGCTTGGAAAATCGCCAGCTTTGCTTAAAAGAACGCAAAATAGAGATGTTCGGCTGGATTGTAAAGATAGGTAACGTTAAGATACTTCGAATACCTATCATCACGATGATGCTTGCCACCGCAGCATATGCTAGCCTACCCGCTCGACTACTCATGATTTCTTCAGTTAGAAAATGTGGTAGGGAGATGGATTGAGTCAATGTAAGGGGTAGCATAAAGGAAGCTAGTGGCATTAATAGTGCTAAATAGACGATGAGAAAGAGAACTTGCACACTAAAAAAATAGACAACCTTGCGATTTAATTGTTGCCATAAAGGAAGAAATCGGTAGCGAAGTCCTCGTTGCTGATGAAAGGCCATGAGAAATAGAAAGCCCATCTCATAATATACAAATAATAAAAACAGCAAAATTAATAGACAAATCATTATCATCACAAAGGGATGCGTCACAAAGCTTTGCCAATTTTGCTCAGTAATATGTGTAAACCCTGTTACTCGTAGCATGAGCTTCAAAACGATAGAGGTTACAGGGATCATTAATAAAAACTGAAAGATTCTAATTAATGCGAAAACCTGTACATAATCGAATCGATAAACATAAATATTATGGACAGCCTGTCGCATTACTTGTCCTGCCTTGTGCACATACTCACCCCTATCATGCTGTTAAAATCGCTCACTACTAACGTATGTTTTGACTGCTATGGCCCATTCCTCAAAGCCAATAAAATAGCACTCCTCTACACCAAAGTAGGCGTCAATTTTTGTATTAATCGTGACAATCTCCATTTTTTTGAAACTTTTTAGCATGCCACCCTGTATATAACTAGATACCCACTACAGAAAGGAGCGCAAACATGAAATTCAACCTTGGCGATATCATTAGTACAATCGTTCTTTTATGTATGTTTCTAGCGATCTTTTTCGTGATGATCCATATGATCAAAAAAATGAAATCCACTGCCCCTGTGTCTCCTCCACCAACCATGCAACAGCAAGTAGAGGACTTATCAAAACGTGTGTCGACCTTAGAACAACAAGTAAAACAACTAGCTGACAAACAATAGTCCCATAAAAAAATCGCTGGGAAGGATAACCTTCTCAGCGATTTTCATATACTATCTGACCATTCACAACCGTGCATGCGACTTGAATGTGTGGAAGCTGCTCCATCTCTACCGTAAAAACGTCCTCTTGTAAAATCGTAAAGTCTGCTGCAAAGCCTGCTGCAATTTTGCCACGCATCAATTGCTGTCCAATGATTTCAGCAGCCCCTACTGTGTACAAACGGACTGCCTCAAATCTAGAAATTTTCTCATGCGGGTTATAGCCATCATGTGACTCCCCAAAATTTCTTCTAGTGACAGCCGCATAAATACCATGCAACGGGTTTGGCACTTCAATCGGCGCATCACTGCCGCCTGCGACAATCAGCCCTCTGTCAAGAAGCGACTTTAAAGGATGTAAGCCCTGTGCGCGCTCCTCTCCAAGTCTCGATAGCTCTGCTTGGTATTCCCCCTGTACAAACTGCGGCTGCATATCCACTGCCACTGGTAATGCAGCTAGCTTAGCTAATAGCTCCTCATCAACTAAGCTACAGTGTATCACCCGATCAAGCTGACCTTCCTGAGGAGGATATGCCGCAAAAACGTCTAAAATCGTGTCTATTGCTAAATCGCCAATGGCATGCACGGCAACGGTTTGTCCATATTGACGTGCCAGCTGAACATAGCTTGCTAATTGCTCGGTTGTATGAATAAGCATCCCTGCATTGTCTGGATCATCACAGTAAGGCAGACGTAGTGCAGCCGTACGACCTCCAAAGGCTCCATCAATAAAAATTTTCATCGCACCAAACGCCAAAAATGGTGAGGAAGCTAAATCCATCTTCGCAACCTCTTCAAAGACTGTATGATGCTGTAATAAATGCACCTTAAAGGATTGCTGTGCCTCTACTATTTTGCGATAAGCCTGAATCGGCTGGCTTGGCGGTCCATAATAGCTCAAATCCTCTGAATGTCCCCCTACTAAGCCATAGGATTGCAATGAGGTCACCGCCTTTGTCAGTGCATCCTCAATATACGCAGGTGTAATATGTGGCATATGGTTAACAATTAAATACAATGCGGCATCCTTTAGGATCCCTGTGAGCTGACCATCTACTTTGTCAATGACACCCCCCTCTGGCGAAGGAGTCCTGTTTGTAATTCCTGCAAAAGCGAGTGCCTTGGAATTGGCTAGGATCAAATGATGACAGCTCCGTTTAATGATTAAATGAGCATCTCCAAGGGCATCTAGCTCCGCTAAGGTCGGGAAAATGGGCTCCTCAAATTGGTTTTCATTTAGTCCAATCGCAATGACCCATTCATGTGCTGACGCCTCAGCCATTCGCTCCTGAAGTTTCACAAGTAACGCCTCTTTACTTGTAACCGCCGATACATCAAGATGCTTGAGCTTTTCTCCGTAGCCAATAATATGTAAATGACTGTCGACAAAGCCTGGATACATGATATTGCCCTCTAAATGTTGGATAGAAGCAGCTAGTGGCGACAAGCTCTCCGCTGAGCCTGTCGCCACAATTTTTCCATCTTCAACAAGGACTGCATCCACTGTTTCACCAACCTGAGCCATCGTGTAAATCTTACCACCTGTCCATAATGTTGCCAAAACAATTCCTCCTATGTCCTATGCTATTGCTTCAATTAAGTGCGCTCTTTCTAAGCGACGTCGAACAATCACACCAATCCATGCTGCAAGTACCGCTTTGACAATACCAACCACGATAAATGGTGCAACACCACCCATAAAGGCAGCTGTCCATGTATAATCTGCTACAATTTTTAACCACACTGTTCCAAACACTAACGTAACGAACATCCCAATGATATTCGCAATAATAGCTTGAGCAAATGTAATACCAAATTTATCTAAGTATAAGCCCATAATAATGGCTGTGGCAAGGAAGCCTACAATATATCCACCTGTTGGACCAACTAAAATCCCAAGTCCACCTGACATACCACTAAATACAGGTAAACCTACTGCGCCTAGTAAAATATATAATAGAACAGATAACGTGCCTAATCTTGTCCCTAAAATCGTCACGATGATGCCAACCGCTAACGTTTGACCTGTAATCGGGATAAGTGGTAGTGGAATTGTTACCTGTGCTAAAACCGCGATTATCGCTGCCCCAAATGCTGCTAACACATATTGATATGTACTTCCTTTTTTCAATGTAAAAAGCCTCCCCTTGTGCGTTAACTAATAATAAAAATAAGTTAACACAAAGATAAAGCAAATGAAAACCATTGTCAATCTATTTTAGAATAAAAAAAGAAATTGCTAGATTAGCCTAGCAATTTCCTGCCGAAATCATTACCATAAAGGTTCATTCATGGGATCTTTCTCTTGTAGCTTAAACACATATGGCGCAATTTGATAATGGTAAAAGAACATGCCCACTAAAAAGAAAATGAGACCGATAACAAAATGATGGAAAACATGCTGCAACATAATCAGTAGCGGCACTGGCATCGTCATTACACCACTGATTTGCATGGATTTTTTTGTGCGGTATTGTTTTTGTCCACAATGAGGGCACACAATTCCACTATTTTTGCGATATAATTTACGAGCATCCTTCTCAGACCAACTCTCCCCACATTCAATACAAACAGGTAAACCATACCCCTTTTTCATTAGATAGCGTTTGACAATAAATGTCGCCCCTATAAAGATGCTCAGTAAGATAAAGCCTCTTACATAATCCGAATTAAAAAGTGACCACCAATGCCAAGTATCTGACTGCAGGCTAGCCGCCTGATGGCCTGGACTCTGTTGCCCCTTCTGTTGTGTCAAGATATAGCTAAAACCAATAACAAAAATAGTAAAGGTAGCGAACACGATACGATAAGTCCATTGACCACCCGCTTTGCATTGAACTTTTCGTCGTGCTTTTTCCGCAATTACTTGTTTGCGCTGCTGTGTGAGCTTGACATCTTGTAGCTCCTTTAATACATCCTCTTTAAATTGATTCATGGCGTAGCACCTCCCAATCAAAGTCACCCATTGCTGTTGCTAATTGTTTACGAGCTCGCTGTAATCTTGTGCGAATCGTTGCTTCTGGACAGTGAACAAGCTGTGCAATTTCCACTGTCGACATCTCCTCGAAATAATACAGTATCAAGACCTCTCGATAGGCAACTGATAATGTAAACAATGCCTCCACCAGCTCTTTTTTTACAGTTTTCTCTAGCATCTCCTTTTCAGGTGTCATAGCTGTTGTGCGTCCCATGATTTTTTCAAACAATGTCAGTCGTTTACTTTTCCAACTTCGTAAATAATCGTGACTTCGATTAACCGTCATTTTCACTAAATATGTACGTAAGGATGCTTCCCTGCGAAATTGTTCCTGCTTTTGATAAAAGGCGATGAACACATCCTGCACGATGTCCTCCGCCGTCGCCTTATTTTTTACGTATAGATAGGCGACC
This sequence comes from Lysinibacillus sp. FSL P2-0066, assembly GCF_037969495.1. Classification (NCBI taxonomy): domain Bacteria; kingdom Bacillati; phylum Bacillota; class Bacilli; order Caryophanales; family Bacillaceae; genus Lysinibacillus; species Lysinibacillus sp. FSL P2-0066. The sequence goes on along the minus strand of NZ_CP150202.1, from coordinate 1,821,561 downwards.
TTTAGTAAGTAATCACCGTGCTCCTCGATTATCTGTTCAATAGCCATCATTGCCCTCACCTACTTTCTACACTACTGACGGAAGCCATAACGATTGCGATTCATTTTATCAAAAAAAAATCCGTAATTTTTAAATCATTACGGATTTCTTCAAGCTAAATACCTATTTTTTGCATCGTAGAGACAACTTTGACCATGCGATCGTCTAAATCAGCGCCTGTAAATCGAGGCAATCTCAGCTCATTCACGATAGCGCCATCAGACATAAAAAGGATACGCTCTGTTCTTGCGGCAATTTTTGGGTCATGGGTCACAAGCATTACCGTTGTGCCTTCACGATTGATGGAGGCTAATAAGTCCATGATTTCCTGAGCAGACGTTGAATTTAATGCGCCTGTGGGTTCATCTCCAAAGATCACTTGTGGGTTGCTGATCAAGGCACGGCAGATGCCTGCTCGTTGAAGCTGCCCACCAGACACCTGTGTAATATCTCGCCTTGCTAAGTCTGCGATCCCCATTTTGTTCATGATCTGTAGTGCCCTTTCTGTCAATGTCCTCACATTTTTTCGCTCATCACGCATCGCAGGTAACAGAATATTATCAAGGATATTTAAGCTCTTTAGAAAGGTTGGCTGCTGAAAGACAAAGCCCATTTTCGTTCTACGCAAATCAGCCAGCTCTTTGTCACTTAATGTAGTTAAATCCATTCCATCAAAGATGACCTGACCTTGATCAATACTGTCCATCCCGCTAAGGGCATACAACAGTGTTGATTTACCACAGCCTGATGGGCCCATAATGGAAATAAACTCCCCTTGACTGACTGTAACTGATACATCTAGTAAAACGGGATGCTTTTCATTGCCTACCTGAAACGCTTTTGCTATTTGCTCACCACTCACTATATTCATAGGTTCTACTCCTTTATATGCTCAATAATTTTTACCTGCCCTGCCCTTGACGTACCAAATAGTGTGGCTAGCAGTACGACACTTGTAAGCGCTAGTGGGCAAAAAACATAAGCTGCTAGTGGATTAATCATAAAATCAAATGAAGCGGCCCCGAATGAGGCAATGACCGTACTAGTTAAATATTCACCTAGCGTGTTTGCGAGCAACGTCCCCATCGAGATTGCTAGCAGTAATACAAAAATCGAACGTGCCGCATATTGTGTAGCTATATCGACATTTGTGAATCCTAATGCCTTCATGATCGCGATGGGCGCTTGATCCTTTGCAATCAACATATTCATAAATAAGAATGTCACGAGCACACCTAGCAATAAGGCAATGACGAGTGCTGCACGGGCTGCCTTTTCAATGGCATGAATCGTTGTACCAAAAGTTTGATAAATATAATCATCAATACCTGACACTTTGGCAAATGAGAAGGTTTTTGCATATTCCGCCCTTTTATCTGCAACAAGAGATGGATCTGACATCGTACTATAGACGACACTCCACATGCTATCCGTAGACTGGTCAGAGAAAGCTGCCTTAGCAGTCTTGCCGCCATTGGTAATATCTGAATAAATCCCGCTGACCCTCAAATTTTTCTTCTCTCCATTAATGACCACTGCTAAACTATCGCCAACCTTTTTTTGAAGCTCCCTCGCATTGAGCACCGAAAGCGCTACTTCATTAGGGGCAATTGGAGCCTCTCCATGAGCATATTCTAAGGGGAAGATCGTATGGTCACCCAGCTCTATCTTTAGGTTTTCCGCTGTTCCGTCCTCAGCAATTGTTGTGAACTTTTTTGTTGTCAAAACAGTGTAATTCTTAATGGCTGTGTCATGCTCAAGCGCCTCCATCACCGCTGCCACCTGTTGTTCATTTTGCTTGCCTTGTGGGATATCAATTCGGATGTCACTATTCCCAATCCCCATATACGTAATAAAGCTTTTAGCTGCAATCGTGTTGTGTAAGTTTTGTGGGACGATGATAATAAATGTTGCCAAAACTAATACTGCGAGCATTGTCGCATAAAGTGTTTTTCGTGATAGCACATCCTTCATGCCAAGGAAAAGATTAATCGGTAGCCTTTTATTGGCGCTAAGGTTCAATAATTTTGCATGTTGCGCTTTTCCTTGCATTGTGCCGAAGCGAATAGCCTGCGTGGCTGATAGCTTGCGAAACTGTTTCAGTACCGATTGTACATAGCCCATTATCATCATAAATACGAGCAACAACCCCAGAGCCGTGAACAACCAAATGAGTGAAACATTGTCCGTTTCTCCCATGAACAGACGGATATTTTCTAATAGAATATCTCGAAGGAAGAAGGAACAGGCAAAACCGAGCATACAGCCGATCACAGCTATAACACCATATTTGGCTAGATACATTTTCTGAATATCTGCCACCCGTAGGCCGATTGCTTTCATCACACCGATTTCTCGATAATCCTCTTCAATTTTAGTGAGCAATGTAAATCGAATACACATAAAAGCAATAGCGACTACAAGGAGACTAATGAGTAAGATCACAGCAATCATAAGCCCATCTGATATGGCATTCAGCATTTGAAAAAGTTGGTAGGTAATGGTCGGTCCGTTTGCTTCCAAACCCGCACTTATATAGGCTTCTTCAAAATTCTTTAAATCCTTCAAATCTTTCAAACGAAACTCAATTAAATATTCAATCGTGCCTGCTTCCTGGATTGCTGCAAAATCTTGTTCACTGACAAGAAAGCGTTTGGAGGAAGCCAGCATAGAGTTCATCTGTGAATCCCTTAGAAATCCAGCTATTGTAAAGATTTGATCATGAACGATTACGGTATCACCCAAGTCGGCAATGCCATCTTTCCAATAGCTTACAGGAACATAAATATCACCATTGGACACTTCAATCACATGACCATCAAGGTCAAGTAAATAATCAAAATTCTCACTTTGTGTGCTGAAACCATTGTCCTGCACACTGTGTGCCAAAGTGGTACCCGCAATATTGATCTTCGAGCCCTCCACATTTAGAAATTCATTCATTTGAAATTCATCTACATATTTATTTTGCTCTGCAAATTCAGTAAGCCGCACTTGATCAATTTCCCCTGCATGCATCTGAAGAAAATGAGACGTTTCTGCTTGTTTCATCAATGTGTCAATTGCACTTGTCAAATGGACAATAAGTATTGCTGATAGTGTGACAAGTAAAGCTGCTACCGCCACAAATAGCATGGTCATACCTGTAATTAGCTTGCTATTTGCCATATCATTTCGAACAATTTTCCAATACATAAGTCACCTCTTTGTATATTGTTAATCGCCATCAAATCTAACAAGACCTAAAATATTTAGTTCGGACTGCCTTCTCCTTTATTTCCAAACATTTGCATCATATACAATAAGCTACCACTTTCCACCCCTAGCATTCGTTCAATATTAAAAATCAATGCCGGAATACGAGCAGCACGTTCCTCATCTGTCATCAAGACGAGATCATCATCGAATACCGTATTGGTATAAGCGATAATCATTTCCATACACTCATAGGGATAAGGCGTTTGGTAAATACCTTGCTCAATGCCCTCTCGAATAATGGCAGTAAGGATTGGTGGTACTTGATTGATGACCACTTGCTGTATTTTACGGTGCATCAAGGCATTTTGCGGCCTATGAACATGCTCCATCATTTCCTGTCCACCCTGTTCATTTTGCATATTCAATGCCATGACAACGCGCAATATCCGCTCATTTACAGCTATAGTCTTGTCTGCTGCAACGGTTTTCGCCTTTGCTAGCATTGTGCTTGTATAACGCTCAATGAGTGCATCCATAATATCTTCCTTCGATTTAAAATGATAATAGAGTGTGCCTCGAGCAATGCCTACTTTCTCCAAAATATTACTCGTACTCGTACCATCAAACCCCTTCTGTGTAAATAATTCATCCGCTGCATCTAATATTTCATTTCTGCGTTCTTCCGCTTTTTTTATTTCTCTCATAAGACAACTCCTTATAATTGACCGACTGCCTGTCGATATATCTTTTCTTTATCCTAGCATAGGACTACTTCTGTTGGCAATAATTTCTACAAAAAAAGAATCTGCTTTATGCAGATCCTTATTTTTGTAGTTCCTCGTTCTTCCGATATTCCAAAATATCGCCAGGCTGGCAATCCAATGCCTCACAAATAGCCTCTAATGTTGAAAAGCGGATGGCTTTGGCCTTGCCGTTTTTTAAAATCGAAAGGTTCGCCATCGTGATGCCAACTTTTTCTGAAAGCTCTGTTACACTCATTTTTCGTTTCGCCAGCATTACATCAATGTTAATGATCATTGCCATAGTATTCACCTCAAACCGTTAGATCATTTTCTGATTTGATATCGATGGCATTTTTTAGAAGCTTTTGCAGTACAGCAGCAAAGACTGCCACGACAAAGGAAGCAAAAATAATGACCATTCCGATAAGGATAAGACCTGGGGCATCGTCTACTTCCGCAGCATAGTAGATCAGTGGCATGCCAACCACGTAAACACTACTAATTATAATTGCACAATATTTGATCTTAATTAAAGCCTTCACTGACAGCTCTGAAAATGCAATGTTTCGGTCAATATAGCTCAATAGTTTGATCGTCGTAAATAGCGCAACAAAATATGCAATAGCCGTTGCATAGACGCCAATTAAAGCAACAATGGTTAGAATGGGAGAATGCTCCACTGTATCCAATGCAACACGAGGCACCACCCATACACATAAGGCAAGAACGGGTATACCTATTAGAAAAACAGCTATCTTTAAAAAGAGCGTTTCTCGTTTCATCTTACGCACCTCTTTTATTTATTCTCCTGTTTAATTTATCACATAATTTATCGTTTTTCAATAAATTTTTATTCCAATTCAAGATGCACTATAACACCCATTATTTGGTTTACTTTACTTTTTATTGTGCTATAATCAATCCTACCATTAAAAAGGGGGTATTCGATGATTTATTCGCCAGCCGAAAAGACGATAGAAACACCTCGTTTAATACTTCGACTTTTTACAGAAGCAGATGCACAAGAAGTAAGTGTTTTATGTAACAATTATGCGATCTATAAAAGCACATTGAGTTTACCTTATCCTTATACATTAGAATGTGCATTATCATGGATTTCCACGCATCAACAAAACTTTGAGGAAAATCGAAGTTACGAATTCGCGATAACAGACAAACAAAGTGGACAATTATATGGAGCGATAGGACTGTCAAATCAATCCCAACATCAAAGAGGAGAAATCGCTTATTGGATTGGAGAGCCTTATTGGAGTAATGGCTACGGTACAGAAGCTGCTCAAGCGATGATTGAATTCGCCTTTCAGGAGAAACAGTATCATCGTATCTATGCCCGGTATTTCCAATCTAATCCCGCCTCTGGGAAAATTATGGAGAAATGTGGCATGCATTATGAGGGAACCTTAAAGGATCATATTTATAAAAACGGGACTTTTGAAGATATTGTGTTGTATGGCTTGCTTAATCCATCACACTAGCAACACGTTTACGAAAGAGGCACTTTCCGCGTAGATATGCCTCTCTCTCTTTTAAATACCATTTCCCACATCGCAATAATGATTATAGTGCGTAATTTGGTTGCGGCCATTACGCTTTGACTTATAGAGCGCTTCATCCGCATGCTGGATAAGCTCCTCTACTTTCTGAATTTTGCCATGATCATTCGTACTGACACCAATACTAAATTCCAACTGAACCGTTTGATTATTCACTGTCAGTGATAGTGCCGTTAAGGTTTGATACAGGTTGTCAGCCAATGTTTGCACTGATTCACCTTCCTTTACTTGACTCAACACAATGAATTCATCCCCCCCAAAACGGGCAACAATGGACTCAAAGGGCTGAAAATAGTCCTGTAAGGTTTTGGCTGTATTCGTCAAAGCATCATCGCCAAATAAATGACCATTCATGTCATTGATTTCTTTAAAATGGTCTAAATCCACCATCATCAAGGCCAATTGCTGATGTTTTTCAGCCGCCTTCTCGACCATCTTTTTGGCCTGTTCATCAAAATAGCGACGATTGTAAATATTCGTCAGAGGATCAATATAGGCATTTTTTTCAAACTGCTTCTTATGATCGTTATATTCCATTTCAAACAATACATGTGAATAGTTTTCACGCTGGATTTCTAATAAAATATTTATATATTCCTTTTGTATCGCACATAATACAATTTTATTGCCTTGCTCCTCAATTAGCTTCACTAAAGAATTATAAATTAGTTGAAGTAGAGAAAGGTCATTGTTTTGTAAAGCATAATGCTTTGTCTTTTGATATAAATCAATGGCCTCACTTATACGTCCCTGTCTTTCACACAGGAAGGCATAGGCATTGAGTACCTCAAGTTGTACTTTCGAATAGGGTGGATGATGAATGGTTGCCATTAATTCTTGTAATATCGTATTGGCTTCTTCAAATTCTTCAAGCCAAATAAGTGCAACAGCTAGGTTTGTCTTCGGATGGATAATCCCTGTATAAGGCTCTTTATGCTTCATTTCAAACGCATTCGCATAATATAAACTCTTTAAGGCAAATTCCTTAGCTGTCCGATAGCTTCCCATGGATATTTCAAGGTCGCTTAGGTTATTATAGATTTTCCCCATGCTCTCCACGTGCTGGATTGCTTCAGCAATTTTTAAGCCTTTCAACATCAACTCTTCTGATTTCTTTAAATGACCAAATGTTCCCCAATAAATGGCTGCTAAATTGTAATATTGAATTAAATCAATATCGTTGCCATGTTGAAATGTTAACTCACGATATTGTTCAAGGACACTTATAGAAAGCTGTAAATCACCCGTTTGAAAATAACTGGCACAGCTATAACGTAATAGAAGGATAGCCTTATCATACATTTCAAGCTTAATGGCACTTTCAATTGCGGCACTACTTATTTCTATATATTCTAAAAAACGATCCGCATTATATAGCTCATTAAGCGTAATCCATAGTTCTTCAAATTCTTGTGCGTTCATACCGCCCCTCCTTTTCTTCATCCTTACTTCTTTAATACTACCTTTGACCTTAAAATATTACAATTCTTTGGACTCATTTATTTTTTCGACATTAAGTAATTCAGCCTAATAACGAAAATCAGTGTGTATTTTTTCCTACATTCAATTAAAGGTTATTTTAACATGGTACTTTCACTATAATTTTCCCCTAAACAAAAAACAAGCCTCTTTCAAGAGACTTGTTAAGATTCTTCTATGCCTAGGATGGCTATTAATTCCTTCGCTCTGTTGGCACTAAGGTGAATTTCTCCGCTACCAGCCTTTTGGAGATAAATTGAACCGCCATAGCCCTTCCACATTTCAATACGGACGCCTTCTACTTCAAATGAATATTCGGGTGGTCTTTTCATATAATTTGCGGGCTGCCAAGGGATATCCTGTAAAAACTGAGCGACCTCTTTGTCATTTTCTAGCTCAAGCTTTTGAGTAATGGTTGGCTCTAGTTTTTCCAGTTTCGATAATAAACCATATTTTCTTACGACCCCGTTTTCCTCCGTACTGCCTGTTCCCATAGAAGTTAACGTAATATAATCCCCCTGCTTGACAGGAAAATCATCCAGCACAGGATACCAATCGGCCTGTTCATATTTTTCAGCAAGCTGTTCTTCTGCCATATGGTCAAGGTCCTCAGGAATCACCCCTTCAATAAATAAGAAAACATTCGCTTCAACCTTTGCAACTGTTCCGACCATTGAAGAGCCATGTGAACTGGTACGTATTACAATGTTATGCTCCTTTTGAAAGGCTGTTGCCTGCTCAGTATAATGCGCTTGGAAATATCGTTTAGCATCAATATTGGCTACTTCTTGGTAAGCATAAAAAGTTGGATATTTTTCTTTATAGAGAGCATATAGCTTTGTTCGCGTTGTATACATCGGCAGAAGGGGCTCGAGATATGTTTCAACATACTGTTTCGGTGCTAATCCCCGAAATAGTGCTTCGTATTCAGATGCTTGATAAAGCATTTCCAACTGTTCTACCTGCTTCTTTCTCTCCGCCTCTAGCTCTGCCTTAGAATAATCAATCCCTACTGATTTCGCAAAATAGTAGGCGGCAACGAGCTTCTCATACGATAGATAGGCTTCCTCTTTATAAAATTCCTGCTCTTTCCCTGGCCACATTAGCTGATTAAGACGTTCGAAATGCTCAAGCTGTCTTTCATGAAATAGTGAGGATGTTTGCTCTGTTTCGTTCGTAAGAAGCTGCACCATCATAAACCCCACCACACAAAGTGTCAGCACGACGGTTAATAGGGTGAAACGCAAAGGCTTCCTTCTATTGATAGACTGTTGTAGTACATGTTTTTTGACGCGTTCTTTGCTTGCTGTCATATCACCAGCGACTTTGAGTAATTCCTTCTGTATCTCATTCATGTCTAAGCACCTCCCATTCCTCCTGCTTCAGATGAGGCTTTAATGCTTCTCTTGCCCGCTTCAGTCTTGTTTTCACCGTATTCTCTGCAATGCCAAGTAGCTGGGCAATATCACGAATCTTCATTTCTTCAAAATAATAAAGGATAATGGGCTCCCGATAGGTAAGTGAAAGCTTTAAAATAGCTGCCCCAATTTGAGACCGTTCCTCTGCTGCCACCAGCTCATCTCGCTGTCTATTCCCCTGAACAGGAAATATTTTTTCTTGTAATAGTAATTTCTTATAATGCCAGCTTTTTAAATAATCCTTGCTTTGATTAATCGTTAGCGTGGATAAATACGCACGCAACTGCCCACGTTCTTCATAGCCACGCTGAGAAAATTTAATAAAGACCTCTTGCACAATATCCTCTGCGGTTTGTCGGTTCTTCACATAAAAATAGGCGAGACGTAATAAATGCGCTGCATGTTCTTCGATCATTTCCTCAAGTATGCCGTCCACCTCCCCTTCTTACACTATAAACGACTGCCACTGATTGAGCGTTTCATTTTTTTACTTTTTTTCTCAAGCACCTTGACCTTGGAGCATGCTCCAATGTTAGGATGAATTTAGGAGGTACTTACATGAAAATTAAACAATTCGCCGAGAAATTTCAATTAACAACCGATACCGTTCGCTACTATGAAAAAGAGGGGCTCTTACAGCCGCAAAAACAAGACAATGGCTACCGTGTGTATGATGCCATGTGTGAACATACAATGAAATTTATTATCGTTTTACGTCAGCTAGGCTTTACGCTCCAAGAAATTAAACATTTACTGACACTCGAACAAAAGCCTATTTCAACAGCATGTAATGAAGAAACGGTACAGCTATTTTCCACAAAGATTGCCCAGATTGAGCAGCAACTTCGATTCTATCAGCATGCGCTTCATTCGTTACAACTGACTAAAACGTTAATGGCTGACGGACAGTATGAAGAAAATCAAGAAAAAATTGCCTCACTCATTGAGGATATGTATCAAAATTTACTGGAAGGTCGTGGTTAAATGTCACTACGTAAAATCATCTCAATCGAATATATCCTTGCTTTCGTCATCACTGTTTTTTTCTATGGTCATCTAAATTTTTCATGGCTATATTTTATTGTATTTTTATTGCTCCCAGACATCACAATGGTTGGCTATCTCATCAATACAAAAATAGGCGCTCTTTTCTATAATATGGGGCATAGCTTTGTGCTACCTGCCATGATAATGGCGATTGGTTTACTAACGACTACACCAATACTTCTGATGGCTGCCCTGATTTGGCTCGCGCATATTTTCTTAGATCGCGCACTTGGCTATGGTTTAAAATATGAGGATGCTTTTAAGAAGACACATTTACAGCGGATTGCGTAATGAAAGATGGCTAGCCATTTAACACTGCGATTTTTAGTAGAAATGGGTTAGAAAAATTTCCTAATTAAATGCCCTCTTGGGGTGGGATTACCATTATTTATCATCGGAATATGGAGTTGCTCTCTTTAAGCTAGCTGTTCTTGCTTTCTATGAAACAGGCAGGACACTAATTGCTAGTATGTTTGCAAAAACCTCCTATTAGTATCCTCTTTATTATATTTCTACCATAAAAAAAGCAGGCTCCTCCACTCGGATCCTGCTCCTAATTATTTAGATGAATCTTTTTAACATTGATTCATATAGACCCACCATTAATAGTCCAATCAATATTGGAATAAGGGATGTAAAACTGAAATAAAAGCCTGCGTCCTGATATTGTCCCGTAAAGTGAAATTGTAGCCAAGACACCTCATATGTTTCCCCTACCCCATATAAAAAAATAGTGGTAAATAAAAATAATGCCAGACATTTTAGTCCTTGCGCTTTTTTCATAGTATCACCTCATTGTACAACGGTCATTTGTTGCGCATAGCTTAAAAGATCCTCAACTGTTAATTCTGGATTTTGCCCAACCATACTATATTGGTAGCCGTTTTCTTGCCAAGCAAGGGAGCGGAAATTTTCACTATCCATAACAGTGCCTTTTTGTCCTCGAATATCTATTTCTTTTTCATTTAGAATGGGGCCAATATCTGCAACACTCGCATCTGCTTTAAAAATTGTGACAAAAAAAGCTAACTCTCCATCTAAAACATAATCGAAAGAGTATTCTGGTCGTTCCTCTATCCCTTTGACCATGGATATGTTATCTAACGTAAGACCATTTACTTCTGGCACTAATAAAAACTTTTCAAGCTGCTGCTTGACGTCCTCCAATGAAATAGATTCTGAAGTGTCCTGGCCGCTAATTTCCTGAATCGTTACATCCTTTGGTAGATCTAGCGCAAATTGTTGATCATCTATTTTTTCACCAAAATTAATCTTAGAATATTCAGTGATCATATGATTCCCTGCACTATCTGTCTTCATTTTTAATGTCAGCCAAGTTTTTTTGTCAATCCATGCTTCGATATCTCCAAATAACGATTCCGTTTTCTTCGTCTTTGCCACGATTTTATACGTATCTCTACCTGCAACCTTCTCTTCTCCCGCTATTTTAATATCATGGGTATCCTTAACCATATTAAAAATAAGCTGTACCTGATCTTTCGGTGATTGCAAGCCGTCTAATTCATGTTGTGAATAATCTATTGTGTAGGCTGTCTTTTCCGTGACATCATAGCTAATCACTTTAGCATCATTTTTGACTGTGATAACATGTTCACCATTATCACCTATCATTTCTATCCGTCTATTGCTATCCTTTACCCATTCCTTCACTTGAGCTTTGCCACCTAGCTCTCCCATGTCTAACGTATACTCGCCATAATAAGTGAGTGGCTCCTTGGATTCTTGAAGGGCTTGGTCGATAATTTCCTGAGGTGTATAAGATGCCTCTGAATTACAGCCCACTAAGCTAAATGTCATTACAGCAATTAAGCCTGCTGCTCGGCAAGATCTTTTCCAATTCATCATTCATTTACTCCTTTAGAAGGTGGTAGCCAGCAAATTACCGCTGTTCCAATGCTCTCTCTAGAAAGCAGTTCGACAGTGCCACCATGTTTTTCAATAATTTGTTTTGTAATATTTAAGCCTAGTCCTGTTCCTCGTTCACCAGCCTTTGATCTCGCATAATCTGCTTGATACATTGGCTCGAATAATTTTACAATGTCCTGCTGTGGTATGCCTCTTCCGTGATTTTGCACAATTATATACATTCCCTCTTGCTTGGTTAAAGCAGACTTCAAGAAATCAAAGCCCCATTCGGGATTATTTCCAGCATTGACTGCCGCTAAGCCGATTGTTGTCCCCTTTTCCCCATAACGCCAGGCGTTGCTCAATAAATTATCAATGACACGCTGAAGTTGTTTAGGATGCACAGCATAGAGCCCATCCACGGCACAGCATACTTTTAATGTAAATCCTTGTTCTTCACATAAGGGTTCATAGTCAGACAAGGCCATGTCAAAAAATTCTTCTCCATCCACAGCAATGAGCTCTAATGTATAGTTTGTTGATTGAAGTAATGTAAACATCATTAAATCCTCTAGCATATGCTTCATCCGATCTGCCTTCGTAACGATGACCTGCTGATATTCTGCCTTCTGTTGTTCTGTTAAGCCTTTAGTTTGTAAAGATTCCGCATAGGCTTGGATGGCTGTAAGGGGCGTTTTCAAATCATGGGAAATACTTGCAATCATCATTTCTTTTTGCTGTTGTTCCGTTTTTAAAGAAGCCCGAGTCTTTTCAATTTCATCCTGCATCGCCTCAAATGTTTTGGCGAGTGCCCCAATCTCATCTTTTCTTACGCTTAGATTTGATTTAACATGCTGACCTTTCGCAAAATGACGCATTTGCTGCATCAGTTCACGTAATGGCCGATTCAGTTTCCGATGAAGCAACAAGATGACAGTTAAGTAAATGATAAGAAACAACAGGATCGTGCTTGCGATGACAAGCCATGAACGCTTTTCTACACCCTTTACCCAATCTGTTCGTATTAATTGAATTTCATAGATGCCAAGCAAATCACCTTTTAGATATACAGGCTCCTTGTATGTAAAGGCGTTGTATGCTTGCTGTAAATCATATAAACCATTTAACATGCGCTCTTTCCCTACATAGCCCGTTAGCAAAGGGTTGGAGGAATATAAAACATAGCCAGATTTCGTATAGAGGGTAATCGCCAGCTGCTCATTGGTAAGATCCTCAACCTCTTTAAGATTGGCATTTTTTTGATAAAGCATTGGATTGTCAACGACATCTTTTACCTGATTTAGCTCTGTCCACTTGTCAAAGAACTCCGCCACATTTTTATCTTGGTAATAAGCATTAATCCACACATAAAGGCTATAAGCTCCTACTATGGGTAATACCATTACAATAAAAAACATGATTAGTAACCACGCTTTTATTTTCATAATGGTTCACCAATAAAACGGTAGCCCTTACCCCACACGGTTTGAATAAAATTTGGGTTTTTCACAGAATCCTTGAGCTTTTCTCGTAGTGCCTTAATATGAACTGTGACAGTATGAGTGTCCTCTAACGTTGCTTGCTGCCAAATATGCTGATACAGTTCCTCTTTTGTAAAGGTTTGACTCGGATTTTTAGCTAGCAGCCTAACAAGAGCAAACTCCTTTTGAGTTAATGCAATTTCTTGCTGATAAACACATACTATTTGTCGTTGCCAATCTATTGTTAATCCATTCGCATAGGCAGTATGCTCTTCTATCACGTCTTGCTTATGGTAGCGTCGCCAGCGTCTAAGATGAGAGGCAACTCGTGCCTTTAATTCTTCTAAGCTAAATGGTTTAGCGATATAATCGTCTGCCCCCTGCAAGCCCTCCACCTTATCCGCATCTTCCTTGCGAGCACTCATCATTAGGATCGGCACATCACTCTCCCAACGGATATTTTGACAAACCGTTAATCCATCCATTTCTGGCAGCATCCAATCCACCAGCACTAAATCGAAAGGTTGCGTTTGAAAATCTGCCAATCCCTCAAGGCCCGTAGTAGCCCATGTTACACAATAGCCCTCCTGCTCCAGCGTATCCTTCACAATACGCCCAATCGCTGTATCATCCTCAATCAGTAGTAACTTTTCCTTCATCATTTTCCTCCTGCATTCACCTTACTACGGAAAAAACGATTTTCTCCGAACTTTACACTTTCTTTATAATTACCTTAGAGCGAATCCGCACTTTACACAAGGGGGCGGAGGCTACCGATTTCATCGAAGCAGTTTTTCTTCCTGCCTGAGCTATCCGCCACTTTTGTGGGGCTTTCCGACACTTTGCCGGTTCTATCCGCTACTGTCCAGGCTTTCCGCCATTTTGCCGGTTCTATCCGCTACTTTAACTGAGCTATCCGCCACTTTGCCGGTTTTATCCGCTACTGTCCGCGCTATCCGACACTTTGCCGCTCCTATCCACTACTTTAACCGGGCTTTCCGCCACTTTGCCGGTTTTATCCGCTACTGTCCAGACTATCCGCCTTTTTGCCGGTTCTATCCGCTACTTTAACTGAGCTATCCGCCACTTTGCCGGTTTTATCCGCTACTTTAACTGGGCTATCCGCTACTGTCCGCGCTATCCGCCACTTTGCCGCTCCTATCCACTACTTTAACTGGGCTATCCGCCACTTTGCCGGTTTTATCCGCTACTGTCCGGGCTTTCCGCCACTTTCCGCTCCTATCCACTACTTTAACCGGGCTATCCGACACTTTTGCCGATTCTATCACCCGCATCCGTTTTCCAGCACAAAAAAAGGAATGCACTGTGATTGTGCATTCCTTAGCGAACTAGAAAAATAAACTTAGAATATAGTAAATCAATGCCGCCATGACAGCAGAGATTGGCATCGTGATGACCCATGTTGTGACGATTTTACGTGCCATCCCCCATTTAACGCCTTTAACACGGTGAGCTGTTCCGACACCCATGATGGATGAAGAAATAACATGTGTTGTAGAAACTGGTAAATGGATTAATGTGGCACCAAAGATAATCGATGCAGAAGCTAAGTCTGCCGCTACCCCATTTACGGGGCGGATTTTCATAATTTTTCCGCCAACGGTTTTGATGATTTTATACCCACCGACAGATGTACCAAGACCCATCGCAGTTGCTGCAGCAAAACGTACCCAGAAAGGAATATCATCTCCTTGGTGTAGGCCACCCGCGATTAGCGCAAGGGTAATAATCCCCATCGCTTTCTGCGCATCATTTGTCCCGTGTGTAAAGGATTGTAAGGCTGCTGTCCCAATTTGCATTGTACGGAAGCCTTTATTCGTGCGATATAAATTCATATCTTTGAAGATGATCTTTAATAATGTCATCATCAGGAAACCAGCTGCGAACGCTAGTAATGGTGAAAAAATAAGTGCTTGAAGAATTTTAATAAATCCAGCATAGTTCAAAATATCAAATCCTGCTGCAGCAATAGCTGCTCCTGCAACAGATCCAATCAATGTATGAGAAGAACTCGATGGAATTCCAAAATACCACGTTAATAAATTCCATGTAATCGCAGATAATAAGGCTGCTAAAATAACAACAGAGCCTGTAATATCGCCATCAAAGGCATTTAAAGAAAATGGGTCCACAATATCTTTTGTTAAGGCTTTGGCTACTCCAACGAATGTAATGGCTCCGACGAAGTTCATAACCGCTGCCATGTAAACTGCTGTACGTGGCTTTAAGGCACGGGTTGATACAGAAGTAGCAATCGCATTTGCTGTATCATGGAAGCCGTTAATAAAGTCGAACACAAGTGCGAAAATAACGACTAATATGGTGATTAATAAGATCGTATCCATTTCGTACACTCCATCTTATGCATTACGCATAATTATTGTTTCAATTGTGTTTGCTACTGTTTGACAGCAGTCTGCAATGTCTTCAAATTGCTCATAAATATCCTTGAAAACAATCAAACGCATTGGGTCTTTTTCTTGGATGAATAATTGCTTCATTGAAGAACGGAAAATTTCATCACATTCACGTTCATTGTCCTTAATTTGAATAGCATGTTTACGCATTTCCACAAGCTTTTTACTATTTAACAGTTCCATGGCTTGTACCATTTCGTCCGTGCTTTTCGCAATATATGTGAGGAATTGGCGCATTGGTTCTGTTACTTCTGTTAGGTTGTACATATTGAAGTGCGCAATACAGCCTTCCATTCCATCAATTACATCATCTAGTTTGTTTGCTAATGCTAAAATATCTTCACGTTCAATTGGCGTCATAAAGGATTTATTCAGCATAACGATTAGTTCATGGATTAATTTATCGCCACTTGTTTCGTATTGCTTCATTGTATCTGCAATTTCTTTGAGCGCATCTATATCTTGAATACGAGCATTATGAGCATAATAAATACCCTCATTCACGTTTTTCGCGATTTTTAATAATGACTGAAAAAATGGATCTTGCTTATTTGAGTTGAACATCCTGTTCCTCCTGTTGAAAAAATATTGTCGATTTCTGAACCATCATAACAAAACATTTACACAATTCTACAAAATTTTAAACACTCAGATGTTGATTTTACAAAACTGTAATATAAAATTTGCCACATTTATTTTTAAGCTATTTCCCAAGTTGTAAACGTTGGAAATCAAATATTAAAAATCACTATTTTTTCTTTAAAAATGACCATTTTTTCTTTTATTTTTATAAAAATACTTGAAATAAACTTTTTTTTGCTGATTTGTTTACCTTGTGAAATGTTAAGGAATTGTAAACGAAATTTACATGAAAATGCTGGAATTTCATTGTTATTTTTTGACTTTCACAGTACGCGATGATGAAAGATGGGAGCATATTAATGGATATGGATTTACTTTCACTCACAATAGTATTACTACTGGCGGTGGACTTATCTCCTTACCTACATTAATGGCTGTTGGTTTACCTCAAGTACAGCCATTTGCCACAAATAAACTGGCCAATACCATTAGTAATGGCGTGCAGGTAAAGTAGATAGCAAGAAAATCGGAAAAATCGTCCCCTTTATCTTTGTGGGGTCTTTTCTCGGAGCCTTTACCATCCATCTTGTATCCCCTGCTATTTAAAACCACTTAAGCTTGTTATGCTCGTCCTTGTAGCTGCTTATACAATGTTTAAAAAAGATTGGGGACAGCAATATCAAGAGCGTGTACCTAGTACAGCCAAAATTTAGCCTATATAGGTGCATTTGTGGCTATAGGCTTTTTTTGGACCAGGAACGGGTTCATTTTTTATTCTATTAATGATAGGCGATGATTTTCTTCAAGCTACTGGTAATGCGAAAGCTATTAATTTCACCTCAACTTTAGCGGCATTAATCATGTTTTAGTTTTAGGAGAAGTTCATTTTCTATATGGTTTTTCGATGGGCTTTGTCATGACCTGTTTATTGATTTTGAAAAAATGCCTGGGATGATTTCTTTCATTGAGACCGCCAATTTTCAGTCAATTGACAAAAAATATTAGCGTGCTATAATACTTTTGGGCTTCACCGCATTGAAGCGCAGAAGTATTTATTAGGAGGATTCACATGTTTCGAATAGAAGCAAAGAGTAACCCTCGATTTCTTGAGGCAGGCTTTATCACTATTTTAATTATTGCCACAATGGCTTATAGTATTGGCTATTTAAAGGCTACACCGCATATCCCGATTTTTCTTGTAATTGCCATTTTACTCGCGTATGGATTACTGAAAAAAGTGCCCTTTCGCGATCTTGAAGGTGGTATGATTGCTGGTGCTAGTGCTGGACTTGGCGCCGTTTTTATTTTCTTCTTTATTGGTATTTTAATTTCGAGCTGGATTATGGGTGGAACGATCCCAACGCTTATCTATTATGGCTTTTTAACTGTTTCGCCAAACTTTTTCTTTGCTATCGTATTTTTAATTTGTAGTATCGTTGGTATTTCAATTGGAAGCTCGCTAACAACTGTCGCGACGGTTGGTGTGGCATTTATGGGGATTGCCGGTGCCATGGATATTTCGCTAACGATTACAGCTGGAGCGATTGTTTCTGGCGCCTTCTTTGGTGATAAAATGTCACCATTATCCGATACAACCAATCTTGCTTCTGGTACAGTTGGTGTAGATCTTTTTGAGCATATTAAAAATATGGGCTGGACAACCATCCCTGCTTTTCTTATCTCCTTTGTGCTCTATGCTATTATCTCGCCAACAGGAGCTGCTACATCCTTTGAGACAGTGGAGCAATTTAAAGAGGGTTTACTGTCTACAGGACTTATTCATTGGTATACATTATTGCCAATTGCTGTTCTCGTTATCATGACTTTTTACAAGGCACCTGCAGTCATTACCTTAGCTGTTGTGTCCATTATTGGCGTAGGGCTTGGCGCTCTACTTGACCCACTTCCCCCTGCAGATGTCTTCAAGATTCTGTTTGATGGCTATGTCTCTCAAACTGGTAATAAAGAAGTAGACGCCTTGCTCACTCGTGGTGGGATGAATAGTATGCTATTTACAATCGCGCTTGTCTTACTTGCCTTAACAATGGGTGGTCTTTTATTCACACTAGGCATTATTCAAAGCATTTTAGCGAAGGTCGAAAGCTTATTTAAAAGTGCTGGCTCTGTTATTACAGGTGCTGCCATTACGGGCATTGGTGTCAATACATTGATCGGTGAGCAATATTTATCCATTCTGTTAACAGGTGAGGCCTTTAAGGCACAATTTGCAAAGGTTGGTCTTGCACCAAAAAACCTTTCACGCGTCATGGAGGATGCAGGTACGGTCGTCAATCCTCTTGTGCCTTGGAGTGTTTGTGGTATTTTTATCACAAGTGTCCTCGGTATTTCCACACTGGATTACCTACCATTCACCTTCTTCTGTTTACTTGGTCCGATTCTAACGATCTTGTTTGGGTGGAGTGGCAAAACATTAACGAAGCTTTAACCATAGCAAAAGGTAGCTGAAAAAACTTTAGCTACCTTTTTTATTTTACTCAAAATTTTTTTGGTTGCGAAATTTTTGCAAATCATTTGCCTGTAAAGCTCTGTTGTGAAGAAACCTATCATTCCAATTTGGAATCAAAATTCATGATTTTTCGCATTTCTGATGGATGGCCTCCTTTGCTATGCTCTACTAAAGGAGATGAAATACGATGACAACAAAAACAAAATGGAATGCTCATTTATATGATGAAAAGCATGATTTCGTTTCAAAATTGGGTACAAGCTTGGTCGATCTACTAGCGCCGCAAAAAAATGAACATATTTTAGATGTGGGTTGTGGTACAGGAGATTTGGCTAATGACATATCAGCACTTGGAGCTTCTGTGCTCGGAGTAGATGCGTCGGCTACGATGATTTTAGCTGCTCAGCAAAAATATCCTGCCATTACCTTTCAAACGATGGAAGCTACAGCGATGCACTTTTCTCAGCACTTTGATGCCGTTTTCTCCAATGCCGCACTTCATTGGATGAAGGAGCCTGATGTAGTTATTGAAAATGTCTATGGTGCACTGAAGAACGGTGGACGCTTTGTTGCAGAAATGGGTGGACAAGGCAATATTGCATCTATCGTTTGGGCCCTGCAAAAAAGTATGGAATCTTTACAATTTCCCTATATCGACCACTATTTCCCTTGGTATTTTCCAAGCATCGAGGAATATCAATCAAAATTAGAGAATGCAGGCTTTCAGGTCGAGAATATCACACTCTATAAACGCCCTACACCACTTCAAGGGAAGGATGGGCTTCGCAACTGGTTGGTCATGTTTAGTGAAAATCTTCTACAGCACTTAAAGGTTGATGAGAAAGAGCAGGTTTATGCGACATGTGAGGAATTATTAAAGCCAACTTGTTTCCAACAGAATGAATGGGTCATTGATTATTATCGTCTGCGCTTTATTGCTCGTAAAAAATAGATTACAAAAGGTTACTATTCTGTTGTAGTAACCTTTTTTCAATGCTAAGAGCGAGGCAGCAATATTACAATGACGCCTATTAAGCATATCCCTGCGCCAATAAAGTCTAAATGATCGGGCTTTTTGCCATCAATGCCCCACCCCCATAAAATAGACAACACGATGAATACCCCACCATAGGCTGCATAAACTCTGCCAAAGGTAGGGAAGGACTGGAATGTTGCAACAACGCCGTACAGAGCAAGTGCAATACCGCCCATAATGCCCCAATAAAAAGGTTTACCCTCTCGTAACCAAAGCCAAATTAAATAGCCCCCACCTATTTCACCAATTCCCGCAAGAATAAATAATAATATAGCGATCATACTGTATCTCTCTTTCTCATTTTCACTCTATTATACATGTCTTACATACTCCAATATGTAATGGTGTCCGTTATTCCGATTAAAATTAATAGGATACCTGCTGTTAGTTGAATAGCTCTTCCCATTTTCATACTTTTTCGTAGGATAATACGCTTGGCATCAAAGACATAGATCAACAGAAGCATGATGATGAGCGGTACAGCGGTCGCTACGCCAAAAATACTAGGTAGAAGCAACCCATAGGAAGTGCTCGCCACAAGGGGCATTAACCATACAAAAAATAGAACAAACATAGTGGGACAAAAGGAAATAGAAAAACTAGCACCCATTAAGAACGAGCCAAATTTCCCCTCTTTTACTACAGGCGGCAGCAGCGATGTGAAGCGTTGTAGAAAGGTTAATTTGAATAAACCGATTAGCACCAGCCCTGTTACCAGCATCATCGGTCCAATAGCCTGACGAAAGATTGGAAAATAAACGGTCATCTTTGTTTCAAATGATTGTCCAAAAAGCCAAGCACAAAACCCAAGCACACTAAAAACAACCACTTTCCCCCCAATAAAAAACATAATTTCTTGCCAATTACTGCTCTTTTGTAGTGTTCGATTGCCGTAAAATGTAATGGCACTCATATTACCCGTTAACTGACATGGAGCAAAGGCGCCTATCAAGCCAAGAAGAATGGCCATCATC
Organism: Lysinibacillus sp. FSL P2-0066; assembly: GCF_037969495.1. Lineage (NCBI taxonomy): Bacteria > Bacillati > Bacillota > Bacilli > Caryophanales > Bacillaceae > Lysinibacillus > Lysinibacillus sp. FSL P2-0066. The sequence goes on along the minus strand of NZ_CP150202.1, from coordinate 1,801,219 downwards.
AAAGCAGAATGCTCATAGCCCTGTACAAATTGCGTAATCGGCTCACTAATAAACTGACTAATGGTGGACAACATACTATACATATCAACACCCTCTATCTATCCTTTATACTAAAATAGTATAAAGGTACATTATGAATAAACCGTGCAGAAAGCTGCTTCACCCATACACGCTATTACACGCTTCTAAAAAATCATCATATTCTGCCGAGACATACTTTGTAAGCAAATAAGTATCCGATACAATATGGGAAAATTCTTTTAACGAATAGCTATGTAGAAGATGTTGCTGACAATCAGCTTCTATCACACTCTTAGGCAACAAGGCAATACCAAGACCATGTTTGACGAAATGCTTAATCACCTCTGTTTGATTAATATGCATTGTTTGATGGCTTGCAAACTGCTGAAGCACCTGTTGTACGTCCTCCCAATAGGGCGCATACTCATGTGTAAGAAGCGTTTCCTGCTGTAAAAGGGTGAAAGCATCCAATTCCTTTTTAGCAATAGGAGCAATTAAATGCAATGGTTCCTGTGCGAGCATCACCGTGTGAAGCTCACGTGTTGAGGTTAATTTGGATAAGCCAATATCAATTACTCCAGTAAACACTGCTTCCCCGATTTCATTGGATTTTAAAAGTTCTATTACTACTTGAGTAGTTGGCTTTCGGCACTGGAATGCTCTGAGGATGGCAGGTAATGTTGAGTTCGCAATTTGTGGAGCAACGCCAAGCGTAAGTTTAGCGGTGTAGCCTTTTACAAAGGAATCCATTTGATGTAGCCCTTCATCTAAAGCGGACAGGATTTTTTGTGCCTGCTGACTAAAATAAGCCCCCTGCCGATTTAACGTCACTTGTTTGCTCTGTCGATCAAATAAGGGGGTTTGCAATGCCCTTTCTAAATGCTGGATATGCTTTGTAACGGTTGATTGTGTAATAAATCGTTTTTCAGCTGTTTCTCGAAAATTTTCGGTTTGTGCTGCCACTATAAATGTGCGTAGCCACTCTGTTTCCATCGCCATCCCTCTTTCGTTTTCAACTAGTATAGCGAAAAATTTGTAAGTCTTGAAACCTTTTTTTAACATAAGCGTATGTATAGCTAACGATGTCAGTAGGAGGAATGAAAGATGTCTTTTTTTCATAAAGCATTAGCAAGTATTGGTATAGGTTCAGCGACAGTGGATACAAGATTAGAGAAGGATAGTTATCGCGCTGGAGAGGTCATGCAGGGGGAAATCGTTGTGCGAGGCGGTCAAGTGGAGCAACAGGTCGACACGATTTACCTATCCGTCAATACGACCTATATCCGTGAGTCGAATGATCACAAACATACAGAGGTTGCCGCACTGCAGAAGGTGAAAGTAACAGAGCCTTTCACACTGGGTGCGGGCGAGGAAAAAATCTTCCCTATTTCATTAACATTACCATTTGAAACACCGATTAGTGCAGGTAAAACACAGGTATGGATTCAAACGGGCCTTGATATTAAAAATGCGGTCGATCCGAGTGATAAGGATTATATTCGTGTCGAGCCAACAGCACTAGCAGGACATATATTAGATGCGATTCGTGGATTAGGTTTCCGTTTACGTGAAGCAGAATGTGAACAAGCTCCTTCACGCTTCCGTGGCTACTATCCATTTGTTCAGGAATTTGAATTTGTACCAACTGGACAATATAGAGGCCATTTAGATGAGCTTGAATTAGTTTTCCTTTCTCAATCCAACCATTCTGCAGAGATTTTAATGCAAATTGATCGCAAAGTAAAAGGCATTGGTAGCTTTTTTGCTGAAGCATTAGATATGGATGAAAGCTATGTTCGCACAACGGTTACAATGCATGATCTACCGACACTGCAAGCAAAGCTTCAGCAAATCATTTCAAAACATGCCTAATGAACTAAAAAAGTAGTTGAAGCCTAACTTCAGCTACTTTTTTTATGATCAAATCGGAAGGTGAAAAAGATGTGATGAAAGCAGCATTATTTGATTTAGACGGAACATTATTAAATAGAGATGCATCTATCGAACTCTTCATTGAGCAGCAATATGAGCGATTAAAGTCGGTATTCGGTAGTATTTCAAAAGAACAGTATAGAACTCGCTTTATCCAACTAGATAAGCGAGGCTACGTTTGGAAGGATTGCGTCTACCAGCAATTAGTAGAAGAATTTCATTTTGTTCATATTACGTGGGAAGAACTTCTTCAAGATTATCTCAACGAATTTAAACATAGCTGTGTCCCTTTTCCTAACCTTATCCCTATGCTAGAACAATTGAAAAGGGATCAGTTGGCTTTAGGCATCATTACGAATGGCTATGGGCAATTTCAGATGGACACAATAAAGGCATTAGCAATTGAACATTATTTTGATGTCATTTTAGTTTCTGAATGGGCAGGAATGAAAAAACCCCATCCTCAACTGTTTTTAAATGCAATCGAAAAGCTGAATGTACTTCCTCATGAATGTGTTTTTATCGGCGACCATCCGGTGAATGATGTCAAAGGTGCTCAACATGTTGGCATGAAAGGCATTTGGAAAAAGGATAAACAATGGCAACGTGTTGAAGCGGATGCCATCGTGGAGGATTTATTAGAAATACCGCTATTCATTGACTCTTTCAGCCAATAATAAAAAACCCATCTACTTGTTGGTAGATGGGTTTTTGTTCTATCCTATTTCACAGCTTGCTTCACTTTTTCCAGCACTTCTTCAGCTGTCGCTAACTGTAATGCCTCTGTTGCTAAAGCCTGCATCTCTGGGACAGATAATTGCTTTAGCAAGGCCCTCGTTTTTAAAATAGACGTAGCACTCATGGAGAACTCATCTAAGCCTAAGCCTAGCAATAGTGGAACAGCAAGCTCATCGCCAGCCATTTCTCCACACATTCCTACCCATTTCTGTTCCTGATGGGCAGCTTTAATGACCATTTGAATTAAGCGTAAAATGGCTGGGTTATATGGTTGATACAAATAGGAAACTTTTTCATTCATCCGATCTGCCGCCATTGTATATTGAATTAAATCATTTGTGCCAATGGAGAAGAAATCCACTTCTTTTGCAAAAATATCTGCCATTACGGCTGTCGAGGGAATTTCAACCATCATCCCAACCTCTATGGATGAGCCTACTGCAATACCGCCAGCTATCAGCTTTTCCTTTTCCTGAAGCAAAATGGCTTTCGCCTCACAGAATTCTTGAATGGTCGCTATCATGGGGAACATAATTTTTAAGTTCCCATAGACAGATGCTCGCAGTAGTGCACGCAGTTGTGTGCGGAATAGCTCCTGCTGGTCTAGACATAGACGAATGGCACGGTGACCAAGGAATGGATTCATTTCTTCTTGCAAAGGTAAATATGGCAGGTGCTTGTCGCCACCGATATCGAGTGTTCGAATAACAACTGGCTTGCCCTGCATTCCTTCCAAGACTGTTTTATACGCTGTAAACTGTTCTTCCTCAGATGGCAAATTTTCTCGGCCCATATATAAAAACTCTGTTCGATACAAGCCAATTCCCTCTGCCCCATGACGCACTACACCATCCAAATCATTTGGCGATCCAATATTAGCCGCTAGCTCAACATGCACGCCATCTTTAGATACGGTTTGCTCATTGACTAAAGTAGACCATTCCGCCTGCTGTGCACGATACTTTTGAGCCTTTTCCTGGTAGTCTGCAATCACATCGGCACTTGGATTTACTAGGACTAGACCCGTCAAACCGTCAACAATTATAGTATCGCCATCCTGAATTGTTGTCGTAGCAGCCCCTACCCCTACTACAGCTGGAATTTCTAAGCTACGAGCCATAATGGCCGAATGGGATGTCCGCCCACCAATATCGGTAATAAAACCGAGAACATAGTTGCGATCTAATTGGGCTGTCTCTGAAGGTGTCAAATCATTCGCTACGATAATTACCTGTTCGTTGATATTGCTTGGATTTGGAATATGTACACCGAGTAAATGTGCTAATATGCGATTTGTCACATCTTTAATATCTGATGCACGGGCACTCATGTATTCGTCATCCATACCTTCAAATAATGCCACAAACATAGAGGATACTTCATGCAAGGCATACTCCGCATTTACCGCTTCGTCTGCAATTTTTTGATTGATGGGCCCAATTAATTCGGGATCATGAACCACTAATAAATGTGCCTCAAAAATCGCGGCTTCTTCTGCACTAAATTTTTCTAATGTTTGCTGTCGAATGACAACCAGCTCTTGCTCTGCTTTGGCAAGAGCGGCTGCTAAACGCTGCTGCTCTGCCTCGATATCATGAACAGTAGTTTTAGCGAATGTTAAATCTGGTTGGACGAAACGATATGCTTTCGCAATGGCAATGCCGTCTGAAGCGGCAATACCAGTGAGTTGTATCATTGTGCAAGCCCCATTTCTGTGATGAGTGTCGTTAATGCTACTAATGCTTGCTCTTCGTCTTCCCCCTCTACTACAAGTGTAAATTGGGAACCTTGCTTTAAGGCTAAGCCCATCACACCTAAGATGGATTTCAAATTAGCTGCTTTTTCTTCTGTACGTATTTCAATAGATGAAGCAAACGGTGTTGCTTTTGCCACAAGCTGGCTCGCAGGTCTTGCATGAATACCTAAAGGATCGACTACTGTAAATTGTTGTGTTTTCATAATTTATTCTCCTCTTCTTGTAAGTCTGTTAAAACAATCACATTTGGATGTTTGGATAAAGCAGTTGCTGGTACATCTTCTGTATAATCAGAAGACAGCAAGCGCTCTAACACCTCACGCTTAGCTTCTCCCACTGCAAGTAACAAAATGCATTTTGCACGCATAATCGATTGAATACCCATCGTGTATGCCTGTGTTGGCACTTCGTCGATGGAAGAAAAGAAACGCGCGTTAGCTTGACGAGTAGATTCTTCAAGTGTCACGAGATGTGTTAAAGAAGCAAATGGCGTACCAGGCTCATTGAAGCCGATATGACCATTTTGACCGATACCTAGCAGCTGGAAATCTAAGGGATATTGTTGCAATAATCCTTCATAGCGAGCTGTTTCCACTAGAGGATCTACTGCTAATCCATCTGGTAAATACGATGCTAGAAATGGCTTTTGGTTAAATAAATGTTTATTCATATAATAGGCATAGCTTTGTTTATGAGTTGCCTCAAGACCAACATACTCATCCAAATTAAAGCTAATACAATGTGAAAAATCAACATCTGTTTGACAGATTTTAGCATATAGCGGTTCCATTGTTCCACCAGTAGCTAATCCAAACGTTGTGGCGCCATTATTTTTGGCTTCCAAGATGGTCGCTACTGCATGTGTATATAAATCATCCATTGCGGAAAATCTTTTTACTTTCACCACGCATCCTCCTTTGTACCCTAGAAATGAATACGCTGACCATATTGATTAATGAGCGCATCGTTATTATTTTCCCCTAAATTACTGCTACCAAACACTGGTACACTAGCACCCTGTGCATGCATCAGCTCAATGATTTGAGCGAACAAAGCATTTAATAAAGTCGCACCTAGCACCGTTGATACAGGGGCATATTGCAATTGGTCAACGGTTAGCACACCATCGCCTAATGGCACATGCGTATTCATTACTTCATCTACTACTTGCTCTAAACGCTTGCCTGACGGATGGCGCGATGGCTGGTGCTGATATTCCAGCGACTGCAGTGATATGGTCAAAGCGCCCGCTTCCTTTGCATAGATAGCCATATCAATGGGGGCTGGATTATTGGCAGAGGTTGAAATGATGATACAAACATCTTGGTCATCAAATTGCAGCTGATCCTTATAGGAGGCTAAAAAAGCCTGTTTTTTTTCATTTTGTGAGGATTGCCGTGCACCCTGATGTAGCATTAACGATTCTATGTGTATCGGTTTAACAGGCACTAAGCCACCTGCCCGGTAGTAACATTCCTGTGCTAATAGCATGGAATGACCAGAGCCAAAGAGCTGGATAATGCCTCCCTTTGTGAGACGTTTAACAATTTGCTTGGCAATATGCATAAGTTGATTGCTTTCCTGCTGTGCCACCATTGTTAAATATCGATTTACTTGTTGAAAATAGGTATTCATGTTCTATCACCTTTTCATTTCCATCGTTTCATGCTAGATGTTTGTATACCTTCTGCATATTAGTGACAATTGTCAGCTTGCATTGCATCATATAGGACCTTGCCCGCCTTAATCGTTTGATGGAGCTTTAAATGTTCATCTAAAATTACCGCGTCCGCATCATAGCCTTGTACAAGCTGACCCTTATTACCTAGCTTCAATTGTTCGGCAGCATTAAAGCTGGACATTTTGACAAGCTCCTCTAGCGGACAATTCGTTATGTGATGCATATTCCGTACAGCTTGATCCATTTTTAAAATACTGCCTGCTAACGAACCATTTGACAAATGAGCGCCTGCTTCTGTCACATGAACTGTTTGACCGCCTAAATCATACGCTCCATAGGGCATTCCCTTTGCGCGCATCGCATCGGTAATTAAAATAAGCCCGTCTGCTCCCTTTAAGCGATAAGCCATTTCCACCGCACCTTCATGCATATGGATAAAATCAACAATCAGTTCTGCCTTAATCGCATCAAGCAGCAGGACACCACCAACTACACCTGGATCTCGATGGTGGAATGGACGCATTTGATTGTATAAGTGTGTTCCCTGTGTGGCACCTAATTGAGCCGCTTGTTGCATTTGCTCAAAGGTAGCATCCGAGTGACCAATTGAAACAATGACACCGCTAGCAGAAATACTTTGCACAGCTGCCATGCCATTTGGTTCTTCAGGTGCTAGCGTAATTTGCTTAATTTTATGGCCACTTAGTTGCTGCCATTTTGACCATATATCTAAATCTAGCTCGACAATATATTCAAGAGGCTGTGCCCCTGCGCGCTGCTTCGAGACAAAAGGTCCTTCGATATGAATACCGAGTACCTCTGCTTCGTCTGGCTGTGGCTGGAACTGTGCCACATTTTCAATAGCTCGTTCAATGTTGTCATAGCTTTGTGTCATCGTTGTGGCTAAAAAACTTGTCGTTCCTTCTTTTAAAAGGGATTGAGCCATCGTATGAAGCCCTTCATCAGAAGCATCCATCGTATCCATTTGAGCGGATCCATGAATGTGCATATCAATAAATCCTGGCAATAAAAATTTCCCTGAACCATCAAGCTGTTCTACATCGTGGATATTAAGCTGAGGAGCAATTTGCGCAATTTTACCATCCTTCATCCATACATCTACCTGTTCATCTCGTCCATTGCCATTCACTACTGTGATATTTCGAATGAGTAAACTCAAGAAAAACATCTCCTTCTTGAACAAGGGCTGTCGAAAAGGCATCCGTGTGCAATAGCTCATTGCCTCTGTATACCTTCGCTAACAGCCCCATTAGTCGTTACTTCTTCATTGTAATAATATTCGTTGAGCCTGCTCGTTGATAGCCAGTCTTTTCAAGTGTAATCTCTTGCCCCATTAAGCTTGTGAAGACAACTGGTGTAATGACAGAAGGTACTTGATCTTCAATCTGTACAAGGTTTGCTTTTAATAACGCATCCCCACGCTTAATTTTTTGACCATCTGTAACGAGCAGATCAAAGCCTTCACCATTTAATTTGACCGTATCTAAGCCAACATGAATTAATACCTCAATGCCCGTATCCGATTTTAAGCCGATTGCATGCTTTGTTGGGAACACCATCACTACTTGACCATCAAATGGTGCATAGACTGATCCATCTGTCGGACGAATCCCGAAACCTGGACCCATCAAGCCTGCTGAAAATGCCTCATCAGGCACTTCTGTTAAAGGTAATAAATCGCCAGTCATTGGCATTTCGAAATCACGGAATGTCATCGTGTCATTCTTCACTGTTTCTTCCATGACAGGCTGTGCAGCTGGAAGTCCTGCATTGGCTGGTGCTGGATTGCCTTTTTTCAAACGTTCTTTTATGGCTTCAGCTAAAAACTCAACAGATGTCCCAATAATTACTTGGACATTGGTTTTACTGATACGCATAACCCCTCTTGCACCTGTTTGCTTCAATGTTTTTTCATCGACGCTCCCAGAATCCTGTACAGACAAGCGTAAGCGGGTTGTACAATAATCCACCTGCTTAATATTGTCTTTTCCACCTAATGCTTCAATTGTATAATATGCACGTAAATCGACATCATCCGCAATAGCATTTACTTCGCCATCCTCATCCTCATCGTCTTCACGTCCAGGTGTTTTTAAGTCTAATTTTTTGATTAAGAAATAGAATACTACAAAGTAAATCGCCCCAAAGCCTAAACCTAAAGGTAATAAGAGCCATGGTTTATCTGCCAGACCAAGGTTGAGTAAGTAGTCACTTAAGCCTGCAGAGAAGCCAAAGCCATCACGGAATCCAACAAGATAGGCCACAGCCAATGAAATACCTGTTAATACAGCATGGATACCATAAAGAACTGGTGATAAGAACATAAAGGAAAATTCAATAGGCTCTGTAACACCCGTTAAAAAGGCTGTTAAAGCGATGGAAACGAACATCCCTCCAACGATTGGACGCTTTTCTTTTTTCGCTGCAAAATACATTGCTAAACAAGCTGCTGGTAAGCCAAACATCATGATTGGGAAGAAACCAGCTTGGAAATGTCCAGCTGATGTGTCTCCTGCTAGGAAGCGGTTGATATCTCCCTTCACGATTTCGCCTGCAGCATTTGTAAATTCACCGAAATCAAACCAAATAATTGTATTGATTACATGGTGTAGACCCACTGGAATTAATAGACGGTTGAAGAAGCCATACATCCCTACGCCAAGTGCTCCTGCACCGATCATCCAATTGCCGAAAGCATCAATGCCACCTTGAATTGGTCCCCAAACAATCGCTAAAATACTACCTAAAATTGCCATGGTGATGGACGTAATAATCGGTACAAAGCGCCGTCCACCGAAGAATGATAACCATTCTGGAAATTTCACATTATAATATTTGTTATATAATAAGCCTGCCGTAATACCGGCAATAATACCACCAAACACACCCATATTTAATTCTTCGTTAACAGTCTTTAAAACGGCGACTAAAACAAGATGCGCAATCGCACCTGCTAGAGCTGCGCCACCACTGCTATCATGTGCAAACCCCATCGCAATACCGATAGCAAAAATAATTGGTAAATTCCCTAGTATAGCATTACCAGAAGCGGCCATAATACTAGCAATGTACTGGATGGCTTCATTCGGTACGGCCCCAAGCATATCCGCTGAACCTAAACGCAATAGTAATGCTGCTGCTGGTAATGTTGCGATTGGAAACATGAGCGACTTACCGATTTTTTGTAAGAAAGCAAACATTCATTATCCCCCTTTGGTATAGTTGTCTAGACCACTTCAGTAAAAAAAAAGCGTTTTCACTAAGTTGCTATTATTATAGGCGCAATTCAAAAAAAAATAAATACTTTTTTAATATTTCGTGATGTTAAACAAAAAAACCGCACCCTAATCCAAAATTAGGGCACAGTTCTTCTTTAGCTTATGCCGTGACATCACGTTTCATAAAGGTTGAATAACTAATGACAAGGAAAACTACTGCGTATATAGCAAGTACTGTTAATGAGAAGGGCAACGTCACATCAGCAATCATGGAGCCACCACCATGCTCATACTGTGTTAAATCAGAATGTGTGAGCCAAATATATTTGACGATGTCGTATCGGCTTAAAAACATAACTATCATGCCGCCTGTAAAAGAAAGGAACATCGTTAAACCGATTGCTAATGAACTTGAACGGAATACTGAGCCAATCAAAAAGGCAAATAATGTAGACATCACAAAATCGCCACCAGATAATAGGTAATGATAGGCTAAATCGCTCCATACAGCCTTTTCAACGACCTGTCCATTGACCATTTCTAATTCCACACCTGTTCCTATGCCGAACAAGATTAAGCCGATAAGGGCACTTACCACAACATTGACCACATACAATAACAAACCAAAAAGGAATGTTGTTAGTAATTTAGATGTTAACACTTTGGCACGGGACATTGGACGCGTTAAGAGCATTTTAATCGTCCCTGTTGAAAATTCGCTCGATACAATACTAGCTGCGGTAATGACTGTAAATAAAGTAACAAGCGTAAGCATACCGCTTGTAAAGGACATAAAGCTTGCAAGACTACTATCCTTTTGACTTGGTGCATCATTCGCTAAACGATATTCAGAAATAGCCATCTGCTCTTGAAAGTATGCCTTATCTTCCTCCGTTAAATCTTCACCTGCTAGCGTCTCTTTATAGGATTGAATGGCCTCCTGCTCTATGTCCTGCCAGGAGCCCTCCGTCGGGGATTTTACTTCATAATATTTGGTGATTCCAGCAGGAACAAGAATGACAAGAATCAGCATGGCCACCATTGCCCATGTTCCTTTTTTATGCCATAATTTCATCCACTCATTTTGAATTAGCTTCAGCAATTTGTCCGCCTCCAGTCATTTCTAAGAATTGATCCTCTAATGTTTTCTGATGTGGCTGTACAGCAAATAATTGAATACCCGCTTGGACTAGTTGTGTAGTCATAGCTGGGACATCCTCTTTCTTCATTTCCACCACATAGCCTTGATTCTCTGCTACAAAGTTAAAGTCACACTGTTCCAGATAAGCAGACACCTGCTCTTTTGGCTGTGCCTCCACATAATAAAACGATGAGCTTTCATTATGAATATCGCGCAGATCAATCAGCTGCCCATTTTGAATCACAGCCACTCGATCACACATCAATTCAATTTCTGATAACAAGTGACTTGAGACAAAGACGGATACGCCCTCTTCTGAAGCAATCTTACGCAGGTACATACGAAACTCACGAATACCAGCAGGGTCTAAGCCATTCGTCGGCTCATCTAAAATCAAAAATTTCGGTCTGTGCAATAACGCCTGGGCTAATCCTAGTCGTTGTCTCATACCAAGTGAATACGTAGAGACCTTTTCATGTATACGATTTTCGAGCCCAACCTGTTGAATGACCTCCTGAATTCGTTCCTTTGTTACATTTTTATGCATACGTGCAAAATGTAGTAAATTTTTATAGCCTGACATAAATTTATACATTTCTGGATTTTCAACAATCACACCAACCTTACTAATGGCTTCCTCGTAATGCTCCTTCAGTGAAAGCCCGTCGATGATGACATTGCCCTCTGTTGGATGCATAAGCCCTGTCATCATTCGGATTGTTGTTGTTTTCCCCGCTCCATTCGGTCCTAAGAATCCTGTAATTTGGCCTGGATATAAATCAATGTTTAACTGTTGAATTAATTGCTTGCCTCGAATAGTTTTCGATAAATTTTGCAATTGTACAATCGGTTCTGTCATATTTTTCACCCTTTCTAATCTTTTTCGCCTGAGCATTATGCAGTCTGGCACGACAACATTGCTTTATTGACGATTCTTTCTTCACCTTTAGCTGTCAATATTTTTTACTGAAGGACGATAAAACCCTTTCATCCACTCAACTGCATCCTTATTAGCCACATCGCGTAATGTTTCCACATTCTCGTAGGCCATGATTGATCCTGCCTGCAATAAAATAATTTGATCTAAAATAGGCTCTACCTCATATAATTCATGTGTGGATAGCAAAATCGTTTGATTTTCGATGTCCGTAAATTGAATTAAGCCTTTAATCAACTGCTCTCTCACAATTGGGTCTAGCCCAGCAAATGGTTCGTCCATGACATAATAAGGAACCTCTCGTCCAAGGGTGGCAGCCATTTTCATACGACCACGATTACCCTTTGATAATTGGCGTAGCTTTGTGCGCGTATCTACCTGTAAAAATTGTGCGACGATACAGGCTTTGTCATAGGAAAAATCTTCAAATTGCGAAGCATAATGCTGGAAAAGCTGTTCACCCGTGTAGTACTCAAAAAACAAATCTGTATCTGGTAAATAAGCAATTTTGTCAGCACTTCTACGTGTGACTGGCTTACCCTCTAGTGTAATCTCACCAGCAGTGGGTCGCAGTAAACCAGCTAAAACTTTCATAAGCGTAGATTTACCACTACCATTTTCTCCAACTAGTCCAATGATTTGTCCAATCGGAAAGGAGAAGGATAGATCCTGTAAAACTGGCTTTTTCTTATATTGAAAAGATACATTTGATAGATGTAACATCCCTTCACCTCACGCTTTATTTTTCAAAACCACAAGCATCTCTTCCTTCGAAAAGCCTAATGCCTCAATCGATGTTAAAAAATTTTCAGCCAGCTGATTTTTCATCTCTTCACGCAATAACTCAATGCGCTCCTCATTGCTCGTAATAAATGTACCCTGTCCTCGTTTGGTTTCCGTTATATTCATTGCCTCTAACTCCTTGTATACACGTTGCACCGTATTGACATTGACACCTGTTTCTACTGCATATTCTCGAACAGAGGGAAGTCGATCACCTAGCTCCAACTTCCCCTTCAAAATGTCTCCACAAATTCGATCGACAAGCTGGCTATAAATGGGTTTGTCACGCGAAAAATCCATCGTCATCGTAAAACCACCCTTTCAAGCCACTTCGATGCTGCTAAAAACAGCAGTAGTAATAATAACGTAATGGCTATTTCCTCAACGACATATATCGAGCCAAGCATCCATTCCATCGTCATTTCTTTCGCTTTTGGTAGATAGTGTTCGATGTTTTGAAGCGAAACTTCTCCATGGAGGAAGATCGTTCGATACAGCTGACTCTCCGTTACCCGCGCCCAACCAGCTGTGGTTACATAAAACACAATCATTGTCAGCACAATTGAAAAACGACCTATTATGCGCTTCAATTGCAAATAAAAAGCTAAAAAGAATAAAAGAACGATAAATAGCATTAATTGTAAAATCGCCAATATAATAACAATTATTACCAAAACTAATAAAATTTGTCCAGCGCTCGCGATCAGCTCATCCTTAATATTGAAAATGGCTATACTCGTGAAAAGGATAGTGAAGAGGACATAACCTACTAATGAGCAAACCAATTTTGCTCCGATAAGCTTTGTGATAGAGCTTGTTGAATGGAGCCAGCTCTCCTTTGCTTTAATATCCAAACGCATCGATGCTAAAAATTGTAAGATAGAATAGAATCCACCTAGAAAAAGGACGAGCATCGTAAATGCAAATGCTAGTTGATGCTCATGTGCAAAGAGATCGACATACTGATGTAAGATATATGGAACGATCCAAGATAGCATAAGTCCCATAAATATCCCTACTAGAAACCATGAGCGATAAAGTACCCATTCTTTTTTTAAAAGTCCTGTAAAGCTTTTCAATCACAACACCTCGTGTCATAGTGTACTAGTCACATATTACACTATGACTTTTTTGTTGGCAAGTGGTAAATACAAGAAAAAGGAAATTTTGTTTACTCAACAATTACGCTTATGCTCAAAGAAGGTATTCACCTATTAAACACAGAATATATGGATAGCACTCTAACACTAAGCGTAAGGTGGTACTTGAATGGATAAAAGAGTTGTCTTTGATTTTGAAATTGAATTTACCAATGGTGGTGGCATACAAGGGCAGGAATTTCGCCTTGATATTGATGGAGATGACATATCGGACGAAGAGCTAGCTAAGTATATTGTGGAAGATATGAGGCTGCTCATGGTTAGCAAGGTAACGATCCTAAACAAGAAAATTATGAATGAAAAACATAAACGAAAACCTCTTAATGAGCAAGAAAGGACATGAAGCTCGTTGAAAGCAATACTATTTGATTTAGATGATACCTTACTTAATCGAGATCATGCTGTCGATCACCTGTTTTATATTATTTTGGAAAAATACTATGGAGCTACTCAGGATACGCTCAAAATGGACATGCTGCAAAAATTTAAGGAATACGATAAAAGAGACTATGGGTGTGCTGATAAAACCAATGTTTTATCATCGTTTTTTGATGCGTTTCCATCAACCTGTCAATTGCCTCGCCATGACATGCAAGAATTTTGGGATCAGCAGTTTCCATATTGCTTTTCTATCGATCAACATACGTTGAAGGTTCTCCAAACGATTAAGAAGCATGTACAGGTTGGCATTATCACAAACGGCACTACTCAGCGACAAAAGGCTAAAATCACGCATACAGGCTTAGCTAGCTATTTTGATGTCATCCTTATTTCTGAGGAAGTAGGAGGAAGTAGGCTTAACTAAGCCTGACAAACGCATATTTGAATTAGCTCTACATCAGCTCCAAGTTCAGCCAAATGAAGCCTTATTCGTTGGGGATGACTTAGCAAAAGATATTGCTGGTTGTCAGCAAGCAAGGATGAAGGGCATATGGTACAATCCTCATCGGCTCACGAATCCGACTGACATTAAACCTGATGCAGTGATTCATTCATTTGAGCAATTAATAAAAGGAAGAGACCTGTTTGACTAGGACTCTTCCTTTAACTTTAGACCATTTTCCCTACTACTTTTACCTTCAATCTTGTTGCATTTTCTGGATGATACGCGAGAGGTGTTTCTTCTACTTCCACTAGCTCAATGGTATCCTCAAGAGCACCTGCTAATACGGCTTGTTTCACAGCCTTGTTTTGTGCATCCTTTAAGGATTCCTCACGCGGTTCTTTGGAATAAATATAAATTTGCTCATATTGACCACTAATTTGTGCAATCGAGGCTCCGATGGCATTCGCAACACCGCCGTATTCAGATTTTACAATTGTGGAAACGCCCCGAATATTTTCTGGCACAATGATACCACCACCCCCTACTAAGACTAATGACACATCCTCTGAGGAAGTTTTCATCTTATCAATCGCCTGTTCTAGTAACGAAGAAATTTCTTCTTGAACGGCTTTGGCAAAGGCTTCATCAATATGTGCCACTAACGTGGAATCACCTACATCTGCTAAGCCTAAACGGACAGCGATATCTGTTGTCGTTAAGGTCGAGCCACCGAAAACAAGGGCCTCCTCACTGATTTTATAGCCTACACTATCCGGCCCAACTGTAATTTTGTTGCCGTTCACACGAACAATACTTCCCCCGCCAAGTCCGACTGAAATAATATCTGGCATCCTAAAGTTTGTCCGAATGTCTCCCACTTCAACTGCGACCGAGGATTCTCGCGGGAAACCATCCTGTAATACACCGATATCTGAAGTGGTACCCCCAACATCCAATACCATTGTGTTTTGAATTTGAGATAAATACGATGCTCCACGGATACTATTTGTTGGTCCACAGGCAATTGTTAAAATTGGGAATTGCTTGGCGTAGTCGATAGACATTAATGTACCGTCATTCTGGCATAGATACACCTCTACATCAAAAATGCCTTCCGCTTGTAACGCCTGTACAAAGCCCTGTGTTGTTGTCTCAATCACCTTACATAATGCAGCATTTAGAATCGTAGCATTTTCACGTTCTATTAACCCGACTGAACCTATTAATGAGGAGCAGGAAATCGGAAATTCCTCTCCATAAACTTCTTGAATCCATTCACGAACCTGCAATTCTTGATCATTTTTAATAGAGGAAAAGACACCCACAATCGCAATGGATTCTACTTGACCACGCCAATCCTCTAGTAGTTTTGTAATTTCCTGTTGATCAAGCGCACTCAATAACTGGCCATCGTATTCATAGCCCCCATGTGCGATGGCATAATTTCCTGATAATTTATCAATCATATCGGATGGCCAAGCTGTATAAGGGAGTACGGAAGCCGTCGCTGGATAGCCTAGTCGAATGACACCCACCTTTGCTAGCTTTTTACGTTCCACAATGGCATTGGTGCATTGCGTTGTCCCTAACATGGCATGAGTAATTTTTGTTTTGTCAATATTTGCACCCTCTAGTAATTGTTGTAGAGACTTTTCAATTCCCGTTTTAATATCTAAGCTTGTTGGTGATTTCACACTGTAAATAAGCTGGCTATTATGGTCTAAAAGGATGGCATCTGTGTTTGTTCCACCTACATCGATTCCAATTTTATACATGCTCTGCTACCTCCTTTTTCACCAATTCCTCAATTGGCGTATATTCATATTCATAGCCAAAGTATTTGGGTCCAGCTGTTTCAATCCCTTTTGCTGTACGCCATTTTTCATGTGCTGGTAAGCCAATCACACGCACACGTTTACCATATTTTAAGCTCTCTGTTGTAACAGGCAATAAAGTTTCATAATCCACCAAACAAATTAAGTCTGGTGTCATCGCTATAACCTGCTCGTTTTTCTCAGCTAATAAGTTTTCATTTTGGAAATGAACCTTCATTTGATCATTTTTATAAGATTCAATACCTTCAAGATTCATTTTACCTAGGTTAAAGCCACCCTTCGTTTCACGAATAACATCCACTATTTTTCCTTGGAAAAGCTCATATCCATCCGTAAGCTTTAAAAGGCTTTGTAGCTTATCGTTCACCTCTTGGTCTTTCGAGGCAATAATTTCACCAATTTTTTCAGAAAGCGTCACTATATGATGAACACCGCTTTGTTTAATTTGCGCACCCGTTGTTGGGTAGAGGCTCACTAAAGAACTAGCGCCCATTTCTACTGTTGCTGTTCGGGCGATACGCTCGGTCCATTTATTATCAATCGTTTCAAAAATACCAATATTCCCTTTTTCATCGGTGATGGCCATTGGCGTTGCCGAAATCCCATCTAAGTGGAATGTCACCATTTGTAATTCCGGAAATGCACGCCCCATGCCATCACAATCAATCAAGGGTAAGCCAAGCTGTGCTGCTACTACAATAGGAATCATCGAATTGACCCCACCTGCTTCCATTGGATAGGTGCCTGCAATTTTTTCTTTCCCCAAATATTGGGCAAGTTTTTGGAAAACCTTAACAAACTCATCGCCACGTGGAAATTTTTCTACTAAAACTGATGGTGCCCCCATCATTGCGGCTGGAATGAAAAAATCATCATCCGCAATTTCATCCACTGAATACAATTTTACAGGGCCATTTTTTTCGATGGCAGAAAGTGCCATTAATTTTCCAATATAGGGATCTCCTCCCCCACCTGTTCCTAGAAATGCTGCCCCTATGGCAATATGTTCAATAGCTGCCTGATCTAAATATCTCATCTATGTTCCTCCTCCAATATGACCGTTTTTTGTACAGATACACGATACCCAACATAATAAATCACGAATGAAATAATGATACCAATCATCGGTTGGTTTGGTAGCGCTGGCAATGCAGGGAATAAGGAAAATACCACTGGCATACAGGCAATTACAGCACCTACTAGCCAAGACAATACACCTAATCGATTGACCCCTTCAACCTCCTGCCAGCTATCTGTTTTGCCTTTATGAATGACCCAGTAGGAAGCAATCATCACCCCTGCAACAGGCGGAATCATCGCCGATAAAATTGACATGATCGGTGTAAAATAATTTAAAATCCCTACAACGGCTAAGATTGTGCCAATTGTACCCGCCACACCAATTGCTAATCGTTCTTTGTTTTTAGCCACATCGAATACATTTATTAAGGCAATGCCACCTGAAATTGCATTGACCAAATTGGTTTTCCATGTTGCTAAAATTAGACCCACTCCACCAATAAAGGGTGTTGCGATATGCAGAAAGACTGCTGTAATATCACTTGTTTGATAGGCAATCGTTAAGACAGCTCCCACAGCAATCATTAGCACCCCTGCAGGAATAATCCCTAATGTAGCGGCTTTGAAAACGTCTGAACGCTTTTTAGAAAATTGCGAATAATCACCCGCTATAACAGCCCCTAATGCAAAGGACCCAATCGTTACAGCTAAACCATCCATAAAGCTCATATTGCCTTGAGGGTGATAATCCCGAATGAGCTGCAGCTGCTCGCCAGTTAATGTTTGACCTAAACCGTACAGGCAAATGATAACGAGCAAGGGTACGGCGATATAGCTTAAAATACGCAACACCTTCATCCCATAAAGTGCGGATACAACCATGACCATACCACTAATGAATGAAGCGATTGGAATGGGTATATTCAAATGATAGATTGCTAATAAATTTGCTAGGGCTACACCACATACATTGGCCTGAATGCCAAACCATCCTAAGCAAGCAATAGCTAAGATAATGGATAATATTGTACGAGAGCCCTTTTTACCAAACACCTGTCCTGCTATATGGACAGTGGGCTTTCCTAGGTCACTGCTTTGCATGCCTTGCAAGATCATGATGATCACGACAATCGCATAGCCTACAAAAGCAACAGCCAGTGCCTTTGATAAACTCATGTTGGTAATCAGTGCGTTACCTACTAATAAACTGGGAATACAAATCATGGCACCAGCCCAAATAATGCCTAAGCTATACCAAGATTGACCTTTATTTTCATCTTGCATGTGACTCCCTCCTTATTGGTGATGGATTAATGTTTTTAATTATAGAAGAAAGGTAGGAGTCGAGTCTTTTGCGCAAATGAAAAAAATAATCTGAAATTTTGTTCAAAATGACAAAATTTCAGATTATTCTAATCATTAATCAATCGATATAGCATGCAAGCCATGTAGGCATCATAAAATTCCGAATATACGGTAATATCTGTGCCAATCAGCTCACTAATTTTTTTGATGCGGTATTTCACCGTGTTTTTATGGATATAGAGGAGCTCTGCACAGCGCTCCACACTAGCATTTGCATCTAATAAAAAGGTTATCAATGTTTGCAAGGCATCATGGTCACGTAAAATGGGTTCAATTACAGACAAATATTCTTCAATCATTTCCTCGCCCTGCTTACTGACATCAATTGCCCTTTTCATGGAGCGCACTTCCGCAGCAGTAAACAATTTTCGCATCGGATAAATCGTATGGGCTTTGTCCCCCACCTGATTGACCAATTGATACATTTGACGAACAGACTTTGTATTTCTCATTTTAGGTGCATAAACAATTTCAGCGATTTGGGCATCGTATTGAGTAGTTTCACTATATTCAATGGCAATTTCAAATTCATGATGCTTATAAAAGCAATTGCCTACCAGTACAATTATACAATGGTCAATGCATTGGATGACTCTTGTTTGATAATATTTGGACAGTTGCTCTTCTAATTCATCGCGAATTCTTTTTTCGTCTGCTAAATCATGCATGTAGACAAGCCACATCATTTGAATGGCGGAAACATCAATATGAAGAAGATTGGCTAATCTTCTCATTTTCTCCCCCTCATCATTGATAATAGCTTTAACTAAGGCATATTCACTAACCTCATCATGCTTGTCTCCCCATAAATTTATAGCTACTTGCACAACCTCACTTACTTTTTCAATTGTCTTAGCAGGTAATTTTGTATTTTCTTTAATCAGAAATAAAAATAGCGGCTCGCCATTTTTTTGATGTACTCTTTTATAGTCTACGACACAGGAGACATCACTTCTTAGTAGCTCGAGCTTGCCTGCTTCCCTCTGAAAATTGGATTGGGAGCATTCTTCAATGACATTCGCTACATCTAATGATGAATTTCGAGGCCACATCACTTGGTTCACAATGTCAAAATGACTATTGGTGAGCACAATATTAGCCTTCAAACGATCTGAAAGCATTTTCAGTGTAATTTCAACACTTCTTAAATGCTCAGGTAGTAATGATACCTTTTCTAATGTCTCTTTGACAAAATGATCATTAACACCTTGATGACTAATAATCGCTTCCATAACCTCATAAATAACCTCGTTATAGCGCAGTGAATAATCATTTTTTGGCATACAAATGATAATAAAGCCTTGTGCCTCCGCTAACGCAAGCACTTCCTCTGGAATATCAGGCAATACAATGCCGACATAATATAAAATTAGCCCCAGCTCTCCTAAATCATGTAAATGCTGAATTGTTTCACATTGTTGCTCCACACTATCTCGAATGGAGTAAAAGGAGCTAATGACAAGCTCCTCTGCATACCATTCCTCCTGTACACGGTTAATAATTTTCGAATAAAAATCAACATTCGATACCTCTAATACAGATAAAGATGATACGGTACGGTGCAGATTATCTCGCCCTGTTAACACCTCTGCCCCTCGAAAAGATGGCAATTGTAATAATTCATTGACCGTTACCCCATGTTCCACCACCACTTTTCTTTACAACTCTTTTGAAGAAGAATACCATATCCCCTATGATCTTTCAAAAAACCATTTTCTCTCTATTTCAACTACAACCTTTTTAGTGATAATATAAAACTAAGTTTAGAAGGTAAGAGAGGAAAATAATGATGTCAAATGTGACAAATAGAGATTCATCAGTTAGCATCAACATCCGTGAAAGCTTACAGGCCGATTGTCAAAACTGTTTTGGCTTATGCTGTACGGCTTTAAATATTGTGGCATCAAGTGACTTTGCCATCAACAAACCCGCAGGCTCTCCCTGCCCTAATTTGCGAGAAAACTATAGCTGTCACATTCATAGCCAGCTAAGAGAAACAGGCTTCAAAGGCTGTACTGTTTTTGATTGCTTAGGTGCAGGACAGCAGGTTTCCCAAGTTACGTTTCAGGGGCAAGATTGGCGACAATCCCGTGAGCATGCTGACAAGATGTTTCGCGTTTTCCCCATTATGGAACAGCTTTACGAAATGATTGCGTATGTAGCGGAGGCATTGTCGTATCAAGTGGATCACGACCTTTCTGGGCAGCTTCAAGCTGAATTGGAATTGCTCCAACAAACAACCGAATTAGATGCAAATGCCTTATTAGCACTAGATATCGTGGCTATTCGTGTACCTGTCAATGCATTATTGCTACAAACAAGTGAACAAGTTCGTCAACATCGCATAAAAGGGAAAAACTCTAGACAATTGAATCAGCGTGGAGCTGATTGGATGGGCAAAAATTTAAAGGGCAAGGATTTACGTGGAACGGACCTTCGTGGTGGCTATTTAATTGCGGCCAATTTACAAGATGCTAATTTACGAGAGGTAGACTTTATTGGGGCGGATTTGCGGGATGCCAATTTGTGCGGCGCAGACCTTTCAACAAGTATGTTTTTAACCCAAATGCAAATCAATGCTGCACAGGGTGATCGCTATACGAAATTACCAACCTATATAAAGCGACCTGCCCATTGGCAATAAAAAAGGTAGATGACATTTTCGGTCATCTACCTTTTTGCTAAGCTTGTTTCTTTTTATAGATGATAGTCGCTACCACTAACACTAGTAAAATAGCTTGACCTATCATTGTTTCTACAGTTGGATAGAAGCCAATCAAGCTTATGACTGGCAAGCCATCGACAATCGTTGTTGGTAGGTGATTATTTAGCTGCAATGTATGCAGACTGACACCAATAATTTTAAAGGCTAATACGTAAATTAAAATCGTCGCTACGGCAAAGAATTTGTGAATAGGGATTTTGCCACTTGCTTTAAATAACACAATAGCCAGCACTGCTAGTATGACCAATGCCACAACAATCCCAAGGATAAATTGCGCAGTCTCCATTTTTGGTGCAATGCCCGCGTAAAAGACAAGTGTTTCTGCCCCTTCACGGAAGACCGATAAGAAGCTAATAGCGGCCATCGCTACAAGAGAGCCACTAGAAATCGCATGGCCCATTTGCTTGGAGATGTAGCGATTCCAGCTGACTACGTTCGATTTACTATGCAGCCAAATGCCAACACCAATCATCATAGCTGCTGCTAGTAAGCCCACATAGCCTTCCATTAATTCTCGATTCGTATCAATCGTAGCTGAATTCAAAATGGTCGACATAAGGATGGCTGCAATGGCTGATATTAGCACACCCGCAAATGCGCCAATATAAATCCATTTCCGCATCTTCTTCTGTCCTGATTTTTCAAGGAATGATACTAAGGCTAAAATAATGAGTAATGCCTCTAGCCCTTCACGTAATAAAATTAACGCAGCATCCCAAATTGTGTAATCGGAATCCCCTTGAATCAGCTCAATTTCCGTACGGAATGTATTTAATTGTTTGGTAATGGCTTGCTGATCGACGTTTGATTTTAATAAATCACTCGCAATAATCGGCATATCACTTTCAATTTTCGTATAAAGACTGCCATTACGTGTGGAGATTTCAATTTCTACCCTTGGCCATATCGTAATAAATTCGCGTACTTTATTAGAAGCTGCCTGATAATCACCAGCATCAATTAGATCTTGTGCCTCGTCAATATAGGCGAGCAATGTTGCTAAGGAATAGTTACCTTCTACTACTTCCGCTGTTTCCTTACCAGCTACAAAATCCTCAATTGTTTTTTGCAACTCAGCAAATTGCGTTTTCATTAAAGCGATATCTGGTTCCTCAGCTGAAATCGCAATACGTAAAAACGCCATTTGTGTTTCGATTTGCCCATACATTGCAATACTTTGCTCACGCACAGGTCGCTCTACTTTTTTCCATTTACTATTAAAGTCTTTATAAGCTTCATCAATAGCTTCACTATCACCACTTGCTAAAGCCTTTTCAAAGTCTGCCATAATTGGCTTAAATTTTTGGCCAAAGTCCGCTCGTTGTGCCGCTTCATCTACAGGATTTTCAAGCTTTTCTAGATCACGTAACGCATTCGATAGAGCCGACAACGCCTTTAAGCGTTCTTCCTTGGAAGTTGCCTCTGTGGCCTGCTGAAGAATTTCATCGATCTTGGTTTTTGCCTCAGTTTGAGCAGAAGATACTTTAGCCCAATCCACAGCAAATTGTTCAAGTGCCTGCTTGGCCTCCGTCTCTTTATCCTGCTTTGTATTCATCAGTGCATCACTAATCGCAATATATAGATGACTATAGGATTGCGCAGCGTGCACAGGTAAAGCTAAAGTCAGCATAAGGGCGATTACAATACTACAGCGCGTTAAAAAGTGCTTCACCTAAATAACTCCCCTTTTGTACACCAGGGAAGCAAGCAAACACGGCACTGCCTCGATGGGTAATGTACTCATTCATTTTATCCATACGCCCTAAGCTATTTTGGATTGTTGTAAATTGGGCTGGGTCTTTTTGAAAAGAGATAAAGATTAGCCCCGCATCATGGGTCCCTGTATTCGACATCACGCCAGAAGCATAGGAATAGGAGCGTCGCAAAATACGCGCACCGGATTTCCGTGCTAAATGGACATGTGATGTATCAGGCATAATATAATTGCCCTTCTCATCCTTTGCCTCAACATCAAAATCATCGAATTCCTTTGTTTTGCCAAATGGTGCGCCACTGTCACGGTAACGGCCAAATGTTGCCTCTTGATCTTTCAATGATGTACGATCCCACGTTTCAAGATGCATTTGAACTTTACGCGCGATTAAATAAGAGCCGCCCTTTAGCCAGCCTTTATCCACCCACACGACTTCATTTAAGTCTTTTTCATCGGTAATCGCTGGATTGACCGTACCATCCTTGAAGGCGAAGAGGTTCCGTGGTGTTCCTCCACCAGCTGGAAACGAGTTAAAGCCCGCCTGCGACCATTTAATTTCTACTTTACCTGAAGCAGCTCGTACTAGATTACGAACAGCATGGAAGGCCACCTGCGGATCATCTGCACAGGCCTGAATACACAAATCACCACCTGTATATTCTTTCTGTAGCTGGTCTTTAGGGAAATGTGGTAAATCCTTTAGCTCCGCTGGTTTTAAATGCTGCATGCCCAGTTTATCGAATAATGATGGCCCAACACCAATGGTAATGGATAGATTTGATGCATCTAAGCCCTCTGCCTCTCCTGTATCTCCAGTTGGCACTCTTGAATTTGTCGATACATCGACCATGGCTTCACCATTCATTAAACGCACAATAAGGGGTGTCCATTGCTGGAACAACGCTTGTAGTTCCTTCTTTGATGTCACTAATACATCTAAAGAAGCAAAATAAATATTCGTCTGTACAGGTGTCACAATACCTGACTGATGCTTGCCATAGAAATTGACCTTATTGCTAGCCGTCGTGCTATCTGCTACTGGCTCAAAGACATCATAGCCCATTGCTTTCATGACACCACCCAAGCCAGAGGCCCCGATGGCAACACCTGCCACCCCGATACCTGTTAGCTTTAACATATCACGTCTAGAAATTTTTTTATGAATAAATTTTTCCTCGTTTGACGTTGTCATTGTTTATGTTCACTCCAAAATGATTCCCATTTGACTTAATGGTTCTCCAAGCTGATTCACTGCTGCTGCAAGTGCTTTCGTATTTTCCTCCGTTAATTCCTCATAGGATACATAGCCACCATTAGCCGTTGCATGCTGTGCTAATAAATCGTCCACTGCTTTGAATTTTTCATCAAGTGTTGCCACTAATGAGGAATCTTTCGCTTCTAATTTTGAGCGTAAAATCTCAAAGATTTTTTCTGCGCCTTCAATATTTGCTTTAAAATCATACAGGTCTGTGTGAGAGTAAATTTCTTCCTCACCTGTAATTTTAGATGTTGATACTTCATTTAATAAATCTACTGCACCTGTAATCATTAAGTCAGGTGTCACTTCCACTGTTTGTACAAGTGCATGCAATTCCTTCGTATCTGCAAGAAGCTGATCTGCTACAGCCTCATAACCTTTTGTTGTATTTTCTTCCCAAAGTGCATACTCAAGCTTATGGTAGCCTGACCATTCTTCCTCACCTTTACCTTCTTCTTGGATATCTGCTAAACGCCCATCAATGCGAGGGTCAAGATCACCAAAGCTTTCCGCGATTGGCTCAGAACGTTCAAAATACATACGTGCTGGCGCATACGCTGCCTTTGCCCCTTCAATATCACCCGCTTTGAATAGGTTCACAAATTTCTCTGTATCTAGTAAAAATTGATCCATTTGCTCTAACGCAAATTGTTGATAGGCTGATAATTCAGAAGATAAATCCACCTCTTTTGTAGCTTGCTCTGCCTGTTCTGTTGCTGGCTTATCTTCTTTTTTTACTTCTTCTGTATTGCCACAGCCAGCCATTAAAATGCCTCCTGCTACTAATACCGACAAAAATGATTTGTTTTTCATACTTCGTACCTACTTCCGAATTTGTTTTATATTGTGATGATAATGATTATCATCATCTATTGCAACAACTATTTTTGTAAATAGAAAAAAACGTCATTTTTTCAGTTATTCTTTACGAAAAACTAGAAAAAAGACGTTTTTTCTACAATATAATGATTCTAATCTATGAAATTTTTGCTTGTTTCAAATTTTCATGTTTTCCATGTAAAAGGTAATAAAGCACAATCGACACTAAAATAACAAAGACCATCGAGAAGAAAATCGAGCTGTAGCCCATAGATGGTACAAATAAGCCTAAGAAATAAGGCCCGACACCTAATCCTAAATCATAAAAAATAAAATACGTAGATGTCGCAAGTCCTAAACGCTCATTTGGTGTTACTTTGATGGCAATTGCCTGTGCCACCGAGTTGAAGTTCCCATAGCCAATCCCGATACAAGCGGCAGCGATTAAAAAGGCAATCGTAGTTGTTGCTGAGCTAAAGGCATACATGCCTATTGCAAACAACACTAAGCATGGATAGATAATGATATTTGCCCCTCTTGTATCAAGCAATTTCCCTGTAAATGGACGTGTAGCCAAAATGACAATAGCATAGATAATAAAGAAGTAGCTACCTGCTGATACTAAATCTAACTCCTTTGCATAAAACGTCATAAACGACATCACACCTGAATAAGCAAAGCCAATCACAAGTGCCACAAAGGCAATCGGTACTGCACGCATTTCAATAAAGTTCGTCACTTTAAACCCAGCCTTTACAGCTGTATCCTTTGCTTTTTTCGGTGCATCTGGCACGGTCACAATGTAATACATAAAGAAACAAATAATCGCTAACACAGAATCTACTGCAAAAATCATACGATAATCTGCAAATAGCTGTGTTAATAATATTCCAATAAATGGGCCAATGGCTGTGGCTAGAATAGCGCTTAAGCTATAATAACCAATCCCTTCTCCACGACGCTCAGCTGATAAAATTTGTGCAATAATGGTACCTGTTGCTGTACTTGCAATCCCTAGTGCAATCCCCTGTACTAAACGATTGATCATCAGCAGCAGTAAATTGCCTGCTATAAAATAAGACATTGTTGATAACATAAATAATAATAGTCCACAAAATAATGTTTTTTTGCTACCCCAGTCTCCAATAATACGCCCTGTCCCAAGACGACCTAATAGTGTTCCGATAATAAAAATACTCGATACAAGCCCCGCTGTACTTGTAGAGGCATTAAAATGCTCCACCGCATATGCTGCTATCGTAACCATTAATAAATAAAAGATTAACGTAATGGTAAAATTAATAAGTGAGACAATTAAAAAATCTTTTGTCCATAGTTTCTTTCTGGTTGCTTCCACGGTACTCTCTCCTATTGATTGATATTCATACAAATTCTTGCTAAAACCTGTGTCGCAATGTCAATATCCTGCTTTGGCACGCCAGCCAAAGCCTGCTCAAAAAACGGATTTAGATGCGACTTTATTTCCTGCACAAGCTCTTCCCCATGCATTGTTAAGTGTACGAGCTTTTCCCGCTTATCCTTGCCCGCCATCGTTTCCACATAGCCTAGCTCCACAAGTTTATGTACAAGCTTCGTGACACTTGGCTTCTCTATAGACATGAAATTCGCGATATCTACAAATGAATGTGGACCCTTATCATTCAAGAAACGAAGCACTGCCCACTGCGAGCTATATAACTGATAGGGTTCAAGCTGCACATTCAGCTGATTAATAAACGGCCGATACATTAAGCGGTACTGATTAAAAAAATCCTGTTCAATTGTCACACTATCACTTCCTTTTAAATTAGTTAGCCTAGCTAACTATATACCTAAAAACTCTATTTGTCTAGTAGGAAATAAGCGAAACACCGCTAAAGCAGGATGATTGCTTTTAAGAGTGGTATCCGTCACTTTACGCATTCTATCCGCTACTTTCAGCATTCTATCCGCCAATTCGAAGCGTATCCTCCGCTTTCTCTGCTCTATCCACCACTTTGCGCGTTCTATCCGCTACTTTCCTTGCTCTATCCGTCACTTTCAGCATTCTATCCACCAATTCGAAGCATATCCTCCACTTTCTCTGCTCTATCCACCACTTTGCGCGTTCTATCCGCTACTTTCCTTGTTTTATCCGTCACTTTCAGCTTTCTATCCACCAATTCGAAGCGTATCCTCCGCTTTCTCTGCTCTATCCACCACTTTGCGCGTTCTATCCACTACTTCCCTTGCTCTATCCGTCACTTTCAGCATTCTATCCACCTACACGAAGCGTATCCTCCGCTTTCTCTGCTCTATCCTCCACTTTGCGCGTTCTATCCGCTACTTTTCTTGTTTTATCCGTCACTTTCAGCTTTCTATCCACCAATTCGAAGCGTATCCTCCACTTTCTCTGCTCTATCCACCACTTTGCGCGTTCTATCCGCTACTTTCCTTGCTCTATCCGTCACTTTCAGCATTCTATCCACCTACTTCAAGCGCCCTTTCCCTCTACAACACTAAAAGCTACAATTCAGACCGCTTGAATTGTAGCTCTTAGCTCTTTATTCCTTAATCCAATATTTCCGATGCTTTTTGACACCCTCCGCTTTTAATGGGAGTTGTTGCAACAACTTATACGCTAAATCGGGAGAGTCAATGCCAAAGAATTCGCGGAAGCTTCGATTGGTTACCTGCTGCCCGACTAGTAACCTGTAGTCCTCTAATGTTCGAACCAATGCATCATCGTCCACCAATCCACAGCGAGGGCAAATCCATTTCTTATAGTGATACATTAAACGCTGCCCTGAGCCGCACTGTGGACATAGCACACCTTTCGCTATTTCCTTGAGCGGCACCTCT
This sequence comes from Lysinibacillus sp. FSL P2-0066, assembly GCF_037969495.1. NCBI lineage: Bacteria > Bacillati > Bacillota > Bacilli > Caryophanales > Bacillaceae > Lysinibacillus > Lysinibacillus sp. FSL P2-0066. The sequence goes on along the minus strand of NZ_CP150202.1, from coordinate 1,773,428 downwards.
ACCTCTTTTTTCAACTTTGTGTGCAGGGATAATAGAAGGTTGGCTAATTGTAAAAGATCAACTCTTTCTCTAGGTTGATAATGCTCTATCCATTTTTGTAGATGAAATCGTAACCCTTTTACATGAAATATAGGTTGCCCCTCAAAACCCTTTGTTAAAATGCCATTTTTCGTTGCCAGCACTACTGCATGTACAATAGGTAATTCGATATGTTCTCGCAGTAGAAGCTTTTTCATCCATATGACATGCCGATCCAGCTGAACAAATGGATCAGTCATTCCTTCCACCGTGCCATCCAATGTTGTCCGTGTAAACTGCGCAAAAGGGACATCATATGAGAGATTTCCTGTTATATTTTTGATTTCAAGAATAAGTAAAAAATGTGGGCAGAGAAAGATGGTATCCATTTGATAGGTAGATCCGTAGCTATTTGTGGTTTGAAAATCATGTAGAAAATAATGTGGGGTTGGTAAATCGATTTCGAGCCATTCTGCATCAACACGCTGTTCCCCCGCAAGACCTGCTTGGACACGGCTCAAACGTTCACCATAATAGGCGTAGTTATTATGCGTCTGTGGCAATCTACGGAGCACCACCTCTAGTATTTTTTGCAAATCCGATGGTTGTCGTGCTAATAGAATCATGTATTCACCTCCTGTTCTGATTATACAAAAAAAGAACCTCAATAAATGAGGTTCTCAAAAACTTGAAAGGTAGATGATGTAAAATCTTCTTTTCACAATTTTTATTAGATCGAAAGACTGTTTTTGTGAGCAATAACTAATACGTGCCTACACATTTTTACGCAATAAATACAAAAAGTAGGGTGCGCCAATAAATGCAACAACAATCCCAGCAGGAACCGTTGCACTTGCAATAGCAACACGTCCGATGGTATCAGCCAGCATTAGCAAGCTTGCGCCAATGAAAAGCGTCAGTGGTAAAAAGAATTGGTAGCGCGGACCAACGAGCTGTTTTGCAATATGAGGAGCCATCAAACCGATGAAGGCTACACCACCTGTTACGGATACAGCGGCAGCCGCTAGTGCAACCGCAACAATTAATAATCGGAAACGTTCTCGCCCAATGTTCATACCAAGACCGACTGCTGTTTGCTCCGTCATGGCCAAGACATTTAAAACATTGGCTTTATAGAAAATGTAAGGGATACCTAGTACAAGCCAAGGCATTAGCGCCCAGAAAAATGGCCAATCTGTGCCCCACACATTTCCGGCTAGCCATTGTGCAATAAATTGTACATCACTCCGCTCAGCAGAGGATATTAATACCATCATGACCCCTGATAAGGCTGATGCTACGCCTACCCCTACTAAAATAAACTGCACAGGATGGACACCCTTATTACGCTGATAAGAGAAAAAGTAAATGCCCAGTGCTGTCACTAAGGCACTACAAAAGCCGACAATCGGTAAAATATAGGCAAAGTGAGGAAGGTCGCCATCTACTAGTAAATAAAAGACAGTAATCCCAACACCTGCGCCAGCACTAATACCAATAATTCCTGGGTCTGCTAAATCATTGCGGGTTACGCCCTGCAATACGGCCCCTGCCAGTGCTAATGCCATACCCGCAGCCGCTAGCACAAACATTCTTGGTAAACGGACTGAAAAAAGCACGAAGGACTCCTTAAAACTACCATCTCCCAGTAAGGTTGGAAGAATGCGGTCAATAGATACCGAAGCAGCACCTAATGAAATCCCTAAAATAAAAATGAACAAGGTTACCACAAGCCATATGAGTAACCATTTACGTTGTTTTCTGCGACCTTCTTTAAACAAATTGACGCCCTCCCTTCCGCACTAATAGTAGGAAGAATGGAAGACCTAAAATTGAAATAATGGCGACAACTGGTGTTTCATAAGGTGCGTTAATCATGCGCCCTGCAAAATCAGCCAACACCATAAACCAGCCACCAACAATGGCGCTCATCGGTAAGACATAACGATAGTCTGTCCCTACAAACGCACGGACAATATGCGGTACCATTAAGCCAACAAAAGCTAGATTCCCTACGAGAGCCACAGCAGAGCCAGCCAGAATAACCACAACGAACATCATGACACCCTTTACGAGTGTAGTGTTTTGTCCAACGCCCACTGCTACTTCCTCATTTAAGCTTAAAATCGTTAATTGACGACTAAACGCAAATGAAAGCAGTAAGCCAATAATAATAACGGGTACGATCAATAAAGCCTGCCATGTCGTGCCAATGAAACCGCCACTTGTCCACATCGAAACATCTTTGGAGATTTGAAATAAAATACCTGTCCCCTCAGCAATTGCCTGTAATAATGCTGTGACAGCTGCACCAGCTAAAACAAGCTTTAAAGGGGAAAAGCCTTTTTTAGTAGAGGCACCAATCCCATAAACTAACATCATTCCAATTCCAGCGCCAATAAAGCAGGCTAAAATTAACGTATAATACGAGAATTTAGGGATAAATGCCATTGTTAAAGCAAGGGCAGCATTTGCCCCTGCCGTTAAACCAAGCAGCCCTGGATCAGCTAATGGGTTCCGTGTAACCCCTTGCATAATCGCCCCAGCGACTGCGAGGGCACTCCCAACAAAAATAGCTGCAATGATACGAGGAAATCGAATTTCACGTAAAATCGTGTAATGTTTACCTCCACTTTGTCCGACAATTGCTTGAAAGACATCTTGAATGCTTGTATTCGCTGCCCCTAAGCACAGCGAGATACTGGCAGTACCAATTAATACAAGCAATGCAAGCAATACTTGAAGCCAAAATGGAAGCTTTCGAAACTTTGTCATTCGCCTTCGCTACTCTCTACTAATTATTGTAAAAATTTCTCTTCAAAGAACTTCAGTTGATGTTCTAATGTGATAGGGTCATTGAAATAGAAGGCATTTGCATTCACTTCAAATAAATGACCATTTTTCACTGCTTCTAAATCTTTAAACCATGCTGCATCTGTAAAGGAATTATCTTGATCTTGGAACATACTGAAGATCACATAGTCACCTGCATATTCCCCTAAAACTTCTTGAGAAATAGCATAGTAGCCAGGCTCTAACGCTGTTTCTTTTACTTTCTCAGGCATTTTCAAGCCCATTTCTTGATATAAAATCTCTGTTCCACGACCCCAGTTATCGCCATAAATATAGAACTGTTTATTAAAGTTCTCTGCTACTGTTACAGTCGCATCTTCACCGATTTTTTCTTTAATCTTTTTACCAGCTTCTGCTGCACGTGTTTTAAAATCTTCTACCCAAGCAGTTGCTTCTTTTTCTTTATTCACCACTTTACCGATTTCGATGAACTGCTGTAAATAGTCTACTTTACCATACGTAAATAATACAGTTGGCGCGATTTCTGCTAATTTATCAGCATTTTCAATACCATTTAAGCCAATAATTAAATCTGGTTCTAGCTCAAGAATTTTTTCAATATCTGTATTTTCAACTACAACAGCATCTTTAATCGCATCTTCGAAGTTGGGATTTTTTGCTGCCCATGCATCCACACCAACAACATTTACATCAAGCTGTAATAAGCTTCCTACAAAAGAAGATAGTACAACAACACGTTTCGGATTTGCTGGTACTTCTACAGGACCTGACTCTGATTGATATGTGATTGTTTCTGTTGAAGCTTCCTCTTTTGAGCCTTCATCAGCCTTCTCTGTTTTTTCTTCCTTACTGCCACATGCTGCAAGTACTAGCACAAGCATCATAAACATTGGTAATAGCCACTTTTTCATTGTTATTCTCCTTTTAAATGGTTTGTAATAAGTCATATGTAATGCACATTGGTTTGTTCGTTCGTGGATCTTTGCCAATAACTGCATCTATATTAAATACTTTTTTCAATACTTCTGGAACCATCACTTCTTCAGCCGTTCCGAATTTTACAAGCTCACCTTGTGAAAGCGCTACAATATAATCTGAAAAACGTGCCGCTTGATTTAAATCATGGAGGACCATGACAATCGTGCGCCCCTGTTCTTCATTCAGCCTGTAAAGTAGCTCTAAAACTTCTAGCTGATGAGCCATATCTAAATAAGTTGTCGGTTCATCTAAAAAGATAATGTCGGTTTCTTGGGCCAAGGCCATCGCAATCCATACGCGCTGACGTTGTCCACCAGATAAAGCATCTACAGATTGTAAACGGAATTCTTCTGTTTTGGTTACCTGTAAAGCCCAGCCAATAACATCTTTATCTTTTTGTGATAAATTCCCGAAGCCCTTTTGATAAGGAAATCGACCGTAGGATACAAGCTCTTCCACTGTTAAACCATGTGCACTTTCTGGACTCTGTGGTAAGATTGCCAGTTCTTTTGCTAATTCTTTTGTTTTCATCTTGGAAATATTTTGACCGTCTAATATGACCTGTCCACTCTCATGCTTTAAAATCCGTGTGATAGCTTTTAACAAGGTTGATTTTCCACAACCATTTGAACCAATGATTGTCGTGATTTTGCCATCAGGAATTTGCAGCGATAAGTCATGCACAATCGTTTTATTCTCATAACCAACACGAATCGATTCAACTTCTAAACGCAAATCGGACCCTCACTTTCTTTTTACTTCTTTCCATGCTATGATATTCAAAGCTAAAAATGATAATCATTATCACTAGAATTAGTCTAGTTACCTGATAAGATTTTGTCAATTACTTTTTTACTATTTGTTAAGGATGTGGCAATAAAAATGCAGCATGTGTATGATGTGACAATTATTGGCGGTGGCCCAGCTGGCTTATATAGTGCCTTTTATAGTGGTTTACGGGGTTTAAAAACAAAATTATTAGAAAGTCAACCACAGCTTGGCGGTAAAGTATTACTTTATCCTGAAAAGCTGATATGGGATATTGGGGGACATCCTCCCGTTTTGGGTGAACAATTTGTTAAACAATTAATCGAGCAAGCCAAAACATTTGATCCTACAATTTTGACAGGTACAAAAGTAGATTTAATTGAACGTCACAATGATATTTTTGTCATTCATACAGCAGCAGGTGAAAAGCATTATTCTAAAACGGTACTGTTAGCTGTAGGTGGCGGCATTATTAGCCCTCAAAAGCTAACACTTGAAGGCGCTGAAAAATATGAAATGTCCAATCTACATTACACTGTGCAATCGTATAAACGTTTTGTCGATAAGGATATCATCATCTCAGGCGGTGGTAATGCAGCCATTGATTGGGCTGTTGAATTAAGTCCGATTGCCAAAAAAGCCACTGTACAGGAAGCACTGAAAGCAGGTGTGCGCATTGAGTGTAATACAACCATTACAAAGCTTTCCGCAAATGCTGATAAAACGGCTATTCAATTAGTGACATGCGAGAATACGCTAACAAAGCAAAGTTATACGCGTCAAATCGATGAGGTGATTGTCAGTCATGGCTATAATCGTGAGGCGTCTCTTGCATTTGACGAGGCCATTGCCATTCCGAAAAAGGATGATTATTATTTTGAAGGAAAAGCAACAGGTGAAACAGCCCATCCTGGTATTTTTGCTGCGGGTGATATTTTATCATTTGATGGAAAAATCAATTTGCTACTTGGGACATTCCAAGATGCAGCCAATGCGGTCAATTCTATTAAAACGTATTTAGAACCAACTGCCTATCGTCATGGCATGGTGTCCTCACATAATGAGCTATTTAAAGAGAAAAATCGCTCAATTATCGAAAAGCAATTTGCACCAGCCCGTTAAACCTAAATATAACCCTCTTAAGATCATGATCTTAAGAGGGTTTCTAGTTTTTATCTAAATAAACTTAATAGCGCTCCCATCTGTCTCAACATATTTACTCCATTTGTTATCGTCCCAGCATGCCCCATAATTGTATTTAAATGATCTGGTAAATTTCCTAATCTAGAGCCTTGCTGTTGTTGATTGGGAGAATAGTATGGTTGCACCATTCTACCTCGAAAAGGTGGGCCAAAATATTGCCTGTTGTTTGGCGGGTATGGACCTCTTCTAGCATTCGGCTGAAAATATGGCATTTATACACCCCCTATCGGAAAGCCTTCTAACTAGTATATGTGGAAATTTTTATAGCGAATTAGACTTTTGAAGAAGAGGTTAAAAATAATAAGGGAACCATACTAGTTTCCCTGTCATACTATAAGAAAAAAGAAGGTGGTACTATTCAAGACTCTCATTATCTTACCTTTTTAGCTAAGTTCGGGATTGGAGGCGCCCATCCTGGGGGCATTAATCTATCAAAGGCTGTCTTGCAAGCAGAGAATATTGAGCAAAACGCATATATTTTAGATGTGGGATGTGGTACAGGACAAACGGCTGCTTATTTAGCATCTTCCTATCAAGCAAACGTCACAGGTCTCGATATTCAGCCCATCATGATAGAAAAGGCGCGTCAGCGTATGCATAAAGCCCGTCTACCTGTCAAACTTATACAAGGCTCTATTGAACAAACCTCCTTAGGGAGCGAGTCATTTGACTTGATTCTAGCTGAGTCGGTTCTGGCCTTTGTTAATTTGCAGCAGGCTTTGCAGGAAATTTATCGTTTATTAAAGAAAGGTGGCCGCTTCATTGCTATAGAATTCACCATTCCCAAAACACTTCGCACCGAACTTGCAGACGACATCCAACAATTTTACGGCTTTCAGTCTCTCCTCATGAAAAAGGATTGGGTAAGACTCCTACATCAGGCTGGCTTTTATGAAATACGTATACAAAAGAATAAATCCATCTCATCCAAGCCTGAATTTCAAGTTTCCTCACATATGGAATCCGAGTTCTATGAAATCATGGATCAGCATATTGCCATGAATGAAAAATACGAAAATATTTTAGACTATCGCATCTATACCTGTACAAAGTAATGAGCCAGCAGCAAAAGCGTTGCTGGTTTTTTGTGCTGTCACAGCAAACTTTATGACACCTGTCATCAAGATTTTTTGACTGGTGTGAATAGGTTTTCTTAAGAGATTTTCTTATCCTTAAGGTAAGAAAAAAAAGAAAGAGTGATCGAACTTATGCAAACACAACAAAGACTTCCCTTTATCGATATGTTAAGAGGCTTTGCCGTCTTAGGAACGCTCGGCACAAATATTTGGATTTTTGCTTATCTTGGCGATTTATCGTATATCACAACAAGTGACCATTCTGGTTGGTGGTCCTTCAATGATTTTTTACGTATGGTCGTATTATTTTTCGTTAATGGTAAGCTACTTGGATTATTAACAATTATGTTTGGGGTAGGCTTACAATTAAAATATCAGCAAGCCTTACGAAGAGGTACAGCTTGGCCTGGCGTGTATCTGTGGACTATCGTCTTTTTAGGATTGGAGGGATTGCTGCACTACACCCTGGTGATGGAATATGATATTTTAATGAGCTATGCTGTCACAGCATTCATCGTCGCTTTTATTGTACGTTTAGGTGACAAGTTCATGACAGGAGCCTTTTATTTTTTTGGTGGCTTTCACATCCTATTGATTCTGCTTATTTTTATCAGTACCTTACAAGGAGCTGGTGTTTCCTTAAATGGTATGGCATCCGTTACTGAGCTCTATGAGCATGGCACATGGTTTGCGCAGGTGCAGCATCGTCTCACAAACTTTTTATTTTATCGCTCAGAAGCAATATTTATTATCCCAATGAATGTCTTTTTATTTTTACTTGGCGTGAAGTTTATGCGTAATGAGGTATTTTCACCAACAGACAAAGGACGCCAAACTAGACAAAAGCTATTTAAAATCGGTGTATTCATTGGTTTTCCTATCAATCTGCTTATTTTTATTCCTGGTGGGCTTTTTGATTTACCTGTTCGCTACCTTTGTGCCCCTATTTTATCCATTGGCTATATTGGAATTTTAGGTAAACTGGTAGAATATAAGAAGCTAGACTGGCTTTGGCAGCGCTTTGCTCATGTCGGTAAAATGTCTTTAAGCTGCTATGTCCTCCAAAACGTGCTTGCGTCGATGATTTTTTATGGTTGGGGGCTTGGCTTAGGTGGGCAAGTCAATAGCATCACTGTCATTGGTATTTGGCTATCTCTATCAATCTTACAACTTGTTATAGCGTTCGCTTGGCTACAGCAATTTCAAATGGGCCCTATGGAATGGATTCGTAAAAAAGCCCTTCAAGCGATGACACAGTAATTAGCAACAAAGGATGGTGCTAGTAATAAAATTATATCCAAGAGAACAAATTAAGCATTATTTAATCATTGATGCCGCTTCTGTCATTTTCTTATTCGCGCTAGTACTCGGGTCTCATTCCCTTCCCTTAGCTATGAAAATAACAGTGCTCCTTTTATATCTAATAGCCTTCTACATCGCTTTATGGCATCGAGATTGGAGGCTACTTGTCGCCTCTCTAGTAGCCTTTGTTCTTATTGCCTTACTTAGCATTTTTGTCGATCCTTTTATGCTTATTTTTGGCTTTACCTTTGCCGATTTGCTAGGACGGGCGAAATCAAAATGGCATATTGCCTGTGGGATTGTTGCCATCGCTGCCATGTTTTTGACGGTTTTGTCCATGACAACAGATTCCCTTTTACCAAAGGAATCACAGGTGCTAGTACCGATTATGATGTTTCAGCTAGTGCTCCCGGTACTCATTTATTTTGTGGAAAAGTCGAAAAATCTGCAAGCTGAGCTAGCAGACGTTAATACACAGCTTGTTCAGCAAGAGGAACGACAACGGATCGCTAGAGACCTTCATGATACAATTGGCCATACGCTCACAATGATTAAAGTAAAAACCGAACTAACGACCAAACTGATTGATAGAGATCCTTCAAGCGTGAAGCCTGAGCTACATGACATATTAGCCACTACCCGTACCGCCTTAAAACAGGTACGTGAGTTAGTGTCTGATATGAATTTTATTTCGTTGCAAACAGAGCTTGTCCATTGCCAACAGCTTTTACAAAGCGCGAATATTACCACAACCCTTGACAATCAATGTCCTCAAATCGTACTTTCTAGTGTGGAGGAAACGATGCTTGCTCTATGTGTACGAGAGACGACTACGAATATTCTCAAGCATAGTCAGGCAAAAAAATGTCATTTCACCATTCAATGCTGTGCTGGACACTATACACTTGTGATGAAAGACGATGGCATCGGTTTACAGTCACAGGGACGTGGGAATGGCATCCACTCCATTAAAGAAAGAATGCATATGCTGCAAGGCTATGCCCTGATTGAAAGTGACACACCTATCGGCACCAGCGTCACACTTACTCTACCAATTCAAGATGGAAAGGAGCCTCTAACATGATACGTGTATTACTAGCAGAAGACCAACAAATGTTACGTGGTGCCCTAACTTCGCTACTAGCCTTTGAGCCTGATATTGAGGTCATAGCTGAGGTGGCGGATGGTCAACAAGCATGGGAATTGATCCAGCAGGAGCCACCAGATATTTGCCTAGTCGATATTGAAATGCCCCATCTATCAGGGCTTGAGCTTGCTGAAAAAATTAAACAAGCCAACCTCCCTTGCAAGGTAATGATTGTAACAACCTTCGCACGTCCTGGCTATTTGCAGAAGGCAATGGATTGCGAGGTACACGGCTATCTATTGAAAGATGAACCCATCGATTATTTAATTGCTACTATTCGAAAAATCATGCAGGGAGAAAAGGTGGTCAGTAAGGATTTAGCCGCCTCCTTATTTATGAAGGAGCAAAACCCTTTAAATGAGCGAGAAATTGCGGTACTTCAGCTAGTCAAGAAGGGCTTGACCACAAACGAGATTAGTAAGCAATTATTTTTAACGAAGGGCACGATTCGCAATTATTTATCAACCTCTATTCAGAAGCTACAAGTTGAATCCAGACAGCAAGCCGCTCAGGTAGCAGGTGAAAAAGGCTGGCTATAAAAAAAATCTCGCCACAGCTGTGACGAGATTTTTACAATGTTAGCATAAAATATGTTCCATTTATTAGGTTTCAAATGACAGATTCATTATTTTATTAAGCAAAAGAACGTTTATTTTCCTTGTAGAACTACATTTGTTGCTGTAGCCCAGTTGTTTAATGGGATTACGGTATAGCTGACATTTGCTTTCAACGTACCACCATTCGTTAGATCAAAAATGCCCACAGCACCTTTACGTGATGAATAACGATATTGTGCTTGCAATGTACTCCCATCATTGCCTTTTAACGCTACACTTCGACCAGCAAGTAAATCAGATTGCGGATCGTTTCTTAATTGTAATTCAAAGGATTTTTCATCCATGGCTTTCGCTGATTGCAGAGTGAATGGCGCGATTTCTTTCGCCACAAAGCTCTTTACATCTATTTCCGCCCATTGTGCGTACACACGGTAAGTCACACCTGGTTTTAAAAGTTTGCCAGCAGGGAGTCTAAATTGAGGAGCTTGTCTGCCATCAGCTGCTTGTGTAAATGGTACATAATTAGCAACAAACTCTTCTCCCTCACTTGTTCTCACCGTCACAAAGCGATCACGTAATGAAGAAATAACATCAAAGCGTTTTCCGCTAGCATCTCGATTATGACCATCTAAGCTAAATGCTAAATCTCCACGACCTGCGCGATAGGCTTCAATAATATTAGCATAATCTACTACGCCATCCTCCTGAAAGGATTCCAATGTGAATGTATCATTTGTGACTTGCTCCACATTGCGTACATATACCTTTTCATCTGTGCCCTCAAAAACTTTATTGCGTTGCTCCTTATAGCTCAATGTATAGATAAAATCATCTTCTTGGAATGTTGTTGGTACAATATATGTACTCTTAGCGCCTGTCATTAAGCGTGGCACATTGACAATCTCTAAATCTCCATTAAACGTAAAATGTTTTTTTATAGCATCTAAATTATTTAGGTCTACATCAGCTGCTGCTAAGGGCTGATTAAATGTAATTTGTAGTGTCATTGTATTTAATGGCTTGATGTTTGTAATTTTAGCTACTTGCTCGTTTTCCGCTTCTACTGCTTTATTGCTTGTCGCATCTGCATTTAATGGCTCGCCTATGGTTACTAGACCTGCTGATACTACGGATAAAGCCAATGCTGCTGGGACAATACGTTTTCTTAATTTCATTTGTTGAACTCTCCTTTATGGTGTAATTTGGTTTACAAAATTTATCATAAAGTCCATATCTAAACTGCTAATAAATAAACTATTAAAAAAGAATTAAAAAATAGGAAAAATAATTTAAGAACAAAAAAACTGTAGAGAGCCGTCTCTACAGTTTGCATGTTGTTGAAAAAAGATGATGTCAACGCCAGAAAAAGCAACTTTGCAAGTCGAGGGGCTGATTTCCATTACGCCAGCGTCCTTTCCAGGGGGCGTCCGATGAGCCGCTTCACTCACTTACGTTCGCTCCAGGGTCTCCTCTGTGACGCTAAATCCCCTAGGAGTGACGCTGGCTCCACTCCAATCAACCATTCTGCAAAGTGTCTTTACTTTTTTATAGTAACAAATCGTCCATTAACTGTATTCTTAGAGGGGATAAGTTCTTATTTTCAATGTGGAGAAGTGAAGCATGACAACACCTCTTCATAAAGAGTAGTGAACACCTTCACTTTATTTGAAAATCTTTGCTAATAAGTTAGTGGGTTGAAGTGGAAGGCTGCTTGACTCCCGTGGGATAGCAAGACAGGCGAAACTCTAAACGGAGCGGTAGCGGAGGAAGTGATTCGGCGCTCGCCCACAGGAAAGCAAGTAGCCTGCAACGGAAATCCATTTCTACCTTTCAATTGACTGTTTTGTTTTTCAACACTAAGAAAACTGTAGAGAGCCGTCTCTACAGTTTGGGTTACTTTGCGCCTGCTGCAAGTAGAATTTGTTCGATTGCTTTAAATCCTCGTTGTTTTGCATGTTGCAGAGGTGTCACGTTATTTTGATCGGGAATATTTACATCAGCACCATGTTCAATTAGTCGTTGTATTACGGTTTGCTGTGTTGGATTGCCGTTATTTAAGACAATCGCCTCCATCAGGGCTGTCCAGCCTAAATGATTCACATGATTGACGTCAATATCTGTATTGCTCAATAGCTCCTCGATGACCTCCACATGACCATGCTCTGCTGCTGGTATGAGTGCTGTTCCTCCATATCGATTTAAAATAGTCGGATCAGCACCAGCTTGAATGGTCATCTTTAAAATAGCCAGATAGCCCTCCGCACCTGCATAGAGAAATGGCGTATTTTGCTGATTATCCTGAATATTAACATCTGCTCCTGCATCTATTAATAATTTAACTGCCTCTATATCCTGATTATAGGTAGCTATCATCAAAGCTGTTCGATTATTTGAATCTTGTACATTGATGTCCCCTTTTTGTTTCAAAGCATGTTGAAGCCCATCGATATCTCCCCTTTCAGCTGCCTTGAGCAACTCACTCGCCCATTCTGTTCCCACCACTTCACTCCCACCTTTATCATGCTGTATTGTTTCTGTATCAATTGAGGCACACCCTTGAAGTAAAAATGTTAATGCAATGATTACTGCCTGCCTTTTTTTCAATTTTAATACACCGCCTTTCCTTCCTCAGTGTAAGCGGTAATGCTAAATTGCCCATTAACGAATTCTTAAAAAAGTCTAAAAAAACTACCCCGCCACAAGGACGAGGTAGTTTTACTTAAACATTGAAGCGATAGCCTGCACCCCATACTGTTTCCAAAAACTTGGGATGCGCTGGCTCTCGTTCAATTTTTTCACGTAGCTTTCGTATATGAACAGTGACAGTCGAAACGTCTGCAGCTGATTCATAGCCCCAGTTTCGCTCATATAGCTGTTCCTTACTTAATACTTGATTGGGGTGTCTAACAAAAAAGACAAGTAAATCAAATTCCTTCGTTGTAAAGGCAATCTCCTCACCATTAACAAACACCTTTCTAGCCGAAGTATCGATTGTAATACCATGAATGGACATCATATGATTTGTTTGTTGATGGGTCGCCAGACGCTCATATCTCGATAAATGGGCCTTGACCCTTGCCACTAATTCACTCGGACTAAATGGTTTTGTAATATAATCATCCGCTCCTAGTCCAAGACCACGAATTTTATCAATATCCTCCTTTTTAGCTGAAACAAATAAAATGGGAATATTGTGTACGGCTCGAATCTGTTTACAAATGTCAAAGCCACTTATCCCTGGTAGCATGATATCCAAAATGATTAAATCATAATTACCTTTAAGTGCCTGCTGTAGCCCATCCTCTCCATGATGTTGGATATCTACTGTAAAGCCATTAATCTCTAAATAATCTCGTTGAAGCTCAGCTATGCTCACTTCGTCTTCAATTAGCAGAATTTTTTTCATGATGATTCACCTTCTCCTCAGCCTTTTTCAATGAAATGAATATGCTCGTCCCCTTTGCTAATTCACTCTTTGCCCAAATATCGCCACCCATTTCAACAACGATTTGTTTTGCAATGGCTAACCCTAAGCCACTGCCTCCTGTTTGCGAATTACGTGAAGGCTCCGCACGGTAAAATCGATCAAAAATATAGGGCAATGCGACAGGATCAATGCCTGCACCATTATCTGTTACCTGAATAATCGCATCCTCTGCTCGCTCATGCAAGGAAATAATGATTTGCTTATATGGCTTATCCATATATTTTTCGCTGTTGCTTAAAAGATTTGTCAGGACACGTCTTAATTTATCTCGGTCCACCATAGCCAAAAGCGGCGAGCCTTCTGCTATATAGTGTAAATGAATGTCTCGTGCAATAAAATCAAAGCTTGCATCCTCTACATAATCATGCATATATTGCTGAAGATTGACGCTTTCCATCTGGAAGGGAATCTTTTTTAAATCCAATTTAGAAAATAAGAATAGCTCATCAATTAATACATCCATATCCTTTGCCTTTGTATAGATAGTAGTTAAATATTTATCCATTTTTTCCTCTGTATTCGCCACACCATCTTTAATGCCCTCCACATAGCCGATAATGGAAGTCATCGGCGTTTTTAAATCATGGGAAATATTGGAGATGAGCTCCTTTCGATTTTCCTCATATTGAAGCTGAAGTTGGATGGATTCTTTTAATTTGACTCGCATTTCCTCGAAGGATCGATTCAGCTGACCAATTTCATCCTTCGAGTGGGTCGCAATCTCAAAATCCAAGTCGCCCGATTTAATACGTTCTGCTCCTTCCTTTAATGCCGAAATCGGTTTAATAATACTTCTTGAGACTAAATAATTTAAAAAGCCAATAATCATCATAAACAGAACGAATAAAATACCTAAAAGAATCGGTAACAGCTCCCTCGTTACCTCTGCATGGGAACTAACCTCTCGCAATACAAAAATACTACCCTCTGTTTGATCTGGAAAATAAAAATCAAATTTGACATACGTATAAAAGGCTTGATTGATCATGATTGTGTCACGAGAATTAATATTGGTCGCTTCAAAACCAGGTAAGCTTTGAAGCAATAATTGTTTATGCTCTTTCTGTGTTGAATAAACAATTTGATGATCTTTTCGTACCACAATCTCTATCGAAGGCGCATTGATTTGTTCAAGCTGTTCGAGATCTAAAAGCTGCTGGGGATTATTTTTAGCTAGTAATTTTAAATCTAGAAATGCATTTTCCTCTACTGTCGTCAAAGGCTTTTGGACATAAGATTTTTTATAAAAATGCTCAATCGCTTTAATATCACCAGTGATGGCAAAGGAAAAAAGAAAAACCGCTGCTAGTAATAGCGTGATGGCAATGATTATGACACCCACATATGATAGCAAAAACCTTGTTTTAATTGACATCTACATTCCCCCAATAAGCTGAAACTACTAGCAATGTACCATACAAATCTTAAAACTTTATAAAATCATGCTGAAAAATCTATAAACATTTTTACCGCTTCAGTATAGTATTGCGTTCCAATAAATGAAATAAACAAAAAAATACGGCACAATCCTGCTGTGCCGTATCCCTTTGCTTTATTTCGTTTCTTGTGCTCTTAGCTTCTTCTTTGTTTGCCAACCTAAAATGAGTAATTCAATTAATACTACAGCGATTAATGACGCACCAAATAGTGGCATCATAATCCCTAAAATGACAAGGAAAATGATGAATGGCATGGATATTTTATGAGAAATTTGCGGTGGCGCAGACAGCTCCCCTTTTTTTCTACGTAAAATCCAAGTGCGAATGCCCCACACGATTACGGCTAAGAAGGCTAGACAAACCACTAAGTTTAAAAGCTTATTCGGCCAGCCGAATAAATGCCCCTCATGTAATGGTATGCCCCATGTAAAGAATTTAGCTAATGGGCCATAATCGTCATAATTCACTTGATCGATAAACTTGCCACTATACTGATCAAAATACATTGTGGCTTCCGCTGTAGGTTTTACATCTAGCCCTGTTACACCAGAATTACTAGCCTTCGCCACTGTATAGACGCCCTCACCGTTTGACGGATAAATAATTGAATAAGGCTTAGCGATATTCATGGCATTAATTTCTTTTTCAAGTTGAGCAATCGTCATTTGACTATCGTTCGTATAACGGACAGCTCCACCGCCATGATGTTGTGCATGTTCTCCTTCTGATGTAGGTGCCTCTAATTGACGAGTCGCCCATGGTATTTCAGAGACATCAGATGTTGGTGGCTTTTGTTGGAGCAATGGATACCCAAAAGTAGGATTTTCTGAAGCTATATCTGCTAGCATGGAACCTTGAAAAGCAGACCATAATAGCCCTGTTGAGATGAACATCACCATCGGAATCGTAATGATTGTCCCAACAAGTGCATGCAACCTCTTACTTTTTTGTCTCTTATTCTCCGACTTGCCCTTCTTTAAGAGATTTCCTTTGAATGTCATATAAAGCCCTGACAGTAATAAAAAGATCGTCCAACATGCTGCCAGCTCCACTAAATAGTTTACAAAGGTACCACCAATAAAGAGAGAGCTATGGGTATTTCGCATAATATTTGAAAATGTATAATCGGCATCCTGACTACCAACCATTTGATTGTGATCGTCTAAAAATACGTACTTTTGTTTAGTACCATTTGATAAAGTTAAACGTGTATTATAAGGCTCCTCTAACCTAATCACTTTTGTAGTAGAGTATCCTGAAAATGCCGCCTCCGCTTTTTCCACGGCCTCATCAATTGTTAAGACCTCTTCCTTATGGCTCTCACCAAAGAAATAATCGTCATATAAGCGATTTTCTACATCTGTAAAAAACAAATAACCAATCCCACTCAATGTGAGAGACAGCAATAAAGGCGTAATAAAAAGTGCTGCGAAAAAATGTAGCCGCCAAAATCTAGAATAAAGCAAATTTTTCATATTTAATCTCCAATCTCTCTATTTATAGCAGATTAATTATATAAGTAAAAAGTGAAATATGAATGAAGTCCTAAAGGCAGTTTTATGACAAACAAATGTATTCCAATTGGTATTATATTATTAAGGTAGCCAAAAAAATCATAGCCAAACCTCAAGTTCGGCTATGATTTTATTAAATTACATATTCATATTTACAAGAATTTTGCATTGGCTACGGTCTTTTGTTAAAGCCTCAAAGCCTTTTTCCACGATATCCTCTAAAGCAATTTGGCTTGTGATAACAGCTTGTCCATCAATCACACCACGAGCAAGTAATCGAATCACTTCAGGGAAAATATTCACATAGGCGAACGAGCCACTGATTTTTACCTCTGGAGAAACCACCGCATTAGGGTTAAATTCTACAGGTCTTTCCCATACGCTGACGATTTTAAATTCGCCGCCTGGATGAACAGCACTCACACCGCTAGTAAATGTTGCTTGCACACCTGCTGCATCATACGCAACATCGACCCCACCAGCTGTTTTTTCACGAATAAACGCTACTGCATCCGTATCAATTGGATTAATGACATAGGTCGCGCCTAATTCAAGTGCTTTTTGGCGTCGTTCATCCGAAACCTCTACGACAAAAATTTCACTTGCTCCCGCTGCCTTCACAGCCTGCAAGACCAATAATCCAATAGGACCCGCACCAAAAATAGCAGCTGTATCGCCTAGCTTTAATTGACTTTGACGCACTGCATGTACCGCTACTGCTGTAGGTTCAACAAGTGCGCCTAGCTCTAGGCTCATATTGTCAGGAAGAAGGTGAATATTTTCTTCTTGTACAACTGCATATTCTGCAAATCCGCCAGAAATTGTATAGCCATAAGATTGACCACGTTTACATAAGTTGGAATAGCCACGTCGACAATTATCACATTTACCACATGGAATTGGTGGCTCCACTGCCACACGATCTCCTACTTTTGTCTGTGTAACGCCTTTTGCAACCTCTACAACGACACCTGCAAATTCATGCCCTAATACGGGTTGTGTACGGAATGCATAAGCCCCACCAACATATTCATGTAAATCACTACCACAAATTCCTGCAAAGGCAACTTTTACTTTCACCATGCCTGGCTCTAGTGCTGGCAGTTGTGCCTCCTCTACTCGAATATCTTTTACACCGTAAAATTTTGCTGCTTTCATCCTATTACCTTCTTTTTATAATTTAGTTTGAAGACCATGGAACACGAAGTTGACTGCAAGCTCCGCTATCTGATCGGGTGTTGCTTGTAATGAAGAACGGTTTAAAAAGGGATTGTTCAACGAATACATTAACGTTCCCATAATAAAGTTCAGTGCAACATCAAGTGACTCGAAGTAAATGGTCTGTTGCTCCTGACAAGCCAATAAAATTGTCCGAAGTTGCTCCCAGGAAGGTAAAAACACATCCTTTAGCATCTCAAGCCTAGGACTATTCATGACTATTTCTTGCTGTAATATATCAATTAACTCATGCTCCTGGATTCGGTAAAGAACAAAGTTACGACAAAAGCTACGAAGCGCACCGATTGAATCTTGAACGTCATAATGAGCATTCATAAAGGTGTGGCGTAGCGGTTCAAATAATGCATTAAAGACATTTTCCTTGCCACCAAAATGATAGGAAACAAGTGCAAGTGACACATCTGCTTCTTCACAAATTTGTCTCACCGTGGTACCATCAAAGCCCCTTGATGAAAACAAGGTTTTTGCCGCTTGTAAAATTTGATCCTTTACCTCTTTATTTTTTTCTTTTTGATCGATAGTTCTCACCTCTTTTTTGAACAAACGTTCAAAACAATTGTTCAACGAAATTGTACGCCTACTATTATTAATTGTCAAAGCATGCGCTTATTAAAAAATGGCTACTTCGTTTTTCGAAGTAGCCAAACATATTCTATCCTCTTAATTCTTTCAAAACATTTGCGTATGCTGCTAAAATAGATTGCTCATGTGTAGCATCATGCCCAACATATTGTTCGACAAGCTCCTTTAAGGGTTTAGGCTCTTGCATAATTTCAAATTTGAATAAGCTTTCATAGTACTCAACAACTTGTGGATTCATGTGGACCGCTCCTTTAATTTTTTACATAAAAAAACATCTTTCCCTCATTAGAAAGATGTCTACTATGACAAATACACGACATAATACGGTGATCGCCAAATGGAAAGAAGCCTTCTATTAAACATAGAAGCACCCTTTTTAGCAATCATCGTACTATGAGCATGCAGGAGAAATTCTCTAGTCACACTCAACACCCCCTATCCGCGTAGGTTTTTTGGCTGTACTAGATAAAGGCAGGTCTCCTGGCTTATGTTCATCACACCTTTCACCTTCCCATTACGACTCGTAACAGTGGCCTGTTGAAATGTGCTCCCATTTACAGTTGCGGGACAGCGTCGGATTCACACCGATCTTCCCTTTTAAACAAATCTAATTTGTACCTCTATCCTATTATTCCGTTTTTATTATTATACCATAGTATTAAATCTTAACAGCTTTCTTCACATTTAGAGCGCTATCCCTCTCTTTTAAGGATTTATCCTCTTAATTTGAAGCGCTATTCGCTACTTTCGAAGTTCTATCCACCAGTTTAAGCTCTATCCTTCAATTTGATGATTCTATCCGCCAGTTTTAGAATGCTATCCTTCACTTTTGAAGTTCTATCCGCTAGTTTAAACCCTATCCTTCAATTTGATGATTCTATCCGCCAGTTTTAGAATGCTATCCTTCACTTTTGAAGTTCTATCCACCTGTTTAAACTCTATCCTTCAATTTGATGATTCTATCCGCTAGTTTTAGAACGCTATCCTTCACTTTTGAAGTTCTATCCGCTAGTTTAAACCCTATCCTTCAATTTGATGATTCTATCCGCTAGTTTTAGAATGCTATCCTTCACTTTTGAAGTTCTATCCACCTGTTTAAACTCTATCCTTCAATTTGATGATTCTATCCGCTAGTTTTAGAATGCTATCCTTCACTTTTGAAGTTCTATCCGCTAGTTTAAGCTCTATCCTCCCATCCATTTCAAATATTTAGAAATTACTCTATAATTAAGAAAAAAAGGGGGTGGTCTGAGATGATAATGGGTTTACATCATGTGCAAATTACAATTCCGAAAGGTTGTGAGGAGCAAGGGAAGGATTTTTATTGTCATGTCTTAGGACTTCAAGAATTAGAGAAGCCTGACTCTCTCAAAGGACGTGGGGGATTTTGGTTACAGTCCATGTAGGGACAGAGGATGGCTTCGATCGTTTGACCACAAAGGCGCATATTGCATATCAAGTAGCGGATATTCAGTATTGGCGGAAGAAACTCGCAGCTCATCAAATCAAGATACTCGATTCGGTGCCTCTTCCCCATTACGAGCGCTTTGAATTCCGTGATCCCTTTGGTAATCGTGTAGAAATGATACAGAAAATCGTGTAGGCTGCCTCGTTTTGGGGCAGCTTTTTTCATGGAATTGTTCCATATTACATCTTACTGAAACATTTGTAATAAAACTGTAAATTCCCTTGATAAAGCCTTTTATAGCAAGTGTTGAAGCCCTCCCTTCAGTTACCCTGGTAACATTTACCGCCCAGAAGCCCTACTTTTTCATGCTACGATTATTTCCATGGCAAAGGTATACAGGAGAAATCCTACTAGATGCTTTAGGAGGTTACACAACATGAATAAACGATTTTTATCTACAACACTTGCATTAACAATTGGATTTAGTTCATTTGGAATGGTGCAAACAGCGATCCAGCCAATACAAGTAGAGGCTGCGACTACAAATGCTCAGAACAACGCACAGGCGGTAGCTGTAAAAGCAGACCAATTAATTCAGACTGGTAAAAGCTTAATGGGGCAAGCAACATACAGCAATTCGGTTTACAAGCGTACATACCCATACAAATTTTCTTGTGCTTCATTTTTAATGTACATCTTCGAGAAAAATGGGGTAGACCTTGGTACGTATAACGAAAATTATATGATTCAGCAAGGGACTTATGTAGCGAGAAACCAATTACAAAAAGGCGATTTAGTGTTCTTTAAAAGTAAAAAAACGGGAACTGATCCCGATCATGTCGGTATGTATATTGGCGACAATAAAATCATCCATATGGCTGATACCAAACAAAATATAGTTATCTCTGATTTAAATAGTAAGCCGTATTATAAAGAAAACTATGTATCGGCACGTAGAGTATTACCTACTCTGCTATCAGCCAACCCTGCAACAAAAGGCGATAAAATTGTTGAGAATGCGCTGACTTATAAAAATAAAGTAACGATTAGCTCGACAACAAATGAGTCAAGTCTACGCTTTACCGCTCCAGCATTTGTCGATTTCATCTATCGTAAAAGTGGCGTTAAACTCGGATCAACTTCTTTAAGCGGTTTAATGAGCAAAGGATCAACTGTAGCGCGTGCTAATTTGAAAAAGGGTGATTTAGTCTTCTTTAATAGTGTGAAAGGTTCAAAAAAACCTTCTCTTGTAGGGATTTATGCAGGCGATCACCGTATCATCATCCCTAATTCCGATGGTGTCATGACAAGAGTATTATTTGTTGATTATTATGCTCAACACTATATTACTGCGAAGCGCGTTATCTCTACTAAATAACTCTACGCCCTGTTAAGTGCACTGACTTTTACAAGTGGTTTTACTTACTATGTCTTTAAGAAACATGGTATTGAGTTGAAGAATAAATTAGCAAACACAAGCTTTAGTTGGTAAACGTATTCAAAAATCTCAGTTTCAAAAAGTAGATTTATTATTCATCTCTACCAATAGAAATCACACAAACGAGGATCTATTATAGGGAGTAATCAATATATTAATATGACTACGAACTGTTGTGAAACAAAGTTTAAGCATAACATGGGTAACAGCTCGGCGTGTTTTAAAATAAGTAAGAATTGGGTGTCTCATTCATTTTGAGACACCCTTTTTCTATGCGTTTTTTAGTTTATTGGCAAATTCGATCATGGATCTACTAGACATCGGTCCCTTAATTAAAACTATCGTGTCCACATCTAGCTTTGGTTTCAATAATTCTAAAACGCCTGCTACCTCTTTAAACGTATGAACCTCTGCGCTGGTTCCATCCTTTTGCGCTTGATCGGCAATCTTCTCTGCCCTTTTGCCGATGGTAATCAATGTATCGATCTTTCTTAGTGCTACCATGGAGCCGATTTCGCGATGATATTTTTCTTCAAAATTGCCTAATCGCTTTATATCCCCTAAAACAAGAATGACCTTTTTGTCTTTTCCCACCGTATCTAGCACTTTTAAGGCTGCCTCTACAGATGTTGGGTTATTTGTCCATGTATCATCAATAATCGTACTGTCACCAAGTCCTGTCGTAAATTCTAAATGTCTTGCCATCTGTTTAAATGTTCTTAGTCCTGCGATTGCCTGACGAATAGTCAGCCCCATTTCATGGCTAGCTGCAATCGCGGCTAAGGCATTATAGACCTGATGCTCTCCATAGCCTGGGACAAACACATTGTATGTTTCATCCGCTACCTCTAAAACAAACTTCATGCCCGTATTGGCAAACTCCACTTTCGAAGCCTTGTAATCTGCCGTATCCTGTAAGCCAAACTTGATAATCTTCCCTTTAAATCTTTTCAATGAGATTTTTTTGGTATTGGCATCATCTGCATTGATGATTAACGTGCCATCTTCTTTAATACCTTCCACAATTTCTGACTTGGCCTTAATATAGCCTTCTAAATTAAGACAGCCATCTAGATGATGGACACCAATATTTGTAATGATGCCGATAGTTGGTTGATAGATCATACATTGATGTTTAATATTCCCTGTATTCCCTAAGCCTAATTCAAAGATAGCGGCTTGCGTTTTATCATCAATGCCCGTTAAATAAGGTAGTGATTGCCTTGGCTCGTTTTTACTGCTGATGGATGCTTGCACTTGCCAATGCTTACTAGCAATATGTTTTAACATCTCTTTTGTCGTTGTTTTACCACAAGTGCCTGTTAAAGCCACAACGGGAATTTCAAAGAGCCCACGATAATACTCGATAAATGTCCAGTATGCCTGTGCAACACTTTTCACTTGTAAAACGGTTGTATTTGATTGCGCATTTTTTAACTCTGTAGACGGTTTATCGGATATGATAAGAGATGGACCTTTCCGATCAATCTCTTGCCAGTTGATTTGATCGTTTCGACTAACAAACAGGAGCGAATGGCTTTTTGTTAAATCATGTCGATTATAGTAGATCGCCTGCTTAACAGACCATTGTTCTGATCCGTGAAGGAGCTTTCCCTGTAGGACATTCCTAAGTTTCTGCACACTAATGGATTGCAAGTGTACTACGCCTCCTCTCTTTATCAATCTTGTAGATGACTTATTTCTTCTCTTGATCTAGCGTGCTGCTTTTTGATCAATTACTATACCTTATTAGAAAGCTCTTCTATGTGGCACAGTCAATATCCTATATTGAAAGAAGCTAATCAGCAGGTGGTGGAGGCTTTAGCTTTAGCTCCGTTGCAAGTTTAGAGACCTGTTTGCTATACATATCTCCCTTTATGAGAATGATGGTATTTTCATCCACAATCCTCTGCAGTAACGGATAGACGAGCGTACTATTTTTAAATGTATAAACAGGTGCGCTAAATCCTAGCTTTACTGCATGATCGGCCATAATCCTTGCGTGTTCTCCAATGGTAATCAGAACATCCACGCCAATACGTCGAATTAATTCTCCCGCTTGTTCATGAATAATGTAGCCCCACGAACCTAAATCGGTAATTGTACCAATAACAGCGATCTTTTTCTTGCCATCACCTAGCTCATTCAACACTTTTAAGGCAGCCTCTAAGGAAGTGGTTGTAATACTCCATGTATCATCCAATAACATGGAATGATTAATGCCCTCAAAGAGTTGCAATTGTTTTTTCAATTGACGGAATGATTGGAGCTGATTTGCTGCGACTGGAATAGGCACGCCCATATCGTGGACCGCTGCGATGGCAGCAAGAGCATTATAAACCTGATGCTCCCCAAACCCTGGTACAAGAATGTCATAGCTTTTTCTATCATGATGCAGGACAAATTTCATGCCTTTTTGATAGTAGTGGATATGGCTCGCTTGAAAATCACAGGAGTCATGCTTTCCCACCTTGATCAAACGCCCACGAAATCTCGTAACATCTATTTTTTTCGTATTCATATCTTCAGCATTGATAATTAATGTACCTTTTGGATGAATGATATCTAGCATTTCTCCCTTTGCTTGAATATAGCCTTCTAATGTTTTGCAATAATTTAAATGATGGGCTCCGATATTCGTAATAATACCGATTGTCGGTTTGAAATATCTCCCTGCATTCGTAACGTCTCCAGGTGAGCCCACTGCTGTTTCAAAAACGGCAGCCTCGGTTTCATCCTCAATGCCCAGTAAATATTGCAAAGAAGCCGTTCTAGAATTGCTGCTCAATGTCGTCGCAGTCACTTTCCGATCAGCCGAAAGAATATGTTTAATCATCTCTTTTGTCGTTGTTTTGCCTGATGTACCTGTGATCGCGACAATCGGAATATGAAACTGGCTGCGATAAAAATGGACAAATTTCCAATAGGCCTCTTCTGCATTCGCTACCTGTATCATAATGACATGATTGGGAATGTCAGTTGGCCGATAAGCTCTATCGGTCACTAGCACTAGAGGAGAAAGTGGCTCAAGATTTTTCCAATTAACAATACGTTTACTTGTAAAAAGTGCCGTATTGGACTTTTTCACTTGCTTTAATCGATAAGCCCCATGCTGAATCAGTGTATCCTCTGATCCGTGCACTAGATAGCCTGCCGTAATCATTGCTAAATTTTTCACCGAAAGAGGCTTCATATCTTTTCTCCCTCCTTTCTTTTCTAGTATATGTAACCTTTTAAAAGTTGCTTGGATGTAGACAAGATACATAACTAGAGGAAATCTATTTCATTGCATATATATAAAGGTGATTAAGTATCTAAGTACCAATAGAAGGAGTGATATACCTGAAAGCCATTGTATTTATCGGTACAAACAAATCTGGGTCTAGTCGTGAAGCAACAAGGGCAGCAGAAAAATTAGGCTACTTCACAGTACTTTTCACAAATAATGAAAAACAACTTCAGCAGCGCAGAGCCTACCCCGACATCCATAAAATGATACTCATTGATACTTTTGATATCGAGAGCATGAAAGATGAAATTGAGAAACTAGGAAAAGCTGGATTAAATATTAAAAGTATCGTTAGTTTTGTTGATCCATTTGTCCATATTGCTTCAATACTATGTGATGAATTTTGTCAGAACTATACATCCTCCAGTGCCATTGAAACTATGGAGGATAAAGAAAAAACAAGAAAGTTTTTACAAGACCAGCCCTATTCGCCAAAATTTTCGCTCATGAAACCGAACGAACCTATAGCTAAAAATTTAACCTTTCCATTAATCGTAAAATCTCCTAAATCAACTGGCTCAAAAGATGTCTTACTAGCAACGGATGCCGACCAGCTCAATAACCACCTCAAAGCACTACGCAGTAAAAATCCCTATGAAACCATCATGATTGAAGAATATCTAGATGGCCCTCAATATTTAGTAGAGGCGGTTGTTTATCAACGACAACCACATGTCATTGGTATAATTGAGCAAGAAATTACCCAAGGAAAACGATTTATCATTACTGGCTATGGTGTTCTAGTGAAAGCCCCTAAAGACATCCAATCAGGCATCGAGGAGGTACTCCATTCCATCGTGAAAGCCTTTGGTATTGAGAATGGGGCTCTTCACTTAGAGCTTCGATTAACCCAAAATGGTTGGAAACTTATCGAGATCAATCCTCGAATTTCAGGTGGCGCTATGAATAATATGCTACAAGCAGCTCTAGGTTTTAGTTTAGTAGAAGAAACACTGAAGATTTTGCTAGGAGAACAGCCTAATCTGCAACCAAGACATAAAAAATTTGTGTATACAAAATATGTCATTGTGGAAAGTAGAGGAATTTTAGAAAAGGTTATTGGCAAGGCAAGAGCGACAAGATCAACTGGCGTCGTTGAAGTATATGTCAAACCGAGAAGAGGCACCCTCCTCACCCCACCTTTATCGATGGGTCATCGTTACGCCTATGTCATAGCAGAGGGAGCAACCTTGAAGGAAGCAAGAAATCACGCAATCACTGCAGCGAAGGAAATAAAATTCATTTTGAGAGTTTGAAAAAAATAACCCGAATAATTGCCGCTTGCCAGTGGACAGTTACTCGGGCTTTTTTATCTTCATAAGTCATAATGGATCATTCTTCTTTAAACGTTTGATCTAAAAATTTCACGGTTTCGAACATATTGGTTTTACTTGCACCCTTCACAAGAATGGTATCATGAGGCTTAATGAGCTTTTCAAGGAGGACATGCATTTGATCTTTATTAATAAAATGATGTACTCTGGATGGGTCCATGCCCTTCGCGATGGCAGCATTACTCATTTCATCTGTCCTAAAGCCATAGGTAATAAATTCATCGATGCCTATCTCATATACATACTCCCCAACCTTACGATATTCCTCTTCTCTCAAGACACCAAGTTCTCGCATTTGTCCAATAATGGCTACCTTGCGATTTGTCGCGATATTCTTCAGTACATCGAGCGCAGCACGAACCCCCTGCGGATGAGAGTGTACTGTATCATCAATAACCGTTATATCATCACGGCAATTATAAATCGTTAAACGTCTTGGTGGTTTTTTAAAGTTGAGCCCTGCCTGAATATCAAGTGGACTAAATCCTAAAAGATCAGCCACTGCCACTGCATTCAATGCGTTGTATACATGATGTTCTCCTAAAATAGGAATATATAATTCTATTTCTTGCCCATGCAGCTTCATTTTAAAGGACATGCCGACATCTTTATATTGCAAATCATATGCACGGTAATCCGCTTCCTTTTTAATCCCTACTGTGATGATTTTCCCTTTAAATTGCTGTGTCTCTAAGTATCTTGAATTGTCATCATCTTGATTGACAATGAGCAAGCCCTGTTGGTCCATGCCATGAATCAATTCCGATTTTGCCTTGGCAACGCCCCTTACATCTCCATCAAAGTTCCCAACATGGGCTAAGCCTATATTCGTTACAATACTAATATTCGGCTGGATGATGCTGCAGTGATTGGTAATAATGCCTGGGTAAGCCATACCATACTCTAATACAACAGCCTGATGTGTATCATTGATTTCTTCCTTATGTTTTTTCGTATGCTCTGTCGTATTCCAATAATCCTTTGATTCAAATACATTCCACTTTTTCGATAAGATCGAACCAACAAATGCCTTTGTAGTAGTTTTCCCCGCACTTCCTGTAATCGCAATAATCGGCAGGGTTTTCTTTGCCTCCACCTGCTTACTTTTTTGTTGGTCAATTTTCTTTTTCAGCGGTTTTTGATTTTTGGCTAGATACATCGCATAACGGATGGAATGGATGACCACATCTAATTCCAAGTAAAAGGCAGGAGGACAGCCTGGGCGCCAATTGACCTCATACATCCAAATTTTTTGATTTTGATCTAACCCTACATCAATGCCAATTTCATCAATAACTTCCCCAAATTTCGCCATTTGAATTTCATCCAGATGATGTGCCAGCGCTAGTGAAAAATGCTCAAGCATTCGCCGAATATTATAGGCCTCTTCCTTAAACTCCTGCTCCAAAAAAGGATCTAAATAATTGGTATAGCCACCATTATTAATATTCGGTATGATGGAGCCATTCGGTGCAATGCGTGGATACACCGTTGTCACTACCCATTTACCTTCTCCATTTTTTTGAACATGCAGGCGGAAATCATAGACCTGACCTGATTTTGTAACAGATTGAATATACGGCTGCATAATAAAGGTGCCAGACGCAAGTTGCTCCTTTATCAAGGAATCCAATTGTGGCTTTGTATAGGTTGTCGTGGTGCTATCCTTTTTCACCTCAAAATACTTGGCTCCCGCCTTCGTTATAAAATAAATACCCTTCCCTTTTCGTCCATCAATTGGCTTAAACACAACTCGTTTATAATAATTAACGAACTTATGAAATAAATCGGCATCCTTTACAATTTCAGAGGGAATCAAATACTGTTCAAATTCCTTCGCTTCCTTTAATCGTTTCATCACATTCCATTTGTTCCCGATTGAATGAGTTGTAAATGGTATCTCCTCTTTTAAACGATCAATAATCTCCTTCGAAACAGATAATTTCTCAGGGCTTCCTGCATTATAGATAACATCAGGAAAGGGCATCGTTTTTTCCTGCCATTGCCCATTCTCATAGACCTTTGCTCGAATAGACCGTTTGGCAAAGTCCACACTTTTAGGTGTGAAGTAAAAAAATGTTGCGCCTTCAGCTTTCGCAACTGCTGCAAAGGCATAGGACTTGAGCACTGTTGTTGGATCAAGTCGATGATGCAGCATACCAATAATCGTCATAGCTAAACTTCCTTTCATTAGATTCTCTCTCTATTACATTCACTTTGTATCCCTTGCATATAGACAGATGCTCTAGCTTTAGTAGTTTAATATGGTACTACCATTTCGGCTCTATGATAAATTTCCCTTTCAACATGTCTGGCTTTAAGAGCTGAATGGCCGATATACCACTGAGTTCAATAGATTTCTTTGTACTTGTTTTTTCTAGCCTCACCACATCTGCAATCGAATTTGTATCGTTTCCTTCATAATCAAAAGCACGCAACAACGATACTGTGCCACGACAACGCTCTCTATCAACAGCCTCAATGCGGAAAAACTCTGTCTCAAACTGTTTCACTGTATCCAATAAGCTTAAATGCGCACCACTATGGGTAATTAAAAAAAATGGAATCGTATCACTCCCGACAATTTTAATAAGTAGCTGACCAAAATATTTAGAATGAAAATTCATCATAATATCCTGAAGATCCTTTAAATCACTTAAAGCTTCACATAAAAAGTGATTTCTTTTCTTATCACTATTCAATTCGTAGCCCCCTCTCTTAGTTTGACTATACGATTTGATCCGTGTAAGTTGCCCTCTCGTTATCATATGTTGCGACAAAAAATATGGCGACTTCTTCCTAAAGAAACTAAAAAAACCTCCACCAATGAGGGGGAGGTTTTTGCCAAACATGCGAGGAGATCATGTATTGTATAATGTTCTAATGCAGTTACGGTATGGTGTTTTGTATGGAATGGTAATTGCTTGGTAATCTCGTTCGGAATGACCACTGTATAAAGCCCCGCTGCTACAGCGGCTTGTGCGCCATTCGGTGAATCCTCAATTGCCACGACCTCATCAGCCTCTACTCCTAATTGTTCAAGCGCCTGCAAGTAAAGCTCTGGATCAGGCTTAACATTTGTCACCGTATCAGCGCTACAAAAGCAATCAAAGTAATGTCGGATACCCAGCCGATCCACATACATATCAATCCATTGACGACTGGAGCTACTAGCAAGTCCAATTTTCAAACCCGCTTCCTTTGCCTGCTGCAGCAATGCTAAAATACCAGGTCTTAGCGTTTCCGTTTCCATCCATTGTGCATGGCGTTGCTGAATGGATGTTTGAAAAGCCTCCACATCCAGTTGTATGTGATGATGTGTAACAAGATATGTATAGGGATTAAAAGTTTGAAGATTGGTCCCAAGGCACTTAGCATAGGTTGCTAGCGATAATTGAACACCATATTGTGCATAGGCATCTTTAAAAACGTTATACCATGCTGTTTCCGTATCAATGATTGTACCGTCAAAATCAAAAATTAGCGCTTTTATCATCAAATTCTCTCCATTCTATTGGTTTGCCTTCTCAACGGTCTTTTGCGATGAACTAAGCCTAGGTTTTGGCAGGGCTATCCGTTGAATTCAGCCTGCTATCCGCTACTTTCGCCTTTCTATCCGCCTATCCTCACAGATCTGACCCTTTTGCCAGGCTATCCACCACTTTACTAATCCTATCCATCCATTTAGACCTGCTATCCGCTACTTTCGCATTTCTATCCGCCTATCCTCACAGATCTGACCCTTTTGCCAGGCTATCCGCCACTTTACTAATCCTATCCATCAATTTAGACCTGCTATCCGCTACTTTCGCATTTTTATCCGCCTATCCTCACAGATCTGACCCTTTTGCCAGGCTATCCACCACTTTACTAATTCTATCCATCAATTTAGACCTGCTATCCGCTACTTTCGCCTTTCTATCCGCTTCTCCTCACAGATCTGACCCTTTTGCTATGCTATCGCTATCCACCACTTCTTCACCTTTATCCCCCTGATTCAACAAGATAACGCCTCCTATAATGAGGGCAATACCGATCGCAGAATAAACAGTAAAAATATCGTGCCAAATGACAATGCCTACTAGAACGGTTAAAGCTGTGCCGACACCTGACCAGATAGCGTAGGCCAAGCTTAATGGCATGGTTTTTAAGCAGAGCGATAGGCTATAAAACGAAATACCATAGCCAATTGCGACCGCCAAGGAGGGAGCAAGGACAGTAAAGCCGTCTGAGAACTTCAGCATGGTTGTTGCAAAAACCTCGCTTATAATCGATAGTGTTAAAAATAAATAGCCTTTCATCCTGTTCAGCCTCCTAATGACCACCCGCAAGATTGAGTACTACGACACCCAGAATAATGCACAGAATCCCTAATACTTTCTTGCGATTAAATCGTTCCTTATAGAGGACAACACCCACAATAGCGGTTAACGCTGTCCCTAAGCCTGCCCATATTGCATAGGCTGTGCCGATAGGAATCACTTTCAATGTTAAGGCTAAACAATAAAAAGCCGTTCCATAGCCTACTACCACACCAATTGAAGGTCCTATTCGTGTGAAGCCTTGTGTACGCTTGAGCATGGAACTGGCAAAAACCTCTGCTATAATAGCGAGCATTAAAAAACTAAAAGCCGTCATTTAAAAAATCCTTTCTGCTTTGCTTCTAGATGTCATCTTCTTCCTCTACATACTCCAATATGTCTCCTGGCTGGCAGCCCAAAGCTTTACAAATGGCATTTAATGTAGAAAAACGTACGGCTCTTACCTTGCCCGTTTTTAAATTAGAGAGATTGACAATCGAGACATCCACCTTCTCTGCAAGTTCACTCAGCTGCATTTTACGATCAGCTAGCATACGATCTAATCGAATAATTATGGTCATGTTTTCACTTCCTAAGCTGTTGCATCATATTCATCCTGAAGGAATGCACCGTATCGGAAAATACGTGCAAAGGTCCAAATCACCACACCACATAGTAAAAGAGTCCAATGAATGCCTGTAAAATGATAGCTAATCCCCTTAATCAAACCGGTCTCCACAAATCGGGACTCCATTTGGAATTGTTGCATGATTAGATAGACGGTATATGTACGAAATGCATTCACTGTCAAACTCAATACAATCACACAGTAGGCAATTCTCTCCATTTTTTTACTATTAGCGAGTGAAAATACAATACCTTTTGATAAGTTACTTAATATATTCCTCACTTGTACAATAATCATTAATAAAATAGCTATGTATATTGTAGCAGTAAATAGAAAGATCATGACATCTTTTTTTGAATAGTGAATGTCCCTTGTCACATGGTCTGCCAGCTTCATTTCCAATCCTTCTAACTGAACGGCAGCGGTCACACTGCCCTTTGCTAATAAATGATTCACTTGTTGCTCTGATACCACCATTGCTCCCACCATAAATATCGCGAGCATCGTCAAGACAAAAATCATCATCACCATGATGATGGTAAAAGCGGTACGAAGCCCCTTTGTCATCCATCGAAATTCTTTACTTTGAATTGTTTGCCCCATTATCAACCTCTCCCTCCCTTCTCTCTATTATACATCCCCTTTTATCTCTATCAATAATTTTTTAATGTTTATCATTAATAAATTATTGATAAAAATAAACCCTCTAAAGCTAGAGGGTTTATTTTAATAATCCTATCTTTATTAAATATTCTTTTGCTACTTCTGCTGCAAGCTTTCCTTCTACATTCACCTGATAATTCATTTCTCGCATTTCATCATCTGTAATGTGATCAGCTAGTTGATTTAACGCTTCTCCAATCTCTGGATAGTCAATCAGCGTTTCTTTCCTTAGTAAAGGCGCTCCCTGGTATGGTGGGAATAATGCTTGATCGTCCTCCAATACACGTAGCTTGTATTGACGAATTTCACTATCCGTTGAATAAGCATCGAGCAAATTAATATCACCTGATTGTATTGCCTGATAGCGAAGCTTTGGCTCCATCGTTGCAAGTGTCGTAAAGGCTATCCCATACCGTTTTTGTATGCCAACATAGCCATCCTCACGGTCATTAAATTCTAATGTAAAGCCTGCTTTCACCTTCTGCTCTATCGGTTTAAGATCAGAGATTTTTTGCAGTTGATAGCTCTCAGCCAGCTCCTCTGATACAGCGAGTGCATACGTATTGTTATAGTTCATGGGGCTTAGCATGACCATATCAAATTGCTCCTGCATCCCCTCTTTCGCCTGAAGATAGACGTCCTCTTGGTTATTATTAATGGCTTCTTCCTTTAAAAACTCCGAAATAGCGGTGCCTGTAAATTCAGGATAAATATCAATACTGCCCGATTTCAATGCATTAAATACAAATGAAGTTTTACCAAGCCCTGGCTTTAATGTCACCGTTAAATCGGTCTCCTGCTCAATTAATAATTTATACATATTGATGAGAATCTCAGGCTCCGCACCAAGCTTTCCTGCAATGACAATTTCATCTTGCTGTTTATTGCTTAGGAGCGGGAAGAAAATCATTACCAGTGCCGCTAAACTAATGAGACTCAACGTCGTTATTGTTTTTTTAAAGGACAGAGATTCTAACTTTTTAAGCGCCACATCAAAAATCAGGGCTAAAATAGCAGCGGGAATGGCTCCTATAAGAATGAGTGCCGTGTTATTTCGGTCAATCCCAAGTAATATAATATCTCCTAAGCCTCCTGCACCAATTAAAGCAGCTAATGTTGCTGTTCCCACAATCAGCACCATTGCTGTCCGAATACCAGCCATCATAACAGGCATAGCAAGTGGTAGCTCAACCTTTACTAAACGCTTTGATCGATTCATTCCCATAGCTAATGCCGCTTCTTTCAGTGATGGGTCAACCTCATTGATGCCCGTGTAGGTGTTTCGTAGAATAGGCAACAGCGCATAGACGACTAACGCAATAATTGCGGGAACTTTCCCAATACCGAATAAAGGGATTAATAAGCCGAGCAACGCTAAGGAAGGAATCGTTTGCAGCACAGCACTGATTCCAATAATACTCTCGGCTATTTTCTTTTTATTGGTTAAATAGATACCTAGGGGAATAGCGATGAGGACAGCAAAAAATAGCGCAATAAAAGAGATTTGGATATGCTCTAGTAATGCAGCCAGCAGCTGTGCCTTCCGTTCCTGAAATACATCTACCACATTAGCCACCATGCACATGCCCTCTTTTCTTAGAATCCGCTGCTAAATAACGAAGCGTGGAAGCTCTTGTCACCATGCCAATGAGCTTGCCATTCTCTTCGACACCTAACAAGTCATGCTCGGCTAATTTTTCAAGAATCGTCGGAAATGGGGCATCAACAGGAATGGTATGCCCAAAGTCGTTTGTCACAGTGATTGGCTGTAACACATCATGGATCGTAAACAATTGATCCGACTGCTTACCTCCAATAAACTGTTGGACAAAATCATTTACAGGATTTTGTAGCAATTGCTGTGGAGTACCTATCTGAACAATTTCGCCATCTTTCATAATACAGAGACGATCTCCTAATTTCAGTGCTTCCTGCATATCATGTGATACAAATACAATGGTTTTCTGGATGGTACGCTGCATCTCTAGTAGATCATCCTGTAGTTTGGTGCGACTAATAGGGTCTAGCGCACTAAAGGGCTCATCCATTAAAATAATTTCTGGGTCAGCTGCCAAGGCACGAACAACGCCAACCCTTTGCTGTTCGCCTCCTGACAGCTCCTTTGGCTTACGCTGACGATATTTCGCTGGCTCCAGCCCCACCAACGCTAATAGTTCGTCTACACGCTGATGGATTTTCGTTTTACTCCATTTCTTCAGTTCTGGAACAACCGCAATATTTTCCTCTATTGTCATATGCGGAAATAGGGCGATTTGCTGTAGTACATAGCCAATACTCCAACGCAGCTCATGGATATTATAATCGCTAATTCTTTTATCATTGATCCAGATGGTGCCTGCTGTTAAGGGTATTAATCGATTAATCATCTTCAACAAAGTAGTTTTGCCGCATCCACTAGGGCCAATAATAACAAAGAATTCACCCTTTTTAATTTCTACATTTAGTGCTTTGACAGCTATTTGGTCGTTATCATATTGTTTTGAGACATTATCAAATGTAATCATCTGTCATCTCCTTTAGAATTCGCTCATGAAATGCGTTCACTTTTTATATTTCACCAACAAAAATCATTTCAAACATTTGTAGGTAGGTGAAACTATTTCATTCTAAATACCTCGCCTTTGGGCACAAATGGTAGCTTGGCCCCCTGTGGTAGTACGAAGGCATGCTGTCTTTTAATGGCTAAACGATCACATTGTCCATCTGTAATAATCAGGATAGGACCATCCTTTGGAAAATCCTGTGCGGCTTCAAGTAGCTGTATACCAGGCTGTAACACTGTGCCTCCTCTACCTCTTACCTTCACTTTCGTTAATAGTTCTTCAGGTGCTAGATAGCCCGCGTCATAGGCAACAGCATCACAAAATATAACGCGAACAAAGGGAACATCTCTAGCGATGCTATAGCTCGCTATTGTGCCGAGTGCTTTTCCTAGTAAGAGACGGTCCATGGAGCCTGATGTATCAATAAGGACTGCGAAAGTTCGTCCATCTTCCTCACCGCTTTGATGAATCCATCTTGGTCTAGCTATATCAGGTGTCGATGCTTGCCTTCTACTGGGGCGGGTATACGTTCTAACTTTCTCTATCGGTTGAAACATCCGATCAAACCATTTGGCTAATGCCACATCCCAGGCAATAGGAGGCTGTGCTAGGCTACGAATTTCCTCAATGAGCCCTTGTGGCAAATAGCCTCTCTCTTGGGTCATATGATAGCTTAACCCTTGACTCAATGCCCTTCTATAAAAAGCATCTAAATCCACGCCAACCTTGCCTTCCCAAAAATCTGGTGGATTCGTTTCGATCATATCTCCGATGCCCTGCCCTCGAAAGGTTCTTAATTTGCGATACATCCTCATATCTGTAACTATACGATCATAAATAGATTCAGCTGAAAGTCCCTTTAATGCTGGATCATATAGCCCGCCAAATGCTGGCATCTCGCCGATTTGCATATCGATGAGCCAGCCATTGATAACATAATCACAAGCAACATTCCACAAGTAGGGATCACGTCCTTGTCTGCGGGTCGCATGGCTTAAACCCGCATGCAGCAATTCGTGTGCCATGAGGAACCGCATTTCCTCATCGGTCATTCCCATAGCGGTATTCAAATAAATCTCCTTCGTTTCCACTGCAATGGCTGCGACCGAAATATCCATTCTTGTGCAAATAAGTGGGTCTTCAATGATCGTAAAATCTGCTGCCAAAGCACCGAATAAGGGATAGGAGCTCATAAACCATGCCTTTGCGCGTTGTGCTTGTGTTACCCTCGTTGTGCCTCCAAATGTATTTTCTACCCCTCCCGCTACGCGAATGGCACTTTGCACGGCTTTCGCTAAACCTTCTGCAAATAATGCAGCGAAATTACTATTCCCTCGATATAGATAGCCTGTTTGATTTTGTGAAATAACAAAGTCCACTTGACCTGGCATTGTACTATAGCCTTTCAAATCATCTGGTACACCTTCGCGTAAAAATCGTTCATATAATTTTTCCTCAGAGCTAATGGCCACAAAAAGAGGATTATTCATTTCCTTTGGTGCTTGACCAAATTTTAGCTCTGCTAAAAATTTTGTTATATAGCAGTCACAGGCAATATTCCACAGCTCCTGCTGCTCTTTTGGTTGATGATGATGTAGGCCAAGGTGTAGCAAGCAATGCGCAATCACATAAGCCCATTCATTTGGCTGACCTTTTTTATCCTGATTCACATAAATAACACCTGTGCTTGTAACGTAAGCCCAATCCTTTTGTGGCATACTTTCGTATTGCATGTAAACAGCATGACACAACGCCTCAAACAGGGGATGTGTACAGACAATGTCATGCCCACGTGCGATGGCTTTCTCATTTTTATGCTCCTGCTGTAATGCTTTCTTTTTTTTGGCCATAAGCTTACCCTTCCTTTTTGGCTACTAAACGTGGTAAATCACGGATAACCTCCAGCATAAACCAGGCAGGCAATGCTTCACCCTTTTGCTCTGACACAACCATCTGTGCAATTTCTAAGCTGATGGATGATAGGTCCTTGATCAAGTCTTTGGCTCGAAAGGCTAATTGCCGTTGATTTCCCTTCAATGTCGTATGCTCGTTCGGAAGCTCCTTCAGTAACTGAGCACGGAAGGATTGTGCCAGGAAATAAAGCAAATCTCTTTCATCAGGTTGATCGGGCCAACGTAATTCTCCTTGAATAATTTTAGCGAGATCGTATTTACTTTGCACTTGCTTGATAAAGGCTTTAAATTGACTGGCAGTATGCGCGGATAGGCAGCTACTTGCTAATAGATCGATTGTTTGTTCTTGTAAGCTGCTGCCATATGCATACAAACAATCACTTAACATATGCCATGAACGAGGCGTGGAGAAGGGTTCTTCTGTTTTCGGTGGTTCGCTCCATAAATGATCGGGACGCATTTGAATATACTCAATCACATATGGATGTATTTCATGTGCATAGGCCCATTCAAGCCAATCTTTATGTGATGCCCTCAGCTGAACATGAACCATCCGATTGATTAATGCGGAGGACATCGGCTTAACAATCGCATTATCCTGAGCCCGATTGCCTGCACCAATAACAATCGTGCCCTCTGGCAATGTAAACTCTCCAATTCTGCGTTCATGAATAAGACTATAAAACGCTTTTTGTACTTCCTGTGAGCAAGCATTTAATTCATCTAAAAAAAGGCAATAAGGTTCATCGCGTGCAATTATTTTGGGTGGACAAAAAACACTGTAGCCATCCTTTATCTGCGGAACACCAATAATATCCTCAGGTGCTAGCTGACTGCCCAATAACGACACACAGGGTAGCCCTAATTCACTGGCGAAATTTTCAACAATCGCTGATTTCCCAATGCCAGGTGCTCCCCAAATAAAGACTGGTCTTATTGTCGCTACATTCAGTAGAAAATCATATAGCTGTTTTTGTGTCACATTATAAATCGTATTCAATCAAAACGCCCTTTCAACTAATTGTTTTAAAGGTTTATAATACCATTTTCTATGAAATTATTCTTGTCTCTACCATTCTATGAAATTGACTGCCAATTACTAGCTGTGAGAAGATAAGAAAAACTGTAATAGACAATTTCACAACATTTCCAGCAGACTCTTGGTGGGCAAAGTTTTACAAGGATTTTAGTGAATAAGGGGATTTTGAGAGATTCAATTTATGTCTCAGAATTTTAAGATAGATTTAGGAACTAACTTAAGGCAGGAGACGTTCTATTAATGATGAAGTCTATTCAACTATACATCTCTTTCACTCTCTGTAATAATGAGAGATAGCTAAACTTTTAATAGAAGGGAGGGAGATGTGGTCACGACCAACATCCAGCTACAATGAAATACGTGCTAAACTTTTTTAAAGGACTTATGATTGCCGTTGTTGTTATTTGTATTTCGTTTTATATGGTTACACAGTTATTTAATACGACTGAAAGAGAAGAGTCTGTGGTTATTGATGATCGTCCAAGTGTGGAAGAGTTTATCGGTGAGATTGCAGAGACCGCACGAGATCTTGGTGCTGACAACGACTTATATGCATCCGTGATGATCGCTCAGGCGATTCTAGAAAGTGAGCATGGGCAAAGTGGACTTGGCTCTGCCCCTAATTATAATCTTTTTGGAATGAAAGGCAGCTATCAAAATAATTCCGTCACACTCGAAACCACAGAGGATGATGGGTCAGGTAACCTTTCTACCATCATGGCTGACTTCCGCAAATACCCTTCCTATGAAGCGTCCATGCAGGATTATGTAAAATTAATGCGTAATGGCGTTTCATGGAATAAAGATTTTTACGCAGGCGTTTTCAAAAGCAACACCACTACCTATACAGATGCGACGAAGTTTTTAACAGGCTCCTATGCAACTGATTCGGCTTACAATGAAAAATTAAATACATTAATCGCAAAATATGACCTTCAACAGTATGATAGTCCTGTAAAAGATAAGAAAACCATCACGGTGGCTGATGGAGATTCACTTTTGAAGATTGCCGAAGCCTATAATGTGAAAGTGACATCACTTAAGCAATGGAATCAGCTTCGAACAGAACGACTTGAAGCAGGTCAGCAACTTAATATTTATCATTATTAACACAAAAACGTCCATGACTCATCAAGGAGTATGGACGTTTTTTCTCATGAAACTAATTCGTTTGTCAAAACGTCTTAGTGAAAAAATACGGAAAGGATAGGAACACAGTGAAGCGTACACAATTGCTCAGTCTTTTCGCCGTTAACCTTGTGCTATTGCCATTGATTCAGCTTAGCTATCACCTATATTTCATACCAAACATAGCAGAGGGTTCCTTTTATCTTATTATTTTCCCCACTCTTATTATTTTATCGAACCTTTTACTATGTTGTAGTCGGCAAAGAGTAGCCGCTTCTATCCATTGGACCTTTGTCTATGTCGGACAAGGCACCTCTATCGCCTGTTATTTTGTGTGGCATTATGGGCAATTAAAGCCCTATCCAGATATGCCGCCAGGTGAAGCAGTGTTTGATTTATGCATGAGTACATTTTTAATTGGGCTATGGCAGTTCATCGTGTTAGTACTGATCCACCTCAGTACGTTTATCATCCTCAAAATGGGACTGACCTTCAAAAAAGCTTAATAGCATCAAGGCTTAACTAGTCCTTCTGCGAGTTATATAAAGTACCTACTGCTAGTATGGTTGTGGCTAAATCCTGTCGATAGAGGGGATGTTTGGCATCTAGACTATTAATGGTTACTTCATTACCACCTAACGATGAATGGACATACAAATCATCACCCATGTATAGAGCAATATGACCTGGAAAATAGATTAAATCACCCTTCTGCATTTGGTCTTGGTCTATGTTAACGATCGGGAAGCCCTCTACTATTCGGGCATCACGATAAATATAGACACCGTTTAACATATAAGCCATTGAACATAAACCAGAGCAATCAATACCTAGTGGCGATTTGCCACCCCAGCGATAAGGGGCCGTTAAATAGCTGAGCGCTGTGTCCACCACATTTTCACGGAACTGCTGCTCCGGTAATGAATGTGCTGTTATTTTAGGCTGTAGCCATTTTGTTCGGACATACCCTATTTGTCCTGACACTAGCTGTACAGCTGACCATTCTTCAGGTACTGCTTCGTCTGACATGACACGAATGGAAGAGCCTCTTACAAGCGTTAGCAGCTTTGTACTTTGAATACGTGGTTGCTGCAAAACATCTGCAAAGCTTTGACAGACTACATACTGTGCATCTTGTTGCCATGTAGCTGCAAGTGCTTCCTCTTGCAGTAAGTCTGCCTTCTGACAATAGCCCTCGTAACGATAGACCGTTCGAATAGAAACCCAAGCGTCATTGACATCACTGATAATCTCTACGGTCATCCCATAAAGCACTTCATCAACTAGTTCAGAAGCTTTATCTGGCATGGCATGCAAGCTAGCAATCATGGCTGTAACGATAGCCTTCATCCTTCTCCCCCCTCCGCTTCACCAGCTGGTCATAGACAACTTTTGATAGATGACCAATGAGTTGGCGTGCGTGATCATTGTCCGTAACATTTGTTATAAAAACACCCATACTATAATCGACTGCATGCGTGTAAAATATCCCCACATCATGATCGACGGTATCCAGTCCGCCTGTTTTATGTGCCAGCCTCACATCATCTACTAGATAGCGCTTTAGGGAGTCATGTACACGCTGACGGCTTAAAATATCAATGACTAGTTTATTGTAGGGAGGCGATAAAAGCTCTTGCTGATAGATTTGCGTATATAGATGCGCCATATCCCTTGTTGATGTGCGATTATCTATGCCCTTTGCTAGCCGCTCCACATCCATCATTTTTCGCTGTAGCAATGTGTCCTGTAAACCGATATGCTGAAAATAGTCATTCAAATATTCCATGCCAACTACATCGATTAGGACGTTCGTAGCTGTATTATCGCTTGTAATAATCATCCACACTAGCAGCTCATAGAAAGTGCTTTGTATAAGTCTTTGTTCACTAATTACACTAAAATCCACCCAATCAGCTGATGAAATCGTAAGCGTTGAATCAAGTGATAATTTGTTTTTCTCTATATGTGAGAGCAGGGCTAGCAGTATCGGCACTTTGATTAAACTTGCACTTGAAAATGAAGCCTCTAGCTGATGACCGATGAGCAACTGATTCGTTGTTAAATTTTTAATAAACAAATGTACGTTGTAGGGCGATTCTTGAATAAGTGTAGTAATCCTCTGCTCCATAGACCACCTACCCATTTACATGGATACGCTGATTGTCCGCATCCATCTTGATGGTTCTTCCTAAAGGAAGCGACATTGTTGGTAAACAATGACCACATGCCAAATCTGCAATTATAGGCTTCCCTAAAGGCACTAGAATTTCTTGAAAAATAGTTTGTAATGATAAGCTGTGTGCGGGATTTTCAGGTTCGCAATTTGTCCAAGCGCCCAATAAAATGCCTGCCACGTCATCTAGCTTTCCTGCCAGTTTTAATTGTGTCAGCATACGATCCACCCGTTGCTCCGTTTCATCGATATCTTCTAAAAACAGAATTTTACCTCGTGTATCAATTTCATAGGGTGTGCCAAGTGAAGCTGTCACTAATGTTAAATTGCCACCGATAAGTTGACCTGAAGCACTCCCAGCCACCAGTGAGGACATGGGCTGGTGAGAAGGATTTTTTAAGTAGTACGCCTTTCTTTCATTCTCCATAATCAGCTGAATGAACGACTGCCATGTATAGTCATCCATCTCCTGTCTAATAAATTCTGTGGATGGCATTGGTGTATGATAGGTTACAAAGCCACATAGCTGATTAAACGCTATATGTAAAGCGGTCACATCACTATAGCCAGCAAATACTTTTGGATTGGCACTTATCAAGTCAAAGTCTAATTGGGCTAAAATTTTCGTCGCACCATAGCCCCCACGTATACAAAAAATGCCATCAATCATTGGATCGCCAAACATACGATGAACATCTGCTACCCGTAAATCATCTGTGCCTGCTAAATAGCCATGTCTTACGTGACAGGTCTCCCCAACGACCACATTGAGCCCGAGCTTTTCGATACTAGCAATAGCAGGCTGCAGCTTTTCGGGTGGCGTTGCGCCAGAAGCACTAATAAGACCAATTGTGTCACCCTTTTTCAATGCCTTTGGACAAATCATATCTTTTCCTCCCTTTTCAGTGAAGTACGATAATGGGCAAGTTCCTCTTCATTGGCTAAAATAAAATGACCTTCCTCTATCTCAACAAATGAGGGGGGATTTTCATCATAACGGTGCTGGGACGGATCATACACTTCTACAACTTTGTCCCGCTCCTTATAGGGATTCGGCTCTGGTACTGCTGATAACAAAGCCCTTGTATAAGGATGCAGCGGATGAGCAAAAAGCTTTTCTGTTTCCGCTAGCTCCACAATCTTCCCCTTATAAATAACCGCCGTTCGATCCGTAATAAAACGGACAATCGATAAGTCATGGGCAATAAATAAATACGTTAAATGATTTCGCTGTTGAAGGCTTGCTAATAAATTCAAAACCTGTGCTCGAATGGATACGTCCAAGGCAGATATAGGCTCATCTGCAATGATAAATTCAGGCTCCATCACTAACGCACGAGCAATACCGATACGTTGGCGTTGACCTCCTGAAAACTCATGCGGAAAGCGGCTTGAGAACTCTGGAAGTAGCCCAACGTTCAATAAAGCATCCCGCACCTTTTGTTGCCGCTCTGCCTCATCTTTAAATTTTTCCGAAGGGTATAAGCCCTCTGAGACAATATTATCGACTTTTGCTCGTTCATTTAGAGATGCCATAGGGTCCTGGAATATCATTTGGATTTTTTGCGTAATTTCTCTATCCCAATCTTTCGAGATTTTCCCCTGAATACTTTTACCATGGTACAAAATTTGTCCCTCTGTGACCTCATTGATGCGCATAATCGCCCGACCTATCGTTGTCTTACCTGAGCCTGATTCACCTACAATGCCAAATGTTTCGCCTTTATAAATTTGAAAGCTGACATCATCAATGGCCGTAAACTTATTTTTCCCTTTACCAAACACAACTTTCAAATTTTTCACCTCTACTAGAACCTCTTTATCAGTCATTC
Source organism: Lysinibacillus sp. FSL P2-0066 (assembly GCF_037969495.1). Lineage (NCBI taxonomy): Bacteria > Bacillati > Bacillota > Bacilli > Caryophanales > Bacillaceae > Lysinibacillus > Lysinibacillus sp. FSL P2-0066. The sequence continues at coordinate 1,731,591 of NZ_CP150202.1, read as the reverse complement.
GCATACTGCCTCCCCTCGGCAAAGAATGCTTGTAAGGCTGCTGGAGGCTCTACCTTTGGTGCAAGTGGGTCTAATAACCATGTACGAGCATAGTGGGTATCACTGACCTGAAAAAAAGGTGGCCGCTCGATAAAGTCGATTTTCAATGCATATGGATTGCGTGGGGCAAAGGCATCTCCCTTTATTTCCTGAAAAAGATTCGGAGGTGTGCCCTTGATGGAATACAATTGTTCCCCTTTTGAGCCAAGCTGTGGTAAAGAGGAAATAAGCGCCCACGTATAAGGATGCTTACTATGAAAGAAAATTTCATGTGTTTCCCCAACCTCGATGACATCACCCGCGTACATCACGGCAATACGGTCAGCCACTTTTGCGACTACGCCTAAATCGTGCGTAATATAGACGATTGTTAAGCCGTATCTTTGCTGAAGACTTTTTAAGAGCTGTAAAATTTGTGCCTGAATGGTTACATCCAAGGCTGTCGTGGGTTCATCACATATTAAAATATTCGGCTTACAGGCAATCGCAATCGCAATCACGATGCGTTGGCGCATCCCTCCTGAAAATTCATGCGGGTATTGCTTATAGCGCTTTTGTACATCGGTAATGCCGACATCTGTTAACAGCTTTAGTGTTTCCGCATAGGCTTCCTTGCCTCTTAAGCCCTGATGCATAACCACACATTCTTCAATTTGCTTTCCAATGGTTTTGAGCGGGTTTAACGATGTCATCGGATCCTGTGTCACCATCGCTATTTCCTTGCCACGAATCCCTAGCCATTCTTGCTCTGTTGTGAACTTGCCTAAATCCTGCGCATTGTAAATAATTTGTCCCTGCTTAATACGACCATTTTTATCAAGCAAGCCCATAATGGATTTCATCAGCACGGATTTACCCGAACCTGATTCGCCCACAATGGCTAAACTTTCTCCCTTGTAAAGGTCGAGTGAAATACCGCGAATCGCTGTTAAAACTCGCCCACGTAGCGTAAACTGAATCACTAAATTTTGAATGCCTAATATGCGTGATTTTTTCAATGTCACTCGCTTCCTCTCCTTATACATGGTTTTTCGGATCTGCTGCATCTGCAAAGGAATTACCAATAATATAAAATGCGATCGTAATAACGCTTAGCACAATACTTGGGAAAATAAGCTGATAACGTAGATCTGGTGACATCATAAGGACACGTCCTTCATTGATTAAATTTCCTAAGGATGGCTCACTGATCGGAAGCCCTAAGCCGATATACGTTAAAAAGACTTCTGCCCCAATTGCAAAGGGGATCGCTAAGCTCATGCGTAGCATAATGACAGAAATTAAATAGGGTAATAGATTTTTTAGAATAATACGATAATCAGGTGTGCCTAAGCATTTTGAGGCTAGATTGTATTCGCGGTCACGCAAAATAACAATTTGATTGCGGATAAACCTCGCCATTTCCACCCACCCCGTAATACACATGGCAATAATAATGGTTGAAATACTTGGCCGTAAGATATAGGACATTAAAATGAGCACAATGGTTGTGGGGATATTATCGACGACGTTATAAAGCTGTGTAATAGGCGCTTCTAATTTCCGCGAAAAGCCCCATAGCGTGCCAATGGTTATGCCCACCACTGCCTCCACTAAGGCGACAACACAGCCAATAAAGAGAGAAGTTCTCGTCCCTGCCCAAATACGAGACCATAAATCCTGACCAATCGAATTCGTGCCAAACCAAAATTCTGCATTAGGTGCAATATTACGTGCCTGCATCCCTGTTTGTTCATCCAAGTAAATTTCAGTTGGTGATTTTTGCGCTGGTAAATAGGGTTGTAAAATAGTAAAGCCTACAATGATGATCACTCCAACTAATAAAAAAACAGCCAGTCGATTTTTCAAAAAGGATTGCCATGTAGACCGCCAATAAGAATAATTTGAATAGCCCGTTTCCTCTGCCTGCCTTGCGTCCACTTCAGCAAATTCAAACAAGGTTTCACGTGATTTATTTGAAATATTATTGATTTCATCTGTATACATCCCCATTAACGCACACCCCCTCCCTTGCCTAATTTAATACGAGGGTCGACAAGTGCCATGGCAATATCCCCTAAAATAAGGCCAATGATACCAAGGGAAGAAAACACTAACACTAGGCCCTGCACAATCGTATTATCCTGTCGCTGAATAGCATCCACAAGCAAGCCCCCCATCCCCGGAATGGAATACAACGATTCTATATAGATTGAGCCTGTAATCGTAAACAGAATCGTAGCAGGTAAATATTGTGCCATAGGAATAAAGGCATTACGTAATACATGCTTGAACATCAATGTCCGCTCCCTTACGCCCTTCGCCCTAGCCAGCTTAATATAGTCCTTGTTCAGTTCATCGACCATATAGCGTCGCATCCACATCGCGTAGGAGGCAGTTGGAGCCAATGCCATTGACGTAAGTGGAAGAATCCAAGTAATCGGCCTGTATTCATCAAACAGCATCGGTAATTGAAAGAGTTCTGTAATATACATTTGAATGACTAAGTAATAAACGGCTGCAGGGACTGCAACAACAAATACGATATAGCCTGTCCCAAGTCGATCCAGCCAACGTCCCTTACGATAGGCCATCATTATTCCTAGCGGCACACCAATCAGTAGTGATAACGCGACTGCTCCTAAACCAAAAAGCAAAGAATACGTGATTTTATCTGCAATAATCGTCACTACTGGGACATCGGTACGATAGGTCACAGATTTCCCCAAATCCCCCTGCAGTAAATTCTTGTAAAAATTCCCTAGCTGGACAAGGATTGGGTCGCGCAAGCCGAGACTTGTTAAGTAAATTTCCTGCTGAGCAGGTGACATTTTATCGGCTGCCGCTCCTAAATAGCCTTCCTCTGGCATTAGCCGTAATAATGAAAAGACAATGGTGATGATAATAAAAAGGGTTAAAACGGATTGTAAGAGTCGTTTTCCTATATACTGCAACATCACGCCATCCTCCTTTGTCAAAAAGACGAAAGGAGATGCCGACTACTCTTTTCGGTATCTCCTTTTCATCTACGAAATTCTACTACTTTTCAGCATTGGCTAGTGCTTCTGCACGCTCTTGCTCCCACTCGGCAAGCGCTTTTTTAAATTCTTCATTACTCATTGGCTTTTCTAGCACTTGCTGGCCTTTAAATTTCTCTGCTGTTACACCAAATGGCGAATATTGCGCTTCGAATGGATTTAATTTAGATGCCATATAGCCACTACCACCAACTGAATAGGGAATAACAAAGGCTTCATCAATTAAAAATGCTTCTGCCTTCGCAAATAGCTCATAGCGTTTGGCTGTGTCAATTGTTTCTTTGGCTTGATCCACAAGATTTTGATAAGTTGTTTTACCATTCGCCTCTTTATAGCCCTCTGCTAATTCTGGTTTATTGTAAGTACCATCTACTGTGAAAGGATCTGTATACGTAGATGGATCTGCAAAATCAGGACCCCAGTTCGCCTCTAAGAGTGCAAATTTACCTGGACGACGTACCTCTGATAAGAAGCCTGTCGATGGACCAGCCTCTACGATAATGTCGACATAATCTGTCCCTAACAATTTCTCAATTTGCTGCTCGACTACTTGAGAGCGATTAGCCCAATCTGGCATACCAGCGTTATAAGGCATTAATACCTTTACAGGGAATGTGGCCTTACCTGCTAATGCTGTTTTTGCCTTTTCTTTGTACTCTAGGGCCAACTCTTTATTGAAGGAATCCTCATTGGAAATGGATGTAAGTGGTGCTAGTTGTGTATAATCCACTCCTTCCACATCAACAAAGTTTTTCGGTGTAATGGTATTGCTCAGCAGATCTGCTGGATTATAAGGCTCAACCGTTAGCATCGCGGAGACACGATCAAGCGCATGGAATAAGGATTTGCGGAAATCTTTATTATTGACGGCGATCTTCCAATTTTCAGGCTCGTATTGTGCGTCAAATTGTGGGTTGAAGTTGAGTGCATAAAAGTAGGTATAGAAGTTATTTTGTGTTTGACGAACCTGAGATTTTTTCTTTTCATCTTTAAACCATTCATCAATGATGGAGGTCGGGATACTAGCCGAATCGATTTCGCCACGTAAAAACAGCTCAGGCGCCACAGTTGCCGCTTCTTTATTGTATTTATAGCGAATACGGTCAATCAGCACCTTGTCTTTATCCCAGTACGTTTCATTTTTTACAAGAACGCGTTCATTTTGTGGCTCAAATTTATCTAAAATATAGGCACCGTTATAGAGGAAGTTTTCACGTGTTGTGCCAAACTCCTCCCCTTTTTCCGCAATGAACTTGCCATTTACAGGGAAGAAACAAACATAATTCAACATAGAAAGAAAATAGGGTGTCGGCGCCTCTAAAGTATATTCTACTGTATGTTTATCTAACGCCTTTATGCCTACCTCCTTGAAATCGTTCATCTCGCCATTATAGAAGGCTTCCCCATTTTTCACCACCGTCGCAATCCAAGCTGTCGACGATTCATTTTTAGCATCAAGCACATAGTGTAAGCCATCCACAAAGTCTTGTGCCACAACATCTGCATATTCCTTGCCCTCATGTGTCACCCATTTTGCGTCATCACGCAATTTGAATGTCCACACCGTAGCATCCTCATTCGCAGACCACTCTTTCGCTAATCCTGGCTGGACCACCCCATAGTTGTCATATTCAATGAGCCCATCCACCATATTCGCAGCCACCGCAAATTCATTTGTTTCGGACGTCTTTAAATAATTTAACGTTTTAATTTCCCCTGAATACACCACTCGATATTCCGATGCTTTTTCACTCGCTGATTTGTCATTGCAGGCTACACAAAATAATACGACCAGACATACGAACAGCAACCAATATTTTCTCACAAGCATCCCCCTAGTCATCTTTTTATAATGAAAATCCTATTGGTAGGATGGATTGCATCTTCAATAGGATCATTCAAACATAGGCTAGGTCTGTCTAACTCGACCATCTATCGATGAAATAAACAACGGTACATATCCAATGTCACGGTTATGAGATTCAAACCACTCAGACAGCGTGTCCCACCGCTTTTTGAGCGGGTCTATCTATCTTTTGATCACTTCTCATGCCTTTGTGAGCGGGTCTATCTATCTTTTGATCACTTCTCATGCCTTTGTGAGCGGGTCCATCACTTTTTTGATCACTTCTCATGCCTTTGTGAGCGGGTCCATCACTTTTTTGATCACTTCTCACCTTTCATGAAATAGAACCCTCACTTGATGTAAAAGCTCTCACAAAACCTTCCCATCATGTTAAAAATTGAAGGACACGCAGCACCTCATAAAAATCATTGGTCATGAACTCTACAGTATTATGTGGTTTGAATTGGGCATTTGGATAAAATGAATTGCGATAGGCTCGTGTATGGTCACGATAAATTAGCTCCACCCTAAAGTGTTCTGGCAACGTTACCTGTAATGCGGTACGAGGAACCTTCATAGAAGACTCTACCAGTCGCTTGGTTTCCATTATGGTTAGTTGTGGACTAACACTAATCGTCGCATTACCGATGCCTTCCTTAGTAGCAAATGTGACAATGTGTTCGTTTACGATCTGAATCTCTTCTGTCAACCCCACATCCCCACTCACAAAGGACACAGGAACACCGTGTAAGGCTGCTGCATACGTATTGATCAGAAATTCACTCGCATATTCGCCATTGATTTTGACATCCGCATATGTGCAAAGCGTGTGGGCTAGTGGGTTACGCTCGCTGCCACCCTTGCTGTGATAGCCGATAAAAACGGCGCGATCGAAGCTTTCATCAAGACCTGCTACCATACACATCGGATCGTATGTCCAGCCACGGATGACTTTACAATTGATTGGTAAATTAGAAATGTCTAGATTGCGGGCTGAATCATGTGCGTCCTTTAATAAAATTTCGGTTGCGCCTCCCGCTATCGCTCCTTCAATGGCAGCTTCTACTTCACGTGTCATTTGTTTTTGGAAAAACTGATAGTCAGGCGCGTTTAACTCGGTCTCACTCCACGAAGTTGTACCTGTAATCCCTTCAATATCCGCACTAATATAAACTTTCATAGAAATCGAAACTCCTTTACATTGTGATTTTGAATTGTTGCGTGTACTGCTCCATATTGGGCTACCTGTGTTTGAACACGTCTAGCCCATGCCACATTGCCATAATCGTAATGCCACCATTCCTCCCCATAGTTCGTAAATCCAGCAAGTGTTATACAGTTATACAATAAACGTCGGTGCTGACAGGCAAACGGATTTTCTTGCGTATGCTGTTCAAAATAACGGGTCGCTGATTTTTCATTCATTTCATCAAACGCTGTTCCCAGATCGAGGGCTTTACCATGAACATCAGCCAGCGTTACATCGATGGCACCCCCTGTTAAATGCGGGGCTAAATAGGCTACATCTTTACTTGGAAATGCTACATATTTTTTGGTTGCCTGCACAATCTCTTGTGGTGTTGATTGTGGCATCCTTTTTGCTAATTGCTGTGAAAAATGGCTAAACAAATACTGCTGTACTTGAAATGGGCGATAGCCATCATAAAGTAATAAGCAATACTCTTGAGGTAATAATGTTAACGCCTGTTGCAAACGTTCATAGACACCTTCTCTTACATAAATAACTCGTAAACTATCAGGAATCTGTTGCTGATAATAGATTGGCTCCATAAATATCCTAGGATGAGCAGCTGTAAGCTGGATAAGCGGCTCATTGTTTTCACATACAACGGGTGATGGAAAGGTACTTCGATTTAGAGAGGGTGCTATCGGTTGAAAAAGGTTAATAATCAATGACCCCCCTTTTAAATAGTTAGATAATTCAGTTTTTTTAAATTGAATGTTATCACATCTCTCTAGCATTGACTAGATAAAAAAAGAATAATTACAAAATACTGGATATACTCTTATAATGATACATATTCCAGCAATTGACGGGTCGAAAAACCACTTTTATCCTCTAATTAAGGATTTTATTCATCTTATGGCTCGTTCATGCTAAAAAAAAGCAGAATCCTGTTTCAAGGCATAATAAAAGCCATTGAAACCCAAATGTTGTTTCAATAGCTTTTTCTTTTATGCCTGTTGAAAGGAATAAGCTTGCACAGTATGACCATTGCGACCAGTTGTTGTCTGTGCTTGGGATAACGAATTTAGTATCGCTTCCTCTGTCGCTTCAGCAGCGGCTGTAAACAATTGATTCATAATGGGATGATCCTCACGTAGCTGAGTTCTTGTCTCAACAAGCTGATCAGCGGTATGAGGAATACAGTGTGCCGTCGTGAAGCCAATCACAATATCGCCACTACCATGTGAAAAATGACTGCCTGTCCGTCCTAAACCGATTCCACAACGTTTAATGACACGTGTTAATTGTCGACTACTCAGTGGGGCATCTGTCGCAAGGACAATAATAATGGAGCCATCTGTTGGTGATAGGGTAGATTGGTTTTGCGTAGTGGAGACTTTGTAATGCTCGGCTAAAAACTCCCTACCTTGTCCAAAATTACTAAGAACTAGGCAGCCTACTGTATAGTTCACTTCATTTGATTCTACCTTGACGATGCGAGAGGAAGAACCAATTCCTCCTTTATAGCCGAAACACATCATCCCCTTCCCTGCACCAACAGCGCCTTCCTGTGCCGTCTGTGCAGAGGCTTGACGAATGGCTTCTATGGCATGCGCAGGTGTTACTGGGCAAGCTCGAATCGAATTAAGATAGCTATCATTACATTCGCCCACAACGAGATTAATGGTTCCTGTTGTCAGTCCAATGTCTTCATTCCTATCAAGCATATAGCTTAATGTACCCTGTGTAACAGCTGGTACGCCAAAAGTATTAGTTAACATAATGGGCGATTCCAGTACACCTAGTTCATTCACTTGCACAAGTCCCGTTGTTTTCCCAAAGCCATTTAGTACATAGCTTGCCGCTGTTACCTTGTGCTGAAATACATTGCCTCCATGCGGTAAAATGGCTGTAACGCCTGTACACGCATAGGCCCCATTCTGATCTAATGGCTCATCCAATGTAACATGTCCCACTTGGACTCCTTCTACATCGGTGATGCAGTTTTTCTGACCAACTGGTAACACGCCAATTTCAATGCCCAATTGTCTTACCTTTCCCTGCATACTATGCATCCTCCTGAATCGCCATTAACACAGCAGCCTGTGCATGGATAGCCGTTGTATCAAACACAGGAATGCTGACATCCTCCTGCTGAATCAGTAAGCCGATTTCCGTGCAGCCCAAAATTACCCCTTGTGCGCCCGCTTGCACAAGCTCCTCGATCACTTGGCTATAGTACGTTTTAGATGCTGGTACAATGGTGCCAAGACACAATTCATCGTAAATAATTCGGTTTACTTCCATTCTTTCGTTGCTATCAGGTACGATCACCTCTATGCCAAAGCCTTCTACTCTTGCTTTATAAAACGCTTGCTCCATTGTGTACTTTGTGCCAAGCAGTGCAATTTTCTGTAATCCCGCTTCTTTGATTTGCTTAGCTGTGGCATCCGCAATATGTAAAATAGGGATGGTAATAGCAGGCTCGATAACATCAATGACCTTATGCATGGTATTGGTACAAATGATGACTAGATCTGCACCTACCCGCTCAAGTGCTTGTGCAGCTTGAGCTAGAACCTCACCTGCTTTATTCCACTCCCCGTTAGCTTGAAAATGCTCAATTTGCTGGAAATCAACACTAAACAAAATACATTTCGCAGAGTGTAAGCCCCCTAGCCTCTGTTTAACCTGTTCATTGATAAGTCTGTAATATTCAGCAGATGACTCCCAGCTCATCCCACCAATTAAGCCAATTGTTTTCATGTCTACATCACTCCTTTTTCTATTATTATACGCCTCCCTCTCACAAAAATAAGAGAATTTTCCAAAAGCAATATACAAGGTTTGGAAAATAGTATATAAAGTGAATTTTCTCAATTAGCAAATTATAAAATATCAAAATTTTAGCATAATTTATTATTTTAGAAAAGTTAATTTTTAATAAAAAAACAGTGTAGACTAGAGCGTATTGTGAAAGGAGGACAACTTATGGAATGGATTTCAACAATAGTTGATAGCGGAAATAATATGTTATGGACATATATCCTCATTATCTTACTTTTAGCAGCAGGACTATATTTTTCATTCGGTACGAAGTTTGTACAAATTCGTCTTTTTCCTGAAATGTTTCGTTTAATTGTAGAAAAAAGAGAGGGCGATTCGGGGGTTTCTCCGTTCCAAGCCTTTACCATTAGCGCTGCTTCACGTGTCGGTACAGGGAATATTACAGGGGTAGCCTTAGCCATTGGTGTAGGTGGACCTGGTGCAGTATTTTGGATGTGGATAATCGCGATTTTAGGGATGGCCACTGCCTTCATTGAAAGTACCTTAGCACAGGTGTATAAAGTAAAGGATGGCGATACATTCCGTGGTGGTCCCGCCTACTATATGGAGAAAGCGTTAGGTCAACGAAAGCTTGGCATTATTTTTAGTATTTTATTAACATTAAGCTTTGGCTTTATTTTTAATGCTGTGCAATCTAACACAATTGCCACTTCAGTCGGCGAAGCCTTCGATGTAAGTCCTAAGATTATTGGGGCTATACTTGTCGTTTTAACTGCCTTAATTATTTTTGGTGGTGTCCATCGAATTGTAAAGGTGACACAAGTTCTTGTCCCTGTTATGGCCATCTTTTATTTGCTTGTTGCTCTTTTTGTCGTGGTGACCAATTTATCGGAAATCCCCCATGTTTTTTCATTAATTTTCACTCATGCATTTGGCCTACAGGAAGCTGCTGGTGGTGCAATTGGGGCTGCAATCATGCAGGGTGTACGTCGCGGTTTATTTTCCAATGAAGCAGGGATGGGGAGTGTGCCGAATGCTGCGGCAACTGCCAATACTTCACATCCTGCTAAGCAAGGACTTGTACAAAGCTTAGGTGTCTTTTTTGATACGATTATGATTTGTACAGCGACTGCCTTTATCATTATTTTAGCGGGCTTATATGATAAAGGTGAGAGTGATGGTATTATTTTGACGCAAAATTCTTTAGCTGTTCATGTTGGTGATTGGGCTCCTTATTTTATTGCCATCTCCATCATTTTCTTTGCATTTAGTTCGATTATTGGTAATTATTATTATGGTGAATCCAATATTGAGTTTATGGATGCTCATAAAGCTTGGATGTTTTGCTATCGAATTTTAGTGTTAGGTATGGTTATGTTCGGCTCCATTGCACAGGTACAGCTTGTATGGAATCTCGCTGACCTCTTTATGGGGCTGATGGCGCTCATCAATATTGCCATCATTATGATGCTCGGTAAAATTGCCTTCCTTGTGCTAGACGACTTTACTGAGCAACGTAGAGCAGGCAAAAATCCTGTCTTCTACGCAAAATCAATTCCAACCTTAAAAAACACAGACTGTTGGGAAGAAGAAGATCGATAAAATACTTAACGCCACCCCAAAATTTGGGGTGGCGTTGGGCTTTAATATTTAAACTGACTAATCAGTAGCTTTAATTCATCCGCCATATGTGCGAGTGCTTGCGCAGAGGCATTGATTTCCTCCATCGAGGCTAATTGCTCCTCTGTTGATGCTGCTACATCCTCAGACGCCGCTGCATTGCCTTTCGCGGAGAATGCCAAATCTTCGGTTACTGCCGCTACCTCTTGAACACCTGCAGACATTTGCTCAGAGGCTGAAGAGACCTCCTCCATTTTAGGGGTAATTTCATTCATACTTGTCATTATGACTTGGAATTTTGCAATGGCTTCATCGGAAATATGCAATCCATTTTGCACATCCTCTGTAACCTTCGCCATAATGCTGACAGATTGCTCCGTTTCTTGCTGAATGCCTCGGATAAGCTCAAATATTTGTTTAGCTGATTCTTGAGATTGCTCTGCAAGCTTACGCACTTCGTCTGCCACGACTGCAAAGCCTTTCCCATGCTCTCCTGCTCTTGCTGCTTCGATAGCTGCATTTAAAGCCAGTAAATTTGTTTGATCTGCAATGCTTGTAATTACATCTAAAATGGATGTAATTTGCTGAGAGCGTTCATGCAATGTCTGGATTTTCGCATTGGAGTCTGCTACGGATAAATGAATGGATTGCATTTGATCCTTTGTATTTTGGACAGCTTGTCCGCCTTCATCCGCCTGTAATGTCGCATGCTGTGAAAGGTCCGTCACTGCCGAAGAGATTTCTGCAATATGCAGAATGGCAGTAGAAAGCTCATGTAAAGAAGCTGCATTTTTAGTGGCACTCATCGTTTGAGAATCAGCGCTTGTTGCAACATCCTGAATGGAAATCGCCACTTTTTCTGTTGCAATGCTTGTCTGATTGGCATTGGCGGTTAGCTCTTCTGCTGAAGAAGCAACCTCCTCTGCATTTTGTTCAATTTTTTGAATAAGTGTCCGTAAGCTTTCCTGCATATCATTAAAGGCTTGTCCTAATTGGCCAATCTCATCTTTTGACGTAATCGTTACCACTTCCGTAAGATCGCCTTTGCTGATCGTAACCGCACTATCCTTTAAGGCTTTAATCGGTTTAATGACAGCCTTCATTACAAAATAAAAAATAATGGAACTGATGATAATTGCTGCGATGAGGACTAGAATCGTATGGTATAAAATCGAGGAAGCAGACTCATCAATTTCTTTAGCAAAAATCGTTCCTGTTATTTTCCAATTTGTCAGTTCATTTGTCGTATAGAATAATAAACGATCATCACCATTAAAGACATATTCATACGTACCTGATGGACTTTCGTACATTTTATCAAGGAAGCTTTCTTTCAGCTCCCCTCCCGCTTCAAGTGTAGGATGTGAAATGACCATCTTGTCTTCTCCAAAAATAGAAGGATACCCATTTTTTCCGATTCGAATTGAATCAGCAATTTTTTGAAGATCGGTTAATTTAATATCAATTGCCACAACTCCAGCATGATCCTTCGTCTGCTTAGCAACTGTTACCACCATATCACCCGTCCCCGCATCCTTGTAAGGGTTGGTGATTAAGGTTTCTCCTTTTAAAGCTGTCGCCTCTTTATACCAATCTCGATCTAATGGATTATAATCTGCACTATTCAATTTTGGCTCCTGTGTAAATCGACCGTCATTCATGCCAATATAAACACTTAATACATCTGCATTAAGCTTTGTATATTGCTGAAATTTAGCCACAATAGAAGCTTGTGCTTCTTCATATTGGCGCGCATCTATTTCACTACTAAACACATTGATGTCACTCATTTTCTCACTAATCGTTTTGTCAATGAGTTTATTTAAAATGCCTACACTTTCATTGGCACTAAATAAGATTTCTTCTTCAATCGAGTCTTTTGCAGATAAATAAGACAAACTCCCAACAGATATGACAGGGATAAGTAATACTAGCGCGAATAGCGTATAAAGCTTGCCCTTAAAACTGCTAAATAGTTTCTTCATATATCAATCTCCTTTTGATTCCTCTCCCTCTCTTTATCTGCTTAACATTTCTCCCAAAGCTTTTATCGGACGAAAAAAATTTTTTCTAACATTTTTACGATTTTCATATTATTCAGGCTTTACCGACAAATAAAAACCCCTGTAACTAGACAGGGGTAAATTGGATTTAGTATTTAAACGACTGAATGGATTCTTGCAGGTCTATCGCCATCTTTGCTAGATGGGTAGAGGCTGCTGCTACCTCCTCCATCGCTGCATTTTGTTCCTCTGAAGAGGCTGCAACACTTTGCACATGATGGCTTGATTTCATCGACACTTCACTAATATAGTCGATTTCTTGCACTAACTTTTCAATATCTTGCTGGATTGTTCGAATGGCTGCGGTAACTAGCTCGGTCTGTGCTTGTACATCATTAATGGCATCATCAATTTGTATAAAATTATCCCTTGCCACATTGACCTTTTCACGACCTACATGAACAGAATCATTACTATTGACCATATCTTCCTCGATAATCCTCGTGCTATCTGTAATTTGGACCACTACTTTTTCAATATCGACTGCAGCAAGATTTGACTCATCTGCTAGCTTGCGGACTTCCTCTGCCACAACAGCAAAGCCTTTTCCATGCTCCCCGCTCCTTGCCGCTTCAATGGAAGCATTGATCGCTAGTAAATTGGTCTGTGTCGCTATACTCTTAATGACATTTACTGCTGATACAATTGCTGCTGTATTGTCATCTAAATCTTGCACCCGTGTATTCAGCTCACTTGTGTTGGCAGAGATTTCATTCATTTGCGCTGTAACATCATGCACAGAAGTACGACCTGTATGTGCCATATTTTTCGTGTCGACTGTTGCCTGATTCACGCTTTGTATGCTTGCAGAAATATCATTCATTTTCTTCAAAATATGAGCAGATAAATTTCGTACATCACCAGTTAAAATATCCTGCTGATCAATACCTTGTGCAATATCATGAATAGATTCTGTTACCACCTCTGTCGCCTGTGTAACCTCCATGCTACTTGCTGTTAGCTGTTCGGATGTTGCGGCAACTTGCTCAGAGGAGTTTCCGACTTGTTTCATCATCAGTCGAAGCTTTTCTGACATACTATTGAAGGAATCGGCTAAGTGCGCAAACTCATCCTTGGTTTTAAATTGTAAATGCGTTTGCAAATTCCCTTCCGAAAACTTATCCATTTCAACCACGGTTTGTTGAATATTTTTTGCGATCCGTCTACCGAATAGTGTCGCAATGATAATGCTTATAAGTAGAGAAATAGCCACTAGAATCATAATTTCGAGGCCACTTCTCTCTCCTTTTTGCTTGGTAGCCTCAATATGAGCCTGCATATCTTCTTGCTGAGCTGTAGCCATCGTTTTTCCAAAGACAACCAATTTCTGAGAGCCCTCACCTAAAATTGGTAAAGCCATTTGTTGTGCTTGCTGGTGATCCCCTCGTTGATAAAGAGGCACAATCTGCCCATCTATAGCCTTTTCCCAGTCGTCAAGCTGCGCTAAAAATTGGTCAAAATCTTGATTGCGATCGCCTATTTCTTGAAGTCGATTAATCGACGTATGTAAGGTATTTCGGATTTCATGATGATTGTTGAGCATTTCTTCCTTGCCATATAACATATACCCACGAATAGCCGCATTCGCTCGTACGGTTTGGAACGAGATATCTTGATATAAATGGATTAATTCCGTATTGTCTTCGATTTCTGCTAATGTCTGATTATTATTATTCAAGTAGTACATAGCAATCCCTGAAATAAGCAGTAAAAAGATGAGGACAATACCAAAAGCAAATTGCAATTTCCGTTCCACAGTTAGTCTCATATGATTCCCTCTATTCTTCTATAATCCACTTGAGTATAGCCTACCTAAACCTATTAGCCTATAAAATCTATGCTTCTCCTCCTAAACTATCGCTAAAATTTAACAATAATGAGAATTTCGCATCTAATCTATTGACAATAATATCCACTATTTTACTAGTTGAAATAGGAAGTAATCATTTGGAAACCATAGAGATAACACCAAAAGAGCGGGAGAAGCAGAAGCATTTTCAGAAAATGACCTCTTTTTTCTAAAAACTCTCGAATGCCTGAAGTCAGCATCATCGCACTCAGTAATAGTAAGCTATGTTGAGCCCCATAAATCTGCATAGAGAATGTGATGACCAAGGGCAGGATGGCTGGATAAATAGAATCTGCTAGTGATCTTTTTTCCCTCGTATTGGAGGGAATGCTTTCTTTCTCTGTGGATTTAGCGGCTGTTAGTATCTTTGCAAGCATATAGACAAGACCAAAAAATAAAATTGTATAAACAATAAATAATAGCCACGACATTTTGCTTTTCTCATTTAACAAATGAAAATAATCCTCAGCTTCTTGTGCTTGCAGTACATAATACAATCCTGTTTTTTGATCCATTAGGAAGAATCGTTCATCCTCGACTATTACTTTCAAGGCTGTTTCCTTGCCATTATGGAACCGTATGTATAAATCACTTACTGCTTCATGGTCAACTGGTCGACTGCTAAAATTCTTTTTAGTTTGTAAAATTTGCTGAAGGCGATCTGTATCTTTCACCTCATAGCGGTCGACGTAGAATACTTGCTTTAATGGATATAAATATTGCTCTTTGCCATTACTTCCAGACAAATACCAAGCCTCTTTAATCGATTGAATGGGGGTATGCAGCGGCACTAGCTCCTCCCGCTGCCTTTCATTGTAAAGGAAGAGTAGTAGTGTGCTTATACTCAAAACAATGCCCAGAATAAGTGTATAAATATAACCACCCTTGTGCACTTTATCACCTCCTTTACCACTTTACATTTATAGTAATTATTGTCATATACGATTTACTACTCTAATAAGTTTCAGCTATACTTAAATAGAGGTGATGATATATGAGTAGACCAGAATTATACGTACATTTAGTAGTCGGTCCTGATTGTGATTTTGAATCCATGGCCATTCGAGCGGCACTGGAATCCTTTGGTGCAAGCGTGACACTTGATTTAATTGGCAGACCAAATGATTTAATTGATATTTTATCTGGAAATGATCTTCCTCACAAAATGGATTATTTGCTATTGAACTTTCACGGCGATGAGGGGCGCTTTTGTCTGCCTGAGCTAGGAGAAGAGGTATATGAAGAAAATGAACCAAGGAGTATCTATTTTGAACCGCAGGATGTCTTAACCTATTGTCAGCTACAGGGTGTCAAGGTCATTGCAGCAGGCTGTACATTAGGCTGGCAGCAGCTAGCGACAGCCTTTTTAGAGAGTGGCTGTCATTCCTACCTAGCACCTGATGATTATATTGAGGGTAATGCTAATCTCATGTTTCTAATTCACTTTTTCTATGAGATAATCACAAATCATAGAAGTCAGCAGGAGGCCTTTGAACTGGCTCAAGCGACCGATCTAGAAACAGCCCTATACAAGCTTTATTTAGCAGAAAAAAGATCGTAGCACCTACTACTGGCTACGATCTTTTTTCGTTAGCGTTGATGTATGTCTAGCATGGCTTCTGTAAAGGCTTGTGACTGTCCTTTAGGAATACTGAGTGTTTGCCAATCAGAGCCCTTTACCTGTTTGGCTATATAAATGATTTGACCGACGTGCTGTGCATAGTGCGCCATTTGTCTTTCAATGGCATCAATGACCCCTAGCTGCTCCCCTCTAATCGTAACATGCCCCTGTAAATCGGATTCTGTTAAACTCGCCAAGGTTTCTAAAAACACTTGCCAACCCTTGTCCCAAGCTGAGATGATTGCTTCTTTGGTGTGAAGACTATCCTCAAACTCATCATCCCGATTTCTCGTAGGCTTTTCTCCATCTGTCGTTAAAAAATCTGTCCAGCGAGAAATCATATTACCACTTACATGCTTTACAATCACTGCAATACTATTGGATTCTTCATTGTATGCCCAGTGTAATTGTGCCTCTTCCATTTGGGCAAGCGTTTTATCCCCTAGCTCTTTCACACTTTGAAATCTTTTCTGAACAACTTGTAAATAGGTTTGTGCAATTGTCATAGTCGAACCTCCATCCCCTCTTTTCTATCATTCTATTATAGCTCAAGTGAAATGTCTCATGACTTATTCGCCAAGAATAAAATCTCTTGCAAGGATCGCCATTTTTTCTTGAACCTCCTGTGGGTCTCCATCAAGTTGATACCCGATATGATAGACATAGCCGTTATAGTAAGAATAAAACTCATTGGCTCTAGTAGCCATCTGATAGATTCGCTTATCCGCTTCATCGTAATTATAGTAAATATACAAATAACCTCTCTCTGGTAACATCTCCCGATAATACAGAGGATTCATAAAGTTTAAGCCTATATTTGAAACGTTCATCCCTAAAGTTTCTTCCATATTTTTCGACTTCACATAGCTCGCCAAGGGATTATACTTTACATTTGTCACGGTAAAATTAATAAATTGTAAATCCACCCCAGTGGAGGATTTTTCTTTAAAGCTAAATTGAAATTGCGTTTGTTTGCTACCATCCTCCATTTGTGCTGAAACTGCATAGACCTCCTGTATATTTGGTTGAAATGGTAAATTTTCAGGATCCGTGAGATGAACGACATCCTCCAGTGATGTTGCTACTGATTGCATAGCCTCTAAACCTTGAAGTGGTGCATAATATTGGATATGCTTTGCCTGACTTAAATAATTAGCAAGCGGAAGAAAATTACTGTATGCTGTGTCTTTTCCCTCCACTTCTGTTTGAAAAAACTTCGTGAATGTAGGTGGTTCCCCTTCATCCTGTGTCACCAGCTCATCCATCGGTTTTGCAGCTTGCCAGGCAATGAATAATAAAATGGAGCAGGTAATCATCATCGTCACGACACGATATATCCACTTTGACTTGGCCATAACAGGCTCATGCTGAATTTGTTGTCGAACCTTATGAATAATGGCTTCCTTATGTGCTGAAACATCTTGTAGTACCTGCATTGTATGCTTATCCATGGAAAAGTACCTCCCACTCAATATGTTGTAACTCTACTTTTAATAGCTCCTTTCCTTTCTTTAAACGAGATTTCACAGTACCTTCAGGAATCGCAAGTAGTTCCGCAATCTCCTTAATCGTCATCTCCTCCAAGTAAAAATAGACAATCGCTTCTCGTGGCTTGAGAGGTAAGCGTAAAATAGCATCATCTAACAGTGCTTGTTCATCTTGACGAATCAGTGTGTCCTGCAATATTAATTTTTGTTTGGTAAAAAATTTATGCTGAAATGTTATTTTTCTGTATGCCCAGCTTTTTAAATAATCCTTGCATTTATTGATTGTCATGCGAGCAAGGTATGCCTTCATCTCTCCTCGTTCCTCATAGTGTTTTTGATGATAGAACTTAATAAAAACATCCTGTACAATATCCTCAGCTATTTGTAAATCCTTTGTATAGTAATATGCAATTCGAAACAATTGCTCCGTATGTATAGCCATTAGCTGCTCGAATTTTTCATGATCAGCCACGCCATCACCCTCCTTCTACACTATAAACGACTCCCAACCAGAAAAAGATTATTTTCCCACCATAAAAAAAACCGCCTCAACCCTTTGAGACGGTTTACTGTTACTTTATAAATTTTCATCAATATATGTTTCGATATCAGAAGCTATCGTATCAATCGGTACATCTTCTATGTTTTCAGCATAGCCATTATACATTTTGACGAGGACACCATCTTTATCGACTAAGAAAAATTGATTACCATGAATGACTTGGTCACTGTTAGGGTGGTTTTTCACTAAAATCTTTGTATTTTTCACCGCAAATTGTTCGATATATTTCTGTGAATACCCTGTAAGAAGGTTCCATTTAGATTCATCTGGAACATTGTATTTACTAAGATAATTCGCTAGCACATCTGGCTGATCTACATCTGGGTCAACTGAAAAGGCAACGATGTTATAGTCCTCTACTCCTTTTTTCTGGAGCTTTTCTTGGACTTGTGCCATGTTTAATGACATGGGCGGACAGATCGACACACAGTTTGTGAAAATATACATGCCAATCCAAGGCTTACCTTTTAAGCTTTCAAGCGAAACCGTTTCACCACGTTGATTAACATGTTCAAAATCGGGTATTTCTAGACTATAATCTGCTTTAAATTTTGAATTTCCACATGCGCCTAGCACAGATGCACAGGCTAACAGCAGCACTAGCCCTATTAACTTATGTTTCATGTCAACACTCTCCCTAACCTACACTCTCCCCATCCTAACGTAGGTTGTAAGCGTTGACAAGAACTTCTAAGTGACAGCTTTCGTACATCTTTGTGAAATCCATTTCATTTTAATGAAACAAGCGCAGCATGAATCGCATCAAGCTTTACTTCGACGCGGTGCAATAAATAAAATGACACTAAAATCGGAAAACCGATATCGGATATCATGTTCAACCACTGTTCCATTTGCCTCCTCCTCTCTCACGTTAAAAATGGTCTTTGCACTTCTCGTAGCAAAGACCATTACTGAGTTATTCTGTTGCTACTTCAAATTCCGTTACTTGACGATCTACAATACGAGCTCCCTTGATGGCTGACAGAGCACCACCTTGCCCAGTAAAAACATTTTTAGCCATAATCGTTGCCATTGCCTGCTGAATTTCAGTCACTGTAATATTCGGCTTGGGTGCATCAATCGAAAGGGTTGTCGTTTTTCCATCAGTTGTTGCAAATTGCAATTCTAGAACTTGTGTCATTCTGTGATCCCTCCTTAAGATAAATCGTGTGTTTCCTGTTTCGCAATGCCAGCCAGTGACTGTGATGAAAGACTAGCAATGGCATGAGCAACAGCTAACAAATCGTCCGCGCTATGGGTGTTGTTAATATTTCGATACGATTTCGTTGTGAACGTAGGCTCATTGTTCTCATCATAGCCATCCACATACTTGAGACGAAGTGTAGCATTTACAAAGTTAACATTAGCCATATAGCATCACCTCCCTTCTGCACACTATATAAAGGCGAATTGCTAAAAAAGGGACATTAAGGATGAATTTTTTTTCGGAAGCTTTTATAATAGAGTGAGAGAAGGCAAAGAGGTGAACGATTTGTTACAAGGTTGGTTTTTATGGTTTATTTTATTTTGGGTTGTCGTCCTCATTTCATTGATGGCTATTGGCGGATTCTTCATGTTCCGCAAATTTTTAAAAGCACTCCCAAAGCAGGATGGAAAATCAGATTTAGATTGGCAAGAATATTATTTAGATAAAACCGTTCACTTGTGGGGACAAGCTGAAAAAGAATTACTCTATGAACTCGTAAGCCCTGTCCCTGAGCTTTTTAGACAAGTGGCGAAGGAAAAGATTGCAGGAAAAATTGGCGAGCTCGCATTAGAAGAAAAAGCAGCTGCCATTAACAATGACCTCATTATTCGCGGCTATATCCAAGCAACACCAAAACGCGATCACAAATTTTTACGCAAAAAATTAGAGCAAATGCAAATTGACATCTCCCCCTATGAACATCTATTCGAATAAGTAAACGCTGCACAAAGATTTGTGCAGCGTTTTTACTTAGCTATAGGGATATTATCCTAACCTGTGTTTTTATGAGGCTTTCCTGCACTTGGCTAGTTTTATCCTCTTCATTTGGACTCCTATCCATGCTTTGCTGTTCTATCCGCTACTTTTGAGGTTGTATCCGTCACTTTTTAGATGCTATCCTGCACTTTTCTAATTTTATCCTCTTCATTTGGACTCCTATCCACGCTTTGCTGCTTTATCCGCTACTTTTGAATTTTTATCCGCTACTTTTTAGATGCTATCCTGCTCTTTGGCTACTTTTTAGATGCTATCCTGCTCTTTGCTAATTTTATCCTCTACATTTGGACTCCTATCCGCGCTTTACTGCTCTATCCGCTACTTTTGAGGTTCTATCCGTCACTTTTTAGATGCTATCCTGCTCTTTGCTAATTTTATCCCCTACATTTGGACTCCTATCCGCGCTTTGCTGCTCTATCCTCTACTTATGAAATTTTATCCGCTACTTTTAAGCTGCTATCCTGCTCTTTGCTAGCTTTATCCTCTTCATTTGGACTTCTATCCACGCTTTGCTGTTCTATCCGCTACTTTTGAGGTTTTATCCGCTACTTTTTAGATGCTATCCTATACTTGGCTAGCTTTATCCTCTTCATTTGGACTCCTATCCACGCTTTGCTGTTCTATCCGCTACTTTTGAGGTTTTATCCGTCACTTTTTAGATGCTATCCTGCACTTTGCTAATTTTATCCTCTTCATTTGGACTCCTATCCACGCTTTGCTGTTCTATCCGCTACTCTTGAGGTTCTATCCGTCACTTTTAAGATGCTTTCCTGCTCTTTGCTAGCTTTATCCTCTTCATTTGGACTCCTATCCGCGCTTTGCTGTTTTATCCGCTACTTTTAAGCTGCTATCCTGCTCTTTGCTAGCTTTATCCTCTTCATTTGGACTCCTATCCACGCTTTGCTGCTTTATCCGCTACTTTTAAGCTGCTATCCTGCTCTTTGCTAGCTTTATCCTCTACATTTGGACTCCTATCCGCGCTTTGCTGCTCTATCCGCTACTTTTGAGGTTCTATCCGTCACTTTGCTATCCTATACTTGGCTAGCTTTATCCTCTACATTTGGACTCCTATCCATGCTTTGCTGTTTTATCCGCTACTTTTAAGATGCTATCCTGCTCTTTGCTACTTTATCCCCTACATTTGGACTCCTATCCACACTTTGCTGTTCTATCCGCTACTTTTGAGGCTTTATCCGTCACTTTTTAGATGCTATCCTGCTCTTTGCTAGTTCTATCCTCTACATTTGGACTCCTATCCGCGCTTACAAGCATAAAAAAACTACACTAGCTTCAGCACTAGTGTAGTTTTGGAATTGTTTTTTTGACGCGTTTAAACTGGATGAGCATTGCGATACGCCAGGGTACTAACATGGCAAAGGCTAAAATCCAGAACATACCTGCTAATTCACCGACATCGATGGAGCTACTTAAAATCATTTTCGCCACCACTCGGAATATTAACAATCCGATTAATATAAAAACAAATGCTTTTGAACGCTTTAAATAAATATCTCGACCTTTTACTTCAAATTTAGAAGTAGCAATTAATATTGTCGAGAACACCATTCCTACCGCTGCCGCCTCTAAGATTTGCATCGGTGGTACACGGAATTGCTCGAATAAAAACATCAATGCACCTGAGGACATCGCTATTGGTGGAATAATAATTTTCTTCTCATTTGTCGGCATTTTGGAAGCTCTCATTCGTATGACCATCACAAAGCTTCCCATAAGAATGGCCATAATGGTCGACCCTATAACATAATAGTGAGAAGGGATACTGCTTAACATAAAAAATCCTCCTCTAATGTCTAATTAACAATTTTGCCCCAGTAATTGATCAGCTACAGCCTTTAATCTTTCCGGCTCGAACGGCTTTGTGATAAAATCCTTTGCCCCACTCTCAATCGCTTCTACGATTAATTTTTGCTGACCTAGTGCAGTTACCATAATGATTTTCGCATCTGGAAATTCTGGGATGATTTTTTTTACGGCTGCAATACCTGTCATAACGGGCATCGTTACATCCATTGTGACTAAATCTGGTTGTAACTCACGATACATCGCCACAGCTTCCTTACCATTTACTGCCTTACCGACTACCTCATAGCCCCATTCTGTAAACATATTACTGATTGCAACACGCATAAATAGCGTATCGTCTACTACTAAAACTGTAGGCACATGTTCATCTCCCTCCACGTTAAAGTTCGGTATGCCTCTTTAGTTTAACAAATTAAAAGCCTGTAAATCCACCGAAAATAGGCTGTAAAACGCGTGTAATATACGTTAAGCCATCAAAGAATAATAAAATCCCAACGGCAATCATGATGTACCCGCCGATTTTTACAATTTTCTGGCTGTGTGTACGAATCCACGTCATTCGTGAAATGAAGAAAGATAGCACGAAGAATGGAATGGCGAACCCTAAATAATACGCAAACATATAGCTAAAGCCCGCACCTGGGTTTGTACTTGCTAACATGATAATCGATGCAAGGATGGGTCCTGTACATGGTGTCCAGCCTGCCGCAAAGGCAATACCAATTAAGACAGACCCAAAATAGCCAGATGGTCTATTTTTAAATTGGAACTTTCGATCCTTCATTAAGAAGTCTATTTGCAATAATCCTACTATCATTAAACCGAATACGACGATTAAAATAGCCCCAACCTGTCGTAATAATGTTTGATAATTCAGGAAGAATTCTGCTGCATATGAAGCACTTAGTCCAATAATGATAAAGATAATGGAAAAGCCTAGTAAAAAGAATAGTGTGTGGAAAATGGCACGTTTTTGTAGCATACCTTTTTCTGATTTTAGCTCATCTAATGTCATACCCGTTATGTACGATAAAAATGCTGGATACAGTGGGAGAGTACACGGTGAAATGAAACTTAAGAACCCTGCACCAAAAGCTAAAAATACGTTAATATCAGATCCCATATTTTTTATTCGCTCCTTACATTTACTGCATCCATCGTACCAAAAATCAAAATAAAAAGCGCCCTTCTAATTTGTGAACGTTTCATGGCAAAATAATGAGATTTTTAAGAAGTCCCATCAAGCTACTTCTGCATTATGCGCTCCTGTTGATTTTCTGTCAACAAAATCCGCTAATCTTCCCCCTTTTCAAAGAGAGTTTAGCTGCTTTTCTACCTTTTTCTTGACAGTGTCGATTACTTGTCGTTAATGTTGAAAGAAGCTGCTGTATTTCAAATTCACTATCACGACCGTATTATAGTAAGAAACCATTTATTTTTTCATTCATCATCCAATCTATCTGAAAACCAAGTCATCTGATGACCGTATTATAGGTTTATATGATCCCTGATTTTTTCCTCAAATTTCGACAATCCTCTACCCTACACAAAGTGTTCATGTTAAACCATGAGTAAATGACTTATTTTCATGTATAATGATGATAGCAAATGAGCGAAAAAAGAGGTGTAGCCCTTGGAATTAAGAAAGATTAGACCAAAAAAGATCTATGAAGAAGTATCCGAAATATTACATGAAAAAATACGAGCTGGTGTCCTAAAGCCAGGCGATCGGCTTGACTCAGTGGAGCAGCTTGCCGAGCAATTGCAAGTGAGTCGTTCCGCTGTACGGGAGGCATTATCTGCATTAAAAGCTATGGGATTGATTGAAATTAAACAAGGCTCTGGAACGTTTGTCAAAAGTGTACCAGCCCATCAGCTTGACTTTCCATTATCCACAGCTATGTTAACGAATAGACAGGATATTGCTCATTTACTAGAAGTGCGCAAAATTATTGAGGTGGGAGCAGCAGGACGTGCAGCCCTCCAACGTACAGATCAGGATATTCAGGCAATGCTACAAATTTTAGAGGATATGAAGCAGGCACATGGTGATGGCGAGCTTGGTGAAAAAGTAGATTATCAATTTCATGCAGCTATTTCCAATGCCTCTCAAAATCCCCTACTCACTACAATTTTAAATCAAATTTCTGGTTTAATGATCGAAACGATGAAAGAGACACGGCGAATTTGGTTATACTCACAAAAAACAACGAGCGAACAATTATATGATGAACATATGCAGATTTTCCTCGCGATTAAACAGCAAAATGAAGAGCTAGCCAAGCATGCGATGGCATCTCATTTAAGCAATGTTGAAAAAGTGCTATTACAATATTTCGAAACAACCGAATCCAATTCACACTAAAAACTACCTAGTACACGCTAGGTAGTTTTTCTTTTCTGAAAATTCATTAAAAAACGTTTTCAGTCTTTCAAATTTGTTGTATGATTAAAATATCGATAAGTCATCTGATGACCAGTTGTTTTAAAAAAGGAGCGATGAATATGAAAGTCACACTGTTCGCCACTTGCTTAGTGGATATGTTTCAAGGGAATGTGGGAAAAGCAGTTGTCGAAGTATTAGAAAGACTTGGCTGTGACATTGATTTTCCAGAGGATCAAATATGTTGTGGACAGCCTGCTTACAATAGCGGCTATGTCAAGGAATCGAAAAATGCGATGAAAAAAATGATTACAGCCTTTGAACATGCTGAATATGTTGTCTCTCCTTCTGGTTCCTGCGCTTATATGTTGAAGGAATATCCAGCAGTGTTTAAAGGAGACCCAATATGGGAGCCAAAAGCGCAAACATTAGCAGCTAAAACCTATGAGTTCACAGAATTTATTGTCAACGTGTTAAAGACAGAAGATGTGGGAGCGCGTCTAGAAGGCAAAGCTACTTACCATACGTCATGCCATATGACAAGATTGCTTGGTGTGACGGAGGCACCCTTGCAATTATTAAAGAACGTCAAGGGCTTACATTATGTGGACCTCCCTGGCAAGGATCGATGCTGCGGATTTGGCGGTACCTTTTCAGTTAAAATGGGCAATATTTCTGGAGAAATGGTCAATGAAAAAGTGCTGAATGTGGAAGAAACAGGCGCTGACATTTTAATAGGCGCAGACGCCGGCTGCTTATTGAATATCGGTGGTCGCATTCAACGTCAGGATAAGCCGATTAAAGTGATGCATATTGCAGAAGTATTAAATTGCCGATAAGAGGGGGAAATAAACATGGCCATGAAAACAAGTGATGATCGGTTTCAACAACGTGTCACGAAAGAGCTAGATAATCAATTTATGCGTCGTGCAGTTTCGAGTGCCCAAGAACGTTTTCAAACACGTCGCCTTCAACAAGCAGAGGAATTAGGACATTGGGAAGAATGGCGTTCTCATGGAGAGGAAATTCGCAAGCATGTTTTAGCAAATCTTGATTATTACCTTTATCAATTAAGTGAAAATGTTGCTAAACGAGGTGGGCATGTGTTCTTTGCGCAAACTGCACAGGAAGCAACCGACTATATTCAAAGCATTGCCAAAAAGAAAAATGCGGCAAAAATTGTGAAATCCAAATCAATGGTGACAGAAGAAATTAACTTAAATACAGCTTTAGAAGCGCTTGGTTGTGAAGTGATTGAGACGGACCTAGGTGAATATATTTTGCAGGTGGCAGATCACGAGCCCCCTTCGCATATCGTGGCGCCAGCCTTGCATAAAAATAAGGAGCAAATTCGAGATGTTTTTAAGGAAAAACAAGGCTACAGTCAAACAGAAAAGCCAGAGGAACTTGCCCTTTATGTACGTGAAAAATTACGACAGGAATATTTAACAGCCGATATTGGTATTACAGGCTGTAATTTTGCTATTGCTGAAAGTGGCTCGATTACACTCGTTACGAATGAGGGCAATGCTGATTTAGTAACAGCGCTACCCAAAACACAAATCACAGTTATGGGAATGGAAAGAATAGTTCCTACATTTGAAGAAATGGAGGTCCTTGTTAGTTTATTAACAAGAAGTGCTGTCGGTCAAAAGCTAACGAGCTATATTACAACGTTAACAGGCGTAAAGGACGAAGAGGATACGGATGGACCAGAGGAATTTCATTTAGTTATTGTTGATAATGGACGCTCGGCTATTTTAGGTAGTGAATTCCAGCCTATTTTACAATGCATTCGCTGTGCTGCCTGTGTTAATGCTTGCCCTGTCTATCGTCATGTGGGTGGGCATACGTATGGCTCTATCTACTCTGGACCTGTAGGTGTTGTGCTCTCTCCACTTTTAGGAGGCTACGATGATTTTAAAGAACTGCCCTATGCTTCTACATTGTGCGGTGCTTGTACAGATGCATGCCCTGTTAAAATTCCATTACATCAGCTCATTCATCGCCATCGTCAGGTCATTGTTGAAAATGAGGGCAAGGCACCTATCTCTGAAAAGCTTTTAATGAAGGCATTTGGACTAGGGGCTTCCTCCCCTACCCTTTATAAAATGGCGACAAAAATGGCTGCACCTGCCATGTCTCCATTTACCAAAGACAAGACCATTTCTAAAGGGCCAGGCCCATTAAAAGCCTGGACCGAGGCAAGGGATTTTCCTGCCCCGAGTAAAGACAGCTTTAGAGACTGGATGAAGCATCGTACAAAAGGAGGCGAGCAATAATGACTGGTATGATTCAGCAGCGAGAAACCTTTTTAGCAAATATCGCGAAGCAACTCGGACGTTCGCCTAAGACAGAACTTCCACGACCAACTTGGCAGTATCAGCCTCAAGATCGTGTGCTCAAAGATGCGACAAAGGATGAATTGGTAGAAATATTAATCCAGCAGTGCGCCAACATTCATACCGATATTGTCATTTCTAGTACTGCCACACTTCCACAGGATTTACAGAAAGTTGTTGATAATTATGGAGGTCAGTCCGTTATTACATGGAAGGATAAACGTTTCCAAGATTATGGATTATCCGCGCTTATGAACGAACAATGGTCCCAAGCCAATATTCAGCTTTATGAATGGGATCCACAGCATCCTGAGGAAAATATACGACAAGCTGAAAAGGCAAATATCGGAATGACAATTAGTGAAATGACGTTAGCAGAATCGGGAACTGCCGTGCTCTTTAGTAGCAAAGATAAAGGGAGAAGCATTAGCTTTTTACCCGAAAAGTCGATCATTTTCATTCCTAAAAGTACAATTGTACCTCGTATGACACAGGCAGCACGCTGGATTAGTGAAAAAATCCGTCAGGGTGAAAAAATTGCTTCCTGTATTAACTTTATTACGGGACCAAGCAACTCAGCCGATATCGAAATGATTCTTATCGTTGGAGTTCATGGTCCTATTCAAGCAACCTATATTGTCATTGAGGATCAGTAAAAGAACAGGCATGCAGTGAAATGCATGCCTGTTCTTTTACGTTGTTGTGTTCGCGACCCCTTCTGGTAGAGCTGCTTTTTCATAATACTCTGGATGTGCCTCTTTTAAAATAGAGGAGCGCAGCATCACAAGTGAAATGATAATAATAATGATACTCGTTACTGGTAAAATAATCGTTGCTGGTAATGTATCATATAACATGCCATAGACTACCATACCAATCGGCATCATGGACATCGCCATCGTCTCCATTAGCCCAAAAACACGCCCACGGTACTCTTCCGCAATGATTTTTTGCATATACACCCCGATGGGCATATTAATCCCTATTTCGAAAATTGCGAAAATAAAGTAAATGATGAGATAGAAGATCACGATAGCAATATAGGAAAAATCAGTGACTAATGGGATGACTGCTAAGCCAACACTTCCCGCCAATAGTAATAAGCTGATTTTGGAAAAGCGTAAAGGGACCTTTACTTCAGGTCTTGTTGCGAAATAAAGGGATGCCAAGAGCATACCTAATGCACCAGACGCTTCAATAAAGCCAAAGTGTGTAGATTTTACTTTTAGCAATTCAATAATGATGTACGTTCCTCCAACAGCGATGGCAGAAAAGAATAGGTTGATCCACAATGCAACCCACATAATGGTCTTAATGACGTTACGTTGCTTGATATAATGAAAACCACTTTTCAGCCCTTCCCACATCTTTTCTTTTTTCGTATCTTCCCCTCTTGTACTATAAAGGTTAAAATCCATTGTTGCCTCTAAACAAAAGGCAATCGCATAGGCCACCATATTCACCATTAAAAATACATCCATATTAAAAAATCCATACATCATACCACCAATGACTGGTCCTCCAATTGCAGCTACAGACATTGACATTTGGTTAAATGACATCGCACGCTGTAATCGCTCTGGATTGACAAGTGTGGCAATAGCCGATGAAAACGTTACACCAGAAAAGGCTGAGCAAATCGTATTAAAAACAGTAGCTATGTAAATAGCATAAACGGACATTCCTACTGTTTCTGTATAAAGCAGTAATCCCCCTACTGTCAAAATGGTGCCTGCCTGTGCTAGTAAAATCGTACGCTTTTTTGAAAAATTATCTGCGACATAGCCAGCTAATGGTGCCACAAGAGCGCGTGGTAATACGGAACAAATCATATTGGTAGCAAAGCTCATTGCTGACCCAGTCATCGCTAAAATATACAAGCTGAAACCAAATGCCATGACATTTGCACCCAACATGGCAATCATTTTACTCGCAGTGAACGTCCATAAGTGGTAGGTCGCCTTTTTTAATTTTTCTACCTCATTCATTTAAACCCCTCCTTTATTTAACTAAATTAAAAAGTTTAATTAAGTTAAACAAAATATACCATAGCTCCCTCTTTTCACGCAAGCAAAAGTTTAATATAATTAAACAAAAGGAGGCGAGGCAGTGGACTCTTTAGGCACACGAATTCGCAAATTAAGGAAAGAACAAAAATTAACATTAGAGGCACTCGCCGGTGATCGTCTAACTAAAGGAATGTTAAGCCAAATAGAAAATGATAAGGCCAAGCCTTCCATGGAAAGCCTTGACTATATTGCTGAACGTTTAGGTGTAAAAGCTAGTGAATTACTGGAAGAAGTAACGCCATCCTCCATTCGCCAGCTATTAGAACAGGTGGAAAGTTTATTTGCAGAAGTAAAACGTGGAGATGCCGATCATCATCAAGAAATTGTCGATTTAATAAAGCCGTCTGTGGAGGGCCTACCTCAAAGTTATGAAGCTGGCCGTTTATTGTATATTTACGCAGATGCCCAGTATGAAGCAGGATTAACAACATGGGAAGTCCCGCTTCAGCAAGCCCGCACTATTTTTAAGGAAATTAATTTACTCAGCCATTGGTTCAAAACCTTTATCCTAGAGATGGCTATTTTAGCAGCAAAACGTCAATATACATTGGCTTACGATCGTATCTTACAGGCAAAAGACATTATCGAACAAGAGGACTATCAGCTTGATTCTCGTGATGCCTTATTAATGACTTATTATACAAGTATTTTCCAACTTGCAATTGGTGAACATGAGGAAGGGAAAAAATTAATTCAAGAGACGATTGCCAATGCTCATAAAAACCAACTGTTCTATCAGATTGATAATATGTACAGAATTGGAGCCTATTGTGCGATGATTGATCATGATTTTGAACAAACCAATCATATGTTTATGAAACTGGAGCAATATCAGGCATTTGCTGAACGTGTTGAGGTTGATGCTTTTATTTTTGTATTGAAGGCACATTATTATAATAATTACAGCAATAATTTTGAGCAGGCTCTGATCGAAATAGAACGTTTTAATCAGCTTCGACACGATGATTATTTAGACAAGCTTGATCCAAACTTTTATTATGCTGAAAAAGGAAAATCCTTATATTTACTTGGTCGTTATGAGGAAGCGAAAGCTGCATTTGAACAGTATAAACACATCCCGATCTATATTAGTCATCCATATGATATTTTAAGCTTAAATGAATGCTTTTCCTATAAAGCCCTTTGCTATGCACATTTTGGTGAGCTAACAACAGCCTATGAAATTGCAAAAATGGCCTATACTGATTCATTGGATTTAGTGGATTTACCCTATAAACGAAAAATCGAGGAAGTCTATCGAACGATTAAGGCACAGATTGATTCCATAACCTAATGAGTAAAGGGATTGCACGAGGCTGTGCAATCCCTTGTTTTTATTGCTGACGATCGTTCTTAATTTGTTTATGGATCTTGCGTAACGCTTTTTTCGAACCACGCTCGATATCGTGCTGAAGCTTCCGATCCTGATAGTCTACAAATAATGTCTCTAAATCATATCCCTCAGGGTATAACTCTGTTGCAGGTAATTCAAGAGCAAGTCGCTTTACGTTCACTTCTAGTATTTGCCCCTGATAGAATACCCTGACATTATTGTACGGATTCATTTCTTCATATACCAATCCCACATCATCATAGTCCAATAATTTCACACGATCCCCTTTGGCAAATGTATAAACTGCTGCCAAGCTTTTTTTCTCTTCTTTAGGCTTACGAATTTTACTGTCCTGAACGAGCGTCAGCTGATATTCTTTATTATTTATATAATCCTTCGCTCTTTGTAAAACAGCTTCGCGGACATTCATTTTTTTGGAAATCCATAAAGCATTGCTTTCTCCAGACGTGCCGATGAGTAATTGATACAAAGGCTCTAATGTTTCAGCATGAAAGCGCATTGCTGCATTCATAAAATCAGGATGCATTTCAGAAAATCGTTTAATTTCACCATAATGTGTAGTTGCCACAGTTATACAGCCCATTTGATAAAATTCCTCTAGTATCGCAATGGCTAGTGCTGCTCCTTCATTTGGCTCTGTTCCACTGCCAATTTCATCAAACAGTAAGAGTGTATGATTATTAGCAGCTCTCATAATATCGGAAAGATTTTTCATATGAGAAGAAAACGTACTAAGTGCATTCTCTATACTTTGATTATCGCCAATATCAACAAAGATATGATCAAATACAGCCATTTCCGTTCCTTCGTCCGCTACAATATGGAAGCCTGACATTGTAGCTAATGTTAAAAGGCCAATGGTTTTCAACACAACCGTTTTCCCGCCAGCGTTTGGCCCTGTAATAATTAAGCTACGGTAGTCTTTCGCGATGGAAAATTGAAGGGGTACCGCATTTCCTGGTAGTAATGGGTGCTTACCATTGATCAGTTGAATATAACCATAATCATTTATAAGCGGCTCCCTACCACCTATTTGTCTACTGAACTTCGCTTTGGCAAAAACCATATCGTATTGACTGATCAACTCCATGTTAATGGTGATGGCATGCAGATGTTCCATCAATAGCCCTGATAAAGACGCTAAAATCTGATATTCCTCCACCGCTTCCTCAGCCTTTAAGGTAGCTAATTCAACATTTAATTTAGCGACAACACTTGGCTCCATAAAAACGGTTGCCCCTTTTGAGGAAATTTCAACGACTGTTCCCTGTACATGATTTTTATAGGTCGCCTTAATCGGAATCGTATAGCGATCATCCTTTTGACTAATAAAAAATTCCTGGATATACGGTTTATTGGCACTGTTATTTAAAAATTTCGTTAAACGTTCTTTTATTTTTTCCTCTGTCGTTTCCATATGATGACGGATGCGTTTTAATTCACGACTAGCAGCCGAATCTACACGATTGGCTTTGATCGCAAAATTTATCTCCTCCTCCACGCTTTTAAATTCAGCCATAGAATGAGCGTAAGAGGAAAGAACAGGCGCAAAAAATGCCTTATCTAACATAAATTTTTTGATGTTGCGGCAGCCTCTTAAAAAATCAGAGATACTCACTAGCTCACTGGGATCTAGAAGCATTCCCTTTTCAAGCTTAGTCATAATATGCTCAATATTCGATACCCCTAAAAACGGAACATGCCCCTCTGCATCCAATATTGCACGAGCTTCTGTTGTTTCATTCAACCGATTTTTTACCACTGTTAAGCTTGAGCTTGGCATTAATTTATCTAAAAGCTGTTTTCCTAACCCGCTGACACAGTAGGATTTAACGATGTCCTTTAATTCATGATATTGTAATTTTTCAAGTGTAGTATTATTCATTTCTTTTTGCTCCCCATTGTCATGTTTTATCATACATGAAGATACCTACCCAATATTAGATAGCAATGATGGTTTAAACAACATAAAAAAGCTGTGAGGAATCCCCACAGCTCTATCTTTAAAAGGCGCGTTTTCTCGGCATCACAAATAAAACTTCATCTAATTGAAGTTTCTATCCTTTATGCCACGCTTAATAAAGTATTGTAGGTATCTACATAGGTTGTTGAAATAGGTCCATGACAAAATAAGGGGTGTTCATAACATATATCCCCTGCTGTCGTCATCGCCACTATTTCATTCAATTTTTACCTAGTTAGAACCTACCGCACTCACAAAAAGCACCTCTCATTAATTGATCATTGTTATCTAATTATTGACATTTTACTATATGCTGGCATGAAAGTAAAGGTGCCTACGCTTCAAAAGGTTTTCTCCTAATTTTGTCGAATCTATCAAAAAGACTCTATTTGGAGGGAGTACCTAAATGCAACAAAAGACTCCCCTTTGCCTGTTTACCATTATTTTTTTATTAATTTTTATAATCCCTACAGCCTCTGCCACATCAACTGTGATTGATGAAAGAAACGCAATGGGCTTTCATTATGCAGTCTTGCATGAGAATGACCACTTTAAGTGGAATGAGAGTCAAGACAATGCAATATAGAGTAAGCCGTGAATAAGTTACACGCTACATTCATTGTTAGCCTCATCCTACTCAGTGCACTCCTAATGGCTGCCATTATTTGTTGGCTATTCTATAGAAAGCAAAAGCATGAACTGAAAAATCCAGCAGCCATCGTAACCGTTTTACCATTCGTTCTAGCGATTTTAATAGTTTTCAAACAGGCACTTCATCTCAACCAGACAATTCAAGAAGCTACCTTTATTTTTTACCATATTAGTGGATGAATTTTATTGATCTTTAAAATACGATTAAACAAAATAGCGGGCAATCCGATAAAGAAATAAAAAAGTTTTGTGCATTACAAAGCGAAGTGGTAAAAGTTACCTAAAAAAAGACCTGTAGAAAAATCTACAAGTCTTTTACGAAACTGATTTATGATGGGCTTTTCTTGTTTCGATAATTTTAGAACCAGAAAATAAGAGTAATGCTGCCCAAATAATGCTGAATGCAAGGAGCTCAACCTGACTAAATGGCTCTTTGTATAGCACGATGCCTAAAATCAGGACAATGGTTGGCGATACATATTGGATAAACCCTAGTAAGTATAAAGGTATATTTTGTGCACCCTTCGCAAATAAAATAAGCGGGACGGCTGTTACTAAGCCACTGAAGATCATCAAAATATCTGTTTTAACATCGACATGTAAAAACGAAGCTTGATGTGTAGCAAAAAGATAAACATAATAGCCTAATGCAAAGGGTAAAATCAATAACGTTTCAATGGCTAGCCCTCTTGTTGCATCCAATGTAATTTTCTTTTTCAGCACACCATAAATTGCGAAGGATAGCGCAATCAATAAAGCTACCCACGGGACAGAGCCATAATTCATTGTTAAAATAATCACCGCAATAAAAGCAATTCCTGTCGCTACCCATTGTGCACGACTGAGCGATTCTTTAAAGAAAATCACCCCAAAGATTACAGACAAGAGCGGATTAATATAATAACCTAAGCTCGTTTCAATGAGATGATTATGCGTCACTGCCCAAATATATAAATACCAGTTCATTGAAATGACAAAGGACGCACCCGCAAGCTGCCAGAAGTGCTTTTGATGTGACCATAAATATTTTAAATCTGCTACGAGGTCATGACGCATGCGAAATACGATCACTGCCAGCACTGTAAAGACAAAGGACCAAATGACACGGGATAATAAAATCTCCATACTTGGTACATGCTCAAGTAATTTCCAATATAGTGGGAATGCTCCCCAAAAGGCATAGGCAAAAAAGGCAGCCAAAACTCCTTTTTTCTCATTTGACATGATACTAACGCTCCTACTCTTATTGAAATCGGTCAACGATTTCCTATAATCTTAAACTAGTTAAAGAATAGACTCATTATAGGACTTTGAGTAGCTGCTGTAAATGCCAAATTTCTAGTTCATTTTAAAAGCTGTTAACCTTTCTGTTCCGATTCTAGCTCAGAAATATACTTGCGTACGGTACTATAGCTAATCTCTGGATTGATTTGGCGCTTAATGCGAATATGGATTTCTTTAATTCCAACTCCTTGCTCACGCATAGCTCGAATCATCGACTTCACAGGCCCCGTCAATGACTCTCTTGACATCGCTGTATATTTACTTAGCTCCATAAGAAGATCTGTGTTTTCTTGGCGAAGCACCTTCATCTCCTCCACTACACAATTGTATTCAGTTACCTTTTTCTGCAAGACTGTGTTTTGCTGCTTTAACTTTTGTAGATCTTCTGTTAGCTGTGTATTTTGTTTTTTTAACATTTTTCGTTCTCGTTCTAAACCATTTTGCTTGTTATCTAAATCTTTATGCATAGCATTATGTAACTCTTCCATATGCAAAAGCTCTTGATAGCGACTTTGCGGTACAATCATTAAGCTATCTGTCGTGTATAGAGCAAGCGTTCCATCTTTAAAAGGCTCATACGACAATGTAGAGGCATTTATCTTATTTGCCATTTATTTTCACTCCTCCACGAATAAATACATGTAATCGAATACCCTTGTGCAGCATCTTTCCGCTTCCTCTTCATTTGATAATCATTCTCATTTGATTTTATCATAATCACTATTTTGCTTTTTGTCAAAGATCATTTCTCACACGTAGAAGGAGTCCTTGCTCACCTACACTTTCCATAAAAAAAGCCTCTTGCAACAATAGCTGCAAGAAGCTTTAGCCTTACATTTTTTTCAGTTTCTCATATTCCAATTGCAAACGCTCAATACGTTTACGACCTTCTTCACGGTTTCTTGCTGTTTCTGCTTGAATTTGCTTCGTTTCTTGAATACCAGCCATAATTGTTTGCCATGTTGTTTCAATGGTTTCGATTTTAATGCTTGGGCTACCAGCTTGACGAGCGATATTCACACTGTTCTTACTAATATTTTCAGCATTTCGGACAAGCATTTCATTCGTACGGCGATCTAGCTCTACCATAGAATCAGAAATCAGCTTTTGACGCTTTAATGTCACTGCGTGAATTAGCCCCTGCTTAAAGATCGGAATCGTTGTGACAAAGGCAGAATTAATCTTGGCAATCAGATGATTGTTCCCTTGCTGCATTAAGCGAATTTGAGGTGCTGATTGGAATGATACTTGTTGTGCCATTTCTAAATCATAGCGACGTTGCTCTAATAATTCCACAGCGCGAAGCATTGTTTCATATTCCATAGCTGCCAATTGGTCACCACTTTGAGCCTTTTGTTCAAGTGCTGGTAAAGAGGCACGGACCTCTTCTGTTTTCACTTCAATAGCTGCAACAAATTTACTTAATGATTGGAAGTAGTTTAAATTTTGTTCATACAGATTTTCAAGGTCAATGGTATTACGCTTCATTTCCC
The DNA here is from genome assembly GCF_037969495.1 of Lysinibacillus sp. FSL P2-0066. Classification (NCBI taxonomy): domain Bacteria; kingdom Bacillati; phylum Bacillota; class Bacilli; order Caryophanales; family Bacillaceae; genus Lysinibacillus; species Lysinibacillus sp. FSL P2-0066. The sequence continues at coordinate 1,696,164 of NZ_CP150202.1, read as the reverse complement.
CTTCATATTTTTGAATTTCACGGTAAATGACATCCACTTCTTTATTCATGCTGTCATACTTAGATAAGAACCTTTCCAATTGCTCTTTTCCTTTGTTAAAGAGCTTGGAGATGAAACCGCCCTTTTTCTCTTCCGCAAAATCCTGTGGATCGAATTTATCCATAATTTTATTCAGGTTATTTAATAGCACACTCGATTCTTCCAGCTTACTAGCTTTCATCGTTGCGAGCATTTTATCTGAAAAGGTCGAAATGCCACTTGCTGTTTCTTTACCGAGCTCTAGCATGGCAATTTGATCTTTGACATCAATTTTTTGTGCAAGTGTATGAACCTCTGGATCTTGCTTTAACATTAGCTGATTTTGTGCGATTTGTGATAGCTCCTGCTCAGATACAAGCACCGGCTTTTGCTCAGTTGCCTGCTGTAAAAGTGGATTTGGCTGTAATAAAGGATTTTCTGAAGCGAATGGGTCCTTGGATTTTAAAAGATCATTGTTGAATTCAGACATACGTTTTACCCCCTGCAATTTATCTCTACTAATTACTTACGATTACCATGTAAAAAAGTTTCATTTTCTATAGGATGAAAAAATACGAATCTGCTATACAATAGCCATTCTGGTGTACTTTATATTGCAAACTATATTGGTTAGGGTGAGCATCATTAACAAAAATTTCCATATCTGTCCAATAGTGAAGAATTGCTTCTATTTCTTTACTAGTAGGGCATAGCTGTTGAAGCTTTTGAAAGAGCTGCGCTTTTTCTTCGATTGTTGCTAAACGCTGATTTGATGATCGGTCAAGAATTGCCTCCACCTCTGATTTAGCTAACATCGTCTCATCCCCTTTTATAAATTATAGCCTCTTTCTATCCAAAATTCGACTCATTCCGTAAATTCCTTTACATTGTTTGCTAACAATGGCATCATCTCACTAAAAAAGCAGCTACATTATCCATGTAGCTGCCATTATGTTATGTTGTTACTTTTAATACCGTTTTAATTTTTTGAATGACACCGCCAGAGCTATATGTCAATACACTACGTTTATAGAACGATAAACTAAATAGGTACACAACAACAATCGTTACGATTAAAATTCCTAATGAAAGTAATGGTACAATGCCACCGATATCTGTAGCGCCAATACGCATTGGCATGATCATGCCAGAAGTTAGTGGGATATAAGAGAATATTTTGATAATAATTGTATCTGGATTACCCATGCCTGTCAGCATAACATAGAAGCCGATGATCGTAATAATCATCGCAGGCATTAATACTTGACCCGCCTCTTCTACTTTCGATACTAAAGAGCCGAATAATGCACCGATGATAAGATAAAGAATAACTGTTAACAGTAGGAATACGATAGCATAGATGACATAGCCAACGGACAATTCCTTGACAATGCTAGCAGCTGCATCCCAAACCATCCCACCTTTGATAAACTTCGCATAGATAAGGAACACGGCCGCAATAATGCCCATCTGTGTTAAAGCAAGCAATAAAACGCCAGCAATTTTTGCTTTAAAATGTGTCCCAGGTTTGACACTTACTAAGAGCATTTCCATTGCGCGTGAGCCCTTTTCAGAGGCTATTTCAGTCGTAATCATCGATAGGAATGTAGAGATAAAGAAATAGATTAAAATCCCAACCGCATAGGAAACCACTAAACCAGATTGCTTTTCTTCCTCACTTTTTCCTCCTGCTGATTCCTCATTTAAGTTTTTCGTTGAAATCGTTGTTTGAGCCGCCATAATTTGTGCTGCTTGCTCTGGCGAAAGCGATAATTGCTGAACAGCATAATGCTGACCAGCATACTGTAATAAGGATGATAATGTAGATTGATCGTTCAATTTCAGTGGTGTGAACGTAGCAATTTCCGCATGTAGCTGACCATTTTGATCGTTAATCGTTACAATAGCATCAAGCTTGCCGTCCTTTACCCTTTTTTCAAGGGCTGAAACATCTTGTTCATCCTGAATAAAGGCCATATCTCCATTCGAGACAAAAATACCACTTAAATCGGCAGAGGTTTCATTGATAATCGCGATTTGCTGTGCTTCATCATCACCTGTGAATAGTTCCTTAATTTCTGACCAGAAGACAGCCACAGACATGACAAGGACATATAAACAAGTCATTAAGATAAAGGATTTTGATTTAATTTTAGCTTTATATAATTGCTTCATTAATAAATTAAACTTCGACAACATGGCCACCTACCTTATCTTTAAAGATTTCATCTAAGGATAAATAATCTAAGCTGAATTTTTCAATATACTTCCCGTTGGATAGCTGCTCAAAGATACTTTGAGCAAAGCTTTCGTCTGCTAATGTAAGCACTGTTTGTTCCTTCTCTACGCGCACATCCTTGACACCCTCTAGTGCCAATAACTGTGTCGTTGACCAATCCGTACGAACAGCAAGCTTTGTTTTACCATATTGTTTCTTTAAATCTAGTAAGCTTCCAGAAAATAAAGAAACACCTCGTTTTAATAAGCATAAATGATCACAAAGCTCCTCGACATTGTCCATTTGGTGACTGGAGAACAAAATCGTCGTACCCTGCTCTTTCAATAGTAAAATAGCATCCTTTAGTAAATCTTTGTTGACGGGATCTAGCCCACTGAACGGCTCATCTAAAATTAAAAACGCTGGTTTATGGATAAAGCTCGCAATTAGCTGTACCTTTTGCTGATTCCCTTTTGATAAAGTTTCTGCTTTATCCTTGCGTTTTTCTTCCAGTTCAAAACGTTGAATCCAAAAATCAATTTCCTTTTTCAGCTCTGCTCGTTTCATGCCACGTAGCTCACCAAAAAAGTAAAGCTGCTCTTCTACCTTCATTGTTGGAAAAATACCACGCTCCTCAGGCAAATAACCAAGGACATCTCGGTTTATGGCATTAACTGGCCGGCCATCCCACGTAATTGTTCCCGCCGTCGTCTCCTGTAAATCTAAAATCATTCGGAATGTTGTTGTTTTCCCTGCACCATTTTGACCAATTAGACCGAAAATTTCACCCTTTTCAATGGTAAAATTCAAATCATCCACAGCTGTAAAATCCTTATACTTCTTTGTAACATGCTGTAACTGTAACGTCATGTTGTCATCCTCCTTATCCTTCAAATATATGTAAGTCTTGTTTCAAGCCCTTTTTACGATTTCCATTTTTCACTATAGGAATGAATAGCAGTAAGGCTACAATCAAATTTATGCACCCCACGCTTGTGTTCATAGGTCCTGCAGCGAATTCCTGTAAACCTAGCGATAGATTGTAAATACCAATGATTAAATTTAACAGTAACACAAATATAAATATGCGATTCATGGATTTAATATAGTTTATTTTCGAGGAAGCATCTGAAAATATCTCAAAAGGCCCCTCCGATTTTGGTTTTCGATAATAGGCCCACCCACCAAACTTAGACACACACTCGATATTCATTTCGTCTAGAAACTCAAAGTAATCCTTCGATTTTCTATTGACAAATTCATTTCGATAAATATATTGACCTGGTGTTCCTTTTTCAAAAACAAAGTAGCCTACCACTGTCTTTTTAAGATTCCACCCCCAATCTGCCATGTCATTGACCCATCGTTCTTCCTTTTCGTAATCAATAAAAAAACGAAACATTCTTTTTTTCATTTTGCATCACCCCTACTATAAAATCACGCTTCCTTTTTCATTATTTTCTGATTTCCCGGAAAATAATAGACGCTTCGTTAATCCGAAAATACATTTAATTCTCTCTTTAATCGATTACGTATACGCATAAGCTTATAGAATGGGAGGGTGAATAATACAACAACCACAAGATTCAGCGTATTTAACATGAAACCAACCCAGTCTGTTGTTTTCTCCGAAAAATCACCAATTAAACCGATGAGACCAATGAACAAATTAAGTAGAATAAGAGAAAGTAAGAGCATCATCTTTTTTGACAGGTTACCAATTTTCGTTTTTTTATCAAATGGACCTTCCTGTGCTGCTTTTCTAAAAAATACAATATGGCCAGAGCGATCTACTTGCTCATAGTCCTCTTCATAGGGCGAACCGAATCGCCCTAATTCATCATGGCGATAAATATTACTATTTGGCGCTCCCCGTTCAAATGTAAAGCGAATCCATGTGAATTTTTTCAAATGCCAGCCCGCACAAGCCATGTCATTGACCCACTTCTCTATTGCATAGGGATTAATCATCAATCGATATTTATGCATATTATTCAACTCCTCTCGTTATACGGATACCATTGTCAAAAAGTTCCCTTAATCGTAAAATTTCATATTCCACCACTGTTTTTCCAGTTTCAGTAATAATATATTCTTTCTTTCTGCCATCTCCATCAAGTGCCTCTATCCATCCTCGTTCCAACAATGTTTTAATCGCACCATATATGGTTCCGGCCCCTAAGCGCACTCTTCCATTGCTCATTTCTTCCACCAATTGCATAATGCCATAGCCATGCCTCGCCTCATATAATGCTAACAAAATATAATAAACGCCTTCTGTTAATGGCGGATGTTCCTGCGTCATACAAATCCTCCTTTATATCGCCTATCAATATATCGTCAGTCGATATACTTAAAATATATCAGCAGTCGATATAATTGTCAACGTTCATTCATGGTGTTGCAGTTCACCGTACATTATGCTAGGATGTAAGTAATTACTTGCATGGAAGGAAGTATGTTTTTGACAACGAAAGGAACTGCACAACGAATTATCGAAGCTGCTCTACAATTGATCAGTGAAAAAGGCTATACAGCTGCAACTACCAAAACCATTGCAGAATTAGCAGGTGTCAATGAGGTCACTCTTTTCCGTCATTTTGGCAACAAACGTGGTTTATTAAAGGCCATCATTGAGCAATTTTCTTATTATCCTCTTCTACAGCAGGAGATCAATCAAAATGTAACGTGGGAATTAGAAAAGGATTTATTAAATTTCTCATTGAAGCATTTTCATTTTTTAATGTCGATTAAAGATTTTGTCATGATCGGCTTTAAGGAATCCATTCAATTTCCTGAAATTAGTGAGGAAATCGCCAATATCCCTCTCCTCATCAAAAAGGAGCTCATTCACTATTTTCAAGAAATGCATCAGCAAGGGAAAATAAGAGAAGTTGATTTTGAAGCAGCAGCGTTATCGCTTATTGCTTTGAATTTTGGTCATTTTATGTCACGTGCTCGACTTGGAACTATCGTGTCTGACTTACCAACTGAAGAACTTTTACAAACTAGTGTTGCTATTTTTTCTAGGGGACTTGTTTCCTAGAAAAAATTTTTCCAATCAATGCAAGTAAGTACTTACTTAATATTAGGGGGAATAAAAAATGACAGGTTTACAAGCACTATTGCGAGTTCGTGAAACCTATATCGGCATTGTTGCAACCATTGCCTTTCAATTAATCTTTTTTACGATCTGGATGACTGCCTATGATGGTGTCAATGAAAGAGCTGAACAGTTAAGCATTGGTCTTGTTGTGGAAGATTCTGCAATGGGTCAGCAGGTAGCACAGAACATCAAAGGCTCCATCCCCTTTTCAATGGAGGACTATCCATCAATGAAGAAAGCTGAGAGCGCATTAAACGAACGACAAATTAATATGATAATGCAAATTCCTGCCGATTTTACAAATCAAATACAAGCAGGGAAAGTGGCTGAAATTATTTATGCGATTAATCAAGCCAATGCAAGTGTAGCGAAAAATATGATGGAGGGGGTAGCAAAGCAATTAACAGAAGAGATCAATCAAGCCCTTTATCCAATGCAACAAAATCAAGCAGTTGAGGTCTTCGCTCAACAATTTGCTCAGCTTCCCTTTGAGCAACAAACTGCCCAACAAATTACCACTTCTGTCAAAACAACTGTAATGAATGTCAAAGACCATGTCGTCGATGGGACCATTATAAAAACAAATAATGTAAAGGGATTTGCCGCAAACTTTGTCCCACTTATGGTCATCATCTCTTCCTTCGTAGGAGCGATGGTCATGATTATGCAACACCAGCAAGCAGCACAGCTCGTTCAAGAAAGCCTATCAAAATGGCAATTGTTCCTCGCCCGACAACTACTCAATGTGGGCGTAGCCTTTACATTACCATTCATAACAATTGGTTTGATGCACCTTTTTAATATCGCTAGTCAGGAAAGCCTACTGTCGATTTATTTCTTTCAATCTGTAATGTATCTTGCTTTCCTTAGCTTGGCCCAAGTATTTGTGATTGCCTTTGGGAATATGGGGATGGTATTTAATATTTGTGCTCTCTCACTCCAATTAGTAACATCAGGCGTACTTGTTCCAAAAACCATGCTATCTGAAGGATACAAGCAGGTCGCTGCTATGCTACCTGCCACTTATGGAGCAGATGGCTACTACACGATCATCTTTGGTGGTAGTACCGACAATCTCCTGCAAAACAGTAGCTCCTTAGGCATCATTATCTTCGTAACACTAGCCATTGCTACGCTGATCGTCACATTTAAGCCAGCTCCAGTCCGATGATTTAATAGAAAAAAGAAGGTCTACATGCTGATGTAGACCTTCTCTTTGCGTGGTTATCCGCTACTTTTTCTGTTCTATCCTTCACTTTGAGCTGGCTATCCGCTACTTTTTCTCTTCTATCCTTCAAATCGGGCGTTCTATCCACTGCTTCTCTCACTATCCTTCAAATTGAGCGTTCTATACGCTACTTTTTCTCTTCTATCCTTCAAATCGAGCGTCCTATCCGCCACTTTTCTCTCTATCCTTCAAATCGAGCGTTCTATCCACCACTTTTTCTCTTCTATCCTTCAAATTGGGCGCCCTATCCGCTACTTCTCTCTCTATCCTTCAAATCGGGCGTTCTATCCACTGCTTCTCTCTCTATCCTTCAAATTGAGCGTTCTATCCGCCACTCCTCACATTCTTTAAAATAGCTGCTAGCTGCTGATTTAACATGGTCACGCTATCGCTGAAATCGCCGCGATACCATTGGATGATGAGTCCGATGATGGCGTTTGCTTGATAGGCACTATAATAGTCGATCGAGATATGATCCTCCATTTGATGCAGGTGATGTGTGGTAATATCTCGTTTTAGTAGGGAATAAATACCATCAAAAAGCATGTAATAGTAGGTCAACGGGACATTTTTAGAAAAGACGATACGATAAAACATTTTAAAGCGTTCAATATGATGAAAAATACGGATAGTATTGGGATCTAATTGATTTGTGTCCAATGTCGTGACGGCACGATAGGGTTCTTCATAGGATTGATATAAATCCTCCATAATCTCCTGAAAGTATTCTTCAAAGAGTCCCTCTTTTTGCTCGTAATGTAAATAGAACGTTCCTCTATTGACCTTTGCTTCTCTACAAATTTCAGCAATGGAGATTTGCTCCAATGGCTTTTGGCTAAGCAAGGTCAATAAGGCATCGTGGAGAGCTTGCTTCGTTTTAATAATCCGTAAATCCGTTGTACGCAATTTTTTCAGCTCCTTAATAAACAGTTTGTCCAAATGTGTTGATTACTCAACACATCCCGCTTTTTTGCATATTGAAATCGCTTTCATCTTTATTATATGATTTTAATGAACAGATGTTCAATAACTAATGAAATTACTATGAGGAGGTCTTTGAGATGAGATTAGCAGGTAAAGTAGCCATTGTGACAGGTGCAGCTTCAGGTATGGGGAAAGCCATTGCAGAAGGATATGCAAAAGAAGGCGCTAAGGTTGTCGTTTCAGACTTAAATTTAGAGGGTGCCCAAGCGGTTGTGGAGGGTATTCAAGCGGCTGGAGGAACAGCATTTGCCATTCAAACCAATGTCGCATCAACAGAAGACTTACAACGTTTATTTGATGAAACAAAAACGAACTATGGTCAATTAGATATTTTAGTCAACAATGCAGGTATTATGGATGGTATGGAGCCAGTTGGAGAAATTTCTGATGAACGATGGGAAAAAGTATTTGCAGTAAACACAACAGCTGTTATGCGCTCTATGCGTATGGCGACAGAAATCTTCCTTGCGCAAGGACACGGTGTCTTTGTCAATAATATCTCTGCTGGTGGCTTATATGGTGCACGGGCTGGGGCTGCTTATACAGCTTCAAAACATGCGGTAGTTGGTTTAACAAAAAATACAGCCTTTATGTATGCTGATAAAAATATTCGCTGTAATGGTATTGCGCCAGGAGCAGTGATGACCAATATCGCCTCTTCTATGACAAATATGAGCCAAACTGGTGCTGCACGACAAGCACTAGGACTATCCATTAATCCACGTGCTGGTCAGCCAGAAGAAATCGCTCAATTAGCGATCTTCCTAGGCTCAGATGAGGCTAGCTTTGTGAATGGACAAGTTATTGCCGTTGATGGTGGCTGGACAGCTTACTAATCCATAAGGAAACACGCACAGAGACATTTTCTGTGCGCGTTTCTTTCATTATATAACTTTTCGAGACGGAATCATGCTTCCAATTACTGCCCCTATTAACGCTGGCAGTATCCATCCTAAGCCAATATCATAAAAAGGAAGTATCGCAGAATAGTATTTCTCTACTGCATCCAATATACCTAACTTCGCATCTGGCACACTTTCTACCAGCGCTTTATAGCCATCAATCAGGCTAATGAAAAATGTAAAAATCATCGCTATGGCATACACTGTCTGCTTATTCTTAAAGAAGGATGAGCTTAGAGCAAGCAAGATTAGGACGATTGCTAATGGATATAAGAACATTAAAACTGGAATAGCATATTTGATAATATTGTTTAAACCAAAATTTGCAATCGTAAAGGATACGGCACACAACAGGAACACAAACCATTTGTAACTGATTTTTGGAAATACCTCATGGAAAAACTCACTACAAGATGTAATTAAGCCGATGCTTGTTTTTAAGCAAGCGAGCACGATGATGACGGCCAATAAAATAGCTCCAAATGAGCCGAAATAATGATCGGCCACTGCCGCAAAGATTAAACCACCATTATCAAAAGTCCCGACAGCATTCATACTGGAAGCGCCCATATACGTAATGAGACCATAAATAAGCGTCATTAAAGCCATCGCAAAAATACCTGATGTCCATGTAGCCTTGGCAATTTCCTTACGATCTGTAATCCCTGCACTTTTAATTGCATTAATGACAACAATTCCGAAGGCTAGAGAGGCAAGGGCGTCCATCGTATTATAGCCTTCTTTAAAGCCTGTCATAAAGGCAGCATCCATATATGCACCGATTGGCTGCTGGAAATGGCCCATTGGCTTCGTAATGCTTGTAATAATTAAAATAAATAAAACAACTAAAAATGCGGGCGTTAAATATTTACCGATATAATCCATTATTTTCGCTGGATTTAAAGAAAAATAGTAGACAATAGCGAAAAATACAAAGCTAAATACAGCTAGTAGCAGTGTTGCATGTTGTGCTTGAATATATGGCTCAAACCCTACTACAAAAGGTACAGTTGCTGTACGTGGGATGGCAAAGAATGGTCCGATTGTTAAGTACAGTGCCAATGAAAAAATAATGCCAAATATAGGATGAACACGATTGGCTAGATCACGTAAACCATTACTACCTGATAAGCCAATTGCCAAAATTCCGAGGAATGGTAAGCCGATAGCCGTCACTAAAAAACCGATTAATCCAAACCAAAAATTTGTCCCAGCAAATTGACCCATTTGAATAGGAAAAATTAGGTTCCCTGCTCCAAAATACAGTCCAAATAACATGGTTCCAATGACTGCGTAAGTTGAAAAAGGTATTTTTTGTTGCATAATTGATGTGCTCCTTAGAAGTTTTAAACTATAGCAAATTATTTTAATCGAATGATTTTTCACTACAATTTCATCATGTTATCAAGCATTTATTATAATTACAATAGTTTTTTCGTTTATCCAGTGAGATTCAACAAAAAAAGAGCTGTCTGCTGACAGCCCCTTCTTAGTTTGCAACTGACCATTCAATATGATCTAAAAATTTATAAACATCTTCATACACTTTATCGCGTTCTTTATCCAATGTAATAATGTGGCCAGAGTTTTCATACCAAATGATTTCTTTGTCGTCTGTTTCCACAGTATTTAAAATAAAAGGTGCGCTTTCTTGATATAGGTCATCATCTAGTGAGCCTTGTAACACAAGAGTTGGTGCTTTGATCGTTGATAATTCTTCACGCGTTTCTGTTGTTAAACGTGTTACGCCGTCCAATGAATCCTTCGGTGAAATACGTAATTCATGTAATTCTGAAATAATTTGATCTTTTGATTTATTTTCAAAGTGTTTATATAAACGAGCATAGTGGTACAAACGTGTAAATAAGCCTTTTGAATTATCACGTGTAATCGGTGCACACATCGCTACACATGCTTTCACTGGGAATGTCTCTGCCACCTTTAATGAAAAGACGCCACCAAGTGAAATCCCAACAACAGCAATTTCTTCATAGCCTTTCTTTTGTAGGAAGTTATAACCTTCTACTACATCGTTCCACCAATCTTCTGGTTTTGTTTCTAATAATGCTTCTGGTTCTACGCCATGCCCACTATAAATTGGTGCATGCACAGTATAACCTCGTTGAGATAAAAATTCTCCTAGCTTTTTCACATCTTTTGTGCTACCTGTGAAACCATGCAGTAATAGTACGGCTTTTTTGCCTCCCTCAATTGTTAGAGGTTGTGGCTTTGTTAACTTCATTTTATGATATCCCCTTCACGGAAATTAATAATTGTGTATTTTATGTGTCTATCTTATCACCCTTTATTCATAATGTACAATTTATAGTTTTTATCAAATCAATGTGTATCGTGCATGAATGATGTCAACTTAATGGCTGTACTATCACACTTTCTGCTACTTAACTTTTCCATTCTGCTAAATAATTGCAATCTGCTTTTAAAATTTTTTTGTTCCCTATACTTCCCGTCTGTTTCTCGTTATAATGCAGATAACTTAAAAATAACAAGAAAAGAGGTGAAAAAATGGAGTGGCAACAATTAGAATATTTTGTAACGGTTGCAAAGTTAGAGCATATGACACGGGCTGCCGAAGCATTAGCGATTTCACAGCCAGCACTTAGTCGTTCAATTTCAAAGCTGGAGGAAGAATTAGGTGTACCGCTTTTCGACAGACAAGGGCGCTCAATTATGCTAAACCGATATGGAGAGCTATTTTTATATCGTGTTCAGCGCATGCGGAAAGAATATGAAAAGGCTGTTTTAGAATTACAGGAGCTTAATAATCCAGAGCTTGGAGACGTATCACTCGGTTTTTTACATACACTTGGAACGAGTATTGTACCCGACTTGATTCGTGCCTTTCGTCAGAAACATCCCCATATCCGTTTTCATTTCACACAAAACTACTCCCATTCTCAGTTAAAACAATTGCTGGCGGGTGAGTTAGACCTGTGCCTATTAGCTGCGATTGATACAGAGCCGCCAGTATGTTGGAAGGAATTATGGCGAGATGAGCTCTTTATAATGGTCCCCATTGACCATCCTTTAGCCCATCGTAAAAGCATCAAAATGAAAGAATTGGAGCATGAAAGTTTTGTCTTAATGAAAAAGGGCTATGCACTACGCCGCTCTGCTGATCGCTTATTAAATGCTGCGGGCATAAAGCCAAAAATTTCTTATGAAGGCGACGAAGTGTCGACCATCGCTGGATTTGTTGGTGCGGGACTTGGCGTTTCCTTACTACCTGATGATGAGGATTTAAACCCGAAAAAAATCGTTAAAATCCATGTTGAGGATATGGTATGTGAACGAATTATCGGCATGGCTTGGATCGAAAATCGTTATTTACCGCCATCTGCACGTCAGTTTAAACAATTTGTCTTTGATTTTTATGACAATAAATAGAAAGAGCGAGTAACAACATCGTCTAGATGTCCATGTTACTCGCTTTATTTTCTAAAAGACACTGTTTCACCATACTAGGGAGGTAATAAATTGAATTTATTACTTAATACATTAGGTTTCTTTGTATTTTTATTTACCTTGATCGTATTGTTCATTTTTGTAATCAAATTAATGATTTTCTTTTTTAAACAGAAAAACTTCCCTAAAAAAACACTAACAGCACTATTGGCAGGTTTAGTCCTGTTTTTTGGGATATTTATATATATCCAATATTTTTTTACGTTTGGTACTTTAGATAAAAAAAATACGCAACAGGTGCCCGAATCTGTCTCATCTCCTACAGGGGAATATACAGCGCACGCTTATTATGAACCATATGGTGGTGCAGGCCCAAGTGGTGGTGTTCATGTATGGATAGAAATTTTAAATAATAAAGCTCACACAAACAAAATCGTCTATTATGCAGAGGCTAAAAGTCAATTTTCGATGAATTGGCTAGACGAAGAAAAATTATCCATTATTAATAAAGAGCCTAATTATACCAATTCAAATAGAAGTATAGTATTAAGTATTGATAAAGAAATTTATCATGAAAATGGCTTGGCTTGTCAAAGTTTGTTGATGAAAGATGAATATGAAAAGTGTTATCAAAATTAAAACGGTTAAGTTACTGTGCTGAATCATTATGTTGAAACGACTGACTTTGAGCACTACTAATACAAACAGCTTCATGCATTTGGAACAATAAAAAATCAGGCTTTGCTCGCCTGATTTTTTACTGTTCATTCACTTAAATGTATTAAAGTAATTTAACCTGATAGGAAAAAATATCCGTTGTATCGCCTTTCATGGCAAATACGCCTTGTTCGACGAGCGTTAGCAAGCGATACTCTACAAAATCATTTCCTACATAATGGACAAATGTTTCAAATGTCTGTGCCACAATATGCGTGGGCATTAGCCACTCTTCATTTTGCTGTATATGCAAATTTTTTGCACTGGCGATAATGTATGCATCCATTGCATCTTCCTCTACATGCAATAGTTCACTTTTCCATAACCGTAATGTACTTGGCTGTTCTTTGATGTTTTCCCATTCCTTAGCGAGTTGCTGACATTCTTGCACAGAGAATCGCTTTGCACTAGGGCGAAGCTTCATTAGCATTTCTGAGGAAAGCTCGCCTGTATGGCGAATGTCTAGATTGGGGTGAATACTCTTCAGACCCTCCGTAGCATCAATTCCATACACCATACTGCATTTATGAATTAACTCACTCATTACATAGCGCAATCCTATTTGTTCATGTGTGTTGTGACTATACCAAATCCACACATCCACATCACAGGGTAAATTAGCAATTTTCTTCTTCCAGTTTTCATACATCTCATCATACAATTGCTGGTCATCATTGTCTAAAATATGCGCGGCTAACCAAGCTTTACGTTCTTCAAAGTTTTGAAGAGGTCCAATCGAGAGATCATCATGGACACTTAGAACTGATTCATTTCGCTGCAAACGATGTTGACGGATTGCGAGTTTCATAGAACCCTGAGTTGCTAAGCTAAAGGTGATATGTAAAATAGACATGTCCATTCCTCCCTACTGTTTACTGATGGCAATCTGTATCCCGATAAATGTGAATAGGATACCTTGAATTGTATTTAGTCGTTTAGCAATCGCAGGTTTACCAATAATGACTTGTCTAACTTTCCCTGCAAATATGCTAAACAATGAAAATAATACAAGTGCTTGTATTAAAAATACAATACCCAAAATAAGCATTTGAAACGCCACATGTCCTTGCGATGGATTAACAAACTGTGGTAAAAGCGCTAGGAAAAATAACGATACTTTAGGATTTAAAATATTCATTAATATTCCTTTTTTATATAATTTGATATAAGCTTGCGTATTTTGCTGTTGCAACGTAAAGGGGTCCCCCTTAGCACGAAATGATTGCCAAGCTAGATACAATAAATACGCTGCTCCTGCAAATTTGACGATTGAAAAAATAATGGTCGATTGATAAATTATCGCAGAAATACCGAGTACTGCGGCACTAATATGAACAAGTAGTCCTGTACACAATCCAAGTGATGTGGCAATACCCGCTTTTTTATCTTGTGTAATACTTTGGGCAAGCACAAATAAATTATCGGGCCCTGGCATAATGGTTAAAATAATCGCAGCCCCTAAAAACGCAAATAACGTTGAGATTTCCAAAACTTTCCCTTCCTTCAACTTCTTTTAAAAAACTATTTACATTATACTACATGACGTTGTTCTCACTAGATGTAAGTTTATGACTTTATCCAAAACTTTTTTAAATTTCGGTTTCACAATTTATGCTCGCTCAAGCGATACTTTTCTTCCCTAATCCATTATAATAGTAGAAACTCATGATAAAACAGATAACTTCCATAAGAGGTGATTGATAATGGCAGTAAGTGATATTGTCACGCAATATGAGGATGAGCATGGACAGGTTTACTATAAAATGAAATCCCATGACATTGAGGTGAAGGCTACACAAAACGCAGGCTTAGCACCTGTCATCACGTATTGGATGGCTGACAAAGAGATTACGGATTCCATTCGAAATTTACGCTTCAGTCCACGTGCTCCATCTAGCTATATTCAAGATTACGAAGAATTTCAAGCAATGCTTTATGCGAAAGAGCAACGAGCCATTAACCAGTTATATGAACAAATGAGCATCAAACCCAAAAATATGTCATCTGGGAAACAGGTCATTTGGAGCTTCTTTGTCATTGTGTTGGCGATGCTTCCCCTTTTCATTGCTATTTGGTGGTTTAAATAATCGAATAATTGGCCTTTTCATCATTTTAACGCATCCCTTTCTTAATTTATCAAAACTTTCAAGTAATTTACCCATTCAGCTTGACAGACTTATAGAAGTAGTGCATCCTTTAGTCAATAGATGAGAAAACGAACGAAGACCAGTAGTTAGCCACTGCTTGAAAAGAGAGCGATGCCCATCGGCTGCAAGGCATTGTACAAGGAAGACTAATGAAACCTACTTTGTGAAACGTCCTAGCCAAACTAGGCGCAGTCTCTAGCGTTATGAGAAAAGTGGAATGTCGCATGATATTCAATGTAGGTGGTACCACGGAAGGCAAGTCTTTTCGTCCTAATTTTTAGGATGAAAAGGCTTTTTTTATCTTGATTCAGCAATGATGGAGGTCGTGAGATGGAGAGAAAAAGAATTGTTGTTAAGATTGGCAGTAGCTCTTTAACGAATGCAAAGGGTGAAATCGATAAAGTTCGCTTAATGGACCATGTGCAGGCAATCGCCGAGTTGAAGAAATTGGGGCATGAAGTTTTGCTTGTGTCGTCTGGTGCCGTAGCGGCGGGTTTTAAACAACTCGGCTACCCTGCTCGTCCTGTGACAGTGAAGGGTAAGCAGGCAGCTGCTGCTGTAGGACAGAGCCTACTCATTCAAACGTACAGTGCTTTGTTTAGTATTTATGATATCATGCCTGCCCAGATATTATTGACACGAACAGATTTTTCTAAAAAAGAATGCTATAAAAATGCCTATGCGACTTTCGAGGAGTTATTAGAACGATCCATGCTACCGATTATTAATGAAAACGATACAGTGTCTATTAGTGAATTAACCTTTGGAGATAACGATATGCTTTCAGCACTCGTCAGTGGACTTGTTCACGCCGATCAGCTCATCATTTTAACAGATATCAATGGCCTTTATAATGCCAATCCCAATAAAAACCCACAGGCAGAGCGCATTGATCGATTAGCTGCCATTACGGATGACTTGCTAAGCTTTGCGGATGGTACAGGATCAAAGGTTGGCACAGGAGGCATGGCCTCAAAGCTTCTGGCAGCACGAACAGCGCTACGTGCAGGGGTGAAGGTATTTATCGGTACAGGTCATGGTGCACAGAAGCTCGTCGAAATTTTAGCAGGACATGGTGATGGCACTTATGTGGGGCATGATGAGCTCGCTGTGTTAACAAATCATAAACAGTGGATTGCACTCACGGAAATTTCTGGTAAAATTTTTATAGACAGTGGTGCAGAACAGGCTTTAATGAATAATGGTAAAAGTCTATTACCTGCTGGCGTCTATCGTGTAGAAGGTGAGTTTGTCAATGGTGATGTTGTAGAAGTCTATAGTGAGAAGGACTTACTAGGACGTGGCGAAGTACTGTACTCTTCCCAAGAGCTTCTCTCTGCCATGGGAAAACGGACTGATACATTGCTGAAAAGCCCTATTGAGGTAATTCACCGAGACAAATGGCTGAAAATTCAAACGAATTAAGGAGGAATGACAAATGACAAGTGAAATTCAAGAAAAAGGACAACGCGCAAAAGCCGCAAGCTATATGTTAAATATTAAAACTACCTGCGAGAAAAATGAGGCATTGAAAAAAATTGCAGAACAGCTATTAATCGATCAACATGACATTATGGCTGAAAATGCAAAGGATTTGGCACAAGGTGAGCAGCAAGGTATACCTGCATCTACGTTGGATCGTATCATGCTCAATGAAGAACGGATTGCGGCAATGGCCGACGCCATTCATTTACTCGTCTCCTTAAACGATCCAGTAGGTACAATTGTTGAACATATTGAAAAGGACAATGGGCTACGCATTGAAAAACGAATTGTGCCACTTGGTGTTATTGGTATGATCTATGAAGCTCGACCAAATGTGACGATCGATGCAGCAACACTATCTCTAAAAACGGGCAATGCAGTTATTTTGCGCGGAAGCTCCTCCGCTAAGTTTTCTAATATGGCTCTTGTCGCAAGTATTCATCGCGCGCTTGCTAAAACTTCTATCCCTACCGATGCTGTTCAATTAATTGAGGATACAAACCGCGAAACAGCCAAAGAACTATTCCATTTAAAAGAGTACTTAGATGTGCTCATTCCTCGTGGGGGCAAAGCCCTGATTGATTTAGTTGTCAATGAGGCGACTGTTCCTGTACTCGAAACAGGTGCAGGCAACTGTCACATTTACGTGGATGAAATGGCGGATTACATAAAAGCAGAAAAAATCTGTCTGAATGCTAAAACACAGCGTCCTTCTGTTTGTAATGCAGCAGAAAGCTTACTCATTCATCAGGCTTGGTTTAAAGAACACGGCGTCCAGCTTTTAACGTCACTCCACAATGCAGGTGTAACCATCATCGGTGATGAGCAAGTATGTCAGCAATTTGAAGCTGCCCTTCCAGCTACAGCGGATGATTATGCGACAGAGTACCTTGATTTAAAAATAAGCGTTAAATTGGTGGAAAATGTCTATGAAGCGATTGAGCATATTCAATACTTTGGAACGAATCATTCTGAGGCCATCATTACAGAGGATCAATTAACCGCCGAGACGTTCTTAAACAATGTCGATGCAGCAGCAGTGTATCATAATGCCTCCACCCGCTTCACGGACGGCTTTGAATTTGGCTATGGTGCAGAAATCGGTATTAGTACACAAAAGCTACATGCCCGTGGACCAATGGGCTTGCCTGCATTAACATCAACAAAATATGTTATTCATGGCAACGGCCAAATTCGTGAATAGTTGTATACGTATAGCTTAATAAAATAATAGAAGGAAGGTTTCGTATGAACATCTCAGCAATCATTAAACTAACAGTCTCCATGGCACTGTTTGGTTCCATCGGCTTTTTTACCGTTCACACTGGTGTTCCCGCTACAGAGCTTGTCTTTGTTAGATGCATTTGCGCAACCCTCTTTCTAGGTGGTATGTGGCTCATCACTGGTGGACATAAAACAGAGGTATGGGATAAGAAAGAAATTTTTCAAACGCTTATTTGCGGTGTCTTTATTGTGTTAAACTGGGTATTTTTATTTAAAGCCTTTGAGGAAATGTCCATTTCAATTGCCATTTCCATCTATAATTTAGCCCCCATATTTGTGTTAATTTTAGGCGCTATCTTTTTGAAGGAAAAAATGACCATTCAGGCACTTGTCGCAACAATCACTTGCTTTATCGGTAGTATTTTTATCATCGGTCTCAATAATTTTGTGTCGTTCTCAGAATTTATGCAATCTGGCTTTATCTGGGCATTACTGTCAGCAGTATTTTATGCCCTTACAATGCTAACAAGCAAAACCATCACGAAGCTTAGCTCGTATGCGTTAACCTATATTCAAACAACAGTTGGAATCGTGATACTACTGCCTTTTATCGACTTCTCGCTGTTTGATGGATTAACGTCAACCAATTGGTTTTATATACTCGGCACAGGCTTTATTCATACAGGATTTGTTTACTATTTATTTTTTGATAGTATTCGTAGCCTGTCTACGATTCTTGTCTCTGTATTGGTTTTTGTCGACCCTGTTGTCGCCATTTTACTGGATATGCTATTGCTTGATTTTATGCCAAGCTTTACGCAAACGATGGGGATCCTTCTCATTTTCGCTGGTATTTTTTATACCATTTATGTTCCTAAGAAAAAGCGACTACCACAGGAGGTCTCATAATGGGCAAGCTCTTCACAATTGGAGAATTATTAGTTGACTTTACACCGACACAGCAGCACGGCTCCCTAGCCAACATTGAGCATTTTACTAAACATGCAGGAGGAGCACCTGCCAATGTAGCCGCTGTCTGTGCAAAGCTAGGACAGCAGGCGGCCCTTCTTACACAAGTCGGTCAGGATGCCTTTGGTGACTTCCTAATCAAAACGTTGCAGCAAGCAGGTGTAGATACACAGTTTATTCGTCAATCAACGGATGGTGAAACAAGTCTTGCCTTTGTTTCATTAAATGAACATGGCGAACGAGATTTTCAATTTTATCGCCGGCATGCTGCAGATCTCTTATACAAACAGGAATACCTCCCCTCGCAGCTATTAACAGCGCACGATATCGTTCACTTTTGCTCTGTTAATCTTGTAGAGAGTCCTATGAAACAAGCACATCTTGCCCTTATTGAACAGGCACATCAAGCAGGAAGCCTTATATCCTTCGATCCGAATGTGCGCCTTCCTTTATGGCAGGATAAGACGGCGTGTTGTGAAACCATTTTAGCCTTTTTACCAAAAGCCCATATTGTCAAGCTTTCAGAGGAAGAACTGTTGTTTTTAACAACTCTAGAAGATGAACAGGAAGCTGTTCAAACGTTATTCAAGGGATATGTAGAAGTTATCATCATTACACATGGTGCTGCTGGGGCTACCTTATATACGAAAAAGCATCATATGAAGGCTCCTGCTAACAAGGTACAAACCGTTGATACAACTGGGGCTGGTGATGCTTTTATTGGCGCGATTTTAAGTCAATTTCTTCATCATCAACTAACAGTAGATCAAGTGGTAGCTCATTGTGAACAGTATGCAATGTCTCTGCTATCTTTTGCAAACGGATATGCGGGCATTTCAACAACAAAGCATGGGGCAATTCCATCCTATCCTGTACTTTCATTAGATATGAATCTAGGATAAATCGAAACTTTTTGTCCTTATTGTTCGTATGTACTAGTGACAGGTCATTAAAGGAGGGCTTATATGGAATTGATGACAAAAAAACGCACAGCAGCATTTTTAATCGATACAGCTGTTTCAACGGCTGTCACGTTTGGGGTTGAATACCTCCTACGAAAAAAAGTAAAAAATGAGGCTGTTCATGCACTCGTTACGCCAACTGTAGTATTGTGGGCGCTAGAATATGCACAACTCCGTAAAAACGGACAAACGATTGGCTACAAAGCAATGGGATTAGCACTCGAAAATGAAGATGGTCGTCCATTATCAGCAGGTCAAATTATTAAACGCATGGCATATCGAGATACTATCAGTACGTTCGATTATCTAAAAGATCGCCAAGCCTTCGAGCAGCAGCACGGTCAACGTCTTCCTCATGATAGCTTTGCAGGTACGGTTGTAAAGCAAAAATAAATAAAAGCTGCCTTATGTTTGGGCAGCTTTCTTTAATTGGCGCATTTTGCTAAAGTGATAATCCGACTGAACCATTACAGAAGGTAGCATGGCATTATCCTTCAATATAAGCGTCTTTCGAGAAGTACACTAATCTTTGGAAATAAACGGCTGTATATCATCCGATAAAAGCGCGTTTTCTGACGGAAACCAAAAATAAGTAGTCCCATCAAATTGTATGCCATATTGAAAAGCAATGGCATCGTCTGTATATAGGAGTATATCATAACGTTTCGTATCTCCATTTGGCTCAAAGGATGGGTCTAGTTTACTGTTGGCTAAAATTGCCTTTATATTTTCCATGTCAGACTGATCTGTATAGCTAGCCGTTTTCCGATCGCCTTCTTCCATAGATGCGTAAAATTCTATTTTCTTCACTTCTTCTAATGGAACCTGATCAAAATTCCGTCGCGGCGCAGCTTCATCTCTTATCATATAAATTCGATAGCCATTAATAACCGACTGATCTTCTACCGCAATGGTATCGTCAAGACCCTTTATCGCATAAAGCTTTGTCCCCTTCTCGTGGAAGGCTGCATCGCCATCCTTAAAACGATAGGAAGTTCTTTTGATATGATCAGCTACTTTAAAATCAACTTCCCCTATTTCCTTATCAATGAATGAACGATCGGCTAACGCTACTTCATATACAGCTTCATATTGCTTACCATCCCATTTGATTAAATCAACCCATTCGATGATGACTTGACTACCGCAAGCAGTCAGTAACAAACACATGGTACAAAGGCATATCCATTTCTTCAACAACATCCCCCCTTTAAGCAGTAGACCCAAGCAACGATTAAAAAGTTACAAAGTATTATGCTAAGTCTGGCATGTTCTATCATCGTGTGATTTTCATCTGCTACCAGTATTTCTTCATTAAAATATGGGGAATGCCACAATCCATAAATTCTTCACCTTCACGCTGATAGCCTAATTTTTCATAAAAGCCTTCTGCATAGGACTGGGCATTTAATTTTGCCTTTGTTAGCCCTTTATCTCGTGCAATTTGCTCTAGGCCCGCAATAACTTCCTTACCAAGGCCAAATTTGCGGTATTCTTCTAATATACAAATACGCTCCAATTTGCCATAGCCCTCTACAACTCGTAGTCTACCTGTTCCAACCGGTTGCTCATTGTAATACACCAAAATATGATCGCATGGAGCATCTAGTGCATCAAATTCATCATATTCTTCTTCCTCAGGGACTTGCTGCTCTTCAATAAAAACGCTCCGTCTAAAATCAAATGCTGTTTGTAATTCTGCTTCCGTTGTTACTTTTTTTATATTCATTACTATTCCTCCTAGTTTCTCCTGAATCATCTTCTCTAGGTGCAATTTCACTTTGAAGATGATAGTATTAGTATAGAATGATTTTTATTGCAATTACAACAAAAATCTCAGGAGGATCGAACATGAAAGAAATCTTACGTGAAATAGGTGCCATTGCACGGGCATTAGACTCCATAAGCAATATTGAATTCAAGGAATTGGATTTGACGAAGGGGCAATATTTATATGTCATCCGTATTTGTGAAAATCCAGGTATTATTCAAGAGAAAGTCGCAGAGCTATTGAAGGTAGACCGCACAACGGCTTCACGAGCTATTCAAAAATTGGAGACTAAAGGCTTTATTGAAAAACGAATTGAACAAGGGAATAAGAAAAATAAATTACTTTTTCCTACAGCTAAAAGCATGGACATCTATCCTTTTTTAAAACGGGAGGGCGAATATTCCAATGCCCGTGCGCTTGAGGGGTTTTCCAATGAGGAGATTAACAGCATTCACAGTCTACTAACACGTGTGTTGCATAACATCGAAATTGACTGGGAAGAGGTGAAGAAAGGGCATAAACGACAGTATTAAAGGCGATTCCTCGTGTTTTTTGCACATTTGGAATCGCCTCAGGCTAGACGTTGGCTGCAAATACTCTTTTTAATACAGCAACCATAAACTCAAAGTCCTCGTCTGTACAGCAAAGCGGTGGACTTAACGTAATGATATTATTGAAGCCTTCGACTGTATCACCATTTCTTCCAACAATTAAGCCATTTGCTTGACAATCAGCCATGATTTTCGCTATTAGCTCGGGCTTGGCAGGTGTTTGAGATTGTTTATCTTCGACCAGCTCGATGCCAATGAGTAGCCCAAGCCCACGAATATCGCCAACGAAGGGCAGCTCTAATAGGTCTTGCAAATCATGTAGGAATTGAATACCCAAATCTCTTGCTCGCTGCACAAGTCCTTCCTCTTCCATGATTTTTATATTTTCTAAGGCCACTGCACAAGCTGCTGGATTGCCCCCAAATGTATTGATATGGCGAAAATGACTATAGCCGTCCGTCTCTTTAAATTTTTCATAAATGTCTTTACGTATAGCTGTAATGGATAGTGGTAGGTAGGCACTCGTTAATCCTTTCGCCATGGTAATAACATCTGGTCGAATATCAAAATGCTGATGGCCAAATAGCTTACCTGTCCGTCCGAAGCCACATATGACCTCATCCATGATGAGTAATACCCCATGCTTTCTACAAATGCGCTCGACTTCTTTGACATATGTAGGATGTGGGATCAGCACTCCACCACCCGTGATGAGTGGCTCCATAATGACAGCCGCAATGGTTTCTTTTTGCTCCCAAATAATCTTTTCTTCCATTTCTCGGGCAAGTGCTAGGCTGTATGTCTCAATTGACTGCCCTTTTGGACGACGATAGTGATCAGGTGGAGCAACATGTAAGAAGCCTGGTGTCAGCGGCTCGTACTTAAATTTACGTAATGCCTGACCTGTAGCTGCTAATGCCCCAAGTGAACTGCCATGATAGCCCCGATAGCGAGCAATGATTTTATAGCGGTTCCCTTCCCCATTTTGTTGATGGTATTGACGTATTAACTTAAACGCCACTTCATTCGCATCTGAGCCACTATTGGAATAAAACATCATATAGTCATCATCAAGTAGGCTGTTAATTTTTTCAGCGAGCCTAATAGCAGGTTCATGGCTTTGTGTTAAAGGAGCATAGCAAAGCTTTTTTAGCTGCTCATACGCAACCTTGGCAAGACGCTCACGCCCATACCCTACATTCACTGCCCATAAGCCTGACATACCATCTAAAAAGCGATTGCCTAAACTATCTGTAATCCACGCCCCTTCTCCCTGTTCAATAATGGGAGGTGCTTTGTCGTTATAGATAGACATGTGATGCCAAATGTTTTCATGATCTTTTTGCTGTAAAGTATGTGTAAACTGATCGTTTCGCTCCATATCATGACCTCCAATCGTGTATCATCGGTGTCTTTTTGTCTATCACCATTTTCCCTATTAAGCTAGTTAATATTGAAATTTTCTGATTTCTCTAACATAATGAAATAGACATTGTACATTCGAAGGGCAGGTGCTAATTGATGTCGAAACATCCTCTACTCGTACGTGATGTCCTCAAGCGCAAGCATTTTGAATCGGCGAAACTTATTGCAGGGCAGCACGGCCTAGATCGCCAAGTATTGTGGACACATATATTAGAAATTAAAGATTTTGAAACCTTAATCAATGGTGGTGAATTAATTTTAACCACGGGTGTCGGTTTACAGCTAGAACGAGAAACACAAATAGCCTACTTACAAAACCTTATTCGTAATGAGGCAGCTGGTCTTTGTATCGAAATTGGCGACTATTTTGACCATGTTCCCGTAGAATTGATTGCCATGGCAAATGCCCATCATTTCCCTATCATCATCTTTGAAGAAATTGTACGATTTATTGATATTACGCAAGATTTGCACACGTACATAATTAATCAACACCAGCAGGCACTTACACAGCTAGATACACTATCCAAAACTTTTATGGAATTATCATTAATGCCAAATGGTATTTTAAAAATATTACAAGTGCTCCATCAAGATACAAATGCTCCCTTTCTATTTGTTTCAGAAGATACAAAAAGCTTTTATTATCCTATGGAGGCTAAAAAATATTTACGTGTCATGGAGGAGCATTGTCAGCAGTTAGAACTACAAGAGCCCTTGCACCTTCTATCCTTGGGTAAAGACCATTTTGTCATTATTCCTGTTAATGGACTTGGACAAGTGTGGGGCTATTTATGTATGCATTCTGAACTGCCAAAGCAGAGTGATTACACCTTGTTAAATCTTGAACGAGCAACTATGTCAATTGCCCATATTTTAATGCGTAACCGCATGCTTCAGGAGCGACAGCAAAGCCGGGAAGATGAATTCATACTAGCCTTAATTCAAGGTCAGCCAGTAGATATTCAATACTACCAAAGCTATTTACCAATCGAAAGTCGTAATTTATTTTACCGAGTCGTCGTGTTCAATCTACATGATGAAGCCAATACTGTACCTGAAGAAGAATGGCAGGAAATCCAGCTACAAAATGCCATGTATGTTCGTTCGATCCTGAAAAAGCTTGGATTTTTCCCTACTGTTTCAGTAAGACAGCACGAGATAATTATTTTAGCCTTTTTCATTGCCGCAGATTATATGAAAGACAATCGCGACGCTTTTGATCAAGCAATTTCACAAATCATTGCAAGAAAAGCAGCACAATTTTTTGAGCAACTTACCCTTAGCTGTGGTATTAGCAATGTCTATCAAACGATCGAAAGTGTTCATCTGGGCTATAAGGAAGCCAAATCAGCCATCCAAATGCAGCATCATCAATTGACGAGCTCCATCTATTATAAGGATTTAGGTGTTTATCGATTGTTATTACAGCAGGATCAAACAGCTCTCCTACAATTTGTAAAAGATTATTTACAGGAAATTTTAGTATTAGATCAAAAAAGTAGCCATGATTTATTTCAAACATTAGCTGTTTATCTGTCCTGTAATGGAGCTAAAAATGATACAGCAGAACAGCTGTTTATTGTCCGTCAAACACTTTACAAACGAATAGAACGATTAGAAAGTATACTAGGTGCTGATTTTTTACAAGCTCCCCATCGCCTCAATATTGAGATGGCTGTTAAGGCCTATGAACTGTTGCAAAAGACAGCACCTGATCTATTACGATTTTGAACGTGGGTCCATAAAATCTCGTAAAGCATTACTGAGCATATATAAGCCTAAAACGAGAATCGTAATGGCTCCCCCAGGGGCATACGTATACCAAGGGGCACCGATTAAATAGGCTTGTGAATCTTTTAACATTCTACCCCAGCTAGGGTTTGGTGGCTGTACCCCAAGCCCTAAATAGCTCAGTGCTGCCTCGGCTAACATTGCTGTCGCAAAAGTCACGGTTGCTGCCACAATAATTTGCGACGAAATGTTTGGCAAAATATGACGAAACATGATGCTATAAGGCTTAACACCAATTAATTTCGCTGCCAGCACATATTCCGAGTCACGTTGTTGCACAAAGCCACTGCGGGCAATCCTCGCAATAGCAGGTATCGCGATAATCCCCAGCGCTATCGCTGTATTCGTTATTCCTGGGCCGAATACTGCTACAAGCATTAATGCTAAGATGATTCCTGGAAAGGCCATTAAAGCGTCCATCGTACGCATAAATATTTCATCGATCCAGCCACCAACATAGCCTGCAATTCCGCCTATGAGAATACCAAATATCGTTCCAATCGCAACCGTTAATAGACCCACGGCAAAGGCTGTTTGTGTCCCCTTCATAATGCGACTAAAAATATCTCGCCCAAATTCATCTGTTCCAAACATATAGGCACCACCTGGACCACGCAATTTTTCAGGTATATTCATCGCGTTGACATCATGGGGTGTATAAAAAAAGCTAACAATCATGACGAGCAGAAAGCCAACAATGACGAGGAGACCAATGACTAAATTGATTTTTTTAGTATAGCGCTGTAATTGTTTCATGGTAGTCACCTCTTAACGTAATCGAATTCTAGGGTCCAACACAGAATATAAAACATCGACGATAAAATTAATCATGACGACAGCTACTGTAATATACATAACGATCCCTTGTACGAGTGGAAAATCACGATTACTGATAGCCGTAATCAATAACTGACCAATCCCTGGCAATGAAAACACCTGCTCCACAATAATCGTTCCTGCCACAACCTCCGCCATAATCAACCCAAAAACCGTCAATATCGGAATCATGGAATTTTTCAAAACATGCTTATACATTACATTTTGTTCAGACATCCCTTTACTGCGTATCGTACGGACATAATCGAGCTGGACCTGCTCCAAAATGGCTGTACGAACATAACGAAAATTCACCGCAATTTGTGGAATCGCAATCGTTAAGGCTGGAAGTATTAGGGTACTGAGCGCCCCTGCTACACTTTGTGTCCAAGGTATATAGCCACTTATTTTAAAGAAGCTGAACTGTAGGCCAATGTAAAGAATAAGCATCATCCCTAGCCAAAAGGAAGGCACTGCCATACCGATCTGGGTTACAGTCGATAATGACACATCACTTAATTTATTTTGTCTTCTTGCTGCAAACATCCCTAAAGGTAATGAGATGATTAAGACAATGATAAGGGTGAGTCCTGCTAATGACATGGTGACAGGAAGTCGATCAAATAGTAATTCTTTTACTGGCATGGAAAATCGAATGGAATTCCCTAATTGCCCTGTCAATAAGCCCTTCATCCAATCCACATATTGTTCATAAAGAGGACGATCCAAGCCAAGCTCAGATCGTAAATTTTCAATTTGAGTGGGATCCGCCTCTGTTCCTAGCATTGTGCGAACTGGATCACCAGGTAAAATTTGAAAAACACCAAATGTAATAATGGATACTAGAAGGATGGTTGTTATTAACAGGATGATTCGACGTAGGATATACATCATAAGCACTCATCCCTTTCTAGTTTGAAAACTTGACCTCTGACATATCGTGGAACCAGAATGGATAGCTCTTGAGCCCCGTCACCTGTTTGTCAGATCCCCAAACGATTTGATAATCCGCAATATACACTGCTGTTGCCTGCTCAGCTAATATTTCCTGTGCACGATGATAGTACTCTATTTGCTTGGCTTGGTCGGTTTCCTTTAAAACATCAGCCATAATTTTGTCGTATTCTTCATTTTTAAATAAGAAGAAGTTTTCACTATCGTTTGTAGAAATGTAATCATTCAACACTTCAAAAGCAGATGCACGACCTGTTAAGTCAATCGTTGTCATTGCATAGTCACGGCCAAAGTAAACGCGATCTAGCCAAATTCCCCATTCCACTACTTCAATTTCTACATCAATTCCGATTTCTTGCAAATTAGCTACGACAATTTGTGCAATATTTGAGTAAATATCATTGTGTGAAGACACTGTAATTTTTGTTTTAAAGCCATCCGGATATCCTGCTTCTGCTAATAACGCCTTCGCTTTTTCCACATCTCGCTCATACATGCTTTCTAAGCCCTTCTTTTGGAAATCGCCCATCGCTGGACTCATATTAGAGCCAAGTGGCACAGCATAGCCTGCAAACACAGAGTCAATAATATCGGCTTTACTAATTGCGTAATTGATTGCTTGACGAACCTTCACATTGTCAAATGGTGCCTTTGTTTCGTTAAATGTAACAATAAGAGAAGAGTTATTATTTTGGTGTGATAAATTATAGCTTCCCTCTACCTCGCTCACACGGTGCCAAGGAACACTCGTTAAATCAACTTCGTTTGCCATTAAGCTCATAATGGCTGCCTGATCATCTGATTGGAAGGCAAAGGTTACTTTATTCAAATAAGGTAATCCTTCTTGCCAATACTGTTCATTTTTCTTAAGCTCTAAATTTGTACCTGGTGCATATTTCACAAAGGCAAATGGACCTGTACCAATTGGATTTTCATTATGCTTCCCATCATTGCTCTTTGGAATAATAGCTGATTGTCTGCCTGTTAATGAATACAAGAAATTTGAATTTGGCTCTTTTAGCTTAATCACAAATGTACTTGCATCAGGCGCCTCTGTAGATGCTACATTATCAAAGCTATTGGACATTTTTTCTCCACCATTTTTCCCCATTAAACGGTCAAAGGAATATTGAATATCCTCCATCGTTAAATCATCACCATTATGAAACTTCACACCTTGGCGAATTTTAAACGTATAGGTTAAGCCGTCCTCAGAAATTTCATAGCTTTCAGCAAGTCCCTCTTTTAAGGAGCCATCCGTTTCAGGAGCCATTAGCCCCTCAAAGATATTTAGAATCATTTGATACGAAATGGACGCTGTCGCTTTATGTGGATCTAAAAAATCTGGATCATCATTCACACGAACAACAATTTCCTGTGGAACATCTGTTGCCGTTTGACCATCTGTAGTACCTGAAGTAGTCGTCGTTTTCTCTCCATCACTTGAACAAGCTGCCATAACGATTGCCATCAACACTGTTAGTAGTAACAATCCGCTTTTCTTCCATTGCATGGCTGTTCCCCCTTTTCCTAAATGCTTTTCTTTTGAATGCTTGTATAACTTTCAACATCCGCCAATTGCTCAGCGGCTTTAATGCCAGCTAGAATCGCTTCCTCCATCACCTTTGTCGCTAGCTGCCCTAAATAATCAAGTGCATAGCATTGATCTCCTGTACCGAGTACAAAAATCGTATCGCCATCCAGCATCGTATGAACAGGATAAATCGTGCGTGCTAAGGCATTTTGCGTAAGCTGCGCAATCTTTTTAGCCTCTGCCTTCGTTAGCTTGGCATTCACTGCCACAACACCAATGGTTGTATTGGTACCCGCTAAAGCCTCTGATTGCGCATGCTCCTCTAGATAGGCACAGCAATCCACCCATTGACCAGAATGCTTATCTCTTGCTCCAGCTAAAATTTGCCTTGTTGTAGGGTCCTTGACATCTCCTACTGCATTGACAGCCACGATAGCACCTGCTACAAGACCATCTTTCCCCGCATAGGAAGCACTACCAAGCCCACCCTTCATTGCAAATTCTGGACCAGCTAATTTGCCTACAGTTGCTCCGTAGCCTGCGCCTACATTGCCGTTTGGAAATGAGCCAACTTGTGCCGCTTGTGCCGCTTCATAGCCCATAAGTGCTGTAGGTCGTGCATGCGGATCACCGATAAACAAGTCAAAGAGTACTGCACTTGGTACAATCGGTATTTTCGCTACCCCTGCATCGACCCCAATCCCTTGCTCCTCTAAAAATTGCATGACGCCTGTAGCAGCATCTAACCCAAACGCACTACCCCCAGCTAAACAAATGGCATGGACCCGGTCAATTTCATTGATGGGATCTAACGCATCAGTTTCACGAGTACCTGGTGCAGAGCCTCGAACATCCACTCCACAAACAGCTCCGTTTTCCACTACTAGCGCCGTACAGCCTGTGATGCCCTCCTTATTCTCGCGATGTCCTACCTTAACACCTGGCACATCCGTTATATTGCCAAACATTCTTCACACCTCACTTTTTAAATAATTATAATTTTCTGATTTTTTGTCATATAAAAAACAGGCAACTCGTTGATGATCATTTTCATTGAGAAGCTGCGGTCTCTCCTGATGGCATCTTTCCATCACATACGGGCAACGTGTATGAAAGACACAGCCAACAGGTGGATTCATTGGACTTGGTAACTCGCCCTGTAAAAGTATTTCTTGTTTGGGCTCATCAAAATTAACAACGGGTATTGCAGATAGTAATGCTTGTGTGTAGGGATGTAACGCATTGGCATATAGCTCCTTCTTTGTCCCAACCTCCACTACTCTCCCTAAATACAGCACTGCCACACGGTCACTAATATGTTTCACAACGCTTAAATCATGTGAAATAAATAAATAGGTTAATTGAAATTCATCCTGTAAATCCATCATGAGATTGAGCACTTGTGATTGCACCGACACATCCAGTGCTGAAACGGGCTCATCAGCAATTATGAATTCTGGATGAATCGCTAATGCCCGTGCAATCCCAATACGCTGCCGCTGCCCACCAGAAAATTCATGGGGAAACTTATGCATGGCATCCTCAGGTAGCCCTACCTTTTGTAATAGCTCCTTCACACGCTCTTTGCGTTGCTCCTTCGTCAATGTTAGTTGCAGCTTCATCGGTTCTTCGATTATAGAACCGATTCGCATCCGCGGATTGAGAGAGGCAAAGGGATCTTGAAAAATCATTTGCATTTGATTGCGATAACTTTGTAGCTTATTCCCCTTTAAATGCTGGATGGGTTGTCCTTTATACAACACTTCTCCTGCTGTTGGTTCAACAAGCTTTAAAATTGTTCGCCCAAAGGTGGACTTTCCTGAGCCTGATTCGCCAACAATACCAAGTGTTTCCCCTCTATAAATCTCAATCGAAATATCATCAACCGCTTTAATGACCTTTTTCTCTTCCTTCATCGACTTACGCTTCACAGGAAAGTAGGCTTTTAAATGATTAATTTCCAACAAAACTTCTTTCTCCGTCATGAGCCAGCTCTCCTTTCTCCGTGAATAAATGACAGCGTACCTTATGTGCTTCTTGAATATGATAAACAGCAGGTTGCTCCTGATGACAATGTGCCAGCGCATGAGGACAACGTGGCGCAAAGCGACAGCCGTCAGGTAATGCATATGCTGGTGGCACTGTACCAGGAATCGATGGTAGCCTTTTGACATCTGTTTCAAGGCTTGGCATCGTCTTTAAAAGTGCTGTTGTATAAGGATGCTGTGGATTTAAAAAGAGCTCTCTTACTGGGGCTTCCTCGACAATCTGTCCTGCATACATCACCATAACGCGGTCTGCTGTCTCTGCAACAACGCTCATATCATGGGTAATGAATAAAATGGCCGATCGATGCTCTTCCTTCATTTTTAGCATCAGCTTTAAAATCTGTGCCTGAACCGTGACATCAAGTGCAGTAGTTGGCTCATCCGCAATCAATAGCTGCGGATTATTAGACATTGCGATCGCAATCATAACGCGTTGTCGCATCCCGCCTGATAGTTGGTGAGGATATTCCGCAATGACCTTTTCTGCATTCGCAATCCCGACTTCTTTTAAAAGCTGTAGCGCTTTATTCCATGCCTCTTTTTTCGATACCTTTTGGTGTCTTCGTATGCCTTCAATCATTTGATTGCCAATCGTAAAAACGGGATCTAAAGAGGTCATAGGCTCTTGAAAAATCATACTAATTTCATTGCCTCGAATACGGCTCATTTCTTTATTTTTATAGGTAAGTAGATTTTTACCGTTTAAAGTGATAGAGCCTGTCGTAATTTCTCCTGGAGGTATAGGTAGCAACCGCATAATGGCTAAGGATGTAATACTTTTGCCACTTCCCGATTCACCGACCAGTGCAACGGTTTCTCCTTTATGAATAGTAAAATTCACATCTTCAACTACTTTTGCCTCTTTCCCATTCTTTAAATGGAATTTAATTGATAAGTGATTGACCTCTAAAAGTACATCTTTTTCTTTTGGCTGTTCCATATGCGTCCCTCCATCTCAGTGTTGATTAGGTGGTGCATAGCGTATAGCGATATTTTTCATTTGCGTATAGTTTCGCAGTGCAACAAAGCCCTTCTCTCGACCAATTCCGCTTTTTTTATAGCCTCCAAATGGCATTTGAATGCCTCCAGCAGCCCCATAATTATTGACAAATACTTGGCCAGCCTGCACACGACTTGCCACATAATGAGCCGTATCGATATTTTGTGACCAAATGCCCGCCACTAGGCCATAGTCCGTACTATTAGCTAATGTGATGGCCTCCTCTACAGTGGAAAATGTCAAGACGGTTAACACTGGACCAAAAATTTCCTCCTGAGCTAATGGATCATTTGGATCGACACCATCAAGTATAGTTGGCTGAACATAAAAGCCTTTCTCATAGCCTGCCAATGTCAATGGTTCCCCACCTGTCACAACATAGCCATCTACCTTTGCTTGCTGTAATAATGCAGTGATTTTTTTATATTGTTGTTCATTCAGTAATGGTCCCATCTCCATATCTGCTTCACCTGGTCCTACTTGGATCGCTTGGAATCTTTGCGCTAATCGTGAAATGAAGGAGTCTTTTATACGTTCCTCAATGAGTAAACGTGCCCCTGCTGAACAAGTTTGACCAGCATTTTGGATAATCGCACGTACGACTCCCTCTAATGCCTGCTCCATGTTAGCATCCGCAAAAACAATATTAGGAGATTTACCACCAAGCTCTAATGTCACAGGCACAACATTTTCTGCAGCCGCCTTCATCACCGCAATTCCTGTCGGAACAGAACCTGTAAACGTAATATGATTAATATCGGGATGTGAGGTTAAATAAGGACCAACCTCTCGTCCCAAGCCCGTAATATGCTGGAAAATCCCTTTCGGCAACTTATCGGCGAACCATTCTGCAATGGCATGCGTTGTTAGCGG
This sequence comes from Lysinibacillus sp. FSL P2-0066, assembly GCF_037969495.1. Lineage (NCBI taxonomy): Bacteria > Bacillati > Bacillota > Bacilli > Caryophanales > Bacillaceae > Lysinibacillus > Lysinibacillus sp. FSL P2-0066. The sequence goes on along the minus strand of NZ_CP150202.1, from coordinate 1,664,012 downwards.
TGTATCCTCCGCACTTTTCACAATGACTGCATTACCAGTTGCTATAGCGGCTGCTACACTTCTTGCCGTAATTTGAATCGGATAATTCCATGGCACAATATGTACCGTAATGCCCACTGGTTCTAGCACTACTGCATTTAATAGCCCATCCTCAATCGGAATTGTATCTCCCATCACCTTATCCGCTGCACCGCCATAAAATTCAAAATAGCGAGCCGCTGATTCAATATCTGCTCTTGCCTGTGATAAGGGCTTTCCTACATCCCGACATTCTAGTAAACTCCATTCCTCTGCATGCTTACGAATATAATGAGCAAATTCGATCAATAGCTGCCCACGTTCATAGGCTTTCCATTGACGCCAGTCCTCTCGCTCAAAGGCTACACGAGCTGCACGTACTGCTTCTTCTACATGTTCTTTACTCGCGTTGCTAATTTGTGCAATCACTTCACCTGTTGAGGGATTCTTAACATCGAGGTATGCCTGTGCATTACCGTGGACCCACTCACCATCTATCAACATAGGAATTTTTTTCATTGTACCCCTCCTATAATCCACGGCCACCATCTACATGTAATGTCGTTCCTGTGACCATGCTTGCTGCATCTGAGAGTAAATAATTAACAGCTCCTGCTATATCCGCTGGCTTCACTAATCGTCCTAATGGCACTGATTGCACAAAGACACTTTGCTTCGTCTGCTCTACGTCTGCACCCTGTGTGGCAAATTGACCAAGCATTTGTGTGTCTGCTGGTCCTGGATGAATTGTATTAACCCGAATTTGACTAGATGCTAGTTCAATTGCCAGTCCTCTCGTAAAGCTCTCTGCTGCACCCTTTGACGCAATATAAGCCTGTAAGCCTGGTCTTGGTCGCACTGCTGAAATGGAGGCAATTGTAATAATAGAACCCCTTTGCTGTTTTTTCATAAAAGGGACAACTGCCTTTGTCGTGATAAATAAACTTTTCACATTAACATCCATTAAACGATTCCATTCATCCATTGTGACCTCTTCAATCGGTGTAGCTGACTGGGCAATTCCCAGTGCATTAACAAGACCATCTATTCTGCCATACTTATCAAAAACCTGCTGACAGATGTCTTGCACACGTTCCTCCTGTAATACATTGACCTCAAAGCATTGAAGGGCATCCTGTGCAATATCTGATAAGGCATCTATGGATAGATCAAGTCCAACAACTCGATTGCCCTGCTTTAATTGCTCTTGAATAATAGCCTTTCCCATACCGCCTCCTGCACCAGTAACCACAATCACCTTTTGCTCAACTGACATGCTAAACACCTCCTGCTGTTAAAGTTCTATTAATAATTTCCTGACAGATCGCATCACCCATTTGTGCTGTTGTCGCTTGTCCACCAATATCTGCCGTTTTCACGACCCCTTCTTGTAGCACTGCTGTAATGGCTTTAACAATGAGCTGTTCTAAATCTGGTCTGCCTTGATGGCCAAGCAATAAAGCAAGCGACCAAATTTGAGCGATTGGATTGGCAATGCCCTTACCTGCAATATCTGGTGCTGAGCCATGAACAGGCTCAAACATCGATGGAAAATCCTTTTCTGGATTTAGGTTGGCCGATGGAGACAGGCCAAGTCCTCCAACAATAGCAGAGCCTAAATCGGATAAAATATCGCCAAACAAATTGGACGCCACCACCACCTCAAAATTCTGTGGTCGTTCTACGAAATAGGCGACGAGTGCATCGATATAAATGGATTCAAGCTGTAGTGCTGGTGAGCTTTGCGCCACCGTTTTGCTAGTATGCTCGTCCCAGAATTTCATCGAATGAATAATGGCATTCGATTTTGTCGCACTTGTTATTTTGGTTTTACCGTGTTGCTTCGCATAATCACAGGCAGCATGGACAATCTTTTCAATCCCAATTCGTGTCATGATTGTATTTTGAATCGTCATTTCCTGCGGCTGCTGTTGGTACAGTCGGCCACCACTGTCCGAATATTCACCCTCTGCATTTTCACGGAAGATCACAAAGTCAATTTCTTTTCCGTTAGCCAAGGGCGACGCTATTCCAGGTAGCGATTTAATAGGACGGAAATTCACATATTGCTGAAAATGCTTTCGAATGGGCATAATTAATTCCCAAACGGTAACATCATCAGGCACACGAGCATCGCCAATAGCACCAAATAAAATCGCATCATATGTTTGAAGTGTTGCCAGTGCATCATTAGGCATCATACAGCCATGCTGCACGTAGTAATCGGAGCTCCAAGGAAAGATGGTTGTTTCAATTTGTAAGGAGCTATGTTGTTCTTGCAAACAATTTAAAACTTTTAACGCTTCCTGCATAACCTCTTTTCCTATGCCATCTCCTGGTATTACTGCTATTTTGATAGCCGTCATTGTGCATCACCCGCCAAAAATTTTAATGCTGCTAAACGGTAAATGGCTGTTGTTTCTGCCAATTCTTCAACATCCACATACTCATTGATTTGATGAGGGATTTCTCGATCTCCTGCACCAACCGTTACAATGGGAATACCATGCACATGAAGAAACGTACCATCTGTCGCACCTGGAACACCGTTATATTTTGGTTCCTTTTCTGTTACCTCTGCCACAGCCTCATAAATAGCCTGTACAACAGGGTCTTCCTTCGCTGTTGCAGTTGCAGGTCGGTTATCAAGAACCGTCAGTTCAACTTTGAAATCAGGATCATCTGCTTGTAATCGTTTAATAATCGCTTCAATCTTGCCGAGCAGTTCATCATGGTCCTGCGCAGGCACCGTACGAATATCGAGTGTTGTCATACAATGATCCGGAATAACATTGATTTGTGCATCGCCTTTTACAGGCGCACGTAAAATCGTAGGTGTAATAGATGGCCAATTCAGCATTGGATCACGCCCTAATCGTGCTTGCTCCTCTTTTTCCAGCTTTTCAAGCTCTACGATGAAGCGCGCCATACGCCAGTTAGGATTGATGCCACTCCATGAAATCGCACCATGCGCCATTTTTCCGAAAATATCTACCTGTAAACGAATAGCCCCACGTTGTGCAATACACACATTATTTTCCTGTGGTTCACAGATAATCGCACCATCCACACCATCAGCCCAACCATTTTTAATAAAATGTTTAATGCCTAGCATAAGCCCTTCTTCATCACAAGGAATACATAAAATAATCTTGCCCGTAAACGCCTCTTGATCTAGTAGCAATGACTGACAAGCCGTAATCATACAAGCAAGATTCCCTTTTGTATCATTCGTTCCCCTGCCATACATACGCCCATCTACAATTTCTGCTCCAAATGGATCATAGGCCCAAGCCTCTCGATTGCCCTCTGTCACCACATCCGTATGTCCTTCGAAAAGTAATGTTTTCCCAGGCTTGCCCGAATCAATAATGCCAATGACATTCGGTCGCCCTGGCACAACCTCCTCGATATGCGTCTCGATCCCGATATCTCGTAAATACGCCGCTACAAAAGTTGCCACCTCTTGCTCATTGCCCTTCGGATCGTTCTCACGGTAAACGCTTTCAATGCGCACGAGCTTCTGTGTTAGATCGATGACCGCCTCACGATCACGCACATACGATTTTGTTGTCTTTAAACTAGTTACTGTCATGCAAAGGACCTCCTATCTTTAAAGAATATTCTGAATTTATGTTATTTTAACATTGTCCTTTCTCTATGAAACTAGACAATATGTTAATGATTCAAAGAACGCCCTTAACTTTTTGTTTAGCAATAAATCACTAGAAAACAACATTTTTTTCTGTTTTACACGGTTTTTCGATCAATTCATCGAATGAAAGAGAGTATTGTTTTTAATTTTGAGTTGGTTAGAATATTGTTAGTTTGGAAGAGGGCAATACTTTTTTGAGCGGATTTCTTTAATTTGGAGAAAGAGTCTTTGGTTCTTTTGAGCAGGTCCTCACTTCTGAGGAGCGGCTTTCCAATTTTTTGGAGTAGGTCTTCATTCCTTTGGAGTGGTTCGCTCACTTCTTGGAGCGGACCCTCACTATTCGGAGCAGCCTCAACCACTTATGAGAGCAAATCCCAACCATGACAAAACAGAAAAAAACCAGCACATGCTGGTTTTTTCCTGATTATTGTTGACGGGATTCGGTCATTTGCTTCCAGACCGAGCCTTTTGCTTCCTCGCCCTGTTCGATACGGGCAATGGCCATTTTCACTTGTAGCTTCACTTCGAATTCTTTGTCGTCCTCAGCAGCCTTCAATGCTGGTAAGGATTGCTCCGTGCCGACCTCATATAAATACATCGCTGCCCGCCAGCGAACCAATTTGTTTTTGTCCTGTAAGGCTTGCTGCATGGCTTCTTCAAATTCTACAAAGCCAAGGTCACTCATACAGTCACCTGCTGTTCGACGCACTGCTGCACTTTTATCTTGTAGGGCTCTTTCTAAATAAGGTACAACTGCCACATCCTCAATCATGCCTAAGTACACGGTAGCTAGTCGACGGATAGACATTTGTTCATCCTGTAAGGCTAAATCTAATAGCGGTAGATCGTCTAGCTCAGGATCAGCCATTTGATCGAGCAGCTGGAAGCGTTTCTCCCATTCAGGTTGCTGGAACTGCTCTACCGTCACTTTGAGTTTGTCCGTTTTCACAGCCGCTTTTTCACCATCATTATTGATTGCTGCGACAATTTCCGCTAAACGGTCTGCAGAATAAGTGACATCGATCTCCTGCTTGACTGTTTCAGCGATTTCCTCCAGCTCACCGTAGCGAACTCCATAATCAATCCACTTACGTTGGAAAATATAGTTTTCATCTACTGCTGACTCAATAATTTGATTAAAAGCATCGACAAAACGGTCTCCACAGCTAATACGATATTCGCGTTGGTTATCAAAAACTTTTACTTGTAAAGGCACCTGCTTGTAAAACTGTACATGCACATAAACCTCTCCATAAAATTCATTGGCCACAACCGTTTCTTCTTGTGTTTGGACATCTTCCCCTAACACTTGACGAATACCTGCTAAAATACCTTCCCATGCATATTTGGCATTGCGCTCAACCGCAAAGAAATCGGCTACGTGGTAAACGCCCTTTACTCCTTCAATCGCTAAAATAGCAGCCGCCTCGCCAGTTGCTTCGTCTTTATTATCCTTTGTAAAATTATAGCTTTTCCCAAACGGTAGCTCTGTATCAACAACAATCTTCATAGAATTGGGACTTGGCGTCGGTTCAATGGTAATAATCTTCATGTCTATCGCTCCTTATCCGTTAACTATTTCATCTAAGTACGACCATCTTTCAATTAGATGCTCATACTGTGCATTTAGCTCATCCAACTTAGCAGTTAATTCCTGTAGCTTGCTAAAATCTGAGCCTGCATTTGCGATTCCTTCTTCGGTCTCCATAATAGCAGTTTCTGTTTTCTCTATCTCGTCTGCAATCGTTTCCCATTCTTTTTGCTCTTTAAATGAAAGCTTTTTCTTGTCTGATTTTGGCTTTTCGGATTTGGCCTTTTCCACTTTTGGCGTTTCTACTTTGACAGTAGCTGCCTGCTCACGTTTCTCCAGATACTCACTGTATAGATCCAGCGTTTCCTCTACTTGTCCCTGACCATCTAGTATCCATAGCTTTTTCGCAATACGGTCGAGGAAGAAACGATCATGGGAAATCGTGATAACCACGCCTGGGAAATGCTCGATGAAATCCTCTAGCACACCCAATGTTTCAATATCCAGATCATTCGTGGGCTCATCAAGTAATAACACGTTTGGTTGCTCCATCAATAAACGTAATAAATGAAGGCGCTTGCGCTCACCGCCCGATAATTTTCCAATTGGTGTACCATGAGCATGCAGCGGGAATAAAAAGCGCTCCAGCATTTGAGCAGCTGAGTAACGGACACCCTCTGCATCTGTAATATCATTTGAAGCCTCACGTATATATTCAATCATGCGCTCATTTTCATTCATTTTCGGCAATGTTTGCTTGAAATGTGCCAGCTTGACTGTTGACCCAACAAGAATTTCACCTTGATCGGGTGTCAGCTCTCCTGCTAGCATGTTCAATAAAGTTGATTTTCCTACACCGTTTGCGCCGATAATGCCAATTCGATCACCCTGCTGTAGTAAAAATGAGAAGTTTTCAAGGATTTTTTGCTGTCCAAAGGCTTTCGAAATATTCTCAGCCTCCAGCACTTTACGACCAAGACGTGTTGTCGCAAGTCCCATATCCAAGGAAACATCTTCTGATTTACGTTCTAGGTTTTCTTCTAGCTTTTCAAAGCGTTGAATACGAGCCTTTTGCTTGGTTGAACGCGCCTTCGCACCACGACGAATCCATTTTAATTCTGAACGGTAACGATTGCGATCCTTCTGTGCGGAAGCAGCTTGCATCTCCTCACGAATAGCTCGCGCCTCTAAATAATCACCGTAATTCCCTGTATGACGATACAAGGTTTGATTCGCTAACTCGTAAATATGTGTTGATAATTCATCTAAGAAATAACGATCGTGGGTGATGAAAATCACTGCACCCTTTAATCGTAAGACCATCTCTTGAAGCCATTCGGTAGACTGTACATCTAAATGGTTGGTGGGCTCATCCAATAAGTAAAGATCAGCTGGTTCAATTAACACCTTCGCTAATGCAACACGTTTTTGCTGGCCGCCTGATAGCGTTAGTACCTCTTTTTCAAAAGTTTCAATCCCTAGCTTTGTTAAAGCTGTCTTCGCAAGGGCATTGACATCCCATGCCTGCTCTTCATCCATGCGCTGTTGCAGACTAAATAACGTCTTTTGTAAACTTTCGGATGTTGGGTTACTTGCTAGTGCAGCAACCGTTTCCTCATATTGACGATTCAGCTGTAAAATGGGCGAATCGCCTGCAAAGACAGCTTGTAAAACCGTTTCGCCCGACTTAAATGTAGGCTCCTGAGGTAAATAAGCAACACGGTATTTATTCGGGCGATCTACTGTCATCGAATCCGCTTCCATGTCCCCAGCTAAAATGGATAACAGGGTTGATTTTCCCGTTCCATTTATACCGATTAAGCCTGCCCGCTCTCCCTCATAAATGGTAAATTCAATATTTTGAAAAAGCGTTTTATCGCCCACTGTTTTGGTTAAATTTTGTACAATTAAATGACTCATTCCACTATTCCATCTCTTTCATGTTAGGTATTGTTCATGCCCACACGATTTTTATGTAGACGATTATTGATATCCACTATTCATCATAACATCAAACAGCAGGTAAACAAAGAACAACAAACTATCAACGAACTGGTGGCATGTCCTGTAAATAGGATTCCATAAGCTGACAAAGTTTGATGATTCCTTGTGTTAAGTCGTGCGGTTCAGGAAAAGAATAACTAATTCTCAAATGGTGATATTGTGGCTCTCCTGGATAACAAGCTGAGCTTGGTAAAAAGGTCATTTGGGCTTGTTGAGCCTTCCATAACAGCTCGTCCGTATTGCCATTACTAGGTAAAGACACCCAAATATTAAGCCCTCCCTTTGGTTCGATCCACGTAACGCCCTTTGGTGCATGCTTATTCAACAATGCAATCGTCTGATCTCTTCTTATCTCAAGCGCAATGCGCAGTTTTTCTAAATGGGCATGCATTCGGTCTGAACGTAAAAATGGAATCAGTGCCTTTTGCCTGTAAACGATGATATCTTAGCAAGTATCTCCGAACCAACAACAAAGGCATTGGTTGGAATGCTTATGGCAGAGAATAAAAAGCTCAAAAGAGAAAACTCTCTGCTTAAAGAACAAACAACCTTTACGATTGATATGCGTCCTATAAACGATCTAAGCAAAAATAAGGATGTCGTTATAGTCGAGCCTTCTTATAATCTGGCAGATACCGAAATAGATGCACTGAGAAATGCCATATATGTAACTGCCATACAAAAAATTCTTAATGAGATATAAATGTAGCTTTAAAATAAAGTTTGTACAAAAACACCTCGTTAATCCTTAAATTAAGATTAATAAGAAGCAACCATTTTGAAAAAAGATTAATCAAAATGGTTGCTTCTTTAGCATTTTTTAGTTTGCTTATTATAAAAAAATTTGATCATTTTCTACAGCGTTACTTCATAAACGCGCCCGATTGTTGAATAGTATTATTGATAAATATGTCATTCATAACTTAGAAATGATTAAAATGATTTTTCAAAACAAACACATTGGTGAATACGTTTATTATTTGTAAATTGGTCAATATCTTTCCCAACGTAATGAGTAAAAGCATTAACTAAGTATAGATTGGGCATTTTGCTTTGAATTCGATGATTCATTTCATTTTCTTCAAAATAAACGTGATAATAGGAATCAACGATATTAAAATTCATTTTTTCATACCATTTCTGAACCCATAAATCATCTCTTGTCCAAGCCTCAAAACGATTTAAATTCACTCTTCTAGCTTTATTTTCAGCAGCATAGAGTAATTGTTGTCCTATTCCACGCCGGGAGAAATCCGGATGAACAGCGATATGCCAAATCATCCCTCCTAACCCTTCTCCCCTGGAGCAAACTGTTCGTTCTTCTATTTCATATTCTACATCAATAAGCCCAACGATTTGACCGTCCAACTCTGCGACTAGCTCGATTGCTGGATTTTCATAACATTCTTTCTTATTTAGTACATTATCAAAATAGGCAGTCTGTAGAAACGCAAGTGTTCGGCATCTTACCCAACCAGTCTCGTCATTAACCCTATAGTCTCTAATAATCACTTTTTTCCCTCCGGATTTTAGGGACCACGCAGTTTATAGGGGATTTATACGCTCTTCCCTTAAAATAGATTCACCCCGTTAAATATGTTCGCGATTTTCATAATATACCGCCTCCTTCTAATTATAATTATTTAAATTTTATCAGATTTTTCCAAAATATACACTGATAAATGACAGATTCCATACACTATAATATCCCCCAAAAAAAAGAAAAAGCACAATTCTTGCTACAGAAATGCGCCCGATTGTCGAATAACTTAACTGTAAATTAAACATTTTAAGTAAGTTCTAAAAGCACAGTCTCTATTTCTTTATTGAATGTAGATTCTTTCCAAAGTGTAACGGCCTCTTTCTCTTGATACTTTTCAATTAAGATTTGAATCACATTGTATCCAATAAAATACCCTAAACGTGTGAAACCAAAGTAGGAACCTCCATTAATTGAAAACCATTCATGGATAACTTCAGGTTGTGTACGTTTATTTATATCTTCCAAAAAAGTAATGATAATATCATTTTTGTTATCTTCTGCAAATTTTAACCATTCTTCTCCATTATCTTCATATAAAAAATAGACCGATTTGTCAGCATCAGCAACTTGTTCTGAAAAATACGTTGCACATCCTTCCTGAAACAACGTTGTAAAGGGATGAAACCACTGAACTTTAGACCAATCCACCCCCTCCTGATCTGATAAAATATTATGAAGAGTATGACCAAATTCATGAGCAATAATTACTTTTAAATGTTTATCATCAGAAGAGAGCTTTTCTAAACAAAATGTCACTTCAGGAATAATTTGACGATGTGTAAATGCATTTGACCCATATGCTCCAACAATAATATGTACATCTTTAGTGAACTCGACATTATATTTTTGTCTGTAAGTTAACACCACTTCTTGAATTAGGCTTTCGATTTTTCCACTCGATTCCTTTATCTCACTCATTTTGGAAGGGTATCTTTGAATTGCGTTTTTAATCTTCTCATCTGGATTTTTACAATGATACAGAAAGTATTCCTTGAAGTGTTGTGAGAACTTTTCATGGTAGTGTTTTAAGAACCGCTCCGAGGGCATGTAGTTTAATAAAAAATATGGAACTGTATTATAAATTTTCATAATTACCGTCCTCCATTTCATAACAATCCTCTTCGTTAATTTGAACTATACTTTTATATTTCTCCTAATAATTATTAGTTCCTGCTTATTCCACAATCTGGCCCGATTGTGGAATAAGAAAACTGCATTCCATACAGTTTTTTTATCAAACTTTATTATAAATGATCGAACTTAATTATAAATCATCAATCTTTATTTAAAAAACCACAATAAAAAATACATCCATTATCTCAATAAAGATTTAATGGATGTATTTTTATATACGAAAAGTTTGATTATAAAGTTTGATTATATATAATCAAACTTAAATCCTCTAAACATAAGGTCTGGTTTTGTTTTGTTATACTATTTACCCTATATTATTTTAAAAAAGGCGGTTTTTGTATTATGTGCTACTGACCGATTTCTTGCTGGAGTTGCTTTAAAAAACTTTCCATAAATTGATGTCGTTCAAGTGCCATTTGCTTGCCCTTTTCCGTTACCATTAAATCTTTTAGCAATAATAATTTCTCATAAAAATGAGTAACAGACGAGGTATTTTTCTGACGATATTCTGTCTCTGACATAGTTGTTCGTGCTTCTTCTTCCTTATCATAAAGCTTGCGACCTTTTGCTCCACCATAAGCAAATGTTCTAGCAATGCCAATAGCTCCGATCGCATCTAAACGATCTGCATCTCGAACGATTTTTGCTTCTAATGATGTTGCTTCTAGCTCATTCCCACCATTAAAGGACACTTGGGCAATACAATCACGAATATGTTGCTTTTTTTCCTCGCTAACAGGTAATTCCGCAATAAGCTGTTCTTCCTTTTCCTTGCTATCGGTATACTTTTTGTCACTGACATCATGTAAAAGCACCGCTATTTTCACAACTTCTTCATCTGCTGTTGGCTCGCTATGTAGGATAGCTACTGCATTTTGATAGACACGTTCAATATGTTGAAAATCATGACTAGCATCAAATTGCTCATATATTTCACGTACTTTATTCATTAAATGATCCATAGTCTACACTCATTCCTTTCCTACAAAATTATACTGTATTTTATTACATAAGAGGTAATCTAGAAAAATTAAAAATCAAATCTATTTCAATTGACTAATTTTTCAGAATATTGCATGATGAACGTACAGAACAGCTATTTGTTCTGTACCTCATATTTTTCAGCACTGTACAACAGCTGTGTGTTTAACTGATTTAACATTAACTTCAGCGGGCTTACAATTGAATAACTGTTTAAAAGATGACGTGCGTATTGAAAACCAATCATCTAAACAAATAAAAGTGAACACTTTCCCTTAGAAATTCTTTGTTTAACCCGCATAGCCAAATGTACATGCCGAAAATGTGAACAACAGGTTAGTTTGTTGCATGACCAAAAGGATTTCGCCAGTTGTAGCAGAAGTGCATTGTTTTTTCATTACTGGTTGTTACCTTCTTCTAGTCAATTCCTTGATTATGTATGAACGTAGCTCCTCCCTTTAATGAAAATCGTACACAATAATTGCTTACAGCTTGTGAATATCACGTTTTATGAGTTGTGCAAATCAAGAAGAAAATTCATTTAAGCCATCAATGTATGAAGTGAAAAAGGAAGTAGGAACGATTGTGATAAAATGTATTACCCTCCCGCTGAAGGACAAATAAAAGCTGCCCATCTTACATTCAAGTAGATGATGGCAGCTTTTACTGTTTTGTTTTCTTTCTTTATAGAACGCCTTTGATCACTTCATCAATTTCCTGCAACAGTGCTTCGTTTTGCATTGTTGAACTTAATTTTAAGTTAGATTGGTCTACATGAATCACTGCGACATGCATTCCTTCTTGGATACTTGCACTTGGAACAGGAAGCATTTTCTCCGTATCGAACGTCATGATGAGATCTGGGAATTTGGATTGTACCTGTCCTTCCTTCGATAATGTCATATATTCATTCCAGAACGTCAGATGGTAATCACCCACTGATAACTTCCCGACATCGAAGCCATTTTCCTTTGTTAACGAATAATTTGTGACTTCACCTGATATAATGTGCACCCCATTCAAATACTGCAACACATGGGCTAGCTTTTCTTCAAAGGTTTGCCCTTTTAAGAAGCGATAGCCAAGCTCTATGGCCATTGTGATTGCATTTGGCGCTCCATGTTTTTGTAAATAGTCAATCGTCACAGGATTTCGAGTTACCCCTACTAGCCCACCTGCTAAAATAGATGCTTGACGTGCCGTTTTTGCGGTGCTGTGTAAATTCCCTTCCACAAAGCCTTGGACGGCGAAGTCATCTTTTCCTCCTGCATAAAATTGTACGGATTGATAGTCTCGTTTTTCATGGAGATTTAAAGAGCCCATGATTCCCGTTGGATGTGCTCGTCCATTACAAGGAGCATCCACAACCGGTACATTTAATAAGATGGACTGCAGCCAGCCATTGATCGTCGTGATGGCACCATTTTCATTGGTAATGATGCCCTTTAGACGTTGATTGGTATGGTTGTTCATATGGCGATAGCTCCAACAAAGCTGTTCATTCGAAATGTATTGATCGGCTGCTGATGGCGCACCTACCATTGCCACACAGGCAACTAAATCTTCTTGATCTAATTCGGTAATATCCACGATTTGAGGTTCGCCTGCTGCAAAGATTTCCTCTACCAGCTTGAGTCCCTCCTCTAGGAGACCACCGCCTCCACCGCCAAGGATTGCTCCTCCATAAACGGCAGCAATCCCATCCTCATAGGACAATACTTTTGTCATCCTCTATTACCCCTTTCTATTTCCCTATTTTTAGAATCGAAGAGAAGAAGCTATACAACGCATCCCCAGCAATGACACCTGCTGCAAAGACCGTCATTTCAGATTCTCTCTTACCTTTCGTCATATATGTGAAAATAACACGAAGTAAGATACCAGCTAATACAGCCCAACCAGCAATTGGATTGACAAGTAATAGACCTGTTGCAAATAAAATACCCATTTGACGTTTTGAACCACCGATTAGCTGAATTAATGCACCTGGAATCGCCCAAATCATTAATTGTTTCGCTACATCGCCTGTAACGCCTGATTGAATTGTTGCTGCATACACATGGTTAACAGGTGCTACTAAACCTTGTGCAAAATAAGATTTATAAGAAAGTAGTACAACTATTGCTGAAATGGAGAAGGCTAACATCCCAGCAATCATTTGCTGTTTACGTCCTTCTTTTTCTAAAGCAGGATCACTACCATTACCACGTAAAATGAAACCAGTTTTTAAGTCATAGCCCATATCCGCAAATGCTACCCCTGTAGCGGCACTATACCCTGCTAATAACGCAAGTGCTGGAGCTGGGAAACCAATTAAAATACCAACAATTAGTGTAATAAATGCCACTGCAAATGCTGGGAACCAACCCGCATGCATCGCCGCGATCCCTACAATTAGCTCATGGACAAATGCGGCAATCGTTGCAAAGATGATGAATCCTATTAACATACCGAAAGACATATGCGTAATAATACCACCTAAAATGGCGATTAATAACGCAATGGCTAGATAGGCAATAAATCCTACACCGAAGCCTTGACGAATTTCTTTTGGATCTTTCGAATAGCTTAACTCTTCTGACTTTTTCGCAGAGCGTTTATTCAATAATGTAAACGCTACTTGGAAAAGAGCCACAATGCCGGCACCAATCATAATACCATGTGGAATATAGTAAGCATTTAAGTCAACATTAAATAATTGAACAGAATAGCCTCTTAGTAAAAGACCTATCCCAAACATTGTCAGCGCCCAAATGTTACCGATGAACGCTACCCCAAAAGCTGACATTGGAATTTTCAACACAGATCCCACGATACCAATTAACACACCACCAATTAATACCTTTGCATTCTTACCGCCTTTATCGCCTGCTTTAATGGCTTCAGCTGTTGCAACCCCTGGTGGCCAAGTACCCGCTGCTGGGAAAATCTTTGTATCAAAAAATTTATATAATAATAAAGCATCAACAAACATCGCTAAAATAACACCGATAAACAATGGTAATACTAAATTTTCATAGCCTAATACATATGGAATACCAATTGGCAACATTAAACTACTTGCTGCACTAAATGTAGCAGAAGAAATCGCCGTTTGAATAATATTTTGTCTGTGTACAGATTTAAAGGCAATTAGCTTGCCAATCGGTATTCTTCCAAGAATCATCGCAAATATTGCCCCTACGATTGATGTATTGGCAGAAATCCCTAAAGTCGTAATTAGCTGTATCCCAATAATTGCCCCCACAACAGATGTTAAGACGATCATTAGTAGAGTTACAGGCTCTAAAGCCCTTGGATGTAATACTTTATTATTCATAGTGTCAGCTCCCCTATTGTTGTTATAATTTTGAAATGTGTGATTGTATTTGCTGAGCTACTTTCACTAACTGTTCAAGCATATTTTTCTCCCTTTGATCATCTAAATCATATACTAACCCAGAAATTGTAAGAGACGCAGTGATTTCCTTTTTATAGTTAAATAATGGTACACTGATGCCAAATGCATGTTCATTATACTCCCCGACGGTAACACACCAATTGTTTTGGCGAATTTGTTGCAGCTCTTCCTTTAATGATGCGAGGAAAGAAATTTGCTCTTCCTTCGATTGTTCCTCATGAAAGAAGGCGATTAATTCCAACTGCCTGTCCTCATCTAAATAAGCAAACATTACCTTACAGGAAGCACCGATGTAAAGGGGTGTCTTTGTTCCTAAAGACACCGCATACTTTACATTTTTATTGCTTTCGGCTATTTTCGTTGTGACACCATATTCATTGTCCATATAAGTAAGAAATACTGATTCATTGATTTCACTGGCAAGATTTTGCATCAATTCATAAATGGTCGAGTGAGGGTCTTTGGAATTCGATAACACATCATAAAAAAGATACATTTTATAACCTAATTTATATTTTTTCGTGTGTTCATCCTGTATTAAGTAACCCGCTTCTGTAAATGTATTAATGGTTCTTTGCACGACACTTGTCGGCAGTTTCATCATGCGTGAAATTTCACGAACACCTAATGCATTTTCTTTCGTTGCAAAGCATTCTAGTATATCCAATGAGTTTTTTAATGTCTTGACAGTCATCTATTTCTCCCTTTAAGCGTTTTGATAACCGTATCGCTCTTTCGCTACATCTACAGAAATATATTCATTTAATAGATCACGTTCAATGGCCTCTGTGCTTCGTTCATGTGGATGACCATACCCACCGCCAGTTGCTGTAACAAGCTCAATACGATCGCCTTTTTGCAATTCATAATTGGCAAGTACGCCAACAGGTCCAATTTTCGTTCCATCCTTTTTATGAATGATTAAATAGTTGTGAGAGCCTTCTCCACCACCATTTAAACCGAATGGCGCGAATTGATGTCTACCTAAGTTCACAGAAACCTTTTGACCATCATGATTGACTGTATAAACGCGACGAACACCTAAGCCACCTCTAAATTGACCAGCACCAGCACCGTCACAATTTAAGCTATATTCATCAATTTGAATACCATATTTTGTTTCTGCAATTTCAACTGGAAGATTATAAGTTTCACCATCTCCCATACAGTATTGCCCGCTTTGCCCATCCTCATCATTCGCTGCTCCCCAGCCACCAACAGATGGCTCAACAATTAGGAATGACTCATCATTTTCAGGATTTTTCCCAGTGAGAATAAACGTACAAACAGATTGTAGATGCCCTGCTGATAAGCGTTCTGGTAAATGTGGGGCAAGAGCTTTCCAAATGAGATCTGCTGCTCCAATACGTGCCTCAAAGTTCATAGACACAGGATGTGGACGTTTGGCTGAAACAATGGAATTGTCATCTGTGATAATCGTTAAGCGTTTAAAGACACCTTCGTTAATTACGTCAATATCGCCCAGTAATGCTAGGAACATAACGCGCACACTTGCCATTAAACCAAATTGAGAACAGTTCATTGGCACATTGACCGCAGGATGTGAGCCTCTGAAGTCACAAATAAACTCCTCATCACTGATTGTGACTTTCACTTTAATTGGATAAGGTCCACCTTTTAAAGGGTCGCCTTCAATAAAGTCCTCCGCATAAAATTCACCTTTAGGTAGGTGTTGAAGCTCATGCTCTACAATTTTCTTACCCTTGTCCAATAATTTTTGAATGGACAATTTCACCGATTCCGCACCAAACTTCTGACAAAGCTCTGCGATTCGTTTTTCTCCTGTTTTTAAGGCGGCTACTTGTGCAAACATATCACCAATTGAAAGCTCTGGTAAACGAACATTCGTAGAAATGATTTCATAGACTGCATCGTTCAATTCACCTTTATGATAAAGTTTGACACCTGGTAGCTGTAAACCTTCCTGATAGATTTCATTAGAATTACTTGTAAACGAACCAGGGTCCATACCCCCTACCTCTGTCCAGTGTGCTTTATTGGCAGAGTACGCAATAATTTCACCGTTGTAGAAAATAGGGAGAACTAAGCCGACATCCGATAAATGCGAGCCGCCTCCAACATAAGGGTCATTAATAATAATGACATCCCCTTCGTGTAGTTTTTTCCCATTATCAAACTTTTCAATAACACGCTGTACCATTGGACTTAGCATCCCAATAAAGCTCGTTACACCGTTCCCTTGACTAATTAAATTACCCTTGGCATCTGTTAAACCACAAGCGTAGTCTAATACTTCATAGATAACTGGGCTCATAGAAGAACGTGCTAGGGCAACAAACATCTCATCTCCTATAGCTAGCAATGAATCTTGAATAATTTCTACTGCAAAAACATCTTTTTTCATGTTTTATTTCCCCTCCATCTCTACAATCAAGTTGCCATATTTATCAATTTCAATCGATTGCTTGTCATTGATTACAACCGTAGATGTTGGATTTTCCACAATAGCAGGACCCGTAATGACATAGCCAGGTACTAATTTTTGTTGGTCATAGACATTGACCTCTACCCAACCTGTTCCCTTCACATATAAATTGCGTTGTGCCTTAATACATGTGGAATTGTCGATATGAGAGAAGTCTAGCTCTTTAAATTGAACCGCCTCATCTTTACCGTAGATTGTAAGATGTAAGTTGACTAACTCGATTGGCGTAGCTGGTAAATCAAAAGAAAACTCTTGTTTATGTTTGACGTGGAAGGCTTCAGCCAATTCAAGGAGCCCCACTTCATCAAGCGTAGTCGTCGATGCATTTAATTTAACGGCATGCTCTTGACCTTTGTAGCGTAAATCATAATTAATTTCAAAATAATAATGATCCTTTGATAATGGTGCATCTGCATAGGCATTGGCAATCACTTGATCAATATTTTCTTGAATAGCCGCAAGATGGTCTTTGTCAAAGTTCATTAAACTTGTTTGAATATAATCTTGTCGGTATTCAGTCATCATCATTCCTAATGCTGAAAAGACGGATGAGCCATAAGGAATAATGACTTTTTTCATGCCAAGTTCTTCTGCTAAATTAATCGCATGTAGTGGACCACCACCACCAAATGCCACCATTGTAAAGTCTTCAGGGTCATAGCCTTTACGAATAGAGATCAGCTTCAGTGCATTTAACATATTGGAGTTTGCAATATCTAAAATACCTTGTGCTGCTTCTTCTGCTGACACATTAAATGGTTTCGCAATTGCTTCTACAAGAGCCTCCTCCACTTTGTCAATGGATATCGGGTTATCAAAGTTTTCTAAAGATAATCTTCCTAAAAAAACATTGGCATCTGTAATTGTTGGCTGTGTATTCCCTAAGCCATATGCTACAGGACCTGGATTTGCCCCCGCAGAATCTGGTCCAACCTTTAATGAGCCAAACTGATCTACACGTGCGATGGAGCCACCACCATTCCCGATTTCGACAATATCCACTACAGGTGTTTTAATCGGATAGCCCGCAAATTTTTCATTTCTTTCAATATAGTAATCTGTTGTGACATTGACTTTGCCATCTGTAATCAGCGAGCATTTTGCCGTTGTCCCACCAACATCAAAAGCGATAATATTGGATTCATTGAGAAGTTGACCTAATTTTGCAGCTCCAAACATACCTGCTACTGGACCCGATTCTACAAGATTAATCGGTAGCTCCATTGCTTTATCAAAGCTTGTAGTCCCGCCATTTGATTGCATAATTTTTAAATGGTCTGTAATGCCAATTGTGCTTAGTTTCTCTTTTAAGCTTTTTAAGTAGGCATGTGCAATTGGCTTTACATAAGAATTAAGGACTGTTGTGTTTGTTCTTTCATACTCACGGTATTCTTTAATCGTTTCACTTGAAAGTGTGATATACACTTCAGGCCAAATTTTTAAAATAGCTTCTTTTAACTGTTGTTCATGAATTGGATTTTTATAGCCATGAATTAAGGAAATGGCAATCGCCTCAACCCCCAATTCCTTAAATTTATGAACGATCTCGTCAACTTCCTCGGTATTAAGCGCTTTCATAATATTTCCTTTAAAATCGATTCGCTCATCGATTTCTTGTCGTAAGTAACGCTCTACAAATGGTTCTGGCTTTTTATATTTGAAGTTATATAAGTCTGGTCGATTACCGCGTGCAATTTCTATAACATCACGGAAGCCCTTTGTTGTAATTAACCCAACTACGCCCCCTTTTCTTTCCGTTAATGTATTGATGATAACCGTCGATCCATGAATAAAAGATTCAATTAGAGAATCCTCCGTTACATGTCGTCCTAATACATTTAATATGCCATCCTCAAAGTGACCAGGTGTCGTATGTCCCTTATCAAAATGAAGATTTCCTTTTTCATCTGTGAAAACTAGGTCAGTAAAAGTACCGCCAATATCTGTTGCGATTTTCAAGACTTCATCCCTCCGTGTTCCTATTATCGGTACAGTGTTCCGAATTAGAATTAAATAAATTATATTTAAAAGAAAAAGAAAATTCAATGTATTTTTTAAATAAAAATTCATTTGACAATTGTCCTTCGTTGTAAAAATCCGCTCTATCTTTCCAATATCAGAGAACTATTGATAAAAAATACCAAACACATTTATATAAGGAAGGTTCTCATGATTTTTTTGCAACACAAAAAAGATCCTAGTTTTCACTAGAATCTTAAAATCGCTTTGAAAAAATTAATTTTTGTGAATTTTTACTCAAGGAATGGATGAGGAAATCATCCGAAATTTTACTTTTATACCATGTTTGCATTGTAGATAGACGATGAATTAGGTCACCTCCTACGAGCCATGTTTACCCATTATCAGTAAAAAAAGCTGCCCAATTAATAAACTGTACCCTATAAGATAGACACTTTGAAAAAAGTCTATCCTATAGGGTACTTTTGTTTATAATGAGAAAAAAGATGTTGGGGTAGAGTGAAATGACCAAAAGATATTTTACGAAAATGGAACAAGAACAACTAAAATGTAATCCAAATGTGCAAGCAGTTAGCGAGAAAGCGATCACATATACTGACGAATTTAAACGTCATTTTATTGCGGAAAATGAAAAAGGTAAATTCCCAAGAGAAATTTTTGAAAATGCAGGTTTAGATGTTGAATTAATCGGTATAAAACGAATCGAATCTTCAGGCAAACGCTGGCGAGCTTCTTATCGTAAAGCAGGTGTCGGAGGTTTACAAGATACACGTAAAACAAATTCAGGTAGACCTTCCGAACGCGAATTGACATTAGAAGAAAAATTGAAGCGTTTAGAGGCGAAAAATCGGTTACTTGAAGCAGAGAATGAATTGTTAAAAAAGCTCGATCTACTCGAAAGGCAGATGTTGAAGAAGAAATAAAAATCGCTACGACACTAAAATTTGAACTCATCCATCACACGATGAAAAAGTATAAATTAAAGCGTTTAGTCAGCTATTTATGTGATGTGATGGGTATATCTCGGTCTGGCTATTACAATTATTTTTTAGAAAAATCAGCTCAGAAGCGTGTGGAGCAAGAACAAGCAGATGAAGTGGTAAAGGAAATCATTTTAAAAGCGTATCATTTCAGAGGGCGAAAAAAAGGAGCACGTCAAATTAAAATGACGTTAGAAAATCAATATGGAATTACGTACAATCTGAAACGTATTCGCCGCGTGATGAAAAAATATCAGATTATCTGCCCGATTCGAAAAGCGAATCCAACTCGACGTATGGCAAAAGCAACGAAAGAACATCGTACGTGCCCAAATGAATTACAACGCAACTTTAAACAGGGTATGGCCGGAAAAGTGTTACTGACAGATATCACCTATTTAACGTATGGAAGCAGTAAACGCGCTTATTTATCAACGATTAAAGACGCTGAAACGAATGAAATTTTAGCGTATGAAGTGTCGTCTTCATTAAGTATAGATATTGCCCTCAATACGCTTCATCAATTGAAGAAACACCGCCATTTAACGGAAGATGCCTTTATTCATTCGGATCAAGGATTCCATTATACCAATCCACAATTCCAAAAACTTGTGAAGAAAATGGGGTTAGGACAATCCATGTCTCGCCGTGGAAACTGTTGGGACAATGCGCCACAAGAATCATTTTTTGGACATTTTAAAGATGAAACAACTATCGAGAAATGTGAAACATTAGAAGAAGTCAAACGAGAAATTAAGAGTTATATGATGTATTACAACCATTATCGAGGGCAATGGCATTTGAAAAAGCTGCCGCCTGCAAAATACAGACAGCAGCTTCAACAAGTTACCTAGCTTTTTTTAAAATGTCCTTTACAAAGGGTACAGTTTATAAGTAGGCAGCTTTTAATATTCTATTAGAACAATCCTACCGCATGTCCTTCATTATCGACATTCATGCGTAGGGCAGCTGGTGCTTTTGGAAGTCCTGGCATTGTCATAATATCGCCCGTTAGACAAACTAGGAAGCCCGCACCAAGCTTAGGAATAACTTCACGAATTGTGATGGTGAAGCCTTCTGGACGACCGAGTAAACTTGGTTGATCTGATAAAGAATACTGCGTTTTCGCCATACAAATTGGAAGAGAGTCCCAGCCGAATTTTTCGATTTGGGCAATTTGTTTTTTGGCTTGGTCTGTAAATTGTACATCTTTCCCGCCATATACCTTTTGCACAATCGTACGTACCTTTTCTTCAATCGACTCTGTTACATCATATAAAGGAGAGAAGTTGTTTTCTTCCTCTAGCACAGCTAGTACTTGCTCAGCTAAGGCTAGACCACCTTTACCGCCCTCTTCCCAGACATTCGTACGGGCAATACGAACATGATTTTCTTGACACCAGTTCAGAACGGCTTCTAGCTCAACCTCTGTGTCCGTGATAAAACGATTTAAGGCAATAATTGGTTCAACGCCAAATGTACGAACAGTATCTACATGTTTAGCTAAGTTTTCAATTCCTTGTAGGAGTGCTTCCACATTTTCGCCTACAAGCGCTGTTTTCGGTACACCTCCATGCATTTTTAATGCACGAATTGTCGCTACAATGACAACTGCGCTTGGTTTAAAGCCTCCCTTACGAGCTTTAATGTTCATGAATTTTTCAGCACCTAAATCAGAGCCGAAGCCCGCTTCTGTGACCACAATATCAGCTAGCTTACGAGCGGTTTGTGTCGCCATAATGGAATTACAGCCGTGGGCAATATTCGCAAATGGACCACCATGGATAATAGCAGGTGTTCCCTCTAATGTTTGAACTAAGTTTGGCTTAAAGGCATCTTTTAATAATAGTGTTAAGGCACCCTCTACCTGTAAATCACGTACAAAGACAGGCTCACGCTCGAAAGTATAGCCAATCACGATACTTGCGATGCGCTCGCGTAAATCCTCAATGCTTGTGGCTAAACAGAATACCGCCATAATTTCTGAGGCAACCGTAATATCAAAGCCATCCTCACGCGGCATGCCTTGAACAGGACCACCTAATCCCACCACTACCTTACGAAGGGCACGATCATTTAAGTCCATGACACGTTTCCAAATTATGCGTCGAGGATCAATGTTAAGTGCATTTCCTTGGTGGATATGATTATCAATAAATGCGGATAAGGCATTGTTAGCAGTTGTAATCGCATGAAGGTCACCAGTGAAATGTAAATTAATATCCTCCATTGGTATAACTTGTGCGTAACCTCCACCAGTTGCGCCACCTTTTACGCCCATGACTGGACCTAATGATGGTTCACGTAATGCGACCATCACCTTCTTATCTAATTGATGAAGGGCATCTGCTAGTCCAACAGTCACAGTCGACTTTCCTTCACCAGCTGGGGTTGGACTAATAGCTGATACTAATACTACCTTTGCATCCTCGCCCTGCGCAGTAATTTTTAATGGGTCAATCTTTGCTTTGAAGCGTCCATACTGCTCAAGAGCATCCTCTGGAATACCCGCAGCATTGGCAATTTCCGTAATAGGTTTGATCACTGCTTGACTAGCGATTTCTAAATCTGATAATGGTTGATTTTTCGTTGTCATTTGGCATCCTACTTTCTATGTTGTTCATTTCCATTATAGTCTTAATTGTGAAAAAAAAGAAAGCCAGATACGCAAGCATTTCGTCAATCAATTGACATCTTTGTTCAATTCCTGTATGTTCTAAGAGAAAATGCAATTTTTTCACATTTTCTCAATGAGAGCACCATTTATTTAACTTTATTTTACATTCAAGCGCATTGGAGGCGAATGCTTATGCAACAGGGGATCGTAAAGTGGTTCAATAATGAAAAAGGTTATGGCTTTATTGAATGTGATGATGGCGAAGATGTATTTGTTCATTTTACGGGCATCCAGGAGGAAGGCTTCCGTACACTTGAAGAAGGTCAAAAGGTTTCATTTGATGTTGTGGAAGGCAATCGTGGACCCCAAGCATCAAATGTGGTAAAACTATAAACATAATGGGGCTATCCGTGTAGTTCCAGATTAGCAGCGGATTAGGAAATGAATCGTTTCCTTCATCCGCTTTTTGTGCTGTTTTATAAGCTTAATGACCCCTCCATGTTATAATAGAAGTAATAGGATTTCGATGCAAAAACCAATGACAGAAGTTATTTTGAAGCATAAAGAACGACAAAGTGTAGCAGAATTTGCGGCAACACTGGAAACGATTGCAGAAAAGCTTAAAGAAAATGGTGAATTCACTTTTGTTCAAGGCACAGAGCCAACAGTTGTCAGCCCAAGTGAACAGCTCAAAATCGAATACTCCTATACAAAAAAGGGCGACAAGCATTCATTTGAAATTGAGTTTGATTGGTACACAGGTACAGAAACACCGAAAAAAATGACAATCGAATAATAATAGGCAGCGAAAATCCACTTCATCAAAGAAGTGGATTTTTCCATATTATTGAATAAAGAGCATGTCACTAGAAAAAGATCTTTTAGCAAGGTGAGGGGTTGATTTCGCTCTAGGGTCTCCTGTGTAACGCTAAATCCACAGGAAAGCAAGTAGCCTGTATCAGAAATTCTATTAATGGGTTTGTTTTTCAATACTTATGTAAAGAGGTTGGAGCAAAGGTGTTTCAGCCCATAAAAATACCGAGCTATCCACTAAAACGCTTACGAAGTGTTTCGGAATAGTCGGTTTTTCTAGTTATCATGTTTAAAGATTATTCGGCTTAATGAAGGTCCATGTTAGTTATGTTCCAGCCTTTTTTCATTATCGATTTATCCAATAAAAAGCACCTGGGCAAACTAATGTTTCCTTTGTTCGCTTAGGATCCTTTAATGTCACGCCAAATGGTCCCTCTTTGACATGACCGAGTGTCATTGCCTTCGCACTCTCTTCCTTGTAGAAATCTAAACGCATATTCGGTAGCTGTAGTGACATATACTGCTCATATTGCGTAGGCTCTGGTAGCTGTAGCACCTCTTGCCACAGCTGAACGGTTGCCTGCATGTCCCTGACATAGAATTGGACGGATTCCATCGTTATA
The DNA here is from genome assembly GCF_037969495.1 of Lysinibacillus sp. FSL P2-0066. Classification (NCBI taxonomy): domain Bacteria; kingdom Bacillati; phylum Bacillota; class Bacilli; order Caryophanales; family Bacillaceae; genus Lysinibacillus; species Lysinibacillus sp. FSL P2-0066. The sequence goes on along the minus strand of NZ_CP150202.1, from coordinate 1,640,266 downwards.
GCCTGTTTTACATCAATGGCACCACTTGCCTTTAATTGAGCCAAACGCTCTTCATCTTCCTCCGCCCATTCAATCAAAAATGGAAAATCAATTGGAAGATCTGGCTTACCAAAATGCAGTAGCTTCCATTCTACCACTGTGCCATCTGGTCTTGTTCTGCTACATGCATCTGGCCCATATACTTCATAGCCCAATGCTCGCAAGCGCCGACCCTCTTCCTCAATATTTTTTGTACGCAGGGCAATTCGAGAAAATCCCTGGCGCTCTTGATCACGTTTAAACGTATAATGTAGGGAATATGGGTATTGTGCCGCTTGCTCAAATAAATCACGATCATAAATAGCAATTTGTTCAATATAGCTTAAGCCAAAGTAGCTTAACGTATTATAAGTCCCCCACATCGTGTGCTGCCCACCATTCACTGTATGAACATTTCGTTTATTGAAGAAAACCTTTATATTTTCTGGTGATTCCACTTGATGAACCAGATGATCAAAATATAAAGTCATGGCCATTCCCCTTTCTTTCCCCATTACCTTTACCTATATGTTTGATTAGTTTAAAATTTACTCAAGAAAAGGAGTTACTAGTAGGATATGAAAAAAAGTTTCGTTTACCTACAAACTCCGTTCACTAATTTCATAAAGAGGTGATTTGAATGACAGATTTAGTAGCTGCCTTTAAATTGGCATTAGGTAATTATCCTACAGGCGTAACAGTTGTCACGACATGTCATGACACACAACCTATTGGCTTAACCGTCAATTCCTTTGCATCTGTTTCAATCGACCCGCTCCTTATTTTGTGGTCACTCGATAAAAAATCTCAGCTCCATCCTTATTTCACGGCTGCGCCAAATTTTGCGGTCAATATTTTAGCGAGTGATCAAGAGCATTTATGTACACTTTTTGCTAGTAAAATCCCTGATCGCTTTGCACAAGCACAGTGGTCAACTTCCACTTTAGGACTACCGATTCTACATGATACAGCAGCTAATTTACAATGTAAAACATTTCAGCAAATCGATGCGGGCGACCATACCATTTTTATTGGGCAGGTGGTAGACATTACAAATGCTCAAAAAGAGCCTTTGCTTTATCATCGCCGTCATATCGGTCCCATACCAAAAGGCTTTTATAGCTAGCCTATCACACAAAAAAAGGGCCACTTGTAAGCACAGGATATCCTTCATGCTTATAGGTGGCCATTTGACATAAGTTCTACTGAAATCATTGTTATTTTTTCTGCGGAAATCTTTGCTTTTCAAGCCTATTAATTTGCACAATTACACCATCTTGAATCGTAATATGCACTTCACCAAATTCAAGATTTTGAATCGCCTTCGCAATTGCCTCTAGCTTCTTATCATCTACTTTTACTGACTGAGCCATACGAAACACCCCTTCTTTCTTATTCCTTATTGTTCATAAAGAGGCCAACGCATCAAACTGATTGATAGCCCCTCCTATCTCTCAGACACCATCTGTTGGATTTGGCACCTGTTTTTCGGTTGCCGAGGCTTCATTGGGCCAAGTCCCTCCACCTCTCTTGATAAGAGTACTGCGTTTCTTGAAAATAATTCTATAATTCCGCTATAGGAATGTCAATACAAAATATTAGAAAACCTAGTTGAATACTATGCAATATGTCGTTTAGATTAAAAGACTCCCTATACCTAAAGTATTTTATGCCTAGTCAGTGAGAAATAGATGGCAATCCATTAATTTATTACGAGCTCCATTTCCTCATTATGAATTCAAGTGGGCCTCGATGATGTTTAGCCCTCCACCATACAGAAACAAAGACACATCCTAAAAAGTAACAGCAGGCATACAGCATAGAAAAAGCAAGTGTTTGGTTCTCCAGCTTTTGGCAAACAATTAGTATTCCAATGCCTATAAAAACATGGCCAACATAATGCGTTAAAGACATTTGTCCAGTTAAGATTAAAGATTGAATGACTTTATTTTTATATGTCTCTACAAGATAGATGGAGCCCACGATAAGGACAATAGCCGAAGCCGAATTAGATAGGACATACATCATATTTGGTGGAATCGGTCCTGTATCAAATAAATACAATGCACTCTCTACATCCAATAAATGAATGGTTGTCATCTTAATGAATACTGTTGAACAAGCCTCAGTCATGATGACTAGCAATAAACCAGTCACCAATAAGATTTTTCGTAATGTACGATTTGTTAAATCTAATGTGCCGATTAACATGCCGATCAGAAAAAAACAAATCCAGGGGAAAAGTGGGTGATAGCCATTAAACAGCAAATTTCTAATAAATCCTACTGGTGTCCAAAAATCCAGATACTCTAGTAACACATATGTTGGATGCCAGCCAGCAAGGTAATTAAATTGAATTTGAAGCCATTGTGAAAGGATAAGAATGACACCGATAATAAACATCATCCTTTTCTTAGATTGGGCAATCAACCATGCGGCAACAAACATATACACGCCATAATAATGTAATATATCTCCTGTCCAACCGATCGCATATAGTACTATCCCTATCACGAATAACAAAAGCGACCTCTTCCACAAAATAAGTCGATTCTGACGAAGAAGCATGGGGTCCTTACTCTCTCTAGCCTGACGAGTCATTAAGGCTGTTCCTATTCCTGCTAGCATGACAAATACGGCCGACGCACGCCCCTCAAACATATTTTGTAAGGCAATCAACCGTGTTGAACCATTCGTTGTAGAACCTGTTATGACGCCAAAATTGACAATGAACATACCAAGCATAGCGAGAGCTCTTGCAAAATCAAGACCTTCAATGCGCCGATCATCATTTCTATTTGTCATCTTTGCCCCCTTGAATAACGCTATGTACAGCCTCCTTCCAAATAGCTCTATAGTTCAATTGGTTACCTGTTAACATGAAATTACCGATATTATCATAGACCAGGGCTAGCATCTGTGCCTTTGCTTCTATATGAGGCGTATCGTCTAGAACTCCTAGCCGCACACCCCATTGTAGGACTTCAACAAAGCTTGTTAAAAAGCTGGTTTCTAGCTCCACTAATTGTCTCTTATAGTTTTCATCGCGAGCCGCTAATAGTACATATTGATTAAATATTTTATTAAAATAAGGATCCTTGCCCTGTGCCTCAATAGACTTATAGCCAAGCTCGAGTAATTTTTCCTTAAAATTAGCGGAAGAAAGCTCTTTATAATCCACAGCGATATCCTGTTGAATTTCTTTATACAATTCGTCAAATATGTAAGCGATTAATTGATCTTTTGATTGAAAATAATAGTAAATGGCTGGTTTTGAAATACCTACCTCTGTAGCAATCATTGCTAAGCTTGTTTTTTCAAACCCATTTTCCGCAAACATCACATAAGCAATTTCTATAATCTTTTGAAAGGTTTGTTCTTTATTTCCCATTATTACCCTCCTTTTTTACCGACCGTTAAGTAAATATTATAGGATGCTAACCTTTTAGACAAGAAAAAACTGTGTAGAAATAGTTCTCTACACAGTTCACATTTATTGATTTTGTAAATGCATCATTAAAGCTTCTGCTGTTTTTTGCTTACCCATTACTTTAATAGGCTGTCCATCAGCAGGTACAATCCAATGAGGTTCATCCCCCCCATATAAAGACTGAGAGCTATTTGCTACCATAAATTGAGCATTGGCTGTTTCCATACGCAGTCTTGCGCGAGCTAACAAGAATTCCTCATCATTCGTGGCTTCGAGCTTAAAGCCTACTAATGTTACATTCGGTTGCCAGCCCTTAATTTGACCTAATACTTTTGGCGCTTTTTTAAAATGAATAATAGGTGGTTCGTCAGAAGGCATTTTCCCCGTTTCCTCCATTAAATTACCTGATTGATCATATACTTTGTCAATGACCCAATCAGAGCCCGCAGCCGCCATAATGACAATATCGATATGTTGTTGTTGAACTGCATGACGCACCTTTTGTCCTAAATCCTCTATGCCTTCAAATTGTATCAATGTCATATCATTTTGGTTTTCTGGGAGCTGTGCAAAGTAACCATGCATGTATACTACATTAGCGCCAGCAGCCAGCGCCGCCTCTGCTAAATAACACCCCATTGTGCCTTTTGATAAATTCGTGTGACCTCGTACACGATCCCATTTTTCAAGTGTTCCCCCACTTGTAATCAGTACGGTTTTGCCCTGTAATGTCCCCATACACTCACCTATTTTCTGAAATATATACAATTACTATTTTAACGTAATGTAAGGATATGCTTCAATAGCCACTATTTTAGGGAGCTGTTTTGCTCTTTTAGCCAAGCACTTAATATCTCTGCAAATTTCTTTGTGACGGGCGAAGCATGATGTTTCATAGCAATACCAATCGTTCGGTAGCCACCTTGCTTTAATGGAATCGCTTTCAATGTTGGCGGTAAATTTTGAATAACCAACTGAGGTAAAATACTGATCCCTAAATGATGAGAAATCATGGAAAGAATCCCTACCTCCTCAGAAAGCTCAAAGCGGATATTCGGCTTGACATGATATTGCTCTAATAGCACCTTGACATCATTTGTCCCTTTATAGGAAGTCATAATAAATGGCATATCCTCTAGATCTACGATATCAATTTCTGTCTTATTAAATAAAGGACTTTTATCCGAAACAATACATAACAATGGGTCCTGTTGGAGCTCAGTGAACTGATATTGCTCTGACTTTTGACCATTCAAAAATCCTGCTTCCACTTCACCGCTTAAAAGCCATTGTTCAATTTCATAGTAATCTCCCTCTCGTAACTCCACCTGAATCCCTGGAAATTGATTATCCATGATCTGAACAATTTCTGGCATCCAATTCGAGGAAATACTCGATATTACACCAATTCGAACCTTACCGCGTGTCACCCCAAGAATATGAGCTGCTTCCTGTTGCAATAATTCCTGAGCATCCAAAACCTGACGCATTGCCCTTAGCATTGTTTGTCCCTCACTCGTTAATGTTACACCTACCCGACTTCGATGAATGAGAGCAAAGCCAAACTCTTTTTCTAAACTTGATACGGCATGACTCACAGCAGACTGTGTTAACCCTAGTGCATCCGCTGCTTTTGTAAAGCTTGCCACCTCTGCCACCTTTGTTAAAATCTCATATTTAACTAAGCTCATCCGCAATCCCTCAATATACATGAATTTTTTTAATCCTATTCATTATAAACATTCGTTTTACTAATCACAATACAAGATATATAGTAATTTTTAGTATAAAAACTGTTTTAGTACACAGATGGTAGGTGAACATAATGAGTATCCAAGGAAAAGCAAATGTATTGATGGTTATTGTCACAATGTTTTGGGGGCTCTCTTATACCTTTATGGTCATGGGGCTAGAAACGTTGGCAGTTTATAATGTGGTGGCATTACGTTGTATCATCGCATTTTTCGTAGCAGGACTTATTTTTTACAAACGGATGATCAAAGTAAATGGTAAAACATTAAAATATGCGGCTATTCAAGGATTTTTACTATTCATTGTGTTCGCGTTAAGTTTATTTGGTTTACAGTCTACTTCTGTTTCAAATGCTGGCTTCATCTTGAGCCTAACAGTCGTGTTAGTGCCGATTTTCAGTAGCTTTATTGAAAAAAAGTTACCTTCACGTGCAGTTAGCTTTGCGATCATTTGTACCATGATTGGGATTACCGTCTTAACAGCACACGGCACATTCACTTTCCATAAAGGCGATTTATTAGTCGCAATTGCTGCGTTAGGTTATTCAATTTATTTACTTTTAAATAGCTCATTCACACGAAATGTAGAGTCCATTTCATACGGAATTTATCAGCTTGGCTTTGCTGGTATTTATGCGCTAGTGTTAACTTTTCTATTCGAAACACCAACATTGCCAAACTCAACAACTTCCTGGATTGCTATTTTAGGGCTTGGCATCATCTGTAGTGCGTTTTGCTTTGTGGGTCAAACTGTTGCACAACAGTATACTTCTGCTACACATACAGGTCTTATCTTCTCCTTAGAACCTATTTTTGCCGCTATGTTTGCCATGATGTTTATCGGAGAAGGCTTAACAATGAAATTAATGATTGGTGGTAGCTTTATTCTTATTGGTAATTTAGTGGCTCAATTAGAGCACTTCCATGCCCTACGCTTTATAAAAAAAGACGCACAAGAAAAAGTCATACAGTAAAACAGAGTGATCACTGGGATCACTCTGTTTTACTCTTTATAAAAATCTTCTATATTGCTCTGCCTCTATCATACGTTGTTGATTTCTTAAACGCTCCTCTTGCTCTTCAGCAGTCTCTGGATATGTTTGGAGTGTATCAACATCATCCTCATGCTCTGCATATAAAACAATACTGCCTTGTTCTACAAGGTGTGCATAGTAAGCGATTTGTCCCTCTGACAGATTAAATCGTTTTAAGCCCTCTGTAACGGCTGAGTCGCCTGTAAACCAAGATTTAAATTGGTCTACCCAATTTCCAGCCTCATGCGTTTGCACATCGGCATCCCATTTTACATCCTCAAACTGTTGGGGATCTCTCGCAATAATATGAATATCGTCTTGGTGATAACCTTCCATTCGCATATTCTCTAAAATGTGAAGCATTTCATCCCTTGTATGGGCCACCTCAATTTTTGGATTTTGTTCATTCATCATGTTCAATTCCTCCTATGTTGTATGGCTTACTAGATAATTACCCGCACTGCACACAAGCAAACCCCTTTTACTCAACTGTAATAATTGTTAAATTGCCTTAAACTACGTTGCCCATTTGACATAATGCCTTCAGGGCAGAAAAAAACATGCTGGAGAGAATGTCTTCTCCAGCATGCCAATTGTCAATTTTTACTTGTCAAGAAAGGCTTTTAACATCCATGTATGCTTTTCAAGAGACTGGTACATGGCATTGAGTAAATCCTCTGTACGGTCGTCTCCTTCTTCTGCAGCTAGCTCCATTGTAGAGTTTAAAGCTTTCATCAGCTTTTGGAAATCTGAGATTGTCGTTGCAACCATGTCCTCTGTCGTTTCTTCACCTGTAGCTTCCTCTACATAGGATAGCTCTAGATGCTCTTTTAATGTCGCCACTGGCTTGCCATCCTTTGATAAAATACGCTCTGCTATTTCATCTAAATTCAATGTTGTTTCATTATACAGCTCTTCAAATTTTGCATGTAATGTAAAGAAGGCTGGACCTGTGACATACCAATGATAATTGTGTAGCTTTGTATAAAGCACAGACCATGTCGCCACTAGCTTATTTAGTTGTTTGTTTAAGTTTTGTGTCATAATCAATTTCTCCTCCAATATGTCTCGTTCTAGCCATTAGTATGCGTAATTAAAGATGTTGGCTATACACTCATTGTTCCCGACCGACAATATTTCAAACATCCTTCATAAGAAACGATTTAGAGTAAGAATATTTCAACTATTCTACGAAATTATTTCACTTTCCGAAATAGTTTCGTTATAATGAAATCACTTATATGTAAAGGGGTGTCCATAAATGAAAGTTTTACCATTACGAAAAGATGTTGCAGCAGAAGAAACTTGGGATTTAACAGATTTATTGAGCAATGAGGCTGATTTTGAACCTACCTTAGCACAATTAGTGGAAGATGCACTTAGCTTCGAGCAACAATACAAAGGTACGATTACAAATGCACAAAAAGTAATTGACGTGTTAACAGCCTTTGAAGAGCTGCAAAAAAAGTTTGTTCCGATTGGCACATATGCAAGCTTAAATCTCGAAACAGATCGCACAAATGATGTAGCCCAAATGCGTGCGGCAAAGTTTGGTACAGCTATCGGAAAAGTCAGCAGTGCACTATCCTTCGTGCGTAGCGAGTTACTGGCATTGGATGAAGCTGTTTTACAAGAAGCAGCAGCATTAAGCCCTCTTTACAAACGCTATCTAGAGGAATTATTAAAACAAAAACCACACCAGCTCCATCCTGAAGTGGAAAAAGCGCTGGCAGCCTTCAGTGCCACATTTGACGCGCCATATAAAACGTACAATACGACGAAATTAGTGGACATGGATTTTGGCGAATTTGAAGCCAATGGCGAAAAGCATCCTCTTAGCTTTGTGCTGTACGAAAATGACTGGGAGTTTGAAGCAAATACAGATGTACGCCGTGCTGCATTTCAAGCTTTTTCAAACAAGCTACGCGATTACCAGCATACAACGGCACAAGTATATAACACACATATTCAACAGGAAAAAACAATGGCTGACCTAAGAGGCTTTAATTCTGTCATTGATTATTTATTATTTGATCAAGATGTCGATCGTTCCCTCTATAATCGTCAAATTGATTTAATTACAAAAGAGCTTGCCCCGCATATGCGTCGTTATGCAACGTTAATTCAAAAAGCCAACGGAATCGACCAAATGACATTTGCAGATTTAAAAATTGCGCTGGATCCTGAGTATGATCCAAGATTATCAATGGCTGAGGCAAAAGAATATGTTGAAAAGGCCTTAGCCGTTATGGGTGAAGACTATAATCAATTAATGGAGAGAGCCTTTAATGAACGCTGGATTGACTATGCGCCAAACAAAGGAAAATCTACAGGGGCATTCTGCTCAAGTCCGTATGGTAGCCATCCTTATATTTTAATGTCTTGGAATGAACAAATGAATGAAGTCTTTACACTTATTCATGAGCTTGGTCATGCTGGGCATTTTGCAAATACGTATGAGCATCAGTCTTATCTTAATAGTCGACCATCTCTGTACTTTATTGAAGCGCCATCGACAATGAATGAAATGCTGTTAGCGAATTATCTACTAACACATAATGATGATCTACGCTTTAAACGTTGGGTGATTTCCAATATTGTAGCGAAAACATATTATCATAACTTTGTTACACATTTACTAGAAGCTGCCTATCAACGCAAAGTCTATGAATTAATTGATGCTAGAGAAGCAGTGAATGCAACCATCCTCAATCAATTAAAACGTTCCGTATTGGAAGATTTCTGGGGTGATACAGTCGCTATTTCTGAAGGTGCTGAACTCACATGGATGCGTCAGCCCCACTATTATATGGGCCTTTATCCATACACATATAGTGCAGGGTTAACCATCTCCACACAAGTGTCTCAACGTATTTTAAAAGAGGGCGCTCCAGCTGTTGAAGATTGGCTAGCAGTTCTTCGGGCTGGCGGCACAAAATCACCAGTGGAGTTAGCGCAAATGGCTGGGGTTGATATTACGACCGACCAACCACTTCGTGATACAATTGCCTACATTGGCCATTTAATTGATGAGCTTGAACGTCTGACAGTGGAAATCGAAGCCGTTCAGCAATAATTTAACTAGAAAACGGTCCTGCCTATTCAAAGGTGTAGGTCGTTTTCTTTTTTTAGTTCTAAGTAGAAAAATACGTACATATACTAGAATCAGGGCGTCCCTCTACATTTTTTAGATATTTCAAAATAGACAATCATTTTTCTTCATACAAAAGTACCGTTATTATTAATAGTACGCAAATTATTTAGCAATATACGATTAACAATGATTAAAGGAAGTGTTCTAATTATGGTAAAACGTAATGATCCATGCCCATGCGGTAGCGGCAAAAAATATAAAAAATGTTGTGAAGGCAAACAACAAGTAACAGTGGAAACAGTACAAATCGAAGAATTAGAGCGTGTGCTACAAACATTTTACTTAGAATATCCTGAACGTAAAGATGTTCGTGCCTATATTGAGCATGTGGGCACATGGCAGCCTAAATTAGAGAGCGTTTTACAGCGAGAGCTAATCGAAGCCATCGCTTTAGACGACTTTTTCTTCCATCAAGAGCCATCTATTTGGAAAAATTATCTGAAGAAAACGAAGAAAAAGGCGGTAAGACCTTCTACGGTCAAAGTACTTGAAGATTGGTCTCAGCCTACTTTATTTATTGGTACAGTGTCTGTTGTTGAGGAAAAATATTTCAAGGCTAATCATTTACTTACAAATGATGAGCTTTATATTCGACGTGAAAATAACAAACCAATCCCTGAAGGTATGCATGTATTTGCCTTCATTTTACCAGATGGTACGAAGAAATCGTCTCATTATTTAGCTGTGTCTACACTGATTTTCTTCCCAGAGGATCATGCGAAGGTCTTTGAAGAATTCAAGAAGAGCTTTGAGGCTTCAGAGAAGAAGGTTGGCTCCTTCTTAAAAGAAGAGCACCTAGCATTCTGGGAGTTATTAGTATCAAATGGCTATAAAGGTGAGGAATTCTCCAACTTTGAGAGCAATGTCCTGACACAAGTAAAAGACTTCTTAGAGCAAAATGAGCGTGAAACAGCACCAATGCTTGAGCTTTTAGAGGACTATTTAATTGAAGGTCAACCGACTGCACGTAAAGAAGCAGCCATTGCAGCTGGTGCAATTCGTTATGGTCAGGAAAAAGAACTATTCGAGTCTCTATCCATGACCGTGAAAGAAATCGCTGCAACATTTGATATTTCGGCTTCCTCTCTTACAAAGTATTACCAAGACTTAAGCAGCTATGCTGAAACGAAATAATCATGACAATTAAAGAAGCTACATGTATTAGCGTTTCTAATACATGTAGCTTTTTCTCATGTGTTCATTTACTATAAACTTTTAAAAGCTCTTCCCCTAGGAACTGTAGCTTTTCTCCAACTGAACAGGCTTCAATGCAGAAACGATGAGCCCCTGGTTTACCACGTTCTTTACGTAATTGCTTAATTACTAAGCAATCCGAACAATACGTATCATGCAGTTCGTCAATATCCTTCATAACCGTCACTTTATCCATGTCGAACTCTCGCTCCTTTCACGTCCAAAATTCACTTCCTACTATTATGAAGCGTTCAATTTCTACACGCAACTATTTTGTTTGCTTCCTACGTATTTTTTTCAAACACGAATTGCTCACAAGGATGCTTTGCACCATAGCCTTGTTGTACAATTATAGAGAAAGTCAAAATGCAAAGTAGGGATGATATGTTAGAAGTTTATATAGATGCTGCCAGTGCAGGAAATCCTGGTCCAAGTGGGATAGGCATATTTATTAAAGGTGAAGGTCACCATATCCAAATCAGCGAGTATATTGGTGAGACAAACAACCATATTGCTGAATTCACGGCATTGGTTCGTGGCCTAGAAGAAGCACAAAAGCTAGGCTCCCCACTTGTCTCGGTGCGTTCAGATTCCAAAATCGTTGTCGCCTCTATGGAAAAAGAATATGTGAAAAATGAGGAATTTAAACCTTATTTAGAAAAAGCTTTAGCGCTTGCCACAAGCTTTGATTTATTCTTTATCAAATGGGTGCCCGACTCACAAAACAAAGCGGCTGATGCCCTGGCCCGCAAAGCAATTCAAAGCAAAAATAGTTAATCTCATTTCACAGGACTGTTCGTTAGGAGCAGTCCCTTTTTCTTTCCCCTATTCTTCAGTTACTTATTATCCCCCATTTCATTATTTTATGATATGCAAAAAAATGCTAGAAAACGCCGCTCATTTTCTGATTAATCCAAAACGATATTGACATTGTTAAAGCACGATGTTATCCTTTAACACATTAGTAGTTTAGCAAACGAAAGCGATAGATTATAGGGGGAAACAAAAATGAAACGTGGATTGACTTTATTTATGATGCTGACAGCTGTCATCGTTTTAGCAGCATGCGGTACTTCAAAAGAAAAGACAGCAGAAAAAGACGAAACAGCAGCAGATCAAGAAAAAATTATTATTGGAATTGACGATAAATTTGCACCAATGGGCTTCCGCGATGATAAAAATGACATCGTTGGATTCGATATTGATTTAGCTCGTGCTGCAGCAGAGCATATGGGTGTTGAAGCGGAATTCCAGCCAATCGATTGGAAAACAAAAGAGGCTGAATTATTAAGTGGACGCATTGATTTAATTTGGAACGGTTATACCATTACAGATGAGCGTAAGGAAAAGGTTTTATTTACAAAGCCTTATCTTGAAAACTCTCAAGTTGTGATAACAAAGGCAGATTCAAAGATTACAAAGCTAAGTGATTTAGCAGGACAAGAAGTAGGTATTCAATCCCTTTCATCTGCGGCAGATGCATTAAACGGTAACCCAATTCACAAAGACGTGAAAAAAATTACAGAATTTGCGGATAATGTTTTAGCATTATCAGACTTAAAAACAGGCCGTGTTGATGCTGTGGTAATAGATGCTGTAGTTGCAGAATATTACATGACACAAGAGCCTGACACATTCAAATTATTAGAGGAATCACTCGCACCTGAGCAATACGGTATTGGTGTGAAACCAGGAAATGAAGCCTTATTAGAAAAACTACAAGCTGCGTTAGACAAAATGAATGAAGACGGTACTGCGGCTGACATTTCAACAAAATGGTTCGGAGAAGACAAAGTATTAAAATAATGACAGGATACATCAACTGTAAGAGTTTCCTTAGTGGAACTCTTACTCTTTTTGGAGGGACATCGTTATGGCGGATTACTGGCAAACTATGATATTACCGATGCTAGAAGGGGCAAAAATGACAGTTTTACTGTTTTTCATCGCCATTTTGGTATCGATTCCATTCGGCTTTTTACTAACACTCGCCGTAAAAAGTCGGATTAAACCACTCGCTTGGCTTGCACATACGTATATTTATATCATGCGTGGTACACCACTATTACTGCAATTATTATTAATTTGCTTCGGTTTACCTATGCTACCAGTAATCGGTGAATATTTAGTACTCGATCGTTTTGTGGCCGCTTGCCTTGGCTTTATTTTAAATTATGCTGCCTACTTTGCAGAAATATTCCGTGGTGGTCTTCTTGCCATCGATAAAGGACAATATGAGGCAGCCCAGGTACTCGGCTTATCCAAATGGCAAACGACCACACGTGTTATTTTGCCACAAATGTTTCGTGTCGCCTTACCCGCATTATCAAATGAATCCGTTACACTAATTAAGGATACAGCCCTGCTTTATGCAGTTGCTGTTCCAGAATTACTACATTTTGCGCAAACAGCTGTCAATCGTGACTTCACAATTACACCGTTCTTTATTGCGGGTGCAATTTACTTAGTCATGACCCTTGTATTGACCGTGTTCTTTAAATGGCTGGAAAAACGCTTTAAATTCGAATAGAGGTGACACATATGGCATTGATGGAAGTAACAAATTTGAAGAAATCTTTCGATCAGGTGGAGGTTCTGAAACAAATTACATTTTCGGTAGAGAAGAACGATGTCATTGCAGTTATCGGTCCCTCTGGATCTGGGAAAAGTACAATGCTTCGAAGCTTAATACATTTAGAAGAAATCGATGGTGGCAGTATTGTAGTAGATGGTGACTATCTTGTACAGGATGGACATTATACAAAGCCACAGGACATTAAAGCAATCACAGCTAAAATGGGGATGGTCTTTCAACACTTTAACCTGTTCCCCCACTTAACCGTTCAGCAAAACCTCGAAATGGCACCGAGCTTATTAAAAAAAGAATCGGCAGAAGCCATTACGAAACGCTGTCAAGATTTACTACAAAAAATTGGGCTTGCCGACAAGGCCAAGGCTTATCCAGCCAATCTTTCTGGTGGCCAAAAACAGCGTGTAGCGATCGCCCGTGCCCTAATGATGAATCCTCAAATTTTGTTATTTGATGAACCTACCTCTGCCTTAGATCCTGAGCTGACAGGCGAAGTATTAAAGGTTATGAAAAGCCTAGCAGAGGATCAGATGACGATGATTGTCGTGACACACGAAATGGGCTTTGCACGAGAGGTAGCAAATAAGGTAGTCTTTATGGACGGTGGTCAAATTATTGAAACCGACCATCCAGACAACTTCTTTACAAACCCTCAAAACGACCGTACAAAGGCGTTTTTACAAAAGAATTTTAACTAAGTTAAAGGAGAGCTGGCTTATGCCGCTCTCTTTTTTTACAGATTTTTATGTACAGAAAAGAGGATGGGACAAAAGAAAGAATGTTAGACCATATACAAGTTTGGTCTAACATTTTTTTGCGTTATTAGAACAAATATACTTTTAAAAATAAGAATTTGCTGTTCTGGATGTGAATAAGGCTTTTAGTAATTGACAAACCTAATCCGCTACCTTGACTTGATCTCGAATAAGATCGATTGCTTCTAAAGCATGGTAAGCTTTGAATGCTTGATATCCATCGTCTAAGTAGTTTATTTCACCCTACCAACTGATTCCCCAAAAATCATTTGTAGTCCATAACAATTTATTTTACATTATTTGAAAAAAACCGTTTATCCATGTTATAATTCATAGTGAAGATGTATATAAGTAAATAAGACCATTGGTGCTGGAACACCAATGGTCCTAGTAACAAGACGAATCGCTTCAAAGGCGATTTGCAAGGTGATGAAAGTAAACCATCTCACATGCTGGCGAGGCAGGGGCGGTTTACTTTTTTTGTGTAAAAGTAAATGACAATGCAAGTACAGAAACAATAAGTGTTGATAGACTTATCGCAACCATTATTGCTTCAAAAATAGTCAAAGGCATCAACTCCTTTCTCTTCAATAAGTTGAATGAGATAGGTTAAAATTGTGCCAACCGCCCATGAAACCTCTATCTAGTTACGCTCTTATTATACCATATTTTGGTCTAAATCGGCCACGCTACATGATTGCCTATAATCAGAACCACCAGTATAACTGGTGGTTTGCTCTGCGCGTGAAACGCTGGGGTACTGGCCCATGTCTAAAGACATTCTGAATGGTCCGCCAACCGCACTCCGTTTTCACACAAACCGCTAAAGCGGCTTACTTATTTTTTCTTTCTCTTGATTTCTTCTCCTGTGAATGGGTCAATGAATTCTTTCATCGTCATTTGATCTTGCAGGATATCTTCTTGTAATTGATTTTTTATATACTCCTGTATCTTTTTCTTATTTCGGCCGACTGTGTCCACATAGTATCCTCGACACCAGAATTGACGATTACCGTATTTATACTTTAAATTTGCATGTCGGTCGAAAATCATTAGACTACTCTTCCCTTTTAAATAACCCATGAACGCAGATACACTCAATTTCGGTGGAATACTTACCAACATATGAATATGGTCAGGACAGGCTGTTGCCTCTATGATTTCTACATCTTTTCTTTCACATAATTGGCGCAATATTCTTCCAACATCCGCTTTAATTTGACCATAAATAATCTGCCTTCTATACTTTGGCGCAAAGACGATATGATACTTACAATTCCACGTTGTATGTGCTAAACTTTTATTATCCATTTATGGGGGCTCCTTTCGTACGAAGTCGGTTGACTAGACCTGACTTTATTGTACGTTTGGAGTTTTTTTATTGTCCATAGCTAAAAGCTTTCCGGAACCCCCTGCATAGCAGGGGGTTTTCAAAGCACACAAAAATAAAAACAGTTGGGACAGACCCAACTGTTTTACTATATATTCACAACTTTTTTCGGTTTCATCTTTGCAAGGCGTAATAGATAAATAATAAAGACAACCCCTAGTAAGCCTGCACCTGACAAGTAGACTGAAGCATAGCCTGCCTGCACAGCTACCATTCCCAAAATATAGGAACCTAATGCGATCCCAAGGTCAAACATCGTAAAATAGGTTGCTGTAGCATAGCCACTTCGCTGGATGGCTGTGGATTGAACGGCTAATGCTTGCAAGCTTGTCGTCACAGCTCCATAGCCGAAGCCTACAAAAATAGCAGCACTTAAAAATAACACAGGTCCTTCTACAAATGCGAGCATAACGAGCCCGATAGCGAAGGAGATAATGCCGGGAATAATAACAAATTGCGGTCCCTTCGTATCATAAAGTTTACCTGTGTACGGACGCGTAATTAACATGGATGCAGCAAACACTGCATAAAAAAGACTGGCCACAGCCATTAAATCCTTTTGCTGTGCATAGACCGATAAAAAGGATAAAACACTGGCATACGAAAAGGCTACTAAACTAGCAATCGCAGCAACAGGTAACGCTTTTCGCTCAAACAAATCATCAAATTTAAAGGTTAGTTTTCCTTCATGTATAGGCTTCGGTAAATCATCGGTATTGACCGTTAACGCTAGAATTCCTCCTGCTAGAATACAAATACTCATAACGATGAACAATACGTTAAAGGTACTATATTGTATTAATAATAGCCCAATAAATGGACCAATAACGACAGCTAGATTTGTAGACATCGTGAAATAGCCAAGGCCTGCTCCTTTTCGTTTAGCTGGAACGATATCAGCCGCTAAAGAACCTGCAGCTGTTGTAATAATACTAAAGAAAATCCCTTGAATAAAACGTAGACCAAGTAAAAGTCCGAATGGATGAATAAATAAATATAAGACGGTACATATAAAATAGCCCACTATCGAAAGGACTAACAGTTTCTTCTTACCAAAGACATCCAACAGCTTTCCTGAAAACGGGCGTACAATGATAGCTGACAATAAAAAGCCAGACAATAGAAGCCCTGCCTCCTTATCTGTCTGATGTAGCTCCCCTATTGCATATAGTGGCAAAGTCGTTACAAGTCCATAAAATACAAAAAAAACTGAGATATTCGTTAAAAATAGACTAATGAAACGCTTCGTCCATATTTGTGTATTCTCTTCTTGCTGCATGTCCATCAACCTTTCATTTTTTCCAATAGCTTCAGAAGTTGCTCTTGTTCTTCAGCAGTTAAAGACCCAACCATTTCTTCCTCAAACGCTAGAATAGTTGCTGTAATGGCTGGTAGGCGTTCCTCTGCTTGTGCGGATAATGTCACAATCTTTTCTCGTTTATCCTCACCATCTAATCGTTGTACCCAGCCCAATGCCTCAAGCCTTGTAATCGCTCTTGTGATACTTGGTGCTTCTACATTTAAATATTTCCAAATTTGCGTCAATGTCATGGGTCCATTTTTATGTAAGCAATACAAAATGGTCCATTGAGAACTATATAAATGATGCTGCTTCAGCACTTCATTTAAGCAATTAGTTAAATAGCGATTTTTTTGGAATAAAGCATGGAAAATTGGATTCATCACTATCTACCTCCTAAAATTATTTACCTAGCTAAATAAATACTATACGCTTCATTTTTTTCTTTGTAAAGGAAGGAATTTGGAAAGATGGCTCAATCATCAGCAGGGAATTTTTTGCATGTGTCGAATAAAACATAATAGATTCACAATGAAAAGGAGATGGAATCATGGGGAAAAAGGTTTTAATACTTGCAGGAGATGCAGTAGAGGCTTTAGAGATTTTTTATCCTTATTATCGTTGTCTTGAGGCAGGCTATGATGTCACAATTGCAGCACCATCAGCTAAAAAATTACAGACCGTATTACATGATTTTGTAGATGGCGTCGATACATACATCGAGCGACCTGCCTATGGATTAGAGGCACATGCTTCTTTTGCTGATATTGATCCAACACATTTTGATGGATTGATTATTCCGGGTGGTCGTGCGCCAGAATACATTCGTTTAAATGAGCATGTTCCACCACTTGTGTCCCATTTTTTCGAAACCAATAAACCGATTGCAGCCGTTTGCCATGCAGCACAAATTTTCGCGACCATTCCTGAAGCGCTAAAAGGACGTGAGCTGACAGCCTATATTGCCTGCAAGCCAGAGGTACAAGTGGCTGGCGCTACTTATATTGAAGCCAATCTTCATACAGATGGCAATTTAGTAAGTGGACATGCATGGCCTGATTTACCAGGCTTGATGCGTGCGTTTATTCAAAAGCTTGAAGATTAAATGAATGAGGATGCCTTTTCTGGGCATCCTTTTTTCATGACGTACTTTCTTGTAATTCAATTTTTTCCACCTTTTGTGTTGCACTTTGATAACTAATTCTTACATAGACACCAAATTCCTTATCGGGTTGCTTGAGCCAAAGCTTAAACTTTTCGATTGTTGACGCCCCATGTACTTCTTTACCCTCATGCAAATAATCGATAATTTTGGCTGAAGGATATTTTGTCTTTACCTCTTTGATAGCCATTTGTCCCCATTTGGCATAGGCTGGTGTTTCTTGTTGTGCATTGGCGACCATTGGTGTTTGTATAAACACAGCAAGACAAACAAGCAGAAGCCCAAGTAAATATAACTGCCTCACTTGAATCACTCCTTTAAAAAATAAGCGCTCCAAAAAAGTTTTGGAGCAGCTTGTCTTTATTGCTTTGGCTGTTGAGGGTTATTATGAATGACTTGGTTAAACTCTGCTGAGTACTCCTCACGATCATTCTTTTTATGCGTATCTTCCTTCTTTTTCTTTTTAAAGCTTGTTTTTCTCTTTTTTGCCATGATTTTCACCTCCGCTATTTTGTTTTATTGGACTGCTGGTTTTTATCATGATTCGTTTTATTGTTTTTATTTTTAGCTTTTGCATCAAATTCTGCTGCGAATTCTTCGTTTAAGTTATCATTCGGGTTGTTATTATTGCTATTACTTCGATCAAGATCTTTACTTTTGTAGGTACCAAAAGGATTATGCGTTCGCATATTCATGGTTTTACTGTTATTTCGATTATTACGTTTGCCCACGTAACATCACCTCCTGCACATAATTTGTTCAAATTGAGGCGTTACTATGTAGGTCAGTTTCTTCGCTAATTGTAAAAAAATGAACATGACTAAAATGTATTAGTCATGTTCATTCTTATTTCGTCCCTAGACAATTGTATATTCTGTAATGTTGAGCAATGCTCCGACAGCGCCTGAAAAACCATGATCGTTAATAAAGACAGGTGTATGCTTTTTCGTACGTGTATAATTTGCAATCACACGGGCAAGATGAGCATTATTGCTGAGAGTTGAACCAATATAAACAATATGCTGTGCCTTTTTTTCTTCCGCATATTGAATGCTAAGTGTTGTAATGACTTCGCCTACTAGTCCCTGAACCGTCGCGATAATATCCTCTGCTGGATGTTTCATGGACTGGGTAATGCCTACTTTCCCAAAATTACTTGCAGTTAAATGACCATCAATGGGTGTATCCATGCCCTGATAAATGTCCTTAACTAATAAATCAATGCTCTCACGATGGCCCTTGTCAGCCATTTCTCGTATTTCATTGTAATCTGTAATCCCTGTTGTAAGCGCTGACAATCCAATTAATGTCCCACCACCAACGCCTGTCCCGCCAACGCGAATATGGGTATTGCCCTCCATATAATGAATGGAAGTGCCTGTCCCGATATTGGTAATCATACTACGCTCAAAAAAGTAGCCTTCTTTATTTAGTAAAAATCGGACACCCTTTAAAGTTGCTTCAAACTCCACTATATAATGAATCGATTTCATTGTTTTAATGACATCAAGTAATTGCTCTGTACGTCCCCCCGTAACACCAATATCCTCAATATCTGGATGGTCGATAATCCATTTTTTTACAGATTGCAGATCATTAGACGGAAAGGTTGTTAAAACAAGTTCATTGTGTTGATCTAAATAAGCAACCTTTGTCAATGTGCCGCCTGCATCAATACCTATAGCCTTTGGCATACAATTCTCCTTTGATTTTATTACGCAGTTTACGCGATGATTAAGGCAAACTAATAAAGTACATGCCCTCTTTGGTACGAAGGATTTTGCAAGGAGTTTTGTGTGCCAAAATCCTGACCAATTAATTTGTTCGTACAAAAGCTAAACGCTCAGTACAATCCCCCAAATTGTGTAATGACATTTTCGCCCTTTCTAAACTTTAACGCTGTTGAAATGATTGTGCAATAACTTCGTAAACTTTCATGAAAAAATCATGGAAAATATCAAATTTTTTCTATTCGATCGCTGAATTTTAACGCATTTCTAAAGCTTTATTATCATTCTACTAAAAAAATAAAGCTTTGTTAAAGCATAATGCTGTTTTTGAAATTTAACGAATATTCTAAAGCAGTACACGAAGATTTATCTAAACAGATTCCAGGAGAACGCTCATTAGTGCATGCACGATGCCTATCGTAATGGGCACATTGTATTCCTAAGTATGTAAGGTGCTAAAAGGGGGTTTATGAAATACTGACCAAATCGAACGTTCCCCATGAGAAACATAAAAAAAGTGAAAATGCACTGCTTGAGCAGGCACTTTCACTTTCCTAAAACGATTAATTAGCGTGCTGAATAGCCACCATCAATGACAAGCTTGGCACCTGTAATGTAAGAAGCTTCATCAGATGCTAAAAATAAAATAGCATTTGCTACTTCCTCTGGTTGGCCAAGGCGACCCATTGGTGTTGCTCTTACTAACATATCCATTGCTTCTTTTGCTTCTGATAATTTAGCAGTCATTGGTGTTTCAATGACACCAGGGAATACTGTATTGACACGAACATTGAAAGCACCAAGCTCGGATGCCGCTGCACGAGCAATCGCACGTAAAGATCCTTTAGAGGCTGTATAGGCATTAAAGCCAGCGCCAATAATTGCTGTGTAAGAGGATGTATTAACGATAGAGCCTTTCCCAGCTTCTTTCATATAGTTAGAGGCATGTTTAATGCCCAGGAAAGGTCCAAAGGCATTGATATTATGCATGATTGACCAGTCCGCTTGTGTAATTTGATCTGGTCCTTTTTCGGAGGAAATACCAGCATTGTTAATTAAAATATCAATGCGACCATATTTCTCCACAATGGCCTTTGTCACTTCTGCCCAGTTTTCATCAGAGGAAACATCTAATTTCATACCCTCTACATTGTCTAGCTCAGAGATCTTAGCTAGGTTATCTTCATTAATATCAGCTGCAATTACTGTAGCTCCCTCTTGTGCAAACAATTTCGCCATTGCTGCACCCATACCAGATGCACCACCAGTAATCATCGCAATTTTATTATCTAAACGTCCCATTTTCTAAACTTCCTCTCTTCTGAAATGTGGTTTTAACCTATACTTTCGTCCACATTAAAAGTATAGTTTTAAATAGTTTACTACTAAACTATATCATCTTTAGGAAACGTTTTCAAAGAATATCTCTCTAAATAAGAACAATCTGTTTTATCTTTCCCTTTTTTTACGATACGATATACTATAGATGTGGAACCATTTGAACGGAGGAATACAAGTGAACGAGCAAAAAAGACTATACAAAGAAGCGATGCAGGTTTTGAAAGATACAAGCCGCACGTTTTATATACCTATTACATTTTTAAAAAATGATTTAAAGATATCAGTGGCTGCTGCCTATTTAGCGATGCGTGCAATTGATGAAATTGAAGACCATGAAGAACTTGCTAATGATGTAAAATTTGATTTACTGTCAGCAACGAGTGAATTACTAAAGGACACTTTCAATAACGAAGCCTATCAGGCATTACTCGCACCTTATGCAGAGCTATTACCTGAAGTATCCCTTCGTTTAGCAGATTGGCTGACATTTTGCCCTGAGGAATCCCGAAAAATTGTCCAGGCTTCCACAAGTGAAATGGCTTTTGGGATGGCAAAATGGGCAAAGGCGAATTGGCAGGTCCGCACACGTGAGGATTTGGACGATTATACATACTACGTGGCTGGGCTTGTAGGGACAATGCTGTCTGAGCTTTGGGCATGGGGTGCAGGCGTTCAAACGGATCGCGAGCTAGCAATAGGCTACGGTCGTGGGTTGCAGGCTATCAACATCTTACGTAATCAGCATGAGGATTTAGATGAACGTGGTGTAAGTTTCGTACCAGAGGGATGGACACGCGAGGATTTATTTGCGTATGCAGAAGAAAATTTAGCCAAAGCAGATTTATATATGAAGGATATCAATAAACGTACTATTCTGCTGTTCTGTCGCCTACCACTTGCCTTAGCCCACAAAACACTAAAGGCAATGCAAGAAGGACGAGAAAAAATGACTCGTGCCGAGGTTGAGCAAACTGTTGAAGAGGTACAGGCAGACTAACACCAAAGGCCCCAGTAAACAAATACTGGGGCTTTCTTATTTATATCGCAACAATAAATCTTACAATTAGTTCATAGCTCAAATAGATGGATAGCATCGATAACAACATCAATACGACCCCTTCTACCTTGCTACCAGTTTTCGTTGTAAGTGGAAAACGAATGGAGATAGACGCAGGAAAAAATAGTTTAACCCCTTTTTTTGTACACATATCAAGTACGATATGACTAGCCATTCCAATAATAATTCCAATAGATATCGCTCGATAAGGAATCAACATATGTAATAACACCATCATGCTTATTAAAAACAACAAACTATGTGTAAAGGAACGGTGTCCAAATACTGTAGTCACTAGCTTCGCGATGAGGGGAAATGTTCGACCTATTTTACTACCTCTGTGGCAAATATCTGGAAGTAACGCACCAATAACCCCTGCACCAACTAAGACAAGTGGGTTATCATTTGAAAACTGTGCAAAGGCAAGACTTGCTGTAATGCCCCCAACAATATGGGTATTCCCTTGCATAAATTACTTCCACTCCTTCTCTCTCTTATTTTTCCTTCTTAATGTAACATAATTCGACATAAAAGGGAACATACATTCCGAACGTATGCTCGAAACTTTTTCCTCTCTGATTGTATAGTTAGTTAAATTATGGATAAACATAGTAATGGAGGTTAACTATGAGAGCTTATAAAGGAATACTTTTTATTTTATTCATTATGTGCGGTAGTGCTTTGCTTTGGTATTTTGCCAAACCAATGGCACCCATCCATCCATTGAACACACTAAGTCATGTCATTGGAGGCTTAGCCATAACTTGTTTATTTCTTGTATTCTTATTAGCTACAAGAATAAAAATGTTAGAGCGATGGTTTAGTGGTCTTGAGCATGTCTATTTTTATCATAAATTACTAGCAATCCTTTCACTTGTATTGATTCTTATTCACGGGCAATTACAAAAAATGATTCCTGATGAAGAGCTAACACAACAAACACCACTCAACGAATTCGCAAAAGATCTTGGCGAGCTTGCCCAATACGGCTTTATCATCCTAATCATTCTTGCCTATATTGCAAAATTCCTGAAGTACGAGCATTGGCGCTGGCTTCATCGATTATTACT
This sequence comes from Lysinibacillus sp. FSL P2-0066, assembly GCF_037969495.1. Taxonomy (NCBI): domain Bacteria; kingdom Bacillati; phylum Bacillota; class Bacilli; order Caryophanales; family Bacillaceae; genus Lysinibacillus; species Lysinibacillus sp. FSL P2-0066. The sequence continues at coordinate 1,617,290 of NZ_CP150202.1, read as the reverse complement.
TGTGCCGTATACATTTGGCATTTATCATGCTTATTTTTCTAGCCAATATGATTTATTACAACCCTCAGCTTTAGGGATTTTTACAGCACTAACAACTACAATTGGATTTATGTCAGCCCTTTATATGCTGACAATGTATCAGGATATGTTCTTTCCCTATAAAGGTCATATTTCATCCATTCAAAGGCTAACCCCTGAGGTATTGGAAATTAGGCTGAAGCTTACAAATCAGCTGAATTATCGACCAGGACAATTTCTCTTTCTGAAAGTCTTTCAAGAGGGGATCGAAAAAGCACCACATCCCTTCTCTATTTCTGGAGGGTGTGGACAACAAATCAATATTACGATGAAGGCTATAGGAGATTATACCAAACAGGTGTACAACCTTATTCAGGTTCATACAGAGGTTGCTGTAGATGGCCCCTATGGTCATTTTGACTTCGACAGCGGGGATGCACAGCAGCTATGGATTGCAGGAGGTATGGGCATCACCCCATTTCTTGCCTATTTACACACGAAGCCTGATAAGAAAATTGACTTATATTATTCTTTTCACGGGCAAGATAATGTCATCTACAAAGATTTTTTAGAGGATTATGCACAAGCAAACGACCATTTTACTGTCACATTTATTGATACAACACAGCGAAATAGACTCTCTATTGATGAGTTATCCTTCTCTTCACAAACAACTATTTTTATATGTGGACCAGAAAAAATGATTAAGCATTTCAAATCAGCTGCTCCTAAGAATAATGTACAGTGGGAAGCTTTTTCATTTAGATCTTAGAAAGGTGTACACCTAAACCTAGATGTACACCTTACCATTAAATCGTGAATTTAGTTGCTTCTTCTTGCAGATTTTGAGCAAGTTGTGCCAACTGCTCAGAGGCTACGGACATCTCATTCATCGTAGATGCCTGCTCTTCCGTGATGGCCGATACATTTAATGTATGATCATTTGTTGCAAGTGCCTGTTTGCTAATTGCTTGCACCTTTTCGGTTACTGCCTGCAGCTTTTCAAAAGCTTCTGCTGTCGTTTTGCTTGTCTTTTGCATGGTGTTTTGGAGATCTTCAATTGCACTGGCAATTGTATCGAAGGTCGTGCCTGCTTGTTGAACAGAGCCAATGCCTTGATGGGCTATTTTTCGACTTTGCTCCATCATCTCTACCGCGTCATTCATTTGTTCCTGAATCGTCTGCACAACGTTTGCAATATCTAACGAGGCACGGCTAGTTTGTTCAGCTAGTGCTTTGACCTCTCCTGCAACAACGGCAAAGCCTTTCCCTGCTTCCCCTGCTCGTGCCGCCTCAATGGCAGCATTAAGCGATAGTAAATTGGTTTGGTCGGTAATAGCCGAAATGAGCTGACTCATCTGCTCTATTTGAATCGAGTGCTCCTTCAAGCCATTCACCAGATTGGCACTACTGTCAACCTGTGCATGGAGGTGGACAATATCATTCACGAAACCATGTATTTTTTGTGATCCGCCAGTAGCGAGCTCAGAGGTTTTTTGTGATTGTTGGACAGCTTCATGTAAATCGTCCATGGCGGTCTTCATATCCCCACCTAGCTGTGTTGTTACACCCTCTAACTCCCCACTCACCTGTTGTTGTGAACTCGTATTTTCTGCCACCTCTTGCATAGAAACAGCAACTTCTGTGACAGTTTTATTGACCTCTTGCACACTTGCCGTTAATTCTTCTGCAGTAGAAGCAACTGTCTCGGTTTCAGCTACAATGCGCTGCATCATCGAACCTAATGCTTCCACAGAGTCATTATAATACTGTGCCATTTCACCAAATTCATCCTTTGTTTGAACAGCCATTTGTTGCGTTAAATCACCCGTAGCAAGAAAGCCTAAATGAGTATTCATCGTTTTCACTTCCCCTCGGATATAACGAGCAAGGAAATAAATACTAATTGCGATTAGCAAGATTAGAACAACACTAATCACGATTTGCTGTTGGAGCATTGCCTGTATTTCGCCGTAAAGCTCAGTTGTCGGAACCAGTAAAACTAGCTTCCATGGCATATCTTGTATTTGCATAAATTGTAAGGTAAAATCACTACCCTCACTGCTTGTATGTATTAACTTTTTTTGCTCAGAAATCTGCTCCACAGGCATATTCAACAACTGCTGGATCGTTTCTTTATTCACTTTATTTACATCAGGGTGCGTTAAAATTTTGCCACTATCATCAATTAAAAACGCATAACCACTCTCTCGAATTTTCACGTCAGAAACAATGGATTGAATTGAATCTAATACATAATCCCCTGTAATGACACCAATGGGCGTAGAATCTTTGACAATTTGTGTACCAAATGAGATAAACATTTCCCCAAGAGCTTCATCAAAATAAGGTGCAGTATGAACTACCTTATTCGATTGGATACTATTGCGATACCATTCTTGCTCGTGAAAATGATAGGCAGGATCTTCATAAGCATCCGTAGAGACAATTTTTTCTTCTTCCTTATAGGCATACGGCCCGAAAATTTCTCCCTTTGCCACATCCTCCTCTAGCCATAAGCCCATACCATACGTTTCCTTATTGAAAGGCAATAGCTGCTGTACGTAGCGAATAAATTGCTCTCTGGTCATCAGACTGTCAGCCGATTCTATTGTTGTCTTTGCACTATTTATGAGCTGAATGTGTGCATGCAATTTGCTCTCAACGGAACCTGCAACATCATCCGCTAGTATAGACATTTCATTTTCAATAGAGCTTTCAAGTTCATTGGATACGTTCAAATAGTTAAGGAAGGTCATACCACCTAAAAAAACAGTGATGACAGGAATAAGCATTGCGATTTTTGCCATAATATTTAAATTTCCTAATAGCTTTTTCATTCACCTTCACTCCATATCTATTATTATTGCTCTATTCCATCTCTAGTATAAATGGATTATACCTACAAAAATATGTTTTTTTTGTAACTTTTAAATCCTAGATTCAAGACTCTTTAATTCGAGCAATTTACTTGGAAAATGAATTCATTTATCGTATAGTAAAAAACGCATCATACCATGAAGGAGACAAAATAATGACAGTGACAAAAAGTTCTTTAACTAAAGTTATGCACGAGCGTAAATCCGTTCGTAAATACGATGAAAACTTTAAAATCCCGCAGCAACAATTAGAAGAATTACTTGTAGAAGCAACGTCTGCTCCATCGTCTAGTAACCTACAGCCTTGGCGCTTTTTAGTAATTCAGGATGAAGCGGTCAAAAAAGAGCTACGTGCTATTGCCAATAACCAAGAACAAGTAGAAACTTCCTCAGCAATTATTGCCGTTTTAGGTGATACAAAGATGTACGAAAATGCCGAGGCTGTCTATACAAAGAACTTCGATCTTGGCTATATCAATGAGGCAACAAAAGATTCAATGATTAACAACTCAATCAATCTATATTCTCAACTTCCCCAAGAAGTGTTAAAAAATATCGTTACATTTGATGCTGGTCTAATTTCCATGCAGATTATGCTACTAGCGAAAGACATGGGCTATGATACAGTGCCAATGGGTGGATTTAATAAAGAAGCCTTTGCTCAACGCTTTGAATTAGCTGACCATATCGTCCCAGTTATTTTAATTGCAATTGGTAAGGCAGCCGCACCTGCTTACAATTCTTCCCGTATTGAACTTGAGCACATCGCCAAATTCATTTAATACACGTGAAAATAGTCATCTTACACTGTAGTTAAGATGGCTATTTTTATTTTTTGTGGCATTTCTTGTGCATCTACCATCATAGGATAGTAATGTTTTTGTACGTACTTGTTAAAATTAATAAAACGGAAAATGATTCTCAAAAACTAGCATAATAATGTTCCTCAGGATATTTTTTGTATTTTTATCATAAGGTACTCAAAAAATCATCATTAAAGACTTAAATAATCCACATCATTCTAGTACATTTGTGTGATTTCTACTAAATATTACATCTAAATTGTTGTAGCCTAAACACTTGAGTATTGTTATGATTAGGAGGTATTTTCAAATGAAGGGAGGTTTTTCTGATGAATTATGACTATAATGATTCTTATTATTACTCAGATTTAGATGCAGCCATGGGTGGTTTATTTTTTATCTTTATACTAGCCGCTCTTGCAATTGGTTTAATTGCCTACATTATTAGTGCACTTATTTATTTTATGACATCTAAAACAAATGGTTTTGGAGATGTAGCCTATATTGCTTGGATTCCCATTATTAATGTATATAGTCTCTTCCTGCTGACAGCTGGTGGGGATACTCGAGAAACAATACGTGCAACCGCTTTAAAAAATACGCTGATTTATGCGGGCTTAATCATTGTTTCATTTATTCCATTTATCGGTATTCTGGCTTCTTTAGGAGCGGCAGGTTTTACACTCTATTTCACGTATCGCCTATTCTACCGCTGGTGTGGTGAAACAGGTAAGGCTGTATTATACACAATCCTAATGGTACTAACAGGTGGATTGTTCTTTGCCATCTACGGCTTAATGCGTATGAACAGACCTTTCGTTGCTTAATTGTTTTAAAACCTCTTTATGCCCTCAGGCTAAAGAGGTTTTTTACGTAATTTCACAGAGTAATGGTGCATTGATTTAGGAATTCCCTTTAACTCAAAGACCCCGCTATATACTAAATAGCGAATTCTATATTCTAAAAAGAAGATATTTGGGGGAGCATCCATTCTGGTTAATAGCTCTGAGATGACTACACCTGTTTGTATAAAATCAGTATCCCCTTGCTCCTCATGAAGTTGTCCAATCGTTGACATAATCAAATGATCATAATAATTCTCGTGGACTGCTTGAATTTGTTGATGTAGCCATAGACGACAAACATCCTTTGTCTGCGCTAAACTTTCCCACTGCTGCTGAAAAATTAGACGCTCCTTCGTGGATAATCGCTTAATGTCATAAAGTTCCATGTTCCATTGGTGGTCAATAGCCCGCTGTTCACCTGTGTTGATAAGCACAACTTCATTGGTTTTATCACGTAATAAATAAAGTAGAAATCTAAGACCACACTGTTCTTCTGCATTGTACCCACACCAAATGTAAATCGGCAGGTTGCTTGGAATATCCTGTATCTCTCTAATTGTGTTCATCAACTTATTACGATTTACAAAATCATCCACTCCATCATTCATATTTTCTCTTAGCCACTCATCACGGAATGCCTGTCCTCTTTTTTCATCGAGTTTCCACAATGGTCCAATCGACAAATCCTCTGGAAACCCGATCACATATTTCGGTGGAGCAAGCGCCGCTCGTAAGGAGCCTGCTGCAGATTCCGAGCAAACAATATGTACCATTTGTGCAGAAGTAGTGGTTATGACCTGTTGAATATAATCATTCATAATTTCTACCAAATGATAGAGCTCTTCCTGCCCCATAAAGAAAGACCATCCCTGCTGAGGGGTGCTTTGTTCATGATGGAATGCTGTAAATGATTCAGATGGCTCAAGCTCATACCCCTGCCATTCCCCCTTCCTCATCACATCTTCTATTGTGATATACTCTAGCGCTTGAATTTTGTATACTAGCACCTGGTTTGTGCCGTAGAAGAAATAGATAAATGGATAATGCATGGATGTTTCCATTCGCACAGCCTCCTTTTTAAAAATTGTACCACAATGACAATCTCTTCCATCATTTTTCAAAAAAGTAGTTAGCTAGCACCATAAATATGCTATTATTATAGTTAGAAAATTTAGAATTTCTAACAAAGGGGATTGATGAATATGTATGAAAATATTTTAAGACATCCGGGACCAACACCGATACCAAAAAAGGTACAGCTTGCGATGAATCGGGATATTTTTAGTCATCGTAGTCAGGAATTTGTAGAATTATACCGAGAAACTATTGAATTAGTAAAGCCCATTTTCGGTACGACACAGGACATCTTACTTTTACCATCAGGCGGGACTGCTGCACTTGAGGCTGCGGCTGTTAATACGGTATCTGCTGGTGAAGAGGTTGTCGTCATCACAGTTGGAGCTTTTGGCGACTATTTCGTTTCTATCTGTGAGCAATATGGCTTCCACGTACATAAGCTTGAAAAAGAATGGGGACAAGCTTGCACAGCAGACGAACTACGAGCATTTTTACAGCCATTACAAACTGTTAAAGCCGTTTTTGTTACGTACAATGAAACATCCACAGGTATTTTAAACCCTGTTGCTGAACTAGCACAGGTAATCCGTGAAGAAACAGATGCCCTCGTTATCGTTGATGGTGTAAGCTGTATCGGTGGTGCTCCTGCTGAAATGGATGCTTGGGGCATTGATATTCTCGTGACAGGCTCTCAAAAAGCAATGATGCTCCCACCTGGACTCTCTCTTGTCAGCGTAAGCGAAAGAGCTTGGAAAGTCATTGAAGAAAATCAAACACCTGCTTATTATTTGAATCTTCAAAGCTATCGTAGCTGGGCGGAAAAGGGCATGACACCTAATACCCCTGCTATCACACTGATTTATGGACTGCACGAGGTGTGTAAGTTAATTGAACAGGAAGGTGGCTTTACGCAAACGGTTGCCCGCCATGAACTTATGAAAAACATGGTGCGAAATGCAATGCAAGCATTACACATTGAGCTATTAACTGAAGATCAATATGCTTCTCCAACTATTACAGCAATTAAAACACCTCAAGGAATTGATCTTGGTGAATTTTTGACGCACCTTAAGCAACACTATCATTTAGATTTCGCAGGCGGACTTGGTCATCTACAGGGTAAAATTTTTAGATTCGGCCATATGGGCTATTGCTTCCCAAGTGACATTTTACAAGCCGTTTCCCTACTCGAGGCTGCCCTACAAGACTTCTCCTATGATTTCGAACTAGGAGCAGGCATCCTTGCCGCACAAGAAGTATACTTAGCCGCACAACGTAAAGCACTACAACGTTAAAACAGCAAAAACAGGTGGAGAATTTTCCACCTGTTTTTTAATTGGATTTTTTTCTACTAAACTTGAAGTTGCGTTGCGCGTTTGTGGACGCTAATCTGAGCAGGTTGCTTCACTTTTTGAGAGCTTAAGACCCCAGTTTGAGCGGGTCCATACATTTTGTGAATGCTTTGGACTCCTATTGGAGCGGATCCACACATTTTGTGAGCGCTTTGGTCTCCTACTTGAGCGGATCCACACATTTTGTGAGCGCTTTGGACTCCTATTTGAGCGGATCCATACATTTTGTGAGCGCTTTGGACTACTACTTGAGCGGATCCATACATTTTGCGAGCTCTTTGGACTCCTATTTGAGCGGGTCTACACATTTTGTGAGCGCTTTGGTCTCCTACTTGAGCGGATCCATACATTTTGCGAGCTCTTTGGTCTCCTATTGGAGCGGGGCATCTCACTATTTGAATGCTTTACCCTATGCTCGAGCGGGATCTAACTAATAGAGGTCGAGCTTCCATCCAAACATAGCTCCACATCGTCTTTAATTAAATTCCTTGGCCTTTGCTAAATAAGCAGCTCGCATTGTAGGTGGGACCATACTGCCACCAGTGGCCCATACGAGATGTGTGGCTTGTGGGAGATGGCTTACTAATGCATGCTTTTCAAGATAGGATTGACCTTGTTGCAATAAACGAATGGCTCCAAACATCCCTGCGTGTGCAGATGGCTCTAAAAATAAATCTTCACTTTCCATGGCTAATCCTAGAGATGTAAATAATTCTTCATCTGATACTGTATAGCAACCACTTATATAGGTCTCCATCACTTTTCCTACAAATTTGGAGGCGCGTCCAACAGCTAACCCATCCGCTTCTGTTCGATTGTCAAGGCCTATATCTTCTACACTAATTGCATCATGTAAGCCTGTCATCAGCCCAATCGTCATACAAGGAGAAGCAACAGGTTCTGCAAAGAAAATATGCACATGCTCACCATAAATTTCTTTTAATCCATAGGCAACACCACCTGGTCCTCCACCTACGCCACATGGTAAATAGACGAACAATGGATGTGCTTCATCCACTGAAATATTCGTCCTTTCTAGCTGTTCCTTTAAACGCTTGGCAGCTACGGCATAGCCAGCAAATAAATCCTTAGAATTTTCATCATCAATAAAATGACATTTTGGATCTTGCTCAGCTTCCTGTCGCCCCTGCTCAACAGCTACACTGTAATCAGCTTCATATTCAATCACTGTCGCACCCTTTTCACGCAGTAAGGCTTTTTTCCACTCCTTGGCATCACTCGACATATGTACAACGACATTAAAGCCGAGCTTCTTGCCCATAATGCCGATACTTAATCCTAAATTTCCAGTAGAGCCTACTGCAATCGTATATTGTTGGAAGAACGACTGAAATTCTTCTGTTGCTAAAATCGCATAATCATCCACTTCTTTGAGTCTTCCACTTGCAAAAGCTAGCCTTTCTGCATGTTTTAATACCTCATAAATTCCTCCGCGTGCTTTGATTGAGCCAGAGATCGGTAGTGCATGATCACATTTTAAAAGCAATTGGCCAGGAATCGCCACACCATATGCTTGTTCAATAGCATTTTTCATTGTAGGAATCGCCTTGATCGTTGACTCAATTAAACCCTCGCTTTCTAGAAGCTCTGGAAAAGCTACTTTTAAATAAGAAGAAAAACGTAGTAATGTTGCTTCCGCATCATCCACTTCAGGCATCGTAAAGAGCGTTGTTCCAGGATTTTTCGTCCAATTTGTATTTTCCCACAATACAGTAGCTTTATTTGCTAGTTCGTTCAACTGCGGATATTGTTCAAATAGTTCGTGTTTATGTTCATTTTTCACCTGTAGATTCCTCCAGTTTATGGGCTAAAATTGCTCGTTCACAAATTTGTCGAAATTTCATTTCAAACGAAATATTGTTTTCTTGTGTTCTTTTTTTAGGTCCCTTTGTTCGTCCACCTGCCCTTCTAATTTTCTGACCAACATGTCGCATATCGAGCAAACGTTCGATGTTTTCATCAGACATTTCTCGTCCATTTTGATCAATCGGATACCCCCCTCGTGCTAAAACCATGGCTGCTAATCCGTAATCCTGTGTAATAACAATATCGTGTTTTGAAAGCGCGTTCACTAGCGTAAAATCAACCGAATCTGGACCTTTGGGTACAATAATTGTTATTACATTATCACGTTCAACACGATGGGATGTATCGCAAAATAAGATAGTTTCTATCTCAAACTCAGATGATATAGATAGTGCCAAATCCACGACTGGACAGGCATCAGCGTCTATAAGAACCTTCACAATAAGGCATCATTCCTTTCTCGTAATTAGATGAATCACTTAGAACTAAATTATATTAATATAATTTCAAAACAACCTCTCTTGCTCAATTTTTCACAAACTTTAAAAGTATTTTATTGAATAGTTTGAAAAATAGATATACGATACATCTATCAACTAAATGGGGGTTTTATTTATGACAATTACAACTGTTAGCAATGAACAATTAGCAAAAGAATACGTAGATGGCGTATTTGAGCAACTTAAACAACAGAACAGTCATCAAGCTGAATTTTTACAAGCAGCTGAAGAAATTTTCATCTCATTAGTACCCGTATTCGCGCAACATCCTGAATATATTAAAGCCAATATTTTATCTCGTATTGTGGAGCCAGATCGCATTATTTCTTTCCGTGTAGCATGGCAAGATGATAACAATCAAGTACAAGTAAATCGTGGCTATCGTGTACAATACAGTAATGTCATGGGCCCATATAAAGGCGGTCTTCGCTTCCACCCTTCCGTAAACGAATCCATCATTAAGTTCCTAGGCTTTGAGCAAATCTTTAAAAATGCTTTAACAGGGCAGCCAATCGGTGGTGGTAAAGGTGGTTCAAACTTTGATCCGAAAGGTAAATCAGATTCAGAAATTATGCGTTTCTGCCAAGCATTCATGACTGAATTATACCGCCATATTGGTCCAGATGTCGATGTTCCTGCTGGTGATATTGGCGTAGGTGCTCGTGAAGTAGGATATTTATGGGGCCAATATAAGCGTTTAACAAAAGCAAATGAATCAGGCGTATTAACTGGTAAGACTCCTGGCTATGGTGGCTCTTTAGCACGTAAAGAAGCAACTGGTTACGGTACTGTTTACTTTGTGAACGAAATGCTAAAGGATGCTAATGACTCATTCGAAGGTAAAACAGTGGTTGTTTCTGGTTCTGGTAATGTATCTACGTATGCCATTGAAAAAGCGCAACAGTATGGTGCCAAAGTGGTTGCTTGCTCAGATTCTTCAGGCTATATCTATGACCCAGAAGGCTTAGATTTAGATGCCATCAAAGAAATTAAAGAAGTAAAAGGTGACCGTATCTCAACTTACGTTAATTACCGACCAAATGCTACTTTTACAGAAGGTTGTACAGGTATTTGGACAATTCCTTGTGATATCGCCCTACCATGTGCTACGCAAAATGAAATTAACGGTGAGTCAGCTCGTACATTAATTTCGAATGGTGTGAAAGCAATCGGTGAAGGTGCTAATATGCCATCAGACCTTGAAGCAATCAATGAATTCCTAGAGGCAGGCGTATTATTTGGTCCAGCAAAAGCAGCGAATGCTGGTGGAGTTGCAGTATCTGCTCTTGAAATGGCACAAGATTCTAGCCGTGTATTTTGGTCATTTGAAGAAGTAGATGCGAAACTTCATCAAATTATGAAAAATATTTATACAGACAGCAAAGCAGCAGCTGAAAAGTATGGCTTCCCAGGTAACCTAGTAGTTGGTGCAAACATTGCTGGCTTTATCAAAGTAGCAGATGGAATGCTTACTGAAGGCGTCTATTAATAACCTTCTATTTTCAATGTTTCCTAGGATTTGATTTCGGAATATTCTTAATTTCAACCAAGGTGGTAACGAACATTCGTTATCACCTTATTTTTTATTTTCAATTCCGTTATAAAACATCAAAATAAACGTTTTAAACGAACATTTTTACCATTAAATATTTAGAACATTCGTGTTATAATTTTAGAGTACTATGAAAAATATTGGAGGGTTTTTTGTGGAATTATTGTATACAGGTAAAACAAAAAATGTGTTCAAATTAGAAGATGGTCATTATTTATTAAAATTTAAAGACGATGTTACAGGAGAAAACGGCGTGTTTGATCCAGGTGCAAATACTGTTGGTTTAACAATTGATGGGGCTGGCTTGGCTGGTTTACGTTTAACTTCTTATTTTTATTCAAAATTAAACGAACAAGGGGTTCCTACTCATTTCGTTGATGCTAACTTCGAAGATGCAACCATGACAGTAAAACCGGCAACTGTTTTCGGTAACGGTTTAGAAGTGATTTGCCGCTTTAAGGCAGTTGGTTCATTCCTACGCCGTTATGGTGCCTATGTAAAGGAAGGACAAGATTTAGACTCCTTTGTAGAAGTAACAATCAAAGATGATGATCGTTTAGATCCTCCAATTTCTGAAGATGCTTTAGCGATGTTAAACCTGTTAACTCATGAAGAATACGCCATTTTAAAACAACGTACAATTGAAATTTCCAAATTTGTAGCGGCAGAGCTTGCTAAAAAAGGCTTAACGCTTTATGACATTAAATTAGAATTCGGCCGCGATGCGAAAACGAATGAAATTTTATTAATCGATGAAATTTCAGGCGGTAATATGCGTGCTTACAAAGGTGATCAGTATATTGAGCCGTTAGAACTTGAGAAAATTATGTTAGCTGAATAATAGAAACAACCCTAAAAAGAGTCGACAATTACGACTCTTTTTTTATGTGTGGGCTTATTTTTATTTTCCATGAAACTTTTCTTTACTTCACTCGTATATTAACTATATGTAACAAGCAATTATTCTATTATTTTGGAGGTAGTTTGATGGAAAACTTGAATGAGACATCAAAAGAAGAAAGGTCAAAACTAAATCCATTTTTATCGGTTTGGATGCATCCAAAGCAAACGACTCGTTATATGATTAATGAAAAATCTATCGGCTTTGCAATTTTGGTTTTGTCTATTGGTTATATTGGCTCCCTTATGTCTGGATTAATTGATTCAGAATTTCTTCCTGATTTTTCGCCATGGCTTTTAGTCCTATTATGTGTCATTTTTGCTCCTATCGCAGGTATGATTGGCACAGCTATTTCTGCACTCATCTCTTGGCTATTCGGGAAATTATTTAAAGGTACTGGGACTTACTCGGACTTATTTAAGGGGTTAAGCTTAACTGCAATCCCATATATCGTGCTGGTTCCACTTTATATTATTTGGTTAATGACTTCACCCGATTCATTATTGGATCCTAATTTTATGGGTTCATTACCGTGGATTTTTTGGCCAACTATTTTAGTAAGCATCATTGTGACGATTTGGTCATTTGTTATTTCTGTAGGTGTAGTCGCTGAAGCACATCAAATTTCAAACTGGATGGCTTTCTTCACCATCTTTATTCCAGCCATTATTATCTTCATCGTATTATTTGTTCTTTTCTTTGTCATACTCATCGGTATTATTGGTGTTGGCATGATGTAAAAACTCGAGATAAAGCCTTTGTTTAATCGACACAGCATAATAATAAAAGCAGATAGAGAAAAAGCCTGTAACTTTTCTCTATCTGCTTTTTTAAATTTTATTAAACAGATAGTGCTGTACTTTGCTGGAATAGCTCCGATACGCCAGATTCTACAGCTGCCCCACTTACTGCGCGTGAGACGATTGCCACAACGCGTTCGTCCAAAGATTTAGGCACAATATATTCTTCCTTTAGTTCCTTATCACTCACAAGGGAGGCAATGGCTTCTACAGCAGCTAGCTTCATCGACTCATTAATATCCGTAGCACGCACATCTAAAGCACCACGGAAAATACCAGGGAATGCGAGAACATTATTAATCTGATTTGGATAATCAGAACGGCCCGTTCCCATAACACGTACTCCCCATGCTTTGGCATTTTCATACGTAATTTCAGGATTTGGATTAGCTAAGGCAAAGACAACTGGATTTTCATTCATGGACGCAATATGTGCCTCCGTTAATAGATTGGCTACAGAAACACCAATAAAGACATCTGCACCTGTTAGTGCATCCTCCAGTGTACCATGTTGCTTATTAGGATTTGTCAAATGAGCAACCGCTTCTTTAATCGGATTCATCCCCTCTGTACGACCCTCATAAATAATACCCTTTGTATCGCACATATAAATATTTTTATAGCCCATTTGCACAAGAATGCGTAAGATCGCAATACCTGCAGCACCAGCACCGTTAATCACAACCTTCATCGTTGCTACATCCTTTTTCACAATACGATTAGCATTTATCATCGCCGCTCCTACAACAATCGCTGTTCCATGTTGATCGTCATGAAAAACGGGAATATCACATTCTTGACGTAGGCGATCTTCAATTTCAAAGCATCTTGGTGCTGAAATATCCTCTAAGTTTACCGCACCAAATGTCGGGGCAAGCGCCTTCACAATGCTGACGATTTCATCCGTATTTTTTGTATCTAAGCATATTGGAAAAGCATCAACATTGGCAAAACGCTTTAGTAAAATCGCCTTCCCTTCCATTACAGGTAATGCCGCTTTTGGTCCAATATCTCCTAACCCTAAAACCGCTGTCCCATCCGACACAACAGCTACCATATTGCCCTTCATTGTATAGTCGTACACAAGCGAAGGATTTTTCTCAATCTCTACACATGGCGCTGCTACCCCCGGTGAATAAGCCAAACTAAGATCATAGGAATCTTGTACAGGTACCTTTGAGTTCACCTCTAATTTCCCGCTATAGTGTGCATGCATTTCTAATGCCTTTTTCATTACGTCCATTCCATCCCATCCTTTTCCCTTTGAATTTTTATTATATTTCAGAATCATAATACTTTGTGAAAATATAGTCAACGAATTTTCTGTCAATTTATTTTAATCTTCAAAAAACCATTATTTAATGACTTTCATTACACTTTTCTGTCAAATTAAACATTTCACAATCAATTATTTTAAGATAATTAATGCAGTTGTTAACACATTATAAAGTGTACACATAGAGCCATTTAGCCTGTTCAACTTTTCACATAGTATTTTTCTTATGTAAATGAGAATTTTTTCACAAACTTTTGTAAGCGCATCCATTGTCCTTATTGACTTTGTCACAATTTATTCACATTTTTTCACAAAGTTTTTTATTATGTATCTCAAAGTATTTATGTAAGTCACAGCTAACCAACAAAAAAAGAGCCCTTATGTTAAGGACTCCTGCGTAAAGTGATGGATAAAAGCCGTGATAATATGCTTGGAAGACCATTGTTCCCCAGATACTTTCGTAATCGGATAATCACGAGGAAAAATTGTTTTGGTCATTTCTTCAATCGTATAACCTTGCATAAACAATTGCTTTACTTTTCCCTCCATGTCTTCTAAATAAGCCATTTTTTCCTGTATTTTTGTTCGCCCATCTGCTATAAAGCCCGCATGACAGCAATAGACGACATCGAAATCGTAGTTGACTATTTTCCTCAAAGACGCCAAGGTATGTACGATGTTTTCTTCATCAAGCACAACCTTCGTCTTTGGCTGGATAAACAAATCTCCTGTAAACATAGCACCTGTTTCCCGATTGTAAAACGACAAATGATCTGTTGTATGCCCAGGTGTTTCAATGACATCCCATGTAGCTGATTTCGTTTGAATAGTATCGCCAATTGCTTGGGCAACAAACGCCGGTCGTTCCCCCCAAAGTGCCTGACGATAAAGCGGATAATCTCCATCCACTGCACAAATGCTGACTGAATCTCGGTGTATATAGATAGGTACATTTTTATGATGGTGTTGAATCCATGCAGCATTGCCTACATGATCCTCATGAGAATGCGTTAAGGCCAATTGCTCTATTGGTATTTCATTAAAAAAGGATTGGAATTCCTGCGACAGCGAATAGGAGCCTGTATCAATCAGTAACCCATCCACAAAAAAACTGTACACACTCATGCCAATCCCCTGAACTGCTACTTTACCATGTGCACATCGTACATCATGATGCTGTTCAATCTCTATACTTTTCTCACGTGTAAACATCCTCTTCCCCCTTTGCCCCTTGTACAAAAAAGTGTAGCATATAATGAATGGCGAGTCATTTTTGCGAATAGATAACAACAACGGAATTTTTCTTTACATATTTTCCGAAATGCTAACACATAAAGAAATAAACATATATTGACAGTCAGCAAAAGCAATGTATGACTACCTGCCAGTCATTTGTAAAAATTTCTAACTAACAATGATGAAAAGTTTTTAACACTCTTACAGTTGCGTGTTAACTGGACTTGCTTACCTCCCAGTTAACACAAAAAAATCCATTTATCTTAAAAAATACAATTTTATTACACTAAGTATCACGTAATTTGATTGTCAATATCTGATGTTTTTTATAGAATCTTATTTATATAAAGTGTAAAGGAGCAATACTTATGGAGACAAAAGAGGTTCAGCATGTATCCAAACGACAACAGAAGAAAACGATCAATAGAGAAAATATTATTAATGCCGCTATCGAATTATTTAGTTCAAAGTCATTTGCTGAGGTGAGCATGCGGGCTATCGCTAAACATGCAAACGTTTCTCCAGGTCTAATCTATCAATATTTTGATGACCAACAACATTTATTTATGACGGCATTTAAAATTGAAAGCTCCAGCCTTTTAAACGTATTGCACCAAACCGTCGAGGGACAAGATCATCAACTCGAATTACTGGCAACAAAATATATAGAATACATGTATATGCACGATAATTTATATCATATGATGACCTATTTCATGCTAGAAAACGAACAACATGGCAATGTCTCACAAGAGCTACATGACATAATCGATGAGTTATTTTCACTTTTCAGAGAAGCTTTAAGACAACATCTCCCTGATGACCATCTTAAACATACTGTTCAACTTTTTTTCGCATCGTTAAATGGCCTATTAATTACCTATAAAAATTTACCTGGTCGTTCATCAGACTCCAATTTGCAACATATTAAGCAACTAACAAATCTTTTGGTCCATACAATAAAAAGGCAGGAAAAATAATACCTGCCTTTTATTTTTTTATGGTTGTTTGACTACCTGCTTTAACTGATGCTTGAGTAATTTTCCAACAGCATTGCGAGGAAGCTGTTCAACAAACTCTATTTCTTTCACTGCTTTATAAGAAGCTAAATTTTCTTTACAAAACGCCATTATGTCCGCTTCTGTTATCGATATGTTTGGTTTTACCACTATATAAGCTTTTGGAATCTCGCCCCACTTTTCATCCGGCATGCCAATCACCGCTACATCAGCAACAGCTGGATGTTTGGCAAGAGCTAATTCTAATTCTGCAGAATAAATATTTTCTCCGCCACTAATAATCATATCTTTTATTCGATCAACAACATATAAGTAGCCATCACGATCTATATAACCAACATCTCCAGTATGGTACCAACCATTCTTTAATACTTGCTTTGTCGCTTCCCTATTTTCGAAATAGCCAACAAACACTTGTGGGCCACGTAAGCGGATTTCTCCTACCTCACCTGCAGGTAACACTTCGCCTGATTTCACATCAACTACGGCTATTTCACCATGCATCATCGATTTGCCCATAGAATCATACTTATCTTTATTCATCTGCTCCTTCCATATTGTCACTGCCCCTGTGTATTCCGTAATACCATATACCTGCTGAATCGGAATACCTAGTTGACGAAATCCTAAAATAAGTGGCACAGGCACAGATGAAGCACCACAGGTAATGTTACGAATAGAAGATGAGTCAGCGTTAGCAACCTCATACGTTTTTAATAAGTATGCTAACATTGTTGGTACTGTCATCATGGTCGTAATCTTTTCTTGTTCGACAATTTTCCAAGCTGCCATAGGTTCAAACGCTTCCATGAGTACCATTGTACAACCACACAGAATATTTGTGATGAGCGGAGCGATGCCACCTATGTGAAAAAATGGTGCCACCATTAAAAAACGATCATCCTCCCACCAATCGATGGTTTGCGATAACCCCATCCCAGCAGCCAATAAATTATTATGGGAAATCATCGCTCCCTTTGGCTTACCTGTTGTACCCGATGTATACATAATAAGCGCTACGTCATCATTACTTGCATCATAAACAGGTTCTTGACTGTTCTCTTCAAAAATAGCTTGCAAGGAAGGGACAGTTGCATGTGATAGAATGTCAGTATTGACACCTTGTACTTGTAATGCTTGCATCATTGACGCAAAATCAACATCATAAACAATGAGTTTTACTTTACTATTCTCCACAATATATTGAAGCTCCGGCACTTGTAGACGCCAATTTAAAACAACGGTGATGACACCAATTTTCGCTGCTCCCATTAACACTGCAATGAAATCCTCATTGTTTTTGGATAAAATCGCTAGACGATCCCCTTTAGCAAAACCTTGCTTCTTTAAAAAATGAGCAAAGCCATTGGCCCTCGCATTCATTTGTTGAAATGTCCACCGCTTGTCTTTGTGAATAAAAGCCTCCTTCTCCCCCATTAAAACTGCACGATCCTGTAATAACTTACCAATATTAATGTTCATAATTGTCACCCCTAAACAATTTTTGTCCACATACTAATCTAGTGCAATTGGTAAATCCTTTATATCCTTTATCGTTTGTTCCTGGAATAAGGTAAAAATCTCTTCCCAGATTTGTTCCCATTTCCTTGCTGCTTGTCGATTTTCAAAGTTTGGTAACGCGGTTAAATTCACTTGCATTAATTGTTCGATTTGCTCTGCAAACCGCTTTACTTCCTTCGTCGAGCTATCTACAAGAATACTAGCAATTAAATCATAAATAGAAATTTGCGGTCTCATCTTCACAAGATCTCTATATATCTGAGATAATAAAACATTTCTTGGCCCCTCCCATAATTCATTTACTAGACTATCTCTAAACAATCTTGGAATGACTGAAAAATCTTCAATCGCCCCATGTCCACCAAAAATAGAAATAGCCAACCTTAGCTTATCTACAGCTTCTTTAGAAGCATAAATTTTTTGCAATAAAATTAATTCACGCACAACGAACGCTTCAAGAGTATTAGGTTCTTGTTGTGTTTGAAGAAACGCTTGGTAAATATAAAAGGCTGAGCCTACAATACGTTTAGCGGCATATTCTAAATCCTCAAGCTGTGCTGCAGCCATTGGAAATTCATCAATGCGCCGATCAAATACTGATCTAAAGCTTGCGTATAGCTTAGCTTCTTGTGCTGCTCTCATTAAAAAAGCACCACTAGCAAATCCAATATCCAACCTTGAGCGGGTTAAAACAATACTAACAGCAAGAGCAACACCTCTATTTTGTGGGCCTACGCGATAAGCAATAGCTCCTTGATAATCGATTTCTGCTGATGGTAACTCTGCAGTACCAATTTTCCATTTCAAACGATTGATCACGTGATGATTTCTTTTCTCTTTTTCCTTATCCCCTTGAAGCCAAGTAGGTACAATAAACACCGCAATATCATCAGTGTGCTCGATGCGCGCAGTCACTACAGCATAATCGGCATGCACCGCTGAGCAGAAAAATTTATTGCCAAATAGCCGATAATGATCGCCCTCAGGCTTAGCCATTAGTACATTCGCTGGAATGTTTGATCCCCCTTGAATCTCTGACATATACTGTGCACCGATGCCAAAATGTCCCTCATAGCCTTCTGTCACATGCTCATATATACGCTTTACTTCATCAGGAACCTCCTCCTTGAAATGATCGATTAAAGCAACCAGTCCGTCTGTACATGCTAGTGGACAAGTAATACCAGCTTCTCCATTACCATGTAAAAAAAAGCGCTTAATGATCCCTTCATTTTTCAACTGTTCCTTAGAAAATAGACCCTGTCCAAATATGTCTTTCTCCATTTGTTGCATCTGGTTTGAACGAATAATGCGATCAATGCGCTCATTATATGCATTGTAATGTCTTATTTTAGGCTGATTTTCCGGACGTGCACTTTCAGCAGCTATTGCACGCCAGTCCGATGATAGTTTTTTCACAAAAGGCTCCAGTCTCGGCAGCATCTCATCCCATGTTTCATGACAAAACTGTTGCAAAACTTGTAATAAAAAAGGATTATCTAAATCATTCATAGCATCTCTTTTGTCAATAAATTCTCGAAAACTATATGTTTTTTCTCCAACATGCACCAATACACACACTCCTTTTCTAAATTTTAAGAATATTTTATCATCTTAAATTTAAAAAGTAAACAGTGTTTATTTTTGATCCTCTAAGTACATTTTACTATTTTAATCGTGCTATCTGATACTTCGAGCAGTCTATCCACTACTTTTTCTGTTCTATCCTTCACTTTGTACATTCTATCCACTACTTTTTCTGTTCTATCCATCAATTTATGCTTTCTATCCACTTCGATGGAGCCTATCCTTCACTTTGAGCTTTCTATCCACCTCTTTTTCTGTTCTATCCATCACTTTGCACATTCTATCCACCTCGATGAAGCCTATCCTTTATTTTAAGCTTTCTATCCACCTCTTTTTCTGTTCTATCCATCAATTTATGCTTTCTATCCACTTCTCTAAGCGCTAAAAAAACGCCCACCGAAGTGAGCGTTTCTTGTTATTCGTTTGTGCCTTTTTCCACGTCATATTCTGTAATCCAATCACTGAAGCTGCCTACATATAATTGGATGTTTTCATAGCCTTCATCTGCTAATACAGCATAAAGCGGAGAGGCGGTTACGCCGCTTCCACAGTAAACAACAACCTGTTCATCAGGTGTAACTTTTTGACGTAATGCATCGTTTGCCTTTAGTTGACCATTTGACTTCAATTGCTCCCAGTCAAAGTTTTTCGCAGTTGGGATATGGCCAGCTACTTTATCCAATGGCTCTACTTCCCCTCTATACCGTTCAGCAGCGCGCGCATCAAGTAAAGTGGCTTTCACCTCTCCATCCACAATGGCTTTTACGGCTTGGCGTGGTGCGTAAAGCTCATCTTTCCAATCAAACTCAATGATGGTTGGTGGATATTTAATAATATCCTTGGTAAAAGGAATTTTCGCCTCAAGCGCAGGGGCACCTCCGTTGACAATCACTACATTTGGGAAACCAGCGTAGGTAAGCATCCACCAGGCGCGTGGGGCAAATGGAGCTGCTCCTTGGTCATAAACTACAATCTGATCTTCATAGCGTAATCCTAGTTCTTGAAAAACGGATGCCAATTTTTCTTTGCTTGGCATCGGATGACGACCGTCTTTGCTGTCCATATCCGATAACTGCTGTTCTAAATCAATATAGATAGCACCAGTAGCATGACCCTCCTCGAATGCCTTTTTGCCAGCCTCTTTGTCCTGAAGATCGAAACGAGCATCGATAAAACGGACGTTATCAAACTGAATTTCATCCACTGATTTGAATACTTTTCCCATTGGAATCACCTCATGCGTATTGTAATTGTGCGTAAATCGCTTTCCAAGAAGCTAAACGGCTCTCTTCTTGTAAGGCTAATCTTTCTGTGTCAATTTGTTCAAGCGCTTGATGATAGATATAGTAACGTAATTTTTCGGCTTCCTCTGCTATAAACGTAATCGCCCATGTCATGAGGGAAACTTTCTGTGCATCTAAATAATCTTGTGCATCTGGTTTTGTTACAGCTTCTAATGCCTCACTCAGCTTCACTTTTTCATTCTTTTCAAAGAAAGCTTTTTGATTGCGGAAATGAGATTTTACGCTAGCATATTTGGAAATATCCGCAAACGGTCCTTCAAAATCCAATAAATTTGGCTCAGAGGATTCAAAGGCTAGGAATGAGAAGCTTCGATTTAACTCTTTCAATTCGCGCACTTCATCTTTAAAACGTTGTTGCATCTTTTTGCTAATGAACTGCGATAAACGGAAGTTTGTTACACGCATTTCTTGAGTAAAATCAAAACGCAAGCTTTGCATCACTTCTTTTAATGCATGCTCCAACGCTTGCTGTGCTGGCATTGCAGCAAAGGTAGAAGGATTGTAGCCTTCCTTAAAGAACTCAGGGTAACGATAATAAACACGCTGAAGAACATAATAGAGTAGCTCATCAAGCTCCTGTTTTGTTTCACTCTCTAACATGCTCGTATTCAGCACACTGAACTTCGATTGAATATGCTTTTCAAGTGTTGCTAATTCCTCTAGTCGCTCATCTTTACGTTTTAAGTTTTCCTCTGTTTGGGCAATTAAATCCGCCAAACGTTGCTCTGTTTTATCAACTTCCTCTGCAAGAGCTTGAACGGCTAATGCACTCAATTCATCATTTAAGAATGTATGGAAGTCTTTTTCAAATGGTGGCATACCTGATGTTAAATCGGCACCTTCTACCTTTTCCTTCAACGCTAAAAGACTAGATACCCCATATAGTCTAGGGAAGCGAATGCCAAAGCGTTGTAACTCTGAGCGTACATAGCCTTTTACATCTTCCTGTTCTTCATCCGTTGTTGCTAAATCAATCGCATTGACAATAAAGAACATTTTATCAAGCTCAAATGCATCCTTCACACGACCAAGCTGGATTAAAAACTCGCGGTCAGCTTTGGCAAAGGCATGGTTATAGTACGTAATAAATAGGATGGCATCAGCATTACGAATATATTCAAATGCTACGCCTGTATGGCGGGCATTAATAGAGTCCGCTCCTGGCGTGTCAACAAGTGTCACGCCCATACGTGTTAATGGACTATCATAATAGAAGTCGATATTGTCAACAAAGCAAGATTTATTCTCTTGTGCTACAAATTTTTCAAACTCTTCACGGTCTACACGAAGAATAGAGCCAAACTCAGACTTAAAGGTTGGATAGCCTTCTTTATAGGCACGAATAAATGATTTATGAACATTTAAACGTTCGTCCGTTAACTGAACGGCAAGCCCTTCATCAGCACGATTATAGGCTTCCTCCAATGACGAGACAGACAAACCAATCGCCGCATAGGAGCCTTGAATATCCTCTAGCATTTGTTCTGCAGTTTTAAGCTGTACATCCGCTGTTTCATGTGGGTGCTCAGGTGTAACTGGACGAATTTTATTGATGGCCGCAGTTGTTGGGTTTGGCGATACAGGTAACACCTTGGCTCCCATTAAAGCATTCGAGAAGGAAGATTTCCCAGCACTAAATGCGCCAAACAAAGCAATCGTAAAATCCTTTTTCTGTAAACGTTCTACTTTATTTTCAAGGTATTGGGCAACTTCGGCAAAGCCTTGCACCTCTTTGACTGCATTGGCAGTATGGAGTGCACGGTTAATCACACCTTCGATTGGTAGAGTCGTTGCACTAATAGCTTGCTGAGCTTCCTCTTGTTGGACGATTTGCTCTTTTGGCTGCAACATGGACTCGTCAAATAATCGAATTTCTGCTAAATCTTGCTTAAATGATTGTTCCCAATTTGTAAGCTGTTGATTGGCAACTTGACGAATTTCATTGCTCGCTTGATGCATAGTGCTTGCACTATATTGCTGATAGCCTTCAATTTCAAGGACTGCATTAATGGCATCTACTTTGTCCTGCATACCCGCCATTTTTAATTTTGACGGTGCAGCAGTTTCTGTTGCTACAGCTTCAAGTGTTGGCGCTTGCGCATTTTTCCAGCTATCTGTCTCCTGAATGAAGTAGCGCTTTGTTGCTTCTGCGACACGGTTAGCGAAGTTTAGCACAGCATCACCTGTTAAAATAGCGCCTGTTTGAACTTGCTGCTCAATTAATGAAAAAGGTAAGTCAAATACATAGGCATCAATGGCAGCGGCACGTTCCTCGTTTAATGCACTAACGTCCTTCAATGCCTTTTTCATAAGGCCTTTTAAATGCCCCGTGATTTGTGCATGGACCACATTTTGATAGGCACTATACGCATCCTCTTTACGTCGGTTTCGCTCTTCCTCTGTTTTTTTCTTTGCAGTAAAGAGCCCACCAACTTTAAAGCCTTCCTGCATACTTTCTAAATAAAGGCGTAAGCGATCGCGTAAATCAGCTGGCATAATTGCAGCATTCGCGAGCAACTCCTTACGTTGCTCCTCAAACGTTTCGTTCCAAGCTTCTACTGAGAATAATTCAACCTGACGATTTAATTTATTGTATTGCTCTAAAATATCTTGATGGTGTGCCCAGTCATCCGCACTTAAAATTTCTTCATCAATTGCTAAACGATCCTGTCTTTCTTCCATTAAATAATTGTCATGCTCGCTTTGCAATAAACGCAATGTATTCGTAGCTGTTTGTACAAGCTGCTCCTGCCAATCATTCATACTGTCCATCACGATTTTCTTTACTGCCTCAAAATCATTATGTGGATGTTCAGGCTCTCTTAATGATGTGAAGAAAACACCCTTCGGTACAACACCCCATGCTGCAAAGGATTGATGAACAGTTGCTTTAAATTCTTCGAAGCTCAATTCATTATCTTTATGCTTATCAATCATATTGACAATTAAATAAACATTTGGATTATATTTCATTAATTGCTTTGTGAATTGGAAATTTAATTCCGACTGCACATGGTTGTAGTCCATTGTATAAAATACGATATCAGCAATATGTAATGCTGATTCCGTTGACATGCGGTGTGCATCATCTGTGGAGTCTACCCCTGGCGTATCCATTACAGTGACACCTAGTGGTAGTGTAGAGGCACTGTGTCCAATCTCAATCTGTGACACTAAATCCCCATTTTTACTTAGCTCTTTTACTGTTTTAAAATCATAGCCAGCCTCAAATTTTACAGGCTTTTCATTGTGCATGTAAACAATCGCATAGTCTTCCTCTGATTTATGGACTTTTACGATGTTCGCACTTGTTGGAATTGGACTAGATGCCAGTAGATTTTCACCAGACAGCGCATTAATCATACTTGATTTCCCTGCAGAGAAATGGCCTGCAAAGCCAATCACATACTCTTTTTGCTGAATTTTTCGAGCAAAAAGTGATGTTTTATCCATGCGCTCTGTATCACCATTATGCTGATAAATTATGTATTGCAAAGAGGCTTGCTTTAATAGCCCCTCCAATTGTTGTTCAAAATCTTTCATGAAACCAGTAACCCCTTTATCATTAATTATTCATAATTAGTATTCTACCTTATTCAACTAGCAAAGTATAACACTAATTTAAAGCATATATGCCAACGTTTCCATCCTTACAAAAACATGTTTATACAAAAAATCTATGCCAAATGATAGATGGTCAACTAGTTCTTTTTGTATTTACTTCATATTTTATAGTAAGCATATTCGGGGCAAAGTTATATTTTTTTATGAAGGGAGTGTGATGCCATATGATGAATCCTAAGCCTCATCAAATCATTGAAAAATATTGCTCATGTAACTGTGAGGATCGATTTATCTGGCCCCGTATAAAGGCAACTAGCGGCATACCCATTAATCCTCCTCCTGAAATAGTCCCAGAAGGAACGGTTATACCAACGATCCAACGATATTTTTATATCGTTACAGCCGATCTTGATCTATCTAATGGGGCAACTCTTCCAGCCGATCTCTTTTGGAATGATGAAGCAAATTCCGTTACTGAGTTTGCAGTTTTTTCACCCAATGGTTACGTTAACCTTTATATTAATGCAGTAATGCAGGAAGGCGGTATTTATACGGTAACCCCAGCCTCCCTGACAATCGTACCCTATAATGCGACATTGTATAGAGGAACACCCATTATTATTGAATCGCTAGGCTTTACAACAAAATAAAGGAAATGAAAGGAGGTGAAACGGGTGGCACTTTCCATTATTAATATTCACGTCAATGTAACCGGTAGTTCTACAAGATTTTTTAACGTCTTAGCTGCACCACTAGCCATTGCAGATGGCACAACAGTCGCTGCAACAACGTTTTTAAATGATAGCGGTACAGCCGCAACAGCATTCCCAGAAGTCGCAAATGGTTACTATAACTTATATATCAATGGTGTTCTTCAGGAGGGTGGTGCCTATACAGTTTCTACAACTGAAATAACGTTCAATACTGTCACAGGTACACTTTCTGCTGGTACGCCCATTGTGCTAGAAGCTGTTGAGCTAGTGACAACAATCTAAATAAAATGGATGCCTTGTTTAGGGCATCCATTCTTACATTTTATTATAATTGCTGTCTAATACCTCCAATTTTTTTCGCATAATCTAGCGCATGGGGGCCATCACCGTGAATACATAAGGTTTGCACCGCAACTTTAATTTTTCGGGACTGGACTGACAACACTTCATTAGCAGTCAAAATACCTTTTACATGCACTAGCATTTCTTCTTCCGATTGTATTAAGGCATTTGGTTCCTGTCTGTTCACTAATGTGCCGTCATCGTTATAGCGTCGATCCGAAAAAACCTCCTCATATACCGGAAGCCCTATGTCTCTAGCAATCTCTACGATGAGGCTACCAGATAAGGCATATAAAATAAGCTGTGGATTAAAATCATACACTGCATTGACTACAGCTAACGCTTTTTCACGGTCATTCGCGCATTGATTATAGAGAGCGCCATGTGGTTTAACATGATGAAGCGTACCTTTTTCAATCTGCACAAATGCTTGTAAGGCACCAATCTGATAAACTAACATATCATAAATTTCAGCTGGGCTACATTCCATATTGCGGCGACCAAATCCCTCTCGATCAGGATAGCCTGGATGTGCACCAATATGAACATTTTTATTAATGGCACTGCGGACAATTTGATGCATAATCGAATGATGTCCAGCATGGTAGCCGCATGCAATATTGATGGAAGTTACATAGTCTAATAGTGCTTCGTCTTTACCTGTGATAAATGCATTATAGCTTTCACCTAAATCACAATTAATATCAATTGGCATCATGCTTCCTCCAGTACAAAGTGAATAGTGTTAAACATACGCATTTGCGCTACTTTATGTAAATCCTCTTCATGAACTGTCGCAATAATAGGATAGCCACCTACTGTTTGAGCATCAGCCATTAGGATAATGGGATCACCACTTTGCGGCACTTGGATCGTACCGAACTGTGTAGCTTCTGACAGTATATCTTTCATTTCCTGAAGTTGTAAGGCAGGTCCTTTTATGTAGTAGCCCATACGATTGCCGCCGATAAATTGAAAAGGATTTTGTAAAAATTGTTGCTGACTCTTTTCTGTAAATAAATGAAAGTGCGGTCCTTTAAACAATCGAACCGTAATGGAACTGTCAAATTTCGGACGATAGGGTGCATATAGCCCTCTATTATATTTTAAAGACGATGATACCTGCCCATACAAAATACTTCCTTTTGTAATCCGTGTTCCCAAATTGCCAAGCGGAAGGCAGGATTGGCTACCAAGCTCATCGTTTGTACGAAAACCTCCTAATGGAGTTAAGTAAACAATAGAGCCTTGATGGACACCCTTGATAGCTAATCTATCTCCCCTCGTTAAATGGAATGTTTTCCACATTTCGATTGGTACATGATTAACCAAGCATGTACTATGCCCCCCTGTTAATACATAAACACAATCAGCAAGCGCCTCGAATTCAAAACCACCCACAAACATTTCAAAAGACGTTTGATCATGGTGGTGATGTAAGATTCTCTGAGCTGCTTGAAACGATCGGTTATCCATTGGTCCAGATAACGGAATACCAAATGCCCGATAGCCGTACCTTCCTTTGTCTTGTAAGCTACCATAAACCCCTTGTTTTGTTACGAGCAGAAGTGGCTTCAAACGCTACACTCCTTTGCTTTTCATTTCCCAAAATTGCTGTTTGGTTATTTCATAAAACTGAACTTCATCACCAAGTTCAAATAAAAATGGCTCTTTGCCATGAACATCAAATAAATCCAACGGTGTTTTCCCTATAATATTCCAGCCACCGGGTGAATCGACAGGATAGATTCCTGTTTGTCCACCCCCAACTCCAACAGAGCTTGCTGATACAGATGCCCTTGGTTTCTGTAAGCGTGGCACAAATAATTTAGAATCAAGCTCGCCTAAGTAAGGAAAGCCTGGTAAAAAGCCGATTAAATACACATAATAGCTTTTGGACATATGCAATGTTTTAATGTCCTCAAAAGGTAAACCTGTAAAATTCATGACGCGCTTTGAATCTAAGGCAAATTCCTCATCATAGCAGACAGGTATTTTTAAAAATCGATTCGTTCCTTTATCAATTGTTGTGGAGGCTTGCATCTCAAGCCACTGCATTTCTAAACGTTCAACATCTATATTTTGTTTAATATAAGCTGTTACTGTATGGTAGCTTGCAACACTTTCAACTAGGTTATGTCGTAGCTGCTGTTTCAGAAAACGATTAAACGTTTGGACCGCGTGAAAGTTTGAGTGGGAGATTTCCTCCTTGAATGCAAAACGAATAGTATGTTGACTAATCCACATCGAATGAGGAAAATCAATGATTGGTTGCACGTGCCGTCTCCTCAATACAAAGCTTTACTGCAGCTATCAAATCTCCGATATTCCAGCCGGGAATTTTGCCATGTTGGATTGCCAGCTCAAATGATGCTGGAATATGAATAAAGCCAGCACGAACCCCTTTATGTTGCTGGGCATAAGCAAGCCCTTCATACATAATGTTATTACACAAGTATGTACCCGCTGTATTAGAGATTTCCGCTGGATATCCTTCTGCCTGCAAACGATTTACCATACTGCGAATCGGTAAGTTTGTTAGATAAGCATCCTCCCCCTCCTCATAGATACTCTCATCAACGGGTGTATAGCCATTATTATCAGGCTCTCCGTCTTTCACATTAATGGCAATGCGCTCTGGTGTTACTTTAAAACGTCCTCCTGCTAACCCTAATGAAATGATGATTTGTGGTTTCACTTCTTCTATATGTTGTTTTAATTGCTCCGCTGATTGCTGAAAATCAACAGATAAAATTCGTCCGACGATATCATAGCTATCTATCTTCTTTCCATTTAATGCTTCCACAATTTGCATTGTTGGATTTATTTTAAAATCAAGAAATGGTTCAAACCCTGTTACTAATATTTTTGTCATATTTGTCACCTGATTTCTATCGGACGTTTTTTAAAGTAGCGTCCAAATTGTTTAATTTTATTTACTTTAGTAGAAAGTGCTGCTTCAATAATAGCTTGATTAAATAATTTATGTGCTTCAATACAAGAAGTTAATTCTTCATCATAAACAATTTCATCAGACACTTCAGAAATGATATCTAGAGCCACCCACTGCGGGTAGCGTAATATACTTACAGATGAGTATGTTGGCGTAACTTCCATACTTCGATAAAAATTTATATTTCCCATTTCTTCAATTGGGTACTTTTGTGGATCCCACTTTGTGCCATATTTATAGTAGCGTTCACGCCAATATGCATTTTCTTGGGCAAATATTGTACCCTCAAAAATCATATTCACTTTTTCAGCTACTCGTTCTAGATTCGTAGCCTGGACTTCCCTCGTATCATAATCCGCATATCGACCAATTCCGTAGATCTTAGCACTTGGAAGCGTGTAAGAAACAGGGAAAATAGGTGGACACGCATATCCTGCGAATGGTTGAACCCATTCACGAGCAGGGATTCCATGATCATCAATCACTATATCAGGTGCCCATTTTTTTAAGATAAGTGGTAAAACATTTGCCTCACCAAATACACTTTCTTGGAATTTGACATAGGCAAACTCTAAACCTACCGCATTAAATCTTGCAGCATGATGTTTCCATTTTGGATGTTCTTTTGTCAAGCTCTCCATTATTTCATAACCATCTGGATTTGATAGCGGAATAATGATTATATTAATCTTTTTTAAGATTTCAGGATGGTGACAAATAATATCTTCCATGAGCTCTAATATAGCAGGTGTACTAGATACTTCGTTTGGATGATGGCCCGCTTCAAAGACAATCGTATGCTTTTCATCCGATTTTTTAAGTCCTGAATAAAAGTCACTAGTAATAGGCTCAGTCACTTCAAAAAATGGAATGACATTCCCTTTGTAAGATATATCCCCATAATTTAGTTTGACCTCAGAATAATTTTGATACCGCGTTGATAGTTGATAAACATTTTTAATTTTGTATTTTAAATTATCATTCATTTTCATTACTTTCAGATAATTACCTAAATACATTTCTACTGTTTCAAATTGCCCCTCTTGGTTAAATAAAATTCTTTTTGTAACTGGAACTAAATTGGTTTTTTCATGCCATTTGTATGCCCGTATTACACTTTTAATAGGCTTATAAATATTTTCCTCTATATGAATAAAGGGAATAATACCACCAGGAGCTTGATAAGGTTGA
This sequence comes from Lysinibacillus sp. FSL P2-0066, assembly GCF_037969495.1. NCBI lineage: Bacteria > Bacillati > Bacillota > Bacilli > Caryophanales > Bacillaceae > Lysinibacillus > Lysinibacillus sp. FSL P2-0066. The sequence continues at coordinate 1,588,030 of NZ_CP150202.1, read as the reverse complement.
TTAACTAATCGGCGACCGAGTTCATTAAAATAATCAAGCGTGTTAAAATAAAGGTCTTCGTATAACGCTTCAAAGGACGAGTTTGCTTCTTGCTTCACGTTTAATTCTTCTTCAATTCCAGATGAAGTAAAGTCAATTTCGATGCGATCAAATAAAGGGAACAATTGTCCTTGATCACGATTTGTTACATCAATATTTAATTTTCCCACTATCTGAGGAAGAAACTCATTGATATACGTTTTATAGAAACGCTCACGATCTGACAATATTGCATTTTCTTGAACCAGTTTCCCATCTTCAAATAACCTATACCCCGCTGTAGTTGGATAGACTTTTCTCTGACCATCAACATAATCCAATTCACTAATCAGCGGATTTAATTCAGCAATTAATAGATCATCAACATAGACACTATAGATGTGCTGCTGTGTGCTTGAAAGCTCAAATTGTACATTTTCTTTCGGTATGCCATATTGCATTTCAATCAATTCGTCCACTGGGTAAAGTTCCATAATCCAGCGATTATGTTGTTCTAAACCATTTTGATTAACCCCATCTTTACATATTATTTTTACTTGTTCAAAATGACCCGAAACAGATGGAAGTACTTCCTCTAATATCCAGTATAACCCTGTTTTAAACGCAGAGCGAACTGTAATTGTCTTTAAATTTGAAAATTTCTTATACAAATCTAAACAATATTCATCTCGATTTTTTTTAGAAGCTGTAAGATAGATTTCAGCATCAAGCATTTTATTTGGTTCATCTTGCAAAGCATTTAAAATATACGATGCTTCCGATTCATCTTCCCATGTTGTTTCATACAACAAATCTGCTACATTTACTTGTTTTTCGTTTAGCTCCCAAACACCAAATAAGCCACCTTCAGACACATGCTTTTCTTTTGCTATTGAATGTAGGACAGTCGGTAAGCAATCTTTAGTACCACAAATTTGAATAACGTTTCTAGAACTTAACTCCATGAAATTTTCAGTTCCTTGCTTGATATCAATCGAGAACTGTCGATGATCTTCTGTGACAACTGGTAAAGAAACAGAGGTAGCATACAGTCCTAAACGTAATGCAAGATAGCAAACTTCTTTTATAATGGCGTTTGACGTGATTTCTTGTTGTAAATTAATTTTCACACTTAAATGCTGATGTGGATGTGCCTCGTCCTTCTCACCAGTTCCATAGGCTGACCACAGATGACTTAAACTTTCATAATAAGAGGATGGAATATCTGTATGCGTTTCGGCCATTCCTTCACTTGCTATCGTACTTAACAACGTTGACAGCGAAGACTCAGTCTCATAATAGAGTGTAAAGATAGACCCATTCTGTGAAATAAATGTACTACTATGTTGTAAAAATTCCATTGAGTACTGCTGATTAGACGCTTGAAATAAATCAAAATCTATTTCATTTGACTCTAAGCCTAACCTCGCACAAAAATCAATCAATCCGATTGGAACAAGATTTGTAGGTAAGTTTATAAATAAAGAAGGCTTTTTTAGGGTTTCATTCTTATTAAATAAAATTGAAAATATTTTAGAGTTCACACTATCACCTAAACTTTCATATTTGGATCTAAGCGATCTCGTAGCCAATCTCCTAGTAAATTAAAGCCTAGTACAGTTAACATAATTGCAATACCTGGAAATACAGAAATCCACCAAGCTGACGTCATATAATTCCGACTGTCTGCTAACATTCCGCCCCACGAAGGTACTGTCGGTTCAACACCTAACCCTAAAAATGTTAGTGAAGCCTCTAATAAGATAAACTCTGCGATACACATCGTTGCTAACACTAAAATCGAAGAAGCAACATTTGGTAAGATGTGCTTAAGGATAATTTTAAAATGTGTGCCTCCGATTGCCTTTGCAGCCTGTATATATTCTTGTTCCTTTAGAGCTAAAATCTCCCCTCGAATTAGCCTAGCAAAACTAACCCAATATGTAAGTCCAAGAATAATAATGATTTTTTCAATCCCTGTTCCAAATACACTCATAATTACAATTGCTAGTAAAATAAATGGCAGACCTAATTGAACTTCAGCTAACCTCATGATTAAATCGTCCATCCATTTCCCAAAATACCCTGACACAATTCCAAGAAATGTTCCAAGGACTAACGAAATGAGCACACCACAAATCCCTACCAAAAGGGAAATACGAGCACCATATATAATCCTACTTAGCAAATCCCGTCCAACTTGGTCTCCCCCAAGTAAATATTGAGATTTACCAGTATCGTCTAACCATTTAGGCAAATCTAGACGATGTCCTAAGCTAGCTGCTCCTGGATCATGTGGAGCAATATAAGGGGCAAATATCGCACATAGAATAGTCGTGACAACTAATAATAGACCGATTATCCCAGTTGGATTATTTTTAATAAACTTTAAAATACTTATTATTCTACTAACCTTTTTTATTTCGACTGTTTCTGCTTCCATTATCTGTGTCATTAATTGTCACCTCTTCCAGTGCGTATTTTTGGGTTAATTAATGAATAACATAAATCCACAATTAGATTAACGACAATCATGATAAGAGCTAGGAGAATTACTCCACCCTGTACGACTGGATAATCTCGTTGATTAATAGAATCAACAATTAATCTTCCGATTCCTGGCCAAGAAAATACTTGCTCTACAATAACAGCCCCCCCTAAAAGTCCACCGAACTGTAACCCAACAAACGTCACAGTTGGCAATAAGGCATTTCGAAAGGCATGTCGAATAATGACAAGCCATTCTCTAATTCCTTTTGCTCGAGCAGTTGTCACATATTGCATTTTAAGCACCTCAAGCATAGAGGTACGAATTAATCGAACTAAAATACCAGATAAAATCAGACCCAATGCAATGGATGGAAGGATCAATGAGCTAAACCCATCAAAGCCCGATACAGGTAACCATTTTAACTGAACAGCAAAGATCAAGATTAGCATAAACGCTAACCAAAAATTAGGGAAAGAGATACCTAATAAAGAAAAAATACGACCAAAAATATCAATGGACTTGCCTTTATAAACTGCAGATAGGATACCGATAGGAATAGCGATTAACAATGCTACAGTCATCCCCCCTAAAGCAAGTGCTAGTGTTGGCCATGCTCGTTCTAACAACATTTCCAAAACTGGACTATTCGAACGATACGATGTACCAAAATCAAGCGTTACTAAATCTTTCATGAATATGATATATTGCTCCCAAATAGGCTTATCTAAACCCAACTTTGCTGTCAGTTCCTCTACTGCTTGTTGTGAAGGTTCCCCAGCACCGAACATGATGCTTACCGGATCCCCCGTTAAACGAATGGCGAAAAATATAATTAATGAGACAGCAATTATCACCAACACTGTATGCGATAAACGTCGTAGTATATAGGAAAGCATAATTCCATCCTCCTAATTTGAAATGAAAGAGATAGTATGACAAGCATACTATCTCATAATTTTTTACTTACTCGACAGTGACACCTTCAAATCTAAAGCGGCCATCATGAGGTGGTTGGAAATCTTTTATTCGTTTATTCACTGCGTATATTTCAACCTCAGAATATAAATTAACTTCTGCAGCATCTTCATATAACACTTCTGTCAGCTCTTTAAAGATTTTTTGACGCTCCTCATTATTAATCGTTGCTCGCTCTGCCGCTAATAATTGTTCAACTTTTTCATTTTTATAGGATGGATTCCAGAATTCCCCTTCGTGATACATTAAATAAGCTGTATTATCAAAATCTAAAGTCCAACCACCCCAGCCATTTTTATACATTTGACCAGCTTTCCCTTGTGGTATTAACTCTGATTGGAATGTAGTATTTTCCACACTATTAATAGAAACTTTTAATCCCACTTCTTGTAAATAAAATGCTACTGCTTGGGCTATTTCTTTAAATGTTCCATCCGTACCTGGAATAAAGAATTCAAGTGTAGTACCTTCAGGAACCTTAGCTTCTGCAAGTAATTTTTTTGCTTTTTCTGGATCATATGGATATGGCTCTAAATCTTTGTTATAGCCAAAAGATAGATTACTTTGGAACGAACTAATGAGGTTGCCATAGCCACCTAAAATTTCTTTCACTATTGTTTCCTTATCAATGGCATAGTTAATCGCTTGACGAACACGTACATCATCAACAGGCTTTTGTGCTGTATCAAAACGAATTGAATACGCTGTAGGAGTGGACACATCCTTTAATTCAATGAAATCAGTTCCTTCTGCTGTTGCCGCTTGCGAAACCTCTAAACGTGTCATAATATCAATATTTCCTGTTTGTAATTCTGCCAGTGCCGTCGCTGTCTCTGGAATCACTTTAAATGTTACTTTATCTAGTTTAATAGCATCTTTATTCCAATAATCTTCATATCGCTCAATAACTACTTGTTTATCACGTTGATAATCAGTCATTTTAAATGGACCAGTACCAACAGGCTTCATGTCAAAATTCTCTGCACCCTGTTCTTGGATATATTTAGGTGGTACGATGACAGCACCATATCCTGAAAGTTTAGTCAATAATACTGGGTCAATGGCATTTAGGTGCATAGTGACTTCATAGTCACCTGTCACTTCAACATTGTCAATCGACGTATAGTTTGAATATTGCGGACCTTGTTGACCTTCTTCTCCTAGTAGACGATCAAATGTAAATTTAACTGCTTCCGCATTAAACGGTTCGCCATTATGGAAGGTAACACCTTGTCGTAGTTTAAAAACAATCGTTTTATCATCTATATATTCCCAAGATTCCGCTAACCCTGGTTGAATTTCTAAATCTAAAGAACGACTAACTAATCCTTCAAATACCGATGTTGCTACTGTACTCCAAGCAAGTAAAAATGTATCAATTGGGTCCCAGTTTTGTGGGTCTCCTGCCACACGAATAACTAATTCATTTCCACGTGTTGCTGCTGGATTTTCACCAGATGATTTACTACTATTTTTACTTTCGTCTTTTGATGATGTACCGCCACTACATGCTGTTAAAACAATCATTATACAAACAAGTAATAGCGCAATCCATTTTTGTTTCTTCATACATTGTTCATCCCCTTTTGTATTTGTGCTATCTATACGCCATAAGGATATGGCATCGAATAACCTAGTTCAGCAGATATTGAAGCTGCCGTTTCCCACAGACCTTCTAAAAATTCATTTATTTTTTCTTTTGGTATGAGTGTCTCTATGCCCGCTATACTAATCGAGTATTCTACCTTGCGTTCACTATTGAAAATCGGTACTGCTATTGATACAGTGCCTTCTTCCAATTCTGACACGCTGTAGGCATAGCCATTTTTTTTCCCAAATTCAATTAGTTCAAATATCTCTTCATCAGTAACAGGTGTTCCACTAGCATATTTTTTACGAGTTTTTTGAAGTACCTCACTAATTTTTTCCTCTGATTGAAAGGATAAAAGTATTCTTGAACAAGCGCCTGCATAAAGAGGTGCTCTTCTCCCCACCCGTGTATATAATAAAACTGGTTTTAAACTTTCGATTTTTTCGATATAAAGACCATCTGTTTCATCCAGTATGCTTAGTTGAACAGCCAAGTCAAACTTCTGTTGCAACATCTTCATATACGGTATAGCCAAAGAACGAATTTCAATTGAATTTGCAGCAATTGCACCTAATTCAATGAGTTTATTCCCAAGTAGATAATGATCACTCAATACTAACTGTCCACCGCTTTGAACGTAAGGACGTTTTAATACGCCTAAATCTGTAAATGTTTTTAAAAACCTATGTAAAGTCGGTTTAGGAATATCCGTTTCGATCGCTAGCTCGTCTAACCGCCAAGAAGGTTTTTCTTCAGTAAATAACGTTAAAATATTAATACCTTTTTCCAATGTTTTGCTCATGTTAATCGCTCCATTTGCTCTTCATAAAGTAAACAGGAAACTTCATGCTTATCGCCAATTTTTTTGAATTTTGGAGGTGTCACTTTACATATTTCCATGCAGTTTGGGCATCGTGTATGGAATGTACAACCCGATGGTGGATTAGCAGGATTGGGAACATCTCCACTTAGCACAATTCGCTCCTTTACTTTTGAAGGATGAGATTTTGGTAATGCCGATAGTAAAGCTTTTGTGTATGGATGTTTAGGATTATTAAATAATTCGTGTTTATCTGCCATTTCCACTAACTTTCCTAAATACATTACCCCTATGCGGTCACAAAAATGATGCACTACACTTAAATCATGTGATATGAAAATGTAGGTAAGGTTCATTTCCTTTTTTAAATCTTTCATAATATTTAATACTTGAGATTGAATGGAAACATCCAGAGCAGATACTGGTTCATCTGCAACAATCAATTTTGGATTGGACACTAATGCTCGAGCAATTCCAATCCGTTGTCTTTGACCACCTGAAAATTCATGTGGAAAACGTTCTAACTGCTTTTGTGTAAGTCCAACCTGTTTAGCTACTTCATAAACGCGTTGTTTTCTCTCTTCCTTTGTACCTATTCCAAAATTCACCAAAGGTTCTTCGATTATTTTAAACACCTTCATACGAGGATTAAGGGAAGAAAAAGGGTCTTGAAAGATGATTTGCATATCACGGCGCTTTTGACGTACCTCTTTTGGGCTAAGAGTGGCAATATTTTCTCCATTCAGTAAAATTTCACCCTCAGTAGGTGTTAGAAGCTGAATTAATGTTTTACCCATAGTGGACTTTCCGCACCCAGACTCTCCGACAATTCCTAAAACCTCACCCTCATTTACAAAAAATGAAACATCATCTACTGCTTTTAAATGACCTGAACGTGATCCTTTAACTGGAAAATATTTCTTTAAGTGTTTAACTTCTAACAATGGACTGCCCATTGACAATTCCCCCTCCTACTTCGTTCTCTTCGTACAGCCAACATCTAACTTTGGTACCAATAGAGGTTGTATATAGATCAGGCTTCTTTTTACATTGATCTGTTGCAAATTCGCAGCGATCGAAAAATCTACAACCTGAAGGCATATCGGATGGTGATGGCACCACCCCTTCTATTGATGGAAGGTACTCTTGTTCTGATTCAATGTCAGGCAATGAATTTAATAACCCTTTTGTATATGGATGAAGCGGATAATTAAACAAATCTAGCACTGTTGCCTCTTCAACAATTTCACCAGCATACATCACAATTACTTTCTCACATATTTCTGCTACTACACCAAGATCATGGGTAATTAAAATGATGGACATATCTAGTTTTTCTTGTATGTCTCTCATTAAATCTAAAATCTGAGCCTGGATTGTCACATCTAATGCTGTAGTAGGTTCATCTGCAATTAATATTTCTGGTCCACAAGCCAATGCCATGGCGATCATAACCCTTTGTCGCATTCCTCCTGATAATTGATGAGGATATTCATTCACTACTTTATCTGGACGAGGAATACCTACGAGACGAAGCATATCAACGGCACGTTCATGAGCTTCTTTCCTTGAAATTTTTTCATGGCTATGAATCATTTCCATAATTTGAGAACCAACCTTATATACTGGATTGAGCGAACTCATTGGTTCTTGAAATATCATAGAAATTTTTTTCCCACGAATCTTTCGCCATTCCTTATTCGACTTTTTATTAATTTGTTTTTGATCTATGTAAACTTCTCCACCTTGCCAGTTAACCCCAGCAGGTAACAATCCCATAAGTGAAAGTGATGTCATGCTTTTTCCACAACCTGATTCCCCTACAATCCCCAAAGTTTTTCCTTTTTCAAGTTGAAATGATACTCCATTCACAATGGCAATATCTTTTTTATTTTGTTGAATACCTATTTTCAAATCGCTTACTTCTAAAATATTCAAACTCATTTCCCCCTCCGTTCCAAAATATGAAACGCGATTCCATTTTTTAAAATCTTAACAGAAAAACTTGGTTATTTCAATAGTTTTCAGAAAAAAATAAAAATTCATCTTAATTAAATTATTCCGAAAAAACATTTAATTTTTTTATCATTCCTAGAAATACAAAAAAACATGGTCCGAATATTCGGACCATGCCTATAGATGTTTAACAAGTATTAGCTCTTATTTCAAATGTGCAGTTGCCTGGTTCATGACGTATTTTCCAACTCCAATATAGATCACTACTGCTGCTCCAATCAATACGAAAGTCATTGCGAACCGCTCCTTCTTAGTTATTTTTCGTTAAGTTTTCAGACGTTTACATTGAATTTGAAAATCATTCTCATTAATATATTATAAATTTCACGTTAATTCGTCAAGACATACTTTCATCTTACCCTTTTTACATGGTAAGATGTAGAAAAGTCGGAAAAAGGATGCGGTAATGATGAGTAATTCGAAGTACTTTCAAACTATTTTAAACGGGACAATCCACGCTTTAAAAACCATTCTTCCTATGGATATAGAAGTAAAGTCGCCTAGTATTATTTCTGAACCCTTTCAACAGCAACAAATGGGCGTATTAATTGGCTTAATCGGAGATTTAAAGGGACGCGTTATCATTGACTCCTCTCCCGAAGTGTTCAGCGGGATCGGTAGTACTATGTTCGGTATGCCGCTTGAAGGAGAAATGCTAGAATCCTTTACAGGGGAATTTGGTAACATGATTGCAGGAAATTTATGTACAGCTGTTGGGCAAGAAAGCTTAGAAATTGATATCACTCCGCCAACAGTGATGGTGGGCAATACAAAATTATATGGCTTTGAAAAGGCCTTTGCTCTCCCAGTTTCGGTCCCAAGCGTCGGTGCCCTAACAGTTCTATTAACAATTGAAGAAGAAGCGGAATAGAAGCTTGGTAGGTTTAAAGTCTGTTCCAAATAAGACATTGTATGCAAGACATTCAGCATGTATGTGTAAGATTTGCCTTTCGCCCACAAGGGAATGAGAAGGACTGTTCTCCCTTCCTTAAAATCTATTATTTTTATTAAAAAAAGTTAATTACAATCATTAAGCAAGCCATCTCAATGACTTTTGAGATGGCTTGTTTTTTTTCTCTCTTAAATCCTTCACACTTTCTTCACATAATTCTTCTAGAAGTGTGATTTTTTTCACATCAAAATGCAGGGGATTTTTATATGATGACTGTAAGAAACACAACAATAAAAAGCGTAGGAGGAGCAAAAATGGCAAATAAAAAGAAGTCAGATGAAAATTTAAAAGGTTCACTCTATGCAGTTTTTGGAGTAGGTATTATCATCATTTTACTTTGGGTGTACTGCTTCGATTTGTTCATTGGACGGTTTTAATCTACGAAGAAGGGACAGAAACATATGCACATACATAAGTATGAGAAATACTGGCTTGTGTTTGGAGTTACCACTTTAGTGGCATTCCTGATCATTCTCGGTATCGGAGCATTTCATCAAGGCTCCCATCCAAACAATGGTAAAAAAACACTAGATTACGAGAAAGTGAAAGAGACAGCACCTTTTGATAATCCAGGTGTCCATAAGGTAGAAGGTAAGGATTGGGATTACGAAGTGGTGGTAATTGCTTCTGCATTCAATTATAATCCTCCACAAATTGAGGTTCCACTTGGTGCAAAAGTGAAATTTATCGCAACAAGCGAGGATGTTATGCATGGTTTTGAGGTTGCAGGTACGAATATCAATATGATGCTTGAGCCTGGCTATATTTCGGAATATGTGACAGAAGTCAATAAGGTTGGCGAGTTTTTAATCGTATGTAATGAGTATTGTGGTACTGGACATACGATGATGCACTCTATGCTAAAGGTGGTGGATTCAAATGAGTCACACTAATTCAATGACAAAAGTGGATCGTCGAGATGCAAAGCTAGCAATGGCACATATTTACGTGGCATTTATCGCATTGTTATTAGGTGGTCTTGCAGGTTTATTACAGGTTTTTGTACGCTCTGGTCAATTTACATTACCAGCAGGCATTGGTTATTATCAAGTACTAACAGTTCATGGTGTATTACTCGGTCTTATATTAACTACATTCTTTATTTACGGCTTCCAAATTGCAAGCGTAAGTCGAACATCTGGTACATTCACTGATACTCAGAGAAAACTTGGCTGGATTGGTTTTTGGTTAATGACTATTGGTACAGCTGCTGCAGCAACGATGGTTTTATTGAATAAGGCAACTGTTCTTTATACATTCTATGCGCCATTAAAGGCACATTGGATTTTCTATTTAGGTCTTACATTCGTCGTAGTTGGTTCTTGGGTTGGCGGCGCAGGTCAAATTTTACGTTATGTCCAGTGGCGCAAAGAAAATAAAGCGAGTGGACAACGCAGCCCATTACTATCATTTATGGTAGTTGTTAATAATTTAATGTGGTTCGTGGCAACGCTTGGTGTGGCAGCTTCTGTTTTAATTCAATTGTTACCATGGTCCTTAGGTTTAATTGAGCGTGTCGATGTGGCATTATCGCGTACCCTTTTCTGGTATTTTGGCCATGCGCTCGTATACTTCTGGTTATTACCTGCCTATATGGTGTGGTACGTGATTATTCCAAAAGTAATTGGCGGGAAAATTTTCTCCGATTCTTTAGCAAGACTTTCGTTTATGCTGTTCTTACTCTTCTCTATTCCTGTTGGGATTCACCATCAGTTAACAGAGCCTGGTATTGATGGTACATGGAAGTTCATTCAAGTTGTTTTAACATTTGCTGTAATCGTGCCTTCTCTCATGACGGCCTTCTCGATGTTTGCAATGTTCGAGTTACGTGGACGTGAATTAGGTGGCAAAGGACTATTTGGTTGGTTTAAAAAATTACCTTGGAAGGATGCTCGTTTCTTCGTACCATTTATCGGTATGGTGTCATTTATTCCAGGTGGTGCAGGCGGAATTGTCAATGCCTCTTATCAAATGAACCAATTAATTCATAATACTATTTGGGTTACAGGGCATTTCCATTTAACGATTGCCACAGCTGTTGTTTTAACTTACTTCGGTGCGGCATTCTGGTTAATTCCACATTTAACAGGCCGTACACTTTCGAAGTCTTTAAATAATCTTAGTAATTTCGCTGGTATCTTATGGGCTACTGGTATGACGATTATGTCTTCAGCAATGCATATTGCTGGTCTGATTGGTGCGCCTCGTCGCTCAGATTACTCAGAATATGGTGGCGCTCAGCAGGCTTACGATTGGATTCCTTATCAAATCGCACAAGCTGTGGGTGGAACAATTCTCTTTATCGCCATCCTAGTGATCATTTATATCGTGGTGAAATTAGCTTGGTTCGCACCTAAAGGCGAAGAGGAATTCCCAGTAGGTGATGTACATGAGCTTAGCGGTCCGACACCAGCTATTTTAGAAAACTTTAAAATATGGCTTGTTATTTTAGTAGCCTTAATTTTATTCGCTTACACAGTACCAATTATCGATATTATTTCAAACTCACCAGCCGGCTCCAAAGGCTATCAATTGTGGTAAGCATCCAAACGCATCTTCCTATAAAAAAGCGATTTCTCTGTAACGAGAAATCGCTCTTTTCACTTTATAATTGATAGAGTTTCGTATATTTTTCTTGTAAATAGTCTGCTAGGTACTTCGCATTTAAGCCTTCCCCTGTCGCTTCTTGTAATAGCTCGAATGGCTTTTTCAATGCTCCATATTGGTGGACCTTGTCTGTTAACCACTCACGAATAGGTAGTAGCTCTCCCTTTTCTAGTAATTCATCAAAATTAGGAATATCCTTGTCCATCGCGTGCTTCCATTGCGCTGCATAGATCATTCCTAACGCATAGGATGGGAAATAGCCAAACATGCCACCTGACCAGTGCATGTCTTGTAATACTCCCTGTGCATCTGTCTCAGGACGAATACCTAAATATTCCTCATATTTATCATTCCATACCTGTGGGAGATCCTTCGCCTGTAAATCGCCATTGAAGAGGTCACGTTCAATTTCATAGCGAATCATGATATGTAATGGATATGTTAGTTCATCTGCTTCAATGCGAATCAATGATGGTTCTACCATATTGATGGCACGTAAAAAATCGGCTAATGCAACATCGCCAAATTGAGCTGGTGAGAAGTGTTGAAGACGCTCATAGTTATGCTCCCAGAACTTTTCATTTCTACCGACAAAGTTTTCATAAAATAATGATTGGGATTCATGAATCCCCATCGATGTACCAGTAGCTAATGGCAGACCTGCAAGTTTTTCATCAATGTTTTGCTCATACATCGCATGACCACACTCATGAATCGTGCCAAAAATAGCTGAACGGAAATCATTTTCATCATATTTAGTCGTAATACGAGCGTCACCATAATTTAAGCCGATCATAAATGGATGGACACTTTCATCCAAGCGACCAGCATCAAAGTCATAGCCGAGCTGAGTAAGCAATTCTAACGATATTTCACGCTGTGCCTCTCGCGGGAAATGCTTAAATAGCATGCTAGTATCAGGTTTATTCGATGAATGAGCAATTTTTTGAACAAGCGTCACAATAGATTCTCGTAATTCACCAAATACTTGATCTACGACATCTGTTGTCATATCTGGCTCATATAAATCTAGTAATGTATTGTAGGGAGATCCATTTTTAATGCCCCAATATTGAATGAATTTTTTCTGCCATTGAATGATTTCTTCTAGGTATGGTAAGAATAGAGCAAAATTATTCGTTGCCTTCGCTTCTTCCCAAGCCGTTTCTGCCTTCGATTGAAGAATGACGAATTCTTTGTATTCATTCGCAGGAATTTTTTTATTTTGATCGTAATTCTTTCTTACTTCTTCTACTAGACGCAGTGTTACATAGTCAAGATCAGCTTTTTGTGACTCTAATGCTGCTAGAAGCTCTCCTAGTTCTTCACTCGTCTGCATATCAAATAAGGAGGCTGATAATGTACCAATTACCTCAGAACGTTGTGCTAACCCCTTTTTCGGTGCACCCGTCCGCATATCCCAATAAATCACATTGAGCGCTTCCTCATAATGCTGCATTTTCTTCACATAGTCTGTAAATTGTTGAACAGTCATGCATTCATCCTCCTTTTCACGTTATTATTTTATCATATTTTCGAAAATTTTGTATATTGCGGACTTTCTAGGATAATCATTCAGAATATTCCTTTTTTATCTTCTCTATTATTTTAATATATTGTCTATCCCCCAATCCATAGTGTGGAAATAGGGAAAATAATTGCTTTAACAGGTCATTTTGGGATAGATGGAGGTGTTTTTTTATATACGTAGTGATCTCATTCTCTTCATTTAAATAGCTGAAAAATAATTGAATGCCCTGATACATGACAGGTATAAGCGTTGTCTTGGGTAGACGATGGTGCATCAATACCTCCTGATAGACCTCCCCATACGGTCCAAGTTCTATCTCTGTTTCTTCCACTTCATAGGTCATTTCCTTGACCATATAATAATAGACTTTGCCTTGATAGCTTTGTTGCTCTAGGAAAGCGAGGACTGTCAATAAATTCATCTGACAAAACATATCATCTCCAAACCATAAAACAATACATTCATAGTCATTTGTTAACAATGGCTTTAACGGATTCAATGTCACCTGCTCATATTGTTGTAAAGACACCTCATGCCCTATAGCGCGCAGTTTATTAAATTCTTCACTGAAAATCGGATTAATCGTTGGATTCGCACACATCGCTTCATTGAAAGGAACGTAATCACTGTTGCCCATTAATTGTTGTTTTGTGAACTCCTCATACATCATTTGACCATTTAATACATTCAATAGCTCTTGACCGTATTGCGCATTGTTCTTCTCTTGTAATGCTTCAATTTTTAATTTCTGGGAAATATCCATCGTCAACCATCCTCCATCCTCCTGTAATCTCAACTTTACAAAGGTTTGTAAAGGTTGAGGGGACTTTCTGTAATCATTCAGACTTATACCAAAGTACCTTTTAAAAGCTCTAGAAAAGGATTCCTGCGATGAAAAGCCGTAGTGAAAGGCGATGTCGATTATTTTCTTTTGGGGATCTTTTAATGCAATAGTAGAAAGATAAATTTTACGTAGTGATCTATATTTTTTAATCGTCATCCCTGTCGCCTGATGGAATTTAAAAGAACAGTAATAAGGAGAATAACCCATATCCTTTCCTAATTGCTCCAATGAAAATCCTTCTGATAGGTGACGCTCAATCCAATCAATCATCTCCTGTACAATGTTGTTCATCCACATCCCTCCTAATTTCATTATAGTAGAAGCGATAATGATTTTTATGATATAAGTTGTGAATGAAAAAAACTGCAGCAAACTTTAAAGTCTGCTACAGTTTCTGCTCCCATAAATACAGGAGAGCTTTCTATATAATTGGGGATTTATACTAGCCTTCAAGTCATGTTCGGTTTCCAATCAAACATTTTTTGAGCTATCATGAAGCTTTATTGGAAAGAAAGTTGGGGATTCTTTCGATCCATTGAAAAATAGAGTCTGTTTACTCTATTCAATGTTTTGGCAAATAGCAATTACCTGTTTCACAGCCTCTGCAGAGTGCTGAAGGGCTGTTTGTTCTTCATTTGTTAGGTGCAATTCAATGACAGATTCGATGCCATTGCCACCTAAAATAGTTGGTACCCCTAAAAAGAGATCGTGGTACCCATATTCTCCTTCTAATAGGGCAATAGAAGGGATAATTTTTCGTTGATCTTTGATAATAATTTCAACCATTTGGGCACACGCTGCTGCTGGTGCATAGTAGGCACTACCATTACCTAGTAAGCCAACAATTTCACCGCCGCCTTTACGCGTACGCTCCACGATTTGCTGTAGTCGTTCCTGAGGAATTAGTTTCTCTAATGGAATGCCGCCTGCATAGGAATAACGGATTAATGGTACCATTTCATCGCCATGTCCTCCTAGGACGAAGCCTGATACATCCTCTGGTGCTATGTGAAGCTCCTGCGCCACAAATGTGTTGAAGCGAGCTGTATCTAATACACCAGATTGACCAATGATACGATTTTTGGCAAAGCCTGTTTCCTTATGACACACATACGTCATGGCATCAACAGGATTACTCAACACAACAACAATACTATTTGGAGCATAGTGTTTAATTTGTCTTGAAACCTGTTGAATAATTTTAGCATTTGTTGTGACTAAGTCATCACGACTCATCCCTGGTTTACGTGGAATACCTGCTGTAATGACAACAATATCCGCACCAGCGATATCTTCATATTGACTCGTGCCTTTAATGGACACATTGAATTTTTCGATGGGGCCTGTTTGTAGCAAATCCAAAGCTTTCCCTTTTGTCGGGTTCTCGGCCTCTGGAATATCAACAAGCACTACATCGCCTAATTCTTTCTGTGCTAAAAATAAACTCAGTGTGGAACCGGTGTGGCCTGCTCCAATAACAGCGATTTTATTTTTACGAAATGCCATTATGCATCACCTCGATTATCTGTCGCTGATGTTGTTTCTGTTGTTTTTTTAGCACGCGTTGCTGCTGGTGCAGAGACAGCCTTTTTCTTTGGTGCCTCTGGTCCTTTAATCATTTTAAAGACATCTTCATCAGGTCTCGGAATGACGTGAGCGCCTAATAATTCACCAACACGCATAGCGGCTGCTTTTCCAGCCTCTACTGCGGCTTGTACAGAACCTACGTCACCCTTCACGACAATCGTCACGATGCCACCATCCACAAACTCTTGTTTGACGATTGTGACGTCTGACGCTTTAATCATCGCATCAGCAGCTTCATAAGAGCCTACTAATCCTTTTGTATCGATCATTCCAATTGCGCTACTCATTGTCCTCACCTCTCATTACTTCCGTAGAATCAATAATACCAATGACAACTGCATCAATCGGTAACGGATTATCTTTCATGATATAGCGAGATGACCCACCACTTGTAATCAGGACATCATCACCAATACCCGCTCCTATACGATCAGCTGCAACCATTTCTGTGCGAATCGGCTGTTGATTGGAATCAATAGGTTGAATGATTAGTAGCTTTAAACCATTCAGTCCCTCTTCCTTGCGTGTTGCCCATACACTGCCTATCACTCTTCCCATTTGCATGAACTTCACCCTCTTTATGCGACACACATTGTCTAATTACTCTGAACGAATCGTTAATGTTTTATTTAACTCTCGCAGCTTATCATAAGCCAATGCTGTCACAATGGTTTTCTTTGGAACGACAATTTCTTGTGCATCGATATCGAGCACTTCTATTTGTGAAAGTAGCTTTTTGTCATAATGATAGACGGACGGTTGCTCTACTTTCTGTACGACTGGCGACTGCTCTTTCACAGTGATCATAGGTTCACTTACTTGATGATGCACGATTTCTGCAAGCGTTCCTTGTTGAATTAACCCTGCATTTGCTTCATCTGTATCAATATGCATTTCTAAGCGATAACGCTCTGAAACACGGATAACCACATTCGATAAAATAATTGGGCGAATACCTTCTACCTTAATTTGGACAGATTGCCCATCTGCGACTTGGAATCTCGCACTATCCGCTGGGGACATATGAATATGTGCCTGTGCAATAATGAGGCCTTCCTTTAACACAACACTTCCCTTTGGACCAATTAATGTAACAGGACTGGAACCTTGAATATCACCAGAAATTCTTAATGGTGGCTTCAGACCTAATTTCATAGCATCTGTCCAGCTTACTTCCACTTGAGATAAGGAACGAGCGGGACCAAGAATACGCACGCGCTCAATTGACCCTTTTGGACCTGCAATTACTACAGTTTCCTCCGCAGCAAATTGCCCTGGCTGTGAAAGCTCGAATTTCGGTGTGAGCTGATAATTTTCACCAAAGAGCTGTTCCACTTCTGCTTGTGCAAGATGGACATGGCGGGCAGAAACACCAATCGGAATTTTACCGTCATGTGGAGGGGAAGATTGATTTTTTAAGACCTGTTGCAGAACTTCTTCCACAATTTTTTGCACTAAATTTTCTTGCATCTTGCCTCCTCCTTACGATGATACTTTTATTAATTTACCCTGTGCCTGCTGTTCGATAAAACCAGCATTTGCTTCATCTGTATCAATGTGCATTTCCAGACTAAAATCATTGGAAACACGTACAACGACACCTCGGAAAGTGACAGGTCGATCACTTACAACTTCCACTGAAACTATTTCATTATTGCGTACTTCCAATGCTTTGGCATCTTCCTCAGTCATATGAATATGCGCTTGCGCAATGATGACTCCCTGCTGGATCTCTATTTCTTTGTCTTGAGAAAGTATTTTAATGCCCGCAGAATTGTCTATATCACCTGATTGGCGTAAAGGTGGTGTCACTCCTAGCTTCATGGCATCAGTGCGGCTTACCTCTACTTGGGTTGCTGGTCTTACAGGTCCAAGGACACGGACATTATGAATAACGCCTTTAGGTCCCTCAATAGAGACGCGCTCTTTTGCAGCAAATTGCCCTGGCTGTGATAAGTCAAAATCTTTCGTTAGAGTCGCATTTGGGCCAAAAAGTGCTTGTAAATCCGCTTCACTTAGATGGATATGACGAGCCGAAATGGCCACTGGAAAAGTTTTTATTGCTGTTGTCATGTTAGCCACCTCTTTATTTTATGGATTGTATTATCAGAACAAGTTGAGAGCTGTTCTAAAGTTAGATCCAGCTCTCCTCTATAAATGGTAGTTATTTTTCCATCTATAGCGTTGGGAATTTTCTATCCAAAGAATATGAAATTATGCTTCTGCTTTTGGTAGAATCATTTCTAATTCGTGGTGTGGACGTGGAATTACATGGACAGATAATAGCTCTCCTACACGTTGTGCTGCTGCTGCCCCTGCATCTGTTGCTGCTTTTACTGCACCTACATCACCACGTACAAGAACTGTTACGATCCCGCCACCAACATGAACTTTTCCTACTAGATTAACGCTTGCTGCCTTTACCATTGCGTCTGCTGCTTCAATTGCTCCTACTAAACCTTTTGTTTCTACCATTCCTAATGCTGTACTCATTTGTCATTCCTCCAAATAATTTATTTGTTTTGTAATGTGATTTGTTTTAATACTTGATCGACAATTTGTTGAACCATTGTTGTATCTAGAGCAGGCTCTTGTGAAACTACCGACTCAACAACGGACTGTACTTCGAATTCTGGTTTTGGCACTTCGACATCTTTAATGCCATACGCCATACGTTTGATATTTAATAAATGTCTTGCTGTAATGTTGTCTGACGTAATATTGCCGCCAAATGTCCCACAGCCTAATGTAAAGGATGGCGCTAAGCCCGTTGTGCCACCTACTGCACCAATTGAGGATAATGTATTAACCACAATCCGTGATACTGGTAATTCGACAGAAAATTGCTCTGCTAATGCTGCATTTTCAGTGTGAATTGAGCATGTATGTCCGCGTCCTCCAATATTTAGCAGGTCAATCATCACCTGCTTGGCTTCTGTACTGTTTTCCACAATATAAAGCGCAAAGATTGGTGATAGTTTTTCAAGAGAAAACGGAATATTTTTACCAATCATTGTTTCTAAGCCCACAAGAACTTTTGTATCGTCTGGTACTGTAATACCAACAGAATCAGCTAGGCAAGTAGCTGATTTACCGACAATCTGGGGATTTACTTTCCCAGGAACTGGCGAGATCAATTTTTCCATTTTAGCTTTTTCTTCGGCATTTAATAGATAGGCACCATTTTTCTTTAATTCTGTTTGCACTTGCTCTGCAATCACCTTATCCACAATAATGGCTTGCTCTGTTGCACAGATTGTGCCATTATCGAATGATTTACTTTGCACCAATTGACGTACAGATTTTTGAATATTAGCCGATTTTTCAATGTAAGCTGGTACATTTCCTGGCCCAACCCCATAGGCAGGTTTGCCAGAGCTATAGGCAGCCTTTACCAATGCACCACCACCCGTAGCTAAAATTAAATGAATGTTTGGGTGCTTCATTAGCTGCTGTGTTGCCTCCATGGAGGACATTGTTAAACATTGTAGTAATCCTTCTGGCGCACCTGCTTTTTCAGCAGCTACTCGACAAATATCTAAAGCCTCTTTTGTACATTTCACTGCATATGGGTGTGGACTAAGCACTAACCCATTTCTCGTTTTTAAAGAAATAAGTGTCTTAAAGATCGCTGTAGAGGTTGGATTTGTTGTTGGTACGATACCAGCAATGACACCGAAAGGACTTGCAATTTCGGCTACTTTTTTCATCCGATCATAGCCCACAATACCAACTGTTTTTAATTCTTTAATATCTTCATAGACATCTCGTGAAGCTACTTCATTTTTCATCTTTTTATGGTTAGGAATACCCATTCCTGTTTCTTGCACAGCCATTTTTGCTAAACGATCTGCTTCCTTAAAGGCAGCATCCGCGACAGCCTTTACAATGTTGTCTACTTGTTGCTGAGAAAATTGCATATAGGCAGCCTGTGCTGTATTAGCATGTTTAACGGCATCTCTCATTTCCTGAATCGCTAATAAGTCTTTGTCTAATGTGGCCATAAAGCCGCCTCCCTTCTAGATCACTGGGTTTCTAGCTATATTTTCAATAGCTTCTCTGAATGCATGTGCCGCAGCCTCGCATGAAGATTGACTGCCAGTTAATAAGCCGCCCCCAAAATTGGTTTCAGATGGAGGACCAAAGAAAACCTTTAGCTCAACATCTGCAGCCTTTAATGCTGCATCTAATCCAACAACTGCCTCAAGCGGCGGTGCGATTAAATAAGCAAGTGGGGTACCAACCTTTACATCTGCAAGCTCAGCAAGATACGTCCCACAGCTTGCCACGGTATGGGCAAACAAGGCATGATTGTCATTATTATTAATGGCTTCAAAATACGTATCAAATTCAATTTTTTGTTGAATGGCATCAAGACCACTACGAATTTCATCAGGTGAGCTTCCAGCAATAATGCCAATCACTTCACCTGACAATGGACCAGATGCATGTGCCGCTCCCGCATAAAAGCTTTTTGCATAGACAACATCGACATCTGCCTTTTTCGTCGCCTCGTCTAAGGCTACGTAGCCAACATCGTCGATTGTCAGTGTGACAAGCCCAATGCTATGATGATGTGGCTTTAAATCTAACTGCTCTGCTAGTTCACTGTTGACTCTTGGAATGGTTTGCATCGCCAAGATTTGCGCCATAATTTTTTGAGGATACATATTTCAGCCTCCTAACCTTCTTTTGCGACAAGATCTACGCCACTTGCCTGATAATGCAGGATTTTTTCTACGACTGTGCCAAGATAAGCGCCCGCTTCTAATGGTGGGATACCACCCTTATGGATATTTGAAATTACCATGCGTTCCGCTTCCACTGTCCCAATTCTTGGCTTGTAGCATAAATATGCACTCATTGATTCTGCCGATACGAGCCCTGGACGCTCACCAATTAGGTAAACAATAACCTCTGCCTGTAGCAGCTCACCAATCTCATCCATTAAAGCAACACGCCCTTTATCGATATAGAACGTAGTACCGATGTCAATATTTAAATTGCTAAGGCTTTGCTGAAGGGCTAAGTAAACATCTTGAACATTCTCTTCAATTGCACTTGCACTCAAGCCATTCGAGATAATAATCTGTACCTTTGGCTGTGGTTTACATTTTTGCTGAATCAATGCCTTTGATTCTTCTGATAAACGACGCCCTAAGTCAGGTCTTGTAATGTATTCCTCTTTATCTGTGACTTTCGTTGTGACCTGAAAGACATCAAGCTTTTGTAAAAGATCTTCTGACACTTCACCATACACAGCATCTACCGCAGCAGCATGATCGAGTCGGAATTTTAACCAGGTTTTCGTTTTCGGTCTTGTCCCTGCTCTCCCTACACCAATACGAGCAGGTGTATGTTTCTTAGCAGCCTGTACACTTTCAGTTAACGATTCTTCCTCAAACTGAAAGGGCTTGATGGGCACAGCGTCATTTACTGGTTGGTTGAAAGTAGTAGAAGCAAACGTTGTTACTTCCTGGGGAGCTCCATGCTGATACAGCTGAATTAATGGCTCCTGTGATGTTGCTGTAGCTTCTGTTGTTCCTGAAGAACGATTTTCCACTGTATCATAAAATTTAATAAGTGGTTGTTCTGTTGAAGCAGTAGCTATTTCAGGTGCTTGACTACCAGTACTTTTCTCCATCTTCTCCATGACAAGCTGTGTAATCATTGAAACTAATTGATCATTCACTTGACTCACCTACCTTTCAAAAATGGATAAATCGCCAGCTCTTGCTGAAAGTCGACCATTTTCATAAATGCCCATTTTCTCTAACCATGCTAAATACTCTGGTGCTGGTTTTTTACCAAATGTTTGGAGTAATGTAGCCACATCATGGAAGCTCATCGATTGATAGTTGAGCATCACATCATCGCCCATTGGCGCAGCAATAATAAAGTTAACGCCAGCTGCTGTCAGCAGTACACTTAAATCTTCCACATCATTTTGGTCTGCCTTAATATGGTTGGTATAGCAAATATCTACCCCCATAGGAATACCATGCATTTTGCCCATGAAATGATCTTCAAGACCTGCTCGAATTACTTGTTTATTGTTGTATAAATACTCTGGGCCAATAAAACCAACTACTGTGTTCACAATATAAGGATTAAAATGTCTAGCAAATCCATAATTGCGCGATTCCAGTGTTACTTGGTCAATGCCCATATGTGCCTCTGCCGATAGTTCTGAGCCTTGACCTGTTTCAAAGTAGAATAAATTTGGGCCAGTACCTGTTCCTTGTTTTTTAATGAGCTCCTCTGCTTCTCTTATTAAATCAGCAGATATACCGAACGAACGGTTAGCAATTTCTGTCCCTGCGATACTTTGGAAAATCATATCTGCTGGGGCGCCTTGTTTAATTGCCTTCATCTGTGTTGTAATATGAGCCAATACACAGTTTTGCGTAGGAATAGACCAATCATTGATGAATTCCTTTGTAGCCGTAAGCACTTTTTTGACACTTTCAACTGAATCATCTACAGGATTAATGCCGATAACAGCATCCCCAATACCATAGGACAGTCCTTCTTTTAGAGAGGCGATGATGCCATCAATATTATCTGTCGGATGATTTGGCTGTAGACGAGATGACAGCGTCCCTTTTTGACCAATCGTAATATTACACGTTGAAAGTATTTCAACTTTATTGGCTGCGTGCACAAGATCTAAATTGGACATTAGTTTTGTAACAGCAGCAATAATCTCGGAATTCATCCCTTTACTTAAACGCTTTAATTCACGATCACCCGTGTCATTTGATAAAATGTATTCACGTAGCTGCTCGATGCTCCAGTTTTTGATTTCTCCATATATTTGCTCATTAATATCGCCCTCAATAATGCGTGAAACCTCATCATTTTCTTGTGGCACTAATGGGTTTTCGCGGATATCTTTAACTAAAAGCTCACTTAATACTGCCTTTGCTGCGATTCGTTGTTGAACCGTCTCAGCGGCAATACCTGCTAGCTGATCGCCTGATTTTTCTTCATTGGCCTTAGCCATAACATCTTTTAATGATTTAAAATTATATTTTTCTCCACCAAATATCACCGATAAGTTCACATTCATCCTCCTTACTTTGAATGGAAGGCAAGGGTCTTTACCACAACAGGAACAACGCCAGATGGCAGAACCTCTCCAATGTCGATGTAATCGCCCGTTTCCACTTTAATTTGATCGATGCAAATAATTGGTACTGTCGCATTTATGGCTTGTATGGTCTGTCCAATAATCTTTGCATAATCTGATTGAATGACTATGATAATTGGTATGTCCTTAGAGCATCTTGTTGCCAAATGTAGCAAAATGGCCTGACACAATGCATGTACATCCTGAAAGCTTAAATACGGCAATTCACTAAAATAAAGTGCAAATGGCGAACGATTGTCCTCTATAGAAAATAAATCATTTGCTCTCTCTACTGCTGTCTTCACTGTCGAGTTAAAGTCTGTTAAAGGATCTATATGACAATTGAAGACAGGTACATTTTTTAGTGGCAACACTTGTGCATCCACCTGAATGGTTGCCCCACTGATTTCAGTGGTTTGTGTACCAGCACCCGTCACTGTTGCACGTGCTGTTTCCTCTGGTTGTAACCATAAAAATGATTGTAGCTGTTCATGCTGTTGTAGCATTTTCGCTAATTTTTCACCAATATCATCATATTGACGCTGTGTACACTCATTTTCATAAATACAAGAGGCCACACCACCCGTAAAAACGATGGCATCCACTGGTTTATGCCAGTTTGGTAAATGCCCTAGTAATAATGGATGCTTTTCATCTCTGCATTGCCCATGAAGAATCATGGCAAGTGTTTGCACCATTTCTTCAATACAATGTGTCACTCGAATATCTTCGGCCGCATCACCGACCGCTAACGGATTAGCCCATCGTTCCATCAATCGCATGAGTGGCGGAGAAATTGATTGAATCTTGCCATCCTTAAACTCAATCAATCTACCACCAACATGTAAGGTACATGTACCAATGATCTCTCCAAATTGCATAACAGCAATATTCGCTGTCCCTCCACCAATGTCGATATTGGCGATGACTTTGGATGTATTCTTTGATTGCTGTAAAGTACCTGCCCCTTTGGCAGCAATGATGCCCTCTAAATCAGGACCTGCGGTAGCAACTAAAAAATGACCTGCGCCATCAGCAATGGTATGGACAACCTCACTTGCATTTTCCTTCGTGGCTGATTCACCTGTAATGATGATGGCCCCTGTTGCAATATCAGATGGAGCAATTTGTGCCAATTGATACTGTTGAGAAATAAATTCCTCTATCTTTTTCATATCAATGATGTCTTTATTGATAAAAGGTGTTCTAATAATTGGACTTTGATGCAACACCGTTTTCTCAATAATTTCAATCCTTGGCACATGTGTTATGCCAGCCACATTCTTTAACAGAAAACTACTGACAACCATTTTTGTGGTACTTGTCCCAATATCAATGCCTGCACTAAATATTTTTTCTGTTTTCACCCTACACCTCCCTCTCGCTACTGTGAGCAATACATGAGATACGGACTATCGCTTTCCTTAACAAATTGTCGAATTTCTTCATTTGTCTTGAGTTGAATCAATGGTTCAATCAATTCAATGCCAAGCTTTTGCCAGGAAGAGGTTTGCACGATAGGGCCCTGCGTCATAACATTTTTTAATAAGGTGGTAGCCCTTTCTACATCTGCATCAAGGGCATCAATCTTGGTAATCACACCTATTTGTATTTTGGGAATCCCTAAGCTGAATTGCGGAGGGAATACACTCCTTGCTGATGTGGCATCCTGCAAGTAAATCACATGGGTTACTTCCAAAGATGTTGCCATAATATTTCTGTAATACATTGGATTTTCAACATATTCACCTGGTGTATCAACAATCCAGTCATCATAAACGAGTGCTTGTGTTTTGTTGGCACTGCTTTCTTTGCCCAACAATGTATTCATCAATGTTGACTTTCCTGCTTGCACACCGCCTATTATCATTACTCGATTTTTCATATGACACATCCTAAGATTTTGTTATTTTTGATGGTGTATAGCCTAATACCTCGGATAAAAAACGATTGATTTCCAACATCGCCATTTCTACCTCTGACACACTACCAACAATAACGAGACTACCTGTAAAACGATCTAAAAACCCAAGTTTGACATTGGCAGCCTTTGTTGCTAAGTCCCCTGCAATAATTACCGTTTCACTTGGTGTACAAGTCATAATGCCAAGTGCACCTGCTTCTTGGATACCTAGCTTTTGAAACATTTCTGGATCAGGATTGGCAATAAGGTGACTCAATGTTAGCTGTTTACCCGGCACAAACTCCTGAATAAATCGTTTTTTCTCTTCACTCACACGTCATCACCTCACTTTTTAATCAATTAAGATTTTTGATCTGTTAAATACTCGCCTTCTTTGATAATGCCAGCCTTGCGATCTTCAATTTCCAACCTTAATGCAGTTGGTACTGAAAGCTTATAGGCTAAAATAATCGCAATAACACCCGCTAAAAACTTCCCTGCAATAACAGGTAAAATAATAGTTGGCTGGAAGTTAGCCGTGAATGATAAGTGATCACCTAATAAGAAGGCCGAACATACACCAAATGCAATGTTAATCACTTTGTCTTTTGGTGGCATATGGCGAATGAGTGTAAACATCGCTAAAATATTCGCAATCGTTGCTAAAATCCCAGCACTTCCTACAGAGGATAAGCCTAATTTTTTACCAGCTGCTTCAAGTGGCTTGGAAGCATACTTTCGAATTAGATACACCATTGGGAAGGCACCCGCTAGCATAATCCCGATATAGCCGGCTGTTTCTAATGCTCGGAACTGGTCGATTTCATCAGCCATGATTGGATCGAAGCCCCACGCACCAAAAATCTTTGTAAAAATACCTGTAAAAATTTCAACAATAGAGAACACTAACACCAGTTTAATTCCCGCATCCATTACACGACCGAAGACCATGAAGCCAGTAATCATGCCGTTTGGAATCAGCTTTAAGCCTAGTGCGATTAAGATAACGAAAATGAATAAAGGTAGTAAGTTAATTAATATTTGTAAAACAGAAATGGCAAATACATATGTAGGCGCCTCTGTTGTACTAATGACTTCACGTACTTCTGTGTTGAATAGCACAATCATGATGGAAGAAATAAATGCACCAATCGGGATTGTTAATACGCCAGCCATAATTCCTAGCGCCATATATTTATGATCACGCTTATCCAACATCGCAAGACCCATTGGAATCGAGAATACGATAGTAGCACCTGACATAAAACCAACAACAAGAGCCATTACCCATCCCTCATAAGACTCCTTTAACGCATTGGCTAATTGGTAACCACCCATGTCCGAGGCTAAAATCGTCGTCGCTGCGATCGCAGGATCTGCACCAATTAACTCAAAAATCGGACTAATAAAATGACTAATAAACCATGTTAAGTAAGGTATAGCTGCCATGATCCCTGCTGCTGGAACAAAAATATGACCAACCGTATGAATCCCATTCATAAATTCTTTCCCAATTCCATACTCAGCATCTCGGATAGCTCCGATTGCCCCTAAAACAGCACAAATCATAATAATATAAACGATAATCGTTCCTATCATTGCCATCTTACTCATCACCCCTTTTTTATTTATAAATTTATATAAAAAAAGGCACTTTAAAGAAGAAATCTCTTTAAAGCGCCTTTGCTTCAACTATTGACTTGTAAGTTGTTAATAATTTGCTGTGCAATCTGCACCATTTCCTGTTGTGTTTGCATACTTTCATTGCGAATCTTACGGTAAGCCTCGTCCTCGCTTATATTTTCAGCCTGCATCAGCAAGCCCTTCGCTCGTTCAATGACTTTTCGCTTATCTAATTGTGTTTGCTTATGCAAGATCTCCCCATTGAGACGGTTGAATTTATCAATTTGATGAAAAGCAACCTCTAGCACAGGCAAAACATTTTTTTCAGAAAACGGTTTCATTACATATCCTAATATATTATCCTGCTTCATGTATAGCAACAATTCTTTTTCACTATATGCCGAGATGAAAAGAACAGGTATACCAAGCTGTTGTTCAATAATTTTACTTGCCTTTAAACCGTCAAGTTTAGGCATTTTAATATCCATTAAGATTAACTGTGGTTTATGTAAAAAGGCTAATTCAATGGCAGTTTCTCCATTGTTCGCTTGAGCTACAACTTCGTAGCCGTTATCTTCTAACATAAACTTCAAATCAATCGCAATCAGTGATTCATCTTCGACAATCATAACTTTCCTAGTCATTTACGATAAATACCTCCTCACTTACAGGGAACTGAATCTGAGTATGTGTACCTTCATTACTAGGGATAATTGAAAATGAGCCAGCTAAATCATATTCTACAAGCCTTGTGATAATCTCCATACCAAAAGATGCCTTCACCTCTTGCATTCCAACGCCGTTGTCAGAAATATGAAGCGAAATTGTAGAATCTTCCTGAATGAATTGAATATCGATGATTCCTTCATCACGTCCGATAAACGCATACTTTAATGCATTTTGCAGTAGCTCGCAAATAATGAGTGCTAAAGAGACTGCCTTTTTTGAATGGCAGAATACCCGCAAATTTTCATGATGAAAGGCTAGTTGAATAGTTGCTGTATTAGACGTATCAATCATTTTATGACCAATTTTTTTAGCTAAAGCGATAACGTCTACTCTTTCTTCAGCGTTATCTTCATTTTCTAAAATCAGCTCATAAACCGATGAAATACTATAGATTCGATTTAATGCCTCTTGAAAAGCACTTGCATTCGAAGCAGACAGCTCATTGCGCATTTGCAAACGTAATAGACTTGTCACTGTCTGAAGATTGTTTTTCACGCGGTGGTGAATTTCTCTTATCGCAAATGTTTTCATCATTAGCTCATTTTCTTTCAGCTTAAGCTCTGTTAGATCATGAATAATGAGTAGTGTGACTTTCTCGTTATGACTGCGAATTGGAATTTTCTTCACAATAAAGGATTTACGATCAATCGTAATTTCAAGGAAAAAGACATCGTCGCCTTTATCATAGACCTCCTGTAAAAAAGGTAAGATTTTATCCAATGCTACATTGTCAAAATTTTCTAATCCAGATAGCTCTGAAATAAAATGATAGCCAGCAGGATTACTATAAATCACTTTATTTTCGTGATTTGTGAGAATAATCGACTCTACGAGTAAATCAGAAACAACTGGAATCGGTTGAGAATTTGGTTCAACAATATGCTCAATTAATGCAAAAGGCATATTCTGAAAATCATCCTTCGGTGTCGTTTGCATCTTCACCATTTTTTCCTGAATCAATACAGCAATTACTTGCTGCTGCTCATTAAAAATGGGAATGACATTTTGCTCCACCGTAATGCCTTCCTGCGTAATTGCTCTGGAAATGGATGATTTTTCTTTATGTTTAAACGCAGCAAATACGGCTGGTTCAAAACTTTCAAATACGAATTTTCCGATAACTGATTTTTCGTATAAACCAATCTCTTTCTTTGGGAATGCCTCTGCCACAACAATTGCATGCGGTAAATTCTCCAACAAGCAATCTATGAACATGTAACAATCAGTCAACTCAGCATAATACGTTAGCGTAGCCTCTATTTCTATTAACTTGTCAATATCCGTTGCCGATAGATTTGTATATTTTCTACACAATGATTGAATGTTCGACAGGTTCAAGCCCCCTATCAAGGAATAGTCAGCAAGCAAATTGACTATTCTTAAAAATCTTTGTCATTATTATAAACCTTTTGTGAAATTATTTTCAATACAAAAAATATATTCTTCCACAAGATTTCGTTGCATTACAAAGAACTATATAGCTTAAAAGAGAAATATTCAACAGTTTTTTAAAGAACCATAATTTAACTACGCACATAATGTTATTTTAAAATAGCAAAAAACGAGCTTACCTTTTGGGTAAACTCGCTTTTTTCTACATGATTTCTGGAACAACTGCTACTATATTTTCAAAGGCTGCACGCTGTTTTTGTTCATCTTCATTTAATAATATGTGAATATCACCATGGTCATTCGATGTCCGAATTAAACGCCCCATCCCTTGCTGCAAGCGTAATTGCATGAAAGGTAGCTCCACCTCTTCAAATGGGTTTTCGGCAAATGTACGTTTCGCATCAAATAATGGGTCCTGTGGAGGAAACGGTAAATCATAAATAATCACACGCGTTAATGCTTCCTCAGGCAAATCTAACCCTTCCCATAAATGATATGAACATAATGTTTTAACTGTTCCTTGCTGGAAGTCTCGAACAATGGCTGATAGCTCTCGATCTCCCTCAAATGCTACATACATACGTTCCATTAGCGGTAATTCCGCCTTGAAGTTTAGCATGGCTTGCTTCGATTTAAATAAAATTAACGTTTGCTCGCCATCACGCAGCAACTGCTGAACACGCGCTGTTTTGTCTCGCTGTGTAAGCTCATGTAAATAGATTTTCATAACCTCTTCATAGTCGAATGGGGATGGTACAGAAAATGATTGGTAATCTCGAATTCCTAAACTATAGGCAATATAAGAAAAGTCTTTATTGACCGATAACGTGGCAGAAGAAAAGACGATTGGAAGCTTTTTAGAGAATAATTTTTCTGCTAAAACTTCTGTGATTAAACGAGGCATAATGACGAGCGTTTCTTCACCATCTGTTTCCTCTAACCAATCTACTGCATCTCCCTGTGCGATGAAAATACGCAATGAAGCCTCATATTGTTCTAAATATTCTTCCGCCATATTTAGCTCATATTCAGGAATCATGTACATTTCTGATTCAAAAACGAATTCCTCCATCAATGTTTCTACATCATCTATTAACTGCTTCCCGTAAGCGAGCAATGTTTTTGATTTGTTTATGCGTTTGCGATCTTCATTAGAAGCGACGATATCATCACGAAGTTGATCAAAAAATAGTTCATGATCATCCTGTAATTTCTCCATTGCATACAGTGTGCGCTCGCGTACACCATCTACCATCAAGCGCTCCAGTAATTGCACAATGGTCGTTGCCTGTACTTTATAGGTCATCGCTTTTTGCGCAGCATACTCCAATAAATGTCCTTCATCCAGCACCATCATTGATACCTCAGGCAGTAATGCTAGCTGACCTTCACGCTCACGAGATTCCTTTGTAGCCAAATGCTCCATTAGAAAATCTTGTGAACAAATAACAAGATCAGTTGATTTTCGATAATGAGAGCGATGCAATGTTTGCCCACAGCGATTACGAAGATCACAAACCGAGCATTGCATAATCGAATTGTAATTAACCTTTTGCCAATCCTCATCACTGACAGTTGGATAATCACTGCGTTCCCCATATGGATGAACAGCAATCATCGAACCCTGTGCATAAACACCATCAGGGATAGAAAAGGCAATATCGTCAATCCATTCATCCGACTCCACTTTTTCTGCTTCCTCAAAGCGTTTTAAGCATAAATACTGATCTCTCGATTTTGCTAGACGAACATCAATATCAAGTCCTAACGTTTTTTGGAGTTTATAAATATCGCCCCCCTCTTTTACAAGTTGGTCGATTAATGTTTCATCTGCACAAGCAATCAACGCAGGTTTCCCTGTGTAGCGTGCATAGGAAATGGCTGGAAGCAAATAAGCGATCGTTTTGCCAGTTCCCACTCCTGCCTCTGCAAAAAGAACATTCTTTTCTTTTAGTGCTTGTTCTATTTGATAAGCCATAAAGATTTGCTCATCACGGCATTCAAAGCCCTTTTCTGGTAATTCATCATAAAGAACATCGCCCATCCAGTCACCTAATGAATCGAAAAATGAACGGTCCTTTGATAATGCAAATGGTAAAGATTTACGCAATTAGTGTTCCCCCTCTAACTATCTGATGCTATTATACGCGACGAAACGGAAGATAAGAAAAAATCTTATCTTCCGTTACTATTCGTTAATCTCTTTTAGACTTTTGACCCCAGAACTGATAATAATTTGTTTCAATAAAACCATTAAATAATTTACGCTTTTTCGTCGCTTGGCGTCCATATAATTCTTCAAAATTCTTCATGGAGGATAGCATATATACAGACCAAGTTGGATAGTTTTTCATGACCTTCCCAACATCACGGATCACCTGTTCCACGACTTCCACATCACCAATACGTTCTCCGTACGGCGGGTTTCCAATCATGACGCCATCCGTTAACTGTGTTGTAAAATCACGTGCTTGCATTTGCTTAAACGTGATTAACTCTCCAAAGCCTGCTTCCGTTGCGTTTTCTTGTGCAATGCTGACCATGCGGTGATCAATATCGGAGCCAATTATTTCTAATGGCTGATCATAGTTCGCTAAACTCTCTGCTTCATCACGAACCATATCCCAGATTGCAGCTTTCATCCATGGCCAGTCCTCAGAAATGAATTCACGGTTATAGCCAGGAGCTATGTTTTGTCCAAACATCGCCGCTTCCAATGTAATAGTACCAGAGCCACAGAATGGGTCAACAAACGGACGATTTGGATTCCATTTTGAAATTTGTACAAGTGCAGCAGCTAATGTTTCTTTTAATGGTGCCTCACCTTGTGCCTGACGATAGCCACGCTTATGTAGGCCAGCACCAGATGTATCAATCGTTAGTGTCGCCATATCCTTTAAAATTGAAACCTCAATTTTGTAAGTCGCTCCAGATTCATCTAAAAAGCCAAGTCGTTTATAATGCTGTTTCATTCGCTCAACGATTGCCTTTTTGGTAATGGCTTGACAATCAGGTACACTAAATAGTTTCGATTTTACGGACTTTCCTGAAACAGGAAAAGCAGCGTCCACTGGTAAATACTTCTCCCAAGGGAGTGCCTTCACACTTTCAAATAATTGTTCAAACGATTTTGCTGGGAATTGCCCAACGACAATCTTTACACGATCCGCTACACGTAGCCATAAATTGGTACGAGCAATCGCCGTTTCATCACCTTCAAAATATACTTTGCCATTGTCAACGGTTGTTTCATAGCCAAGTGCTTTTACTTCTTGTGCCACAATAGCTTCTAAGCCCATTGCTGACGTAGCTACTAATTGATAGTTTGCCATAAATTATTTCCTTCCTTGATGCTCAATTTCCCAATACTCCATAAACTCCATCAATTCGTTTAACGGGAGTGGTTTGCTGTAATAATAGCCTTGGATAATATCACAGTTCATTTTACGTAGTATATCCACTTGTTGTGCTTGTTCTACACCTTCAGCAACAACTTTCATTTTTAGGCGATGGGACATTTGAATAATAGCATCTACAACTGCCTGTTTTTCATCGAGTGATCCAATATGCTGAATAAAGCTACGATCAATTTTTAAACAATCTAATGGGAAGCGAACTAAATAGCTTAAGGACGAATAGCCTGTCCCAAAATCATCGATTGAGATTTTAAAGCCTAATTGTTTTAAACGAACCAATTTACTGACAGTCTCATTGGCACTATTCATCACCGTTCGCTCTGTCACTTCTATTTCAAAATTGTTAGCTGGCATATTATAGCGCTCTAATATTGTTTGTATCGACTCCAAAAAATTCTGCTGTTTAAAGTGAATGCTCGAGATATTAATGGCGACAGGTGTTTTCCAACCATATTGTTGCATTTGAATGACTGCCTCACATGCTTTTTCGATAATAAGCTCACTTAATGGAATGATTAGACCTGTATCCTCCGCATAAGTGATAAACTCCGCAGGCGACACAAAGCCTAGCCTCTCGCTATTCCAGCGGACTAGTGCTTCTAAACCTTGAATCTGCTCATTTTCCATAGCAATCTTTGGCTGAAAATATAGTTCAAATTCACGGTTTTCTATTGCTCTTCTTAACTCAGAATCTAGCAATAGCACTCGTTGTGCGTCTGTTTGCAGCTCATCAAAATAAAAGGAATAGCCGTTCAATTCATTCTTTTTTGAATACGTCATTGCTCTATCTGCACAATTGATTAGTTCTTCTGTGTTCTTACTATCAACTGGATAAACGCTAATACCAATACTTGTAGAAATAAAAACTTCCTGATCATTTATCATCATTGGCTGTTCAATACTACTAATAATTTGTTCAGCGAATTTTGCAGCCTCTTTCACATTTTTCACATTGGTTAATGTAATGACGAATTCATCTCCGCCATATCTTGCAATAATATCTTTATTTTTCAGTAATTTTTTTAGTCGATTTGCTACTTCTATTAAAATTGAATCTCCAACAGCATGGCCTAATGTATCATTAATTTGCTTAAATCGATCCAAATCTAAGAAATAGATCGCATGCTGCACTGAATGAGAAATAGCAGAAGTCGATTCCAAAAGATTATCCATTCTTTCGATATAGGCAAAACGATTGGATACATCTGTTAATGAATCCGTGAGCAAACGCTTTTCTAATTCATTTTCTACTATTTTTCTTTCAGACAAATCTGTGAAAATACCACAGTAATTTGTAACCTCAC
This sequence comes from Lysinibacillus sp. FSL P2-0066, assembly GCF_037969495.1. NCBI lineage: Bacteria > Bacillati > Bacillota > Bacilli > Caryophanales > Bacillaceae > Lysinibacillus > Lysinibacillus sp. FSL P2-0066. The sequence goes on along the minus strand of NZ_CP150202.1, from coordinate 1,555,099 downwards.
CCTCATCGTTGGTTACACAAACAATTGTTAACCATTCAGGATATACGTCTCCAGTTTTACGACGATTCCATATCTCACCTTGCCAAATGCCTTCTTGTCGTATCTGCTCCCACATCTCTAAATAGAACGGCAATTCATGTACACCAGATTGTAAAACGGCTGGCGTTTTGCCAACCACATCATCACATGTATAGCCTGTCACAAATTCAAAGGCAGGATTAACCATTACTATTTTTTTGTATTCATCAGTAATCATGATACCTTCAGATACATTTTCGAAGATTTTAAGTATTAAGGTAGTCGGATATTTAGATATCAGTTTCAGTTTATCCGTACTTTCCCAATTGTTTACTCCGTTCATGTTTCCGCTCCATCCTATCTCTCTATACTCCCCCTCAGAAGGGCATTTCGTCAGGCCAACCACTATGTAATCTATTACGCTCGGCGTAATTGTCACTGACGCTTCTCTTTCGCGCAATGAATGCGTCCAGATTTTTCGAACTAGCTCGAAAAGCGTCTCACGTAAATCTGTGACAATCGCCTAAGGCAATCTCTTGATGAACAGGTAGCACTACATCATCTAAAATGATAAATCATTTAAAGAACTGTTTGTCCTGGATACCTGGCGCATTTGCTTACATTACAAAATATGTGAGCAGTCAAGATCAATACATCACATTGATGCGATAACCGTTTTCAGATGTTGTGACTTAGAAGCGGTAGCGATACTTCTCAAACGTATAGCGCATACCAAGACTTGATTAACAAGGTTACTTTTTCCTCATGAATTCAAAATAAAAGCTCTCCACCGAGTTGGAGAGCGCTTGTTATTTCGTAGATAAGCATCAAAAAATTCCATAAGCCATGTTTTGTTCCCGAGTACTCAAACAGCTTGCGCCTCGTACGATCGGGTGGTAATCATCTATCTACAGAGCAAACTCTGTCCCTCTATCCGTTCAATTCCTTCTAGAGAGTGCCCCTACCATAATTTGGGTTTCTCACTCGTGGGGTTTACCTCGTTCCACCTTGCAAGTTTCCAAGCAAGCTTCGTCACTGTGGCACTTTCAGGAAGTGTCAACCATATCCAAAGGACTTAGGTTTTCCTTCCGCCGTCAGCCTTAATAGCTGCCTTACCTTATTTTTTCAGTAAGCACGAACACTACGGTCATCTCAGAACCGTGCGAGCATGGACTTTCCTCTACGACGTCTAGCGCCGCAGCGATTACCAGAATTTCGTGATGATACGAAAGATTATACTAGAGTTTTATGTTAAATACAATATAATTGACTAAAATTATTCGTACAGCTTGCTACCAAATACATGTTTTTCTAAATTAGAAAGACGTTTTAAAATATCAAAATTCGTTGTACCAGCTGCCGCTGAAGCAACAGGTTGTCTCTTAGGTGTGCTTTCAATTTCTTCTTTTAATTGTCTATTTTCTTCACGTAGTTGGGCCACCACTTTTTCAAACGTTTCATAGTCTTGAATAATTTCATCAAGAAAAGAATCTACTTCTTCTACATTGTAGCCTTTAAAGTTCTTTTTAAATTCCTTTTCAAGGATCATTTTTGACGTTAATTTAATGTCCATTCACATCGCCCTTCCTCACACTACATACACATATACATTATAATAGCATACTTCATCACATTATATCGTCTGAAAACACTAATTGTAAGGCTAAACTTGTCGTTTCATGCGCTTACCTAGGAATTTATTTCTTATTTCCTAATCTGCGTAGTCTCTTTTCCCAAGAAATTTCCCATTTTTGTTTTTGTTCTGCTCTCCATTGCTCATGATCTTGAATGAGACGTATGCCTTCTTGCGTATAATAAAGGGCCTGCTCATAATCCTTCATTTGGTGCTCATAAAGTATGGCTAGCTGCTCAAGGGCATGTAACTTTGTTCTTGCTTCAACAAAATGAAGAGAGGCCACGAATGAGTCAATAGCTTCACTGTAGCGTTTATTCTTTTTGTGCTGTATTGCTAAATAATATTGAGCATGGCCCGCTTCTAGTGCATCAAATTTCGATGTCACTTTTTCTAAAACCCTCACACTTTGTGTGCTTTCTCTTAAATCACCATACCATTTCCCGATGTTGGTGAAAGTTTTTGCCGATTCTTCCTGGTCCTGCTCAAACAATAAATACGTAGAATGACTATACAGTGTGATTAGTGATAGTAAATCCCACTCATTATGATGCAATACCTTCATAAGTGCATCAGGTACGCCACTTTTTACAGCATCCAAATAAATAATAGGTGCGAGATGGCCTGGGATATCCCCTTTACGCGAAAAACCAAGCTTTTCTTCCTCGACAGATTTTAATTTTAAGCGCTCCATATCATTTTTCCATAAACGCTTCGAACTATGCAACAAATCGATCTGCCGCTGCGAGCGTAATTTGGGTAAAGTTTTTTGATGCAATGTCCATCGTGTTTCAAGCTGTGGCCAATCAAAGCTTTTCCCATTATAGGTAATCACGGTAGCCGACTTTTGCCAAAGCTTGGATTCAAACAAGAAGGCTGCTTCATGTGCTGGATCTGCCATAATATATTGTGTGAGGATGAAGGATTCTTCAGCTACCTCTAAAAATCCAAGCAAAAAAATATGGGTCCCAACGCCCTTTAAACCTGTTGTTTCCGTATCAAAAAATAAGACGGACTCTTCCATATCGAGCGCATAAGGATGATCAAACTCAGCATCTTGCCATTTTTTCAGGGCTTCAAAGAATGTTTTTAGCTGATAATAACCATGCTGATAGCTAAACGGATAGCTTACTTGACGCTTAAAGACGATGCCAAAATCATTTTCAACAACCGTTAATCCCGCCTGTTTCCATTGCTCTGTATAGCTCGGCCTAGCAGGTTTTTGGAACGCTGGTTCTTCAACTTTTTGTTTAGCAGTCACTGGTTTTTTTCCAAGCATTTTTTTCATTTGTAATATTTTATTTTCGTAAGACATGAATTTCACTCATTTTCTGCTTATAGTATAAGACATCTCTTTTGCAAGAGTAACATGATTGTTAACCTCATTCAAAATATTCTTCGCCTCGACTTACCATGAATACAAATAAGAGGGTGGAAGAACCAATTCGCGTTCTTCACCCTCTGTTTGCTAAGCCATTAATTGTTGCAGTAATTTAGCTACCTTCCCTTTTGTTTGAAGCAATGATTCTTGTGCCCCAATACAGGAAGGACAGCCTGATTCACATGCACAATTTGCGACATGCTCATATGTTTTCATGATTAGTTCTTCCCAGAGTTCATATACCTTTTCACTTAAGCCGATGCCACCAGGATACTTATCATAGACAAAAAACGTTGGCTGCTCATTATGTGTAGCCTTCACCTGCGGTACAACGGCTACATCACTACTATCACATTGGATAAATAAAGGAATGAAGGCGTTCATCGCATAGGCTACTCCAGTCATAGCATCTGTTAGCTCTTCCTCAGTCCATTTATCTGGTGCTGTAAACGATAGCCACGAAGCACTTGTATGCATTTCATCTGGTGGTAAATGTATAGGTCCTGAGCCAATATTGTCATGTGTGCCGAAGCGGATTTTCTTGAAAATCGTTGCTTGTGCAACTAAGCCAACATCGCCAAAGCAAATCGTACCGCCCGCATATGAACGGTTACGATCTTCCTCTAAAACTTTCATTTCAACGGCTAGATTGGCATCTGTATAGTAATCAACATCTACTTCACGTACGTAGGCTTTCTTTTCCTCCCAGTCAAGCTTCTCTACTTGGAATTGAATACCTTGGTGCAAGTAAATGGCTTCTTCATGTAAGAGTGTCATGGCACTATGACGATCCATTTCACCAATAACCTTTGTCTGTGCAGGAATGGTAAGATCAATAATGACTACATTTTCCTGTGACGCTGAACGTAAGCTAATATCATGTGCCGGGAAACGATCACTCATCCAATGCCATTTATCACTTGTCTTAAATACTACCCCTTCCTCTGCTAAATACTCCAACAATTCCTGTATGTCATATTCTCCATACGTATCGCCTGTTGAGAAAGGTAGCTCGAAGGCGGCACATTTCAAATGATCCATTAAAATCAACATATTTTCTGGATAAATACGTGCTTCCTCTGGTGTACTGCCTAGTAAAAATAGTGGATGATTGACCACATACTGGTCCAATGCCGAAGATTGCGCAACATAAATAATCAATGCCTCATCCTGACGTCTCCCTGCACGTCCTGCTTGCTGCCAAGCACTCGCAATATTTCCTGGATAACCGGTCATAATACATGCTTGTAATTGACCGATATCGACACCTAATTCTAATGCATTGGTGCTAACTACTGTTTGAATCGTCCCATCACGCAAGCCTTTTTCGATGACACGTCGCTCAGATGGTAGATACCCACCGCGATAGCCACGTACAGATTCATCGAGTAGCTTATTACGTGTCAGTTCCTTTAAATAGGTTACAATCATTTCTACTCGTACCCGACTTTTGGCAAAAATAATGGATTGAATGCCGGCCGTGTACAGCCTTTTAGCTAAATCACTAACCTCTAATACTGCACTTCTACGCACGCCAAATGTTTTATGAATAATCGGCGGATTGTAAAAAAGAAAGGTTTTCTTACCAACTGGAGCACCCGAATCAGCAATGAGCATATGTGATTCATTCGTTAACAGCTCAGCAAGCTCTTTAGGGTTTTTAATGGTAGCTGATGTACAAATAAACACAGGTTTACTACCATAAAAGTCACAAATTCTTTTTAATCTCCGAATAACATGCGCCACATGGGAACCAAACACACCTTTGTATGTATGCAATTCATCAATCACGATATATTGTAGATTTTCAAAGAGTGAAACCCATTTTGTATGATGCGGCAAAATCCCCGAATGAAGCATATCTGGATTCGTCATCACGATATGCCCCGCCTTACGAACCTTTTGGCGAATACCTGGAGCTGTATCTCCATCATAGGTATAGCTTAAAATCTCCTCACCACTTTGCTCGATTAGTTCATTCAAATCATTTTTCTGGTCCTGTGCCAGTGCCTTTGTTGGAAATAAATAAATGGCACGTGCATTTTTATCTTCCATTATTTTTTGTAGCACTGGTAGATGATAGCAGTAGGATTTACCGGAAGCAGTTGGCGTCACCGCAGTAAAAGACGTACCACTCTGCGCCAAATCAAAAGCCTCTCGCTGATGTGTATAAAGCTGCTCAATACCACGTGCCTGTAAGGCTTTCACTAATGACGGATGTAAATTCCTCGGAAAAGGTGCATAGTTAGCCGGGCGACCTTCTAATGTTTGCCAGTGCAGGATACGCTCTTTCAGTTCTTCATCATATCTCCACTCTTGTAAAAGCTCACTAATCGTTCGTTTCTTCGATAGCATCCGTTACTGCCTCCTTTACTAATCGTTCAAATATTTTCAATGTATAGGAAGTAGAATGAATCGCATCTAAAAAACGTTTTTTACTCGTTTCTTTATAAAAAGATTGCACAACAAATTGCTCCATCGACTCTACGGCTGAAGCAATTTGTTGCGTATGCATGTATTTCGGTCGATTTTTTTGAATCCATGTATTGGCTTCTTGCTGCCATTCCTTCAAAAGTTGATGGATTTCATCTGCATGTGGCTTTACCTCTTGAAAAAAATCAGGTGTTCGATCTTCCTCACGCATTTGCCAAAACCGGGAAACGCATTGATCACATTCATCTATTAATTTGGATGTTTGCTGGATAACTAACAATTTTGCACCTCATCTCTCATCAATTACAAATAGCAAATATATTTCGTAGTGATGGCATATACATGGTGAGTATGTCTTGTCCACCACTTCAGCTATGGAAATATCACTGCTGATGACACCAATTTACCACAGCATTATGGCAAATATTGTATCATTCTTCATGCTATTGCGTTACTTCAATTGCTATGAGATAAGTGTACCAAAGTCTATCATTTTTCACTACTAATAGGCGAACAAGCATTCTTTACTTGCCAGTTCTTTTCTGCTAAGCTTACTTTCTGGCTAACCGCTTTGAGCTGCATAAAAAAATGCAAACGATGAGCATTGTTTTCCAGTGACACTCTCGTGAAAAGTAATTGATTGACCAGATCTAACTGCGCAACTAATTGTTCTAACTTGTTCAAAATAACGCCTCCTTTGCTTTACTTTAGTATTCCTCGTATGTATAGAATTACCTTCATACGTGACAAAATAAGCGTAAGTTAGCTGAAAGAAGAAGATTTTCGATAAAATTTTAAGAGCGAACCTCCCACCAAAAAAATCGTCATGAATGAAAGGTCACTGTGTGAGTATATTTTCATCCCAATGACCTACTTAAATTTATCAGTTATTTTGACGATTTGAGTAATAATGAAGCTGGCGATTTTTCGACGCAAATTATTTATACTTACCATCTGTTTTCTACTATTCTAGTAACAATTTCATGACTGATGGAGGTAGAGAACCGCTATTAAAACATGGTAAACTAGTGGATAGAAAAGCAGTAAGGTAAAGGGTGAGCTTAATGACAATTCGTTATCCAAACGGGAAATTGTATACCCCAAATGCTTCTGTACAGAAAACAGAAAAAAAGAGCAAAAACAAAGATTTATCTTTTAGTAATCGTGGGAAGACGCTAGAAGATGAAATTAATGAAGCAAACGACTATTATATAAAAAGGCGACTTGCTATCATTCATAAGAAACCTGTTCCTGTGCAAATCGTCAAAGTAGAGTACCCTTCACGAAGTGCTGCTGTCATTCGTGAAGCTTATTTTCGAACACCCTCTACAACCGACTACAATGGTGTTTGGAATGGGCATTATATAGATTTTGATGCAAAGGAAACAGCTTCCAAAACGAGTTTCCCCTTAAAAAATATTCATGAGCATCAAATGACACATATGCAGCAAGTGACGGAACAAAATGGTGTGGCTTTTATTATCGTTCGCTTTTCTGCTTATGAACGATATTTTATTGTGCCATATGAAGTTTTACAAAAGGCCTGGCAAGCAATGGAGAATGGCGATCGTAAATCGATACCCTTTTCGATCATCGAAGAAGAGGCATATGAAATTCCCACGAGCTATTATCCGCGTATCGATTATTTACCCATCATCCAACAATTGATTGATGCAAAATGCTACGGGTCTGAAAGTGAGGAGAAATAAGAATGACTGAACGTCGTCGAACACGTGGAGAGCATCAAAAAGCTCTCGCTGAAAAAAATAAAAAGAAAAAAACGAAACCAGCCTCATCGGCTAAGTCATGGTTTAAACGCATTTTCTTAACAGTCTTAGCAATCGGTGTAGCAGGCTTAATCGGAGGAGCTGCATTATTTGCCTTCTATGCAAGCTCGGCTCCAGAGCTCGATGAAGAATTACTGAAAGATCCCGTTTCTTCAGAGTTCTACGATAAAAACGGTGAATTATTTGCAACAATCGGTGCTGAAAACCGTAAATATATAAAATATGAAGATATACCTGAAGATATGATCAATGCTATTCTGGCTACAGAAGATGTACGCTTTTTTGAGCATCATGGTATGGATTTTTATCGTCTAGGCGGTGCTATTCTAGCAAACTTCCGTGATGGCTTTGGTGCGCAAGGTGCATCGACTTTAACACAGCAAGTAGTCAAAAACTCATTTTTACAAAACGAGAAGAAATTAAAGCGTAAAGCACAGGAAGCATGGCTTGCCTTCCAATTAGAGCGTAAGTATACAAAAGAAGAAATTTTTGAAATGTACTTCAATAAAATGCTTATGTCAGGTCGTATCTATGGCTTCGGCACAGCCGCACAATATTTCTATGGTAAAGAATTAAAAGATTTAACATTAGATGAAGAAGCATTATTAGCAGGGTTAGTGCAACGACCAAATGCGTATAATCCATTAAAAAACCCTGAGCTTGCAAAAAAAAGACGTAATACTGTTTTAGGTTTAATGTATCAACATGGAAAAATTACTAAAGCCGAAATGGAAGAAGCGAAGAAAGCAGAAGTTCAATCAGGTTTAGCGGATGACGCAACACGACAATCATTTGCAGGTTCCAAATATGATGCCTTCCTTGATGTTGTTATTAACGAATTAGAAAATAATGGTGACGGTTCGGCAATGGCAGAAGGAATCAAAGTCTATACGACGCTTGATCCAAATGCTCAACAAGTTGTAGAAAATGTGATGAATGATGATAGTAATTTCCCAACTGAAGATATTCAGTCAGGTGTGGCGGTTGTTGATACAAAAACAGGTGCCATTCAAGCCGTTGGTGGCGGTCGTAAATATGGTGCAGAACGTGGCTGGAACTATGCCGAGGACTTAACAAATAATCAACCAGGTTCCACAATGAAACCGTTAGTTGACTATGGGCCAGCAATCGAATATTTAAAATGGTCTACAGGTCAAACACTTGTCGACGAACCAATGAATTATACAGGTACAAAGCAAACAATCACAAACTGGGATGGCAGATATATGGGTGCCATGACTGCACGTAAAGCATTATATGCTTCACGAAATGTTCCAGCTGTCAAAACATTACAGGAGGTAGGCACTGACAAAGCCAAGGAATTTGTTGGACGTTTAGGAATTGAAACAGAAAACCTTTATGAGTCAGATGCAATTGGCGGTGGTGCTATTACTATCTCTCCTATTCAAATGGCAGCTTCCTATGCTGCTTTCGGTAATAACGGGGTCTATACAGATCCACATTCGATTACAAAAATTGTTTATCGTGATGGTAAAACGTCTAAAAACTATACACCTGAGTCTAAAGTGGCTATGAATGATTATACGGCCTATATGGTAACAGACATGCTACGTGATGTAGTCAGCAATAAGCCTGATGCTTCAGGAACTGCTGCCAATGTGCCTGGCTTAGATATCGCAGGTAAAACAGGTACAACCAACTATTCAGCAGAAGACTTTAACAAATATAATTTACCAAATACAAGTGTGCCAGATTCATGGTTTGCTGGTTACACAACTAACTATTCCATCGCTATATGGAGTGGCTATGAAAAACACTTTGATCCAATTACAACGTGGGAAGAACGTCGTTTACCACAAAACTTATTTAAGACGATTATGCAAGAAATTTCAGCGAATGTTGAGACAGCTAGCTTTAAAAAGCCAAGTACTGTTGTAGAAGCAACGGTGGAAGTAGGCTCTAATCCTTTAAGATTGGCAAGTGACTATACACCTAGCGAACTACGGCAAACAGAGTTATTCGTTCGCGGAACTGAACCAACAGAGGTTTCTGAGGTATATGAGGCGCCAGAATTATCTACACCTTATAATGTTTCAGCAAGCTTAGATTTAGGAGCACAGTCTATCAATATTTCTTGGGAACATGATGCCATCCTAAATCCAGAAACGGATGAACCATTACCAACTTCATTTGAAGTTTCTGCCACACGTGAAGGTGGAGAAACGGTTATCCTTGGCACAGCAGATACTAAAGGCTTAACGGTTGCCAACACGCTTGAAGATGGTAATTATACAATCTCTGTCGTAGCTATTGTAGATGGCACACGCAGTGAGCCTGGAACAACTACCTTCCAGATTACAAGTACCTCTGAGGAAGATTTGGAAACGGAAGATCCAGATGAACCAGATATTGATTTACCGATTGATCCTGGTCAAGAGGACAATGATCAAGGTAATCACAATAATGGCAATGGCAATAACGGCAATAACAACAATAATAATGGTAATAATGGGCATGGTAATGGCAATGGGCATGGTAATAACGGCAATGGTGGAAACAATGGCAATAATGATGGTAATCAGCAGCCAACACCTCCTACAGAGCCTACCAACCCAAATGAAGAAGACCAAAGCTCAGAATAAAAAAAACCGAGAAGCAGTTCATTCACTGCTTCTCGGTTTTTTATTAATGAAGGATCTGAGGAGGCTATCCGTCAGTTTTGACGTTCTATCCGCCACTTCTTACACTCTATCCTTCACTCTACACAGTCTATCCGCCACTTTTCGCGTCCTATCCATCTACTCTAGCTTTTACTAGCTTGAATCCGCAGTCGTGCTGTGCGCTTTTTCGTTTCTTTAAATAGCTCATCTAGTTGACGATAGCATGCATATTGACCTGGCTTAGCTTTGATAAAGGCTAGTCGCTCAACCCCATTAATGGGTAGCACTTCATCGCCTGCAGCTTGCACTAGTTGTTCAAATAGCTCAATAGCTTCTTCCATTAGCCCTTTTGCTAGACCGTTTCTGGCATCATGCGCTGTATGGATAGCGGCTTGTAGTGTAGTCCATTGGGCAAACCATGCATCTACTTTGTCTTTTGCAATGGCTTCACTATTCATGCTTCCTTCACCAGGCCTTTCTTTAAACGCTTTTGCCCTTCACGACAATCGTCGAGTAAAGGACAAGTATGGCATCCAGGATTTTGGGCCTTACAATGATAACGTCCAAAGAAAATTAATTGGTGATGTGTTTTTGACCATTTGTCCATTGGCGTTTTCTTCATAATCGTTTCTTCCACTTCAAGCACCGAATCTTTCCATCGACAGAGCCCAAGGCGTTTGGATACTCGCTCCACGTGGGTATCCACTGCAAGCGCTGGAATATCGAAGGCTACTGACAGCACAACATTGGCCGTTTTTCTTCCTACACCTGGTAATGTCACCAATGCTTCACGTGTTGCAGGGATTTCGCCACCGTACTCATCTAGTAAACGTTGACATAGAGCCTGAATGTTCTTCGCCTTATTGCGATAAAGGCCAATAGAGCGAATATCCTGTTGCAACTCCTCTAAAGAAACAGCTAAATAATCTTCTGGTGTTTTATATTTTTGAAATAAGGTTTTCGTTACTTTATTGACTAGTACATCTGTACATTGTGCAGATAATAATGTGGCAATCGTTAGCTCAAAAGCATTGTCATGGACGAGCTCACAATGTGCATCGGGAAACATTCGATCCATTTCTTCTAGACAATGCTCCCACTGTTTTTTCGTTAACAAACTGGATGCCCCCTATTCTCTTTCTTCCAACCAATTGTAAAAAGGAACTCTACCCGTTGATTGTGTTTCTTGTTGAACTGTTCGAGCTGGTGCTCTGTTAATGGTCTGTTTCTCACGGAACTGTTCACTTTGCTTTTGTGCTGCTTGTGGTGTTGTAATATTTTTCTTTTTCCATTCTAATAAAATGCGATCAATATAGCGAATACTCAGTTTCCCAGCAAAGACAGCCTCCTTGAGCGCCTCTTTGATGAGTGCTGGACTATGCTTGTCCTCATCAAGCCAGCATCCAATTTTTTCAAGTTCTAAAGGAGATAAAAGGCGCCCCATTTCCTCTTCAAAAAGACGGAATATCTCCCCTTCTTCTTGTTGAAGTGTCACTGCCGTTTGTTGCTGCTCTTTCATATCGATCATCTGCAAAATGCGCTCCCATAGCGGGTATACGGAATACTTTTCATAAAGCTTCCCACCCGCATCAACATCTCGTGTAATTTCAAGAAAACCCTTCTGCATTAATCGCTGCAAACGTGATGTAATGTCATTGTCAGACATTGTGAGACGGTTCTTTAGATCATTAGGTGTTGGGAAGTCATTCTCCTCCATATGAAAGGCTAATAAGTGCATGACAATTAGTGCCTCTTCATCCTCCATATTTAACTCCTTATAAAACTGAAAAAAAAGCTGAGGAATGGGAATCATTCTCTGCTCAGTCCATGTACGGAGTCGATGATTATTTACGTTCATTATTCTCCAGACTCCTTCTTTAAGTAAGTAGAAAAGCCGCGTAGATAGTTCACTACGCGACTTTTAAATTGATTAGCTTATGGATATAAGCGGTTCAGTAAACGTGGGAATGGAATTGTTTCACGGATATGCTCTGTGCCTGAAATCCATGCTACAGTTCGCTCTAACCCTAGACCAAAGCCTGAATGCGGGACAGAGCCATGTTTGCGAAGCTCTAAATACCAAGCATAGGCATCTAATGATAGGTTATGCTCTTCCAGACGTGATTTTAATAGATCGTAGTCATGGATTCGTTCAGAACCACCAATAATTTCTCCGTAACCCTCTGGTGCAATTAAATCAGCACATAATACAACATCATCACGATCTGGGTGTGGTTGCATATAGAACGGTTTAATGCCTACTGGGTAACAAGTAATAAATACTGGTTTGTCAAATGAATTCGCAATCGCTGTTTCATGTGGCGCACCAAAATCATCGCCCCACTCAATATCGTCGAAGCCTTTTTCGTGTAAAAGCTTTATCGCATCATCATAAGAAATTCGAGGGAATGGCGCTTTAATGTTTTCAAGTGTTGATGTATCACGGCCAAGTCGCTCAAGATCTAATTTGCAGTTTGCAAGTACAGATTGTACGATGTGCGCTACATATTGCTCTTGTACTTCTAAATTTTCTTCAAATTCTACGAATGCCATTTCAGGCTCAATCATCCAAAACTCGATTAAATGGCGACGAGTCTTAGATTTTTCAGCACGGAAAGTTGGACCGAATGAGAATACTTTTCCTAAAGCCATCGCAGCCGCTTCCATGTAAAGCTGACCAGATTGAGATAAATAAGCATCTTCATCAAAATATTTTGTATGGAACAGCTCTGAAGTACCTTCAGGCGCAGAACCTGTTAAAATTGGTGGGTCCATTTTTGTAAAACCGTTGTTGTTGAAAAATTCGTATGTAGCGCGAATAATTTCATTACGAATTTTCATAATGGCATGTTGTTTACGAGAGCGTAGCCATAAATGACGGTTATCCATTAAAAATTCTGGACCATGTTCTTTTGGTGTGATTGGGAAATCTGTTGCTGCATGTAGTACCTCGATACCAGTTATAGCAAGCTCACAGCCAAAGCTTGAACGTTCGTCAGCTTTCACCTCTCCAATCACATACATAGAAGTTTCTTGCGTCATCCCTTTTGCCGTAGCAAAAATTTCTTCGCCTACTTCTTCTTTCACTACAACGCCTTGTACAAAGCCAGAGCCATCACGTAGCTGTAGGAACGCGATTTTTCCGCTTGAACGTTTATTGGCTAACCAAGCGCCAATTTTGACTGTTTCACCGATATGCTGTGGCATATCTTTAATCATAATTTTTTTCATAGAAATCCTCCAAAGTTGACTAGAAGGATTAGTCTTGCCATTTTGATTTTACAAATGTATCAATACGACGGACTGCCTCTTCTAATAAGTCTAAAGATGTAGCATAAGATAATCGCATAGTAGTTGGTGTACCGAAGCCAGAGCCTGGAATCACTGCTACGTTTGCTTCTGTTAAAATATCCGCAGCAAATGCATCTACTGAATCATAGCCAGTGTGAGCCATAGCCTCTGCAACGTCTGGTAATAGGTAGAATGCACCCTGCGGCTTTAATACATGGAAGCCAGGAATAGCACTTAGCTGCGGGTAAATTTTTTCAAGACGAGATTCAAATGCTTGACGCATTTCCTCTACCGCATCCTGAGAGCCATTATACGCCTCCACAGTTGCATATTGTGCTGTTGTTGTCGCATTAGATGTTGAGTGTGATGCAAGGTCAGTCATTGCTTTAATAATGTCTGCGTCACCTGCAGCATATCCAATACGCCAGCCTGTCATAGAGTGAGATTTTGCCACACCATTTACAACGATTGTACGTGCTTTCACTGCATCAGAAAGTTGTGCAATTGAAAAATGCTCAATACCATTGTATACAAGCTTCTCATAAATTTCATCTGACACGATTAAAATATCTTTTTCTTCTGCAACAGCAGCAAGTTCTGCTAGCTCTTCACGAGAATAAATCATGCCTGATGGGTTACTAGGAGAATTGATAATCACTGCTTTTGTCTTGTCTGTCACAGCTGCTCTCAGTTGATCCGCTGTAATTTTATAGCTTTGTTCACGTGTACCTTCAACATATACTGGTACGCCGCCAGCTAATTTCACTTGTTCTGGATAAGACACCCAATAAGGAATTGGAATAATAACCTCGTCGCCCTCATTTAAAATCACTTGGAATAGCGTGTATAAAATATGCTTTGCCCCTACACCAACAATGATTTCATTTGGCTGATAGGCAAGGCTATTGTCACGTTGAAGCTTATCAATAATGGCTTTTTTCAGAACTGGAAGTCCACCAGCAGGTGTATATTTTGTATATCCTTTTTCCATTGAATCAATGGCAGCATTTAAAATATTTTGAGGTGTATTAAAGTCTGGTTCACCAGCTCCAAGACCAATAACATCAATACCTTGCTCTTTCAATGCTTTTGCTTTTGCAGTAATCGCTAATGTTGAAGATGGTGTTAAAGTTTTTACACGTGTTGCTAATAAATTTTTCATTCGGGATCTACTCCTCTTATAAATTCGTAATGCGCTTCCACCAGTCGCCATCCTTAAACAAAATATAGACATAGTTGAGCTGGTCGTGGTCGTTCAAATACGTAATTTCCCAAACTGCGCCAGGCTCCTCATAGCCTAATTTCATGTGGAGGACTTTTTGTACATTTCCTTCATTTTTAAAAACCGATAATGCTTGCTTTTCCGTAATACCATCTTCTAATAACACTTCCTGAATGGAATCCTCGTCTAGATTCGTCGGAACAAAGACAGCTTTTTTATCACCGTATTCGTCTACCCCGAACACAGTAACATACGAATGTTTGCCATTATATGTGTAGGACTCCGATACAATTGCGAGGGCTTTGGCATCGAGTGCCAACTGTTCAGCCTGCTCTTCAATTGAACGGAACGGAGCCTCGGCTTTCCAGAGTACTAAAATACTAATGACAAGTGACAACGAAACAATAAAGACAGAAATGAAAATTAACCAGTTTTTCATCTATTCACCTTATGTTTCACATCGAGCTGTTTTGGCATAACACATAGCTGATGCATGTGTGTGTCTATAACTGTGTAACCATTCATTTTGCTTTCCATTTTGTCAACCTGCTTTCTTTCCTCATACCACAACATTATACAACAATTTTGTGCTGTCGTGTTTCTTAATTTCATATATTGTACGTTGCTAGAACAACGTTTTCAAATGATGACTACAGTAAATTTCATTCCACCACATAGAAGCCTCATTTTGGGTATAAAAAACATGGTCCTTTCACAAGAAAAAGGGGCTGGGACAAAACCCATCTCTAAACTAAAAAGCCGATGAAATTTTACGATTAGTAAAATTTCATCGGCTTTAAATTTTTTCATAAATAATAAGGACCACTTCTGATAAAATTAAGTCACCACAACCAAATTATACAGAAAGAAGGATCCTTATGTTTAAAGATTATAACATGAATCAATTAGTTTTGCCTTTAGATTTAGAAGTAAAATTACAAAAGAATGATATTGCCTTCCATGTCCATCATTTAGTCGAAAGTGTCCCGCCTGAAGCGTTTGAACCATTCCTTCGAAATGAGGGCTGTCCTGCCTACCATCCACGAATGATGCTTAAAATTATCTTATGCGCCTACACGCAATCTGTCTTTTCTGGTCGTAAAATTGAAGCGCTTTTAAAAGACAGTATTCGGATGATGTGGCTAGCTCAAGGGCATGAACCAACCTACCGCACAATCAACCGATTCCGTGTCCAACCAGACGTAAAAGAGTTAATTCGTCAATGCTTCGTTCAATTCCGCTGCCAGTTGGTACAAGGGGGATTAATTGACCAGGAAGCTATTTTTATTGATGGAACAAAGATTGAAGCGAATGCGAACAAGTTTACATTCGTGTGGAAAAAGTCGATTGAAAAATATCATAACGGACTAATTGAAAAGTCAAACCAGCTTTACGATGAGCTGCTTGAAAAAGAAATCATGCCAGAAATTGAACGGGAAAATGAAAATGAATTAGCATTGGAAGACCTCGCTCGAATGGTTGAAAAAGTAGATGAAGTAATTTCTGAATATGATCGAAAAATTGAGGATTCATCAGATGTAGCAGAGCGAAAGGCTTTAAGAACGGAACGGAAATTCCCAAAGCAAGCTCGGAAAAAATTAATCGACTATATTGAACGCAAACTAAAATATCAAAGAGACTTCGAAATCTTTGACGAACGAAATAGTTATTCGAAAACAGACCCGGATGCGACATTTATGCGTATGAAAGATGACTATATGAAAAATGGTCAATTGAAGGCAGGTTATAACATACAAGTGGCAACAGAAGGTCAGTATGTGCTTGCCTACAGCATTTTTCCGAACCCAACAGATACACGTACATTAATCCCATTTTTAGATGAAATCGAACAACGTTATTTTAAGTTACCCAAACACATTGTCGCAGATGCCGGATATGGCAGTGAACAAAATTATGATGATATCCTTTCGAATCGTAAGAGAGAAGCCTTAATCACGTACAATATGTATTTAAAAGAACAGAAGAAAAAGCATAAGCACAACGAATTCAATACAGCGAACTGGGATTATGATAAAGAACATGATCGATACACTTGCCCAAACCAACAACAGCTTGTATTTAAATATCGTACCACGAAAACAGATCAATATGATTTCAAGCGTGAGTTTAAGATATACGAATGTGAAGACTGTTCCGGATGCCCTCTCCGTTCATCGTGTACAAAAGCAAAAGAAGGAAATAATCGTAAGATAATGGTGAATGAGAAGTGGGAAGAACAAAAAGAATATGTGCGAGCAAAGCTTTCAGAAGAAAAAACAAGTACCATTTATCGTCAACGTAAAATTGACGTGGAACCAGTTTTTGGATTCTTGAAGGCTAATTTGCGTTTCACCCGATTTTCTGTACGAGGAAAATCGAAGGTTGAAAACGAGATGGGCCTCGCATTAATGGCCGTGAATTTAAGAAAATTCACAGCCATTAGCTAAGATCTATAGGAAGACTACATAAAAATAGAGAAATCCGAATTTGAATTCATTCAAATTCGGATTTCTCACTAATTGAAGCTAGTTATGTCCCAGCCTCTCTGTCATTATGATAATTCGTATAGCACGCAGCTAGCACGACCATTCGCTTTTGCTTGGTATAAACAGCTATCTGCTTGCTCAAATAGCTCCTTGTATTGATAGTTTTTCTGATTATTCACACAAGCCCCCATACTGACACGTAAAGGATAGCTTTGCTGTTCTTGTTCGAGCTTTAGTGAGAGCAAATAGGCATGTGTGTTATGGACCAATGTTTTGATATAGTCTTTTTGCGAATGCCTGAAACAAAGGATGAATTCATCTCCACCATAACGAATAATTTTCACATCTTCATCCTGTAAAAAATCCTGCAAGCTGTTAGCTAAAAGCTGTAAAATCATATCTCCAAATAAATGACCATGCGTATCGTTAAATAGTTTAAAATAATCGACATCCAAAACCGTAATACATACATAGGATTGCGTTATTTCGGCTGCATTGAGCCATTCCTGTAGCTCATAATCTAAAAAATGACGATTTAAAACGCCTGTTAATGGATCATAATGCGCTTTTTTCTCAAGCTTTTCCTTTTGTCGCTTAAATTCCAAATTCATTACTTGTTGTAATAAATTTGCAACACTCATTTTTTCCGAGAGATCAATATATTCACGCTGTACATCAAAAATTTCATCTCGCCAATCCAATTGATACAATACATTTAAGAGTAAGCGCATCACTTTTTTTGTAATAGGCTTATCTCCATAAGATTGGGCAAGATCTATGGCTTGTTTATAATAGAATACGGCTTCTTCAAGCTTTTGTTGCTTTTCAAATAAAAAACCGTAGCCAAACAATGCCGCTACCTTTTCTCGTTTATGGTGATGAATAATGTCAGAAGATAACGTCCTGTCCAGCAATGCCTTCCCCGTTATAAAATCCCCTTCTAAAATATACACATCTGCTAAATTATTATTAATACGAATATCATGTAATTTTGCTAGATCAGGCATTGTTCTAGCTAAGGATTTATTATACTCTCTAGCTAATAGCCCCGCTTGAAGTGCTTCCTTTGTACAGCCCTTCTCTACCTCTAAATAGCACAGATTATTATGACAGCGAACAAGCATGATAGGATCTTGTAGCTCCTGTGCATAGGCGATAGATTTTTTTGTCATCTCCACCGTTTTTTCACGGATGCCAACTAAATCATAGATTAAGGACATCACTAAATGATACTGCATTAAATCTTTTGTCGTACCATAATCTTGACAAATGGCCTCATACTCATGAATTAGGCTGACCATGCTTAATGTGTCACCTAAAGAATGATGAACTAATATTTTTTGATAGTACAAATCCATAGCATATGGATAGTTATTGCTCTCTAATGCGACTAAAAGACCTTGATCAGCAAGCTTTAGTGCTTCCGTTAAATACCCCTTTGTGCGCATCTCCATTATCGTTTTATTTAATTCTTCTAATGTTAATTCCACCGTTTCACCACTTCTCCATGCTCCATATCATCCAGTTTACTTTGTGCTTTCTCAATTATAAGACATATTTATTCACTTCGTCCGCCTTTTTCGTAAGATACCAACTATTACCTACAACGCATACATCTCTTGTGATGATTGTTTAAAAACCTTACATCTGTTTGCTTTAAAATGAATCATTTTATTCCCATAATATGTAGTTAAATTTTTTATGTTCTTTACACATTTTTCTCCATTTTTGTCCCCGTTACCTGTTGTTTTTACCCATATGATGAGTCAATTAGCTTTTTTAGTATCGAAAAGGGACGTGATGTTGTGAGTATGCAAATTAACCCTTCTGATCCAGCAACGATTCCAAAATTTGTAGATGAACTTCCAAAACCAATGATCGCCAAACCAAAATACAGCAGAGGGCAACAGAAGAATGATTATTACGAATTGGTCATGATGGAAGGCCAGCATCGTTTTCATAAGCATTTTCCAAACTCATTAATTTGGGGCTACAATGGGCTTTACCCAGGACCAACCATCGAAGCTTCTAAAGATAAAACGATTTATGTGAAATATAAAAATCAGCTGCCCTTACAGCACTTTTTGCCAGTAGATTTTACACTTCATGCTGCCAACGATTCACAAGAAGTAAGAACAGTTACTCACTTACATGGTGCCAATGTGGATTGGCAGAGTGATGGCCATCCTGAAGCATGGTACACAAGAGACTATCGGCATACTGGTCCAAAATTTAATAAGGAAATACATGAATATACGAACCATCAGCCTGGCACTACCATGTGGTATCATGACCATGCCATGGCTTTAACACGTTTAAATGTATATGCAGGATTAGCAGGCTTTTATTTACTCAGGGATGCCCTTGAGGAACGCTCTAACTTACCATGTGGCGACTATGAATATCCGATTTTAATACAAGATAAATCATTTAATGAGGATGGCTCATTGTTTTATCCTGATGAACCCCCCTTTCCCGTGCCCGTTCACCCCTCTATCACACCAGGCTTTGTTGGCAATACGATAGTGGTTAACGGAAAACTATGGCCTTATTTAGATGTAGAGCCACGTAAATATAGATTTCGTTTTCTAAATGGCTCTAATCGACGTGGCTATGTCATCAGTCTGTCAAATGATCAGCCAATGTTTCAAATTGGTACAGATGGTGGTTTCTTACCAGCCCCACAACTTATTCAATCTGTCGAGTTGCTACCAGCTGAACGTACGGATGTCATTATCGATTTTTCAAGCTGTGCTGGACAGGAAATTACCTTACTTAATACTGATACCGATTTTAGTGATGAACATACAAACGTGATTATGCAGTTTCGAGTAACTGTGCCTTTGAAATGTGGAGATACAAGTGATATTCCAGAAAGACTTGCCGTTTCTATGGATCTACATCCACACCATGCACATATTGAAAGACAACTACCATTGACGGCGACTACCGATGAGTTTGGGCGACCTATGTTGCTATTAAATGATCGTATGTACCATGATCCGGCAACGGAAAAACCTTCTTTAGATAGTGTGGAAATTTGGAATTTTATTAATGCGACACCCTTTATCCATCCTATTCACCTGCATCTCATTCAATTTAAAATTCTGGAACGAAGGCCGTTTGATTTAGATATCTATCAAAATGAAGGCATCGTTCAATTTACAGGGCCGCCTGAAGAACCAAGAGACTATGAGCGAGGTTGGAAGGATACGGTGAAGGCTGACGCTGGAAAGGTGACGAAAATTATTATGCATTGGAAAGATCATATCGGGAATTATATGTGGCATTGTCATTTCCTAGAGCATGAGGATCATGATATGATGCGACCCATTCTCGTTATGAAAGACGTCCATGCTGTCCAGCAGCCGCATGTAGCAGTAGAACATCCAGCAACACATCAAGAAGCAACAGCTCCCACAAATCCTACGAGCACGACAAGTACTACCCATCATAGCGAATCTTCAGCACCACTATTAAATGCGGTAGAACACTCATCACATGAGGAAGAAAGGGTAGACTCACCTACTGAAGAGGAATCCATTACTTTTCATATAGGAGATAATACACAACATATGCCAACACTACTGTTTCCAGCCCTTCCTTCCAATACTAATACCAGCAGAAATAGGCCTCAGCGTAGAACCCGAAGATTTTAGCTAAGTATTGCTATACAAAGAAAACTACCAATGAAAAGGTGGTTTTCTTTGTTCTAGCAATTTATTTAGCCTCCAATCGCCATATTTTTTTCGTTACGAAGGCTAATAATAATACACACATAGATATCATAAGGACTGGTATATAGATGTTGCCTTGAAAGAACTCAAATAACAACCCATACCCCATTTGCCCAAGTGGTGCCATACACTGTGATACTGCCATCATAATCGCCATGACCTTCCCTAATTGTTCATTGGGTGTTTCTTTTTGGACAAGGGTTATTACGTAAATGGAGATGATCGTCATCATCATCGCAATGATAAGAGCACAGCCAATAAATAAGCTATACGAGGGATAATAGCCAATTTGAAGTGCGCGAGGGAGCACAGCCATAGACATGGGAATTACCAAAAAGGCTGACACCAATACCCAAATATAGAGGGTGTGAATATGCAGCTTTTTTGCAAAGTAACCCATTGTTAACGCGCCTAAAATCGTCGCAAAATCAATAATGCCCATTCCTATTCCATACAATGTATCACTACTTTTCATCGTGACACGAAGAATAATAGGCACACCAACGATAAAAAGTGGAGTCAATAGTAAATTCAATAAAGCAGCAAGTAGCGTACATTTTAAAATAAAAGTTTGCTTCACCACATAAGTAAAACCTTCTTTCATGTCTTTGATTAAGGTCGGCATCAAATGACCATCATAGCTACGTTTCACAAATGGGATTGTCATAAACATTTCTACAATAGCCGTAAAGAAAAATAATAAACCACTTACTATGACGAGAAGTTTGAGGCCAAGCATTCCATATAGTATCCCCCCTAGCACAGGTGCTGTCACTCCTGCTAATGCCTGGACCCCATTGACGATCCCATTAGCCTGCTCAAGCTTTTGTTCGCTAACTAATAGCGGAATACTAGCCATTACAGCTGGCGTGTACATTGCACTAATGAATGAAAGAAGCACCATAACCAAGCCAATCCATAGTACAGAATGATTGTCTGTTAGTAATACAATAAAAAAAATCAATACAATGCCACTACTGATAAAATCAAATAGGACCATTAGATTTCGTCGATTAAAACGATCTGCTAGAGCACCACCAAATGGTGTAAGTAAAACAGGTAGGCTTGAAATTGCAAAAAGTACAGCAAAAAGATCTGCCCGTCCTGTTATATCTAAAACAAAAAGTGAAAGAGCAAATCTTAAAAGCGCAGAGCCCAAAATAGAAATAATCTGCCCCACTACCATAATGATAAAATCTTTCGAAAAGCCTTTTTCTTTGACTAGCATTTCCATATAAAAAACACCCCTTACTATTCTTAGACCGACAGTCGGTCATTTAATGTGTTAAAAAAATGTAGGCGCAAGTTGAGGCTTTACAAGCTTCTTGGTCTTGCCCTACAGAAATAGACTGACTGTCGGTTTATAAATAGTATATGTGAACGCTCCAAAAAAAGGAACATATTTTTATATCTTCCTTTTTGTTATTCCTATTTGCTTTTAAAGTAATGTTTAATTTGCTCAATCATAGCTGTTGTTGCCTGACTGACATAGCGATCTACGCGGTAAATAATGGATAAGCTACGGCTTGGAGCACCATTTGAAATACGTATACTGCACAATGTAGGATCATTCATTTGTTGGAGCAAAGGATAGGGTTGCACTGTTACACCAATATTGGCTCGAACAAGATTCAGAATGGACGTGACAGAGCTTGTCTCAAGAATAGAATGGAGATGAAAACCATGCTTTTTTACAGCCTCTTCTACAACCTCTCTACCAAGAAAGCCTTCTGGATACATCACCATAGGAAGGCCCTCTAATTCAGCAATTGGGATCACTGTTTGCTTTGCCAATGGGTGCTCCTTTGAAACGGTTAGTACATATTCTTCTTTACATAAAGGGATAATGACCAATCGATCATCTGATTCAACATTCGTCCCAATACCGATATCCACTTCATTTTCGAGAACCTGCCGCATAATATCGATGGAAGCAAGTATCTTTAATTTTACCTTTGGAAACTTTTGATGGAAATCTATCACAAGCTGTGTGATCCGATAATCAAGGTCAGATGGCATGATGCCAATACTTATTTGTCCCCCTTCAAGCGCCTGTAAATCTTTAATCGAATCTTTGACATTTTGTAATGTATTAAATACCTCTGTCGTATAGCTAAACAAAAGGGAGCCTGCCTCAGTCACAACAATTTTTTTGCCAATACGATCGAACAATGGCATTCCTAGCTCATCCTCCAGCACTCGTATTTGCTGGCTTAATGTTGGCTGAGAGATGCCAAGTTTCTCAGCAGCTTTTGTAAAATGTAGCTCCTCACAGACTGCCATAAAATAATGCAGATGCCGTATTTCCACATGGATCACGCCCTATCATAGTTTATAACTATCATTGTAATAGTAATAATAGTATTGTTCAATCATTCTAATTCCTATAGACTTCAATTTGGGCTTACTATTTATTTGATATGACGGAGAGAAAAGACAATGCATATAAATCGCAAAATTATACCAATTATCGCCATTATTTTAGCTTCTTTTAATTTACGGCCTGTCATTACTTCAGTGTCCCCTTTATTAGGAACTATTCGTCAGACTTTACAAATGAGCGCAGCTACTGCTAGTTTGCTAACTTCTTTAGCTGTGCTCTGTATGGGCTTATTTGCACCTTTCGCAATCAAACTAGCCAATCGTTGGAGCATCGAGCGAACTATCGCTTACGCTCTTATTCTTATTGGACTAGCAACTGCAGCCAGATATTTTGCTAATACTGCCTGGGCCATGCTAGTAACGGCCTTGCTATCAGGCATTGGCATTGCCATCGTGGGACCATTATTATCAGGCTATATTAAGGAGAAATTTGCAAACCCTTCCCGTGTAGTAGGTATTTACTCGCTAGCACTTGTAGTAGGAGCTGCACTTGGCTCAGGGCTTTCTATTCCATTAAGCCATCTTTTTCATTCATGGCAAGCTTCTGTTGCCTCTTGGGCTATTCTTGCTTTAATCGCTTTATTCTTTTGGTGGAAGCCAATCGAACAGAAAGCAGCTACAGCAACAGTCACAGATTCACCTAGTTTAAGCATCAATGCGAAGCAAATGTTACTGAGTCAAAAGGCATGGCTTTTAACAGGCTTTTTTGGTTTGATGGCCTTCATGTTTTATACCATCATGGCTTGGTTACCTCCCATCGCTGAAAATTTAGGCTATAGCAAACACGACGCTGGAATGATGCTGACACTATTAACTGTTGCCCAAATGCCAGCTACATTTTTAGTGCCTATTTTAAATAACCGTTTTCAGCATCGAGCCGTATGGCTAGTAGGTAGTTCATCATTAGAATTAATTGGTTTATTGATGCTACTGTTTTCTTATAATCCTTGGCTGAGCAGTATGCTAATTGGCATTGGTGCAGGTGGGCTATTCTCATTAGGGCTAACATTGCCAATTGATGAGGCAAAAGATATTCACGAGGCTAGCTTCTTAGCTGCCATGACACAATCAGTTGGCTTTGTATTTGCTGCTTTGGGCCCTTTCTTTGTCGGTCTTGTTCGAGATTTCACAGGCAATTTTACAACTGCCATTATTGGCATGATTATCCTCGTCATTGTGATGATTTTGATTCAACTTAAAATTGGAAACCAGAAGGAACCGCAAATACATCCTATTCACATGAAAAAGACGACTTTCTAACAAGGAAGGTCGTCTTTTGATAATGGAATCGATTTTGCGCCTTTGTTGTATTGCCTACAGGGGGTGACACTGGCAATACATGTAGCGTCTTCACATGATAATTGCTAATTAGCTGACTGAAGCATATTTTAGAACAACTGCCTCTAAAACATCAATTCCTATTAATATATCTTCAAGCTCTGTATGTTCATCAGGATGATGACTTAAACCATCCACTGAAGGAATAAAAATAAGGCCAACTGGTCCGAGCCTCGTCATATTCATAGAATCGTGACCTGCTCCACTTTGCATATAGTGATAGGAGAGTTTCTTCTCTACACAAATCGTTTCTAAATCTTGCATTAGCTTTGGAGAAAGTAGGACAGGCTCCTCTGAGCTAATGACATTGTATTCAATCGTAAGCTGTCTCTTTTGTTGAACGTTTGCAATAACCGTATAAAAATGCTGAAGAACTCTTTCTCTTGATTCCACAGAGGATGATCGGTTATCTACAGTTAACTCCACTTCACCCGGAACTACGTTCATTGAACCTGCCACGACCTCTAGTATCCCAACTGTTGCCACAGTGCCAAACTCCTGCTCTGCTATCGCTGCTTTTTCCAATTCTAATGCCAATTCGGATGCTCCTAAAAGAGCGTCCTTTCTCATATTCATTGGAGTCGTGCCTGAATGGGACGCTTTTCCATTTAACTTCATTAAAAGGCGAACTGGTGCTGCTACCCCTGTGACAATACCAATTTTCTTTTCATAGTTAATTAGCAATGGTCCCTGTTCAATATGCAATTCAAAAAAGGCATGGAATCCCTCCTCTACTCTTGTTGCTTGATCAACACTACTAAAATCAAGTCCACAATGCGCAAAAGCCTGCTCCATCGTAATACCATCTCGATCAACTAAATGGCGATATTTTTCTTTATCGATTAGTCCTGCCATTGCTTTACTGCCTACTGTCGACACACCAAATCTTGAAGACTCCTCACAGGCAAAGGCGATAATTTCAATTGGATGTTCTGTCACAATAGATCGCTCGTTTAATCGCTTGATGACTTCTAGGGCAGCAGTTACGCCCACAACACCATCATATTTACCGCCTTGATAGACAGTATCTAAATGGGATCCCATGACAACAGGCTGCAATCCTGGCACACTGCCTTCTCTTCGAGCAATAAGATTACCACAATGGTCAATATGAATTTGAAGATTTTCATCTTTACATAAACGAATAAAGGCATGTAAACAAGCCTGTTCTTCATTCGTATAGGCAACTCTCGTAATTCCTTTCTCGCCTGAATTGTATTGATTCATTTTATCTAGTAATTGTTGATAACGTTCTTTATAGATCATGTAAACAGCTCCTTTTGAAGAATTACGAAGATGAAAATCAACCAAATGTACGCTTGTATAGTATCTTTTTTCATTGTATCAATTCTTTTACACTTTTTTGATTGAAAATTAGAAAAGGGATTCTCCATAACGAGATCCCTACTCTAATTCACTGGAAAGACTTAAGCAGACTATGACTGCTCCAATCTATTTACTATTCGCCATTTTGTCATTGAAATGATGGAACAATGCATCACATTCTTCGGTCGTTTCAATTTTTTGCATGTTCAGTACACTTTTATCTTTACCCGTTAAGTAATCACGTAGATGCATATCAGAGAAGCCATGTACATGAGCATCTTCTGCTGTATTACAATAATGAACTTCTTTTATACCAGACCAAATGATAGCGCCCACACACATTGGACATGGTTCGCAAGTAGCGTAGATAACACAATCCGATAAATCCATTGTGCCAAGCTTTTTAGAGGCTTCACGAATGGCTACTATTTCTGCATGTGCAGTGATGTCTGTATCACGCATCATTGTATTGCCAACAACAGCGATGATTTCATCACCTCTTACAATGGTTGCACCAAATGGTCCACCAATATTTTGTTCGATACCTTCTTTTGTTTTGTCAACAGCTAGTTGAATATAATCCATACCGTGATTCCTCCTAGTTAATAATATGAGTACCAGCCTGATTATTGATCGCTTCTTTCAGACTTTCAGGGTTTGTAATAATTACTCGATGACCACCATTTTCTAAGAAGCTTAAGCTTGCTTCGATTTTTGGTAGCATACTTCCTGGCGGGAACTGATTATCTTGAACATGCTGCTTTGTTTCTTCAACAGTAATTTCTTCAAGTGCTTGTTGTTCAGGTTTTCCAAAGTTAATAAACACACGAGGAACACCCGTCGTAATAATTAATGAATCTGCATTTATTTGTGCCGCTAATAGACTTGTCGCAAAGTCTTTGTCAATGACTGCATCTACACCCTCGTAGACGTTGTTTTCTTTTTTCACAACTGGAATTCCACCACCGCCTACAGCGATCACGACATAATCATTATCAATTAATGATTTAATCGCATCTTTTTCCACGATATCGATTGGTTTTGGTGAAGGCACAACGCGACGATAACCACGGCCAGAATCCTCTACCATTTTCCAATCTGGATGCTCTACTAGCATCGCCTCCGCTTGCTCCTTTGTAAAGAATGAACCAACTGGCTTTGTAGGGTTAATAAAGTTGGGATCATGTTCATTGATTTCAACTTGTGTAATTACACTAACTACCTTTTTATTAATTTGACGTTTAGCCAGCTCGTTAATTAATGCTTGCTGAATTAAATAGCCAATTCCACCTTGTGTGTCAGCCACACAGTTTACTAGAGGAATTGCTGGCATACCCGATACCTCATTAGCAATTTCACTTCTTTGTAATGTGAAACCAACTTGTGGACCATTGCCGTGTGTGACAACCACTTTATATCCTTCCTGAATCATATCCGCGATATGTTCAACAGTTTGAGCAACTGCCTGTTGCTGACTTTGAATGGATTCGCTACCACTATCTTTTACCAACGAGTTACCGCCGATTGCTACAATTACTAATTTATTCACAACTACACCCCTACTTCTTTTTCTACACTATTTTGAACATTTTGCTGATTAAATCTATATAACAGCGTATATAAAATGAATGACACGATCAGTCCGCTAAAGAAAGCAAAGTTATTTAGCTGTACTAAAAACGGCACACTTTTCAGGAAAGCACCTGACATTGGTAAGAGGAAGCTTATTAATAGAACGATACATGCTACGATGTTATAGCCAGATTTATAAGCGCCATTATGACCTTCTTCCACATAAATCAAAGATAAATCTAAACGTCTTTTACGCTCGATAAAGAAGCTAGACAACATAATACCTGCGATTGGTCCAAACATAGAGCCTATAAAACTATAGAAGAAAAACAACGTCTCTGTACTCGATACGAGTTTCCAAGGCAAAATGACTGTGCCAATAATCGCTGTTAAAATACCTGCTGTTTTGACAGTAAAGACTTTAGGGAATAAAGCTGTCATTTGTAATCCAGATGGTAATAAATTACCGAAAACTACAAAAGCTGTTGCGCCCACATTTAAGGCTAAAATTAACACAATTACTGAAAAGGGATTTTGAATTTTATCAATAGCGTCCACAATATTAAAAATTGGTTGCCCGAAAGCAATTTCTGTCCCTGCTATTAAACTAATACAAGTAATCGCAAATAATAGATACGAGCCGATCATACCAATGGATAAGCCATAGATCATTGCTTTTGGTGATTTAGCTCTATGCGTAAAATCTGCAATGTTTACAATTGGACCAGCCCAGTTAGACACCAATGCGCTAACACATGCAATAAAGACCAATGGACTTTCCATCGTTGTTGAAGGCTTATAGTCTAAAATTGGTCCAATTCCTCCAGCAATATTAATTGCCCAAATCGCTGCGCCAATAATGAAAATATAAACAATTGGTGATGAGTATTTACCGAAGACTGTTAGCATGTCCATGCCGCCTAAAAATAGTAAAACTGTAATTACCCATAAAATAATATAAGAAATCATAGTCGGAACATCTAAGCCAAAAATAGCGAAGTCTCCACCAATAGACATATAGTTCGGAATGAATCTTGCAAATAATACATTAAGGGATTGAGCGCCCACAACGGTCGTCGTTCCAAAGAATACAACCCCTGCAATCAACCCTCGACATAACGCCGGAATAATAGAGCCTTTCACTCCAAATGAATCTCTTAGTAATATGGCAAATGGAATGCCATATTTAGAGGCGGAATATCCATTTAAGCAATAGCCTGCTGAGACGATTACTGCTGAAAGCATAATGGCTAAGAAAACTTGATTAACTGATAATCCTAAGACAAAAAACCCTGCAACCGTCATATAAGACATAATATTGTGAACTGCGCCCATCCACACGGTAATGTAGTTAAAGATTCCCCAGTCTCTTTCTTGAGGACCTTTTGGTAAAAGTTCTTCCGAATAGCCAAGTGCTCTATAATCTTGATTGGACTGTTCAATTTTTGCATGTTCCATAGAAAGCTCCTCCTACTTATAGGAAGTGGGCTTAAGCCCACTTCTCACTAATTGTAATTAATGCCTTTTCAAAAGCTTCCATTGGAGGATTTGTAATACCAGCACCAATCATACCGATTCCAGCCTCTTTATGTGCGATCGCTGTATTAATAATTGGAAGAATACCTGATTGGATGACTTTGCGAATATCAATACCAGTAGGAATTCCCATGAAGTTTAATAATGGAATGGTAATATTTTGGTTTTCTGTCGTCGTAATTTCTTTCATTTTACGAGAATAACCAATTGCTTCATCCACTGTTCCACCTACTAAAGCAACGATTGCTGGTGCAGTAGCCATTGCGAAACCACCAATACCGTAAGTTTCTGTAATAGCACTATCCCCTATATCAAGACCTGAGTCCTCTGGTTTGTAGCCAGCAAACATCGGTCCGATTACTTTTTGTGCTGGGCCAGTAAACCATGTATTACCTGGCATGCCACTAATACGAACACCAAATTCTACACCGTTACGTGCCATTGTTGTCACGACTGTACTATATTCGATGCCATGTGCAGCATCTAATGCACATTTACAGCATGCCATCCATGTAGGACCTGAGAAATAATCACTACTTGCCACGAAATCAAATACTGCTCGCTTCTGTTCAACAGGATAATCTGTTTCTAAGATATATGGTGTCAGTGCTTGAATTAATAAGCTTGTACCTGCATTATTACGGTTATGGCATTCGTCGCCCATGTGGAGCGCTTGTGCAAGCATTAATCGTAGATCGATGCCATCTTTATTTAATTTCATTGCATCACGTAAAATTGGTCCTAACACATCACGCATCCATATTAATCGCTCGACAACGCTATCATCGTTGGCACCCATCCGTAAGATTTTTGCCATTTGCTCACTTAAATTTGTATAGGCGATATTGCCATACGTTTTATTTTCAACGATGTGCATAAACATCGAAGCAGATGTTACCCCAGCCATTGAACCAACTGCATTATGCTCATGGCAAGGTGAGAATGTGATATCTCCAGACGCCGCTACCTCTGCTGCTTCTTCTAAATCTTTCGCTAATCCTTCGAATACAAGAGCACCCATAACAGCGCCCTTCATTGGTCCATTCATATTTTCCCAAGTAATGGGTGGTCCTGCGTGTAAGATTGTTTTTTTCGTCATGCCAGGTACAACATTGATCGCTTGATCGAAACCAATCAGCACGGGTTGAGAGTTCACAATTTTTTCCACCGCAAGACGATTTGCTGCTTCGATTTTTTCGGCAAGTTCTGCTTTATCGATATTGTTTAGTGCTGCAATAATTTCTGGCTTACCTCCACCTGGTGGTGACCACTCTAGGTGTGTAGCACTTGCATTTTGTGCTAATATATCATCCTTAAAAAGTTCAATACCTACGTTAATTACGTTAATTTTACTTGTGAAAAGTTCATTAATCTTACTCATGATTTTCTCCTTTCAACACCATTTCTCTAGCAAGTAATCCTGCATTTGTACTACTGCTTGCATGTGTAACACCTGCATTGACTAATTTTTCCACTTGCTCATCTATGTTTGGTGTATCTAAGTCTGTTCCAAGGACATACCCAATGATCTCTAAATGTCTACCTTCTTTTTCAGCTAATTGTTTAGCTTCAATGATGGCAGGAAGCATAACGCCTACTGGGTCTTCATGAGAGCCAAAGCCTAATACGAAGTCCATCACAATGACACCAACTGTCGGATCTTTTGCTTCTTGTAAGAAGCGCTCAATGCGAGAAGATGGATCGATCATTGGATGTGGTTTACCATTTGTAAAATCATCATCACCGAAGTCAATGAACGTATGTTCTTGACTCACATTGATATCTTTTAATAAGAAATCAGGATTCTTTTGGATGTTACTGTAAATATTATCTAATTTTTCCATCGCTAGATACATAGATTCATCACAAAGCGTACCGCCACAGAATAACCCACGAATGTATTTTTGCTCTGGCGCTAATTTTGCACGAACCTCTTCAACTAATGGAATGTTAAGTGCACGTTTGTTAATGCCTGCTTCATCAATACCTGCTAGTAAGACTGCCTTTAATGCTGCTTCTTTCGATGTTTTAGCAAATTGTCCACCAGCTGCCACTACAGCCTCTTCATTACCACCTATAAAGTAAACCACTACCGGTTTGCTGCATTCTTTAATTTGTGCGAGTACTTTTTTCTCAACACTTGCTTCAGGTGGCTTCGACACAAGTACAATCACTTTTGTGGCTTCATCGGCATCTAGTGCTTTGATGCCATCAAGCATCATCATACCGCCCACTTCTTTACTTAAATCTCTTCCGCCAGTACCAATCAGTTGTGTAATACCCCCACCGAAGTCATGAATGCGAACACTTACTTCTTGGCTACCTGTACCAGATGCCGCTACGATACCGATATTGCCTTTTCTTACAGCGTTTGCAAAGCAAAGTCCTGTATTACCAATAATGGCGGTACCACAGTCTGGTCCCATCATTAATAAGCCTTTTTCATGTGCTAAAGTTTTTAATTCTACTTCGTCTTCAACGCTTACATTATCACTGAACAGCATCACGTGTAGATCATTTTCAAGTGCTTTGCGTGCTTCGCGAACGGCAAATGCACCATTGACGGAAATGACCGCAAAGTTTGCATCAGGGATTCCTTGTGCAGCAGAATCAATCGTTGCATATTTAATATCACTTTTTGCTTGTGCTTTATCTTTATTTGTTAGTAATTCTTCCACTGCTAGGTAAGCGCTTTCTGTTTGATCCGCACTAGGAGTTTTGACAATAATCATTAAGTCCCCTGCTGTTGCTTCCTCCACTTCTGGTGTCATCAAACCAACGTTACGAATGACTCCTTTGTTCATTTCCGTACCCATACCAATAATTGCTTGCTCAACGCCTTCAATTTGATTCGCTTTTGTAGATAGTGACATCAATGACACTGAATCAAAATATGTGTTGCGCTTAATTACGACTTTAATACTCATCATTATCCTCCTAATTTTATATTGGCTTCTAAGCCACTTATCAGCCCTAAGGCAATATCTGTTCCTGAGGAAGAGCCAATAGCAAGCACCTTTCTCAGAGCCTCAATGGATTCCACTTCTGTGCCATATAAAATGGCGTGTATGAATGAACAGATGGACTCCCTTACTTGTCCATATGCTGCCTTCTTCAATGTTGTAAAGCTAATCTCGTTGGTCAAAGGCTGAATCACTTTGATGACGCTTTCACACAAAGGTTTATACATAGAACACGGGCTATTTTGTAAGTGAATGATAGCAAATAAGCCTACTAAAAAATCATCCCCTGATGGTGTTAGCCCTGGCCCCAAGCCTACTAAATCAGCAGCATATGCCTGAAAACGATCCAAACGTTGATTCAATATTTCCTCATAAAGTAAAGTTGTACGCTGCTGTAATAATCTCGATGTCTCCGCTTCAAATTCACTGACGGGAGAATCATTACGTTTTATGCCGCCGCCTTTCCCATGTAAATCAATGAATTGTTTTACACGGATCATATTCATTTTTAAGCGTGTACAATTTGCTGGATAAATAGGTAGCTGACATTGCCAACGAGAGGCGGTTGGGATCGCTATTATTAATTTTTCTTCTATTAATAGTTGATTATGGCGAACCGATACCCTGTCATGTTGCTGAATGCCCAGGTGATCCAATGTATCAAGATCAATGACAAGTGTATTGGGTGCCCGATCCATTGCCTTCGTAGCAAGTGTAAAAATTTCATCATTACCATCACTCCGTATATTTAAGGCATGTTTAAACACACTATGAACCGTTCCCGTAAACGTCGCCACTATTTGCTGCAGGAAATAATCATCACCCAATTTGGCATGTATCATATGTACACCTCTTTATGTCGTAGGAGTACTACTATTTCGCTCCTGCTTCTAGTAGAATTTTTTCAATTTCAGTAAATCCTTTTTCTTTAGCCATTGTTAATGGTGTCACACCATATTGATCCACTAATTGTGTATCTGCTCCATGTTCTACTAATAGACGAACTATTTCTTGTTGCTTTTCTCCCCCATCATTGAGGAGAATGGCTTCAATCAATGGTGTCCATCCACAAATATTTGTATGGTTGACATTGATGTCTGTAGTCGTTACAAGTTCACGAACTACCTCAACAAAGCCCTTCTCACTTGCTGGATGAATCCCTACACCACCAAAGCGTGTTAAACGCTCTAAATCTGTGTTTGCTTGTAGCATTATTTTCACAAGCTCTAACTTTCCATTTATACATCCATACAAAAATGGGTTTAAACAAATTTGATCTTGAAGGTCAATATCTGCCCCTTCCTGAATTAAAAATTTTACTGTTTCTAATTGATCATTCATCGCAGCAAGTAAAATTGCTGTACGCTTGCGCTTATTTTGAGAATTAATATCCACACCTTGTTGTAAATAACCTTTCAGAGCGTTAATATCACCTGCTTCGGCTGCAGTTAAAAAATCTGAGACCACATTCATATCTACCAATTTCTTTCCTCCATTTCTCTGACCTATTGTTCATTTCAACTAAAAAGAAATAAACCGCGAGAATGTTACTACTTTCACATTTCCGTCTTACATGCTTTATTTTATTCTCTTATGCCGTGTATATCATTGTTTAGCAATACCAAAAAGAATGGAGATGATTTAGGCAATATGTACAATGTTTTGTGATAAGATGATGGCAAAGGAGTGAAATCATTTGCTAACAATTAAAGATATATTAGAGATAAAAGCACTTGAAGGAATTAAAATTGTTGCTGGAGAACAAGGAATTCACAATGAAATTGCCCTTGTAAACATTATTGAAAATCCTGATGCTTTTGATTGGCTGACACCGAATGAATTACTGTTAACGACTGGTTACATCTTCCAAGATGATGAAGCATTACAAAATAAAATTATCCAAGAAATCTCTAAAATTAATTGTGCAGGCCTTGTTATTAAAATGAGGCGCTATTTACAAAAGACGCCTCAAAACATGATCGATATTGCCAATCAGCACGGATTGCCGTTATTGGAGTTGCCTTATAATTACACCTTGTCTAAGGTGATCTCGATCATCAATGAAAAGGCATCTGGACGTTATGATCTATTAAATAGAAAATCATTGGATATGCACAATACGCTATTTAAGGTGGCGCTTGAAGGAGGAGGCATTGAATCCATTTCCTCAAAATTAGCCGAAACAATTAATAACCCGATAATCTTTTTAGATAATGACTGGAATTTACTGCATTATACAGATCTTGATACGAATCCTGTGCCACTTGCCTATGGGATCAACCTAAAGAAGAATCGTCCAACATTTTCAAAGGATTTTATTGATACCATTCCAAACGATCTCAACGAAATGCAAAAATCCATTACACGAATCTATCAATTAGAAGATCTAGCAGTAACATGTAGAATTCTCCCTGTTGCAGTGGCCAACTATATTTATGGCTATATTGTCATTTGGCAAACTGTACGGGATCTGAATGAGTTTGATTTCATCGTTTTAGAGCAAGCCTCCACGATCGTGGCACTAGAAAGGATTAAACAGAAGGAAATTGAGGGTGTACGTCTAAAAATTAAACAAGAGTTTTTTGATGATTTATTGACTGGAAAAATCACTTCGCTTGAAACGCTACAAACACTATGTGATCTCCACGGTCTAAAGATCAACCATAAATATTATTGCGTCGTCATCTCTTTTAGCCATGAAAACCTTCAAAACCAGCATGATTTAATTTCTAGAAAATACGAAACCGATAATATTGCAAAAAAATGTATGAACTTAATTTATGAGCACTCTAGCACGATCAATGGAGAGATCACATGCCTTTATCGCAACAACCAAATCATCGTATTAGTTGGACAGCAAGACGGCAAACAAGATTTCACGATCAATGAAACTAAGCAATACGCAGAAAACATTCTCCAATTATTAGTACAGCAACATACGCAAACCTCCTTCTTAATTGGAATTGGCAAAGAATATAAACATATTCGTTTTGTTCATAAAAGCTTTGCAGAGGCACATGAAGCACTCCGTCTTATGCGCCGCTTCGAAGAACGTGGAGCAGTGGCTCATTATGCGGATCACTCCATTTATCATTTTTTAGATTCGAATATTAACGAAGTGCCACTAAAGGACTTTTTCTTAGAAAGCTTGGGTGCTGTCTTTGAGCACGATCTATTACATGGGACAAGCTACCTACTTACATTAGAAAATTACTTTATCAATCATATGAATATAAGTGAAACAGCCAAGGAAATGTTTATTCATCGCAACACGTTAATTTATCGAATTGAAAAGATTAAAGAAATTTTAAAAACCGATCTAAAAAGCTATGAGGAGCTGTTACAAATCCAGCTAGCCTTAAGAATCTATCGCTTGCTTGGTAAGTCTTTATACCACGATGAATTCGCAGACTAGCATCAAAAGCTGGTGATCGCATCCCCCTTTTTTTGATGATTATTCATTTCATATTCAGTTCATAAACGCATGCTATAGTAAAAGCCATAGAAACGAAATACATTGTTTTCGGACAATGAAGGAGGCTTATTTCTTTGCAAGAAACATCAAATGATACATCTAAGCAAAAAGATTGGCGCCGTTTTATACAATTAGTAAAACGTGCCGAACCACCGATTTGGCTACTTGTCATCGCTTTAGTGATGAGTTTAGCAACGACAGGTGTAGGGTTTATTGTTCCATTATTTACAAAACAACTAGTGGATGGCTTTTCGTTAGAATCGCTTAATTATTGGCAAATCATTATACTGGGGATTGCCTTTATCGCACAGGCTATTGCCAGTGGATTATCCATTTATTATTTAAATCGAGTTGGCCATCATGTTGTGGCAAAATTACGCGACCAGCTATGGAGAAAGCTGTTGCATTTACCAATCCCCTATTATGATGAACATGACACAGGTGAAACATTGAGCCGTGTTACGAATGACACAGCGGTTGTGAAAGAGCTTATAACAGAGCATTTAGCAAACTGTTTATCTGGCGTTATCTCCATTATAGGTTCTATCATCATTCTTCTATTTTTAGATTGGAAAATGACATTGGTCATGCTGATTGCCGTACCACTGGCAATGGTGATCTTAATGTTGTTAGGGCGACGTATGTTTGTGATTTCAAAAGGGATGCAAGATGAAACAGCGAAATTTACGTCTGTATTAAATCAAGTTTTACCTGAAACGCGCCTAGTCAAGGCTTCAAATGCTGAGCAAATTGAATATGAGCGTGGAAAAAAGGGCATTACTAATCTCTTTACATTTGGCTTAAAAGAAGCAAAAATCCATGCCCTTATTTCCCCGCTGATTTCATTCGTTCTGATGTCTGTGCTTGTAGCTATTATTGGCTATGGTGGTGTCCGTGTTTCCTCTGGAGAGCTGACGGCTGGCGATATGGTGGCATTTATTTTATATTTAATCCAAATCATTATGCCAATGACGCAATTAACGATGTTCTTTACCCAGCTCCAAAAAGCCATGGGTGCTACAGAACGAATTAGTGCATTGCTTGAATACGAGGAAGAACATATTGAAGAAGGCTTAACAGTAGAAAAAATAGATCAACCCATTTATCTTAAAAATGTTGATTTTTCTTATGGTGAGGAGCCCATTTTATATGATATTAACTTCACAATTGAGCCAGGCAAAGTAACAGCCATCGTAGGGCCAAGCGGTGGCGGTAAAACAACCACATTTTCACTGCTAGAACGATATTATCGGCCAACGAACGGCAGTATCACACTAGGCGATACACCAATCGAAACATTCTCACTCCACTCTTGGCGCAGTCAAATCGGCTATGTGGCGCAGGAAAGTGCCCTGCTATCAGGAACAATTCGAGAAAATATTTGCTATGGTATTGACCGTGAAGTACAAGATGATGAGCTAGAAAAAGTGGCAAAAATGGCCTATGCAGATCAATTTATTAACGAGCTTCCAGATAAGTTTGACACTGAAGTTGGAGAACGAGGCATCAAGCTGTCAGGAGGACAACGTCAGCGTATCTCTATCGCAAGAGCGCTCTTACGTAATCCGCAAATATTAATGCTAGATGAAGCAACATCAAGCTTAGATAGTAAATCAGAAATTTATGTACAAAAGGCATTAGACAACTTAATGCAAGGGCGCACAACACTAGTCATTGCGCACCGTTTATCGACAGTGGTAGATGCCGATCAAATATTGTTTATCGAGAAAGGGCATATTACAGGCTGTGGTACA
This sequence comes from Lysinibacillus sp. FSL P2-0066, assembly GCF_037969495.1. Classification (NCBI taxonomy): domain Bacteria; kingdom Bacillati; phylum Bacillota; class Bacilli; order Caryophanales; family Bacillaceae; genus Lysinibacillus; species Lysinibacillus sp. FSL P2-0066. The sequence goes on along the minus strand of NZ_CP150202.1, from coordinate 1,518,144 downwards.
CACGAAACTCTCTTTGAAACACATGCTATGTATCGTGAGTTTGCCATGCAGCAATTACGCATTAAAGACGTTGAATAAAGGGGTTTGTTGAGATGACAAAACTATTAGTCGTGGATGATGATGCACATATTCGAGAATTGGTAAAAGTGTTTCTGCAAAATGAGGGCTTAGAAGTGATAGAGGCTATCGATGGTGTTGATGCACTGTCTAAATTAGACACTGAAAAAGTCGATATGGTCGTGATGGACATTATGATGCCCAATATGGATGGCTGGGCATTATGTGAGGAAATACGTTCATTCAATACAGATCTACCAATCCTTATGCTTACAGCTAAAGGAGAAACCTCTCAAAAAATCAAGGGCTTTCATTTAGGGACAGATGATTACCTTGTGAAGCCATTTGAGCCTGCCGAGCTAATCGTACGTGTTAAGTCTATTTTAAAAAGATATCGTATTTCCCTTTCTCAAGTTGTAGAGGCTGGTAATGTTAAACTAAATCGCCTTACACACGAAGTGGAAATGAACGGCGAGACGATTCTGCTTCGTTTGAAGGAGTTCGAGCTATTATTTACACTTGCAAGCTATGTTGGCAAAACCTTTTCCCGTGAACAGTTGATCGAAGAAATCTGGGGCTACGACTATGAGGGAGATGAACGAACAGTTGATGTCCATATCAAAAGAATACGAGAACGCTTTCCACAGGAGACAAGCGGCTTTGTCATTCGCACCATTCGTGGTCTTGGTTACCGCTTGGAACTAAGCACATGAGAAAACGAAGATTCATGTTAAGATTAGCGATGGTCTTTTGCCTGTTTCTGATTGCAAACACCGTTTTCGCTTTTATTTCCTATCATGTAACTTCATGGCTGTATGGACGGTTAGGGACTGAGCCTCATGGATTTTGGCTACAGCTAGGTACAGTGATTGGTGTGTTTGCACTTTTTGCCTGTTCAGCTGCCATTATCTTTTTAATCGGATTAAATCGACAACGCAACTATTGGGATACGATTGTAGATGCATTAAGCCGCATGGCAAAAGGTGATTTTGATGTTCAGTTGGATCTGAGGGCAGATGAGGAGGATCAATTTGGGCAATTGATTCATGGTATTAATCATATGGCCGTTGAGTTAGGTGAACTGGAAAGAATGCGTCAGGAGTTCATTTCCAACGTCTCCCATGAAATTCAATCACCTTTAACATCTATTAATGGCTTTGCAAAGGCACTGAAGAATATTAATCTACCTGAAGAAAAGCGTCAGCATTATTTAGACATAATTGAATTAGAAAGTAATCGATTATCAAAAATTAGCGACAACTTACTCAAGCTCACTTCCTTAGAATCGCAGCATCATCCATTTGAGCCTACAAATTATCGACTGGATAAACAATTACGCAATGTGGTGCTGGCACTTGAACCGAATTGGTTAGCCAAACAAATTGACTTCGATCTCGATCTTGATAACCTGAGCATCACTGCAGATGAGGATTTGCTAAATCAAGTCTGGATGAATTTACTGACAAACAGTATTAAGTTTACACCTACCAATGGAACCATCACATTATCTATGAAAAAGCAATTCGACACGATAACCGTGATGGTTGAAGATACTGGCATTGGCTTAACCGAAGAACAACAAAAGCATATTTTTGAAAGATTTTATAAGGCCGATCAATCGCGAACTGCTGGAAATGGCGGTAGCGGATTAGGGCTGGCCATTGTCAAAAAAATAATTGATATGCATCAAGGAACCATTGCTGTAGAGAGCAAAATAGCTGAATATACAAAATTTTTGATTACTGTACCCATCGACAGTACGCCAACTCGTGCAAACGACTAAAACCGTCTGCACGAGTTATTTTTTCTAGTAAACTACTTTGCTAAAGTATTGATATATTTTATTTAGTTTTTGCTGTTGCTTTCCTTTTTCGCTTTCCATGTTACCAAACTCAAAAAACTTCACTTTTTTCATCCCAACAAACTTAAACAACGCTCTCTTCATCAAAATTTTATGTGCATTGTTCAACCATAAAAATGGATAATTGGTTGGTCCCTTCATCGTGGATACACAGACTACAGACTTCCCTTTTAAAAGACCCTCTGGAAATAACCCCTTTGTATCTCGATAAGCAAAGTTTGCCGCAAATAATTGGTCAATATACCCTAACAGCATGGCTGGCGGTCTCCCCCACCAGATTGGATAAACAAATACAATTTGATCTGCCCAAGAGAGCTGTTGACGGTATTTTTCCATTTTCGGATCTCGATACATATCACGACGTCGTTTATGTTCATGGAAAATTAAGCGTGGATCGAACTGTTCTTCATATAAATCTAGTATCTGAATCTCCTCGATGGCAGGATTTTCTCGACACCCCTTTATCACTTCTTGTAAAAAAGCATAATTTAAACTTTTATGGTTGGGATATGTATAAACAATTAACGTTTTCAATGTGTGCCTCCTCATTACTTATCATTTGATAACAAAATAATAGTTCACTTCATTTTAGTTGTCAAATGATAATTGTTTTAGGACAAGTTATTTGTTATCTTGACAGTAAGAGGTGATCCCATTGAATAAAAGCGCTTTATTTCATCAGTTTGTAGCATTTACAGCTACAATCCATCAAGTGACACATGATCTCACACAAAATATTACCGCTGCGAATATCACACCGCTACAATATAAAATTCTTGAATATATTAAAGTAAGCCAACCCGTCACACCAACCGAAATCAGTGAATGTCAGCATATGTCCTTACCCAATACAAGCCGTGAACTACGGAAATTGCAGGAACGGCAGCTAATCCAAAAATTTAGCGACACAGCCGACCGCAGAAAGCAGTATGTCCGTTTGTCCAAAGAAGGTGAAAAAATGATGGAGGAGGCATTTGCCTGTATCGAAGAACGCTTTCTACAGCTTATCCAACACGCAACACAGGATGATCTAAAGGACATCCAGCATGCTCTAGCCATTTTAGAGGAAAAGGTTTTACGCCAAAATGGCTAAGACCATGCTGCTTTTGGGGTGTGGTGATCGCTACTATTCGTGAAGCAGGGAACGAGATCTTTTTTGACTGAAATTGCTCTTTCTTAGTTTGAAGTGCTCGCTTCTGATTCAAAGCCGCTCTTTCCTTGGCTTGAAGCGCTCTCTTTTACTTCAAAATTGCTCATTTCCTTGCTCGGAGTGATCTCTTCTAAACCAAAAGCTACTCATTCTTCTTGGAATTATTCATCTTTCACGCAAAAAGGTTAGCCATAACTTGAAATGAATCATTAAAAAATCTTTATCAGCATACCCGTGTCACTCACCCGAGATTCGTAACCACTTTGTCTTTTCTTTAATAGTATAAAGGTGAGTAGAAGGAGGAGTCTTAAGTGGAAGTAGTAGTGTTTGATCGGGAGTGGATTGAGGAACAGTTTGAAACACTTCCATTATGGCAACAGTCAGCCTATACTGATTTTGCTGCCACGATTGCAGATGAAGCGAATACGTTTCCGTGTATACCAGCAAGAATGGGCTTTTTATCAAACCATTTGCGCTATAGTTTTGTCGGGGATCCACGCGAGGAGCAATCGATTAGGATGTTAGCACAATGCTTAAAGGACTATACAAAAGCCTCACGAACTTTCGGGAAGTATACAACACTCACTGTGTTCTTTCATACCCCTCACGATATGCGAGATCGCTTTGAGGTGGCAGATTATCAGCAATTATTTTGGTCTATCTTAAATAATTTAACCAATATGGATGAGATGGAATGGCCTAAGAGTATACCAATGGAGCCTACTCACCATGAATGGGAGTTTTGCTTTCATGGAGAGCCCTATTTTATCTCTTGTGCAACACCAGCCCATAAATTGCGAAAGAGTCGCCATTTTTCCACCTTATTAATGGCCATTCAGCCACGTTGGATATTCGATGATATAAACAACTCAACGGCCTTTGGACGAAAAATCAAAAAGCTCATTCGTCAGCGAATTGCAGACTATGACACAGTTCCAGGACATCCAGATTTAAAATGGTACGGGCAAGAGGATAGTTATGAATGGAAGCAGTATTTTTTAAGTGATGATAACCATAGTCCATCCAAATGTCCTTTTTTAAGGATGTCTCAGGAAAACGGTTCATTCCGTAATGTTTCTTTGCCTTTTCACAACAATCCAGGTCGCCACACTGATTAAGACTATAAAGAGCAGGCTCACGTAAAAACCGAGTCTGCTTGTTTTTTCACCTAAAGTGCCAGACACCGTCACAGCAATGAGCAACATCCCTATACCATTCTTTACATGCCCCCACTTCGTTAACTCCATGAGCTTCCAGTAGGTCACCAAAATAAAGAGCCAATTATAGATCAACATTAAACCCGCAGCCGTGATCAAATATTCAAAGATTTTTTCTGGCATCAAAAAACCAATCACAATCGTGATCACTAAACCACTCGTTAAAAACAAAAAGGCGGGAAAAGGAACTTTCATTTTTCCTTTCTTTGCGAGTATTGCCGGTGCATCATGGTCTTCAGCAAGTGTAGTGAGAATGGTAATAACCGCGTATAGCGAGGCAACCATTGTTGAAAAACCAGCAATGATCAGCACACCATTAAAAATATCTGCCACAAAAGGTATATGGTATCCTTGAAGCGCAGTAATAAAAGGACTTTCATCAATCGAAAAGTCTTTCCATGCAACGAGTGCCAATGCAAGGGCAATGGCCATGATGAAAATAAAGGTAATCACGCTCAGCATAATTCTCCCTGCTTTTGGCGCCTCTTTCGGATTTTTCAAATCGATGACCATTAAACCCATCACTTCAATTCCTCCGTAGGCATAAAAGGCATAAAGTAATCCGAGCCAAATACCTTTTATTCCTTGTGAGAAAAATGCTTCATAATTAGCCTGAAGTGAAGCCATCGTAGTAGATGATGTGCCCCTCATGATGATGACCACTGCTACAATAATGAACATAATGATGGCCGCTGCCTTTAAGGCACCGAAGATATTTTGGAAATTTTCAAAGCCCTTCATGCCTGTGAGAATTACGACTAAACCGATAGCAGCATAAATCGATGCAGCAATCCAGAGTGGTAACGCCGGAAACCAAAATTTCGTAAAAATGCCGAGCGCCATCAGCTGGCTTCCCATGATTAATAGCTCAGAAATCAAGTACACCCAGCCATTGCTAAAGCCTGCCCAGTGTCCAAAGGCTTGCTTGGCATAGGTACGAAAAGAGCCTTTATCTGGGTTTTCCACAGACATTTTAACAAGTGCATCATACACGATATACGTACAAATGGCTGCTAGCAAAAAAGGAATTAATACCGCAGGCCCACTTTTATGAATGGCCATACTTGTCCCAAGAAAAAAACCAGTTCCCAAAGTACAACCGATACCGAGAAGCGAAAGCTGCCACCAGGCCATACTTCCCTTAGCTGCTTTTGAAGTCATTTTTATCAACCCCTCGTTACGTTCTTACCAAAGGTAATGTCATACATCGAATGCCACCACCGCCTTTTTCAAGCTCAGTAACGTCAACCTCAAGCAAATTTTTATTCTTCAGCAGAGGATGCGTCAATAATTGTTGTGGTGTTGCCTGCTTGCTTATTAATATTGTTTCTGGATTCAGGTTAATAAAGTTGATGTCAGGAATGGTCTTATACGAGTCAAGCCAGTAAACATCCAAACCATGACGCTTTAAAAATGGCTCTACCATGTCAAAACGACTGCTTTGAGCTGTTAACACCTGTACAGGAAAATGGCGTACAAAGCTTTTAGCAACTACCAGATTCGGATTCACAACATTACAATTCATATCTAAATGCAGCGTATCATTGCTTTTCGGTAAATCAATTATGGCGATTTCAGAAAATCCCTCTTGAAAAATGCTTTCCTTCAAGCTTTCGATAGCTTCTATCGTTGTTCTCATCCCAAGGTTAATGAGCACGGCATCTTTATTTAAAATTAACAAATCGCCACACTCGAATGAATGAAGCGGTTGTGATTTTGCTAGCCATTGTTGTGGAAACCATTTCTCTAAAAATGAATGTGCAAGAGGATACTCTGGTCTTCTAAGCGAACTTCCTGCCTTTCCAAGCAATAGTCGATTACCAATGACACAGGCGAGATCACGCACAAAATAACGATTCAGCAACTGCTCACTTAATAGCTGCTGATCGTGAGCTAGTTCCCTTGCATAATCTAGTACATGTACCCCAGCGTTTTCTAATGTTGTCTTTAATGCCATGAAATTCTCCATTGCCTTCTGATGGTTGACCGTAGCACTCCAACCAACCTGCTCCGCTATTTTTAGATCCGTTACATCTACGATGGAGGGTGCACAAAGCATTACCGCTTTCAGTTCCCCATGTTCTGACCAACAATTTAGTTGAAATGAATCCATTCAAGTATTCTCTCCTTCTTCACGACGATCTCTGTTAGCGTTACCATTGACTTTCGGATTATACAAGGATCATAATTAAGAAGAATTTACCAATTATAATTATTTAGAGAAAGGGGTGTCATTATGGAATACTATAAATTTTTAAGACAGTATGTAGGACACCAACCAATTATTTTACCTGGTTCGGTGGTTCTCATTCTTAATACTGAAAACGAAATATTACTACAAAAAAGATATGATGGCGGTTGGGGGCTCCCTGGAGGCTTAATGGAATTAGGCTAGAGCTTAGAGGATACTGCCAAAAGAGAGGTACAAGAAGAGACAGGACTAGCCATCACAGATTTACAGTTACTAGGTGTTTTTTCTGGTCCGGATTGTTACCTTAAAGTTTCGAATGGGGACGAATTATACGCCGTTATAGCAGTCTTCTATACAAGAAATGTGCTTGGTAATTTAGTGATTGATTACAATGAATCAGAGACAATGCAATATTTCTCTCTTTACCATTTACCAAACGATTTAAAAGATCGTCGATATATTGAACCATATATCACACAATTAATTTAGAGAGAAAACAAGCCGTTCTCTCTCTAATTGTCATGTAAAATATTCTAATTTTGCTTGAGGGAAAAATTTCTGCATATAATCGTACAGATGCTCCTTTATATCTTCCTCTTCCTCTTTTTGATAGATATATTTACCAATGCCATATTTGCCCCATTTATATCGTCTTACCGTCTCGTCAAGCTCTAGCTTTGTCATTGGATAATTTTTTTCAATCACTCGTTTGGCAGGCTTTGTAAAGCGATGTTGAATAAATTCAAAGGTGATGTCATTGCGCACATCCTTTGGCAATTCAGCATCCAATCGCTCAAACATATGATAATAGCCCTCCTGCCAGCCATCATGAAGATAGATTGGCGCAACAATAAATCCGAGTGGGTATCCAGCTCTTGCCACTTTCCCCGCTGCCTCAATGCGCTTTTCCAATGGTGATGTACCTGGTTCAAAGTGTTTAATGACATAATCAGCATTGACACTAAAACGAAACCTTGTCCGACCATTATGCTTGGCATCCAATAGATGATCCACATGATGAAACTTCGTTACAAATCGTAACTGACCTAGCTCACTTTGTCCAAAATGCTCAATGGCTCGCTTTAAGGTGTGTGTAAGATGATCAATTCCTACAATATCAGAGGTACAGGAAGCCTCAAAGCGTGTGATGTCAGGTGCTCGTTCAGCCATATAATGATCGGCCTGTTCTAGAATCTCATCGACATTAACATATGTCCGAATATAAGGTTTGCTGCCCATCGTTGTTTGTAAATAGCAATAATGACAATGCCCCATACAGCCAGTCGCAAATGGGATGGCATATTCCGCTGAAGGTTTAGATGTATCAAATTTTAATGTTTTTCGAATGCCCACTACTAAGGTCGATTTTGCTACCCGATACTTTTGAAAATCATTGTCACCAGGTAGATTTCTCACTTGATTGTGCGAAGTTGTATAGCGAATTTCAATCCCCATCTGCTCAAATTTCTCTTTTAGCTCCTGACCTAGTGGATAGTGGAGAGCATCTGGCTCAAAATAAACAAGCTGAGGGGTAAACGGCTTCATCATGCGAGTCCTCCCTTAATGAAAATACTGATGATAGGCCTGTTCAGCCGCCATCTCACTTACAAAAATTACCATATCATTCGTGATTGGATAATATGTTTCAAATAAAAATAGCGCTAGCTCCTCTGGTTTTTCTGGATGATTCACTACTGCCGCTTCCTGTATATTCGTTACATCTTGAATATGTGGATTGCGGTAAAAAATATAAACAATATCTCCCACATCAAATGGTTGTTGCATCTTTTCACCTTCCTCTGCCTTTCCATTAGTTTGGTGAAAGTGTACAAAAAATATGTCATAAAAAATTTAGTTGGTAATATACATACATTCGTGCGGTTATTTTTAAGAAAATTGCACTTCCTGTAAATTGTAACACTTCAATTGAACCTGCTTTATTCAACTCTCCTACGTCGAATAGTGTAACGTTATCCACTCAAAATTCCCTTACTCTTTTCAGTCTACTTGTAAGGAAAGTAAGCCAGAATAAGTATCAAAACTGCGTATTGGTTAAATTTTCTTCAAAAGGTAAAAGGGTGAAACTTTTAGACTGCTCATACGTTTAATTAGATGTCTTGCTAAGTCAATCAAATGGCATGAAGAAGGGTGGAATTTATGAAAAAAATATGGACTTTACTTTTTGCTGTGATGCTTATTGTACCGTTAGTATTGCAGCCGGCAACCGCACAAGCGGCAAAAGCCATCACAATTAATGTGGATGGAGTGCAATTAAAAACCGATCAGCCGCCTGCGATGATTCAAGGACGTGTTATGCTACCACTTAGAGCGATCTTTGAAGCATTAAATGCAAGCGTAAACTGGAACCCAAAGACTCAAACAGTCACAGGGATAAAAGGGGATACAACGGTAGTTCTCAAGATTAAATCGAAGACAGCTACTATTAATAACCAGACAGTAACGCTTGATGTACCAGCACAGGTATTAAAAGGTAGAACAATGGTGCCAGTACGCTTCGTCAGTGAAGCACTTGGTCAGGATGTTGATTGGAACTCGGAAAAACAGCAAGTATCTATTAAAACTGACACGCCAAGTAATAATAGTATTGCGCCAGTGAGCAATGTGTCGGTTCGAGATGTGGATGATCAGGGAGATGGGCGTGATCTTGAGGTTAGCTTCTCTAAATCGTCTACAGAATCATATGTAGATCATTATCGGGTTATGGTTGTGAAGGCTTCTAAAAGTTTCAATGTGTCATCAGCTCTTAAAGTCTCCTCATCTAATTATTCGGTGGTATCGACTTCAAATTCGAATCGTGTCGTAACTTTATCGCAAAGCTCGCGAGATGTGGACGGAGACTACATAAAAAATGATCAGTCTTATGTGGTTTATATACTTGCGATTGGTAAAGGTTCTTATTCTAGCGTATTATCAACTTCTTCTCCGAAGATTACTCTAACAAACATGTCTACTGTTACCGCAGTAACAAATGTGAAGATTAGCGATATTAACGATTTTGGCGATGGACGTGATGTTTCAGTTAGCTTTACTCGTCCACAGAATGATAGCAATACATCCAATTACCGTGTGTTTATAGTAAAGACCAAGGATGCTAACAATTTTAGTCTTACCACTGCGAATAATTTATCCAGCAATTATTATACAACAGTGGACAAATCGGGAAGCAACGGCAGTACGTTGATAGCAACTCTGTCCTCCTCAACACGAGATACTTCAGGTGACTTTATAAAGAATAACGAATCCTACACAGCGTTCGTTATGTCTGTAAGTAATACAAATTCTAGCATGAATAAACTCTCACCTGCTTCATTATCAGTAACGCTTACTGTATCTACTCCGATTATTACACAAGTAGATGATGTTAATGATTTTGGCGATGGACGCGATTTGAGAGTTAGCTTCAACAAAATGTCTGATGAATCGAATGTTCTCTCTTACCGAATTTTTGTTGTAAGAGCTAACAACTATATGAACTTTACATTGACAAAAGCCAACAGTTTACCTAACACTTATTACACACAAGTGAACAAAACAGGCAACAATATTACGCAGGTGCTCTCTGCAGGAGCAAAAGATACTGACGGTTATGCCATTCAAAATGGCGTTAGTTACCGTGTATTTATTATGGCAGTAACTAATAACTCTGCAAATAATGTGCTTTCTCCAGCCTCCAATATGATTTCGCTGCTAAGCAACAATGTCGGTGCAGTGTCGAATATCATTGCCAGCGATGTGAGTGATAATGGTAACGGTCGTGACCTCTTTGTGTCATTTAATAAAGCTGCTGATGAGGCACCTATTAATCACTATCGGATTATGGTGGTACCAACAGCAAATTACAATAATTTTAGTCTGACGGATGCTAATAGCGTATCCAGCAGCAATTACACGACTGTTAACAAATCTGGGAAATCCACATATGAGCAAGTATTATCTGAAAATACTCGGGATGTGCGCGGAAATACTATTAAAGAAGGTACGAACTACCGTATCTATGTCTTGTCGGTTGCCAATGGAAATACCTTAGGAAACAATGCGCTAACTGCCGCAACATCTTCGATTACACTAACTAAAAACTTCACAGTGCAAGCTGTAACTAATCTGAATGTTGCAGATATAGATGATAAAGGGGATGGCCGTGATGTGCAAGTAACGTTCACGAAGCCTACAGATGAATCGAATGTTAATCATTATCGGATTCTAATGGTTCCAACTGCATATTACAGTAGCTTTAATCTTTCACAAGCCAATAGCAGCTCTTACTATATCACAGAAGGCAAAGGTGGAAATTTAGTAGCGAATAGAACGTTAGATGGGATTAGGGATGTACGAGGTAATTTTATTACAGAAGGAACTAGCTATCGCGTCTATGTACTGACTGTTGCAAATGGTAACTCTTCAAACGCCTCTGCTCTATCCTCTCCTTCATCTGTGATTACAATTAGTAAAAGCAAAGCTGTTCAGGCAGTAAGCAATATTAATGTAAGCGATGTTGGTGATTATGGAGATGGTCGAGATCTACAGATATCGTTTACAAAACCTTCTGATGAATCAAATATAGATAGTTACCGTATTCTAGTTGTACCCGCATCAAAGGCAAATGACTTTGATCTGAACACAGCTATTAGAGCAACTAATTATACAGGTTGGAGTAAAGGCCAATATAGTATGAAATTGGGGGCTACTAGTAGAGATACAGACGGAAGACTTATATCGAATGGCGAAGAATATCGCGTATATATATTGTCTGTAGGTGGTGGAAATTCTAAGGAAATGTATAGCTTATCCTACCCATCTCCTTACATTGTTTTGGAAGACCTTTCAGCCGCTGGATCAGTGGAGAAAGTGACACTTAGTCTCTTGAATAAGGGATATAAATATAACGATATAAACATTAGCTTCGATGTCAAAAATGGTCAAAGCGTAACGGAGTATAGAGTGTTTATGTTGCCGAAGGATAAAGCAGAAAGTTTCAAATTGGAGGATGCTATTAGCAATCCAAATAGTACCAGAATTCATCCGAATCCTCTCTCCAACGTTAGCCAAGCGCTAAGCACACCAGTAGATGCATTTGGTAATCAACTTGATTCATCTACAGAATATGTTGCTAAGGTTCTGATTTTGGCGAAAGGAACTTATTCGCTATCGAACACATCAATTAATTCGGTGCAACTCCAGAAATATCCTGATAATAACCAGAATGAGGCGTCCCAAGGCCCTCAAATTAATCAATAGGTCCATTATTTTTTATAGCAGGTACTCCTATGGTGTATACATCACCATAAGGAGTACCTGCTTGTTTTGTAATAATAGATTACTTTTCTCTGTTTAAAACATGATCCTATTGCATTATATACTTCATTGCTCTATTTCCACTTCACTTAGTATACTGAACGACAGCCTGGCTTATAGTTGCTTTGTCATCTGTACCTGCTCTGTTGTCACCTTTATTCCATGCTTTAACAAATAGCTCGTTGCTGGATTGCTCGCTAAGAAATTCACTGTCGTCAAATGGACTTTATCTGTTGTAATACTTGCTAAAAACTGTGTTATTAACTCTACATTACTTTCCTCTAGTACTGCCATTTGATAAAGTAGAATACGCTCCACCTCACCACATTCATTCCACAAGGTTTTGTATAGCATATAGCCAAGTGGTTCATTGCTATCATTATAAAATACCCTTGCTTCTCCCTGCTTCACGCTCTGCCAGCTACACTGCCAGGGAACATTTTCCCGATAGAAAGATAGATGTGCTAGCTGCTCTGGGCGAATGGTCGCCATACGAAGGGCTGCTGTAGGTGTCACCTTTGCTTCATACTCGCCGCTTAAAAATAGTAATTGATTGGCAATCACATAACCATATTTTTCATACAAAGCAATGGCTACCTGATTTTCCTTAATGGCTTCTAACGTACCCAATTCTACATTTTCTCGCTGATAAATAGCTAGGGTTTCCTCCATTAAAAGGCGCGAGACGCCCTTACCACGATACGCTGGGGAAATACCAGTCCCCCCATTCCAAGCTGTCTTTTTGCCATCGATGGTACGAAAGCCATTCATCACAATGGCAATCGGTTCCTCTTGATCAAAAACGACGATCGAATGCTCAGGAGATAACCCCTCCCCCACTAGTCGCTGTAAAAACATTTCTGCTGTCATATTGATTTCAATAAAATAGCCTTCAAAGCCTTTATTCCATGCTTTCAATACTTCATCCAATGTGCATTGTGCTACTGTTTTAATCTTCATATGCTCCCTCTCTTCAAATGGAATCTAATGCTGCTAAATTTTCTAAGGTTAGTTTTCTCACAATCTCATAACCTTGTCCTTGACCTTTAGGCTTTATGACAACTGTCCCCATATTCGAAATGATACCCAGCCCCACATCTCTTGGAAAGCTATGACCAATAATTATGTTGTTTATGCCCTCGGGTGGGATGATTTCCAGCATTGATGTAGAAATCGTTAATATACTGCTTTGCACTACTGGAGGGAGGTTGCCACCTAGCATAAAGATTTCAAACAAGAAGGGGTCAATTTGGATATTGCTGTTTGGAAATGCCAATCGGGCAGTTTCAATCGTCCGACAAAAAGGGCTGGTTCTAATGGTGGAAAGGATGGGAATTTGCCAATAACGCAGCATTTGACCATAATAAATTGCCTCCCTCCGGCCTTGATCGGATAAATTCCGTTGATTTTGACAACATTGCAATGTGCCATATGCTTGATCTACACCAACAGTCGCTGTCCCATGTCTTGCATATAACGTTAGCCCACCCTTTCTTAATAGCGCCAGGAGACCATTTTCCATTTTCTTCATCTCCTTCATCATATCACTTCTACTTTGTAATGTATGTGTTATACATAGAAAAAAGCTCCCCACAATTTTAAACTGTACCCTTTGTAAAGGACATTTTAAAAAAAGCTAGGTAACTTGTTGAAGCTGCTGTCTGTATTTTGCAGGCGGCAGCTTTTTCAAATGCCATTGCCCTCGATAATGGTTGTAATACATCATATAACTCTTAATTTCTCGTTTGACTTCTTCTAATGTTTCACATTTCTCGATAGTTGTTTCATCTTTAAAATGTCCAAAAAATGATTCTTGTGGCGCATTGTCCCAACAGTTTCCACGGCGAGACATGGATTGTCCTAACCCCATTTTCTTCACAAGTTTTTGGAATTGTGGATTGGTATAATGGAATCCTTGATCCGAATGAATAAAGGCATCTTCCGTTAAATGGCGGTGTTTCTTCAATTGATGAAGCGTATTGAGGGCAATATCTATACTTAATGAAGACGACACTTCATACGCTAAAATTTCATTCGTTTCAGCGTCTTTAATCGTTGATAAATAAGCGCGTTTACTGCTTCCATACGTTAAATAGGTGATATCTGTCAGTAACACTTTTCCGGCCATACCCTGTTTAAAGTTGCGTTGTAATTCATTTGGGCACGTACGATGTTCTTTCGTTGCTTTTGCCATACGTCGAGTTGGATTCGCTTTTCGAATCGGGCAGATAATCTGATATTTTTTCATCACACGGCGAATACGTTTCAGATTGTACGTAATTCCATATTGATTTTCTAACGTCATTTTAATTTGACGTGCTCCTTTTTTTCGCCCTCTGAAATGATACGCTTTTAAAATGATTTCCTTTACCACTTCATCTGCTTGTTCTTGCTCCACACGCTTCTGAGCTGATTTTTCTAAAAAATAATTGTAATAGCCAGACCGAGATATACCCATCACATCACATAAATAGCTGACTAAACGCTTTAATTTATACTTTTTCATCGTGTGATGGATGAGTTCAAATTTTAGTGTCGTAGCGATTTTTATTTCTTCTTCAACATCTGCCTTTCGAGTAGATCGAGCTTTTTTAACAATTCATTCTCTGCTTCAAGTAACCGATTTTTCGCCTCTAAACGCTTCAATTTTTCTTCTAATGTCAATTCGCGTTCGGAAGGTCTACCTGAATTTGTTTTACGTGTATCTTGTAAACCTCCGACACCTGCTTTACGATAAGAAGCTCGCCAGCGTTTGCCTGAAGATTCGATTCGTTTTATACCGATTAATTCAACATCTAAACCTGCATTTTCAAAAATTTCTCTTGGGAATTTACCTTTTTCATTTTCCGCAATAAAATGACGTTTAAATTCGTCAGTATATGTGATCGCTTTCTCGCTAACTGCTTGCACATTTGGATTACATTTTAGTTGTTCTTGTTCCATTTTCGTAAAATATCTTTTGGTCATTTCACTCTACCCCAACATCTTTTTTCTCATTATAAACAAAAATACCCTATAGGATAGACTTTTTTCAAAGTGTCTATCTTATAGGGTACAGTTTATTTTTGGTAGGGAGCTTTTTTCTGTTATTTTATTGGAATTCTGACAATAGCAGTCGTTTCTAAATGTTTTGATGAATCAATTGAAATATGACCATTATATTTCGTGACAATTTCTTTCACAATAAATAAGCCTTGTCCTCTTATTCTTCCATTCTCATGTTTTTTCGTTGAAAATCCTTGATTAAATATTTGATCAGGATACGCAATATTTGGCCCTGTATTGGTAATTTTAAATTCATACTGTACCTCATCTGCTGTACAGCAAATTTTAATTTTACGTTGTTCCTCAGGTAATTCAACAGCTGCATCAATCGCATTATCAATTAAATTGGATAGAATCTTGATTAAATCTGTCGTTTTAATCCTATTAAAGTCATTTTGAGAAAGCGTAAAATCCATATCAATATGAAGATTTTGAGCCGTTAATTTCTTCGTTTGCAATAAGATGGACAAACCTGGATGATCAATATTTAATTTTAATGATTTAATGGCTTGAACCTCTTTCGAAAGTGAGGATAAATATTGTTTCGCCTGATCTGTTTTTTCTAATTGCAATAAACCATGTAACACTTGAATATGATTTGTAAAATCATGACGTAGTGACGACACCGAAGTAATCAATGTTTTGATTTCTGCTAAATACGTGTCCTCTGTAGCGCCAACTTCCTTCGCCACCTCTTTTTGATACCATCTTTGTAAAAAGAAAAAAGAACCGATGACTATTAAAATAAGTACACCATTAAAAATAAAATTAAAAAGGTTGTCTTCAATGACTTTACCCTTGATACCATTTAGTGTATCTGCACTAATGTCAATGCCTAAATACCCGATAATTGTTCCATTATCATCTTTGATGGGTGCACCAACAGATAAATAAGACCCATGTTCAGAATCATGAATTACCTCTGTAACATAGGTTTCACCATTATAGGCTTTTTCAACATGCTTTGCAGGAACAGTACAAACCACTCCTATACCGAAGCCCTCTTTCATTTCTTTTGGCATCCCTGTAATCATGGCTATTGATACTTCAGGATTGTCCACCTTTAAGGTGTATACGAATAGTGCACCTAGTTTTATCCTTGCGTCGTTTAAATAATTTCTTACTTTCCAATAATAATCATTTTCCTGTGGATTATTTAAAAATTGCTGATAGGCATCGGTATCGATGGATGCAGCAATAGAACGGGCTGCCTCTAAACTTTGATTGGCAATCGACTCTTCAACGGTCTTTTTTATTTTTACATAGGATGTAAAGATGTTTAAACTTGTAAACAAACATAATAAAATCGTTGATAGAATTAATATTAGTTTTATTTTTCTATTTTTCATAAAACACGGTACTTCCTCATCTGTAAATATTCTAGAATACTATTATATTATAATTAACTCTATTTTTTGTTTGTAAAGCAAACATTGCTTGTATATCCTACATAAATTAAAACACAAAATCAATTTTTATTTTATTCATACCCAAAATTACACACCGTAACAAATAGTTTAATAATCCTTGACAAGAAAGTAAACTAAAAAGGTAAGGAATAACGTTTTATGTCTCATTTCCTATTTAAATGGAAAAATGAAAAGACTACTAAAGAAAAGGTAACAAAAAAAGATCAGGTGCCAGCAATACCTGATCTTTAATACAATTTGCTTATTTTTTACTTGAAGTACGTGTTTGATCCTGTGGCTTTAAAAAGGTAGGTCGTTTACTATAACCTTTTGGAGACAGTCGCAATAAGGACTTACGTATATTGCCTTTTTCGAAATCGGCACTAAAGTTTACATACGGCACTCCCAAGACTTTCATATTTGCAGTGTATAAAAGAATGAAAAACACGGCTATAAAAAAACCAAATAAGCCAAAAAACGCCGAAGCCATAATAATGATTAATCGAAAAATACTCATAGCCGTCACAAAGGATTGATTGACCAATGTAAATGCAGCGATACTAGAAATGGCAATCACAACTATCATTGAGGGGCTTGTAACACCTGCTTTAATCGCTGCATCCCCAATAATTAGTCCCCCTACCACACTAACTGAGCCACTGATTGCACTAGGAAGGCGCAAGTTAGCCTCTCGAAACAATTCAAACATAAATAGCATCATTAAAATTTCTAGAATGGTTGGAAAGGGCAATCCTGACCTCGATTCTACAACCGTAGCAAGTAGAAGAAACGGAAGCTGCTCTTGATGATAAGTCGTCAATGCAAGCCAAAAACCTGGCAGTAGCATACTTATTAATATACCGACAATTCTGAGTAATCGTTCCATCGAGCTAACAATGAGTGGGTACTCATTATCCTCTGCCGATTTAAAGAGCAACATAATATTTGTAGGTGTAATTATGGCATAGGACACACCATCAATCATTAAGAGTATTCTTCCTCTAATTAACGCCTGCATAGCAAAATCAGGTCTTCCTGTATAATCATGTCTTGGAAGAATTGTCGCTGTCTTTTCAATTTTTTCCATTAATAAGTCGCCATTGATAACAATATCCGTATCAATTTTTTGTAATTGAAGTCGAATTTGTTCTAGCATATTTAAATTCACAATGTCTTCCATATATAGTATGGCTACGGTTGTTTTAGAACGCTTACCAATTTCTAATGTCTCTACACTAAAAGAATTAGTCGGTAATCGTTTTCTTAATAAAGCAATATTAATAAAAACATCTTCAATAAAGTCATCTCTAGGTCCCTTTACCACTAGTTCTAATGTTGTTTCCCCAGGCTCCCGATTGGGTCTTTTTGAAATATCACTAGAATAAAGTAATTGATTTTCTTCAAAATACAGTAAAACATGGCCTTTATAGATCCTAGTTACCGCATCCTCTTTCGATAAAATCTTTTGTAAATAGGGAATGTGTAAATGCTGTTCAATTTCTTCTTCTAGCATGTCCTCCGTGACATTGCTTAACAAAGATTGAACACGTTGAACAACCACAGTTTGAAGTATTTGCTCATTGACCATTGCATCACAAGTTATCAAATGTACTGTATATTGCTGAAAATTATATTGTTGGAAAATCACATCAGCAGAGCGTTGAAATAGTGATTTCAACATTTTCAAATTAATTTGTTCAATTGATGAAATACTTCTCATCTCCTACTGAGCCAGCTCAAGATTAGTACATTTATGAAACAATCACCTTCAATAAATACACTTAAGCATATTTTTCCCATGGTTGTTCAAAATATTCAAAGAAACAAATGTTGTGACGACTATTCAAATTGTCCTGATCCAATCATTTTCTTTAGATTTGCCATCTCAATTGCAGACATTGCAGCATCATAGCCTTTATTACCAGATTTCGTTCCTGCACGTTCAATTGCCTGTTCAATATTTTCGGTAGTAACAATTCCAAAAATAACAGGTACATTCGTTGACAATGACACATTGGCAATGCCTTTTGCCGATTCATTACAAACATAGTCATAGTGTGTTGTAGAGCCACGAATAACAGTACCTAAACCAATAATAGCATCATATTTCTTGGTTTCTGCCAGTTGTTTCGCTATAAAAGGAACTTCAAAAGCTCCTGGCACCCATGCGACATCAATAGATGCAGAATCAACCCCATGACGAGTTAAACCATCCATTGCCCCATCCAATAATTTGCTAGTAATAAACTCATTAAAACGACCCACTACTACTGCAATTTTCAAATCCGTTCCAATTAATTGTGCTTCAAATGTTTGACCCATTGTTCCTTCTCCTTTTTACATAGAAATTTTAGTTTTATTAGTGGATAATTGTTGACGATAAGCAACCAATGCTTCTATCGAGATCATTTTTAAGCCATGATGTGCAGCGTAATTTGTTAGTTCTTCAAACCGAAGCATGTGCCCATCATCACCCATAATTTCGCAAATAACACCTGCAGGTACGCTATGACAAAGCTTCGCTAGATCAATAGTGGCCTCCGTGTGTCCTCTCCGTTCCAGCACGCCTTGCTCTTTCGCAATCAACGGAAAAATATGGCCTGGTCGACGAAAATCAGTCGGCTTAGCTTGCTTTTCTACCATCCTTTGTATCGTTAGCGCACGCTCAAAGGCGCTAATCCCTGTCGTTGTTTCTACATGATCGATACTTACCGTAAATGCGGTTTGATGGTTATCTGTATTGTGCTGAACCATTGGATATAAATCTAGCTTTTGTGCAAGCTGCTGTGAAATCGGCGTACAAATTAAACCTCTACCATTGGTTGCCATAAAGTTGATTGTTGCTGGTGTGATGAATTCAGCGAGTGCCAGAAGATCTCCTTCATTTTCTCGATCCTCATCATCAACCACCACAATCATATTGCCCTGCCTTAAATCCTCTATGGCTTCTTCAATTGAATGTAGCACGATGATCAACTCCTATTCTGTGATTTAAAAACCATGTTGTGCTAAATAATCTCTTGTAATAGCTGGCGTTGTTTGCCCCTTTTTTAATTGCCCTATAATGTATTTTCCAACTAAATCGGTTTCGATATTAACGATTGCTCCAACCCTCTTCATACCTAAAACGGTTTCTTTGTAAGTATGAGGAATAAGTGAAATTGTGACACTCTTGGCTTCAACATGAAAAAGGGTTAAGCTTGTGCCATCAATTGTTATGGAACCCTTTGGAATACAAAAGTTGGTTAGCTCCTCTGACATTTCGATATCAATATATACGGCGTTTGCTACTGGACGTTTTCGCAAAATTTTGCCGACTCCATCAACATGACCAGCAACAAAATGGCCACCAAATCGCCCATTAGCAGGCATGGCACGCTCCAAATTAACAGAATCACCTATTGCCAGCTGCTGTAGATTTGTTGCTTTGACTGTTTCAGGCATAACATCCATCGTAAGCTGCTGTTGTGTGAAATTTGTCACCGTTAAACAAACGCCATTGACCGCTATACTGTCACCAAGCTTGACATCCTCCGTTATCTTGGCTGATTGAACCGTAATTTTCATACTGTCCCGATCGCTTTGCACGGCTTTTATGATACCAATATCCTCTACAAGTCCTGTAAACATTCCATCACCTACTCTACTTTATTAGCACTTCTATCCTTAACTTTTAAAGTTGATCCACCTGTTTTTGTGCCTTATCCTTCTCCCTTCTCTCGTTAGCAATAAAAAATAAAAACCCCTTTACATCAAAGGGGTTTTGGGAGTATAAGACATCAACAAATAAGCCTATTTGAAAACAATTTTTTCATAGACTGTCATCTCACTCGTTCTTCTCCCATCCAGACTATCACTGTCGGTTTTGGATTTGCACCAAATCAGCTTGCGCTCACGGACTTTGAATTGCTTCATCACCGCCGATTGGGAATTTCACCCTACCCCGAAGAACATCTTCTATTCGATTGTAGCTAAATAAAAAAACTTCCCACAAGATGATTGGGAAGTTTTGTAATAAATGCATAGTCAAATAAACCTTCTAAATTAGAATCAATTTAAAAAGTTCGCATTTTTACCCTTCTCCCATCCAGACTGTAACTGTCGGTTTTGGATTTGCACCAAATCAGCTTGCGCTCACGGACTTTGAATTGCTTCATCACCGCCGATCGGGAATTTCACCCTACCCCGAAGAATATTTTTATTTAGCTAGTCTTACGATAACACTATTTTATTATATTATCCATCCTTCTTTTTAAATTTTTTTCGAAGCATAAATTTTAAACAGCTTTGACTCGACTTGAAAAATGTAAAAGATGTTATTAAAATGATGACATTTAACCTGTTTATGGAACTTCTTAATCAAAAAAACGTTCCTTTACAAGTGACTATTCAGTCTAGCAGTTTGGAGGTCATTTACTTGACATTTTTTAAAAATATACCTTTTAAACAAGCTATTTTCTATGCCCTATTAGCACTCTGTTGTGGGGTTTCGATCGTTTTCGTACTTCATAACGAACAATTTTATGATCGACCGATAGCGGAAATAACGCAAGTGGATGTAACAGCATCAGAACCGATGACAGATATGTATGAAAATGAGGATTTTTTGTTTACACAGGAGATTATGGCCATTATCAAAAATGGTCAGCATAAGGGGCAATCCATTCATTTGACGAATGACTATTCTTCGTCTGGTGCTTTTGATCAAGAATACCATGTAGGCAATGAAATCTTTGTCACGCTAGATGATCGCACAACACAATCTGTTTTAACAGGAACCATTCTCGATTTAAAACGAGATCAAACCATGGTAATGATTGCATGGATTTTTATTTTTGCCCTACTTATTGTAGGTAAAAGACAAGGCTTATTTTCTATCATTAGTTTGAGTGTCAATGCTGTGATTTTATCATTCGCATTAGATCTTTATGTGAAGCATGGGGGCGTAAGCCTGTTATTAGTCAGCGGCATTTGTGCCCTGCTATTTACGATTATTTCGCTCCTACTTATTAGTGGATTGCATACAAAAACATATGTAGCCATCGTGTCCACACTTTTAGGCACTGTTATAGCGCTTATCATAAGCTCTATTGTAATGTGGTTGACAGGTGAAAATGGTCTTCGTTATGAAGAAATGCAATTTTTAACACGTCCCTATCGTACCGTCTTTATGGCAGGTTTATTTATTGGCTCACTTGGGGCAGTAATGGATGTTTCTATTACAATGGCTTCCTCAATTTTTGCTTTATACGAGCAAGATCCTACAATCTCTGTCAAGGCTCTGAAATCTTCGGGACATGAAATCGGTAAAGATATTATGGGTACCATTACAAGTATCTTATTCTTTGCCTACCTTTGCGGCTCCATACCTATGATTATTCTCTATTTAAAAAATTCTTCCACATTAGGGCTTACATTGTCCTTAAATCTTTCTTTAGAATTAGCCCGTGCCTTAGCAGGGGGTATTGGTGTTGTCCTTACGATTCCTATCAGTCAGTATACCGCTATATTTTTCATTAATCGAAAGAGGGTTCAAGAATGAATGTTATCGTCTTATTAGCAGTTATTTTATTTGCGTTGATGGTGATAGTAGGAGGTAAACAGGGAGTACGGTCATTTCTTTCTTTATTCCTCAACTTTGGTGTGCTCTTTGTCACCATCTTTTTAATGACAAACCCTAAAAATAGCCCAATCATCTTGACGTTCATAGCCTGTACGATCATTAGCTGTATTAGTCTTTTCTATATCAATAAAACAAATAGTAAAACCATTACAGCCTTTATCTCGACAATGGTGACGATTGTTGTATTACTGCTATTTATTACCTTAATAACGGATAAGTCGATGATCCAAGGGTTTGGTGAAGAATCAACTGAAGAAATCAGCATCTTTTCTCTCTATATTGGTGTTAATTTTGTGCAAATTGGTGCATCAGTTATTATTATGAGTACGATAGGTGCCATTATGGATGTGGCTATTTCTATCGCTACCTCCATGCACGAGATTTTTTATCGCAACCCTTCAATTAGTAGAAAAAAACTTTATACAGCTGGGTTAAGTATCGGGAGAGATATATTAGGAACCGATACTAATACGTTATTTTTTGCTT
This sequence comes from Lysinibacillus sp. FSL P2-0066, assembly GCF_037969495.1. Classification (NCBI taxonomy): domain Bacteria; kingdom Bacillati; phylum Bacillota; class Bacilli; order Caryophanales; family Bacillaceae; genus Lysinibacillus; species Lysinibacillus sp. FSL P2-0066. The sequence continues at coordinate 1,495,792 of NZ_CP150202.1, read as the reverse complement.
TCTTTGGTGGCTATTTAAGCTTATTAATCTGGTTCAAGGACCTCTCCTATTCGATTGGGGAAATTATTAACTCCAAGGTTTTTAGTGCCGAAATGACAACCATTCTTTGTGCAGGTATCGGCATTGCACTCATTATTCCAATTGCCTCCTCTATCAATGCCTATTATTTAATTCGTACACGCGAAAAAACAGAAAAACTTTCGTAAACAGTTACGAGCACCTATCATGCATATGTGATAGATGCTCGTTGTTTCTTCTCTTATCACTCAAAAAATGAATGCTATGTCAAAAAAGTTTGTCCAAAATTTACGCCTGGTACTATACTTGTTGTGATTGGCTATGGACTTTATGAGTTGGGATGGTATTAGCCTCTGTCCAAACAAATACGCTGAATGCCTTACCTAGACAATGCTTTCCAGATGGTATTGCGATTACACAAACCTCTCAGCAGGTATCTGGTGCAATTGGTATTGCTGTAATGGTGTCGTTGTTCTCAGCAAAACAACAGCAGCTCCTAAGTGACATAACAACTAATACGCAAGAAGCAGCGGCTTCAGGTTCAGCCTTTGTCTTTACTATCAGTTTTGTACTGGCAATAATGAATGTCATACTCTCTTTCTTTTTGAAAAAAACACAATAATGCCGAGGTGTCTCCATGTACTTTTGAGACACCTCCTTTTGTTGTACCATTTTCATTGCAATCGCCGCATTTTCTGATAATATTTACCATAAGATGTTTACGTACGCTCAAAATGGTTGTTATTACAAGAATACTAGATCGCCCATTCCATGTAACATTTTTTAGCATAGAACGTCAATACAACGAGATGAAAAAGGAGAAAGTTTGCAATGAAGCATATTATCTTTGATTTTGATGGGACGCTGGCAGATTCTACTGCCGTGTTTGCATCAGCATGGAATACTTTAGCCCAAAAATATAAATTTAAAGGCATTGAATTGAAGGAAATTGATACATTAAAAAAATTATCAATTTCAGAACGCAGTAAATTATTTGACTTCCCAATGTATAAATTGCCTATGATTTTACCGCAATTTTATAAATTGTATCGTCAATCATTAAATGATGTTCATCTTTTCGAGGGAATGAAGGAAGTATTAATAGAGATTGATAAAAGAGGCTATAAAATCCTGATTATTTCCTCAAACTCTAAAGAGAATATTTTAGAATTTCTTAAAATGAACGGTATTCATTGTGTAGCAGATGTACTTTGCTCCAACCGCATTTTTGGTAAAGACAAAGTAATGAAAAAGTTTTTAAAGGAAGCGAATGTCGACTCGTCTGACGTCGTATACATTGGAGACGAACAAAGGGATATTGTTGCGTGTAAGAAAGCTGGTGTACCAATTATTTGGGTGGAATGGGGCTATGATGCCAAAGAGGTCGTGCAAAATGACGAACCTGAATACAGTGTCACAACACCACAGGAAATTTTAGAGATCATTTAATCATGAAAAGGATAATAGCACTTGTCTATTATCCTTTTTATATAACTATCCTTTGATGTCACTAATTTGCATTAGCTTTTCTGCTGTACGATTAACCCCTTTGTAGGCATCTGTTAATTCATGCATACTCGCAGCAAACTGCTGTGTAAACGCTGCAATTTGATTAGATGATGCATTGACCTGATCGATGGATTGTTTAATGTTTTCTAGTTGCACAGTTATACTATTAGCACTTTCTGTACTACTCTGGGACATTTTTTGTATTTCAGACGCGACCACCGCGAAGCCACGCCCATGCTCACCTGAACGTGCCGCTTCTATCGATGCGTTTAGACCAAGGATTCTCGATTTCATAGCTAAATCTTTTACTAAATTGACAATCACATTAATTTGTTCAATATCACCTGTCATCGATTCTGAGAAATTAGATAGCTCTTCCAGACGATTGGAGACATCCTTACTGGCAGTGGCTAATCCTTCATTTGTAGCTGTCATTTCTTCTACAGCACTTGAAAGCTCGGTTGCCAATAGACGCATACTATCCATTTTTTCGTTCGAAATAATGGCACTTACTACGCCAATAATACGTCCTCCTTCAAAAATAGGCTGGGCAGAGGCGATATAGGCCATACCAAAACCTTCTGCACTACGCTCCTCTTTCACAAATTTCCCTGAACTTAACGCTATTTCTGTTGCTGTACCTCGATATTTATGTACTGGGTCACCAACCCCAACTTTTAAATCAATCTTTTTTCCTGGTTTGTAGGCAAGCACGCTTTCCGTATCTGCCACGATGACACAAGCATCCTCTGGGTAAGTTGCTTGGTATAAATCAATCGAATCAATAGTTGCTTGTAGTTTAGGATGCATTGTCTTTTCCTCCCTAAAATTTTCTGAACTGTATCAATTTAACTATATCATGCGATCCAAAAAAAGACACCAACGTCCAGTGGTGTCTCGATACAACATTATGATTTTTTCAATAATTCTACATATTTTTCTGCCGTTCGAATTTCAATTGTTAGAGAATTGTCCTTATAGCTTGCCTTAATTAAAAATGGTACATCATTTGAGTTTTGAAACCTAAAATCTAACGTATCATAAGAAACCGTAGCATCTCTTCCTTTTGGGACATATCCTACATCTAACGAATGATGATGGCGCTCAACATATTTGATGGGAATTTGGTCAACTGCATTAAACAAGGTTGAAGAAGTTTGACAGATTCCACCACCAATTCCCATGACTACCTTCTTATTAATAATTTCAGGTGCGGGTTGATAGCCATTTGCCTCATCTCTTGGACCTACAATTGTATTAAAAGAAAAATAATCGCCACTTCCTACGATCACATTATGAATGGCTCTGGCAGAAAGCTCTATATTTTTATTTCTTCCTAAATCAGCACGATTGAAATATGTCGTATAAGATGCAACAACTACTTCCTCTAATAATGGAAGGTCCTCAAAATAATAGCCACTTTCTGTTATATAGAGCGGCATTTCTACCTGACCCCCAGTCGCAGAAGCTTCGATAATACGCTCGACTAGCTCACTTTCCTTTAAAATGATTTGCGGCTTCCCCTTGATCACTTGCCCGTTTTCATCCAAACGATCAAGCATCATACGCTGATCATAGCCATTTGATGTGTCCGTTCCTCTCGCCCATTCCCTTGCTAATTGCTCTAGATGTTTTTGATAGGCTTGTGGGTCTGTATCAAAGCCAAATTCCTTTGGAGATATCGTTTTAAGTACCTTACTCGTAGTTGGATCAACAACCTCTACAATAGGATCAATCATTTGTTCTTGTTCATATGTAACAGGTTGCTGTACTTCCTCACGTTGTTGAATTTCTTGTTCTAGCTTGTTATGATGGACTGCTTCTTTTTCACAACCAACTAGACCCATCATACAGATAACGCAGCATGTAGCTAACCACTTCTTTTTCAACCATAAACACCACCTCTATCTTCATACTACAGTGACATCTTATTCGTCTATTGCTCATAGTGTGTTGTTTTTTGGTTATTTTATTTGTCAAGACAGCAAAAACTCGCTACATTATCCTTACGCCTGACATAACTCCAGATTGTTTGAGGTTTTGAAAGATGAACATCAACGTGTAAAGTTGTTTTTTCATCCCCATTCCTGTACTTGATTAACATTTTAAAGTTTGCCGATGATTTAGGAGGAATGATTCGAGAAAAAGAGCATCTACTAGCTATCCCAAAAGCCAATAGATACTCTTCTTTTTCAACTCTATTTTATAAACAGACTTTTATTTTTGAATAAACATTTGTGTCCAGTAGTTACCGTCCTGTACATAGCCTACACCAATATGCGTGTAGCTTTTATTAAGGATATTGGCACGGTGTCCTTCACTGTTCATCCAGGCAGTTACAACTTCCTGTGCGGAGCGTTGGCCCTGTGCGATATTTTCGCCAGCAGATTTATACGTAATACCGAAGTTTTTCATCATTGTAAAAGGTGTACCATACGTTGGACTTGTGTGGTCAAAGTAATTTTTATCGTGCATATCTTGCGACTTAAATTTAGCTACTCTAGATAGCTCCCAATCTTCTTGCAATGCTGCAAGACCTGCTTTTGCCCGTTCTGCATTGACAAGTTTCACAACCTCTTGTTCAACTGTTGCCTGTACTTTTACAGGGACGTTAATTTTTTGCCCTGGAGAAATTTGATTTGGGTTGGCAAGTTGTGGGTTGGCATCAATTAATTCCTGTACACCCGTTTCTGTTTTTAATGCTATTTTCCATAGAGTATCACCAGATGTCACTGTATAGGATTCGGCAGCCATTGCTGCAACTGGCACTAATAATGAAGTTGCTACTACTGAAGCTAGTGCTACTTTTTTTATTTTTTTAAACATGTTAATCACCCTTCCTAATTGCTCTACCATTATCGTAAATAGTTTATGAGCCATAATCATCACAAAATATTTGGAAGGATTTTTACAATTGTATGACAAGCTCTCCATATGTTTGATTAAAGCCCTTTATCCCGCTATTCTTTACCATTCGGCTTGTCATCAAGTTGCAATATGTTTGTAATTGGCATACATTACTAATAGATTCAGCGATCAATAGCTGCACAATATATCCTATTTTGCTAATTGCTTACGCTGTAATCGATAAATTAAGAGAATATAGAGCCAATCATAAAAGAGCGTTGCTACAGAAATAATGGTAATTAATGGTGTGCGGAAGTATAGATAAAAGCCAACCGCTGCAAATAATGTACCCACCATCTTACAAACTGCTATCCCCATTGATTGACCAGCTAAATTCCCTCTTTGCAATAATAAAGCAATAAATAGTCCCGACATCATAAGATTTTGGAAGAATGCTACATACTTACCTTCGAAATCTTGAAATTCATAGACTATACCTAAAATGATCAGCATGCTAAAGATTAACGTGATCAAAAAGGAGAAATACAATAGCTTTTTTGATAGCATCTTACGATATTCATTTGGAGCATAACGTAAAAATTGCATCAAAATAAAGACATCCAATACAAACCAAATCAGCGTAATATAGCGTTGGAGGTCATTTTGTGGGTAGAAAAAGGCAAAGATAAATTCCCATGAAATATTGGCACAAATAGCAACCATAGGCATGCCATAGGTTTTATCTTGCCATCCCTTATAAATAACAAGTATATATGTAAAAATCCAAAAAAGACCCATGCCTACTTGACAAATTAATAATATATCTCGGTCACTCAACATACACGCTCTCCCCCTCTCTAGCATTCCTTCTACTATATGAGGAAATCAATTCTTTATGTCTAAAAGTTTGCTAGACGGGTAAAGGAGTAGCTAAATATTAAATGACGGCAACCTATACATTCCATAAGCAATCCTATATAGTAAAACGAGGTGATTGAATGAAAATAAAAATGTATATAGATAATGAGCAAATTATCGCGGGGACTACCTTAAAAGATGAGATGGAAGTAGAACACAATAATATGGCTTTGCATAGCTGCCATGATGTTCAAGCTATCATTGACAATCGTCAACATTTAGCCACGACATTGAACTGTGATTTGCAAAATTTTATTTGTACAGAGCAAACACATAGTGCAAACTTTCATAAAGTCACATTAGCGGATCAAGGACGTGGAGCTGCGCAAATGGATACAGCGGTGAAGGATACAGACGCGCTTTATACAGTAGAGCCTAACTTACTATTATGTAGTTTTACGGCTGATTGCGTTCCAGTTATTTTCTATAATGCTGTGAATGGACTTGTCGGTGTGATTCATTCGGGATGGCAAGGAACAGTCAAAGAAATAACACCCAAGCTGTTTCAGCATTTAATGAATGAAGAACAGTGTCGACCTGAGGACTTTCATGTTCAAATCGGGATGGCGCTGAGTCAGCAGAAATTTGAGGTAGACGCAGATGTATATGAAAAATTTCACAGTCTTGGTTATGCCGAAGAATTTATGTATTACAATGCAGAAACGAAAAAATACCATATTGATAATCAGCAGACAGTTAAAAGACAATGTGAGCTTGCAGGTATTCCAGCGAATCAAATACAAATTGATGAAACCTGTACATTCCTTAGCCCCGATGGCTTTTCTTATCGTCAAGATAAACAAGCTGGAAGACATTTAAGCTTTATTATGCGAAAAACACACTAACAGCAAAGACCCTTCTTATCGAATGGGTCTTTGCTGTTATTTTAAAGTACCTGTACTAATAATGGACGTTTCTACATGGACGTTCACGTCTAATTTTCTAATAAGCTCTCTTGTTTTTTTCGATGTCCATTTTCCATGATGATACATTCTAAATTCTTCACTTAAGCCAGCTGGGTCTACCTCTGTTTTATTTAATCGCGCTAAAAATTCACTAATATCCTGTTCAAGCTGTTTATTCACATCTTTTTCCAGATCACTAATACTTTCAACTGTAAATAAATGTGATTCTCTTTCTCCCTTATATTCGCTTAGCTTACCCTTTATTTTTAAGAAAATCGTTAATTTGGGTGATTCCATATTTTTATTACTCTCTTTTTTCACACTGCTCTCGATTAAATCAATCATTACCTTTTCTTCTCCATGTCCTGCATTTAAATCAAGATGCAAAGGAGCAAGGTTTTTCTGTCCACTTAAAGCTTGAATAACGAGTGCTTCCTCAGGTTTAATTAATTCATGCATATGATTCCCTTTAAATATGGCAACGCCTTTAATCTCTAATTTTTCCCCACGTTTTTCAACATAAGGTAATACTGTATCAACTACTGGATTGGTAATCGAATACATAAAATCATGTATATTGGTATTTGGATTAAAAGCAGTATTTATACTAGGCTCTAATAGATTGTTCAAATAGAAAGTAATACTCGGCTTATCAGGATAATCCCCTTTTAAAATCGCTTCCGCATTATCCTTCACAACAGCTATCAATACTTTATTACCTACTTCCGCATTGCGATACAAGTGCTGAACGATTTTTCGAACATTCCCTTTCCGTGCAAAATCTTCGTTTACTAAGACAACTCGCAATTGATTGAAGACTATTTTCTTATCGGATTGCTTTTCTATTTCCACGATGCCGCTTGATACTAAATCTGTTGTGATAGAAAAAGTTTGTGTGTCTTTTTCTGCGTCTGGAGAATATTGGGGGATCGCTACTGTGAGTCTCATCTGATTCTCATCGATATAGTCAAAAGCCATCGAATCTACCATCCCAACATCCTCTAGAGGAACTTTTATTTCTTTTTTAGAACAGCCTGCAAGTAAAACGAAAATCAAAAAAGAAATGATGCATAGACGTTTATTTTTCATACCTGCACCTGCTTTTTTCGAATAACATATATCAGGATTAAAAACACTGGCCAGCTTACCAGCACATAGCCTACATAGTTACTTGCCATAAATAATTTTTCCTGGAATTCACGCGAAAAGGGCATTTTTACAATAAAGAAAATGATCAAGGCGATGATATACAACTGATAACTTTGCTTTTTCTTTTTAAGGAAGGTATCCATACCCCTTTTTGCACACCATACATAGGCTGTAATCGAGGATAAGATTAGAAAAACCCAAAGCGTAATGCCAATGATATCGATTCGTTCAATAAAGGTAAATTCTCCTGCCTTAAATAGGTTTAATACTGAAAACTCTACATTTTTTAATTGCCACTCTGAATAATACATGACGCTAATAGCTGTTGTGATAAAGCATAAAAATATACTAATCCAAATACCGATTAAGGAATGACGAAATGCCTTTTTTTGATCGATGATATATGGAAAATAAAATAGAATTAATTCGTAACCAAGGATCGAAAAATACCCTTGCTTTAATGCTTCATAAAATTCCTTAGGCGTAAAATTAAATAGAGGCAAAAAATGACTTGGATCACCTTTTTCAATGGCCCAGCGCGTAAAATAGAATAATCCAATGGTAATAAAAAATGTCATTATACAAAACCGTGCAATAGATTTAATACCCCCACTTACAATGTAAATAAGTAGCAGTAAAAAGCAAAGGACAGGCATGGTGATGGTTTGTTCTTGCAATGCTGTACTTTGAATTAAGTGCATATAATTACTAATAATCCCTGCACTAAAAATAATAAATTGAATAATGACGAGTAGATTTATAAATTTTCCGAGCCATTTTCCCAATAATATTTCATTCATTCGAAATAAATCATCATTGGGAAACTTCGAACAAAGCCATACCATCGCAAATAGTGTCAGGCTAGCAATCACACCAAAGAGAAGAGGCATAAATGATTGTGTGTAGCCCATAGGACTTAATTTCTGAGGGAGCGAAAGGATACCGGTACCAATCATAATACTTTGCGCTAAGAAGATGACATGATAACGATTTAACACCTTTCCTTTTGTTGTATTCAAAGTTAACCACCTCATTCCCATTCTGACACTATTTTTTCTGTGCTTTTGAAATACCAGTTTTACTTCTTATATATTTAGTTGGAAATCGCATGACACTATCCAATAAATCGCTTGGCTTTCTTGGAATGGCAGGTGTCATATAATGCGTTCCTAAAGATTTGAGACTTAATAAATGGTGGATTAACCACGCAAAGGCGAGCATCTGTCCAAACAAGCCGAATAATCCTGCTGATAAGATAAAAATATAACGGATAAATCGGCTCGTATTACTCATTAAGAAAATTGGCGGTAAGAAGGAAAGTAGCGCAGAGGTAGCGACTAATACAATGAGTATATTACTGAGTAATCCAGCTTCTACGGCCGCAGTACCAATTACAATCCCTCCTACGATACCAATTGTTTGTCCGACCTTAGCAGGCATTCGGGAGCCCGCTTCTCGCAACACTTCAATAATAAGCTCGATAAATAACACTTCAATCAGTGGTGGAAAAGGTACTTTACTTCTTGATTCTTGAAGATTTAGTAATAATTCATATGGCAAAATTTCTGGATGAAAAGTTAAGGCTGATATATACATTGGTGTAATCATGATCGTTAAGAAAAAACCAAAAAAGCGCAACATCCTTAATAAAGATGCTGTTGTCCAACGGTTGTAGTAATCCTCAATTGACACGAACATTTCAAAAAAAGATGTGGGACAGACAATAGCTAGTTGACTATTATCCATAAAAACGACGATTCTCCCATCCAGAAGATAACGGCAAATACTATCTGGACGGACTGTCATATAGTATTGAGGAAAGGGCGATAATGGATTATCCTCTATTAATTGCTTCAACACGGATATATCTGTAAATAACGGATAATCTACCTGGTCAATACGGTTTCTTAGATCATCTAAATTTTCATGGCTCACGATATTATCCATATACATAATTGATATTTTAATATTGGCTTCAGACCCTACAATTCGGTTTTCATTTTTTAGCATAGAGCTTTGAATACGTCTTCGCACTAACGAAATATTCGTTTCTAGTGATTCCGTAAATGCATCCTGTGGACCAATTACAGTTGACTCTGTTTCCGTATCCGTAATGGCCCTTGTAGGCGCACTATACGTATCGATGCTTAATAGGGCATTGGTTTCGTGGAAAAAAAGAAGGGTTTGCCCCGCATTCAATTTTTTAACGACACCCTGCACATCCTTCGGGTCAACATATTGAGCCATTTGATGTATTTGTTTCAAATTATTAGCTAATGGAATCGTCACCATGGTTTGTAAGGTCATTTTCTCGATGAGTGAGGAGAAATAAATGACCGTCACATCCCCTTCCTCTGTAGCGATCATTTTCAGTTTTACATCATCGACTTCGTTAATCTCCTGCTTTAATTTAGCGACAATCTGCTCGGGTATCTCGTTCATTTGCGCTCCACCCCTTTGTTCCGATAAATACCAGTTCATATTTTCAGTTTTATTAGTTTGTCTTTTTTTCATTTAATTATGTAAAAATTGTGCTAGCAAAAATAGCCATAAAAAAAGGATGCATCCCAATTAGAGATACATCCTTAAAGGTTATTCTATAGAATCTTTGCTGTATCGGTTTTTACCAATACCAAATACATAGTAGCTAATTGTTACGAGAACTAAGAAAATAATGCCCACTATTAATGACACGCGTGTATCATCATTGAACCACATGCCGACTAGTACCATGATTAAAAAGATAATGGTTACATAGTTTGTAATCGGTGCGAACGGCATTTTGAAAGGATGCTTTGCTAGCTGCGCTCCCTTTGCTTTTCTAAAACGAATTTGACTTATTAAAATGATAAACCATGGAATCATCCCTGGTAAAACACTTGCACTATACACATAAACAAATAAGTTTTCAGGGGCTATATAACTTAGGATAACACCCATGACTAATCCAACTAGTACACCCGCTGTTCCAAATAAAGGCACGCCATTACTAGAAAGCTTAGCGAAAAATTTTGGTGCTTGTCCATTCATAGCAAGAGTATATAACATACGTCCAGCACTATAAATTCCACTGTTACACCCTGACATTGCCGCTGTGATGACGACGAAATTAATAATACCTGCAGCAGCTGTGATACCCACCTTAGCAAATGTCGCCACGAAAGGACTACCAATTGTGCCAAGCTCATCCCAAGGATATACTGTAACAATAACAAAAATTGCCCCGATATAGAAAATTAAAATACGCCAAATAATGCTTTGGATGGCATTGGTAATCGTTTGTTGAGGATTCTTTGCTTCACCTGCTGTAATCCCAATAAGCTCCACCCCTTGATAGGCAGCAACGACTAAAGATAAGGCAAAGAAGAAGCCTGTCCAACCACCCGTAAAGAAGCCACCGTGACGCCACAGATTAGATAAGCCTATTGCTATCCCATCATTGCCAAAGCCAAAGAAGATGAGTCCGACGCCTGCAATAATCATTAAAATAATTGTAACGATTTTAATCATCGCAAACCAAAATTCAAATTCACCAAATGATTTGACAGATATGAAGTTCGCCACACCTAAAATCACCATTGCAATTAAACCAGGTATCCAAGCGGGTAATTCCGGATACCAATATTGCATATACGTTCCTACTGCTATAATTTCAGACATCCCAACAATAACCCATTGGAACCAGTTACTCCACGCTGTTAAATACCCTGCTAAAGGATGAATATATTTATAGCCAAATGTGGCAAAAGAGCCTGTACTTGGCTCCATATAAAGCATCTCACCCATTGCCCTCATAATGAAAAAAATAAAAATACCTGCAATACCATAGGCAAGGAGTACAGAAGGTCCTGTCCATTGAATAGCACTTGCTGAGCCCATAAATAGCCCTACACCAATCGTACCACCAAGTGCAATCATTTGAATATGACGTGCTTCTAATCCTCTTTTCAATTCCTTATTGGCCACTCCATAACGCCTCTTTCCTGATGTAATTTCTACGTTGACTATCCTTTAAAAATCATAAACAATTATTCTAAAAAAGACAAATGTATTTTTAGGAAAAACAAAAATTAATGATAATTTGATAGTTTCAGCAAATTGCCCTCTTTTATTTCATAAAACTCAGAAAATTCACTCTTTTATATTTTATTTCACAAAAGTAATTCACCCAATTATCAAAAGGATATAGCGCCACAGATGAGACTCTTGAGCGAACGCGAGTGAAGCGGCTCATCGGACGCTGGCGGAACGGAAAGCAACCCCACTCTTTGCCAAAAAATCTTTTTCAGCTATAGACACGATTTTTTTGCTCAATCCGCCCCTTTTTAATACAAGGAAAACACAAAAAACTCTATTCCCAATTTAACGAAAGGAATAGAGTTTACGTCTTTATTGTAGTAATGTTTGTTCCTGTAATTTTGCAGAGAAATATTTACGTGCATCTGCTGTTAGAATTTGTAGCAATGTCACTTCTTCTTGACGAGCAAATTCTACAAACATCCCACTTAAATTCTCGTAGACATATTTGATTTTAAAGCCACTATCTAAATAATGATCTACTTTTTGGATTTCCTCTGTGCTTTGTTGGAATTCAGACATGCCATCACCTCACCTTCTTTTGAAAATGTCTTGATGTTGTCTCTCTTACTCGGCACCCTTCATCTCTAACAGAGGATCTGGTTGCTCCACCAGTTCATCTTCATCTGGGACCGCCGTTGGAGCTGCTGGTTGGCCAAATATTTCGTCTAAATTATGTCCGACTGTAATACCTAAATATTTTGCATCGTTTGGATCATCTAGCTCAGCTTGTGGATACTTTTTAAACCACCAATACTTCGCTAATACATAATATACAATCGCCCCTACAGCGAACCCTACTAAAGAAGAGTAAGTTGAAAAGATATTGGCCACTGCACCGCCGATTACCCAGGCGATTAACCCAGCCATATTAAAGCCCTTATAATATTTAAATTGCCCGTCTAATTCATAAAGCTCTTTTACATGTACGCGCCGTTTACGAATCAGGTAGTAATCAGCAAATAAGATCCCTACAATCGCTGTTAAAATACCGCCAATGATTAATAGGACATTGACCATGACATCAAATAGACTCCAAGGCTGTGCAAGAATACCAATAATCCCTGCAATCACAACCCCTACCCAGAATGGCACTTTCGGTCCACCGATATTAGAGAAAATAGTAGCTGCTGGTACAACGTTGGCAGAGGTATTTGTCGACCATTGTGCTAATACAATCATCAGCAATAGAATCCCAAGAATAAAGCCGCTCGCACTCTGCTGTAAGGCATTAATTGGGTCTGCCGATGCAACTGCCATATAGCAAACTGCACCAATTGTCACAATGAATGTATTTGTAATGGGCATGACAATTAAAGAGCCTACAAGCTGTGTTTTATTACGCTTGAACCAATTACGCTCATTTTTAGGTGCCTTAAAGAATCGGGACAAGGACGGCATATCAGCTGCTAGTGTTGCCCAAAAGCCCATATTTGCCATCACCACTACCATAAAGGCGGTAAAAGCAGCGAAGCCTGTTGTTGGGGTTTCCACCCACGTCCAAATATTTTTCCCCTGAGATGTTGCATTATCTGCCAATGTGTAATACATCCAACAAGAAATTAAAATAATGACAGGGGCTGCTAAATCAGCAAAGCGCTCAATGGATTTAATACCAAGAGATGTATTAAAGAGTTGAAGCGCTGCAAACACAAGGAAGCAGATAAACCAATTATCAAAGCCAAACAATAAATTTAAAATTCCGTTTATTGCTAATGCACCAAAATACGTATTCAAACCAAACCAACAGGCAGCTGTAACACCACGTACAAGGGAAGGTATATGCGTACCGAATGTGCCAAATGGTGCGCGCATATAAACAGGGAAAGATAATCCATGCTCTATGCCGATATCACCAATTAACGTCATAAAGACGCCGATTAAACAAGAACCTACCAATGTTGCCACAATCACCATTGGTAAGGATAAATTCATGATAGCCGAACCACCAATGGCAAAAGCCGCTAATACAATTGCCATTCCTATCCAAATCACTGCAAAACCAAATGTTCCAATATTTCTTTGTTGATGTGTCACTGGAAGTAAATCTGGGGATTTTAAATAATTCCCTTCACGTTCCATAATGTTTCTCTCCTTTTTTTCTAATTTCCGTGACAACCTACTTGAAGTGCCTTCCTTCACCCAAAAATGCTGAAGGAAGGTGGAATTTCGATTTTAATCTTTATTCAAAATTGAACATAGGTGCTTTATTTTGATAGACTGCTCAGAAGTGATTGGCGTTCATTCCATGTCATTGACGGAATTGTGGATGGACGTTCAACCATTGAAATGGCGCCATCGACAGGACAAACAATTGAGCATAAATTACAGCCTACACAGTCTTCCTCACGAACCTTTAGCATTGGACGACCATCCTCCGTATAAAGGTCAATACATTGATGGGATGTATCCTCACAAGCAATATGGCATTTATTGCAATTAATACAAACATCATTATTAATTTCTGCAACAATTTTATAATTTAAATCTAAATCACCCCAGTTTGAATACCTTTGCACAGAGCGACCAACTAAATCCATGACTGAAGCTAGACCTTTCTCATCTAAGTAGTTATTCAGCCCATCAATCATATCCTCCACAATACTAAAGCCATGATGCATTGCTGCTGTACATACCTGTACGCCTGTCGCACCCATTAGGATAAATTCCGCTGCATCTTGCCAATTGGAGATCCCCCCAATGCCGGAAATCGGTACATTGACTAATGGATTACGGGCACATTCTGCAACCATGTTCAGTGCAATTGGTTTAACCGCTGGGCCACAATAGCCCCCATGAGCTCCTTTGCCAGCCACATGTGGTATGGTATTCCAAGAGTCTAAATCAACACCTGCTAAACTGTTAATCGTATTGATCATACTAACAGCATCTGCGCCACCTCGTGTTGCCGCTTCGGCCGTCACGGTAATATCCGTAATGTTTGGCGTTAGTTTAACAATGACGGGTGTACGTGCCGCTTCCTTTACCCAGTACGTTTGTTTTTCCACCAATTCAGGGACTTGACCAGAGGCAGAACCCATGCCTCGTTCTGCCATCCCATGTGGACAACCAAAGTTAAGCTCAAGACCATCAACCCCCACATCTTCTACTCGTTTGACAATTTCATGCCATTTTTCTTGCTTTGGTTCCACCATTAACGAGGCAATAATTGCGTGATTAGGAAATTTCTTTTTCGTCTCATAAATTTCTTGTAAATTCACTTCTAATGGCCGATCCGTAATTAATTCAATATTATTAAAGCCTGCCACACGTTGGCCATTATAGCTAACGGCTGCAAAACGGGAAGACACATTTAAAATCGGTTCTCCTAACGTTTTCCAGACTGCGCCACCCCAGCCCGCTTCAAATGCACGCTGTACTTGATAGCCTGAATTCGTTGGTGGAGCAGATGCTAGCCAAAATGGATTCGGCGATTTGATACCCGCTAAATTAATGCGTAAGTCTGCCATATAAGTTCCCCCTCTATCCGTACTAACAATCTTTTGTCAACTGAAAGCATAGTGCCAGATACAGGCTGTATGACCATCATTTCAAAACATCGAATCATGTATTCTTTCAGATGGGGGATTAACAGCCTGTAAAAACCCGATTGGTGAATCTAACAATCAGTGGAGCCTCCACTGATTGAAGGTTCACTTTATCCCGTATTAACAGGCTGTATGACCATCATTTCAAAACATCGAATCATGTATTCTTTCAGATGGGGGATTAACAGCCTGTAAAAACCCGATTGGTGAATCTAACAATCAGAGGAGCCTCCACTGATTGAAGGTTCACTTTATGCAATCTCACTTGGTTTTCTTAAGCGTTCATGAATCTTATATGCTGCATCTTTTCCTTGCTGTACAGCGGTCACTACCATCGCTTCACCCTGTCCATTGCCAAAGACAACATCTCCACATGCAAATACCTTGTCATTGGACGTTTGCATTGTTGTCTCATCAATATCGACAACACCATTTGTATGAGCTAAACCAAAGGCTTCAATTAACGATACAAAACGAGTTTGCCCGATGGCTTTAATAACAGCATCCACTTCAATGATAAAATTGGAGCCCTTTACTTCTTCTGGGCGTTGTCGACCATCAGGACCCGCCTCACCGAGCTTCATTTTCACACATTCAATCCCTGTCACCTTACCTGCTTCATTGCCAATAATTTTCTTTGGTGCCGTTAGCCATTTAAATTCCACGCCATCCTGCTTGGCAAATTCATACTCAAATTTGTATGCCGTCATTTCTTTTTGTGTTCTTCTATAAAGAATTTGTACATTGTCTGCGCCTAAACGTACCGCACTTGTAGCACCGTCTATCGCCGTGTTTCCAGCACCGATTATGGCTACTCGTTTCCCTACAATATCATTTGTAAGCGGTCCCATTTTTGTTTTTCGAATAAACTCAATGGCATCATGTACCCCTTCTAATTCTTCCCCATCAATGCCCAAATTTGGGACAGCACCCATACCGACAGCTAAAATCACACTGTCATACTGAGCCAAAATTTCATCAGCAGAAATATCCTCACCTACAGCTGTATTCGTTTGAATGTCCACACCGAGCTGTTCAATCTGCTCTACTTCCCAATCTACGACATCATTTGGTAATCGGAACGCTACAATTCCATAGCTTCCTAAGCCACCAGCCTTCGCTTCAGCCTCATAGATAGTTACTTGATAGCCTAAGCGACTGAGTTCACGTGCTGCCGACAAACCAGCAGGACCTGCCCCTACAATGGCTACTTTCTGTCCATTATGTGGACCTGCCTTAAATAGCTGAGCATTGGTTTCCATTGCCCAATCCGTTGCATAACGTTGTAACTCACCAATTTTAATTGGCTTTGTTGAAGAATTTAAGACACACGCCCCTTCACACAGTTCTTCCGTTGGACAAACTCTTGCACAGCTTGCACCAATTGGGTTTGCTTCTAATATAGTCGTCGCAGAACCCTTCATATTACCAGATGCAATTTTTTTTATGAAATTTGGTATTTGAATACTTGTTGGACACGCTTTAATACATGGTGCGTCGTAGCAATACAAACAACGATTAGCTTCCTCAATAGCCTCATTCTTTGTCATCTTACCTTTTAATTCTACAAAATTACGTCTAAGCTGCACGGTCATTGCATTTTCTTGAATCGGAGCCATTTCCACATCCCCCTCATGTGTTCATTTTTTCCAATACCCTAATTACGAAACCGATTGCTTTGCTCTCCAGTCAAAACAATCGGTCCTATCCTACAGGAAGCTAAATGTTTAGTGCTTCCGCAGCTACCGTTTTTAATGGACGTTTAATGTATCGCCCGCTGCCAAGTACCCCTACAAATTCTTTATTTTTAATGACATATTCCCCACGTACGAGTACACTAACAGGCTCACCTGTTACCTCCCAGCCTTCATATGGGTTATAGTCCACATTCATATGATGTGTTTTAGCCGAAATTTGGCGCTGTGCATCTGGGTCAAAAATGACGATATCCGCATCTGAACCAATTGCAATCGTTCCTTTTTGCGGGAATAAGCCAAATATTTTTGCGGCACTAGTAGAGATCATATCAACAAATTCATTGATGGAAATTCTACCTTTTGCCACGCCCTCTGAGTATAAAATACTGAAGCGGTCTTCAATGAATGGTCCGCCATTTGGAATTTTCGAGAAATCATTTAAGCCTAGCTGCTTTTTACCCTTAAAGCTAAAGGAGCATTGGTCTGAGCCGATTGTCTGAAGCTGTTTCGCCTTTAAGGCATTCCATAAATGTTCCTGATGATATTTAGGTCGAAGTGGAGGTGACCAAACATATTTGGCTCCCTCAAAGCCAGGTTGTGCTAGTGCTGATTGATCGAGCGTTAAATACGGTGGACAAGTTTCACCATAAACATCATAGCCCTTCTCACGGGCAGCGATAATTTCATCTACCGCTTCTTTACATGTCACATGCACCACATAGAGCTTCGCACCAGCTATATGAGCTAATTCGATAGCACGCTTTGTTGCTTCGCCCTCCAATTCCGCTGGACGAGTCAGTGCATGATAGATGGGTTCCTTATGTCCTGCACGTCTTGCTTCCTCTACTAGCTCATCAATAACAGAGCCATTTTCACAATGGACCATCACAAGCGCACCGAGATCCTTGGCGATTTTAAAGGCTTTAAATAGTGTACGATCTGTCGCTTGGAATTCTTTTGCATACGCCATAAAAACTTTTACAGAGGTAATGCCCTCTTGCTCCAATAGCTGCGGTAATTCGGCTTCGGTTTCAGGTGTTAAATCACCAATCATCAAGTGGAAGCCATAGTCAATAGCTGACTTTCCCTTTGCCTTGTCATGCCATTTCTCTACGGCTGTCGATAATTTTTCTTCCCCTGCTGTTAAGCAGAAATCTAAAATAGTAGTTGTCCCACCAAAAGCCGCTGCAATGGTGCCTGATTTCCAATCATCATCTGTCACCGTGTTATTGAATGGCATGTCTAAATGCGTATGGGGATCAATGCCACCAGGCAATACGTACTTGCCTGTAGCATCAATAATTTCAGCGCCAGCATCCGTTAAATTTTGTCCAATTTGAACAATTTTACCGTTATCAATTAAAATATCTGCCTCAAATACATCAGCAGCTGTTGCTACTCTTCCACCTTTAATGATTTTTTTCACTATGCCTCTCACCCTTCATCACAAAATTAGAGAATGCTTGATAGTTAATGCAGTGTATATGTTTCGCCCATACTAAACTTCGTTTGTAGCGTTAACACCGTTTCCAATAAAATATCTGCGCCCTTTACACAATCTTCAAAGGCTGTTTCCTCTTCTTCACAATGACTCTTCCCTTCAATACTTGGAACAAAAATCATCGCGGAAGGAACCATACTTGCCATATACTGTGCATCATGTCCAGCGCCACTAAACATACGATGAGATGAATAGCCAAAGCTTTGACAAGCTCTTTCTACTTCATTGCAAATCGCACTATCAAAATACACGGTATCCCTGCCCCATAACTTGACAGGCTGAATATGGCATCCGCCTGCTGTCTCTGGAAGCGCGTTGAGAATATCCTCAACCTGTTGCATGACCTCTGGTTTCTGGTGACGTGAATCAATTGTAAATGTTACCTTATTTGGGATGACAGTATGAATATTCGGGGAAACATTCATACGACCAAAAGTAAAAACAAGTTGTTCGTCAATTTTTCCTAATTGCTCATATAGCTCTGTAATGATGGTCGATGCCACAATCATCGGGTCTTTACGCATTGACATTGGTGTTGTACCTGCATGGTTTGATTGCCCACTAATTGTAATTTCATAGCAGACCATGCCTAGTACACCCTCAACCACACCAATTTCCTGCTGTTTTGCTTCTAATACTGGCCCTTGTTCAATATGCAATTCGATATAAGCAAGTGCTTCCTTCAGACGATTGGCTTGCTCTCCCTCATAGCCACTTGCTTGTAAAGCTTCTTGAAAACGTATGCCATGTTTATCTGTGGATTGTAGCATTTTTTCTTTGTCGAATTTCGAGGTGATAACGCCTGAACTCATCATGGCTGGATCAAAACGTGCCCCTTCTTCATTCGTGAAATTGACAATCGTAAGTGGAATGTCCACCTCGATATCATTTTCCTTTATTGTTCGAATGGCCTCGATCGCTGTTAGTACACCTAACACGCCATCAAATCTTCCACCTTTTTCAACTGAATCTAGATGGGAGCCCATGACAATGGGTGGCACATTTTTTTTGCCAGGGAGAGTGGCATAGATGTTGCCCATATCGTCCACCTGGATAGCCATCCCTAACGCTTTGCAACACTCACAAAAATAGTTTCTTGCTAATACATCCTCATTCGAAAGAGACAAACGTGTGACGCCACCATTTTCAGTGGCTCCAAATTGACTAAATTGTTCAATTAACTCTTGCAATCGTCTACTATTACATTTATACATATGCAAGTCCTCTCTTTCACAGTAGTTAATAAACATTCTAAAATAGATAAAATTTGTGAGATATGGATAGTAAACTAAAAAAATATGTGCAACTGCACATCATATATGGTAAGTTATGTTCATAATTAAGGGGGGGAAGTATGGGGACGATTCGTAAAATTGTAGAGGGAGTTCAATTCCCAATGCTCACATTAGTCGCTGGACATAGTGGTACGTATCGCAGAGTTACTGGTATTAATGTTGTGGAAAGCAGTGATTTAATCATGTTTTGTAGACCCAATGAATTGGTCGTCACAACAGGCATTCATTTAGATGCACAGCAAGATTCCTTGGAACAGCTTGTCAAACAGGCTTACACGAAAAAAGTAGCTGGCTTTATCATTAATACAGGACCATTCATTCCTAAAATTCCAGAAGCCGTCATCTCTTTTGCCAATCAACATGATTTCCCTATTTTTCAAATGCCATGGAATTATCGCATTGCCGATCTATTAAAAACTACCTTTCAATTTATTGCCAATCACCATCAAGAGCTTTCTATCGAAGAAAAGGTTCTTTTCAATCTACTATTTCATTTCAAACAAAACGCTAACACAATGAAAGATCAACTAGCACAGCTAGGATTTCCTCAAGGAAGAGAACTAGCGATCATAACTTGTACAACCATTGGCTCTCAGGCAGCTATTGATCGTTATGAGGTGATGATCCAATTCGCTTTTCAAAATCGCTATCAACGCTTCTTAAAATTAAAGCATAAAAATCACCTCATCTTTTTAATTGATAAAGCACAAATCAATACACCTAATATACCTTTCTCAAAAGTTGTAGAAGAAATCTATGAAAAAATCACGTTAAAAAATGGCTACTTGGATATTATTATCGGCAAAGGCAACTTTCATAAAGAGCTAGAAAATGTTCGCAAAAGCTATGATGAGTCCTTAACCGTCATTCATTTCGCACAGCTTCATAACAATCGTTATTTATATAAATACAAAGAAATTGGTGCCTATAAAATATTGATGGCTGTAAAAAACCAGCCCCTCATGAAGTCGTTCAGTCAGGACATTTTAGGACAGCTTTATCGCTATGATGAATTACATGGGACAGACTATGTACCTTTTTTACGTATTTTTGTTGAGGAAAATGGCAGTACAAGCAGGATTAGTGAACGTCAATTTATACATCGTAACACGGTCCTTTATAAAATTAAGAAAATTGAAATGCTATTGGATATGGACTTAAGCAATCCCTTTACAAAGACTAATTTATATATTGCCTTTTTAATTGAAGATGTCTTAATGCATCAGTAGCCTGTTACGCCTTTAAATTAACTGAATTTTCTTTCTCATTAAATACTCCTTCTAAAATTCTTGAAGCATACATATAAAGTACAAATGGGGTCGACTGTGCATTTTTGTTGTCCACATCTGACGAAAACATATGCATGCTAATCAACTACCTGTTCAGAAGGAGTGAAGCTTCGTGACAAATGTAACAAGTCCCAATTGGCAAGTAAAAGATGAACAATTTGTATGGCACTCTATGAAGCCATACAATCCAAAAGCAACAATGATTGTCCAATCCTCTAAAGGGGCATGGATTACCGACATTGAAGGCAAACGCTATTTAGATGCAATGGCAGGTTTATGGTGTGTAAACGTTGGCTATGGACGAGAGGATATTGCCAAAGCTGCCTATGAGCAATTGCTAGAAAATACGTATACACCCTTATCTGTTGGGCATATCCCTGCTATTCAATTAAGCGAAAAAATTAGTGAACTTTTAGGGGATGATTATGTTGTCTTCTTCTCCAATAGTGGCTCCGAGGCAAATGAGGCGGCCTTCAAAATTGCTAGACAATATCATCAACAAAAAGGTCACGTCAATCGAACAAAAATTATTTCTCGTTACCGTGCCTATCATGGTAGCTCCATGGGTGCACTAGCAGCAACTGGACAAGCTCAACGAAAATATAAATATGAGCCACTGGCACCAGGTTTTTTACATGTCACACCACCTGACACTTATCGTGCCAATGAAGACCATATTCAAAGTAAGGACCCTTGTGCATTACCATCCGTCCAAGCAATCGATCATGTCATGACTTGGGAAATGTCAGATTCCATAGCAGCAGTCATAATGGAGCCTATTATTACTGGCGGTGGTGTAATTATGCCCCACGACAGCTACTTACAAGGAGTTAAAGCTGTTTGTGAGAAGCATGGCGCACTACTCATTGTCGATGAAGTAATTTGCGGTTTTGGTCGTACAGGCAAAGCTTTTGGATTCCAAAACTACGGCATCCAGCCAGATATTGTGACAATGGCGAAAGGCTTAACAAGCGCTTATATGCCACTATCTGCCACAGCGGTTCGTCGTGAAATTTATGAGGCGTTTGCTGGAACTGAGGACTATGACTTTTTCCGTCATGTCAACACATTTGGTGGATCACCAGCAGCATGTGCCGTCGCATTAAAAAATATTGAAATAATGGAGAAGGAAAATTTATTTGCCCACTCGGCTACACTAGGTGCTACATTACTCACTACATTACAGGAGCAATTAAAGGAGCACCCGAATGTTGGAGATATTCGTGGGAAAGGCTTATTAATTGGCGTAGAGCTAGTGCAAGATAAAGTCAGCAAAACACCACTCGACATTACACTTGTGAACAAAGTGATCACACAATGTAAGGAACAAGGGTTAATCATTGGGAAAAACGGTGTAACCGTTGCAGGCTTCAATAATGTGTTAACCTTATCTCCTCCTCTGATTATTTCCTCAGATGAGAAGAATTTCATTGTTGAAAAATTTGTGCAAGCCTTACATTCTATTAAACTGTAGGAGGAATAGCCAGATGGTAACGAATACAGACATACAGGAGTTAGGTCATTTTATCAATGGGCAAACAGCTCTAGGGAAAAGCGGTCAGTTTTCAGATGTTTACAATCCAAGCACTGGTGCTGTCATTGCTCGTGTTCCTTTGGCAACAAAACAAGAGGTACAGGAAGCAATCAATGCTGCCCAAGCGGCTTTTCCTGCTTGGCGCGCCTTATCCGTTGGTAAACGAGCTGAAATTGTCCTTAAATTCCGCCAGCTCATAACAGAAAATATCGATGAGCTAATTGATATGATCTGCACGGAGAGTGGCAAAACGATTGAGGATGCCAAGGGCGAAATTACACGCGGTTTAGAATCTGTTGATCTAGCGATCAATGCCCCACATTTACTTAAAGGAGAGTATTCTGTGAATGTTGGTGGTCATATCAATGCTTATTCTCTGAAAGAACCATTAGGCATAGTAGCAGCTATCTCACCATTTAATTTCCCTGTCATGGTACCACTAGCAATTACAAGCATGGCGGTGGCTGTAGGAAACTGTGTGATTCTGAAGCCGTCAGAGCGGGTTCCTTGCTCTGCTTTATTTTTATCAGAACTGTGGAAAGAGGCAGGCTTACCTGATGGGGTTTGGACAGTTATTAATGGGGATAAAGATGCTGTTAATGAACTATTATGTCATCCAGCCATTGAAGCGATTTCCTTTGTAGGCTCTACGCCAGTTGCAGAAGCCATTTATGCTACAGCCTCTAAACATGGGAAGCGTGTCACAGCACTAGGCGGAGGTAAAAATAATATGGTGGTTATGCCAGATGCTGACTTAGAACATGTAGCAAATGCTTTTTTAGGGGCTGCCTATGGAGCTGCCTCCCAGCGTTGTATGGCACTGTCAACCATTATTCCTGTTGGTGAGGATACAGCGAATAAATTAGTGGGTATTCTTGCCGATAAAATTGCCAAATTAAAAGTGGGTCCCTATACAGATGCCGAAGTTGATTTTGGACCAGTCATCACGCAGCAATCAAAGGACGCCATCATTGGCTATATTAATCGTAGCCTAGAAGAAGGCGCTACACTGGTCTGCGATGGACGAAATCCGGAAATTGCCAAACAATCGAACGGCTTCTATCTTGGACCTACATTACTCGATCATGTAAAGCCTGGAATGGAAATTTATGAGCAAGAGGTTTTTGGGCCTGCACGTAATATCGTCCGCGTGGCAACATTAGAGGAAGCTATCGCCCTTATTAATGCCCATGAATTAGGAAATGGTGTAACCATCTTTACGAACAATGGTGCAGCCGCTCGAAAGTTTACTACTGAAATTGAAGTAGGTATGGTAGGCGTTAATGTACCGATTCCTATTCCAGTAGGCTATCATAACTTTGGTGGCTGGAAACGTTCGAGGTTTGGGGAGGGGCATATGTTTGGACCTGACCAAGTACGTTTCTTCACTAAAGCGAAAACCATTTCAGAAAAGTGGATAGAACAAGGGAATGATGTTACCTCATCCTTTGCATTTCCAAGTAATCAAGACTAAAAAACAAATATTCGCGTAGTCAGAAGCTACGCGAATATTTATGCTTGCTATTGAAAAAACTGACAAGCCAACAGGGTCACCAATTTTTACAGTTTAACTACTTGTTCTTTTTTTTCACTTCTTTTTCTCTTACTTCAGAGAAATCTGCTTCTTCCCCAGCCTCCATGCCATAGCTAGGATTTCTATCCATACGAGTGAATGTATCCACATCATCCTCGTCTTCAAATCGCTTTACAAGAATTGGAATCGAAATTAGCCCAGCAAGACCAACGAGTGCATAAATCCAACGAGATAAGACCGCCGTTTGTCCACCAAATAAATAAGCCACTAAATCAAATCTAAAGAATCCAATGAGTCCCCAGTTGATTGCACCTATAATAACTAATACTAAGGCGATTCTATATAGCACGCTCATGTGTACACCTCCTTTATCATCAATACTCCAAGCTATATTTCTTAGCAGGGAGGTGTCATAAAAAGCGATAAAATGACAAAGACTAGTCATTACAACCGCCGTTTTGACGGTCTTATTTTTTGCAATAACAACTTTTTTATACTGTGTACAAATGGCGTAATGACGTACTCTGATGAACGGTATTACTTGGATGGATTTTTATGTGTTTGCTCATGCTGAAGCAGCCATTCTTTGCGCCACATCCCGCCTCCATAACCTGTCAGCGTTCCATTGGAGCCGATAATTCGATGACATGGCACAACAATGCTGATATTATTTTTACCATTCGCACTGCCAACAGCCCTTACAGCTTTTTCATTGTTAATGGCAATGGCGATATCCTTATATGAAGCCGTTTCACCAAAACCTACACTCGGTAATGCATGCCATACAGCCTGTTGAAAGTCTGTACCTTGAAATACATAAGGAAATGAGAACGCCTGGCGTACACCTAGAAAATACTCATGCAATTGCTTAACACACTCTAGTAAAACTTCAGGTGTGTCATGCTGAGGAGTGTTGACGACCTGCTCTCGCTCTGCAAAGTTAATGGCATCAATTGCTGTATCATTTCCCTCAACTTCTATAATTCCAATTGGTGATGGATAATCTAATTTATATCGTTTCATACAGTGACCTCCATAAATAAAAGGTGGCATACGCTTGCCAGCCTTGCCAATGTTTCGCGTAGTTCTTCATTTCTTCCATCGTTGGTTTTCGTTCGAATGCTAGTTGTATTTTTAAAGCATTATGCAGACCAACATCTGCTATCGGAAATGCTGTCGGTTGTTGCAGACATTTCATAAGCACATAATCTGCTGTCCATGCACCAATTCCTCGAATGTCCATTAAACTTTTTTTCATGGCTTCGTAGCCCTCTTTTTGACATAGCAAATCTTTTGTCAATTGACCGCTTGCTATACTTTTGGCAATATCAATAATGTATTCTGATTTCCTCCGTGTAAATTGGAGGTTTCTCAAATCATCTACCTGAATAGCCGCTATTTTCTCTGGCGTTGGAAACAACCAATAGCTTTGCCCTTCAAAGTAAACATATTCTCCAAAATGTTGACAAATCGCTTTTTTAACGTATAGGCAAAAGTTAAATTTATTTGTTGACCAATTATCGCCCAAGCGATTGCTTCAAATAAATCAGGAATCCCGATTAACCGTAATCCGCTATATTTTTTCACAAGTGGCTTTAAGATTTGATCGTTTTCAGCCATCTGGTAATACCCCTGCAAATCCGTTGTTAAATCAAACCACTCTGCGACATATTGTGCGATGATTGCCTGTTCATGGCTAGCTGGCTGTTTCATTGGAAATGTGACTATTATTTTATGATCTTGCTCAGTTATTTCACATAAAATAATTTGGTCATTCATCTTCAATAATTTGTAGAGCACATCATCCTTTATATGATGAAGAATTTCGTGAGGTGAACGCTTTAAGAACTGCAAACACTCTCTATAATTAAATGCTTGTGGTAACTCGATAACTAAATAACCACCATTGTTCGTCCATTTCATATCATGTCCCCCTGCTACGATAGGTTACGATATTCTGTAGGTGAACAATTTTTCAGTCGTCGAAAAACTTTATAAAAGTTAGATGGACTTTGAAAGCCTGCTTCATAACAAATTTCTAAATTTGTATAGTCTGTATGTTTTAATAGATGGGCAGCCTTATCAATTCGAATTTTTTCTAAATACGTTCGGGGCGTCTCAGCTGTCTCTTGTTTAAATAGTCGTTCTAGATGAAAGGGACTGAGGCCAACATGCTCCGCCATATCCTGTAAAGTCACTCTTTGCTTATATTCATTAATGATAAAAGTCGTGACACTTTTAATTAATTGCGTATGTGGGGAATGTTCGATTTCAGGCTGACATCGTTTACATGCCCGATAGCCAGCCGCCTCCACCTCTTGGATATCTTCATAAAATTCAACATTCATTTTTTTCGGTTTTCTGGATTTACAGGAAGGACGGCAATAAATCTTAGTAGTTTTAACCGCTGTATAAAAAAGCCCATCATAGGTTTGATCACAAGCTATAATTTTTTCCCACTTCTCCTCAAAAGATAAATGGATTGCATTGTCCACGATTATCTCACCTCATTCTTATTGGCTATACATATAACGAAGAAGTATCTTGGTCTTTTAATAATTGTGCAGCATGTTGTGTTAAATGCGCAATTATTTTATCTGAAAGTGCGTTGCCAATACTAAAACGCTTTACCCCTAATTCTTTTAATAGCTTGACATTCGTTAAACCAGGTAAAGAAAGAAGATTAATGGGCGCATTTACATTACAAGCCATCGCTTTTATTTCATTGACATCTGTTAAGCCTGGGATAAATACACCGCTTGCTCCACTTTCGATATAAGCTTTTGCTCTTGTCATTGTTTCCTCAAATGGTCGCTCCAATTGAAAATACGTATCTGTTCGGGCATTTATAAAGAAACTTTTATAACCATGATTATCTAATTCTTTCCTCACATTTGTTAACAAATGACAGTGTTCAATTATGCTTCTTAAGCCTGCTTGATGTTTAAGGGAATCTTCAATGTTAATCCCTGCTACCCCCACATCTGCCGTTCTTAAAACATTGTCGATAATTTTCTGCTCATCATGGCCATACCCTGCTTCAATATCTGCTGATACGGGGATATTCACTTGCTCTGTAATGGATTGAATAATGGTGAGATGTCGTTGAAAATCGATCTGTTCACCATCCGCATAGCCTAGCGAATTCGCTATGCCCCAGCTTGTTGTCCCAATAGCTTGAAAGCCTGCCTTTTCTAATGTTAATGCGGATAACACATCCCAAGCATTCCCAATAAATAATAGCTCTTGTGAAAAATGTAAATCATGAAATTGCTGAATTTTTGACATAATATAAGCCTCCATACTGTTTGTTAGACCTTATATTATCAGGAACTATCCGTTTATTTCGTCCTCAATCTTGCTGTTATGGTCTGTACTAATTTTGTGATATGGATAAGCCGTCAATGATGAATAAGACCAACTGGTAGGTGCTATCGTGTTACAGAATGTAGCAGAGCTATTGAAAATAATGTACGAGCCGGATACATCGTTGGTAGAAGGGGTGATGAAGTGTTTTAGTCATTTGTCCATATACTTATTAAAGGATGTTGTGCAGCTATCTGAAAATCTAAGACTGCAGCTTGAACAGCATTCGTTTCCAGTTGTTGGTCACAAACCAAGTAGCTTTGGTGTGATATGCTTTGTGAAGGATGATACATTCATTCCTTAATATTAAGATGTGATAAAGGTATATTTCAGGAAGAAGGGCTGGAATAAGTCACGATCCGAAGGTTTGCTGATAAAGCAGGCTACAACAGTGCTACTTTCAACAATTATTTTTTAGAAATATCGCATCTTCTATTTTTTGCAACAATGAGATGCATGCAAGATTATACCAATGAGTTGCTCGTTACATAGAAAGAGACAAAGTTTATGATGCTGAAATCGCTATGAAATATATTACAGAGATTGTTCGTAATGCCAATCTTTTTGATGAGCAAAATAAAAACAAACAACAATAATTATGCAAGTAATATAACATTGCCACTCTTCAAACGTATGTAAGAAACCCCTTCTAGCAATGCTAAAAGGGGTTTCTGCTATTTTTGCCAATGATTTAGTTCCTTTAACAATTCGGGTAGCTGCAATTTCTTTACATCGATAGGTGGTAATGCCTTAATAAACTCTTTCCCATATGACTTACTAGTAATTCGTCGGTCTAGGACAATAAAAGCTCCTTTATCCTGCGAAGAACGTATTAATCGACCAAAGCCTTGCTTAAACCTCATGATCGCTTCTGGTAAGGAAAGCTCAGTAAAGGAATTGCGGCCTAGAGTAGTTAGATGCTTTGCCCTCGCCTTAAAAACAGGCTCTTCTGGTGAAGAAAATGGTAATCGTACGACAATAACAGAGGCAAGTGCATCTCCTGGAACATCTACCCCCTCCCAAAAACTGTTTGTGCCAAATAGAACGGCATGACTAAATTTTTGGAAGGATTTTAGAATGCGCATACGGCTACCGCCTGTAACACCTTGTGCAAATAGCATGTAATCATCTAATAGTTCACTATCTTGGATAAGCTCAACTGTTTTTCGTAGCATATCCTGTGCTGTAAAGAGTACAAAGCAACGCCCTTCTGTCATTCGAACAGTCCGCGTAATTGCATGGGCAACAGCCTCAATGTATTCTTCTTGGCTGACGTGCTGAATATCTGGCATATCGGTGACGATAAATGCCTTAGCCCCAGCATAGTAGGCTGGTGGAGCTTGTAGTTTCAAGACTTCAACATTATCAGAAATGCCTAACTGGCGTGTAACAAAGCGCTCATTGCCTGGTACCGTTAATGTGCCTGATGTCCAAACAATACTTGCTTGCTGGCGTAATGGTGCTAATACTTTTTCAATTATCGGCGTCACATTGACAGGCTTCTTAAAAACATGGAGACTGCCAGGGACACTCCGTACATCAAATTCTAACCAAACAGAATTGCCTTCCTGTGGTGACAGAAAAATATCGTCCCATTCAGCAATTTTTATCTTCACTTCTCGAATCCAATATTGCCATTCAGATAATACATATTGATCGTTTTTATCTAGCTGCTCAATCGCATTTTCGAACGACTGTGTAATGCTAGTAGCGAGATCCAGCCATTGCTGGGTTAGTTTGCTTACTTGTGCAAACGATTCTTTCGCAAGTGAAACATCCTCTAAAAACAAGGTGCATTTACTACCTGCTTGTTTCCCTTTCATTTGTTGCTGCAATTTTTGAATAGTTCTCTGGATTGTTTCATCAAATGTCCGCTGCAAACGTATAAATTGTGCATCTAGATGCTGTAAATTTTGCATGGCCACTCGCTGTTTTTTCTTCGCTGCCTGGCAAAACTGTTGAAATAGAGCCGTGTCCTCCATCGTACCAATTTGTCCAAAAATATACTTCCACTGTGTATACGAGAAAACCACTTCATCCTGCTGCATAGCAGCCTGAATAAATTGATGCGCCTCATCAATAATCCAGCCATCTATTTCTGTAAAGAGTGGTGTTTGACGCACTAAATCACTTAAAACCATGGCATGATTCGTTACAATACAGTCAGCAACTACACTGTTTTTTAAAGCTTGCTCATAGAAATCAAAGCCCTTTGAAGGCTTGTCATTCGGTATTTTTCGGATTTTCTCTAAAAACAGTTGTCCACCACCAGAAACATTGAGCTCGCTCAACACACCTGTCTCTGTTTTGGTCAACCACACAAGTATTTGTAAAATAGTAAATGTATCATCATAAGATTCATCAGCATGTGCCATACATTGCTCAAAGCGTTCGAGATCAATATAATGCTGCATTCCCTTCAGCACACACAAATTCACTTTTGTCCCAAGGATTTTTTCGATCTTTGGTAGTTCTTCCTCTACAAGCTGTTCTTGTAAATAGGAAGTATACGTACTAATGGCTATCTTTTTATTGACAGCACGAGCAAATAAGATAGCTGGAAGTAAATAGCCAGCCGTTTTACCAATACCTGTAGAAGCTTCAATCACGCACTCCTGTTGTTCATGTAATGCCTGCCAAATCGTGTCCATCATGTCAAATTGTGCAGGACGTTCCTCAAAATTCGGCAGTGCCTTTGACATTAAAGCTATTTTCTCATCTACGGATTGAGGGTAGGCAATCGTTTCTGTCACATGCTCATACTTATTTCGGCCATTGCCAATCGCAAAATTACGGTAATAATGCACATTTTCGCGGCCCGTTGTATGCTGGCGCTTAATTTGCAACGCCTCAAAAAAAAGCTGAGAAAT
This sequence comes from Lysinibacillus sp. FSL P2-0066, assembly GCF_037969495.1. Classification (NCBI taxonomy): domain Bacteria; kingdom Bacillati; phylum Bacillota; class Bacilli; order Caryophanales; family Bacillaceae; genus Lysinibacillus; species Lysinibacillus sp. FSL P2-0066. Next base: position 1,465,735 of record NZ_CP150202.1, on the reverse strand, counting down.
ATTTGATTTCAAGCGAAATGAACGCTTATGCATCTGTTCAAGCGTTAGCTGTGGTAAACTTAGTAGCTCCTTCCAGCAATGCTTGAATAGCTCTGCTGTCGCGCGTGCATCGTCATCCGCTCGATGTGCATTTGCTAGCTCAATATTTAAATCAGCCGCTAAATCGCCTAGCTTAAAACCAAGGGACATAGGGAATAAAATTTTAGCCAGCTCCACTGTATCCATTTTTTTACCTTGCCACTTTGGAAGTCCAGCACGTTTAAACTCTGCTTGTAAAAAGGATAAGTCAAAATCTGCATTATGTGCGACAAATACACAGTCAGCAAGTAGCTCATATATGTAATCCGCATGCGCTTCAAATGGGAAGGCATCCTTTACATCCTCATTCGTTATATGCGTTAAATCTTGAATGAAAGTGGGAATAGCTTTCCCTGGATTTATGAACTTCGTATAGGTACGCTCAATTTCCCAATCCTTCATAATAACAATGGCAATTTGAATCATCCGGTCCCCATTGGCTGGTGAATGACCAGTTGTCTCCAAATCTACAATTGCATATTTTTGACTTTCCATCATACATCTCAACTCACAGTTCACATTAGATAAGTTGAATTTTATCATATAATGATCGCCGCGGCATCCTTTCTCCTCCTTTGTTGACTAACCGCATCCATACAAAAAAACGCAACCTTAGAGAAATCCCCTAAGGTTGCGTTGTGGAATCGTTATTAAGCGTTTACTCCAACAATGTTAAGCTTATTGTTTTTTGGCAACATCAACAATACGACCCTCTGTTGTTGTTTTCACTTCTTTAAGTGATAGTAATTGCTCTTGAAGGTTTTCCCAATCAGATAAGCCTAAATCTGTAACACGACCTTCTTCATATGCTTTAGCAAACATATCGAAGCCGTCTCCACCTTTAGCTGTGAAAGCATTTGTCGCCACTGTATACGTTTTACCATCTTCTAAAGCAACATATTTACCAGTCGCTTTATCTAAATATTCGATAGAAACAACACGTGAGCCTACTTCTTTTGAAGAGTCATATTGTAGTTTTGCTCCACCGATGTGTAAGAAGCCACCGTTTTCTTTTGGCGCATTTTTCAAGGATACTTCAAATGCTGCTTTAAGCTCTGCACCTGTAACATCCATTAATGCTAAAGTGTTACCAAATGGTAATACTGTAATCACTTGACCTACAGTAATATTGCCCGCTGGAATTGCAGCACGAATACCACCGCCATTTTGTAATGCCATTACAACTGTTTTATCTGTATATTTTTGTGCCTTTGCTAGCATACCGTCTGTAATAATATTTCCTAAAGCTGTTTCATTGCTACGAACACTGTTTAGATTGTCTTCAGTTGCACGTGGATTCGCTAATTCCTCAGCAATTTTAACACCGATCTCCTTGTTGCTAACTTCATTTACTTTTGCTGTAAATGGCTCAAGGATTTTCACTAACGCTTCATCTTCTACTACTTTACCAAGATCGATTAATTCTCCATCATACTTCGTGACAATACCATTGCCATCAAATGTTACATCAAGTGTACCTAAATAATTTACATATTCATTAGCTTGTACGATTAATGTAGCATCTTTTGCTTCACCAACTGTATTTGTATCCACAACAAATGGTTTTTCTAGTTTTGTATGGTCATGGCCACCAACGATGACATCAATCCCTGGTACATTTTTAGCTAATAAAATATCATTATCTACATTTGGATTATCATTATAGCCAATATGTGTTAAAGCGATAATTTTGTTGACACCCATTCCTTCAAAGGCTGCCACTGCTTTTTTCGCTTCATCAATATAATTTGTAAATGTTATTTTATCAGGAGAAGCAATATCCATCGTTTCCTCAGTCGTTAAGCCGAAAATACCTACTTTTTCTCCATCAATTTCTTTCACAATACCAGAATAAATTTTACCATTCTCAGGCTCACTTGAAACTAAATCTGTAAATAAGCCTGTGAATTTAGCATCTGCTGAGAAATCAGTATTAGCATCTACAAATGGGAATTTAGCCCCTTTAACAAAATCAGCTAATGCTTGATGGCCTTCTGGTGATGAACCTAAATCAAATTCATGGTTACCAAATACCATTGCATCAAAGCCAATTTCATTTAATAATGCTAGGTCTGCTTTACCGTGGAACTCGTTGAAGTATAGTGTACCACTAAATGCGTCCCCAGCATGTAATGTTAAAACGTTTTTCTTTGTGTCACGTTGTTCTTTTACTGCTGTAGCTAATTTAGGTAAGTTATCTGCATGAGCATGTGTATCATTCACATGTAAAATCGATAATGAGAATGCATCTTCTGATTCAGGAGTTTCTGGTTTTTCTGGTGTTTCTGGATTTGATTTTGTTAGAGCTTCTGCAATGAATGTTGCCAGTTGTCCACGTGTAACTTTTTCACTAGCCGCATGATTTTTTGCACTTTCTAGCTCTGGTAATGTTGGAATTGATGCTAAGATTTTTGCTAAATCACCATGTGTAATTGTTTGGTTTGGACGGAAAGTATTATCTCCATAACCTGTAATGACATTTAATCCTACAAGGGCTGCAATTGAGCCATAATAAGGATTTGATGTACTAATATCCGTAAATTTTGGATCCACTACTTCTTTTGTATCCAATTTTAATGCGCCTGCAATCATTTTTGCAGCTTGTCCACGTGTGACATTTGAATCTGGTTTGAATGTACCATCTGGGTAACCACTAATAATCCCTGCTGCATAAAGTGTAGCAATGCTTTCAAAATCTGCATGACTTTCCTTTACATCCGAAAAAGGACTTGCTGCTGATGCTGGTACTACCGCTACCGCTGTTACAGCTAATGCTGCCGCAGTAACTGTTAAAAATTTGTTACGTTTATTTTCCATGACAAATGATACCTCCACTAGTAAAATGATGTACTAACAACTAAATTCTACATAAATATGACGCAAAATACTAGAACATTTGTAAAATTATAATTTTATAAACTAGTTTAATAGTAATAAAAGCAAATTTTTGCCAGTAACTTTTGGTATAAACGTAATCGCAAAAAAGGAGGATTGGCTATTGCTTTGCCATCCTCCTTTCTAGTATTAATTTAGACTATTGCTGAATTCACATCACCGTTGCCTCTGGCTCGTGTGCGATCATTTCCTTAATCGTGTTGCCCTCTCCCATGATGGCTACAGTTGGTTGATGGTCTTTAGCCTCATGATTATCTACATACACATAGGAAATAATGATGACAATATCACCACGCTGTACAAGTCTTGCTGCTGCGCCATTGACACAAATGACACCTGACCCTCGTTCACCCGCTATAATATATGTTTCAAAGCGAGCGCCATTATTATTATTAACGACATGTACTTTTTCGTTTGCCAGCATACCTACTGCATCTAAAATATCTTCATCTATTGTTATGGAGCCTACATAGTTTAAATCTGCCTGTGTCACTGTTGCACGGTGGATTTTACTATTCATCATCATACGTAACATACTATAATCCCTCTTTCACAGTAAAAATACAATTATCAATTAAACGTGTTTTACCTATATAAACAGCTGCTGCCAACAAGACTTGCTGTGTTGTAGCTGTCACTGGTGTTAAATCGGGGTAGGCTAATAATTCAATATAATCAATTCGGCCATGTGTTCTTGTCTGAATATGAGCTTTTGCTTTAGCAAGTGCGCTATCAGCATCACCATTCGCTAAAAAGCTATCGCGTGCCAACTGCAATGCTTCATTGATCGCTGGAGCCTCTTGTCGCTCTGCCCCACTTAAATAGACATTACGTGAAGATTTTGCTAAACCGTCCTCCTCGCGTACAATTGGGACAACACGTATTTCTAAAGGGAAATTAAAGTCACGTACCATCGTCGCAATAATCGCAACCTGCTGCGCATCTTTTTGCCCGAAATAAGCTCGATTTGGCATTGTTAAATGAAATAATTTAGAGACAACCTGTAAAACACCATCAAAATGACCAGGGCGACTCGCACCACAAAGAATCGTTGCCTGCTCACCTGCATGTAGGCGAATCCCTCCATCTTGGGGATACATTTCTTCCACACTTGGTGCGAACACAATATCCACACCGACAGATTCAGCTAATGCAGTATCTCTAGGCAAATCACGAGGATAACTTTCAAAATCTTCATTTGGTCCAAATTGCGTTGGATTGACGAAAATACTCATTACAACGACATCATTTTCTGCACGAGCTGTTTGTGCTAATGTTAAATGACCCTCATGTAAATAGCCCATTGTCGGAACAAGTCCAATCGTTTTTTGAGACTGCTTAGCTGCTTGAATTTCTTTGGCTAATGCCTGTATCGTCGTAACGACCTTCATCATTTAACGCCTCCATATAGCTGATCTAACGCTTCCTCTTTCATTGTGAAGAAATGCTTTGGAGCGGGGAAAGTACCCGCTTTCACCGCTTCTACGTAACGAATCATACCCGTGCTTACCTCTTTGCCCATATCAGCAAATTGTTGAACAAATTTCGGTACATGGTGCGAACCGTAGCTTAGCATGTCATGATACACGAGCACTTGTCCATCAGCCTCAACACCAGCGCCTATGCCGATGGTTGGAATAACAAGACTAGCTGAAACGATCTCTGTCAGCTGATGAGGAATACATTCTAACACGACTGCACATGCACCAGCCGCTTCGCATTGTTTTGCTTCTTCAAGCAGTGTAGCAGCCTGTTCAGCTGTTTTTCCTTGTACCTTATAACCACCAAGCACGCCCGCTGATTGAGGCAACAAGCCTAAGTGAGCTACTACTGGAATACCAGCTGACGTTAATTTACGAATGACAGGTATAACCTCTCCTGCCCCCTCAACCTTTAAAGCATCTGCTCCTGTTTGCTGCATCATCGAAATGGCTGTTTTTAGTGTCTCATTGACATCGCCATGATAAGAACCGAATGGCATATCAACGACCATAAACGTATCCTTTGCCCCTCGTCTTACTGCTTTTGCATGATGAACCATATCCGCTACAGTCACAGGCATTGTAGAATCATAGCCAAGCACGACCATTCCAAGTGAATCCCCGACTAGTATCATCTCAACACCAGCTTCTTCCGCGAATTTAGCAGCTGGATAATCATAGGCTGTTACCATCACGATTTTCTCGCCTGCCGCTTTCATCTTTAAAAAATCTGTTGTCGTTTTCATTTTGTAGTCCTCCTTTTTTAAAGGAAGAAAACAGAAAAACCCTTCTGTGTCGAAAATGGACAGAAGGGTAGTGTGTCGTTCAATGATAAAAAGACCCCATAAAGAGGCAATAGCTTGCAAATGAAAGCTATATTTGAACGTATCGTTTTCTTCCGTCCCTGTCTAAAAGATCAAGGCAGATATTTGGTAGTATAGTCTATTGCGTTTTTGAAGGTGCCGTTCACAATGGATACTGCCCTTCGCACATACTATAACAGATTTTCCTACTAATCTTCAAATATTATTTTCTTACAATATCTTCGTCTAACAACATTGGAAAAAATTTTCTTTTAGAATTGACATTCCATGTTATACGTCATATACTATCCACATACTATATGCCATATAATATAAAATGAAGTATAGGTATTACATGTGAGGTGAAAAGATGACATTTCAGCTTGGTTCAGCTTTACTTGATGCTTGTGTACTGGCTATTGTTGAGAAGGAGGACGCCTACGGTTATTCTTTAACACAGCAGGTACAATCAGTCATGGAGATTTCAGAGTCTACACTGTATCCTGTATTACGCCGCTTACAAAAAGCGCATTACTTAACAACGTACGATCAGCCTTATCAAGGTAGAAATAGACGCTATTATCAAATTACAGAGCAAGGACGTATACGATTATTAGAGCTATTAAAAGAATGGCAAATGTATAAGGAAAAGGTTGATTGTGTACTTTTAGGAGGGAATTTAGATGGATAGAGCAAGCTATTTGAAACAGCTACGAGGAAAATTACGTCGGCTTCCTGCGCATGAGTTAGACGCTGCGCTTGCCTATTATGAAGAATACTTTGAGGAAGCTGGAGAGGAAAATGAACATCAGGTCATTTCACAACTTGGCTCTCCTTCACATGTCGCCTCACAAATATTAGCTGATTTCGCATTAAAGGATTTAGAAACCTCCTCGGCAAAATCAACAAAAAAGAATATGTCTGCCATTTGGCTCATTATTCTAGCTATACTGTCTGCGCCCCTTTCACTGCCATTACTTGCAACAGCCATTGCACTCATTTTTTCATTTGGCGCAGTCATTATCAGCTTAATCTTTGCTATTGTCGCAACTGTTATGAGCATTTTTGTCGGTGGCGTTGTGGCGATCATTTCAGGTTTCTTAATTTTAACAGAGCATTGGCCGACTGCACTGCTTTTTATGGGTGTCGGGTTAATCGTAACGGGCTTGGGAGTCTTACTGTTCCCAGTTGTTGCTCGTGTTATCAAGAAAACCGTTGTTGTCTCTGTTGAAACATTAGGCAGACTATTCCACAAAATGACAAAGAAGCGAAAAAAGGGGGACTTCTAAAATGACGTCAAAAAATACCCTTATTGCCATGACAATGATTGCATTAGGCATTTTACTTGCATTGATTGGCTATTTTTCAGGGGGTCGCTGGCTGATTCTAAAAGATTCAGAGGGGCTTTACGTCCCAAGTAATACTAAATTAATAAGTCAGTCACATGCTTTAGATGCATTCACAAGTATTAATATCGTAAATGATTATGGAGATGTGGAAATTGTTGCAAGTGATAGTGACTATAAATTAGACACAAAGGTCCGTGAGCAAGAAGATGTAACATATCATATAGATAACGGAACTTTAACCATCGAAACAATGGCAAAGAAAAAGGATGGTATTCAATTTGGCTTCGGTAACCTCTCTTCCCCTTCAATCAAACTCTATGTGCCAGAAGATACAAAAATAGAGGCGATTGTGATCGACAGTAATTTTGGCGATACAGCCATTCATGGGCTACAGTATCAGCAGCTTCATCTCATCCAGGATTTTGGAGATATTACTTTCAATAACACGACTGGTGACAAAACAGAGATTAGGCAGTCCTTTGGTGATTTGACGCTTCAGAAACTTATTAGTAACGGCTTGACTATTGAAAGCGAGCATGGAGATATCGATATAGATGGCACATTAAATGGCCAATCAACCATTACCTCAAGTTTTGGCGATACAACGCTTCACTTACAAAACAAACAAAGTGATGTAGGCTATGCTCTCAAAACAGATTTCGGTGATGTGACCATTAATGATGAAGAACAAAGTGGCACCGTGACTCAAGTAACGAAGGGTGAGCACCAACTGAATGTTTCCTTATCACATGGTGATATAGATGTGTCACTAAAATAAAGAATAGTCAATAAAAGAAGCTGCAAGTATGAACGTTACTCGCAGCTTCTTTTTATAATAGTTTGATGTCTCCCGCATAGATCGTGCGAATCGTTCCATCATCCTGCGTCAGCTGTAGGACACCATCGTCTGTAATGCCACTTGCAACCCCTTCAAAACGTTCGCGTATCGTCGTTACCTCAATACGTTGACCAATTGTACAGGACAATTGCTGCCATAGTGTTTTTAGACTCGCAAACCCCTCTTTGACATATAGCTCTGTAAACTGTTCTAAATAGTGTAAGATAGAGGCCACAAGTGCTGCACGATTGATTTCTTCCCCTGCCTCTAATCGTAATGAAGTGGCAATATCCGCGATTTCAGGTGAAAAGTCAGCTGCTGCTTGGTTCGCATTTATGCCAATTCCAACAAGTAAAGCTTGCACAAGATCCGCCTCAGCCTGCATTTCTGTTAAAATACCCGTACATTTTTTTCCATTAATCAATAAATCATTAGGCCATTTAATCGCTGGCTCTACATGTTTATATAAGGTTTTAATGGCCATCGTGACAGCTACTGCCACCACAAGTGTATAGGATGAGGCCTGTTGGGGCGTAACATCTGGCCGAACAATAACGGTCATCCAAATACCTGTCCCATGTGCAGACTCCCAAGGACGAGCCATACGACCACGCCCCGCTGTTTGCTCCTCACCAATGATAATCGTACCGTGTGGGGCTCCTTCCTGTGCAAGCTTATGTGCAATCGTTTGTGTAGAATCAACTACATCATAATAATGGATCTCACGTCCAAAATGCTCTGTCTTTAAAAAAAGCTCAATCTGTGTAGGGCTCAAGCTATTTGGTACGCCTGTCAATACATACCCCTTTTTCTTAATTGTTTCAAATGTATACCCTTCCTCTTGTAATGTTTGCATATGCTTCCAAACAGCGGTTCTTGAGACACCAAGAGAATCTGCTAACTCCTGACCTGAAACCGCTTCTCCGTCAGCAGCCAATATTCTTTTTAAAATTTCGTCCTTTATGGAATTTGTCATCTTCACATCAATCCTTTAGTTAACTGTACTCTTGTTATGTAACTTATTTTGTCTTAATCATACTGTAAATTAACGTAAATGACCACCAACGATGGGGAATTTAATAAAAGCCATCTCCCGAAAATGAGAGACGGCTTTTGACTATCATGTATTTGGCTTTAAGTAAGATCCTGCTGCTCAAGCCAGCTTTTAATCTGTTGTCGATCATTTTGAAGCTCATGATGAAGAATGGCTGTCAGCAGATCCTCCAATGTGGCTTTTACCCACGGTCCACCTTTTTTGCCAGACCATTTCAGTAAATCAGCCCCATTCACCACTAATTCTTGCTTATGTTGAATCGGTAGCTTTGCCTGTAATTCTCGAATAGATTGTTGAGGGATTGAAGCATCTAATTGGAGAAGTCGTGCAAAATATTGCGCAGCCACTAGTTCTTCCTCTGTATAGATAAAATAATGACGATTTGTCCAACCATCTTTTAAAGCCTCAAAAGCGGTTAAAACGGATTTAATAAACGCCATTTCCTTATTAGATAATCGATAATCGCGCACTACCTCACGCCATGCCGTTCCTTGTAGTAAGGCAAAGTATGCCCAACCAAGAAGAGCATCCTGTGTTTGGAAATTACGCCATTGCGCAGCTTGAAAATCACCTGTTAAATAGGCCGCTAATCCGCTGTCCTCTAGTTTTTGTATACCCCCAAAAACGGTTTGTCCTACCCAAAGCTTATCAAGCTCTGCTTTAATGCGTTCTTTTGCAATAAAGGTCAAATCAGCAGCCCTTTGCTGGATGGCTGCTAATGTATTCACCTCAATCGTAAAATCAAGCTGTGCAGAGAAGCGAATCGCTCGTAACATCCGTAGAGCATCTTCTGCAAACCGTTTTTCTGCCTCTCCTACCGCACGGATCACGCGCTTTTCAATATCTTGACGTCCACCATAATAATCTACAAAAGAGCCATCACGACGCATGGCAATGGCATTCATCGTAAAATCTCGGCGTTGTAAGTCCTCTTTTAGAGATCGAACGAAATGGACATTCTGTGGTCTTCGATGATCTGTATATTCCCCATCTGTCCGATAGGTAGTCACTTCCACAGGTCCAGCGGGTACGATAACAAGTACCGTCCCATGCTGAATCCCAATATCTACAGTTTTTTGAAACACAGTTTTTACTTCTTCAGGCAAGGCATTTGTAGCCACATCTACATCATGGGCAGGACGATCGAGTAAAGCATCTCTTACAGCTCCACCAACAATAACCGCTTCAAAGCCTGCTTGTTCTAATTGTTCAATGACTGAATAGGCTGCTTGCCATTCTTTATTGTTTTGCATGATTTCTTTCCGCAACCTTCTCGTACAGATTTTCATATTGTTCCACAATTTTGGATGAGTGGAATTTTTCACTTACTGCACGGATGGCCGCTTCTCGGAAGCGCAGTAATTGTTCCTCATCTTGCAATAAATGGGTTGCATACTCCGCAACTGCATCTGTATCCCCTAATTCCACGATATAGCCATCTACGCCATGCTCAATGACTTCAGGAATACCACCTACATTTGATCCAATACAAGGTACACCACAAGCCATCGCCTCTAATAACACCAGTCCAAACGATTCTTGCTGTGATAATAATAGCTTAAGATCACTAATCGCATACAGTTCAGCTAAGTTTTCTTGTTTCCCTAAAAATAAAACATCCTTCATATACGGACTTCCTTTTACTTGGTCCATGACACGATGCTTTTCTGGGCCATCCCCTACTAATAAGAGCTTTGCTTTCATGTTGGCACGGATTTTCATAAAGGCGTCTACAATGTGTGGAAGGTTCTTTATTTTACGGAAGTTGGATACATGAATGAGGACTTTTTCATCTTCTTGAATACCAAATTGCTCTTTTAAGTTTCCTGAATTTCGTGGGAAGTATTCGCGTTCATCCACAAAGTTATAAATCGTTTCAATTGGTTTTACTGTATCAATCAGTTCATAGGTTTGTTCTTTTAATGCCTGTGACACGGTTGTCACAATATCAGATTTATCAATCCCATACTTAATGGCCTGTGAGAGCGTAGAATCTTGCCCAAGCACCGATATATCTGTACCATGAAGGGTTGTGACGATGCCAATGTCTCGACCGCTCATTTCACGTGCTAGCACCGCACATACTGCATGTGGGATAGCATAATGCACATGCAGCACATCCAACTCTTCATCCTTGATGACGTCTGCCATTTTACTCGCTAATGCAATATCGTATGGAGAATATTGAAATACTGAATAATTATTAACTTCGACTTCATGGAAAAAGACGGTTGGATAAATTTTATTCAATCGAAATGGTACGCTTGAGGTGATGAAATGAATTTCATGTCCTCTTTCTGCAAGCATTTTGCCTAATTCTGTTGCGATGACACCAGAGCCACCAACTGTAGGATAACAGGTAATGCCGATTTTTAGCTTTTTCATTCGATGATCATCCTTTCTGAATCACGTCTTTTGTTAATTTCGTCTTTCTTGTATCAGTCTCCAATCCACAAAGCCTTCTTGTAGGCCTTTTAGTAATATTTCTGCTGTTCCCATATTTGTTGCCAGTGGCACTTGGTAAACATCACAAAGACGGATTAGTGCAGAAACATCTGGCTCATGTGGTTGTGCTGTTAATGGATCACGGAAAAATACCACCATGTCCATATCATTATTGGCAATCATTGCACCAATTTGTTGATCGCCACCAAGTGGCCCTGAACGAAAACGTGTAACCTCCAAACCAGTAGCTTCGATGACACGTTGTCCTGTTGTACCGGTAGCATATAGCGTATGTTCTTGTAAAATATTTTGGTAAGCAATAGCAAACTGTACTAAATTATCTTTTTTACGATCATGTGCAATCAATGCGATTTTCATATAGCTTCCATCCCAATCTTTAGATGATGTTTTCTAAACCATAAACAAGCTGATCCATTTTCATAACCTCTTCTATGCAAAAAGCAACACCAGACATAAAAGAATTACGGTTTAATGAATCGTGGCGAATCGTTAGTAGCTGCCCATCCCCTCCAAATAATACTTGCTGGTGTGCCACTAATCCAGGTAAACGTACGGAGTGAATGCGCATACCGTCAAAGTCTCCACCTCTTGCACCTTCAATGGTTTCTTTCTCTTCTGGATGTCCTTGTGCCTTTGACGTACGGACTTCTTGTATTAACTGTGCCGTTTTCACCGCCGTTCCAGATGGTGCATCAAGCTTCTGATCATGGTGCATTTCTATAATCTCTACATCTGGTAAGTATTTGGCCGCTTCTTTTGCAAACTTCATCATTAGGATAGCACCAATCGCAAAGTTTGGTGCAATAATGCAACCTAACTCTTTTTCTTTGGCCATGGCTGATAATTCCTCTAGTTGTGCATCTGTAAATCCTGTTGTACCAATTACAGGTCGTACATTTAAATTCAGTGCTTCCTTTGTATGTTTGTAGACTGCATGTGGATTAGTTAAATCCACTAGTACATCCGGTGCAGTTGCTTCTACAAGATCATGCATTTCTGTAAATATAGGCACTGTATAGCTTGCTGGAAACATATCTAAATCAGCTAAAGTTTTTCCTACTTCCTTATAATCTAGTACAGCTACTAATTCCATTTTGTCATGTTTCATGACCGTATGTACAGCCTCAGCTCCCATTTTTCCTCTTGCTCCCGCAATAGCTACACGAATCGACATCATTCTTCATCCTTTCTAGTCCAACGATCCTTATCTCTAGTTTCAAATTTATGTATGACGCGTAAAAGTGCTTCATCTAGTTTAATACCTTGGGCATTTGCAAAACAGACAAGTACAAAGAAAAAGTCTCCTAGCTCCTCTTCTATACTGTTTGTATCCTCAGTACTCTTTTTCTTTTTTTGTCCATAGACATCCTGAACTTCGCGTGAAAGTTCACCTAATTCTTCTGTTAGACGTGCAAGTAATTCGAATGGTGGAAAATATCCTTCTTTAAATTGACCTATATAGTCATCGACACGCTGTTGTAATGCTTGCATTGTTAGTTGATCTGCCATAAAAATCACACTCCTATTTACCATCGTATAAAATTTACACCATTGTTGTCAAAACCAATAAAATGTCAGATAATAGATAACACTACTTCATTTGTTTGGAACTACAGGAGGTCAAATGCTAAAACAGATTAAAATTCGTAATATTATCGCGATTATGCTCGGAGCAGCCGTTTTCAGCTTCGGCTTTGTTCACTTCAACATCCAAAATCAACTGGGTGAAGGTGGACTAAGTGGGATTACACTCATACTATATTTTACATTAGGATGGGACCCCGCCTTAATGAACCTGTTATTAAATATTCCCATGTTTATCATAGGTTATCGATTACTTGGAAAAAAATCATTTGTCTATACGCTTGTCGGCACTTTATCCGTATCTCTTTTTCTAAAAATTTTCCAAAAATATCAATTTACTATCCATTTAGAGGATGACATGTTGCTTGTGGCACTTTTTGCTGGTGTCTTTGTTGGATTGGGACTTGGGATTGTCTTTCGTTTCGGTGGCACTACAGGTGGTGTCGATATTTTGGCACGACTAGGGCATAAATATTTTGGCTGGAGTATGGGGAAAACCATGTTTGTCTTCGATGCCATCGTCATCATCCTTTCTTGGCTGACGTTCTTGGATGCCCGTTCGATGATGTATACATTAGTAGCCGTATTTGTTGGAGCCCGTGTCATTGACTTTGTACAAGAAGGTGCCTATGCGGCTCGTGGTGCGCTCATCATATCGGAAAAGTCTGGAGCCATTGCTGAAACAATCGCTCTTCGAATGGAACGTGGTATCACAATTTTAGAAGGACATGGTCATTTTACCAAACAACCTAAAGAGGTAATCTATTGTGTGATTGGTCGCAATGAAGTTGTACGGTTAAAATCTATTGTGCATGAAGTTGACCCTCACGCATTTGTTTCCATCATTGAAGTACGAGATGTGGCAGGAGAAGGCTTCACACTAGACGATCAAAAACAACCTCTTCATTGAAGATAAAAAACTTGTTATAGTGGTGTACCACTATAACAAGTTTTTTTCTTTAGTCGTCGCTACGCATATTGGTAAAAATTAAAATTAAACGTAATAACTCTAGTACAGCTACCGCTGCCGCTGCTACATAAGTTAATGCTGCAGCACTTAATACTTTTCGTGCTGGTCGTTCTTCTTCATTTGTAATAATACCAAGTGAATTCATTTGAACTAATGCTCGCTTGGAAGCATCAAACTCTACCGGTAGTGTCACTAATTGGAAAACAACACCTGCTGCTAATAATATGATACCTAATAGCAAGAAATTCGTACTACTTGCAAAAATACCAATCATTACGAAAATCCAAGACGCATTTGAAGAAATATTTGCCACTGGGACTAGCTTACTACGTAATGTAAGCATCGAATAAGCTTCTTTATGTTGGATGGCGTGACCTACCTCATGGGCAGCAACCGCAGCACCTGCAACACTTGCTTCATAAAAGTTACTTTCGGATAAAGCCACTGTTTTGGTTGCCGGATTATAATGATCAGACAACACACCTTGCGTTGGCACAACTCGTACATCATATAAGCCGTTTGCATCTAAAATCGCACGCGCTACCTCTGCACCAGTTTGCCCCTTCATTGTACGTTGCTTTGCAAATTTATTATACGTACCCTTTACCTTCATTTGAGCATAAAGTGGAAGCAGCATAATAATCACAAAATAAACAATATACATGCTCGTTGACAATTTTCTAACCCCTTTCTACCTCGATACTATAATTCTATAATTTATACCCTAATTCGGCAAATATTTGCGCCACCTAATTGAGAAAATGGCAAGTAAAATACATGCAATTGATAACCAGAATGTAAAGTAACCAATATAGCTTGTGTAATTGGCTAAATCTCGATACATAGGCATTTGCCCAAATACATAGTCAATGACATCATTATGCAGTGTCCAAACAGCTGCTATCACAACATGCCAATAAGTGAAGACATATTTCCTCATATATAGTACAGCTTGTACAGCCATGGCAAAATGTGAACCAACTAGCATCCACCCCTGCCAGCCAATAGAACCTGTTTCAATTAATGTCCAAATATTCATCACATCTGCCCATAAGCCATATTTCACCAACGTAACAAGGGCAAGTACTTCCATTAGTGGCCAACTTTTCCCCATAATCCAAGCAAGCAACACAAAACAAAAGAATAAACTGGCTGTCGGACTATCTGGAACAAAAATATAAAAAATAGGCTCCGTGATGGCGAGCTGCCACCCATACCAATAATAGCCATAAATTGTACCTAGTAGATTAATAATTAGCAGTGCAATCAAGAATGATTTATGGGTCAGAAGGTACCAAATATTTGCTATTGTTAGTTGCATGATGTTAACTCCTTCCGATAAAAACAATCCATTATTTATGTATAGTTGTGAAATTCTAGAGCTTTACTCTACCTTTCAATTGTATCTCACCATCAATATGTGTTAATTTATTGTTTTAATTCGCTTACTTGTTTCAAGAATAAATGTTTTTTCGACATCTTTCGCTAAAATTCTTTATACAAGGGAACCTTTTTGTATGGCTTCCAGTCCCAATAGTATAACAAGGTAGAAAAAAAAGAGCCAGTTTCCTGACTCTTTTACTATTACTCTGCTTTTAAGCTTTCGATGAATTCAGCAAGTTTTTGAAGATCTTCATCTGAACCTGTCCATAATCCTGGTGGCATGTTGCCGCGACCATTATGTGCAATGTCCTTAATCTCATCAGCTGTTAAACCAGTGTTCATTAGAGATGGCGCACCAGCTCCACCTTCTAAACCTTCACCGTGACATGTAATACATGCAGAACCAGCATAGATTTTATAACCTTCTGATTCTTTATCGAACTCAACTGTTTCTACGATTGCACCCATAGCTTTTTGAGCTTCCCAGTCGTGGTTAACAACTGACTCCCAAGTTAGGTAGAACATAGCAGCTAAAGTTAATAACATAAACGCTGTTGGCAATGGACGTTTAGATGGACGACGTTCTGGACCCTTGTCTAAAAATGGCATTAATAATAGCGCTCCAAATGCAAGACCTGGAATTACAATAGCTCCGATTACATTGTATGGACCAGAAGCAAATGAGTATTTTAAAAGTTGATACATAAATAAGAAGTACCAGTCCGGTAGTGGTGTATATGCTCTAGTTGGATCTGCCGGCCCTTCAAGTGGTGACGGGTGAGCGACAGTTAGTAATAAGTATCCAATTAAAAATACAGCACCTACCATCCATTCCTTCAGTAAGAAGTTCGGCCAGAAAGCTTCCGTCTTACCTGGATATTCGGAATAATCCTTTGGAACGTTCGGCATTCTGTGATTCGCTTTAATACGAGAATCGCCGACAAATTTCATTCCTTTTCCGCGATGCATAGTGTCCCCTCCTTTTAAAGATCATCGAACCGTCAAGACAATTACAACGGTCCTGAAATTCCTTGACGACGAATCATGATAAAGTGCGCTGCAAGTAACCCAAACAATACTGCAGGTAAGAAGAATACATGAATCGCAAAGAATCGAGTTAACGTTTGAGCACCAAGAATCGTTGTGTCACCCGCTAATAATACTTTAATCATCCCACCGATAAACGGTACAGATGCTGCAATTTCGATACCTACTTTAGTAGCGAATAATGCTTTCATATCCCATGGTAATAAGTATCCTGTAAAGCCAAGACCCATCATTACACCAAAAATACCTACACCAACCATCCAGTTTAACTCACGAGGTTTTTTATAAGAACCTGTGAAGAACACGCGAAGTGTATGTAAGAACATCATTACGATAACTAATGAAGCCCCCCAGTGGTGCATACCGCGTACGATTTCACCAAATGCTACTTCGTTTTGTAAATAATAAACTGATTTCCAGGCATTCACAACGTCTGGTACATAGTACATTGTTAGGAACATACCAGATAGAATTTGAATTACTGTGATGAAAAATGTTAATCCACCAAAGCAGTAAACGAATGCTGAAAAATGATGTGCAGGGTTAACGTGCTCTGGCACTTCGTGGTCGGCAATATCACGCCAAATCGGTGTAATATCTAGGCGTTCATCGACCCAATCATAAATTTTATTTAGCACAGTTGTCGTACCCCCTTACTTATTTAACTAGAGTATTTGCTTTTGCTGGACCAATCATTAAATAGCCATCTTGTTCTTTTACTTCAAATTCATCCAACGGACCTAGAGGTGGTGTACCTGCAATGTTTTTCCCGTTTTTCTCATAACGACCTGCGTGACATGGGCAGAAGAATTGTTCTGGGTGTGCAGAATCTCCATTCCAGTCAACCATACATCCTAAATGCTTACAAACTGGTGATAGAGCAATGATTTGATCGCCATTTTTATATACCCAAGCTACGTTTGTAACGTCCGATTTGTACCATGCATCAACTTGTTCGAATGAAAAGTCAACTTTAACAGGTTCATCAGTGAGATCAGCGATTTTATGCTCTGTTTTTACAAAATCTCCACCATCATGTTTTTGTAACACTGGATCAATTGCGAATCGAAGCATTGGCATTAACATGCCTGCCGCCATAAATCCACCTACACCAGTAAGTGTATAGCTTAGAAATTGACGACGTGAAACTCGATTATTACTCATTATTTTCCCCCCTCTAACTTAAAGGTCAGTCCAACGGACATACTTTTACAAATAGTAATACTAGGACATATATATGATATATCAAGTCCATAGCTTGGTCAATATAGCATTCTGTGGAAAGCTGGAGAATGTGAACATTTATTGAAACTAATTGTTAAATCTGTGCCCATTTAGTCGAAAGCATTGGAATCACTTGACGTAATTGATCTTCTAGAATGGATTTTTTCACACTGGCATCCATACTTTCTAACGGAATCGCTGGTAACCAAATCATATTGACTATCTCTCCACTCTTTGTCCAATAATGGTCACAAGTAATGAAGAACACATGCTTAAATCCAGCATTATGTAATTGTGCTTCTAATTGCTGTGGTAAATCATCGTTTTTTAAAGTTGTCATATAAGAAAATGGTGGCATGACTAGTAGTCGTCCTTTAAACTGCTGCTCTATAAAAGAAGTTAAAGACATGACAAAATCTACCTCGGCACCACTTTGTTTCATTTTTTCAGAAGAGAGATCAATGGATACAAGTGGAACAATCGCGGTATCAATAAAATCTTTTTGTGCCATAAACGATGTAACATCGTTTGCATTAAAATACATTCAACAAACCTCCTTTTATCGCAAATAAAAATGTCCTTTTCCACTCTACAATAGGATACCCAATTAAAAGTGAAAACAATCATTCACTAGTAATGTTACCATATTGAAATGGATAAAGGACATTCAATTTTTACCTATAATTAACGTAAATTAGCCGTTTCCTTCAATGCTTGTAACAAATTAGACAATTCATAAAAACGCGCTTCATCTCCCTGGTCGAGGGCTTCATCAATTTGTGCGAGTAATTTCTCTTCTTGGAATACGAGTAAGCTATTGGAAAGCAGCTCTTCTGCCAGTATACGATCTTTTTCACTGACGAGCAGTGTTTCTGGCATATAAGGGTTTTCTTCAAGAACTGCTAAGTATTGTGCACTTGGTGGTATATTAGGAAAATTCAATTGTATATACATATCTTCTTGTTCATGTAAGCGTAAATCATGGAAAGACTTCTCAGCATCTGCCGTCATCACATTGCCTTTATAGAAACGAAAAGGCACACCTGTTGAGTCTACTGTCGACATCACCATTGCCCTAGGACAATAGTGAGCTTCTTCCACAAAGCGGATTCTTTTTAATAAGTCATCATTACTTAATAAGTAATTTAAAATCCATACACACTCACGACGTTTCAATTGATAATTTTTTAAAAACCATCGAACAAATGCTTTTTTATCAACAACTGATACAGAAGCAGTCATACCCACTCCCTCCTTTACTCAAATTCTAAGGTTTCTAACTTCTCCTGCCACTCTGGTTCACCCGGTTGAATGTTGATTAATTGTCTAAGAACCTCTTTTGCCTCTGAACGCTTTCCTTCTTCTAATAAAAAGTAAACATATTTTTCTAAAAATGTTGCGTCTTCCTTAAAATCATTATATGCCAAACGGTAAAATTCGTATGCACGGTCGTACAATTCTAAATTTTCATATGCCTCTGCCGCAAAAGGGTATAAAGTGCTCCATTCAAAATCATTTTGCTGTAATGTCTCAAATAGCTCGATCACATCCTCATGGCGCTCCTGTTGACCAAACACAGAAATAAGTGCCAGTACCGCTTCCATATATTCAGGATCGAGCGCTATAGCTTCTCTCAGATGTTGCTCAGCTTCTTCTGGCAAACCATTTTTCAAGGCCATTTTACCAGCGAATAAGTAAAGTGATTTATCATATTCATCACGCTTTAACCCCTCTTGAATGGCCGCATACGCTTTTTGATTATCCTCTGTCATTGCATAGCTCTCCGCAAGCAATAAATAGGCTGAGAAGTAATCAGGATCTAATTCTTTCAATTCCTCTAGTTGTTTAATAGCCATCTCGTATTTTTGTGACTGGAAGGCTGAATAAGCAGCTCCAAATAAGATATCGGGCTTTACTTCATCTTCAAGGGCTTTGACATAATAATCGAATGCCGTCTCATAGGCTGCACCTGCACGATAAACTTCCGCTAGTCGTTCGACAAGTGGAATACCAGCAAATTCATTTTGCTGCTCATATAAGTCCTCATACAGTCTTGCTGCCTCTAAAAAACGGCCTGTTTCAAATAAAAGCTCGGCTTTTGCAAAATGCAATAATGGCTCGTCTGGTAAAATCGCTAATGCTTCATTTATACGCTTTTCTGCAACCTCAAATAACCCTTGCATTTGATAATAATCAGCTAAAACCAATAACGCTTGTGGATATTCTGGGGAGGTTTCTTCAATTTCTAATAATAAATCTAATGCTTCATCTTCATTACCAAGCTCCATTAGGACATTGGCACGATCTATTTTTAACTGTGCTTCTTCTGGGAATAAAAATTGTAAATGCTCCAGCACACGGTCAGCTTCCTTCATGTACCCATACTGCATAAAAATCTCCGCAAGAGCATAGATCTCCTCGGGTAGCTCCTTCATTAAAAATGATTCTAGTAGCTGATCTATTAATGCTAAATCCCCTTGTTCAAGTGCTTGCATCATTTCAGTCATCGCATTGTTCACAGTCATTCACCTATTCTTTCGTTGATACCTTTATGCTACAAAACATTTACTTCTGAAACAAGAAAAAACTCCCCAAAAGCTTGGAGAGCCTCTCTTTAATTGTTACTTCACTGCCTCAATATGCTCAAAAAACGATGGGTAGGATACAGCAATACATTGTGCATCATCTAGTGTAACAGCTCCATCTGTTATTAAAGCTGCAACAGCACCCATCATGCCGATACGATGATCGCCATATGTTTGAAGGTTTGCTCCTTTTAAAGACGTTGGTCCCTCAATAATCATACCATCTTCTGTTGCTTCGATCTGGGCACCAAGTTTCTTCAATTCAGTCACAACAGCCGTGATACGGTCAGTCTCCTTCACCTTTAGCTCCTCGGCATCTTTAATGATCGTTTGACCATGTGCTTGCGTAGCGAGTAATGCAAGGATTGGAATTTCGTCAATTAAACGAGGAATAATGTCCCCCTCAATTACTGTACCAGTTAAAGAAGAGGTCGCGATTTGGATTGTTGCTGTAGGTTCAGCTTGATTATCGTCATTCGGCGTTACCGTCATCGTGGCGCCCATTTTTTGCAGCACCTCAATAATGCCATCACGTGTTGGATTAATGCCCACATTGTTTAGTGTTAGCTGACTATTTTTGCAAATGGCTCCTGCCACTAAGAAAAAGGCAGCCGATGATATATCTCCTGGCACAGAAACATGCGTCCCATTGAGAGCTTGTCCTCCTTCAATGGATACTACGCCATTATCTACTTCTACATGTGCACCAAATTGACGCAGCATTCTCTCTGTATGATCTCTCGAAACATCCATTTCTCTAACAATGGTTGTTCCTTCAGCACGCAAGCCCGCTAGTAAAATAGCAGATTTCACCTGTGCACTTGCTACAGGCATCTTGTAATCAATGGCTTGTAATTTTGTACCTTGAATGGCTAGTGGTGTATATTGCCCATCTGCACGCCCTGTAATTTGTGCACCCATCTGACGCAGTGGATCTATAACACGTCGCATTGGTCGTTTTCCAATGGATGCATCTCCTGTCATGACAGAGTGAACAGTAGAACCAGCTAAAATGCCTAGCATTAAGCGTGTTGTTGTACCAGAGTTACCCGTATATAACACTTCTGTCGGCTCCTGCCAGCCTTCCATCCCTGGACTATGAATGGTTACATTTGTCCCTTCCACCTCAATCTGAACGCCAAGTTTCTGGAAGCAATCAATTGTACTTAAACAATCTTCACCTAGTAAAAACCCCTCTACTGTCGTTGTTCCACTAGCAATGGCACCAAACATCACAGAGCGATGGGATACAGATTTATCGCCTGGAACGGTTAAAGAGCCCTGTAAAGAAGGCTTGTTGTATTGCAATACTTTTTCACTCATGAACTTTATTCCCTCCAATATGAAGATAGAAAGCGCCGAAATGCCGACGCTTTCTTATGCTAAGAAATATACGTTTCGAAATTTGCTCGTTTTTGAATACAGGCTGCAGCACGTTCGCGATCATTTTCACTTTGGAAGCTAATGACTAGAATACCGAAAACATCTTCTCGTGATTCAACAATGCGTAGATTCGTAATACTAATTGCTTCATCCGCTAAAAAGCCCGTCACTTCAGAAATAACACCTGGATAGTCAGGAACATCAACATAGAGGTCGAATGGTGTATACATAGCCCCTGCACTAATCGGTAATTCATCTCTCAGTTCTTTAGCAACTGCAAAATAGTTTTCAATATCCTGTGAAGAACCCTCCATTAGCAGTTTCTTAATGCGCGTCATTTCTTTTTCCCAGCCATCTAATTGCGTGAGGAGCTCCTCGCGATTTTGCAGCGTAATATCTCGCCATAAGATGGGGTTCGAAGAGGCGATTCGTGTCACATCACGAAAACCTCCTGCTGCAAGAGAACGTGTCATTGGGTACTCCCCATTTTCGCCACCTAATTGATGGACAAGTGAGGCCGCGATAACATGTGGAAAATGACTCACCACCGCTGTCATGTGATCATGCTCACTGGCAGATACACTGACTACTTTTGCATGGGTAAATTTCAGCAAACTTTCAAGCTGTGCCATATGAACAATTTCTTCCCCAGCGAGTGGCGTAAGCATGTAATATGCGTTTTCAAAAAGATGCGCCTTAGCAGCCAGCACACCGCTTTTATGAGACCCCGCCATTGGATGTCCACCAATAAACGTTATCCCAAGTTCTCGTAATTCGCTGGCTTTTTGCATAATTAATTTTTTTGTACTCCCTGTATCTGTTACGATGACTTTATTTTTCAATGGCCATGATTTTAATTGCTCCATCCAATCCAGTGTTGCATTAACGGGTGTCCCGAAGATAATAACATCAACCTCAGCCGCAACAGCCAGTGGATCTGCGACAATATCATGCACAATATTTAATGTTTTCGCATGCTCACGTGTTTGTGCGTCCATGTCATAGCCAATAATTTTTGTTTCAGGTGCTTTTTGCAAAGCAAGGGCAATAGAACCACCGATCAATCCAAGCCCTATAACGAGTACTTTGCGTGTCATGCAAATACCCCTTGTTGTTTTAACACTTCATCAAGTTGGCTAAGTAATGCTGCATTTTGAGCCTCTGTTCCAATTGTCACACGGATAAATCCTGGTAACCCTAATGCATTACCACTGCGCACAATAAAGCCTCTTTTCATCAGCTCTTGGAAAACAACATCACTATCAGCATGAGTATCAAAGAAAATAAAGTTTGTATCAGATGGGAAGTATTTTAAATTATGCTTTTCACAAAATTCTACATATTGTTTTTTGCCTATTTCATTAGCTTCACGGCAGGCTTCAATATATTCTTGGTCACTGAGCGCAATGGCAGCAACAGCTTGACTTAAGATTGTATTATTGAATGGTGCACGAACAGGATCTAGCTTAGCAATAACATCAGGTTGGCCAATTGCATAGCCAACGCGGAACGAAGCTAAGCCATAAGCTTT
The DNA here is from genome assembly GCF_037969495.1 of Lysinibacillus sp. FSL P2-0066. Lineage (NCBI taxonomy): Bacteria > Bacillati > Bacillota > Bacilli > Caryophanales > Bacillaceae > Lysinibacillus > Lysinibacillus sp. FSL P2-0066. The sequence continues at coordinate 1,443,064 of NZ_CP150202.1, read as the reverse complement.
AGAGAATGTACGCAGTAAAAGAACATTCGGATATTCATCAATGATTGGTAACGTATCCTTGTGGTCTGGATGTGTAACATATTCAATGTATGCCTCATCAAGCACGACAAGGACATCGCTTGGAACCTTTGCAAGAAAGGCACGCAATGCAGCATCAGGAATGACAACGCCAGTCGGATTATTTGGACTACATACCCAAACAATAGAAGTTTGGTCATCAATTGCAGCCAACATTGCCTCTAGATCATGTGCTCCATCTTGACAAGGCACTTTACGTACTTCAGCACCTTCAATTTCAGCATTGTGCCAGTATTGAGAGAAGGAAGGGTCGGCCATAACCGTATTTACCCTTGGATACAACAGAGCACGAGTAATAATAGCAATGATGTCATCAGAGCCGTTACCAAAAAGAAGCTGTGTCTCTTTCACACCTAGATGATTTGCCACAGCAGTACGTAGGTTTTGTGCATAGCCATCTGGATAAAGTGCATGATTCACTGCATTATTTTGTAAATAAGCTGTTACCTTAGGTGAGCACCCGAATGGATTTTCATTCGACGCCAATTTAATAACTTCCTTTAAGCCATATTCACGTTGTACTTCTTCAATTGGTTTACCTGGCTTATACGCTTGCATACCGTCCAATTGTTGTTTCCACTTCATCTAAAACATCTCCTCTACTTATTTAGCCTGGGCCAAATCTGGTCTTAATTTCACTGCATCATTGAGATACAAGTGCTTTACATCTTTTTGGGCAACCTCTACGTTTGCATGTATTAATACACGAATACATAATGGTAACGCTTCTGGCACATCCATCTCATGTGTACACATAACAGGGACATATTGCCAGCCATCCATCAAGCGTACTGCACGAGCAGGAAATGCTGAGGTAATATCTGGCGTTGTTGAAATGAGGATCGATGCGATATCATCAATGTCCACATTATTTGCTGCCACAACCTCACGCACTAATCTTGCTGTCTCATCCCATACAAGCTCTGGCTTGTCAGATTCAATTGTTATTGCTCCTCTAAGTCCACGAATCATACAAGCACCTCCGCTAATAACTGTCTATATTCAGCATCTATTTCTTGACATTCTTCTAAATCAATAGCTTTGACAAAAGGTTTTCCGATTTTATCCAAAAGAACGAATTGTAAAATGCCATATTCCGCTTTTTTATCTTTCATTAGGTAGCTAGATAATTGTTCAAATGAATAATCACTCACAGCCTTAAAAGGATAGCCGTTTTTTATCGCAAACTGTAAAAAGGATTGGGTGAACGTACGATCGAGTTCTCCATATCGTTCACTCAATAGAAGACAATAGACGAGTCCAATCATAACCGCCTCACCATGAGCCACTTTGCCATAACCCGCAGCTGCCTCAATGGCATGTCCATATGTATGGCCTAGGTTTAAAAACTTTCGAACGGATTGCTCTGTTTCGTCCTCAGCAACAATTTGTGCTTTCACTTCAATTCCTTTTTTTAACTGCTTTGCTAGTTCATTTTGATTAAAATGAATCACCGAATCTCCTGTCATTAATTCCTCTAGCCAGGTCGGGTCAGAAATCATGGCATGCTTAATTAACTCTGCTGTTCCTGAACGTACCTCACGCTCTGATAAGCTTTCTAAAAGGGCTGTATCATATATCACGCCTTCTGGCTGATAAAATGCGCCAATCATATTTTTCCCTAGCGGATGATTAATGGCCGTTTTTCCACCAACTGCGGAATCATGCGCTAGAATAGTCGTTGGAATTTGAATAAATGGAACCCCACGCATATAGGTTGCCGCAACAAAGCCTGTTAAATCGCCAACTGCTCCTCCTCCAAAGGCAAAAATGAAGGATTTTCGGGAGCATTTTTGCTCTAATAAAAATGTTTGAGCTGCGTTGTATTGATCAAAGGTTTTACATGCTTCACCACCTGGCAAAATAAAGACCTCAAAATGGTACGGGAAATTTGCTTTGAAGTACTCTCCCTGTGCTGCCCAAACATTGACATCTGTAAACACAAAGAGCTTATCCGCTTTTTGCAGTTTATCAGCAAATGCCTCCACAGCTTCAGTTAGAAATTGATGCCCAAGAACAACTTCATATTGATGCGATTTTGTTGCTACTGGTACACGCATAACTTAGAACCCCTTTGTATATTGACGATGCTCGTCAATTTGAGCTTGTAATTGTGGTAGTTGATCACTATGGAATTGCTCTAAAATTGCATTCGCTATTTCCCAGGCAATAACATGTTCTGCAACTACAGATGCTGCTGGTACTGCACAGCTATCAGAGCGCTCAACACTCGCTTTAAACGGCTCTTTTGTTTCAATATCTACACTTTGTAATGGTTTATATAAAGTAGGAATTGGCTTCATCACACCACGTACAACAATTGGCATACCTGTTGACATACCACCCTCTAAGCCACCAAGTCGATTAGTTGCACGAGTATAACCTTCTTCTTCAGACCAAATGATTTCATCGTGCACTTCAGAACCCTTTCGACGTGCCATTTCAAAGCCAAGTCCAAATTCTACTCCTTTAAATGCATTAATGGATAGCATGGCTGCTGCAAGTTTCGCATCCAGCTTACGATCATAATGTACATAAGACCCTACACCTGCTGGCATGCCTTCCACTATGACTTCTACAACACCACCGATCGAATCACCAGCTTTTTTCGCTTCATCAATTGCCTCAACCATTTTCGCAGAGGCGATTGGATCTACACAGTAGCAAGGATCCGCTTCGACAATGGCACGAATTTCTTCTGTTGTTTTTCCTTCTATTAAAGATGTATCGGCTTTGATTCCCACTATCTCTGTAACATGTGCAACAATGGAAATGCCTAGTTCATTAAGTAACGCCTTTGCCACAGACCCAACTGCTACACGTACAGTTGTTTCACGCGCAGAGGAGCGCTCTAATACATTCCTTAAATCACGGTGACCATATTTCATGCCTCCGACTAAATCAGCATGACCTGGTCGAGGACGAGAGATTTGACGCTTGATATCTTCAGGATTGATATCGTCAGCTAGTGGCTCTGCCCCCATAATTTTTGTCCAGTGCTTCCAGTCATCATTTGTGACAACGAGTGCAACAGGAGATCCAAGTGTCTGACCATGACGAACACCAGCTACAATCTCCACTGTATCTGTTTCGATTTGCATGCGGCGCCCACGTCCATGACCTCCCTGGCGACGTTTTAAATCGTGATTAATTTTTTCTGCTGTAATGGGTAAGAGTGACGGTAAACCCTCAATAATTGTCGTTAATTGAGGTCCGTGTGACTCACCTGCTGTTAAGTAACGCATAAACACTTTCTCCCTTCAACTCGCTAAAGTATGTATTTTTCACTATAACATATATTCTTTAAAAAAACAGTCCTTTTACGAATGTCTTTTAAGTAGTTACCATTTTCATAGATCTAAATGTGAATATTCTGAATGAAAGTTGTAAAAAAACAACTAGCTAAATTTTATAAAAAATACGCCTTTGCTTATGATAAGCGAAAAGCGTATGAATTATCTATGTTTAATGCTTGGTCAACTATATGTACAATTGTGTCATTTGTACAAAGCTTTTCATCCATATTATTAATTATTTTTACGATAGAAGAACGTGTCTTCCACATCAAATTCATAACGTGCTGGATTAAAAATTTGTTCTGTCGATCCAACAAATAAAACGCCATCCTTGCGCAGTGCTTTACTAAAATTATTATAAATTTGATCTTTCGCTTCTTCTGTAAAATAAATCATGACATTGCGACAAACAATTAAATCATAATTGCTGTCATAAGCGTCATTCAATAAATTATGTTTCTTAAAGGTTACACAACGCTTAATTTCATCCTTCACCCGATAGAAGGAGCCTTCTTGCTCAAAATACTTTGCTTTAATATCACTTGGCACCTCTGCTAAAGAGCGTTCAGGATAGACACCTAACTTCGCCTTTTGTATCACATTCTCATCTAAATCAGTGGCAATAATTTGAATTTGAGATAAAGGCACCAATTGAGATAAAACCATTACTAAAGAATATGGTTCTTCTCCTGTCGAACAAGCAGCACTCCAAATTTTTAAACGCTTATTAGTTTGTAAGAGCTTCGGAAATATTTTCTTTTGTAATACTTCCCAGCGCTTTCCATTGCGATAAAATTCAGAAACATTGATCGTCATACGATCTAAAAATTCATTCATTAAATCACGATCTTGTTCAAGTGCCTTTAGAAAGTCTACAAAATTACGATAGCCCTTTTTCTCATAAAGAGAGGTTAATCGTCTTTTCATTTGCGCTTCTTTATATAACGCTAAATCTATTCCTGTTTTGCGCTTAATACCTTCTATAAACTGTTCATAATCAGACATATGGTCATCTTCCCCTCTAGCGTCGTATTACCATTATAGCGGAAAAGTCCCAATCCTGAAATAGTCTTTCTCATGTAAGCAAATCTACTTGCTTGCGTTTTGTTTTTCCTCTAAAAGTAATACTTTTGACTGTTCTAATTCAAGTCTCATTTTTTCTGTTTCAATCGTATACGTTTCTAACCTAAGCTTTTCTAATTCTACTTCTTTTTCAACAGCTTTCAGTTTTATTTTTTGTTGTCTAGTACGAGCGTCTGTAAAAATTCCAGCTAAAGAAATAATGACGCCTCCAATTATCGCTACAATGGCAATTGACAATCCCTTCACTTCCTTTCGTTATTACGATTATACGGCAAAATGGAAAAAATAGTTTCATTTTTCAGGAATTTATTCCAATATAAAATGAAGGTAGTTTTGACCACCTTCATTCTATCCATTATCGTTAGACTTGTATGCGGTATTCTTTTAAATCTTCTCGTAATTTAGCCTTTAAGAATTTACCTACAGACGTTTTCGGTACCTCGTCAATGAAGACAATATCATCAGGAATCCATGTTTTATGGAATTGTTGCTGTAGACTCTCTAGTAATTCTTCTTTAGTAATCGAATCCTTAAACTCTGGCTTTGCTACGACACAAGCTAATGGTCGCTCCAACCACTTTTCATGTGGAATGGCAATAACAGCCGCCTCAAAGACCTTTGGATGGGACATTAATGCATTTTCAAGCTCTACTGAAGAAATCCATTCGCCACCACTCTTAATTAAGTCCTTTGTACGGTCGGTGATTTTTATATAGCCATCTGTTGTCATCACTGCAATATCGCCTGTATAAAGCCAGCCGTCTTTAAAGGCCTCTTCCGTTCGTTCATCCTGATAATATGCATTGGCAATCCATGGGCCTCTAATCGTAAGCTCTCCCATCGTTTTGCCATCCCAAGGCACTTCACCATTTTCATTGACAATCCTAGTATCAATAAGAGGCATCGTCATACCTTGTGTTATCCGAACATTCATTTTTTCATCAGCCGTATAGTCCTGCATATGTGTTAAATATGTGGATAGGCTTACAAGAGGTGAGGTTTCCGTCATACCGTAACCTGTCATGTACGGGATATTAAGTTCTTGCTCAAAACCTCGAACAAGACCAAGTGGTGAGGCAGAACCTCCACAAACAATTAATCGCATAGACGATAGGTCACGAGGATTTTGACGCTGCTCCTGTAGTACGCCTAGCCATATGGTCGGTACCCCTGCTGTCAATGTGACTTTATACACATCAAATAATTCAAGCAATAGCTGTGGTGTAAACATCGGACCAGGTAAAACCTGTGTAGAACCAAATGCGACACTGGCAAATGGTAATCCCCATGCATTCGCGTGAAACATAGGAACAACAGGTAACACTACATCCGACTCACAAATCGCAATACTGTCGGCAAGACCAGCTGCTAAACTATGGAGTACAATACTGCGATGTGTATAGACTACTCCCTTTGGCATGCCCGTCGTTGCACTTGTATAGCACATGCCTGCAGGTGTATTTTCATCTAAATCTTCTGGGAATGTGAAATGTTCATCTGCCTCTGCAAGTAGCGCTTCATAGGAAAGAGCATTGGGAATCGATAAAGTTTCTACCGCAACAGCATCACCCATAATAATAAAATGCTTCACCGTTTTCAGCTGAGATACGATTGGTGCAATCAATGGCACGAGATTATCATCTATTAATAATATTTCATCCTCAGCATGATTGATGACATAAGCAATATGCTCAGGGGATAATCGAATATTAATCATATGCAATACGGCTCCTGCACATGGTACAGCAAAGTAAGCTTCCAAATGGCGATGGTGGTTCCAAGCAAATGTGCCCACCTTCATTCCTTGCTTCATACCCAGTTTCGTCAGAGCATCAGCTAATCGGCGAGTCCGTTTGACATAATCTTTATACGTAAATTCGTGAATTGTAGTGGCACTTGTTCGAGAATGGATTTTCTTTGAGTGAAAAAATCGTTCTGCGCGATTCAAAAAACTTGTTAATAATAAAGGTGTATCCATCATATGCATTATACCGCTTCCCTTCATCTACGATTTTTTGAAACGATCAACACTAAAACAATTTAAACGAGAATTGGCCGTTACCTTGGTTGCATACGAATGGCACCATCCAATCGAATGACCTCTCCATTTAACAAGCCATTATGAATAATACTTTCAACCAAAAGAGCATATTCCGAAGGTTTACCAAGTCGTTTAGGGAACGGTGTCATTTGAGCAAGGGCTGTTCTTGCAGGCTCAGGTAACGAAGCAAACATCGGTGTTTCAATTAATCCAGGCGCAATGGTCATCACTCGGACACCGATTTCCGCAAGCTCTCTTGCAATCGGTAACGTCATCGCCGCTACGCCCCCTTTTGACGCGCTATAAGCAGCTTGTCCAATTTGCCCATCAAATGCAGCCACAGACGCGGTATTAATAATGACGCCACGCTGTCCATCCTCATTTGGCTCATTATGCTGCATTTTATCCGCAACTAGACGAATGACATTAAATGTACCAACTAAATTAACCGTAATCACCTTTTCAAATAGAGCAAGGGCATGTATACCGCGCTTTGAAATAACTTTACTCGCATCTGCTATGCCAGCACAGTTCACTGCAACATTGACCTTACCAAAAGCTGCAACAGCCTGCTCTAGGCCTGCCGCCACGTCCTCTTCCTTTGTGACATCCACTCGTGCATAAAGGACATTTTGACCTAATTCCTCCACTAGAGCTTGTCCACGCTCATCATTCAGATCAAAAATAATCGCTTTGCCACCCTGCCCTACCAATTTCCGAACGGTTGCCTCTCCTAACCCAGAGGCACCCCCTGTTATGACTGCCACCACTTCATGTTCTTTCATCAGACATATCCCCTTTTACATTTTTTCAATGATTGTGGCATTGGCCATTCCCATTCCCTCACAAATAGCCAACAAGCCGTAACGATAATTCTCTCGCTCCATGCGATATAGCATAGTCGTTAACAATTTCGTACCAGTTGCCCCTAATGGATGTCCCAGTGCAATTGCACCACCATCAGGATTGAGCTTTTCTGGGTCTCCTCCTATTTCATGCAGCCATACGAGCGGCACAGGTGCAAAGGCCTCATTTACCTCATATGTGTCAATATCCTCTATCTTGAGACCTGACCGTTCTAATGCTTTTCTAGTAGCCTCGATTGGCCCTGTCAGCATTAATGTCGGATCAGAGCCCACGACCACTCTTGTCACAATTTTAGCGAGTGGTTGAATGCCCAGTTCTCTTGCTTTATCCAATGCCATCACGACTACAGCTGAGGCCCCATCACTCATTTGGCTCGCATTGCCCGCAGTAATCACACCATTCTCCTGAAAAACGGTTTTTAATCCATTTAAAATGTCAACGGTAGTTTCTGCTCGAGGACCCTCATCAACAGCAACTGTTGTCACCGTGCCATCCTCTTGTGGAACTTGAATAGGTAGTATTTCAGCTTGGAAATGACCCGCTTCAATGGCGGAAATTGCCCGTTGATGGCTTTGATAAGCATAGCTATTTAGCTGATCTTTCGATAAAGACCATTGGGAAGCAATTTTCTCTGCTGATAATCCTTGATGAATAATATCATAATTTTCCTGTAAGCGTTTACCAGCATGTGCGTGTTGCATGTTTGAGCCCATTTGTACTCTTGACATACTTTCTACGCCACCAGCAATGACAATGTCCATATCTCCCGCTAAAATGGCCTGTGCCGCGAAATGCACGGCTTGTTGGCTTGAACCACACTGACGATCAATGGTTACTCCTGGCACACTATCTGGGAATCCAGCCATTAATAAAGAGGTACGCGCAATATTTGCCCCTTGTTCAGCTGTTTGCGTCACACATCCCAAAATAACATCGTCTACTTGTTCCTTACCAATGCCTGCACGCTTTACAACCTCCTGTAATACATCCGCTGCTAAATCATCTGCTCGAACTTGACTTAACGCGCCCTTACTTCTACCTACAGCAGTTCTCACAGCTGCTACAATCACCACTTCTCTCATGTCCATAACCCCTTTTTCACGTCATCCTCATAGTTTATTGACGAGTCTACTAAACTATTCCTAACTTAATTATCAGAATATTACATTATTTATTGTACATGAGTAAGAAGTTTTTAACAATTCTATATCGGGATGTTCCCTCCCCTTTTTGCGCAATAAAAAAAGCAATCTCATAAATTGAGATTGCTTGATCTATTCGAAATTAAACTAAATCTTCACCGAAGAATAAGCCGATTTCGCGCTCTGCAGATGCAAGAGAGTCAGAACCGTGGATGATGTTGTGAGAAACAGTTGTTGCGTAGTCACCACGGATTGTACCTGGGTTAGATTCTTCAGGTTTTGTTGCACCCATCATTGTACGAGCAAGCTTGATTACGTTCTCGCCTTCCCATACCATAGCGAATACAGGACCAGAAGTGATGAAATCAACTAATTCACCGAAGAATGGACGCTCAGCATGCTCAGCATAGTGCTTTTCAGCTAATTCTTTAGGAATTACCATTAATTTAGCACCTTTCATTACAAAACCGCGACGTTCAAAACGATCAACGATGTCTCCTACTACTTGACGTTCAACGCCGTCAGGCTTAACCATTAAAAAAGTTTGTTCAATTGCCATGTTTAAAACACTCCTTAAATTCGTCTAACAGGTTTTACACCTACCGATAAATATTAACAAAAAATGAGCCTTTGTACAACAAAAAGCTAGAATTTGCGCTTACCCATGAACAATGCAACATCACGTAATTTTTTCTTAACGGGATGTTTTGGTAAAGCATCAATTTCCTGTAAGGCTTTTTTCAAATATTTATCACTCATACGATTAGCTTGCTCAATTGCATGAGATTTACGCACATATTGCAACATATTTTGACGTTCCGATTCTGTTAACGTGCCTGCAAACACTTTAACTAAGTAAGGCTGCATCTCCGGATCATCTTTCAATAATAAAATCGGTAAAGTAATATTGCCCTGCAGTAAATCACTACCTGCTGGCTTCCCTAGTTCTTTATCGGTTGCCATAATATCTAAAACATCATCGATAATTTGGAAGCTCATGCCCACAAAGTAGCCGAAGCGCTTTAAATGCCGAACTGTTTTAGCATCAACCCCAGCTGCCACAGCCCCTAGCTCACAGCTTGAAGAAATAAGTAATGCTGTTTTGCGTTTGATTCTTCTAAAATAATCTTTTAAACCTTGATCTAATCTAAATTTATCTTCTATTTGAATGACTTCACCGTTACAAATCTCCACCATCGTACGGGCTAAAATTTGATGAACAAGTGGGTCTTCTAACTTTGTTATATATTCTAGCGCACGTGCGAAAATAAAATCGCCTGTGTACATCGCTACCCTGTTATTCCACTGTGATTTGACAGTCGGGCGCCCTCTTCGCATATTGGAGTCGTCAATGACATCATCATGTACAAGCGATGCCATATGAATGAGTTCTAAAGGTACTGCTACATCCTTCATCTTCTCAATGTCATAATCACCAAATTTTGCGCCTAGTAACACAAAAATTGGTCGTATCCGTTTGCCACCAGCTTGTAATAAATGGAGAGAAGCATCGTTGATCAAATATGAAGACGAGTCCACCGCTTTTTCTAACTCTCGTTCAATGATATCGATATCTGATTTCAAATCGGAATAGAGTAGTTTTAACTTCATCTTTTCCACGTGTGAAAACCTTCCCCCATTAACGTACCTTTTTAAAGCCCATATGCATTGCCGCAGCCCCGCCACTGTATGCTTTGTACGTTACTTTTTCTAATCCTGCCTGCTGAAACAATGCCGCTAACTTCTTCATACCTGGGAAATCATTCGCAGATTCCTGAAGCCAAGAATACTCCTTATAGCTTTTCGCAAATATTTTACCAAATATCGGCATTATATATTTAAAATAAAAACGGAACAGTTGACGATAACCAGGAATTTCAGATTGAGATGTTTCTAAACATACCACCATACCACCTGGTTTAACAACACGATGCATTTCCTTCAACACTTGTAAATAATCAGGTACATTACGAAGACCAAAGCCAATCGTCACATAATCAAACGTATCATCTGGGAAAGGTAATTCCATCGCATTTCCATGAATTAGTTCAATTTGTGGGTATGGCTCTACCTTTTTCTCGCCAACTTTTAGCATGTTTTGACTAAAGTCAAGCCCTTTTACTTCTCCACTTTCACCAACAGCCTCTGCCAATGCGATCGTCCAGTCTGCCGTGCCACAGCATACATCAAGTGCTTTTGATCCAGGTTTGACTGCCATGTGCTTCATCGTATCGTTACGCCAGCCAACATGCATCTGGAAACTAATTACACCATTCATTTTATCGTAGTTTTCCGAAATACTTTCAAATACTTCGTGAACGTGTTCTTCTTTCGTTTTAGCCATTTTGAAAAACCTCTCTTATCCGTTAGTAGAAGCAATGGATGCCTCTACATGTGCATGTAAAGCTTGTTTGATATCACTTTGTAAAAAGGTTGCCTGATTAATAATCTGTGATAGCTCTGTTTTTAAATGCACAATTTTCCTTTGGATGACGCTATTAAAGGTTGCGCCATTACGTCTGACACTTTCTTCTAGTGCCTTACCCATTAAAGACATTTGACCACGTTGATAAGCTGTCCATTCTTTTTCTAAACGCAAGATTAATAAGCTTTTTTCTACAAGCGGTATATATTTACCGAAAGAATAAAGATCAAAAAATTGAGCAATTAACCCAGATTCTATCGTACTCATCGATGCATACCACTGTTCGATTGTTCGTTGTTCATTTTCATAAACTTTAATTTGTTGTTCACAACGTACCACAATACCTTGTGACAGGTTTCGAATCAATGCGACATTCCCTGACATCGCTAATATTTCATAATAACGACCACTATAAAAATCCCCAGCTAAAACGGTAAGCTGCTGTTCTTTTGATGTTGCGTCTAATTCTTTTATATGATCGTGAGCCGCTAATGCTGCGTACACTATGCCAACAGTAATTGCAGCCTCTTGTTGCTCTTGTTGCCACTCTTCACCATTCAAAAACGGGATTAGCAAATAAAACAATTGATTTTCATCTAGCACAGGTACACCTGTGTATTTTTGCAAAGTTCTATGACGAACATCCATGAAAATCTCTGTTTTTAACTGTGCAATTGAATTTTGAATGTATGTTGCATTCATAGACCTTACTCCATTTCACTTTCAGATACGTTAGCCCTATACAAGGCTGAACGCTTGCTTACTGAGTCATTATAGCATACGCAACGATGCGGAATAAAAAAAATTTGCTTTCTTCATAGGACAGGCAGTAAAGCTTTCCCATAATTAAATGTAGGAATGCTAACTGCCCATAAACCTTATACTCAGTTTTTCACATCTAGTGTTTTTATATGTGCTTGTTGTACGCTAAACAAAATTAAAACTATCGTCAGAAACAAATTTTCTTATTTTTTCGCTTCGCTATTGATCACGCCATGTGCTGTATGAATTTGCGCTTTACCGCGTATTTTCATGGCAGACGTGTGTTCTGTAAATTGTGCAATCATTACTTCGCCGGTATCTAATTTCTCTGAATGATGGAATTTCGTATCTGTTCCACGTGTTAATCCAATGACATGTACACCATCTTCTTCTGCTTGTATAACAATATAATCTTGTGACATCTTTGTACACTCCTTAAATCCGACAAATTCTTAGTTCATCATAACATAATTAGACACGCAATTTAAGACATTTGAATAAATGACAGCACTTCTCTACGTTTCACTTCATCTTCCTCATAAATACCGCGTGCAACAGATGTCACCGTTTTGGAACCAGGTTTTTTCAATCCACGCATTGTCATACACATATGCTCAGCCTCGATCACAACATAAACACCCTTTGGCACAAGCATCTCCATAATCGTGTCCGCTACTGAAGAGGTAATACGCTCTTGTAGTTGTGGTCTGCGGGCAATCGTCTCCACTGCACGTCCTAATTTACTCAGCCCAGCAACAACACCGTCATTTGGTATGTATGCAACATGTGCTTTGCCATAGAAAGGAACTAGATGATGTTCACACATCGAATAAAATGGAATATCTTTGACAAGCACTAATTCTTCATGATCCTCATGAAACACCGTTTTAAAATAATCCTTAGCATCCTCATGTAAGCCGCTGAACATTTCAGCATACATTTTTGCTACACGCTTCGGCGTATCCAATAAACCTTCACGATTTACATCTTCACCTACTGCTTCTAAAATCATTTTTACCGCTTCTTCTATTTTCAATAAATCAATATTCGACATTCAAAAAACCCTCCTGCGTATCAAAACATTACACATTTCCCTATGCATCGTAGCACATCCAAAAGGTAAGCGCAAAATGACTTACCTGATTCATCAGAAATTCGTTTCTAGATTAGCAAATCACTGTATATTATTATGTAAAATTTAAATTTGAAGTTAAAAAGAGCAGCCTTCATGTTCGTTAACATGAAGGCTGCTCTATGTAACTACTAGACGTGTATTATTTTACCGCGTCTTTAAGCGCTTTACCTGGTTTGAAAGCAGGCACCTTGCTAGCAGCGATTTCGATTTCTTTACCAGTTTGTGGGTTACGACCTTTACGAGCCGCACGTTCACGTACTTCAAAGTTACCAAAACCAATTAATTGTACTTTGTCACCCTTTGCAAGAGCATCTTGAATTGTATCAAATACAGCTTCAACTGCTTTAGAAGCGTCTTTTTTAGAAAGACCTGCAGCTTCAGCAACAGAGTTTACTAATTCTGTTTTATTCACACCATTCACCTCCTCTCAAAGGGTCATGAACCAATTCTGTAAAAAGAGTAACACATAGAAAACCGCTACGCAACTGTATTCATACATGATTATAACCAAAAAATCAGTTTTTCACCCAAAAAACAAAAATAAAAGGACTTTTCGCATAAAAACGAAAAGCCCTGCGTATATTTTTTGCATTTTTTCTGAATTTTATCACTATAAAATAAATGTTACTAAACCACGATCTCCTTCGTTGACCATACGTTCAATCGTCTGACGCATACGTTTTTTGGCAGTAGGTGGAACTGCATCCATTTTATAACGAATTCCTTCTTTTAATACTTCATGCAATGGTGTGCCAAAAAGTTGTGTATTCCAAAGGGCATCACGATCATGTAAATAAGCATGATTTAAATCTTTTAGAAGTTGCTGACTATGGAATTCTGAGCCAATTAAAGGTGCAAATTCTGACTCCATGTCAACTCGAATAATATGATAGGATGGTGCTTTCGCCTTCATTCGTACGCCAAAGAAATTATTCTGTTTAATGAGCTCTGGGGCTGTTGGCTCAAATTCCTGCATCATTGGCAATGTCACACCATAGCCTGTCGTATCAGCATCGTGAATAGCACTTTTAAAGCGTTTTTGGGCCTCTTTTGCCTCTGCTGCCTCTTTGATAAAGAGTAACCAATCTTTTTTCGTTTCAATTGGTTCCTCTAGCCATTCATTACAAACTGATTTATACAGTTCACCCTGGAGGGATACCCGAATCACTGCCGTTCCAACACCTGCATCTACATGAACTACTTCACTTTGGTCAATAAAGTCAATGGCTTTAAAGGCATCCGAAGCCTGTTGCACATCTCGAATTTTCATTACAGAGGAAAGGACTTCCTCCATTGAATCAATCAATGCAACATTTAATGGATGTGTGGCATCTAATACATCCAGCCAGTCTGGTTTCTCCACCTCAATTGTACGAATTGGGAATTCAAATAACGCCTCTTGTAAAATATATTGAATATCCGTTTCTCTCATTTGATCAATGGACATCGCAATAACAGGAACATTGTAACGTTCAAACAATTCATTACGAAGCTGAACTGTTTCTTCTCTTGCGGGCATTTGGCAATTGAGTAGGATGACAAATGGTTTGCCGATGTCTTTTAATTGCTCTACAATTTCCTCTTCTGCCTTTTCTGCTGCCCGGCGACTGATTCCGTTCACTGTACCATCAGTCGTCACGACAATACCAATATTCGCATGATCGCGAATCACCTTATCTGTGCCAATTTTAGCGGCTTCCTGAAATGGAATAGGCTCCGTATGCCAAGGCGTATGAACAAATTTTGGTCCATTTTCATCCTCATAGCCTTTTGTCCCATCAATAATATAACCAACACAATCTGCTAATCGAATTTGGAATGGCATTTCATCTTCACCGACCACAATACGGGTTGCTTGAGCAGGCACAAACTTCGGCTCAGCAGTCATAATGACTGGCCCCGGAGAACTTTGTGGCAACTCATCTTGTGCTCGCATTCTTTCCGTTTCATCCACAATGTTTGGTAACACGACTGATTCCATTACCTTTTTTACAAATGTTGATTTACCTACACGTACTGGACCGACAACACCAATATAAACATCGCCATTTGTGCGCTCTGCAATTTCTCTAAATACTGCTTCACTCAAGGTTTCTGCCTCCTTTATCTACGCTTTTTCACTATATGCGAGCCTGTAGACAAATATGAAAAAGCCCCTCACAAATGTAAGGAGCTTGTTTGCTATTTTTCTTTTTTCTCGGCGGCTTCTGCCTCTTGTTTTTGTCGTTCTTTCGCTTTTTTGACATCCGCATTATACGTTTCCATATCATAGATTGGCTCTCCATTCTCGTCCACTGTATATGGAATCGAATAGGCAGGTACTACAGGATATTTGTCGACAAGCAATTGGCGAATATCATCACCAGGCTTTACATTCGGCTTATCCTCTTTTAAAAGCTGGCCTAAATCCACAGCATAGTCTACATGTAATTCACCATCACCAGTCATGAAAAGCGGTAACTCGACGCCAGAATAGGGACTTTTTACAGTTACCTCTGTTTTATAACCCAAATCTTTATAGTTGATCTGATAAACATTATCCGAAATTGACCCTTTTATTGGTAAATACTGTGTAGATAGTTTACGAATACCTATTTCCCGTATACGCTCTGCTGCGTTTAAATCTACTAATTTGACCGATGCCTCATTTTCAGGATCCCAAATGATATATTGATATATTCCACCTTTTTCATAGGCATTCCCAGGAATTGTCGTCAAATACTTCGGCATAAGTTTTTCAAAATCGATTAAATATTTGATATAGATATCCGTATCTAGCTCACTATTTTTAATTGGTACTAGCCCACCTGTTGCTTCACGGTATTCATCTACGGCTCGTTGAACTGCAGCTAGTTGATCGACATCAGGCGTGACCTTAGCCCTTTTTTCGTCTTCTGGGTACGCACATCCTACTAGCAATATGGCGGTTGCAAATACCAACAGCAAAGCACTTAGTTTTTTCATGTTACTGACACCTCATTATTTTTTATGCTGGCCAAGTGGCAACTACAAGTACCATTAAAAATGTGCCAAGTCCAAACAGTATGTATGCACATAAATTTACGACTGTTCGTAAAAATACATTTGAAATCTTATTTCGAGCTAAATAAATTAAGCCGACTGATATAATCATAAATGCGATGCAATAAAACGACACCCACATTACATCAAGTGCAGGCATATGAGCTAACGGGCCCATTTCAAATAACCACCTTTCTTTGAATGTCAAGACACAATCAAAGTATATTATACTATGTGCTTTTGCTAAAAAGAAATAGTTGTCCCATAACTATCAAGAAATGGACAACTCTTTTAGCATGTATTTCTATTCAACTAGTTGCACACAATAAGGCGTCTCAACAGATTCGTTGAGACACCTTATTTATGTCCGTTTTATGACAAGTCTAATCAAAAAATTAATATTAATGCTTCATATCGTCTATTTCTCGTTTTTTCATACGCATCATTAAGGCATCTACTGCCACTTTCGGTTCAACATCATTAAATAGCACACTATAGAGCTCTGTTGAAATCGGCATGGCTACATCATATTTTTCTGCTAATTGATAGGCTGCCTTCGTGGTACGGACACCTTCTACGACCATGCCCATTTGATCCAGTACTTCTTGTAGCTTCATACCTTGCCCTAACATATTTCCTGCACGCCAGTTTCGTGAGTGGACACTTGTACAGGTTACAATTAAATCCCCCATACCTGTAAGCCCTGAGAACGTAAATGGATTACCACCCATTTTTACACCTAACCGTGAAATCTCTGCAAGACCTCGTGTAATAAGTGCCGCTTTCGCATTGTCTCCATAATTTAAGCCATCAGTAATACCTGCCGCTAAAGCAATGACGTTTTTCAACGCTCCCCCTATTTCTACACCAATGATATCCTCATTTGTATAGACGCGGAAGAACTGATTCATAAATAAATCCTGTACCTTTTCAGCAGCATCAATATTGGCACACGCTGCCGTAACTGTTGTAGGATGATGCAACACCACTTCTTCTGCATGACTTGGCCCAGAAAGAACAACAATTTCTTCCACATACATAGCAGGTAAGCTCTCTGCTAAAATTTCAGATATTCGTTTTAAAGAGTCAGGCTCAATTCCTTTCGAAACATGGACAAACAACACTTTTTTTGTTAATTCAGCCGTTAGTTTCTCGCATACTTCACGAATCGCTTTTGTTGGAACAGCCACAACAATGGTCTCTGCATGAGAAGCTACCTTCGCCATATCACTCGTCGCATGTAAATTTACAGGTAGAATGGTTTCTGGTAAATATTTTTTATTCGTATGCAGTTGATTGATTTCTTCTGCCTGCTCAGCTCTATGTGTCCATACAAGCGTATCATGTCCATTTTCCGCTAGTACCATTGCCAGTGCAGTACCCCATGACCCTGCCCCTAACACACAAACTTTTTCCATAACAAAATCCTCCCTTTGTTGGGTTGTCTATAAGTAAGTTCTTTCTTGTAAAAAGACGCCACCCAACAATAATGTCGGGTTGGCGTATTGTATGTGTATAGCTATTGCCTTAAGCACGCGCACGTGTAATTAAACGAATTGGCGTTCCTTCAAAGTCAAATGTTTCGCGAATGCGATTTTCTAAGAAGCGTTCGTATGAGAAATGCATAAGCTCCGGTTCATTCACAAAAACAACGAATGTTGGTGGCTTAATTGCTACCTGCGTAGCATAGTAAATACGTAAACGACGCCCTTTATCTGTCGGTGCAGGATTACGTGCCACTGAGTCCTCAATCACTTCATTTAAAATAGAGGACTGAATACGCATCGCATGATTCTCGCTGACACGTTGGATAATCGGTAAAATTTGATGTACACGCTGTTTTGTATTCGCCGACACAAAAATAATTGGTGCATAGTCTAAAAATAGGAAGTGCTCACGAATTTGCTGTGTAAAGACATTCATTGTTTTTTCATCTTTTTCAATGGCATCCCATTTATTCACAACGATGATTACAGCTTTTCCAGCCTCGTGCGCATAGCCAGCAATTTTCTTATCTTGCTCCTGTATGCCTTCTTCTGCATTCAGTACCACTAAAACAACATCTGAGCGTTCAATGGCACGGAGCGCACGTAACACAGAATATTTCTCTGTTGTTTCATAGATCTTTCCTTTTTTACGCATACCCGCCGTATCAATAATGACATATTCCTGTCCATCATACGCATAAGGCGTATCAATTGCATCACGTGTTGTCCCAGCAATATTACTTACAATAACACGTTCCTGCCCTAAGAAAGCATTCACTAAAGACGATTTCCCAACATTCGGACGACCAATTAAAGAGAATTTAATGACATCATCGCCATATTGCTCTTCATCTTCTTGCGGGAAATGTTTCGCACATTGGTCCAATAAATCCCCTAAGCCTAAGCCGTGGGAACCTGAGATTGGCCAAGGTTCACCGAAGCCAAGTGCATAAAAATCATAAATCATTTCACGCATATCAGGATTATCAATTTTATTGACCGCTAATACGACTGGTTTTTTAGTTTTGTATAAAATTTTAGCAACTTGCTCATCTGCTGCCGTTACTCCCTCACGACCATTTGTCATAAAAATAATAACGTCCGCTTCTTCAATGGCGATTTCAGCTTGTTGACGAATTTGCTCTAAAAACGGCTCGTCTCCAATTTCAATCCCACCTGTATCAATAATATTAAAATCATGTGTCAACCACTCTGCCGAACTATAAATACGATCACGTGTTACGCCTGGGATATCCTCCACAATCGAAACACGTTCTCCAACGATACGATTAAAAATCGTCGACTTACCTACGTTCGGACGACCTACGATGGCTACTACTGGTTTCGTCATCTGTACTTCATCCTTCCAACTTCTTGTCTTTCGCTATTATACACGAAAAATGCCATTATATCATATCATATCCATAATGTAGAACGCTATGTATGGCGATAAAAGGTGTTACCTCTTTTTTTGAGCGTGCTATCAGGTGTTCTAAAGGTTTTATCGCCTTTTTAATTACTATCCTTTATTTTGAGAATCTTATCCGCTACTTTTAGAGTTTTATCCTTCATTTCTAAGATTTTATCCTATTCTTAATTGCTATCCTTCAATTCGGGTATCTTATCCACTACTTTTAAAGTTTTATCCTTCATTTCTGAAATCTTATCCGCTACTTTTAAAGTTTTAACCGTCAATTCAAAGATTTTATCCTCTCCTCAATCGCTATCCTTCACTTTCAAAATCCTATCAGCCATAAAAATAGCGAGGATACATTCAAGCATCCTCGCTTTATACATTATTTAAAGTTTTTCAGTTTATCGCCAATGACATCACCGAATGAGAAGCCTGTGTTCTCTTCAGGTAATTCATAGTCGATTACTTCTTCTGCTTCTGGATTTTCTAGTAATTCTTTAATACTTAGGGCTAGACGGCCTTCTTCAGCATTGACATCAAGGACCTTCACCTGTACTTCTTGTCCCTCTTTTAATGCTTCATGTGGCGTGTTAATGTGCTTATGCGCAATTTGCGATATATGCACTAAACCTTCAACGCCTGGGAATACTTCCACAAATGCGCCGAATGAAGTAAGTCGCTTCACTCTGCCGTCTAAAATAGTGCCTTTTGCTGCACGTTCTTCAATATTTGACCATGGTCCAGGAATAGTTTCTTTAATAGATAAAGAAATACGTTCATTTTCTGGGTCCACTGACAGAACTTTTACTTTTACATCTTGTCCTTCAGCTAAAACCTCACTCACATCACTCACATGCTCATGTGATACTTGCGAGATGTGTACAAGGCCATCAATACCACCTAGGTCGATGAATGCACCAAATGATGCGAGACGCTGTACTTTACCATCCAATACATCGCCAGCTTTTATTTGATTAATAACATTTTTCTTTTGTGAAGCTTTCTCTGCTTCAACTACTGCACGATGAGATAAAATAAGGCGATTCTTGTCTTTATCAAGCTCAACAATTTTAAAGCTTAATGTTTGTCCCTTATAGCCTTCAAAATCATCGACAAAATAGTCCTCCACAAGCGATGCTGGTACAAAGCCACGTACACCTAAATCTACGACAAGACCACCTTTAACAATATCCTTAACTTCCGCTTCAAAAATTTCCTCAGCGGCAAATTTCTGCTCCAGTGTATCCCATGCTTTTAAAGCATCCACTTTACGTTTTGATAGGACAAAGTTTTCTTCTTCTACCTTTGTAATCATCAATTCTAATTCATCTCCAACTGAGATGACATCAGACGCTTTCTCAATGTGTAAGCTAGATAATTCACTAATCGGTACAATACCATCAAACGGAGCACCTGGAATTGATACAGATACTGCCTTTTCATCAACTTGCGCGGCAATGCCTTTGACGATATCACCCTCGTTAAACGTTTGTTCTGCATAGTTCATTTCTTCAGACATATGTAACCCTCCTTCGCATCTTCCCTTACTATTTTATTCGATATTGAAGACAAAGACAAAAATAAATCCTTTAAATTCTAAAAATGTCTGAAATTTTAGGATTTATAGCATTTTTTCTTCTGCTAATTTTAAAATAGCTTGTGCTGCATCATCAATGGACAATGCTGTTGTATCTAAAAAAATCGCATCTTCAGCTTGAATCAGTGGCGATGCTTCACGCTCACTATCCTTTTTATCACGTAGCGCAATTTCTTCCTGAAGTTTTTCAAGAGAGGACTCAATTCCTCTTTTTTGATTATCAATCAAGCGTCGTCTAGCACGCTCCTCTACTGTTGCAGACATGAAAATCTTTAGTTCTGCATCCTTTAAGACATGTGTAGCAATATCGCGGCCATCCATGACAACACCGCCATTAGCTGCAAGTTTTTGCTGTTGAGCAACTAATAGCTCACGAACCTTCGCATGGGCAGCTACTTGTGAGACTGATGAAGTGACCTCATTAGAGCGTATTTCCGCTGACACATTGTGACCATCTAAAAAAACAAGCTGTCCCTGAGGTGATGGTTTTAATTCAATTGTGCTTACTTCAAGCATCTCTGCTAATTTTGCTTCATCATCTAAATGTATGTTTTGTTGCATCGCTTTATACGTAACTGCTCGATACATTGCCCCTGTGTCAATGTAAGTAAAGCCAAGTGCTTCAGCAACAATTTTCGCGATTGTACTTTTGCCAGCACCAGCAGGCCCGTCTATCGCAATTTGAATGTTTTTCTTCATATTCTTCCCTACTTTCTTCACCTCTTATTGTATCATATAACCTCAAAAAAGCCCTCTACTAGGAGAGGGCTTCATCAAAATATTCATAAAGGATATTAAACATTAAAAGGGTTCATTTCTTTACGACGATTGACTAATTGACGTTCAAAGCAAAAACGGACAATATGCTGTTGATCGACGTCATCTGTATCTGTTAGTTGGATTGTTGCAATGCGTTTATCCTCTTTTTCAAAAATACGTACGATCAGCGCTTCCGTAATGACATACTTGACATCTCCATTGGCAAATGGCAATACAATAGTTAGTTTTACTTCATCACCCTCAGTGAAAGCTACTTGACCTTTCAACATGACTGCTAGGCCTCCTGCACTAATATCCACAGTCACAAGCTGATACTTATAATCTTTCAACTGAATAGCAACGTCTACTTGTGTCTCCACACGAACGTATTCTCGTCGCTGAATTTTTATAAACTCCTCTGGTGTTGGACAATGCAACATAATCATTGGGATATTACCTGCTTTACGGCCAACTACCTCTGTATTAAAGGCAAAGGATTGTTTATCCTCGGTACGAAAAGTTGCTCTAAATTCTGAGCCATCTATTAAAAATGCCGTTTTCTTTGTTGCCATATTAACCGGATAATCAATATATAGAATATTATCTTTTTGCTCTACAACTTTACAGCGGAATTTCTCCAAACGCTCTGTATAAGTTGGTTCAAGTTGTAATTGTGTACCAATTTTTATTTCCATGAGCATCTCCCCGTGCGAAAAATATAGTTTAATTATCTCATGAGAAGCTTATTTTGGCTATAAAAATTGGTAGTATTTTCATGTCAAGTTGATACAGAGCGGAAGCATCATTGATTAAGTTAGATATTCCACTTTTAATACATTATGGTTTTCCGCATCAATAACAATTCTAAATGTTTCCTGCGTATTACCATCACGCAATGCAATGACCTCATAGCAAAGACGTTGCTCAAATTGTCCATTATCTGTGTAGATATTTTTTACCTCTTGTACTTGGATATCGTCTTGGAAGAACGTTTTCCAATCAATCGGCTTAGCTGTTTGCTTTTTAATATTTTCTTCTTGAATATATTCCATTGCATTTGCACCTAACAGCTCACCTGTATCTTTCGCCACTTTCAATTGAACACCATCAGCGTAGATTAACGCATTATCTCCAGGATGGACACGAGCAAATGTCACATGCCAAGCTTGATGATTTTCTCGTGATTCCACATAGGCTACATCTTTCATGCCTAATTTCTTCACATATTCCTGCGCTTTTTTCATGATTTCCTCTTGTGATAACTTGGCTTCATCCACAGGACGTTCTACTAAATAGGATAATAAATGTCCACCCTTTTCTGTTAAATCAACATAGCCTAATCGAATCCCTTGGTGGAATTGGATATGATAAAAAGGATATGGTGCTGTATCACTACTTTTTGTAACTGTAAATGTAGCATCTTTAATGACTGGGAATAAGTATTTCACTTTTTCTAGTGCTTCTTTTTCGGTAATAACTGCATCCTGTAATGCCTTTAACTCAATTTTTTTCTGCCAATCAGATTCAGATAAAGTTAATGGGAAATCCTTTTCGCCGTAGCCCTTTAATGTATCTTTTACAGTATCAAATTGGCTATTTGGATTTTTATTATCTACTTGCTGTAGCCAAACATCCATTTTCCCATCATGCTTATAGAAATCGACGGTAGCAGCTGTCCATTCATCGGAAAGAGATTGTAAATTCGTTGAAACCTGGGGCATTTTTTCACGCCAAGCTTCATAATCCCCTGTTTTCGCTGTCCTTTTTGCTTCATCGCCAAGTCGCCCTAGATAGTTCATCCATTCACTTGATAGTTCTTGTCCTATTGGAATATTCGCAATTGAAGAACGAACTTCTGAGCTTAAACGCCAAACCGAATCTAGTTCATTGTGAATCGCCTGCTCATCTTGAAACAACAGGGATTGTGATACTGAGCGTTGAAGATGGGAAAGTTTTTCAGATGCATCCGTTAACTTATCTGTATATTGTGCTAGCACGGTACGTTGTAAATCTTCTTTATCTCCATGTAAATCAATGCTGTATGCCCCTAACCCAATAACGGCAATCGTTAAGACCACGAGCCAAGTTTTCATCTAGTTTCCTCCTTTCTATGAACAGAAAATATGCTCTCCAATTTGTTTGATTTGTGGACGTGACCAAATCCATTTGCTCGTTGCTGTTTTTGGATTGAAATAATACAATGCATTTTCAGAAGGGTCCCAGCCGTTCATTGCATCAATAACTGCCTCTTTTGCTCGTTCATTTGGCTCAAGCCAAATTTGTCCATCTGCAACGGCCGTAAATGCTAACGGTTGGAAAATGATACCTGAAATCGTATTTGGGAAATCTGGGCTTTCCAAACGATTCAAAATAACTGCAGCAACTGCTACTTGTCCTTCATAAGGTTCTCCCCTTGCCTCTCCATATACTGCATTCGCCATTAGCTGTAAATCACGTTCCGTATATTTAGGAGGAACTTGTGTCTGTGTTCCATTATTATTGCTACTTCCACTGCTATTGCTATTGACATTGCCACCACTAGTATTCTTTTTCACTTGTTGATCAAGTGGCTTACCACCATAATAAGTAAATTGATTTCCTGCATTTAATTGAGCTTTCACCCATTTTTCATCATAATCTGAAAAGCCTGCTAACGCTTTCTTTGTCTTAGCGCCTGCAATCCCGTCTACTGGTAACCCATAATTTTCTTGGAAATTACGTAAAGCCCAGTATGTGTTGTAGCCAAATTTGCCATCAATTTTACTCTTATAAAAACCTAAGTATTGTAGCCTTGCTTGCAATTCAATGACATCATCTCCATAGGCACCTCGAGTAATTTGCTGATCGCTAAATGCATTCGCATCATTTTGAGGAATCGCAATTATACTAATTCCTAATATCAAAGCAAAAAGTATGCTTATTAAACGCACTTTTATCACTCCTTTTTTTTATAGCTTGAAACAAAAGGACGAATTTATACATAGAAAAAAAGAAATAAAGCGTAGAAATCTTTGACGATTTCTACGCTTTATATTTTCTTTTGCATATGCAGATGTTGCACCAGATGATAATGTGCGAGCTTCACCTTGCGCAAGCCAAACCACCATAAAAACAACATAAAAGGAATCATTAAATAAACCCAGTGACCTTTGAATGATAATATTGTATTGTATAGAATGTGAAGTACGACTGGCGCACATAGTGCCATAGCAATCATTTCTTTTGTCTTCACAAGTTTCGAAAACTTAGCCCGTCCATAATAATAGCCCATTACGACACCGAACAAAGCATGACTTGATACGGGTAGTAAGGCCCGCATAAATGCCGTGTCCAAGCCAAATGAGAGTAAATAAAGAACATTTTCAATCGTAGCAAACCCAAGTGAAATGCTTGCCCCATACAATATCCCATCGTAAGGGTCATCAAATTCTATATGATTATAGATGGCAATTAATAGGACAAACCATTTAAAAAACTCTTCAATGACACTTGAAAATAGTACGTCTTGAAGATAAAGATATCGAAAAACCCCTTCCTCTGTTAATACATACTGTAAAAACATGATTGGGAACGTTAAAAATGCGCCGTATAAAAACGTTTGTAGTAAAGTTCTTCTTGGCTCCGTAGCCATCTGATTGCGCAAATAGAAATAACTAAAAAGCGCTAGACCGGGAGCAATGGCAGCAGATAATAAAATGATCATGATGCCGGCTCCTTTCAACAATAGACTGCTATTATTATACCATGTAATGACAAAAAAACTTTTTAAAAGGAGATTTATTTTTTATGAAAAAATCAATTTTATTAATTCATACTGGCGGCACAATCTCCATGGCGATGAGTGCTGAAGGAGCGGTCATGCCAAATAAGGAAAATCCTCTAATGAAGGAAAGTAATAAACTAGCTTCCCTAGCAAGCATTATCGAAATAGAAGCTTTTAACCTTCCTTCTCCACATATCACACCGAAAGAGATGCTTTTACTGCGTAACTTGATTTTGGAACAAATTGACGCACAGCCAATAGACGGTGTGGTCATCACACACGGTACGGATACATTGGAAGAAACCGCCTATTTCTTAGAGCTAACAACGAACTTAGCCATTCCTATTGTGCTAACAGGAGCTATGCGTTCCTCTAACGAACTTGGAGCAGATGGGATTTATAATTTAGTGGAGGCAGTCCGAGTAGCTGTTGATGAAGAAGCACGTGATAAAGGTGTGCTTGTTGTGATGAATGATGAGGTTCATCTTGCTGTAAATACAACAAAAACAAGCACAAGTTCAGTAAATACTTTCCAATCTCCACAATATGGACCGATTGGACTTATTACAAAATCTCGAATCTTATTCCATCACGCACCAATTCGTCGACAATATGTAGATGTTAACAATTTATCCAAGCGTGTCGCAATGCTAAAAGTGTATGCTGGTATGGAAGAAGATTTATTGGATGTCGTGCTTGCATGCAAATATGATGGTGTTGTGCTAGAAGGACTAGGTCAAGGGAATGTCCCACCATCTGTTGTAAAGGGAATTGAAAGCCTTATACAGCGAGACATTCCAGTTGTACTTGTTTCCCGCTGCTTTAATGGTATCGCAGAAGGTGTTTATGGCTATGTGGGTGGTGGTAAAATGTTAGAAGACTTAGGCGCCATATTTGCCACAGGTATTAATGGCCAAAAGGCACGCTTAAAATTATTAATAGGCCTTAACACAACTGGCTCGCCTTTAAATTTAAAGGACTTTTTCCTGTAACGTGAAAGTAGCTTTCCTCATACCTCGATCACCTGTTCATAATAGCTCAGTATCTCACTAAGCCGAGGAAAAGCTTCATCAAAATCTGGTTGTATCACAGAAAATTGAATGAAATTCTTTTGGCGTAAATACTGGCTTTCACCATGAACGAATAGTCCGTTTAATGCTAAATCAATAAGTACGTTAGCATAAGTATGAGGCAATTGAACCGTTATCAGCATCGGATATTGAATTGTTGGATATTGAAATTGCATGATTGGTAGCTGCAGCAGTGATTGAAAGCGTTGCTGTAGCTGCTCATAACGTGCTGGATAGGCTTGCAATGCCGTCTCCACATTGCTCAGTAATACAGCAGGTAATGTAAATGGTATGGCACCTTGCTGATAATTTGCTAAATCAAGATAAGCGGGTAGAGTAGCAGATGAGGGTACCAGTGATTGCGAAAATACAAATGCTAGCCCACTTAATGCACCAATGGCCTTACCACTCACAGCCGTAGCTAAATAGCAGTCCTGTAAAGAAAACGGCATGGCACCGAACGAACTAATACAATCTATACATAACTTTACATTGTATTGTTTAGCAAGCTTTTTAAGAATGTCTAAGTTATTACAAGTTCCCGTGGAAGTCTCACCATGTACGGCCAACATCCACTGATAAGACCCCGTCTCAAGCTGTGAAGCCAGTTCTTTGTCATCAAATACCGTTCCCCACTCTTTTTCTACGACCTCAAAATGTAATGACCAACGAGCGGCTTGCTTCCGTAAACGCTCACCAAATTCTCCATTTGTTAGAATAAGCCCTTTTCCTAATTGCTGTGCCTTTAGTTGCGCAAGCATCACTTCATTTGCTAGCGTTCCTGTCCCTACGATTACACCAACATGATTGGCATTCGATAGATGTAGCAACTTCTTCTGTACTCGTTCATAAAGCGCATTAAAAGGTAGTGAACGATGTGATAAATCTGAATGAGCGATTGTCTCTAATTGCTTCACTGGTCCAGGATAAAATGTAGAGGTTTCCGTCGTTAGTCTATGTTGTAAAGATTGCTCAAATTCATGTCTAGTGAGCACCATCGGTAAAAACATCGCACCCTCTTCCCCGACAGCTGGCGCAAACTGCTGAAAACCCATCTGCTTATATAGTTTTTCCTCTCTCGTTGTACCTGAAATCACTGCCGCAGAATAGCCTTTTTCGTAGGCAAATGTAGTTAAGGCTTGAGTAAGCTTTAATAGAACTCGACCCGTTCGATAACCTTTCTTCACAGAAAGCAAACGAATTTCACAAAGCTTCTCACAATTTTCCTTCGATAAATACTGTTCGACCTTACCAATCTTTTCATCAATAGAAAATGGTCGTTGATCTCTAAACGCCACCATGCCAATTAATTCTGTTTGCTTATAAACAACGACATAGGTATTCTCCTGATGAAATCGGTCAACTTTTTTTCGCGATGCATTCGCATCATGCTGAGGAATTTCTTCTACAAATGTTTCATAATTCAATCGAGCAATCGCCTCAAATTCTTCATCTGTCTTGGCAATTTTACACCAATACATTTCCTTCACTTCCCTCTTTTCAATGATTCCTGAATATTAGACATATGCTTTATAAGCATAAACACGATTGCCATGATTAAAAGTCCATATGACTCTACTTCCCCCGCTTGTATAATTGCGGCTATATAGAAAACAAAGCCCCCAACCATGCCAAGTGTCAGACTTCTAGTAAATGCAGATATAAGTGCAGTACCAAGGATCATCCATAAAAAAAGACTTGGCGATAAGGCGAGACCCACACCAATAAACGTAGCTACACCTTTCCCTCCATTCAATTTCAGCCACATCGGAAATAGATGCCCTATTATCACCCACGCAGCTCCGCCAATCACGACCCATTCATCCAATTGCCACATGCGTCCTAATCCAACAACAAGTACACCTTTTAATGAATCGCCAAGAAGAGTCAAAATAAACGCCGTTTTCCCAATCACACTTCCCGCATTACGTGCGCCTAAATTTTTACTACGCTCTTCCTGCAAATTGACACCGTATATCTTACCAACGAAATAAGCCGTCAAGATGTTTCCTATTAAATAACTTAAGAGCCAATACAAGCCAATCATTGAGTTGCCTCCTTGCTAAAAAGGCTGTATAAGCTACATGCCTATACAGCCTCGATCATTATTTTTTTCTCTGCTCAATAATTCGAGCGATACATTCGCCATGGAAACGACCATTTTCAATAAAAATTTCATTGGCATTATTTCCTGCTGCAATAACACCTGCAATGAATAGTCCTTCAACATTGGTTTCCATCGTTTCAGGCGTAACATAAGGACGACCCGTTTCTTCCTCTATGTCCACTCCCATCGCTTTAATAAAGGAGTGATCAGGATGATAGCCAGTCATAGCAAAAACGAAATCATTTTTTACTATTTTCTCTTGGCCCTCTACTTCTAACACAACTTCGTGCTCTCGTATTTCCAATACATTTGTATTAAAAAGCATGTCAACTTCTCCAGTTTTGACTACCCCTTCAAATTCTGGCAATACCCATGGCTTGATGCTTGGAGAGTATTCGCTGCCACGATAGGCTACGGTTACACGAGCGCCGGCTTTATTTAATTCTAATGCGGCATCTATCGCTGAATTTTTGCCACCTATAACTAGAACATCCGTATCAAAAAATTCATGGCCCTCTTTAAAGTAATGGAATACTTTAGGTAACTGTTCACCTTGGATATTTAAATAATTTGGATGATCATAATATCCTGTTGCAATGACAACATAGGGCGTTATATACGTATCCTTATCAGATGTAACAGTGAATAAATCATTATTTTTTACAACACTTTGTACTTTTTCGAAGCGATTAACTTGTATATTCTTTAAACGGACGACCTCTCGATAATAGACAAGGGCTTGATTGCGTTTCGGCTTACGTCCTTCAATAATAAATGGTACATCACCAATGGCTAACCGTTCACTCGTACTAAAAAATGTTTGATGTGTAGGGTAATGATAGATGGCATTGACGATATTTCCTTTTTCAATCACGATAGGTTGTAAACCAATATTTTGCAAAGCTATTGCTGCTGCTAAGCCACATGGGCCTCCTCCAACAATAATTGCATCTGCTTGCTGCATTTCTTGACACTCCAATCGAATTTGAACAGCAAAAATTGCTGCTCCATGCTTTCACATTATCATAGAATAGACGATACCTTTTTATTATACGCCTTCTCACACGTTTTGGTTGTTTATTTACTCGAAATATCAATGTCAATTATATGACATTGGGGCTTTGCACCAAATCGAAAAGGCACTAATGTCGTCCCATAGCCATTGCTTACTAAAGTCATAACACCATCACGTCGACGATAGGAACCATTTGGATGGACACCATATGGGCCGAATCGGATTTGCCCTCCGTGTAAATGTCCCCCCATCATTAAATCCGCACGGAACTTTGTACGAACTTTCGCAAAAACCCCTGGATTATGGGCGATGAAAACAACTAAATCCTGATCTCCTATCTTTGCAAAAGCTTTTTCAAAACTATATTCTTTTACGGTTGTATCCTCAATAGCACTTAACCAAAAGCGATTTTTAAGCGGAAGTTGAACGGCATCATTGACAATGATTTGAACATGGTATGCCTGTAAAATGTCCTTCAGTCTTTCTTCCCCAATTTCTCTGTCATTATTGCCCCAAATAAAATAGGTTGGTCCAAGGGACGTTAATAATGTTAAATTTTCATGAATACGTTCAATCGGTGTACGGCTATCCGCAAAATCACCGCCAATAATTACTGCATCAAAATGATGTCCCTGTAACTGTGCAATCATTTTCTTACTTATTTTACGTAAATGAACATCTGAAATAAAAAATAATCGTACCTTCTCCTGTTCACCCTGTAATGAAAGCTGGTGAGACAATACATTATTTTCATGTGCCACCTTCCACATATAAAGTAGAAGGGCGATGACTACCAAAAGAAATAGCCCTAAATATAGCATTTTCTCACTTCTCCTTACGACAGCAAAAAGGCGATTCGTTTTTTAAGAAGAATCGCCTTTTTGCTAAATCAGACGTACGTTTTGGTGTGAACGTTTGTCTGTAATTTTATACTAGAAAAACTATATAACGATAAAAAAATTCTATTAAGGTAGCTTAATGACTTGCCCAACCATTACAGTATTAGAGGACATCCCATTAGCAGCACGAATTTTAGCTAAAGTCGCTTCACTGCCATCGCCATAGTGATTTAATGCAATTCGGTATAAGTTCTCATTTGCTTTTACAGTATGTGTCGTTGCTTTAGCATTTTGTTTTGCTTCTTCCGCTTTTCTAGCCTCTTCTGCTTTTCTTGCTGCCTCTGCTTGTTGTTGAGCTATTCTTGCTTCTTCAGCTTTTCGAGCTTCTTCGGCTTTTTTTGCTTCCTCTGCCTTTTTCGCCTCTTGAGCCTTTTTCGCTTCTTCAGCAGCTTTTTGCTCAGCTGCTAATTTTTCAGCATCTTTTTGAGACTGCTCCTGAGCCTTCTTATCCCCCTGAGCGTCTTGACCCTTATCTTCTTTATCCTTATCTTTATCTGACGCAGATGCTTCTGAAGGATCTAATTCGACAACCTGTTCAGCTGTATCCTTTTCTGCTTGTTCAATCGTTTTTCCTGGTTCATAAAATTTCCAAAAATAGATAAGAATCGTTAATGGTATCAGGATAAAAATAACAAAAAGAATCGTCATTAATGGTGTTTTACGTTTCGAATCTTTTGGCTTTTTGTTTTTATTACCGTTTTTATTCATTCTGGAAACTCTAGATAAGGATTGCTGTTCTTTTTGCTCATCTTCAAATGATTGACGATGCTCTTCTATTTTATCGCGATAATCTTCTTTATTCATTCGCCTTTCCCCCAACCTTACTACGCTTTCTATCATCTCTATTATGACGAATTTTACGAAAAAAGTAAATGACCGTCAGTTTTAGTCTAATTACCCATTAATAGTTGTTGCAATCGACTTTCCCACGTTGCCATTTCTACTTTCTTTTTCTCTTTTAAGCGTACTTTCTTGATTACATCATAATGGATTCCACAATTTTCACAACAGTTTTCCGGTTTTTTCTGCAATTTTTGCCCAAAATACCCGACTAAATGTTCACGAATACAGTCTTTTGTCTGTATGATTTGAAGCATTTCATTCACTGCATTGTATTTCTCTAGTGCTAAATGATTTAATCGGACCTTCACTTGTTCCGAAGACTCTCGTTGTAGCCAATAATCTAACACACGGAAGGCTGTCTCACTTAACTCCCCATTTTTCAACATTTGGATTGGCTGTATTTGCTGAGATAGCAGTTCCTGATAGCGGTCAACATGATGTAAAGTTGGTAAATCACCTGTCACAACAAATTTAGCCAGCTCCTCATCACCTTCAGCATACAGTAAAATAGCAAGTGCAGAGTGACCATCCCGCCCTGCTCGTCCAATCTCCTGCATATAATTCGCGATATTGGCTGGCATTGATTCATGAATAACCTGCCGTATATCAAGCTTATTAATGCCCATGCCAAAAGCATTTGTTGCAACGATCCAATCAAGTTCTCCAGCTATAAATTGCTGTTGAATAAATTGACGGTCCTCCGCCCCATAGCCAGCATGATAGGCAGCAACACGAACGCCAGCTTGTAATAAGGCTTCGCTATATTGTTGCGCACGTTTACGTGAGGAAACGTATAAAATACCAGGTCCTGCCGTTTCCGTAACATGGTGCAGGAGCCATCTAGCTTTATCAGTCTTATCCTCCACTACTACACGACCTAGATGAATATTCGGGCGGTCAACATTATACATAAACTCGAATGGAGCTTTGAGAGTTAAAGTTTCCCGTATATCTCGAACAACCTTCTTTGTTGCCGTAGCAGATAATGCCAAAATTGGCGGACGATTTTCTCTCGATAGCCAGTCACCTATTCGTAAATAATCTGGTCGAAAATCAAAGCCCCATTGGGAGATACAATGTGCTTCATCTACTACGATTAAACCTAGCTTCATCTGCGCCAGTTTCTCTTGTACCTGTTGCTGGAGTAGCATCTCCGGGGAAGTAAAAATGAAACGATATTGCTCTAAATAATGTAATACATAACGTTTCTCTGTTAGTGATAAAAAGGAATTTAAAGCTACCACCCTCTTTTCCCCAAAACGCTTCAGCTCTTCAACTTGATCCTGCATTAATGACAGTAATGGTGAAACAATTAGTACAGGTTTCTCTAATGTATAGGCTGGTAGCTGGTAGCAGAGTGATTTTC
Organism: Lysinibacillus sp. FSL P2-0066; assembly: GCF_037969495.1. Classification (NCBI taxonomy): domain Bacteria; kingdom Bacillati; phylum Bacillota; class Bacilli; order Caryophanales; family Bacillaceae; genus Lysinibacillus; species Lysinibacillus sp. FSL P2-0066. The sequence goes on along the minus strand of NZ_CP150202.1, from coordinate 1,410,894 downwards.
CCATTCCTGTTGGCAATAACGCAATAACATCTTGTTCTTGCAGTAAGGCCTCAATGACTTCTTTTTGTCCTGGTCGAAATGATGAATAACCAAAATGCTTATGCAATAATTGTTCAAGTTCCATTTATACTTCTCCTTTCGCAAGGACAAGCCTTAATTGAAAATAACTCATATCGGTTAAAGCTTCATGTAATATTTTCAATTTTTTTGTTTGATACTGCTTCGATGCCTGCCACACTTTTTGGGCTTCATCATAGGAGACGAATGGGCCAATAGAAAAGTTCGGTTCATACATGGCTAATTCTACAAAATGATCTTCAATTGTACTTTGTTTTAGTTTTCTCATTTGTACAATTTGCTCCATTGAATAACCTTGTTCATATAATTGTGCGGTTTGTTGTGCAGAATCTGTTAGCAATATTTTAACTTTTAATCCTTCTGCCACGTGCCCTAGTAATGGATAATCATCGATTTTTTGATGCACTTCATTTAATAATATATGTAGGGTTTCAATAAAAGCTAATTGACTATCTAGTACGGTTTCCTTCCGTTTATCTGCAAGTTGTTGCCATGTCCATCCTGGTAATTGATAACCACTTAAACGATACAGAACAAGCTGTTTGCTTGCATCTGACACAGGGAGACTAGTTAGCAAATGAGTACATTCTGTCAATAATTGTTGCTGTAAATGACCTTCCTTATAATGATGCTCCTGTAAAAATGATCGCACCCACGCTTGAATCATTGTATCTCTACTAATCGGTGAAAAGGTACGAATGGCTGCGGCTTGATGTGACAAACTTTGTACAATGAGAGAGAGTCTCGCAAAAAACACATGCTCATTTCCCCGATAGTGCCAACCATCAAAGAAAAAGGTTGGCGTTTGTTGTGCACGTTGTAATCCGAGCGTTTCCATGTAAAAATGACCAGATTCCTGCACGTTTAACCAACTATTCTGCATAAATAAGTTGACAGCCTCATCAAAAGTAGTACGAGATAGTTTTGGCAATAGGCCAAAATATTGATGCAATTGAAAAAGACCAATATCTTGAATTGTCTGACCTGAACGCTTCCCTCTTAGGACATGATAGGCAGCCGAAATCGTCCGCTCTTTATTGAGTTTTTGAAAGATTTGCAATAGAATTTGATGAAACATTGACGCAAATTCCTCCAATTTAATAGTATTTAAGTTGAAATGTAAGATAAACATCTTTAAAATGAGTATGAAGCTTTGTAGGAACATCATTAAAGGAGAGAATAAAATGGCTAAATACACAATAGTTGATAAAGATACATGCATCGCTTGTGGCGCATGTGGAGCCGCAGCGCCAGACATTTATGATTATGATGATGAAGGCATTGCCTTCGTTATTTTAGATGATAACATGGGAACTGCTGAAGTTCCAGAAGATCTATTAGAAGATATGCAGGACGCTTTTGAAGGTTGTCCAACAGACTCTATCAAAGTAGCAGATGAAACATTCGATGGTGACTCATTAAAATTTGAATAGTCTTCAGTAGATGTATATCTTAAATGGCATCCTTCAGGGGATGCCTTCTTATTGATTAAAATATTGGCTAACTTTTGCATCAAGATAATAGGCATATGGTCCATTGCTATACATACCAATCTATTGGAGGAATGTGAATGTTTGAGCAGTTACAAGTTGAGCATAGTTTATTTTATATTGATCAAGACCATATGAATAGATTTAAAAATCTTGCAGCAAAGTGGCAATCAATATTTCCAGATGTTTGTGCAAAATGTTTGAATACAGTGGACGCCTGGGCAAACGTGTTAAATAACTGGGTTTTCTTAAAATCACAGCAGACCGATGAGCTCATTCTCAACCCTTCTAAGGCTATCTATTATTCCATCAATACATTCTTAATAGATGAGCTCCAAAAAATTCAAATAATTCAAAAAATAAAAGAATGCGACAATGATGATTTTCAGTATTTTGCTGCCTTTCACTTAGGAAATGCCATCGATTTATGGGTGTACAATACACTTGAAAAAAGTGCAGAATCTGATTTATTACAGCCACAAAATCGAATACCTTATTATCTTGCCTTTTTAGACGATGATTTTCAAACTGACAATGCTTTATTCCATAAGAATCAAACAAGAGCAATCAAAATATTGGCACAGGTCGTTCGGTCAAAGAATTGCTTTAGAATCACTGTCAGTAGTGCTGTTAATCGAGCAGTAGATATGTATGATCATTATGTAACACAATAAAATAGCACACTTTTCAATTCGTCTCTACTGTCAAGAGATGAATTTTTTTTGCTCTCTAAACTACTTCTCTTATCATCTTGTTATTGCAACGATATTTTATGTATGATAAGATTTTAGTAGTTGGTACTAATAACAGATATTATCTCACAAAGGAGTTCTTCATAATGATGGATAATTTATTACAATTAAAAGATAAGAACATTGTTGTCATGGGCGTAGCAAATGATCGCAGTATTGCTTGGGGCATTGCAAAACGTTTATTTGACGTTGGGGCAAATGTCATCTTCACGTATCGTCAAGAACGCTCATTAAAAAAATTACAAAAACAATTAGAAAATATCGGACAATCTGATTCTCTTGTTGTTCAATGTGATGTGAATAGTGATGACAGCACAAAAGCAGCTTTTGATGAAATCGGCTCAAAGGTTGGCGTTATTCATGGAATTGTCCATTCAGTGGCTTTTGCACATGCAGAAGATTTACACAACCGCTTCCTTGAAACAACTCGAGAGGGCTATGCATTTGCACAAGATACAAGCGCCTATTCACTTATTTCGACAGCAAAAGCAGCTCATCCTTACATGACAGAGGGTGGCTCTATCGTTACGATGAGTTACTTAGGTGCAGAACGAGTACTTGATGGCTACAATGTGATGGGCGTAGCAAAAGCTGCTTTAGAGGCTTCTATGCGCTATCTTGCTGCTGATATCGGCCAAGATAATATTCGCGTCAATGCTATTTCAGCTGGTGCTATTCGTACACTAGCTGCAAAAGGTGTCCCTTCCTTTAACACAATTTTACACAAAATCGAAGAAACAGCTCCTTTAAAACGGAATGTTCAACAAGACGAAGTAGCAGATATGACGATTGTCATGCTATCTCACCTATCCCGTGGTGTCACTGGTGAAACAATCTACATCGACGCTGGCTACAATATTATGGGTTAACAAATAAGAAGTATGGAGGATGTATCATCCCCCATACTTCTTTTGTTGTTTATAGCATTGTCCATAAACTTTGGATCAACAAAATTAATCCTGCTGCTACTAGTAGAATATAAATTAATGTTCTAAACAACTTTTGATTTAATCGAGTAAATAGCATTTGTCCAAAAATAAGCCCTAAGAAAACAATTGGCAAGGCGTACATACTATATACCCAAACCATTTTACTTGTGCCCTCAAAAATAACTTGAGAAAGTAGGCTAATAAGATAGATAAAAATATAATAGGCTAGTGAAACAGCTCTAATGGTTTCTTTATCTCTATGTGTGCTCGCAAAATAGAGTAACAGTGGTGGTCCAGCCATCCCAATACTGGTTGTGAACATACCTGATATAAAACCAACGCCATAATCTCTACTCCCTGTTTGTTGAATAGAGAGATTTTTAATCAACAGAATCGTAAGCCCTATAAGAAGGATAGCGATGAGCAGCTTAAATGTCGTCACATCGACTAAGGCAAAGAGTAGACTACCAAATGGAGCACCCACAACACTACCGATCATCACCTTTTTAAGCAAAGCTACATCATTATCATGTCTCACCTTCCATACGAGAGAGAACGAAATAACAAGGGACAGAATTATATTTATTTGCATCGCCTCTTGTGGAGTAAATAGCAACAGTAAAAAAGGCGTTGCCATAACAGAAAAACCAAATCCTGTACTTGTTTGTAAAATAGAAGCTGCTAGAATAATGAAAAAATAGAAAAGTAATTCCTGCAAAATGACACCTCATATCATGTTGTGATACGTTGTCTAACAATAAATCTTTTTAATAAAAATGATAGGACACAAGCAATGAATAAAAACAGCGCAATCATCGCTATAACACCAATCCACCCATATTTCATCCAAAAAAGGCCACCTACTGTTCCTCCAACACTTGAACCAAAATAATAAAAAAATAAATAGAGAGAAGATGCTTGTGCTTTATCGTGGGATGCTCGTTTGCTCACCCAGCCACTTGCGATTGAATGAGCTGCAAAAAAGCCAAAGGTAAAAACTGTTATCCCTATAATCTTTAAAGTAAGGAGCCCGTTGAGCGTTACTATAGCTCCTGCTAACATAATGGCAATGGCCAGTAAGAGCATTCGTTGGCGACCAAAACGATCGGCTAAACTGCCAAACCATGCTGAGCTAAATGTCCCAACTAAATAAATGACAAATATCCATCCTACAATTGTGGCACTTAAATTATAGGGAGGAGCCATTAATTTAAAGCCAATATAATTATAAAGCGTGACAAAGCTTCCCATTAAAAGAAACCCCATCCCATAAAGACACAGCATAGAAGGATCTCTTAAATGTTGCAGTAGGGTTTTGGTCAATGCTTTTAATTGTAAAGGTCGCGCGCTGAAATGTTTGGAGCTTGGTAACATCCAGACAAACAACAAACTAACTAGCAGGCTGATCCCTCCTAATACTATCATGCCTGTATGCCAGTTATAATGGTCCGTTAAGGTACCAATAATAACTCGTCCACTAAGTCCCCCAACTGAATTACCGCTAATATATAAGCCCATGGCAATCCCTAAGCTTGCTGGTTCCATTTCTTCTCCCAAATAAGCCATAGCGATTGCAGGTAAACCAGCAAAAACGATGCCTTGTACAACACGCAAAACTAAAATTGTTTCAAAGTTAGGTGAAAATGCAAGAGCTAGTGTCAGGACAGAAGCTGCAAAAATAGAAATCGTCATCAATGATTTTCTTCCCCATGCTTCTGATAACGAACTGACAATTATTAAACTCACCGCTAATGCAAAGGTAGTTACTGAAAGAGATAAACTTGCTACAGCTGGTGAGACGTGAAATGCTTCTGAAAATGTTGGTAGTAATGGCTGCGTTACATATAGGTTAGCAAACGTAATAAAGCCTGCTAAAAATAAGGCCCAATTCGCTTTATGAAACGCCCTCGTACCCTTTTGTATATAGTCCATGAAACTCTCTCCTTAACTTCTTCCCCATGCTACTATTATTCTAATACAATATTTCGCAAAACACACGTCTCCTCGTCAAAAATTAGACAAAAAAGCTATTATTTTCACCTATGAATCACAAAAAATAATTGACAAATAAAAGCATGTCAAATTTGTATAAACGTCTTTTAATAAAAAATAAATAGCTATTTTGACTTGGCAAATATTGTGCTACAGTAAAAGTAATCATCTAGAACCATTGTCACAATGATGACAGATGACACAACCATTTTCATTGACTAGACTTGGAGGAATTTTTATGAAAATTATTGAAGCATTAGCCCTTGCAACACCTTATATTCATCTAGCATTAAAGCAAGAAGCCATTGTAGCTGTTGTCGAAAAGGAAAGTGAGACAGTCGTTAAATATTTAGCAGGTAAACGTGTGGATTCCGGTTATCACGATGGACAAAAAGTTAATGCCAATGACCAGAATGTTTTCATCGCCTTTAATGGCCAAAATGCAGATGTGGTGATTCCAGAGGATGTTTACGGCGTAGCAATCAATGCTTTTTCATTCCCCATTCGTGAAAATGGTCAAGTAGTTGGTGCATTAGCTTTTGGATTACCAATAGATAATGAGCTCAAACTTGAAGATTATATGGCTACGATGGATAAGATCGTCAACAGTCTACAGGATAAAGTACATACAATTGCTTCCCATTCCGAGGAGTTAGCGGCCACTAGTGAGGAAATTAATAAGCAAGCACAGCATGCCCTAGAGGATTCTGAAAAAACAAATGCCGTGACTGATTTAATTAAAAGTATTTCTCGCCAAACTAATTTACTAGGTTTAAATGCATCCATCGAAGCTGCACGTGCTGGACAGCATGGTGCAGGCTTTAATATTGTGGCACAGGAAGTTCGAAAATTGTCCTTCGAGACATCTAGCGCAACGGAAAATATAGAGTCGTCCTTACGGAATATCAATAGAAATCTAGATAATTTAAAACAAAATATGGGACAAATCAATGATGCCACAAATGAGCAAGCACAGCTCGTACAAGATTTCAGCGAAATTATAGAAGAATTAACCGTACTTAGCCGAGAAATGAAAGGCTTTATGCATGATGCGTTAAAATAATAATGAGGTGAACAACATGCAAATTACCATTAACCAAGATTTAGCTTTACGGATGATCGCACTTGAGGATGCAGAAAAGGTTTTTGCATTAACGGATGCCTCAAGGGAATACCTGAAAGAATGGCTACCATGGCTAGATAATACGAAAGAGCTCGCAGATACAAAAGCCTATATTGAGGGCTGTATGAAGGGGCATGAAGCGAACAGTAGCCTCTCCCTAGTCATTCTCTTTAAAAATGAAATTGTTGGCATTGCAGGCTTTAACGCGATTAACCCGAGCAATAAAATCGGCACTATTGGCTATTGGTTGAGCGAAGGAGCACAAGGACATGGCATCATGACGAAAACGGTAAAAGCTTTATTGCAATATGCCTTTGAAACATTGAAGCTTCATAAAGTTGAAATTCGTGTTGCGGAAGCCAATCACAAAAGTCGCGCAATCCCAGAACGTCTTGGATTCATGCAAGAAGGAACCATTCGAGCTGCAGAATGGCTCTACGATCATTATGTAAATCACGTGATTTATGGCATGCTTGTCAGTGAATGGCAGCAACAACAATAACAAAAGCGACCTGATGAAATATCTCATCAGGTCGCTTTTTGTTAGGATTGCTCTACCGCTTCTTTCGTTTCTTCAGGTGCTTGCTTTTTTTCAAGTCCTAAAGCAATCTGCTCTAATTCTGGACGCAATGTGTGCTTCCCAGCATAGCTTTCAATCAGCTCTTTTACATCAAGACCAGAAGTTTCTTTTAATGTTTCTTGTAGTGTAGACATTAAATTAGTAGCATAAGACGTTACTTTATTAGCGCCACTGCCTTCTCCACCACCAGTATCGACCACAGTAATCTTATCGATATTGCCAAGTGGACTTGCAAGCTCTTTTGCATACTCTGGCATCATGCGTACAACCATATCTAGTACAGCTGCTTGACCATAGTATTCAAAGGCTTCGGCAATCTTACGTTTAGCTTCAGCTTCAGCCAGACCGCGAAGACGAATGATATCAGCCTCAGTCTCCCCTTGTGCCCGCTCTGCATCTGCTTTGGCAAGACCATCCAAACGAATTTTCTCTGCTTCTGCTTTTGCCAATGATTCAATACGATATTTCTCCGCATCAGCCTGTGCAAGCTCGCGCATCTTTTCAGCTGCGGCATTTTGCTCCACTGCATAGCGGTCTGCATCTGCTTTCTTTTTAACCTCAGAATCATATTGCTTTTCTCTACGTAAAATCTCTTTTTCTTCTAATTCAATTTGCTTTTGACGCTCGATAATGCGAATTTGCATTTCTTGCTCTGTTACTTCCTGCTTTGCACGAGCAGTTTCAAGCTCATACGCTTGGTCAGCACGGGCTTTCGCAATATCCTGCTCACGTCGGAACTCAGCTACTTTTAATTGATTTTCTTTTTCTGCTTCAGCAATTTCCGTCGCACGCTCTAGTTCTGCCTTTTGTGCTTCCTTAGACGCTTCTGCACGTTTAATACGTGTTTCTTTTTCTGCATCTGCTGTCGCAATATCAGCATCGCGTTTTACCTGTGCGATTCTCGGTTTCCCCAGTGAATCTAAATAGCCATTTTTATCTCGTACATCCTTAATCGTAAAGGATACAATGACAAGACCCATCTTCGCTAAATCTTGTGAAGCAACACGTTGAACTTCCTGGGAGAATTTATCACGATTTTTATAGATTTCTTCAACCGTCATGGACCCTAAAATCGAACGTAAATGACCTTCTAGCACCTCACGTGCTTCCCCTTCGCGCTCCGCCTTTTGCTTTCCTAAAAACTGCTCTGCTGCTGTCGCAATTTCTGAAATGGAACCGCCAATTTTAATAATAGCTGTACCATCTGCCATAACAGGAACACCTTGCTCTGTATACACCTCAGGCGTTGTCACTTCTAGTTTACTAGAAAGTAAGCTTAACGGCTGTGCTTGTTGGAAAATAGGGAAGACAAATGTACCGCCCCCACGAATGATTTTAATACGATTTCCCGACTCATCCTTATGTACATTTTTAGAGCCGAGATAGCTACCTGTCACAATCAGTGCTTCATCAGGACCCGCCGTACGATACTTTGTCACATATAAGCCAACTAGGGCAATTAAAACAAATGCTACAATTCCTAAAACAATTAAAATATCGGTTGACATAGACATATCTCTCCTTTAAACAAATTTTTTCTCGTACGTTCTTACAAAAAGTGTTCCGTCCTTCACATCCACAACAAGTACGGTTTCATCATAGTCAATGGCTTCATTATCATAGCCCGTTGCTCGTTTTGAAATCATACCACTTGTCGTTTCGATAACAACCTCTCCAAAACCATCTACTGGAATTGGCACAATAACTCTTCCTAATTGGCCGCCCAGCGACTCCTCTGTGTAAGCTAATGAAACATCAGCGGAACGTAGCGGAACGAGGACAAATAAATAAAAGATGGAACTTAAAATAGCGCCGATGATACATGCAGCAATGATGTTCCAAACGCTAGAGAACCAGGCTAGTTTTTCTAAGATAAAACCTGCTGCTGACATCAACGTAATGAAAGATAGAATGACACTCGGATTAAAAATGGGCAGTCCTTCCCCAATACCTTCGACTGCATCACCAAAAAACATAACCAATACTGTGGCAAGGCCGGCGAAAATCAAAACCACCAAAAAGATCTGCTCGAGTGAATAGCCAAATAGCGTCAAGTTGCTCACCCCTTTTCATCATATTACCTACTATACGGATGTACCTCAGGAAAAGTTTCAAAATTTTTCAAACTCTTCTTTAAAGTATTATTTTTTGCTTTCATTAGAACCATGTTACAATAGAAAAGTATTCTGACAACTAAGGAGAAATGGCATGAAGCTTTCGACAATCTTAAATTTTGTAATTTTAATTTTTTTCACGTTATTATTCGTTAATGATTTCTTCCCTGATACAGCTATTGCTGCGATGCTGACTAAAAAAATAATATTGCTTATATTAGTTGGGCTTGTCATCATTCAGCTAGCCTTCGACAAGGGTAGATATAAAAGATTATCCAAAAAGGCTTATATCGGATTAACATTGTATACAGTTGGATTATGGATTGTTTTAACATTACTTGGCGGTCAGTCACAAATTGGCTTATCGTTCACAAGTCCTCTATTCTATATTATTGTTGTGCTGCTTGGATTGGATTTAATCCGCCTTTCACGCCAATCTAAGCGGGATCAAACAGAGGAGAAAGCGAAGTAAAGCATAGCTATCCGTCAACCTTACGAAGCTTTCCACCACTTTCGCACTGCTAACCGCTACATTCACAGCACTATCCGTCACTTTTGTCCTTCTATCCGACAACAACATAAAAAGCATGTCTCCGATTTTGACAGAGACATGCTTTTCTTATGATTCTAATACATTTAAAATGGCGTCCAGTTCATGGACAGCTAGATCTAAGCGTTCCTTTGCTTCGATATTTTGCTGTTTTAAGTGACTAAACTCTAGTAAATTTTTCTCATGCTTTAACTTAATAGAAGATAAACGTTCGATTCGTGCTTCTACTTTTTCTATTGCTTGCTCACAGACTGTTGTCCATAGCTTTTCTGATTGTTGCATTTCCGTAGTAGATGGGTTGTGCTGACGCATAATTCGTGCGTAAACCATTTCTATTTGTTCTATTAGTTCCGAATAAAAATGGCGCTCGACGCGTGTTGTTTGGAATGTTGGATGCTCTACCTCTTTGGCATACGGCGTTATTTGACGTAAGAGCTTTCCAGCATTTTCTCCAAAAGCATGGGATAAATTCAAGACATTCATTAATTGCAATAATAAGCGTATTTCTTCTAGATTAATAAGTTGTGAATCGATGCTTTCCTTTAACTTTAATGATTCCATATAGCGTCGATCAAAATGTTCAATTTCACCGTTGCGCTGCTCTACTAAATGGACACTTGCATTGTCTTTCAAGCTTTTAATATAGCGAATTGCATGGCTTTTTAGCTCCTCTTTTGACAGCAAGTTATCATTGTCTTGTTGTGGTTTTCCTCGTTGAACATACGCAAATGCATCCATTTTTTTGGGCCATTGTGCTGCTTGGGTTTCATCTGAGACATTATAGCGTATATAAATTCCGTGCATTTCATATCCTCCAAGTCCATTAAACAAGTATCTCTAAAGACAATAAATCGAATACGGCATTTTTTCAAGTAAAAAACTTTTAATAATTGAAAATCCTTCTTTTTAACAATAAAACAAAAATCCCGAATAGTCGATACTATTCACGATTTTACTAGTTTTCATTTATTCCTACTTATCCTTTAACACCTATCCACCTGCTCCACTAACCCATGTATGGTTGCATCTCGCAAATTCATATCAAAACAATAGATGACAATGGATTAAAAACAATGCTGTTAACTGAGGCCTGAGGAATTTGATGTCGTAATGAGCAGCTATCGTGCTACAGGAGCAGGAAAAAAATTTTTGCTGATTATATTTTAAAACATCCCTTCATCAAAGCAGCTTGTATCAATATTGGCAAGTACAGATCTAAAAAATCGCCAAATTCCTTGTAAGCACTAAAGGAATTTGGCGAGCTTTATGTGTAGCTATTTAAGCCTGTTGGCGGATGTCTTGAATGCTCTTTCCTTCAGTAAACGCATGAATCGATGCAATGGAGCCCACCGATTTAAAATTCGCCTTCTCATAGACTTTGGCAACCTGTTCACTAATCGGTAATATCCAAAGATCGTCCAATCCCAGCTCGACCGATTGCTGTTGGATATGTTGCAGCATATAGCCGATTAAACCACGACCACGATAGCTTTCAGTTGTTGCAACACTTTCAATCCTTCCTTGATTTCCTGACACAAAAATAGACGCTGAGCAGCACGCCACCCCATCTAGTCTTAATAGATAATACGTAAAAAGTGGCGAATGATAGGTTTGCTCAAATGCCTTTTTTATTAATGAAGGATCCCCAAATGCAGCAATGCTCATTTCTACTGCTAATGCTTCCTCCCTATTTGCATCCGTTACACGCTCAATTTGAATGGCAGGATTAGGTGGAAGTATCGCATATTCACCGTCCCAGTACTGAATTTCGTTGACAAAATGCTCATATTGAAAGCCGTGCGTCTCTAATGCCTCTATACATAGCTGGTTTTCTTCCAGATTATATAAATAAATCCGCGGAATCAGAGACTTTGATTGGTAGAAATCTTTGATGCCTTGTAAAAATAAATCAGGTTGTGCAATCTTTCTCCAAATCTGTGCATGATTTGCATCGTAATAGGTTGGGATAGCCTGATTGTAAAATAAGACCCCCTCCTTACAAACCTCCACTTCACTGAAACTCTTCACATACTCTATATCAAGCTGCATAATGCGTTCTAAATTAAACATGCTCTGTACCCCCTTCTAACCATCTTTCATATAAATGTTCTAATTGCAGTTCAAGCTTCTGCCGTTGTTCTTTAGCAAGCGATGGTTGTTGTAGTTTTGTCTCTAATTTTTCAATTTGTTGTTCAATCGGTAATTCTTTTTTAGGTGGCTGCGTTTTATTTACTGGTTGTTTTTCAATCGTTTTCATTGCAAGTTCCTGTCGTTTTCCTCTAGCCCACTCGTAATCTCCCTCAAAAACCTGAATAGCCTGGTTTTCAATCCACGCCGTTTTCGTAAAAATTTTCTGTAAGAAATAGCGGTCATGCGATACCCCAATAATCGTGCCTTCAAAGGATTCTAGTGTCTCTTCCAATACTTCTCTTGCTTCAATATCTAAATGGTTCGTTGGCTCATCTAAGATTAAGACATTGATATCCTCATGCATTAATTGTGCTAAACGAAGACGCATTTTTTCTCCACCACTTAGGTCCTTCACTTTTTTAAAGACATCATAGCCATAGAACAAAAATCGTGCGAGTATATGGCGAGCTTCCGCCTCTGACACGGCGACACTTTCACGAAAGGCATCAATTAATCGAATAGCAGGATTTTGATGTTCAAATTGTTGGGAAAGGTATCCAAATTTCACATTACTTCCAATCTGACACACTCCCTGATTAGGAATGATTTCCCCTAACATCATTTTTAATAATGTTGATTTTCCACTACCATTGCTCCCAACAATTGCTAATCTTTCGCCAAAATAAACAGCTAGATTGCTGTCCTTCAATAAAGGCTTATCAAAGCCATGATCAATGGCTTGCAAGAGCACAACCTCTTTACCACTGCGTTCAGCCATCGTTAACGCTAAATTCATTTTCCTTTTAGCGAGGGGCTTCTTTACTCGCTCGATACGTGCTAATGCTTTTTCCATACTCTTAGCACGTCGATGCATCGATGCGTTTGGTGGATTCGCCTCATTTGCCCACTGCTTTAATCGTTTTATCGTTTCTTGCATCTTTTTAATTTTCTTTTGCTGCTCTTCATAATTTGCAAACTGTTGCTCAATTTTTGCTTCTTTTTGTGCTATATAAGCATCATAATGGCCGTTATACGTAAAAGCCTCCCCATCCTCGATTTCTATAATCTTCTGGGCTACTTGATTCATGAATTGACGATCATGGGATACGACAATGACAAGCCACTCAAAGTTTCGCACATAATGTTCAAGCCACTCAATGGCTTGCATATCCAGATGGTTCGTTGGTTCATCCAATAACAAAATAGAGGGCTTTTTCAATAAAATTTGTCCAAGCATAACCTTTGTTTTTTCCCCACCACTTAAACTACTAAATGGCTGCTCTAGCATATCTGAAATACCCAGTCCATTTGCAATCATTGCCAGCTGCGCATCTACTTCATAGCCCCCTAATAGCATAAATCGCTCCTGCAATTGCCCATATTGCAGTAATATTTTATCCGTGACCGTCGACTGCATCTCTTGCTCAAGTACCGTCATTTTTGCCTTTATTGCATAAATATCCGCAAATGCTTCCTCCAGCACTTCTTTCACAGCATGTAGTGGATAATGTGGAATTTGGTGTAAATAGCCAATCGTCGCTTCTTTACTTTTAATAATTCGTCCCTTGTCTGGTATCTCTACCCCTGCAAGCAGTTGTAATAAAGTCGTTTTACCACTGCCATTTACACCAACAATCGCCACATGTTCACCACTATTTACCTCTAGCTGTAGGTTCTCGAATAATATATTGCCACCCATAATTTTTTGAATTTGTTCAGCTTTCATTTGCATCGTTTTTTCCTCCAATGAAACGTGCGAAAACATCTTTACAACACAAAAAAGACTGCTCATTAACAAGCAGTCCTCTTCTCAATTAAATGTGTGAAAAAGAATGGTTAATTCGCTACGTTTGTTATTTGATTTTGCTTAAAAATGGACAGACCTATCCCGTTGTTCGCAAAATCGAAAGTAATCACACGTGCAAAATACATAGCCGTATCCACTTTTACACATGTTTTCGTAGCGTTTTTATTCATTCCTTCTCACCTCCGTTCATAGTAGTTATGGCTATCATAGCATTATTCGAATTATTTGGAAAGGGAAAATTTAACGTTCATTTATCATTATTCCAAAGTTCTATTTGAAATTCGCACAAAGAAAAACATGAGAGGTTGATTCATAGCCCCTCATGTTTTCACTTTTTTCACAAATATTTTTACCACAGGCACCAGGAAAATCGAGACAACTAGGACACGAAAAAGCTGAAAGGCCGTGACAATCGTGACATTTGCATGGACTGAAGCGGCAATAATCCCCATTTGATCAAGACCACCAGGAACAATACTTAAAAAGCTTGTCCTAAAATCAAGGCTGTACAACGCTGCCATCACAAATGTTAAACCATAGGCTGCCCCTATAAAAATGCCCGCTGAAACAAACGCATAAAAGATATGCTTCTTCGATAAATGTAAATCCTCTTTTTTCAATAATAATCCGATATAAATTCCTAGCATGAGCTGAGCAATGTGTAGAAGTGATAATGGTAATTTTGGTACTTCTATTCCTGCCATATTAACGCCCATTAGTAAAAACACGGGGCCTAGCATATAGCCTGTTGGAATTTTTAGCTTTTGTGCTAGCCACCCTGCGCCACCACATACCACAAGTATACCAACAAGGTTCCATGTGTATGTTCCATCAATCATAGAACTATTGCCACCTGCTCCTGCCACCATTAAAGGAACAAAGCCAACGATTAAAAGGACGCGGAGGATTTGAAAGAATGTGATGACCACCATATCCATCTCTTGTTGCTCTTCCGCAAATGCCACAACCTGCGACATGCCCCCAGGAACACAGCATGTTAAGGCAGTCGCAAAATCCAAATCTGTACGCTTGGCAACAAGGAAACTTACTGCAAAAAATAACAAAATAAATATGATATTTAACACGACCATGCTTCCTAAAAAAAGCTTGATGTCCTGTACTGCTTCTGGTGTAAAGGCATAGCCGATAGAATAACCCGCTACGACTAAACCAAAATTGCGGAAAGAATGATGCCATTTTAATTGGACGTTGGTGGATAGCTGCACGGTGAGCACCGCTGTAATCGCTCCTAACAGCCAAGGCATCGGTATATGTAAAAATTGAAAAACTACAGCACCTATTAATCCAATGCATAATGTGATGAACATATGCTTATCAAAAACAAACATGGTAGCAACCCCTTCAACTCGATAAACCTATTATGACCTTTATAATCCGCATTTTCTAGTGGACTGACTTTGAGCTGTATGCTATCGCTTAAAATGAACCTGTTATCCATCAAATAAAACCTCTTATCGAACAATTTATCCTTGTTAAAAACATCTATGCTACATTAGTAATACCTGATTCAGCGTTTTTAAAGGAGGCCTCCTATGAAAATTCATTTAACCATCAATCATGAGCTCGAAGAAACAGAGGTTCATATTCATGCCAAGGAGTATAATGAGCAAATTGAAAGATTGATGAAACAGCTTCAAGCAGCCCAAACGACGATGCTAGATGGGTATGATCAACAGGAAATTCATCTATTAAAAATTTCCGATATTTATTCCATTTACGCAGAGGATGCTAAAGTATTTTTGCAGACAGATGAGCAAGAGTTTGAGTCAAAGCGAAAATTATATGAGCTAGAGGCTCAGCTAGCCAAAGATTTTGTGCGCGTGAGTAAGTCTACACTCGTCAATATCCATAAAATATCCTCTATTCAAATGGGCAAAATTGGCACTACACAACTATTACTTGAAAATGAAGTAGCCATTCATGTCAGCCGAAAATATTTAAAAGAATTAAAGAGACACTTAGGTATTGGGAGGGATTCATAGCATGAAGTATTTACGCATGATGATTATCGGTCTACTCATTTCCCTTAGCTCCTCTTATGTCTTAGTGACACTTAGCGTCCTATCAAATAATGCGTTGGCGTCAGGAACAGAGTTATTCGAGCAAATTGTGATCGCAGCCATTCTTGGAATTGCTATTGGTTTGCTATCCTTCATTTTTGATATTGAGCCACTGCCTTTTACAGTTCAGCTTCTTCTCCATTTAGTAGCGGTGACAGCATGTGTACTAACCGCAGGCTATTTTGGTAGCTGGTTTGATTCAGGGGTATGGTATGTACTTATTGCGGAAGCCATTATTTACTTGATTGTTTGGTGTATTCTATATGTTCTTCAATTAAATGATATTGAAAAAATCAATAAAGAAATTCAAAAGAGAAGGGATTAACCACTCATGACGTTTGCGATAAAAGTTGAAAATTTATGTAAACAGTATGGTGAACAGCAAGCTGTCAAAGGCATTTCTTTTACAGTCGAACAAGGCACCCTCTTCGCTTTTTTAGGTGAAAACGGTGCAGGTAAATCTACAACGATTGAAATACTATGTACTTTACTAAAAAAATCGAGTGGTCAAGTAACTATTAATGGTTTCACACTCGACGCAAGCAATGATAACGCGGATATCCGTAAATCTATTGGTGTCGTGTTCCAGCAAAGTCTATTAGATGAGCGATTAACTGTACGTGAAAATATCCTCCATCGAGGGAAAACATATGGTTTATCGAAAGCACAGCTTACCGATAACTATCAATTTGTTTCCACCTATTTGCATTTAGAGGATATTGAAAAGAAAAAATATGGAGCATTATCTGGGGGACAAAAAAGGCGAGCAGATATTGCTCGTGCACTGATTCATCGTCCAAGTATTTTATTTCTGGATGAACCTACAACGGGGTTAGATCCACAAACACGTCAATTTGTTTGGCAGGCAATCAAGCAGCTTCAACTGGAAACCAATATGACTGTTTTTTTAACGACCCATTATATGGAGGAAGCGGCAGTCGCTCACCAAGTCACGGTCTTAAAGCAGGGAAAAATTGTTGCACAGGGAACGCCCGATGCACTTAAAACAAAATATGCCTATGATTCAATGGCTCTTGTTTTTCATAATACTCAGGAGGGAGCAAAATTTCTTGAGGAAAATGCGATTTCCTTTACCGAGAACCAAGGGATATACACCATCCGTTTAACTTCTACCTTACAAGCGCTTCCCCTTTTAAAAGAGGCTGAACCACTTATCGCCTCCTTCGAAGTCATTAAAGGATCAATGGATGATGTCTTTCTTCATATTATGGCAGAGGAGGAGGTTGCGTAGTGGAGGCATTAATTAGTTTAGTTCTACGTAATAACAAAATATTTAGACGGGATAAAACACAGGTGTTCTTCTCCCTACTGTCCGTCATTATTGTCATTGTGCTGTACGCTGTCTTTCTCCAAAAAATGCAGGTAGATGCCATTGAACAACTAACAGAAGCTACACCTGAATTGATCACCATGGTCAATGAGTGGCTTGTAGCAGGCTTACTATCCATGATTGCTGTTTCGACTACACTTGGTGCCTATGGTATCGCTGTTAAAGACCAAGAATCCAAGGTACAAGCCGACTTTTTAACAGCTCCTCTTTCTCGTGCAACCATTCAGTTGAGCTATGTACTCAATGCATTTATTATCGGCTGTATTTTTTCCTTTATCGCGCTCATTGGCTGTGAAATCTTTATTGTCACAACAGGAGGTAAGCTTCTAAGTTTCGGTGGTTTTGTTCAGGTATTGAGCATACTGTTTTTATCTGTCTTGCTTGCGAGTGTTTTTAATTTATTTCTTTCGTTATTTGTGTCGACCCAAAATGCTTTCTCAACACTCGGCACAATTGTTGGTACATTACTTGGATTTTTATGTGGTGTTTATGTACCTCTTGGGGCTCTACCAAGCTTTGCACAACATATAATCATGTACTTTCCAATTAGCCATACAACACTATTATTACGCAATGCATTTATGGAGAGCTCTATTGCAAATGTTTTTGATGGTGTGCCCGTTTCTTATGTGGAAGATTATAAAATGAATTATGGCATTGTTTATGAACTAAATGGACATATACTTAGCTCCACAACAAGTCTAATTGTGATTGCCTGTACAATCGTAGTTCTTTCTCTAGCATCTATGATCTTATTTAAGAGAAAGTATAACTAAATATGAGCCAACCATTTTACACATCGTTTAGAATACGATGTGTTTTTTATTGCTTTAATACAAACATTTTGTTATTTTAAATATTAAATAACAAACAAATTTATAATTCGTTTGTTTTGTTAAGGAGGGATTGCAATGGATGTAAATGAATTATTTTGGCAAGCTCCTATCGATGATCTAAAAAAGGGATATATCGATCAAGCGACACACTTCACCTGCCTACTATGCGGTGAAAAAGTAGAAAAAGGCATTATTTATCCTCAAGAGGGCTTATTATATGAAGCAGAGAAAATGATGCAACACCATATTACATTGGCTCACCATTCTGTTTTTCATTATTTAAACGGTCTCAATAAAAAAATGACAGGCTTAACAGAACATCAAAGTCATATTTTACGCTTATTTTATGAGGGAAAATCAGATCAGGAGATAAAAGAAGAATTAGAGATTGGCAGTGCCACAACGATTCGCCATCACCGTTTTGCTTTAAAAGAAAAGGAACGCCAAGCCAAAACATTATTAGTAATGATGGAGTTATTAAAGGAACAAGATCAGAAGGAGGAGTCATTTGTGCCTATTCATAAAACAGCTACTATGGTTGACGATCGCTATAACGTAACCCTCACGGAAGAGCAGCAATTATTAGCGAAATTATTTCCAAATGGCGTTGGAAAGGAACTGGTACGCTTTCCAAAGCGTGAAAAGCAGAAAATTGTAGTACTGCGTGCTATCGCAAATCTTTTTGACAAGGAAAAGCATTATACTGAAAAAGAATTAAATGAAGTGATCAAGCCGATGTATGAAGACTATGTTCATATACGTCGTTACTTAATTGAATACGGTTTTCTGGACCGCAAAGCAGATGGTAGTGCCTATTGGGTAAAAAATTAAGAAAGCAGGTTATTAAAATGGATCATAAAAAAGAGTTAAAAGAAATGTATAAAGAGATGAAAATTGAAGCTGGCGTTTTTACAATGACAAATACACAAACAGACAAAGTATTTGTGGGGAGCTTTAATAATTTAAAGCGTTTAAATGGCTTTCAATTTATGCTAAAAACCAATACACATACGAACAAGGAGCTTCAAGCAGATTACAATTTATATGGTCAAGAAGCCTTTGAGGTGGAAATTGTTGAGTATTTAAAGAAAAAAGAAGAAGGCTATTTCGATGAAAAAAAAGAGCTCGAAAAGCTGGAGCAAAAATGGCTTGAGACACTAAAGCCTTATGGTGAGCGTGGTTATAATTAGTCATTATAGAATAGTGCATATGCCAAAAAGGTAAATGCGCTATTCATTACTTGTTTGATGCATTGCCAATCAATTGAATTTCCTGCTGTGCTTTCTTCGTTAGTTTATTGAAAACAAGTTCATACGAATGCTTAATAAGATTCTCTACCAAATCCATCGGGACATCCTCAGCATCCATATAAATGGAATTCCAATGGGTTTTATTCATATAGTAACCAGGTATAATGCTTGCATAGGCTTCTCGTAATTCCTCCGCTCGAGAAGGCTCACATTTCAATGTAAGAACAGGCTTACCTGTTCTATTTCCTCCAAGCATGGCATACATTTTTCCACCGATATGATAGCGATCTGCTTGCCACTCCTCTTGATAGTCATACGTTGTTCCATGAAGCTGTATACAGTAAGCATAAATTATTTCTTTTTCCATCTTTACAATCCCCGTCCCCTCAAATAAAAACACACGTTCGATTATGGTAAGTATAACCTAAAACGTGTGTAGAGAATAGCATTATTTAGTTGTACCACGGTCAAACATTCCGATTACTTCCGTCGTCTGTAAAATATTCACAAACGACTTTGGATCAGTCTCCTTAATCGTGCTTTTCACATCAGCTAGTTGGTAACGCGTAATAACAGTAATTAATACTTTCCGACCCTCGCCTGAATACGCTCCCTTTGCATCGATAATTGTTACCCCACGATGTAGCTTTTCTAATAGCTGCTGTTTGACCTCTTCCCCTTTACTCGTAATAATCATCAGCGTTAATTTAATATGGCTTGTATGAATTGTATCCACTACTTTTCCAGTTGCATAAATGGAAACAAGGGTTAACAATGCTGCATCCCAGCTAAAGACAAAGCCAGAAGCTGCCACTACGATACCATTCATAGCTGCAATTAACGTACCGAGTGGAAAATCGCGTTTGCGACTAAGTAGCATAGCAATAATATCAAAGCCCCCTGAGGAGCCAGCTGCTCGGAAAATCATGCCCATTGCAAAGCCTACAATAACACCACCAAATAAGGACGCGAGGATCGGCTCTTGTGTCGCTTTGTGTATTGGAATAATATATAAACTCACTGACAACACAGCGACCGAAAGAATGGTGTAGCTAATAAATCGCTTACCGAGCTTCATCACACCTAAAATCAGTAAAGGCAGGTTAAGCAGTAAATTTAACACGCCTGTATTCAAAGGGGTAATAATCCCAAGCATGATGGCAATACCACTCAACCCACCACTCAAGATTTCATGGGGAATCAATAAATAATTATAGGCAAAGGCCACTAAAATGGAAGAAAGTGTAATTATAATCACATTTCGCATAATGCTATCCCCTATCAATCAACGACCAAATTTTGATACATCTTTGTCATAGACTACCCAATTTTCCCTCATGAAAAACCTATCCTCTTACTTTTTCTTCTGTTCTTCCTTTAAAGGCATATTTTGTTTATGTTCCCCGGTATCCGCAACTTTATAGATTCGCTCAAGCATCGGTGGATGTGTATAACGGAACCACTTCACTAAGAGTGGCGGGTTCACTTCACTTAAGCCTGAAATCGTTAGCTTTTGAAATGCTGTTACAGCCGCTTCTCGATCATTCATAAGGTTAATCGCATACTGATCGGCTCTCGTTTCCTGATATCTCGATATAAAATTGGATACTGGATTGGAGGCAAATAGTAAAATAGAGGTAATGAGTAAAAATAATGGATAGGAACGAATGCTACTGATTTTATTAATTTTTAAAACCTGCCCATACCGTGAAATCAAGCGACGCATAATTTTCGCCGTGAGCCATAGCCCTATCAGTATTAGCAATAAATAGCCTGCAATGCCAAAATAAATATGCTTTTCTACATAATGTCCCATTTCATGTGCCATGATAAATAAAATTTCATTGTCCGTTAGCCTATTTAATGTAGTATCCCATAGCACAATTCTCGAATTGCTCCCAATTCCTGTCACATAAGCATTTAAGGCATTTGTCTTTTCTGCCATATTAACCTCATAAACATGCTCTGCCGGAATATTCGCCTGTGTAGCAAGTGAAAGTATCTTTGTTTCCAGCTCTTTATTTTTTAATGGATAAAAATCATTGTACAAAGGATCAATGACAACTGGCTGAATGAACATCACAAAGATTGTAAAAGGGATGGTTAAAAGCCAAGCATAGAGCCACCACCTTTTTTCACTCTTTTTAATGAGCCAATAAATCACCGTAACAATAATCAAGCTAGTGCCAAAGTTCACCCAAAAATCAATGACACCATCCTTCATCCAAGATGCAAATGCTTGTGTACTGATGCCATAGCTTTTGCTAAGATGATAGCGATAATAATCAAGCGGGAATAGCACGATATAGAGTAATAAAGATAATAGGAATAAGTAGCCTGCATTTTGCAATAGCTTCCACTTCGTTTGGGAGGTCGTCACTTTTTCGAAATAACGGGATACACCCATTAGTAAAATAAAGAAGTAAATAAGCCATTCTAAAGGGGTGGCTACAAAGAATAAAAAGTTCCGTATTTTTGAATATTCACCACTTAAAAAAAGCTCCTTGCCAGACATAAACATCACTGGATCTGCAGCCGTTCCTTGTAAGGCACTCGGTATTTTACCACCGCCGCTGTGGAATATATACCAGTACATACAAAGCACGTAAACACCGAAAAGTAGTAGTGTAACAATGCCCATTTTTTTCGCTATGTTATTTCCCCCTCATATCACCCAAAGTTTGTCCTATAGTAAGTGTAAGCGAAATTATCAAAGTTAGAACAAACATGGGCCTACTTTTTTAATCTCTCTGTGGCCAAAGAAAAATTTCGCCTCATTTCTATATGAGGCGAAATCATTACCGTCCTATTCATTTATCCATAACAAATGCCGTTTTACCACGTTGATCCCCACTTAGATAGCCAGTGGATAATAGCTGCTCATACCATTGCTTTTCTATAGTAGCTGCTTGAGCCGCATCATCTACCTTCGTAGAAAGTTCAACCATAATGTCTCCTTTGTACTGCCATACCTCTATATCCGCTTCATGTCCTAAAAAGCTTCCTTTATAGGTCATAGCACTAGCAGGCCCATATACGACAACTTGAGACAACGTATTTTTATACCATGCTTCGGAGTTCCAATTTACAATTTTCTTTGGCGCATTTTCAAGAATTAGTTTTTTAGCAACATTTGTATCAACTGAATCATAAGAGACCTCAGCAGAAGTCTTCAAGGATTCCTTCCGGCTAATCGTAAATGTACGATGATCTCCCTTAATATCTAGCTCAAACTTATAATTTGACTCAGAACCAGTAAAACCATGATTCATTGTTTCTGCCATTGCTTCACTTAAAGGTGTGTTTAAAAAACGCTTTTTGTAGGTTACATCCATTTTATTACTACCCTTATATACACGTAAGCGATGTATATAATCATTATGGAGAAACGATTGGTCAAGCGTATCATAAAAATAAACTTTTACGTCATCCTTTTTAGTTGCTTGAAAAACCTGGACAATAGTTGATTCCTTAAAAATCTCAGGTTTAATATTGAATTTAATTTCATGGCCCGGCTCAATGGCTGCTTTCGCTTGTGTTGTATTCACACTCATCATACTAATCACTATCAAGCCCAAGACACATATATATAATGCCCAATTTTTTAGTTTAGTCATGCTTTAATTCCTCCTTCGGAAATGTTGTTGTTAAATTTGTATGTGTACTGTGAAAATAGATTGTTTGTCGTGCACGAAGTCTCTGCGACAGTGTCACTACATCCCAATAGTCTGGATGTGTTTTATAGAAGAATTCCTCAGAGATATGCTTTAAGCTAGCTGGATTGTAAGCATGACGAGAATAGCCTGTATGAACAAAAATTGCCGTCGGATAATCCTTTGCAAGCTCCTCCACTTGAGCCGCATCCTGCTCTGAGACAAAATACAATACATGGTCACTGTCCTGTTTTTGCTTGAGTCGTTCTAAAAGCATCACTTTATTCGGCCAAATATTTTCATGCTCTTCCTCATAATGCGCCAATAAAGATTGTAGCTTTACATCTACACGAATGGCTCGAGTTGTATGTTCGGAAAGATACGTCATAATATCAACTGTTTTGCCCGAAAAAGAGGAGGGGAATATAAATGAATGATTGGGATGAGCCTTTACATACATAGCCATTTGCTGTAACACCTCAAGATTTCGAATGCATTTTTCCGCATGTCCACTATCAATAAACGCTACATCATAAACCGTTCCATCCTCCGCTGGCAAGGTCGCCTTTAATAAATACGAATCGACTACATAATCACCAGAGAAAAAAATCATTTCATCAAAGAAACGAATTTTGTACCACACGCTTCCAATTAAATGCCCACTATATCCCCATTGAAAGGCAAGATATTCATTGACCTCTATCCATTTTCCAACCGTATCTGGATAGAAAGTTCGGACTTGTGGAAGAGGCAGTGGAAGCTGCTGAGCAGTTGTATGACTCATTAGTATCGGTCCCGTATAGCCCATGTTCTGTAGTAATGGCAATGCCCCTACATGATCAATATGCGAATGAGAAATAAAGACAGCAGCTAGCTTTTCAATATGATTAGATGTAATATTTGGTGGCGTTTTTTGTGTATCTTTCATAATGCCACAATCCAATAAAATAGCCTGCCTCTGATTTTCAATATAAAAACAATTGCGCCCATATTCGCCTACACCACCTAAAATTTCAACACTAAGCATTGGCCTGCCCTCCACGTTTTTGCAGCCAACCTAATAGGAACATAAAAATAACTGTCATAAGGACGGTTATAACAGCTACTGCCATCCCAACCCCTACATTACCTTGCTCAAATTGGCTATAAATAAAGGTTGCCCCTGTCTCTACTGATGGTGGCAAAATTAAAAGGCCAGCTACAAGCTCCCGCATTGAAATAATAAAGGTCATCATCATTCCCGTTAAAATACCCTGCATCAAAAGTGGTAGGATGATACGACGATAAACAGTAATGTTACTACGTCCAAAAATAGCGGCTGATTGAAAGATAGAGGCATCTAATTGTGAAAAAGAAGACTTTATATACTGCACCGAATAAGGCAAAAACAATACACAGTATGTGACTACTACCATTGCCTTTGTGTTATAAATCGTTGCGGGAAGCCAAGGAGCATTCCAAAACATAATTAAACCTACAACAAAGACAATCCCCGGAATAATATTAGGCATTAAACTAAAGAAGTCTAATATTTGCTGCTTTCTCGTTTCACCTTTTTTAATATAAAGAGCGATGAATAATCCTATTATGGCGGTTATCAAGGCCGTCATGATAGAGAAAACGATGCTATTTAAAAATGCTGTCAATCCTGCGCTTCCACTAGTGAAGACCTCTTGATAAGAAGCCAAACTGAAATTCCCTGCCTGTAAACCATCTCCCCGTACCTTTTGCAAAGAGGTCACGATAATAGAGAAATAAGGAATGCCGATAGATAGCAATACGACAAGCCCTACAAAAGTCCACGAAGCTGTTTTTATATACCATTTGTCTTTGATCTCACGTCTAGCAGGTGTTTTTCCTGATAGCACACCATATGTATATTTGCGTCCAATGAGATTTTGGAAATACCAAATGACTAAGCAAACAGACAATAAGAATAAGGATAGCGAGGTTGCCATGCGAATATCGACTGGCCATCTTGATAAATAGGAATGAATTTCGGTTGTAAACACTTGAAACCCAATCCGACTGCCGAATGTAGCTGGCGTTCCAAATTCAGCAAGCGTCTTAATAAAAATAAGCAGACTTCCCAAAACATAGCTTGAAAATAAAAGGGGTAACACAACCTTTAGCCAATTTTGCGAAGAGCTTCGCCCAAAAATCAGCGCTGCCTCTAAAAATGAGCCATTTATGCGAAGCAATGTATTTTTCAGCATTAAATACAAAAACGGAAACAGGTGTAAGCACATGATCATTACCATGCCAAATAAGGAAAAGAAGGAATCTGTCATCCAAGCAGCACTTGGAATAAGCTGCTGTAAAAAACCATTGTGCTGCATAAACAAAATCCAGCCCATTGAACCAATATAGGGAGGTGTCATAAATGGAATTGTTAACACTATATCGAGCCATTCATATTGAGATAAACTTGTTTTCGTGCGAATCAAAGCCATAGGTAATGCGATAATTGTTGTCCCAATAATCACGAAAACCCCTAAAACCATCGAATTCCCAAGTGTTTTCCATATTCTATCGTGTGCAAACATTCGACTAAACTGTGAAATATCAACATGTCCCTCTTTTATAAAGGTATAAAATAAAATGGCCATCAACGGTGCGATAGCAAATATGATGACAATTGTTAGTAAAAATCCAAAAGCTCGTCTTCCTTCCATTATCATGACGATTTCAACCCTTCTCTATGAAAACTAGAAGGAGGTATATTAACCTCCCTTTATTTAACGAAATAAATCCGTAAACTTTGTTAGTACTTCCAGCTGTTTCGCTTCCGCACCCATCCAATCAACTGTTAACTGTGGTATTTCATCTAATGCTGCACGATTTCTCACAGCAATATCTTTATTTCCTGGTAATAAGTAAGCATCTGCTACTAGCTTTTGCCCTTCATCTGACAATAAAAAATCAACATAGGCTTGTGCAGATTCTACATGTTGTGCATCCTTTAAAATACCTACTGCTCTTGGACTAACAACTGTCCCACTCGTCGGATAAATGATTTCCACTGGCTCACCATCTGCTTTTGCTTTATAAGCCATATAGTCTACACCTGCAATCGTGGCATTTTTCTCGCCTGTAATAACCGCATCCAAGGCTTCTTTATTCGCACCATTGACTTGTAAGCCATTTTTCTTCCAACTATCAATCGTGCTCCAAGCTGTTTTTTCTGCTGCTGTGTAGCCAAATAAGAAATCAACAGCAGATCCTGACAGACTTGGATCGGGAATATTTATTTTATTTTGCCAATCAGCTTTTGCTAAATCAGACCAATCCGTAGGCGCTTGTGTCGTATTTCTCGTATTATAGGCAATACCTAAAGCCGAGGCACTGTAGCCATAAAAATATCCATCTTGATCCGACCAATCACTGTTGATTTTGTCCTTGTTTTTAGCCGCTTCGTAGCTTTGCAATTGATCTGTTGCTTTTAACCCATCCATTGAGGCAACAGAGGCAAGCACAACAATATCAGCTACAGGATTATTTTTTTCCGCTTCTAAACGAGAGAGAATTTTACCCGTAGTTCCTTGAAACATTTCCACTTTAATCCCTGTTTTTTCTTCAAATGCTTGCTGAATATTTGCAGCTAAACTATCTGGTCCAGCAGAATACACTGTCAGTACTTTCTCCTCCTGTGTCTTTGCACTTGCTTCATTCGTCTCTTTTTCCTCTTTATTACCACAGCCAGCTAATGCTAAGGTCAATAAAATGCCAACAGTTGCCCATAATTTAAAATGTCGTTTCTTCAATGTAAACCCTCCAATTGATAGATTTGTTCTTCATCAATAAAAACTTGCAATCTTTTTCCATGCTCTAATGGCTGCTTCTCATAAAAGCTCCAAGGCTGTCCATCTACCTGTGCTTGTACTAAATAACGATCGCCAACAAATGTACTTTTCACAATCTGCGCTTGTTTGGCAATCGTACCAGGACGCGAGACTCTCGAAACCCCTTCAGGTCGCACAATTGATTGTCGATTGTGAAGCCAATTCACTTTGCCAATAAAATCTGCCACATAGGGCGTTGCTGGTGCACGATAAATTTCCTCAGGCGAGCCAATTTGAGCAATCCTCCCTGCCTCCATAACAATAATTTGATCAGACATTGTCATGGCCTCTGTTTGATCATGTGTTACGAAAATGGCTTGGCAATTAAGCTCATGAATGAGGTGCATAATTTCATCTTGCATTTGTTCTCTTAAAACAGCATCGAGAGCGGATAAAGGCTCATCAAATAAAATTAATTGCGGTTTGGTCGCTAAAGCTCTAGCTAATGCCACTCGCTGCTGCTGTCCACCCGATAATTCACCTGGCTTTCGTTTCTCATAGCCTTGCATTTTTACCAATCGCATCACATGCTCGACTCGTTCAGGAATAGCTGATTTCGGAATAATGCCATTTAAACCAAAGGCAATATTTTGGAAGATGGTCATATGTGGCCATAGAGCAAAATCTTGAAAAACCATGGCAATATTACGTTTATTTGGTTTGACATTTTTACGAGACGCCGAAGAATAAATGACGGTGTCATCAAATCGTATTTCTCCTTTTGATGGCTGTTCAAGACCAGCTATCAACTTTAATAAGGTTGTTTTGCCACAGCCTGATTGTCCGAGAATCGTAATAAATTGCTGATCTAACTCCACATCGATCGGCCATAATGCTTGAGACTGCCCATATTTTTTCTCGATATTTTTTAATGAGATTTTCATAAGTGTCCTCCTCGTTACTTACAACTATAAATTCCAGATATTTAGAAAATATTAATCTACTATTAATAACACGTTAAAAAAAATCTAATAAACTAAAGCAAATACAAGATTTTTTCTAATTTTCTTTAGGAGGATAAAATGAACAATAGTAAATTACAGGCATTTTGCTTACTTGTAGAATTAAAGAAATTAGCCCCTGTCGCCAAAGCACTTGGCATTACAGCCCCCACCGTATCCTTTCATATTCGCTCTATAGAGGAGGAATACGGTATTCGTTTATTTCGAACAAATGCTGGAGGATACCGTTTAACAGAAGCGGGCGAAGGTGTGTATCATTACGCTCGACAAATGGTTCAACTTCAAAAGGATATGGATCGTTTTATTGAAAATCTTTTAGCTGGCCATATCGGTTCATTACGATTTGGGGCGAGTGGCTTACCTGCCCATATTTTTATGCCAGATTTAATTCATCAAGTTTCAACGACCTATCCTGAGATTCGCATTTCATTAGAAGTAAAAACAGCACCCGAAATTGAAAAAAAGGTAGCACTACAAGAATTAGATTTCGGGCTCATCATGGAGACTAAGCAGGAAAATCCTTTACTTCAATACGAAACGATCGGTGAAGATGCACTTGTATTGGCATTCAGCCCATCACACGAGCTAGCAGCACAAAAAGACATCACTAAAGAAGATATTCTTAAGTACAAGCTATTGTTGCATACATCCTCTAGCTCCACGAATCACTTCATTGAAAAGTGGATGGACCCTTTTCAGCCTTCTATTTACACAATTGAGCTGGATTCTGTGAGCACGATTAAAAAGATGCTGACCTTTGGCAAAAACTTGGCGTTTCTATCTGTTTCCTTAATAGAAGAAGAATTAAAATCAGGTGTACTGCTGAAGAAAGATCTACATGATGTAACACTAAATAGAAAAATTCAATTGATTTATCCGAAAACGCGCTTAGATCATAAAATGGATGAATTTGTAAAAATGTCGGTTTATGAAATAGCAAAGCAATTAAAAATGTCTTCTACGATGACATAATTCCACATACAGTCGTAATAACATGGAATGGGAAGATATTTTTATGAAAGGAGGGTTGTCCTTGCTAACCAAGCTGTTGACAAAAGATTGTATACAGCTTGCAAACTTTGTCCAATCATGGCAAGAAGCAATTCATTTAGCGGCTAGCCCATTAGTACAGCAACACAAAATTGAACAGCGCTATGTCGAAGCCATGATTCGATCTATTGAACACTATGGTCCTTACGTTGTCATCACACCCAAAGTAGCCATTCCTCATGCACGGCCATCTGATGGGGTTCATGAACTAGCCATAAGCTTGCTACGGTTACAAAAGCCTGTTTTTTTTAGCCCTAATCACCCTGTCTACCTACTGATTGTGCTAGCTGCCATTGACAATGCTTCACATCTACAGGTGTTGGCTGATTTGACATCAGTATTACAAGAACCCGATCAGATTGATGACCTAATCGCCTGTCAACATGCGGACACGATATGGGAGAAAATCAAACAATATACGACAAAGGAGTCAACAGAATGAAAATTTTAGTCGTGTGTGGAAGCGGTTTAGGAAGTAGCTTTATTTTAGAATTGAATGTTAAAAAAGCATTAGAAGTATTGGGGAAAGATGCAGAGGTAACGCATACAGATTTAGCGTCTGCCAAGGCGGAGAAAGCAGATATTTATTTAGGGGCCGCTGATATCGTGAATGAATTAGCGAAAGACAAAGGAATCATTGTGAGCATCGTTAATATGATGAGTATTGCAGAAATAAAAGAAAAGCTTGAACCATTGCTTTAAGCATAAAAAAATTGGATAGGATGAGGTGTTGATATGTTAGATGTTATCATGCATGACATTTTAGGAACACCAGCTATATTAGTCGGCCTATTCGCTTTTATTGGTTTACTCATTCAAAAAAAATCAAGTTCCACTGTTCTGTCAGGTACATTAAAAACGATAATGGGCTTCGTCATCCTCGGAGCAGGGGCCACTGTCTTGATTGGCTCCTTAGATCATTTTAGTAAAATGTTTGATCATGCCTTTCAGGTACAGGGAGTCATTCCCAACAATGAGGCCATCGTGGCAGCTGCTCAGACTAATTTTGGTACAGCTACTGCATTAATCATGGTATTTGGTATGATTATGAATCTACTATTTGCGCGATTTACGCCATTAAAATATATCTTTTTAACTGGACATCATACATTATTTATGGCTTGTTTAATCGCTGCTTCATTGTCAGTTGGGGGGATGAATGGGACACCTCTTATTATTGTCGGGTCTATTATTCTTGGGCTTTGTATGGTCGTGTTCCCTGCCATTTTGCAGCCGACGGTTCGGCAAATAACAGGTAGTGACGACTTTGCAGTTGGTCACTTTGGCAGTGTTGGCTATTATGTTTCTGCAAAGATTGGTAAGCTCTTTGGCAATAAAACGAAATCCACAGAGGACATACAGGTTCCGAAATCATTAGGCTTTTTACGAGATACCTCAGTGGCTATTTCTTTAACAATGAGTGTGTTCTTTGTGATTGTTGCCCTTTTTGCTGGCCCTTCCTATATTGAGTCACAATTATCAGCTGGCTCAAATTTTATTATTTTCGCTATTATGCAAGCGATTACATTTGCAGCGGGTGTTTATATTATTTTAGCAGGTGTACGGATGTTAATTGCTGAAATTATTCCAGCCTTCAAAGGCATTGCAGATAAACTTGTACCAAACACAAAACCAGCACTTGATTGTCCAACCATCTTTCCTTTTGCACCAAATGCCGTTATTATTGGTTTCATTTTTAGTTTTATAGCAGGGCTGGTTTCCATGTTTATACTCCCCTTCATCGGACTAAAAGTCATCGTACCAGGTCTTGTTCCACATTTCTTCACAGGTGCTGCGGCGGGTGTCTTTGGAAATGCTACTGGCGGTAGAATTGGTGCGATGTCCGGAGCCTTTGCCAATGGTTTATTAATTAGCTTTATTCCAGCCATACTCCTTATCTTTATGGGAGACATTGGCTATGAGGGCACAACCTTCGGTGATTCAGACTTTGGGGTAATCGGCATTATTATTATTAATTTATTAAAATTATTCGGCGCTGTTTAGAACATATAAAGCCTGACGCTATTTGCGTTAGGCTTTTATAGTGCTGTACATACAAGAAGTGCTACGAAAACCTTTATAAATCAATTACTTTATTAGTAATCTAGCTTTATATTATTAACTTATTATGTATATAGAAATGATTCATTATTCTTAGACATCCTAAAAATTTTTTGCACGGATGTCTGACATCAGACTAAAAATATTAAGTTTTTGCCGATATATATTTTATACACAACAGGAGGTACACAAAATTTGAAGAAATTATTCACTAGTATTCTTTTGATCACTCTGTTGATAGCAGGCTGTTCCTCAGCACCGACAGAAACATCAACTGAAGGATATAAGATAGGAATTTTACTATCAGATGCAGGACTAGGCGATGAATCATTTAATGATTCCGCTTTTAAAGGCTTAGAAAAAGCGCGCGATGAGCTAGGCATTTTGTTTGATTACAAAGAGGCTCCTGATGGTAAATACGAGGAAAAGCTGAATGAACTTGTAGCAGAAAAATATGATATCATCATTGGTCTCGGGTTCTCTGTACAAGAAGCACTAGAAAAGACTGCAAAACAAAATCCCTCTCAGCAATTTATACTGATTGACGGGCAATCTGATATTAACAACATCATTTCGATTACCTTTAAAGAACAAGAAGGTAGCTTTTTAGTTGGCATGATTGCTGCTATGACAAGTAAAACAGGAAAAGTTGGCTTTATTGGTGGAGCAGATGCTCCTGTTATCCATCACTTTGAAAATGGTTTTATCGAAGGGGCACGTTATGTACAGCCATCGATTGAAATTATGAGTGACTATGCTGGTACCTTTGACGATACCCAGGCTGGTGCAGCAATAGCAGAAAGATATATCAAAAATAAAGTTGATTTTATTTACCATGCAGCAGGCTTTACTGGCTTTGGGGCGATAAAAAAGGCAGAGGAAATGGGGATCTATGCAGCAGGTGTTGATATCGATCAGTTTTTTGTTGCCGAAAAAACAGTTGTCACATCCATGCTTAAAAATGTTGATCTAGCCGTCTATCAACTCGCTAAGACATTAGTGGAAAATGGTAAAATTACAGAAAAATCCTTTGCATTAGGTTTAGCGGATCAGGGTGTGGGACTAGCAGATATTCGTGTAATTCAACTGACAACTGAGCAACAGACTGCTATCGAAAAAGCCAAAGAAGCCATTATTTCAGGTACGATAAAAGTTACTGCGGAAAAGAGGAATGACCAGTGACACTACGTAAGAAATTATTTATGAACACATTGATTCCAATCGTATTGGCTATGGCAATGATTGGCTTTATTATCCTACAAACATTCACGATCCAAACAACAGCACAGGATGATACGAAACTTTTACTTGCAGTGAAAGAACTAGAGCAAAGTTTAGTTGTTGCCAGCCAATCTTTAAATAATTTTACCTACCTGGATAGTGAAGCCAATAAAAACGAAGCGCTCGCTATTTTGCAAGAAACAAAAAGTAATATAGAGGCATTAGCCTCCCTAACGAGAATGCCTGAGCATCAGACAATCGTCGAAAAAATAGCTAGTAAATTTGAAAATCTAGAAAAAGCGACTGAAAGCGGCTTTCAAGAAAACAATCGCTCTGAAATTAAAAAGCAGTCCATCAGAATAAAAGGGATTTTAAACGATATGCATTTGCTCAAAAAAGAAACGAACGAATGGTATCAAGACATGATTCAGGTAACAAAGCAAAAAATAGGTTTCATTACAACCACTACTATCATAGGTAGTGTGTTATTAATTATTGCTACGATACTTTATTCCTATGTGGCTGCGAAAAGAATTACCAAACCCATTAATCAGATTGTAGATTGTGCACAGGCCGCAGCAACAGGAAACTTAACCATTGATACATCTACCCTTTTCTATCAAGCAAACAGTCGATATGAGATTGATCAACTAACAAAAAGCTTTTCAGAGATGATGAATAATTTAAAAAGTACCGTACAATCCATCGATTATATTGGAAAGGATGTTAATTTGTTTACACAAGAAGTGACGAGCCATATGAATAATATTCATGAAAGTAGTAATCAAGTCGCTACCTCAACAGACGAATTAGCAAAAGGCAGCTATACGATGTCTGAAGACATTCAATCAGTGGCAATGAAAATGAATAATATGGCAGATCAATTTAAGGATGTAATGCGTACAAGTGAGCAATCGGCTGACACTGGCAAACAAGCTCTGGAGGCTGTTCAAAATGGTCAGTATTCTTTAGAAAAACAATCTTCCATTGCAAAGGATATTTCAACTACCTCACTTGATATTAAAGAAGCTGTTACCCAATTCTCTCAATTTACTTCAGAAATTGAAGGAGCAGCCAATGCTGTCCATACGATTGCCAGCCAAACAAATTTATTAGCCCTAAATGCTGCCATCGAGGCTGCACGAGCTGGAGAAGCAGGCAAAGGGTTCGCCATTGTCGCCGAGGAGGTTAAAAAGCTCTCTTCTGAAACGGAGAATGCAACGAATTTAATCACTTCCATGGTCACGCATATTCAAGATGGCATTACGCACATCCTTACTACGGCTGAACGAGGTTATCAGCTATCAAATGAGCAATCACAGTCGATGGTAGAAACAGAACAATCATTTGCTGTTATTGCCATGCATATAACAGATATCCATCACGATTTACAATACCTCACAAAGGAAATGGCGCAAACGAATGAAATGAGCCAGCAAGTAAATAGTACCATTGAAAATATATCAGCCATTACTGAAGAAACGGCTGCAGGTACAGAAGAAATATCCGCATCAACGCAAGAACAGTTACTGTCCTTCCAAAAAATTAGTGCTAAAATAGACGAGCTTCAGGCAATGACGGATACGTTGATGAATGAGCTCAAAAAATTCACCCTATAGTGATTCGGTTCCTTCCCGCAAGAAATCCAGTGAAATGATTCACTGGATTTCTTCTTATGGTTGAAAAACAAAACAGTCAATTAAAAGGTAGAAATGGATTTCCGTTGCAGGCTACTTGCTTTATTGTGGGCGAGCACCGAGTCGTTTTTCTCCGCTACCGCTCCATTTAGTGGCCCCCTGTTTCGCTATCCCACGGGAGTCAAATAGCCTTCCATTTGAACCTACAAAAGTGTTACCTTTTTAGCGAAGGTGTTCACTACTCTTTATGAAGAGGTGTTGTCACGCATAACTTCTCCACATTGAATTGAAAATATGAGCTTATCCCCACTAAGAATACAGATAATAGGCTATATTCTACTAGTTGATTGGAGAGGAGCCAGCGTCACTCCTAGGGGATTTAGCGTCACAGATGAGACTCTGGAGCGAACGTAAGTGAGTGAAGCGGCTCATCGGACGCACCCTGGAAAGGACGCTGGCGGAACGGAAATCAACCTCTCACCTTGCAAAGTTTCTTCTGCCGTTGACATCATCTTTTTCAACAACAAGAAGAAATCCAATGAAAATGATTCACTGGATTTCTTCTTTCATTATAAAGTTAAGCCACCATCAACTAATACGATGGAGCCTGTCATATAGCTTGCTTTGTCCGATGCTAGGAACACAACCATTTCTGCTAATTCCTCTGGTTTCGCATAGCGTCCCATTCTCATGTTTGGAATTTCCTCTGGCACATAGCCACCTGTTTCAAACATGGCCGTTACACTGTTTGTTAATGCCGTTTCTACTCCACCTGGACAAATACCATTGATACGGATACCTTTTTTTACATACTCTAAAGAGGCAGATTTTGTTAAACCAACTACTGCATGCTTACTTGCTGAATAGACAGCCATACTATGCTCACTACGAACACCCGCTGTCGAAGCTGTATTAATAATAGAGCCGCTTCCTTGTCCCTCCATTACTTTTAAAACATGTTTTAAGCCAAGGAATACACCCTTCACATTGATTGACATAATACGGTCATATTCTGCATCTTCAATCTCTGTTAGTGGAGAAATTTTCTGAATAACCCCAGCATTATTGAAAAATATATCAATGCGTCCATACGTATTAACAGCCGCATTGACATATTTCTGAACATCTTCACTTTTTGAAACGTCAGCCTGAACGAAGATACCTTCTCCACCTTGTTCTTTAATCAAGCTTACTGTTTCTTCTCCTGTTTCTTTGTTGAAATCCACTACTACCACTTTTGCGCCATTGCTAGCAAGTTTCAAACTACTGGCTCTTCCAATACCGCTTCCTGCGCCCGTTACTACTGCAATTTTATTCAAAAGATCCATCTTCTCTTCCTCCCTAACATTTTGAAGTCATTATTTATTTTATTGCTACTTCCCCTTCATTTATTGTATTATTCTACACAAAATAGTACTTTCTCAATGTCTATCCAATAAAAATGTAAATGCTTTCATTTTGATAGCACTATTACGAACTGAGGTATAGGAACATGAAAATTACCACTATCGATCTTCAATACATAAGCCAATTAATCTATGAAACACACCATCTTCCAGTCACTTATATTAATTCATTGGGGGAAATAATTTTTAACTATTCATCAACAAATAATTCATCTTACATTTCTTTAAAGGAGCAGCTCAAAACATACCCTTACCATACTAATTCAAATGATTATCCAATTTTTTTCTCTTATGCTGAATTTAATTTCTTCTATATTAACTTGAAGACAGATGATCAATATTTAGGGGCAATTGTAGTTGGTCCTTCCTTTTCTGCAGAAGTGGAAGACATAAAGGCAAATGTTAATCAAGAGCTGATCCCTATCCTTCATTATCAGCAATGTTTAGCCATTAGTTTATTTGTGTATTACTCCATCTATCAAAAGAAATTAAATAAAACAGCTGTTATTTATCACAACCAGGCATTAAAACCGCTCATTCGTCATGAGGAAAATACGGCGCTTGAGCTCTCCCATGCTAGAAGAAATGATATTATTCATACAAATCTTTACTACGAAAAAATATTGTTAGACAATGTGAAAAATGGGCGTATGGAGAAATTAAATGAAGTTTTGAATTATTCCATTGTCGAGCAAGCAGAACTTGGAATACTTTCAAAACGTAATAATTTAAGAAGTATTCAATATTTGATGATTACAGGAATTGCACTTATTTGCCGTGCAGCGATTGAGGGTGGATTAAATGAAGAAACAGCCTTTACATTAAATGATTTTTACATTCAAAAGCTAGAGGATCAAAACAGCTTAATCGATATTCTTTCGTTAATGGAGGAGGCTATTTACGACTTTACAAGCCGAGTATCGGAAGCCAATAAAATGAAATATTCAGCACCCATTACAACCTGTATCCATTATATTGAAAATCAATTATATGGGGATCTAACACTCGAACAGCTTTCAGTTATTTGCCATCTAAGCCCCAACTATCTTTCATCTTTATTTAAAAAGGAAGTAGGGACTTCCTTTAGTGAATACATTCAGCAGCAAAGGATTGATGAGGCGAAAAAACTCTTAACATTTACCAACTATCCAATCCTAGATATCGGCTCATTACTTAATTTCACAGATCAAAGCTATTTCATTAAAGTTTTCAAAAAATTTACAGGGATCACTCCTAAACAATATAGAACTAAGTATTCTCATAAATAATTCGTTATAGAGGGAAAGTAAAAAGAAGGTAGGAATCAACTTTTACTTTCTCTTTCCTTTTTTGAAGTACTAACCATATCCTCTATGTCATACCCTGTATTAAAACGTAATCATTACACTTTAAGGAGGTCTATGTGGAACGTCTTCATTTTTCTAAATATGTATTGAATTTTTGGTTCCTTTTCATTTTATTCATAGGCATGCTACCACTACTGTTATTCAACGTCTCAGCACTAAACGACCTTAGTTCCTCTCTACTCAATTTAAATACGATATTTTTAAGTATTTTAATTGAAGCATTACCATTTGTCTTAATTGGAATACTGATTGCAGGCTTTATTCAGATTTTTATTACAGAGGAACATATCCAAAGGTGGATCCCTCGAAATCCTGTGATGGCTGTTATTATGAGTTGTTTTGTAGGTGCATTATTTCCAGCCTGTGAATGTGGGATTGTTCCGATTGTTAGAAGATTGATTGCCAAAGGCGTACCAATACATGCAGCTATGGGTTTTATGTTAACTGGTCCACTTATTAATCCTATTGTAATCCTTTCTACCTATATGGCATTTGGCAATGATTTAAGAATAGCGAGCCTTCGAATGCTCATTGGCTTTGTCATCGCTATTGTAGTAGCATTAATTATCAGCTTGTTTTTTAAAGGCTCACAATTTAAGGTCTCCTTACAGTCCTACTCATTGACAACCACTAGTCAACAAACATCCTTCATCACTAAACTAGTAAATATGGTCAAGCATGCCATCGATGAATTTTTTGATATGGGCAAATACTTAATAATTGGGGCATTTTTAGCTGCCTTTGTACAAACCTATGTATCTACGAAAACACTCGTAGCCATTGGAGATGGTGATTCCTCCTCCATTCTAGTTATGATGGGCTTAGCCTTCATTCTGTCACTTTGTTCAGAGGCAGATGCCTTTATTGGCGCATCCTTTAGTGCTATTTTCTCCACTCCATCCATTCTGGCCTTTCTTATTTTTGGCCCTATGATCGATTTGAAAAATACCATTATGTTGATGAGCGTATTTCGCTTAAAATTTGTATTTTGGTTAATCGCCTTAGTGGCTACAGTCGTCTACATTAGTATATGGATTCTTTCAGCGTATCTCTAAGGGGGAAAACCATGAAATTTCATGTTCAACTAGCGCTAAGAGCCTTACTATTACTTGCCTTTTCAGCTATGATAGCCAACCTGCATTGGACCGGTGAACTAACAAAATTCATCAACCCGAAATATGAAGGGCTGAGTAAAACAGCCGCCATTTTGTTTTTTATACTATTTCTTGTTCAAGTGACAAGAGTAATATCTTTTTCAAAGGCTCCCCATTCATGTGATCAAGCAGGACAAGCTTGCTGCTCCCATCACGACCATGGTCACTCAGCCTTTACACGTAAAAAAATGATTGCTTACCTTATTATCATGACACCAATAATGACAGGCTTCTTCGTGCCAGCAAAAATTTTAGATGCTGCCATCGCTGATAAAAAAGGTGGTGCCTTTATTCTCACCCAGCAAAATCAATCAGCTAAAATAGAGGATTACCTCACTTCAAATGAAACGATTGATGAAAACATCTCTGATGAGCATGAAGCTGATCCCCGACTGACGGAGGAAAAACTGGAAATGACAAAAAAGCAATATGACAAATTAAAGCAACAGCTATCCCAACAATCTATGCTGAAAATGACCGATGAGGACTATACAATCTACTATGAGGAAATTAACCAAAATTTAGAAAACTATTTAGGGAAGAAAATACAGCTGAAGGGCTTTGTTTTAAAAGAAGAAAGTTTTACAGAAAACCAACTAGTTATTTCAAGATTTCTCATTACACATTGTGTTGCCGATGCAAGTATCGTCGGCTTTCTGACAGAATTTCCGGAGGCTCCCACTCTCACAGAAGATACATGGATTGAAGTAGTTGGTACAATTAGTCAAACAACATATGAGGGTGCAAGCTTACCTGTTATCCATATTGATGATTGGGTAACAATTGAACAACCCGAATCCCCTTATCTTTATCCTATCAATATTCGAATGAGTTTCTAGCAATAAAAGGGCAAAGCTTATGGCTTGCCCTTTTTCAGCTATTAATGGGGGATCGCCCATCTAAGCCTAAATGGGAACGTAATGTGCTCCCTTCATATTCCGCTCTGAATAACCCCCGCTCTACTAACAGGGGAATAACGTCGCTAAAGAACAAATCTAAAGATTTCGCCGGGCCACCTGGTACAGCAATAAAGCCATCCAATGCACCCTCTTCATAAAAAGTAACGATTTGATCGACAATATCCTGTGGTGTACCGATTGCTACAAGGTGGGCTGAGCCAATTACCTCTGGACGTGCTAACAATACCGCGACAGTTGGTTCATTATTTAAAATATAACGACGTACCAAATCTGCATGTGTTTTACTACGTACTTTTTGATCTTGTGGTGGTAGCATATCAACCGTTACCTGATCTTCAAGTGACAAATGACAAATATCCATACCAATCACAGATTCTAACGCACTGTAGCGTCGCTCAAGTGTTAAATGTGCATGTGCTTGTCGGTGCATTTCGAGTGCTTCTTCATATGTATCACCTATAAAGAAATAGAGCCCCGGTAATACGCGAATATCGTCGGCTGAACGACCTACTTCTATAGCACGCTGACGCAAATCATTCCGCATCTCAATGCCCACCTCCATAGCTGGTGTAGCAGCGAAAATCGCATTGGAAACAGTAGCCGCAAATTGACGCCCAACATCCGACGCACCTGCTTGGAAGAGCGGAATCTCTCCTGCTGGATGCATAGGGAGATTTAGGGGACCTTTAATATGGTAAAACTCTCCCTCATGCTCAATTGCCTTGACAAGCTCTTTTATTTTTTCTATATTCCCATCCGTTTCTAACACTTCATAGGGATGACTATGCCATAGCTGCTTGACCACCTCTGTACATTCTGCCGCTTTAGCATAACGCGCCTCTGAAGAAGGCATAGGCTCGTTGCTGAAATTATGTGCTCCATCTATAGAGGTCACGATATTCCATCCCACTCGCCCATCACTAATCCAATTCAAAGACTGCAATTGACGCGCAATCAGATAAGGTGGCGTAAATGATGTGGAAATCGTTGTTACTAAGCCAATCTGTTTCGTTTCTCTTGCCACCATCGCCATTAAAAAGCTAGGATCTATGCCAACTGTACCTTTCATTTTAGCCATTAATTCTGGATGAGCTATTAAATAATCGGCCTTAAATACAAAATCTAATTTCGCTGCCTCAGCACGCTGTGCAAATGCGATATGATCATCTATAAACGCGCCCTTTTTGGCATGATTACTGTGAACAGCTAAATGCATTCCAATAATAAGATGTCTTTTCATTGCTACTCCCCCTCCAATTGAAAATGATTATCATTTTCATAATAATCATTCGTGGCAGAGATTGCAATGAAATACTTTTTAAGTTTTGAAGGTCATTTACAAATGAAAAATAGGCACTCCATTTTAACGAGCACCCAAACTAATATTTACCAGTAAGTTAGATTATTGTATTGATATTAAAGTAGTAAAGACGGAGGAACCATGAGAAAATTTGCCTCTTTTTTATATTTCCACGTGATGAGCATCATATATAGCTGATCATATAAACAGTTTGTCTATTCCGCCTACCTTAGCTGCTACTGCTGAAGAACCTCATTCTACTAACACAGCTGTCAAAGTGATGGAATGGATGATGGTTCTCCCATGCTTCTTTCAACACCTGCTACTCTTCCAACAGGTCAGGGTTCAATGAGCTTTAATTACAGTAGATATAACCCTTTAGCTTTTTTCTATTCAAATAGGTGATGCAAAAATTTGTTTTTCCGTTGGGTCCCAGAGAACAATTCCAACATCCTGCTTCTGATCGATTACCCGAATGGTAATGGGAATATAGTCAAATAAAATTGTATTTATTTTTGTACTAGTGAGCTGTAACAAGCCAATTAATTCAATATCATTAATCAGTGGTACATGTATTTCTAGATTAATATCTGTTAATTTACCATCTTCATAACGAAGTTTTCCCATGATTTTAGGATTTAAATGTTTAAATCCACCTTGAATATCCTCTTTAAAAATTAATAATTTATTATACATATTTTGGTCCAAACTATATAAAGCATCTGATGGGAATATATAATGCTTTTTATCTATATCAAACCATTTTGTTATGGTATCTGCATCTTTCGGAATAAAGGTTTCAGCTAAAAATATGCCTGGCATAATATCGTTTATATTAGATTCTTGATATAAAGCTAAATAAATAGGAACTCTCGGATACTTTTCATTTTTTCTAATATCCTCAAGAATCCTTTTAGCTACTTCCTTCCCATAATTTTTAACATCGTTGATATCATCATTATTTTGGTCTACTTTCACTTGGCCTGTGTAAATTAAACCATTGGCATCGGAAACTCGTATATCATAAAATTCATTTAACGAGATCGCGATCGATAGTCCCTCTACTTTGTTATTTTCTTTATTAATAAAATTTTTTTCTAATACATGTGAGAGAATCAAAGGATACTTTTTTTCATCCTCTAGCACATTGTCACTGATCGTTTCGATTGCTGGGTTTAACCCAATACCTTCATCTGTTTTTCTGCTTAACCATTGACTGATCGTTTTCTCTTCCAGATATTGACCTTCCTGCATATAAAACTTGTCTGTTGAAAAATGATTCACCGATAAATTCATGAGTCCTCTTTCAATTTCATTAATATTTAAAGCATTATTCATATTTTTGATGATTGAACCTCTAGCAATATTGACTTTTGCAGGCTGTTGAATCTCATAGACTTCCTTTTTCTGAATCGATGAAATATACTTTTTCTCATTAGCAGTAGCACTTTCGTCCTCACCACTACAAGATGCTAAAATCAATATTGGTGCGAATAAAAATAACATAAGCCTACTTTTTTTCATTGCCATTTCTCCTTGAATGCTATGTATCGCTTGATAACTTCTCTATTTCAACCATACCAAATTTACCAAAATAAAACATTACATATTTACAATTCTCCCCATGTACCTATCAGGTGATCAAAAAAGACCTATGCTCGCTTTCTCGAACATAGGTCTTTCTGCTTTATAGTTTTTTCATCTGATTAAGAGCGGCTCTAACCTTATTAGGAGCGAATGCCCTTCCAGTCAAGGCGATTCACCCCTCAATACTATTTGGCATTTTTATCAGGCTGGTGAATACCAAATACATTGCCTTCTGTATCAATATAGTAGCCTTGCCATGCCATCCCTGGTAATGCATACTTAGGCATGGCTACTTTACCACCGTTTTCAAGAATTTTTGCTTCCGTTACATCATAGCTTTCAACGCCCATTGTACAAGCAAAGCCATTCAATGCTTGGTTTGTTTCTGGTGGAGGACCCTGGCGTTGCATTAAAGCACCGTTAATGCCAAGTTCATCATCTTCACCTGTCACGGCACCGAAGTAAGGCATGCCTGCATATTCACTCCAGTCCTGAAATGACCATCCAAATACTTTCCCATAAAAATCCTTTGCCCGCTCCATATCACTTACATGAATTTCAAAATGAACTAATCTCCCCATAATATCCTCCTTAAAGATGAAAGTTTTTGATCATATTTACTATATATCATTTTTCTGAAGATTAAAATTAATAAATTATTTTTGTAATACCAACAACACGTTCGTTTATAGAGAATTATATGGAATCTCCCAACTATTAATCAATTCTATTATTTCTATAATAACAATAGAAATTTTCTATAATATAACTACAAAAATGCG
Organism: Lysinibacillus sp. FSL P2-0066; assembly: GCF_037969495.1. Classification (NCBI taxonomy): domain Bacteria; kingdom Bacillati; phylum Bacillota; class Bacilli; order Caryophanales; family Bacillaceae; genus Lysinibacillus; species Lysinibacillus sp. FSL P2-0066. The sequence goes on along the minus strand of NZ_CP150202.1, from coordinate 1,368,910 downwards.
TGATTAGAAAATGAAATATTCTCCAATCACACATTATTAGGGGCTAGCCATTTAGTAATGAAGTTATAATTGACTATATACCGAAATAGCATCAGTAATATTATATTGCTCCGTTCTCGGGTTGCCGTCCGCTCCTACTGTCACTAACACATATTCTTGTCCATTTATAAGAGCTAAGCTTGCTAAACATAAGCCTGCATCTTCTGTATAGCCAGTTTTCCCACCTAAGATTTCTCCTCCTGGCAATATACTTGACGGCATATGTTGAAACATGCGACTGGTAAAAGTAATGCCTTCAGGATGAAGGTTTGTTGATTTTATAGAATATCTTTCTGCTGTATAAACATTTCGAAACTCATCGTTTGTTAAGGCGTATTGTAAAAGTAAAGACATATCCTTTACAGTTGTATAATGATCTGAATGGTGCAGTCCAGTTGTATTCACAAAGTGCGTATTTTTCATGCCTAGCTGCTGCGCCTTTTCGTTCATCAGTTTCACGAATCCACGTTCTGACCCCGCAACATATTCAGCTAAACCTAGTGATGCCTCTGCACCTGATGGCAACATGGAGCCATACAATAAATCTTCTAATGTCAGCTTTTCATTTGGGAGAAATCCAGCTACTGAAGCATTTTCCTCTATTAAATCCTGAAAGATATGTTTAGGTAAAATGATTTCTTCTTGTAAATTGGAGATCTGCTCAATCGCGACTAGTACCGTCATCATTTTTGTCAAAGAAGCAGGATAAATCTTTTCCTCACTTTTTTTATCTAAGAGAATTTGATTTTCATCTAAATTCACTAAAATTGCATTCGAACTGTATATATCAAGATCAAGCATATGCTGACTGGCTGTTTGTACTACTTTTGGTGCATGATCTATTTCCTGACGTAAAGCCATTGGCGATTCTTTCAATAGTAAATAAATAAATATCATCACGAATAAAAACAATAAACTCAATATACCTTTTCTCTTGAACATAAAAACAACTCCTTCTCTTTATGCTTTTATTCAACCATAAAAAAAGGAGCTTATTTTTAATTTACTATTAGTGAATTCTTAAGGTTTCTTAAGAATTGGTGGGAATCATCACGGTGAATACGGTTGTATCATTACTAGAAGTTGCGGTAATCGTTCCGCCATGGGCCTGTACAATTTCATTAGAAATGGCTAAACCAAGCCCAGCACCTCCTGTTTGGGTAGACCTTGCACTATCTAAGCGGTAAAACTTCTCAAATATCATTTTTAATTTTTCAGGAGGGATCGTCTTCCCTGTATTCGTAAACGAAATAAATGTCTGATTATTTTCGCTTTGCGCACTAATTTCAATTGTACTATTTGGATCACTGTAGGCAATTGCATTTTTTAAAATATTATTAAATACCCTTGCTAATTTATTACCGTCTGCATAGATAGTAATATCTTCATCTATTTTGACGATGGCTTTTTGCCCCTTTGGTGCCAGCAATGGATAAAACTCGTCGACCACTTGCATTAACATATGATGTAAAGGAATAGGATCTTTCTCTAAAATGATAGATTGTAAATTAAATCGGGTTATTTCAAAAAATTCATTGATTAGTTGTTCCAGTCTATAAGATTTTTCTAATGTAATCGTCACATATTTTTCTTTCTGCTCTACAGGCATATCCCTCGCTTCATCTAAAAGACTTAAGTAGCCAATAATGGAGGTTAAGGGTGTTTTAATATCATGCGCTAAATAGACAACTAAATCATTCTTTCGTTGCTCCGCTTCTTGCGCATCCCTTGCACGCTTTTCTAATTTATATTTGACGTTATTTAATTTTTTCTCCAAAAAGTCGAGTTCAGCTGGGAGCTCAATTTCCTTCCCTGACTCATCTGCAAGCATCGTGATACTTGAACTAATTTGATGAAAATATCGGGTAAATCGAGACAAGGCGATATAAAAAATAATCAACAATAATAAAATAAATCCTATGGCTAGCCAAAGCGGTTTATTTTGTCGAAATAACACATGATAGGCACTACTTGCGGCATAATAATCAAGCTGCAAGACATTTTCACAAAAGGCAATAAAAGCATCTGCAAAGGGAGCTTGTAAGACCCCATCAATAAATGCAAAATTAATAAAAAAGCCTAGGATGCTTGCGATGACAAGTATCGAAATAATTTGTAGAACCATTTTCCTTTTCAGTTTACCAAACTCATTTTTCAATGGTATACCCCACTCCCCAAACCGTTTTAATATACTTTGGGTTCTCCGCAGAATCTTTCATTTTTTCCCGTAAATGTCGAATATGAACCATTACTGTATTATTGCTGCTAAAGTACTTTTCCCCCCATATTTCTTGGAATAATTGCTCTGAGCTAATAACTGTTCCTCGATTTGCACATAAATACCAAAGTATAGCGAATTCCGTTGGTGTAAGGGATATAGGCCTTTCATTTAAAAAGACTTGCCGTGTGTTTTTGTTAATCACCAGGCCAGCAAAATCAATGATATCTTCATGTTGCTTCGAGCCCTGGTTGTACAAGGTAAATCTTCGTATTTGCGCCTTTACACGAGCAACCAACTCCAATGGACGAAATGGCTTTGTTATATAATCATCTGCTCCTAGAGAGAACCCATTAATTTTATCAATTTCTTCTTCCTTTGCCGTAAGCATTATCACTGGAAAATTCAATGTTTCTCGTATTTTTCTTAAAATAGTAAAGCCATCTATATCAGGCATCATAATATCCAGCACAGCTAGATCTACATTTTCATGCTCGATACATGCCAAAGCCTCTTGCGCTGTATAATATTTAAATACATGATAGTTTTCATTTTTCAAGTAAAGTTCTATTAAATCTGCAATTTCCTTTTCATCGTCAACAACTAATATATTCAACTGTATTGCCCTCTCCTTCTCCCCACTTGTTTTCCAATGATTTTTCACAGGCATTATAGCACTTACGTATGACTATATCTATTAATAAGGTAGTACCTTTGAAAGCTAATGAAAAAAGTAGAGATGGAATACTTCTTTCCAACTCTACTTGCGATAGTTTATGTTAGCAAAGGGGCTACACGAAAAAAATATTCAAGTTATTTTCCTCAGGATACGCTATAGCTTAATAATGAACGATTACTACACAAACAATAGGCTTAACCTTTCATGTTTCTCGTGATTCATTTGTTGGATTGATTGCTGTAGCAGTAGATTTTCTACTCATATCCTGTGTTACCACCCTGCCTGAGTAATATAGCATTTGTTTATTTAATTTATTCTCTTTTGCAGTTAAATTGGTTGGCTTCACTTTCAGAACAAGCGTTTTGCTCCCTAAAGATGATTGATATTTATCGATATGCTTTTTTGACAAAGGCACTTGGTAATAATCTGGTACATATTTATCAAGCATGGCCTGCATAGCAGCAGTAGCTTCATTTAAATCTGTGACAATTTCCACCAAGCCATTTGCGATTATGCTCATATAAGCCGTATCAGTCTTAGCTGGAATGGGATCTACCATTGTTCCATAATTTTCACTTATTGTGATACATGCATTTTGATTGGTTGCTAGAATGTCTATTTTTCTTCCCTCGTTGGCACCGTGGAAATAAAAACTTCCGTCTTTGTAGACATAATTTAGCGGAATAACATATGGCATATGTTGATCCACTAAACCAAGAAATGCAGTTTGGGCATCTTCTAAAAAATGCTTAATTTGTTTGTCGTCTGTACAAGCTCTATTGATCATCCGAATATTTGTTACCATGATCATTCCCCCATCCTCTTCTAAAAAGGAGTCTACAGCACTATTGCACACTAAAAAAGGGACAGTTTGATGAAAGGGAATGGGTACAAGGTAAAAATACTAGTTTATCAGAAACCCATACTATTTCTCTTAGAAGCTTTGCAAATCTCTAAGTGTTATATTTAATAGTTCATCGCAAATATCATTCAACAAATGAATGTCATATAGTGAATTATTATTTCTCCAAATTTTCACCTGCATCACGATAGAATAATTTAAGTTGTGCAACAATCATAATGCTAATGACTACAAGTAAAAACCATGAACTGATTTTACCAAAATGAACAATCGACCAAGATACCTCCTGATTCGGATATGACCATGCTCCAAAAAACGTTGCAATATTCTCCGCAATCCAAATGAAAAAGCCAATCAAAAAGAACGATACAACGATGGGCATTTTAAAGACTTTGTTCCGTACGGTAAATTTTACAATAGTACGATAAAACACAATAAATAGTAGTGCCATTAACAGCCATCTAAAATCATAAATAAAATGGTGTGTGAAAAAATTTAAGTAGATAACGGCTCCAAGTGGAATAGCTACATAACTTTTTGGCCAACTTACAATTTTTAAATCAAACCTACGCCAGGCTTGGCAAATATAACTTGCCACACTCGCATACATAAATCCACTATATAAAGGCACACCCCCTATTTTTGTCCACGCTTCCTCAGGATATGACCATGAATTGAAATTCACTTTATATAGTTCGAGCACGAGCCCAATAATGTGAAACAAGCAAATGACTTTTATTTCATCCTTTGTTTCTAAACCAAATTTATACATCAAGTACTGAGTCAATAGACAGATAACCAGAATAAAGTCATATCTTCCTACCCCAGGTATTTGAATGGCTTTAGAGAGTGCAAGTGTAGCAAATATCACAACAGGAAAAATACAAGATAATGATTGATGATACGTAAAGACTCCTAAGTCTTTAATAAAATTCTTCAACATGAATCCACCTCAAATGAACTTGTTCATAATTTAATGCTTCTTGTATGAAGAATAAACGATAAATTATCTAATTTCAATATTTATTTATCGAAAAACGATAAATTTTTTCTTTTAATATCGAAACTATTTCTAGTTAAATACGTCTTTGTTGTTCTTTATTCATGAAGAAAAGAGTAGCCACATAAGCAGCTACTCTTTGAAATTAAAGATATATTTTTTGATTTAATTTTAATTGGACTTCTTGTTGGTTTATTTCTAAGTTCGTCACTTTTTTCACTTTTAAATAATAAACGATATAACATCCAATGAAGAATGCACCACCACAGTAGAGTGCTAAACGTTGTGCTGGATCAAAAGCCAAGCTTACCATTACAATACAGTTCGCTAATAAACCTAATATAGGGATCACTGGATACAATGGCGCTTTGAATTTTAAATCCTCTACTTTTCCTCCTTGACGTATATAGGAGCGTCTAAATGCAATTTGAGATGCTGTAATCGCAATCCAACCAATTTGTGCACCTAAGCCTGCTAGAGATAATAACCACACAAAGACTGTATTAGCAGCGAAGACACTTGACAGTAATGATAGACCTGCTACAGCGAGTGTGATTAGTAATGCATTCATTGGGATACCTCTTTTATTAACCTTCCCTAAAACGGGACTTGCCATCTTTTCGACAGATAGTGAGAACAGCATACGTGTTGCAGCATAAAGACCAGAGTTTGCGACAGATAATAAGGCTGTTAGGATAACAAAATTCATAATATCTGCTGCATATGGAATACCTATGCTATCTAATACAACTACAAATGGACTTTCCACAACCCCTGCTTTATCCATTGGTATCATAGCTGCAAGTACAAATACCGATAACACAAAGAAGAACAACGTACGCCAAACAGTTTGCTTAATAGATTTAGGGATAGTCTTTTCAGGATTTTCACTCTCCCCAGCAGCAATACCAATTAATTCTGTACCTTGGAATGAAAAATTCACGGTAATCATTGTAATAAGCAGTGCTGTTACGCCATTCGGAAATAGTCCACCCTCATAAAAATGAGTAAGGAAAGGTGCATTTGTTCCATCTTTCATATCGATTAGCCCAAACATAGCTGCTCCACCAACCGCAAGGAACATAATAATTGCTAATATCTTAATGCTGGAGAAAACAAATTCTGCTTCACCAAATGCTTTTGCTGATAAACCATTCAATACAAAGAGCAGTGCAGCAAATATTAGGCACCACATCCATACTGGTGAATCAGGGAACCATCTTTGCATAAGTTGTCCAGCTCCTAAAAATTCCAGAGCAACAGTTACTGCCCAACCTAGCCAGTATAGCCATCCAACGGCAAAACCAGTAGCAGGACCGATAAATTTCGTCGTGTACGTTTGGAACGAGCCTGATACCGGCATAGCAACAGACAATTCACCCAAACATAGCATTGTTAAATACATAACTGCTCCGCCTACTAAGTAAGCGAGGATGGCACCAGTTGGCCCAGCTTGGTTAATCGTGTAGCCTGATCCAAGAAAGAAACCAGTTCCAATACATCCGCCAAGTGAAATCATAAATAAGTGTCTTGCTTTCATACTTCTTTTTAATTCATATTGTTCTGCTGCCATAAAAAACTCCTTACATTCATTATCTTGTAAGCACTTTCTTTTTTTCGTGCAAAACAGATAACAATCTAAAATTTGAATGTTTAATAGATAAACTGTTTTATATATTTTATGAACTGTCAATTTTCTGACAAAATAAAGGCTATTGATTAGCTAAATTGTATTGTAAACTTAATATAGGGAGAGCTACTTTCTTATAGTTGGTTGTCGCGACCTAATTTTTTAAGAAAGTTCTTCCTTTTGGTATACAAAATGACTTCTATTCATGGCTTAAAGTAATGTATCGCCAAATAGAGAGCTGATTAAAGCTACTGCAGCAATAGCCGTTTTATTGTATTGATCTAATACTGGGTTAGTCTCAACAAATTCTGCTGAAGTAATAATATTTGCTTCTGACAGCATTTCCATAGCCAAATGACTTTCACGATAGCTAATACCACCTGCTACGGGCGTACCTACACCTGGTGCATCATTTGGATCAAGTCCATCTAAATCTAATGATAGGTGAACACCGTCTGTACGCTCCTTTAAATAGTCAATCGTTTCTGACATCACTTTCGTCATTCCTAAACGATCAATTTCATGCATCGTGTATACTTTAATACCAATTTCCTTAATAAGTTTTTTTTCTCCTGGATCTAAATCACGAGCACCAATAATAACAACGTTTTCAGGCTTTACCTTTGGAGCATAGCCTCCGATATTTGTAAGTGCTGGATGCCCAAGGCCTAAGCTTACAGCTAAAGACATGCCATGGATATTTCCTGAAGGAGATGTTTCACCAGTATTTAAATCGCCATGGGCATCATACCAAATGACCCCTAGATTCTCATAATGCTTGGAAACTCCTGCTAATGTTCCAATAGCAATACTATGATCTCCACCTAATACTAAAGGAAAACGGTTTAAAGAAATTTCATGGTCTACTTTTTGGCCTAGCTTCTCGTTACTTTCTGTGACAGTTTTTAAATTTTTTAAGTTTGTCTTTCCTTCTGCGTCTTTATCTTCGTGTACGAAGTCAATAGTTAAATCTCCTTCGTCATAAATCGAATAACCAAGGCCCACAAGTCGTTCAGTTACCCCCGCATATCTGATAGCACTTGGTCCCATGTCTACGCCTCTTCTTGTTTGACCTAAATCCATGGGCACCCCAATAATTGTCACTTCTTTATTCATGATGTTTTCTCCTCTCCACTAATTACTTTCACAGTATAAAGAATTTGGAACATTGACTCAACTCGACATTTTTTTAAATTTTTATACAGTTTAAATTATTAAAAACATAGATTTATTCCTGTATAAACGAATGCATAAACGCTATTTCAATGCATAACAAAACATTTTTTTCCTTTTAAACGTGTTTTTTTGTAAGAAATTACTAAACAAAATATTAAAACTGTTCTTTTTTTATAGTTTTTTCCGAAAATTTCGTCGGTAATTTTATCTATAAATGCTATATATTAATAAATAATCTCTAAAACCATCCAATTTTTCTTCTTTTTTACGGCAAAAAAAGCCTTACTACAATAGTAATAAGGCTTTTCAATCACCTATTTTAATAATCGCACAATACTATTCAAACAGGTTTCTTTATAAAATTTATGTTGTTCTTCTAAATCGCAGGTTAACCACTGGATTAATGAACCATCAATTATTGCCCTCATCATTTTTGCATAGGTTAAGGAATGAATGTCTGGACTAAAAACCCCTTCACTTTTTCCTAATTCAATAATTTCTTGTCCAATTCTCCAGCAATTCTCATAAAATTTTAAGTTAATTTTTTTGTACTCTTCATTGCTATTTGCCTGAGCTAAAAAATCTAAATAAACGCTGTAAAATTTTTTATTTTCTATAGGGGATACAAAAACAGCATTTAAGTAGGCCTGGAGCTTGTCTATAGCTGTTTGATGCTTGCCTATTTCTTGTATTTCATAGCTGTAGATTTTGCTCGTAGTGGATTCCAGTAATTCTAATAAAATGTTTTGTTTGCTTGTAAAGTAGTAGTGAACTACCCCTTTTGAGACACTGGCATGATTGGCTATGTCTTGTAGTGTAACCTTATCATACCCTAATTGTGAAACAGCGTTAAAGGCTGCTTTCATAATCTGTTTTTTACGTTCTTCCTCTTTCTTTTTCATAGGAGCCTCCGATGATTTGATAGAAGTTATTATACATGAAGAGTAGCAACAATCCAATTTTATGTTGACCGGTCAGAATAATTTTGTTACTGTTTAATGGAATAAAATTATAGGGGGACGTTTACGATGACGGTAGAAAATTTTAGTGCGTTAGTAGTCAATAAAGACGATGCATTTACAGTGAAAGTGAACGAGTTAACTTTAGAAGATCTACCAAAAGGTGAGGTTTTAATTAAAGTTAGTTATTCAGGTATTAATTATAAAGATAGTCTTGCCTCTATTCCTGATGGTAAAATCGTTACGTCTTATCCTTTTGTTCCTGGCATTGATTTAGCTGGGACTGTTGTTTCTTCTGAGGATTCTCGCTTTAAAATTGGTGATGAGGTCATCGCGACTAGCTATGAAATAGGTGTCTCTCATTTTGGTGGTTTTAGTGAATATGCTCGCATCCCAGCACAATGGATTGTACCGCTTCCAAAAGGACTTTCCCTCAAAGAGGCTATGGTAATTGGTACTGCAGGATTTACAGCTGCATTATCTGTTCAAAAGTTAGAGGAAAATGGTATTCATCCTGAAAAGGGAAAAATTCTTGTGACAGGGGCTACAGGTGGTGTAGGTAGCTTTGCTGTCTCTATTCTTTCAACACTGGGTTATCAAGTTGAAGCGAGCACAGGAAAAGAATCTGAACATGAATATTTACAATCACTCGGAGCTACTACAATAGTAAATCGTGAAGAGGTTTATGATGGAAAGATTAGAGCATTAGGAAAACAAAAATGGGCTGCTGCTGTTGATTCTGTTGGTGGAGAGCCACTTGCCTCTTTATTAAGCCAAATTCAATATGGTGGGGCTGTTGCAAGTAGTGGTTTAACAGCAGGTACACAGCTTCCTACAAGTGTATTTCCCTTCATTTTAAGAGGCGTGAGTTTACTTGGAGTTGATTCTGTTTATTGCCCAATGGACATTCGATTGAACATTTGGCATCGATTAGCGACTGATTTCAAACCAGCAAACCTTAATGATTTCATTCAGCAAGAGGTAACACTACAACAACTTCCTGATGTTTTACCTATCTTACTGAAGGGTCAAGCAAGGGGCAGAATCCTTGTTACATTATAAGGAGTTTCATCAAGCCTCCTTCTCCATTGTATTTCCCAGAAAATAATTCTAGTGGTCAAATAAGCTACTACGCATAGCGAGCGTGGTAGCTTTTTTTATGGTTGACATCTCCCTGACATATATGCGCTTTATAGTAACTCATGAACGACCCACCTGTTTCCTTTAGACAAATTTAGGCACCTAAACTTGTCTAAATTAGTACTAACAAGCATACCAATAGAGTATGTAGACAGCTTTCTGGGAATTCAATACTATAATTAAAATTTTGGAGATGAGCGTATGAAGCGAGCACATATTAATGAATTAAATATTACACGAGCATTAGCCATTCTAGCTGTCCTTCTTATTCATTCTACTAGTACCCCTGTAACGGCTTTATCTAGTGACTCAAAACTATATCCATTTTATATATTTTTTAATATTTCCCCTAAATTCGCTGTTCCTGTTTTTATTTTCTTAAGTGGATTTGTATTATTTTACAATTATATACAAAAGGATTTAACAAAGGAGCTTATTAAAAATTTTTATAAAAAAAGAGTGACACAAATTCTCATTCCTTACCTCTTTTTTTCTATCTTTTATTATGTAGCGATGCAATTTTATGTGACATATGATTTAGCAGAAACTTGGCGCTCCCTATTTAGTATCGAATTTCTGGAAAAACTATTATTAGGCAAAGCGTATACCCATCTATACTATATTTTTATTATTGTCCAATTCTATGTTATGTTCCCATTACTCCTATATATTTTAAAGAAAAAACCAGCCCTATCTCCTCATTTAATTTTGATTGGCTTTGCTCTTCAATGGGTCTTTATTCTATTAAATGCGGAGTTTTGGCAGTATCCCTATAGAGGGAGTATCGCTTTCTCTTATCTCTTTTATTTCTTAACAGGGGCATTTTTAGGAATCTATTTTGAAAAATACAAAGGATGGCTTCAACTAAAAAAAGAAAATTTTCCTATCACGATACTTTTTTTGTGGTGTATATGGCTAAGTTCTACGATATATAATGTATATTTATATTACTATGTTTATTCATCACAAACCTATCTAGTGAACAGCACAATATTTGAGCTAGTTTTTCAGCTACAATCTTTTACAGCCTGTATTGTCTTATTACAGCTTTCTTTCTGGATCTATGATAAATGGAACCAAGCTATTGTAAATGGCTTAATCAATTTAGGAACAGTATCATTTGGCATCTATCTACTACATCCATTTTTCCTTTTCCTTTATAGTCAATTAAGTACTGGCGGTAATAGTATTATCTATCACCTTTGGAGCATTGGGGGCTTTATCTTTTCTCTCTTCGTTCCATGGATGGTCGTACTATTGATGGGCAGATTCTTTAAGTACCATTGGATTGCCTTTGGTCCTATCCCAAGCAAATTCCCTTACAAATAGCCGTTCTATATACACAGCCAGTTGTCGATTAGTTTCCGTCAACCGGCTATGTATTTCTTTGAGAGCCTATTTACCCTTGCTATATTTTAAAAAAATTTGGGTTTCTTCAGGGATACATTATTAATAAGAAGAAACTAATTAAAAAAGCCCTGTAGAGACCTCTCCACAGGGCATTTCAATGAACGATTTAATTATTTTGCAATTGAACCGTCTTTTACTTTGTTGTTATTAGCATCAACTAAGTTTGTAGATTTGAATTCAACTACAATACTATCCGTTAAAGCGTAATCCGCTTTAGTTGTCACAGTTAATTTACCATTAGCTACAGCAGCTGAAGCAACCTCTACAGTTGAACCAGCAATTTTAACTGTTAAACCTGTTGGTGCAACTTGGTCAGCAATACTTTCAGTGAAGTCAACAGTAAATGTTTTGCTATCTACTACTGTTACTTTAGATGCTACAGGCACAATATTTTCTTTAAGTGCTACTAGAATTGTAGCTTTTCCACCTTTAAGTGTATTACCTTTTGTATCTACTACATTTTTAGCTTCAAGTACATAACTACCATTAGCAGTGATAGAACCTTCTGGTAAAGTGAATCGTACTTTTTTAGTACCATCTACAAATTGAAGTTGAGTGCCAGCAGGTAGCTCTTTTCCTCCAATTGTGTAGTTAGCAGGATTTGTTGCTGTTGCAGTCACATCTTTAGCATACTCAACTGTGAATACGTTATTGTCAGTTACAACAACTGGAGTAGCTCCGAATACTAATGAATCTGTTGGTGTTTCAGGTGTAGCTTCAAATACGCCTGTTGTTACATTGAAAGTAACAGTATCAGCAGTTACATTGCCAGCTAAATCTGAAACTGCTTTAGCAGATAATTCAAATGTGTATGTTGAATTGCTATCTAAATCAATGTCCACTTTTACAGTGTTTTTCTCTGCACCCTCGATTTTACCGTTACCATCTACATCGAAACCAGCAACAGCTTTTACTGCTGTTTCTTTCCCAGTAGTGTAAGCAATACCATTTTGAGTTTTAACTGTTAATTTACCATCTACTTTTACTGGTTCACTAAAAGTAAGGTATAAAGCATCTACGTCTGTAGTAGCATTTACATCATCAGCCACTAACATTTTAGAAGAAGCAGCTACTAAAGAAGCAGGCGTTAAATCTTTAGAAAGAATAGCATTGAACTCAAATGCATCTCCAGCATTACCAGCTAAATCTTTTTGTCCTTCTACCTTAACATTTGTATTGATGAATGTAGCAGTACCTAATGCAGTTTTTGCATCAATTGTAAATACAGTTTTATCCTCTGTATCTTTAATATCAGCATCTGTTAAATAGAAAACAGTTGATCCAACAGTTACTTTTGCATACCCTTTAACTGTATTATCTTTATCAACAACAAAATCTTGTTTCTTTAATTCTTCTGAGAAATCGAAAGTGATTTCTGTACCGTTCACTGCTGTTGAAACAGTTGGTTTTGAGTTATCAACGTCTGCTTTAAGAACTGTGAAGTTAACAGCAATCGGATTTGCAATATTATTAGCAAAGTCAGTTGCGCCAACGATGTCTACTTTGTAAGTTTGTTCAGCAGTTAAACCATTGATTGTTAATGTTTTACCAGATAACGTGTAGCGATCCTTAGCAAGTTCAGCACCATTTAAGCTTACAGTTCCTTCACTTTGTACAAGCTCATCGAAAGTGATAACTGCTGTAGTACCTTTTGCTTCAACAGTATTTACACTTACAGGAGTAGTGTCTGCAAATGTGATCAATTTGTTAAACTCTTCTGTTAGAACTTTTGCATCTGCTTTTGTTTTGATTGGCTTTACAGTCACTTTGCCATTTGTTAATTTAATCTCTTTATCAGTTGTTAAAGTAACAGTCATTCCATCTTCAGATACTTTTGCATTCGTAATAGCTACACCTTCAATAGCATATTTCGCTGTCACTGCAGCATCTTTAGCATCAACAGCTGTATTGAACTTCACTTCCAATTCTTTTGCATTAAGTCCTTTTACAGAATCTACAGCTGGTGTTACCTCTTTAGTTGTTGCATCAATTGTACGTTTTACCATTGTAGCGAATTCTTCACGGCTGATTTTATCCTGTGGTGCTAATAATGACCCTTTACCATTGATTACACCATTTTCTACAGCTGTTTCTAAGTAAGATACAGCCCATTTAGAAGCTTTAGAAGCATCTGCAAATTGGCTAAGATCTGCTTTACCTGTTAATTGGTAACCTTGAACGATCACTTTAGCAGCTTGTTCTCTTGTTAATTGAGCTTTAGGCTCAAATTTACCATTGCCCATACCATCAAATAATTCTGGTGAAGTTGCAAGTACTGCGTTATAGAACCAGTCATTTTCATTTACATCAGAAAAATCTTCTGTGCCCGTAGCTTTTAAATCTAATGCTTTAGATAAAATTTCAGCAGCTTCTGCACGTGTAAGTGTACCAGCTGGGTTGAAGTTTCCTTTTTCATCGCCTTGGATGTAGCCTTTATCAGTTAAAAATTGTACAGCTTCTTTTGCCCAAGATGAAATGCTAGCTGCATCTTGAAATTCAGCAGCTGATGCTACTGGTACGATTGCTGATGCTACAAGTGCTGCTGTAGCTGTAGTTGCGAAAAATTTACGACCCTTGTTTTGTTTTGTCATAGTATATTCCTCCAGAATTTAAATAAATTATATTATTCTGTGAGAACAATATTATCGCGCTATTTAATTATAAAATTATAAAAATATGTATAAATCGTTCCCACAAATAATAATTTAACCAATTATATGTAAAGCAATCTTCTAAATTTTCCATGATTAAATATCCCAATCAAACTGTAATTTGCTTTACAACACAATAATATAACTTCATTACCAATAAATAAACGCTAAAAATAAGGTAATATTAATACTACATTGGCTATGTAGGGAATCTTTTCATAAAAAATTTCTAAAATAAGGAAACATTATGCTGAAGTGCGACAAAACAATCCATTTGGATGAATTTTACAGACACCTATTTTTTTCTTCAATTTTGTTCTAGTATTTTTTTAATATAATAATAATTCCTTTAAACGCTTATTTTTATACTCCTTAAATTTCATCAGGATTCAAATATATGCAATTACTTATATAGATGAACTCATCTTTAGCGAAATTGGATTAAATGGATGGTATAGAAGAAAAATACTGATGCATGAATAACCGAGGCACAAGTTTAGGAACAACAAAAGGAGATCGTTTAGGGGCTCTCACTATCTCAAAATTATCGATAATTAGTGGAAAACTATGGATATTTATCTAGTAGAAGAATGAAAAGTGTGAGCTTTATCTTTGCTCAATCGTTTTTTAGGTTGGGGCAATTGTTTGTAATCAACACTTCGATGAATGTCGAAATATTTATCTTTTACAATGGGTTCTGATAGTGAAAATATTTTACGGGAGGAACTTATAATGAAAATAATGAAACAAATACCAAATACAAAAATAATAAACCCTAAAATTTTATATTATGGATTTCCTGTAATTTTACTGAGTACGTTAAATGAGGATGGTACAGTGAATATTAGCCCTTTATCTTCTTCTTGGGTATTAGGAGACTGTATTGTCTTAGGCATTGGACTTGGTGGAAAAGCAATTGAAAATTTAGAGCGACATCCTGAATGTGTCATTAATATTCCTGCCCCCTCTCTATGGGAGAACGTGGAACAGTTAGCTCCATACACAGGAAAAAATCCAGTTCCAGAATTTAAGAAACAGATTGGCTTTACATTCAGAAAAGAGAAACTTGATATTAGTGGCTTAACACCTATTGGATCTACAACGGTTATTCCTACTCGAATTATGGAGTGTCCAATTCAAATCGAAGCCCAGGTAAAACATATTCGCATCCCAGATTATTCTCCTAATTTTGCTATTGTTGAGACCCAAACGATACATGTTCATGCCCATGAGGATATAATTATAGAAGAAAATCATATTGACCCAAATAAATGGAGTCCTCTCATTTATAATTTTCGTCATTATTTTGGTTTGGGTAGCAACCTTGGTAACAACTTCCGTTCTGAGATCTAAACATTGGCATTAAAACATAGGGTTCACAAATAGTAAAAAAAGACCAGGTTCTCATTTAAGCGCCTGGTTAGTTGTTTCATTAACTAATTGTGGTCAAGATAAAATACTTGCTGTTCAGAGGGATATACTATCCAATGACAAAATGCTGATCAGGGCTATAGTTTGATAATTGGTCTTTTGCACTCAGTTGAGAATCACTTCAGTTTATTCTGTTCAAAAAAATTCTCTAAAGTTTTTAACGATTTCCTTTGCTTTTGTACGATATAAATAGTGATTAAGGATAGCTTATACAATGAAGGTGTACTGCCTATGACAATCATATGAACGGAGTATGAACAAAAAAATAGTACGTCGTTATATAAAATATAGAGAGGGTCCAAGGATCCATTTGTTATGGCACTACTTAATTGATATGAAAAAAAGGATCTTCAAATCGAAGATCCTTTCAGACTGTAGACAAAAGCCATCGAGAGGTTCACTCTCGATGGGCTTTTGTCATTTTTCTTCCTATTTTATCTTTAACATTTGGTAATATACTACCAAATTCAACATACTCTTCGAGCATAGCTACCTTCTTAAGCTGCCTGCCACGTCCAAGTAGCCAGTTTCTTTAAATTCATGGCAGCAAAAGTAAGCATCGCCTGCATGGACAATTTTTTCAGACCTCTTAAGGTTGTCCATCGCATACCATGCTTTTCTTTTGCATCGGCAAAGACACGCTCAATCGTTTCTTTGCGCTTTGCATAAATTTGTTTGATGTCATAGGAATGGCGTAAATGTTCAGCTTCCTCCACATACGACTCCCAGATATGGCGTTGAATGAGTTTTTGATGATGCTTACTTTCTGTACATTGGGAAAGGCTTGGACACTTCGCACAAATCAAAGGATTCGATTTATATTGCCGATATCCTTCTTTCGTCGTTGTTGCATACTTCAATATCTGTCCTTGTGGACAAAGATAACAATTATAATGCTCGTCATATATATACTCATGCTTTCGGAAGAATCCATCTTTCGTTTTAGGTCGTGTATACGGAAGAACAGGCAACATTTGATTCTCTAATAAAAAGTTCGTAATCGCTGGTGTTTTATAGGCTGCATCTGCCGCAACAGCGATTGGTTTTTGAACGTTTTGAATGACTCTTTCCACAAGTGGCTGCAATACATGGCTATCGTGCACATTTCCCGGAGTCACAATGGCACCTAAGACAAAGCCCTTTTCATCTGTCGCTGCATGAAAGGAATACGCAAACTGCTTCGTACGTTCATCCTTCACGTAATAGCCACTTTCAGGATCTGTCGTGCTTTCTTTTATTTCTTTCCATTCTTCCTTTTCAAACTTCTCCGGGGGAAAGGGCTTTTTTCCGTGTTCTTCACGATCCATATTTAACTCTAATTGAAGTTTTTCTTCATAAGCCCGTGTTTCTTTTCGTACAACTTTTTTATCATACTTCCGTTTATTCGCACTCGCTTTCACATGCGTAGAATCGATAAATAAATGGTCTGCATGGAGGAGTCCTTGATGCATAATCTCTTTTAATATACGATAGAATATCTGCTCAAATATATCAGTGTCTTGAAAGCGACGGACATAATTTTTACCGAAGGTAGAGAAATGCGGGACTTCTGTATGGAAGCCAAATCCTAAAAACCAACGATACGCCATATTCGTTTCAATTTCTTTGATGGTTTGACGCATGGACCGTATACCAAAAACGTACTGAATAAACGTCATTTTAAAGAGAACAACAGGATCAATACTAGGGCGTCCTTTAGCAGAGTAGAGGTTTTCTACTAAAGGATAGATAAATGAAAAATCAATAGCCGCCTCTAGTTTTCGTACTAAATGATCTTGGGGAACTAATTGATCAATCGTTAGCATTTCTAATTGTTCACGTTCATTGATTTGATTTTTCGTCATCATGGTTGATCACCTCGAAAGTGTACTTTTTATCAATAATTCTTTATGTAGAAGTTGATTGGAACGAAGGGTGGCGACTCCTGCGGGAAAAGCGGGAAAGTCGAGATCCTGGACTGAGCGAAGCGAGGGAAGCAGCTCGACCCCGCCCGCGGAAAGCGTCCGCCCGTAGTGGAAATCAACGGCTTTACTTTATTTTATTGTAAAAGAAAAAAGACTGTAGGCAAACTCAAAATTCATTGAGTTTGTCTACAGTCTGAGAGGATCTTCAAATCGAAGATCCTTTGGCGAATTTTTTGCTGGATTTTTTGTATTTCGTTTTGACGTTTTTTAACAATCCATCTTTATCAAGCAATGTAGGTAAGCTGATGCCGATAACGATTGTTACGATACCTGCTATTTGCAAAGTTGTAACCGTTTCGCTTAAGAGAATAACGGATACCATCACCGCGATTGGCAATTCAACAGCACTCAATATGGATGACATACCTAATCCCACTTTAGGCACTGCAATTGTGAATAAGAAAACTGGTATAATCATGCCAAATAACCCTAATGCTAAACCATAAATCCACAGTCCCTCGTTAAACAAAGTCCCATTCCAAATAATTTCTGGAGACTGAAAAGCCGCCGTCGTCATGAATGCAAAGAAAGAAACCAAAACTAAACGGTTGGAGGTTGTCATACTTGCGGTTGTCTTTCCGTTTACATATAAAAATAAGGAGTAACAAAGAGCAGCTGCTAAACCCCATAACCACCCTTGAAAAGGTATTTGAGACAAATCAACATCAATTATACCAGCGGCTGGTATGGTTCCAGCTACTAATATAATTAAAGAGATGAATTCAATTCTGCTTGGAAATTGTCGTTTTGTGATACAAGAAATCAACATACCGATCCATGTAAATTGAAACAGTAATACTACTGCTAAGGACGCAGGCAAAAAGTTTAATGAATGACCATATAAAATATTTGTTAACCCTGTTAACAAGCCTGCAAATAAAAGGATTTTAACGCCTTTAAAGCTAAAGTTTGATCTATTTGTAACTAAGGAAATACATACTGCTATACAAAACCCGATAAAAAACTGACTTGTAACTGCCTCAGCTACAGAAAAGCCACTACGCATTGCCAGTTTTATAATAGTTGAAACGATACCAAAACTACTAGCTGCAATCACTACTAATAGGGGATAAAGATACATCTTGATTATTCACTTCCCTCTCAAAATTTGTCTTGATGAAATTTTGTTTATGATTTTGAGATGTCGAAAAAAATCATAATCTCCAATATATATCACTGATTGTTATTTTACAATCTTTTTTTTCGTTCATAAGGAATTCTCCCGTAGCGAAAATGACAAAAAAAGCCAAAACTCACATATATAAAGGGTTTGGCTTTTTTCTATGTATTTTTTATTAAAGTATGTTAAATTGAATGTTTTTCTCAATTTTCTTCAGCATATTACAATCTTACTCTGTAATAATCCAATCAAAAAAACACCTCCCTCTATAAAAAATATAGAAGTGAGATGTTTTTAATGTTCACTAATATGATTAATGAACGGCCGCAAAATGTTTAGCGTGACTCTTTTGGCGGTTGGCATACATCACATTTTCGTTGGTTTTTATTTTTAAATTTTGTAAATGTTTTTTCAAAGTTACTACCACATGCACATTTAAATAGTAGCTTTTGAGAAAAACCATGATATTCTGTCGTTAACAACTTACTTTCTGAATTGTTCTCAACAAATTTCTGAATATCACCAATCGTCCAACGTTTATTCATTCACTTACACCTCCATATTTGATCGTTCTGCGGAGGCTTTTCCTGGCATCCGTTATAAGTACCTTAAGTGCCTCATTATAACATGAGCTGACTCACAATAAAATAGATTTTGACAAGCCTTTGACTCGTGCTAGAAAACGGAATTCTTGCCTGTTACGATTCAAGCAAGCCTCCCAGCACTTGGCATTCTAAGGAGCCTACATCTTTAATCAATCTTTTTAAAAATTCAAAGCTTTTGAATCTGCTCTTTAATATCCACCTTGCATAATCCACCGTGATAACAAATCACAGATTCAATGTCTAGGTCTGCATATTTCTTTAAAGATTGTTGAGCAACCTCTATATCCAAAGTGGTTGGAACATGAATCCCTCCCAGTGTACCATTTATACTATACATCGAATCGCCTGCAACAAGCGTTTTACTTTGCTTTAAATATAAACTGATATGGCCAGGCGTATGTCCTGGTGTATGGATAACTCGTATTCCCCCACAATATGGTAGTTCTTGACCGTCTTTCAAGATCTCATCTACTTTGCTCTTGGGTGGATTTGCTAGATGCCCGTCTTTCAACAATGGTAATTCCCCCTGAATATAGGGCTTATCTAATTCATGCGCATATACTTTTATATGACTTCCACAATATTGTAATATCTCAGGAAGACTGCCTATATGATCGATATCCTGATGTGTCAATATCACAACTTTTAGTTGGTCGAACGACACGCCTACCTTATCCATTGCTATACGTAGATCTTCCATTTGTCCTGAACATCCAGTATCAATTAAAACAGCCATCTCCTGATCCCATAATAGCGTTGGATGAATGAAGGCCCCATTAAATTCAAGCTCCAGAATCTCTACTCCATTAGAAATTTTCATTTTCTTCCCCTTTATAATTAGATTTTATTATTCAGGAACAAGTTAATTTTTTACATCCTGAAGAACAGTCCCCTTCCGCCAAAGCAACTCTCTCAACGTTTCGAAATTGACTAGAATCGTTCCAACAATAATTGTCATAGTACCTATTCCTGTTAGCCACGAAATATATTCATGATAGAAGGTAACACCTAATATAACGGCAATTACTGGTGAGATATACAGCCATGTGGACGGAAAAACAGGATTTGTTCGTGAAACAAGCCAATAATAAATAGTGTGACCGATCATTGAACCAAAAATAATCAAATAAAAAAGAGAACCCATTGAAGCTGGGCTTAAAAGATAATGAAGCTGAATGTTCTCAGTAAAAAGTGACAAAATGATTAATAAAATCCCTCCATGCATCATTTGTGCTGCATTTAAAGCAATTGGGGATGTTGTTCCGAATTTTTGGATAACATGCTTTGTATAAATCGTTCCAGATGCGTAAAAAACTTCACCTAAAATAATAGCGAAACAACCAACCATCCAGAGAGGACTAATCTCAATTGCAAAACTAGGTAAGATTAAGAACGTAACACCAATGACTCCGACGACACAGCCAATAAATGATTTCCGATTTCCTTTTTGCTTCAATAGGAATGTCTGAATCACAATAATCATCATCGGACCTGTAGCAGATAAGACAGCCGCGATTCCAGATGTCACATACTGTTCTGCCCAGTATAATGTGGCAAACGTTCCAAAGGTTAAGCCCACTCCTGTAAAAAACATTTCTTTCCGAAATAATAACCGGATTGTCGTTTTTTTGCGCCAAACCATAAAACTAAATAGTAGTAAACCAGCAATGAGAAAACGAAGACCAGCTGATAAAAACGGAGGAACTCCTGCATCAACCCCAACTTTAATTGCTAAAAATGTTGTCCCAAAAATCAAACACATAAAGAAATAATTAAAAATTACCATATCATACTCCTCCTCTTTTTCTATCATAAAAGAAGGAGGATAGAACAGATTGAAAAGGATAGAACAGATTAGAGCAGTTCGTGGTACAATCGTTTTGAATAGGAGGGATCGATGTGGGCAAAGCAATTCAAAATGAAGATTATCTTTTTAAGAAAATCTATGATAATGTACTGCACAGAATAGAGCGTAAAGAATGGAAAGAAGATGAAAAGCTTCCCTCCGTCCGGCAATTAGCATCTGAAATGAATGTTCATCGGCTAACGGTTTTAAAGGCTTATCAATTATTGAAACAGCATGACAAAGTTTATGTAAAAGATAAATCAGGCTATTTTGTCCAATCAACTGTATCGAAAAATCTTGAATATCTAAATCCGGACAATCCAATTATTTCAGCATACGTAAAAAAAAATCATTTATCCGAAATCCATCAACCATCTTTTTCTTATCACTTTTCTCAGGCATTGATTGATCCTAATCTTTTGCCAAATCATTATTTTTCTGATTACGTAAAGGAAGTGTTTGACCTTTATCCAAAAGTACTGGCAACCTACTCCACTGTGCAAGGTGATTTAGAGCTGCGTGAAACACTTACCCAATATTTTATCAACCAGTATAAAACTCATCTCAGTGCAGATGATCTGTTAATAACGTCTGGCTCACAGCAAGCCATTCACTTAGTTGCTCAAGCTTTTATTAAGCCAAGAGACGTCGTTTTATTGGAACGTCCAAGCTATAGTGCTGCGATTGATATTTTTAGCGCACAAGGAGCACAAATTGTAACCGTGGATATCCATCCTGAGGGCTACGATTTAGAACAGGTTGAATACTATATTAAACAATACAAACCTCGCCTATTTTATCTCAACCCCACCTTCCATAATCCAACTGGTTATACGGTTTCAATCGAGCAGCGCAAAAAGTTAGTAGAATTAGCTGAGCACTATCGGTTTCTAATAATAGAAGACGATGCCTATCACGACATTTATTTTGATGAAGCCCCACCTCCACCGATTTACACATATGATAGTGCTGGGACAGTCATTTATATCCGAAGCTTTTGCAAATATATCTCTCCTGGTTTGAGAATTGCGACTGTTATTTGTCCATCATCATTGATGAAATCACTATTAACAGAAAAATCGCTAGCTGATAATGGCTCACCACTTCTCAACCAAAAAATTTTTCTCCATTACTTCTCCTCACTAAGATTGCAGCAACAATTGGAGAAAATTCGGATCGCCCTGCAGATTCGGAAGGAAATTATGGAGGAGGAGCTAACTGTAACAGGCTGGCGTTGGATCAGCCCAAAAGGCGGTCTGAATTTATGGGTACAGCTCCCAGATGATGTTCCAACTGAATTATTATTATCTAAAAGTATCGAACAATCGATATCCTTTGTCCCAGGTCAAGTTTGTGATCCACTAAAACAGCTATCATCCTGGATACGTTTAAGCTATTCTTATGCTAATGAAAAACAGCTAAGTGAAGGAGTAAAAAAATTGGTTACAGTGGCGCAATCGCTTTCTAAGTGATCGGACTGTCGAATGAACTTTGGCTAATTCATGTTCCTTAACTTATTGTTGGAAACTGGGACTACCGATTATTTTATCTATAAACGATGGTTCATAGCTTTATCAACCATAATTATTCGTTCATAGTTGACGCGAATTGTAAAAAGCAGTGAACAAAGTAACTCAGGCAGTCACACAGACCTAAACATATTTAGCTGTCAAGTTGAATAATATGAAAAAAAGCTATACACCTAGCTCTTATCTGTATCAAAATCATTGCAACGAAGGACAGATCCTTCAGATTTGATGAACCCATATTGACGCTATACCCCCAGCAAAATAACAGTCAAATTAAAGCAGCCTCCGTTAAGGAGAATTACTTTTATTATTGAAGAGCGAGATTTAGAGAAATTTCTATTCTCATAACCTCCCTATAGAATGATAGAATGTTTTTATACAGTGATAGAAGGAGGAGAAAGATATTGTCTAATCAAAATGAGTCTTCATTAGATAAGGAAAAACAGCCTGATCCGAAAGTTAAAGTAGAAAGAAAAGAGGGAGAACCTACTGCTGCTTTCAAGGGGGCTTCCTGGGCAGCATTGTTAGTAGGTGTGACGGCTTATTTTATAGGCTTGTTTAATGCAACGATGCAACTAAACGAAAAAGGATATTACCTAGCTGTTTTAGTATTTGGACTCTATTCAGCAATATCCTTACAAAAAGCTGTAAGAGATAAAGAAGAGGGAATACCAGTTACGAATATTTATTATGGTATTAGTTGGGTTGCACTTATTGTGTCGATTTCATTAATGGGCATTGGGCTATATAATGCTGGAAGTATTGTTTTAAGCGAAAAAGGGTTTTATGGTATGTCATTTGTTCTAAGTTTATTTGCATCCATCACGGTTCAAAAGAATATTAGAGACACACAGCAGGCAAGAGAAAGAGATTAAGTTCTGAAAGAGTCGAGAAGTTCATTCTCGATTCCTTTTGTCATTTTTTCTTAAGCTCCATGCTCCACCAGACTATAAAAAAGAGCATGGCTGTCATCAGCCATACTCCTCTCAATTTTATTAATTTTCTCCGCTTATCTCGACTAAAATTTTAGATTGTGTTTTGTCATTTGTTAACGTTTTGAATCCTTTTTCAACAATCTCATCTAATTCAATTTGACTTGTGATGATCCCTTGAGGATTTAGTTGACCAGCGCTCATTGCATCAATTGTTCGTTGGAAAATTGACGGTGTATAAACAATGGATGATAATACATTAACACCTGTGTTTGTAAGCTGCATTGGATTCCATTCGATTGGTCTTGCAAAAATCGAAACAATCATCATGTTACCACGAGGTTTTGTTACATCAATTGCTTGTTTAAAGGTTGGGGCAACCCCCGCAACCTCAAAGGATACATCAACCCCATCTGCAACAATCGCGCGAACTGCTTGTACAGGATTTTCTTTCCCTGAATTAATAGCATGGGTTGCACCTAATTCTTTTGCCTTTTCTAATCGATCATCGGATAAATCTAATACAATAACTTTACTAGCGCCTGATGCTTTTGCAGCGATGACAGTTAATAATCCAATAGGTCCAGCCCCAAATACAGCAACAGAATCACCTAATGTAACCCCAGCATCTTTGACAGCTTGTACAGCAACAGCCATTGGTTCTACCAATGCACCATCTTGTAATGTTAAGTTATCTGCTAATCGATGTATATTCGTTACAGGGACATTAACATATTCCGCAAATCCACCGTTTCCATGTAAACCGATGAAGTTAAATCCATCATAACGATCGACTTCTTCATGTTTATTTCTATATGTTAATGTAGGGTTGATGACAACTCGGTCCCCAGCCTTAAAGTCAGTAACCTTAGAGCCAACTTCTTCGATGATACCAGCAAATTCATGTCCCATTGTAAGTGGGGCAACTTCACCTGTTAATTCAGCTTTTTCATTAACTGGTACGAAAACCGGACCTTCTTCGTATTCATGCAAATCACTTCCGCAAATACCAGCCCACGCTACTTTTACTTTCACTTCTTCTTCTCTTAAAGCGCGTAATTCAACCTCTTCAACTCTAATATCTTTCACACCATGCCAAACTGCAGCTTTCATTTATGTTACCCCCATAAAATTATTTAAATTGGTACCATAAAATAACATCCTTAATAGCTACTCGTGCATGATCAAAATCCGACACTTCTATACACTTGATAAAAGTATTGATGGACATATGATAGGATTCAACTAGATTCATCTTCCATTTTGTTTGTGCAGCTACATTTGTAACAAATATTGTTTCTTTAAAGAATCGTAGCATCGCAATATTTCCTGTAACATCAAAAAACAATTGTAACAAGTGGGCAAACGAAACAACATATTCATAAATATTTTCAGCAGACTTTCTTTGTTTCATCGCTTCAAAACGATGTAATAGTTCATTTTGCAAATCAGCAGTCCATTTAGATTCACATTTGGTAAGTGCAATATCCAATAGATGATAAAGCGCTTCCAAATAATCCTTTAATTCCTGATCCGTTATAATCTTCACTCTTACACCTTTATGTTGTACTTTTTCAACTACACCATCTTTTTGTAAAAGATAAAGGGCCTCACGGACAGGTGCATGACTTACTTGTAACTCCTTTGCAATTTCCGCCTCTATTAAGCGCTGACCTTGTTCATAGTAACCAGAAAATATACGAAATAATAATCGTTCAGCTATTTGCTCAGAAATTGTTTTTTTTGAAATTGAATTTTCATCAAACCCCATTAAACCACTCCAATAAATTTATATCTTTTTATTTTAACATAGTTCAGTGTATAGGGTGATTAGCTAAAAGTGTTATATATTATGGATTATAGATTATAGATTATCGATAATCTATAAAAATATTCTAATCTATAAATTCATTTCTTTCAATTATCTTGTTTCGGATATAGTATCTTTTAAAAGAAATATCAAATTCTAAGAAAGTGTTATTAAGCTGATGAGCGAGGTACAGCGGGATTGTTCGCAGAGAGGTGGATCAAATATTCCAAAGCACTAAGCATTTCATTTTAGAGTGCCTATTTTTACAATAAACTTCTAAATAGGATTTACTTATATTCTTTTTTTGAAGTAATAAGTTGTATTGTCATTTACTGCTTCGATTAAAAGCCCAAGAGATACTTCGAACTTTCCAAAAAGCCACAATAGAAAACTGTATAAATATGCAATAAAAAAGATCAGGCTTTATGCACCTGACCTTTGCTATAGTTATTAATTTAACGGAATTGCCGGTACAACTTGTTCTGCATTAGGGATTGGTTGAGGATAAAAAAAGTTGCTTTCTCCATTAGATTGATTAATATATTTCTTTGATTCCTTGTACTGTTGTCTTAGTCGGTTTTCAAATTCTTTAGGTGTTATATTTTGAATGCTATTTAAAAACTTTTCTTTGTTTTTTTCTGGAATATACATTTCTATCCCATATTCTTTACTAAGTTTTATCAATATTTTATTGTAAGGTACGAGTAATAACTCAATATCATTGTCATATGTTGACTCAGCATTATAATGAGTAGTTGAACAAAAAACAGAAACCATGATACAAATCAATGTAATATTTATTATCTTCTTCATGCTTTTTCTCTCCTTTATTGTTCCTTTCCCCTTACTTATATCCGAATTATTTAATAATAAACACATCTTTATTTTTTTCATTTTTAAACAGGCACACATTATAATTGTATGCCTGTTTTAAATAAATAAAACAACTAATTTGCATAGAATGTATTTGATGCTGTTAAAGAAAGTGCAAGTGCAACACCATTAGCATCTTCTGGATGTCCTCTTAGAGAGACTGTACAACTTTTTAAATCACTACTTAATTTATGTGAAGCACTATCAACTTCCCAATGATAACCTGTAAAACTAGATGGCCAAGTTGTTCCATATGATTTTATACTTTGATAAGTAAAAGTTCCTTGATTACCTGATGCACTAAAAACATTTGAGTTCAAGTACATTGAAGAATTATAGCTTAATGCAACTAGTTGAGTAATATTTTCACTAATAGATAATGGAGAAACCGCAGAGTCACTATTAGATAGCTTATCATTATAAAAATTATCTAAGAACTCTTTATATTGTTCTCTTAGTAATTTTTCTAATTCATCTGTGCTCATATCTCCTACATTGTTATAAAAGTGTTCCTTTTTTTTCTGGATTAATATAAAATTCTACGCCAAATTCATTAGTCAGTTTATTCAGCACTTCCTGATATGGACTAATAGATTTTTCAAGATTTACATTTTCACTTGCAGACACACAGGTGATTAATGATAAGGAAATGCTCAAACATAAAAAGGATGTAAATAATAACTTTACAAATTTTTTCATAGTATGACCCCCAAACTAATTTTCCTGTATTTACATTTAAATACATATTAATAAATGTATTCATAATTTTCAACCTTATATTTACACAATAAAGCTAAAATAAACTCTCAGAAAACCTGATTTGAAAGCGTTGTTTTTTTGACAAATGACATGACCGTAATGTTTCAGTTCTGAGTTCAGGTAGATAACGTATTATGTCATAAATACTAAGAATTGCTTGTTACAGTATATATACTTTGCGAAATTATCTAGAAATGCATCCTCGTTTTACTTGGAAATAATTTATAATTTTAACAATACTTCCATTGTTGAGTAATTCTTGATTTAAAATCTTAAAGCTACATAAACAAACTTCATTTTTAAAAATGATTATTTAAAATAGATTTATCCTTTTACTTAGCATGGATTTTAATAATAAAATTTGATTATTTTTGTACTTGTTATTCCTCTAAGGCATCCATTAGTTAAACAACTAATTTAAATCATTCTGTTTCTTATGTGAAACAGCAACTAATACTACAATCGAAGTCCCAACACATGGTGCATCATTTGAATAAAGTCCATCTCAAACTATAGTGAAAGAATAAACTTCCATATATTTAGATTACCAAGTGCATTTGCGAAATGACACCTAAATTCTCAACAGCTAATATTCCAATAGACATTCTATGATCTCCCCTTAAAACTAAAGGATAACGATTTAATGAAATGACATTTTCTACTTTTCGACTAAACTTGTTATTAGCTCCTACTTTAAGTTTGCAACTAATTTTTCAGATTTTTTTGAAACCATCACCAACTTTTTTTCTCTTCATATTCTATAGAATCAGAATATTGAGGGGGAAACGTATGGGGATTGAATTCACAGCTCTCCATTGGATTTATGTTGTTTTTATTGTGCTCATCATCGGATTTATGGTTAAACGTCGCGATACCACCCTCATTTGTGTAGTAGGCATCTTTATGCTAGCAATTGTTGCTACTGGTGATTTTACTTCGTCTATAAGTGGTGTGTTTAACAGCTTTATTTATGCCATAACTGAGCTGCTATCAACGATTCTTATTATTTCGATTATCGTAGCGATGAGTCGGGTCATGATGTCTTCAGGTATTAATGGGGTTATGGTGGCCCCTTTCACAAAGATCATTAAAACACCTGCACTCGCTTATTGGACAATTGGACTATTAATGATGCTTATTTCTTGGTTTTTCTGGCCATCACCTGCAGTAGCGCTATTAGGAGCAGTGCTCTTACCTGTTGCGATTCGGGCGGGCCTCCCAGCGCTGGGGGTTGCCATGGCGATGAATTTATTTGGGCACGGTATTGCGTTATCGAGTGATTTTGTCATTCAAGGGGCTCCAAAATTAACGGCTGATGCTGCGGGTATTCCTGTTGGAGATGTTGTTTCAGCTAGTATTCCACTTGTTATCACAATGGGTGTTGTAACGACAATTGTTGCTTATATTTTTTTACGACGTGATATGAAACGAGGAACGCTACTTTTAAATACTGGCAACAATGAGGAGATGGATGTTGAACAAGAAACTGCAGAAAACTTACTGTCAATTGGGCAAAAACGATTCTTCGCCGTACTTATTCCTATTGCCTTTATCTTAGACGTTATCGCTATGTCAGTATTCGATTTAACGGGCGGCGATGCAACGGCTTTAATCGGGGGAACCTCTGTTTTTATTTTATTGTTGCTTAGTATGGTTGCTCATAAATCAGCGGGTTTAGAAAAGACAACAAGTTATTTGATTCAAGGATTTCAATTCGGCTTTAAAGTCTTCGGACCCGTAATTCCAATTGCTGCTTTCTTCTATCTTGGAGATGCTGGCTTTACACAAATTCTTGGAGATCACCTCCCCGCTACTTCACACGGTATTGTCAATGATCTTGGTGTCGGTCTTGCAGCAATAGTTCCGTTAACAAAGGAAATTGCTGTTGTCACGCTAGCAGTTGTTGGTGCTATTACAGGATTAGATGGTTCTGGCTTCTCAGGCATTTCTCTTGCTGGCTCTGTCGGTAGTTTGTTCGGCAATGCCATTGGTGGAGGAACAGCCACTTTAACTGCTTTAGGGCAAATTACAGCCATTTGGATTGGTGGCGGCACATTAATTCCATGGGCATTAATTCCAGCTGCTGCAATTTGTAATGTCAGCCCATTTGAGCTGGCAAGACGAAACTTGATCCCTGTAGTCATTGGACTGATTGTGACGACAATTGTGGCGGTGTTTTTAATTTAGTTTCATCCAAAGGGAAAGAGATGGTCACTATATTAGTAGCCATCTCATTCACTTTCCGTATAATACTTTTTTAAAATCTCATAAAACATTTCTTTTAGTTGGGATTTTTTCATTCCTAAAATATAAGCCTCTATTAATAGTTGCTCCATATTCATAGCTATTTGTTGAAGTGAAATAGTCGTTGCTTTACTAGGATCTACAATAACAAATGCTCTAGAATGAGGTTTAATGGTGATGATCCCCTTTTTTTGAAGCTCTTTGTAGCTTTTATGAACCGTATGCAGATTGAGATTTGTTTGTGCCGCTAAATTGCGAATGGAAGGCAAATGGTCTCCCTTATTTAAATTTCCAGTCACTATTGCTAAAAGCACCTGCTGTGTGAGTTGCTGATAATATGGCGTTTTGCTTCTTCGATTTATTGTTACATTCATTTGTCGAGAATTTCCTCTATATTAAAATTTCTTTTTGGCAATAAAATGATGCATGTTAGCCATCATGAATAGTACAAGTAACAGTGTGATAACAATAGTGAAGCCATACCATGTTTCAACGTCACCTGTCATTAATATCGTTGTAGCATGCAAACTATTACTAGCAGGATTAATGACATCTAAGAATGGATGTAAGCCAGCACAGAAACGACTAATAAATAAGACACCAATACTGATTAATGCAATAAATGGTGCACTATTAAAAAATGTACTAATCATAGCAACAAATGTAATGACAAACAACAGCCAAATACAATAAAATGCTAAAGCTATCAATGCACGAGTTATCGATACAGAGGTAAATAAATAAGATGTATAGCCAAAGGACATTGCATAGCCAAGCGTAATACATAGAACAGCTAAAACATAATGAGTAAGAAGCTTGCTATTTAAGTAGGATGAGATAGATACTGGCCTTGTTAAAATGAATGCCATCATCCCATTGGCTTTTTCTCCCTGAATAATACCCATCGTTGCAATGGCAAGTATGATTATACCTAATTGATCAAATTGCGAATTCAGTGTTGAGGCGAGCACTTCTTCTCCCCCTGGCTTTGCCATTGTAGGATCAATCATAATCCCTTCAATACCACCCATTGATTGTAAAATAGTAGGTAAGAAATACATCATGATCGGCTGAGTTAAGCCTAGTAGGATATAGACAATCGGTAGCCAAACGACTTTATATTCCTTTGTCATTTGATTCATTTCTTTTTTACTTAATGCTATAAACGTATTCACTCCAGGTTACACCACCAATTCTAAAAATATTTCTTCTAAGCTTTCCTGCATGCCTAGATCATACTTTGTAAATATTACGTTTGAATCCAATCCATACTGTAGCAATCGATGGGCATCCGCTTCCAAGTGATTGACATATACTTTAAAACCATCACCACAACTTTCGATTTTCTTTACATAAGGTAAATGTTCAATCGTTGTTAGCCACTTAACATCTTTCTTTTGAACCATTAAAAAGATAGCTGAATCCTGATAGCGATTAAGTAACTCTAATTTTGTTGCATCTTCTATTTTGTAACCATTTTTAATGACTACAAAGCGCTCACAAACTTCCTCTGCATCGCCTAATATATGTGTAGAAAGTAAAATGGTCGTTTCTTTTTTTATGTCTTTTAATAGATTCAGCACTTCACGCCTACCAATTGGATCTAGTGCTGATACTGGCTCATCCATAATGATGAAAGCTGGCTTGTGTAATAAAGCTTGTGCGATGCCAAGACGCTGTTTCATACCACCTGAAAATGTTCCAACATGAGCATGTGCTTCCTTCCCTAAGCCTACCTTTTCTAAAAGAAGTGGAATATCTTTTTGTAATTGATTTTTCGCAATACCAGAAAGCGTCCCCATAAAGGATAAGGTTTGAGATGCTGTCATCCATGAGTAGAAATTAGGATACTGCGGTAAATAACCAATATGATTTTTCATCTTTGAAATTTTTTGTCCATCAAGGACAATGTCCCCTTCATCTGCATAAAGAATATCAGCAATGATCTGAATTAATGTGGATTTCCCTGCCCCGTTTGGTCCAATAAGCCCTACACATTCATTCGAATCTATAACCATTGAAAAACTACTTACGGCCGTTTTCTGATTAAATTTTTTCGTAATATTGTTAATTTCTAAGCGCACGTTTATTGACATCCTTTCTCCCCATCACGAAATATAGAACAGAACCAATTGTATTAAAGAACAAAATAATAATTGCCCACATTAGTATGTTTTCTCTGCTATCTCGATGTTTATATAAATCAATTAGTGCAACAGTGATAAGTAAAAAACCTACGAGTACAAATGGTAAAAGAATTGGCAGTATGCTTGCCCAATCAATTTGATTTAAGTCTTCAAAACCATAGTGTAATTTCATTGTAATAGCCTCCTTCATTATCATTATCAATAATGATAACAAAAAGATAAAAAAATTTCATTACCTTTTTACTGTACATCTATAAAAAAACGCTATAGTATATTTTTTGATAATGTTCTCAAATTGATAACATTTGAATGCTTCCCTTGATACTATCTCATTTTCTGGTAGGAGGATCGGTTTATGCGTAATAAAGCAGAGGTATTAATGCACCCTGTGAGAATGAAAATTTTACAAGCTCTGATGCACAATAAAGAAGAGGGCTTAAGCACATTGGAGATGATTTCTGTCATTAAGGATGTACCACAAGCCACTCTATATCGTCATATCCAAATTTTAGTCGATGAAAACATCATAAAAATTGTGAAAGAGCGAAAAGTTCGTTCTGTTACAGAGAAGTTTTATGCATTAAATGAAGGAGCAGCAAAACTTAGTAAGGAGGATTGGACCCAACTCACAACCAAGCAAAAGTTAAATTATATTTCCTACTATCAACTAGCTTTACTATCTCAATATCAAAATTATTTGCATTCACTTGATGAAAAAGAAAGCACGACAGATTTAGCAACATTTTCTTTAATCGACCTAACATTAACGAACGATCAATTCAAGAATTTTGAAAATGAATTAAACGATTTATTTACTAAATACTATAATATGACCGACTCAAATAAAGGTTTTGAGACTAAAACAATTGCTCTAAATATTATTCCAAAACCTTAGGTACTATTGACGTAAAGAAATGGAGAAGATTTATGAAAAAAAGAAAGTCACTAGAAAATACACGAAAATTAATTATGATCATTATTGGTGCTGTTATTGCCGCTTACGGACTAGAGGCAGTACTAATTCCTAATGCTGTCATTGATGGCGGTGTAACGGGTCTTAGTATTATGGGAGCACACCTCTTTGGTATCCCGTTAGGCGTACTGCTCTTTGTATTAAACATTCCGTTCATTTATATCGGCTATAAGCAAGTTGGAAAAACGTTTGCCTTAATGAGTAGTGCTGGTATTGCAGCTTTATCGATCTCGACCGTTCTTTTACATGACGTCAAAACCATTTTAGGCCCAAATGATCCCCTCTTAATTGTTTTATCGGGTGGTATGCTGCTTGGTGTTGGGATTGGGATTGTCCTACGAAATGGTGGCGCTTTAGATGGCTCAGAGGTTTTAGCAGTATTATTATCACGTAAGATTCCATTTTCAGTCGGCGATATTATATTATTTATTAATGCCTTTATTTTCTTAGGGGCAAGCTTTATCTTTGGCTTAGAGAGTGCTCTTTACTCAGCGTTAACTTACTATATTGCCAAAAACGTTATTGATATTATCCAAGTTGGTTTAGAGAAATCAAAAGAAGTTCGTGTGGTTAGTGGAAAATCTGAGGAGATTGGAGACGCTATCCAAGCTCGCTTAGGACGTGGTGTTACCTATACACATGGACGTGGCGGTTTCTCCAATGAACCAACAGAAATCTTAAACTGTGTCATTAACCGTATGGAAGAAAATAAATTAGTTTCGATTATTAAGGACATCGACGAGGGCGCTTTTGTTGTCATTTCTGATGTGTCAGAAGTTCGTGGTGGTAACTTTAAGAAACGAGATATCCATTAATTTCAAAGTAAGTAAGGCGCATCATGCCTTACTTACTTTTTTTAATTGCTTCTATCATATTTTACGCCACCTATTAAACATAATCCTCCCAGCATTACGACGAAGGAAGCCCCGACTAAGGCATACTGATAGCTATTTGTATAATTTGCAAGTGTTCCTGCAATGGATGGACCAATCATTTGTCCGAGTGCATAGCCAGCCGTTAAATAGCCTATCATTTGATGACTATTCACTGGTGCAATTTCCCTTGCTAATGTTGTACAAACAGTCGTGATTCCCATAAAGGTTGCCCCAAAAATAAAGGCACTCGCATAAAGAGTCGCCGAATTTGTAGCTAGCGCAGGTAAAACAATGCCTATCGCTTGCAGTAGCATAGAGATGAGCAAAATTTTCACATAGCCATAACGCTGTGCTAGCTTAGACCATACGATACATGAGGGAATTGCTGCAACCCCAACAACAAACCATACAAAGGCGGCATCTCCATGAAAGCTTGTCGACTCCTGTGCAATCGATACTATAAATGTACCTGTGACAATATAGCCAAGCCCCTCTAAGCTATAAGCGATGATTAACCATTTCATCCAAGACCCAGGAAGCGTTTTCTGTGAAATAATTTTCTGGCTTTCTACTCGTTGTTTACTTTGTGGAATGGGTTTGATAAATAGCACTACCAAGACAAACATTACAATACAAAATAGAGCTAATACGACCCAAGTACCATTCCAATGGAAAATTGCATGGATTGGTGAAACAATCACCGCACTTAATGCAATCCCTATTCCCACCCCACTATAGAACAGCCCTGATAGATGCATATGACTACTGCTGGCTAATTGGTCTAATACAAGGCTTGTTATAACAACAAAAATAAAAGCACTCATAACACCTGAAATAAACCGTAATATGTACCAAATGATGATTGCATTTGTAAAGCCCATGAAGGCTGTTGTTAAAATGCTGGCAACAAGTGTAATTTGCAAAAAAAGAATACGTTTATTCCCTATTGGTAAACGGCCTGCCACCCAGGCGCCAACCAAGTAGCCTAAGTAATTACTCGTTGCTAAGTAACCTGCTGTTGATCGGCTAAATTCAAGAGCTTCTTGCATATAAGGTAAAATAACCGTATACGAAAAACGGCCGATGCCCATAGCGATTACTAAAGCAAAAATGCCCCCGATTAAATATCGTACGGTTTGCTTGTGCATATTATCACTCCTTCAATTTCACTATATCGAATATCTAGGTATCATAAATAGACCCAATTCTTTATAATAAGTATCAATAAAATTGATAGCTGGAGGGCATATGAATATTAATGATTTAACGATTTTTCGAACAGTCGTCCAAACAGGTAGCTTTTCTAAAGCTGCCACAGCACTTAATTACACGCAATCCAACATCTCTATGAAAATACAAAGTCTTGAGGCACTCTACGAAACAACCTTTTTTTATCGTGGACATCGAGGGATACGGCTAACACCAAAAGGAGAACAATTTTATGAATTAGTCCTAAAAATGCTTCATCTCTATGAAAAGTCTTTTGAAGTCATGCAAGATACGGAGGAACAACGAGGCGTTTTACGAATTGGTTCGATGGAAACAACTGCTGCATTGCATTTACCAACTCTTTTAACAACATTTCATCAAGCACATGAACAGGTGGATATCACGATACTAACAGGCCCTTCTCTGCACAATATTGAACGGGTAGAAAACTATGAACTAGATGGTGCATTTGTTACAGGACCTGTTTATAAAGAAAATATAATGATGAAAGAGTTTGTCTGTGAAGAGCTTGTTATTCTCACTTCTAGCAAGCATAAATCTATTAAGCATCTACAGGATTTAGAGGGAAGCACCATGATTACATTCCGCCATGGCTGTTCCTATCGAGCCATCTTGGAACATTGGTTACATGAAGAAGGGGTTCGACCACAAAATCGCATGGAGCTTGGTACGCTTGACGGTATTATTGGCTGTGTTGCTGCTGGGTTAGGTATTACCTTGCTACCACGTGCCATTGCGGAAAAATATATGGCAACACAAGCATTAACATTGCACAAGATAAAGAACAAGCAAGCACATATTCCTACATGGTTTATTTATCGTAAGGATGAAGTACAATCTCCCATCCTAACGCATTTTTTAGAAGCCATAGAAGCTTATGACTATCCAACGATTTGAGGGTTCTATCCGTCAATTTTGAAATTCTATCCGTCAATTTGGGGAATCTATCCGTCAGTTTAATAAAACTATCCTTCCCCTAATAAAAAAGCTGTTCAGCAGATTCTCCACTGAACAACTTTTTCTCTGTTTTCTTTTGACGACTGCATGCATTTCCATTAGGCTGTAATTAGACACTGAAGGGAGTTTTCTATGGATATTTTTATCGCCAGTAACCGCCAATTACCGATCCGCTACTATGTGCAGGAAGCAATTTGGATTCGACGTGGTGGCAGTATGAAGCTGCCAGATTTAACACTGCCATTTTTCGTTGAGGTAGAGATTAAAAATCAATATAATTTACATATCATTGCAGATTATATTATGGACTTTCAACGACAATACAAGCAGACAGAAATCCAATTATTAGTCCGAAACACAGCTACCCTAGCAACCCTACAAGATATGCTTTCACAACATGTACAAACACAACATGCCATTAGTATTGTTCCATTGTAGTCAGTTATGAAGCGCTAATGGCAATGTGATAATAAAGTACAGTGTCTCGTTTTTGTATTTTGCGTGAATGGTTCCTCCGTGAAGCTCCACTATGCTTTTGGCTATTGCTAGTCCAAGCCCTGAACCCTCGGTTACATTTGTTCTCGATTGATCTTTTTTATAAAACCTCTCAAATAAACTAGCAAGCTCCACCGGTGTAAAGGCATCACTTTGATTCGCTACACAAATTCGCACATGGTTTGCTTGTCCTTCAAGGGAAACCATAATTTTTCCTTCAGCTGTACTATAATTGATCGCATTGATGAGTAGATTATCAAATACTCGTACAATCTTTTCCGAATCCAGTGCAGCAAAAATTCGTTTCTCTGGAAAATGTTTTATAAAAATGCGTTGTTTCTCTTCTGCTAATGGTACTAATTCCTCCATTAGTTGTTCAAGCAGCTCATTTACACAAACTTGTTGTCGCATTAAAGTATTTTTATCATTCGTGAGCTTAGTATATTCAAATAAATCGTCTATTAAATTTTTTAATTGCTCGGATTTAGAGAAGGCTATTTTCAAATATTCGTCATATTGCTCTTTCGTCTCATACTTCTCTTCTCTTAATAAACGCAAATAACCCATGATTGAGGTAAGAGGTGTTCTAAGGTCATGTGAAACATTTGTAATAAGCTCGTTTTTTTGTTGCTCAATTTTTCTCTCCATCTCGATACTTGTCATAATTTCTTCTGCCATTTGATTAACATTATCCGTTAGTAAAGCAATTTCATCCTGACCTTTTTTCTCAATACGAAAGGCTAAATTTCCTTTTGCGATTTCCATAACCCCCTCCGCTAATGCCTCAATTTGATTCATTTTCCGTTTTGTTATAGAGAAAAATGATACGATAAACAGCATAACCCCAATGAAAAAAGGGATGGGACCTTCATTCGTACTTGTGATGGCTTCTCCTTGTGGAAGCCCACTAACAAAGAAATAATAATTTTTATCTTGTAAAGTTAGTGGCACTAATGTAGTAAATTCCTCCCGAGAAGTTTCGATTACATGATAGGCATTTTCAAAAGGTTGATTCATTGTAAAGCCCATGACATGTCTCATTTCTTCATGCAAATCGATTTGTTGCTCTTTTACCTGCTTTGTTTTATATAAGATCTTACCTGCCTCATCTGTCACGACAATTTTTAATGCATTGTCCTCATTTTCTATTTTTCCATTTTCTTGATCAATCAATTCTCTCAATGCTTCAACACTATTTTCTTGGGTTGCCAATGCTGCTGTATCCTGTGCATGATAATACATCATCTTCATACTGCCACTATAATCCACAATCACTGTTTCATTGATACTCTCAAAAAATGGCACTACTGCACGTGCCACTAAAAAGCTGCCAAGCGCACATAATAAAAACGTTGTAAATAGTTGAATACGAATGCTCCGCTGAATATTATTTTTTATTTTCGCACCAATATGCTTTAGAAATCTTGGGAATTTTAAAAGCCTAAAGATCTTTTTCAACTTTATACCCTACTCCCCATACGGTTTTAATATATTGAGGATTTCTTGGATTTGTCTCAATTCGCTCTCGAATTTTTCGAATATGTACCATTACAGTATTTTCCGATTGAAATGCCCCCTCTTTCCAAACTTTTTCATAAATTTGCTCTGCACTCATGACGATGCCTGGATTACTAACAAGCAACTCCAATATAGCAAACTCTCTAGGTGTCAGCTTCACTCTTTCATTGTTAACAAAAACTTCATGTGTCGCTGTATTGATACGTAAATCACCCACTTCTTTCTCCTCATTATTAGTACTATTTATACCACTCATTTTCAAATAGCGACGAAGCTGTGATTTAATACGGGCAATCAGCTCTAACGGATTAAAGGGCTTTGTTACATAATCATCGGCACCTATCGTTAAACCAACAATCTTATCCATATCTTGAGATTTCGCAGTCAGCATAATAATCGGCATTTCTGCTATTTCTCTTACCTTCATACACATTTCAATGCCATCTACTTTAGGCATCATTAAATCCAATACAATTAAATGTACTTTATGCATCTTTACTAACTGTAAGCCCTCTTCTCCATCACATGCCTCTAACACATGAAAACCCTCATTTTTCAAATAAATGGAAATCAGATTTCTTATCTCTTTTTCATCATCTACAATTAAAATTGTTTCATTACTCATCTAATCCCACCATTAATCAAATATTTTCCATTCATAATGTTCCTCTATTTTATCTATTTTTTTATTTTCCGTATATAAAAATAATAAATACAGCTAATAGTCACGAGGAATAACCCAAAGTAAATACCATATTTCGTTGCAATCATAGAAAAATATTCAATTTGACTGCCAAATAATAAACCTAGTGTAAAATAAATCAATGTCCAGACAAAGCCTGTTGTATAGGAAAATAAAGCATATGTTCTAAAAGGCATCTTATTCATTCCCACCAAGTAAGGGAGGATATGTCGAACAATTGGAATAAAGTAACTCAGGACTAATGCGAAGTGTCCATATTGATCTAACAATTCTTTTGACTTGGATAAGTACTTTGCCTTTTTCTTTTTCACAAGTTTATCGAGTACACGATGACCAAATAGTTTTCCAAGAATAAACCCTAGAGAAAGCCCTGAAACAACGCCTAAATAAGTAAGTAAGAAAGACTTCCATATGACCAATTTTCCTAGCGACGATAGAAAACCACCACTCATGACAATCATTTCATCTGGTAGCGGCATGCCTATGATTCCTAGCCATAAACTAAAAAACAAAGCAAAATAGCCATATTGTTCAATAAATAATAAAAGATCCTGTAGCTCCATTAGCTGACCCTCGTATCTCCTAGCCTACAGCTCAATACATAGGCTGGTGGCATATTGAGCCATACTTTCTCATGTGAAATATCCTGAAAATAGGTATGAAAAAATGACTTTTTCACAAGTGAATATTGGAAAGTAATGAATTTTCCATTGTCCAAACAATCCTTCACATTTCTTAAAACACAACATGATACTTCTGCCTTCAACGATGTAAATGGCAGTCCAGAAATAACATAATCTATTTTTTCGATATTCAAGTCCTTCAAATATTGCTTCAAATTTTCTGCTGAGCCATGGATCACTACAACATTGGCTACATGAGCAAATTGCCTACGTAGTTTCTCACAAAAAATCGTATTATGTTCAATGAGAACAAGCAATGTAGCTTCCTTTTTTCTTTTCACAAGCTCCTTTGTAAAGGCCCCCATCCCTGGGCCGAGCTCTATAATGCATTGAGCCGTCTCAAAGCAAATAGGTTGCACCATTTTATGCGCTAATTTCTTAGAACTAGGTGATATAGCGCCTATTGTTTTTGGATGCTTTATAAATTCAGTAAGGAAGGTGATGAGCTGCATTTAGTTGTCTCCTCGCTTTGCTTTCATTATTGATGGTTTTAACTATAAAGAGACTTTCTTAAAGATTTGCAAGGAGAATTCTTAACTTTTTCTTAATAATTGACATTATTAGTTAGTAGATCAACACGATCTCATAGGGTGAAAACGAAAAAAGTCGCTCATTTTCATTCATGAGTGACTTAATTGCTTGATTTCTATATTCATCTTCATTTTTCTTTTTACACTCTTCATCCCTAAATGCTCATAAAATTCAATTTCATTGGTATTGAATCACACACATTAATTCTATAGATGTAGCCCCCTCCCCATTCTTTACAACGTTCAAGTAACCGTTTCCCCAAGATGATTGATCGCAATATAATCTTCATTTTTAGCTTTATCAATAGTAATGACCATATTTTCCTCTCTTCTTATAAAGGCATGGTCCTTTCTTATACGACTTATTGTAATTTTAATCTTTTACTCTATGTCTTATGATTCCAATATTAATCCCTCTTATAATTAATTGCCCTAAAACATAAAAAAATGAAACAAAGATAATGGCTACATCTCTTCCAAAAGGCTTAAACCAACTTCCATCATCATCTATAAAAAAATGGCCTAACATTAAAGACAAAGCAGTCATCAAAAAATTTAGGACAATGAACAAAGGTAGATGATCATTTCTAGATACTATGCCAACTCCAATAATGAAAAAAAGAAATAACGGAAATAAGAAGCTAGCCTCTTGGTTTGAGAGGTGGCTATTATACTCGTAAAAATGAAATAAAAACGGGAATGGAAATAGCGACAACATACTTTGAATACATCTTTTCATTTCAGCTTCACCTCCACAAAAATATAATATGATTATTTAAGTGTAATTTTACACTAATTATAATCTTTTATCTATAAAAAATAAAATGTATAGGATGGTAATTCTTCTGTATTAACTTCCTCCTGAACATCAGTACAATTTCCCTTAAGATTCATAAAAGATTAAAAGGTACTTCGTTCTAATGACTATTTCCTACATAAAATAGGCATACAATTGCTGCCAATCGAATAGAAACCTATATAGGGAACATTTAGTCATGGGAAAAATAAAGTGGGGTGTGTAAGGATGCTTAAAGTAAATGATGCAAAAGAAATGGTACTTGAAATTGTGCAAGATGACCCATTGTTTGTGGCACTGCAACATACACCTTTAGAGGAAAACCTCTATAATGATGGGTATTTAGCAGAGATCGATGAATCGAAACACTATACAATTGCAGAAGTCGCGGGCTGGTTTGATATTACAGACGCCATGCTGCGCTACTATTTAAAACCGTTTGAACAGTATATTTTTGACAATGCTTCGCCCAATACAAATAGTAATATTCGTTTAAACCTACCTGCTATCTTGAGATTGCGCATGATTTTATTATTGAAGGATGAGTATCGTGTGAGGGGGATTAAATTATTGCTAGGTATTGATGATAACGGTCAGCTGCTGAAACACCAAATTACGGCAACGACCATGGATTCTGAGGATTTATCACATAAAATTGACTTGCTTGGAAACGTCCTACAGCAGATGATTCAAACAGGTCTTTTTCAAATTTTGCCGAATGAAGAGCAAGGGACATTACAAGTTAACATTAATCAGGACTTTCTTGACAAAAACATTCAACGTTTTTCGAACAATTCTGTCCTTCAAGTGGAAGAAATTCAAAAAGAAACGTTGGAACTAAAGCAGGAAAATGAACATCTCCAAAAGCAAATTACCGAGCTACAAGAGAATAGCGTGAAGGACATTGTACAAAAGATTAGAGAGCGTCATATAGAAAATGAAATCGTCTCCACATTACGTACAGAAGCATTACAGCAATACTCCCAACAAAATAAAATCGGTTTTTTCACCAAATTTTTTAAGTCCGCACAAATTGAAATGGACAAAGAGCAATACGTTCTCAGCTATATTTCAAAGCATCTAGAAGAACGTCTAGAAATTGCATTGAACGATTATTATGATAAGTAAACTAGAGCAATGGAGAGCATGAGTGAGACTATTGGAAATGGTCACAATCATGTTCTTTTTTATTTTTCCAAATTGCATTGACCACAGTAGTCAATTTCAATATAATGGCATAAAATATGACGAAAAGGAGTAAAAAATTGTACCAAGCTTTTATGAATTTAGCAGAAGATAAACGTCAAGCAATCATTAATGCTGCCTTAAAGGAATTTTCAATCAATCACTATGCTACCGCTTCAACAAATAGAATTGTGAGCAATGCCAGAATTTCAAAAGGCATTTTATATCACTATTTTGGTAGCAAAAAAAATTTGTATCTTTTCTTATATGACTATACAACTACTATATTTTCCGAGGCACTTAATCGCCAAATTGATTTAGCAGAGCCTGATATTTTTAAGCGTTATCAACAGATTATGAAAATTAAAGTTGATCTCATGAAGCAATATCATGCTCTGTTTGATTTTTTGAAAAAGACCTATGCTGAAACAAGCTCTGAAGTACGAGATGAACTAAATCATTATAATGCCACTATTCAAAAAAATGCTTATGCAACGGCGTTTGAAGGAATTGATACTAGTTTATTCCGAGAAAATTTGGATATCAAAAAGGCAATTGATACTATTCAATGGGTAACAGATGGCATCAGTCATCGTTATGAGGAAAGATTAAAAGCGCATGTAGATAATCAAGAGCTCTTTAACGAATTAATCGAGCAATGCATGGAAGAGGCTAGTGAATATTTTCTATTTTTGAAAACATTATTGTATCAATAAAATGGGGTGAGTGACATGTCCATGATTGAAGTAAACCATTTAACCAAAAAGTTTGGCGATTTTTATAGTATACAAAATGTTCATCTACAAATTCCAAAGGGAGAAGTGTTCGGTTTTTTAGGACCAAATGGGGCAGGAAAGTCCACAACCATTCGCCATTTAATGGGTTTTTTACAGCCAACTGAGGGCTCTTGCTTCATTAACGGTTTAAATTGTCGGGAAGCATCTGCAACCATTCAACAGTTTGTTGGCTATTTACCTGGAGAAATTGCGTTTATTGATAAAATGACCGGGAAGCAATTTATTCACTTTATTGCTCAGTTAAGAGGTATGAACGATTACACGCATGCTGAGAAATTAATGCATTTCTTTGAATTAGATGCTTCTAGGCTCATAAAGAAAATGTCGAAAGGTATGAAGCAGAAGGTTGGCTTAGTTTGTGCCTTCATGCATCATCCCGAAATTGTCATTTTAGATGAACCTACTAGTGGTTTAGACCCGCTCATGCAAACAAAATTTATTGAATTCATTTTAGCTGAAAAGGACAAAGGAACGACCATTTTCATGTCCTCCCATATGATTGAAGAAGTAGAGAAAACTTGTGATCGTGTAGCGATTATTAATGCAGGTAAAATCGTGGCGACTGAAACCATTACAGATTTAAAGAAACGTAAATCTAAAAAATACATGCTTGAGTTTCAAGATGAGCAAGAGCTCACTCGCTTCCTTGATGAGGAATATGTACTCGAACGAATCTCTTCTACCAAAGTTATGATTACTATAACTGGAGACCTTCAAGCATTTCTTCATACTCTATCTAACTATAAAATTATAGACTTAGACGTTATTTCCCAATCACTAGAAGATATTTTTATGCATTATTACGAAAATGGAGGTGCTCAATCATGAAT
The DNA here is from genome assembly GCF_037969495.1 of Lysinibacillus sp. FSL P2-0066. Lineage (NCBI taxonomy): Bacteria > Bacillati > Bacillota > Bacilli > Caryophanales > Bacillaceae > Lysinibacillus > Lysinibacillus sp. FSL P2-0066. The sequence continues at coordinate 1,326,314 of NZ_CP150202.1, read as the reverse complement.
TTTACCTTATTCAAGCATGAGCTATTTGCCTCTCTTAAACTATTTATCATTATTCTAGCTGTGCTAATGCTATATATTATCAGTGTGATTTACATGTATAACCCAGAAATGACGGACACGCTAAAAAAATTAACGGAAACAATGCCTGAGATGATGGCAGCCTTTGGTATGACCAGCATTGGCGATACCTTGATAGAATTTCTCTCCACCTATTTATATGGATTTTTATTCATGATTCTACCTATGGTATTTTCTATCATGTTAGCCAATAAGCTCATCATGGGCTATATTGATAATGGTTCAATGGCATACTTAATCGCTACACCGAATACACGCTTTAAAATTGTCCTTACACAAGCACTATTTTTGATTATTAGTCTTTTTACATTACTTGCCGTTACTACGTTGGTCATGATTGTCTTTGCAGAAGTATTATTCCCTAATGAGCTGGACATAACGGCCCTACTGCTGCTAAATTTCGGGCTATTTTTATTGCACTTTGCCATTAGTGGATTCTGTTTTCTTATGTCTTGCAGCACGAAAGATTTAAGAACATCCTATGCCTATAGTGCTGGCATTCCCATTGCCTTTTATCTGATTGAGGCACTGAGCAATATGGGTGGTTCATTAGACAAATTACAATACTTTACAATTTATTCATTGTTCGATTCCGTTCAATTAATCCAACAAGATAGCTCTTGCTGGTGGTTGCTAGGTATTCTTTTACTCATTGGCTTGCTTTGCTATAGTTTAGCGATTTGTTTTTTTGTAAAACGTGATTTACATCTCTAAATTTCTAGCCGCTACAGATCCAGTGCTGTAGCGGTTTTCATTAAATAGTACCTACTACATTTCCTAAAAAACGTATTAATCGAAAATGTAGAGCGACCATTTCTTCTACTGTTAAGTTCTCGTTCCCCTTGTCCAACCACTCCTGAATGACCCCTAAAATGGCAGATGCTATAAAGGCTTGTAAGTATTGTTGAAACTCTGGATCTTGTGCTTCCTTGCGTATAAGCGATAATCTGTCTAAAATATGACTCCCAAAGATCATTTTCACCTTTTGTGTAAAGCTAGGGCTCCCCTGCTCTCCTAATAACATACGAAAAGCTGGTGCATGCTCTTTTATACACGTTATCACCTTGATAAATGGCTGATAGAGTTGCCCCATTTTTAACGTTTGAAAAGCATCCAACGGCTGAACATGTTTGACATAGCGCTCTAACTCCATTAATAGCTCTTGCTGCAAATCCTCCATCACATCATATTTATCTGAATAATGTAAGTAAAACGTGCCACGATTAATTTCAGCTACAAACGCTAAATTCTTTACAGTCACACGTTCAAAGCCTACCTCCTCTACTTGTTGGATAAAAACATTTTTAATGGCTTGCTTCGTTTCAAAATTCATTTTTTCATGTACAGACACATATTTCCCTCCATTTACTTAACACTTGCTGATAAACTGTTGATTGTATTTGCTCACATGCTACCGTAAAATTTTTATCAAATCAACATTGTGTTCAGTGAAGGAGTGAGGACCATATGGGCAACCAGGCAATCTCTATTAAGTCTCTCGAAAAACGATTTCAACATAAGCAAGTTATTGCCCCCCTTTCTTTGGATGTTCCTAAGGGACAGTTAATGGGCTTACTCGGTCCGTCAGGCTGTGGTAAAACAACACTAATCAAAATGATTATGGGCATGCTGAAACCTGATAGTGGTACTATTCAAGTATTAGATTTGAATGTTCCTCATAAACAATTATTAAATGACATTGGCTATATGGCACAATCAGATGCACTTTATACAGATTTAACTGGAGAAGAAAATCTACATTTTTTTGCAAAGCTTTATTCACTATCTAAAGCGGAACGAATAGAAAGAGTAGCCTATGCGGCAAGCCTCGTTCGTTTAACAGATGACTTACGACTAAAAGTAGAAAATTATTCGGGGGGAATGAAACGTCGATTATCTCTTGCTATTGCCCTTATTCAAAATCCTAAACTACTCATTTTGGATGAACCAACGGTGGGGATAGATCCTGTCTTAAAAAAGGAAATTTGGCAAGAACTGATTCGTTTAAAAGATCAAGAACAAAAAACCATTTTAGTGACGACGCATGCGATGGATGAAGCGGAAAGATGTGATCAATTGGCCATGCTGAGAAGTGGACATATTATTGCACAGGGTACCCCACAAGAGTTAAAAGAACATTATCAAGCAAAAGACTTTGATGAGGTGTTTGTAAAAGCTGGAGGTGACGTTCAATGAGAATAAGTGCTATCATCACAAGAATCATCCAACAAATGAAAAGAGATAGACGGACACTTGCTTTATTATTTTTAGCCCCACTTCTTGTCTTGTCCTTAATGTATTTTATTTTCAATAGTAATGAGGCTTCCGTCACACTTGTGGTCTCTAATGCGCCCGCCCCATTGATCGACAAATTAAAAGAGACTGATTTTACCATTATCGTGGACAATGATTTTTCAAAAAAACAGCTACAAGATAAAGAGTATAATGGTTGGCTAGCAGTAGAGCAAAATGTTAGTAAGTTAACTTTATTAAATGATGATCCTTCTCTGGCAAAGGCTTTAACGATGCAACTTGCTCAAATCTTACAGCCTACACAAGCCTCTATAGGCAGTATGAAAACGGACTATGTTTATGGTGATCAGGATACGGCTATTTTTGATATATTTAGTCCTATGCTCATTGGCTTCTTTGTTTTTTTCTTTGTTTTTTTAATTACGGGCATTGCCTTATTAAAGGAGCGTACTTCTGGAACATTGGAGCGTTTACTAGCGACACCGATTAAACGTTCAGAAATTGTAGCAGGCTATATGGTTGGCTATGGTTTATTTGCGTTCCTGCAAACAATTATTATCGTCCTGTTTGGTATTTATGTGCTCGATATTGTCCATGTAGGCTCCATCTGGCTTGTCCTACTCATCAATATGATGGTTGCTCTTGTCTCGTTATCCTTAGGTGCGTTGCTATCTAGCTTTGCCGCTTCAGAATTTCAAATGATGCAATTTATTCCGCTTGTTATTGTTCCTCAAGTGTTCTTTTCGGGTATTTTCCCGCTGGATAGTATGGCGGAATGGCTTCAAAACATTGGGCGTATCATGCCTCTATACTATGCTGCGGACGCATTGAATGGTGTGATGTATAAAGGTTATTCACTTTCTGATATTATAGTGAATCTCAGCATTCTTGCTTGTTTTGCCATTGTTTTCATTACGTTAAATATTATCAGTTTAAAAAAATATCGTTCGTTGTAATCAATCCTTAAAAGTTCTGCTATTTAAAAAGCAGAGCTTTTTTATGTAACTGGAATAACTAAAAACAGGAAATATAACCAATTTAATTGAAGTGAACGGTGGATTTTCATTATAATTATTTTGTGGTGAAGAATTAACCTAAAAGGTGTGTGAAGATGACAACTATTTTGGAAGTTCAAAACATCTGTAAACAATATAATGGGAAAAAAATTTTAGAGAATGTATCGTTTTCAATTGCGTCCAATCAAATCATTGCTCTAGTGGGGAAAAATGGTTCTGGAAAAAGCACTTTACTCAAGATGATTGCATCATTCATGAAACCAGACAGTGGTTCTATTGTGAAGCATAAAACGTCTTTAAAAGTTGGCTATGTACCAGAAACAACTCCTTCTCACATTTTATTTACCCCTCAAGAATATCTTTATCACATGGGCTGTATACGAGGTATGGCTAAAAAGCAGCTTTTACAGAAGATAGAAGAATTACTTGAAATGTTTCAGCTAAAAGAGGAAAAAAATACAAGGATTGTCCATTTCTCTAAAGGAATGAAGCAAAAGGTAATGATTATGCAGGCGATGCTAGAAGAAACTGATCTACTGATAATGGATGAACCATTGTCAGGACTTGATGCCAAGGCACAAAATGATTTCGAACAAATCTTAGCTAGAGTAAGAAGCAAAGGACTAAGTATCCTCTTAACCTGTCATGAAACCAAATTACTTGAAAACCTTGTAGACTCCGTTTTACTTATTCAAGAGAATGCGGTCATTCAGATAAAAGAATTCGATAGTAGCCCAACTCATCGATTAATTTTTGAGATTGCTAGCCTATCATTACTCGATGAACTCATACCTTCTATGGATATTCAACAAAAACAACTTTTAGTGAATGGACATTATGAAATAGTGACGATTGTTCCAGCAAAGGATTCAGATCAAATTTTACTGAAATTATTACAACAAAATGCTTCAATTAAATATTTAGCTACTGTCCACCACAAAAAAGAACAATTCTCTTCTCATTTTTGAAAGGAGGAATCGAAAAAGATGAGCAGTTTATTGCGCTATCAATTGATAAATTATTTAAGAACCTATCACTACGTTCCACCTTTTACAATCTTCATTCTATGTCTTATCGTTAATTATACTTTTGTCCCTAATCCAATATTAGATAGCTATTCATTTACATCACTTTTGCTCTTTTTTTTAATGGGCTGGTTTACTGTTACATTATTTCATGCTGAAGATGAAGGACAAAAAATGATTACTACCCTTCATACGAAAAAAAAAATAGACTACAATTTAGGGATATTCATTATTTGTGGTCTACTCGCCTTTAGCCTAAGCTGTGTTTCTGTCATCTACCCAATTTTAATAGAGGCATTTTTTGAGAAGCCCAAACTATTACATATTTTACTAGGTTTCTTGTCTCATTTCAGTTTATCGTTACTTGCCATTGCACTCACTGCTTTATTTACTAGGGAACTCGTGAAAAATAGACGAAATACGTGGTGGGGTGTAATAGGCATCCTTATTATTTCTGTCGCTATCGCTACTTTAAAGGATTCTATTCTAACTGGACTACTTTGGTTACTTCCACCTCTTCATTTTTCATTAGAAATGATGAGTGTTGGCGATCAAATTGACGTTATACCCAACGTTTTTTACTGGCAATACGCATGGATTATAATTTATGCATTCCTTATCATTGTTTTGTTTTTTTTCCTAGTCAACCGAAGAAAATGATTGAGACATCTTACTGAGGAGAGATAGTATGTATGCGCAACAGGAACATCAAAGTACTAATTGTTGAAGACGAAAATGATATAGCTAATATTATAAAGGACTACTTAAGTGTTAATCAGTTCGATTCACATATTGTGCGAACAGGTCATGAGGCAATCCATTATTTGCAAGAAACTAAACCTGATTTCATTATCCTTGATCTTTCTCTACCAGATTGTGATGGCATTGAATTATGTCGTAAAATCCGTGAAAATAGCAATGTTGCCATTCTTATTTTAAGTGCTCGAGGAAGTGATACAGATAAAGTACTGGGATTAGGCTTTGGAGCAGATGATTATATGACAAAACCATTCTCTTTAAGTGAACTTGTCGCAAGAATAAACGCTCATTTACGAAGACAAGATAGATGGCTTCAGGATAATGGTGGTCATAGAGGCGTAGATGTAATTCATATAGATAATATGGTCATAAATAAACAGGAATATATTTTTTTACGCGATAGCAAGCCAATACCACTATCTGCCAAAGAGTTTGAACTACTATTTTTCCTAGCTAAAAATAGAAACCAAGTTTTCTCTAAAGGTCAGTTACTTGATGCCGTTTGGGGTTATGAGACCTATGGAGATGAAAATACAATTACGGTTTATATTTAGAAGACTTCGTGAAAAAATTGAAGTCAACCCTTCTCATCCAGTTTATCTTCAAACGGTTTGGGGAGTCGGTTATAAATTCAGTACAACCAATCACTCATAGGAGAATCAAATGTACCTAAAAAATTGGATGAATAAATGGGTATGGGCCCTAGTAATCTGTATCCCTCTTTCTGATATTTTCTTTTTGGTTAATGAATAAACCCTTTCTTATAACTTATAAGAATGCCATATTTTCCCAATATATACAACCACCTTTTAATATGAAATAATTTTAGGTAACTATAGTGCTGAACCTTATGAAAAGCTGTGCAATAAAAAAAGAAAACCTCGCTATAGAAACAATAGTGTAAAGACTACAAAATAGAGTCCTTTTTACACCTTGAATTATCTAAAGCGAGGTTTTCCCGTTAGTATCTTATATGTAATTTGATACTTGTATTTTAACATTAACTTTTGAGCTAGGCAATGGAAATTAGTTTTTAACCATGACGTTTAATTAGATCACTTGGAATATATTTAAATGTTATAAATTTTTCAGCACTTCTCATATAAAAAATCATACTTCCAAAAAACTGTTCTTTTGCATTTAATGCATTTACTAAAACATTAGGTCTATTAAAAACATATTGTTTTATTAATTCTGGTAAATAAAATTTAAATATTAGTTCATCAAATCTATTATCAAATAAACGTATTTCCCACATCTCTGGTTCGTCGTCATACCAATTGATTCTAACTTCAAATGTTGATTTTCCAACGTTTCCTATAAAACTTCTAAACAAATCAGGAGATGATGGCTTTATCAAAATTGAAAATGGTGAATTAATAGAAGCTAAGTATAGATCGCCATATTCATCTATTATTTTAAAGAAAGGCTCTAAAAAATAATCTAACCACTCAAATTTTTCATCTTCATTTCCAGTACCCATTAACCTATCATTAAACAATCTATAACGAATGTACTCCCTTACTTCATTTAAGGAAATTCTATGTGCTTTCATCCAATCCAATAGGTTTTGAGCAATCTCATCAATTATATGTAATAAATCGTAATATTCACTCCCTCCCAAATCAATGAGAGTTATTTTATACGCAATAGCTAGTCTGATAGCATTTTCTGAAAAACCACTTGTTGAAAAAATAGCATAGTGATAATTAAAGCGTTGTATTAATAATTCATCACCGTTTAAATCTATTGTTTGGTAATTTGCATTTAAATCTGTAAGAAATACCAATTCCAGATCGTACAACATCAATGCCGGTTTTTTTATGTCTAAACTTAGCTTCTACAAATAGTCTTACTGGATAATTAAACGGAATTGAAATAGGAAATTGACCTAATACATCAGCTTGATGCGTACCGCCTCGACCTTTAATGTTCAATCCATTCCCTTGTGATACAAATTCCGGGTATTTGTCCCTGTCATTTAGCACATCTTTATTTATTAATGTATATCCGCTGTTTTCTAATAACTTTGATAAAGCTTCCTCTAATAAAAATCCTTTAAGTGCTGAAATTGAAACGACCATTTTATATTCTCCAATGTTTGTTAATTAGTTAAATTATAATGCATTTATAGGACTGTTACAGGAAAAATTATCAACCCAACTATGACCATCCTATGTCATCTTTAATGTTTTCTAAAGTTGTTATATATGCATTCAAATCTTCTAACCTGTTTCTATATTTTCTCTTTTTCTTTTCACTTGTATTTGTATCTTCAACTATAAATTCTAATCTGTATTTAGTTGCAACTAAAAATGGCATTAGTTCATTTATTTGGAACAGTATATCTTCCTCAAATTCCTCATCAACCTCTACAAATTGTTGACTTTTATCGTCAAACGTAGCCTCTAAATAGGTAGCGCTAATACCACCAGCTTGTTCTACACCCTTTTCATATGCTTGTTTTATATCGCGATATGAACTTTGTTTTACTGTTGTTGACATACAGAATCCCCACCTTTTTGCTTGTCATAAAAAAAAGCCCTCAATCGAGGACTCTTATCAACCTTTATTAAAGTACATTAGCGAATTTGTCATAATCTAAAACAGTTTCGGGTATTTCTCCAGTTACCATAAGGTCTCTAAGGTTTGAAAGGGTAATAGAAACAGACATATCAAGTAAATCTTCTTCAAACTCTTCATGTACTTCGAAAGGCACATTCAATATACGGTAAGTCGTACCGTTATGTTCCCATTCAAAAACATCTTTACGGATATTTGGCTCGCTAATAATAGCTACCTCCTCTGTAGTTACCATTCCACATTCACCCCTATTATGAATTCATTTTTGTTCTCAGCTTTTTTTCTACGCTAGAGTTGCTGCTAATCCTAATTCTTACCTATTATATGTGATTCTATACCCTTGGAGAAGGTAATTCAAGCCTATTTACTTAAAACTTTTCAAAATTGGCCTTATAAAATGCCAACAGTTTTCTTTTGTTTTCATCCCCTTCTCCAATAGTGTTCACTGTGTGAGTGTCTATTGCGTCTGCAAAATAGACTGTGATAATTAACACCTCTGTATGCTTTCTTTTAACAATAAAACTGATGGGGATTTCAAACTCTTCAGGATCTGATAAGGAATACATAGTGTATGATAATTGAGCGTATCCTTTGAATAGTGCTTTCTTAACTTGATCAGTATGTATAAGTTTGTCCACTAAGTATTCATTATTGTGCGCTACTCCATCTGGGGTTCTTTGAAAAAGCTGTTTCAAAGCGTGGGGAAGCACCTTAACCAATTTCAGAGCGATAAGCTGTTTAGCGGTCTTAGCGTTGACAACCTGTTTTTTCAAGTCTACTACTACATTCTTTTGGTCTATTGTTAGTTCATTTTGTAATGGAATGCCAGTCTGTATCATTTTAAGCTCTGTTTTGGTAAACCTTAAAGCAATGTTTTTAATTTCCCTTTTTTGGTCTTCCTCAAAGTCTATAATGTCAGAGAATGTAATTTTACTCTTATCACTAAAGTAAATCTCGAAGGTATTATTCAATATTAAGCCACCTCTCATAGTACTGCTATTGTGAGAATTATAACATAGTAGCACGTGACTATGGTGGTGGGAATCTGGATAAATTATCTAATTGCGTATTCAGAATTTTAATATAGTAGAAAACGCAAAGAAATATTTATCGTGGGTAATTTCCGTTTATACTACACTTGATTATTTAACACTTAAACGCAAAGTGGCAGGACATAAATAACTTTAAATAAACAAAGAAGCGGTTGTATAGATACTAACCGCTTCTTATCTTTTTATGATGTTTTTCATACAGTACACTCTTCTCTTTCAGCAAGAGACATTAACTTTTGATGGTCTTCTTTGACTCTTAAATACCAGCTATCATATAAATCGAATTTTGGTACATTAAAATACAGAAAAATTTTGTAGAACAACTGGTGACTGCAGTGACCACCTTCAACAAATAGCTTCCAATCAGTTAAATTACAGTCTAATTTTTCACATAGTTCTGCTACAGTAAACCCTAATTCTTCTCTTAAACAATTAACAACATGTCTCAAGTTATAAGGGGATCCATAATGGTTTTTAAATAATTTTCTAAGTCATTTACTTGTCGATTTAATATCGCTTCCTGTTGAACAAGTTGATTGAACCCATTCATAACCTCTTCAAAATCCACACTACTCAAATATTTTTCTCCAAGTTTAGAACTACCATAATCCATGAGATTATAGTTCCATTCTTGTTATGGCACTTACTTCCATTACGTCAGCCATACTAGTCTTTAGTGTAGTCATATTAAATAGTTTTACTTCCATCAAAGAAACATCTCCTTCATGGGGATATGATGCCTCACATGTAGTAGTAACTGTATCTAATAAAGAAACCTTTACAAAACAACAATTTGAAGATTTTTTAATGGCTGATGAACGGGTTAAAGATCATGCATGGCTTGATCAATTCACAGGAGTCCTCCCTAATGACAGCCATCCCCCTTTAAATATTAATGTCAATGTGATTGAGGGTAGTTTTGATGCCGCTGGCTATGTGACATTGTCTGGCCGTAATCCAAACAGTAAGAACGAAATTGCGATTGGGCTCAATGTTGCTCGCGCTTTAAATAAAAATATAGGCGATATTGTCGAAGTTTATCTTGAGGGGAAACCGCATTTTCTTATTGTGACCGGAATCTATCAATCGATAGCAAATATGTCGAATTCAGCAAGGATTACAGCAGATGCTATTAAAGTGAATAACACAACCTACACTACTTCAGAAGTAAGTATGATTAATCTATTAGATGAAACAGTCGCTACGCCATTCGTTGAGGATGTAAATACGCACTTTAAAAGTTCTGTATCAGCTGTCACACAGCAGCTATTATTAGATGCCGTCTTTAAAGAAGTCGTGGCAGTTTTAGTCATTCCCCTTTCAATCGTTGGTATTTTATTTATCATCGTAACCTGCATCATTATTTTTAGTGTATCACGAATTAATGTTAGAAAAGAAAGTAGCACGTATGGCATTTATAAATCCATTGGCATGACCTCTACAAATATTAGATGGTCGATTACAATAGGTATTTTCATTCTATCCATAATGGGTGCATTAGCAGGAATCATTATCGGGATAAAATTAATTCCTCTAGCTCTTCAGTCGATTATTTTAGATTATGGCTTACTCGAACTACCGCTTGTTATAAACTGGCCAACAAGTATCGGTATAAGCTTTGTAAGTGTGATAGCTGCCATTTTTGGCGGCTGGATTTCGACCAATGTCATTGCTAAAACGTCACCTCGGATATTAATTGTTGAATAATTAAATTTGGCCCCTACTAGTTTAGGGGCCTCTTCTTTAATGTTAGTATTAACTATTCAAAAAAATTCTCTTCAGATAGCACAACAATATTGTTTCTTCGCAGCAAAGCCGTAGTTACTCCTTCGCCAGCTAGTTTTGTTCCATTAAACGCACCGTTATAAATCTTTGCACTGCCACAGGATGGGCTATATTCCTTTAAAATGACATGAGTTGCCCCTACCTCAAGTGCTTTTTGTAAAGTTGCATAGGCTCCCTTCAGATATAAATCTGTGACATCTCGTCCAGAACTTTCAACCACTGTTGCGTTGCCATCAAGTACATCTTGTCCATTGCCACCTATAATTTCAGCAGGTTCACGAGGCGTCGAAAAACCTCCCATCAGCTCTGGGCAAACCGTGACAGCTTTATTTTCTAACACGAGCTTTTGTATTTTTTCATCTAGACTGTTTGTGCCATTATAACGAACATTTAAACCTGCTAAGCAAGCACTTATTAAAATCATCGTTTTCTCACTCCCTCTACTATCTTTATTTCACTATAACACGCGTGCTACACTATTTTTATGAAGATTAAGGGAGGAGATAAAATGCCTGATCCTATTTTGATTTTACCTTATACAGATGAGTGGGCTAAGGAATTTCATAGCATGGGCTGTCAATTACGGGAGGCCTTAGGAAACATAGCGCTGAGAATTGATCATATTGGCTCAACCGCTGTAACAGGATTAGCAGCAAAGCCTGTAATTGATATACAAATATCCGTCACATCGTTTACACCATTAGCAGCATTTAAAGCTCCATTAGAATCTCTAGGTTTTAGTTATCGAGCAGAAAATCCAGACAAGTCTAAACGCTATTTTCGAGAGGCTCCAGGAGATAGACGAGTACATATTCATGTTCGACAGGCTGGTAGTTGGGCAGAGCAACTAGCCTTATTATTTCGAGATTTTTTGCGCTGTCATCCAGATTACTGTCGCCGCTATGAGCAGGTAAAATATGAATTGGCTAAGAAATACCAACATAATCGTCAACTTTATACAAAATCTAAAGAATCAATCATATGGGAAATTTTAAAACAAGCAAATCATTGGAGTCAGCAGACTGGCTGGTCTCCTGCCAATTCAGATAACTAAAGAAAAAGGAGGAACAAACTTGGCTGAATTTACAATTTGTTTTCTGAAGAAGGGTGATTATATTCTTTTATTAAATAGAGATAAGCCTCAGTGGATGGGCGCATGGAATGGTGTTGGTGGCAAAATTGAACAGGATGAAACACCATTAGCTGGTGCCTTGCGAGAAATTAAAGAAGAAACAGGCATTACGGTTGAGGATATTACCTATAAGGGTAAGATTACCTGGACAGATGGCGTTGTGAACTATGGCTGTATGTATGCGTTTATAGCAGAACTACCTGAATCTTTTACATTTGAAACACCGATAAAGGTTGCTGAGGGCATTCTTGATTGGAAGGAGCTTACTTGGATTTTACACCCTGAAAATGTAGGTATTGCGGACTTAAAATATTATTTACCTAAGATGCTCAATGAAACAGCAAACTATGATTATATTTTTAAATATCAAGATAAGAAATTAGTCAATATCTCTTCAGCACCAATTGAACAAACATCGACTGTCTAATAATAAATAAGCCTCGTCCATGCAATAGGTGCATAACGAGGCTTGTTTTTAGAATCTTGGTTGTGCAAAGCGCATTCTGCACATTGACCAATTTAAGCTTGTATTTTGGATGTCATCATGTATTTCCCATAAGCTATCCACGATTCGCAATTCAACATTGCGCTCCAATAATGCTTTAGCTATATCATTGATCTCTGAGACATTGATGGGCATTTGTGTTATTTCACTCGTATAATAGCCCGCAATATCATCCTGTAAAGTGAATCCATTACTATCAAACTCATATAGGTAAAGACTTGTAGTTTTCAATACTTCCAACCACTTGTTTTCTATGACTACTACATGTGAAGCTTGATGTAGATATTGCTGTCTGTCCTGCTCTGTTGTTTGATCTCCTGCATGGAAGCAAACACGCGGACAATCTCTTGGCGTTAAATAGTTTGGCAGGCATCTTTCGTTGATTGCCCATACTAGCCCTTTTTTGGCATCTAAATCTGGTCGCTCAGGCAGTCGAGGATGAAAAATCATAATAGTAGGGTCTTCACTGACATGAAATAAACGCATCGGTACTTCTCCTTTATTTCTTTAATTTAAAAACAATAAAATCTGCACAATGCAAATCTTCCGCAAATTGAGGGTACTTCTTTAGCATGTCTTGTGATGGCTTGGGCTCTACAATAGTCTCAATAGTAAATCCAACTTGCCTAATTGCTTGCACATAGCTTGTTAATGTTCGATGGTATAGAACGATCGGTGGGTCAGCATCTAGCTGGTGATACTCCCCTTCATAAAAATAACGTTGGACTTTCCAATACTGTTGATCTAGCTGCTCATGTCTCATCCATCCACTATTAGGTGTTACAAAGCATGGGTGTAAAATCGAAAAAATAAAAGTGCGATTAGGTTTTAATAATCGATACATCTCACATAGAGCAGCCTGATAATCCTCTAAATCTTGGAGAACCATATTTGAAACAATACCATCAAATTGTTCATCTGCTAAAAATGATAAATTTTCACAATTCCCGTGTAAAAATTGAATAGCTTCCTGCTGTGGTGTTCTTTCCATAGCAATGTCTAGCATTTTTTGTGAAAAATCAACAGCTGTTACTCTTGCACCCTTCTTTACCAGTAATCTGCTTAAATAGCCTTCTCCACATCCTGCATCTAATAGATGGTTTCCATCTACCTCACCTAGCAAAGAAAAGATAGTGGGATTTAACAATACGACACGATGAATATCCCCCTGCTCATCGTAGTTTGCTGTATACCTTTCCGCATATCGATTCCAGCGTTGAATAGCTTGTTCTGTGTTCATTTACAGTCCCCCTTTCAAAGTAAAATCGTAACGTTACGTCCTGTGTGCACTTGTCTATTTTTCCATATAAAGAAAAAAATATATAGACTTTTATTTTATTTTTTAATATCATGTAGATAGAGGCACGGCTTCTTTAAGTAAATGATAAAGCCAGAAATCCTATTTGGATTTCTGGCTTTTATGCGTTATATAGAAATTGTCTGTTCAGCAACAGCTTCTTTTTTTACAGTGAGCCATCTACCAATTACCATAACAAGTAATGCAAGAAACACAACGACACCAGCAAATACAAGTGCTGCTTTATAGCTGCTATAAACTTCAACCAGTTTTCCTGCGACGATCGGTCCGATAATTTGTCCAAAAGCATAAAAGGTTGTTAATAAAGATACAACGAATCCACTCTGTGTCGGGAAAAGCTGTCGTGCATAGGAAGTAGTTAGCGTAACAATTCCTACAAAGGTTAGACCGAATAAAAACGATGCTAGTAAAACGCTCCATACCGTTTGTGCAAAAACAGGTAATAGGATACCAACCACTTGCAGTATGTACGCCACAAACAAAATTTTTATAGCTGAAAACTTTTCTAATAAGACCGTCCAAACAGGAGCTGATGGAATAGCCGCTAGCCCCACAATGACCCAGCTATAGGAGGAGTAAGCTTGAAGAGAAGGAATATTATGAATAATATCGACTAAAAAAGTACCTGTAATAATATAGCCTAATCCCTCTAAGCCATAGGATAAAATCAACCAAGGCATAAAACCCTTTGTCATTTTTGTATCAAGAGATTTCGTAACTTTTGTGCTGTCCGGCACTGCTAAACCTCTCCACAGATAATAGGTAATAAGTAAAAAAACTGCTGATAAAATCCCTAAGCCTAACCATGTACCCTGCCAAGCAAATCTTGCTTCTATAGCAGGTACACATAAACCTGAAATAGCAATCCCTAAGCCTATTCCACTAAATACATAGCCAGACCATCGTGATAATGAATGCTTCGCCAAGTAATCCATAATAATACTCGATGTTAATACAAAAATAAGGCCCCCTGTAATGCCAGCAATTAAACGCAGAACTAGCCAGACACTATACACCTCTATTAAGCCCATTAATAGAACAGATAGGACATTGGTAACAACACTTGCCATTAAAACATTTTTACGTTGACAATAAATGAACCCTGCCCATAATGCGCCAATGAAATAACCAATATAATTGCTTGAAGCTAAAAAACCAGCCACTTCCAATGAAAATCCTACATCATGACGCATAAAGGGAAGAATCGGTGTGAAGGCAAATCGACTAATCCCCATTGCAACAACTAATAATAAAATTCCTCCAAAGACAATTCCTATATGTTGTCGATTCATGATGAACCCCCCTTCTCATATTATTCTACTGTAATTAAAAGGATACAGAGCGCAAATTAATAAATCTAATATATAATGTATATAAAAGCATAAAAAAAATTTATGAAAGGTGTAACGACATGAATTTACATGCTCTACGTTTATTTACAAAGGTGGCTGAACTCAATAGTGTTTCCAAAGCGGCACAGACGCTTATGATTAGTCAGCCTGCTGTAACCATTCAAATTCGAAATTTAGAGAAAGAACTAGGTTTGACATTGCTAGAATCCAAAGGTAGGGGCATTTCGCTAACACAAAATGGTACTTTTTTATACAAACAGGCACAGCGCTTATTTGATCTAGAAACTGATATTGAAAATAAAGTTGAACAGCTTAAAAATACGGGCAATGAAGAATTGCAAATTGCCTCCACACATGTTCCCTCTCATTTTTTACTACCTAAATGGTTAGCTCAATTTAAACAAGTTTATCCAGCAACACATATTCATTTAAAGACCGCCAATTCCCAGCAAGTAATTGAGGATTTACTCCATTATAAAGCTGATTTAGCTTTTATCGTCAAAGAAGATGGACATCATGCTGATATTAATTATCAATTTCTAATGAATTTGGATTATTGGTTTATTGTGCCGTACAATCATCATCTGGCAGGTCAAACAGTATCCCTTGCAGAACTTATGCAGCAGCCCTTCGTCACAAGGGAGGATGGTAGTTCCACAAAAGAATACTTAAATGCCCTATGTAAAGTGCATAAAATTCCTCCACCGAAAGTAGGTTTACAACTAGATGGGATTAATGAATCCATACATGCCATTGCAGCAGGTTTTGGTACAATGCTAGCACCATCCATAGCAGCTTCTAGCTTTATTCTACAGCAGCAAGTTGCCCGCGTTTTTATTAAGGACATTGATATTCAACGCCCGATCTACCTTTGTACAAGAAAAAATGAATTGCATCACTCCACATCCTTTAATAATTTTCTTCACATCATCAATGAATCGATCATGTAGAAAGAAGGCACTCTCAAATAAGTGCCTTCTTTTGTTATCTATCAACGCTTGTCAAAGCTGTAAAAATGTAGTTAAAAAGGTGCATATATTTCTTTAGTCACCATACTAATATTCGTTTTTTTTATAGACTTAATAGTTTTTATAGCCTATAATAATCCGTGTTATTATCAATAAACGAACATTAAGGTGGTTTTTATGTCTGAATATACGCATATTTTCAAAGGAACAGCTTTTACTAGTAAATCTGCTACTGACGTTCACATTTTAAAGGATTATTTATTTTTCATTAATGCTGACGGCATGATTGTTAAAACTGTCGCTCCTGAACAAGCTGATTACCAACAACTATTAATTACATATCAAGATCAAAATAACTTCCATGCATTAGCTGAAGGGCAATATTTCCTACCAGGATTTGTTGATTTGCATGTACATGCACCTCAATGGGCACAATCTGGGACAGCTTTAGACATTCCTCTTTACGATTGGTTAAATACATATACTTTCCCTATCGAATCAAAATTCTCCGATTTAGCATTTGCTCAAGAAGTTTATGAGGATTTAGTAAGCACACTTCTTGCCAATGGTACAACTACATCATTATATTTTGCGACGGTTCATAAGGACGCCAGTGTACTTTTAGCGAAAATCTGTGCTGAAAAGGGACAGCGAGGATTAGTCGGAAAAGTAGTCATGGATGATCCTGAGCAGAATCCTGATTTTTATCGAGATGAAAATACAAAAACCGCATTAGAAGATACGGAAGAATTTATTTTAGCTGTAAAAGATTTAGCCAAAACGACTAAACAGGGTGTTTATCCTGTTGTCACGCCTCGCTTTATTCCAAGCTGTACGGACGGTGCCTTAAAGGGCTTAGGTGAACTGGCTGCGAAATACGATACACATATTCAATCACATTGTAGTGAAAGTGACTGGGAGCACGGCTACGTCAAAGAACGATTCAACAAAAATGATGCCGTTGCCTTACATGACTTTGGTTTGTTAGGTGATAAATCTGTCATGGCTCATTGTAATTTCTTAAGTGATGAGGATGCCCGATTATTTGCTGAAACTGGCACTGCCATTGGCCATTGTCCAATCTCTAATGCCTATTTTGCAAACAGCGTGATTCCAATCGCCCGCTTCCATGCAATGGGCGTTGATATTGGATTGGGCTCAGATGTTTCAGGTGGATTTTCTCCTAGTCTTTTTGATAATGCAAGACAAGCTGTTATGTCATCGAGAATGTTAGAGGATGGTGTAGATACAGCTATTGTAGCTGAAAAGCGTGGTGTGTCAAATTCACGTATTACCATTAATGAGGCCTTCTATCTCGCGACAGCTGGTGGTGGAGAAAGCTTAAGTCTTCCAATTGGCCGTTTACAGGAAAACTATACATGGGATGTACAAATTATCGATACAAAAATCTCTACTGCTAAGCTTCCGATTTTTGATCAAAATGAAGATTTACACGATATATTCCAAAAAATCATGTATCTTGTACGCCCAGAAAATATCCGCGAGGTATGGGTGCAAGGAAATAAAGTTCATACGAGAGACTAATCATTCTCTTATTCTCTACTAAAAATCTATCATTTTGAGGTGTACAACTTCGTGGAAACACAACATAGAAAACTAACTAATCAAACACAACAAACACAATTAACTGTACTACCAGATGAAAAAATTTCGTTCGGTCAGTCTGCTCTACTCGGTTTACAGCATGTTATGGCTATGGATGTATACGTGGTGCCCTTTTTAATTGCCATGCTAATCGGCTTACAAACTGGTCAGGCAAGCGCATTAATTCAATCAACCTTTATTGCAGCTGGGATTGCGACGATTGTGCAAACACATTTTTGTATGAAATTACCGATGGCACAAGGTCCATCCTATGTTCCACTTGGTGCCATTATTGGGATCTATGCAGCAAGTGGTAGTGGTGATCTAGGTTGGAGTACTGTGCTAGGTGCTAGTTTAATTGGAGCCATTTTGGTTATTATTTTAGGCTATACAGGCATCTTCAATAAAATTGTCCAAACATTTATTCCACCAATTGTTGGTGGAACAATTATCTTTGTGGTAGGGCTGTCCTTAATGCCTGTTGGTTTAAGTGATAATATTTTTAATGGAGCAGGTGCATCTATTAATCAAAACATCTATTTAGCGCTGATCACAGCATTCGTGTTAATTATTTGTGTCATGTTAGGCACAGTCTTCCATCAAAAAGGACGTCTATTCCGAATAGCTTCTGTCATCATTGCCTTAATTGCTGGTAGTATTGCAGCAAATATTATGGGTGTTTTAGATTTATCTCCTGTATCGCAAGCAAAATGGTTTAGTATGCCACAAATTCCATTTGCAGATTTTAGTTTTAGCTTTAATATTTCTGCTATTATTACAATGGTCATTATATATATTGTCTTAATGGCAGAAACAACAGGAACTTGGTTTGCTATTAGCAATGTCATCGACCAACCTTTAACAAATAAACAAATTAATCGTGGGGTTATTGGTGAAGGAATAGGCTGCTTTATTGCTTCTTTACTTGGTTCCACTCCTGTTACTGGTTACTCCACAAATGCAGGTGTTATTTCTATTACTGGAATTGCGAGCCGTCGTGTCTTTATAGCAGCAGGTATTTGGTTTATCGTCTTCGGCTTCTCTGGTAAATTAGCAGCACTTATTTCAGCGATTCCTTCAGCCGTTATTGGCGGTGTATTTGTGATCGTCTGCGGCATCATTGCCATTAGTGGCTTACAGGTCATGAAAAATGAACACATTGGTGAAAAGGAAATGTATGTTATTGCAATTCCTGTTATTTTAACGTTAGCTTTGACATTATTGCCTGATGATTTCCTCTATTCATTACCTACAACTGTTCAATATTTATTTGGTTCGCCTATTGCGACCGCCGCGCTCGTAGCGATTTTCCTTCATAAAATTCTACCAAGCTCAAAATAGTAGCTATCTACAACAAACAGCACCTCTAGTCCATTCGGGTTAGAGGTGCTGTGTCTATTTATTTTCTAAAATTTCTGTTTCCTTCTCTATAAATCTGTTATACTAGAGCAAAAAAGTAGGGATTAAAATGGACTATGATGTCATTATAGTTGGTGCTGGCTCCATGGGGATGGCGGCTGGTTATTATTTAGCAAAGGAAGGCAAAAATGTACTTATGCTAGACGCCTTTACTCCCCCGCATGAAGAAGGTAGTCATCATGGGGATACAAGAATCATTCGCTTTGCTTATGGTGAAGGAGCTAGCTATGTACCTTTCGTAAAAAGAGCTGGCGAGCTTTGGCAAGAGCTAGAGTCTTTAGCAAATGAAAGCTTATTTTTACAAACTGGTGTAGTTAATATTGGAGAGCCAACATGTGCTTTTATTCAAAATGTGAAGGCGAGTGCTGTGCTCTATGATTTAGCGCTTGAACACTATTCAGCTGATGAAGCGATGAACAAATGGCCAGGGCTATCCTTGCCAAAAAATTTAGTTGCTTGCTTTGAACCAACAGCTGGTGTCCTTCGTGTTGAAGCATGTATCCAAGCCTATAAAAAATTAGCCTTAGAGGCGGGTGCAAGCCTTCGAACAAATGAAAAAGTATTGGCTATCCAGGCTGGTGAAATTGTGCAGGTACAAACAGTACATAATAGCTATAAAGCAAAGCATTTAATAGTAACTGCAGGTGCATGGGCGACAGAGTTACTGCAAACAGTAGACGTGAGCATACCCGTCACACCAACGCGGAAAACCTTTGCATGGTTTGAGGCAGATGAGCAGCTGTATCGGGATGAAATTTTTCCAGCCTATTGCTTTGAATTTGCTGATTCAACCTACTACGGTTTTCCAAGTATTGATGGATCGGGGTTAAAACTTGGTCGACACGATGGTGGTGATGTGGTTAATCCAAACGACCCTCTACGTCCGTTTGATGCATCTGATGCTGTTGACTTACAAAACTTCATTGAGCAGTTTATGCCTCAGCATGGAGCACTTAAATATGGAAAAACATGTAAGTATTCGATGACACCAGATGAAGATTTCATTATCGACTTTTTACCTGAACATCAGAATATTGTGATTGCTGCAGGTTTTTCGGGTCATGGCTTTAAATTTAGTAGTGCCGTTGGGGAAGCTCTTGCAGATTTAATTGTAGAAGGCAAAAGTAAACAAGATTTATCTACCTTTAAGCTTAGTCGATTTTAGCAAAAAAAGGATTGGTGCAACGACTAACCGTTGCACCAATCCTTTATTTTATTAACATCATTTGAAACTCTTGCCAATCATCTAAACGTGGAAGATTTACATGCTGGTTATAAGATTGATTCTTTAATATTACCTTAGTTGTCACATCATGAAGCGTTTCAAGTACTGCAGGTTTATCATCTACATAAATATCTAAAGCAAGCTCTTTTATAATGGCTACTTTTTCTGCATCTTGCATGCCACAGAAAAAATGACCTTCTGTTATTGGAAAGCCCTGTGCTTCCATCCAAGCTTTTGTTTGCGCACAATATTGTTTTGGACGAGATGTAATGTAGTAAATGTCATGTCCCTGCTCCGCTAAAGTTTGGAGGGTTTTTAAAGCACCTTCAAAAGAAGGACAATCCGTAAAATAGATCTCTTCTAATACGCTATTCCACATGGCTGAACCTTCCTCATCTGTTAATCCAAATGGTTCATGAATTTCTACTCGTTGTATTGCTTGAAAGGTTTCAAAGGAAACATTTTTGCCAAGCTTTTTATTATAAAGTGAAAAGGCATGTGCGCGTAAATCAATTAATGTGTCATCTATATCAAAGCCAAACTTCATCTAGTTGTTCGTCCTTTCACGAAGCCTTGTTTATAAAATTAGAAGCAAATGTTTGCTCTTTTTCAATTTGTTTTGCTAATACTTCCTCAATGGCTTGCTCACGCATTTGTTGAAAATATTGTACGTTAAATTGTCCTAGCGTATCTTTATTTAGCAATGCTGCAAGACAATCTGCATCTTTTAGTGCACTATTTAGCCCAAAAGCGCCTGTTGGTGTCATTGTGTGAACGGCGTCCCCTAGCAAGACAAGGCCCTTTGTCCCCCAACTATTACAATGGCTACTAAAGACATCAAGCAAAACAAAATCCTGCCAGGATGTTATCTGTGCCTGTACTGTTTTCGTTAATTGTGGAAATGCCTCCACAAGCTGCTGGATAAAGGGTGTAAATGCTAGTTTTCGAAGCTGAGGGAAACTACCTTGCTCAATATTCCAGCCTATTTGAATATAACCACCAACTTGTGTAAACAATGACAGCTGCTTATCATCGATGAGTGCCATTTTTATAGATGGCTCCCAATCAGCGGGTGCGGGAATTTTAGCCCACAGTAAATCAAAGCCATGCTTCTGTTTCTGAACATCAATTTGTGCTTGCTTACGAATAGTAGAATAACGATCATCCGCACCGATAATTAACTGACTATCGATTTTTATAGGGTCTCCATTTTTTATCGCCATAACGCCACTATAATGACCTGTAGCATCCACAATCAGCTTGGTAACCTTTGTATGTAGCAGGCATGTAAAGTTAGGGAACGGTTGTGCTTTTTGTAAAATTGCTTTTAATAAATTTGCCTGTGGTACATGAATGCCTAAATGTCCTATTGCTTCATCTGGAAGAATCGTTTTAAATGCTCTGCCACCAGCATAATACTCAAGCTTCTCCATTCGTAATATACCGAGTGCCTCGACTGCTTCGAAAAGATGATGGCTTTTTAAAACAGCCTCCCCCTCCTCATTTAAATGCTCGCCACGAAATGCCTGACCAAGTGCTATGTTTTGCTCTAGTAGAATCACCGACAGCCCTTTTTTAGCAAGGAGGTAGGATAACAATACACCAGCAGGCCCTGCCCCTACTATACAGACATCTGCTTGATAGTTCACTTTTCTTCACCCTGCTTTGGATAAGCAATAATACGCAAATCCTCACCTATTTTATCAAATGAAGCAAATTCAACATTCCATGCCTCATGCATGAGAGAGGGGTTATAGCCAGCAAACGGTGTTAATGATAGATTTCCACCTAAAACTTTAGGCGCTATATATACCACATATTTATCGATTGCACCTTGCTGTAAAAAGGAAGCATTTATTTTACTTCCACCTTCTAGCAAAATATCTGTTATGCCATGTGTATAAAGTTTTTCCAGCATCTCATCAATCTGTAGTCCATATTCATTTTTTTGTACAGGTAAAACTGTAACGCCTTTTTCTGTAAATAAAGCAATCTTTTCTTGGCTTACATCATCACTACAAACAAGAATCGTTGGTGCATCCTCTATATTTAATACATTTGCATTGTCGGGTGTACGTAGAGAACTATCCATAATAATACGTGTTGGGCTTTTTCCGTATCCTTCTTTTAATCTCGTTGTTAAAGAAGGATTGTCAGCAATGACTGTACCCACGCCAACTAGAATTCCATCCACTTCATGACGAAGATGGTGAACATCCTCACGTGCACCCTCACCAGTTACCCATTTTGAATGCCCTGTATGCGTGGCAATTTTCCCATCTAAAGTCATAGCAAATTTTGAAGTAACAAAAGGGCGTTGCGAAAGCATATTGTGAATAAAACGTTCATTTAAGCGGCGCGCTTGTTGCTCTAAAACACCAACTTCTACCACTATTCCCGCATCTTTCAGCAATTGAATACCACGACCTGCTACAGTTGGGTTCGGATCTTGCATAGCAACTACCACTCGACTGACACCAGATTCCTTCACTAAATTTGCACAAGGCGGTGTCTTACCATAATGTGAACAAGGCTCTAACGTTACATATAACGTAGCACCCTTTGCATGCTCTCCAGCCATTCGAAAAGCATGCACCTCAGCATGTGGTTCTCCTGCTTTTCTGTGTAAACCTGTGCCTACAATCATGTCATTCTTCACGATTACAGCCCCAACAAGTGGATTTGGGTTCGTATTTCCTTTGGCACTAGCAGCTAAATCTAATGCTAGTTGCATATACTTCTCATCTACATTCATCATCCTTGCAACCTCCACCTATTGCTTTTCACGTATATGTCCAGATTTTTCAACTTTCGTTTCTAAATAAAAACGATTCGTCTCTGTCAAACCGCCCCATAAAGGAACATGCCCTTCCGCAGCCATGCCACGAGCCTGTAATGCAGCCAGTTTCTTCGGATTATTTGTAATAAGTGTTACAGGTTTTGTACGCAGTGTAGCTAATACAGCAAGTGCTTCTTCATAGGATCGTGTGTCATCTGGGAAGCCAAGTGCATGGTTTGCTTCAACTGTATCTAGCCCCTCCTCTTGCAATAAGTAAGCAAGAGATTTTGAGAATAGTCCAATACCACGGCCTTCATGATCGGCTAAATAAAATATAGCACCACAGCCATGCTCAACAATCATTTTCATAGACTCATGCAACTGGTATCCACAATCACAACGCTGACTGCCAAATATGTCGCCCGTGTGACAAATACTATGCATTCGGATTAAAGCATCTTCTGAATGGGTAAAATCACCATATACAAGCACTGAAGATTGTTGCAAAAATGCTAAATTGGCAGTGGCTAATCCATCAATGATTTCTTCTTTTGTTAAATCTGCATCAATTTTAAGCCAGTTATACCATTGAAAAGTTGCAGAAAAATCACCTTGTTTTACAGGTAATTTCACTGGTCCAACTAGGCAAATATTCTCTGTATTTGTATGCTTTACTATCGTCATTTTATCTTTCACTATGTCCATCACTTTAGTCGTAATTGTCATATTAATCTCCAACCTTCTATAGAAACAGTTAGTGAAATTCACCAACTGAGCACATGTATTTTCACATCACTTACATAATGTAACTTAGTTTATAATAATAACTAAAAAGTGTCAAACAACAGCTATTACTCTAATAATTATAATTATAAGTGATGGGAATTTTATTATTACTTTTTCATCATATACTACTAGCTTATGGAGATGCTATTTTTTCTGTGCAGGCTAGTCTATAATAAGCTGTGGTACTGTAATGACGAAAGGAAGTTTAACATGAACTTAGAAAAAACTGTTCAACTAAAGCAACCAAAATATCAACAAATAGCCATTGATCTCGCCTCCAAGATTGTTGAAAGAAAATACCGCATTGGCGATAAAATATATGCAAGATCCTCTCTTGCCAGTCAATATAATGTTTCCGCTGAGACTGCAAGAAGAGCTATTGCCGTTTTGCAAGACTTAGAAATCGTGGAAGCTTCTAAAGGTAGCGGCGTAATTATAAAATCGTATGAAAAAGCGGCTCAATTCGTCAGACAGTTTCATGATGTACAATCGATTCATGAAATACAAAATGAACTTTTGACAAGTATTCAAAAGCAACATCATGAATTAATTAATTTACAAGATAAGGCAAAGCAACTAATTAGCCGCACGGAGCATTACCGATCAGTCAATCCGTTCATTCCCTATCAATTAGAAATGACAGCGGATAGTCCATGCATTCATCAAACTGTACAAGCTTTAAATTTTTGGCAAAATACTTCTAGCACCATCGTTGGTATTAGACGCGGTAATGAATTATTACTATCCCCTGGTCCTTATGTCTCATTTGAAGAAGGTGACATAATTTATTTTGTTGGAAATGATGAAAGTTTCGCTAGAGTTCAAAGCTTTTTATACCCAAATTAAAATCCGTTTAAGCGCTGATATAACAGCGTTTAAGCGGGTTTTTTCTTATTTGTCGATTTGACAAAAGTAACAACCCTTTGCTACAGTAAGGTTGTTACTTGTTTATTTTTGGGTATCATTATCCTCACATAGTAATAATCTACGAAAGGAGTGCTTCTATGGAAAAAATTAAAATAGAACACGTATCGAAAGTGTTTGGCAAACATATTCCCCAAGCACTAGAACTCGTTAAGCAACAAAAAAGTAAGACTGATATCTTAAAAGAAACAGGTGCAACTGTTGGTGTATACGATGCAAGCTTTACTGTCAACGAAGGAGAAATCTTCGTTATCATGGGATTGTCAGGAAGTGGCAAATCCACGCTTATACGGCTTTTAAACCGCCTAATTGAACCAACGAGCGGAAATATATATATCGATGGAGAAAATATTTCTACCATGGGAAAAGAAAGTCTACGGTCTGTAAGAAGAAACAAAATGAGCATGGTTTTCCAAAACTTCGGTTTATTCCCCCATCGAACATTACTTCAAAACACCGAATATGGCCTTGAGATTCGAGGTATTTCAAAAGAAGAACGGCAAGCAAAAGCTGAACAGGCTTTAGAAAATGCTGGATTACTCGCTTATAAAGACCAGTATCCGAGTCAATTATCAGGTGGTATGCAACAGCGGGTTGGTTTAGCACGAGCCCTCGCTAATGATCCTGAAATATTGCTAATGGATGAAGCATTTTCTGCACTCGATCCATTGATTCGCAAGGAAATGCAAGATGAGCTACTCGATCTACAACAGACATTGAAAAAAACGATCTTATTTATCACACATGATTTAAATGAAGCATTACGCATTGGGGATCGCATTGCCATTATGAAGGATGGCTCTATCATTCAGATTGGTACGGGAGAAGAAATATTAACCAACCCAGCAAATGATTATGTCAAAACATTCGTGGAAGATGTGGATCGTTCTAAAGTATTGACAGCTGAAAATGTCATGGTACGACCAGTTTCTGTCAATACAGACCTAGATGGCCCTAAAGTGGCACTAAAACGTATGCGTCAGGAAGCTGTTAGTTTATTAATGGCTGTTGATAAAAATAGACATTTAAAAGGCTATATCACTGCAGACGATGCACTAGCTGCAGCAAAGAAACAAGAGCAAACCGTCCATTCTATTGTGCAATCAGAAGTATTAACAGTTCCACCAGATATGCTACTACAGGATATTTTAGGGATGATTTATAATTCTCCTACTCCTATTGCCGTTGTGAAAGATGGTCGCTTGCTTGGTGTACTAATTAGGGGCGTTGTCATCCAAGCACTGTCAACGAGCGATGAGGAGGCCGAAGCACATGAATAACTTTTTAGATAATATTCCAACATTACCACTAGCTCCGTGGGTAGAATCAGCTATGGACTGGTTGACGAGTAATTTTTCAGCGTTCTTTAACTCTATTCAGCAATTTGGAAAACTACTCATGAATCAGGTCACTGATTTATTAATTAGTATCCCAGCCATTATTCTTATACTTCTTGTCGTGATATTTGCCTTCTTCGTTTCAGGCAAAAAGTTAGGGCTTGCTGCATTCTCTTTAATTGGCTTGTTGTTTATCTATAACCAAGGATTATGGACTCATCTTATGGAAACAACCACGCTTGTGATCTTTTCCAGTATTATATCCATCATCATCGGTATTCCACTTGGTATTCTAATGTCAAAATCAACGGTAGCTGAAAACATTATTAAACCAATACTAGATTTCATGCAAACAATGCCTGGCTTTGTGTATTTAATTCCAGCTGTTGCCTTTTTTGGTATTGGTATTGTACCTGGTGTCTTTGCATCCGTTATCTTTGCTTTACCCCCAACTGTACGTATGACAAACCTCGGTATTCGTCAAGTACCAAAAGAATTAGTGGAAGCTGCTGACTCCTATGGTAGTACAGCTAGCCAAAAATTATTTAAAGTAGAAATTCCCCTTGCTAAATCAACCATTATGGCAGGGATTAACCAAACCGTTATGCTGTCACTTTCTATGGTAGTTATTGCCTCTATGATCGGTGCTCCAGGTCTAGGACGTGAAGTATTAACAGCCCTACAACGTACCCAAGTTGGGAATGGCTTCGTTGCAGGTTTAGGTTTAGTTATTTTCGCGATCATTATTGACCGCTTAACACAAAGCTTTAATAAAAAGAAAGCACTATAATTGTCATCTTTCTTGCTACCTTCCATCCTCCGATGGATGCCGGCAGTTTGATACAAAATGATGAAGAGAAAGGGAGATTCGATGAAACTGAAAACACTTTCAAAGTTAGGAATGGCTCTAGGTCTAGGCTTCATGCTTGCTGCATGTAGTGGAGGAGACTCAGGCTCAAGTTCTGGAAAAAACAGTGATTCTAAGGAGGTAAACCTAGCCTATGTTGAGTGGGATACAGAAATTGCCTCAACGAATGTTGTTGGGCAGGTACTCGAAGATTTAGGATATGATGTAACATTAACTCCTTTGGATAATGCGATCATGTGGGAGGCTGTCTCAAAAGGAGAAGCTGATGGAATGGTTGCTGCGTGGCTACCACATACACATGCTTCACAATATGAAAAGTATAAAGCTGATTTAGATGAGCTAGGTGAAAACCTTGCTGGTGCAAAAATCGGTTTAGTTGTACCAAGCTATATGAATGTCAATTCTATTGAAGATTTATCTAATGAAGCAGATCATACAATCACTGGTATTGAGCCAGGTGCAGGCATTACTGCTGCTACAGAAAAAGCAATAGAAGAATATGATAATTTAGCAGATTGGAACTTCATTACTTCGTCTTCTGGCGCCATGACAACTGCATTATCAAAAGCGCTGAAAGATAAGGAAGAGATTATTGTCACAGGCTGGTCACCCCACTGGAAATTTGCGAAATATGATCTTAAATACTTAGAAGATCCAAAGGGTGTATATGGTGGAGAAGAAACGATTAATACATTCGTACGTAAAGGCCTAAAAGAAGATTTACCAGATGTATATTCAGTACTCGATAACTTCCACTGGACAGCAGAAGATTTAGAAAGTGTTATGTTACAAGTAATGGATGGTAAAGATCCAAAAGACGCTGCGAAAGAATGGGTTGATGCTAATCCAGATAAAGTAGCCGAATGGACAAAAGACGTAAAAAAATAATATAAAAACAGGCACTCCTGCATAAGGAGTGCCTGTTTAATTATGATAGCAATTTCAACATGATTGCTGCTCCTAATACAAGGATAATACAAACGATGCGTCGCCAGTCCTTAGATTCATTAAAAAACAGCATACCTAGCAGTGCTCCCCCAGCTGCACCAATCCCTGTCCAGATCGCATAGGCAGTACCCATTGGTAATGTTTCCATCGCATAGGCAAGGCCTGCAAAACTTAAGGTGAATGCACCAATCAACAGACCTAAATTTTTCATACTCTTCGTCTTATTATATTTACTAATCATATATACGCCCATCATCTCACATAACCCTGCAACAACTAATGCCATCCATGCCATTATTCACTCACCTCTTGTTCCTTAGGCTCTCCCGTTACAAGCTTTAAGCCTACAACTCCTGCAAGTAACACAACAATACATATAATTTTTGCTAATTTCCACGGCTCTCCAAATAGCAAGCTATCCGCACATACAGTACCAGCTGTCCCTAATCCGACAAATATTGCATAGACGGTCCCAACTGGTAGATGCTCACCTGCTTTAATGAGTAAATAAAAACTAATAAAAATGGCAATTGCTGTACCAATCCATTCCAGTACACTTGTTGCATGCTTTAACCCAATGACCCAGCCAACTTCAAAGCAAGCCGCTATAATAACGCTGATCCATTGTTTATTCATGATAAATCCCTCCATTTTATAAGACACGGCCGAATAACTAGCTAATTCAACTACTTTTTCAGCATTCGCCGAATGACTCGATTTTAGCCAAACAAAAAAAGCCTGAAGAAACTGTCTTTAAACAGTATCTCCCAGGCTTTTATCCTTCCGTGTCACAAAATCAATTTGTGGTTTTCTCTCGGACCAGACTAGCAAGCGCTACGGAACCCTAGAAAACTTTTATTCGATTATTACTCTTAGTATAGCAAACTATTCAATGATTTTCCACTGGTACATAGCCGACCTTTTCTACCATTGCCTGCCCTTCCTCAGAAAGTATCCAATCAATCAGTTTCTGTACATTTTGATTTTCTGTTCCTGCTGTGATGGCATAAAATTCAGACACTAAAGGATATGTCCCATTTTGAATATTCTCTTTTGTTGGTGCTACTCCGTCAATGGATAGTAATTTGATCTTTTTGTTACCTACCATCTCTGTAGAATAATATCTAAATGTAAAGCCCAAGGCATTTTTATAATTTCGATATTGCGACACTTCACGAATGATTCCCCCCATTCCTGTTGCAACATCTTCAGTGGGTGCCTCCATGATTGGCGTATTGCCCATCAGCTTTTCTAGTGTCGTTTGGCTTCCACTATCTGCTGGGCGTTGGAAAGCACGAATGGCCTCATCCTCCCCACCCACCTCACGCCAATTAGTTATTTCTCCAGCATATATTTTTTTGACCTGCTCAAGTGTTAAATTATCGATTTTATTTTTACGGTGCACAAAAAAGACAAATGCCTCTCGACCAATTGGCGTCATATCAAATGTAAGTCCTTCTTTTTCTGCTTGCCATTCTTGTGAGGTGGACGGGGCTGCCGCAAATATTAAATCAACATCTCCAGCAATTAAATTTTGATAGGCCTCTGGTGTACGACTTACTTGAACTCTACTATTATATGGAGGATATTCCCCTTTGGGATAAGTAGCTTCCACAAAAGCCGCATATAAAGGGTACATGGCTGTTGCACCATCTAATCGTGGTAATGACTCTGTCAATTGTAAGGAAGCTTTATTCTTCACTACTTTATTGCCAGGGACAAATGGCTGATAGACTGTTACATCAATTTCCGCATCAACAGTGGGAATACTCATTTTATAATAATGTTGAATCGGTTTGATGGCTGCAATCAACAGGGCAATTCCCATGACACCAAATAGCAAGCCCCTTCGTTTTTTTGTGTTGGTCCATTTAAACATGCTACAAACAATCCAGACAAATAAACAAACAGGTATAGTAAAGACCAAATAAATTAAATGCAGTCCACCACTCAATGTGATAATGAATGCCACCATTAATGTCACAAAGGATAAACCAATTAGTATAGATACTATTTGTATAAACTTAAGCATACAAAGACCTCCCTAGTGTAATTTTACACTCTTACACCAATGGTACCCGAAAGATACAGCATTCACAACTATATATTCTGAAAATTATGGTAAAATTAAATTTGTCTTGATTTAATGAATGCTTTTTGTGTGAATGTGGTATATCAAATATAGAAAACGCTCTCTATAGAAATGGGAGCTTTTCGATGTATCTCAAAAAATCTCGACAACCTATGCTAAGGCATAATTGATATTAGTAGGAGGATGTACATATGGCAATTGAAAAAGTACGCCGCCATTTAGCACAATGGCATGTAGAACACAAAATACAAGAATTAGAAGAAAGCTCCGCAACAGTTGAATTAGCAGCACAGGCGCTTGGCTGTGAGCCAGAGCGCATAGCCAAATCTTTATCTTTTCTTGTGAATGATGGTGCGATCTTAATTGTGGCTGCAGGTGATGCTAAAATCGATAATGCAAAATATAAAGCCATATTTGGCACGAAGGCAAAGATGTTATCCAAAGATGATGTGGAGACGATGATTGGCCACGATGTCGGGGGTGTATGTCCTTTTGGTGTCAACGAGGGCGTAGCCATTTATTTAGATGAATCTTTAAAACGTTTTACTACAGTATTTCCAGCGTGCGGTAGTAGTAATTCAGCCATTGAGGTAACCATTTCAGAACTTGAAACATATGCTCCCTATAAAGAATGGATTGATGTCTGTAAAGGCTGGAATGAATAAGGACCAAACGATTGGCGATACTTTAAAAAGTCTCGCCAATTCATGTTGTTGAAAAAAGATAATATCGCTAGGAGAAATATTACCTTTTGGCAAGGTAAGGGTTGATTTCCGTTCCGCCAGCGTCCTTTCCAGGGGGCGTCCAATGAGCCGCTTCTCTCACTTACGTTCGCTCCAGGGTCTCATCAGTGACGCTAAATCCTCTAGGAGTGACGCTGGCTCCTCTCCAATCAACCATTCTGCAAAGTGTCTTTACTTTTTTAATAGTAGCATAGTAATAAAATCGCCCATTATCTGTATTCATAGAGGGGATAAGCTCTTATTTTCAATTTGGAGAAGTGATGAGTGACAAGAAGTGAACACCTTCACTTTATTTGAAAACCTTTGCTAAAAAGATAACACTTTTGTAGGTTGGAGTGGAAGGCTACTTGACTCCCGTGGGATAGCGAGTCAGGCGAAACCCTGCACGGAGCGGAGCGAAGGAAGCGGTTCGGCGCTCGCCCACAGGAAAGCAAGTAGCCTGCAACGGCAATCCATTTTCACCTTATAAAAAAATTTTATGGGTGGTTTTGTTTTTCAGCACTATAGATTTGCTATTCCTTGTAACCAACGGCTAACCAATGTGAATCCCATTCTGTAATTTGATTGCCTACCCGACAGCTTAAACCACATGCTTGGTTATCCGCAACAAATGAGCCAATTAGCCACTTCTTAGCGTGATATCCTTCTTTTAACTGCACAGTTATACTAGGCATCTCCACATACTGTTGGTAAATAAACAAATTATCATTATAATGTTTGGATGTGGAAGCATTTACTCTCCGCCCACTTCCTGCGTAAATTTCTACTGTATTTCCTTCACGAGAATAAACAGGCTTCTTGACATAGGGTATATCACCTCGAATAAATGGCTCTGCTGTCAGGTATGTAGGAAGCATATATTGCAAAATAGCTGCTCGTTCCTCAGAAGTAAAGAGCAATGGATCATTTCTCCGCTCCCATATTAACCATAATAAGATTTTCGATTGTAATACATAGGCAGCAGGTGGATTAATAATTGCCAGCTGTCTTTTTTTGACAAGCTCTAAAAGATGCAAGCCAATGCGATCACCATCCGCTGCCACATCATCTATTAAAAACTCTGCAGGGTGTGCAGGTCTAAATAAAATATCAATTTTCTCCATTGTGGGTGTATAAAGACCTTGTGCTACCTCAGATGTATCACTAGAAAAGATAATAAGTTCTTGAATGGGCACATACTCAATGTCAAAAGGAATACAGGACTTGATAAACTGTACCTGACAATACTCTTCATAGTCCTCTTTCGCTGTTTTACCTGTGATGACAATCTTCGGCTTTTTGACATCATGTAAATAGTGGATGGCAGCAAAAAGAGCGCCCGACAATGCTTTTTGTAAGGCTGATACATCATTGGGATTTTTATAGCCAAAATGCTGACATAGAGCGTCATTCATCTTGAAGGTTTCTTGTACAAGAAAAGGTGTTTCTCCATTTAACTCTAAACATTTAATGTAGCCCTCCTCCGTACAAATAAAATCAAATCGTGCCAGAATGGATTGCTGCTGTAAATAATCTAACTGAATATATGGGATCATTTCTGGTCGAATACCTAAGGCTAAGAGCTGATCGACTGATAAATGTTTAAATTGTTTCCCGACTTTTAAAAAGATGCGCCAAAGTATTTGTGTTGCATAATAAAGTTGATCAATTTGCTGCTTTGGTAATTCTAAAACATCATATAATGCATACTCTAAATCCTCAAAGTCAGGAAAGAAGTCAGGAAATTTTGAGTAAAATGCTTGTCGTTGCTGTGTGTGATTCATCATGTTCTTCACTCCTTACCCAAGCCTTACGAGGAGGACGAGCCGCCACGAGATGTCCCACCAGTACCAAAGCCTGATTTTCCTGTGCTTGTGGAAGAGCTATTGGAGTAGGAATTGGAACTCTTAGATGAACTATCCGTCGAATAGGAGCGTTGTCCACTCGAATAAGAATTTGATCCACTTGAAGTTGAGCTACCTGAAGTTGAACTAGCCTTATTTTGCGTACTGTTTGTTATACCATTTGTTGGTTTACTCTCATCCTTAGCGCTTGATGACGATCGTGGCACTGCTGAGCCGCCACCATTGCTTTGCTCATCTCGCTCTGTACCATTTTTTAAATTGCGACTTTTATATATCGCACTTCCTATCATGGCTCCAGCCGTTGCATACATCAAACCATTAAAGAAATGCTGTGCATAGTAAGGTGAATTTTCATCGATACATTCAAAGGAACCATCATCACCTTCTTGCCATTCATCACAAGCTTCAGCCATTTCACTATTGTAAACACTTTCTATTTCATCACTTGTAATGGCTTGATTTTGATCTTCGGTTACCTGATTAGAAGTAGTTAAAGGGTATTCTTCTACTGTTTGAGATTCACTATTTCCACATGCTGCTAGCTGTACAGCCATCAAAGATGCCGTTGTCACAGCCATATATTTTTTTATTTGCTTTGCCATATTATAAGCGCTCCTTTATTTCTGGTACCTAGTTTACGATTATCTCCCATTTTAGGTTTCGTTTTTTACAAAAACATACAATTTATTTTAGCAGAAAAAATCCCAAACAGTAGGATTGTTTGGGATTTACAGTGTTTTATGATTGTTTTGATACGACTTTTTTTCCATAAGTCATATAGCGCCATAATTTTTCAAATGGTCCTATTGTAAAGAACTTAAACCAAATCACGCTAAAAATTATTTGAATGATAAACGTAATACTCGCTATCACTACAATATCTGATGGTGAAACTACTTCTAGCCCCATGAATGAGATGATGGCTGTTCCAATAAAGCTTTGCGCCAAATAATTTGTAAAGGCCATTTGCCCCACACGTCCAATTGGCTGAAGTAGCTTCGCTATTGTTTTATGTTCTAATAGAATAAACAAACCACTTAAGTAAAAATAGGTTGTTGGAACAACCCCTAAGCCAATGATAGATTGGAGCTGTTGGTCATCTGCTTGTGAGGCAAACCAAATCCATAATGAGAATCCAATAAAGAATGGGAAAGTACTATAAAGCAACCATTTTATTTTTTGACTATGCGCTCCAATATGCCCAATCCAATCAGCTTTTGCTACTAAAAATCCACTTAAAAACATAATAAAGATAGCTACTGCATCATTGCCTAAAAAGCCAAAAATAGCTGACGAAACGGCATTAGACGGCATATACATTTGTCCTAATAGTGCCAGAATATGCAGTGTGATAATGGTAAATAACCATTTAGAAATGGTTGAAACCTTCGCAGAGTAAAATGGTAGCAATAAAAAACCAATTACTGCGTAAATGGATAGGATAGAGCCCCAAAAAATAAAAATATGAATAATACCAATAACGAATAAAGCAAATAAGCGTCTTGCAAAGCGCCATCTCGGTCTATCCCCACGCGCTTCTGCACGTGAAGCAAAAATATAAAAACCAACTCCAAATAGGAATGAAAAGATAGAGAAAAATTTCTTTTCTATAAAAATATCAATAAGTGAATCAATCACCCCATTGATTCCACTCATATCAGGCATTGGTGCACCCTCCATTAAGAGCTGATAGGCACCTACATTAATAAATAAAATACCAAATAACGCTAATCCTCGTATAATATCTAAGGAAATGATTCGTTCTTTTTGTGTAACGGATGGATTCATGTTGAAAAACTCCTTATCTTTTATGCTATAGCTAGCATAACGCACCATCCTTACAACTAATTATTTTTAAGCTTACAGGAACCTTACAAATCAAAAAGAATAGTCTTATAGTTTTTTATCCTCTTCTATGATGAAATATTACATATTTTATAGAAAAGACATCGAAAAGAGAGGTTAAGGAGATGAATAGAAATCGCAAGCTCGGTTTTTGTTATCCTGGCTACCGATACTGTGGCCCTGGCTGCTCAGGACCAGGTATGCCTACAAATGCAGTGGACGCTTGCTGTAAACTGCATGATGAATGCTATGAACGACACGGTAGCACAAAATACTGTGATGAATTGTTTCAACAATGCCTCCGTCCCCATATGAACGCACCAAATAAAATGGCTAGAGACGCTAGACTATTCTATCGAGTTTTTGAATTACGCAATCGTTTCTTTTAACAGCGCATAAAGCTCACGATGTTTATAATAACCGCGTGGGCTACTTTTTTGTATAGATAGCATATTTTTGCGGAGTCGTAAAACCAAGCTTTGTGCCTAGGTGAATGGAGCCTGTATTTGAAATATCACAATCCCAACAAGGCTTTAGCTGGTTGACTAGACAATGATCTATAAAGGCTTCTGCAATGCTACTTGCTAATCCTTGTCCTCTATAGTTTGGATCTGTCATAATATCAATTTCTGCATAGTCATTTGACTTAAATATAGAGACGGCTTCACTAATGATTTGTTCATTATGTACGAAACAAAAGCCAAAGCCATTTTTGAGAAAATTAGAGGTAGAATCCCAATATTCCTCATAATAAGTCTGATCAAATTCCAGTGAATTTTTAATCAGGGGTTCAGTAATAAATTTGACTTCGTAATCACCTTCCCCATGCTTCTCTCTATGATTATAAATATTTTCATCAAATGTAAATGTATAGCGTTCTAGCTTTCTTAGCTGATTATTTAACAATTGTTCGATTTTAGTATTCCACTGTTCAGAATAAGAAAATAAGGTAAACCGTTTCTGTTGTTCTATAGCCTGTTGAAAACAATAAGCAAGCTGATAATCAATCGAAGTCTTATTTTCATCGCCATATACATAGTATATCCCTGATTTCGTGTGAAATAATAATGTTTGAAAAGCAGCTGTATCGGAATAGACAGCTCCTTCTATCATTCGATCTAGTATACTATAAACAAATGTCGGGGCACTTGAAATAAATTGTTTAATGATAGGATATTGCTCTTCCGAGACTTTTATCATGCTATTTCCTCCAGTATTTTGCAGTATGTATCATTTCTATTATAATAAACTTATATCCATATGAAGGGACTGAATTATGCGCAGATAGCAATATTTTTCATCCAACATCATCATAATTTTGGAGGTAAAAGTATTGATTGAAAATATCAACACGGAAAGATTGCGGTTACAAAAAATGGAGAAAGCTGATGCTAAAAGTTTATTAACCATTTGGTCTGATCCTGATGTAACCAAGTATATGAACATTACTCAGTTTACACAAGAAGAGCAAGCCTTGGAAATGATTGAACTTCTAGAACAATTAGCTAAGCAACACAAGGCAATCCGCTTCTCTATTTTTGAAAAGGCATCCAATCATATCATTGGGTCATGTGGCTTTAATATGCTTGATTATGACAATGCTCTAACAGAGATTGGCTATGATTTGGGCAAGGAATATTGGGGAAAAGGCTATGCAACAGAAGCTATAACTGCTTTAATTGATTATGCCTTTAAGCACTTAAAAATGGAAACAATTGCTGCAGAAGTTGACGCTGCCAATATCAATTCAATCAAGGTTTTAAAAAAATTGAATTTCATTTACCAAGAGAAGCACAATACTGAAGATACTCTACAACTTTACACTTTAACAAAATCGTAAGAAGAAAAGGCTAAGCATGGTAGAATTCAACCAATACTTAGCCTTTTTGATTAATGATACATGCCGTTATTAATTTTCCCTGTCAGCTTTTCTATTTTTACTTCAAATAGTTCGATTTTCGGCATAATCGGATAGCCCTCTCTTTCAAATGTCCATTCAGGATTTCCATACTTATCCAGCAGCGCATCAAAGAACCATACTTTTTTTGATTCCTCTTCAATTCTTTCGATATGTCCAAACAGAACCACACTTTGATAAACTAGTGCGGATTGACAGGCATATTTTTTGCCTGGATGTAAATCACCCATATCGCACACTTCTATACAAATTTTAGGATTTTGTTTGATATTTGACCAAAAGTGACTTTCTCGAAGATTACCAATATGCAAGTATAGTTTGTCCTCCCCTTCATATACATAGACAAACGGAATAACATAAGGAAAACCTTCCTCATCAACTGTTGCGACATGTGCCACTTTTCCCAACTTTAAGTATTGCTGTGCGTCCTCTTGTGAAATTTCCACACGTTTGTTTTGAATCGTACCTCTCATCGTTTATTAGCCCCCTTATGAAATTATGTAACGATTAATAAACGCCGCTAAACCGTTTATTTTAAACATACATATATTTTACATCTTTAACAAAGCTAAAAAAAGGGTGAATTTTTTCAGTAGAATAATAAAAGCCAAGGATGCACTAGTATTGCACCCTTGGCTTTCTTGTTATTTTATTGGAATCCAAATTTCTGAATACGAATCAGGGCTATAAGCATCCTCTTCAGGATAAACCTCCAACTCCGCTGTTCCTGCTGGTTCATATGGGTTGGATGGGAACCACTCTGAATAAATTTGTTTCCATGTATTTTGCATTGCATCAGGCATAGGTCCATGTACTTCAAAGATAACCCATTTAGATGCAGGTACTTCCATTGTTAAGAGATCTTCACCTACTTCTCCTACATGATCAGTAGCAATCCAATAATCAATGAAGCCCTTTTGTCCCTGTTCTGTATTTGGTACACAAACACCTAGTACGCCATTGACCGTGCCATTATTTAATTGGTATAGCTGATGATCAAAGCCACTTTGGTTGACCTCTTGCCAAAATAGAGGTATTTCCGTTGTGTTCTCCCCATTTTGACAGTTGTATGTTCTTTTTACACCGACAATTTGAAACTTGTCTTTTTCAATAATTTTATACTTCATTGGTTCTGCTCCCTTCAAGCTTACCTGTATGACCAGGCGATTATATGATTGTAATGGTCCTTGCTTCTTTCTTGCTTCACTAGGCGTTACATGGTGTTGTTTACGAAACGCTTTAGTAAAGGCTTCAGGAGTTTCATAGCCGTATTTGTAGGCAAGATCGATTATTTTTTGTTCAGTACCCAGCAATTCTTGTGCAGCTAATGTTAATCTTCTTCGCCGTAGATAATCTGCAATAGACATATCTGTCAAAATGGCAAATGTTCGCTGAAAATGAAAGACAGATGAATTAACCTCCTGTGCAATCTGTTCAATCGTAATATCCTCTAATAAATGATCCTCCATATAATTAATGGCCTTTTGAATCGACTCAATCCAACTCATTGCTCTCACTCCTTGATTCCATCATAAAATAGATATGGCTGCTTAACCTGTCTTTTTATGCTAACTTTGGACAGGCTAAATAGAAAGAATTTTCTTTAAATTTTCTATTGAAATACATTAAACTCTGACCAATCTTTCAGGACAGATTTAACAAAATCAATTGAATTAAGAATTAGGAAGACCTAACCGTATTTTATTATCCCTCCTTTGCTTAACCAACATTAAAAAAAGATAAGTTTATTATATACAGAAATGAAATGGAGGTTTTTTCTTGGTCAAACGGCAAGATGTTGCTGCTTTTTGCTTAAACGAAAGATAATCAATTATTAATGGTTTTACAAGGAAATAAGGATGAAGCAAAAATACGGGCAGATCCATCAGGTGGTAAAGAGGCAGTAGAAGACTTTGAGACACGCTACATTCGGTAGGGTTTATGAAGAAACAGGCAATCTCATTAAGATTATTAAAGAAATTATTATAGACATAATGAAGTTGTGGAGGTTCATTATTTTGAAACGGTCCTGGTTAGGGAAAAATGATGATCCCTGATGTAGATGAATTCATTTATGACATTGCATGAAAATCAAAGGAGGAAGTTACCCGAATACCATTAACCTTCCCCAACACTCGAGTTTATCTTTTATTAAAAAAAGTCACGTCTCATCGACATGACCCCTCTTGTTAAATGGTGTAATCGCTTTGCTGATAAATAATTAAAGCAGAATGGATGACCGTCTGCTCTCCAATAAAGAGCGTATTGTATTTGATATCAAGTATGAAAAAGCCTTTTAAATCTACTAAAGCTCGGTTAATATCAAGTTCAAATTGCACAATATCATTGTTTTGAATTGTCACAACTTGAGTTATCTGTGTCATTGTCCACACTCCTTTAATCTTATGATAGAGCAAAAAGAAGTACATGTCACATAAAAAAGTTGGAGCTAAAACAGCCCCAACCTTTAGTACATCGTTAAATACTCCTCACGCTCCCAGTTATGGACACGTGTGCGATATTTATTCCATTCAATCTCTTTCGCAGCTGTGAATTTATCGTAAATATGGTCACCCAGTGCATCACGAACAATGGCATCCATCTCTAATTCGATTAACGCAAATTCTAATGAGGATGGTAAACTATCAATCCCATTCAACTCCCGATCCGCTGCTGTCATTTTATAAATGTTACGGTCTACTGCAGCTGGTGGCGTTAAATCTTTTCGTATACCATCCAGCCCAGATGCTAGAATAACAGTCATTGCTAAATAAGGGTTTGCTGCTGGATCCACTGAACGCAATTCAATTCGTGTAGATAGTCCACGAGCTGCTGGAATACGAATTAATGGTGAGCGGTTTTGAGCAGACCAAGCTACATAGCAAGGGGCTTCATAGCCAGGTACTAATCGTTTATAGGAATTGACAAGTGGATTTGTGATAGCCGTAAAGCCATGCACATGCTTCATGATTCCTGCCATAAAGCTACGTGCGGTTGCACTTAATTGCAAGTCTGCATGTTCATCGTAGAAGGCATTTTTATCACCTTCAAATAACGAGAGATTAAAATGCATTCCTGACCCATTGACCCCAAATAGTGGCTTTGGCATAAATGTTGCGTGGAGGCCATGCTGTGCAGCAATGGTTTTTACAACTAGTTTAAATGTTTGGATATTGTCACATGCCTCAATAGCACTCGCATACTTAAAGTCGATTTCATGCTGGCCTGGTGCTACTTCATGATGAGACGCTTCAATCTCGAAGCCCATTCCCTCTAGCTCTAAAACAATATCACGACGACAGTTCTCTCCCAAATCAGTTGGCGCTAAATCAAAATAGCCCCCACTATCATTTAATTCCAGTGTCGGACGCCCCTTTTCATCCAACTTGAATAGGAAAAATTCAGGCTCTGGCCCTAAATTAAACGAAGTAAAGCCTAGCTCCTCCATTTCCTTCAATACTCGTTTTAAATTGGAGCGTGGATCTCCTTCAAACGGTGTACCATCTGGTCTTGCAATATCACAGATAAAGCGTGCCACTTTCCCCTTTTCAGCAGTCCAAGGAAAAATCACGAAGGTATTGAAATCAGGCTTTAAATACATATCCGATTCTTCAATACGCACAAAACCTTCGATTGAAGAGCCGTCAAACATGACTTTATTATCTAGCGCTTTTTCTAATTGACTGACAGGCACTTCCACATTTTTGATTGTCCCTAATATATCTGTAAACTGTAGGCGAATAAATTTCACATTTTCTTCCTTCACTCGACGTATAATATCTTCTTTGGTATAATGTTTCATTTTTCACCACTCCAATGTAAATTTAATTAACATACTTTTTTATGACTGATCTAAAAATACATTAAAATTGAATAATAAGCAATATGTATGTAATGTTTTATAACATGCATTTTATCGAATATATTAATCCCTTTTTTAGATTAATTTTTCTTACCACATTTCCATCTCAAATAGCGATCTTTCACCTTAAAAGAAGGGCAAAATTAATACTTTCTACA
The DNA here is from genome assembly GCF_037969495.1 of Lysinibacillus sp. FSL P2-0066. NCBI lineage: Bacteria > Bacillati > Bacillota > Bacilli > Caryophanales > Bacillaceae > Lysinibacillus > Lysinibacillus sp. FSL P2-0066. Next base: position 1,286,135 of record NZ_CP150202.1, on the reverse strand, counting down.
AAAGGCCTTTAGTCTTACAAAATCCTTCGTCACTCTAAAAATGTACAGTCAAGTATCATGACTAGAGACGAAGCATTCTCTACTTCCTCATGCATCAAATGCAGATATATCAAGAGCATCGTTAAAAAGTTAACCCGTGAACCCTATCCAAGAACCTAGATGTCAAAAATCCTATTGATTAAGTTTTACTTTATATCACAAAAGCCTTGTATAATGCCATATTTATTGGTAAATTTATAGCAAATTAGAATTTTCATTTATTCATATTATAAGTAAATACGGAGTATATAATTATGGTTAGAAATCATTATGTTGGCTTCCAGGAAATATTTAGTTATAGATACATAAGGCGGTGAATTTAGTAGGCATGTCAGTATTAATTATTGGCAGCGTAAGTAATGATGTGCTACGTCTGCAGAAATATTTTCATCGTATCAGCATCCCAAATATTCATTGCTTTTCAACAACGGAAGCAGCAATGAATTATTTAGTAGATTCATCTTTGAAAGATGAGCTGGAATTAATCGTCCTCGACACTAAAATGACACTCAGCAATTGCGAGGAAATTTGTCAGCACATTCATGTACTTAAAAATTGGATAGATGTCCCTATCCTTCTATCCACTACCTACGAAAAAAACATAACAATCGATAGGGTGTTTGAAGCAGGTATTTTCGACTTTATTTTAAAGCCGTTTGATTTTACTCATTTTAAAACTCGAATTCAAGTAGCCTTAAAATATCAGAAGGAAGCCACGCTTCGAAAGCAGCAAGAAAGTATGATTCAAAAAGATTTATTCGTTGCAAAAAAATTCCAAAAGAACGCACTATCTCCTCCATTAAATCTTGAGCAAATACAGATTGATGGTCTTTATGTAACATCTAATACACTAGGAGGTGACATGTACTGTTGGTTTAAGATTAATGACCATTTAACCGCCATTCTTCTGTACGATGCAATGGGGCATGGCATAGCTGCATCACTCGTTACGATGTCCATTAGATCGTTATTAAAAGGAATGATTACTAAGTTAATTGATCCAGTAGCAGTAATCCAAGAACTTAACCGCCAAATATACGAGCTATTTTCTGATGAAGATATGGACCGTTTTTTAATGACGGCGATTTACATACTTCTAGATACGAAAAATGGAACATTGCACTATGTGAATGCGGCTCACCCTTCTGGTTTTTTATTTGGAAAATATGGAGAAACAGTCTTCCTCCCAGCGAATACACCTATCCTCGGACTATTCCCTACTATTCAAATAAATAAAAAAACAATACCTTTATCAGGCTGGCACCGTATTATTCTTTATACAGATGGATTATTAACATTGAACGAGCAAAATTCAATTGATATGGACTTTTTCTACGCTTATGCTTCACAGGATAATAGCTATGCACTACAAAAATTTTCTCAAAAATACAATTTAATTGACAATGATTACAGCGATGACATCACAGTCGTTTCAATAACAATTACATTAAAGGGTAGGTGATTGAAGATGGAATTCACACTCAATGTAAATCCTGATACACAAGCTATAGCCTTTATTGATCAAATTATGGAGAATTATACAGATTTATATAATCTACCTTATAAACGAGAAATAAGATTTGTTGTTCATGAATTAGTCATCAATGCCGTAGAGGCTATGGGGAAAATTAATATACCCACTCAAAAGGAAATTCAAATACATGTAACTCAATCAAACGAAGAAATAAAAATAACAGTCACTGACGAAGCAAAAGGTATTGACGAAAAGGACTGGGACAAAGTTCTTCAATTCGATTTAGACAAACTTGATTATGCTGATCGTGGACGCGGTTTATTTTTTGTCAAAAATATGGTAGACCATATTTGGTTCGAAAATATTTCTGAAACAAAATTTTTAGTAGGTATTTCCAAAAAGTTTCATCTATAAAGTAAACGTAAAATTGGGGGCGTTTTAATGAAGTTATCTATACGAAAGAAAATGAATCTGCTTATATTTGGTTGTATTATTTTACTTACTTCCCTTTTAGCAGGCGTCAATTTTTTTGTTGCCAAGAACAATCTATTAGAAAGTGCTGATACAAAGCTTTTATCAGATATACAATTGAGCTATGAATATTTAGATGCTAAATACCCTGGAGAATGGTCCATAAAAAACAATCAGCTCTATAAAGGCGATATCAATATGGTAGAAAACTTTGAGGTGGCTGATAAAGTTGGAGAACTTACAAATGGGAATGCTGTATCCATCTTTCAAAACGATACTCGTATCAGTACCAATATAGTGGATAATGGTGAGCGTGCTTTAAATACAAAGGTTTCTGACGAGGTTGCAACTGTTGTGCTCGGAGAAAAAAAGCGCTTTATCGGTTCTGCAAATGTCTTAGGAAGTTTGCATCAAGCAGCCTATGATCCTATCGTAAATAGTCAAGGCGAGGTGATCGGTGTATGGGCAACCGCTGTCCCTACCGCTCCTTATATAAGCATTGCAACAAAATCAGCACTGGAGAATGTAGCTATTTCCTTAGTGATTGCCATTGTAATGATCGGAGGAATTAGTTGGTTCTTACAAAAGCAAATTGTAAATCCTATTAACATTTTAAGTACCAATGCCAAGGAATTAGCAGAACTAAATTTAAATGTTAAACTGTTAAACCCTAAAGGCAAAGATGAAATCGCTGAATTAGCACGCGCATTTAGTAGTATGAAAAATCATTTAACAGAGACGATAAAGATTGTAGCTGGTAGTGCACACCAAATTGCAAAGTCGTCACACACTTTGGCAGAATCATCACATCAAACAAGTGAAGCATCTAATCAGATTGCACTAACAATGAATGAAATCGCCGTTGGTACTACCACTCAATCTGATCAGGCTGAACGAATAGTTTCAATGATGCAAAAAACGATTGAAGAAGTATCAAAGAGCTTACAAAAGGCTGAAATCACTTTAAATAGCGCTATCGAATCCACTCATATCGCACGTAAAGGAGAAGAAGCCATCAATGAAGCGATTATGCATCTAAGTGATGTTACAAAAACTGTGTCTTATGCAACTGATTCTATCCAAAAATTAGGCAAGCGCTCTGAAGAAATTGGTGGTATTATTACCGTTATCACTGGGATCGCAGAACAAACGAATCTGTTAGCACTCAATGCAGCCATTGAGGCAGCACGAGCAGGTGATCAAGGAAAAGGCTTTGCTGTCGTTGCATCAGAGGTTCGTCAACTTGCAGAGCAGTCAAGTTTAGCAGCAGGACAAATTACAAATCTTATTAATGATATCCAGGCTGAAACATCTGTAACCGTACGAACGATGGAAAGCAATTTACTGGCTGTCGAGGAGCAGGTTACGATCATCAATAAAGGTGGAAGTGCCCTTAAGGAAATCGTAGAGAAAGTTGTCGAAACTGAGGAAGGCGTCGAACAAATGAAAGTTGCATTTACACATGTTAACGACAACTCTTTAAGCGTACAACAAGCAATTCAAGATATTTCTCGTATCATTGAGGACGCTGCCGCAGCTACAGAGGAGATTGCAGCAACCTCAGAAGAGCAATATGCGACTGTTGCAGAAATTACACAAAGCTCAGATGAGTTATCATCAATTGCTGATAATTTACAAAATGAAGTGAATAAATTTAAGTTTGAATAAATCCCCAAACAAGAAAAGAATAATGGAGGCGCTATAGGATGAATCAGAAGAAAATTGCAATGAATATTGACACAAAGGCTGATTATATTGTAATTGCGTTTACAGGCGATTTAGAATACGGGATGATTGAAGAAATAAAGTCAGAGCTTCAAACACTTAGCTTAGACACAAAGCATGGATACATTATCGATATGCAAAAGGTAACAAATATTGATAGTACTGGATTCGGTATGATCGTTAATTTTGCTAAGAAAGTGTCTGTAAAAGATAAGAAAATCGCCATTATTGTCGTCGATGATTTCATTCGCAACTTATTCGCTATTTCACAGGTTGATAAAGTATTCCCTATTGCCAAAAGCGAAGAACAAGCAAGGAAGATTATTAAAGAAGATTGGCTAGGTGAGCTATCACTTAACGATTATTAATCTTTGTAACCATAATAAAAAGGTGTATTCCTAATAGACGGAATACACCTTTTCATGTTTAAAAAAAGAAGATGTCCACGGCAGAAAAAGCAACTTTGCAAGGTGAAAGGTATTTCCGTTCCGCCAGCGTCTAGGGGGCGTCCGATGAGCCGCTTTACTCACTTCCATTCGCTCCAGGGTCTCATCTTTGACCCCTGGCTCCACTCCAATCAACCATTTTTTCATAGTAGCATAGCGATTTCAATGTGGAGAAGTGGTGATTGACAGCACCTCTACATAAAGAGTAATGAACACCTTCATTTTATTTGAAAACCTTTGCTAAATAGATTAGATTTTTTTGGTTAGATAGGAAAGCAAGTAGCCAAGCAACAGATATCCATTTCTACCTTTCAATTGACTGTTTTGTTTTTCTTTAATACTGCAGTAGCATATTAACAAACACAACGAGAATAATAATCGGTACAACAACTAACATTAACATACGATATGTAGAATAATAGCCTTGCCCCATTTGACTACCCGTTAGCAATTCTCTCTTCACAAATTCTTTATCCACTACATAGGCAATAAAAATAGCAATGAATAAATTCCCTAATGGAAGCATGATATTCGACACTAAAAAATCGGTTGCATCAAAGATACTTTTCTCAAAAATCATTATATCCGATAATACACTCGAAGAAAGTGCTGCTGGAATAGCTGCAATAAATACGACTATACCAAGTAAAAGCGTCCACATCGGTCGGGATTTCTGACTATGCTCCATAAATGCCGCGACGATAATCTCATATAAACTAAATGATGACGTTAATGTAGCAAATAAAAATAGCAATAAAAACATGGCTAAAAACACTTCACCAAATGGCATTTGACTAAAAGCTGTTGGCAGCACCATAAATAGCAAACCCGGACCCGCTGCTGGCTCTAAATCAAAGGCGAACACCACAGGGAAAATCGCTAAACCTGCTAAAAATGAAACAAGCACGGTTAACAACACTACAGAACCCGCTGAATTCGGAAGACTGACATCCTTTTTTAAATAAGAGCTATATGTAACTAGACAAGAAAAGCCTACTGCTAACCCAAAGAACGATTGTCCTAGGGCTTCTAATAATGCTTTACCTGTAATATTCGAGAAATCAGGCCATAAGAAGAATTTTACCCCTTCCATTGCCCCATCTAATGTAACTGCACGCACAACAAGGACAATGAACATTATGAAGAGTAACGGCATCATCCATTTATTGGCCTTTTCAATTCCATTTTGTACACCTAATGAAATCACAAGTACGTTGGCTAATGTAAACAACACTAGTCCAACTAGCGTAATCCAAGGCGTACCTATAATTTTTCCAAATAGTTCAGCTGGATCTACTGCTGGATCAATTACCGCGCCAGCTACACCTAGCCCGCTATAAATAAAGATCCAACCTCCAACTACGCTATAAAAAGTTAATAATAAAAAACAGCCTAGCACGCCCATTCGACCAATCCAAGCCCAGCCTGGCTTAGTTGGAGCAATTTTTTTATACGCTGTTACAGCCTCGGATTGTGTACCACGTCCTAAAACATACTCGGACAATAACATCGGTAGTCCTATTAACAAGGTAAATAACACAAAGATAAGGAAAAATGCTCCTCCACCACTTTGTCCTGTTACATAGGGAAGTTTCCAAATTGCCCCTAGTCCAATCGCCGCACCAGCTGATGCTAAAATAAAACCTAATTTACTAGACCACTGTCCTTTTTTTCCACTCATCTCTTCAAACTCCTCAAACATTCTAAACTCTTCTCTATTTTACATGAAAATATAGCTTTCGACTAGGTTGTAATTATAAAGGACTAGATAGCTAGTTTATCCCATTACTTTTTTCTATAATTATCCGTTAGTTTTGCCTTTCTATCCTTCACTTTTAGTAAATTATCCATCAGACCTTTCCCCTATCCTTCAATCCTTCCAACAAAAAACCTCAGGTATGTTTACCCGAGGTTAGTAAAAATTATTTTGTTATATAGATAGAACGCTGGCGGTCGATCCATTTGCGCATTGTTGTAAATAAAAACGCCATAATAGCCGTTAATAAAATACCTTTTACAATGTTAAATGGTAAAATCCCAGCAATGATCATTTTATAAAGCGAATCACCTACAACAGGCTCCATACCTAAGAAGTATGTGTACATCGGTAAAAATACTGCGTAGTTTAAAACACTCATGCCTACCGCCATTACAACTGTTCCAGTCGCTAAACCTCCAACAAGACCAGCAATTGTTTTAAAGCGATTAAAAATAAGGCTTACTGGTAAAATAAATAAAATACCTGTTGCAAAGTTGGCAATATGACCTACTGGCACACCTGTTGGCGTTCCCGAGAAAATCCAATCCAATACATTTTTAAATAATTCTACTAAAATACCAGCCACAGGCCCCATAGTGATGGCTGCTATTAATGCAGGCATATCACTAAAGTCGACTTCCAAAAATGCTGGGAATGGTGGAATTGGGAAATTAAAAAGCATTAATAAAAACGAAATACTGCTCAGCATGCCAATCGTAATAAACGATTGAAGTTTAACATTTTTCTTCATAGAAAACTCTCTCCTCTTTGCTGATTCAATCTCGCAAGAAGAAAGGTGACGATCTTTCAATTGTTAGCATGAAAAAACCCTTATGCATGAAAAGCACAAGGGAGAAAGGCATGACGAATAAGCGTCAACATAAACTATTTTTTAAGCACTGTTTAAAAAGTCATACAAAAAAAGCGCTCGGTCATAGTTCATTTCATAACAATGAATGACGATCGTACCTCCATCTTCTCCCATCCAGACTTTAACTGTCGGCCTTGGAATCACACCAAGTCAGCCATGCAAATAAATTTGCACAGGTCGCGGGCTGAAGAGCGAAGCATAAACCATTCGAGTTAATGAAAAACATTAACGGTTCACCACTCTATTACCGCCGGTCGGGATTTTCACCCTGCCCCGAAGATGAATCATATTATTTTATACTACAACCTTACTATAATTAATTATCAAGAAAAAGTAAATAGTTCTGCTTAAAAAAAATCCGATTAGATTTGTATGTATTGTAAAAATTGAGCATTCCATGTTACAGGAATGCTCCATTTTTGATTTTGTCTAAGGCATATATTGTTTATTTGGCCCCACAGGCTTTGGCAAATACGTTTTTAAATCGAATCCTTCCCAGCTTTCTTGGACCACATTATCTAAGCGTAATTGTTGGTCAAAGCTAGCAGCAGTTAACATCATGGCCTCAATCAGTTGGGTAGCGCGAATTGGCTCCATCGATGCTAAATCTAAAGGGATATCGAAAGTAACGACTACACCTTCTGCTTCCTCTTTCACCGTGTATGTCACATTTTCAGGAACAACTGTTACATAAACATCATCATTTTTGTTTTTCATTAATGTAAGTGCCTCTGTAACATTAGCAAATGTTTGACGGAAATCTGGTGATAGATATTCTGCCCCATTACCATCTTGGTATAAATAATAATTAAAATGTTTGGCGTTTGTTAATGACATGGCTTGGCTTGGCTCACCCTCTTGAGAAAACTCATAAGGTGTGCCATCTTCATTTTGAATCTCAACTTCCGTATATTCAGAATCCGAGAATGTATCCTCTAAAGTACCTTTGTATTCATTAACGGTAGCTGAAGCAACATCATAGTTATTGTCCTTTGGTAAAACGTGGACAAGCTTGTCATCTTTCTCCTTCAGTTCACCCTTAAAAGGATGATAATCCGTAAACCCTTTGGCTTCTTCATCAATTTGAGGAGCATATTTCTCATACATCTGTAAAGTAGAAGGTTTTTGCGTCCCAAAATCAGTTGCTACACGCTCATTTGGTATCACATATGTCATTGGTACACTTTCTGCATCGCGTCCTGCCAAACCAATACGAAAAACGACAGCATCTTTCACATCTTCCTCATAGACTGATGACCGTAAAGATAACATACGCTCATGCTCCGCTACAATACTGGATTGAAGTGCCTCATCCTGGGTAGCGGCCTCTTTAGCAGAACGATCTTCCTGTAATGTAGAGTAATTAGCCGTTTCCGGTGTACTAGCTAGATCTTTTTGGCTAGCGTTATTATTCATGACCATGGAGCCAACGAGCACCGTTAACGCGAAAACAGCTGCTATACTCGTAAAAATCGACATTTTTCGGAACTTAAATCGTGATGGTTGTTCATCTTGAATCAAAGGTTTACTTTCTTGTTGTGCTTCTTCATTCTCTATAGGTTGTTGTATCGCTTCTTGAAGGTGACTATTATCCTGCAAGCGAGCATCTGCCATTAACCGATTTAATATTTCTTCTTTTGAACGGCGGTCAGAAAGCTTAGGGGCATTGTTCAATACATGTTCAAGCTGTTCATCATCAAATGGCTTATGCGTCATTGCCGTTTCGCCTCCTGTTCTCTAATCGGCTGTAGCTGTTGCCTTAAAAATTTAATGGCTCGATGCTGGGTGGTTTTTACCTTAGCTTCTGTCCAATCTAGTATTTGCGCTGTTTCTGCAATTGATAAGTCCTGAAAATAGCGCATAATAATGACCATTTTTTGGTCGCCTGTACAGTTTTCAAGTGCTGATTCTACCTGCATAAATTCATCACTGGCCTGTAGCATATCTTCCGGTGATGGTGTGGTTGAATGGAGCTGTTCCGTTTCCCAGTCAAAGAAATCATGTGAATGCTTTTGGCGTACAGCTTGCTTTCTAAAATGATCAATCGCTACATTTTTGGCAATAGCAAATAGCCAAGTTTTCTCACTACTATTCCCTGCAAATTGATCGTACGAGCGCAACACTCGTACATAAACTTCATGTGCTAAATCTTCGGCAAGTGTACGGTTTTTTACTAAATATATTAAAAACTGAAACACGTCTTGGTGATATGCATCGTATAGTCGATGGAACACGGAGTCATTCAAAGCACTCCACCCCCGTTCTATAATATTTGTCGTCTTACATTCATAGAAGTTACAGCCAATTAATAGCAATACATGTTATTAATCGAACGGTAAATAAAACGTGAAGGTCGTACCCTCTTTCAGCACACTGTCTACCATTATATTACCTGAGTGTGCCTTCACAATATTTCTAGCAATGGCTAAGCCGAGACCAGTTCCACCCTTGGAACGAGTACGTGCCTTATCGGCTTTATAAAAACGTTCAAAGACATAGGGTAAGTCCTCTTGAGGAATGCCATGTCCTGTATCTTGGACAGATATTTTAGCAAATGTCGGCTCCTGCTCTACTTTTACAGTCACAGACCCTTCATCTGTATGTCTAAGGGCATTGTCAACTAAATTTGTAAGCACTTGTTCAATGCGATCCTCATCTATATTAATCATAGCCTCGTCATTAAATTCACTGTCAAATTGCAGACGAACGTGCTTTTCTTTTGCTACCTGCGCAAATTTTTGTGTAATTCGTTCGAATGTAGAATTAATCGGTAATTCATCTTTATATAGCGTCATATGCCCTGATTCCATGCGTGCTAAATCTAATAGATCTGTCACAAGACGGCCCATTCGCTTCGATTCATCATAAATAATTTTGGTAATCTCATTACGCTCTTCCTGATCCTGAATAAAATCATCATCCATCAATGCTTCCGAATAACCTTGAAGCATGGCAATCGGTGTCCGTAGCTCATGAGAGACATTGGCTATAAAATCGGATCTAAGTTTTTCTAAGCGATGTTGTTCAGTCATATCACGAATAACAGCCACAGCGCCACGTATCATTTCACCACTATAAAGGGGACTAATAGTAAACGTATAATAGCTGCCGTCCATTTCAATTTCCTCTTCTAGTTTATCCTCAAACATCAGCACATGATCAAGCATATGATACAGCTCTGGCGGGATAGGTTTAGCACTTTGTGAGCCTTTATTCACAAACCACTTTTGCATTAGCCGTTCTGCTGGTGGATTACTTAATAATATTGTACGATCACGGTTAAATGTAATCACAGCATCTGTCATAGATGTCAAAATATTAGAAAGCTGTTCGTTTTCTTGATTGATGACCTCTAAATTATGCTTTAATTGACGGCCCATTTGGTTAAAGGCAACGGCAAGCTGACCAATTTCGTCATTTTGGGTAGTAGGCATTTTCGCTTCAAAATTCCCTTTCGCGATTTCAAAAGCCAATTCACGCATTTTTCTCAATGGCGAAGTAATACGTGAAGAAAGGAAAAATGCGAAGAATGTCGTCAACACAAATGCTATGAAGGCTGCTAAAAAGACAATTTTCGTTGTTTCCTTAGACGTTTTATGTAGCGCATCAGGGCTTTGATAGATGAAGACAGCTCCATGTACTGCATTTTCAACATTTAGCGGAAAACCAAGTACGACATAAGATTCCATCTTTTCTTGATCAGTTGAAGAAGGCATCATCATTTCTTTAATAATCGGTTCATCTGATTGAAACACTTCATGAAAAGATTTATTGGCTAAAATGGTATCTTGTATTTCTTTTTTATTGACACCCTCTTGCATCGCAAAGGACACTTCAACATGACTGATAGCGATCAATGCATTGGTCCCTGTAGGTAAAATATCTTTTAATAATTCCGAGGTAGATTCGGCTGTTTCATTGTCATCTACTATACTTGCTACCGTTGCAGCTGTTTGCCGCAATGAAATTTCTGCTTGCTGCATATGGTAATTTTGAAGAAATTCAAGCATTAACACCGTGAAAACAAATAATACAAATGAAACGAGAAGCAATATGGTTACCCATAGCTTCCCGACAACACTATTCCATATTCTATTCATTGACAACCTCAAATTTGTATCCAACGCCCCAAACCGTCACAATCATTTTAGCAGCGTTTTCAGAAACTCGGTTGAGCTTTTCACGTAAACGTTTTACATGTGTGTCCACTGTACGTAAATCACCAAAGAAGTCATAATGCCATACCTCTTTTAGTAGTTGTTCACGGTCAAATACTTTGTCTGGCGATTTCGCTAAAAAGTATAGCAATTCATACTCTTTCGGTGTTAAATTAACCTCAATGCCCTCTGCAGTCACACGGTGTGCATCATGATCAATCATTAAATGTTGGAACACCACTAAATCTTTTGAAGAAGACGCATTTGTCGTTGGTGAGAAAGCCTGTGAACGGCGTAAAATAGCCTTCACACGTAGCACAACCTCACGAGGACTAAATGGTTTTACAATATAGTCATCTGCACCAAGCTCAAACCCTTGTACACGGTTCGCTTCTTCGCCTTTGGCAGTTAATAAAATAATCGGTGTTGCTGCGCGCTCTCGAATTTCCGCACACACTTCTAGCCCATCTTTTTCAGGCATCATAATATCAAGTAAAATACAGTGATACTCTTTTTCTAAAGATTTCTCGATCGCTTGTTCACCATTTTCGGCCTCGTCAACAAGGTATCCTTCACGCTCAAGATACATTTTTAATAAGCGGCGAATACGATCCTCGTCATCTACTACTAATACTGAAATATTTTCTGACACTTTCACGATCCCTCTCTTCCAATCTTTCTCTAACTTCTATTGTACATGGTGTGACACATATTGAAAAGAAAAGAAAGCCTCTTCGCTACAGCGAAAAGGCTTGTTGCTTCACAGGTTACGCGTAGGAGTGTAAACCTGCCAGAATTAAGTTAACAGCAATTAGGTTGAATAAAATAATCCCGAAACCAATTAATGCTAACCAAGCAGATTTTCGACCTTCCCAGCCTTTTGATAGACGTAAATGCAGGAATGCTGCATAGAATAACCATGTAATAAGAGCCCATACTTCTTTTGGATCCCAACCCCAGAAACGACTCCAAGCAATTTGTGCCCAAATCATCGCAAAGATTAAAGCACCAAGGGAGAATACAGGGAAACCAATCAGCACTGAACGATAACCAATTTCATCAAGTAATTGTAAATTGACACGTTTAACAAGTGGTTGGAAAATGGCACTAATTCGACGGCGAGCAATTAAACGAATTAATAAATACAACACAGATCCTACCATTAATGACCAAACAACAGTTGTTAATTTTTTCGCATTAATTAATGCTGGCATTTCTACTAATGGCGACATGCCATGTTCTTCTATCACTTCATATTCATTCATACCGAATACTGGAGGTAAATTGTAAATAATTTTACGAGTAGTTCCTTCTTTATCCACATAATTATAGCTAGACTCATAATCCATCGCACTAAATGTAGATGTAACTGCAACAAACCCAACAACTACTACAAGACAGTACATAACGGCCTCTAACCAAAAACGTTGTTTAGAAGGCTTTGTTAAATCAACAACTTTTAATAAGTAAATAAGTCCTGCCACAGCACTAATGGCTAAAATAGATTGCCCTAATGCTGCTGTAATAACGTGAATTGTTAACCAATGACTTTGTAATGAAGGCACTAATGGACTTACTTCTTTCGGGAACATTGCTGCATAAGCAATAATCAAAAGCGCAACAGGCAGTGCCACTAATCCAAGTGCAGTCAAACGATAAATAAAATAAATTAAGATAAACGCGCCGACAATGAACATACCAAAGGCAGTTGTAAATTCGAACATATTACTTACTGGCGCATGTCCTGTATAAATCCAACGCGTAATAAAATAGCCAAGCTGTGATAGGAAACCAATAATAGTAACCACAATGGCAAGCTTGCCCCATTTGCCAGTATTTTTACCAGTAGCATTACCTTGCTTAATTGAACCACCAAATAATAATGTCGCAACTAGATAAGCAATAAACGCTACAAATAGTAAGTTTCCACTTAAGTCAATCAAACTCATAAGGTGTTGTCACCTTCCTTTTCTTTAATGCCACCAGTAGTGGACTCTTCGCCAGCCTCATCTTTCTCTAACTGATCTTTATACGGAGGCAATGCAGCAAATGTTGTAACAGCATCTAAATCCTTTTTCATGCTGAACATATTTTTGTTGACATGGGCAGCCATTAACACACGGCCGTCTGGTTCCACTTGAAGCCATAAACGACGATGATTCCAGTAAGAGCCAATGGCAACACCGATCATAAAGATGACCCCACCAACAAACAGAATAGGGATGGTACTATCTTTTCGCACCGTAATACCTGACATATCACGCATCTCTGCACTAGCAAATTTCATTCTGTATTTATTTTCACCCAGTGGTTCTAAAGGAGGCTGCATAATTTCAACAAAGCTTACTTCTCCTTCAGGAGTTTCTGGTGTAGTCATTTTAAATAAAAATGCAGGATTATTTGGAATAGACGTTTTAGTCTGAGGTTCTCCATTTTCAAATCCATCAAAATCAGGTGTATAGACAAGAATTTGAACGGATGAACCATTCCCTAAATCATATTCTTTTTTAGGATTTGTTAAATCAATCTCTACCTTACCTAATGATTTCTCTGTTGTCTTATTAATTAATTCAAAGTTCATCTGTTTTAATTCATTTAGACGATAATCCATCTGGTAAAGAGCAAAGCCATCTTCTTTCAAAGGATGGTTTACACGAATAGAATAGTCTTTTACTTTTTCAAGATTTTCCGTATCCCCAGGCAATGCGTCTTCAGGTTGCTTGTAAAGTGTAATATCGGTCTGGAAGTTTTTAGCCACTACATTCACACCCTGTTTAACTTGCTCACCTTGAGGTGTATTATCATGTGTTTCTAAAATAAAGTCACGGTTTTCAATGAAATAGCCTTCCATTCCAGTGATAGCTCGTGTTTCACCTTCACGCACCCATATCGATTCATCAACATAGAAGCCTGGAACTAGACGTAGCATGACCCCACCTAAAAAAATGATGAGACCTACATGGTTTATGTACGGACCGTAACGAGAAAAGCGTCCTTTTTCAGCTAAGAGAGCGCTACCATCTCGACGAACAGAATACTTCATCTCAGTCATTTTTTGAGCCACTTTATCAAGCGTTTCCTCCGCACTCGCTGACACTTGTCCTTCTGCAACAATGCGCTGACGCTTCATAAAGCTTTCATGTCTTTTAACACGTTGATTCTTTAATGATTTATAAAGTGGAATGCCTCGGTCAAGACTTGCCACTATAATTGATACCGCTAGCATACCAACCAAAATCTGGAACCACCATGAGCTATATAAATCCGAAAGCCCCAACGTATAATAGATTTTACCGAATGTACCATATACGTCTGCGTAGTAAGCCCCCTTCTCCATATCAGAAGCTTTTACGTAAAACTCTTGTGGTAGTAATGTTCCGACTGAAGCAGCAATTAATGTGATTATAATTAAGGATATACCAACTTTAACACTTGAGAAGAAATTCCATATTTTATCAACAAATGATTTGTTATATGTTTTGGAGCGAATGGCCATACCATCATAGCGCATATCAACAACCTTATTTTGTTTTTCTTCCTCGGTTAAAGGACGACCACATTTCTCACAAAGCTTCGTGCCGTATGGATTACTATGACCACAAGCACAAATGATTTTTTCCATCGTCATTTACTCCTTATTTGGCTTCACTAATTCCATGTACGAAGCAATATCCTTCTCCGTCATTTCACCTGTAATAATTTTGGCCACTTTGCCTTCTGGATCGATTAGCACTGTTGCAGGTAATTGACCTACATTATAAGCAGTCATAACACTTTTTGTTTTATCGATAACTACTGGAAATGACAACCCATATCGATCGACAAAATTCTGTACTTCAAAATCTGTTTGAGCAATATTGACAGCTAATGTTTGTACACCATGATCTTTAAATTCTTGATACTGATTGTCCATCGCAGGCATTTCCTTCTCGCAAGGCTTACACCAAGTTCCCCAGAAATTTAAAAATACCCCTTGCCCTTTATAATCCGACAATTTATGTTTTTCACCGTTTAAATCTACTAACGTGAAGTCAGGTGCCTCAGAGCCTACTGCTACTAACTCTACTTTTTCCTTTGTTGCTGTTCCATATACTGTGTACCCGATTGCCAACGCTAA
This sequence comes from Lysinibacillus sp. FSL P2-0066, assembly GCF_037969495.1. Classification (NCBI taxonomy): domain Bacteria; kingdom Bacillati; phylum Bacillota; class Bacilli; order Caryophanales; family Bacillaceae; genus Lysinibacillus; species Lysinibacillus sp. FSL P2-0066. The sequence continues at coordinate 1,271,076 of NZ_CP150202.1, read as the reverse complement.
CACAGCTAAAATGACAGTTCGCAGTACAAGACGTTTTTTCTTTTTCTCCAAGTTAATAAACCCCCTATCAATTACGGCTTGCGTTTGCTTTTACATAAGGAAGAGACAAATAGAACTTTTTCATGCTCTATACGTCTATAAGTATGTAAAAGCTTCTTTCACATTGACGTCAACAATACCGGATTAAATGTGTTACAGCTTTTTTGAACAAACTGCTACTAGGTGTACTATTCTCACCTATTATAGCAAAATGATACAAAAACACTTAGCTATTAATTATGAATGATTTATGAACGATTTCACCACAAAGAAAGTGTAAACATCCAAATACCTCTTGTGGTATCCACACTTTCTTCTGGCAAAATTGCATTAATCAAGCTTTCCTGTTTCTGCTAACACACGTAGTTGCTTTACTTCATGCTTTGATAATTCACGGTATTCTCCTGGAGCAAGGCCAAATAAATCTAAGAAAGCAAAGCGTTCGCGTTTTAATTTGACAACGGGTGTTCCAATCGCTTCAAACATACGACGAACTTGACGATTGCGCCCTTCATGAATCGTGATTTCACAAATAGCTTTGCCCGCTTTTTCATCGAAAGATGTCATGCTTACCTTAGCAGGTGCTGTCTTACCATCCTCTAATTTGATCCCTCGTTGAAGCTTTTTAAGCCCTTCAATTGTTGGCACACCTTTGACACGAGCGATATAGGTTTTGTCAATTTTAAATTTCGGATGTGTCAACATATAGGAAAATTCCCCATCATTTGTCAATAGCAATAATCCAGATGTATCATAATCAAGACGACCAACTGGGAAAATACGTTGCGGAATATGATGAAATAAATCTGTGACAGTTTTGCGTCCTTTATCATCTGTAACTGCAGAAATTGTTCCACGTGGTTTGTAAAGTAAGAAATATACCTTATCTTCTTTTTCTAGTTTTACACCTTCTACTTCAATTGTATCGGAATTAGATACCTTTGTTCCTAACTCACGAACCACTACACCATTTACTTTAACTTTACCTTCTAAAATCAATTGCTCTGCCTTGCGCCTTGACGCAACGCCTGCATAGGCAATGACCTTTTGTAATCTTTCCATTTTTTTCACCTCTAGTTTTCTTTCACATTGACACGTTCGTCATCATTCGATTTCGATCCAATGAATAGGGTTATTTTTCCCGCTAATCTGTGAAAATTATGTCATACTTTTAGACATTATTAAAGAAAAACAAATTTCACATTTTTTATTTGAGTATTCCAAATAATTTCTCATTCGCTAATTTCTTAACATTTGAACCGAGATTTTGTTTTGTTTACTAGCAGTATACTCATTTGGTAATCATGCGAATCGATTGTATAATGTTTATTTTGACAGAAAAAAAGCTACCATTCGGCAGCTTTTATTTGTATACATTTTCAATTGTTAGGCCACGTTGCTTTAACTCATTGGCTATATAGTTTTTAGCCAGTATCATGTTGCCTGCCAAAGGTTCCTCCATTGTTGAACCGTCTTGAAATGTAAAAACCAGATGATCAGGCTTTGTCACTCCACTTTTTTCTAGATTAACCTGCTCAACTTTCACTATTTCTTCCCACTCGACAAAATTTACTTTTAAACTAAAAAATGGATTCATATGAATACCTCTCGAATCTATCCATTTATAAGTATTAAAGCTTAATGCGATAAAACCTAAGGCAATTAATAAGGAAGCAGACACTAGACCACGTTGAATATTCTTTCTTTTTTTCGTTTTAGGTATGATCAAATAATTGATTAGTAGTACGAGGGCCATAACAAATAAAGAGACCATAAAGATAATATAAGCATTAAAATAAGGTGCAAAATAATAAAATTCATTAGGTCGATATAGCATCTCTTGAATTGGATATAGTAGAATGACAGGGACAATTAAACTTGATAAGAATAAGACAATTATTAGCCCAAATTGAATTTGTCTACCTTTACTTTCCATAGAAGCATTCCTCAATTTCCTCACCCCTTTTTCGAAAATTAAGAATTCTATCTTCATTATCATTCTACCAAATTTAACACTAATTAATCAAATAATGTAAAAAATCAGCAAATCGTTTTTAACGATCCGCTGATTCAACTTTTACTGGCGTTGCATAAATACGTTCTTCCCCTAAAAAGATCGACAGGACTGCTTCTTGACGTTTCCTTGAAACATGTAATACTTGCCTCACTTGTTCTTTTTCCTCTTTATTTAATTGGAGTCGAATAGGCTCTTGTAAACGAATAGCCAACTTTTTATTGACATTGTATTTACCCTTCTTCACTACTGTTTCAAGACTATAATCTTGCCATACTTTATTGGATAAGCCTCGATGTACATTCCAATCATCTGATTCATTTAATGTGACGACAATGCAGGTTTGCCCATCCTTTTGAAAGGCCGTTGCAAGTGTTCGTCCAGCAACTTTAGTAAAGCCTGTTTTTCCAGCAAATGCAGTACCAGTGGCTGACTTTAAGGAACTAACAGGCTGCTCTGTCTCATCATCTATATCTGCTGCTATTCCTGAACCTTCTCTTAATAGACGGTGTTTATTTTCCCATAGCATTCCGTTTACTGTATTTGCCCGATAAAGTACCGTTGAAGCAATTTTCTCAAATGTTTTATTTTGCAAAGCAAGTCTTAACATCTCAGCAGTATCTCTTGCAGACGATAAATGCTCATCATGATGAAGACCAGAAGGATTCATAAAGACGGTATTAGTAAGACCTGCAATAACGGCTCTTTCATTCATTAATTTGACAAAGCCCTCGACAGATCCCCCTACATGTTCGGCTAAAGCTGTTGCAGCATCATTGCCTGAACGTAGCATTAAGCCATACAATAACGTTTCAACTGTCACCGTTTCACCAGCCTGTAAGTAAATAGAACTCCCCTCAGCCATAGCAGCCTTCGGAGATATGACGACTTCTTCCTGCAAGTCACTATTTTCAATTGCCACAAGTGCTGTCCAAATTTTCGTTAAACTAGCAATAGGTAATCGTTCATCGCTATTGGACCCTATTAAAATCCGTCCTGTATCGCCATCTAAGACAGCATAGCCGCTTCCTCCTCTTGCTAAACTAGTTTGAGGAAGCATGACCATTAACACAATAATCATGATCAGTGTTAAACGAAATAACCGAAGCAACGAGCCACTCCTTATTCAATGTGATAGGAATTTATAGATTTATATTTATGTTGAAGGCAACGCATTATACCTAACCATTATTTTGCCCCGCTAAATGTCTCTTGGAATTTTGTCATAAATAAATCTGTTTCTTGTTCTGTTTCAGCAAGGTCCTCTTCAGGTAGAGGAGGCATTTCTTCTATACTATTTAAGCCAAAATAATGTAAAAATTCTTTTGTTGTTCCATATAAGATGGCACGTCCAGTCCCTTCTGACCGACCTACCTCTTTAATTAATCCTCGTGAAACTAACGTCTGGATTGGGCGTTCACACTTGACACCGCGCAAATCTTCTATCGCTACACGTGTAATGGGCTGTTTGTATGCCACTATTGCCAACACTTCGAGGGAGGCTTGAGATAAGGATTGTGCCGTTGGATTTTCTACTAATCTTTGAATCGTATCGGCAAACTCAGATTTTGTAATGAGCTGATAGACGCCTGCAATTTCTTTCACCGTAATTCCTCTTGCTAAATCTTCTTCATAGGCTTCTCTCAATGTATTCATTGTTTGAAGGATCAGCTCTTCCTGTTCTCCTAAAAGTTGTGAGAGTTGTTTAATCGTTAAGCCATCATCTCCCACAACAAACAATAAGGCTTCAATTTTACTCTGTAACATCAATGTTTTCGTCATCTTCCCATTCCTCCTTCTGTAAGGTAACCATTAATTCTTCAAAGTTACCATCTTGCTCTACGATGACGACCTGACGCTTCATCAGTTCAAGAAGGGATACAAACGTTAGAATAAGTGTTGGCTTATCTTCATAGGGAAAAAGCTCGAAAAACGATGCACGTCCACCTGTTAATCGTAAAGAATCCACAACAGAACGCATTTGATCTTTTACTGATCGTTCCTGCCTTGCTACAGTTGTTTTTAATGGTTTCTTTAATTTTTTGCGACGCATCAATTTTTGAAATGCTCCAAGCATATCATAGATATTCACATTCAAATCAAATAAAGCCATCTGTTCTTCTGAGGCTAATCCTGTTAAATCAGCAGGTGGCCTCGTAAATACCTGAGCTCGGTCTGTTTCAAGCTCTTGCAAATTACTTGCTGCTTCCTTGTACTTTTTATATTCGATTAAGCGTTGCACCAATTCTTCACGAGGGTCAGGGCCGTCCACTTCTAATTCTGCGTCCTCCATCTCTCCTTCGTGAATTGGCAATAACATGCGGCTTTTAATTGCCAGCAACGTTGCTGCCATTACTAAATATTCACTTGCTTCATTTAACTCCAGTACTTGCATTGCATGTATATGGTCGATATATTGTTGTGTAATTTCAGCCATTGGGATATCATAGATATCAATTTCCAATCTGTGAATTAAATGCAATAATAAATCAAGAGGCCCTGAAAAGGCTTCTAATTTTACTTCATAAGACATTATTTTACCACCCTGAGATTCTATGTTCTTTTAGTATAGTGGAAAGGAGTCCAAAATGCATCCACAGCATCATACTTTATTTATAGATTACTGTGCTTATTTTAATGGCAATCAAGATTTTTTTGAATGCCATGAAGTGCTAGAGGAATATTGGAAGGAAATTGCTCCTGGTGATAAAACGCATCCGCTTGTCGGCTATGTACAGCTGGCAACAGGCTTCTATCATTGGCGACGTTGTAATAATACTGGTGCTAAACGAATTTTAGAAAAAGCACTTCATAATTTTCAAGTAAATGAAGGGCATGTTTTTTTCCAAGAAATTGATTATCCTGAACTCCTAACACAAATAGCAAAAGCTATCACTTTGATTAAAACGGGCAAGTCCTTTCAAACTTTCCAGCTCCCTCTCTCACCTCACTTGCTGGATTTAGCGCTAGCACGTATAAAGCTTTTGCCATCAAATAGCTCAAATTATCTTCTTCATAAACATATGCTTCGAGATCGCTCACATATTCTTGCAGAGCGACAAGAAAGCAAACAAAGAAAAAGCAGACGTTGTTAATCGTCTGCTTTTTCATCGATACAATGAATACATTTTTGAACAAAACTGCGTGTTTCATCTGTAGCACGCACACTTTCATATTGGCCAATTTCTGCCACTTCTTGAAGCATCTCAGTTGCTACTCCCTCTCCCCTATAGGAAGGGATCACCGACACGTGCTGGATTGTGGCTATATTATGCTCATCAACAACAAGCCCTACAATGCCAACATATTCATCATTCTTTTTCCATAAGTATAAAACCCAATTATCGTCATTTTCATAGGAGTGGATGGTTTCTGTAAGCTTTTTTACGTCTTTTTCGTTAGGCATAAATGAAAGTAGCCCCATTGCTATTTTCTCTAAAGCTTTTTTATATCGAATTAACATATTTGTCTATTCCCTCTTTTTCTAGCTGTACATAATCTTTGACTATCCTACACGATTTGTACTTTTACCGCAAGCCAATTTCTGTCTTACGAACCAGGTCCGAGAATACCTTTCGACGCCAACACCCAATAGACTACGCCCCATAATAAAATAAATGTTGTAATGGACGCTAGTAATACCCACTTATTTTTCCTCAAATTTACTCACCCTTTTTTAAAGTTAGCGGGAGATCGTTTTGCACAATATCTTCATAACTTTCGCGGCGAATAGCTAGTTGATGCTGTCCATCCTCTACAAATACAACTGCAGGTCTTGGCACACGATTATAGTTACTAGCCATCGAATACCCATACGCACCTGTACAGAAGATGGCTAACACATCACCTGAAGCAGCATCTTGTAGTTTAGCATCAATAATTAATTTATCGCCAGATTCACATAATTTACCAGCAACTGTATAGAGTTCATCTTTCGGCTCGTTCGCCTTACTTGCGATGATTGCCTCATATTTAGCGTCGTATAATGCGGGACGGATATTATCACTCATACCGCCATCAACAGCAATATATTTTCGCACATCTGGCACTGTTTTTTGTGAACCGATTGTATAAAGAGATGTTCCTGCATCACCTACAAGTGATCGACCTGGTTCAATCCAAATTTCCGGCATCTTCAGTCCAAGAACAGTTGCTTTATTTTTGACAACTGTAATCATATCCTCTACATATACTTGTGGTTCAAGCGGTGCATCTTCTTCAGTATAACGAATACCAAAGCCCCCACCTAAGTTTAACACAGTACATGTAAATCCGTGAGTCTTGTTCCAATCAGAAATTTTGTCAATCAATTTTTCTCCAGCCAAGCCAAAACCAGCAGTATCAAAAATTTGTGAGCCAATATGGCAATGTAAGCCAAGTAGCTCTAGGAATTCATGGTTAAATGTCTGTTGGAATGCTTCATCTGCTTGACCATTGTTTAAGTCAAAGCCGAATTTTGAATCTGCTTGACCTGTCGTGATGAAATCATGCGTATGTGCTTCAACACCTGGTGTAACACGTAATAATATACGCATTTTTTGCTGACGGCGCTCCGAAATATCTTTCAAAAGCTGTATTTCATAGAAATTATCTACAACAATACATCCAATCTTGGAGTCAAAAGCTAGCTCTATTTCTGCATTGCTTTTATTGTTACCATGAAAATGAATGCGCTCTGCAGGGAAACCTGCCTTTAATGCAGTAAATAATTCTCCACCAGATACAACATCCAATGATAAATTTTCTTCTGCTGCTAATTGATACACCGCTACACATGCAAATGCTTTTGAAGCATAAGCTACTTCTGCTTTTACGCCTAGTTTTTTAAACGTATCGATAAAGCTACGCGCACGCTTACGAATAAGTGCAGTATCATACACGAAAAGTGGTGTACCATACTCTTTTGCTAGCTCTAGTGTGTCTACCTGTCCAATTGTTAAATGACCATTTTCAGAAATCGCTTGTGTTCCATATAAATGCATGTGCATCTCTCCCTTTTCACATCGTTCCATCTTGTTATTTTTACGGCTTGATAGGGGATTGTTCTTTACTGTTTAGAGCCATCCCATCTAGAAATTATTTCCATCAAATATAAAAAAACAAATGTATAGTACTTGCTTTTTCTTGAATGAAAATAATTTTTGCAAAAATCACAAAATACTATATGTGAACTTTATCACATGAAAAAAACGAGTGCAACGGCTCCTATGATCTTTTTCGCTGTTTGGAAGCGACTACATAAGGTCTTAGTGCGTCCGAAGTCATTGGGAAACGAATGATGACACGAAGCATCGCTGTTGGAAAGAATGGAACAAGCGGCCATAAATAAGGTGCCTGCATTGGTCGCAATGAACATAAATACGTAAACAATAAAAATAAACCAATAAATAACCCATTCACACCCCAGAGACCCGTCATTAGAAGTAACAGTAACCTAAAAATTTTAATGGAGATACTGAGCTCATAGGATGGAATAATGAAAATAAGAATGGCTGCAACTGCTGTATAGAGGACCACCTCTGATGAGAATAATCCAACATCAATTGCAATTTGACCAATGATTACCCCCGCAACCAATCCCATCGCTGTGGATAATGGTGACGGAGTATGAATGGCGGCCATCCTCAAAAATTCAATGCCAATATCTGCAATCAAAATTTGTAGTAATAAAGGTACATGCGATTTCTCCTCCGTACCTAAAAAGGAGAGGGCATCTGGAAGTAGGGATTCATTCGTTGCAAATACATACCACAACGGCAATAAAAGTAAACCCATAACTGAGCCAAAATATCGCATAAAACGTACAAACGTCCCTACGGTCGGTGCCTGACGATATTCCTCTGCATGCTGTAATAAATGAAACACCGTAACAGGCACTAAAATAACGGATGGAGAAGTGTCGACTAATATAGCTATATGCCCTTCAAGTAGATGAGCTGCAGCAATATCGGGCCTCTCCGTATAACGTACAAATGGCACTGGGTGGAACTTTTGTTTAAAAAGCCATTCTTCTAATGATTTATCAGCCATCGTCAAGCCATCATGATTGATTTGTCCAAGACGCTGTCGTAAACTTTCGAGCATATCTTCATTGGCAACATCCTTCATAAACGCGATCGCCACGTCGGTTTGACCGATTTTGGATATTTTATGTAGCTCGAAACGTAAATTACTATTGCGAATTCGTCTACGTATTAAAGCCGTATTTTGAGAAATTCCTTCTGTAAAGCCATCCCTTGAGCCACGAATAACTTTTTCATTATCTGGCTCTTCAGGAGAACGTCCTGGATAGTTTCTAAGCTCTGCAACATAGCAATAGCCACTTTTAGTAATAAAGGTGACTTGTCCACTCAAAATGGATAGTAAATAGGCCTTACGCTCTGTTTCCTCTGAACGTCCATGGAAATTAAAATAGGACTCAAAATATTCCTTCTCATCCTCTACATCAATCTCAATGTCCTCATCTGGAAGCATGCTAGACAGTAATTGTGTTAAAGCTTCTCCATCTACAAGCCCACTAATATATGCACAAAGGACCGGCAAATCCTTGACAAATAAGTGTTTAATACCAACGTCAAACGATTCGCCGTCACCAAATTGTTCTATAAGAAAATCTTCGGCTTCTTCTAAGCTGTTAAATAATTTATTTGTCATGCTGTCACCATTTTCTTAGATGTCTTTTTTTATTACTTCCTGCTCCACTGTTGCGCTTGTTGCCATCCAACTTTTCAGCTGGGCAAGGATTTTTTTCTCTAATCGGGATACTTGTACCTGCGATATACCTAACCTATTTGCAATTTCAGTTTGCGTGCAATCTGAAAAATAGCGAAGATATATGATAGACTGTTCTCTTGGCTCAAGTCTCGTTAGTACTTCTTTCAACGGGATATAGTCAAAGGGTTGCTCCGATTTTTCATCCTTCATTTGATCCATTAGTGTAATGGAATCCCCCTCACTCTCATACAATTGCTCATGAAGAGAGGCTGGGTCTCTCAATGCATCGGATGCGGTAACAATTTCCTCTGTTGTCACACCAAGCACCTGAGCAAGCTCTTGAATGGTTGGTGGATGTTCGTTCTTTTTAATAAATTCATCTGTAGCATGGCGGATTTTAAAATTGAGCTCACGAATAGAGCGGCTCACCTTCACCATGCCATCATCCCTTAAAAAGCGTTGAATTTCTCCAATGATCATCGGTACGGCATAGGTTGAAAATTTCACATCATAGGTTAAATCGAATTTATCCACAGATTTCATGAGCCCAATGCAGCCAATCTGGAATAAATCCTCAAGCTCAACACCTCTCGTTGTAAAACGTTGAACAATGGACCACACAAGTCTCGTATTGCCTTCTACCATTCGTTTACGAGCCTCATGATCGCCCTGCTGTGCACGTGCAATTAAATCACGCATTTCCTCCTGAGACAATAGCTTATCGGACGACTGTTCTAACGGCTTCACGGGCTTAACCTCACATTACCGCTGTGCGAACTGTGTAGAATTTCTTCGTGAATGTTACAGTTGTTCCTTCTTGCCATTTTGATATAACTGTTAGCTGATCTGAAAAGCTATCCATAATCGTGAAGCCCATACCTGAACGCTCCATCATACCTTTTGTTGTAAATAATGGCTCCATTGCTCGACTAACATCTTCAATTCCTATCCCTTTATCCATGACAGATACTGTCACAATATCATCCTCACGTTTAGCATGAACTGTCACAATACCCTTACCATCTTCTTCATAGCCATGAATAATAGCATTGGAAACCGCTTCTGAGACAACTGTTTTAAATTCTGATAGCTCATCAATAGTTGGGTCTAATTGTGCAATAAAGCCCGTAACAGCTACACGGGCTAAAGCTTCATTTTCACTAAGTGCCAAAAAAGTTAATGTCATTTCGTTATCCATTTACAATCCCCCTAACGCGATCAATCGCTTGTTCCTCTGTTGCATCCATCATCCACGGTCCTAACCCTGAAAATTGAAATACTTTTCGCATTGTTGGCGATGGATTCAATAATATAGTTCGCCCAGCAACTGCCTCTAGCTCACGCATACGACCAAGCACTAAACCAACTCCTGAACTATCCATAAAAGATAGTCCTTCCAAGTTCCAAATGATGGTCGTCACAGTGCCTTGAAAAATTGCTGCAGAAATTTTCGCTCGAATTTGTTCCACTGCATGATGATCGAGCTCCCCAAACAAACGTATAACGACTGTCTCTCTTGTGACCATTTCTAATTGATAATGCATGAACATCGCCTCCTCCTCGTGCAATTCCACATTCATTAGGGTGAATCCTTGCGGCTGACAGAACTAGTGCAAAGTCTTCCGAAATAGTGTCTAATCGACATACTTATAGCTTTTTAGGTTAAGTGCAGTATGGGATAAATCAACAATTTCTAAACGCCATATTTCTCTAAATTTTGGTGATTGATGGAACACAAAAAAGCGAGAGCCCTCTTGAAGTGAGGGCTCTCGCTAATAATCTTTAGGCAATTGTATAAGCTTGCTGAATTTTATTAATTGTCTCTTCGTCAATCGGCTGATTTGAATACAAATAAGCAATCGTATCGCCATTAGTGACATGATCACCTTTTTTGGCGATTAGCTGAATACCTGCATCATAATCTAGCTTTGATTCTTTCGTTAAACGTCCAGCGCCTAGACTAACACTTGCTTCACCAACTAATAAAGCATTTATAGTTTCCACAGTGCCTTCTGAAACCGCTGTCACTGCTACTTTATGAGCTGTGTCATTTTGAACAATATCAGAGACTACTCCGCCTTGCGCCACAATAAACTCCTCGAATTTTGCAGCGGCAGAGCCATCTGCTAGCACTCCCTTAACAGCAGCTGTCGCTTCCGCTTCATTCACACCAGCCGCAATTTGGTACATCAAGGAAGCGATGACAACACATTCATCAACCAAATCTTCATGCGTTTCTTCCAAGCGTCCACTTAATAGGGCATAAGCCTCTACTACCTCAAGCTTATTACCAATCATTTTCCCTAATGGATTATCCATATCACTAATATGTGCGATGACTTTACGGCCAAGTTTTTCACCAATGGCCGTCATTGTATCTGCTAAACGCTGTGCTTCTTCCTGCGTCTTCATAAACGCACCAGAGCCACATTTTACATCCAGTACAATACCATCGGCACCACTAGCAATTTTTTTACTCATAATCGATGCGGCGATTAGTGGAATAGAATCGACAGTACCTGTCACATCACGCAATGCATATAATTTTTTGTCGGCGGGTACAAGATTACCTGTTTGTCCAGCAACTGCAATTTTATGCTGATTGACATTATCAATGAATTCCTGGGATGAAAGCTCTGTTTTAAAGCCCTGAATGGATTCAAGTTTATCAATTGTTCCCCCAGTAATCCCTAAGCCTTTACCACTAAATTTCGCAACAGGAATTCCGAGAGCAGCAATAATTGGCGTAACAACAAGTGTAACCTTGTCACCAACCCCTCCAGTTGAGTGTTTATCAATTTTAAAGCCTTCAATAGATGTTAAATCAATGACATCGCCTGATTCGATCATTGCCTTTGTTAAATAAAATGTCTCATCATCAGACATGCCTAGTAAACGTATCGCCATTAATAAAGAACTTGCTTGATAATCTGGGATAGAGCCTGTCGTATAGCCTTCAACAAAATACTGAATTTCAGCTTGAGAAAGCTCTAATCCTTGTTTTTTCTTTTCAAACAATTGAACCATATTCATACAAAAAACCCCCTTATTTCAAATCATGTAAGAAACTTTTACCGAATGGCGGTGCTTCTACATGAAAGTTTTCTGCAACTGTTGCTGCAATATCAGCAAAAGTTTCACGTAGCGGAAGTTCCGCCCCACCTTTGAAACGTGGTGAATAGACAATTAGTGGTACATATTCACGTGTATGATCTGTCCCTGGGAAGGTTGGATCATTGCCATGATCTGCTGTAATAATTAATAAATCGTCCTCTGACATTGCCTCTAGAATTTCTGGTAGACGTGCATCAAATTCCTGTAATGCCTGTCCATAGCCTAGTGGATCACGACGATGGCCGAAATTGGCGTCAAAGTCCACTAAATTTAAGAAGCTCAGACCGTGGAAGTCACGACGTACAACTTCTGCAAATTGATCCATTCCATCTCTATTATTTTTTGTACGTACAGAATCTGTCACACCTTCACCGTTGAAAATATCCGAGATTTTTCCAATAGCTATAACATCTAATCCCGCATCCTTCAAAACATTCATCGTTGTTCGACCAAATGGCTTTAACGCATAATCATGACGATTGGATGTACGAGTAAAGTTTCCAGGTGTCCCCACAAATGGTCGAGCGATGACGCGACCTACTAAATATTCAGGCTGTAATGTTAATTCACGAGCAATTTCGCAAATTTTATATAGCTCTTCTAGTGGGATGATTTCCTCATGAGCAGCAATTTGTAAAACAGGATCGGCTGATGTATAGACAATAATCGCACCTGTTTCCATATGCTCCTTCCCGAAGTCTTCAATTACTTGGGTACCACTTGCTGGTTGATTGCATAGCACTTTACGACCTGTACGTTTCTCTAGCTCATCAATTAGCTCCGCTGGAAACCCATCTGGATACACTTTAAATGGTTTATCAATATTTAGTCCCATGATTTCCCAATGGCCTGTCATCGTATCTTTACCAACTGATGCTTCTTGCATTTTACCGTAGTATGCTTTAGGGTCAGTAGTTGCATGCATTCCATGCAATGGTTCAATATTCGCTAAACCAAATGACTCCATTACTGGCATTGTAAGCCCATTCATTTTTTCAGCAATATGTCCTAGTGTATGTGCGCCAACATCCCCAAAATTTGCAGCGTCTGGCGCTTCACCAATACCTACGGAATCCATGACAACAACATGGATTTTGTTAAATGGTTTATTCATAATGGTTGCCTCCTAATCTCATGACTCTATTTTACCAAAAAAATGCGAAAAATAAAGGTCAGACATCCGACTGAAATATAATTTTTTCCTATTAACTTTAAGCACGTGGATGGAATTGCTTATAAACCTCAGATAATCTTGTTTTGCTAATATGTGTATAAATCTGCGTAGTAGATATATCTGCATGACCAAGCATCTCCTGTACCGCTCGTAAATCAGCTCCATTTTCAACCAAATGAGTGGCAAAGGAATGACGCAATGTATGTGGTGTTAATTCATGTTGGATGCCTGCCTTTAAGGCATGCTCCTTCATTAATTTCCAACAACCCTGCCTTGTTAAACGTTTCCCTCTTTGATTAATAAAAAACGCATCTGTTTTGGGGTACTTTCCCTGTAATTGACCCCGAGCACCATTTAAATAGGCATTTATTGCCGAAAGTGCGCTTTTGCCGAGTGGTATGATTCGCTCCTTGCCACCCTTCCCAAATACACGTACAAAGCCCATAGTTAAATGAATATCAGCTAAATCCAGTGCAATAAGTTCACTGATGCGCATACCAGATCCATATAATAACTCTAGCATAGCAAGATCACGTATACCTTGTGGCTTACTTCGATTCGGAGCTGTTAGTAAAGCTTCAATCTCTTCGATCGATAAGATATTAGGCAACTTTTGCTCAATTGTCGGCATTTCCAAATGGACTGTCGGATCGGTTTCTGCCCGCTTTTCTCGTAATAAAAATTGGTGGAAACTCCGAATAGATGAAATATGACGGGCAACGGTACGACTTGTCTTCCCCTGTGCCCGCAATTGCTCTAAATGGCGTAATATAGTTGTCCGTTCCACCACACTAAAATCAGACATACCTTCTACTTCCTTTAAAAAATGCACATAGCTTTCTAAATCTCGGCGATAGGATGCTAATGTATTAACAGATAACTGCCTTTCCACTTGAATAAAATGGATATAGTCCTCTACTGCATATTGAAATTCATTCATCACAACGCCCCCTTACTGTCAATTATTCTCTATTTTAGCATGGCCTTAAGAAATGTGCTAAAAGCCCCTCCATTCGACATAAACCACCAACTATGATGGCGTTCTATACTCCAATAAAAAAACAAAAAACTGTCCGATTCAATCTATACCAAAGATTAAAACAGACAGTTTTTTGTTAATTTTCTTCATTCGATTCGTCGTTTTTATCATGACAGCGCCAGCATATGCCGTGGAAAGTTAGTCGGTGATCTTTTATGATAAAGTTCCAACGTTTTTCAACAACGGCTTCCACATCTTCAAGCAAATCTTCTTGAATTTCATCAACAGCACCACATTCGATACAAACAAGATGATGGTGGAAATGGGCAGCTCCCTCTTGGCGTAAATCATAGCGCGATACGCCATCGCCAAAGTTGATTTTGTCGACAATTTTGAGCTCAGTTAATAATTCTAACGTTCTATAAACAGTCGCTAGACCAATCTCAGGTGCTTTTTCTTTTACTAAAAGATAAACATCTTCAGCACTTAAGTGATCCTCTTCGTGCTCAAGCAAAACAGCAACTGTTGCTTCTCGCTGCGGCGTCAGCTTGTAACTAGCACTATGCAACTGTTTTTTTATACGATCAATTCGGCTCTCCATGTGACGCCCCCCTAAACTCTTTCCATTATACCAAAGGAGTAAATCCTATTACAAGATAGTGAATAGATTTCTAACATGCTTCTACTTTTTTATCTGATCACAATTTTGGTCCATTCAATCCATCATTTTAACACATAAGAAATAACAATAAACTCAGCAACTATTATGATGAAAAATGAGATAAAATTCAACAAAATTGTCCGACCAGATACTTGTTTCCCGATTTTTCGCTTTGACCAAGCAGGTACAAGTAAATTGCATAGGACTAGCAACAATATACAATAGATAAGCTGAAATGGAAACCACCAAATCGTATAAAGCCAAAAAGCTTCAAGTTTTTGTAATAAAAAAACCGAACTAAAGCCAAAAAAAGTGGCACGCATGGCTACAGTCACACGCACTAACACCTTTAAGACGCTATGAGTTGCTAGTAATAATATAAGACCTATGGAAATAGCAACAGGCAGTACTAAACGAAAAATGGATTGCCTGTCCCCATCTGCTAAACGAGGCTCTATAAATAATATAAAGGGTTCCGCTTTCGGTCCACCAATAATATGAAAGAAAATAACGCCACAAACAAAACTTACTGCAATGATGGAAGCGTGATAAAAAATAGACACCGTACGAGACATAAACATGCTCCTTTTCTATCAAGGTTTGTACAGCTTATGCTCGTCCGTCTCTATTATGCTAAAAGATTATTTTCTAAATTTGCAGCTAGCCATAGTACTGCAAATGCTGTTTTAGCATCATATATACGTTGGTCAGCCACCATTACTTGTGCTTCTTCCAACGAAACTTCTAATAGTTCGACAAATTCATCCTCATCTAAATCTGCTTTATTATCTATTGTATATAATCCCTTCGCCACAAACAAATGAATAACTTCATCCGCAAAGCCTGGTGATGTTGCAAATGTTTGTAAAAAAGTAAGTTGATGCGCGCCATAGCCTGTCTCTTCTTCTAATTCTCGGCGTGCTGTCACTACTGGCTCCTCACCTGGCTCAAGCTTTCCAGCCGGTATTTCAATAATAGAACGCTCCAGCGCTTTGCGATATTGTTCTACTAACACTAGTTTACCCTCGTCCGTAACAGCAATCACTGCTACGGCACCTGGATGCTTAATTATTTCACGTTTTGCAACCTGTCCATTTGGTAAAGTGACATCATCAATTTGTAATTTTATTATTCTTCCGTCATAGACCGGTGTCGTTTTCGTTGTTTTTTCCTCGAACTTTTTCATTGACGATAACCTCGCTTGTTCTTCAGATATGTTCATTGTACCATTACAAGTAGAGAAATCGAAGGAGGTCATTCGTATGAAAAAAAGACAGCTTGGTACAAGTGAATTGTTTATTTCAGAGATTAGTTTAGGAGGCATGTCTCTTTCGACAGATAAAACACAAGCAGCTACCATTGTCGATATGGCATTAGATGCTGGCATTAACTATATAGATACAGCTGATTTATATGATTATGGTGCAAATGAAGAGATTATTGGCGCAACGTTAGGTAAGCGTCGTCATGATATCATCCTAGCAACAAAGGTAGGTAATCGGTGGGCAAAAGGGGTAGATGGCTGGCATTGGGATGCATCACCATCCTATATAAAAGAAGCTGTCCATGCTAGCTTACGACGTTTAGGAACGGACTATATTGATGTATACCAATTACACGGTGGCACACTCGAAGATAATTGGGATGGGATAATTGACACATTTGAAGGGCTTAAAAAAGAAGGGCTCATTCGTGAATACGGTATATCCTCAATTCGCCCTAATGTATTGCAGCAATTTTTACCTGCAAGCTCAGCTAAAAGCGTCATGATGCAATACAGTGCTCTCGATCGCCGCCCTGAAGAATGGTTTGATTTTATTGCGAATCAAGGTGCATCTGTTGTAACACGCGGCACAGTGGCAAAGGGCTTATTAACGAATAGCTGGCAACAACGTCTACAACATGTTAATGGTTTTAACACCTATACTGCTGAGGAGTTAACAACAACGTTAACAGACTTAGCCTCACACTATGATGATTTGCATGCTTTGGCTATCGCTTTTAATCTGAAAGAGCCGACAATCGCTTCTACGGTCATTGGCGCAAGCTCACAACGACAACTAGCACAAACGCTTGCTTCCTACGAGAAAATTAATTCAATAACAGATTTCAAGGTAGCTAATGAGCTAACAAAAAATGAGAACTATCAAGAACATCGATGAAAAAATGGCTAATTTTTATCATTTGTCTAGTTGTACTAGTAATTTCCTCTAGTATGACCTATGAACAACAGAGTATTCTACCAGAATTAGAAGATTTGCTTGCCAATAAACCTTTGGAAAAACAACTTTCTATTTTAAAAATTCCCTATTGGGGAACCATCGTTTCAGTGGAAGAACGAGGTTATTTTCCATTTGTAGAGTTTTTGCTACGTAAATTGACACACTTCATAGGATTTGGATGCATCGCACTTGGCCTTTACTTCGCCTGGGGAAAAAGACGTTTTGCAGCAAGTATTGCTATCGGTGGAACGGCAACAATCGCGGTGCTTGATGAATTTCGTCAAAGCTTTACGCCAGGTCGTACTATGAGTGCTCAAGATGTGCTTGTCGATACAGCTGGAGCCATTGTTTTTGTTAGTCTCGTTGTTGCAGTAAGAAAAATACTCAAAAATAAAAGACAAAAGGCACAATTATAGCCTTTTGTCTTTTATTTTAAAGTTGAAACCGCCAAAAATAGAGGGACTTCGTTACTTTATACAAGTTAGCTCCTGCTTTTTCTAAAACTCGATGGGAAGCCATATTATCTGTTTCGGTATCTGCAATAACGTATTTTACATTTGGCTGATGAAGTAACCAGTTTTTAAGAGCTATGATTGATTCTGTCATATAGCCCTGCCCCATATAAGGAGGCAAAGTATAATACCCGATCACAACTTCCTCTTGCTCACTTTGTATTCCTTTTAGCATTATGCCACCAATAGCACAATTTTTTTCTTTTAATACAAGTAACCAATTTGTATGCCATAAATAGTTTTGCTCATCTTCCAATACTTTGGAAAGTCTAAAATACAATGCTTGTTTAAGCTCGTTATCTAAACTCCCTTCACCTTTTCTTAAGAGCAACTCCTCCGCCATTTGTTCCTCATGCTCTATTAGTAAATTTAGATACTTAGCGTTTAAAGGAATTAATCTTATTCTTTCTGTCTGTAATTCTACCATGTTGTTCTCCTAACATAATTTAATCGATACTAAACTACAATTAGGTATATGTTATTGGCAGCGTCTCCCGTTCGTTTAAATTCAAAGACCTCTCCCTCTATATCGACCACAGCCATATAAATTTTATGCTGTAAAATACAAAACAGTGAACCCACTTATGTGAATTCACTGTTCTCTCTTAATATTTAGTACCTTTATCGCCGTATTCGTTTAAAAGTTCTTCAAACGATTTGTTTTTTTCTCGTTGTTTACGTTCAAAAGCTAGTTTTGCCTGACGCTCTTCTTCTGCCGCCTGCTCTTTAGCAGTTAAATCTTGCTTCGCTGCTTTTAATTTTGCTAGCACATCGCCACCTAGCTGATCTGCTAATGTGACGGCCTCTTGCTTAGGTAGACTAGCTGTTACGCTATTGTCAGTATGCTGTTGCTGTTTTCGTTTCTTTCCCATTTCTATTCACCTTCTTATTGACATCAAGGGCGCTTCACAACTGTTGCTACGCCTTGTCCACCACCGATACATAGTGTGGCTAAGCCCGTTTTCACATCACGCTTTTCCATCTCATGTAATAGCGTTACCAAAATCCGAGCACCACTTGCACCGATTGGGTGACCAAGAGCAATAGCACCCCCGTTAACATTTAGTTTATCATGATTAAAGCTTAATTCACGATCTACAGCAATTGATTGTGCTGCAAATGCTTCATTTGCTTCAATTAAATCGATATCGTTTAAAGTAATATCAGCCTTTGTCAGCGCTTTTTGTACTGCTTTTACAGGACCTGTCCCCATAATTGCAGGATCTACACCAGCACTAGCATTCGCTGTAATGATCGCCATTGGTTGAATGCCTAGCTCTTGTGCTTTTTCCTTTGACATCACCACTACCGCTGCCGCACCATCATTTATACCAGACGCGTTCGCTGCTGTGACAGAGCCATCCTTTTTAAATGCTGGTCGTAGCTTACCTAAGGATTCCGCTGTCACACCTGCTCGTGGAAATTCATCTTTATTGAAAAGAAGTGGCTCTCCCTTACGCTGTGGAATCTCGACAGCAACGATTTCATTTTCAAACTTGCCAGCTGCAATCGCTGCCTCTGCGCGTTGCTGAGAACGAGCTGCAAAAGCATCCTGCTCTTCTCGAGAAATTTGATACATATCACATAAATTTTCAGCTGTAATGCCCATATGATAATCGTTAAAAGCACACCATAGGCCATCATGAATCATTGTATCTACTACCTTTTGGTCGCCCATTCGGAAGCCTTCACGAGCATTTTTTAATACGTATGGAGCCTGGCTCATATTTTCAAATCCACCTGCAACAACAATCTCTGCATCTCCCGCTAAAATCGCCTGTGTTGCTAAATGAACAGCCTTTAAACCTGATCCACATACTTTATTAATTGTTAAAGCTGATACCTCTTGAGGTAACCCCGCTTTAATTGCCGCTTGACGCGCTGGATTTTGTCCAAGTCCAGCCGATAAAACATTCCCCATAATGACCTCATCGACCTGTTCTCCTGCTACGCCAGCACGCACTAATGCCTCTTTAATGACAATGCTACCTAACGTTGTCGCTGGTACCTCTTTTAATGTCCCCTGAAATGAGCCGATTGCAGTACGCACCGCACTCACGATTACTACCTCGTTTGTCATAATCATTCTCCCCTTTTCCCCGTTCAAGAATCAACACTGCATGCATATGCTACTAGCAGATATGTATATTTTAACAAATATTATGACGATTTTCGATAATAGAAATAATCGCAGTTTTGCCAAAGATATTGTAAAATGTTGACGTGTTTTAAACAATCTTAGTTGGGAACATTACAAATAAGAAACAGCATGTGGAGGTGTTTTATGATGAAAAAGAAGATGCTTTTATTCTCTGGTATTACAACAACGCTAGCCGCCGCTGCAACAGGTCTGTTCGGCTTCGCGCTTTCCAATAAATTAATGTATATCCAGCAAAAAGACCCTGAATTTATACGGGAACGAGAAACGACCGCAAAGCGCTTTGATGAGGCTTGGTACAATAAAAACTTGAAATGTGAACTGAATATTGATTCTCCAAATGGCTATACAATTCGAGGCATTATGTTTCAGCCATTGCAAACAAATAACACGATCATCATTTGCCACGGTGTTACCGAAAATAAAATAAATTCCGTGAAATATGCTCGCCTTTTTGAAAGACTTGGCTATAATTCTGTTATATTTGACCACCGTCGCCATGGTGAATCTGGAGGCAAGACAACAAGCTATGGCTACTATGAGAAAAACGACCTTGATGCCGTGGTGAAAACAGTAAAAGCCATGATTGGAGAGGATGCTATACTTGGCATTCACGGTGAATCGATGGGTGCAGCAACCATGCTCCTCTATGCAGGAACAGTCGAGGATGGCGCTGATTTTTATATCTCAGATTGTGCGTTCTCTGACTTTTCTATGTTGCTCAAACAAATTGCAAAAACTGAATTTAAATATGGCTCCATTATTCCTATTCGTTTTGCTGACTTTTTTGTTCGTCTCAGAGATGGTTACTCATTTAAAAGTGTAACACCTGCCGAAGCCGTCACACATATTGAAAAACCTGTGCTCTTTATCCATAGTATTCCTGATACGTTTATTCCAGCTTCCATGTCACTCGATCTCTACAATAAAAAAACCGGTCCAAAAAAATTAAAACTTTTTGATACGGGGGCACATGCACAATCCTTTAATGAAAATATGGATGAATATGAGGATTTAATTCATGATTTTCTAGACAATTTTATTTATCAAAAAATCAATCGGGATTCTTCTTCTTCGAATGTCATTCCATTCCATTTTTAGGGCAATGAAAAACCTTGCGTCATTTGACTCGTGATATTATCCCCTTTAAGTAGACAATGTTAAAAAACCTACAGTACGCTGTAGATAAACATTTTACTTAAAGGGGATTTTCTCTATGTCGCGAAAAAATAATACGTATTCAAATGAATTGAAGTTAGAAATTGTACAAGCCTATTTAACGAGCAATGAAAGTATGCAAAAGATTGCGGATCGATATGAAATTCGCAATGTTTCACAAGTGAAGGCCTGGGTGAAAAAATTTAAAGAAGTTGGATCAATTGAAGCCTTTAATCGCCTTCCATCTACGGGTTCTGGAGCGAAAGGTGTGAAGAATCCGTTAAAAGGAAAACGTACCCACTTTAAAACTGTAGAAGAAGAACGTGATTACTATAAGGCACAGGTAGAATACTTAAAAAAGCAGTATCCAAATCTGTAAATGGAGGAATGCCCACTTATCCAGACCGTTATCATATTATCGAAGAAATGAAAGATCGGTATCCGATTACATGGCTCACTGAAATGGCGAAAGTTGAACGTTCAGGTTATTATAGATGGCTTAAAAATGGCAAGGTATCGTTACGTAAACGTGATGATATCCTTTTAAAGGAGCATATTTTAGCGATTCATCAAACGCATAAAATGTATGGTTATCCTCGTATGAAAATCGCTTTACGAGACAAAGGATTTCATGTGAATCATAAGAAGGTCTATCGATTAATGAGTGAGTTGGGTATTCAATCGATTATCCGTAAAAAGCATCGTATATGGGGAAATCGACTATCACGTGTATTTGATAATGTGCTGGCGCGTAATTTTAAGGAGCGTGTAGAAAATGAGGTGCTCGTGACAGATATTACATATTTACCGACGAAAAATGGTTTTCTCTACCTATCAGCTGTACAAGATTTATATAACAACGAAATTGTCGCCTGGAAAATTAGTGAGCGTAACGATTTAGAATTAGTCATGGACACACTACAGGAATTGACGGCAAAAAGAAAGGTGTACCGAAGCATCATCCATTCGGATCAGGGCTTCCAATACACATCGATTAAGTATCATCAGACCGTAAGTCAACTTGGCATGATTGGCAGTCATTCTCGCAAAGGAAACTGCCATGATAACGCTTGTATCGAGTCGTTCTTCTCGCACTTTAAAAGCGAGTGTTTGTATCTTTTACACGATAATACGGAAGAAGCAGTGAGGCAAGCCGTTGAGCAATACATCTACTTTTATAACTTCCAACGCTTCCAAAAACGACTCAACCACCTGGCACCGATAGAATATCGACACCAGATGGCTGCTTAGTCTTTTTTAAAGCTGTCTACTTGACAGGGGTAAGTCCATCGCAAGGTTTTTATTTTATTTAATCTTCAAAAATAATATGCCATTCCTCACGTTTCGCTAAAAACTCTTTCGCTAATGCTTGGGCCCCTTCTAAACTATGGCTAGCAGCCCAGCCACATTGCACTTCATTGCAGGCAGGCACTGCGGTTGCATTTGTCACATCTGTAAATGTGTTCTCTAAAATAGCTAATAAATCCTCATAATCATTATGATTGATCAAGGACACATAGAAGCCTGTTTGACAACCCATTGGACTGAAATCAACAATATGATCAGAGTAATTACGGATAATGTCAGCAGATAAATGCTCTAAAGAATGTAATGCAGGCATTTCCATATGCTCCTTATTTGGCTGTTTAAAGCGAATATCGTATTTATATACTTCATCGCCATTTTTGCCCGTTTTCACACCGGCTAAACGAACATAAGGTGCCTTCACTTTTGTATGATCTAGATCAAAACTTTCTACATTTGTTTTTTCTTTTTGCAATATACACAACTCCCTTCCGTATAGTAACTCCATTATACATAGTTTCCCGATAGAGTTGTATGATTTTTAAGAATTATTTAAATACTATTAAAAATAAAAAAACAACTAGTTAAGCTTGAACTAGTTGCTCGGAACATTCCAAATTACTTCTGGAATTTATTCATTTGCGCCATCATTTGACGTACTTGCTTTTCAGACGGCGTACGACCCATTTGCGCCATCATCATACGAATCATTTGCTCATTAATAGGTGGGTTTTCTTTCAAATATTTCATCATAGCTTGACGAGCGAAATAGAAACCAAGTGCTGCGCCCGCTGCTAATGCGATAATTACGATAATAATCCAGCCCCATGTAGGCATACAACCAACCTCCTCCACTACAATATACCGAGAAAAAACTCTCCACGCTCCATTATACACCAAATAATAGCGTGTTACTATATATTGTAGTGAATTTTCCTAGTGCATTGTATACTTCATCGGCTTTAACCACCCACACTCATTATCCTGTTTATTAAAAGCTATAAAACGTTCACTCATTTTAGCAAGCATTTGAAATAAATCTAAATCTAGCATTCGCGAACCTTCGCAATAAACACAAATTTTACGATCTACTAAATAAATAGCCATTTTACCTTTGATCGGATGTTCTAAAAACAAAGCATTACGAGCTCTTTCTAGGTGTGCATATTTGGAATCAAGTTGATGCTCTAACATGGCTGCAATCTCCTCAAAACGAACGGATTCACATATATATGCAAGCTCTTTTAAGGATTTCTCATTGGCATCTTCACAACCTTGCATCATCTCTAACAACTTACGCTCTCTGCCAAAAATAAACGTTAAATGCTCTTCTTTTATCTTATATATAGAATAGGTTCTCACCAGAAATCCTCCTTCGCTCAGTTTCTTTTTCATAAGTATAGCTCATTCAATCTTGTTTATTTGTCAAACGAGGGAGGGATCTCTCTTCTATTTTTGTCGAAAAAATTCTAGTTTCGGGTCTATAAATGACTTTATGACAAATGGTATTTCCAACCAAAAATAATTAACATTTTTCCAAAAACAAGAAAATGTCTTATTAAACACGGCCAAAAACCTTCTATTTTGGCTGCTTAGATGGATCTCAGCCTCAAGACCTAGTTCAAAATCAATTTCGAGTCCGTTTTAGACAATCTTGTAAATAGGTAACATAAAGGTACAAACGAAAGGAGCTAAAACAAATGAAAAAATTTCTTTTATTAACTGGAGGCGTCATTTCTGCATGTGTTGCACTAGCGTTAATTGGACCACTGGCAGGGTTATTATTCTCTGGACTATTTGTAGCACTGGGCATGCACTTCTACATTGCTAGTAAGTCAACATTCGGTAAAATCTTCTGGTTTACAGTTGGTCTAATCGGTGTCCTATCAGCAGTGTCTAACATTCCAGCAATGGTTGGTCTTGCTGCGATCGCCATTATCTATGTTATCTATAAAAAATGGAATGGCGAAGATGTAAAAATCCCAACAATTGAAGGGAAAAAAGAAGAAGATCCATTTACAAACTTTGAAAAAGAATGGTCAAATTTAACAAAATAAAAGGAGCGATTTTAAATGAACTTATTTCAACGTTTTAGATATACTGTAGAGGCAGACTTACACCAATTATTTGATAAGAAGGAACAAAAAAATCCGATTGCGATGTTAAATCAATACATTCGTGAAGCAGAAAAGCAAACGGAACAAACAGGCAAATTATTAGAGCGACAAGGGCAATTAAAAGAAAAGCTAGAGCAAGAATATAAAGAAAACGCTGATTTACTAGCGAAACGTGAATCTCAATTAGCATTAGCAAAATCTAGCGGAGAGCAGGACTTAATTGATTTCGCTACGGATGAAGTAACAGCTTATTCAGCTCGTAACCTTACATTACAAGCGAGCATTGAAGCAAGTACTCGTGAATACTTCGAGCTCGAGCGTAAATTTGAAACAATGAAGCATAAAATTAAAGATATGAAAGTACGTCAATTACAGCTGATGGGGAAAGAAAATGTAACTCGCGCCCATCATCAAATGGATGGAATGATCGCCAAAAATAATAAAACAAACTTTGAAGATTTAGAAACATATATCGATAAATTAGCTTATCAAATCGATAAAGACCATGAGCTTACAACTTTTGAGGCAAGACTGGCAGAATTAGAAAAAAAAGCAGTAGAAGAAAGCTCACCACTGCTAATTGAAAATAAATAACATGGTATAATGAAAGCAATGCGCCAACATTAAAGGGCGCATTCTTTCACGTTTAAGAATAGAGGGTCCCATTCCCTCTCTTATACTATTAGTAGAAGGAAGGGTGACCCTCTTGCAAAATTTCACAACAAATAAGCTCACATTTTGGGTACTTTGCTTCTTTTTACTCGTCTTTGTGGAGCTAACTATTTTTAATAATGGTGGTGCCTTCTGTTTATTGATTGGGGCTGTACTTCTTTATTTAAGTTTTTCCAAAAAAGTTCGATTTTTTAAATGGACAGGAATTTTCTTTATTGCCATTGCTTTGTTCACGATGTGGAGCTTACGTTTATTTATCGTCATCATGCTCTTATATATGCTCTATCAATACTTGCAAAGAGAAAACGAGCCAAAAGTAGTTGGTGCAGAGCTTTTTGAAAAGCTTCCTGCAATTAAAAATGACCTAATTGGCACAATGCCAGCGCCTACAGAAGCATATAAATGGCAAGATGTACAAATTCAGCGCCTTGCAGGAGATATTACCATCGATACAACGCAAACGATTTTACCAGCTGGCACTAGTCTTATTACAATTCGACAAGGTATCGGTAAAGTTCAAATTTATATTCCTTATGAAATTCCATTCCGTTTACAGTATACGACGTTATTTGGTGAGCTCTCCTGCTTACATGTAGGGCCGCAACGTATATTAAATGAAAGTATTACTTTCTCCGACGGCAACCCTGAGGATGCTAAACGTGTACTGATTATTCATGTCGCAACCTGGCTTGGAGATTTGGAGGTGCTACGAAAATGATTGCCTTTATCTCAAGATTATTTACATTATTTTTTATTTTAATGAGTGCTGTTTTCGGTCTTCTTGTTGCACTATGGGGCAATCCTGATGAAAAAACATGGGAGCCCTTATGGCAGCAGAATTACGATAATATCCCTCTAGGTGGCATCATCATAGTTAGCCTGTTTATACTTAGCTTCCTGTTTGCCAGCTGGATCAGTATGACTGCAAGGGCGCGAGAAGCGCAGGCAACACGAATAGTGAAACAATTAATCGAGCCTGATTTTGTTTTTCCTAAAAAACAAGCGCTTCCGAAATCGTTAAAAAAGGCAATTGTCCAAACAAGTGAATTAATTGATACGCAACGTAAAAGTTTACAGCGTTTGTCCAATGAGCGTGCTGAGGCCAATGATAAAATTATACAGGAGCGTATTATTGCTGAACGCCAACGACTAGCTAGAGAACTACATGATTCTGTGTCACAGCAACTATTTGCTGCCTCTATGTTACTCTCCGCATTAACTGAAAATGACGAACATGCTACTAGCTTAAAACAGGTGGAGAAAATCGTTCAACAGGCACAGCTAGAAATGCGTGCATTACTGCTACACTTACGACCTGTAGCTTTACACAATAAAACATTGGCACAAGGCTTAGAGGAATTGATTATTGAGCTTCAGCAAAAAGTTTATTTCCATATAGAATATGAATTAGAAGAAATGGCCTTAACTAAAGCAGAGGAAGATCATTTATTTCGTATTGCACAGGAGGCACTCTCCAATACACTGCGTCATGCCAAAGCAAGTGAGGTGGAATTACTTCTTGTGGCACGAGACGACTTAGCTATTTTACGAATTCAAGATAATGGTTTAGGCTTTGATGTGGAGGAAGATAAATCCACATCATACGGTTTACAAAACATAGCTGAACGAGCAGTTGAAATTGGCTGCACCTATAAAATTGTATCAGTGCCTGGTGAAGGAACAATTGTAGAGGTTAAAATTCCTTTACAAAAGGAGGAGGTCAATGTCGATGATACAAGTGCTCATAGTGGATGATCATGAAATGGTACGGATTGGTGTGTCAGCCTATCTTTCAGCACAGCCGGATATTACGGTTGTAGGTGAGGCTGAGAACGGTAAAGAGGCTGTGGAACGTGCCCTATCGCTAAGGCCTGATATTATTTTAATGGATAATGTGATGCCTGTTATGACAGGAGCAGAGGCAACAGTGGAAATATTAGCAGCATGGCCTGAGGCAAAAATCATGATGGTGACTAGCTTTTTAGATGATGACAAAGTATATCCTGCCTTAGAGGCTGGCGCGGTAAGCTATATTTTAAAAACATCTAATGCGAAACAGATTGCAGATGCTATTCGTAAAACGATGGGTGGCGAAACGGTATTAGAGCCAGAGGTCACTTCCAAAATGATGCACCGCATGCGCCACGGCAATAGTACACCACTATACGAACAATTGACTGAACGTGAAATGGAAGTATTATTGCTAATGGCCCAGGGTAAAGCCAATCAGGAAATTGCTGATGAGCTATATATTGCCCTAAAAACTGTGAAAACACATGTTAGTAATATTTTAGCAAAGCTAGAAGTTCAAGATCGTACACAAGCCGTCGTCTACGCATTCCAAAATGGGCTAGCGAAATAACCATCTACCCATTACGCTTTGAGGACATGGCGATCTTTCAACAGAAATCTTACCAACTAATCATCCATTTATTTTAGTATGAGCCAAAATAAATGGATGATCCTGCGTAGAAAACGTCCTTGCAACAGACACCCATTGATTTATCTTATCCTATACTCCCCCCAAGATGAAAAGGGATTAAAGCAGTAGGTCTTTGCGCTTCAATACTTCTAAACTTACTATATAGAGAACAAGACGGATCCCAAGTGGTCAGACTAGCAACTAAATCGTACTCTCCTCACCACCAATAAATTTGATCGCAATACTCGTAAAATTTTTTAGGCTTCTTACCATATACTAGTTTAACCATGCCTATATATATTCGATGAGATTTAGCAAAATTGATACTATGAAATGAGAAGTCAAAATAATCTTGATAGTACGTTTTGTTAGATAGAACTTTTTATCGTTTGGTACGTTAGTATTTATAAAAGGGGAGCTTTCATGGATAGTCGTTTTACGTATCAGCACTTTATTAAAAATAATGCTTTTGCATTATTGGACCCTGTTTTTATTGTATTGCTGCTGTTCTCCATTGTACTGCTTATCATCGTTTTGCTGAAAAAAGTGCCTGTTTGGGTATGTACTCTTTTTGGTACTTTAACTAGTATTGTAGCCGCACAGCTTCTTTGGTTTTCTGGCATTATTGCTGATGAGCTAGGGATTGGTGGTAGTGCAAAAAGCTTTAATCTTTTTATTAGTATCGTGATAGTGCAGTGTCTTAGTTTATGGGTAACTAGCAAGAAAAACAATAAAAAAATACCGCAACATAGCAGCGTGATGTAAAGTCACGCTGTGTTGCGGTATTTTTATGTAGCTTATAGTGCTTTTACTTTTGCTACAACGTTTTCGACTGTAAAGCCATATTTCTCGATGACTAATTCACCTGGTGCGGATGCGCCGAATTTATTGATTAACTATACAGCTTCTTTATGGACTGCACCATGCTTTTCAACAGGAGATACTATGTAAGCTCCCCCTTCGCTACACCCTTATATACGATTTCAATAGAAGAGTGATTGCTAATTAGCCGTTACTAAAACCTCATTTTCTTCATGTTTTGCTTCAACAAACTGTCTATGATTTGGGGCAACAACTAAACTATATGAATGCATTATCGCTTGCTGTTGCATAACCCCCTTTAAAATAAAGCCATCCGTGACACCTGTTGCAGTAAATAAACAATCATCTGTTTGAACAAGTTCATCCAATGTCCAAATTTGATGAGGGTCTTTGATACCCATTTTGACACAGCGGGCATATTCCTCCTCTGTCTCTGGCATCAATTGACCTAAAAAGTCACCACCAAATCCTTTTTGTGCCGCTGCAGCAATAACCCCTTCTGGTGCACCACCAATACCAATAAACAAATCAACGTCACATTGCTCTAATGATGTTGCTAAAACGCCTGTAATATCGACTTCTGCAAAAAGCTTGACCTTAGCTCCTTCCTCTAATACATCCTCAATCCATTGCTGATGACGTGGACGATCTTGAATCATCACCGTTAATGCACGTACAGGCTTATGTAATGCCTTTGCTACACGATGCATATTTTCTTTTAAAGAATCCGTTAAACAAATCGCCCCTTTCGCTTGAGGTCCGCAAGCCATTTTTTTCATATACATATCAGGTGCATGAAGTAATGTTCCTTGTGGTGCTACAGCCATCACTGCCATTGCATCATTCATACCTTTTGCTACTAATGTAGTGCCTTCAATTGGATCTACTGCAATATCAACATGCAAAGCTTCTCCTGTTCCAAGCTTTTCTCCAATATAAAGCATCGGTGCTTCATCCATTTCACCTTCACCAATGACAACTGTAATATCCAATGGTAATTGGTTCAGTTCATTTCGCATCGCATTTGTTCCTGCACCATCAGCCGCTATCTTATTGCCACGTCCAATCCACGGATAGGCGTTCAGCGCTGCCATCTGTGTTACTTTCATAAAATCATTTGCAAAATGCTTAATTTGTACAGTCATTTTCATCATTCCTTTCAAAAAAGGCAATAAAAAACACTCACCCTAAAAAAGGCATGTCCGAAAACATCATTTAAAGCGGATGAGTGCTATTTTTAGTTATACACGCATCGTATTTTGTGCGATGTATAAAAATTGCTCCATAATTAATGCTGCTGATGTAGCACCAGGATCTTGCACGCCAATGGAACGTTCACCTAAGCGGCTTGAACGACCTCGTTTTGACAATAAATCTTTCGTTGATTCAGCACCTTCTTTAGCAGCAGCAACAGCTTTTTCAAAGGCTACAGGAAAATCTCCATCCTTATTAAATTCAGTAATTAATGTTTCACGCGCTGGAATAAGTGCATCCATCATCGTTTTATCGCCTAACTCTGCTTGCCCACGCTCCTGTACTCCATCTACAAAGGCAACCCAAAAATCTTTCCATGCTTCATCATTTAACATATCTTTACCTTTTATGGCTTTCGCCCCACGCATAAAGCCTGTTGCATATAATGGACCAACGGATGAACCAACCGCACTTAAAAATGTACGACCAGCAGTTGAACTTACTTTGACACAGTCCTCTTCCTCAGCTAAAGGCCCTTCTAGTTGTTCTTTAACAGCTTGCCAGCCAATAGACATTGTGACACCATGATCACCATCACCTAATTTACGGTCAAGCTCACATAAATAATCTTTTTGTTCTTCAATCATATCCACTATTTTCAATAAAAACTGTTTAAATTGTGTTACCGTGACTTCCATCTCGCTTCCTCCCTATCGCTGTACATACATTGGACAATCTGCTGCAAAATCAATGACTTCCATCAGCTCGTCATCTAATTGTGCAATGGATATAGATGCACCACCCATTTCTAAAGATGTGCTATAATTTCCCACAAATGAACGATGAATGTGAATATTTTTTGCTGTTAAAATTTGTTCAACACGACGGAATAAAATATATAGTTCCATATTCGTCGTTGAGCCTAAACCATTTACTAATACAGCTACTTTGTTACCGCTTTCAATTGGCATATCTTCTAAAATAGCATCTACCAATCTATCTACAACCTCGTCAGCCGTTTGAAGTTTACCTTTTTCAATACCTGGTTCTCCATGATGTCCTAAACCAATTTCCATCTCATCCGCTTCTAATTCAAAGCTTGGCTGACCTGTTTGTGGTAGTGAGCACGGTGAAAGACCAACACCCATTGTACGTGTCACATCGTTCATTTTATTCGCAACACGCACAACCTCTTCTAAACTATAGCCCTTTTCAGAGGCAGCCCCAGCAGCTTTCGTCACGAAAAACTCACCTGCAATACCTCGACGTTTGTGCTGTTCTTCCTTTGGTGCGGATGCAACATCATCTGTTACAATGACACATTCTACAGTAATATCTTCCTCTAAATCGGCAAGCTCTGCTGCCATTCCGAAATTCATTAAATCACCTGCATAATTTCCATAAATATAGACAACACCTTGTCCATTATTAATTTTTTTCGTTACCTCAACAATTGGATCTGGGGAAGGAGAAGCAAAAATATTCCCTACAGCTACACCATCTGCCATCCCATATCCTACATAACCCATAAAAGCAGGCTCATGACCTGAGCCACCACCAATTAAAACACCCACTTTTTGGCTTTCTTCACGAACAGCAACTAAAGCACGTTTATTTTCTGCTAATTGCTGTACATAATTTGGAAAGGCTTTTACATAGCCTTCAATCATTTCATCCACAACATTTGCAGGATCATTCATTAATTTTTTCATTATCTATGTACACCCCCATCAATATAACTTTGTTCTTGGTTCATAATTTGTTGTACTTTACGCGCGGAATTACCACCTGGAAAAGCCGAATTCAAATAGATTTCTACTACTTTTTTTGCTGCTTCTATGCCAATTACTTTTTCACCTAAAGTAATAATTTGTGCGTCGTTACTTTTACAAGCTCGTTCCGCTGAATAAACATCATGTGTTGTTGCTGCACGAATCCCTGGTACTTTACATGCCGCAATCGCCATACCTAGCCCTGTACCACACACTAAAATGCCTCGATCTAATTGATTGTTCATAATAGCTGTGCCTACTGTGAACGCAACACCTGGGTAATCAATTTCTGTACAATTGTCTTTTGAACCATAATCAATCACTTCATGACCTAATTCTTCGGTAATATATTGTTGCAAAACTTGTTTCAAATGATGTGCATTATGGTCTGAACCTAAACCAATTTTCATTATACAATTTCCTCCTACTTGTCATCTATATATATTTGGTATTTTCTGATAAATATAATATTATTCTCACACACCGATTTTCGTTTGTCAATTTTTATTTTCGTTAATTTTCGTTTATTTTCGTTTTCGATTATATAAAAAGGATATTCTTTTCGAATATCCTTTTTATCAATGTCCTGTTACTACCTCTTTCGGTATATCGGTTTGTTTAGAGCCTTTTGGCAGACGAACAAATATCATCAACCCAGCACTTATAATATGCATAGTAACATATGCCCAAATAACACCAACAGCACCAAAACCACCGATTAAAGCACCTGCAACTGCTGGACCGAGAAATGTGCTTAATCCAGCACCCAAGTTAAGAATAGACATTGCTGCTCCACGGTTTTCTGGTGCTAATGATGGCACTAATGCAGAAAGTGGGACATACGCCGCTAAACAGGAGCCGAAGCACATAGCCACAATAATTGTCATCAGATAGTTAGCACCAAGGAAATACGGCACATAATAAAGACCTGCCATAAACACTGCACAACCTAAACCACCGATCCACATAACAGTACGCTGCCAGCCAATTTTATCGGCCACTGCACCCCAAATTAAATTGAAAATAACATTGCTTGCCCATAGAGCCCCATAAATTTGTAGCCATTGTGACATCGTAAATCCAGCATCAATCATATAGGCAGGCAAAAAGACTACTAATCCATATGCACCAGATGTATTAATAGCACGAACAATGCCACCAAGACCTACACGTGGCTTTTCAAATGCAATCGTGATGCCTTTTGTCATTTGCTTCATTGCTTCTTTAATTGTTAAATTTGTTTTTTGTACTTCAGGTTTGCAAAGGATAATACCAAAAACTGCACCGATTGCTGTAAAAATCAATGCACTCCAAAGCGTCATCATCTCGCCTAAAAATGGTAGTGCAAAACTTGAATAATAGGCCCCTAGCATATTTAGACCACCTGCAAATGATACCCAGAACCAACCAACTGCTGTTCCTAATCGCTCAATTGGAGCATAGTACGTAATCCATACTAAAAATGAATACGCAAATAATGGATAGCCTAGCCCACGTAATGCATATGTAGGAAGCATAATAGATAAATTCATCGTTGTAATACCTATTAATAAGAAAATCAACGTTCCTAAAACAAATAAACTCAATCCTATAATCATCATTTTTCTAGGACCATAAATTTCTGCTAACACACCTGAAAGCCAAGAGGCTATAGCTACAGCAATACCATAAAAACTAAGTAATGTAGCGACCTCCTGTACAGTCATTCCATTTTGGGTTAAATAGGTTGAAAGCCAACCTTGTTCTAAACCATCCCCAATCATAAATATCAGGACGCCTAAATAACCCATAAACATTTTTTTATCCATTCCTAGCTTACCAACTGATGTCGCCTGTAAATTTGATTGCATAATATCCCCCCTTGTCTAGCGTTTATCGGCCTATAAATTTGGGTTTAGTACTACTTTTAATGATTCCCGTCCATTTTTCACTAGCTCAAACCCTTTTTCAAACTCTTCAAGAGGTAGCATATGTGTAACAACGCCCTCTGTTGGTAAATCTCCATTCATAATTCCTTTGATAACAGGCTCATAGCAGTACGGCCCTAAATGTGAACCTAATACATCCAACTCTTTACGGTCTGAAATAATAGACCAATCCACTGTTACTGGGTCTTTAAACACACTAAATTCAACGAAACGCCCTAATTTACGAATTAATTTTAAACCCTGCTCGACAGATTTTTGTGCACCTGTTGCTTCAATATATACATCACAACCATAGCCATCGGTTAATTCATCAATAATGCCATAAACATCATCTTTCGCAGGATTTAGTACTATATCTGCACCAAATTGTTTTGCTAATGCTAAACGATCCTCAAATAAATCAAGAACAATTAATTTTCCTGGACCTGATTTTTTTATCGCACCAATCATGCCAAGCCCTAATGTTCCAGCACCTGCTAATACAACAACATCTTCTAATTCAATTTGTGCACGTTGAACAGCATGATATGAACAGGCATATGGCTCAATAAGAATGGCTTTTTCAATTGGTAACTCATTTGGAACATGGTAATTAATGCCCTCCTTTGTAAATTTCATATACTCAGCCATACCACCATTAACATTGTTTTGGAAACCATATAGATCATGCTTTTGACACATCCAATATTGACCACGCTTACAAAAGCGACATTTCTCACAAGGAACTATTTGTTCTGAAATTACACGATCACCGAGTTCAAAATCACCATCTACATTTTCACCAATTGCTACAATATGACCGATAAACTCATGACCAGGAATCATTGGTGCTTTAATGTATGCGGGCTGATCTTCATCGCCCCAAAAGCTTGGCGCACCGTCAAATGCTTTTACATCACCTGCACAAATGCCACATGCTTCTACCTTTATTAAAATTTCACCTTCCCCAATCTTTGGAACAGCTACTTCCTC
Source organism: Lysinibacillus sp. FSL P2-0066 (assembly GCF_037969495.1). Lineage (NCBI taxonomy): Bacteria > Bacillati > Bacillota > Bacilli > Caryophanales > Bacillaceae > Lysinibacillus > Lysinibacillus sp. FSL P2-0066. The sequence goes on along the minus strand of NZ_CP150202.1, from coordinate 1,237,127 downwards.
TAAACGATAATCACCAGGTTCATAGGCAACAACTGCTTTCATTTTTGTTGGGATATTGTCAATAGATTTTGTCACTTTGTCTACTACTTGATTTGAACACATGTATTTCATCCTCCCATTATAAAAAAGCGTTTTCATTTTTCAGATTGTTTTTGTTTTTCTGTTTTTATCGTACCACCCAAACTTTCGAATTTCAATTTTTATTTTTATTTAATTTCGTTATCTATTTTTTACTTTCATTTCATTTATTTTTACGCTACTATGTAAAAGCAATATTTTTTCTGACTTTCTTAATTATCATATTGCTTGTAATTGTAATTTTCTAAATCCTATTGTTTTTACACTATCTAGGTATGATATGATAGTGAAAATAACGAAAAACAATAACAATATGCTCATCACTAAAAGATATGGTTGATATTTTTTCAAATAGTAATTAAAAGATAAGATCCTGGTCACAAAGGCGTTGCTACTATCGCATAGATATAATGTCATAGAACAACCTGATGTGCTTAGCGTGTGTTGCAAGCAAACACTTTCTTTTAGAGCCTTTACTTGTTCAGTGGCGTGGAGGGTACGACTTCAGCGGAAAGCGTCTCCCACAACGGAAATGGACAAGGTTTTCGTATCATCTGTAAAATAAAGGCTAATCAACACACCTGAGTTCAAAGGAAACTTTACTCTATGTAAAAGAAGCAGCACTTACAAAGTATGCTAGCAGGGTGGCAGTCAACCCCACTTTATGGTGAAAAGCAAAAAATAATATTATAGAAAATTTATAGGTGATGTGATGAAAAAAATGTTTGCACAGGAACGTCAAAAAATAATTTTGGATAAATTAGTTCAACAGAATAGTATTACGATTAAGGAATTGGCTACTTCTTTAAATGTGTCGGAAGCTACTTTACGCACTGATTTAACAAAGCTTGAACAACAAAATCTGTTACGCCGAACGCATGGTGGTGCTATTTTAGTCGATACAGATGAACATGAAACAAGCTTTTCTACGCGTCAGCTCAAAAATAAAACTGAAAAAAATGCGATTGCACGTGCAGCTTTGCAAACGATTTCAGATAATCAATCTATCATGCTTGATGCCAGTTCAACTGCTTTGGAACTAGCCCACTGTTTAAAGGACTTTAATCATCGTCTAACAGTTGTGACAAGTGGCTTAAAAGTGGCAATGGAATTAAGTGATTCTCCTAATATTACTGTTATTTTAATCGGTGGAATCGTGAAGCAAGGTTCAAATTCATTAGAGGGAACACTTGGCGCAGAGATTTTAGATAAGATTCATGTAGATCGCTTATTTACATCTGCCAATGGTTTTAGTAAAGATGCAGGATTTACGGATTTTAGTGTTTATGAAGTTGAACTGAAAAAGCGCATGGTTCAAGCAGCTAAAAAAGTGACAGCCTTGCTCGATCATACAAAAATAAACCGTAGTTCTATTGCAGCCTTTGCCTCCATTGCAGATATTGATACATTCATTACAGATGAACCAGTTTCTGAAGACTATTTCGACCTTTTCCAAACGTATAATGTTGAACTGATTGTGGCAAAAAAATAACAAAAGGTGGGATTCACTTGAAGTTCAAAGGTTTTGATACAAATTTCGGCATTGAAAATAAAGTGGCAGTAATTACAGGCGGTGCAAACGGGATTGGCTATGCTATCGCTCAGCTATTTATTGAAAAAGGGGCATCTGTTGCACTTTTTGATTTAAAAGAAGATGTAGCAGCTATTGCAAAGGAGTTGCACCAGGAGCGAGCAATTGGTGTTCTATGTAATGTAACAGATAATGCAAGTATGGATGATGCCATCAAACAAGCCCATACTCATTATGGAAAAATTGATATTTTGGTAAACTGTGCAGGCATTGCTCTACTCGATGATGCTGAAAATATTTCTGATGACTATTGGCAAAAAACCATGGATATTAATGTAACAGGTACATTTAAAATGGCACAGAAGGTTGGCAATATTTTCATCGAACAAGGCACTGGAGGCAAAATTATTAACTTAGCCTCTCAAGCAGCCATTATTGCACTGGATAATCATGTTGCCTATTGTGCAAGTAAAGCGGCTGTGCTTGGTATTACACGTTCTCTTGCATTGGAGTGGGCACAATTTGATATTAACGTCAATGCAATTTCACCAACCGTTATTTTAACAGAGCTTGGAAAAAAAGCTTGGGCTGGTGAAGTGGGCGAACAAGCTATGAAAGAAATTCCACTTGGACGCTTCGGCTATCCAGAGGAAGTTGCAGCCATTGCTCTTTTCCTTGCATGTGATGCTTCCAATTTAATCACAGGTGAAAATATTGTGATTGATGGTGGAAATACCATTAAATAAAATTGCATAAAAAATACCTCTATCGTTAATTTAAATGAGGCAGTGGGAAGCTCGAATATATCGAGCTTCCCACTGCCTTTTTACTTTATAATGAAGATGTTTTTGCTTGTCTTCTTAAGATTATTTGTTTAGTGCTTTCACTTTTGCTACTACGTTTTCAACAGTGAAGCCGTATTTTTCCATTACTAATTCACCTGGAGCAGATGCACCGAACTTATCAATTGCTAGAACATCGCCTTCAAAGCCAGTATATTTATGCCAGCCGAATGATGCCCCCATTTCAATTGCAAGACGTTTTGTAACAGCTTTTGGTAGAACAGATTCTTTGTAAGCTGCGTCTTGTTTTTCGAAGCGATCCATAGATGGCATAGAAACAACTGCTACATCTATACCGTCTGCTTTTAATGCTTTTTGTGCTTCGACAGCAAGCGAAACCTCAGAGCCTGTTGCAATTAAAATAGCATCTGCCACTTCTTTTGTAGCTGGAGACACTGTGTAAGCACCCTTTGCTACGCCCTCACGTACTGTTTCAATAGAAGCGTCAAGAACAGGTAAGTTTTGACGAGATAATACAAGAACAGTTGGTGTTTTTTCTGCTGCTACTGCAAGCTCCCATGCAACTGCTGATTCATTTGCATCCGCAGGACGAATAACAGATAGGTTTGGCATTGCACGTAATGATGCAAGGTGTTCGATTGGTTCATGTGTTGGACCATCTTCCCCTACTGCAATCGAATCATGTGTGAATACATATGTTACAGGAAGACCCATTAATGCAGATAGACGAATTGCTGGACGAACGTAATCAGAGAATACGAAGAATGTACCACCGAATACATTTAAACCACCGTGAAGAGCCATTCCGTTCATAGCAGCACCCATTGCAAATTCACGAACACCGAACCAGATGTTACGTCCAGCATAGTCGTCTGCTGAGAAATCTCCTGCACCCTTCATCGTTGTTTTATTGGAGCCAGCAAGGTCAGCTGAACCCCCAAAGAATGAAGGTGTTTTCTTCGCAATAGCATTAATTGCATCGCCTGAAGAAGAACGAGTTGCTACAGATTTACCTGCTTCATATACTGGTAACTCAGAAGCAAAGTCTTCTGGTAATTCACCATTCATCGCTTTCTCGAATTGAGCTGCTAACGCTGGGAATTCTTCTTTGTATGCAGCAAATTTTGCATTCCAAGCTTCCTCTGGTTGTGCGCCTTGCACTTCAGCAGCCGCATTAAATGTATCGTAAACTTCTGCAGGAATTTGGAATGGTTCATGTGCCCACTCATAGGCAGCCTTCGTTAAGACAACTTCATCTGTACCAAGTGGTGCACCGTGAGAATCTGCTTTACCAGATTTATTTGGAGAACCAAAACCAATCACTGTTTTTACTTCAATTAATGTTGGCTTGCCAGTAGATTTTTTGGCTTCTTCAATGGCTGCATTAATAGCATCTACATCCGTACCATCTGCCACTTTTAAATAATTCCAACCATAAGATTCAAAGCGTTTTTGAACGTTTTCTGAAAATGACTTTTCTAAGTCACCATCTAAAGAAATATCATTAGAATCGTAAAGCACGATTAATTTTTCAAGTTTTAAGTGACCAGCTAATGAAATCGCCTCTGCTGCTACGCCTTCCATTAAGTCACCATCGCCACATAACGCAAATGTGTAGTGGTCAACGATATCATGACCTGGTTTATTGTAAGTAGCAGCTAAATGACGCTCAGCCATTGCCATACCAACAGTCATAGCGATTCCTTGTCCAAGAGGACCAGTTGTTGCCTCTACCCCTACTGTATGACCATATTCAGGATGTCCTGGTGTTAATGAATCCCATTGGCGGAAGTTTTGAATTTCTTCCATTGGTAAACCATAGCCTCCAAGGTGAAGTAAGCTGTATAAAAGCATTGAACCATGACCTGCTGATAGTACAAAACGATCACGGTTAAACCATTTTGGATTTGCTGGATTATGGCGTAATTGTTTTGTCCATAGCGTATAAGCCATTGGCGCTGCTCCCATTGGTAAACCTGGGTGACCAGAATTTGCTTTTTCAATAGCATCGATTGACAAAGTTCGGATAGCATTAATTGCTAAAAGATCCGCGTGTTGAGTCATTATATTGTGACATCCTTTCTCGTCCTATATATTGTTCTTTTACAGTTTAGTCAACATTGCTTTAGAAAACAATGCTTTTGTTATACTATTTGCGTTTTCATACATACTTTATTGAATTGTGTCACATTAATTTAGAAATTTATTTTTTTGCGCTTGTTTTACCTTCTCAGGAGTTACATCATTGCCTTCTGCATCGACCACTTTAACGTTTTCAATCGTATCTCGCATCGTTGCTCTAAACGTATCTAAATACTCCTTGCGAAGCGCTGTTCGCTCCTTTGCTTCTTCCTCTGTTAATTGTCCGCTTTTTGCTTTAGCAGATAATTCATTAATTCGGTTAATTTTTTCCTTTGATAACATCGTTACACACCTTTCAGTACCTAGCTTAATGACCTCAGTATGCAAAGTATAGCACGGTTTCCCTTAAAATGCAGTTATACCAACCCTTAAAAACACTTCTTAGCCATTATTTACATGACTTCCAGATGTTAGAGGTGTATAACTAATAATAAAAGGAAAAATTTGATAGCTAATAGGAGGAACTATCATGAAGATCACAACACCTAGACTACTTATTCGAACATTTGAAGCCCAAGATTGGCAGGCTGTTTATAGCTATATGTCCGACAAAACAGTCATGCACTATATGCCAGATGGTGTGTTAAATGAAGATCAGGTTCAAAATTTCATAACAGAGAATAGCAACGAGCATGCAAAACATTTCGCCATTGTTTTACGTGAACAACAGCGAGTCATTGGTCATCTTGTTTTCCACAAATACTTTGGCGACCATACGTATGAAATTGGATGGGTTATGAATCCTGCCTATCATAAACATGGCTATGCTTCTGAAGCTGCTCAGGCCCTATTAGACTATGGCTTTAATAAAATGAAACTTCATCGAATTATTGCCACATGCCAGCCAGAAAATATCGCTTCTTACCGAGTCATGGAAAAAATCGGAATGCGCCAAGAAGGATTTTTCAAAAAATGCATTCCTCATGGAGAGACTTGGTGGGATGAATACTATTACGCTATTTTAGAGGAAGAATGGAAAAATCTAAAGGTAAGAGGTGTATGAAATGAAGAAAACTGCGGTGTTATTATACCCACAATTTAGTGAATATGAATTGAGTGTTGCTTTGTCCATATTAATGCAAGGAGGGAAACCCATCGTCACACTAGGATCGAATACCGAACCTATCAGAGGAGAATCTGGTTTAAATTGCATAGCTGATTTACCCGTGAATGAAGTAGAGCTTGACGATATTGATAGTCTACTATTACCAGGCTGTATGGATATTTCAACATTACAACTTGAAGAGAGCTTACTAGATTTCATTCGTCATCTATCTGCAAAAGGAGGATTGCTTGCAAGTATTTCTAGCTCCCCTTACCTATTGGCAAAAGCAGGTGTCTTACAAAACAAAAAATATACAGTAGGGCTACCTTTAGATGGCATGAAGCAGCTAGGGTGCTTTGAGCTTCATAACTATTCAGATGAACTAGTGGTACAAGATGGCAATATCATTACAGCAAAAGGAAGAGGCTTTATTCCTTTCGGTATTTGTTTTGGTCATGCGTTAAAGCTAAAATTTGATGAAAATTGGTATTAAGTGATGATTTAAAACCCAAATGTCCAATTAATCGGGCATTTCATGTTGTTGAAAAAGATGATGTCATTAGTAGAATGAGAACTTTTAACAAGGCTGTAGGGTGATTTCCGTTCCGTCAGTGTGCTACAAGAAAGCAAGCAGCCTGCAACGGAAATCCATTTCTCCCCTTCAATTGACTGTTTTGTTTTTCACACCAAAAAATGTCCAATTAGTTGGACATTTTTTAATTCTTATCTTATGATATATATCTAATACTTTAGACAAAATGGAGGGATAATTCTGAAGAACATTATCAAAAATTTGAGAAAAAAATTAGGTATAACACAAGCTGCACTTGCAAAAGAATGTGGGGTTGTGAGGCAGACCATTAATAGTATTGAAAATGATAAATATGATCCGACCCTTGAATTAGCTTTTAAGATTACTAAGGTTCTCAATAGCCGTGTTGATGAGGTGTTTATCTATGACTAAATTTCACCCAGATTATATGATTACAATGAAGGATTTCGTGAAAGAACACTCGGCAATTTTAAGAAAACGGACTCAAGAAGTGGCGATACCTGTGACCAATGAGGACCGAAATACCCTCCTAGCCATGCTACAATATCTGAAAAATAGCCAAAATCCAACTCTAGCAAAAAAATATAAGCTTCGCCCTGGAAGTGGACTCTCTGCTAATCAAATTGGTGTAGATAAACGAATGTTTGCTGTACTCTTTGATGACCAAGAAATGATGCTGATTAACCCTAAAATAATGAGTCATTCCATCAATATGATTTATCTACCGGAGGGAGAAGGCTGTCTATCTGTAAATCGACCTGTTCCTGGTTTTGTGCCGAGATATGAGAGGATTAAAGTCAAAGCTTACGACATTGATGGACATGAAATCATTGTACAGTTACAGGGCTATGGGGCCATCGTTGTACAACATGAAATCGACCATTTAAATGGCATCATGTTTTATGACCGAATAAATAAAGAGCACCCTTTCCAACTGCCTAAAAATGTTATTATCGAGAGCTTTTCTTCCCCTCAGTAGTTTTTTACAAAAAAAATTAGCAGGAATATTATTTTCCTGCTAATCTTTCTTGGTGCTCTTGGAAACGACGATGGACAGTCGCCTTACTTACCTCAAAGCCTAACCCTCTAAGCGTTATAGAAATTTCTTCAAAGGTAAATCCACGTTTGCGTAGCTTTACAATTTCATCTACAGGTAGATCTTTACGCTCCTGCCCCTGCGGATTACCTCGGTTCGATAAATTATTTTCAGGACGATAGCCGTTTTCTACAGCACGTCGCATACCTCGTCGTATTTTAGCATTATGAATTCTACGCTGATATTCCTCTACAATCGCTAAAATTTCTAGCAGCATCGTGTCCATTTCATTTAATTGAACTGGGCCAGCATCACGCATAGAAAAAACATCCGTTGCTGATTTTTGTAATAAATGCAATACAGCCATTCTTGCATTGCCTCGTCCTAAACGAGTTTCATCTTGTACAAAAAGGGCATTAATGTTTTTATCTTTTATGAAATCAAGCATTTCTAGTAAGCCTGCACGTTCTACATCATAACCACTATGCTGATCTTTAAACACGCCCTTCACCGCATAGCCTTGCTCCTTAGCATAGCGCAGCAACTCTTCCTGTTGACGCTCTAATGAGGAGCTTTGTGTTTCTTTTTCAGTACTTACGCGACAATAGACAACAGCCGACAGTTGATTATTTATCATTGTTCATTTCTCGCAATTTCGATAGTATTGATGGGACTGGCTTGATCACTCACTACAGGAATTACTAGAGATTTTCCCGCTACAATTTTAATATCTGCTAGTTCATTTTCCGTTTTTACAAGCTTTATCCAATCATCAGTACTCATTTTACCACGATATTGCTCCGCTAACGACCACAAGCTATCCCCATGTTCGATTTGGATTTCTGCGTAACTAACTTTTCCTGGATCAGTAATGTAAAGGTATGCTGCAAATAGTAGGCAAGCTCCTAATAAAATTGAGATATGTGTGTTTTTCTTAAACCATGTCATAATCATTACCCCTTTTTAAGAATGTTTGTTCGGAATGTATGTTCTCATAATAAAGCGAACAAACGTTTTTGTCAAACACTTTTCGAACCTATGTTTGCATACATGTTCGCATTCTGTTATACTATCAAATAAGAAGATTGATTTTAGAAAAAAGAGGTGAGCACTCATGAAAAAAGTTTCGAAAAGACAAGAGGACATTTTAGCTTTCATTAAAGAAGAGGTACGAGCTAAGGGATATCCGCCATCAGTACGTGAAATTGGTGAAGCAGTTGGACTTGCTTCCAGTTCAACTGTTCATGGACATTTAGCTCGATTAGAACAAAAAGGCTTTATTCGTCGAGATCCAACAAAGCCACGCGCAATTGAAATTTTAGAGCCTGAAGAATCCATCCAAAAGCAACAGGTGATCCATGTCCCACTTGTCGGGAAGGTTACAGCTGGTTCTCCAATTACAGCAATTGAAAACATTGAAGAATACTTCCCATTACCCGATACGTACGGCACAAGTGAAGATCAATTGTTCATGCTAGAAATTATGGGAGAATCAATGATTGAAGCCGGAATTTTAGATGGAGATTTAGTCATTGTAAAACAAAAGGCAACAGCTAATAACGGGGATATTGTTGTAGCTATGACAGCTGAGGATGAAGCAACTGTAAAACGCTTCTTTAAAGAGAAAAATCATTTCCGTTTACAGCCTGAAAATTCTTCTATGGAACCTATTATTGTCGATCAAGTTTCTATTTTAGGACAAGTTGTAGGTCTTTACAGACGGGTACATTAACTATTAAAACAGGTTTTGAGGATTATGTTCCTTCTAAGAGCATGTATCCTCTTTTTTACGCAAAAAAAGAATCCACAGACGATTGGATTCTTTGTACAATGCCCTCTAAGCTTCCTTCTTAAATTTTATGCTAGCTTCAACAAAGGCTGAAAATAGCTTTTGAGCACTCTCATCTCCTGCTATGGCTAGTTCCTCAGGATGCCACTGAACAGCCAAGCAAAATGGCATTTCCTCATGAACTACAGCTTCGATAATACCGTCATTTGATTTTGCCGCTACTTTTAATTTTTCTGCTAATACATTCACCGCTTGATGATGAAATGAATTCACTGCTATCTTCTCTTGTTCAACGATAGTCGCTAATAAATTATCAGCAATAATCTGTACAGTGTGGGTAGCTACAGCTCTACCTGATTGCTGCATATGCTGGAGTAATTTAGTGCTAAAATGATCACTATCAATATCCTGATATAAGGTACCACCTAATGCAACATTTAGTATTTGAATCCCTCGACAAATCCCGAAAATAGGCATCTTTCGTTGGAATGCGGCTTCAATTATTGCTAACTCCACTGTATCTCGCGCGGGATGAATTTTTCCAAGCTTTAATGAAGGCTCAGCCCCGAACAGAAATGGGTGCACGTCATGACCCCCGGATAATAATAAACCATCTGTAAGGGCTAAAATCTGGGCTGCCTCTTCTTCTACTCCAATTGGAATAATCAGTGGAATTCCACCAGCATCAATAATACTTTTGCTGTAAGCAGCATTTAATCGAGAGGATAAATCATCCTCCACAAAGGCTGTAATACCAATAATCGGTTTCACTTGCTTCCCTCCACATTCTTGAAGATTGAACAATTACCAAAAGCCTAAATACCAATTGATTAATAGATCGCCATAGAAATAAACAATGACTGCGGCCAATGCAATAGATGGCCCAAATGGAATGGGTGTTTTTCTCCCTTGTTTGTTCTTCGATAACACGGTAATCCCGACAATCATACCAATCACTGCAGCTAAAAAAAGCGTTAATAGTGTATCAATCGTACCCAGAACGAGACCAATTAAAAAGAATAATTTAATATCGCCTCCACCCATGCCACCATTAGATAGCACAGCAATGATATATAATATGCCAAAACCGACGACAGCACCCACAAGAGAGTCCCACCAAGGTGTTAATGGTGACAGAACTCGTCCAATAGCTAGCAAAGGTAAAAAGAATATTAATACCTTATCAGGAATTAGCATATAGGCCAAGTCTGACACAACGATAATAACTAATAAGGAGATAAAAAAGAACGCTACTATCAATTCTATGCCCCAGCCTAGCTGCCAATAAGCAAAGGCAAATAATACACCTGTCATTAATTCTATGAATGGGTAAACCCAAGAAATTTTATTGCCACAACTCCGACATTTTCCTCCTAAAAATACATAGGACAAAACGGGTACTAAATCAAGCACCGTTAGTCGTCTCTGGCATGTCGGACAATGTGAAGGAGGATGTACAATCGATTCCTTCTGTGGTACACGTAAGCCAACTACATTATAAAAAGAGCCAAAGACAAGTCCAAATAAAAAAATAAAGATCGTATAAGCCATTTCCAATTTCATGTCCTCCTAAACCAATAGGCGCCCATACTAATGATGTATGGGGCGCCTATCAAAAAAGTTTATTGTTGTTCTTCGTAATAGAACGTCGTCACTTGCACTGTTGCCTTTAACGTAAGATCAGCATCTTTCTCTAGCTGTTCCTGCTCTCCAGGCAATTTAAATTCAATCTTATCGGTTTTCATGACACGCTCTAATTGTTCAATCTCCTGTAAAAAGCTTTCAAGAGAATTAAAATCAAGCGCACCCACCTCTAATATAAAAGTAATGAGCTTTAAATTTGCTGGTAAAGAGTCCTTCGAAAGAGAAGCAATCGGTGTAGTTGTCTCCTTGTTCTCCTGATTACCATTGACCTCTGCTTCAGCCTGCTCCAACATATTGAGGTCATTCGATATATCTGAAGGTGTTAAAGTGCCGTCCTCACCTTGAACAGTTAAAGACAGTATACGAGTTCCTGTCACCTCTTCAATCTCAGCTAAATCAAGAATAATCTTTTCAACGGCTCTTGTTGCAGGTAGCTTTTGTCTTAAGGCTAATATATTGATTGTAGGCTGTCCCTGCTCCTTGTCTAATTGAGCTAGTTGTTCTTTGACACTAGCTAATTCTTGCTGCACCTGCAACACATTACTCTCTTTTTCATTCACTTCATTCAATTTTGGTGAAAGCAAATAATAATACAGCGCAAATAAAATAGCAGCTATTAGCGCAAGTAACAAGATCATAGATGAATTTTTACTACTCGTTAATTTATTCATGAGCGTCGTCCTCCAGCTAAATACATAAAATCGATTGTCGCTGTAATGGACACTGAATAGCGCGGTACTTCTTTAAATTTTTGTTGGGGTGTTAACTCCCTTTGTTCACCTAGCTCTATATCAAAGTTTGAGACAGTGTTAATTTGAGCGTCTGTAAAATAGCTACTCATTAAAAGCCGCTCCACATATTTCGATATATCTGTCATCGTTTCAAAATCCACTTCAATATTCACCGTATTCTCTCCGAAAACGTAGCTACGTAAATAGGAATGGGTTGGTAATAAAGTTTTCGTTTCATCAATCAACGGTGTTACAGGATAAGAAACACCTTGAATAAATGTCACAGACTCTTCCAATGAACCCTGATCGACACTTTGTCGTGCATCTAGCTCTTGCTGCAATTGATCAAGCTGTGTAGTTAATGCCTGTTCCTCTGCAGTCAATCGTGACAATTCACTTTTGGATGTAAAAAATAAAAAAAGTAAATAAGCTACAATAAGTCCCACAATGACAATCACCAAGCTGTAAAAAAGCTTGGGGGAGGTTGTTCTTTTTTCAAGTTGTGGTAAGAGGTTTATATCTGGAACCATTAATGAACCTCCTTCAAAGCTAAGCCAAGCAACGTTGAAAATTCTCGTTTAAAGCGAGGAAATGATTTCTCAATCTTTTTCCCATCGACAACTCTTAGCGGTGGTTCTAAATTAGAAGCAAGTAAGTTTCCAATTGATTTCAATAGTGGGTTATCGCCAAGCATGATAATTTCATCCACTGCTTTTTCACCTTTATGTAAAGAAAACTTAAAGAAATTCATCATCCGATCAATCTCTAGAACCTGATCCATTACGACCATTTGATAATTCTCTGCTTCGCCATTATAGATAAATTGATAGTTAAACTCATTCTCTTTCTTTCCCTGCCATTGCGTCATATCTACTTCAATGGATTGATAGCGCAAAAACTCCACTTGGCCATTGGAAAAAATACTGATAGAGAGCTCATTAATCGACCATTCCGCAATCAAATACGTTTTATTAGGCACTAATAATGACATATGCTCTAATAAGCGTATATTGCAAAGCGCACGAATATCGGCAGCTTCCGGTTCTAATGAAACATCTAGCAGCATCCCTACCATTTTCGTTATCTCTTCAGAAGGCGCAGCAAATAAGATAGCCTTGCCATCCTCGGCATCAGCATCATAAACATCAATTAAAGGGTCTTGAAATGGTAAATGAATGGAATGTCCCAATTCCATTTCAGCATATCCTCGTAATTCCTGAGGCTTGACATCTTTAGGGTGCTCAAAGTTTTTTAATAGAACCGTCGTATCAGGGACAAACATACGGACAGCCTGTTTTTTCCCTGTCCATTTCATTACTTGCTCTTTAATCACCTCAAAAAGAGCTACCTCATCGACGATTGTTCCATTTTCAACGATTCCAGCTGCTAAAGGGTATTCATAGCCCTGCCACTGATTAGGCTCTGGTCCTTTCGCCACAATCGCACGCAGCACATAATCCTTCAGTTCAATCGAAACATGCGACTTTCTTTTTCTCTTAAACATGTGAAAAGACCTCCTTATCCTATTCAGTATAAATGATTTTTTCAATTAGTCATCCATTTCCCAGCCAGAAACGCAAATTTTCTTGCGCTTCTGAGTGGGTTGGGAGGACTGATTATTGCGTTGTAGTAACGCCCGCCTTTGTCAAGTTAGTATTTAAATTAGTTTCAGTTATAGCATTTCCATTAAGATTTGTTTTATATTCAGATAATTTTATATTTCCTAATCTTGAGTAGGTGATTGTCCATACTTTACTTGTTTCATTATATTCTACTTGATCACCAGACTTTAGCTCTATGCCATCCACAAAAGGTTTTAACTCAGTATTACTACATGTATTATCCACACAAGCACCATCTATATAAGCGATTTTTGCACCTGCTAGAATATTAGAAGCTTCCGCTAAAATTGCACGGTCCTTCGACTTATTAATAATATTACCAATTGCAGGTACAGCGATTGCTGCGATAATTGCTAGAATAACAATTACAGCTAATAGTTCAACTAATGTTAAACCTTTCTCATTTTTCAATAGTTTTTTATTTTTCCATTTTTTTAACATAATGAAATCCTCCTTAGTAGTTTTATATGAAGTGTGTGTACACGCGCTTCTGAACATTATGGCGAAGCTGCACAATCTCGCCCAATACATTTGCCACTCGTTCCTGTGCTGCCCTTTCGGATATCGTCCGCTATATGCTGTAAGGTGGCATTATCAAAATTAATATATTTGCCATTGCTGTAATAAATCGCATGTGCATTGAAATAGTAGGTGCCCTCGATAAATTGGACATTGGCATTCTGACCTTCTTTATCTGCCTCTAATATTTTGCCTGCACTGTCTAAATAACCATCAGATACTAATTTTCCCACTTCAACGATCTGCCATTGATCGGCGGTTGGATGCTCCATAAAATAGAACTGCCCCAGCATGAATGACATTGATGGCATCTGCCTTTAATGCCTTATAACGTGAATTATCAATGACATTACTTATAGCAGGAATTGCGATGGCAGCAACAATAGCTAGAATAGCAATGACTGCCAATAACTCGACTAATGTCAAGCCCTTTTCGTTCTTTCCCCTAATTTCCATGTCCAGTCTCTCCTTTAATACTTAAACATGAAGAAATCTACTTACCGCTTCCTTTTGTTAGCAAATCTAAGTAGATATTTTCCATTAAGCGGAACAAAAGGGCATCCATAAATATTGTAAACATTACATATTTTCATATAGTTGGAACATTGGTAAGAATATAGCCGCTACAATGACTCCTACAACTAGAGCCAGTACCACAATCATTAAAGGCTCAATTAGTGACTTCATGGTATCGACTGCACGGTTTACTTCCTCTTCATAAAAATCAGCAATCTTTTCAAGCATGTAATCCAAGGACCCTGTTTTCTCGCCAATTGAGGTCATTTGTGTTACAAGCGGTGGAAATAGCCAGCTTTTTTCAAGTGGCTCTGATAATGTGCCACCCTTTTCTAAATTATCGCGAGCTTCCAGTACTACTTTACCCATTACCGGATTACCACCAACCTTTTCGACAATTGTTAGGGCTTGTAAGATTGGTACGGAGCTGCTAAAGAGTGTTGACAAGGTTCTTGTCATTCTCGCGATAATATCCTTTTGTAACAGCTGTCCAAAGATAGGCATGCGAAGTAGAAATACATTGACGGCATAATGAAACTCTTTATTATTTTTATAGAAATAGTGTAGGCCCACTACTAATACCAATAGCCCTAAAATCACAAGGTACCAAAACTGTATGAGCCAATCACTAATACCCACTACAATGACCGTTATTAACGGCATTTCCAAATTCATTTCCTTAAATGCATCCATAAAGGTTGGCACAATGAATACCATTAAAAACATACCAACCACTAGAGTTAAAAGCGACAAAATCGCTGGATAGGTCATAGCAGATTGAATTTTTTTCTTAATGTTATATTGCTTCTCTAGTGTGCTTGCAAGACGATCTAATGTATCGTCAACGTTTCCTGTAGCCTCACCAGCACGCATCATATTGACAAATAGCAATGGGAACACTTTTGGGTGTTTACCTGCTGCATCTGAAAATGCCATCCCATTTCGAATATCCTCTTCAACCTGCATCAATGCTCGCTTCAGTGGTTTACTCCGTGTTTGCTCACCCAAAATATGGGTTGCTTCAACGACAGGAACGCCAGCACGAATTAATGTCGCATATTGCCGACAATAAATAACGAATTCCTGGTGCTTCACTTTTGTACCAAAAGCAATATCTTTATGTAAAATGCTATTTGATTCTTGAAGTTCTCTTGCATTAATTCCTTGTGCTCGAAGCTTTTCCATGGCCACCTTTTTATTCGGTGCCTCGATAATACCCTTTTTAGGTGCTCCTGTTTTGGTACGACCACTATAACGAAATATCGTCAACTATAATCACCAGCGTTCATATATGGTCTTGCATCCTCTAGTGAAATCTTACCTGTCGTAATTAGGTGCTGCATCGAATATTCCAATGTGTGCATACCCAAAGCTTTACTTGTCTGCATCACACTTGGAATTTGATGAATTTTTTCGTTACGAATTAAATTTGAAATTGCAGGTGCCTGTACTAAAATTTCTGTCGCAGCAATACGCCCTTTTACATCCTTACGTACAAATAAACGCTGAGAAACAATACCTTGTAGTACATTCGCAAGCTGCACACGAATTTGACTCTGCTGATGCGGTGGAAATACATCGATAATACGGTCGATGGTCGTTGGTGCACTACTTGTATGAAGTGTAGCCATGACTAAATGCCCTGTTTCAGCAGCTGTAATAGCCGTTGAAATGGTTTCATAATCTCGCATCTCCCCAACCAAAATAATATCTGGGTCCTGTCGTAATGATGCTCGTAAGCCATTGGCAAAGCTCATTGTATCGACACCAATCTCACGTTGGTTGATGACAGACTTCTTATGTGTATGCAAATATTCAATTGGATCCTCTAACGTAATAATATGCTTAGATCTTGTTTCATTGATATGATCTATCATTGCTGCTAAGGTAGTTGATTTCCCTGAGCCTGTTGGGCCTGTCACTAATATTAAGCCTTGTGGTTTTTCTGCAAGCTTATATAACACCTGTGGCATATTGAGCGCTTCAATAGAAGGAATTTTAGCCTCAATTAAACGAGCTGCAATCGTTACTTCATTTCGTTGATGGTAAGCATTGACACGGAATCGACATTTCCCAGGCAATGAAAAGTTAAAGTCCGTTTCTCCCTTGTCCTCAAATTCCTGTTGTTTATGGACAGGAAGAATGACCTTTACCATTTCCTTTAAATCCTCTGTTTCAAGTGGGACTGTGCCATAATGCTCCAGTTGCCCATGGATACGATATACCGGTGGAATACCTTTTGTTAAATGAAGATCAGATGCTTTCTCTTCAAATGCACGTGTTAATAATTCGACGATTGAATATGCTGTCATTTTTTCACCCCTAGTCTGCACTTGCAACACGTAATATTTCTGATGTGGTTGTTTGGCCTGCTACAACCTTTTGTAATCCATCCACTAATAGGGTATGGTAACCCTTTTCTTTCATATAATCACGGAGGACGCGATCACCAACACGATTTAAAATCATATCCTTTATTTGGCGATCAACAGGGAGGATTTCATGAATCGCCATACGTCCTCTGTAGCCTGTATGATTGCAGGCAGGACACCCACGCCCTTTTTTACCATGTGTTACGCCTTCAACCCCATTGTCCTCAAGTATTTCAAGCTCACGAGTAGTAAATATATATGGTTCAGCACAATCACGACAAACTTTACGTACAAGGCGTTGCGCCATGATTCCTACAAGGGAGGAGGATAATAGAAATGGCTCGATTCCCATGTCATGTAGTCTTGAAATAGATTCGATGGCACTATTAGTATGTAGTGTACTTAATACTAAATGGCCTGTTAGTGAAGCACGTATAGCAATTTGAGCTGTTTCAAGATCACGAATTTCCCCTACCATCACAATGTCAGGATCCTGTCGTAAAATCGATCGTAACCCTACCGCGAATGTTAAACCAACTTCTTCTTTTACTTGGATCTGGTTGATACCATCTAACTGATATTCCACAGGGTCCTCAACCGTAATAATATTGACGCCTTCTTCATTTAAATGAGAAAGTGCTGCATATAACGTAGAGGACTTACCTGAGCCTGTTGGACCAGTAATCAGCATCATACCGTTTGGATGGGCTATCATTTTCCTGAAAAGTGCTTCATTACTTGCACTAAAGCCTAATTTATCAATATCATTGGCTGAATTGGTTAAATCTAAAATACGCATTACTACCTTTTCACCATAGACTGTTGGTAGGGTAGCTAAACGGATATCGACAGGTCTAAAATTAACATTGGTTTTAATACGTCCGTCTTGTGGAATACGATTTTCTGTAATATTTAAATTACCCATAATTTTAATACGAGCCAATACGACATTTTGCATGTGCTTTGGCAAGGATCGCTCAGTACGTAGCACACCATCAACTCGATAACGGACACGTAGTTCTGTTTCTTGTGGATCAAAATGGATATCACTTGCGCGCTGTGCGACACCATTGGCTATGATTTGATTCACTAAACGAACAATAGGTGAATCCTCATTCTCGATTTCCTCTTGTGTTTCCGTACTAGTCGCAGCCAAATCCAACATTGCCGCATCCATTGATTCCTGTAAATCATAGTACTTTGTTATCGTCCGATATAAATCATCTTTTGCTGCAATACTTGTCTCGATTTGACAGCCTGTCGTCATACGAACTTCCTCAATGGCGAAATAATCCATGGGATCTTCCATTGCAATAAACAATTTATTTTTTTCTTTACGAATCGGCATAATATTTGTCCGCTTCGCCAGCTCCGCGGGAATAAGCTGTAATAATTCGGGACTAATTGAAAACTGGTTCAGGCTGATATGAGGGATACCAAGCTGGAATTCTAAAACCTCAATAAGCTGCTGCTCTGTTAGGAAATTTTCTTTAATAAGGAAATCTCCAAGCTTCTCATTTTTCATCTTAGTAGTTAATGCGTACTCGAGCTGGTCAGCAGTGATAACACCTGATTCCACCAGTAAATCCCCTAAACGTTTACGCCCTGGCTTCATTGCCATAAACATACCTCCAATCGTTATGGACTTGTTTGTACAAAGTTACCACCCTTGTCATAGTAGCCATAGACAATTTCTGGTCCATCTTCTTGCTTTGTTTCCTCTGGTGTTGAAGGTTTCACGTCAGGCAAGCCATTGCCATCTAAATCCACTTCTAAATCAGGATCAGATGCACCTGCGCCTACATTTTGAGTAGGTGTTGTGATCGTAACGGGCGCCTGCGAAGAACGCGTAACAATTCGATTTTGAGGTGCATAATAATCCCTACTGATGAATTGTTCTTCTGTTGCTCCGTTCTCTACAATAGAACGATAAACCTCGACTCTTGAACCCTCTTTACCCTCTTGCTCTACTCGTTCTTGTCCAGCCTTTAAATCCTCCGAATAGCGATAAATAATGCGTGGTTTCACAATTTTATCCTTGCTAACACGTACTGTTATGTTCTTGTTTTTCGCGGCTGCAAAAACTTCTATCTTTAATTGATTACCCTCTATAGATGCTTTCAGTTTACCGAGCTGTTCAGACCGATTAATAAATTGTAAGTCCTTTGCTAATGCTGCATTGATATCTGCCTCAATCCCCTGCTGTAAATAGCTTGGATTTACTTCCTGCGAATGTCTTTCAAGAATTTCGTAATCCGTTTGAAGAATTACACTATATAGCATTGATGCCACAAAATCTAAACCTGCATCATTGACAACCCCAGCCTGTTCACCTAAAAGTGTAAGCAACGAGATGGATTGATTTGGAACTAGATTTACATCATTTAATAACGGAATGATTTTCGCTACTCCTTGACTATTAGCTGGTAGCTCGGCAATTTGAAAGGCAATCCTTTCCTCAGCTTGCATGAAATCTTCATTAATAACGGCTTCAACCTTATGCTCCTTCAAATAGCTGGCTTGTAAGATTAATTTCTGTAGTGTTTTATCTGTATCCCAAACACCTGCTTCATCTATTTGCTGTGTAATCGCTTCATTAACGGTAATAGGAATGGGAATATGAACAATTTTCTCTTTTCGCCAAAATGCATACCATGGCTTTTTTGTTAGCATTTCAAACTGAGAAATCGCTGTGGCTATATCAAAATTAAATTGTTTCGGGTCAATGGTTTTTGAAATTCCATCACTAACAATTTCTACTTCCGAGCCTTGCCATTCTGAAATTGCATTTTGTAGCGTAGTTGCTAAATCTGCTGTTTTCACATCATTGATCTCCATCCCTCCAATGGTTGAAGATTTGGGATCTTCTTTAGCGAAGACTATGTCTTTTAGCACAAATGACGGAACAAAAAATCCCACAATTAGAACAATTACCAAAAACAAGCTAATTATTTTTATGTATGTTTTCATCCACATCATCCTTTATTTAACTTAGTGGTTTTTCTATTTATATACAAATGATACTACAATTATGGTATTCTGACACTACCAAAATGCAACTTTGTTCTGATTTTGATTAGATAATTCATATGAAAATTCAAAAATAATTCAATGATTAGTCACAAAGAACCATATATAACCTTAAATTTCTTTCGATACATTTTTAGAATTTGTTATAATAGCCTTAATCAACTATTATAATTCATTATCTTCTTGAACTTACTTACATATTAGGAAATTTTTATTTTATAATAAACTGAAGTTAACTATATCTTTAGCATTAAAAACAATTATGATATTTAGGAGGTTTTACACACCTTGTATGCAATCTATGTTTATGAATACCAAATCATGAAAGATTTATTAGTCTTCAAACGGCTGATAAATCATTGCTCTGAGAAGTCCTCATTATAAATGAATGGGCAAAGATACAAAAATCGGATTTTCAAAACAGATCAAACTATTGATATATCAATAGTTGTATAGGGAGGGAATTGATTTGATAAAACACTTTAAAAACAATCAAGGCATGACGTTGATCGAAGTTGTTGCCGCCCTTTTAATAATAGGCATTGTGTTAATTTCATTTTTTGGCTTGCTCGTTCAGTCAAATAAAACAACGCACAAGTCAAATGATATTATGGATGCTACTTATGCGGCACAAAAAAAAATGGAGGAGATTTATAATTCGTCTGGAGGGGCTGATTCTTATGATGATTTAGCAA
This sequence comes from Lysinibacillus sp. FSL P2-0066, assembly GCF_037969495.1. Classification (NCBI taxonomy): domain Bacteria; kingdom Bacillati; phylum Bacillota; class Bacilli; order Caryophanales; family Bacillaceae; genus Lysinibacillus; species Lysinibacillus sp. FSL P2-0066. The sequence goes on along the minus strand of NZ_CP150202.1, from coordinate 1,217,021 downwards.
GGGGCTATACATTGGATGAAGAGAACCCTGGAACGTCCTTGTCTTCTCTACCGACTAACCAAGTGTATAAATATCTACCACATGAAGAAGATCGTTTTACTTACAATTTAACATTAGAAACATTTCCTGAAAATGACACTTATAAAAATGCGGTTTATGTGCACCTAGAAGTTATTGAAAACAGTACAAACAGCAAATCCACTATGGAAAATGTGTATATACTAGGGGGTGCAAAAGATGAAATGGCTCCGAAATAGCAAAGGCCTTACATTATTCGAAGTGCTTACAGTCGTTGTTATTCTTGCCATCGTATCCATGCTGAGTATTAGTATTGTAACAACTGCTACAAAGCAACAACTCGAGCAAAGTACACATAATCGTGATATTAAGGATATATCCTTTGCTTTAAAAGTAATTACGAAGGATTTTCGGAAGAGCGATGTCCTTAAAACAACAGACCCTCCGACAGAACTACACACATTACTGTTAGGTGAAGAAATTGTATCAACTTATAGATTAGAAAATAACCAAATTATTCGAAATTCAAATGGTAATGAAGAAGTCATAGCATCTGGAATCTCCATATTTACGATCCGCGGAGGCACTATTGTAATTATAAGCGAAGATGGTCAAACAGTTACAACAGATATTACTCAAAGGAAAGGAGAGGAAATTAATGAGTAAACAAATTAAAAATCAACGAGGTTCAGCGCTTGCGCTTGCGTTATTTTTAGTTGTGATTATCTCAATCCTTGGTATTTCTTTACTCAGTGTCTCTTCTAACAGTCTAAAACAAGTAGATTACGAGAGAAAAGATCAGGCTGTCTTTTATATTGCTGAGGCTGGGGTTAATTTAGCTAAAGAGGAAGTAAAATTTAAATTAAGAAAAATTGAAGATGACGCAATTCAAGAAATGACGAACTGGATTACTGATCAAAATATTTATCGTAAAGCTAATAAATTACCAAAGCTAACAAAGCAAGTGGCAATGCAGCATTATGTAGATGTTGTTCTAAAAAAGGAATTTGATAAAGCAATTGATGAGGGTTATTTTTCTGACACATCATTTACTATCTCTCCAGGCAAAATAGCCTCTATTAAGCTACAACCGACAAGTGCAGATTTTAAAGTCAAAATCATTTCATCTGGGATAATTGATTCCACTAGGAAGCGTGTAGTTGATCAAGAAATCAAACTTAGACCATCCCTATATATTAATTTAGGTGACGGTGTGGAGGAGGAAGATGGCGACGGAAGTGGTACTCCACCTACTGTACCTGGTGGTTGGGAAAATCATACGGTTCTGACATCTGGAGATATTGTATTTAATAGTAGTGGTGAAATTCATGGAGATACATCTTTAAGGTATGGGAATGTTATTTTTAATAACTATTCAGGTAAAATCCTTACTGAAAACGGTTCAACTGGTGGAAATATAAATATGGATAGTACAAAACAGTCGATTACCCCTAAAAATCAACAACAAAAGAAAGAATGGCATTACCCTAAAACAATATTACCACCCCTTGCCATTGACCCAAAAAGCTTTTTACCGAATGATTTTTGGAAAAGTACAACGGATAAATTAAACCAGTTATCAATACTTCCATTATTACCAAAGTATACATTACCTAATAAAGTAGATCTAGTTTCTAATGGTCTATTATCAACTGAAAATCCTAATGGCGATTTGAAAAATAATGCAACATTCAATTTAACATCAGATACACATCTATCTAAAATTAGAATTACTTCCAATCGAACAATTACTATTAACGTAGACAGTGAAGTAAATTTATTAGTAGATGATTTTGATATGAATTACGGAACAATAAATGTCACAGGTGCTGGAAAATTAAATTTATATGTTAAAAAATTCACTGCACTTAACTCTGATAGTAATAAAGGTTTCAATCAAAATACTAGTGACCCTTCAAAAGTAAACTTCTATTACGTAGGCTCATCACAATTCATCTTAAATGGTTCTACACCATTTTATGCAACGTTATTTAACCAAAGTGCTAATATGTCATTGGGTGGGGACTCTAAAGTATATGGTAATATTATTTCTGGAGGAAGTAAAATTACTGTTTCTGGTAGTACACCTACTACAGGTCAATATGTTATTGCACCTAATGCAGAGTTAATTATAGATGGTAGCGCTTCTATTAGAGGTTCAGTTGTAGCTGACTCTATAAATTTCACTGGGAATGGTAGAATTTACAAAGGTTCTAATTTACCTCCCCTTCCTCCAGGTGTAGTGCCATCGGATGATTTCGAAGAATTACCTAATCCTGATGGAGGACGATTACCTCTTAAAGAAGGCTCTATTATAGAAAATTAATAATACAAAGAAATAAACAATGCGAGACCTAATGATTTTCTAAACAAATAAAACAGCCAATGAGAAATTCAACTCTCATTTGGCTGTTTTATCATCTTTCCATTTCACATCGTTACAATAAAAGGTATACGCTTTGGTATTTTGTATTTAATGACTACCTTTTACTGACATCCATATCCATTTATTTTATTCCTTTTTCCTCAACAACCTACCCGACAACAGCATCCCAATACCACCAATGGTAATAAATAGAACAGCTCTAATTAATAAATCAAGGGCAGATAAGTCAAAGAAAATGAGCTTAATAAATGCGATAACTAAAATAATAAAGCCTGTTGTGCGCAATGTTTTTAAATGATGTGTGGAACTAATCCATAGTGAAACACTGGATGTTAAGAATAATGTAATAGTTGTAAGGGCGATGCTCAGCTTCCAATCGAGGGCGTTGTTATATGTGAACTGATGGATTAGCCCCCATATGGAAATCATCGTGAGCACGATACCACCGCTTACAATGACGTCTACATATTTCCCTAGACGCTCCTCGTACAATCGATAAATAATTCCTTTTACAAGCACATCCGCGACAATCGCTACAATCACTGCTATATAAATTAATCTTGTAATACTGTTTAAGCTTTCCAACATTGACACTCTAGTGCTGATCATCAAGGAGACTAGTAGGAAAAATGCGCCAAGTACTGGCGTTAAAGCGCGTCCTTTGTAAGTTTCCTCTACAAATAGAGAGCCAGTAAATAAGGCAGCTAATGCGATACACATCATATATGGCATGCCATTTGTTGCTGCAAAATATACGGTATCTAGCTTGCCAATATAGGCTAAGAAATAGCCAGCTGTGACCACTACTAAAATATCGATTACATATAAATCCTTCATGACCTTTTCAAAAGGTGTGAGTGTCTCTTTTGGACGTCTTGCATATAAGTAAATAATGATGAAATAGATGACTGGCATAAATAAGCTTAAATGATCGATACTGAAAAATGGACTTGGTTCATGGAAAACAAAGTTTAGTGTAAATGTCATCACAAGGGAAAGTGAAGTAACAACCTTCATTATACTTGCACGTATTCGTAAGCTCATCATCACGCCTGTAAATGCAATCAAAGGATACAATAAATCATCCACTTTATTCGGAATATTCAATAGCAGTATCATATTACAGAAGGTGATAAACACGAGTGTCACAGCACTATCCACTACCTCCTGCCATTTTTGACGATAGCTATAAAACGCTAGAGCGCCCAATAAAACCATTAAGATAAGAAGTAGCATTTCCCCATTCTCAAGAGAACGGATAATCAGGTTCAGCAGTAATAAACTAAATGAGCCTAAAGAAAATTGGAGTCCGATGTGAAGTGGCTTCCATTTGGATTGAGCGTTATAGAGTAAACACCATATAGCATAAAAGATTGCTAGAATCACAAGTAAGCCAAGTGCAAAAACAACTTGCTGATCACTATTCATAAATGCTACAACACTCACTGCTAGCACTGAAAAGAATGTGGCAATATAAAGGGCTAGCTTTTGCTTGTGCTGGTAAATAACTAATTGCAATGCAGCAAACAATACGACCACAAATAATAAAATAATGACAGCACTAAAATCCATATATTCTAGTAAGTAAGGTAGTAATAATGATGTAAAGGCAACAAAAACAGTTAGTGCTTCATTTTTCTTTAAATAGCTAATGGCAATACCATAGCCAATATAAAGCAGCGTAATGCCTAGTGCTAGAATAAGACCAATGATTTCATATAATATGGCACTCGCTGCGGTTGTTAAAATACCGACAATAAATGCCCCACCATATAAAGAAATCGTTATAGCCGATGAGTCTACTTTCCTACGCTCTAGTCCATAGGCAATAACCGCCAATCCCACCGATAGTACATAGGCAAGGATGATTTTCACGCCATCCGATAAATAGCCATAGTCACTGACAAGTTTTAGACCCCAAAGTACGCCCATTACTAAAATAACCATGAATACTTTTGGAAGTGCCCACATAACACGTTCCTCCATCGATGGCTGTGGTTGCACTTCTCTTTCCGCTACTTTAGTCGGGATAGGCTTCGACTCCAGTACTGGTTTTGGTTTAATTGGTTCTGATTGCTTGATCATCGACTGTCTGGCATCAAGAGTATTCATTTTTTCAGTGCTTTGCGAACCTTTTAATACTGACAACTCCTGACGTAAATCTGCCATTTCCTCCTCGAGCTTCGCAATTCTGCGCTCCAATTCAAGGGACATTCAATCATCCTCCCCACTTTATCAATTTTCTAACATTATAACATATTTATCCTTATTGTAAAATTACACTTTTTGTTTATTTTATCTCGGTCTCCGATACATTAAGGCACGTTCACTATCACTGGTGCCCCGTGTGGTTGGATCAACAATGACCCCCATTAACACAAGAATGGATAAGACTGTATTTAATATAGATGACATTTGCTCACTCATCACACCTGTAAAATCATAGCCAAAAATTGCAGCCACTTGTTGTGCGAGTAAGAGCAACAATGAAAATAGCCCTAGTATAAATGGAATATGTTGAAGACGAACCTTCCAATTAATTCTCATAAAAGCTCACCTCCCTCCCTCTTGCCACAGTATATGCATAGTGGTTATGTGACACATATGCAAAAATGGAACTCTTGCCAAGTTACTAGGATTTTTTGATAATATTTTGCGATGCAAGCTATTTTCAAAAAATAGAAGGCATGGGGAGGTTTATCATGAGTAACATATTCATATATTTTGTAAGGTTGCCTCGATTTCGCCAAGAATAATGGAAAAGGAGTAAGTGAAACGTCCCTACCAATACCAGCTACCTTCCCATTTTTTATGGTGTCAAAAAATTTTCTACCGTTGATATTACTTTTTTTAACAACATGAAAAATGCCAAGTCCCTTTAAGACTTGGCATTTTAGTTAGAAGAGTAGATGACCAACCAATGCGGCAATTGGAAGAGAAATAAGCGTACGTAGGATAAATAAGACGACTAAATCCAAAAACTTCAATGGAATTTTTGTACCTAAAATAAGTCCACCTACCTCAGACATATAGATAAGCTGTGACACAGAAACAACGGCAATAACAAATCTAGTAACATCCGATTCAATCCCTGCACCTAAAATAGAAGGTAGAAACATATCGGCAAAGCCTACGACCATTGTTTGTGCTGCTTCAGCCGCTTCAGGTAAGCCAAGGACGGTTAAAATTGGCTCGAACGGTTTTCCTAAAATCGCAAAAATACTTGTAAATTCAGCAAGCATTAAGGCAATTGTCCCAAAAGCCATAACGATAGGGGCCACACCCACCCATAAATCAATTACATTTCTAGAGCCGTCTTTGAAAAATTGTCGAGGATCACGATTTGCATGCGCAACAGCAAGCGCATTTTCTAAGCCATGTGAGACAGAATTATAGCCCTCAGGTAATTTCTCACGTGAATAATCTACTGGTGTCCCATCTATATACGTATCCTCCTTTTTCGCAAGTGGATAGATTCGAGGCATAATAATGGCTAATACAATTCCACAAAGTACTACTGTCAAATAATAAGGAATAAAATAGCGTGCCAAATGGACAGTATCCAATACAACGATACAGAATGTGATGGACACTACTGAGAAACTTGTGGCAATAATCGCGGCTTCTTTTTTTGTGTAGTTCCCCATCTCATATTGTTTACTGGTCATTAACACACCTATTGTGCCATCACCAACCCATGACGTAAGAGCATCGATTGAAGAACGCCCTGGACTTTTAAATAGTGGCCGCATAATTTTCACCATCATTGTCCCGAAAAATTCAAGTAAGCCGAAGTTTGTTAAAAATGGTAAAAGGAAACCCGCAAACAAAAAAATGGTAAATAAAAACGTCACAAGTCCCTCATTTGGATCCATGAGGAGTCCACCAGTATTTTCATTATTGATGGCAGAAGGTCCAAAATTGAAGACCACCATTGAAGCAAAGGCTAAACCGATAAAACGCGTAATTGTCCAAAACCAATTCACATAAAACAATGTATCTAAAATACGTGGTTCTTTAGCATTTTTACGAGGTATAAATTTCGCTATAAGTGCACCAATTGCGGAGATTGAAAACATTATAATTGTAAAATAACTAATGACTGGAGCCACAATACCTGCTAAAACATTAGCTAATATGGCAATGGGTACTTTCCAGCCCTCTTCCGTTAAAATGGGGGTCATAAATAGAAAGATACCAATTAAAGACGGAATAATAAAGTAAAAATATGTAGCAACAGAATACTTTTTCATTTTTTTTATAAGACCTCATCTCTTTTAATCTCAATAATTTATGTATTTTGCATTCCAACAATTAAAATAGTGTTTATTTAAAGCATTTATTTATCAATCGCTGTACTACTATGTAGTTTTCATTCAATATCTCATCCCTCCCTCTGTTATAGAACGTTTTTAAAAACTTTGAAGTTTGAGCATTAAACAGAAAAACACTCAAATTATTCATGTTTTTATAACATAAACCTGTTATAAAACTATTGTAAACTCTACAATACATTTGGTTCAACCTCACAATATTCTGAATATTTATACATCCATAAATATATAAAAAGCCTAACTCCTAAATTAGAAATTAGACTCCTTGAATTAGCGGGTAATTCTATTATGCTTCAGCGATTATTTAGTTGTTTTACTGGACCTTTCGTGATTTCAGTCAGTTTTGAATTGATAGCAAAGATTTTTGCGTTGATAGTAGTGATTCCAAATTCAGCTAGCCTCTTTGAATGCATTTCTATATATTGGTCAGCTGTGCGTTTTGATTCGAATAGATAGATTCCGCCTGCTTCATTTGTTTCAGGGCTCTCTGTCCAAATTTTCCACAAAAGTCCTTCCTCTTCCTGAATACTTTTTGCTAAATCAGAAAACGCTCCTGCCATCTCATCACCAAATGGTCCATCCATTTTAAAATCTACCTGTAATACGTATGTCATTGCCCTTCTCCTCATTATTTAGTAGTAATATAACATTCACCGAGTATTTCCTTCATTTCATATTGATCTGAGGAAAGCTCTTTTTTCACATAAGATGTAACCTCTGACTTTTCCAGATCATACATGACTTCCATTTCTTTCGAAAATAGAAGCTTTTCTTTTTCAAGCAAGCTTAAAAGAGATGGCTGTTGTTTTGGTTGCAGCTCTTCAAAATTGAGAACCTGTTTTAGTCCTTCCACATAGTTTACAAATGGACGCCCACCAACAATTTTCAACCCTTTATTATCCTCATTCATCATAATAATAGTTGGAAATCCTCTTACGCCTAAATTTCTTGCAAGGTCAAAATCTTCATTTAATAACTGTTGCCCGTTTGTTTGTTCTGATTCGCTTACAATAGCCGCTCCATCAAGCCCCAATTTGTTTACAATGTCAATCATAACGGATTTATCAGCGATATTTTGATTAAATACAAATAGCGCTTCTCTTGCTCGACGCAAATATTCAAATGCTCTAGCATCATGATGATTTTTTTGAATTACTTTAAATACACGAGATGGTGGATAGGATGATTGCACTGGATTATTCATCATCACTGTTCCATCTATTGGCATACGATAATATTCTCCAACTTCTCTCCAGTGTCCTACAACATCCGCAGGTCCTGATATTCCATTTGCAGGGTCTACTGGACCATCACCCCATTTTTCTAGTAGCCCTCCCATAATCGTATGAAAGTTAAAATAGTGTCCATACTGCTCGATAAAACGTCGAAGAACGGGTTCGAGTGCCCAACAATGAGAACATATTGGATCAGTTACATAGTATACTTCAATGGATTTCTTTGGTTGATTAAAATCAATCATCCCCAATTCATCCTCGTCAGCTACTCCACATATACCTGTCTCTAAATCACAAAGCATTGGATGATTCTTCAATTGACTATCCCCTTTTCTTACTTTTTAAGAATAAGTATATAACTCTCTTATTTGCCTTACAGCTGTATTTTATTCATAATAAAATCATCAATAAACCAATAATCTATTTGAATTGTTGTTTATACAACACTTTTAAGAAATTGTTTAAAAAGGAGTGTAAGTATTGACCTCATCTAAGACAGATCTTCGTGTTATACGGACTCGTAAATTAATCATGGATGCTTTCATTGCACTTTCTAGTAAAAAAGAATTTAAGGATATAACGGTTAAGGATATTACGACAGAGGCCATGATTAATCGTGCGACTTTTTATTATCACTTTGAAGATATATATGATTTGTTAGAGAAGGTCCTATCAGAAGTATTATTAATTAATTTGAATGATGACTTTCTACAGCATAACGAACTAAATGAAGGAGCTTTCCTAATTCTCTTTAAAGCGATAACTAATTTTCAAAAGTCATTGTCTAATCGTTGTCATAGAGGCTATGAAGAGACAATTGCTCGTATTATTAGAGAGCAGCTTGAAATTATCTTTTATAAAATGTTAGTGAAACAAAATGCAGCGTCAGAGAACGAAGCGCTAAAAATGACTGCTGTAATATTAAGCTGGGGAATCTATGGCGCTTCTATAGAATGGAGAACTAGCAATCAGGAGATGCAGCCCGAGGAGTTTATCAAACCTGTTATTCCTCATTTATTGGCAGGTATTGATGGTCAACATAAAAATGAGTAAACACTTATGAAATCATTTAAGTGTTTACTCACTTTTGGTGGAAGAAATTTTGTTGTTATGGTCATCTTTTTATTTTTGGACAAGAGATACAATAATCATTTGCTTCATCAGAGGTATGATAATAGAAACAACATGTTTTTCTTAAGCGAACAGGTTGCTCCGATTCCTTAATTGTCACTTTAGGTCCACAATAGTCCGTCAAAGGATTTTTCCTTTCACCAAAAATGGAGCCTGGTGCTAGGTTTACAATATAGTGATAATCCTCTTGTATACGAGCCTTTTCTTGCACACTGGCCCCTTCCCCTAATTTCGTTTCATAGAGCCAATTCACATAAATAGCTGTGTTTTCCCATAAGATTGCTTTTGGAATTTTACTTATTTTCCCTAATGACTGCCAAACTTTCGCTAAATTATTCGCAAAGATTTCTCTAAGAATCTCATCACGCCATTTTTCACGGTCTTTAGTAGGTATCGATACTGTGCGATCGATTAGCCGAATAGTAGGAAGCCAAGGTTTTGTATATTCCGCTTCTACCCACAAATTTTCAATTCTGCAATGTAGTCCTTTATCGTATCTGGACATAGCATAGAATGCTGAAGCCATCGTTAAGACGCTATAGCGCTTCGCAAATAATGATGCCGTAACTAGGATAGAGGGCGATTGAAAGAAATGGGCAATTTTTTGTAAATAATCTAGAGCTTGAGCATTGTCCAATAAATCTTTGGCATATAAAGAGTAAGTAGCATCCACTGCTGGTTCTATCGTCAATCGATAGTCTCTTAGTAGCACTGATGATTCTTCTGCTGACAGTGTTAGACTCAACTGATTCCTACCTCCCTCAAATTCCATTGTTTGAACTGTTCGCCCCTTGCCTGGCGTACCAAATAGCGGGTCTTTAATGGTATAGTCCATGCGAAAAACAGCCTGGACCATATCTCAGCTGTCACCGCTTGTCTTGGGCATAACCTGTTTATAAGCACCGTCCCAATATGATAGGCATAGCGACAGGCTAAGTTTAAATCGTGTTTTTCAAATCCCCTAAAATAAGCAAGAAATAATCGATAACGATAATCATTATTAATTAAAAAGTATACTTTACGATTGTTTTATTGACAATATTTAATTTTAAAAAACATACTTTTATAAGAAATTATTTTTAAACTTATGGATGGTGTTGAAACGGAAGTCACCCCTTCGCCCTGCAAAATTGCTTTTTCTGTCGTTGATATCATCTTTTTTCAACAATTTGTCATGCTTCCATTTCACTCAAAGACGTAGGCAAGTTGATGATCGATTTTCTACTATTTTAGTTACCTGTTAGATTTACCTATGCACTAATAGGCAAATAAATAGACCCTATCAACGTATATCTCATATCTTAATAATGAACCACAACTTATCAAAACAGGAGGTAATAACATGTTTCAACGAAGACGCCATCCGGCAAAGGGTCCACACTGCTGTCCACCACAAATGATGCCAATGCAATATGATCCACCACAATTTTTACCACCAGAGCAATATGTACGCACAAATTATATCCATACAGTTGTTCCACACGTACAACCTGCACATGTCACTACAGTGAACAAACATATGATTGATCATCAGTACTATTTCCCATGCACAGAATCTGTCGTAAATGAATGCTGTGAAACACATACTATGTGCGGTATGCCACCTAACCCTTGCCATATGCCACACCATCATAAACATATGCGCTAATACTAAAATAACGATGGGGTTGTCATATGACCCCATCGTTCCTAATATATTCATAAAAAAACCGAGTACCTTTTATCAGGCACTCGGTATCTTTATGATTAATACATTTTTAAATATTGATCGCGTTCCCATTGATGTACTGTTGTACGATACATATCGAACTCGATTTCTTTTGCTTCTTTAAAGTTTGCATAAATATGCTCACCTAATGCTTCCTGTGCTACTTTATCTTTAGCAAGTAATGTTAATGCATCATCAAGTGCAGCAGGTAGGTTTTCAATACCATTTGCTTGACGCTCTTCTTCCGACATCACATAGATGTTGCGGTTAATAGCAGCAGGTGGTGTTAGGCCTTGACGAATACCTTCAAGACCTGCTTCTAAAATAACAGCCATCGCTAAATATGGGTTTGCAGAAGGGTCTACAGAGCGTACTTCAACACGAGTTGAAAGTCCACGTGCAGATGGTATACGAATTAATGGTGAACGGTTTTGTGCAGACCATGCAACATAACATGGTGCTTCGTAACCTGGTACTAGACGTTTATAAGAGTTAACTGTTGGGTTTGTTACAGCTGTGAAACCTTGTACGTGTGCAAGAACACCTGCCATGAATTGCATAGCTGTGTCAGAAAGACCTAATTCTGTAGATTCATCATAGAACGCATTTTCTTTGCCTTTAAATAGTGACACGTTAAAGTGCATACCAGAGCCTGCTTCACCAAATAGTGGTTTAGGCATAAATGTAGCGTGTAAGCCATGTTTACGAGCGATTGTTTTAACCACTAATTTGAATGTTTGGATGTTATCACACGCAGTAACAGCATCAGCATATTTAAAGTCGATTTCGTGTTGTCCTGGAGCTACCTCATGGTGTGATGCTTCAATTTCAAAGCCCATTTCTTCTAGCTCTAATACGATATCACGACGGCAGTTTTCACCAAGATCTGTTGGCGCTAAGTCGAAATAACCACCATGGTCATTTACTTCTAACGTTGGCTCTCCTTTTGCATCCAATTTGAATAAGAAGAATTCTGGCTCAGGCCCTAAATTGAAGCTTGAGAAGCCCATTTCTTCCATTTTTCTAAGAATACGTTTTAGGTTGTTACGTGGGTCACCAGCAAACGGTTCGCCTTTCGCAGTGTATACATCACAGATAAAACGTGCTACTTTCCCTTTTTCAGAAGTCCAAGGGAAAACTACGAAAGTATCAAGATCAGGATATAAATACATATCAGATTCTTCGATTCGAACGAAGCCTTCAATAGATGAGCCATCAAACATCATTTTATTTTCAAGTGCTTTGTCTAATTGACTTACAGGAATCTCAACATTTTTGATTGTGCCAAGAATATCTGTAAATTGTAAACGAATAAAGCTTACGTTTTTTTCTTCGATGAGACGTTTAATGTCCTCTTTTGTGTATTTACCCACAGTTTTCCACACTCCTATAATTTGTCTAGCTTTTATGTTTACCCTACCCTATTTATTAATAGAATCGAGATAAATCCCCACGTCGGATGGATGATTTTTGCATGCGCTGTGCTTGACGCATTTCTTCGCGCATAATTTGGCGTAATTCTGAATCACTTAAATCTTGTTCATCAGTTGTAGCAACAGGATTTTTCTTTTTAGCAAATATTTTTTTAATCTTCGCCATATTCATACCCTGTTCTAAGTAGTCTTTAACCTCAAGCAATGTATCGACATCATTTAGTGAAAACATACGTCGATTGCCTTCTGTTCGGTGCGGCTCAATTAAATGGTGTTCTTCATAATAACGAATTTGTCTTGCCGAAAGCTCTGTTAATTGCATCACAATACTCATCGATAATAACGGCATAGTTCGTCTAATTTCACGACTCATTTAAGTCCTCCTCCAATACCCGCTTATCATATAACGAAATTTTTTTACTGTCAACCAACCATGTAAGGTAACCTAACATGGTTGGTACTATTTTTTTCAATCCGAGTGAAAATTGTAAAAAACTATTCATATTTAGGCTTTATCTATTGTCTTATTATGATTTTTGAATAGCTTGAACCGCACTGCAAATAGCAAATTTAACGTGTTCATATGTTAGTCCGCCCTGAATAAAGGCTGTATAGGGTGGTCGTATTGGGCCATCCGCTGTCAGCTCAATGCTGGACCCTTGAATAAATGTTCCAGCCGCCATGATGACATCATCTTCATAGCCTGGCATATAGGCTGGTTCAGGAGCATAATGGGCATTTATCGGTGAGTTCGCTTGTATTTCACGACAAAAGGCTATCATTTGCTGTGCTGTTTGGAAAGATACTGATTGAATTAAATCTGTACGCTTCGCATGATAGCTCGGAGAAGTGCTCATACCGATTTCCTCTAACATTGCAGCTGTAAAAATTGCACCTTTTAATGCTTGCGATACTACATGTGGTGCCAGGAAAAACCCTTGATAAAAGTCACCTAGTGTATTTAATGTGGCTCCCGCTTCGGCACCAATACCTGGAGAAGTCATGCGATAGGCACATTTCTCCACTAGATCTGCTCGGCCAGCAATATAGCCCCCAATTTTAGCCAAGCCTCCGCCAGGATTTTTAATGAGCGAGCCTGCCATTAAATCAGCACCGACCTCTGTAGGTTCCTGTGCCTCTACGAACTCGCCATAGCAGTTATCTACAAAAATAACAGCTTCTGGAGCCAATTTACGTACCTTTGCACACATAGTAGCAATTTCTTCAATTGTAAAGGATGGACGTGTTGCATAGCCTTTCGAACGTTGAATCGCAATCATTTTGGTTTGTGCTGTAATGGCTGCTTCAACACCTGCCCAATCAATGGCCTGATTATCTAGCAAATCCACATGTTGATAACCGATTTTATAATCCTTCAGTGAACCTGTATCTTTATCACCACCATCGACAATGGATTGTAATGTATCATACGGCTGACCAGAAATATAAAGCAGCTCATCACCAGGACGCAAAACACCGAATAGACTAAGCGTGATTGCATGTGTGCCTGAAATAATTTGTGGTCGAACTATTGCTGCCTCTGCACCAAATACTTCTGCATAAACACGCTCTAGATTATCCCGTCCCTCATCATCATAGCCATAGCCGTTTGATGGATGTAAATGATAATCACTTACTTGATGCTTTCCGAACGCTGCTAGCACCTTCTGCTGATTATAAAACGCCATTTCTTCTACCTTGGCATGATAAGGCCGAACTTGCTCCTCAATTTTTGTCGCTAACGACAGCGTTTGTATTGATAAATTTGATGTAAACGTCATTCTTTCTTCTCCATTTCACAATGTCTCGCATTTCAATCAGTAACATTTATTGACTATCTAAATTGACTTCAATCACTCTAGAATTACCTAACCAACTACTGGTATATGAACGCTTTTGACGAATGTTTTCTTTATTTTAATCACATTTTATCAATTTGTATGTGCACCTGTAAAACTTGCCTATTGTTTCTAAGAGCATTTTACGCTAAGCTAATGTGCGGACTTATTTCGAGAAGCGTATTTAATGACCGATTTTGGCTATTAAATTCATAGATTCTGTTACGTAAAATAGTCTTTTAACTTTAAAAAAGTTTATTTATTGATAGAAGGGGTGAAAGGGATGGCTTGGGAGGTTTTTAGTATCATAGGAACAATTGCCTTTGCTATTTCTGGGGCAATTATTGCCATGGAAGAAGAATACGATTTATTTGGTGTATATATACTTGGTATTGTCACTGCTTTTGGTGGAGGAGCCATTCGAAATTTACTCATCGGGCTACCTGTCACAACCCTATGGGGACAGGATATGATGTTTCAAATTGCGCTGGCTGCGATTACGATATTTTTTATTTTTCCGCATCATCTGATTCAACATTGGCATCGTTGGGGTAACTTCACAGATGCGATTGGCTTATCAGCGTTCGCTATTCAAGGCGCACTTTATGCTGTCAAGCTGGATATGCCTGTTAGTGCTGTGGTTGTAGCTGCTGTGTTAACAGGTTCAGGTGGTGGCATTGTACGTGATTTATTAGCTAGAAGAAAACCATTAGTTCTCCGTGATGAAGTTTATGGTGTTTGGGCAGCTCTTGCTGGACTACTAATCGGCTTCGAGGTTTTTACAGGGGACATTTTCCTTTATATTTTATTCGCGGTAATTACTGCGTTACGTATTCTTTCCTATACGATGAAGTGGCGCTTGCCATTACGTAAGTTAAATCGTGCATAAATACTATTCAGCCAATGACCAAAAATTAAGTCATTGGCTGTTTTATTTTTTGGCTAATAATAATCTTTTATGAGTTTCATTCCTTATATGATTGAAGAAGACATTAACTTAGCTTATCTTTTTAACAACTGCATTGCTTCTTCTAATGTCACCATGTTTTTCATCATTGAACAAGCTGCATCTAAAATAGGAAAGGCTAAGGCTGCTCCAGAACCTTCGCCTAAACGCATATTCATGTGCAACATCGGTTCAATACCTAGTAATGCAGCGGCAATTTTTGCCCCTGGCTCCTCTGAAGCATGGGAAGGAATAATATAATCGATTACTTTTGGTTCGAGCTTATAAGCAATGAGGGCAGCTATAGTCGAAATAAATCCATCAATAACCACTGGTTTACGATGAACTGCAGCCCCAAGAATAATACCTGTCATCGCCCCTATCTCTAATCCTCCTACCTTAGCCAGAACATCAATAGCATCTTTTGGATTAGGCTTATTTAAGGTAATTGCTTTTTCAATAATCGCCGCTTTATAGGCAATGCCTCCTTGGCCAACTCCTGCCCCAAACCCTGTTACTTCTATAGGGTCACATCCAGTCAGAACAGCTAATATCGCAGCACTTGGTGTTGTATTGCCAATACCCATTTCCCCTGTACCTAGTACATCAGCACCTTGTATGATTTCCTCAGTGGCCACACGGATTCCTACTTCTATCGATTGAATGGCTTCTTGTTTGGACATAGCTGGACCTTGTGCCATGTTATCTGTACCGTATTTGATTTTATGAATAATGACACCAGCATCAAGTGGAATATCTGCTTTTACCCCAACATCTACTGTGACCACCTTTGCATTGGTAATGCCCGCAATCGCACAAACGCCTGTCCCCCCCTTAGGAAAATTTAATGTTTGAAAGACTGTAACATCTTGCGGATTCGTGGTTACACCTTCCTCACATACACCATGATCTGCAGCACAAACAATCATCACCTTTTTGTCAACCGTCGGATATAATTGTCCTGTTACACCAGAGAGCTGTACGGCAAGTGATTCTAGTTTACCCAAGCTACCTGGGGGCTTACAAAGCGCATCAATCCGCTTTCTAGCTTGCTCCATACCTTTCATATCAACCCCTTGAATGTTTTCAATCGTGTCTTGTAATAATGGCATAATTATTTCTCCTCTCGTTCTCATTAAGACAAAATAAAAAGTCTGTAGTTTATTGTCATAACAAATAAACTACAGACTTTTCCATCATCTATATCTTCTAAAGCAAATAGGCAGGTCTCCTGGCTCAAGTTCAACATCTCATAGTACCTTCCCAGCAATTCGCTAGTGGCATACACTATGAAACTTCCTTATACAGTGGCGGGTCCGCTAAAGCTTTTCACTTTATTCCCTATTCTCCCTAGTGGGCACCTATTGCTTTTATGTAATTATGTTAAATCTACTTTACAACTTTTTTAGTGTCAATAGATAAAAATTTTTTGAGTGTTAACTTAGTACCACCACCTATTCTAACAATATAGGCTTATCAAGAACCTGTCACAACAAATGAATCCCTCTCGTTCACCTGATTCCTATCAACTTCAAATATTTTATCTGCTTCATTTATTAAAACAGGGTGATGAGTAACCAATATAACAGTCTTTTGTTTTTCTTTATTTAAATATAAAAGTAATGATTCTATATTTATTTGGTTGTCTTTATCAAGCGCAGAAGTAATCTCGTCAAACAAATAGATATCCGCATCTCTTAGAAGCGATCTTGCTATTGAAAGTCTTTGCTGTTGCCCAGTAGATAATTCAAGCCCATTATGCCCTATAAGCGTTTCAAATTTATAGTCTAACGTTTCTATATATGAATAAATGTTAACCATTTTACAAATTTGAATTAATTCTTCGTCTGTTGCATCCGGCTTTGCTAATAACAAATTTTCCCTTATTGTCCCTGTCATTATAAAATGCTCTTGCGTTACCAAACATACCCTTTTTCTATAAACATCAATAGGAATATATCTAATATTCTGATTGGATAGAAATATTTCACCCTGATAATTAATGTATAAACCTGATAATATATTCAATAATGTCGATTTACCTGATCCGCTTTCTCCCTTAATCAATACAATTTTCTTCAAAGGTATTTGGAAATTTATATTTTCTAAAACAGGAGAAAATGCATTAGTATAGGTAAAGCTTACATTCCGTAATACTATTTTATCTTTATTAAAATGATGCGATGAATTTACATAGTCTGGTACTTCTAATTTCCTTAGCTGATATTTATTGTCTTCCATTAAGTTTTTCACTCTATTTACAGACACAATTGCTTCTTGTAAAAATGAATTTAGTTGGGAAAATCTTAAAAATGACTGACTAAAGTTATTGGCATAGGTTGTGAATGCTATTAATACTCCTAACGTGAGGCTTCCTTTATAAATAAAGTAGGCACCTATAATAAGGATAATCAAATAACTTGTAAAGTTTATTAATTCTATTATTGATCCTGATTTTATGCTTAAACGCATTTTATCAAGAGTATTTTTGTATAATAAGGTAATTTTCTTTTGATAGTTATCTATGGCGTTTATCTCATTATTAAATATCTTAAATAATTTAAATGATGACAGTAATTCTCCCAGATAGGTTAAATAAGAATCTAAATCTTTTTTGATGGCAGTATCCATCATCCTTATTTTTTTTCCATAATATTTAAAAATGATAAGTGCTAAAGGACAAGCTATGAATAAAATACTAGCTAAAATAAAATTTAGATTGATCAATATTATTAACACAATTATTATACTGATAAAGTCTACAACAATATTTAAAAACTCTGATACTACTTCAGAAAATGCCTTTGTATCATTTTCTATTTTATTCATCAGTTCACCTTTTGCTTTTAATTGATACTCATCCATGTCCATAGCCATAATTCTTTTTATTATCTTTAATTTAATATCCATTTGTAGATAGCAGGCAAATTTCGTTAAATAATATTTTTGGATTACTTTAAAAAATAAATTAAACAGAAACAAAAAAGCCATAAACACTATAATGAGGAATGCTGAATTGAGATCTTTTACTGTTATAGAATCAATAAATTTACCAAATAAAAGGGGGTGTACTATACTTAAAATCATTGAAATACCCATCAAAATATTTACTTGAAATAATTTTGCTTTGTATGGCTTTGTATACTTAAATACCTCACCTAATATTTTCATGAAATAATACTCTATCTCCCTGATTTAGTTAAGGTTTTCTTATAACCTTTTGATATACAGATAAGCATTTTTCGGCTCTTCCTGTAATATATGTAGAAACTTTTCCATATACGGATCTTTTTCATTACTAATGAGCAAGTTTTCTACTGACTTCTTTTTCGCCTCACTAAAGAGCATGCTTTTGTTGGTGTATATAACCTTTTGCTCGATCGTTCTTTTTAAAACCTCATAGCAATTAGTTTGTTCCTTGGTTTCCCACTGTTCGCCCATTAATGTATTTATCATGTCTTCCGTAATATTATAGCCATAGTTAAATTCAAAAAATTTATTAGAATACGGGCGTATTTCAATGATGTCGCCAGAGCTACTAATAATATTTTCTAAACTATTGTTATCTGGAAGGCTAAAAACTCTCGTTATTTTCAGCGTGTGATACGGAATGTTGTGGACACCGAAGCTCTCCATTATTTGAGTAATGTCTTTATAAACATTCGCATAATTCTCCACTTTTTCTATACTCACACCTTTATATTGGACAGTTAGCCCGTTATATTGATAATTTTGATAAGGTTTATTTAACAGCTCCTCTTCTTTATATCCATTATAAAAATGTAAGCTTAATAGAACGAAAAGCATCATACTGGTCATAATTCCAGCAACCCTCTTTTCCGTTTTATTTTTGGCCCTCCTGCTGAATAAAATCGCGCACGATATAGAACACAAACAAATGGATAAAACACCTATAACATTTAAATAATGAATGAAATCTGGATACATAAAGTTAAGAGTAGGAGCTATATATTGAATCGATTCTAGTCTATAACCATGCATTAACATTAGTAAAAAATAAATGATGACAATTAAAATTATAGACACGGCTTGATTTTTAAAAATTGTTGCCATTAAAAATGGAATGGATATAGTAAATAGCTGAAAAACAAAAACGATAAGTAGAATTTTATATATTGGTGTCTCTACATATACAAACTTTACAAAACCAACTAATAACATAATGGCAGGGGTGGTCAGAATAAAGCTGAAAACCCATTGCCATAATAAAAGCTTTCCATTTGATATTGGGGAAATCATTAAAATTTTCTCTACATGATATCTTTGATGCAAAGTTATAATTTGAATCGTTAATACACTTGAGAAAATCCCATATAAAGGAATCAATGCTTGCGCATCACTGACTGTAAAGAAGTACTGAGAGATACATAATAGAATGACGATAGCATAATAAGTCAACAAATAATCACTTCGTAAGACCACTTTCGACCAAAATAAAAAGATATCTCTCATTTGTCATTCACCCTTCTTTTAAATAGCAACACATTTCCAAACATAAATAGTATGCCAATACTTAGAAAAATACCTCTCTTTACATTAAATAGCAGATCAGTCATTTGATGTTGTATATAATCAGGATTAAACCATATAGAAAAATAAGGAGAATTTAAATAAATACTGAATACCAAATATACTATTAGTAAAATGTGTAGATATACAGTACGTTTCAAATAAAAGGAAATGAAAAAGCTAAAGGTAATGCTGTAGAAAATAGAAAGGAAGACTTGAAACAATGTAATTAATAAAATGCTAATAGGAATTTTATTTGCATAAAAAATAAAAAAAATTACATAGAAGAAAAATAGATAAACTGAAACAAAAAGAAGAACTGCTACGATTTTTCCAACTATATACATCGCTCTATTTGTCAATTTTAGTAGGATGACTGCTCTTTCAAATGATTGAAGATACCCTTTCCAAACATATGAAACCATACTCGGAATTAAAATAAGTAAAAATACCATTTGTAACTGAAGTGTTCCATACCATTTCTCAATAATCGTTTCCTGAGTGTCTAAGTTATTCATTATAATTGGAAGAACCAACATTATAAGTATAAGAAAGACGGAAATAGCTCTACTCTTTATGAGTCTTTTTAATTCAAAGTTTATTAAAAAAGGTAATTCTCTCATACGGTTAACTCTTTTCTATTTATATAAATATATGCATCCTCTAAAGTAGGCTCTGTCGATATACTTCCTTGTAACGGATTATCTGCAATGTAACGAATCTCAATACTGCTGCCTTTATCTTGTAAAGATACAAATAAATCCACATGAGGTATTTCATCATCTAAAATATTATAAAGCCATACCTTCCCTCGAACTTTATTAATAAGGTCTATTGTACTACCGAAGTAATTCACTTTTCCTTTTTGTAGCACCATCAAATTTTTACATGTAGAAGCAATATCCTGTACAATATGTGTTGAAAGCAGAATGATTTTATCGCGACTAATCCGAGTAATTAAATTTCGAAAGGAAATGCGCTCATGAGGATCTAAACCTACTGTTGGTTCATCAATAAGTATTATTTTGGGATTACCAATTAAAGCTTGAGCAATGCCAAATCTTTGTTTCATACCACCCGAAAGTTCTTGAATATATTTTTTTTGTTCGCTTAATAGCCCCACCTCTTGAAGTCTTAAGTGTATTTCCTGTTTTCGGCTTTCGCTATTATTCATTCCTTTTAATTTACATAAATAATCAAATGACTCTTCTAAAGTAACCTTTGGAAAAAAATCAAACTTCTGGGGAAGATAACCCAAAATTTCACAAACCTTAAGTGGTTCTTTTTTTACGTTTAGCCCTGCAACTTCAATTTCTCCGTCATCAAATGGAAGTAATGTAGAGATTATTTCCATCAATGTTGTTTTTCCTGCTCCGTTTTCCCCTAATAAACCAAATACACCATTATGAATTTCTAAGGAGACATTATCTAGTACCTTTATATTTTTATAAATTTTTGTTAAATTTTTAATTTTGATTTCCATTTTTAACAAACTCTCTTGTATTTTTCTTTTCTAATAATAATTCTCTTTGTTCATCTGATAAACGTAAATATAAATGCAAGGTAGCTTCTAATTGCTTTTGTGTTAAAATGCAATAATGTAAAGGGGGTGTCGTTACTTTACCTGTTGATTCTAAATTTTCATGGTGACACCCACCCCCACATAAATTTTTTGCCCAGCATTTGTTACAATTTAATCTATTTGAAACATGTGCTTCTTCTAAAAATTTTGACCTAGCAATTGAATAGGTTCCTTCAAAAATATTTCCTTGTTTATACTCTTTATTATTGACAAAACGATGACAAGGATATAAATCACCATTAATATCAACTGCTAAAAAATTAACCTCTGCACCACAAAAATATGTTGATTCGTGTCCAATATGAATACGTTCTAAATTCTTCATTATATTATTGAGTTTGACTGCTTTAGAATATTCTTTTCTATTAACTAAATACTCGAAATAATAAATTAATTCATTATAACTTTTAGACAATTCAATGAATTGATCTTCTGTAAACATCTGCATAGCTGGGGCAGCATATATACTTCTAAAATTCAAATCGAATAAATGCTCATATATATTTACCAAATCAACATTATTCGGAGTAATGGTTGCCCTTACTCCCAATTGTCTTTGCTCCCTTAATTCTTTTGTTCTGTTTAAAATAACATCATAACTTCCCTTTTTATTTCCATAAAAGCGATTTATGTCATGCTCGCTTTTAGTCCCATCAACACTTACTTGAACAGCGATGTTATTGTCTAAAATAAATTTTGTGATTTCTTTATTTATTAGCGTTCCATTACATGTCATACTAAAGCCTATTTTTTTATTATGTAATTTTACTTTGTGATTTGCATATTCTACTACTTGCTTAATTACTGGAAAATTTAATAAAGGTTCACCCCCAAAAAATACAATGGATAGATCATCACGATCACCTGACTGTTCTAGCAAATAGTCAATTGCTGATTTTGCTGTCATTATAGACATTCTGCCTTTTTCGTTATATTCTCCGTCACCAGCGTAACAATATTTACATCGTAAATTACATTCTTGCACCATCATTAATGTGAGTGCACTTATGTTTTTAACATTTTCTTCGTTAACAGCATTACTTTCAGTAGTATCATTGATAATCCTATTTTCTATTAGTGATTGAATAATATTATTAAATTCATTTTCAGCTATTTTTTCTTTTAATTGATTAAAAACTTCCACTATGCTTTTGTTGTCACTTGATAAAATAGAATAAACAATATCATCTATTTCAAATAAACCATTAGTATTCGGTACATAAATATATTTTTTATGATTAACTTCTAACTCTTTAAAACTTGATACTTTAATTTTTTTCTCCATAGATTCAATCATAAATACCCTCCATTTCTTTGATACAATGTAGAGTAAATAATTTTACTCTACATTGCAAAATAAAAAATTAAGCACTTGTTTTAACCGTCTGTATCTTTTCTAAAACAAGTTTCCCAGCCTCCAGCACATCCCCAATCCATAGCATCACACTTATTGCAATAATCTTTTGCATCACAAAAAACACACCATTTAGATCTAGAACTAGCACTATTAAAACCATGATTAATTCTCTTGAGCATTTTTTCACCTCCTCAAACCGCTTATAACTACAACAAAACAATTAATTATTAGGTACTAATATGTAAATATTAATTTGTTTTGTAGTTCAAATTTAACAAAATTTCTCAAATGAGGTATCCGTATTTTCCGCAATCATAGTGAAATTTTAATTATTATTTTGAAAAATTGTCACTTTTTACATTTGATTAAACGGTATTTTTTATCCAGAATATAGAATAAAATGGAATTTGTTGATACGATATCTTCTGAAAATAAATAGGGGGGAGTATTACATATGATAAAGTTAACACCTAAAGAATATGAGATTTTAGAACGTATTGCTGAGGACAAAACCAATAATGAGATTAGTTTAGAATTAGGTATGAGTAGGAGAACAGTGGAATATCATATATCTTCTATTATTCGCAAATTAAATGCTGAAACTCGTTTAGGTGCTGTTGTAACAGCTATTAAACTAGGCTTACTAAGTATCAAATAAATTTTCAACTCATGAAAGATTTAATTTTGGAGAAATCCCTTTATATGACACTACATTAAACTGCTCTGTTAGTTAAGAACGAACAAAACAAAAAAATAGACCAAACATATTTATGTGTATAATATGTCTGGTCTATTCATTTTAATCGAGTTGGAAGTTGTCATTCCAAGATAAGGAACTCTTTCTTTTTTACTCACACTTTATTTAAATTCTAATTCTCCATCATAAGCCAGCATGCCGCCTTCAAGGTTGGTTACATCAAATCCTTGTGCTTCTAAGTAAGCACACGCATTGGCAGAACGAGCTCCAGCCTTACATACAATAATATATGGCTTTTCTATATCTAATTCCTCTAAACGTTCAGGGATTGTTCCAAGTGCAATATGCTGAGCGCCTGGGATCATACCATGTGCTACTTCTTCCTCTTCACGAACATCGATAATATATAGGTCCTCATTTGCATCTAAAAGATCTAATAATTGTGTTGTTTCCATTGTTTTCATTAACTTCGTCCTCCAAAATATCAAATTCCACTATCATTATAGCTTGTAGCAAAAAAAACAGCCAGTGTGGAGAACACTAACTGTTTTACAATCTTTTTATACATCTGTCTCTAAAAACTCTATTTGTTTTGCTGGAACGAATGTAGAAATGGCATGCTTGTAGATTAGGTGCTGCTTATTTTCAGCATCTAATAGTAATACTGTAAAATTATCATATGATTTCACGGTCCCTTTTAACTGAAATCCGTTTAATAGAAATACAGTTACAAAAACACTGTTTTTACGTAGTTGGTTCAAGAACGTATCTTGCAAATTGATTGATTTCATCAAATAGCCTCCCTACTAACTTTCTACCTCTTCATTCCTATAGTAGCACGTTCTACCAATTTATCAATTAGTAATTTTTAGAAATTTTTCTTTATTCTTATAATCGGTCATCTGGCGTAATAAAATGAACATCCATTTTATTGCGGAAATAAGTAAGTTGTCTTTTTGCATAGCGACGGGAATTTTGTTTTAAGCTATCAATGGCTTCCTCTAAGGTACATTTGCCATCTAAATAATCATATAATTCCTTGTACCCAATGGCTTGTATAGATTGCACACCTCGGATATTTTGCTGCCATAATCCCTTCACCTCTTGCAGAAGACCATTTTCCATCATTAAATCAACCCGACGATTAATACGGTCATATAGCACGTCACGGGACATGTTTTGACCTAGACCTAAAATAACATGATTGTAAAGAGGCATTTCCCCTCGATTTTGCGCTTCTGCTGCTTTTGATACACCACTTAATTCCAGCATTTCTAAAGCACGAATAACACGTCGTGTATTGTTTGGGTGGATTGTCTCCGCTGTTTGAGGGTCGAGTTGTTTTAATTTATCATGCATTGCCTCAGGGCCAAGCTTTGCTAATTCCTCATAATAGGCTTTACGTGCTTCTTCATCTACTTTTTCATCAGTAAATTGGAAATCAAAGAGGACAGCTTGTACATATAAGCCAGAGCCTCCTACTATTATAGGTAATTTTTGACGAGCTTGAATTTCCGCGATCTTCGCACGTACTAATTTTTGATAATCTGCTACTGAAAAAGATTCTGTCGGCTCTAAAAAGCTTAGTAAATGATGTGGAACGCCCTCCATCTCTTCTTCAGTAATTTTAGCTGTACCGATATCGAGCCCTTTATAAATTTGCATGGAGTCACCATTAATGACTTCACCGTTATATTTTTTTGCCAGTTCAATGCTTAAAGCCGTTTTACCAGAGGCAGTCGGTCCTACTATTGCTACGACCTCTGCCTGTTGCAATTTAGTTTCTATCATATTTTTCTAACCACCGTAATAAAACTTGAAAGACTGCTTCTTGATTGTCTTCATTTAAAATTTCATGTCGTTTTTCCTCGAATAAATAAACCGTTACATCCTCTACACCTACCGCTACCAATTGCTCAGCAACTTTGTAAACGCCTAGCCCCTGTTCACCAACCGGATCTTTACTGCCACTAATCAAGAGAATAGGGAGGTCTTTTCTTACTTTTGCTAATTCTCTTTTACGATTTAGTGTGGCAAAGCCAGTTGTCAAATCCACGAAAAATTGATTCGTTGGAATAAAGCCACAATAGGGATCATCGATATACTTTTCCACCTCTTGTTGTACTGAACATAACCAATCATAGGCAGTCTTCGGATTAGGAAATTGCTTATTAAAGCTACCAAAGCTCAATTGATTTAACAGCTTACTTTCAGTTTCTTTTCCTAGTCCCTTTGCTAAAGCCTTGGCTACTAGATTTCCTACAGCATGCAAGGCTGTCACATTTCCAGTGCCACAGAGAATAACATTATCTACTTGCTCTCCGTATAATTGAATATAGCGTCTAGTAATGAAAGAACCCATACTATGGCCAAAGAGAATTAATGGTACATTAGCGTATGGTACGTGAAGTTGTGTAATCACTTCATGAGCATCTTTTACAACACGCTCAAAGCCGTTTTCTTCAGCAAAAAAGCCCAATGTCCCATTATATGCTGCCGTTTCACCATGCCCACGGTGATCGTGCATCGTCACAACATAGCCTGCTGCGTTGAGTGTTTTCGCAAATGTTAAATAGCGACCGCTGTGCTCTGCCATGCCATGCAAAATGTGAATATGTCCAATACATGGCGTTGAAGGCTCCAATGTTCGCGTGAAGACAAATTGTTCATCCGACATTTGAATATAACACTCCATCCCTTACTCCCCTTCTTTCACAAAATTTGTTGCATCGTTAATGGCTTGCTCTAATTCAGCAATATATCTATTTTTTTGCTCCTCTGTATAATTTAAGCGTTGTTGCATCACCTGAATCACTTGCTGTTTATAAAGCTTTACTGCTTCAATATCGAAGTATAATAAACCAGTCCGACGGATAAAGAAGTCGCTTGGTGTATAGACCATTTCGGCTTCAATGCCATACAGTAGCATCGCATGTAAGGCAAGAGGCATTGTACTACCATGTTCATGTAAAAATTTCACCCGATCAAATAAGGCATCTACATTCGTGCCATACTTTTGTACGAGATGCTTGGCTTCATCATAATTTAAGCCATATTGTACGCCTTCACGAGCTTTATAGGCAATATAGTCAGGGAAATTAATAGCGTTAATTCCCTTTGCACCAGAAAGTGCTAGCTCACGTGTTAAACAGGCACTTGCATGCTTGTAGCGACGGGACTTCACAATTTTATCCACAATCGTTTCAGCCATTTGGCGATAGCCCGTAAGCTTACCACCCGCAATCGTCATTAAACCACTTGGCGCTGTCCAAATTTCATCTTTCCTTGAAATTTCTGATGGATCCTTACCTTTTTCATAAATCAGAGGTCGGACGCCAGCCCAAGAGGATTCAATTGTGTCTCTTGTGATAGTAGCAGTTGGAAAGACCTTTTTAGCAGCCTCAATTAGATAATCCACATCTTGCTGTGTTGCCACTGGATGTACAGGATTACCTTCATAGACAGTATCCGTAGTCCCTACATAGGTTTTGCCATCTCGTGGAATGGCAAAGGCCATACGACCATCAGCAATATCAAAATAAACAGCTTGCTTTAGCGGGAAATCCTTTTGTTTGAGGACAATATGAACGCCCTTTGTTAGACGTAATTGCTTGTTATCCGCTACTTTATCTTTTTGTCGTACGTCATCAACCCAAGGACCCGTTGCATTCACAATTTGGGCGGCATGGACATTGAGCATTTTCCCCGTCACATGATCCCTCACTTTAATGCCAACAAGCTTTTTCTTTTCATAAATAAATTCCGTCATTTCAGCATAGTTGAGGCAAAGCGCTCCATATTCTACAGCCTTTTTTAATACTTCAATTGTTAGACGGGCATCATCTGTACGGTATTCTACATAATAGCCACCGCCGACTAAGCCATCTTGATTGAGTAAAGGCTCTAATGCCAGGGTTTCCTGAGCATTTAACATCGTTCTACGTTCATGTTTTTTGACGCCTGCCAAGCGGTCATAGACCTTTAATGCCATAGATGTTGTGAAGGGACCGAGTGAACCCTTTTTATATAAAGGTAATAGCATTTTTTCAGGCGTTGTGACATGTACCGCATTATCATAAACAATTTCACGCTCTCTCCCTACTTCTGCTACAACTCCCACATCAAATTGCTTTAAATAACGTAGACCGCCGTGAATCAGTTTGGTTGAACGACTCGACGTACCAGCTGAAAAATCCTGCATATCAATTAATGCGACAGAAAGGCCTCTTGATGCGGCATCTAATGCAATTCCTGCACCTGTAATACCACCACCAATGACTAATACGTCAAAGCTATAGTGCTCTAGATAATATATAATTTTTGGTCGCTGCTCAAATGAAAACATACCTTTCTCCCCCAATAGCTATGATTTAAAAATTCGTGTTGCCTCAACAGCCTTCTGCCAGCCTGTATACAGAGCCATGGCTTGCACTTCATCCATGTGAGGTTGGTAGGTTTGCCCACTCACCCATAATGAGGATAAAGCCTCTTGGTTTGGCCAAAAGCTTGTCGCCAGTCCTGCTAAATAGGCTGCACCGAGGGCTGTCGACTCATTCAATTTTGCTAGTTCTACTTGTAGCTGTAAAACATCACTTTGGAACTGCATTAAAAATTGATTTTTGACAGCTCCACCATCTACACGGAGTACTTCAATCGGAGTACCTGCTGCTTCTTCCATTGCATCTAGTACATCTTTCGTTTGATAGGCTAATGATTCTAGTGTTGCTCGAATAAAATGTTCTTTTGACGTTCCTCGTGTTAACCCAAAAATGGCGCCACGTGCATCTGTATCCCAGTAAGGTGTACCGAGTCCAACAAAGGCAGGGACAACATAGACGCCATCCGTATTGGCTACTTTTCTAGCATAGGTTTCTGAATCCTCTGCTGTACGAATCATCCGTAGTCCATCGCGTAGCCATTGGATAGCTGATCCTGCTACAAACACACTACCCTCCAATGCATAGGTCACTGTCCCATCTATTCCCCACGCAATGGTCGTTAGTAAACCATTTTCAGATGTCACTGCCTGCTGTCCTGTATTTAAAAGCATAAAGCAGCCAGTGCCATACGTGTTTTTCGCCATTCCTTTGGTAAAACAAGTTTGTCCAAAAAGTGCGGCTTGCTGATCACCCGCAATACCAGCTATCGGAATTTTTTCTCCAAAAAATATACTTGGAGCCGTTTCTGTGTATATTTCTGATGAATTTCTCACTTCTGGAAGCATGGACATCGGAATAGCTAAAAGCTCGCAAAGTTCCTCATCCCACTGCAATTCATGAATATTGTAGAGCATTGTTCGAGCTGCATTTGAGTAATCGGTCACATGGGCCTTTCCCTTTGATAATCGCCAAACAATCCAGGAGTCAATCGTCCCAAATAATAAATCGCCATTGTCTGCCTTTTCACGCGCACCTTCAACATTATCTAAGATCCATTTAATTTTAGTCGCTGAAAAATAGGCATCTAAGCGTAGCCCTGTCTTTTGCTGAAAACGTTCCTCATGTCCTTGTTCTTTTAATGCATTCACAATGTCCTGTGTTTGACGTGATTGCCAGACAATCGCATTGTAAATCGGCTGACCTGTGTGTTTATCCCACACCACTGTTGTTTCGCGCTGATTGGTAATGCCGATCGCATGAACCTCACTTGCTTCATGGCCACTTTCGGTTAATACAGCCGCAATTACGGACAAGATAGATCCCCATATTTCATTTGCATTATGCTCTACCCAGCCAGCCTTTGGAAAAATTTGTTGAAATTCCTTTTGTGCTACATGAACAATTTGACCTTTTTTATTAAATAAAATGGCTCTTGAACTTGTCGTTCCTTGATCAATCGCTAAAATAAATTCGCCCATCCATTTTCCCCCTCTCCCTTACATAACCCGTTTAAACATTTTTTCCACTTCATACGAAGTAAAGTGAATAAGCACTGGACGTCCGTGCGGGCATGTAAATGGATTATCTGCATTGCGTAAATCTCGTAGCAATGTTTCCATTTGCTCTTTTGTTAAATAATGATTGGCTTTAATCGATTTTTTACAGCTCATCATAATCGCTGCTGCCTCACGTAGCTTTTTGATATCAGCCTTTTTAGTTGTCAGCACCTGTTCAATTAAATCCTCAATGATTTCCTGTTCCTCCCCTTGTGGGAACCAACTCGGGTGTTCACGCACAACAAAAGATGACTGTCCAAATTCCTCTAAAAATACGCCTACAGCTTCTAATTCATGCCTATGTTCTCGTAAGATCAATGCCTCATCGGCTGCATAATGGAATGTTAGTGGTAACAATAATGCCTGACGTTCATGAGGATTGACTTGACCGACTTTTTCACGGAAAAATTCGTATTTAATACGTTCCTGTGCAGCATGCTGATCAATTAAATAAAAACCATCCTCCATCTGTGCGACAATGTATGTGCCATGGATTTGCCCTACTACTTCGAGTTCAGGAAAGGGTTCCTTTGTAGGCGCGTCTTCCAATATTTCGGAATGTGCCACTATAGTTACTTCATCTTTTATTTCAGCCTCCATTTGAGGTGTAGGCTGCCAACTTTCCTCTCGAACAGTAGAAATAGGCTTAGGCTCAACTATCTGCTCACAATTATTTTCTTGAATGGTTTGGACATCATATAATTTTTCTACGATGGCATTCATTTTCTCCACATCCATCTTGGGAGCAGGCTTCCAAATGTTTAATTGCTCAGTAGCTGGTTTAACGATTTTTTCTTTCTTTTCCATTTGCGGGACTCGAATAATGTTGCGTATTGTTTCACGAATGGTTTCTTCTATTAGCTTCAAAAGCTCAGGCTCTTTACTTAAACGAATTTGATGTTTTGCAGGATGCACATTCACGTCTGTTAAGTAAGGATCACCTTTTATAAATAGAACAACTATCGGGTAGCGCTCAATAGGTAAATACGTATGGAAGGCATCCACAATAGCCTTTTGTACTAAATAATGCTTGACCCAACGACCATTTACAAATAGGGACATATAATTTTTAGAAGCACGTGTTACCTCTGGCAAGGTTACAAAGCCAGAAATTTGATAATCATGTGACTCGCCTTGGAAAGACACCATTTTCTTGGCATTATGTACACCATAAATAGCAGCAAGTACTTGTTGTACATCTCCACGGCCATTTGTTTGTAGTAATTGTTGACCATTATGCAGTAATCTGAAAGCAATTTGTGGGTTACCAAGTGCGAGGCGATTCATCAGGTCTATTGTATGCCCAAGTTCAGTTTGAATGGTTTTCATATATTTTAAGCGCGCGGGTGTATTAAAGAATAGCTGTGATACAGTTAAATCAGTCCCTTTACGCAACGGACCAGGCTTATGAGTGAGGATATGTCCACCTTCAAGCTCTAAATGTGTGCCAGATTCACCATTTGATGTAATCAATGTCATTTTAGAAACAGAAGCAATGGATGCTAAAGCCTCACCACGGAAGCCAAGTGTCCGGATACGGAATAAATCATGTTCCTGATGAATTTTACTAGTAGCATGACGAGAGAATGACATGAGTGCATCCTCTTCATCCATACCGCTACCATTATCTATTACTTGAATGGAAGTGAGACCCGCTTCTAGTAAAAAAACATCAATGGACGTACTTCCAGCATCAATAGCATTTTCCACAAGCTCTTTGACAACAGAAGCTGGCCTTTCTACTACCTCTCCTGCTGCGATTTTATTGGATAGCCATTCGTCCATAATTTGTATGTTTCCCACTAACGTATCACTCCTTTATTTTTTAGCGTTCACTAGCTCTTGCTGTAGCTCATATAAAATATTCATCGCCTGCATCGGTGAAGTACCTAGAATATTGACCTTTTCTAATTTCTTTAGCACCTTTGCCTCGGATGGAGAAATCGACTCTTCCTCTGCAAATAAAGACATCTGCACTGGTTGTTCAGCTATCACCTGTGTTTCGGCAACTACCTCTTTCCCTGACTCAAAGTTCTCAAGTAATACACGGGCTCTAGCTAAAATTTCCTCAGGTAATTGAGCAAGCTGTGCCACATGAATACCGTAGGATTTATCAGCCGCTCCTTTTTTTACCTTATGCAGGAATACGACCGTACCATTTTTTTCGGTTGCCGAAACATGCACATTTTGTAAGCGTGGCAAATCCTTTTCAAGTGCTGTCAATTCATGATAGTGCGTAGAAAATAACGTATTTGCCCCAATTTTGTCATGAATATATTCAATCATTGATTGTGCCAAACTCATACCATCATATGTCGATGTTCCACGTCCAATTTCATCAAATAGCATCAAGCTATTTTTTGTTGCATGCATAATTGCATGTTGCGATTCAAGCATCTCCACCATAAATGTAGATTGCCCTGCCGCTAAATCATCAGCCGCTCCAATCCGAGTAAAAATTTGGTCGGTAATAGGCAATCTCGCTTTTTCAGCGGGTACATAGCAGCCCATCTGTGCCATAACAACTATTAATGCAACTTGACGCATATAAGTACTTTTACCTGACATATTCGGTCCTGTAATAAGCATCATATTGTTCTGCTCTTCTAGGACACAATCGTTTGGTACATACATTTGCTTATTCAGCATTTTTTCAACTACAGGATGACGTCCTTCTATAATTTCTAGGGCACGTCCACCATGAAATTGCGGTTTCGTAAATCGATATTTTTCTGAGACACTTGCAAAGCTTAGTAAAACATCTAATTCACTAATGCTTGCTGCCAGTGCTTGGACACGTGGAATATAAGCTTTTAATACATCACGAATTTCTACAAATAGGTTGTACTCTAATGTTAAGCTTTCTTCTTCAGCATTTAAAATCAATGCTTCTTTTTCTTTTAGTTCCTGTGTAATATAGCGCTCCGCATTCGCCAGTGTTTGTTTGCGCTCATAGCGTGTTAAATCTGCTAAATGAATATTTGATTTTGTAATTTCAATATAGTAACCAAAAATGCGATTATAGCCTATTTTTAAATTTTTAATACCTGTTTTCATACGCTCTTCTTGTTCAAGTTGGGCAATCCAATCCTTACCATTACGAGCAGCATAGCGAAGTTCATCTAAGCGTTCATTATAGCCATCACGGATAACATCCCCTTCTTTAATGGTAATAGGGGGATTATCGGTAATCGCTTTTGCTAATAATGCCTCGACATCTGAACATGTATCAAGGTCTGCACTTAAATGCTGTAACGTTTCTTTATTTGAACCCATTAACTGTTGCTGGATAGTTGGCACTTGGCGTAAAGAATCACGCAATTGGGCTAAATCTCGTCCACCCACATTACCAAAAGCAACACGACCAGCCAAACGCTCTAAATCATATACCTGTTTTAAGGATGCTTGAAGCTCTGTTCGTACAAAATATTCTTCCAATAAATCCGTCACAATCGCTAGTCTAGCCTCTATTGCTGAACGTGTGGCAAGCGGCTGGTGTAGCCATTGCTTTAATTTTCGCCCACCCATCGCTGTCACAGTGTCATCTAATAGCCATAAGAGTGTCCCTTTTTGATCGCCACCACGAATCGATTGAATCAGCTCTAAATTGCGCTTTGAGCTAGAATCAATGCGCAAATAATTTTTCATTTCATTAAATGTGAATGCCTGAATATGTGATAAAGATCTCATTTGCGTTTGATCAATATATGCTAACAATCGAAGACATGCTATTTGTAACGGTTGTGGTACAGCTTCTAAATAGCCTGCTGCTTTGTGCATAGGCATTTCATTCACTTCAATTGAAAGCACGATACCAGCATTGACGGCATGCTCTGCTAATAATAGCTGCAAACTATCCGTTACAATCAGTTCTCGAATGCCATAAGCCTGCATTTGCATTAATAAAGCTTTCCCATCGCCTTCAATAGAAGACGCTACTGCCTCACCTGTTGATAAATCTAAATAAGCATAGCCAAATGTTGTGTCATCTAATTGCTCTGCCGCGCCAATAAAATGATTAGATTTACCATCAAGGGCCTTCCCTTCCATAATTGTTCCTGGTGTGATAAGCTGAACCACTTCACGTTTGACCACACCTTTTGCTTGCTTTGGATCTTCTGTTTGTTCACAAATAGCCACTTTATAGCCCTTTTGCACAAGTGTTTCAATATAATTTTTAGCCGAATGATGCGGCACACCGCACATTGGTATTCGCTCTTTTGCGCCTGCATCTCGGCTTGTTAATGTAATTTCTAAAATTTGTGAGGCATTGATTGCATCCTCAAAAAACATTTCATAAAAGTCACCTAATCTAAAAAATAAAAAGGCATCTTTGTAATCTTCCTTTACCTGTAGATACTGTTGCATCATTGGTGTATATGTTGTCATATCACTATTTACCTCGCTCTTGCCTTATAGATATATTTATTATAACAAAAGATACATGCGAAACGCTTCAATCACCTTTTTTAAGATGCTAGCATTTCGCATGTATCAAAAAATGATGTTTAGTAGACTTATCTTGGACGTTCATCAGGAAACGATGAAGACTCTAACACATACCTGCCTTCTCCTTCAGAACTAGAAGATGAGCTAGAACTAGAGCTTGATGAGGATGAAGATGAGGATGAACTTTCATCACTAAGGTTCCAATCTTCTTCATAGTCTAGTGGATGCACACTAATACAAATTGTTGTTTCACCCATTACTTCTACAATTACTTCACGTTCTACTACAATTTCAAATTTCGTACCACATGGAGAGATTATCGCTTCAATACAATTTGGTTCTTGTATCACACGTACACGAACATCATCACCAACACTAATTTCACCTTCTCGATAGTGAAGCTTCACTTTGTCTTTATAGTGAACCGTTTCAGAAAACACAGCTGTTTTCGAATGATTACTATAGGCATACCATACATTGACATCAAATTTCCCTGTTACTTCTACAAATTTCCCAACTTTTTTTGCAGAGCAAGTATGATTGATTACCCAGCATCCTAAAATACTTGTCGGTTTATTTGTTGGTGATAATGTCACACGTTCTTCCGTTCTCTTCTTCCCTTTGGCAACTACTGCTTTCGTCACGATTTGTCGTAAACGTTTCAGCGCAATTCCTCCTTCGACTCTTTTCACTCCATCATATGCAGGTAGCGCCCATTGGGTGAACATATATTTTTAGAGAATGAAATGGATCATTTAAAACTTTTCTGTGAGAGGCCTAAGATAGCCGCTGTAAGCTTCAATAGAAGAAGACGTAAAAAAAGCTCGAATGACAGCATTCGAGCTTTGATTTCTATCATCTTTTAAGAGCAGCTACCTGGCTGAGTGTTTTCTACATACGAGCCGGTTTCACCACGAAGTACATCGCCACCAGTTGAACGAATAATTTCATTTGTTACATTATTTGCGATTGTATTCGAAACAAGTTGCAATAAATCATTTACATCGCCTTGTGATTCTTTAAATTGTTGTACGACTGGGATGGCATTAATTTCTTCTTCGATTTTGGCAATTTTATCTTCAATCATTTTTAATGCTTTTTCTTTCCCTAAGTGTTGGAAATTAACAGCTTGTTTTTGTAAGCTTTTTAAACTTGCAATACGTTCACGTACATGTTGATTTTCATTAATTTGCGCTTCTGCTTTTTTGAAAAATTCAACCTCTGGCGTATTCGCAATCATATGTGCAATTTCGTGTGATTTTTTAATTAAATCTTCTTTTGTATATAAGACTTGTGTCATTTACGCTTCCACCTTTTCATTTTTTACGACTTCTACAAATTCACCAGTAAGTGAATAAGATGTAGTCTCTGTTATTTTTACTTTTACTAATTGACCAATTACTTCTGCTGGTGCTTTAAAGTTAACTAAACGATTTTTCCGCGTATAGCCCGCTAGCACATCGTCGCGCCGTTTACTTGTTCCTTCAACTAATACTTCGACAACCTCGCCATTTAAACGCTCTAATGCTTTGCGTGAGTATTCGCCCACCACTTCATTTAAACGTTGAAGACGCTCTTTTTTCACCTCTTCAGGTACATTGTCGATCATTTTCGCAGCTGGTGTGCCTTCACGTGGAGAATAAATATACGTAAACGCTGCCTCAAAGCCGACTTCACGGTACAAGGACAATGTTTCCTCAAACTGCTCCTCTGTTTCATTCGGATAGCCAACGATAATATCTGTTGTTAATGTTACTTCAGGAATTGCCGCTTTAATTCTATCCACTAAACCGAGGAAATGTTCGCGTGTGTATTTACGCGCCATAATTTTTAGCACGTCATTCGAGCCAGATTGTACTGGTAAATGGATGTGCTCCACTAAATTGCCACGTTTTGCAAGAACTTCGATTAAATGATCGTCAAAGTCACGTGGATGACTCGTTGTAAAACGGATCCGTGGAATATCAATCTTTCTTAATTCATCCATTAAATCTCCAAGACGATAATTTATATCCTCAAAATCTTTGCCATATGCGTTGACATTTTGTCCCAGCAACATAATTTCTTTGTAGCCCGCTGCCGCTAGCTCACGAACTTCAGCAATAATCTCCTCTGGTCGGCGACTACGCTCTTTACCACGTGTATACGGAACAATACAGTACGTACAGAACTTATCGCACCCATACATAATATTAACCCAAGCCTTAATGGAACCAAGACGTTTTTTCGGCAGATTTTCAATGACATCGCCTTCTTTAGACCAAACCTCTATGACCATTTCTTTCGACATGTAGGCTTCTTTTAAAATGTTTGGCAGACGGTGAATATTGTGTGTACCAAATACCATATCGACATGTGGATAGCTTCTTAAAATTTTATTAACCACAGATTCCTCTTGCGACATACAGCCACATACCCCTATTAGCATCTCAGGGTTTTTTCGTTTATATTTCAGCAGGAAACCAAGTTCTCCAAATACTTTGTTTTCTGCATTTTCACGAATAGCACATGTATTTAGCAAGACAACGTCAGCCTCTTCAATCACCTCTGTTGGTGTGTAGCCTAGCTGCATAAAAATCCCTGCCATTACTTCTGTGTCATGCTCATTCATTTGGCAGCCATAAGTTCGAATATAGAAAGTGCGATCTTTGCCCATTCCTGTGAACTCTTCTGCAATGCTAAAATCCTTATGATACTTGACATCTTCTTTCCCACGTTTTTTAGCATCTTTTAAGGAAGGAGCTGTAAAGACCCTCTCAAAATATTTACTATAATCCTTTTCAGGCTTGTCTTCTTTTTTGGGTTGATTGACTTGTTGATTTGCTAAGCGTTGTTCCTCATTCATCGCAATCAGGTAACTCCTTTCAAACGAAATCCATGCACTTGAATTCCCATTTTATTATTATACTGAATAGTTGATACTTCCTACAAGGTTTGCGCCTCAAATGTCGTGGTTTCGACTTAATTATATGAAGATAGGCGTAATTATCCATCAGCTCTGGCGTTCTATCCTGAAAGTTTTAAAGCCCTATCCTTCATTTCACCTATGCTAACCATTGCTTTTGTTAAAATACTTGCTGTATTTTATCTGTAAATATGAATGATACAATTTCAGCTTTATCCAACGCTTTATATTCATATCTTCTTTATATAGTAATGCATCCGTGTATTGCCCATCTTTCTTTAATTGCTTTGCTTCTATTTTTAATTTTTCATTCTTCATGTATTTAAATAACGTTTTTGGAGGAAGGAGTGACCATACATGCTTCGTCTGGACATATGTTCGTTCATGATGAACTTGGAATAAATAATCATCCACCACATATTGCATTAAATTATACCCGCTTGCGGTCACATAGTAGCTTGAAGCCCCTGGGCGCAAATTCATTTCAAATAGCTTGTATTTCCCATCCCTGATATCATATTTCATATCAAAATTAGCAAAGCCTGTATAGCCGATGTCCTCTAAAAAATACCGAATGGATTCCATTAGCTGTTCATCATAATCGGTCATGACCGCTAAAGAAATGCCTTTGTTTTGTGGAGAGGGATCTTCAAGTAGCTTGTTGCTTACACACATTAACTTTACTTTTCGATCCCTTCCTACATATACGTCTAGAACACGTATATAGGAATCATCGCCTGGAATAAATTCTTGAACGATTAAGGTGTCTTGATAGCTAGAACGATAAATACAGCGAATGATGTGCTCCATCTCGTCGGCATCATGCACTAGATATATTTTTTTCTTTTCAGGAAAGGAACAGTTCGTATAGGTCACGGCATTGGAAGGTTTAATAATAATGGGATACTGGATAGGGAGGTCTCTATTTGGATGATGTTCCTTTGTTATGATGATGGTTTTGGGGTATTTTAACTGATATTTATCACAAAGCTGGTAAAACTTTTCCTTAGTTTGGACCATTTTTAGTAAAGCCTGATCTATATAAGGTAAAATAAAGTACTTTTCAAGCTTCTTTTTATTTTCAATGATAAGCTCAGCATAGTAGCAGTCACACACTAATAGAATCAATTTCTTTTGCTGGCACTGCATGGCTACTCTGACTAGCGCTTGTACAAATAGGGCTGGGTCATCTAAATGTTCAACATATTGAAAATCCAGAATACCGCTATTTTGCGTTGCAATTCCCTGAGTGCCCCCCAAAAAGATTGAGCGCATCGATCTTCCTTTTTTAGCTGGCTCAATGACAAGACTTTTCACGCGATAGGCTGCATAAAAAGAGCGGGCTACCCCGTAGGCATGTTGACCCGATTGTATAATAATTGGCAAAAAGGGTTGTTCTTTTATGGATGTCAATTGGACTCTCCTCACATTAAAAAAATGAATTTAATCATGTGTATGCGAGCTAAATTGTAGTTATGTAATACGAGTAAAAGGCACTATATCGAAGCTGTAGTGCCCTATACTCAACCTATAATGTAATCATTTTTTTAACTCGCTGTTCAAAGGAGACAACGGCTTGAACGCCATGACTCTTTAGTAGCTCTGTATTAGCAGATGTAAATTTACCTAAATCGTCTGGGAAATGTGCATCAGAGGATACAGTAAAAGCAACTCCATGTTCAAGTAAGGTTTGTAAAAAACGAGGGCTCGGGCACATTTCCTGTACAGGGTAACGATAATACAGCCCGGCATTGATTTCAGTGGCGGTTTGAGTAGATGTTAGTGCCTTTGCAATACGTTTATACCAAGCTTCAAGAAAAGCACGATCCTCCACCTGATAATTAAATACTTTAAAATTATCTAAATGGGCAACAAAATCAAACATATTGGAAAGAATCATTTTCTCAACTACTTTAAAAAATCGCTCATAATTTTGTTGTAAAGAAAGTTGATCCATTTGCTCAAAAAGATATTGTGTTTGCGGATTATCAAAGCCCCACCCATCGACAAAATGGACAGAACCAATTACATAATCCCAAGGATAACCAGCTAGTAAAGCCGTTAATTTCTCCTCTCCACCAACAAAATAATCTGCCTCTATACCAAGTCTCAGCGTAATCCCATGTTGACGCCATTTTTCCTTTGCCTGCTGAATGGACGCCACAAAAGCATCTATGTTTTCTGTCATCACACGATCCAGCCAATAGCGCTGTACCTGCCCAATTTCACTACCATCCAGTCTCATATAGCGCTCAAAATAGGCACGCGTTTCTTGAAAACGATATAAGTGATCGACAATACCAACCTCACGTAAGCCAAGCAGCTTTGCCTGTTCGAGATATAAATCCAACCATTCCTCACTATAACAGCCATTTTTCACGCGCTGTGCTAGCCGCTGTAAATGACAGGTCATTTGTTGCTTAGAGCCTTTTTCCGTTTCATCATCCGAATGAAAAAACTCCAGTGCCTGCGATGTACGCTCTAGCCAGCGAAATGAATAAGGCCCCTCTTCTAAATGTACGTGATAATCAATTGTCATCAGTTCTTCCCTCCATTACATATCGTCCATTTTTCCTCATAAGCCTGCCATTCTAATGGACAAGTGCTTTCGCAAAGAATTTCTGTACATTCATCAAGATGACAGATTTGAAAAAATGATTTGCCATTAATTTTGGATCCATCGGCTAATAAATAACTCACTTTGCTATGCTTGAGCATTTTCTTAGAAATAAGAGATTCATCCAAATCGTAATCATAAACAATGCCCTCACTCATACCACCACACGATAGAAAAGCCTTATCAAAATTCATATTATCTAGCATTTCTAACGTCATAGCACCTGCAACGGAAGATTGTTTTGGATTCGCCGTGCCCCCTAG
This sequence comes from Lysinibacillus sp. FSL P2-0066, assembly GCF_037969495.1. Lineage (NCBI taxonomy): Bacteria > Bacillati > Bacillota > Bacilli > Caryophanales > Bacillaceae > Lysinibacillus > Lysinibacillus sp. FSL P2-0066. The sequence continues at coordinate 1,177,657 of NZ_CP150202.1, read as the reverse complement.
TAATATGACCTTGCCTGTCATGCGTCGTTCTTCTATGGCTAAATTAAATTGAATAGCTGCTGCAATTGAATTCGTTACAACCGTTATATCTTCAACAGCTAGTAAAAAATCGGCTATATGTACTGTTGTAGTACCTGTGTCTACTGCAATAGTATCGCCGTCGCAAATGCGTTTTGCTGCCATCTGAGCAATTTGTCTCTTTGCGTCCTTGTGCATTTGTAGCTTGCGTAAAAATACCGGTTCATTGCGTACATTCGTATATTTAATAGCCCCACCATGAACCCTTGATAATAAATGCTGTTGCTCTAATTCATCAAAGTCTCGGCGAATTGTTTCTGGTGCCACCTGAAGGGCATCGGCAATATTAGCAACAATAATTTTTCCTTCTGTATCTAATTGTTTTAAAATAAATTCAAATCTTTCCAGTTTAGCGTAAGTCATGATAGCGCAATCACATCTTCTTGTGCGACATAACACTTATAGGATTTTCCCATTTCAATCGAGTACCCTTGTTGATGCAGTTGTTCCATTGTAAACGGCATTTCTCCTTCAAACGTAGTACGAATAATATTGCCGCTCATTAATGATTGTTTGGCAATTCCAGAGAGACACAAGTCTCCATCTCGTTGATCGAGATGCAGTGCTTCAGGTCGTATGGCAAATTTAGTGGATTGACCTATTAAAGATTTGCCAAGCATTTTTTCTAAAGATTGGCGTGGAAAAACATTATAATGACCGATGAAGTTAGCAATAAATTCATTATTTGGTCTCGTATAGATTTCCGTTGGCGTACCTGTTTGGGCAATGTTGCCATTATTCATAACGAATATTCTATCCGAAACAGCCATTGCCTCCTCCTGATCATGTGTAACTAGAATCATAGTCATATTTAATTTTCTTTGAATTGATCGTAAATCTGCTTGAAGTTTTTTACGAATTTGAGCATCGAGCGCGCTAAGTGGTTCATCTAATAGCAATACTTTAGGACGGACAATTAATGCACGAGCCAGAGCAACACGCTGCTGTTGACCTCCAGATAATTCTTTTGGGTAAGCATTAGCTTTCTCACTTAGATGAACAAGCGCAAGCATTTCATGAACACGCTGCTCCATATCTGTCTTATTGACTTTTTGCATACGCAAACCAAAAGCAACATTTTCGTGCACAGTCATATTTGGAAAAAGTGCATAGGATTGAAAGACCATACCTACTTGACGATCCTTCGGTTGTACGCCACTCATATCTTTTCCTTCAATCGAAATCTTACCTGCCGATGCATCTGTTAAGCCCGCAACAATCCGCAAAATGGTACTCTTTCCACAGCCACTAGGACCTAATAGTGTGATAAATTCCCCCTTTTGTATTTCCATATGAATATTGGTTAAAACAGATACTTGTCCATATTTTTTATGAAGCCCTTCAATAATAAGATAACTCATAGATTTGTAGCACCTTTCGATCGTTTCGTTACGATTGCAATGACGAATGTTAAAAGACCCATTAGCACGAGATAGATGAATACAACTGCACTAGCTATATGTCCACTTGTGCTAAGCTTTTTCATTAAATAAATTTGAACGGTTTCAAAGCGAGAACCGACAACAAGATTAATTAAGACAAACTCACCGAATAAGACTGAGAAGGATAACAATGCTCCTGCAAATAAGCCCGGATAAACGGTAGGCAGTAAAATTTTTGTGAATGCCTGCCTTTTCGAGGCACCTAGCAATTGTGCCGCATCAAGTAGCTGTCTCGCATCTATATTTCTTAAACTATTTCGTGTACCTTGATAGATATAAGGAAGAATCCCCACAACATAGGCACCTAAAACAACGAATATCATCGGTATACCTATTTTGCTATAAACGCGTATAAGCCCAACAGCTAAAATAATGCCTGGAAAAGAATACACCATCACCACTGCCATCTGTATCCACTTTTCATATTTAGGAAAGTACAAGACAATGACAAAGATGGCTGGCACAATGACAAGGAGTGCGATACTAACTGCACCACCTGCTAAAAGTACTGAACGACCAAATGCCTGAATAAAATCGGTATCCCGAAACAATGTAGCAAGCCATTTTAGCGTAAGTCCCTCTGGCAATATCGATTTATTCCATTTTGTTGCAAACGCATAGAGCATTGTTGCTAACACAGGTAATAGTAAATACCCCACTAGCAGAAGGAAAAAGAAATCAGCCAAACCACGCTTTTTCATTTTACTTTCCTCCTTGTTTTAGAGATGCTCCATTCACTGATAAGCATGGCAGTCACCATTGTCACTGCTAATATTACTGCAATGGCGCTGGCTAGCTCTGGCTGAGCAAAAATATCACCTTTTATTAAGGAGCCAATACGAATCGCCACTAAATTATAATTACTGCTTGTTAATGCATAAGCAGAGGCATACGCACCCATGGCATTGGCAAACAATACACTAAAGGTTCCCACAATTCCTGGCAGCATAACAGGGATACCAATTTTCATCCAAAATTGCCAGCTGGATGCCCCTAGAAGGGCTGCTGCCTCCTTCCACTGTTGCTGAATCCCATCATAAATGGGGTAGAGCAGCATAAGCGATAATGGCAGCTGAAAATAAATATAAATAAGTAACAATCCGCTCCAACTGTAAAGTGAAAAGGACGTCAACACATCAATATCCCATTTGTCAAATAACAATGTAAATAAACCACTATTGCCAAGTAAAACGATAAAAGCAAATGCTAGCGGAATACCTGAAAAATTGGAGGTTAAGTTCGTAAGTATTAAAATCTTCTCCCGTACTGGCTCTGAAAACTTCATCATGGCATAAACCGCGAACAATGTGATAAGTAACGCAATCATAGCCGAGATAACAGATAATGTAATACTATTTTTAAAACCTTGGAGAATGTAGTCGTTCGTAAAAATCGATTCATACTGCTTCAATGTAAAGCCCTCACTATTTTGAAAGCTTGTAATGAGCATATATAGTAGCGGTACTAAGAAAAACAGTAATAGTAATACAAGAAAAGGCGAAAGCCAAGCAATGGATTGCCGCTTCGATATCAACACACTCACTTCTTTCTATAAATGACTTGCAGCTTTATGGGGATAATAGCCGCTCCTTACAATAAGAGCGACTACTACTATTTAAACCTCTTTTGCTGTAAACACACCGTCTAATAGCAGTGGCACCATATCATCAGCAGGCTTGATATTTAATAAATGACAGCACAGTGGTGCAACTTGTAATTGCGAAATAATGCCTTCTTTTATACCAGCCTTTACAGCATCTGAAATGACAAATAGCGGAACATGACGATCCTCATGCGTTGTGCCGCCATGATTCCCATCTCTTGTCATGCCATGATCAGCCGTAACGATCACCTCATAGCCCTGTGCCATACACTTTGGAATAAATAATGATAATAAGGCATCCATCGCTAAAACACGATTGCGATATTGGGCAGAATCCGCCGTAAATTTGTGACCATCATCATCGACATTCATTGGATGAATATAAAGGAAATCAGGCTGCTTTTGATCCATTAACCATATTGCATCGGCAAACACATGACTATCTGGATAATGATCCTCAAAATAAAATATACCGTTGTCAATTGGTAATTGTGTATCGAGTTGTATTCTGTCCTCCATATGATTGAATGGTGCTCTATTATAAAGCTCACTCACCCAATAATAGGCGGAGGCTGCTGTAGATAAACCGTGCTCCTTTGCGACATGAAAGACACTTTGCCCGTTCGATAAACGCACTGTCATATTGCTGGTAACGCCATGGACAATAGGGGGAGTACCCGTTAAAATCGTCTCATACAATGGTCTCGATAAAGATGGCACCTCTGAGCAAATCTTATAGCGAGCAGCCACCTGACGCTCGACTAGATGGTGTAAGAATCCCATATGTGTACAGGCTGTATCAAAGCGTAATGCATCGATGACAATGAGAACCACTTTGTTATTTTGCATGGATTAACACCTGCTCTTGATAAAGTTGAGGGATTTGCTTTGTTGTTTCTTCCCATTTCTTTTGATCTTTTACTGGCTGTGCATTCGTATACATATCAGCTGGTAATAATAAATCCTTTACATCTTGTGGAAGTTCTACGTTGTCTCGAATCGGACGAGCATAGCCTTTTGCTAAATTTTCTTGACCAGCGTCAGATAAAATGTATTCACGTGCTAGCATGGCAGCATGTGGGTTTTTAGCATATTTATTAATAACTGTTGCATAACCAGAAGTAACAGATCCTTCCTTTGGTATCACTACATCAAAGCGCTCCTCGTCGATTTGGTGACGATAGCCTAATGCATTAAAATCCCATAAAATCGCAACATCGATTTCACCTTTTTCTAGGTTCGCTACTGATGGATCCCCCTGTAAACGACCTTGCTTCGCTAATTCAGCAAAGAAATCTATACCTGGCTGTATGTTCGACTCATCTCCACCAAATGCCATAGCAGCTGCTAATATGGCAAACTGTGCTTGGTTAGCTGTTAATGCATCCCCAATACTGACTGTGTAATCTCCATTTTTCAGATCTTCCCATGATGTTGGAGCATTCTTCACATTATTTTTATCTGTCAAGAAAGAAATGGTGCCTGTATAGCCAACAATCCAGTGTCCTTCATCGTCTTTAGCCCAATCAGGTATTTCATCCCAATATGATGTTTTGTATGGTAATGTTAAGCCCTTGTCCTTAGCGATTGGTCCAAAAGCAATCCCGACATCTCCAATATCTGCTGTAGCATCTTCCTTCTCTGCTTCAAACTTCGCTAACTCCTCGGCACTCGACATATCCGTATCCTTGTGTTTGATGCTATATTCAGTCCCGAGTTCCTCCCAGGTTTCTACCCAATTCGCCCATGTATCTGGCATACCAACAGAATTAACAGTGCCCTCTTCCTTTGCTTTTTCTGTAATGTCCTCAAGCGATAAATCCTTGTTTACCTCATTTGCACTAGATGAACTGTCAGAACAAGCTGCCAACATGGAAATGGCTAATGCTCCAATTAGACTTTTTTTCCACAGTTTATGAATTGCCATGTGTTGGACCCTCCATTTGTTTTGCTTTATTTTTATTTGCTTACAAACGTTATGTTATAAAACAAACATTAAGCAAGTATGGAGATGTTAAGAATGTTTAGTAAAAATTATTGAGGAATTATAAATATCTATGAATTTAATGAATAAATGAAGTAGACTTGTAAAGCTGAAGGGGGAAGATAAGGAAAAACCTAAGTATGTGTACGTTTGCTTTACAGACGTACACATACTTAGGTTATTTGGAGAGACCTAAAAAATCAGCATATGTATGCGGTTCATTTTCCTTGAGAATTGTTAAAAATGTAAATGCCAGTTGCACAACTGACCACCATCTCATATTGTAGGTCATTTCAAAACGAGAGGGCTCTAATGAAAAGACATCTTGAAAAATATCTAGCGGTTCTATTTGCTCATCCTTTAAAATGGATAGAAAACCAAGAAATAACGTATGATCTTTGACTTCAATTAGTTTGTCTTCTACAAGAGCATCAATATTTTCAGGCTGCTGAAAATTACACTGAGTTGCAACATAACGTTCTAAATCCTGCGCACGCTTTCGGTCTTCACGTTCCTTTTTTTTTGCAATAAAATCAATGACGTTATTCACGTCCATCGCCTCTTTTTTTCTTTTATTGTAGCATTTTTTATAGAAACATTGCCTGAAAGAGCCCTTTATCCAATCCACTTAAATGGTTTGTTTTTTATTAAATTCCTCTAAAAAAGTAGCCAATTTGTGAAATTCCACAGAAAAGCTTTCTTCTCCAATTGCGCCTTTATTTCTATAGAAAAAGTCCTTTATAAGGATAATTAGTTGTAAAACCTTACCTCCAATAAAAAGGACTAACTTTATTCTAGGGTAAACATAAAGGCCTTCAATAGAGCAATGACTTTAACCTATACCTGAAGTGAATTGAAAAAATAGGCTATCATTCCATGCTCATAACAGGAATAGTAACTGTCACTTTCCCTCCTCCCGTTATCGAATCATTAGTGAGTGTCAATACCCCATCATGCTTTTTAATAATTGACTCTGCAATATAAAGGCCCATACCATGATGATTTGTTGTGTTTCTACTTTGGTCTCCACGATAAAATTGTTTGGTAGCCTCTATTAAATCTTTTGATGAAAAACCAGTACCACTATCTTTCACAGTAAAATGAATAACATCTTCCTTTCCTTGAACAAATAAAGTAACTTTGCCGTTATTTGGTGTGTGCTCAACTGCATTGACAATCACATTTAATAGAGCCCGATAAAAAAGCTCTTCCTCTATCATAATGGAAGTAGGTAGCCTGACCTTTTCTACACTAACTTCAAGATTTTTTTCTAAAGCAAGAGCTTTCATTTGTTGTTCGACCTGTTGAATAAAAGAATGCATGGCTACATTTGATTTTGATGTGACAATACCTTGCTCCATATTCGAAAGATCCATTAATTGCTTTGTGAACTTTTCAATTTCAACCGTATTTTTTAATATATATTGGTTATATTCTTTTTGTATTTCGTCTAGTGCAGTGTCCGATAAAAGCTCGGCATTTCCCTTAATAATTGTCAATGGTGTTTTCAGGTCATGTGCCAGTGCTGATATTTGTTCTCTGCGCAATCTTTCTGCCCGCCATTGCTGTGTCAAAGAAGTATTTAATGCTTCCTTCATTTGTTCGAAGGAAAGAGCAATATCATCAATTTCTTGAATTCCAGATGGTTGTAAATGAAATGCCAAATTCTGATGTTGTATTTTTTCAATAGCTTCTTGCAAGCCCATCATTTTTTGTTTTAGTCTTCTGCCAAAATGAACAGCAAGTACCGCTGCTTGTACAACAACTCCAATAATAAAAACTAATAAAACCGTTAATTGCGGGTTAGGTAAATAATTTCTTATGATCGCAGATCGATACTCAGGGACTAAACTATAGCGTAAAATACATACTTCCTGTTCGCGCTCAATAAATGCATAAAATCGAGAACTTCCTTGCTTCTCTCCCTTTTGTTTTAAATGCCATGCATAGGAAGCCTCTTCTTTTGTTAAATTGCCTGAAATAAATTCTCCCTGCATAGAAACCACTGCATAATCTACAAGATCAGGGATCATCTCGTCCGTTACCGAGCTGCTTGTCGCAATTCGGTCTTTTGCTAAAGTGATTTGTGTCTCTGCATAATTTGCAGGTAAAATAATATTAGCTGAAAAGGCAAACATAAATAGACCTATTAATAGAGCTACTAAAAGAATGATGCCAATGCAAAGAAAAAATAAATATCTCAGGAAAAATGTATGCAGATGTGTTCCTTTCCTCGGTTTTATGGTTTCCACTTATAGCCAATCCCCCAAACCGTATCAATAAGTTCTATATCAAATGCATGTAACTTTGAACGAATATTTTTAATATGCTCTGTTATCGCTGTACTGTCACTTTTGCCATCAAATCCAAAAATCGTTTCGTATATTTGTTCTTTAGAGAATACTTGCCCGCGATGACGTGCTAAAAATTCACATATTTCATACTCACTTTTGGTTAACAGAACACGCTCATTTTGAACAAATAGTTCTTTACCGGAAAGATTAAAATGAACTTTACCATTAAAAAGGATATTCCGTTTCTCTCTATTTTCACGTCGAATATGAGCATTGACCCTTGCCCTTAGTTCTCCAATACTAAAGGGTTTGATTAAATAGTCATCTGCACCCAAACCAAGACCAAACATAATATCTTCCTCTAAGGATTTAGCGGTAAGAAAAAGAATTGGACAATCTACAGCATGGCGAATTTGCCTACATAACGTAAATCCATCAATAGCAGGCATCATAACATCAAGCAAAATCAAATCATAGGAACCTAGCTCCATCTTCTCTACTTCTGTCGAATTAGACACAATGCTTACTAAATGTTCATCTTCCTGTAGTGCATTTTTAATCAGCATTAAAATATCAACTTCATCATCAACTACTAATATATTTGCCATAATCAACCATCCATTCCCACTATTCAGATGCTCTACCTTCCCATCTCCAAAACCATAAGCAAGACAATGCAAATGCTAATATGATTCCGCCTAAACACCAAACTATGCTAGTCTGGATACTTGCCTCGAGCCATGTTAAATTTGTACCCGCCGATGCTAAAATCCATAAAGTAACAAAGTGACCGCTCCATCCATACGGTAAAAACGGCCAAATAGTATCCCCTAAACCAGTAAGCAACAAAGCAACCAGCAGAGCTTCTACAATACCTAAACCAATCGAAGCACCTTTCCCAAATTGTAAGCTCACAAATAAATGTAAGATATAAAAGATAATATGGCTGCCGAATATAATACAGGCAGCAATACTATAAAATAAATAGTCAAAATCTAGTTCATGTAATAGTTCTCTAAAACCAATACTAAAAATAGCTACAGACATAAAGATGGCTCCAAAGCTATACATCAATAATAATACAAGCTTACTCAGATATGCCTTTATTTTTAATTTTGTTGTGACTAGCATGCTTTGATAATGACCTGCATTTGCCTCCTGCTCGGATGCCATTGCACATACTAATCCTATAATCATAGGTAGTCCACACGCTAAGCCTTGAAAATAGGCAGTTATTTTTCCATGAGAATCCCATGGTGAATAGGAATAGTAAGCTAAAAACAGTCCAGAAATAGCTATGGGGACAAGTAGATGTGTAAGTAACAATTTCGTGCGTTTTGTTTTAAGACATTCTGCTTTCAATAATCGTAACATGTCCATTTGCTATTTTGCCTCCCTTTTTTGAAACCACTTTGTTGTGAGAAAACTTATTATGATAAACCAAGCAATTGTTATCAATAAGCCAGGAAATATAACATCTTTATCGAGTAAAGAACTTCCTTCAGGTACAGGCAGACCATTTGGTAATATGCCGAGGGTTGAGCATAGTAAACGTGCACCAATCGTAAATGGATAGCAATACCATAGCTCTCCATCAGCAAATACTACAATCCCTACGATATTGGCCACTACATTAAGCAAAATAGCCAAATAGGTCCCTAATTTAGCTGACAGAAAAAGACATAAAGGAATTTGCCACAAAAATGTTACGAAAATAACTAGAGAACTTAATAAGCTGCTTGTTATTGGTAATGTATGACCAAATAGCCAGCCCCCTGCTGTAATTCCTCCAAAGAACATACTAGTGATAAGGAAAAGCCATACACCTGATGAAAGTATTTTTCCTAGCCAAACTTTTTTGAGGTCAAGCGGTAGTGCCAGTATACTATGGTATTTCAACTTCTTATCTTTTTCGACCACTAAGGCACAGCAAATCGTCAGTGCACCTGGCAGTAGCATCGTATACCACCAGTTATAAGCACCTGTTTGAAAGTAAGCACCTCCCATAAGTACAGCGCTTAAAAGTAAGGTTATAAGAGGCGTAAGCCAAAGAAGTTTGGGAATAAAAGTTCGCTTCCATTTTAATCGTTCTGCTTTTATGATGGCTAACATGCTAGTGACCAGCCTTTCTGTTGGCAGTGACAACCTGCATAAAGAGTGATTCTAATTCATGACCTTGTGGAGCTGGTCCCTGATAGCCCAGCTTGCCATCAGCAATAATGCCAATATCATCCACGACTTGTTCTACCTCATGCAAAATATGACTTGACAAAATAACAGTGATACCTTGTTCTGGAAAGGAGCGAATGAGCTTACGCAGCTCTTGTATACCAATTGGATCCAAACCATTTGTCGGCTCATCTAAAATTAACAGCTTCGGTTTGTTTAACAGTGCAATGGCTATACCTAATCGTTGCTTCATCCCTAAAGAAAACTGACCTGCTCGTTTTTTCCTCGTGTTCGTTAAATCTACAATTTCCAATACTTCGTCAATCCGACTTTGCGGTAAGCCTAACGCGATCGTTCGAACTTTTAGATTTTCTTTAGCTGTTAAATTATCATACAAGGGTGGTGTTTCAATTAAGGCTCCGATATTCTGCAGATCTTTTCGAGTCCATAAATGTCCATTAAAAATGATATCTCCTTCATTAGGTCGTAGCATGCCCGTTATCATCTTTAAGGTTGTAGATTTCCCCGCTCCGTTCGGTCCAAGTAAGCCATATACCGTATTGCGTTTAATTTCTAACGATAAATTGTCTACGATTTTTTGTCCTTTAAACGTTTTATTAAGATTGTTTGTTTTCAAAATCAAGTCATTCATAATTAGTCATCATCCTTTCAATGACCTTAGTGTAAAAAATAAATATAAGGATTTTATAAGGATCATATCAAATACTCAAAGTGGCTATGCATTTACCCACGATCAAACACTTACTAAAGCACAAAAAAAGCATTTGGAATGATGACATTCCAAATGCTTTGATTCTATTTTTTACATAAATTCTTTTATTAAATCATTAAAATCATTTTCGCTCATTTTGATATCGATATCTGTTAATGGTAACTCAGAGTAGCCAGGTACTTTTTCTTGATAAGACCTTGTTTCCGTATCATGATAAATAATGCCTGTTACTAAGCCCTCATGCTCCATCACTGTACGCATCGCCATACCACGATCTGACTGGTCATAACCTTCAACATCCGCTAATTTTGTTAGGTTTTCTTTAAACCAATCATATGTGTTCACTTTGTTATACGTTACACAAGGTGAAAAGACATTGATAAACGAGAAGCCTTTATGGTTAATACCAGCTTCAATTAGAGCTGTTAATTCTTTAATGTCAGTAGAGAAGCCCTGTGCCACAAATGTCGCACCACTTGTTAATGCTACCTCTAATGGTTTCAATGATGGCTCAATCGCTCCACCTGGTGTAGATTTTGTAATAAATCCAGCAGCAGAACGTGGAGATGTTTGACCTTTTGTAAGACCATAGATTTGGTTATCCATCACGATATAAGTAATATCAATATTACGGCGGATTGCATGAATTGTATGCCCCATACCAATTGCAAATCCATCACCATCACCGCCTGAAGCGATGACATGTAAATCACGATTAGCCATTTTCAAGCCCTGTGCAATCGGAAGTGCACGACCATGAATACCATGGAATCCATAAGAATTGATATATCCTGAAATTCGACCTGAACAACCAATTCCTGAAATGACAGCCAGTTCATTTGGTTCAATGCCAACATTTGCAGCAGCACGTTGGATAGCTGCTTGTACGGAGAAGTCTCCACAGCCTGGGCACCAGTTTGGTTTCACTGTATTACGAAAATCCTTAAATGTTGCCATTAGCGAGTCAACTCCTTCACACGATTTTCTAATTCACCTGGCAAGAATGGTGTACCATTATATTTAGTGATTGTCGCGATTTTATCGTGACCACCAACATTCATCTTCATAATATTAGCTAATTGACCTGTATAGTTATTTTCTACAACGATCACTTTTTTCGCTTGTGTAATAAGAGGTGCCATTTCCGCAGATGAGAATGGGTGAATTAAACGAATATGTGCATGATTCACTTTCATTCCTTGCGCATTCAGTCGTTCTTGCACTTCCTCAATAGCTCCTCTTGTTGAGTTAAAGCCTACTAATAAAATATCGGCTTCCTCATGTGGTGCATTGACATAGACTGGGTTATCAAATTTCAAGCTCTCTAATTTGCGGAAGCGTTTATCCATTTGAGTTTGGCGATTACCCGTTGCTTCAGATGGCTTCCCTGTTTCATCATGTTCAACACCTGTAACGTGATGAATACCATGTAATGTTCCTGGTAATACACGAGGTGAAATGCCATCTTCTGTATCTTCATAACGCTTGAAGTAGGCTTTATCTGCCGCTTCCTCAAGATCATCCATCACAATTTTACCGCGACGAATTTCAATTTTATTATAATCAAATGGCTCAACAGATTGTTTACCTAGAGATAATTGTAAATCTGTCATTAAGATTACTGGTAATTGTAATTCCTCTGCAATGTTAAATGCTTGGATCGTATCAAAGAAAGCTTCCTCCATCGTAGAAGGTGCAATGACTACCTTAGGAATTTCTCCATGTGTACCGTAAAGCATAGCCATCAAGTCAGATTGTTCTTGCTTAGTTGGTAACCCAGTTGAAGGGCCACCACGTTGTGTATCCACTACTACTAAAGGTTGCTCAGTCATACCTGAAAGACCAATTGCTTCCATCATTAATGAAAGACCAGGACCAGCAGAAGCGGTAAAGGAACGTACACCGCCAAAGTTAGCTCCAATAGCCATTGTTGCTGCAGCAATCTCATCTTCCGTTTGGATGACAGTGCCACCGAACTTCGGTAATTTTTTAATTAAATATTCCATAATTTCAGAGGCAGGTGTAATTGGGTATGCTGCCATAAAGCGTGTCCCAGCAGCTATTGCGCCAAGTGCTATTGCGTCGTTCCCAATCATAAACATACGACGTTTACCATCCGCAGGTGCAAGCTCCCATTCGCCTATACGATCACCTAAAAGCTCATTCATAATTTGACGACCACGTGTAATGGCTTCCATATTTTTTTGAACGACTTCTTCGCCCTTTTTACCAAAAATATCATCGACAACATTTTGGAAAACTGCATCTTCTAGGTTTAGCAATGACGCAGTTGCTCCGATAGCCACCATGTTTTTCATTAACGAAGTACCAAGCTCTGCTGCTACTTCTGTGAACGGTACTGCAAATAATGGAGCTTTTGAATCCTCTGGTTTAACAGGATCAAATTTTGCATCGGCTAAAATAATACCCTTTTCTGTAAGCTCTTTATAATTGACATCAATTGTTTCTTGATCGAATGCCACTAAAATATCTAAATCATCCGCAATTGAACGTACTTCTGTTGGACGAACTGTAATTTTATTATTCGTATGGCCACCTTTAATTCGAGAAGAGAAGTGACGATAACCGTATAGGAAATAGCCTAGACGATTCATTGCCATTGAGAAAATCTCACCTGTACTCTCAATCCCTTCACCCTGTTGCCCACCGACTTTCCATGAAAGCTGATGTAACATGTCAACAACTCCTTAAATCCAATGTGTACTATTATTTTTCCTTCATAAGTTTAACACGAAGAAACCGTCTGGACTATTGTTTCTCCACGATTTAGGCGAAAATCAGACCTTTGACTGAAAATCCTGTTCATAAAGTTGTAATTTTCAAATCTAAGCAAAATCACGCCCCTATTTCAAGTGACATCTATCATATGTAAATAGGAAAACGAAAAAATGCTCCACCACAATATTATGTGACAGAGCATTTTACTTCATTACTTTTTTATCGAATACGTTTTTCCACTAGCAGCTTTAATGCTGTTCGTTCTTCTCCAGCAATCAAAATATCGGCAAACGCCGGCGCGCAAATTAAATCTGTGCCACTTGGCGCTACAAATCCGCGTGCAATGGCCACTGCTTTCACGGCTTGGTTAAGTGCACCTGCCCCAACTGCTTGCATTTCTGCCTGCCCTTTTTCTCTGATTACCGCGACTAATGCACCTGCAACTGAATTTGGATTAGAGCGTGATGATACTTTTAATGAATCCACAATTATTCCTCCCCGTTTCGCGAATAGTGTTTACGCTCAACAACTCATGTGTCCCCCTTTTTGGACCTCAAGTTATTGTCCGTAGCACATTTTATGCTCCGCAAAACGGAAATAGACTAGTTTGACAAAGAAACCTATATCCCTGAAAAAGAAACGTAAAAAAACATTCTTCGACTTATCTACCCTTGAAATGGATAGTCTTCATTTATATAAATGCGTTCACAGGCAATAGCTTTCCCTGTGCGATCATTTATCTCTACAAAGAAACCACTTAAAACCTCTCGCCCTTTTTTCGGAACTTCAAAACGAGATGGCATGTTTGTTTGGAATTTGTAGATGACACTTTCCTTCGTCATACCTAAAATTTCATCATATGGACCTGTCATACCAACATCCGTGATATAAGCTGTACCTTGCGGGTAAATTCTTGCGTCTGCTGTTTGCACATGTGTATGTGTGCCTACAACGGCTGAAGCCTTCCCATCTAAATGCCAACCAAGAGCAATTTTTTCACTAGTCGCTTCAGCATGAAAATCCACGAAGACAAGTGGAGATATTTGTCGTGCTTCTGCAATCAATTGATCTGCCATTGCAAACGGATCCTCATGTGGAGGTAAAAATACACGACCATGTAAATTAATGACAGATAATGTCACACCGTTTTTAGAAATTTGAACCATACCTTTACCAGGTGCTTCATTTGAAAAGTTTGCTGGTCGAATTAAGTAATCCGCATCATCAATAAAATCAAAAATGTCTTTATTGTCCCATGTATGATTGCCCATTGTAATGACATCTACACCTATTTGTAGCAGGCTGTTATAAATATTACGAGTAATCCCTCGTCCAGCTGCAGCATTTTCTCCATTTGCAATCACAACATCTGGATTATACTTCTTTTTTAAGCGAGGTAAATATTTTTCCACCGCATCTCGACCAATTGAACCAACAATATCACCAATAAATAGAACTTTCATTATGCAAGACCACACTTTCTCTAAATAACATCTTTTAGTTTACCATCTTTGCTTTGGCAATCGCAAAGTAAAAACGTAAGCCATACTCAATTTACGTTTTTGGATACTTTTTGGATAGCACCAATTTATCTAGGATTGCTGGATGGGTAATTGTGCATCTTTTTTATTAGAGGAGTACCCATTGTTGGTGAGTTGCCCTACAAAAAATGCACCGAATTGCCATTTACTCATTACATAGGTTATACAAATAGAGCAACTAATACTGATAATAAATGAAATGGCAATAACAGAGAAGACACTTAATGTTTCGATAACATTCGTTAAAAAAATTTTAAGTAGGCTATTAACTAGGGGATGTAATAAATAGATACCGAAGGAATATCGACTAATAAAAATGATAAATTTCGGCATTTTTCTTCTGTTACTCGCGATGAAAAATAACAGAAAAGCTATACTGAATGTATAAAGGATAACGTCTATTCTCTTAGAATGAACTTCCGTAATGATACCTGATAGCTGGGAGGCTAGCAAAATGCTTACTGTAATTAGCGATACTATTAGCAGCAGATGACGAAAACGCTGTAACAACGATAGAAATTTTTCATAATTTTTTCCACAATAATAAGCTACTACAAAATAAGCAATCCACGCTGGAAATGGCATCTTATTAAAGAAATCCCATTGCAAACTAATATAAGACAAATACGGAAAATACTTATATGGATCCAAAAAATTAAAAAAGGCTAAGTAACCAAAATTAATAATAAACGCAGTTATTATTACTTTATGGGCTGGATATCTCGATACAATAAATTTTACAAAAAATGGATGTATGATATAAAACTGAAAGATAATAACGATAAAATAACCGTGATAATCACCTTCTAAATAATTCAGTAGGAGTTTTTTTGCAAATTCAATAGTAGGTGATTCAATTGATTTAAGAACTGCATCAAGGAACCCAATAAAAAGAAACGGAACTAAAATATATTTATAACGTTTTACATAAAACTTTTTCGGCAAACGATCTGAATAGGAAAAGGCAATGACAAACTCTGAGATAAATATAAAAAGAGGTGTCCCGAACATAAAGATCAGCTGAATTGATGTCAGGATTACGAATTGTGGGCCTTCTTCTATGTTATACATGTTCAACGCCAACGTAACACTATGCATTAACACAATTCCTAAGCAAGCAACGAATCGTAGTAAATATATTTCTTTGACTTCTCTTTTCATCATCATCACCTGCCATTTCAAAGGAATCTATTTGCCTTTCAATTATGCTTCTTACCTTACTAAAATGCAGGGATAAAATTATTAGCTATTGGTAATTGTCCGCTTTAATTGCATCAAAATATCTCGCATTGCTTTAGGCTCAATAATAAAATTACCTATTAATACAATAAACATCGTCCACAGGGAAATACATATAGCTGCTACAAGCCATGAACTGGCACTTGTAATATGGAGCTCAAAAAAGAATATAAATGGTGTCGCTGCAAGAAATGCAAAGATACTATTACGCACAATTTTTTTGACAGTATCTAAAGGGGAACTTTGTAAAATCACTTTTGAAGAATAAATGATTAAATCATAAGTTCGGTAGACGTATGAACAAATTCCTCCTAGTAATATTCCTTCTGCGCCAAAAAACTGTACAAAAACAAGAGAAACTACAAGGTTGATTAATGCTTCCATAATGGCACGATTTTTCGTCTCTCTAAAATGGCCTGCAGCATTCACTAACGTATTGGCAGGAATCCGAATTGTATTCGCTACTCCTACAATGACAAACAATATTGCTAACCAGGGCCTTATGTAATTGGCATCTTCAATCCCTGCTGTATAAATCTTTATAAATGGCAATATTAAAATAGCTGTACATGTGTAGCTAAAAGCAATGATGCCATAAAAAATATATTCAAAGTGATGAAAATATTTCCGAAGAACGTCCTTATCCTCTTTGACAAGAATGTCTCCAAAAGCTGCTAATATCGCCCCTGAAAAAGTGGATATAAACAATGTGACTGCATTAAACACCATACTATAAACTGTAAACACACTGACTTCTGTTAAGCCCAGAAAAATCGTTATTAAAATAAACGGCGTGTTAAACACCACTAACGAGGCAATTTGATGAATTAAAGCATCCCATTTATCTTTAATTGCTAACGTATTCGCTTGTTTTTTACTATTGAAATATGGATATTTCTTTTTAACATACAATCTTAAAAAAAGAACATCCAGTAACAATATGGCACTTGAACTAGCAACAACAATGACGATGGAAAAACCAAATGCTATCAAAGTAACTGACAATAGTGCACTCGCAAAAAGCAACATTGTTTGAATGCGAAAAATAACATAGCTTTTTTGATCTGCCGACAGTAGAACTAAATATTTCCCTATAAAAAAATACTCCCACATGCCACTAATCCCCAAAATAAGTACCATGTAAAGAGCCGTTCGCGGATTCACTTCATCTCCTACTAATAACGGATAACAAATAGCCAAAATGGCGACTAATCCAACAAAGACATAACCCGAACGTCTATAAAAACGATTAGTCGCTGAAAGAATTCCATTTATTTGGTCTTTATCACCCTTGGCTAGTGGCTTATAGAGCGCCACTATGGATGCACTACCAACACCTGCCTCTACTATTTTTAAATAACTTAAAAATTGCTTAATCGACGAAACAAGCCCGTTTGTAGCAGAGCCATATGTTGTCATAAATAGTCGAGGCAAAATGAAATTAATAACCGCTGCAACAACTTGTAGCAATACATTAGACATTAAATTTAAAACTACCCTCTTAGTTCTCATGCTGGTAAGCACCTTTTCTTTTAGTAAAAGTGGGAATTAATCCTTTACAATCAATTAACCACCGATTGATCCTATTCAACATGAAAAGTAATAGAATTTGTTTTTTCCTTAATAACCAAATGTAGGCCTTTGATTTGAGCGGCATATTTGTCATACGAATAGTGTGCAACGATTCATGAAACACTTCATGAATCAACATTTTCTTGATAAAGATACGCTTTTCATGTAAACGCTTATAGTTAAATCTATTCAATTCATTATTCACTGCTGCAATCATTAAATAAGTAAAATAATACTGAAGTTGTTCAGTAAAATTAGGAACCAGGTCTGCTTTTCTGTGCTTTAAAACTTTCAATTGTTCATACAAAATAAGTATTTTGTTAAAAAACAGCTGATCATAACTAGCTGTCATGGAAGAAGTATGCTGACGGTAATGGTAGAGGTATTGATTTTCTAATATATAAATACTTTCTGCATCAAATAAGCTTGGATACGTACAAGCAGCATCGTCCCCCATGCAAATTTTTTCATTCACATCAAATAGATTTTTCTCTAATAGGTCTCTTTTAAATATTTTATTAGACAAAGATGGAAATAATCCAAAACGGTAATACTCGCCCGAATATAGCATAATCGGATACACTTCTTTTTCCAGCCTATCCTTCCTGTACAAACCGGGCGCGACAAGCTGCGCTCTCTTCACTTCTTGGAGTGGATAATTTTCTACAATGTCACAAATGACAATATCTACATCAAAATCACGTGCAGCATTGCATAATGATTTGTACATATCCACTTCAATCCAATCATCACTATCTACATATCCAATATACTGTCCTTTGGCGACGCTTAGCCCTGCTTTACGGGCACTGACAGCACCACTATTTGCTTGATGAATGACAGTAATTCTTGTATCAGCTTCGGCATATTCATCGCAAATTACTGAGCAGTTATCAGTCGAGCCATCATTCACTAATATCAACTCAAAATCCACGAATTCCTGTCTCAAAATGCTATCAAGACACATATTTAAGTAAGGCTCCGTATTATAGATGGGGACAATAATGCTTAAAAATGGCACTCACCTCACCTCTCATTCATCGTAAGTAGTCCGTCTTACTTTTACTCATAGTCAGAGCTAACATAATTAATAAAATATGATATGGAAAATAATCCATGACAAATGAATCAAGTCCTATATTCGCTAGTAACACGATATAGAGAGGAATAGCGTTAATTGAGAGGATTTGAAAGCCTGGTGTATTAATAATACCGACATTCTCTCTAAGTACTTTATAGAGGCTTGAAATGTATAGTACTGACAAGGCTACTCCAAGTAGGCCTATATAATAGGGAGTTGATAAGTACATTGTATGTGCCATCTTCACCTTCGCAAAGCTTGTGCCAAATCCTGCTCCCAAAACAAATACTTTCGTGTTTTGAAGGATTTCATTGATAAATATGCTCCAACTACTCACTCGACCAGTGGTAATAGCATCTGTCGATATTCCTGACCCGAAAAACCGAATCCAATAAATTTCGAATAAAGACTCGTAAAAAAAATAGAGTACAACCCCACATATGATCACTATAAAAGTTGAAAATTTAATGGCTGTCTTCACATTATTTTTAATGAATACGATGAATGTCATCAAAATGAAAACGACGAATGTAATAATAAACATTTTGGAATATGTCAGTATGCCAAAAAACGCTAATATTACGAGTAATACAATTGACTTTTTCTCCTTTTTTCCATCCAGATTAAAAAGCACTAATAAACAAGCCATTGCTATTAATACTTGCAAACTAAAGTAGTTTGGATCTAAATCTAAACCCGTAAATCTTGTACTAATTGAGTTCATTGTCTTCACTGTATTCACAACGGTCATTGACTCTATAAAATGATCAATTTTTGGAACAGAATAACTGATTAATCGAACGATCGAAGCAGCTAGTAAACCCAATGCATAGATATACGTATACCTTCTGAAATATGTCCTCTCATTGATAGTCACTACTGCACAAAAGAGCACACTATAATTCAACACAAAGCCTAAAACTGCTATAAGATTGCCCCCACTAATTAACGTTACGGCCACCGTATAAAACGCAAATAAGAAAAAGGTCAATAAGAGACGTTTTGATATACCTTGCTTTTGTAAAAAGATCGTCAAAATACTTAACAAAATATAGAAAGAACTAAGTACGACAAGCAGTGAATAGCCAGATATATCAAATTTAATGACATAAACCCATGAAATAAAAAACAATAAATAGTCAATTCGATGCTGCTGCTTATCTAGCAGCATCGCCGTACTTGTTAAAAGAAAGAAGATCCAGAGAAATAGATTACTACCTGTATATATTTTTAATACGACAAAGATACTAGAAATAATGCAAATGAGCACACTAAAATTTTTATTTTCCACTATCATATAGCATCAAACTCCAATTCTAGTTGCTCTTGAGCTTTTTCGTTTGTGTAGTGATTTTCTTCTATGTAATTTTTCATATTATTTAGTAATTCTGTATTTTTCATTACATTGGCAATGACTTGAAAGATGTCTTCAACATTAAAGCCTGTTATCAACCCGTTATGACCATTACATATTTGCTCACCTGCTGCTGCAAAATCCGTTGTAATAACAGGCGTTTGTACAATTAATGCCTCCCCTATGACCATTGGATAGCCTTCATAGGCTGATGTTAAAATGAATACATCACTACATTTTATATAGGGATACGGATTTTTTATTTCCCCTACAAATTCAACTACATCCTCTACGCCTAGTTGCAGAGCTAGTTGCTGATTGGCCAAAAGGTCTGGTCCATCCCCTAAAATGCGCCAGCGGAAATTATTTATAGAAGCTTCCTTTAACAACTTACACAGATGTGGAATAAGGTCGAACCTTTTTGTACTATTTTCAATTCGCCCAACAGATATTAAATCCAACTCGCTTTTTAGAAACGGTGTATATTGACATGCCTGCTCTTTAATCTCTTCAATTGGGAAAAAGTTATAAACCACTTGAATTTTATGTTGATATTCAGGAAGAAAATTTATCAAATTTTCCTTACATGCTACCGAAACACAGAACAATCGATCAAAATTTTTATAGGTTTTGACACAAGCTTCATAATTAAAATTCGCTTTAATGGGATCTGTATGGATCCATGCGAACTTACGATCTGCTACCACAAAGTGATCTACAAATAAATTGGTACCTCTATTGAAATATTGATTAGGTACATCATTAAAATAAGAAATGGCGATATCATAATGACCATTAATACGATGTTTTTTTAATAGCATCGAGTAGAAGTTGTGGGAACCTATCAATCGAACGACTATCATACACACAATTCGTAAAATAATATGCCATATGTTACTTCCTTTTTTCACTTCAGCAAAAGGTGTAGCAATTAGTTGCAACAGTAAGTTCCCTGTATTTACCTTCACATTGGAGGGAATATCGTTCATTAATTCCCCACCACTAAATGTAAAAACATCTATCTTATATTGCTCGTAGAGGCTGATTTCTTTTAGCATATTAATCAATGCCTTTTGGATACCACCCATTTGAAAATTTTGTGCAACAAATAATATCTTCATATTAGTCCCCCTAAAAATCCAATACTATTGTAAATTTTCATATTGCTCTTACGATTGTGGATGAACAAATTTCCTCAATTGGGATATCGATTGCCGCTACGAGTCACTCCGTCCTTCGCACACCTTTTATAAATTACTGTATAAATCAGTGATTCGTTTCTCCATTTTCGCCCAGCTATAACTTTCTTCGTACAGTGCCTTCATTTCATGAGAAATATCTGACCATTCTTTTCTACGCTTTACCAAATTCTCAATTCCTTTTTGTAAACTCTCTCTATTATAATCAATAAGTTCTCCAAAATTATTTGCTGCAACTACTTCCGACATTCCCGTATTTTTTACCATAATCAAAGGTTTACCAAGCATTAATGCTTCATAGAATTTATTGGGTGCAGCATAATAGTGGTTAGAAATGTTAGGATCATAAATAGCCGTCATAATGTCACAACTATTTTCTAACTCTATTGTTTTTTCATAGGGTAACTTACCATAAAAGTGAATGTTGTCATGCATTTTTGAAGTTTGCAGCAATGTATCGGCTAATTTACCAAATCCACCAATATGCAGCTCGTAACTTGGCGTATTCTTTACTACTTCAACCAATTCATTAATCAACCGATTTTCAGTAAGTATGCCTACATAAACTATTTTTACTTTTTTCGGATTCAAATCTAAGCGATTATTTGAATCTATATAACGCGGGGTATTATATATGATCTCTATTTTTTTAGGTGAAGCTTTAGCAATCTGTTCTTTACGCTTTTCTGTACATATAATGACTGCATCTACACTATTCAAAAGACGTAAATCTATACTTTCAATGACCTTTCCAATACTCGCTGGTCCATAAAATGGTGAGGTATACGAATCAAACATGTCATAGATTACTTTTTTACGCAGTAATTTCCCACATATTGTACCTATTAGTGCTGTATCAAAATCACAAGCGTGAATCATATCATACGTATTTTTATGGCGAAGTAACCACTGAAAAAGTTTAATCTGAAATTTTATAAATGGAAATAAGTTCCTTTTCAAACCTCCCCCAAATGTTGCAGGAATACCAAACCTTGTAATACGGATTGCATGTTCACCTTCTAGCAGTTGGTCCTTTACTTTATATTTATTATCTCTATCCCAAGCTAAAATGTGGACATTCCAATTATTTTTCACAAGGCAAAGTGCTTCTTTTTCAACCCTTGGGTCTGGTGAAACAGGGTTACTCCTCATAAAAACAACTCGCATCCCATACGGCCCCCTTAAACACTGAATGTCTCCAGCGCTTCAGCTACTTGTTGCTATCTTTTATATCCTTCCAGCTGAAAGATGCTCTCGCATTTTAAAAAAACTTCCACCATTTTTTTGTGAAAGTATCATCTGGTTCATATACAATTAATGGCTGATTGTTTATGATTCGTTCGTTGTTCTCAAGCAAAAAATCTACCATATCTAAGTCTTTTTGCTTTTCTAAATATCGAAGACCTTTTTCAAATAAGAAAGGACGTGTACTTAAGTTATGCACATCCGAACCATATGTATGGACAAGATTCGAGCGCACAAATTTTATTGAAAGCTTTTGGATGGCTTTTCCAAACAATCCTGCTAAACTTCCTGCTGTAATTTGTGCAAGTGCCCCCTCCCGTATAATTTGTTCCAAATGACTTGGATTTTCTGTAATGACTCTATTTCGTTCTGGGTGTGCAATAATGGGTGTTATGCCTGCTGTTAATAACGAGTAGATGATATCCTTTGTATATTTTGGAATATGATTAGAGGGGAGTTCCAACAGCAAATAATTGGAATGTGCTAATGTATGTAATTGTTTTTTTTCATACAATTCTAGAATGTTACCGGCCAAGCGTACCTCTTGTCCCGTGTAAAGTTTTAACGGCATGTTACGTTGGTCAATTGCCAATTGCAACTGTTCAACTTGATCATTCACTACATTAAAAGGAACATTATAAAATGGATGTAAGACATGTGAAGTGGAAACAATCGTTGTAATCCCCTCTAAAACTGCCTGCTCAAATAAACAAAGTGTCTCTTCAATTGTTTTCGGTCCATCATCGACATCAAATAATATATGACTGTGTATATCAATCACTGTACTTCACTTCCCTGTCTAAGTACTTGAATTAATAATAATATTGCTCATAATATTGATGGAGTGGCATTTTATAGTTATTTAATATGACGCCTAAAATATTTGCTTTTGAGGCTTCTAGGTTTGACTTTGCTTTTAACACACTTTCATTTTCTGTAACTCCACTGTTTACAATTAATAATGTACCATCACATTTATTGGACAAAATTTGAGCATCCGTCACAGATAAAATCGGTGGCGCATCAAAAATAATGATGTCAAACTCTTTTTTTAGGTTTTCTATTACACTCTCCATTACATTAGAAGCCAGTAACTCTGCTGGATTGGGTGGAATAGGCCCACTCGTCAAGACAAATAGATTAGCAATATCTGTACTATTGATAACTTGGGACATTGTAAAATGTCGTGTTAGTAAATTTGATAGTCCCCTAGCATTTTGCAATAGAAACGTATAATGCATTGTTGGTTTACGTAAATCTGCATCTACGATGATGACTCGTTTTCCTTCTTGTGCAAAAACAACGCCGATATTCGCTGCATTGGTTGACTTTCCTTCACCTGGTGTTGCAGATGTCACTAATATTGTTTTAATCTCTTTATCTGGCATTGAAAATGTAATATTTGTTCGGATTGTTCGAAATTGTTCAGAAATAAAAGATTGGCCATTTGCAATCGTCACAAGTTTTCGTGCCATTTTCACTAGCTTCTTTTTCTTCTTTTTTTTCCAGAACATTATGATCCCCTCCTCGTTTTACGGGATTTTATCCTAGCACTTTTATTGTGAGAATCACTAATTTGACTAATCAAGCCTATAATCGGTAGCCCTATCAACTCTTCAATATCTTGCTCTGTCTTGATTGTAGTATCTAAGCTCTCTATTATAATTATGAAGGCAGCACTTAAAACAAAACCAATAAACGAGGCTGCTACTACATAAAGAGTTTTATTTGGCGCAATCGGTACAGGCTCCTTATCTAATTTTGCAACGGACAAAATATTAACATTATCAACCGTCATTAAAACTTGGATCTCCTCTTGAAACACATC
Organism: Lysinibacillus sp. FSL P2-0066; assembly: GCF_037969495.1. Taxonomy (NCBI): domain Bacteria; kingdom Bacillati; phylum Bacillota; class Bacilli; order Caryophanales; family Bacillaceae; genus Lysinibacillus; species Lysinibacillus sp. FSL P2-0066. The sequence goes on along the minus strand of NZ_CP150202.1, from coordinate 1,153,556 downwards.
TGCTATTGTATTGGCAATTTCAACAGCCAATTCTGCTTGCTTGTCTACAACATTAATATTGACGACTTGCGAATTATTGGCACTTGATACAGTAATTTGATCCATTAACACTTCAGGTGTGACATCCAAATCTAGCTTATTTATAACTTTAGATAAAATAGCTGAGCTTGTAATGATAATGTTATACGTATTAATAAGTCGGAGATCTGTTTCAACCTGTTGTACGCCTAAATGTGGTTGCTCTATATTTTTTTGGTTAACTAAAATTTGCGTTTCTGCCTCATAGGTAGGTTTTAAAATAAAGATGCTAATAAAGGCCGTAACCAACGCTACGAAAAGTGTAAAACTTATGATAAAAAGAAGATTTTCTCGGACTATTTTCAATATATCTTGTAATGTGATCGTTTCTTTCAATGCTTCTCACTCCTTGTCAAAACATAAACCAGTTGTAAAAACGGAGTATAACTAGGCTGGTTAATTTTTAAAAGGTATTCATGTTGAGGCTAGTTCACTATGCTTTATTCCATACTATATTGTTGGAATCATCCATTTATTCTTACTGGGTAGATTACATCGAATTTTATTCACATACAAAAAGGCATCCCCTGACCTCGGTCAAGGGATGCCTAATATTTTATTATTTATTTCGCGTATTCCACAGCACGTGTTTCGCGAATAACTGTTACTTTAATATGACCTGGATAATCGAGTTCTTCCTCAATACGTTTGCGAATATCACGTGCAAGACGATGAGAGGCTAAATCATCAATTTTTTCAGGTTGTACAATAATACGAATTTCACGTCCAGCTTGAATCGCAAAAGATTTTTCTACGCCATCATAGCTTTCTGAAATTTCCTCTAACTTTTCAAGTCTGCGGATATAGTTTTCAAGTGTTTCACTACGTGCACCTGGACGAGCTGCTGATAATGCATCAGCTGCAGCGACTAATACCGCAATAACAGATGTTGCTTCAGTATCACCATGATGCGAGGCAATACTATTAATAACAACTGGGTGTTCCTTATATTTTGTTGCTAATTCCACACCAATTTCGACGTGGCTTCCTTCAACTTCATGGTCAATTGCTTTTCCAATATCATGTAATAAGCCTGCACGGCGAGCCAATGCTACATCTTCGCCAAGTTCAGCAGCAAGTAATCCTGCCAAATGTGCGACTTCAATTGAATGTTTTAGGACGTTTTGTCCATAGCTTGTACGATATTTCATGCGGCCTAAAATTTTCATTAAATCTGGATGTAAGTTATGAATACCAATTTCAAATGTAGTTTGCTCACCTGTTTCGCGGATTTGTTCATCCACTTCACGTCGAGCTTTTTCCACCATTTCCTCAATACGAGCTGGGTGAATACGACCATCCTGTACAAGTTTTTCAAGTGCAAGTCGTGCTGTTTCACGGCGAATTGGATCAAAGCCTGATAATATAACCGCTTCTGGCGTATCATCAATAATTAAATCAATTCCTGTTAACGTTTCCAATGTGCGGATATTACGGCCTTCACGACCAATAATACGTCCCTTCATTTCATCATTTGGCAAGTTCACAACAGATACAGTTGTTTCTGCTACGTGATCTGCAGCAAAGCGTTGTAGTGCTAATGATAAAATTTCACGTGCTTTTTTATCTGAGTCTTCTTTCGCACGCGTTTCAGCTTCTTTCGTCATCACAGCAATATCAGTTGATAACTCTTTTTCTACTTCATTGAGGATAATTGATTTAGCTTCATCCCTAGTTAAAGCAGAAATACGTTCTAGCTCTGTTTTTTGTGATGCCATGAGCTCGTCCACTTTGCTCTCCATCTGTTCAATATGCTGTTGTCTTTCAGCTAGAGCTTGTTCTTTGCGCTCTAAGCCAGCTTCTCTCTTATTTAGAGCATCATCTTTGCGATCAAGATTCTCTTCTCTTTGCAATAAACGGTTCTCTTGTTTTTGAAGTTCTAAACGACGTTCACGAATGTCATTTTCAGCTTCAGTACGAAATTTGTGAGTTTCATCTTTGGCTTCAAGTAGTGCTTCTTTCTTCATTGCCTCCGCTTCTCGTTTTCCTTCTTCAACGATTGTTTCAGCGACATGTTTAGCACCAGTGATTTTTGAGTCATTCACTTTTTTCATGTAGATATAGCTAACAGCGGCACCAACGATGAGTCCAAGCAAAGCGGAGATGATAGTAATTCCATCCATATGAACACCTCCTCTTGCTATTTGGGTATTACAGTTTCAGTCGGCGCATACATCTATGTCGCCTTAGCTAAAATGCACCAGATTTTGTTAGAATTTGTGCAAAACCCGTTTCATTGGCCAAAGGCATTATCTTCATCCAGTAGGCGTTTAGACATCCATTTTAAAGGATATTTCACTATAAAACATTTGCTAAATGAAGATAAAATGTACTGCCTATTTAAAGTCATAATTCAGAAATTATACATATTTAATTGTATAGCTAGCCTCAAGCTCTGTCAAGGATAGTCGGGCGTCTGTTCGCCACCTTAGCCAAAAAAAAGTAAGTCCTATCCATTCAGCGAATTTTCTTCCTATTACTATTTCACTAGAAAATTTTCACGTTAAATACAATTAATAAAAAAACAGTACATTAGAAATAAACACCGAAATACATAGCTTCTCTCTTATTATGTGTAAAAATTTAAGAATATAGACAAAAAAATGCATTGCCCCCTCAATAAAGTGGGAACAATGCAATCATTAATTATTCTTCTTCAAGAAGTAACATTAATTCTTCATCCATCTCTTCTTCATCATCATGTGCAGCAATTGTATAAGAAGAAGCCGCAATACCATAAGAAGCTCGGATTTTGTTTGCTATGTCTTCCAGGACAGCAGTATTTTCCTTTAAATACTGTTTAGCATTTTCTCGTCCTTGACCTAAGCGCTCATCGCCATATGCATACCAAGAACCGCTTTTTTGTACAATGTCTAATTCCACACCTAAATCGACTGTTTCGCCTTCTTTAGAAATTCCTTCTCCATACATAATATCTACTTCAGCTGTACGGAAAGGTGGTGCTACTTTATTTTTAACAATTTTAATTTTAGTTCGGTTACCAACAATATCATTACCTTGTTTAATAGCTTCAGCACGACGCACTTCTAAACGGACAGAGCTGTAGAATTTAAGTGCACGTCCACCTGGTGTTGTTTCTGGATTACCGAACATAACACCAATTTTTTCACGAACTTGGTTAATGAATATAGCAATCGTTTTTGATTTATTAATCGCACCTGATAGTTTACGTAAAGCTTGAGACATTAAACGGGCTTGTAAGCCGACATGAGAGTCACCCATATCCCCTTCAATTTCAGCTTTTGGTACTAAGGCAGCAACAGAGTCAATTACGATAATATCAATAGCACCACTACGCACTAATGCTTCTGCGATTTCAAGTGCTTGTTCACCTGTGTCAGGCTGTGATAATAATAGCTCATCAATATTAACACCTAATTTTTGTGCATAGATTGGGTCTAATGCATGCTCAGCATCGATAAATGCTGCTTGTCCACCTGTTGCTTGTACTTCAGCAATGGCATGCAGAGCAACAGTTGTTTTACCAGATGATTCTGGACCGTATACTTCAATAATACGTCCACGTGGATATCCACCCACTCCTAATGCAGCATCAAGTGCAAGTGAACCACTTGAAGATGTGGCAATTTCTAAATCGGTTTTTTCCCCGAGTTTCATGATGGAACCTTTACCAAAATTCTTTTCAATTTGTTTTAGAGCCTGTTCTAAGGCTGCTTTACGATCACTCATTCATTTTCCTCCTTCGAAAACTGTTCACTGTTTTTATCTATCTCTACTATACTTGTTTTTGAGAAAACACGCAAGAAAAAAGCGAACATTTATTCGATTTTCCTTCAAAATAAAAATTTGGATAGTTTTCCTCTACCCAAATTCCTATGTTTTAATCTATTTTAATAACGTTTTGTGTAGCCACGTTCTTCTAACAGCTGCATTAAATAGTGGCATGTAAATTTCACCGCACGGAGCCGATTCGTATTCCGCATGCCTGATAAATGAAGTAAATATGTAAGCGGCTCCTCATCATTTATGGCAATACCAATCCAAACAGTACCTACTGGCTGATGATCATGCGCAGTGGGACCTGCTTCTCCTGTAAGGCCAATCCCAATATTTGTAGCAAATTTCTCACGAACAGCACTTGCCATTGCCGCCGCACACTCAGCACTCACAACACCATGTGTATCAATTAATTCTTGTGAAATGCCTAGCTGTTTTACTTTCGCATCTGCTGCATAGGTAACAACGCCTCCTATAAGAGCATTTCCTACCCCTGGAATTTCCGCAAGCTCAGATTGAAATAACCCAGCAGTTAAACTTTCTGCAGCCGCGATTGTTAGCTTATTATCCAATAGCATTTCTACCGTTTTTGAGGCAAGGGAATCATCATCTACACCATATTGATAATCACCAACAAGTGCTTGTATTTCCGCAACCTTTGCCTTAATAAGCTGCCTAGCTTGCTGCTCTGTTGCGGCTTTAGCTGTTACGCGTAACGTTACCTCACCATCAGAAGCAAGTGGAGCAACTGTTGGATTGGTTTGTGCATCTAAAATATTTTGAACTTGTACTTCAAGCTCGGCCTCACCAATTCCATAAAATCGCATAACATGTGATGCAATGATCCCTCCATCATTAAGCATCGCAGCAAGTTTAGGTTTAGCCTCAAATTGAAACATTGGTTCTAACTCTTTTGGAGGTCCTGGTAATAAAATATAAGTGCGATCATTTTTTGTGAAGATCATACCTGGAGCCATTCCATGGTGATTAGCTAATACTTCACTCCCTGCTAAAATTAATGCCTGTTTACGATTATTTTCCGTCATTGGACGTCCTCGTTTAGCAAAAAATTGCTCAATATACGTCAATGCTACTTCATCAAACTCAAGAGAAACACCAAGATGACGTGCAATCGTTTCCTTCGTTAAATCATCTTTTGTTGGACCCAGTCCTCCCGAAAAAATAATGAGATCTGCACGAGACTCTGCCACTTCGATAGCTTGTTCTAAACGCTTTGCATTATCGCCCACTACGGTATGATAAAAAACGTTGATGCCAAGCTCGGATAGCTGGCTTGAGATAAATCTCGCATTTGTATTCGTAATTTGACCTAATAATAGTTCTGAGCCAACCGCAAGAATTTCAGCATTCATGATCCCAAGACCTTTCTTATTTAGACTCAAGTAATACACGTCGATTTAGATAGAAATAATCCCACCCTGACCAAAGTGTAAAGAACAATGCAATATAGAGCATGATTTTATCAAATGGAATACCAACCAATGTAAAGATTGTATTGTGTAAAAGAGCAGCAGCAATCGCTACAATTTGTGCCCAAGTTTTAATTTTACCAAGCTGATTGGCAGCGACCACTTCTCCTCCACCTGCCAAAATCAAACGTAAACCCGTAACAGCAAATTCACGACTAATAATAATGATAATTACCCAAGCAGGTGCCATCTTAAGCTCGACCATTAAAATAAAGGCTGCTGAGACAAGTAACTTGTCAGCTAAGGGATCTAAAAATTTCCCAAATGTGGTCACAAGGTTATACTTACGTGCGTAATAACCATCCACCCAATCGGTTGTTGAAGCAAAGATAAAAATAAGTGCACCTATAAAATGATGGATTGGCATCTCAGCACCAAAAAGCGATAATGTTCCCCAGCCAAAATCAAACATCATAACAATGACAAAGAATGGAATAAGCAAGATTCGAGAGATGGTAATTTTATTTGGAATGTTCATTTTTCTAACACCTTTCATGATGAAAGAAAGTAGTCATCATAGGATGACTACTGTTCTTTATTGAAATTGATGACGATATTTTGCGTTACAATTTGTTGTGCATACGTTAGAAGTTCGTCATTAATATAGATTTTAGCTTGCGTTGAATTACCGAGACGAATACGAACATAGTTTTGTGTTGAGGCGTCAAATTCAACTACTTCCCCGGCATTATAGACACGCGTATCTGTTAAGATTTCTTGTTGCTGTTGATTGCGAATACCAACAAATGTAGGGCCTGATATTTCGATTTTAAGTTTCATTGTATCCGTCCCTGTTAACGTATAAGAAGTTGTCGCTCCATCTGCTTCAACAGTACCCGCGGAAATTGTTTGCTTCATCTCTTCAGTTTGATCAGTGTCATCTTCATCAGTTGGTGTTTCTTCTGTAGCTTTTGTATCATCTTTATCTTTATCATTTTTCTGTGCATCTTTATTTTCTTGTTCTTTTTTATCCTTCTCACTATCAATTGGCTTGACATTTGTGTCATATTCCATCTCAGGAGTTGGATTTACTTCTTCGCTTGTCCCTGGACTGTTTTTTGATTGCCATAGCACCCATATAGCCACAATAATGACTACAATAAATAAAGCAACAATGATTTTTGGCATAGCCTCCATCATTTTATTCGAAGGGCCTTTCGTTACTTTTCTTCTGCTGGGGCTATTCGTCATCGATTGACTTACTTGATCGTTTGGAGTGCTCGGTAGTTCATTTTTATATGTCTCTAAGATTTCTTCCGCATCCAACCCAACAGCTTCTGCATATTGTTTGATAAAAGCTCGTACATAAAACGAACCAGGCATAATGGAATAATTGCCCTCTTCAATTCCTACTAAATAACGTTTTTGAATTTTCGTTATTTCTTGTAAATCGTCTAAGCTGTAGCCTTTAGACAGTCTCGCCTCTTTCAGTCGAGTCCCTAATTCTGCCACTAATAACACCTACTTTAACATCAAATTAAAAATTAAATCCTCCAAAAGAATCCGATTCGGACATATGATTTTTTTCCATTATTTCATAAGTAATTTCTTCATCAGTGTGATGACGTAGTTCAATAATATAATCAAAATCCTCTATTTTATATTCTGAATGCTGAACAAACATATCTGGATGCTCTACAACTTTGATACAAGGCATATTCATCATTTCACGCACTAATTGCAAATGTTTCTCATCAGATGAACGTCGAGTTACAATACCATCTAGAATAAAAATATTGTTACGACTAAATTCATCTCCCACAAGCTTATTACGAACTGTTTGCTTAATCATTGTAGATGATAAAAAGATCCATTTTTTATTGGCACAGACACTGGCGGCTACTATGGATTCAGTTTTTCCAACACGTGGCATGCCACGAATACCAATCAGCTTATGTCCCTCTTTTTTAAAGAGTTCTGCCATAAAGTCGACTAAAATACCTAATTCATCTCTTACGAAATGGAATGTGTTTTTTTCATCTGCATCTCGAGGAATATAACGACCATGCCTAATGGCTAAACGGTCACGAAGTTTTGGTTGTCGAAATTTGGTTACGTTAATATGTTCCATTGTCGAAACAATTGTACGAAAACGCTCAATTGCCTCATCATTGTCTGTATGCACTAACATACCACGTCGATCCTCATCTACACCATTTATTGATATAATATTGACACGAAGCATCCCTAAAAGTGAAGCAATATCTCCTAATAATCCAGGGCGATTCACCTGAATTTCATATTCAAAGTACCAATCGCTCAACACACTCGTTCCCTTCCTATTAGTTAACGTAAAAAATCCTTTATAAGTTCCATCATAGCTGATTTTTTATGTAATGGAAAGTTAGAATACATGGAATTACAGTGTTATTTACTAATTTTTTTTGATGACTGTTAAATAGGCTTACATACGTTCCCGTTTTCACAGATAAAAAGTTTACTGTATAGCAAAAAGAGGAGATTGGCTCTCCTCTTTTATTTACTGCACATGCTTATTTTGTACAAGCTTAATGACACAATTCGCTAATGCATGTTTTTCATCTTCAGAGGCAACGCCCCATAAATCCGACAGCACTCGCTCTTGTTCGTTTTTAGGATCGACATTAGTCGCCAAATATTCCCCAATTTGGACAGCAGCCGTTTGAATCATTTTCTTCGGCATACCGCTTGATTCAGCTTGCATAACGTTTTGTCCTAAAAACGATGTCCATTTTTGCCAGTTTTCTAAAATGGTCATATTCTTCCTCCTCCTTTACACAAGTAGTATGTGCAAAAGAGATTATTATATGTACCAGCCTCCATTTAATCGTACGATTTGTCCTGTCACATAATCAGCTTTACCAGACAAATAAAAACGTACCATTTCAGCCACATCTTTTGTTTGTCCAATGGAGCCTAGTGGGATATCGTCCAAAATGTATTGAAGCTCTTCTTGATTTAGATGGCTGTTCATTGAGGTATTTATAAAGCCAGGAGCAATAGCATTCACTCTAATCCGAGATAATGCCGCTTCTTTTGCATAGGATTTAACAAAAGCATGTTGCGCACCCTTAACAGTTGCATAAAGTGCCTCCCCCGCTGAGCCAGCCTCTCCCCAAATGGAACCTATAAATAGTACATAGCTTACATCATGCTTGCGAAGTTTTCCAGAAAGTAAAGCTGTTAGTCTCATAGGATTTTGAACATGAACACGCCATAAAGCATCCATATCCTCCACTGTTGTATCTTCGAGCAATGAATAATGGGCTTGTCCATTGGCAAAAACAATTGCCTGCACATTGAAAATTTGCGCGGCTACTAATTCTGCTCCATTAACGATTGAAAAATCTCCCTGTACAAGCATAAATTCTTGTGCAGGGAAATTTTCGGAAAGCATTTCACATAATCTCTGTGCCGCATTTTGATTGTTTGAATAATGTACATAGATGGACCAGCCGTCCTCAGCTAAGCTTTGACAAATGGCATGACCGATATCACCTGATGCACCTAAAACAAGGGCAAATTTTTTCACTGTGCATCCTGCTTACTTGGCAGAATTTTAAAGACTGTTTGCTGTGTTTCACCTTGGATAGAAGCAAATGCTTTTTGTAAGTCCTCAACGGTTAAAGTCTCAAGTACTGGTACTACATCAAATAAATTCATGTCATTAAAGGAATACCGTGTGAATTGGTTTGCGATAAACTCGATCGAATTTAGTGCACGTAGGAAGAACCCAATTTTTTTGCGTTTTATACGATCCAAACCAGCAGGATCGAATTGGCTATTTCCTTCATATTTTGCTAATTCGTCCATAATCGTTTTTGCCAATTTATCAGGCTCTGCTGAATCTGATCCAATCATGGCAAATCCAAAGCCATTTTCTAAGGTAAAATCAAAAGCATACGTCTCATCAATTAAACCTTCCTCGTAAACACGTTCATAAAAATCAGAAGTACGTCCAAAAATAAGTTCAAGCGCAATTTGAACGGACAACTCATGCTTTAACATGTCCTGACCTGATAAATTAGTGTCTTTCGCTTTTAAACCAACATAAATTTTTGGTTTTTGAACATCCATATTTAATGTACGTTCCTTAATGGCTACCTCTGTTGGTTCTATATCAAAGAAGCGTTGAATTGGCGTTGGTTCTGGGAACTCTTTTTTACCTTGATTGTCACGAATAAACGTCATCATTTGCTCTGGTTCTACAGCACCAATCACAAATAACAACATATTCGAAGGATGATAAAACGTATTGTAGCATGTATATAAATGCTCTGCTGTAATGCCATCAATCGATTCAATTGTACCAGCGATATCAATCTTTACAGGATGATGATGATACATATTTTCGATTGTGCCAAAGTATAGACGCCAGTCTGGTTGATCATCATACATTGTAATTTCTTGCCCGATAATTCCTTTTTCTTTATTGACAGTAGCTTCTGTAAAGTATGGTTCTTGGACAAAATTCAATAATGTTTCTGTACTTTTATAAATATTGTCAGTAGATGAAAATAAATAAGCTGTACGCGTAAACGATGTAAATGCATTCGCAGAAGCACCATATTCGCTAAATTTTTGGAAAACGTCTCCATCCTCTTTTTCGAACATTTTATGCTCTAAAAAGTGTGCAATACCATCTGGTACAGTAATACTTTCTGTGTCACCAATTGGCACGAACGTACGATCGACAGAGCCGTACTTTGTTGTAAATGTAACAAATGTTTTGGAAAAGCCTTTTTTCGGCAATATATAAACATCTAAGCCATTGTCTAGTTTTTCATAATAAAGTATTTCATCTAATTGTTTAAATTCTATTGTTTTCATTGTGCGGCTTGCTCCTTTCCACATAAGAAATAGACCGCTTCAAGCTGCACTTGCTTTGCCATTGCAACAACATCTTCTTTTGTCACAGCTTTCCACTTATTTGCCCAGGCTTGAACTGAGAATTCCTCAGGTAAATCTTTATATTGATCAAAAATTTCAATTTGACCTCGTGCCGAATCTAAGGATTCTTTTAGCTGATTCGTCAGCATAGCCTTTGTTTGCTCCAGCTCTAAATCGGTAATGTCCCCAGCCTGCATGACGGCAAGTTGTTCTTTAATTAAAGATAGCGCTTTTTCTTCATTTTTAGCTTCAATCCCAGATACAACAAATACAAGTCCATAATGCGAAGCATAGGAACTAGAAGCATAATAAGCAAGACTCTCTTTTTCACGAACATTCATAAACAGCTTAGCATGTGGATATCCACCAAAAATCCCATTAAAAATTTGCATCTTAGAGAAATCTGCATCACCAAATCTAACAGGTGTGCTAAAGCCAATATGAAGTTTACCTTGTTTCATTTCATGCTGTTCTCTTACATAATCATTGTCTGGATGTTGTTGAGGGAGTACTGCTGGAACTTCCTCAGGAGTACGATCCTTAAATGGTAGCGCTTTTTTTAATTTCGCAACAATTTCCTCTTCATTAATGTCTCCAGCTACATAAATATCGATTTTGTCGTTAGCTAGCATCGATTGATAAGCCTCAAATAATGAGGCAGGGGTAATCTTTTGAATTTCTTCGACACTACCATTCGCTGAAATTGATGCTGGCTCATTTGGTCTCAGGATTTGTTGTAGACGGAATTGAGCAAAGCGAGATTTATCATCAAAAATAGATTCAATACGTTGAATAACTGTCTTTTTCTCACGCTCAACAACGGATTCCTTAAAGACACCATTTTCTAGATTAGGCTCAAAAATAGCTGTATGCAATAAACCAAGGACTTCGTTTAAGACACTTGTATTTGCTAGATAATGATCATTAACAGTCTCTACATTCATAAGAACCGTATGCTCATTTCCGCGCTTAGATGTATCAAAATACAAAACTGTACCATACAAGTCATCTAAAAAGCTTCGAAAAGCAGCCGTTGTCTTATATTTAGCATTACTGTGCTGCAGTACATTTGTTAACACTGTACGCTCTGATGCACTTTTAGCTGTTAATGCTCTTCTCCATTTAATTGAAAAATTTACGGTTTTAAATTGGGTCGTTTGTCGGATATGCAAATTGACACCTTTTGCAAAAGGTATTGTTTTAAACATATGAAACCCTCCTATCCTTCTTAATATAACGATGTACTACACATACTATACATGTCTATTGTCTATAATTGCAAAAGGAATCCAAAGTATGTATGGGAAAAATTAAAAATTACGCCAATCCTATATAAAAAGGACTGAGCATAGCTTGCTCAGTCCTTAAAATGCTTTTCTTAACGTTTTCCTTTAATATAAGGCTGTCCACTCGCTTTTGGAGCGTTTGCTTTACCAATAAAGCCTGCTAAAGCAAGGATTGTTAATACATACGGTAAGATTTGCAGATAAACGGCTGGAACATTTTCGATAAATGGAATCTGGTTCCCTGCAATACTTAATGTTTGTGCTAAACCGAAGAATAAAGCTGCACCTAGCGCACCAATCGGATGCCATTTCCCGAAAATCATTGCGGCAATAGCCATGAAACCTTGACCAGCAATTGTTGCGTGTGAGAAGTCGTGCGTAATTGTTTGTGCATAGACAGCACCACCAAGCCCACCTAGAGCTCCAGAGATCATAACAGCAATATAACGCATTTTATTGACGTTAATCCCCATTGTATCTGCCGCCATTGGGTGTTCACCTACAGCGCGAAGGCGTAAGCCAAATGGTGTTTTATAAATAATAAACCAAGCACCAAAAGCTACCACAAACGCCAGAATAGACGTACTGTAAACATCATGGAACAATAAACGTCCAAAGAACGGAATGTCCTCTAAATAAGGAATACCAAAACGGCGAATAGGTTGGTCAATCATATCTGTTTGACCTTTATCATAAATCATTTTTACCAAGAATACAGTAGCAGCTAAGCCTAATAAGTTAATAGCTACCCCTGATACCGTTTGATCGGCACGGAATGAAATAGAAGCAACGGCATGGAAAAGTGAGAAAATCGCACCAATTACAACAGCCGCTAGCATTGCTACCCAAACAGTTGCCGCACCTAATGATGAAGCAAATTCTAAATTGATAAATATACCAACAAAAGCACCAACAATCATTAAGCCCTCTAGCCCGATGTTGACAACACCAGAGCGTTCAGAGAATACCCCACCGATGGCTGTAAAAATCAAAGGTGTTGCATATAGAATCGCTGAAGGGATGATGAAATATAACATTTCTAAAAAGCTCATGTTATTGTCCCTCCTTTTTCTTGCTCAGCTTTTGTAAGCCTACTCGAATAATATAGCCTGATGCAACGAAGAAGATAATCAATGCAATGATAATGGATACGATCTCTTCTGGGATACCCGCAGCATTTGGCATATTTAATGCACCATATTTTAAAGAACCGAAAAGGGATGCCCCAAATACTACGCCAAGTGGTGTATTGGCACCAAGTAAAGCAACGGCGATACCGTCAAAACCAATTCCTGTAAAGCCAGGTTTAATGGATGCGTTTTGGAACGTTCCTAATGCTTCCATCGCGCCGCCAAGACCTGCAAACATACCAGAAATCGTCATAGCTAAAATAATATTTTTATTGACACTCATACCTGCATAATCAGCAGCATTTTTGTTAAAACCTACTGCTTTTAGCTCGTAGCCCCGTGTTGTTTTTTCTAGAATGAACCACATCACGACTACCATTAAAAGTGCAACAATGATCCCATAGTGAAGACTTGAATTGTCTGTAAGCTCTCTTAAAAACGGAGAACGTAAAGAGGCTGACTCATGGATACGTTCTGTTTTAAAGCTGCCATCGGACAATTTTTTAATCACTGCATTTGCAATATAAAGTGCAGTGTAGTTTAGCATAATTGTCGCAATAACTTCATGAACTTTAAATTTCGCTTTTAAGAAACCTGCAATAAAGGCCCAAAATGCACCTGCAGCTGCTGCTGCAAGCAATGCTAATGGTAAGTGAATGATTTTAGGAAGTTCAAACGCATAACCTACCCAAGCTGCGGCTAACCAACCTAAAATTAGCTGACCTTCAACACCGATATTGAAGAGCCCTGTACGGAATGCAAAGGCTACCGCAAGACCTGCTAAAATATATGGTGTAATTTGACGAATTGTGTTCCCGATTGAATATGAATCTCCAAAAATACCTGTCCAAAGAGCGATATAACCTTGCACTGGGTCATAGCCACTGACTACCATGACGATAGCCCCTACAATTAAACCGATAATGATAGAGATGATAGGAACGAGTATATTAATGACACGATTTGACATTAGTCGTTCCCCTCCTTCGCATCACGCTTGATATTTTTTTTACTTTGCCCTGCCATTAGTAAGCCTAGCTCTTGTTCAGTCGTTTCTTTCGGACTTAACTCATCGACAATTTGTCCATCATAGATAACGGCAATTCGATCCGAAACATTCATAACCTCATCTAATTCAAATGAGATTAACAAAACGGCTTTCCCTTTATCACGTTGCTCAATTAGACGAGAGTGAATGAATTCAATAGCTCCTACGTCAAGTCCACGTGTTGGTAGAGCAGCAATTAATAGATCAGGGTTACGGTCAATTTCACGACCAATAATTGCTTTTTGTTGGTTACCACCAGATAATGCACGAGCTGGTGTCATCTCCCCATTACCAGTACGCACATCATACTCTTTAATGATTTGGCGAGCTTTTTCTGACACCTTTTTATAGTCCATGACAAAGCCCTTCGCTATTGGAGATTGGTAATATGTTTGCAATGCAATATTATGACCAATTGGGAAATCTAAAACTAAACCATGCTTATGACGGTCTTGTGGAATATGTCCTACGCCTTCCTCTGTAATTTTACGAGGCTTCATGTTAGTAATATCTTTACCATTCAGCTTGACTTTACCACTTTTAATTTTGCGTAGACCTGTAATGGCTTCAATTAATTCGGATTGACCATTACCATCAATACCCGCAATACCTACGATTTCACCTTTACGAACATTTAAATTAAGACCTTTAACTTTATCAATATTTCGATAATCCGTAACAACCAAGTTCTCAATTGCAAGCACTTCGTCAGTTGGTGTCGCATCCGTTTTTTCCGTTTTGAATTCAACTTGACGGCCAACCATCATTTCAGCAAGCTGATCAGGATTTGTGGCAGCGGTTACAACAGTGCCAATCCCTTCTCCCTTACGGATAATCGTCACACGGTCTGAAACTTCCATAATTTCTTTTAGCTTATGCGTAATTAAAATAATGGATTTACCTTCTTCGATAAGACGACGCATTATTTGAATTAATTCGGTAATTTCTTGCGGTGTTAATGATGCAGTTGGTTCATCAAAAATTAAAATTTCGGCACCGCGATACAATGTTTTTAATATTTCTACACGTTGTTGCATACCAACCGTGATATCCTCGATTTTGGCGTTTGGATCAACATCTAATCCATATTTTTCAGAAAGTGCTTGTACTTTCTTAGCCGCATCTTTTATATTCACAATTCCCATTTTAGTAGGCTCAGTGCCTAAAATGATATTTTCTGTTACTGTAAAGTTTTCTACCAACATAAAATGTTGATGCACCATGCCAATCCCTAAATCATTGGCAATATTCGGGTTTGTAATTTTTACTGCCTTCCCACGTACACGAATTTCGCCACCTTCTGGTTGATACAAACCAAAAAGGACATTCATCAAAGTCGATTTACCTGCACCATTTTCACCTAGCAATGCATGAATCTCGCCTTGTTTCAGTTGGAGGGTGATATTATTATTCGCCACGAAATTACCGAATTCTTTACGGATTCCTAGCATTTCAATCACATAATCCAAATTTGTCACTCCCTTAATAGGCACTATTATTAAGTATTTTTGCCTTAGCGTATAGTATCTGCTGCTACATGATGGATGGTACAGATAAGCCATACGTCCAGTAATGAATTTTCTACCAGAGGCTATATTTTATTGACCGATTTAATATCCCACGTATAGAGGTAGATGTTTTGCTAAATTAATACAGGAAAGGTCATCGTTAGAAACCTTTCTTCTATTAACTTGTTACCATCATTATTCAAATCATAATTACTACCTCTATAAGGTTCCTATAAATCTAGCTAAATAGAGTATTGCGAATAATCTAAATATAACGATAGATTGAAAAATCATCATAAGGTCCTTCTAAAAGTCCCTTATGATGATCAAAAGATGAATTATTTTTCCACTTTTTCTGGAACTTTGATTTCACCCTTAGCAATTTTCTCTTTATATTCGTCGATTACTTTTTGTACATCTTCTGGAATTGCACCGCGAGAGTCCGCAAGTTTAACGCCATCTTCAGCTAAACCGTAAACAAGTGTTTCTCCACCTGGGAAATCACCATTTTTCGCTCTATTTGAAATATCTACTACTGCTGTATTAACACCTTTTAACATAGAAGTTAATGTAACGTTTGTTTTATCGTCTACTTTACCTTCTTCGTATTGGTCAGCATCTACACCGATAACCCATACATCAGCATTTGGATCTTTCGCTTTACGCTCTTTTGCTTCAGAGAATACACCGTTACCAGTTGCACCAGCAGCGTGGAAGATTACATCTACACCTGAAGAATACATGCTGTTCGCTGTAATTTTACCAAGATCCGCTTTATCAAACGCACCAGTATATTTTACTTGAATTTCGATATCTGGATTTACTGCTTTAGCACCTTCAACGAAACCAGCGTGGAAACGGTTAATAACTGGAATATCAACGCCGCCTACGAAGCCGATTTTACCTGTTTTAGATGTTTTCGCTGCAGCAACACCTGCTAAGAAAGCACCTTCTTGCTCTTTGAACAGTACGTTTACTACGTTGTCTGCTTCTACTTCAGCATCGATTAATGCAAAGTGATTATCTGGATTTTCAGAAGCAACTGCATCAATTGCATCAGCCATCATGAACCCGATACCAAATACTAGGTTAAAGTCACGACGAACTAAGTTGTTTAAGTTTGTTTCATAGTCAGCATCTGAAGCTGATTGTAGGTAGTCAAAACCACCATCACCTTTTGATAAACCGTGTTCTTTACCGTAAGCTTGTACACCTTCCCATGCAGATTGGTTGAATGATTTGTCATCCACGCCACCTACGTCAGTAACCATTGCTACTGAGAAAGCTTCTTCTGTGCTTTCGCCGCCTGAAGCTTTGTCATTTTCTTTCGCTGGCTTTTCGTCGTCTTTCGTACCACAAGCACCTAAAATAGCACTTGCCGCTAATACTGATGTTAATACTAAACCAAATTTACGTTTTTTCATTTAATTAACCCCCCAAAGGTATTGTAATTAGCAGGAAAAAATTTAGAAATGTTCTACACCCGTTTACGAACTACATGGAAGCTGAATTTATCAGCTCGGAAATAATTTTTTGAATAGAGCACTACTTGATCATGATCATCATAATGCAATTGCTTTAACACTAAAAGAGCTGTCTCACGTCCACAATTTAAAATCGGTGAGGCTTGTTCATGATACCCAACTGGATCAATATAGGTTACAGCATAAGCTACATGAATTTTGCCAGATTGCTCAAGTGCAGAGAACAGTGAAACTTCTTTTTTTTCGACAAAGTCAGTAGGCAGGAAGCTTGCAGGTAGCCTGTCTATGCAGTATACTACTGGCTCACCATCCGCTGTTCTGACACGTTCAATCGTGAGTATTTTATCGTCGCCATCACTTTGGAAGCGTTTTAAATCTTCCTCAGAAGGCACGTGCTCAGTCGCTTTTAAAAACCGCGAACCTGGCTCCATACCTGCTGCCTCGATCATAGAAGAAATACTAGATAGATGCTCGATGCCTGATGTAAACAACGGCTTCGGGTTGACAAAAGTCCCAACCCCATGTCGGCGCACAATCACATTTTCCTCTTCCAACAGTCGAAGTGCTTCTCTAAGTGTTGCTCGACTGACTCCTAGTGATTTCGATAATTCAAATTCTGAAGGCAGCTTTTCATTTTCTTTAAAAATGCCAGCCTCGATGTCAGATTTTAAACGATCGATAACTTGAAGATAGAGATGACGATGATCTGCTTTAATAGTCACATATATCACCACCAAAATCAGAGATCAGACATCTGATGTACAACATTCCTACTAATCGTTCATAAATATAACATTTTTGCAGAATGAAATAAACAGTTTTGAGTAAAATCTGTTATAGAATTCATTCTTTCTTTATTTTATCTGCAAATTTTTGGACATAAATACAGTTACTCTCACCATTTTCAGCTTCATTTTTTGTTTAGTTATCGTATTGGTGAACAAGTACTTGACGAGGTTTACTACCCTCTGGAGGCCCAACAATACCGCGTTGTTCCATCTGATCAACAATACGTGCAGCTCTTGAATAACCAATTCGGAAGCGACGTTGAAGCATTGAGACAGATGCTGTTTGCATATTGACAACTAATTGGACTGCTTCATCATATAAATCATCTGTTTCCTCTAAAATGGTTTCTTCTTCAGTAGGAATCATCTCCTCCTGATACTGCGCTTTTTGCTGTTCTATAACAAAATGAACGACTGCTTCCACTTCTTGATCTGATAAAAAGGCACCTTGCACCCTTTTTGGCTTAGAAGCTCCAGCAGGTAAAAATAACATATCGCCTCTTCCTAGTAAACGTTCGGCTCCACCCATGTCTAAAATTGTTCTCGAATCAATTGCGGAAGAAACTGCAAAAGCAATTCTGGATGGAATATTTGCTTTAATGACACCTGTTAGAACATCTACACTTGGTCGTTGTGTGGCAATTATCAAATGAATGCCAGCAGCCCTTGCCATTTGTGCTAAACGTGTAATTGAATCCTCTACATCACTTGAAGCGACCATCATCAAATCCGCTAACTCATCTACAATAACCACAATATATGGTAGCTTTGGATGTTTCTCTTCTGTTTGTTCATTAACCTTTTGTACATGTGCATTATAACCCTCTATATTTCTTGTACCTGTATGAGAAAACAAATCGTAGCGACGTTCCATTTCAGATACCACTTTTTTCAGTGCTTGCGAAGCTTTACGTGCATCTGTTACGACAGGCGCTAATAAATGAGGAATCCCATTATAAACGTTTAATTCAACCATTTTTGGGTCAATCATCATGAGCTTCACTTCATGCGGTTTTGTACGCATTAGTATGGATACCACAATGCCATTTATACAAACACTTTTCCCACTGCCTGTAGAACCAGCTACAAGTAAATGTGGCATTTTATTGAGTTCTGCTAGTACAGCTTGTCCTGTAATATCACGGCCAAATGCTACCTGTAATAATGCTTCAGGCTTAGCACCATCCTTCGATTCCAACACCTCACGAAGTGTTACAATGGCTACCTCACTGTTAGGTACTTCAATACCAATCGCAGATTTCCCCGGAATTGGCGCTTCCATACGAATATCTTTAGCTGCTAATGCTAATGCAAGATCATCTTGCAAATTAACAATTTTGCTTACTTTCACTCCGATATCAGGTAAAATTTCATATTTTGTGACAGCAGGACCTAAATGTACTTGTGTCACCTTTGCCTTTACTCCAAAGCTTTGTAAAGTTTGCTCAAGCTTTTTGGCATTCGCTTGAATCACTGAATATTCACCACTTTGATCATGTTGTGGTGGTAATTGTAATAAATTATATGATGGAAGCTGATAGTCTGCATTTTCTACTGCATCTGTGCCCTGAATCTGGACATCATCCGTTGTTTCTTCTAGTTCATTTTCCAACAAGTGAGTTGTATCAAACACTTCTCTTTCCTGTGAAACATTCTGTGTAAAAGCAGAAATAATCGGCTCATGTGGTATTTCCTCTTCCTGTTCAGGCATATCTATAGATTGATTAACGGCTGCTACCTCATCCCCACTCTCTACTCTTGAACGACGATTATTTGGTTTTTTCGGTGTATTTTTTTTCTTATCACGGTGCTTTTTTTTCCATTTGCCAAATATATCTGGTGTTTTTTCTGCTAAATAAGGCACTAATGCTTTTCCAGTGACAAGAATTAATCCAATAAAGAAAATAACCCAAGCAACAACTTTTGCCCCAGAGGCTTCAAATAACACATGAAGCCCACTAAATAGTAGGGCACCAATCATCCCCCCCCCCAAAGCATTACTGCGATGGATGATACCTTCTGTATTAATCAAAATTCGCCATGATTCACGTAGCACAGAATCAGATAGTAGACCACCTGATTTGGATAGTTGTTCAAATAATATGCCATGACTAAAAATCGTTAAGCTCATAACAATGAGAAACATGCCCAGTATTAATCGATCCTTTATCCCAACTTTTTTACGACCAATCATCATTAACAATGCAACAAATATAAGCATAAATGGAACAGCAAAATGTAAATTACCTAAAAGGAACATGGCGATTGTTTGTAGAATCCGCCCGATCATGCCGTATTCAAAAATCATAATGACTGCTAGCGCAATTAAGAGCAACCCTAAAATTTCGTACATAAGCGGATGCATTTCTTTTTTTTCTGTTGTCGCCTTACTTTTAGCAACTTTTTTTCTCTTACTAACTGCCATCTATTTCACCTTCTTCTGCAATCCATTCTATATATGTAGCGAATCATCACATGTAGAACTTGATTATTTCAAAAAAAGGATTTTCCACCGCAATTGGGAGAAAATCCTTTTTCATTTATTTTTTCCTCAAAGCATATACGATGAGTTTGTTCAATTAATATTCCATAATAATAGGAATAATCATTGGGCGACGTTTTGTTTTTTGGAATAAATACGTATTTAGCGTATCTCGAATTTCTTGTTTAATATTCGTCCATTCAAAGGTTTCTTTCCCAACGTACTTTTCAATCACATTCTTCGCAATGTCAGAAGCCTCAATCATTAATTCCTCTGATTCTCGTACATAGACAAAGCCTCGTGATAAAATTTCTGGGCCAGAGGCAATTTTCTTTTGTGCTCGATTTAATGTTACCACCACAATGAAAATACCATCCTGCGATAATAATTTACGGTCACGAAGTACAATATTACCTACATCGCCTACACCAATACCGTCAATTAAGACATTACCAGCTTGTACACGACCACTCATGCGCATTTTATTATTTTTATATTCTACGATATCCCCTTTATCAGCGATAAAAATTTGGGATTTTTGCATACCAAGCTGTTGTGCTAATTTAGAGTGTGCAATTAGCATACGGTATTCTCCTTGTACAGGAATAAAATACTTTGGTTGCATTAAGTTTAGCATCAGCTTTAAATCTTCTTGACTACCATGTCCTGAAACATGAACATTTTTGCTAGAAGTCAAAATTTCAGCGCCTGCTTTTGACATAGAGTTCATTGTATTTGCCATTTGAACTTCCATGCCAGGAGAAGGTGTAAAGGTGATTAGTACCGTGTCACCTTGTTTAATTTTAATGTCACGATGGTGTTTACGGACAATTTTTTCTAAAGCATCGAGGGGTTCTCCTCTATTGCCTGTTGTAATAATGATAATTTCATCATCTTGATATTTTTGCATTTCCGATATCGGAATTATTGTATCTTCTTGAACTGTTAAATAGCCAAGCTGTACGCCTAGATCAACCGCTTTTTCCAATGGTTTACCCACAATCACAACCTTACGGAATGATTTCTGGGCTTGAGCAAATACTTGTTGAATTCGAATAAAGTTTGATGCGTAAACAGCTACTAAAATACGACCTGGTGCTGAGTGGAATGTTTTTGATAATTGTTCTTCAATGACAATCTCTGATGTCGTATATCCTGGTCGCTCAGCTTCGCAAGACTCCGATAATAGAATAAAGACGCCGTCTTCTCCTAGCTGTGCCATTTTTGCTAAATCAGGTTTAAATTTACCTGTCGCTGATTGATCGAATTTAAACTCTCCTGTATGAACAATCGCGCCTTCAGATGTATGGAACACTACCCCTAACGAATCGGGAATACTATGTGTTGTGTGGAAGAATGTTACATACGTTGAGTTAAAATTCATACGACTACGGTTTGTTACTTCAAAAAACTTCACCTGATGTGGTGCAGGTAATTCTTTTAAATGTTCCTTTGCTAATGCAATGGTTAATTTTGATCCGTACACAGGTGCCTTTATTTTTTGTAATACATAGGCAATAGACCCAATCGCGTCTTCATGACCATGTGTTAAGAAAATACCCTTCACACGTTCTTTATTTTCTTCTAAGTACGTAATGTCAGGAATCACGATATCTATACCTAGCATTTCATCTTCTGGGAACATTAAGCCGCTATCCACCACAAATAGTTCTTCATCAATTTCTACTACGTACATTGCTTTCCCAATTTCGCCTACACCACCAAGAGGGATGATGCGGATTAATTCATTTTTCTTTTTTGTCAATTTATTTCCTCCTAAAAAATATCCCGAACAGCAACCACTTAACATTTATTATACGGTTTGCAAAGCTTTTGCACAAATTAAAAATACATGTTTCACGTTGGAAATAGATTTTCCTGCTATTTGCTTATTGCTAGCAGATGGCAAACAAAAATTGGATATCCTGTATAAATAGAGCTTAATTAGTATTTGTGAGGACAAGGAGTTACAGATTTGGTTAAAACATTTTATTTTATAAGATATAAAAAAACGAGGCTGAAATGCTATCAGCCTCGTTACTATTTATCTAAAACTCTTCGCTTTTTCTTGATACGTATCCCAAATTCGGTCAAAATTAGCTTTCTCTTCATCTGTCATTTCCATCATTGGCAAACGGACATTGAGTGTATCAAATCCTAATTTTGTCATCGCATATTTAATCGGTGAAGGGTTGGGTTGAGCGAACAGCGCACGTACTAAAGGTAATAAGGCTCGGTGAATTTTGGCTGCTAGCTTATGATTTCCTTCTTCAAACGCTTTAATCATTAATTGCATATCATTACCTACCACGTGTGCAGCTACAGAAATAACACCCGCTCCACCAATGGCCATTAGTGGGAGTGTTAAACCATCGTCCCCACTATACACTAAGAAATCATCATCTGGATCTACATTCTCAATAACATCACCCATCTGATCTAAGTTACCGCTCGCTTCTTTAATCCAAGCAATATTAGGAATCTTGCTTAATGCAACAGAAGTTTCATAGGCAACATTGACCCCTGTACGCCCTGGGACATTATAAAGCATAACTGGGAGACTCGTTTGTTTAGCAATGGTTTCAAAGTGAGCATAAATCCCACGTTGATTTGGCTTATTATAGTAGGGAGCTACAAGCATAATGCCGTCTGCTCCATTTTCTTCTGCTTTATGTGTCATTGCAATAGAGTAAGCTGTTTCATTATCCCCAGTACCTGCAATAACTGGTACGCGACCTGCTACTTTCTCTACTGTAAAGCGAACAACTTCAATCTTCTCTTCTGTAGACATAGTTGGGTTTTCAGAAGTCGTACCACAAGCAACAATACAATCAGTACCATTGTCTATTAAATGATTAATAATACGTTCTAGTTCTGGATAATTAATCGTGCCATCATTTTTGAACGGCGTAATCATAGCCGTTCCAATTCGACCTAAATTCATCCTTACACCCCTCTTATAGTAAGTTATCCTCAAGCATTGCTTCTGCAATTTGGATAGAGTTTAATGCGGCGCCTTTTAATAAATTGTCAGAAACGATCCATAGATGGAACCCTTTGCTGTTGTCTAAATCTTGACGGATACGTCCTACAAAAGTAGCGTCTTCCCCTTCTGCATAAATAGGCATTGGGTAAGTTTGTGTTGCAATATCATCTTGTAATACCACACCTGGTGCATTGCGTAATACATCAAAAATCTCTTGGATTGACGCTTCTTTCTCTACCTCAATATAAACAGATTCAGAGTGACCTGAAACGACTGGCACACGAACACAAGTAGCAGCTACTTTTAGCTCTGGTGCATGCATGATTTTTTTCGTCTCATTAATCATTTTCATTTCTTCGTATGTAAATCCATTATCTGTGAATTTATCGATTTGTGGAATGACATTACGAGCAATTGGGTAATGACGTTTATCACTACCAGACGGTAAAATATTGGCTTCTACATCTTTACCTGCATCCCAGTTTTCGCTTTGTGCCTTTAATTCTTGGATCGCAGAAATCCCCGCACCTGATACTGCCTGATAAGTTGAAACAATTACTTTTGTTAAACCAAATGCATTACGAATTGGTTCAAGTGCAGCTACCATTTGAATTGTAGAGCAGTTTGGATTCGCAATAATCCCTTTATGCTCCGCTAAGTCGCCTCGATTCACTTCAGGCACAACAAGCGGTACCTCTGGATCCATACGAAAATGGCTTGTATTATCAATAACTACTGCACCACGCTTAGCTGCTTCTGGTGCAAGCGCGGCAGATACTGAGCCACCAGCTGAGAATAAAGCGACATTGACGCCTTCGAAAGCCTCAGGTGTCGCTTCTTCAATTGTATATGTTTCACCATTAAATTCGATTGATTTTCCTGCTGAACGAGCAGAAGCTAAAAATTTAATATGTCCAATCGGAAATTTACGTTTAATCAACTGCTCCATCATTTTTGATCCTACTGCTCCTGTTGCCCCAACAACCGCAACTGTTAACTGCTTTGTCATCTGTCATCTCTCCTTGAATACATGTTCCATAATGTGTGCTATTGTATCACAAAAATACTGAAAATTGTGTGTAATCTCTTATTTATTTGAAATATTGTATCAACAGCGGTTGTAATTGCTTTTTCTGCGTAATTGCTGCATGAACAGTATCCACCATTTGCTCAAAATCAGCAATTAAAGAATTTGGTTTGGAGTGAGGGGCATCCTGACCAAATGGAATAAAATATATATTTTTGGCATTTAACAATTTCATAATATTTATGCCATTTAAGCCTAGTGCATCATTTGTGGAAATACCTAAAACTACAGGCGAACCATTACGCAAAGTTGCCTTCGCTGCCATTAATACAGGGCTATCTGTTGCTGCATTAGCAAATTTACTAATGCTATTGCCTGTCATGGGGGCGATGACCATTGCATCTAATGGATTGGATGGGCCAAATGGCTCCGCCTCTTTTATAGAAGAAATAACTTTTTCTCCTGTCAAAGCTTCTATTTTTGCAATCCACTCTTCTCCTGTACCAAAGCGAGTAGCTGCATGTAAAACGGAATGCGTAATAATTGGAATAACTGTTGCTCCGACATCAATAAAATTTTGGATTTTAGGTACTACATCTTCATACGTACAATGGGAAGCAGTAATACCTAGGCCAATTCGTTTCCCCGTTAACAATTTTCTTCCTCCTCTATTGCCTTGCACAATATTGTAGCTGCATCATGTGCAAAGTATTTCCCAGGCAATGACGGCAATAGTACATACGTTTGTAGTTGCTCAGAATCTATATCTAAACAGCCTGGCTCTGAAGCCAAGTCGTATAAAACTGTTGGAACATGCTCTATAAAAGACTCTGTAATCCATTTAGCAGGAATTGTATTTATAAAAATGCCATCCGTAATAGACCATTGGCGATCATCTAAATTCGTGGCTTTATAACCATATGCTTTTGCTTCACTCACTTGTACAACTGAACGTGCAACAATATGAACATTTGCACCCATCTTAACTAGTAAAGAGGCGAGCATTTTTGCGATGCGCCCAAAACCTGCGATTGTGAAATTTTGTCCGTAAATACATTTTTGCTCGAGTCCGTAAAACGTGGCGATAAATCCCTCTGCTGTTAATCGAGCATTTTGCCAAATAAATGATTCTTGCTGTAAATAGCAAATAGATTCATTTTTCTCTAGTAACTGCTTCCAATGCATTGTTAATCGACCTGTATAAAATTTCACTTGTGATATACCATAGAGCTGCTCAACTTCTATTTTTAATGGAAGAATAGGTAGTACAATTTTATTGGGCTGGAATTCTAAAACAAGTTTATTTAACTCTTCGTTCCATACGGTCGTTCTTTTATAAAACACTGTTCTCGATGGACTTCTTAGCATTGTAGCTAGTTCCTTTAACCGGGAGTCCTCACCGATAACAAGCCATTTTTCGTTTTCCAAAAGCTCACCTCACTGTAAATATTCTGACTGTACTGTAGATGTCTTATTAAATAAAATACGATCTTCACCAATTAAAATAATTTCGTGCCAAGGTATCATTTCACTAACTTTCATTTTCTTTTTTTGGAATGGTAGTTTATCTTTCACAATTTCAAAGCCATGTATTTTCCCTGTTTGCACATCTAATAGGCATTCTGTATGTGCCAGGATGCCAAAATGTACGCCACCCTCAATTTGAATTAACTCCTTATCCACCATCTCAGATAGTAGCATGCCTCATCTCCCTCCTTGAGCCGTTACCTCAATATATGCCGAGTTTTTGCAAATCGTGACCCCTACCAAAAGTACGAATATGTTGCATTTTCATCACCAACTGTATATAGTGTGTATATACAGTAATAAGAGGTGATGATTTGTGCATATCCATTTAAGTAATGCGAGTGAAAAACCTATTTATGAGCAAATCACCATACAGCTCAAAGAGGCTATTTTGGCTAATAAATTACAGGCAGGTGACGCACTACCGTCTATCCGCGCTCTAGCAAAGGATTTAAAAATAAGTGTGATGACCACTAAACGGGCTTATGCTGATTTAGAGCGAGACGGTTTCATTGAAACAGTCGCTGGTAAAGGGAGCTTTGTCACAGAACGAAATCAAGACTTTCTACGTGAGGAGCTATTACGGCAGGTAGAGGGGCATTTGCAAAAGGCAGCAAAAATAGCGAAAACCGCTGGACTTTCTGGTGAAGAATTACAAGAACTACTATCTTTAATGTTAGAGGAGGATAAGTAATATGAATGCCATTGAAATTCATGATCTACATAAGGGCTTTGAAGGCTTTTTTCTTAAAGATATAAGTTTTTCCGTCCCTCAAGGCACGGTAATGGGTTTTGTTGGAGAAAACGGGGCTGGCAAATCAACAACGATAAAATGCATGCTGAATTTAATAAAAAAAGAATATGGCGAAATTTTGCTATTTGGCAAAGATCATGTCGAACACGAACTATCGATAAAAAACGACATCGGCGTTGTATTTGACGATTTACATGTACCAGAAACGCTAAATGCGACGCAACTCGACAAAATCATGAGCAAAGTATTTCAAACATGGGATTCAGACTATTATTTTGAAAGGTTAGCTCAATTTAAGGTGCCAAAGAGGAAGAAGATTAAGGAACTATCACGAGGGATGAGGATGAAGCTATCGATCGCCTTGGCATTGGCACATCATCCAAAACTATTGATTTTAGATGAGCCCACAAGTGGATTAGACCCTATTATTCGGGATGAAATTTTGGATTTATTTTTAGCATTTATGCAGGATGAAACGCACAGCATTTTATTTTCTTCTCATATTACAAGCGACTTAGAAAAAATTGCTGACTATATTACGTTAATTCATAATGGTGAAATTTTATTGAGCGAGAGTAAAGATGCTCTTTTATATGAATATGGTATTTTCAAAGGAAATAGTGAGGAAGTAAACGACTTACCGAAGCATGCTATTCTGAGAACCCGTCCTGGTACGTTTGGAATAGAAGCATTAGTGCTGAAAAAGGAAGTAAATGAGGCTTTCAAACTTGAAAGACCTTCTATAGAAGATATCATGCTATTTTTTGTGAAAGGTAGTGTTTAAATATGGTAGGACTTATCTTAAAAGATTTAATGACCATTCAACGTCAAATGAAAGCACAAGCATTTGTTCTTGTATTTCTTCTTGTGATGGCGATATTTATGCAGCAAAGCTCAATGCTCCTAGCTATTATTGTCTTTATTGTTACGATACAAGCGATAACTGCGCTTAGCTACGATGAACAAAGTAAGTGGGATAAATATGCTAATACTTTACCAATTTCTAAAGCGGATATTGTTTTTAGTAAATATATACTTAGTGTGATGTTAATGATTATCGGCCTTGTTATGGCTTTACCTATCCTATTTTTTATCAATTTCTTTACCAATAACGAAATCACTTCAGAATTTTTCCTAACGTTTAATTTGATTGTAACATTGGCGCTCTGTTCGTTAGCCGTTTTACTACCTATCTATATTAAATTTGGCTCTATTAAAGGAAGGTTCGTCCTAATTGCGCTATGTTTTATCCCTGGCTTCTTAACAGGGATGTTTAAAGAATATATTCCTGATATGTCCCAAACCCTTTTATATTTAAAGCAATATGTCTATTTAACACCTTTTGGCGGACTTTTACTGCTATGCCTGTCCTCTCTAGTTTCTACAGCTATTTATAAAAGAAAAGAGTTTTAGGAGGAATCTCATGCGGGCACTATTGTTACAAAGAATTGTCGTACAAAAATGGACTATTCTTTTTGCAATGATTATATGTTTACTTTTTAATTTTGTTCACATACCTTTTGTAGAAAGTCCTTCCATTGGATTATTTGTTGTCGTTATTTCTTCCAACCTCGTAGATAATTTATATAGAGGCGATCGTCAAGTAAAGTGGAACGTGTATGTCAATACACTACCTCTTTCAAAGAAGACACAATTGCAATCCGATTTTCTATTTTGCTATGGCCTTATTTCATTACTCTTTATTGTCCTTGCGCCAACGTATTTCTCACAACCCGAAGCCTCTGAAAATTTTATAGAGCATTTAGCTATGTACTTTGCTTATATAAGTAGCGCTTCTTTCCTCATCTGTAGTCAATTTTATATTCAGCATCTTGAGGAAACAGAGGGAATGCGAACAGTTAGAATGCTTACAGCTGTTGTGCTTATCATTCTGCTAAATTTTGTTATTCATTACTATTTATCACTAGTAGCAGCAAATTTAATTATCTTGTTCATACCAACACTGGTTAGTATCCTCATCAGTTTTATTGTGTTTTACAAATGTCTTTATTTATATATGGCAAAGGAGATTTACTAAACAGTCATCAAAAAATAGGCTACTTTATTTGGCTGCTTATTTTTAATCGTATTGAATAACAAAACAGTTAATTAAAATGGAAATGGATTTCCGTTGCAGGCTACTGGCTTTCTTATGGGTATGCGCATAGCTGCCTCTTTCGCTACCTCTCCGTTTAGAGATTGGTCTGTCTCGTGAAGTACCTTCCACGCCAGCCCAAAGTGTTACCTTTTTAGCAAACGTGTGCCCTATTCATTATGGAGGGCTGCTGTCACTTATCCAAATTGGAAATAATAGGCTATTTTGCTAATGATGATAAACGAATAGAAAAGGAGAACTTTGAAAATAATCAAAGTTCTCCTTTTCTAGGTATCAATATAATAAAAAATTCGTTATAGCCTGGAAAAAATGCTATCCTTATTAAAATATTTTTATTCGCTAGGACCAATGATTGAGATAGCTGGTTCTGCTTTTAAAATTTTAGCAATCAGTCGATCTACTGACTCCATCGATACAGCATCTATCGATTTAAGAACCTCGTCTACTGTTCGATGCTTGCGATGAACAAGTTCACTTGTTCCATTTCGATTCATACGAGCTCCCGTCCCTTCTAATCCAAGGACAAAGCTTCCTTTAAGCTGCTCTTTCGCATTATCAAGCTCCTCCTCTGTCACACCACCCGCTACAATATCTAATAAAGTGGCATCAATCGTGTGCTGAAGCTGTGCTAATTGCTGTCGACTAGTACTACCATAAATCGTAAAAGCACCTACATCTGCATAACACGATTGATAGGAGAAAATAGAATAGGCTAGCCCACGTTCTTCTCGTACTTCCTGAAACAATCGAGAACTCATATTGCCTCCAATTATATTGTTAAGCGCAATAAAGCTATACATATCTGGATCTTTTACACCAATTGCTGGATAGGAAATCGCGACATGTGCCTGCTCTGTATCGCGTATTTTTGTAATTTCCCCTGGATAAAATGAAGGATTTGTCAGGACAGGCGCCATAGCATGCGGTGAAGGTTGATAGTGACCAAATAAATCTTCAATCGTTTGCATAAGCTGAGATGAAATATTACCTGCAATAGAAATAACAACGGACTCTGGCCCATAATGTTTATCCATATATTTTCGTATAGCATCTGCTGTAAATGTCTTTAATGTAGCAGCCGTACCTAGTATTGGACGACCGAGTGCATCATTCGGATACATGACACCCCACAGCTTCTCATGAACGTCATCATCAGGAGCATCTTCGCTCATTAAAATTTCTTCTAATACTACTTGTCGCTCTTTTTCTAATTCTTCTTCCGCAAAGATAGAATTGAAAAACATATCTGCTAGTATTGTGACCGCAAGCTCCGCATGATGATCTAAAACTTTAGCATAGTAACATGTATTTTCTTTCGATGTGAAGGCATTTAGCTCTCCTCCGATTCGATCAAATTCTTCAGCAATTTGACGAGCTGAGCGAGTTGCTGTTCCTTTAAACAACATATGCTCAATAAAATGTGTGATACCATTCTCTTCAGGTAGCTCGTAGCGAGAGCCCGCATTCACAAAGATTCCTAATGCAACCGATCTCACATGATCAATTTGCTCTGATACAATACGAACACCATTCTGACATGTATGTACTTGAACCAAACTATCTCCCCCAATTTTAAAAATCCTCTACTATTCTTCTTGCTACTATCGAAAAAGGCTGCGCAATTTACGCAGCCTTTTGATCGATATTATTTTTCTTGTTCAGCGCGCTCTTTTTCCTCTTGAATTACTACTTTGCGAGATAAATTCACACGACCTTGCTTGTCGATTTCAATCACTTTCACAAGTAATTGATCGCCAAGTTTTAAGACGTCCTCCACTTGCTTCGTACGTTCCTCTTGAATTTCAGAAATGTGAAGCAAGCCATCTTTCCCTGGGAAGATTTCACAAAAGGCTCCGAATTTTTCAATACGCTTCACTGTTGCTAAGTAGTATTCTCCTACTTTTGCTTCACGTACGATATCTTCAATAATTTGTTTTGCACGTGCATTCATTGCTTCATCAGCAGAAGAAATATAGATTGTACCATCTTGCTCCGTATCAATCTTAACGCCCGTTTCTTCAATAATTTTGTTAATTTGTTTACCACCTGGTCCAATTACATCGCGAATTTTATCAGGATTAATTTTTACAATAACAATTTTTGGTGCAAACTCAGATAATTGCTTACGTGGCTCTGCCAGTGTAGCAAGCATTGATTCTAGAATATGCATACGTCCAACTTTTGCTTGTGTCAGTGCTTCTTCTAAAATATTGCGAGATAAGCCATCAATTTTAATGTCCATTTGTAGCGCTGTTACACCTTTAGCTGTACCTGCAACTTTAAAGTCCATATCGCCTAAATGGTCTTCCATTCCTTGAATGTCCGTTAAAATAGAATAGTGCTCGCCCTTTTTAATAAGACCCATAGCAATACCTGCCACTGGTGCTTTTAATGGAACACCTGCATCCATCATGGCTAAAGTAGATGCACAAATAGAAGCTTGAGAAGTTGATCCGTTTGATTCAAGTACTTCTGATACACAACGAATTGTATAAGGGAAGACCGATTCATCAGGAATTACTGCTTCAAGTGCACGCTCACCTAACGCACCATGACCAATTTCACGACGACCTGGCCCACGGATTGGTCCTGTTTCCCCTACAGAAAATTGCGGGAAGTTATAATGGTGCATAAAGCGTTTTGACTCTTCCACACCTAAACCGTCAATAATTTGTACATCACCAAGCGCACCTAAAGTACAAATAGAAAGTGCCTGTGTTTGTCCACGTGTAAATAGACCTGAACCATGTGTACGTTGTAATAAGCCTGTTTCAGAAGAAAGTGGTCGGATTTCGTCGAGCTTACGACCATCTGGACGAATCTTATCTTCCGTGATTTGACGGCGTACTTCTTCTTTTACCATCTTATCAAGAATTGTATACACTTGTTTCATTGTTTCGTCATCTGCTTCTTGCTCTTCATAGGAAGCGATAACCCGATCTTTAACAGCTTGGATTGCCTCATCACGTGCATGTTTCTCAGCCGTTTGAATAGCATCATGCATATCAGTCTCACAAGCTGCTTTTATATCGGCTTGAATCGCTTCGTCAATTTCAAATAGTGTCACTGGTAACTTTTCTTTACCAACCTCTGCCACAATCTGCTCTTGGAAAGCAATGATTTTTTTGATTTCTTCATGACCGAACATAATCGCTTCTAACATAATTTCCTCTGGTACTTCAAGCGCACCCGCTTCAACCATGTTAATAGCATCTTTGTTCCCTGCTACAGATAAATGAATTGTTGAGCGATTCGATTGCTCT
The DNA here is from genome assembly GCF_037969495.1 of Lysinibacillus sp. FSL P2-0066. NCBI lineage: Bacteria > Bacillati > Bacillota > Bacilli > Caryophanales > Bacillaceae > Lysinibacillus > Lysinibacillus sp. FSL P2-0066. Next base: position 1,121,961 of record NZ_CP150202.1, on the reverse strand, counting down.
ACTGTCGGGTTGACAATGAATTCTCCATCAATATAACCAACTTGTACACCTGCTATTGGCCCATCAAATGGAATATCAGAGATCGCTAATGCTAGTGATGAACCAACCATTGCTGCCATTTCAGATGTACAGTCAGGATCATTTGACATAACCATAGAAATAACTTGTACTTCATTACGGAAACCATCCGGGAACATCGGACGAATCGGACGGTCGATTAAACGGCTTGCTAAAATCGCCTTTTCAGATGGACGTCCTTCACGCTTAATAAAGCCGCCAGGAATTTTACCCGCAGCATATAGACGCTCTTCATAGTTTACTGTTAATGGGAAGAAATCAAGTGGTTTAGGTGATTTTGACATTGTTGCTGTAGCAAGTACAGAAGTATCGCCATAGCGTACTAATGCGGCTCCGTTTGCTTGTTTTGCTAACTGTCCTACTTCAATTACAAGTGGACGGCCAGCCCATTCATAGGAATAGACTTTCTTTTCGTTCATTCAATGAACCCCTCTCTATTATAAAAACACTTACTTCGTCTGTATGTACTAATAGTAAGTGTACCAAAAATGCTTGTTCTATGCTAAATAATATTTCATGAAATAATCATACATTTAAATTCAGTTATTGCCAATTTATTTAAGATTTATTTCTTTATTTTATCGAAAAAGCATTTTTGGTATATGGATTTTTTTATATTGATTCCTTCTTGACGAAAAGTAATGTATGTAAATGGAAATAACTGCTTCGCTAACATTAGTTTTTCACGTACAAGTTTAAACAATAGACTTATTATAACATGGAGCTTATCATACAACATCTTATAAGGTAAAAGAAAGTCGAATCAGCTAGAAAAGTTAGTAGCTTGGTAAATAATAGTCGGGTTATACAAAGTGTTGAAACACAAATGTTAACTTTTTAGCAAAGGTTTTTAAATAAAGTGAAGGTTTTCACTACTCATTTTATGGAAGCTGTTGTCACGCATCAATTCTCCACCGTGAAAATAGGAGCCCATCCTCTCTACTACTACAGATAATGGGCTATTTCGTTCACTACTAGTATGAAAGAGGAAAAGACACTTTTGCAGAATGGTTAGCCAGCTTCTTTCCTAGGGGATTTAGCGGTTCATTGGACGCCCCCTGGAAAGGACGCAGGTGGAACAGAAATCACCACCTCACCTTGCAAAAAGATCTCTTCTGCTAGTGACGTGTTCTTTTTTCAACAATATGAATACCCCACCCATATAATGGGTGGGGTATATTCAAACTAATGAGTAGTCTCCTAATATAAGATATCTAAAAAAGTTTATTATGTAATTTTAGCAACAGGTTGAACTACATCTTTTTTCTTATTTCTCGCCATCTTTTCACTTATGATAGGCATAATGAAGCGGTCGAGTCCGAATTTCCCAGCATTGTAACCTGCAGCAGCTATAAAGATTGCAAGTAAAATATCCCACGGATTACTAGATATCGTACCTGCCATTAAGAAAGCAAAATTCATGACCATACCGAAAAATGCAGCATATGTCGTTAAGCATCCCAGAATTAATCCTAGCCCTACTAAAAATTCTCCCCACGGCACAAGAATGTTAATTAGCCCGGCATTTGGCAAAGCAAATGATTCAATAAACTTTACATACAGTGGATATGCAAGCTCTTCTCCACTTGTCACTGGATTTGTAATCGCATTGGCTAAAAAGCCAGATGCATCAAAGCTATTAAACAGTTTTCCCCAACCTGCTGTAAGCCAATGCCAGCCTAAATAAACACGAATAACTGTTAGAATACCTGCAACAATATTATTCTCTCTTAATAATTGGTTAAACATCCTACTCACCCCTCTAAATGATTTAGTTTACATTTCACCATCTAGTTTTCTAACCCAAAGCCAACGTTTTACTAGTATTCAATGATAGCATTTAGATTGTATGATTGACGCTTATGTACCAATTGTTTGAGCCTCTATCTATAATTTGCTGGATTGATTTCATGAAATATAATAGCAGTCTACTTCAATTGCACTTGCAAATGATGATCGCAATGACTATAACATGGGCTGTGAAATGTGATTAGAATATATCACCCTTTTATCAAGTATCAAATCATTTTTATCTATCGTTCATCGTAGTGTAAAAAAGTTATGGCTTATTGTTGAACAAAATATTATGAACAATGTTTATTTCAAAAAAAAGACTGTAGACAAACGAATGTTTGTCTACAGTCTAATATAGGATTACTTTTGCTATGAATTAGCGACGTAAGCCTAAACGGTTGATTAATTCACGGTAACGTTGTACGTCTGTTTCACGAAGATATTTTAATAAGTGACGACGACGACCTACCATTTTAAGAAGACCACGCTCAGAGTGGAAATCTTTTTTGTGAGTACGTAAGTGAGTATTTAGAGCGTTGATTTCCTCTGTTAATACTGCAACTTGTACTTCTGGTGAACCAGTGTCACTTTCGTGAGTACGGTACTCAGCGATAATTTCGTTTTTACGTTCTTTTGTAATAGCCATTTGTATGGACCTCCTAAATTTTAATTAATCCCCATTAGCACAGTAAACGTTGGAGTCATCGATATACCGAGCTAAGGTTAAGCATTTATGCACTTATGAATATTATCATACATTACTTAGTCAAGCAAGTAAAACGTCGACTTGGCTAATGTGACTACAGTAATGAAGTACTTCTTATAGCTGGTTAAAGTAACGGATTGCTTCTTGTTTATCCTTTTCAATTTGTGTTTTCAAGGCCTCAATACCATCGAATTTCCGTTCACTTCGTATACGTTTATACCATGCCACATGTACTTCTTCACCGTAGATATTTTTATCAAAGTTTAAAATATGGACTTCAATCGATAATTGCTTATCATTTGGGTCTTTGAAAGTTGGTTTATAGCCTACATTACAAACACCATCATACCAGCTATTTTGCACAAGCAGACGAACAGCATAGACACCACTTGCTGGAATAAACGTTCCCTCTAAAGCTTGGACATTTGCTGTAGGGAAGCCAATAGTACGGCCACGCTTATCACCATGTACAACAATCCCATTGATTTCAAACGGTCTCCCTAGTAACACTGTTGCTTCTTCCATATCGCCTTCTTGTAATAGCTTGCGGATACGGGTAGAGCTGATTTTCTCAACATCATCTGTTTTCTTCTCAACAATTGTAACGCCATAATCACCATTGCTTAATACACGCATATCTTCCATTGTTCCCTTACCAAATGCTCCAAATGAATAATCGAAGCCAGCTGTCACATGCTGAACATTTAATCCACGGATAAATGTATCGATAAATGCCGCTGGTGAAAGTTTGGCAAAATCAGAAGTGAAGTGGACAACGAATACCGTATCCACACCCTGTTCTTCAAACAGCTGTAATTTTTGCTGTAAGAGTGTAATATAAAAAACCTTTTCGTTACGTCCACCAAGGACTAATGAAGGATGTGGATCGAATGTCATCACTGCAGTTGGAATTTGTCGCTTGTTTCCTTCTTCCTTAGCTGCCTTGATAACTGCTTGATGCCCTCTATGTACACCATCGAAAAAGCCAAGAGCTAATGAATATGGCTGCATGCTTTCTCGTTGCTGTAATTGATGTGGGTATTTTAAATGAATGACCTCCATTGAAAAATCCTCCTACTCTATCGTCGGAAACATCTTATGTGGCTTCATCAACCCATCCTTTGTAGGGTGAGCCCGATAAACCGCAACTGCCTTTCCATTGATTCCGTATACAATTTTATCATGACTATTTAATAATGCATCTGCTGGAAGCACTTGTCCATTGAAAATTTCTTTTTCATTAGCACTCGTAATCTCAATATATGGATAGTCTGCTAATGCATACTCGACAGGTAAAATACAGGTAGCTATTTGCTCATCCTCCATTAGCTCAGCAACCTGTGCTAACGTAAAACAATTATCCCGTGTAAAAGTACCGGAAGCAGTTCGTACAAGCTCTTTCATATGTGCTGGATAGCCAAGAGCCTCACCAATTTGCACAGCTAATGTTCGAATATATGTCCCTTTACTACAAGCGATACGTACTGGAAATGTGATTTCTTGCCCCTCATATTGTGCTAGCTCATCAAGTAGCTCCAAATTATAAATTGTTACTTGGCGAGTAGGTCTTTCAACACTTTCGCCTTTTCTCGCATATTCATAGAGGCGCTTCCCATTTACTTTTACTGCTGAAAACATGGGTGGTGTTTGTTCAATAACGCCAGTTAATGAAGCTAAAACCTCTAACACCTGCTCACGAGAAAAATTTTTTATCGTAAGATCTTCTTCAACGGTTTCACCCTCAGCATCCTCGGTTGTCGTAGAACGACCTATTGAGATAATGGCTTCATAGGTTTTCCCTGCGTCAGTTAAATATTCTGCTATTCGAGTTGCTTGGCCAATACAAATTGGCAGTACGCCCTCAACACCTGGATCAAGTGTCCCTGTATGCCCAACTTTTTTTGTCCGTAAAATTTTGCGTAATTTAAAGACACAGTCATGGCTCGTCATGCCTCTTTCTTTCCAAAGCGGTAAAATACCGTTCATATAGCTCCTCCCAAATTGCCTACTCTATAATTCATTGGCAATATAACCTTTTCCATGAAGATAAAAAGTCTGCCTGCATAAACATGCATGTGGCAGACTTTTTTTAGCTTATTCTTTGTGTAAATCTCTAAGCAACGAATCAATACGGTTACCATATTCAATCGATGAATCAAATTCAAAGATTAATTCTGGTGTACGTCGTAAACGAATACGTGATCCAATTTCAGAGCGAATGAAGCCCGAAGCTTTTACTAAAGCTTTAAGCGTTTCCTCTCGTTCACGTTCGTTGCCTAAAGATGTAATATAAATAGTCGCTTGCTGTAAATCACCCGTTACTTCAACACCTGTAACAGTCACAAAACCAACACGCGGATCTTTTATTTTACGGCCAAGAATATCACCAAGCTCCTTTTTCATTTGCTCGGCAACACGGTTTGAACGTAGAGACATAATTTGTCACCTCTATTTCGATGTACAGATAGTTGTGTGTTCCATGCCTTCGTAAGCTAGACAACTATCTACTACTACTTATAAATAATCTCGCCACACATTAAGCTGTTCCCATGACGGATTTGACTCTAAATAGTGGAGCGCGTGATTAATTTCTCGTTCAGCTGCTTCTTTGGACGAAGAAACAGCAACAAGTGCTAATTTCGTACGCTGCCATACATTTTGATGGTCAATTTCCGCAATAGAAACGTTAAATTTCTGCTTTGTGCGGGTAATCATACGCTGTAAGACAGCACGCTTTTCCTTTAACGAATGGGCAGTTTGAATGATAAATTCAACCTCTGCATACACGATCATTAGGCGCGTTTAACCTCTTCCATAATATAGGCTTCAATAATGTCGCCTTCTTTAATATCATTGAAGTTTGTAATCGTAATACCACATTCGTATCCTTTTGCCACTTCTTTTACTTCATCTTTGAAGCGTTTAAGCGTATCTAGCTCACCTTCAAAAATAACGACGTTATCACGGATCACACGTACACCTGAATCACGTGTTACCTTTCCTTCTGTTACATATGAACCAGCAATTGTACCAACTTTTGATACTTTAATTGTTTGACGAACTTCTGCTTGACCAATAATTTTTTCTTCAAATTCAGGATCAAGCATACCTTTCATTGCTTGTTCAATTTCTTCAATTACTTTATAGATAATGCGGTGTAAGCGAATATCTACACCCTCTTCTTCTGCTGCACGTTTTGCGTTAACATCCGGACGTACATTAAATCCAATAACGATGGCATTAGAAGCTGCTGCAAGAGAAATATCAGATTCGGTAATAGCTCCAGCACCTGTATGAATAATTTTCACATTTACGCCTTCCACATCAATTTTCATTAGGGAGGCTGCCATAGCTTCAACAGTACCTTGAACGTCAGCTTTCACAATTAAGTTGAGCTCTTTCATTTCGCCTTGGCTCATTTGTTCAAATAAGTTATCAAGCGTTACACGTTGTTTTTCTGAACGTTGTGCTTGAATCGCTGACATTGCTCTTGTTTCTCCAACTTGACGTGCTGTTTTCTCGTCTTCAAAGACAACGAAACGGTCACCTGCTTGAGGTACATCATTTAAACCTGTAATTTCAACTGGAGTTGATGGGCCAGCTTCTTTTACTCGACGACCTTTGTCATTTACCATCGCACGTACACGACCATACGTATGACCTACAACGATTGGGTCACCTACTTTTAATGTTCCATCTTGTACTAAAAGTGTAGCAACAGAGCCACGACCTTTATCAAGCTGAGCTTCGATTACTGTTCCAAGTGCTAAACGTTCTGGATTTGCTTTAAGCTCGCCTACTTCAGCTACAAGTAAAATCATCTCTAACAATGTATCAATGCCTTCACCTTTTAACGCTGAAATTGGAACGAAAATTGTATCTCCACCCCATGCTTCAGGAACTAAGCCATGTTCTGTTAATTCTTGCATCACACGATCTGGATTTGCGGATGGTTTATCCATTTTATTCACAGCCACAATTATTGGTACTTCAGCAGCCTTGGCATGATTGATCGCTTCTACTGTTTGTGGCATAACACCATCATCAGCAGCTACCACTAAAATTGTTAAATCCGTTACTTTTGCACCACGCGCACGCATTGTTGTGAAAGCTGCATGTCCTGGTGTATCAAGGAATGTAATTTTCTTGTCGCCTTCTGTAACTTGGTATGCACCAATATGTTGTGTGATACCACCAGCTTCTCCTGCTGTTACTTTTGTATGGCGAATAGAGTCTAATAAAGTTGTTTTACCATGGTCAACGTGACCCATAATTGTTACAACTGGCGGACGTTCTGATAAATCTGCCTCGTTTACTTCTTCTGTTTGCTCGAAGTGTGTTTCTAAATCCGTAATATCTACACGAATTTCTTCTTCCACTTCTACACCGTAGTCTGCGCAAATTAATTCAATTGCATCCTTATCTAATTCTTGGTTAATTGTTGCCATTACGCCAAGCATGAATAATTTTTTAATGATTTCAGATGGCTCACGGTGTAATTTTTTTGCTAATTCTGCAACTGATAATGATTCAACAAAAGTAATTTTTTCTGGAAGTTCCTTTTGTTTCACTGGAATTGATGGTTGATGCGTTTTTGGATGGCGACGTTTGCCTCCATGAATCCCTGGTTTTGGACGTTGGTTGTAACCACCGCCACCTCTACGATTATTATTGTTATTATTATTATTTTGTGTCATATTTCTATTTTGATTACCTTTTGTATTCTTAGATTTTTCGTTAGACGAATTTGAGTTTTGCTGTGCATGTTGTTGATTGTTTACTTTTGGCTTAGAAGTAGCAGATTGCTGCCTTTGTCCTTCTTGCTTTTTCACCGAATGCTGTGGTTTTTGCTGGCCATTTGATTGAGGTTTTTGTGCCATGTTTTGAGTTGATTGTTTTGCTACATTTTTCTCAGGTGTTGCTTTAAATGTTTGATTTAACTTTGCCACAGCGTCTTTTTCCAACATAGACATATGGTTTGTTACACTCACATTTAATTTACTTAGTGCTTCAATAACCTCTTTACTCGTTTTATTCACTTGCTTCGCATATTCATGAACTCTGATTTTGGTCATCTGCTCACCCCCGATTAGTTTTCGTTGAGTAGACTAGACAATTTACTTGCAAAACCTTTATCGGTAATAGCTAAAGCCACACGGGCCTCCTTACCTGTAGCATGTCCTAGATCATATCGATCTCCAATTACATGATACTCAACGTTGTAGTACGTGCACTTATCTTGAATTTTTTTACTAGAGTTTTTAGAAGCATCGTTTGCAAGCAGTACTAGTTTAGCATTGCCATTGCGGACTTCCTTTACTACTAACTCTTCTCCTGAAATCACCTTACGTGCTCTTGCTGCGATTCCAAGCAAATTAAATATTGCTTGATTTATCATAAAATTGACTCCCTACGAATCAGCAAAATAAGTTCCTCGTATATTTCTTCAGGAATTTTCACATCAAGTTGGTGCCCTAATACATTTTTCTTACGCGCGAGGTCAACTGCCTGCTCTGATTTAGAGACATAGGCACCACGCCCAGGCTTTTTCCCGGAGACATCTACACTTACTTCGCCCTCTTTCGAACGAACAACACGTATCATCTCTTTCTTTGGTAGCATTTCTCCAGTTGCTACACATTTACGAAGAGGTACTTTTTTGTTTACAGCCATAAGAATCACCATTCCTCTCTGAAGCTTGTCGTAAGAGGTGGACAAGTCATGCTCTACTTGACGCTCTGACAGTATTCAGTCGGCGTAGGGGGCCCACTGAATACTGTCAGCTAACTTGTCACACGGGCTTTCTTACTTATTCTTCGTCGTCTTGATATAAGTCAACTGCTACATCATCAAAATCACTTTCTTCATCATGAGCAGGGATGAAAGTGCTTGTAGCCGAAGGATAAATACCTAATTCACGAGCATCAGTCTCACTCTTAATATCAATTTTCCAGCCAGTAAGCTTCGCTGCTAGACGAGCATTTTGCCCACGTTTACCGATAGCTAGAGATAATTGATAGTCTGGTACAACGACTGTTGTCGACTTTTCTTCTTCATTCACTTGTACATCTAATACTTTTGATGGGCTTAATGCATTAGCTACAAATACAACTGGGTCTTCAGACCATTCTACGATATCAATTTTTTCACCATTTAGTTCATTGACAATTGTTTGTACACGAGCTCCCTTTGCCCCAACACATGAACCAACTGGATCCACTTCCTCATTATGAGCGAAAACAGAAATTTTAGAGCGATCTCCAGCTTCACGTGCAATTGATTTAATCTCTACAATACCCTCATAAATTTCAGGTACTTCCATCTCAAATAATCGACGTAATAAACCAGGATGTGTACGAGACACAATCACTTGAGGTCCACGAGTTGTACGTTCCACTTTTGTAATATACACTTTAATACGATCATGTGGATGATAAGATTCACCTTGGATTTGTTCATTTACAGGCAATGCCGCTTCTACTTTCCCTAAACCTACATAGATATTACGAGCATCTAAACGTTCAACAACGCCAGTTACGATATCATCTTCACGGTCTACGTACTGCTCATAAATTAAACCTCGTTCCGCTTCACGTACGCGTTGTGTAACTACTTGCTTTGCTGTTTGTGCAGCAATGCGTCCAAAGTTACGTGGTGTTACTTCCTGCTCCACGATATCCTCTAGCTGATAGGCTGGATTAATGACTTTTGCATCTTCTAAAGAAATTTGCAAACGATCATCTTCTACCTCTTCCACAACATCTTTACGTGAAAATACACGAATTGAGCCCTTATCTAAATTTAAGTCTACTCGAACATTTTGTGCTTGGTTAAAGTTGCGTTTGTAAGCTGTAACTAATGCCGCTTCAATGGCTTCGATTAACACATCTCTTGAAATTCCTTTTTGTTCTTCTAGCGCATTCAGCGCATCTAACAAATCACTACTCATTTTGTTTTCACTCCTAAATATGCTTTATGCAGAAAAATCGATGGCAAGTCGTGCCAATGCGATTTTTTCTTGTTCAATTGTTACTGTTATTTTACGTGTTTTAATACGCACTTCCATCACTAATGTATGTTCATCGTATGACGTTAAGTAGCCTTGGAATTCCTTCATGTCCTTGATGGGCTCATAGGTTTTTACATAAATAAACTTGCCAACTGCTTTGACAAAATCCGTATCTTTTTTTAATGGACGTTCCGCTCCAGGCGAAGAAACTTCTAAATAATAGTTTTGTGTAATTGGATCTTTTTCATCCAATAACAAGCTTAGTCGTTCACTCACTTGAGCACATTGATCTATGTCAATTCCACCCTCAGGTGTATCAACATAGACACGTAAAAACCAGTTTCGTCCTTCTTTTACGAACTCAATATCCACTAGCTCAAGATTTAACTCATCCACAATTGGTTTAGCGAGCTCTTCAATTAAAGATGGTACTTTGCTCATTATTTCCTCCTGTATTTATCAAATTCTAGCGTATGAATTGTTCATCACTATCAGGTTAACGCAGTAATAAACCATAATAAAACAGAAATTCCACCAGTTGCTTTGGTGAAATTTTACGGTCTTACCTGCTGTTAGTCAAAATTTGTTTTGCTACGGTTAAACAACAGAAAAGAGCGGGTATGCCCCACTCTTTTGCTGGAAAAATATCAACAAATTATTACCATTAGAATAGCACAGTTCTCGACACAATGCAAATTTCCTTCATTATAGATAACCATATTGTGTCAGGAATTTGAATTTACATTGTGACCTTTCCATGCAAAACAATTGTAATACTAGAATAGCGATAACTGATTAGCATCAGGCATGCCTTCTAAACAACCAAGCTGGTCCATGTATTCGATAAGCGTTTTGGAAACACGACCACGTTGCTGTAAATCTTCCTTGGATAAAAACTCTCCCTCTTCACGAGCAGCTACGATCGTTTTCGCCACGTTGGTTCCAAGACCCGGAATTGCATCGAACGGAGGGATTAGTGAATTGCCATCAATGACAAACTCACTAGCTTGGGAACGATATAGGTCAACCTTTTGGAAACTCATACCTCGCTCACACATTTCTAATGCAAGCTCCAGCACCGTTAATAAGTTTTTCTCTTTAGTGGATGCATCTAAGCCTTTCATATTGATTTCATCAATCCGTGCTCGAATCATTTGCGATCCTTGCACCATTGCAATTAAATCAAAATCATCTGCTCGAACTGTGAAATACGCTGCATAATAAAGGATTGGAAAATGTACCTTGAACCAGGCAATTCGTACTGCCATTAGCACATATGCTGCGGCATGGGCTTTCGGGAACATGTATTTTATCTTTTTACAAGATTCAATATACCAACCTGGTACTTTATTGGCGAGCATCTCGGCTTCAAATTCTTCTGATAATCCCTTCCCTTTACGAACAGATTCCATAATTTTGAAGGCTAGTGACGGCTCTAGACCTTGATAAATTAAATACACCATAATGTCATCACGACAACCAATTACTTCTTTTAGCACACATGTACCGTTTTGAATTAATTCTTGTGCATTCCCTAGCCATACGTCTGTTCCATGGGAAAGTCCAGAAATTTGTACAAGCTCCGAGAATGTCGAAGGCTTCGTATCTTCTAGCATTTGACGTACAAAACGCGTACCGAATTCTGGTATACCTAGTGTCCCTGTCTTACAGCCAATTTGCTTTTCTGTCACGCCTAAAGATTCAGGAGAACTAAAAATTTTCATGACGACAGGATCATCGGTCGGAATTGTTTTAGGATCGATTCCCGATAAATCCTGTAACATTCTGATCACCGTTGGATCATCGTGTCCAAGTATATCTAGCTTTAAAATATTGTCATGAATAGAGTGGAAATCAAAATGGGTTGTACGCCATTCTGCATCCTGCGCATCTGCAGGGAATTGCACTGGAGAAAAATCATAAATGTCCATATAATCTGGAACAACAATAATTCCTCCAGGGTGTTGCCCAGTTGTACGTTTTACTCCTGTACAGCCTTGAACTAAACGATCAACTTCTGCTCCACGAAAATGTAAATTATGATCATTTGCATAGCCTTTCACATAGCCATATGCTGTTTTCTCCGCCACTGTACCGATTGTTCCAGCACGGAATACATAATCCTCACCAAATAGCACCTTTGTATAGTTGTGCGCTTGAGGCTGATATTCACCCGAAAAATATGACGATAGGTAAGCCTTTGAAGTTATCGCCAGCTTTTCCCCCGTCCCACACCGTGCATGAGGCTTTCACACTCACACGGCGTTCCATCGTTAGTTTTGTTGAATGTTATAGACTAAGCTTTGGATTTCCTACTTCCGTTCTTAGCCTGTTTAATTTATTCATTGCTTTTATTTCGAATTTACTTAAAATCTTCTGATATTCTTTATTCCTTAAAGGGTCTGAATTGTGAATGAGCATATGATACTTTCTATTAATAATAATCAAGTTATCGTATTCATCTGTACCACCTTGTGCTGTTGATTTAATGTGATGACATAACGCTTGATGAGGTGTTAATCTCTCACCCGTAATACCACAGCAGCCTTTTTGTGCTACATATTTACTCAATCGGTTATTCTCATACAGAACACTTTTTGATTTATATATTCCTTTACGAAACATTTCGATTTCTCGAATGGACACTTGTTTTAAATCTTTATGAATTACTTTCCTATCAGCTTCATTGTAAATTGTGAATTCAGGCTTTCGCTGTCCTCGTATATCATGTCGAACAGCTTCAATAGGATATACCAGCAATCCATTGCTTTTGAAACGTGGATAATTGTAATCTCCGTAAAATTTATCAATCACTCCGTTTGTTTCTTTTGTTTTCAAAAAGATGTTTCTAATCATGAGTGATTTAATGTTTGGGTGAATGTTATGCCTTATCTCATTAAAATCCTGAGCGATCCGAGTTGCAATCTTATAATAGTTTTGCAGCCCTAAAATATTCGCATTAAAATTCATCACTTTTTGTGGAGTAGGACTTTTTCTTAGTTTTACTAGCTGATGCCTTATAACGCCTTGTACCTTTTCTTTTGCTCTTGGGTCCATCTTAGAATTGACGATGTATCCTGTTTTCGCATTGCCTTTTTGTACCGCTCTAAAGCGAACTCCTAAAAAGTCTGTACCATTCTTACGCAAATTCGTGATTTTACTTTTTTCTTCACTAATTTCTAGCCCTAATCGTTCTTTTAACCATTTTTCAACAGCAATTTTAATCTTTCGAGCATTTTCATATGAGTTCGTGAATATTTTAAAATCATCTGCGTATCGAACTAGATACATTGGTTTTAACCTTGTCTTTTTAAGTGCGTCCGTTTTATTGCGTTTTAGCTTATAAGGTACTCGTGTTGGTTTCGTTTCCCATTGATTTGAAATCCACCAATCCAACTCGTTTAATACTACATTGGCAAGTAGCGGAGATAAAATTCCTCCTTGGGGCGTTCCTTTCGTTGGTACTCCTTCACCTGTAATTTCAGCTTTCAGCATCTTTTTGATAATTACTAATACTTTTTTATCCCTAATACCAATCGTCCATAATTGTCTCATTAGCTTTTTATGATTTACATTATCGAAGAAACCTTTAATGTCGATATCAACAACAAAATGCTGATGACTATGATTCACCATATGATAGCATCTTGCGAGGGCATCATGTGTGCTTCGTTTCGGTCTAAAGCCATAACTTTGCGGATGAAATTTCGCCTCTGTAATCGGCTCTAATACTTGCAAAAACATTTGCTGTATTAATCTATCCTCAATAGTTGGGATACCAAGAGGTCGCATCTTTCCATTCGGTTTTGGTATGAATAACCTTCTTACTGCATGTGGTGAATAATTTTCTAGTCTTCTTCGAACAAGCTTGATTAGTTTATTAGCATTCATTTTGTTTAAATGTTTAATTGTGTGTCCATTAGTACCTTTCGTTTTACTACCTGTATTACTTTTAAGGTTACGAAAGGCGAGCATGATATTTTCTTCGGAAATAATCACATCATAAATGTCTGTAAAATAACGACCATTTTTACTTTCGTTATAAAGATCATCAAAAGTTGTTTGCAATCCAAAATACTCATTGTTTCTTAACTTTTGAATCATTAAGTCAGTCAACTAATCACTCCCTTTGAGCTTTCGTTCTCTTTAGTCATACTAGAATCTGACTTGTGTAGGTTTGTTTTCAACACTAACGACTTGTGCCCTTCCCTCAGAAATGTTTTTTCCTCCGACCTATTTGTTATTCAGTCATCATTGGCATTTCATCATCGGTACTACGGCACTACTGCCACTCCGTTAAAACGAGTTATAGCTAAAAGCCTTTCCTCGTACCGTCGTCATCGACATGCAACTGTCTCTTACGTTTGGAGCTTCACACGTTCCACTATTTCTATCTGTACATCTTCCCTTAGGTTCCCCCTAAATTCCGCTAGGCTTGCATGTGCCTATAACACAAGATGGATTTTCATAATCAAACGCTTACTCATCCACACCTAGAAGCCCTAATTTGGACCCCACAGCATTTCTACTGTGTGACATTCACGAAAAGTCAATCGAGGGTTCGTCCCAGTCAATCTACTGATTCTAACCATAGAAAGTTTATAGACGCCAGACCTATCATTCACAGGATGTCTCCTTTTCCACAGCTGTACTGTTTGGGTGAACTTCAGCCCCCTTTAACGAGCTTCATACAAGTTTCAATTTTGCAGTCATCCGCTTGCATGTCGTAGCTTCAGCGAGTGTGTTTCGGGGCGTTACTCCGTCATTCCACACTTCGAAATAGCAGTTCTACCATTAATGGTGGCTAATCTTTTCAATTAGCAACGTGTCGCACTTAAATCGATATCAGGTACCTTATCACCTTTAAAACCAAGGAAGGTTTCAAATGGTATGTCTTGTCCATCTTTTTTATAAGGTGTTCCACATTCCGTGCAGTCTTTATTTGGTAAATCGTAGCCTGAGCTGACAGAACCATCATCAAAAAACTCGGAATGTTTACAATTAGGACAAATATAGTGAGGAGGTAATGGGTTAACCTCTGTGATTTCCATAAAAGTAGCTACTAATGAAGAACCAACCGAACCACGGGATCCTACTAAATAGCCATCAGCTAATGATTTTTTCACTAGCTTGGCAGAAATTAAATAAATTACTCCAAAACCGTGCCCCAAAATCGATTTTAACTCTTTCTCAATTCGAGCTTTCACGATTTCTGGTAACTCCTCGCCATAAATACGATGGGCCATTTCATAAGTTAAATTGGTTACCTCATCATCAGAGCCCTCAATTTTTGGTGTATATAGGTCATCCTTAATTGGTTTGACGTCACCTATACTTGCTGCCACTTTTTGAGTATTCGTCACAACCACTTCTTTTGCAAGATCAGGTCCTAAAAAATCAAATTCTTTCAGCATTTCATCAGTTGTTCTAAAATGGACCTCTGGTAGCTTAGAGCGATTCAAAATATTCGCTCCACCTTGTGAACCAATAAGTATTTGCCTAAACATCCCATCTGTCGGATCTAAATAATGAACATTTCCAGTTGCAACAACAGGCTTATCTAGCTTCTTCCCGAGTTTCACAAGTTTACGGATAATATCTTCTAATGTCCATTCATCACGTACAACATTGCGTTCGATTAATGGCGCATATACAGCCTTCGGTTGCACCTCAATATAATCATAAAAACGAGCGACTTTCTCTGCTTCCTCTGGAGACTTATTCATCATCGTTTCGAATACTTCACCATTACTACAACCTGATCCTACTAATAAGCCCTCACGATATTGTTCAAGCACTGCACGTGTCACACGAGGAACACGATAGAATGTTTTTGTATGCGAGTGTGAGACGATTTTAAATAAGTTTTTTAAGCCTGCATTATCTACTGCTAAAATTGTACAATGCATAGGTCTCCCTTTTTTATAGGCATCCCCACCACCAATATGCTTATTGAAGTCATCATGGTATTTAATAGCTAGCTCATCAGCATCCTTCAATAGCTGCAGCAGGAGATACCCTGTCGCCTCAGTATCATAAATTGCTCGGTGATGCTGTGTTAATTCAATATTGAATTTTTTACACAGCGTATTCAAACGGTGGTTTTTCATTGTAGGATAAAGCAATCTTGCTAGCTCTAATGTATCAATGACAGGATGGACTGTCTCTTCAAGACCAAATTTTTTATAGCCTGTATATAGGAAGCCTATATCAAATGATGCGTTATGAGCGACAACGATTGCATCACCGATAAAGGCATGAAATTCTTTAATGACCTGCTCTACCTCTGGAGCATTTCGAACCATATCATCAGTAATCCCTGTTAATTCGATGGTCGTTGCTGAAAGTGGATGATGTGGGTTTGCAAAGCTTTCGTACTTATCGATCACTTGCCCATCTTTAATTTTAACTGCAGCCAATTCAATAATGGTATCGTATGCAGTTGATAGCCCTGTCGTTTCTACGTCAAAAACAACATACGTTGTGTCTGCCAATAAACGATGCTCTGGAGCATAGGCAATCGGTACACCATCATCAACTAAATTTGCTTCCAGACCATAAATAATCTTAATGCCATGTTTTTTCCCCGCTGCATATGCTTCAGGGAAAGATTGCACAACGGCATGATCCGTAATAGCTATGGCTGGATGCCCCCACTTTGCAGCCTGAGCAACAAGTCGATCAACAGGTGTAACAGCATCCATTTGGCTCATTGGTGTATGCAAATGTAACTCAACACGCTTTTCACCCTCTGGTGCTAAATCCTGTCGTGTTGCTTTTTTGATTTCATTAATATCATTCGCCATGACGATTAAATCACGAATAAACGTATCTGTTTGCACAGAGCCTCGAACTTTAACCCACATGCCCTTTTTCAAATGTTGCATTAATTCAGCATCATCATTGTCACGAGAAAACATTTTTACAACAATGGAATCTGTATAGTCGGTAATTTTAATTTGTAGTAAGGAACGTCCACTTTTTAACTCTTTAATTTCCGTATCAAAGACAAATCCTTCAATAATAACACGTCGTTCTTCTTCAACAATCCGTTTAATTTCCATGACTTCATCATCTTTAATATGCATCCCAAGTTGGAATGGACGGTCACCAAGGTTTGCCAATGCTGGATTGTCCTTCTTCTCCTGCTCACGCTTTTGGAAATCTTGCATTGCTTGCTGTGCTAGAGCCACTTCTTCCATACGTTTCTGCTCCATAAACGCTTCCTGTGCCGCTATCATTTCTTCTGTTTCTTCTTGTAGCACAAAGTCGATTGCCATACGAGGGAAACCAAATTGCCCATAGCTTTCTGCCAGTTTGTCAGCATATTTAGTTTTGAGCATCATAAATTCCATTTCCTGCATACAGGATAATGTGATTTTTTGGCCGTTCCATGTTGGTATTTGGGTAATAAGACAGTTTTTAAGCGTTGGAGCCATCTCATCAATTTGTTCCACAACATTTAGCCAGTACGCTTGCACCAGTTCCTCTGTGACATTTTTATCTAATGTTTCAAATGTCGTATTAACTTGGGCGATGGCTGAAAATTTCTCAGTTAAATGCGTACGGAAAAGCTGATATAACGGAAATGGTAGTATATCCTTTAGCTTAATGGTGAAATGCCAAAGTCTATCCTTTTTATGAACTGTCAGGCGTGATAGTTCACCTTCCTCAAAAAATGACATATATACATCATCTGTTAACTCTAGTTGTTGCAAGAGCATTCGAAGTCTCATTCTTGCCTCTTGTTGCTGTTCCAATCTAATGACACCTACTTTCAGAAAGAGGCAGTTTCTTTAGCCTCATGTTCTAGTTCGTCTCAAATGCATGTGAAAACTCAAGAAAAAAATTCGCTCCCACACTGCGGGCGCTCTTCAAGTTTAACAGAGATTTTACCATCTGTTGTTTCTTGCTTGGCTCACTGTCCCGCAGAAGTGTCGCGAATTATTTATATCTATCTTATCAAAATTATACGAAAGCCTCTATCAAAAGCATCGAATTCCAATTATAAACAACAATTTAGCTCATCGTTAATTTTTACGGAAAAATTCGTTAAGGCGATCAATTACTTCTTCTTTTTTCCATTCAAATGTTTCACCTGTTTGACGGAATTTCACTTCTACAATACCTTCTGTTGCTTTTTTACCAACAGTTACTCGAACAGGTAAACCAATTAAATCAGCATCCGCGAATTTTACACCCGCACGTTCAGGACGATCATCTATTAGTACATCATAACGGTATGATTTTAGTAAGCCATAAAGCTCCTCTGCTAATGCCACTTGTGCCTCATCTTTTGTGTTAACTGGCACAACATGAATATCATACGGTGCTAATTGTGGTGGCCATGTAAAGCCATTGTCATCTTGGAAGTGCTCCGCTACAGCAGCTAGAATACGAGATACGCCAATACCATAGCACCCCATAATAAATGGTTGAGCCTTACCTTGCTCATCTAAGAATGTACCATTCATTTTATCAGAGTATGTAGTACCTAATTTGAAAATGTGACCAACCTCGATACCTTCTGCAAACTTAATGTTCCCTTGTCCATCAGGAGATGGATCTCCCTCTTGAATAAAACGAATATCTAAATAATCATTAACAGCAAAATCACGCTCTGGGTTAACATTGACTAAATGGAATCCATCTTCGTTTGCACCTGCAATACCATTACGGATAGATTTAATAGCATGGTCTGCTACTACTTTTACGTCTACTGGTAATTTCACTGGGCCAATTGAACCAACGCCACACCCTAATAATTCTTGAATTGCTGCTTCACTAGCAAGTTCTACAGAACCTGCATCAAGTGCATTTTTCAATTTGATATCATTAATTTCATGATCCCCACGTGCAAGGACTACAACAAGCTCTCCATCTACATCAAAAACTAGGGATTTGATGACATTAGCAGGTTCTACCTTTAAGAATGCTGAAACATCTTCAATTGTTTTTTGCTCTGGTGTTGCTACTTTTTCCACTTCTTTTAAAGCTTCATCAGATGGTTGATAATCAACGATTACTTCAGCCATTTCGATATTTGCTGCATAATCAGAAGTATCAGAGTATGCAATTGTATCTTCACCGATTTCAGAAAGCACCATAAATTCATGTGTTCCTTTACCGCCAATCGAACCTGCATCTGCAATAACAGCGCGGTAGTTTAAGCCAAGGCGGGAAAAAATATTAGAATAAGCACGATACATATCTTCATATGTTTCATCTAAACTTTCGCGTGAGGCATGGAAAGAATAAGCATCCTTCATGATAAACTCTCTTCCGCGTAGTAAGCCAAAGCGAGGACGTTTTTCATCACGGAATTTCGTTTGAATTTGATACAACGTTAACGGTAATTTTTTATATGATTTAATTTCATCACGTACTAAAGTAGTGATGACTTCTTCGTGTGTTGGTCCTAATGCAAAATCGCGGTCATGACGGTCTTTTAAGCGCATTAATTCTGGACCGTATTTTTCCCAGCGACCTGATTCCTGCCACAGCTCAGCAGATTGTAGAGATGGCATTAGAAGCTCAATGGAGTTGATAGCTTCCATTTCTTCTCGGATAATTGTTTCAATTTTTGTTAGCACACGTTTTGCAAGCGGTAAATACGAGTATACCCCACTTGTATTTTGACGAATAAACCCTGCACGTAGTAATTGCTTATGTGATTTTACCTCAGCATCAGCAGGTACTTCACGTAACGTTGGGATAAATGTTTTACTTTGCTTCATTCAGTGTTCCACCTTTTTCAATAGATAAGTTTATACTCTCAATAGCATAAACAAATTTAGCTTTGAGCGCAATGTTTCATCGAAATTGCGCTCAAAGCTAGGAAATCAAATTTCATTTAACTGTAAATGAATTAAAAGAAAAATCGTTGTATATCGTTCCATGTAACAACCACCATTAGAATCATCAGTAGGACGATTCCTACAAAATGTACAATACCTTCTTTTTGACGGTCAATTGGTTTACCACGTAGAGCTTCAAAACCAAAGAATAATAAACGGCCTCCGTCAAGTGCTGGTAATGGAAGTAGGTTCATAATTCCTAAGTTAATACTTAGCATTGCTGCCCAATTCATTAAGTTCATAATACCATACTGGGCAACTTGCTCTGTTGCTTTATAAATACCTACAGGACCAGAAAGTGCATCTATTGTGAACTTACCAGTAATCAGCATACCTAATAGTTCAAATATTTTCACAGTCATATTATAGGTTTCTTGTGCTCCATAGACAACTGCTTTTAATGGGTTAAATTCTCTTGGGCTTTCATAGCGCACACCTATTTGACCATATTTTTCGCCATCCTGTTGGATTTCCTTGACGGTCATATTTAAGTTCACTGATTGTCCATCTCGTTCAACTGTCACAGCAATATCTTCGTTTGGATGATCTTGAACGATAGCAGCTAAATCTTGCCATTTTTCAACTGCTTGTCCGTTAATAGCTGTTACTCTATCTCCTGCCAGCATCCCTGCCTGTGCAGCTGGATCATTCTCTACTACTTCCGTGATGATTGGCTCGTATGTTGGTACACCGTGGATCAAACCAATCACTAAATAAATCACAAACGCAAGAATAAAGTTAAACAAAGGACCTGCAAAGATCGTCATCGCTCGTTGGCCGACTGTTTTTGCATTAAATTGACGATCCTGTGGCGCAATGACTAGTTCACGACCATTTTCCACTAGCACACAGTCTCTAGCTACTTGATAACGAACTAAACGTTCTTCTTCATCATAGCCCTCTACAAATAACTCTTTCTCTAAATCAGCGCGTTCAACTTCTAAAAATAATAAATCTGGTAACTGCTTATTGTTTTGATTGAAAATAATTTTTTTTACAACATTATCCTCATTCACAATAAGCCCTATTCGGTAGCCTGGCTGTAATTCAGTGCCATCCATATCCTCGCCGGCCATACGTACGTATCCCCCGATTGGTAATAATCGAATAGTATACATTGTTTCGCCATGCGTTTTTCCATAAATTTTGGGACCCATTCCGATCGCAAATTCACGTACTAAGATACCTGCACGTTTGGCAAATAAGAAATGTCCAAGTTCATGGAAGAAGACGAGCATACCAAATATTAATATAAATGCAATGGCTGTTTGCATATTACCCCACCTTTAATAGCGATTAGTTAACGTTACAGTGCTTTCGTTATTTTACCATGTCTAACACTATTTTTCTTGTCTCACTATCCACATGTAATATGGTTTGTAAATCTGGTATTGCAATGTTTTGGTGTGCTTGCATCACACGTTCAATCGTTTCATCAATTTCAAGGAATGTGATTTTTCCTTGTAAAAAGGCTGAAACTGCCGCTTCGTTTGCTGCATTCATTGCTGTCAGAATCGTACCACCCATACGACCAGCCTCATACGCTAAACGCAAGGCAGGGTATCGCTCAAAGTCCATCTCTTGAAAATGTAGTTGACCAATTTGCGCTAAATTTAGTCGCTGACCATTTTGTAATGGGATACGGTCTGGGTAGCTTAAAGCATATTGGATTGGCACACGCATATCTGGTGTACCTAGCTGAGCAATAACACTAGTATCATGATACTCAACTAGAGAGTGAATAATACTTTCTCTATGCAAAAGTACATCTATTTTATCATATGGCATATCAAATAAAACATGTGCTTCTATGACTTCTAATCCCTTGTTCATCATTGTAGCGGAATCTATCGTAATTTTTGCACCCATAGACCAGTTTGGATGATTAAGTGCATCTGCGACCGTCACTTGTTTTAATTGCTCTCGCGTTTTATCACGGAAGCTACCACCAGAAGCGGTAATAATCAAACGTTCAATATTTTTCGGATTCTCACCATTCATTGATTGGAAGATGGCAGAGTGCTCACTATCTACAGGCAAGATGGTTGCTTTGTATTTTTTGGCCTCTGCCATCACTAAATGACCAGCAGTTACAAGCGTTTCTTTATTAGCAATAGCAATCGTTTTGCCCATACGAATGGCTGCTAATGTTGATTCAAGCCCTACACTTCCAAGCACAGCATTGACAAGAACAGTCGAATCTGGATGTGTTGCGACCTCTACAAGTCCTTTTGCCCCAAATGTAAATTGGATATTTGGAAACTCATTAGCAAGCGTAAGTGCATCTTCTTCTAATTGTACTGAAACTAATTCGGGCTTTAATGTTTCAATCATTTCTCGCGTTTTCTCTAAGTTCTTTCCTGATGAAAAAGCTACTAATTGAAAAGCATCACGTTGTTCTTTTAAGATGTCGTAGGTTTGCCAACCAATTGAACCAGTTGCACCTAATAAACTAATTTTTTTCACAACAAATTGTCCCCTTTTTCTATCTAAGCAAATGATTTAGCAAGAGTCTTTCCCTATACAATTAATTACTAAATAAATGTAAAAAATGGAGTAGAGGCACGACAAATAATAGACTATCAAAGCGATCTAATATTCCCCCATGCCCTGGTAAAATATTGCCTGAATCTTTTACATCAAAGTGGCGTTTAATAGCAGACTCTACCAAATCCCCCATTTGACCAATGATTGAGGCAAAAATCGTTACTAAAACAAGTGATATATAACCATTTGCGAATGGGTAAATGAGTTGCATACCAACTGCAAAAATAACAGCAATGACGATTCCACCTATAAAGCCTTCGATCGTTTTCTTAGGTGAAATTTCTGGCCATAACTTATTTTTCCCTAATTTTCTACCTACAAAATAAGCACCAGAATCTGTTGTCCAAACAACTAATAAGCAATAGACAACATACTCTAATCCAACATTTCTAGTTTCAATTAAATAATGGAATCCTAAGCCCACATAAAATGCGCCTAATAAAATAAAGCCAACTTCATCAAAGGTTATTTTATTTTTTACTAATACTACGTAAATAAGAAGTAGCATCATTAGACCATAGACTACCATTAGATTAGATGAATAGCCTATTAATTCTACAACCTTTTCACTCCAGTCCTTCGGGATAACCAGTAATATTAAAGTGACTAGCCCTAAGAAGCCAGGCACAGAAAAGATGGAAATACCTTTCATCTTAAGTATTTCATAAAAACCGACAATAGCCATTGCGAGCACAAGTATGGTAAACGGTACTTTGCCATAAATAACGAACGGAATAAAAAGTGCTGCTGCAATTATTGCCGTGATAATTCGTTGTTTCAAGTTGTTTCTTCTCCCTTCAACCCACCGTAACGGCGATTACGTTTCTGATAGTTTTCCACCGCTTCCAGTAAGTTTTCCTCACTAAAATCTGGCCACAATGTATCTGTAAACCAAAATTCTGTATAGGCGAGCTGCCATAACATAAAGTTACTTAATCGCACTTCACCACTTGTACGAATTAAAAGATCTGGCTCAGGTAAATGGGCCGTCATTAAATGAGATGTTAAGCAATCTTCTGTTATGTCTTGCATCGTTAATTGACCGTCCTGCACTTTTTGAAGCATTATTTTCATGGCATTGACCATTTCAGAACGACTACCATAATTTAGCGCAAAATTTAAAATAAGCCCTGTATTATGCTTCGTTTCTTCCATTGCCTCATACAACGCTTTTTGTGTATGGGCAGGTAATAAAGAGGGGTCTCCAATCATTTCGACACGTACATTACGCTCCATCATTTCTGGTAAAAAGGAACCTAAAAACTCAACAGGTAGCCTCATAAGAAAATCAACCTCAGGTTTTGGTCGCTTCCAATTTTCAGTGGAAAATGCATAGACAGTTAAGACTTTAATACCCAAATCTGACGCAAATCTCGTCACCTTACGCACCGTCTTCATTCCTTCATGATGACCAGCCACACGTGGCATAGCTCGTTTCTTCGCCCAACGTCCATTTCCGTCCATAATAATCGCTACATGGGCAGGAATCGGCTCGCTTTTAGCTAGGGCCACACGCTCCTCCAATGATAGTGTATCCATATTTATTTGTTTACCTAATAGCTTTTTAAACATGCTAACTCCCCCACTACAACTAATCGGACGTATACTAACCTATCATATCAAACAAAAGCGCCTTTTGTCTTTTTTTTCCCTCTAAATTGACTATGTATGTACTAGCTTATTTTAGAACTATACACATATTAAAGAATGAGTTTGTTAAAAAATGATGATTGTATTATTAATGACCTTTTCACATTCATACATGCTCTCTACTTGAGTCAGCAATTTGGCTATGAATAATAAAGAGAAAAGACGTCCTGTTAAGTATAGGACGCCTTCATCTCCTCAAAAAGTTCCATCATAGACGTGTAAAAGGTTTGTTTACACCTCTAAAATTTCTTTTTCTTTATCTTTCGCTACTTGATCTACTTTTACAATGAATTCATCTGTTAATTTTTGAATATCTTCACCATAGCCACGTAGATCGTCTTCTGTGATTTCGCCAGCTTTTTCAAGTTTTTTCAAATCATCATTTGCATCACGACGAACATTACGGACAGCAATTTTTGCGTCTTCCGCTTCTTTTTTCACTTGTTTTACTAGATCCTTACGACGCTCTTCTGTTAAAGCGGGAATCATAAGACGGATGACAGAACCATCATTTGTTGGTGTGATACCAATATCTGATTTCATAATTGCTTTTTCAATATCACCTAAAATTGATTTATCGTAAGGTGTGATTACTAATAAACGAGCTTCAGGTATAGAAACACCCGCAAGTTGGTTAATTGGTGTTGGCGCTCCATAGTAATCAACCGAAATACGATCTAATAGAGATGCATTCGCACGACCCGCACGAATAGATGCTAGTTCGCGTGAGAAAGCTGCGATTGTTTTGTTCATTTTTTCTTTTGCTTGTTCTAATACTTGTTTAGCCATTATACATTCCTCCTAACAACTGTTCCGATTTTCTCGCCTTGTACAGCACGTTTAATGTTACCCGGCTCCGTAATTGAGAAAACAATTAGCGGGATATCGTTATCCATACATAAAGTAGAAGCCGTTGAATCCATTACTTGTAAGCCTTGTTGGATAACGTCTAAGTATGTGAGTGTATCATATTTAATGGCTGTCTCATCCACTTTAGGATCCGCTGAATAAACGCCATCGACATTGTTTTTAGCCATTAAAATTGCATCAGCGTCAATTTCTGCTGCTCGTAATGCGGCAGTCGTATCAGTAGAGAAGAACGGATTACCTGTCCCTGCTGCAAAGATAACGACACGCTTTTTCTCAAGATGTCTAACTGCTTTACGACGAATGTATGGCTCCGCTACTTGAGTCATCACAATAGAAGATTGAACACGTGTTTCAATGCCTAATTTTTCAAGTGCATCTTGTAAAGCTAGGGAGTTCATTACGGTTGCCAGCATGCCCATATAGTCCGCAGCAGCACGATCCATTCCCATTTCACTACCTATTTTCCCACGCCATATATTACCGCCACCTACAACAACAGCAACTTCTACATCAAGATCTACTACTTCTTTTACTTCTTCTGCAACAGACTTGATTATTTTTGGTGATAAACCGAAGCCCGCTTCTCCAGCTAACGCTTCACCACTTAGTTTAATAACTACTCGTTTATATTGCGGTACACTCATTGTAAACCTCCGTAAGACTTTATTTAAAACATCCCTATTCCCTTTTCCATTATAGTATATCTAACAATAATTGCTAGTTGTGAATAAGGCATAATAGAAAATTCTTCAATTTTTCATTCACTTCGGAAAAATAGGGAACACGCTATGTTGTGTTCCCCATTTTTTTGTCTAGATAATCTAGATATTATTTGATTAGAATCAAATGCAAGCTAAATTAGTTACCTTTAACTTGGCTCATTACTTCTTCTGCAAAGTTATCTTCACGTTTTTCGATACCTTCACCAACAGCGTAACGTACAAAGCCGTTTACAGAACCACCAGTTGAAGCTACAAAATCACGTACTTTTTGATCTGAGTTTTTAACGAAAGTTTGGTCAAGTAAGCAAACATCTTCGAAGTATTTACCAAGACGGCCTTCAACCATTTTTGCAACGATGTTTTCTGGTTTACCTTCGTTAAGAGCTTGTTCAGTTAATACTTTACGCTCACGTTCAACTTCTTCAGCAGAAACTTCATCACGAGAAACATAAGTTGGGTTGATTGCTGCAATGTGCATAGCAACATCTTTAGCAGCTGCTGCATCAGTAGAACCTTCTAAAGTTACTAATACACCGATACGGCCACCCATGTGTAAGTATGAACCGAATGCATCTGCATCAGATTTTGTTTTAATTTCGAAGCGACGAAGTGTAATTTTTTCTCCAATTGTTGCAATAGCAGTTGAGATTTGATCTACAATTTTTACGCCTTCAGCATTTGCAAGCTCTAAAGCAGCTTCAACTGATGCAGGTTTAGCAGCAAGTAATTGCTCAGCTAAAGATGCAACTAATACTTGGAATTTATCGTTTTTCGCAACAAAGTCAGTTTCAGCGTTTACTTCAAGGATGATTGCTTCGTTACCTTGTTCTAAAATGTAAGTTGTACCCTCTGCAGCGATACGGTCAGCTTTTTTAGCAGCTGAAGAAAGACCTTTTTCACGTAGGAAATCGATTGCAGCTTCTAAGTCGCCATCAGTTTGTACTAACGCTTTTTTACAATCCATCATTCCAGCGCCAGTTTTTTCGCGTAATTCTTTTACTAATTGTGCAGTAATGTTTGCCATTTAGTGTTTCCTCCTCAAATTGGTTGAACATAATTTAATGATAGGTTCTAAAAAAGGTGATAAGGGTTTTGAGCCACTTATCACCTTTTTGTAAACGTGAATTACTCAGCAGCAGCTTCTACAGCTGGAGCTTCTTCTTCACCTTGTTTTGACTCGATTAAAGCGTCAGCCATTTTAGCAGTTAAAAGTTTAACAGCGCGAATAGCATCATCGTTAGCAGGGATTACGTAGTCGATTTCATCTGGATCACAGTTAGTATCAACAATACCTACTAGAGGGATGTTTAATTTACGAGCTTCTGCAACCGCAATACGTTCTTTACGTGGGTCAACCACGAACATTACGTCTGGAAGATCGTGCATATCACGGATACCGCCTAAGAATTTGATTAGACGTTCGTGTTCTTTTTTAAGTTGGATTACTTCTTTTTTAGGAAGAACTTCAAAAGTTCCTTCTTCTTCCATTTTTTCGATTTGTTTCATACGTGCAACACGTTTTTGAATTGTACCGAAGTTTGTAAGAGTACCACCTAACCAACGTTGGTTGATGTAGTAGTTGCCTGAACGTTCAGCTTCATCTTTGATCGCTTCTTGTGCTTGTTTTTTCGTACCAACGAAAAGAACTTTACCACCGTCTTGACCAACTTGACGCATGAAGTCATAAGCTTCCTCTAATTTTTTAACAGTTTTTTGTAAGTCGATGATGTAGATCCCGTTACGTTCAACGAAGATATATTTCTTCATTTTTGGGTTCCAACGACGAGTTTGGTGACCGAAATGTACACCAGCTTCAAGTAATTGTTTCATAGAAATTACTGACATGTGAATTTCCTCCTATATGTTTGGTTTTTATCCTCCGCATTTATCATCTACAACAAGCTACCCTAAGCTTAGAGCACCACTTACTGTATCAAAATACGTGTGTAGTAATAACACCATTTGCAACTATATCATAGCTTTGAACGATTCGCAACAATTTAGTGATGGAATTTCAGTAAAAGCTCGATTTCTGTTTTACCCTTTTGCAGTTGTTTCGCTATTTCTTCTGGTGATTTTCCCTGCTTTGCTAATTCTAGAGCCTGTTGTTCCACTGTCAGTACTTTATCTGGTTCTTTTTGCTCCTCCACTTTTAGAGGTGAAGCTGTTTTCACCATTTTGGAACCTGTATGTTGCTGACGTGAATAAGCATTTGCGACAATATTCTTAGGTACATAGATACGAGCATCTTTCTCTAAAGATAGAGAACTATCACTTTTCACCTCCTGTACTACTGGCAAAGGCGGCTCCTCCTGAGGTGACATATATTGTTCCGTGTGCTGCATGCTACTAGCCGCTATTTCCGACTGTGAGACATTTTGTAACTCTTTAATAAGACGATCATTTTCATCTTTCATTTCTGTTAAATACACACTAATGGTATCATCCATTTCCCGCATTAATCGTTCTTGCTTCTTTTCCAAATCTTTAAACTTTGCTAACTTTGTATTTAAAATGATAAGAAAGTAAAAAGATATTAGCTGTAAAAAGAATAGCACCGCTATTAGAATGGTTGTCATTGTAAACTCCTATCCACTAAAATCCACGAAATTCCCTTTAAACGGATGTTGTGCCTGTTTTTCTTGTTGATCCTTTTTTTTCTTTTTATGAAAACCTGTTAAATACTCACCACCTGCATCTTCATCCTCACTAATTTCATCCATACCTTCTGATGTGTTGACAATTTTTTGTTTGCGCTCTACTTCTTTTTTTAATGCTTCATTTGCATGTGCTTGCTGAGCTAATACTTGTTGCTGTGCCTGATCCGCCATTTTCCCTGCTTCAAATGTTTTTGGTATAGCAATCTGTAACTCGACACCTTTTAAACTCATTGGAATCTCTCCCTCAAGGATATTTACGCATTAATCATTTCACTAGATAATAGCTTTCGTAGCTTTAATAGCGCTTTTGAATGAATTTGTGAAATACGGGAAGTTGATAGTTCAAGCATTTCACCAATTTCAGTCAAAGTTAACTCCTCCGTGTAAAATAAACTAAGGACAAGCTGTTCTTTTTCATTGAGTTTCTGTATATTTTCCGCTAGATCATCTAATAACTCTGATTTAATGATTGCTTGCTCAGGTGTTTTTGTTGTATCGTCGCGTATGACAAATGACTTGCCATCTGTTTCTTCTTGATCTTGTTGTTCATTAATAGAAAGAACATTTGAAAAAAAATGCTCTTGCACAGTTTGATAAACATCTTCAACAGATACTTCCATATGCTCCGCAAGTTCCTCAGGCGTTACATGACGCATATATTTCTGCTCTAGTTGTTCAATCTGCGCATCTAATTTTTTGGCTTTTTCACGCGCTGACCGTGGTAACCAGTCTTCTTTTCGTAGACCATCAATGATGGCTCCTCTTACTCTAAACGAAGCATATGTATCAAATTTTAAATCTCTGTTAATGTCAAATTTATTTAATGCATCAAAAAGTCCTACCATCCCTAAACTCGTTAAATCGTCTCGTGATACGCTTTTTGGCAGACCTGCACCAATACGTTGGACATGATAAGATACTAAAGAAATGTATTTTTTTATAAGTAAATCACCAGCATCTGGATCACGCTCATGTATCCATCGATTCCATAGTTTTTGCTCATCGTTCAGAATTGGTTGTGTCATGAAATCCACCTCTCTAAAAAACGCTTTTTCACGCTCATGTGCCAACGACTACCTGCGCTCTTAAAATTTATCATTCAACAGGATTTCTCAGCTATTTTTATAAAAATCCACATGTAAGCTAATTTAGACGTGAGCCCTGAATAGTTAAAGCCCGATAAGCAGTTGCCATCTTTCCTATATTATAACAAGAATCGACTATAATTTCATTTGTTTCTCTTAGTCTCTAATATATTCCTTTGTTTTTTAAAGACATAGAAAAACTGTATCCTGATTGTGTAATGACACGCGGATACAGTTGGATATAATGAAGCTTTTAGTTTATGAAGCTATTGAATTCTTTCATATAGTTTTAGCAATACTGTAGAACAACAAACAAATTGAACAAAAGAACAATAATACCTAAAATATGGAACCAACTCTTTAGTAATAAATTATGCTTTAAATCGAACTAGAGACAAAGTTCCCCTTGAACATGGTTGCCTTGCGTTGAGATCTTCGAGCAATTGCTTCAGCAGAGCAAGAGGCCTCCAAGAACACCATATTTGCACTATCTCCCACTTTTGGCCATGTTTGCTCACCTGCTTGATTAAGTGGGGTTTTTCCACCTGTAATAAATTGAAGGGTTTGAGCTAATGAGCGTTCATCCCCCCAACCTGAACTTTTTGCCAAACGCCCAGCTCGTTCTAATAAATCTCCATTACCAAACGGCGACCAAACATCAAAGATATTGTCACAACCAATTGCAACGGGTACGCCTTTACTGTTTAACAAACCAACAGGCGGGAACTTTCTACGTAGGGGGACACTCGTCACAATGGTAATGCCTGCATCACGTAAGATGTCTGCCATTTCTTCTGCCTCAGAGCGTGAAACATCTCCTAGCCCAAAGGCATGGCTAATGGCTACTTTCCCCTGTAAACCCGCTTCCTTTGTTAATTGGGCTAATCTCTTCATTGTGAAAGTACCTAATTGGTCTGGGTCATGCAAATGCAAATCAATCCCTGCGTTTCCTTCAACAGCGAGTTCCACCATTTGTTGTAGAGAAGCCTCAATATCACCATCCACTGTAGCTGGATCGACACCTCCTACAAATCCAGCCCCAGAACGTAAAGCCTCTCTTATTAAACTGGTTGCCTTTGTTCGTAATAGACCATGTTGTGGAAAGGCAACGATTTCATAAGACAATTTCCCTTCAAAAGTTTGGAAAGCTTTTTGAACCTCCTCTAAATTTTTCAAACCTACCTCAGGATATAAATCCACATGCGTACGTACATGTGTAACCCCTAACTGCACATAACGACTAAGTAATTCCTCAGCGCGTTGTTGTATAGTTGTATGCAATGTTGGCAGTACCTCTTTTTCAATCTCACAGCGTTCAAAAATATTATTCACAGGTGTAACTGCCCGCCATTTGTCGCTCAAGAGAGTTTTATCCAAATGACAATGTTTTTCTATAAAAGAAGGTAGTGCTAATAGCTGTTTCATATCTTTTTTTGGATAATCATCATTTAATAGGCTATCAGCAGCAACTATTTCTGCAATGGTTCCATCTTTAATGATTAGATGAGCACAAGCCGTATTCGTTTTAGTTATCGTGCCATTTACAAAGTGATAATCTGTTTCAAGACGTACATTTGTTAACCAGAAAGTAGAGTTCATTTTAGATTTATCCTTTCTTCTTCAATAATTAAAGCTTGCCTACAACTATATTTCCTTTAAAAAGCACTGCCACTCTCCTTGCTCTCCTTGCGACTGCTTCTGCTGAGCAAGTTGCTTCTACAAACACGACATTGGCTATATCTCCAATTTTCGGCCATTGTAGCTGTCCATCCTTGTTTAAAGGTGTTATGCCTCCAGTAATATACTTTAGACTTTGACCAAGTGAACGTTCATCACTTAAGCCAAAGCGTTCAGCTAGCGTGCCTACTTTTTCTAGGCTGTCACCTATACCAAACGGCGACCAGTGATCTGTAATACTATCATCACCTAACGAGATATGAACACCTTTTTGATCTAATAACGGAATAGGGATGGTATGATCCAAAGGAACAGACGAAGTAATGTCAATACCGTGATGAGCTAGTAACGCTGCCACTTCACTTGCTTCATTAGTAGAAACATCAGCTAAGGCCATGGCATGACTAATTGTCACTCGGCCGTGCCAACCTGCTTCCTCTGTTAATGCAGCTAATCGTTTAAAGGTAAAAATACCAAGATGACCAGGATCATGGATATGCAGATCAACATTTGCATTAGCTTCTACTGCTAATTCCATCACCGTTTGTAAGGATTTTTCTATATTTTCATCAATCGATGCTGGGTCTACACCGCCTACTAGAGACGCTCCACTTCGCAAAGCTTCCCTTACTAAAGAAATAGATTCACTACGTAAGAGGCCATGTTGTGGGAAAGCGACAATC
The DNA here is from genome assembly GCF_037969495.1 of Lysinibacillus sp. FSL P2-0066. NCBI lineage: Bacteria > Bacillati > Bacillota > Bacilli > Caryophanales > Bacillaceae > Lysinibacillus > Lysinibacillus sp. FSL P2-0066. The sequence continues at coordinate 1,090,623 of NZ_CP150202.1, read as the reverse complement.
TCCAAATCAACTTTATCTTTGTAAGCCTCTTTAGCTCTTAAGACTGCTTCTAAATTTTTCAATCCGATAAACGGATCAATATTACAATGCGTGCGAATATGTGTTGATCCTGCATGTAATAGCAAATCTAGTAACTTTTTTGCTCTTCCCTCTGCAACAGGCAATAAGCTTGGCAGTAGAATCTCTTCTTCTTTTAATCTTGTAATAAGACCTTCTGTGGGAATCGAAGGAGCCTTCCATGGTCCACCAAAATAGGTTTTATCAATATGAATATGCATATCTCTAAAAGAAGGGAGCATTAAATAACTATGTGCATTTCGTTTAGGCAAATTAGTCTCTAAAGGCTGATCTGCACTTATAATTTGAGTTATTTTACCATTTTCGACCTGTACATTAAAAAGAGCTGTTTTTGTTTCTATAACAGCCCCATTATCGTAACCATAACCCGTTTCTAATCGTACATTTGTTAGCCAGTATGCTGTTGGTATCATTGATTGGTCCTCCCCGAATTTTATTGAAGATTAATAGCTAGATGAACCATTTGAATGGCCCTCTCTTGATGTGGTAAAGAAAGTTGATGATAGACATAATCTTGACTAGAATTACTAGCATTAAAATAATAAACTGTAGAAATTTTAGAATAATAAATGGCGCTCAAACACATAGGACATGGCTTCGTGCTTGCATACATTTCGCAACCTTCTAAATTGGTCGTTTTCAGTGCATGACAAGCTTGACGGATTGCTTGAATCTCTGCATGATTCGTTACATCATTGGTGATGGTAACCTCATTTACACCAGAGCCAATAATTTGTCCATTTTTGACCACAATTGCACCAAAAGGAGCACCATGTTTTGTTCTTTCATTTTCCTTAGCTAGCTCAAGTGCTTTTTTCATAAAGTCATAAGATTTCATACAGTTCCCTCTCCTAGAAATTGCAAATTTCTCTTTCCTTTTCAACAATTGAAATTATCCATAATCAACATTTTTTCTGTTGATTGATTGACAGAACAAGCTACATTTTTATAACTTGTGGTTTTCTGATTAATAGCTTTTACCTTTGTACAAATATGCTAACATGAGGACTGTATATATGAATAATATAAAAAAAATAAATTTTACTTAAGTTTTTCGTATAATACAAACTTCAAGCCAAATAAAAAAAGAGTCGTTACTCACGACTCTTTTTTTATGCATTCACTTGTTGATCTTCTTCTCGATTCATCATCGTTCTTACTACTTGTGCAATTTCCTCGGTATTCTCATCTTGAAATTCAACCGTAGAATTAGCTGTTGGCACTTCATGGTTTACGCCTTCTGTAGAATCAAGTTCCTTTTCTTCTAATTCACCTTCAACCGCTTCCTCATCTACTTCTGGTGTAAACAAGATGTAAGCAATTAGAAAACGTACAATGAACATTACAAAAAATGCGATGGTTGCTACAATAAAAGAGCTAATTAGGATTCGCAGAGGCGTAAATGGTTTTTGAAATGTACTAAAAAAATAAATCGAAAAGGCAATTAATGCTCCCCATAGGTTGTAAAATATAGAACCAAACATTAGATTTCACTCACTCCCTGGTTAACTGTTCGGATATGTAATATCGACGTTGCAGGATTAAATTCAATCGTTCTACCACTATTTCCACCAGTATCCTCTGCCACTAAAGGGATGCCCTGTCTCTTTAATTCATTTTTGACAGCTTCTACATTGCGGGGACCAATACGCATTGTATCTTTGTCAGAAGTAAATTGGAACATCTGCGCACCCCCTGCAATTTTTGCCTTGAGCTTAAATTTTTGAACGCCCTCTAACTTTAATAAATCAATCATTGCAGCAATCCCTGAATCTGCAAATTTCGCGACATTGATTGACTCAGCTCTTCCTAAACTGGAATCTGGTAACATCACATGGATTAAACCAGCAATTTTTTTTGACTCATCATACAAAATAACACCGACACATGAACCAAGACCAGAAGTTCGAATCGTGTTAGGTAGCTTTACTACATCCATTTGTGCAATTCCCACTTTAATCACTTGTCCACTACTATTGGTTAACATATCACGAAACCCCTAATGCTTTAAAAATCGCATCAAATGAGTCAGGATCTGGTAGTAGGAAGAAATGGCCCCTCACCGTTTCATGGTCTTCCACACCTTCTTCAAAAATGGATGTATTTATAACAATAACATTATCACTGACATGAGATAATTCTATTAAACCAATGCTTATTATAGCTCCAAACATATCAACACTTAGACCTGGCACAGTCGGATAAATTTTTAAATTAGTAAAATCCGATAAGGCAGATAAATAAGAGCCCGATAAAATATTTCCCATTTCTTGCATAGCTGATAAACCTAACTCTGAAACAGGTCGTTTTTCAAAGTCAAAAGAATCGTCGAAAATGAGTCGACGTATAAAGCGGTTTGCTTGTTCGATAGGTAAAATAAAGAACATACTTCCTTCAGCATCACCTTCAATACGAAGGAAAATGCCAACAACAACGTTTTCTGATCCACCAGCCAACTCCATCATATCGTTAAAGGACACCATTTCTACCTTTGGAACGCGCATATCAATTTTTTTCCCAAGTAAATTGGAAAGTGCTGTCGCGGCATGCGCAGCACCAATGTTTCCAATTTCCTTTAATACATCTAAATGTAGTGATGTAATTTTTTGATTAAATGTCATTATCGATCCCTACTTTAGTGGATTTAATACTTTTTCTAAATGTAATAAGATTAATAATCGCTTCTCTACTTTAGCAACGCCTGAAATAAATTCTTCTTCAAGTGAGCCAACGACTTCAGGTTGCGGTTCAATAGCACTTGCAGGAATATCGATAACGTCGTTAGCGGAATCCACTACAAAGCCTACTTCCATATCTTCTAATGAAATAATGATAATGCGTGTTGTTTCCTCATGTTCAGAAATAGGTAATTCAAAACGTTCACGTAAATCCACAATCGGTGTGACAACACCTCGTAGATTGATTACACCTTTTACGTATTTCGCTGTTTTCGGTACACGTGTGATATGCATTAATTTCTCGATACCTTGAACATGGGACACAGGAATTGCATATTCTTTATCTGCTAACTGAAAAACTATTACTTTAATACTTTCTTGCTCCACTGCATTTGTCATACTTTACACCTCTCTTATTCATTCACCTTATTTAATTAGTGCGTTGCAATCTACAATTAAGGCTACTTTACCATTGCCTAAGATTGTTGCTCCTGAAATGGCAAAGATATTTGTTAAGTAATTTCCTAAAGACTTCAAGACAATTTCTTGTTGGCCAATGAATGAATCCACCACTAAACCAGCAAGTTTTTCACCCTTACGGACGATCACTACTGAGTGGAATTCTTCATCTTGATGCTCTTGACGAGGTACCTCAAAGATTTCCTCTAAGAATACCAATGGTACAACTTTGCCACGGAAGTCGATTACTTTTTGATTATGCGCATTCATAATCTCTGATGAACGGATAATAGATGTTTCAATAATAGAAGATAGTGGAATTGCATAAATTTCCTTTTCAATCTCCACAAGCATAACTGAAATAATCGATAATGTCAGTGGTAATTGAATCGAGAAGATGGATCCAACATCTTGTGTTGATTCAATTGAAATATTGCCACCTAGTGATTCGATCGTTGTTTTTACAACATCTAAACCTACTCCACGACCAGATACATCCGAAATGACATCTGCAGTTGAGAAGCCTGAGGCTAGGATAAGCTCATTTATTTGTTTATCAGACATTGAATAAGATTGTTCTTGTGTAACAATACCTTTTGAAATAGCTTTCGCTAATACTTTTTCTCGATTTATGCCCGCTCCATCGTCTTCAATTTCAATAAAGACGTAGTTTCCGCTATGATAGGCACGCAATACGACCGTTCCTTCTTCAGGCTTACCTTTTGCACGACGAGCAGTTGGATTCTCAATGCCATGATCCACAGAATTTCGGATCAAGTGAACAAGCGGATCTCCAATTTCATCGATTACTGTACGATCTAGTTCTGTTTCAGCACCAATAATTTCAAGGTTGATTTTCTTATTTAAATCACGTGATAGCTGACGAATCATTTTCGGGAAACGATTGAAAACTGTTTCTACTGGTACCATTCGCATTGTTAAAATAATAGTTTGCAAATCGCCCATCACACGACTCATACGCTCTACTGTTTCATTTAGCTCGCCATGATTGACTTCAGTAGAGATAGATTGCAGTCGACCACGATCAATGACAAGCTCTTCAAACAAGTTCATTAAAATATCTAGCCGTTCTATATTTACACGAATTGTTTTATTACCTACAGGTGCATGATTTTTATCAGTCTTTGCAGGTGTAGCTTCTTTGACTGGTTTTGCAACAGGCTCAGCTTTAGCAGTAGGCGTATCAGTTGGAATAGCAGCTACTTCAGCCACTGCTGTTACAGTTGCTGCTACCTCTTGATGAGCTTCAAATTCTTTTTCACTAAATTTCCTTTGGTCAATTACTGTCACAATTACTTCATCAACTTCAGAAACTTTCATTAGCTTTTTCTGCATATCCTCAGCTGATGTTTTTGTGACAAAAGCCACATAAAACTGTTGGTCAAACTGCTCGTCTTCTAGCTTTTCAACAGATGGACTTGATTTAATGACATCTCCATCTTTTTCTAAAATCTCAAACACCATAAATACACGTGCTGCCTTAAGAAGGCAATCCTCGCGTAATGTTACTGAAATTTCAAAAGCATTAAAGCCTTGTTCAGCCGATTGTGTAATGACTGTTTGTTCAAACGAATCATATTCTAATACACTTTCAACAACCGGTGCAGCAATCGTTGCTACCACCTCTGGGATTGCTTCCTCGCCTAGTTCTATTCGTTTTAGCTGTGCAACAGTTGAGGAAACATCACGCTTACCATCCCCACCGTTAGCAATATCCATCACCATTTCCTCTAAATGATCAACAGATTCAAATACAACATCTAAAATTTCGGGTGTAACATGAATCTTTTCATTACGGATGGCATCTAAAACATTCTCCATTTTATGTGTTAAATCTGCTAAATCTTCAAAGCCCATTGTGGCAGACATACCTTTTAAAGTGTGTGCAGAGCGGAATATTTCCCCAACAATTGCCAAATCATCTGGATTTTTTTCTAATTCTAATAAATGTTCACTACACGCTTGTAAATGCTCTTTACTTTCTTCAATAAACATCTCTAAATATTGATTGACTTCCATAAGAGGACACCCCTTTTAAGGCAAATATTTCATTATTGTTTGTGCAATATCATCTACATCTGCAACTTCATCAACAAGTTGCGTTTCTACTGCTGCTTTCGGCATACCATATACAATGCAAGTTTCTGCTGATTCTGCAATAGCAATGACATTGCCAGTATTTTTTAATGCTTTTAAACCATTAGAGCCATCATGGCCCATACCTGTCATAATCACTGCTACTTTATCAAAATCTTTATATTGACTAACATCTTCGAACATAACATCTACAGAAGGTCGATGGCCAGATCTTGGTGCTTCTTGATTATCAAGAACAATGCCAAAAGTCGTCCCTACTTTTCTAAGCTTTAAATGATATCCACCTGGTGCAATATAAGCCACTCCATTTTGCAAAATATCACCCTGTTCAGCTTCTTTAACAGAAATTTCACTTAGCTGATCAAGTCGAGTCGCAAGCGATTTAGTAAATCCAGCAGGCATATGCTGAACAATTAATATAGGAGCTTGGATAGACTTAGGAATTTTAGTAACAACCTCTTGAAGTGCGCGAGGTCCTCCTGTTGAAGTACCAATTAACACAATCTTCTTGCCTACCTTACTCCATTCTACCATTGGTTTAGTTACGGCTACCTTAGTAGAAACAACATTAGTAGACGTATTTGTTCGTCCATGTTGTTGTGGTTCCTTTATTACGGTACTCACCCTTGTCACTTGTTCTTGTTGTCGTTTACTACCAGAAGGTTTTTTCAATTTGGAAATTGGCACCGTTGCAGCTTGTTCCACTTTGTGCACAAGTTCATTTTGAATTTTATGTAAATCAAGGGAAATGGTCCCGCTCGGCTTGGCAACAAAATCGACTGCCCCGCCCTCAATCGCTGCAATTGCATTTTCTGTCCCACGTTGCGTGGTACTTGAGAGCATTACTACAGGAACTGGACATTGTATCATAATTTCTTTTAAAGCGTCGAGCCCATTCATTTCAGGCATCTCAATATCCATTGTCACAACGTTTGGCTTCAACGATTGTATCTTTTTGATCGCATCTTTACCATTTCGAGCTGTTCCAACTACTTCCACCTTCGAGTTGCCAACAAAAAAGTCACTAATTAGCTTTCTCATAAAAGCAGAATCATCCACAACTAAAAGCTTGCTTTTATGCAAAAAGTCCAATTAATCACGCCCTTTCGAGAAAATACTTCTAAGTTTCGTTAAAAATTTTTTCGTTGTTTGATCATGTGCGTGTATTTCCCCCGCACGTTGCTCCATAAAACGAACGACAATAAGTTGCAATGTCTTTGATATTAATGCGTCTGGATAAGCAAGAGAGAATGGCACTTGCTCGCGCACTGCCTTACGCACAACTGGGTCTTCAGGTAATGAGCCAAGAATGATCGTTTCTTTATCTAAAAAACGTTTCATTGTTAACTGTAAACGTTCATTCGTTTCTATTCCTTCTTCTTTACTGAAAGCACGGTTACAGAGAATATAAAACTGCTTATCTGGATCTCGAACATGAATATATTTCATCATAGAGTACGCATCTGTAATAGAAGTAGGTTCCGCTGTTGAAATCACGATAATTTCATCGATGGATGTGAGTAAATCTAGCGACCAATTTGTCGCACCAGCCCCCATATCAAATAAAATATAATCATAGTTTTTTTGAAGTTCTTCAAATGCTTGAATAAGCCGTTCGAACATACTATGAGACCAATCAAGCACACTCGTCATACCTGACCCACCTGAAATATACCTTAAATCGTAAGGCCCTTCAAATATTACCTCATCTAGTAACTTATTTCCTTCCAAGTAATCTTTTAAACTATAAGAAGCATTTTTCCCAATTAAGACATGGATATTTCCCATCCCAATATCCATGTCTACAATGACAACTTTTTTTCCCTTTTGGGCTAAAGTCATGGCAAAGTTCATTGTGAAGTTACTTTTACCTACTCCACCTTTGCCACTTACAACTGCAATCGCTCTACCTAGTTCGCCTTGCTGTTTCATCATTTTTAAGCGTAATGCTTCAGCTTGGTCTCTCATTTTTCTTCACCTTGAAAAAACAAATTAAGTACTGCTTCTAAATCAGCTTCTTCAATATCTTCTGGTACTTCTTGACCATTCGTATAGTAAGCAAGTCCTTTATTATATTTAATCATTAAATTGATCATTGTGCCAATAGAATTTGTTTCATCAATTTTTGTAAAAATGAATTTTTCAATTGGTAATTGCTTAAATTGATCTACAATATTCTCCATATCTCTTTCTTTCGTTGTCATTGCAAGGACTAAATAAGATTCTGCTTGATCATCGAATTTTATGAGACGTTGGAGATCATCAACGTATTTGACTTCTTTGTAATTTCGACCAGCTGTATCAATAAATACCAAATCTAAATGTGATAATCTCTGGATCGCTTGTTCAAAATCTGTTGCATTGTAAGCAATCTCAACAGGAGCTTGTAAAAGACCAGCATATGTTTTAAGCTGCTCTATTGCCGCAATCCGATAAGTATCTGTCGTAATAAAGCCAATCTTTTTCTTTTTTTCTAACACAGCTCTAGCAGCCATTTTGGCAATAGTTGTAGTCTTCCCAACACCTGTTGGCCCTAAAATATTTATATATTTTCTTTCGTAGGACAATCCTCCGACTGGAAGTACTTCTAGCTTCTTACGTAGTAAATTTTTTGTTATCAATTTACATTGCGAAAAATTTATTTCAGATGCTTCTTTGAAATGCATAAAAAGCTCATCACCTATCGTTGTGATGAGCTCTTCACTTAGCTCTTGCTGTCTTAAGTATTCAATGAAGGGTAAGAGTTCATCGGGATATTGAGCTTGGGTAGTCTTTTTATGCATTGATTGCATTAATGATTTTAAATCAGCAATTTCTTTTCTCAATTCTTCTGAAATGCTAGCGTCCTCATGTACTGCTACATCCTGGGGTGGTTCCTGATGTATTTTTGCTTGAATAGCATTTGTAATCTCTTGTAACCTTGCATTTTCCTTTTTTGCTACAGGCAGAACAGCAGGTGTTGGTACTGAAGCCACTTGACGTGGCTCCATTGCATCAACACCTGCAACCACTTCAAAACTCTTCTTTTTTATCATGCCAAAAAATTTCTTTGTAATGACGACTTTTGAATTTAAAATGACTGCGTCCTCACCTAATTCTGCTCGCACCTGCTTCATCGCCTCTGGTATGGATGATGCATAATATTTTTTCATTTTCATTGAACATTCACCACCCCAACACTTTGAATTTCAACCGAAGCATCCAATTCATTATAGGATAGAACCGGGATTTGTGGGAAATAACGCTCCGTTAATTGTCGTAAATACATCCGAACTGCTGGAGAGCATAATATAATAGCTGATTGCTCCATAAAGGAAACACGCTCTACTTCCGCTGCAATAGTTTCTAATACTGTTTGAGAATCTTGTGGGTCCATCGCTAAGTAATTTCCGTGATCCGTTTGTTGGATACTATCCGCAATCATTTTCTCTACTTTACCTGAAACCGTAATCACCTTTAATACCGAACTATCCCCAACATACTGCGCTGTAATTTGGCGTGCCAATGCTTGACGCACATACTCAGCTAAGATATCTGTATCACTCGTTAATTTAGCATAGTCTGCAAGTGTCTCAAAAATAATTGGTAAGTTACGCACAGATACATTTTCTCGAAGAAGCTTACCCAGTACCTTTTGGATTTCCCCAGTAGATAAAGGTGCAGGTGTTAATTCTTCTACTAAAATTGGATGGGATTCCCGTAAGTGATCGATTAACTGCTTTGTCTCTTGACGGCCCAATAACTCATGAGCATTTGCTCGAATAATTTCTGTTAAATGTGTTGACACCACACTTGGTGGGTCTACAACCGTGTAACCATACATTTCTGCATCCTCTTTTACTTGCTCTGTAATCCATTTAGCTGGTAATCCAAATGATGGCTCCACAGTATCAATACCTTCAATAGAATCATCGTCGCCTGGGCTCATCGCTAAATAATGATCTAGTAAAAGTTCACCTCGTGCCATTTCGTTCCCCTTTATTTTAATTCGATATTCATTTGGTTGAAGCTGAATATTATCACGAATACGAACTACTGGGATAACGATACCTAACTCCAAAGCAAGCTGTCGACGAATCATGATAACACGGTCTAACAAATCTCCACCTTGAGCGGCATCTACTAAGGGAATTAATCCATAACCAAATTCAAATTCAATTGGGTCCACATTTAATAAATTCACAACATTTTCAGGGCTCTTCATGCCGTCAGTAGCCACTTCTTCCTCAATCTCCTGTAATTCTTCTTCATCCTCTGGCTTCTTACGCTCCATCATATAAGCACCCGCAATTAACGAGAGACCTATTGGAAGTGTTACCCAGTTTGGAATTGGCGTAAATAGCCCTAGTAATACAATCGTACCTCCTGCTACATAAAGCAGCTTTGCTTGAGCAAATAATTGCCCTGTAATGTCTTGACCAAGACTACCTTTAGAAGAGGCTCTTGTTACGACAATCCCTGTAGCAGTTGAAATAAGCAAGGCGGGAATTTGGGATACAATACCATCCCCGACAGTTAGTTTCGAAAAATGAGTTGCCGCTTCTGCAAAGGGAAGCCCCATTTGTACGACGCCAATGATGATACCAAATAATAGGTTGATAATAACCATTACCATCGAAGCAATGGCATCCCCTTTTACAAATTTTGTAGCACCATCCATTGCACCGTAAAAGTCCGCTTCCCCCGCAACTTTTTCACGTCGTTCGCGTGCTTCCTTTTCGGAAATAATCCCCGCATTTAAATCAGCATCAATACTCATTTGTTTACCTGGCATCGCATCAAGTGTGAAACGCGCTGCTACTTCTGCTACTCGTTCTGCACCTTTTGTAATGACAATAAACTGAATTAACACTAAAATTAAGAAGACGACTAAACCAACAAGGATATTTCCTCCAACTACGAAATCACCAAAGGTTTCAACGACCGAACCTGCATCTCCATTAGCTAAAATTGCACGAGTTGTGGAAACACTTAGTCCTAATCGGAACAAAGTTAATAGTAAAATCACCGAAGGAAAAATGGAAAAATCCAATGCTTCTTTCATACTCATTGCTGTAAGCAATACAATTAATCCTAATGTAATATTAATGACAATTAAAAAACTTAACATCCACGGAGGAAGAGGGATGATGAGCATCGCAACGATTAAAATAACCGCACCTAAAACCCCAATATCGCGAACTTTCATTTGTGTCCCTCCTACAAAAAGCCTTAAATTTTTCGCTTAATACGGTAAACATAAGCGAGTATTTCTGCTACTGCTTTGAAAAATTCCTCTGGTACCTGATCGCCTATTTCTACTTGATCATACATAGCACGTGCTAAAGGTCGATTTTCAACCATTATTACATCATGTTCTTTGGCAATCAATTTGATTTTTTGAGCAATAAAGTCTGTCCCCTTCGCAATAACACGAGGGGCATCCATACTGTCCTCATTATATTTGAGGGCAATTGCATAGTGAGTAGGGTTGGTAATAACTACATCCGCACTAGGAACCTCTGACATCATACGTCTCATCGCCATCTCACGTTGGCGTTGTTTGATTTTTGATTTGATTAGAGGGTCACCTTCACTATTTTTATATTCATCTTTAATATCTTGCTTAGACATTTTAAGATTTTTTTCATACTCATGTTTTTGATACATCCAGTCTAAAACGGATACACAAAGTAATACTAAAGAAGCCGCTATACCCATAATACCAACAAGCTTCCCTACCGTAATGAGTGTCATCCATGGACTTTTAAATGATAATGCCAAAACTTCCGGTAAGTTGGACCAAATAATAATTGTTGTGACACTTCCGATAAAACCAATCTTTAAAACAGACTTTATTAACTCCACAATGGCTTTCACGGAAAATATCTTTTTTAACCCTTTAATAGGGTCCATCTTTTTTAAATCAAACTTCATTGGCTCTAACGTAAAGAGAAAGCCAAATTGCAAAAAGTTACCTGCAAGTGCTCCGACAAATGCAATCGCCATAATTGGCACAATGATAAAAGCCATTTGAATCAAAGTTTCTGTAAATAAGCGCATCACACTATCAATCGTTAGTGATTCAATGCGTATGTTATGAATAAAGGTTTGCCTGAAAAAGGCTAATAGCTCATCACGCAAAGAGCCTGCAAAGAAAAACAAAAAGATAAATACCATTAACATTACAATGGCACTAGAAATATCTTGACTCTTGACAACTTGCCCCTTTTTTCGAGCATCCTGTCGTTTTTTCGGTGTTGCCTTTTCTGTTTTTTCACCCGCAAAAAATTGTAGCTCTAAATTCAGTAGTAGTCTCATATTATCCACCACCTAAAATGGCCATTAAATCACGCATCCCATAAATCATTATCGTAATAAGCTTTTGAATAACTTGAATCATAACGGCCATCATTGTAAATAACACTAAAAAACTAACACCAATTTTAATAGGAAAACCGACAACAAATATATTTAATTGTGGTACTGTTTTTGCAGTGATCCCTAAAGCTAAATCGACCAAAAATAAGGTCGCTACAACAGGAGCAGCCATCTGGAATGCTATGGCAAAAACTGCTGTGAAAGTTTTGATAACAACTTGAGGAAAGTTTTCGCTCATAAAATTTGGAAATTGATCCATCGGGAAAAATTGATAGCTGTAGTAGATTCCATTAAGAATCATATGATGGCCATCAATCGCTAACAATAAAAGCAGTGCTAGCATATTAAAAAACTGACCAATTAATGGACTTTGAGCACCTGTTTGCGGGTCAATTATATTGGCAATAGCAAAACCCATTTGAAAATCGATAAAGCTTCCTGCAATTTGAATTGCGGACATGATGATATAGCCCATTAGACCGAGTAATAGTCCAACTAGTGCTTCTTTCATCACTAATAATATGTAATCATCATTGAATGCAAATGGCTCAACATCAATTGTATAGTACATCATCCAAGCTAAAACCAGTGCGAGAGTAATTTTGACTTGCGGTGGAATGGTTCTATATGAAAAAAAAGGAACAGTAACAAAAAAGGCTGAGATGCGCACAAGTACTAATAAGAAAACCGTTAAATGCGGAATTAATTCATTCATGTACTCACCCTATATAACGCGTTAAATTCTCGAATATGTCTCTCGCATAGCTTGTAACTTGAGATAGCATCCAAGGACCGAAGAATACGATGGCCACTAAGACAGCAATAATTTTTGGTACAAATGCTAACGTTTGCTCTTGTATCGAAGTTGTGGCTTGAAAGATACTTACCGCTAAACCAGAGATTAAAGCAACTAATAGTAGCGGACCGCTTGTTAGAAGGATAATCATAATAGCACGCTCTGCAATGGAAATAACCAACTCACCTGTCATAATGTATCATCCCCTAAAAACTTTGTAGTAACGATTTCATAACGAGATACCAGCCATCAACCAGTACAAATAATAATATTTTAAATGGCAATGAAATCATTACTGGCGGTAACATCATCATCCCCATCGACATTAATGTACTTGCGACAATCATATCGATCACTAGGAATGGAATAAAAATCATAAATCCAATTTGAAATGCAGTTTTAATTTCACTTAAAGCAAAGGCAGGTACAAGCATAGTCAGTGGGATTTCCTCCACTGATGCTGGTTTTTCTGCTTGATTATATGTTAAAAATAAATCTAGATCTTTTTGCCTAGTATGCTTACTCATAAACTCTTTAAATGGCACACTAGCACGATCATAGGCTTCTTCTATACCAATTTCTTCAGCAAACAATGGCTGTAATGCCTCTTTATTAACCTCTTGAAAGGTTGGTGCCATGATAAAAAACGTTAAAAATAGTGCCAGCCCAACGATTACTTGATTTGGTGGCATTTGCTGTGTTGCCAATGCTGTACGCACAAAGGATAAGACAATGACTATACGAGCAAAGGATGTCATTAAAATTAAAATACTTGGTGCAAGTGATAAAACTGTTAGTAAAAGTAAGAGCTTTACAGATGTCGAGACGTTCGTTGGATCGCTGTTGGAAAAAATATTGATTAAATCATTCATTTACCATCCTTCTCCTTCTGCTTCCATCTCTCTATCTCATCACTACGCTCCTGTTTTATTTCGGATAGCTTTTTTTCAAATAGATTGCCAAATGAATCTTGCTTTTGCTGCTCATTTTGCATATTTATGCTATCTTTTCTCTTAAACTTAGAAAGTACTTCTGCAATATACGGTGATGTTGCTGCAAATTCTTGCCTTTCGTTATAAAGTGCTAAAAGAGCTTCAACTTCTTCAGGATCTGTAATTTCTCGTAAAAGCTGAACATCTTCTCCGACCCCAACTAAATACAATGTTTTACCTACCTGTAAAAGCTGAACTGACTTTTGCGCACCTAACGATAAACCGCCTAAATTTTGTACCATTTGATTACGTTGGAAGTTTAAATTTCGTTTATTTAAAAACTTCATCAATCCATAAAATAAAGCTACAACAAAAATAAGCGCCAAAACCATTTTTATGTATTCCCATGCAGATATATCTCCAGCTGCTGTTACAGTTGGTTCTTGCTTAGCAGCTGGATCAGTCGTATCTCCATTACAAGCTTCTGGGTCTTTAATGCAATCCGTGACACTATTTGTGTCAGCATCTGCATAGACAGAAGTTGGTGTCGGGTACAAAAACAGGAAGGATACAAGAAATGCGAAAATCATCGTGAAACGAAATGATTTTAACATTTTCATGCAATCATCCTAGCGCTTTTTGAATCGCTTCAATTACACGATCTGCTTGGAAAGGTTTTACGATAAAGTCTTTCGCACCAGCTTGAATCGCATCGATTACCATTGCTTGTTGCCCCATTGCTGAACACATGATTACAGTTGCACTTGGATCTGTTCCCTTAATTGCTTTAAGAGCTGCAATACCGTCCATCTCTGGCATTGTGATATCCATTGTTACTAAATCTGGTTTTAGTTCATTGTACTTTTCGACAGCTTGTAAACCATCTGCTGCCTCTCCAACAACTTCAAATCCATTTTTTGATAAAATATCCTTGATCATCATGCGCATAAATGCAGCGTCGTCTACAATCAAAATTCTTTTAGACATGGTTAACTCCTCCAATTGAAACTATCTTAAATTATTTAAACGCTCTGCTTGACTTAAAACATCTGTAATACGGACACCAAAGTTTTCGTCAATAACAACGACTTCCCCTTTAGCAATTAAACGACTATTGACTAAAATATCAACCGGTTCCCCCGCTAATTTATCCAGTTCAATAATTGAACCACTTGAGAGTTCTAAAATCTCTTTAACAGAACGTTTCGTACGTCCTAACTCTACAGTAACTTGCAATGGAATATCAAGTAGCATATTTAAATTTCTAGCTTCAGATTGAGAGATTACATTTGTATCGAAGCTAGCAAACTGCGCTTGTTGCACATTGACAGGCTGTGCCGGTCTTGCTGGTTGTGCAAATTGTTGTTGCTCCTGATAAATCGGTTGCTGCATCGGTGCTGATTGCTGCTGATAAACTGGTTGTTCAGATGGTGGGGCTACAGGCACATGCTGTTGTACAGGTGGTGGTGCAACTGGTGGTGCTTCAGGTGCAATCGTTGCTGCCACAGGTTCCTCAAATACTCCTGTTTCACCTAATAATGATTTTACAATATTTTGACTAAATTTAAGCGGTAATAATTGCATTAAATTTGAATCAATTAAATTACCAATTCTTAATCTAAATGAAACTTTCACCAGCAAATCGTCTTCTGGAATATTTTCTCGACCTTCATCTTGCGAGATGTTCATTAAATCAATTGTCGGTGGAGAAATATCTACTTTTTTGTTGAAGACCGTCGACATCGATGTAGCAGCTGAGCCCATCATTTGATTCATAGCTTCTTGAACAGCACTTAGCTGAATTTCACCTAAGTCTGGCTTCGGATTTAACCCATCGCCACCTAACATTAAATCTGCGATAATTGCTGCATCGGATTGTTTAATAACAAGTAAATTCATACCTGTCAAACCAATTGTATATTCAACTTGTACAGCTACATATGGATGAGGAAATTCCTCTTCTAATTTATTGCGATTAATCATCGAAATACTTGGTGTAGTAATATCTACTTTTTGACCCAATAACGCTGAAAGAGCAGTGGCAGAGCTACCAAAGGATATATTGCCTACCTCTCCTAATGCATCTTGTGCAAACGAATCAAGGTAATCCTCCACTCGTATCTCATTTATTTCTTCATTTGTTGAAGCATCAGTGTCGTTGTTTTTATCTCCCAACGTCTCGCCCCTTAATAGCGCTTCAATTTCTTCTTGGGAGAGCATTTCATCACTCATCTTCGTCTCCTCCTTTCAAAGGGTCGATAATCTGGATTGCTAATTTTTTACCTTTTTTACCTGGTTGAACTGTAAATTTCGGCAATGTTCCTACTTTTAATAGTAATGGTGCTTCGATTTTTTGATCTAACTGTATAACATCTCCAACTTGCATTGTTAGGAAATCTTCAATGGTGATGTCTGTCAAACCTAATTCAACTGAGAGTGGCAATTGGGCTTGTTTCACACGTGTTTCAAGCATTTTTGTTTGCTCTGGTGACATCTCCTTCGTATTGGTTTGCATCCAATAACGAACTGAAAGATTTGGAACAATTGGCTCCAACACAACATGTGGAATACAAATATTAATCATACCGCTTGTCTCACCAATAATCGTATTTAACGAAATTACAACAACCGTTTCATTAGGTGAAATCATTTGTAAAAATTGTGGATTTACTTCAAGTTCCACTAATATTGGATCAATTTCCGCAACATTTTCCCATGCTTCGCGTAAATTGTCGAATGAGCGTTCAAAAAGGTTTGTCATAATTTTTGTTTCAATTTCCGTTAGGTTATCTACATTACTATGACTCGCCCCACTACCGCCCATTAGGCGATCTAACATTGAATAGGCAATATTCGGATTGATTTCCATCAATATATTACCATCTAATGGTGGCACTTCAAATACATTAATGAGTGTCATATTTGGAATGGAACGGACAAACTCTTCAAATGGTATTTGGTCTACTGATGCAACTGTAATTTGTACATAGCTTCTAAGCTGTGCTGAGAAAAAGGTTGTCAATAGTCGTGCGAAATTTTCATGTATTCGGGTCAAACTTCGGATTTGATCTTTTGAGAAGCGAAGTGCTCGTTTAAAATCATAGACTTTAACCTTTCGTCCCTCGTCCTCTTTTTTTATGTCATCCGCTGACATTTCCCCTGTCGATATAGCGGAAAGCAGCGCATCTATCTCGGATTGAGATAACACATCTCCTGCCATTTGCCCACCTCCAATTCAAGCAGTTTCTGTTTTATTGAGTAATGAAGGAGGTAAAATATACTTCCTGGACTTCTCCTTCTTGCATTAACTCATTTAATCGTGTTTTTAATGATTTTTGGAAAATTTGTTTCCCTTGCTTACCTTCTAAGTCCTTTTTCTCCATTTCAGAAAGCTCTTGAATGGCAATGTTTTGCACTTGGAAAACGCGCTTTGTTAACTCTGCACCAGCTTCCTTGCTTGTCGTTTGGATTTTTAATGACAGGCGTACAACTCTATTATCTGCTAGATTTGTCGTGATCTCTGGTACCTCCACTGTAGCCTCTACAATCTCATCAATGGACGGCTCAACAGCACCTGTTGGTTTATTAAATTGCGTGAGCAATACAAACAAAATAACCCCAATCAGAATGACTGCTACTAGTAAAATAATAATCATTGTTAGCATTTTATTATTCTTCATCTTCTTCACCTCGTAGATGCGGGTTGGATAGTATTTGTATATTGTTATAAAAGGCAGTTACCTTTTGTCGCACCTCTTCTTCACTCTCTAAAACAATTAATTTTGTTCCAGTTGTTAATGTAATAGTCGTATCTGGAAATGATTCGACTGTTTCTATGTATAAAGCATTTAAGGTAAATGCTTTGCCATTTAGACGTGTTAGTTCAATCATGAATTAGGGCCGGGTCTAGCATGAGAGCCGGCCCGACCCTCCCTCATATGAAAAATATGTTTGTAAAAATGTCCGTTATGAAAGGACTATATTATTATCGTTTTAAGTTTACTAGTTCCTGTAATATTTCATCAGATGTTGTGATGATACGCGTATTTGCTTGGAAACCACGTTGCGCTACAATCATCTCAGTAAACTCTTCAGACAGGTCTACGTTGGACATTTCAAGAGCACCTGAAACAGCTTTACCGATACCAAATGTATTACCTACACCTATTTGAACTGCTCCAGAGTTTGCACTTTCTTGGAAGTAGTTATTCCCTTCTTTTGTTAAACCTTCTGCATTAGGGAATTTAGCCATTACAATTTGACCTGCAAATTTAAGCCCTTCACTATCTACGAATGTAACTTTACCATCAGAACTTATAGACATTGATTGTGCATCTGTCGGGATTCGGATTCGGGTCCCAGTTACTTCAGTTTGCAATTCGTCCCAATCTTCCGAATCGTATTCTAATGCCGTGCCAGCATCTTCAACAAGGGGTAAATCCACATCGTCTTCAGCTGTTCCTTCCCAACCTTGGATACCAACTACATAGTTCCCCGATGCATCTACTAAGAAACCTTGCTCATCCATATAGAAGTTTCCAGCGCGTGTGTAAGCGACACTGTCAAAGTTTTCTCCCGCAACTGATTCCCCGTCTCCATCTGGATTGTACTTCGCAACCATAAAGAATCCTTCACCCTCAACAGCAATATCCAAAACACGACCAGTAGTTTGGCGTGATCCAGATCCATGAATAGTATCAATTGTTGCTAAGCTTGAACCTAATCCTACCTGTTGAGGATTCGTACCACCTGCTGTCAAACTCGGACCAGAGGCACCTGCCTGTGTTTGCGACATTAAATCTTTGAAAATTACTCGCCCTTTTTTAAAGCCATAAGTGTTCACGTTGGCGATATTATTACCAATCACATCTAGCTTTGTTTGGAAGTTTTTAAGACCTGAAATACCTGAATACATAGAACGTAACATAAGTTTTCGTTCTCCCTTCGTTTTATATAGGGTGAGCCTCTATCAGTCAGCTCACCAAGGCTTCCTTACGTAAGAAGGTCCAGCCTTTAAAGTACAATCGTACCGTCAATATTTGTAAATAATTGTTGTTTTGCTTCCGTGCGATCCATTGCTGTAATGACAGTAGCGTTTTTAGCACTGACAATTAAAGCTGCTTGATCCATCAAGACTAATGGTTGTTTGACACCTTTTGAGTGTGCTTCAAATACCTTATCCGATACAACCTGCCATTCTTGTTCAGAGATATTAATTTTACGCTCAATAATACGTTCATTCGCATGCTTGCTCACCTTTAGCTCATGTTTAGAAGCTTCCTGTAAATGCGCTTTAAACGATTGTTGTGTATTGATTGGCTTAGGTTGTACTGTACGAATAGATGGATGCATGGGTACACGATGAATTGAAAACTTATCCATCACTATTCTCCACCTTTATTCGCTAATCACTGTAAAATCTTTATCTGTTAGTCTTTTATCATTATCTAGCACATAATTAATGACCCCATCTTTATTGGAAACAGAGACGATTCGCCCTTTAAGTTCTTGGTCACCGTCTTTATACGTTACATTTTTACCAATCAATTGGCTAGCTTTCACTAATGGAGATTCAGGTACACTATTATTGCCATTTGAGCTAGAGTCGCTAGCTCCACCTAAAATACCAGATATATTACCAGGAGCAATCTCTTTCCCATCAGCTAATTTGAACACAACATTTCCATCTACAAATTTAAGGGATTCTATGACGCCTGTTCCTTCATTTATCACTGGGTTTCCTTTTGCATCTTTTTCTTCCGTTATTTCATGCCATTTGACTTCTTTGCCAATAAAGGTTGTATAACTCATCATCTGTGTTTGTTGCTGAGATGCTAGTAAAGATTCCATTGCCTTTGTCATATTTTGCATTTGCTCTAAAGAAGAGAACTGCGCCATTTGAGAAATAAATTCTCGATCATCCATTGGATTCGTTGGGTCCTGATGCTGTAATTGTGTAATTAACAATTGCAGAAAGGCATCTTTGCCAAGCTCACTATTGCCTGTTTGCTTCACTGGCTTTTGATAATTAGAGTAATACAGATCATCAGTTATAGCCGGATTTGTCACTTTCGTAGTTGTATCTGCCATTGTTACACCTCCTCACTTATTAAATAGTCACTAAAGGACATTCCTTCACCTTCATCATCACTTTTTTGATCCTGTTCTTCGTCCTGCTGTTGTTTAAAGAAATTATTGAAGAAGCTTTGATCACGTTGTTGACGATCAGCATCTTGTAATGATTGTGCAATATCAAGGCGATCTACTTGTATATTTTGCTGAGCAAAAGCCTGTTTTAGCTGATGTGCTTGGTTATCAAGCAATTCACGTCCATGGGCTGTAGAAGCAAGTATACGGGCTGTAAGAACTCCATCATTTTGTACAAGTTCAATACGAACCGTCCCTAGATTTTCTGGATACAATTTTATGGTTAAACGTGTAATACCTTGAGCATTCGAAATCTGTGCTCGATTGATAATGGCTTGCATTTCTTTTAGTAAAGCTTCGGATTGAGCAGGCTTAGCCGTCGGTAACGTTACATGGAATGTGTCTGGTTTCGTTTGTACAGTTTGTGGCGTCACCATGTCATTTGTATTTGTTTCACTTTGTTTCGTCACTTGGACTTGCTGAACAACTTGCTGGAAGCCTTGTAATGGCAATGTAACAGTTGTTTTAGTTGTTGTTACCTGCAACGTTCCTACTTGCGTTTGTAAAGTCGTTAATAGGCTTTTCACCGTCGTTAACAGGTCTTCTTGAGGTGCTGTTAAGTCGGTCTTCTGCCCTACTAATTGCGCTAATTTCAACACTTGAAGAAGTTGTGATGCCTCTTTTGGTGTCACTTGACCTTCACCTTGTAACGCAGTGCTTATATTCGCCTGTAGTACTGGTGCTTGGGCATCTACTAATGTTAAGAGCTCCCAAACATCACTTGCTTCCTTTTCTTCTCCTAGTAACTGTTGGACGATTTTTTGAAGCTGCTCTTCATCAATCCCTAAAGCATTTAAAATATTTTCTAAATGAAGCATTTCATCCATTGCCACTGCCTTACCGTCTTCTCCAAGTTGAAGCATTAATAAGCCATCATCGTGAGAAATCCCCAGTAAATCTAGTACTTCCTCCATTGAGTCAGCATTTAATACCGCTTGTAAATCCTCGAGTTCATTTGTTGAAGTCGTTTGTGATGACTGGGTTGTTTGAGTTGAAGAAGTTAATACTTGCCCAAAAACAGAACCAAAATTTGATAAATTATCTTTCTTCGGTGTGCTGTCTATTTTTCCATCAGCGTTTCCAACTGTTGTTGACTTTGTTGCTGCAGTTTTTGTAGGTACTGTTTTATTAATCATTTGCATCATCGCTACATCCACTATTTTTTCACCTCCTTTCAATTATCCTATTGTTTAGCCATAAGTTCCGTATATTTTGCTGCATCTTTTGCATCCATTTTCTCTAAGATGGCTGCTAATTTATCAGGCTTTAAATTCGTTAAAATTCGCAGTGCTTCTGTATCACTCATATTGATTAACACAGGTGCTGCGGCTTTTGGTGACATCTTATCAAATGTTGATAAAATATCGTTAAAATCACGCTTTACATCATCTTGTTCACGATTTAATTTTTCAATTTCAAATTGAAGTTGTTCCTTTTCAGTCAGCAGCTTCTCTTTTTCAGTTATAGTTGTATCTAGTTTTTTCTGAAGCTGTGTAATTTCTGCTTCTTTTTCTTGTATCTCTGCCTGTAAACCTACTATTTTAGAGTCATTATTAACGACAGCATCCTTTGCTTGTTGTTCCTCTGACGGGATAAAAGGTAAACTACCAATTGCCTTTTTTCCTAAATCAAAGACATTTGTATTCATTAAGGTTGCCACAACAAGCAAAACCGCTACTACAAACATAATCGGCAGTACAATCCAAGTAAAAAACCTTAGAAAGCCCCCAGATTTTTTCTTCGGTTGCTCTTCTGCTAATTCTGTTGCTATTCGATTGTCTTTCTTTGCCATGAAATCACCTGATTTCTTTCTTGTTATACGTTTGTAATGAAATTTCATCTAAAAAAAGGCTTTCTATACGATCTTGCTCTTGTTGGAAATGCTTAAAATCCTTTTCTCTCATTTTTTCAAATTTACGTACTTCCAAATTTTTTTCTAATAGTTTTTCCTCATGCCAATTCATCTTTGCACGGGCTTGTATCACTTTTTGTTGCACATCTGCAATTGTCTTCTCGAGACTATCAATAAAACGACTATAATGATGAATTTCATCTATGGATGAGCCGACCATTAAACGATCCTGCTGAAATGCAATTAAATCTTCTTTCTTTTTTAGCAAATCATATAATTTCGTTGCTATTTCTTCAAAAGAACGGACAGATTCCTTATAAGCCATTTCGGTTTCGTTTTTTTCCTGTTCGCGAATAGTTAACACTTTTTCAAAACGATACACATAACTGACCATCTATTTCGCACCACCGTTCGATAATGTTATTAACTCATTGACACTTTCTTCTAGGGTCACTTTATCTAAGTAACCCTGTTTAAGATAAGCAGTAATGAGCGGTTCATAATAAATTGCTTCATCAATTTCTTTAGAGGTTCCTCTTTTATAAGCACCAATATTAATCAAATCCTCTGATTTGTCATATGTATAATAGAGCTCTCTTAATCGTTCAGCAGCTTTTTTATGAGTTGGCTCTGCAACGTGATTCATCAGACGACTCACACTTTTCAAGACGTTTATTGCTGGATATTGCCCTTTGTTGGCAAGATTTCGATCCAATACAATATGACCATCTAATATCCCACGGACAGTATCCGCAATCGGTTCATTCATATCGTCCCCATCTACTAAAACCGTATAGAATGCTGTTATAGAGCCCTTTTCATTAGTGCCTGTACGTTCTAGTAATTTAGGTAAAATCGCAAAAACAGAAGGTGTATAGCCTTTTTGTGCTGGTGGTTCTCCTGTGGCAAGTCCAATTTCACGTTGTGCCATAGCCACACGTGTAACGGAGTCCATCATCAACATGACATTTAAGCCTCGATTTCTAAAATATTCAGCGATTGCTGTAGCTGTAAATGCCCCTTTAATCCGCATTAATGCTGGTTGATCGGAAGTGGCTGCAACAACAATAGACCGACTTAAGCCTTCAGCACCTAAATCACGTTCGATGAATTCTCGAACCTCACGACCACGCTCTCCTATTAGCGCAATGACATTCAAATCAGCTTGTGTATTTCTTGCGATCATACCAAGTAATGTACTTTTACCTACACCTGAACCGGCGAAAATACCAACACGTTGTCCATTTCCAACCGTTAGCATACCGTCAATAGCCTTGACTCCCACTTCAAGCCTTTCATTAATCGGTGGACGAGTTAGTGGGTTTGGTGGATCTTGCTCTGTAGGGACTGTCATGAGACCTTTAGGTAATAGTGTGCCATCAATTGGATTCCCCATAGAATCCAATACTTTGCCGATCAACTCAGGACCCACTTTTACTTCCAGTGGAGCACCCGTCCCTTCGACAAGGCAGCCAATAGATATTTCACGTAAGGAGGTAAAAGGCATCAAGACGACTATTTCATCTTTAAAACCAACGACCTCTGCTAAAATAATTTGGTGACCATGATTTACAGTTTCCACATGAATTTTACAGACATCACCTATAGAACTATCTGGACCTTGCGACTCAATCATTAAGCCAACAACTCTAGTAACCCTACCGAACTTTTTAAAAGTTGGGATATGCGGAATTTGTTCAATTAATTGAGCCGCTTTCATCAAGATCATTCCTTACTCTCTAATATTTCATGTAACTTTAATCTGAGTGCATTTAATTGCTCATCGATGCTAACCATAATTCGCCCATGATTTGTTTCAATATAGCAATCTGTCTCATTGTCCAAATCTTCATTAACAAAAATCATAAATGGTACGTCTATTGGGAACATTTCTGCTAATTCATCTCGATTTGCCGTAATTAAAGCATAATAAGCTGGCGAAACATAAATTTTAATTTCTTTCATTTCTCTCGCTTCTTTCAGCCCTCTGCGCACAATCGATACAAATAATTCGTTATCCTGTTCTAAAGAAGTGCCAATAATTCGTTCTGCAGCCGTTAAACCTAGCTCTAAAATTACCGCTTCTTGATCCTCAATATATTTTTGAGCATTTTCTTTCGCTAGCATCATTGTTTCATTCGCTGTTTGAAGTGACTGAGCCATTGCTTCAGTGGCTTTATTTAATCCATCTTCATAGCCTTGTCCAAATCCCTCATCATAAGCTTCTTGAACACGATTGGGCCTCTCTTCCTCCCAACTTAGCTTTAAATGTTCAATCTCTTGAAAGTGCAGATGTTTTTCCTGTTCAAACATCTCTCGTTCCGCTTGCAAAGCAGTTCTTGCTTCAGCAAGTAAACGATCTCGCTCTGCCATGATTTCATCTAACGTTAATTGATGCTGAGGAAGGGCTTCGTCTTGGTATTCTTCCATCGGTTCAAACATATCACGGATCTGTATTTCTTTTACATTATCGCTATCAGACTGTGTGTAAATAGAACGGATGATTCTAGACAATGACGTCATCTCCTCCACCACGAGCTATAATAATCTCTCCAGCATCCTCTAGACGACGAATAACAGCAACAATTCGAGATTGTGCCTCCTCTACGTCACGTAAGCGTACAGGTCCCATGATTTCCATTTCTTCTTTAAATGTTTCAGCCATACGTTGTGACATGTTGCGGAATATAATATCTTTTACCTCTTCACTTGATACCTTCATTGAAAGCAGTAAGTCTTCGTTTTCACAATCACGAATAACACGCTGAATGGAACGATTGTCGAGTGTAACAATATCCTCGAACACAAACATACGTTTTTTGATTTCCTCTGCAAGTTCTGGGTCTTGTATTTCCAGTGCATCGAGTATTGTTTTTTCTGTTTGTCGATCTACTCCATTTAAAACTTCAACGACTGCATCAATACCGCCCGTTTCTGTATAATCCTGCGTAACAGTTGATGATAATTTACGCTCTAACACAGATTCAATTTCGCTGATCACTTCTGGAGAAGTCGATTCCATGACCGCTATACGTTTAGCAATGTCAGCTTGTACTTCCTGTGGTAAAGAAGATAAAATAACCCCTGCTTGCCCTGCCTCTAAATAAGAGAGTATCAGGGCAATTGTTTGAGGATGCTCATTTTGGATAAAGTTAAATATTTGCGCTGGATCAGCTCTTCTAGCAAAATCAAACGGACGCACTTGTAAAGAAGATGTTAGTCTATTAATGATCGTTTGTGCTTGTTCTACACCAAGTGCTTTTTCTAATACTGTTTTTGCATAGCCAATACCACCTTGTGTGATATAGTCCTGCGCGAGTGCAATATTGTGAAATTCTTCAATGATCTCTTCTTTTACATTTGATTCTACTTTTTTAACACTTGAAATTTCTAATGTTAAACGTTCAATTTCTTCCTCTGTTAAGTGTTTATAGACAGAAGCTGAAACCTCAGGCCCTAATGAAATTAACAAGAGAGCGGCCTTTTGTTTTCCGGTTAATTCTTTATCTTTCTTGGACACAGCCGAACCTCCTAGTTAGTCTTCAGCAATCCAACTACGCAGTAACTTTGCAAAATCGTCTGGCTTTTCTTTGGCCATTTTTTCTAGCTGCTTACGACGCATTGTAGCTTCCGTTTCAATTTCTTCATTAATATCATCAACCATTAATTCTTCTTGTTCCTCTAGGATACTTAGTTCTTCTTCTTCTTTCGCACGCTTACGTGAACGGATAATGAAGAATGCTAGTAATAAGATAACAGCTAACAAGATACCCCCGATAACCCAAACCCACCATGGAATGATTGGTTTTTCATCAGCTACCTCTGTTGCTTTACCGTATAATGGTTGTACAGATACCGCCACTTTTTCATCGATTTGCTCTTGAGTAAGTTCTGCTGCTACGTCTTTGGAAATTGTTGTACGTACAATTGTACTTAAAATTTTCTCAATATCTTCACGAACACCGTCTGGTAATGACGCTGCGTCAGTTGCTGTCGGTGGTTCAACAATTACTTGAATCCCAATATCCTGAATTTTATAAGGAGCTTCTTGAATATCCTTACGTATACGGTTCACATCATTATTAATCGTCTCTTCCGTACGCTCATAATCACCATTTCCTGCTGTACCTTCATTATATGTTGTGAAGTTATCGGTAGTTGTTTCAGCCTCAGGTGTTCCTGCTGCTGCTGCAGCTCCTGTACCAGAATATTGCTCTGTAATACGCTGAGCACTAATAGCAATACCTTCCATATTTTCTTCATCAACAGGTGTCACAAGATTTTCTTCACGGTTTTCTTTCTTGAAATCAATATCCGTTGTGACAGAAACCATTACTTTATCTTGTCCCATCAACGTTCCAAGCATATTTTGCACTTGGCGTTGTAAATCTCTTTCTACCAATTTCTTCATTTGCAATTGGCCTTCAGCTGTTGTTGTGGAAGTACCATCAGCTGTTGCTGCATTCAGATCAAAGTACTCTGAGAATTGGTTAGAGATCACGATATTTTCAGTCTTTAAATTTGGAATACTTTTTGACACTAAATTGTACATAGTAGTAATTTGCTGTTCCGTAAATTTATAGCCAGGGTCTGTATTTAAAACGATAGATGCTGTTGCCTCTCCTTGAACATCTGTGACGAATACCCCTTCCTCAGGAACAGTAATCATCACTTTTGCATCTTTTACACCTTCCAAGTTTTTGAAAAGTTTAGCAATTTCAGTTTCAGTTGCTGCTTTTTTTAATAGGTTAAATTCATTATCAGTCATACCAAATCCTGAACTATTAGCAAATGAGTAATCAATTGATCCTGTTTGTGGATATCCCTCTGAAGCTAACTGCACTAATAAGGAGTCTACTTGCTCTTCTGGCACTAAAATAGATGTTCCACCTGGAGCAATTTGATAGGTCACACCTTGGGAATCTAGCGCTTCCTTTACTTGTCCAATTTCCCGTGTTGATAAATCTTTATAAAGTGGAACATATGTAGTTTTGGAAGCAAAAAATGTCACAATTGCTGCTAGTGCGATTACAACTACCACGGAGCCAATCATAACTATTTTTTGCTTTTTACTTCGACTTGTCCAAAATTGACTGGTGTCGTTTTTTATTTTTGTCAATCGTTCATTCATTATGAATCCTCCGGTTATAGTGAATAACCTAGCCATCAATAATTTGCGAACATAATGAGCCACTTTAAATTGTGGTTGTTAATCTATATTGAAAAGAGGTTTCTTATCTTTACAATAAAATTAAACACTCATGCGCATTATTTCTTGGTAAGCTTCAATCACCTTATTGCGAACTTCAATTGTTGCGTTTAGGGTAATGCTTGCCTTTTGCGAAGCAATCATCACTTCATGCAACTCCACATCTTCACCTTTAATTAGCTTCTGAGTAAACTTATCAGAAGTTATTTGTTGATCATTTACTTTTGCAATTGCTTCTTTTAGCGAGTTCGCGAAGCTTTGTTGCGCTTCATAAGGTGTTGCATTAAGTTTATTCGTGTTATTTACAACCTGAGTGGGTGTCATTAGCGAAATGGACGAAATGGCCATGTATGTATCTTCCTTTCTACTTAAATTTATTTACCAATCTCTAGAGCCTTCGTAAGCATGGATTTATTTGCATTAAATACAGTTATATTAGCCTCATAAGAACGAGTAGCCGACATTAAATCAACCATTTCTTTCAACGGATCGACATTGGGCATATTTACATAACCATCTGCATTTGCATCTGGATGAGTTGGGTCATATACAAGTTTGAAAGGTGTTTCTTGATCTTCTGAAATTCGAGTAACTTTTACACCATTACCAACACCACTTTTTGCATTTTTACCTAGTGCTATATTCAAAAAATTTGAGAATTGTCCTTCTTGTGCTGCTAGCGTCACTGACTTACGTCGATATGGTTCCCATTCCCCATTCACTTGACGAGCGCGAGTTGTATCCATGTTAGCCATATTAGAAGAAATAACATCCATACGTAAACGTTGCGCTGTTAAAGCGGAGGCAGTGGTATTCATCCCATGAAATATAGACATCTATTACTTACCTCCTTTAATAACGGTATTCAATGTGTTTAATTTCCCATTAACACGATCGATTAGCGCATTATAATAAATTTGATTCTCTGCTAATTTTGCTTGCTCGGCATCCATATCTACAGCATTCCCATTGTTTCTATATCGCAAGTTCTCCACAATATTGACACCTGGTGTAGATTGTCGAAACGTGAAATCATAATGTCTATTATCAGTACGATATGCAGAAATAGCTATGCTCTTCTGCTCTTTCAGCATATCCTTAAAACTAACATTTTTCGCCTTATAATTAGGTGTATCGACATTGGCGATATTATTTGCGATTGTTTTATGATTTAAAGTGGCATAGGAAAGTCCTTTTTCCAGGCTACTAATAGTTCCTCCAAATATATTCAAAACTGTTCACCTCATTTTATTTCAATCTATGTACTTGTTAATTTATCCAATAATACAATTGTAATTAAGATGATACCTAGTGTCTATTGTCTTTTGTCACTTTTTAATAGTCTATACGCCCTATTTTTTCTCCCTCTCAACCATGACAAAACTTCCCCATCCTTTGTGCCTCTAAGCTTCAGTAAAGATTATTAATCATCTAGTTATTTTACACCATTTCGACAGTGTTTACGATTTTATTGTGAAATATGCCTTTTTATGAGGTTAATCGCCTTTTTTAATCTTAATTAAGAAAGGTCCCTTTTTACTAGTTCGATCAATAGTAGAGTATTTTATATAGAGATACTATACGTTTATTCACCATTCTTCCAAAGTAACATATATGGAATTTTTATATGCTAATGGTAGTGACAAATTATCGAACATTCTTAGGCTAAAAGCAACGAAATCCATGTTTTTGTATTAAATCTCTAAAAAAGAAGAGCTATAAAATTTCGAAAATACGCAAAAAAGCGTCTATATTTACCATAGACACTTTCATAATTTTGAAAAACAATACAATTAATAAACTTTTTAAGAAAGGTGAAACGCGTTAGCGTTTGCTTCTCTCACTCTGTTCTAAACTTCTTATACTCGTGTTGCTAACCTTTCATCTTATAAAACTACCACTCTGTTTAAGGTCTCATCTTTCTCACTATCTCACGCAGAAATCTATAGGCTTTCCACTCTAATCCTTAAAGGTGTACTCTCTTTTTAGCGAAGGTTGCTTTATCACGCTTTGTTGTGACTATTCACCTTTTCACATTGAAAATAGACATAATACGTTTTATATTTTCTACTGCTATTATGAAAAGGCATTTTTGTATCCTGATAGCTAGCTGCATTCCTAGTGAATTAATCACTCCCCTGTATGCTGGCAGAACGAAAATCAGCCCTTCTCCTTTCCAAAAGGTCATGTACATCATTCTCTTTTTCAACAACAATAAAAGCGTCTATGTTTGCCATAGACGCTTTCGTTAGCTTCTTATAAGAAGCATTTATTTCATTTTAATTTCTGCTAAAGCATTTAAGAATTTATCGTTTAGTACTTTAATATAAGTACCTTTCATACCTAAAGAGCGAGATTCAATGACACCTGCTGATTCAAGTTTACGTAATGCGTTTACGATCACTGAACGTGTAATACCCACTCGGTCAGCAATCTTAGAAGCAACTAGTAAACCTTCATTACCATCAAGTTCTTCGAAAATGTGTTCAATTGCTTCTAACTCACTGTATGAAAGTGAATTAATAGCCATTTGCACGACAGCTTTGCTACGAGCTTCTTCTTCAATTTCTTCAGACTTTTCACGTAAAATTTCCATACCAACTACTGTTGCACCATATTCAGCTAAAATTAGATCATCATCTTCAAATTGTGAAGATAAACGAGCAAGGATTAATGTGCCTAAACGTTCACCACCACCAACGATTGGTACAATTGTTGTTAAAGCGTTTTGGAATAAATCTTTATTTTCTACTGGGAAAGCAGTATGTTCATTATTAATGTCTAAATTTGAGGATGTTTCAGAGATCGTAAATAAGCTATGTGTGTATTCTTCTGGGAATTGTCTCTCTTCGAACATTTTTTTCATACGCTCATTTTCAATTTGTTGGTGAATTGAAATACCCAATAATTTACCTTTACGACTTAAAATATAGACATTACTATCGATAATATCGCCTAATGTATCGGCCATTTCCTTAAAGTTTACCGGCTTACCAGCAGAAGCTTGAAGCATCGAGTTAATTTTACGTGTTTTTTCTAATAAATTCATTATATGTTCCTCCTATAAATAATCCGAAGAGTATTTACTAAATATTCTAAAGGTTTTTATTATTGAATGATACTAATCAGCTTTATCTTACAGTATAAACTGTGACAAATCTTTGTTTTTTACTATACCCGCAAGTTTTTGATCCACATACGCCGCATTGATCGGGATACTTGCTGGTGCAATTTCAGATGCCTCAAACGATAGTTCTTCCAGTAAACGTTCTAATATCGTGTGTAAACGACGGGCTCCGATATTATCTGTTTCCTGATTCACTTCGGTTGCTATCTCAGCTATTCGTTCAATAGCATCTGTCGTGAAATGAATTTCTACGCCTTCTGTCTCTAAAAGTGCTTTATATTGCAAAATTAATGATTGATCTGGTTCTTGTAAAATACGCACAAAATCCTGTTTTGTTAATTTTTCTAGCTCTACCCGAATTGGGAAACGGCCTTGCAACTCGGGAATTAGATCTGATGGTTTTGACATATGAAATGCCCCAGCAGCAACAAACAACATATAATCCGTTTTCACTGCACCATACTTGGTAGTAACAGTAGAACCTTCTACAATTGGTAAAATGTCACGTTGAACCCCTTCACGGGAGACATTCGCCGAAGTATTTCCTTCTTTACTAGCAATTTTATCGATTTCGTCAATAAAAATGATACCCGATTGCTCAGCCCTATTAATGGCTTCCTGTGCTACTTCATCTGCATCTATCAGCTTATTTGCTTCTTCTATTGTTAAAATACGACGTGCGTCTTTTACTTGCACACGGCGCTTTTTCTGTTTTTTAGGCATTAAACTAGATAGCATATCCTGCATACCACTATTCGCAGACATATCCATCCCAGTTCCTTGTAACGCATCAAAAATGGATGGATTTTGTTCTGTTACCTCTACAGTAACCCACTCATTTTCTAACTTACCATTGCGTAAATCAATCGCAATTTGAGCACGCTTCGAGCGAACTTCTCCATCATCTGCTGATGAATCATCATTTGTTGGTTGTTCTTTCCCACCGAATAGCATTTCAAACGGATTTTGCATCGCCTGTTTTTTACGTAAAGAAGGCACCAAAAGTTTCACGATTGCTTCATTTGCTAATTCTTCTGCTTGTTCTTTGACAGACTCCATCATTTCTTCTTTAACAAGACGATGAGAAGCTTCTACCAAGTCACGTACCATTGATTCAACATCTCTACCCACATAACCTACTTCGGTAAACTTTGTCGCTTCAACTTTTACAAAAGGAGCATTAGTAAGCTTTGCAATCCGTCTGGCTATTTCTGTTTTACCGACACCAGTTGGCCCAATCATCAAAATATTTTTCGGAATAACTTCAGCCTTCATATCTTCATTTAACAACGAACGACGATAGCGGTTTCGTAACGCAATAGCTACAGCTCGCTTAGCTTCATTCTGCCCAACAATGTAACGATCTAAATGCTCAGTAATTTGTCTTGGCGTTAAATTTTTTTGTGTCATTAGTTCAGCGCCTCCACGATAATATTATGATTCGTAAATACACAGATTTCAGCAGCTGTTTCTAATGCCGCTTCAGCAATTTCACGAGCAGTCATTGTTTCACCTGCATATTTTTTTAATGCTCTACCTGCAGACAATGCATAATTGCCACCAGAACCAATGGCCAAAATGCCATCATCAGGTTCAATCACTTCTCCTGTACCTGAAACGAGTAATAAAGTCGTTTTATCCATTACTAGTAGCATTGCTTCTAGCTGGCGCAGCATTTTATCACCACGCCATTGCTTTGCGACCTCAACGGCTGCACGCTGCAAATTACCGTTATACTCATTTAATTTGCCTTCAAACATTTCAAAAAGTGTAAAGGCATCAGCAACTGAACCTGCAAAACCAGCGAGGACCTGCCCATTAAACAGACGTCTGACCTTCCTTGCTGTACCCTTCATCACAACTGCATTTCCCAATGTTACTTGACCATCACCAGCCATGGCACAGCCTCCGTTATGATGAACCGCAAATATCGTTGTTGCATGAATTTGTCCCATCTGCCTTCCTCCTTAGCTCTATTATGCCCTTGGATGAGCATTCATATATGTTTGACGAAGATGCTCTTTTGTTACATGTGTGTAAACTTGTGTAGAAGATAAATGTGAGTGACCTAATAACTCCTGCACAGTCCGCAAATCTGCGCCATTATTCAATAAATGGGTGGCAAAAGTATGGCGAAGCATGTGTGGGTAAATTTTCGTATGGAGTGAGGCCTTGTCAATCATTTCGTTTAAAATATGACGTACCCCTCTAGGAGTAAGTTCCCCACCACGCATATTGACAAACAACTGCTGATGATTCGTTTTTTTCATCAATCGTGGACGAGCTTGCTCTATGTAGTCCTGCATTGCTAAACTCGCAAATTGACCAAATGGAATGATTCGTTCTTTTCGACCTTTGCCCATTACTCGAATGATCGAATAATGAAAATCCACATCCTCTACATGAATTGAAGTCAGTTCACTCACACGAATACCTGTTGCATATAACAGCTCTAATATAGCTATATTTCTTAATGATTTCAAATCATCACCAGTATTCGCATCAAATAACTGTTTTAATTCTTCTTCGTAGAAAAAATTGGGTAAGCGTGATTCTTTTTTCGGATGATAGAGCGAACGAAATGCTCCGTCATCTAATCCGTACTGTCTATTTAGAAAGCGAAAAAAGGAGCGGATCGAGGAAATTTTCCTAGAAATAGAAGCCCTCGCCCTTTTCTCATCGTACAACTTTGTTACATAAAGACGTGCATGTATATATTCAACACTTGCTAAATCATGGATTCCCTCCGTTTGTAAAAAGGTTAAAAAATCTAGCAGGTCTGATTCATATTCTCGCACTGTATGAACAGAGAAGTTCTTTTCAACTTGGATGTAAAGCATGAACTGTTCGAGTGCATCTTGGGACGAAACTAACACGGAAGATTCACCACCAATAATTTATTAATAATTTTCTCAAATGACTGACACTTGTAATATAACGGATATACAATTCTTTGTCATCTCTTACAAGTTTGTATCGTTTTTCTTATCATTAATAAACATACATATTGACACTAAACCTATCTTCATAATATAGCAAGTGTAAATAGTTATATTATGAGAAAAACTCCATACAAAATAATAAAATACGTCTAATTAAGCATTTTGTCTACAAAAAGAAAAAGCCTCTAAGAGTATATCAACTTTTAGAGGCTTTTGGCAATTAAATTGTTTGTGAATTCACAAAATTTCGAATTGTGCTTATTGCGCGTGTTGCATGCATTTCCGCACGCTCTGGTTTAGAACGACGACCAGGTGGTAAGTCCGGGAAGATGCCGAAGTTTACATTCATAGGCTGGAAGTTTTTCGACTGTGCTTCTGTTATATAACGCGCCATGCTTCCTAATGCCGTTTCGAATGGGAAAATAATTGGCTCTTGTCCTAATGCTAAACGAGCTGCATTAATTCCTGCAATTAATCCACTACCTGCTGATTCAACATAGCCTTCTACACCTGTCATCTGACCTGCAAAGAAAATATTCTTTTGCTCACGAAGTTGATATGTTTTTTCTAAAACTTTCGGTGAATTAATGAAGGTATTTCTGTGCATGACGCCATAACGCACAATTTCTACATTCTCTAACCCAGGAATGAGCTGTAGTACTTCTTTTTGCGGACCCCATTTTAAATGCGTTTGGAAGCCAACAATGTTGTAAAGCGTGCCTGCTGCATCGTCTTGACGAAGTTGAACAACTGCGTAAGGACGTTTTCCTGTTTTTGGATCCTCAAGACCAACTGGCTTCATCGGACCAAATAACATCGTTTTCTCTCCACGAGCTGCCATTACTTCAATTGGCATACAACCTTCAAAGTAAATTTCTTTTTCAAATTCCTTTAATGGCACAACTTCCGCTTCGATTAGTGCTTGGCGGAAACGATCGAATTCTTCCTTTGTCATAGGACAGTTTAAATAAGCCGCTTCCCCTTTATCATAACGAGATTTTAAATAAACTTTATTCATATCTATACTATCTTTTTCGATAATGGGTGCTGCTGCATCGTAAAAGTATAAATAGTCTAAGCCAGTTAAACCTTGAATTTTTTCAGCCAAAGCTTTTGAAGTTAATGGTCCTGTTGCAATAACTGTAATACCTTCTGGAATTTCTGTGACTTCTTCATGAATAACCTCCACAAGTGGATGGTTTTTCACAGCATCAGTTACATACCCTGCAAATTCGTGACGGTCTACTGCTAGAGCGCCTCCAGCAGGTACTGAACATTGATCTGCTGCCTTTAAGATAACAGAATCTAACATACGCATTTCTTCTTTTATAACGCCTACAGCATTCGTTAACCCGTTTGCACGCAATGAGTTAGAACAAACAAGTTCCGCAAATTTATCAGTATGGTGGGCTGGAGTCTGCTTTACAGGACGCATTTCATAAAGTTTAACTTTTATACCACGCTTAGCAATTTGCCAAGCTGCCTCGCTACCTGCAAGTCCTGCTCCTATTACATTTACTACTTGTTCAGTCATGTTTCTTACCATCTTCCTATCATTGAGTTGGTGCTTCTTCATAGTCACATTTCGTACATTGAATTTGCACACCTTTTTTTATCTTTTTCTCTACTAATAATGCACTACATTTTGGACATGGTCTATTAATTGGCTTGTCCCATGAAACAAATTCACATTCAGGATACTGATTGCAACCATAGAATAGACGCTTTGTTTTACTTTTTCGCTCCACAATTTCGCCCGTTTCACAGGAAGGACATTTCACACCAATAGGCTTCATAATCGCTTTTGTATTTCTACAATCCGGGAAATTAGAACAAGCCATAAATTTGCCATATCGTCCGAGCTTAAAGACCATTGGAGATCCGCAAAGTTCACAGTCTTCACCTGCAGGCTCATCTTTAATGACAACCTTTTCCATAGCCTCATCCGCATGTTTTACATGGACTTCAAAGTCCTTATAAAATTCTTCCACAACTTTTTTCCATTGTCGATTACCTTCTTCAATATCATCTAAATCTTGTTCCATCTGTGCTGTGAATTCGATGTTTATGATATCTGGGAAAAATTCTAGTACGAGTTGGTGTACGATCTCGCCCAGCTCTGTTGGCATAAAGCGTTTAGCATCTAATACAACATAGCCACGGCGCTGAATTGTATCGAGGGTCGGTGCATATGTGGACGGGCGCCCAATTCCTAGTTCTTCCATTGTTTTAACAAGTCGCGCCTCAGAATATCGTGGTGGTGGCTGTGTAAAATGTTGTTTAGGCTCAATTTCAAGCGATTTTACTTGATCACCAATTTCCATCTCAGGTAAAAGTTTTGTTGTCTCTTCTGTTTGATCATCAGTACCTTCAATATATAGTTTCATAAAGCCTGCGAATTTAACTTGTGAGCCGTTTGCACGGAATAAAACATCACCATTTTGAAGATCTACAGCTACCGTATCAAGTACTGCTGGTGCCATTTGACTTGCAATAAAGCGCTCCCAAATTAAGCGATATAAGCGTAACTGATCACGGCTAAGTACTGCCTTTAATTCATCTGGTGTCCGCATTGTACTTGTTGGACGTATCGCTTCATGAGCATCCTGTGCATTTGAAGCTTTCTTGGTTTGCTTTATCTCTGTTGCAATGTATTCTTTGCCATATTTCCCCTCAATATAGGTAACCGCTTCTGCTTTTGCCGTATCAGAAATACGTGTGGAATCGGTACGCATATAAGTGATTAACCCGACTGTTCCCTCTTTTTTTCCAATATCAATACCTTCGTATAATTGCTGTGCTAGCATCATGGTCTTCTTAGCTCGGAAATTTAATTTTCGTGCTGCTTCTTGCTGTAACGATGATGTTGTAAAGGCTGGTGCTGCATTACGTTTACGTTCCTTTTTCGTTACATTGACAACATCAAAGTTTGTTCCTTTAACATCTTTTAAGATTGCCTTTACTTGTGCTTCATTTGTTAATTTTATTTTGTCTTTACCATTTCCATAGTAAAGAGCATCAAATGATTTTTTTCCTTTTTCAAACGTTCCTTCAATTGTCCAATATTCTTCTGGTTGGAAGTTTTTAATTTCATTTTCACGATCAATGATCATGCGTAGCGCTACAGATTGTACCCGACCCGCTGATAAACCTTTTTTCACCTTTTTCCATAAAATCGGACTAATGTTATAGCCAACAAGTCGGTCCAATATACGTCTTGTTTGCTGCGCATCTACTAAATCCATGTTAATTGGACGTGGATTTTTAAAAGACTCTATAATCGCATCTTTAGTTATTTCATTAAATACAACACGACAATCTGAGTGAATATCAATATTTAATGCAGTCGCAAGGTGCCAAGCAATTGCTTCTCCCTCGCGGTCTGGATCGGCCGCTAGATAAACTTTCTTTACTTTTTTAGCTGCAGACTTTAATTCCTGTAACACAGGTCCTTTACCACGTATCGTAATATATTTAGGCTCGAAATTATTTTCAGCGCTAACGCCCATCTGACTACGTGGAAGATCTCGTACGTGTCCAACCGACGCTTTCACTTTATATTTCTTTCCTAAATACCGTTCAATTGTTTTTGCTTTTGCTGGTGATTCTACAATCACTAAATAATCCGCCATCTATGTCTCCCCCTTAGCGAGGTCTATTACTAATTTTTTAAGTTACCTGTTGCAAAATGTATAACAGATTTTAAGATAATGCAACTTTTTTTCAATTTTTGTTAGAAAAGAGGTCCATTGTTTCAATGATTTGATGACCATTCACTATCGGAATTGCTCCTTCTAAAAGCAATTGATTTGTCCCCTTCGATTGAGTTGCGTCTATAGGACCTGGCACCACAAATACATCTTTTCCTTGCTCCAATGCAAGCTCTGTCGTAATGAGTGTGCCACTTTTTAATGCCGCTTCTGTCACAACTAATGCTTGCGATAAACCACTAATGATTCGGTTACGCATTGGGAAATGCCATTTTTCAGGCTTCATATAAGGAGGATATTCTGTCATTAATAACTGGTGCTCTGCCATTTGTGTAGCAAGAATGCGATTTTCTGCTGGATAGAGATAATTAAAACCATGTCCAAGCACTGCTATTGTATGACCGCCCATATCCATTGTTGCCCTATGTGCCATTGTATCTGCACCTCTTGCAAGCCCACTAACAACCGTATAATCACGTTGAACAAGAGGTGGGACAATTAAGTCTATCGCTCTTTTCGAATACGCTGTCGCCTTCCTAGAGCCTATAATAGCTATCTGTTTTTTGTTTGTTAACAGGGAATATTGACCTTTCACATACAATACAGTAGGTGGACTTGATATTTCAAATAATTGCGCTGGGAAATAGGGATGATAAAACGGGATGGGGAAAATATGAGCCCGTTCATAGGCCTCTTCAAGTGGTGTTGTCATAATTTGTCGAAAGCGCTGAGAAAGTTGATATGCTTTATGTGCCGATATTTGTAAAACCTTTGCGATGTCGTCATAATGAATGTCTTCAAAAGTGCTTAAAAAATTCACAGGAGACAACAATTTCTGAAGTTTCTGAAGTGGTAATGGGTATACATAATGTAAGGCTAGTAATCTCTGCGTATCTACTGCTAGGATCATTCAATAAACCTCCTTTTATAATAGAAGAAATTAAATGACCGCATGATAATTTTCAACACAACATTTCATTATTATTTATAACATCTGCCACAAAATTGTTGATTTCTTCATAAGTAAGTAGGTAATTGTTGAATGAAGTATGATAAACAGTGTATAAATAATGAAAAAGATGTAGCCGTAATGGCTACATCTTCCATTTTAATGGGTTTTACACTTTTCGTATAGCCCTTTTTCTTTAATTACTTTAATCAATGTTTCACCAATTACAGAAGGTGTTTCTGCAACTTCAATACCAGCTTCGTTCATTGCTTTAATTTTCTCCGCTGCTGTTCCTTTACCGCCAGAAATGATAGCACCAGCGTGACCCATACGTTTTCCTGGAGGTGCAGTTTGTCCACCAATAAAGCCTACAACAGGTTTTGTCATATTTGCTTTAATCCATGCAGCTGCTTCTTCCTCAGCTGTACCACCGATTTCACCAATCATAACCACTGCGTAAGTTTCTGGATCATTATTAAAGGCTTCAAGTACATCAATGAAGTTTGTACCGTTGACAGGGTCTCCACCAATACCTACTGCAGTTGTTTGACCAATTCCAGCTTGTGTTAATTGATGTACTGCTTCATATGTTAATGTACCGGAACGAGAAACAACTCCTACATGGCCTTTTGTATGAATATAGCCAGGCATGATACCAATTTTACATTCATCAGCTGTAATAACACCTGGACAGTTTGGACCTACTAGGCGAGTGTTTTTGCCTTCCATATAACGTTTAACCTTAACCATATCAAGGACAGGAATATGCTCTGTGATACAGATTGTTAATTCTAATTCAGCATCAACAGCTTCTAAAATTGCATCTGCCGCAAATGGTGCAGGTACATAGATAACTGAAGTTGTAGCACCTGTTGCAGCTACAGCTTCTGCTACTGTATTGAAAACAGGAACTCCCTCGATTTCAAGTCCACCTTTACCTGGTGTTACACCTGCTACGATTTTAGTACCATACTCAAGCATTTGCTTCGTATGGAAAAGAGCTGTTTCGCCCGTAATCCCTTGTACAATTACCTTCGTATCTTTGTTAATAAATACAGCCATTGTTCTCCCTGCCTTCCTTAGCCTACTAGTCCCACAATTTTTTGTGCACCGTCAGCCATTGAATCCGCTGCAACGATGTTTAAACCAGACGCATTTAAAATTTCTTTTCCAAGTTCAACATTTGTACCTTCTAAGCGTACAACTAATGGCACAGCTAAACCAATCTCTTTAGCAGCCGTTACTACACCCTCAGCGATAATGTTACACTTCATAATTCCACCAAAGATGTTAACGAAAATGCCTTTTACGTTTGGATCAGAAAGGATAATTTTGAAAGCCTCTGTTACTTTTTCAGCTGTTGCACCGCCCCCTACATCTAGGAAGTTAGCAGGGCTTCCGCCATAATAACTAATTGTATCCATCGTTGCCATCGCAAGACCAGCACCGTTTACCATACAGCCAATATTTCCATCTAATGAAATATAGCTTAGGTCATATTTTGATGCTTCGATTTCTTTTGCATCTTCTTCGTCGAAATCGCGTAATTCGACAATATCCTTATGTCGATATAATGCATTAGCATCAAAATTGAATTTAGCATCTAGTGCTACAACCTCGCCTTGCCCAGTTACAACAAGAGGATTAATTTCTACAATTGATGCATCTTTGTCGATAAATGCTTGATATAAGCCTAACATTAATTTAACAGCTTTCCCTACAAGGTTTGCTGGAATATTCATATTAAACGCCATACGACGTGCTTGGAAGCTTGTTAATCCAACTACAGGATCTACTACTTCTTTGAAGATTTTCTCCGGATTCGTTTCCGCTACTTCTTCAATATCCATACCGCCTTCTTCAGATCCCATTACTGTAACACGAGATGTGGCACGGTCTAATACTAGACTTAAATAGTATTCTTTTTGGATATCAGAACCCTCTTCAATATACAAACGTTTTACTTCTTTTCCTTCTGGACCTGTTTGATGAGTCACTAAAATTTTTCCTAATAACTCTTTTGCGTATGTGCGCACCTCGTCAAGGTTTTTAGCGATTTTGACACCGCCTGCTTTACCGCGTCCACCTGCATGGATTTGCGCCTTGACTACTGTTACGTTTGAGCCAAGTTCCTTCGCTACTTTTACTGCTTCATCAGGGGAAAAAGCAACTTTTCCGTTTGGTACAGCTACACCATATTTTCTCAGAATCTCTTTCCCTTGATATTCATGGATATTCATAATACATCCTCCCATCAAACATTTGCATAGAATTGTTTTACTAACATAGACTATTCTAACGAAAGATTCTGATAAAGTCTACACTTTGTCTTTAGTTCGAATTTTCTCTCTTATTATGACGCTTTTTTCTATTTTGTGTACTAAAACAGCTTGCAAAAATAATCAGAATAATTCATTTTTTCTATATTTTCGTGCATGTTGTTGATCCAAACGATAAATAAATGCGAAAACTTCAGCTACAGCCTGATATAATTCTTCAGGAATAGACTCGTTTAAATCTAATTGACTAAGCAACTGCACAAGGTTAGGATCCTCATAAATCGGCACATTATGCTCATTTGCGCGGGCTAAAATATTTTCTGCAATTTTCCCTTTTCCCTTTGCTACAACAGTGGGACTATCAAATTGACCAAGCTTATAGGTAAGCGCAATTGCCTCTTTTCGGGTAAATTTTTCTTCGCTCATACGCGGATATCCACCCCACTCTGCTCCTCTCGCTGTTCTACTACAGGACTTATTTTTTCTGTTTGCCCTTTGTCAAATTGTTTAATAAACACACCTGAAAGTTGATAATTTTTTTCTGCCAATCCAATTTTTAAGGCAGCCTTTAACGGCTCGGCAAGTGATTGAATTTCCGAATTTTCATTAAAGACCGTTACTGTGACAACTCTATTTTGAACCTGCATATCAATCACTGTTTCTTGCATGGAAGCCATTTGTAAATAAAACAAAACGCGTGCATAGTTAGCATCAATTTTGCCATTATCTTTCATGCGACCATTCCACTGTAAGGTTGCATCCATCTTCTTACCAAAAAATTCAAGTGGGACTTGCATGATGAGCTGATGTTGATGACCATTTTCTCCTGAAGATAGCTGCATTCCATTCATACGCGTCATAAGCATCTCTGCCGCTTCCTTCATTTGAGGGGTTATATTAGTTTCCTGCAATAATGTATGGAGCTGTGGTTTTAGCTGATGTGCAATCATGTGTAAATCAGCAGACTTGTTCCCTAGTGTTGCCTCATAGCTAATTCCCAAATTTTTCAACACCGTTTTAAGAGCATGTTCCATTGCTTTACTATCCATTGAATTTTGCACTAGTGCATCTGCTTGCGTTACAACTTGTTGTATGAATGGTTGCGAAGAATCAATACTATTTTTTACAAGATTGCGCATGAATGCCTCATTCTGTGAAGGAGAATTGGCCTCTTGCCTAAATAGGGATAACAAATGATCTTTCACCGAAAGTGCATGGGCATCCTGTGTAAATAAACGATCAGCTGTATTTTGAGTAAATGCTTTTAATAACTGATCCTGCATTTGTTTAGCAAAAACCTCTAACGTTTGTTTTGTTACTGGTAACTGATTAAAACGATCCACCAGTTGATTGATTTGCTGTTTTTGCTCATTGGTTAATAAATTTTGACTTCCAGTCCAGGATTTAAGTTGCTCCACTAGTTGACTAGCATTTTCTGGCCTTGTAGCAAGTATGGTTTGAATCACTTGACCAGCTTGCTGCATTGGCTGAAAGGCTTTTGCTTCATTCATATTTGACCAGTTTTGCAATGTAGCTTGCTGAGGCAGAATCCCCGACTCTTTTAAAATTGATAAAGCTTGCATTTTTTCACTCATTGTCGCAGCGCTATTGGTTAAACTTTGTAAAACCCTAGCAAGCACAACACTACCTGTTTCTACTTCAAAGGGCTTTGCAATCGCTTGTATTTGTTGCATTAAATTTTGCCTCAATGACTCAGATAGAGCTGTATCCTTCGCTAAAAGCTGAGCAAAGTTATCCATGATAGTGGTCATACCAGAAGTCTTTTGACCACTCATCAATGCTTGAAACACATCATTTGTCATAGGCATTTTAAGCTCTATCATTTTTTGAATGGTTTGCAGAGCATCTACTTTTGATATACCCTCTGGTAATGCCTTTAACCACATTTCAGCTTGCAACATTTGTTCTTTCGAAATGGGTAGCTGCGCTTTCATAAAATGCCCTAATAATTGCTGCATCTCTGCTGATTTAGGCAAATTCATGGATTCTAATAACTGATTAATTTGCTGACTAGGGGTAGCTGCCTGTGCCATTGGTCCAGTCACTATTTTCAATTCCGTTTGTGGATTTGTTCCTGTTACCTGAAAGAAATGGGCATCCCCAGCTTTTAACGGCACTTCGAGTTTAGCTATAAATTTTTGATTACCTACTTGTATTTCTGCCATTTGATCTGGATATAATTGCTTAATTGTTCCGTGAAATATTTGTCCTTGTTTTAAAGCAAGTGGTTGATTTGTCGAAGTTATTGCATTTTGCTGCAGTTGAATCGGATTAAATGATGTGGCTGTCATATACATACTCCTTTCATCAATTACTCCTTCGTGTAATTGTCTACCGTATTTTAACTTTATGAAAACATAGATTTTATTGGTTCAAATGATTTACGATGGTGAATAGTCGGTCCAAACTCTTCTAACGCTTTTAAATGCTGCTTTGTCCCATACCCTGCATGTTGCCCAAAGCCATACATCGGAAATTCCTCGTCTAATTGCTCCATATACTCATCCCGTGCTGTTTTAGCTAAAATGGATGCAGCTGCTATCGCTAAGCTCTTAGCATCTCCTTTTATAATCGAATCTTGAGGAATTGTAATAGGTAATGTCATAGCATCGATTAAAACAACATCAGGCTTGGTCGATAATGATTCAACACTTGCCTTCATAGATTGTTTTGTTGCCTCATATATATTCAGTTC
Source organism: Lysinibacillus sp. FSL P2-0066 (assembly GCF_037969495.1). Classification (NCBI taxonomy): domain Bacteria; kingdom Bacillati; phylum Bacillota; class Bacilli; order Caryophanales; family Bacillaceae; genus Lysinibacillus; species Lysinibacillus sp. FSL P2-0066. The sequence continues at coordinate 1,048,211 of NZ_CP150202.1, read as the reverse complement.
ATCAATTTGTTCGGCAGGTTGAAAATGAATTGAATAGCTTATGGCATGCTCTTTAATTAATGTTGCAAAGCCGTTTCGTTTATCTTTCGATAATTGCTTTGAGTCATTCAGACCAACAAGTGCCTCACAATTTGTCGGTAAAATTACAGCTGCCGTCACGACTGGTCCTGCTAGTGGTCCCCGTCCTGCTTCATCTACACCCGCAATAAATGCATCAGTTCCCCCATAGCTTAAATCGAATGCAACTTTTTTTTGGTGCTCTTGCAGTAATTGACGTTTTTTATCCTGTCTCTTTTGCCAAGTTAGCCATGCCTTTTGTACACCTGCTCTTTCATCCGCTGCAATTTCTTTCATCCAATCTTGCCATTCCTCAGCAGCCTTCAATGCACTTGTAATTTCCTTAATGGTTTTCATTGTGTACTCCTTCTTACTTCTATTCAATCAAACTATATCATGTTCGGTTCTTATGTAGTCTCTTTAACTCGAAAACTATTTTCCTCTCTATCATCATTATCGGTTAAAAAATGTATTCCTAAAAGAAAAACTGCCACAAAAGAATGTGTGACAGTTTCAAATCCTTATAGTTGTTCAGTTGTTTCTTTTTCTAACTGCTCGTCCACAAAATCAAAGGTAAGTTTACCTAATTGTAATCCACGGATATCTCGAACAATTAGTTGGGCCACTTGATCATAATCTATTTCTCCACCAGGACCAAATACACGACGTAGCTTACCAATATGGTCAAAAGTATCCACTAACTCCTCATGGATAAACTCGAGACCGTAACGCTCCTCCATACGCTTTGGATAATGATTAGATAAGAATCGTAACCCATAGACAGCTAGGTCTTCCATATTTGTAATAGTATCCTTAATAGCTCCAGTTAAAGCTAATTTAAAGCCTACTTCTTGATCCTCAAACTTTGGCCATAAAATACCTGGTGTATCCAATAGTTCAAGCTCTTTACCTACTTTGATCCATTGTTGTGCTTTTGTCACACCTGGTGTATTGCCCGTTTTAGCGATATTTTTTTTCGCTAAGCGATTAATCAATGTGGATTTGCCCACGTTCGGAATGCCCACAATCATGGCACGAATAGCTCTAGGTTTCATTCCTCTTGCTTTCATGCGATCAAATTTTTCTTTTAAAATTTCTTGTGCCGCTTTCGTGACTTGCTGTAAGCCCTTGCCCTCAAGTGAGTTAATGGCTACTGCTTTATGACCACGCTTTGCAAAATACTCTACCCATTTCCGTGTTTCTTGTTCATCTGCCATATCCGCTTTATTTAAGATTAAAAGACGAGGTTTTTGGTTAATGACTTCGTCAATCATCGGATTACGTGAGGATAGCGGTAAACGTGCATCTATTAATTCAAATATAATATCGACAAGCTTTAATTTTTCAGTTACTTCACGTCGGGCTTTAGCCATATGCCCTGGAAACCATTGTATCGTCACAGCTATACCTCCTAAACTAAAAGAAAAGGGAGTAATTTTGCTCTCCCTTTCATGCATTACTTTACAATTTTTATGTCACTAAACGGCCAGAAAATCAGACTGGTATTACCAATAATTTCTTTCTGGTCAACAAGGCCAATATGTCGACTGTCTTTACTATATCGACGATTATCCCCCATAACAAAGATATACCCCTCAGGAATGGTATTGCTATCCAAGGAAACATCAATGTCATTTAAGGTGAAATCTTCTGTTAAGGTCCCCTCAGTAATTTGCGCTTTATAGGCATCTAAATAGGGTTCATCAATTGGCTCACCATTTATATACAATTGATCATCCTTATACTCTAGTGTATCTCCTGGCAATCCAATTACACGCTTTATGTAATTTTTTTGTTCAGGTGCATGAAATACAACAATGTCAAAGCGTTTTGGCTCCCCTATTTTATAACCAATTTTATTCACAATCATTCGATCGCCATCTTCAAGGGTTGGCATCATGGACTCTCCATCAACTGCAATGGGTGTAAATAAAAAATATCGAATAACTGCAGCAATCGCAAATGCAATTAATAGTGCTTTTGTCCATTCCCATAATTCATTTTTTTCTTTCACTTGTTTTTCCATTGAGAATTGCCCCCTTGTCTAACACCATTTTAGATGATAGTGAATAAAGATGACAAGCAAAAAGAAAAGAGGCTTGAACACAAGCCCCTCACTTTTAAGTCATAATTATCGAATTTCTTTAATACGAGCAGCTTTACCACGTAGGTTACGTAGGTAGTAAAGTTTAGCACGACGTACTTTACCGCGACGTACAACTTCTAAGTTAGCGATTTTTGGTGTGTGTACAGGGAATGTACGCTCAACACCTACACCGTAAGAAATTTTACGAACTGTGAAAGTTTCGCTAATTCCGCCACCACGACGTTTAATTACTACACCTTCGAAAATTTGGATACGTTCACGAGTACCCTCTACTACTTTCACGTGTACCTTAACAGTATCACCAGGACGGAAAGTTGGTAGATCAGAGCGAAGCTGAGATTTTGTAATTTCTGCAATAATGTTTGACATTGTTTTCTCTCCTTAGACAGATGCTCTTGCACGCAATCTATGCCACAGCGGAACACCGTAATTCAGTACTTCACATAGAAGTACAGATTAGATGTTATCATAAATAGGGTCGGCAATCAAGCATCTAGATGATTGTTTTTTAGTTTTTCTAGATACAATTTTTGCTTGTCTGTTAATGGATATTGCTCCAGTAAGTCTGGACGGCGCTCAAAAGTTCTTTTCAGTGACTGTTCCTCTCGCCATTGCTCGATTTTAGCATGATTCCCCGATAATAAAACATCAGGTACCTTCATGCCACGGAACTCAGCAGGTCGTGTATAATGTGGATGCTCAAGTAGACCCGTTGAAAAAGAATCCTGGATATGTGAATCCTCTTGCCCTAAGACACCAGGTAACAATCTAACTACACTATCAATAACAGTCATAGCCCCTAATTCCCCACCTGTTAAGACAAAATCGCCAATGGAAATTTCGTCTGTCACGAGGTGCTGACGTATACGCTCATCATAGCCTTCATAATGACCACATAAGAACACCAACTCTGTTTCCTGCGCTAGCTCTTCTGCTTTTTTCTGCGTAAAGCGTTCACCCTGAGGACACATTAATATGATACGTGGCTGTTTATCTGCCGTTATAGCCTCTACTGCACTAAACATCGGTTCAGGCTTTAATACCATACCTGCACCACCACCATATGGATAGTCGTCAACCTGATTATGCTTGTTCCCTGAAAATGTACGAATATCCGTTACCTCTAACTTTACAGCACCCTTTTCTTGTGCCTTCTTTAAAATAGATGCACCAAAAACGCCTGAAAACATATCCGGGAACAGGCTCAATACATGAATATTCATCATAATAAGCCTTCCATAACATGAATGACTATTTTTTTGTCCATAACATCAATATCTTTCACGATATCTTCTATATAAGGGATATAGTGTTCTTTCTTAGAGCCTTTTACTACCCAAACATCGTTTGCCCCTGTTTGCAGGATCTCTGTCACAACACCGATTGTTTCGCCCTCTTCAGAAATAACTGTGCAGCCTATTATTTCATGGAAAAAGAACTCATTTTCTTCAAGAAGATCATCAGTCATTTGATCTTTAGTCACTTTCAGCATGCCTTCTTTAAATGGCTCAACCAAGTTGATATTGTTCATGCCTTCAAAAGTTAATAAAATAATGTTTTTATGACGACGCATAGACTCAATCGTTACCCAGGTTGGCTTCTTATCGTCTTTTTTAAAGGCAGCAAGCTTATTTCCTACCGCAAAACGCTCTTCTTCAAAGTCTGTTGTCGATAATACACGTACCTCACCACGAATACCGTGCGTATTGACAATTCGACCTACATTAAACCATTCCATTCTACTTTCACCTCGTAAAAAACATGCTTATCTCCACAATGCATCTCGCTTATCCAAAAAAGGTTCCGTTCTTGCAAATGCGCTTTGGAAGAATGTTGTTTTAGCTAAGACTCATTTGTCTTGTTAAGAATAATATAAGCAATATCCTTTAGCTATACTCCTTATTCAAGCTTTAATTTCCACTTAAATAGAAGTCATAGCGATATGCTGATGTTAAAAAAAGATAAAAAAAGGAAGGAACCTACAAGCTCCCTCCTTTTTCGTCCAGATTTTACGCTTCATACTAAAAGGCCACTTCGAACTCCTAAGCGACATGTAAACACACCTATCAGGACTCACTAGTACTTGTTGCAAGAGCGTGAAAATCTTTTCTATTAATCCAATATATCGACGTAGGTCTTCTTTTGATGGTGACTACCTGCCGCTGAATAAACAATTGTACGAATCGCTTTTGCTACTCGCCCTTGCTTGCCTATGACTTTCCCTCTATCCTCTGGATGAACAAAAAGTTTATAAACAATTCGATTTGCATTTTCATCCGTCTCTATACGAACTTCTTCTGGATAATCGACTAACGGTAAAACGATTGCTTCAATCAGCTGCTTCAAAGACGTCGCCCCCGATTATTTACTGAATTTTTGGTTATGGAATTTTTCCATGATACCTTGTTCTGAGAACAGGTTACGTACTGTATCTGATGGTTTTGCACCGTCAGCTAACCATTTAAGAGCTTTCTCTTCATCAATGTTTACAGTAGCTGGTTGAGTTAGTGGGTTGTAAGTACCAACTGTTTCGATTTGACGACCGTCACGTGGTGAACGAGCGTCTGCAACTACGATACGATAGAAAGGAGATTTTTTAGCTCCCATACGTTTTAAGCGAATTTTAACTGCCATTTTAATAGCACCTCCGAATAAGTTTCACACAAGATAGTATATTATCAATGTTTAGGTTGTTTGTAAAGTGTTTTTTCTTAACACCTAAAAATTATTATTTAAACAATGAATCAAAGCCTGGTAATTTCATTTTTTTCTTCCCTTTACCACTTGCCATTCCAGTCATTTGCTTCATCATTTTTTTCATTTCATCGAATTGCTTAATGAGACGATTCACCTCTTGAATAGATGTCCCAGAGCCTTTCGCAATACGCTTTTTACGGCTACCATTCATAATTTCTGGGTTGGTCTTTTCAGCAGGCGTCATCGAGTAAATAATGGCCTCTACACGCCCCATTTGCTTATCATCAACTTTTACATTATCTAAGCCTTTGATTTTGTTAGCACCTGGTAGCATTTTTAAAATTTCATCAAGAGGGCCCATTTTCTTGACTTGCTGTAATTGCTCGACAAAATCATCAAAAGTGAATGTTTGAGATTTAAACTTTTCTTCTAATTCTTTTGCCTTAGCTTCATCTACATTTGCCTGAGCTTTCTCGATAAGTGACAGAACATCGCCCATACCTAATATACGAGATGCCATACGCTCTGGATGGAATGGTTCAAGCGCATCCATTTTTTCGCCCATCCCGACAAATTTAATTGGCTTTTGTGTCACAGATCGGATAGATAATGCAGCACCACCACGCGTATCACCGTCAAGTTTTGTTAAAACCACCCCAGTAATACCTATTGCTTCATTAAAGCTTTCTGCTACATTGACTGCATCTTGACCCGTCATGGCATCAACAACTAGGAAAACCTCATCTGGCTCTTTTAATGCACGAATATCCTTTAACTCTTGCATTAGGTCTTCATCAATATGAAGTCGACCAGCTGTATCGATAATTACCACATCATGATGCTCTTCCTTTGCCAATTCAATTGCCTGACGTGCAATTTCTACAGGAGATACCTCGGTACCTAACGCAAAAACAGGTAGTGATAACTGTTTTCCTAATGTCTGCAATTGTTGGACAGCTGCTGGACGATAAACGTCAGCGGCAACTAGTAATGGTTTACGATTATATTTTTTTCGTAGAACATTTGCCAATTTACCTGTAGTTGTCGTTTTACCCGCACCTTGTAGACCAACCATCATAATAACAGTGGGTGGCTTCGTATTAAACTTAATGGGACTTTGTTCGCCCCCCATTAATTCTGTTAGTTCATCTTGTACAATTTTAATAACTTGCTGACCTGGCGTTAGACTTTGCATAACATCAACACCGACAGCACGTTCACTTACCTTTTTTACGAATTCTTTGACTACTTTTAAGTTAACATCCGCCTCGATTAAAGCAAATCGGACTTCTCGCATCATTTCCTTAACGTCTTGCTCTGATACTTTCCCTTTGCCTTTAATCTTTTGGATCGTTCCTTGGAGTCGTTCCGCTAATCCTTCAAAAGCCATTGCTTTCGCCTCCTAATCCCATTCTTTCAGCTGTTCAATAAGTGCTAGCTGCTCTTCAGCTGTCATACTCTTTTCTGTAATCCCCATTGTTAGCTGTGACAGCATTTGGGTACGTTGTTGAAATTTTTCAAGTAAACATAATTTTTCTTCATATTCCTCAAGCATCGCTTCTGTACGACGAATATTATCATAAACAGCTTGGCGTGAAACACCATACGATTCAGCAATTTCTCCTAGAGAGTTATCATCTAAATAGTATAGCTCCATATAACTTCTTTGTTTATCAGTTAATAATGCTTGATAAAAGTCGAAGAGAAAGTTCATGCGTGTTGTTTTTTCAAGTAGCATCGAATGTTTCTCCTCCCGCTATTAGTCATTTGTATCATAACGAAAAGCGCCCGTCTGTGTCAAGGTAATCTCCTTGTCTAAAAGCTTAAATTGCTGCTTTCAGGCATTTCTTGCCTTTGGCTAGTATTACTCTTTTAAACAAGTCAATTCACCTATACACAGTCGAGCGTTTTTATCCTATACGTGTCAGCGTCATTTTATCCATTTTTGTTCAAAAACTGAAGCAAACTAAGCATCAAGCTTCCCCAAAAGAGATAAATGCCAAGCAAGATAAAATTATTTAGCTACAGTTAACTGTTACTCTTCATTATTTTCTAGTTCCTTATCCAAACCATCGGCAAAAAGTCCATAAACATATCGTTCTGCATCAAATGGCTGTAAATCATCCATTTTCTCACCAAGACCCACAAATTTTACAGGAATGTGTAACTTGTTTCGAATAGCAAGGACTATACCACCTTTAGCTGTACCATCAAGTTTTGTTAAAACAATCCCTGTTACATTCGTTGCTTCTTTAAATGTTTGTGCTTGAACAAGCGCATTTTGGCCAGTTGTTGCATCTAATGCTAATAATACTTCATGTGGAGCATTTGGAATTTCACGTGAAATCACACGATGAACTTTTTCAAGCTCATTCATTAGGTTCACTTTGTTCTGCAAGCGTCCAGCTGTATCACAAATCAACACATCTGCTTTTCTATTTTTTGCTGCACGAATCGCATCGTACATCACTGCTGCTGGGTCAGAGCCCTCTGATTGTTTAATAACCTCACAGCCGACACGATCTCCCCATACTTGTAATTGATCAATAGCACCAGCACGGAACGTATCACCCGCAGCTAATACAACTGATTTCCCTTGAGATTTTAAACGGTGCGCTAGCTTACCTATCGTCGTTGTTTTCCCAACACCATTTACGCCAACAAATAGAATAACAGTTAGTTCACCATCTGGCTGCATATTTAGCTCAATTAAATCTTCTTCACCTTGCTCATAAATTTCTACAAGCTTTTCAGAAATCACTGCTTGGATGCCATTTGTATCTTTAATATTTTTACGTTGCACTTCATAACGTAGTTTATCCATGAGTTCCATGACTGTTTCAAATCCAACATCAGCCTGTAATAGTAAGTCCTCTAATTCTTCAAAGAAATCTTCATCCACTTTACGATAACGTGCAACAAGGTCATTCACTTTTGAAGTAAAGGAATTACGTGTTTTTTCAAGGCCAGCCTTGAATTTTTGTGTTATTGACCACGCAGAAGGCTTTTTCTCTTCCAGTGGTTCGGCCTCTACTACTGCTAGCTCCTGAACATCCGGCTGTCCTTCTTCTATTTCAGCTGAGGGGTCTGCTTGCACTTCAATTTCTTTCACAATCGTCATTTCTGATGCTTCTTCACCTTGTTCAGGTACTTTTAGATCAGCAGGCTCAATGGCAGCAGGCTTGTTTAATTCCTCAAGCTCCGGCTCCGAATGGTCAGATTCCTGTTCTTTGTCAGCTGTGTCTAGTTTCTCTTCCTCTTCTGGATTACCCATTAATTTATCTTTTAAACGCTTAAAAAAACTCATGCTTGTTCGCTCCTTTGCTCCGCAAGTACGGGTTCATCTTCTAGTTTTACTGATACAAGTTTCGATACACCTGATTCTTGCATTGTTATACCATACAAGACATCAGCCCCCTCCATTGTACCTTTACGATGAGTAATCACAATGAATTGTGTGTCGAGACTAAACTTTTTCAAATATTGGCTATAACGCACAACATTCGCCTCATCTAAAGCCGCCTCTACCTCATCAAGAATACAAAATGGCACAGGTCGAATATTTAGAATGGAGAATAGTAAAGCAATCGCCGTAAGTGCACGCTCACCACCAGAAAGCAAACTTAAATTTTGCAATTTTTTCCCTGGAGGCTGTGCCACAATTTCAATACCTGTTTCCAATAAGTTTTGTGGGTCAATTAAAACCAAATCAGCTTGACCCCCGCCAAACAATTCACGGAAAACACGTTTAAATTGCTCTCTAATAGCATAAAACGTTTCACTAAAGCGCAACGTCATTTCTTCATCCATTTCTTTGATTGCTTCATGTAATGTTTCCTGTGCAGCAAGCAAGTCCTCTCGTTGTTCAGTTAAGAATGTATGACGTTCTAGCACTCTATCATATTCCTCAATCGCACCTAAATTAACGGGGCCTAGCTCTTCAATGGATCTTTTTAACAATTTAACACGTCTTCGCACAAACTCTTCATCTTCTATTGCCAGAGCTTCTTTTTCAGCCTCTTCGAATGTTAACTGATAATTTTCTTCGAGTTGTTCGATAAAATTATCCATTTCAAATTCTACACGATTACGTTTTAACTCATTGGCACGTATTGCTTCAAGATATCCTTTATGAATACGTTGCAGTTCCTTGAGTTGTTCTTCTAATGTAGAAAGTTCTTGTTGCTGTCCTAATTTCTGCTCTTTCTTTTCAGCAATAGTCTCTTGTAGGGCATCTCTTCTTGCTTTCCATGTCATAACCTGTTCCTCAACCTCTTCATCACTTAAGTGATTTGTCGATTCATCAGATTGAAGCCACACTATTTCCTGAGAAATATTTTTGACTTTTTGGTGCGCTTTGTTTAATTGTAGTGCTAGTTCAGCAGTCGTAATTTGAACTTGCGACAGTTGTTCCTGCATAACCGCTAACTGTGAACGTTTTTCAGCAAGCTGTTCTCGTAATACATCTTTCTCTGTCTCACCTTGTAACTTTACCTTACTTAATTGTTCGACAGTTTCATTGATTTCGACAAGGACTATAGCAAGAGTATTTAAACGCTCTTCTGCTGCTTGTTTTTGTATCAATAATGCTTCCTCACGAGTTTTTACATCCTTTGTTTCAGTTGAAGCAAAGGTTACTCTTGCCGATAAGCTTTTTTCAACGACCTCTAGCTCACGAATACGACTAGACTGTTGCATCTCATCTTTTCTTAATTGCTCTCCTTCAAGCTTTAGTTGCTCTACTTGATCTCGCAATTCCGCAAGCTTCTCTTTTTCGGCTGCAACAGCCTGTTCAGCACTATAAATAGAAGCTTGTAACGATTCTAGCTTAATGATTAAATCATCTAGCTCAGCTTTTCTTGTAAAGAGTGAGGATTGCTGTTTCAGTGCACCACCTGTTAAGGAACCCCCTGCATTAACAATATCTCCTTCAAGTGTGACAACTCGGTATCGGAAACCACATAATCGGGCAATTTGACTTGCGCCTTCTAAATTTGCTGCCACTATGACATTCCCTAATAGATTTTCAACAATTGTTCGATTGTCTTCATTAAAAGTGACGAGTGCATCTGCCATTTGAACAAAGGCAGGGTGTTCAGTTGCTAGCTGAATAGTGCCTGGATTAATTTTGCGTGATTTCATGACTGTTTTTGGTAAAAAAGTAGCACGTCCAGCACGTTTTTGTTTTAACCAATGAATGGCCTGCTGTGCGTGGCGTTCATTGGTTGTGACAATATGTTGAGAGGCTGCGCCTAACGCTGTTTCGATCGCTTGTGAATACTTTCCTTCAACTTGGATTAACTCTGCTACTGCACCTTCAATTCCTTGTAGTTCGCCTTTATCTCGCGCAAGTAAAACTTCTTTAACACCTTGGAAGAACCCAGAAAAATCAGCTTCAAGTTCAGCTAATGTATCTTTTCTAGCCTTTAGTTGTTGTTGATGCTGATAGGCTTTGTACAACATATCCTGCTTTTCTGTAAAGGATATGTTGACATTTTTCAACTGTATTTGTAATGTTTCATGTTGCTCTAGTTTTTTCTGCAAATCATTGGTTGTTAAGGAATGTTCAGCCACTAGCTTTTCTTTTTCAGCAATGATTTGCATAAGCTCTTGTCCAATTTCATCTGTTTGATTGGACATTTTTGCCGCCATTGCTTTTTGTTGCGCTAATTGCTGATCGATATTTTTCAATTCATTCTTGACTGTTGCCTCTTCATTTAATGAATCGATATATCGATTTTTATAGTCTTCTATTTCTTCCTCGATTTCTGTCACAGATCGATTTAATGATTGTTCTAACTGCTTGATGCTCTGCTTTAACACGGATACGGCTTGTTGCTTCTCGGAGAATACTTCTTTTTTCTCCTGTTCTTGAACCAGGAGTAATTCTACTTCCGCCTTAGCCTCTTGTAATGTCGTATTCAGCTGTAGTAGTTGATTCGATGCATTTTGGCGTTTTTCAGCCATCAATGCCTTACGACCATCCCAACGCTCTACCTCCATAGTGGCATTGACAAGCTCAGCCTGCGAAACATCCAAATAATCATCTAGATCTTTTAATAGCTTCCGTATATTGGCGGTCCGTTTCTCAATCATGGAAATATTTTGAGCTTGTTCTAGCTCTGTTGCAGAAAGCTTCGTAAATTCCTCTTTTAGCGCATGCAAAGATTGTGCACAATTTTTAAAATCATGCACAAGAATTGCAATATCAAAATCCTTTAGCTCAGAAGACATTTGTACATAATCTCTTGCACTAGATGCCTGCATTTCAAGCGGCTCTAATCGGTTGTCTAATTCATGGAGAATGTCTAATACGCGATACAAATTTTCATCTGTCTCAACAAGCTTATGCTCAGCTTTTTTCTTTCTTATTTTATACTTTAAAACGCCAGCTGCCTCTTCAAAAATAGAACGACGATCATCAGGTCGGCTATTTAAAATTTCATCGACACGGCCTTGAGAGATGATTGAAAATGCCTCTTTTCCAAGTCCTGAATCCATAAACAAGTCCGTAATATCCTTCAGGCGACACTGTTGGTTATTTAATAAATATTCACTATCACCTGAACGGTATACGCGTCTTGTTACACTGACTTCTGTATAAGAAAAAGCAAGTTGCTCGTCAGTATTATCTAAAATAAGTGTTACCTCTGCAAAGTTGAGTGGCTTACGAGAGTCACTCCCAGCGAAAATAACATCTTCCATCTTTGCTCCACGTAACGACTTTGCCGATTGCTCCCCAAGTACCCAACGAATCGCATCTGTGACATTACTTTTTCCACTGCCATTTGGTCCAACAACGGCTGTAACACCAGGTACAAAATCAATTCCAATGCGTTCCGCAAAAGATTTAAAGCCAATCACTTCTAGTCGTTTTAGGAACATCTATTAAGCCTCCTCTTTTGCAGCTTCTTCACGCATCATTCGCATTGCACATTGTGCAGCTTGCTGCTCGGCTTCTTTTTTTGATTTTCCACGACCAATACCAAGCTCTTGTCCATTTAATAATACGCTTGATACAAAGGTACGATTATGTGCAGGGCCTTTTTCATCGATAATCTCATAATGAAGAAGTCCATTATTCGTTTGCTGTACCATTTCTTGCAATTGACTTTTAAAATCCATCACATGCGAAAAAGCACCGACTTCTACTTTTGGGAACACGATTCGTTCTAAAAATGACACGACCGTTTGTAAATCTTGATCTAAATAAAGTGCACCTACAAATGACTCAAATACATCTGCAAGTAGCGCTGGACGTTCCCGACCACCTGTTAATTCCTCACCTTTTCCAAGCAATACAAAGCGTCCAAAGCCTAGCTCGTTAGCAAAAATCACTAGTGATGGCTCACATACAATGGAAGCTCTTAACTTTGTTAGCTCACCCTCGCTCATATTTGGGTATTTCTCAAAAAGATATTTAGAAACAGACAGTTCAAGTACTGCATCTCCTAAAAATTCAAGACGCTCATTATCCGTAAATAATTTACGGCGATGCTCATTCACATAAGATGAATGCGTGAATGCTTGATACAATAAATTTTTATTAATAAATGTGATATTTAATTCATGCTGTAACAGCTCAAATTGGTTGCGTACTTTTTCAGGAAGTACGCCAGATTTCTGCATAGTTCCTTTTCTTTTCATAGCCATTGAACAAATCTGCCTTCCTAATAGTTTCTACCGTTTTAGTGTACCTTTTTCAGGGCGTTTATGCAAAAGTATTTCGGCTTAAACACAATGTTTTGGAAATTTTTCCGGAAATTCCTCTTGATTCAGCATACATCTCCCATTAGAGAGAATTTTGAAGCCGACTTGTCATTAGATTTTTAACATAAAAAAGGGACGTGAATAGATCGAAAACCGATCCATTTCGTCCCCTTTAAATACATCTTCATTCATTGAATCTGCTCCTTCTAACAAGGAATGCAGAAAAAGTAATTTCTACTTTATTCAAGCTACCATAAAACCATTGTATGATTACGATGACCATTACACCATTAGAGGTGATCTATTTTCACTAAATAAAGTTTTAACGAAATTAGTTTAATTTACTTTCGATGTATGAGATTGCAGTACCTACTGTTGAGATTTTTTCAGCATCTTCATCAGAAATTTCCATATCGAATTCGTCTTCAAGCTCCATTACAAGCTCAACTACGTCTAATGAGTCAGCACCTAAATCATCACGGAAAGAAGCTTCAAGCGTTACTTCGCTTTCTTCCACACCTAAACGGTCCACGATTACTTTTGTTACGCGTTCTAATACTGTAGACAAATGATTCACCTCCCCTCAAATGATTATACAAAAAATCAGCGTATATGCCTAATTGAAATTACATGACCATACCGCCATCAATATGAAGTGTTTGCCCAGTCATATAATTAGCGTCATCCGATGCTAGGAAAGCTACTGCTTTTGCGATATCCTCTGGCTGACCAAGTTTCGCAAGAGGAATTTGTGTTAGCATACCTTGTTTGATATCCTCTGGCAATTGTTCTGTCATTTCTGTTTCGATAAAACCTGGTGCAATAGCATTAACTAAAATATTACGAGAAGCTAATTCCTTTGCCGTCGTTTTTGTTAATCCAATAACACCTGCTTTCGCCGCAACATAGTTGGCTTGACCAGCATTACCCGCTACACCAACGATAGAAGAAATATTAATGATGCGCCCTGCACGTTGCTTCATCATTTGACGTGTGACCGCTTTCGTACAAAGGAAAACACCTTTAAGGTTGGTATTTAATACATCGTCCCATTCGTCTTCTTTCATACGCATGATCAAGTTATCTCTTGTAATACCAGCATTATTAACTAAAATATCAAGGGAACCGTATGTTTTCACTGCAGCATCCATTAAAGCTGTAACTTCTTCGGTCTTTGAAACACTAGCTTGCACAGCAATTGCTTCGCCACCGTTTTCTTGAATCATCGCCACTACTTCTTCTGCTTTTGCCTGTGAGCCACTATAGTTCACAACAACCTTAGCACCTTCTTCTGCAAGCTTTAAAGCAATAGCGCGTCCGATTCCTCTTGAAGCTCCCGTTACAACGGCTACTTTTCCTTCTAATTTACGCATTAATTGACCACTCCTTCGACGCTTCTAAAACTGCTTCTAACGAAGCTTCATCATAAACACAATAGGCTGCAACAGAGCGATCAATTTTTTTCAAGAGACCGCTTAATACTTTACCTGGTCCACATTCGATAAAGACGTCAACACCTTGCGCAAGCATTTCGCGCATAGAAGCTTCCCATTGTACAGCACTATATACTTGTTCAACTAGCTCTTGTTGTATTGCTGCTACATCTTTTAATTCCTTCGCCATCACATTGCCAATCACAGGTATTTCAGGTGCGGAAAAAGGAATTTCTGCCAATGCTGCTTGCAGTTTCTCTGAAGATGGTCGCATCAAATCAGAGTGGAAGGGACCACTTACAACTAAAGGTATTGCTCGTTTTGCACCAGCTTCTTTAGCAGCAATGCTTGCTTTATCTACACCTTCTTTCGTACCCGAAATAACAATTTGTCCTGGACAATTCACATTAGCCACCTGAACAGAGTCACCCGATGCCGACACCTGCTCTGTTACCTCGTTCAATGCCTCTAGTTCCATTCCTAAAATTGCCGCCATTGCGCCTTGACCTGCTGGCACAGCTTCATTCATATAAAGACCTCGTTTATGCACGATTGACACAGCATCATCAAATGACATAACGCCTGCTAACACCAATGCACCATATTCTCCAAGTGAATGACCCGCTGCGTAGTGTGGTTGAATACCTGCTGCGCGTAACTTTTCAGCCACCATTACACCAGTAGTAAGTAGCGCTGGCTGTGCATGATATGTCAGTGTTAGCTCTTCTGCTGGACCCTCTAACATTAATTTAGATAATTCAAACTGAAGAGCTTGATCTGCACGATCATAAAACGCTTTACTTTCTACAGCATTTTCAACAAACTCTCGACCCATTCCAACTACCTGCGATCCCTGTCCTGGAAAAATAAATGCTATTTTCGTCATTTGAATAATCCCCTTTGCTTAATCAATTTCTATGTGACGTACTGTCTCCGTAATCGTCGAAATAACGGTATGCTCTACCATCGTATTGGCTTGTCGAATGGCACTGAAAATCGCTTTTGCATTTGATGATCCATGTGCCTTAATAACAGGTGCTTGTAAGCCAAACAATCCTGCGCCACCATACTCTGTATAATCCATTTTATTTTTCAAGTCACGTAAATTATTTTTCATGAGCGCTGCTGAAATTTTCGTTTTCGTTGAAGACATAAAGGCATCTTTTAACATAGAAAATAAAGCACCCGCCGTCCCTTCAATAGACTTCAATACCATATTTCCTGTAAAGCCATCCGTTACAACAACATCAGCTACGCCTTCAAGTAAATCACGTGCTTCTACATTTCCAATAAAATTCAAATCTGCTTCCTTCAATAATTCGAAGGCAGCTTTTGTTAATTCATTCCCTTTTTTATCCTCGGTACCGATATTTAATAAGCCAATACGTGGTTTTTGTATACCTCCAACCTTTTTAGCATAAATATCACCCATAATGGCATATTGCACTAAATGCTCTGGTCGAGCATCTGCATTTGCCCCTAAATCAAGCATTAAAAACCCTTTACCATCTAGCGTTGGTAGCGTTGTAGCTAATGCTGGTCGGGCTATTCCCTCAATGCGACCTACTTTAAATAGGCCACCCGCCATTAAGGCCCCTGTGTTCCCTGCAGAAAGGCAAGCATCTGCTTTACCCTCTTCTACTGCATCCATCATACGCGCCATTGAAGAATCCTTTTTTCTACGAACAGCACGGGCAGGATCATCAGTTCCTTCTACTACTTCCTCACAATGTATAACCTTTAATCGATCGTGTTGTTTTAAAAATGGTTCCAGCTTATCTTGATGACCATATAATTGGATTTCTAAGTTTGGAATTTGCTCTAATGCTAAAAATGCACCTTCAACAACTGATTTTGGTGCGTTGTCTCCACCCATTCCATCAAGCGCTAATTTCATTGTTACTCACCTTTACCTTTCGTGCGGTACATATCAAATTCACCAACAAAAACGGTTTCACCATTAACAGTAGATGTTACCTCGACTTTTGTACGATGTTTTTGTTCATCTCGTCCGATAACAATCGCTTTTGTAATAACACGATTTCCAGCTCGTACAGGTTTCACAAACGTAATATTGGAATGTACGGTTAATGCTAGTTCGTCATCAATTACTGCAACCGCTAATGAATTTGCTTGCGCAAACAAATGATGACCACGTGCGATGCCATTACGCTGAAACACATGCTCTTCTTGTACATCAAAAATCGAGAGTGCTCGATGATCTAATTCAATATCTACAATCTCACCAATGACCTCATCAATCGGGAGAGATTTTACTTCATTTTCATAGCTTTTTGAAGCAACATCTTTAATTCGCTCGCGTAATTCTGGTATTGATAATTCCATACGGTCTAAACGAATTGTTTGGACACTTACCTGAAACTGTGTTGCTAGCTGTTCATCTGTGACGAATGGATTTTCAGCTATCGTTTCAGATAGTAGTCGCTGTCGCTCTTTTTTCGTTCGTCTCAACTTCATCCGCCACCTTTTGAGTTGTTATTAGCACTTGGTACTAATATCAGTATATAGAGTATAAAAAAAGAATGCAAGACTTGTTTTGAAATCAAGTACTTACATTCTTTCTTTGCTAATAAGCTTCACACATTAATCGAAGCGCTCTCCTTGTAAAACGCCAGTATCTTCTAGCATTTTACGCAAGTATTGATAGTCGTCATCCTGCCAAAACGCTTTTGTTTCAAGCATCTCTGCAGCATCTTTTCTAGCAGTCTCCAGAATACGATAATCATGTACTAAATCAGCTACTTTAAAATCTGGTAAACCACTTTGCTTTCTACCAAAAAAGTCTCCTGGTCCCCTTAATTCAAGATCTTTTTCAGCTAAACGGAAACCATCATTTGTTTCCGTCATTGATTGCATACGTTCTTTTCCCTCATCAGACTTAGGGTCAGCAAGTAAAATACAGTATGATTGATGCTCACCACGTCCAACACGGCCTCGAAGCTGATGCAATTGTGCTAAGCCAAAGCGTTCAGCATCATAGACTATCATAAAGGTAGCATTCGGTACATTTACACCTACCTCTACAACGGTTGTAGAAACTAAAACCTGAATAGTCCCTTCACTAAAAGCACGCATAACCGCATCTTTTTCATCAGCTGATAAACGCCCATGCATTAAACCGACATGGTAACGATCTTTAAAATAAGTCGCTAGCTGCTCATAAATTTCCACAGCATTTTGAACATCAAGCTTATCGGATTCCTCGATAAGTGGACAAATCGCATAGGCTTGTCTTCCAGCCGCTAATTCTAATTCTAGTTTAGATAAAACGGAGCCGAATTGCTCTTTCTTCATCCAATGCGTTTCAATCTGTTTACGCCCTGCCGGCATTTCATCAATCATCGATACATCCATTTCCCCAAATGCAGTAATAGCTAATGTTCGTGGTATCGGAGTAGCTGTCATAAAAAGCACATCGGGATTCTCCCCTTTATCACGCAAAATACGTCGTTGCTCCACACCAAAACGGTGCTGTTCATCCGTGATGACAAAGCCTAGCTTATGAAAAACAACATCTGGTTGGATTAACGCATGTGTACCAATAACAATATCAAGCTCTCCATTTGCCAAATCAGCTAATAGGACACGTCGCTCCTTTGTTTTAGTGGACCCAGATAACAGTGCAACACGAACGCCAAATGGTTGGAACCATTCTTGCAAGTTCTCTAAGTGTTGTTCTGCTAATATTTCAGTCGGTGCCATTAAGGCTCCTTGAAAACCTGCTGTTACGGCCGCATATAGCCCTATTGCTGCTACGACCGTTTTACCTGAACCTACATCCCCTTGTAGCAAGCGATTCATTCGGTGTGGTTCCTTCAAATCCTTACAAATTTCATTCACCACACGTTTTTGGGCATTCGTTAATTCATAGGGTAATGAAGCGATAAAATCCCGTAATTTATGCACATCAAATTGAATAACTGTACCGTGTTCACTATCCTTCCTAATTTTCCGCAAAGCTTGAATACGCAATTGAAAGTTTAATAGCTCCTCATAGGCAAAACGTCTTCTTGCTTGTTTAGCATGTCCAGCATCCAACGGAAAATGAATACCCTCCAAGCCCTCTCTTATTGAAACGAGCTTATACGACTCTTGTAAATATTGTGGAATGGTATCTGGCAACATGGCCCCACAGTCATCTAACACTTGTCGCATATATTTACGAAATCTTTTTTGGGGGATCAAACCTTTCAGACTATAGACAGGCTCAAAGTCAACTTGATCCGTTTTAGGACCAAATGTAACTGAAGTGCCATTGATAACTTGTCTACCACGATCCCATTTACCAGTCACCGTAATAATAGAACCAGGTACAAGCTTTTGCTTTAAATAGCCCTGATTGAAAAATACGACTTTCACTAAATGTCTTCCTGCTAAAACAGTTACTTGGAGTCTTGACTTATTGCGGCCTAAAAATAAAATCGTAGGCTCCCGCTCCACCTTACACTCAACTGTAACCCGTTCGTTATGTGGCGTTTGCGTTAAATCTTTTAAACGAAAATCTTCATGTCGATGTGGGAACGTCCATAATAAATCAGCTATTGTATTGATTCCTAGTGATTCAAGATGGGCTGCTGTTTCTTTCCCGACGCCTTTTAATTCATTGACGGGTCCATATAATTCAGTCACCTTATCCCACAACTCCCTTCATTGATTGTTTATGTAGTGTTTATTACCTCTCTATCTAATGTACCATAAATTATTTCCCTAACCCTACACATAAGCAAAAACCCTACCAATGATTGATAGGGTTAAACTACATCATTTATATTTCCTAATAATATCAATAAAGAGCTTTATGGCATCAGGGAAAACATCTTCATCTAAATCAAACCTTGGATGATGATGAGGATATTGGCTTTTCTCACCGCCCATTCCGACAAATATAAATGCACCAGGTTTATGCTTTAGATAATAGGAAAAATCCTCACCACCCATAACTGGATCGACAAGCTCAAATACATCCTTCCCAAATTCTTCACAAATGATAGATTCCACAAAGCGAGATTGCCGAGGATCATTGATAAGTGGAGGTGTCCCTATAATAAAGTCGATTTTCCCCTCCGCTCCAAACGAACGGCAAATCCCTTCTGTTAAACTCACCATCTTCGTTTGAATCGTAGCTACGGTTTCTGGTGTTAATGCCCTAATCGTTCCTATTAATTTTGCTGTGTCTGGAATAATGTTATACGTTGTTCCTGCTTGGATATTGCCTACTGTTATAACGCCAGCATCTAGAGGATTAATAGTTCGACTAATGATACTTTGAAATGCTTGCATTAAATGGCTTGCAATATAGATTGGATCAATCGTTTCATGAGGCATTGAGCCATGTCCACCATGACCTTGAATCTCAATTTCAAAATCATCAACAGAAGCCATCATTGGTCCATGTGTTAATCCAATTTTCCCCTTCTTTAAACCCTGCCATAAATGGATACCAAAAATAGCATCGACACCTTCTAGCACGCCGTTTTGAATTAAGTAATCTGCTCCACTTGGTGTAATTTCCTCAGCTGATTGAAAAATAAGCATTATATTTGGCTCAATTTCTTTCTTATTTCTAGCTATCCATTCTGCAACTGCTAATAAGATGGCTGTATGACCATCATGTCCACACATATGAGCCACTCCTGGCTTTTGGGAGATATATGGCTTATCACCTTCTTCAACTATCGGTAATGCATCTATATCGGCCCGTAAAGCAATCGTCTTTGTACCTTTTGTCCCTTGAACCATAGCTACTACGTTTGGGGAATCATACGCTAATATTTCTATTTGAAGATGTTCTAATCTTTTGCGAATAAATTGACTTGTTTCAAATTCCTGACCAGAAAGCTCTGGATATTGATGAAGATAACGTCGATCTTCTATTGCTTGTTTTGCTAAATATTGCAAATCTATTTCCACTAAAAAAACTCCTTTTATTTTCCTTTAACGCTCTACATAAGAAAAATTCCCCTGAGGTCCTATGCAGATGACTTGCCACTACTATTCCTTGTACTTATTTCATTATACTAAAATCTTTCTTAACGAAATCAACATAAAAACATGCTACCTATTTAGATAGCATGTTTCTTGTTTTTATTGAAGGGCTTTAATACTCTGTAAGCCACCATTTTCAAGAATGGCTTTACTGATCGCCTTACCTGTTGGAGTTGCTGCTAGACCGCCTCGTGCCGTCTCTTTAAGATTAGGACTCATAGATTGTCCGATGCGATACATAGCACCAATTACTTCATCACATGGAATACGACTTGTTACACCAGCAAGTGCCATATCCGCTGCTACAAGAGAATTAGATGCACCCATTGCATTACGTTTAACACAAGGTACTTCAACCAAGCCAGCTACGGGATCACAGACAAGACCTAGCATGTTTTTTAGTGTAATGGCAAATGCTTCTGAACATTGCTGTGGCGTACCTCCAGCCATTTCGACAATAGCAGCAGCAGCCATACCTGCAGCTGACCCAACCTCTGCCTGACATCCGCCAGCAGCTCCAGAAATGGAAGCGTTATTGGCTACCACAAATCCAAATGCTCCTGACGTAAATAAATAACGAATCATTTGCTCACGTGTTGGATTTAGTTTGTTTTTTACAGCAAATAGTGTTCCTGGTACTACACCCGCCGAACCTGCTGTTGGTGTTGCACAGATTGTGCCCATTGCCGCATTTACTTCATTAGTTGCAACCGCTTTACTTACTGCATCTAATAATAAGTCACCTGAAAGTGACTTTCCTTGCGCAATATAATTTTGAAGCAATACGGCATCCCCACCAGTTAGACCTGTTACTGATTGCACACCTTGTAATCCACGTTCAATTGCTTCTTCCATTACCGTCAGATTTCGATCCATTTGCTGGATGATTTCTTCACGCGTTCTACCTGTGATCAATATTTCCTGTTCAATCATAATTTCTGATATTAATTTTTCTTCTTTCTCTGCTCGTTCAACAAGTTCACGAACATTATGAAATAAAACGTCCATCACGGGACACCTCCTTAGTTATTAATTTTTGAGACCTTTGTAATATATGGAATTAAAGATATTTGCTGTAGCACCTTATCCTCAATGTTTTGATCAACTTCAATGACCATTAAAGCAGTTAAACCACGTTCGATACGTGAAACCTCCATATGCCCAATGTTGACTTCATGCATTGCCAAGCAATTGGCTACATTGGCAATACAGCCTGCACGATCATCATGAACAACAAGAATAGCTGGCATGCCACCAGTTAAACGTAACTTAAAGCCATTGACTTCACTAACTTCAATTTTTCCGCCACCAATCGAAATACCGACTACTGACATTTCCCCTTCATCGTCTCCAATGACAAGTCGAGCCGTATTTGGATGCTCCGTATTAGCTGTTTCAGGAATAAATTCGTATGTTAATCCTGCTTTTTTGGCATCTTCAAATGCCGTTTTAATACGATCATCAAATGTATCGTAATTTAATAAGCCTCCTACAATCGCAACATCTGTACCATGCCCTCTATACGTTTCTGCAAATGATCCATATAAATGAATTTTCGCCCATTTAGGTTGTCTACCAAATAAATCCCTTGCAACACGCCCGATGCGAGCTGCTCCTGCCGTATGAGAGGAGGAAGGCCCAATCATGACTGGTCCAATAATATCAAATACTGAAGTAAACTTCATACAAACACCCCTCTATTCTATTCGTATAATAATATTTATTTTTATTTATATCATGCTTGATAGTTACTATAAAAGTAAAGCATTTAATTTATCAACTTTCAGAAAATTACCACTACTATAATTTATAGTAAATATTTATGCTTCTTTATTGTCCGCACCATATATACACAACTATAAAAGCGTTGACATTCCAATATTTCCAAATTTTATATCCTGTGGGTACGTACATTGAATTATTCATATTTAGTACGTTTTTAATAAATTTAATCCAACATTCTCTTTGTAGCATAAACAAAAGCAGTACACGTTTTGTGCACTGCTTTCTTTACGGAATAGCAAAGTAGCATGTAATTATTCTACTGAAATAATATATGGATATAACCCTTGTTTGCCATCAAATAATTCAACTTCTACATCTGGATAATTCTCTTCTATGAAAGCTACCAACTCAGATGCAGCTTGTTCAGTTGTATCTTCACCATAAATGACTGTAACAATCTCAGCATCTTCATCGACTAAATCCTTGATTACTTTTTCAGCTGCATCCTTTAGTGCTGGTGTAGAAAGGACAATTTTACCTTCTGCCAATGCCATAAAATCATCTTTGCGAATTTCAACACCATCAATAGATGTATCACGCACTGCATAGGTAACTTGACCTGTCTTCACATTTGCAAATGCGTCTGACATTGTTTTTTTATTTACATCAACAGCCGCCTCTGGATTAAACGCTAAAATCGCTGCCATTCCTTGAGGAATCGTCTTAGTAGGAACAACTGCTGCATCAATTTCTAATAGTTCAACCGCTTGCTCTGCTGCCATCACTATATTTTTATTATTCGGTAAGATTAATACTTTTTCTGCCCCGATTTCTTGTACAGCTTTCACGATATCTTCAGTTGAAGGATTCATTGTTTGACCACCTTCAATGACATAGGAAGCACCGATAGAGCGCAATAAATCTGCTACACCCTCACCCATAGCAATCGTGACAATAGCATACGGATGCTTTTCTACTTTTTTGGTAGGCGTTGGCGCTTTATGTTCTTCACCCACGATTGCTGAATGCTGCTCACGCATATTATCGACTTTAATTTTTATAAGACTACCGTATTTTTGTCCAATCGATAGGACAGAACCCGGTTGCTCGGAATGGATATGAACCTTCGCAATTTCCTCATCTGAAATCACAAGTAAAGAATCACCTAAAGGATTTAGCTCATTACGGAATTGTTCCTCATTAAAAGGTTCTTTTCCATCTTCTAAGCGTACCATGATTTCTGTACAGTAGCCAAATTCAATATCGGCAGTGTTCATGAAATCTTGCGCTCTATGATGTTCTGCATTGATTAAATCATCAAGTGTCGCATCATTTTTCTCAGGAAGAGCCTCACCTTTCAAGGAAGCTAAAAATCCTTCATACACAAATAATAAGCCTTGACCACCACTATCTACCACACCGACTTCTTTTAAAACAGGTAGTAGGTCAGGTGTACGATCCAACGATGCCTTTGCCTCTGCTGTAAAAGCTTCCATTACGGCAATGATATCGTTTTCAGTTTCTGCTACTTCTACACCTTTTTTCGCAGCTTCACGTGCTACTGTTAATATCGTTCCTTCTACTGGTTTCATAACAGCTTTATATGCCGTATCGACACCTGCTTGGAAGGCTCCAGCAAAGCTCTTTGCATCAATCGTTGACTCTTTTTCAATAAACTTCCCAAAGCCACGGAATAATTGAGATAGAATAACGCCTGAATTTCCGCGCGCTCCCATTAACAAGCCCTTTGATAATGCCTGTGCTGTTTTACCAATATGCTCTGAAGCAGCATGCTCTGTTTCTTTTGCACCAGATGTCATCGATAAGTTCATATTTGTACCTGTATCACCATCTGGAACTGGGAAAACATTTAATGAATCTACATAATTTGCATTTTGGTAAAGGTGATGCGCACCCATTTGTACCATTTCAGCAAACTTTATACCGTCTAAAGACTGCATTCGATTTACTTCCTCCTCTTAATTCGCTACACGAACGCCCTGTACAAAGATATTGACAGATTTTACGCTCATACCTAATGTTTTATCTACTGTATATTTCACTTTCGATTGTACTTGATAAGCCACTTCCGAAATTTTTGTCCCGTAACTAACAATAATGTACATATCTATATGTAAATCGTCGTCCTGTTGTCGAATTACAACACCTTTTGCGAAGTTTTCTTTACGTAAAATATCAGTTAGACCATCACGAATTTGATGTTTAGATGCCATGCCAACAATACCGTAGCATTCTACAGCAGCTCCACCAGCAATTTGTGCAAGTACATCTGTTGAAATATCAATTTGGCCGAATTCATTGTTTAATTCAATTGACATAGAAATGCCCCCTTGGCTCTTTTTGACTAAACTATATTGTAACACTTCCGTTATAATTTAAGCAACCTAAGGGGGTATTGAAAGGCTTCATAGCAACGTTTTCTGACTTTAAATAGACGCATTTGCTTCTTCATCAAATATGGCCATTTTACAATAATAGTTATTTCGTCCGTTTTGCTTTGCCAAATACAACGCTTGGTCAGCTAATTCACAACATGTTTGTACATGCTCATTTTTTGCGATTTTAGCCTGACACATGCCAATACTGACCGTAACTTGTTGGGCAATAGTAGATTGTATATGTGGAATATGAAGTTGTCGAATTCCTTCTAAAATTTCTTCACACACAGGTTCGGCAAACTTGTGAATCTGCTGGCTTATCATAACAAATTCCTCGCCTCCCCAACGGGCAACAAATGCATCATACTTCCCTGCAATTTCTTCCAATAGAGAGGCGACTTTGACAATTGCTGCATCGCCTTGTAAATGTCCATAGTAATCATTAAATTTTTTAAAGCAATCAATATCAATCATTATGACTGTTAAAGGTTGCGTTTGATGAAGTTGCTGTGCTATCTTATTCAATTTTTGATTAAATGCACGTCGATTAGGTAGATTCGTTAAAGAATCTTTTAATGCTTGCTCTGCTAATTCATTATTTTTAATAGCCAACAATTCTGATAGTCGCTTCGTTTTGGTCATTTCCTCATTCAATAAAATATGCTGGATATGGATTTGTTTACGAACCTTATAGGTCTGATATTGAATCATTACACCAATAGGTATTAATAATGACATGGGTAATATAATTTTTATATTTTCACTCGATATTCCAGCACTCATATATGCACTCACAATAATGGCTGATGCAGAAAGCAAAATAATCCAGACAATTTTTCGTAAAGGTAATGCGAATACTGTACAAATAATGATTAAAATAACCTCATACAATGCTGCATGACGGAAAAAGTAAACATCCAATACCGATATCGCAGTAATCAATAGCATTATTGTGTAAATATAAACAACAACCAACCGTTCATACTTCTGTATATTTAAAGGAGTAATATGAATTCGCTTTTCTCTGATAAACAATAATACTGCAACATCTATATAAAACATGGCGATATGAATGGCAATATAGACGGGAACCATGGCT
Organism: Lysinibacillus sp. FSL P2-0066; assembly: GCF_037969495.1. Classification (NCBI taxonomy): domain Bacteria; kingdom Bacillati; phylum Bacillota; class Bacilli; order Caryophanales; family Bacillaceae; genus Lysinibacillus; species Lysinibacillus sp. FSL P2-0066. The sequence goes on along the minus strand of NZ_CP150202.1, from coordinate 1,022,978 downwards.
CTTTCCGCCTTCACAAAAAATACCTCTCCATAATGTATTACCGAAATAATGACTGATACATACATGAGTGTCCAAGCAACTATTCTCATCCCTTTTAAATTCGACTGAACCATTTCTTCGCGAATAAAAAAAGCTATTTTTTCTTGATTTTCCATCATGCTCGCTCCTCATGCCCACTTTCAAATAATTATAATGTCCTATATGTATCGTCATGATAATGAAAAATACAAGTCAATCTAAATTTTTTTGATAAATAAAAAAGTTGATACCTTTATAGCATCAACTTTTTACATTGTATTCAATTAAATATCAAAAAATTTATCTAGCTAAAATAGACTTTTAATAAGCGTATCAATCATAACAGGCATCTCTTTAAACGCACTATCCACATGCAATCGTTCTGTTTTTTGGTGGGCATCCTTCCCAAATGGACCGACATTTAAGACAGGACCTTGTAATGCCGTCATTTCTTTGAATGGAATATGATACGTATCGCCCCATACTGGTGTGTTTCGTTCAAATGCTAGCCACTCATTGGATGCATCTGAATAGTTGACATAGCTTAAATCACAGATTCCGTTAAAGTAGTGGATCTGCTCCACCTCAATATCAAATGTTTGAGCTGTTTGCTTCATTAATTCAATCGACTGTTTCACTAATGGATGGTTGGATGAATTAATGGCTGGATAGTAAGGTGGTGCATATAACAGAACTGTGGCAGGTGCTAATTCCTGACAGCGAATCATGAGCTGATCCACAATACGAATGGATTTTTCACGATCATCCCATGCACGATGCTGCTGAACCTGGTGCTTAATCGCTTGTACTTCCTCAGCTCCTAACTTATGGATCGCATGCTCCAATAAGGCCTCATAGCGTAAAACCTTTACCTTGCCCACCCCCTGCACATTTTCTCGTGTACAAATGGCCTGATAGTGTGCATTGCAAGCAGCCATAGCCTGTAACGCAACTTCCTCAAAAATAGCCATCACCTCTGCCGCTGTCCGTTTTAATAAAAAGACATTGTAAAGTGCCGCCGCACGGTATGGTGTTTGTGTAGAATACTCCATTTTTAAATCTTTTAATTGTAGAGAGACGGGTAGTGGTGTGCTTTCGCCTAAATCTGTTTCACGGAAAAGGGGATTCCACTCCATATGCTGTGTCATATAGGAAGCGATAAAGGGGGCCGTCATCCCTTTTAATGGCTCACCAACATGTGTCTCTTTTCCGTAGAACAAAGCAGCAGGCATGATTTTACCAATTGTACCTGAATAAATATATTCATTCGTATCCGAAGGCCCTTGTGAAAACGATGGCTCACTATTTAAAAATAATTTATAGGTTAAGCCATGCTGTTCCCGCAGTCTCACCAGTTCCACAACAGCCGCTCTCATACCAGCAGAGTTGACTTCCTCATCAGGAACCGTCGTTAAAATCAAATTAATCGGCCATTGCTCAAAGCTTGCCTTTTCGATCAGCTGCATGTGTAAGGCAAGACCCATTTTCATATCCATTGTGCCGCGTCCAAATAAGTAATTCCCTGACTCCAGGTCAATGCGAGCTGCCTCTGGTAAGTCTTTTAGGTATTTAGGTTCTAGGAGCTTTTTCGTTAGTTCTTCTGGAGAAAAGGCTAACGGCTCTAGTTCACCATATTCCTCCGTATGCACCGTATCAAAGTGACTGATTAACACAACGGTTTCTGTTGCCGTTGGATGCTTATAGAAGGCTGTCACTGCATTTCTGCCAAGTCCTGCATCATGTAATTCAATCAAGTCTGGGTGCTTCTCAAAATATGGAAGCGTTAACAATTTATCTTTTAGTCGAAAGGCAAATTTATTTTCACCCTCCGTTAATGTACGGCTTTCCCAGCTCACAAGTTCACATAATAGGGCACGTAGTTTTTCGGGTGTATCCCACATAAAAGTATTCATGATTTTTTCTCCTTTTACTCCCATTCGTTAGAGGTACGATTAACGAACTTCTAGTGTTTCTTCACTTTTGCTATCTGTAGCAGCAGTCGCCGCTTTCTTTAATTTAAATTGATAAAAAATCATACAGGCAATAAAGAAGCCAATCCCGTATAGTAAACCAATCCTTTGCGTTGGATCAAACGCTAAAAATACTAAAATTAAAACACAAAAGATTATACAAAATACTGGAATCAACGGGAATAGTGGTGTTTTAAATTTTAGATCAGCCACATTTCCTCCCGACTTCACATAGCGATAACGGAACATTAACTGAGAAGCACATATCCCCATCCATGAAATTGTGACAGATATACCTGCTACCGACATTAGTAATACAAATACAGCATCAGCTTCCATTACACTAGTTAATAAAGATAAGAGTGAGAATACCATCGTAAAAATAAGCGCATTTAAAGGTACTTTATTTTTCGTTAATCGACCAAATAACTTGGGCGCCATCCCCTCTTGTGACATGGAAAATAATAAACGTGTTGATGCATATAAACATGAATTACCGACTGATAAAATAGCTGTCAAAATAACAAAGTTCATGATACCAGCTGCATATGGTACACCAGCTAAATTCATTAACGTGACAAATGGACTTTCCATAAGCCCAAGCTCTGATGCTGGGAATATTGCCGATAATACAATAATGGAAGCAATATAGAAAACGATGATTCTAAATAGAATTGTACGAATCGCTCTAGGAATATTTTTTTCAGGGTTCTCGGTCTCCCCTGCTGCAATACCCACCAGCTCTGATCCCTGATAAGAAAAAATTACATTCATCATTGTGACAAAAATAATCGTAATACCTGCTGGGAATAAACCAGAAGGTGCTAAATTTGTGAGATGTGGAGTAGGACGATCTGCTAATGGAATTAAACCAAAGATTGCTGCTCCACCAATAATGATAAATGCAATCACTGCAACAACTTTTATACTAGCAAACCAGAACTCTGCTTCAGCAAAGCCCTTCGTTGTTAAAGCATTTAAGACAAATAAAAGAACCATAAACACAGCACACCATATCCAAATTGGTACACTTGGAAACCAATGCTGCATTAAAATACCTGCAGCCGTAAATTCAACGCCTGCTGTGGCAGCAGATCCGACAAAATACATCCAACCTAATGAAAAACCGGCTGAAGGACTAATGAAACGTGTTGCATAAGTTTGGAAAGAACCTGTAACAGGCATGTAAACAGCCAATTCCCCAAGACAATTCATGACCATAAACAAAATTAAGCCACCAAATAAGTAACCAATCAGTGCACCGCCGGGTCCTGCCTGGTTAATGGTATAGCCTACATTTAAAAATAAGCCTGTTCCAATAACACCCCCAAGTGAAAGCATTAACAAGTGACGACTTTTCATCGAACGCTTTAATTGATTATTGTGAAGCTGATCCCCTTTATTCAACATCCATCCCTACTTCCCATATAATGTAAAAATATTAAATATTCTGATATTTTAAGAATGAAAGTACCCAATCAATTTTCTCTTTTAAATTGATTGGGTATTGTTAGATTTACTTAAAAACGTAATGATAAACAGCTTAAACCACCATCGTGTTTTCTAAATTCAGACATATCAAGTTCAATAGTTTGATAGCCCAGGTCTAGTAATTTACGATTTGTTTCTGGATAGCCAGCTGGAATAATAATATAATCATTTACTTGAATACAGTTAGCTGAATATTCATCCTCTTTAGGAATCACGATTTTTTCGTAAGATTCAAATGCAGGATGATCGACAAATTCACCAGCTAGCACCATACGATTGTTCCCAACATAGGCAATTCCAGTTTTTAAATGGAAGAATTCTTTTAATGGGATAATAGTTGCTTCATAACCTTCTTGTTCAACAATCTCTTTAAATTGCTGAGCGCCTTCTTCATTTGTGCGTTCTGAGATCCCTACGTAAAACTTTTTCTCTGCTTGTAATACATCTCCACCATCAAGTGTTCCAGAACCTTTAATATAGTAAATTTTTTCATAGAATTGTTTTACAGCTGGTTCGATTTCTTCAATTTCGCGGTTACGAGCCGCTGCTCCAGGATTCGATATAATAGCAAATTCAGCCGTTAATACAGCTGTATCCTCTACAAATGTTGAATCTGGAAATGCTTCATTTGCTGGTAATTGTGTTACTTCAACACCACATTTTTTTAAAGCCTCTACATAGTGTTCATGTTGTTCAAATAATTTTTCTAAAATGGGCTTTCCTAAATCACTAGTCGTTAAACCGTTTACAAAACTATTTCCTGGATTTTTAACAATAACATTTTTAAACATATTCATCTTCTCCTTTATCCTCTTACTACTGGGCAAGTTAGGCAAGTCGGCCCACCTGTTCCTTTAACAGTAATTTCATCGCCTTTATATTCGTACACAGTTGCTCCAGCATCAAGTAGCTGTTGCTTTGTTTCTTTGTTGCCTTGAGGAATTACACAGACCCTTGGTGCAAGCGCTAACACATTACAGCCTAACGAATCGTATTCATCTTTAGGTACTTCTACTAGCTGGATGCCACGCTCAATTAGCAGTTGTCTGAAAAATACTGGCATTAAGCGCGAATGCACAACAGCTAAATCTTGGTCTACCATACTTATGAAAGACATTAAATGTAAACACTCAGCTTCACCAAGATCATGTGGTAGCTGTACAACTATAAATTCATCTACCAAATCGGCTGTCATATCCTTTAACTGACGAATGGCTTCATCATTTGTTCGATAACCTCTGCCCACAACGAGCGTTCGATCATCTAGCCAAACAATATCTCCACCGTCCGAAACTGCCTCTCCTGTTAGTTCACCGATTACGGGAATACCCTTTTGCTGTAAAAAATCCTTGTATACTCCTGCTTCTGGCTGTCTTAATTTTTTGCCCGATTTCAGTATAATGGCACCATTTGGTGTGAATTTAACTGGATCATGTGCGTAGAGAGAATCTAATCCTACTTCTTCTGCTATTGGCAGATAATCAATGGTTTCAACATACTTTTCAAGAATCCCAATAAATTCAGCGTATTCGCTTAGAGCTTCTTCATAATTAGGCTCTGATAAGTAGTTAAATGTTTTCCATTCCTCACTAAGATGTGTTTGGCTTCGAAAAGCATCTTTTGGATCTTTTACAATAACGTGTTTCAAAGGTGCATACATTGATGAACAATAATGCATTCCTTTCACCTCATTTCCGTTTAGTGGAAAACGTTTCCGTTAAGAGGAAAGTTTATATGAAGAATATATTCGTTTTATGCTATACTGTCAATATATTTAGAAAACTTTTATTTTTCTTTTAATCTAAATTGCATTCACTCTTGGAAAAAGAGCTGTATTCGCATTCATTAAAAGAATCCCTTTGAAGCTTTCTTGAATTAAAATACAGTCTTTGTTTAGGCTACAGATTCGTTCGGGAATATTGGAACTAGACGTAGATGGAGAATAAAAATAAAATAGGATGAAGGGAGGTGGGACAAATGCAATTATTAGAGCGGGCAATGACCATTGCCAAGGTTTTAGCTGCCGATGCAAACGACAGTAGCTTGTCCATTTCAGAGCTTTCTACAAAATGCGATTTACCGCTAAGTACTTTACATAGAATTTTAAAAGCCATGATTAAACAAGGGATGATTGAGCAAGATGAGCAGACTAAACATTATCGGCTTGGAACCATATGGATGGAACTTGGCTTACAGGTGTATGATACGATGGATTATATTAGCAAAATTAGACCTGAGTTAGAACGATTAGCCAGAGAGGTTGAAGAAAGCGTCTATTTAAGTAAACCAGCTGGATTAGATACGATTATTATAGAACGGATAGACAGTGCAGCAAATCCGATTCGTATTTATGATCAGCTAGGGATTCGCATACCTATGCATATTGGTGCGGCCAATAAAGCCATACTTGCCTCAATGTCAGCGATACAATCAAAAGAAATACTAGAGCAACTAGTAACTAAAGATGAAATGGCCGAATTAGAGGAACAGCTTCACCAAATTCGACAACAAGGCTATGCAATAAGTCACGGAGAACGAACTGCAGGTACTTCCTCCATTGCCGTCTCTGTTTTAGATGGTTTTGGTGAAGTGATAGGAGCAGTCAGTATTGGTTTTGTAAACTTTAATGTCTCTCAAGATCATATTAATACATTAATTGAGCGATTAGTTGATACTGGTAGACGTGTATCGCTGAAACTTGGTTATCGAGGAAAAGGATAGGAGAACTATTCCCCAATAACTTCTCTACTTTTCATAAACGTTTTATGTCTGTAAAGGTTTTTTTCTTGAAAGGTTATGTGAAAACTGTTGCACTGAACGCCATCGTATGTTAAATTATTATGGTATGTGAAATACCGAACTGAAATAATAATCTTTCAGCATCAACAGTAAGGAGGGAATACAACATGCCAAAACAATGTGTAATCACTGGACGTAAAGCTCGTACTGGTAACAACCGTTCCCACGCTATGAACGCTAACAAACGTACTTGGGGTGCTAACCTTCAAAAAGTTCGTATCTTAGTTGACGGTAAACCAAAACGTGTATGGGTTTCTGCTCGTGCATTAAAATCAGGTAAAATCGAGCGCGTTTAATCGCTGCTTCTAAAAAATCGATTTCGCATTGAGCGCAATCGATTTTTTTCTTGATTAGTATTCTATAAGAAAGTAAAAAATCCGACTAACATTAGTCGGATTTTTTTACTTTCTTATCTTTCTTAAATAGGTTAATACACGTACGCGTGATACTACTCACGAATTTCGGCAATTGGAACGTATATACTTTCAGGACTCTCTCCCCCTTACGCTAATCTATGCTTCTTATCATTAAACATATGCCTTGCGAGAAAGATATAGACCCTGAAGTTCCTATTATTTCATTACTTGTAAATCGAGATGTTCCTAAAGAAATTTCCTCATTCGTTGTTTCATATTTTACTTGTCGTAATGTTACACCTTGAATAGGCTCCTCGTGAGCAAAAAAAGACAAGTATCGGTATCGATTATCTGCATAAATTGTATGTGTGCCTGGCAGTAAAAATTGCAACATATTAGTATGATTGATTATCTTAAGTTCAATTTGAGGATGCTCTTTTTGTAACCGATAAATAGAACGAACAGCTGCCTCATAATGATCTAAACGCCCACCCGTCACACCTGTCAAAACAATTTCTTTTGGTGCAAACGTATAGGCTTTAAGCAAAGCTAAATCCGTGTCTGTTTCATTTTTCTCTTCTTGAAAACGTTGTTGATCATTGGTTTGTGCCATCACCTGTCGATATTCTTCATCTGTTAAAGAATCAAAATCACCAACAATGGCATGGGGAGTAATTCCCTGCTCAATTAAATATAATGCGCCACGATCTGCCCCGATAAACACAACATCCTGTTGCTGCTGAAACGATGAAAATGAACAAAGCTCATTTTTTGGACCACCTGCACAAACAACGACTGTCGTCATCCTTTAATCGCTGCCTCGCCAGCAAGTAAAATCTCTTGAAGAGCAGCTGTTCGATCTTCTTTACTATAGATGGCTGACCCAGCTACAAAAATTGTCGCTCCAGCCTGTGCACATGGCACAATTGTTTCAGCAGTAATACCACCATCAATTTCAATGGCAATATCTAAGCCTCGCTCCTTAATCATTGTTGATAATGCTTCAATTTTAGGTACAACAGAATGGATAAACTTTTGTCCACCGAATCCAGGATTAACAGTCATTAATAATACCATATCAATATCTTCTAAAATGTGTTGAATTGATTCTATCGGTGTATGTGGATTTAATACGACACCAGCTTTTACACCAAAGGAACGGATTAATTGAATTGTGCGATGCAAATGACGGCATGCTTCTACATGTACCGTAATATAATCTGCTCCAGCTTTTGCGAACTGTTCAATATACTGATCTGGATTTTCGATCATTAAATGCACATCTAATGGTAACTTTGTTAAAGGACGGATTGCGTCCAATACAATGGAACCAAATGAGATATTCGGTACAAAGTGACCATCCATTACATCAATATGAATAAGTTGTGCACCTGCTTGCTCTACTTCCTTTACTTCTTCACCTAACTTTGCAAAATTCGCTGCTAATATTGATGGTGCTATTTGTATCATCATTAATACCTCGGCTTTCGATCCATAATTTCTTGCATAAATTGTTCATAATGCTTGTAGCGGTAGTCTCGAATTTCTCCTGATTCGACTGCTGCCTTTACTGCACATTTAGGCTCTTTCAAGTGTAAGCAACCTCTGAATTTACAATCATCCGCCACTCTAGCCATTTCAGGAAAACATACACCTAATTCTTCTTTCTCAATTTCGTCAAAATCAAAGGAACTAAATCCAGGTGTATCTGCCAATAAACCATCACAGACCTCTATCAGTTCAACATGACGAGTGGTATGTTTACCCCGTCCTAAACTTTGGGAGATAATACCCGTTTTTAAGTTCAACTCTGGAATTAGTGTATTAAGCAAAGTTGACTTCCCAACACCCGATTGGCCAGCTAAAACAGTGGTTTTTCCCTTTAAAATAGGACGTAATCGTTCAACTAATTCTTCTTCATCTTTATATGTTTGCAAAACTGTATAGCCCATGCTTTCATAATCTGCTATATAATTTTGTAATTCCTCACGTTCATCTTTTTCTAGCAGATCCATTTTTGTTAAACAAATAATAGGATGTACATGGAAGGATTCTAACACAACTAAAAAACGATCCAGTAAAATGGTATTGAAATTTGGCTCCTTTACGGAAAATACCAAAATACCTTGATCAATATTAGCAATTGGCGGACGTACCAATTCATTTTGACGCTCTAAAATCTTTTGTATAGTCCCATCGGAGCCTTCTGTTTCCATTGTATACTCTACAATATCGCCAACAAGTGGGGATTCGCCACGGTTACGAAATACCCCACGTCCTCGACATTGAATCAGTTGATGTCCATCAAATACATAATAATAACCGCTTAATGCTTTTCTTATTTGGCCTTGCGCCATCCAATTCCTCCTTAATCGACATCATTATAATTAACTTTGCCTTCTAAAATTATTTCTGAGTCACGGATTATTCTATAACTCGCATCTTTGCCATCTTCAATTGTAAGCTGAATGTTGTATGGCGTATCACTTAAAATTTCAAATACTTCCACTGGTTCAGACAATGTATGATTTTTATCTTGAATTTCAACTCGAATGTTTTGGGCTATTCCCTCTTCTGTAGGTTTATACTCAATGACTACAGGTATGAGACGTAGTTTATCAGGCTGTTTCGCTGGTCCTTTACTTATGACAACAGATATCATAGAACCTTCCTCTACCATAGTACCCGCTTTTGTCAATTGCGAAATTACACTGCCAGCTGGGATGGTCTCATGATGTTCTTCACGAGAGATACGCCAATTGAGACCTACTCTTTTCACATAGTCATCCATATCCGCTTTCGTATAATTTACAACGTTTTCAACCCTTACCATCCTAACTCCTTGGCTAACTTTAAACGTGATTGTTTCTTCTTTCGCTACTACCTCAGAATTTGGCGGTATGCTTTGCTCAATGATTCTTCCTTCTGGTTCACGAGAAGGAACATCCTCTTTTATGACATCCTTATACTTACCTTTTATTAAAGCTTCAACTTGACTATAATTTTGTCCTACATAATTATCAACAGTCGTCATCTCTACACCTAAACTAACGATTAAGTCTACCTCTGAGCCTTTTTCACGTAATGCATTTTTTGCAGGGTCTGTTTCAATAACCTTCCCCTTTTCAATTTCCTCGTGATTTCGCTCCTGATGCTCTTCACCAACAACAAATCCATCTGCCTCTAATTTTTTTGTCGCTTCCTCTATTGTTAAATTTGCTACATCTGGTATAGCCACTTTTTTCGGGCTAAATAAATCTTTTGCAAAAATAAAGAATAGGAAAATGACAATCGCTGCAATAAATAGTCCCGCAACATACTTTGGCCAATTTTTCTTCTTTGCCTTAACGGGAACTGGCTTTTCTACAGGCTTTTTAGGCTGTGGTTGAGAAGGAGCTTTAGCTTCCATAATCGGTTCAATAACTCTTGTTTTGGTTAAATCTTCGTCTTTTTTATGCATCTGCTCTTTAATGATGGGAATAGCCTTCGTCACATCATTATCCACAGGGATGACAAATTTGGGATCGTTGATTCGAGACGGTGATAGTACGGTTTCCAAATCCTCATACATTTCTTCCACTGTAGTATAACGATGGGATGAATCTTTGGCAGTAGCCTTTAAAACTACATTTTCCAAGCTTTGAGGAATCGTTGCATCAAAAGCACGGACAGAAGGCGTTTCGGCTTGTAAATGCTTAAGTGCAATTGAAACAGCTGATTCTCCAGAAAATGGAAGTTCGCCTGTTAATAATTCGTATAACACAATACCGAGTGCGTAAATATCTGATTTGTTTGTAGCTGTACCGCCGCGCGCTTGCTCTGGTGATAAATAATGCACTGTACCAAGCACAGAGTTTGTTTGAGTAAACGATGTAGCACTTAACGTCATGGCAATACCGAAATCCGTAATTTTCACATTACCTTCTGCATCCATTAAAATATTTTGCGGTTTAATATCACGGTGGATAATATGGTTTTCATGGGCATTAGCTATGGCAGACGTTAATTGCTTCATAATATGCACACTTCTAGCAGGAGAAATTGGTGCAAATTCTTGTATGTACTGCTTTAATGTTTTTCCTTGAACATATTCCATCACAATATAATGTAGATCCCCATCGTCACCTACATCATAAACACTAACAATATTCGGATGTGTAAGACTTGTAGCAGACAGTGCCTCACGTTGAAAACGTCGATGTAATTCATCCTCATTGGAAAAATCATAGCGTAATATTTTAATGGCTACATCACGATTTAAGATCATATCGTGTGCTAAATAAACATTGGACATACCTCCGCCACCAATGAGTTCTATAATTTTATAACGGTCACTAATTCTTTTACCTACAAGCATTCTTACACCTCCTCATCCTTTTTTGTTAATAGCACGAGGGAGATATTATCTTCTCCCCCGCTGGCATTTGCTAATTCCACAAGTTTACGTCCCTTCTCCTCAATAGAATCTGGATACGTAATTATCGATGCCATTTCATAAACTGTTAGTTTATTGCTTAGTCCATCTGAACAAATGAGTAAATACGATTCTGATGCTAAATCTACTTCATAAAAGTCTGGTTCGATTGTTTCCTCTGTCCCAACCGCTTTTAAGATGAAATTTTTCTTTGGATGTGTCAAAGCCTCTTCTTCGCTTATCTCACCATTTTCAACCAAGACGTTCACATATGAATGATCTCTTGTTATTTGTTGTGCACCATCTTCAAAGAAATAATACACACGACTGTCCCCCACATGTGCAATGAAGCAATGTTGTTCTTCGATTAACACCGCAATAAATGTCGTGCCCATTCCTTTACAGTCTTCATGTGATAAAGAATAGTCATATATTGTTTTATTCAATTGCTGAACTGTTTGTAATAACCATTCTTTTTTTGATGTTGTGGATACAAAATGATGTGTGTCTGCCTGTAAAAAAAAGGATTCCATCTGTTGGATTGCCATATCACTTGCTACATCACCAGCATTATGACCACCCATGCCATCCGCAACAAGTGCTAGTGCAAGCCCATCTGGACGTTTAAAGAATGCAGCACGGTCCTCATTAATGGATCGTTTTAAACCAATATCACTTTCGACTGTGTATTCCAATACTGGTCACCTCGTTTCTTCAGATCTCTCTTGTGCACGTAATTGACCACACGCAGCAGCGATATCTGCACCTTGCTCTCGGCGGATCGTTACGTTAATACCATTTTTCTTTAATGTTTTTTCAAAAGCAAAAATTTGACTACGAGATGTACGAACATAATCACGTTCTGGTACATAGTTTACAGGAATTAGGTTGACATGACATTTAATTCCTTTAATTAATGCAGATAGCTCCTCTGCTATTTCTACTGAATCATTTTCGCCAGACATTAATCCATACTCAAAACTCACTCGTCGACCTGTTTTTTTAGTATAGTATCGTACAGCTTCCATTAATTCTTCTAATTTATAAGCACGAGCAATTGGCATTAGCTTTTGACGTGCTTCCTGGTTTGGCGCATGCAGAGAAACAGCAAAGTTAATTTGTAATTGTTCATCTGCAAATTGATAAATTTTCGGAACAATACCAGATGTTGATACTGTAATATGACGTGCACCGATATTTAAACCTTTTTCATGGTTGATCACTTTTAAGAAGTTCATCATTGCATCATAGTTATCAAAAGGTTCGCCAATACCCATAATGACAATATGTGATACTCGCTCACCTAATTCATCTAAAGTTTGCTGCACTTTGACAACTTGCTCAACGATTTCTCCTGCTAATAAATGTCGCTTCAAACCACCTAGAGTGGATGCGCAAAACGTACAGCCAATTCGGCAGCCTACTTGTGTTGTTACACAAACAGAATTTCCATACTCATGGCGCATTAATACCGTTTCTATTGAATACCCATCTTGTAATTGAAATAAAAATTTAATGGTACCATCTTTAGATTCCTGTTTAATAATGGTTGAGAGTGTGGATAATGCAAAATTTGCTGTTAGCTTTTCGCGTAATCCCTTTGAAAGGTTTGACATTTCTTCAAATGTCTTTACACGTTTATTATACAACCAGTCAAAAATTTGAGCAGCGCGGAAAGGCTTTTCACCATTTTCCTTTAGCCATTCTTCTAATTGATGAGGTTGTAAAGAATAAATGGATTCTTTTAAATTTGGCTTTTCTTTTTTTACACGTCGAACGGGCTTTTCTTCTGCTTCTTCGACTAAATCGTTAATACGTTCATTAAATTTCTCTTGATCCACCATTAGTTGGATTCTCCTTTTTTACGAAAGGCGGCGACAAAGAAACCGTCACTGCCAAAGTCTTGTGGAAAGACTTGAAGCATGCCATTAGCTTGCTTTTCCGCTAATTTTGTTGGTAAAGACTCTAGTTGTATAGCTTCCATTTCTGGATGTGCTGTTAAAAAGGCTTGCACTGTACCTTCGTTTTCTTGTATGTCTACTGTACACGTACTGTATACAAGCTTGCCATCAGTTTTCAATACTTTTGTGGCTGCATCGAGTAAAGCTAATTGGATTTTTTGAAGACTTTCTAAATCTTCCTCACGCTTTGTATATTTAATATCTGGCTTACGTCGCATAACCCCTAGTCCACTACATGGTGCATCCACTAAGATAGCATCAAAAGACGCTGCTTGTAAAAATTCAGGCGCTTTCCTTCCATCAATCGGGGCTGTTTCAACAATATCAAGCCCTAGACGCTCTGTATTATGGTCGATTAAATCTAATTTATGTGGATGAAGGTCTGTTGCTAAAATGGAACCTTCATTTTTCATTATTTCGGCTATATGCGTTGTTTTTCCACCAGGTGCCGCGCACATATCCAAGACACGCATACCTGGAGATGGATTTAGCACATTAGCAGGTATCATTGAACTTTCATCCTGAATAGTAATCATACCTTCTTTAAAGGCTTTCGTACGAGCTGGTTGGCCGTTTGTAATGTGTAAGCACTCTGGTATAACATCGCTTTGCTTAGCAGTTAAACCCTCTGAATTTAACTCGGCAATAGCCTGTTCAACGGTTGCTTTTGTTTTATTAACACGAACAGTCTGCACAGGCGGTCTATTATTTTCATGTAACATCTCAGTCGCTACTGCCAGACCATAGTTATCAACAAATCGTTGAACTAACCACACTGGATGACTTGTTTCTATAGAAAGACGCTCAATTGGATCTGCTATGTCATCTGTTGAAGGGACTCCACTGCGTAACACGGATCTTAATATGCCATTGACCATAGAGGCGATTCCACGATGTCCTCGACGCTTGGCAATTTCTACTGCTTCATTTACCGCAGCATGTGGAGGAATACGTGTTAAATAATGGATTTGATACAATGAGATTCTTAATAGCCAGCGAACCCAATGATCAATTGAACCGCGAATAAATGGCTCTAAGTAATAATCAAGTGTCATTTTATGCTGTAAAGTTCCATACGTTATTTCAGTCAATAAAGCACGATCTTTTGCTTCAATTTTATGTCGTTTAATTGTTTCATTTAGCAATAAGTTGCTATAGGCCTGATTTTTATCAACTGCTAATAGAATTGACAATGCGGCATCTCGTACATTGCCATCCCAAATCACTACACTTTTTTTACTCATTTAAATTGGTCCCCAATCTGTAATTTAGAACCTGTCCCACGTAAATATTCCTCTGCGGTCATGCGCTTTTTACCAGCTGGTTGCACATCATATAATGCTAAAGTTGTTCCGTTGCCAGCTGCTACCTCAAAATGATCTTTGTCAATGGCAACCACTGTACCTGGATTAGCCTCATGTTTACTTTTGCCAATCGTTGCCCACCATACTTTAAAATTCCCATCCTCAAAAGTCGTATAAGCAACAGGCCACGGATGAAGACCGCGCACTTGATTGTACAGAGTAGCAGCATCGTTTGTCCAATCGATGCGTTCCTGCTCCCTTGAAATATTACTTGCAAAGGTAACTTGTGCTTCATCTTGAACTGTACGGTTATTTGTACCATTTATAATAGAAGGAAGTGTTTCCTTAAGTAATTCACACCCAACCTTACTTAGCTTATCAAAAAGGCCACCAGTATGATCATCTTCCTCAATAGGGATTGCTTTTTGAGAGATAATATCTCCCGCATCAAGCTTTTCTGCCATATACATGATTGTTACCCCAGTTTCTTTTTCACCATCCATGACGGCTTGGTGAATTGGAGCACCTCCACGATATTTTGGTAATAGTGAGGCATGGACATTAATACAACCAAGAGATGGTGCATCCAATAGCTCTTTTGGTAATATTTGACCAAACGCAGCAGTTATTACTAAATCGGGCTGTAAAGCAAGAATCTGCTGTAATTCCTCAGAGCCACGCAATTTTTCGGGCTGTATAATCGGTATGCCAAGTTCCAATGCCGTTGCCTTTACAGGAGGCGGTGTTAGTACACGCTTACGCCCAACTGGACGATCTGGTTGTGTTACAACTGCCTTAATAGCATATCCTTCATCATGTAGCATACGCAAAATAGGTGCGGAGAAGTCAGGTGTCCCCATAAAAATGATAGATGTCATTTTATTCCTCCTCTTCTGCGTACATTTCTTCTAGCTCTTCTGCAGTAACAATACGCTTGATTTTTGAATCGAAAAGCACGCCATCTAAATGATCAATTTCATGTAAGATCGCACGAGCATCAAAGCCACCTGCCTCTAATTCATAAACACGTCCTTCACGATCACATGCTTCAATTTTGACATAACTAGGACGTTCCACTTCTCCATATAATCCTGGAAAGCTCAAGCATCCTTCAATATCTACTTCTGCTCCGTCTGTTTCAACGACAGTTGGATTAATCATTTCTAAAATATCACGTTCTTCACCTAGTTCAACAATTGCTACGCGTAACCCTACGTCTATTTGTGGTGCCGCAATTCCAACGCCATCATATTCCACCATTGTGTCATATAAATCATCAAGTAATGTAATAATTTCATCATTGATTTCTGTCACTTCAGCACACGGTGTTGATAGTACTTTTGCAGGGTTTTCAATTACTTTTTTTATTGCCATTATGATTTCCTCATTTCTGCTTTAAAGCTAGTGCACTAGCTAATTGATACTTTTATTAATAATCGTGCTATTATTACACGCTAACTATATAGTAGACGGATCTAAATCTACGGTCATTAATATTCCTTGTTTAACCCACTCTGCTCTATACATGGCAAGTAGACGTTGTAACACTGGAATTAGATTTGGTTCAATTTTATATTTTATCAAACATTGATAACGATATCTATTTTGGAGACGAGCAATACTCGCAGTTGTTGGTCCTATAATTGCTACTTGATTCGATAAGTTTCCTCGTAACCAATCAGCCACTCGACCAGCATATTCAGCAGCCATCATGACATCTTCATGGGATAATTGAATAAGAGCTACAAAATAATAAGGTGGATAGTTGGATCGGCGACGTAAAAACATTTCTCGTTCATAAAATGGCTCATAATCCTGAGTTTTAGCTAATTCAATTGCGTAATGCTCAGGTGTATACGTTTGAATGATGACTTCCCCTGGCTTGTCATGTCTCCCAGCCCTGCCACTTACCTGTGTTAATAGCTGAAAGGTCCGCTCTGCTGCACGGTAATCAGGTAAATGTAGGGATGTATCGGCACTAAGTACACCGACTAGTGTTATATTTGGAAAATCCAAGCCCTTTGCGATCATTTGAGTACCCAGCAAAATATCCGCTCGCCCTGCCCCAAAAGTCTCCAATATTTCTTCGTGGGCCCCTTTATGCTTCGTAGTATCTACATCCATACGTATTACTCTTGCCTCAGGAAACAATTTATACAGTTCCTCTTCCACCTTTTGTGTACCAGTACCAAAATAACGAATATGATCACTTTGACATTGCGGACATATTTGAGGAACATGTTCCTCGTATCCACAATAATGACATTTCAATTTTTCAGTTGTTCGATGATAGGTTAAGGAAATATCACAATTTGGACATTGAACGACTGTACCACAATCTCGACAGAGTACAAACGAAGAATAGCCACGACGATTTAAAAACAGCACCATTTGCTCATTTTTCTCAAGTCTTGTACGGATTGCCTCAATCAGTGTTTGAGAAAACATTGAACGATTACCTTGTCTCAGCTCTTCACGCATATCTGCAATAAAGACAGTCGGCAAAGCCTGATGTAAAGCACGGTGTTTTAATGAGAGTAGCGTATACACTCCCTTTTTAGCTCTTGCAAATGACTCTAATGCTGGTGTCGCACTTCCTAAAATAATAGGACATTTATAATATTCACTACGCCAGATGGCTACATCTCTTGCATGATAACGCGGTGAATCTTCTTGCTTATAAGTTGATTCGTGTTCCTCATCCAAAATGATAAGCCCTATATTCGTAAAGGGAGCAAAAATAGCTGAACGAGCGCCAACTACGACCTTCACTTTACCCTGTTGGATTTTACGCCATTCATCATACTTCTCCCCTACAGATAATCCACTATGCATCACAGCAACCATCTCACCAAAGCGACTGCGGAATCGTTCGGTCATTTGTGGAGTTAAAGAGATTTCAGGTACGAGCATAATGGCTTCTTTTCCTTCTTCTAGTACCTTTTGAATGGCCTGCAAATAAACCTCTGTTTTGCCACTTCCTGTTACACCATGTAATAAAAAGGTTTGCGCTATTTGCTGGTCCATAGCAGTAGTAATCGCTTGAAGCGCAACCTGCTGCTCATCTGTTAATTGTAAGGCTTGTGTACGTGAAACTTCCTTCGTAAATGGATCACGAAAGACTTCCTCTTGAATAAATTGAGCAGCTCCTTTGTCAATCACTGCCTCTAATACTGATATAGAGACCCCTGCCTCGTCACAAATTTGTTGTGGAGAAAAAACCTCTCCTAAGTGTTGGCACATCCATTGTAGTAATAGCCGTTGTTTAACTGCTCTGGATGACTGCTCTGAAGCACGTTCAATAAGTTGTGGGTCCGCTGTTATTTGAACCATTCGAATTTCCTTCACATTCCCCTGCTGCTTCACAACATTTTCGATAGTAACAATGTTTTCTGCAACCAATTGCTTTAATAAGGGTAGTAAGCCAGCTCGCTCAAATTCTTTAAAACTTGCTCGTTGACGCTTTCCGAATATAGCCTGTGCCTCTAGTGGCAATTGTTGACCTTGTTGTAACTTAATCGTTTTTTCATACTTGGCTCGAAGTGCAGATGGTAACATCACTTGCAAGGCATCTATTTCATAGCAAATCGTATCGTTCTTCAACCACTTCGCCATTTGTAGCATCTCTTCTGTCAGGACTGGCTCCATATCTAGAATTTGAGTGATTGCCTTTAGTTTATTCAACGGGACATCTGTTTCTTCCTTTAATCCAACGACAAAACCCAAGACATTTCTTGGACCAAATGGCACTTTAACACGACATCCTAATTCGATAACATTCATCCATTCTCCAGGTACTCGATAGTCAAATGGACGGTCTACATGGTAAGTAGAGACATCTACAATGACCTCTGCTATCAAAAAGCTCATTGCTCTTCACCCTTTATAATATAAGACCATAATGTCTGAGCAAAAAACTGTGGGTTAATGGTAGCCAAAAACTGTCCATTAAGCTCCGCTTTTTCACTAAATTCAATCCATCTCTCAGAAAGTATGTTAAGCATTGGTGTACCTTGCACTTTTTGTCCAAAAGTGATTGCTTTTATTCCTTCTACCGAAATAAGCGGTGTTTCCTCCATAGTCGGTACATTTGCTGCATGGATCAATATTGCCTCAGGATATTGAATTTTATAAGCTTCAAGTTGCTGAATAACATCAAACAAATTACTATTTTCTATTTGAATTACATGTGCGCCTAGTTTTCTTGCTTCATGTGCTAAAGCTTGTCCTATGGCTCCATTCGCCTTTGGGCTAATTACATGCTGCTCATCCAACGGTACATGCAAAGCACCTGCTGTCACTATGACTGTTTTTCCTGTTAATCGTTTTGTTTTTCCCGAAAAAAAATCTTGAACAAGTGCAGTGATTTTTTCTGGCTCCTCTAGACGTCCCTTCCCAATATAGCCACATGCTAAAAATCCCTCTGAAGGCTCAATAAATTTATAGCCATCAGCTGATAGCCTATCCAAATTACGTTTTACCGCTGGATGGTCGTACATGTGTACATTCATAGCTGGTGCAATCCATACAGGTGCTGTTGTAGCAAGCAGGGTTGTTGAGACCATATCATCTGCTATACCATTGGCCATTTTGCCTATCATATTTGCCGTAGCGGGCGCTACTAAAATTAAATCAGCCCAGTCTGCTAAGTCTATATGAGCAATCACACTTGAATCTTTTTCATCAAATGTGTCAAAATAAACATCATTTTTGGACATCACTTGAAAACTTAATGGATTTACAAACCGTCTAGCAGAGGCTGTCATGATGACTTTCACATTAGCTCCTGCTTGTGAGAGCTTGCTTACGAGTGCTACAGCCTTATATACGGCAATCCCGCCTGAAACACATAGTAAAATATTTTTATTCATGCTAGGTGTCGTCCTTTCAAATGATAAGCTCCCAAAGAAGGATTCCCTGGGAGCTTTCGGCATTCTGTATAATCAAAATCTACTGCTAACTAGACTAGCATGCATGTAAACAGAGTAAAGCACTTTACATGATGTTAGATTTCGTCCTCATACACAGTTGACTCATCCTGTGATACTTTCGTAAGTACACCTGCCGCTACTTCTTCAAGCGCTTTCCCTACATATTTATGGGAAACATACTTGTGCAAGCGTTCCGTGTCTTGCTCTTCTTGCATTTGGCGAGCACGTTTAGAAGCAAGGCTCACTAATGAATATTTTGAATCGATTTCTTTTTTTAAAGCGTCTACTGATGGGTATAGCATTGTTTTATTCTCCTCTCAACATTGACAAGTATCTTTTTTCAACACGTTCTCTGCGACAATGCTCGGCTTTGATAATCGCATTTATACGATCACAGGCATTCGTCACTTCATCATTTTCCACAACATAATCATACAAGCTCATCATTTCAAGCTCTTCACTTGCAGTAGCGATTCGTTTGGCAATGATATCCTCTGTTTCTGTCCCACGTCCAACTAAACGATCTTTTAATTCCGTTAAACTTGGAGGGGCTAAGAAAATAAATAAGGCATCTGGTGCTTTTTTACGAATTTGTGCTGCACCCTGCACTTCGATTTCTAAAAATACATCACGACCCGCATCTAGTGTTTCATTGACATATGCTAATGGTGTTCCATAATAGTTACCGACAAATTCAGCATGCTCTAATAAGCCACCTTGTTCAATTAACACTTCAAATTCATGACGTGTCTTGAAAAAATAGTCTACACCATCTACTTCACCTTCGCGAGGATTTCGTGTTGTCATCGAGATGGAATACTCATAATTCGTATTCGGCTGAGAAAATAATTCTTTTCGCACTGTCCCTTTACCTACACCAGAGGGGCCAGACAGAACAATTAATAATCCACGTTCTTTTATCATTTATTCTCTATATCTCCCTTAATTTATAACAGACACGTGCAAGTTATTCGATATTTTGCACTTGCTCACGCATCTTTTCTAAAATTGTTTTCGCCTGAACAACAGCAACCGCTGCTTCTGTAGATTGATTTTTTGAACCAATCGTATTAATCTCGCGATGTATTTCCTGCATTAAAAAGTCCAATTTACGTCCAACTGAAATTGTTTCAAGTAATGTTTCCTCCAGTTGGTTGAAGTGACTATCTAATCTGTCTAATTCTTCGGAGATGTCTACTCGCTCTGCAAAAATCGCTACTTCCGCTAGTAAACGATCTTCTAGCAATGTGCCATTTGCAACTTCAGTAATTCGCTCTATTAATCGTGTACGATATTTTTCAACAGCAAGAGAAGAACACAAACGAATCTGATTGACTTGCTCCATTAACTGTTCTTTATATTGTACAACAACCTCTTGCAATTCTTGCCCTTCACGCTCACGCATTTGTACGAGCTGTTCAATCGCTTGTGAAATTGCTTGTTCAACAGCGCTGAGTAAATCCTCTGGTGTAAGCTGAGGCTTTTGCTGCACAAGTGCCTGCTCTAACGATAAAAGCTCTTGCATCGTCCATTTTTCTTCAAGTGGTACTTTACTTGCTAATTGCTCTTTTGCCTTACGATACGCTTCAATTAATGACCAATTAATCTCGATAGATTGCTCTACGTTCTCTAAGTCCTTCACATATACCATCACATCAATTTTGCCGCGTGACAAAGCTTGAGAAATTAATTTCTTTGCAAAAATTTCTGCTTCAAGCCATTCTTTCGGAAATTTTGCGTTAATTTCTAAAAAACGATGGTTGACCGAGCGCATTTCCACGGTTAATTGAAAGTCTCTAGTTGTTGTGACACCTCTGCCAAAACCAGTCATACTACGCACCAAGGTTCGTCACACCTTTCTTTGCATACTGGGATTATTATAACATAAGCTTTGTCGATTATGACGACTCTCCAAAAAAATTTGGATAAAGTAAAAGCTTATTCTACCACAATTGAAGCTATATTTTAATATTCACCTAAAAAATGCTATGATAAACATACAGAAAGTGTATTAGCTGAAGCTAAAAAAGAGTGAATGCAAATGCAACAAGAAAAAATACGAAAGTACCAAGATGCTTGATATCGTTGGAAAGAGGAATTCATATGGCATTTGATGGCTTATTTACTTATTCAATAACTGCCGACCTACAACAGCTGGTCACTGGTCGGATTACAAAAATACATCAACCTAATGCACAAGAGGTTATTTTACATGTGCGTGCAAACGGAAAGAATCATAAATTACTGTTTTCAATCCACTCTTCTTATGCACGTGTTCACCTTACTGAGCACACGATTGAAAATCCAGCAGAGCCCCCAATGTTTTGCATGCTTTTGCGTAAACATTTAGAGGGTGGTTTTATTGCTTCTATAAAACAGCGTGATTTTGATCGCATTATAATAGTAGAAATTGAAAGTAAAAATGAAATTGGAGATCCTATCGTAAGGGAAATACATGCGGAAATTATGGGTAGACATAGTAATCTACTATTGATTGATCAAGAGCAGGGTAAAATTATTGACAGCCTAAAACATTTGCCTCCTTCAGTCAATAGCTTCCGTACTGTGCTACCAGGTCAACCATATATTGTGCCACCCACACAAAACAAATGGAATCCTTTAACAGTGACAGATGAAGAGCTAACAGCATTTTTCGCTGAAGCCAAAACCTCTAAAGAGATCGTGCAACAATTAGCTGGTTTTTCACCTCTTCACGCGGAAGAATTAATATATCGTATGACAACAGCACCAAATCCCCTGGCATGCTTCAAGGATTTTATGACATCCTTTGCAAACGGTGGAATGAAGCCTATGTACGTACTCTTCAATCATAAAACTTACTTCTCCCCTATCGAATTAACGCACTTGCATGATGGGGATATAACAAATTATCCTAATGTCCATGAGCTTCTTGATCGTGTATTCTTTGCACGGGCGGAGCGAGATCGTGTGAAACAGCAAGCTGGAGATTTAGAGCGTTGGCTACAAAATGAAATTGACAAACTAGCTTTAAAAACCAAAAAGCTAAAAAAAGATTATGAACGTGCCTCTAAGCTCGATCAATTCCAACTATATGGTGAACTATTAATGGCCAATATCTATGCCTTTGAAAAAGGAGTCAAGGAAGTTACCGTCACAAATTACTATAGTGAAACTGGCGAAGAAATAACGATTCCAGTAAGTGAACGTAAAACACCGATTGAAAATGCCCAAAGCTATTATACAAAATATACAAAAGCAAAAAATGCATTGGTTATGGTTCAAGAGCAGCTAGAAAAAACGACTGAAGAAATTTCTTACTTCGAAATGCTAGCACAGCAAGTTCAGCAGGCTTCTCCTGGGGATATTGAGGAAATTCGTGAAGAGCTAGCAGAGCAAGGTTACCTAAAACTACGTCACGCAAAGAAAAAGAAAAAACAAGTAAAACCTGAACCTGAGCGCTATGTTTCTTCAACTGGAGTAACAATTTCTGTTGGAAAAAACAATAAACAAAATGATATGCTAACATTTAAACTAGCAAAACGGACTGATATTTGGTTACACACAAAGGATATTCCTGGATCACATGTTGTCATTCATTCAAGTGAGCCAGATGAAACGACATTGCGAGAAGCTGCCACACTAGCCGCCTATTTTTCTAAGGCTCGAGAATCCTCTTCTGTGCCAGTAGATTATACTGAAATACGACAGGTCAAAAAACCAAATGGTGCCAAACCAGGTTTCGTCATCTATTTTGAACAAAAGACACTGTATATTGACCCTGATGAGGCAGTCATTTTACAGTTAAAGAAACAGTCATAAAGGAAGAAACCGATACAAATTGTATCGGTTTCTTCTTTTTTATAACGGGAACACGTAATCCGTACTATAAAACGATGAAAATAGCCTAATCTTGATTGATTATTACAGACAATCTTCCTTATTATAATAACATTATAAAAACATATGAATAATCTGCACTGTTTCCTTCAGCGAATATTGACTTCTACTACTCTAAAAAGCTAAATTAAAGTATAAAAATTTTTGTAGAGCATTTAGGAAAGGGCGTATCAATATGTCTGTAGGTAAAAAATTAAGCTTTGGTTTCTTTGCAATTATTCTCACATTAATCATTTCCTTGTTCATTATGTTCCTGCTATTTTCTAACATTGAAAAAAAGATTGAAAGTGCATTAGAAGGACATGTTGCTCTTGTAGAATTAGCAGATAATATTCAATTTGAAATGGCCATGCAAGGTCTTTTCATTCGTGCCATCATCATCGAAGACAAACCTGCTAACAAAGAGAGTTACTCAAAATATGCAAGTATGCTCGACACACATGTAGAAGAAATCATTGAAAAATCGAATTCAGCTGAAATGGAAACATATGCACAGACATTAAAATCCTATAATGATACTTTTAATAAGGCAGCAACAGAAGCAATAGCTCTATTTGAAGCTGGTAATCTAGAAGGTGCTTTGCAAAAGGTAAATGGTGAAGTACAGCAAGCAAATAAAGGTATACAAGAGGTATCCGATAAAATTGGAAGCTATCAAAAGGAACAACTAAATATTGTGACAAAAGAATCTAAACAGGCTGTATTTAATTCCCAAATTATTTCCATTATCGCAATCATCATTGGTATCGCTCTAGGTATTTTCCTTATTTTCTATATACAACGGACAATCTCACGCCCTTTAAAGTTTATCGTTCTGGCAGCAAACCATGTAGCTAATGGTGAATTAATTCATCCAGATATTACCCATCAATCAAAAGATGAAATTGGTCAGCTTTCAGTAGCTTTTAATGCCATGAAGGGAAATCTGAAAAGTTTATTAACGCATATACAGGACAATGCAGAGCATTTAACAGCTTCAGTAGAGGAACTTTCTGCCTCAACTGAAGAAATTACTGCCACTGCTGATGAAATAACAATACGGATTAATGAAACAGCTGATGCTGCAGTGACAGCTACAGTAGCAGCTAACGAAAGCGCACACGCAATGGATGAAACGGCTGTAGGTGTTCAACGAATAGCTGAAGCAACTCAACAACTCCATCAGAATGCTATAACAACTTCTGAATTAGCGACAAATGGAAATGAGACTGTAGAAGAAGCTCAGCAACAAATGAATGTCATCCATGAATCAACACAAATGATTAATAATCTTGTTCAAAAATTGAGTAAGCAATCGGATGAGATAAGTCAGATCACTGCTGTTATTACTGCCATTACCGATCAAACGAATTTATTGGCACTCAATGCAGCAATTGAAGCAGCTAGAGCTGGAGAGCATGGTAAAGGATTTGCGGTTGTAGCAGATGAAGTTCGTAAGTTAGCCGAGGAATCCAAACAATCAGCCAACCAAATCGTTGCCTTAACGCTAGATATTCAACAGGATACACATAATGTAGAAAAAGCTGTCTTTGATGGACTTCATTCTGTCACAGAAGGCGTCAAAATCATCGGACATGCAGGACAAGCCTTTGAAGGTATTGTGAAAGCAATTAATACGATGACAGATCAGATAGAGGATATATCAGCTACCTCTGAAGAAATTTCAGCTAGCGCTGAACAGGTTGCAGCCTCCGTTGCAGAAATTGCTCATGGTGCTTCAACTAGCGCGGATAATACAAAAATTGTAGCTTCAGCAACAAGAGAACAGTCTATAACAGTACAGCAAGTAAACCAAGTTGCCGCAGATCTAAGCGAAAAGTCCTTAGATTTACAGAATCAAATCAATCAATTTAAACTTTAAATAAAAAACAGTGCATTTTATACATTGAACTGAACCCTATTTTGTAGACAGTTTAATAAAAAGGGATTTAGTTGTTCTTAAGCTGCGATCAGATGACTTCGGTAATTTGCCGGAGTCATCTTTTTTAATGTCCATTGCTTTCTTGTATGGTTGTAATGATTCATATAGTCTACGACAAGTGTATGTAATTCCGCAAAACTTTCTGCCTCCTTGTAATCTACCTCATCCTTAAAATGCCCAAAGAACGATTCCATTGGCGCATTATCGAGGCAGTTCCCACGACGTGACATCGACTGTTTCAGCCCCATTTCTTTCACAAGTTGCTGAAATTCCGGATGTGTATAATGGAAACCTTGATCTGAATGAATGATGGCTTCTGGATGGAGGTTTCCATCTAAATGAATGTTTAATTGTTCAAGCGTCTCATAAACAATGGACATCTTAAGGGTTGTTGATAACACATAGGCAACGATTTCTCGTGTCGCGACATCTTTTACACAGGATAAATAGGCCGTTTGACCACCTCTATATTGTAAGTACGTAATATCGGTTAAGAATACTTTTCCTGGCTCATCTTGGTTGAACTCACGGTTTAAATGATTCGGAATACGGCGGTGTGCCTCTGTTGCTTTTTCTAAGTGGCGATATGGGTTCGCACGGCGAATTTTAGCGTATAAATTGAATTTACGCATCAGACGAAGAATCTTTTTGTGATTTATTGGTTGGTCTAATATATCCACTAACGCCATATAAAATCCACGATAGCCAATCTTTCCTTTCGCTTGATCATAAATCGATTTTAATAGTAAGTAATCTTGATAATCCGATTCTTCACGTAGTGCATCCTTTTGCGTATTTTGAAGCCATTTATAGTAACCACTTGGGCTGACATTCGCTACTTGACATAAATAGCGTGTCATGTTTTTGAGTTGATACATACGAATCGTTTCGTTGATTGCTTGGTATTTTTCTCGAGGTTTTAGAAACGTTTCTTCTTCGCCTGCCTTTCCATTTCGTCGAGCTTTTTTAGGAGCGTTAATTCTGCTTCTAGTAGTCGAATACGTGCTTCGGCTTTCTCTAATTTTTTGTCCGCTGCTAATTTTTCGGCACGAGGGCGACCTGTGCTGCCTTTCCCTCGACGCTCTTCTAGAAATCCTTGTTCACCTTGTGTTTTATAGGTAGCCTTCCAACGCCCCAATGAACTTTGAGCTTTTTTAATTCCGATCATTTCTAAATCAAAACCCGCCTCCTGAAAAATTTGGACAGGACCTTTTCCAGCTAGATTTTCTTGAACAGCCTTTAATTTAAAGTCCGCTGTATATTGAATAGAGCGATCCGAAACAGACGCCACGTTTGGATTCTCTTCAATTTGTCTACGTTGATGGTCATTAAAAATAATTTTACTCATGATGTTCTCCTGTTCTTCAATCGTATGGTCAGTATAACGGGATTTTTCGGTGATGAAAATAGAAAAACCCCGAATAGGTCCACTTTTTTTAAGTGTCCACTATTCGGGGTTCAGTTCACATGTGGATGCACTGTTTTTTTATATTTTTTCATGTAACACATTTGAATAGTGGAAGAATTTCCTTCTGAATAGCTATTGATAACGGTTTCATTTGATGAATAAACAGATTTTTAGTAATTATTTGCATTATCAATCCTCTTCAGTAAGACAAATGACATCCTCAAAAAAACAATATTATTAAAACGGTTCTCTTTGGAAGAATACAGGACAAAACGAAGCATTCCGTTTATTTTTTGACTGATGAATAAAACAGTGACTAGCTGCATATATGCATGTATACACATCTAGGTCAAAAATTATTTCAATAAAACTTAATCTCGTAAACTAGCTTCTCACTAAATCCATTTTTTTCTTAGTATGGGTACCTTTTTTCATACAAATGCTCATTTTTTTCTTTTTCTTCCCTACAAATGGATAATCTTAGAAAAATACAAAACAAGTTTCTTATATATCATTAATAGATAAAAATATTCATGTTTCGCGATCATAAATTACAAGAAATTACCTGTAAAAGAAACTAATTCACTGAGTTTTACATAGATTTTCTACAAATCTATACAAATTCCTCAAGGTATTACATCTATGACTTTAGATTCATTTTTCAAATATCGATAATATTATCAAAAAAATAGGAATTTTCCGTATAGTAAATCATTTTTTTATTTTTACTTTATTTTTGATATTCAGAATAAGTAAATATCAAATTCTTATTATATATACACTTTGCCTCTTTAGTGTGATAAATCGGAAAAATTTATTATTCTCCTAAATGTCAGATAATACTATATAAATTCGAATCTTTTTTATTTTGTACACAATGATTTTTTTGGTATATTAAATAGGAGCTTCACAAAAGGCTTAAAAATTGTATAAGGGGGATTCACATGAATAAAAACAAAAAGTTTTTATTACTAACTGTCCTTGCAGTATTTTCTTTAGTACTTGCTGCATGTGGCTTCGGCGGAGATTCGTCTGAAAAATCAAAAGACGATGGAAAAGATTCAGGTTCATCTGAAACTGCTTCATCAGGTGGTGAACTAAACTTAGTAGTAACTTCTGAGCCACCATCATTACATCCAGGATTAGCAACTGATACAACTTCTAGTGCTATTCTTACAAACATATTTGAAAATTTAACAACGCTAGATGCAGATTCAAAACCAGTTGCTGCTGCTGCTTCTGACTGGACAATTAGCGAAGACCAAAAAACTTACACATTCACAATCCGTGATAATAAATGGTCAAATGGAGATCCAGTAACGGCAAAGGACTTTGAATATGCATGGAAATGGGCACTAAACCCAGATAATCTTTCAGAGTATGCTTCTATTTTTTACCCAATTAAAGGTGCTGCAGCGTATAACAACGGTGAAGGTTCTGCTGATGACGTAGGTGTTAAAGCAGAAGATGACAAAACATTAGTCGTAACGTTAGAAAACCCAACACCTTACTTCTTAGAATTAACAGCATTCAAAACATATGCTCCGTTAAATCAAAAAGCAATTGAAGGTAATGATGAGTGGTACACTGATGCTGGTGATGACTATGTAACAAACGGACCATTCACTTTAAATGAATGGAGACACAACGACGCAATCGTATTAAAGAAAAACCCAGAATACTGGGATGCAGATAAAGTTTCTTTAGAGACAATTAATATCGGTATGGTTGAATCTGAAACAACTGCTGCTACAATGTTTAAAGCTGGCGAAATTGACTATCTTGGTGCTCCATACCAATCTGTTGCACTTGATTCAATTGAAGGATTTAAAGCTGATGGTTCATTAAATATTGCTGACCAAGCTTCTGTATATGTCTATAAACTAAATACAAAAGATAAATTTACTGGAAACGCTAACATTCGTAAAGCGTTAACTCTAGCAATCGATCGTCAAGGTTTAATTGACAATATTACTAAAGGTGAGCAAAAACCTGCATTAGGTATGGTGCCAATCGCAGTTAGTGGTTTTGAAGAAGACCGTGGTTACTTCAAAGATAACGATATTGAAGGTGCAAAAGCTGCACTTGAAGCTGGTATGAAAGAACTTGGTATTAAAGATCCATCTGAAATCACTGTAAACATTTCATTCAATACTAGTGAAGCACATGCTGCTATCGCTCAATTTATTCAAGAGGGCTGGACGAAAAACCTTGGTATTAAGGTAGGTCTTGATAACTCTGAATGGCAAGTTTACCTAGAGAAACTTAATCAATTAGACTACCAAGCTGGACGTCTAGGCTGGACTGGTGACTATAATGATGCTTATACATTCTTAGAAATCTATGATACTGCTGCAAACGGTAACAACGATACTGGTTGGGAAAACCCAGAATATAAAAAGTTATTAGATCAATCTAACCTAGAAACTGATCCTGCTAAACGTCTTGAGCTTTTAAAACAAGCAGAGTCAGTTATCATGACTGATTTACCTGTTGCACCTATCTACTACTACACTAACCTTTCTGTAGTACAAGATAACGTGAAAAACATGCATGCAGATGTTCTTGGTAACATTCCACTTAAAGAGGTTGTAGTAGAAGAAAAATAATTATTTATATTATTTTATCTTGCTTTTTTAGCTCTACAGCAAGAGCTGCCTCGTAGCCACTACGGCGCGAGTCAGCTCTTTTTAAAATACGAAGGCATTTATTTGTCTGAAAATTGACAAATAGAAGGAGGAGTTTTATGTGATTAAATATATTTTGAAAAGGCTGATGTATATACTTCTCGCGCTTTTCGTCATCGTAACGGTTACGTTTTTCTTAATGCGTCTCGCTCCTGGTAGTCCTTTCGCGAGTGAACGTAATTTCCCACCTCAAATCGAGGAGAAGTTAAACGAAACGTATGGATTAAATAACCCTTGGTATATACAATATAAAGATTATTTAATCGATACGGCCACTTTCAATTTCGGTGAGTCAATGAAATATAAAGCGCGTTCTACAAATGATATGATTTCTGAAAGTTTCCCTGTTTCTTTAACATTAGGGATTGAGGCTATGCTACTTGCAGTTGGATTGGGTATTTTAATTGGCGTAGTTTCCGCGCTATATCATAATAAGTTCCCGGATTATTTGGCAACGTCCTTTGCGGTGCTATTTATATCAGTACCTTCATTTATCTTAGCTGGTTTAATGCAGTATTTCTTAGCCTATAAGTTAGGTTGGTTCCCAATTAGTGGATGGAAAGGCTTTGTTTATAGTATATTACCTGCCTTTGCAATCGCTTTCTCACACATGGGCTTTATCGCAAAGTTAACACGTTCAAGTATGCTTGAGCAAAACAATAGTGACTATGTAAAAATGGCTCGTGCAAAAGGGATAGGAAAATGGACGATCGTATTCCGACATACTTTACGAAATGCCCTTCTACCAGTCGTAACATACCTTGGTCCATTAACAGCTGGTGTTGTAACAGGTAGTTTCATTGTTGAGCAAATTTTCGCTATTCCTGGACTTGGTAAACACTTCGTTCAAAGTATTACAAACCGTGACTATACAGTCATTATGGGTACGACAGTGTTCTACTCTATCATCCTTTTATTTGCGGTATTAATCGTTGATATTCTTTATAGTGTGATTGATCCGCGTATTAAACTGAAAGGAGCGAAAAAATAATGACACAGCAACAAATTGAAAAAGATAAGTTTAAAATTGTTGGTGGAAATCATGAAGCAACGGAAAAATTAGCTGATAAATCAGTCTCCTTTTGGAAAGAAGTATTTCTCCGTTTCTCTCATAACAAAATGGCCATCATTGGGATAATTATTTTAATCATTGTTATTTTAATGGCTACGTTTGTACCAATTTTTTCTCAATACAAAGCAAGTGATCAGCTAGGTGTTTACAATGCACCACCATCTGCTCAATTTTGGTTTGGAACGGATGATCTTGGTCGTGATATTTTCGTTCGTATTTGGGAAGGCGCTCGTATTTCCCTATTTATCGGAATTGCTGCAGCGATTATTGACTTAATTATCGGTGTTATTTGGGGAAGTATTTCTGGTTTAGCAGGTGGTCGTGTCGATAACATCATGATGCGTATTGCAGACGTTTTAACAGCAGTACCTTATCTATTAGTTGTAATCGTACTATTAGTTGTTATGCAACCTGGTTTAATCCCAATGATTATTGCCCTTTCTATCACTGGATGGATAAACATGGCACGTATCGTTCGTGGGGAAGTATTATCTATTAAAAACCAAGAATATGTTCTTGCTGCTCGTACATTAGGTGCTAGTACAGGCCATTTAATCATTAAACATTTAGTTCCGAATGCTCTTGGTGCAATTTTAGTAACGATGACGTTAACAATTCCATCTGCTATTTTCACTGAATCATTCCTAAGTTACCTAGGTCTTGGGGTTCCTGCTCCAACAGCTTCTTGGGGTACAATGGCCTCTGAAGGAAATAAAGCCATTGCCAATGCTCCATGGCGTTTGATTTTCCCAGCAGTATTTATTTCACTAACAATCTTTGCGTTTAACGCAGTTGGTGACGGCTTACGTGATGCTCTAGATCCAAAACTACGTAAATAAGGAGGTGGCCGAAATGAGTAAAAAAATTCTAGAAGTAAAAGATTTAAGAATTAATTTTAAAACTTATGCAGGGCTTGTCCGTGCTGTACGTGGTGTTAACTTTGATTTAAAGGAGGGTGAAACACTCGCTATAGTAGGTGAATCTGGTTCTGGTAAAAGTGTTACGAGTAATGCGCTAATGAAACTAATTCCCCAGCCACCTGGTATTTATGAGTCAGGACAAATTTTATTCAATGGCCGTGATTTAGTTCCATTAACTGATAAAGAAATGTCTAAAGTACGCGGAAATGAAATTGCTATGATTTTCCAAGATCCAATGACAAGTTTGAATCCAACGATGAAGGTCGGACGTCAAATAACTGAAGTAATTTTGCAACACAAAAAAGTTTCTAAAGACGAAGCAAAAAAACGTGCGATTGAGCTTTTAACACAGGTAGGTATCCCCTTCCCTGAAAAACGCTATAACCAATACCCACATGAGTTTTCAGGTGGTATGCGTCAACGTGTTGTTATTGCCATTGCCCTTGCAGCTGATCCTAAGCTACTAATTGCCGATGAGCCAACAACAGCTCTAGACGTAACAATTCAAGCGCAAATTTTAGAATTAATGAAAGAAATTCAGAAAAACTCGAAAACATCTATCATTTTCATTACACACGATTTAGGTGTAGTGGCGAATATCGCTGACCGTGTAGCAGTAATGTACGCTGGCCAAATCGTAGAATACGGTACTGTAAATGATATTTTCTATAATCCAAAGCATCCTTACACATGGGGTCTACTTGGTTCAATGCCTGATTTAGATAATGATACTGATGAGCTATTACGTACGATTCCAGGCTCACCGCCGGATCTTACGAATCCACCTAAGGGTGATGCATTTGCAGCTCGTAACGAGTATGCTATGGCGATTGATTATGAACAAGAGCCACCAATGTTCCAAGTAAGTGAAACTCATTTTGCAAAGACTTGGTTGTTGCATCCTGATGCACCAAAGATTCCTCTTCCAGATGCGGTTGCTAAACGTATTGAAGGGTATTTAGCAAAGGAGGCACAAGAAAATGACTAAAACTGGTGCGAAAAAAATTCTTGAAATCAAAAATTTAAAGCAGCATTTTGGTTCGCCAAGTAATCCTATCAAAGCTGTAGATGGTATCAGCTTCGATGTTTACGAAGGTGAAACACTTGGTCTTGTGGGTGAATCTGGTTGTGGTAAGTCAACAACTGGTCGTTCAATCATTCGATTATATGATATTACAGGCGGTGAGATTGTTTTCGATGGTGAAAATGTCCATGGAAAAAAATCAAAAAATGAGTTAAAGAAATTTAACCGTCAAATGCAAATGATTTTCCAAGATCCTTATGCTTCTTTAAACCCTCGTATGACAGCTGGGGAGATCATTGGTGAAGCCTTTGATATTCATGGCCTATACAAGGATAAAAAGGAACGTCGTGCGAAAATCCAAGAGTTACTTGAAGCTGTTGGTTTAAACAAAGAGCACGCGAATCGTTACGCACACGAATTCTCAGGTGGTCAACGTCAACGTATTGGGATTGCCCGTGCATTAAGCTTAGATCCTAAGTTTATCATTGCCGATGAGCCAATCTCTGCGCTAGACGTATCCATTCAAGCCCAAGTTGTTAACTTACTAAAACAACTACAAAAAGAACGTGGCTTAACCTATCTTTTCATTGCCCATGACTTATCTATGGTAAAATACATCAGTGACCGTATTGCTGTAATGTACCGTGGTAAAATCATGGAAATCGGTAAGGCAGATGATATCTACAATCACCCTGTTCATCCGTATACAAAATCTTTACTATCAGCTATCCCACTTCCTGATCCAATGTCAGAGAAGCGCCGTCAACGTATTCAGTACAAGCATACAGAGGTTGACGAAAGTGCAACTTACCATGAAGTTGGTGACCAGCATTATGTTTATGGTACTGCTGATCTAGTAAAAACTTGGGTTGCTAATCGATAAAGCCTATAACTCCTGTCGACAGTATAACTACTGTGATGGGAGTTTTTTAATTTACTTCTTTATTACCCAATATCCCCATCAGTGTAAACCTAACTAAACTTACGACTATAATTCCCCTCACTCTTTCAAATATAGTTAATAAATACCATTTTTGTAAAATTAGTTTAAATAATTTAGGGAATATATTATGATTGAGTTAACACAAATAAAGGAGTGTATTCCAATGAAAAAAAGTATGAAACTTCTTCTTGCTACATGTTGTTTTACAATCTTATTAATTAGTGTTGGTTCTTCTACAGCATCTGCCTATCCAGGTCCATGCCACAGTCCAAAGCCTTGTGTGATTAGACCATAATAGTTGCTCTCAAAACATTCTTTTCAAGTCTCTATTTTGTAATGACAATCAATATTACTATGTATTAAACGATTATCCTTTATAAAATTCGGCACCTTTAAATGTGATTACTTTTACATTTAAAGGTGCCCTATTTTCTTGTTACATATTAGATATCCATTTTATGATTACCTTCTAGATTTTGGATTTAATGCATCCTTTAATCCTTCTCCGATAAAATTAATGGACAAAATTACTAGTGTAATAGCTGTCGCAGGAGGCACCCACATCCAAAGCTTCTCCTTTAATACCTCTGAGTTTCTAGCTTCGGACAGCATATTTCCCCAACTTGGTGTATCTGCTGGTACACCCAACCCTAAAAAGCTTAAACCCGATTCAGCAACGATTGTTACAGCCATCAGCAACGTTGCTTGTACAATAATCGTCGAAGCAACATTAGGTAGTAAATGCCTGATAATGATCTTTGATGATTTACAGCCAATTGATTGAGCTGCTAATATATACTCATTTTCCTTTTCAGCAAGCACCCTACTTCGTACAATCCTTGCAACAGATCCCCACATTAACAGCGAGATAACAAAAATCAAAGTCCATAGACCAGATACTTTTCCAATTAGAATTTGATTTAAAACAATGACAAAAATCATAAATGGAAACATTAAGATAAAATCTGTAAATCTCATGAGTATTTGATCTATTTTTCCGCCAAAGTACCCTGAAATGGCACCGACTGTAGTTCCAATTAAAACAATAAAGAACATACAGCTTAATCCTACTGTTAAGGACGATCGACCAGCATAGAGCATTCTTGTAAACACATCTCGACCATTTGTATCTGTTCCTAACCAGTTTTCACTAGATGGTGGTTTACTTATTTGGGTAAAATCAACTCGAACAATATCTTTCGTTGTAATATATGGTGCTAAAAACGATAAGATAATAACGAACAGTAGAAATATAAGGCTAATCAAGGCTAGTTTATTTTTAAAGAACTTTCGTCTCGCAATTACCCATGGCGAGGGGCTTTTCTTTGGCGATTTTGGCGTTAAAACTTCTTGATCTGTTACCAATGTCATATTTCCCCCTCCTTAATCCAATCTAATACGTGGATCTACTACACCATATAATAAATCCGCTACTAAATTCCCAAAAAGTGTTAAAAACGAAAGTAACATTGTGATCGACATCATGACTGCATAATCCCTTCTTCCAACAGATTCAAGGAAGAGAGCACCTATTCCAGGATAAGTAAAGATTGTTTCTGTTATTACCGCACCACTAATTAATGTCGCAATATCAAACCCAAGGAATGTAATAAGAGGAATAATAGAATTTCGTAAAATATGTTTGTTATAAATTTTCGATTCTTTTGTTCCCTTTGCTCTTGCAGTTCTTACAAAATCTTTTCTACTATTTTCAATAATGTCATTTCGCAAAAATTGTGTATAGGATGCTGTTCCCATTAATCCTAATATAAGCGCAGGTAGTAAAACATGGTGAAATCTACTTATATAGTAGTCCAAATTTCCAGGCTCTAGCCCAACGCCCACAGAACCGTTAAATGGGAACCAACCTAACTTGAACGAGAAAAAGTAAATAGCTACAATTCCCGCAACAAATGATGGAATGGCTAAAGCTAGATAATTATACGTTGCAATCAAATTGTCCCCAAGTGTATAGGGTTTTCTACCAGCATACATGCCCATAATAAATGCAAATATGTAGGTAAAAATTAACGATGTTAGAGCTAAAAATATGGTATTAGGTATACGCTGCGCAATAATTTCTACTGCTGGTTTTTTATAAACAGTTGATTTACCAAAATCCCCTTGCATAAAATTAACAATCCATCTACCATATTGCTGGATAATAGGATCGTTATAACCTAATTTTTCTCTCATTTCTTCGATGTATTGTGGATTCGTATTAGAAGGATCAATTTCACCAGCAAATGCATCTCCTGGCATCATTTTCGCTAAAAAGAATACCACCAACGAAATAAGGAGTAACAATGGGATCATGCCAAGTAATCGTCGAAGTGTATATTGAAGCATGTAACGTCTCCTTATCTACAAATTTACTAACTAAGTCCTCTTTTTAAGGACTTAGTTAGCAAGAATTAAAATACAGAAAAGCTTATTCTTTAATATGCCATTTATAAACATCCGTTTGGAAGCCAACAGCGTTAACATGAACACCTTGTAAACGATTATTTATACCATATAAATCTAAGTTTTCCCATAAAGGAAGTGCAGGTAATTCTTCGTTGAAGTATTTTTGCCATTCAACATATGTTGCCATACGTTTGTCTTTGTCAAATGCTTCTTCACTTAAGCCTTTATCTAATAATTCTTGGTTTTTCGGATCTACCCAACGACCATAGTTCCACTCTGCATCATTGCCCCATAATCCTGATGGATCTGGATCAGAACCCATACTCCAAGCACCAAAGAATGCTTCTAATGCTGCATCATCATTGTCTTTCATATCATTATATAAGTTAAACTCAATTAAACTACCTGTCGCTAATTCTGTTTTTACACCAATATCATTCCAAGATTGTACAATTGCTTGTGCACGTCCTTCAAATGCTGCTGAACCTGCATAGTGTCCAAATGAAATTTTAAATGGTTGTCCCTTTGGATCTTCGACAAAACCATCACCATCTTTATCAACATAGCCAGCAGCTGCTAATAGCTCTTTTGCCTTTTCTGGGTTGAATTCATATTGATTTAATTCTGACTCTGGTGCAGCAGTCCAGAAAGTAGTTGGAATCACAGTATTGGCAACTGTTGCTTTTCCTTCTAAGAAAGCATCGATCATTGCTGGACGGTTAATTGCATATAATAATGCTTGACGTAATTCTTTTGCATTAAATTTATCAAAATCTGCCACATTTTTTAACGCCGCTTTATCACGGTGGCCAAAACGAAGTCCGATGTATGAATAGCCCACACCATTAGTTTCTTCAATACGTACATTGCCTAAAGCTTCTAATTCTTTTACGGATTGTGGTCTAATATCCATAATATCAATTTCTCCGTTTTGGAATGCACCAGTTGCTAGTGATGGGTCGATTACTTTTACAATAACACCATCAAGCTGTGGTTTGCCCTTCCAGTAATCATCAAAACGCTCTAATTCAGAATATTCTCCATCTACAACCTTTTTCACTTTAAAAGGCCCTAAGCCAACAGGATTTTCACGAACCTGTTTTGATTCCTCTAAATCTTTTACCGCAATGCCTTCATAATGTTTTTTCGGCATTGGATACTGCCAAAGTTGTTCTAAATTATTAATTTTCACTTGTTCAAAAGTAATTTTTACTGTATGTGGATCTACCACTTCAATACCTTCAATTTTATCAGCTTTGCCTTCTTTTTTAGCTTTTGCCCCTTTAATACCTTCTGCATAATTAAAACGAGGTCCAGCATAATCAGGGTCTGCTAGAGTCTCTAATGCAAATACCCAGTCGTCAACTGTTAACTCTTCACCATTATGCCACTTTACACCCTTTTGGAATGTAAATGTATATGTTAATTTATCTTCACTAATTTCCCAAGAAGCTAAGTTAGGAACATATTCTAAGTTATCATTTACATCATAGATACCTTCTGTTGTGAAATTTTGAATATAGCTATCTACAATACTACCTGAATAAGCTGGATCATATACGCCCTCAGGTGCAACATCTGTACCAAATGTTACGATTCCACCCTCTGTAGAAGGTTTATCTGTTGTTGCCGTTGTATCCCCGCTTGTATCCTTTTCATTTTCCTTCTCTGTTTTTGATGCGTCATTATTACATGCAGCTAAAAATAATGCCATAACTAGCAATAGCATAAATGACCATATTGCTGATTTTTTCATTTTTTTCCCCCCGTAATTTTATTTTTGTCAATAACTATTTTCCGTTTTAGTTTTTAATATAAATGACAAGCAACACTATGCCCTGACTTCACCTCCTTTAAAGCTGGCTTAGATAATGAACATTCGGCCATTGCCTTTGGACATCTTGGATGGAATGGACAGCCTGATGGTGGATTAGCAGGACTCGGTATATCTCCCTCTAAAACAATGCGACTATTTTTCTTTCTCGGATCTGGCACTGGTATTGCAGAGATCAATGCTTGTGTATAAGGATGTAATGGCTCATCGTAAATATGTTCCTTATCAGCTATTTCTACAATATTTCCTAGATACATCACGCCAATTCGATCGCTCATATGCTTGACCACACTTAAATCATGTGCGATAAACAGGAATGTTAGATCAAACTCATCCTGTAGTTCTTTTAATAAATTAAGAACTTGTGATTGTACTGATACATCTAAGGCTGAAACAGGCTCATCTGCTATAATAAGCTTTGGTCTAAGTGCTAGTGCCCGAGCAATACCAATACGCTGGCGCTGACCACCTGAGAACTCATGAGCATATTTATAATAGGCATCTTCAGGTAAGCCTACTTTTCTTAATAGCTCCATTACCTCGCCTTTTAATGATTTCAATGATTTATTACTGAAATTCATAATAGGCTCTGCAACAATGCTCCCTACCATTTGCATCGGGTTTAATGAGGCGTATGGATCTTGGAATACCATCTGAATATCTTTTCGTATATCCCTTAAAGATTTCCCTCTCAGGTTTGTAATATCTTTACCATCAAAGATAATTTTTCCATCCGTTGCGTCTAATAATCTTAAAATTGTGCGTCCAGTTGTCGATTTTCCACAACCCGATTCTCCCACTAGCCCTAATGTCTCGCCATTTTTAATGGTAAAAGAAATATTATCCACTGCTTTCACATGACCGACAGTATGCCTTAAAAAGCCACCTTTGATTGGGTAATATGTCTTTAAATCAATAATTTCTAATAAGTTATTCTTTTCTTGTTTTACGATTGTTTCATTCATACTGTCAGCTCACACCCTTTCTTGTATCACAACTTTCGTAAAGTAAACATGATACCTCATGTCCCTCGCCTATGAAGGAAAGTTGTGGCGTAACCTTGCTACAGTCAGGCATAGCCGAAGGACATCTATCCACAAAACGGCAACCTATTTGGGGCATATTTTTTAACGAAGGTACAATCCCTTGAATGGTTGTTAACTTTTCAACTTCTTCATCGATTCTTGGTATAGAAGCCATTAATAGCTTTGTATAAGGATGCTGAGGGTTGTGGAACAAATTATCTACATTTGTTCTTTCTACAATTTTCCCTGCATACATGATAATTACTTCATCACACATTTCGGCTACGACACCTAAATCATGTGTAATAAGCACGATGGACATATCATTCTTTGCTTGAATTGTCTTTAATAGATCTAGGATTTGAGCTTGTACCGTCACATCAAGAGCCGTAGTAGGTTCATCTGCAATTAATAGTTTAGGTTGACATGCAATGGCAATGGCAATCATAACCCTTTGTCTCATACCACCAGATAATTGGTGTGGATACTCATCAACAATTTGATCCGCTCTCGGTATGCCAACTTGTTTTAATAAGTCTATTGCTTTACTTTTAGCCTCTGCCTTTGAGATTTTAGAGTGATTTAAGATAATCTCTTGTATTTGTGAACCAATTGTAAAAACGGGATTTAATGATGTCATGGGTTCTTGGAAAATCATACTGATATCTTTTCCTCTAATCTTATTCATGTCATCGCTAGAATAATTTTCGATGTTTTTGCCTTCAAACTTAATTTCTCCGCCTGTAATTTTACCAATCCCTTTTGGAAGAAGCTGCATAACTGAAAGGGACATGACACTTTTTCCACATCCAGATTCCCCAACTACCCCAATAATTTGACCTGATTTGACTGAAAAAGAAACATCATCAACAGCATGATAAATCTCCCCATCTATATCAAAACCAGTTTTAAGGTTTTTCACTTCTAACATTAAGCTCATTTAATATCACACCTTTAATTTTTTTACTAAAAATCACTACATCCTTTATGTAAGCAACAGAAACATATGTCTAAAATGTATTCTTTAAGTAAAAGATGTAAAAAGAAATTAGCTTTTGGATTCCCTCATAAGATCCAATATTCCGAAAAATTAGATCATAAGGTGTTAAACCTATTTCAAAATTATATTAGCTAAAAAAAACATCAAATTTTAAAAAGAACATCTTCCTTACATAAAATTGACCCTATTTTCCAAATGTAATAGTAACTGGATCAGTATATAATATTCTGACAATTAGGCGTAATGCTATTTTATCTGGAAATAATACATTTAATCAAGTGAATTTTTACAATTCTCATAATATTACATACAAAATAATCCATACAACTATACCATTTTAAATTAGATGCTTTAGGTTTTGCCATACTGAACATTTGTTCATTTTTAACTTTATTTGCCTAAAGTATCATTTTTTTATTTTACTAAAATAATAACAACCTACTCAATTGACCTATTCATACTACGTTAAAATTTACTTTTATTTGGAAAACATGATTATAAAAGGATTTTTATTGTTTATTTAATTCATAGAATGATACTAAATTTTCCTAATTATTATTAATGAATAATTTTATTTATTAAAGTGCTAAACAAATAAAGTATTTTATATTACATTAGAAAAATAAATTATTTTTACAATATCTTTAATCTATAGACCATACTTCTCTTAAAAGTTAATAAAGTTTATTTTCCTTTGACTACGATGAAAAACACAAAAAAACAACTATCAACAAAAATATCGATAGTTGTTTCTATGCATTTGCTCTCTTTTATATTCCAGTAACTCTATGTTTTACTACTACTTTTACAAGATTTCTAATTATAGCTCTCCAGCTTTTAATTTTCCATGCCACTCTTTTAAGAATGGGATATCTTCTTCTTTGATAGCCCCTGATTCATTTGCTGCTTCAATTAGATAATCAAAATTTGTTAACGATACGTATTGGATGCCAGCCTCATCAAACGCTTGCTCAGCACGTGGAAGATTATATGTGTAAACACATACAACGCCAAGCACCTCACAGCCTGCTGCACGCAATGCTTCTACTGCTGTAATGGAAGAGCCACCTGTAGAGACGATATCCTCCACAACCACTACTTTTTGTCCTGCTGCGTATTTTCCTTCAATTTGATTGCCACGACCATGCTCCTTCGCTTTCGAGCGTACATAAACCATTGGTAATTCTAAAATATCACTTACCCATGCTGCATGTGGGATACCTGCTGTAGCTGTTCCTGCTACAATTTCTGTCGCACCGAAGTTCTCTTTGATGACAGAGGCTAAACCATTTGCTAATTGTTTTCGAATAACTGGATCGGAAATGGTTAAACGTGTATCACAGTATATAGGTGATTTAATACCAGATGCCCATGTAAATAGCTCTGTAGGATTTAATTCTACAGCCCCAACTTTTAACATAGCGTGTGCAATTTTATTTTGTAATGTCATAATTTATGCCTCCCATAATTCACTTACGATTTTATACGCTGCTACTGGATCCTGTGCACCTGTTACAGCACGGCCAACAACGATGAGTGATGAACCATCACGCTTTGCCCCATCAGGTGTTGCTATACGTTTTTGATCGTGTGCAGCACCGCCAGCTAAACGAATTCCAGGTGTGACACGTAGAAATTCATCTCCACACGCCTCAGCAATCGCCTTAGCCTCATGGACAGAGCAAACAACACCTTGTAAGCCAGCTTCCTTTGTGAGCCCTGCGTAGTGTAGGACAGACTCTTGCAATGAAAGAGCAATTTTTTGCTCTGCTTGCATTTGTTCTTCTGTTGTGGATGTTAATTGAGTAACGGCTATTAGTGCAGGACGTACTTTGCCTAATGGCGTTCCCGCTTCAAGTCCTTCTAGAGCAGCTTCCATCATAGGACGTCCGCCTGCAGCATGGACATTAACTAAATCTACCCCTAATTTTGCTAGACCCTTCATCGCAGAGCCTACTGTATTTGGGATATCATGTAATTTTAAATCAAGGAAAATATCATGACCTAAATCCTTTACTTTGCGTACGATATCAGGTCCTTCTTGCATATATAATTCCATTCCAATTTTCACGAAAAGAGGCTCATCGAACTTTTTAAGAAAATCGAATACTTCTTTTTCTCCTGGAAAATCTAGAGCTAGTATAGGTTTCGTATTCATCAACGATGGCTCCTTCCAATAATCTCTGTTATATGTTCTACACCTAATGCATCCAGCTTTGCTGGTAATTCTTCAATAATGTTCGGACAAACGAAATGGTCAACAAAGTTAGCTGTTCCTACTGCTACAGCTGAAGCACCTGCAGACATAAAATCAATGACATCCTGCGCTTCTGTTACACCGCCCATACCAATTATCGGAATATTGACGGCCTTGTATACCTCATAAACCATTCGTATTGCTACAGGTTTTACAGCAGGACCAGATAGTCCACCTGTGCCATTAGCAATGACTGGCTTACCTGTACGCTCGTCTAATCGCATACCAACCAATGTATTAATCATCGTAATACCATCTGCTCCACCTGCTTCAACAGCTAGGGCAATATCAACGATGTTCGTCACGTTTGGTGATAGCTTCACATAGACTGGCACTTCTGACACAGCCTTTACTGCCTTTACAAGCTCACGTGCTGTAGCAGGATCTGTTCCAAATTGAATACCACCACATTTCACATTAGGGCAAGAAATATTCAGCTCCAATGCTTTAACATTTGGTGCTGTTGAAATACGGCGTGCTACTTCTACATAGTCTGCTGTCTCTGTTCCAGCGACATTGGCGATGATAGGCACATCAAAACCCTCTAAAAATTTTAATTCCTCATTCATCACTTTTTCAATGCCTGGATTTTGTAGACCAATGGCATTTAACATCCCCGCTGCTGTTTCGGCAACACGAGGCGTAGGGTTACCCGCACGCGTTTCGACCGTTGTTGCCTTAATCATGATAGCGCCTAGATTAGACAAATCATAAAGCTGTGCATATTCACGACCAAAGCCAAAGCAACCTGAGGCTGGCATAATAGGGTTTTTTAAATCTAAGCCTGGTATTTGAATTGTTAAACGACTCATAGTGCCACCGTTCCTTTCGGGAAAACTGGACCATCAGAGCAAACTTTAACATAGTCCTTTTCAACTTGATCTGTTGTTTTGCATACACATGCAAAGCAAGCTCCAATACCACAGCCCATACGTTCTTCAAATGATAAATAGCCCTCTTTTTCAGGGTAATAGCCTTCTAATGCTCTTAACATTGGTAAGGGTCCACAGGAATAAAAAACATCAAATTCAGGAGCACACGACTCTAAAACCGTGGTTACAAAGCCTTTTGTACCTTTCGAGCCATCCACCGTAACATAATGCGTTTCACCAAGTGCACTAAATTCATCCTCATAAAAGCAGACATCCTCTGTTTGGAAGCCTAGGACATGGATTGTTTTCACACCACGAGCATTCAATTGCTTGGCTAACTCATGTAATGGAGGTACACCAATACCACCTCCAACTAATAGCGCCGTGCCTCCTTCTTGAACTGCATCTACTGGAAATCCATTCCCTATTGGGCCAAGTACATCGACTTGTTGCCCCTCACGATTCGTCGCTAACACTTTCGTACCACGCCCCTCGGCACGATAAATCATCGTAAATTCATTGTTGTCTTGATCAATATTTGCAATACTAATTGGTCGACGTAAAAGCGGCTCCAGTGAATCCGACACCTTTACATGGACAAACTGGCCAGGAGTCATCTCCTGAACCAGTTCACCATGAAGTGTCAGTTCGAAAATGTTTGTCGCAATTTGCTTTTGAGAGACGACCGTCATTTTCTCTTGACGTATCATATTAGTGTACTACCTCCGCTTTTGGCATTTGTTCTGCTGTAAATGTCATAGATT
Source organism: Lysinibacillus sp. FSL P2-0066 (assembly GCF_037969495.1). Classification (NCBI taxonomy): domain Bacteria; kingdom Bacillati; phylum Bacillota; class Bacilli; order Caryophanales; family Bacillaceae; genus Lysinibacillus; species Lysinibacillus sp. FSL P2-0066. The sequence goes on along the minus strand of NZ_CP150202.1, from coordinate 979,719 downwards.
CGATAACACGTACCATTGCTTCTGCTGTATCTAGAGATGTTAGACAAGGTACACCATTTTCTACAGACTCACGACGAATTCGGAAGCCGTCACGAGCTGGTTGCTTGCCTTTTGTTAATGTATTGACAACAAGCTGAGCTTCCCCATTTTGAATAAGGTCAATCAATGTTTGTCCTTTCGCCCCGATCTTACCTACTACATCCGTTCTTACGCCTGCTGCTTCAAATGCTTTTGCTGTACCTTCAGTAGCTACAATGCGATAGCCTACTGTTGAGAAGCGTTTTGCTAATGCAATCGCTTCTTCCTTATCTTTATCAGACACAGTGAATAATACAGTACCTTCTGTTCGTATTTCCATACCTGCTGCAACTAACCCTTTATAAAGAGCTTTTTCTAATGTTGCATCTTTCCCCATTACTTCACCAGTAGATTTCATTTCAGGTCCTAATGTAATGTCTACACGACGTAATTTAGCGAATGAGAACACTGGTACTTTTACAAATACGCCTTTTTGCTCCGCTGCTAAGCCTGTTGGATAGCCTTGCTCTACAATGGATTTGCCAAGGATTGCTTTTGTTGCAATATTAGCCATTGGAATATTTGTAATCTTACTTAGGAACGGTACTGTACGTGATGAACGTGGATTTACCTCGATGACAAATACTTCGTTTTGTGAAATAACATATTGAATGTTCATTAAGCCGATGATGCCTAGCCCCTTCGCAAGACGAGTTGTATAGTCAACTAATGTATCTTTTTGTGCCTGTGTTAATTTTTGCGGTGGGTAAACAGAGATTGAGTCACCAGAGTGAACTCCTGCACGCTCGATATGCTCCATAATTCCTGGAATTAACACATTCTCACCGTCACAGATAGCATCTACTTCAATTTCCTGACCTGTTAAGTAACGGTCTACTAATACTGGATGATCTGGAGATGCCTCTACTGCATTTTCCATATAGTGCTGTAATTCTTCTTGATTATAAACAATTTCCATAGCACGTCCACCAAGTACATAAGAAGGGCGAACAAGCACTGGGAAGCCTAGACGCTCACCAATGGCAAGAGCTTCCTCTGTAGAAACCGCTGTTTCTCCTTGAGGTTGTGGAATATCTAATTCACGTAGCGCCTGCTCAAATTTATCTCGGTTTTCTGCACGGTCAATATCCTCAAGAGATGTACCTAGGATTTTCACGCCATTAGCAGCTAATTTATCAGCAAGGTTGATAGCCGTTTGACCACCAAATTGAACAACAACACCAATTGGTTGTTCTAAGTCGATAATATGCATAACGTCCTCAATTGTTAATGGTTCAAAGTATAACTTATCGGAAATTGAGAAGTCTGTTGACACCGTTTCTGGATTTGAGTTGATGATGATTGCTTCATAACCCGCTTCTTGAATCGCCCATACTGAGTGTACAGTGGCATAGTCAAATTCTACCCCTTGTCCGATACGGATTGGACCTGAACCAAGTACCACAACAGAAGGTTTTTCTGACTTAATCGATTCATTTTCGTCTTCATATGTGCCATAGAAATATGGTGTTTCTGATTCAAATTCTGCTGCACATGTATCCACCATTTTATAGACCGGCATAATGCCATGCTCTTTACGATAAGCGTAAAGATCTTCTGGTGTCGTTTCCCAAAGTTCAGCAATTTTCTTATCTGCAAAGCCTAAACGTTTAGCTGTTCGAAGTACGTCTTTGTCATTCTTATTGTCAGCAAGTGTTTGTTCCATATCCACAATATTTTTAAACTTATTTAAGAAGAATAGATCGATTGCTGACCATTCATGAATTTGTTCAATTGTTACACCTCGACGTAAAGCTTCACCGATGAAGAATAGACGTTCATCCCCAGCCTTGCGAATACGTTTTTCAATCCAAGAATCTGAATTTTCTTCAGCATGTTTTAACTCTAAATGTACTTGACCTGTCTCAAGAGAACGAACCGCTTTTAGCATAGCTTCCTCAAAAGTACGACCTAACGCCATTACTTCACCAGTCGCTTTCATTTGCGTACCAAGATTACGTTTAGCAGATTCGAATTTATCGAATGGCCAGCGAGGAATTTTTGCTACGATATAGTCCAGTGCAGGCTCAAAACAAGCATATGTTGAGCCTGTTACAGGGTTCTTAATTTCATCTAACGTTAAGCCTACTGCAATTTTAGCTGCTAGCTTAGCAATTGGATAACCTGTTGCTTTTGATGCTAATGCAGATGAACGAGAGACACGTGGATTTACTTCAATCACATAGTAATTAAAGCTATATGGATCAAGTGCAAGCTGTACGTTACAGCCACCTTCAATTTTTAATGCGCGAATAATATCGAGTGAAATATTACGTAGCATTTGGTTTTCGCGATCAGATAGTGTTTGCGTTGGTGCAACAACGATTGAGTCACCTGTATGAATCCCTACTGGGTCAACGTTTTCCATGTTACATACAACGATGGCATTGTCAGCTGCATCACGCATTACTTCGTATTCAATCTCTTTATAGCCTGCGATTGATTTCTCTAATAGACATTGCGTTACAGGTGAATATTTTAAACCCGATGTCACAATCTCTTCTAAGTCTTGATCGTTGTAGCAAATACCGCCCCCTGTACCGCCAAGTGTAAAGGCAGGTCGAACAATAACAGGATAGCCAATTTTCGCAACAAATCTTTTCGCTTCATCTAAGTTATGAATAATATCAGATTCAGGAACTGGAGCTCCTAGCTCATACATTAAATTACGGAATAAATCACGGTCCTCTGCTTTATGGATGGCATCTAATTTAGTACCAAGAATTTCAATCCCAAGCTCATCTAGAATACCTGATTTGTCTAATTCGATCGCCATATTTAGGCCCGTTTGACCACCAAGTGTTGGTAAAATCGCGTCTGGGCGTTCTTTACGTAATATACGCGATACAAAATCAAGAGAAATTGGCTCAATATAGACTTTGTCTGCAATTTCTGTATCTGTCATGATTGTAGCAGGGTTTGAGTTGATTAAAATAACGCGGTAGCCCTCTTCTTTTAATGAAAGACATGCTTGTGTTCCTGCATAGTCAAATTCTGCTGCTTGTCCGATAACAATTGGGCCTGAGCCGATTACTAAAATAGTTTCAATATCTGTACGTTTAGGCATGTTGTTTCCCCTTCCCTGCTTCTACTTCCATCATTTCGATGAATTCATCAAATAAGTGGTTTGAATCTTCTGGACCTGGTGATGCTTCTGGGTGATATTGCACAGTGAAAATTGGATATTTTTTATGACGCACACCTTCACATGTTCCATCATTTAACGCGATATGTGTTAATTCTAAATCAGTATCTTTCAATGATTCGATATCGATCGCATAGCCATGGTTCTGAGATGTTAAATCTGTACGACCTGTGCGTAAATCTTTTACTGGATGGTTACCACCACGGTGTCCAAACGGTAATTTAAAGGCTTTCGCACCACTTGCTAAAGAAAAGATTTGATGGCCTAAACAAATACCGAACATTGGCACTTTTCCAATTAAGTTACGTACTGTTTCAATGCCTTCTTGAACATCTTCAGGATTTCCTGGTCCATTCGACAGCATGATGCCATCTGGATGCCAAGCTAAAATTTCCTCAGCTGACGTATTATAAGGTACTACTAGCACATCACAATCACGTTTGTTTAATTCACGTAAAATCCCATGCTTCATACCATAATCAATTAGGACAACTCGTTTACCACGTCCTGGAGATGGGTAGGCCGCTTTTGGTGATACTTCACGAACATGGTGCGTAATGGCTGGCGTTGCTTGTAATTGTGCTACTATTTCATCCACATTTACTTCTTCATCAGCAGCTGTCAAAATCGCTTTTACGGAACCTTTACTACGAATAATACGTGTTAATTTTCGTGTATCAATCCCTTCAATTCCTGGGATATCCTTTGATGTCAAATAATCATCTAAAGTTAAATCACAGCGGAAATTTGAAGGATTTTTAGCTAATTCACGCACAACAAATCCACGAATAGCTGGCGTAATCGATTCAAAGTCATCACGGTTAATGCCGTAATTACCAACTAAAGGATAAGTTAAAGTGACAATTTGTCCATAGAATGAAGGATCTGAAATCGTTTCCTGATAACCCGTCATCCCTGTTGTGAAAACAACCTCACCTTGTGAAGCGCGCTCGCTACCAAATGCTGTACCTGTAAATACTGTGCCATCTTCTAAAACTAGTAAACGTTTTTTCATTACTCTGCCTCCTGATATACGATATTGCCTTCAAAAATAGTTAGTACTGGCCAACCCTTTGCCACCCAGCCGTTGAATGGTGTATTACGACCTTTTGATACAAAGCCTTCTGCATCAATCGTTTGTTCTTTTTTAATATCAATTAAAATCATATCCGCTGAAGCACCCACTTCTAATGTGCCATATGGCAGATCAAAAATCTCAGCTGCTTTCACTGTCATCCAATCAACTAATTGTTTTAACGTCCACTTTCCTGTTTCTACAAACTGTGTATAAAGTAGTGGGAAAGCTGTTTCGAAACCTACAATACCAAATGGTGCGCCAACCATACCGCAGCATTTTTCTTCTACTGTGTGTGGCGCATGATCTGTTGCAATGCAGTCGATTGTGCCATCAAGTAGTGCTGCATGTAGAGAATCTTTATCATCCGCTGCGCGTAATGGTGGATTCATTTTCCAATTAGCATCATCAGATGGAATATCCATCTCTTCTAGTAATAAATGATGTGGACAAACTTCTGCTGTGACACGGATTCCTGCAGCCTTTGCATCTCTTACCGCACGCACTGATTCCTTCGTCGATACGTGACAAACATGGTAACGAGCGCCTGCTGCTTCTGCAAGTAGTACATCTCGTGCAATTTGTACGGATTCACAAATGGAAGGTATTCCTGGGAGGCCTAGCTCTTTATTACGCTTTCCTTCATGCATCACACCATCATAGATTAATGAGTTGTCCTCACAATGTGCTACAACGACCATATCGTGCTGGGCCGCATCTTTCATTTGCTCATACATCGTTGAGGCTAGCTGGATACCAACACCATCATCTGAGAATGCCACTGCTCCATGTGCTTTTAATTCTTCAATATTTGTTCGAACCTCACCCGATATATCCTTTGTTAGGGAACCGTATGGGAGTACTCGAATAACCGCACTGTCCTTAATGAGCCCATTGATGAGTTGCATGTTTTCAACCGAATCAGGTACTGGCTTTGTATTAGGCATTGCGCAAATTGTCGTAAAGCCGCCTTTTGCTGCTGATGCCGAACCTGTTGCAATGGTTTCCTTATGCTCAAATCCTGGCTCTCGTAAATGTGTATGAACATCGATAAAGCCTGGTGCTACGATTAAGCCATGTCCTTCAATCAGTTCTGCACCTGCTACAGTCACATCTTGACCAATAGCCGTAATCTTTCCGTCTGCCATTGCAATATTGACTGTCTTCAATTCACCTTGTTCATCTAGCATTTGTACATTTTGAAGTACCTTTGTCATGTTATTCTCTCCCCTTTAAAATGGTTTCCATAATAGCCATCCGTGTGTAAACACCGTTCCGCACCTGTTCAAAAATTCGAGAGCGATCACACTCGACTAACTCAGAAGCAATTTCGACATCACGATTGACGGGTGCTGGATGCATAATAATGGCCGATTCTTTCATTTGCTTTTCTCGTTCAATTGTTAAACCAAACTCTTGATGGTAACCTTCCTTTGAGAAGCTTTTATTTACTTTATGACGTTCATGTTGCACACGTAGTAACATAATGACATCACTTATTTCGATCAGATTATCCCATGAATGGTGCGCTTCAAAACCGCCAGACCATTCTTCTGGGCAAAGGAAATGAACATTTGCCCCTAAATTTTGTAATGCTGTTGCATTTGATTTCGCTACTCGACTATGAGAGATATCTCCTGCAATTGTGACATTCAACCCTTCGAAATAGCCAAACTCTTTTTTGATGGTATAAAGATCCAATAAGGATTGTGAAGGGTGTTGCCCAGCACCATCTCCTGCATTAATAATCGCTACGTTGATACCATTCAGCAGCTCATTGTAATACTCATCTTCTGACGCTCGAATGATGACAGCATCTAAACCAATCATTTCCAATGTTTTGACCGTATCGTACATCGTTTCCCCTTTTGTAACACTCGAAAACCCTGCATCAAAAGGGATAACATGACAGCCAATTTTGTATTCTGCCATTTCAAAGCTTGTTTTTGTACGAGTACTTGGTTCAAAGAATAGGTTGGCCACTTTGTGTGTGCGAGATAACGATGATGTTTCACCATTTTCAAATGCTTGCGCAAGATCTAGGATTTGGTTAATCTCTTCTGTTGTTAAATGTTCCATCGATAATAAGTTCTTCATCATGTGACCTCCATTAGGTTGTGAATCGTGAACGTCTTTGTCTGACGTTCTCTGTATATAAAGTAAAAGCCCCGTTGATGTCATCAACGAGGCATGAGGAGGCGTGACAAACTACAGCAAGACATACATCCTACTTCAGCCTGTCCACAACTTCCCTTTTTTTGCCTCTCTGGACAATTCATTAAAAGGTACTACTATGAATCTTTATTTTGATTGTATTGTACGGGTATATCAGCTTCTTTTTTACCTGGTAGAATCGCATTCAATAGCACACCAATAATCGCTGCTAGGGCCATTCCTTCAACACTCAATGATTCTGAGATAACAAACTTGGCACCGCCAATACCAATGACTAAAATCACTGAAGCAATTACTAGGTTACGACTGTTACCAAAATCAATATGATTATCTACTAGCATACGTAAGCCACTTGCTGCGATAATTCCGAAGAGTAAGATGGAGACCCCACCAAGTACTGCGGTTGGAATCGTTGCAATTACGGCCATTGCTTTCCCGAAGAATGATAGTAAGATAGCAACCACTGCAGCACCTGCAATAACGTAGATACTGTATACTCGAGTAATGGCTAGTACACCAATATTCTCACCATACGTCGTTTTCGGAGGGCCTCCGATTAAAGCACTCACAAATGTGCCAAGTCCGTCACCTAGTAGCGAACGGTGTAGTCCTGGCTCTTTAATATAATCCCGATCTACTACTTTTCCTAATACCAGTTGATGACCAATATGTTCTGAAATTGTTACAATAACGATCGGTACCATGATAAGTAGAATTTTTGTTGTTATTTCAAACTCATAATGCACACCCGGTATTAAGAAATCAGGCATAGCGAAGAATTTTGCTTTGGCAATCGGTGTATAGTCTACTATGTCAATTATCATGGAGTAAATGTAACCTACAATTAGGCCCATCAAAATTGGCATAGTGCTTAAAATTCCTTTAAAGAAAATCGTAAAGATGATCGCTGTAAAGACCGTAACTAAAGCAGCTGAGAAGTGTAAAAAGCTATACTCTCCATTAACGTTCATTGCCATATTCACAGCCGTACCAGAAAGTCCAAGCCCAATTACCATAATTACTGGACCTACCACAATCGGTGGCAAGATTTTCATAATCCACTTATAACCACTTTTCCAAATGATTAAGGATACAATTCCGTACGTAATGCCGACAGCCATAGCACCGATCATGGCATTGCCTGGGTTTACACTCGAACCGTCTTCATTTAAACCACCTGCAGCAAGTAGGATTGGTGCAATAAAGGCGAAGGATGAGCCTAAATAAGCCGGTACCTGGAATTTCGTAATTAATAGGAAGAATAATGTAGCAATTCCGCTTGTTAAAAGGGCAATCGCTGGACTAAGACCTACTAACTGCGGTACTAAAATCGTTGAACCAAACATCGCAAACATATGCTGGAAACTTAATGTCACTAGCTGGAGCGGGGTCGGTTTATCCTTAATATCTAAAACTGCATTTGACATACTGTTTCCTCACTTTATTGTTCGTCTTCTTTGTAAATAATGACGCAATCTTCTCCGTCTACTTCTTGTAAATTGACAACAATGCGCTCAGAGCCAGAAGTTGGAACGTTTTTTCCCACATAGTCTGCTCTAATTGGTAGCTCTCGATGTCCTCTATCTACTAGAACAGCTAGTTGAATTTGTGCAGGTCTTCCTAAATCCATTACAGCATCTAGAGCTGCACGTACTGTCCGACCTGTATAAAGTACATCATCTACTAAGATGATTTTTTGATTTTTCACTTGATACTCGATATCAACTTGTTCTACATGTGCTTGTTCGTTTTCATGTTTCGTTGTTAAATCATCTCGGTAAAGTGTAATATCAAGTTCCCCTGTACGAATCGGTTTACCTTCAATTTTTTCAATTCGCTGCGCCAAACGTCTGGCTAGAAAGGCACCTCGTGTTTTAATGCCAACTAAAATACATTCATCGATTCCTTTATTACGTTCAATTATTTCATGGGCAATACGTGTTAATGCTCGTGTCATTGATGGGCCATCTAATAATTCATTTTGTGCCATATTCGTATCCTCCTCTCTTCAATCTATTATCGGCCATGTGTCCATAAAAAAACCTCTCGAGGCGAATAGCCTGAGAGGGTTGTATACGTGTCGAAAAAGCATGTTGGAAAAATTTGCAGCACAAATTTCCACAACACTATCACATGTCCCTTCTCAGCCTCTCTGGACTGCCATTAAAGGTGAATATTTAGTTATGTTGTTCATTCACTGTCGTTAGTATAGACTTTCTTTTCGTATACGTCAATGCCTATTTCGTAAATCATTTAATAATTGTTCATAATCAGCTGGAAGTGGTGTTTCAAACTCCAAGTATTCTCCAGATGAAGGATGATCGAATCCTAAAGTCGCTGCATGTAAAACTTGTCCCCCAAAGTCGATTGTCTTTTTCGGACCATATTTTGGATCTCCAACAAGTGGGAAGCCAATATAATTCATATGCACACGAATTTGGTGTGTACGTCCCGTTTCTAAACGACATTCCACCAGCGTATAGTCACCAAAACGTTCAACAACTTGGAAGTGTGTGACAGCATGTTTACCATTATCGACAACTGCCTGTTTTTGGCGATCTTTTTGGTCACGTCCAATTGGTGCATCAATTGTCCCCTTATCATGTGCAATATGCCCGTGGACAAGAGCAATATATTTACGAGTAACTGTTTTATTCACTAATTGATTGACTAATGATTCATGAGCCGTATCGTTTTTAGCAACCATCAATAAGCCCGATGTATCTTTGTCGATACGATGGACAATCCCTGGTCGTAGTACACCATTAATTCCTGATAAGTCTTTACAATGATACATTAAGCCATTTACCAGTGTACCTCCCATATGGCCCGGTGCTGGATGTACCACCATACCCTTTGGTTTATTCACAACAAGAACATCTGCATCCTCATAAACAATATCTAAATCTAAATTTTCTGCGACAACATCCAATTCTTCCACTTCTGGTACATCAATAGCGATGATGTCACCAGCTTTAACCTTATATTTTGCCTTTACAGCATCACCGTTTACTTTAATGACTCCCTCACTAATCCAGTTCCCAATTTGCGTGCGTGACCACTCAGATTGTAAGCTAGAAAGTGCTTTATCAATGCGCTCTCCTTGCTGCTGTTCTTCGATTGTATATGTTACTTGCGTCATTGTTTCACCTGTTTCTTCTCTTTTTTATCTTCCATAATTAAGCCAATCATCAGCACGACAACCGCTATTGTTAATGCAGCATCTGCCACATTAAAAATAGGAAAATCATAATTAATAATTGGAATTAAAACATCTACAAAATCGACCACTTCTCCTCTAAATAGACGGTCTATAAAGTTTCCTACTGCACCACCAAGCAAGAGCATTAAGCCGACTTGAAAAACAGGCTTTCCCTTTGCTTCTTTATGATAAAAATAGACAATCGCACAGATAACAGCAACTGTGACAATACTAAACAACCACATTTGCCCCTCTAGCATCCCCCATGCTGCCCCTCTATTTCGATGAGACAAAATACCAAACCATGGGTCCCATACAGCAATGCGTTCAGCATATTCCATATTTTTCACAATCAGCCATTTTGTCCATTGATCCAGTAAAACGACAAAAGCAGCTAATCCATAATATTTATACACAGACATTCCTCCGTTCACTCAACATCTTACCTATTCTACCATAACAGTACCATTCACAATAACTAATATCATATCTAAATATGGCTGATTCTAAATCTCTTCAAGAAATATAAAAAGGCTACCCCTATTACGTTTAAGCAATAGAAATAGCCATAACTTATTGGTTAGACAGTTTCAGATTCTTTTGAATGTACTCGCTTCATGAAGTCATTAACATCAGCAGGAACTTTGCGATCTATTAATGACACGATGATAACAGATAAGAAGCCCACAGGTACTGTCACAATACCTGGAATTTTAAACTGCAAGAAGCTTGGTAACGTTCCTGGTAAAAAGATCATCCACATAGACACGCCAAGTCCTATTAATAATCCTGCAATGGCTCCTTTTTCTGTCATGCCTCTCCACCAAATACCTAAAATGAATATTGGGGTAAATGTACTTGCAGCGACAGTAAAAGCGAGCGCCACTAAATGGCCAATGGATGCATCCTTTACAAGTAAACCCAATGCTCCATATAAAATACCTAATAATACAATAGCCACTTTCCCAGCAATAACTCGTTGTTTTTGTGTAATATCCTTTTTCATGATATTGGCATATAAATCATGAGCTAGTGCACCTGAGCTTGTAATAAACAATCCTGAAAGATTGGAGAAAATAGCTGCAAATGCTCCTGCTATAACTAATCCAAGTAGCCATTTGCCACCTAGTGCAAGGGCTGTAGTAGGAATGACCATATTATTCCCACCCAGCACTAAATCACGCATGACTTCCTCACTAGCTGTCCCAGAAATAAAAATAGATCGACCTACAACACCTAAATAAACAGCTAACAAGAAGAACGCGCTTGCAATCCCAATGGCCATGAGTGCAGATTTACGGGCTGCTTTAGCACTTGGGTTTGTATAAAAGCGCAATAAAATATGAGGAAGACCAATTGTTCCTAGCGCTAATCCTATCGTCATACTAATTGTTTGCCAGAACGTGGGGAAATAAAAGCCCGTGCCTGTCCAAGCAGCACCATCAAAATTGATATCATTACCATCTAAGGCATACGGTGAAGTGCCTGTAATTGGACCGCTAAATGAATGGATGGCTGCTAAAATTTTATCATAATGTAAACCGCCATAAACTGCTGCAATTAACATCACAATAAACGCACCAAGACGAATCCACAACTCTAATGCTTGGTTGATGGTTGTTCCTTTCATACCACCAATACCTACATAAAAAATCATAACAACACAAGTAAATATAATACCGAATTCATAAGAAGTACCGAAAAACATACTTAAAATCTGTGCAGCACCTAATAATTGGGGAGCTGCATAAAAGCCTGAAATAGCTAACACCACTGCCACAGCTACAAGCCGAGCTCGTCTACTATGAAAACGATAGCCTAAAAAATCTGCAACGGTAAATGCACCAAAACGTCTTAAAGGACCTGCCACAAAAATCGCTAATAATGTTAACCCAATGGAGAAGCAAAAAGCATAATAAGCACCATCATATCCAAGTTGAAATGTTAACCCTGCGATACCCAGAAATGTTGCTGCACTTAAGTAATCCCCACCAATGGCAGACCCATTTGTAAACCATCCGAAGCTTCGGCCACCTACAAAGAAATCCGAAGCTGTTGCATTTCTTTTTGTTAAATACGTAATGTATACAATTGTTCCCATTAAAGCAATGGTCATTAACATCTTTGGTTCTAATAGAGCTTCCATCATTCAACATTTCCCCCTTTGTTCCAACTACTTATTTGCTATATCATATTGCTTTAGACGTTTCTCGTACATGGCTGTGTGAACATATGCAATAATAAATGCCATAGCCATCATTACAATCGTTGTCACAAACCATGTGACTGTCATACCACCCCAGATCTTCTTAAACGCAAATGCTGGCGCAAACCAATTCATAACAGGGATACTAAAAATCAAAATAAAGTAAAATATCGATAAACCTAAACCTGTTGTAAATTCATCTTTCATAATTTTGTTTGTTGTTGCATCTAAAGGTGGTAGATCTTTCACATCAATTGTTCCTGCTTCTACATAGTCATAATCATGACTGCCTACTTCCGCCATAAGCCAACTCCCCCTTTTCTGGTAAGTGAATAATTGTCTGAAATTTCAAATTATTATTCACTACAATTATTCTATTCTATTTCAACTTCAATATAGATATAAAATATTGCTGTATTAGTACAAAAAATTGCTATTTTAAGTTAAAATATTTTTATCTTTTTATTCGTAGGGGGCTGGTAGCATTTTAAAGGTGGTATGGTATATGGAAAACTCATTTGACAAGCAGCAAATGAGTGAATGGTTAAAAGAGGTTTTACCAAACGCTTTAGAGGAATGTAAAGTGCCAAAGCCAGAAGATGAGGTCATTATTGTCTATGAAGTCAATCGGTTATTTGATTGGGTAAAGATTAATCGATTAAAAAGAAATTATCCTAATAGTATTATTGTCCCGTTTGTTACAGAACACCTTACCTACTCGACTGGTATAGCAATTGAATTAGCTTTACCTGCACTTCTCATAAAACCATTACAAAAATCAAAATTTTTACGAATTGTAAAAAAGCTGTATACGTCCTATCAGAAAAAAAAGGCGAGTACACTTACAATGCTTGAGCTATCACAACAAGTATCCCAACAACATACCTCTCCATTTAGGGAAGCATTTTTAAAACGCCTGATCCGTGGAGAAATTGACAATGAACAAGAAATAATACAATCTGCTTCATTTTTATCGACAAACTGTATACCTAATATTGTATTTTTAATTCAAGGCTATATTGATGGGGCTAATAAGAAAGCTGTCCCACATGATGCAAGTAGTAGTATTACAACAGTTTTTCGTCAGCACTTTGCTGAGAAGGCCTCATTATCCTTTTTACATTTTGAACGCTATTTATTACTTCTCATGCGAATTCCTACTGACTACAACTCTTTCAAACATTGGACTGAGGGTGAAGCCTGTTTATTAGAGGTTATCGAGACCCTAAAAAGGGATTGTTCTATTCATCTTTTTATGGGGGTTGGAGGTGTATTTCAGGATGCTATGCAAGTGAAGGAATCCTATAGCCAGGCTAGAAAAGCACGTAGAAAACCACCTATCCATAATATACACATCCGATATTACGAAGATTTAACAAAGCATGAGCAGCTGCAAAAAGCTATTCAGTATATTGAAGAGCATTACGACGAACAACTGACCATTCGTGATGTTGCAAAATATATTAACTTTAGCCCAACTCATTTTAGTAGACTATTTAAAAAAGAAACAGGTCGCAATTTTGTTGACTATGTTGCTTATACACGCATTATCAAAACCTTACCTTTTTTACGCAAGTACGACTACACCATAGAAAAAATCTCCTCCACCTGTGGCTTCAATACACCAAATTACTATAGTTTAACTTTTAAAAAATATGTAGGTATATCTCCAACAGACTATCGCAATACGACAGAAATTTTATTTAAATAATGGAAAAGAATCTGCAAAACTTCCATGAAAAAAGCAAGCCTCCAACAAGGAGACTTGCACATCCTCTACATTAAAATGCAGATTCTTGTTATTTATAGATTAAACGTAATACTTTTCTACAACTTCTGCACAGCGAGCACATACTGTAGGCTGTGCTTCATTTGAACCAACTGTTTCTGAAATTGACCAGCAACGCTCACATTTCTCACCTGTAGCCTTCTCAACAACAATGGAAACATGCTCAAGTGTTAAAGCTTCAGCAGGTGCCTCCTCGATAGCAGCTACCTCAAAAGCTGAAACGATGGAAAGTTGTGCAAAGTCAATGTTCGCATCGTTCAATAATGCGACAACATCTTCTTTCGCATAGACAGTGACTTTTGCTTCAAGTGATTTACCAATTGTTTTCGCATTACGTGCTTCCTCTAATGCTTTTAAAATATCATCGCGTACATCAATAATTTTTTCCCATTTTGTACGTATGCTGTCAAAATTCGCTTGAACATCTACCTCTGGGAAATCTGTTAATTGAACAGAAACTTCTTCTACAATACCTTGAGCATGTAGATAAGACCACATTTCATCTGTTGTATGTGGGATAATTGGTGTCATGATTTTTACTAATGTCATCAATGTATCATAAATAACTGTTTGCATCGCACGACGATCCTTATTGTCATGACCCTCGATATAGACTACGTCTTTGGCAATATCAAGATAGAATGAAGATAACTCTACAGCAACGAAATTATTGACTACATGATAGACAGCAGCAAAATCATAGCGATCATAGGCAGCACGCACAGTTTTTAAGACATCCTGTAAGCGCATATACACATATTGATCCATTTCACGAAGCTCAGCATAACTTACACGATCTTTCGTAGGATCGAAATCAGCAATATTGCCGTGTAAGAAACGGAAAGTATTACGAATTTTACGATACACTTCAGATACTTGCTTTAACATATCCATAGAGATGCGCACATCTGCTGTATAATCAACAGAAGCAACCCATAAACGAAGTATGTCTGCTCCATACTGATCCATTACTTTTTGCGGAATAATCACATTCCCTAAAGATTTACTCATTTTACGTCCTTCACCATCAAGTACAAAACCATGTGTTAAAAGTCCTTTGTATGGTGCATAGCCGTTAATAGCTACAGATGTAATAAGAGAGGAATTAAACCAACCACGATGTTGGTCAGAGCCCTCTAAATAGAGATCAGCTGGATATTTCATACCACGTTCTACTAGTACACCTTGGTGTGATGAACCTGAATCAAACCAAACATCCATAATATCATTTTCTTTTGTAAATTCGCCGTTCGGGCTACCTGGATGTGTAAAGCCTTCTGGTAATAACTCTTTTGCTGTTTTTTGGAACCAAATATTTGATCCATTCTCACGGAATAATGCTGAGACATGACTAATTGTTTCAGGTGTAATAATAGGTTCACCATTTTCAGCATAGAAAATCGGAATCGGCACACCCCACGCACGTTGACGTGAAATTACCCAGTCTCCACGATCACGAATCATATTATAAAGACGAGTTTCTCCCCAAGCTGGTGTAAATGCTGTTGCTTTTACAGCCTCTAATAACTCCCCACGGAATGCTTCAACAGATGCAAACCATTGTGGTGTCGCACGATAAATAACAGGCTTTTTCGTACGCCAGTCATGTGGATAGGAGTGCGTAAAGAAATCAAGCTTTTCTAACGCTCCTACTTCTTTTAGTTTTTCTGTGACGAGTTTATTCGCATCATTATAAAACACGCCTTCAAAGCCAGGTGCTTCATCTGTATAACAGCCACTATTATCAAGAGGGCTAAGAATACCTAAACCGTACTGTTTACCAATATGATAATCGTCTTCACCATGCCCTGGGGCTGTATGAACACAACCTGTACCCGCTTCAGCAGTTACGTGTTCACCTACCATAATAAGCGATTCACGATCGTAGAATGGATGTTGTGCTACAATACGATCTAATGCCTCTCCTTTTACCTCTTGTACAACCTCATAGTCTACCCATCCAAGCGTAGTTGCCACTGACTCTAATAACTCTTTGGCAATGATGAATTTTTTATTAGCCACTGCAACTACTACATAGATAAATTCAGGATTCAAAGAAATCCCTAAGTTTGCTGGTAATGTCCATGGTGTTGTTGTCCAAATGATAAATTTAGCATCTGCTGGAACAACACCCTTCGCATCCTTAATTGCAAAGCTTACATAAATGGATGGAGATTTGATGTCCTTATATTCAATTTCAGCTTCCGCCAAAGCAGATTCAGAAGAAGGAGACCAATAAACCGGCTTTAACCCTTTATAGATATAACCTTTTTCCGCCATTTTACCGAATACTTCAATTTGACGAGCTTCAAACTCAGGCTTTAATGTAATATATGGATTTTCCCAATCACCTCGAATGCCTAGACGGCGGAATTGGGCACGTTGATTGTCAATTTGCTCATAAGCATACTCTTCACAAAGTTGGCGGAATGCTGCTACTGACATTTCTTTACGTTTTACACCTTTGTTAGTCAATGCTTGCTCAATTGGTAAACCATGTGTATCCCAACCTGGAATATAATTGACATGGTAGCCAGTCATGGAGCGATGACGTGTAATCATATCCTTCAATACTTTATTTAGAGCATGACCTATATGGATATCACCATTTGCATAGGGAGGACCATCATGTAGAACAAATTCTGGTCGACCTTCCGTACGCTCCATCTGTAATTTGTTAATATCCATGCCATTCCATTTTTCTTGCATTTTTGGCTCATTTGCCGGTAAATTTCCACGCATTGGGAAATCTGTTTTTGGCATTAATAAAGTATCTTTGTATTCAACCATTAAAATTCCTCCTTTATTTTACACAAACAGGTAGACATTTTTCTCATAAGACAGTTATTGGCAAAATTATCTAAAACGATTCGGAAACAAACAAAAAAAGCCCTCAATCCCACTAAGGGACGAGAAGCTTCTACTCGCGGTACCACCCTAATTGTAGTACAAAAATTTGCACTACCTCTTAAAAGCACGTTTAACGTCGTGCATCACGAAATAACCTACTTTTTTCAGTTATTTAGCTCAGAAGTGATGTTCAATGCTAGTTGTATGTTTGGGCTCTCACTGTCCCCAAATCGCTTAACAACGCCTAACAAATACTGTCTTCGTCTCTGCTTTTATGCATATCTGTTCAAAATAATTACTATTACAAAGTATATGAAATTCAAACAATCGCGTCAAGTTTCATTTGTCAATTACAGCAATTAAAAAGAAAAGTTAAATATCCTCAGAATCCTGTGCTTCTTCAACAGATGCTTGAATTTCTGTTAAATCGATATCATATTGCAGCAAATGATCCCAGTCATCTGCATTAAGTAAATCCAGCTGTGCTTCTACAAGCATCTTGAAACGATTACGAAATACCTTAGATTGCTTTTTAAGCTCATCAATTTCAATCGTCACCTTACGAGCCTTCGTCAAAGCTTCATTGACAATTCGATCAGCATTTTTTTCAGCTTCTTTTACAATGAGCTTTGCCTCTTTTTGAGAATTTCTTCTCACTTCATCAGCCGCTTCTTGTGCAACGACAATAGACTTCTGCAAAGTTTCTTCTAAGGTGTTGAAATGCCTCGCTTGTTCTAAAGCCATCTCTAATTGCTTATCAACCTCTTTTTTTTCACGAAGCAGAATTTCATAGTCTTTAATAATCTGATCTAAAAATTCATTTACTTCATCTTCAGCATAACCTCTGAAGGCTTTTGTAAACTCCTTATTATGTATATCAATAGGTGATAATGGCATACAATCCTTCTCTCCTTTACATGTACATTCGTAATTCCTATTATACAATTGTTCCGACAACTTAGCAGTAAAAATTAATGAAATTTACTTCACTTTCAGCTTTTTTGGGCCAATCGACCGATTTGAAGACGGATTTTATCTTTTTTTGTTCGGCCTTCAGTCATAATAATTTTCACCCGACCACTTCCACGTATCGATAAAATATCTCCCTCTTGTAATTCAAAAGCAACTGTATCTCTTTCTGTCCAATTTACACGAACTTTTTTCCCAGTAATTAAAGCTTGAGCTTTTTGGCGTGATACATTTAATACAGTCGCAATTATTACATCTAAGCGCATGGAAGATACTGTATGAGATTCCTCCAACCATTCTTCCTCATTTACAATAAGGGAATCCGCTTCTTTTAAAGACTCAATATGCACCTTAACTTTACCAATACCTGTTAAATGTAATCGAACGTATTCTGCTACCTCTTGAGCTACAACGAATTGTACCTGCTGATCATTTACACGAATATCACCAAATTTGCCACGGTTTAAACCTAATGAAAGCAACGCACCTAAAACATCAGGATGTCGTAATTGGACAAATTTCACTGGATATTGAATCGTAAATGCCACTAACTGAAAGTCTTCTTCTATTGCTTCATAGTAAGTAGGAAAAATAAGCATACGCTGCCTCTCCGCCTCTTCAAATAAACCTGTGCATGCAGTTTTTAGGGTATCATTTTGCCCGATAATCGATGTCACAATAAAACGTTGTCTTGGATCAAGAAAATCTGTCAGCTTAGGCGCATAACGATCTTCAACCTCACGCTGCCAGCTTATTACCTGTTCAATAAAGGGCTGTTCATCTTTTCGAAAATGCTGGATTAAGTGTTCCATCTTGTTGTCTCCTCTTTCACTAGTTCCATTTTGCTTTGTTAGTTGGAAACTTAGTATTCCCAATTAATGACGTTTGAACGTCATTGTTTTAAATTTTTTATTAGTCGCTTTAGTAGCATAGAAAATTAAAATAAATAAAAAATCCCCACCAAAACGTGAGGATTTACTTCTAAGCGAACATAAAATATATTTTCTGAATGACTATATAAAGCCCTCTTTCTATAAAATTCAGCATAAAGATGGCCACAATTGGCGAAATATCAATCATACCAAGAGGCGGAATGAATTTCCTAAAAATACCTAAATATGGCTCACAAACTTTTTCAAGCATGCGACCAATTGCTGAATTTTGAGCGGCAGGCACCCAAGACATTAAGATATATGCAATTAGCATGAATGAGTAAATCTTAAATGCTAATGATACATAACCAAGTATAATAAAAAAAGTCATATAAACTACAATCCTCGCTATTAATTATCGTCTAAAATAAAGTTTGTAATTTCACCAGTCACTTCTACATTATCTGGCGTACAAAGGAAGATATCTTTACCAATACGTTGAATATCTCCAGCAAGAGCATAGACTGTGCCACTTAAAAAATCAATAATGCGTTTACCTTGTTCTCTTTCGATACGTTGCAAATTGACAATTGTTGCACGTTTATTTTTTAAATGCTCTGCGATATCTTGTGCTTCTGCATAAACTCTCGGTTCTATTAAAACAACTTTTGCTCCCTTAGAACTCATAGCTGCCTGCAAACTGACAATGTTATTAGGAGTTGCTGTGCTTTGTGGCATGATTTCATGAATAGGTGCTTTGCGTTCTTTCATCATTTTTTTTGGCTTAACTGAATGAATCGGTTGCTGTTGTTGTATGGGTTGTTGTTGCTGAATAGGAGCTTGCGTGATTTCTTCTTCTAATTCTTCTTCAAGGTAAAAGAAGTTTTTAATCTTATTTTTCATGCTCATCCTGTTCCCCTCTTTCATTTCCAACAAGAGCCGTTCCGACTCGAACAAAAGTAGCCCCTTCCTCTACCGCAATTTCAAAGTCATTAGACATGCCCATTGATAACTCGGTACAAGGTGCGTGTGCGAATCCTTGCTCGGCTATTTGCTGTTGACATTGTTTTAATTGCTTGAAAACAGAGCGAATAATTGCTTCGTTTTCGGTGTTTGGTGCCATAGTCATTAAACCTACAACTTGAATCTTAGTAAAACCTTTTAACGCTTCTACAAAAGGCAAAACTTCTTCGATAGTTAAACCATGTTTTGATTCTTCACCAGAAATATTTACTTGTACAAAACATTTAACAGGTTGTTCGGCTCTTTTTTCAATTTCTTCTGCCAAACTCAAACGATCTAAGGAGTGTAAATAATCAATGCTGTTAATCACTTGTTTTACTTTACGTGTTTGAAGCGACCCAATGTAATGCCAATGAACATCAGCATGTATCTCAGTAATTTTACGATGTAAGCCCTCTGGTCTGTTTTCTCCTAAATGAGTGAGCCCTGCTTCAATTGCTTCTTGTGTTCTTTCAACAGAAACTTCCTTCGTCACGGCAATTATTTGGACTTTTTCGCCCTCACGATTCCCTTTTTTTTCTGCTGCTGTTATTAAATCATTTAGTTTGTTTAAATTTGTTAAGATTTTTGTCACTGTTTTTCCCAACTTTACAACAATAGTTTCCTTTATTGTAACAAGCAATGCTTGATTTATCAATGAATAGCCTGACCTATGTCAGCATACAATTCTCACAATTTTAATGTGCCTATGTCTTAGGAAAGGGCTTTGACTAAAATGACATCCTTACCAACAACAAGCACATCCTTCATATACACTTTTCTCACAGACTCTTCACCTTTAAAAAAACCAAGATATTTGCGAGGCTCTGCAATCAAAAATGCTGTCACATAGCCTGTTTCTTTTGATACTTCAGCATCTATGACAAAGCCTATAAATCGTCCATTTCCTGCTTCAATGACTTCTTTTTGTTGTAACATCGAAAAACGCAATGACATACCTCCTCTATTGTTTACTTTCGTATAAACATTTCTACTACCATCAAACTTTGCTGTTACTTTATATTTATGTATCATTTGTTCATTGAATGAAGATAAAATGCGCACCGAATTATACGATGCGCATTTTTTTATTTGTAATCTTTTTGCATTGTTTCAATTGCATTTTTTTCAAGACGTGAAATTTGTGCTTGAGAAATCCCAAGTTCTTTGGCAATCTCAGTTTGGGTCTCTCCATAATAAAATCGTTTGGCAACGATCATTTGCTGACGTTCATCTAGCTTTTGCAAGCTTTCCTTTACCGACACATAGGCAACCCATTGATCTTCTGATACATCATCATCACGTAATTGGTCCATCATATAAACAGCATCTCCGCCATCTGAATAAATGGGTTCCTGTAATGAAACTGGATCTTGAATGGCATCTAAAGCAAATAAAACGTCTTCCTTTTTCATGTCAATCATCTCGGCAATTTCTTCAATCGTTGGTTCTCGCAAATTATCGGTTATCCATTGCTCTTTTGCCTGCATTGCCTTATAAGCTATATCTCTTAGAGAGCGAGATACACGTAATGCATGATGATCACGCAGATGGCGACGAATTTCACCAATAATCATTGGTACAGCATATGTCGAAAATCGTACATTATGCTTTAAATCAAAATGATCAATGGCTTTCATGAGGCCAATACAGCCTACTTGAAATAAATCATCTGCCTGTTCACCTCTATAGGCAAATCTACCGACAATACTAAGCACTAACCTTAAATTGCACATCACAAGCTCTTCTCTAATCTCTGTTTCTCCAGCTTGTAATCGGATAAAGAGTTCCTTCATTTCCTCGTGCTTTAGAATTGGCAAAGTCGATGTATCTAAGCCGCAAAGATCTACTTTTGTTCGCATATTCGATTCCTCCGGATGTTATTCTCTGACTAAACCGTGACATCAGTTTGTCCGAGAGAAACAAGAATATGCACAAAAGCTGCGACCAATTTTAGGTAGGATAAATTTCCCTTTCTAAGAAATTGGTTGATTTAAATTTTCACGTAAATCTTGAATAATTTTCTTTTCTAAACGGGAAATATATGATTGCGATATGCCTAAATGATCTGCAACTTCTTTTTGTGTCATTTCAACTTTTCCATTGAGACCAAAGCGACATTCCATAATATAACGTTCACGCGCACCTAGTAAATTAATAGCGTGGAACATATGCTGACGTTCAATTTTTTTCTCCACATTATCTAAAATAATATGCTCTTCTGTTCCTAAAATATCTGACAGTAATAATTCATTTCCATCTGCATCAGAATTTAGTGGCTCATCTAAGGATACTTCACCCTTCATACGACTTGTTTTTCGTAAATGCATTAAAATTTCATTTTCAATACAGCGTGATGCGTATGTTGCAAGCTTAATATTTTTATCCGTATTGAACGTCTCAATTGCTTTTATTAAACCAATGGAGCCAATACTGATTAAGTCTTCGATTGGCGTTCCCGTATTATCAAAACGTCTAGCAATATAAACAACAAGACGTAAATTACGTTCAATTAGTGTGTCTCTAGCTCGTAAATCACCATTCATAAAGGATGCAATGACTGTAACTTCTTCTTCTCGACTTAATGGCACTGGCAATGAATCATTTCCCCCTATATAGTACGTTTCACGACTCCGAAACTTACTCCATAATTTTTTCAAGCTAGCAAGTAGCCTAAGAAGCAATAGTTCTCCCCCTCTATGAGTTATTTGAAAGCGCTGAAAAATGTAAAATTGCTGCTGTGCTATGTGGAAAATTTTTAGCTTTTTTGGTTAATACGATATATTCATTCATTTTCACTTGCGAAGGCTCCCCCTTTATATGCCACTCATCAAAGCGAAAACCAAGGACAACGGTTTGCTGCTGTACTGTATTGACATGAATAAATCGTATATAACGCTGATAATCTTCTGAAAACATAGATACATTGTACGGATCTGTTTCTTGCCATTCCATTAATGCTTCCCGGAACGCTGAAGGTAAATGTGGTCTCAAAGCAGTATAGGAAACAAAATGAACCGGCTTTCCTGATAATGGCTCAATGGCTTGATTTCCTGTATCTACAAAGGCAGAAAGTGGTATCTTTGCCCCAAAGATTGTTAAAGTTGTATCAAATACAAATTGACCACTTAAGCGTTCTAACTTTACAAAACCCCATTGCTTATAAAATGCAATAAGATTTAAAACTGCAAGCAAAAAGCAAATCATAATGAAATGGGTGGAAGAAAGATTTTTTAAAAAAGGTTGTAGTGCTGTTAACAATCCGCCAATAACGATCGTTGCTGTTAACACAATAGGTCCTTGCTTCTGAAAGCTTCGAATCTTAAAGTGAAACGCTATACCAATTAACAATATAAAACTAAGAATTGTCGTCCACAGCATTTGACCGCCAATGACAGCTACAAAACTACTACAAATAGAACTCATTAATAATCTTGAATTTTTTACAAGGACTCCTGTTACTCTTGCCGTAAACGTGAGTATCGCTAGATTAAAAAGCGTATTAATGAGCACCAGCCATTCTCCATACATAACAGCCGCCTCCTACTTACAAAGTTAGCACGTTACTCCCACAAATATTGTCAAACAATCGCATCATTTCCTAAAAATGTTTTGACAAAAAACATGGTTTCCTTACACATTTGAACATCATGGCAGACAATATAAAAAGCTCGTATTTTACATATGTAAAATACGAGCTTTTTAGAAGTTAATTAACCACGATTTTTGCGGTTACGTAAAAATGCCGGAACCTCAAGCATGTCATCCTGTGCATAATTTTGCTGATTTTGACGTGGCTGCTCATGTTGAACATGCATTTCTTGTCGTTGTTCACGAATAGGTGCTTGTTGCTGTGGAGCAGATTGTCTGTTCATATTAAGTGTCGGTTTTGCTGTAGGTCGTTGTTGCTGTAAAGCTTCCTCTGTGAAGCCTGTCGCAATAACTGTAACAATGATTTCATCTTTAAGATTTTCATTAATTACAGAACCGAAAATCATATTTACCTCTTCATCTGATGCAGAAGCTACGATATCTGCTGCTTCTTGTACTTCAAATAAGCTAAGATTTGAACCACCTGTAATGTTCATAAGGACACCTTTAGCACCATCAATGGATGATTCAAGCAATGGACTTGAAATAGCTTTCTTTGCAGCCTCAGA
Organism: Lysinibacillus sp. FSL P2-0066; assembly: GCF_037969495.1. Classification (NCBI taxonomy): domain Bacteria; kingdom Bacillati; phylum Bacillota; class Bacilli; order Caryophanales; family Bacillaceae; genus Lysinibacillus; species Lysinibacillus sp. FSL P2-0066. The sequence goes on along the minus strand of NZ_CP150202.1, from coordinate 956,196 downwards.
AGCTCTGTTTTCACCTGTTGCAATACCAATTCCCATTAAAGCTGAACCTTTGTTGGACATAATCGTTTTCACGTCAGCAAAGTCTAAGTTAATAAGACCAGGTGTAGCAATTAAATCTGAAATACCTTGTACACCTTGACGTAATACATTATCGGCTTCTCTAAAGGCTTCTAACATTGGTGTTGATTTATCAACTATTTGTAGTAGCTTGTCGTTTGGTATCACAATCAGTGTATCTACTGCTTCTTTCATTCCGCCAATTCCACCGATTGCTTGTGTTTGACGTTTACGACCTTCAAAAGTAAATGGACGTGTGACAACACCTACTGTTAGGGCTCCCAATTCACGTGCAATTTGTGCAATCACTGGAGCTGCCCCAGTACCCGTTCCGCCGCCCATACCAGCAGTCACGAATACCATATCGGCGCCTCGTAAAACCTCTTCTAGCTGTTCTCTGCTCTCTTCAGCAGCTTTTTTTCCTACTTCTGGATTTGCACCTGCACCTAATCCACGCGTTAATTTAGCCCCAATTTGTAGCCTTACTTCCGCTTTGGATAAATTTAATGCCTGAGCATCCGTGTTAACTGCGATAAAGTCAACACCTTGTACACCATGTTCTATCATTCGATTGACAGCGTTGTTACCGCCGCCACCAACACCTATGACCTTTATTACTGCAAGTTCATCAACACTTGTATCAAATTCTAACATCTCTTTTTCCTCCCACGGTAACTCGACTCTGTATCATTCATTACGCATTCTAGTTAATCAAAAAACTTATCAAATAATTTTTTTGCTCTCCCAATTACGCTTTCTTTTGGTTCTGAAGGTGCAGAATACTCTTGCTTTTTGCTTATAGCTGGTTGAGCCCCTACAACTGCATATTCAACAGGCTGCGTATTCGTACTTTTACCGTAAAAATCATCTTCTAAATAGGCGTAACGAATAAGTCCAACTGCCGTCGCAAATGAAGGCTCTCTAACACCGATATAATCGGGTGTATAGATTCTAACACGCGTTTGTAGAATTTGACGTGCTAATTGGGCAATCCCCTCAAGCTTTGCAACACCACCAGTTAAAACTACACCGCCTGGTAAATCTCTAACACCTAAACGTGCTAATTCATCTATAACTAACTCTAGTAATTCTTCTAATCTAGCACCGATAATCTCCGATATATAACGTTGGCTGTACTGATCAGTAGAATCTGTACCCACGACAGGCACTTCAAAGAGTTCGTCATCTGATGCGTCATCATAAAAGGCGTGTCCAAACTGGTGTTTAATTTGTTCTGCTTGTTCTGTTGGTGTTTTTAAAACGATTGAAATATCTTTCGTTATATGATCACCACCAACTGGTATGACACCCGTATGCGTTAATAATCCCTCTTCAAAAACTGCAATTGTTGTAGATCCGCCACCTAAGTCAATAAAGGCAGTTCCTTGGTTTTTTTCATCTTCTGTTAATGCAAAGTAGCCTGATGCTAATGGCTGCAAATATATTTCTCGTATACTTAAACCCGCTCGCTCAACACAGCGAAGAACATTGTGTAAAAGCGTTTTGGATGTCGTTATCATTGTTGCATCCATTTCAAGACGGATGCCAATCATACCACGAGGATCTTTAATTTCATCAAGGTTGTCCACAATAAACTGTCTTGGAATGATGTTAACTAATTCACGTTCAGGAGGTATTGACATGACTTGTGCAGATTCTACCACTCTGTCTAAATCATCATCTGTAATTTCTCTATTTTCACTATTTACAGCGACAACACCTTTAACTAGCTGTAACATCGTCTGGTTAGCTGGAACGCCTAAAACGACTTCATGGATTTGATAACCAGTCATTCGTTCGGCCTGTTCTATTGCTTTTCGAATAGATTGTACTGTTGCATCAATATCAACAATTGCACCTTTTCGAACTCCATTCGACTTTACATTTCCGACGCCAATTACATGTAATTGCCCGTCACTCATTTCACCTATTAATACCTTGACAGAGGAGGACCCAATATCAAGGGAAATGTATAAATCTTGCTGATTCAATTCGCTGCACCTCCTTGAAAAATGCTCTTGTTTTCATTCTATTGTAAATTTGGCATAATGTCTAAGCAAATCGAGTATTTTGGTCAATTTTTCTCTCATTCTATGGAAGTTTTTTTCCGCTTGTGACGTTTCTCATCTAACCGAGTTAGTAATATACGCCTAATAATTGCTATATTTTGGAATAAACGTACTCCAAAAGCAAAAATCGCTGCTAAATACAAATCTATCCCCAAATTCACTCCTATAAAAGCTAATCCTGCTGCTAGAACTATATTAAAAAAGAATCCTGATACAAAAACTTTATCATCGTAAACTTGCTGTAATTGAGCACGAATACCTCCAAATAATGTATCTAAAGCTGCTAAAACAGCTATTGACAGATAATTTTCATACATAGAGGGGATTTGTATATTTGTTAACAAGCCAAGGGCAAGTCCAAATACCAAACCTAAAAATGGTAGCCACATATATTAATCTCCTTTTTTTACCTCTGCTAAATAATCATTTGTCAACGGCTGATCAAATGCTGGAATTTGTAACTGTTCAATTGGTTCTTCAATTACTAAATTAAAATTGTCTAAATAAAATGAGTCTATAAATGTTGAGGCCTGCAAGGAATTATACATTTTTTGTGCTGCTTTATAATCGCTTGTCCCAACAAATATCTCAAATGAAGGCGAAGACAGTGGTATACTGTTTACTGTTGTCTTACCATTAATATCCCGTATGGCTGTTGTTTGTACTACCCGATTACCATCAATTGAGACATTAGTAGCATTGTTCTTAAAAAGGGTATTCAATAATTGAGTTAACAAATCGGGTGAAATCTCTTTAATTTCATAGCCCATTTCTATCAGTTCAGGTGCAGGTTCAACTCGAAGTACAACACCTGGCCCTATAACTTCTGTTAATCCTGCTTGTAGCTTTAAACGATTTAATGTTTCATTTAAAGCTGCTTGCTGATTTACTTTTTCAGATTGCTCATAGCGATCCACTACTTCATGAAGTGAGCGAATTTCTGCCAGTAGTGCGGAATGTCTTTGTTTTTCTTGTGCTAATTCCTCTCTTATTGCCCAAATATCTCGTGTATCTCGCTCAGCTGGTTTTTGTATGGTATTGTATTGTACCGCTATCATCAAACCGATAATAAATAGCACGATCGTTATTCGGGTGTACATATTTCTTTTCAAAATAGCCCCTCCTAGACGTATCGTATGCCCCTCAGAATACGACTTTGAATTGTATAATTATCTACAATTGACTATAAAACTGGAGGCTAAATTAAACTTGAAGCTTAAAGTATAGAACTTGTCCTAACTTTCTACTTTTACTTTTGGCATTGTAAGCTTTTGATTTTCTTCAAGTGACACCACAATATTGTCATTTAATAATTGATCCACTACGCCCCCATTTAAATTTAAAGAAGCCATCAATGTATCTGAATCACCAACCGCTTCGATCACAAATGGAGCTGGATGTTGTGTACCATCAATTGTTATTACTGGACCATTACAGCGAATATAAGAACTCGCTAATACACGTTGTCCATTAATAGCAATAGCTTGCGCGCCTGAAATTTTTAGTTCATTTAACAATTTAAAAACATGACTTTCATGGACAATATAGTCATTTGGATTTAAGGATTTTGGATCATAGTCTCCATCCTGAAGGGTTATGCGTATGCCCTTCCCCTCACTCTTTAGTTCACCGAGTAAAAGCCGTAAATCTTCTGCTTGCTCAACAAGCTTCTTATAGTCCTTTTCGTTTGAAGCAAAGGATTTTTCATACTTTCGAATTTGTTCTTGTAAATTATTTAGTTCTTCTGTGAGTTCTTTATTGCGCTCTTGTTGGGTGATTAGCTCCTCCCGATAAGATTCTTCTTGCTCAAAAAGTTCAGAATCAATAGTGCCTGCTTCTCGGTTATCTTTTGCCTGGTTGTATGAATAGCCGATGATAAATCCTGTTGTTACACAAACAATTAGTAATTCAAATTGTTTTCTAGTAAAAAAACTCCCTTTGCTATTCGTCTTCTTGTTGTTCATCATCCGTCACTTCCTGGTTAACCATTTCCCCATCTGCATTCGCTTCCATATCAATACTAATCTTGTTGTATTCCTCGTTAAAAGGACGATAGTATGAACCGACCTCTAAATCAATCACACCTTTTTCTAAGTTGGCAATTTGTGCGACAATAGAGGGGTAGTAATTTAACTTTTCCGCTAGTGTCTGAATAACAGCACGAACTTCATAGCCATCATTCATATAAAGCTTGACTGCATTTGGATTTGCCTCATTACTATTCGTGTTAACCTGAGAAATTAAAGCTAATACTTCTGGCTTTAATTGTGCTAGCTGTTCAACAAGCTTATTTATGGTCTTTTCACCAGTTATCCCGATAAAAACAGGTGCATCAATGGGTGTATCATTTCCTGTTTGTTCAAAGCGCTTGCCGTTTTCTAGCAAAGGATAATAAGTGCCGTCTCCAGCTAAGTACGCAACTTTTTTCCATTCTTTAATATCAATCGTTACGCCTTGTAACCAGTTACGGTTAACATGTGCTTCTTTTACCCATTTATCCTTTAATAAAATCTGCTCAATATCTTCCACTTTGAAACTCCACATTGATTTTCCTGGTGCAAGAGTACTTGCCTCCAAATAATATTGGTCATTTGCTAGCTTTGCACCATTGACTGTGATTTTATTGATGTTACTGTATGGAGATTGAAAATAAAGGAGTACTGCTAACACAATAAAGAAAAGTAATATTAGCACGATAAATTTACGGTTTGTACGCTTTTTTCGTCGCTTTTTTAGCGTAGGTATGCGATCTTCTATATCAATTACTTTCTCCAAAAAGTACTCCTCCTTTATATTTATTTCGCTAATTGATAAATAATACCTATTATTAACCACATTGTTACTAAAGATGTTCCACCATAGCTAATAAAAGGTAATGTGACACCCGTTACTGGCACTAAACCTATTACTACGGCTATATTTAAAAATGCTTGCACCATAAGCATTGTGACAAGCCCGATAATCGCATAATAGGACGTTCGATTTTTAGCCTGTACAGCAAATCTATAGCCTGCATAGATCGTTAGTACAAAAAGCGCTAAAATAACGAGGCCACCAATCAATCCGACTTCCTCTAAAATAATGGCGTAAATAAAATCATTTTGAGGCTCTGGTAAATACAGAAACTTTTGTCTGCTTTGTCCAAAGCCATGCCCAAAAATCCCGGCTGGGCCGATAGCCATTAATGATTGCACCGCTTGGAACCCACTAACCAAGGGATCAGCCCATGGATCAAGAAATGCTTCTATACGCTTTAGACGATATGGCGCTGTCGCTATGAGACCTACTAATCCAGCGACACCAGCTAGCATAATCATGGCGTATAGTTTTAGAGGATAGCCAGCGACAAAAAATAATAAAAATACAGATACAACGAGAATAAATACTGAGCCAAAATCAGGCTGCAACATGATGAGAACAACAGGTAATAACAGGATGAAACCATGTCGCCAGTTAACAACAGGAGTGCCCGTTTTATGTTGGGCTAATATATGGCTCAAGTACACAATGACGGTAATTTTCGTTAGCTCTGCTGGCTGTATTGTTAATGGACCTACACCAATCCAGCTTTGCGAACCATTTCGCACGAGTCCTATACCAGGAATCAGTACGAGAACGAGTAATATTAACGAAAATATATAGGCCATTTTCCAAAAGGACTGCTCTCTCAAAATATTTAATCGAATCGTGATTAAAAATACGACAATGGCTACCACAAAGTATACGCTTTGCTTCATATAAAACGGCATTTTTCCACTATAATGAACGGCACTCCAATAGGTACCTGCAGAATAGACGAAAATAATGCCGATTATTGATAGCATCAAAGTTGTGACGAGCAATAAGTAGCTTTCTTTACCTCTCAGTAATGCCATCCTTCCAAGTCAAGTATATTCTAAAATAGTTACAGGCTCATTACAGCTTCATTACAGCATCAATAAAAACATCTCCACGTATTTCAAAGCTGTCATATTGATCCCAGCTTGCACATGCAGGAGATAGTAAGATAATATCTCCTTCTGCAGACATCGGTGCTGCATATTGAACAGCGTCTTCTACATTTTGAGCAATGACGGTATGTTGGACACCACACGATTTTGCAAATTCTACAAATCGTAAGCCAGTTTCTCCAAACGCAACAACACCCTTTACATGACTCATACAAGGGCGAAGCTCTTCGAAAGAATGTCCACGATCTAAGCCACCTGCGAGTAAAATGACAGGAGCTTGGAAAGCATCTAAAGCACTCTTTGTCGCTAAGCAATTGGTTGCCTTAGAGTCGTTGTAAATCTTACGACCGTTCCATTCACGTACGAATTGTGTACGGTGTCTAACTCCACCAAATGTCGCTAAAACCTCTTCCATCTTCTCTTTGTCACAACCAACTAAAATACAGGCTGCCACGGCTGCTAGGATATTTTCTAAATTATGCTTACCAGGCAAGGCAATGTTCGCGCGATCCATGTATGGTTCACCTTGCCAATAAATTGTTGTATCATCTGCACTAATTCCATTTGCAGTACGCCCCTTCGAACTGAATGGAATCTTCTGTGCATGAGATTGTGCTGCATATCCAACCACTATCGGTTGGTCGGCATTATAAATAAAATAATCACTGTCATCTTGATTACGAGTTACGCCAAACTTCGCTTCAGCATAGTTATTAAATGTTCCATGATAGTCTAGATGCGCATCATAAAGATTCGTCAAAATAGCAATTTTAGGCTTAAACGTTTTTATCCCCATCAATTGGAAAGAAGACAATTCTGTTACAATGATGTCATCTTGATTAGCTTCTTTTGCGACGCCACAAGCAACTGTCCCAATATTTCCAGCAATTAAAGGATTTTTACTTCCGTTACTTAACATGTCGAATATTAAAGTTGTCGTCGTTGTTTTGCCATTTGAGCCTGTTATACCAATAAATGGTGCATCACTAATTAAAAAAGCTAGCTCAATCTCTGTCCAGACTGGAATCTCTCGACTAAGGGCATCAGCCACAATTCGATTGCTATAAGGTATACCTGGATTTTTTACCACTAACTCAAAGCCTTCATCAAGTAAATCTTCAGGATGGCGACCACAGATAACTGTAATCCCCTTCTGTAAGAGCCCTTGTGCATCTGGACTTTCATCAAATGGTTTTGAATCATTTACTGTTACAAATGCACCAAGCTCATGTAAAATTTCAGCAGCGGCCACACCACTTTTTGCTAGACCTAACACAAGTACTTTTTTATGTTGTAAATCTGTATAGTTTTTCATTAGAACGCCTCCGATAAGACTGCAATTAATGCTACTGCTAAGGCAGTTGACCAGAAGACAAGCACTACTTTCCATTCTGACCAACCGGATAATTCAAAATGATGATGAATAGGGCTCATTTTAAAAATACGCTTTTTTCGAAGCTTAAAGCTACCTACCTGCAAAATAACGGAAAGTGTTTCGATCACAAACACTAAGCCAACTAGTAAAAGCAAGAATTCTTCTTTTACTAAGACAGATACCATAGCTAATGCTCCACCTAATGCTAATGACCCCGTATCCCCCATAAATACCTTTGCAGGATTTGCATTAAATAATAAAAAGCCTAATAAAGCACCTGTTACAGCAAACGAAAATAGTGCAATATCTGCCTGACTTTGGAATAGCGCAATAACACCAAATGCTGCAAAGGCAATGGAGGCAGTACCCGCCACTAGCCCGTCTAGTCCATCTGTCAAATTCACTGCATTGGAGAAGCCTACTAACCAAAAAATTAAAAAGGCTACATAGAATACATCTAGATCAATAGTCCACTCCGTAAATGGAATAGCTAACGTTGTATCAAACGATCCTACATGTAGAAGGAAATACGCAAGAATAGCAATAACAATTTGACCAATCAATTTTTGAAGAGAGGTTAAACCTAAATTTCTTTTAAATACAACCTTTAAACCATCATCTAATAAACCTATTAAGCCGAATCCTGCTAATACTAATAAAAGTACTACGGTCTGTGTCGTTAATAAATCTAAAAAGCTACCTACACCAACAGTTGTTACGAGGATGGATATTAAGAAAATGATTCCCCCCATTGTTGGTGTACCAGCTTTTTTCATATGTGATTTTGGTCCCTCTTCTCGAATACTTTGCCCAAACTTTAGACGACGAAGAAGTGGAATACTAATTGGTGCCAGGATAACTGTTACTATAAAAGCAAGAGCTAAAATGGTAAGTGTTGTTGCGAGTTTCATTGAAAAATCTCCTTTAAATCTTGTTTCACTTTCTTCTTTAAGAAAAAAGCATTAACTTTCATTTTATTATTACTACCCTTCATAATAATAGTGGTTCTTTCCCATTTTTTAAAGGTAAAGTTATTTTAGTTCTCCAAATATAAATGAATGGTACCATCTTGTTTGATAACACTATCCACTTCAGGTAATTGATTACCAATTTTAGTCCCTTCTCCATGCCATTCAATACGGAATGGATAAAATTGCTTGGCAATATCATCCTTTGTTTGACCAATAAAATTCGGTACCTTCACAGTAATTGGGTCACCATAACGATAATCCTTTTCCAGTTGTTCCTTCGATTTTTCAATACCTACAAAAGGCGCAACATCCTCAATAATTTGCCCCACTATAGGTGCTGCTACAACACCACCAAACTGGGTTGTCTTTTTCGGATTGTCAACAGCTACATAGACAACAATTTGCGGATTGTCTGCTGGTGCAAAGCCAATAAAGGATACGATGTATTCTCCACTTTTATAACGGCCATTTTCAACTTTTTGCGCTGTTCCAGTTTTACCACCAATTCGCAGTCCATCTCGAAAGGCTTGTCGACCTGAACCATTCGCTACTACTGATTCCAAAGCACCACGAACCTTAGCAGAGGTTTCTTCACGAATTACCTGATTTTTAACAACTGGTTGCGTTTCTTGTATGACTTCACCTGTATTTGGATTAAATACCTTTTTCACAACATATGGCGTATAAAGCTTGCCTCCATTTATGGCAGCAGCTACTGCTTGAACTTGTTGAATAGGTGTCACGGCTACCCCTTGCCCAAATGAAGTGGTGGCCTGCTCAACAGGACCAAAGGCATCCTTAGAAAATAAAATACCCGATGCTTCACCAGCTATATTAGACCCTGTCTTTTTTCCAAAACCAAAGTCTTTAATATATTGTAGTAGTCGCTCATTGCCTAGACGCTGACCTAATTCTATAAAGCCTGGGTTACAGGAGTTCTCAACCACCTCTAAAAAGGTTTCATGCCCATGTCCTTCACGTTTCCAACAGCGAAGCTTTGCTCCCGCCACCATCGTATAACCTGGATCATAAAAGGTTTCATGCTCCAAATCCACTAAGTTTTCTTCCAACGCAGCACTAAGGGTAATAATTTTAAAAGTAGAACCGGGCTCATACGTCATCCATACAGGTAAATTTCGATTGTAGATGGCTGGCTCTACTAATTGATATTCCGCTGGGTGGAAAGTAGGATAAGAGGCTAATGCCAAAATTTCGCCAGTGTTTGGATTCATCGCAATCGCTAGTGCTTGGTCAGCTTCATAGCGCTTCATTGCTTGCGATATTTCGCGCTCTACGACTTGCTGTACATCAACGTCAATTGTTAGCTCGATCGTAGCACCATCTTCTCCTGCTTTCCAAGCACTTGAAACATTAGGTAAATTATTACCTTTTGCATCTGTAAAGAGACGGATAGCAGAAGAATTAGCCTGCAGAAATTTATCATATTCATATTCAATCCCAGCTAATCCTTGGGCATCATACCCCGTAAAACCTAAAAATCGAGATAATAGCGTGCCATAAGGATAATCCCTAGAATAATCAACACCACTATACAATCCTTCAATTTGCATGCCTTGTAATTCTACTGCTTTTTCATAAGGTATATTTTTGCCTTCAGGTGCTAGTTTCACTAAGTACGCTTTTTTTTGCATTTTCTCTAATAGCTTCGCTTTATCCACTTCTAGAACCTGGGCAATTTTTTCAGCAGCTCCTTCAATATCATCACTTTGTGAAGGCATGAAATATAAAGTAGGCGCTAGCTTATTAGTTACAATACTCTCTCCATCTCGATCTGTTATATGCCCTCGTTCATTCGCAAATGGAATTTCCCTGTCCCAGTTCTCCTCTGCCTTAGTAGTCAATTCTTTTTGATCTAACACTTGCAAAAAGAACAACCTAACAACAATTGCCACTGCTACACACATAAACAACACATATAAAATACGTAAACGCTTTTTAGAATGGATAGAAATCCACTTCATTCGACATCACACCTTGTTTTTTACAACGTATGAAATAAAGTGGACTTCTATTCAGTATTATTCATCCTCTACTTCTTCAACTTCACCCTCAGAGGCAGCTTCAACGTCTTGTACAAAGCTTTCAGCAGGTGTTTTGAGCTTAACAACAATCGGGGAACTATCAGTGATGACGGTTCCAGCTGAAACGCTTTGACTTGCTACAAAACCTTCGCCGAATATTTCCATCTCTAGTCCAGTCATAGATTTGAAGACTAGTAAATTACGTAATGACCAATTCGTAAAGTCAGGCAATGTTACCTCGCCATCTGTCTTTAAAAATACAAAACTACCTTTTACCAGCTTTTGAGTGTTCGTTGGATATTGTTCAATAATTTTACCACCACTACCAACAACAATTGGTTGTAAACCATCATTGGCTAATTCTACTTCAACCGCTTCAGCACTTTGACCTGTAAAGTCCTGAATACTGACTTTATTGACATGTTGAACATCGTCTGGGTTGATATTAAGGTGCTTTAAGCTATTTAACATAACTGGATTAAAGACTTTTGATACTGGTACAGATCCAAGCTCATTGTTCAGCTTAGGTTTTTTCACTGAGACATATACAATTAGCTGTGGATCATCTACAGGAGCCAAACCTAAAAATGAATAAAGGTATTGGTTTGAAAGATATCCACCACTAGCTTTCGGAATTTGGGCAGTCCCCGTTTTCCCTGCAACCTCATAATCCTCCAATATAAAATCCTTCGCTGTCCCATGTTTTGATGTTAATGTTGAAGCTAGGATTTCTCGTACTTGTTTCGCTGTATCAGCTTTAATCGGCTGTCCTTTTTCAACAGGCTCATGATTTTGAATAATTTTCCCTGTAGAAGAATCAACAATACGGTCGATAACATACGGTTGCATCATCTTGCCATCATTCGCAATAGCAGTCATCGCTTGGATTAACTGAATAGGTGTTACTGTTGAACCTTGGCCGTAAGTTGTTGTTACTCGTTGAATAGGGTACTTCGATAAAATAGTACCCGCTGCTTCATTCGGTAAATCAATTCCCGTTTTGTGCCCAAAACCAAAGCGGTCTAGATAATCAATAAATACGTCATCGCCAATCTTAGTTAATAAATGGGCCATACCAGTATTGGCAGAGCGTTGAAAACCTTCTAAATAAGTGATTGGACCCCAACCATATCTATTGTGATCTCGAATCGTACGGTCAAATACTGTATATGAACCTGACATAAACCAATCATTCGGTGTCCATTTTCCCGTATCGATAGCTGAAGCAAGCGTGAAAGTTTTCATCGTCGAGCCAGGCTCAATTGTTTCCTCAATCACCTCATTCAGCCACTTCATATTTTGACTTTCACGTGTTTCTGGGTTAAATGTAGGACGCTGTGACATTGCTAAAATCTTTCCAGTCTTCGGATCTGCTACTACCGCGGTCATCGACTCAGGATTATATTCCTGTTCAACCTTTGTCATTGCTTCCTCTAAGAAGCTTTGGATTGTTTTATCAAGTGTTAAATAAATGTCGTCCCCATTTTTTGCAGGTGTAATCATTTTCTCACTGTTTGGAAGCAAATAGCGGAAAGCATCTGTCTCATATTCCACCTTGCCATTAACGCCTGTTAATTCTTTATCATACGTATATTCTAGACCCATTTCTCCCTTGGTTGTAACCGTGCCATCTTCATTATCTTTTTTGAGAGCATAGCCAATTAAATGAGAGGCAAATACACCATTTGGATAATACCGTTTTAAGTCACTCACAAAGAGAATTCCTGGTAATTTTTCTTCCTTTATTTTACTCATGACCTCGTGACTAATGCCACGGCCTGCGCTACCAAACTCAACTTGATATAAAGGTTCACCATCACTTCTATATCGATTGTTCAATTTTTTAACAATCTCGTCTTCCTTTTCCTTCATCGCTGGAATATATTTCGCTAGTACTTTTGCCGTTTTCTCCGAATCCACTACATGACGAGGATTCTTTGGATCTGTTGTAGCCTTTTCGCTTACAATGGCAATCATGCGATAACTCAATGTATCCTCTGCAATTACTTGACCATTTTGATCATAAATCTTCCCACGATTAGCTGTAATTACACTTTCCTTACCATACTTAGCTGCTGCTCTCGCTGCAAGCTCTTGTCCTTCCACTTCACCTGTAGCCTGTAATGTCACCATTCTTGTGAATAATAGAAAAAAGAGCCCTCCATAAAAAATTAATAATAGAAAGGCTCCCCATTGGAATCGAAATCTCTTTTTTTTCATTCTCCCGGCACTACCTTTACATTTTTCTCATTTTGAGTTAAACCGAGTTCTTTAGCTTTTTTCCATATGTTTTCGTATGTAGAAAGTTCACTTACACGAACCGTTAAGTCAACATTCTGTTTCGCAATCTCTTCTGCTTCTGATTCGATTTTTTGAATGTCTATACTTGTTGTTTGAATCGCTGCTTGTTTATTTAATACAAGAATTCCTAGTACAGCAATAATGCCAATTAAAACAATTAGCATTGTCTTTTCAAACTTCTGGTTCGTTTTTTTACGACGTATGATAGTGGGTTGTGGACTAGGTGGTGTTATCGGTTGTTGCACTTGTTGATGTTGGTGCTGTTGCCTTACACGAACTGCTGCCATTTACTCACGCCCTTTGTCGTTAATTTTCTCCACCACTCTAAGCTTCGCTGAACGCGCACGATTATTAACTGCCAATTCTTCATCAGAAGGAATAATAGGCTTTCGTGTAATAAGCTTTAAAGTTGGCTTCATGTCATCAGGAATTACAGGTAAATTTGGCGGTAATTCCGGTAATGATGACGCTTCCTTAAAGATTGTCTTGCATAGGCGGTCCTCCAATGAATGGAACGTAATGACACTAATGCGCCCCCCTACGTTAATCATATCAATCGCATCGACTAATGAATCCTCTGCTGCGCCTAGCTCATCATTAACAGCAATTCTTATTGCTTGGAAAATGCGCTTTGCCGGATGTCCACCTTTTCGGCGTGCCGCTGCTGGAATACCCTCTTTAATTAATTCTACAAGTTGACCAGTTGTTTCAATCGGTGCTGTTTTTCGAGCCTCTTCAATTTTACGGGCAACTTGTTTAGAAAACTTTTCTTCTCCATAACGGAAAAATATACGAACAAGATCTTCGTATGCCCATTGATTAACAACATCTGATGCTGTCAGTGTTGCAGTTTGATCCATACGCATATCAAGTGGTGCATCGTGGTGATAACTAAAGCCTCTCTCAGGTGTATCTAATTGTGGAGAAGATACGCCTAAGTCATATAAAATACCATCAACCTGCTTAATGCCATGAGCTAATAGTTCTTCTTTTAAGTAACGGAAATTCGAATGGATAAATGTAACACGCTCTAAATAAGGTGCTAATCGAATTTTCGCATTTTCAATAGCCGTCATATCTTGATCAAAACAAATTAAGCGGCCTTTATCTGATAATTGTTGTACTAGATATTCACTGTGTCCCGCACCACCTAGTGTACAGTCCACATATACACCATCAGGATCTATGTTCAACCCATCAACAGTTTCTTTTAATAACACGGTTGTATGATCGAACATACCACTCGCTCCTCTCAGGCCTTAACCTCATTCAACTATCACGTTGTAATGCCTATTACAAGTTAAAAATCAAAGCCAATCATATTTTCTGCAATTTCATTAAAAGATTGTTCAGATTCACTAAAGTAAGCTTCCCAAGCATCCTTAGCCCAAATCTCGATTCGATTTGAAACACCCAACACCACACATTCTTTTACTAGATGCGCATGCTGCATAAGGGTAGCTGGGATGTTGATACGCCCCTGCTTGTCTATCTCTACCTCTGTTGCTCCAGAAAAGAAAAACCTCGCAAATGCTCGTGTATCTTTTTTGGTCATTGGTAAACCTTTTAATTTCTCTTCGAGTTTTCGCCATTCATTCATAGGATAGCCAAATAGACAGTTATCGAGACCTCTTGTGACAACAAACGTTTCGCCTAAAGCTTCACGAAATTTTGCCGGTACGATTAATCGCCCTTTCGCATCAACGGAGTGTTGATATTCTCCCATGAACATACTACTCACCCCACTTTATTAAATAATGTACCACATCCCCCCACTTTCCTCCACTTTTTTTAAAAAAAACTTGACATTTTATCACTTAATATGCAATTAGACCTTTAGGAATTTTTTTGACATGTGCTAAATGATACAAAAAAAGAGCCACCCCTGGTAGGATAGCTCTTTAAATACTATTTATCTCGACATTATTCATCAAATTCACAGGATATCAAATTACTACTTAGGTAAAAAGTATCTGTTTATTAATTTTATAAATAAAGTAAATAGTGGTGTTTACCGATGCTATAATTTTGCTTCAGCATTTCAGTAATTAACATAGGTCCAAACTCATTGAAATATTGATACGGATTAAAGGATCTCTCTTGGAAACCATCATTCGGATATAATTCATTTTGCAATGTCATAAATTTACGAATCGTCGTTTCATGCTTACCTAATACAGTTTGTTCTATTTTTTGCTGTAGATAGTCAAATTGCTTCGCATGATTTTCTTGATTTTTCTCAAGAATCTTATCTAATTGCAGATGCTGTTTCTCTAAATAGGAGGCTAGCTCTTCATATTTTTCTACTAACAACTGCTGCATAGCTTGAATTTGGCGTTTGGCTTCACTGTCCTGTACATCTGCAATAAAACGTTCTTTCAGGTGTAATGCTTTCCCTTCCCATACGTCAGTAACAGTTAGTTGATGCTCGCGTAATAATTGCTCTACATGACGAGTGACAATAGTTATATGTAGGCGCGGAGCAAAAATCGGCATTTGTAAATCTAACACTGAAAATGCATTTTTCAGTGTCGCCCAATAAGCTAGCTCTCCTGGACCTCCAACAAACGCTAATACTGGCAATGTCATCTCCTGCATCAATGGGCGAGTTACTACGTTATTACTTAAACGTTCAGGATGATTATGCGCCACTTCTAATAGCTCTTCTTGTGTAAATTTAAGGTTTGCCGCTAAATTAACAAACAGATCATTTTTTCTTTCTAAAAGATGTCGCTCCCCATCTTCTACGTAAAATAAATTGGCTGCTTCATATGTTGCTAAAATAGGCTTACCATAGCCAGCACGTTCAAGCTCTTGCTCCTTTTCCGTTACTACTCTAGCAATTTCTACATTGGATTGAATGATTTGAGCAAAATATTTATGTTCAAATTGACGGAATTCAAAGTTAGCGGCATCGATTAATAATAAGCCTTCCTCTTTGAATAATTGATTCATTAGACAGGCAAAGAAATCTGTAAATGTTTCACTATTGTTCAATGCGTCAACTAGTTGCTTAATCAGCGTTTCTGTATACTCTGTTTCTCCAATATCACGAATAATTGTATTAATTAATTGCGTCATCAACTCTTTGTTGAGGGCTGTTGCAGAAGCCATCGTTTTACGTCTAGAGCGCTCCCCATAAGCTCTTTTTTTCAGCAATTCCCCATGTACCGTATAGGTGTGATTGATTTCTTCTAAGTCATGATCTTCTCCAGCTATCCAGAAAACAGGAATAACAGGCTGTTGAAGCTTCGTACTTTGCTCTTTCGCTAATGCAATAACTGAAATAGCTTTATGAACGGAGTAAAGAGGGCCTGTTAAGATACCTGCTTGTTGTCCACCAACTATTACCATAGCTCCTTGCTCTAGTTGTTCTAAATGTTCATTCGTTTTTTTGGATAACCCCAGCGGCTCCATAAATTGACGGATGATTGTTGTTAACTCTTTTTGATCACGGGAATTTCGCGCTAAATGCTCCGCTCTTTTCTCAAAAGCTTGATCATTGTATTCATACTCAAAAAATTGATGAATGGCAGTATTTGGCGACCAGTAATCTGCTAGTACATGATTTTTTATAGGTACTTGGATTGACTCCAGTTTCATTTAACATAAACTCCTCTACTCACTAAATCATTTCCTTACTCATAACAAGAAATTGAATTTCATTCATACTATGCACATGAGGCTTCCAATGTCGCCTTGACGTTCAAATAGCTCAAAAAAAATCCGCGATCTAGCGGCTTTGAGGTAACAGTGTATCATCAAACACTTTTTGACAATGTTTCAGCAGACATTTCAAACTCATTAAAAAGCATCGATCTCCCTCAAGTAGGATTTTCTATATCCAACTTTGCTTTTGGTACAAAAAACATGTGCTGGTTCACTTCGTCCATGTCACTGAACTAGTTACGAAGGTTTATGAATGCAATCAATATTCTCATCCCCATAGAATGATTTTTATAACTATTTTAATGCTATTATTTTAACGCTTAAAGCTTCAACATGAAAAGAAAATGCTTAGACAACCTGTAAATATTCCATAATGGATTGAATAACACCCACGATACATATCACTAGATAAGCTGTACTAAGTATTAAGAATAAAAAACGCCAAATTTTCTTTAATAACGGCTTTACTTCTATTTCCTTTTTTGTCCGCCAATCAATATATGTAAAAATCATGGCCATCATTATCGCGAGTATCACCAAAAGCGCCCCAACATTCACACGCCAAAGCACACCGATAGCTAATGGAACAGAAAAAAACAAGCACAATGTCGTAACATCAGAGGCTGCTCCAAAAGCATGTGTGCCACGAATTTTAACTTTCCTGCCAACCAGATAAACAATGATGAAAAGAACAATTGGACAAAAAATTATAATACTAATAACTATATGTAAAAGGTCTTTCAACTTCTTTCACCGCTCTCCTCTATTGCAAGCACTTGATGATATAAAGTACGCAAAGTAGGTAAATTATGACCGTTTGCTAAAGCTTTATTTAGAATGACACCAACAATTGTTTCGATTTCACTTTTTCTCCCCTGCAGACGATCTGCTAGCATAGATGAAGTATTGTTGGCCGTTTTCCTACATAAGTCTATCACATCACTAAAAGATATGGTGTGTTCAATCTCTTCAAAAGCTTCCGTAAGCTCTCGATAAATATTCTCTAGCAGTATAAATGCTTGTTGATTAGTCACTAACTCTCCGTTCTTTACTTGCAATACAGCTGTCAATGGATTAATTAAGCTATTAAGTACCGCTTTTGCAAAAAGCATTTGCTCTGCATTACTAGCCAATTCAATAGGAAATGAGGAATGTTGTAATTGTAGTAGCTGTTGAAAAGCCTGGTGTTCTCCTCGTTCTATCGCTATTTTACATAGTCCTACTCCTCTATGCTGAACCGTTGATTGGTCCAACAATTGAGCTCCAAAGGTCACTGAACCAAAGGCGATATTTTTTTGTGGCAAGAGTAGCGCCTCCTCAAAATGCGCTAAGCCGTTTTGCATAAAAAGCAACGGCATATCACTTGAGAATAAGGATAATTGATTGTAGAGCTTTTGCAAATGTCCATATTTAACAGCAATCACTAGTAAATCTTGCTTCGGGAGATTAGCCAAATCCGTAGTAGCAACAATCCTTTGCACAGTTTTAGTCCCATCAACGTTGATACGTGTTAACTTCTTGGCATTTAGTTCATTTACTTGTTCCTGCCTTCTGGCAACCAACGTTACCGGTACACCAGACTCCGCTAAAAAGCTTGCTGTTAATTGACCAACCGCCCCTGCCCCAATTATCGCTACTTTCATTGTCTCCACCCTTTCCATCTTTACTGATCAATGTTACCTCGAGGTCTTTACATCTGGATTGTTCAAAAAAATTGAAACACTCTGGGATACTTTGAAGCAACACGATATTATTCACACCATCAAAGAGGGTTACGCACTTTTTTGCATGCCCTTATATCAGTAGACTTCTAAAACACCCATCTGATGCTTCACCTCTGAATAATACATTCATAAAACTATAAGAATAAGGTGCCTTAGAATACATCTAAGGCACCTTCTACGCAGGTTCTTTTATTATACAGGATAGACTGATTATTGACGATATACAGAAAGGGTTTTATGTCCATAAAAGAAAAGCAATGTAATTCATGTTCCAAAAGCCACGTAAGCATAATTTTAATCTTTCATTAATGAATAACCTTGCTGAAGCCATTTCACTAGCTTATCATGCTCATTTTGCAATTCACGATGCTTCATTTCAAGCGTTTGATAAGCCTCCGTTAATTCGTCAAAACTTGTCAACGCTAATTTCAAATGACTTCGCATAGATTGTTGGGGCTGATTTCGCACAGCTAATAGCGACTGACTATATTGACCACGTAATGTTTTATTCCAGCGGAAACCACATGCTTGTTTTGTACGACCTAGTTCTGCAGCCGCCATTTCAAAGGCTTCTAGCTGCGTTTTACCATTTTGCACATTATGCAAGACAATCTCTGCTAGTCTTTCATCGTCTTCCTTTGTCCATTGATCTTTTCTTTTTTTCAATTCCATAATCTATCACCCTCGCATTTTTTACTACTATATGCAGTAACGAGCAAAATAGAATCATTGCATGAAAAAAGACAGTGATCTTGATTTCCTCTTATCACTGCCTCTATACATTACTTATTATTATTCTTTGTCAAGAAATTATTAACTGCTTGGTGGTGCGCGTCACTTTCCCACAACTTTGCACATGTCCGAACTTCCTCCATTACACGCTCATACATATTGCGTTCACGCCACTTCCGAAGTTCAATTTCTTTATACGCCTTATGAACAGAAGGATGGATTTTACGCATATGTTCAATAAAATCATCCAACGCTTCTTCTTTCGAGCCTTCAAAAACACGCATAGCCCACCCTATCTCATATAATAGCTGTGCGGGATATGGCTTTGCATCTACAAGCATCTTCATCGCACGATCATGGCGTAATCCCCGCTCAAATAAGTATGTACCACCACCCCAACCACTTGTAATCGCTAAGGTCCCTTGAATAAAGCCACACTTCGCATGACTTGCCACTAGACGAAAATCACAGGCTGTAGCAATCTCACAACCACCTCCAACAGCAGTACCATTTATAAGAGCAATAGTCGGCACCGGCAGTGTTGCAAGTTCATATAATATTTTCCCCATCTTACTTAACATACCAAATGCCTCATCTTCTGTTTCTAATGAATGAAACTCAGATAAATCCCCTCCTGAGCAAAACGATTTATCGCCAGCACCAGTCACTACTAAGAAACGCACATCTTCGTGCCCACGAATATATGTAATGACTTCTTGAAGACCGTTCATCACTTCATCATTGACCGCATTCCGTTTCTCTTCTCGGTTAATGGTAAACGTCATAATGCCATCATGATTGTCAATTGTATAAGACATATTACTACCCCCTTTGTCGCAATGAATAA
Source organism: Lysinibacillus sp. FSL P2-0066 (assembly GCF_037969495.1). NCBI lineage: Bacteria > Bacillati > Bacillota > Bacilli > Caryophanales > Bacillaceae > Lysinibacillus > Lysinibacillus sp. FSL P2-0066. The sequence continues at coordinate 936,459 of NZ_CP150202.1, read as the reverse complement.
ATTGTATCACACAATTATTTCACTATTGTAAAGAACTTCATAATCAACGAAATATTCCGTCTTTTCAAGCAAACAAAAAGGCTAGTAAAGAGCCATGGTCTCTCTACTAGCCTTTTAAGTGAGCAAACACTGTATTATTTGCTTACTACTTCTTTACCTTTGTATTGTCCGCAAGCTTTGCAAACACGGTGTGATAATTTAGCCTCACCACAGTTAGGGCAAGTTACCATACCAGGTACAGATAATTTGAAATGCGTACGACGCTTTCTTTTTGCAGTTTTAGAAGTTCTTCTAAATGGTACAGCCATTGATGGCACCTCCTTACAGATCGTCTATTCGTCTGTTTGATCAAAATACTTAGCTAAAGCAGCTAGTCTTGGATCCACTTTTTGTTCGTCAGCTTTTTTGTGTAGCTCTACGTCTTCATCTGTTGCATAAGACCAGTTTTTACCACCATGCACTTGTCCTTCAGAATCTTCCTTGAACACTTGCATTGGTACCTCAAGCAAAACTAATTCCTCAAGAACTGGTTTCATGTCGATGACTTCACCGTCAATATAGTGAATGTCTCCGTCATCGTCTCCTCGTTTATCTTCGTCAATCCAGCTAAAAATTTCAACTGTCTCAACTTCAATTGGAAACTCAACATCCTCCCATGTGCGAGCACATGGTAGTGTTAACGTTGCTGTCACAGTTAACTGACATGTCATTTGCGATGCACCAAAAGTACATAGCCCTTTTACATGAACGGGCGAAATTGCTCGAATATCCTGGTTTCGCTCCATCACTTCGTCCAGCTGGACAAAGGCATCGATTGGCATCCCGTTTTGGCGGTATTTAGATAATTGATGAATTGACCATTTCATTCGTTTAATCACCTCGAGACAACACTGTTGATTATATAATGTGTAAAAATAGATGTCAAGATAATTTCTTGTCACCACTTTAAAACCCACCTATAATTATATACTATGAGAAGTGTATTTACTCCTAACAGTTTAAAATAAAGACACAAATTATAAGGGGGAGAAGCATGCAAGCAGTTGGAATTGTTGTTGAATATAATCCTTTTCACAACGGACATGCTTATCATTTAGAACAGGCTAAAAAAGCAGCACAGGCAGATCTCGTAATCGCTGTTATGAGCGGCACATTTTTACAACGTGGAGAACCTGCCATGGTAGATAAATGGACACGTACGAAAATGGCACTTTCTGGCGGTGTAGATATTGTTATTGAACTGCCTTATGTCTATAGTACAGCACCTGCCACAGACTTCGCAAAAGGAGCCATTTCCTTATTAAGTGCTGTTGGTTGCAACTCTTTTGCCTTTGGAAGTGAAGACGGCTCTATTCAGCCCTTTCAAAACACTTTTGAGCTGATTGACAGCCACCGTACAGAATATGACCAGTTCATTAAAGACAGCCTTAAAACAGGTGCAAGCTACCCAAAAAGCCTACATTACGCCTATGAACAGCTTTCTCAGATGTACCCTGCTCCATACATCGATCTTGCACAACCAAATAATATATTGGGTTTTCATTATCTTGAAGCAGCAAGGGCACTTAACAGCAACATTAAACCATTAACAATTCCTCGCGTTGCAGCAGGATATCATGATGCATTAAAGGAAGATGCATCGATCGCCAGTGCCACTGGCATACGTAAAGCCCTTGCCTCTACAAATTCTTTACAAAGTGTACAAAATGTTGTTCCTACTGCTACTTTTGATTATTTAACAGACTGGCATACAAAGTATAACCAATTTGCAAGCTGGGAAACCTTTTGGCCGTTATTACAGTTCACCATTATAAGACATACCCCTTCAGAACTTACTCGTTATGCAGAAGTAACAGAGGGCATAGAAAACGCAATTGTAAAAGCAGCAAAAAACAGCTCTACATTTTATAGCTTTATGGAAAAAATAAAATCTAAGCGTTATACTTGGACCCGCCTTCAACGGATGATAACACATATCTATACAGGGTTTACCAAAAAGCAGCTTCAAAGTTTTAACGCACCCTCTTTTATTCGGCTATTGGGTATGAGTTCGACAGGACAAGCTTATTTAGGTCAGCAAAAAAAGAATATAGAATTACCCTTAATCAGTCGAGTTGCAGCTACAAATGATGCGATGTTAGCTATCGATATTCATGCAGCAGAGCTTTATAATTTAAGTATCGAGCAAGGAACAAAGGGGCTTACGCTGCCAAGGGATTATCAAACACCACCTATTCGTTGCTAAAGACATCAAAAGGGATGCTAAAGTCCTCTTAGCATCCCTTTACATTATTTTGGTTGAAGTTGCTTTAAATAATTGATAGCATCGTCAACGCTTTTCACGGGAACGATTTTCATTTTTGTTTTAATCTCTTTGGCCGTTTTGACAGCAGTTGCATAATTCGATTCTAGCTCTGGATACTTCGCTTTCATTTCTTGAGTGATTTCATCATCTGGTGCAAAAAAGATTTCCATACCGTCACGATCAGCGGCAATAACCTTATAATCTATTCCACCAATTCTGCCAACCGATCCATCTATTAGCATTTCACCTGTACCAGCAATTGCATAACCTTTTGTTAAATCTTCATCAAGCAGTTGGTCTAATATTTCAAGTGTAAACATCAGTCCAGCAGAAGGTCCCCCAATATCCTCTGTTTTCATCGTCACTTTCGGATTCGTTTCAATTGATTTGCTTTCTGTATAGGAAATACCTAAACCCGCTCTATGTTCTTGGGCGTTTGGAATTTCCTGTAGTGTAATAGTCTCCTGATGTTGTTCTTCATTACGTATAAATTGAATGGTTACTTTATCGCCAAGCTGCTTAGGTTTTAATAGATCCACAAGCATTTGCTGGCTAGTTATTCTTTGACCATCAACCTCGATAATTTCATCACCAGCTTTTAAAATACCGTCAGAAGCTCCTCCGTCTAATACATTTAATATGAATACACCATTAAAAAGAACCTTTGTCTCTAGTCCTGCTCTTTGGAAGGCTACATATTTGGCATTAAATTGTGAATCAGACATTAACTTTAACTGTCGAATATTATATTCCTCATCATCCTCTAAAGGATTTCGTACTTGCTCAATATCCATTAGCTTTTGATATTTTTGAACTTTCGCCCACAAATACGAAAATGGTGTGGCTTGCTGCATAGCAACTGTCATTAAACTTAAAGACCCCTCACTATCTGCCTCTTTACTATCCACAGTAACGAATTTACTGACATCATAGGCACTTCCAGGTTTCATAATATACGCGTCTAGTCGGTATAACATCATAAAACAAATCACGACTATTAACACTGCATAAATACTAATTTTTTTCTTCACTTGAAAACACCTCCTAGGACGCTTGCAAAACCATACGTTCATGTTTTTGCCTTTCTCACATATATTGATTTTAGCATTTGCCTATGTGAATGACAAAAAGTTGAAACGAGATGATAACATGTTTGCTACAATTCAAATAGTGCTCTGCGTAATTCTAATTCTCTTACTCTTGTTATTCCCACAAACCGCTCACAGTGGTACTGATTTAGGCTTAAATCTTTTCATGGAAGCACTTTTTCCGTACTTATTGCCGTATCTTGTGTTAACACAATGGCTTCTGCGTTTAACAGCCCCTATGCGTACCAAAACTAAAAGGGCTTCTTTATACGTACAAGCCTACATTATTAGTGCTCTTGGAGGCTATCCAACTGGCGCAACCACTATTGTTTATTTGAAAAATAGTGGTCAACTACACCCTAAAGAGGCAAATTTTTTGCTAGCTGTTTGTCATGCCCCCAGTCCACTTTTTGTATTAGGTTTTGTAAGTCTTGATTTACTACACAATAATACATTTGGATGGTTGTTTTTATGTTTACTACATACGTTTAATATTTGTTGCCTAGTAACTGGCTACTTTTTCTTTCGCAAAACTGATTCACCTAATATCTCCGTACACAACACACCACTCTATAGTGCTCCATTTTCGGAAAGTATTAAAGAAACAGCCCCAACAATTCTGCTAGTTGGTACAACCATCATCTTTTTCACAACGATTCAAACCATCGTACAACAAGGCTTAGATCAGCTGATACCAAAGCTTCCCTATACGCTTGAGCTTTCCATAGCAGCTGTTCTGGAGGTAACGAACGGTCTTAAAATGACAGTTACAGCATTTCCAGATCTTCCGTATATCCATTTACTTGTTGTGATTTTGTTAACGATGCAAAGTATAAGTATTCACTTACAAATTTTTGTTATCGCCAAATCTGCAAAACTTTCTGTACGACCTTATATTAAATTCCGCCTCCTTAGCATAATCATTGTACCCACTATTTATGCTCTATTTTTTCTAAAATAACAATCGCTCTAAATATTAAAAAGAGGATGTCGTTGTTCTTTTGACATCCTCTGCATCCTTATTGTGCAAAACCATATTTTTCTTTTAAAGCCTTTACGACACATGTAGGGACTAGCTCGTTAACATCACTACCGTATTTCGCAACCTCTTTTACTATACTAGAACTTAGGAATGAATATTGATTTTTCGTCATGATGAAAAATGTTTCGATTGTTTCATCCAGGAAACGGTTCATCGATGTAATTTGCATCTCATATTCAAAATCTGACACTGCTCGTAAGCCACGAACAATTGCCTTCGCCTTTTTTTCCTTAGCATAATCAATCAATAAGCCTGAAGAACTCTCTATACGAACATTAGGTAAGGTGTTTGTCACTTCAGCCATCAAAGCCATACGTTCCTCTACAGAAAACAAAGGATTCTTTGCTGAATTGTTTAATACTGCTACATATACGATATCAAACACATCCGCCGCACGTTTAATTATATCTAAATGGCCGAATGTTACAGGGTCAAAACTTCCAGGAACTACAGCAATTTTTTCAGACAACTTATTCTCCCTCTTCCTCTGTACAGCGATAAACAGAAATAATTGTTCCGCCATATGTTTCTTGTCTTGTTAAAACAAATTCCCCAAAATTTTGAGGTAATTGTACCTCTTTTGCATGTTCACATAAAATAATACCATCTTGTTGTATTTTACTGTTATCGACCAAAATCTGTACGAGGTCATAATATTCCTGCTGATGGTATGGTGGATCTAAAAAAACGAGTTTAAACGTAATGTCACGTTTTAATAGCGCTTTCACAGCGCGTTTTGCATCTATACGAAAAAGCTCTGTATATTCTTCATAACGGCATTTTTTTATATTTTCTTGTAGCACCTGGAATGCTTTAGGATCTTTCTCAATAAAAACGGCACGCTCCGCCCCTCTGCTTAATGATTCAATCCCCAAGCCACCGCTTCCAGCAAACAGATCTAGCGCGAAACCTCCATCAAAAAACGGCCCAATTATATTAAAAATGGATTCCTTTACTTTGTCAGTTGTAGGCCTTGTCGTATTTCCTGCTATTGCTTTAAGCGGCATTCCTTTGCGCTCTCCTGCTACAACTCTCATATCAATATCTCACCGTGCTTTCGTCTATATAAAGTATTTTGCAGCGAAAGGTTGGCCCTCCGCTGCAAAAGTTATTGTTGCTCTTGTGTTAATATTTGAATACGCTCATCCTTTTTTTGCAGTTCAACTTGGAATAATCGCTGTAACCAAGCTTCTTCTACATAATAATGATCAGCAATCTTAATAATTGGTTCAGAGATTGATGAATATCTACGTTGGTTGAATACATAAAATCCAGGCTCTTTCGGAAAGCGGAATGTCCGATGCTCACTATTTACATAATAGCCATTCTTTCCTTCCTCAGCCGAGTAGCCAAGGTAAGGCAATAATGTATCTGCCGTATATAACACCTGTCCATCATATAGAATAACATGAACATCTTCTTTCAACGTATCATCCACATAGATATCACGTGCATCCTCAAATAAAAGTGGATAGGTTCCATTTTGCTGAGCTGCATTTAAGGCAAAATAAGATGTTTTGGCATCTAATACCTGTGATAAGTACTTGTCCATTGTATCTGGTGAAATCGATTCATCTCCAAGCTTTTTCAATGTTTCCTGCCAAGCTTGTTGTTGACTATCCGTCATGTAATCATTTAATGTCTTGATGATTTTCTTTGTTTTTTCTCCACCAATTGGATCGTTTATTAAATAGGATGCCACAACCTCAGGCAACCATTCTGGAGAATCTACAAAATTATATTGTGATTTTATTTGTGATAAAATTACTTCCTGCTCTACAGCTTGTGCAGTAAGTGTTGGTAAAAATAACAATCTTTCGTCATGAACTGCTACTGGACTTTTTTCTTGAATAATTGCAATATGTTCATCACTTAGAAGCTGTATATTTTCTACTGATTTCAGAAAATCATTAGGGACTTCTTGCTGTGCATAAATTGATAATACAGGTGTTTGCTCTTGCGCTTTAAGCTCCCCAGCTTGCCAATATAAATCTTGAACAGTACCGTTTCCTCTAAACATTGTGTAATTGACAAGTACAAGTTGTTGTTGACCTACTAGGGGTAAACCTGTAACCCATTGTCCTTTCACTTTACTGTCTGTAGAAATCGAAACAATTGAATAGGACGCTTCACCATTTATTAGTGTAGCAAAAACATTTTGAAGGAGCATCTTATTTTTTAAGCCACCTTCAATTGGAATTATGTATGACACAGATTGTGATTTTGTCTCCCCTTTTGCAAAATAAGAGACTTCATCTGATAAACGATCACAGCTTTTTTCATTTTCAATAAAGCAACTAGCGTTTGTTGCTTTTTCAGGCCATTTAATTTTCACCTTTTGATTTGGTAGGTTTTTAAAATGTTGACGAATATCTAAGCTATTTTCGCGATAGACAATTTCTATTTCCTGAGAATAATGAAAATCTCCTATGCCTGTTTCTAAATCAGATGAATAAGCATGGTATTGGAAAAATACCGTTCCTGTAATGATTAGTGCTAAAATAGAAAAAAAGCTTAATGCAAATTTCATGTGCTTGACCTCCCGCAGCATGATACTATGAATATTGGAAAGGATGTGCAATTATTATGCCACAACAATTTATAGAATTAGGTGAAGGCTATGGTGATGTTTACGAGCTACTCGAAATTATTAAAACCAACCAGGAACGTTTTCATCAAGCCTTTTTACTAACATCTACAAAAGAAGACAAGAAGGTGATTTCTTTAGCTGTCGCCCTTAAACCAGTCGGCGAAAGTAAGTTCATGCCTATTTATATTTGTCGAGAGGGCATCCCATACAATGAAGAACAGCCAACACAGCGACAAAAAATGTTTGAAGCACAAATAGAACAACTCGGTCGAAAAGCAGTAGTTGTAGAAATAAAGCACTCATCTATATTTTCGGAATCAAAACTATTTTATCAATACTTAATAGGTATATTAAGACTAAATAACTATATACCTGCATTGACATAAGTTTATAGACCTACTTTATAGTCATATTCCTTTGCTTTATCTGGTTTTGCATTTTCATATTCAGTTTTTACAAATGGACGATAAGACGCCACAACGTCTTTCACAAATGGAAGGCGTTGTAGTTTTGTTGTCATCATGTCAATATCCTCACGATCGCAGTAAAGCACTACGTATTTTTGCCTTCTAGAAATATAAAGAACATGACCATATTTCCGAAGTGACTTCGCATGTTTTAATTGATGGACGTAAACGATTAGCCCTTGTCGTTCGTTCATATTGGATTCCCTCATTTCTTACATAAAAGAATACCATAGACCAGAAAATGATAGCAACAGAGTTTAGCTGACAGAACGCTCAATTTTCCGTTATAATGGAAAAGCATACGACGTTGAACATCGTGAAGATGAATCAGTGGTTTTAATTAAATTCAATTGTAGCATCATTACAGGAACAGAAGAATGCTGAAAGATGATCATGCCACAAATGAACCCTTTACAAGACATTTGCATCTCCATAATGATTGTTTTTCAAATAGGATGGCAAAAATCGGCATAAAAAAAATCATCATTCACTTATACTAGTAACTCATTTAATAGTAGGACACCTGTACTTACTACTATTGATTAAACAATGAATTCACTACTACTTTTTATATGAGGATAATTGTTAAGGAGGACGAATATGGGTAAGAAAACAAAAATTGCGCTTGCAATTGCAGCAGCAAGTGCAGCAGCTTGGGCAGGCAGTAAAGCTATTTCAAAACCACAGCAACGCGAAGGTAAACAAGCATTACAATTCGAACGCCCCATAATTCTTGCACATCGTGGCGGAGCTCTTTTAGCACCAGAACATACAATGGTTGCATTTGAAAAAGCTGCACAGCTAGGTGTTGATGGCTTTGAAATCGACATTCGCCTAACGAAAGATGAGGAAATTATTGTTTTCCATGACGAGACAGTTGAACGTACAACGGACGGCTATGGGCTTATTGCAGATATGACGTTGGCAGAAATCAATGCCTTAAACCACGGCTACCAATTTGAAGATTTAGAAGGAAATTTCCTATATCGAGAGGATAAATTAGATGTCGTCACTTTACGAGAGTTGCTTGAAACCTATCCCAACATGCTAATCAACATTGATATCAAAGATGCTCCTGATACTTACGAAGGGAGTCTAATGCCTTCTAAACTTTGGCGCTTAATTGAAGAGCTTCAAGCTGAACATCGTGTCGTTGTGACAAGCTTTTATGGTGAGCAAATAGATCGCTTTAATTTATATGCGCAAAATCAAGTAGCACTTGGTGCAGGTGAATCAGATGTAAGAAAAGCATTTGCTTCCTTCTCAAGTCAGTTTGGACATTTATATCACCCTAAAGTGGATGTTTTTCAAATTCCTCCAAAGTCAGGGGTTATTGCATTAGATTCTCCTAAATTTATTCAGTTTTTAAATAACCTCAATATTCCAGTCCACTATTGGACAATCAATGACATAGATACGATGAAAAAATTACTCCATAATGGGGCAAAGGGCATTATTACCGATCGTCCTGATATTGCTGTTGAGTTATTACAAGCTCAAGAATCTAAATAAGTCAAGACATAAAAGGGAAGCACACTGAACGAATGTGCTTCCCTTTCATTTAAATGTTAGACCCATTATTACTTTCCATATCATTAAACGTTATGTTAAATAGTTTATGATTGCATCAGTTACTTCTTGTAGTGTGGCAGTTCCACCCAAATCAGGCGTTTTTATATCCTGCGCTAATGTTTGCTCAATAGCATCTAATATCCTTATTCCCATATCTTGATAACCAAGGAAATCGAGCATCATCTTACCTGTCCAAATTTGTCCAATAGGATTGGCGATTCCTTGACCAGCTATATCTGGTGCAGAACCATGGACAGGCTCAAACATTGATGGATATTGCCCTTCAATGTTTAGATTTGCTGCAGGTGCAATACCGATGCTTCCCATAATGGCACCTCCTAGATCTGTCAAAATATCCCCAAATAAATTCGATGCTACGATAACATCAAAGTTTTCTGGTTTCATCACTAAAAATGCCGCTAGAGCGTCAATATGATTAGATGCTTGACCTATCTCTTCATATTCTTTTCCTACTTGAGCAAACACTTCATCCCAAAAAGGCATGCTATATGTAATCCCATTTGATTTTGTAGCACTAGTCACATGTCCATTACGTGTTTTGGCTAGTTCAAATGCATAGCGCATCGCCCGTTCTGTTCCCTTTCTTGTAAAAACAGCATTTTGGATTGCTACTTCATCTTGACCACTATGTATTCTTCCTCCGCTTTCCGCATATTCCCCTTCGGAATTTTCCCTTACAACAATAAAATCAAAGCCATTTGGTTGTCGTAAAGGTGATGGTAGCCCTTGTAGAAGCTTTGCTGGTCGCACATTAATAGATTGCTGTAGCTCACGTCGAATTTTAATGAGCAGACCCCATAATGATACATGATCTGGAACCAAGTTAGGCATTCCGACTGCACCTAAAAAAATTTGATCATACTGTTTTAACAGCTCAATGCCATTATCAGGCATCATTTTCCCTGTCTCTAAATAGTATTCACAGCCCCAGGGAAAAGTTGTCCATTCAAATTGAAAGCGACCATCTAATAACGCTGCCTGATCTAGAACTTTTATTGCAGCTGGCACAACCTCTTTTCCTATTCCATCCCCAGGTATCACAGCGATACGATATGTTTTCATTCATGCTTCCTCCTTCAATTTAATGATAAAAAAGACTGTAAACTAACTCAGTTGTTGCCTTCGAGTTGTCTACAGTCTAGAAGAGATATGTTATATACACATCCGATTTACGCTGAGCAAGAGCATGAACCGCCTGAGCCGCATCCACCTCCGCAAGATGAACTAGATGCAAAGAATGGATTACTAACAGGAACTTTTACCGCTTCAGAGACTGTTTTTCCTATTAATAAGCTAATCTCATCAAGTAAATCCTGGAAATCGTTTTCAGCAATTTTCAAGGCCGAAACTTTCTCATTTAAGTCAAGGGCCCTTTTCTGTTGGCGAATCGACTTCATAATTGTATGGTAGTCCGGATGATATTTACCGAAACGTTGTACATCTTCGTACTGCTCTTTCATGCGATTAAATGCATATATAGCTTCAACAATTTGTGCATCACTATATACTGCTTCATAAGCTTGTTGTAGCGCCATCGCAGGTTCTGAGGAAAGAATCATCTCACAAAGCGCTTCCGCCTCATCCAAAATGATTACCCAGTCAGAGGTCATCATCATTTTTAATTCCCCCAATCTCTTTCCCATCATAACAGATTTTATGGTAATTTTACATTATTGATAATTTTAATGAAAGAGGTTTTCCAAATGATGACAACATCTAAAGGTCAGATTGAACAATTAGTTGCCGAGATTTTACAAGATAGTACCGAGGAAGATGAAGAAGTTTTATTACATCTTTTAAATGGACTGCGGGAGAAACAGCAAGGCATTCACCGTCGTTATCTTAATGCTACTTTACATATGGTAGGTAAATTTGAGCCTGAGGCCAGTGAGGTTCGTATCCCTATTACACCTGTCATCCACAATACGATAAAGGTGCCACATGGAGGTATTATTGCCACGATTGCTGATGCTGCTATGGGAGGGCTTGCTTCGCGGTCTGTGCCTGAGGGCTATAATGTAGTTACTACGAATATGAATGTATCGTATATTGCTACCACAACCAATAAAGAATTGATTGCACGTGGTCGTTTTGTCCATAAGGGACGCCAAACGCTTGTCATGGAATGTGATATCGAAGATGAAACTGGTCGTAGGCTTGCCATCGCTACAGGATCTTTCTTTGTTATTCAGCGTCGTCTGTAATTAAACTCGCAAAATAGTCTTTAATACATTGTTGATCGGAAAAAGGGAATTTTTGATTTTTAATTTGCTGTGTTTGTTCATGCCCTTTTCCGGCAACAAGGACAATGTCACCTTTTTCTGCCTTTGCTAACGCTTGATGGATAGCGAGTTTGCGATCTAAATAAATTTCATAATATTGTTGCTCTGAAAAACCAGCAATAATACTTTCATTAATCACAATAGGATCTTCATCACGTGGATTATCTGTTGTTAAATAAATAACATCAGCGTATTTACTTGCAACTGCTCCCATTGCAAAGCGTTTCGCCTTATCTCGATTTCCCCCACAACTGAAAACAAGGTAAATTGTTTTGGAGCGATCAAAGGTTTGTAACACCGCTTGTAAAGCTTCTGCTGTATGGGCATAATCTACATATACATCAATACCTAATGGATTTTCAATCTTCTCTAGCCTGCCCTCTGGTAGCCTTAATGACCACATATGTCCAACTATATCTTCCATAGGTACACCTAAGCGCCATACAGCCATTAAAGAAGCTACAGCATTTTGCACATGATATTTTCCGACAAAAGGAATTTCTACAATATGTTCACTCGCTGTAGTCTGTAAACAAAGAACGGTTTTCCCAACTGATTCACTGACGATTTGGATATGTAAATCATTGTGATTATCAAAACCAAATGAGCAAGATTTTTTCTTATCATAAATGCCAACAGAGCGGCAAAAATTATCATCTCCATTTAATACTAGCTTTTTTGATAAATCCGCTAAACGCTTTTTAGCACGTTTATAAGCTTCTAACCCTCCATGATCTTCTAAATGATCTTCTGATAAATTTAAAAATACACCACAGTCAATGTCACAATGATCGAGCCTATGCTGCTGCAACCCCATTGAAGAAGCTTCTAATACAACATGAGTCACACCTTTTCGCACACACTGTTTAAGAATGGGATGTAATTCTTTAGCCTGCAATGTTGTTAATTGCTCATAAGCTGTTTGTTGTTTCTCACCATTGATGAAAAAGCCAACTGTTCCAATAACTGCTGCTTGTTTATGTAGTGCATTTAGTAGCTGACTGACAAAATGACTCACTGTAGTCTTCCCATTTGTACCCGTAATGGCGATAACAGTTAAAGCTTCTGCTGGAAAAGCAGCAAGCTTCGCACTTGCATACGATAAAAATAATGCTGTATTTGGAACCCATACAAAAGGAATTTCTTTATCTATAATTGGCAAAGAAATACTTTCTTCTGAAACGATGGCAGCTGCTCCGCGTGCCAATGCTTCTTTGACAAACCGACTTCCCGATGTTTTTTTACCTTTTCTCACAATAAATATGTCACCAGGCTGTACTGCCTGTGCATAGTCCTCTACACCAGTAATTTCTGTCCGTATAGATCCCCCTGTCACGCTGCATGGCCAGTCTTTTAATAACTCTGCTAATTGCAAACCTCATTCCCCCTCTCAGTTCTCTATCATATGACGGCGTTTGTAACGGTGTGACGAAAAATGTAGAAGCCTCAAAGAAGGAGAAATGCACATAAAAAATGAAGACAAGCCCTTTTGCTGAAAGCTTGTCTTCATTTGAATATTATTCTGTTATGGTGAGGTTTGATCTGATTTCTCTGTAGAATCTTCGCTATCTTGTTTTTCATTTTTTGTCTCTTCATCATCATCTTGCTTTTCTCTTTCCAGTTCTTGCGTAGTAGGTTCAATATATATTTGCGTGTAATAATCTACAAAGACGCCAGAACCAACGCGGGTATATCGATCATTCAAAAGAACTTTTCTGTGTTCAGGAGAATTTGTCCAGCCATGCATGGCTTCAATCGCATCAAAATAGGCAGTTGCCAGGTTTTCATTCGCTTCACTATACTCGATATGTTGCGTCTGTAATCGCTTTTTTAGATCGCCATAGGTTGGAGATTCATGCGCTAAAAAATTTTGCACCTTCATGTCCTCACTATGCATCCTTGCCGCTTCCTCTAACGATTCATCCATTTCTAAAGGAAGTAAATCATGATGGACTCTTGTTACATTTAACAAATCATCTAATTGTTTAGCGCTAGCCACATCAATTTCTTGCTGTAAAAATGAGGAAGGAGGCGTACGTCTTACAAGCTCCCCTTGGTAGCTCATTTCATATGGCTGATGAAGGACAAGTGTTTCACTGTCTGTATATCGTATCCCTTGTAACTCACTCGTCTCTCTATCTATATAAAGCTGTGCATAAAGACCATCAAATTTGATCAGCAGCCTTGTTTGCATATCTTCTTCACTCATCGAGAAAATGAAAATATTTTCGCCTACAGTGGCCGCTACCTCATAATCAATGATTGTCATTCTGTATATTTCATCACGTTTTTGGCCCACTTTAAAAGGAAATGCATCAATTTCTTGTCCTGCTATGTAAATTTGTGTCACAATATTATTATCAATACCAATCATAAAAAAAGTTGACACATCTTTATTGTAGACCCACCATTGATAACCAAATGAAGATGGCTCTTTTCTTGCTGGCTCCCCATATTGTTCTAAAACAGTTTGCGTGCCTTTTCCTATCAATGTGGAGATACCCGTTTGTGGACGTGTCATTGCTCCTATTGCAGGTTCCTGCTTTAGTTGTGTTTGAGGTATGATATTCGAGTTGGTATTTGGGCCTTCTAGTGGCTCATTTTCCTTAGGGGTATTAAAGAACATAAAGCCAATTAATGCAACTGCACCACAAACCATTAAAATGCGGAATAAAGCTTTCATACAGGACTCCTTTTCATCACCATTATTGTAAGTTATTATATCAATTGTAATTGGGTTGACACAATGTTGTCATTGCAACAATGTCGAATATGCTCTATTATAAAAATGAGCGTATACTTTGTACGAGAACCTAAAGGAGGACTATACATGTATTTTGAAAATACTAACCTTGAAAATTTAACAGCTGATCAAGAACTACTTGTCAGCATTATGAAAAAACATGGTTTAGAATGTGATGGCGGCTGGGATTACGAGCGTATGACATTCGATAAACGATTCGATACTCGTGAAGGTCGTTATTACCTACGCGTATTCGCATATGCTATTTCTGGTGACGTAGGTGCACACGATGCCATCCTTACATTAATGAAACCAGTCCTTGGTAAATACTATTATCCACATGGTGTTGAATATGGCGATGACGAAGTTTATCCAGCACACCTTGTAAAAAAATGTGAAGAAATCTTAAAAAAGGTTAAATTAGAATTAGATCAATTCTCAATCGAACCTACAAATAAAAATAACTTTGAACCTGTTAACGCACGCTAATCTTTCGTACATTAAAGTGACTGCAAGTAAGTGTAAATAGCTTCATGGTTGTAAAAAGACTGGTGGTCCAGTCTTTTTTATTTTGAGTAAAAAAATTTTTTCTTCTCATACTACCTATATCTATTACAAGATGTAGGTGGGAAAAATGTTATCATTTTTTAATCGTCCTTTTTTTCGTCATCCCATTATTGTTATCGCAATGGGTATACTTATCCTTTGGTCAATCTCTATATCGTTACCAATTTTACTTGCCTACTTAACCGCGTTACTTTTAGAACCAATCATTGTTCGAATGTGCAAACGGTTTAGAAAAAAACGGAAAATCGTTGTTTTCTTCTTTTTTTTATTTTTTCTAAGTATATCTTTATTATTTTGTACACTTATCCTCTATATAAGCTGGAAACAATTTTCTTCCTTTATTATTGATATACCAGATTATCTTAATCAATTGTCTGCCCTATGGATACAAATGCAATCTAAGCTCAGCAACTACACCTATCATTTACCTGTAGAGCTAGTTTCACAAATTCAATTCATGATTGCAAAAGCCTTAGCATCCATCGAAAAATTTTCCTTATCCTTAACTAACGTCAATGTTTGGTCCACATTACTAACTTATATTCCCACACGTCTATTTGATATTTTTGTTTATTGGATTGTGTTGTATATGTTGCTTTTAGAATTACCAACAATTAATCGCAAATTATTAACGCCTGTTCCTTTTCATTACCATCAAAAAATTATCTTTATTGGACAACGTGTTAAGCTAGCCTTATTTGGATTTCTGAAAGCTCAATTACTTGTAGGGATAGGGATCTTTGCCATATCATTCGCTGCATTTTATTTTTTAAAAACACCATTTCCTATACTATTAGCACTTTTACTTGTTGTTTTAGACTTTATCCCTTTTCTTGATTCATTTATTTTATTAGTCCCATGGGCAATCTATCAGGTATTTGCTGGCGATTATTTATATGCAGCTATCTTAATTTTATTAACCTTTGGGCAATTTCTAATCCGCCGAATGATCGAGCCCAAAATTATTGGCGATAAAATTGGACTTTCTTCCTTGAATACCTTTATTGCTATGTTTATTGGTTTTAAAATCTTTGGATTTCTTGGGATATTAATTGGTCCATTACTTGTTGTCGTAGTGCTTTCATTATTCCAACCAACTATAAAAAATCTCCCTCCTGCACAGAAATAAGGAGGGAGATTTTTTTAAAATCCTAAAATGGCTTTAATTACTGATGTTGTTTCACCAGGTTCAAATAAAATATACAATAATAAATAAACTAATACACCTGTTATGGCAACAAAGAACCAAATAATACTTGTAATTGGCCCAATTCGTCTGTGTAATTTAATGTTCATTTTCAAACCTGAAATAATACTAACGATACCAAACACTGCTCCAGATGTCGCTAAAATAATATGGAAAATCAAGAAGAACGTATAATATGGTTTTAAATCTTCTCCACCGCCAAAAGCCGTATTTCCAATAAAGATTGTACGGGACGCATAGATGATAAAGAAAATCAGTGCTGCAACACCTGCAGCAAGCATCACTTTCTTATGTCCCTCTACATTTCTTTTTATAATTAAGCCCCACCCTATTGCTACTAGTACAGCACTAATAACGATAAACGATGTACTAATAGTAGGCAAAATTTGCAATTCCATTGTCAAAACTCCTTACACAAAGTAAATTTCTATTCTTCATTTAATGTTGCTGTTGACTTTCCCACTTCTTTTGGTGGGCAGCTAAAGCGTCAGCAGTGATTTTATCTGGATCTTTTTGCTCAGAACGATACCATCTTGTGAAGATTGTACCAATAAGTACACCAAAAATAAGTTCTTGTAGGATTTTCATTAACACGCCACCTAATTGCTGATCTGCAACGGGTTTCATGTCTGTAAATAGCTCTGGTCCAGATAAAGATAATCCTGACAATGTAGAGGCTGGTACACAAAGCTCCATTGCCTTTAACCATGCATCACCGTTTGTGTATGTCTCATACATTGCATTTGGAGCAAAGATGATTAATCCACAAGCAGGTGTAATTAAAACGGCATTGGCAATAATATACGCCAGTTTATGCAAAGGCTTCATTTGATCACTATTTGGCATATTTTGAATTAAAGGCCAGTACATAAACACTGCTGAAAGAAATAATACAAATGTATAGGTACCATGTAATGTTTCATTTAATTTAATGTAATCCAATACGGACGGTAAATGATAGATAGAAAATAGACCGATAAATACAAAGACTGCAACAACTGGTAATGTTAGCACTTTAAACAACGTTCTAACTACCGGCGCCTCAATAGCCACCTTCCAAACCCACCAAGGAATCCCTTTAATTAGGAAAATAGGAACAAGCAATAACAGAATAGCCATTTGCACCATGTGCATGGTAAACATAATATGAGCCATTAAATCGATAGGTGATCCTTTGATAATATAAATGGTAATCATAGCTAAAACAAAGTAAATAGCTTCACTTTTTTTCAAAGGTTCACTTACTTTAAAATCTTTACGCCACTTTGTTGTGACTAAAAAATAAATGATTGTTATAAAAACAAGAACCCCTATTAAATACGGGCTCCACAATGCTTGGAAACCAAATATACTAAGTGGCATATAGAACGCACTCCTTTAAACTTCAGTACTCCTATTATAAAACGCTTACAGCTATACTGCAATGAACGAAAGGTGAACAAATGTTAAGTTTAACAGCGTTTGCCTCTTTTGATACCTTAATAACTTCAAAACATAAGAAAAGCACGTTCGTACAAAATAACGAACGTGCTTTTTTGGTGATTACCACCAAATGATTGTTAAAAATGCTAAGAAGAATGTAAATGCGATTAAGATTCCCATCCACATGAAGAATCCAATAACGCCACCAAAGTGCGTTTTTTTGTCTTCTAAGTGCATGAAAGAATAAAGTTGAAGTACAACTTGAACGCCAGCCAATAATAATACGAATGGCATAATTAAGTATTTAGAAAAATCAGCTGCAACTACTGCGAATGCGATAAAAGTGAAGAAAATCATAATCGCAAAGTTGATTACTTGTTTACGCATATGAACGGCATTATGATGACGATCATACTCATACTGTGCTTGAGACTTAGCAACTATAGGTGTATCGTGTGAAGACATTATCCGATCACTCCCATCAAGTAAACTACTGTGAAGATAAATACCCAAACTACGTCGATAAAGTGCCAATATAAAGCAGCTACGAAGAATTTAGGTGCATTGTACAGGTTTAATCCACGTTTAGCATTACGGATCATTAAAGTACCAATCCATACAAGACCTAAAGTTACGTGGAAACCGTGTGTACCAACTAAAGAATAGAAAGCTGTTGCGAATGCAGATTGGTTAAATGTAAAACCAAGGTGCACATAGTGGTTGAACTCATAGATTTCAAGTGCTAAGAATCCAAGACCTAAAGCTAATGTAATCGCTAACCAAGTTTGCATACCTTTAAAGTTAAAGTTACGCATATGGTAAATTGCATAAACAGATGTTAATGATGATGTTAATAATAACATCGTCATAGCAAATGCTAATGGTAATTCAAATAAACCTTGAGTTGTGAACTCCATGCCAGCTGGCCCTTTGTTCTTAAGCGCTAAATAAGTAGCGAATAAACTTGCGAAAAGTACAACTTCACAGGCAAGGAAAATCCAGAAACCAACGACTTTATTTTTACCTTCCATCGTAGCTTGTTCAGGATGATCTGGCCAAGTATGAGGAGTAAATTTAGTATTGAAATCCATTATTTATTTCCTCCTTTGCCGTAAAGATGTTCTTCAATTTCAAGAATTTCTTCTTTGTGTAAATGGAAGCCATGATCGTCTTTAACAGAACGGGCAATCATCGCACCAAATGTAATAGCTAAACCAATGATTAATACATAGATAGACCATGGTTTATCTGCGTCTGGATTGTAAAGTGCACCAAATGCTGCAATAAACATACCTAATGAAATAACGAATGGAATCGCTGAGTTATTTGGCATATGGATATCACCTAGTGGCTCAGCAAATGTAACTTCTTTATTACCTTCTTGCTTTTCAATCCACCATGGATCTAAACCACGAACAAGTGGTGTTTGACGGAAGTTATAGAATGGAATTGGTTGTGGAATTGACCATTCTAAAGTACGTCCATCGCCCCATGGGTCGCGTCCTGCTGGTTTGCCCTTAATAGACATTAAGCAGTTGATTACCATTAAGATAACCCCTACACCCATCATTAATGCACCGATTGTAGAGATATAGTTGAATTGATCCCAACCTTGACCTTCCATGTAAGTGAATACACGACGTGGCATACCCATCAAACCTAAGAAATGTTGAAGGAAGAATGTTAAATGGAATCCGATAAAGAATACCCAGAAAGTAATCTTACCAAGCGTTTCGTTTAACATACGGTTGAAGAAAATTGGCCAGTAGAAGTGCGCTGAACCGAATAGTGCTGTAACAATACCACCAACGATTACGTAGTGGAAGTGAGCAACGATAAAGTAAGAATCGTGTAATTGATAGTCAAGAGGTGCAGATGCTTGCATTACCCCTGTAACACCACCCGCAACGAATGACGGGATGAATCCAAGTGCATAAAGCATTGGAGTTGTAACTTTAATTGACCCACCCCAAATAGTTAGGATCCAGTTGAATACTTTCATACCTGTTGGAACCGCAATTGCCATTGTTGCAACAGCGAAAATTGCGTTTGCTGTTGGCCCAAGACCAACTGTAAACATATGGTGAGCCCAAACCATGAACCCTAAGAAACCAATTAAAATTGTAGCGAATACCATTGAAGAGTATCCAAATAGACGTTTACGAGAGAACGCTGGAATGATCTCAGAGAATAAACCAAATGCTGGTAATACTAAGATATAAACCTCTGGGTGTCCGAAGATCCAGAATAAGTGTTCCCAAATTACTGTGTTACCACCCATTGTATGGTCAAAGAAGTTACCACCGAACATACGGTCAAATAACATCATTAATAAACCAATTGTTAATGGAGGGAATGCGAATAAAATTAAGGCACTTGATACAAGAGCAGTCCAAGTGAATAATGGCATACGCATAAATGTCATACCTGGAGCACGCATTGTAATAATCGTAACGATAAAGTTAAGACCTGAAATTAAAGTACCTGCCCCTGAAATTTGTAAACCAAGTACATAGAAATCAATACCATGTCCTGGAGAGTATAAAGATAATGATGCATAAGAAGTCCAGCCCGCATCAGGAGCGCCACCCATAAAGAATGACAGGTGAAGGAATACTGCACCTAGGAAGAATAACCAGAACCCTAATGAGTTAAGGAACGGGAATGCAACGTCACGCGCACCAATTTGTAATGGTACAAGCATGTTCATAAATGCGAATAGTAGTGGCGTAGCAGCTAGGAATAACATTGTTGTTCCGTGCATTGTTAATAATTCATTGAAAAAACCAGCTGATACGAAATCATTATTTGGTTTCATTAATTGAATACGCATTAATAATGCTTCAAAACCAGCGATAGCGAAGAACAATGTACCGGCTAATAAATACATCACTGCTAACTTTTTATGGTCGACAGTAGTGATGTAATCCCAGACAGCTGCTCCAAAGCCCTTTTTCTGTGTGTATGAGCTCACAACTTTTACCTCCCTCAAAATTTGTTACATAGAACGAAAATTATTTTTCTACTGATAAGCCCATGATGTAAGTTGCAAGAGCTTCAATTTCTTCATCAGATAAATTACCGTAAATAGGCGCAGTGCCATCAGAATTCATCATTAAGTTACCTGGTTTAAATTCCTCAGGGTTTTTAATCCAAGCTTTTAAGCTTTCTTCATTATGCTCTAAGAAACCAGCAACACGGTTACGGTCACCAAACGTAGTTAAGTTTGGACCTGGTGTACCGCCTGCTCCTGAACCAGAGATAGCATGACAGCCTAAGCAGCTATTAGCAAAAGTTGCTTCACCAAGATCAGTTGAAGCTTTGTCAGCAGTTTGTCCTTCAGTTGCTTTCATTGCATCAACCCATGCATCAAATGCATCTGGGCTTAATGTTTTTACTTTAAAGTCCATTAAAGCATGTGAAGGTCCACATAATTCAGCACATTTTCCATAAAATACGCCATCTTTAAGATCTTTTGATTCTTTATCGAATACTAAGTAGAATTTGTTTAAGTTTTCCACGTTTGTATCCATTTTACCGCCTACAGCAGGAATCCAGAATGAGTGCTTAACATCGGCAGCTTTTAAATTAAAGTAAACTTTTTCACCTGTTGGTACCACTAGCTCTTGAGCCGTTACGATACCTTGGTTAGGATATTCGAATTCCCACCAGTATAATTTTGCCGTTACATTGATTGTTAGGGCTGTTTTGTTCCCTTCTTCATCTACCTCATCCATTGCAGCAACATCTGCAAATTTATAAGTAGTTGTAACAACTGGTACAGCGATAATTAATAATAAAATAATCGGAATAACTGTCCAAATCACTTCTAAAGTATGACTACCCTCTACTTGCTTAGGGATAACATTTTCACCCACGCGTGCACGACGGTATTTTAGGAATGCAAGTAAATAGATAACGGATACTATTACTACTACTAGCGTCATAATTACAGTAGTTAACAGTAATAAATTCAATTGTTGTTTACCTACTTCTCCAGATGGTTTTAGTGTAGAAAGATAATCTTCACCACAACCTGAAAGGAAAACCATCATCACTGCTAGAAGTGAAAAAAGACGCCATTTTTTAAGCCCTTTCATCATAGCTTAATTAAACCCCTCTTTCTTTGTTGTATTTTCATGTGTACCTAGGACATCAGTTCTGTCTATATGAATTCTTATAAAAAGAAAGAATCCCTAACTTTAGCTAAACACCGCAAATATTATGATGGCTACAAATAGTATGGTCATATGATTCAACGAATAAATAAACATTTTATTTGCCCATTTCATATCATCTTTTGTTGTAAAGCCTTTCAGAGCTAGTATTAACCAACCCAAGTTCAATGCAGTAGCAAGAGTTAAAAAGCCAATTCCAAGCTCTGTTAAAAGGAAAGGTAACGGTAATAATAAAAGAATCCAGAATAACATTGAGTACTTTGTACGTTTAAATCCCTTTATAACAGGTAGCATTGGTATTTTAGCTGCACGATATTCCTCAGTCCGTTTCATGGCAAGCGCATAGAAATGTGGTGGTTGCCATGCAAACATAATAAGGAATAAGGCTAGTGCTCCTGGACCTAAGGCGGGCTCAATCGCTGCGAATCCAATAACAGGAGGAATAGCCCCCGAAATACTACCTACAACCGTGTTACTAACATGCTTCCTCTTTGACCACATTGAATACAGAACGACATAAGCAAATATTCCTACTAGTCCCCACATGCCGGCTGCAAACGATGCCGCAAATAACAAAATTTCACCTACAATTAAAAATGAGAGGGCAATGGTCAACACAAAGTTTGGCTTAAATCTGCCTGTCACTGTCGGTCTTGCCTTTGTTCTTTTCATGATAGGATCTATATCCTGATCTATGAAATTATTCATTGCACCTGAGCCACCAATGATTAATGCCGCACCCAGCATGGTGTAAAATATGACATCAAGCTCTTGCAAGAAATGTCTACTAGTAAACTGAAAAGCCAGCCACATCCCTGTAAACGTTGTGACAAGATTCGAGTTAACGATTCCAATTTTTATTAGTGCTAAGAAATCTTTTACAACAGATGTTGTTTCTGGACCAGGATTTCTAGTAGCCGCCAGTGTACGACCGTTTGACATAATACCTCTCCTTTCATTTTTGTAAGCATATTCCGCTAACAATAACTATAGCGAAATTTGCGATTGATTTCTAGACATTAAGTGAAATTTAGATGAAGTTGTAAAAATTAGCTTTGTCTAGAAATATAATTAAAAACAACATATCTATAGTAAAACATTTTCTAAAATGAATTGTGAAGGTTAAAGCAC
The DNA here is from genome assembly GCF_037969495.1 of Lysinibacillus sp. FSL P2-0066. Classification (NCBI taxonomy): domain Bacteria; kingdom Bacillati; phylum Bacillota; class Bacilli; order Caryophanales; family Bacillaceae; genus Lysinibacillus; species Lysinibacillus sp. FSL P2-0066. The sequence goes on along the minus strand of NZ_CP150202.1, from coordinate 913,844 downwards.
GAAATTATGAACAATTTGTGAAATGGAATCGACATCTAGTAGTCCCTTCTCTTTACAAGTTGTTTTTTATACGTATTTTCGATATTATCTAGTAGCAGAAACATTACGTTCTTGTAATGTTGATAGATAAAGTAGGTGACTCATTTTATGCAACACAACAGGTATTTGAAGTGGTTTGCTGTTGCCGCTACAGTAGGGATGCTCCTTATATTACTAGGTGGGGCTCTCGTTACCAAAACAGATAGTGGCCTAGGCTGTGGTCGAAACTGGCCTGATTGCAATGGATCTCTTATTCCAAAGGAGATTACACCAGAAGTCCTTATTGAATTCTCACATCGTCTCGTAACAGGAGTTGTATCTATTTCAATTCTTGTGTTAACCGTTTGGACATGGCGTAAGCTCGGACATATTCGTGAAGTAAAGCTATTAGGTTTCTTAGCAATGTTTTTCTTAATCGCGCAAGCTCTTATTGGAGCAGCTCAAGTATTATGGGGGCAAGGTGATTTCATCTTAGCACTACATTTTGGGATATCTCTTATTTCCTTTGCCGCGGTTCTTCTTCTCTCTATGATTGTATTTGAAGTCGATCGGAAATTTGATGCTGATAACGTATTTATCGGTAAAAAGTTACGTTGGCATACAATTGCTGTCACAATTTATTCTTATTTAGTCGTTTATACTGGGGCGCTAGTTCGTCATACAGATTCGAGCTTAATTTGTCCTGATTGGCCATTTTGCTATAATGAAACACCTTTCGCACCGCCGAATAATATGTATGAATGGGTGCAAATGGGACATCGATTAGCAGTTCTTATTATTTTCATTTGGATTGCATACATAACTTGGCATGCTGTAAAGGAATATAAACATCAACGTGTTATATACTATGGATGGATAATTGCCTTTACAATAGTAGTTTTACAAGTTATTGCAGGTATGTTAGTAGTCCTTACTAAACTGAATTTAACGGTAGCTTTACTGCATTCATTATTTATTTCCCTTTTATTCGGTTTATTATGCTATATGATCATGCTAGTCGCTCGAAGTAATTATAATGAGAAAAAGAAATAGCCCATTAAAAAAGATTCGCCACCAACGATGTGTCGAATCTTTTTTCTATGACTATTTTTGTTTCTTCATAGCCTCAGTCCCTATAACTCCAACAATTAAAATAATCATGGATACAAAAGCATAATCTTTAAAAAATGTTGTAAAAGGAATGTCGAAATATCGACAAATTAGCGTTACGAGACGGCCTCCTAATAAAATTAAACCTATGACTAACATCCAGTTAAATAGTGCTTTAAGCATTTTTTGGCCCCTCTACTTTCATTGCTGTCCATATAATATTTGTTACCTCGAGACTGTAATCCTCTGCCGCAATAGCAAGCGGTCCCCCTATAAGCATGTATTCACCAATCGCTCCTTGAATTACTTTTGCCATTACATCGACAGAGCGAACACTAAATGTCCCCTGTTTTTTTCCATCTTCTAAAATATTACATAATGCCTTCAATAGTGGATCTTCCTCTTCATCTGGCAGTTTATAGTAAGGGATGTCTTGTTCAGTTCGAGCGTTGAAGACAATTTCTAATAATGCTGCATTTTCTTTTGGGTGTGTCGCTTGATAAGCAATGCTTGCCTCTATGAAGTTTGCTAATTGTGTGACAGGGTCACTGGCAGTATATGTTTTTGTCAAAATAAAAGTTGTGGATTGCTCAATTAGTGCTAGCAGACTTTGGTTGATTAAATCTTGTCGATCTACAAAATGATAAGAAATTAATGCTGTGCTAATAGAAGCACGTTTAGCAATTTGTGCTAGACTCGCCTTTACATAGCCAATATCATCAAGTGTCGTTATCGTAGCTTCAATAATTTGCTGCTTTCTTGCTTCCTGAATAAAGGTATTTTTACTGCTATCCATAGACCCCTCCTGATTGGTCGAACATTTTTTTGATTAAGTAATCAAATTTTATATGATTTATCGCTTAAACGCAATAAAAAAGGTTATGTAGATATTAAAATGTACCCTTTGTAAAGGACATTTTGAAAAAGGTTAGGCAACTTCTTGAAGCTGCTGTCTGTATTTTGCAGGCGGCAGCTTTTTTAAATTCCATTGCCCTCGATAATGATTGTAGTAAATCATATAACTCTTAATTTCTTTCTTTACTTCTTCTAACGTTTCACATGCTCTAATAGTTGTTTCATCTTTAAAATGCCCAAAGAACGATTCTTGTGGCGCATTATCCCAACAGTTTCCTCGACGTGACATGGACTGTCCTAAGCCAATTTTCTTCACTAAGGCTCGGAATTTTGGATTCGTATAGTGGAAACCTTGATCCGAATGGATAAAGGCATCCTCCCTTAAATGCCGATGTTTCTTTAATTTATGTAACGTATTGAGCGCAATTTCTATACCCAATGTAGAGGATACTTCATACGCTAAAATTTCATTTGTTTCGGCGTCTTTTATCGTTGATAAATAAGCACGTTTACCGCCTCCATATGTTAAATATGTGATGTCGGTTAGTAATACTTTTCCTGCCACACCTTGCTTGAAGTTGCGCTGTAAATTGTTAGGGCATATACGGTGTTCCTTCGTTGCTTTTGCCATACGACGCGCTGGATTGGCTTTTCGAATGGGACAGATAATATTAAACTTTTTCATAATGCGACGGATACGCTTAAGGTTGTACGTAATTTCATATTGGTTTTCTAGTGTCATTTTTATTTGACGTGCGCCTTTCTTTCGTCCTCGGAAATGAAAGGCCTTTAAAATGACTTCTTTCACCACTTCATCTTCTTCATTCTGTTTTTGACGAGTTAAGACAGCTTCTTCTCTAAAATAGCGATAGTAGCCTGAGCGTGAAACCTTTGCCATTTCACAAAGATATCGTACCATCCGTTTTAATTGATATTTTTCAATAATTTGATGGATTAACTCAAATTTTTGTGTAGTACTTATTTTGATTGCTTCCTTATCAGCTGCCTTTCGAGTTGATCTAGCTTTTTTAAAAATTCGTTTTCTGCTTCTAACAATTTCATCTTCGCCTCTAAGCGGGCGTATTTTTCTTCTATACTTAATTCGCGTTCTAAAGGGCGACCTGAAGCATGTTTTCTGGCATCTTCTAAGCCTGTAAGCCCATGCTCTTTATAAGCTGTACGCCAACGATTCGAAGCTCTCCGAATACGAGCTGGACCAAGGGCTTCAATGTCAAAACCCGCCTCAAAAAAGATTTCACTTGGATATTTTCCTTTATCGTATTCATCAATAAAAAATTCTTTAAATTCATCTGTATAAGTAATGGCTTTCGCGCTTACTGTTTTGACGTATGGATTTAATTTTAATTGTGCCTGTTGTTGTTCCGAAAAAAATTTTTTAGTCATACAATCTACCACCGCTCGTTTTTTCTTCATTATAAATAAAAATACCCTATAAGATGACCTTTTTGAAAGTGTCTATCTTATAGGGTACATTTTATACTAATAAAAGTATCTAATAACCTTTTTTTACGACTATCTATTCAATTTCAATTAATAGATCCCCTGTTGAAATGGCATCTCCTGCACTTGCATATACCTCTTTTACAATGCCGTCTTTAGGTGCTTGGACAGTTGTTTCCATTTTCATCGCTTCTGTAATTAACAGGTGATCCCCACGTTTAACAGGACTACCTTTAGAAACAACAACTTTCAACACAGTACCTGGCATTGTAGCACCGATTTGGTTTGGATTGCTTGGATCGGCTTTTAATGCTAAATTGCCATCAACCTCAACAGTCATATCTTGAATCACCAATTCACGCGATTGTCCATTGAGCTCAAAGTAAAGGACACGTGTTCCATTGTGTTGCGGTTCCCCGATTGAAACGAGTTTAATAATCAATGTTTTCCCTTTTTCTATTTCGACTTCAATAATTTCCCCAAGCTTTAAGCCATATAAGAATGTTGGTGTGTCAAGAACTGAAATATTACCGAAGGATTCTGCTGTTTTCGCATACTCCTCAAAGACTTTTGGATAAAGAGCATAAGCCAGAACATCCTTTTTCGTAACAGGACGATTTAACTTTTCCTCTAGCACAGCCTCTAATTGATCAAACTGAATAGGCTCTAATAATTCTCCTGGACGAACTGTAATTGCTTCGCGATCTTTTAACACTACTTGTTGTAATGCCTCTGGGAACCCGCCATGTGGCTGTCCAAGATACCCTTGGAAGAATTCAATTACAGAATCTGGGAAGTCAATTGTTTTCCCTCTTGTTAAGACCGTATTTTCGTCTAAGTCATTTTGCACCATAAATAAAGCCATATCTCCTACCACCTTGGAGGATGGTGTCACTTTGACAATATCACCAAACAGTAGATTTACACGGGAATACATGCGTTTTACTTCTTCCCAACGATCACCAAGCCCTACCGCTTTTGCTTGCTGCTGTAAGTTACTATATTGGCCACCAGGCATCTCATGCACGTAAATCTCAGAATGTGGGCTAATCATGCCACTTTCGAAATCTTTATAGTATTTACGAACATCTTCCCAGTAGTACGATAATTTTTCCAAAGAATCAATATCCGCACGTACTTCTCGTTTACTCCCCTTCATCGCATAGTACAAGGAATTTGCACTTGGCTGAGATGTTAAGCCCGCCATAGATCCAAGCGCTGTATCGATAATATCTACACCTGCTTCAATGGCTTTAGCATATAAGTAAATCCCATTGCCGCTTGTATCATGCGTATGCAAATGGATTGGCAGACTTGTCGTCTCTTTTAACTCGGAAATTAAACGATAGGCCGCTTCTGGCTTCAGTAAACCAGCCATATCTTTAATCGCTAAAATATGTGCACCAGCTAGCTCTAGCTCCTTCGCCATATCCTTATAATATTGCACCGAATATTTCGCTCGACTATCATCCAAAATGTCACCTGTATAACAGATGGCCGCTTCAGCAATTTTTCCAGATTGACGCACTGCATCAATCGCCACTTCCATACCTTTAATCCAGTTTAAACTATCGAAAATACGGAATACATCAATTCCTGATGAAGCCGATTCAGCGATAAATTCTCGGATTAGATTATCAGGGTAATTCGTGTAACCAACGGCATTAGCTCCACGCAGTAACATTTGGAACAAGACATTTGGTACTTGCTCGCGCAGTTTTTCTAGGCGCTCCCATGGGTCCTCTTTTAAGAAACGATAGGCTACGTCAAATGTTGCACCGCCCCACATTTCCAGCGAGAATAACTGATGCATCATGCGAGCTGTTGCATCTGCAATCTGATACATATCCTGTGAACGAACACGTGTTGCAAGGAGAGATTGGTGGGCATCGCGGAATGTAGTATCTGTTAGTAGTACGTCTTCCTGTGCTAAAATCCACTGCACTAAGCCATCTGCTCCCTGTGTATCTAAAATCTGCTTCGTACCTGCTGGTGGTACAATTAAAGGATCAATTTTAGGTTGGTTCGGCTGAGCAAAGATAGGTTTTGACTTCTTCTCTACACCTGGGAAGCCATTTAAGGTCACATTCCCTATATAGCTTAACAGCTTTGTTCCACGGTCTTTACGCACAGGGAACTCGAAAAGCTCTGGCGTTGTATCAATAAAGCTAGTATCAAAGGCACCTGATAAAAATTTCTCATGTGTAACAACATTGTTTAAAAAAGGGATATTCGTTTTAACGCCACGAATACGGAATTCTTTCAAATTACGATCCATTTTCGCTGCAGCTTCTTTAAAGTTCATGCCCGATGTTGAAATCTTTACTAACAAAGAGTCATAGTATGGTGTTACAACAGCGCCTTGGAATCCATTTCCAGCATCTAACCGCACGCCAAAACCACCACTTGAACGGTAAACCATTAACTTTCCAGTATCTGGCATAAAATCATTTGCAGGGTCTTCTGTTGTCACACGGGCCTGAATGGCATAGCCAATCATTGGCATATCGTCTTGCTTTGGCATATGAATTTCTTCACTGTGTAGCCCATAGCCTGCCGCTACCTTAATTTGGGCATGGACGATATCGACACCTGTAATCATTTCTGTAATTGTATGTTCTACTTGGATGCGAGGGTTTACCTCGATGAAATAAAAATCGTCTCCTGCGACTAAAAATTCCACTGTCCCTGCATTTATGTACGAGACATTCTTCATTAATTTCACAGCAGCATCGCAAATACGATTTCTTAACTCTTGTGAAATCGAATGAGATGGCGCAATCTCCACCACTTTTTGATGACGACGCTGAATTGAGCAATCACGCTCATATAAATGCACAATATTGCCATGTTTATCGCCAATAATTTGTACTTCAATGTGTTTTGGCTTTATGATTGCTTTTTCTACATACACTTCATCGGAACCAAAAGCAGCCTTTGCCTCTGATTTTGCTCTTTCATAGGAAGAAGCAAGATCCTCTGGCGCATGGACTAGACGCATCCCTCGACCACCACCGCCAAGTGCTGCCTTAATCATAACTGGATAGCCATAATTGCTAGCAAATGTCTCTACCTCTGCTAGATCGGCTACTGGGCCATCTGTACCAGGAATAACCGGAATCTCAGCCGCAATGGCTTGAGAGCGTGCTTTGACCTTATCTCCAAACATATCTAAATGCTGAGAAGTTGGTCCGATAAAGACAATGCCCTCTTCCTCACAGCGACGTGCAAATTCCACGTTTTCTGATAAAAAACCATACCCTGGATGAATCGCATCAACATCTGCATCTTTTGCGATGGCAATAATACCTTCAATATCTAAATAAGCATCGATTGGTTTCTTGCCAGCTCCCACTAAATAAGCTTCATCTGCTTTAAAGCGATGAAAAGCACCACTATCTTCTCTTGAATAGATGGCAACAGTCTGGATATTCAGCTCCGTACAGGCACGGAAAATACGAATTGCAATTTCTCCTCGATTGGCTACGAGAATTTTGTTGATTGATTCCATAGGTATCCCCCTTTATGATTGTGTTTTTTTCCTCTCTACCTTTTCAAACATAGAAACATTGATCAATATTCCCATCGCTAAAGATAGAATGATTATAGATGTACCGCCATAGCTTATAAAAGGTAACGTTACACCGGTTAACGGGATTAACCCGGTTACACCCCCAAGATTAATAAACGATTGCCAGCCTATCCAGCTCGCAATGCCAGCCGCAATCATGCGTGCCAATGGATCTTTTGTTCGCAATGCAATAGAAAAACCTTTATATACAATAAATCCTAAACCACATAGGACAATTAAAACACCCCAAATCCCTAGCTCTTCCATTATGATTGCCATAATAAAATCTGTTTGTGGTTCAGGCAAGTATCCTAATTTTTGAATGGATTGACCAAGGCCACGCCCTTCTAAGCCGCCTCCGCCAATGGCATAATAACTATTCACCACTTGGTGACCACTACCATCCTCATACTCAAACGGATTTAAGTAAGACAATATCCGTCCTTTTCGATTTCCTGTTAGTAGCTCTCCCTTAAATATCCATAGAATACCAAGAATGGCTGTACCAAATGCACCCAATACACCAAAAAACTTCCAAAATGTTTTAAATGGAATACCACTTGAAGCAACAACTGAAACAGCAATACCACATAGAATAATCACTGCTCCTAAGTCTGTTTCAAAGGCTACCCCAGCAACCACTAAAATCCATAGAAAAATTGGGTAAAAAATTTCAGTAGGTTGTAGCTTTTCAAACGTATATTTTTGCGCTTTTCGATAAAAAGCAGCTGCAAAATATAAAATTATAAATAGTTTCGCATACTCTGAAGGTTGAAAATTCCCTAAACCTGGAATAGCAATCCAACTTTGAGAACCTACTTCCTCTGCCCCATTACCTGCTACTTTTACCCATGTAAATAACACAACTAACACAACAGTTAGCAATAACATAATATTCTTATTCGCATAATGCTTATATGGGAAAAATGCTGTAAGGATAAAGCCAAGAAATGCCACCATTAAATTGGTCACTTGCTTTTGATAAAAATAATCAGGTGCTTGACCTTTTTGAACAATAGCAACCATCATACTTGAACTGTAAATCATAATTAATCCAAATAAACTTAATAATAGGACCGTAAAAAATAAGGGGTAATCAAAATTTTGTGCATAACGTTTTAAGTATTGTCTCATTGGAAAACCTCGTTCTAGTAAAAAAACTCAAAGCGCAAAAAAGCGTTTGAGTTTTTCTTTTTATTTGTCTGTATACGCGTCGTGTAGTACAGAAAGTTCCTTCTCGAGTGAATCGAGAATTTCTTTGCCTTTTTCACGTTCAATTAATCCAAGCTTCACAGCAAAGTCAATTTCACGTGACAGGCCGAACATTTGTGTATCTAATACTTCCTCATATAAAGGGCATTGTGGCATTGTTAAATGATCCATTTGTACTCGAATAAGGCGAGCAATCTTATCTGCATCAGCAACTAATAGCTCCAAAGCCTTCTCTTGAAAAGAAGTTTGTGATTTCGTATCCATGAGGACGCCCCCATTATCTGATATTTCTTCGATTCTATCTTAATAAAGTTTATCTTTTAGTCGATAAAAATGCAAGTGTCTTCATTGGAAAATAGAGAATTCGAATTATATTTCTTTATTATCTCTAGGCATTAGCGTTATACTATGTCATGGATATACAAGATTTGAGGAGGATTTCTATTATGGAAACAATAATTCCTATCACAGGTGCAGTCACATACCAACTAACATTAGATCCTACTGTGTGGATTTTTGATGATCGTAAATTAGATTTAAACACTTACTTCACTACTCAAAATGTTGAGGAAGATGCTGACGTCAAATATATGCGTGAAGTAGGGGCACACTGGTCACGTGAAATTATGGAAGGAGCAACATTCCCACCTACATTAAAATCAGAGAGGAAATTTGACCGTAAAGGCATGGAGACAGGTACATTTGGTATCGAATTAAGTCATTTCTTGAAGAATGCTGAAATTAAACCTGAAGCGACAAAAATCGTCTTAACTTGCAAAGATGGTCAAGAATATCCTTTCACAATTGAAGAAGCTTTTACACTTATTTTAAAATATAGCCAAGACGGGAAGCCTCTTTTAGAAGACGGTCCAATCCATGTATTACTAAGAGACGGTTCAAATATTGACAATCCTATTAAAAACGTATCAGCCATCCGCGCTGAATAGGAGGGAATGCAATGCGCGTTAAATGCGTTATTTGCGATACGATTCATAATTTAGATGATAATTTACCTTTAGCAAAAAAATTGCGTAATCGACCAATTCATACTTATATGTGCGATATTTGTCATGATCGCATTTCGGAAAATACTGTCGCACGAATGGAAACAGGCAATTTCCGTTTTTATCGTACGTCACCACAGATGGATAAAGAATTTTAACTAAAGAACAGCTTTAAAAGAGGTGCCTCTATTTTGAGACACCTCTTTTTTTCTACTATCCATTATTTTTAATAATCGTTTTTTCAACTAATTCTACAACTTGATACATAATAGTAGCAAAAAAGGCAATGATCAGAAGTGACATAAGGACAAGGTTAAAATTAAATACTTGGAAGCCATAGATAATTAAATAGCCAAGTCCTTTTGAAGCTACTAAAAATTCCCCTACAATAACCCCTACCCATGATAAGCCAACATTCACTTTCAGGGTTGAAATGATCGTAGGAAATGATGCTGGCAAAATGACCTCACGAAAGATTTGCCATCTGGTCGCTCCAAATGTTTGTAAAACCTTACTATAATTTGGATCGACTCCTTTAAATGCCGTATATACTACAATTGTTGTAATGATGATGGATATTAATGCACCCATCGCTATGATGGAAAAGTAGCCTGGGCCAAGTGCAACAATCAAAATCGGACCTAGTGCAACTTTTGGCATCGCGTTTAAAATTACTAAATATGGATCAAGTACTTTTGATAGTAACGGGGACCACCACAAGACAATAGCTATCAATGTTCCTAATAAGGTCCCCGCTAAAAAGCCAATTACGGTCTCCATTAATGTAACACTTACATGCAATGTTAAAGAACCATCACTTACTTTTTCAATAAATGTATGCCATACATGCGTTGGCGAGCTAAAAATTAAACGATCAATCCATTCTAATCGTGAAAGCAGCTCCCATCCTCCAAAGAATAGTAGTAAAATAATAAGCTGATATACTCGAACATAGCGTTTTTCTCTTTTTAACAATTGCTGATATTGCTTAAATAATGTATTATCCAAGGCTCTCCAGCTCCTTCCAAATCGTTTGGAAAATATCTGCATAGGCTGGATGCTGTCTTACATCAAAAGGTGATAGCTCACTAAGAGCTTTAGGTATTTCAAACACCTTGTGAACTGTCCCTGGGTTTGCAGAAAATAGAACTACACGCTCACTCATCGCGATTGCCTCGCCAATATCATGTGTCACAAGAATAGCAGTCTTTTTATAAGTTTTTAATGTTTCCACCACTAAATCCTCAAGCTTTAATTTCGACTGATAATCTAATGCAGAAAATGGTTCATCTAATAATAAAATTTTAGGATTTACAGCTAAGGTACGAGCAAGGGCGACACGTTGCCGCATACCTCCTGATAATTCTCGAGGATAATTTTTCCCCACATGCGGTAATCCTACTTCCTGTAATAATGCGTTGGCCGTTACTTTATGTGTTTTATGACTTTTCTCCATTATCTTCAAGCCAATTGTGACATTTTCCTCAATGGTCTTCCAAGGAAATAAATAGTCCTGCTGAAGCATATAGCCAATGCTAGATTGATTATTTGCTGATAGCTTTTCACCATCTATATAAACATTGCCTTCAGTGGCAGGGAATAATCCTGCAATAATTGATAATAATGTGGTTTTTCCGCAGCCACTCGGACCAATAAACGAAACAAACTCTCCTTCATGAATGGCTAAACTGATATCACGTAATACTTCCTTTGCCTGTGTACTTGAAAAATAACTATGGTGAATATTCTCTAGCTGTAAAAATTCCATATTACTCAGCAGCCTTTTTAGCAAAGGTAGTATTCACAAGTTTTTCATACTCCACTCGTTGAGGAAGTTCACCTGCTTCCTCCATAATTGTTTGCAAGTTATCCCACTCTCCTTCATCAAGGATTGGGTCAGTAGCATAAGAGCCTTGTGCTTTATATCGCTCAATTACAGTTTCAATTATCTCTATATCTACATTTTCAAAATATGGTTGAATAATTTTTGCTACTTCAGCAGCACTCTCATTTTGCACATAATCCTGTGCTCGTTGTAATGCATTTGTAAAAGCTTGAACAGTTGAAGCTTCATCCTTTAAATAACTACTTTTTGCCATAAAGGACGTGTAAGGAAGATTACCAGACTCCGTTCCAAATGAAGCTACAATATAACCTTTCCCTTCTTTCTCGAAGACACTCGCAGTAGGTTCAAATAATTGTACATAGTCACCAGTGCCTGATGCAAAAGCAGTTGCAATGTTGGCAAAATCAATATTTTGAATGAGCGTTAAATCATTTACAGGGTCGATGCCATGTTTTTTCAGCACGAATTCACCTGCCATTTGTGGCATACCACCTTTACGTTGCCCCAAAAACGTTGAGCCCTTCAATTGATCCCACGAAAAATTATCCATCTTATCTCTTGCCACTAAAAAGGTTCCATCCGTTTGGGTTAACTGTGCAAAATTTTGAATAGGATCATTTGCACCTTGTAAAGTGACATAAATAGACGTCTCCGATCCAACTAAAGCTATATCAATTCCATCTGACAGTAACGCCGTCATCGTTTTATCGCCACCTGCAATCGTTTGTAGCTCCACAGAAAGACCCTCCTCCTCGAAGAATCCTTTCTCAAGTGCTACATATTGAGGCGCATAGAATATTGAACGAGTTACTTCTCCTACTTTGACTTTTTCTAGCTCTGCTTTATTACATGCCGTCAAAGAAAGGAGTAACAAAGCAATGACACCTAACAATAAACCTTTTGTAAGCCAACGCATTCCCTTTCCTCCTTGATGTGTTGAAAATAAGCCTATCGACATTAACTTATTCACATAAGAAGATTTCGGTGCCTATCATTTTTTAATTTGTGTAGAGTGCGGGTGTTTTCCTCAGCTTGACTACAGGGGGAAACATACAAAAAAACAGCCTTAGCATTAAAACCGCTAAGACTGTTTATAACAGATAAAAAGTTCTTATTATAAAGTTCGTAATTGTTACTGATTGGTAGCTTGTTGCTCTTCTCTTTTTTCACGCCATAATCTTGTTTTATAGACAATTAGAATTAAGGCCGCTACAATCAGACCTTCAATCATTGGTAAGAATAGGGCAAAGAACGTAAGCATAATACACCCTAAAAATAGGAACGCATAAATAATAATATTTTGAGATAACTTTAATTTCTTGGCAAAGCCTAGCTTATAGACAATGGCAGAAAGTGCAAATACAAGAAGAAATACAACATAACCTGCTATTTCATAGCTTGGTAAATTTTCATATAAAAATCTAGTTATACCAGCCATTCTTCCATAAACTCGTGTTGTTTCATCTGTACCTGTCTGTGCAGCAACTTGAATAACATTTAGTTCACCCAATAAAGCGGACTTCAGATCCAAGACTCCTCTTCCTTTCGTGGAAGCAAAAAATTATTGTTCAGCGTTTTTTAATTTTTTCGCTATTCTTTCACGTTCATTTTTATCTAGAATTTGTTTACGAAGGCGAATAGATTCTGGTGTGATTTCTAAATACTCATCATCATTTAAGAATTCTAACGCTTCTTCTAGTGTTAATAAACGTGGCTTTTTAATAACGTTTGTTGCATCTTTTGTCGCAGAACGAACATTCGTTTTTTGCTTCATTTTTGTTATGTTTACAGTGATATCATTATCACGTGTATTTTCACCAACGATCATACCTTCATAAATTTCAGTACCTGGTTCTACAAAGAGTGTACCACGGTCCTCTACTTGCATCATACCATAAGTTGTGGATTTACCAGTTTCCATTGATACAAGAACACCTTGATGACGTCCACCAATACGTCCTGGAATATATGGTTGGTAGCAATCGAATGTATGGTTAATGATACCAAAACCTTTAGTCATAGACATGAATTCTGTTGTATATCCAATTAAACCACGAGCTGGAACAAGGAAAGTTAAACGAACTTGGCCATTGCCATTGTTCACCATATCTAACATTTCACCTTTACGCGTACCAATCGATTCAATAACCGAACCTACATTTTCTTCTGGCACATCAATTTGTACACGTTCAAACGGTTCACATTTTACACCATCAATTTCACGAATGATAACTTGAGGTTTTGATACTTGTAGCTCAAAGCCTTCACGGCGCATATTTTCAATAAGAATTGATAAATGTAGCTCACCACGTCCAGAAACCGTCCATGCATCTGGTGAATCTGTATCTTCTACACGTAGAGATACGTCCGTTTGAAGTTGTGAACGTAAACGCTCTTCTACTTTACGAGCAGTTACCCATTTCCCTTCACGACCTGCAAACGGTGAATTATTCACTAAGAAAGTCATTTGTAATGTTGGCTCGTCTATACGTAATGGTGTTAAAGCTTCTTGATGTTCAACTGGACAAACTGTTTCTCCAACGTTGATGTCTTCCATACCTGAAACAGCAATTAAGTCACCAGCTTTTGCTGATTGGATTTCTTCACGTTTTAAACCAAAGAAACCAAATAGTTTCGTTACACGGAATTGTTTCACAGTCCCATCTAACTTCATTAAAGCAACTTGTTGTCCTACTTCAATTGTTCCGCGGAATACGCGTCCAATCCCAATACGACCAACATAATCATTGTAGTCAAGTAATGCCACTTGGAATTGTAATGGATCTGCTGAGTTGTCTACTGGTGCAGGAATTGCTTCAATTACCTTTTCAAATAGACATTGCATATTTTCTTCTTGTTTTGTTGGATCAGCATCAAGAGAAGCTGTACCGTTTACACCTGATGCATACACAACAGGGAAATCTAATTGATCATCATCAGCACCTAGCTCGATGAATAATTCTAATACTTCATCAACCACTTCTAATGGACGAGCTGAGTCTTTATCAACTTTGTTTACAACTACAATCGGTGTTAACTTTTGTTCTAACGCTTTTTTCAGTACAAAGCGTGTTTGCGGCATACAACCCTCATACGCATCGACAACTAGTAAAACGCCATCTACCATTTTTAAAATACGTTCTACCTCACCACCGAAGTCGGCGTGTCCAGGCGTATCAAGGATGTTAATACGAGTTCCGTTATAGTTTACTGCAGTATTTTTTGCTAAAATTGTAATACCACGTTCGCGTTCAATATCATTAGAGTCCATTGCACGTTCTTCAACATGTTCGTTTGAACGGAATGTACCTGATTGTTTTAATAGTTGGTCGACTAAAGTAGTTTTACCATGGTCAACGTGGGCGATAATTGCGATATTGCGAAGATCTTGACGTAAGTTTGTCATTATTCCACTCCATATTCTTTTTTCGAATGTTTAACTGTGATATTATAGCACAAGAAGGATAGAAATGTCCTTATTAGAATTTCCATCATTCTAAAAAATATATTTGATCGACAAATTTTTTATATAGGAGGCTAGGCTAGGCTATGAATCGTGCAAAAATCGTAATGGCCATCTATGCATTGGCAGCTGTATTAGCAATGTGCTCTATCGGCTACTCTGTTGCAGCTAGTAGTATATTTGGTGTAATAGCTGGTATTGTGGCTACTTGTGTCATTTTCATGACAGCCTTTAAAATGAAGCGTAAACTACGTGCGCAAGGATTACTTTAAAGAACATAAAAAGGAGCTGTCTAGTAAATAGACTGCTCCTTTTTATTCATATGGCACAATATATTTTTCTAATAACTCTTTATGAATAGCGGGATTGGCAATAATAAATGTATCCTGATGAAGGAAATCAAAGCCTTCACCATGTAGATTTGTAGCAACTGCTCCAACTTCCTGAGCAATGATGGTCCCTCCTGCAATATCCCATGGTGCTAAACGCATAGAGACATAGGCATCTAATTTGCCGCTAACAACAAATGCAATTTCCATTGCCGCAGAGCCATAAGACCGTGTACCGCGAACTTTACGAACCATATCTATCACCTTTTCATGGTGAATATGTCGATTAGGTGCGACCCAATGTGCATTGATGCCAATGACAGACTCTTCCATTGTAACAGACTGTAGTTTTCGCAATGGTGAATCATTATACCATGCCCCTTGACCCTCAATGGCACTAAATAAATCCTCTCGCATGACATCAAATATGTAACCTAATTTTCCTACGCCATTGACAAAAATACCTATAGAAATCATAAAATGACGATGCTGTTTGACAAAATTCATCGTGCCATCAATTGGATCAATAATCCAAACTACACCATCTAGCGATTTAACCTGTTCGCCCATTCCTTCTTCCCCTAGGATTTTGTGGGTTGGATCAAAAGCTTTAATTTGCTCAATAAAGAATAACTCAGTCTCTCGATCAATATTGGTAACGAGGTCATTTGCACCTGATTTTGTCTCTATTACTAGATTATACGAAAAAGCCTCCCGAATACGTCGCCCAGCTTCAAAAATAATATCTTTTGCAAATTTATCAATTTGTTGTAAATCCACTCATAACCCACCCTTCGAATATAAGAAAAGGCCATCTATGTTGGTCGCTCTCGTATGTTTATGATACCTTTTCCCACTACTTCATAACTTTTGCTATATAAAAGCTAATATTACCTTATGATATAATTTCTATTTTACCCTTTGTCACAATAAAAATCACCTGCTGTCGGAATATTCAGCAAGTGATTTTTTAAATGGGTATTAGATTTTGACTACGCATAGGCGTGCAAACTTTCAAGTTCCATCTGAATTTCTGCCAGACGTTTTTTACTTTTTTCAATTTCAATGTCATTTTTTTCATTCATTGCTGCAAAAAGTGAAGCTAATTCATAATCTAATTCTAATTGTAATATGTGCTCATATTGCTTTTCAATGTCAACTTTACGTATAATTTTTACGAACGGTTTCATAAAAAACACTTCCTTTTTTTATTTTTTTTACAAAAACTTCGCTCATTTGATAAAGTTCTTGTTATAAGATTTTTTCCCAAATTCAGCGTAAAATAAACCTTATAAAACGAAAGGAGTAAAATAAAATTGCCAAAAATAAAGTGGACAAACAAAGACTTTAAGGTTTTTACAATAGACGGTTTAGAACAGAGAATGGATGCTTTAAATTTACATGTACGTCCAAAATTTAATCAGCTAGGGGAAGATTTCTCTTCATACTTCTCTAGCCAATTAGGTGAAGAATTCTTCCCTCATGTGGCTAAACATGCTCGAAGAACTGTTAACCCCCCAAAAGATAGCTGGGTTGCCTTCGCCCCTTATAAAAGAGGCTATAAATCATTGCCTCACTTTCAGATTGGTCTATGGCACACACATTTATTCATCGTCTTAGCTATTATTTATGAAGCGCCTCAAAAAAATGTTATGGCTGAGCGTTTACTAGCTCATAAATCATTAATTGAGCAGCTTCCAGATGATTTTATTGTGTCAGGAGATCATATGTCCCCTGAGGCCGTTTCTCTGGAAGTAGCAAAAGAAGACAAGCTTGAAGAACTACTTATTCGCCTACGTGATGTCAAAAAAGGTGAATTCTTAATTGGCCGTCATATTCCAAAAGAGCAAGCAACAAAGCTAACAGCAAGCGAATTACATCAATTAATAGAGGACACATTTAACAGCTTACTTCCTCTTTACAACGTTATTGTGGGAAAATAGGATTAGCTATTAAAGCTTTTTATTGATGTAGTTTATGCAAAATGTCGTTTTCTAACACAAAAAATAAAGAGTGGATGTGAGATTAACTCACATCCACTCTTTTAACGACCATTTTTAGGGGTAACTTTTATGATCATCCCATCTTCTGCTTCCTTTGTTTGTTTTACAACAGGATAGCTAATGTAGCCACTCGCCTCTTCAAATTCGCGAAAAATTGATTTTTCCTCTGCTTGGGAAGGAACAATCTCTTTAAAGCGTCGATATTTAGCTAGCATAACTTCACGCTTGATGCCCTTTTCATAAGCTTTCTCAATTCCCTCGAAGAATTGAATAACATCCACGATCTCCTCTGTGGACCAATCAGTTGAAAACGGATAAGAGTATTCCATTCGACAAAACCACCTTTACGTTATTGCCCCCATTTTAACCGTATACTTTCAGCTTCTGCAACCATTCGCTTAATAAGGTCTTCAACCGTTGGGATATCGTGAATCATTCCAGTCACTTGTCCAGCCCAGCCAAAGCCCTGATCCTTGTCACCATCGTAAATAAAACGTTTATTCACTGAGCCACTAATATATTCTTTTAATGCCTCATATGTTGGCGTTTTTTCCTCGATCTCCAAAATCTTTGCAGTAAAATCATTGCGTAAGGCACGAGCTGGTGCACCAATTGAGCGCTTAATAATGGTTGTATCTGCCTCAGTACTCGCAATTAGCGCCTCTTTGTAAGCCTCTGAAGCATCAACACACTCTTTTGTTGCTATAAAACGAGTGCCCATTTCAATGCCTTCAGCTCCCAAGGCTTGAGCAGCCATCCAGCCACGTCCATCGCCAATTCCGCCAGAAGCAATGACAGGAATACTTACGCTATCAACCACTTGTGGAACAAGAACCATTGTGCCGACATCATCACGACCAAGATGACCACCGCCCTCTTGACCCACGACCATCACAGCATCTGCTCCAAGCTGTTCAGCCTTTTGAGCTTGTCTACGAGCAGCTACAAGGACTAATTTTTTTATATCCGTGCCTGCCAGTAAATTAAATATAGGCGCTGGATTTCCCCCCGTCATTGTAACAACCGGCACTGCTTCTTCGATTGCCACACGCACCATATCCTCATAGCCTGTACCATGCATGCCAATCGCAAAATTTACGCCAAATGGTTTATTTGTTAATGTTCGGACTTTATGGATCTCTGCTCGTAACAATTCAGGATCTCGTAAACTCATAGCTGTTATTTGCCCTAAACCACCAGCATTCGACACAGCTGCAGCTAAATCAGCATATGCTAAATAGGCTAATCCCCCTTGAATAATTGGATATTTAACCTGTAATAGGTCCGTCACACGTGTATTCCAATTCATAGTACCTCCCCTTTCGTTCAATACTATTTTCTCGATATCCTGAAAAAAATCCTTTTATTTTTTAGGAAAAGCCTATTTTTTCGTGTCGTTAGGTGCTATAATTCATTTGTTTTCTTAGATATTATAAAGTGAGGTGGTACCTGCGTTGTCACAATTAGAGACTCCATTGTTCGACGTATTATTAAAACATCGGAACAGACATCCCATTCAGTTCCATATTCCAGGCCATAAGAAAGGGCAAGGGATGGATCCTGCTTTCCGAGAATTCGTCGGCGACAACGTTTTATCAATTGATTTAATTAATATTGCTCCACTAGACGATTTACATTCACCAAAGGGTGCTATAAAAGAAGCGCAAAACTTAGCAGCTGAAGCCTTTGGTGCTGATCATACATTCTTTTCCGTTCAAGGTACTAGTGGCGCCATCATGACGATGATTCTAACCGTCGTCGGTCCAGGTGATAAAATTCTAGTACCACGGAATGTCCATAAATCTATTATGTCAGCGATTGTATTCGCTGGTGCCATTCCAATTTTTATTCATCCTGAAGTCGACAGCGAATATGGGATTTCTCATGGCATATCCCCTGAAGCTGTGGAAAAAGCATTAAATGCTTATCCAGATACAAAGGCAGTACTTGTTATTAATCCAACATATTTTGGCTTTACAGCTGATTTAAAGCGCATTGTTGAGATTGCTCATGACCGTAATATTCCGGTAGTAGTAGATGAAGCGCATGGCGTACACATAAAATTCCATGATGACCTTCCATATTCAGCTATGGAAGCAGGTGCTGACATGGCAGCTACAAGCGTGCATAAGCTTGGTGGCTCCATGACACAAACGTCTATTTTAAATGTACGTGAAGGTCTTGTTTCTGCAAAACGTGTACAAGCTGTATTTTCTATGTTAACAACAACTTCGACATCCTATCCATTACTTGCTTCACTTGACACAGCGCGACGTCAGCTAGCCATTCATGGATACGATTTAATTGACGATGCATTACGTTTAGCAAAGGATGCTCGTAAACGCATTAATCAAATACCACATTTAAAGTGTGCAGGTAAGGAAAAGTTACATTCATCTGCAACTTATGATATGGACCCATTAAAACTTCTGATTAGTGTGAAAGATTTAGGTATTTCTGGTCATCGAGCTGAGGAATGGTTGAGGTATAATGCCAATATTGAAGTAGAACTGTCTGACCTTTATAATATCTTATGTTTAGTGACTTTAGGAGATACAAAAAAGGAAATTAACCTTTTAGTAAATGCCTTAACTCGTATGTCAAAAGCATTTGATTCTGAAGCAGCTATAACAGAGGCCTTGGTGAATGTGCCAGAAATTCCAGCACTTGCCATGTCCCCACGTGATGCTTTTTATGCAGATACAGAAGTCGTTCCTCTTGCCGAAGCAGATAACTGTATTTGTGCAGAGTTTATTATGGTGTATCCTCCTGGGATTCCTATTTTTATTCCCGGGGAAATAATTACACAAGAAAATATTCATTATATTCAAATGAATATTGAAGCAGGTTTACCAGTTCAAGGACCAGAAGATACAACATTAAAAACAATTCGTGTTATCAAAGAACGTAAGCCAATTTTCTAAAAAATAAAAGCTAGCTCTTCAAAAAGTGAACTGAACCCCGAATAGTAGACACTTAAAAAAAAGTGCCCTATTCGGGGTTTTTTCTATGGGAAAAGCCCGTTATACTTAACATAATTAATTTGAACGGGAGTTATCTTATGAGTAAAATCTATTTTAATGAACATCAACGTCAACTATTAGAAGCCAATCCCAATGTTGCTTCAGTATCTGACCGAGCGATTCAATATACACCTGAATTTAAAATTAAAGCAGTAAATGAGAACTTAGCTGGGAAAGGACCTACTCAAATCTTTATAGAAAATGGGTTTGATCTTGAAATGATTGGCCCTAAAAAAGCTAAATCAGCTTTGAAGCGTTGGAGAAATACTTTTAATCAATATGGAGAAAATGGTTTTTTGGAAGAACGTCGAGGAAAAGGAAGTACGGGAAGACCAACAACTAGTGAGTTATCCGCTGATAAGAAGCTAGAAAAAGCAGAGGCTCGTATTCGTTATCTCGAAGCTGAAATTGAATTACTAAAAAAGCTAGAGGAACTCGAAAGGAAGGCGAAGAAACACAAGTAGCTCCACATGAAAAATACGCAGTCATCAATGAAGTAATTCGTAAATATCAACTAATCAATAGTGTCTCTGAGCTATGTACTGTCGCACATGTTAGTCGCAGTGGTTATTATGCATGGCTGCGGAATACTGAAAAACATGCCATTCGAGAGAACAATGATTATGAGGATTATCTCTTTTTAAAGTGCATCTATGATGCATTCAAAGGGAAAGTTGGCTATCGTGGACTTTATATGAAAGTATGTGAATTACTTGAAAACCCAATGAACCCAAAGAAAATACGCCGTCTAATGCGCAAGTATAATTTCTTTGCGAAAGTGCGACGTGCAAACCCATATAAAAATATTGCAAAAGCTACTCAAGAACATAAGACATTACCAAATAGATTAAACCGTGAATTTACACAAGACGAGCCGGAAAAAGTATTTTTAACTGACATTACCTATTTAAAGTATCGAGGAAAAACAGCCTATCTATCCTGTGTTAATGATGTCGCTACACGTGAAATAGTGGCATATGAATTATCACAAACATTGAAAATGTCGATTGTTTACAATACTCTAGCAAAATTAGAAGAGAAATTAGGGAATAATATACATCCAGAAGCCATGATACACTCTGATCAAGGT
Source organism: Lysinibacillus sp. FSL P2-0066 (assembly GCF_037969495.1). Classification (NCBI taxonomy): domain Bacteria; kingdom Bacillati; phylum Bacillota; class Bacilli; order Caryophanales; family Bacillaceae; genus Lysinibacillus; species Lysinibacillus sp. FSL P2-0066. Next base: position 892,859 of record NZ_CP150202.1, on the reverse strand, counting down.
TTCCATTACACGCATCCAGAATTTCAAAAAAGGGTGAAACAGATGAATTTGAAACAATCTATGTCACGTAGAGGGAACTGTATCGATAATGCACCAATGGAATCCTTCTTTGGACATATGAAAGATGAAATGGACTATAAAGAAGTTCATACATTTGAAGAACTAAAACAATTAGTTAATCAATATATGATTTTCTATAATGCATCAAGAAGACAATGGAATTTAAAAAAGATGACTCCGGCAGAATACCGAAGTCATCTAATCGCTGCTTAAATAGCAGGGTTACTTTTATTAAACTGTCCGAAATTTAGGGCGCAGTTCAAAGAAGGGCTAGCTTTTATATTTATACAACACAGAAATGAAGATATCCTTCGTGTTGAACACAAGCAGAAAAACATTCTCTTCATTACAAAATAGATATAATAGAATATTATCAGAAGTATTTTTAATTTCATTTTCATAACGATAAATTGCTTATGCATATCACCATCTATAAAAATAAATAAACAAATAAAGGGCAGAAGAATGCTCCGATAACAGCCGTTAAACCCATTGATAAGGAACCAACTGATAATTCCTGTTCCCCATATTCTCTTAATTTCACAAGACCTACCCCGTGTGAAGCACTTCCTACTGCCACTCCTCTACTCACAGCAGAGTCGATTTTGCCATACTTAATGACTAATGGTCCGATAATGGCCCCTACAAACCCTGCAATCATGACGAAAACAGCGGTTAAAGGAGGAATGCCACCAATCGTTTCGCTCACCTGCATTCCAACAGGCGTTGTTAACGATTTAGGTAATGCTGTGAGCATCCAGCCAGGTTCTACACCAATCCATTTTAGTAACACAAAAATTGTCACTAAGCCTGTTATCATGCCGATTAGGAGTCCTGATAAAATAGAGTACTTATATTTCATAATAATTGCTCGTTGATTATAGAGAGGATATGCAAGTGCCACCACAGCTGGCCCTAGCATTTTCTGAAGCCATTCCCCACCTTCCATATAAGTTGAATACGGAATATCAAACACAAGTAAAATCACTGCACTGACAATCGTAGTAGTGACCAAGGGAATCATGATAGGATGGGGAAAGCGTTGATAGAGCTTTGTAAATAAAATAAACATGATAATGGTACTAAGGACAACAGTTACTTCAATCAACAGTTAATTCCCCCTTTCCTTCTTCCACAGTAGTCTTCGAGCTTTCTTTTTTGGCCAATTCTCTTTTCTCAATAAGTTGTGTCAGCAATCCTGTTACATAAATAGAGATTAATGTACTAGCAATAACTGCTAAAATAATGAGCAGACCAGTGATTGACATGAGTTCTGGATAATCAATAACACCAACAGTTGCTGGAATGAAAAACAACGTTAAGATGCCAATTAAAAAACCTGCTCCGTCTTGTATATATTCAACCTTAATTATTTTAAAATTGAGTGAAAGTGCTAATAAAAGTAATCCAATGACGCTTCCTGGAAGAGGGATATGCAAGTAAGAAACAATGCCAACCCCCATGTAATAGAAAATAGTAAGTATCCCAATTTGCACAATAATCCGAACAACACGTAACAACAACGCAGCAAAATTTTCGTTCAACATTTCGCCACTTTTCACCCCCTATATCGTTCATTCTACATCTGCAGGAATTTTCTGTCTATTATAATTTTAGAAAAATAATTAGCAGTTACAGAAAAACCAACCCTTTCTATGGTACACTATTAAAATTCTTTTCCCTTTATAAATCACGATTTTACATATGTAAAATGTATTGTTGTTTTGTGATCCTCTTATACACTGACCGTTAAAATAACTTCCTTCTCTTGTTATTTTCAGCATCCTTGGCTCATTAGAAGCATTTCATTATATATTTTAATCACTATCTAGCAAATTTTTAAAATTTTCTATATAATCGAAAATTACACAAGATACTAGTTTGTATACTATTAAAATTTCTAAGGTGGGATTTTCGATTTTCTTTAAAACATTAAAACTCCAAACTCGCTTTGCCTATTACAGTAGTTTTTTAATTTTTATTATCGTCACTTTAGCTGGTCTACTTTTTTATGTAACCATTTCGGATGCATTACAAACACAAATTGGTAACAGAGCGCTATATTTGGCGGAAACAACAGCTAGTAGAGGCGATGTTATAGCAGCTTTTCACACAGACAACCCATCCGAGGTTCTGCAAAAAATTAGCAATGACATCATGCATGCTGCAAAAGCGACTTACGTGGTCATAGGAGATAAAGAAGGGATACGCTACACCCATCCGCTTGCTGATCGTATTGGCAAATCCATGGTGGGTGATGATAATGACAGGGCATTGAAAAAAGGTGAATCTTATATTTCAATTGCAAATGGTTCAATGGGACAATCAATTCGAGGCAAAGCACCTATTTTTGATACAAATGGCTCGATTATAGGTGTTGTGTCAATTGGCTACTTAACAAGTGAATTAGATCACTTATACCTTTTATACCTGGATAATATTTTTTATACGATGGTAATTGCACTAAGTATTGGTATTATCGGTTCTATATTTTTGTCCCGAAATATTAAAAAGCAAATTTTTAATTTGGAGCCAAATGAAATTGCAAATCTGTTAACAGAAAAAAATGTTTTAATTGAATCAGTTCGTGAAGCTATTATTACCGTAAATGATAAAGGTGAAATTACAACATTGAATAATGCTGCAGCCAATATCTTAAATCTTGCAAACAATACGACTATCATTGGTGATAATATCGAGCAACATATACCAAATACACATCTTCTTAATGTGTTAATGAACGGTGAAAAACAGTTAGATAAATTAATGAATATCAACGGTCATGAAATTATTGTAAATCGTGTTCCTATGAAGGTGAATGGTAAAATTGTCGGTGCTGTTGCAAGCTTCCGTTTACAATCAGAAATTGAGCAAATGGCTATCGAATTATCACAAGTAAAACAATACACGGAATCCTTACGTGCCCAAACACATGAATTTAAAAATGTCCTTTATACAATTTCAGGCCTTATTCAATTAAATGCATCCGAAGAAGCCCTATCTATTATTCATAAATAAGTACAAGGACATTCCTCTCTAACACAATTTATTACAAATCGTGTGAAAGACCCATTTTTAAATGGTTTAATTATTGGATTTTTTAACCGTGCTCGTGAATTAAAGATTCAATTGATTTTTGATGAGGATAGTTATTTAGAAAATTTTCCTGAAAATATCGAAAAAAGTCTGATCATTTCAATTATGGGTAATTTATTAACCAATGCTTTTGAAGAGGTTGAAAAAAATAAAGAGCAACAACGAATCGTCAGACTCTTTATCTTGGATAATGGCGAGGAAATCATCTTTGAAGTCGAGGACTCTGGTAATGGTTTAGCACAAGAAAAACTAGATGTACTATTTTCAGAAAATATTTCTACAAAAGATACTAAGCTCCGAGGCTACGGATTAAGGAAAGTAATTTCCAGCATCCATGATTTAAACGGCTCACTCGCTCTTGGAGAAGGCGATTTAGGCGGTGCCCTATTCATTGTATCTATTAGCAAAAGGGGGATTATCATTAATGAATGATATTGAAGTGCTAGTCATTGAAGACGATGTACGGGTAGCAGACGTACATTGTCGTTTTTTAGAGAAAATTGAAGGTTTCACAGTAATTGCGCGTGCCAACACTGGGGAAGAAGCTATAGACTGGCTTCAATCATTTTCACCACATCTTATATTACTGGATGTATTTTTACCAGATATTCTTGGAGTTGATTTAATAGATAAAATCAATGAATTAAGTCCAACAAGTAGCATCATTTTAATTACCGCAGCTACAGAGGCACATATTGTTCAAAAAGCTTATCTGAAAAATGTTACGGACTATATTTTAAAGCCATTTACATTCGATCAACTAAAAGAAAGTATAGAAAAATTCCGTTACAAGCATTTATTGCTGCAAAAGAACGAGAAATTTACACAAGAAAAAATTCAATATTTATGGCCAAAAGCAACTTTAACTATTCCTCAAGATACACCACTACTACCGAAAGGCATTGATTCAACAACAATGAATCATGTTATCAATTATTTAAGTACGATGGAAGATGGTAGTACAGCTGAACTATTAGGAAGAAATATCGGTGTTAGTCGTTCCACCGCTCGCCGCTATTTAGAATTTTTAGTTACACAAAAGCAGGCATACACTGAACTCACCTATGGTACAGTTGGTCGTCCTGAGCGACGATACTTTATTTCCAAATAAACTTTATGAACAAAATGATATTAATCCACATTATTAACACAATATTTAAACAATTCTGATATACGTTATAGTATTGGTAGCGCTAGATTGATAGCGCTACCATTTTATTTTTAAGGGGGATTTTTATGTGGAGGAAAATATCAAAAATAATGGTAGCTGGCTTACTATTTACTAGTTTGGTTGGCTGTTCAGCATCAAATGGAGAAACAACAGAAGGAAAGAAAACAAGTGATTATCCGAAAAGTAATATTACTATTGTTGCTCCATCTGGGGCTGGCGGTGGATGGGATTTAACAGCTCGTGCAATAGCAAAAACAATGAATGATACAGGTTTAATTGATAAGGCAATCCAAGTTGAGAACAAACCAGGCGGTGGTGGGGCTGCCTTTATGGCAACATTCGCTACAAAGGAAGTAAATAATGATTATATGTTGATGGTTAAATCGCCTCCTATTCTTATTAATCATGAAAAGGCTGAAGGAAATAGTAAATTTGGCTACAAAGACACTACACCTTTAGCGCAATTAACGCGCGACTATGGTGCAATCGTTGTTAAACAGGATTCTCCATTCCAAACGCTTGAAGATGTATTAAATGCACTGAAAACTTCGCCCAAAGATGTCACATTAGCAGGCGGCTCTGCACCAGGCTCTATGGATCATCTAGTGGGAATTATTCCAGCTTATAAATCAGGCATTGATTTAAAAACAATCAAATATGTTTCCTATGATGGGGGCGGTGAGGCCGTAACAGCTTTACTCGGAGGGAATGCAGATGTGATTGCAACAGATGCTTCTACAATTGCTACGTATGTTAAATCTGGAGATGTCCGTGTATTAGCTGTAAGTTCATCTGAACGCTTAGAGGGTGAGCTAGCTGAAGTTCCAACATTTAAAGAGGCTGGTATTGATGAAGAATTTACAATCTGGCGTGGTATTTTTGGTCCGAAAAATATGAGTGAAAATGCAGTTGCTTATTGGTCTGAAAAATTACAAGCAATGTCTGAATCAGAAGAATGGCAAGCTGAAGTAACACGTAATGGCTGGCAAGCCGAATACCGCAACGCTGAAGAATTTACAACCTACCTAGATAATCAAAATAAAATAATTGTTGAACTGTTAACAGCTCTTGGTATGCAAAAAAAGGAATAATATTTGTCAAGAAAAGGGACACAAGTATTTCAAAGAAATATAGAACTACTTGTGTAACCTTCTATTATTCTCTATGGAGGTGAAAACGATTGAACCACACATTTGATAAAGTATTTAGCATTATCTTACTCACACTAAGTATTTTATTTGTCTTTCAAGCAACACAAATTTCTGATAGTGCTTATGGATCTACTGTCGGTCCTAAAATATTTCCACTATGTTTAGGCATTATTTTAGGTTTATTAAGTCTTCAATTATTTTATGAATCGTGGAAAAATGCTGTGAGAGAACGAATCACAAGAGGACCAACACCATCTTCTAAAACCTCCTCTACAGAGCTTAAAAAGTTCTTAATCATTTTTGGAAGTGCTATTGCCTATGTATTTTTCCTTGAAAAAATAGGATATATGATTACTACATTTTTATTTTTGTGCATCAGTTTCCAAATGATGGAACGATCAAAACTGATCTATTCAATCATTATTGCAGCTGGTTTTTCACTGGGTGTCTATTATGTATTTACAGGTTTACTAGGAGGGTCTCTGCCTAGTTTTCCAACTTTTTAGTATAAAGGAGTGAACATATGTCAACATTGCAATTTTTAGTTGATGGATTTGCCATTGCCTTCCAATGGCAAAATCTTCTATTCGCTCTTGTTGGTGTTATAATTGGAACAGCAGTTGGTGTACTTCCGGGGATCGGTCCCATGAGTGGTGTTGCTTTATTAATCCCTGTTACAGCAACCATTACAGCTGGCTTACCAACGGAAGCGGCAGCTACAAGCTCAATTATTTTACTTGCAGGAGTATATTATGGAGCCATGTATGGTGGCTCAACTACTTCTATTTTGTTAAATACGCCTGGTGAATCCTCATCCGTTGTCACAACATTGGATGGCTATCAAATGGCGAAGCAAGGCCGTGCTGGAAGTGCTCTTTCTATCGCAGCCATCGGTTCATTTTGTGCTGGGGTAGTAGCGTTACTAGGTCTGATATTATTAGCGAACCCCCTTTCAAAATTAGCATTAAAATTCGGACCAGCAGAATACTTTTCGTTAATGTTACTAGGGCTGGCGGCAGTAAGTGGACTTGCAGGACGCTCTATAACAAAAGCTTTAATTATGACTGCCTTAGGACTTATGCTCGGCACAGTAGGTATCGATGCAGTATCCGGTATCGAACGTTTTACATTTGGTCAGCCGATGCTATTCTCTGGTATTGAATTTTTAACGATTGCTGTTGGTTTATTTGCGTTAGGTGAAGTGTTTAAAACGATTCTTGAAAAAGACGAAGAAGATGGTCAAATAGCAAAAATTAATCGTGTATTACCAACAAAGCAAGATTTAAAAGATAGTGCTGTTCCGATTGCCCGTGGCTCATTATTAGGTTTTTTCATTGGTGTATTGCCTGGCGCGGGCGCAACCCTTGCCTCATTCTTTTCTTATATTACCGAAAAAAAATTCAGTAAAACACCTGAGCAATTCGGAAAAGGCCATATTGCTGGTGTAGCTGGACCTGAATCAGCTAACAATGCGGCATCAGGCGGTGCAATGATTCCATTGCTAACATTAGGAATTCCTGGTTCAGGTACTACAGCTATTTTAATGGGTGCACTTATTATGTACAATATCCAGCCAGGTCCCCTATTATTCGAAGAGCATCCTCAAGTTGCTTGGGGATTGATTGCTAGTATGTTTATTGGGAATTTAATGTTATTAGCATTAAACATGCCATTGGTCCGTATTTTTGCAAAAATCATAGAAACACCTAAAAAATATTTATTGCCAATTATTATCGCCATTTCAATTTTTGGTGTTTATGCTGTACAATTCGCTACTTTTGATTTGTATCTATTACTAGCTTGTGGTGTACTTGGTTATTTATTTGCTAAAAATGATTATCCAGTAGCACCATTAGTCCTTGCACTTGTACTAGGGCCGATGATTGAAAATAATATGCGCCGTGCATTAACTATCTCTAATGGAGATTTTTCTATTTTTGTATCAAAGCCTTTATCTCTCACATTTTTAGTAGTAGCGATTTCTTGGTTACTTATACCACTGTTCATGAAAATGCGTGGAAAAAATGTTCTTATTAACGAAGAAGGTTAAAATATATAAAATCCACTATACATAATTCCCATATAGTGGATTTTTATTTTTTCCTATAATGCGTGACCAGAGCCGCCATCAATATTAATAGCTGTTCCTGTAACATAGCTTGCCGCATCAGATACTAAAAAAGTGATAACGTTTGCTGCTTCTTGCGTATCACCTACACGACCAAGCGGAATTGCTTGCCCCACTTTACGAGAATATTCTTCCCACGATAAATTGGGTTCTTCCTTTTTCCATTTCTTTTCAATTTGATCACTACGAATCAGTCCTATACATACAGAGTTTACTCGAATATTATTCTTCCCTAAATCCTTGCTCATCGCTTTTGTCAAGGCAAGACCAGCAGCACGACTTACAGTAGTAGGAAGTGAGCTTGCAGGTGGCGTTTTCGCCATCACCGCTGTCACATTAACGATTGCACCGCCCCCAGCCTTACGCATATATGGAGCTGCATATTTTGAACAATGAATAGCTCCAAATACCTTTAGATCTAAATCTGCCTGCCACAGCTCACTACTCACCGTTTCAAAGGGATTCGCTGAAGCTGTACCTGCATTATTAATAAGAATATCAACACGTCCATAATGTTCTACAGTACGCTCGATTAGATATTTACAATCTTTTTCTTTTGTAATGTCAGTTGGAACAATTAAAACATCTACGCCTGTTTCATTTTTTATGCATCCAGCAGCCACTTGTAGTTGTTTTTCACCACGAGCGCAAAGTACAACCTTTGCACCCTCTTTAACAAGCTGCATGGCTGTATAATAGCCAATCCCTTTACTCGATCCTGTTATAATTGCTACTTTCCCTGTTAAATTAAGCTCCATTATTAAATCCTCCTTACTTTCTACAATGCTATCATTATAGCATTTATCGATTATTCAGAATAATCAAAGGAACTTGTAAATGATAGAATAAATATTTGATGGCAATAGTGTTACGGAATTTTTTCCATAAGGAGCTACTTTTTACTTATCATTGTGTTTTCTAACTACATGCTAACTATTATTTCGTTCTTATTTTTCTGCACCTAATGCACGAGGCACCATCGTTTCTACTAATCGTTTTCATCCTCATATAGTATTTTTTAGCTCTATACCAAAAAACGACTGTATTCTCTCCTCTGACATTATTTCATGTACAGTACCCTATACAACATCCTTATCCTTTGCCGTCATCAAAACCCGACCAGCTATAAAAAGGTATGATTAGGGGTTCTAAGTCAAATGTTGGGGTGGTGTAATCTTTTAACACATTAACCCAGATGAACTCCGATTTCTTTATACTTTAAATTTAATAAGATTTTTGCTCGAAAGTGATCGAAACGCTGAAAGCCATATGCATTCCGTTTCATCACTTTTGTTTTATTATTAATGCCTTCCAAGAAGCCATTGGAATAACCAAAACTAAAGCTATTTAAGATTTCTACTTGCCAGTTCTTCAATGTTTGAATGGCTTTTAAGAAAGCTGGTAATTTTGTCTCTTCTACCTTACGGTAAAAAGCTAGTAATCGCTTCTTCACTTCTACAACATCATTTTTTGTCTTTGCCCAATCAAACCATTCACAATAGGCTTCCTTTAATTCATGAGCTACTTTTAATGTTTCAGACATTTCTGTATAACGCTGTAAGTACCACTGTTGTTTCGGTGATAATTTAGATGCACGTTTATACAATACATGACGCATACGTTTACACTTTGTACGATTGTATTTGTCCCATTCTTTTTGTACTTGTCGGCGCACTTCATCCATTGCCCAATAGATATAACGGCTAAAATGAAACCGGTCTGCCACAATAACAGGTCGACCTAGCGCTTGACGAACAGCTGCTTTAAAACTTGGATTCATATCCATGACCACTATCTCAACATCTGCTCCATACTGACTTAGGTAATTTTTTATGGTTTCTTTTTTACGATTCGGTAAAATATCAATCGGTTCGCGCGTCTCCGCATTCGCAATGATTAACTGATACGTACCTGCATCTGTATCGCCTTTATACTCATCAATCGCAATTGCTTTTGGTAAACGTACACCCTCTACTAATTGTTTTTTCGCTACCTTTTTAAAACGGCGAATAACCGTCGTGGTTGATGTACCTAGCACTTCTGCAGCTTCTTTAAATGTTTTAGCTTTAATAGCACGTATACTCACTACTTGATTCCATTCCTTTGAGTAACGTTGATATTTATCTACGAAGGGGGATTTTTCAGAGAAACGCTTTCCACAATCACAAACATAACGACGACGTTTATAGAAAAGAATAGTTAAACGTTCAAACCATTTTAAATGATTGATCTTTTGTATACGGTAATCGTGAACCTTCGATGTTTTTTTTTCACAAACTGGACATGGATGCGTGCACTTAGGCAATTGCACATACAATGCGATTCGATCGCCTACTTCTTCTACTTTCGTAATCTCTACATCTTTTAATCCTGGGATATTCATGTTAAAATTCATTTGCACAGTTCACCTTTCTATTACTTGTTTCTCGACAATTCAAGTATATATAAATCAGTGAATCTGTGCTTTTTTTATGCGTGTAATTGTGTAAATACCCCAAAAAATATTATAGAACCTGATTAGGACAATACGTGTAAATAATTGAACCAGAGCTAATAAAAAGGAGTGTAGTTAAGTGAATGATCCATCCGCTTTAACTACACTCCTTTATTCAAATTATTTTTTTGCTACAATGTGGATTGGGTTGCCAAGTAATACTTCAGCAGTTTCCATTGTAATTTCACCTAATGTTGGGTGAGCGTGAATTGTTAATGCAATATCCTCAGCAGTCATGCCGCCTTCAATCGCTAAGCCCATTTCAGCGATCATATCAGATGCACCAGCACCTACGATTTGAGCACCAATTAATAAGCCATCTTCTTTACGAGCAACAAGCTTCACGAAACCTTCTGATTGGTTTAATGCAAGAGCACGACCATTTGCTGCGAATGGGAATTTCGCTGCAGTGTATTCGATGCCTTCTGCTTTTGCTTGTTCTTCGTTGTAACCAACTGTCGCCATTTCTGGATCTGTGAAACATACAGCAGGTACAGCAAGATAATCAACTACTGATTTTTCACCAGCAATTGCTTCAGCAGCAACTTTACCTTCGTAAGATGCTTTATGTGCAAGTTGAGGACCTGCAACGATATCACCAATTGCATAGATGTTTGGAATATTTGTACGACATTGTTTGTCAACATTGATTAGACCACGTTCACCGAATTCAACTCCGATTTCAGCAAGGCCCATTTCATCTGTATTTGGACGACGACCTACAGTTACTAATACATAATCAGCTTCAACTTTTTTCTCTTCTCCGCCAACTTCATAAGTTACTACAACGCCGTTTTCAGTTTCTTCTACGCCTTTTGCAGATGCGTTAACTTCAATTTCAACGCCTTTCTTTTTAAGGCCTTTTTTCACGATTTGTGTCATTTGTTTTTCGAAGCCAGCTAAAATATCTTTTCCGCCTTCAATAATTGTTACTTGAGAGCCAAGGTTTGCGTAAGCAGATCCTAACTCTGTACCAATATAACCGCCACCGATAACAACTAATTTACCAGGAACTTCCTGTAAAGAAAGTGCACCAGTAGAATTTAATACGTGATCAGTGAATTTGAATGTTGGAATTTCAACTGGACGAGAACCTGTTGCAATAATGACATTGTTAAATGTGTAAGTTTGAGCAGATTCACCATTGATGATACGCACTGAATGAGCGTCAACGAAATAAGCTTCACCTTGTACAATTTCAACTTTGTTCCCTTTAAGTAAGCCTTCAACACCGCCAGTTAATTTTTTAACAACGCTGTCTTTAAATGCTTGTGCTTTTGAGAAGTCTAATTTCACATCAGAAGCGATGATTCCCATGTCATCTGAATGTTTAGCTTGCTCAAAACGGTGACCTACTGAAATTAATGCTTTTGATGGGATACAACCTACATTTAAGCACACACCACCAAGTACATTTTTTTCAACGATTGTTACTTTTTGGCCAGTTTGAGCTGCACGAATTGCTGCTACATATCCTCCAGGACCTGAACCAATGACAAGAGTATCTGTTTCGATTGGGAAATCTCCTACTACCATTTTTGTTACGCCTCCATTAATAATAATTCTGGCTCACTTAACAAACGCTTTAAGTGATTTAAAGCATTTTGCGCAGTGGCTCCATCGATCATACGATGATCAAAGCTCAATGATAATGCTAACACAGGTGCGGCTACAATTTCACCATTTTTTATTACAGGTTTTTCTGAAATTCGACCAATACCTAGAATTGCTACTTCAGGATGGTTAATTACTGGTGTGAACCATTGTCCTCCTGCAGAGCCGATATTCGTAATGGACATGGAAGCACCTTTCATTTCATGTGGTGCTAGCTTCCCTTCACGGGCTTTCGTCGCTAATTCATTGATTTCATTAGACACTGCAAATACAGATTTACGATCTGCATGCTTAATAACCGGTACTAGTAAGCCTCTTTCAGTATCTGCAGCAATACCAATGTTATAGTAATGCTTTTGGATAATTTCTTGTGTTGCATCATCTAAAGAGCGATTAAATTCTGGGAACTCGCGTAAAGTTGAAATAAGTGCTTTCACTACATATGGTAAGTATGTTAATTTAACACCTTTTTCAGCAGCGATATCTTTGAATTTTTTACGATGTGCTACAAGAGCTGTTACATCGACTTCATCCATTAGTGTAACATGAGGAGCCGTTTGTTTCGAGTGTACCATTGCTTTTGCAATCGCTTTTCGAATACCTGACATTTTCTCACGAGTCTCTGGGAAATCCCCTTCAAGAACTACTGGTGCTGCTGGTGCAGACGTTTCTTGTTGAACTGTTTCTTCTGATGCTTCGATAGTTGCAGTTTCGGCCTCTACAGTGCCGCCACCTTTTAAGAAGTTTTCAATATCTTCTTTAAGGATTCGACCGTTTTTGCCTGTACCCTTCACTTCACGGATATTTACATCGTTATCACGGGCAAATTTACGTACAGAAGGCATCGCAATCACACGTTTAGTTTCATCAACTACTGTCTCCACTTTTTCTGTAGCTTTTTCAGGAGCGTTTTCTGGTGCCTTTTCCTCTTTAGCAGGAGCTTTCTCTACGTTCTGACCAGATTCAGCAGTTGCTTGAACTTGTGCCTCTGTTTTTGCTTCAGCATGATCGTCACCTTTTAGCTTTAAGTCTTCATAGCCAGGTGCGTCAAATCGGATTAAAACATCACCAACAACGGCAACTGTTCCTTCTCCTACTAAAACTTCCTCTACTGTTCCTTCAACTGGTGAAGGGATTTCTACTACCGCTTTATCATTTTGTACTTCACAAAGAATATCGTCTTCTTTTACTGTATCTCCAGCTTTAACGAACCATTTCACAATCTCGCCTTCGTGAATACCCTCGCCAATATCCGGTAATCTGAATTCAAATGCCATGTGTACCCATCCTTTCTATTTACTGTTGTTCAAGTTTAGAAGCTTTATTAGAATGTTAAAACTTTTTTCGCTGTTTCCATTACATCTTTGTAGTTTGGTAACCAAACACCTTCAGCTTGTGGGAATGGGTACACAGTATCTGGTGCAGCCACACGAAGAACAGGAGCCTCTAAGCTTAAAATTGCACGCTCTGTAATTTCTGCTACTACGTTTGCAGCGATCCCTGCTTGTTTTTGAGCTTCTTGGACAACGATTGCACGACCTGTTTTTTCAACAGATGCGATAATTGTTTCCACATCGATTGGTTGAATTGTACGTAAGTCAATTACTTCTACAGAATGTCCTTCTTTTTCAAGTTCTTCTGCAGCCTTTAAGCTTTCATGAACCATTAAACCGTAAGCAACAATTGTTAAATCAGTACCTTCACGTTTTACATCCGCTTTTCCTAGTGGAATTTCGTATGCTTCCTCAGGCACTTCTTCACGGAATGAACGGTATAGTTTTAAATGCTCTAAGAAAATAACTGGGTTGTCATTACGAATAGAAGAAATAAGTAAACCTTTTGCATCATATGGTGTTGATGGAACAACAACTGTTAGTCCTGGTTGTGCTGTCATTAAGCTTTCTAAGCTATCTGAGTGCATTTCAGGTGTGTGTACACCACCACCAAATGGTGAACGGATTGTTACTGGAGCATTGTAGACGCCACCACTACGGTAGCTCATACGTGCTAGCTGGCCACTAATTGAATCCATTACTTCATAAACGAAACCAAAGAATTGAATTTCAGGAACTGGACGGAATCCTTGAAGAGAAAGGCCAACTGCTAAGCCACCAATACCTGATTCTGCTAATGGTGTATCAAATACGCGGTCAACCCCAAATTCTTTTTGTAGGCCTTCTGTCGCGCGGAATACCCCACCGTTGACACCTACATCTTCCCCGAATACAAGAACGTTTTCATCATTCTTTAATTCTGTGCGAAGTGCATCTGTAATTGCTTGAATCATCGTCATTTGTGCCATAGGTTATTTCGACTCCTTCTCTTTATAGATTTCATACTGTTCTTTTAGATTAGATGGCATTTCGCCTTTATACATATTTTCCATTAATTCTGTTACTTTTTGTTTTGGAGCAGCATCTGCTTTTTTGATTGCTTCTTTAATTTCTTCTTTTGCTCGCTCAATAACTGCTTCTTCTTTTTTCTCATCCCATATACCTTTTGCTTCTAGGTATTTACGGAAGCGAACGAGAGGATCTTTTTGAGCCCATTCATTATCTGTATCAGAAGTACGGTAACGAGTTGGGTCATCCCCAGCCATTGTATGAGGACCATAACGGTAACACATTGTTTCAATTAATGTTGGGCCTTCACCATTAACCGCACGCTCACGAGCATCACGAGTTGCTACATAAACTGCAAGCGCATCCATTCCATCTACTAAAATACTTGGTAAGCCTGCTGCTACACCTTTTTGTGCAATTGTTTTAGCAGCTGTTTGCAATTCACGAGGTGTTGAGATTGCATATTGGTTATTTTGTACGATGAAGATTGCTGGAGATTTAAATGCACCTGCAAAGTTAATGCCTTCATAGAAGTCCCCTTGAGAAGATCCACCGTCACCTGTATAAGTTACTGCAACAGCTTTTTTCCCACGTTTTTTAATACCAAGTGCCACCCCAGCAGCTTGAATATACTGTGCACCGATAATAATTTGTGGAGCTAAAACGTTTACACCTTCAGGAACCTGGTTCCCAATGAAGTGACCACGTGAGAATAAAAATGCTTTTTCAAGAGGTAAGCCATGCCATACAATTTGCGGTACATCACGATAACCTGGTAAAATCCAATCTTCTTGTTCTAATGCAAAGTGAGAAGCAAGTTGTGAAGCTTCTTGACCAGCAGTCGGTGCATAGAAGCCTAAACGGCCTTGACGATTTAATGAGATTGAACGTTGATCTAAAATACGTGTGTAAACCATACGCGTCATTAACTCAACAAGTTCCTCATCTGATAATTTCGGATCTGCCTCTTTATTTATAATTTCGCCTTCTTCATTCAAAATTTGAAACATTTCAAACTTATCTTCGATTTCAGTTAGCGTTTGTTTAGCATCAAAAATATTATTGTTTTTCTTGCTCATTTGTCACATCTCCCTTTCAGCTGTATTAAAATAAATCACCTTTTTAACTAGTACAACTTATTCTTGACACTCAGTATACTGAATAAAATACTGTCGGTCAATCATCTATTACTGCTATATACAAAGATTTTTTCTAGAATAACAATCAAACGCCGCTGTCCTATACTGTATTACTAATATTCAAATTCTGTATTACAACACCTTGCTCACACCATACAACTGTTACGTTTTCCAATAGGTTTTCCCCTAGTAGAATACCCCATTCTCGAAAATCTAATAGCATTAGAAAAATTTTTTGAGTATATTCAAATAAGGTCTTTTTTCATGGGATTGTACGAAAACGTGATGTATACTTATTAATAAGCACTACAAAGTTGAAAGGAAGATTACTATATGATTTTAATGGATGATATTATCCGCGAAGGTCATCCGACTTTACGCACAAAAGCAGAGGAAGTTAAATTCCCTTTAACTGATGAAACAAGAAAGCTTGCTGAGGATATGCTTCAATATTTAATCAACAGCCAAGACCCTGAAGTGGCAGAAAAATACAATTTACGTAGTGGAATTGGTTTGGCTGCTAATCAGGTAAATAGCTTACAGCGTATGTTTGCCCTTCATTTAAAAGATGAGGCTGGTGAACAATTAAGCTTTGTAGCCATTAATCCAAAGATCGTTAGCCACTCTGTTGAAAACACATACCTATCAGCAGGAGAAGGATGTCTTTCTGTTGATCGTAATATTCCTGGGTATGTACCTCGCCATGCACGCATCACAGTAAAATTTAAAACAATTGATGGTGAAGAGAAAAAAATGCGCCTTAAGGGCTTGCCAGCTATTGCCTTTCAGCATGAATTAGATCATCTAAACGGCGTTATGTTTTATGACCGCATCAATGAAAAGAATCCGTTTGCGGAAATACCAGATTCAATCCCATATGAGCGCGACTAAAAACAACCTCGGCAGTTAGTACTATCTGCCGAGGTTATTTTTTATTTATATTCTAATTGTCTATCCACATTTAAACGAGCATTGATCGTCTCAATTAACGCTGGCAACTCCTCCATTGTTTCAATTGTATAATGAGCGCCAGTTTCTTCAAAAATACATTTTGTTTTCGTTATGATTTGTTGCTGCTCTTCTGAAGATAGAGAACGGAATTCTTCTTCGGAAAGGCCCATTTCAGAGCTTCCAATAATTACGCCAACAGCCCAAACACCTGCATTCAAGGCTTCTTTTATATCAGATGTTGTATCGCCAACCTTCACAACTTGCTTCGTCGCTTGCGATCCTAACGCCTCCATATTTTTAAAAATCATATATGGATATGGTCGCCCTTTATCGCCTACCTGTGTAGGTGTTACAAGAAAATCAGGTTGATAGCCCTTGTCAGCCGCATGCTTTGTCACTACTTCCATCATTGCAGTTGTGTAGCCAGTTGTAGAGCCTATATGAATACCTGCTTTTCTTAATTGCTGTACTGTTGTTTTCACATGCTGGATAGGATCTGTATAAGTCGCTAAAGACTCCATTAATTTTGTTTCGAAATGACTATACAATACATGCACGTCTTCTTCCGTAAAGGGTTGTCCATGTACACGGTGCCATTCTTCTTTAATTCTTGGCATTTCTAGCATAGTGCGGATATGATCAATTTTCAGCATACCCATTGGTTTACGAGCCTCTTCTAGTGTAACTGTAACACCAGCGTCCTCAAAAATTGTTAAAAAAACTTTTACAGGAGCAAAGCAACCAAAGTCAACTGCTGTGCCTGCCCAGTCCAAAATTACCGTCTCAATTTTCATTGTTTTTCACCACCATATAATTTTCAATAACCTCACATAATGCAAGCATATCATCCTCATGAATATCACCAATATTGCCAACTCGGAATGTATCGACATCCGTAAGCTTACCTGGATAGATAACGAAACCTGCCTTTTTCATTTCTTGATAAAAATGCTCAAAAGAAAACTCTTTATGCGGGAATAAAAATGTTGTGATAATTGGTGATTGAAGCTCCTCCGAAATATACGCTTTCAATCCTAGCTCTGATAAGCGAGAGCGAAGTAGATGATTATTATACGCATAGCGCTTATAGCGAGCATGAATGCCACCTTCTTCAATTAATTCTTCAAGTGCCTTCGCAAAAGCAGCCACTACATGTGTAGGTGAAGTGAAACGCCATTTCCCGTCTTGCTTCATCACCTCCCATTGATTATACAAATCTAATGCAACACTTCGAGCTTGTCCCTTACATTTTTCTAGAGCTCTTGTATTCGCAATAACAAATCCAAACCCTGGAACACCTTGAATACATTTATTGGCACTACTAATGCAAAAATCAATATGCAAGCTTGATAAATCCATTGGTACGCCTCCAAAGCTACTCATGGCATCCACAATAAACGTTTTGTTGAACGAATGAACAACTTCCCCAATTTCTTTAATAGGATTTAAAATACCAGTAGTCGTCTCACAATGTACGAGAGCTACATGAGTAATACTCCTATCTCTTTCAAGGAAGGATTGAACTTCTAACAAGGAGGGCTGTTCATCATAAGGAGCACTATAAACAACATGCTGTAACTTTAAGGCTTTGGCCATTTCAACAATTCTTTCACCATAAGCACCATTTGTTAGTATCAGCACCTTATCATTTTCACCAATTGCTGTTGTTAGTACAGACTCTACTACAAAGCTTCCACTTCCTTGCATTAGTACCGTAGTGTAATCAGCTTCATCAACTTTTGCTAATTTTAAGAGTTGCTTACGAATCACTTGTGTCACATTTTTATAATCGTCATCCCATGTACAACGATCTTTTAACATTTCTCGTTTCACTGCTTCAGTTGTTGTCAGTGGACCTGGCGTCAATAATTTATGGTTACTCATCTGCTATAACTCCTTATCGCTGTGCTTCTTTAAAGAAGGCTTGGTGTTTTTCTAATAAATCTACGGTTAAGGTAGTATCCCATTTTTTCAAATAGGTAGGAACGTGCTCGTCCTTTACTTGTTCTCCTTCATATAGAGCTACAGGATATTGCTCTAGAAGACCATCACGAGCCTCTGTTGCAATTACCTTTGCAATTTCTTTTGCTAATGCTTCCTCACCTTCTTTGTCTACAACAGCTACAGATTCCGTTAAAGTGAAATTTCCTTCTGTCGGGTCAATATAATCAATCGGTAACCCTTCGTTTTTGGCATCAATAGCTTGGATACGTAAACCAAAGCCTGCAGCAACTTCTCCTGTTTTCACCTTTTTAATAGGGCCAGAGCCTGAACTTTCAATATGTGGTCCTGCATTTTTAATTAACTCTGCTAGAACTTTTTTCCCTTCCTCTTCACCATATTCCTTTATAATAGCTTGTACTAGAAGCCACCCTGTTGAGGAGTCCATAATGTTTGGGAATGACACTAAATCCTTATAAGCAGGGTCTGTCAAATCTTTAATGGATTTCGGAATAGATAGCCCCTTTTGTTGTAATACCTCTGTATTAATAAAGATAGAGCCTACATTGCCTAAAATCGGTAATGCATACGTAACACTCCCATCAAGAGGCTTTAAGTCTGAAGAAATATCCACAAACATGGATTTTGAGGTTTGTGCACTTTCTATAAAATAAGAAGCCATTGTTACAACATCTGCTTCAATATCTGTCCCTTCCGCCATCATTTTGCCACCTAACTCAGAAGTACCAAACGACTGGATTAAATACTTACCTTTATAGCCTTTATCATCTAATGTAGTTTCCATCACTTCAATAGCTTCATCATCAGCATTTGAATAAATGATGACTTGCTCTTTGGAATCTGCTGCTACTCCTCCACATGCAGCTAAAACGACTGCTGCTGCACTTACTGTCCCTAACATCCTGCCTGTTGACTTCTTCATTTTGTAATCTCCTCCGTTTTTTCTTTATGTGCTGCTATATAATCACAACCTAATTTCACAATGAGGTTTGTACATAAAATGAATATCGATAAAACAAAAATATCGGTGTACTTTGCGAAATGCTGTAGCTCTTTTATCCTTGTCGATACAAGCATTGTCTTTGTGCTGACAAGAAAAATAACACCGCTGACTGTAACCATCGCATTTAAAAAATAGTAGCTAAACATTTGATAAATCGTTGGCCTAATATTCGGTAAAATAATTCGTATCACGGTTTTTAACCACGAATCCTTTAACAGCTCAGCTGTCACTTCCCACGTAGGATCCATTTTTTGCAATGAATTTTTCGCCATTAAATAAGGTGTCGTAAAAAAATGCACGATATTACATGCGATAATGATAAGAAAAGTACCCTTTAAAGAACTTCCATTAAAGAAAAATAAGTAGGATAATCCAAGTACCATACCTGGAACTGTATTTGTCATCATAGAAGTTACATCTAAGCTTTTTCTTCCCTTTAATGGTGTCCTTGTATTAAGAAGCGCCGACATAAATGTTATGCCCACACCTAATATTGCTGTTAGAACCGCTACGATGAGAGAATTGATGTAAACCTTTGTTAAATCTTTCTCTGCGAGTACATTTTGAACATGCTCTAATGTAAAGCTGAAATCGTACGGATAGCCTTTGGTAAAAGGCACAATAAACATGGTTGAAAAAATAATACATACAGCTGTTACACAGAGAATTGAATAAATTGTAAATAGCGCGTCTCGTAAACGATGCTTTACAAGTTCACTTTGCCCAACCTGTTTATATTGAAAATTGAAGCGCTCTAAAATCGTTAGCATGACAACACCTAATATAGCAGGTACTAGCATTAACACTGAAATGACTGCTCCACGTTCAAAATGCACAATGGAACCTAACATAGCTTGGTAAAGTTCAGTAGCTATTACCCTGTAATTGCCACCAACCGATGCAGGGATTCCAAAGTCTGTGAAGCTTAAAACAAATGTTAAAATAAATGCCCCGCCAATTGTCCCAACCATAGGACGGTATACGGTATGATAAAAACGACGCATTGGCTGATCATGCATTAATATTGAAACAAGTAAAAAACGTTTATCGATATATTGCATGGAGTTTTGCATTAATATAAAAGCAACTGGTAATGTGTATAAGACGTAACCGATCACCAAGCCGTTATACCCATAGATTGTAAAAAGAGGCTGCCCCACTAGTTTTGTTAGAATTCCTTGATTCCCAAATGTATAAATCAATACAAAGCCATAGGTGATGGTTGGCAGTAGCATCGGCAAGGTAATTCCAATTTGAACTAGCTTTTTTGTATGGAGATGCATCGTAGTAAAATGAACAGCATAGGCCAACCAAAAGGCTAAAATGGTTGTAATCACTGATGCTACAAAAGAAACTTTAAAACTATTCGTAAAAGCTTCACGAATTTCGATATTCCGTAAAGCTTCTATATAATTTTGAGTGGTAACGACATTGCCTATTTTGAATGACTGCCAAAACATATAAAGCAATGGCACAATTAAAAAGAATAGAAAAAATAGTAGAATCGGTAGAAAAATTAATTTCATTATTTTATTCGTTTTAAGCATATGTTTCTCCAAACAATTGATAGATGTTATGTCGCTTAATATGAAGCTGCCTTAAGATAAAATCTTCTACAAATTGATTTTTTGGCGCTGTAACAATTTCATGAGGTGTGCCAAATTGAGCAACTGTACCTTCATTAATAATGATGACTTTATCCGATAAGGTAAGGGCTTCTTCCGGATCATGTGTCACGATAATCGTCGTCAAATTAAATTCACGGGCGATGGATTTAATACGTTCCTTTATAGATTCCTTTATAACGCCATCTAGTGCACTTAGTGGTTCGTCTAATAATAGAATTTTAGGTTGCATCACGAGTGTTCTTGCAATGGAAACGCGTTGTTTTTGCCCACCAGACAATTCATGAATCTTCTTATGCAAATGAGGAGCTAGCTCTAAAAAATCAATGTATTCTTGTATCTCCTCTTTGGACATTTTCACATTTTTATTTTTTAATCCATAAATGATATTGTCGTATGCATTTAAATGAGGAAATAACGCAAAATCCTGAAACACTATATTAAATCCTCTTTCTTGCATTGATTGCTTGGAAATATCTTGTCCATTGTAGACAAGCTGACCAGCAGTTGGATCTACAAGTCCTAAAATGATATTAAGCAAAGTAGTTTTACCGCAGCCACTCGGTCCTAGCAAAGAAATAATCTCACCTGATTCGACGGTTACATTGATATCTACTAAAACTTTTTTATTTTTATAGCTTTTTGAGATATTTTTTAGCTCTAACAAATTGGGTCACCTCACTCAGTTCTTAGCTTCAGTATAGAGACTATTTGTAAAGGAAAATGCTTATTTGTGTAAATGTTGAGTAAATTCTGACCAACTGTTGACAAAGTTATGATTATTTTGAGTAAATATCTAGTAGAGGTGATGAAATGTATATGATAGAAAGGCAACACCAAATTTTGCAGTTTATACGTCAACATAAGGTAGTAAAATTAGTAACACTTACAAAAGAGTTTAACGTTTCAATGGAAACGATCCGTCGTGATGTCCAACAGTTGATGCAAGACAAAAAAATTGAAAAATTTTATGGGGGCGTTAAATATATTGAGCCAGTAGAAGGACTAATTGATCACCGACTTCACGAACAGTTAACAGAGAAAATCGCCATTGCCAGAGCATGTGCTTCGCTCGTTCAAGATGGGGAATGTATTTTCATTGATAGCGGAACAACTACCTATCAAATGACACCATTTTTATTGGACAAGGAAAAACTAACAGTGGTGACAAATTCACTACCTGTAGCATTTGATCTAATCGGCTCTAACATTGAGGTTATACTGCTTGGGGGTAAAGTACGCCATTCTGAAAAATCAGTGACATCAAATGAATTTTTATTTCGCTTCGAGCATCTTAATATCAATAAAGCTTTTATTTGCGCTAGTGGCGTTTCAATTGAAAAAGGCATATCTGATTTTAGCTTGGATGAAGCGATTACTAGAAAGCAAATTATTTCCATCTCTCAAAAAGTCTACGTAGCTACAGATTCCTCAAAATTTAATAAAGATGTAGCGATTCAAGTTTGTCCAGTGGATGACGTAGATGTCATTATCACAGATGACGCACTATCCAAAAAGACGATTCAACATTTTTCGGAAAAAGGTGTTCAAATAAAAACCGTCAATATGGCATAGACCATTAATCAATAAAAAACAACTAGTTGTAAATTTCACAACTAGTTGTTTTTCATTTTTAAATAATGGATAGCTTACGCATTATTTTAGAGAGACCATCCTCGTCTACATGGTCTGCAATATGATGAGCAACTGCCTTCACTCGCTCATGGCCATTTCCCATAGCAACACTTGTCCCAACTGCCTGTAGCATCTCAATATCATTTATGCCATCGCCAAAAGCAAAGGCATCTTGTAAAGTGATGCCCATTTTTTCAAGCACCTTTTCAATACCAGCAGCCTTCGAACCTCCCTTTGGCAAAATATCACA
Organism: Lysinibacillus sp. FSL P2-0066; assembly: GCF_037969495.1. Taxonomy (NCBI): domain Bacteria; kingdom Bacillati; phylum Bacillota; class Bacilli; order Caryophanales; family Bacillaceae; genus Lysinibacillus; species Lysinibacillus sp. FSL P2-0066. Next base: position 870,238 of record NZ_CP150202.1, on the reverse strand, counting down.
AGAATAACGATGCCAACGTACAAATTGAACATTTGGGAATGTTTCATTATATAAAGGTTCATCTTTTTCTTCCATAAAAATAAGTGTTTGATATACATTGTTCTGCATATAATAAGATGAGTCTAATTCTGGATACGGATATTTAAGAGTATCTAAGCTTTCAGCTACCATACGATGATCGCCAACTGAGGCAATCATCCGTTTATCATCTAAAAACACTACCGGTTCGTTACGCGCCTCACCAAAGGCAATAATTTTAGCTAGTTCATCTTTCGCAATCCCATTTGTATAGACAACCTCACCTTTATAGACAACATATTGGCCATTGAAGGTAACATACGTATCGATCTCTAATTCTTCTAGCAATGACTCAATCATAAATGGTGCTCGACCAGTAGCAATTGCCAATTCATAACCATTACGTCGTGCTGTCAAAAGTGCCTCTTTTGCAGATGAAGGTAACTTTTTTTCACTGTTATAGAGAGTACCATCGACATCAAAAAATAAAATTTTGTTCATTCTATTAACCCTTTCCATAAATATTATCCTTTCAAGCTAAATGACTTTACATAGACAATAATTTTAATTATAATGATCCTAAGGAGTGATGTGCCATGCTGAAGAAACTCAAACGAAAATTATTGAAGCAACTTCGCGGCGTACTCGGAAAAAAATCAATTGCCTAACATTTGCCCTTCATTATTTGAAGGGCTTTTCTTTATTTTAGAGGAAGTGCGTGATAATATAAAGGAAATGCATTTATTTGGCTATACGCAACCACTGTCTCACTACTTCCTATACAATTTTATAACATAGTGCACATCTGAAGCATTGAGATACAAGTATTACAAACGTACATTTCTTCAATAAAAGAAATTCGTTGTTTTCTTGTAGCACGTGTGTGGTAGTAGTCAAAGGTGCAAGAAAATTGTACGCAATTAAAGGAGAGCAAACTATGATTTACAAAGTTTATTATCAAGAAAATGCAAATGAGATTCCAGTTCGCGAAAATACTAAAAGTCTATACCTAGAAGCTACTTCAGAACGTGAAGTACGTGAAAAGCTAAAAGACCGAAACTATAACATCGAGTTCATTCAACTGCTTGAGGGTAACTACTTAGAGTACGAACAAGCAAGCCCGAACTTCGTCTTGGAGGAAATTTAACAAACATGAAGTTTGTTAAAAATGACCAAGCAGCTGTTTTCGCGCTCGGCGGACTGGGCGAAATCGGCAAAAACACTTATGGCGTTCAATTTCAAGATGAAATTATCTTAATTGACGCCGGTATAAAATTTCCAGAAGACGACTTACTGGGCATTGACTATGTTATTCCTGATTACACGTACTTAGTACGTAATGTCGATAAAATCAAAGGACTGTTTATTACCCATGGGCATGAGGATCATATTGGGGGTATTCCATACCTTTTACGTCAAGTAAATATCCCTGTCTATGGCGGTAAGCTTGCACTTGGCTTATTACGTAATAAATTAGAAGAACATGGCTTGCTACGTACAACAAAACTCATTGAAATTAAAGAAGAGGATGTTATTAAATTCAGAAAAACATCTGTTAGCTTCTTTAGAACAACACATAGTATTCCTGATGCTTATGGAATTGTTGTTAAAACACCACCTGGTAATATCGTTCACACAGGTGACTTTAAATTTGACTTTACACCAGTGGGTGAACCAGCCAACCTAACAAAGATGGCTGAAATCGGACGTGATGGCGTACTTTGCTTACTATCTGATAGTACTAACGCTGAAAAGCCTAATTTCACAATGTCAGAGCGCACAGTTGGAAAAAGTATCGACGAGATTTTCCGTAAGGTGGATAGCCGTATTATTTTTGCTACCTTTGCATCAAATATTCACCGTTTACAGCAAGCCACAGACGCAGCCGTAAAATACGGAAGAAAGATTGCTGTCTTTGGTCGCTCAATGGACAATGCTATTACGATTGGTCGTGAGCTAGGTTACATTACTGCTCCAAAGGATACATTTATTGATGCTCAAAGCATCAATCGACTTCCTGCAAACGAAGTGATGATTTTATGTACAGGCTCTCAAGGTGAACCAATGGCTGCCTTGTCACGTATTGCCAACGGGACACATCGTCAGATTCAAATACAGCCTGGCGATACAGTTATCTTTTCTTCTTCACCAGTACCAGGTAATACCGTGAGTGTTAATAAAATCATTAATTTATTGTTCCGTGCAGGTGCAGAAGTCATTCATGGTGCATTAAACAATATTCATACATCTGGTCACGGATCTCAAGAAGAACAAAAACTGATGCTTCGTTTAATGAAGCCTAAGTTCTTTATGCCTATCCATGGTGAATTCCGTATGTTAAAAATGCATACACACCTAGCTGAAGATTGCGATGTTCCACTAGACAATACATTTGTTATGGAAAATGGTGATGTTCTAGCACTAAGTGCCAATGAAGCACATGTAGCTGGCCGTATTCCTTCAGGAGATGTTTACATTGATGGCAATGGTATTGGCGATATCGGTAATATCGTGTTACGTGATCGCCGTATTCTTTCTGAAGAAGGTTTAGTGATTGTAGTTGTAAGTGTTGATATGGAAAACCAAAAAATTGTTTCTGGCCCTGACATCATCTCACGTGGATTTGTCTATATGCGTGAATCAGGTACGATGATCAATGAGGCACAAAAAATGTTAAACCGTCATCTGAATGAAACAATTCAAAGCAAGACTCCTCAATGGACAGAATTGAAGAATGAAATTACAGACGTTTTGGGACCTTATCTATTCGAAAAAACAAAACGCCGTCCAATGATCTTACCGATTATTATGGAGGTTTAACCTCGTAAAGAAACTATGTAAATTTTACATAGTTTCTTTTTTATTTTTGAAACCTCCTTTTTATTTTTGCGTATATAGTAATAACAACATCAAAAAGGAGCGTTTTTATGCTAGATAAAATTCTTCATTCCTTACTTAATAGTAAATCCAAACGCCATCATTCTTCATCAAGTAGCCGTAGCAGATATTCAAAGCGACATAATTATTATGGTCACAAGCATTATAAGCGTAGCTCTCGTAAAAGCTCACGCAGTTTTTTCAGCTCTATGAGTTTCTTTAGTAGCTAATGTGGTGGAAACGAATTTCCGAAAAAAGTTTTGACCAGGCTGTAGAACTTTACATAGCCGAACATCCCGATTTTTCTTTTAAAAAATTCCTTGGCTATGGCTCATATGGTCGTACGTATTTAATTGAGAATTGCTCGTCAGCAAGTCTATTTGTTTTAAAATGCTTGCGACCCAAACATCGTCACCACCAGAAAACCATTCATAAATTTCAACAAGAAATTCACATACTCCAGCAACTTTCACTACCCTATGTTCCTACCATCCATTCAGCAGGAACAATTTCAGACAGTCCATTTTTTATCATGGACTATGTCAATGGGCAAACTTTTGAGGAGCTTATTTTTCAGAATGGTGCCAAATTTACAATTGCTCAATCCCTTGCTATTACAAAGCAATTATTAGAGCAAATTGTACAGTTACACAATTATGGTATTGTACATCGCGATTTACGGATTCCGAATATATTGTTAGTAGGTCAGCAATTGCATATTATTGACTTTGGTCTAGCTACCACTTATCAAAAGCTAATCGATATCTCTACGATTGAAAATCCAAAACGTGCCGAAAATCATATTAGTGATCTTTATTTTGTCGGCCATTTTTTATTATTTTTACTATACTCAGACTACAAGCCAAGCAAGAAAAAAGAGAAAGCTTGGCAGCAGGAATTAAAATTACCAATCGAAGTCCAAGATTTTCTTGAGCGCCTATTATGGATTCAAGAACCCTTTGCAAGTGCGTTAGAGGCCTTGCAATCTATGCCTCCATCCATAGATAAAAACCATTAAAAATAGAATTGTTCACCGCCAAACGTGAACAATTCTATCCTAGAGTTCAAATATTAAAGTATTTTGCAGTTACATATGCAATCCAATGATACGCTGGGTCTAAACGTAGATTTTCAATTAGCCCCTTAATGATTGCTTTACCATAAGTAGGATTTTCTATTTCTTGCTTTAACAACTCAATGGATTCTTTTTCTATAGAATCCTCAGTATGATTTATATTTTGCTCCAATAATTGTAGTAAAGCATCTTTTGACACGTCTTCCTCACACGGCTTTGCAATAAACGGCACAAGATCTGCTGTAATAAATGGAATGGTTGTATGATGGGCAATAATATCTGTCTTTTCTGCTAAAGATTTAGCTAATTGCTCTAAATCAAGTGGCATATCTGAAAAAATAAAAAGCTCAGCATAGCTCTTCATAAATCCTTTTATGCAGTACATTACATCATATTTCATTTCTTTTAATTGATCCTGATAAAGCTGCTCAAGCATATAGAGAATTGATTTCGACATTTCTGCTTCATACGCTGTTATTTTATGAAATAGCTCTTTTTTTGTTAAAAAGACCTTTTCATTAAAGAATACACGTGCAGATGCAGAATGGTCTTTGAATGCTTGAAAAATACTTTTATAAAATTCAACCAAAACAGTTTCTTTGTTATACGTTCCTCTGACTACTTGGTCAACATCTGTAATAAACTGCTGTAAATAGTAATCAACCATAGATATAACAAGCTCATCTTTGGTTTTGAAGGATAAATAAAATGCACCTTTAGAAATCCCGCAGCGTTCTGTGATTTGTTGTACTGACGTAGCTTCAAAACCCTGTTCAGAAAACAGTTCTAACGCTTTCTCCATAATTAATTGCTTTTTTAACATATTTTTAACTCTCTCCTAATGCATTTCGTTGACAAATGACCGATTAGTCATTAGTATAAATAATTGAATTTAGATAGTCAATAAAGGGTAGGTGTGAAGGTGAAAAGTTTAGTTAATTTCGTATTAAAGAACAAATTGGCAGTGTGGTTATTAACAATTATCATCACTGTCTCTGGTATTTATTCGGGTACTAGGATGAAAATGGAATCGATACCCGATATTTCGATCCCGTATTTAATTGTCATGGGCGTATATCCTGGCGCAACGCCTGAACAAGTCATGAATGAACTTTCCATTCCGTTCGAAAAATCCATAGAAAGTTTAGAAGATGTGAAGGCTGTTTACTCAACTTCCTCTTCCAACGTAGCACAAGTTCAAGTGGAATACGACTATGGAATTGATATGGATGAGAAAAAACGTCAATTAGAAGCAGCTTTAGATAATCTTAAACTACCTGAAGGTGCTCAAGAGCCTACTATTATGGCAATCAGCATGAACATGATGCCCGTAGTCGCTTTATCTGTAAGTAGCTCTAAGGAAGATATTGTTGATTTAACTTCAACAGTAGAAGAAGTTTTACTGCCTAAAATCGAAAAGATTGATGGTGTTGCATCTGCTACCATAACAGGTCAGCATATTGAACAAGTATCGTTTAAATACGATGAAGAAAAAATGGCAGCACTTGGTTTAACAGAGGAAACTGTTAAACAAATGATTCAGGCAAGTGATATGTCACTGTCACTTGGTTTATATCAATTTACTGTCGGGGAACAAGCCGTTTCAGTAGATGGTAAGGTAAAATCAGTGGATGAACTGAAAGACTTATTAATTCCAGTTACACCTTCAGCTACAAATCCTTCACCTTTCGTTCGTCTAGGTGATATTGCAAAAATTGAAGTAGAAGGTAAAGTGCAATCTGTTTCACGTACAAATGGTCAAGATGCCATTGCTATTCAAATCGTAAAAGGCCAAGATGCGAATACGGTAACAGTTGTTAATGCAGTAAAAGACCTTATGAAGGATGAGGAAAAACGATTAGACGGCTTAAACGTAGAGATCTCTCTTGACCAAGGTGCCCCAATTGAAGATTCTGTATTTACAATGATCGAAAAAGCAGTCTTTGGCGGCGCAATTGCCGTATTAATCATTTTACTATTCTTACGTGATTTCAAATCAACGATTATTTCAATTATTTCTATCCCAGTTTCTATCTTCATGGCATTACTCCTATTAAACTGGATGGATATTACTTTAAACATCATGACCCTCGGCGCGATTACCGTCGCAATCGGTCGTGTTATCGATGACTCAATCGTAGTTGTAGAAAATATTTACCGACGAATTCACTTAAAACAAGAAAAACTTACAGGTCGTGCCCTAATTCGCGAAGCAACAATTGAAATGTTCAAACCAATTCTTTCTTCAACATTGGTAACGGTCGCTGTATTCGCTCCTCTTATTTTCGTAGGTGGTATGGTAGGCGAATTATTCATGCCATTTGCCCTTACAATGACATTTGCATTAGGTGCATCGTTATTAGTTGCGATCACAATCGTACCTGCTTTATCTCACTTCTTATTCCGTAAAAAGTTATACGGTGAGAAGACTGAAAGCCAACATAAAGAAGTTGGTAAACTTGCTACCTGGTACAAAGGTGTCTTAGAAAAAGTATTAAATCACAAAATTATTACATCTGTCCTTGCGATTCTTTTACTTGTTGGTTCTCTTGCATTAACACCACTTATTGGTTTTAGTTTTATGGGCTCACAAGAAGAAAAAGTTATGTACTTAACGTATACGCCTGCAACGGGAGAGCTGGCTGACGAAACGGCAGCAAATGTTGAAAAAGTAGAAAAAGAATTAATGAAACGTAAAGATGTTGATATTTTACAAGTTTCCATTACAGATGCGAAGAATGTCGATCCATCAGCAATGATGATGGGTGGAGGTGCTGGCGGTGCCTTAATGTACCTTATCTTTGATCCGGATATGGAAGACTTCCCTAAAGCTCGTGATGAGGTTGAAGACTATGTATTTAACATCGGGCAATCAGGAGAATGGAAGTCTCAAAACTTCACTTCTATGTCGATGTCATCAAACGAAGTCAGCTATACACTGTATAGTGATGATTTAGATAAACTTCGAGATGCTGTGAAGCAAGTAGAGGGCGCTCTAAAAGAAGTGGATGGCTTAGAAGATATTAAATCTGATAATGAAGATCCATATGTAGAGCATGTGCTAAAAGTTGAACAAAAAAATGTCCTTCAATACGGGTTAACGACAGCTCAAATCGTGATGGCATTAAATTCAAATACATCACAAGAAATATTAACTACCGTGAAAAACGATGGTAAAGATATCGATGTCATCGTTCAACGCGATGCTAAAGCAGCTGCGACTTCACTTGATGATGTCTTAGCCACTGAAATTAAAACAGCATTGGGTACAACAATGACTATCGGAGAATTAGTAGATGTTGAGGAAGGTACAACACTTAACTCATTATCTCGTTCAAAAGGTGAATATTTTGCAACAGTATCTGGTACGATTATCGGTGACGATATTTCAAAAGCCACTACTGCTGCTGATAAAAAAATTGATAAATTAGATTTACAAAAAGGTGTAACACTTGGTGTTGCTGGTGTTGCTGCAGATATGCAAGAAACATTCACTAAGCTTGGTATTGCGATGTTAGCAGCCATTGCCATTGTTTACTTCATTTTAGTGGTAACATTCGGAGAAGGTTTAGCTCCGTTCGCTATTCTTTTCTCACTACCGTTCGCAGTAATTGGTGCATTCATTGGTTTATTCGTTACAGGGCAAACTATTTCTGTATCTGTCATGATGGGTCTATTGATGTTGATTGGTATCGTTGTAACAAATGCCATCGTATTAGTTGACCGTATCATTCATATGGAACATGATGGTCTTGCCATGCGTGAAGCAATCCTTGAAGCTGGAGCAACACGTTTACGTCCTATCCTGATGACAGCCATCGCTACTATTGGTGCTATGATTCCAATGGCACTTGGTACTGGCGGTAGTGGATTAATTTCCAAAGACTTAGCTATTACTGTAATTGGCGGTTTATTATCTTCTACCCTATTAACACTCGTTGTTGTACCAATTGTTTATGAAATGCTATCTAAAATGTTAAAGAAAAACCGTAAAGATATTGAAGAAAATTAATAAAAAAACAGCCATTCATGCAGTCATTGCATGTGAGTGGCTGTTTTTTTTATTAATCTTCTTTCACTACAAAAGCTTCCTTGCTTTCCACACCTGTAGCAGATACAGCCTTAATGCCGTATGTATAGCTATGCTTAGCAAGAGCTGACTTGTCCACAAATTTAGTGAATCCATCCATATTATAAACAACATCCACTATATTTCGAGGGTCATCATAAGAGCCTTCTTTGTTTCCTGTAAAACGATAAATGACATACTTGCGTGGTTGTGTTTCATTTTCGTCTATAATCTCTATCTTACGACCTGCCGCTTCCTTTGTCACTTGCACAAAAGTCGGCACGTTCGGCACTGTGTCATCATCCCAAGTTGTTTCTGGTGTCAGTGCTGTGTAATTATATAATTGTTGACTAACAATCGTTGCATAGCCTAGTTTATTGTTTTGAAAGCTTCTTAAGGAGAAATGCATTTGCCCCTCAGCCGCTACCTTTTCCGAACGATTCGCTAGTATTTGACTAGGTAGCTCCATTTTATTTTTCCATGCTGCATCACTATCATTGCCAACTTTGTAATCAGCAAGCCCAATGTATAGATGCACAGGGTGTGTTGTTGCGTAGGTTTGCACTTCATGGCTCCACCAATCTAACAACGTTCCATATTTCGCAACAGATAATGTTCTTGACCAATAAATTTGTGGTGTAATGTAATCAATTGTGCCATTTTGAATCCATGTTCTGACGTCTGCATATAAATCATCGTAATTATTAACACCAGCCCTTGTATCGCTTCCTGTTTTATCTAGTGATTTATTGCGCCATACACCAAATGGTGAAATACCAAATTGGACATATGGCTTTGTGTCTTTAATGGCCGTGTAAAGATTTTCTACAAGACGGTTGACATTATCTCGTCGCCAATCCTCCACCTTTTTAAAGGAAGCACCATAGTTTTTAAAAGCTGCTTGATCTGGAAAAACTTCATTAGCAACTTTATATGGATAAAAATAATCATCCATATGCACTGCGTCAATATCATAATTAGCTACTAGCTCTCTTACTACGTCAACTAAATAGTCTTGTACTTCTGGTAAACCAGGATTTAAATAATATTGCTTACCGTATTTGATAACCCAATTTGGATGTGTTCTAGCCACATTATCAGCAGCAAGGTCTGTCAGTTTTTGTCCAGACATTGTTACACGATAAGGATTCATCCATGCATGCAGCTCCATACCCCGTTTATGACTTTCCTCTATCATGATCGCAAGAGGATCGTAGCCTGGATTCGTGCCTTGCTTTTTGCCTGTTATGTAAGATGACCATGGCGCTAGATCAGAGGCATACATTGCATCATTTGTTGGTCTTACTTGATAAATAACAGTATTGAATTTATTGGCTTTTAGTTGATCCAAAGTTTGGCGTGTCCAAGCCGTGTACTGCTCCTTCGTCATACCTGCTTTCATATCAAGATTAAGAACGGTTGAAATCCAGACAGCCCTCATCTCCCTTTTTGGCTGTGTCGTGCTTGCCATGGCAGTCTTTGTAGGGATTGTCGATAGGCATAACACAAAAATCATCGCGACTAAAGTTAAGATCTTCCATTTACTATTTTTCTTTCTCATATTTCCTCCATTTGCTATTTTTCTATTTTAGTATATGACAAGTACTCGCTATATGCACGTCTCCGAAGCAACTTTATCGGAATCAATGCAAGCAGATAATAAGTTTCACCTCTAACAAACGTTCCCGATAGTTTCAAAATATGTATAAAAAACTACTGAAAAGACGATGAATAGTACTTTTCCTTTAAAGAAATCGATAAATATAGATGCATGGCGTTTCATTTTATGAGATTCATTTCACAATTTCCATATTTTTAAATTCAACCTATTTTTTGCTTATTTCATTCTTTACGCATCGATGAACTTTATGCTACAATCAACACAACTTATATAGAACGGAGGGTATTCCAAATGACAGCTTCAATTAGACTACGATTTCACCTTATTAATTAAATATGTGTACACTTTGCCTGCTGTGCAAGGGAAATGGAATTAGGTCTAGTCTGTTTTAGGAATACTGGAAAAGAGGGGACTTCTACTCCCCTCTTTTTTTGTGTTGTCTTTTACTTTCCACACAGGCACTACTGTTAGAAAGGGATGACGAAATTGGAACATTGGAAACGTAACACAATACTTTTTTTAAGTAGTCAAACGATTTCACTTTTTGGCTCTGCTCTTGTGCAATATGCCATTACATGGTATATCACACTTACAACACAATCAGGCAGCATGATGACCATCGCGATCATTTGCGGCTTTTTACCAACCTTCTTCTTAGCACCTATTGCTGGTGTCTGGGCAGATCGCTATAACCGTAAATGGCTTATTATTTTAGCAGATGGAATGATTGCCTTATCTACGCTGATTCTAGCTATTTTATTTTTAATCGGCTATGATGAGCTCTGGCTACTATTTGTTATATCAGCCGTACGCGCAGTTGGTGCAGGTATTCAAACACCAGCAGTGGGCGCAATTTTGCCACAATTTGTGCCTGAAGAGCATTTAATGAAGGTCAATGGTGCAAATAGTAGTATTCAAGCCTTCATCATGATTCTTGCACCTATGGCAAGTGGTGCATTGTTAACGATGGCTTCTATTGAATCCATTTTCTTTATTGATGTGACAACAGCGGCTATTGCCATCGCTATCTTCTTATTATTTCTGCATATCCCTGCACATGCAAAAGCTAATCAGCCACAAACAACAGGCTATTTTAGTGATATGAAACAAGGCTTCATCTATATTAAAGAGCATGCTTTCTTGAAACAATTATTCTTGTTCTTTGCCTTTTTCATGCTGCTTGCTGCACCTGCTGCCTTTTTAACGCCTTTACAAGTTACACGAACTTTTGGCAATGATGTATGGCGTTTGACTGCCATCGAAATGGCCTTTGCCATTGGGATGTTAATCGGTGGTATCGCAATCGCAACATGGGGTGGCTTTAAAAATAAAGTGCATACAATGACATTATCTGCTTTGTTATTTGGTCTTTGTACAATGGCTCTCGGCGTCATTCCTATTTTTTGGTTGTACCTCGGAATCATGGCCATTACTGGCATAGCCATGCCAATCTTTAATACACCTGCAACGGTGTTATTACAAGAAAAAGTGGAAAGTGACTATATGGGAAGAGTATTTGGCATTCTTAGTATGATATCTACCTCTATGATGCCTTTAGGAATGCTAATTTTCGGGCCAATAGCTGATATTATTGCTATTGAGTGGCTACTCATCGGTACAGGACTATTACTCTTCATCCAAGGATTTTTCCTTCTAGGCAGTAAAGTCTTATTAAAAGCTGGTAAACCTACTGCTGAGCATGTTGACTCGCTAGAAAAAAAGTGAAGATTTTATTTCAGATAATTGTTGAGGATAAAATAACAATTAAAATTTAGCTTATAAACAATCATAAACGCATCTTGACGCTAAAAAAGCCCTACTTTATGTAGGGCTTTGTCGTCTTTATTCATGTCTTAAGAATAATTTCTTGTGCTTTCACATCTTGCTTCATGCAGCACCTGGATTATCATTATTTAAAAGTTTAAATACTTACTTTTTCCTCTTTTGCCCGATTAACAACGTAATTTGTGCCATTGTGAACGGTAATGAGGATTTCTTCCGATACGCTACATACTTTGGTACCCAAAAATCCGCATATTTTAGCTTAAAGTTTTTTAATCCTTTAAAATGATAGAAATGCTGCCCATGTAGAAAGATTTGTGCAGCTATTTTTTCACTTAAAAAAGAATATCTAGACTGTCCGACATTGGATAAAGGCGACATCCCCATGTTAAAGACACGATAGCCTTCCGATTTTGCCCATTCAAATAATGATAGGAAAATGAAATCCATTGTTCCAGATGGCGAACCAGGCTTAAACCTCATAAGATCCACAGAAACTCTTTCGCCTCGATCATACATCGGCATAATACTAGCAAAGCCAAACGTTCCTTGTGCGCCACGTAAAACGGCAATATTTGAAGTGCTTAAATAATGTTCATCAAAAAAACCCAGCGAAAAACCTTTCTCTGCTCTTCCCTGCAACCATTTTGTTGATACCTCTTTCAATTCCTTCATGACTTCCTGAGAATAAGGAGGACTCAGTATTTCTACTATATAATTTTCTCGTTCAAACTTATTTTTTATCGCTCGACTTCCCTTCATTTCTTTACCTGTGAGTGTAAATTTCTCTAGATCTACAAATGCCTCCTCACCAAGCTTAAAGAAACTATATCCATTCTCATGTAATGCAGAGAAAATTTTATTGTTTATCTCATAAAAGACAGGTGTATAACCATGCCGATCTGCCAATTCTAAAAATTCTTGGATAGCAGATAAAAAATCAGATTCATTTCCAACTGGATCTCCAAGAACGATAATTTTATCTGCATAAATTTGATAAGAGAATAAAACAGTTCCTTTTTCATTCCAATGTACAAATTTATCATGTAAAAAAATCAGATGTGAATACTCCGTTCCCTTATAGGTCATCAAATGATTTTTAATAGCTTCCTCATGCTCAATAGATAAAAGATTTACCATTTTCTTAGGTGTACGTATAAAATAACCTATATAAAAAATAACAATGGCGATAAGAATACCGATGACAGCACTATAAAAGAGGTCGTGATAATCGGTTATAATATAGTCCTGTAGGGCACTAGGAAAATGAATTTTGGCAGAGGGTAAATTGACATAACCAATCATCACATACATAGCTGTAATAACTGTTACTATCGCAAGGTCAAGTATGACAATTCCCCATGTCAAAACATAACTTTCTCGATAAAACTGCTTTTTGGATACCATTAATAACACTGTGACAATTACTAAAAAAATAGCTTCCTCATAATCAAGACCTTTAAAAATAGAAAATATCGCCGAACTACTTAGCACTACTATTGCGAGCTGATATGCCCTTTTTACTTTATATTTTATCCCCCTACATAACCCTAAGAGGATAAAGCCCGCCGCTACCGTCATTTGGTGTGAGACATTCATTATTGGTGAGGATAAAAATTCCTGAGCAATTTTTAGACGACTTAGCACCCCTGGCATTGCTGCAGATAGCAATAAAATAATGCCAGAAATAAACACCAATATTGTTAATAGCAAATGGCTTAGTTTCTGAAAAATAATATTAGGTAAGTCATCCCAAGATTGATTCCACCGCATCCAATATTCTTTAATAAATAAGAATACGGAAACCAAAAATGGTAGAACAAAATAGCCAATACGGTACAAAATTAATAGAAACAACACTTTTTCATCAGCAATTCCTATACTTTGTGTTCCCCACAAAAAAACGAGATCAAAAGAGCCAACTCCGCCAGGTATCATACTGACTATTCCTGCACTAGAAGCAATTAAAAATATAGGAATTAATGCGGATAATTCTATTGGAATCTTCAAAATAAACGTTAAAGCCCAAATTACGAAAAATACAGCAAGCCACTCAGCTATTGAAGTGGCCATCAATTGAAGTGATATTTTTGGTTTTAAAGAACTTTCCTTTTTATATCGAATCATATACATCGCCCAAAAAGCTGGTACATATAGGCTGACAAGAACAACTGCAATCGATAACCACCGTTCTTCTTTTAGCATTGGGAAATCCCAAAAGAATATATACATATTCCACGTTAACAAAGAAATCCCTGTTAAATAGAACAGGGTGACCGAAGCAATACTTCTGATCATGCCTTCCTTATCTTCTTTATATTTGGAATAAAAGTAATCACGTAAGAATATACCAACTAACCCTCCAAAGCCAATAAGGTTTGAAAAGGTATTTACGATAAATGAATGATTGAGCAAATTACGTCTATTGATGTTGATACCTAATATATTTGCTAAAATAACATCGTAAAAAATCATTGGTGTAATTGCGAAAAAAGTGATTAGAAAAATCAATAAAAGCTCCCATAGCTGAAGCTCATTCACTTCTTTTCGTAGTAAATGAACATCTATCCCACTCACTGATTGTTGGATTTCATAAATAGCTACCACCAAAAGTAATATTGGAAATAGAATCTTCAAAAATTTCAATAGTGTCTCTTTTCGGACGTTAAACATATGCCTAACCTACTTCCTATGAGCTAAATTAGAACTTTTATTACCTAAATCATTTTATTTTTTTAGGTAACGGACTATTTCCATATTGTAACGTATTCTTTGCTATATGTATTGTCAAAGTAAAGTACTCCTATTCATACTATTCACAAACAACCGAACAATTTTGCTTATCTGCCTACTCCTACTACATCGCCTTAAAAAAGACATTTTCATTTCCCCTATTCAGTAGAGAAATAAAAATGTCCATATTCAATAAAGTTAACAATTTTACAAGCATATCTGGATTTGAAAACTCATCCCTACTCCTTACTATTCGAATTTACATGCTACCTTATATGTATGGGGAGATCGGGCTTCTTGCTCTCCTTTATAATAAAGCTTTTAGAACGCCTCCTAAATTGGCTCTATCTTGTATCAGTACATATAACTAATCATTAAATATAATAACGATGAATAGGACGTCCTACGTTTCCATATTGTATATCTACTTTTAATAGCTTCTGCTTTTCTAAAAAGTCTAGATAGCGTCTAGCTGTTACACGTGCTGTACCTATATAAGTTGATACCTCTTCTGCTGATACTGCCTCACCACTTTTTTTTATATATGCAAGTACCTTATCTAAGGTAGCTCGATTAAACCCTTTTGGGAGTTCTTCTATAAGAATGGCGTCCATTCCTGTTGTTTCTACTACAATTTGTTCAGGAAGACGTTGTTGCATTAAATGATCGACATCATGCTGAGTTAAATCTTGCATGCCGCTTATTTTCCTTCTATAGCTTTGATAATTTTTTAAAGTCTGCTCAATCCGCTCAAACGTAAAGGGCTTCATAATATAATCATAGACACCTAAGTGTAATATTCGCTGCACAGTGGGCATATCATTCGCAGCTGTTACAGCAATAACATCAACATGAAGATGCTCTTCTCGTATTTTCCCTAACGTAATAATGCCATCCTGCTCTGGCATAAAAATGTCCATAAAGACAAGCTCTGGGGTTAATTGTTTAATTTTTTGAATTCCCTCAATTCCATTGCTAGCATAGCCAACTAATGAAAAACCTTTGATTTGTTCAATAAATTGTCTGTTCACTTCTCGTACCATTGGATCATCTTCAATCAATAAGACATTTATTACATCCATCTATACTTCTCCTAACTCAAATAAAATTAAGAAACTTGTTCCTTTCATAAATTCACTTGTTACTTCAATATCTCCATTGCCTTTTCTTACAATTTCATAGACTAAATGCAAGCCAATGCCTCGATTTTCACTAGCCTTTGACGAAAATCCATTTTCAAACATACGCTCCTGCACCTCTTTGGTCATGCCAATCCCGTTATCGGTAACTGCAATCGCTAAGACGCCATCATGCTCGTCTACAGAGATGGCTACATATTTATCTTCCTTAGAAAGTACATTTAATGCCTCAAAAGCATTTTCAATTAAATTGCCAAACAACACAACAAAATCATGATGATCTAATAGAGGTGGAAAGCGTTTAAAATGACTTTTCCGATCAATTTCAACCTCGATACCCAGTTCTTTTCCATAACTTACTTTACTTAATAACAAACCTGAAATATTTTCATTATGAAAGCGTTCATTTAAAAACTTCGTCAATGAGGCTTCATTTTCAGTAGTAACAGTAACATATTCAAGTGCTTGCTTTGTATGTCCCAATTGCAGTAGTCCCGCAATCGTATGAATCTTATTTTTATGCTCATGGGTTTGTACACGTAATGCTTGAACAAAGGCCTTTACACCTGTTACTTCCTCCGCAAGCTTTTTCACAGCTGTTAAATCTTTAAACATAGCAACTGCACCAACTAGCTCTCCATTCACAATAATAGGTACACGATTACTTAAGATACTATGATGATTAATGTAAAGCTCTTGATCATAAACAGGTGTTGCTGTTTCAACAATTTCAGGCAGACGGGTATCAGGCAAAACGTCATAAATCTTTTGTCCAATACAGTCCTCTATTTTCCTAGTAACACCTAAAATATCGGCCGCTTTTTCATTAAAAATGGTGATATTCATTTCCTTATCTACCGCTATTATTCCCTCATGCATGGCATTAAAGGTTTCTGTTCTTTCCACATACATTTTTGCAATTTCATGAGGTTCAAGCCCAAACATTTGTTTTTTTATATGTCGTCCTAGTGTATAGGCACCGAAAATACTGAAAATCAGTGATATAACAATAGTTATCATAATTTCTCGCTCATAACTTTGTAACATTTCCAGAAAATCTGGTAATGAATAGCCAACGACTACAATGCCCACTTGTTCCCTTTTATCATTAATAATTGGCACGAAAGCCCGTATCATAACACCCGATTCTCCACGTGCCTTTGATACATAATAATGTTCACTAAATGCGGCGTTTAAATCCTGCGACTCACTGCGTTTTCCTATTTCCTTACTTACTGGGTGTGATAGTTTAATACGCTCCATATTCATTACAACAATATACTCGGCCTTATGAATCACTCTAATGCCATCTACAATTTTATTAATATTTTTTGCAGATTCTTTTATATTGGCATTTTCCAGATGTACACTAAGCTCTGGTACATTTGATACAGTTCTTGCCACAAGCATTGCTCGCTGTCCAAAATCTTTTTCCTGTTCAGATAATAGGTTACCGAGTAAAAAAATACCACCTAGTAAAAAGGAGAGTGCAATGATTAAAAATGTCACTAACAGTATTTTGCCGTTCACAGGCATTTTCATCATTAAAAAATTCCTTCCTTTCAAATTTGCATTCTCATAATCAGTGGCACACATATTTAGTTTTAAGATTATCTGCAAAAAAATCTTTTGACAACATATTTAGTCGATATAAGTAGCAGAAAATATTGAATTTAATGAACAATATTATAAACTGATAATTTAAAAAGAACTTAATTATCACTCTATGTTTTTGTATTATAACAATAATTAATTAATTATAGCGTACCATAACAGAGATAGTTATTGATATTACTATATTTATATGTAAATGTAAGTAAATGTACTTAATGAACGATATGTTTCTTATTTTCTAAATCTCTTTTTTAAAGAAATATTCGCTATGATACTTTTAGTGAAAGCGATATCAAAGAGAAAATTTAGAAAAGAGGTAGCAAAAAATGAAGTTACTGAAAAATTTGACTGTTCAGGTTATAGTGGCTATCATACTTGGGATTATTGTCGGAGCCATTTTCCCCGAGTTCGGTGCCAGCTTGAAAATCTTAGCAGATTTATTCATCAAATTAATTAAAATGTTAATTGCTCCTATTATTTTCCTAACAGTTGTTATTGGAATCGGCAGTATGGGAGATATGAAAAAGGTCGGGAAAATCGGAGGTAAGGCATTGCTTTACTTCGAAATAGTTTCCACAATTGCATTAGCAATCGGAATTGCTGTTGCTTTAATCGTAAGTCCTGGTACGGGCTTGGATACATCAGGTGCATCTGATGCTGATATTTCAAAATATACAACTGCTGCAGCTGAATCTGAGCAAGGCTTGGGTGCCTTCATTTCTAGTATTATTCCAGAAAATGTAGTTGGTGCATTGGCAACTGGTCAATTATTACCAGTCCTATTCTCTGCTGTTTTATTTGGCTTAGCAGCTGCCTCAATCGGTGCACCCGCAAAACCAGTCATCACATTCTTTGAGCAAGTAGCAGAGATATTCTTCAAGATTGTCAGTATGGTTATGAAAATATCACCAATCGGAGCTTTTGGTGCAATGGCCTATACAATTGGAAATTTTGGTTTAAAATCTTTAGGTAATCTAGGTTTATTAATGGCTGCCGTATATATAACAATGTTTTTATTTGTTGTCTTTATTTTAGGTGCCATTGCAAAGTTCTTTGGATTCAACATCTTTAAATTTATCGCTTATATCAAAGATGAGATTTTCTTAGTAATCGGGACTTCCTCTTCTGAATCAGCTCTGCCATCTATGATGCGAAAGCTTGAGAACTATGGTTGCTCGAAGCAGGTTGTAGGTTTAGTCGTTCCTACAGGGTACTCCTTCAATCTAGATGGGACTTCCATCTACCTGTCCATGGCTGCATTGTTTATCGCACAAGCATATGGAATGGAACTAACTTGGATTCAAATCATTACACTGCTCGGAATTTTAATGATTACTTCTAAAGGTGCAGCAGGTGTAACAGGCTCAGGATTTATTACATTAGCAGCAACTTTGGCTGCCTTCCCAATGATACCAGTGGAAGGAATAGCGCTGTTAATCGGTGTAGATCGCTTTATGTCTGAGGCTCGAGCTGTTACAAATTTAATTGGTAATGGCGTAGCTTGTGTTGTCGTGTCAAAATCTGAAAAAGAGTTTGACACAGCTATGGAAGAACGTGCACTTCAGGGAAAGACCACTATATCTTCCTAACAAAAATGGTAGAAATGATAGCCATCTCTGTTTCACTATACTCATTATCATTCGAGTAAAAGCTATGTCCTTATGGATTGACGCTGACAACAAACAATTAGCTTACACTATCACCCAAAATAAAATGTTTACACTCTAGTAAAAAAGTGAAAGTTAATAGTAAGAGGTGATAGTGAATGAATGATAAAAAACAGGCAAAAACACGTAATACGAATAACCCTGATGTATTGGATACAGATAAAGAAAGCATTTTTGATAAACACGAGGACATGAAAACAGTAGATCCAATACCTGTCGAAGAATTGAATGAAAAAGTGAAAGATGAACAACATAAAACCAAAACTAAGGATTCCTCTGCAACAGATAAGCGCTATCCTTAATGTGATCGCTGCAAAAATGAATAAATATAAAAAGTCGACCTAATTCATAATTATGGGTCGACTTTTTTATATACTATTTGTTAAAGGGGGTAAATCATGAGTAAAATACCAATTATGAAAACGGAAAGGTTACTATTGAGACCTATTACACATGGGGATTTAGAAGCAATGTACGACTACTCTTCCAGTGAAAATGTGGCGCGTTATGTGACATGGCAATCACACACGAGCTTAGAGGATACAAAGGCTTTTATGGCATTAATTTTTAATGGCTATCAGCAAGGCAATTTGATGTTATGGGGTATTGAATATGCAGGCACAATTATTGGAACGATTGATTTTGTGACGATTAATGACACCCATAAATACGCGGAAATTGGCTATGTGCTTTCTGAGGATTTTTGGAATAAGGGGTTTACAACAGAAGCAACGAAAAAACTCATTGACTTCGGTTTTAATGAATTAGATTTAGTACGTATCCAAGCACGATGCTTTGAAGAAAACATTGGCTCACAAAAGGTTATGGAGAAGTCAGGTATGCAGTTTGAAGGGTTATTACGGAAAAGTATGCTTGTTAAGGGACAATACCAAAATGTAAAAATGTACGCTATCACTGATGATGATTATAGGAACCTCTAGAAAATAAAGCCTTGCTACGATTTGCAAGGCTTTATCATTACAACCATCTTTCCAAACAGTATATCTTCTTAGCTGTGGCATCTACCCTTACTCGTTTGCCTATCGCAATTGGATGCATAGGATGTGTATGACAAATATCCACCTCTGCTAATATAGGAATCTTTATTCCATCCAACTGTTCAAGTAGAATATGATATGGCTGTCGACCCGTTCCTAAGTCATCGTAGCATTCATGTTTCCCCAAAATAATCCCACTAACTTTGTTAAAGACACCATGCAATTTTAGCATTGCAAAATTCTTTTCAACTACAGCAGCATTTTTTAAGCAGTCCTCCACTAATAAAATATCACCTTCCACAATTTTAGGGAAATACGGCGTACCAATAAATCCATACATGGCATTGGCATTCCCGCCAATTAACCTTCCTTCAGCAACCCCACCCTGAATCACTAACCATTCATTCTTCTTAAGTTTTTTATCCACTGTCTTCTCTAGCCAATTAACAGGTTCATCCGACCAATAAGAAGGCATTGGAATTTCGTATGGTAATGCTTGAGGCTTAAAGAAATAATGCTCAAAAAATTTGAAGGTATCATTTACCAATGGTTCAAACTCGCCAAAGGAAGGTACGAGGGCTGGACCATAAAAAGTTGAGATTCCCGTCTTTGCATAAAGTGCCAGTAGAACGGCCGTTGCATCTGAATAACCTACGACCAATTTGGGATTTTGACGAAAAGCCTCATAATCAATATAAGGTAGCATACTATTGGCATTGGTGCCCCCTATCGTAGACATAATCATATCCACATTTGGATTACGTAATAACTCATTCAATTCTTCTGCTCTTTCTTTTGGCGAACCTGAACGATAATAATCAGTTTTACCAGTTAGAGAACCTGTCACGATTTGAAAATTTTTATTCTCGAGAAATGCTTTAGCACGTTCATATCGTTCCAAAGCCGTCACCGTTGCTGGGGAGGACGGGGAATAAATGCCGATGTTTATTTTTGAAGTCATACGGTAGTTCCTTTCCCAATCAATAGTTTTGACATGTAGTATTCATTAATATATTGTCCATCTACATACAGCGAAGCCCGCTTCGTTCCTTCAATATCAAAGCCCATTTTCTTATACAAAGCAACACCAGCCTCATTATTTTCCATGACGGTTAATTCTAGACGATGTACACCATTCACTATTGCCCAATTTTCTACGTGTTGAAATAAAGCTGTTCCAATTTTTCTTCCTCTATAGTCACTATGTATGCCTATGACAAGATAAGCACGGTGAGCAATTCTTGACGGCTCATTGCCTTGTACAATTAAGTACGCCACAACCTGCTCATCCATTTCAGCTATGAACAAAGCTGAGTGGTGACTATGATATAGCTTGTCTATATACTCCCCAAATGGCTTAGGTGCTAAATTGCGCTCACCTGGTCCAAATAACATAAAATTTGATGCCTCTGCATTTGCCATAACAGCTATAATTCGTTCACTGTCATGTCGGGTTGCTTCTCGTATGATCATGTTGAACACGCTCTCCTTCTAAAATATAGTCACCTGAATCCTCAATTCTTTTGTATTTATATGGACCTTGCCACCAAAGTATCTCATCACCCAGTGTTAATTTTGCTGGAATTCTCATACTTTTCTTCGTCCCTTCTAGTAGGTTTGAATTTTAGCTACTAACTTTTCATTCCTAAAATGGAGTGTCTCAGTATCTATGAGTGCGTATTCTTGTAATGTGGGATGATTTTTTATCCAGCGATCAAATGCCCTCCTTCTCTCTTGATCATTATAATGGGGACAATAGGTACCTGATAATAGCCCTAAGCCATTCCATTCCTCAAAATCATCATATGTATTTTCACTATAGCATTTTTCAAACCAGCACATTGCCCCAGCACTGATGCCAGCTAATATAATCCCTTTTTGATAAGCTTCCTTTAACAATTCATCAAAACCATATTCTCGCCACTTTTCAAGAAGATAGCCTGTATTCCCACCACCCACATAGATAATATGCTGCGCTAATAATTTTTCTCGAATGCTTCTATCACGCATATCTTTTTGCAAGATATGGGTTGCATCACAATGATGGAATGCTGCATAAAACTTCTCGATATACCCTTGTGCATCATTACTTGCTGTGGGAATAAAACAAATTTTAACTCGTTCATTTTTCTGAGTTTGTCGTAAAATGTACTCATCGATAAATGAAGGGTTCTGCTGAGAAAACCCACCACCTGATAGGGCAATGATTTGTCTTATCGGTTCATTATTTTTACTTAATTCATAGACAGCTTGTTCCTGCCCAAATCTTTCTAACACCTGTACATTCTTCATTCCTAATTTTTCGAGCAAGCGACATGATGCCTTGTTCGCTGTTTGTGTTTCCGCCACAATAGATTCTATATTCAGATAATTTAAACCATCCTGAATTACCTGCGTTAGCACTTCAAAAGCTAACCCCCTCCCCCAAAACTGAGGTAAAAATTGATAGGAAAGCTCATATAACTCCTTATCATGGTATTCATCGATCGAGACAAGACCTATAAATTCACCTGTCTCCTTTAAGGTGATATATAAATATGTATTAGGGAATGGCGCTTCTAGCATGCCTTTAAAAGATGCTTCTATATAGCTGTTTGATGGAACACCACCGAGATAAGTTCGAACTTGTTTATTAGAGTAGAGTTTTTGTATATCTGTAAAATGCTCTGGTTGTAATTGTTCGATTACACAATTAGTTGACATGATTTTCATAACAACTAGCCCCCTTCTTTATGTCAAAGTTTAATCTAACTCTCACGATGAAATCAAATCTTTTTTCCAATTTTTTCTTAAAAATAGTATAAAAAAGTAGTGACCAGCATGAATTGCTGTATCACTACCTGCATTATTGCCCGTATTGTTCAAGTAATCGTTGCGTGTTGGTCGATTGTTCGAGTACCTTTTTCTCTTTTGCCCAATAAACCAAATATTGTGCATCATCCACACGAAAAACCATTTGCTGTAACTCTTCATCAAGTTCAGAACTAATAGCCACTTTTAATATTTCTACCTCATAAAGAGGCTTACCCTTCATTTTATAAACGATATGATATACAGGCTTTTCTTCAAAAATAGTTCTTTCCTTTTTGGAAAGCTTCCTTACATGACTTAAAGGATATTTCTCAATAAAGTCTTGTGCTTCATCGCCTGTAGCACGAAATAGTGATTGATCTCCTTGGAATAATTCAATGTGGTCAATTTCTGTGGCATGATCTAGAACAAGAGAAATTGCTTCATCTTCACTTTTTTCTCTGTTTTGCATAATAAAAGCACCGACTAATAAAATACCAGCGAATATAACAAGTCTCCATCTGCGTTTCGTCATTTGCCCTTACCCGTTCAAGGCCTTTTTAACAAAGCGATTTATATCAACATCAGCGCCTATAACAAGCATAATATCTCCTAATAAAATCTTGTCACTAGCCTGTGGAGATACGATAATATCAGCCCCACGTTTAATTCCTACAATGTTGATGCCATATTTAGCGCGAATATCTAAATCCATAATGGAATAGCCAGCAATCGCATCATTAGCCTTTAATTCCATAATGGAGTGTTCATCTGATAGCTCTAAATAATCTAGAACAGTATTCGACAACATATTATTAGCAATACGAATACCCATATCTCGCTCTGGATGGACGACAAAATCTGCGCCAATTTTACGTAAAACCTTTTCATGGTAATCGTTTTGAGCTTTTACTGTAATTTGCTCAACACCAATTTCCTTCAAAATGATTGTTGTTAATATACTTGCTTGTATATCTTCCCCAATTGCTACAATCACGTGCTCAAAATTACGAATACCTAATGAATTCAACACCGATTCATCGGTTGAATCTGCAATAACAGCTTGTGTCGCAATGGAAGCAAACTCATCTACACGCTCTGAAGAATGATCAATTGCCATTACCTGTGCGCCCTGACTCATTAATTCACGAACAATACTACCTCCAAAACGTCCAAGCCCTATGACTGCAAACTCTTTTTTCATCATAAAAATCCCTCCGAAAACTACTATACCACCATTGTAGCCTATTCTCTGCGATATGTATTGTCAAAACAAGAGCCAATTCGTCAATGGTGGACAACAAAAAAGACGAGGATCTCAATCCCCGTCTTCAACATATCGTTATTATTCAGCGTTACGCATCTCATCTAAAACGCGATTTACACGCTTTTCTAGCATTTTCATACCACTACCACCAGCTTGCATATGACGCAGCTGTCCATCTTTATCGAACACAAAATATGCTGGAACATATTGGTTTTCAAAAGCATCTGTTAGCTTCATTTCACTGTCTACAAAGATTGGTTGTACAATATCATGCTCTGCTGCTACTGCTTTAATTGTATCTAAATCAGTATCTGCCTCAGAACGTGGCATATGTACTGCTACAACGTTTAATTCATCTTTATATTGATCGCGGAAATTGTTCACATCTGGCATTGCTTCTTTACATAAATGACAGCTTACTGACCAGAAGTGGATTAATGTTGGTTTTTTGCCTACTAATTCTGCTTTAGTTACTTCACCATTTAACCAAGTCGTTGCGCCAACTAATTCAGGCATTTGTTCACGAAGTTTCATAAAAATCCTCCTCTAAAAGATCGTTTGTCTTCAAATATTTAGATAACGGGGTAAAAAAACTCTTTCCCAAAACAAAAATTCAGTTAAAAGTCCCCACAAGCTTGTCGTGGGGACTTTTAATTTTTCGCATAATCCTCTATTTAAATTATAGAGTTGCTTGGCCTGGACGCCAGTTAGCTGGGCAAAGACCACCAGTTTGTAGTGCTTGAAGTACACGTAGTGTTTCATCAACATCACGGCCGATGTTGTTATCAAATACTGTTTGGTATTTTAATTCGCCTTCTGGGTTGATGATGAATAAACCACGTAATGCGATACCTTCTTCTTCAATTAATACACCATATTCTTTAGATACTTGATGGTTTGTATCAGCAGCTAATGGGTATTTTAATTCACCAAGACCATTTTGCGTACGGTCTGTGTTAATCCATGCTAAGTGTGTATGGATTGTGTCAGTAGAAACACCGATTACTTCTGCATCTAAGTCTTCGAACTCGTCATAACGATCGCTCATTGCAGTGATTTCAGTTGGACATACAAATGTAAAGTCCATTGGATAGAAGAAAAGAACTGTCCATTTATCTTGTGCTTTAATATCTTCTAATGATACTTTACCAAATGATTTGTCTGAAAGTACTGCTTCCATTGTAAAGTCAGGTGCTTGTTTACCTACCATGCGTTCTGCCATAATAAATCCCTCCGAATAAATATGTAGTTTATATATTCCATTCGCACTAGCGAACTCGTCTTCTACGATAGCAGAGTAACCGCAGTTTTTCAAACAAGTAAACTCCGCCCGTTTGGATGATTGAAATGGATTGACAAAAATTCGTCAAATCCATAACTGGAATTATTGCTACTGTCTATCTACAAGCTATCTTTGACAATAATATTCTACACTATTCAAAATTTTTCTCATTTTCATTTATACCCCTTTTCACAACTTTTTATAGCTATTTTTTTCACGAAAAACGATTGCAAATTTTTTATTATTATGTATAATTGTAATGGTTTTAGTAAACTAAAAGTTTCGTTAAAGTAAACTTCATATTTCAAAAGTTTATCATTGCTAAACTTCTCTTAGGAGGGAAAAGATGCAAATAGGAGCAAAAATTAAAGCGCTTCGTTTAAAAAAAGGTCTTACCCAAGAGGAACTTGGAGAACGTACAGATTTAAGCAAAGGTTATATTTCCCAATTAGAACGGGATCTAAACTCACCTTCAATTGAAACATTATTTTCAATATTAGAAGTATTAGGGTCAAGACCCAAAGACTTTTTTGATGATGAATCACCTGAACAAAAGGTTGTTTATACAGAGGAAGATCAATCTACCTATACAGATGAAGAAAAAAAATATGAAATTCAATGGCTGATTCCTACTTCGAATGAAAAAGAGATGGAACCCATTTTCTTAACCTTTGCGGCAGATGGCGAGTTCAAACAGTTTGAGCCTTCACTTTCTGAAACATTTATTTATGTGGTTAAAGGGCGTATTCGTCTCGTTTTAGGGAATGAACAGTATATCGCAAGTGAAGGTAACGCACTTTATTATGACGCGACAGACCATCATCAGATTTTTAATGCACATGATGATGAAACAAAAATTTTACTTGTCGCAACAGATTCTTATTTATAGCTTAAGGAGGCGCATCCATGACAACCAATTCAATTATCCGCTTTGAAAATGTTTCAAAGTCATATAGTGACGGCACCGTCGTTTTAAAAAATATCAATTTGGAGCTTGAAAAAGGGAAATTTTATACACTCCTTGGT
Organism: Lysinibacillus sp. FSL P2-0066; assembly: GCF_037969495.1. NCBI lineage: Bacteria > Bacillati > Bacillota > Bacilli > Caryophanales > Bacillaceae > Lysinibacillus > Lysinibacillus sp. FSL P2-0066. The sequence goes on along the minus strand of NZ_CP150202.1, from coordinate 844,280 downwards.
CCATCAGGTTGTGGTAAAACAACCATTTTACGAATTATTGCAGGATTTACGGAACCTACAACAGGAAATGTATTTTTCCATGATAAAAAGATTAATGCCGTTCCTGCCAATGAACGTCAAGTTAATACTGTTTTTCAGGATTATGCGCTGTTCCCTCATTTAAATGTGTTTGAAAATGTCGCATTTGGCCTACGTATTAAAAAGCTTCCTGAAAAGGACATAAAAGAGCGTGTAGCTGAAGCCTTAAAGTTTGTCAATTTGGCAGGGTATGGTAACCGCGAAATATCTGAAATGTCTGGTGGACAACGACAACGTGTCGCGATTGCACGTGCCATTGTCAATGACCCTGAAGTAATTTTACTGGATGAGCCACTTTCAGCTTTAGACTTAAAGCTACGTACAGAAATGCAATATGAGCTACGTGAATTACAGCAACGTCTTGGCAAAACATTTGTCTTTGTTACACATGATCAGGAAGAAGCACTTGCCATGAGTGATGAAATTTTTGTCTTAAGTGAAGGCCAAATTCAGCAATCAGGTACACCAGTGGATATTTATGATGAACCGATTAACCGCTTTGTTGCTGATTTTATTGGTGAATCCAATATTGTACCTGGCGTGATGATTGAGGATTTCAAGGTTGAATTTGCTGGCAATGTTTTTGAATGTGTTGACCAAGGGATGAAGCCAAATGAAAAAATAGATATTGTCATTCGACCAGAAGATTTAGAAATGACAACAATTGATAAAGGCAAACTTGTGGTAAAAGTGGATACACAATTATTCCGAGGGGTACATTATGAATTATCCACATATGATAAAGATGGTAATGAGTGGCTAGTCCATTCATTGAAGAAAGCAGAAGTAGGGACTGAGATTGGTTTAGACTTTGATCCTGAGGCGATTCACGTAATGCGCTTAAACGAAACAGAGGAAGAGTTTGATAAACGATTAGAATCGTATGGAGACGATGAAGATGCAAACTAAAACATCGAAATCAGCGTTATTTCCATATGTGTTATGGATTGCCTTTTTCGTTATCGCGCCTATTGCACTCGTTGTTTATTATTCCCTGCTTGATTTACATGGCAACTTTACGCTCGATAACTACAAAGCGTTCTTTTCTTCGGTTTACTTAAAGATGACTTTGAGCTCGTTTTGGTATGCATTTTTAATTACATTCTTTACACTATTAATTTCATACCCAACTGCTTATTTTTTAACGAAGACAAAGCATAAACAACTTTGGCTTCTACTTATTATTATTCCTTCATGGATTAATCTTTTGTTAAAAACATATGCCTTTATCGGCATCTTTGGGTTATACGGGCCTATTAATGCATTTATCGAAGTATTTGGCTTTGATCCAAAGCAAATGCTCTTTACCGATATTAGCTTTGTCTTTGTGTCGGTCTATATCTTTATTCCATTTATGATTTTACCGATCTTCAATTCTTTAGATCGTTTAAACCCAACACTCATTTATGCAGCACGTGATTTAGGTGCTTCGGCTTTTACAACCTTCCGTCGTGTTGTTTTACCATTGACAATGGATGGCGTTAAATCTGGTATTCAAGTCGTCTTTATCCCTGCCCTATCCCTGTTCATGATTACTCGCTTAATTGCAGGGAACCGTGTCATTACTCTAGGCACAGCGATTGAACAGCAATTCCTTGTGACACAAAATTGGGGTATGGGTTCCACTATTGCTGTATTCTTAATTTTATTCATGGTGATTATCATGCTAATTACGGGACAAAAGGATAAAGGGGGTGGCGTACGATGAACAAACTATCTGCTTCAGCCAAAGTCTATTTAACAATTGTTTTTATCGTTCTCTATGCTCCAATTTTCTATTTAATCTTTTACTCGTTTAATAGTGGCGGCTCCATGAATAATTTTGAATCCTTTACTTTGGAGCATTATCAAGCTGTTTTTGAAGATTCACGTCTTCTTGTTATATTAATAAATACGGTCATCGTGGCATTACTTTCTGCTCTCATTTCTACTATTATTGGTACGCTGGGAGCAATTGGGATTGTGACGGTTAAGGATTCTAAAATGCGTAATACTTTATTATCCTTAAACAATGTCTTAATCGTCAGCCCAGACGTTATTATCGGGGCTAGCTTCTTAATTTTATTTACAATGGTAGGTATTAAACTGGGCTTTGCATCTGTTTTATTAGCGCATGTTGCATTTAGTGTACCAATTGTTGTATTAATGGTTTTACCAAAGCTACTAGAAATGAATAACTCATTAATCGATGCAGCATTAGATTTAGGGGCAACGAAAAAGGACGTTATGATGCGTGTCATTCTTCCTTATATTCAACCAGGGATTTTTGCAGGCTTCTTCCTTGCCCTTACGTATTCATTAGATGATTTTGCCGTGACATTCTTTGTAACAGGTAATGGCTTTAGTACTTTATCAGTAGAAATTTATTCAATGGCCCGCGCAGGAATTTCTCTAACGGTGAATGCGATTTCTGGTTTAGTATTCTTTGTTACGGTTTTAGTTGTTGTTGGTTATTATTTCATTACAAGTCGTACGAATAAAAGAATGGAGGGGCAACGATGAAGTCACTAATTCAAGCAACCATCGCCATCCTTGTCGTTTCAGCCCTTTTATTCTATGCGGCTGATGCCTTAAGTGCAGGTGGCGGTAAAAGTGGAAAAGATACGTTAACCATCTTTAACTGGGGAGAATATATTGATCCTGATTTGTTAAAAGAATTTGAAAAAGAAACAGGCATTCATGTCATTTATGAAACATTCGATTCCAATGAAGCTATGATGACAAAGATTCAACAAGGCGGAACAGCTTATGATATTGCTGTCCCTTCTGAGTATATGATCGAAAAAATGAAGGAAGAAAATTTATTGATTCCTTTAGATAAAACGAAAATCCCTAATTTAAAAAATATTGATCCTTACTTTTTAGATTTACCATTCGATGATAACAATAAATACTCTGTCCCTTATTTTTGGGGAACTGTCGGTATAGTCTATAATCCAAGCCTAGTTGGTGACTTAGACTTCTCTTCTTGGGACGATTTATGGGACCCTTCTTTAAAACGAAAAGTCTTTTTAGTAGATGGTGCTCGTGAAGTCATTGGCATGGGCTTAAACAGTCTTGGCTATTCTCTGAATTCACTAGATGATCAGGAACTTCGCGAAGCTACTGATAAATTAATCACACTCGCACCAAATGTAAAAGCGATCATTGGAGATGAAATTACACCGTTAATGATCAATAATGAGGCAACAGTTGCCCTTACTTGGTCTGGTCAAGCTGCTGACATGATGTATGAAAATGAAGAGCTAGACTTTGCTGTACCTGAGGAAGGCTCAAACTTATGGTTTGATAATATGGTCATCCCAAAAACATCAAAAAATATTGATGGTGCCCATGCCTTTATCAACTTCATGCTAAGTACTGAATCTGGTGCTCAAAATGCCGATTTTGTAGGCTACTCAACACCTAATATTGCAGCTATGGACTTAATGGACGAAGAAGTTGTTTCTGACGAACGTTACTATCCTTCTGAAGAACAACGTGACACATTAGAGGTCTACAAAAATTTAGGACCTGATTATTTAGGGAAATACAATGAATTATTCTTAGAATTTAAAATGAGTATTCGATAATTCAGCTAGCGAATTGGTTTCACACCAATTCGCTAGTTTTTTCTCTGCTTATCTAACTTTCTATTAAATTAAGAACATTATCCATCAACTATTTGTATTATTATATTTAGAAAATAATTTAACTAGAATTTGAAGATTCCCCACATCTTCTGTTATGAAAAAACCTCGCATATAGATACTTGTCACCTATCCTGCACAAATTGTTTTATCAATAAGCAAGCCATAAAAATGTACTTTTAGTATTACATAACCTTCACTCATTACTTCTGAACATAGTTAAACTTTATGCCATTACAGACAAACTCACAAATTTCACAAGCGAAGTCCATCCATTCTTATTACAAAAGTGGATTATTTTACAATTCTTGGTGCCCTGACGAAACCTTTTGTGGAAAACCATTCTAAATATAGAACCAACTCTATAATCTTAACTATTAGCCAAGCAATAATTCTTTATGATAGACTGTACTATATTTGATTACAAAAAGGGGGTTCATTCGATGACCCAGCAGAAGTCCAATAAGGCGGCTTTGTATATTTTAATGTTTAATATGTTTATCGCAATGGGGAGTATCGGCATAATTATTCCTGTCATGCCAGAGTATTTAAAAATATTTGGTGCAGCAGGACAAGTTCTAGGTATGCTAATTGCAACGTTCGCCTTAGCTCAATTCGTATTTTCTCCTATTGCTGGGAATCTTTCAGATCAGTACGGTCGAAAAAATTTAATTATTTTCGGTCTTATCGTAACAGGTCTTGCTCAAATCGGTTTCGGCCTTGCTACAGATGTATGGATGCTCTTTTTAGCACGCTTTTTAGGTGGTCTAGGTTCCGCATTTGTTGCACCTCCTATTATGGCTTTTGTTGCTGACGTCACAACCTATGAAGAACGTGGGAAAGGTATGGGGATGTTGGGTGCCGCTATGTCTCTTGGCTTTATGATTGGGCCAGGAATCGGTGGTTTCTTAGCAAAGGTAAGCTTACATTTTCCATTTTTCACCGCTGGAGCTGCAGCCATCCTAGCTTCTATTTTATCTTATTTCTTATTACCATCTACCAAACCAAACACTGCTCAGCAGAAACAAAAGCAAGACAATCTGGCGAAGCAAATGGCTCGTTCCATACATATGCCTTATTTTGTAATGCTTATTATTATGCTGGTGTTCTCATTCGGAATTGCAAATTTCCAAACGACATTATCATTATTTGTGACAGAAAAGTTTAATTACACACCTGTGGATATAGCAATTATATTAGTTGTTGGTGGTGCTTTTGGAGTAGTAGTACAAATGTTTATCATTACACCACTGTTCAATCGCTTCGGTGAAATGAAAGTAGTACTTGTCAATTTATTTATTGCAGCTGTTGCTATTTTCTTAATATTATTTGTTTCTGGCTTTGCCCTTATATTAGTTGTAGCAACGATTTTCTCTACAGCAACGACATTAATTCGTCCAGCTGTTAATACACTTATCTCAAAGCTTGCAGAGAAAGAGCAAGGATTTGCTGCGGGCTTGAATAATGCCTATATGAGCCTTGGGAATATGATTGGACCTGCTTTAGCTGGTCTATTATTTGACTGGAATATGAATAGCCCCTATATTTTCGGATCTATCATATTATTAGCCTGCTTCTTCCTTGCGCTCATCTGGACATTGAAAAAAGCACCTCATTTAATGCATCCCGATACAAAATAGTCTGAAAAATCATTGACTATTTTTAGCAGTATGTTACATTATTGTTGATTCACAAAATTGAATGATTTTAACCACTAGGGGAGTCTTTAAAAGGCTGAGACGTATATGGTAATATACGGACCCTTTGAACCTGATCTAGTTCATACTAGCGGAGGGAAGTGGCGCTACTTGCTATTGTCACTATATACAGGCAAGGCCGCTTCCTATTGTGTTTCAAGGAGGCGGCCTTTTTATTTTTCCTCACGAACTTTATCAAAAGGAGTGAACCTTATGTCAATTCGTAAATTAACAGTTATGGCTTTATTAGTAGCCATTGCTGTTGCAGGGTCTACTTTCATATCCATCCCAACAGGAATCGCACGTGCATACCCCGTTCAGCATGCTATTAATGTGATAGGAGCCATTATACTTGGACCCGTACCAACAGTTATTGTTGCCTTTGTCACGGCTATCATTCGAATCCTTACCGGGACAGGCTCTCTATTAGCTATCCCTGGAAGTGTCATTGGCGCGTTCTGTGCTGCCCTTGCCTATAAATATAGCAGTAAAATGTGGTTAGCATGTATCGGAGAAGTTGTAGGCACTGGCATTCTTGCTTCACTTATTGCCGTCCCTTATGCAAAATTATTCATGGGCACATCTGTAGCAGCTCTCTTCTTCCTACCAGCCTTTTTAACATCAAGTATAATCGGCGCCATTTTAGGTGTTATGGTTGCTAGCAGCTTGTGTAAAACGGAGCTAGTAAAGAGGTTTAATTCTTCTCTTTATTGAGAGGGGAGAATAGGAGCATTCTTTGAAATAGGGGTAGTCCAAATTAAAGCGTCTCTCTTCATTTTATGAGAAGGCTGTGCCCAAACTTGGACGTCTTTCTTCCTTTATGAGCGGCAATGGCTCTTCTTAGAGCGCCTTTCTTCTCCTTATGAGCAAAGAGCCCACTTTTTAGATCACCTTGCCGCTCTCTACAAAGGGAGCAACTCTCTATTCAAACAATACAAAAAAAGCAGTGCAAACCTATTAAAGTTTGCACTGCCTCCTCCATTTTAAGATCTCTTTTTCATGCCTTTTAATAACTGTGCTACATTTGTATTCTCTGCCTGTACAGGTTTTTCCTCAACCAGCGGCTCTTTCTTCTTCGCGTTCGTTAGGAAATTCCAACCAAAACGTCTTATGGTAATATCAATAAAGAATAGGAGCATACTCGCTAAGAGCAGCCATGTGGCAATATTTTGCCGATCTGCTCCTTTTGTCGTAAAGTCACGGAAGACATCTTGTGGTTCCTTTAAAACAGTGCCTCCTGTTTGTTGAGTCAACTCTTCTATCAGTTGATTATTTACAGGGAGTAGTTCGTATTCGGCACTATAAGGAACACTTAGACCTGCCTGGTAAATGGCCTGCTTTTCATCTGCTACACGGAAGAAAATTAATCCAGGTTCAGCTTGTACTACAGCTCGAACTTGAGATGCGGAAATGGTTTCAAGTTGTGTTTCTAGCTCCTCCCCTGCTTCATTTACCGCTACAATATCTAAAAATGCGGCTTCATTTGTAGGGTCTGTAATCATAAAGGAACCATCTGCTTCCAATCTTACATCATAGGCTACATCATTGTAGCTTGGTAGCATTTGAGAAATAAGTGTTTGCCAAAATGCTCCCCAATTCTGCCATCTTGCCCAATCTCCTGTCCATTTACCCGTTGAATCAGATGTAAAGGCAAATGTTTTACCAAGACCATATTGCCACTGGGCTAACACAGGATCTTCCTTCTCGCTTTCTGCCACAACAGTAGCCCCCTGTTTTGCCGTTGTCCCAATGTATGCATTCATTTGTGGGACACCATTAGCAAACAGTGAATTCCATCCTGGTGCATTATAAATTGCCGGATAGAATGGATTGTCCTCAATATACGTTCGGGAAATCATAGCTGTTTCACGAGATAAAATAGAAGGAATGGTTTGCTCATCTATCACATCATAGAAACGTCCACTGCCCATGTCACTAAGCGCTTCTAATAAGTTCGCATCGGCATCTTGTCCAATCGCTACTGTCGATAAGGTTATACCCTCTTCTTTTCCTTCAGCAATTAAATCCTCATAGTTCCCTGCCTGTGATTGCCCATCTGTTAAGAGAATAATATGCTTACGTTGGAGCTTTAAATCAGCAAGGTTCTCGTAGGCTTTAGCTAGTGAACTATAGATTTCTGTTCCACCACCAGGTGTTACTGATAAAATAGTATCCACAGCCTCTTCTTTACTGCTAAGAGGCCCTGTCTCTATAATCTCCCAAGGACGATCATCAAAGGCGATGAATCCTAATGTATCCTCGTCTCGCAACATCTCAACAGAACGTGCCGCTGCTTCCTTAGCAAGCTCAAGCTTCGAGCCTTGCATACTGCCAGAACGGTCAAGTACAATCACTAATCCTAAGGAAGGTAATTGCTCTTTGCCCTTAATTTCCATTTCCACTGGCAATAAGGTTTCAATCGGTGTTTTAAAATAGCCGCCTAGACCAAAACTATTTTCTCCACCCACCATTGTAAAACCAACACCAAAGTTTTTGACTGCTTGCTCTATAACACTCATTTTTGCTTCACCCACTAAATGACCTGGCACATTGTCGAAAATAATAGCATTATATTGCAAATAGCTGGATAGTTCATTTGGTAGACTGTCGGGCGCTACAACATCATAGGCAATCGATTGACTACCAAGTGCTGCTCCGATTGGTGAAGCTGTTTCATAACCATTCACGATTAATAAATGTGGTTCACTTTGAACCATTGTGACACTCGTTAGCTTATTGTTTTCAAAAATAGCATCCTGACCAACTTGAACAACGGCTTCATATTTTACAAGCCCTTCAGCTGTTGCTGCATGTTTATAGGTAAACACATTCGTGCCTTCAGTCAGCTCAATGGCCTCTCGATGAATAAGCTCATCATTTTCATATAATAACAGCTCACCTTGGGCCGCTGATGTTGCATGTATGTCTGTCACTAATTGTTGCTGCTCTCCAACATAAGCAACCTGAGGGGATACAAAGCTTTTTAATGACACATCGTTGACAACTGGCTGACTAAAAGTCTTAACATCCACACTAATATTGGAGCCTTTCAACTTCGAAGCAAATTCTAAAGCATCTCCCTTTGTCTCATTACCATCTGTTAATAGCACAAGACGAGTTGCCTTTTTAGGATCTATAATACCTGTGGCAAGCTGTAGACTTTGTTCTATATTCGTTTGATCGGTAGCTTTGATTTCAGTTAGTTTTGGTACTTCCTTTAAGGTTTTAGACAAAATGGCCTCTGTTTGTAAAGTGGAGGAAAATGAATAAATGCCCGCAAGCTGTGGTTCTTTTTTTGATTGTAGGCTTTCCTGAATAAACTGAACCATCTCATCTTCCGTACCATTCATAGATGCAGAACGGTCTACTAAATAAACAATTTGTTCTTCTTTTATTGGTAATAATAGATACGGTCCTGCAAGTGCAAAAACTAAACAGCCTGCTGCCACTATGCGAATAGTAAGTACAACAATATGACTTCTTTTGAGTCGCTGCCGCTCATGAAAGTATGTCCATCCAAAATACAAGAATAATGGAAGGAGTAACAACAATACTAACGGCATATCAATTCGTAAATCCACGACGTCGTTGCACCTCCCACTCTGAAACAAGCAATAGTAAAATAATGACAATTAGCCAAGGTACGAAAGAGGTCATCGATACTTCTTCCTTCCCGTTGTCTGAGATATCACCTAATGTAAAGCTTGTTCCTTGTTCAATAACACGTTCTTGGGCTTGCAATTGGACAATCAATTGTTTTTCCTCATTATTTGAACGTACCATATAAATGCCCGGCTCTTTTGGCGCAGTTAACATCCCCTTTGTAACAGACGAAAGAAACTCGTCCTCTTGCGAATAAACATTCCAGTCTCCTTGCGCTAAAGCTACTGCACGCTGTTCATTGGGTGAAAAAATCCCAAGTGAACCAACTGATTCTGTTAGCTGCTGCTCAGTACTCCATAGAAATAGTGGAAATGATGGATGTAAGGGCCAGTCAGTATCGGCAATATCCGCTAAAATAACAATATCTCCTTTAGGGGAGCGTTGTATGAACGGCTCTTCTCCAACAGAAGCAATCGTTTCATAGTCCGCAAAGCCAGGATAAATAGCACTAACATAAACATCCTTTAGTTCACTAAAAGCAAACAATGCATCACTCCTAGTGCTTACCGTCCCACTTGCTTTTATTTTCTCTGCATCATCACGACCAAATAATACAAGCGGTTTATCCATCTTTTCTAATAAGGCTGTTTGATTTGTGATTACTGTAGCATCTTGATTGTCAGCTACTTGCGATGAAGGAACGATTTTCACACCACTACTAACCGTTTGAAAACCTTTTTGTATCAGTTGATGCATGCTTTGATCCACAACAATTTTTGAAGAAGTCGTTTGTAGTAAAACAGTTTGTTGATTATCTACAGCATAATCATCTTTTGCATCGATAGTAGCTGTCATCGATTTTGCAATAGGCAAATCTTTGAATGTTTTCGTAATGGCTTCATTTGGAGGCACAACGACACTTTCTGCTACCAGCTCCTCACCCTTTGCATTTTTCAATGCGAGTGTTATCTTTTGCTCGGTATTTGTATCATTATGAAGTTGGATAAGCGCCAGCGTAACTTGTCCATCTGTCGTAGCAGCAAAGCGTGTAATTGCAATATTTGTTAAGTCTTTAGTAGCGCCTCTTACTAGCCATTTAACAGAATCCTTGTCCATCGGTAATTGCTTTTTATCAAGTGTATCTGTAAAAACATAGATAGAAGTTGGTGTATCGCCCACAAATGCCTGTGCTACATCCAGTGCCTTATTCATTTCAGCAGTTTCATAGGTTACTTGTAAATCTTGAATAGCTTTTTTTATTTCATTTGTGTTTGTTTCTTGCTGTAAAACAGCTTTTGGGGCTGCGCCAGTTGTAATTAATGTGACAGGTCGACCATTCAATTCATCCATCAAGTTCAGCATTTCCTGTTTATGAGCGTCAAAGGTTGATTGCTCTTTGCCTGCCAGCATTGTGGCTGAAGTATCTACAATAAATATAGTTTGTGCACCCACAATGGTTGATTTTTTTATATAAGGATTCATCAATGCCAAAACAAGTAGCAGTAAAGCAAGAAGCTGTAAATATAGTAGGGCATTTTTTTGTAAATGCTTTAAATAAGGCGATACACGCGTTTCCTGCATAATCTCCGACCAAAAAAGTGTCGAAGAAACAGTTTGATCTGTATATTTTTTTCGAAAAAAATAATAAAGTAGGACAATGACCGGGATGATGGCCGTCCAGCTAAATATAATTTGACTAAAGCCCAATACGGCTCACCTCACCTAATCCAATGTGCTTTTAATAATTGCTGGAAAATCGCATATTGCAATCCATCTTCCACTTTCAATTGTAATTGTCGAACACCAAAGCGACGGCAAATGGCTTCAAATTCTTCTTCATGTAGTATACGTCTTGCATGGTAGGACTCCAGTACTCTAGAGGACATCGTCACATTCACATCATTACCTGTTTCACGATCAAGGAGACGTACATCACCCGAATAATTTGGTGACAGTTCTTCTTGTGTTACAATTTGCAAAATGCGAACATCTCCAGCGTAGCGTGGTAGCCTTTTTAATAGCTGTTCCCATTCTTCAATTGGCTCTAATCCATCTGTAACAATGAATAATACGGTACTATCTTTAGGCAAAGCTTTAAGTGCATCCTTGGCAAAACGATGAGAGTAATTAGCTTCCTCTATATCAGTTACTAGCTGTAAAAAAGCTCGGCGATACATGGTACCCTTCCGTCGAAATGGTGGCTTCATTTCATCTTGAACAATAGAAAAGGAAAGACGATCATCTCGACCTAATACCATTAGACCGAGGGAGGCCACAATTTGACGAGCAAATAGCCACTTAGCATGTTCTCCCATTGATTTGGTCGCATCTAGTAAAATATGTACACGCATCTCTTGCTCATCTAAAAACCTTTTAATAAAGTATTTATCTGTACGAGCAAAGACGTTCCAATCCACTTGGCGTACATCATCTCCTAAATGGTATTCTCGAAAATCTGAGAAATCGAGGGATGCCCCGAAGCGTTGAGAACGGTGCGAGCCCTTATGTTGCCCGCGTAGTTTGGAGGCCGTCGCTATTTGAAAGCGACTGATTTTCGCTAACCAGTCTTCGGGCAATAAGTATTTAGCTGTCACTTGCTAATACCTTGCTGAACCTTTTCTAAAATTACATCAATCACATCGTCTGCCGTTTTTCCTGAAGCCTCCCCTTCATAATTCAACAGCATTCGATGACGTAAAACAGGCTTAGCAACAGATTTAATATCCGCTACAGAAACATGAAAACGACCATTCATTAAAGCTCTTGCCTTTGCCAATTTGATTAAGCTCTGCAAACCACGTGGACCACTTCCATACATTGCATATTGTTTAACCTCATCAAGCGCATCTATTCTTTCAGGATGCGTAGCCACCACTAGATCCGTTGCATACTCCAGCATTTCATCAGCAACCATCACTTCTTTTACCATTTGCTGAGCTTCAATAAGAGCATCCGTATCCATTTGCTTCTGTAAACCAATTTCCTGGGCTCCTGTCGTTCGCTTCATAATTTCCATAAGTTCGCTTTTTTCAGGATAGGGTACAAGAATTTTACAAAGGAAACGGTCCATCTGTGCTTCTGGTAATGGGTATGTTCCTTCCATTTCAATAGGGTTTTGAGTGGCCAACACGAAAAATGGTTTCGCCATTTTTTTTGTATCCCCCAATATTGTTACCGTTTTTTCCCCCATTGCTTCCAACAAGGCACTTTGGGTTTTTGGTGTGGCGCGATTTATCTCATCAGCCAATACCATTTGGCTAAAGATTGGCCCAGGTTGAAACGTAAATTGCTGCTTCCCATCGGGTGTACGTTCAATCATGCTTGTTCCCGTTATATCTGCTGGCATAAGATCTGGTGTAAATTGAATACGTGAAAACGACAGATCCAGTACCTCTGAAATCGTACGAATCAACATCGTTTTTCCTAAACCAGGTAAACCTTCTAACAATGCATGACCATCCGCTAATACTGCATATAGGGTGTAATCAATTGCTTCTTCCTGTCCAACAATGAAGCGATGAATTTCTTCTTTAACTTGTTGTAATTTCGTACTCATATCTACATATTGTTGCTCTGTAAAGGCCATTTCTTTTCCTCCTACTGCGACTCAATTGACGTGAAATAAGATTGCACGACATTTTGTAAATCCTTCGGTAATTGTAAACGCTCTGAACTCTCTAAATAGCTGTCTTTGTATGATCCAATTACTTCTTCATAAGGTCGAATAGAACCTTTTGTGATCGGACCATTTCCTTGTTGCTCAGATACATGGGAACCATCTCCTAATGCGCCACCATCTACGGATGTCTCAGTTGACCCACCAATTCGATTTGGTGTCGTTAACAAATTCCGACCGCCTTGGCCACTTCCTGCTCCTTGACCACCTTGGCCTTGTCCCTGTCCTTGGCCTTGTCCCTGTCCCTGTCCTTGGCCTTGGCCTTGGCCCTGTCCTTGGCCTTGGCCTTGTCCTTGTCCTTGACCTTTGCTCTGGCTATTACCATTTTGCTGTTGAGAACCACTTTGAGCATTATTTTGACTAGATTGGCCTTGTTGATTACTTGGTTGGGAATTACCAGATGACTGTTGACTGTTCTGATTGTGACTGCTTGCATTATTGGCACTCGCAATTGCATTTTGTAAGGAGTTACTTGCTGGTTTACCAAGTTTACTCATAGCAGTTTGTGTGGTATTTGCATTTTCTGTAAGCCCTTGCTGCATTTGGGCAAGCTCTTTTAGCTGCTCAACCTCTTCCTTCGATAATCCTTGGCCTTCTGTTGTGCCATCTTGACTAGCCGTTTGTTTATCCTTTAATTGCTGCTCCTTTAATGCTAGCTCCTTTTGTTTTTTGACAACTTCTCGTAAAGCTTCTTCTGTTGTTTCAGCTTCTTTTAAAGTATTTTGAAGTTCTTGCAATTGCTCTTTTACTTCTTTTGTTTCCGCCTTTTTCTCTAATTCAGCAACTTCCTTCTTTATATCTTGGATAACTGCCTGCTCCTTTTCAACCTCTATTGCTTCAATTTGCGTAGCTGCTGGGAACATGTAAAGAATGGCTAGTACAACTGTTGTAATAAACAATCCGATAAACGCCTTTGGACGAAATAGATTTTTCTTTCGAGCCTTAAAGTCTGCGAATGCTTTTTCAGCATTTTGCATTGCTTTCGATAATAATGATTGAACAAGAGGATCCTGATCTTCTTTAAATGATAAAGCTGTCACTAATTCATTATGTGAGAAATAATGATCCAGTTTATGCAATGCCTCTCGCTCTTTGACCCTTTTCCACCACATATAAGCAATGGTTGCAATAATAACGGTAATAAAGGCTCCTAATGCTATTTGGCGATAATATGGCCAGACAAATAGTCGGGAAATAAGTACGAGAGAAGCACTCGAAAGCAATGCCAAAAACAAACCATATTGTGCAATGGGAATGCTTCTTTCAAGAGTTAATCTCGATTTTGCACGCTGAATATATTTTCGTAATTGCTTACGACGCTCCATACAAATTCCTCCTCATCGGTTACTTTTCATGTTGGCACGCAATTTTTTAATCGCAATCGTTAAACAAAGTACAATGATGAATACATAAGCAATTAAATAAGTTATCCATACAGGTTGTTCTACACCAGAAAGCTCTGCTAACGCATCCCCCATCTCAGGAGAAATAAGTGTCAGCATCAAGGCGCCTGGATTAATTGACGCCCAGAAATAGGTCATAAAGGAGGCACCTGTTCCAATGGCGTTGCCCATTTGATGAAAGGCCATTGTTAAAAAGAAGAAGAATGCAGTAATACCTCCTAAGAAAATAATGGAGCCGTATGTGGCAATCATGGCAACAATGGTTCTCTTGGTAATGGTAGAAAACATCACGCCTATACTACCTATCGCTACTACAGTAACTAAATAAAATAAAAATATAGAAATAAGCTGTGAAGGCGACACACCACCAAACAGAAACACTAGGCTATATAGTGGTAAGCCTGCTACAAGCATCAATACTAGAAATGCTACGGAAGAAAGTAATTTTCCAATAACAATTTGTGTAGAACTTTGTGTCGTTGTTAATAAAATATTTAATGTTTGCTTTTCACGCTCACTACTGATGGCACCTGCAGTTAAACTTGGAGTAATGAAAAGAACTAATGCCATTTGTAAAATGGTAAGCACAGCAAACATCATAAAGCTTGTCTCAGGTCTAAAGAAGCCTCTGCCAGTAAATTCAGTTGTAAGCAATAAAAAACCTGCAATGAAAATACAAAGTACAGCTAAATAAAACATTAAACCTGAAAAGCTTTTAAAAGAACGGAAGCGTAACTTCAATTCTTTAACAAATACTGGATTATAAAAGCGTTCCATCATTGATTGTCCGCTCCCTTCGTAATCGCCATAAAGACATCCTCTAAATCTTTCTCTTCTTCACTTAAAGCATAGATCGGTAAATCTGCAAGCATCGCCTTTTTCAGCAATGCCACCTGCTCTGCGTCTGTTCCTCGATAGTTAAAGGCTATTTCTAAACGATTGTCGATGACATCAATTGATGATATATGCGGATCTTCCTCTAAAAATGCTCGTACCTCGTCTAAACGATCTGTTATTTTAAGCACAATACGCTTTTCCCCTTGTAGTTGTGCTTGGATGGCAGCTACATTGCCATGTGCAATTAATTTACCATTATCTATAACACCGATTTCATCACACATTTCAGCCAACTCTGGCAAAATGTGTGACGATATTAAAATTGTTTTCCCCATGGACTTTAAATTTCGTAAAATATCTCGCATTTCCACACGAGCACGTGGATCTAGTCCTGATGCAGGCTCATCTAAAATCAGTACCTTTGGATCATGGATAAGTGCACGAGCTAAACATAAGCGTTGCTTCATCCCACGTGATAATAAATCAACATATTCATAGCGTTTATTTGTTAAATTTACGAGTTCTAATAGTTGTGGAATTAACACTTGACGCTCTGCTAACTGGATACCGTAGCTCGCTCCATAAAAATCTAAATATTCATCTACTTTTAGCTGATCGTATACACCAAAGAAATCGGGCATATAACCAATTTGCTTTCGAACTTCCTTTGGTTCCTTCACAACACTTTTGCCATTTATCAGAGCATCCCCAGAAGTCGGTGACAATAGTGTAGCTAAAATAGAGAATGTTGTTGATTTACCTGCTCCATTGGCGCCAACAAATCCAAATACAACGCCTTCTTCCAAAGATAAGTTTAAATGATCTAATGCTGTAAAGGAGCCATATCGTTTCGTTAAATCACGAATTTCAATCATTATTTTGCCACTCCTTTCAGCTCTATGTCTGGTAACTTTGTTTGTTCTCCTGATGGATCAGGACCATATTTGATTTCAATTCGAAGCTCTCCATCTTGATTAAAGTATGTTGAAACTTTGTCTGTAAACACTTGCTTTGTATCGACTAAAGGCTCATATATATTCGTTTCATTATTCCAAATGGATAGCTGCATACGTGAGACATCCTTATTAGAAATTGTCAGCTCATTAAGTGATTCAACGGCATCCATAAATTGATCCGGCATGGCCATCGTTACTTCGTACAACCCTTCAGATAGGTACCATTTATTCAATTCTTCCTCGATCTTTTCATAATACCCATTTGCTGATAGCGGCTCTACTGAATACGAGAAGTTATTACGCTTCATTGTAAATGGACCTGTTAGCTCAACTTTTCCTTTAAATGGTTGAACAAGCATCGTAATTGGTGACATATTAGCACTTGTTTCTAGTTCAACACCTACCACAGCTTGATCTGTCCAAGCTGTAAGTATTGGCTGGTTATCCTTTTCGACAAGCGGCAATGCTAATGTTTTCATTCTTTCAATACGCATTGGGTCTACCTCATCCTTTTTCGATGGGTAACTATAATTATAATTATTGAAGATAGATGGTTTTTGAAGAACCGTTGTTTTCAGTTCTTTATTTACCTGTAATGTTCCGTTTGCTTCAATATCACCCAGTTTCACTTCTTTCACACCGGAGATTAATGTGACATCTTTTAATGCAAATGGGAAATTATTTTTAACCGTTCCTGTTAGTTTTTCATTTTTCAGTGTAATATCAATATCCATCTTCCCAATATTTTGCGCTGATGTTTTTCCACCAAAGGATTGCACAGACCAGTAGCTTAAATCACGTAATGTTAGTGTTGAACCGCTAGCATTTTCTTTTATATAAGAAGATTCATGTAATGGTCCCATCGTGCCTGTAAAGTTATTATAATTTCTTAATGCAACGGCCGTTGTATTTTGGTCAGCATTGACCACAAAGTCCCCACTGCGATTCGTTAGAATGGACTCTACATAGTAGCCATTTACACTCTTGTCTTCATTTACTTTATAGAATGCCGATTGTTGAACTTGTGGCTGAACAATACGATCCTTCGCTCCGACAATAAAGAGAACAATGGAAAGAACAACAGAGATAGATGGTATAATCCACCATGCATGCTCGCGCTTGTCCGCTTTTTTCAAGATAAAATAAAGGATTGGCCCGATAATTAAAATATAAAGAATAATGACAATTAGCATATAGCTCACTGATACTTCGAAGGATGGAAATAATTCGTTTATGTTACGAAGTTCATAAGATATTTGATCGAGAGGAGATTGTCCCTGTCTCATTATTCCTTGCTGTGAAATACTTTGAATATTTATCACTTTGGCTAAAAGTGCTCCGTAGCCGTCCATAGAAGCAAGTGGTTGATCACCTAAAGAGAAGGTAGTTTGAATCACTTCCCCGCTACCCACTTTTTTCTTTGCTGCTAACACTGTATTATTTTCTGTTAATACAGGTAAACTTCCTTCACTGCTAGTAGCTGAGTAAACTGAAATCGGCTGTGTAAAAATGCCGCCTCCTGACATTTTAGTTAAAGCTTCTGCAGAAATCGCAGTCATTTCTTGTGATAATGACAAAGGTAAATACTCTTTAAAAATGCCTGCTGTAGCATTAATTTGGTCAGCAGCACCTAGAAGTAAGGTACCTCCATCTTGCACCCATTTTAATAATGCTTCTTGTTGCTTCTGTGTTAAATCAGCAATAGCCACTTCATCTACAACAATGACATTGGCCATTGCAAGTCCCTGCGAATCTTCTGGAAGTGTATAATCTTTTAATTGATTGATATTAAATACTTCCACATTGCTTTGAGCTACAAATGTTGATAAACGTAATAGTGCTGAAAGTCGATCACTTTTATCTGTTAGTGTATAAATGAATGTTGATGAGGGATCTAAAAAGTTTGATTGCAGACGTTTTGTTCCCTTATAGGCAATCTTTTTTCCTTTTTCAATGTTCCCCTCATAAAAGGCAAATAAATCTGTGTCCGAATAACTATAGTCAGCTAAACCATCAAGATAGAAAGTAAATGTCTTTTCCTCTCCTGCTGCTATATCAATTGGCACGACGAGTGCTGAAGCTGCCTCATAAGAATTTGATGAATTAATCGCCATATCTCCTGAGAAGTCAGCTCCATTATTTTTCACTGTAACTTGTAGTGGTACTACTGATTGATATTTCGCTTTACCAGAAACACCTGCTGTTGCTTTCACCTCTAGCGTAGCAGCCGCACTCGCCTCTGTTGCAGGCAAGATAAAGCTCATTACAAGCATGACTAGTAAGGTCAGTGCCGTCCATTTTGTCTTTTTCAAAAGCTCAACCCCTTTTTATGTAAATAGATGGTTACATAATTATACGATTTAGATTGCATTTTGTTCCATTTCTTATGATATCTTCATGAATATTCATAAACTCTTAAGATTTCTACAATGTCAAAAGGCAACTCCAAAACAACTTGGAGCTGCCTGATTTTCTATTTAGTATAGTCAAACAAACACCGCGCATGATCCTGCACCACTTCAACAAACGCCTCTACCTGCCTTAATTCAAAGGAAGATTCATAACCAATTAGCCAAGTATCGCGTGTAAGCCCAAATTCCTTTTCGTTATTTGTCAGAGGGATTTTGTGAATGGCATCGTGGTCATTTAACGTAATAGAAGGTAAGATCGCATAACCGATACCATTTAATGCCATTTGTTTACAAATTTCAATTTGATCCACTAAAATTTGTTTTCTTGGATTCGAGGCAAAATGCTGCTGCCACCATTGCTGAATTTCTTGATAATAGTTGGAATCACTCTTATATTGAATAAATGGACGGTCTGTCTTTAACACATCTTCAATTGTTTTAACCTCTTTGTCCACTAAATAAAGAGTATCTCTGAAAAGGTGGATCTTTTCTCCTTTCCAGTCAACTTGGCCTCGTACAATGCCTACATGGGCCTCGCCCTCGTAAAGAGCTTTCACAATTTCAGAACTCCAGCCTGTCATCAGTGATATTTTAGCTTCTGGATATTTTGACACAAACTCCTTCAGGATTTTTGGTAGCCAGTTCTGACCAACAATGGATGCACAAGCAATTTTCAATGTCCCGTTTACCTTTGTCGTTAAGGATTGAATGGTTTCAAAAATTTCTTCCTTTTTAGTCAGCATTTCCTTTGCATAGGCTATCACCTGTTCGCCAGCAGGTGTTGCAGTTAGACCTTTCTGTGAGCGAATAAATAATTGTGCACCCCAGTCTTTCTCAATTGTTTGCAATCGTTGTGAAAGGGCTGGTTGGGATAAAAATAGACGTTCTGCTGCTTTTCGCATATTGCGTTCTTCAGCTAAGATCTTTAAAATTTCTGCCTCTGTTGCCATCAATCTGTAAAACCTCCAATACAAGCAAAGAGGGCCTCATGATTTTCATCTGAGTTCCCTCTTAAGCTACTACTCTTTTTGATAAATATATTTTTTCAATTGCTTTAAAATAACACGTCTTGTTAATATCCCTGCGAATGTACCATCTTCGTCCACTACACATAAAAAGGCGTGGTTAATGACTAAATCCAAAGCACGCTGGAAAGTATCCGTCAGCTTTAATACAGCGATCTCTTTTTCCATAATAGAGTCAACCTTAATATCAGGTAGCTTTTCATATTCAATATGCTCAAGTCCAAGAATCGATTCGGTAATCATTTTCATGCTAAGTAAACCTTGAAGTCGATATTTCAAATCTAATACAGGTATGGACGAGTACCCTGTACGTGTTAGTACAAGGAGTGCATGTTCTGCACTATTTCCACTTTGTACATGCGCAACTTTTTCAGAGGAAATGATAAAATCACTAATTGGCATTGCTAATAAGTCTTTGCTGTTAGTTGAAATCATGAACTTCTTCTCCTTTTCTGTCCTCACTGTGTAGAACAGTCCTTCCCTTTCATCATATCACAACTTTTCTATGTATGACCACGACAAGGCCAAGAAGAGTTTTTCATGAACAATGAATTATTTTAACCCTTACAGCAAAAACTTAGTATATCTTCATTCAGTCCAGTTTTTCGTGACTGAATGAAGATGGTTCCTATCTAATAGCCAGTCTTACTCCAGTAATAAAAAATCATGATTCCTAAAAAAAGCAAAAAAATTGCATAGACCCAAACAATTGGGTTCAACATCGTTGCATACTCTTCAACTGTTTCAGAAATCGGAGTATCATTTTCAGATTTCCGTTCAGAAGTCATTTTGGCTATTTTTAGCGTATAGACAAACGAAATAGCAGAAATGATTACAATGGCAATAATTGCTGGTATTAACCACATACCCATCGGCAAAACTCCTTTCTTTACCCTTAGTATGCGTCAACTCAGCTATTCGTTATGCAAACATTTTTAGAATGGATATTGATTGAGCCACTGCCCACCATCCAAAGTTACACATTCTCCATTCATATAACTTGCTTTGTTAGACATCATAAACGTAGCTAAATCAGCAATTTCTTCTGGTGTTCCTATACGGCCTAGTGGAACAGAATCTAGTGTACGAGCTGCCGCTGCTTCTGATTCCCAAAGCTTATCGGCTCCACCAGTACGCTCGATTGGACCTGGTGCAATAGCATTAACGCGAATTCCATACTGTTTCCCCCACTCAACAGCTAGCGTTCTCGTCAATGAAAGTACCCCTGCTTTTGCTGCAGCAGAATGGATCACACCTGCTCCTGCATTCCAAGCATACGTCGCTACCATATTTAATATAGACCCTTTGATCTTATGTTCAATCCAATACTTGCCTACTACTGAAGAACAATAGAATGTACCATTTAATACAATATCCACGACAGCCTTCCAGCCATTCGGTGATAAATCCTCTGCACGTACAATAAAGTTACCTGCTGCATTATTCACAAGCCCATCCACTTGACCAAATTTTTCAATAGCAAATGCGAGCATAGCCTCAGCATGCTCAGGTACACGTACATCCATTTGGAATGTCTCAATAGAGGGACCAGCCTCCGCTATAAATTTTTTTGCCTCTGCTAATCGTTCTTCGTTACGACCTGTTATAACAACATTAGCTCCCTCAGTCACGAATTGCTTTGCCATATACAGGCCCATGCCACTTGATCCACCCGTAATAATAATCGTTTTCCCTTGCAACATTCCATTTCCCCCTTTGTTAAAAATGAATGATGATTCACTAAAATTTTACTATATATTCTCGAATATGTCATATTAATTCTATAGAATGTGAGTTTATTTTATAAAAAAATATAAAAGAGCCATTCATTAGTCTGAATAGCTCTTCAATATAATTAAAACTCATACGTATAGGCAATTTTATATAACTCCATTAACTCTTGTAAGGTTGGTATCTTCGGATTGTTGCCTGGGCTTCCACTTGCAAGCGCATCCTCAGCCATTTTAGGAATGGCCTGATAATAAGCATGCTCCTCTATTCCCCATTGTTTTAAATTGCCAATTTTCATATGCTTACACATATTTTTAATGGAAGTAATAGCAAGCTGAGCAAGCTCCTCTTGTGATAGACTTTCTTTTGTTTTATTAAAAAATTGTCCTAAATCTGCCAATCGATCTATACAAGTATCTTTTGAATAGTCTAGTACAGCTGGTAAAAGCATCGCGTTGGAGATACCATGAGGAACATGGAAAAGTGCACCAATTGGACGCGACATTCCATGTACAAGGGCAACAGAAGCATTTGAAAATGACAGCCCTGCCTGCATCGAGCCCAATGACATCGCTTCTCTAGCATCAACATCATCTCCATGTTCATAAACCTTTATGATGTTATTCACAATTAATTCCATAGCAGATAAGGCGAGCACATTCGAATAAGGATGAGCTAAGCGCGATAAATAGCTCTCAATGGCATGGCTCAATGCATCTATTCCTGTTGCTGCGGTAATGGCAGGAGGTGAAGTAATGGTTAAAATAGGATCAACAATCGCAACAGTTGGCATAAAAGCTGGTTGCTTAATCATCATTTTTACATCACTTATCGTGTTGGTAATAACGGTTGCATCTGTTGCTTCAGAGCCTGTACCCGCTGTCGTTGGTATCGCTATGTGTGGGATTGGTGCAGAAGCTGCTACCTTTGCCATTTTCATATAATCCCCTATGTAGCCACCGTTTGTAGCCACTACTGCAATCGCCTTTGCCGTATCAATACAGCTACCACCACCAACAGATATAATGACATCACAGTTTTCCTTCTGCAAAAGCTGCAATCCCTCTGCTACATACGTATCATCTGGCTCTGTTGTCACCCCTAAATATGAAACGACTTCTAGCCCTTGGTTCTTTAACAGTGTATGGCATTGCTTGACAAAGCCTAAACTGTCCATGATTGGATCACTAATAATTAATGCCTTAGAGCCTAGTTTTTTAGCATACTCTCCTACTTCTTCAAATGAATCACGACCATATACAATCGTTCCTGGTGAATGAACGGTAAAGATGGTTTTTGTTTGAATCATATTTTCCCTCCTAAGCTACTGAGCTGTATAGCCACCATCTAATAGAATGGCCTGACCGGTTAACCCCTTTGCTACATCACTTGCTAAATATAATGCAAGTCCAGTAATTTCCGAGACATCAAGTAAACGTTTTTGTGGGACAAGTGGATATAACACTTGTTCAAGTACTTCTTCCACTTGAATACCCCGTGTCTTTGCTAAATCCATAAACTGATTACGTACTAATTCCGTATCAACATACCCTGGACAAATGGCATTTACCGTAATTCCATTTGTCGCCACCTCTAGTGCGGTTACCTTAGTGAGCCCAATCACACCATGCTTTGCTGCATTGTAACCAGCCTTACCAGCAAACCCAATAACGCCATTGATGGATGCCATATTAATAATGCGACCAAATTGATTTTTCTTCATATATGGTAACGCATACTTCATCGCTACAAAGGGAGCAACAACCATCACTTTTTGCATTGCCTCGAAAATTTCTGTCTTAAAATCCTCAATATGCGATACATGTTGAAATCCTGCATTATTGATTAAAATATCTAATGTTGAGAATTTATTAATTGTAAAATCAATGGCTTCTCGTATGGCTTGTTCTTCTGTCACATCACATATAAAGGAAGTTAAAGAGGGGTTTTGTGAGACGGCTTCCTCTAAAAGCTGTTCATTTTTATCCGTAATCACAACATTAGCCCCTTGCTCAGCAAATGCTTGTGCCATGGCAAGGCCAATACCACGAGCTGCCCCTGTAATAAAAACCGTTTTTCCTTGCATACTACATCCCTCCTACATCCCTAATAAGATTAATATGATCGCAAGTATTGTACCTATGATGGGGATAATAACCGTCAAAGCTCCAAATGGCATATATGCATCCTTCTGCTTTTCATTACAAACTGAATTGATGGTTGTCACAACATATCCACCGTGTGGCAATGAATCTAGGGAACCAAATGCTATAGCGATTGTTCGATGTAACGCCTCTGTATCTATACCCATCTCGATATAATGCGGTGCAAGTAAGGGCATTGGAATCGTTTGTCCCCCTGATGCTGAACCTGTTAAACCAGCAATAACCGCAATGGCTAAGGCTCCTCCAATCAACGGACTACCAAGAATATTGGTCAGTTGCAACAAAGGATGGCGTTGCTTTTACTACGCCTTCAAAGCCGACAACAGCCGCCGTATTGGCAATGGCAATAATCGCACCTATTGCACCTGCTGCTAATGTTGCGCCAACTGACTTTGCATATTTGTAGCTCACTAAATAAGCCACGAGACAGCCACTGGTTAAGGCTACAATTAAAAGTTAGGAAGTTGGCCTGATTTTCATTAGCTGTTTGAGGAAAAAATGCGAGACCATTTGTTAAGGCTGCTAACAGCGCAGTTAACGGTGCTGAAATAAGTAGATTTATACCCCCTCTTTGTTAAATAAACTACCAAAAAGACCGATATACTCTAACATTTACACCTCACCCATCCCCTTTTTTAGAAAAAGAGCTGTATGTCTCTACAGCTCTAGGTTTTATTAGTCGTTATTGCTTGGGAATGCAAATGTGGATGCTGCGGAGGCGTTACCAGCCATCCAACGCTCTGAAATTGTCTTTGTTTTTGTAAAAAAACGTGCTTGATCTGGTCCAAACATATGCCCCTCACCAAAACGAGAGCCTTTAAAGCCAGCAAAGTTATGATAGCCAACGGGAATTGGAATTGGTACATTGACACCAACCATGCCAACATCAATTTCTGTCGTAAATTTGCGAGCTGCTAATCCATCATTCGTAAAGATTGTGACGCCATTACCTAGCTCATGCTTATTTATAAGTGTTATAGCTTCCTCTAATGAATCTACACGAACTACATTGCGAGCTGGACCAAATATTTCTTGCTCATAAACTTCCATGCCTGGCTTTACATGATCTAATAATGTAGGTCCTACATAAAACCCTTTAGACTCTTTAACAATGTCAAGTTCCCGTCCGTCACAGATTACTGAAGCTCCTTCTGCTTCTCCTCGATCAATTGCAGTAAGTATTGCTTCTTTTGATTGTTGAGAAATAACAGGGCCGAAATCTGAATCAGGGTTTGTATAAGGGCCGACCTTAAGATTAGAGATTTTTTCCTTCAGAATCTCCACTAGACGATCTGCAGTATCCTTTCCTACAGGCATAATAGTAGATATCGCCATACAGCGTTGAGAGGCTGCCCCATATGCTGCTCCAATAAAGGCATTAGCTACCTGTTCAAGATCGGCATCTGGCATTACAACCATATTATTTTTACCCCCGCCTAGTGCCGTAACGCGTTTTCCGTATTTTGATCCAGTTTCATAAATATACTTTGCCACTGGTGTTGATCCAACAAATGAAATCGCTTGCACAGTTGGGTTTTCTAAAAGTTCATTGACCGCATCTTTATCACCATTGACCACTGTCCAAATACCATCAGGCAACCCTGCCTTCTTCCAAAGCTCACTAACATACAATGCAGTCATCGGCACACGTTCGGATGCTTTTAAAATCACCGCGTTTCCTACAGCAAGGGCCATACTCGTTTGCGCTAGAGGCACCATGATGGGGAAATTAAATGGAGAAATTGCCGCCACAACCCCTAATGGATATTTTGCAGAATAAGCATTTATTTGACCTCCAACATTTACAGAGTATTCTCCTTTCATTAAGTGGGGCGCACCAATGGCTAAATCAACAGATTCAAGTCCTCGTGTAATTTCACCTTTGGCATCTTCAATCGTTTTACCGCTTTCAGTACAAATGATCTGTAATAGCTCCTCCATATTGTCAGTGATAAGGTTACGGAACTTTAGTACAATTTCTGCACGCTTCGCTACTGATGTATCACGCCAAGCTGGAAATGCTGCTTGAGCTTGCTCGATAGCATCTCGTGTTTCCTCTACTGTTGCAAGGGGTACCTTAGCAATGACTTCACCTGTTGTTGGATTAAACACCGACCCAAATCGCCCACTTTTCCCTTCAACCATTTTGCCACCAATAAAATGTGTTAATGTTTTAACCACTTGTGCTGTTGTCATATCCATATCCTCCTCTTAAAATTGTTCTAGTTTACATTTTTCTTTTAAGCTTAAATAAGCTGCAGACATATCATTTTCTCCATAGCCCTGCTGCGCAATCTCACTGTAAAGATCCACCAGCTTTTCACCGATTCGCAGAGATACGCCTGCTTCATCTGCCATTTCCTTAGCTAATTTCAAATCTTTTACTAATAGATTTGTCGAAAAGCCTGGCTCATAATTATCATTTTTCATATACTCCATATAATTGCGTTCATAAATACGGCTTTGCCCATAACTATTACTTAATACCTCATACAGCGTGTCTGCCTGAATACCCATTTTTTCTCCAAGTAAAATAGTTTCAGCGACTGCCTCTGTGTAAAAGCCAATCATTAAGTTATTGAGTAATTTAATTCGCGTTCCTACACTTGGAGATGTGCCCAGGTGATAAACGTTTTTCCCCACTATTCCGAATATTTCTGTAGCACTTTTATAATCAGCTGTGTCACCACCAACCATAATGGTTAATGTCGCATTGACAGCCCCAATTACACCCCCACTGACAGGTGCGCCCAAATAACGTAATCCCAAAGCTTTAGCTTCTGTATGTAACGTATCATTCAATTCGGGATTAACAGTACTGAAATCAATCAGCAGGCATCCTTTCTTTGCATGTTGTAAAATTCCTTGTTCTGACTGATAAACCAATTCTACAACGTGAGGGGTAGGCAAACTTGTCATAATAACATCACATTGTTTCGCAATATCTATTGCTGTCTCAAGACCGATACCACCTGCTGCGACGAATTGTTCCATTGTTTTCGCATTCGTATCGAAACCAAACACCTCATAATCTGCTCTTAATAAGTTAATAGACATCGGTAAACCCATATTCCCTAAGCCAATAAAACCTAATTTTTCCTTCATTGTGACCTCCTCATACCTTGAAAATACACCAGGAAAACTTGATGATATACTAGCCAACTTTCATTTTTTAAAGTAACATTAATAACGAGATAATTTCACTGACCACAGTCATTGACCTTGGTCATTTAAATCATAATCAATCGAAATCCATCTCGTCAATTAAAAATTTGATATTTTCAGAATATTTTTTACAGAAGATATTTTACAATATTTTATATAGGGGGTATTAGCTACCTATGGAAGCACTCACAAGCAGACAGAAAAAGGCATTAGAAACACGTGAAAAATTATTGAAAACTTCTTTAGACTTATTTAACAAACATGGTTATGAACATGTTTCTGTTGAACAAATTACGAAGGCATGCAATGTTTCGAAGGGTACCTTTTATACACATTTCCCATCTAAATACGATGTTATTTTAGAAAAATTTAAGGAACTTGATAATTTTTATAGTACAGTTGAAAAAAATATTGATGCCACATTACCAGCTAGTGAAAAAATACTATTAGTGTTTCAAGAGCAAATGAACTATTTAACAAAAATTGTAGGAAAGGATTTATTGCGTACAGTATATACGGCTGCTATGACAAACCAAGTAGAACAGGATCATTATTTAATCAATCCACAACGAAAGATTTTTCAGATAATGAATACCTATATCGCGGAAGGTATTCAACAAGGGGAATTTAGACAGGATCTATCTGCTACTACCATACAAACACTTATTCAGCGCTGTATGCGTGCGAATGTCTATGATTGGTTAATACATAGTGAAGATTTTGACCTAACCTCCGAGATGTCCCAATTTACAGCAATTGTTTTAAAAGGTCTTAAAAACGACAAATTAAAAAGTAGCACTTCATCTATTTTATGATGTAAGTGCTACCCGTTTTCTAGCTAACAAAATATTGTTGTACAATCGTTTCAACTGGTAATGGTTTATTATACAAATAGCCTTGCCCTTTTTGACAACGATGGCGTTTGAGAAAATCGACTTGTGTGGGTTCTTCAATTCCCTCTGCAATGACCTCTAACCCTAAATTATGAGACATCGAGATAATGGCTTTTATGATGGCTTCATTTTTGTCATCCTTTGCTATATCTGCAATAAATGACTGATCAATTTTTATAATATCAATCGGATAACGCTTGAGATAACTTAATGATGAATAGCCTGTCCCAAAGTCATCCACAGACACATAAACACCTAATTGCTTCAGTTCTGTAAGAATCGAAAATGTTTCATGTACATTTGTCATGGAACTTTCGGTAATTTCTACTTCTAATAATTCAGGTGGTACACCATATTTCTTTAAAGCTGTTTTAATTTTCCGGGCAAAATTTTCTTTTCTAAACTGTTTTGGTGATATATTGACTGCAATCCGTACAGGACGATATCCCTTCGATTGCCATTCTCTTTGGTATCGACATACCTCGTCAATAATCCAATCCCCGATTTCAATAATTAAACCTGAAGCTTCCGCAATAGGAATAAACTGTGCTGGTGATACAAAACCAAATTTACGATTATTCCATCGTAATAAAGCTTCAAAGCTATTGATGCTATTATTTGCCAAATCCATTTGTGGTTGTAAATGAAGACTTAGCTCATTAAATTCAATTGCTCGACGTAAATGTGCTTCCATCAATGCTTCGTTTGGAAAAATGGCCGTCATATCTTCACGGTAGTAGCGGTAATGTGAGCGACCATGTTCTTTAACAGAAAATAAAGCTTTATCAGCTTTCCTTACAAGTGTCTCGATATCTTTACCATCTGCTGGACTAAGTGAAATCCCAATCGATACGCTAATAAAATATTCCTGTCCATCTATCATAAATGGCTGTTTTAATACGTCCATGATCAAGTTTGCAGTCCGCTCAATTTTTTGGATGGTTGCATCTTTTAGTACAAAAATAAACTCATCACTATTATATCGATATAACGAACACTTTGAGTAGCAAAGCTCCCGTAACCTATGGCTAAACATACGCATCAACTCATCTCCCTTGCTCTCGCCAAGGGATTCATTAAACTTTTTAAATCGGTCAATGTCAACTAAAATAAGAGCGGCTTGCTTATGCTCTTGCTTTTTATCATTTAAATGTTGGAGCCAATGCTCTTTAAAAGCTTTTCGATTCCAAATACCTGTTAATTCGTCCATTAGTGCTAGGTAATAGAATGCTTCATGATCATTCATAAATGAATTGGCATCTTTAACAAATAAGTGTACACCTACAACTTCATCATTATAATATGTTGGATGCGTTCTTAAATAAAAGGGTTCTTTACTTAGCAAATCACCTTTCAATAAACATTTAGGCATGCCAAACGCTGAACCTTCAATTGTTTTGGTAAATAATAATTTAAATTCATTGAGATATTTACTTTCGAGTAATGAAAAAATATCTAGTCCAATTAGACTTTGCTGCTCTCTCGACAGTGTAGCAGTAGCAGCAATATTTTGATGAATTATTCGACCTTGTAAATCTGTCGTTAACACTGGACTTACATGTTGCTCAATGAACTGTAAATAGGGCTTTTCTTCAACTGCTATCGCTCGAAGAATAATGGCAACTATTGATTCAGAAAAGTGCTGAACATGAAGCGCAAATGTTTTCTCTTGAAGACCAGTACCTAATCTTAGAGTATGCTGTTTATTGAAGTCTTCAATTAGAAATCCCGACAATTGCAGCCAGCATTGCTTAGTAAAAAAGTTCTCAGCGTTTTTGGCTGTTATATCCTCCAGCTCAATCATTGACGATAGCTTATCATTAAATTCAACGACCTCAAACACTGTCTTATCAACTTGTTGCAAAAAAACGATTGCATCAAATGGATTCAGTTGCATGAGCTGTTGATAATCTGCAAATGGCGCTACACTTTCTCTACATTTTTTCATTCTATCCCTCACTAAGTAGCGTGTTTGCTCTATTCTTCGTCTAGCGTAGGCTTTAATGCTTCCTTCAAGAAAATTTCCTGGCTATTCAATGGATCTTCGCTACGATCAAACTCTTTATAATGATACTTACCATTAGAGTCTTGAATACGTGCTTTGGCAGTATCCATTAATTGTGCATTCATTATGTCAATAATACGAGTTTTTGCTTCACTTGCATATACAGGGAATAAAATTTCTACACGTTTAATCATATTGCGTGTCATCATATCTGCAGAGGATAAATAGACTTTATTTTCCCCATTATGATGGAACCAATAAATACGAGAGTGTTCAAGGAAGCGACCAACAATACTTGTTACGGTAATGTTTTCACTAATACCTGGGATACCTGGTCTAATACAGCATATGCCACGAATAATAAGTTCGACCTTTACACCCGCAATTGATGCCTCATAAAGCTTCATCATTAAATC
Source organism: Lysinibacillus sp. FSL P2-0066 (assembly GCF_037969495.1). Lineage (NCBI taxonomy): Bacteria > Bacillati > Bacillota > Bacilli > Caryophanales > Bacillaceae > Lysinibacillus > Lysinibacillus sp. FSL P2-0066. The sequence goes on along the minus strand of NZ_CP150202.1, from coordinate 814,590 downwards.
TTTGTCTGTCAATGAATTCATTTTTGCACGAATAAAACCATTTCCATATTTTTTATGACAGGCAATTTCCTCATCCATTAAACGAATAAACTCATCTCGTATATCAAATGGTGCCACGACTAAATGATTAAAAGTAGGCTTTTCTGTATAGCCACTTAAGTAGTTAAAGAAATTTGTCGCATCAATGCCAAACTCTTTATCTGTCGTTATTATGCCCATATCCGTATAGATTTTTGCAGTAGCATCATTATAATTTCCTGTACCCAAATGGACAAAGCGTTCAATTTTGCCGTTACGACGACTAACGACTAGCGTGATTTTGGAGTGTGTTTTTAAATTATTCATCCCATAAATCACAAGACAACCTGCTTGTTCTAATTGTTTTGCCCAGTGCACATTATTTTCTTCGTCGAAGCGAGCCTTTAGCTCAACTAATACCGTGACTTGTTTACCGTTTTCAGCGGCAAGCTTTAACGCTTGAATAATCGGTGAATTCCCGCTTACTCGATATAATGTCTGTTTTATAGCCAATACATTCGGGTTAACAGCGGCCTCAGAAATAAAATCAACAATAGGGGCAAAAGATTCATATGGATGATGGAAAAATATATCCTGTTGAAGTGCTTTTTCGAAAATATTTTCGTCAGACTGTAAATCTAAAGGTGGCTGTGGGATAAAGCTTTCATATTCTAAATGCTCACGACCTACAGAAATACCTTTCACAAAAGAGAACATAAACGTTAAATCCAATGGACCATCAATATGGAATACATCGGATTCTTCTATTTCAAATTCATCTAGTAAGTATCTCAGCACTTCCTCATTCATTTCTCCAACTCGAACTTCTAAACGGCTTCCTACTCCCCATTTTCGCTTTTTCAGCTCTTTTTCGATCTCCACGAGAAGATCTCGAGCCCCTTCTTCATGGATCGTTAAATCCGCATTTCTTGTTAAACGGAAGGCTTGTGCTGATTTTACGCTATAGCCATAAAACAGCTTTTCTATATGCGCTACTATCACATCCTCCAATAAAACGACAACTGTCTTTCCTTCTTCTGACGGTACTTTTATATAGCGATCTAACACAGATGGAACCTGGACAATTGCCACTTTTTCACGACTTTCAAGATCTGACTCATCCTGCTCTAACAGTACTAGTAAATTCAAGGTTTTACCAAGTAAGGTTGGGAAAGGACGATATGCATCCACTGCAACAGGTGTTAAAACAGGGAAGATAGTTTCTGCAAACATTTCATTGATAAATGATTTTTGTGTGCTATTTAAATCTTTCATGTCCGCAATATGTACATTATGTTGTGGCAGTAAATCATAGATTAAATGTCGATATACCTCGGTTTGTCGACGAACTAATGCTTGTGTGCGTTCTGCGATTTTGGCCAACTGTTCCTTTGGCGTTAAGCCAGATTTGTTTTCGGGCTTATGAAAACCAGCGCGTACCTGGTCCTGTAATCCTGCAACACGCACCATAAAAAATTCATCTAAATTTGAACTAAATATAGCCAAAAATTTTAAACGCTCTAGCAGAGGATTATTAATATCCTCTGCTTCTTCTAATACTCGCTCATTAAAGGCAAGCCAGCTTAATTCCCGATTATTATAATATTGAGGCTTTGCAATTTCCTCCAACAATAGATTGTAGTTTTCGGAAAACTCTTCCTCGTATAGCTCGTTTTTCGTTACTTCAGTTGTCATCCATTGTTCCACCCTTCTTCAATAAAATTGATTTTCATTGGGATTTTTAATGCACGTTCTAAATGTTTTCTATGTCGATTGGCTTGATATTTTTCAGCCGCAGCATTCTTTTTAACATAAATATCAAGCTGAACATGATCTTCTTCGGTGTGCATTTCAATAGCGTGTACAATATTGCGCTTTGAAACATTTAATGCATAGACAAATTTTAATAACGCTCCGAAATCTCGTATTTTACGATGTTCCTCCCGACTCATCCATGTAGCAAATGGAGCAGCAAATCGTTCGAAATAATCTTTATTTTTATAGGAGGCAAGAAGTGCTAGTTTTACTCGTTCTAAATGATTTAAACCATCAATGGATTGATTTGCAATTAAATAAAAAGTATGTTGGCTTGAAGAGCTTAATTCGATATACTCTCCTATATTAAAAACCTTCGCCGCTTTTGCTAATAAATGCAAATCTTCTGGATTATATTGCAAGTAGCCTAAATGACAACATTCACGATACAATTGATCTGCTAAATGCATTAAATAATCTACTTCCATTTCACTCCGACCATACTGACGTGCTAATCTTCTAGCATTTCCTTCAAATACATTATATTTATCAAAGGCTTGTGTGTCTGTTTGCAAAATCCGTTGAAAAATGAGTCCCTCACGTAAACCTCGTTTTGTCAGTTGGAAGGACTCACTACCAACTACCTCCATCAACACTCTAAATACCTCTAATGCAGGAACAATGATATCTGCACGGTCTGATGAAAGACCGTCCAATTGTTTCAATTCCTGAAAGCTTAATTGCCCTAAAAATAAGCTTAAATCATCCAAATCTCCCTTTGTCATTTCGTAGCCATGAACGCTGGCAATAGGATAATCATGCTTTTGTTGATGTATTTGAGCAATATTGCGCGCACTACCACCAATTGCGATAATAGGTAGAGCAATATTTTTTATCCAAGGGAGAGTTTGGAACTGCTCTTTTACAAAGGTAAGAAGCTCTTTTTTCTCACTACTATTGATAATGTCACCTTTTACAAAACGTTGCTTTAAAGAAACTGTCCCAAAAGGAAAGCTATGTGATTGCTGAATTTCTTTATTTTCAAACAGCGTAATTTCGGTACTACCACCACCGATATCTATCGTCACAGCCGATTTCGTACCCATGGAATAAGCAACAGCAACGTAGCCAAAATAGGCTTCTTCCTCTTCTGATAAAAGCTCTATTTGGATACCTGTTCGTTCTTTCATTACCTCAATAATTTTGTCACGATTAGTGGCTTGTCGGATGGCAGCAGTCGCAGCAGCTTTTACATCTGTTACTTCAAAATCCTCAAGCATTGCTTTAAATGTTAATAAAGTTTCTGATAACAATTGAATACCTTCATCAGACATCTCCCCTGAGGGCTGTATATATGTACGCAATCGTGCTACCGTTTTGATATTTCCAAGCTCACGAAGTCCCTCTTCATTATCATATTGATATAATACTAATCGAATAGTATTGGAGCCGATATCAATAATCGCTGTTTTTAATTCATTCAAATAATCACATCCTTCAAGCGTCTACAATTTATTTTGTTCATAATATTTGGACATATACAAAAAAAGTCGGTCCCTCTTAATTAAGGCATCCGACTTTACTTTCATTTATTTATACTTGCAGGATACCCATTATTAAAATTGAGAAGTATCATGTAAGCCATGGTGATTACAGAATAAGTTGGTCAACACGTAAAATGAGCTCTGCAATTTCTGGCTTACTTATTTGATCCTCAGCCCCTACTTGATCACCTTTATGACGAAGGTCATCTGTAATTAGACTTGAGAAAATGATAACAGGAAGCTTTTGAAGATCGGGATGCTCTTTGATTTTTCGTGTCAAATGATGGCCATCCATTTGTGGCATTTCAATATCCGTTACCACCAATTGAATATGCTCTGCTATATCACTACCACTCTTCACAATTCCCTCTAAGTATTCATAAGCATCGCGGCCATTTTCAAAGAATTCAACATTGTCATAACCAGCTTCACTCATTGTATCGAATAGTAATTTACGTAATAACGGTGAATCTTCCGCAATTAAAATTCGCTTACCAGATCGCTCACGTTTGCCGAGCTTTTTAACAGATTCCACACTAATTCCTGATGCAGGATTGATATCCACCATAATTCTTTCGAAATCTAGTAATAGAATCATTTGCTCATTCTGTTTAATGACACCAATTACTTGTGATGTACCTCCTTGATACATATCTGAAGGCTTTTCAATTTGATTCCAAGAAATACGATGAATCTGTGTGACATTATCTACATGGAAAACCACACGTTGTTTATTAAACTCTGCTACAATATATTTTTGTTGTGGATTACGCTCAGCACCTTGAATCCCTAATACTCGTAGCATATCTACAACAGGTAATACCTCACCTCGTAATTGAATGATTCCTTCTACATGCGGGTGCGCGTGTGGGATAAATGTTACTGGGATCGGTTGAATAATTTCTTTTACTTTAATAACATTGATGCCGAATTTATTGTTTGCTACTTCAAATTCAACGATCTCTAGCTCATTTGTGCCACTTTCTAATAATATTCCTTTATGTTCCAATGCAACCCCGCTCCTTTCTCTACATCTGTTTATAATTCAATTGTATCATAGGCAATACATTTCTCCTACTTGCTATTTCCATTTTTATCATTAACTTTTAGATGTACCAGTAGACCAACGACAGTCATAACAATCAACGTTGATAGTGCTACACGACTAGCGAGAGTACCATAATCCTTCATCCACAATGTAACAGTTCCATATACGGCTGGACCGATAATGGATGATACCTTACCTGAAAAAGCAAACAACCCAAAAAATTGACCGCGTTTTTCATTTGGTGATAATTCAATTATATATGTCCTAGATGTCACCCACATTGAGCCAAGTGAGATACCAAAAAGACTACCAGCAAGCCAGAACATCCATTGTGCTGAGGCAAAAACAGCGAATACCAACGCAACTATCATAATAAGTGCAACAATTGTAATGGCACGTTTAGCTCCTATTGATTTCGTAATATACCCAAATGCAAGTGATCCAAGGATTGTTGAAACTGTAGAGACCAAATAAAGAACGATAAATTGTCCAGAACTAAAGCCGACAATTGTTGTCGCATAAACAGCCATCATTGCAATCGTTGTAGCGATGGCATCATTTAAAAAGAAATAAGCAATCATAAAGGTAAAGATTGCTTTATATTGCTTCATATCTTTAAATGTTTGAATGATTTCCTTATAACCATCTAAAAACTTTAAGGACTTCCGCTGTGATTTTGGAATCGGTGTATCTTTATTAATTAAGAATAATGGCAATGAAAAGAGTAGATACAGGATAGCTGTTGGAATAAATGCTCGATGAAAATCGCTATTACCAACATACAAGTAAACAAGTAATCCAAAAAGTGTACCAAGATACCCGATTGCAACTCCATACCCTGAGATGAGTGGCATTTCTTCTTTTGTCCCTAGATCACCCATCATAGAATCGTAAAATACTAAACTAGAATTAAAGAAAAATTTTGCTATGACAAAACTTGCAACAACCAAAAACAAACTAAGAGGTACACCAGAGTAATTGACAGTGGTTTGTATATTCGCAAATATTCCCATCATAAACGTAAACAGAATAGATATGGATGCAAACCATACAATAAATCTCTTTTTATAACCTGTGTTATCAATCCAAACACCGAAAAGCGGTGAAAAGATAACGAGCAATAAGCTTGCAATGGCATTTGCATACGATATAAAGGTGCTCGCAACTTGTTGCATAACTTCATTTGTACCTAAAACCTCATCCATATAAAACGGGAAAAATATTGTATTTATATTTGAAGAAAAAATTGTATTCGCAAAATCATAGAATGCCCATGAAAGTATCGGCAATGATAAATAAATGGCTAATTGACTTCGATGTTGTACGTCTATAGCTGTACTCTTCTTCATAAAACCCTCCCTCCATTCTCTATAATAATCAATTAATTTCTCTCTGTAATAAAAAATACCTTTTTTTAAAGAAAATTAATATTATTTACAATATAACAGTAAATTCACTGAAAAATAACTGCCAATTGGCCGATAATTGAATACTCGTTTTCCTTGTGAATGATAAAAAGGTATTCAAGCCCCTCGCTTGAATACCTTTTTATCATTCTATATCTATGGTCACCCATTCAGAGGACCACTGCTCAATCGCTTTTAGCACAGGTGCAATAGCATAACCCTTTTCCGTCAGTTCATACTCAATGACAACTGGTGTTGATGGAATTACTGTGCGAAGCACTATTTGCTCAGTCTCTAACTCCTTTAAACGTTCTGTTAATACACGACTACTAATATTTAGCTGATTTTTAATGGTCGAATACCTTTGTGGACCATCTAGTAGCTGATAAATAAGTAGAGTATTCCAACGATGATTTAATATCATGAGTGCTTTTTCAAATCGTGGACAAATATTTTTTTGATCCAAATGACTTACCCCCTTTGTATATTAGTTCCTATTTAACAGTATATCACTTTTTTAAAAAAACCTGTTCTAAAAAAACATTTAGTTACTTGACAAAAGTTGTTTTTAAAAATAAACTAGGTTACGAATTGTAAGTAAAAAAGAAAAGGAGTTACTCTATTATGCAAAATATTGGTTCAACTATTTTACGTATCGTTTTAGGTTTTATTTTTGCAGTGCATGGTTTTCAAAAATTTCAAGGCGGTATCAGCTATACAGCTGACTTCTTTGATAGCCTAGGTATTCCAGGATTTATGGCGTATATCGTGGGGATTATTGAATTAGTTGGTGGAATCTCAATTATTTTAGGTTTAGCAACAAGAATATTTGGTGCTTTATTAGCCATTACAATGATTGTAGCGATCTTTACGGCAAAGCTTAGCATCGGCTTTATCGGGGCAGATGGATTGGCTGGTTATGAATTAGATTTAGCTTTAGGCGCCATAGCTCTTTACTTTGCTCTCGCAGGCCCGTCTAGCTTCTCACTGGATTCTCAACTTTTTGGGAAAGAGTAAATAAAAAACCTGAAGGCCTCCCATTCATAAGGAGTCTTCAGGTTTCCTATTCATAATCACATCGCGAATTATTTATAATACTTTAAGAGTGCTTGTGTACCATTATCACCATAGCCTAAGGCGATTAATTTCTCATACATTTCATAGGCTAATGCAAGTCCTGGTAATGTGATGCCCATTTTGTTTGACTCATCTAAAGCTATTTTCATATCCTTCACAAAATGTTTAATATAAAAGCCTGGTGCAAAATCTTCTTTTATCATACGTGGAGCTAAATTGCTTAAAGACCATGAACCTGCTGCACCTGAAGAGATTGATTGTAATACGGTAGGTAAATCTAATCCCGCCTTTAGTCCATAAGCTAACGCTTCACACACCCCAATCATACCAGAGGCAATGACAATTTGATTGCACATTTTTGCATGCTGCCCGGCTCCTGCCTCACCCTGATAAACTATATTTTCTCCAAATTGCTTCATAATTGGCAATACCTTGTCATATGTAATCTGATCGCCACCAATCATGATAGACAAAGTACCATTTTGCGCACCAATATCCCCACCTGAAACAGGCGCATCTAAAGCCTCTACACCGATGGATTGAGCATGCGTATAAATTTTCTTTGCTAAAGATGGTTCTGAAGTCGTCATATCAATGACAATGTTGCCTTGTTCTGCCGTTTGGAAAAGGCCATTTTCCCCAAAATATACTTCCTCTACATCTGAAGGATAGCCAACCATTGTAAAGGCAATTTCATGATTTCTAAATGCTTCAGCAGGCGAGCTTGCCCATGACGCCCCTAAAGCAACAAGAGGTTTTGCTTTTTCTTGTGTACGCGTATAGACGGTTACTTCATGACCATTTTTTAATAAATGCTTAATAATACTTGCACCCATTACTCCAGTTCCAATAAATGCAATACGTTTCTTTGTCATATGTACATGCTCCTTTGTTCTAGAATGTCTGCACTCTCTGTGAGAGTCTAACTCTATATCTTTTCAGTTTAGGTGAAGGAAAGAAATAATTCAAACTCTTCCCACAACTTGTACTAAAATTTATATGTAGGGCATATATACCGAATAAGCAAAAAAAAGAGAGCAAGTGATTGGGGGATCACTGCTCTAAAGGGGGAAATGAGAATGTTGCTGTGTTCATAGTAAGTTATTCCCCATAGAAATGCATTTTAAACATATATGTTAAAATGTTTTTTTACTCTGAATACTGGAACAATCTTTTTAGTCTTCTTGGTCTTTTTCTTCTTCAAATGCCATCTGTCTATAATAAGTATTCATTAACTGATCTAATCTGCGACTCAGTTGAATGGTTTTTGCATTTTGTAACCCGTTTTCTACACCTGAGCGAATCATCATCTCACGAGTTTGTTCCATTTGTTTCAAGAGTAGATTGACCATTCATATAACCCTCCACACACAAATAATCATACCATTATTATACATTTATATTTCATTTCTTACAGCATTAACTTACGACAATGTTCGACAAATTAACTTCTTGGTGTTTCAGTATAAGTATAGATAATTCGTCCATTTTGCTTGGCCTCACCTCTAAAATGTTTAAATAATGGGTGTTTTACAAGTATTTCACGAAATTCGTAAAATTCTTCCTTTTGAATTTCAATACTTTCTCTTTCCCCATTTTGTAATTGTTTAAGCATATTTTCGTATTTTTCCATGAACTTTATTCCTCTCTTTGCCTCATTTGTGTAATAAATTATGAATTATTTAAAAAAAGCTTTACGTTTACCAATTTTTCATGCAAACTGTATATTATTAGTCGATGAAGGAGCTGACTGTCTGTGAAAATAGCTGAAGTTGGAAATATTATCGAATTTAAAAATGGTCTCCAAGGTATTGTAGAAAAGGTAAATGAAAATTCGGTGATCGTTAATTTAACATATATGGAGAATTTTGATTCCCTTGAAATTGAAGAAAAAACGGTCGTCAATCATAAACGATATAAAATTTTATATACTAATGAAGCTTAATAGTCTGAATAGTCCCTATTTGTCTTAATAGATGATAAGGGACTATTTTTTTGATAAGATTAGGGTATGGAGGTCGAATATGCTAACAAATTCGAAACAAACAATACTATTTCTCCTTTCTTTATTATTCGTTTATGGCATGCTTGCTTTTACCTTTGCTAACCAAGCGGTATTTTGGTACATGTATGCATTCACTCTACTAGTATGTATTGCCATTGCCATTTTAGCTGGCTCCATCGAAGATCAATTACCTACATGGCAATTTTTACTCTTTGGTATTGGATACGGTACCATCACATATGGTATTATTCGCTTTGGTTACTGGCTCGCTCCATATATTAATAATAACTTAGTACAATCCGTTCAAAAATTTTTAGCAAGCTACGGACCACAAAATATTTGGCACTATGTTTTACTCGTATTTATCGTTTCCATAGGTGAAGAATTATTTTGGCGTGGTTATATCCAACAACAGTTAAAACGCTTTATGCGCCCAACTTTGGCTGTCATAGTTACCGCAGTATTATGTGCTGTCTCAATTGCCCTAAGCGGATTTATGCTTGGTGTCATTGCTGCACTGGTAACAAGCATTATTTGGGGCTTCTTATATGAATGGCGTAAAAGTATGCCACTTGTTATTGTAGCTCATGTCGTTTTTGTACTATTATTATTTTTAGTGTTGCCTTTAACATCATAACATTAATATTTGGAAACATTTTATCTTTACTAACGTTTAATTTAGAAAAGGAGGGTTTTTTATGCAAAAAAAATTAGTTTCTATTCTTGCATTATTACTAACAGCCGTATTAGTTGTAGGTTGTAATACATCTGATAAAACAGGGGATTCAGATGCTCAACAAAATGAGCCATCAAATACTGCTGCCGATCAAAAACCATCTGGAAATACAGCTGGTGAATCAAATGAGGAAGAAGAAGATACACCTGCAGCAAATGATACAAATACAGAGGATGCTAAACAGCCTCAACAAGATGTGAAATACGTCCAAAAGGGTGTAGATAAAACAGAAAAGGCAACTGAATCAGCAAGTGTTGATCAAAGCTATAAACTACAACAGCTTCCTGGATTTACACTGACACAAGAAGAACCTGGTAAAGACATGTTAGTGTCAAATGATGATGATGAAGTGTTTATGCGTATTGAAACAATTGAAGCTTCACAATCGAGCTTTGAAGAAGTAAAAACAACTATGCAAGATTATATGAACGCAGTGGGAGAAACAGTAGCTCTAACAGCCGAGGAATTAGCAGCATTTAAAGATGTTCAAAATATCGAGGGTTATGTTGTGGACTTCGACACTGAGAAAGTAATTGGGGTTGTATTTGAGAAAGATGGTCTCATTACGAAATTAACTATTCATGATAATGATGAACAAGATTTAACAGATGCTATGCTTAATATGGCAGCAACTATATCTAAAAAATAATAAAATACTAAGGACGATAGACTATTGTCTATCGTCCTTACCTTTTCATCACAAAAAAGTTGTCTCAAATCAATGAGACAACTTTTTTAATAAGATAGGTCCTTTATAGAAAGGCCTATTTTCTTCAATAGCGTAATAGCTTGTTCTTTTTCTTCTGATGAAAGTACACTCATTAATTCATGCAAATGCTGCTCGTGTTTTGGGAACAGCTCACCCATAAAGGCTTCACCTTCCGAGGTGATTTCTGCATACGTAACACGACGATCAGCAGGACAAGATACTCGTAATAAGTAACCTCTCTTCTCCAGCTTATCAATGACATACGTAATAGACCCACTGGCTAATAAAATTTTATTGCCAATTTGCTGTAATGGCTGTCTTCCTTTATGATAGAGAAGTTCTAGAACAGCAAATTCAGTTGGGTTTAAACCATTATCCTGAAATAATTGATGTGTTGTTTCATTAATTGCTTTTAGTGCACGTGACAATACAATATATAATTTTAAAGATTGTTTTAGATCTTCTGACGGCATATTCTTTTCCTCTCACTTCGCTCTTTATACATGACATTATAGCGACATTAGAAAAGCATTGTCAAAAGCAATATATAATTTAGAAGGTTTTGTTGTTCATTATGCAACCATTTTTACTCTCTTTATGTTACTAAATAAGCAGAATCTTTTGTGGATACTTCCATTGTATCCAGCTGATTGAATGTGTAAATTGGAAACTGCAGATGGAAGCATGTCCCCTTCTGTAATTCACTACTAACACCGATTACACCTTCATGCTCTTCAATCACCTTTTTCACGAAAGCAAGGCCCAGTCCTGTCCCTGATGATTTTGTCGTGTAAAAAGGCTGGAATAGGTTTTGAAGTGTCGTGCTGTCCATGCCAACACCTTCATCTTTAATCATAAGTTCGACAATCGCACAGTCATTTGTTGCCATTTCGACGGTAATCGTTCCACCATTATTCATGGATTCCATTGCATTTTTAATTAAATTCATCAGCACTTGTTTTAATCGATTCTCGTTGCCGCCAATATATACTTGATTAGAAGTTGAAATATACTGAATCATAATATTTTTCATGAGTGCATCAGGTAGCATAAACTCAATGACTTGCTTTACAATATGATCCAGTTCTAATAATTCCACTTTCATCGTTGTTGGCTTTGACAATACTAATAATTCGGATAAGATTTGTTCCATCCGTTGAAGCTCACTGTCAATAACAGAGAGATACATGCGTGATTCATCATCAGCATTTAACTTTAGTAATTCAGTAAAACCCTTTAAAGAAGTTAATGGGTTACGAATTTCATGCGCAATGCTCGCAGCCATCTGTCCAACAACGTTTAATGCTTGCTGATGCTCAACTTTATGTTGAAGTTGCTTTTTCTCTGTTTCATCATTAATCACAGTGACAATAATATTATTGTATTCATCAAAAATACTTGAAATTTCATAATAGCAAGTTCTGCTTACTTGTGTTTCATCGACTACATGAATGCTTGCATGTTTTTCACCCATTAACTTAGAAAGGTAGGTTGTAATTTGCCCCTTTTTCAATGTAAATGAATCAAATATATGCTGATGCGCTTTATGAAGAAGCTGCGAATTTTCAACTTTCAGAAACATTTCCGCATATTTATTTAGCCCAAGAATAATACCACTAGCGTCACTAACAATAACAGCATAAGGTAAGTAATCGTAGGCATTAAAAGATTGCGCTCTCTCATGTGCTTGGCTAACATATAATTTATGGGCAACATCATCATTTAATGTTGAAATTTGCGCAACAATTTCCTCTGTATTAGGATCATAAAAGCATTTGAAAGATAACATTTCGTAGTCATTTCCAACTGTGCGAATATTGAAAATTTCCTCTGAACGTAAATCATTTTGTAACTGTTTGACGAACTTAGTCCATTTAAAATTAGATGGCTCGTCCATAGCTAAATAGCCAATATAGGTTAAATTAAGATTGAAAAGATTGATAGCAGCCTCATTGACGTTTAAAATTTTCCCTGCTTTATTGAGTATAAGTGTTGGTGACGAAGTACTTTTCATAAGATTTCCAAAACATTGATTAATATCATTTTGCTTCAACTTTCTCACCGAACCTTTCAAAAGAGTAAAAAACCTCTAAAATCGAATTTTGAGCCTTTACTATACTTTATGACAGCACGATTCTATTATTACAAAATTTAGTAAATTTAAGTATTTTAAATTATTTCACGAACCGTTCACAAAATAAATAGGTAAAAAGAATTATATTGTATGTCAGATACTTGACTGATACAATAGGATGTTGAAAGGAAGATTATTGCATGAATACTATTTTAACTACTTTGAATGCAAAGTATATTCACACAAATTTAGCATTGCGCTATTTAAAAGGCGCAGCTTTACCGGAGTTTAATCCAATTATAGCAGAGTATACTATTAAAGACCCTGCTTTTAATATTGTATCAGATTTATTCCAAAAAAAACCTGATATCGTTGGATTTAGTTGCTATATCTGGAACATCGAAGAAACAATTCACGTTATCAAGATGTTAAAAACTGTCTGTCCAAATGTTAAAATTCTGCTCGGGGGACCTGAGGTTTCTTATGATTGTCACCATTGGTTACGTCGAATACCTGAGGTAGACTTCATTGTGATGGGTGAAGGAGAAACTTCATTTAAACAATTACTGCGCTATTTCCACGGTGAAATATTGTTAGAAGATGTTCCTGGTATTTGTTATTTAGAGGACGAGAAAGTCAAGATTCACGCTATGCCACCTAAAATTGATTTGCGCGAATTACCAAGTCCTTTTCGTTTTGAGGAGGATCTGCCCTATCTAGGTAAGCGAATTCAATATATCGAAACAAGCCGAGGCTGCCCATTTAGCTGCCAATTTTGTTTATCTTCTATTGAAGTTGGCGTCCGATACTTTAACCGTGAAATAATAAAAGAGGATATTCGTTTCTTAATGGATAACGGAGCTCGAACAATTAAATTTGTGGATCGCACCTTCAACATCAGTCGTAGCTACGCAATGGAAATGTTCCAATTTTTAATTGATGAACACAAACCAGGTGTTGTATTCCAGTTTGAAATCACGGCTGATATAATGCGCCCTGAAGTCATTCAATTCTTAAATGATAATGCACCGAAAGGTTTGTTCCGATTCGAAATAGGTGTTCAATCTACGAACGATTTAACAAATACTCTTGTAAAACGTCGTCAAAACTTTGAAAAACTAAAGCGAACAGTTACTATGGTGAAAGATGGCGGAAAAATAGATCAACATTTAGATTTAATTGCAGGTTTACCAGAGGAAGATTACGCTAGTTTTCGTCAAACATTTAATGATGTCTTTGCAATGCGGCCAGAGGAATTACAGCTTGGATTTTTGAAACTTTTACGCGGCACAGGACTTCGATTAGAAGCCGAGAAGTTTGGCTATACCTATGTGGATCTATCTCCTTACGAAATCTTTTCAAATAATGTTCTAACATTTGATGATATCGTCCGTATTAAGCATGCAGAGGATGTTCTTGAAAAGTATTGGAATGATCACCGTATGGATCATACGATTGAATACTTGGTTACAGAGGTCTTTGATACACCATTTGATTTCTTCCAAAACTTCGGAACATATTGGGAAACAAAAGGTTGGTCTCGTATTGGTCATCAGCTAGAGGATTTATTCCGTCGTTTATTAATGTTTTTAGAAACGATTGATGATGTGAATTTAAACATTGTCCAGAGTTTAATGCAGCTTGATTACTTAATGGCTCAGCAGTTCCAACCACGGAAGCTATGGTGGAATGAGCGTCCTACAGAAGAGCAACAAAAAGCCCTTTATCACGCTTTACGAGAAAATCCAGCTATCGCAGGCGAGGAATTTGCTAACTTTAAGTTAACTGAAAAAGAGTTGTTTAAGCATACCTTGATTATCCCTCATGCTCTTGATTACCAAGAGTTTGCAAATGGCAAAATTGTACAAAAAAATGGCTATCTGTTAACCTATTTCCGACATGGTCAAGCACCTTACTTTGCAACAATCTACTCTAACTAATAAGAAACGCTAGTCCTGTCATAACTATCAGGACTAGCTTTTTTTATTACTTAAACGATTCTTAAATCCTTAAAGCAACAATAAATACCGCTTAATTTGTACTTTCTGCACGTCAGTCATTCGGTTAGTTAAGTATTCACAGTCACCCTCGTTAATATAGGTCAAATTCCTTAAACAAAGATTGATAGAACTTTGTAAAAAATGCCCAAAAAGTATTCAATCCAATCAGGAAATAAAAGTTTAAATTTTATGAATATTTTATGACAAGATAATAATTTCTTACTTTTATAGAGGTATACGTTGGAATTATTCCTTACTTAATGCCCGTATACTTTAAAAATTTAACCAATAATTACTCGTTCCTTCGGATAATGGAAGCCTGATTTCTTTCCTCTTCCGCCTCCTCCAAGTGTATAAAGGAATGAAATTAATCCAACTCGACCAATAAACATTAAAATAATGATAATGATTTTACCAACCACTGATAAATCAGATGTTATGCCTAACGACATACCACATGTACCGAACGCTGAAGTAATTTCAAAAATAATTTGGATAAGAGATGCTTGTGGCTCTGTTATAAGCAAGATCAGGGTTGCTACTAATACCATGAAAAAGGCTAATAAAATGACGACAAATGACCGGAAGACATCAATCAAATGAATTTCTCGTCCAAATACTTGAATATCCTCTCTTCCTCTAGCAAAGGTAATTAAGAATAAAATGGCCAAGGCAAACGTTGTGGTACGAATCCCTCCACCTACTGAACTTGGCGAAGAGCCGATGAACATCAGGAAGCTCATGAATATATCTGTAGCTTCACTAAAAGTCGTGACATCGTAAGTAGTCAGTCCAGCTGATCGCGTTGATACGGAATGGAACATTGCTGAAAATAATGCCTCATGCCAAGACATTTCCTTAAAAGAATGGAATGATTCAAGGAGTAAAATGACAAGCGCACCAACTATAAATAAAATGGCGTATGTTGAAGTAGTGATTTTAGTAAATAAACTAAAACGGAAATTCTCGCGTCGATTAAGCAAAAAAGTCTTCAATTCAATTAATACCGGAAATCCGATAGCACCTAATACAATCAGTACCATGGTAACCATTTGTACAAAATAATCATCATGGAATGGGAGTAAGCTCATGCCCGTAATATCGAAACCACCATTTGTTGTAGCAGAAATAGAAGCAAAAATTCCATGTAAAAAGGCTTCTTCTAATGTGTCAAAATAATTCGTAAAATGTAGCGTCAAAATAATGGTACCTGTTAATTCTATGCCAAATAAAATTTTTAAAATTTCGCGGATTAATTTAACAACACCAGAGACACTATACTGGTTATGATCAATCATGATTAACTGACGCTCACGCATCCCTATTTTTTTCCCAACAAGAAGCCACACAAAGGTACCAAGTGACATAATACCAATGGCGCCTAACTGTAAAATAACAAGAATCATTACAAGCCCAAAGGTTGTATAGGTTTCCGAAATATTAATCGTTGTTAACCCTGTAACACTTACTGCACTTACTGCCGTAAACAAGCTATCTAAAAAAGAGACTTTTACTCCTTCTTGATGAACGCCTGGAAGCCGTAATAACAGGAAGGAAATCGCTATCGCTATAAAATAATAAGAAACAAGTACCTGAAATGGTGTGACTAGTTTATTTGATGATTTTTTCCAAGGCACTTTAACAACTCCTCCCACATATGATGCCCAACTAGATAGATTATAGTATAGAAAAAATACATAAAAAAAGAAAGAGGAATAGTGATAACTATTCCTCCAACGTTCATCTACTTATTTTTTCTTTCTTACACCGACTAAATAGCCGACAAAAGCAATACCTACTAGGACAATCCAGAATGTTAACTCCCATGCCGTGGAATGTGGAAATTCTTTAGGCAATATTCCCACCTTCTCATGGGCCAATGTTAAGACTACTAGCTTCACGCCTACCCAGCCAACGATAAGAAATGCTGCTGTTTCAAGTGACGGGTAATCATTTAATATTTTTACAAACCATTGCGCAGCAAAACGCATCATAATAACACCAATAAATCCACCAAGGAGCATCACAATAAACTGCCCGCCATTGATACCACCAATATCAAATTCGCCTAAGTGTGGTAATGTTACAGCAATTGCAACGGCTGCAAGCATCGAATCAATAGCAAATGCTATATCGGCCGCCTCTACCTTTAGAACGGTGAACCAGAAACCAGAACCTTTTTTTCCAGCATTTTCAGTTGCCTCTTCTTCTTCATCCTTATGTTTCCGCAAATCATAAATATTTTTCGCAGACATAAATAATAGATAAGCAGCACCGACTGCTTGAATTTGCCAATAATTAACCAAAACTGTAATAACAAATAGTGCGGAGAATCGGAATATCAATGCTCCAAATAGTCCATAAAATAATGCCTTTTTTTGCTGCTCTTGTGGTAAATGCTTCACCATAACAGCCATTACTACCGCGTTATCGGCTGCAAGTAATCCCTCTAATACCACAAGGACAATTAACACCCAGCCATATTGTAATAAAATCGCTTCCATTCTAGTGCCTCCTCTAAGCTCTCTATACCCTCAATGACCATGTCATCCAAGTATAAAAGAAGGTTCTAAGTCAAATGTTGGGGTGGTGTAATCTTTTAACACATTAACCCAGATGAACTCCGATTTCTTTATACTTTAAATTTAATAAGATTTTTGCTCGAAAGTGATCGAAACGCTGAAAGCCATATGCATTCCGTTTCATCACTTTTGTTTTATTATTAATGCCTTCCAAGAAGCCATTGGAATAACCAAAACTAAAGCTATTTAAGATTTCTACTTGCCAGTTCTTCAATGTTTGAATGGCTTTTAAGAAAGCTGGTAATTTTGTCTCTTCTACCTTACGGTAAAAAGCTAGTAATCGCTTCTTCACTTCTACAACATCATTTTTTGTCTTTGCCCAATCAAACCATTCACAATAGGCTTCCTTTAATTCATGAGCTACTTTTAATGTTTCAGACATTTCTGTATAACGCTGTAAGTACCACTGTTGTTTCGGTGATAATTTAGATGCACGTTTATACAATACATGACGCATACGTTTACACTTTGTACGATTGTATTTGTCCCATTCTTTTTGTACTTGTCGGCGCACTTCATCCATTGCCCAATAGATATAACGGCTAAAATGAAACCGGTCTGCCACAATAACAGGTCGACCTAGCGCTTGACGAACAGCTGCTTTAAAACTTGGATTCATATCCATGACCACTATCTCAACATCTGCTCCATACTGACTTAGGTAATTTTTTATGGTTTCTTTTTTACGATTCGGTAAAATATCAATCGGTTCGCGCGTCTCCGCATTCGCAATGATTAACTGATACGTACCTGCATCTGTATCGCCTTTATACTCATCAATCGCAATTGCTTTTGGTAAACGTACACCCTCTACTAATTGTTTTTTCGCTACCTTTTTAAAACGGCGAATAACCGTCGTGGTTGATGTACCTAGCACTTCTGCAGCTTCTTTAAATGTTTTAGCTTTAATAGCACGTATACTCACTACTTGATTCCATTCCTTTGAGTAACGTTGATATTTATCTACGAAGGGGGATTTTTCAGAGAAACGCTTTCCACAATCACAAACATAACGACGACGTTTATAGAAAAGAATAGTTAAACGTTCAAACCATTTTAAATGATTGATCTTTTGTATACGGTAATCGTGAACCTTCGATGTTTTTTTTTCACAAACTGGACATGGATGCGTGCACTTAGGCAATTGCACATACAATGCGATTCGATCGCCTACTTCTTCTACTTTCGTAATCTCTACATCTTTTAATCCTGGGATATTCATGTTAAAATTCATTTGCACAGTTCACCTTTCTATTACTTGTTTCTCGACAATTCAAGTATATATAAATCAGTGAATCTGTGCTTTTTTTATGCGTGTAATTGTGTAAATACCCCAAAAAATATTATAGAACCTAAAAGAAAAAAACCCCTGCCCTAATTCAGGCAAAGGTCTCGCTAAGTAAATTCGTACCCTTTCTATTTATGGTACTTCAATCTACACGTCATACGTATAGAGCCATTCACTATCACACCCGATGGTAGTACCATGTCTTGACGGATGTGAAACCAGGTAAAGTTAGTTGCCTGTTAGCTACTCCCCTTTGACAAATTGTCGAAGGTATCTTCTTTCAAATATTATAGCACTATCATTTACAGCTGACAAAAATATCTATATGTTTTTTTCGTTACTTAATCTGAATTTGATAGCTCTTGTCTTCCTTATGTGCTAAATAAAACTCAATCATTTTTGGCATCGTTTGTATAAAATCAGGGCATGTAATACCTCCTTTTTGTAAAATATGATGTGCTTCAGCCGTATCAAATGTGGCATTCCATGTTAAATAATCTAATGTTTCTAGTTCGACACCTAATTTCCTTCGAATAAAAGGTATCTGTAATGATAGCTTTGCCACTATAAATGGTAAACGTCCTTTTGGATAAGAATTTGTAACTAGTTTCACCATTGTACGGTACACCTCCTGTACTGGGTGAGGATTAGGGTCAGTTAAATGAAGTGTCTTCCCTTCTGCATGCTGTTCACTAACCAGGAAAGTAGAAGCATTTATAATATAATCAATTGGCACCACATTAATCGTCGAGGTAGTTTGACCAATATACGGAATAAAAGGTAAACCTTTTAAACGTTCCACTAAGTTTAAAAAGAAATAAGGACCATCAAATTTAATGGTTTCACCAGTTTGTGAATGGCCACGAACAATGCCAGGTCTAATAATTGTCAATGGTATTTCCGATTTTAAATCTTCTACTCGATGCTCAGCCTCATATTTGGTTTCCTCATAATGGTTTTTAAATGCTCTTGGTCGAATCAGTTCATTTTCACGCAGTACTCCCTCTCGTGTACCAGCCACATAGGCAGTGCTAAAATACATATAGCGTTGTAAATTTGGTAAGGTACGGACAAAATCATTGACCATTGTTGTGCCATGAACATTTACTTTCCAGGCAATATCACGTGGCACAGCTAAATCGTAGATTGCAGCTAAATGCCAAAGCACTTCGATTTGCGGTACAATTTCTTTGAGGTTCTGATTGTCTAATCCAAGGTTTGGTAGTGTTATATCGCCTTCCACTATTCGAATCGAACAGTCAGGAAAATCCTCTAATATTTTGTCTCTTTCCTTATGTGCCTTTATGATTTCACCTGCCAACACAATTGCAATAACTTGTTGTGTTTGTTTCTTTTGAAATAACGCTCGAATTAGTTGACTCGAAATGAAACCAGGAAAACCTGTAAAAAAATGAACCTTCATTTCCCATTCCCCCTTGAACCTAGTGCATCTTTCTTGTTTCTTTATCCATTAAACTGTAAATAATCGGTACAATATACAGCGTCAGTAAAGTTGAGGTTACAAGCCCTCCGATAACAGCAATCCCCATTGGCTGATTCATCTCGGTCCCTTCTCCAATGCCAAGTGCGAGTGGTAATAGCCCTAAAATAGTTGTTAAGGCTGTCATTAAAATGGGACGAAGCCGATCTTGGGTAGCAAGTAAAATTGCCTCATAAGCTGGCATGCCCATTGCCTTTTGCTGATTAATATAATCTACTAGTACAATGCCGTTATTTACGACTATGCCAACTAGCACTAAGATACCGATAACAGAGGTTACACCAATTAAAGTATTTGTAACGAACATAGCGATTGCCACACCAATGATCATTAATGGAACAGTAAACATGATAACAAACGGATATTTAAATGACTCAAATTGAGCTGCCATCACAATATATACAAGCACGATTGCTAGCATCACAGCTAGAAGCATATCATCGATTGCACTATCATAGAGCTCTCGATCCCCGCTGAACACAACTTGAGTAGTTGATGGTAAATTAACTTGCTCTAATGCCTTATCTACCTTTGCAGAAATTCCCCCCAGCGATTCCTTTGTTTCATAGTCTACAAAAAATGCCACTGCTGCTGCTTGATCAGAACGACGAATGGATACTGGCCCCTCTTGCATAGAAACCGTAGCCACGTCCTCTAATTTCACAAATAATCCTGCTGGCGAACGAAGCTGCATAGCTTTTAAAGCATCTATACTAGTGTTAAATGACTGTCCAAAGCCTGTATAAACAGGTAATACTGCCCCATCCTCAGCAATCAATTGGGACGTTAATTGACCCTTTGTCATTTGATTTACAGTTTGAGCGATTTGTGCTGGAACAAAACCATAGTCTTTTGCTTTTTCTCGATCAACTTCAATTTGAATCTCTTGAACAGTATTATCTAAATCCGTAGAAACATTTGTCACTTGCTGAATCGCTAGTAGTTTCTGCTGCACTTTCTTAACCGTTTGCTGTAGCCTCTGTTCATCAGAGTCTGTTAAGCGGAATGTTAAAGTGTGTGGTGACGAGCCTGTAGCTGTCGATACATTAAAAGTAATTTCAGCTTGCTCTCCAAATTCACCCTGTATATCTTGTTCTAGTTCTTCCACAAATTCAAAAATGGAACGCTTTCTTTCTGCTAGTGGGACAAGTTTTACATACATTTCAGCTTGATTGGCACTAGTTTGTCCACGTGCTTGGGATTGTTGCGTACCACCAACGAAACTAACATACACATCTACATCTTTTTCCTGCTTTAAACGTTCCTCAATTTGCTTAACAATCTTTTCTGTTTCTGATACAGCGACACCTTTTTCAAGATTGACACTTATAGAGGTGAACCCCTCATCTGTAGGCGGTAAAAATTCAGTACCTATTCTAGTCAGTCCAAACAAAGAAAGACTAAAGCAAACCACTGTAAAAAGCAGTATAAGCATTCGATGCTTTAGTACCCATACAATTGACGCCTTGTAATGCCTATAAAAACGTGATTTACTGCGTTGTACATAAAAATTATTGTTTTTCATTTTTAAAAGTCGACTTGCTAGCATCGGAACGACTGTAAGCGCAACTACTAAAGATGCAATTAAGCTGAATGAGATTGTTAAGGCAAACTCTGTAAATATTTGACCAATCAATCCTTCGATGAACATAACAGGAATGAATACTGCTATTGTGGTTAAAGTGGAAGCTGTAATGGCAAGGGCTACTTCCTTTGTTCCTTCCTTTGCTGCAGTTATCGGGTCTTTTTCTAGTCCTAGATGTCTTTCTATATTCTCAATAACGACTATGGCATTATCCACAAGCATACCAATTCCAAGTGCCAGAGCACCTAATGTCATAATATTGAGAGAAAAATCCGCAAAAAACATCAAAACAAATGTGACAATAACGGAGTAAGGAATCGCAATACCAATAATGATCGGACTCTTTACACTACGTAAAAAAACAAATAGGATGAACATCGCAAATAATCCACCTAAAAGTAAGGAAGAGCCAATATTACTAATCGCTAAATCCACATAATTACCTTGATCAATTAAAATATCTGCTGTGATACCTTTATACTGATCTTTCTTTAGTAATGTCTCTAAGGCCTTCTGGAAATCCTTAGAAACCTCTGCCGTATTTGCACCAGATTCCTGTAATACAGACATAAGAACAGCTGGATGCTCATTTGCTCGTGTTGTGGTAATAGATTGTTGTTCTGTCCTCTCAACGGTTGCAAGATCACCAATGGTTAATGATTTGCCCGTTAAAGGGTCCACCGAAACAATTAAATTGGCAATGCTTTCCGGAGAAGATAATGTGCTAACTATACGTGTTGTTAGCATTTTGCCATCATCTGTTGAAACAGGCTCACCAGGAAGAGACACATTATTCGCTTGAACTATTTGCATCACGTCTGTCTGAGTCAAGCCTTTTTCAACTAGCTTTGCTTCATCCAATTCTATTTGGATTTCATCAATCAATTTGCCAGAAACATTCACACTGGCAACACCCTCTGTCCGTAGCAGTTCCTTCTCTAAGTGCTCTGCTAATACACGTACATCTACTTGATTATTTTCCGCACGTAAAGACAGCTGAATAATAGGAAATTGAGACGGATCAAATTTTAGGAAACTAGGCTTGCCAGCATCATTAGGCAATGGGGTCATATCAATTCGCTGTAAAATATCAAGTTGGGCAACATCCATATTTGTGGACCAGTTGAACTCAAGCACAATTAAATTGGAGCCTTCCTGGGAGGTTGACTGGATTTTTTTGATACCAGGTAAGGTGGCAAGTGTAGCCTCTAATGGCTTCGTTATCTTTTCATTTACCTCCGTCGGGCTTGCCCCAGGATAAGAGGTGACAACCACTCCAATAGGAGGATTTAACTCTGGAATTAACGTAATCGGTATTTTTAATAAAGATACACCGCCTAGTATGATGACAAAAAGCATAGTAACAATCGTAAAGACAGGTCTTTTAATAGAAAAATGACTAATATTCATATAAACAAACTCCTTTTCTACCTCTTCCTTTCTATGATAGCCGAAAAGGAGATTATTTTATAAATAAGCTCCCGTTATTGAGATACTATCTCTAAGGAAACTTATATTTCCTAATAATGTATATATTCTACAAACAGTGTCATTTTTCCTTGCAAAAAAACACGAATCGCAAAATTGTCGATTCGTGTTTTATAATTATAAAAGGCTATAAAGTTTAATGTTTTCGTTTTTATCTGCAAACCAACGCATAGCGAACTCATTTTCAAATAGGAAAACAAGATTGTCAAAACGGTCTTTTACAAGCATTGATCGACCTGATGACATTGATTCTTTGACATCCTCTTCATTTTCAATCCAGCGTGCGATTTTCGAACCAATTGGCTCCATTTTTACTTCCACATTGTATTCATTTTTCATACGATGTTCAAATACTTCAAATTGTAATTGACCAACTGCTCCAAGTATAACTTCCTCTGTATGCAGCGTTTTATAGTATTGAATAGCACCCTCTTGCACTAATTGTAAAATCCCTTTATGGAATTGCTTTGATTTCATAACGTTCTTCGCCGTGACACGGACGAATAATTCTGGTGTAAACTGTGGTAATTTTTCAAATTGGAATGTTTTCTTGCCACCTACAACAGTGTCTCCAATTTGGTATGTTCCTGTATCATATAAACCAATAATATCGCCAGCAACTGCTTCATCTACTGTCTCACGATCATCTGCAAGGAACTGTGTAGATTGTGTGACTTTAAATGACTTCCCTGTACGAGATAACGTCATATTCATTCCACGTTCAAATTTACCAGAAACAATACGTACAAAGGCAATACGATCACGGTGTGCTGGATTCATATTGGCCTGAATCTTAAAAATAAAACCTGAAAACTCATCATGCTCCACAGGATCAATAAACTGCTCATCTTCAGTAATTCTTGGCTGCGGCGTCGGTGCGAATTGTAAATAGGTTTCCAGGAAAGTTTGAACACCAAAGTTCGTTAATGCTGAACCAAAGAATACAGGTGTTAATTCCCCACGACGAATTTTTTCCTCAGAATATGCATTTCCCGCTTCATCTAAAAGTAAAATATCGTCCATTGCTTGTGAGTAATAAGAAGTCACCTTCATTGGATGCTCCACAGCAAGCTCCCCATTGTCGTCAATTGGTAAGAAACGTTCCGCTTCATCTGTACGGAATTGCTCAATGCGTTTATTGTAACGATCATAAATACCAAGGAACTCTTTACCCATACCGATTGGCCAGTTCATAGGATATGCATTGATACCTAATACCTCTTCAAGCTCTTCGATCAATTCAAGCGGCTCTTTCCCTTGACGGTCTAACTTATTAATAAATGTAAAAATAGGAATACCACGCATTTTACAAACTTTAAATAGCTTTAAAGTCTGTGCCTCGATCCCTTTGGCAGCATCCACTACCATGACGGCACTATCTACAGCCATCAATGTACGATATGTGTCTTCCGAGAAATCTTGGTGACCAGGGGTATCCAAAATATTCACACGAGAGCCATTATAATCGAATTGCATGACAGATGAAGTAACCGAAATCCCACGTTGTTTTTCGATCTCCATCCAGTCCGATGTTGCAAATTTACCTGTTTTTTTACCTTTTACTGTACCTGCATCACGAATGGCACCACCAAAAAGTAAAAGCTTTTCTGTAATCGTCGTTTTCCCAGCATCAGGGTGACTGATAATGGCAAAAGTACGACGCGATAGTATATCTTGTTCTAAATTTGAATTCATCTCGTCATTCTCCTTTTTTCATACTTAATAATAATAAAAGAAGACTTGCCTTTCGTACAACCTTTTTACATGAAATCTCAAAAAAGAAAACCCTTTAGTTACAACTAAAAGGGTTTCCTAAGAATTTAGCTTTCATCACACGAATTTTAATCGGCCTGCTTCTATCGCAATTTCTGCATCACTATGTGGAAATTTGGTATTTTCGATAATTTGATAATCCTCATGGCCTTTACCAGCAAAAATAATCATGTCACCTGGTTCAGCAATTTCAATCGCATGGCGCACTGCCTCTGCACGATCTCCAATACAAGCATAATTATCATGAAGCATACCTTTAGCAAGGTCGTCTGTAATACTATCGTAGTCTTCATAGCGTGGATCATCTGTCGTTAAAATAACATATTCCGCAGCAGACGCTTTTTCAGCCATGGCAGGACGCTTCGATTTATCACGATTGCCACCTGTTCCAACTAAGAAAATCAACTTGCCCTTTTTATAAGGTTGCGCTGCTTGAATTGCCTTTTCAATTGCATCTGGAGTATGGGCATAATCAATAAAAATTTGCACAGGTAGATCTGAACATACTTTCTCCATACGACCCTTGACTGGCGGTAGTTGCTCGATTTGTTCAATAATGGACTCCATTGAATAGCCCCTACCATAAAACGCAATCATGGCTGCCAATACATTATAAATATTAAATTCCCCAAGCAAATTCATTTTTACACGATAAATTCCTTCAGGCATTTCCACGTCAAATGATGTCATATAGTCGTGATATTCACAGTTAATGGCGCGGAAATCAGCATTTTCATTTTTTAAACCATATGTCCACACTGGAAATGGTGTCATTGCAGCATATCTCTCTGACCAAGCATCGTCTGCATTCAACACAACAAATTTATTTTTTTCTAAATCTTGTCCAAGTTGGGAAAATAATAAGCCTTTTGCATGGCCATATTCCTCCATCGTACCATGGAAATCAAGATGATCGTGCGTTAGATTCGTAAAAATAGCGATATCATAATCAACACCTGCTAAACGTCCAAGTGCTAACCCGTGTGATGAAACTTCCATTGTCATTAATCGACAGCCTTCCATTTTTGCACGGAAAATCATTTGTTGTGTCGATAACGCATCACTCGTTGTATTAGCTGATTCATATAAAATTCCATTTAAATTAAAGCCAATTGTGCCGGATAAAGCCGATTTCTCGCCCATACCATGCATTATATTTTGAATAATTCCTGTTACGGATGTTTTACCATTCGTTCCCGTTACACCAATCATCGTTATGTCCTTTGAAGGATAATCAAAGAACTTTGCAGCTAGTAAACCTACTGCACGATCTGTATCTTTCACAATCACTTGTGCGATTGTCTCTCCTAGCGGTAATTCTCGCTCCGTCACAACAATTGTTGCGCCACCATCTACAGCCTTTTGCGCATAATCATGCCCATCTACTGTATACCCTTTGATACAAACAAACATGCTATTTGGTTGCACACTTCTTGAATCTACTACGATATCGCTAACCTGATCTGGCAGCACGCCAATTATTTTTTTCAAAGGTAATGCGCTTAACAATTCCTCTGCATACATTTCATAATCCTCCAATCAATCTCTACACTCATGTCATCATTCTTAATAATCGACAAAAAACGACAATATGAAATCCCCCACGTTCTATTGAACTTATTTTACTACTTATTTCATGATAAATAAAATGCCTCTCTAGTGTTTTTTCAACGAAACCGCTTTCATTTGAGGAAAAAATCATGTTTTCTTCAAATTTTCATTTATAATCACCAATCGGCATTTTTCGACATAACGAGAAAAGGTTATTTAGAGAACACTTGTCTATGCATGGTAAGCTTATAGTTACAATGGAGGCATCAAGAAGATACCTCCATTGTTAAACTATTTCATAATTGAGCGCACAATTTTCACTTTCTGTTTATATGGCGGGAACAACACATTTGTCTCCAGCTTGGAAGATTTCTTCAAGATAGATTTCGGGTGAGTAAAGTTTTCAAAGCTCGCTTTGCCATGGTATGCTTTCACACCTGATGGACCTACACCACCAAATGGTAAATGTAAATTTCCAACATGTGTGATGGTGTCGTTAATACATCCCCCACCAAATGGTAATTCTTCTAAAAAGTATTGCATGGCTTTTTCATGTTCTGAGAAGAAGTATGCCGCTAAAGGCTTTGGTAATTGCCGGATTTGATGAATGGCAAGTGGCAAATCATTATACATCATAACAGGTAAGATAGGACCAAATAGTTCTTCCTGCATGGATGGACTTGTCCATTTTACATATTCAACTATTGTAGGTTCAATATATAAATCATCCCGATCTATTCGTCCACCATATGTAATGGCATCACGTTCGTCCACAATTATTTGCTGTAAACGATCAAATTGTTTTAAATTAACGATACGTCCATAATCAGGGCTTTTTAAAGGATTTTTGCCATAAAACGAACGGATTGTTTCTTTTAATATTTTCATAAAACGGTCATAAACGTCTTTGTGTACAAGCAGATAATCAGGGGCCACACATGTCTGTCCAGTATTAGTAAATTTACCCCACACAATCCGCTTTGCTGCTACCTCTAGATTTGCTGTTTGATCGACAATTGCTGGACTTTTGCCACCAAGCTCTAACGCAACTGGTGTCAAACGTTCTGCAGCAGCTTTTGCTACTACTTTACCAACGGCTACACTACCTGTAAAAAAGATATAATCGAAGGAAGCATGAATAAGAGCCGTAACCTCTTCCTTTTCGCCTTCCACGACACGTACATATGAAGACGGGAATGTTTCCTCAATGATTTTTTTCACAATGACTGCTGTGTGTACAGAGGTTTCTGATGGTTTGACGATTGCTGTGTTTCCTCCAACTATGGCGCCAATCAGTGGCTCCATTACAAGTTGGAATGGATAATTAAATGGCCCAATAATTAACGTTACGCCATAGGGCTCACGAACAATAAAGCTCTTGCCCATTTGATATTGTATTGGTGTTTTGACTGCTTCTGGTTCCATCCATTCTTCTACATGTTTTACCATATATGAAATACTATCTAATACAATGCCAATTTCTGTTGCATACGCTTCAAATTCACTTTTACGAAGGTCTAAGTAAAGCGCATTTAATATTTCCTTCTCATATTTCAAAATTGAAGTTTTTAATTTCTTTAATTGCTCTTTTCTAAATTTCACACTTTTTGTAGCACGTGAAAAATAAAATTGACGTTGCTCTGTAATCATATTTTCCACATCTTTTGACGTAAAATTCATCAATAAAGCACCCCTTTTTTTAAAATGGCATACATAGTTTTTTCATTTT
The DNA here is from genome assembly GCF_037969495.1 of Lysinibacillus sp. FSL P2-0066. Classification (NCBI taxonomy): domain Bacteria; kingdom Bacillati; phylum Bacillota; class Bacilli; order Caryophanales; family Bacillaceae; genus Lysinibacillus; species Lysinibacillus sp. FSL P2-0066. The sequence goes on along the minus strand of NZ_CP150202.1, from coordinate 786,721 downwards.
GAAACAAACTATCTTTGTCTATACGATACAACATCGAGAGGCAAAAATCCTCTTTCTACATCGAGGGGGTGAAATAGCAATATGTGAAATGAAATGTTTTAGTTTTTTCATCTCGGGAAATATACAACTACATATTAAAACCGAAACGGGGGCGTAGATGAATGACAACAACAACAGGAACATGGTGGGAGTCCATTTTTTCTGGACCATTATCGCATGGAATTTGTGAAGAAAAAATATTGCTATTGCAAGATGAGGCTTTCTTATATCTCTCTACAATACCTGTGGAGAATGAAGAAAATCCAGAAGGAAATTAAAAAATAACGCATTATAGGATGCCCCTATAATGCGTTTTTATTTATTCTAATTAACAATGAATGCTTGCTGCAACTGATTTAATTGTGCTTCAAGTCTACTGATAGCCTCTTCTTCTATCGCAAAGCCGCCCTCTTCCAAACGTATAATTTGTTTATCTACAATGTAAACAGAATTGGTAATGGAAGTGGCTCCTAGTACAGCTAATACTGGCTTTAATGCATATTCCAATGCCAACAAATGACTAATCGAACCTCCTACAGCAATGGGGAGTATAGCCTTATCGAGCAAGGCTTTTTGCGGTAGTAGATCCAAGTAAGTCTTCAAAATACCTGTATAGGATGCTTTATAAATTGGTGTAAGGATGACAATAAAATCTGCTTCCTTAACATGCTCATTTTCAGACTGTATTTGCTTACTAGAAAAATTCGCTGTTAATAAATCTGTAGCTGGGAGCTCATGTATATAATTTGAGTGAACCTCTACTCCTTGTGCAATAAAATGATTCTCCACCTTTTCATGAATGGCGGTAACTCTAGAATTTTTCGAATTACTTCCATTAATAATGACTGCTTTTGTCATCTTGCCCACTCCTTTTAGCAATGTTATAAAAAAGGCCCCTATTCTACAAATCGATGAAACACCGTTTTGTAAAATAGAAGCCTCTAGATGTCTAGTTAACTTAAATTCCTAGTATTCTTATAAAATTAATTTAACATAAATTTCTAGAATGTCAACAGCTTTTTATTGGTGTATTGCTTTCCCAAACACAGCTTTAGCCACATCTCCAATATGCTCCGATACAGTAGGATGTGGAAAAATCATATGTGCAAGTGTTCGAGCTGTACCCCCAGCATTTTTTGTTGCTAATAGTGCATTAAGTATTTCTGTTGCACCATCAGCTACTACACAAGCCCCTAAAATTTGCCCATTATCCTTAGATGAAATTAGCTTGACAAAGCCTTCAGTATTCCCCTCCATTAATGCCTTTGGGTTTGTTTGTAGTGGCATTTTCGTTACAATGTACGGTGCCTTGACTTGCTCTTCTAGTAAACCAAATGTAGCAATTTCAGGGTTTGTATAAACACAACGTGGAATGCTTGTTTGATCAATTGGTATTGGTTGATTTCCTACAATATAATCGACAACGTAAATTCCTTCAGCACTGGCAGAATGTGCAAGTTGATAACCACCCACTAAGTCACCTATCGCATAAATATTCGGCAGGCTTGTTTCAAAATGCTCATTAACAGCGATTAATCGACCATCAAAAGCTAATCCTAGTTGCTCAGCAATTTCTATATTGGGACGACGTCCAGTAGCAAATAAAAGGTTTTCATATGTATAAGATCCTTTAGATGTATGAATGATATTACCTTCAAATTTTTCAAAATGAAAATCTGTCACAAGTTCAATACCAAATTTCTTCATCTTTTCTCGAATCAGCGGTCTTGCTTCCGCCTCTTCCGTTTGTAAAATATCCTCGCTATGATTAAGCACTGTTACCTTTGTACCAAGTGGTGCTAAACTAAACGCCATTTCAATGGCAATTACGCCCCCGCCAATGATTGTTAGCTGTGCTGGAAGCTTGTCTATCTCAAAAAATGTGTCCGTCGTATGGTAGGTGGATGTCTCTAACCCTTCGAATCGTGGAACAAAGGGTTTACTACCTGTCGCTAAAATTATATCTGATGCCATTATCGTCTCATTCCCGATAGTTATCGTTAAGTCCTTTACGACTGAAGCTTCACCACGATATAAAGTTATATGATTATTGATAATATATTGCTCAAGGTTTGTTAGTAGTTCATGAATAATTGTATCTTTCCGTTGCATTAGTCGAGGAAAATTAATTTCCACTTTAGGCACTTCTATTCCCCAGCTATTCCCTCTTTTTATTTCCTGCACAAGTTTACTATGCTCCAATAAAATCTTTGATGGAATGCAGCCAACATTATAGCAGGCTCCTCCCAATTTATCTCGTTCGATGAGTGCTACTTTTTTGCCATTCTTGGCTGCATGTATGGCAGCCACATAGCCACCTGGTCCCGCTCCAATAATAGCAATATCAAAATTTTCCATAATTTTCACCTCATGTACCACCATATCATTTGCAAATTTTGAATGCAATGACAGACATAGTAAAAGCCTTTCATTACAATGAAAGGCCTTTTGACTTATTTATATACGTTTATGAGCATTCGTTTCTCTTTCGCAGGTATAAGGCTTTCTCTCCGCGGGTATTTGCTTCTCTTTCATGAGTATTCGACGCTCATTGATCTTTTTAATAAATATTTCGTTGCCAAAATCGTTGCTGGGCAATGGCAGCTACAAACTTTTTCGGAAAATCTTTATTACCTGTAGCTAAAACGATTCCTGGCCCTACATTGGCATTCGACATATTGAAGAAGGTTGTGCCAGTTGCAGCAAATCCTATAGGCTTAAAGTGGCGATATGCTTCATTTATATAATTGACGATATAAGTATTGAATTTCGCCTGATTACTTGCCTTTACTCCAACAACATATAATGAGTCAAATAATACAGCATCGGTTGTAATAAATGTGTCAGTAGCCGTTAATTGCACACCATTATTCCCTATTACCACACCTAGTCGATCAGAGATTATGCTATAGCGAACACCTTGTCTTGTTAAATATTTCAATACTTCCCCGACTTCATTTGCATCAAAGCCATCACCAATTAAGACGCCTACTTTCAACGTATAGGGTAATTTAACGGTATTGGCTTGACTTAGTGCAGGTGAAGAGGCCGTTACTTTAGACTGCTCGCCATTAGGTCGATTAACACCAACGTTGTCTGCCACTGTGGTAGCCATTACTTTATCCACATGAACAAACATATCCACTACTTGCTGTCGAACAGATTTACTTTTCACTTTTCCTACTTCGAAGCTAAAGGCATCGATAATGTGTTGTTTTTCAGGTGGAGACATGCTGTTCCAAAATAGCCTTGCTTGTGAAAAGTGATCGTCAAAGGATTTACTACGTGCTCTTGTGATTCGTCCCTCAACCTTTTCTTCATAATGAACATAACCGCCTTCTTTTGCAGTAGAAGTAGCTGGTGTATTATTTGCTAATGAATTTTTATGATAGCTTACCCTGCCTAAATTAATGGTCTGTCGACTAAAGCCATTACGTTGATTGTTATGCACTGGGCAAATCGGGCGATTAATAGGGATTTCTGCAAAATTTGGTCCACCTAAGCGAATCAATTGTGTATCTAAATAGGAAAACAATCGACCTTGTAGTAGAGGATCATTCGTAAAATCTATGCCAGGTACAACATTACCTGGATGGAAGGCAACTTGCTCTGTTTCAGCAAAGACATTATCCACATTGCGATTTAAGGTCATCTTTCCAATTTTCTTTACAGGCACTAGCTCCTCTGGCCATAGCTTTGTCGCATCTAAAATATCAAAATCAAATTTAAATTCATCCTCAGGTTCTAGTATTTGTATACCTAACTCAAACTCTGGATAATCTCCAATTTCGATGGCTTCCCATAAATCTCTACGTTGAAAATCGGGATCCTTCCCTGCAATTATTTGAGCTTCATCCCACACAAGAGAATGCACTCCTAACACAGGCTTCCAATGGAATTTAACAAATCTTGATCTACCTTTGTCATTGACGAAACGGAACGTATGCACACCGAAGCCTTCCATCATACGAAAGCTTCTAGGAATTGTTCGATCAGACATATGCCACATAATCATATGAGCAATCTCTTGGTTATTCGCTACAAAATCCCAAAACGTATCATGAGCTGAGGCTGCTTGTGGCATATCATTGTGTGGCTCAGGCTTTACGGCATGAATCAAATCGGGAAATTTAATGGCATCCTGAATAAAAAAGACAGGGATATTATTACCGACTAAATCATAGTTCCCCTCATCCGTATAAAATTTCGTTGCAAACCCACGTACATCACGAGCTGTGTCCATCGAACCTAAGCTCCCTACCACTGTCGAAAATCTGACAAACACCGGTGTTTTCTTTTTCGGGTCCTGTAAAAATTTCGCCTTCGTATACTCTGACATGGATTCATATAGTTCAAACTCGCCATGTGCTGCAAAACCTCTGGCATGTACAACACGCTCTGGAATACGCTCATGATCAAAATGGGTGATTTTTTCTCTAAGATGAAAATCCTCCATAATTGTCGGGCCACGAACACCTGCCTTTAACGAATCTTCATCATTGGACACCCTTAGTCCCTGATTCGTTGTCATTTTCGTGCCCTCATTCTCGACACGAAACGGCTCAAGTTGATGATCCTTTGCGTTTCCTTCTACATTTTTGGATTGATTCGACTTTGAGTTATCCACGCAATCCCCTTTCATACATGTACTGAATTTCGCTCCATATACACTATATGTTTTTGAAAAAGAAACATGCCTTCATTTAGACAAAGCCTTATGTAAAGATAAAAACAGGCTTCTATTTGTTAATAGAAAACCTGCTCCATTTTAAAATATGTATCGTATCATTTCATGTATGTTACAGTATGGGTTGTCACGGCTCTCTGTCTCTCGGAGGGCCATCATATCTGTGCAATTTTTAATTGCTACCTCATGTCGTAATGCAATGGGGGCTATGATGGATTCATCAGCCTTATGCCGAAAATAACGACTCACACCAAGATGCTGTTCCATTTTGTCATTTAGGACAGCCCGGGGGTATTTTTCTGTACTGTCGACTTCCTCAAAATGCAAGAGTAACCACAATTCAAATGCTTCATTTGTATAGGCAATATGAATATTTTTTTCCTCACAAAATTGATTTACTTCCTCTAATTGCTTTTCGGTTAGATCATCCTTATCAAAAACAATCCAAACCTCATCAAAGTATTGATAGCTGGAATCTCTATAAGCATGTTGGGCCAGTTTGATCGCTGAACGTTTAACGTTTTTTATTTTGACGCTAACCATCTTAGAGCGCTTTAAAATACGCATTTGTTCAAAATAGATGCGTTCTGTTTCACCTTCACAATAAATTAAAATGGTTTTACGCAGTGTTCGGCTCCCTTGTTGACGTACTCTCACTGCTCAGATACCTCCGCTTCTTCTAAGTATTGTTCAGATAAATACTCATTAATAACAGGTGTTGCACCAAATTCCCCTTTCATATAGCGTTTCGCATAAGAAAGATCTCCACGTTTCTTTTGTAAATCTGCAAAATCAAATAAGGAGTATAATTCCGATTCATTTTTAAAACTTTTATTAACAAACCAAATTTGATCGGAGCGTAATGGCTGATCAAGTAATTCTATTTCATGACTCGTCACGACGAATTGATTACTGCTATTGCGTTTACTATTCATAATAGCCATTAAAAACTCACAAATCGATACATGGAATGCTGTGTCGAATTCGTCTATAAAAATAGTTTTTCCTTTATTATAAGCATCTACCATCACACAGGCTAAATGCAGCATTCGCACTGTCCCCTTAGAGTCCATTGTCCAATTAATTGTTTCTGTCCCTATCGGTGCACCTGCTTCATCAAACGATAAATAATGTAGATCAATATCTACTTCTTGAATCACTTCAGATGAATCAAACTCATAGCCAATTGTATTTTTCTCTCTGCGTTCCACACGTCTAGCAGTGACATCTTGAATGGAGAGGTCTGCAATCTTTAGAAGTTTAATCACTTCCTTTTTAAAGGGCTCCTCTTCAAGTTTACGAATAAGAGGATGATTTGATAACCGATTTGCTTCATCTAGGAAAAGAATTTTATGTAAAAACCAATCGAATATCTTTAAAGCGTCTGGATCATTAAAAACATGTAATACTGATAGAAAGGCTGTATTATTACGTGTATATTTTGTCAATTCCTGTGAAGCTGTTTGAAATGTTTCATAAGAATATTCTGTACCATCCCATTGTCTGACAAATAGTTCTTCCTTCAGTGACTTGTTCGTTTTCACAAGACGTTCATAGAGAACTTGAGAAGCATTATACTGTATTTCATAATCATATAAAGCGCCGTCCAAAAAAAGCGATATCATAAACTCGGTTGGTTTGTCTTGCTGACTTCCTAACTTAAACGGTTGATAGGGTAAACGTAACTGCTTTACATTATTTAAGTTTTCAAAATTAAAAAGCAAGGATCGTAATACTTTAATAGCCGTAAAAAGATTAGATTTTCCGCTTCCATTTGGGCCAAAAATAAATGCACTTTTTACAAGACGTAGTGTATCAAACTGAATTGTATGGGTGTCCTTCCATTTTCGTAGGCGACTTCCCGCTACCATTGAAAACAACGTATCATCTTTATAACTTAAGCAATTTTTTACTCTAAAATCTACAAGCATATGTAAGCCTCCGTCCACAACCATTTCTTTAATGAATTATTATACTATAGACATAGAAAAAGACATATTACGCAATGTAATACTAATTGAATGCAAAACATCGCTTTAAATACCTTAAATTCAGTTATATCAAGGGTTTCCAACTTATATATGTTAAAATAATTATGCAGAATAAAGCATAATGGAGTATGCTTTTGGGGCTAAGTGGGGCTAGATTGGGACCAATGAATTCAATAATGGCGGTTAATGAGTAGGGCTAGATAAATGTAAAAACTTGGATTAAAAATATACGACGAACATGCGTACAAAAATGTCTGAGTTGGATTGGGGTTAATAAACTGTACCCTATAAGATAGACACTTAAAAAAGGTCATCTTATAGGGCATTTTTGTTTATTATGACCGTGACCTTTATTTATTTTTTACTTTGCTTTTAACTTCAAGATACATAATCATAGAAATAACTATTACAAATATAGTTAAAATCACTAGCGCAAGATATTTAATTTTTTCTATGTTTGAATCTAAAGGTAATGAAAATCCATCCATTTTTAATAAAGTAAGATAAGAAAAAAGAGTAGAAAGCCCTGCTAATAATAAGCTAACCATTCTGCTATATGTCCTAGTATTCTCTTCTTCTTTCAATTTATAATTAGCTATTTCCGTATTATCAATTTCGTCATTTATAAAATGATACTTTACTTTTTCAATTTCTTTAGAATAGTTCTCCTTATCATCTTTTGGTAAAAAACTTGAATCTAAAATTTCTTTAATCAACATATCTAATATACTTACTATATCATCTGCATCTTTTAATTCTACTTTATGCTTTGTGCATGTTGCTAAATAATAAGATCTCATTATACTTAAAACTTCTTTTGTAACTTGTCTTATATTTTTCTGATAGTCTTTATTATTTTTAATTTATTCATCCAATTTGTTATAAAGTATACTATCACGCCTGTTACAATACTTATTACCCATGCATTGTTAAATACCATCAATATTGTTTTCATTTTTTCCTCCAGAGAATATTATAATGAATGGAGTTATATGTAAATGGTAGAATTATGAGGAAATTTAAAAAGCCACATCTGGTTATTGTGACTACGTATTACTTATTCTTCCTCTATTCCGAAACCTATTTTACATTAAAAACGCTATAACCTTGGGGTTGCAATAGGAGCAATGTCTGGATGTCCCACAGGAGCTTTCTCGAGCATAATAAAAGGACTTACAGTTATGAAGAATAATCACATTGCAAGTCCTATCATATTAAACTATAGCTCAGTTACTTTAATAACAATTTTAATTTTATTTACGAAATGAACAATTTGATAAAGTAAAGATTACTTTATTCATATTTTGCTCTAATTTTTTTGTGTAATTCTTCAAATTCCGAGCCAGCTTCTAAGTTGGTTGAAAATTCCTTGCTCGGTTTAATCATTGCTTTTCCCTGATCTTTTCCTGCAATCATGAACTTTCCATCTTCGCGCTCTACTAAAAACATGATGTATTCTTCTTCATCAGCCATCTTGGTATATTGTTCGGAAATAACCTCGAGCTTCCCAATAGTCTTATTTTCGCCAATTGCATATGGCTCAAGGACAGTTAACTTATCACCAATCTTTACTTCCCCCTTTATGGGTTTCGTAATTATAACCTCACGTTCGGTCCAATACCACAGTGGTAATCCATCATTGTCATATTCCATATGATTTATTACGTTTGGTGTTACACGGACAGTTGCGATAACATCTGAATCATTTTCTATTTCAGAAACCTCTTGGTATATCTGCATATCAGAACGGGATATGATGGTACTTTTTAAAGTATTGTCGAGATAGACAAACGTAGCATAGCCGACAGCGATTATAGCTAATAATACAATTAATCCATATTTAGTTTTTTTGTTTACCATTAAAATATTCCCCCTGTCTATTTCCCATATATGGCTTTTAGGCCATTTTTGTCATCCGTCTGGGTTACACTATAATCAAGATCTCCTTGAAGCATGATGGCTGGTGATGTATTAGAGTGATCTAATCCAAGAGAATGACCAAACTCATGTCCTGGTGCCTTGTATTGCCATTTTTCAGATATATTTTTATATACTGGTTGATTAATCCTTATTCTTGACATTTCATAAGTGCAATCCCAACATGCAACATAGTTTCCAAAGAAATCAGTTTTGTAGTTTAGGGCATCAGCTACACTTGTATCCCCTGTGTCACCTGCATAAATTTTTATATCTACATAACCCGATGTAACAGGTGTAAGTTTCACCTTTGTCGATACATTATTCCATTGAGTGGCCCCATAATCAACGCGACCTCCATAACCATAACTACCAACAGAAGCATCTTTCCAATAAGTTAAATTAGCTGCACTAACGGCACTCCATTTACCATTGGGGCCATTTCGAACATAAGCATATGCTTGTGTTGCAGAGATAATAACAAATAATGTTGTAATAAAAACGACCAATATACTTCTATTCTTCTTCGTTAAAATTGTAAACATCCCCCATATATGTTAGTAAAATAAAGATATTAATATACTAATTTATTATTGTTTTATAGTAAATGGGTAATAAGTATTTAAATAACAGTATCCTTAAACCATTACAAAGAATCGTGTTAATAGACACTTGTTTGGGTCAAGACTTCAATAAATTATTGTGATTGTTCTCCCACTATCTTTCACTTTGAGAACACCCCTTCTCCACCAAGTCTTTTCTCCCTCTTATGCTGCTGCATATCTAGGAGATACGCTGTTCTCATGAAAAAGAGACTACCAATTTAGTAGTCTCAATTGCTTGTTTCTTCACAAGACGTACAAGCGAACGTACAAATGCTTGTTTCTGACATACACGTACAATTAATGGATATAAAAAAACACCTACCGAAGTAAGTGTTTTATGGCTATCTTATATTAATGGGGTAACCTTATTTAACTCTAGTTGTTTTTTATAAATAGTTCTATCAGTATTTGCTAAAAGTAGTTCTACTTTTAGCCTTGAAATTTCATCCTGTAGGTCTAGATACTTTTGCTCTCAAACATCCGTTGTAGAACTATATTGAACGTGTATCTGTGCCCTTTTAATGGGTTATAGCGATGTACTCCCCTTACACAATGCATAAGCGTCACGTAAAGCTTAGGAAAGCTGTAGTGCTTGTAAAATTTGTGGATTGGTCTGTGATTTCATTTTAATTCTCGCTTGAAAATCTTGAAGGTATTTTCGATGTACTTCTTTTTCATTCAATTAATTACACCTCCCTATGTTTGGAATCGCTTCCTAAAATAACTGTACATGGTTTACGTCATACACACTGTACCGTTTTGTTGAATAGAGGAGTAAATGTGAAGGTAATAGCTGAAAGATTGGGTAACACGCCTGATATGGTTTATAAAGTATATGGACATGTTTTGAAAGAAATGGAGACTGAATCTGTATCTTTATTTAGTCAAAGTTTACAAACAAGTGGGGCTAAAAGTGGGGCCAATCAATAAAAAAACAGGCTAGAAACATTCATACAACAAGGTTTCTAGCCCATGCAACATATTACGCAATGTAATATGCCTTTAAACTTTATCCACTTTTTTGTTGAATTTCTGCTAATGTTTCATTTTGTAGCGCGTGCAGTGTACGTTCAATGCCTTCTGCAAAAGAAATTTTAGGCTTCCAACCAATTGCATTCGCTAATTTATCATTATTTAAAAATGAATGCTCAATATCTCCTTCTCGTGCTGGGGCATATTGAATTTCTAGTGGATGATTTAAATGTTGGAGCAGTAAGATGACTTGGTGAATAGACCAAGCCTCATTAGTGGATACATTATACGTACCTTGTAAACGCGCTGATACACCTGCATAAATAGCATCAGCAATATCATCTACATAAATAAAATCACGCGTTTGTTCACCATCACCGTAAATTGTAAATGGTTTACCTGCTATACTGCTTTTTAACATACTTGGAATCACGGCCGCTTCACCTTGCATTTGCTGTCCTGGACCGAAAACATTGGCAAACCTATATATGAGAACGGGCAAACGATAATCTTTTTGCCATTTCTCACAGTAGGTTTCGCCAATGCTCTTATTTAATCCGTACATAGATATTGGTTCACAGACATCGGATTCTTCTAATGGTGGATAGTGACTATCTCCATAAACAGCTGCTGAGGAGGCAAAGACAAAGTGCTGTACCTTATACTTAGATGATAAAAAGAGCATTTGGCTAAGCCCAACGATATTTGTCAAAATATCCTTTACTGGCTCCTGGATAGATTGCTGCACGCTCGTTTGCGCTGCACAATGGACGACCACATCAAAGTTTATTTCCTTAAAAAGATGCTCGCAAACCTCATCTTCAACATTTAAAAGATAGGATTTATGCTCAAAGTCAACATTCCGTAAATGCCCCGTACTTAAATTATCAATAATATAAATCGTCGCATCTTCTTCAAAAAAGCGCCTACCTACTGCACTACCAATAAAACCATAGCCACCTGTCACTAATACATTCATCCTATCGCCCCCAAAAACAATATGATGATTTATATGCAGTAATTACTAAAAATATGCAAGAAACTTATTTGTTGGTAATTTTTCTCAAATTCTTTTTACTAGTTTACAAGTATCTATTTTAAGCTATATAAAAAGCATGTTTGAAAATTATTTCAAACATGCCCTAGCTATCTATTTTTAAGCTGGATTAATTTCTAATTCAACCGTTATTTTAATATCTTTCCCAACAAGGACCCCACCAGTTTCTAATGCCGCATTCCAAGTTAGACCAAAGTCTTCACGATTAATTGTTGTTTCAGCTTCAAAGCCGTATACTTCTTGACCCCATGGATTTGTGCCTTTTCCATTAAATTCTGTATCAAACGTTACTGATTTTGTAACGTCTTTGATTGTTAAATCACCAGTTACTGCATATTCATCGCCTGCTTTTTTAGCAATGTTTGTAGATTTAAACGTAATCGTTGGATATTTTTCTGCATCAAAGAAATCTGCTGCTTTTAAATGATTATCACGATCTTCGCTACGTGTATTAATGCTTGCTGGGTCGATTGTAAAGCTAATGTTAGCAGTTGTTAAATCTGCAAGATCTGCTGCCTCAATATCTGCTGAGTAACTGTCAAATACACCCTTAACTTTTGATACCATCATGTGTTTTACTTGAAAGTTAATTGCTGAGTGTCCTAAATCAATGTTCCATTTTGCCATTATAAATTCCTCCAATTGGTTGATTTTATCTCGATTTCGAGATATATTTTAAAATATGAAGCAACTACATCTTTTATGTTACCCAAAATGGGATAGGATAAACATTTGTAGTTACTTATTTGTTTACATCTTAGCTTATGAAAAGTTTTTAATTACTTTCTGTAACTTACTATATATTAATAATTTAGTTACGTCAAGTAATTAAAAGTAAATTTTTAAAATATAAAAAAGGATGTACGAGTTATAAAATGTACCCTATAAGATAGACACTTTCAAAAAGGTCATCTTATAGGGTATTTTTATTTATAATGAAGAAAAAACGAGCGGTGGTAGATTGTATGACTAAAAAATTTTTTTCGGAACAACAACAGGCACAATTAAAATTAAATCCATACGTCAAAACAGTAAGCGCGAAAGCCATTACTTATACAGATGAATTTAAAGAATTTTTTATTGATGAATACGATAAAGGAAAATATCCAAGTGAAATCTTTTTTGAGGCGGGTTTTGACATTGAAGCCCTTGGTCCAGCTCGTATTCGGAGAGCTTCGAATCGTTGGCGTACAGCTTATAAAGAGCATGGGCTTACAGGCTTAGAAGATGCCAGAAAACATGCTTCAGGTCGCCCTTTAGAACGCGAATTAAGTATAGAAGAAAAATACGCCCGCTTAGAGGCGAAGATGAAATTGTTAGAAGCAGAAAACGAATTTTTAAAAAAGCTAGATCAACTCGAAAGGCAGCTGATAAGGAAGCAATCAAAATAAGTACTACACAAAAATTTGAGTTAATCCATCAAATTATTGAAAAATATCAATTAAAACGGATGGTACGATATCTTTGTGAAATGGCAAAGGTTTCACGCTCAGGCTACTATCGCTATTTTAGAGAAGAAGCTGTCTTAACTCGTCAAAAACAGAATGAAGAAGATGAAGTGGTGAAAGAAGTCATTTTAAAGGCCTTTCATTTCCGAGGACGAAAGAAAGGCGCACGTCAAATAAAAATGACACTAGAAAACCAATATGAAATTACGTACAACCTTAAGCGTATCCGTCGCATTATGAAAAAGTTTAATATTATCTGTCCCATTCGAAAAGCCAATCCAGCGCGTCGTATGGCAAAAGCAACGAAGGAACACCGTATATGCCCTAACAATTTACAGCGCAACTTCAAGCAAGGTGTGGCAGGAAAAGTATTACTAACCGACATCACATATTTAACATATGGAGGCGGTAAACGTGCTTATTTATCAACGATAAAAGACGCCGAAACAAATGAAATTTTAGCGTATGAAGTATCCTCTACATTGGGTATAGAAATTGCGCTCAATACGTTACATAAATTAAAGAAACATCGGCATTTAAGGGAGGATGCCTTTATCCATTCGGATCAAGGTTTCCACTATACGAATCCAAAATTCCGAGCCTTAGTGAAGAAAATTGGCTTAGGACAGTCCATGTCACGTCGAGGAAACTGTTGGGATAATGCGCCACAAGAATCGTTCTTTGGGCATTTTAAAGATGAAACAACTATTAGAGCATGTGAAACGTTAGAAGAAGTAAAGAAAGAAATTAAGAGTTATATGATTTACTACAATCATTATCGAGGGCAATGGAATTTAAAAAAGCTGCCGCCTGCAAAATACAGACAGCAGCTTCAAGAAGTTGCCTAACCTTTTTCAAAATGTCCTTTACAAAGGGTACATTTTATTATCGGTACATCCCTATCTATTCTCCCCTCCACGTTTTACTAACTTGCCTTACATAACAATGCGATAATCGTCACTCATCACAGCATCCTTACATGTCGATAAAGTAAGAATTTTATCCTCTGGACTTAAATCAACATCCATCTGAATAGCAGACCGCTCCTGTTCATAGCCCTCATATAAGGTATCGAGGTATAGGATTGGATGTTTATCCACATAGCCTTGCTTAAAGTAATTTTTAAGATTACCAAACATTGTATTATTCTTCATAGCATGTCCATATAAAACCGTGTTTTTGTCCATACTCAGTATATTATTTCGGTAATCCATAAACACACTTCCAGCCCGACTCTCCTGATCTTTAAAGTTTTAAATAATAGTCATTGGTATCAGCTTGTAATATCGGATTATTAAGTTTTGTCCCATCCACTAAAATCCACCCAACAATATGAGGGTGCGAAACGTTTCCCTATAAATGCGTACGCATGAAATGGGAGGGCTGTCATAACAGTCACAACTGATTAACTGAAATTCGGAATGAAAGCCGTCATGTTGAGCTGAAACGAATTATCTGATACTCCTACATGCATGAACTGGTAATAGACAAGACATGTATGAAGCTAGGTGAAGTCGACTGAAGATTACCTAAGTTGCTCAGAAAGAATAGGGTTCTTGATAGGTCGGGATGCTACAAAATGTCTAAGGTGAGAATGCCCTTCAGGGCTGACAAACTTGCGAACGTACGGGTCTAAAATTGTATTATTTCTGAAAAGGATAAACTGCACAAGCAGGGTTCATTATCGAAGAGTACAAATCCTCATTAGGAAATTCGAGATACTCGACAATGAGAGTATAAATGAACAGGTTCATAGTAAGCACCTAAGGATATATGTACAGCTAGGTTAATCGGAACGTTGTAAGCAAGGAACATCCATTCAAACGCCTATTATCGGGATGGTGGACATAAGGCATATGCCGAAATTTCTTTATCCTTGTGAAAGTAGGGGTACAGTACCGATGAAGCGAGTAACGACCGTAGAGGGATAGCCCCAAGTCTTGTTCTTTGAAAACTAAAACAACTAAATGAAACTCACAAGGTCGAGTAAGATGATGGGACTTTTCTTATGAAAGGGGCGACACACCATCGGTGAGTACAACACTACGACATGCAGAATATTATGATATGCAATGTATATATGACGACCTTTACGAAAGAAGTAAGAATAATGCAACTAAAGGTTTAAATTTATACGAACATATCATATCCAAAAATAATATTCTATTAGCCTATCGCAATATCAAGGCTAACACAGGCTCAAAAACTTCTGGTACAGATGGTATCACCATTGAGCAATATAAAATAGAAGATGTTGAAACTTTTGTTGATGAAATAAGAAAAGCATTAAAAAACTATAAACCTCAAACGGTTAAAAGAGTAGAAATACCAAAACCAAATGGGAAAACTAGACCATTAGGTATCCCAACCATGAGAGATAGATTAATACAACAAATGTTTAAACAAATACTAGAACCCATCTGTGAGGCTAGGTTCTATAATCATTCGTATGGTTTTAGACCAAATAGGTCAACTCATCATGCAATGGCAAGATGCCAACACCTTGCTAATCTTACAAACAATCATCACGTAGTAGACATAGATATTCAAGGTTTCTTTGACAATGTAAGCCACTCAAAGCTGTTAAAACAAATGTACAGTATAGGAATTTGTGACAAAAGGGTACTAAATGTAGTGTCAAAAATGCTTAAAGCCCCAATAAAAGGTATAGGAATACCAACCAAGGGGACTCCGCAAGGAGGGATTCTTTCACCTCTCCTATCCAATATTGTATTAAATGAATTAGATTGGTGGATTAGTAACCAATGGGAAAATATGAAGACCAAATTCAAATATAAAGAAAAAAAAATCAAAGTTAGAATGATTAAGAAAACAACCACCTTAAAGGAAATGTATATTGTGAGATATGCAGATGACTTCAAGATATTCACAAATTCCCATAAAAACGCCATCAAAATCTATCATGCAGTTAAGGGTTATCTCAAGTATCAATTACATCTTGACATATCAAATGAAAAATCACAGATTACTAATTTAAGAAAAAAGGCATCCGATTTCCTAGGATTCTCCATCAAAGTAGTAAGGAAGCGAAAGAAATATGTAGCTAACACGCATGTTATGGATAATAAAATGAAAACAATTCTACAAAAAGCTAGAAAGTTAATTCATGAAATCCAAAAAAGTCCAACAGCTAAAACGGCTACAAGTTATAACGTATATATTCTCGGTATTAAAAACTATTACAAGTTTGCAACGCATGTGAACATTGACTTTACAAAGATAGCCTATCGGCTCTCTCGAACCTTATACAATCGAATCAAATCTATTGGAAAATACGGAATACCTATACGACCGTCAGAAACATTTAAAAGGTTTAACAAAGGTAATTTCAAGACATTTGAAATTGCTGGTATCCACCTTTTTCCTTTAGCGGACATAAAATCTGTGAACTGTAAAAATTTTAGTCAAGATTTATGCAACTATACGAAAGAAGGAAGGTTAAAGCTACATAAACAGTTAAAGAACGATGTAGTTATTCAAATAAATAGACTGTTAAAAACAATCTTCTATA
Organism: Lysinibacillus sp. FSL P2-0066; assembly: GCF_037969495.1. NCBI lineage: Bacteria > Bacillati > Bacillota > Bacilli > Caryophanales > Bacillaceae > Lysinibacillus > Lysinibacillus sp. FSL P2-0066. Next base: position 770,473 of record NZ_CP150202.1, on the reverse strand, counting down.
ACGATAACCTTGAATACGCTGATAACCGAATTTCAAGATACTCCATGCAATCAGGGAAATGTGCGATAACAGGAGAATTCTTAGTAGCTGAAGAAGTCCATTGTCATCACAGAATCCCTCGCCATATGGGAGGTTCAGATGAATTCAAGAATCTCGTAATAGTGCATAGGAATGTTCATAAACTAATCCATGCTACAGAAACAGAAACGATTGAACGATATAAGAGCCTTCTCCAATTGGATGGTAAACAATTGGAGAAATTAAACCAATTTCGTAAGAAATGTAATTTAGTTGCTTTAGTCTAAAAGGATAAGATGGAACGCCTAATGCGGTGAAAGCTGCACGTTGGGTGTGGAGCAGGGGAAAAGATGGAGATAACTTCAAAATTTTACCTATTGCTATATTAATCGCTAATAAATCATGAAATTGTGGTCGTATAGGTTCCTCTACCAGTGTATGTCAACACTAATCCAAATTCGACCTCAATATGTCAAATTTCCCTCCTAACAAAAAGAATATCACCAAAATTTGGTGATATTTAGCACAGCATATATTATTTTGCAAAAATCTCAAAAATACCAATCATAATTAGTAGCCATCCTGATATTGCAGTAGAATGCCTGCCAATAAACGTTTTTCCTAGTAAAGAGCCACATCTACTTCCCACCCCAACTGTGATAAAGGAAAATACCCCGATGGAAATAACTGTCCAAAGGGCCGAGATGCCATTTGCGCCTATTGCAATACCCCCTGCTAAACAGTTCGCTGACAATACGAAGCCTAGTGCCATTGCTTCTCTTGTTGAAATCACTAGATTTTTATCTTCATCAAATAATTCAGGATTTCTTGCTATCCGCTGATTAGAAAGATTATTGGACATCAAAGTCCATAGACCAATTACACACAGTAGTAAACTCCCTAATAAATTGGCAGTATGCGGTGAAATATACTCAACAACTGTGCTACCTGCTGTTACTGCGACATATGTGACAATCATCGACATAATCGCAATCACAGCATTCGATAAAATCGGGATTTTAACTTGTTTGACGCCATAAGCTAGGCCAATCCCCAAGTTATCTAAATTCGCAGCAATTCCTATTAGAATAATTGTAATCCAATGCATACTAAGCCTCCTCAAATCTCCATCTCTCCATTTTCACCTATCGTATGTCACCAATAAAAAAATTTATGGGCACAGGAAAGTTTAGTTGACTATTTACCATCTTTTTCGACTGTTTGAATAAACCATCAATTTGACAAAAGTAACAACTTGTTTATAAAATTAAGTTGTTACTTGTAAATATATTTACTTATATGTAAGAAATAATAGAAAGGAGATGTAATATGAGAATCATAAAATTATTGAAAATAGGTATAGTATTTATATGCATTTTAGTGTTAACTGCATGTGGTTCAGAAAAAGAGGATACAAAGAATAATGATAAAGGTGAAATCAATTTAGCATATGTTGAATGGGATACTGAGGTTGCTTCTACACATGTAGTAGGACAAGTATTAGAGGAATTAGGATATAAGGTAACATTGACGCCTTTAGACAATGGGATCATGTGGGAGGCACTTGCAAACGGAGAGGTAGACGGTATGGTATCTGCCTGGTTACCGCAAACACATGCCCCACAAGTAGAGAAATACAAAGATAAAATAGAGAATTTAGGTGAAAATCTAACGGGTGCTAAGATTGGTTTAGTCGTTCCAAGTTATATGGATGTCGATTCTATTGAAGATTTAACAAACCAAGCTAATCAAACCATTACTGGGATAGAACCAGGAGCCAATATGATGGCTACGACTGAAAATGCCTATAAGGAATATAAGAATCTGGAAGGTTGGAATGTATTGACCTCGTCTGCTGGTGCAATGACCGCAGCCCTTAGCCAAGCCATTTCCAATAATGAAGAAATCATCATTACAGGCTGGTCACCACACTGGATCTTTAATGCCTATGATTTAAAGTATTTAGATGACCCGAAAGGCTTATATGGAGCAGAAGAATATATTGGCACTTTTGCGCGAAATGGTTTAAAAGAGGATGCCCCTGAAGCCTATCGTGTCCTTGACCGTTTCAACTGGAGTGCCGACGATATAGAAAGTGTAATGTTTGATATTATGGAAGGTATGAGTGCCACAGAAGCTGCGAAAAAATGGATTGATAACAATCCAGATAAAGTAGCCGAATGGACGAAAGATGTGGATGCATAAAAAGAGAATCCATTTACTACTCATTAGTAAATGGATTCAGACTGTAGACGGCTCATTCTATAATAGAATGAGCCGTCTACAATTTTTAACGTTCCCAAAAATGAGGAGGTTCAGGAGCGTAATTATGAACTAGCACCCCAACATTAGATTTTTAATTCCAATATTTTGAGTGTACGGCTTATCGGACGCCCTCTCACCTTGTCAAAAGTTTCTGCGAATGAAATCGTCATATTTCAACATAGAAGCTACTGCCTAGCAGCTATTAAAAAATTATCCTTTAAAAAGCGTATAGTAAAGGGGTAGATTATTGAACTACTTCAGGATGGAAACCATCGTTTTGGAAGTAGTCATCATGTGACCAAATATTTAATTTTGCATTCTGAGCTTTTTGTTGAATAGCTCTAAAGGCATCTTCGAATGTGTTGTTTGGCTTATGAATATAACGTACAACTGCAAGTCCTTCGTTTAATAAAGATTCTTGCAATAATACATCATCTACAAACACATAGGCTAGAAGACGATCATAATTGTCTGTTTCTGGTCCAACATCATAGACCGCTTCAATTTTTTTAGCCTTTTCCATTAAATTGATCGTATACTCTTTTGCTTGTTCAGCATATGGTTGGGCGCCACCTTTGTTGTAATTCATTTCAGGTGTATCCACCATTAACAGACGAATTTTTCGTTTCTCACCATTAATTGTCGCCTGAATCGTATCTCCATCATATGCTTTAATATAGTCTAGCTCAAAGCGTTTATTTCCTGTTTTTTCTTCCACCTGTTCAATGGATATAGTACCTTGCTGATCTGTAACTGATTTAGTATCTTGATCTTCCGCAGGTGATCTGCCAAATATCATGTACAATGCTACAGCCAAAATAATCGTACCACTTGTTATTAATGTTTTTATATCTTGCATTTTCATGTAGTAGGCCCCTCACAACTAATCATCATTTCTTATACGAGCGGTTCGTATAAGGTGTGTACCTCATTATCACGAAGATAACAAGTTACACGATGTTTCTATTGTAAAATATCAAGCTACTACATTCAAGCTATCATCGAGTCACAGCTACCCAATGATTAGGAGAAACCTCTACTAGTTGACTATTTTCTACCTCATAACGTATTTTCACATCTTCTGCATGTTCAGCCTCACTATACTTCTGTTTCTCTATTGCAGGATCTGGAATAGGAATGGAGCGTAATAATGCACGTGTATATGGATGTTGTGGGTTAGCATATAGCTCTTCACTTTCTGCCAGTTCTACAATCTTCCCACCATACATAACGGCTACACGATCGCTGATATGCTTCACCATGGATAAATCATGAGCAATAAATAAATACGTCAATCCAAGCTTTTGTTGTAATTCTTTTAATAAATCAACAATCTGCCTTTGAATGGAAACATCCAGTGCTGATAATGGTTCATCACAAACAATAAAGTTTGGCTCAACTGCTAACGCTCTCGCAATACCGATTCGTTGACGCTGACCTCCTGAAAATTCATGAGGATACCGCATGGCATGCTCTTTCTTCAAACCGACAAGTTCAAGCAATTCCTCTACCCGTTGTCGCCTCTCTTCATGTGTCCTCACCAGACCATGAATATCAAGAGCCTCGCCAATAATGTCTAAGATTTTTTTGCGAGGATTTAACGATGAATAGGGATCTTGGAAAATAATTTGCATATGGCGACGCATTGCCTTTAGCTGTTTTTTCGATAACCTTGTTACAGGTATTCCTTGATATAGTACCTCTCCATTTGTAGGCTGATGAAGCTGAAGAATCGTCCTACCTGTAGTCGATTTACCTGAACCAGATTCACCAACCAAGCCCAATGTTTCACCAGGATATATATAGAATGATAAATCGTTCACTGCTTTCAACGTTTGACCACGGCCTAATGGAAATTCTTTGGACAGATGGGTTACTTCGATTAACGGCTTATGTCGATCGATACCTGGCTGAATTGTAGCAATCTCTTTTGGCTGCTTTTTCTCATGCAGCTTTGGTAACGCATTTAATAATTTCTGGGTATACGGATGCTGGGCATTTGCAAAAATTTCTTCTGTTGTGCCCTGTTCAACTATTTCTCCTTCTTTCATCACGATGATGCGATCACACATACCTGCAACTACACCTAAATCGTGTGTAATTAAAATAATAGACGTTCCCATTTTCTTTTGCATATCGCGCATTAATTTTAGGATTTGAGCTTGAATCGTAACGTCCAATGCTGTTGTTGGTTCATCTGCAATAAGCAGCGAGGGATTACAAGCAAGCGCCATTGCAATCATTACGCGTTGACGCATACCACCTGAAAATTCATGAGGGTATTGTCGATACCGTTCTTCTGCGTCTCTAATACCAACCAGTTTTAATAATTCTATTGTTTGTTGATAGGCTTCAGTTTTTGACATTGACTGATGCTTGATTAAACTTTCAGCCACTTGATCACCTATTCGTATAGTAGGGTTTGTGGATGTCATTGGATCTTGGAAAATCATACTAATATCTTGTCCACGTATCCCTTCCATTTGTTTTTCACTAAATTCAGTGAGTTCTTGCCCTTTAAACACAATAGTGCCAGATTTCAAAAATGAAGGTGGCGATGGTAATAAACGCATAATGGAGCGAGCCGTTACACTTTTCCCGCTACCAGACTCTCCTACAATTCCGAGTGTTTCACCTTTATTTAGATGGAAGCTAACGTCCTTAACGGCTTCAAATTCTGTCTCCCCTGTGATAAAGGATACGCGAAGATTATTGATTTCTAAAAGCTTTTCACTCATTCGACCCATCCTTTTTAAAATTTGTGATTGACTTACTTTCAAGTATAATCCATACTTTACAATACTGATAGGAATTATACAATATAATGCTGAATATTTTATTTACGTTTGGAGGAAATGCATGGTTACTTCAAAAATTTATTTAAAACCCGAGAAATTTATTTTCTTTTCTACGGTTTATCAAAAACTAGTGCATCAAAAGCCTTATCATCTACTTCTTTTTCTTTTTAGTATTTTAGTCCACCCTTTTACATACTTTATCTATCGGAAAAGAAATCATTCAAACACTTATGATCAGGCTTTTGCATTGCGTAGTCAGTACTATATAGAGCATGGATTGGTAGCCCAATGGCAAAAGGAATTTGGGCAACAAGAAATTGCAAAAGCTACATTTTTTAAAGAGGCTGTATTGGAGTCACAAATTCAGTCCACAGCCAAGCAATTAGCTCAAAGAAAACTCCAACAGCAAGTGGATCAGGATTTACAAAAAGAGGGCATACAACAACTATCCTATGACCAATTTTTTAATCAGCAATTAACTAACAAACGTTTTGTGGCTCTTACCTTTCTACCAGCTGTTTTATTTTATGTAGTACTTATCTTATTTGCGAATCCATTTCTGCAATTTATCATTGAACGTATTTTACAAAGCTTTATTGTAATTGTTGGTGTGGCTACATTAGTGTTTACCATTTTATATTTATCACCATTTGATCCAGCAAGAAATCTACTCGGAGTTGAAGCAACACCCGAGCAAATAGTGAACTTTAATCGCATTCATGGTTTAGATCAACCTTATTTATCACAGCTATGGAACGCATTATCTGGTCTATTTACATTTGATTTAGGTACATCCTTTGCAGGTAAAGAAGATATCACACACAGCATTGCTACTAAATTTCCTGTCACTCTTGAAATCGCCGTATTGTCGTTGCTAATGGCTATTGCTATTGCCATTCCAGTCGGTATTATTTCAGCTGTTCGTCCAAATTCATATTTGGATTATACATTTATGTTTATTGCTTTAATCGGTTTATCCATTCCGAGCTTTTGGCAAGGTTTAATTTTTATTTTGACATTTGCTTTAAAGCTACAATGGTTTCCAGCTACCTATAACCCTCATAATTGGCTATCGCTCATCATGCCAATTGTCGTTTTGGGAACATCCATTACGGCATCTATTGCTAGGATGACAAGGTCAAGTATGCTTGAGGTGATTCATGAGGATTACATTATTACAGCAAAAGCAAAGGGCTTAAATGAATTCAAAGTGATTTCAAAACATGCCATTCGCAATGCTATGATTCCGATTATTACGGTGATTGGACTTCTTTTTGGAGGTATGTTGGGAGGCGCATCTGTAACAGAAAAGGTATTCAACATTAGTGGGATAGGTAGCTATATCGTCGATAAACAATTTATCCCTGATATTCCGGCCATTCTTGGGGGCGTTGTTTATATCGCCATCACCATTTCAATTGTCAATTTATTCATTGATATCATGTATGCCTTTTTTGATCCACGCATTCGCTCGAAAATGAAGAAGTCTTAAAGGAGGATCGCCTGTGAAAAACATCTTACATGTCAAACTACTCTTGAAGATTACACAGGAATATGTCAATTCTCATTTTACCTTTGTCTTTTCCTTACTGTTTTCTTTACTATTTCTAGCCTATAGCTATAATTTTTCCAGCAATAGCTGGCGACCTGTTGTTCTGCTCTTTTTTATTATTTATGCCATTACCACGGCATATGTTGCCTTCGTGAATTTGCGAATTAAAAAGGATTTAGCCAAGTATGGTGACATTCAAAAAAGCACTCGAATGTTTGGCTATCCCCTTTTAATAACGATACTGTCAGGCAATATTTTTTCGACATCCTTTGCATTTATGCTTGTGTCAAAAAGAAAGACTGCAGAATATACTTTTGCTGCCTATGCCTTTATAACACAACTATTCATCTTAGGTATTGCAGCATTAAATTTATTTAAGCCATATGTAACAGATACCTTTTTACTGGCAATGGGCGTTTTCTTAGTACTCTCACTTCTTTATATCGTGATGGCCATTTTATGTACAAAATACGTCACAGCAACTGAGGCACCTAAATGGATGCTCATTCCAGGTATTGTCCTACTATTGGCGACTTTCACTGGTAATCTATTTGCGACTTTACTAGGATATAGCCTTATTCAAAAGGCTCGAAAGGCAAATCCATCTTCTATTGAGAAATGGCAAAAAATATGGGAGAAGATTTTACGCAATACGATGGCTGTATTCGGTTTATTCTTTATCATTTTCATGTTCTCATTGTCCGTTACAAGCTCTTGGACTTTCGACTATGATTTCGCTACGGAAAATAATTATGGAGCATTGCTACAAACACCGACATTAGAATACCCATTAGGTACAGATAATTATGGCCGAGACTTATTTTCTCGTATAGTATTCGGGGCACAAATATCGTTAATCGTCGGATTTTTCTCCACGATTATCCCCGCAGTTATTGGCGGGGCATTAGGAGCTTTTTCAGGCTATTACGGTAAGTCCACTGATAATATCATCATGCGAAGTCTCGATATTTTATATGCCATTCCTGGAATATTGTTAGCCATTGCTATTATCGCCGCATTTGGTGCTAATACTGTGAATCTTATTATTGCACTTAGTGTTGGAGCAATTCCAACCTATGCCCGTACAATGCGGGCAAATGTTATGCAGCTTGCTAATTATGAGTTTGTAGAATCGGCTAGAGCTTTAGGTGCATCTGATGCAGCTATTATTTTCAAGCACATTGTCCCCAATTCTTTAGCACCAATGATTGTGAAAGCAACATTAACGATTGGTGGAGCTGTTATTTCAACGAGTAGTTTAAGTTTTTTAGGGCTTGGTATTGAGCCGCATATTCCCGAATGGGGCAATATTTTAAAAGTTGGTAGTACGTACCTGGAAACACATTCATATGTCGCAATTTTCCCAGGTCTTTGTATTATGCTTCTTGTCCTCTCCTTTAACTTCTTAGGAGATGGTTTACGAGATGCTTTAGATCCAAAAACAAATTAATCGGAGGTAACTATGAAGAAATTACTTGTATTTTTATTCGTTGCAGTACTAGCTTTGGCTGGCTGTGTACAAACAAAAACTGACGTAGAAGGCAGTAAAGATTCAAAAGATAGTGACAAGAGCAATGGCAAGATTGCCATTGAAGTATTAGGCATGGCAGCTTCTGAAGAAGACATGAACATTGTACGTGACCAATTAGTGAAAAATGGTTTTGATGTAAAACTTAACATTCAACCAGATTACGGTTCTTTCTCTGCTCAAAAAGAAGCAGGTAACTATGATCTTGCTCTTTCAAGTTGGACGACAGTTACAGGGAACCCTGACTATGCTGTTCGTGGTTTATTTAAAACTGGCGGTGACTACAGTGTGGTGGCAGATTCAAAACTTGATGCGTTGATTGATGAAGCGAGCACATTGACTGGTGAAGAAGCTGCAGCTAAATATAAAGATTTAGAGCAATTATTAGTATTCGATCAGGCTTATATTGCGCCTTTATATATTTCCAATAAGTATCAAGGTATCTACTCTGAACTTGTTAACCCTAAAACAGTTCTTTTACCAAAATCTCGTGCACAAGTTTGGGAAAAAATCGAATTTAATGATCCATCTAAAAATGCAACAGAACCTTTAATTTTGCACCAAACAATCAATTCTCTTACTTCACTTGATCCCATTAAAGGGAATGATGGTTCAATCAACACATTAAACACGAATATGTATGTTCGTCTTGTTAACTTAACAGACACAGATGAAGTTGTGTCAGATGGTTCATTATCTTATAACCATGTAATGGCTGAAGGGAATCAAGAATATTACTTCATTTTACGCGATGATATCAATTTTGCTGCTGTGAAAGATGGTGCAGCTGTTGATACAGGTGAATTAGTATCGGCTGAGGATGTAGTCTTCTCACTAAACCGTGCAAAAGATGCTAATTCAGTACCGGATCATCGTACCTACAGCATTCATGAAAATATTGAAACAGTCGAAATCGTTTCTGATTTATCCGAATTACAAAATAAAAAAGTAGCAGGCTCTGAGCAATCCGTTTTAGAAGCATTATCACAAAACCTACCTGCTTCTGTAGCGCAATTAGCAAAAGATAAAGGTGCTGTTAATAATGCATCAGGTGCATACCAAGTTGTTAAAATTACAACACCTACACCTTTCCCACAAGTATTAAATTACTTAGCACACCAATCTGGTGGTATCGTATCTGAAAAACAAGTAACAAGTATTAATACGTATGATGTAGCTAGTTATAATCCTGACAAGGACATTGCCTATGGTGATCAAGCTACTGTAACGGAAGGTTCAGCAACATTCAATAACCAGCTATATGCAAGTGGTCCTTACATTTTGGTGAAAAAAAATGATTATGAAGCACAGTTTGTGAAAAACCCTGCATATCGTACTGGCAGCGAATATGAGCCGAAAATTGCTAAAATCAATGTTCGTTTTATCTCTGATGTTGATAGTGCCCTATCTGCATTACGTAATGGTGAAATTCATGTTCTGCAAACAGTACCAGAAACGAAACTGGATATTGTCAAATCAGATACGAAATTAACATTAAATACGGCAGATAGTAATGCTGTGTCCTACCTACAAATGAATACATCTGGCCGTGCAGTTTCTGATTCTGCAGATTTACGTAAAGCAATTCTATACTCTATTAACCAAGATGAATTCATTAGCTATTATCAAGGCAATAAAAAACCAGCTGTATCTACAGTCTCTCCATTAATTGATACTGGTTTAAAACTTCAAGCAGATAGCGAAAAAGTAAAAGAATTTGTAAAAGCATATAACGATAAAAAGTAATATAAATTAGAGCCTTCTCAAAATTTGAGAAGGCTCTATTAGTATTGAAAAACAAAACATTCAATTGAAAGAATTGGATTTCCGTTGCAGGCTACTTGCTTTCCTGTGGGCTAGCTATTCCATGAGAGTCAAGTAGCCTTCTACTCCAACCTACAAAAGTGTTACCTTTTTAGCAAAGGTCTTCACTACTTTTTATGGAGAGGTGTTGTCACGCATCACTTCTCCATATTGAAAATAAAAATCCCATCCCCCTAAGAATACAGATATTGGACTATTTGATTGCTATGCTAGCATGAGAAAAGTAAAGACATTTTGGTTGGAGTGGAGTTAGGTCACTCCAAGGGGATTTAGCGTCACAGTTGAGACCCTGGAGCGAACGGAAGTGAGTGAAGCGGCTCATCGGACGCCCCCTGGAAAGGACGCTGGCGGAACGGAAATCAACCCCTCACCTTGCAAAGTTGCTTTTTCTGCCTTTGACATTATCTTTTTTCAACAACATGAGAGCCTTCTCAAAATTTGAGAAGGCTCTTTTTAATAGAAGAAACTCATTTTATATTTCATTATGTGATTTTGGTTTTGGTCCTAGCTCTTCAGGTTCGATATCAGCGAATGTTTCGCCTTCTTCTTCTAGGTCACGCATACGATGTGCAATACGTGAAGCCGCTGAAGCTGCTATACTACCAACCAAATCATCTAAGAACGTGTTGACATGATGTCCGGGTTCTGTATCTAGTTTTTTTATAATCCCTATTTTTTGCTTGTCTAAGTGACCAAAAGTAGTAACGGCAATGCTGCCATATGTAAATACAGATCCTAGTGCGATTGTTTCGTCTACGCCGAATAAACCTTCATCTGATTCGATAATTTGTTGTAGTGGTGAAGATAATAATTTCTTTTCTGCTAATTCATCTAACTCAATTCCTACTAATAAAGCATGTTGCACTTCTCGCTTACGCAATACACGTTCAACAGAATGAACACAATGCTCTAGTGTTAAACCTTCATTATAGGTTTTTTGCATTTCGTAAACAATTTGCGCGATATCCTCTATCGCTACACCTCTACGAATTAACGCGGCTTGAGCTGCCTTTGCTACTTCGTCAGAGTGCACACGAATACTTTTATTATGCATAATTAACCCTCATTTCGATTTTTATTGCTAGTATAATGCTAGCCCAACCTATTATACCTTTACTTACGTAATATGGTACAATTTTGTTACAAACACAAGAAGGAGTGTCATCATTGGATAAGGGAACAGTACAGGATTTAACATTTTACAGTGAGTCATTACAGGAAGAATTACAGCTCTATATTTATGTTCCTGCAAATTATTCTCCACTATATAAATACAACATTTTGATCGCATCAGATGGTAAAGATTATTTCCAACTTGGCGGTATTACAAAGCTAGCTGATGAACTGATTGATGATTATGAAATCGAAAATTTAATTATTGCATTTGTTCCTTACAAAGACATAAAAGATCGACGTCATAAATATATTCCGAGCGGTGAGCAACATGAAGCCTATCTTCGCTTTTTAGCACATGAGCTAGTACCGTATTTAGATCGTGAGTATGCCACTTACCAAATGGGTATGAGTCGTGGGGTAATTGGTGACTCTATGGCTGCTACTGCTTCCTTAATGGCTGCTTTAAAGTACCCAAGCATCTTTGGCAAAGTCATTCTACAATCACCTTATGTAGATGCTGATGTATTAAAGGCCGTGGAAAATTTTAAAGATCCAGGATCTATTTCTATTTACCATATCGTAGGCAAAGGCGAGGATCGGGTTGTGACAATGGATAAAACCATCAAAGATTTTTTAACACCTAATCGTCAATTGCATGATCTCATGATAAATAAAGGGTTTACTACATTTTATGACGAGTTCGATGGTAATCATACATGGAAATATTGGAAACCAGACCTTCGACGTGCATTAATTGAAAATTTCAATTAATATGAAGCGATTCAAATTACGAAAACTGAAATTTCTGTTATACTTAATTAGAAAAATTGTTTATTTTCGGGAGGTAATGGACTATGAAGTACGGTATTGTGGCATTTCCATCAAAAAAATTGCAAGATTTAGCGAATACTTATCGTAAACGATACGATCCTCATTATGCAAAGATTACACCGCATATGACATTAAAGGACAGCTTCGATGCGTCTGAAGAAGAGATTCAAACCATCGTCAAGCAATTAGATGAACTTGCTGCCAAATATGCACCTTTAAACATTCATGCATCTCGCATTAGTTCGTTTTTCCCTACAACAAATGCGATTTACTTCCGCATTGAACCAACAGAACAATTAGCAGCATTCCAACATGAGCTTCAAGAAAAAATCCCTCATGGGGAAATGAAACATGTATTTGTTCCACATATTACAATCGCTCAAAAAATGACAGACTCAGAGCATGATGACATTTTTGGTCAATTACGCATGACGGGCGTTGATGAAAAAGATACAATTGATCGCATTCATCTTTTATATCAATTAGAAGATGGTTCATGGACAACATACGAAACATTCCGTTTGTCTGGAGCTGAGTGATTGTTGTATACCGTTAAAATTGTTGAAACAAAGCAAGAACACGATGATGCCTTTGCCATTCGCAAAAAAGTATTTGTTGAAGAGCAAGGTGTTCCGCTTCATCTAGAATGTGATGCTGAAGATGCAACTGCAACACATTTTATTATGTATGATAACGATGAGCCTGTTGGAGCAACACGTTTACGCAGTATTGACAACAATACAGCTAAAATTGAGCGTGTTTGTATTTTACAATCCCAACGTGGCAAAAAGTTAGGCGCATTAATCATGAAGGAAATGGAGAAGCACGCTATTTCCATTAATAAAAAAACCTTAAAACTTCATGCACAAAGCTATGCTATTCCCTTCTACGAAAAGCTAGGCTTTACAGTTACCTCACCCGAGTTTATGGATGCAGGTATTCCACACCGTGCTATGGAGAAGAACATTTAATGAAAGGGTGTTACGATATTTATAATGTCGTAACACCCCTTTTTTATGAGACGAATTCGCTTGCCACCATTTATCTACTCTATCGTAACAAGCTGCATTGCCAAGTAGATATGCCATGCGCTACTTCATCATTCTAGTGATTTTATCGAAATCTAGTGATGCTCCATCTTGAATAATAGATTGTACTAATTTATCTTCTAACTCTTGCGTAATCGATCTGTTAGATATTTTAGCAACTCGTCGTACAATTTTTCTTACTTGCTTTTCACTGGTAAAATCCGCATGTTGAATGGCATTGGCTAATGCGAAGATTTCATCCATCGATACACCTGTTTTTTGCTCAATCGAATTAAAAAACGAGCGATGCATGTTTTCCCTCCTATCATTAAAACTCAAAATGACCTTGCGTCTTGCACGAAACATTTCGCAAATGGTGGAGGCCTTAACTTTATTTAGATTTTCCTAAATAAAAGCTAAAGCCTTTATTATGTTCATCAAATTAGATGTAAGTAGCGCCAACAATAATTAATAAAATGAATAGTACAACAATTAGAACAAATGTAGAACCATAACCATAGTTGTTGCCTCCAGAGTAACCTCCGCAGTAGCTATTGTTCCACCCACCAACGTTATTTCCATACGGTTGTGAGCCCCAGCCTTGGTATCCCATAAAAGCACCCCTCCCTTCTACAACCTATAATATGTTTCGGTCGTAAAAATGGGAGGGGTATTCGTCTAGTCAATATTTCCTTTTGGTCTAAATATTAATGCACCAATAAAGCCGAACACAATAGCAGCACTGATTCCTGAGCTTGTTACCTCGAACATGCCTGTTAATACGCCTACAAGTCCATGTTTTTCTGCCTCTGCCAGAGCACCATGTGTTAATGAATTCCCGAAGGATGTAATGGGTACTGTCGCACCTGCTCCAGCAAAATTAATTAATGGCTCATATAAGCCCATACCATCCAATATAGCGCCTACAACTACTAACGTACTTAATGTATGTGCTGGTGTTAAATTGCCAACGTCCATTAATAATTGGCCTATGACGCAAATAATGCCTCCAACAATAAATGCAAATATAAAAGTCATAACCATGTTTTTTGCCTCATTTCATCGTAATTTCTATCGCATGTGCAGTACATGGAATCGTCTCGCCTTGCTGATAGGATAGCGGGGATAATAGCGCCCCCGTTGCTACTAGTAATACTCGCTTATAGCTCCCTGCACGCATTTGTTGAATAACATAACTAAAAAAAACAGCTGCCGAACAGCCTGCTCCACTTGCACCAGATTGGAATGCTTCATCCTGTCCATAAAATTCAGCACCTGCATCACGTAATAACGTGAGCTCTTCATTTTTCACGCCATTTTCCACAAGCATTCCTTTTAATAGCTTTAAGCCAAGCTGGCCCAAATCGCCTGTTAAAATTAAATCATAATGATAAATTTTTTGGTTTCTCTGTTGTAAATGTGATTGAATCGTCTGAAAAGCTGCAGGTGCCATTGCAGCACCCATATGGAAAGGATCATCCATACCATAGTCAACGGACTTGCCAATTGTTGCTGCTTCTATAGATGGATACTCCTCGCGATGTTTCCCAATTAACGCATAACCAGCAGCAGTTACAGTCCATTGAGCTGTTTGTGGTTTTTGTGCTCCATAATTGATCGGGTAACGAAACTGGCGTTCAATTGCATTATGTTGACTGGAGGCACCTGCTAATGAAAAATTAGCAGCACCTAACTCTGTTAATAGGCATGCAATAATTACTGAAGAAACGGAAGTGGCACATGCAGAAAATAGTCCAATAAAAGGAATTTCTAAATCTCTAGCAGCAAAATTAGTCGGTGTCATTTGATTGACTAAATCTCCGCCCATCAAATAATCGATATCACCTTTTTGTACACCCATTTTTTTCATAGCATATTCACAGGCCTCTTCAATCATTTTGCGATGACCCTGTTCATTTGTTTTCATTTGCCAACGTTCATCATCATAAACGGAGTCAAAATACTGACTAAAAACACTCCGATTCTCTAAAGGACCCGCTACCACTCCACCAGCTAAAAGAGAGGGCTTCGTTTGAAATAAAATTACCATGAAACCACTCCTATCGTTACGAGGATATACTTAATGAGTGCTACAAAAAACGCAGACACTACACCAAATAATACAACCGATCCTGCTAATTTAAATAAATTTCCGCCGACTCCCAATACTAACCCTTCAGAACGATGCTCAATAGCTGCCGAAACAACAGCATTACCAAAGCCTGTTACTGGTACTGCCGATCCAGCCCCAGCAAATTGACCAATTCTTTTATAAAGGCCAAGACCTGTTAAAATCATGGAAAAAAACACCACTGTTGCAACAGTTGGATTTCCTGCTGTCGCCTCTGTAAAATTGAAGAAAATAATATAAAAAAGAGACACAGCTTGACCAATTGCACAAATAAAACCACCAACGAAAAAGGCCTTTGCTACATTCTTTAAATAAGGGGGCTTTGGTGTAACATTTTGCTCTAACTGTTGATATTGCTCTTTTTCCATTTATGTCTCCTCCTTTGCAAGTTCTTTTAGTTCTGTAATTTTATCGCTTAATTTAGTATCTTCCATCTGATCCTTTTTTATTTTATTGGCTTCATAAAAAATTTTGTAATCAGCGGAGACAAACACATCCTTGTTTGGATATTTCTTTTCAAATTTCTTTTGCAACTTTTTCTCTAACTTAGTTTTTTTCCACTTCTCCCATGGTTTAATTTGTACTGCAACAAGCATACTATCGTCATATTGGATAACCGTTGAACGATCAACATAGTCTTCTTCTTTTATAAGGGCTTCGACTTCACTTTCATTTTGTGTAGACCCATAGACGATAAATTTTTCCTTTTCAGCACAACCATTTAACAGCGATAAAACAACTAAGAGAGGTAACGTCATTCCTAATAGCCTCAAGTTTTACCCTCCTTTTCTTTACAGTTTCTCCACACATAAAAAAACTATTCATTCAAAGAAATACACAAAAGCCCGAGTCCAGTTTTCAAAAGTACATATTGTAGAAGTAGTAACAAGGAAAGGGGGTGACAATATGGGTTGTGGTAAGCCAACAAATCCTATTGGACCAATCCATTCAGCAGGCTGCGTTTGTGACGTAGTTCGCGCTATTTTAGATATTCAAAATCAAGCGGTGCGAGATGAGTGTTCTCCATGTACAGCAAACTGTTTCTTAGAACCACTAGGCGGGATTGTTAGTCCTGCACGCTCACAAGCAGATACACGTGTCTTCATGTTAATTACAAAAGATGGTACTCCTTTCAAAGCATTCTTTAACTCTCCAACAGCAGATCCTTGTATTTGTACATCCGTATTCTTCCGTGTAGAAGATATGTTTGATGAATGCTGTGCTACTTTACGTGTTTTAGAGCCATTATGTACATTTGACTCTAGTGAAAGTACAGTAGACTTACTAAGCAAAGATGGTTGTTGTATCAACATGAAGAAAATCTGTAAAGTAGATGACTGGAGCTCAACAGATAGCTGTATTACTGTGGATTTATCTTGCTTCTGCGCTGTACAATGTATCGCTGATGTTGACTTAGGGATTTGTGACTAATTCTTTCACCTTTGACACACACACATAAAAAAAGTGTACAGCATCCTCTGCTGTACACTTTTTTTATAATGTTGGCAATTTTCTTCCACGCCAAAGTATTTGCTGTATATCTTCAAAATGAATAGTTTCCTGTATTTTTAATTCTAATGATGTAAGCATCAAGGAATCACTCTGTACGTCTGAAGCTGTCCCAGTTAATTTTCTACCATCCTTTAAACAAACTAATAGTGGCTGATAGGCTCTCTGACGAAATGGTTTTTCTAAAAATTGGAGCTGTTTCAGTAAATAAGGATCTATTTGTACATCATCTATTGGATCATTTTTTTCTTCAGCTATTTGCTCATCGAACATATTGTCCTTTACATAGACAGATGTACTTTCATCCAAATCAAGTTCATGTAACACCTTAGAAATATTTAAAAAATAAGATGGTGATTTTATAAACAAGCGTGGTTCTTGATCCACTTTACTCACTTCCCTTTTTTCCATACAATATGCGGAAGTAAGCAAATTGGTTCTTAGCCTATTTGGCTTAAGAAAACTGTCGCTAAACCCAAATAAATTAAAATACTTGTAATATCATTTAAAGTTGTAATAAAAGGTCCTGATGCAACAGCAGGGTCTATTTTTAGTCGATGCATTAACAATGGAATAAATGAACCTGCTAATGTCGCCACTAAAATGGAACCACAAAGTGCTGCCCCTACTAACATGCCTAGGACAAGTTCATGTTTCCAAAAATAAACGATCCCAATAACAATTAATCCACAAACTATGCCTGACATTAAGCCAGTACCTGCTTCACGTAATAGTAACTTGAATTTACTATGTTCTTCTACATCGCCTGTTGCAATCCCTCGAATCGCCACGGCTAATGCCTGTGTTCCACTATTCCCTGACGTTCCAGAAATTAATGGAATAAAGACGGCTAGTAAGGCTACCTTATCTAAAGTATCTTCAAATTGCCCCATTAGGTTAGCTGTTAACATACCTAAAAACAGTAGAACCACTAGCCAAGGCAAACGTTTTCTAGCCGCTTGGAATGGTGTTACATCAAATTTATCCATATCCGAAATACCAGCTAATTTAGAGTAATCCTCAGAAGCCTCTTCATCAATAACATCAATAATATCGTCAACCGTGATAATACCAAGTAATTCTCCTTTATCATCAATAACAGGTGTCGCTAAGAAATTATAATCCTTCATAATTTGTGCGACTTCTTCTTGGTCATCCCCTACATGTACCATCACGACACGTTCATTCATAATTGAACGAATAAGTGTATCCTCGTCAGCAATGATTAAATCTCGTAAAGATATAACACCCGTCAGACGATGTTCTTCATCCACTACAAAAATATAATAAACAGTTTCTGCATCTGGTGCCTCTTTACGCAAAATGGCCATTGCTGAACGTACTGTTGAATTTTCTGGTATAGCGACATATTCAGTTGTCATGATAGAACCGGCTGTATATTCATCGTATCTTAGTAGCTCATTAATATCTTCAGCCGCTTCTTCATCCATCATTTCTAAATAGCTTTCACGCTGTGCCGTATCCAGTTCATTTAAGACATCTGCCGCATCATCCGCATACATATGAGAAAGCATTTCTGCACCGTATGATGGATCCATTTCAGCAAGATATGCTTTATATTCATCATCTTCAATATCGATTGCCTCAAAAATATCAGCCATTTCTGTCGGAGACAAGAACGAATAGATGATTTTCCTTATATCAGGTTCCACCTTTTCATAAAACGTTGCCTGATCATATGGATGAAGTTCTAAAAACTCATCACGGAATGCGTCAATATTATGTGCTTCTAGCATTTCTCGTAGATGTGCCTCATCAAATTGCACATCATCCTTTTCATTTCTTTCCTCTATCATGCTTGTCCCCTCCTTCCGAGCTTTCAATCATTTTACGGGCAATGCCGTAAATCTACCTTCTATATAATAGAGTGTATTGTACCTTTTCTGCAAACTCTTTTTTAAGTTATTTTTATGAGTAGTTGAGCAGATTTTTATAAAATTCAATATTACGCCTAAAATCATGACGATTCTATTTTACTATACCTTACCTTTGTCACTTTGTTATGAATAAGGTGTAAAAATAATCTACTTCTCTAACATACCCTCTGGTTAATGGTCGTTAACGCGCAGAAAAACAATACGTTTTCAAGCATACGATCTGGAATAGCTGTTAACAACTGCCCTCCAGAAGAATTCGCCAGTTTAACCTTAATCAAAAAATGATAAGGAGATGCTCGTTTGTGCGAACATCTCCTTCTAAAATTTATGCAGAAGATTCCTTCAGTAACCTTTGCATGTCTTCATTTAGCATACTTGTAAAATGTAATGGCACACTTGTTAAAGGATGTTCCATACTTAAAGATACACAATGGAGTGCTTGTCGATCAATCTGAAGACGGCTACCCCCATAAAGGTCATCACCAACAAGTGGATGTCCGAGATGCGACATGTGCACACGAATTTGATGTGTACGCCCTGTATGCAGTTGAAGTCGTACATGTGTCATTGGTTCAGCACCTAGTAAAAAGCGCTTCAGAACCTTTACATCTGTATGTGCATATTGCCCATCTTCTCGTACTTCTCTTTCAATAATACTAGCTTCTTTACGACCAATCGGCGCTATAATCGATTGAAAATTTTGTTCGATATGTCCATGTACAATGGCTTCATATTGTCTTGAAATCTCCCTACTACGCTGAGCAAGCCCTGTTAAATGATGAATATGAGCATGCTTAGCTATACAGAGTAAACCTGATGTATCACGGTCCAGCCTTGTAACAATATGAGCCGTAGAATCCAATCCTTGTTGCTGGAAATAGCCACAAACTAAATTAGCAATGCTGTTCGTTGGATGCTCTCGTGAGGGGATCGTGCTTTGGTGAGCTGGTTTGTTGAGCACTAAGATGGCATCGTCTTCGTAGACAATGGTCAAATCGCCATGCTCGATAGCAAGCCCTTCACTTTTTTCTTCAGGAGGAAACGTTACTTTCACACAATCACCAGCTTGCAGGATATGCCTTACATTACGTTCGACATCATTCACAGTCAACATACCACCATCGAATTTAATAGCGGTTAGAGCTCGCTTAGAAATACGCCACTCTTGAAGGGCTTCGCGTAATAGTTGGCCATTTTTCTTCGCCACAAATTGCAATGTAAATCGTGTATCCATATTATTCATTTGCGACAAAGGATTCATGCACTCGCTCCCAAAATGGGAATGGTCGGAAACGGGCAAAACGTACTTTTTCATTTGCTACATTAAACGCTATCGCTTTGACATCACCTTGTGTAATTTGCAAGTGATCAACAGTCATATTAAAATTTTGTTCATTTACAGGACGCAATACACAATGATGGTGCGCTGGCAAAATTAATGGTGATCCTACTGTTCTGAACACACGGTTATTAATTGAGGCAATTTCAGTAACTTGAAGTGCTGCAAGTGTAGGATGTATGATGGCCCCACCTAGTGCTTTATTATAAGCCGTACTACCCGACGGAGTGGATACACAGAGGCCATCTCCACGGAAACGTTCAAACTGATTGCCATTTAACTCAACATCCATTACAAGTGTAACATCTGGCGATTTGACTGTTGCTTCATTTAAAGCTAGATACGTATTTGATTCTGCATTATGATGCTCTACCTTTACTTCCAGCAGTGGATATTCCACAACATTAAAATCCTTTTTAGCAATGGATAAAACTAATTTTTCTAATTCAGATGGTTTCCAATCCGCATAAAATCCTAAATGCCCAGTATGGATACCAACGAAGGCTACCTGATCTAATAAATGGGAGTATCGATGAAAGGCATGCAATAGTGTGCCATCTCCTCCAATCGAAACAACAATTTCTGGCGTCTCTTCATCATAGGTCAAGCCAAAATCCTGTAAATAGGTTTTAGCAAGTTCCATCAGCTCGTTGGATTGTGCATCTCTACGTGATTGAATCGAAAATTTCATTGTGCGTCACGCTCCTTCTCCGTTAGTAAATTAGGATTCGATGCTTCTTTATATTCGCTAAAGTAGGCCTGTGCCTCTTGAATTTCACTACGAATGGATGACATTTCCTCATCCAACCGAAATGCTGCCTCGGCAGCACTTTGCAAGCGATTCTTAATCTCTTCTGGGAACATGCCCTTATATTTATAATTTAAAGAATGCTCTATTGAAGCCCAGAAATTCATGGCTAGTGTACGGATTTGTATTTCCGCTAATACTACTTTTTTTCCTTGAATTGTTTCAACAGGATACTCCACTATCATATGGTAGGAGCGATAACCACTAGGCTTATTATGTGTAATATAATCGCGTTCTTCCACTACACGCATATCTTTTCGCTGACGAATTAGCTCAGTTACCGTTGAAATATCATCAACAAATTGACACATAATCCGAAGGCCAGCAATATCACCAAGTTCATCACCAAGTTGTTTAGAAGGCTCAAAAGCTAGTCCTTTTTCTAACGTTTTGTCATATATACTTGCTAAAGGCTTGACACGTCCTGTAACAAATTCAATTGGCGAATTGGCATTAACAATACCAAATTGCGAACGCATGCCCTTTAATTTTACTTTTAATTCGTCTACTGCTTGTTTATAAGGACTTAAAAAAATTTCCCATTGTCCCATTGTAAAAACCTCCCGACAATCGGTATCGAACACCACCGTCTGTTCGTTTTGTCTTTCTATTCAGCAAGAATAGCCTTGAAGTGTTGTTCCACTGCCTGGACAAATTCTGCCCCATAATTGTAATTTCCTTCAATATTATACACGAGCATTTCCAATTCCTCGTAGAAATTTGTCAGCTCAATCACTTCTTCACCTATTCGTAGCAATGGATTTTTCCCTTTTTGTAAAATATGTACAAGATTCTCCCAACTACTCGGTGGAAAACGCAAGTAATGATAGTCTTCACCTGCATCAAGTAAATAAATGAATGCAAAATCATCTGAATCTGCAATGAGTTGTCCAGCAGGTTTTAACTGTAAATTTACTTCATTGTCGTTTAAACTAAAATGAAGTTGATCTTGTTCAAAATTCGATGTATCTATTGTATAAATTTTACGCACATGCGGTTCCCCTTTTCGTTGTACTCTTCCTCTTATTTTAGCACACAGGGTAAATAGTTGCAGTGTGTAAATATTAATTCGAGCGAAACAACGGATGAAAAATAAAAAATAAATAGGTGACTATAAATGACACAAGAAATTGAAATTGAATTTAAAAATCTATTAACAAAACAACAATACGAGCAATTATTACAAGAGTTCCACATTAGCCAAAATGCTATTCATCGTCAAACAAATCATTATTTTGACACACCTAATCAAGCAATTCGCAACCTACAAAGTGGTCTTCGTATTAGACAAATTGGTGATTATTTCGAATGTACGCTCAAAGAAAAAAACGCCGAGCATGCTCACCTTGAAACGACGGATGAAATAACAGCAATAGAGGCGCAACAAATGTTAGATGGCAAAGGATTTTATGCTCAAGAGGTAGCTAAAAGATTAGCTCTTCATCACATTCCTTTAGAACAATTGCATGTATTTGGTTCTCTCACTACAGATCGTGTCGAAATTCCTTACAAAGAGGGACTTCTCGTTTTTGATCATTCTTTCTATTTGCAGCGTGACGATTATGAGGTAGAATATGAAGCAAAAGATGCAATAAAAGGAAATATAATTTTCGACGAATTTTTACAAAAATATGGTATTGATAAGCAACCAACTGATAAAAAAATTGCTCGTTTTATGAAGGCACTAAAAGCACAAAATTTATAAAAGTAGAAAAAAGGAAGGTGTCTGACTCCTTGGATATTCAATCATTCAAATCTTTACTAGAAATTCGGGCTTTGCAAACACTTGGATCAAGCGAAAGTTCACCCACAGACAATGAGTCTATTTTTTCTGATATGATTAACGAATTATTAGGAGAAACTTCGACAGCAAGTAATGCTAAATTATCAAGCTTGCTTGCTACAGGAACAGCAAATAATTCAAATTTCGTCAAAGAATTAGCTACTTTGGAGCAAAGTCCATTAGAATCATTACTTTACAAAGGGTCTAATGCTGTGTTTATACCTGAATCAGTCAAACAAGCTTTAGCAAACACATATGCTAATAACAAACTTGATTCCTATGTTTCAGACGATGTAATAGGCTCTACAGCATATGCTAATTCACTAGCAGGATCAAATGAGTATACTGCCATTATTGAAAAAGCAGCCGCTACTTATCAGATACCCGCGAAGCTTATTGCAGCGGTTATTAAACAAGAATCTAATTTTAATCCAACTGTAGTAAGCCATGCGGGTGCACAAGGTTTAATGCAACTCATGCCCAAAACAGCACAATATTTGGGTGTGACTAACGCTTTTGATCCAGAGCAGAATATTATGGCTGGTGCAAAATATTTGCGTCAAATGCTAGATAAGTTTAATAATGACCCTTCACTAGCATTAGCAGCTTATAATGCTGGCGCATCTCGTGTTACGAAATATGGAGGAATCCCTCCTTTCAAAGAAACACAGAATTATGTCAAAAAAGTGATGAATTACTTTACAGTGTAATCGCATCTTTCCTGTTATCTATGTCATTTCCAACAAATTTCACCCATAGTGGTGAAATTTGTGCTTTTGTAGCGAACAGCAATTCGAAAGAGCTCTTTGTTTGTGTTAACGAAAAGACGTTGATAGAATGAAGGTAGTCACAAGAATTTCACAATTTGATGAGGATGAAGTATACAATATGGTACTTTACGATATAAAGAATTAAAGGAGCATATAACTTATGAGTCGAAAATACACTGTTCCTTATGAGGAGCTGGGAGCTGAAAAACTGTCAGAACTCATTCATGCGTTCTATAAAAGAGTTGCTCAGCATCCTGATCTTATTCCAATCTTTCCAAAGGATTTAACAGAAACAGCCCGTAAACAAATTCAATTTCAAACACAGTATTTAGGAGGGCCAAATCTTTTTACTGAGGAGCATGGTCATCCGATGATGCGTGCACGTCACATGAATTTTCCTATTACACCTGACCGCGCTCAAGCTTGGCTAGAGTGTATGTCAGAAGCAATGGATGAGGTAGGTTTGGAAGGGAAGTTCCGTGAAACTTATTATCAACGTTTAGTATTAACAGCTCATCACATGGTTAATACGCCAAATGACGATGAGGGGGAATTGTTACGTGAATAATATTCAAATGTTGCAAGAGCCAACGCCAACGATTTCTACTGCAAACAAGCCAATTGAATTGTATATTTTCGTAGATCCACTTTGCCCTGAAGCTTTCAGTATGCAAGCAACTCTTCGTAAATTACAGCTTGAATACAACCATTACTTCACATGGCGCTTTGTTTTAAGTACAGAACTTACTTCTTTAAATTGCTTAAGTAAACGTGTCAAAGGCTGTATTTCAGGAATCGAACTTGATATTAATCACCCTGTTTTACCTTCTATCGCTATTAAAGCAGCTGAATTACAGGGGAAACGTGCAGGTGCGCGTTATTTGTCGAAACTACAAGAATACGTATTATTAAGTCATCAAGATGTAAACTCCTATGCAACGCTTTTAAAAATAGCTGAGGATGTTCAACTCGATATGAATGAGTTTACTGTTGACTTTGGTTCAAAAGAGGCAGCACGTGCTTTCCAATGCGATTTATATATTAAACGCGAAATGGAAGTAGATGAAGTACCAAGTATCGTATTTTTCAATGAATGTATTGAAGATGAGGGACTAAAAGTTAGTGGTAGCTATTCCTATGAAGTTTATGAACATATTTTACAAGAAATGCTGAACGAACAGCTTGTCCGTCAGCCTTTACCATCAATAGAGGACTTATTTTCTAAATTCCATACTCTTTCTACAAATGAAATAGCTTTTATCTATTCATTAACAGAGCAAGCAGCAGAGCGTGAACTAAAGAAACGCATGCTGCAACAAAAGATCGAACGAATCCAGACTACTCACGCTACGTTATGGCGTCTTAAATAATAAAATAAACAAAAGGGACTCCAATCATCATGATGGAGTCCCTTTTTCAAGATAACGCAAAATACAAAGAAGCGCCTCTATCCTCGACCGATAGAGACGCTTCTTTTTCACAAAGGGGATGGGAGAAATGTTCACGTTCAAACAAAGGGGTGTATGTTTGTTTTGTGATTTATTTCACAAGAATTACTCTATCATGGAATAATATATTTAGCAATGAAACCAATACTAGATTCACAAATTTGTCAAATAGAAAGCGATTACAAACAGTATTTTTCCAAGATGCACACTTTTAAACTATTTAGAAATCAAAAAAAAACATTATTCTTTCCTTTTAATTTATGCTGTTAATAAAAATAATTGGGCTATAGGAACATTCCTATAGCCCAATTAATTAGTTATTTAACAATAATTTTTCTAATTCATTTAAACGTTCTTCAAATACTTTACATGCATCTTCAATTGGCTTAGCTACGTTCATATCAACGCCTGCTGCCTTTAATACCTCAATAGGGAAATCAGAGCATCCCGCTTTTAAGAAGTTATTAATATAACGTTCTACAGCTGGTGCACCCTCCTCTAAAATTTGTTTACTCAATGCTGTAGCGGCTGATTTACCAGTCGCATACTGATAAACATAGTAATTATAGTAGAAGTGTGGAATACGAGCCCATTCTAAGCCTATTTCCTCATCAACCACCATATCATCACCGAAGTACTTTTTGTTTAATTCATAGTAAACTTCTGTTAAACGATCTGCTGTCAAGGATTCACCGTTCTTATCCATCTGATGAATAAGGTGTTCGAACTCTGCAAACATTGTTTGTCTGAATACCGTACTTCTGAAGCCATCTAGCCAATGGTTTAATAAGTATATTTTTTGTTGTGGATCATCAATTGTTTTCAGTAAATAGTCATTTAATAACTCTTCATTGCAAGTAGAAGCGACCTCTGCCACAAAAATAGAGTAGTCTCCATAAACAAAAGGCTGGTTGTTACGTGAATAATAACTATGAACACTATGGCCAAATTCATGTGCTAATGTAAATAGATTGTTCACATTATCCTGCCAATTCATTAAAATATACGGATTCGTACCATAGGCGCCTGAAGAATAGGCTCCACTACGCTTCCCTTTATTCTCTAAAACATCGACCCAGCGGTTATCCAGTCCATTTTGAACGATGCTTTGATATTCCTCCCCTAATGGAGCTAAAGCCTTTACTAAAATATCTTTCGCTTCATCATAAGAGACCTTCATTTCCACCTCTTTAACTAGTGGCGCAAATAAATCCCACATATGCAATTCGTCTACACCCAATAATTTCTTACGCAACGAAATATAACGTTGCATAGCTGGTAAATGCTTATGAATTGTTTCCACCAGCTGATCATAGACATTTTCAGGAATGAAGTTATTAGACATGGCAGCGTGGCGTGCAGATTCATAATGACGAATTCGAGCACTTACATTATGCTTCTTTACATTACCAGTTAGCGTAGCCGAGAACGTATTTTTAAACTTGCCGTATGTTTCGTACATAGCCTTAAATGCGCCTTCACGTACAGAGCGATCCTTGCTCTCTAAAAACTTGATATAATTACCATGCGTAAGTTGTACTTCTTCTCCCTCTTCATTTTTCACATGAGGGAATACCATATCGGCATTGTTTAACATGCTGAATGTATTCGAAGCTGTACCTGTCACCTCAGACATTTGCGCTAGCAATGCCTCCTGTTCGGCTGGTAATACATGTGGACGTGCCATTGTAATTTCTTTTAAAGATTGCTTATATAGTTCTAGGTCTTGATTTTCTGTTAAGTAGCGTTCAATCGTTTCTTCACTTAATGACAGAATTTCTGGCGTTAAATAGGAAAGGCCAGCTGAGATACTCGTTGCCAATGTTTGAATACGGCTGTTCATATCTTGATAAAAGCTATTTGTAGTATCTTGATCATAGCGCATATGAGCATATGTGTAGAGCTTCATTGCACGTTCATATATATGATCATGATACTGTAAAGCTGCTAATAATGCCTCTGCCCCATTATTTAAAGTACCTGCATAGCTAGGTGCTTGTTTAGCAAGCTCTGCAACCTCCTTCAATTCCTCTTCCCAAGCTGCATCTGTTGCAAAGATGTCTTCTAAGCGCCATGTTAATTCTTCTGGTACTTCTTTTCGAACCAAAACCTGATTACTGTTACTAGCCATATATGCCAGCCCCCTTTATATGTGCTTTTTTCCTTTTACTCTCATATTTTCTCAGTATATTGTGGCAATTGCAAATAAATGTACATAGACTTGCTCACAATTATCTAGTAAACCATCCTCATGATGCATACGCTTAAGAAGATACCCATAATTTTGAATAGCCCTGAGTGCTTGTTCGGTTACTTCCAGCTGATGCTTACATAAAAAGTTTTCCATCTGCCCCTTTGTTAATTCAAATGGAAGACGTCCTAATTGTTTACTAAAATAAAACAGCATTATTTGCCACTCGCTCGTAAACAAAGGGATAGCTGCTCCTTCTTTCACTGGAATACCAATGTATGGTGGCAGAGCAGTAAGAGAAAGATTTAATTCATAGCAATTACGTAAAAATGGATCTTGTGCCCCCTTCTTGCTATGTAAAAGACGACTATGCGCAAATTGCCTACAAGTCTGTTTATAGAGCTGCCAATAGCGTTGAAATTCTTCTGGGGTAATACGTTGAGGTCTATAAAAAGGGAAATGTTGTAGATCGACCGAAATTTTCTGTACTTTACCTATGAAAGTATGCCCATGAACATGAAGAAGATTCGTCCAATAAACAAACTGGGCTGTCACCGGGTTGTACGTCAATAAATATGGTAAATCCGTTGTCGTTATAAACGCCTTTTGCAGCAGTGGAGAGATTCTAATTTTTCTGATGCCGTTGACAGCTTCTTTGCCTTGTGGAGTTTGAAAAAGCCAAATTGCTTGTATATCGTTTCTTTCATAGCCCATTGTTCGTTGGTGCCATTTTTCATGAGAGATAGTACTACATTGAAATTCAACTGCAAACTGCTCCTTATCGAGTGTAACAAGCAAATCTGGGCGCTGAGAAACCTCCTTTAAATATGGTTCTAGTTTCACCTGATGTCCATGCTTTTGGAGCCACTCATATAATTGCACTTTACCTTGTAAATGTATTTTAGATTCACCTTCTGCGAACAGCTGTGAACATTGATTTTTTGTGAAGTGAGCAAAGTGGGGAATATTATAGTTACCTATTTTCAATTGAACTTGTTCTAAACATTGAGGGCAATAAAATTTCATTTGCCGCCTATATCGCTGTAAAGCTTTCCTCGTATATTGATATGGGAGAAATAGTTGCTGTTGATTGTTATAGGCAATCAGCATAGTATCAGCTCCTTTTTAGCCAACTATAATAGAATGGATTTTCACTAACAAAAATAAAGCACCTTTTTCTTGAAATTTTAAAAATGCGCTCTTATTCAAGCTCTTTGATGCTGAAAACATAAAAAAGGACTGTAGCGAAACTCGATTCATTTACGAGTTTCACTACAGTCTAAAATAATTAGTATTTCATTGCCTATGCAAAGTATTTTCGAACTGTTTCAAAGCAATTGAATTCCATAATCTTTTCACCGTACTCCTCTAGACGATGAATTGTAAAATTGGATGGTGTTAAAAATTCCTTGATAACTGCATTTCTATCATGACGATTTAAATCCTCATCTGCGTTTCCGAAATCAACAACTAGATAGTACCAATTTTCATATTTGAATAATGAGGAATCCACTAATTCGTCTGTCATTCGTTTTGCGACAGGGATTAACTCATCAATATCTTTAAATTTATAAACATAAATGTCTGTATCCATAAATAATTCTGACTCATCCATGTCACCAAATTGAGTTAGTTGGCTAAGAAGATCCTCTCCAACTTCATCGAATGGTGCAAACATATCTTTGTGTTCATCAAAATTCGAATGACCATCTAATGTTTCACCGTCTTTTAAAATATGTGCACGTGTGACAATGATTTCTAAGCCTACTTCAGATGCATTGATATGAATCCAAATCGGACCCTCTACATCAAAATAATCCTCCGTGTTTACTTCATCAATCATATCCCAAAAAAGTTGTTCACCCTTTGCTCGATTGTACCAAATTTCTTCACGACTATAGCCGCGATCCTCTATATCATTGTACGTAATAAAGAGCTTGAGTGTATTTTCATTTACACGTTCGATGTCCACTAGACCTCATCTCCCTTCACTGTCATATGTCGAAAAACAGTTTGTTTCATTAGTATGCTTTTATTCTTTGTTTTTAACCTTCATACTGCATTTGTTTTTCAACCTTTGACCACACTACAGTAAAACCATCGAGTAACCGTAAACATGAATTTTTGTGTTCACAGTTGTCTCTAACTCTATTGTATGCTGTTCTGTCATAAAATGAAAAGGATATACACCGTTTCACAGAAGATATTTGAATTATTGAAATTGTAGTAAACTATTTAACTTAAATCAAGTTTAACATACTTTTACGGAAATATATGACTTTTCCCTATTAATTATTATACTTCATATAGAAGGTTTTACAGAAGTAAAACATAAAAAAAAGATGTCACAACATGTATTCCACATCTGTAACATCTATTACATATATTATTCAGAATAGAAAGGTTTAATTCACCATTCGTTGCGCTTCTTGTAATTGATATGCTCGAACTTTTCGAGGTAAGAAACGACGAATTTCATCTTCATTGTAGCCAACCTGCAGACGTTTTTCATCTAAAATGATTGGTCTACGTAGTAAGCCAGGATATTCCTGAATTAATTCATATAAACGTTGTAATGGTAAGCTTTCAACATCCACATTTAATTTTTGGAATATTTTAGAACGAGTGGAAATGATTTCATCAGTTCCATCTTCTGTCATTCGTAAAATTTTTTTTATTTCACTTATGCTAAGCGGTTCAGAAAATATATTACGTTCTGTATATGGAATTTCGTGCTCCTCTAACCAAGCTTTTGCTTTACGACAAGAGGTACAACTTGGTGATGTAAATAGGGTTACGATCATTCTGACACATCCTTTCATTTAAAAATCATTATCTATAAACCAGAACCAATGTGTTAAATTAGAATTAATGTAATGTAAAATACACAGTACCATTATACAGTACTCAGCTGTATTTGAATATAGTTCCAATAAAAAAATCTGAACCTATCCATAAATATTCTGTCTATTCATACAGCTTTCAAATATGATGTATTTTCTTCAAACTTATGTGCTACTACTACCATTCCCATTTTTAAAGCATTTTAAACATCTAAACAGATATCTCAGTTGTTCTCAT
Organism: Lysinibacillus sp. FSL P2-0066; assembly: GCF_037969495.1. Classification (NCBI taxonomy): domain Bacteria; kingdom Bacillati; phylum Bacillota; class Bacilli; order Caryophanales; family Bacillaceae; genus Lysinibacillus; species Lysinibacillus sp. FSL P2-0066. Next base: position 740,555 of record NZ_CP150202.1, on the reverse strand, counting down.
TTAAGAAAAATAATCGAGAAAATTGTCAATCCCATGTGTACATCCAAACAATTTTTTAATAAAAAATTATAAATTTATAACAAAATTACATAACAAAAAAAGCATATAATTTTTTCTAGAAAAAAAACACCGTCAAAAGTCTGACTTTACACAAAGGAATCTTTATAATATAATTCTTTGCAATCAAATCAATTTGAACAATTTAAATTGAGAAAAACGCTGACGAAGAGTAGTACATATGCTAATTCACGTATAGAGAGTCTGTGGTTGCTGTAAACAGATCGTGGATGCATGTGGAATGGACTTCCGAGTTAGCTTTGTGAACGCTACTTGAAGCTATTAGCAAAGCTCGTCCCTTCACGTTACGAAGCTGAGTGGCCTTTTTAGGCAAGCTGGGTGGTACCGCGGATTCAAACATCATTCGTCCCTTCATTAGAAAAAATCTAATGAGGACGCATGATGTTTTTTTGTCTTCATCACCAAGTTGAAAGGTGAAGACAACGCTGTGACACAAGTTACAGCAATTGAATTCGAGGAGGAATTTTTTAATGACAACTATTTTTTCTGGCGTACAGCCTACAGGTATCGTAACATTAGGGAACTATTTAGGAGCATTCAAGCAGTTCCCGGCACTACAAGATGAAGGAAACGCTATTTATTGTATCGTTGATCAACATGCCATCACTGTTGCACAAGATCCTAAAGAATTACGAGAAAGTATTCGTAAGCTTGCTGCTACCTACATTGCTACTGGCATTGACCCTAAAAAATCGACATTATTTATTCAATCAGAGGTGCCAGCGCATGCTCAGGCAGGATGGATGTTACAATGTGTTGCGTCTATCGGTGAGCTAGAACGTATGACACAATTCAAAGATAAATCACATGGTAAGGAAAGCGTATCTGCTGCTCTTTTAACATATCCACCGCTAATGGCTGCAGACATTCTACTTTATAACACAAATATTGTCCCTGTCGGCGATGATCAGAAGCAGCATATTGAGCTAACTCGTGACCTTGCAGAACGCTTTAACAAACGCTTTGGCGATGTTTTAACGATTCCAGAAATTCAATTACCAAAAGCAGGTGCACGCATTAAATCCTTACAAGAGCCAACAAAGAAAATGAGTAAATCAGATCCAAATACGAAAGCGACAATTCGCTTATTAGATACTGCGAAAGACATTGAGAAAAAAATTAAATCAGCTGTAACTGACTCTGACGGCATCGTTGCATTTGATGTGGAAAATAAACCAGGTGTTTCAAATTTATTGACAATCGAATCAGCTATTTCAGGGGTAGCCGTTGAAGATTTAGTCAAAAAATATGAGGGAATTGGTTATGGTGGATTCAAGCAGGGTGTAGCAACAGCAGTAATTGAACACCTAACACCTATTCAAGAGAAATTCTATCATCTAGTAGAATCATCAGAATTAGATGTCATTCTAGATGAAGGTGCTGAAAAGGCGAATGCGATTGCTAGTACTACATTAAAACGTATGGAAGATGCTATGGGTCTTGGTCGCGCACGTAGCTAAACTTACGGCTTGTCTGAGGATCGATCAAAGCCCAAATCAAGCACAACTGCGCAGATGATGATACAGGCTCCTACCGCCATATAAAATTCTGTTGTTTGAAAAATAAATTTGAAAACAACCTTCCATGAATAACCTAGTGTGCGGTAATTTAAATACAATATGAGATTCCCTACAGAGAGGATCATTAAGCCATAACTTACTAAAAATAAAAAGAGACGAAACATAGTAATGGCATCCTTTCTATTTCTTCTTACTTATCATTTATTCACAAAACTATAAAAAAAGACGTCAGCCATTTAAATTTGGCTGACGTTTTTTTATGTTTATCTATTATGCTTCATATTTTTTGAATAGGAGACTTGCATTATGACCACCAAAACCAAGAGAATTACTCATTGCATATTGAATATTTGCTTCTCTTGCTTCGTTTGGAACATAATCTAAATCACATTCAGGATCAGGATCTTTTAAATTGATTGTAGGTGGTAAAATCCCTTCTTTAAGGGCTAATGCTGTGAAAATAGCTTCCACACCACCTGCTGCTCCTAATAAGTGACCCGTCATAGATTTTGTTGAGCTCATTGCAAGGTTATACGCATGATCACCAAAAGCAGTTTTCACAGCTTGTGTTTCGAATAAATCGTTATATGGCGTACTTGTACCATGGGCATTAATATAATCAACTTGTGATGGCTCTACGCCACCATCTGTTAATGCTTGCGTCATCGCACGTGCTGCACCTTCACCCTCTGGAGCTGGAGCCGTAATGTGATGCGCATCCCCAGTTGCACCATAACCTAAAACTTCAGCATAGATTTTGGCACCACGAGCTTTTGCATGTTCATATTCTTCTAAAATGACAATACCCGCTCCTTCTCCGATAATAAAGCCATCTCGGTTTTTATCGAATGGGCGACATGCAGCTTGTGGATCTTGATTTAATGATAGTGCTGTATTGGCACAAAAACCTGCAACCGCCATTGTTACGATTGGTGATTCAGCACCACCAGAAATCATAACATCAGCATCTCCACGCTCAATTACTTTAAAGGCATCACCAATAGAGTTTGTGCCTGAAGCACATGCCGTTACAGAACAAGAATTAATCCCCTTTGCACCAAAGTGAATAGAGACTTGGCCCGATGCCATATCAGGAATCATCATTGGGATAAAGAAAGGACTAACACGTCTTGCGCCACGCTCTTGGAATGTTAAAAATTGTTGTTCATATGTTTCCATCCCACCGATACCAGAACCAATCCATACACCTGCACGTGGAGCTAGCTCTTCATCAATTGTTAGCTGTGCATCTTCCATTGCCATAATAGAAGCCGCTAATGCGTATTGTGTGAAGCGATCCATTTTACGTGCTTCCTTACGATCAATGTATTTTTCAATATCAAAGTCCTTTACTTCTGCGGCGATTTTTGCGGCAAAAAGATCTTTATTTAAACGTGTCAGCTCACCAATGCCAGATTTACCAGCTTTAATGTTTGCCCATGTTTCTTCGATGCTATTTCCTAGTGGTGTAACTGCGCCAATTCCTGTAATTACTACTCGTCTTTTACTCATTGTCTTACTCCCCTCAAGCATTTTTCCTACTTATTTTCCCCATCTCATGGCTACGGCACCCCATGTTAAGCCGCCACCAAAACCTACAAGGACTAATAAATCATCCTCTTTAATCTTACCTGCTTCGAGCTCATCTACCAAGGAAATACCAATAGATGCTGCTGAAGTATTTCCGTATTTATGAATCGTTTTTGACATTTTTTCTGGTGGTAGCTCTAAACGCTCACGTGCAGATTCCATAATACGTATATTTGCCTGATGTGGCACTAGGAAATCAACGTCTTCTTTTGTTAATCCCGCTTTCTCTAATACATTAACAGCCGATTCACCCATTTGTCGAACAGCAAATTTAAACACTTCACGACCATTCATCGCAATTGTATCTTGCTTTGTTAAATAAAGATTCTTTCCGCCTGTACCATCTGCACCAAGTTCAAAGGATAGAATACCTCTACCTTCAGAGACTTGCCCAATGATAGCTGCACTGGCACCATCGCCAAATAATACAGCTGTATTGCGATCTTCCCAATCAACGACTTTAGACAGCTTTTCAACACCTACTACTAAGACATATTTATAAGCATTTGCCTCAACAAAGTGCTTTGCTGTCACTAAACTATATATAAATCCTGCACATGCTGCTGCTTGATCCATTGCTGCAGCATTTACTGCTCCGATTTGTTCCTGAATCATACAAGCTACACTTGGAAAAGTTTGATCCTGTGTGACAGTTGCTACAAGAATTAAACCAATTTCCTCAGGCGTAATACCCGCATTTGCAATAGCTTCTTTTGCAGCAGCTACTGCCAAATCTGAAGTTTCCTGATCATCTGCCGCAAAATGACGTTCTTCAATGCCTGTTCGAGTACGAATCCATTCATCAGAAGTATCCATGATTTTTTCCAAATCAAAATTTGTAACGACCTTCTCAGGAACATATTTGCCTATTCCTATAATACCTGCGTTCATATAGCAACCCCTCAGCTTTCTTACTATCAATTATTAGTAACTGGTCATAATTATAACGCATATAAAAGGAATGACGCAAGATGATTTAAAATTTATGCGGCTGAGGGTAGTGTTCTTTGAATATAGAAGTGAAGAATTTTATGGAATGAGGTTTTTCTGTTTAGAGCTTTATCTATCGTACTTTGTTGAGCTTGTTCATTATTTTTCAAAGCACCTTGCATCATGTATGAGCGGTGTTCTTCCCTTTTGGAGCACTTTTCACCCGCTTAGGAGCGCATTCCCCTATTTCAGAGCTGTTCCTAAATACTTTACATTACCAAACATAAAATACTAAATCTCATATTTGTTGTGACAAAATCGCCATGTTTCACATAAATCGTTCATTTTTTTTTGATTTATGTTATGATATGATAATGAATATGAGTAAAACCTTATGATGAAAAAAGTTCGGTTGAGGTGAAATTAATGCAATATATCGTAACGTTCATATGGTCATTCCTACTAGTTTCTATGTTAAACTACGTAGTCAGCTCTGTACTTGGTGTACCATTTGATTTCAAAACTGGAGCAATCGTTTCTGTTGTATTCTCCATCCTTATCTTTATTATTGGAGCAATCATTCCAAACGACCCTACACCAGAAGCTGCAGACCATCATTAATTCAGCTAGAAAAAACCTGTTCAGCTTCATGCCGAACAGGTTTTTTCTGTTATTTTTCCACAACACATTGACCCTCATGCATTTTCACATGCAACGTCTCCCCTGGTAAAACTTCTCCGCGTAATAGTTCTTTAGCAACGGCTGTTTCGATATGTCGCTGTACAAAGCGTTTTAGTGGTCTTGCCCCAAATTGGGCATCTGCACCTTGCTCTACTACCCAATCAATGACATCTTGCTCGACAGATAAAGTAATTTCTTGCTCTGCTACACGTTTAATCAATTGCTCCACATACTTCCAGGCAATCGCAGTAAAATGTTTAGTAGATAATGCATGGAAGAAGATGATATCATCCATTCTGTTTAATAGCTCAGGTTTAAAATGTTGTCGTAGGGCTGACATGACTAAGTCCTCCACAGCCTCATCATTTTCCTTTGCCTCCATTAAATAACTTGATCCGATATTCGAAGTTAAAATGACTACTGTATTTGTAAAATTCACCATTCGTCCCTGACTATCTGTAATGCGCCCATCATCTAAAATTTGCAATAAAATGTTCGCCACATCAGGATGAGCTTTTTCAATCTCGTCTAGTAGCACCACAGAATAAGGATTTCGGCGAACTGCTTCCGTTAGTTGTCCACCTTCCTCATAGCCCACATAGCCTGGAGGAGCCCCAACAAGTCGAGACACACTATGTTTCTCCATGTATTCACTCATATCAATCCGAATAAAGTGATCTTCTGAATCAAATAACTGTGCAGCAAGTGCCTTGGCAAGTTCTGTTTTACCTACACCAGTTGGACCTAAAAATAAAAAGCTACCAATAGGTCGGTGTGGATCTTTGATACCTGCACGTGCACGCCATACCGCTTCTGTCACTAATTGAACTGCTGTATCTTGTCCAACCACACGTTCATGTAATGTATCCTTTAAACGTAATAGTTTTTCACGCTCACCCTCTACTAATTTTGTTACAGGGATTCCTGTCCAACGTGAAACAATTGCAGCGATTTCATCTGCTGTTACCTCTTCACGTAAAATACGAGATTCTGCACCGTTCTCTAATTCCTTTTCAAGTACCTGAATGTCTTTTTCAAGTGTTGGAATTTTACCATGACGTAATTCAGCAGCTTTATTTAGATCATATTTACTTTCTGCCTCATCTAGATCACGACGATATTTATCCAATGTTTCACGTTTTTTCTGAATATCGTGTAGTTTTTCTTTTTCTGCTTCCCATTGTTGTCGCATGCCCTTAGATGATTCTTTTAACTTAGTTAATTCTTCGCGTAATTGCTCCAGACGTTTTTTACTTGCCTCGTCCTTTTCCTTACGCAATGCCTGTTCCTCAATTTCAAGCTGCATAATACGACGTGTGACTGCGTCTAATTCCTGTGGCATTGAATCAATTTCTGTACGAATCATTGCACAAGCCTCATCAATTAAATCAATGGCCTTATCAGGTAAAAATCGTTCTGTAATATAGCGATTGGATAGTTCTGCTGCCGCAACAATTGCTCTGTCATGAATACGTACTGCGTGATGTAATTCAAAGCGTTCCTTTAAACCACGTAAAATGGATACCGTATCCTCTATAGATGGCTCACGTACTAGTACTTGCTGGAATCGACGTTCTAAGGCAGGATCCTTTTCAATGTAAATACGATATTCGTCTAAGGTAGTAGCACCAATACAGTGTAATTCACCACGTGCTAGCATAGGTTTTAGCATATTTCCTGCATCCATAGCGCCATCTGTTTTTCCTGCACCTACGATCGTATGAATTTCATCAATAAATAGAATGATTTGTCCTTCTGATTCTTTTACTTCTTTTAGCACACCTTTTAAGCGTTCTTCAAATTGTCCACGATAACTTGCACCAGCGATTAACGCACTCATATCTAATTCATATAATACACATTCTTTCAAGCCTTCTGGTACATCACCTTTAACAATACGCTGTGCTAAACCTTCCACAATTGCCGTTTTACCAACTCCTGGTTCACCGATTAATACAGGATTATTTTTTGTTTTACGTGTTAGAATACGAATTACATTTCGAATTTCTTCATCACGCCCGATAACAGGATCCATCTTGCCATTTTTTACTTCTTCAATTAAATTGCGTCCAAATTGTTCTAATGGTTTTTTATTGTCTGTTTGTTGAAATTGCATAGCTAGCACTCCTTTTATTCATATTTCTCATTATTTATATACCCATTCTTATTCATTAGAAAAAAAGTTTGACCTTTTTTGACTAACTTTATTTTACATCACTCGACAATGCTTAGCAAAGAAATCGCCCTAAAATTTTTTCACTAATTATGGAAGTTTACGTTATAATAATGGTATGTTTCTATGTTTTAGTATCGAAATCCACTATCCTTTTGTAATAATCGCCATTTATTACAAAAAGAAAGCGATGTGTTGGAGATATGGTTTTAATGGATAATATGTTTGAAAAAATTAAAGATCTTTTTCAAAACCACGGTGTTTTTATCAAAGTGAATAAAGGAAATAAAATTTTTCTAGAGGGTGAACGGGCAAAAGAAATTTATTACATCCAATCAGGTGTTATTTCGATTAGCCAAGAATCCGAGACGGGTAAGGAATTAACCATTCGTATTTGTGGCCCTGACAGCATAATAGGAGAAGGTTCGTTATTTTGTAATCTCGTCTATAATTCGATGACTGCCAAAGTTTTAGAACCCTCTACGTTGTATGTTTTGAGTCGTAAATCTTTGGAGCATTTACTAGAAGAGCAGCCGACAGTTATGGTGGAATACATGAAGTGGCTACAAACAGAAAACTTAAAGCATCAGAGTCGTTTGCGCGATTTAGTGTTAAACGGAAAAAAAGGTGCTCTATTTTCAACGCTCATTCGGCTGTCCAATACGTATGGTAAACCTGTAGAAAATGACTCGATTTTTATTGATTTTCAGCTAACAAATACAGAAATTGCAAATCTGTGTGCGACAAGTCGGGAAATGATTAATCGTATGCTGAATGATTTAAAAAAACATGAGATTATCACTTTTGATAAAGGATTTATTACCATTCATGATTTACAATTTTTAAAAAATGAAATTGCCTGTGAAAATTGTCCATTACAAATATGCCGTATCGATTAGTTTCGTTACAAGCAAAAACCCTGCTTATTTTTCAATAAGCAGGGTTTTAAATAAGCCATTTTAACGTACGCCCAATGCCATTTTGGCATAGCGTGACATTTTATCTTTCGACCAAGGTGGATTCCATACAATATTAACATTTGTACTTTTCACTTCTGGAAGTTCACCTAACGCCGTATTCACTTGATCCACAATGACTGGACCAAGTGGGCAGCCCATAGATGTTAGTGTCATCGTAACAGTTGCAACACCTTCATCATCTAAATCCACATCATATACTAAACCTAAGTTGACAATATCAATGCCAAGCTCAGGATCAATTACGTTTTCTAAAGCACCTAACATGCTATCTTTCATATCCTGATCCATTCGTATTTCTCCTTCCATCATAGTGTTAACCTTATCATAGCAGATGCACCCTATTATGCCAAATGCTGTGCAAGCCATGCTGTAGCTGCTAGCATACCGTCACGTGGTACAGCATGTCCAGCCCGTTTGTTAACCATGAACTTTAAATATTCAGGGTTTGCTTCATAGTATTCCCGTAATGTTTCATAAAATTTATACGTTTCATGAAAAGGAACTGTTTTATCTAATTCTCCATGCCAAAAGAATACAGGGCGGCCCGCGAATTTTTCTGGTGTTAAACTGACATCATATTTAGCAAGGGCTTCATTAATTTTTTCAACGTCTTCCTCTGACATCGGCCAGTTAACTCCGCTTTTAGCAAATTGTTGCAATTGGTATTCACCCAATTTTATAAAACCAGGTGCACCCATGCATATTGCAGCTGTTTGTATCCAATCATAAAGTTTCAGACAGCCTGATGTCACGATGCCACCCATTGAAGTGCCTCCTATGCCAATTTTATGACTAGCTAATAAATTTTTATTCTTTAATTCATCATATAATTGTTGTACTTCATGAATAGAATTTAAAACAATGTCCCAAAAATTTAAATTCATTTGCATTTCCGTTAGGCCTTCGCTACGCTCACCATGAAATTTTGCATCTGGCAATAGGACACGCACCCCTTTATGCACCAATTGGTATGCATAGTGTAAGTTATGTTCTTTTGCACTCATAAAGCCATGCAAAAAAATGACTACCGGGGTTTCTTCATTCATATTGTCTGTATGTATATGTAATAAAGGAATATTTCCCCACACTTCTTTTTCTACAAACATTATTGTCACTCCCAACTATTCTCTCATCTTTATGTTAGCAAACTTTTTTCACTGTGACAAAATTTTGACGAATGTAAGACAAAGAGATACTATTCAAACTATAGGAAAGGGGCAACGAGCTATGAAACCGCATTTAATCGTATTAGACTTAGATGGAACTTTATTAACAGATCAACAGCAAATTTCTGCAAAAACGAAAAAAACATTATTGCAGGCTAAGGAACAAGGGCATCAAGTGATGATTGCGACAGGACGTCCTTACCGAGCAAGTACTTTTTATTATCAAGAACTTGGGCTCACTACACCCATTGTTAATTTTAATGGCGCATATGTGCATCATCCTAAAAATGTCTCTTGGCAACATATGCACACACCAATTGATTTAAGTGTCGTACATGATGTCGTTGATTCTATTAACAGTTATGAATACGAAAATATTATCGCTGAGGTAAAAGATGAAGTTTATGTTCACACAGAGGACGATCGTATCTTAAATATCTTTAATATGGGTAACCCAAAAATTACACTTGGCGATTTATACACACACCTCTTGGAAAATCCTACAAGTTTGCTGATTCAGGCAAATGAAGCCAATTCGGTTATTATACGTGATCATTTACAGGCAGTGCATGCTGAAGTCATTGAACATCGTCGATGGGGCGCGCCACTTCATATTATTGAAATTGTGCGTCGCGGCTTAAATAAAGCTGTGGGTATTGCACATGTGGCAAAAGATTTAGGTATTCCTCGTGAGCGCATCATCGCATTTGGTGATGAAGACAATGATTTAGAAATGATCGAATATGCTGGACTTGGTGTAGCGATGGGGAACGGTATTTCAAGTCTTAAAAACATTGCCAATGAAATTACGACAACGAATAATGATGATGGAATTGCAAAAATACTCATTGAACGCTTGAAATTATCATAGTTAAGTAGTAAGTTCAAGTTAACATTCCATTTTTACCAGTTTAACTTTATTCAGTGGTACCCCTTCCATTTATCTAAAGTGAGTATCTACTGAATAAAGTTAAAAAGCTTTAAAAGTAAGTTGAAATTAGGGGGACAAGAGAATGAAGATTTTTACGGATAGTGGATGTGATCTACCAAAATCTTACTATGAAGAAAATGATGTCGTGCTACTCCCTTTACGAGTGCAATTGAACAACAAAGAATATGAAGATGTGATTTCAATTGATTCCAAAGAGATCTATGATGCAATACGCCAAGGTGGTCAGCCAAAAACATCACAAGTGTCACCTGAGCTCTTTTTGAAGCATTTTGAGGAGCTAGCCAAAAATGATGAAGAAGGTATTTATATCGCTTTTTCATCAGAATTATCAGGCACATATAGTACTGCTCAAATGATTCGCAATCAGGTACTTGAGCAGTATCCTTCCTTAAAACTAGTCATTATCGACTCTAAATGCGCATCACTAGGCCATGGCCTTGTCGTGGAAGAAGCTGTACGACTGCGAAATATAGGAGTATCCTTAGAAGACATGGCCTCTAAAATAAACACCCTTGCACCTCAGGTCGAGCATTTATTTACTGTAGAAGACTTAGATTACCTTGCAAAAGGTGGTCGTGTATCAAAAGCTAGTGCATTTTTAGGTGGCCTTCTTAGTATTAAGCCTATTTTAAATGTAGAAGATGGCAAACTTGTACCGATTGAAAAGTCACGCGGTCGAAAAAAAGCACTTAATCGTATGTTAGATTTAATGCAGGAGCGTGGTGGCAGCTTTACAAATAAAATCGTAGGTATTAGCCATAGTGACGACGCTGCCTTTGCGAATGAAGCAAAAGCCTCTATCCAGGAGCGTTTTTCACCTCAAGCTGTGCAAATTACCATGATAGGTTCCGCGATCGGCTCACATGTCGGACCTGGGACTATTGCAATTTTCTTCACAAATAAAAGCTTTGAAGGCTAATAAAAAGCATGCTAGGATGGCTCCTGGCATGCTTTTTTGTCGTGTTATTATTATTGGACGTCTTGCTCCTGACGACGAACTTTCCCTCGTTTAATGATGATGACAACAAAGCCAATAAAGATCACCCATACTAAGCCAAGAGCCACCATATAAGGAGTGTTTAAGCCTTCATCATTGCGAACTTGATAAATTTCAACCATTTCTCGGTCTAAAATAACAGGATAGACTTCTTTTTCATTTATGCGAACTTTTTCCTCATGTAAAATACCGTTCAGCATTTTCCCTTCACCAAGTTGTTCAGGTGTTAAGTCGACGCGTTGTGTTTTACCAGTATTATTAACCATGATTACCCACTTTTCTTCGTCAGAAGAACGTGTAAAGACAAGAAGGCCATTTTCATTTGTAATGACTTCAAAATCACCATTACGTAAAGTAGCTGATTGATTACGTAAAGATTGAACATTTTTAATATAATCTATCAGTTCCTCGTCTGTTTTAAAGTTATAAAGCTGGTGTGTATCTGGTTTTGCTTCCCCATTCATAGCAATTTCTGTCCCGTATTGTACGACAGGAATTCCTGGTAGCATAAATAAAGCACCCATCGCCATTTTTAAGCGGGTAGGTGGGAACATATTTTCATTAGCAGAGTCAAATGTAAAACGATGAGTTTCAAGTGAATCCACCATAATTTGTGTCGGTTTTTCTCCTGCGAAGGGTTCCATTAATTTAGAAGAATCCATATCCACGTTTTTAAATATATTACGATACATATCTGCCGTTACAGGTGAGAAAGTTGCATCAAAGTCAGCATCGCTTTCTTCATTTGCTATCACATAAAGTGATGTTTTTGTCTCTTTTAATGCAGCTATTACTGCATTGATAAACGCTGTATCAGCCCCTGCGATATTTGTTAAACGAATACCACCGATGTCATATGTAGAAACAAATTCAGTTACTGCTTGAATAAGTGCTTCTTGCACATCCTTATTCGATAAATCCCACTGTACTTGTCCATTATTGGTAGATGCAATCCAATCCGCTTTCGATGCATCCTTTGCCCACTCATGATTTGGACTCACATTTGTAAGTGGAAAATCCACCATAATGGACATATTTTTAGCTTTGTAGGCCTCTACAGTACTTTGGAATTCTTCCGTTGTTCCAAAATGACGTTCTATTGTAGTATAGCTTGTGGGCATTGATCCATCATACTTCTCTGTAGAAAAAATAGGCCCAATGGAAACAATTGTATAGCCCATCTCACCGATAAATTTCAGTTTATCCTGTAAACCTGTAAAATCGCCCCCCGCAAATTTCGAAGGGTCCTGCGTATTTGTATCAAAATCGTTTGTGCCCGAGCCATTAAAGAAACGGTCAACGAGTAAATCATAGATGCTTTCTTCTGCTATTGTTCTAGTCGCTGATTCATCCGCATGTGCTACTGGTATAGTACTTACTAATGAAGTTGCTAATAAAAGTGATGCAGCCGTCGCACTTATCCACTTCTTAAATTTCACTGTTATTCCCTCTCTTTCAAACCAATCAACGTCATTTTACCAAATAACTCTGTCACGTCGCTATCTTTTCCAAAGATTTTGCGTAAAAGCGAAATGAATTACGACAAAAAGGTGTCAATTCCGTCTTCCGTTTTCGTTTACAAAATAAAAGCCGTGAAGCAACTACTTCACGACTTTTAAATCATTATGCTAAGAAATCTTGACCCATTGGCAGTTTAAATCCTAGGAACAAAGTGATTAATAGGAATACTGCAAATAAAATCCAAAACATAGCTGTTGGTTTATTTTTCTTTTGACGTACTAATACCATTTCCATCATGCCAATTACAAGTATGCCACCTAAGAACTTAAATCCGTAAAGCATACCTTTACCATAGTCCATTGCCTCGATAAATAATGCCCCACCTGTGATGATTATTAGTACATAAAACAGACGTAATGTCATATGTAAGCCTTTTGATTGCTTGCCCATTAGTGCCGCAATTAAAAAGATGACAATACCTACTACCCACGTAGTAATATGCAAATGCGTTTGGCTAGTTAAAAAACTCATGTTTGTCCCCCTCATTCTTTTTCTATCAAACTCTATCCTACCATGCGATGGAAAGGGTTTCAAATATTACAATAGTGTTCACATAATTTACATCATTTAAAACTTGGAATCCTTGCATTTCATAGTTTTTACATCTGTTACTATGCCTTAAAGCAGTAAAAAATCCGCGGAGTATAGACTCACGCGGATTGATATCATCATTATTCAAAATGGTTGACTAAAGTACCAATTCCTTGAATAGAAACTTTTACTGTATCTCCAGCTTTTAAGAATTGTGGCGGGTTCATCCCTTTGCCAACACCAGCTGGCGTACCTGTTAAAATCACATCTCCTGGCTCTAATGTTACATGCTGAGATAGGATGGATACTAACGTTTCAACAGAGAACATCATATCTTTCGTAGAGCCATTTTGACGTACTTCATCATTGACCTTTGTGACTACTGTTAAGTCTTGTGGATTTGGGATCTCATCCTTTGTCACAAGGTATGGTCCAAGAGGGCAAGTACCGTCCAAGCTTTTACCCAAGAAGAATTGTTTATGTTTCTCTTGTAAATCACGAGCTGTTACATCATTGGCAATAGTATAACCAAATACATAATCAAACGCTAAGTTTTTAGGAATGTTTTTGCCACGTTTACCAATAACGATAGCTAGCTCACCTTCATAATCCATTTTTGAAGAAAGATCTGCATGTATGGAAATTGTTTGTCCATCTGCAGCAATTGCAGTTGGTGATTTTGTGAATACCATTAAATCCGTTGGTGCTGCCTCTGCACCCATTTCCTTTGCATGTTCATCATAGTTTTTACCAATACACATAATATTTTTAGGTGTACGTGGAATTGGTGAAAGCCATTCGATCTCTGTAAATTCACGTTTAAAACTATTAGCATTATCTGATTTTTCTGCTGCTTCTACTAATTTACGAATCTGTTCCACAAAATCAAAGCCTAAAGCAATGCCATCCACGATTGAACTTGAAAAAGAAGGGAGAACTTGAAGTTCACTTTGAATAGCGAGTACATCCCATACCGCTTCTTCTTTTTTTACTTTTGGTCCAAAGCTTACATGTCCACCTAATTTGAATGATAAAATTTTCATGATTGAAAGAGCTCCTTCTTTTTTCTACATAATACAACAATATGATAGAAATTACCTCATTTTTGCGACAACATTTTTATAAGTTGTTATATCTTCATAAAATATGCATGTGAAGAGGAATATATTAACGCACTTCTACTTTTTGCTTATATGTTAATTTACGCCATATTGTTTCTAACGGTCCTTGTTTCCACTTAGATAACCAGATTTCTGCTATGATCATTTGCACAACAATAATGCCGACAGCAATTAATACCCCTGTTTCTACACTTACTTTACCATACCAGCCAAAGCCAAATTGGTAGAATAAACAAGTACCTATAATAGATTGAAGAATATACATCGTTAATGACATGCGTCCGATTTTAGCAAAAGGACTAAGTAGTTTTGGCATTATTGGCACTAAGCAAAGTAACACAATGACCCCAATATAGCCCACCGATAGAACTGGGCCCCCTATGTATACCTTTAAATAATCTAGTAAATATGTTCTTGTAAACATAATAGATAAGCTTTTTATACCAATACCGATGACCAATCCAGCAATTGCAAACGTCAGCCAGAGCCACTTCAATTCTTTAGCCCGTTCTACTAAACGCCATTTAGAGGCAGCGGCACCTATTAACATATACGGTAAAATCGTGAACAGTGCGACAAACCACATCTCGATGCCTGCCTGCGTCGATAAATCTGTTAAGCGTTGCAAAAAGGCATCTACCCAGTTTCCTGTCCCATAAGCCGTGATGGCCTTCTCTACTGAAACGATATCTAAGTAATCATCTACTTTTGTATTAAAATTTACAATCCCTACTACAAAGAGCATAAAAGCTTGCATCAAGCCATTAATAATCAAAGCACTCGCTAATAGCCAGATGGGACTCAATCGTAGTAAAAGCACTAAGAAAACGCCACAAAATGCATACATCATTAATATGTCGCCCCACCAAATTAGCACAGCATGGATAAAACCAAAAGCAAACAGGATGGACAGTCTACGAAGCCCCAGCGTATAAAAGTTTTGTTGACGACTTTGAGCCTTTTGCCACTGCATGGCTAGCCCATAACCAAATAGCATGGCAAAAAGCGGGTAAAAGCTGCCTTGCACATAAATATCTATATTTTTCTGCCAAACAATATCTGATGGGGTTGTAAACCATGATGCCAAATCAATATGCGGCATTGGCAAATAAAAGGTATACATATTTACAAGTAAGATCCCTACTAAACTAATACCTCGTAAAATATCTAATGTTGCTATTCGTTCATGCAACATTGTTGGTTTTAACTCCACAAAATAGCCTCCTCTTGACTAGCAGCTATGGTGAAAGCAGGGCAAGAAAAAACTTTGCCCCACTTTGCCCGTAACAAGTTCTTTATGCGTGTATGGTCTGTTCATTATCGAATAAAAATAATACTTTATCGTTCACCTTGATGTGTAAGATGGATTCAATGGCTTCGCTATAAACACGAAGCTGTACGGCATAACGACCTAGTATTTCCTTTGACAAGGCTGGCTCCTGCGCAAAATGAGATTGTATACGATCCGTTTTATAATCCAACAAGACCCAATTACCGTATTCATCCTCAAATAGGCAGTCAATGATCCCTTGCACAATTTGAGCATCACCATCTTCATCGATTCTACTAATTGTAAACGGCATTTCTCTACGTATCTGCCTTGCGCGTTGAAAGCGTTGCCCTATTTCTGTCTCAAAAAAACGATAAATTTTCGCTTGCGGAACTACTTTGCCCTCCGCCTCTGTTAAAAGCTGTCTTGCCATTAAATCCTCCACAAAGTCCCTTACAGCATCGATATGACTAAAGCCATATTGAGGAACATGCTGCATCACTGTGTGCACAGCTGTACCAATTTCAGCACCAGTTAGCTGTTGCTCCTGTAAAAAAGCGGGTCGAGGTGCAATGGACGAAGCCTTTTGCGTGATAGGAGAGGCAAAATAAAATTCAGGTTCCTCCTGGCGCTGTAAATTTTCTAATCGCTTTATTTCACTAACAGATGTTTTGGAGCGCTTTCTTGTAGATTTTTGATAGACATACTGCGCTTGAAAGCGGGTAGTGATTTCAGCCAGCAAGTCCTCATCCTCTTGCATCGCAAGCACTTGCTGTACTTCATCGCCCATCGCCTCTATCTCATATGAATAATGCTTTGTATCGATGGCTTGAACCCACCAATGTGATTGATCCTCCACTTCTTTATAAGATGTGCTTGCTACTACTGCAAAATCTGCATGTCTTGCTACTGCTGGGCCAACCCAGTCCAAATAGCTGTTAGCTCTTGCACGTAAATATTCTTGAAGCGGTGCATCCATTGGTAAACTTTGTGCGTCCTGCCAGTTGTCGCGTGTTTTCTCCCAGTTCTTCACTGAGCCTACTAAAATCAAACGCTCCTTCGCACGAGTCATCGCAACATATAAGACACGCATTTCTTCTGCACGCATCTCCAGTTCTTTTTTCTCCTTCAATGCTAAAAACGGTAACGATGTATAGGTGATACGATTTTCGGGATCAATGGCCTTAACAGCTAGTCCAAAATCTTGATCAAACAAATAGGGTTGATGAAAATCCATTTTATTAAACGGACGTCCCATTCCTGCAACAAAGACGACTGGATATTCTAACCCCTTGGAAGAGTGTATTGTCACCAGACGTACTACATCATCCTTTTCGCCAATTGATTTGGCCGTACCTAAATCATCGCCACGCGTACGCATACGATCAATAAAGCGTAAAAAACGGAATAGCCCACGAAATGCTGTTTTTTCATACATTAATGCACGATCATGTAATACGCGTAGATTTGCTTGACGCTGTTTGCCATTCGGCATTGCCCCAACCATTTCATAATAATGTGTATCTAAATAAATTTTCCAAATTAAATTTGATAATGATCCACGACGTGCTAAATCACGCCAATTTTCAAAGGCTAGCATAAAGCGTTGCAACTTCTCAAATGTAGTGGTTTGCACACCATGTCCTTCACTACGAATAAATTGTCGTAAAGCATCATAAAAAGGTACCTTTTGATCGGCTAAACGAATTTTCGCCAGCTCATTTTCCGTTAAACCAACAAACGGTGCGCGCAGTACAGAGGCTAAGGGGATATCCTGATAGGGATTATCGACTACCTTCAGGACATTTAACATAATCATTACTTCGAGTGCGTCAAAATAGCCTTTAGATGATTCTGCATAGAGTGGAATCCCTGCCAGCTTAAATTCCTCTACTAAGTCTGTTGACCATGTCATCGAGCGCATTAAAATCACAATATCACTATACTTTAATGGTCGCTCTGTTTTTGTTTTCGTATCGTATACGGTTGTTCCATCTTCCATCATTTGACGTATACGATCGATAATAAATCGTGCCTCGTATTGTGATTTTTTTAATTCCTCTAGCTCCGTTGCCTCATTGCTTAGTTCTTCCAGTTCTTCTGGTGTTTCCTCTTCCTGTGGTGGATGCAGTACGACCAGCTCAACAGGTATTTCTTTATCATCATAGGGCGCAGCAGGCTTTAGTGACGCATTGTCATCATACGAAATCTCACCGACACGCTCACCCATAATTTGTGCAAAAACATAATTTGTAGCATTTAATACTTCTTTTCGACTTCGGAAGTTAGCGTTTAAATCAATTCGCATCCCCGTTACATCAGGTGACTCCAAGTATTCACTATATTTTCTCATAAAAAGCTTTGGCTCAGCTAATCGGAAACGGTATATACTTTGTTTAACATCCCCAACCATAAAAAGGTTGCCGTCTTGTTCTTCACCCGTTTTGACAAGCTGTAAGATGGTTTCCTGTAGCATATTGGATATGGATAGGTAAGCATTTGAAGTAATCTCCTGCTTTTCCCCCCATTCACACCGTACGTGAGGGTTTCCCCTCATACGGCGTTCCATCAATTATGAATCTTTATACTAATACTTTATTTCCAGCTTTCACACGAAGTTTATTTACTTTGTCCAAACTTTGTTTTGTTAACTCTAACATTTGAAGGTATTTATTAATGACGTCTTCTGTTGTGGCATGAATCAGTTTATGGGCTTCTTTCGTTATAAAAAACTAAGTTGTCATACTTATCGTTACCACCTTTTGCCTTTGGAACGATGTGATGTAATTCCATATTTTTCAGAATGAGTGCTTCTCCTGTAATAAAGCAAACCCCTTTTTGAGCAATGTATTTAGAAATACGATTGTCGTTGTATTCAATACTACGATTGATGACAGGATTTTTCATGAGATACTTCACAACTTCTTCTGATACTGATTTTTGCTTTTTATGAATCAGACTTCTACCTTCAACTGTATAATTATTGATTTCTTGCGTAAAGTTTGTCGGATTTTTGTGTTTGATTCCATCGATAGGGAATATCGCTACTTTTGCAACGAATGTCTTTTTCTTGCCAAGATAATCTTTGAAATGTTTCTTGTAGTACGTACTTGGCTCACCTTTATCCGATGAAACTTTCTTCAAGCTGTTATATAAGGTTCGTTTGACTGAAAATGCAATTTCACTAAAATCTTTCGTTACCATCGTTGCTTGCTGATAGAAGTTATGAAGTCCTAGAATTGTTGCATTGAGTTTGGACACTTCTGAAGCATTAGATTTCTTTTTAATTCGTTTGATGTTTTCTTTGATTTTGCTAATTGCGTTTTTCTTCGCCTTATTTGTCATGAATGATTTTACGGTATGCTTCTTTTTATTTCTAGCCACTTTCATTTTAAACCCTAGAAATTCCGAAAAGTTTTTCCTTAAATTAATGACCTTTGATTTTTCTTTACTAATGTCGAGATGTAATCTTTCTTTTAACCATTTTTTCACACCTTCGAAAATCTTGAAGGCACTTTTATGGTCTCTACAAAAGATTTTAAAATCATCTGCATATCGCACAATGAACATTTCTTTCAAGCTTGTGGCTCTTTTTAAGGTACTATATTTCACTGACCTATCAAATCTAACCTTGCCACCAATAATTCTTTTACGCTCATAGTTTTTCTGCGTTTCAAACGTTTCCCATTGATTGCTTATCCACCAATCTAATTCGTTTAGCACAATATTAGATAGTAGCGGTGATAAAATACCACCTTGAGGAGTCCCTTTATTAGGTGTTCCTGCTCCTACAATTTCTGCTTTCAGTAGTTTACTTATGATTGAGAGAACCTTTTTATCCTGGATACCCATTGACCACATTTGTTTAAGAAGTTTGCCATGATTGACATTATCGAAGAAACCTTTGATGTCAATATCAACCACATAGTGCAGTTTGTTGATATTTGCTAATGTTACTGCTCTAGAATATGCATGTAAAGTTCCTCTGTTCGGTCGAAAACCGTAACTGTGATGATGGAATTTCGCTTCGCATATTGGCTCTAGAATTTGTTTAATACATTGTTGAATGATTCGGTCCTCGATTGTCGGGATGCCGAGTGGGCGAATTCCTCCATTAGCTTTTGGTATTTCTTTTCTTCTTATTTTGTGTGGTATGAAGTTTTCAAGTCTTTTTCTGACATAATCAATTAATGCGTTCGGGTCTTTTTCTCCGATAGTAATGATTGTCGATTCATTACTACCTTTGGTGAGAGAACCCTTGTTTTTCTTGATGTTTCGATATGCCAGTAAAATATTTTCTCTTCTAATAATCAATTCATACAGATTTTTAAAGCGTTTGTTCATTTGACTTGCTTTGTAAAGGTCATCTAAGGTTTGTTGCATGTCGTAATATTCATTGTTTCGTAAGGACTGTCGTTTTAAAACTTTCTTGTTTGCTGTTTCAGTCAATACTCTCACCACTTTATTACTTCTTTTGGCGATTGCATTTCTTTTAGTCATACGAGAACCTGATAGTATAAAGTAATGTTTTAGTTATTCATAAATTGACTAATGGCTATCCCTCCACCGCTTATTATCACGGCTTCACTGGTACTGTGCCATCACTTTCACTGTGCTTAAAATGAGGTTATACTATAGACGCTTTCCCTCATACCGCTTCAACGAGTGCAATCTCTCCACGTAGCCAGCTTACCACGTTCCAAGAAATCATATCTGTACATATAATACTTTTAGGTCATTCCTCTAACCCTGTTAGCTGGATAGTGCCTGTAACACTATAAGGTGTTTCATAAAGACAAATTTTACTCCACCTCACTAACCCAACAATAAGTTGGTGTACCCTTTCGAATACCTATACCTCTAGAGCCGTACATTCGGAATTTCGTCAGTAGGAAGTTTTGTTCCCTACATTCTAACCATGAGTATTTTTATAGACCCCCAGTCTATCCATCCCACAGAATACCTCTATCCCGCTTTCCTTCTTTCGATTAGGAGGATGTTCAACTGACTTCACCGAGCTTATAACATCATCACGATTGCACGCGACAATGCTATTCGGAGGATTAGGTCGAGCCTTTCAGAGCGTTACCTCATCATTCGACTCATCTGATTTCTTAGTTCTCCTAGCGAAATGATGCTAGTGGCTAATCTTTTCAATTAGCAACGTGTCGCACTATCCTGATATTCATCCACAAGTACTTCTTTAAAACGCTTTTTCATATCTAGTGCAACCGGTGATGGATGAAGTGCACCATCTATCTCTACCGTTAAAATTTGAAGTGCATAATGCTCTAAATCTGAAAAGTCAATGATTCCCCGTTCTAACTTGGCTAGTCGAAATTGTTCACTAAATGTAGTGGTCAATTCAACTAGCGTAGTAATGGTCGGTGCCATTAACCTTATTTCCTCAAGTAGCCGTGCAGGCGTACGAACAAAATATGTCTCCTTGATTTTATTCATCATTTTTTTGGCTGCTTCTCGTTTTTTCTTCGCAAGCTCCTGTAGCTCTACATTAACTAGTGCATCCTTCGATACCCGCTTTAAGGTAGACCATTTAACCGTTGCAAAATAATCAAATAGCTCCTGCCATGTCCCACTTTGACTAATGCGTATCCCTTCCTGAATCATAGCAAAATCTACCTCTGCCGTTTCTGCATAGGGTGCAGGTCCATCTGGCTGTAATGTAATTGTGCGCATTTCAGAAATTAGCATAAACGCCTCTTCCAGGCTATGACGTACGGTTAATTTGACGTATTGAGATAGCTCTAAATCATCGATTGTCACTTCCTCAGCTAATTCATATGCTTTCGGCAGGCTCCAAAGCCATTTTTGAGGCTCTGCATGGACACGAGACGTATCATAAAGTTTACTAATCAGCGTTTCGATGGCTTGATCATCACGATCTGAGGTAAAGCTATCGACAAGACGATAGATGGCTTGTACGTGAGCCTCATCCTCAGCATCGTATGCATCTTCTAAAACTTCTGCTAAAACATCATCTCGCAATAATGCTATTTCTGCTTCATTGGCAATACGGAAGCCTGGGTCTATATCAAGTAAGTACGCATATTGCTTCACAATTGCTAAACAGAATGAATGTAGCGTAGAAATTTGTGCTTTATTCACAAGACTTAGCTGCCGTCTTAAATGATTAGATGTTGGATTTTCTGCTATCGCCTTTTCTAATGCCTCAGACATACGATGGCGCATTTCAGCGGCTGAGGCATTTGTAAAGGTCACTACCAATAGTTCATCTACATTGATCGGGTTTTCAGTAGCAATGACTTTTTCAATCATACGATTGATCAGAACCGCTGTTTTCCCCGACCCTGCTGCAGCCGAAACGAGTGTATCTTGACCGCTAGCATAAATGGCCTTCCACTGATCGTCTGTCCATGTGACATCTACTGGCTTAACAGGAATTGTTTGTACCATGCTATTCTATCTCCTTCCGAATTTTATCGACAATATCATTCGGCTTTGCTTGCATTAATTGACGATAGTTTTGTTTACCATCTGATGGATCAAATTGGCAAACCGCAGCAAATTGACAATAATCACATGCCGTTTTGGCTTTTAATTTATAGGGGCTAATGGCCGTATCACCAGATAAGATACCATTCCCTGCCTCCTGATGTTTACGACGAACAAAATGCTGCAACTTTTTCATATCATTGACAGGAACTATACGCGATTGTGACTCAGACGGTGTCCCATCTTTTTTCATATAGACAGGAATGATTTTTGAATGTCCGCTACTTTCTTCCAATTGCTCGTCCATCGATAAAATCGCTTCAGCATTTTCAGATAGCAAACCTTTCATTTTATACTGCTTTAAACGATCCTCTTCTATTTCACTGTCCGTCAAATCTTTATCCAGCTTCAGCATCGGATTATGGACATGGACATACAGTACCCCTGCTGGCTCTGCTTCACCTGATAGCCAGTATGAACTATTTTCCATTGCCACATCTAAATACGTTAGGACCTGTAAGGATAATCCATAATAAACCTCATTTAAATCAAGGTCACGAGCTGAGGATTTATAGTCGACAATCCGCAAATAAGAGCGGTCATCTATCGTTGCACTATCCACTCTATCAATACGTCCACGCATAAACATTTTCTTACCACCAGTCAAATCAATCTCTAATGGTGGTAGCTGTTCATGTTGTCCAGGACCAAACGATGCCTCAATTGCAATTGGTTTGAAGTGTGATACATTTGCATGCTGTGTCAGTGCTGTCATTGTACGCTCAACAATTCGAATTAGCTTACGCTGAATATAGCGATAGCGGGCACTGGATAATAGGATTTGATGGGAAAAGACTGGAACAATTTGTTCTACTGCTTGACGTGCTAATTGTTTAATTTGCTTTGTTGTTAAACGAATCCAAGATAATTGCTGACGATGTGTTTCCTCTGTAATCCACTTTAATGCCTCATGGAATAAGTCACCCATTGCAAACGTTTCTAGCCGATACTCAGCTCGTTCTTCAAGACGTAGACCATACGTAGTGAAATGAGAAAAAGGACATCTGAAGTATTTCTCAATTCGCGACACACTGGATGTTAGCTTCTGACCATATAATTCCTGTGTAATATAGGTTTCAAGTGGCTCAGCCTCATTTTTATGGGTAATTGGATAAAGTACGCGGTCGAAAATGAGTGCCCAATACGGATCTTGTGTATAAAATCTTTGTAAAGCTAGCCATTCTGGCGCTAGTTCACGGCTATGTTCAGCTTGACGTAGCTGTACCATTAGATGTGCCAATGCAGTCCTTGGATGGCGTAAATATGGTAAAACATCCCTATCTAATAATTCAATTGGATCGACTACCACTCGTTCTATCGAAACACCACTTAATAAGCCAGCCTTTTTGTCATTTCCTATTATTTTCTTAATATAAAGTGAGGCTAGAAGTGCCTTGCCTTCCTCATCCGCCGTAGGATAGGTCATATACAATTTGTTAGATGGCGTTGTAATAGCGCGATAGAACAAGAAATTTTCCTGTAATAAACGATTAGTAGAGGTAGGAGCAAGCTCATAGCCAATTTGACTAAACCATTCACGTTCGATATCTGACAACAAGCCCTCATACTCCATCCGAGTTGGATAAACACCATCATTCATTCCTATTACAAAAGCGACTTTGATATTGGATAAACGAGCTAAATCAACAGTAGCCACCATTACTTCATCAAGGGTTGGCGGAATTCTTGAAAATTCTAATGTATCAAAGCCTTCATCAAGAATTTTGGCTGCTTGCTCTACAGACATCTCCTGCTCTCCAAACATATAAACGAATTGGTCAAGAACAGCAATCCATTCATTCCAAGCTTGTTCATGTTCACTTGCAGCTAATGCGTCACCTCGCTCTAGCTCACGATCTTTCATGGCTTGCAGTTTATCATATACCTGTAATGACTCTATAAGTTCAAATAAAGCAGTCGCAATATCTCTGCCATTCTTGGCGCTATCAAGCTTGTCTTGTAAAAGTTTTAGAGGTTGGCGAATTTCATCTCGAATGGCCTCGATTTCTGCCTGCATTGCACGCTCTTCATCTGTTTGTACACGCGAATGGAATTCTAGACCTCGATATTTTTTATAAAACCAACGTGCCTCCTCAAACCATCGTTCACCATAGATGCCTTGTGCCAAGCAATAATTTTCTAATCGATCTGCTCGCTCACGCCAAATTGTTAGCTCAGCTTGTAATGGGAAAAACAAATCGGTTTTGACACTACGAAAAACTGGCTCATATTTCCAATTCGAGGTCATAACCTCCAAGGCTGAACGACTTAGCTCTATTAATGGATGATGTAGCATTGTCTTTTTTGTATTTGTAAAAATAGGAATTTCATATTGTTGGAAAATACTTGTAATAAGTGGATCGTAGAGATCTGCTTGTCTGTACAAAAGTACGATATCCTGATAGCGAAAACCGTCTTCTCTTGTCAGTTTTGTTATTTCCCGGGCAATCGCATGTATCTCTGCTCGACGATTTGATGCTTCAAGCACGGTTACATCTCCTGAGGTTTTTATCGTTTGAGGCTCCAAATCAGCAAACTTTGCCTCCACATGCTGTAAATCTTTAGAATGAAATCTTTGAGTCTTATAAAAATGTAATGGTAATTCAACATCAATGCCCTCTTCTTTTGCTATATCATGAAGACGTTGATTCGTTAACGCTGCTTCATGGAATAAAGCTTGTTCATCAAAGGCTTCATCCATATGATCAAAGGGAAGGACGACAGTTACTTGCTTCGTCACCTTTAACAATTCACGAACCAGTTCTAACTCTCGCACAGTGAAGGCGGTGAAACCATCAATATAGATGGTCGCTTGCTTCATCGTTTCTGCATACTTCAGTTGCTCCGTTAAAATCGGATAATAGCCCTCGCTGTCAACATAGGTCGTACCAAGTCGTTCCTCCAATGCCTGCAAAACGACATGTAAATCATTCGCTTTCGCCTGCAATGTATTAGGTGCATCTATTGCCTTTAACGATTCCGTTACCTCTGCCAAGACTGAGCTATTGACGCTATAGCGACTAAATTCTCTTAAAAGGGTTTCAATTTCCTCCGTAAAGCCACGTTTTCCTGCTGCTTGTCGAAATAAGGAAAACTCGCTTTTTTGTTCCTCCAAAAGTTTACGTATAAGCATTCGATAGCCATAGCCATTCACTTCTTTACGAGCAATACCTCCTGTTTCCTGTAAAACCAACCATGCTAAACGTTTAAACGTCATCACCTGTGCTCGAATCAAGCCTTGTAAACCATGCTTATTTGTCAGCTCATATTCCGTAGAATAAGACATTTGGTCAGGCACTATAATGAAAATTGGATGTCCCAATGGATCTGTCTTTAATTGCTCAACAATTTCCTGATGAATAAATGCTGATTTTCCTGTTCCCGAACGTCCTGAAACAATACGCAATGTCATTTACTTTCCCCCTCCTCATTAACTTGCTGTTGCGGGTGTCTCTTTTAATGAAATAAAAATTTGTACTTTTATTTGAGCGATTCTTTCACTGAATTGATTACTTCTCATCTATTTTGGAGCGGCTTCTCCAGACTATTGATTGCTTCTCATCTATGGTGGAGCAGTTTTCTCAGCCTACTAAAAACAACATAAATCATCTATCTTAAATTCTATCGAAAAAAACTAGTAAATACTATCTATCAACCTTCACCTACCTATAAAAAGGTTAATTTATTACACAAAAAAGCAGCCTCTTCACATAATGAAAGAGGCTACAGTTTATTTACTTAACTGGCATGGTGGTCCTGCTTTTTCGTCAAATTTCGCGCTTGCTTTAAATCTCTTTCTACACGGGCATTCAAACGCTTCTCTATCAACTTCCCAACCCACCATAAAATAACAATGGCCACAGCTGCAATTATCAATCTCACTGGGCTTGTCAAGAGCGATTTTAAATCATAGCCCAATACACTCATACCTAAAATCATGACAAACTTTCCTGCAAGCAAAACGATTAAGTAAAATTTTTTATGGATATGTGACAATCCCGCTACAATATTGACAATCACAGATGGTGTAAAAGGGAAGCAGAGGAGGACAAAAAGAGGGCTGATGCCATTCATATCCACCCATTTAATAAGCTTCTGTACTTTTTTACTACCTGTTAAAAATTGTAATCTTGGATGTTTGCCAAAATGACGCACAAGTAAGAAAACCGCATAGGAGCCAGCTACAGAGCCTAGCCAAGATAATAGAAATCCTAGCCATAAGCCGAATGCACTGGCATTCGCCACAACGAATACGACTAATGGTAGGAATGGTAAAAACGCCTCTAAAAACGGGAGCAGTAAACCAATGATTGGGCCGAACGTTCGATACTGTGCCGCAACCTGTTCAATATTTTCTACAGTAAACCATTCATTCAATATCGACACCTCTATTTATACTGTAAAATTAAATGAAAAATTGTTAACCCTTCTGAAGTATTGCGATATTCATGGGGTTGATGCCCTGAGAATACTAGTGTATCCCCTTCATCTAGTAATTCATGCATGTCTCCAGCAGAAATAACTGCTTGTCCTTTAATAACCATTACAGTTTCCTCTACCCCTTCTGTATGGGCTTCACTCCTACTAACTGCCCCTGGCTCCATTTCAACCTTATAAAACTCCCAGCCTCGCTCTGGATTATACGGAATTATGGAGTAAACACGATAGCGTCCCTCATCCTCATCGACATGTGGTACATCTTTACTGCTATAACGCATGTAATGGGCAGTTGGTGGCTGTAATAATGAAGAGAATGACATACGCATACCCGCTGCAATTTTCCAAATTGTTGAAACAGTTGGATTGGCCTCTCCTTTTTCGATTTGTGCAAGCTGTGCTTTACTGACACCTGTCGCTTTGGCCACATCATCGAGACTTAAATGACGTTGCTGTCTAATTTTCTTTAATTGAAATGCTAAATTTCGACTCATTTGTTCCATCTTTACTCACCAATTTCTATTGTTTATTTTATCAGACATATGTATACTTTAATAAACATCAAGAACTATCAAACAATTCCATCAATAGTATACATGGAAATTATCAAGAAAGGATGACCTATTTATGACAAGTACAACAGAGCTTCAACATGATGACACAACAAGCTCTTCCAATGACAGTTTTTTACAAGGCGTGAAAGATTGCGTGCCTACATTACTCGGTTATATTAGTATAGGACTTGCATTTGGGGTTGTAGGTTCCGCTTCAGGGTTATCTGTCCTTGAAATTGCGCTATTAACAATACTGATTTACGCAGGTTCTGCACAATTTATTTTTTGTGCACTTCTTTTAACAAGTAGCCCTGCCTCTGCTATCATTGTAACCATTTTCGTAGTGAATCTACGTCATTTATTAATGAGTTTAACATTAGCACCTCACTTTACGCGCTACTCCATGCTTAGAAATGTTGGCTTTGGTACATTATTAACGGATGAAACCTTTGGTGTAGCAGTCACAAAGCAAATGCAAACAGGTAAATTATATGGTAAATGGATGGATGGGTTAAATATAACAGCCTATATCTTCTGGATTCTTTCCTGTGTTACGGGTGCCTTTTTAGGACAGTGGGTAGCAAATCCTGAAAAATGGGGTTTAGATTTTGCCTTGGTTGCCATGTTTGTTGCACTTTTAGTTTTGCAATTGAGCAGTGTTGGTAAAAGTAAAATCATGCATTATATCAAGTTAATTGGCTATATGGCGGTTATTATGTACGGTCTTTCTTATGTAGTCCCTTCACATGTGGCTGTGCTACTGGCAACCGTGATTGTCGCAACAATTGGGGTGGTGACAGATAAATGACAACAACTTCTTATATGGTCTGGCTTATTATCGGCTGCGCACTTGTAACATGGCTACCGCGTGTCATTCCATTTATTTTTGTGCGTAGTGTAACACTACCTGATGTTGTGCTAAAATGGCTTAGTTTTATTCCTGTTTGTATATTAAGTGCTCTTGTCATTGAAAATTTAATAGATACTGAAAGCGGCAAAGTAGTGACACTTGATTGGCCAGTCTTTATTACATTTGTTCCTACTCTTATTATTGCCCTTGTCACAAAAAGCTTATCGATTACAGTAGTTGCAGGAGTAATCATTATGGCAGCAGTGCGATTTTTCATGTAAAAAGGTCAGTCCTATTGTAAAGTGTACCCTTTGTAAAGGACATTTTGAAAAAGGTTAGGCAACTTCTTGAAGCTGCAGTCTGTATTTTACAGGCGGCAGCTTTTTTAAATCCCACTGACCTCGATAATGATTGTAGTAAATCATATAACTCTTAATTTCTTTCTTTACTTCTTCTAACGTTTCACATGCTCTAATAGTTGTTTCATCTTTAAAATGCCCAAAGAACGATTCTTGTGGCGCATTATCCCAACAGTTTCCTCGACGTGACATGGACTGTCCTAAGCCAATTTTCTTCACTAAGGCTCGGAATTTTGGATTCGTATAGTGGAAACCTTGATCCGAATGGATAAAGGCATCCTCCCTTAAATGCCGATGTTTCTTTAATTTATGTAACGTATTGAGCGCAATTTCTATACCCAATGTAGAGGATACTTCATACGCTAAAATTTCATTTGTTTCGGCGTCTTTTATCGTTGATAAATAAGCACGTTTACCGCCTCCATATGTTAAATATGTGATGTCGGTTAGTAATACTTTTCCTGCCACACCTTGCTTGAAGTTGCGCTGTAAATTGTTAGGGCATATACGGTGTTCCTTCGTTGCTTTTGCCATACGACGCGCTGGATTGGCTTTTCGAATGGGACAGATAATATTAAACTTTTTCATAATGCGACGGATACGCTTAAGGTTGTACGTAATTTCATATTGGTTTTCTAGTGTCATTTTTATTTGACGTGCGCCTTTCTTTCGTCCTCGGAAATGAAAGGCCTTTAAAATGACTTCTTTCACCACTTCATCTTCTTCATTCTGTTTTTGACGAGTTAAGACAGCTTCTTCTCTAAAATAGCGATAGTAGCCTGAGCGTGAAACCTTTGCCATTTCACAAAGATATCGTACCATCCGTTTTAATTGATATTTTTCAATAATTTGATGGATTAACTCAAATTTTTGTGTAGTACTTATTTTGATTGCTTCCTTATCAGCTGCCTTTCGAGTTGATCTAGCTTTTTTAAAAATTCGTTTTCTGCTTCTAACAATTTCATCTTCGCCTCTAAGCGGGCGTATTTTTCTTCTATACTTAATTCGCGTTCTAAAGGGCGACCTGAAGCATGTTTTCTGGCATCTTCTAAGCCTGTAAGCCCATGCTCTTTATAAGCTGTACGCCAACGATTCGAAGCTCTCCGAATACGAGCTGGACCAAGGGCTTCAATGTCAAAACCCGCCTCAAAAAAGATTTCACTTGGATATTTTCCTTTATCGTATTCATCAATAAAAAATTCTTTAAATTCATCTGTATAAGTAATGGCTTTCGCGCTTACTGTTTTGACGTATGGATTTAATTTTAATTGTGCCTGTTGTTGTTCCGAAAAAAATTTTTTAGTCATACAATCTACCACCGCTCGTTTTTTCTTCATTATAAATAAAAATACCCTATAAGATGACCTTTTTGAAAGTGTCTATCTTATAGGGTACATTTTATTGCCTGGACTGACCTTTCTTATTTATTCATTTTACTTGCTAGCCAAAAGCCTACTGTTAATGAAAATGCATCAATAACGAAAATAATAGGTGGGGATGTATAGCCTGCATATACTGAGGCGGCAATAAGTGCAATGGCTAATAACAATGCAACATAGCGATTATAGGTAATTCTGGTGAATAATAATACCAATATAGCTGGTATGAATAATGCTAACATCATTTTCCCAAAAACGTCCATTATACTTCCCTCGGCTCAGCTAATAATAGTCCAATACGGTAATGATCATTACTATAAATCACATGTTGCGTTAAACGTAATTCATTGTTTCGGTCTAAAACCTCTAGACGACAATGAGCGGCATTTAATTGCAGTGCTTCGTATAACTCATTTTCTGTAAAAATTGACACACCATTTACCTTGCGAATACATTCCCCAGCAAGTAAGCCCATTTTCTCAGCAGGTGAATCAGGAAGAACGGCTGCAATAATAGCACCCTTCGTACTTGGCGCAACTGCATAATGATCTGTTTTTTCCTGCTGTGCAAAGTAGATAGCAATTATAATACGGATAATTACACCAACAGCAAGTGTAATGAACCCAATCACTGGCTCAAAATATGCAGCCAATCCTCCTATTAAAATAAGCTGCCCTAGTAAAAAGACAGGTCGGCCAATTTTTGGATACATTAATGCTGGTAATTCCTTTCTTGTCAGTTTAGTAAAGCCAATGACAAGTGGAAATAACACAAGCGCAAAGCTATTATGACCTATCGTAAACTGAGGCCAATATGGGAACATCGCCGAAATCGCCTCGCCAGGAATAACAAAGAAAATAGGTAATACCCACACATTTCTTGAACGATAGACAATTGCCTGCATACCCCTCTTCGTTTTCTCAATACACGGTGTTGACACCTTCATCGCCATACGTCGAATTAATAGCCCTTCTGCAATGACACAAAGGCCCGCAAGAATGGTAATTGTCACAATTGCGCCATTCTCTAAATGGACAGTCCCTAATGAAATTTTCCACCAGGAAAATGACCAATTGTAATAGGACATACCCCATATGGCAAGTGTGGCAATCCCCATTGTCAAAATAGGTGACATTGCATTCATGACAAATAAGATAAGTGCCACTATAGAAACTGCCGTTAAAATGATTAAAAATTCCTTTGGGACAGTTAGACCTGCTCCAATACTAATGACAGAAATAATTAGTGCATAGAGCCACCCATCTTTCCATTGTCCGATTAACTCCGTCCAGCCCCAAATAATACGTCTATTAAAGAATTTACGCTCCTGTTTTACTCGACGATAACCTAAAATAATAGCAAATATTATGACTATATACAGTAATGGGTTGAGTAAAAAGCGGCCAATCGCTGTTACTATTTCTATTAATATCTCACTAACCATACGAACACCCGCCATTTCTATCTTGAATACTATGAATTTATTGTATCAAAGGACTACACGCTTGCGTAGTACAAACTCATAGAAAGCTTTGTATTATGGTATTTTTGTTCTGTCAGCAAGTTTTATTGTTCAATCGTATGCAGTAAAAAACTAGTGGCCATTTGGAATTGCTGGTCATTTTGACGATCGGCTTTAAAATCCTTTAATGTTTCGTTTAAACTATTAAAGAATGTCGTATCCATATAAAATTCATCTTCTGCTAGCTTTAATTTTTTCTGTTTACGATAAAGGTTAACGGCCTCTGCAGTCGTTTCATCCATATAGCCATCTAAACGATCGATTTGATAACCTAGTTTCTGTAAGGCATTTTGTGAATAGGAAATCTCTTCACTCATATCGCCCACTTTAAACTTACCTGTTAGTGGATGAAGTTGAAAAGCAAATAATTCATTTTGCTCGATCATTAAACTGGCTTCAATGCCCTGCCCATGAATCCATTCGCGCTTTGGTGTTAGCCATTTATTGGTTGATAATTTAAGCTCCCCACCATTGGAAAGCTCCCAAGATTCTTGTACAGTCCCTTTTCCAAAGCTCTTAACCCCAACAAGTGAAGCGCGTCCCCAGCCTTTTAAAGCACCGCTTAATACTTCACTAGCAGACGCACTACCTTGATTTTGTAACACAACAATGGGAATTTTATTCATCGTTTCTATATATTTTTGATCGAAGCCTTTTGTTTGTGTTTTTAATGGTTCCATAGCACCTTCCGCATTTTGCATATATGCAAATACTTTGCCATTGTCCAATACTGTGCTCAGTAGCGCTGCGACGCTATGTAAATAACCACCTGGATTATCCCGTACATCGATTACAATTCCTTCCACATCTTTACGAAGTAATTTACTCGTTTCAGCCACCCATTCATTAGCGGTTTTTTCACCGAATAAGGAGATCACCACATAGCCAATAGCTGTATCTTCTACCTTCACAACCTCACTGGTAACCGTTTTATTAGAAATGGCTGCGCGCTCCATCGTCATCTTAATATGCTTATCTTCACTTGGACGATAGACAACAATGGTTACTTTCGTTCCCTTTTCACCTTGAATTAAATGCATTAATTCACTCATCGTTTTTCCATCTATTCGTACCCCATCAACTTGTACAATTTCATCGAGTGAACGCATCCCTGCTTTCTCTGCTGGGGATGAACGAACAGGTGACACAACGATAAACTTTCCTTTATTTTCCGTCAGTTCAATACCGATGCCTACTCGTTCCTCAGCCAACATTTGCCGATGTTGCTCAGCCTCTTCCTTGGAGTAATACGTGCTATAAGGATCTTTAATGGCATCAGCCATACCACGAAGAGCCCCCTCCACCAATGCATCCTTTTTTGTACTATATACTGATTTCTCTTCAATGAGTGTCATAGCCTCACCAATAGTATCAACCTCCGTAACAGGCTCCTTTTTATCGCCAATATTAAACCAATCAAAGTAAATACCACTGCCCACCACCAAACTACTAAGTAGGACTCCGACACCGGCTGTTAATTTGCGCAAATCTTCCCTCCTCCGTCTCTTTTACTGTATGACTCTATTTTTTCAAACATACAAAATTACCTTTCAAATTTATAAAGAGAGAATATTTCACTTTACACATGCATGATGATTGCTGATTCGCAGGAATGTACTTTGACTTCGAGGGTATTCAACATGCTTCCGCGAGTACTCACCTTGACTTCATAGAAAATAAAAAAATCTGCTCGTTTCTACTATAGAAAACGAGCAGATTTTTATGAATCAATCTAGTGCATCTACATAATCATTTAACATATCCACATCCATTGGTCCTCTGATGGCGCGTTGAATGTAGCCGTTTGAATCAATAAAATAAGTGGTTGGAATTGTGATGACTTGATAATTTAAGCCAGCTTCATTGTCTGGGTCCAGTAAGATGGGGAACGTTAGCTCAAAGCTATCTCTAAATGTCATCACTGTATCCACTTTGGCATCAGCGGTCACATCACGTTCAGCATCTGTTAAATTGACCGCTATAATTTCAACATTTTTCTCTTTTGCATACTCATCATAGAAGCTTTGCATATGTGGCATTTCCGCCTTACAAGGTGGGCACCATGTCGCCCAGAAATTTAAAACAACTTTTTTTCCACGAAGGTCACTTAATGTGATATCTTCCCCATCTAAGCTTGTTAAGGTGAAATCAGGCGGTATATTGCCTTTACCTAAGCCGGTTTCTGACTCCTCCATATCCTTACCTAGAGCCGATTTATCAATGGCACGTTCTTCGTCAATTTGTTGTTTTACATATGTACCAATCATCGCAACCACTAATAGCACAACGATCAGCAGCCCAATATTTTTTTTCATTTCTTACCTCCCACATTGATTCGTTCATGCTGAATGATTAAACCCAAACTAAGTAGTATTAAACTAACAGCCACAGCTGTTTGCCATATACCAAGTGGCTGTAAGAAAGCCACTATCAAATAGCTTAATGTATAGAGAAATAAAGCTTGTTTCACTGCTATTAGTTTCCATAATATGAGGAGTGTGACCACACTTAGCACAGCTAATGTTATAACTTCACTCGATGTGTTATTGTCATTAAGTAGCACAGCAAGCATTTGATAAATGGATTGGGTTAAAATAATAGCCCAGCTACCAGCTAGCATCTCTTGTTCCTCAAGCTGTAGACGCTGTCGCTTTCTCCATATTTGTAAGGATGCTACGATAACACCAAGATAAACACCCATTGTTCCGCCATTAAAATAAAGCAATGTGATTGGATTGCTTATAACCGTTCTGAAATCTGTTACAAGCAAACTTAACTTCCAAACAATAATAAACGTGAAAATGGCGTCACTATATAACTCAGACAACCTTTTAGAAAATTGTAAGCGCAGGATCAGCCATACAATAAAAAAAGTAATAAGTAAAGCGACTGCAGTAGCTGGTAAAGTTAATGTTCGGATCGAGTACCACTCTGTATTTATCATTCCAACGAATCCTCCTCCGAAAGCATAGCATAGAACCTTTTTAAAAAAGAATATTTCACATTGTTTTAAGAAAATCTTCAGAAATAACAACAATAAAAATACCCCACTATGTATATATTCATCATAACATTAATTAGAATCTTATAATAGCGATGAAACTTTCATTGGAATATTTCGTAAAATAATAAAAGCGGAGAGGGAGATATGCTTTCAAAGCGACTTATACTATGGATTGCCGCCATTTTTCTCGGCATTAGTATTCTGATGCTGTATTCAGAGTATCAAACGAAGAATTTGCTACAAGATTTTTTTCCTAATAAGGATCTTGAAGAAATAGTAAATAAGATGACAATTTGGGAAGTTGGCAATGGTACCAATAAAAGCTTGGCTATTATCAATCGTGACGATCCACGATTAGAGGATATGCGTTTAGCCTTAAGTACTTGGGAAGTAAAAAGAACCTTATTAAATAACAAAAAAGCTGATGTTGTCTATCAATTGGACATTACTTACTATGACTATACATTAAAAATATTTTTCTACAATAATGGCTTATTGGCGATAGATGGGCAAACCTATAAACTGGTGAATGGTGAAACATTCGATGAAATATTAAAAGCTATACACTAGAAAACGCTAGTGTATAGCTTTTATGTTTACAATGGAATATATTTCAGTGGATTAACACTGCCGACTGCTTGTCCTTTCCAAGGTCCAATATGCACTTCGAAGTGTAAGTGTGGGCCAGTAGAGCGACCTGTACTACCCATCGCTGCTATTTGCTGACCTTGTGTTACTTCTTGTCCTACACTAACATTAAATGCACTTAAATGTGCATAAACGGTTGTATAAATTTGTCCATCGATTGAGTGCGTCACAATGACAACATTACCATACGAACTAAGTGGGGCTGCGTAAGAAACAACGCCATCTGCTGCTGCCCATATTGGTGTTCCTGTTGCATTTGCAAGATCGACACCATAATGGAATTCAGGTCCTGCTCCAAGATTTCGCCAACCATATGGTGATGTTAAGCGACCATTCGTTGGTTTAATCCATGTTCCGTTTGATTGAGGTGCATGGACTGTACCACCAGATGATCCGCCACCATTGTTAGCAGCAGCAGCTGCTGCCGCGGCCGCTGCTTTACGTTTCGCCTCTTGTTGACGCGCAATTTCAGCCAAACGATTTTGTTCAGCAATAATTTGATCTTGCAATTCCTGACTTACTTCTAAAGCCTCTGAGTACTCTTTTTCAAGTAATACTTTTTCTGATTTCAGCTTTTCTTGCTCTTTTTCTAATTGGTCGACTAGTTTATTTTTCTCAGCTTTTTGACTATCTAATGATGCTTTTAATCGTTCAAGCTCAGCTTTTTTATCTTCTAAGTTTTTACGCTTCTCTTCTACAATTTGCTTTTGCTCTTCTAATTTTTGTTTATCATCTTTTTGATCTTGAATAATTTGACGATCCGCTTCCAATAATGCATTAACTGCAGAGAAACGATCAATAAAGTCTACAAAACTATTAGAGCCAAGCAATACATCTAAATAACTAACAGAGCCCCCTGCTTGAATCGCACGTGCACGTTCTTGTAACAATAAATCGCGCTCTTCAATTTTATGCAAAAGCTCTTCGATAGACGCTTCTAACTTTTTAATTTCCTCATTTGTTGCCCGAATATCTGCTTGTACTTTTTTAATATTACTATTAGTTTTGTCGATTTCAGCGTTCAATGCTTGAATTTGATCTAAGATTTGTTGTTGCTTTTCTTGATTAGCTGTAATTGCATTTGATTTATTGCTGATAGATGAATTTAACTGATTCTTCTTTGTTTCAACTTGTTTCTTTTCTTCTTTTAAATCCGATAAACTTGTTGCATATGCTGATGGAGTTTGGATAAAAAGAATTAGAGCAGATGCTGCTGCAAGTGTTTTTAATATGTTTTTCGCCTTACTTTTCACCGATTGAACTCCCCTTCGACTATTCTTTTCTTTTTCACAAATATCCGTTGTGACTAAATTTTTAAAAACTTACGTACTGACATGAAACTTCCCCAAATACCGATCAGTACACCAATGAGTAACAGAAGACCGCTTACCTGATACACAAGTGGAGAAAAATCTAGTAATTGAACAAGCTCTCCTTGTAAACGTGGTGCAATAATTTTATATATATTGTGGTAAAGGGTCGTGACAACCGCAATCGGAATAATTGAACCTAAAATTCCAAGCCACATACCTTCTAATAAGAATGGGATACGCACGAATGAATTTGTAGCCCCTACAAGTTTCATAATTTCTATTTCATCACGTCGAGCTATAATCGTTATACGAATTGTATTCGAAATTAAGAAAATTGCCGTAAATAATAACCCTAAAATAAGTACGATTCCTACATTACGACTAATATTTAAGAAGTTAAATAGTTTTTCAACTTTTCCTTCGCCATACATTACATCATATGTATACTCATATTTATCAATGGTTTTCGCAACTTTTGCTGTTTGCTGTGGATCAGCAGCTTTTACATAAATAACGTTACGTAAAGGGTTACTTTGTTCAAATAGTTTAAAATCATCACCGAAGTCTTTTACTAGCTTGGTTAACTCATCTTCCTTAGTGGAATACGTCATCTCGGAGACACCAGGCAATTTTTTGACTTTTTCGATGAGTGCTTTTTCAGCAGCTTCATCTGCTGTTTCATCAATTAACACTTTAATTTCGACATCATTTTCTAAATCCGTTGCTACTTTATTTAAATTCATCATAATAAGCGCAAAAACACCTACTAGAATGAGCGTAACGGTAACGGCACTGACAGAGGCAATGGTCATCCAGCTATTTCGACCAAGTGATTTGATACTTTCCCGGAAGTGGCGCTTTACTGTACTAAATTTCATAGCCGTATTCACCTCCGTGTTCATCACGGACAATTAAGCCGCCTTCAATTGCAATAACACGACGTCGAATCGTATTTACAATTTCACGGTTGTGGGTTGCCATTACAATCGTTGTCCCACGTGCATTAATTTCCTCAAATAAATTCATAATTTCCCATGATGTTTCAGGGTCAAGATTCCCTGTAGGTTCATCTGCAATCACCACTTTTGGGACATTGACGATTGAACGAGCAATCGATACTCGTTGCTGCTCTCCTCCTGAAAGTTCATTTGGAAACATTCTTGCTTTATGCTTCAATCCAACTAGTTCTAGCACTTCCATAACACGACGTCGGATTTCATCTGGCTTTTCCTCTATTACTTCAAGCGCAAACGCTACATTCTCATAGACATTCAAACGAGGTAGCAATTTGAAATCTTGGAAAACTACACCAAGTTGACGGCGCAAAAAAGGGACCTTCTTATTCTTTAAAGTTGCTAAATCAATACCATTTACAATTATTTGTCCTGATGTTGCTTTTTCTTCACGGTACATCAATTTAATAAATGTGGATTTCCCTGCCCCACTTGGGCCAACTACATACACAAATTCGCCTTGCTTTATATTAACGGAAATACCATTTGTCGCAACAACACCGTTTGGGTATTTCTTTGTCACATTTTTCATTTCTATCATGATTAAACCACCTAAAACTCTCATCTATGTAAGAGGTATTTCTTTTACTATTATAGCACTCTATTTCTGTTTTTTTATTACAGTTTCATTTCAATCCGTGGCAGTTCCTTCTATTTCATTCTTTCCTTGCCATTATCCTTAAAAATATGACAAAAATAAAACAAGATTCGCCTCTATGTGCTAGGTCGAATCCTGTTTGAAAAGAAAAAGCATTCAAGCTTTACCTTGAATGCTTCTACTGTTAAATTTGTTGTTCATCTGTTGTTGTGTAGCGCACTAAAACAGCACCAGTTTTCGATTCACCTTCTATAAATAGGCGATTCGCATTTTCAACTTCTTTGTCGAAACGGACTACTTTGGATAAGAATTGATCTTGTGACTCCATTTTAGAAACATCCTGGATACCCACATCCACTTTACCGAAATTCGTTACGACTTTACCGCTCAATGAAATTGTTCGTGGGACATATAATTCCACTGCTCCAGCAACTGTTTGAGCTTTAATTTTAGAAGAATTTGTCGAGCATGTTGTTACGACTACATGTCCATTGACAGACTTAGCTTCAACTTCATCCAATGCACCATCCAAATAAACACGCCCATTCAATGTTTCAGCCTCTAAATCCTTACCTCGAACATTCGTTAATTCAATGGAACCATTAGAAGAATCCACTTCAGCTTTTCCAAAATTAAATTTCGTACCTTTAATGGCACCGTTTAACGTTTTCACTTTTAATTCTTCAAATTCTGTATCCTGTAATGAAACACTACCATTCATTAGACGAACAGATAATTTTTCAAGTTTATCCTTTGGTACTAGCACCTTCACATTGACTTGAACAAGCTTTAATTGGCTCAAAATACGAAGTGATTGCGCTTCCTCTTTCACAACAAATTGCTCTAAAAAGTGATTGCGAGTTTCTTCTTCACTATCGTTCATCAAAGGTGCCTTTACCTTGCAGATCACTTGAATAGTATCGCCTTCACCGGATTCCAATGAGAAGTTACCATTAGGTAATTCAACGATAATCTTGTCTACATTAGCAGCAGCCACTTCTTCTGTATGGGTAAATTCAATTTTATCTCCGAATGGAGAAGCAACATCGAATTCCTTCACTTTTTTAACAGCCGTATTCATCATATCCATAAAAAGAGAACCGATTTGCGTTAAATCCTTACGAAAATCTTGCATTTCATCTTGGAAGTATTTCATAAAATCATCTTTTTTCTTGTCACCATCTTTTGATTTTTCTTCAAATAATGGCTCTTTTTCACTTGAAAAGGATTGCGTCTCTTTCGACACATCATTCATAACATGTTGAGTAGACTTGCCAGGTTGCTCTAATGCTTCTAATAATGTAATCGCCTCTTGTGCCGAAATTGTTCCTTTTTCTACAAGTTCTAAAATTCGTTGACGTTCATTTTGCATAAATAAATAGCCTCCCTCAGTTCGTTATACTATTTATACGATTCATCATGTGAAAAGTTTCACTGCAAAATTGAATAAATTGGGTCTTTTCATTACAACATCGTCAGGCTTTTACCTATGAAGATTTTATTGCTCGTTTTTTAGATTAGTTGGATCACTTCCGGCCTCTGTTTAAGCTGGTTCTTCCCATTTCGGATCATTTTCAATCTGGATTAAGCGACTTTCTCCACTTTAAGATCACCCTTCAATCCAGATTGATCATTTCCGTTCAAATGTAAATCCATTAAGATTTAGAAGCTTCTGCTAGCAATGCATCCATTCTCATACGATCACGTTCCAGGATTGGTTTTAAGTATTTGCCTGTATAGGAGCCAGCTACTTCTACTACCTCTTCAGGTGTACCAGTTGCAACAATCGTACCACCTTTGTCTCCACCTTCTGGACCTAAGTCGATGATATAATCAGCTGTTTTAATCACATCTAAGTTATGCTCAATAACTAATACTGAATCACCGTTTTCAACAAGACGCTGCAACACGACAAGTAAACGAGCAATATCATCGGCATGTAATCCTGTTGTTGGTTCATCTAAAATATAGAAGGATTTCCCTGTTGAGCGTCGATGTAACTCAGAGGCTAGTTTTACACGCTGTGCCTCTCCACCCGATAAGGTTGTGGCTGGTTGACCTAATTTCATATAGCCCAGCCCAACATCAACAATCGTTTGTAGCTTACGCTGGATCTTTGGAATATTTTCAAAGAACACTACTGCATTCTCAATCGTCATATCGAGAATATCTGCAATACTCTTATCTTTATACTTCACTTCAAGTGTTTCACGGTTATACCGTTTGCCGTGACATACTTCACATGGTACATAAACATCTGGAAGGAAATGCATTTCAATTTTAATAATGCCGTCGCCACGACATGCTTCACAGCGACCGCCCTTGACATTAAAGCTAAAGCGTCCTTTTTTGTAGCCTCGTACCTTTGCTTCATTTGTTGCTGCGAAAACATCGCGAATATCATCAAAAACACCTGTATAAGTTGCTGGGTTTGAACGAGGTGTACGCCCAATTGGCGATTGATCAATATCAATTACCTTTTCAAGCTCATCGATGCCTGTCACTTCTTTATGCTCACCAGGCTTAACCTTTGAACGATTCAGCTTCTGTGCCAAAGATTTATATAAAATTTCATTTATCAGTGTAGATTTCCCTGAACCAGACACTCCTGTCACTGCTACAAATAAGCCTAATGGAACATCTACTTTAACATTGCGTAAATTATTTTCCTTGGCACCTTTAATGGAGAGCTTTCGGCCATTAGGTTGGCGTCTTTCAATTGGTAAAGGAATAAACTTTCTACCACTTAAATATTGTCCAGTTAAGGATTTTTCATTATTCATAACTTCCTGTGGTGTACCTGCTGCCACAATTTGCCCGCCATGGACGCCTGCTCCAGGTCCTACATCGATGAGATAATCTGCAGCAAGCATCGTATCTTCATCATGCTCTACCACAATCAGCGTATTTCCAATGTCACGCATATTTTGTAATGTGCTAATCAGTCGATCATTATCTCGCTGATGCAAACCAATCGAAGGCTCATCT
The DNA here is from genome assembly GCF_037969495.1 of Lysinibacillus sp. FSL P2-0066. NCBI lineage: Bacteria > Bacillati > Bacillota > Bacilli > Caryophanales > Bacillaceae > Lysinibacillus > Lysinibacillus sp. FSL P2-0066. The sequence continues at coordinate 699,846 of NZ_CP150202.1, read as the reverse complement.
AAAATATAGAGGACTCCCGTTAATCGTGAACCAATTTGTGTAGCAAGGCGAATACGTTGTGCCTCTCCACCAGATAATGTACCTGCTGCACGACTCAATGTTAAATAGTCTAAACCAACATTCACAAGGAAGCCCAATCGTTCTTCGATTTCTCGTAAAACTAATCGAGCAATTTGCATATCCTTTTCAGAGAGATCAAGCTCTTTGAAGAATGTGTCTGCTTCCTGAATCGAATATTGGGTAACCTCACCAATATGCTTATCGGCTACTTTCACTGCTAACGTTTCAGGTTTTAAACGATACCCTTTACATGAAGGGCAAGCCTGCTGTGCCATGTATTTTTCCATCTGCTCACGCACATAATCGGATGTCGTCTCTTTAAAACGACGCTCAACATTGCGCACCACACCCTCAAATTCGATCATCTGATCTCGCACATTGCCAAACTCATTTTCATAATGGAAGTGTATCTTATCTTTTCCAGAGCCATATAAAACTTTATCCATCTTTTCCTTTGGCAAATCCTTTACAGGCACGTCCATTGGAATATCGTAATGATCACATACAGCTTTTAGTAATTGTGGGTAGTACTGCGAACTTGTTGGTTCCCATGGTGCGATGGCATGCTCTAACAAGGAACGATCCCAATCAGGCACCACTAAATCTAAATCTACCTCTTGTGTTGAACCTAAGCCATCACAGCTTGGACAAGCACCAAACGGACTATTAAATGAAAACATACGAGGCTCTAACTCACCAATAGAAAAACCACATAATGGGCAGGCATGATGCTCACTAAATAGTAACTCTTCATGTTCCATCACATCGACAAGCACACGTCCATCTGCCAGGCGTAAAGCCGTTTCTAAAGAATCACTCAGACGAGCAGCAATCCCTTCCTTCATAACAACACGGTCCACTACTACTTCGATGGAATGCTTTTTATTTTTATCAAGTTCGATAGCATCATCTAAATCACGCAATTCCCCATCAATTCGTACACGAACAAACCCCTGCTTTTTTAAATCTTCTAGCAGCTTAACATGGGTACCCTTACGTCCAGAAACCATTGGTGCAAGGAGCTGCATCTTAGTTCTCTCAGGATAGGTTAATAAACGATCCACCATTTGCTCAATCGTTTGGGAAGTGATTTCTATGCCATGATTTGGACAAATCGGTTTACCAATACGTGCATAAAGTAAACGTAGGTAATCATAGATTTCCGTTACCGTACCGACAGTAGATCGTGGGTTACGACTTGTCGTTTTTTGGTCAATGGAAATAGCAGGCGATAAACCTTCTATCGCATCGACATCTGGCTTATCCATTTGTCCAAGAAATTGACGGGCATAGGCGGAAAGGGACTCAACGTAACGACGCTGGCCCTCCGCATAAATTGTGTCAAATGCTAGAGAAGACTTTCCAGAGCCCGATAATCCTGTTAAAACGACTAATTGGTCACGTGGAATTGTGACATTAATATTTTTTAAATTATGAGCACGTGCACCTTGCACGACGATTTCAGTATTTTTCACAAGTCATTCACCTTCTACCTTCAATTCAAATATTGTATCTCGTAACTCAGCCGCACGTTCAAAGTCAAGCGCTTTTGCTGCTTCCTTCATTTCGACTTCTAGGGAAGCTAAGAGCTGTTCTCTTTCCGCCTTTGTCAGCTTTTTGCCTTTTGTTGCCTTTGTTACATACGATTCCTCTTCTTCTGCTACTTGTGTTGCGCGAATCACATCTGGGATTTTCTTAATGATCGTTTGAGGTGTTATGCCATGCTCCTCGTTATAAGCCATTTGTAACGCACGACGACGTTTCGTTTCATCAATCGCCTTTTTCATCGAGTCTGTTACATGGTCTGCATACATAATGACATGACCATTCGCGTTTCGAGCAGCACGACCAATGGTTTGAATCAATGAACGCTCTGAACGTAAAAATCCTTCTTTATCAGCATCTAAAATTGCCACAAGGGACACTTCAGGGATATCAAGACCTTCACGCAATAGATTAATACCTATTAGCACATCATACGTTCCTTTGCGTAGCTCACGGATAATTTCAATACGTTCTAGTGTCTTAATTTCTGAATGTAAGTATTCAACTTTTAAGCCCATTTCCTTCAGGTAAGCCGTTAAATCCTCAGACATTTTCTTCGTTAGCGTTGTCACTAAAACTCGCTCATCACGCGCAATTCGATCTTGTATTTCATCAATTAAATTATCAATTTGACCTTCAATAGGACGTACATCAATTAATGGATCTAATAATCCAGTTGGACGGATAATTTGCTCTACCATTTCTGGTGTATGCTCCAGTTCATAAGGACCTGGTGTGGCTGATACATAAATCGCTTGATGTACGCGGTTTTCATACTCTTCAAAACGTAATGGACGGTTATCTAGAGCAGATGGCAATCGGAAGCCATGTTCTACGAGCACTCCTTTACGTGCTTGGTCACCATTGTACATTCCTCGAACCTGTGGAAGTGTTACGTGACTTTCATCAACCACAAGTAAAAAGTCTTCGGGGAAATAATCTAGCAAAGTATATGGAGTAGCACCTGCTTCACGCAATGTTAAATGACGTGAATAGTTTTCAATCCCAGAGCAAAAGCCCATTTCACGCATCATCTCTAAATCATAGCGTGTACGCTGTTCTAAACGCTGTGCCTCTAGTAATTTATCTTCTGCACGTAATAATGCAAGTCGTTCCTCTAATTCTTTTTCAATATTTTCAATCGCTTTACGCATTTTCTCTTCTCGTGTAACGAAGTGGGATGCTGGGAAAATAGCCACATGCTCTCGATCCGATAAAATCTCTCCAGTTAGTGCATCTACTTCACGAATGCGATCAATTTCATCACCGAAAAATTCCACCCGAATACAATGCTCATCACGAGAGGCTGGGAAGATTTCCACTACATCTCCACGTACCCGAAATGTTCCGCGAGTAAAACTAACATCATTACGCTCATACTGAACGTCTACAAGCTTGCGCAGTAGCTGATTACGTTCAATTTCCATACCTGTACGAATGGAAACAACCATTTCTCGATATTCTTCAGGAGAACCTAAACCATAAATGCAGGACACAGATGCAATAATAATGACATCCTCACGCTCAAACAATGCAGAGGTAGCAGAGTGACGCAGCTTATCAATTTCATCGTTAATGCTAGAGTCTTTTTCTATATAGGTATCTGTCTGCGGTACATAAGCTTCTGGCTGGTAGTAATCATAGTAGCTGACAAAATATTCAACGGCGTTATTTGGGAAGAACTCTTTAAATTCACTATATAGCTGGCCAGCTAACGTTTTATTGTGTGCCATGATTAGTGTTGGTTTTTTGACTTGCTGGATGACATTCGAAATGGTAAACGTCTTACCTGTTCCAGTAGCACCAAGCAATGTTTGATGACGTTTGCCTGCTTTCACACCCTCCACTAATTCCGCAATGGCCTGTGGCTGATCCCCGTTAGGCTGATATGGCGCTTGTAAATCAAATGTTTGCACTCATGTCCCCATCCTTTCCTTCCAATTTGTACATATATTTTAGCATAGCGATATTAAAATTTCGAACATTTAACGAACGAATGTTTGTAAAAAATTTTTTCATCTCTAAAATTTTTAATATATAACAAGGCGTTCAATTTAACTTTTTACTCTTATAATAGCCGTTTTATCAGGTTTTCAAGCTTCATCGGTGGATGATTTCCCCTGTTCAGAGTGATGGTTATTGCTTTTGGAGCGAGGTCACTTCTTTTTGAGCGGTTATCTCACTGTTATGATCGGAAGACTTTACTTTCCGAGCAGCTTTCACTCTTTTATGAGCGGGTCCTCTACTTTTGGAGTGAAGTCTACATTCCCGCAAATATTTTCAAAATCAAAAAAATCCCACTCTCCAATAGATATGGAGAGCGGGTTCGTCAATATGATTCATCTTCTGTTTGCTGTAAGGAAGTTAGTTCGGATGCGTATTGATAAAATGCGTTTTCATCTTTTTCATCGAGTGCTCTATCTATCAGAACCATGAGCTGCTCTTGCCGATGCATACGCTGGATACGATTTAAAAATAAATCTAAATAAATCTCGTTTAATAATTTCTCTGCCTCATCAACTTTTTTCGACTGACCAACGGCTTTCAGAAAATCTGTATACGAATAATATTTATCCAACGATCTCACCTCGATCCTTTTCTAAATTATATGAAAATTGAATTTAAAAAGCAATGCTTACGATTCGAAAATATCTTGGATTAGCTATTAATCCATTTATATTTAGAGCAAATTCTCTAAGCATTTCGTGCTTTTCTGAACGATTTTCAACTATTTCATCCAATTTAAGAAAGTCATATTCTGTTTTACACTACCGTTATCACTAGAAAAAAGGAGGCACTCCCTATATGACAACTAACTTTGTAAACGGCTACTTAATTTCATTCAATACTTATTTGCTGCAACCTATTCAGCATGACTCCAAAGTCTTCACGCATGTGATTGATAAGCATAATGAGCTGATTGTTACACGCAAACCGATGCATGTCCTTCGAAAATCCTGTCTCTCATTAGGATCAACCTATGAAGCCGCAAAACAATCGGCTAAACGTTTTTTTGGCAATCAACACAAGCTACCAATCGTCGTGGCCTTTGATTACGGTTATCCCTGTATTTTTCTGCCCACTTTTTCACCCAGCTCCATTCACAATATATGGATAGGGCTTCATGCAATTATTAATATTACACCTAGTGAAATGGGGTGTATTGTAACATTAAAAAATAATAAACAAATTGAATTGCCTATCCGATATGCATCCATTAGTAAACAGTTTCTTAACGCTTCTATGCTGTATAAATATTACATGAGTGAACGAAAACAGCTGAGCCAAGATGCACCCTATCATCCACCCTTTTAACAAAAATCCCCCAAGAGCTTCTTACTCTTGGGGGAATCTTCGATTAATTTATTTTTGAACGTAGATAGGCATTTATAAATGGATCTAAATCGCCATCCATCACTGCACCCACATTACCTGTTTCTTCATTTGTACGATGATCCTTAACCATCGAGTAAGGGTGGAAGACATACGAACGAATTTGGGAGCCCCAGCCTATTTCTTTTTGCTCACCGCGTATTTCATCTAATTGTGCTTGCTGTTTATCAAGTTCTAATTGATATAGCTTCCCTTTTAACATCGTCATCGCTTTTTCACGGTTTTTAATCTGGGAGCGCTCAGCCTGACATTGTACAATCGTACCAGTAGGAATATGCGTTATACGAACGGCAGAATCTGTCGTATTAATATGCTGACCACCTGCCCCTGTTGCACGATACGTATCAATTTTTAAATCCTCTGTACGAATATCGATTTCAATATTGTCGTCAAACTCTGGCATAACATCACAGGAAACGAAAGACGTATGACGGCGGCCAGACGAATCGAATGGGGAAATACGTACTAGACGATGGACACCCTTTTCCGCTTGTAAATAACCGAAAGCATTGTGACCTTTAATCGACAATGTTACAGATTTAATCCCAGCTTCATCTCCTGGTAGATAGTCCACTGTTTCCACTTTAAATCCACGCTTCTCTGCCCATCGTGTATACATACGTAATAGCATTGAGCCCCAGTCCTGTGATTCCGTACCACCAGCACCAGGATGTAGCTCTAAAATGGCATTGTTTTGATCGTATGGGCCACTTAGCAGTAATTGTAGCTCGAAATCAGCCATCTTTTGTTGGAATTCTGCTAGTTCTTTGCCTAGCTCTTCTTGTAATTCTTCGTCTGGTTCTTCACGTAAAAGTTCCAGTGTCATATCTAAATTTTCATGTGTTTCCACTAAATCTTTATATTCATTGACAATTGCTTTTAAGCCATTTCCTTCATTGATAATCACCTGAGCACCTTGCTGATCATCCCAAAAGCCTGGCTCTAGCATCATTTCATCTAGCTCCTGAATACGTGCCTCTTTGTTCTCTAAGTCAAAGAGACCCCCTAAAGTCCGCCAATTTTTTGGCTGTAGTGTCTAACACATTGCGTACATCTGCTAATTCAATCATCGTTAAATCCTCCGAACGTTAGTCATGGAGCTAACACTTTATCCATAAAGCCCCGTATCTTTTTATTATAACGTTTTTATAAAGGAAAACATACTATCTAGCAGATGTTTTGTGGTAGTAAGTTAACTATCCTGCGTCTCGTCCTCAAACATATTCTTGGCAAGACGTTGAAATACTTTCACACGATCATACTGAACAAGTAAATATTTTGTTCGTTTCTCTAGTCTATATTTTAATAAAAAAGCTCTTTGAATCCGAGACTCTAACGCATTGACACTGACATCCACAATAAATTCCATGCCATTCATAAAGGTAACCTTTGTCCTCTTTTTATCCACAGCGACATAGTCATCTATATGATGGACAGCGAACCAGATACAGTCAGGATGTAGAGGAGACCTACTAGGGAACCATAAAATATTACAACGCTCGTGCACGACAATAGGATTTTTATTAAGCTTGCCTAGGATCATTTTCGAACCATCGAACGCTCCTCTTAAACTAGAACCAAAATAACGCAGATTAAAGTCCAATAATTTCGTTGGTGATAGCGTAGAAATATACTCATTATTTTTCTCATACACCTGCGTACATAAATTTCCAAAGGAATCATACACAGGCATATACATCATTGTTTCACTATTCATAATATCTTTTTTATGCATCTATAGTCCCCCTTTATACATTTTATGTTGCTTCCAGTCAAAATAAAAAGGAATATACAAATATGCGTACATTCCCGCTATTTTCAATGAGTAAGATTGCTTGAAAATTCCGATCCTCCTTAAGACTTAGTATCACCATCAAAAATTCAGGATAATAACAGGATAAATAACTTGTACTATATACCTATTATTACAGCTATTGTATACCCATATTTTTCAATTGTCTATAAATTCTGACTTTTTATACTAAAATTTCTTCATTTTTGAGTAATTTTAAAAAGAAAAAATCATTTTAACACGTAGTTAAAATGATTTTTTCACCTAGATATTATTGAGCTGTGCCATGACAGTTTTTAAATTTCTTGCCGCTACCACATGGACATAAATCATTACGGCCAATGTTTTCAGCTTTACGTACTGGTTGCTTTTTCGGCGCAGTGCCACCTTCTTCTTTTGGATTAACAGCCTGCCCCTTTGCCACCTCTTCACGCTCCAGATTATTGCGGATTTCTGCTTTCATCGCATATTTCGCAACATCCTCGCGAATAGAGGCTACCATATCCTCAAACATCGCAAAGCCTTCTTGTTGATATTCACGAAGTGGATCGTTTTGACCATAAGCACGCAGATGGATACCTTGACGTAGTTGATCCATTGCATCAATATGATCAATCCATTTTGTATCGATTGATCGTAATAAAATAACCTTTTCAAACTCACGCATACGCTCTGGTGTCAGTTCTGCCTCTTTTTCATCATAACGAACATGAACAGCATCAGAGATTAGCTGATTAATATCTTCAGCAGACTTGCCTTGGAAATCAGATACTTTAAGTTGACCTTCCTCTAAAAGATTAGCCGCTACAAAGTCTTCAATAGCCTTTAGGTTCCAATCCTTCTGTTCACCTTGAGTATACAGGCTAACAACATTATCAATTGTTTCTTGAATCATAGACTCAACAAGCACACGCATATTTTCTGTTTCTAGTACATCATAACGCTCTTTATAAATAATCTCACGCTGCTGACGTAGTACATCGTCATATTGTAATAAGCGTTTACGCGCATCAAAGTTATTACCCTCGACACGTTTCTGCGCTGATTCTACAGCTCTCGACACAACTTTAGATTGCAATGGCTGGGAATCATCCATACCTAAGCGCATCATCATCGACTTCATATTATCAGAGCCAAAACGACGCATTAAATCATCCTCTAAGGATAGGTAGAATTGTGTAACCCCTGGATTCCCTTGACGACCAGAACGTCCACGAAGCTGATTATCAATACGACGTGATTCATGTCGCTCTGTACCGATTACCGCTAAACCGCCAATTTCGAGTACTCCTTCGCCAGGTTTAATATCTGTACCACGTCCAGCCATGTTTGTTGCAATTGTCACTGCACCCTTTGTACCAGCGTTCGCAATGATTTCAGCTTCACGTTCATGATTTTTCGCATTTAATACATTATGAGGAATTTTATGTTTATCCAATAGTTTAGAAATAATCTCAGACGTTTCAATAGCAACTGTACCAACAAGAACAGGTTGACCAGCTCTATGACGCTCTGCGATATCAGCAGCAACTGCTTTATATTTCCCTTCCATCGTTGCAAAAATCAAGTCAGCACGATCATCACGAGCAATCGGTTTATTCGTCGGAATAGCGACAACATTCATATTGTAAATATTACGGAATTCCTCTTCCTCTGTTTTCGCTGTACCTGTCATCCCTGCAAGCTTTTGATACATACGGAAGTAGTTTTGGAAGGTAATTGTCGCCATTGTCATCGATTCATTTTGAATCTCAACGCCTTCTTTAGCCTCAATCGCTTGGTGTAAGCCATCAGAATAACGACGACCCTTCATCAAACGACCAGTAAAGCCATCAACGATCACAATTTCGCCATCCTGCACAACATAATCGACATCATTATGCATACTGACATGCGCCTTTAATGATTGATTGATCGCATGATTTAAACGAACATGTGTCAAATCAAATAGATTATCGATGCCAAATGCTTTTTCTGCCTTTTCCACACCTGCATCTGTTAACGTAACACCTTTTGTTGACTCTTCATACGTATAGTCTGTCTCTGCATTTAACATACGTACAAAGGCATTCGATTGTTTATAAAGCTGTGCTGATTTCCCAGCCTGACCCGAAATAATTAATGGTGTACGCGCTTCATCAATTAAGATCGAGTCCACCTCATCAATGACAGCATAGTGTAATGGACGTTGTACACGTTCCTCTTTGTAAAGCACCATGTTATCACGTAAGTAGTCAAATCCTAGCTCATTGTTTGTACTATACGTAATATCAGCCTCATAAGCAGTTCGTTTTTCATCTTTTGAAAGGCTATTCAGGTTAAGCCCAACAGATAAGCCTAAGAAATTATAAAGTTGTCCCATTTCAGCAGCATCACGACTCGCTAGGTATTCGTTGACTGTAACAACATGTACACCTTTACCAGTGATGGCATTTAAATAAACAGCCATTGTCGCTGTTAAAGTTTTACCTTCCCCGGTTTTCATCTCCGCAATATTCCCCTCATCAAGAGCGGCTGCCCCCATGATTTGAACGCGGAATGGGTACATCTCTAATACACGTTTTGCCGCTTCTCGACAAACAGCAAACGCTTCCGCACGAATCGACTCTAAATGCTCACCCTCAGCATAGCGCTTTTTAAATTCATCTGTTTTCGCTTGTAGTTGATCATCTGAAAGCTGTTCCATTTGAGAAGCGAAACGCTCAACTTGGTCAGCGATTTTTTCTAATTTTTTTAGCTCACGTTTATTGAAATCAAATAATTTATTTAATAGGTTTGCCATGAATGTTTTTCACTTCCTATATAGATTCAACTTTCATTTTACCATTGTGTTACAGTTTCATGCAAACTGTCACCCCGGCTACATATGATTGTCATACAAAAAAAGACCCTCGCCATCGCGAGAGCCTTTGTCATCATGAAGTTTTAAGTTGTTTCAATTAAGCCATATTTTCCATCTTTACGTTTATACACAATATTTGTGCCGTTCGATTCAGCATCTGTAAAGACATAGAAATCATGTCCAAGCATATTCATTTGTAGAACTGCCTCTTCTTGATCCATAGGCTTTAAATCAAATTGCTTTGTACGAACAATTGAATATTCTTCTTCCTCTGACACAGCATCTGCGGCTGCTTGAGTAGTAGCAAAATAAAGGCCTGCACCTTCACGCTCGCGGAATTTACGGTTTACTTTTGTTTTATGCTTGCGGATCTGACGCTCTAATTTATCAACAATTAGATCAACAGCAGCATACATATCATTATGACGCTCTTCAGCACGAAGAGTTAGATTCTTCATTGGAATAGTGACTTCCACTTTCGTTTGTTTGTCATTGTAAACCTTTAAATTGACATTAGCGTTGGCATTAACATCTTCGTTAAAATAGCGTTCAACTTTATCGATTTTGTTCTCAACATACTCTCGAATAGCTGGAGTTACCTCAATATTTTCACCACGAATGTTAAAGTTTAACATGTAAACTCCTCCTTTATAACTGCTATACTATCTATTTCTACACAAGTGTGTGAAATTCCTCTAAAATCATTCTTTTTTTTACAAAAATTTTTATGAATTATTATTTTGTTTTTTCGCTTCCGCTGCTTCCTTTTTTCGCCGAAGCTTTAGTTCTCCAACAATCAAATCTTCCACTGGTCCTTGATTATTAAAATAAATGCCGTATTGCTTGCCGCTCCCAAATGGACGACTCCAAATCACTTCTCCATAAGCGCGAACTTCTTGTGTATCAAGCACAAAATGGATATCTAATGGAGGAGGGTTTATACCTAAATCCACTTCCGTAAACATCTTTAATCCACGTGGACTAATATCCAACAAGTCAGCCATAGCGGTTTGTCCATGATTGACCTTTCCATTCTCATAAATAGCAAAAGTTATTTGAATAGGCTCCTTAAATTTAAAACGGAAACCTTCTTGACGCTTAAAGATCATATTCCCACCCCAGTACTCTTTTAAACATGTTTATTGCTTTGATAATGCCATGATGCCCAACTTACAGCTACAGGGAATAAGTAACATATTTTACCGTTGAATAGCCTAATTTATGACTATTTCGTGATAAAAACGATTTAACAAAAAAGAGACCATCTCTTTCGATGGTCTCTAATTGTGTCTAAATTTGTCCGCTGTTTCCCTGACCAAATTGCTGTTGTCGATTAATGCGAATAACTTCCTTCCACGTATCGCGAAACTCCGTCACCAATCCTTCTACTTCCTCAATAATGGCTACATCATTTTGAATGTTGGCTTCTACTAAACGATGATTCATATATTCGTAAAGAGGTAGCATTTGTTTCGAAATCTCAATATCCATATTGAGTGTAGACATCAGTTCACTAATAATCGCCTGAGCTTTTTGAATGTTTGTATTTTTCTCTTGAATATTTTTATCTTGGATAGCTTGTTTCGCCTTATGCAAGAATTTCAAGCATCCATTATAAAGCATTAATGTCAGTTCGCCAGGTGAAGCTGTAGTCACACTATTTTGTTTATACGCGTTTTGTGCTGTTAAATTTGCTGCCAATAAAGGACAACTCCTTTGAAAGGTTACTTATTTACTAGTTTAAACCATTTTCCGAAGAAAAGCTATTTACGTCTCAGCGTAAATTTGTCTGGATTTTGAATTGTATGATCACAATTCACTCCTTTTAAAAAATCTATGACAGCTGCCAAAGCTTTATCTTCATTCAGCTAGCAACTTCCACCACGATGAATGAAGATAAACTATTAATTCTTTTTGTCATAATACATACCATCCATTACGCGAACATTCGAGTAAGGATTGTAATATTGCTGTTCACTTTTCTTCGTTTTTTGTAGGTTTGCCATGTCTTGTTTAACTGCATCCATTACATCTGCTAAACGCCTTTTAATACCATTATCTAATTCTAGCAATGTTCGATGAATGCGATTTTGTTCATCATAACGAAATCCCTCATCCATTATGCCTTTAATAATCACACCACGCTTGTCCAACATATTGTTAATAGTGTTGATATATTCATCTCGGTCTTCACCTTTAGGAGTTTCACCCAAATGCTTAAATAAATTTGCTGAAGCTTGCAATAGTTGATCTATTTGCTGCATATGTTTCCCCTACCTTATTTAGAAGCCTCCGCCTTGTTGCATGAACATTCCAGATTGCTGATTAGCCTTATTAATGGCTTGCTCCATCGCCGAGAATTGTTTCCAGTAACGTGCTTCAATATCTTTTAGCTTATTTTGCCATGTGGAAATACGCTTTTCTGTATCAAATAAGTTTTTACCAATCGTATATTGTTGATCTGTCATTGTAGCACGGCCAGCTTTTTGTTCAATTGAAATTTTAAACTCATCCATTGATCCACGTAACCTTGCAAGATAGCCACGCGTATCAACAACCTTACCATCTACCACATCTTTGTCTTTACCACCATCATTTTTAAATAGACGTGCCACTGCATCAGGGTCCGCCTCTAATGCTTCCCGTAATTTCTTTTCATCAATCTCTAGTGTGCCACCATCATTATAATTTTTCGTAGTCGTTATACCGATACTGAATAATGTATTGAATTTTGAGTCTTCAAGCCCAGGCACAGCTTCATAAACAAGTGAGCGCATTTTAGAAAGTCCGTCACGAAGAAGTGAATCGTTACGAAGCAGGCCACTTTTCGCTTTTTCTTCCCATAGCTTAATTTCACTTTCCTTCATATCTTTCTTTTGATCTTCTGTTAGCGGAGCATAATCACGATATTTTGTTTGTGTCGTTTGCTCTTTTAAATCTTTAATGAATGAATTGTACATATTCACAAAGTCTTTAATTTTATTCATCATGTCATCAACATTTGTTGTTGATGTTAATGTAACAGCAGCTTCAGTTGTATCTGTAGGTAACCCTGCTTTAATATCCTCAGTTCCTTCTTCTAATATCCCTGCGGCCTCAGCTTCTGTCTTTGCTGATTCAAATGCGGCAGTTGCATTTGTCAAACGAGCTATCCCAGCAGTAAGTGCAGCATCTGCTGAGTTTTTAGCAGCTCTTTTCTCATCATGTACAATTTGTAATTGTGCAAGTTCGGAGTAGGATGTTAAATCTTCTTTGGTAACTGTATCTAATTTCTCTTTTTGTGCCGTAGATAAACTATCTAATTTTGCTTGAACGCTTGCTTGTAAATCAGCATCTAGGCTTAGCCCTTCAAATGGATCGTCTTTGGATAAATCAAGGCTAGCAATCACACTAATTTCATCAGTAGTTAATCCACTTAAAAAAGACTTATTTAAACTAGCATAGTCAACCTCTCTACTTGCTTCTGCACGGAATTTCTTTAAAGCTGTTGCATCTAAATCTTTCAATGTTTCTAACTGTTCCTTTGAAGATAAAGAAGTGTGTAGCTTTTCCTTTAAATCTTCTGAAATCGTACTATCATCTGAGATTTTAACTAGCATATCTTCAAATGTATCATCTTTATCAAATACAGGAAGATTACCTAGTTCTAAAATCTCATCATCTGTTAGATTAGCTAAAAATGACTGATTAAAGCTGTTATAAGCTGCCTTCTCTGTATCATCAAATCCAACTTTAAATACATCATTAAGCTTATCTTGATATGCAAGTGAAGCTGTATTAAATGCCTGATTTGCAGTTGTAGCTTTTGTATCTAAATCAGCCTTAGCTGCTTTAGCATTAGTAAATTCTGTTTGTGCAGCAAGATATTTTTTTACATTTGTAGCTGTATCATTAAATGTCCTTTTTAAGGTAATGTTATAACCATTAAGTGTCAATGTGTTTGAATTACGCTCTGTGGCAATACCATTTACTTGGAAAATAGAATTTTTCCCTTCAGTTACTGTTGCACCTTCACCCTCTTGTAACTTCAATTTACTTATATCCGTATTTGTGCCCTTAGCATTAACACCATTAACAGTGATATCGCCTTTACCGGTATTTTGAGCTGTGAAAGAGAAGCGTCCGTTTTCAAAAATTGCTGAAACACCTGCATTACTTTCGTTCACTTTTTCAATAAAGGAATCTACTGTCATATTGGATGTAATTGGAACTTTTACACTTGTTGGATTTGAACCATCAGCTGTAGGAGCTGTGAATTCAATAAATTCCGTATCACTTCCCACTAACTCACTCATTTTTGTTGAACCAGTACCATCAATTTGTCCACTTGTTGTACGTGCTGCAGATGCTAATTGTGAAACTCCCTCAATAGAAAGTGTTCCTGTAGCCTTACTAGTAGCAATAGCTGATACTAAATCTGAATTTGAGCTACTTGCTGTTTTTGAGCTTAAGTTTTTTATCACTAAGTTATCTGAAATGTACGTATCAAATGTTTTTAATTTTGTATTGACATCCCGATAAGCATCACGCTGCCATTCATATCTTTGTTTATTTTGTAAAAGCTTATTTAATGGCGCTCTTTCTGCAGTCATTAATTTTTCTACTAAAGCATCTATGTCCATCCCTGATGCTAATCCACCTATTCGCATTACCATAAATAGTCCTCCATTTTAAAATATAATTATATTTTTTCGTCTACAATCATCCCAAACAGCTTTTGCATTTCATAAAAAGCGTCTAGTAACTTTTTCGGTGGGATTTCTTTTAATACCTCATCAGTAGCACTATCTACTACAGTTACATAATAACGATCTAAACCCTCATGATACTTAAACTTTGCAGCGCTCTGATTTACTTCTAGCATTTTATTCATTTTATCGACAACTTCTTGTACTTTTGCTTTTGTTTCCTCATCATTGCTAAGTTGTTGTATTTGTTCAACAATTGGTGTAGCACTTTTCATTGTAGTGTCGCTTCCTTGCGTACCTACTTTCTCCACTGCTGTTGCATTAGAGGAGACTTGCTGTTGGATAGTTGCTGCACCAGTATCTGCATTTCCTGAAATTCGCATAATTTCATCCTCCTTGAATCTAATACAGATATGATTGTTACTAATATCGGATAAAAAGAAGAGAATTTCAGTTTTTTTAAAACAATACAGATAATAATAGAAGAAAGTTTGAAATTTTTCACATGGACAAGAGTAGACATTATCATATGGTAACTGTAGTTAGGTAATATGAAGAATGAATTTCTAACAAAAATTCGTTCTTTCTTCTAAAATTGGATAAAACGTTGGCTATGATACTCGAATTTGCTCGATCGACTTTAATTAAAGCTAATAATTTCTTTTTCTCAGGCAATATCAAAACATCGGTACTCACACCTCTCACTTCTAATAAAGCTCATTTCCCAACACTATTTGCACCGATATACCAGTTTGTAAATTAAAATTTAAAAGTTTTAGAAATCTTATAACAAGTATTTGAATGTACTTTATAACCTTTATGGTTCTCTAAAATATCCACATGCTTTTTCTTCGGATAGCCTCTACTTTTCTTACGATTTACGCAGGCAATCGCTTCACTGCAATGTACACTTCTGTCTGGTAAAGCAACACCTTCTACAGCTGCGCCGTGATGTGGCACGACAATTGTATTATAGAGTTTCATAAAAAGTTGCGGGAACTCTATGTATTCGCAGTCGCCAGGCAATAACATTGAATGCCCATTGTTTTTCACTTCTAATATTAGCCCTAAATTATTTAAATTATTGTACTTTGTTTTCCAGCTATAAGTATTTCCAATTGTCATCTTTTTTCCTGATTGATTCCCTTGTCCTTTTCCTAATACAAAATAATCGCTCTTAAAAATGACTGTTCCATTAAATGTATCTGCAGCAAAAACGGCATTAATATTGCTTTCTTTTGCTATATAAACTGCTAATCGTTTAGAAGATTCACTCGCAGTATCAATAATTTGTGGGACAATCCATGTTTTCTCATAATCGATATTACTGAATTTAGAAACACCTAAAATATGATCTAAATCCCAATGGGAGAGCATGATTAAATTTGATTTTTTAGCCTCTAATGCCGCCTGTTTTATCGCATCCTCATAAAGGGTACTTGTTTCAGTGATAGTAAATCCAATATCGAAGCACAATGAAAATATTTCATTCCCTTTGTCCATACCTTCCACTTGAATCCAATTGCCTTGACCTACTGAATAGATAATAACATTTATTTCTAAATCATTATATTGTGATAAATTTAAAGCTTGTTCAAATTGTTCCTTTACTTCATCCCCATTATTCACTATCCAGTTTTCCTGTTCTTGACTTAACAATTGATTAAAATGCTGTTCAATATCTGTAGAAGCCTTTTCTCCAAATATTAGTCGCCGTCCTTTACGTATGATAGGAGAAGCACTAAAAAGAAGTGTACCTTTAATCGTTTTTTCGTTAAATTCCCCCTGAACAGATGCATCAGTATAAAGACTTACGTTATACCATTTATTTCTCTCTAGCCCCAATTGTTCTATTTTTTTATCTGTTAAATGGAGTGGGATAAATTCATAAAAATATGGTCGATAATTCGGTAAGCGTGCATCATATTCGCCTAATAAATAACCAATATCCACTTGAAGCATCTTTTCGTTCGTTAAAGTAACAAAAATTTCCCCATCCTCTTCAACAATTTTGCCGTATGTTTTTTGATTTTGAATAGTGTCATTGCCGTATAAAACGACTTCCTTAAAGTCATTTACAATGCGATATGTTTCCAGAAAGAAATCCTTTGTATTGTCTACAATAGGAGTAGCATATGGATAATTATCATCTTTTGTCTGGAATAAAGAATATTTAACATCACCAACATACTTCCGCTTACTCTTTGCAAATAAATACTTTAAATGTTCTTCAGGCATTTCTGTTAGGTTAGATATTTTAATTGCAAAAGTAAACATTTTATCTATTAAATCTGGGAAGTGCTCCGTAAACTCATTTTTAGGGTAAAATTTTAGTATTTTACCGTAATGTAATGTTTTATTATAATAAAGAAAAACATATCTTGGTTCTTCTTTACAGGTCTGGGTTGTTTTTTCAGAAAGTAATAGATTGACCAGTACATACTGTACTGTTTGCTTTAACTGATTTTCACTTAATTTAACAATTCCCCCTCGATCATCTAGAAAACTATGGTAATTCTTAATAAATAAATGTTCCATCTTCCACCATCTACCTTTGCCCATATATTTACCTCATTATACTACGCAAAAAAGTTACAAATAAAAAGGGATATTGGATAAACCAACTCCCTCTAAAAATAACTAACTGTACTATATTGAAAAGCAATATCTTTATAAACGTTCTATCGAATTCATTTATTTGACTTAACATTAGCAAAAAATGGAAATATCTCTAATTGAAATTCTTTCATCTTTTGGAGTAGCGTGCTGTAATATTATGTGCACCTGCATACATTGTTGATAAGTAACCTCTGTGTGATCAAATATACTTTGAGCTTCTCATCTGTAGGTGATTCTGTTTGTAAATATAGAAAAGTTAATTTACAACATTTTAATTACTTATATGTATTTTGGCACCATAATCTGTTGTTCTAACGTGGCAATTATCCCCCCAATCCCCTCCAATTCCTAAATAAGCTTAATAGCACGATAAACACCAATTAAATAATTAAATAATGTCATCTAGCCATTTAAATCTGAACTTTTTTAAACGTCCATTCAGAAGCACTAGCAAAAAGTGGAGCAATCTCATTTGAAAATAAATCTGTTAATGCTTCTATATCACCTTTTTCCAATAGCCCATTTAAAATTGTTAGTCGTTCGATAACTTCCTGTATACGGCTATTAATAACGTAATGATTAGCTTGCATATGTTGCTGTACTGTTACTAACCATTCGAGCCCTTCACTAAAATCTGCAATCATTTGAAAGGCTTGTTCTAGATTGAAAAGGCTTGCAATCATTGGCAGCCGTCTTGTACTTTTACAACATAATCATAGTAAGATCAATGTGTATCTAGTAATAATTCATTCATTATTTTATCTCTCCCTTCACATTAAAATAGTGGCTATCCAGAAATATTCTTTCCCAGATATGGTACTTTTTTTTTCATGCAAAAGTTTTTCCCTCTAACTCTTTTTAATATCAACTAATGCTTCACTTTTATCGTCATTGTTTTCATTTTCATCCATTGGCTTTGGAAATAGTGAAATAAAGCGAGCTAGGGAAATAAGCGTCATAAAGACACCCATTAATGCTTGACTCTGTAAAACAATTAGCGTGAATATTGACCTTTAGTTAAGCTATACGTCACCACATGTGTAAAACTTCATATATGGTATCGTATGGTGTCATATCATTAATAAAATGGAATCAATACTTCACAATTATATTCTCATTATCAACATAGCTAATTACTACGAAGGTGAATGCTAAAAATGTATGCGTAATAACCCGAATGTCCCTTGTTGAGTTATTTTTTCTGGAATACATTTCTCCACTATAGTAAAAACACTTATCTACTTTAAAAATTCCAAAATAAATACCCAGTTTTCTACTAATAAAGACCTCTTTTAGCTACCGTTTTTATCCATTCATTTTAATATACGCAAATAAAAATGCTATCGTCTCCATATTAGATTCTTTAATTTTTTGACGTAATATGCCATAACTCTTATTATTATGAGCTACAGCCTTTGTATAGCTTTGAATCGCGAGCACTGCATCATCAGTCGTTAATTTTCCATTATAGGAGGCAATACCCATTAATAAAGCTTTAATCAGCTGATAATTAATAACAACATCTTCATATGCCTCCAATATTGTTTTGCCATTATACGGAAATACATTGGTAAAAATATAATGTACTACATAATTTTCTAAAATATAATGATGCTCTTGAATAAATTGCATGTAAACAGCTTGTGCAGCTATATATTTTTGTAAAGTTTCTTCTGCAATTTCCTTGTTCTCTAATGGACCTGTTTTTAAACCCCTAATAAATTGATTTACCACTCCCACATACCGTACATTAAACGAAAGCTCTTCTACCGTTGTACGAAGTAACTCTTTATGCATTTGGAGTTGAACTAGTTCATTTCCTTTTATTTGCATCACGGCTTCAATATATTGCGGTGTTAAAAAGCGTTGTTGCATCATCTGGATAATTTTCTCTGTATGTTCTAACGTTTTTGGCTGCTCATTTAGCTTTTCTGCTAATAAACCAAGTAACATCATACGTACATCCAATGAAATGCCCCGTTCCTGCAATAATGTAATCACAAATGTTCGAATAACCCATAAAATATCAACATGTTCTCCAGTTAAAATCGCTTTACTTTGAATACGCTCTGATGGTTTAGCTAATACTTCTTCAAATTCTATCCCTTCTTTTTGCAATAACAATGAGCGTACAGCTTCGGGACATGATAAGGTTAATGATTTCTCGATATACTGACCAATTTCTCGATGCTCCCTTGGATAAATAGCACATGTATTACATAAAGCACTTTCACCTAGCTCCTTATGAATTAAGCACCATTTGTTTTCATCTAAAAAGTGACATTCTTTTTGTTCATTCATTTTCATTCGCCCGTAGTTAGTAGCACCTGTTGCCTTTGAATTTTTTTGATAAGCCTTTTTGGCTAACGGTTTAATAACAGTGTTACTAGATGTTGTGACTTTCATAAAGCCTACACGGTCAATATCAACATTCCATATTCGACAACATGAATCCCCACAAGCTGCCCCTATACATTGAAATTGCTCTGTCCCTTTAGGAACTAACATTACTTTTTCCATTTCACCCCTCCTTCATAAAAAAAGCTTGAAGGTAAATACCTTCAAGCTCCTTGGTTAGGAATTAACCTAATAATTGTAATACGCCTTGTGGTTGTTGGTTTGCTTGCGCTAACATAGATTGAGCTGCTTGCATTAAGATATTGTTCTTAGTGAACTCCATCATTTCTTTTGCCATATCTGTATCACGGATACGAGATTCAGCAGCTGTTAAGTTTTCAGAAGCAGCACCTAAGTTATTAATTGTGTGTTCTAAACGGTTTTGAACCGCACCTAATGAAGATCGTTGTTCAGAAACTTGTTTAATTGCTGCATCAACAGCAGTAATAGTTCCCTTTGCCTGGTCACGAGTTGATACATCTACACCACCAACAATAAATTTAGATTTATCAGCTAATGCCTCTCCTAAACCTAAATCATTAGCTACTAATTCTAATGTTTCTTTATTACCGTCTTTATCAATTACATCAATTTTTACTTTTTTACCAGTTGTATCAAATTCGCCGACTTTCACACCATCTTTAAGAACATTTGTACCACTTACTTCATAAGTACCAGCAGCTAATTTTTTCACATCATCTGATGCTGCTTTACGTAACTCAGCTTTGCCGTCTTTTACAATAATTGTATCACCAGCTGCTAAGTCTTTCACTGCTGTAGCACTCTTATTGATATCAGTAAATGCAATTTCTGTTGTAGTCGTATGTCCTAAAGTAACTTTATTAGTACTAACTTTACCTACGACTTGACCATTTGCATCCACTAAATCTGTACCTTTTACTGTATAAGTACCATCGTTCAAACCTGTAGCACTAATATCTTTAGAAACTACTGTAGTATTAGTTAAGCCTAAAGCTGCTGCATTCATATTACCAATGTTCATAGCCATATCTTGGTTTTCATTCGCACCAATTTGGAATTTACCTGAGAATGAACCATCAAGTAATTTTTGAGTATTAAACTCAGTTGTATTTGAAATACGATCAATTTCTTTTGTTAATTGCTCAATTTCTTGTTGGATTGCATCACGGTCAAGGTTAACGTTTGTATCACTTGAAGATTGAACTGCTAATTCACGCATACGTTGTAGAATTGAGTGTGTTTCGTTTAATGCACCCTCAGCAGTTTGGATTAAAGAAATTGCATCTTGAGAGTTTTTCGTAGCCATGTCAAGACCACGGATTTGTCCGCGCATTTTTTCAGAGATTGCTAAACCAGCAGCATCGTCACCAGCACGGTTGATTTTGAAACCAGAAGATAATTTCTCAAGGTTTTTTGAAGCTTGAGTGTTGTTTGCACCTAAGTTACGGTGTGCATTTAATGCAGAAATGTTGTGTTGAATTCTCATTTGGAATTCCTCCTTGAATTGTTTTTTGTATCACCCACGTCCTTGTGGGAGAGTTTGGTATCAGTAGTTATATACTACTTCTGCCTTACACCTTATATATCGTAAGGCGTTTTAAATGTTTAATAGTTTTTATAAACTTTTTTATTTTTATTTTTTACTATTTTAAGTGTTTTCAAATTGTAACAAACACTGGGGTGGTAAGGTTTTTGACGTTATTCTCTACTTTTAAGCTGATTATTATTTGTCCAAACTGTGAAAATGGTATAAAACTATCGAGTAGTTCTATGCACTATTCGTCTAATAAACTTGTTAGAAAGTTTCTAAGTTGTGATTGGCTGTGGGATTCAGTTGTTTTAGCACTAATCCATTCGTTGTCTTGAATTGATACTTGATTTGCTTTTCCAGGCTTTAGTGCATTTGCCATAACACCAAATAATACTTTTGGTTCACTTGATATTTTCCATCGTTTGCGATAAGTTGATGAAATACTGTCTACATATGCTTGGGCATTTTCCATTAGATCTGGATAAACAATGCTTCCACCCTCTAATAATAAATTTTCCAATGTACCCTCATGTTCATTATTAGGGAATATATAGACACCGAAAGCAGGATTTTCAGTCGTCACTTCTCCAAATTTAGCAGTCTTAAAAATAAAATGATATTCTTCATCGACCTCAGTTATTAGGCGTTGCTTCAAGTGATCGAAGCAATCCTTTGCTGTTTTTGTATCAGCATCACAAAAAATAGCGATACCTGCTAATTGTTCGTACTCAAGGTTTAAAAGGCTATCAAAAGCTTTTGTAATGCCTGAATCACCCCCAGCTGTTTGGATAGCAATAGCATAATCATCATTTTCATAAAACATTGGCACAGGCATGCGCATCAATAAATCACCGTTAAACGGAAAACTTCTAGGAATAAGCCTCTGCCAATATGAATCTACTTGTTCTATATTCCGAATGAGTGGAATATTTCTTTCTAGTAGGTAACGCCCTAAAGCTGCTGAATCATGGACACCCTCAACAATAAAATAGTAATATTTTTTCATGTTAACGCACATCCTGTCCAAGCTCGTATCTTAATACTTTTAACTTTTCACCTGAGAAATATTTTACTTGCTTTTTATTATTAGCTTCGCCTAAACGATACACAGATAATTGATTGGAATCTCCTTCAGTCGCCTTTAACATTCCGTCTAATGCCTCTAAACTATGGGTTGTAGCAAATAATTGCACATCATGCTTGTAACATATTTGAGCTAACCAAGTAAAAAACACTGGAATCATTTTTGTGTGAATGCCTGTTTCGATTTCATCAATTAGCAGAACGCCACCTTTGAAGCGAATGATCTGTGAAGCAATAATAAGTGCCTTTCTCACACCATCGCCAAATATTGAAATTGGCACTAAACCAAGATCGTCGTGTTGAATATAAGGGATTGGCTTCGGAGACTTCTGTGAGCCATTTTGCATTAGCAACTCAATACCTTTAATATTGTTATCAAACTGACGTAGAGCCTCAATTAACGCGGGACGTTCTCCGCCTTTCACAAGATCATCAATTATATATGGGGACAACGGTTCAACACGATGATGAATAGCTGAGATAAAATGACAATCAAATAAATTTTTTTGTTTTTCTAAAACTTCTGTTGTTTTATCAGTTGAATTAATAAACTCATGTTGAATATTCACTTTCTCCTGCTTGTTGCCAGTCTCTTCTATTTTAATAAACTGATCCTTCACTACTCGTTCTTTTATATCATACTCATCGGAACTTCCACTCAATACAATATACTCTTTTTCCTCTAAGGAACATTGAATACTTTTATTAGCACCATCTAAACTGTAGCTTATGTTAATTGGCTCTGTTGTTTTGTTAAATAGCCAACTAATTAATTCTTCTGTAGAAGTTGCACGCTCCATAATATATTGCTCGCGCATTTTTGCTAATCGTAAAAAACCTTGTTTTGTTGAGTAATTAGCAAGTAAATAAATGGCTTCAAGCAAAGATGTTTTCCCCGTGTTATTTTCCCCTACAAATAAATTGATTTTAGAAAAATTTTTAAGCGAAATATCTGACAATCCTCGAAAACTGAGTATCTGCATAGCATTTAACTTACTCATATTGATCTCCCCCTTTACATGAGTATTTTTCAGTCTAACCTTCTTTTTATAACTATACACTTTCTTTTCATGTTCTAAAACCAATTAAAAAGATGTCTATAAACTATCTAGACACCTTCTAACCGTTATTTCCGTTTTAGTTTTTCTAATAAATCTTTTGGGGTAGCAAGCGCTTCTCTATTTTGCTCCTGTATTGCCTTGAATACTTCCGAACGATGAACTTTGACGGATCTTGGTGCCACGATGCCAAGCTTTATTTGATCACCCTCGACCGCAAGTATCTTGACTTCAATTTGGTCGCCAACCATGATGGATTCGCCTTTTTTTCTAGATAATACAAGCATTACTTGGCACTTCCTTCCGCAGCACCGATTGGATAGCGTAATGGATAGCTTGCACTATCTTGTAACACAATTTGTTTTCCAAGTTTTTTTACTGTATTTATGACAACTGGAGCTAGTAAATTCATTGTAGATTCTTGGAACGTTTCTTTTAATGTCAAAATTGTGTATGGTACAATATCATCTTCTTTTTCGATTTGCAAATCCTCTTTAACTTCCTCATCAATTTCGAATTCATAGTCCTTTTTAAAGGCAAATGGATAAGCGAGCACAAAGCCAAGTTCTTGTTGTTCAACAGATTGCAAGACTACTAATGGTAAATCCGCATCGAGAGGTAACAAGACGAATTTACGAGCATTTTGGAAGCCTGGCAGTCCTGTTTCAAATGTTAAGATGTCTTGTTCATTAATTTCAACTGTTCCTAAAAATTTTGTTTCAATCTCCATTTAGATTACTCTCTCCTTTAACCAATTACATCAATGTCAACATTTGGTCTTTGTACCATTGTACCAGTTACTTTCCCTGGTGTGTATTCGTAGATTGGTTTGTTCACCTTTGCGTCAATTATTGGCTCTCTCCGCTCAATATTGACATCTGTTGTACCAGGAGTATAGTCGATTTTTACAGAGCCTATGGATGGTACGAATTTGATATTGAACGGTACACGATGGGGCCCATGATTTTGTTTAGCAATATTTTGCATAATAGCTCGTCCTTGACCTTTCCCAGCTGACATCATTATTTGTCGCCCTTCATTTACTCGTCTCTCAATACCACTTAGAGCAGTCTGTTGACCTTCTTTAGCAGCATTTTTAGTCGCTTCAATTGGTCCAATTAACCCTAAATCTCTCCTCGCTTGTGAGGAATCTATTTTTAAAACTCCTCTTGTTGTATGAATCTCCAAGATAGCGGCTGGTTGTTCAATATGCAGAGTAGCCTCTGGTTGTTCAATGTGTTGTTGTGGTTTTCCTATATGAAGGTCTAATTTGGCATCTGTTGTACGAATTTGAATTTGAGGGAGTCTCATTTTACCTCTCCTTTCAATAAAAGCGTCTGAACGAATTGTCCAAACGCTTTCCTTCTTCATTTATAAAATTTGTTCGCTATACCTATATCACTTTGTTTTTCCCTATAATCTCTTGATTTTCAGATTATGACTAGTGAGTATTATCTAATAAAATCTACTAGAGTTTGCTGAATAATTCTTGCGCCTACAGATAATGCGGCCTGATGAATAGACTCTGAAGTGACCATTTCCGTTATCGCTTTTGAATAATCAACATCTTCATTGTTTGATAATTGTTTAGTTACGCTAATTTCCCGAAGCGACAAGCGGTTTTCCATTAATTCAACACGATTTTGGCGTGCCCCCATATCGGCCTGCGTCTCCAGGATTTTATTGTGTATATTTGTTATATCATCCGATTTACTATTGGAAGTAAAACCACCTAATGCTTTACTAATTTCTTCGCTAGTCGCTGGTCCAGGTACTCTTTCAGGATCCAATAAGTTTGATATTTTCCCCATTAATGAATCAATATTGCCAAATAAATCAGCACCAGGTGCATTCACCTGCAATTGAATCCCATCATAGACCTCAATTTGTACATCAGCATTCGGTGCTGTTAATTTATCAGCAGCAGTAGAAATAATATTTGTTCCATCGTAAAGTTGATAATCCGCATTAATTATTTTTGAACCATCAGCATTTGGGGGAGTCGCATCTACAAATAAAGGTTTATCCGTATTCGTACCACTGAAAATATAACGGTCACCAATTTTTGTATTCGACACATCCTGAATCTGTTGGCGAATTTGATCAATTTCTGTCTTAATTTTTGCACGCTCATCAGGTGTATTTGTATCATTGGCTGCTTGAATCACAAGTTCACGAACACGCTTCATTTGTTCACCTACTTGGTTCAGTGACTCATCGGTTGTATCTATCCAGTTATTGACCTCATTCATATTTCGTGTATATTGTTCAACTCGTCCCAAATCCCGACGATAGCCCATTCCCTTTACAGCAATAACAGGATCATCAGAGGGTCTAGTAATTTTTGTACCTGAATTAATTTGGTCTTGTAGTTTAGACATTCTGCCATAGCTTCTGTTTAGGTTAAGCAGCATGTTATTTGATAGCATCGTTTGTGTCACACGCATGTTAGGAAAAACCCCTTTCTAGTAATTTTATAGTCCAACACGGCCCATACCATTGATAATTTTATCTAAAGTTTCATCGACAACTGTAATCATACGCGCATTTGCATTGTACGCCTGTTGGAACGTAATCATATTCGTCATTTCTTCATCTAAGGACACCGAGCTGACAGATGCGCGGTTATAAGTTATTGATAATAAAAGGTTTTCAGAGGTTTTATTTAATTGATAGGCTTCTTCACCGTCTGTACCCAATTTTCCAATCATTCCTTGATAGAAAGAGTTGAAAGTTGCGCTATCAAGATGCTCTGTTGAAGGTGGAACTACAACAGTATTTGCACCAACTGTAATTGTAAATCCTCCAGCACCAATTGCTTTTGATTGTAAATTGGCTAGCTCAATTGCCCATTTACCATTACCTACTTCATTAGGAGCAGAAGAAGCAGCTAGTTTCGAAGAATCTTTCGTAAATTCTTCATTGATTTTAATATTGCTAGCATTAATTGTTGTAGAGCCATCCATCGTTTCAAAGAAGTTTAATCCATTTTGTACACCTGTCAAATCATAGCCTGCCTTATGTACTGCGTTAAATGTATTAGCAAAGGTAGAAGCTAGTTTATCCAAATTTGCTAATGCTTCTGGATAGTAACCTTTTATACCTGAAAAAGCACCTCCCGCGTCATATTCAGCATATCCGTACGAATTAATAAGTGATAGTAGTTTACCTTTTCCAGGCTCAAGTTCATTATATTTAATTGATTCCAATCCTACAGCATCAGCAGCAGGCTTTGTTGGTGGTTCACCTAGCTTGGAAATTTTTATTTCCTGAAAAACCTTTGTTAAATCATTGCCATCAATACTTGCTACAGTACCTGTTGTATCTGTTCCCGTAGTAGTTAATGCTGCATATTCTCTACCATTAACTAATTCTATTGGCGTACCTGATGGATACGGCTTAAACTTTATTGTTAGACTACCCTCAGCCACCTCACTAGCAATCCCACCTGAAGGAACACGTTCAATCGTTACTGGTATATAGCTATTTAGTTCATCAATTAACACATCACGCGCATCATACAAATCATTAGGAACATGCCCATTTGGCTCAACCTCTTGTATTTGCTTATTAATCGATGCAATTCTCTTTAATATAGAATTAATACGATCTGTAGATACATTAATTTCGTTTCCTAAATTACCTTGTATTGTTTTTATCTGCGTGTCCATATAATTAAATGATTGTGCAAGATGTTTTGCTCGTTCAATCGCTACTTTTCTGGAAGAAGCATTTTCTGGATTAGTACTAACATCCTCTAGCCCCTTCCAAAATTGCTCTAATGCTGCATTTAAGCCAAATTGGGATGGCTCATCCATAATATCTTCC
This sequence comes from Lysinibacillus sp. FSL P2-0066, assembly GCF_037969495.1. Classification (NCBI taxonomy): domain Bacteria; kingdom Bacillati; phylum Bacillota; class Bacilli; order Caryophanales; family Bacillaceae; genus Lysinibacillus; species Lysinibacillus sp. FSL P2-0066. Next base: position 673,028 of record NZ_CP150202.1, on the reverse strand, counting down.
ATTTGTGAAATCGCATTGGAACGGGCTTCCCAATAGCCAAATTTATTCGTTTCTTGACGATATTGACGATCAATAAATTCATCGCGTATACGTTGAATTGAGCCTGCTTCTACACCTGTTCCAAGATGTCCAGGATAAGTGGGCTGATTTAATCCAGCCGTTGGGAAACCTGGTGTTGCCTGCATATTTACTCGTTGACGAGAGTAGCCTAGTGTGTTGGCGTTGGAAATATTATGACCAGTTGTGTATAAAGCAGTTTGCTGTGTGAAGAGGCCACGTTTACTAGCTTCTAAGCCCATAAATGTTGAGCGCATTTTTCTTCCTCCCTTGTTATGCTTGTGAATCGAAATATGATTTTTTAGCTATGGTATTAGTTCCACGTACTTCGTTGCTGGAATAGTTCATTTGCTCTGTACGGGGTCTTACTGCATCTAATGTTAGGTTGACGATTTGTAATGATTGGAAAACGAGTTTTTGATTTAGATCATTTTGTTTTCGTAGGTCATTGATAATTTGCATTAAACGTTCGCGAACTGCTGAAAGTGTTGCTTTGTCTGCTTGTTGTTCAGCAGCCTCGATGACATCCGCGACAGTTGTTTTGTCAGATGAAGCAAGTCCCTTTGCTTCAAGGTAGTCCGTTACCTGTTTCTGACGCTGTTGCTCGAGCTTATCGATGGCCGCTACATGTGCCTGCTCGTCCTTGAGCAATTGGTCTAAAGCTTCGATATCGCCACTTTTAATAATTTCTGTTTTTTTAAAGGCTAGTTCGAGTAAGCTTTTATGCATTCTCTCTAGCATTGTTAGTGTAGAACTAATTGCTTCTACAGACATATCGTTATACACCCTTTCTGCTATTCCCTAGAAACGATAATATTTCAGCATATCCTCTGCCACTTTACGAGCGTCTACTTTGTATTCACCAGAAGCGATATCCTTTTTCAATTGTTGAACATGGTTTGCTCGCTCTGTACTGTATGTTGAAACCCCTTGCATTTCCTGCGCAGCCTTTGAAATTTCAATTTTATCGGCGAAAGATGCCTTGTTTGTATTTGATTTTGCATTGCGTACTTGGTTTTTATAGGCGTTTACTGCATTAACTCCATAAGATGTAATTTTCATTTCAATACCCCCCATCTCTAAATCCTATCTTACTATTATTTCGGATTGTCTCACATAATGTTAAGTTTTCACATAGAAAAAAGTGTGCTAATTTTGTTTAAAATTAACACACTTAGCGTAATTAACGTTTACGTTCTGAGTGATAGGTTACACGGTCACGTTCTTCAACACTTTGGCGAAACTCTTTGGCAGCTTCAAATGTCCGTAAGTCTGCTTTTAATTCATCTTGACATTTCGAGCAGAGCTTTCCTGTAGTCGTTAGATGACCACAGTTATCACATGGATAGCCTAGGTTTGGAAACATAGCTGGCTGTAAACGGCCTTTACGAACCCATTTAAACAGTAAGTCTTTATCTGCCCCCGTTGCTTCCACAATTCGTTCTACTGTTGCCGCACGGTTTTCACGTTTACGTAAGAAACGATAAACGATTTGATAAAGCTCCTCCTCTGATTGTGCACACTTATGACACACTTCTCGGACTCCCGTATAATTAAAAAATTCATTACATTTCGGACAATTACGAACCTCTGCCATTGGCCTTCCTCCTCTTTCTAGAAAACTTATCTACGAATGCTGTCTCATTAACTATTATACATAATGTATTGGTATTTTCATCCTTCAATTAATGTGAAGTATTGGACATTTTTAGCACCCGATTGCATTAAAACATGTTCAGCATGCTGTAAAGTTGTCCCCGTAGTTTTTATATCGTCAAAAAGAAGATAATTTTTATGTTCGACTTGTGCACCCTCCTTTAAGCGAAAAAGTGGAGCTGCTTGTATACGTTGCTCTCTATTTTTGGAGCTTTGGGTTTCTGTCGTTGTCTTTTCTAATAATTGTATAAAAGGAATATGCGCTGCCTTTAATAGTTCATCAGTATGCGAGAATGTACGCTCCTGTTGTTTGAGAGGGTGCATTGGAATGGGTAGAATTATCGCTTTTTCTTTGGTGAGACGATTATGAAGCTCCTGCCGAAATACCTTTGCAAGAGCCACATCTTGAAGAAACTTTAACTGGTGTAAGTAATCCTTCATCGCCTCATTATATTGATAAAGGGATGTAGCAGATTGAGAAGGCACAAAACGAGCAGCACATCTTTCACATATAGTCTGCGAGAATTGCTTGGTTAGAATCATTTTCCAGGAAATAGTTATTTTTAACGGCTGGGTGCACATTAAACAATGAGATTCTATTTTATTCATTCAGAAAATCCCTTCTTATTATAAAATTGAATTTTTGCGCATGCCTCATCCATCTCTGCCGTGATGCCGTGATGAAAGAATAAGACCTCCCCATCTGGAAATTGAACATCTCGTCCAACTCGGCCTGCAATCTGAATGAGGGCATTGGCGGTAAATATCAATGATTCTGCCCCAATAACAGCCACCTGTACTTTGCTGATTGTAATGCCTCTTTCTAATATCGTAGTGGTTAATAAGCCCGGAACTTCTTTATTTCGTAGCTTTAACACCTTCTCCTTCCGCTCAGGGTCAGCTGCATGTACAGCTAATATGTCTTCATTTAACTCTTGAACAAGAGGTGTTGCACGTTTCATTAAATCAATTGTCGGGAAAAATAGTAAAAAGGGGTCCTTTTGATGTAAGCGCTCCTCCACCCACTTTTTTAACCTTTTAGGGATTTTACCTCGCTTGAAGCATTTTTCATAGCCCCATAAAGAACGCACTTGTGGGACTGGTAATGGATGATTATGATAGCGTTTTGGAATAAAAGAGTAGCTTTCTTGCTGGAAAGTATGGCGTAATGCTGCTGATGGGGTTGCTGTCACAAATACCAGAGGAGCCTTTTCCTTTTTAGCCTTTTCTACTGCTCTTTGAAGGGTTTCATCAAATGTATAAGGAAAAGCATCTGCCTCATCTACAATAATGACATCAAATGCCTTCTCAAATCGATAGAGCTGATGGGTTGTTGCTATAACAAGCTGTGCATAGCCATTTTGGTAAGGTGCTCCACCGTATAAAGCATGAATGGTTGTTTCAGGAAAAGCCTGTTGAAAGCGTGGATACAGTTCTAACACTACATCTGTCCGTGGTGTAGCAATACAAACTCGTAGCCCTCGCTTTAATGCATCATACACAGATGGGAAAAGTAGCTCTGTTTTGCCTGCACCGCAAACTGCATGAATTAAATGCGAGCGTTTTGCTTTCACACTTGTTAAGGTTTCATTTGCTGCCTGTTGCTGGAGTTCGGTGTATTGTCCTGCCCATTTTAATGAATGCTTGTTAAATTTTATCGCCTTGGGGCCTGTCCAAATCATCAATTGTGTACAGCTACTGACTCTCCCCATCTTTATACAGTGTCGGCAGTAGACACATTGTTGCTGACATTTTGAGCAATCGAATTGTGTGAATAAATGTGGGACTGTATTGTGACAACGATTGCATTTTATAGCTGGCTTCATTTGAATTCCTTCTATTATACTGACGTATTTTCGCTGTATCGCTTTCTCAAGATCTACGGATGAAAATGGAGAATGATCTTTTAACCAAATACGCCCTTCATGAAAATCACGTAATGCTGGTGGTAACAACCAACCCCTATACCTCATTACATTCTCTCCCTTCATAGAAAAAAGTCTCTACTTTGGCTGTAGAGACTTCTGACAATTCGTTATTTTTTTGTCCATCCTAAGCCCATCGACCCTTCACCTAAATGAGTACCGATAACAGGGCCAAAATAGCTCAATTTAAAGTTCACGTTCGGGTACGTTGCGGCTAATTGCTCTAGCCATTCTTGCGCTTCAGCAGGGCAATTGCCGTGAATGACAACAGCGTCCATCGCTTCATACTTTTTGGCATCCTCTGCTAGCAATTCTTCAGCACGCTTTAATGCCTTTTTACGTGTTCGGATTTTTTCGAAAGGTACAATTACCTTGTCCACGAAATGTAAAACAGGCTTTACTTGCAATAAACCACCAATTAATGCTGCGGCAGAAGATAAACGCCCACCACGCTGTAAATGTGCTAAGTCGTCTACGATGAAGTAAGCTCTGATATACTGTTGCATGTCCGCTAATGCTGCAAGTATGTCTTTCGCTGAATAGCCCTCTTTCGCCATTTCAGCCGCTTTTAAAACGTAAAAGCCTTGAACAGCACAGGATATTTCACTGTCGAAGGTATAAACATTAATGCCTTCCACCATTTCACCAGCCTGTACTGCACCTTGGTATGTTCCACTAATACCGCTCGATAAATGGATAGAAATTACCTCATCGTAATCCTTTGCTAGCTCATCAAAAAGAGCGACAAATTCTCCGATTGGAGGCTGTGTTGTTTTGGGGAATTCTTTGGCACCACGCACCTTATCATAAAATTCAGATGCTGTAATATCTACCTCTTCTGCAAATAATTGACCTGAGATATTGACACTTAAAGGTATCATGTGAATGTTTAAGCGTGCACGTTCCTCAGCTGTAATATATGCAGTACTATCTGTTACGATTGCCGTCCTCATCCATGTCCACTCTCCTATGATTCTTAGTTTACAATCTATTTCTTATTGGTGCAATTGTTGTTGCCATCACTTTGCTTTCACACAAACTACGAAAAACAAAAAGAAATGAATGTGAAATGAATGACGAACGCCGAATTCACGTTCTCGCCCTTCTAGAGTTGTGCTAGTAAGCTAGCTTCCATTTCACATTCATTGTCTATGTATAATAGGCATATCTTCACTCAATTCTTATGTTGAATGAAGATAGCTCCTGTTAATTTCCTGTACTTGACTGTGAGTCATCACCAATATAAAAGACACTTGTCACTTTCCAATCATTGTCCTCTTTCACAAAGACTGTTACCTGACGTCCTGCACTTTCATGTTCGACATTTGTCTCAAGCTGAAGTGAGTGCATTTTCATGTTGGCAAATACTTGTGCCTCTTTTGATTCATACTTTGCAATTGTTACATTCTCTACTTCACGCTTAATATCAAATTGTTCAAATACTTCTGTTGCATATGTTTTTTCTTCATCGTATTTAAAACCCTTTGGATTTTTCGAGATAGTATTCATATAACGATCAATTTCTTCAGCATTTAATGCAGCAATATACTCATCAAAAGATGCTAAAATAGCCTTTTCATCTTCCGCTGGTACATTATCAGCCTTTTCTACGTTTCCACCCATCATTTCAAAGCCAACTGTACCATCCTCTATTACTTTATCTCGTTCTTCATCACTCATCTTCTCATCTTTATTACCACAGGCAGTTAACACTAATAAGATTAGAACTGCTAGAAAACTTTTCTTTAACATCAAAAAACCTCCCGCGCATATTGTAGCATATAAATGCTTTCGTAGGAATTTTGTTGTGCATTTTCAACATTTAGGTGCTACATCTTCCTTATGACGCATTAGGCTGTAAAATGTTGCATGATCTGCTAGTTATCATGTTCATACAAATGAATAGTAATGTTACAAAATTGTGAATGACCTATTCATCATTGTGTAGGCTCAATGCAAATTATTACCAAAAAATAATAAAAAACTGTTTTAAAAACTACTTCAATAAAAAGTAGCTTTTAAAAACAGTTTTAGCAATTAGCGTACTTCAACCCAGCCATTTTTGATAGCTGTTACAACTGCTTGTGTACGGTCATTAACATTCATTTTTTGTAGAATACTTGATACGTGGTTTTTAACTGTTTTTTCAGAGATAAACAGTGTCTCACCGATTGTACGGTTTGATTGGCCATCCGTTAATAATTGCAGCACTTCACATTCACGCTTAGTTAGCAAATGGAATGGACGACGAATTTCCGTTTGATGGAAATTCCCTTTATTTTCATGTTCTGAAAGTCTTTTAAATTCTGCTACTAGATTTTTCGTTACTTTTGGATGTAAATAAGAGCCACCGTTGGCAACAACTTTAATCGCCTCAACGATTTCATCTGCATCCATCTCTTTTAACATATAGCCAAGAGCACCTGATTTTAATGCATGTGTAACATATGTTTCATCATCATGTATAGATAGCATAATCACTTTTGCATCTGGAAATTCAGTAATTAACTCTGCCGTTGCTTCTACTCCATTTTTGCCTGGCATGTTAATATCCATAAGCACTACGTCTGGTTCGTTTTCAGCATATAACGTAACCACATCTGTACCATCGTCACCTTCTGCTACTACATCAAACGTATCTTCAAAATCTAAAATGCGTTTTACTCCTTCACGGAATAGCTGGTGATCGTCTACAATAATAATCTTTGTCATTTGTCCTTTACCCCCTAAATTTCTGCAACAGTTACATCATTCAGCTTCTAACGGTATTTTAAATAACACCGTCGTACCTCGATTGATCTCACTATTAATGGTAATGGTACCATTTAATATTTCAATCCGTTCTTTCATTCCTAAAATCCCAAAGGAATGGTCTTTCACTACTTGTGGGTCAAAGCCTATTCCATCATCTTTTACAACAATGTTAACGGCATCTTTTAACCATTCAAGCTTCACCCAAATGTCTTTACACTTTCCATGCTTCATGGCATTTGTTACACATTCTTGCACTAAACGGAAAATGGATACTTCATAATTTGATGGTATACGTTTTTCTGTACTTCTCGATTGGAAATGAATTTCAACACCTGGATTATATTCAGTTACTGTCGATAAATACTTCTTTAATGTCGGAATAATTCCCAAATCATCAAGTGCCATTGGTCGTAGATCATAAATAATACGTCGCACTTCAGATAAAGCATTACGTACCGTTTTCTTTAAATCGGCAATTTCAGCCAAAGCCTTTTCAATACCTTTTTCACGATACGTTCTATCTATTAAATCAGTGCGCATGAGTACATTTGCAAGCATTTGGGCAGGTCCATCATGGATCTCTCGCGATAAACGCTTACGCTCTTCTTCTTGAGCTGCAATAATACGTATCCCAAAATCCTGCTTCATTTTTGCTTGTTCAAGGGCTAAACCAACATTTCTTAAATCTGAAGTTAAGTAATTCAAAACGACATTTACCTGATTGACAATATGATCAGCACGTTCAATCGTATCGAGTAATCCTCTTAATCTTCTCTCTAGATCATCTCTTTTATCCCGTAGCTGTTTTTCTTGTGTTCTAATAACGGAGAGCTTTACTTGAAAATCATGTGCAGTTTCATATGCTTCTCTAACTTGTTCTTCGGTATAATTATCAAAAGCTTTACTTACTAATACAAGTCGTTGTTTAGCAAGCTGCGTACTTTTTTCCAATGCATCGCCATCATCAATTACGATTGATATTTGTTTTCGAACAATTTCTAGCTCTTTTTGCATATCTTCAAAGCTTCTGCGGCTTTGTTCACTTATAATAAAGATATCATCCTTTGAGCTCATGATTGTATCTAACATTCGATTGAAAATGTCATCAAGCGACTTTAAATCGAAGGTATCATTTGAAAACATAGTATACTCCCCAGTCTAATGTCTTATGATTACTTACTAATTTAATAGACTAAAATCACATATTCCATAGTCTACACCTATTATAGCATTACCATGCTAAAATTTAATGCTTTTTCTTCATGAAAATTATAGAATAGAACTCTAGTTAAAAGGAGATTGATACAAATGAGAGAAAACTATTTAACAGTAAAAGGATATGGTGAAAGCGAAATTGTCATTTCCAAATCTCGCTTTCTCACTTATATAGAACGTGCAGAAACGGAAGAGGATGCAATTTCTTTTATAGATGGTATAAAAAAATTACATCATAATGCAACTCATAACTGCTCCGCTTATATTATTGGAGAGCATGATCATATTCAAAAGGCAAATGATGATGGGGAACCTAGCGGTACTGCAGGCGTCCCTATGTTAGAGGTCTTAAAAAAACAAGGATTAAAAGATACGGTCGTTGTTGTGACTCGCTATTTTGGAGGTATTAAGCTCGGCGGTGGTGGTCTTATTCGTGCATACGGAAAAGCAACTACAGAGGGATTGATTGCTGCACAGGTAGTTGAACGTAAATTGCATCATTTCATGAAAGTGGCTATTGATTATACATGGCTAGGAAAAGTTGAAAATGAAATAAGAAGTTCATCATATACTCTAGAGGAAATACGTTATTTGGAGGGTGTTGAAATCATTGTTTCTGTGCTAAAAGAGGAAGAGGAACAGTTCAGAAGTTGGATAACTGAACTGACTAATGGACAGGCTTCTATCACTTTCGAAGATGCTCAATTTGTAGAATTTATTGTCAATTAAATAGTTTTAATTGTCGAAACTAAATATGCATAGTATAATTTTTTTGTTAGGCTATTTTATTGTCCACACAATTACTTAGTTAAAATTGAATAAAATTTAGCTTCATCGCATTATTATTCCCAATAATTAGAGGAGAATATATCTATTATGAAAAAAAGATCTGTTGGTCCAAATAAAAAGAGGTCTTCTAAAGCTTCCTTAATTATAAAAGTTACACTACTCCTAGTAGCAAGCTTGGTGATCTGTGTAACGGCTTATGCTGTTTACCTTACAAAACAGGTAGAGCATGCTGCAGACTCAGCATATGAGGAATTAGAAGGGCGTCAGGTTTCTGCAAAACGCGAAGAAAGTGTAGAGCCAGTACACGATAATGTATCTATTTTATTTGTCGGAGTTGATGATAGTGATAATCGAGGACAGGGATCAGACCATTCACGTTCTGATGCACTCGTTTTAGCTACATTAAATAATAAAACTCATACAATTAAAATGCTAAGCATTCCTCGTGATTCATACGTTTATATTCCTAAAGTAGGTTATAAAGATAAAATTACTCATGCACATGCTATGGGTGGAACACTTACTACTATTGAAACAGTAGAGGAACTATTTGATATTCCAATCAATTACTATGTACGTATGAATTTCAATGCCTTTATTGATGTAGTCGATGCTTTAGGTGGTATTGAAGCTGAAGTACCTTATGCTTTACATGAATTAGATGAGTTTGATAAGTTTACAATTAACTTACAGCCAGGCTTACAGCATTTAAATGGTAGTCAGGCACTTGCACTCGCAAGAACACGTAAACAAGATAATGATATTGAGCGTGGTAAACGTCAACAGGAAATTCTATCTGCGATTATTAAAAAAGTCGCTTCTGTTAAGTCCGTTACGAAATATGATGATGTCATTAAAGCTCTTGGTGATAATATGAAAACAGATATGACATTCACTGAAATGAAGTCCTTCTTATCTTATTTATCTAAAGGCGCACCACGTATCGATTCCTTAACATTAGATGGCACGGATGATACATCTACTGGTATTTATTATTACCAGTTAAATCAAGATTCTGTTGAAGAAACAAAAGAGATTTTCAAAAACCATCTTGGCCAAAATGAACAATCATCGAGCCTGACTAGTGGCAATACAGGAACAGACAGCGCGGCTAGCAGCGATGACAATTCAGCTATTGAATAAGACCTTTCAGACCATAGACAAATAACTTGTCTATGGTCTTTTTACGTGACTTTTTCATTGATTGACCCCCCTTTCTATTTACCCCTCCTTGTAATCGATAAACTGCTTATTTAAGTTTCCCTTCTCTTCCATTCCTTATACATAAAAAACGGTTTAGAAAGAGCTTCTCATTGTCTAACGACTCACAAATTTAACAAAAAAAAAGCAATCATACAAATTGTATGATCGCTTATATTTTATTTACTAAATATCCGTACAAAATTTAATAATGGTTTGTAGTTTTTACCAGCCAACCCGATAACCTCTACAAAGATTTCAATAGCTGTTAGGATGACCGCTACAAGTAATATAGCTCCCCACACCTTTGCCATAGAGAAAATGATAGCTGCTAATCCAAACATCACTGCAATTCCGTAAATGATTAGGACTGTTTGTCGATGAGTAAAGCCCATATCGAGTAATCGATGGTGTAAATGTGATTTATCTGGGTCAGACCACTTCTTTTTCATACGAACACGACGAACAATCGCAAAGAATGTATCTGAAATCGGAACACCAAGGATAATAATTGGGATGATTAAAGCTACGAATGTAATATTTTTAAAACCAAGTAACGCTAACACAGAAATCATAAATCCAAGGAACAATGCTCCTGTATCACCCATAAAGATTTTAGCTGGGTGGAAATTATAAAATAAGAAACCAAGTGAAGCTACAGCTAAAATGGCTGCTAACGCTAAAACAAACATATTGCTCATAATAAATGCCATGACGGCTAATGTAATCAGTGCAATTGTAGAAACACCTGCAGCTAAACCATCTAAGCCATCAATTAAATTAATGGCATTTGTAATACCGATGATCCAAATAATCGTTAATGGAATACTCAGTAAACCAAAGTCTAATGTACCTAAGAACGGTAGATTAACCATTTCAATTTCAATACCGCCTACAAAAACAACGATCAGTGCTGCAACTAGCTGACCTAGCATTTTTGCTTTAGCGGAAATCTCACGCATATCATCAATAACACCCGTGATCACGATTATACAAGCACCAATAATGATAGCTAATAAAGCCTCGTTACTACCATGTTTCGTATGGACTAAAAATGAGTATAAAATCGTCACGCCAATAATAAAGGCAAGGAAAATGGCTAAACCGCCAAGTCTTGGCATAATTCGAGCATGTACTTTTCGATAGTTTGGTGCATCAACTGCACCTATTCTAAACGCTAAACGTTTCACTAATGGAGTTAACAAAATGGATGCAACGAATGCTGCTATTAAAGACACGTAAAGCATGTCTCTCCTCCTCAAATAAATAATCTACATTGAAATCCAAATTGATTATAGCATGAACAAGCATTGAAATATACTTTTTCTAAACATTTTCCACGATTTCACAAATATTTTGTACATTTTAGCATTAATAGATTCCTATACAGTCAATTGTAGTCATCATACGCAAAATTTGATAGAATAATGGAGTGTCTAGCATGTAGACAACTTTAAAGGAGCGTATATTTCATGTTCTCAATTTTCAAAAGTAACAAAGAGCAAACTAGTGCTCGTCAATTAAAACGCTACTACAAAATAGTAGATCAAATTAACAATCTTGAAGAAAAATATGTTAACAAGTCAGATGCTGAATTACGAGAAATGACTTTTATTTTCAAAGATCAATTAGAACAAGGTGAGCCTATTACATCAATCATCCCAGACGCATTTGCTGTAGTACGCGAAGCCTCAAAGCGTGTATTAGGAATGCGTCATTTTGATGTGCAGCTTATCGGTGGTCTAGTATTAACTGAAGGTAATATTGCTGAAATGCCTACTGGTGAAGGTAAGACACTTGTTGCTTCTCTTCCCTCTTATGTGCGTGCATTAGAAGGTAAAGGTGTTCATGTCATTACTGTTAATGATTACCTAGCGAAACGTGACTATGAGCTAGTCGGTCAAATCCATCGTTTCCTTGGCTTAACTGTCGGTTTAAATGTACCGATGATGGAACCAAGTGAAAAGAAAGAAGCCTACAATGCAGATATTACATACGGTGTGGGTACTGAGTTTGGCTTCGACTATTTACGTGACAATATGGCTTATAGCTTAGCAGATAAAGTACAGCGTCCTTATCACTTCGCTATTATCGATGAAGTGGATAGTGTATTAATCGATGAAGCAAAAACACCGTTAATTATCGCAGGTAAAATGCCTTCTAACGATGAATTGCATCGTATTGCTGCTATGTTAGCGAAACGCTTTAAAGCAGACGAAGATTATGATTTCGATGAAGAAACAAAGGCGACTTCTCTTACAGATAAAGGTATAGAAAAGGTTGAGGCAGCCTTCAATGTAGACAATCTTTATGACTTAGAACATCAAACACTTTTCCATTATGTAATCCAAGCTGTGCGTGCACATGTTATGTTTAAACGCGATGTTGATTACATTGTGAAAGAAGACAAAATTGAGCTTGTTGACATGTTTACTGGTCGTATTTTAGAAGGTCGTTCACTTTCTGATGGCTTACATCAAGCAATTGAAGCTAAAGAAGGCGTAGCCATTACGGATGAAAATAAATCTCAAGCGCAAATTACTATTCAAAACTATTTCCGTATGTATCCTAAGCTTTCTGGGATGACAGGTACAGCGAAAACGCAGGAAAAGGAAATTCGTGAAGTGTACGGCATGGAGGTTATCCAAATTCCAACAAACCGTCCACGTCAACGTGTTGATCAGCCTGATATTATTTTTAGCACACAAGAAGCAAAATATAAGTATGTTGCAGCCGAGGTGAAAAAGCGCCACGAAAAAGGCCAGCCAATTCTTATTGGAACAACATCGATACTACAGTCTGAAACTGTAGCTGAGTATCTAAAAAAGGAAAAATTAACATTCCAATTACTTAATGCAAAAACAGTTGAACAAGAAGTTGAACTTATTTCACAGGCAGGTCAAAAGGGTCGTATTACTGTAGCGACAAACATGGCTGGTCGTGGTACAGATATCATGCTAGGTGATGATGTCCATGAACTTGGTGGTTTATATGTAATTGGGACTGAAAAACATGAAAGCCGCCGTGTAGACAATCAGTTACGTGGACGTTCAGGTCGTCAAGGTGATATAGGTGAAAGCCGCTTCATTCTCTCTATTGAAGATGATATGTTCCGCCGCTACGCAAAAGAAGAAGTAGAAAAATTCTCTGCAAAAATGATTGTAGATGATAAGGGTATTATTCAAAATAAAGAGGTACAAGAGCTTATAGACCGTACACAGCGTATTGTTGAAGGTTCACAGTACGGCATGCGTGAATACAACCTAAAGCTAGACGATGTCATTAATGACCAGCGCACGGTTCTTTATGGCTTACGCGACAAAATTTTAGCTGGTGAAGACTTGATGGGTGAGCTAAAAAAAATGCTTCGTGAAACCGTTGAATTCGCTGTTCATGACGCCGCACCAGAAGATGTATCTTCTATTGATTGGGATTATGATCAAATGGAGTACGCACTTAACTCCCTGTTCATCACACCAGTGACAATCGATCGCGAAGTTGGAAAAGTAAAGCAAATTTTAATGGATGTTCAGCCTTCTGAACAAGAACTGTTAAGTCATATGGAGAAATTTGCTGAAAACGAAAGAGTAATGGAAGTACTTCCACAAATCATGCTTAGCCATATTGATAGCGGTTGGGTAAAGCATTTAGAGGCAATGAGTCATTTAAAAGAAGGAATCGGTTTACGTCACTATCAGCAAGAAGATCCAATGCGTATTTACCAACGCGAAGGACTTGAATTATTCGGTAAAAACTTCCAAGAATTACGTCGTTCAATAATCATTGAAATTACAGGCTTCATGAAAACAGTTGAGGCACAACAGGAGGCACAATAATGGGCTTATTCTCATTCTTTAAAAAATCAGATAAAGTTGTTCAGGAAAACACAATTGATTCAAAAGATTTATTGGGAAATACTGCAAAAAACACTGGTGATAATCGTGATGTAGAAACAAAATTATCTTTCCATCCTGAGTGGGATGTGCCACAAGAACAAAAATACATTTTTAACTTTCTAGCGAATGAGCTAGAACCATTGAAACCAAATCAATTATCACTATCTTCTATTAGTATTGAAGAAGACATACTCACTCGTAAATGGCTTGTTCGTGCATTTTTCCGTTCATCCTTATCCCAAGCAATTGAACTAGGAGAAATTGAACTTTTCATCTTGGATAAAAACGATGAGCTTGTAGCATCTAAAAAATTCGATTTTAAAGCACTAGGTACAATTCCAGCAGAAAGTGCCCGTCCATGGGTGTTTGAGTTTGAAAATGCTACGATTAAAGCCGATGAAGTGCCAGAAGATGGTTGGAAAATTGCCTTTAACCTCGTTTCCCTTCGTGGTCATCAATTAGAATTAGATCCATCATGGGAAGAACAATTACCAGAGGCACAAAAAGAAGAGCTTGCGAAAATCGTCAAAACTCTACCAGAGTTAGGCGAAACAGAGGTAAACTTCACTGGTTTACAAGCAAAACTAGCTGACAATGGTAATTTAAATGCAACCATTTTTATCCGCAATGGACATAAGAAAGCAATCAATTTAGAGCAATTACCGTTAGAAATTATTGATGCAACAGGAAAACAAATTGCAAAAGGTTCATTTAAAATGAATCCAATTTTAACTGTCCAACCAAACTCTACAAAGCCTTGGACATTCATATTCCCAGCAGAGCTTGTTGATGCAAAAGACGCTGACCTCTCTCGTTGGACAGCTCGTGTAACACAATAGCCTAAACCCCCCCTTCTCTTTTAACAGAAGGGGGTTTTGCTAAAATTAAAAGCGATTTTTGCCTAGGCAAAAATCGCTACTTTTTATTTCACATTGTCAAATCGTTTGTAGGCTACTAATTTAGAAGACCAATAAGAGTACGTAACATCTGAAATTTCTACACCATCTGTACCTGCATGAATGAATTTATTATCACCGAGATAAATTCCCATATGAGAAATACCTTCTTTATACGTATTCTCGAAGAATACTAAATCACCAGGTACCGGATTTTCTACATGCGTTGTATTTCCATAAAAATAACCTTCACTGCTTGCTCTTCCTATTTTTAAACCACCCTGATTAAAGGCATAAAAAATAAAACCACTACAATCTAGGCCTACAGGTGTATTTCCACCGTATAGATAGGGTGTTCCAACTAAAGTATTGGCAACTTCAACTGTTTTGTTATAAATCGCTTGTCCATTAGCTGTAGGATCTTTTGAGGTTACTTTTGATGGGGTGCCCGTACCTGAAGTCACATTATTATGTATAGTATCACCATCGGGTATCACTGCGCCTGGAGAAACCTTCAAGACTTGTCCAATAAAAATTGTGTCCTTTTCAAGCTTATTCCAATCCATAATATCCTTAATTGTCACATTATACAGCTTTGCGATTTTTGATAATGTGTCACCTTTCGCTACTGTATGTGAGCTAGTTGTTGGCTTTACAGATGTTGATGGAGTGGAGGGCTTTACTCCCTCATTCTTTGATTGCTTTTGTATCTCAAGCTTTTGAGCTACATAAATCGTATCTTTCGATAGATTATTCCACTTCATAATATCCCCAATCGTGACTTGATGATTTTGGGCGATTTTCGTTAAAGTATCTCCTTTTTGTACAGTATATGTTGCTGCTTCCGCTGTTTGTAATGCTAAAAATGAAGTTGCTAAAGTACTTAGAACAAGAATTCTCCATTTTTTTGTCTTTTGCATACCAAAGTGCCTCCGTTCGTGCTAGAATATTCCCTTGTGTGTCTATCATACTAGATAACTATGGCATGAAAAATCGGAAAAACTGACTATTTTTCAAACATTATAGGAAACTTATAGAATACGACGAAATCCGACTATATTGAAATACTATTTTCGTTGCAAGATTAGTGTTCCTATGATAACATACACTTCTGTATTTAAAATTTTTAGAAAGTTTTAGCTTTTCAATCTTAAAGGAGTTATTATACTTATGAAAAACATCTTGCATTTCATCAAAGGAAATTTAGCAGTAGGATTACTACTATTTGCCTTGTTCTTGGGTGCTGGTAATATTATTTTCCCACCATTATTAGGCCAACAAGCAGGTGAAAACATCACTGTAGCTATGATTGGTTTCCTTATAACAGGTGTTGGTCTACCATTATTAGCGATTGTTGCTGTTGCCAAAGCAGGAGGCGACTTACAACTGCTTGCTAACCGTGTTAGCCCTGCTTTTGGGGTGATTTTCACCTCCATTGTCTACTTAGCAATTGGACCATTCTTTGCTGTACCACGAACAGGATCTGTGTCCTATGAAATAGGCATTGCTCCGTTTCTCTCAGAAGCTATGAGGGATCATTGGGCGCCACTTTTCATCACATCTATTTTGTTTTTTACTTTAATTTTATATTTATCTATTAATCCTTCGAAGCTCGTCGATCGAGTAGGTAAAATTTTAACACCTGCCCTGCTTTTCGTTATTTTATTGCTTGCTGTTAAAAGTTTTATTTCTCCAATGGGAGAACCAGGAGAAGCTGTTGGCAACTATAAAGTGTCACCTTTAGCTGAAGGCTTTGTACAAGGTTACTTAACGATGGATGTTCTAAGTGCTCTTGTTTTTGGTATCGTCATTTTACAGGCCCTGCGTGATATGGGGATGAAGGATACAAGAAAACAAGTAAAAACTACGATTTTTGCGGGTGTCGTTGCCGCTATTGGTTTATCCTTTGTTTATATCTCTCTAGGGCATATTGGTAACACAAGTATCACTGCAATTGGTATCTCTGATAATGGCGGAAATATTATTGCAAAATCAGCTGAGGTACTCTTTGGTAGCCTTGGAAGTATTATTTTGTCTGCGACTATTTTACTAGCATGTATATCAACGGCTGTTGGTTTATTAACTGCTAATGCACAATTTTTCCATAAACTCTTCCCTCAAATTTCATACAAAACGTTTTTAGTGGTCTTCACTATTTTTAGTGCAGCTATTACAAATGTGGGACTTTCAACAATAATTAGTGCATCACTACCTGTGCTATTAATCATTTATCCTTTAGCTATGGTGTTAATGGTCTTGTCACTAGCAGATCACTTCTTTAAAGGTGGACAAATTGTTTATATTTTAGCGCTCGTTCCAACTTTCCTTGTCAGTCTATATGATGGCTTAAAACAAATGAAAGTTGAAATTACGCCTTATGAAACTATCCTGAAAGCATTGCCAATGTATGAACAAAATTTAGGGTGGCTTTTACCAGCTATTGTGGGCGCAGTAATCGGTTTTATTATTCATAAATTGAAAAATAAATAATTTATAAGAATCTACTTGCCTATAGCGACAAGTAGATTCTTTTTCTAGTCCACCACGATAGCTATAGCTTCATGTATAATAAAAATCAGATACTCAATTGCATAATGTAACCATCCAATTAATACCATAAAATGCTACATTTTATTTTGAGTTCTAGAAAAGAGGTGTCCAATGAAAAAGTTAATATGGTCATTCGCATTTGTTCTAGGCTTCTTCCTTCTCCCTTTTACAAGCACTCAAGCGGCTGAAAATGATCAACAGCTTATCAAGGAGATTAAGGAGATTGTTAAAGATACTTATGTTGGAACAATTGATGGAAACTTAGAGAAGGCTACATCCATCTCAGAAATCATGGATATGCTTGATCCTTACTCAACCTACTTCACTAAACAAGAATTTGAAAATTATATGAATAGCATTAACCTATCTACTATAGGTATAGGTGTGGTGATTGAAGAACACGAAGATGGCATTCATATTTTACAAGTAATCGAAGGCAGTGGCGCATTTGAGGCTGGGGTTCAGGCTGGAGATATTATCATTGGCGTTAATGGTGAATCCATTATCGGGCGTTCTACACAAGAGACCTCCTCCCTTTTAATCGGTAATGAAGGGACTAAGGTAGAAGTTACATTAAAGAATAGTGATGGTTCAAAAACTACTAAAACTATTACACGTAAAAAATTCACATTACCGAATGTACAAACTGATCTGCTATTTGGAAATGTGGGCTATATTTCGTTGGCTTCCTTTTCAGAGGATGGTGCACAGCTTGTCAAAAATGCGCTGATAGACTTAAAAAAACGTGGTGCAACATCGTTTATCTTAGATTTACAAAATAATGGTGGCGGTTATGTGACAACAGCTGAAGAACTTACAGGATTATTTCCATCTGCTAAAGTTGCCTATTTATTAGAAGAAGCACACGCCTCTTATACCATACCAGCAGTTCAACAAGATACAAAGTTTCCTAAAGATACCCGTATTCTTGTAAACCGCTATAGTGCAAGTGCTTCTGAAATGCTTTCCGCATCACTAAAAGACCAGAAAGCTGCTATTTTATACGGAGAAACAACCTATGGGAAAGGTGCTATGCAAGGTTTTTACACATTACAGGATGGAAGCTATTTAAAGCTTACAGTTGGTAAATTTACGGGTCCTGCGGGTCATACTATTCATGAAGTCGGCGTTAAGCCAAATGTTCAAACCACAACAGCACCTATTTTCCAGGCACATTATGATGCATTGAAGGAGAAATATCCTAAATATAAACAACTTACCACGGTAAAAAATATAGCTGATACACAAAAATTTACAGTGAAAATTCCTACAGGGCTTACTTCACAAATCGCTAAGAGCAACATTCAACTGGCCGCTTTAGGAGCTAGGGAAGTACCTGTAGCAGTTAAATTGGAAGGGCGTTCAATAACGGTTACACCTAAGACAGCTTTATCACCGAACCAGGAATATATGCTACTTATTCACCCAAATGCACGTAGCAAAAATCAAAAAGGCTACTATCAGCATATAAGAATAAACAAATAAAAAAACCTGTCATCGACAGTAAAAATCGATGACAGGTTTTTTATATCACTTCTTTGGTTTTCCAAAAATATAATTGTACAATATCATTTGCAAGTTCTGCAGGTAACCTTTTTTCTTCTAATAAATTCGTAATGATGAGTCTTTCTATTGAGCCTACTAAACTATCTATCATGATTTTTATATCCACACTATACAGTTGTAGATCTTTGTCACAATCATGCAGATAAATAAGGTGGAGCAATTGCTGTGTCATTTGGTTTTTCACCAAATGTGCTTGCTTGGATTCAATAAAACCTATTTTTGTTAATTCAGGATTTTCAATTATGTATACGAACAAGTTCAATAACTTTTGCTCTAAGAGCGTGATAAAACCCTGTAATCCATATTCAATAATGTCAGTTGACTTACTATTCATTACTGCCAAGAATCCGCTTTGAAATTGCGCATTCAAATCGTTATAAAGGGCATCCTTGCTTTTAAAATAGAGATAAAAAGTAGGCTGAGTTACATTGGCAGCCTTTACAATGTCACTAATTTTAGTGTGATGATAACCTTTATCAGAAAATAGCTCTATCGCTTTTTCAAGTAATAGTTGTTTACTTTGTTCGCCATTTGAATTAAATTTTCTGCCTCTTGCCATACTTTCCACCTTATCTTAGTTTAGAGTAGTCATATTCCCTTTTGTATTGCTTATATAGACACACTATTCTAAATCAAAAGTAACTACAAATTCACAAAACGTACATAATTTAATCTTGATTATATACCATTTTATTATAATACACCCTGTTTTTTTTTACTATAAACTACTATTAATATGATATTTAAATTGAAAAATGAAAAAGCGGATATCTAAGAATCACTTCTAAGAATACCCACTAATAAATTATATTAAAATATAAATAATTCTGAAATACTATCATGCCATTTCAAGTAAATCACTCTCGAAAAGTCCAATATTATACATATTCGCAAATTTAGACATATACTAATTAACATAAAGCAAATCTTTTATTTTGAAAAGTCCTTTTTTTTTGAAAAAATTTTTTAATTTAAATTTTTATCATGAAAAAGTCAATGACTGCAATAGTTTTATCTCACTAACTGGCTTTGAAAAATATTCTTTCTGAAAATCAAACCATTTTACTTTTCAAAAAAAGTGTT
The DNA here is from genome assembly GCF_037969495.1 of Lysinibacillus sp. FSL P2-0066. Classification (NCBI taxonomy): domain Bacteria; kingdom Bacillati; phylum Bacillota; class Bacilli; order Caryophanales; family Bacillaceae; genus Lysinibacillus; species Lysinibacillus sp. FSL P2-0066. Next base: position 653,441 of record NZ_CP150202.1, on the reverse strand, counting down.
ATAATCGCCAAGAATTTAAAATTTTCATTCTTGGAGGCATATGATGGTATTACGTGACTTTTTCATTTACTTATCAGAGAACAAATTATTAAACAGCGCTGCACAAAAGTATGGTTTAAAAATGGGTGCCCAAAGTGTTGTTGCTGGCACAAGTTTACCAGAAGTTGTGCAATCGATTAAAGAATTAAACAAGGCTAATATTTCTTGTACAGTTGATAATCTAGGCGAGTTCGTCTACGAAAAATCAGAGGCAACTGCTGCCAAAAATAATATTTTAGCTGTTGTACAAGCTATTCATGATGAACAGCTTGATGCACATATATCACTTAAACCTTCACAATTAGGTTTAGATATTGATTATGCATTTTGCTATGAAAACTTAAAAGAAATCGTGGCTCTTGCACATCAATATAATATTTTCGTGAATTTTGATATGGAAAACTACGAGCGTTTACATAGCTCTTTTGAATTATTAGAGGAATTACACAAAGAGTATGATAACGTAGGAACAGTTATTCAAGCTTACTTCTTCGAATCAGAGGAAAATATTGAGAAATACAAAAACTTCCGCTTACGTATTGTAAAAGGTGCTTATAAAGAACCTGAAAATGTGGCTTATCAATCAAAAACTGATATTGACCATAATTACTTAAAACTAATTGAATATCATTTGCTACATGGTAAATTCACTTCGATTGCGACACACGACCATAATGTGATCAACCATGTAAAGCAATTTGTGAAACAACACAATATTCCAAATGAAAAATTCGAATTCCAAATGCTATACGGTTTCCGTAAAGAAATGCAGCTAGATCTTGCACGTGAGGGTTATAACTTCTGCACATATCTTCCATTCGGTAACGATTGGTACGGTTACTTTATGCGTCGTTTAGCAGAGCGCCCACAAAATGTAGCACTTGTAACAAAACAGGTATTTAACAAAAAAACGAACATGGCAATTGGCTTAGGAGCAGCAGCATTTGCCCTTGGTCGCCTTTCAAAAAAAGGGAAATAATTACACAAGCTAGAGACTATTCATCAGTTTAGTTTTGGGAACCTATCCAAAAAAGCGAAAACATCGTTAATCAATGTTTTCGCTTTTTTTATTGAGCTTATAGTTTTTAACACGATATTGGAGACTTTGTCGACGAATCCCCAATGCAGCAGCCGTTTTAGAAATATTTCCTTGATGAAAATCTAATGCCTTTGAAATATAGTACTCCTCTACCTCTTTCATATAGACATCTAATGGTCGAATATCCTGTTGATTTTTAATGACAAACAAATCACTCGTAGAAACCTCTTTTTCCGTCTCCTCACAAGCGCTTTGGATTTTCCATTTAAAATGCACGGGCAGCATATGTGATTCCACTATCGTTTCATTGGTGATCAATGAGGTAATTTCATCCAGCAAGACTTCTAATTCCTTTAAATTTCCCGGCCAATCGTATTTTAAAAAAGTATCTCGCACTTCATCTGAAAGCCCTTGAATAGATGAGCCAAAGCTATCACGATGCCTTTTGAAATAATCATCGATAAAAGGCATAATATCCTCTTTTCTTTCTCGTAAAGGAGGCACATAAATCGTAATACCAGAAAAAAGACGGTAAAGCTTTTTGGATAGCTCATGCTTTTGAATTAAATCAATTGGATCTTTGCCAACACTAGCAATTAAAACATGCTGATGATTAGGATGATTATTTAAAAGTTCAACAATCTTTTCTTGTGCCTCTAGAGATAAATATTCAATGCGCTCAGCAAAGAAGGTTATTTTCTCCTTTTCCACAATATATTTTTCAAATTGCTTTAATACCGTTTTCTCATCTCGACGGCAAATTAAAGCAATAAACATATCATTTTGCACCTTTAGGTCATGATGTATTCCCTCAGCAACCATATCAATCCCAGTACCTGATTCCCCTATCAACACAACAGGCATTCTACTTAGCGCCACAATTTTTGCTTTTTCAATGACATCCTTCATGACGGGTGACACAGCCGTGATGATGTCAAATGTCAATGGTGCGCCATATCTTCTTAGAGGCTGATACATCATGTATTCAAGCTGTGTTATATCTCGGGCAAATTCCACAGCGCCTATTAAAGAGCCTTCATAGTGCAACGGATAAATATTGCTTATGTAGGTCACTTCTTGATTTTTTTTATTCCAATACGTTTTTTTTATATTGTGCACTGGCGTTTCAGAGCTGAGGACCTTATAAATATCACTTTTTTCGATTTCAAAATCAATAATCTCTAAGGCTCGCCTCTCCTCAAACTCATCCTCATTGACGCCTTCCAATTCTCTCATTTTTTTATTGTATATAAGCAATTTACCCTCTGTGTCTACCACACAAATGCCCATATCGCCTTTTTCAATGACGTATTTATAAATACTTAGTAGTACCTTGTTATCCATTTTGCCCTCCTGTAATCCATTAAGCTTATTCTAACACCAATATGAAAAGCAGATGCAAAAATTAAAAAAAGTTTTAAAATTTGAGTTGATTAATGCCAAATTATATTGCATTATATAATTAACACAATCTTAAGAGGTGCATAATCATTTGGCACCATTTATCCATGGGGAGGAAACTGACATGATTCCATACAAACACGAACCATTCACAGATTTTTCACAAGAGGCAAACTACAATGCTTATGTAGAGGCTTTAAATAAAGTTGAAGGTTACTTAGGTCAAGACTACCCACTAATTATTGGTGGCGAGCGCATTACAACAGAAGATAAAATCGTTTCGTACAATCCTGCAAAGAAAACAGAAGTCATTGGTCGCGTTTCGAAAGCAAGCAAAGATTTAGCTGAAAAAGCGATGCAAGCGGCAGATGAAACATTCAAAACATGGAAAAAAGTTGATCCAGCCATTCGTGCGGACGTTCTTTTCAAAGCGGCAGCAATCGTTCGTCGTCGTAAACATGAATTCTCAGCTTTATTAACAAAAGAAGCCGGGAAACCATGGGCAGAGGCTGATGCAGATACAGCGGAAGCAATCGACTTCATGGAATACTATGGTCGCCAAATGCTACGCATTAAAAACGGTCAGCCAGTCGAAAGCCGTCCAGGTGAATACAATCGTTATGACTACATTCCATTAGGAATCGGTATCGTCATTTCTCCTTGGAACTTCCCATTTGCAATCATGGCTGGTACAACAGTAGCTGCTTTAGTAACAGGGAATACAGTGTTATTAAAACCAGCTTCTACAACGCCAGTTGTAGCGTATAAATTTATCGAAGTATTAGAAGAAGCGGGTCTTCCAGCAGGTGCGGTGAACTTCGTACCAGGTTCTGGAGCTGAAGTTGGTGACTACTTAGTCGATCATCCAAAAACACGCTTCATCAGCTTCACAGGTTCACGTGATGTTGGCTTACGTATCAACCAACGTGCATCTGTATTAAACGAAGGCCAAATTTGGATTAAACGTGTCATCGCTGAAATGGGCGGTAAAGATACAATCGTAGTGGATAAAGAAGCAGATTTAGAATTAGCTGCACAATCCATCGTGAAATCAGCATTTGGTTTCTCAGGTCAAAAATGTTCAGCATGTTCTCGTGCTGTCATCGTAGAAGATGTGTATGAGCAAGTGGTAAATCGCGTAGAAGAGTTAACAAATGCTTTAACAGTGGGTGACCCAACTGATTACAGCAACTTCATGGCAACAGTTATTGACCAAGCAGCATTCAATAAAATTACAGAGTACATCGAAATCGGTAAAGGCGAAGGTCGTTTAGTAGCTGGTGGTACAGCAGACGATTCAGTCGGCTACTTCGTACAACCAACTGTATTTGCGGACGTAGATCCTTCTGCTCGTATTATGAAGGAAGAAATCTTCGGACCAGTGGTAGCCATTGCAAAAGCAAAAGATTTCGACCATGCGATTGAAATTGCAAACGATACAGAATACGGTTTAACAGGCGCTGTTATCACAACAAACCGTATGAACCTAGAAAAAGCACGTGAAGAATTCCATGTAGGAAACCTTTACTTCAACCGTGGCTGTACAGGTGCTATCGTAGGTTACCAACCATTTGGTGGCTTCAACATGTCAGGTACAGATTCAAAAGCAGGTGGCCCAGACTACCTACAGCTGCATATGCAAGCAAAAACAACTTCAGAAATGCTTTAATAATTACTTCAATAAAATGCCGTACATTGTTTCTTAGTAAGCAATGTACGGCATTATTTTTTTGGGGGTAACACAAATGACATATATAATAGAAGAAACTCATGTGAATTTCGGTTCACTTTCCTTCCCTATTTAAAACTAACTTTCACACCAAATTATAAAAGCATACTTATTACCTATAAAACGTTGGTATATTTTATGGCATTTCTAACATTTGACCCTTATCTTGATTGTATAACTTTGTTAAAATGATATCAGTTTAGGAGGGTAAAACTATGAAAAAACTATCAATTTTTATGTTGCTCATGATGCTTGTTAGTCTAGTCATTTGGCAGCCTCAATCTGTCTATGCAGACGAGCTATCAGGACATATGCATGAAAGTGGTCTACGCTATTTAATTCAGAAAGATGCATTACTAAAGGATGCAAATGGAAGCTATCGTCCAAATGCTACGGTTACACGCGGTGAATTCGCCACATACATAGCAAAAGCATTAAATTTGGACACAAAGAACGAGATAACGTTTACAGATGTGTCAGACACGTATTTATTTGCAAATGAAATTAAGCTTGCCGCTACTGCCGGAATTATTACTGGCTATACGGATGGCTCATTTAAGCCAGATGACCGTATTTCAAGAGAGCATATGGCAGTGATGCTAATCAGAGCAGTTGATTATTTAAAAATACCAAAAGGTACTTCTTCTATTACCTTCAAAGACAATGCAACTATTTTTAAAGATTTCCGTCAGGATGTTGCAATCGGTGCACAATTAGGACTTATTAAAGGAAGCTCCAATGGCATGTTTTTACCAAGAGACAATGCCACAATTGGTGAGGCATCGACATTTATTCTACGATTAATTCTTCTTGCTGATCAGCTTGAAGCTGGTAAAAATGAAAACAATGGTAACTCCGAAAATAATGGTAATACTAATAATAATGGGAACAACAATAATACTGGTAATAACGGTAATACTACTGCATATATCGTCAAAGAAGTTTCCAATGGTAACTTGGTAGACAAACAAACCTTTACTAGCTTTGAAGCAGCTGAAAAGGCGATGACGACTAGTTCCTTAGTGATTACTCAAAATGATAAAATTATTAAAATGACTTCAGGTTATGTTGTAACGAATAATTATGTTGCTCTAAATTCTGAAACGATTAAGGATCAAATCGCAGTTGCGGGTAATACAGAAATGGAGTATCTAGGTAGTGATGCCACACAAGTAAAAGTACGCTTAGCTGGTCATACTGGCTATTTAAAGCAGGCTGACGTTACCTTAATTCCTTCTGCTTTAGTGAAAGGCCGTTCTTATTACACAAATGAGTACGGTGAAATAAAACATACTTTATATGATTATAAAACTAATAAATATTCTGCTAGTTACGTGTATGGCAAGGCACCTAGCTTTATGAAGCAGGGTGAGAAATACTTTAGCTGGGATGGCATCAACTTTACCAATGCTGATGGTTCTTCAAAGGGAGAAGCCTATAACTACTATCAGTTCTTACCAGCTCGTGCAGCAACTCAATATACAGCAGATGAGCTAGATCAATATATTGTGGGAAAATTAGCAGAGGTTGAAAGCTCAGGTGCTTCGATTTATAAAAATGCCACAACTAAAAGTAAACTACTTGGTTTAGGCTCTGTATTAAAAGAAGTGGAAGCCAATTCTCATATCAATGCTATGCTTATTTTATCTCTAGCACAGCATGAGAGTGCCTATGGTATGAGTGATCACGCGCAAAACCTAAACAATCTATTTGGATTATATGTCTATGATACGAATCCTCTGAACAAGAAGTTTGATAGTGTCGAAGCCAATATTTATGAGTTGGTTGAAAAATTCTTACAGCCAAATTATATTACGCCAGGTGGACGTTATACCAATGGCGCAGTTGTTGGCTCTAAGGCTATCGGCTTCAATGTAAAATACGCTTCAGATCCATTCTGGGGCGCAAAAATTGCAGGACATTACTATCGTGCAGAAAAAGCTTTAGGCTTTAAAGATGCAAATAATCCTTATAAAATCGCTCTCACAACAACTGCTGGACTAAATGTTCGTGCAGATGCATCAACAAGTCAAAGTCCACTTTTCACATTTAGTAAAAGTAATATGCCTGTCATCGTTACAGATACAAGCTCAAATGGTTGGTATCAAATTGTTTCAGATAAACTAAACACTGAACCTGGATATATAAGTAAGGATTATATTAAATTCATCAATACCGTGAAATAACGTAAATGGCTGTCTCTTAATAAATGAGACAGCCATTTACTGTTGTTGAAAAAAGATAAAGTTACTGGCAAAAAGGCCTTTTTATAAGGCAGGAGGTTGATTTCCGTTTCGCCAGGGTCTCATCTGTGACGCTAGCGCGTTGGCTCCTCTCCAATCACCCATGTGCAAAAGTGTCTTTTCCTTATCTTTCATACTAGCTAGCTAGCAAGCAATCTAATTAGCTTTTATTTGTATGATTAGAGAAAATTTTATGGCCATTTTATCAATTAGTTTGTATTTTTCTTATATGGGTATATAGAGAATAAGAAAAACGATTCCAAAGGCTAGCACATCTTTGGAATCGTCTCTTAATCAATTATTGTTTTTTATAATATTGCAAAATACCATTATAAATAGATTCTGCAAATAATTTAACGTATTGATCATTTGTCATTTTACTGTTATCCTCTGCATTCGTTAAGAAACCAAGTTCTACTAGAATAGAAGGGATCACCATATTACGAATTACGTAGTATTGCTCTTGCTTGACACCACGATTTTTCATATTTAAATTGTTGACAATTTGATTATTAACAAATGTCGCTAAATCAATGTCTTCCTGATACATATCTCCTGTAGATATTGCATAATATGTTTCAGTACCAGACGCTGACGTATTAGCAGCAGAGTTGACATGAACACTTACAAAAATTTCACCATAGTTTGCTTGTGTAAAGTCTACGCGATCTTGTAAGGATGGATACGTATCACCAGTACGTGTCATATAAACTTTTGCACCAGCATTCTCTAGTAATTGTTTCACTTGTATGCTGACTTTTAATGTAATGTTCTTTTCAGAAGCAGAGCCCTTTACTGTACCTGGATCTTTACCACCATGACCTGGGTCTAGGATGATAATACGATTTTGTAAAGGTTTAGCTGTTTGATTTAATAGTTTCAAATAAGACTTGTGAACATAGCCTGATTGGCCATTATAGGTGATTTCTGCCCAGTAACCATTGATGTTATTAACTTGGACATACTCTCCTTTATTCAGCTTAAATAACACGGCTGATGTAGAGTTACTTTGACTGCGAACATTTAAATTAGCTACCGTTACTCTTCCTAGCACATCACCAGAAGCTGGTGGTGTTGGATTTGGATTTGGATTTGGCTTTTCTTCCTCCACAATATCCGTAGTGCTATTCGCTACAATATAACCTGGTAAACCATTTACTTGTGTTAAGTAGTAGCCACCTGTTGTTTTGTAAACGGGAAGCTTTTCGTTCGCTTTAATCGATGAAATTACTTTTGCTGAAGATGTAGGCTTCACATATAAATTGACAGCATTTTTTGTCGTTACTTCTTTTTCGACTGTTCCTAACGCATTACCATCTGCATCTACAAATTCTGCATATTGCTTATAGATGTAGGCATATGCGCCTTTATAAGTAACCTTTAGCCAATTACTTTCAACAGCGTAGACTGATAATTTACCGCCTGTATTGACTTTGCCTACAATGTTCGTGCTTGAAGTAGAATCTTTTGTCTTACGGATGTTTAACCCATCTGTAGTGACCTTCACTAAGCCAATAACTTGTGATGTATCTGGAACTTGTACACCTTTTACAGGAAGCTCTAATCGATATTTTTCACTGTTTGCACGTGCAACGAATAATGAAAATTGAGAACGTGTTACAGTGCTATTCGGTAAATACGTATTACCTGTTCCGTTGGTAATGCCATTATAATAGATTGTATTGATGTATTTCACATATTCATGTGTAATTCCTACATCTGTAAAAGGTGAGTCGATCCCCTCATACTCACTAGTATCTAAATTAAAAGCCTTTGTTAATACATAACTCATTTCTCCACGAGTTAGAGGCTTATTTGGTAAGAATTGACCTTTTATATTTTTGTCGAAAAATCCTAGCTGTACAGCACGTTCTATATAACCTGACATTTCAGTGCCGACTGTAACATCTGAAAAGCTAGATTTATTTACAACTAATGGTTTATTACCAGAGGCAACAACAACCATTTTAGCTGCTTGTCCTCTTGTAACACTATTATTTGGGCCAAAGACTCTCTTACCATTCACAAAGTAACCTTGAATTACCCCCAAATTTACTAAATAATTAATTTCTTCATAGGCTGGGTGATTTTTAGTAACATCTTCAAATGTTATATTTGAATTGTTAGCTGCACTGACACTTGCACTATGTATCGTAAACATAGAAGCCGAAATGAATAAGACGCACAAGATAAGACTAATTTTTTTGATGTTCAATGTCTTATTTCCTCCCTTCTTGTTCTCTTAACGTGTCCATTTTAACAAAATTAGCTAAATAAAGCATCATACAATAGAACTGTTAAAATTTAATTTTCCAATTCACATCCTTTCCTACAAAATTATCATAAAAATAGAAGAGTCTGCTATTGCAAACCCTTCTTCCATTATACGCTATTCAAAAGATCATTTCTTGCAATCTATGACACAATTAAAGTGTTAACTATGAACTTATTGTTGAATTCTTTCAATAAATACTTTTAATTGTTCGATTTTTAGTAATTCATCAGAACCGAAGCTACCGTCTCCGTCACCATTTGTAATGCCATTTGACGCTAGAGTAGAAACATATTCATTAGCCCAGCTCTTTTGAGGCACATCACTAAAAGCTACACTTCCACCATTATTTTCAAGACCAAATGCTAGCACTAATACTTTAGCAATTTGTGCACGCGTAATTGGTGAAGACGGGTTGAATTTACCATTTGCATCGCCTTCAAAGATACCTAATTTTGCTACAGCTGCAATAGCACCTGCATGAGCATATGTAGGTTTTACATCTACGAAACTAGTAGTAGTATCAGATGTATCTAAGTTTAAAGCTTTTGCAATTTGTACTGCTACCTCTGCACGAGAAGCATATACGGAAAAGTCAATAGCTGCTTGTTTTACTTCAGCCTGTTGTTGAGCATCAAATGTTGCTACACGTTTAGCACCTACATAACGATCGCCCCAATAATATGGGTCATTAACATTTGAATAGCTTACACCTTGACCAGTTTGAGAGTGGATCATTTTACCATCACCTATGTATATCCCCACATGTGAAATACCACTACCACTTGTATTGAAAAATACTAAATCGCCAACTTGAAGATCACTCTTGGCAACTGCAGTACCTTGTTGATATTGAGATCCCGACGTACGGTTTAATTGAATGCCTAAGTCTGAAAATACTTTAGAAGTAAAGCCAGAGCAATCAAAACCGCTTGTTGTTGTACCGCCGTATTTATATGGAACACCTAAATATTTAGAAGCTGTATCAGTTAAATCTGCTTTAGACGCTGCTTCAGCAGTATTAATATTAGTAGTTGAAAATAACATAAATGATGCAAAAATCGGTAATAACCATTTCTTATTCATACTTTTGTTATACCCCTCTCAAAACTTTTTTGCCTATACATAGACTATCACAAAAGAGGCGAATGTTATTTTTCAATTGTGTAACGGTTTTAGACAGCAAAAAAACGCTGTAATACCAACGTTTGGTGGTATTTCCAGCGTTAAAAAGGGGATTTTTTTATCGTAATTTGGAACTTTCGTAACATTTCTGTAATATTAGCGATTCTTTGTTACACAACAACTTATTGACTAGAGAACATTTGGACCCAATAGTAATTTCCTTTGCTATCCTGTGCAATTGCAACACCTGTGTTCGTATAGTGCTCTTTTAAAATATTATCTCGATGGCTAGGTGAAGCCATCCATGCCTTAACAGCAATTTCAGGTGTTTTAATATTTCTAGCAATATTCTCTCCAAAACTTGTATAATTGTAATCAAATAATGTCGCTAAATCCCAGGGTGCCCCATAAAATGGAGAAACGTGTTCAAAATAATGGCGATTTACCATGTCCTGCGCTTTAATAATGGCAATTTGTGTAAGTTTCGAATCATAAGCAACAGGTTCTAGCTTATTCTTCTGTCTTTCAACATTTATTAATTCAATCACCTTTTTTGACCACTCAGAAGAAAGGTTTACAGTTGGGATATAATCCTTTGCTAGATAGTCATAGGCTACTTCCAATGCCTTAATTTTTTGTTGAAAAATCATGCTTCGCTCAACAAAAACAGCAAACTGTGCACGTGTTACCAATTGGTCAGGTGCAAAATGTTTAGCATCCACCCCACCAATAATGCCGATATCTGCTAAGGATTCGATATAATCTTTTGCCCAATGAGTACGCGTAATATCCGCAAACTGGCTATTATTTTTGCTATCTACTTTAATTTGGTAAGCTAGTGCTAGCATTTTTGCCACCTGCATACGCTTTAAAGGCTCTTCTGGATGAAAGGCCTCACTCTTTTGAATGACTCCCAGTTTAACAAGCTGGCAAATTTCCTTGTAATATGGATGCGTTATAGGAACATCCTTGAATTTAACAGGGTTCTCAATGTCAATGTTAGTTTGAAGAGAGCGAGCAATGGCAGCGGCAGCCTCTGCCCTTGTAATAGCTTGCTCTGGCTTAAAAGTGTTGTCGTGATATGTAGTCATATATTGTTTTGTGAGCATATGTTGAATCGAGGCATTTGCCCAGTATGAATTTGTCACATCTACTGCCTTAGCAGACGCTGCTTCTACTTGACTAAAACTAGTTAAACTTCCTACGGTTGCAGCTATTGAAAGTACCATTATACTCAATAATTTTTTCAACAGGGCGACCTCCTCACGTTGGCAAAATGAAAATGTATCAAATGGTACCTCCCAATCAAAGCGACCATTTATACTATAAGATACGAATTTCAGATGATATAGTTTCACTTTTTTGGAAATTAATATTAGGATTCATTTTTTCTTACTTATAAAAGGAGTTTTCCCGTTATATTGATTGGGAAAACTCCTTTTTTATCATACTATTGAATCATTTTAAGATAGTCTTCTAGAATGCGGTAATTATACACTAAGCCCTGTTGCTCAATTGACAAATTACTATAATCTTTTTGAGCAGCTAACACTTTTTTCTCGAATGAGGAGCTGTCTGGATCAATATTTCCAATCGCTTGAACAACTTTGAGAACGGCAGCCACATCTTTTTCTGCCTGCTTTAAGACATCCTCATTAATGACCTGTCCTTTAATTTTAGAGTCCAATGCCTTATAGGCAGCAACGGCATTCGCCACATCTTCAATATACGTTGAAGAGCTTGGAGACAGTCCCGCTATGATCTCCACAACCTTCTTCACATCAGCTAAACTTTTCTCTGCTTCGAGTAAAAGAGCATAATTGGAGATACGTTGTTTATCTGTCGTATTCAAACTATCATATTCTTTACGCGCCGCTTCCACCATGCCAAAGTAATATTTATCCTTTGGATTCAATTTAGCAATATTATTATAAACCTTTATAACATTATCTAGCGAAAGCAATAGCTGGTCGTTATAAACATAGCGACGTTGTTCCGCATTGAGCTTATCATAGGCTTTTAAAATCTTTTGGTATTGGCTATTCATATCTTTTGCCGTTAGCAATCGGTCTATATCTTCTACAATACTCATTACAGGCTTTATTAGCTTTTCCTGATCTTGTAGCACTTTATAATTTTGAACAGCCCGTTGCTGATCCTTTGGTAAAGCATTGTAAGCAGCACGGATTTCTTGAATACGTTTCACATATTGCTTTGGATCAACGGATGGTAAGTCATCAATCATTTGCATGACATTACCAGCCCCTAAAATACTAGACTCCGCTGCTTGCAATAAGTAGTAGTTTGTCACATATTGCTTCATATCGTCAGGTAGTGCATCGTAAAGTGAGCGTGCTCGTGATGTATCTTGAAGGAATGTGTTACTTGAAGATTTAAGTTTACTAATCAATTCCATTACATTAGAGACAGGCTCGAATTTTAAGAGAATATTAATATTATCGATGTATTTTTTTTGATCTTTCGATAATTTATCATACGCTTTACGTGCTGAGTTTACCTTACTAACAAAGTTTGTTGATTCTGGATCTAGTTCATTAATTTGAACCATCACACTTAAAATTGGTTTCACTGCTTTTTCACGTGTTGTTAAATCTTTAATATTCGTCACTAATTTCTTTTGGTCAGATGACAGCTTATCGTATGCTACACGCGCATTCATCAGCTTCGTTAAATAGTCAGCATCTTGCACTTCTGTTAATTTAATTAGCTCGACTACACTCTGTGCTAATCCTTGTTCATTCTCTGCTGCTACCAGTGCATCATAGTTTACGATCGCTTGCTGCTTCTCTGCTGGCAAGGCATCATAAAGCTCACGCGCTGTTTTCATATCTTGATAGAAAGTTTTACTTGTTGGCTTTAACGACGCAATAAGACCAATCAAGGAAGCAACATCCTCTACAGCTGTGAGATTAGCATAGTTTGTTACACGTTTTTGGGAAACTTGATCAAGTGCATTATAGGCTTTACGTGCATCAAGAACCTTTTTTGTATAATCCTTATTTGTTGGGTTTAAGGCATCGATCATTTGAATCACCTTGATTACCGCCTTATTATCCTTTTCGTAGGAGCTTAACACTTTGGCTTGCTCCACTAGCTTCTGCGCGTTCTTATCCATTGCTTTATATTCTAATGTAAGTTCTGCTACCTTTTTGACAAATGTGTCAGGGCCTTCATTTGCTAAGGCTAGAATACGGTCATCAAATGCTTTGGCCGTATTGATATAGCCTTGTGCGTTTGTTAGGTCCTGGCTATTTACTACCTTTGCCTTAAGAGATTCACCCAATTTATTAAACGCTTCTTGTGCTTTTACCACATCATCTTTATACGTTTTTTTAGAAGGGCTTAATGCACTAATTTGTACCATTACATCAATCGCAGGAATTAGATCTTTTAAATCTTTATAATTTTGGACAAACGTCTTATTCTTATCATCTAGCTTCGCGTAAGCCGTATAAGCTGACTTTGCTTTAGAAATATAGCTTTTTGAATTAGAATCTAGTTTTTCAAAGAGAGAGATAACATTAACGACTGATTTATAGGATTTCTCTAAATCTGTTAACACTTTAATATTTGTTACACGCTTTTTAGCTGTTGATGATAACGCATTATAGTGAGCTCGTGCATCCAATATTTTTTCAATAGCTATATTGCTATTTAACAGATCAATTTCCGTTGTAACAGCCTGTACCGCTTCTTCCTCTTTAACTAAAGCATCTATTTTGTTTTGCAGCTGTGTTTTCAAATTAGTAAGAGCTGTTTCATGCCCTTGCAAAGTCGTATCTAATTTCTCCACTGTCTCTTTCAACTTGGTAAGCTGTGTACCGTAGTCAGTTGTCGGCTTTAATGTATTAATCGTTTTCGATGCTTCTGCGTATGTTTGAAACAGCATTAGCTTTGTCGCTCCCTGCACTAGCTTCTGATCATTTTCAGTGAGCTTATTAAAGGCAGTCCACGCAGATAAAGTTTTACTTTCAAATGTTTTGGCGGCAGGATCAAGGCTATCAATTAACTTATCTACCTTTAAGGCAGCACCTAAATTTTTCTCCCACGCTGTGAGCTCTGCTAGATTATTGACGATTTTTTTCACATTGGACGCATTGATATTTGTGCCTGAAGGATTATTATAGGCTTCGCGTGCAGCTTTAATAGCAGCTACTTTATTAGCTTCTTCTACAACATTAATGGCTTTAATCTTTCCTTCAATATCCTCTGCATATGCAATATTTGCTAACGCCAGATCTAGGTCTCCTATGTTTTTAACAAAACCTTTACCTTCCGTTAAGAGATCGTATTCCGCTTTTATGTCTTTGACTGTTGTACGGTATACATCTTCTTTGGATACACGCAACCCTGAAATGCTTTTCGAAATATTTGCTGCTTTAAGATATTGTGCAATACTTTCATATTCCGTTTTTAATAATTGTTTGGAGGCTGCATCCAGACTATTGTAGGCTTTCTCAATAGCCGTCACAGCACTAATAAAGCTTGAGGCTGAAGTGAAATCTGCAGGTTGCTTACCTTTTAACTGTACAATGCTGGAAGTCACTTTATCTAAAGCAGATAAACCTGACAAGGCATCCTTATACTTCTTAAAAGGTGTGATTTTATCATCATTTGGATTATAAGCTTCGACCACTTTCTTTTGCTCTGCTGTCAGCGCATTATAATTCGTGGTAAAACTATTCATTCCAGGAGAAATAGCTGAATAATCCGTAGATTTCTCCAATAACTCAACTAACTGATCTAATTCTGTAATGACCGGTTCTACTTTTGCTACGTCCACTTTCAGCTTACTTAACTTGTCAACATCCATTCCCTTGCCTTTAAAATAGACATTGCGTGCTATTTCATCATAGCCATATTGCAACACTGTGCCACGAACTGTTGAGGCAATATCCTTCGCCCCATTATTAAGTGCAGCAAGAACAACTTGGTTGAATTGGTCTTGCACATATTGATAGGATGTCGCTGTTGATTCATCTCCTAAAAATGTTTCATATTGGCTTTGTACATTTTTCACATCGTTAATAAATGTTTTGCTGGTATATGAAATAGTACCCATCTTATCGCTAATTTCCTTAAGCTTCTTTAACAGTAGTCGTTGCTTAACTACATAGTCATATTTCGCTTGTATAAAAGCTTTTTCATCGGCATTAAAATCAGCTGAATTTTGTACAATCGTTATATCACCATCTGCAATAACCATTTCATTATCTGATGAATTCTCTGATAGCTTGCCAAATTGTGCAATAAGTTGTTCCCTTGCTATAGTTGCTGCAACCTCATTTGCATAAGCTACCTTTTCTGATTGTATTGAGATGTGCTCCTGTCCTTCGTTGTCCTGTGCGTGTGCGTTCGCTATAGCCGTAGGTGCCAATAAAAGACCCGTTATGACCCCTGCTGTCAATTTTCGATTCAATCGAACCACCCTTTCATCGTTTATGTATAGGAAAATGATTGTACTCATTTTCATTTAGAATTTATGACTTTAGTATCGGTGTAAATTGCTTGATTTCAAGCCATTCTAATATATTTACAAATTGAGACATATCAAAAGTAATTTTTCTAAATTACTAGCTAGAAAAACAGGAAGTTATTTCAATTATACTATACAATGGTGTTATATGAGGTTTTCACCAATCGACATATAATAAGAGAATATGTTTTTTCAATGAATTTATTGGAAAAAAACAGCTATTTTCATATGTCATAATATCTTTACAAGGTGTATACTACAACTTTGATATCCTATTTTGGAAGAAAGGACGCTGTTTAATGTTTTACCATTATAAGTTCTGGCATAGTTTAAAAAATCCTACCTACTTTACTAGCATCGTAGAGGAAGGCGAGGTCATCGGATATAAAAAACGAGTACTAACGGTGTTCATTCTTTTCATCCTGTTGTTTGCTGCTCGCGAATATTGGGGAATGGGGACAGAAAATTTAACGTCCTTATTCGCTAAGGATTTACAAAATGAATACTATGTAGCACGTATCCTTTCGATGCTTGGTGCCATTTTATGGGCAATCGTCTATTTTTGCTTCCACTATTATGGTGTTACCTATCTATTACATCTATTAACGGACATTCCTTATACTTGGATAAAAAGAGTCCAGCTTTATGTTGTGGCCTTTCTATTAATTGAAAAAGCAGTCCTCTTCGCTGTTTTCTATGCAGTAGGCTATACGACCATGTTTTCTTTCTTCTCCTTGGCTCCTGCTGCCTTACAGGTGATTGAAACAGATTTCGTGTTATTTACGATCAATCAGTTGACGGTAACAACGGTTTTAATCATTATTGTACAGTATCTCTTCCTATCGAAATGGGAGGAAGAAGCTAGTAGAAAAATGTTAGTAATCAAATTGATTGCTGTGCAGCTATTTATGGCCCTTTTTGTAGGCTTGATCAGTGTGCTACCAATTAAAGAATGGATTGCTAGGGGGTTAGGATGATGGCATTTATCAAAACAAGACCATGGACAACTATGACCATCGTGTTAGCATTGCTAGTAATCAGTATAAATGCTTATTTTGTCTTTAAAGATAATAGCAGTGTGACACGATCCTACTTTATCGATGAGTTTCAAAAGGCTTATGTCGGCACAAATACAGAGCGTGTTACTAAAGAAACTATTGTAGCACCTGCTGAGACATACACAATTACTGCGGATGCAACTAACTTATCAGCTGTGAATGTAAAGCGTGGCCAAGAAGTGATGATGAATGATGTACTCGCTACCTATAAAACAGATGAGGTGGACGAGGAGTTAACGAAGCTTGAATCTGAACGCACAGCCTATGAAACAGAATTACAAGATTTAGAGGATGCACTTGATCAAATTGAGGATGAATATGGAGACGCTTCTAATCCAAAAAGCTCCATTAATACGGATCAAATCAATGATAAGCTATCCGTAACGCTAAAATTAGAGCTTGCTCAACAAAATTCTGCTTCGACAGCAGTTGCGCTGTTAAACCGACATATTGCCGAAACAAATCGTCAAATTGGGCTACTTGAAGCCCAAATTACACAAATTCAATCTCGTCAGGGTATTGTCAGCCCTATTGATGGTGTTGTGTCAGCAATTAAGGAAGAAGCGGGTGCGCTAACTTTTGAAATTTATTCCAATGAAAAAGCAATGTATGCCTATTTATCAGAAAAGGAATGGCAAAAGGTTCAAGAAGGGCAAACTGTTGATTTTAAGGTGAAACATGTCAAAGATGATCTATCTGGCGTAGTATTAGAAAAACAAACGATTGCTACTGACGATCAGACAGTTTGGGCAAATGAACTGGCTAAAACTGCTACCTTACCACAACCAACTAATTATGAAGTAACATTGCAGCAGGATGCCCCATTAGAGGACATCCCATTTTCGACAACTGGCAAAGCCTCTATTATTGTCAACGAGGCATTCGATTCTTATAAAGTCGATAAATCATGGCTAGCCACAGCTAAAAAAGGGAACAAAAAGCTTTATATTATCAATCAGGACGGTAAAATTCAGCTAATTGATGTCAATGTGCAATTTAAAACGGCTAAGTCAGCTATTTTTATGGATTATCTTGATGAAGGTACGCCAATGCTCTCGAATGAGAAACGTAATACCGAAGCCTATACCTTCAGAACATTACCTGTTGAGAAAATCCAATGGAGCCATTTTAAAGAGCTAACTTGGAAGCAATATGTGAAATATATCGTTTTCTAATCTAAATCCGCCTTGTCCGTAAAAGGACAAGGCGGATTTTTTGTTATACAAGAGGATGATGACACTAAAAAAACATTTAGCAAAACGAGCGATGGGTTGATTTTCGTTCCGCCAGCGTCCCGTCCGATGAGCCGCTAAATCCCCTAGGAGTGACGCTGCCTCCACTCTAAGCAACCATGCAGAATAAGTGGCTTTTCCTTTTCTTTCATACTAACAGTAGTGAAAAATGTGGAGAAGTGATGAGTGACAGCACTTCTCAATAAAATGATTAGTGAAAACCTTTCTAAAAAGTTAACATTTTGTGGGTTGGTGTGCTTTTAGCTTGCCCACAGGTAAGCAAGCAACGGATATCCACTTAACTTTCACAAAAATTCTGTTAATTAATTTTGTTTTTCAAGACAACATAAAGAATCCTCTGTAGCTGTTACAGAGGATTTGTCTTCTTTATTTTAAAGATAAGCATCTATTTAAGAAGCTTGCAAATTGAGCACGTGTAATTTGTGCATCTGGTCTAAATGTGTTATCTGGGAAGCCTCCAGTTAAATCATTTGCAACAAGCGCTTGGATATGGCTGTATGCCCAATGTGTTGATTTCACATCTGAGAAGCTTACTTTGCTTGTACCTGTTAATTTATAGGCTCTTGTTAAAATGGCAGACATTTCAGCACGTGAAAGCTGTCCGTTTGGATTAAACTTTCCTGCCTCTTGCCCTTTAATAATGCCAGCCTGCTCGACTGCGGCAATGGCACTGTATGCATAATGGCTCTTACTTACATCTTTAAAGCTAGAATCCTTCGTAGTCGTTAGATTCAGCGCTCTGGCAATAATCGTAGCTGCCTCTGCACGTGTAATGGAAGCCTCTGGTTGGAACGTTCCATTTGAGTATCCTTTAATAAGGGATTGATCGTATAGACTTTGGATTTCTGAAAATGCCCAATGCCCTTTTGTCACATCTGTATAAACTAATTCCTCATGATTGTCTTTATAAACTGCTTGTAACTGATCGAAATACAGCTGACCTTTCTTCTGAAGAGAAGCTGTTGGCTGAGCAACATACATACGCTCGAATTTCAATGGCTGAGGTAAGTCACTCGGAATATTCGCCGTTACGTACTTCCAACCACTCCAGTCTAAACCACCCTGGCTTGTAAAATCAATTGTATGCTTAGCTCCAGTACCATCAATCACAACGCCTCTTAGCCAATGCTTACCAGCATCACCAAATACCCAAAGACCGATATTTTTAGGCTGCCCTGAAATAGCAATTGGTGTTTTCGCAACCATATAGGCTGCTTTTGTGCCTGTGCCTGCTGTTGTGAAATCATAGTTTAATTGTAAGCTAGCCGTTCCCTGTCTTGCATACTCTTTAGAGCTTGCTAATGAAGCATTAGCTTTCGCCACTTCTGTTGTCCAAGATGACGTATTATCAAAGCTATCTAGTACAATAGGTTTTTCTGCTAGATCTACTACTTTCACAGCTGTAGACGTACGCATTCCTTCATACTCTCCAATAATTTTCCCTTCACCCTTTTGTGTTGCTGTGAAGGTTGCACCGTCCATTTTGCCGATATTGCCTTCAACTGTCCAGTTCATATTTGCTGGGTTGATGGTCATTGGATTCAAGTATTGATCATAGGCACTTGCAACCTGTATATCTACCGAAGATCCTTTCATTACCTGACCAACACTACTTAACGTAATTGATTTTACTTTCCCTGGTGGCGCTGTATTCACAACCTGTAAAATCGCTGATACACGACGCTCACTGCCCTCTGATGGTCTATTTACAAGATTGGCGAAATACCCCCCTGGATTACGCACGACCATTGCTGTAGAGCCGCCTCCATCTAAGTTAATAGCCGAAGTAGCACCCACCGAAATTAAATGAGCAGCTAAATCTGATAAATTAACACCATTACTATGACCACTTATGCGACCATCAATTGTCACAAGAGATACCTTTGTACCTGTAGCATCGATAGCTACTGCTGTACGTGGGCTACGTGTGGAAGCAAACCCTGAATTCGTTGGCATAGAAATATCCACTTTACCGTTACGCACAAGCATTGGTCCAGCTGCTAAAATGAACTGTGCATCCATCCATTTTTGATCGATCGATAAGCTAACATCCACGCTAGTACCTGCTGTAATACTACTTAATTCAGCAGCTAATTCTTTATTTTGTACAGAGATGACAAAGCCATCTGCTGGTACGGACGAGTTACCTTCTGCTCCATAGGCTGTTACGTGAGATACTGTGCCTGAGAACTGGTCACCAAAATGCAAAGTGTTTGTATCTTGACTTGCGCCCGACACAACAAGTTCTACACCCCATGTATTTGTCCCTGTTGATCTTTTATCAGGTGTATATAAAACGTTTTTATTTGTTCCTCGTTCACTATTTATAAGATCAATAGGATAGCTTTTGCCATTCACTTGGAAAGTTAGATTCGTAGAATAATAGTCTGCTATCGCTTTCCCTGATTTCGATAAACCAAATGCAACTGGCTTTTGTGTTGGGCTATCATATGTATCTCCCAAAATACCATAG
The DNA here is from genome assembly GCF_037969495.1 of Lysinibacillus sp. FSL P2-0066. NCBI lineage: Bacteria > Bacillati > Bacillota > Bacilli > Caryophanales > Bacillaceae > Lysinibacillus > Lysinibacillus sp. FSL P2-0066. The sequence goes on along the minus strand of NZ_CP150202.1, from coordinate 633,312 downwards.
TTCACAATTTCATTATTTTCTGCTAACAAGTTCGCAGGCATACCATTTCCTAAAAAGTAAGAGGCATTAACAGCCCCAACAACGCGATGCCCATCAAAGGTGTTTTGCTTAGCCATCGCTGATGTTGTCTTTAATGAATTAATAGGATTAGGCATACCAATTTCTAGTTTTGTATATGTATTATTTAAATTGACATCTAAAACATTTACAAACTGACGTATAGAACCTGACGTATAGTTTTGCTGTGAATGGATTACCTGTGGTGAAACCTCTGTTTTAACTTCACTGACTTTATTGCCTAAACCAGCAGCTTGGCCATTGATGGGGCTAACTGTTAGTGTAAGCATGAATAGGACTACAATAATCGTTATTAGTTTTCTTGCCATTTTTCACTCCGAATTAATTCAAAGTATGGCACGTACCATGTCACAAGGCCCGTGCCAGTGACTTTTTTATTTTGTTTCTACATAAACCGCTACTGGAAGATTGACACCACCAGCATGCATTAGTTCTAATTCAATCGTATCTTTTGAACCCTTCATCTTGAAATCTGGTAATTCAACATACTCTGCCCCTACTCTTAAAGAAGGCACTAAATACACTTGGCCATTCACCTTAATCGCTCCGCTGTATAATCCTCCTCGACCAGCTAGTTTCAGCTTAATCGTTTTTGTAGAGCCTGTTGGATTGACAACTGGAATGGAAACTTTGTAGTTCATACCGAAGTGACCTGGGTTTCCTACAGCACCATTAATTTGAGAAAGTGAATTTTCAGCCGTTTGTAGATGGTCTGTACGCCCATTAGAAATGTTATAGCCTACCTCAGGAGTATCTACTGTATAGGCCGGTAGCTCTGCTAGAATTGTAGCACTTGGCCACGCGCCTCTTGGATGTTTCGCATACTCATCCACGGCAACCTGGTCCGATTGGATAGTTGTTAAATCTGTATTATCTTTCGAAAGTACTGTACGGATTGTATACTCTGGCTTTCCACCATTGACTGCTTGAATATCTAAATCATGTAAAAAGCCGATAATATAATCATAATGTAAATCGTATGTTTCAATGACCTTTGTTTCCCCTGGTGCAATGACAATACCACTACTTTCCGATTTTTGAAGCTTGTTATTTAAAGTAGCATCCGCAATCGTCAAGCCAAGGTCATGACCTACCCAGCTATTACCCGTTTTTTGGCTAATGCCCTTCGAGTCAGTCACTTTAATGCTCTCAGTCGTAGACTTATTTTGAACGGTAATCCCAAGATTGACATCCGTACCTAATGTGTTGTAATGCCAGCCAAAGATACGATGCTTATTCGTAGCCGCAGTTGGTTTGACATCATATTGTGCGAGCGTCGCATTATTCATTGGTACAAGCTTACGTGTTAGCGTTTCTGGATTATCACTAATAAATAAATCACGATCCCCCTCTAAACGAGCAGAAGGAACAACCTGTGGTGATGACGTAGTGCCATATGATTTATCTAGGAAGGGGCTTGTGAACATATAACGGTAAACATAAATATACATTTCTTTTTTCTCTGTGATATAACGTAAATTTCCGCCTAATGCATCCACAAGAAACTTGGTAGGAATGTACATTTTGCCTTTTTGTATAAATGGCTTTTCGATCATTGTCACTGCTTCATTATTAACCAAGGCCTGATTGCTGTTATCCTTGAAAATAAAGCTCATCCCACCAATTAACAATTCAAAGGAACCATCAGGCTGCCAAGTACCAGATGAATCATCTAAATAATCATAAATATAGCTAGCAGGTAAATAGGTTCTTCCATCCTTTGAAACAATCGGATCTTTCATGACAATACGCTTGTTATTGATATGTAAGATATATGGGTCTTCCTGCGGTGGTGCTGTTGTTTCATCTGATAATGTAATATCTACTGATTGGGTAGCCTCATCCCAATTAACAACACCATCAAAGTTTTCACTGACAAAACGTAATGGCATATAAGTACGGTCCTTATACATAAATGGTGCAACATCCATCGTAACCTCTTGACCATCTACTAAAGCCGTCTTCGAATCGATCGTTAAATCAACCATCTTACCATTGCGAATCGCCGATGCAGTCAACGTTTCCTTATCCCAATCCACACTTGCACCAACCGCTTCATATAATGCACGCATTGGTAATAATAAGAAGTCTGACTTATTTAAAATCGGATCATTAACATTGATTGTTTCTCCATTAATCGTAATCGAAACATTGTTTTTTATCTGAATTCCCTTGTTACTAGTAGCTGATGCAGACGCTTGTCCTGGCAAAATCGTAGCCAACGCAACTGCTGATACAATACATGTAGTCCTAAGTTTCTTAAACATCTTAATCTCCTTTTTCCTCTTACATAGTCTTTATCATCTTAACACGAAAAACCCCTAAAATGTGGGATTTTTATCGAAAAGAGTAGAATACGGTACTAGAGTGCTAGCCTTTCTCCTTCGAAAGCTTCATATAAAACAAAAAGGTTTTCCATAATTCCATGAATATTTTCTATCAAACTTATTACTGCTTAAATCAATCCTTTTATAAAGACTTCGATATATTGAGTTTTAGCGTAATGAAGCTGACTTGTTATCAAATTCAAATTGATCTATGTGTGAATAATTTGGAAGGAGATTAGCTTATTTTTTATATACATTCTATTAATACCCATCGAACTCTTCTTTTAAGTAGACTTGTTATCATATAAAAAGGTTACAAGATTTTAAACCCCTTCCCTATAGTTTTTTCGTAATATCATACATGTAGAATAAATTTAATATTTAATAATTCTTATATATTATTAAAGTAATTACTTATGATTTATTAAAGGTTGCTGCTTCAAGCAATAATATTTTCACTCTTGTATATAATAATAGAATATTTATTTTTAATTTATATTAATTTATTTTATTACAAGAAATTAGACTAAAAATTACAAAATACTATCTATATTTCTCTACTTCTTTAAACATAAAACTCTTTAATTTTGCAGAAATATTTTTTGAAATTTCTGATGTATGCACACCTTTTATTTATCTATTTGTATAAACTCCATAAATAGTAAGTACCTCAAAATTGTATAACTATTAAAAAAGGCAACCACATAAGTGGTTGCCTTTTTACTTAGATATTTATCTCTACTAGTAAACTAGTTACATAAACCTTAAATTAAGGAGTTACTGTGATAGTAGTAGTAACATTACCAGTAGTTTTGTTTGTTAACACAACATCTGCACCATTGATTGTAATTGTGTGAGTTGTTGCAATTGCTGAAACTTTTAACTGATCATAAACTTTACCAGCAACTACTGTAGGAGTATCAGCAGCAGCAACTAAAGTATCAACTGATACATTGCCAACTTTAACAGTTACTTTACCAGCAGTTGTAACTGCATTAGCAAATGTAATAGTGTTAACTTCTGCAGTTGCAGCAGCCCCTGTTGTTACAGATGCAGTAACACCTGTAGCATCACCTGTAAGAGTAGCTGTAGGTGCTGTTGTGTATGCACCAGCTGTTTTTGATTTAAATGTTAGTACACCAGTTGTTGCATTCACAGTTACAGTGTATTTATCAGTAATAGCATTGTAATTAGCTTTATCGATTTCAGCTTTTAAAGCTGTACCTACTGCTGCAGCTGTTTGACTAGTTGCTACTGCAACAGGAATGTTAATAGGTGCACCATTATTTACATCTGAAGCTACGAAACCTAATGTAGCTGTTCCGTTTGCTGTTGGAACTGCTGGAGTTACTGTGAATTCTTCAAATTTAGCATCAGCACCAACTGTTTGAACATTAGTACCAGTAACACCACCAGCAACAGGGATTACATAAGTAGCTGGCGCAACATTAATAGTTTTTCCTACTAACCATTCATTATTGATGTTAGCTGTAGTAGATGCAGTAACTTTAAGTTTACCTACTGATAAACCAGTAGCACCTGTAACGTTGAAGATTAATGTATCATCACCAGCCACAGCTTGAGTAGAAGGAACAACTAATGTACCATTATCAAGTGTTAACTGAGCAATGGCAGTTTCAATAGCAGTTTTTTCTGCAGCTACAACATTTTCGTTAAATGTAATTTTAAGTTGATCTACATTGCCGTCATTGTTAGTATCAAACGCTACTGCTGATTTAACAGTAACAAATAGACTATCATACGCAGCTTGAAGATTTGTAGGGTTTAAAATACCAGCAACTGCTGAAGCTTTTACAGGTACTAAAAGTGCATCAATCTGTAGATCTGTTAACTCAGTATAATATGCTTTTAAGACAGCTTTTTTAGCAGCATCTGTTGCAGCATTATTAAGTTGATTGATAATACCATTTACTCCTGTAGAAGTATCAATTACGTTAAATGTAAACTTGCCATCAGCGTCTTTTGTAATAGAAACTGTAGATACATTTGTTTTAATGTAATTTTCAAAAGTAGTTACATCAATTTTGTTACCATTGTATTTATAAGTAGCATCTGCATAGCTGTATACTACGTTGTTGATAGTAAGAACATCAAGTGATGTATTTACATTAGTTGCAACGCCAGTTACTTCAGCAGTACCGTATTGAGAGAAGTCAACAGTTACTGATGCTGGGTTTGTAGATGGAAGTACAACACCTGCACGAGAACCAGTAGCGCTAACAGTTACTGAAGATGGGTTTTGAGCTACTACACGCACGCTAGCTTTTGTTCCATTTGTAGGAATAGTAGCGTTAACTGTTTTAGTACCACCTGGTTGAATTACAGTATTGCCATCAACAGTTACAGTACCAGTACCAGCTTTAACTTCAAATGATACAGTTGTAGCATTACCGTCTTTAGAACGACGTGGTTTACCATTTTGGTCAACTAAAGCGTAAACAAAGTCAGCATACTCAACACCATTAGCTACTACAGCTTTAACTGTTTTACCATTAGCATCTACAGCAGATAATTTAGCAGAATATGTTACGTCAGCTACGAAGTAAGTAATTTCACCTTGAGCTTGTAAATCGTCAGCGTCTAATGCACCAACTGCTGTAGATTTACCGTTGTCGATGAATGCAACTGGAGTTACATAATCATTTACGTTTGTGCTTGATACAGTGAATGAAGCTTTGCCTTCTTTTTCTACAGTTACTTCATAGTAACGAGTACCTGGAGTTGTTGCAGAAGTAGTATAAGTAAGCTCTTTATTGTCAGCATCTAATACGTGTAATGTACCGTTGATACCTTTTGTATCGATAGCAACTTTAACTTTTGTACCTGGTGCAGCAACTTTACCATCTTTATCAGTGTAAGTTACTGTGTAGTCACGACCACCAGTTTCAGTATCATTTAAGTAAGTTGCAGAATTTTGAACGCCTTCAGCTTTAATTGTTAAGCCTAACTCATGTTTAAGTTCGAATTTAACTGTTGAAGCTTTAGTTTGTAATGCTGTTGCAGAGTAATCAGCATCTACACCTACTAAAGTTTTAGTAGCATCTACAAAACCTTTAGCGTATACGATAGGAGTTACTGCAGCATTGCTACCAGTTACAACTAAGTTTGCTTTACCATTGCCATCTAATTTCACTGCAGTTACAGCTTTACCACCTGTAGTGTATGCATATGGGTATCCATTTACATTTGTAGTAGCAGTTAATTTACCAGCTGAATCTAAAACATAAGTGTTTAGACCTTCAACTTTAGCACCTGTTACAGCTTTGTTAGGAGCAACATCAAGGTTTTCTTCGAATGCTACGAATACATAACCATTAGCGTTGTCTTTAGAGTTAATTTCGTATACTTTTTTAGCGCCATTTACTAAAGTTGTAGCCTCAGTAATGTCTTTAACAGTTAATTGAAGAGTGTTAGCCCAGTAAACTTTTGCACTTGAGTATACAGAAGATTTGCTTGTTGCATAAGCAGTTACAGAATCAACTGAAGAGTAGTAACGAGTGTAAGAGTAAGTAGCTACACCATTTTCATCAGTTAATGCTTCTACTTCTACTTTATCATTAGTAGTTTTGTCATTAACGATGTTGAAAGTTACAGGAATACCAGCTTTAGATTGACCTTCAGCTACAGTAACTTGTGCTTTAAGTGTTACTTCGTTACCAATTACACCTTGTACAGATGAAGTTGTAAGTTTAACAGCTGTTGGAATTACAGCAGCAACACCTTTGAATTTACCGATTTCTTCGTCTTTATAAGAAAGAGCGTATTCTTTATCAGCAGTTTGAGCAGCTGTAGTTAAAACAACAACTTTTTTGTTAGTTTGTTTAACAGAAGCATTTTTAACTTCTAAACCATCAATTTTGAAGTTGCTTGCGTTTACGTTATCAACACCGATTTCTTCGTCGAATGTTACTTCAACAGTTGTGTTGTTGATAGCTTTGATTGAAGCGTCAACTGGAGTTTCAGCGTCAACTAGGTCAAGCGTACGAGCGAATACTACTGCGAAGTCTTGACGAGTGATTGCTGCGTTTGGTTTTAGGTTTAATTTGCCGTTTTCTTCAGAACCAGTGAAGATTCCGTTTGCTACAGCAGTTTCTAGAGCAGATTTAGCCCAAGGTTTAACTTGAGAAGCATCAGCGAATTGGCTTAGGCTTTCGCTACCTTCTAAACCAAAAGCATCTACAAGAACTTTAGCTGCTTCAGAACGAGTTAAAGATTTGTTTGGTGCGAATTCAGTTGCACTAACACCTTCAAAGATTCCGTTTGCTACAACAGCAGCGATTGAGTTGTAGTACCAAGCGCCTTTTTTAACGTCCTTGAAGTTTACATCTCCATCAGCTTCTAATTCTAGAGCTTTCGTGAAGATTTCTGCAGCTTGTGCACGAGTAACTGTGTTAAGTGGGTTGAAGTTCCCGTTAGTATCACCTTGGATTACACCAGCGTCAACTAAAGATTGAACTGCTTCTTTAGCGTATCCAGAGATTTTGTTATAGTCGTTTACTTGCGCAGCAGATGCTACAGGTACGATTGCCGATGCAACTAATGCAGCTGTTGCTGATGCCGCGAAGAACTTACGGCCTTTGTTTTGCTTTGCCATTAATGTATTCCTCCCTAAAATTCCTTAAATTGATATTAATCCAACGAAAACTATAGTACCGCCTAGTTACCTAAATGTATGTATTATAGCTTTCTTGAATAATACAAAACTAAAGCAAATTTGTTAGTAAATTTACTAGAAAAAGCGTAGTAGAATACCATTCTAGTAAGTTTATTCACTTTCTACAATAATATAACACTATCTTTTCCTAAATTCAAGCATTGGGATATAAATTTAGTTATATAAGATTTTTTTACCATACCTACTATGGTATTTAGTAGAACCCAGTAAACTTACAACTAATTATATCCTCATTTGGATTGGTAACATATAGTTCCGTTACCTATTATACCTTACTCTCAATAATAACCAAGCATTTTCTGGAATGGTTACTAAATTGTCAAAAATTAAAGACTCCCGTAATATTTTAGTTATAATTGTAAAGAAACAGAAATATAGAAGGCGTTTCTTAGCGAATTCTGCCTCTTCCCCACCAACTTTATGAGTTTCTTCTTTATTAAGTAAATAATGTCCCCATGTTGTAATAATAGATTGCCACTTTTTATGCTACACTTTTGATAGTTTGATAGAACATATCAGCTATTGAAGGGAGCTTAAAAAATGAAACGTAAATTTCCTCTTTATGGGGCCGTGCTGGCAGGCATGTTATATCTTGCGCCAACTTCCGCTTCTGCAGAAGATATTTCAAAGCACTGGGCCTACCATGAAATGAACTATCTTATTACCCACGATTTAATGAAGGGTGATGAATTCGGCAATTATCGTCCGAATGATGCTGTCACTCGTGCTGAATTTGCAGCCTTTCTTGTTAGAACACTGAACTTGCCAGCGGCTTCTAGTCAGGCAACCTTTACAGATGTTAAAAAAGGTGACTGGTATTACGGAGTAGTCGAGCAAGCAAGCTATCACGGGCTAATTAAAGGTGATGAGCAAGGCAAATTCCATCCGAATAATCACATTAATCGTCAGGAAATGGCGGCTATGTTAAAAAGAGCTCTTACTTATCAAAACATCAATACTTCTTCCTCCCCTATTGCTTTTAGTGATAATGCGCGCATTGCCAAATGGGCCTATGCAGATGTACAAGCTGTCGTCACAACAGGACTACTTGTTGGGAAGCCAAATAATCAATTTGCACCTCTTGCTCAAACAACTCGTGCTGAGGCAGCTACCGTGCTCTATCGTTTAATCCATCTAGAGGCGCCTGGGGCAGGTGGTAAGCAATACATGACGACGAATTACTCACATGATTACTCTTCTGTAGTGAGTAAACAAACAATGAATAATCCAAAGGTCGATGGTGCTGGCATTTTCACGGCTAGTGAGGCACTAGTGTCATACTATGTACACCCAAAAAGCTTTATGCAGGATAGCCCATCTTATTATCAATTCCTAAAATTATCTACTGTCGTTAATAACCTGAGTGCAAAAGAGCTGAACGATAAAGTACTTGCGAATAAAGGTAGCTTAGCAGGTACAGCGGATGCCTTTATCCAGGCTGGTGTAGACAATAAGATCAATGCTATTTATTTAGTCTCCCATGCCTTGCATGAAACAGCCAATGGGGCTTCTGCACTTATTAAAGGGATCGAGGTTGGCTTAGATACAAATGGCAAACCGATGATGGCGACACCAGAAAATCGCGATAAATTAACTGCTATTAAGACAACCTACAATGCTTACGGTATTGGCGCTATTGATGCTGATGCTAATAAGTATGGTGCGGAGCGTGCTTATACAAATGGATGGTTTACTGTTCAGGATGCTATTATCGGAGGTGCCCAATTTGTAAAGGATCAGTATATTAGCAAGGGTCAGGATACGCTTTATAAAATGCGTTGGAATCCTGATAATCCGACAGTCCACCAGTATGCAACACATGTGATGTGGGCTGTCATTCAAGCGAAGAAGATCTATGATATTTATGAATTAATTGGTGCTCATACGACAACTAACCTAGTGTTTGATGTGCCTGCATATCAAAGTCAATCTTCCGCTCCTTCATTACCGAGTCCATCGAAGCAATACGCATTGGATTTAGGGTTAGCGGGGGCAGCAGGTAAAACGACGATTAATCTCAATATGAGAACGTATCCGAATACAGCAGATAATGCTTCGATTATTACGAATTTGCCAAAGGATACCTCCTTTAAAGTTCTTGGTGAAAATGGTGGTTGGTTGAAAGTAAGTGTCAATGGACAAGAGGGCTGGGTGCTTGATGATTATGTGAGTCTTGAAAATGGCTTACAAATTGTCAATATGAACATTACACTCAATGTTCGAAGCGAACCATCTACTACAAGTGCTATTTTAGGTACTGTTAAACCGAATGGCTTTATTATCGGTGTTGTAGACGATAAAGGTGAGTTTATAAAAAATGGTGCCTGGTATCAGGTGCTTTTCAACGGAAAAACAGGCTGGGTACATGGCGATTATATTGTAAAAAAATGATTTTAATAGGATGCGCAAAAGAAGAGTGCGATGATGATTCGCACTCTTTTTGTTAGTCATTTTTTATCACCTAGATGAAAGCGCTATATAATAGAAGAAACTCGAAATTTTAGGATATAATTTTCAAACTATCCTCCTAAAATTTAGTAGTTATCTACGTCAAAATAGTGTCCTAAAAAGCTTAATAGGCGTGTGCTATTTCTTTTAACATTCGTTCAGTTATTAGCGCTATACCCTAGTTAGTCCCCGTTAAACCCATTATCGAAAATTTCCTGTCAATATTGCTTTTATGGTATGATAGATTGCAGTGAAAATGGAATTACAGAAAGGTTTGAACACTATATGAGGCATGTAACGATTATGGGCATACCCTTTTTACATATTGGTCAGCAAGGGTTTGTTGATTTACTCGTTAATCGTATTGAACAGCAAGAAAAAACTTTCGTTGTGACAGCCAATCCTGAAGTTGTCATGCAGGCAAATGAAAATCCAACTGTCATGAATTACTTAAAGCAGGCAACTTACATTTGTGCGGACGGCATTGGTGTCGTTAAGGCTGCACAAATCCTTGGTGATTCACTTCCAGAGCGTGTAACTGGCTATGATACGATGGTACGTCTGTTGGAAGTTGGTCATCAAAAGCGTTTTAAAATCTATTTATTAGGTGCTCAAAAGGAAACCATTGAAAAGACGGTTGCCAATATTCATAAGAACTATCCAAACGTTGATGTCGTTGGCTATCATGATGGCTACTTCGACTGGAATAATAATGATTTTGCAAAAGAAATTGCAACTTTACAGCCGGATCTCGTATTTGTGGCATTAGGTGTACCAAGACAGGAAAAATGGATAACGGAAAACCTCGAGAAATTTTCAAAGGGTGTATTTATCGGTGTAGGTGGCTCCTTCGATGTCATCGCTGGCACTGTAAAACGTGCTCCAGTACTTTGGCAAAAGTTAAATCTTGAATGGCTCTATCGACTGTTACGCCAGCCAAGTCGATTTGGCAGAATGCTTGTACTCCCACGCTTTGCTTTAAAGGTGTTTGCATTAAAGCTTAAAGGTCAGGGCAAAACAAAATGAGTCAGTCAACATTTGTTAAAAGCACACTCATCCTAACGATAGCAACCTTACTTTCTAAAGTAATCGGTAGTATCTTCCGTATACCACTTCAAAATATTGCTGGTGATGAAGTACTCGGTATTTTTAGTCTTGTCTATCCTGTTTATATGGTAGCCCTTTATTTATCCGTTGCAGGTATCCCTATCGCTATTTCTAAGCTGATTGCGGAAGCCAAGACGAGTCAGGATACTGCCAAAATTAAGAAAATTTATGTGACTGCAAGAATCCTTGCATTATCCTTTGGCGTCATTAGTTTTACAATCATTTACGGCTTTTCAGAGCAGATAGCAAATGCACTTGGTGGGCCATCAACAGAGATCGCCTTAATTATTGTTGCCCTTACATTACTGGTAGCTCCTTATATGGCTGTCTATCGCGGATTTTTCCAAGGCTTTGGGGATATGCGACCTACTGCCATCTCACAAGTGATTGAGCAGTTAGTACGTGTTGCGTTAATTTTAATCGTTGCTTATTTCCTAGTAGCAATGGATTATTCAAATGACATCGTAGCTGGTGGAATTATGGCAGGCTCTGTATTAGGAGCCCTAGGGTCACTTTTCTATTTACTCTTTAAATATTTCCGTTCTTCGGTAAAAGTGACGAGTAAGGAGAAATATTCTGGTAAGGATTTCTCTAAATACAGTAAAACCATTTTAAAAATTTCTATTCCAATTGCGATTGGTTCTGTCACAATGGCACTCTTTAACTTTGTTGATTCCTTTACGGTTACATATGGCTTAAGAAGTGCTGGTGCAGATGCGAGTGAAATTAGCTACCTTTATGGTATTTATGGTCGAGGACTAACATTAGTTCAAATCACGACTGTTTTTGCTTCTTCGATTATCTTGCCGCTTGTGCCTTTGATTACAACGAAGCTAGCTGAGCGTAAATTGGATGAAACACGCACTATTATTGAGCAAACTCATCGTATGACACACCTTATTTCATGGCCAGCTGCGATTGGGCTACTAGCCTTAACCTTGCCTTTAAATCTAGCTCTTTTTAAAGACTTAGAGGGAAGCTTAATGTTAGCCATCATCAACCTTAGCTCTGTCTTTACATCTCTGACTTTACTTGGAACAGGTATTCTTCAGGGTATGAATGCTGCCAAAACAGGAGCCCTCATTATTTTGAGTGGTGTTGTCCTTAAGGTGTTTTCCAACATCTTCCTTATTCAGGCATTCGGTTTAGATGGTGCTGCCTATGCAACTTTGCTAGTGTATTTTGTGTTATTTATTGTGAATTCTGTCTTTATTTATCGTACGATTCGCTTTACTGTCCTTGGAAAAGATACGGTGAAAATGATTGTGTCTTCAATTGTAATGGGAGCAGCAGTTGGATTACCAACACTTTGGCTTGACTTTACACATTGGTCAAGAATGTTAGCTATGGGCTATCTAACTGTCGCAATCGTAGTTGGAGGGGCTCTTTACTTCCTTCTACTATGGCTAATGAAAGCTATTCATAAACAAGATTTAAAGAAAATCCCTGTTATCGGAAAAAGATTTTCATAAATAAGAGAGGTAGGACACTTATGTCAAAACAGAAATGGCTTTGGGGGATCATTGTTCTTTTACTCGTCGTTTCCTCTACAGGTATCATGATGAGGTGGAATGCAGAGCAATCGAATGATGCTTATGAGATTGTTATTCCCTATGATGAAATACAAACCGCAGAAAAAAATAGCGATCTAACAATGGATGAAATCCTTTCCTCCTTAAAGGATGCTGGGCTGAATACTGTGAGTCTAGAGCCCTTAACATTAAAGGAAATGGACAAACAAAACTTAATTACCGTTTATAAGGAAAGTGAGTTAGCAGCACAATTATTGTTTACACCCTATAAAGATGCTGTTGATATCTCAAATAGCGGCTATTATATTCGAGTACCTGAAAATGAAAGCTACCAAAAGCTGATCATGGAGAGCGTTACACCAGAGGAAGTACAAATAGGTGAAGAAGCTTTTTATTTCCTTCCTGCTTCTAACCACAATTTTGATTTAAAAACACCAATTGGCTACGATCAGCCTGCGATTGACATGATTAGTAAGCATGGACTGGCGCATATCTTTAAGGTAGAAAATGCAGATAATGAAGTAGCTAATGAAAAGTTGGTTAATCAATTAGTCGCTTTAAAAGAGGCTTCAGCAGGCCGCTTACTTGGCCAAGGTGATGAAGCCATTGGATTTGGACAAGAAAACGGCAATCAATTAGTTGAAAAATTAAATGATGCTGGCTATTACTTCTACACAATTGAAAGTAACCCACTTAAAGGCGAAAGTAAAATCGCTCAAATGACGGATTACAATATGATTCGTTTGCATAGCATCAATGTGAACAGAGAGACTAAATTAAAGCTAAATGCAAGTATTGATCGTACAACACGAGCTGTCAAAGAGCGTAATATTCGCTCTATCTTCTATCATATTAAAACAACAGGAAATGCCAAAGAAAATGTTGAAGAAACGATTGATTACTTAAATGGTGTGCATGACACAATGCCAGATCATTTCAAAGCAGGTGAACCAAAGCTATTTGATAAAGTTGCAGTGCCAGCTTGGGTCAAAGCAGCCGTATTAGTAGCAGGTATTTTATTTACCTTTATCATTTCAGAATTAGTAAAATGGATGCCTCTTCGTATCGCGGCAGCTGGCTTTATGGCTGTATTAGCGATTGCGTACTTTATTCTGAAAAGTACTCTATTCTTACAAGCATTTGCACTCATTATTGCTGTCCTTGCACCAACCTATGCAGTCATCAAATCAGCACAAGGTTCTACAAAGCTATCTAACATAATTGTCCAATATTTAAAGGCAGTAGCAATTAGCGTTATTGGGATCGTTATTGTCATTGGCTTATTGAATGGTAATGCTTTTATAACAGGCTTTGCTGTATTTAAAGGGGTTAAGCTTGTTTATCTTATTCCAATTATGGGTGTCTTATTATTTACAGTAATTGAGATGAACCGACTAGCTGATCAAAACATTAAGAACTCTTTATCCAATACGGTAACATTGTTAAATAAAGAATTAAAATATTGGCATGTGCTACTACTCATTGTATTGGCTGGTGTCGGATTATTTTACATTAGCCGAACAGGAAACTCTGGTTCTGTAAGTGATATGGAACTAGCCTTTAGACAATGGCTAGAAAATACATTGTATGTTCGACCAAGAACGAAGGAATTTTTAATTGGTTTCCCATTCTTCATTTTAGCGTTATATGTAATGGGTATTAATCGTAAATGGGGTAGTATTCTTCTTGTACCAGGTGTTATCGGTTTCCTATCCATCATGAATACATTTACTCACCTACACATCCCAGTGGCTGTTTCTGTGTTACGTACACTATACAGCGTATCTCTAGGTCTTGTAGTAGGACTAGTGTTTATCCTAATCTTCAAAATCGGTTATCGTTGGGTTTCTAAGGCAATCGCGAGGTGGTCATAATGCACGTTGTTTTATCTGGCTATTATGGATTTGATAATGTCGGAGATGATGCCATTCTACTGTCCATTATCCAATCATTAAAAAAGTGGCAAAGTGATATAGAGATCACGGTATTATCGAATAATCCAGCAGCTACTGAGCAAACATATGGTGTCAAAGCCATTAATCGTTGGAAAATGAAAGAAATTCGCCAATTACTTAAAACAGCGGATGGACTGATTAGTGGTGGCGGTAGTCTTATGCAGGATCAAACAGGCATGAAAACTATTCCTTACTATGCGGGCGTTATTCAAATCGCAAAATGGTTAAAGAAGCCAGTATTTGTTTACGCCCAAGGTATGGGTCCGATTAATCATCCGCTTAGTAAATTCATTGTTCGTACAGTTTTTAATAAGGTTGAGCAAATAACGGTTAGAGATAGAGCCTCTCTAGCTCTTTTAACAGAGATCGGTGTACGAAAAGAAACAAAGATCGTACCAGATCCTGTGATGGGATTAAACGGTAATGACTTTCATTGTGATTGGCTAGAAAGTGTTTCTTTATCAGCCGATAGCTATATCTCTGTAAGCGTTCGAGATTGGCCTTCCGCTGTTGCCTACAAAGAGAAAATTGCACACAGCCTAGATGAATTAGTACGTCAGGGTGAGCAAATCGTCTTCCTCCCTATGCATGGTGAGCATGATTTTATCACTTCACAGGAAATAGCAGCACTTATGAAGGAAAAGAGCTTAATTGCTCCTGCTGATTTATCCATTGAGGAAAAAATCGCAGTGATTGGTCAATCGCAACTATTAATAGGTATGCGACTACACTCCTTAATTTTCTCGGCAATCTATGCAACACCATTTATTGCGATTTCCTATGATCCGAAAATTGATGCGTTTGCTGATATCGTTGATCAGCCCGTCATCGGCCATGTTGAGGTTGATGATTGGAATGGTGTGACATTGTTTGAACAAGCTGTGGCAATCCTCGAATCCTATACAACGGTTCAAGAAAAAATGCGCCAGGCTGTCATCCCATTACAAGATGAAGCAACTGCAACTGCTAAATTAGCAATTGATGCTTTGTCAAAATAAACATTAAAAAATGATGAATTTCAATGTTAATTGAAATTCATCATTTTTTTCCTACTTCTAATAATTTTAAAATGGACTGGGCCTGTTGCATATGCATGGCTAAAACATATTGACCTGCTTGCATTAAAATTTGCGCCTTCACCATATTCATCATCTCTTTTGCGATATCTGCATCTCGAATACGAGACTCTGCTGCTTGTAAATTCTCTGCCGTGTTCACATTAGCATTATAGGCATGTTCCAAGCGGTTCTGATAGGCACCAAGACGTGAGCGCTCATTGGAAACACGTTTTAAGGCTTCATCCATTGAAGACATAGCTTTTTCCGCATCCTCACGAGTAGCAATAGAAGCATCCTTCACCCCAAGTTCCTCGGACCCCATCCCATTGATAAATAATTCTATACTCTGTCCTGCATTGGCGCCTGCTTGAATCTTGATGCCATTTGTTTCATAATCCCCATTAAGTAATGTCTTCGTATTAAATTCTGTATCGGTCGATGTGCGCTGGATTTCCTTTTTTAATTCCTGAAATTCCAAATCTAATTTTTTACGATCATCATCCGTTAATGTATCATTGGCTGCTTCCACTGCTAACTCACGCATACGCTGAATCATGGCATGTGTTTCATTCAGTGCCCCCTCTGCCGTCTGCACAAGAGAAATACCATCCTGTATATTTTTAGCTGCCATATTCAAGCCACGAATTTGTGCACGCATTTTTTCAGAAATCGCCAGTCCAGCTGGATCGTCAGCCGCACTATTAATGCGATAACCCGAAGAAATTCGCAGCATAGCTTTACTCATCGCCCCATAATGATGATTCATATTATTCAGGATTGCCATCCCCGTTGCTGACCACTTACCAAGCATGATTTCACCACCTTCTTAACCTATATATCGGTCTATCATCTCATCTATTGACCTTTTTGGAAATGGTTTCTAATTTTTTATGAGTTATTAACATATTATAGTTGATCAACCACATCATAAAAGCACCTGCTTGTCATTTATGAAAAGTAGGTGCTTACTGGACATGCCTTCTATTCAATTTTGAAACCCCCATGTTGATGGTTCTTTTGCTGTAGCAATTCGAAAAAGAGTGCTTTATCATTCTCTAGTAATGCTTGATCAATTAAATGATCCCAATTTCTGTCCTCTAGCTCTGCGATAAGCTGATCGATTTCGCCAACTGTCACAGTAGAAACCATCGGAATTTGTTGCTTTGGTGTAGCGCTTTCAAGTATTGGTGCTAAATGCTCATGTACATTGGTAATAAGCAATAATTGATAAAGTGGTAATCGAATAAAGCGATTTCCTTTTTGGAAAACAAATACCTCAGATAAATTTTCAATCTGCTGTGTCTTCATGTTGATGATCATCTCTTTACCTTCTATGGGAATGAAATGGAAAATCTCATTCTCTTTTAAAATAGAGAAATATTGATAAGCAAATACGAGACGTAATTTATCTCCAGTAACTTTTGTGTAAAACGGCTTCATGTATTGAACTTGCATCATCCTTCATCCCTCCCTAATTATCTGATTATTCAGATTTTAACACAAATCAAAAGCCTTGTTAACTATCTTTAACTCATTTTTTTCTTTCTGATCATTCAGCTTATCATTACTGCATTTTAATCGTATAATGGAAGGACAGTCTTTTTTTCCTTTTTTACAATTAACTATGTTAACTATAGCCATACATGATGAAAGGAGTGAGGTTATGGCATTATCTATATCGCAATTAGCTAAGGAACATCAAGCATTTGTGCTGACTAAATTAAAAGAAGCTGAACAAGGGTTACATCCTTCCTCCACAGAAGATGAGGAACTAGTGCGCCGTGCTGTCTTTTCAGTAAGGAATAAATCCATTGTTTTTGAACGATTTAATGGAGCAAGTTCTATATTATATGCAAGTGTTCAAGATGTCAGACCCGCTTCTGTTGAAATTGATTTTTCCAAGGAAGAGCTACACTGTAGCTGTCCCCAAGCAAAATGGTGCCGACATCAAGTAGGTGCTTTACTCGCTCTCTACCAATATTTTGATTCTGTTCAAAATTGGTCGAGTGCTTGGCGTGCTCAAAAATCAGTTCAGTTAAAATCTTTAGCAGATGAACGCAGCCCGCAAAGCTGGTCGATGATGGTGGATGAGGTGATGAAACGATTATTACCGTCTGGGCGTATACTAGAGGGCTATGGGCTTTCCGCTGTAAGAACCGATGCTTTAGAGCGTCTTCGTCGGCATATGCCCTTTGAGCGTGAATGGCAACCCCTTTATAAGCTCTATATGGAACTAGCCATTTTAAATTCGATATGGCGGCATTTAAATGAAACACCTGGTCATTCTTTAGATTCATCTTATATGAAATATTTTATCGATCAAAGCACTCAATCTTTTGAGAGCATTCTCACAGAGCTTTCTAATCGGTCACGTCTGTTTGCGACTGACCCATTTTATGACGCCATCCAAGAGCTAGTAAGAGAATTTTTATTAGAACGACAAGGGCTTTTCGCCAACCGACTTCGTCTATACATGCTGCTATGGGCAGTGCTTTTTTATGAGAAGCCTCGACGCGAAAAGGAATTGGCATATATAAATAATCTTGATCACCCTTCAGCAGAAATTTCTCTACAATCGCTAAAATTATTATTTTATGTGCTATTACAGAAAGAGAATTTGCTGCTTGAAAGTTTGGCACAAATTGATTTACCACAAATGCAGGACTTGTTTGAACTGGCTACTTTTGCTCAACGTGCAGGAGAGTCCTATTCATTAGCAGTCATTTTACGAGCAATTTTACCTTTGACTGAATTATTTCTACAGGAGGTCGTTCCGGTCGTTCAACGTGCCCAATACGTAAGGCAATTCCAACTTCTATTTGATGAGATCCAGCTTACGGAGGAAGAGGAAGCAATACTATACAGTGCCTTTGGTGTGTATGGACTACAGCCGTTCTCAAGTTTTTTAATTAAAAAAGGTCGCTATCGAGAATGGGCAGCCCTACATCAATTAAACCCATCCTCTCTATCCTATTTAGAAATGTGTGGATTAAAGGATGTATTGCAGATTGAACCTGCAACTGTTTTACCTTTATATCATGTCTATGCAATGGCTGAAATTGCTCAAAAATCACGCTTAAATTATAAACAGGCTGTGCGTATTTGGAAAAGTATGCGGAGTGCTGCAAAGCGAGCTGGCAAAGCAGCTTATTTTGAAACATATATGCAAACCATTCGTGCAGAATATAAACGACTACGTGCGTTACAAGAAGAAATTGAGAAAGGAAACTTAGTATGATGACAATAAATGCTCCTTCCCCTTTTTCCAAAACACAACAGCTCCGTATTGAAGTAGCTCGGGAAGGATATTTTACGTTGCAGGGTTTTACTGCAAATGGTGCAACAATTGATGTTGATACACTAATTTCTTCGCTATTCTTTACTTATGAGGCAAATGTTTATGGATTATTAACAAATCGGACTGATTATACAATTGAGGTTTCTACAGCTGAGTTACTAGATATTTTTTCAACAAGCTTCCAGCACCCTTTCATCAATTGGATTGGTGCAAATGAAGAAAGTATGGAATGGCTGAAAAAGGTATTCGCATTACAGGAATACTGGCAAGAGCCGTCCCTTTGGTCACATGCTGTGATTGCAGATGATTTTTTATCATTAAGTTTCCCTATTGATCATATAGATTCAGCATTATTGGAAACAGCTGTACAGCAGAAGCTTTCTCAGGTTGGTCTAATACTAGCTGATTTACCAAAGTTACTACCTTTTTTCCTACGAGGTGGCTGGCCATTAGATCAAGCTCGTCAGGCTGGAGCCGTTTCCGTTTCTTTACGGTTAAGTGAGCCCGAGGAAGAGACAGATGTATGGTTATTAGAAACGGTCCTAAGCACCGCTACAACCAAAAACTATTGGACACCTGCTATTCGTAAACAATCTTTACCTATAGAAGAGGCACTACCTGCAAAATGGCGAATGTTTGCAACTGAAATTGCGCAGCAACAACAACAAATTGTAGAACTTCTATCCACTGATACGATCAATAGTGATATCTTTATTCGTGTGACACTGGAAGATTTAGAAGTTCGCTCATTCCTACGTGAGGATCTCGCTAGATTACAGGCTCTTGGTTTCGATGTTGTACTCCCAGCATGGCTAAAGGATTTAAAACAATCTAAAATTCGAGTACGCGTCACAACTAGCAATGTCTCTACAAGGAAGGTAGCAGGTTTAGATGATATTTTAACGTTTAAATGGCAATTTTCTATGAACGGACAAACGATTTCGGCTGAGCAATTTAAAAAGCTCGTGGATGAGAAACGTGAATTTATTCGTATTGGTACTGAATGGTTCCGAGTAGATGCCAATTGGATGCAAGAAATGCGTGAATTAATGCAGCAGGCAGAAGATGAAAGTTGGACTGTTCGAGAATTATTATTTAGAGAATTACCAGAAGACTTGTCTGCCCCTCTTGAGGAAGAGGATGCAGATGATGCACTGAGAGATGATCCAGTCTTTGCACTAGAAATACAACAATCATTAAAAGCATACATGGAGCAGCTTCTAGAGAAGAAAGGCTTGCCTGCCGTTTCAATTCCATTGTCCTTACAAACCGAATTACGCCCCTATCAATTAGAGGGCTATGAATGGTTAGTCTTTATGCGCCAACAAGGTTTCGGTGCATGTCTAGCTGATGATATGGGCCTTGGAAAAACGGTTCAATTGATTACCTATTTACTTCATATTTATGAGTCATCAACTGATTATACAAAGCCATCCATCATTATTTGTCCTACTTCAGTGCTTGGGAACTGGCAAAAAGAACTTGCTCGATTTGCCCCGTCTCTAATTGTGCATACACATTATCAAACAAATCGAGCAAAGGATGAAGAGTTTAAACAGCTAGTGACAGTAGAAAGACCACATGTCATTTTATCAACCTATGGTACTGTGTCACAGGATACTGAATTTTTACAGAATATCGATTGGGCAGCAGTTGTACTTGATGAGGCTCAAAATATAAAAAATATGCAAACATTACAATCAAAAGCCATTCGTAAATTGCTAGGTGACCATCACATTGCTCTCACTGGGACACCTGTAGAAAATCGTTTATCTGAGTTATGGGCTATTTTTGATTTTATTCATAAGGGCTATCTAGGTAGCTTTGGCCGCTTCAATGAAGAATTTATTTTGCCTATTGAACGGGACGAATCAGAGTCGCATAAACAGAAGCTTCGAGCAAAAATTCAGCCGTTCTTGTTACGTCGTACAAAGCGTGACCCACATTTACAGCTTAACTTACCAGATAAGCTAGAATCGAATGAATATTGTCCATTAACAACAGAGCAGGCTTCACTCTATGAGGGCTATATTTTAGAGACGCTTGATCAGCTAGAGCAGTTAACAGGCTTTCAAAAAAAGGGGCGCGTCTTAAAGATGCTCAGTAAATTAAAGCAACTATGTAATCATCCTGCCTTATATTTAAAGGAACCTTTCGAGGATGCCAAAACAATGCTTGCACGTTCAGCTAAGCTAGAGCGCATTGTACAAATGGCAGCAGAGATTGTGGACAATGGAGAGCAATGTCTCATCTTTACACAATATATTGGAATGGGACAATTACTACAGCATTGCTTTAGTGAATTATATAATGTAGATGCACCGTTTTTAACTGGTGCTATGCCTAAGCAGCAGAGAGACCGCTTAGTAGAGGCTTTCCAGGCAGGAGATTTCCCTATATTTATCCTTTCTTTGAAAGCTGGTGGAACAGGACTTAATCTAACAGCAGCCAATCATGTTTTACATGCAGATCGCTGGTGGAATCCTGCTGTTGAAAATCAAGCAACAGATCGTGCTTATCGCATCGGACAGACACAATTTGTGCAGGTCCATAAATTTGTGACAATTGGCACGATCGAGGAAAAAATTGATAAGATGCTGGTGCAGAAATCTGCATTATCCGAAGAGCTTATTCAGTCAAGCCAATGGTTGACCGAGTTAGAAGATCAAGAACTCCGTGATTTAATAACATTAGATATATAATAATGAAGATGCGCCAAGAGCAAATTCTTGGCGCTCTTTTAGTGGAACTTGCTACTTCTTTTCCCTACTTACTTCATCATTCATATTTAGTTGTGTTGAAAATCCCATTGCTGTGCGGTCTTCAGCAATGTTGATTATAGTGTTCCACATCATTCCTTTCTGTTTGTTACGGTGCAAGAAATATAAGGAGAATGGCGGATCAGACAATGAATGTTCTCTTGCCCCGTATGTAAGCTATACTTGCTAAGGTAAAACAAAATCCTTTAAGTGTTCCTGTTCATTCGGTGGCTGTGGCGGTATAGTAACTGCTTCGTCACTATCTCTTTGTTTAAGTTGATAAAATCTAACATCCTCAACCACTATCTCTGTCATAAAAATCTTAGTGCTTTCCTCATTTACAAATGACCTTGTTTGAATACGGCCAGTGGCACCGATTAATGAACCTTTACCGCAATATTTAACGATATTCTCTGCAAGCCTTCCCCAAGCTGTACAGAAAACAAAATCTGTATCTACTTCCCCTTGATTGTTTTTAAAATTACGATTAATGGCTAGTGAGAAATGAGTTTGCACACGATTTCCAGATAAGTAACGTAACACCGGGTCTTTTGTAAACCTTCCAACCAATCCGACTTGATTCATTCATTCACCTCCTTTGCTTTTGATTGCTCTCATCTTACAAAATGATTCCGGTATTCGCAAAAATCAATATTGTTAATTTCCTTCAGTTTTTGTGCATAAATTGGGTAAATCGGCATTTTTATTTTTCTATTTTTTATTAATTTTCTAGCTGAATGCTTTAGGCTGTAATGGCAAATGCTATTCCATGAAAACTGCAATTTCGCAGTTTTTGAAAAACCGTCACAGGTGCGCATCACAAACAACAGCTGTCTCATGTGTTATACTAAAAGAATGACAGACTTAGGAGGAATATACATAGTGAAAACCTTTAAAATGCTTTCCTTTGACCTTGTCACGAAAGATGGCGTGCAACCATTCCCTTTAATCGATGGCATCATTATTAATCAGGAAAATAGCCATCAATCTTGGGTACTTGAATTGTTTATGGAAAAACAATATCGCTCAACCTTTGATGAGCTCTTAGCAAATGCTACAGTCTTCAATGTACGTGCAGTTATTTCATTTCCAGATAATGAACCCGCTCCTTTTCAGGTGATCGTACATACTGTTGAAGAAATCGGTAATCATGTTTCAGTCCTATTAAAAGGTACGCTTAAAATTAAACGATCAAAATATGCAGAACAATTACTTTCCGAGCTACTTGCTGAGGGTGTTTCTTTAGAGGATTTACTGGATCGCTTTACACAAGATATGAAAAAGCGACCAAAATTAAAAAATGACTGACGATGCGAATTTTTGCATCGTTTTTTTATTGGACAAGCAGTAATTTTTTTGTACAATACAATTTAAAAAAGGAGGGTTACATTTGGTGGTTGCTATAAGGAAGAAGCCTTTAAAATTATTATGGCTTGAGGCTTTGATGAGGCGTCTTTTAAAGGATGATGTAGAATATCATTATTATCAAGAGCAGTATCGTCGACTAGATGCAGGGTTTGCTGGCGAGCAAAAGGTTGATCGCGTATGGCATGAATTAATATATCCAAATACCTTTTTTGTCTTACATAATTTATGTCTTATGAACACGGCTCAACATCTGCATCAGATTGATACGCTTTTTATTTGTCCACATTTTATGTTGGTTGTAGAAATCAAAAACATACATGGTCGTCTTGAATTTGATCAACACACACATCAATGCACACGCACAAGGGTTGATGGTACTGTTGAAGGATTTCCAAATGCTCTTACTCAAACTGAGCGTCATATGGAATTTCTTAAAAATCTGATTACAAGTTATTCCCTTCCTGTTGAAGGGGCTGTTGTTATAGCAAATCCTTCCACAATCATCGTCAATTCAACTAGTACTCTTCCCATTTTTCATGCGTCCGGACTTCATAAGTATCTCCAGTCGCTTTTTAAAAAGCACCCTAAAAAATTAATAGATAATCAATTAACCCAATTAGTGCACCTACTACTTTCTAAACAAATTATTCCTCAGATTCATACATCAATTGCCCCATCACGATTTCGACACGGTGTTCTTTGTCCAAAATGTACCTATCAAAATAATATGTACTTCCATCGTGGCATTTGGAAATGTTCATTTTGTCATTATAGAAGTATAGAAATTTTCGCAGAGGCTTTGCTTGATTATCGGTTATTGATTAGTCATTCTATTACCAATAAACAGTTACGAGCGTTTTTTAGAATTAATTCTAACGATGCAGCTACTCGATTGCTACGGAAGTTTAAGTTTCCATATACCGGTACCTATAAGAATCGTGTTTACCATTTACCAGAAAATTTACTGGAACATATGAAAAATTATTTTTGATGGAGGTTTTGCTTAGCTTCGCAGGTATTCACTCTCCTTCCGCGGGTATTCGCTTCTCTTTCACGGGTATTCGCTCTCCTTCCGCGGGTATTCGCTCTCCTTCTGCGGGTATTCACTCTCCTTCCGCGGGTATTCACTCTCTTTCCGCGGGTATTCTCTCTCCTCCCGCGGGTATTCTCTCTCCTCCCGCGGGTATTCACCCTCCTTCCGCGGGTATTCACTCTCCTCCCGCGGATATTCGCTTCGCTTCCCTCTAAATTGAAAAAAGAGTGTTTTCCATAAAGGAAACACTCTTTTTTATGTTATCGGTTGTTCATACCATCACGGTATTTTTCAGTGTTGTTAACTTTATCGTCGACAACATTATTATTGTTATTGCTGTTTATGTTGTCATTACGTTCAACACCGTTTACACCGTTTGCATTTGGTGTGTTGTCATAGCCGTTTGTGCTGTTGATATCAGCATTAGAACCAGGTGTTGTTGCTTCAGGTAATGTTGTATTATCGTTTACAGTACCTCGATCAACACCATTCCCATTTACATTATTGCGATCGTATGCATTATCTCGTCTATTCGGATCTAATGCATCCTCGACGTTGTCAACACCACGACGTACGTCATTCTCGGCTTCTCGAACAGGGTGATCTTCTACTGCATTATTTCCCCAGTTACAACCTCCAAGGAATGCAGTTGCAAGAATGATGGTTAAAAATGACATTTTCCACATAGTAAAAAACCTCCTTTCTTGGGTACTATGTCATCAAATACATCTACTGTATTTGTGATCCTACATAGATTGCCCGAGAAAGGAGGGAACTATCCGATTTTTGTACAAACTATTTTTGTTTTTCTTTTAATAACTGTTCAATATATGCTGCCTCTGCTTTACAGTCGTAGCTATAGTTTGTGCCTAGCTCTTTTTGCAATGCTTCGATTGTTTCGATTTGCTGCGCTGTTGGTTCTTCATTTAAAATTTTGGCAATAACCTCATCGATTTTTTGTGCCATTTCTTCATGAAACTGTGCGCTCATCAATGTATCGGCAGGGATTTTTTCGATCCATGCGGCATTCTCCTGAAAATAAGTCTGCCAGCTTGCAATGAAGTCTTCCATGGAAAAGCGCTCTTCATCCCAACCAATACTTGCTAAGTATGCTTCAAAAGATGTTGAAATCGAACGAGTAATGCTAATTTTAATACCTGAAGACAATTCCTTATACATCTTAATAATCCTCCTACGTTTGTAAAACCTAAAAATTACATCTATTTCAATTCACAATCGCTTATTTACCATCGCAATTTAAGAACCTACTAATCTATTTTTGACTTGACTTTATCTATTTTATATCTTTTGGTCTACAAATGCAAATTAAGCTTGTTTAGGCTGTTCAGGCCCAATTGCAAATAGAATATCGGCCTCACATACAAGTTCTCCATCTACAGTTGCTACACCATGACCTTTACCCATTGCGCCACGAAGTTTTACAAACTCCACTTCCAATTTAAGTTGGTCGCCTGGTACGACTTGACGCTTGAAACGACAATTATCAACACCCGTTAAAAATGCTAAACGACCCTTAAATTCTTCAGCATTTAATAAAGCCACTCCACCTACTTGAGCTAAAGCTTCCACAATTAACACACCTGGCATAACTGGATAACCTGGGAAGTGCCCATTAAAAAAATCTTCGTTAATTGAAACGTTTTTTAATCCTACTGCACGTTTCCCTTCTTCTAATTCAATGATGCGATCGACGAATAAAAAAGGATAGCGGTGTGGTAAAATTGCTTGAATTTGTTCTGCAGTTAACATGTCATTTCCCCCTCAAAAATTTAAGTATGTATACACAAAGTAAGGTAAAGAATAATGTTATTCTTTACCATTCATAATATCAAATATATGCTGCCATGTTTCTCGTTTAAAAATATCCATAGCATTGCCTTCTCCAATAACGCTAAAGCCAAACATTGCGCCTAATGCTGCGGCAACAACGACTAAAATGAGAACAATTACAATGCGTAACCAAATCGGAATCAGTCGGATTTGCACCCATCGAACCTCGCGTTGCTCTCCAGTCGAGCGGCGTTCTTTCTTTTCTGGTTGCGGTTGCGTATCGGTTTCTTGTGTCGGCACAGAACGTCGACGTGAATCGTTTGTCATAGATTGTACTCCTCTTCATTCCTTACTATGCGTTTTTGGATAACTTCCTATCGAATGCCATTAATAAGTCCTAGCATTTGATCTGCTAATGTCACCGCTCTTGCGTTGAATTGATAAGAACGTTGTGTTTGAATGAGTTCTGTCATTTCTTTCGAGAGGTTAACATTGGACATTTCTAGTGTACCACTTTGCATGCCAATTTGCTGACGGTTGGCTCCCACAAACTCTGTCAAAACTTCTGCCTGCGTATAGCCAAGTTCAGCTAAATTATTAGGTAATCCCATATAAGAACCGGCAACATGCTCCATTAATTGCGGCTTTTGGAATTCTGTTACAGCTAAATCCGTACGAATAATATCCCCATTTGGATAAGATGCTTCTAATACGCCACCATCTCGAACAGCAAACTTTTGAACCGTGTCTGGTAATGTAATAGCTTGTCCTGCAGCGTTAGCTACTGGATAACCCTCTGCTGTTACAAGCATAACTGTTCCATTATTCAATGGAGATAAATAAAAGTCACCTTGTCGAGTATACACTGTTTCAGTTCCATTTTCACCATCTGGCATCAAAATATTGAAATATTGTTTCGCTTTTGTGAAAGCTAAGTCTAAATCACGATTAGTTGTTTGTAATGAACCTTGCTTTTCATTGGATTTAATTTGCCCAATCATTGCGCCAGATCCATAGCGAATACCAACAGGTGTTTGTCGTTCTGCGCGATCCTGCTTATCATTATTAAATTGCTGATAAAGTAATTCATTAAAGGATGCTTCCTTTGTTTTATAGCCCGTTGTATTACTGTTAGCAATGTTATTACTAATGGTATCCAGTTTGTTTTGTAATTGCCCCATTGTGTTTGTAGCTGTAATCATTGTACGTAGCATTGATAAAAGCCTCCTGTTCGCCCATTAAATTTTTCCGATTTCATTTACAGCCTTTTCCATGCTACGATCATAAGCTTGTAATACTTTTTGATTTGCTTCAAATGCACGGTAGGCAGTCATTAAATCTGTCATTGTGCGACCAGAATCTACGTTTGACCCTTCTAAAAAGTTTTGACGTAGTGTAAAGGAAACACCATTCGCTCCATAAGCTGTTGGCAAGTTCTCACCATTTTCTGTACGAATAAGGCCATTATCTTGTTTTTGTAGCATGTTCGGGTTTGCAGCAAATGATACACCAACACGAGCTACTTGTTGATTATTTACAAAGATAGCGCCACTTTCATCTAATCGGAAATCATCATTTGGTAGCTGGATACGTTGCCCAGCATCATTTAGTACATATAATCCTTGACCATTAACTAAATAGCCTTGCCCATCTAACGTGAAATTACCATTACGTGTGTAAGCCTCACCACCAGCAGGATGTTCTAGTCGGAAGAAAATTGAACCCATAACCCCATCTTCATTTTGTGGTAAGTTTCCATTAATCAATGCCATATCTGTTGTAAAATCAGTATTATAGATTTGGCCTTGTATGTAATTTGGCAATGTTTCTTGTAAATATGTCCCTGTATTTAAAGCTCCTACTTGACTCATATATTCAGCGCCGGCTTGTTGGTGAGCAGGAGCATTTGTTTTTCCAATGCTAGACATTAGCATATCTGGGAATGAGCGAATCGTAGATTGATCTGCCTTAAATCCTGGTGTATTCGCATTTGATAAATTATTGGTAAGTAATTCTGTTCTTCTTTGTTGCGTGATCATACCTGTTGCAACTGTATAAAATCCTTTAAACAAAGAAATCACCTCATTTTATTTTTATAAGGATGCTGGCACACGATCAATATTTTCAAGCATGATACCTGTACCAATGGCTACACAATCCATAGGTCTCTCTGCAATGAAAACAGGTACCTTCAACTCTTCTATTAATAGCTGGTCCATTCCATGTAACAATGCACCACCACCAGTTATAATCACTCCACGATCAATGATATCGGCTGATAGTTCAGGTGGTGTTTTTTCTAAGACATTTTTAGCTGACTGGACAATCATGGCTACTGACTCATGTAGTGCACGTTCAATTTCTTCAGACTCAATTGTAATTGTACGTGGTAAACCTGTTACCATATCACGGCCACGAATATCCATTGTATCATTGCGACTACCTTTGAAAACTGTACCAATTGTCATTTTGATTGCCTCTGCAGTACGTTCTCCAATCAGCAATTTATATTCTTTTTTAATATATTGCAAAATATCGTTATCAAACACATCGCCTGCTACTTTAATGGATTCACTTGTTACGATATCACCCATTGATAGAACTGCGATATCTGTCGTTCCGCCCCCGATATCGACTACCATATTTCCACTTGGTTGGAAAATATCCATTCCAGCACCTATTGCTGCAACTTTTGGCTCTTCCTCTAAATATACTTTTTTACCACCGGATTTTTCAGCAGCTTCACGAATTGCCTTTTGTTCAACACTTGTAATATTCGTTGGACAACAAATTAATATGCGTGGCTTCGCCAAAAATCCTTTTACGTTTAATTTATTGATGAAATGTCTTAACATCGCCTCTGTCACATCAAAATCTGCAATGACTCCGTCTCTTAGTGGACGAATAGCTGTGATATTACCTGGCGTTCTCCCTACCATTTGGCGGGCTTCTTCCCCAACCGCTAATACTTTATTTGTCTTTTTATCGATCGCCACAACAGATGGTTCATTGAGGACGATCCCTTTCCCCTTAACGTGGATTAATACGTTCGCAGTCCCTAAGTCAATGCCAATATCTTTCGAAAACATTTTATAATTTCTCCTTCCCGCCAGTTCCAACTACATAACGTTCATTTTATCTCTTTATCTAGAATATTTTATCATATTCTATTGGTAATTTCACCTAAATTTAGTGAATAAGACTGTTTTCTTTTTAGGCAGTGAACGGCTATAATATAGAATTACTATTCTTAGAAAATCATTACTTATGCTTGTCCAACACAGCAAAAAAGAACGAATCATTCTTGACTCGCTCTTTCTTTCCACTTGTTTTTCGTTGCTTCTCCTCCGCGAATATGACGTACGGCCTTATGGTAGGCGAGTATTTCTTTCACTTGGTCAGCTAATCCTTCATGAATTGTTGGTAATCGCTCTGTTAAATCCTTGTGCACCGTACTTTTTGAATAACCAGTCATTTTCGCGAGGACACGCACAGTCTCACGCGTCTCAATCAGTAATTCACCGAGGCGTATGCAGCGCTTCCGAATGTGCTCATGCACGTTCTTCGTCCTTTCCACACAATTTCACAAAATGCTTTGGCAATCAGATGCACATTTGCGCATTTCTTCACCTTATGTGAGGACAAAGCTATTCAGAACACGTTTTGCATTTTCTTGATAAAATGCTGACTTTTTATGCGTTACTAGCTTTTCTCATTAAAAAGCTAGTAATTTTTTCGGATTGATATATTTTCCGTTTTCAAGAATTTCGAAATGCATGTGGACGCCAGCCGCTTGATTCCACTCGTTGTCAGTCGCTTTTCCTAATGCTTGACCTTGTGTAACCTCATCGCCTTCTTTAACAGCGATATCCTTCACAGAGCTATAATGTGTCTGCATACCATTTGGATGCTCGATCACGATCTTATTGCCTGTAAATGCGTCTAGTTTTACCTCTAGTACTTTACCACTCATAGCAGCTAGTACTTCAAACTCTTCACCATTCATAGCAATAGAGATTCCTGAAGATGTAGTAAATGTTTGATTAAATACCATTAGTGCATTTTCACGAGACTCTTCATTTGCCTCTAACTCGTAAAATTCTTGTAAGACTTGTACTTTACTAAAATTCTCTTCTTTGAATGGATACTTCATGTTTTCAGTTCGTGCATTAGTTTCCACTACAGGACCTGGATCTACTTCAGCTAAATCTGGTAAAGGAGCCTCTTCTACTTTTGATACGAGACTATTGTAACCAAATAACAATCCTGCTAGAACAAGTGCACCACCTGTGTAAACTACTGGCCAAAACCACGGTTTCTTTTGTAATTGGCCATTTTCCTTTTGATTTGGATCTTGGTTTTGAGAAGCTTTGTTATTTTTATCCTCTCTCATTTTCATCACCTCTAGTTGCAGTGTGAACAACTAGAAGTTATTTTAAACATGCATCTATTTTTTTTATTTCAATATCTTGATAATAATAGTGTAAAATTTCGGCAGCTGTTTTCCCTTCATTTGCCATTGCCTCAGCTCCATACTGACTCATGCCCACTCCATGACCATAACCCTGAGTTTTCACTTGAACCTTTCTTTTATTGGCATTAAAGATGATAGTGAAATCAGTTGATGGAATACCAAGAAGCGTTCTTACCTCTCTCCCTGTCCAGACATTATTTCCTAATTGTAAACGCTCTACTCGCCCTGAGTCATTATAAAATAACTGGATACGATTAAAATCACTAGGTTGCCATTGGATAGGCCAGAGCTTATTCCATTGAGCTAAAGTCCACTCTTGCACAGCCTCAAACTTTGGTGATGCTTGATCTGATATACTTGCAACACTTTGCAAATATGGAATATCATTTCCACCATATCCATAAGCGCTTTCTGTTTTACCGTTACTTGTTGAATGAAACATGGCTGTAATCAATTCATTATTATAAAGAATAACTTGTCCTTGCGTTTCATTGATAGCTTCGACAATTTTCTTTTCATTTCCCAGGAAATTGCTAGCCCAATTCGCCTTTCTTTGCTCTTCATCATAGAAGACTTGCTTTGCCACAGTAGGAGCAATCGCAATTTTTCCGTAATTTGTCGTTTTCAACGCATATGTGCGTGCTGCAATGGCTTGTGCCTTCAGTGCCTCTTTTTTAAAAGAAACAGGCATTTCTGCAGCAACTACCCCTGTAATATACGTTTCCAAAGGGATTTTTTCTTCTTGCCCCTCCACTTCTATAAATATTTCACAAGCATTCTTATCACTAGCTTGAGGTTTGATAGCCTCTTGTCTTTCACTAAACCCTACTATAGGAAGCATATATAATGCCCCAATTAAGCAAATGACACCAATACTAATCATCCATTTTTTCATAAGGAATAATATGCTAGATTTCTTTTAGTTATGAGAAAACAAAAACCCTCTGCATAAAAGCAAAGGGTTTTGAAATCTATTTAATTTGTAGGCAATTCAACTGTTACATCTTCAATTGTCACCACTTCTTCTGTAATACGTTCAATATTCGCACCAAGTGATGCTAATTTGCCATGGAAATCAACATAACCACGATCTAAATGGTGAAGCTTTGTAACACGTGTCATGCCTTCAGACACAAGACCTGCTAAAATTAATGCAGCCGCAGCTCGTAAATCCGTTGCCATAACCTCAGCTCCCTGAAGATCCACAGGCCCCTCGATAAACACAGAACGTCCCTCTATTTTAGCGCCAGCATTCATGCGACGAAACTCCTCAACATGCATAAAGCGGTTTTCGAATACCGTTTCTGTAATAATACTCGTACCTTCTGCAGTAAGCATTAACGCCATCATTTGTGATTGCATATCTGTTGGGAAACCAGGATGTGGCATTGTTTTGATATCAACTGCTTTTAGGGTTTGAGGAACTCGTACACGGATTCCTTCATCCAACTCTGTAATTTCTACGCCCATCTCACGCATTTTAGCTATTAAAGCAGTCATATGCTCAGGAACTGCGTTTTCAATCACCACATCTCCTCTAGTAATGGCTGCTGCTACCATAAATGTACCAGCTTCAATACGGTCTGGAATAATATGATGCTCTACTCCATATAATGTATCGACTCCTTCGATACGAATCGTATTTGTCCCCGCACCGATTACACGGCCACCCATACTATTAATAAAGTTTGCAAGATCCACGATTTCAGGTTCCTTCGCAGCATTTTCAATTACAGTTGTCCCTTCAGCTAAAGATGCAGCTGTCATAATATTTTCAGTTGCCCCAACACTCGGGAAGTCCAAATACACATTAGCCCCTTTTAAACGACCCTCTGTCTTCGCCTCTACATAGCCATGGCCAAATGAGATTTTTGCACCCATTGCTTCAAAGCCTTTTAAATGTAATTCAATCGGACGTGATCCAATTGCACAGCCTCCAGGAAGTGCCACACGAGCATAGCCATTACGAGCAAGTAGAGATCCCATTACTAAAATAGATGCACGCATTTTACTAACAAATTCAAATTGAGCTTCACTTGAAAGTTCTTTTGTTGCATCTATATATACGGCATTATCTTCAGGTATATATGTAACTGCTGCGTTTAAACTTTTAAGTACTTCATTTATTGTAAAGACGTCTGCTAAATTAGGGACTTCTTTAATTACATTTTCTCCTTTTGAAGCAAGTAAAGCTGCTGCAAGGATTGGTAACACTGCATTTTTTGCGCCCTCTACACGTACTTTTCCCTGTAGTTTTTGGCCGCCAGTCACTATTATTTTATCCACCCTATGTCCCTCCGAATTCAATCTATTAACCTATCGAATTTTTATTTTAATAAAGAAGTATAATGTCATAATCAGTAAACAAACAACTCTATAGTACAACTTTTCTAACGCTCGTTCAAGCGTCCAAATCACTATTTTAAGCCATTATTAGATATTTTGCTATTTATTTATTGTACGCTGCCAATTTTTTTTTGTGAATGACCAATAACCCGTTCGCTTCTAATACATACCCAAAGATATATGAATAAAAAACAACTTTTCACTTAATTTCTATAAAAAAAGTGGTGGGCACCTATTATCGTACATTTATCAATGGCTATCTTGGTAGCTAATAGCGTAAAGCTTATAATAATCTAATGTGTTGGCGTCATTAGATTGCGTATCCAGTGTTGATCAGTCTTTTTACATAGTTCAAAGGGCCACACAAAGGGTATTATAAAGTCCTTTGAAGCATGTAGACATATGAATTTATTTAAAAGAGAAACGAATTCTTTAAAATAAATAAGGAAGTTTGCCTGACCAGCTAGAGATTTGAAGAAAGAAATTAGATACTGCTGAGCCTATCGCAATACTAAGTAATATATAAATGAGCTGAATTTGAAAAACTCGATTCTTTTTAAAGAGTTTTTCGATCATAAAAGCTTGTAAAGCATAAAAAGTAATAGCAATAAAAAATAGGTGGGATAAAATACCCAATAAAGCTTCTTGTCCGATTGCTTCATATATCTCCATATAGCATCCTCCATTTCTCCTTCAATATGTTTGTTCACCTTAAAAAACGGGCAGATGCGATATCTGCCCGTTAAAAATGAATTAGATATTACCCTCATGAACGTTGATACGATTCAACGCACGTTTTAATGCTAGGTCAGCACGTTTGAAATCAATGTTGTCTTGTTTACTTTGAAGACGTCCTTCAGCACGTTTAACGGCTTCTTTAGCACGTTGAACATCGATGTTTTCAGCAATTTCAGCAGACGGCGCTAAAATTGAGATTTTTTCTGGACGAACTTCAATGAAACCACCGCTTACAGCAACAATATCAGTCGAACCGTTTTCTTTTTTAAGCTTCACTGCACCAATTGCAAGTGGAGCTACCATTGGAATATGGCCTGCAAGAACACCGATTTCTCCTGAAGTTGTTTTAGCGATTACCATTGATACTTCAGAATCGTATACTGGGCCGTCGGGAGTGACAATATTGACTAGAACTGTCTTCATATTTTTTCCTCCTCGTCCCTAGTATTAAACCTCTACGCCCATGCTTTTCGCTTTTTCAACTACTTCATCAATTGAACCAACTAGACGGAAAGCATCTTCTGGTAGGTGATCCCATTTGCCATCAAGGATTTCCTTGAATGAACGAACAGTTTCTTTTACAGGTACATAAGAACCTTTTTGACCAGTGAATTGTTCCGCAACGTGGAAGTTTTGTGATAAGAAGAATTGAATACGACGAGCACGTTCTACTGTTTGTTTATCTTCATCAGATAATTCATCCATACCTAAGATTGCAATGATATCTTGTAATTCACGGTAACGTTGGATTGTACGTTGCACACCAGTAGCAATTGCGTAGTGCTCAGCGCCTACGATTTCAGGTGATAATGCACGAGAAGTCGAAGCTAATGGGTCAACCGCTGGATAGATACCCATTTCAGATAATTTACGCTCAAGGTTAGTTGTTGCATCTAAGTGGGCGAAAGTTGTAGCTGGAGCCGGGTCAGTATAGTCATCGGCTGGTACATAAATCGCTTGAATAGAAGTTACAGATCCTTTGTTCGTAGATGTGATACGCTCTTGTAGTTTACCCATTTCAGTAGCAAGTGTTGGTTGGTAACCTACCGCAGAAGGCATACGACCTAATAGGGCAGAAACCTCAGAACCTGCTTGTGTGAAACGGAAGATATTGTCGATGAATAAAAGTACGTCTTGGCCTTGCTCATCACGGAAGTATTCCGCCATTGTAAGACCAGTTAAAGCTACACGCATACGTGCACCAGGTGGCTCGTTCATTTGACCGAATACCATCGCTGTTTGCTTGATAACGCCTGAATCGCTCATTTCGAAGAATAAGTCGTTCCCTTCACGAGTACGCTCACCTACACCAGCGAATACAGAGATACCAGAGTGCTCTTGTGCGATATTGTTGATTAATTCTTGGATTAATACAGTTTTACCTACACCGGCACCACCGAATAGACCGATTTTACCACCTTTGATATATGGTGCAAGTAAGTCTACTACTTTGATACCTGTTTCAAGAATTTCAACTGTAGTTGAAAGATTCTCGAAAGTTGGTGCTTCACGGTGAATTGAATCACGACGTGCGTCTGCTGGAATCTCTTCACCTAAGTCAATTACTTCTCCAAGTACGTTGAATACACGACCTAGTGTAACTTCACCAACTGGTACTGAGATAGCTTTTCCTAAGTCTGTTACTTCTGCTCCACGTTGTAAGCCATCAGTAGATGACATCGCAATTGTACGAACAGAATCATCACCTAAATGAAGCGCAACTTCTAATGCAAGAATTGTTGGTTCTTCATTAGGACGTTCAATCTTAACAGTTAAAGCGTTATAGATTGCTGGTAATTGGCCATTGTCGAATTTAACGTCAACAACTGGACCCATTACTTGAATAACATGTCCTTTATTCATTACTGTATACCCTCCTATCGTATTCTTATACGACATTGGGAAGCTGCTTGCCTATTCTAAGGCTGCAGCTCCACCAACGATTTCTGTAATTTCTTGTGTAATCGCCGCTTGACGTGCACGGTTATATTGCAAAGAAAGGTCTGAAATAAGATCAGTTGCATTATCTGTTGCATTTTTCATAGCCGTCATACGAGAAGCATGTTCACTTGCTTTTCCATCTAATAATGCGCCATAAACTAAGCTTTCCGCATATTGTGGAAGTAAAACTTCTAGAATTGCTTCACCAGATGGCTCGAATTCATAAGAAGCAGTACCGCTTGCAGGGGCAATATCTGTTAATGGAAGAAGTTTTTTCTCTGTCACTTCGCTAGCAATAGCGCTGACAAAGTGATTATAGTACATATAAAGTTCGTCATACGTACCATCAATGAACATACCAACAGCATTACGAGCGATTTCTTTTATATCAGCAAATGTCGGTTGGTCAGGTAGACCGACAACATTACTGATGACATTATGATCACGTTTCACAAAGTAGTCACGAACAACACGACCTACTGCTAAAATAACGTATTCGTCTTTTGATTTATGACGCTCGTTAATTGTACGTTGTACTTGACGTAGGATACTTGAGTTGTAAGCACCTGCAAGACCACGGTCAGAACCAATGACTAAGTAAGCCGTTTTCTTAACAGGACGAGCAGTTAACATTGGATGTCCGCTGTCTTTTGTGCCTGAAGCGATCGCGCCTACTACGTCCTGAATTTTTTCCATGTAAGGAACGTAAGCTTTAGCATTTTGCTCTGCACGACGTAACTTAGAAGAAGAAACCATCTGCATTGCTTTTGTAATTTGCTTCGTACTCTTTGTTGAAGTAATACGACCTTTAATTTCGCGTAAGTTTACCACTGGTATTTCACCACCTTCTGTTTTTTAATCAAGTGACTAGCTAGAACTTATTCTGATTTAGCGAAAGTTTTTTTGAATGCATTGATTGCTGCTTCATAATCCGCATCAGGAGCAAGCTCTTTAGTAGTACGAACATGATCTAAAACGTTTGTGTGGTTTGAATCTAACCAGCTTAAGAATTCTGATTCGAAGCGAACGATATCTTGTACTGGAATATCATCTAAATGACCTTTAGTTAATGCGTAAAGGATCGCAACTTGTTTTTCAACTTTTAGTGGTTTGTTAAGGTCTTGTTTAAGAACTTCAACCGTACGTTTACCACGCTCAAGTTTAGCAAGTGTTACTTTATCTAAATCTGAACCAAATTGAGCAAATGATTCAAGCTCACGGAATGCAGCTAAGTCAAGACGTAGTGTACCCGCAACTTTTTTCATCGCTTTAATTTGAGCAGATCCACCTACACGTGATACAGAAAGACCGGCGTTAATCGCTGGACGTACACCTGAGTTGAATAAGTCAGATTGTAAGAAGATTTGTCCATCAGTGATTGAGATTACGTTAGTTGGGATGTATGCAGAGATATCCCCAGCTTGTGTCTCAACGAATGGAAGAGCTGTAATTGAACCATTTTGATATGTTTCATTTAACTTCGCAGCACGTTCAAGTAAGCGGCTGTGTAAGTAGAAAACGTCACCAGGATATGCTTCACGACCTGGAGGACGGCGAAGAAGAAGTGAAAGTTCACGGTAAGCTGATGCTTGTTTAGAAAGATCATCATACACGATTAATACGTGTTTACCTTGTAACATGAATTCTTCAGCCATAGATACACCAGCAAATGGTGCTAAGAATAATAATGGAGCTGGTTGAGAAGCAGAAGCTGTCACAACGATTGTGTAATCTAAAGCGCCATGTTTACGAAGAGTTTCTACAACACCACGTACAGTAGATTCTTTTTGACCGATTGCTACGTAGATACAAATCATGTTTTGGTCATTTTGGTTAAGAATTGTATCGATAGCTACAGATGTTTTACCAGTTTGACGGTCACCGATGATTAACTCACGTTGACCACGACCGATTGGTACTAATGCGTCAATCGCTTTAATACCAGTTTGTAGTGGTTCGTGTACTGATTTACGAGCCATTACACCGAAAGCAGGACTTTCGATTGGACGAGATTTTGTAGTGTTGATAGGACCTTGTCCATCCACTGGTTGTCCAAGTGGGTTTACAACACGACCAATTAGTTCTTCACCAACTGGTACTTCCATGATACGACCTGTACGACGAACTTCATCGCCTTCTTTGATGTCAGTGTATGGACCTAAGATTACGATACCAACGTTACCTTCTTCTAGGTTTTGAGCCATACCCATAACACCATTAGAGAACTCTAGTAGTTCTCCAGCCATGGCGTTGTCGAGGCCATGAGCAAGAGCAATACCGTCACCAATACGGATAACTGTACCAACTTCGCTTACTTTAAGTTCAGATTCATAATTCTCAATCTGTTGTTTAATCAGACTGCTGATTTCTTCAGCCTTGATGCCCATGTATGTCACCTCTCACATTTCTAAATTATTAACCGATTAATTCACGTTTTAGACGCTCTAGTTTGTTTGCTACTGAGCTATCATAAATATGGTTACCGATTTGAACACGAATACCACCAAGTAAAGATGGATCAACTTCGTTTGTAATATTTAATGATTGTTTTCCAACAAGTTTCGCGAACGCTGCTGAAATATTAGCGCTTTCTTCTGCAGAAAGTGCACGTGTTGAAAATACTGTTGCATCTGCAGTGCCTTGTGCTTGTGCAGCAAGTTCAGCATATGCCTTAGCAATTTGTGTCATCTCGTTTACACGTTTTTTCTCGACTAGAAGTTGAACAGTGTGTAAAACTTCTGGTGTTGCACCATTAAAGATGTCAGCTACCATTTGTTTTTTTCGTTCCACGGAGAACTTAGGTGCATTTAAAAGCGTTAAAAAATCAGGAGATTCTTTTACTACTTTTGTTAGTTCACTTAAGTCTGCTCCTACTTCAGTAAGAATATTTTTTTGTTGCGCCAATTCAAAAAGCGCTTGAGCGTAACGTTTTGCTACAGTTGAATTACTCATCGAGCTTCCCCTGCCTTCGCAATCGTCTCTTCAATTAGAGCACGGTTGTCTGCCTCAGAAATCTCTTTGCTAAGGACTTTAGATGCTGCAAGTACAGATAATGAAACGACTTCATCACGTACAGCTGCAATAGCTTTTTCTTTTTCAGACTCGATTTCACGTAAAGCCGATTCTTTTAAGCGGTTTGCTTCATTACGAGCTACAGTAAGAATTTCTTCTTTTTGTAATTCGCCTTGCTTCTTAGCGCCCTCAACAATCGATTGTGCTTCTGTACGAGCTTCCTTAAGAAGGCTCTTTTGTTCTTCTAAAAATTGGTGCGATTCTTTGCGCGCTTTTTCAGCTGCTTCGATTTCACTCGCTACTAATTCTTCACGTTGTTGCATAATGCCCATAAGTGGACCCCAAGCGAATTTCTTAAGTAGTAACATTAATACTATGAAAATAACTAATGTTGCGATGATATCTCCACTATTTAACGAAGCACCGCCTGCACCTAGTACAAGATTATCTAAAAACACGATTGTTTCACTCCCTTCAAGAGCTTTAACTTCAACATAATATAGTGACTAAAAAACTACCTATTTTAAAAAGCTATATTTACACATAGCTTTTATCCGTTCCAAAATGAAGGGCGAAGTTTCATCTGGAGAATCCTGCTTCGCCACTAGTAA
This sequence comes from Lysinibacillus sp. FSL P2-0066, assembly GCF_037969495.1. Taxonomy (NCBI): domain Bacteria; kingdom Bacillati; phylum Bacillota; class Bacilli; order Caryophanales; family Bacillaceae; genus Lysinibacillus; species Lysinibacillus sp. FSL P2-0066. The sequence goes on along the minus strand of NZ_CP150202.1, from coordinate 594,740 downwards.
AATTCAGTGTTCAACTGAATTATTTGTTCATTACGATGAATGCTACTACTACTGCGATGATCGGTAGGGCCTCAACTAATGCAACCCCGATGAACATTGTAGTTTGAAGAACGCCACGAGCTTCTGGTTGGCGAGCGATACCTTCTACTGTTTTTGATACGATAAGACCGTTACCAATACCTGCACCAAGTGCACCTAAACCGATTGCGATTGCTGCTGCTAATAAACCTAATGAACCTGTCATTTGAAAATTTCCTCCTTGGAATTGTTTGTTTTTGTTGTTCAAGCATAGGGTATATGCTTTATATTAATGGTCATCGCTCACTTTATGAGCCATGTAAACCATTGTTAACATTGTAAAGATAAAGGCTTGGATAAAGCCGATGAAAATTGAGAAACCTTGCCATGCCATCATAGGAACGATTGCCCCGATGAATCCCACAGCACCTGATGATGCTAAACCTGCAAGTAAGCCAAGTAAAATCTCACCCGCGTAAATGTTACCGTAAAGACGTAAACCTAATGTTAATGTGTTTGCAAATTCTTCTACTAATTTAAGTGGGAACATGAATGACATTGGTTTGAAGAATGTACCTACATAATGACCTGTACCCTTCATTTTTACACCATAGAAATGCGTTAAGACTAATATCATTGCTGCTAACGTCATCGTTACTGTAGGGTCAGCTGTTGGTGATTTCCACCATAGCTCATGCCCATAGACAATTGAGAAAGGAAGACCTAGTAAGTTAGATACTGCGATAAACATAATTAGTGTGATACCTAGAACGTGGAATCGACCACCAGTTTTCCAATCCATGTTGCTTTTAATGATATTCTTAACGAAATCCATAATCCATTCCATAAAGTTTTGCATACCAGTAGGTTTTAACTTTAGGCTTCTAGTTGAAATAAAGGCAATTAAAAATACGATAATTGCTGCAACTAGTAACATCATAACTGTCGATAAGTTAAATGTTAAAAAACCGACTTCTAGTAACGGAGCTTCATGATTCATTGTTATTTTTCACCTCTCTTTCTAATTTAAAGCACATTAGCGGTTCCTTACATGTGACACAATTCTCTCGACAAAGAGAAAAACGTACGGAATCATTAGCCCTATAACCGTGCTAATTAAGTGAAAATAGTTTGGCAACGAAATGGCTATTGCGACTGCCGCAACACCTGATCCAAAGCGAAGCGCTGTACCAAGTGAGCCTATTTTCTTCCCTTCACTAATGGATCTGTCAAACTTCTCCATACGCCGAACTAGAATCCAAAAATTATACGTACCAAAGAATGCACCGACTGCGATGCCCGCAAAAACAGTTTGATAGGGGGTAAATCCCCAGCCTAATGCGCAGAGTGCAAGCAAAAAAAATAACGCCCTCTTCTGCACAGCAAAAATGTGATGCAAATCTAGCATTGGTTGTAATCTCCTGAATCGTTTTTTCGAGTAATGAAAACGTTTGCTGACCACTATGTGAAATCAGAAAAGAGCAGTGAAAAGCACTACTCACAGCGGAATAGTAATGGGAGAGTCATTTCAATTACAGGTGTAAATGCCCAAAAAAATAACTTACACCCCTTACCGACTCGGTAAAAACCGAAACGCACAAAACGTTGCAAATCGACAGTTTTATTTTGAACTGTCAATTTAGTAGAAAGTTGATATAACAAGTGTTTCAACGTCCTATTTATGAACAGAAACCCTTATCATTCTTACCCTTTGTAAGCATACAATAGGTGATATTTGAAGTCAATTGGTAAAGGAGAAAAACTTCACAGCCTCTATACTCTTGTCAAATTGTTGACAAATTTGTGTATGAAATTTCATAGTTTCAAAATTTCAAAACCTGCTCACGCATAAAAAAAGCTAATTTACGACAAGATTATGCTCGTAAATTAGCTTACCCATTTCAACAGGTACATTAGACTTATTTTTATTATAAAATATAGTATTTTATTTAGTTTTTTGTAAAAATCCTAGCAACGCTTCAACAATACGCTTAGATGCATGTCCATCACCATATGGATTTGATGCTTTAGCCATTGCTTCGTAGGCATTATTATCTGTTAGTAATTCCTTTGCTAGGGCATAAATTGTTTCCTCTTCTGTGCCTGCAAGCTTTAATGTTCCTGCTGCAATTCCTTCTGGACGTTCTGTTGTATCTCTAAGTACAAGTACTGGCTTCCCTAATGAAGGGGCCTCTTCTTGCACACCACCTGAATCCGTTAAGATCATATATGAATTTGCTGCAAAGTTATGGAAATCAAATACTTCAAGAGGCTCTATTAAATGCACTCGTTTATTATTCCCTAAAATTTCATTCGCAATTTCTCTTACAGCCGGATTCATATGAACTGGATAAACAACTTGAACATCTTCATGTTCTGCTAGTATTCTGGTAATCGCTTTAAACATATGGCGCATTGGCTCACCAAGATTTTCGCGACGATGTGCCGTTAATAAAATCATACGATCTTCGCCTATTTTATCTAATACCGGATGTGTGTAGTGTTCACTGACCGTTGTTGCTAATGCGTCTATTGCTGTATTTCCTGTAACAAAAATTGTTTCTGGATTTTTATTTTCATCTAATAGATTCTTTTTAGATACTTCTGTTGGCGCAAAATGTAAATCAGCCATCACGCCTGTTAGTTGACGATTCATTTCCTCTGGATATGGTGAATATTTGTTCCATGTTCGAAGTCCCGCTTCTACATGCCCTATAGCAATTTGGTTATAGAACGCAGCAAGACTCGCAATGAAAGTCGTGGCTGTATCACCATGTACTAAAACGATATCTGGTTGTGCTTCTTTCATTACTTTATCTAAACCCTGTAAGGCGTTTGTCGTTACATCAATTAATGTTTGGCGATCCTTCATAATATTTAAGTCATAGTTTGGTGTAATACTAAATGTCTCTAATACTTGATCGAGCATTTGGCGATGCTGTGCTGTTACCGTTACAATAGATTCTATTTGCTTAGGATACTTTTGTAACTCCAAAACAAGAGGAGCCATTTTAATTGCTTCTGGTCTTGTACCAAAAATCGTCATTACTTTCCATTTCTTTGTCAAAACGATCTGCACCGTCCTTTTTGTTATTGTATGTAAGGTCAATCTACCCGTTGATGAGGGTTTACTTACCTACACATACTATGAAACGCCCTTCAATTTGAAGGACGCTTTCACAAGTTATTAGTTTCCTAAATGAGGAAATATCATGTATTGATTTTTATTTTGTACCGAATAGGCGGTCTCCCGCATCACCTAAGCCAGGTACAATATAGCCATGGTCATTTAATTTTTCATCAAGTGCAGCAATGTAAATATCTACATCCGAATGTTCTTCTTGAATAGCTTTTACACCCTCTGGAGCAGCGATTAAGCACATGAATTTAATGTTTTTAGCTCCACGCTTTTTCAATGAATGAATTGCCTCCACTGCAGAACCACCAGTTGCAAGCATTGGATCTACAATGATGAAATCACGTTCTTCAACATCTGCAGGAAGTTTTGCATAATATTCAACTGGTTTTAATGTTTCTGGATCACGATAAAGACCAATATGACCAACTTTTGCAGCTGGGATAAGCTTTAATACGCCATCCACCATGCCGATACCTGCACGTAGAATCGGTACGATTGCAAGTTTTTTACCAGAAAGTACTTTTGTTTTTGCAATTGTTACAGGTGTTTCAATTTCAATTTCCTCTACTGGCATATCACGTGTAATTTCAAATGCCATTAGTGTTGCCACTTCGTCTACTAGCTCACGAAATTCTTTTGTTCCTGTATTCTTGTCGCGAATATAAGTTAATTTGTGTTGGATTAGTGGATGATCAAATACATAGACTTTGCTCAAAGGGATTCTCTCCTCACCGTTCGGATTCATTTTTATCTCAACTAGTATAACAGAAAAAAGGAGTCGCCTCAAAAATAAATTTAGGACAACTCCATTTATCATCTATTCTTTTGTCAAAACTAAATTATTGATCAAGGATTATATCTAATTGTTCAATTGGCATCGGCTTAAAATAGAAATAACCTTGTCCTACAGTGCAACCTAGCGCACGTAGAATCTCAACCTGTTCCTCTGTCTCTATGCCCTCTGCCACTGAAATCATTCCTAAATTTAATGCTAACTGAATGATAGAGCGAACAATAGCAAGTGTTGCAGGATCTTCAATAGCATTAATAAAGCTACGATCAATCTTTAATTCAGCAAATGGCAGTTGTTGCAAATAGCTTAATGAAGAAAAGCCTGTTCCAAAATCATCTACGGATGTTTTAAAGCCATAGCTCTTTAGCTCTTGAATGATCTTATAGGCTGATTGAAAATCTACTAAACCAATATTTTCTGTCACTTCTAAGATAATGTAGCTAGGGTCAATTTTATATTTCTGCACAAGTTTCAGCGTGTCCTGAACAAAGTGTGTGTAGTAAAAATGATCAGGTGAAATATTGACAGCTATTTTCACTAATTTCTTTCCCAAGCGTTGTCGTTCTGAAAGCCATGAGAGTACCGTCTCTAAAATCAGCACATCAATTTCTCGAACCTTACCAGCACTCTCTGCTACTGGAATAAAGACTGCTGGTGAAACAAAACCTAATTTTGGAGAAATCCACCTTGCAAGCGCTTCAATACTTTGAATTTCTCCATTGCGTAAATCTACTTTAGGTTGTAAATGGACTGTAATTTCTTTATTTTTGATGGCTTCTGATAAATGATTCAAGACCGTCATCTTCTGTACAAGCACATCATTTTTCTCTGTTGTAAATATTTCTGTATGTGTGCCTGGTCGATCAATTGCAAAGGATAACGCATTATCTGCAAAACGGATCGCATCATTAATATTTATGTCATCATTATAGGAAGCAATTCCTGTTTTTAATGTAATATAGATTTGCTTTCCTCCTATAATAAAAGGCTGGCGAATCGTTTCTTTTATTCTCATCTCATAATCATGCAAATTTTCATGAAGTGACATTGTAGTCATAATCAAACTAGAGCTTGTAAATCTAGCAACATACTCATTATTTTCCGATTTGTCTTGCTCAAGACGTTTGGCAAGTTGTCTTAATAGTTCATCACCAATTTCACGGCCATACAGTTCAACTACTTGATGAAATTCACTAGGTTTTAATATTTTAATAAAGCCGCTTTGACCCTGTTGAACTTCTCTTTCAATCGTATTAACAAAGCTGTGACGATTAGGTAAACCTGTTGTAATGTCTGTATAGGCTAAATCCCAAATTTTTTTCTGCGTCCTTGCATACGAATAAGCCAATGCAACAAGAGCACCTATTTTTCGAAACATATTTTTAAACATTTGGTCACTTTGTGTTTTTTGGCTAAAGATCGAAAAAACACCTATTACTTGCCGCTGTTGATTGCGTATAGGTATAAACCATCCATGCGGCTTTTTCGCTAGCGAAGCATATTGCTTATGTTCTTCAGGAATATTCACTTCATCTAAGTTCTCTATGAAAGTAGATGTTTCTGATTGCATGACCTTATTAAAGAAATCATTGTTTGCACAACATCTTGGTACGCTCTCTGTTTGATTATCTCCTATGAAAACTTGTAATTGGTTTACTTCTGTTTTTATAAGCACCATACTCGCAATATTTGGCATAAAAAATTCATCGAGACCGTGACAAATAATCTTCATCTTTTGTTCGAAAGTAAACTCCTTCTCAATTGCCCTGTACATATCATTTTCTAAACGCATTAAGAAGTCTTCCGTATGATAATATGTAACATCCTTCACAAATACTAAAACAAATTGCGTTATATTTGCATCATTGCAAAATGGTAATGCTTGTATTTCTGCCCAGAAGGGAGGTTTATTGATGCCGTTATGATATAGCTTCGCCTGCACCATTATTCCGTTATGTATTTTTTCTTTAATCATTTCAATGGTTGTCTTTTTTTCGTCCATAGATAGCCATGAAAAATAATCAGTATTGAGAACTTGTGAACGTGCAGCATTCGTAAGCATACAAAAAGAATCATTACACTCCAATATGCAATGATGCTTTGTCGCATCAAAAATAACGTAGCTTTCTTTAGAATTATTCCCTAATTTGCGAATGCTGTTTAATAATACATCATAATCTGTGTTTAACGATTTAGTGACCATCCAACCCCTCCTTTTCTATCACTTCATCTCATTTCCATTGTACATAAAATTTAATTAAATTTTCACTTTTATTAAAAAAAACTTCTTTTCTAGGACACTATCTGTCCTCTGCCTACTATAATATATCCCTTTATACCGTTTTTATGTAAATTTATTCAAAAATAAGAGGATTATTCTACTTTATTAGAAAAAAGATGTTTTTTACAGTTTAATCTTTCATTTCCAAAATAAAAAGCTGTATTTAAAGTAAATTTTGTACTTTAAACACAGCTATTATTCTATTGATTATACATATAGTGGATGCTTATCAGTTAATGCCTTCACACGATCTTTTGCATCTGCTTTAACTGCCTCATCTTCAGGGTTTTTAAGAACAGCTGCTATAATTGCTCCTACTTCTTTCATATCTTCCTCTTTAAAGCCACGAGAAGTGACAGCTGGAGTACCAATACGAATTCCAGAAGTGACAAATGGAGATTCAGTATCGTAAGGGATTGTATTTTTATTTGTTGTAATACCCACTTCATCTAGTGCGTGCTCTGCTACTTTACCTGTTAAGCCAAGAGATTTAACATTTAGCAATAATAAATGGTTATCTGTACCACCAGAAACAATTTCAACACCCTCAGCAATTAATACTTCTGCTAAAGCCTTTGCATTGGCTTTAATTTGTTTTGCATAGTCTTTAAATTCTGGTTGTAAAGCTTCTCCAAATGCTACAGCTTTTGCAGCGATAACATGCATTAATGGGCCACCTTGAATTCCTGGGAATACAGATTTATTTAATTTTTGCTCCCATTCTTTTGAAGCAAGAATTAATCCACCACGTGGTCCACGTAATGTTTTATGTGTAGTTGATGTAACAAAATCAGCATATGGCACTGGTGATTGATGTTCGCCAGCAGCAACAAGTCCAGCAATGTGTGCCATATCCACCATGAAATAGGCACCCACTTCATCTGCAATTTCACGGAATTTAGAGAAGTCAATTTCACGTGGATAAGCAGATGCACCTGCAACAATAAGTTTCGGTTTATGCTCTAAAGCCTTTTGTCGTACATCTTCATAATCAATCACTTGTGTATCTTGAGTTACTCCATACTCTACAAAATTATATAGAATTCCAGAGAAGTTTACTGGAGAACCATGTGTTAAGTGACCACCATGTGAAAGGTTCATACCAAGAACTGTGTCACCTGGTTCTAGAATCGTATGGTAAACAGCCATGTTTGCCTGTGCACCTGAGTGAGGTTGTACATTTGCATATTCTGCTCCGAAGAGTTCTTTTACACGATCACGTGCAATATCTTCTACTACGTCTACATGCTCACAGCCACCATAATAGCGTTTACCAGGATAACCTTCAGCGTATTTATTTGTCAGTACAGATCCTTGCGCTTCCATCACTGCTTCGGATACAAAGTTTTCTGATGCAATCAATTCAATATTTGCTTGCTGACGTGTTTTTTCTGCAAGAATTCCATCTAATACTGCTTTGTCTTGTACTGCTAATTTTTCATATGCCATGTTTGAAAAAGCCTCCTAAAGTATCGTTATTCATCTTTACCACTAAATAGGGTGGTAATTATTTATATACTGCACGTTCTCCGCCAATTAGCTTAGGACGTGTTGTTGCAATCGTCACAACAGCTTCTCCTACCATTTTTACTGATGTTCGAACAGGTACAGCTACTGCTTTCAAATGCATACCGATTAATGTTTGTCCAATATCAATACCTGCATGTGCCTGTATTGTTTCAACAATCACTGGGTTATCAAATTGCGTATAGGCATATGCTGACATTGAGCCGCCTGCCGTGCGTACTGGGACAACTGCTACTGGATCATAGCCAAATTTTTCAGCTGTTGATGCTTCCATAGTAATGGCGCGATTTATATGCTCACAACCTTGGAATGCTAAAAGCAATTGATGCTTTGCTGCAAATTCTTGTAACGGCTCAAAAATAGCTTCTGCTATCTCCAACGCTCCCGCTGTGCCAATTTTCTGACCAATCACTTCAGATGTAGAGCACCCTACTACAAAAATTGTATGGGGTCGTAACGTTACCTGCTCTTCAAATTCACTGAGTAACTGAGTCAAATGTGTTCGTATTTGTTTTACAACCATTAAGCTCAGCTCCTTCATCTATATCCATTAAAATCACGCCATCTATGACATCCTATACGAATGCCATAGATGGAATAACAAAACTACTATTGCTCTAGTTCAGTAATTTTTTCAATTCGGCGCGCATGGCGGCCACCTTCAAAATCAGTTTCTAGCCATGCTTGTACAATTTCACGTGCAAGACCAGGGCCAATAACACGCTCACCCATTGCTAAAACATTCGAATCATTATGGCAACGCGTTGCCTTGGCACTAAATACATCGTGTACTAATGCACAGCGTATGCCCTTGACCTTATTAGCGGCTATGGACATACCAATTCCTGTGCCACAAATTAAAATGCCTTTATCAAATTCTCCGTTCGCAACACCTTCAGATACAGGTTTTGCATAGTCTGGATAGTCTACTGAATCCGCAGATTGTGGACCAAAATCTTCGTAGCTAATTTGAAGTTCATCTAATAGCTGCATAATCTCACGACGTAAGTTATTGCCTCCGTGATCAGAAGAAATTGCTATTCTCACTGGGTTCCCTCTTTTCGAATTATAGTCAACCTTAGTGTACCACTTCTTTCTGAAGAATAACACGATTTTTCTTGTATTTTTACGCTGATTTTTCCCGAAAGACGAACATTAATTGTATATTAACATAAAAATATTCACTTTTAAACCTATATTTTTGTGGATAATGTGAATATCATGTTAATAAGTTCGGATAATGGTCTTTTGTTGTAATATTCCATCTTCTGAAGTTTTTTTAGCTTTTTACTTACAGTGGACATAAATTGTCCTCTAATAAAAAAGGTTATACATAAATCCGATTTTTCATGGATTTATGTATAACCTTTAGGACTATGCTTGTCTATCAAATTGTTGAATCATTTTATGCAATGCTTCCGATTGCTTTTTCAAACTTTGAGCCAGATGCTCGACTTGCTCAATTGCATAGGCTTGCTCTTCAGCAGCACTACGAACTTCCTGTGCACCCGCTGACGTTTGTTCTGCAATGGCAGCAACTTCCTGGGATTGTCGAGCTGTCGTTTCAATATTATGCATTTGCTGTTCGATTAAAGAAGAAATCTCAACAATTGATGATGCCATTTCATGTACATTAGAAGCCATATTTTCTACTGCTGTCGTTGTTTCAGAAACTCGATCAGCTTCCTTTGTAGCAAAGGCTACTTGTTCATTCATTTGTTTCACAACTACTTCTACGTTTTGCTGCATGGTTTGAATTAAAGCTGTAATCCCTTGTACTGCTTTTGCACTTTCATCAGCCAAACCACGGACTTCCTCAGCCACTACCGCAAAGCCCTTTCCATGCTCTCCAGCACGGGCAGCTTCTATAGAGGCGTTTAGTGCCAACAGATTGGTTTGTGCTGCAATGTCACCAACTAAGCTAATTATACGTTCTACCTGTCCCGCGTTCTCTTCTAGCGCATGAATGCTTTTTAATGCCTCATTATTGCCTGTCGCAATTTGTTGAATACTATTCACTAATGTTTCGATGGCTTTTGTTGTTGTCGATAAATTATGTAGAATCTCTTTAGTTTGTGATGCTGATGCTTCTGCCCTACTATTTACCTCTGTTGCAAGCGTTCTTACATCTTCAATCGCTTCAGCAGTATCTTGTACAGCAGTTGCAGATGCTTCTGCTCCTGTAGAAATATGCTTTACGGTAGATGCAATGCCTTCTGCCTTTCTTGTTGCCACTCCTGCTTCATCTGAAAGCTGGATAATCGATTGATTCGTTTGTTGGAAGTTATGATCAATACTTTCCACCATTTGACGCAAGTTTAACACCATTTGTTGGAATGCCTCTGCAACAGATCGAATCTCATCATTTGTATTAGGCATTTGTACATCCTGTCCTATTTTTCCTTCTGCCACAAGTGTTGCTGAGTGTTCAAGCTGCTGTAACGGCTTGATGAGGATTACACTTAAAAAGGCAGCTAATATCCCTGACCAAGTTATGCCTAACGCATACGTAATCACTTCAAAAACTTTTCGATTTGTGTCAGGGAAGAAGGTAGGTTGTAAAAACTCAATGAATATAAAACTGACACTGTAGGTGATTAGTGCAAGAACACTAACAAATAACACCAACTTTAGGCGTAAACCAAATTGTTTTTTCATAGGACCCCTCAATTCTTTTCTAGTTTTTGTATTAATTGATCAACCAGTTCTTTTAATTCTGCAAATGTTGCTTCATAAATTGCTCTATTACCATCATAAGGATCCCCTACATTTTCCAAACTGCCCTCATTTGTATATTCTTTCAATGTAAATACTTTATGCTCAGCTTCTGGATAATTGGAAATGACGGTATCTTTGTGAGCATTCGTCATCGTTAAAACTAAATCTGCCCATACCATTTCAGCTTGTGATAATTGGGTCGCAAAATGTTGATGGGATATTTGGGCTTCATTTAACACTTGTTGTGCATGTGCTGACATTTGTGCATTAGGCATCGCATAAATACCTGCTGAGCGCACTTCTACATTGTTTATTTGTTTATGTTTTAAAATAGCTTCTGCCATCGGACTGCGACAAGTATTGCCTGTACAAACAAATAATATCTTCACACTTATCACTCTCCAATTTGATCTATTGTTGAATAGCTAGAATACTCATGATTATAAATATAATGCCAGCAATGATTTGAATTTTATTGCCAAAAAAGACTTGGCTCCTACGTGCTATAACTAATGACCCATAAGCACAAATTAATGCACTTAAGCCTGCACTCATAATAAAAATCGTCTTTTCTAAGTTAAGCATACCAAAAGAAACACTAACTGAAAAGGTATCTAGGCTTGCAGTCACTGCTAAAAGTACAGGTGAAATCGTTACTTTTTCATCTCTGTGAGAAAATAAGAGTAAATGCATACCGATACAAAATAATAAAATACTTGAAATCCATTGTCCCCATTCTAATAGAAATCGAATTAAATAGTTTCCTAATTCAAATCCTAATAAAGGGAAAAGCATATGTAATGCAGCCGTCCATAATGATAAAAATAATCGATATCTAACATTTGGCAGCAAAACATATAGACCAATCACATCAACAGACGTTAATATACCTGCAAGAATACCCTGCAAGAATGCACTCCTTCGCTCCCTAATATTTTATCATTTTATGCTCGAAAATACATTATTATCATAACTGTTTACTATTGTTTTTCATTTTAATAGGACAAAAAAAGACAAAAAACATGTGGTTGTTCAATGCCTTTTGTCTATAATGATTCTATTATTATTTACAGTGAATACCATTTACCTCCAGAGGCTTTTTCAAGTCTATTCATAATAGCTGCTCCTACTCCTTCTTTTGAAGTAGTTGTGGCTAATATTACGGTAGCGGTAGTTTTATCACATGCTCTAAGTGCATTATATAAGGCCGCACCCATTTCTTCTTTACTTCCTGCTTCACCAATGGAGAAGTAAAAATCAACTTTGATTTCCTCAAAATTCACAGGTGCAAGTAGTGCTACGCGATGTCCTTGTCTCTGTAAATGTAGAACCGCTTCGTTGACTTTCTCAACATCACAGTCTATTAAATACACTGGAGCATTTGGTGCATAATGCGTATATTTCATTCCTGGTGCCTTAGGCGTTGTGTCTAGCTTCTGCTCTATTGTAGTTGGTTGAATAACAGGGCCAATCTTAGCCTCAAGCATTTCCTTCGTAATACCACCTGGACGTAAAATTACTGGAGGTTCATGTGTAACATCTAGTACAGTGGATTCAAGCCCAATGCCTGTAGAACCTCCATCTAAAATATAAGGTATGTACCCTTCTAAATCATCTAAAACATGAACAGCTTCTGTAGGGCTTGGCTTTCCACTACGATTAGCACTCGGTGCAGCAAGCGGTTTTTGGAGCTGTTGTAGTAAAGCAAGCGCTACTGGATGATCAGGCATTCGAATGCCAACTGTTGATAATCCAGCAGTGACACTTCTAGCTAATACATTTGGCTTCGCTGGCATCACCAGTGTTAATGGTCCTGGCCAAAATAAATCCATGCATTGTTTAGCTATGTCAGAAATATGGTCGATATAGATTGCTACTTCCTCTTTTGTACCAACGTGGACAATTAAAGGATTATCTGAAGGTCGACCTTTTGCTTTAAATATCTTTTTAACTGCCAGATCATTTGTGGCAATTGCTCCTAAGCCATAAACCGTTTCTGTCGGAAATGCGACTACCTCTCCTGCATTTAAGATATCCACAGCTTGTGTATAATTAATCTGACTATTCACATTACTGTCCACAACCTTACAAACGGTTTCCATGATTAATACCTACCTTCATTATTCGTTTTAACGTAATTATCCACATATTGTTTATAACTTATTAAAAAATGTGTATAAGTTGTCTGAATTTGTGCACAATTTATTCAAAAAGTCCTTTAATCCATTCCCATATAAAAAATGTAACTTGTTCTTTTTCTTCTTCTACTTCTTCTTTTACCTCTTCTTTATCAGGCTCACAGATAGATGGGAAGATACTGCACCACCAGTTATCTCCACGTGCATCACCGATCTTTACAACAATTGATTGATAGACATTTTGTGGATAAAGTACAGCACCTTGTCTTTTTGGCGGGAATAAGTTATCCCCAACAACAACCTGTGTATCCAATTGTGGATAATTTTCGCTCAGTTCAGCTTCAATTTGTTGTTTTAACGAAAGAATTTGCTCATTCCCTGCAAATCCAGCGGTACTCACTTGTAGAAAGTACGGCTTTAAATCTTGGACAAGCTGCTGTTTCTCTAGCTGATCCTGTGCAGTATTACTGTTGGCAATAACACGTATACGAAAATCTTTTTCTTGCACATCATCGGAAGATTCCTTCGCCAAACCTACTAATGATGGAATATATAAAACACATAACTGTAAAACAATCGCAATTAATACTAGTCTAGCAAAAGCTAGAAAGATATTTTGTTTAGGTAATCTAATAATCTTGTATTCGTTTAACATAAAAATCCCTCCTTGCTCAACATTGTTGGCAAGATCCAGAAACTTTATACATGTATTTCACAAAAAATCATTCGAGGTTTACCATTAATATCTTTTTCTACTGAAACTGTCGCCTGTGGAAAACTATCTTGAAAGAATTTGGCTACTTTCTCCCCTTGTGTATAACCGATTTCTAATCCAATTAACCCTGGTCTATTCATATAAGCTGGTAATTGTTCAGCTAATTTTCTATATAAAATAAGACCATCTTCCTCTGCAAAGAGGGCACTATGCGGCTCATGCTCTAGCACAACGCTTGACATTTCTTGGGCCTCATCCAATGCGATATATGGTGGGTTCGATAAAACAATATCAAATTTCTCTCCTGCAAGTGGAGCGGCTAAATCTCCCAATCTAAAATCAATATCTGCCTCTAATTGCTTTGCATTTTTTTGGGCAGTCACTAATGCTGCTTCTGATAAATCGGTAGCTATGACTGTTAATGGCGGACATTCCAGCTTCATTGAAATAGCAATGGCCCCACTACCTGTACCGATATCAGCCAGCCTCAAAGTTTGCGTTGCGAATAGTTTCGGTAGTCGATTAATTGTTCCAAGCACCAATTCCTCTGTTTCAGGTCGCGGTATTAAGACAGATTCATCGACTAAAAATGAACGGCCATAAAACTCCTCACACCCAACACAATATTGGACAGGGCGTCCACTTGCATGTTCTTTTATAAGCTCATTAAATTGCCTTTGCTGTGCTGGTGTTAATTCCTCCTGCAAATGCAACATGACCTCTCCATAACTAGTACCAAGCACATGTTGCATAACAATCCGCGCTGCTGTTTGTTCACGACCATTATCCACTAAAAAAGAAGAAGCCCACTCAAGGGCCTCCATCACATTTTTATAAATCATCATTTAATCGCTCTAACTTCGATGCTTGTTCTTCTAAAATAAGAGCATCGATAATCTCATCTAGTCTGCCTTCTACGATTTGATCTAGCTTTTGAATCGTTAAGCCGATACGATGGTCAGTTACACGGTTTTGTGGATAATTGTATGTGCGAATTCGCTCTGATCGGTCACCAGATCCCACAGCTGATTTACGTGTAGCATCAATCTCTTTTTGCGCTTCCTGCATATACATATCTGCTACACGAGCACGAAGAATTTTCATTGCTTTTTCACGGTTTTTAATTTGTGAACGTTCATCCTGCATCGAAACCACAACACCTGTTGGTAAATGGGTCATACGAACAGCAGACATCGTTGTATTTACAGATTGACCACCTGCACCAGAAGACGCAAATGTATCTACACGGATATCCTTTTCATGGATTTCAACATCTACTTCCTCAACCTCAGGTAAGCAAGCAACTGTTGCTGTTGATGTATGAATTCGGCCTTGTGATTCTGTAGCAGGGACACGTTGAACACGGTGTGCGCCATTTTCAAATTTGAATTTTGAATAAGCCCCTTGTCCATTAATCATAAAGATTACCTCTTTATAGCCGCCCATTGGGTTTGGTGTAGCTTCCATAATATCAATTTTCCAGCCTTGTGTTTCTGCATAGCGAGAATACATACGGAACAAGTCACCCGCAAAAATATTAGCCTCGTCACCGCCAGCTGCGCCACGGATTTCCATAATAACGTTCTTATTATCATTCGGATCTTTCGGAATCAATAAAATACGTAAACGCTCTTCTAGCTCTTCCTGTTGTGCTTTTAATAGGTTAAATTCTTCCTTTACCATTTCGTGCATATCAGGATCTTTTTCGCTATCTAACATTTCACGCGTATCTACTAGCTGCTCTTTAACACTTTTATATTCACGATAAGTATCTACGGTCTCTTGGATATCTGATTGTTCCTTAGAATATTCGCGTAATTTCTTATTATCATTAACAATATCTGGATCGCTCAAAAGCTCAGTAAGCCTTTCATAACGATCTTCCACTGCCTGTAATCGATCAAACATGGATTTCACCTCTATTTAGTTTTTTAAGATGCTCCTTTTTACAGAGAAGCAGCTTCCATCAAAATTACGCTTAGGCGTAATGGCTTTTTCATTTCTTATTTCCACTACTTAGTATAAGGAAATTTTCACATGTATGCTACTTTTTCTTAGCACCGTGTCATGCTATTTAGCGTTAAAGTGGTGGATGTGCATGACATTTTCGGCAAACAGGGTAATACGAATCATTGCCACCGATTTGAATTTGATCACCTGTGTAAACTGGCTTTCCACTTTCATCTACTCGCAAATTCATTGTTGCTTTTTTATGACAGAACCAGCAAATTGTTTTCATTTCTTCAATTTTATCTGCATATGTAAGCATGTACTGGCTGCCTTCAAATAGCTCATTTTGAAAATCATTTTTTAAGCCAAAGCCCATAACGGGAATGTCCAATTGATCCACAATGTTAGCTAGCTGTAAAACATGTGCCTTTTTTAAAAATTGAACTTCATCCACAAGCACACAGTACGGTTTGACAGCATTATTTTCCACTAATTCATAAATATTTGTATCTTCATAAACAGGAATGGCTTGTTGTCTTAAACCTACTCGGCTGGAAACAAAGCCCACCTCATCACGCGTATCTAGACCTGAAGTAAACATCATTACAGGCTTCTGTTGTTCTTCATAATTATGGGCAACTTTTAGAATTTCTATTGATTTCCCACTATTCATTGCACCATGTTTAAAATATAGCTGTGCCATTTTGTCTTCTCCCTTTCTTTGTGTCTATCTGGATTTTGAAAAGACTTGCATCAACGTGTATTATTTACTGAAAAAAATACCTGCCAAGCGCATGCTTGGCAGGTATTAAACTAACATTAGTTTTTAAGACCGTATTTTTTGTTGAAACGATCCACGCGACCATCAGCAGACGCGAATTTTTGACGGCCAGTGTAGAATGGGTGACATTCGTTGCAGAACTCGACAACGATGTTTTCTTTTACTGAACCAGTTTTGAAAGTGTTCCCACAAGAGCAAGTTACTGTTGCTTCTTTGTAGTCTGGATGAATTCCTTGTTTCATATTCGTTTTCTCCTCTCGCCCTGAACCATCTGGAACAGAGTATTATCGAACTGTACCTTACATAGCCCGAATATGTCGACTACAAAATATGTGTCGAAGTGGAACGTCAGCTACATATGTACACGTTGCATACTTTTGAAGTATAGCATAGACATTTTATCATTTTCAAGTAAAAAATATTACTATCCCCATTTACTCAGTTCGTTCTTTGATGCGAATATTATGTGTTGATACATAGGCTACTTTCGATGCATCTTGCTCCAAGTGTATAGTTTTGCACTATTTAACGCTAGTATCCATCGGTAAATGCGCCAGCTATTAATCTAACTGCCCTGCTGGACCACCAACAACAATCGTTACATCATATAGTTCTTCTGATATTTCCTTTCTAATCTGATGTATTAATAACCGTCTATTCTTTCCCCTGATGGCAATACTATTCATACACAAAGGAAAAAGCGTCATTTATTCTTTTAATCGTGCTAGTAAATATAAGAAATAAGGTGCTCCTAAAACTGCTACAACAATCCCTGCTGGAATTTCTGAAGGTTCTAAAATGGAACGACCGATTGTATCAGCCATTAACACTAAAAAACCTCCTAATAATGCTGCAGTTGGCAATAAAAACTGGTGTTTGGCCCCAACAAGCTGTCGCGCTAAGTGTGGCGCAACAAGTCCTACGAAACCAATACCACCACTTACAGAAACACTAGCTCCAGCCAAACCAACAGCAGCAGCCAACAACCAGCGTCTCTCTTTTTCAATCGAGGCACCTAGTCCTACTGCTGTTAATTCACCTAAATTCAATACGTTTAATACACGTGATTTTGAATAAACGAATGGCAATAAAATCACTAACCATGGTAATAATGACAGAACAAATCTCCAATTTGAGCCCCAAATGCTACCTGCAAGCCATATTGCTACAAATTGATAATTCTCTGGTGATAGACGTAGCGTTAGCACAATCATAGCCGAGCTAATCCCTGCTGCTACAGCTACCCCTGTTAAAATTAAACGCATTGGTGTAATACCCTCATGACGTCGGTAAGAAAGTGAATAAATCAGTACAGCTGTCAAACCTGCCCCCACAAAAGCCAGTATCGGCAGTAAATAAACAGGTGCTGCTTTCGTAGTTGGGAAAAACGACACATAGAGCATGACAGCAAGACCTGCTCCAGCATTAATCCCTAAGATTCCTGGGTCTGCTAAAGCATTTTTGGAAATGCCCTGTAAAATAGCGCCTGAAATAGCTAACCCCATACCTACTAATACAGCAATCACTATTCTTGGAAGTCTGAATTCATATAAGATAAGCTGCTGTTGTGCGTCACCTTGACCAAAAAGAGTCCGAAGAACTTCCATTGGTGTCAGTTTAATAACCCCTGTATTCATACTTATAACAAAGGTAATGACGATTAACACAATGAGCGTCGCAAGGATGGAGAAATTTTTCCTTTTCGCCTTCAGTTGACTTGGTGTTAAATAGCTGTTATTCATAGTTCTTTTCCTCCTTTACGAGCTAAATAAAGGAAGAATGGGACACCGATAAAGGCTATGAGCGCACCAATTGGTGTTTCATAAGGTGGATTGATAACACGTGCTACTAAATCTGCTAACACAACAAGCAATGCTCCATATACCAAGGAACAAGCGATGATCCAGCGATAATCATGACCAACTATGTATCTCGTTAAATGAGGGATAATTAACCCTACAAAACCAACTGCACCGACAACAGATACTGCTGCACCTGCTAAAACTAAAACAATGATCATTCCCCAAATTTTTACTACAGCCGTACGTTGCCCAAGACCGACTGCAATTTCTTCACCTAAGCTCAGCACCGTGATGGAACGCGATAGGACAAGCGCTCCTATCATCGCAACAAGTATCCATGGAGATAAAATTTGTAGATGACTCCATTTTGTGCCCGAAACTCCGCCCGCATACCAAAATGCGAGGTCTTGTCCAATACGAAAATAAAGAGCAACCCCTTCTCCTAGCGCTCCAAGTAATGCACTAACAGCAGCACCAGCTAAAACTAGTCGCATAGGTGTTAAGCCACCTTTAGAAAGTGAGCCAATACCATACACGATGGCAACACCAAGACCTGCACCTACAAAGGACCATAAAATTAAATACATATAAGGTAGACCAGGGAAAAAGGCAAAACACACAGCCAACATAAAGGCAGCTCCTGAGTTCAACCCTAATAATCCGGAGTCAGCTAAAGGGTTACGTGTCATCCCCTGCATGATTGCACCCGCTACCGCAAAGCTTGCACCGACTAATGCTGCTCCTAGTACCCGTGGTAAGCGAATATCATGAATAATTTGATGTGTTGTTAATTCTGGCGAAAAATGGGTAACTGCTGTCCAAACAGTACCCAATGAAATATCTGCAGCACCAAAAGAAATTGATAAACCAATGGCAATTATTAATCCAATTACTCCTACGATTAAAGTCACTACTCCACGTATCGGATGAGATCGCTTCTGTAGCTCTTCTAAATCGTTGAGCTCTCCTACTCCTGTCGACGTAGTCATTTTATTTCCTCCCCATAGCTTCCAACAAGCTTTTATTTTTTCATATCGTACAACTGATAAGATAGGCAAATTGGATTTTCACTATAGGGACATACAGCCATTTCTGCATCGATATTAAATACCTTTTGTAAATTTTCTTTTGTCATCACTTCTTTTGGACTGCCATTCACCATTAAATTGCCGTCTCTCATGGCCATTATAAAATGAGAGAAGCGTGATGCATGATTTAAATCATGTAAAACCATGATAATTGTTCGTCCTTCTTCCTTATTTAGCTTTTGTAGCAACAATAAAATATCGAGCTGATGTGCTAAATCTAAATAAGTTGTTGGCTCATCCAGTACTAAAATATCCGTGCCTTGCGCCAACGCCATGGCAATCCATACTCTCTGACGCTGACCACCTGATAATGCTTCGATTGGTCGATCACTAAGTTCTCTTAGCCCCGTAACATCAATAGCCCAATGAATATATTCATAGTCTTCCTTTTGCAATGTACCAAACCCTACTTGATGAGGAAAACGACCATAGGATACTAGTTCAAAAACCGTTAATCCTCCTGGTGCTGTTGCTGTCTGAGGTAAAATAGCCATTTTTTTGGCCACTTCTTTTGTTTTTAATTGATGTATAGCTTTGCCATCTAAATAGACAGCTCCATTTTGCGTGCGTAATACACGTGCAACAGCCTTTAATAAAGTAGATTTGCCACAACCATTTGGACCAATAATCGTGGAGATCTGGCCTTTCGGAATCTCCACACTTAAATCATTGACGATGAGCGCTGAGGAATAACCAATCGCAACATGATCTATTTCAAGTACTGACATCTTTAACTTCCTTTCACTTTTGAGAATGCTATTACTTTTAAATTTGTAAACCAAATTGGGCTGTATACAAGCCATAGTAAGCATTTTGGCGTTCCATTAATTGCTCATGTGTACCTTCTTCAATAATGCCCTTTTTCGATACCACAACAATTCTGTCTGCATCCTTAATCGTTGCTAAACGGTGGGCAATCACTAATGTAGTACGACCGATAGAAAGCTCGTTTAAGGCTTGCTGGATCGCTTGTTCTGTTTCTGTATCCAATGCAGATGTTGCTTCATCTAGTATTAAGATTTTTGGATTTTTCAAGAAAATACGTGCAATTGATAATCTTTGTTTTTGTCCACCTGATAATTTGACACCACGTTCACCAATGAGTGTATCCATGCCCTCTGGTAAAGCATTGATGACATCCGTCAGTTGTGCTCGTTGTGCGGCATACCAAATATCTTCTTCACTGGCATTTAAATCACCATAGGCTATGTTTTCACGAATGGTACCATCGAATAAAAAGACATCTTGCTGGACAATCCCGATATGCGAACGTAAAGATTGCAGTTTAAAATCTCGTATATCAACGCCATCAATTTTAATGGAGCCTTCATTCACTTCATAAAAACGGGGCAATAGGCTACAGATCGTAGATTTCCCTGCACCAGAAGGTCCTACTAAGGCAACCGTTTCACCAGGACGTACCTTTAAATTAATTTGATGTAAGGCACGATTATTGGCAGCGTAGCCAAACGATACATTAGAAAAAGTAATTTCACCATCAATTTCATCAATTATTTTCGCTTCTGGACGGTCCGCAATTTCGGGCTCCGTTTCGAGGAATTCGATATAGCGTCTAAATCCTGCCATGCCCTTTGGATAGCTTTCTATAAACATATTGATTTTGTTAATTGGGCCTAAGAGAATACCTGAAAGTAAAATAAATGCGATAAAATCGCCATTTGTTAAATGCCCATTTAATACAAAGTAAGCTCCAACAAATAAAGTAAAGAGTGATAACACCTTCGTGAGTATGCCTGAAATAGCTTCATTCCAAGCCATTACTTTATAGGAAAACAGCTTTGTCATACGGAATCTTTCATTATTTACCTTAAAGCGTTTAATCTCATGATCTTCATTTGTAAAAGCCTGTACAACACGAATACCACTTACATTGTTTTCAACACGTGCATTGAAATCTGCAATATCTCCAAACATTTGACGGAATGCCTTGGACATTAATTTTCCGAAAATAATGGTTAAGATTAAGATAATCGGTACAAGTAAGAAAATAAGAATCGTAAAGGTTGGATCAATATAGTACATAACACCAAATGTTCCAACAATCGTCATTGCTGCTATAAAGATATCCTCTGGACCATGGTGAGCAAGTTCGCCAATATCCATTAAATCATTCGTTAAACGAGACACAAGATGCCCTGTTTTGTTGTTATCAAAATATCTAAAGGATAGCTTTTGTACATGGCTGAAGGATTCTTTTCTCATATCCGTCTCAATATTAATGCCCAGCATATGTCCCCAATACGAAACGATAAAATGAAGAATGGAGTTAAAAATATATAATGCAAACAGCAATAAACTTGCCATAATGATCCACTTTAATTCCCCATCTGGCAAAATATCATCAATTACCTTATTTAAAACAATTGGAAACGCTAGATCAATTAGCGCCACTAATATGGCACAGCTAAAATCTAAAATAAATAAACCTTTATAGGGCCTATAATATGAAAAAAAGCGCTGTAATAACATGGTGTAGCCTCCTTTTGTGATTTCTTTTTACGTCTCTATAAATGAGCTATCTACAATAGCTCTCCTGTTATCTCAGTTATTGTTGTTGAGCCTTTGTAAATTCAACTATTTTGTCAGCTAGTTCTTCAGCTTGGTGTAAGCCAGAGAGCGGATCAGAAGCAAAATAATATTCAGAAGGAAGCTCTAATACTTGATTATTTTTAACGACATCTAAATTTGTCCATGTTGCTGGCAACTGGCCTTCTTTGTTAAAGAAATTAATCATGAAGTTATAGTCACCTACATAATCACCGACTACCTCATAGGAAACCTCATACCGTCCATTACTTGCTTCCTTTGTATCAAATAGCTCCTGCACTTTTCCCTGTGGCTTCATGCCCAAAATTTGATAAAGTGCTCTACCACCCGATACACTTGACTTCCCTACAATCGTTGCATTTTTTTCAAACATTTCATAAGTAGTAAATGTGGAATGTTTCGGAATTATATTCATGATCTTTTCCTTAGCTTTTGCTATCCGATTTTCAAATTCCTTTGTAAAGGCTTCAGCCTCTGCTTGTCTACCTAAGTAATTCCCCATTGCCTTAATCTCCTCAGTCACTGATTGATGGGCATCTTCAGCAAAGACAATTGTTGGGGCAATTTTTTCATACTTTGCTACATCTTCCACATTCCAAGTAATAATCAAGTCTGGCTTTAACTCTAAAACTTTTTCTAATGACACCTTACCATCCGTACCAATATTCGTAATTTCTCCATCCTTATAGTGTTGCTTTAAGAAAGCAGCATAATCAAGGTTAGCCGTTACGCCTCCAACAGGTACAACATCTAACGCTAAAATTTGCCCCAGATACCAATCAGTTACGACTCTCTCTGCTTTCATTGGGATTTCTACTTCGCGTCCACTATCATCTGTTACGGTTCTAGTCTCTGCCTTATCGGGCGTAATTGGTTCATCAATCTTAGAGTGGCTTGTCTCTTCATTACACGCTGCCAGTAAAACGAAAAGGCTTAATAAAAAAGGTAGCTTTATATGGTGAATCATCTTCTGCATCATGATTTCATTTTCTCCATTCTCAAATCGTTTTGCTTGCGCGAGCTGATTATCATTGTAATGAAAATGATTCTCATTTGTAATGGTAATTTCGGACATATTAGATGCATATTTCAGCCTAAAGCTACTTGGAGCCAGATTTGTTGCTTTTTTAAAAGCACGACTAAAATAATATTCATCTTCAAATCCAAGAGATATGGCAATTTCTTTTATGCCATATTGATTGGTTAATAAATACTGCTTAGCCTGCTCTATTCTCAATTGTTGTAAATATATTTGTGGACCTATTTCATAGCGAGCTTTAAAGATGCGTAATAAATGCCGTGTACTAATCTGAAGCATATCTGCTAATGTCTGGATAGATAATGGTTGATGAATGTGTTGCTTTATAAATAATCGTGCGGCTTCTGCCTTATCAATTTCATGTGGTTTCCCTTGTCCTTCTGTTAATTCTCGAAAGACATGATAGATAAGCTCATAGAAGGATGCCCTTACAGATAAATGCTCCTGTATAGAGCCAGATTGCCATTTGCTATACATATCTTGAAGGATATTGTGAATGACTATCGGATTTGCGGGTACACAAGAGAAATGTGTTTGGAATGGTTGATAGTGCATGTACAAATGCTGCATAAAGGCATCTTTGTACATGACATCTCCCTTATAGCTAATGAGAAAATAGCTAACACTCTGCTGCGCCCTAATGTGAAGACATTGAGATTTACCTAGATGAAAAATACTGAAGCGCTGCACATGATGAGATTGATCATCAATGACAATCTGTGCACCACCTTCTGTAACAATAAGAAACGAGCTATATGTTAAAACCTTTGACACATGAACATCTGATTTATTTATGTAATCGATTTGCTTCAACTGGATAAATGCATTTTGCCAAAGAAGCATATAGGCATCATAATTCATCTTCGTCTCCTTCAGAACACATATTTACTCACTATTATATTGATAATGATTCTCAATTTCAATATACATTTATAAAATAAAACATATACAAAAAAAATCACCATTGACAATTTCCTTGTCAATGGTGATGCCATTTATAAAAGTCCTTTTCCCTTTGTTGCCTTTTTCATATCTTCGTTTAGCTTTTCAAAAAATTCTTCATTTGATTTTGTTGTACGGATTTTTTTCAGGAAGCGCTCTGCAAAATCAGGTGCATCAGAAAACGTTTTACGAATTGCCCATAGCTTTTCAAGTTGTTCTGGCTCCAGAAGAAGCTCTTCCTTACGTGTACCCGAACGACGAATATCAAGTGCAGGGAATATACGGCGTTCTGCTAACTGACGATCAAGATGAAGCTCTAAGTTCCCTGTTCCCTTAAATTCTTCATAGATAACTTCATCCATACGAGAACCTGTATCTACTAATGCCGTCGCTAAAATTGTTAAACTACCGCCTTCTTCAATATTACGAGCCGAACCAAAGAAACGTTTCGGTCTATGGAATGCTGCAGGATCAATACCACCAGAAAGTGTACGTCCACTTGGCGGAATTACTAAGTTATAAGCACGAGCTAAACGTGTAATGGAGTCCATTAAAATAATTACATCACGCTTATGTTCCACTAAACGTCGTGCACGTTCTAATACTATTTCAGCCACTTTTACGTGATTCTCAGGTACTTCATCAAATGTTGAGCTGACAACATCTGCATTGACAGAACGTTCAATATCTGTCACTTCCTCAGGTCGTTCATCAATCAGTAGGACAATTAACTCCGCTTGTGGATGATTGGTTGTAATAGCGTTTGCAATCTCTTTTAATAAAGACGTTTTCCCTGCCTTTGGTGGGGCTACAATTAATCCGCGTTGTCCAAAGCCTACTGGTGCCACTAAATCCATTATACGAGTGGATAAATTGCGTTGTGTTGTTTCTAGCTTAATTTGTCGATTTGGATATAAGGGTGTTAGTGCTGGGAAATGAACTCGTTCTTTCGCTACTTCAGGATCCTCGCCATTGACAGCATCTACTTGTAATAGGCCATAATAGCGTTCATTTTCCTTCGGTGGACGCACCTTTCCTGACACCTTGTCCCCATTACGCAAATCAAAGCGACGGATTTGGGATGCAGAAATATAAATATCTTCTTTACTTGGTGAGTAGTTGATTGGTCGAAGGAAGCCGAAGCCCTCTTGCGAAACAATTTCTAATACGCCTTCCATAAAGAAATAGCCCTCTTGCTCTGAACGCGTTTTCAAAATAGCAAATATCAATTCTTTTTTCGTTAGCTTGCTATAATAAGAAATTTTATATTGACGTGCAAGGGCGTAAAGCTCTTTTAACGTCATGTTTTCTAATTGAGCGATTGTCAATGCAGACATATGCACAACTCCAGTCTTTTTCAAAATATAATTCAATTTAATGGGGTTATCATTGAAGTTTACGATTGGCTTTGCTAACGCTTATATGGTTGCCTTAAATAATATCTATTGTTCCACCATATAACTAAACATTGCCTTAAAAATATGGGATGGTTATTTAAAGAAGAAGGTACCTAGCACAATAGATGTACTAGGTATATTTTAGAAGAAAATAACATTAATATCTAGGTTTTTTCTCAAGAGCATGACGGCCTTCAACAAAGCGAACCGTACCAGATTTAGCACGCATAACTACTGAATGAGTTAAGGCATAAGCACCTTTATATTGAACACCCTTTAAAAGCTCGCAATCTGTTACAGCTGTCGCTGCAAAAATAGCATCGTCACCTTTTACTAGGTCATCTAAATAAAGAACTTTTTCAACATCCACACCCATTTTCGTGCAGCGTTCTAATTGCTCTTCATCTTCTGGTACTAGTTTTGCTTGGAAATCTCCACCAAGGCATTTTAAAGCTACTGCCGCAATAACACCCTCAGGTGCGCCGCCTGTTCCAAACATTATATCAATACCTGTTTCATCAAAGGCTGTATTGATTGCAGCGCCTACATCACCATCTTGGATAAATTTAATACGTGCACCAGCCTCACGAATTTCATCAACAATCGCTTGGTGACGTGGTCGATCTAAAAGAGTAGCTACAACATCAGAAATATCTTTATTTTTAGCTTTTGCAACTTGTAATAAGTTATAAGTAACGGAAGCATTGATATCCACTTTGCCCGCCGCTTCTGGTCCTACAGCAATTTTCTCCATGTACATATCTGGTGCATTTAACAGATTCCCTTTATCTGCAATAGCGAGAACTGTCATCGCACCATTTGTACCTTTTGCTACAATATTTGTACCTTCTAAAGGATCCACAGCGATATCTACTTTAGGACCACCATTTCGTAAACCAAGTTCTTCACCAATATAAAGCATCGGTGCTTCATCCATTTCACCTTCACCAATTACTACTGTAGCATGCATTGGAATTGTATCGAACATTTTGCGCATCGCTGTTGTTGCTGCATCATCTGCCTCAATTTTCAAACCGCGCCCCATCCATTTCCCGGATGCGATTGCTGCTGCTTCTGTTACTCGTACTACTTCCATCGATAAACTACGTTCCATTGTTGCTTTGCCTCCCGTTATCGGCATCTTTTCGTGCCAAAACATTCAAATTACCTCTATTGTAACATAATTGGTTGAAAACTTTTAGCTCTCATTATTCCTTTGTCTCAGCTACACGTGCCACAATTGTTTCACGTCGAATATCAGCGCCTAAATCACGTAATTTCTCAATAAGTGAGCTATAGCCACGTTCGATATGATAGATATCTTGAATCTCAGTTTCTCCTTCTGCTAAGAGTCCAGCTAACACTAAAGCTGCTCCAGCACGAAGATCTGTAGCTGTTACAGTGGAGCCATGTAATCTACTCGGCCCTTTAATAATTGCTGTGTTTCCTTCTACACGAGCATCTGCATTCATACGACGAAGCTCATCAATATGCTTAAAACGAGCTGTGTAAATAGTATCTGTTACTTTTGAGGAACCGAATGCTTGTGACATTAGCACGGCAAGCGGTTGCTGAATATCCGTTGGGAATCCAGGGTATACCAATGTTTTGACATCCACTGCCTGTAATGTTGAGAGGTCTGTTTTTGGTACATAAATGCTTTCTTCACCAATCTCAATTTTTACACCCATTTCACGAAGCTTGGCAATAATTGCTTCTAAATGCAGTGGAATAACGTTATCGATCGTTATTCCATCACCGACTGCTGCAGCCATAATCAAAAATGTGGAGGCCTCAATGCGATCAGGTATAATTGTATGCTCAGTACCATGTAACTCTTCTACGCCTTCGATACGAATAACACTTGTACCTGCACCTTTAATATTGGCACCCATATTTGTTAGAAGTGTCGCAACATCAATTATTTCAGGTTCTTTTGCAGCATTTTCAATGACAGTACGTCCCTTAGCAAGGACAGCAGCCAGCATGATATTAATAGTAGCCCCGACACTTGCCACATCTAAATAAATCTTTGCCCCTATTAACTCATCTGCTCGTAAATAAATGGCTCCATGTTCATTAGTAATTTTAGCTCCTAAAGCCTCAAAGCCCTTTATATGTTGATCAATAGGTCGAGGTCCTAAAAAACAGCCTCCAGGTAAACCAATGACTGCTTTTTTAAAACGTCCAAGCATAGCGCCCATTAAATAATAAGAAGCGCGTAATTTTTTAACGTTGCCATTTGGTAAAGGCAATGCAATCATCTCTGTTGGATCGATTGTCATTTTCCCATCCTCAAATGAAACTTCTCCACCAATCTCCTCTAATAGAGCCTTTAACGTCCAAGCATCTGAAATTTCGGGTATCCCTCCAATAGTCACTGGAGAGTTCGCCAAAATTGATGCAGGAATTAAGGCGACTGCACTATTTTTTGCACCACTAACTTTAATTGTACCTTGTAGACGATTTTCGCCAGTAATTTTATAAACATCCATTTTGCGTTCTCCCTCATGATTGGAAAGTAGTATTTTTGCAATTTGCACACTTTATAATCTTATTATTCGCCTTTTCTCTTATTCCAATCCGCTAAAAATCCTTCAATTCCTTTTTCAGTTAATGGATGGTGGAAAAGCTGCTTTAATACTTTAAACGGAGTAGTTGAAATATGTGCACCTGCTAAAGCTGCTGCTGTAACGTGTTGTGGGTGACGGACAGAGGCAGCGATAATTTGTGTATCGATATTATGAATTGTAAAAATATCTGCAATTGTTTCAATTAACTCAACACCATTTTGACCAATGTCATCTAAACGGCCGATAAATGGTGATACGTATGTAGCACCTGCACGCGCAGCCATTAATGCTTGGTTAGCACTAAAGATTAATGTCACATTTGTTTTAATGCCTTTGTTTGCAAAGAAACGACATGCCTCTAATCCAGCAGGAGTCATTGGAAGCTTTACAGTAATGTTTGGCGCAATCGCAGCTAATTCTAAACCTTCTTTAATCATACCTTCTGCATCAAGTGCAATAACTTCCCCACTTACAGAGCCATCAACAAGCTCTGCGATTTCACGAAGACGATCATGGAAAGAAACATTTTCTTCTTTAGCCACTAACGATGGGTTTGTTGTCACTCCTGATAAAATACCCCATGCATGTGCCTCTTTAATCTCTTCAAAGTTTGCTGTATCAATGAAAAATTTCATATTATTTCCTCCTGATCATTTTTCTTATATTATTAAATATTTTCCAAAATTTCTTTATTTCAAAAACAAGAGAAGGTCGATTGAAAGCATCAACACTTCTCTTATTATGTGTATTTATCTATGCTTTTGTAACATATTAAATGCAAAAATTATGCTTTTTGTGCACTTCCAAATTCACGAATTTTACCAATAACCGTAGCTTTGATGGCTTCACGTGCTGGACCAAGGAATTTACGAGGGTCGTAAACAACTTTGTCATTGTCAAGAATTTCACGAATTACTTTTGTTGCTTCAATTTGATTTTCAGTATTGACGTTGATTTTAGCCGTACCTAATGAAATAGAACGTTGGATATCTTTTGTTGGGATACCTGTACCACCATGTAAAACAAGTGGAAGATCTGCCAATTTAGAGATTTCCTCCATTTCTTTAAAGCCTAAGTTTGGCTCTCCTTTGTAAGGACCATGTACAGAACCAAGTGCTGGCGCTAAGCAATCGATGTCTGTTAGTTCAACCATTTTGCGGCATTCTTCGGGATCAGCGTAAATAATACCACCGATTACGCCATCTTCATCTCCACCAACTGTCCCTAATTCTGCTTCCACAGAAACGCCTTTAGCATGTGCGTATTCTACTACTTCTGAAGTAATTTTCACATTTTCCTCAAATGGGTGATGTGATGCATCAATCATCACGGAAGTAAAGCCTGCATCAATTGCTTCTTTACATTTTGCAAAGCTAGAACCATGGTCAAGGTGAATCGCTACAGGAACTGTAGTACCGTAAGATTCCATTAAACCTTTTACCATATGAACAACAGAAATAAATCCGCCCATATATTTACCTGCGCCTTCAGAAACACCAAGAATCACTGGAGATTTTTCTTCTTCAGCTGCTTGTAAAATTGCTTGAGTCCATTCAAGGTTATTAATGTTGAATTGACCAACAGCATAACCTTCTGCTTTTGCTTTAATTAACATCTCTTTCATAGATACTAATGCCATACTAAAAATCCTCCTCATAGGACTATTCTTTCTACATAAACATGCTCCTCAATCATAGCAAAAATAATAGCCCCTGAAAAGCAGGGGCTATTATTTTCTACCCGAAAGCGAAGTGGAACGTAGCGGCAGGGTTGACGAAGTGTAGTGGAACGTAACGAAGTCTTGAGGCTGGGACATAACTAGCTTCAATTAGTGAGAAATCCGAATTTGAATGAATTCAAATTCGGATTTCTCTATTTTTTATGTAGTCTTCCTATAGATCTTAGCTAATGGCTGTGAATTTTCTTAAATTCACGGCCATTAATGCGAGGCCCATCTCGTTTTCAACCTTCGATTTTCCTCGTACAGAAAATCGGGTGAAACGCAAATTAGCCTTCAAGAATCCAAAAACTGGTTCCACGTCAATTTTACGTTGACGATAAATGGTACTTGTTTTTTCTTCTGAAAGCTTTGCTCGCACATATTCTTTTTGTTCTTCCCACTTCTCATTCACCATTATCTTACGATTATTTCCTTCTTTTGCTTTTGTACACGATGAACGGAGAGGGCATCCGGAACAGTCTTCACATTCGTATATCTTAAACTCACGCTTGAAATCATATTGATCCGTTTTCGTGGTACGATATTTAAATACAAGCTGTTGTTGGTTTGGGCAAGTGTATCGATCATGTTCTTTATCATAATCCCAGTTCGCTGTATTGAATTCGTTTTGCTTATGCTTTTTCTTCTGTTCTTTTAAATACATATTGTACGTGATTAAGGCTTCTCTCTTACGATTCGAAAGGATATCATCATAATTTTGTTCACTGCCATATCCGGCATCTGCGACAATGTGTTTGGGTAACTTAAAATAACGTTGTTCGATTTCATCTAAAAATGGGATTAATGTACGTGTATCTGTTGGGTTCGGAAAAATGCTGTAGGCAAGCGCATACTGACCTTCTGTTGCCACTTGTATGTTATAACCTGCCTTCAATTGACCATTTTTCATATAGTCATCTTTCATACGCATAAATGTCGCATCCGGGTCTGTTTTCGAATAACTATTTCGTTCGTCAAAGATTTCGAAGTCTCTTTGATATTTTAGTTTGCGTTCAATATAGTCGATTAATTTTTTCCGAGCTTGCTTTGGGAATTTCCGTTCCGTTCTTAAAGCCTTTCGCTCTGCTACATCTGATGAATCCTCAATTTTTCGATCATATTCAGAAATCACTTCATCTACTTTTTCAACCATTCGAGCGAGGTCTTCCAATGCTAATTCATTTTCATTTTCCCGTTCAATTTCTGGCATGATTTCTTTTTCAAGCAGCTCATCGTATAGCTGGTTTGACTTTTCAATTAGTCCGTTATGGTATTTCTCAATCGACTTTTTCCACACGAATGTAAACTTGTTCGCATTCGCTTCAATCTTTGTTCCATCAATAAAAATAGCTTCCTGGTCAATTAATCCCCCTTGTACCAACTGGCAGCGGAATTGAACGAAGCATTGACGAATTAACTCTTTTACGTCTGGTTGGACACGGAATCGGTTGATTGTGCGGTAGGTTGGTTCATGCCCTTGAGCTAGCCACATCATCCGAATACTGTCTTTTAAAAGCGCTTCAATTTTACGACCAGAAAAGACAGATTGCGTGTAGGCGCATAAGATAATTTTAAGCATCATTCGTGGATGGTAGGCAGGACAGCCCTCATTTCGAAGGAATGGTTCAAACGCTTCAGGCGGGACACTTTCGACTAAATGATGGACATGGAAGGCAATATCATTCTTTTGTAATTTTACTTCTAAATCTAAAGGCAAAACTAATTGATTCATGTTATAATCTTTAAACATAAGGATCCTTCTTTCTGTATAATTTGGTTGTGGTGACTTAATTTTATCAGAAGTGGTCCTTATTATTTATGAAAAAATTTAAAGCCGATGAAATTTTACTAATCGTAAAATTTCATCGGCTTTTTAGTTTAGAGATGGGTTTTGTCCCAGCCCCATTATTTTCTACCCGAAAGCGAAGTGTAACGTAGCGGCAGGGTTGACGCAGTGTAGTGGAACGTAACGAAGTCTTAGACCCTGAAAAGCAGGGGCTATTATTTTCTACCCGAAAGCGAAGTGTAACGTAGCGGCAGGGTTGACGAAGTGTAGTGGAACGTAACGAAGTCTTAGCCCCTGAAAAGCAGGGGCTATTATTTTCTACCCGAAAGCGGAATGTAATGAAGCGGCAGGGTTGACGCAGTGTAGTGGAACGTAACGAAGTCCTAGCCCCTGAAAAGCAGGGGCTATCAGACTGTAGACAAACTCAATGAATTTTGAGTTTGCCTACAGTCTTTTTTCTTTTACAATAAAATAAAGTAAAGCCGTTGATTTCCACTACGGGCGGACGCTTTCCGCGGGCGGGGTCGAGCTGCTTCCCTCGCTTCGCTCAGTCCAGGATCTCGACTTTCCCGCTTTTCCCGCAGGAGTCGCCACCCTTCGTTCCAATCAACTTCTACATAAAGAATTATTGATAAAAAGTACACTTTCGAGGTGATCAACCATGATGACGAAAAATCAAATCAATGAACGTGAACAATTAGAAATGCTAACGATTGATCAATTAGTTCCCCAAGATCATTTAGTACGAAAACTAGAGGCGGCTATTGATTTTTCATTTATCTATCCTTTAGTAGAAAACCTCTACTCTGCTAAAGGACGCCCTAGTATTGATCCTGTTGTTCTCTTTAAAATGACGTTTATTCAGTACGTTTTTGGTATACGGTCCATGCGTCAAACCATCAAAGAAATTGAAACGAATATGGCGTATCGTTGGTTTTTAGGATTTGGCTTCCATACAGAAGTCCCGCATTTCTCTACCTTCGGTAAAAATTATGTCCGTCGCTTTCAAGACACTGATATATTTGAGCAGATATTCTATCGTATATTAAAAGAGATTATGCATCAAGGACTCCTCCATGCAGACCATTTATTTATCGATTCTACGCATGTGAAAGCGAGTGCGAATAAACGAAAGTATGATAAAAAAGTTGTGCGAAAAGAAACACGGGCTTATGAAGAGAAACTTCAATTAGAGTTAAATATGGATCGTGAGGAACACGGAAAAAAGCCCTTTCCCCCGGAGAAGTTTGAAAAGGAAGAATGGAAAGAAATAAAGGAAAGCACGACAGATCCTGAAAGTGGCTATTACGTGAAGGATGAACGTACGAAGCAGTTTGCGTATTCTTTTCATGCAGCGACAGATGAAAAGGGCTTTGTCTTGGGTGCCATTGTAACTCCGGGAAATGTGCACGATAGTCATGTATTACAGCCACTTGTGGAAAAAGTCATTGAAAACGTTCAAAAACCATTAGCTGTTGCGGCAGATGCAGCCTATAAAACACCAGCGATTACGAATTTTTTATTAGAGAATCAAATGTTGCCTGTTCTTCCTTATACACGTCCTAAAACGAAAGATGGATTCTTCCGAAAGCATGAGTATATATATGATGAGCACTATAATTGTTATCTTTGTCCACAAGGACAGATATTGAAGTATACGACAACGACTAAAGAAGGGTATCGTCAATATAAATCGAATCCTTTGATTTGTGCGAAGTGTCCAAGCCTTTCCCAATGTACAGAAAGTAAGCATCATCAAAAACTCATTCAACGCCATATCTGGGAGTCGTATGTGGAGGAAGCTGAACATTTACGCCATTCCTATGACATCAAACAAATTTATGCAAAGCGCAAAGAAACGATTGAGCGTGTCTTTGCCGATGCAAAAGAAAAGCATGGTATGCGATGGACAACCTTAAGAGGTCTGAAAAAATTGTCCATGCAGGCGATGCTTACTTTTGCTGCCATGAATTTAAAGAAACTGGCTACTTGGACGTGGCAGGCAGCTTAAGAAGGTAGCTATGCTCGAAGAGTATGTTGAATTTGGTAGTATATTACCAAATATTAAAGATAAAATAGGAAGAAAAATGACAAAAGCCCATCGAGAGTGAACCTCTCGATGGCTTTTGTCTACAGTCTGCTAGCCCCTGAAAAGCAGGGGCTATTATTTTCTACCCGAAAGCGGAATGTAATGAAGCGGCAGGGTTGACGAAGTGAAGTGGAACGCAACGAAGTCCTCGCACCTGAAAAGCAGGGGCTATTAATCAACATAAAAAAACAGGCCGTGTGTCCACCGCCTGCTTTTTAAGCTTGTAAAGCTTTATTTACTTCATCACGCACTTCGAAAATATCAAATGGTTTTGTAAAGTAACGAATGGCTCCTAATTCTAACGCTTCTTGCACAACATCCAGCTCTCCGTATGCTGTCATCATAAAAACAGGCAGCTTCGGAAACTTCTCTTTTAAACGTCTCAAAATTTCAATACCATCCATTCCAGGAATTTTCATGTCCAGCAAAACACAATCCATCTCTTGTTCGTCTGCATACTTTAATGCCTCTGAACCATTAGCTGCTAAATATGTAATATACCCTTCCTTTTTCAGCACTTCATTTAAAAGTAAACGAATTCCCTGCTGATCATCGACAATTAGTAATCGTTTCACATCGCATTCCGCCCTTTTTAGTTTTATTCTTACACAAAAACTTTCTTTATTATGTATAATTCTCCTTTTTCAGCTTAATACCTTCTAGTATTATAAATTATCTGCTTTTGCTTTCTACCTTTTACCCCCTATAATATGAATAGAGGTGGGAACATGTCAAAAATACTAACAACACAATTAAGTGGATTATTACAAAGAATTACTCAAAATGAAGAAGATGCTATCGAAGAGACAGCAAGGTTATTAGCACAAGCCGCAATTGGCGAAGGAAATGTCTATTTTGCTTGCTTTGGAGAAATGCAGATTGTGGAATTAAATGCACTTCAAGCAGTTGAACCGTTTAGCAAGTTAGCACCATGGACTTCAGACACAAGCTTAACAGAAGCTGATCGTGTTTGCATTTTTACTCGTAGTGCAAATGATGAAGAAGCACTCGTCTTAGCTCAAAAATTAAATACACAATTTATTCCCTTTGCTGCTGTAGCTAGTGAAGCAGCTAGTGTAGAAAACCCTCTTGCAGATTTAGCCTATACGTATGTCTCTACACGCGTTAAAGGCGGTTTAATACCCAATGATCTAGGTCAACGTATTGTTATACCACATGCACTTGCAGGACTCTTTGTTTATGAAGCTGTCAAAATGGCTTATGATGAAATGCTTGGGTTAGATGAAGAAGAATTGTAGTGATCAATTTAAAAAGAGTTGTCTCGTTATACACGAGACAACTTTTTTGACTATTTAAATGTTGCGCCGATAAAGTCACGGAACAATGGTTGTGGACGATTTGGACGTGACACTAGCTCTGGGTGGAATTGACATGCTACAAAGAAATTGTTTTCTGGTAGCTCAATAATTTCAACCAATTTGCCATCAGGGCTTGTACCTGAGAAGACAAGGCCAGCTGCTTCCATTGCCTCACGATATTCATTGTTAAATTCATAACGGTGACGATGACGCTCATAAACAAGCTCTTTCCCATAAGCTTTGCTTGCTTTCGAACCATCTTTTAATTTACATGGATATAAGCCTAAACGTAAAGTACCACCGATATCCACAGTATCATTTTGATCTGGTAGGAAGTCGATAATTGGATACTCTGTATTTGCATCAAGCTCTGTAGAATGAGCACCTTTTAGACCAAGAACATTACGTGCAAATTCTACTGTTGCTAATTGCATACCTAAACAAATGCCTAGGAAAGGAACATTATTTTCACGTGCATATTGCGTCGCTAAAATTTTACCTTCAACACCACGATCACCAAAGCCGCCTGGTACTAAAATAGCGTCAGCACCTTTTAATAGCGTGGCAACATTGTCAGCATCAACGTGTTCTGCATTAATCCAGTCAATTTCAATATCAGAATTAAATGCATATCCTGCATGCTTTAATGCCTCAACTACAGAAATGTAAGCATCTTGTAGTTCTACGTATTTCCCTACTAATGCTATCTTTCTTTTATTTGGTAAGTTTTTCACTTTTTCTACAAGTTCACGCCATTCTTCCATGTCTGCCTCTGGTGCTTCAATGCCAAAATGATCTAAAACAATATCATCTATATCTTGCGCATGCAGGTTTAATGGTACTTCATATAAATGCTCAGCATCACGAGACTCAATAATTTCATGTGGTTGAACATCACAGAATAATGCTAATTTCTCTTTCATATCTTGTGGTACTTCTTGCTCTGTACGGACTACGATAATATTTGGCTGAATACCTAAAGAGCGTAATTCTTTAACAGAATGCTGTGTAGGTTTTGTTTTAAGTTCACCAGCTGCTTTAATATAAGGAATAAGCGTACAGTGTATATACATTACATTGTTATGCCCTAAATTTGTTTTCATTTGGCGAATGGCTTCTAGGAATGGTAATGATTCAATATCACCTACTGTTCCACCAACCTCTGTAATGACAACGTCTGCATTTGTTTCACGACCAGCACGTTGAATACGATCTTTGATTTCGTTTGTAATATGAGGAATTACTTGGACAGTTCCACCGTTATAATCTCCACGACGTTCTTTCTGTAATACAGATTGGTAAACACGACCTGAAGTTACTGTAGAATGTTTCCCTAGGTTAATATCAATAAAACGTTCATAGTGTCCTAAGTCTAAATCAGCCTCAGCACCATCATCTGTTACAAAAACCTCACCATGTTGATAAGGACTCATCGTACCTGGGTCAATATTGATATATGGGTCAAATTTTTGAATCGTAACTTCTAACCCACGATTTTTTAATAAACGGCCCAAAGATGCTGCAACAATCCCTTTTCCAAGTGATGATACAACCCCACCTGTTACAAAAATATACTTCGTCATGAATAAATTCCTCCTTATGATGTTCTAAAATATTAGTGCGTTTAGGGGGGATCAGAACCATTTACATTCTAATACCCTAAAAAAAGAAAAGCCGAGAATGTCTACAAAATGTAGTCGATTCGAAGCTGTAATCGGTTCTATCTCTTTTCCACTTTCCTTTAAACCATAAAACTCTAATAACTTTTCAGTCACCGTTTACTATACATCATGAATAATTAAAAACATTTATATTCATATCGGTATTAAAAGTATGGGAGAACTAAAATGATTAAAGTTAAAAACAAAAAAACGCTCCTCCTGCATAGGTTTGCAGGGGGAGCGTATTATATACACGGTCTTTCTCCTTCTTTTAAGGAGCCCAAGTAAAAGATTAAACGTAACCGCGATAGAAGTCAAGATTTTTTGCTTCTAGCTTAAAAGAAAGAAAATTCTAAGAGTACTGTATTAGATCTCTTCCTCTTCTTCTTCAAATTCTTCTTCCTCTTCATCAATAAACTCTTCATCGATTTCTTCATCAATTTCTTCTAGTTCTTCATCGTCAAAGTCGATATCTTCTTTATCGTCATCTTCTTCCTCAAGATCCTCTTCATCAATGAACTCTTCAAAGTCTTCATCAAAGTCGATATCTTCTTCATCTAAGTCTACATCTTCATCAAGATCTTCATCATCAAAGGCAGCTTTAGATTTTTTCTTTTGAGTTTTAACAGAAGGTGCTGTTTCTTCTTCGATTTGCTCTACTTTAAACCATTCACGTAAGCCCCAGCCTGCTTCTTGATTATATAAGAAGCGACCATCAATATTGATATCTGTATAAAATTGTAACAGACGGGATTTCATTTCTGCATCACTGTAGCCCACAAGCTCTTGAATTAATTTTAATAAATCATTAAAAGACACTGAGGCACGTTTTTCATTTAAAATTGCATAAGCTAAGTTAATTAACGATTCTTCTGTTAATTGTTCCTTTGTCATTTCACGAAAATTCAATTCGTGCACTTCCTTTCCCTCGTCACAATGGACGTTTTAAAATTACATGGTGCTTTATTCTCCAAGCGCAGCAAAAAAGGCCACGCAAAAGGTACTTTCCATACAATAAGCATAATACCCATTATATACAAAGTTTTAGCCCCTTTGCTAGCTTCAATTACTGTTTTTTATATTACGCATTTTTTTTATTCCAAGATAAAACAAATAGACAGATAATAGTAGTAAAGGAATAGCGCCAATTTGCTTATTATACAGGAAAAAGGCTCCCAATACTAAAGCTAATATAATTATGTAGTGAATAGCTGATTTCATCCTCTACTGCGCCTCCCCTTTTTTTACATTTCTATTATAACGAAAATAAAAAGAAGTGCCTAATCTTAAGACTAGACACTAGAAATTAGAGAAGCATGATGCTTGAAGTAGAATACAAGAAGTTTTGATCAACCTTGCTTACATATTACGACGATATTGTCCGCCAACTTCATATAAAGCTTTTGTAATTTGCCCTAAACTTGCTACTTTTACTGACTCCATCAGCTCAGCAAAAATGTTACCATTATTGACAGCCACTTCTTGTAGACGTGCAATCGCA
Organism: Lysinibacillus sp. FSL P2-0066; assembly: GCF_037969495.1. Taxonomy (NCBI): domain Bacteria; kingdom Bacillati; phylum Bacillota; class Bacilli; order Caryophanales; family Bacillaceae; genus Lysinibacillus; species Lysinibacillus sp. FSL P2-0066. The sequence continues at coordinate 557,195 of NZ_CP150202.1, read as the reverse complement.
GCTTCACTTTCCTCTTCATGTGCTTTCCAAAAGGCTTGTAAATTACGAATTTGCGTCTCTTTTTCTTCTGTCGATGCACGAGCAATTTCCATATTATCTATATCAGCATCTGAAGGTGGATTTGGGTTCAAGTAAGTATTAACACCAATGATTGGTAACTCTCCTGAATGTTTTAACATTTCGTAGTACATAGATTCTTCTTGAATTTTACCACGTTGGTATTGTGTTTCCATAGCTCCTAACACACCGCCACGATCATTGATACGATCAAACTCTTCAAGAACCGCTTCTTCCACAAGATCTGTTAATTCTTCAACAATAAACGCGCCTTGTAGTGGGTTTTCATTTTTTGCTAGACCATGCTCTTTTGTAATAATCATTTGAATTGCCATAGCACGTCTTACAGATTCCTCCGTAGGTGTAGTAATGGCCTCATCGTAGGCGTTTGTATGCAATGAATTACAGTTATCTTGTAATGCCATTAAAGCCTGTAATGTTGTACGAATATCATTGAAATCAATCTCTTGTGCGTGTAAACTACGCCCAGACGTTTGAATATGATACTTTAGCTTTTGAGCGCGCTCATTCGCACCGTATTTATCACGCATTACAATCGCCCAAATACGTCGTGCGACACGACCGATTACTGTATACTCTGGATCTAGTCCATTTGAGAAGAAGAATGATAAATTTGGTGCAAAGTCATTGATATTCATGCCACGACTTAAATAATACTCTACATACGTAAAGCCATTAGCTAAGGTGAAGGCTAATTGAGAAATAGGGTTTGCGCCAGCTTCCGCAATATGATAACCCGAAATGGAAACAGAATAATAGTTACGTACTTTATGGTCTATAAAGTATTGCTGAATATCGCCCATCATACGTAAAGCAAACTCTGTTGAGAAAATACATGTATTCTGTCCTTGATCTTCCTTTAGAATATCGGCTTGCACTGTTCCACGTACAACCTGCAATGTTTTTTCACGTGTCTCGGTAAACTCTTCAACTGTCAAAGTTCGTCCTAGCTCTTGCTCACGTAATTGAACTTGTTGATCGATTGCTGTATTCATAAACATTGCTAAAATAATAGGTGCTGGTCCATTAATAGTCATTGATACAGATGTAGACGGTGCACATAAATCAAACCCTGCGTAAAGCTTTTTCATATCTTCTAGTGTACAGATCGATACACCTGATTCTCCGACTTTACCGTAAATATCTGGTCGGTAATCTGGGTCCTCCCCATACAATGTCACGGAGTCAAAGGCTGTAGATAATCGTTTTGCATCATCATCCTTCGATAAATAGTGGAAGCGTTTATTTGTACGTTCTGGTGTTCCCTCGCCAGCAAATTGACGCTTCGGATCTTCACCCTCACGTTTGAATTGGAAAACACCTGCCGTATATGGGAATTCTCCAGGAACATTTTCTTTATAAACCCAACGCAAGATTTCACCATAGTCTTCAAACTTCGGTAATGCTACTTTTGGAATTTTCGTGCCAGAAAGACTAGTTGTTTTTAAGATGGTACGAATTTCTTTATCGCGAACTTTAGTCACAAACTCATCACCAGCATAAGCTTCTTTTAATGCCTGCCAATTATCCAATATACGCTTGGATTCTGCTGTTAATTCATCTCTAACACCTTCTGCTAAAGAAGTAAGCGATGCCACAAGCGCATCATCTGGCGCTTTTTCTTGAACTGCTGCAATAGCACCTTCTAATTGGAATAGTCGTCGAGCAAATCCCACCTGCTGCTCTGTTTTTTTATGATAGCCGCGGACAGTGTCCGTAATCTCACGTAAATAATAACGGCGATCGTTTGGAATGATAACATCTTGCTTTTGCGTTTTCGCAAATTGCTCATAGCTTGTTTCCCAATTAAAGCCTGTTTTTTCATTAATTATTTTAACGAGGGCGGCAAATAATGCATTTGTTCCTTTGTCATTAAATTGGCTAGCAATTGTACCGTAGACTGGCATGCTATCAAGTGATTCATCCCAAAGCTCACGTGAACGTTGATATTGTTTTTGTACTTGTCGAAGGGCATCCTCTGAGCCTTTTCGCTCAAATTTATTGATCGCAATAACATCTGCAAAGTCAATCATATCGATCTTCTCAAGTTGTGTAGGTGCACCAAATTCGCTTGTCATGACATACATGGATAGATCCGTGTATTTAGTAATTTCGGCATCACCTTGACCAATTCCACTTGTTTCTACGATGATTAAGTCATAACCTGCTACACGTACTACATCTAGCACATCACCAATTGATGCAGATAATTCAGTACGTGAGCCACGTGTTGCTAAACTACGCATATAAACGCGGTTATTAAAAATAGCATTCATACGAATACGATCCCCAAGCAATGCTCCACCCGTTTTTTGCTTTGTTGGATCAACGGATAGGATGGCTACACGTTTATCTGGGAATTCTTTTAGGAAGCGGCGAATCAATTCATCCGTTAAGGATGATTTCCCTGCACCACCTGTTCCCGTAATCCCCATTACAGGCGTACCCTTTGAAAGCTTTCTTGCCTCTGCTAGCATTTCTTTCGTAGCTTCATCGTCATTTGACTCAGCTGCTGTTATTAGATTGGCTAAAATCTCAGGCGTCTCTGTCGTTAAAGCCTTTAATTTCTCTAAATAATTACCTGTTGCAGTCGGAAAATCTGTTCCTTTAATTTGTTCATTAATCATTCCCTGTAGCCCTAAAACACGGCCATCCTCTGGTGAGAATATCCCTGCAATACCATACGTATGAAGCTCTTTAATTTCACGTGGTAAAATAACTCCTCCACCACCGCCATAAATTTTAATATGTGGTGCTCCTTTTTCACGCAGTAAATCATACATATATTTAAAGTATTCCATATGTCCGCCTTGATAAGAAGAAACAGCAATCCCTTGTGCATCTTCTTGTATCGCAGCATTCACGACTTCTTCAACAGAACGGTTATGACCTAAATGGATTACTTCTACACCGCTCGATTGTAAAATGCGTCGCATAATATTGACTGAAGCATCATGTCCATCAAAAAGACTCGATGCTGTCACAAAACGTACGTGATTTTTTGGACGATATACTTCTACCTTTGTCATATGAAATCCCCACTTTCTCCCCTTATTAAATAAAAAAAGCCAGCAATTGCAATATCGCTATATGCAATTGCTGACAAACCCCTTACAAAATATTAGAACCCCTTTATGCCTGAAATGAACAAGGTGATTTGCATGTCAATGAATTCGTCTATAGAATGCTGACGATGTAAAGCCCATTTGCGGAACGCCCAACTTTGTCCTGAAACAACTAAGTTATTGGCTGCTAAATGGATTTGCTTGTCTGTCATTGTTAGTTCGCCAGACTGCACGCATCGCTGTAATAAGCGTTCAAATGTGGCAACCATTTCAAATTCTTTACTAAAGACATAGCGTTGTGCTTCTTTTGACAATGATTTTGTTTCTTGATACATGATTGTTAGCTCATCAACCATACTATCGATTTGCAGGAAGTATTCCCGGATCATTTCTTTTAGCTCATCAATAGTTCCTGCTTTAATCTCATAACTTGAAAGACGCTCCATTGCATGGTGATAGATACTGTCACAAACAAGGTATAGAACATCTTCTTTCGTTCGAATATATTCATACAAAGTACCGATACTAAAGCCAGCAGCTTTTGCAATCTCTCTCGTCGTGGCACGGTGAAAGCCTTTTTCTTTAAATAACTTAATAGCTCCTTGAATCATTTGTTCACGACGAATGGCGATTAGATTTTCATCTTTTACGGTTGACTGGACTTGGGGCCTTTTATCTTTTTCAGTCATCAATTATTTCGTTAGCATACGCGAGATTACAAGACGTTGAATCTCCTGCGTACCTTCGTAAATTTGTGTAATTTTAGCATCACGCATAAAGCGCTCTACTGGGTAATCTTTTGTATAACCATAGCCACCAAATACTTGAACCGCCTCTGTCGTTACACTCATTGCTGTATCGCCAGCCATTAATTTCGCCATTGCAGATGCCTTACCATATGGTAGGTTATTAGATTCTAACCATGCCGCCTGGTATGTAAGAAGTCGAGAAGCCTCTATTTGAGTTGCCATATCTGCTAATTTGAAGGAAATACCTTGATTTGCAGTGATCGGTTTACCAAATTGCACACGTTCTTTGGCGTAGTCAACTGCTGCATCTAAAGCTCCTTGTGCAATTCCTACTGCTTGAGCCGCAATACCATTACGTCCACCATCCAGTGTCGTCATCGCAATCTTAAAGCCTTCCCCTTCAGCTCCTAATAGATTTTCCTTTGGAACACGACAGTTATCAAAAATAATCTCTGTTGTTGGAGATGAACGAATTCCTAATTTCTTTTCTTTCTTCCCTACAGAGAAACCTTCAAATCCAGCTTCCACGATAAATGCGGATGTGCCATGTTTTGCTTCTGGATCTGTTACTGCAAATACAATATATGTATCTGCTACTCCACCGTTCGTAATAAAGATTTTTGAGCCATTTAAAATATAATCATCGCCATCACGTTTTGCATAAGTTTTCATGCCGCCCGCATCAGAGCCAGAGCCAGGTTCTGTCAAACCATAGGCACCAATATGTTTACCTTCAGCCATTGGGCGAAGATATTTTTGTTTTTGTTCTTCTGTACCGAACTTGTAAAGAGGCCAACCTGCCAGTGAAGTATGTGCAGATAAAGTTACCCCAGTCGAAGCACAAACACGTGATAGTTCCTCAACAGCAATGACATATGCAAGGTAATCAAATCCTGCACCACCATATTCCTCAGGCCATGGAATACCAGTAAGCCCAAGCTCCGCCATTTTGTCGAAAATCGCACGGTCAAATTCTTCATTTTCGTCACGTTCAGCAGCTGTTGGCGCCACTTCATTTATAGCAAAATCACGAATCATTTCACGTAATTGTTCATGCTCTTCTGTTAACTGAAAGTTCATTGTCCATTTCCCCTTTTTAGTTAGACTCTGTTTTGTGTTACCTGATTATTGTTAGGTTGGATTGAGCGCTTCTCTCACTTTTTAGAGCAGATATACACCCTCTATGAGCGTGTCTCCCTCACTCTGGAATGATTCCACCACTTTGTACCATTCCTAATATCAGGCTTTATTTCAGTAAATGTTTACTAATGACTAGTCGTTGAATTTCACTTGTACCTTCATATATTTCTGTCACCTTTGCATCGCGGAAATAGCGCTCTACTGGATAATCTTCCGTATAGCCGTAGCCGCCAAATATTTGAACAGCTTCTATTGCCGTTTGTACCGCTGTTCGTGATGAGAAAAGTTTAGCCATTGAAGCTTCTGCTCCACATGGTAAACCTTTTGCACGTAAATCAGCTGCACGATAGACTAACAGTTTTGCAGATTCAACAGCCGTTGCCATATCCGCAAGCTTAAAGCCAACACCTTGTTGTGCGGCAATCGGCTTGCCAAATTGAATGCGTTCTTTAGCATAAGTAGTAGACGCCTCTAGTGCCGCCTCAGCAATTCCTAACGCCTGTGCCGCAATGCCGATTCGTCCAACATCTAAATTGGCCATCGCAATTTTAAAGCCTTCTCCCTCTTCCCCAAGTAGGTTGTCGGCTGGAATGCGACAATTATCGAATGTCAGCTGAACTGTACGTGAGCCGTGTAAGCCCATCTTATGCTCATCTTTTCCGATGATTAAACCAGGTGTTCCCTTTTCAACAATAAATGCCGAGATACCCTTTGTTTTTTCAGCTGAGTTAGTAGAGGCGAATACAATATACACATCAGCTTCTCCACCATTTGTAATAAATACTTTGGAGCCGTTAATCACATATTCATCACCATCACGCACTGCCTTTGACTGTAAAGAGCCAGCGTCTGAGCCTGCACTTGGTTCTGTTAAACAAAATGCGCCTAAATATTCGCCTGTTGCAAGCTTTGGTACATAACGTTTCTTTTGTTCGTCATTCCCAAAGTAAATAATTGGATTCGTTCCAACTGAAGTGTGGACGGATAAAATAACACCCATTACAGCGCTTACTTTTGATAGTTCATTAATCGCAATAATATAAGATGTAAAATCCATACCAGAGCCACCTAAGTGTTCTGGAGTCGTAATCCCCATTAAGCCAAGTTCACCCATTTGCTGTAGAAGCTCACGTGGAAATTCTCCCACTTCCATTCGCTCCACCCATGGTTGAATTTTTTCCTGAGCAAATTGACGAACCATATCGCGCATCATAATTTGCTCATCTGTAAATTGCAAATGCATCTATAATGTCACCCCTCTAAGTTGTCCCAAAACATCTAAATAACCCCATCCCCATAGGATTATTCGTAAACGTAAAAGCCTCTTCCTGATTTCTTACCTAGCCAGCCAGCCGCAACATATTTACGTAACAGTGGACAAGGGCGATATTTACTGTCTCCGAGACCCTCATGTAAAATTTCCATGATGTAAAGACAAGTATCTAAACCAATGAAGTCTGCCAATGTTAATGGCCCCATCGGATGATTCATACCAAGCTTCATCACATCATCAATTGCTTCTTTTGTCGCTACACCTTCGTAAAGTGCGTAAATCGCTTCATTAATCATTGGTAGTAGGATTCGGTTTGAAATAAACCCTGGGAAATCATTCACTTCTACAGGTGTTTTCGATAATTTAACCGTCATCTCTTCAACAGCTTTGTACACTTCATCTGTTGTTGCTAAGCCTCGAATGATTTCGACAAGTTTCATAACTGGTACAGGATTCATAAAATGCATACCAATTACTTGCTCTGGACGTTTTGTTACTGCTGCAATTTCCGTAATAGGCAGTGAAGATGTATTCGTAGCTAAAATAGCATGTGCTGGCGCAATGCCATCAAGTTGCTTAAAGATAGACTGCTTAATTTCCATATTTTCTACAGCTGCTTCAATGATAATATCTACATCACTAGCATCCTGTAAATCTAGTGACATACTAATTCGACCTAGAACAGCAGCCTTCTCATCTTCTGTTTTACGACCTTTTTCTACATCACGTGATAAATTTTTCGTAATAACCCCTAATCCACGCTCGAAAAATTCTTGTTTGATATCGTTCAATTTCACATCAAAGCCTGCTTGTGCACAAACTTGGGCAATGCCAGAGCCCATTTGCCCCGCACCAATGACCATTACCTTTTGAATTCCCATTAGTTCAGTCCCCCTGTTTTTGGTACTTCAATCATAATTGCATCACCTTGACCGCCGCCTGAACAGATTGCAGCAATGCCGATGCCACCGCCACGACGCTTCAATTCCTGTGCAAGTGTTAATATTATACGTGCACCAGATGCCCCAATAGGATGACCTAAAGCAACTGCACCACCATTAACATTCACTTTTTCCGCATCTAAATCTGCCAACTGCTTGCTAACTAAAGCAACCGCCGCAAAGGCTTCATTGATTTCAATTAAATCAATATCTGCTAATGATTTATTGGTCTTTTTCAGTAATTTATTAATAACAAGACCTGGTGTTTGTGGGAAGTTTTCAGGCTCAAGCGCAAGCTCTTCATGACCAATAATTACTGCCAATGGTTCTCTACCTTCACGTTTTGCACGTTCCTCACTCATGACGACAAGTGCACATGCACCGTCGTTAACCCCAGGTGCATTACCTGCTGTAATCGTGCCATCCTTGTCAAAGGCTGGTTTTAACTTCGCCAGTATTTCCAAAGACGTTCCTGCTCTTGGCGCCTCGTCTATATCAACAATAAGTGGTTCACCTTTTCGTTGAGGAATCTCTACTGGTACGATTTCTTCAGCAAAATAACCTTTTTCAATTGCCGCTAGCGCGCGTTCATGACTGCGTACTGACCAAGTATCCTGTTCTTCTCGACTTAGCGAGAATTCTTTAGCTGTTGCATTACCATAGCTACCCATATGCGGTCTTGCTTTATCGAAAGCACATGTTAAGCCGTCATATAGCATGCCATCTACCATTGTAGAATCTCCCATACGCAAACCGTTTCGACCATTCAGAAGATAATATGGTGCATTGGACATAGATTCCATGCCACCCGCAATAATCACTTCTTCGTCCCCTAAACGAATCAATTGATCTGCTAATGTCACCGCACGCATCCCTGAAGCACAAACTTTATTGATTGTTTCTGTTTTTACTGCTGTTGGTAAATTGGCCTTCAGTGCAGCCTGTCGAGAAGGAATTTGACCCTGTCCCCCTTGTAAAACAGAACCTAAAATTACCTCATCCACTTCTTCAGGTGCAAGATTTGCTTTCTCTAATGCCCCTTTGATTGCAATCGCACCTAAATCACTTGCATGTAATGCTGATAATGAACCTCCAAATTTACCAAATGCAGTTCTAGCTCCTGCTAAAATTACAGCTCTATTCAAGTAAAACACCCCTTTTGTTTTACGTTCTCGATGAAGCTGCAAAGCATCATTGACTGAACGCTCGCTCGACTTCTATCGAGGAAAAATGGGAGTTTATTATCTCAACTCCCATTCCCATTTAATCTTATTCTACAAAACAATTTTTTATTGTGCAATTTATATTTTTCAGATAACTAAAATATTTCTGCAATAGCAATCATTTTTCTGCGTTTGCTTCCGTATTCTCGTCTTGTTGAGCATTTTCTATAGATGCTACCACTTCTTCGTATGTTTCTTCTGTTTCTTCTGAAGAAGGATTAACTACCTTTACTTTTTCACCGAACACGGAACGCTCTAGTAATTCTGCAACATCAAATGTTCCAATAGAGTCTTCAACCTCTTTAGCCTTTGTACCATCCTCTAGCATTGTTAGGCAGTAAGGACAGCCCGATGAAATAACTGATGCATTTGTTGCAAGAGCCTGCTCAGTTCGCGCTACGTTAATGCGATTTCCTACATGCTCTTCCATCCACATTAAGCCACCACCAGCACCACAGCACATCGCTGTTTCGCGATTACGTTCCATTTCAACAAGCTTCACGCCAGGGATACCTCGAAGAATTTCACGTGGGGCATCGTACACATCATTGTAGCGGCCTAAATAACAGGAATCATGGAAAACAATCGTTTCATGAACCTCATAGTTTAGCGCTAGACGATTTTCCTCAATTAGCTGATTTAATAACTCAGTATGATGATACACTTCGCCTTTCCAGCCAAAGTCTTGATATTCATTTTTAAAGATATTGTAAGCATGAGGATCGATTGTTACAATTTTCTTCACGTCATTTTTCTCAAACTCATCAATATTCGCTGTAGCCAGCTCTTGGAATAAGAATTCATTCCCTAAACGGCGAGGTGTATCCCCAGAGTTTTTCTCTTTATTACCTAAGATTGCAAACTTCACACCAGCTTCGTTTAATAGGCGACAGAAAGCTAAAGCAATTTTTTGAGAGCGGTTATCGAAAGCTCCCATCGAACCAACCCAGAATAAATATTCCATTTCCTCACCAGATTTTTTTAGCTCTTTTACAGTTGGGATTTGGATTGTTGGATCTAGATCACGCCAATTTTCTTTTTCCTTACGGTTTAAGCCCCAAGGATTACCTTGTCGTTCGATATTCGTCATTGCACGTTGAGCATCAGGATTTACTTTTCCTTCAGTCATTGTTAGATAACGACGTAGATCAATGATTTTATCAACATGCTCATTCATTACTGGGCATTGATCTTCACAGTTACGACATGTCGTACAAGCCCAAATTTCCTCTTCTGTAATGACATCGCCAATTAAAGATGGACTGTAAATATCCTCAATTACAGCACCTTCAGCACCAGCTGCCATTGCAAGTTGATTACCCTTTGTATTGGCAAAGAATTGATAAGGCACCCATGGTTTTTGTTTTGTTACAACAGCGCCCGTAAATGTTAAATGATCACGCAATTTCACGATTAAATCCATAGGAGACAGCATTTTTCCTGTTCCTGTTGCTGGACACATGTTTGTACAACGTCCACATTCTACACAAGAGTATAGATCGAGCATTTGCTTTTGCGTGAAGTCCTGTATGCGTCCTACCCCAATAGAAGGCATATCCTCTTCGCTTTCAGCATTTTCTCCTGCTTCTTCTAAGGCCTCAAAATCAATTGGTGTTAATGTGCCCGTACGATCTAAACGATTCATGTAAACATTAAGTGGACTGACAATTAAGTGGAAATGTTTAGACTGCGGTACGTACACAAGGAACGTTAATAGAATTAAAAGGTGTGCCCACCACATTACATAAAACACGCCAGCGGCAACTGATGTAGGTAGGAAGCCAAAAATAGCAGCAATACTTGAAGCAACTGGCTCCGTATAAGTTAATCCCTCACCATGCCAAATTAATCCCATACCATTAGCGAATAATGTAGATACCATTAATCCCCCAATGAAAATTAATACAAGACCATTTTTCCATCCTCGTTTTAACCGCACCAGCTTTTCAACATAGCGGCGGTAAAATGCCCACACTACCGCGATTAAAATCATTAAAACTACAAGCTCTTGGAAGAATGTAAAGACACCATAGAAAATGCCTAATGGCAGATGTGATTCTGGTGCTAGTCCTTTCCAAATTAAATCAATGGCCCCTAACTGTACCATCAAAAATCCATAGAAAAACATAACGTGGATTAAACCACTCTTTGGATCCTTTAATAGCTTATTTTGACCAAATACATTGACCATAATATAACGAAGTCGTTCTTTAACACTTTCATCAAACTCAACCTTTTTCCCCAATTGCACATACTTATAGCGTGTTTTCAACAGGTAGAAGAACAATCCTACTGCATAAAGCACAACCACGACTGTTAAGACAATGTTAGCAATTAATAATGGACTCATGGTTGGTCCCCCCTTTAGTTTGTCGTAATTTTCTCTCTTTGTGACGAATTTGCTAGTTCATACAGAAATGTACTTCACTTTATCATTATATTCCTATTCTAATAAATGAGTGAGCATTCAGTCAACATAAAACGGAAATATTTCTGATAATTTTATATTCTTACATTTTACAAGAAAAAAAGCCACCCTGAATTTTGATATGCTCCCCATTAGGTAGACAGATTAAAAAATAAAATCTGTTTATCTAAGGGGAGTTTTTTCATGGCTCGAAGTAAGCATACAATTGAAGTGAAATTAAACGTTCTTCATTTATTAAATGAAGGCTATTATTCTATCAACGAATTATGTGAAAAATTCTTAGTAACTAAGCAAACTATTCAAATTTGGAAGATTAAATATGAAGTACACGGAGTAGAGGGACTTATCGAAGCAACCTCTTGGACGAAGTATTCCAAAGAATTAAAACTAGAAGCGGTAGAAGATTATCTTAAAGAAAGGTTAACTTTACTGGAGATTCTCGCTCAATATAAGATTAGCAGTATCTCTGTTTTAAAAAGCTGGGTGAAAAAGTATACTAGTCATAGTGAAATAAAAGATTCGGGTAAAGGAATGAGCCAAACTATGACTAAAGGAAGAAAGACAACGTTTGAGGAACGTATTCAAATTGTCAACTACTGTTTAAAGAGCCAGAAAAATTATCAATTAGCAGCACAAGCCTATGATGTTTCGTATCAACAGGTATACCATTGGGTGAAGAAATTTGAAGCGACTGGTGAAGAGGGATTACGTGATCATCGCGGTCGAACAAAAAATGAAGTTGAATTAACAGCCGAAGAAAAATTAAGGTTAGAAATCAAACGAATCGAGCGTGAAAATGAGCGCTTACGTGCTGAAAATCTATTTTTAAAAAAGTTAGAGGAAATCGAAAGGAGGAGTCACTAAGCCAAATTCGCTTACAACAACGCTATTTAGCAATTCAAGAATTACACCAAGAGGAGAAACTTGCGATTCTTTTATTATGTGAAATCGCGGGTGTTTCGCGCGCTGCTTACTATAAGTGGCTAAGTCGCAAGCCATCTAACAGAGAAGTTGAAAATGAAGCCATTTCAAAGGATATTGATCTCCTTTACCACCAAGTAGATGGCATTTACGGCTATCGTCGTATGACGTTGACAATCAATCGTCAACGAAAAGAAAATAATCAAGCGACGGTTAACGAAAAGCGTATTTATCGTTTAATGCAGGTGAGTGGATTGAAGTCCGTTATTAGGCGAAAGAGAAAGCCTTATCGTAAATCCCCAGCACATCATGTGGCGGAGAACGTATTAAATCGGGCATTTACCTCGGAAAAGCCAAATGAAAAATGGTGTACAGATGTCACAGAGTTTAAGTATGGAAACGGGAAAAAAGCTTATTTAAGTGCAATTATCGATTTATATGATGGTTCAATTGTAAGTTATGTGTTCGGTCATTCGAATAATAATTCCCTTGTTTTCAAAACAATAAAATCAGCTATTCAATCATTACAATCAGGCGAGCAGCCATTAATACATAGTGATCGAGGTTTTCAATATACATCGAAGGGATTTAAACGAATTGTGGAAACAGCCAATATGACACAAAGTATGTCCCGTGTTGGTCGATGTATTGATAACGGACCAATTGAATCATTTTGGGGCACATTGAAGTGTGAGAAGTATTATTTGCATAAGTTCGATTCATATGAAGAGTTAAAACTAGCGATTGATGATTATATTCATTTTTATAATTACTATCGTTATCAGAAACGATTAAACGGCTTGAGTCCTTTAGAATTCAGGGCTCAAGCCGCTTAATACATTTTTTATTATTTCCACTGTCTACTTGACAGGGAGCAGTTCATTTTTCCAAGGTAGCATTTTTTTACTTTCCTTATCAATTTATACTTACAGAATATCATAGATTCAGTAAACGTTTGAACATTGCTAAAAAAAGCAAACAAGCCTCTATCCCTCATAGGGGAAAGGAGGCTTTATTATCTGACCTTTTAATATGACTACAAAAACATTTACTAAATCAAACTTTTATTTTTTAAAAACATTTCCGCTGCGAATATATTCAACATCCGCTACGTTTAAGCGCGCATTTACAACACGTGCAGCTGCAAATAAATAATCTGATAATCGATTTAAATATTTTTGTACAACCTTTGGCACATCTTCAACTTCTTTCATAAGCGTCACCATTTCACGCTCTGCTCGACGTGCAACCGTGCGGGCAATGTGTAAAGTTGCCGCTGCTGGTGCGCCTCCTGGTAAAATAAAACGTTGTAAAGGTGGCGCTTCGTCTGATAAAGCATCTATACGAGCTTCAAGTACTTCAATCGGTTGCTCTGTTAATTTATAATGGCGTTCTTTCATCACATTAGCAAGGTCTCCACCAGCATCGAACAGCTCATGCTGAATTGTTTCTAGGTCTGTTAAAATATCTTTAAAAAGCGCTTGATCTAATTCACTTACAGCCTTCCCAATAAAGGAATTTAATTCATCAATTGCTCCATATGTTTCCACACGTAAACTATCTTTATCAACACGTCCTCCAATAAGACTTGTTTTCCCCGTATCGCCTGTTTTCGTGTAAAGCTTCATTTCTCTCATCTCCTAAAACTGGTTTTTATAATTCCTAATCGCCTGAACTGTTGTTTCATAGACACCCTTTGCAATCATTTTACCAACTTCCGTAATTGGGCCACCATACAGCATTTCTTCCCCTTTTTGAGTTGCAGCAATTAACAGACTATCTGTAGCAGTACCTGTTGCAATGGTTCCACTGCGCTCATCACGAATATTTTCTGATTGCAACGCCTTTGTTTTTGCCTCAGTTGCTGTCATTAATGCCTGAAAAAATGCCTCTTCCGATAAACAACCATTAATGATAACCCATGTATTAATAGTACCAATATATGGCTCATCTTGTCTTTCATGCACCCGAGATACATCAACTGCATTGCCTACGCCAGCTGTTACAGCTACGATTAAACTGCCAAAAGGAGCTGAAAATTCATTAATGGCCACTAGAGCTGTTGGTACTGCTGTTAGCATAACAACAGTATTTGTAGGTGAAAAATTTTCCCTTTTTAAAAAATCACTAACTTCGCTTTTTACATCGCTGATAACATAATCACCAAGAACTGAGCGATTTAATAAGCAATTATGCCAGCCAATACCTGGGTTATGAACTGCAGAGGATACGGTCTTCAAAGGAAGCTCTGCTTGAAGTTTGATATATTGCTCGGTTATCGTAAAGTGCTCTTTTGTAATGACAGCGCGCTGCTGGTAGTTAGTAGCTGCCGGCATCATGGTAATTTGTGGTTTTGGTATTTCAGGATGTGCATATGTAGTCACCCGTGCTTGGTAAACTTCTTCAATTTGAGAGGCAATTAATACTTCATGGGGTACCCCCATTGCTCTCACTTGCCCACTCTCCATAAGTAACAATTCATCACAATAAAGCGACGCTAGATTCATATCATGTAGTACCATAACAACCGTTAAACCACATTCCAAAGCTTCCTTCCGAACCATATCTAAAATTTGACGTTGGTGTGCAATATCTAAATGATTAGTTGGTTCATCCAGTAATAGGATTTCTGCAGCTTGAGCTAAGGCCTGTGCTACAAATACCCTTTGTTGTTCACCGCCAGATAAAAATTCCATCGGTGTATGCTCATATCGCTTTACACCTGTTTGAAGCATAGCATGTTGAACAGCCTGCTCATCTTGTGTAGACCAACTTGAGAAAAAGCCTGTTTGATGCGGATAGCGCCCTAGTGAAACTGCCTCTCTCACACTGTTCGAGAAAGCATTTGCATGAAGCTGTGGTAATACAGCCATTTTTTTCGCCAAAGCACGAGCATTATAAGAAAGAATATTTTGTCCATCAATCGAAATGGTTCCAGCAGTAGCAGGTAAAATACCACTCATTACTTTTAATAATGTAGATTTCCCGCTACCATTCGGCCCTAGAATGCCAAGAATTTTCCCCTTTTCAACGGTAAAACTAATGTCCTTGACGATTGGTATATCTTCATAGCCACCTGATAGATGTTCAACAACAATCATGCCCGTACCCCCTTGCTTCTTCGCTGCTTATAAAAAATATAGGAGAAAACAGGTGCTCCAATAAATGCCGTAATTACACCAATTGGTAGCTCTCTTGGCACAATGATTGTTCGTGCTACTAAGTCGCAAATAATAAGTAATGTTGCACCATTAAAAAAAGATAATGGCAATAAGTGGCGATGATCAGAACCCCAAATCATCCTTGTCATATGCGGCACCACTAATCCTACAAAGCCAATTGTGCCAGAAACCGCTACAGCCGCTCCAGTTAACATGGAGCCACCTGCTAATATCAAATATTTACTGCGCTTTACATTAACACCTAAATGTTTTGCTCGCTCTTCACCATACAACAAAACATTTAGTTCTCGTCTTTGCGTCCATAGCATAATTGAACCTACAATCACAAATGGAATGATCATTTGGACATATGGCCAACCACGCATCGAAACAGAACCAAGTAGCCAGCCTATTACCTGACGTAATTCTTCACCAGATAAGGCAATCATTAATGAAATAAGGGAACCTAAAAATGAACTAAAAATAACACCTGTTAATATCAACGTTTCCATTTTCAATGAGCGGTCTACGAGTCTAGCAAAGCTCATAACAACTACCATCGTGATGATAGCACCAATCATACTGAAGGTTGGCAGCGCATACAAACCGACAACAGGTATAGAAATACTAAAAAAGATCGTTAAAACAGCACCAACAGAAGCCCCTGATGAAACCCCTAGTGTATATGGATCTGCTAATGGATTTTTTAATAAACCTTGGAATGCTGCTCCAGCAATAGCTAGAGATGCGCCTACTAGTCCCGCTAATAACACGCGAGGCAAACGAATTTTCCAAAAGATATTGGCGGCTGTTTCATCAACCGCCTTATTCCACAATACTTCTAGTGGAATATGAACTGAGCCTATTGCTACGCCACACCAGATGCTAATAAGAAGAAGCGTACATGTTAGTGTATAGGCTAGTGCTATTTTTTTCACTTAAATACCTCAGGATAGATCGCTTTTGCTAATTCTTCTAGACCTTCTGCTAAACGTGGTCCTTGACGACTTGTTGTGCTTTCATCTACCTGCACAATCGCATTATTTTTCACGGCATTAATCGTATCAAAGCCCGCACGTTTTGGTATCTTCGTTAAAATATCTGGTACATAATGATATGTCACCACGATGACATCTGGGTTTTTCGCGATAATTTGCTCTGCATCAATTTTATACCAATTATCGCCATCTACAGCTACATTCTCTGCATTGAGCATTTCAAGCATTGCATTCATAAATGTGCCATTACCAGCTGTATAAATATCTGGCTCATCCGATGCTTCAACTAACACTTTTTTTGGTTCAACGTCCTTGACTTTAGTCAAAATTCCTTCTACTTTAGCCTTCATATTAGCGACAATTTTTTCTGCCTCTGGTAATTTTCCTGTAGCACGTCCAAGCTGCTCAATTGTCGTATATGTTTCATTAAAGTCTTGTGCATTTTTTACTACAAATACTTTTAAACCTGCCGATTCAAGCTGTGCAATAGCCTCTTCTGAAAGAGACATGCTAGATTCGTGAGAAAAAACGATATCTGGTTTTAAGGCAATAATTTTTTCAATATCGTATTCCATGCCGCCAACCTTATCCTTCTCAGCTGCCTCTGGTGGATAATCGTCGTTGTCAGTAACACCAACTATTTCATCATTTAAACCGAGTCCAAAAAGAATTTCAGTGTTACTTGGAATAAGTGAAACAATTTTCTCCGGAGGTGCTTCGAGTGTAATGTCCTTACCAAGGGCATCTGTTATTGTCATTGGGAATGTTGCTTCATCCACCTGTGCCTTTTCTTGCTGTGTTTGCTGCTCATTAGCTGGCTTGTTATCCTTTGCTTCCTGTCCACAAGCAGCTAGCAAGCCCACTGCTAAAAATGCTGATAATCCTATTTTCCAAAATTTCTTCATGTGAATCCTCCTTGGTTGATCCGTGCGATATTTCTTATTCTAATCAAAATAATACCCCTCATCTTTGAAAGATGAGGGGTCAAAATCGCACCAAAAAACTGATACAAAATCCACCACCCTATCCTCGTAGGTTGTATGTCGTTATAAAGGCAGGTCTCCTGGCTAGTGCTGCTTGCGATTTTTCAAGCCTTCCCGAAATATTCAGTGGCATCATTTGAAAAAACTCACACTTACAGTGGCGGGACCGCATCGGAATTACACCGATTTCCCTTTTCACTTTACTTAAGTAAAGAACCTTTATAATATTCAGTTGATTTCATTATACATGAAAATGAAAGAAGTCGCCTCCATTCAAGACGACTTCCAAGCTATTATACAATTTCAGAAAAGTATTGGACTGTTTTCATTTGAGCACCCATTTCTCTTAATGACCATGTCTGCTCTAAATAAACGTCCGCAAGTTTTTCATATTTCCCACCAAATTTATGTGCCCATTCAACCGCTACAACACTTTCATAAAGATGAGCCATCTTTTTCGCCATATCTTTTGCTTCAAAAGTTTTCGTCGCTTCGTCTAAAGCGCTAAAGAGTTGTAGTTTCGCAGACATATCCTCCAATTTTTCTTTAACGATTTGTACCAATGAGCTGTCAGCTAATTTGTCTAATCGTTCCTTCATCTCATGTACAAACAATTCATGGGCATGGAACTTATCTACCAAACGAATGAGTTCTAAGGCCAAAATATTAGCCGTCCCCTCCCACACCGTCAACACTTGCGCGTCTCTTAATAAGCGTGGCGTTACAAAGTCTTCGATATAGCCATTACCTCCGTGTAATTCAATTGCCTCACTAGCATAATGAACGGCTTGCTCTGCCGTTTCCTTTTTCATAATGGCAATATATAAACGATTCATAATAAGGTCTTGCTGTGTTCCCTGTCCACTCGTCACTTTATCGTATAACTGAATAAGATCAAAAACTGTCGCTACCTCCACGTGCAACTTAGCTGCAAATTTACCTAAAGCATCCTGAATCATAGGGTATTGTGTTAAGGGCTTGCCAAATGCATGTCGATTGGTTACATAATGTTTTGCCTCTAAGAAGCCGCGGCGCATAATACCAATTGAAGCGACTGCATTACAAATTCTTGATAGATTTAGTGCTTCTAGCATGTAATAAATCCCTTTATTTTGCTCTCCTACAACATAGGCAAGTGCACCTTCAAATTCTACCTCACCAGAGGGAACAGCCCGAACCCCTAGTTTATCTTTCAGTCGGCGAATACGTAGATGATTCGCTGTTCCATCTTCTTTGCGCCATGGAACTGCAAACAACGTTAAGCCTTTGGAACCTGCTGGCGCATCTTCTAGTCGCGCCAATACCATCGCTACACCACACATGCCTGCATTGGAGGCAAAGTATTTTTCACCATATAGACGATACGCAGTGCCATCCTTTCTAGCCTCCACCACATTTGCACCAACATCAGAGCCTCCTTGACGTTCTGTTAAAAATGTCGCACCTTCATATAAATCTGTGTCACCTGTTGCACAAACATGTGGTAAAAAACGCTGCTTTACCTCTTCATCCGCATAATGATCTAATAGATAGGCAGTAGCCATCGTCAATGTTACGGGACAGTAAAAACCAGGCTCTGCATGTGATAGCATATAACCTTGCGCAAAGCTATAAACATAATTACCCTTGTGACCTAGCTGCGGAATATCCTTGTGTACATAACCGACAATCCCTGTATTATATGTCTCTTCAATCGTCTTTTTATAGCCATCATTAACCCAAACCTCTGATATCTCTTCACCATAGGCATCATATCTTTGAAGGCGAGGCTCTCCCTGTCGATCTGTATACTTTGCCCTCGTATCAATATCACCTGCACATAGCTCACCAAAATCTGTTAACTCTCGATGTGCATAGGATAAAAACTCTTTATCTAACATCATTTCTAATATTTTTTGAAGCGTTTCATCCTCGGTAAAAAAGTTCGAAGTACGCATTTCTTCTTGTTGTAATACTTTCATGCTATCTCACCTCTTGCCCCTTCAAAGATTGTTTTAATATTTTGCCTGATGCATTGCGTGGTAGCGCTTCCACTTTTTCGAAAATACGTGGTATTTTAAACTTTGCAAGATGTTCTTCTAAATAAGCTTTCAAAGCTTCCTCATCGATGTCTTGTTTAGCAGAATACACCGCCTTTACAGTTTCCCCCCATTGCGGATGTGGTACACCAATTACCGCAGCCTCGAATATCCCTTCAAAGCTCAATAAACAATCTTCAATTTCTTTCGGATAAATGTTGACACCACCCGAAATAATGACATCCTTTTTACGATCAACGATCCAAATAAAACCATCTTCATCCTTGCGAGCTAGATCTCCTGTTTTTAACCAACCGTCAATAAAGGCTTCATTAGTAGCTACTTCATCCTTATAGTAGCCAAGCATGTTGCCCTCACCCAACAAGACAATTTCCCCCACTTCGCCTACATTTACATCTTCTCCACTGTCATTCACAATACGCAACTCTGTACCAAGTGGCGCCCGCTGACCAATACTTCCTGCCTTTGCTTCATGCTCCTTGCCAAATAATAATGAACCACTTGGACCTGCCTCTGTTAATCCATATACACAAGTCAAATTATTTGTGCGGAATGCCTGCTGAATGAATCGAACCTCACTTTGAGATAACGGTGCCCCTCCATAGACCCACCATTTCATAGAAGACAAATCTGCCGAATGGAGTCTTGGCAGCTGTGCCGTTAATAAATAAGCAACAGGTGCACCAAAGAAATGTGTTGTTTTCTCCTTTTCAATGGAATCAATGAATAAATCGGGTGTAAAAGTTGGTGTTAATACATTTGTTGAGCCTACCAATACACCAGCCATTAAAAATAAATGTAATGGTGCTGAGTGTGTTAATGGCATCATGAGCAAAATACGGCTCTCAGGTTTTACCTCCATTTCAACAGCAATCATTTGCGCCACTGTTAAAATATTACGGTAGCTAAATAACACACCCTTTGGTTTTCCTGTCGTACCAGATGTATATAAAATCGTGGAAGGATCATCCTCCTGCAACTGACAATCAATCGTTTGTGTACTAGCATTTTGTAGCATTGTTTCATACTGATACCATCCTGCTTTTTCTTGACCTGTTTTAATTTTTATCGGAATACCAGCTAGCTGTTCAACTGCTGCAAAAATAGCCTCATGTACGACAATGGCCTTGGCTTCGGCATGCTGCGCCACGTACTCTACTTCCTGTAATGTAAACTTTGCATTGACTGGCACAACGATCGCTCCGATACGCTGAATAGCAAAGTAGCTAACAACAAACTCTAAAACGTTTGGCATAAAAATTAAAACCTTATCCCCCTGCCTTACTCCCTGCTCTAGTAAAGCATGACTGAAGCATGTCACCTGCTGATCTAAATCTTGATAGGTTACTCTTCTGCCATGACAAATAACGGCTTCATTTTTCGGATATTTACGGGCATTACGTGCTAACAAATTGGAACTATTCATCTTGCATCTCTCCCTTAAAAGTCGCTAATTTTTCACTAAACATGCCATGCATTTGTTGTAATTCATGTTTCATCTGCGTCAGCTCAGCTATTTTACTCTCAATCTCTTGAATTTTTTGTTCTCCGTATTCAACCGTTCGCTCTAGTTGCTGAATCCCCGAGCGATCAAAATCAAATAGTAAAACCATCTCTTTGATTTCTTCCAACGAAAATCCGTAACGCTTACCTCTGAAAATAAGCTTGAGCTTCGCCAATTCTTTTTTGGAAAAGGTTCGTTGATTGGTAGATGAGCGATGGGGACAAAGAAGTCCAAGTTCCTCATAATAACGAATTGTCCGCGTAGACACATTAAACTCCTTTGCTACCTCCTGAATCGTCTTCAAAACCATCTCCCCTTTCCTAATTGGCAACAGTATACCATTGACGTTAACGTAAACTTCAACAAAATTTTCGAAATTAACAGAAAAATAAAGTTTGAGACAGCTAATTCCCCACGGTCTATCCCATACTTTTGACACTCTATCCGTCACTTTTACCGTTATATCCGCCACTTTTAGCACTTTATCCAAGAAAAAAAAGCCCCAAACACTTTTAAATGTTAGGAGCTTAAAATCTAATTACATTTTTTCAGGTGCAGATACCCCGATTAAACGTAGTGCGTTCGCAATTGTTGTGCGCACTGCCGTGATTAATGCTAAACGAGCCTCTGTTAACTCTTTGTTTGAAGCATCTAATACTTTTTCTGCATTATAGAAGCTGTGGAATGCAGCTGCTGTCTCTTGAATATAGTTTGCGATACGATGTGGTGTGCGGTGTTTCGCTGCTTCAGCTACCACTTTTGGGAAATCGCCAATCTTTTTCAGTAAATCAATTTCTTTTTCTGCTGTTAACAAATTGAGGTGTACTGTTGTAGCAGCAAAGCCTTGTTCATTTGCTGAACGTAAAATAGACGAAATACGTGCATGCGCATATTGTGCATAGTACACAGGATTTTCATTAGATTGTGATACTGCAAGATCAAGATCAAAGTCCATATGAGAATCGCCAGCTGTTTTGACAAAGAAGTAACGAACTGCGTCAAGGCCAACCTCTTCTACAAGCTCACGCATTGTTACTGCATTCCCTGTACGCTTAGACATTTTGAATTTTTCACCGTTTTTATAAAGCTGAACCATTTGAATAACTTCCACTTCTAACGTATCACGATCATAGCCAAGTGCTTGAATCGCTGCTTTCATACGTGGAATATAACCGTGATGGTCCGCTCCCCAAATATTGATTAATTTATCGAAGCCACGGACAATTTTATCTTCATGGTAAGCAATATCTGGCGTTAAATAGGTGAATGACCCATCATTTTTAATTAGTACACGATCTTTATCATCACCAAATGTTGTAGAGCGGAACCAAGTGGCACCATCCTCTTCAAACACATGTCCATTAGCTTTTAATTTATCTAATGCTACTTCGATTTTCCCGTTTTCATATAGAGATGTTTCAGAATACCAGACATCAAAATTTACACGGAAGTTTGCTAGGTCTGTTTTTAATTTATCTAATTCTAAAGCTAAACCATGCTGACGGAAGAAGGCAAAACGATCTTCATCTGATTTTGCTAGAATCGCTTCACCATGCTCCTCAGCTAATTTACCCGCAATATCAATAATATCTTGCCCATGATAGCCATCTTCAGGCATCTCAGCTGCCATTCCTAATGCTTGTTTATAACGAGCTTCTAATGAGTAAGCTAAGTTATTAATTTGATTACCTGCATCATTAATATAATATTCACGAGAGACACTGTAACCAGCCATATCTAACACATTACATAAGGAATCACCAACAGAAGCGCCACGAGCATGTCCTAGGTGAAGATCTCCAGTAGGATTTGCTGAAACGAACTCCACTTGAATCTTTTCCCCAGCGCCAGCATTTGAGCGGCCATAGTCAGTAGCTTGCTCAAGCACCTGCGTAACTACCGCTGTTAGGAAATCTTTACGCACTGTGATATTCATGAAGCCAGGACCAGCAATATCAATCTTTTCAATATCTGTGCCTGTTGTATCAAGGTTTTCTAAAATAGCTTCCGCGATAGCACGAGGTGGTTTTTTAGCTAACTTCGTTAATTGCATCGCAATGTTTGTTGCATAGTCACCATTTGCTTTATCCTTTGGTGTTTCTAAGTGAATCGATAATTCTGTGCCAGACTCAACTAAGCCAGCTTTTTCAACAGCCTGCACGATCGCTGCTTTAATAGCCTGTTGTACTTGTTCTACTGCATTCATCATTGTACCTCCGTAAATGTAATATCTAATGTATAATTGCCAACCGATTGCCCACCCATTAGTAAATCGTACTGTACATGGAAATCTCCGCTTGTTGCCTGTTTTGTAAACATCATATTTTTCGTATCAATCACAAGTGGCATAGAACCAAACTCACTTTCATAATGCCCCTTTTGGTGTTCGATTATGTTCAGTGGTAACCGCATATTAACCGCTCCAGCACGCATAATGAGTGCCTTCTCATGACCTAACTTCATCGTTGTGCGGATAGTTTTATCCTCCTGCACCTCATCATATTTCAAATACAAGCTTCCCGCTTTTTCAAGTAGTTGCCCTTTGAGCCACATTTCATAACTTTCGGACTCCCCATCATTTGGACGAATGGTAGAAATGAGCTTAATGTTCACCTGCGATCTTACTTCGTTCGTCATAACGGATGCCCCTTTTTAGTCTTTTACTATAACCTTTTTATTATAGGATGAATACTTATGGTTTTTCAAGATAGAAGTGATGTAAAGCTCCATAACAAGTTTATTAGAGAAAATAAAAACCCTCTCCTTCCAATAACGGAGAGAGAGGATTTCATTTTATCTATACCATTTTTTTATAATCAATTGTTGAACGATTAACAATAAAGCACTAACAGTCCAATAGATGGGGATAATCGCTGGGTTGAACAGACTAAAAATGAGGATCATGATTGGATTAATAAATACCATTATCTTCATATTTAATGGTTGACTTTTCTCTAGGGCTATACAGCTTTGAATGAAATAAATCAAACAAGCAATCATCGAAATCCCCATATCAATCGTACCTAAATTCATCCAAAGGAAATTTTCACTGGCTATCACTGAATCTAGCTTAATTGCGTAGTACAGTGAAAATAATATCGGTAATTGAATGATAATTGGTAAACATCCTAATAAAGAACTTTTCAATGAATCTGAAGTTAGCTCTTGGATTTTATGTTGTACCATTCTTTTTTCAGATTCGCTTTGACTATTCTTATATTTGTCTGTAAGCGCATCTAATTCAGGCTTAATGGTAGTCATTAATTCTTTTGAGTGTTTTTGGTGTTTTGCCGATTGAATAAATAACGGCATAAGAATTAATCTGACTGCAATCGTTATGCCAATGACACTCACTGCATAGCTCCCTGTAAAAGAATGGATGAAATGAATGAGACTAATAATAGGTTGTGCTAAAAATGTTAACAATGGTTTTCCTCCTAGTTTATAGTTTAATTCAAACTAGGAGATACACTTTCTTCCTCATTGTTTTCTGACATTCTAATACACAATACAAACCACGTTAGCATAGGTGGAGTCCAAGTATTAGTGATATTATAGTCAACTTCAAACTCTTCGTCCTTCACTTCTTGAACGGTTATTTCATGAACAAGATACAGATGCAAATGAACACTTAGTACAGTTAAAACCAAAGATGCTAATAGCCAAAAGTATTCCATTGAACTGACAAAAATGAATAAATCATTAATGAGAAGTGACCAAATCATAATACTCCTCCTTCCTTTATTTAAATTGAAGAAACATACATTTTATTTTCAACAATCTTTCTCTCTTTTGTAATATATAAACTATTACCTATTTTATCTACGCAACAAAATAAAATAAGTTTCAATTTTATGCTAAGGCTCATTCTTCATTTCAAAAATATAAAATGGGGCTAGCTCATAGCTAACCCCATTCAACCAATCATATTTACAATGTCTTATTTATTTTACCCAGCCTAATATGGGACGGTTGCAAAGTGAACACGAAAGTCTAATGAACCATTGATATATCAACAGTTTAAGTATCTATCCAATTTTTTATAATGCAAAATACTGCTTGTAATAGCATTGTTTTGGGGCTAAGTGGGGCTAATGTGTGACTGAATGAGACTGGATAATAAAATGGCGAGCGTGTGTACAGGAATGGGTATGTAACCGAATTAGAATAAAGCGCTTAACTATAACGTAGTAAATAGTTAATAAATAAAAGAAAGATCGAATCATTAAATGACTGATTCAACCTTTCTTTTATTATGCTTCTTTTGCATCTTCAGACTTGATCAAAGCTTTAATTTCTTCTGCACTGATTCCATGAAAATCAGCTATTTCTTTTATAACTTCAAGACCCATATTCTTAGTAAAATCCTGCTTTGTGGTATCTCTTTTCCAAACTTCATCTTCACTAAAAATTTCATATAGTCTAGGTATAATAAAACCATAGATAATTATACTAGCTGCAATTTGTTTATCAATTCTTATATTCGGTATTGAACAACCAGGATTAATATAACATTCCGAACGATCATTTAGTATAAAATCTAAAGTATAATTCTGATACTTTAATACAACATGCAATGATCTGAAAGGGTGAAATTTACTAACAAAGGCTTTTGTTACTAACAACGATGGTGTATCCACACTATTCCCTTTAATAGTGTGATTTTCATCTGCAATATTACCTACAAAACCAGCAATATCCGATACTTCAAACCGTGGTTCTAATATTCCATTATCTTTTTCATGTTTAAAAAATAACCAATAAAACAAATCTGGATCTATCATATATTCTGTAATTTCGATTTCTCCTGCAGCAGTCTCTTTCAACTTATCACCAAATAGTTTTTTTGATTTATTTATTGAAATCAAATTAGTGGAGTTTAATATGACATAAATACGATCCCCAATTTCAAAAAAAACTGTCTGAATAGAATCCGTAATAGTACGTTGAGATTTAGGTAATAATTTACCTTCTTCATCAAACATGTTAACCTTTCTTCTAGAAGTCTCTATGAAAGTTTCCCTTACTAAATAACGAATTTGTATTTCATTTGGCAAAGTAAAATTTTGAATTTCCCCAGGGAAATCATCACTTCTACGCCATAATGAGAGCAATTGCTTTTCTTGCTCTGATAATGCTTCTAATACTTGTTCACTAACGTGCTTTATAGTACTTGAACAATTTATACTCAAAATCTTTTCTTCAACTTGTTCTAGAGTTTTAATCTCTTCGTTTATACTCAAAATAGTAGTACCTGCCACTAGTTCCTTTCCTCCTTAAGCATAATTTGTAGTTTGTTGCTATCTATTTTCACTAAATATCTATTAATTATTTTAAATACAAATCTCAAAATTTTAAAACTATGATAATGTGATCCTATTACATATTCCACTTGTGACTTGGGTGAATTGAAGTTCGTAGGACAAATAATTAGTTCAGGTCTTAATTCAATAGAATCTTCAATTTCCCCTGATTTTTGAACAACGTGAGTCCAATAAATTCTAGTATTCTCTTTTTTGTCTTTATATACAAAATTTTGATTACTTGGTTTTTCATCAATCCAACCATTACTTATTTCAGTTTGATAATATTCAGGTCTGTATTTAATAATAATATCGCTTTTCAAACAGTTTAATAAAATGTTGGTTAGTTTATTACCTCCACTTATATTTATATGAAATAAGTAAACAGCTTTTGCTTCCAACATTTTAGATGCAGAATAATTAATAAGAAGTTTTTTTATTTGATTATTTTTTATATTCTTGAAATTGACTTTAATTTCAACAGGCTTAAAAATAATTTCGAAAATTAACCACTCTAAAAAATTTATAGTTAAACTAGCAAACAATACAGCCAATGCAGCCAAAATACCGCGTTGTGCAGCTTGGGTGTTTATATCAAACTTTTGCAGGACACTAATGAAAAAGCCTTCCTGTTTTACAAAAACAAACCAAAGAGCTAATATGTTAGATCCGGCTTGAATCAAAATAGGTACAATTTTTTTCTTCAAATGGCAGTTGGCCCCTTTACTAAAAAATCAATTATCCGTAAATTTTCTTTTTTTAACGTGGATGAATTCTCAATAGTAATTGTTCCATTTGAAAAAATCCCAACTCTTTCTTGACTTTGATCACCTTTATCCAGATAAACTATTATACTTTGGATTTTCATACCAGCTTCTACAGCTTCTATAATAAGCTCTTTTATCTCATTATTACTCTCTTTCCATAGTGCTGATTTTAATTCCTGTACAATTTCATCGTCCTGTAATTGGTCTGCGTCATAGAAATTAATATCTTTTACACAGATATTTAATGTTTCCATCCTCTTGATTAATTCTATAAATTTAAAATCGGTCATAATATGCTGCTTAATTTTTGCATTTTTCAAGTGTTTACTAATGCCATTTATAAATTCACGGTAATGTTCCGGATCAACCCTAACACCAAAACTTTCTGAGGATTTCCCGATAATCACCGGCGCACCACCAACAATTTTACTAATATCCTTCAGGTTTGGATTTTTATAAAATAATTTGTAAATTTGCATTTTCTTCACCTCCACAATTTAAACAGCCCTAAGCATAAAAATTATACTTATCTTTTTAATTTTATGCTACCATTATCACCATTATTTATTCCACATATTCCGTTTAATTCCTTTAGAAATTTAATTCGAACGGGATATGTCTAACCATTCCTTTAATCACCTGACCATCCACAATGTGTATACCTTTTTGAATATTTACAGAATGATTTGTTTTTTTATATCTTCCTCATCTTCATTTACAAAATATTATAAAATAAAATAATAATCCAATTTTTTTAAAATTTGAAATAACATTTTGATACAATATTACAATTTCAAAAGTTCTACCGAATACCTTAAAATTATGAAGGCAGGCAGTTAGTACCTATTTTATTATGCAAATTAAAAACATCCCGAAGGATATTTATTTTCATTATTAAACTTTCGTCTATATTGAAAAATTTTGCACTTATTTTATTTCATTTAATTTTTCGTACACAAATCTAGGGAATATATTATTTTCATCTATAAAATGTCTGTTTGACATATTATTTTCCAATTCTCTACACTTACTTTGGACTTCTATTTCTGTACCTGAAAAATAACCCATGTTAGCTTCCTCAAAATCACAAAATTCTTCCCCCTCTTCAAGTTCCAAAATAGAAATATCTTGAATAGTAATTAGATAGATATTGTTCATTTCAATTCACCCCCACCCAATCATAACCCAGAAGATGAAATATATGTAATAACTTTTTGCCCTCAAAGCAACACCTAACTCTTCATTCTCATTTCATAGTATTTTGGCTGTTTGAGGCAGTTCAAAACAACATAAAAAGCCTTACATTGTACTGTAAGACTCTTCTAATTGCCATATAATAAAACTGTATGATAAACTATCCCTGCACATCAAAGGGCATGAATCAATTCGGCTGTAGCGTCTGCCAACGCTGCGGCTACTTCTTTTCTTTCTGACAATCCTTTCACCCACGTTTGCACTTCTTCATAGTTCACTGGTTGTCTACCAGTCATACGAATGAATGACTCTGTGTTAGTACGTTCAGCCAATGCGTTCCAACGATCTGTACAATATTCCTCTAAAATGGCTAAGTTTGAACCTTCCATAAAATCAATATTTTTAATGTTTCTCATCTGCTTGCACCTCTTTCATTTGTTGTACTACTGTCTGGATTTCAGAAGTTAGTTCATCCAAATAACACCCAACTATTTCCGCCCCATAATGCTCATATATAGCAAAATTTAGTAAAACATAAACATAATGACTTTCTATGAATCGACTATATGCCTGATACAAAATAAACGCTTCACGCATATCTTCTACTTGTGTACAATAGCAATGCACCGCAAAGTGGTTATCCGTACTTTCTAAAGCCACCTTTGCTATACCAGCTTTGTAATGTAACGAAACACGATAATTTTCTACCACGAACTGCCGTAATTTCATTATCATTGCTCCCCTCGTATATCAGATTCTTTTATTTTAGCAACTATTAAAAATGCTATTTCATTAGCAGATTTTCCTTTATAATCCACTTCTAAAGTATCCGCCAAATGCAACGCCATAAAGCGTAAAGCATTGTCATTTTTAGACATAAAACGCTTGTAGGCTTCTATTGTGAGATTCGCATCTTGCTCATTTTCGGCAATAATTTGATAGTTATGAAAAACTATATCAGTTTCAACGTGCACCGCTTCCAGTAGTAAATATCCGTCTGCGTACTTGCTACGAATAAAGTAGTTAGGTTTTTTCGTTGCCATTACAATATTCCTCGCTTTCAACCATTATTTAATGCGCTGTGTAAGTAGCACATATACCCTTTTAACATAGCTTTTGTTATTTTTTGCTAGCCTTGTCTGTTAATTGCTTTATGAAGTCCACCTTGTCCTTTATCTAGCTACTGCATTCAAAAGTAATTGCTTGTTGCGGTCTGACATGGCACACCATTCTTTAGCTGTTACTTTCATGTATCCTCACTCCCTCCTCGATTTCTAATCCTCATAAATTAATAAACTACATGCACGGATCCATCTTCACCGATTTGAACCGGTTGCCCATCAACATCATCAAAATAAATATAACCACCCCAGTAGCCATCGAATTGTCTTTCTCTACTTCCGAGGTTATAAAGATCTCCATAGCGCTTTTGAAAATAAGCACGCGCCTCAGTCACATTTGAGAAGTGAGGGAAATTCGCTTCATCTTCACGACTGATTACAAAACCAAAGTACATCATCTGTCTCACCTGCCTTCCTGCAACACGTCGGCTATTTCTTGTCCATTCACCGACTAACCATTGATGGTCTACTAAACAAAAAATGTAACTTATTGATTACATAATAAAACTAAACAGTTTCATTGTCAACACATATTAGTTACATTATTAAATTTAATAGTTACAAAAACAAACTTTTTAATGTTATAATACTTATAGGAGGTGGTTATAAAATGATGGCTGAAAAAATTAAAATTCTTTTAATCAAAAAAGGAATATCTGCAGTTGATCTCGCTGAAAAATTAGGCACTAAACCTCAAAACTTATACAATAAATTTAAACGTGACAACTTTAGTGAGAAAGAATTGATTGAGATTGCTGAAGCATTAGGCATTAAATATGAAGGATTTTTCTTCTTGGAAGATGGGGACAAAATCTAAATACATCACAAAAAGCATCTACTCTTATAGAGCGGATGCATTTTTTGTTTATGGATTAGTTGTAACGTCGTATTGAATGCTCAATATAAGCTATATTTCAAATGCTGCTTTGATACAGGTAATCTACTAGTCTCTCACTAACGACTTCGAAACTTTTGAATTGGTGAAACATGCTGTAAGCTATTAAATTGAATTATTTTTTATCCACTCGAATACCTCGTCTCTTGGGTATCTAGCTTGCATATATGGGAATTTCGGAAAGCCGGATATTTTTTTTAATTGATGTACTACAGTATCACTACACTGAAATATTTCTTTTAAATCCGAATTGGTTAACAAAGGAGGCCATTTATGCTGTTGCTTTCCATACTCTACTCCTTGTAAAAATGCCTCTTCCGCTACCTGCTGAATTTTTAATTTAACAATTTCTAGTTCGAGTTCAGCTATTTTAACCTCAATATTAACCTGGTTTATTTCGTTTTTTTTAGCCACAACCATACCTCCATTATTATTTGATTTATCAAATATTTTACAAGAAACATAAATATCAGTCATCTTCCTTCATCTCTTCTTGGTTAACTGCTCAACTCCTCCATAAGATTGTCTATATAGGCTTTAACGCTATCATTTGCTATCAATGTTGCAGAATTAGCACGAGAACCCTTTTCGTTATATCCTGCTTTAATATAAGCTTCAGTAGCATTCCCAAACTCAATGTAGTAGTCAGCAAAGGCTTGTTGCTTTGGATTTAATTTTCGTTCAATCAATGGCATCACCCCATTATGCTAGTTGCTTAATAAAAAATAAAAAGACTGCCTCTTATAGAGCGCAGTCCTAAATGCTATAAATTTGAAAGTAACTCGGGGGCTTTTTCATCTCCACCATACCATTTCGTAATGATTTCATCAGTAGTCAAAGTAAACAAATCTCTGACATATTCAACTTCCAATCCTGCATCTGGTGAAACATAATCTCTTAAAGAGCTACTTAAATGTTTATGATTTAGTTTCATAGAAACTAACGGAGTTTTTAAGAGTGCGTTAGCTAATTTGTTGTAATCTAATTCTGTTATTTTCATCTTTATCACCTCCCAGTCATTCATAATAGGAAAGGCAACATTATGGAACAATTTTCTATAAATTCCACTCTCAAAACCACATCAAACTCCACCCTCCTACATGGTTTGCATTTCTGTATCAATCATATCGCCAATCGTATCTCTAATTAATTGTGGTACAACGTTTCTTATTGTTTTTTCAATTCCCTTAGCATCATTGGTACCGTGAAATGTTAAATTGAACGTATTAATAACTTGAACACCACCATAAGTCCTTGTGGTTGATACAGTAGAAGTCGTTGATACTGGTTCTGAAGGCGTTGTATTTTGTTGTAAATCTAAACTTGGTGTCCCATCACCGTTTGATGAAAGTATCCCCATTGATCTTAGTGTACTAGACTGTTGGGCAGTTAAGACGGCCTCATTTTTATGCAATTCAGCAATATAACCATTGTAAGGTACACGTTCAAGGCCTGTAGCATGAGATCCGTCAGGACCACCTGTGACCCAACCCTTAACGGTACTTGCGGCACCACTAATTGTGCTACCTATAGTAGATATCCATTTCGGTACTTTGAAGTTGGATATAGACGATTTGAATTCACTCCATTTAGTCGATAGACTATCAAACCAACTAATTGCTGGTTGCACAAAGTTTGAAACTGATTCTTTAATAGCTGTAAACTTTTCTGTAGTTGTAGTCCATAAAGAAATGGCTCTTGTTTTAATGTCATCCCAATTATTGTACAAGGATATACCTGCAGCAATAAGCCCACCAATAGGTCCCGCCACCAATGCAGCCATAGGATTATTTTTCAACGTTTCCCATAGTCCTAAAGCTTTTTCCTTGACCGTGTCCCAATTTTGATACAAATAAACACCCGCAGTTATTAGACCTCCGATAGCGATTGTTGCAATACCTATTGGATTAGAAAACTTTGCTACCATACCACCTATACTCCCAATTGACTTTACCTTCTCAAAGATATCTAATCCCGTTTTAATTGTTTTAAATGCAGTGAAGCCACCTGCAATACCAGCTATGCCTGATATAACTAACTCTTTATTATCGATTACCCAGCCTAAACCTGTTTTAAATCCGTTAAAGGCCGTTTCTGCAACACCTATACCTGCTACGAATGTAGTTTTCATGGTGTCAGCAATTGAAGCAATCTCATCACTCGCATCTTTTGAAATACCGAAGTTTTGCCACAAGTTAGATACATTTCCTGTGTCATTCACTAAAGACATGACGGTATCCTTAGCAGTTCCCGCAAAAGAAACTACACGATCGATTTTATTGACCAACTTGTCAGTGTCGAAGTTTTCCATCCATTTTGATGCACTGGCCATACTATCAACAAACGGCTGTAATAAAGGTCCTCCAATCCCTGCCTTTAAGTCCGTCCAAGATTGTTTAAGATTACCTAGTTGATTTTCATAAGAATTCGCTTCTCTACTAGCTTGACCAGTTTTCTTCCCAACTTCATCAATAGCTCCACCGGCTGCCAACATATTTTCTGCATAATCTAATCGTGTTGCTTGTTTAGTAGCTTCATCTAAATTTGACCATTCTTTTGTAGTTTTTACTAGTTTTTTGGATACTGCAAAAGCAGCTAATTGGGCTTCATTCGCGAATACCCCAATAGCTTCACCGCCTTCGTAGTTCCCTTTGATAAAACTATTTAAAGAACCTTGAGCATCTTCCATTGAAACGTCAAAAAATGCCGCAGCATTTGCACTTATAGAAGTAGCTTGCTCAGCCTTTTTCATGGCAGATTCTATTTTCATTCCTAACCCCAGAAATTGAGATGTTGTTTTCGTAAATGCTGGTTTAATTCGGTTAGGAACCATACCAAAATCTTTCCCCATTTGATTCACCGTCTGTTGTGCCAATGATTGGCTTTGCCCAAAAACTTGTTCAAATTGGGCACTTATAGCTTGTGTTCCAGCTGCTGCCTCGATTGAACTAAGTCCAAACTCTTTAACCTCATTAGCAGCAAATACACCAGCAACTATCCCTGTAAGACCACGCATCATTGATTTAAAACCATTTAATGTTTTACTAACATGTTGTACTTCTTGATTTAATTGTCCAGCCTCCGTTTCGGCGTTATTTAATCCGTGTGCAACGTTTTGTGAAGCTGATATACCTGCATGACCAAAATGGTTAAAGCCCTGTGTCGTATGAGTTAATCCTTGACCAACATTGACTATTTCATCTCCAATGTTATCCATGACCTGATTTAAATGCTGTAAAGTTGTTGTTGCTCCGTCCCTAAAATAAATACCAACATACATATCACGCATACTAGCACTGGTCATTTAATCACCCCTTGTTAGCCCTTCATACTGTTCCCTTAAGAATTTAAGTTTCTCTTTGAGTTTTTCCCATGATTCCAAGTGCTTTTTGTAAGCTCTTTTAATGCGTTTTAAGCGCTTATTGTTTGTACATAATTGCAAGTCAATCTTTAATCGTTTGGTTTTTAAGTTGAAATGATTTATTTCCTCTTGCAGTAAATTAATTTTGGATAACCATAATCTTTGTTCTTCCGTAAATAATTCCTTTGAGTCCACTTTTCATCACTCATTTCTTTCGTTTTTGCATATAAAAAGGACAACAAACGGAAAAAGGGTGTATTGCCCAATTTCGCTTGTTGTCCTCGGTTCTTCCGATAGACTTTTATTCTATCTTTCTACTTCAATGATACATTAAAACACAATAGATTCCTTGTTATTTATACGAGAAACCTTATTATCTTGTACAATAACTTCCAATGTTCCAAAAGCTTGTAATGGTTGCAATTTCGCCTTTCCATCAGATACCACAATTACACAAGGAACAATTAGTTTTTCAACTGGTATATATAAAGCGCCATTTAAATCTAATTTTAATGGATACACCCTGCTACCCCCTTTTTATTTTACTAACAGTGGTCATATTAAGCTATAGACTGCCCTTTACTAACTTATAGTCCCCACTGTTCTTTTAATTTTGTTAAGAATTTCATCTTGTTACCATCATCACCGCATGCATCCGGATGAAACTTCTTGGAACCCAATCGGTAAAGTTCGTGAAGTATCTTCTTTTCATCCTCGTTGTAGTTACTAGATCCATCACTTGAGTAACTACTACCGCTTGCATCCGAATAATTGCTGTAGTTACGTTTGAAACTTTCCTCGTAACTACGCTTTGCATATTCTTCTTTCGCCTTTTTCTTAACCTTTAATTCCTCTAAGTAAGTTGGATTACGCAATGCACCAAATACGTCATAGCAATACTGATATTCGCCCTGACCATATTCTTTTTCAAATGCCGCCTCCGCTTCTCTATGTGCTCTAAGAATCGCTTCTTGTTCTTTCTTAGCCCTATATTCTTCTGTCTGTTGGAACTCTGCTTCGATTTTCTCAATGATGGGATTCAACTTTTCATAAATCAGATCGTAAAGAAAATCTTCCTCTTTGTCCATTTCTTTTGCGACTTTTCTTATGCTACTATCAGCGCAATCATAAAGCGAATACTCTATCAAGTCGTAATAACTCACGGTACGTATAACCCATTGTTTCTTTTTCACTTTGCCATTCTCTCGGTAGCTGTGATGTATACTAATTTTATAAGCATCTAATACAGGGCGTTCAAAACGTTTATCGCTGTATGTGTAACCGTATGATGTTTTCGGTTCCTCACCAACAAAGCCGAATTTTGTTTCAGTGACAATGATTTCTTTGCGTGCGCCATACGCATCTGGCTTTTTCTTTTGCATTTTCTGAATGACACAAAACATATACGCTTCTCCTTTCTATGTAGTTACTTACAGAACATACATAGTACCTACAATGCTAATAACACGCTGCTGTCTTACGGAAGAAGTCTTTTATCGTAAACTTTTCAGCATACTTCTGTAACGAGCTTTCCGATAATTCAACCCGGCCATACTGTTTTTCTTTCTCCCGTCTTTTCATAATGTCCTGATCGAATGAACCATCACAATCCCAGTAATCTGAAAACAGTTCTTCATCATCCATAGCCTCTATCTGCGCATCCCATTCAGTCACTGACATTTCATGAGCACATTCTTTTATTTGCTCCCGCTCTAAAACGTAGTTTAAGCACTCTCTCAGCGTTTTTAATATATCAGGGTATAAATCAACAGGATTTACTTTCCAAGCCTCATACTGCGCTCGCTCGTCATCATAGAGAAGGGAAGTTGCTTCTTCTAATACTTCAACACGCTTTTTCATTCGATTCATACGCTGATTTCGTTTTTCATAAAGCTCTACCAGGTAAATAGCATAATCTTCAACGTGACAAGCCAATTTGTAGAT
Source organism: Lysinibacillus sp. FSL P2-0066 (assembly GCF_037969495.1). Classification (NCBI taxonomy): domain Bacteria; kingdom Bacillati; phylum Bacillota; class Bacilli; order Caryophanales; family Bacillaceae; genus Lysinibacillus; species Lysinibacillus sp. FSL P2-0066. Next base: position 522,107 of record NZ_CP150202.1, on the reverse strand, counting down.
GCGTCCGCTGCCATAATCGAAACCTGTTATCGTCGGAGCAATACCTTCATAGGCTTCTTGTCGCTCCGCTTGATATACTCGTTCGATTTCTTCTAATTCTCGTTGTGCATGTAAATACGCCCAAAATTGACTGTCTGTTAGCATGCTATCACCCTTTCATTCGTTGTTCTCTTGCTTTTAAGCGGTCAGCCATACTTTGTTGTGTAGTGTTTGATAAATCTTCTGAACAGATCTCCTGATTGTTTAAAAGATTAAGTAGCTTTTTGTACGCTAAATCCTCTAATGCTTTTAAATTTTTAATAGCTCTTGTGGGTTCGGTATTTACGTAATCAAAGAAAATCATGGCTGTACGTTCTCTTGGCACATTCTCAACCCTATGAGCTAGGATAAGCTCATCCTTAAATTTCAAATCGGTACAGCAACTTTCAAGAATACCCTGTGCCTTTTCAATTACCTCAATAGCAGCGGATATTTTATAACGCTTTACCTCACCTTCTGGCATGGTCTCCGCTTCTTTTAATGATTCGTATGCTGCAGGTATTTGCTTTTTGAAGAAGCGTTTTAGTTCATCTAAAGTCAATATTTCCACCGCCTTTTAAGTGCTATTTAACTTTCACTCTTTTAAATGGCATTCCTAACAATTCTTTAGCTTGTTCTCCTTTTTCACCAAGAATAATGAAGCTGTCTCCGTTATTAATCCATTCACCTTCATAGAAGCGGATAGAAACGCCTTTGTGAAAGGCATGCAAAATAAGTTCATCACCAACTATTTCTTGAGCAAATAACAATTTAGAATACATTCCGTGCTTTTTTGCATTCTCATTGCCATATTTTGAATGACGGTTTCCTTTGTTACCTACTGCCACTGTATTACCTCTTACAAAGCGCCCTCGTTCGTCTCTTTGGCGTTGCATAGTATCACCTCATTCACGGTGTTCGTTCGGGAAAAAATCTGAGTAAAACAAAGTCACATCTTTACACAGAAAACGTTATCAAAAGCTATCATTTATAAAATGGAACCTTAGCATTTCTTAGCATCCTTAATACGAAAAAATGTTAGCAAAAGTTAGCATGGTTGCATTCTAGGTGCACATATTAATAAGCTTTACTGCTGTTAATGCACATACTTTTCATAGACTTTCTTACTGACTGACAAATCAAGTCGGAATTTCTCTTTTGCGATCATTAAATCAACTGTATCGGCTAAGATTGGCTCTCGTTCAATCAACATCTCAGGTGTCATTTGATTCTTCTTTAGAGATTTCACATGCCCATGACGACTTGATACAGCTTTGTTAGCAATTGTGTTTGCTTTTATAAAGCTCACCGTTGTTGGTTCTAGCAATGATTGTTGCAACTTAGCCATTGTTTCCTTTTGATGTACTTTGTCTAGCATCCTAAAGATTTGAAAACCTTCTAAACCTGATGACTGACGGAGTTGTTTTAGAATTTTGTATACCCAAACTTCAAACTTTTCTGCTTCTGGTCTTTCTGACCGCATAATTGCTTTATAAATGCCAAGTTCAGATATAATTGACATGTTTTGTTCTCCACCAAGGGTGTTCATTAAGTGAGTATCCTTTTGTACTTTAGAAAGCATTCGGAGCATATTACTTGTCCTTGTGTATCCCAGCGCATCTGACACATCCTTGGCCACTGCCCACCATTCTTCTTTATACCAAACAAAACGTATTTCATAATCGAGCCATTTCTCTGTTTTGATGTCCACTATGTTTTCCTCCTCTCATTTTTCAAACATTGCAACCATCGGATGAAAAGGTTGCATCCTTTTTTCTTGGATACACACACTTTTGGATGCATACTTTTCGTTCTAATTCATGGGTTTTCTTGGGGTTTGTTTGTTTTGCAAAAGTATTTGTGTTTTGTTTTGGAACGTTCCAATCAACTATCAAAATAACGCTATGAAGTAGCTGTTTTTTCTATGGTTATACAATTTTGTACTACAACGAAATGTTTGGAGTACTGCAATGGAGTACTCCGTAAAAATGTTAGGTTTTGCAAGGCTCTAACATCACAAATACCTTACGTTTTCTTACGGTCCTGTTCCGTTTGGGAAGTGAATTGAGTTCCGTTTTGGAAACGTTGCAACCTTAACATTTCTCAACATGTCCAGAGCATTAAAAAGTGTAATTTATATTAGCTTTTGTAGCCTTTCAAAAGGAACGTTGTTTGTTTCGTAACGTTACCATTCATCAAACCGGTACATTTCTTCCAACTTCTCATAATCTCGATGTGCTAGTGACACAGCAAATTTCAAATATTTTTCTTGGTATTCCGTACTCGGAAAATATTCGATCAATTCAGCACATTGGCAAACAGCTACATTGCCTATCCAATTTTCTTTTGCTGCTACTCTCCTAACAGTTTGATAAGGTACCTCAAAGATCTGGGAAACATCCTTTAACGATGTACGGCTATTCTTCTGAGAACGTGCGTAATATTCTCGCATCCAATTCCAATCATATTTAAGATTCACAATAGACACTCCTTCACTGAAAACGTATAAAATTACTTTCCTTGCTTTATGTGTACCCATTGAAATTGTAATTATTGCAATGTTTTGCAACCTTTGAGTGTATTACTACATAAAAATACGCCCTTTTCACAGCCTAATTATCAACTGTGAGATTTACTATCAAAGGAGAGATATAATTATGAACTCAATAATCACCGTTTCTATCGATAAAGCTAAAATGGAACGTCTTGTACAGAAAGAAATCAAGGCACAGATTCAAGAAATTAATTCAGATTTAATCTTCTGGGACTTAAAGGAGCTATGTCGTCGAACATGTATGAGCAGATCATTCATTCTCGAGCAGTTCTTTTATCATCCTGATTTCCCTAAATATAAAGTCGGTACAAAGTGGCTTATGCCATCTAAAGAAACTGAAGAATATCTAAACACTTGGCTGAAACAACAACCTCGGTCTTAGATAGTCGCTTCCCTTTTTAAGGTGTCTGATTTGTCCGATTACTACCTTTTTTAGGAGATTTAAATTGTTCAGAACTAAACTTTCTATCCTTTCAACGCTGCTCGAACATGATAATAAAGATGGTTGTATATCCAGTTGCCACTTAATTGCCTATCATTCAAAAACGTTGTAGAGAAGCTGTACCGTGCTTCAAATGTTTTGATTCGTGCGAGCAATGCTTTTGGATTGAACTGGCTCCTGTAGTTACCATGCACCAAGTCAGAGTAACTACCTTCTATCAAAAGCGTAAAATGTGATTTTTGTGAGCGAATTAACTCATGTTCGAACCGTTCCTCTTTGATGCTACTAGCCAATTCATCAATGCTGTTCTTACGTTCCACAGTGAATGGAAAGTAGGTATCTCGGTATATACCCAGCTCGAAATTTTGCGGAAGCATCGCGCTGTAATCCCCTGTATCTAGCTTTATAGCTGTAAATGGGATATTATGAAGTTGAAAATAGTTTATAATGTGCTGGTTGACCTGTTCTCTTGTGTCTACCAGCACGATCATAGAAGCTAATAGCTTTTTCAATTCAGTATCGGTATATTTGAATGTTGCTAACAACTTATCACCCCTTTACTAGACGCAAGTGGTCCGACTTGCTCGTTTTTATTTTTTGTGGCTTTCCATGTCGCACATAATAAGCCTGTCCTTTACTGTTTTTGAAAGTGTTGGTCGTGTCTTTCCCTTGTTGTGCTATAAACTCTTCAAACAATCCTAAATGACCGTCAAAACGTCTCATAGCGCTTATAGCTCCCATTGATTCTACGGTGAAGAAATTTATATCCCAGTTTTGATACTCCCAAAGCAATTCTGAAATATTTTGTCCAATCGGTTCATCCTGTGGTAGCTTGTCCATATATTTGCGAGTGTAAAAGTAATCTTTCACCTCATATTTTTCACCATCATATTTCTTTTCAATGGGGAATAATTGCTCGAATTGCTTAGGTCTTAACGTAGAAAGGCATCCTTGAATATTTTCGATGAATTCAAATTGTTTCACCACTTCTTCTCTCGTTCTGGCATCAGGTTGTGAGCCTACTATCTTCACACCAAGCCATGCCATCTTCACAAGATAAGTACCTTGATCTTGTGATTGGTCAGCTCTGTATTTATTTAATAATCTCATGTAAGCACGCTCATACAATGCATGCTTTTCAGGTCTACGTTTTCTCATATCATGCTCAACTCCCTTACTATTTTTTTAATTTCTGTTTCAAACATCCAATTTAAGCTATTTAAGAAGCCATAGAAGCGATTTTAACTATCAACCTTATAAAATTTCATCGAATTCATAATAAAAACACATCTATAGGCTTTCTGTCCTAACAAGGTTATTCGATGAAACTTCTAGTAGGTTATGCTGTCTGTTCCTGTCTTTCTTGTAATTGCTCATAAGTGCTAATACCTTGATTCTTCCAATCTGCTAACATAGTCAAAATATGACTACTTAGCTTACTAGGCGGATCTTCTAATTGAGCTGTTACTTTTATTGCTTCTTTTACTAATTCGTAACTATGCATCATAAGCCATCCTTGTATTTCTTTATAAACTTGTTCGTCAGCGTTATCGAAAGTAAAACGAATAGATTTTTCGATACTAGCTATTTGTTCTGAACGATTAAGGTTACTTACAAACTTTTTATTCTCAAAAGAATCATCGAGTGAAGGAACAGACCGACCAACAACTGTTTTTTCTTTTGTCTCTTCTACCGTCTCTCTATCTACGCTATTAGTAATACTAGAGGCGGGAAAAGAGTCTTTAAGATCTTTGTCTGTCGGTCTTTCTCTTTTATTAACATTATTTTCATAGTCAACATTGTTGTCGTTGTTATTATTATTTGAATTATTATCATGGTTAACATTATTAAAATTATTAACATTATTGTTTGTGTTCATCTGTTGTTCATCTGCTGTTCGTTTGTTGTCCAGTTGCTGTCCACTTGCTGTTCTAATGCTGTTCATCTGTTGTTCATCTGCTGTCCACTTGCTGTTCATTTGTTGTTCAGTCCTTTGATATTCATACCAGTTAACCACAGTAACAATGCTATATTTCGTAGTTTTTTTGATGTTCAACATTTGCAACTGTTCAAATAATAACAACCATCTCCACAATGTACTTTCTGAAATAATATGGGTATCTTTAGCGCCTTTGTTAAACTCATTCGCAAGTGCTTTTCTACCTGTTATGAATTGCCCCACTTCTAAATTAACAACCTGATTTCCTATCAATTGATTTCGTTCTTTATGGGATGCCTTTAGTAAACAATGGATCCATAATTTCAACATATAAGGATCAGCATATATTTCGTGTTCTTGCAATTTCCTGTGTAAACTAATCCAACCAAGCATCCATTAATACACCTCCCTTCCCTTTTCATAATGTTGAAGCTAAAATATTACTTCCGCAGCTCCCCTCATGGCTTCAATGATTTTCTTATGAGTGGCTATATACAGTTCCTTGTCATGTAAATAGGAGGCAAGCTCATCTCTATTTCGTGCTAGCCAGTAGCCCGAATGATTACCGCTCTTAATACTTACAATAGGTATTCCCTTCAACCGCAATTCAAAAATAAGTTGGTGAAAATAACGGCGATCCTTAATCATTAATCGCTCCATTATTTGTGAACCTGTTAAACTCTCTGAATCTCTTAAGTCTTCTAATATGCGATATACACGTAATTCATCGTTTGTTAGTCTTTCATACATGTCATTAATCCTCCTGTTTTCTGACTTACTCCCATACACACGCCGCCATAGCTGTGTTTTACCATTCGCTTGTAATTTCAGTTATTACTTCAAAAGCCTGTTGCGCCAAATACCAACGCTTTCGATTCTTTTTACGTTCAATTGCCCTCATACGCGGATCACAAAGTATTTCATCCTCTAACCAGCGTTTAGACATATCTGTTAGTAACGCAAGTCGCTCTACTGATACAAACCAAAGTTGCGCTTGAATAGACTCATCGAGTTGTTTTTCTATATGTTGTTGAATCTGCTTTTTATCTAATTGAAGTTCAATTTTTGTTGGTATCATTTACTTCCCTTCCTTCTTTATTAAATAATTTCTATTCTCTCTTTCTCACCGTATTCCACTATTGCTGCTTCTATAGCTGCAAGCATTTTTTCTTCCTTATCGTGAGGTAAGTCCTTTCTTAACAAACGACTAAAATTACTTTCATTCAAGCCGTAAAATTCTGCTACTTGCCACTGCTTAAGACCATTATCTTTAATTATCTTTTTTAAATGGACGATCTTCATTTTCCACACTCCTTGCATAAGCATTTTGTTGTTGTTTTATGCTTATTTTGCTATAATCTATCTAAAGAATAGCAACAACAAATGAAAATATCAACATAAAATAATCATTTTATGCTTATTTTTTAAAGAAAGGAACTATATTTATGAATTCAAATATCATTGGAAATACGATAATTTATGTAATTAACCCCTACGAGATCTATGAACATGGTTTCCATTTCCAAAATTTAGATAATTTTATATCTAAAGCTGAAATTGATCATTCAATTCTGGAAAGTTTCTATGATAAAAATTCTTCTAGAGGTTATACTTCGTACTTCTTTGCGAAAGACATATTAGAGAGTATAAATGATGACACAATAACAAAATGGGCTGATTTTTCAGAAAAATATTTCGATACTTCTCTAGAGGATTACTTAATGAAATTAGTTTCTAAATATTGGACCGATAATCCGCGGGACATCTTAGACGAAATTCCATTAAATAATTCACCTATCATTACCCTTTCAAAAGAAGCAATTTCAAACTATGTTTTTAGGAAAGAGGATAACTCGGTAAAGTCATTTCGTTTTCCTGAGGAAGGAATTGGTCTTTTCACCGAATTAGCAAAGTTAGAACTATTTGAAATATCTAGTTTGAAGAAGTTTACAAAGAGTTTCGGTATTCCAATAGGAGTAGATCTTTCTAAAAAGTCCGAATATGGTGCTCTCATGGATTTGAAGCAATATAATACATTTCTGTATTTCGGAGCTGCTTCAACCGCACTTATTTATAAAGAATTAGTTGAATATCAAAATATATTCAATATGTTTGTAGCAGTAAAAACTAATGATGAGCAATTAGCTAATAAGATATATGAAAGAAAAAGATTTATTCAAGCAGTATCAGAAATAAGTAGCGTTAGCATAAATAGATCTCCTGAAATACAAACTCTTAAGAGGGAATATGAAAAAAACATTTTAGATAATAATAATAAATTTTCATTAGCTCAATGTAGAAAATATCTAACAGAAGCTATAACAGAGAAGGTTGCGATAAATACAAAAATAACGGATTCAGTTGATGGGGATTTTTTCGAAGTTAAACTATATAACAATTTATTTGAAGTTGCCTATAATCAAATTAAGGACTCCTTGTTAAACAATACTGAATTAAAACGTTGTGAAAATTGTGGTCATATTTTTGAATCAACTCATGGAAAACAACGATTTTGTTCACCATTACCATTTAAAAAGAGAAGTAGCTGTGAAAATAATTATAACCAACGACTTAAAAGAAATAAGGAAAGAGCGCTATCGTTAGTAGAATTAGGAAATAGTATTGAAGAAATATCGCAAATTATTAATGAATCACCAGAAACGATTCAGCAGTGGATAATCAATAAAGTAAACTGAAAGAAATAAGCTTTAATTATTTTGGAGTATTTCAACTCACCTATTCCTGTACACACGCCGCCAAGCATGAAAGGAATGGACAAGGTGAAATTATATAAATCGGCAAAAGAACCTGAAATATATCACTATTTCAATGCGAATAAAGAAAAACTATGGATGTTTCGACATAAGTATTATGATGCTGCTGGAAAGCGTCGTGAGAAGAAGAAAAGTGGCTTTAAAACAGAAAAGGCAGCATTGAAAGCCCTACTGGAAGTGAAGGCTGCAACGCTGCGTGGTGAAACAAAACATATAGAACATGATAACCTAACCGTCTCTCAATGGCTAGATATGTGGTTTGACATGAATAAAGGTAAATGGAAACCTTCTACTGTTACTCAGCGTGAGGGTTTCATAAAGCTTTATTTTAAGCCCCTTCTTGGCTCCTACAAGTTGCAGAAGCTTGATAAAGTGATTTATCAAATGTCGTTTATCAATGTGTTAGAGGACAAGCTAAAGCCCTCTACGATTCGTGCTTTGCATTCGATTTTTAGGATTGCTATGAATGCAGCCGTTGCGGAAGAAATCCTAATTCGCAATAAGTTACAGGGAACCGCCCTTCCCTCTCTAAGAGATAAGGAAACAGAAAAGAACTATCTCACACCTGGCCAACTTAGTATATTACTGAATCATATTAAGGAGCATGGGGATATTGCATACTACAGCTTATTTTTAACGATTGCTTATACAGGTATGCGTAAAGGTGAGGCATTGGGGCTTCAATGGCGAAATATCGACTTTGCCAATCAAACGATTACCATTGAGAGAACCAGAGGAAATAACGGTGTAGGCTCCACTAAAACAAAGAACAGTGAGCGTACCATAAAAGTAGACGATATAGTGTTGCAGCAGCTACAGAGCTATCAAACGGCTGTTAAAGCGTTGTTACTTTCACATGGTCGTAGACTGCATAGTGATCTAACCAAAGATGGTTCATTTATCTTTTTATCGCCTCACACAGCAGAGCCTTTTGTTTCCACAGGGTTAAACTCAATTTTTAACCGCTTTGTAGAATCGGCTGGACTACCAGCGACAACGATACATGGATTAAGGCACACACATGCCACCATACTTATGAATAACGGTATTCCTGTCAAGGCAATAGCCGAACGATTAGGAAATACTCCAGAGATGATCCACACCGTTTATGGTCACGTTCTCCAAGAGATGGAGGCACGAACAGTATCCGTATTTAGTGAAAGTTTAAAGGCAGTTGGGGCTAAAAGTGGGGCTAGCTTATAGCTAAACCCCACTCAAACCGCTTCATATCAACCTTTATAAAGCTTTACTTATTTTACCCAGCCTAAGATCATTTCTCGTAATAATTTTGAAGCTGTGTTTGCTGTCATTTCTGAAGAATCGTAGATTGGTGCTACTTCAACTAGGTCGAAGCCTACTACATTTACACCACTTGCTGCAATAGCATGGATGGAAGCTAGCAATTCTTTGGAAGTAATACCACCGCAGTCCACTGTGCCAGTGCCTGGTGCATGTGCTGGATCTAACACATCGATATCAATTGTTACATACACATTGCGTCCAGCTAGCGTTGGCAGGACCTCTTTTAATGGTTCAAGCACTTCAAATTTTGAAATGTGCATGCCGTTTTCCTTTGCCCATTCAAATTCCTCTTTCATACCTGAACGGATACCAAATGAATAGACATTTTTTGGTCCAATATGTTCTGCAATTTTACGGATTGGTGTAGAGTGTGAAAGAGGCTCTCCCTCATATTCCACACGTAAATCCGTATGTGCATCAAAGTGAATAATAGCAAGATCATCATATTTAGCTGATACAGCCTTCATTACTGGCCAAGACACTAGATGCTCCCCACCCATGCCAACAGGAATCTTGCCATCCGCTAATAATTTTTCAATAAATTTCTCAATTTCATCCAATGAGCGTTGTGCATTTCCAAATGGTAGTGGAATATCACCTGCGTCAAAGTACTTTACTTCCTCAAGCTCACGATCTAGATATGGACTGTACTCTTCAAGACCAATTGATACCTCACGGATACGCTGTGGACCGAAACGTGATCCTGGACGATAACTTACTGTCCAATCCATTGGCATGCCATAAATTACTGCCTGTGCATCGTCATATGTAGGATGACTTTTTATAAAAACATTTCCTGAATAAGCTTCATCAAATCTCATTGCTAGTCCTCCGTATAATTAAAATATTGTGTTGATCATCATTTTTTCATCTTCTTCTATTATGGCTTACAGGATTGTAATGAAACCTGTATCCTTTTAACCTCGTATACATTATTGGAACGCCTAGCAAAATTCGATTAAAATCTACAAGGTGCGATTTTTTTGTCGAATGCCAGCATTTCAAGTAGTACAAAAAAAGTATAGATGTTTTTGAATAAAGTGCAATAGTTTTTAGGTAGAATTTCGATTAAAGATGAATGTTCGAACACATACTAAAGCTAAGTTCGAAGTTGTGAGAAAACGAGGTGAAGTCGGATGAAACGAAAAAGCTATCATCGAAAGCAACAGCGTGTAAAGCGCACTCGCAAAAGCCTTACGCTATTTGTGGCCTTTACATCTGCAATTGTCGTAGCATTTGTCGCACTCCGCATCTATGTTCAAGTGGCTGGTGCACCGCCTTTAACCGTACCAAAGGCTTCTATTTTCTTAGATGAAAATGAGAACCAAATTGGGGATCACTTTACAAATCAACGACGTTATTGGGTTGGCCTCGATGAGATGTCACCTTATTTAAAGGAAGCAGTGGTTGCTGTAGAAGATAAAGACTTTTATCAGCACGGTGGTTTCGACTATTCACGTATTGCTGGTGCCATTTTAGTGGACATTAAGGCTGGTGGTAAGGTTCAAGGAGCTAGTACCATTACGCAACAATATGCTCGTAACCTTTACCTTTCCCATGAAAAATCTTGGACACGTAAATTAAACGAAGCCCTGTATGCTTATAGATTAGAAGTTTTTTATGACAAGGACGAAATACTAGAGGGCTATTTAAATACAGTATATTATGGTCATGGCATGTATGGCGTAGAAGCTGCCAGTCGTTTCTATTTCGGAAAATCTGCCAGTGATTTAACGCTTGCTGAAGCAGCAATGCTAACAGGCGTACCAAAAGGACCTAGTATTTACTCACCAATTGCCAATTTAGATAAGGCTACCAATCGTCAACACGTTATTTTAAAACTTATGGCAGACCAAGGCGCCATTACACAAGAAGAAAAAACGCGTGCTGAAAATGAACAGCTTGTTTTAAAAAATGATAGCTGGGTTGCAACCAAATCTGTTGCCCCTTATTTCCTTGATGTGGCTTGGCAAGAAGCCAGTGAAATCTTAAAATCAAAAAACCTTGATATTAGTGAAGGTGGTTGGACGATTCAAACAACGCTTAATCTGGAGCATCAAAAAGCGGCTGAAGAAGCGGTAGCCAAAAACATGCCTGCCAATGATTTGCAATCTGCGTTCGTGAGTATGGAATCTAAAACTGGAGCTGTCACTGCATTAGTCGGTGGTCGTGATTATTCAGTAAGCTCATTTAACCGAGTTACACAAGCTAAACGTCAACCAGGTTCTACCATTAAGCCGATCTTATACGCAGCGGCGCTTGAAAATGGTTACACTCCACTAACTTTTTTAGATGTTGGTGAAACAACATTTACTTATGATAATGGGCGTGGCTCTTATGCACCTAAAAACGTTAATGGTCAATTTGCAGATCATGATATGACGATGGCACAAGCTATTGCTATCTCAGATAATATTTACGCAGTAAAAACCTTAGAGGATATTGGCTTCAAAGCGTTTCATGATATGGCAAACCGTTTTAATGTAGGGATTGGCGCGAAGGATAATTTATCCATTGCACTGGGAACAATTGAAACGACATTATATGAAATGACAAATGCATATAATATTTTGGCATCGCAAGGTCAGCAAACAGCACCAACAACCATTGTCTCTATTAAAAATGCACATGGTGATGTTATTTATGAAAACAAAGATGTTGCAAGCAAAGCTGAAACAGCCATTTCTAAAGAAAATGCATATATCTTAACAGAAATGATGACAGGTATTTTTGATCCGGTTTTCAGTGACTATTCACCTGCTACAGGAATCAGTATTCGTTCACGTATGACACACACATATGCTGCTAAATCAGGTTCTACCAATAGTGATCAATGGTTAATTGGTTTTACACCAAGACTTACTGCTGGTGTATGGAATGGGTATGATCAGGGTAAAAATCTTACGACAAAAGAAGATACTGCTGCAACAAAGCAAATCTGGATTGACTTTATGGAAACGGTCAACAAAGGTACAAAAAATGAGGATTTCAAAAAACCTAAAGGTGTAGAAGGCGTTGTCATTGATATTGAAACAGGTAAATTAGCGACTGACGCTTGTCCTAAACAACGTCTTGTCTATGTAGAGTCCAAGGATGTACCAACTGAAAAATGTACAAACTTCGATATTCTCGACAGTAATACATGGGGAGAATTTTGGAATATGCTACCCTTCTCTATATTTAAGGACTAAAAACAAAATAATTTCGGAAACCTTTTTAAACCTAATACGTTTTAAGCTATGAAGGCTCTCGACAAAGTAACTGATAACGAAAAAAAGAAAAGCTTTCTCTTCCCCGGAGACGTGTCCGTGGGAACAGAAAGCTTTTCTTTTTTATGGTCCGCGAAGTATGAGCATCATGGGGCATTTGGCTTGGGTTTGGGTTATTCAAATGCCGCATAGCGCTCATCACATTCGCGATACCAAGTGTCCTAGCTTACTAAAATGTAAGCTCTGCCTCAAGTGTACTTTGTTTCAAACCCACTTTCAACCTAATATCGAAAGCGATCGCAAAATGTCACAGATTGTTCAATCATTACGAGTCTATTCGACAAATAAGTCTTGACGCAATTGCTCCTCACTCCGTTCCCACATTTCAGGATTAAGTTGTTCAAGGAAAGTAGCTAACACTTTTTTAGATGATGCATCCATATGCTCTACAATAATATGACGTTTCATGGATTTATCCATTTTATTCACATGATCAGCTAGAATTTTATAGCCACGTCTTTTTTCACGATTTACAACCATCTCACAGGCTGTAACCCCCGCATAATATGGCCCATTTTCTTTATGGTCTATCGTCACCCACACGAGCCAATACGGTTTTCCTCCCTCTGAATCAGCACGGTCCATTGTAAATTTTATCCCACGCTCTACATCACTTCGTGCATGCATGGCACCAATTTCAACAGAAGCCGTTCCCTCTTCTACATCAATAATGACGGGCGATACATTCTCTAATGAAAGTGAACCGATACCAAACCCTTTATGTCCATCTGTTGGATCATTTTTTATAATGGTAAAACCCATTTTTTGTTTTGGTTTTTCTTCATTTGTCATACTTAAATATCCTCCATTCTGCTATTATAAAGGAAAGCATATCAACGCATATTTTATCGAAACAATCACTATTTTCGCCATTGCGCATATGCCTCAACGCAAGTAAGAAGTTTATACTTTCTTATAAACTAACTATACAACATTATTCTATAAAGGAGGCAATATTATGCCATACGTAACAGTGAAAATGCTTGAAGGTCGTACAGAGGAACAAAAACGTGCTCTTGTAAAAGAAGTAACGGAAGCAGTATCTCGCACAGTTAATGCACCTGCAGAAAATGTAACAGTTTTTATTGAAGAAATGTCTAAAAACCATTACGGCGTTGCAGGCGTTCGTTTTAGCGACAAATAATAGTAAGATGGGTAGAGCACATTAGAGTGCCCTACCCTTTTTATAAGATTTCATGGAAATCATGTTGTCAGAAACAACTTACTTTCCGTCTCTTCTTAACAATGTTAGTATTTGTTGTTTGATCGTTGGATGTGAAGAGTCGTCCTCTAAGAAATCTAATGGGAAATAGATTTTATGATCTCGTTTCATTCGCCCTGAGATGGCATCAACAATAATTGATTCACGTGAAAGCTCCCGTAGCTCACCATTTTTCATTTCTAAAAAAATCGGTACACGCACTTCTTCCTCTCCAGGTCTGTAAAAATCATATGGCAGATCTGCCGTTGTATCATGTACAAGGTAATAATCGGGATTTAATCCTGCTTTTTTAAAAAGCTCTTGGAGTTTTTGATATTTATTGAGCTCCACCCCCGGATCTAAATCAATGTATTGAAATAGCTTACGATTGACAAAGCGGCGACTTAAATCACTTAGAATTGCATCCTCTTCTTGCATCCATAACTGAAAATATGTAAAAAGTATACTCTCGTCTAACGCAAGATAATCCTCTAATGTAATAGTATTTCGGAAGAATGCCAGGAAATGAGTAGGCTCATGCTTAAATGTATAGCCCTCTAAGCTTAATTGTTTTACTCTTTTTAATATATTATTTAAAATTACCTCTGCACTTCGTGAAACAGGATGAAAGTAAATTTGTAAGTACATTTGATAGCGACTCATTATATAGTCTTCCACCGCATGCATGCCTGTTGCTTTGATCACTACTTGGTTTTTTCGTGGACGCATCACTCTTAAAATCCGCTCCATATCAAAGTGACCGTAGCTAACTCCTGTAAAATAAGCATCCCGTTGTAAGTAATCCATACGATCTGCATCAATTTGACTCGAAATTAAACTAATTACTTGCTTATTTGGATATGTCTTTTCAATTACTTGGGATACCTTTTCTGGAAAATCATCTGCCACTTTTTTTAAAATCGCATTTACTTCTGTATCCCCCAGCAAAATTTGCCTTGTATAATCTTCATGATCAAGCTCAAATACATTTTCAAAAGCATGGGAAAATGGTCCATGACCTAAATCATGTAAAAGGGCTGCACATAATACTAATAATCTTTCGCTTTCATCCCAATCTGGACGACCTACAAAGATATCATCTACTATGCGGCGTACAATTTCATAAACCCCTAGAGAATGACTAAAGCGACTGTGTTCTGCTCCATGAAATACTAAAAATGTGGTACCTAGCTGACGAATTCTACGTAAACGCTGAAATTCTCTTGTACCCACTAAATCCCATATCACTTGATCTCGAACATGTACATAACGGTGTACAGGGTCTTTAAATACCTTTTCTTCTTCTAATTTAGCGTTTGCATATGTCATTTGGATAGCACCCCCATTTTGTTATAGTTCTATTATATGCGATAAATCTAGGACTAGCATACTTATTGCCATTTTTCTATAGATATTAACAACCTATTTCAATTACTTTCATCATTATTTTTAAGTCTACATTGGTCTAATTTCTCAACATATAAAAATGAGCAAAACAAAAACTATCCCCCAAGTAGAGATAGCTTTTAGTTTTACTTTTTTAATTTTGCTAAAACCTTTTCCATTAGTTCATCTTCTGTTAATGCAGCAACAGGTCGGCTATTTACAAAGGTAAATGTCTTTTTACGTCCTGGCCCACAGTAAGAATGACAGCCAATTTCGATGGTTGCATCAGGATCGATTTCCTTTAATTTTGGAATTAACGTCTTTAAGTTAACGGCCTGACATTCATCGCAAACTTTAAATTCGTTTGCCATTTTGTCAACAACCCTTTCTATATAGTATTTTTCAAAACATAATCGCTCTATTGAACACATGACCTTCACATATTTAAGTATGCAGCATGTGCACAAACCTACATCGGGTATTGTATCGTACTTTTCCCCTTCTATTCAAGCATAATTCCTTCTACATAGATGAATAAAAGGTTAAAAGATTGGTCATGCTAGTCTTAAATAACAAGTTCCAGATAAAGGTGGGAGGATTTTAATATGAGTAAAGTAAGACAAGATGCTTGGTTAAAAGAAAATGATGAATTACTAGCAGAGGCTGTAATCCGTCATGTAACAGAAGGTAGTACACAGCTTAATGCCTTTGAAGAAGCAGGCGATGCATTAAATCGTACTGCTGCAGCCTGTGGTTTTCGTTGGAATGCTGTTGTTCGTAAAGAATACGAGGAGCAACTAGCAGAAGCTAAAAAGGAAAGAAAAGAGAGAATGCGAGTGTTGGGAGCACCAGCAAGACGCCGTGCTTCTAGTATGTTTACTGTCAATAATAGTGCCGCAGAAGGAAAATCAATTCCGCTATCTGCCCTTTCTCTTGATATTGTCATAGCTTATTTACTACGTTTACAGCATTCTGGTGAAGTAGGAAATGAATCTTCAAAATGGCGACAACTTGTCCATGTAACATCTGAGAAAAATAAAAAACTAGAGAAAACCATTACAAAACTAGAAGAAGAAAATCGAGCGATTCGCAAAGATTACGAGCAATTTGTTCAAATTATGAACCGTGCTAGACGTCTTGTTACGCTTGATGAAGAGGAAGAGCGAATTGCACCCGTTTTTAAAATGGAGAAGAACGGAAATCTTGTAACTAGCAGTTCTATTTATCAACCAGAAAATGGCGATGCGCTAAATTAGCCGCATCGCTTTTTCTGTTTCATATAATCAACCCATTTACTTTCGTTCAAGCATTTTGGTGTTGCGTTCAAAAACACGCTGTAAATAAAAACCATACAACGCTAATTCTTCATCGTAGAAGGACTGTGGACGTACTTCCTCGGCCCAATAATTAAGTAGTTGTTGTAGACGAATAACAACCGCTTCTACAGTTAAATTTGGGTCTACAAGCTCTGATAGCGAAGCCATCACTTCGGGCATGATTTGAGGGTAAGTGAATTTTGTTTCCTCTTGTTGTAAGCTATGTTCATAAAAATCACGGATAAGGGCCGCACGTTGCGAGCCACTTCCCTCAATACATAAATAAATTTGCACTGCCACCCCTTGTCGTAAGCGTCTTTGTGAAATGCCAGCAAATTTTTTCCCTTCAATACTTAAATCATAAGAACCTGGGCAATAAGAACCCACAATTTCATAAGCCTCAATTTTTTCTGCTACCTCTGGGAACAATCCCTTCACAAGTTCAACCATCACATCATAGCCATCGTTTATACTGAGTGACTCTTTTTGTTCAGACAATACAATGGAAATATTGAGAATTCCCTCATCTAGCACAACCGCTAATCCACCAGAATTACGAACAATAGGATGATAGCCTCTAGATTCTAGTAATTCCATACCTTGCTGAACATAAGGTAAACGGTGGTCTTGGATACCTAGTACAACAGATGCCTCATGCACCCATGTACGAATTGTTGGCGGAGACATCGATTGGCCAACTAATTGGCACAACGTATCGTCCGTCGCAAAAGATTCAAGCGGTGACCTTTGCTTCGCACTAATGGATTGATCATAATAACGCCAAATTGGCTGTTGTAAAATATGTTTCATATTGGTACTCCTCTAATTACATCTCTTCTCTTTAGAATACATTATCTTTAGTTGGTGTCAAATTCGTGAATAACTATCATGAACTTAGGGATTTTGTACAAACTATGATAAACTAATTTTTGAATGGTATTCACTTATAAAGGAGTGTTTTCAATAATGAATGAAGCAGCAATTACGTTAGATGGTTGGTACGCTTTACATGATTTCCGCTCAATCGACTGGGCATCTTGGAAACTTGTTTCTGCAGAGGAACGTCAAGCAGCAGTAGAGGAGTTTATTACTTATTTAGAAAAACTGAACGAAGCAGACGTAGCTAAAACAGGTGCTCATGCTTTTTATGCAATCGTTGGTCAAAAAGCAGACTTTATGATTATGACATTGCGTGAAACGATGGATGAGTTACAAGAGCTTGAAGCGGAATTCAATAAATTAGCTATTGCAGATTTTACAATTCCTACATACTCTTATGTATCTGTTGTAGAGCTTTCAAACTATTTAGCTGGCGAATCAAATGAAGATCCTTACCAAAATCCACATGTACGTGCGCGTCTATATCCTGAACTTCCACGTGCTAAATATGTATGCTTCTATCCAATGGATAAACGCCGTCAAGGGAACGATAACTGGTACATGTTATCAATGGATGAGCGTAAATCATTAATGCGTTCTCACGGGATGATTGGTCGCGGCTATGCTGGTAAAGTAAAACAAATTATCACTGGCTCTGTAGGCTTCGATGATCACGAATGGGGCGTCACTTTATTTGCTGATGACGTACTACAATTCAAAAAACTAGTATACGAAATGCGCTTTGACGAAGTGTCGGCACGCTATGGCGAGTTCGGGGAATTCTTCGTCGGCAACCTACTTGATAAAGAAAAATTGGTTAAATTCCTAACTGTTTAATATCTAATTAAAAATGCGAGTCCATATTGGCGGACTCGCATTTTTAAATTTCGTTTTCTTCTGCATTTTCGGATTCGAAGATTAAAATAATAATGTGAATAAAAAATCCAGTTAGCATCATAAGAAAAACTAAATACCAATTATATGGTTGATGATAATATTCTGCTATTCCAACTGCCAGAAAAGCGCTGATGATGATCGCTACAAACATACTAAAAATACGCATGAAAACGCTCCTTCATAAAAGCAAAAATTAAGTCATTTTTAGTATGTCTCGGTATATTTTTAATATACTTGCAAGGTAAGAATAATTACGTCTCATTGAAATAGCAGCTAAAACAAGCATTCATCGCCTATTAAGGAAAAGTCATTTTTCCTGATGCTTTGCTTTCCACACTAGAACATTTATACTCAATATAAAAAAGTGCCATCCTTCAGCGATGACACTTTCTTAACCCCAACACTTTCTTTTGTACACTTCATTAAGAGCTCTCGTCCTTTACTTTTAAAATTAAGATTACCGTTTGAATAAAAAACCCAATCACTATAATGACAATAAAGAGATACCAATGGAGTGGCTGTCCATAAAACTCCCCTAATAGAAAAGCCAGTACTGCACTTAATAGAATCCCAAACCAAACGCCAATTTCCATAAGCCATCACCTCACATGTATTAGATACACATGCAATTCATTGATCTCACGTTCCCCTAATTCTATTTTTTTCTATTTACCCTTTTTGATAAAAAAACTATCGGATCTTGCAGGGTTTCGAAGTAATTTCTACGTACTTGTCGTTATTACTACTATATGCATAGTAACTTTAATGTGTGAATGTCTTTCTTAACAAAATTGAACATGTCTACAATACCTTCATGCATATACTGTCTGCGAGGAGGTATGAAAATCGCTGTTATTAAGACGAATGATGCACAGACAGCCCTACTCGCAAGACTAATGCGTGCCGAAGCAGAAGGTGAAGGAGAATTAGGCATGCTGATGGTTGGGAATGTTGGCGTTAATCGTGTAAGAGGTGATTGTTTAGATTTTGGTGATATTCGAACAATTGAACAAATGGTTTATCAGCGTCCGGGAGGCTTTGAGGCAACACAAAAGGGTTATTTTTATCAACGAGCACGTGATCAAGATATTCGGTTAGCTAAAAGGGTGATTCAGGGTGAAAGATTTCATCCAGCTACCCGCTCTTTGTGGTTTTTCATGCCAGCAGGTGATTGTCCTGCCCAATGGTATGGCCAATGGAATACTGGCAGATTCAAATCCCATTGTTTTTTCTCGCCAACTGAACAAGATTGTCCTCAAATTTAAAAAGAAAGTAGGTTGATAATTGATGATGCCTTATTATTGGACACCAACAACGCAACAACAAATGACTCCTCCTCCAGTCACACTCCCGAGCGGACGACCACCAGGCCGTGAGGAGTCCTATATAGAAAATATTTTGCGTTTGAATCGTGGAAAACCAGCTACCTTCCATTTTTCTTTTGAGCACGCAGTAGAGCAGGGAAAAAACACAAAAACTGTTCGTGGTGTGGTAGAAGCTGCTGGTCGAGATCATGTCATTATTCGTGAGCTTAAGTCTAATCATCGTTTTCTTTTCCCTATGATTTATTTCGATTTTGCTGAGTATGATGAAGAAATGGCTTACTTTAATCAAAATCCATAATTCTATCTTCTAGAGTAAAAATCCGCAATACACTCACTGACCAAAAGTCGATGGGCGTATGCGGATTTTTATCATTCACTATGCTCAATTTTCTTTTAAATACGTTAAAGTTGCCTTACCTAAGGTTTTCGCTGCAATGAGCATTGCACGTTCATCAAAATCAAAGCGTGCATGATGATGCGGATAGGCCTTTTCCCATTCAGGCTTTTTAGCACCTGTGAAGAAAAATGTGCCAGGTACTTTTTCTAAATAATACGCAAAGTCTTCCCCAATCATAAACGGAGGACATGTTATTACTTGATCTACCCCTGGTATAGTCGACGCGATCTGTGCCACAAACTCGGTTTCGCTCTGATGGTTATAAACGGGTGGATAACCTCTTGTGTAACGATATTCGTAACTTGCCCCAAATGCCAGACAGGTCGCATTTAATACTGCTTCTAACTCTTGTTCCATTTGTGTGCGTACTTCTTCTTCAAAAGTACGAATTGTCCCCGCCAATACTACCCGATCAGCAATAACGTTAAACGGATTAATCGCCTCAAAATGACCGATTGTTAAAACAGCTGATTTCAATGGGTCAATACGTCTTGAGACAAGCTGTTGAGCATTGACGACGAATTGGGAGGAAAGGGTAACAGCATCAATGGAATGATGCGGCTCTGCGCCATGTCCACCTTTTCCTTGAACCGTTATTTCTACTTTATCCGCGGCAGCCATGATGGCTCCATCTTTCACTAAAATTTCTCCTAATGGTGTAGGTGCCCATAAATGCGTTCCAAAAATAACATCTACTCCTTCTAAACAACCATCCTCAATCATCGGCTTAGCTCCACCTGGTGCCACTTCCTCTGCATGCTGATGAATAAATACGACATTGCCTTCAATTTCGTCCCTCATCGCATTTAATGCCTTAGCTAGCCCAAGCAATGTAGCTGTATGTCCATCATGTCCACATGCATGCATTTTCCCAGCTATTTTAGATTTGTAAGGTACATCATTTTCTTCTTGTATCGCTAATGCATCAAAGTCCGCTCGCAATGCCACCGTTTTACCAGGCTTTTTGCCACGTAATATCGCTACGACACCGCGCCCTCCCACTCCTTCTCGAACCTCATGACCTAATTCTCTATGAAAAGTAGCTATATAGGATGGCGTTTCCACTTCTTCAAAGGACAATTCAGGGTATTCATGTAAATGGCGGCGAATCCCTACCATCTCATCATAGTTAGCATCTAGTAATGTAAATAGTTTTTCCATACTACATAACCTCACTTTTGGTATTTTCGAAATATTGCAAGTAATAGTAGTAGTGTACTATAAATTCTTACAAAATGGATAGGATTTAAATCCCTATCTTAAAATTATGACTGATCACAAAGAAAAACTCTCCTACAAATAATGTAAGAGAGTCAACTTAAAATTAACGTGCATGCTTGAGAGCAGTAAAAATAATAAGTAGCCATCCAGCTAAAAATAGTACACCACCGATTGGTGTAATAGCTCCCAATACTTTTATTCCACTTATCGCCAGAACATATAAGCTCCCCGAAAAGAAAACAATCCCAAGGTTAAAGAAAATACCTGCTAGATTTAATTGTTTCACTTCACCTAATAGTTTAGAGCTCATTAACAGACCGATAACTAATAATCCTGTAGCGTGAAACATTTGATATTGCACAGCCGTTTCCCAAATACCTCGACTATATTCATCTAAAACTTCCTTTAAAGCATGTGCACCAAATGCACCGAATGCTACTGCTAATAGGCCATGAAGAGCACCTGTCACGATAAATCTTTTCATTTTTCGTTACCCTGCCTTTAAAATGGATTAAAAATCAAAAATCGAATCGCCATTTGCTCCATCTTCTTCGATCTTTGCTGTATATAAAGAGGATGGTTTTGTCTCTGACACAAGCATCTGCGGTACGTGCTTATGGGGAGTGATAGATGGTGCATCACCTGAAGAATCTAACACCACATCACATAATGCTCGAATGGCTGTAAGCGCCTCACGAATTTGCTGATCATTTCCCGCATTTTTGGCGTTAGATAATTGTTTTTCAAGTTGCTGTATAACAGCTTGATAAGAAATCATTACATTCTCCCACTTTCTACTTTTGGTACGAATTTTAAACAATCTACACCCGATGATTGCTTCACAACAACGGATGGTATTTGCTTTGTTTTAAAGCCATAAGCTGAACATGCGCGTGGGGTTTGAGGGTCCCAGGTTACTTTAAAAAATTGACACTTAAAACAATTCACCTTCATCAATGTCCCTCACTTTCTTCTATATTAAATGTAACATGATTGCTAAAGCGTATAAAGCAAACGATTTGTGCCAATCTATTCTAAACACCAATCAATTGGCTGCTTGCCCCACTCTACTAATTGCTGATTAATCTTTGAATAAGGTTTACTGCCAAAGAATCCTCGATAAGCACTTAATGGACTTGGGTGTGGCGCTTCGAGTATGACATGAGGTGTTTTATATTTTCGGATTAATTGCTTTTTGCGTTGTGCTGGTTTACCCCACAATACAAAAATTAGTGGTTCTTCCCTTGCAGCTAATAGATCGATAACAGCATCGGTAAATTGCTCCCACCCTTGTTCTTTATGGGAATTCGCTTGTCCTGCTCGAACTGTAAGCACCGTATTTAATAGCATAACACCCTGTTCAGCCCACTTTGTTAGTGTTCCATTTTGAGGAATTGGACAGCCTAAATCATCCTGTAGCTCTTGCAACATGTTCCGTAAGCTAGGAGGATGTGGAATACCTGGTTTAACAGAAAAGCTTAGCCCATGAGCTTGATTAGGTCCATGATAAGGATCTTGTCCTAAAATAATAACTTTCACATCATGATATGCTGTTGTATAAAATGCGTTCATTACATCATTCATAGGTGGATAAATGGTTTGTGTCGAATATTCATTTGCGACAAATTGACGTAGTTTTTGATAGTAAGGTTTTTCTAATTCATCTTTGAGTACTTCTTGCCAATCATTCGGGAATACTTGTTTCATCGCTCTTTAAGCCCCTTTCTCTTCTTACAACGGTACAAAAAATTAACGATGAATTCAAGCATCAGTTGAAACTGACCATATAAAAATATAGTATTCTGGCTATTTTTATAGAATCAGAATCAGACTATACTAGATGGTAATTTTATAACTCTAGACAATAAAGGAGATCTTTAAAAATGACTCTAAAAAAAACATTAACAATTGCTGGTTCAGATACATCAGGCGGTGCAGGGATGCAAGCCGACCTTAAAACATTTCAGGAGCATGGTACATATGGGATGGTGGCATTAACAGTTGTCGTAACAATGGACCCGAATGGCTGGACACACAACGTCACACCTTTGCCAACTGATTTACTACAAAAACAAATTGACACAGCTCTTTCAACAGGAATTGATGCCATTAAGACAGGGATGCTCTCAACAGAGGAAATTATCCGTATTGCTGGAGAGGCTATCGCAAATTCAGGCACTACAAATGTTGTCATCGATCCTGTTATGGTATGTAAAGGGGACGATGAAGTACTGAATCCCGGTAATACAGATGCCATGATTCAGCATCTTTTACCACTAGCAACGGTAACAACACCAAACCTTTTTGAAGCTGGACAATTAGCTGGCATAGGTACACCTAAAAACATTGACGACATGAAGATGGCCGCTCGCAAAATCCATGAGCTAGGGGCTAAAGCTGTTGTCATTAAAGGTGGAAAGGCCCTAGCTACAGAAAAAGCAACAGACTTATTCTTTGATGGTGAAGCATTCTACTTATTAGAATCTGAAAAAGTTGCATCTACAAATAACCACGGTGCAGGCTGTACATTTGCTGCATCTGTAACAGCCAATCTTGCTAACGGTCTTACTATTAAAGATTCAGTCATTGAAGCAAAAGAGTTTGTATCTGCTGCTATTGCACATGGTTGGGCGTTAAATGATTATGTAGGGCCTGTCATGCATGGAGCGAAATCTCGCTTCGGCGCTCCACACGTAACAGTAACAGAAATATAAAGATGAAAGGGATGTCTCAAAGTCATTTGAGACATCCCTCTTTTTACATATAATTCTCCATCATTTCTAGCCGATAATCCCATGGATCATTCATAGATATAAATTGCGCTAACGCTTTACTTTCCTTTTTACGTTCAGCACGTGCCTTCGCTCGTTCTGAAGCTGTTTCATGCAATTTTGTCTCTTCTACTGTTTCAGGAATTACTCGTGGGACCAGCGCTGGTTTATTATTTTCATCCAATGCCACAAATGTTAATAATGCAGTCGCTGCCACCTTTCTCTCTCCAGTTTTCAAGTTTTCAGAAATAACTTTGACAAAAACCTCCATAGAAGATCTTCCAGTCCATGTTACATAGGATTCGAAATAAACCGAATCTGTAGGGCGAATGGGATGTAGAAAATCAACAGAATCAGTTGAAGCTGTGACAC
Source organism: Lysinibacillus sp. FSL P2-0066 (assembly GCF_037969495.1). Taxonomy (NCBI): domain Bacteria; kingdom Bacillati; phylum Bacillota; class Bacilli; order Caryophanales; family Bacillaceae; genus Lysinibacillus; species Lysinibacillus sp. FSL P2-0066. The sequence goes on along the minus strand of NZ_CP150202.1, from coordinate 498,044 downwards.
AATCTTTCCTGCTGTGCTTTGCAGCCGAAATAGAAGCAACCTGATCAATATCGCTCATCAACCGTCCACCAAATAATGTATTATGATTATTCACATCGTTTGGAAACACACGACTTGTACGCATCACTCTTGATTCCTTACAATATTTAAAGTCCTTATTCACATCATTTCCCCCTCTAAACGTTTGTTTATTCCTACTATAATGCTATATTTAAATGGAAAAATCAATGTAATTATTAGAAAATTACAAACATTAAACAATCCGTTAATGATTAGCATCTATCAGATAAAGATTAAAATAGGACAAGATACGTTAATGCTTCCCACCCCATATATTAGCTGTATGGGAGGGGAAAAAATGAAAAAAAATAAGGTAGAGGACTTAACGGAAGAATCAGGTTTACTAGCTGGAGAAATCACCTCTTCAAAAGTTGAAGTAATTGCTTCCATCGTATTAACACTCGGTTACTCTTTATCCACCCTTGCCACAATATTAGCTCTGCAGGAGGAGGAAGAATTGGCACATGCCAAAAATAATGAAAAACAGGATCAAAATCTTTATATGAAGCAAATGTTTAAACAATTACAAAATGTTAATAATCGTTTAGATACAATAGAACGAAAGCTTAATCGATACTAACAAATACATAGCCTACACTAATTTTTAATAAAAAACCGCGACTCTCCGTCATAAAAGAGAGTCGCGGTTTTTATTATACTATGATAATGAGCTTCATCTTTCTTCCCTTTTTCACAGCTACCAATTATAGCCTGTTCAAGGAACGTCATCTATTGTACCAAGATAGAATTCGTTATTTCTGAAATAATACTCCCTTCAACAATTGGAGCTGTCTACACACACGAATTAGGAAGAAATCATGGTTGCAATATCTTTTCAGATGTGAAAACGGATACAATACGAAACGACACATTTTGTACATATTTATTTCCACATTCCCTATATTGATACATTACAATAATTTTTTCAAGAATATTGCTTAGGAACTTGTCATAGATTTAGAGATGATGATTTATTTCCCTCGATGCTAGGATCAAATTTCACACGCTCAAAAAATTCCGACCCCCATGGCGCTGAGGTATATAAATGCATATCATCAATTTTTCATATCAAAGCAATCAATTTCCCTTTGTGAATTTTTTTTACTATACTTAAAGGAGAAATGATCGAGAGGAGTGTTAAGATGCAAGAAGTACAAGTAGAGACGTTGCAAACATTGCTGAATTCTTTCGCCAACAAAGACGTTTATATTCATCTTGAGACGACAAACGGATCTTATGCAGCACACTATGATGAACAGTTTTTTAATGCAGGTGCTTTTATTCGTAATGCTACAATTAATTATGAGCTTGCTAAGGTTGTAGATCATGCACCTCATCGTGTTGGTTTAAAATTACCTCATGGCTGGGTTTATGCTCAGGGCATTACACATTTCGAATTAGATGATTTAGGCCGTTTATTAATGGCTGGACTAGACTACTCTGGAAAATTGGCGATTGCACTTGAAATTAGTGAAACGCCATTTACTTACTAAGGGGGACGACTATTTGAATTTACAACCACAACGTCATATTTTAATTGTGTACCCTCACCCAGATGACGAGGCTTTTTCAGTTGCTGGGACCATCGCCTACTATACAAAGAAAATGAATACACCTGTTACATATGCCTGTTTAACATTAGGCGAAATGGGACGTAATTTAGGTAATCCACCCTTTGCAACGCGCGAGTCTTTACCTGAAATCCGCCGTAAGGAATTAGTTGCAGCAGCAGAGGCAATGGGTATTCAAGATTTACGTATGCTTGGTCTACGTGATAAAACAATTGAATTTGAAGATGATGAGAAGATGGTAAAGCTAATGGAAGGGCTAATCGAAGAATTAATGCCCTCTTTAATTTTCACTTTCTTACCTGGCTTTGCTGTCCACCCAGACCATGAAGCAACAGCACGTGCGGTAGTTGAAGCTGTACGTCGTATGCCAAAGGCTGCTCGTCCACAAGTATTCGGCTGTGCCTTCGCCAATGATACGATTGAAAAAAATGGAGAACCACATGTTGTTTACGATATTCGTGAAATGCGAATGGACAAATTAAAAGCATTACAAGCCCATGCATCTCAGACTGGTTGGATGATGCAGGAAACTGAAAAACGTATTGATGACGGCGAACCAATGAGTGAGAGCTGGCTAAATGTTGAAAAGTTCTATATTGTTGACCCAGATAAATATGTAAAATAAAAAAAGTACTGTTCTCATTTTGAACTGAACCCTATTTTGTAGACAGTTTAATAAAAAGGGATTTAGTTGTTCTTAAGCTGCGATCAGATGACTTCGGTAATTTGCCGGAGTCATCTTTTTTAATGTCCATTGCTTTCTTGTATGGTTGTAATGATTCATATAGTCTACGACAAGTGTATGTAATTCCGCAAAACTTTCTGCCTCCTTGTAATCTACCTCATCCTTAAAATGCCCAAAGAACGATTCCATTGGCGCATTATCGAGGCAGTTCCCACGACGTGACATCGACTGTTTCAGCCCCATTTCTTTCACAAGTTGCTGAAATTCCGGATGTGTATAATGGAAACCTTGATCTGAATGAATGATGGCTTCTGGATGGAGGTTTCCATCTAAATGAATGTTTAATTGTTCAAGCGTCTCATAAACAATGGACATCTTAAGGGTTGTTGATAACACATAGGCAACGATTTCTCGTGTCGCGACATCTTTTACACAGGATAAATAGGCCGTTTGACCACCTCTATATTGTAAGTACGTAATATCGGTTAAGAATACTTTTCCTGGCTCATCTTGGTTGAACTCACGGTTTAAATGATTCGGAATACGGCGGTGTGCCTCTGTTGCTTTTTCTAAGTGGCGATATGGGTTCGCACGGCGAATTTTAGCGTATAAATTGAATTTACGCATCAGACGAAGAATCTTTTTGTGATTTATTGGTTGGTCTAATATATCCACTAACGCCATATAAAATCCACGATAGCCAATCTTTCCTTTCGCTTGATCATAAATCGATTTTAATAGTAAGTAATCTTGATAATCCGATTCTTCACGTAGTGCATCCTTTTGCGTATTTTGAAGCCATTTATAGTAACCACTTGGGCTGACATTCGCTACTTGACATAAATAGCGTGTCATGTTTTTGAGTTGATACATACGAATCGTTTCGTTGATTGCTTGGTATTTTTCTCGAGGTTTTAGAAACGTTTCTTCTTCGCCTGCCTTTCCATTTCGTCGAGCTTTTTTAGGAGCGTTAATTCTGCTTCTAGTAGTCGAATACGTGCTTCGGCTTTCTCTAATTTTTTGTCCGCTGCTAATTTTTCGGCACGAGGGCGACCTGTGCTGCCTTTCCCTCGACGCTCTTCTAGAAATCCTTGTTCACCTTGTGTTTTATAGGTAGCCTTCCAACGCCCCAATGAACTTTGAGCTTTTTTAATTCCGATCATTTCTAAATCAAAACCCGCCTCCTGAAAAATTTGGACAGGACCTTTTCCAGCTAGATTTTCTTGAACAGCCTTTAATTTAAAGTCCGCTGTATATTGAATAGAGCGATCCGAAACAGACGCCACGTTTGGATTCTCTTCAATTTGTCTACGTTGATGGTCATTAAAAATAATTTTACTCATGATGTTCTCCTGTTCTTCAATCGTATGGTCAGTATAACGGGATTTTTCGGTGATGAAAATAGAAAAACCCCGAATAGGTCCACTTTTTTTAAGTGTCCACTATTCGGGGTTCAGTTCATTTTTGGAGAACAGTACTTTTAATTAGGCAGCTCTTACTCTCTTCATCATATGCACAATGATTGTAATGGAAAAAGCAATCACTAAGAAAAGGAAGAATAAATAATGAGGTATATGGACATTGAAGACACTCACTAACATTTTTAAGCCGATGACACCTATAATAATGAAGGCCGTTGCTTCAAGCTCTGGAATTTTTTCGATAATGATTAAAAAAACACCTGCAATGGTCCTCATCATTAATATCCCTAACATCCCTCCTATTAAAAGTACCCAAACTTGATCTGATATCGCAAAGGCAGCGAAAATTGAGTCAATTGAAAAGGCAATATCCATTAGCTCAACCGAAATGACAGTTGCCCAAAACGTGCCAAAAAGACGTACCATCCACCCTGACCTCTTTACCTCTTTCACACTATCCTCATTCCCTATATGAAGGAAATGAGCTATACAAAGCCAGCCTAAATATAAAGCACCTAATACTTTAATAAACCAAAATTCTACGAGATAAACTCCTATACCAATAAATAAAAATCTAAAAAAATAGGCACCTAACATACCATACATTAATGCCCGTTTTCGCTGTTTATCTGGTAAATGTTTCACTAGTACCGCTAATACCAATGCATTATCTGCTGACAGCAAACCTTCTATAATAATTAATGAGGATATTAGTCCCCAGGAGACAGGGTCCATTAATACTTCTTGCCACATCGCAAAATCAAAAAATTTCCAATATGTTGATAAAATTCCTTGAATGATTTCCACTACATACCCTCCTACTTGGCCTAAGCTAATCTAGTATATGCTTGACCATTTTTGTTATGAGAGTTGTATTTTTTAAGATTGATTCAACAGAGTTTGAATGATTTTCCTCACTTAAAATGCACTATTTGGAGGTCTCACACATCGCTTTTTTGACAAAAAAATAGGCTATATAAAGATAAAACGCTTACATCTTCAAATAGACACGGAAAATTTAGAATTTACTAAAAATTAATCACAAAAAGCAAATAAAGTGTGCTATCATAGATAAATGTTTTAAACGTATAACGGAGGATGAATACTATGGAAGTTGCTGATACTAGAACCGTGCAAGTGGAGAATGTCTTGATTGCACATCATTTTTTAAAAGATGTAGTTGTGCATACACCACTACAAAAAAACGACTATTTATCCGAGAAATACGGAGCTAATATTTATATTAAACGCGAAGATCTACAGCATGTACGCTCATTCAAGCTTCGTGGTGCCTATTATAAAATTAAAAAAATCGAGGATGAAGCACGCAATGCTGGAGTTGTCTGTGCAAGTGCAGGCAATCATGCACAAGGAGTAGCTTATGCCTGTGCCCAATTAAAAATTCAAGCAAGCATTTTTATGCCTCAAACAACGCCGAAGCAAAAAATAGACCAAGTGCGTATGTTTGGACGCGAATATGTAGAAATTATTTTGGCGGGAGATACATTCGATGATTCTGCTGAAAGCGCGTTAAGCTATTGTGAAGAGCATAGTAAAATTTTCATTCACCCATTTGATGATTTCGATGTCATTGCTGGTCAAGGGACGGTAGCCGTAGAAATTATGAATGATATGGAGGAGCCTATCGACTACGTATTCGGTAGTATTGGTGGTGGTGGCTTAATGTCAGGCGTGTCTGCCTACATTAAAAATCTCTCTCCTTCTAGCAAAATTATTGGTGTGGAACCAGCTGGTGCTGGTAGTATGAAGGCTGCCTTTGCTGAAGGTGGCGCAGTTGCCCTTGATTGGATTGATAAATTCGTGGATGGTGCTGCTGTAAAATGCGTCGGTCACCACACTTATGATGTTTGTCGTCGCTATTTAGATGATATAGTTCTTGTACCTGAAGGCAAAGTATGTACGACCATTCTAGATCTATATAATAAACACGCGATTATCGCTGAGCCAGCTGGAGCATTATCAGTGGCAGCTCTTGATTTTTATAAAGAAGAAATTAAAGGTAAGTCAGTTGTAGTCATCATCAGTGGTGGTAATAATGACATTGGACGGATGCAGGAGATTAAAGAAAAGTCACTTATTCATGAAGGCTTACTTTACTATTTTATCGTCAGCTTCCCTCAGCGTGCCGGAGCATTACGTCAATTCCTCACTAGCGTACTAGGACCAAACGATGACATTACTACCTTTGAATATACGAAGAAAAACAATAAAGAAAGTGGCCCTGCACTAGTCGGTATTGAGCTAGGTGATCGCGCTGAATATGAAGGACTACTTGCCCGAATGGATGAATTCGGCTTTAAATACAAGGAAGTAAACAACGACATTCAACTATTTGGCTTACTCGTTTAAAATGAAGAGTCTCACTTCACTGCAAGTGAGGCTTTTTTATGTTTATCTTTCATTTTATTACCCTAAAAAACGCCCATACTTTTGTATGAGCGTTTCGTTATTAGCCTAATAGAGCACGGTCTGAATTCATTTTTTCACCACGAATACGTTCAAACTCAGCCATTAAATCAGGGATTGTTAATTCATGTTTGCGATCTTCACCGACTTCTAAAATGATTTGGCCTTTGTCCATCATAATAAGACGATTGCCTAAATCTAATGCTTGCTGCATATTGTGCGTTACCATTAATGTCGTTAAATTATCTTTTTCCACTAAATACTTCGTAATACGAGTAATTAACTCTGCACGTGATGGATCAAGTGCAGCCGTATGCTCATCCAGCAATAAAATAGATGGCTTTGTAAAGGTAGCCATTAAGAGCGACAAAGCTTGACGTTCCCCACCTGAAAGTAAGCCTACCTTAGCAGAAAGGCGATTCTCAAGATTTAAACCAAGCATCTCTAGTGATTCTTTAAAAAATTCCCGACGCTTTTTATCCACACCATTACGTAGCCCTCTATGCTTATTGCGAGAGTATGCTAGTGCTAGATTTTCTTCAATTGTCATCGTAGGCGCGGTTCCCGCCATTGGGTCCTGAAAGACACGACCAATGTATTGAGAGCGTTTATATTCAGGCAAACTTGTCACATTATTACCATCAATTAATACTGTCCCAAAATCGGGTGTTAAGGCACCTGAAATCATGTTCATCATCGTTGATTTACCTGCACCATTACTACCAATGATTGTCACAAAATCACCTGGCTTTAAATGTAGGTTTATCTCTGCAAGTGCAATCTTCTCATCTGGTGTTCCTTCATTAAATACCTTATTAATACCATGTAATTTAAGCAATGCCTTTTCCTCCCTTCTCTACTGTTTTTACTTACGAAAGTTCTGCAGCTCGTTTGGCTTTACGTTTACGTTCTTTATTCTTATTGATAAATTGCGGTAAGATCAGCGCCAAAATAACAATGATCGCCGTAATTAATTTCATGTCTCCTGAATCAAGGAAATCTACACGTAATGCTAATGCTAATATAATACGATAAATGATAGCTCCTGCAATGACTGCAAAAGTTGTACGGATAATAGTTTTTGTCCCAAAAATTGCTTCACCAATAATAACGGATGCGAGACCAATCACAATCATACCAATCCCCATGCTAACATCGGAGAATTTCGAGTATTGTGCGATTAAAGCTCCAGAAAATGCGACAAGTGCATTGGAAAGTCCTAGCCCCAAAATGATAAGTGTATCTGTATTTGCTGAGAAGCTGCGAATCATTCGTTTATTATCACCAGTTGCTCGGATAGCTAGCCCGACCTCTGTCTTTAAGAACCAGTCTGCTATTAACTTAATTAAAATCGTGATGATTAATACAACAATCAGCACACTCCATGTACCTGGTACATGCTGAAAGCCTATGCCTTTTAATAGGTTATTAAGAGCAGCATCGATCCCTAAATTGCTCCAAAAAGCTTGAAACTTCGAAAAGATGGTTTCAGAGTTTAATAGTGGAATATTCGGGCGACCTATCGTATTTTCTGCAGTTAACCCCATGATACGTAGATTAATCGAGTATAAAGCAATCATCATTAAAATCCCTGATAATAACGGATTAATCTTTCCCTTCGTGTGAAGAATTCCTGTTATACATCCAGCAATAAATCCAGCAACAATTGCCACTAAAGTCGCTAAGATTGGGTGGTAGCCAAGCAAAACCATTGTTGCTGCCGTTGCCGCCCCTGTTACAAAGCTTCCATCAACCGTTAAATCCGGAAAATCTAACACCCGAAATGTTAAATATACACCAAGTGCCATAATTGCATAGATGATTCCTTGCTCCACTGCGCCAAATAATGCTAAAAACATCGTTGAATCATCTCCTAAATCTCTTTATTATTTATATCGCTTGTAAAATGAAGATAAAGCGGGGATAGTTCTCCCCCGCTTCGTTTTACTGTTCTAGAATTTCGGCACCCCAAGAATCTTTAATTTCGATTCCTAAATCATCTGCAACTTTTTTATTGATTAATAGTTTCAGATTTTGTGGGTATTGTGCGGGTGTATCGGCAGGTGTAGCTTCACCTTTTAAAATTTTCACAGCCATTTGACCCGCTTCATAGCCGATATCAAAATATTCAAAACCATAAGCGGCTAAACCGCCACGTGCCACAGAATCCAGTTCTCCTACGATTAATGGTAGTTTATTCGTATTGGCAACATCAATTACCGATTCTAATGCAGAAACTACTGTGTTATCAGTAATAATATAGAAAGCATCTACTTTACCAATTAGAGATTCTGTCGCTTGTTTTACATCTGCTGAAGTGGATGCTGATGCTTCTACCACCTTTAAACCTTGTTCATCCATAACCTTTTTCACTTCTGAAACTTGGGCAACTGAGTTTTGCTCACCTGCATTGTAGACCATCCCTACCTTTTTCGCACCAAGTTCTTTTAGGAATGCTACTGTTTTAGAAATCGTTTCAGGATGTAAATCGATTGTGCCTGTAATATTTTTCCCTGGCTTTTCCATTGAGTCAATTAACTGTGCACCAACAGCATCTGTAACCGATGTAAAAATAATTGGAATATCACTTGTTGCTGTTGCAGCGGCTTGTGCAGAAGGTGTAGAGTTTGCAAAAATTAAATCTACGTTTGCACTTACTAGATTGTTAGCAATCGTTGTGTTAAGGCTATTATCCCCCTGTGCAATTTGTGGATCGTAGTCAACTTTTAAGCCTGCATCTTCAATTGCTTTTTTAAAGCCTTCCGTTGCTGCGTTTAACGATGGATGCTCAACAATTTGAGTAATCCCGATTTTATATGTTTTATCATCTGCATTTCCGCTCTCACTTGCATTGTTTGATTCATTTCCTTTTGAATCTGTTGTACCTGAGCCACTGCTACCACAAGCAGCAAGAAGCAACACTAATCCAAAAAGAAGGAATGACAACTTCTTTACATTGCTTTTCACAAATAATCCCCCCGATTATATTCTCGAATATCTATCGCACTTTATCCAAACAAAGTGTGAATGTATCGCTATATTATCGTTATTATCGAGCTCCGTCAACAACATTATGAATGTTCTGACTTTTAAAAGTGACAAAATATTTTAGTTTTTCATTTAATTTGGCGCTTTAAACCGCTAAACTACGCTGTTTTAGTTATTCGATTTCTTTTTTCAACATAGTAAAAAATATTTATGACAATTTTGCGACGATAGGACATTATAGACAAAGTCTGACATTTGACTTCTACTAGATATCTATAATAAAATATTTACTTGTGTGAAAGCACCGTGGTTCGTAACCATCCCACGAAAAAAAACTAAGGAGAAATGAATATGAAGATAAAATTTTTAGCAGCAAGTGGTATCATTGCGGCTCTCTATATAGCTGTAACCATGCTTGTTGCACCATTTGGTTTTACAGAGGTTCAGTTCCGAGTTTCTGAGATGTTTAACCATTTAGTGGCCTTTAATCCACGCTTTGCCGTAGGGATTATTATTGGAGTATTGATCTCTAACCTATTTTCACCACTTGGCATTTACGATTTAGTGTTTGGTGTAGGTCATTCAATGATTACACTCGGACTGTTTATTTTAATCTGCAAATTTGTCAAAAATATTTGGGCACGTTTAATTATTAATACATTGCTCTTTACATGTACTATGTTTATTATTGCCTTTGAGCTGAACTTGGCTTTAGAGCTACCATTCTTTTGGACTTGGCTAACAGTCGCGGCGGGTGAATTTGTTGTATTAGCTGTAGGTGCACCGATTATGTATGTATTAAACAAACGCCTTCACTTTAAAAGTTTGATTTAACTGACGGGTCTTTTTAGATTCGTCTTTTTTCTTGACACTATTCTGAAAATACTCTACAATTCTTTCTAATAAATGCAAGGAAGAAGAGTAGTAGCAAGCATTGTTACTTCAAGAGAGCTGGTGGTTGGTGCAAACCAGTAGTACAAACTTGTGAATGGACTTCAGAGCAGCCTTATCAAATGTAAGGCCGTTTCGCTCCCCGTTACCGGAGCAGGAAAGCGCGCAAAAATTGCGAATGAAGGTGGCACCACGGTTACTCGTCCTTTTTATAAGGGATTGGAGTGGCTTTTTTTTTGGAAAAATTAGCATAGAGGAGTCGAGGAAAGATGAGTACAGTAGTAGAGAAAAAGGGATATTTCGGTGAATTTGGTGGAAGCTTTGTTCCAAAGGAGCTTCAAAATGTTTTAAATATACTAGATGAGAATTTTCAAAAGTATAAAGAAGATGATGACTTTAAACAAGAATTAGATTACTATTTCCGTGAATATGTCGGTCGTAAATCCCCTCTTTATTTTGCAGAAAATTTAACAAAGCAATTAGGTGGCGCAAAAATTTATTTAAAACGGGAAGACCTTAACCACACAGGCTCCCATAAAATCAATAATGTATTAGGACAAATTTTACTAGCCAAACGTATGGGCGCAAACCGTGTAATTGCAGAAACTGGTGCAGGTCAACATGGTGTAGCAACAGCTACAGCGTGTGCCATGTTTGGAATGGATTGCACGATTTATATGGGCTTGGAGGATACAAAACGTCAGGCATTGAACGTATTTCGCATGGAACTTCTCGGCGCAAAAGTCGTAGCGGTTGATAAAGGGCAAGGCCGCTTAAAGGATGCAGTAGATGAAGCATTTGCTGACTTGGTAGAAAACTATGAAACAACCTTCTATTTATTAGGTTCGGCAGTTGGACCACATCCCTTCCCATCAATGGTTAAACATTTTCAATCAGTGATTAGCCGCGAAAGTCGTGAACAGATTTTAGAAAAGGAAGGAAAGCTGCCAACAGCTGTTCTTGCCTGTGTAGGAGGCGGTAGTAATGCAATTGGGGCATTTGCTGACTATATTGCAGACGAAGATGTTCGTCTGATTGGAATAGAACCGGATCAAGCTGCTACCTTAAACGAAGGAACACCAGGAGAGCTACACGGCTTCAAATGTTTAGTTCTTCAGGACGCAGAAGGTAATCCACTTCCTACCTATTCAATAGCAGCTGGTTTAGATTATCCAGGTGCTGGGCCTGAGCATAGCCATTTGAAAACAATTGGCCGTGCTGAGTATGTGACCGTGACAAATGAAGAAGTTTTAGAAGCCTTCCAAGTACTTTCTAAGGTAGAAGGTATTATTCCTGCTCTTGAAAGCTCACATGCAGTTGCCCATGCTCTAAAATTAGCACCAACTTTATCACCTGAGGAAAGCATTATTATTAATATCTCTGGTCGTGGCGATAAAGACGTTGAACAAGTTTTCCACATGTTAGCTAAATAATAAAAAAAGAGCGACTTCCATTTATGGAAATCGCTCTTTCACCTATACCAATGATTTAGGATAAATTTCAGCTACATTATCTCGCAGCTTCGCTTTCAGGAATTTCCCGACAGATGTCTTTGGAATTTCTTCTAGAAATACGACTGCATCTGGTACCCACCACTTGGCAAATTGATTTTCTAAAAAGGTAAGAAGCTCTTGTTCAGTTACTGATTGTCCCTCTTTCAATACAACACAAGCTAAAGGACGCTCCTGCCATTTAGCATGAGGCATGGCAATGACAGCTGCTTCAAAAACTGCATCATGCGTCATTAGTGCATTTTCCAAATCAACAGAGGAAATCCATTCCCCACCTGATTTTATAAGATCCTTTGTACGGTCCGTGATTTTAATAAAGCCATCCTCTGTTCGTACTGCAATATCACCAGTATATAACCAACCATCTCGATAGGCATCTGCTGTTCGTTCATCACGATAGTATTCGTCGGAAATCCATGGGCCTTTTAAACGTAATTCCCCCATCGTTTCGCCATCCCAAGGAACCTCACCCGCCTCATTAATAATACTAGATTCGATACCTGCCATTGTCATCCCTTGCATCGCTCGAGCTTCAATACGTTTTTCAATCGGCCAATCATCCATCCACGACATATAATTGGACAATGCCACGATTGGTGTAGTTTCCGTCATGCCGTAGACAACAATATAAGGTATTCCGTATTTTTCCTCAAATGTCCGAATGAGTCGAGTTGGTGAAGCCGATCCACCACAGCAGATCGCTCTTAAAGAACTAATATCTCGTTCTTTCTTTTCCTGCTCCTGTAAGGCGCCTATCCAAATGGTTGGTACACCAGCAGTTAATGTAACCTTTTCTTGTTCGATTAAATCCATTATTAATTCTGATGTAAATTGTGGACCTGGCAAAACTTGTGTAGCACCAACATTAACACTAGCAAAAGGTAAGCCCCATGCATTTGCATGAAACATTGGTACAATTGGCATCACCACATCTCTTTCCGCCATCCCCATAGAGTCAGACATACTCAGCATGATACTGTGTAATACTAGACCCCGATGGGAATAGACAACTCCCTTTGGATTCCCTGTCGTGGCACTTGTATAGCACATACCGGCAGGTGCTTCTTCGTCAATATCCTCTGGAAATTGAAATTCTTCATCAGCAGTAGCTAACAAGTCCTCATAGGATAAAACATTTTGTAGTGTAGTCTTGGGTAAAGCTGGTTCATCCGTCATAATAATATAGTGTTTCACTGTCTTAAGTTTTGGCGCAATATTTTCAATGATCGGTAATAAATCAACATCGACCATTAAAATCTCATCTTCTGCATGATTAATAATATAGATCAAATGCTCTTCTGATAAACGAATATTTACCATGTGTAAGATTGCCCCTGAGCAAGGTACAGCAAAGTAGGCTTCTAAATGCCGATGCTGGTTCCACGCAAAGGAGCCGACTTTTGTTCCTCTTGTCATCCCAAGCTTCGTAAGGGCATCTGCTAAACAACGCGTTCTTTTCGCCCACTGTCCATATGTTAAACGGTGTATTTTGTGTGGGCTTGTCCGTGAAATAATTGATTTTCTTGCAAAATAGCTCTCTGCTCGTTTGAAAAAACTAGTTAAAACTAATGGTGCTTGCATCATAAAACACATCATCCCTTCATTTGTGAATTTCCCCTTGTGAAATCTTCATAGCATCAATTTAACTGAATACTATTAATATTCCGAATATTATTATATTTTAATTTTATAATTTAATCTATATATTCCAATAATTTTCTTTATAACATATAAAAAACGGATGAAGTCTAGTTCTTCACCCGTTGTCCATCTATTATGAAATTGCTTTTTTATGCAGTTTAATTTTTAATTTCTCTAACATATCTACCGTCATTTTAGCTAAATCATACTCAGCTTTGAAGCCCCACTCTTTTTGAGCCGCTTCAATATTTAAAGAGTTTGGCCAGCTATCTGCAATTGCCTGACGAACTGGATCTACCTGATAGCTCATTGTGAAATTCGGTAAGTGCTTCTTAATTTCTGCCGCAATTTGCGAAGGTTCAAAGCTCATAGCTGTAATATTAAAAGCATTGCGATGAACGAGCTTACTACCGTCTGCCTCCATTAAATCTACGATAGCTTGTAGAGCATCTGGCATGTACATCATATCCATGAACGTACCTTCTTGAATATACGATGTATACTTGCCTTGTTCGATTGCTTCATAGAAAATTTCTACTGCATAATCGGTTGTACCACCACCTGGAGGCGTTACATAAGAAATTAATCCTGGGAAGCGTACTCCACGTGTATCAACACCAAAACGATTGAAATAATAATCGCATAATAACTCACCCGCTACTTTATTTACACCATACATGGTTGTTGGTCTTTGCAAAGTATCCTGTGGTGTATCTTCCTTAGGTGTAGACGGACCAAACGCACCAATTGAGCTTGGCGTGAAAAATTGCATATTTAGCTCACGTGAAACCTCCAACGCATTCATTAACCCGCCCATATTTAAATTCCAAGCTAACAATGGATTTCTTTCTGCTGTAGCTGATAATAGCGCAGCTAAATGCATCATTGTATCTGCACCGAAGTCCTTTGCTAAATCATGCATTCTTTGTCCATCTGTCACGTCCAATATTTCAAATGGGCCCTTAGTATGTTCAAGCTTTCTAATGTCTGTAGCAAGTATATTGTCCTCTCCATAAATACCACGAAGTTTTTCTACAAGCTCAGAACCAATTTGACCAAGTGCTCCAGTAACAATAATCTTTTTCATTTCCCAAAACCTCCACATGTGAACAATTGTACTTCCAGAAAGTACAAAAATGTATTGATAAACATTGATTTAATAACACTTTCAATGAAATTCATTATAATGTGTTCGTTTTGAAAATACAACAATTATATTAATAATATTCCTTACAAAGAACATACAATCCCTTATCCACAGTATATGAGGCCATAAAAAATATTGTGCTACAAAAATATACAAAACACAATTGTACACCTCAAAAATACACAACATTTACGCTCTCATAAGCTAGTTTTGTAGCCATGCAAAAAAGAATCTTCTTTGCTATTTTTTGCAAAGAAGACCCCTTTTCAATATTATTCTTTACTATTAAATTATATCGAAAAACGTTTGACAGCTATTTGCAAAACTTTTGATACTTTGCGCAATTCCTTAATATAATTATGGAACTGTTGTTGAGCTGTTAATTGATCAGCTGTTAATGCAGCAACATGTTTAGTAGACACGGCATTCGTATCGGATAAAGCTGTCAGCATACTTGCATCCTCACTTACCTTCTTCGTGTGATTGGCAATCTCTTGAACTGTAGCAGATACTTCCATAATATAAGGCTTAATCGTATGTACTTTTTCTAAAATTTGATCAAAACTTGACGCAGTTTGTCCTGTGACAGCTACACCTTTTTCAGTCGCTACTAAAACGCCTTCCATCATTTGTACCGCATAACTCGAATCTAAATGGATGTTCTGTACAATGGATGTAATCGTTTGTGTCGATTGAACAGTTTGCTCAGCAAGCTTGCGAACCTCATTAGCCACTACTGCAAAGCCTTTACCATGCTCTCCTGCTCTTGCGGCTTCAATAGATGCGTTTAAAGCCAGTAAGTTAGTTTGTGCTGTTATTCTTTCTATTACCTCAATCATTTGATCAATCGATGCAGCCCGCTCTACTAAATTAAAGATAGCTGTATTAGATTTTTCAACTGCCTGCTTAATAGCTTGCATTTGTGTTAAATTGGCCTGTACAATTTCAGTTCCACTTTCTGCATCTCTGGCCGTTTTTTGTGCAAAACTTTCTACAACCTGAACCTTTTCTAAAATAACCTGTACATCATTTAAAACTTCCTCTAAGGAAGCAGTATTCGAAGCTAATTTATTAGAAGAAGCAGACGTTGATTCTGAAATCGATTGTACATCCTTCGCTATTTTTAATGTCGTTGTTGATGATTGCTCAGAGGATTTCTGCAATTTCCCTGTCATTTCTTCTACTTCATAGGCACTGTCTGTCACAGTATGGAGTAGTCGTTTCACCTCTGTTACCATTTGATTGTAAGACAAAACAACTTCACCAAGCTCATCATGAGCCACATAACTTGCATTGGCAGTGAAATCACCTTGTTCTGCACGTTTTAATAATGATTTTAGCTGACGTGTTGGTACATTAACTGCCTTTGTTGCGATAAAGCCTATAAGGATAACAAGCAAGACAACCGCTAAGCATACACCACCTAATAACCAATAACCGAATTGCACATCTTTTTGATAAGCCTGCTGTTGGTCTTTTGCTCTTTGAACCAAATAATTTTGCGTATCTTCTAATAATGCATGACTCTCCTGACTAATTGGTAAGAATATTTGCAAATAAAATGGATCTAGCTCATCATGTTTCAATTGTTTAAAATCCTCAATGGCTTCTTCCTGCTTCTTAAGCAATGACTTATACTTCTTAATTTGATGACTCATCTTTTTATCAATTTCATGGCTATCTAGTTGCTCTAAAGGCTGTGCCATGTTTTGTAAAATGGCTGTCATTTCTTTATCGTCACCTTTCGAATCTACTATAAAATCTAATCGGCGCTGTGATTCTTCAAGCTCATTTAGCCATCCAATTGGGACAAGTCCCTGTGTGTAACTCTCACTTGCATGCCACGACATTTTCCTTAAATAATCTACACTGAATACACCTAGCAATACATTCGATAATACACAAACAATCATGAGTACAAGTAACTTGTCCTTCACCTTAATGAAACGGAAAAAATGCATGGTCCTTGGCTCCTCCTCCAACTCTTACCAATAATGATAGTATAGAGATATAAAGCCAGTGTTATGTTTTTGTAAATTTTGATCGAAATATTAAGAATTTATACCCATCATTTAGTTCTTTTTAGGTAATTTAACTCGCTAAATTAGCCATACTATAGCTTCTTATTCATACTATTATTTGAAAAAACATCCGCAACCTTCCATACATTGTCAGCGTTGATAATAGAGAATGGAGGTGTTACATTTGACGCAATTGAAGAAGTTAGATTGGAGTTTAGTAATAAGTCTTCTAATACTCGGCGCTATTAGTTGCCTTTTTGTCCATTCTAGTAGTGTAAATTTTGAACAGTATGCAAGCTCCTTTATTATCAAGCAATTCTTATTTTATCTCATCGGATTAACCATCATGTTTGGAATATCCTTACTTGATATTGAACAGCTAAAGAAGATTGGATGGCCCTTTTACTTCCTAATAGTTGCTTTAACGGCTGGGCTTATTGTTGCACCTGAGAGCATTGCTCGGACGATCAATCAGGCAAAATCATGGTATCAAATCCCGTTTTTAGGTTCTCTCCAACCATCAGAGTTTTTAAAATTCGCTTTTTTAATAGTTGTGAGTAAGGTCATTATTGCTCATCAAGAAAAAAATGTCCGCCCCTCTTATCTAGCAGATTTTTGGCTACTTGTAAAAATCGGGCTAATTGTCCTTCCTCCTACACTACTTGTTTATAGGCAACCCGATACAGGTATGGTTATGTTGTATATGGCGATGATTTTACCAATGATTTTCTTTTCAGGTATTCATAGAAAGCTTCTAGTCGTATTTACGGCTGTTCCTCTAGTTATTATCAGTACGCTAGTAGTGCTCTATGTCCGATTTAATGAATTTTTTACAGAGAAGGTTTTAGGTGCCCTATCAGGACATCAGATTTCAAGAATTTATGGATGGCTTCAGCCTTATGAATATACTGATTCTTCTTTTCAAGTACGCCAAGGCTTTATGGCCATCGGATCAGGGGAATTTATGGGCAAGGGCTATCTACATAACAATGTCTATGTACCAGAAAAACATACCGATTTTATATTCTCCGCTATTGCAGAAGAGCTGGGTTTTGTTGGAGGAGCATTTGTAATAGCTCTACTATTTTTTGTTATCTATCGTATTGTTGTTATTACGGTAGTAGCGCGAGACCCCTTCATGACCTTAATGGGTGCAGGTATTTCAAGCTTACTAGCCTTTCAAATTACTCAAAATATCGGCATGACCATTGGGCTTTTACCTGTCACAGGTGTCACCCTACCTTTTTTAAGCTATGGTGGAAGCTCGTTACTATCCAATTTTATGCTTATTGGAATCGTCATGATTATTCATAATTCATATAAGGGTTATATGTTTAAAGTAGGGGACTAACAAAAGTGCAAGTAGAGAAAAATTCATGCATTCTCTACTTGCTAGATTAAAGGGGGGATTAATTCGTTAAAAACTCCTTCATACTCGCATTATATTGATCGATAAATAGCTGGGCTTCCTTACTTGGTAATTTTAATGCAGCTAAAGCGGCACCACCTACAGGTAAGCTATAAGCACCCACGAAGTCATACTGATTACTATTCTTTTTATCAATAGAGATTAACTTTTTAATAAATAGCTCCAATTCATTAAAAACGCCACCAGCTAAGACTACTTTGACTCGCTTATCTGTGAATGGATTTTTTTTGTAACAAGCATCTATACTTTGATAAAAAACATAGCACACTTGATCAATAATTGTATTGGCTTCTCCATCACCACGTTTAGCACATTCAATTGCTATCTTACTTAAAGGAGATATGGTATCACGCGGATGTGCTTCACCATAGACCACTTCAATTATCTGCGGAACGGATTGTAATTGAAAATATTCTAATACTGCTGCTGTTAGAAGCGTTTCAGGACCTCTTTTATCAAATGCTTTAAATACCGCTTTTAATGTACGAATGCCAATATCATAGCCACTGCCCTCATCATCAAAAATATAACCCCATCCTGCTGTACGCTCAATTCTTCCCGAATAATCAATACTGAGTGTAATCGCACCCGTACCAGAAATCTGCACAATGCCAGGCTGACCCAATGTTCCCGCATACAGCGCGTTCAACCCATCATTCGATAGTGATAGTTGACAGTCTTTCGGTAAAAGCGAGGTTAATAATGCATGGGTAATTTCTTCATTATTATTTTCTGTTACACCAGACAGGCCCGCATGGCACTTTGTAATGTGTTGAAATTCGTGAGGTTGTTGTCTTTTTAAATCATTTATTAATTCTGTTATCGTCTCAGTAAATTGCTCGAAGCTCATGGATGTGGGATTACTTTTTCCTGTTTCTGCTAGCGCCATAATTTGCCCACGACACGTTGAGATTGTCGCAAGTGTTTTTGTTCCACCACCATCAATTGCCAAAACATACAAGTGCCTTCACCTCTATACGATTTTAATTGTAGAAACAATTTCTCCTACCTCAACCCCTGCATCATTACGCACAAATGCAGGAGACAATGCTTTAATACGGTCAATTGTTTCTTGATTTGTATACTGAATTTGTTCCAATACAGAAGCAATTACATTCGGCCATGGACTTTCTGAACCATTCATAATTTTCAAGGCAAAACTTAATCCTTCGTTTCTAAGAGCAAAACAGTATACGCCCTGTGCCCCGCCCTTTGCCACAATATTGGGGTCCTTTAATAATGCCGTACAAATAAAATTTTGTGCTGCAATGATAGGATTCTCTTGATTCATTACTGTCGTAAGCTTTATTACTGCTTCACGAATCAGTCGATCATCAATTAATTCTGGTCTTGCTAACTTTAAATAAGCAATGGCCATGTTTTTTAACGGAATCGCAAAGACGGGCGCACCACAGCCATCAATCCCTGTACGAATTTTCTCTACCTCATATTCACTTAAATAAGCAATATATTTTTTTATCATCTGTTGCAGTGGATGTTCTGGATGACAATATTGCTTGACATCATAGCCATTTGCTAAACATGCAGTTAAAAATCCTAAATGCTTGCCAGCGCAATTATGAAATAGTTTCCTCTTTTCAAACCCCTGTTGAATATACTTTGTTTTAGGTTCCTCATTTAATGGATAGGATGCTGCACAAATTAACTCATTTTCATTAATAGGAAGTTTTTCCAGCAAAGAGACTAATGCCTCTTGATGATATATTTCGCCTCTTTGTGAAGCTAGAAATAATGCACTTTCTTTTGAAGTAATCCCGTACTTTTCTATAAAATCAGTCATAAAAATGGGAATGGCTTGAAATGGTTTTGCTGCAGAACGAAAATACACAGGCTCATAATCTTGACCTACAGAGACGAATTCTTCCTTCGTTAGATTCACAGCACTTATTTGTCCATAATGCACATTTTCCATTAATCCTGAACGATACTCCTTTAAAAATTCTGAGTAAGCCACGAATCAACCAACCTTTCTTTAAACAGACAGCAACTGCTTTTGTGCTTGTAATGCCGCTCCTTTAACAACCCCTTCTTTTAATTGATTGGAAAACTGTAAATCAAAGTAGGGTTGTAATTCCTTCCATATATACTGTTTACACTTATCACTAAGCAGTTTTTGAAATGTCACATTGTGCTCAATAATTTCTCCACTGACGATGACAGCCTCTGGTTCGTATAAACAAACTAGATTATTGATGGCAATAGCTAGAAAAGTAGCTACATCTTGCTGAATATCAACCGCCCATTGCTCGCCTTGATCAACACAATGCAAAATCTCTTCTATTGATTGAATATTAAGATTTTTAGGTGTTCTTTTTAACAGCGTAACTTCAGAAACATACATGGATAAGCACCCTCTTTTACCACAGTGACACATCTCACCAAAGGGATTAATCGTTATATGGCTTATTTCTCCAGCTTTATTTTGAATGCCACGATACACTTCTCCATTTAATAATATAGATGCTCCTATTCCTGTTCCGATTCCGACTAAAATACAATTTGAATACAGTGGTGTATAGATATCACCAATTTCAGCAATGATTTGCATTTTTAATTCATTATCTACGATGACTTCACAACCAAAAACGCCATTTAAATCTTCTCTTATATGGCAGTTTTCCCACTTCAATTGCTCAGAGGAAACGATTATCCCTTCCTCGTTATTGATTACTCCTGGAATTCCTATCCCAATGCCTAGTAATTTATCGTGAGCAATCTGATATTCTGTCATGATATTTTCTATAGATCGTTTTAGTAGATGTATAGCTTCTTCGTATTGATGCTTGATGTTACATTTGATTTCCTGAAAGGCAATAAGCTTCCCTAAGAAATCTAATATACCTATTCGAATAGTAAAACAGTCAATTTCTATACCAATCGTATATAAAGCATCTTCGCGCATATGAATTAACGTAGGACGTCTACCAATGGCTGTTTCTTCCGATACCCCTTCAAGAATAAAGCCTTCAGCTTCTAGTTCTTGCACAATACGCGTAATGGTTGTAGGGCTCATTTTTGTATATTTTGATAATTGAATTCTTGAAATTGGCGCCATCTGCCTTATTGCGTCAAGCACAATATATTTATTTTGTCTTCGCATTTGTACTTGATCTTGCTTTTTCAAATTAGATTCAACCCCTATTTAAACTTTTCTATGAATTGTACAGCTTCTTTGATGTCTTTTTCGGGATTTGATCTCACTTCTCGTTCAATAGTTAAATAGCCATTGTATCCGATTTCTTGTAAAGCTGAAAAATAAAGCTCGAAATTGACATCTCCATGACCTAATGGAAGTTCTCTGAAAAACTCTCCATTTTCCACCATTTCTTCTATTTTATCATGAGATGTTCCAGAATCGTATCCTAAGTACCCGTACACATCTTTAGGATTCGTTGGTTGCAGTTGAATACCATCCTTTACATGTGTATGTACAATATATTTCTTTAATAGTTTGACTCCAGCTACAGGATCATCTTTTGTTACCATCACCATATTGGCAGGATCAAAATTAACCGATACACCATTCGTTGATAGCTTATCTAAAAACCCTTTTAATGTTTTACTCGTTTCTGGCCCTGTTTCAATCGCAAAATAAGCATCTAATGATGTAGCATATTGTCCTAATTCTTCGCAGGCTTCCAGCATTGTTTGATAGATTGGATCATTTTCATCTTCAGGAATAATACCAATATGAGTTGTAACAATGGATGTTCCTAGGTCTTTGGCTAATTGCAGTATTTCTTTTGATTTTTTTATTTTTCTGGCATTTTCTGCTTTGTCTTGGAAGCCATGACCACCTAAATCTCCACATAATGCGGAGATTTCTAGACCTAGCCCTAAGATATACGCCTTCAATTCTGCTCTTTGTTCAGCATTTAGGTTATCGGGGTCCAACTCACCTGAAACGGCATACATTTGTACCCCCTGTGCACCAACTTCTTTCGCCTTTAACAAACCTTCACGAATAGGTAAACGAAAGCTGTCTACTATCACACCGATTTTATTATCCAATT
Organism: Lysinibacillus sp. FSL P2-0066; assembly: GCF_037969495.1. Taxonomy (NCBI): domain Bacteria; kingdom Bacillati; phylum Bacillota; class Bacilli; order Caryophanales; family Bacillaceae; genus Lysinibacillus; species Lysinibacillus sp. FSL P2-0066. The sequence goes on along the minus strand of NZ_CP150202.1, from coordinate 476,218 downwards.
TCACCATTTTAATAAACAACTTCCTTTCCTTCAGTTGCAGAAATATAAATACCTTCTAAGATTTTCATAATTTCTACTCCATCCTCTACAGGTGCAACTGAATCATAATGATGAAGGCAACAATCAACAAATGAATTGATTTCATTTTGAAAGGCTGTCGCAAAATCAAATGTTAAATCGTTAATTTGAGGATGAATATTTAAAATCGTATTATGCTCTTCACTTACAATTTTTAATTCTGGCTCTAGCTCTGCACCACCGTTCGTGCCATATAGCTTAATACTTATTTCATCTTTTAAAGCATGTAGTGTATAGGAAACGTCTACCATTAGTGACGCTCCATTCTCAAATGTAATGAGGGCATTTGCTAAGTCTTCTACTGTGTTTTTAGTTGCATCATAGTCTGCAGCCTTGTAGAAGGATAAATTTTCTATATGATTTCGGTTTCCTAACTGATTGTAAGTATGACCTGTTATACGTTTCACCTTTGGTCTCCCCATTAAGTACCAGCATATATCAATTACATGTACCCCTAGATCAATTAAAGGTCCGCCGCCAGACTTATCAATTTCAGCAAACCAGCCTCCTGGATTACCTAATCTTCTTAGGCAGGAAGCCTTAGCATAATAAATATCGCCCAATTTGTTATCGTCGATGAAGCTTTTCAGTACTTTGGTATTTGTGGCAAACCGTCTTACATAGCCCACTTGAAATACTTTCTGATGCTTTTCTGCAACCTTTTGGATATTTAGAGCCTCTGCATAAGTCATAGATAGCGGCTTTTCTATTAGAACATGTAAGTCATTTTCCAAAGCAAGAATCGCCAATTCGGCATGTGTATTATTCCATGTACAAATACTTACAGCATCCACATTTTTATCTGCGAATAGCTCTTCTTTTGAAGAAAAAACATGTGTTGCTCCAAATTGAACTGCTTTTGCTTTGCCTCTTTCAAGAGAAGCATCATACACGCCATATAACTCAACGAATGGATTATTCGAATAGGAACCTAAGTGAAAATCTGAAATAGAACCTGTGCCAATGACACAAACTTTTAATTTGTCCATGTTCTTTCCTCCTTTAGAGCTTGCATTCGTCCCATAAACGACGTACATTATCCATCCCTATTTTTGAACCAACTTGGCAATCTTCCATCCCTTCAAACTCAATAGTAAGATAGCCATCATATCCACTGCCTTTTACGAGTTTAATAATTTCTCGAATATTTATATCGCCATGTCCCACAATAGCACCTCTGATGTAGTTGTTATGAACTGTACGGAACCATTCGCCCTCACCTGGATTTTCATAATAAGGACGAATATAAAAATCTTTAAAATGCACCGTAGCAGCATAAGGGACGTTTTTCATAACACCAATTAGAGGTTCTTCATCAATACATAAAAAATTACCGATATCTAAAGTTGTTTTAAAGTTGTCTCTGTTTACCGCATGAATTAATTGTTGTACACGATCACTTGTTTGAACATTAAAGCCGTGATTTTCAATCGTTGTCGTAATATTAAATTGTTTCGCGTAATCTGCAATTAACTGACAGCCTCTAACCATCTCTTCGAAGTGCTCGTTGTAATAATGAATGGACGTTTGCTCCTTTGGTAAAGTAAAGAGAGTAACGTCATGGCGCATAATGTGAATGCCCATATGATGTACGACATCAACATGCTTCTTTAAACGTTCAACCTCTTCTAAAAAAGCTTCCTCCGTATCCTGAATAAAGTTAGCTGGTAACGAATAGGCGGATAGCTCTAATCCTAGCTCTGCTGCTTTATCTTTTATTTGAGTTGCAAGTTCATAGTTATCTACAACGGTAAATTCATAGGGTACTAATTCTACATGCTGTCCACCGTTGTCTGCTACCCATTGTAAGACATCCAGTACATTCATTTCCCCCTGTCTCATTTTTTTGACCATACTATATGTGCTTAACCCTATTTTCATTTCTATACACCCTTTCGATTAGTTGACAAAGTGACATGCGACACTTTGCTCTTCGTTAATTTTTTTCATTTCCGGAATAGCTTGCTTACATATATCTGATGCAAAGGGGCACCTTGTGTGGAAGGTACAACCACTTGGCGGATTTTTAGGATTTGGAATATCACCTGTTAAAACGATCTTCTTTTTTCGTAATGTTGGGTCTGCGATCGGTACGGATGCAATGAGCGCTTTTGTATAGGGATGCTTTGGTTCATTAAATATGGTTTCTTTACGCCCGATTTCTACAATAGACCCTAAATACATGACCCCTATATAATGGCTAATATGTTCTACAACACTTAAATCGTGAGAAATAAAGAGATAAGATATTTTATATTCTTGCTGCAATTGCTTTAATAGATTCAATATTTGCGATTGTATAGATACATCCAACGCAGAAACGGGCTCATCAGCAATAATTAATTTTGGCTTTGTTATTAATGCGCGTGCAATACCTAAACGCTGCCTTTGTCCTCCACTGAACTCATGCGCATAGCGATCAGCATGTTCAGCATTTAATCCAACGACTTCCAGCATTTCAAGCACTAGTTTTTCACGCTCTGCTTTTGAAAGTTTTGTATGAATTTCTAAAGGCTCCCCAATAAGCTCCTTGACCTTCATTCTTGGATTCAAAGAGGCATATGGGTCTTGAAAAATCATTTGAACAGTTTGCCTTAAATGCTTTAATTCAGATTGCTTTGCAGTTGCTACTTCTTTCCCGTCCACAATGATACTTCCATTCGTTGGTGCTATTAATCTAGTGATTAATCTACCTGTAGTAGATTTACCACAACCACTTTCCCCAACTAAACTAAACGTCGTACCTTCTTCTATTTCAAAGGAAACATCTATGACCGCGTTAACATATTGCTTTTTTTGAAATAGCCCTCCTGCTATTTGAAAGCTCTTTTTTAAATTCTCCACTTTTAATATACTGTTAGGCATTTACTTCCACATCCTTTTTCACATATAGCCAGCAGCTACATTGGCGAGTAGCTGAAATTTTTACTGTCGGTGGACTCTCCTGATGGCATATAGACATCGCTTGATTACATCGTGGAGCAAATTTACAACCATTCGGCATATTTTGTGGGGATGGTACTTGACCATTAATAGATTCTAATACTTCTTTGTTATCACCAATTTTCGGTACGGATGCAATTAAACCTTTTGTATAGGGATGCTTGGGGCTAGCAAATAACTCAAAGACATCTGCTTCCTCTACAACCTGCCCTGCATACATTACGACTACCCTATCGCACATTTCCGCAACAACACCTAAATCATGTGTGATTAATAAAATAGCTGTTTCATTTTCTTCCTTTAGCTTTTTCATTAGCTCTAAAATTTGAGCTTGTATCGTGACATCAAGCGCAGTGGTTGGTTCGTCAGCAATAAGTAAATTAGGATGGCAGGCCATAGCCATTGCAATCATAACTCGCTGGCGCATTCCTCCTGATAGCTGATGTGGATATTCATAAATGATTTCCTCAGCTCTTCCTATGCCAACGCTTTTTAGCATTTGGATTGCATGATGCTTACTTTCGTTCTTCGGCAGCTTTAAATGCATCTCAATTGCTTCCATTAACTGCTTGCCTATTTTTAAGACAGGATTTAAAGAGGTCATGGGCTCTTGAAAAATCATGGCCATTTGCTTGCCACGAATCTTCCGAATTTCTGATTCGGACATTTTCGTCAAGTCATGTCCATTGAAATGTATAGAGCCATTGACGATTTTGCCTGTAGTACCGTGAAATAATTGCATGATGGATAACGATGTTAAGCTTTTTCCACTACCCGATTCTCCCACTAAGCCTAATATCTCTCCTTTACGGATGGAAAAATTGACACCTCTTAAAATCTTGATTTCCCTTTTATCACGCGTAAAGGACGTTTCTAAGTCACTTACTCGCAATACATGTTCTGGCATAAGCATTCTCCTTAATTATTTTTTATTTTTGGATCTAAGACATCTCGTAATCCATCACCTATTAAGTTAAATGCTAGTACGGTTAAAAATATGGCAATGCCTGGCATGATGACTACGTGCGAAGATGTCCCTAAATAGTCGCGCCCACTACTTAGCATTACTCCCCACTCAGGCATCTCAGGGCTTGCACCTAAGCCTAAAAAACTTAAACCAGAAGCTGCTAAAATGGCTGTTCCTATACGCATTGTGACAAAAATGATTAATTCACTAATGGTTTCAGGGAAAATATGTTTCCACAGCACTCTAACATGTGAAGCTCCCATTGATTGTGCTGCTTCTACGTAAACATTCTCTTTCGCATTCAATGTAGCACCTCTGACTAAACGTGCAAAAGATGGCACACTAAAAATCATCACAGCAATGATGACATTATTAATACCAGGACCCAATAAGGCTACAATGGCAATTGCTAATAATAAATCTGGGAATGAAAACAATACATCACAGCTACGCATGATGATTTTGTCAATCCACCCACCAAAGTAACCGCTAATTAAACCTAAAATAGTTCCTAGTATTAAGCCTAAAAATACGGCACTAAAACTCACCATCAAGGATATTTTTGCACCTACTATCAAACGACTAAAAATATCTCGACCATACTCGTCAGTTCCTGCCAAATGACTTGCACTTGGTCCCTCTAATAAAGCATCATAATTCGGTTCAAAAGGGTCGTACGGTGCGATATAAGGACCAATAAAAGCGACTACAATTAACAACACTATAAAGATACTTGCTACCAAAGCAGCCTTTTGTTTTTTAAAAGACTTCCAAAATTCTTTAAGAGGAGAGTATTTTTTTTGTGTATTTTGCACTTGGCTATTTTGCATAGTAGTTGGTGAAGTCATTTTGTTCCCTCCCTTAAGAATTTAATTGGATTTTTGGATTTAACACGGTATAAAGCACATCAACGATTAAATTGACTAAAATAAATTCAAATGCAAATAACAGCAGTGCAGATTGAATGACGGGATAATCTCGAAAGGCAATCGAATCGATTAGAAGTCGTCCCATCCCTGGAAAACTAAAGACTGTCTCCACTACCACCGATCCTCCTAATAGAAATCCGAATTGTAGGCCGGCTACTGTTACCACAGAAATTAAGGAATTTCTTAAAGCATGGGTCACAATAACAGAGTGTTCTTTCAGTCCTTTTGCTCTCCCTGTTCTTATAAAATCTGCTTGTAACGTTTCCAGCATAGAAGAGCGAGTAAATCGAGCAATCATTGACATAATGCCAGCCCCTAAGGTCAAGGACGGCAAAATATAACTAGAAAAGCCATCTAATCCACCTGTTGGAAATAACCCTAGCTGCACGGAAAATAATTGAATCAATAATAAGCCCAGCCAAAATCCTGGAATTGAAATACCAGAAACAGCCGTTACCATTCCAAAATAATCAGGCCATTTGTTTTTATTGATGGCTGAAACAACACCAATTACCAAACCCATTAATGTAGCCCAAAACATGGAAAGGAAAGTAAGATGAAGAGAAGGCATAAACCTTGTTTTAAACATATCTATGACAGGTAGTCCTGTTGTTAAAGATGTTCCAAGCTCACCCGTCACAAGATTTTTCATATAATCCACGTATTGTTTAAGAATGGGTTTATCTAAACCTAACTCATGGCGTACGTTTTCAACATCTTCTAGCGTGGCATCCTTCCCAGCTACTAACCTTGCAGGGTCACCTGGTATGAAATGAATAAATAAGAATGTTAATATGGAAATGACGATTAATATTGGTATCATTTCAACAGTTCTTCTTGCTATATACTTCCACATGCTACCTTCCTCCTTTCTATTTTTATAGAAAAGGAATTGACGACTATCAATTCCTTTTATTGTTCATTACTCGACTTTGGCATTCTTCACATCAAGTCCACCTGTAGGGTTTACTTGCACACCGCTGACATTTGAACGTACACCATATACAACCTCATCTACCCCTAAGAAAATCCAAGGTGTATCTTGATAAACAATTTCCTGTAACTTTTCATATAATTCAGCTTGGCGATCAACATCTGAAATGGAGTTAGCTTCATCCATTAATTGATCTGCCTCTGTATTATGATAGTAAGCTGTATTTGCACCATTCGGTGGGAATGATACGCTATGGAAAAGAGGCTTTGTCGCATTCGTTATATCCGAAGCATAGGCTGACCAGCTCACATACCACATTTGTAATTTCGCATCCTCTGGTGTTTGTGCACCATAGATTTCGTCTGATAAAGTACCTTCTTCCATTGATTTAATTTCTACTTTTACACCGATTTGACCTAACTGTTGTTGAATAAACTGCATACCCTTCATCGTATCTGAGTTTGTGTTCCCCCAAATTTCAATATCGAAGCCATCAGGATAGCCTGCCTCAGCCAATAATGCTTTTGCCTTTTCAATATTGTGTTCATACATTTTTTGCTGCTTATAATAAACGGTTTTGGAAGAAATAATGGAGTCTAATGGTAAACCTAGCCCAGCATTCACCACTTTTAAATAAGCATCCTTGTCCACCGCATAGTTAAAGGCTTGTCGAACTTTAATATCATCCAAAGGTTTTTTATAGGTATTTAATGAAACGTAGTGTGCAATTGTAGAAGGGACCTTATTTACCTCTACATCTTTACTATTAGAAAGCTCATCAATATTTTGTGCTGGCACTGGATAGATAACCTGTGCATCACCCGCTTTTAGCATCGCTACACGTGAGCCATTTTCTGGCACTGGTTTATAGGTGATTTTAGCAACACGTTCTCCTCCATCCCAGTAGCCGTCAAAGTTCTCAATTGTTAAATGATCTCCTTGTACCCATTCAACAAATTTATATGGTCCTGTACCAACAGGTTTTTTAGGTATATCTGCTGAATTTTCTTTAATCATTTTTGGACTAATCATTTTGGCAACTCCGAATCGAGTAATCATAGGTCCATAAGGTTCTTTTAAAGTAACCTTAATTTCATAGTCGCCTAGAATTTCAACATTGCTGATTAAGCTAAAACCACGAGAATATAAACGTAAGCTTTCATCATTCATGATTCGCTCAATGTTGGCCTTTACAGCCTCAGCATTAAACTGTTCCCCGTCATGGAAAGTAACCCCTTCTTTAAGTTTGAACGTATAGACAAGAGCGTCTTCACTAATTGAATAATCATCTGCTAAAACCTTAATAATTTGACCATCTGCATCGAAGCCTAACAATCCTTCTAGCATTGTCTCCTGTACAGAACTCGAATTTGTATCCCCAGTGTTATGCGGATCCATTGAAATAAAGTTTTCATTTACAGCGATAACAAGTTCATTTTTTGAACTAGCTGTACCTGATTCTGTAGTAGACTTGTCCCCAGTATTTGATGCGTTAGAATTGTCTTTCTCTGAGCATGCCGCTAAAAGCAATGTACATAGAATTACAAAAACCAATTTTTTAACATAATTCATCTCATCTACTCCCTTTGTAAAAATATATAAAAATATTTCTTATAACTTAAATTAAGAAATATAATTACCAAAATGAATTTATTTTCTCCACTGATGAAAATAAATAGGCAAAAAATAAACTATATTTTCTTAAGATTAGACAATTCAATTCAGGAAAGATATTGCTTCCTCAACTATCACAATTGCTTTTAACTCAGAAAGTATAGTTCAAAATACAAGGTATATTTATTCCACTGCTGAAAATAAGTGATTAAAAAAATATTCCCTCTCAGAAAATTGTTTTATTATCAGAAAATTTCATTATTTTTAACAACTATAAACGATGAAATCTAATATTTCCAGTATTTTTTTAATAAATTTCAGAATTTTATATTTATTTTTATTGAGCTATAATAATGCTCCCTACAGCTGATTGTTGCTCCAAAGCCCATTAATAAAAGTTCTAAAAGCCCTTTTGATATGGCTTTTAGAACCTACATGAATAGTTACTATAGCGTATTTATACTATTCACAACCACACTTAGTATGCGGTCAAGATCTTCTTGTGCAATATTAAGTGGTGGCGATAACGTTAAGACGTTATTAAATCCTGCTACAGTAGCTCCATTTTTCCCAATGATGACACCTTGCCCTTTACATGCTGCAATGACTGCATTCACTTTCTCCACAGGTAAAGGTTCTTTCGAGATTTTATCTACAACTAATTCAATCCCAATCAATAAGCCCTTACCTCGTACATCCCCCACATTTGGGTGTTGCTGCAATTCTTGCTGCAATGTTTTTAGTGTTGCTGCACCAACTTCCTTGGAACGGTCAAATAATGCCTCTTGCTCAAGAATCTCAATATTTTTTAATGCGACTGCACATGCCACCGGTGAGCCACCAAATGTATTTACATGGCGGAAATAGCCGTATGCATCTGATCCAGTAAACGCCTCATATATTTCACGCTTTACTGCTGTAGCTGATAATGGTAAATAGGCACTTGTAATTCCTTTAGCCATGGTAATAATATCAGGCTTTACACCATAATTCATAAATCCAAATGGCTTTCCTGTACGACCAAAGCCACAAATAACCTCATCCACAATCATTAAAGCGCCGTGTTTTTTACATACTTCTTCAATACCTTTTAAATAGTTTTCTGGAGGCATAATGACACCACCACCTGTAATAATAGGCTCTAAGATCATCGCTGCAATTGTGTCGCCCAGCTCCCATGTCATCGTTTTGTCTACGGCCTTTACACTCGCTAAATCTAATGGCGCAATAGTATCACTTTCATGCTCACGGTATTGATCAGGTGGTGCAACATGGATAAAGCCAGGTGATAGAGGCTCATATTTATATTTACGCTCCGCCTGCCCTGTTGCCGCTAAAGCCCCAAAGGAGTTCCCATGATAAGCACGGTAGCGAGAGACAATTTTATAGCGCGAGCTTTGTCCTTTTTGCTGGTGGTATTGGCGTGCTATTTTAAAAGCTGTTTCATTCGCCTCTGAACCACTGTTAGAGAAGAAAATAACATAATCTCCACCAAGCATTTCATTAAGTTTTTCGGCTAGTTCGACTGCTGGTAAATGTCCCTGAGATAAAGGTGCATAAGCATTTTTCATCATTTGCTCATGTGCTGCATCCGCTAATTCTTTACGACCATAGCCAACATTGACACACCATAGCCCAGCCATCGCATCAATATATTCCGCACCATCTGTATCTGTGATTTTTGCACCATCAGATTTCTCTACTACATACGTGGCTTGCGGATTATAGGGTTTCATTGAATGCCATACATATTGCTCATCCTTTGCTAATACATCACTTTTAAGATTGATCTGCGTCATCGCCAAACACCCCTCATTATTATTTTCCTTACATTAGTTTTTCACATCGTTATTACTCGGGAACGCAAAGGAGCTTGTTGTATCTTCTGTTTCATCTGGCCAGCGCTCAGAAATCGTTTTTGCCTTTGTAAAGAATCTCGCCTGATCTGGGCCAAACATATGCCCTTCACCGAACTTAGAGCGTTTCCATCCACCAAAGTTGTGATAGCCAACTGGAATTGGTATTGGTACATTTACTCCTACCATGCCCACTTCTATTTCTTCTTGGAATTTACGCGCCGCTGCGCCGCTGCTTGTAAACATTGTGACACCATTGCCAAGCTCATGATCATTTATTAAGTCGATAGCCTCTTGTAGAGAGTCAACCCCCACTACAATACGTGCTGGACCAAAGACCTCCTCTTTGAAGATCGTCATTTCTGGTTTTACATGATTAAGTAGAGTAGGACCAAGATAAAAACCATTTGACGATTCACATACTTTTGGATGTCTTCCATCGATGACAAGATTCGCTCCTTCACTGACCGCCCCATCGATATAACGTATAATCGTTTCCTTTGATTGTTTAGAGATGACAGGACCGAAATCGACGTCTTGCTCTGTATAAGGCCCTACCTTTAGTTGGGATATTTTATTTTTCAATATTTCTGTAAATCGTTGCTCCGTATCCTTCCCTACAACGAGTGCACCAGAAATAGCCATGCAACGCTGAGATGCTGCACCATATGCTGCTCCTAAAAAGGCATTTGCTGTCTGTTCTAAATTGGCATCAGGCATTACAATCATAAAGTTCTTTCCACCACCAAATGCCGCAACACGTTTATTGTGCTTTGTCCCAGTTTGATAGATATATTCAGCAACAGGCGTTGAGCCAACAAATGAAATTGCTTGAATCTCTTTATTTTCTAATAGTTCATCGACTGCCTCTTTATCTCCATTAACCACTGTCCAAATACCGTCTGGTAGACCTGCCTCTTTCCATAATTGGCTCAAATATAATGCTGAAATAGGTACACGTTCAGATGGCTTTAGAATAACTGCATTTCCTACCGCAACAGCCATACTTGTAATAGCCAGTGGTACCATAACAGGGAAATTAAATGGTGCAATGGTTGCTACTACACCAAGAGGCGATTTGGCAGAAAAAGCATTAATATTTCCACCTACATTGACGGAATACTCTCCTTTTAGCATTTGTGGGGCACTGATCGCCATATCCACAGATTCAATACCACGAACAATTTCACCTTTCGCATCTTCCTTAGTTTTTCCACTCTCTTGGCAAATCACATTGATAAGTTCTTCCTGTCTTTCTACTAACAGCTGACGGAAACGATGTAGCACTTCTACCCGCTTCCCAATTGATGTTTTTTTCCATGCTGGAAAGGCTTCCTTAGCTAACTGAATAGCATGCTTTACCTCGGCTCTTGAAGCAAGGGGTACTCTTGCAATAACCTCACCTGTTGACGGATTATATACTTCAGAGAATCTGTTACTTGTACCTGCTACCTCTTCTCCTTTGATAAAATGTGTTAGCGTTTTCATTTCTTGTTGAACTGTCATAATTGACCACTCCTTTTTTCGTCTTATTGTTCAAAATCAAACTTGTCTTTTGTGAAAAGGGAACTTGATTCATCGGCTTGTTTGATCACCTTTTTCTTTTGAGTCAGCATATAGAAAATCATCACAATGGCCACAATAACGCATGTAAATAAAATTTGTGAGCGCATAGACTCTATAAAGAACATCGCAATGAGTAATGCTGTTGTTGCTACTATTGTTAAATATGTTAAATATGGAAATAGCCACATTTTCACCTTTAATAGCTCTGGATTTTCTTGCTCAATCTTCCGTCGCATTCTTAACTGTGAAAAGGCAATGATTAAATAAAGAATCAACGTAATAGCACTACAAGAACTTAATAAAAACATAAATACTTTATCTGGCGACACATAGTTCATAATGACCGCAATATATGAGAAAAATGTTGCGGCAAGTATGGCATTAACAGGTGCACCATTTTTATTTAATTTTAAAAATGCTTTTGGTGCTTCTCCTTTTTCCGCTAAAGAAAATACCATTCTTGATGTAGCATATAGTGCTGAATTTAGGCATGATAATACAGCAGTTAAAACAACAAAATTCATAATTTGTGCGGCTGCAGGAATACCAATATAATCAAGTACCGCTACATAAGGACTTGTTAAAATATCTGAGGAATGCCAAGGCAATAGCGTCACTACAACTGCAATAGAGCCTACATAGAAAATTAAAATACGCCAAGTAATAGAATTGGTAGCTTTTGTGACAGCGGCTAATGGTTCATCCGATTCACCAGCAGCAATCGCAACGATTTCTGTCCCCATAAATGAAAAAATAACGATAACGACACCCATTAGAACAGCGCCAAAACCATTTGGTAAAAAACCACCCTGTTCAACTAAATTGGTCATACCAACAGCATTAAAGTTTGGAGCAATACCAAAGATAATAAAAGCACCAAGACCTAGAAAAACGACTATACTTGCAACCTTAATAAGAGAGAACCAATACTCAAACTCACCAAAAGCTTTGACAGAAAGAACATTTGTTAATGTAAGTGCTACAGTTAATAACAGACTTAAAAGCCATAAAGGAATCCCATCGTACCAATATTGAATAATGGCAGCTGCTGCTGTTGCCTCTAAAGCAATGGCAATCACCCAGAAAAACCAGTACAACCATCCAATCATAAAACCTGCCCACGGACCAATGGCTTCATGTGCATAGTGAGCAAACGATCCACTCGTTGGATTGACTGCCGCCATCTCACCTAGCATACGCATAACTAATACAACGATAATTCCTGCAAATATATACGATAAAATTGCCCCTGGACCAGCTAGGTTAATGACCGAGCCACTCCCCATAAATAGTCCAGCACCGATTACACCGGCAATCGCAATCATCGTCATATGCCGCTTCTTTAATCCTCTTTGTAAATGCGTTTGTTGCCCCATATCTGTCACCTCTTTTAGTAGATTGCTTGATCGCTTACAAAAATCTTACATCTTTCATAACGTTGAAGTAATAGACAAACTGTAAAATTCTATACTTTTGTTTTATACATAATGTAAAATAGACTAAATATTCTTAAAATATTTTTTAAACGATTTTATGAGTAAATTCTCAGCACCAAGCAGAAATTATTGAATTCTAACCACTGACACGCATGTCAAAAGGAGGGGCAAAAATGAGCACATTTCAACTAAAAGTACTAGACGTTTTACAGAATAAATATTTTCAAAATGCAGAGGTAGTTGCAGGTCATGAGGGATTAACAAGGAGCGTTAAATGGGCACATGTACTAGAAATCATACATGTTGATAATTTTTTAGTTGGTGAAGAGTTAGTATTAACTACAGGGCTTAGTCTCCAACATAGTATTGAGGACTTTGTATCCTTTATAGAAGCCATCATTCAAAAAAATTGTGCAGCACTTTGTATTGAATATGGCACCTCTATTCAAGCAGTACCTGAAGCGATTTTAACACTTGCCAACCGCCACCAGTTTCCTATTATTGTTTTTCATGAAGCAGTTCCTTTTGTTCGTATTACACAGGATTTACATAGTCAAATTATCAATCAGCAATATCTATTGATTTCTTCACTAGAAGCTTACTCACAAACATTGAACAAAAATGCAGTATTGGGACAAAACACGGACGATATTTTACAAAATATGTATAATGAATTGAAAATACAAATTATGTTTTCCATTAAGGGAAGAGAACCTGTCTTTTTCCCGAATATGGCTCATAAAAAGCGGCAGCAATTCCTAACATTGAATACATCGTCTCAGCAATTTAAACATGAGCCTATTTTTCTATTTGATCAACATTATGCCGATTTATCAATTTATCGAGAAGATGGGCTTTTCTCCGAATTTGAATTATTAATATTAGATCGCACGGCAACAGCGTTGGCACAGCTTTTTATGCGAGAGTTCTATATTGAGGAAAAAAAGAATATTGAGGATGCTTCGATTTTAGCTGATTGGATTGATCAAAAACTATCTAAGGAGGAAATCTATAAATTTATCGTTACACATTATACTAACTATACACAATCCAGTGGCACTGTCTTTATTTTGGCTTCTCCTAATACCTTGACAAAGGCACAGGAGGATGTAGTCTATAGTAAGCTTTATTATCGTAATCTCTTTGAGCAACATGGCTTTATTCCATTTTTATTTGAAAGAAAAAGCTATGTTATTTTTATTTTACTGCATACAAAAGATAGTAAAGCCATTCGTGATATGTTAAACAACATGTTTTCCTCTTTGGTCAAAACTGAATTTTATAAAAAGCAGCAGGCACAAGGTTATCAGATAGCTATTGGGAAGGTTGTTTGTGATGTGGATGAAATTCCCAAAAGCTATCAAACTGCACTGGAAACCTTATATATTTGTCGAAAAGTACAAACGTCCTCGTTCTTTTATGATGATCTGCATTTATATCATTTAATCTATAAATTACAAATGCAGGTGGATTTACAGGAAGTGATTTACGACTATTTACAGCCCGTTATTGAATACGATGAAAAATATAATAGTAAGCTTCTCGAAACATTGCAAGTGTATTTACAAACAAATGGCTCTAAACAGCAAACAGCGAATCAATTGTTTATTGTTCGTCAAACACTCTATCACCGCTTAAAAAAGCTTGAAAGTTTACTTGGTAAAAATTTTATGAACGGGCATAACCGCATTACACTTGAATTTATGCTACTAGCCAATTCATTAATCGAGGATAAGAGCTAGAAAAAAGTTGGCACGCTTAAAAGGTTAACTCCCCTCCTAAGCGTGCCCTTTATTACCCTTTCACAACTACATCGTGATACAATCCAGGTCTACGATCATCGTAAACAGGAATTCTTCCACGTACTTCATCGACAATAGAAAAGTCTACATCGATCACTGCTACTTCCTCGTCCTCAGCACCTACCCATAATACTTCTCCCCAAGGCTGAATAATCATAGACTGCCCATTAAAATTTTCTACCTTTTTCGAAATACGATTTACTGCAATGACAAAGCATTGATTTTCAATTGCACGAGCCTGTAGCAACGTTTTCCAATGGTCAATCCTTGGAGTTGGCCACTGCGCTGGTACAAATAATACCTTTGCTCCTTGTAATGCATGTGCACGTAACCATTCTGGGAAGCGAATATCATAGCAAATGACACCAGCAGCTTCAATATCATCTAAAGCAAAACGATTCATTTCATCCCCTGCTTCCAAGTAAAGATGCTCGTCCATTAAACGGAAAAGATGTGCCTTGCTATATTCCCCAACAAGTTCTCCATTACGATCAAAGGTATACATCGTATTATAAAATTTATCGCCTTTCTTTGTTGAAACAGAGCCCCCTACAATATGTACATCAAGTTCCTTAGCAAGTTTAGCCAAAAAGGTCTTTGTCCGCTCACCATTGATATCTGCTAGCTCAGGCAGTTTCTCTAAAGCATAGCCTGTATTCCACATTTCAGGTAACACTATGATTTCTGCCCCATTTTTTGCAGCTTCACGAATCTTATCCTCGGCACGTTCAAAATTTTCTTCAACTTTGCCAAAGCCAACATTTAATTGAATACAACCGATTTTCATCTCTATTCCTCCTCTAGACAATTAACAGAAAAAGTAATACTATTTGCTTCATATTCTTCAATAATAATTATTATATTCTGAAAAAGGTGATCATGCATGGAATTCTCTAAAAAACTACAGCAACTACCCACTCAATTTTTTGCAGCACTCGTTCAAAAAGTAAACTCGGCTCTAGAAGAAGGGCGTGATGTCATTAACCTTGGGCAAGGAAATCCCGATCAGCCAACGCCTATTCACATCATTCAAGCATTACAGGAAGCAGCTGAAAATCCTCAAAACCACAAATATTCACCTTTTAGAGGTCTCGCTGAATTACGCCAAGCTGCTGCGGACTTTTATCTACGTGAATATCAGGTAGAACTAAATCCAGATACAGAGGTAGCGATTCTTGGTGGAACAAAAATTGGTCTAGTTGAGCTACCTTTAGCTGTGTTAAACCCTGGTGACACGATGCTCTTACCAGATCCTGGCTATCCAGATTACCTATCAGGTGTTGTACTAGGAGACGTCAATTTTGAAGTAATGCCCCTTTTTGCTGAAAATGATTTCTTACCTGATTATCATGCATTACCTGATGAAGTGAAAGAAAAAGCAAAGCTTCTTTACTTAAATTACCCGAACAACCCTACAGGTGGTACAGCATCACTTGCGTTTTTTGAAGAGACCGTTCGCTTTGCGAAGGAGCACAATATTATCGTATCACATGATTTTGCTTATGGGGCAATAGGATTTGACGGTAATAAACCAGTTAGCTTCCTTCAAGCAAAGGGTGCAAAAGAAGTAGGAGTTGAAATGTATACATTATCGAAAACCTATAATATGGCTGGCTGGCGTATAGGCTTCGCTGTAGGGAATGCCGAGATTATTGCTGCTATTAATCTAATTCAGGATCATCTGTTTTGTAGTCAATTCCCTGCCATTCAACAAGCCGCAGCAGTAGCACTGACGGCTTCCCAACAATGTGCGGATGAACTACGAGCTACTTATGAGCGTCGCCGCAATGTACTCATTGAAGAAGCTCGAAGAATTGGCTGGCATGTTACGGCTCCAAAAGGCTCCTTCTTCGCATGGCTCCCTGTACCACTAGGCTATACAAGTGAACAGTTTGCTGATCTTTTGCTCGAAAAAGCTGATATCGCTGTAGCAGCAGGTAATGGCTTCGGTCAATATGGTGAAGGCTATGTACGCGTAGGATTGCTGGTTAGTGAGGAGCGCTTACGTGAAGCAATCCATAGAATCGAGCAATTACAATTGTTTAAAAGATAATGACGCCATATCCTGTAGCTATCCCTAGCTACAGGATTATTACTATTTTTCAATTTTCCTTGGTTGCCCTAAACCATTTTCTAATGGATAAAATTGAACATGACCTGTTTCATCATCCCATTTTCGAATATGTTGAATCCCTTGTACCTCTGCCAACACGATGTCAGCAGTAATAACAGGGTTGCCCCCTTTTATTAAATGCCCACCTGATACAACACCCCATTGATCGCTCATAGAACCATGGAAATGTGTCTCATATCCACCATCTCGCTTACACACCACACCTGAACCTTGAATAAATTCTAATGGTCCCTCTTTTTCAATCACATCACTAAAACGAACTTGAATTTGAGCTGTTGCATCTGGCACTAAATAAACAAAGCTGCTTTTTTGAAAGCTGCCAATACAGCTTACAATTGTTGCTGACTCTATGCTATTCTCTTCGCAAAGCGCTTCAATCCCTTCAATGATATCTGTTCCCGTTAGAAAACGAGCACTAATAACCTTACCAAATGAACCTATACCATAATTAACTCTTACAGACATTGTTATCCCTCTTTTGCGTCGAAATATTATAATTATATAAAAAATTTAAAAATTATTTATTGACTTACTATACCCTATAAATTATATTAGTTCTATCGGAATTACAAAAAAATATTATAAATCTCTTATCAAGAGTAGCTGAGGGACTGGCCCTATGAAGCTCGGCAACCTCCTTTTTATAGGAAGGTGCTAAATCCTGCAAACGATCTTCGTTTGATAGATAAGAGAGGACATCTTTTCATGAGCCTCTCTTAATTTGTAAGAGAGTTTTTTTATTTTCAAAAAACCGATAAAAACAATCTTGGAGGTATTTTCATGAAAAAGAAAAATAAATTTTTAGTAGGTTTAGCAAGTTTAACATTAGTAGCAGCTTTAGCAGGCTGTGGCTCTAAAGAAGATAGTAAAAGCCAAACTGAAGGAATTGATGAAAAGAAAATCGTTGTAGGCGTCACTTCTGGTCCACACGAACAAATTGCAGAAGTAGCCGCTAAAGTAGCAAAAGAAAATGGGCTAGAAGTAGAACTAAAATCATTTTCTGACTATGTTTTACCTAATACATCCTTAGCTGAAGGTGATCTTGATGCTAACAGCTATCAACACGAGCCTTTCCTAGATACATTTAATAAAGACCATGATACAGATTTAGTACCAGTGGGCAAGACGATTTTAAATCCAATGGGTATCTACTCAGAAAAATATAAATCCTTTGATGACATTCCTGACGGTGCAACGTTTGGCTTACCAAATGACCCAACGAATGGAGCACGTGCCCTCTTTGTTTTACAGGAAGCTGGCTATATTAAGTTAAAAGATGGCGCAGACTTAACAGCCTCGATCCGTGATGTAGAAGAAAACAAAAAGAATTTAAAATTCATTGAATTAGAGGCAGCTCAAATTCCTAAACAACTTAGTGAAGTAGATGTAGCAGCTATTAATACAAACTTTGCATTAGAAGCTGGCATTAATCCTAAAGATGACTCTATTTTATTGGAATCTACTGATTCTCCATACGTGAACTATATTGTTGTGCGTGCTGAAAATGAAAATGATCCAACAATTAAAAAGTTCGTTGAGGCTTATCAATCTGATGAGGTACGTCAATTCATCGAAGAAGAGTTTAAAGGTTCTGTAATCCCTAGCTGGTAAAACATTCAGAAAGCTTCTAAAGCCGAAGAATCTGCCGAAATTCCTCTATAGGAAAACGAGCAGATTCTTGCTTTTTAGAAGGTTGAGAAAGGAGCAAATAATCGCATGATTCAATTACAAAATATCTCAAAAGAATTTAAATCGAAAAAAGGCATCATAAAAGCTGTGGATGGCATCAATCTTCATGTAAAAAAGGGACAAATTCATGGAGTAATCGGCTATAGTGGTGCTGGGAAAAGTACACTCATTCGTTGCGTTAATCTACTAGAACGTCCTACAGCGGGAAAAGTAGTGATAGACAATGTAGACATTACGACCCTTTCTCTTCATGAATTACGTCAAACACGCCAAAAAATCGGGATGATCTTTCAGCACTTCAATCTACTAAAAACAGCAACGGTTTACAATAATATTGCTGTTCCCTTAAAGCTGCTAGGCTATAAAGAGGCGGAAGTAAAAAACCGAGTAGCTAAGTATGCCGAAATTGTCGGCTTAACAGATAAACTAGATAGTTACCCAAATCAACTTTCAGGTGGTCAAAAACAGCGTGTGGCTATTGCACGTGCCTTAGCACAGGAACCAGAGATTTTACTTAGTGACGAAGCAACAAGTGCACTTGATCCTGAAACAACGGAAGCCATTCTTGAATTGTTGTTAAAAATTAATCGGGAATTAGGCATTACGATTCTGCTCATCACCCATGAAATGAATGTAATTCAAAAAATTTGCGATGAGGTTTCTGTTCTAGAGTCAGGGAAAGTTGTGGAATTTGGCACAGCGATTGAACTTTTTGCAAAACCGAAGCACCCTACAACGCGAAAGTTTTTGAATACAATTTCACAACGTAATTTATCCCCTTCTCTTATTGAGCAATTAAATGTTTCAGGAAGTGTAATCCGTTTAACATTTCTTGGTGAAAGTACTGGTAAGCCATTATTAGCAGAAGTCACTAAGATATACGATGTGCAACCAAATATTTTAACAGCTAATATTATTGAATTAAAAAACGGTATTGTCGGCAATATTGTGGTGCATCTACATGGCGAGACGCATATTGTCCAAAAGGCGCTAACGTATTTTTCAGAAAATGGCGTAGCAGTGGAAGAATTAGGAGGTGCGTTCAATGAGTAGTATCCAAAGCTTCTTTACAGATTGGTCAGATGTTATTGGCAAAGCAATTATGGAAACATTTCAAATGGTCGGAATTTCATTGTTGTTCTCCATT
Source organism: Lysinibacillus sp. FSL P2-0066 (assembly GCF_037969495.1). Classification (NCBI taxonomy): domain Bacteria; kingdom Bacillati; phylum Bacillota; class Bacilli; order Caryophanales; family Bacillaceae; genus Lysinibacillus; species Lysinibacillus sp. FSL P2-0066. The sequence continues at coordinate 457,123 of NZ_CP150202.1, read as the reverse complement.
CTAATTGGTATTCCATTAGGGCTATTAATCGTTTTAACTCGACCAGGACAATCCTTTGAAAATAAATTTTTCTATCAGTTTTTTAATCTATTCATCAATATTGTTCGCTCTGTTCCATTTATCATTTTATTATTCTTCATCTTACCTTTTACCAAGCTAATTGTTGGTACAACAATTGGTGTTAAAGGTGTAATCGTTCCGTTAGTTGTTTACACGGCTCCTTATATTGCACGACTGATGGAATCTGCCCTTTTAGAAGTGGATTCAGGAGTTGTAGAAGCCTACACAGCCATGGGTATTAAACGTCGCCATATAATTTGGCATGTCCTATTACGTGAAGCTCGACCATCTATTATTTTAGGCTTAACGATTGCCACAATAGGATTAATTGGTGCAACAGCAATGGCAGGAATGGTTGGTGCTGGCGGTTTAGGTGACCTTGCCTATCGCTATGGTCATTTACGTTATGAGGTTGATGTGATGTATGCAACTGTCTTTATCTTAATCATCCTTGTGCAGAGCATTCAATCCATCGGAAACCGCTTCGCTGCGAAGTTGAAAAAAGATTAAGAGGAGAATGAAGATGACAAAGGAAATTTATGTAGAGAAAAATGGCTATATTGCAACGTTAGTATTAAACCGCCCAGAAAAACGAAATTCTTTATCAAGGGCAATGTTTCAAGCTATAGCAGACCACCTTGAGCAACTACGTGTAGATTCTACTATCAAGCTCTTAATTGTTCGCGGTGTCAATGAAGTAGCCTTTTCATCTGGTGCAGATATTAGCGAGTTTTTAGATGTTCGTTATGCTACAGACAATGCCAAAGCCTATAATGAATTGGCTCTAAAGGCGATCGATGCTCTTTATAAATTTCCGCACCCGACAATTGCTATGATTCAGGGCTTAGCAATTGGTGGAGGCTTAGAGTTAGCAAACGCTTGTGATTTTAGAATAGCAACACCTAAGAGTAAGCTAGGTATCACCGCTGCAAACATAGGTATTGTCTATAATTTAGAAAGCACGAAACGTCTCATCAATATTGTTGGTGTCGCTAAGGCAAAGGAAATTTTGTACACAGCTACTATTTTTACAGCTGAAGAAGGAAAAAATATTGGTTTAATCACGGCCCTACACGAACCAGAGGATATTGAAAAGGCCACAGTGCAATTCGCTGAACATTTATTAAGTAAATCATCCATTGCAAACGCAGGCATCAAAAAAATTATCCAAGCAATTGTAGATGGTGAAAATGAAGAAAACGATGAGCTGGCACAGTTAGTTTTGGATTCATTTAGTTCAGACGATTATAACGAAGGTATTCAAGCCTTTTTAAATAAAAGAAAGCCTATTTTCAATCAATAAGTGAGGTAGTAACGATGACAAACATAACTGATGGCGATCTACTCTTAAAAAATATAACTGCACAAGCCCCCTTCCCCATTTGCTTTGCAGATTTAGAAAAGGCCGTAGCGGAAAAAATCGAAGCTGGACCTTTTGGCTACATCCGTTCAGGTGCTGGCGGTGAACAAACACGGCGCAATAATCGTGCAGCTTTTGAGAAGTATTCCATTGTTCCCCGATTTTTAAATGATGTGTCAAAAGTTGATACATCGGTTCATTTGTTTGGTAAAACATATCCAACTCCTTTGCTTTTTGCTCCTGTAGGCATGAACGGAATGGTTCACGATGAAGGTGAGCTTGCCGTTGCACGTGCCGCCCAGTTTTTAAATATTCCTTATATACAAAGCACCGTTTCTACTTTTGCTCTTGAAGAAGTTGCTCAAGCTGCGCCTTCTGCAACAAAATGGTTTCAATTATATTGGTCTACTAATGAAGAAATTGCTTTTAGTATGGCTACACGTGCAGAGGAAGCTGGATTTGAAGCGATCGTTTTAACTGTCGATACCGTAATGCTTGGCTGGCGTGAAGAAGATGTACGCAATCAATTTTCACCATTGAAGCTAGGCTATGCAAGAGGAAATTATATGAATGACCCCGTTTTTACAGCCACTTTACCTGATGATTCATTCGAGTCCTATGTACAAGGTGTCTTGCAAAATGTCTTCCACCCAACACTTAATTGGGCGCATGTTCGAGAGTTAAAAAAACGTACAAATCTTCCTATATTATTGAAGGGAATTTTACATCCTGAAGATGCAAAGCTAGCTATCGACAATGGTATTGATGGCATTATTGTATCAAACCATGGCGGCCGTCAATTAGATGGCGTGATTGGTTCACTTGATGCCCTTCCTGCTATTGCGAAAGTTGTGCATGGACAAATTCCTATTATATTAGATAGTGGTGTATATCGTGGCATGGATGCCTTAAAAGCACTTGCTTTAGGAGCGGATGCCGTTGCAATTGGGCGTCCTTTCGTCTATGGGCTAGCCCTTGAAGGACAACAAGGCGTCGAAAAGGTGATGACCAATCTTTATGATGAATTAAAGGTTTCCATCGCATTAGCAGGCGCCACCTCTGTCAAGGGATTACGTAACATCACATTAGTCAAACAGGATGGGACTGAGGTTAAATGAAACAAGCATTACAAGGATTAAAGGTTGTCGATTTATCACAAGTCTTAGCGGGTCCTTATTGCACGATGGTGTTAGCAGATATGGGTGCAGAAGTTATCAAAATTGAAAAATATCCAAATGGAGACGATACCCGTACAATGGGTCCATTCGTTAATGAAGAAAGTCATATGTATATGATGGTTAATCGTAATAAAAAAGGTGTCTGCATCAATTTAAAAACTACTGAGGGACTGGCTTTATTTAAAGAATTGATTCAATCTGTTGATGTACTTGTGGAAAATTATCGACCAGGTGTCACGAAAAAGCTTGGGATTGATTATGACACATTAAAAGCCATCAATCCGGGCCTAATTTACTGCTCTATTTCCGGTTATGGTCAAACAGGTCCTTATAGTCAAAAGGGTGGCTATGACATTATGGCTCAGGGTCTGAGTGGCTTAATGCATATGACAGGTGAAGCAGATGGCCGACCTGTAAAAGTTGGCTTTGCGGTGAATGATATTGCCGCTGCACAAACAGCCTTACAATCCATTTTAATGGCCTATATCTATAAGCTTCGTAGTGGTGAAGGTCAATATATTGATGTGTCCTTAGTGGAGTCAGGTCTTGCGTGGACTGTTTGGGAAGCCGCTGCTTACTTCGGACAAGGTGAGTTACCTGAGCGAACAGGAACCGCCCATCGTGTGTCAGCGCCCTATCAAGGTTTCAAAACACAGGATGACTATATTCTAGTAGGTGCTGGCAATCAAAAGCTATGGGAGATTTTTGCTGTAAAGGTTGTCAATCGACCTGATTGGTTAGACAATCCTCTCTTTGCTACCAACTATTCACGTGCCCAACATGTGAAGGAGCTGGAAGCAGAAATTGAAAGCGAGCTAATCAAGCATAAGGCTATCTACTGGCTCGAACTATTGGATAAGCACGGTGTACCATCTAGTCCAATCTATTCTTATGATCAAACATTAAATGACCCTCATATACTAGAGCGTGGCATGGTACTGTCCTATGAGCACCCTACTGCTGGACCAATGAGAACATTGGGCTTCCCAGCTAAGTTTTCACAAACACCTGGACAGCTAACAAATGCAGCCCCTACTTTAGGGCAACATAATGAAGAAATTTTACAGGCATTAAATATTTCTGATCAAGCTATTCAACAGCTCAAGGCAGCCAAAATAATTGGGTCAAAATAAAGTGATTGTCTATTTTTAGATCGCTACCAATTAGATTTAAGCTTCTATCGGTCACTTTTTTGATTCTATCCTACACTTTTTCATTTCTATCATGCAAAAAGGCTTCCCCATTAATGAGGAAGCCTTTTTCTTATTGAATAACGCCTAATTCACGACCAACCTTCTCGTAAATCGCAATTGCATCATCAAGCATTTCTTTTGTATGTGCCGCTGTTGGCATATTCCGAACGCGTCCTGTACCTTTTGGAACTGTTGGGAAGACAATCGATTTTGCATAAACGCCTTCTTCAAATAAACGTTTTGAAAATTCCTGTGTCAACTTTTCATCCCCAATGATACATGGTGTAATTGGTGTCTCAGACGCGCCAATATTAAAGCCAAGCTTCTCAAGCCCCGCTTTTAAATAGTTGCCATTATCCCACAGCTTATCGTGTAGCTCTGTTGAATCAATCAGCATTTGCACGGCTGCTGTAATAGCGGCTACATCACCTGGTGGTAATGCTGTTGAGAATAGGAATGGGCGTGAGCGAACTTTTAGCCAATCAATTAAATTTTTCTTACCTGCTACATAGCCACCTACTACACCAATGGCTTTTGATAATGTACCAATTTGGAAATCAATTTCTTTTTCTAATCCAAAATGCTTCACAGTTCCTTTTCCTTTACCTGTTACACCTGAACCATGTGCATCATCCACATACGTAATCAAATCAAACTCTTTCGCAATTTCCACAATTTCAGGTAATTTAGCAATATCACCATCCATTGAGAAGACACCATCTGTGATAACCATGATTTTATTGTATAAACCTGATTCCTTTGCTGCCTTTGCCTTTGCACGTAAATCCTCCATATCAGAGTGATTAAACGCGATGATTTTTGCCTTTGATAAGCGACATCCATCAATAATAGAGGCATGGTTTAATTGATCAGATAGAATGGCATCATTTTTATCCATTACAGCCGAAATAGCTGCCATATTACAATTAAATCCAGATTGATAAGAAATAGCCGCTTCTGTTCCTTTAAATTCAGCAAGCTTTTCTTCTAATTTTACGTGCAAGTCAAGTGTCCCGTTGATTGTACGAACAGCACCTGCTCCAACACCGTATTTATCAATTGTCTCTTTGGCAATACGCTTTAATTCTTCATTTGTTGCTAAACCAAGATAGTTGTTAGAGGATAAGTTAACAAGATTTTTTCCACGGACCTGAATAATCGGGCCATTTGCTCCCTCTACTGGATCGATTTCATTGTATAAGCCTTGTTCATGTAGGGCTTGTAGGTTTTCATCTAAAAATGCATTCAATACTTTTGACAAGCGTATCATCCTTTCCTAGGAAAACTGTTCTCGCTCCTAGTTTAGCACATGCAAGCCATTAGCTACATTACTTTGTTAATCTTTCGAATAGTGGCGCTGTTTTTTCACGCCATAAAGAAGCGGATAGACAATTATCTAATAGGCGACGGACGGTATATTCTGCTTCTGCATATCGTTTGGAATGGCCCATCGCATCCTGTATAGCTTCTTTGTATTGCGCTCGCACTGCTTCAATCGCAGTTTCTGCTTCCTCTGAAAGCGCACAATGTTGCCCAATATCAAATATCTTATCCCCTAATCTACCATCCTCTGGATAAAAGATATGTGGCTCTGTACTATCAAAGATACAGAAATTTAGCTCTGGGATAATGACCATATCCACAGATCCCGCATCTAAGCCACACCAAACAATTTGTGCATCAAGCCCTCTTGCATTTGCCTCATCCGCTAAACTTTTCATTAATGAAGATTTACCTGTACCTGGCTTGCCTTTAATCATGAAGCGAGTCGTGATACTCTTGGTGATACTTTCCACTGTATTTTCCGCACCTCTAGGAGTTAACGTTCCAAGTAAACGATGTGTTCGGTTACCTGATTTATTCAAAACAATGGATTGAAACACTTCATTCTTTAAATTTTCTACCTGTTCATTTAATGCCTGCCAGTTCATACAACTTTGTGTGACAACCTCCCAGTCATCATGTAGCTTGATTGCTTGATCCAGTTTTGCTATGCATTTTTCACGCCAAGTTGCACGCTCCTGCATCGCCTCAGCAAGTTGTTCTCCAACCTTTTTAAGCTGTATATCCTCTAAGCAGTCATAGAAAGACATGACACGATGCTTTGTACCGAGTAAAGTTGGCTCGATATTCCACTCAGATGCCCATACAAAAAGTCTGTTACAGCCTTTTACATAAACGGCCTCAACAACTTCCTCTAATAAAGCATGCTTAAACCACTCGACGGCAAAGCCCTGTTTCACATAGAAGTATCCTAGTTCTTTTAACAGTTCTGAACCTTTAAATGTGGCAGGCCCTTGCAAAAAATAAACAAGCGCCGCTTCTTCCATCATTTCTTTATATAAATGCTTCACACCTTGACCAGTCAATGCGTGTCCAAAATAATACGTTACATTTCCGTTCAAATGTCGTTCCTCCTTTAGCTTCCGCCCTGCATTATATGAAGGAACACCAAAAAAGATGAAAAGCCACTTCTATCTATGACAGATAAAAGTAGCTTCATGAATTAATAGAAAGGCTTCATGCCCTCCATATTTCCAATACATTTCATTAATATTTTACGACAATACGGTAATGAATATTGCACAATATAGCCTGAGGTTAAGGCGATCAATACCGTCCCCACTCCAACTGGCCCTCCTAGAAGCCAGCCAACAATTGTTACAAGTACTTCAATTCCCATTCTTGCTGTCTTAATAGATCCACCAAATTTTTCAACAAGTATCATCATTAAGGTATCCCTTGGTCCTGCGCCCATATTCGGTGCAATATACATCCCACAGCCAAAGCTCAAAACAAATAAACCAATAATAAAATATGTAATTTGTAAGCCATATACATCCGTTGAGGGCAACAGCCAGTTAAATACATCAATGAACGAGCCGATTAGCAGCATATTGAGCCAAGTACCTATCTTTGGCCATTGACGTAATACAATGGATGTTGAAGCAACTATAAAGAGTCCTGTTACAATAGACCATGTGCCGATACTTAACCCAAAATTTTGAAAGAGACCTACATGTAAAACATCCCATGGGCTTGTGCCAACGATTTTCCCCTTTATCGACATCGTGATTCCAAGTGACATCACAATTAAGCCACCAATAAAAAAGGTCCAACGCCACCCCATTATTCTACGCATTCCTTATCCTTCTCTCTATGAATAATATTGCTATTGCTATTACTTTATCATACTTTCAACCAAAATTAAGCTATTGTGCTTGATCTAAACCTTTCATCTTAACACATAAAAAAACTACCCATTCTCTCACTCATGGGTAGCTGTAATTGAGGCAAGTTGTGCCTTTGTTATAGTTTTCAGATCATCTACTTGAACATGAATTTGCATACCAATTTTCCCAGCGCTAACAATTATACTACCTTGTTCTTGAGCAGATGCATCAATGACCGTTGGATATAACTTCTTCATTCCTACTGGTGAACATCCACCACGAACATAACCAGTATGGCTAAGTAGATCTTTTACCGCTAACATTTCGATTTTCTTTTCCCCAACCACCTTTGCCGCTGCTTTTAAGTCCAGCTCCTCAGCTACTGGAATAACAAATACAAATAGCTTTTGTGCACTTGCTTTTGCTACTAATGTTTTAAATACCCGAGCAACAGGCTGTCCTATTTTCTCAGCTACAGAAACACCATCAACTTGACCGTCCCCTGTTTCATATTCCATCACATCAAAATGCATTTTTTGTTGTTCTAATAAACGAATCGCATTCGTTTTCGCATGCTTTGCCTTTGCCATGTCAACAATCTCCTATCTACAGCATCAGGCTATCAAAGAGAACATAGAATCCTTGTCTGGACGATAGCCATTTTTCGTCATTTGAACGTGAGCCGCATATCTTTCCGATGCCTGTTTGAATGCTCTTAACTTGAATGCAGTCTCATAATTCTTACCGAAAATTGTATCTGCAAATGGGTCCAATTTCAATTCCTTCGCGTAACGTTCAGGAACCTTCACTTCGATGATGTCACGTACAAAAGATGGTTCGCTTTCATTTGTGGAAACCTCGTCACCATTTGAATTATTTAACATATGCTGTATGTGAGCATCAACGCTTTGCGCCACACGTAAATCTTGAGGAGAAGGCTCTGCTGATGACAATGCTGCATTACGTACCTGCTCTAAAATGGGCAGTAGTGTGTCACCTAGTTCTGAATCGGATATATGCGAGGAATCAGCGTTATCATTCATTCCTACCTTATAGGTTTGCTCATGGGCCCGTACATTCTTTTCTGTTTGCTGTAAATCCTCCATAATGGCTTGCTGCCGAGGAGTTACTTCTTTTGACTCTTCTTGCTGTTGCTCATATAAATCTTGGTCAGTACGCCCTAACAGTAAATTTTCAAGTTCAATCAATAATGGGTTTTTCTTTGGCTGAAAATACATCGCATTTTTTCTATAGGCATCTCCTGCCTCTTTACGCTGCAGTATTTTTTTACGATTATGCTGGGATGAAATTCTTTCTTGTTCCATTAAATTTGTTATTTTCATAGTTTTCACCTCGCCCTTTTATCTTCATATGCTAATAAGTTAACAGATATGAACTTTCTTTCTCACACTCTATCTATACCATTTGAATAGTTTCTGTACACTCATTATCGGAATTTTCACTATTAAATTCAAGCACTAATTACTACTAACCTCCTAAAGAGATACTAATCATTTTCAAAAATAGGTATAAAGAACCTCATCCGACTAATACTTTTCATATTCATTTATTAGCTCTCTACTATTTTCAATAAAATTTATTACATATACACTAAACAAATAGTGTTAATCAACATAAAAAAAACAGTCCTCACATTCTGGACTGCTTTTCTCATTTTTTGGGTTTAATCAATATACCTTTATAAGCTAAGTAACCAAGCCATGCCCCCATTGTATTTAAAATTAAATCATCAATATCCGCAGAGCCAACGGTAAAAATAAATTGAACGGTTTCGACAGCAAGACTAGCAAAAAAGCCCAAACAAATAATAATCCATGCTTTTCGGAATTTCTTCGATAGTAATGGCAGTAAAAAGCCCATTGGAGTAAAAATTAACAAGTTGCCAAGTAAGTTAACGATTATAATTTCCCAATTAAAATATTGAGAGTAGTTTATATAACGGAGAATCGTTTCGAAGGGAATAAAATTTGTAGTTAAACGCCAACTACTATAATCAAACAATCCTAAGTCACCTATAGAGTAATCTCCTTTAAATAAAATGACGACTACATCTACTAGGCGATCAATAACCAATTTATAAAAAGCCATAAATGAATAGATACTAAATAAAATCCAACCTGCTACCTTTAGCGGCAAATAATATGTATCAATGACATCCCGATATGGTAATGGGAGCTTGGCATTATTCTGAACATCCGCTATGTTGTTTTTAGACAAGCTTAACACCCACTTCCCTTTATTCCTTCCCATATTTTAATATGCTCAACTATTGCTTGCAAGTAGCTGAAAAAAATTATCATCCAAAAAGGCTGTCTCTTATCAGCAGAGACAGCCTTGCAATAAGTATGTTTAAACCGGGTTTACCCCATGCTTACGTTGTGAGAATAATAAGTATTTTGACATATAAAGTTCTAAGCGATTTTCTAGTACCTGGCGTAGCTCATTAGGCTCAATCACATCATCAATGATAAGCTCTGAAGCTAAGCGATACACATCAATTTCCTCTTGATATTCTTTACGTTTCTCGGCAATGAAGCTTGCTTGCTCTTCTTTTGGAAGTTCTGCAATTTTATTGGCATAGACGGCGTTGACAGCAGCTTCTGGTCCCATTACGGCAATTTGTGCATTTGATAAGGCAATACAGCAGTCTGGTTCAAACGCAGGACCAGCCATTGCATATAATCCTGCACCATACGCTTTACGCACAATGACCGTTAGCTTAGGAACAGTTGCCTCACTCATGGCAAAAATCATTTTAGCACCATGACGGATAATTCCTGCTTTTTCAACCTGAGTACCAATCATAAATCCTGGAACGTCTGCTAGGAATAACAGCGGGATATTGAAAGCATCACAAAGTGAAATAAACTTCGCCGCTTTATCAGCAGAATCATGGAATAGCACGCCTCCCTTGACGCGAGGTTGGTTAGCGATGATCCCAACTGATTGTCCATTAATTCGCGCAAGCCCTGTAATTAATTCTGGTGCAAATAATTTCTTAACCTCACAAAACGAATCTTCATCGATAATACGATCAATTAGCTTATACATATCAAATGGAACATTTTGGTTTTGAGGTATTAATTCTTCAATAGATTTATCAAATGAAGCCGGCGGTTTGGGTGTCTCTACCTTGCTACGCTCTGCATAGTTATTAGGGAAGTATCCTAAATATTTGCGCGCATAAGTAATAGCCTCTTGTTCGGATTTAACAAGCACATCTCCACAACCTGAAACAGAACAGTGCATTTTTGCGCCACCCATTGTTTCTAAATCTACTTTCTCACCGATAACCATTTCGGCCATACGAGGAGAACCTAAATACATAGAAGCATTCCCTTCTACCATTACCACGATATCGCAAAATGCAGGAATATAGGCACCACCTGCAGCCGAAGGACCAAATAATAAGCAAATTTGCGGAACTTTTCCTGACAGTTTGACTTGATTGTAGAAAATGCGTCCTGCACCTCGGCGTCCCGGGAACATTTCAAGCTGATCTGTAATACGCGCACCCGCAGAATCCACTAAATAGAGTAATGGACAATTCAACTTTTCAGCGGTTTCTTGAATGCGAATCATTTTTTCAACCGTGCGTTTTCCCCAAGAACCTGCTTTAATCGTTGAATCGTTCGCTAGCACACAAACTGTACGACCATGGATTTTACCAATACCAGTGACAACACCATCTGCTGGTAAATCTCCTGCTAAACAGTTCGCATAGAGCCCATCCTCTGATTGAAGACCATCATCAAGTAACAGTTCAAGACGCTCACGTACAAATAGCTTGCCTTGTTGTGCATTTTTGTCATGATATTTTGGTAATCCACCTGCTAAAATTTTATCTTTCATTGTAGGTGGTGTATTTTCTGTCGAGATATTGCTCATGTTAATTTCCTCCCTTTGCCCAATCGATTACACCAAAATGATTTCTTGGCGTTTTATTTCCCTGAATATTGTGGCGCTCGCTTCTCTTGGAAGGCAAGTAAGCCCTCTAATCGGTCTTCTGTTGGGATCAGTGCACTATATGCAAGTGATTCAATTTTTAATCCGGTAGCTAAATCTACCTCAACACCTTGATTGATCGCAACTTTGGCTTGCACTAAAGAGAGTGGTGCATTTTTTGCCATTTCCAGTGCAAGCTGTTGTGCTTTATTTAATACCTCATGTCCTTCATAAACATACTCGATAATGCCATAATTTTTAGCTTCTTCGGCATTCAGCCTACGCGCTGTATAAATTAATTCCTTTGCTTTACCAAGACCAATTAGACGTGGAAGTCGTTGTGTTCCCCCAGCTCCTGGAATAATACCGAGCGATGTTTCGGTTAAGCCCAGCTTTACATGTGTAGCCGCAATTCGTAAATCACAAGCTAGTGCCAACTCCAAGCCTCCGCCAAAGGCTACGCCATTTAGGACAGCAATGACAGGCTGTGCAAGCGTTTCAACTTTTGCCACAGTGGCACCAATCAGCTGCACAATCTGCTTCACTTGTCGATCAGACATGCCTTTACGTTCCTTTAAATCAGCACCTGCACAAAATGCCTTTTCGCCTGCACCTGTTAGAAGGACTACGCGCACTGCTGGATCTCCATTGATTTGATCAAGCGTGTCAGATAGCTCATGAAGTAATTGAACCGACATAGCGTTAGCAGCTTCTGGTCTTGAAAGAGTAATAAGTCCAATACTACCTTCTAGTAATTCAAAACGAACGAGTTGTGTCATAGTTGATTTGCACTCCTTTCATTGCGGACAATAGCCATTTGCTTTGATGCAACAGCTTTGCCTAACTTCTCTTCAATAAAGAGTGCTGCCTCTAGCACCTTTTGTCGATCTACCCCTGTTTCAATGCCCATCTCATCGAATAAATACAATAAATCTTCTGTGGCTACATTGCCTGAGGCACCTTTTGCATATGGGCAGCCCCCTAGCCCACCAAGCGCGCTATCAAACTTGGTAATACCCATTTCTATGGATTTCATAATATTGGCTAGTGCTGTACCACGTGTATCATGAAAGTGCATGGCAAATTTCTCAGCAGGATACCTTTTTAGTACTTCTTCTAAAAGAAACTCAACCTGTGTCGGTACACCCACACCAATTGTGTCGCCAAGCGATATTTCAGTCACACCCATCTCCAATAACTTTTCCGTTACTCGTAATACCTTGTCAGGGTGTATATACCCCTCATAGGGACAACCAATAACCGTTGAGATATAGCCTCGAACATGTTTCTTTGCAGCCTTAGCTCCTACTACAACTTCTTCTAATATGGGAAATGTATCTGCTATGGTTTTATTAATATTACTTTGGTTATGACTTTCACTAGCAGACATAAAAATACTTACTTCATCTACTTCAGCCTGCAATGCACGTTCTAAGCCACGCATATTGGGTACAAGTGCCGCATAGGTAATATCCTTATGTCTTTTAATGGCTTGCAGAACCTCGACTGCATCTGCTAATTGAGGAATCCATTTAGGATGCACAAACGATGTCACTTCAATATAATTTAATCCTGTTTGACTTAATAAATTAACTAATTGCACTTTATCAGCTGTTGTAATATGCGTTTTTTCATTTTGTAAGCCATCACGTGGACCAACTTCTTTGATTATGACTTGCTTAGGTAGCTGCATAAACAAGCCTCCTCTTACTCAATTTCTAAAATATCATCATCAACGTTAATGAAGTCGCCCTCATTGGCAATGATTTTTGTCACTACGCCATCCTCTTCTGCTGCAATTGGAATTTCCATTTTCATCGATTCTAAAATGGCTACATCTTGACCTGCTGCCACTTTCTCCCCCTCTGTTACGACGATTTTCCATACTGTTCCTGCCATGCTTGCTTTTACTGTTGCCATATTCATTCACTCCTAATTTTTTAATCATGTATTCGTCCCTCTATGGAAGCACGAATACATGAAAATTGTTATTTTGTTTCTGCTAATTGCGGTAAATAATATTGCTCAACAAATTTTGTCGTCGTATAGCCTTTTAAAAATTGCTCATGTGTGACGGTTTTTAACAGCATTGGGATATTCGTTTGAATCCCCTCCACTTTGTACGCCTTTAGCGCTTGTGCTAATCTTTCACAGGCAATTTCTCTTGTTTCCCCCCACACCACCAATTTACTAATCATTGGATCATAGAATGGTGTTACCACTGAACCTGATTCAACACCACATTCATGTCGAACGCCTTCACCTGTCGGTAATTCAAGGGTCGTAATGGTACCTGGAGACGGGAAAAATGTCGAAGGATTTTCAGCATATATGCGCACTTCAATCGCATGCCCTTCTTTAGTAAGACTTTCTCTTGTAAATGCAAGAGGTTGTTTTGCCGCAATTTTCAATTGCTCTTCAACCAAATCAAGCTTCGTAATTTCCTCTGTTACGGGATGCTCTACCTGTAGTCTTGTATTCATTTCTAAGAAATAAAAGTTTTGATTTTCATCAACCAAGTATTCGATTGTTCCAGCATTGACATAACCAATATGCTTCGCCGCCTTAACTGACGCTTCTAGCATTTTTTCTCTTGTCTCTTGTGAGATAAACGGTGATGGTGCTTCTTCTACTACTTTTTGATTTCTTCGTTGAATAGAGCATTCTCGTTCAAATAATGGAACGACATTGCCTTGATGATCAGCAATAATTTGCACTTCAACATGGTGAGGGTTAGCAATGAAGCGCTCCATATACATCGTGCCATCACCAAAGAATGATTGTGCACGCTTTTGATTGCCCTCAAAAGCTTTGGCTAGTTCCTCAGCATTTTCAACTAGCTGCATACCGATACCGCCACCGCCTGCCGATGCCTTTAACATAATCGGATAGCCTAAACGCTCCGCTATGTCAGTGGCTTCTTCTACATCCTTCACAGGCGCTTCTACACCCTCTACAATCGGTACACCAGCAGCTTTCATTGTCTTACGAGCCTCTAATTTACTGCCCATTGAAGCGATCACATCAGCACTTGGACCGATAAACACTAAACCTGCCTCTGTACACCGTTTTGCAAAATTTGCATTCTCTGATAGTAAACCATAGCCAGGATGAACAGCCTCTGCGCCACTTTCTAGTGCAATTTCTAGAATGCGGTCGATGTTTAAATAGCTTTGTGCAACAGGTGGCTTCCCTACACAGAAAGCCTCATCTGCATCTTTCACATGTAAGCTTTCAGCATCTGCCTCTGAATAGATAGCAACCGTATGAATATTTAGGCGCTTGCATGTTCTGATCACACGTCTAGCAATTTCCCCACGATTTGCAATTAATACCTTGTTGAACATATCCACTGCCCCTCCTTACTTTACGGTCATAACGAAATCTTCTCGTAATTTATATTTTTGAACTTTTCCAGATGCAGTCATTGGATAGTTATCAATAAAGAAAATATGTCGTGGAATTTTATGTCTTGAAATTTTATCCCGACAATAATCTCGGATTTCTTCCGCTGTTGCCTGCTCTCCTTCTTTTAAAACAATCCAAGCCGCCGCTTCCTCCCCATAAACAGGGTCAGGAACACCTGCAACCTGAACATCTGAAATTTTCGGATGTGTATAAAGGAACTCCTCAATTTCACGAGGGTATAGGTTTTCACCCCCACGGATAATCATATCCTTCAAGCGACCTGTTACACGGACATAACCGGCTTCATCCATTGTTGCTAAATCACCTGTATGCAACCAACCATCCTCGTCAATCGCCAGATCTGTTTCCTCTTGGTTTTTATAGTAGCCCTTCATCACATGATAGCCCCTTGTACACAGCTCTCCCTGTTCATTCGTCGGAGCTTCTTCGGTAGTTCCAGGAACAACAATCTTTACTTCTAGGTTAGGTAATGCGCGGCCAACCGTCTCCACCTTTAACACTAACGGGTCATCCGTTCTTGTCTGCGTAATAACAGGTGATGATTCTGTTTGACCGTAGCATATTGTTATATCTTTCATGCCCATCTTCTCAATGACCGCTTTCATAACTTCAATTGGACAGTTTGATCCTGCCATGACTCCTGTACGTAAAGTTGAAAGATCGAAAGATGCAAAATTCGATAAATTCAGTTCACTAATGAACATTGTTGGCACGCCATGTAATGCAGTACATTTCTCTTGTTGAACGGTTTTTAGTACCTCTTCAGGTGAGAATTCCTGCACAGGTACCATCGTTCCACCACTCGTTGTAATAGCTAATGTTCCTATGACACAACCAAAGCAATGGAAGAATGGAACTGGGATACATAGACGATCCTCTGCCGTTAAACGCATACATTCTGCTATGTTAACAGCATTGTTGACTAAGTTAAAATGCGTTAGCATTACTCCCTTAGGAAAGCCTGTCGTACCAGATGTATATTGAATATTAATGACATCATCATAATGGAGAGATTGCTCTCTCTGATCTAACTGTTCCTCGGTTACTTGCTCGGCAGCAGTTAAAACGTCTGACCAATTAAGTACACCAGGGTATTTATTTTCACCGATTAAAATAACATTTTTTAATAAAGGTAGTCGCTTTGATTGCAAATTACCTGGTTCACAATGTTCAAGCTCTGGACATAACTCTTGCAGTGTATTGATAAAAGAATGGTCTCGATAATTTTCAATTAGAAAAATCGTTTTAGCATCAGATTGCTTCAATAAATACTCCAACTCACTCGCACGGTAATTCGTATTTACCGTTACAATTGGAGCACCCATCTTCCCTGTACCAAATTGAAGCTGTACCCACTCAGGAACATTCGTCGTCCATACTGCGATATGGTCTCCCTTTTCAATTCCAAGAGCCATTAAACCTCTCGCTACGTAACGTGCTTGACGGTTTAGCTGCTCATAAGTCATGCGTAAATTTCTGTCAGCATAGACCAATGCTTCATTCTGCGGGTACTTTTTTGATTGTTCATCTAGCAATTGACCAATTGTTTGATACACAAGTTCTGCCATGAAGATCCCCCTTATTTATGCTATTTAACTTAACTGATGATGATTAACAGCCAATTAGACGAGAAATAACGAGACGTTGAATTTCAGATGTTCCTTCACCGATTTCCATTAATTTAATGTCACGTAAATGACGCTCTACATCGTATTCTTTCATATATCCAGAACCACCATGAATTTGGATTGCCTGATTACATGTACGGAAGCCCATTTCAGAAGCAAATAGTTTAGCCATTGCAGCTTCTTTGCCAAATGGCTTCTTTTGATCTTTTAACCATGCTGCTTTATGTACTAGCGTACGAGCAAGCTCTATTTCCATCGCCATATCAGCTAATTTAAATTGGATCGCCTGTAGCTTCGAAATAGGTGCACCAAATTGCTCACGTTCCTTCGCGAATTTTAGTGCCTTTTCATAAGCAGCCTGGGCAATTCCAACAGAAAGAGCAGCGATGGAAATTCGACCACCATCAAGTGTATTTAAAAACTGGCTAAAGCCACGTTTTTCATCCCCTAATAGATTTGTTCTTGGGACACGAACATTTTCTAACACAATCTCACATGTATTGGAGCCACGTACACCCATTTTGTCATAGTTACAGTTGATTGTTACACCTGGTGTGTTTGTTGGCACAATAATAGAAGAAATAATTTTTTTACCATCTTCACGTTTACCCGTTACCGCAGTTACAATAATTTGTCGAGCATATCCTGCATTGGTAATCCAGCATTTCTCTCCGTTAATGATGTAGTCATCACCATCAATAACAGCTGTAGTACGTGTGCCACCAGCATCTGAACCTGCATTTGGCTCTGTTAAACCGAATGATCCTAATGTCTCACCCTTAGCTAATGGAACTAGCCACTCTTGCTTTTGTTCTTCTGTACCGAAGTTGTAAATTGGTGAGGCTCCTAAGCTAACAGCAGCTGCATAGCTTAACCCTGTGCCCCCACATGCTCGACCAATTTCCTCTACAGCTAAAGCGTAGGACACTGTATCCCCACCTGATCCACCATATTCTTCAGGAAACGGGATACCCAATAAGCCTAGTTCTGCCATCTTCTTAAAGCTCTCTATTCTCATTGTTGATGTCTCATCAACCTCACGAGCATACGGTTTAATCTCCTTCTCAGCAAAATCACGCACCATGTCTCGAATCATTTCTTGCTCTTTTGTTAATTCAAAATTCATCCCTAATCCCCCTATTGTTGAATTTGCCATAGTAGATGTAGCTCAAGAACAATTGCTTACAGTGAAATACCGACTAGTCGGTTTGTAAAAACAAATAATAAAACCAGTGTTTCCTACTGGCTACCCCTTTATTATAAATTGCTTCGCTTCTCCCATGGCTTGTTCTGTCACAATTGCCCGTAATACCATATCGGTAAAAACATCTGTGATTTGCTCCATCGTTAATGGTCCTGATTGCTTAAACCATTTGTACGTCCAGTTAATCATCCCGACAATTGCCATTGTTACAATTGTACAAGGTAATTCGGTACGAAAAACCTTTGCTTCCTGACCCTCTGCTATCACTCTTTGTAAAATATCACGATAGTGATCTCGCTTTTTATGGATGATGTCACTATATTCATCTGAGAGTGAACGACTTTCTTCATAAAAAATCGTAATATGTGCTTGATACATATCAAATACTTGTGTCAGTGTTTGCAGCATGGCACACAAACGTGTGATGGGTGTATCGAATTTGTCATATGCAGCTTGCGATTGTTGAATGACATATGAAATAAAGACATCATGAATTTCATACAACAGTTCATCTTTTGATTTAAAATTATGATAAAATCCACCCTTTGATGCCCCAATATATTCCACAATACGATCCACGGTTACATTGTGATAACCATCTTGTTGAAACAATTCAACTGAAGCGTCTACAATTCTTTGTTTTAACGTTTTCTTTACCATAGGCCCTATCATCCTTCATCTAGCTCTATACTTCATCACTCCTTATAATCAGGAAAAACCATTAAACCCTTAGAGTATTCTATTTTTTCCTAATTATAAAAATACTATGACAACATAAATATAGCATTCTCAAAATTTGGTGTCTAGCAACAAAATAGATTTTTCGCAAAATTACGAGCAAAAATTTTACATAGAACAGAAATTAAAAAGCTAAAATCACATATACACCATATGAAGTTTCTTTGCTCTTCATGACAAATTTTCTTCCCTTTCTTTTCTTTGCCTATTAAATGCATTTTACATTGCAGTTAAACTGCGAACCCACTCAACCTATGCTATATTTAAAACCATGGAACTATGAAAGGGTGTTAACAATGGCAAAGAGCGTAGTAATCGCTGAAAAACCTTCTGTAGCACGTGATATCGCACGTGTACTGAAGTGTAATAAAAAGGGAAATGGTTTCCTTGAGGGAGACAAATACATTGTTACTTGGGCGCTTGGACATCTTGTAACACTGGCAGACCCTGAAAGCTATGATGTGAAATATAAAACATGGAATCTAGAAGATCTACCTATGTTACCTGATCGGTTAAAATTAACTGTTATAAAGCAAACTGGAAAGCAATTTAATGCGGTCAAAAGTCAGCTTACACGTAATGATGTCAGTGAAGTCATTATTGCCACAGATGCTGGGCGTGAAGGTGAATTAGTGGCACGCTGGATACTCGATAAAGTAAAGATTAAAAAGCCGCTTAAGCGCTTATGGATTTCATCTGTAACAGATAAGGCAATTAAAGATGGCTTTGCCAATTTAAAGCCAGGCAAAGCATATGATAATTTATATGCCTCTGCTGTAGCTCGCTCAGAGGCTGATTGGTATATCGGGCTTAATGCTACTCGTGCTTTGACTACCCGCTTTAACGCACAGTTGAATTGTGGACGTGTACAAACGCCAACGGTAGCGATAATTGCTACACGTGAAGATGAAATTAAAAACTTTAAGGCACAAACTTATTATGGTATTGAAGCGCAAACAACTGACAACTTGAAGCTCACATGGCAAGACCAAAATGGAAATAGTCGTAGCTTCGATAAAGATAAAATCGATACGCTGGTCAAAAAAATTGGAAATAGCAATGCCATCGTTGTGGACATTGAAAAGAAACCAAAAAAATCATTTGCACCTGGACTTTATGATTTAACAGAGTTGCAGCGTGATGCCAATAAAATCTTCGGCTATTCAGCGAAAGAAACTTTAAATATCATGCAAAAACTCTATGAACAACATAAAGTGTTAACTTATCCACGTACGGATTCTCGCTTTATTTCACAGGATATTGTTGCCACATTACCTGAACGCTTAAAGGCCTGTGGTATTGGTGAATATCGCTCCATCGCCAATAAATTACTTACAAAACCTATCAAGCCAACAAAGGCATTTGTCGACGATAGTAAAGTATCAGATCATCATGCGATTATTCCAACAGAGGGCTATGTAAATTATTCAGCTTTCACAGATAAGGAACGTAAAATTTATGATCTTGTTGTAAGGCGTTTCCTAGCTGTTCTACTGCCTGCTTTTGAATATGAACAACTAACACTGCGTGCAAAAATTGGCGATGAAAGCTTTATTGCTCGTGGAAAAACGATTTTATCATCTGGCTGGAAGGAAGTTTATGAGCATCGCTTTGATGATGAGGACACAACAGATGACGTAAAGGAACAAATACTACCACGCATTGATAAGGGCGATATATTAAAAGTAAAGCTTATTGCCCAAACTTCTGGTCAAACAAAGCCACCTGCTCGATTTAATGAAGCTACTCTTTTATCAGCCATGGAAAACCCAACAAAATATATGGCAACGAATGATAAAAAATTAGCCGATACATTAAAATCTACAGGCGGTCTTGGCACAGTCGCTACACGTGCAGATATTATTGAAAAGCTTTTCAATTCCTTCTTAATAGAAAAGCGTGGTGGCAAAGATATTTATATTACCTCTAAAGGTCGTCAACTACTCGACCTAGTGCCAGAGGAATTAAAATCCCCTGCCCTGACAGCAGATTGGGAGCAAAAGCTTGAACTTATTGCAAAGGGCAAGCTAAAAAAAGATGTATTTATTAGCGAGATGAAAAATTACACAAAGGAAATTGTTACAGAGATTAAGGGTAGTGACAAAAAGTATAAGCATGATAATATCTCTACCAAATCATGTCCTGATTGCGGTAAACCAATGCTTGAAGTGAATGGCAAGAAAGGAAAAATGCTTGTCTGCCAAGATCGCGAATGTGGTCATCGGAAAAATGTCTCACGTACCACAAATGCACGTTGTCCACAATGTCATAAAAAATTAGAGCTTCGCGGAGAAGGTGATGGTCAAATTTTCGTTTGTAAATGTGGCTATCGTGAAAAATTATCCGCCTTTGAAGCAAGACGTAAAAAAGAAGGCGGAGGCAAGGTCGACAAGCGCTCCGTACAAAAGTACTTAAAGCAGCAAAACAACGAGGAGCCTGTGAACAATGCACTTGCTGAAGCATTGAAGGGATTAAAGTTCGATTAATTAAAAGGGCAAATTCACTCTATATGTGAATTTGCTCTTTTATTATGCATACTCACCCCATCTAAACATATCTTGAATTGACTGAATATTCTATATCGAGGGAGGTTTTTAATGGAAGCAAAAAATTTTAGGCCACGTAATGTAATTTTTATGACGGTTGTTGTAGGTGTCTCTGTGTTAATTGGCCAAGCTATTTATGTCTTGTTTATTGATGTACCTTTTCCATAAGAAAGATTTATATCTTTAATTGACTAAGTAAATATTTCCCATTATTGATTATTTCCTGATGATTCGGTTTCCATTTTTGTGCCTCTAGATTATGCTGATAGGCATTTTCAAATAACCGTAACTCCCTGTATAAAAGGCTTAATTGTAAATGAGGAATCCATGTTGAATAAGCACGCTTTTGGATAGTCATTGTATCGGCAGGAGCTTGTTGCAAGGCTTGAGAGTACCAGTAAATAGCCTCTTTATGTTTTAGTTGCTCCATAAAAAATTGGCCCATTCGGCAACATGCTTCTGGCTTTGGTCGATCATA
The DNA here is from genome assembly GCF_037969495.1 of Lysinibacillus sp. FSL P2-0066. Taxonomy (NCBI): domain Bacteria; kingdom Bacillati; phylum Bacillota; class Bacilli; order Caryophanales; family Bacillaceae; genus Lysinibacillus; species Lysinibacillus sp. FSL P2-0066. The sequence continues at coordinate 436,170 of NZ_CP150202.1, read as the reverse complement.
TAAGAAAGATTGCAAAATAGCTTGCTGTGCTTGTTGATCATCATGTAAACGTCGATAGCATTCCCCTACATGTAAGCAAGCTTCAATGCAATCATCTGTTGTGCCTAAGTTACTATCCAAAAATAGATTGTATTGATTAATAGCTTCTAGGTAACGTTGATGTAATTTTAATTCATTCCCATAATGAAATGTCTCAATTGCTGAAAGAGAATGTCCATCCTTTATTAATCCCTCATAAATACGTATATTACGATGGATATCTTTTGTTAACGGTAAATGTGTAACAGCGATATCACTATGGTAGAGCTGCCCAGACACCCTTAAATTCTCATGGACAGCACCTTCCCATTGAAAATGATTCGCCCTTTTTACTAGACGATATTTTCGTTCACTACACTCCACTTCTCCGTCACAGTCAAGCGTCAAATAATAATCCATTGTTACAGCATCAATAGAGGGAAATAAGGATTGCTTTAGTTGGCTGAACTTGTACTGATTTTCCTTTGTCATAACATCATCAGCATCGAGCCATAAAATATAGTCTTTTGTTGCTTGCTGAAAGGAAAAATTTCGTGCTTTAGCAAAATGATCACACCAGGAAAAATCGTAAATTCGAGAGGTAAAATTTTGGACAATCTCCTTTGTTCGATCAGTTGAGCCTGTATCAATGATGTTGATCTCATCCACTAGGTGCTGAACCGAATCTAAGCATCTTTCAATCGTACATTGTGCATTTCTCACAATCATACATAAACTAATTGATAACATCTGTCCCCTCCTTAATAAGGTTTTACTATATGCTAATGTAGTATTTTATCGAAAACATTTTCCGATTATCACCTAACTTTGTAAATTAATCATGTAAATCAAAAAAAACGAACGCGTCTCACGTTCGTTTTTTTCTAGCATTTGATATCCTGCTGAATCAAGATAAATATTGCTCGCGCCATGATAATTGTTCTTTGTCTGTAAGCTGTTGTTCTAAATGATGATCCCATTGATTGAGTAATGTATTCCACACTCGTACAAATACTATATCCTGCTCCTTATCATAAAGAACAAACTCTAAACACGGGCTATCATTAATTTGTCGAGCTTCTGTTTGAACAATATTTGCGATGACTTTCTGAGAGTTCCCTTCCTCCTCTTCATCCACTTCCTGTAAAGCTGCGATCACCATGGACTCCTCAAACTGTTCCTGTTGCTCTGCTTCTTTGTCAATATAACGATAGAGCTCTGGCAATTCATCATATTCATCATTATTCGTATCGACTGTGAGAAATGATTGATGGCAAGGACTAAAGTAAAGCGTGGAGGTTTCTTCTTCTAGTTCTTCTTCAAAAATACCTCGTTCTAGCTGTTGCTGCCCTTTCTCAGTTAGTCTATAGAAATCATCTTCATTCCTCACAAGATTTACTCGAATCATTAAAGAAATCAAGTCCTCGATAAATAATGGGTCTACAAGCAATAGCTCACTCAATTCCTGTGTGTTTCCAAAATCGGCCTCTTGAATACTAAGCAGAAGCATTGTCATTAAGACATCCATTGTTGAACGGCGAACTGGCTTATAGGTCACATCAACTGTCCGAATGGGAATACACCATTCAGCCGTTTTGACAATCTTAATATTACGATTCTGCTGAAGCTCACGCATAAGCCGTTGCTGTAATTTTGACAATCTATATCACCAATCCTTCATGATTACGCAAGCCATCGTAGGATTTTACTGTCTTTAATAAATTTGCATACATCTCTCTTGTATCTTGATGTTTTGCACGTTTTGCAAACATTTCTGCACTTCCAACAAGCAGTAGTAACTCACGAGCACGAGATAGCGCGACATTTAAACGACGATAATCTCTGGCAAAACCGATATCCCCGCCTTTAGGTGTATTACGAACCATACTCACTAAAACGACATCCATTTCCATTCCTTGAAATTTATCAACAGTCCCTGTTCTAAATTGCAGGTGTGGTAGCTGTAATTCCTGCTGAAGAAGGCGATTAATTTTCTTTACCTGCTCACCGTAGAAACTGATGACACCAACGCTTTTTTGAGCATCCTGTGGCATACGCCCTGCTTCTTTTGCCGCCTTCACCGCTTCATTGAGATCCAGCAAAATACGTCTAATTGTTAGTAATTCACCTTCATTATAACGACTCGTTCCACCTTTTACTTGCTCCTCTAAATAAGGTTTTTCTGTTGGAATATCAATCCATAGTAAATGGTCATCACGTTTTATAAATTGCCCCTCTAAGCCATGATCTCTTGCTGCATCCGAATCTGGTAAGCCACATTGCAAGCCATTTTCCTCTTTGGCATAAAATGGTGTGATACTTTGCATAATCTTCTCATGCATGCGGTATTGCAGTGCTAGCATTTGCTTATGTGTTGGTGGCAAATTATTAAATAAGCGCTCAAATAGAGATTCACGCAACAGATTTTTTAATTCCTGTGCACCCTCAAAGTTTGGATTTTCTTCAAGCATTGCCTTTAATGTTTCCTCTAGTGTATCATCCCCAAGCAATGGTGGTAGCTGATGATGATCACCTACTAATATAACTTTCTTCCCCTTCAGCATTGGTAAGAGTAATTCTGGGGGTGTTGCCTTTGAAACTTCATCAATAATAACCACATCAAAGGTTGGATAGTTTTCCATAAACTCCTTACTAGCAGAGGCTACGCATGTTGTTCCAATAACGTTAGCATGACGCACATATAATTTTCGAATTTCATCTAAATCATACTCTGTTGCGTTTTGTAGTTTTTCACGCCATTGTTCTTGTAGTTTTTTACGAAGTGGTAGCTGTTTTTCCTGACGTTGTAATGCTTTAATTGCTTGGTTTGCAGTTTGTATAGCTTCCTTCACCTCTTCTGCCGTTCGTTCTGGCGTAGATTGTAAAAGCTTTGTATAGGAAGCTAATTGCTTTTCTTTCTTCAATCCAGCTATATTAATGTCTTTTATCTGTTCTTCCATCTGCGTTAGCTGCTGCTCTACTTCCTGCAAGTTTGTTTGGATAGTCTGTAAAGAGGCTTGTTTAGGAACAAGTTGTACTTTAGCCTGTTCCACTGCCTCAAGCTGCTGCTTTGCTTGTTGAAGAGACTCTCTAGCTTGTGAGGCAAGAATTTTTAAATATTCTACAGATTCTTCTGGTTCTTCAGTAATCTGAAAGGCGTTTGCCAGTTGTTGTAACCGTTCAGTATGTTGTATAAAGGGTTGGAGCTGCCGCTGGTAACTTTGCACATCAAAACTAGTTATTGCACACTCCTGATGAATTAAAGTTACTAGATTTTTACGAAAAGTTTCGTATTCCTGATCTTTATGGTCTTGCTGTTGCTTTAGTGCTATTCCCTTTTGCCAAACAAAATCACGACGCATATATAGCCCGAGCAAATAACTTTCAATAACATCAGTTGCTGGTGCTTGACCATCTTGAAAAGCCGTGTTTAACTGTGCGAATACACCAGTAAGGTTTTGCAAAGAAAACGGTTGTACTGGTTGTAGTCTACTTTTAGCAAGGGCACGCTCCTTGACTTCATGCGTAACCAAAGCCTCTAGCTTCACAATTGCTTTTTGTAAACGAGCATTAATTGTTGACCATGCCTCTAAGTCCTTAGCATCTTCTAAATGCTGCAAGCGACCAATTTGCTGCGAAAGTACATGAGAAGGACGAATTTGATAATGTTGTAAAAAACGCTGGATAAGCTCAAATGAGGTTAAGGTATATATATATTTTTGCGCTTCCTTCATGATAACGAGACGATTGCTTTCGATTTCATATTTCTGCTGTATCTCTTCAAATTGCTGTGTTAACTGGTGCTTTTGCTCTTGTAGTTCTTTATATTGAGCAGCAGCCTCTAGATGTTTTACTTTTTCAGTAGTTTCCTGAATCGTACTTTGTAATTGCTCAACTGAAGGGTAATCAGCAAGTGTCTGTTCAAGCTGCTGTACAATTGGCTCAATTTGTGCGAGCTGTTTTACATAATGCTCTTTTTGAGCTTCACATGTTTGTTGCTCTGTTTTAGCAGCCTTCAATTCTTTTTTTAATGCTTGAATCTCCTGCTGTAGAATGGGTTCTTCAATAGCTGCTTGCTCTTTTGCAGCAATTTCCTGTGTTAATTGCTCTAGCCATTGCTCTAATTTCTCTTGCTCATCCTTTGCTTTTACAAGATTTGCTTCTAGCTCTTGCTGACGTTCTGGAAATATTGTAATTGCTTCTTCAATCGCAGCAAGTGTCTGCTCACGCCACTGCAGTGCAACATTTTCCTCTATAAATTTTTTACCCTCTTCCTCAATACTCTCCGTTCTACCATAGCGTAAAATTCGAATTTCTTGATTGGACAGTAAGCGTCCTAATGCATTATCTACAGCTAAATTAGACTGTGAGGCAACAAGTGTTTTTAAGCCTGCTTTAACATTTTGCTGACAAATCTCTGAAATGACAGTTGTTTTCCCCGTACCAGGTGGACCCTGAATGACATACAAATCCTCAACGGATAATGCACCTAAAACGGCTCGTCGTTGATATTCATTTAAATTATTATGAAACTCAATATCTTCGCGTAGCTTGGATGCGCGAACTGTAGGACGCCGCTCAAACAGTATTGTTTCTAAATTAGGGTTTACTGCCTCACCCTTTTCTAGCTTTGTAAAACCATTACGTAGTCGTCGAATTTGGCTTAATGTTGCAAAATTACTGAAGCTCGCTTGTTTTGTACGAAGATTCAGCTGATCTCTGCGAGCTAAATCCTGTACGAAAGGTTTTAAATCAATTTCAACCGTTTGCTTTCCTGCATTCGCCTTTAAAATCTGCCCAATTTCGCCACGAACTCCTTGAATGCTAACACTTAAACCCTCTAGCTTTTTCCACTCTTTACTCTTTATGTAGGGGCATACAATGGTTAAGCGTGTAAAGTCTTCATTGAAATAGCTTTGCTTAAATTCTGTATGAATATCATCAATTGTCGCGTCTTGTTCTTGTATCTTTAGATAGCCTTCCCAGCTGGCTATACGTTTTTTTACATACTCTGTACGTTCTTCTGCAATCGGTAGCTGTCTTATTTTGCTGTGCAGCTCAAGTGGAATACCTGCTCCATTATTAGGCTTCGTCACAAATTGTAATGCGGCTGCTAGGCGACGGTTTGTGTTAATAGGTCCACGCATATGGACAAATCGTATATTGGTTGCCAGCAAACCTTCCACCTTTAGCACACAATCCATAATGACCGTTTTCTCAGCAAGAAGATCGGATAATTTTTCGTTGTCCTCCGCATTAAAATAGATGGATAAAAAGGTTTCACCAACTGTTTTTGCTTTTCGTTTTTCAATATAGACAGTAAAGGATCTTTGTAACGCAAAAAAGGCATGCTCGTTTGCTGAGCATTCCTCTACCGCTTCCTTCGCCTTATTGGTCAAAATAAGATTACAGCGTTGTTTTTCTAGTAAAGCGATGTCCTGCATGAGCAGCCCTCCTTCCTGTGTCACTAAAGTTTTATTTTATCACATCCTAAAACAATACTTACAAAGAAAAATCCCCTGCACAGTGATTTCTTACCACCGTACAAGGGCTATCTTAATGTTGATCAATTGTTTCCTTCGGCAAATTCTTGCTCATTTCACAGTACTGAACAAATACCCGTGCTAATTCACGTAAACGGCTATGAACGTCTGCATCTACAATATTATTGTTTGCATCAAAATGTGATGTATGTGTATACACATAATTTGGCGTAACAAGCGCTCGGAAGTAGTCTAAAATAGGCTTTAATTGATTTTCGACTACAAGATGATGCTGGTATGTGCCTCCATTTGCAACAATGGATACAGGCTTATAGCGCATTGTTTTAGGGTGTAAGAAGTCAAAGGCATTTTTCAAAACACCTGGAATAGACGCTTGGAAAATAGGCGTTGCAATAATGTAAGCGTCTGCCTCCTCAAATTGTTGAATCATTTTTTTCATATCATCATTTAATGGAGAACCATCCACAATTTGATGCTTATATTGACTAAAATGCATCATTTCTAACTCGAAACTAGCATCTAATTCTTTAATATATTGCTCCACTTGCTCTAAAATAGCACCAGTTTTACGACCAAACATCGTGCCATCTACGAGTAAAATTTTCATCATTACTATGCCTCCACATTCATCTTCTACAATAATATTGTAACAAATGAAAAGTGGCTCGGAAAGGATTGTCATGGCTTTAGATATAAATTCAGCCTTTAGACGGAACGCTAAAATTATTCCCTAAATTAATTATCCTGATCATGATGTCGGAAATGGACTTCCTTATCAATGACCGTTTCCTCAAGCTTATATTTATCTCGATTAATAACAACCTCACGATTTACTTTCTCGCCTTCATTCAGCTTATCCCAATTAAATAATATCTCTCTTGAAATGTCCTCTTCTGATACTTCTGGATACTCTAATGTTGCTAACTCATCTGATGGATAAATAGTGACTGGCTGCTGTTTACCATATAGGGCAATGATAATCATAGCCTTTGCCACTTGTGTAGCTTCGATTGCTCTAGAACGCTTTAAAGGTCCAATTAATAAAGGCTGTGCAAGCTTTAATAATTTTTCTCCTGCCTTTTCTCCTAATCGAAATTCTCCTCGGTTCCCTACTAAGAGTGAGGGACGAATAATGGAAAGTCTTTGTAAGCCTAGTTCCTGTAAATCATGCTCAAGTTTGCCTTTAACTCGATTATAGTAAAATGGAGAATTCTCATTAGCTCCCATTGCCGTAATCACAAGAAAATGAGGGATTCCCCGTTTTTTTGCTAAAGAGGCAATTGCTAATGGGTATTCAAAATCTACCTTTTCAAACATTTCACGAGAGCCTGCCTTTTTAATGGTTGTACCTAAGCAACAATACAACTCGTGAGCAAATCCTATATCGTTTTCTTCTATTCTATCAAAATCACGAATTTTCACTTCTAACTTCGGATGCGTAAAAGTTAGCCCTCTTCGTGCAATAACTGTTACTGAAATATACTCATCATTTTCACATAATTGTTCAACTAGAGCGGAGCCGGTTAAACCAGTCGCCCCTACAACAATCGCTGCACGCATACTCATTTTTTCTCCCATCCTTCTACATATTGATAGTGTATCAATGACGCCTCACGCTAACAGCATCCAGATTTTTCCAAATTCACACCACAAGCTCGTCTTCCAAATCCGCGATACCCTACGTAGGCTGTATCCTGACACATTGGAATTAAACAAAAACATGCTATCGTCTCTCTTTGTGCAGAGGGATTTTTCTAAATCAAGATAAAGACCTTCCAGTTGTTATGTATCATTCCTACCATTGGCCTTACTATCTATATCGGCCATTTCTTTAATGATTAAAACAGATTAAAGATAGCTATTTTAGAGGATTCCTCTAGAGACATTCATGATCAAATCCTAAATTTTACACATACTTGCTCTTTCTTCGCCATAATTTAAAGAGACAGAGGAAAGGATGGGATACATTTGCAAAACGAAACACACGCAATTGAACCAAAAAAAACGATTGTTTTCATTATTGAAAGCTGTATTGATAAAGGGCTGTATCCTTTTGAGCGGGTTTCAACATTAGCTAAACTACTTTCGAATGAGAAGGTTTTTATCTTTGTAAAGACTCCTTCAAATGACGGAATCCAAATTTTAATGAATGAAGGAGTTACGCCTATTCTATTTGATCACTTTAACGAATTACCTAAGCAAATCAAAGGACTTCAACCTGATTTAATTGTTAGAGATGGGCGAAATTCTGAAGGCTGGCAAGTAGAGGAATTACGACCTTTCTGCAAAACAATTATTCATTTTGACGATTTTGGTGAAGGTGGCCAAGCCTGTGATTGTGTACTACTAGCACTCTATCAAGAAGTAAAAGATTATTTACCATCGCATTATATTGGTGGAAGCTTTGTTTTTGCTCTTCCAGATGCCTATCAACATTTCGATAATATACCTGATAGTAAAACACCTGAAAATCCGCCTCATATCGTTGTCGCTTTTGAGGATGGGGACGAGCATAATTTAACATATCGAACACTTCGACACCTAACTCAACTACAAATACCACTACAAATTACAGTTATGATTGACGACAGCTATCGCCATGCAACGGATGACTTGCAAATGATGGTACTTAGTCGTCGTAATACTGCCATTCTTCGAGATAAAAATGCACTCCTCAAACTACTACCTAAAGCAGATGTCATTATTTGTAATGCTAACTATACACCTTATAAAATTGCCTCTTATGGTGTACCATGCATTACACTTGCGCAAACTGAAGCTGAGCTTTTACATGCTTTCCCTCGCGAGCACAACGGCTTTATCCATCTAGGACTTGGTCGTAAAATGAAGCAATCACAAATACAAAATGCTGTCATGGAATTTCTTTTACACGAAGCCCGCAGTGAACGAGCAGTGAGAAAACAGCGACAGCTTAATCTTGCTGGTAATAATGAGACACTCCAAGCATTACTCTTAGATTTTGCTTATGATCGTCATAATATCGCTTCTACTTAGTGCTACTTCCAAGATGATTATGATACAATATATAAGAATTTTTCACTCCAACTCCTCTTATAGAAGTTGGGACATCAGTATATTCAACAAGTACCCGATTGATTTTAAAGAATAAGCGGTGGGGGATTAGCAAAACCTCCATCGCTTTTACACGCATTCACTATAAAAACATTCTCAAAAGGAGTAGTCATCATGCCAACAAAAAGTGATATTGAATACCAAATTAGAGAGTTAAAAATGGACTATATCAATTTACAAGGTGATATAGAAAAGTTGGAGTCCACTGGGCACAATGATCAGGTAGCTAAGGCAGAGCAACGTCTTGCGAATATGGAAGCACAATTAGCCGAACTTAACAAGCAACTTGCAGAACTATAAAATGTAAACAAGAAAGATAGTTGGAGGAACAGATATGGCAATATTAACAGTAGAAAATTTAGGTCACTCTTTCGGTGATCGTACACTCTTTAAAGATGTATCGTTTCGTTTAGTGGAAGGTGATCATATTGGACTTGTAGGAGCGAATGGTGTCGGTAAGTCTACTTTAATGGGCATCATTACAGGTCAAACGATCCACGATACAGGAAAAGTTGAGTGGCTGCCTGGCACACACTATGGTTATCTAGACCAACATACCGTCCTATCGGCTGGTAGAACCATGCGTGAAGTATTACGCGATGCCTTTTTACCATTATATAAAAAAGAAGAAGAACTGAATGAAATTACTGGCAAGATGGCAGAGGCAACGCCTGAAGAATTAGAAGTACTTTTAGAACAAATGGCAGAAGTGCAAGATGCATTAGATGCAGGAGATTTTTATTCATTAGATATGAAAATTGAAGAGGTGGCACGTGGACTTGGACTTGATGCCATTGGCTTAGAGCGTGATGTAGCTGCTCTTTCTGGTGGACAACGCACAAAGGTACTACTTGCTAAGCTTTTATTAGAAAAACCAAAAGTACTTTTACTAGATGAGCCTACGAACTATCTTGACGAAGAACATATTACTTGGTTGAAAATTTATTTAAAGAACTATCCATATGCCTTCCTTCTAATCTCACATGATACAGAGTTTATGAACGAAACAGTGGATGTCATCTTCCAACTGGAATTTTCAAAGTTAACTCGTTATACTGCAACATACGAAAAATTCCTTGAACTTGCTGAAATTAATAAACGTCAGCATATTGAAGCCTATGAAAAGCAACAGGAATTCATCAAAAAGCAAGAAGATTTTATAGCCAAAAACAAGGCACGTTACTCCACTACTGGTCGTGCAAAATCGCGTGCTAAGCAACTTGATCGTTTAGAGCGAATAGATCGCCCAGAAACAGCTGTAAAACCAGAATTCGGTTTTAAAGAAGCCCGTTCATCTAGCCGCTATGTTGTAGAGGCCGAGAACTTAGTTATTGGTTACGATAAAGACAAGCCATTACTTCCCCCACTATCTTTTGCTATTGAACGAGGGGAAAAAATTGCTTTAGTCGGTATGAACGGTGTGGGTAAATCCACATTATTAAAAACAATGTTAGGTAAAATTAATGCGCTTGGCGGGAAAGTAGTCCGTGGTGACTACCTGTATCCTTCTTACTTTGAACAGGAAGTAAAAGCAGAGAAAATCACACCGATAGATGATGTTTGGAATGCCTTCCCTTCTATGGAACAAGCCCAAGTACGTGCAGCTTTAGCAAGAGCTGGTCTAAAAACCGACCATATTACACGTCCGCTTAATTCATTATCTGGTGGCGAGCAAGCTAAAGTTCGTTTATGTAAATTAATGATGGAGGAAGCTAACTGGCTACTCTTCGACGAACCGACAAACCATTTAGATGTAGATGCAAAAAATGAATTAAAACGTGCCATGAAGGAATTTAAAGGTACTATTGTGCTAGTAAGCCACGAACCTGATTTCTATGAAGGTCTCGTAACAAAAGTTTGGAATGTACAAGATTGGTTTACTTCTGGACAACAAAGCCAAGACTAATAATTATTTCAAGGGCAGCTCCAACATTTTATGGAGCTGCTCTTTTATTTTTTTTAACTCCGATGTATAATTAGCCTCATTTAAACATACTATAATCAGTGGACTAACAATTTTACTCCAACTAACTCTCTCCTACAAGGTAAACTCAGAATCCTAGTAGTCCCTATTAACTCATCACCAATTTTATAGCTTAAAAAGTCATATTCTAAATGGTTAACATAAACTTACATCATTGTAAGCTGAATAAACGAAACTTTTTACGCTTATCTTCGTATATTTTAATATAACTGAAAAAACAATAATTCGATTGAGAAATTTTTTCAATTAACTATTGATTTATATATAGCTTACTAGTAAGATATATATATAAACTATTAACTTACTAATAAGCTATTTGTAAAATATAATCTAAAAAAGAAAGCGAGGAATGAAGAATGACAGTTACAATTTACTCACAAGCGAGCTGTTCTTCATCCAGAAAAGCACTTAAATGGTTAAAAGATCACAACATAGAATATAAAGAAAAACGTATTACTTCTCACCCACTTACATTGGCAGAATTCAAAGAAATTCTAAGCATGACTGAAGATGGTACAGATGAAATCATTGCAACAAACTCAAACGATTTTAAAAACTTAAATATCGACATCGACCAACTTTCTATTCAAGAGCTATTTGCTATCATTCAGGCACACCCAAGAATGTTGCGTAGCCCTATTATAATAGATGAAAAACGTATTCAAGTTGGTTACAATGAGATGGACATCCGTCGTTTTATCCCACGTAAAGTACGTGCTTACGAATTAAATGCGATGACAAGATTGGCACAGGAAAGTTAAAACAGTTTTGGAGATGACCTTCTATGGACCAAGAAAAACAAAAAGCCATTACCTCGTTGTTTGAAGTCGTTTCATCTATTGAGCGTAAGTGGGCAAACGAGTGGAATAATCATAATGTACTCGGCTTTTCAAAATCCCACATTTTAATTTTAGACTACTTATCGCAGGAGGGCCCAAAACGCCCTTCTGCTATTGCTGAGCGGTTAAAAGTAACTACTGGCGGTGTCACTGTTTTAACAACCAAGCTGATAAACGGTGGCTTTATTGAAAAAACGCAGCATGCCACAGACCGCCGTGCTTCTCAGCTAATCATTACTGCTGACGGTGAAAACATATTAAAAGAATCTCGTCAACAAGTGAGTGAAATCATTAATAATATGTTTGGTATGCTAACAGCAGAAGAACTGCAAACCTTACGAACTATTTTTTCTAAATGTTTACTGGACGTGGAGACAAATCGGCCAGAATAAAGCACAATAAAAAGATGCATTCGCAAATAGTTGCGAATGCATCTTTTTTAGATTAGTCGACCAAATACTTCCGTCTAAGTACTGTGTTGTGCGACCAATCTGCTTTCATTACGCTGGTAGCACAGATTCCACAATAGCTGTATCTGACATGAGCATTTCTTTTAATCGAGCCTTTGCACGGAATAAACGAGATTTCACAGTACCAATGGAAACTTTCATAATTGTAGAGATTTCTGCAAGTGAATATTGGTCTATGTAGAAATACCATAAAGTCTTTCTATAAATGGCATCTAATTGCTCCATTTTATCCTGCACTAGTTTTGTAACAATATCCTTTTCAATTTTTTCTTCTGTAGAAATATCGTTATTGGGAACCAAATCTAGAATCGGTACGTCTAATGTTTCAGGTTGGTTCATCATATATTTGCTACGTCGTACTTTTTTACGATAGCGATCTCTGAATGTGTTCATTGTAATAGTCGTCAACCAAGCTTTAATGTGCTCTACTTCGGCCACGCTATCTTCATAGCGTACAACTTTTACCCAAACTTCTTGCATTAAATCTTCAGCTTCTATATTATTGCGAGTTAGTTTTAAACATAAGTGATATATATATCGATTGTATTCCTCGTATACGCCTTCTAATTTTTCATTCATTGTGTATGCCTCCGCTTCTTGTTCTTGCTTCTATACACATTCTCGCAAAATAATGTATTACACTCTATCGCATTGGCTTTCAATTTCATTACAATCGTGTAAGCTTAATCGCTTTCACTTGTAATATTCGTAAAAATTGTTTTACTACTATATTGCTTTCACTCCAAAAAGTCCATTTATGACAATAGTTACCTATTATTTAAACTATATTTTCAATAATATTTATTGTCAGAATTTTTATCAGCCATTTATTGGTGTTGGGGAAATAAAACATGCACTCCTAATTGAAGTGCATTGGTTTGTTAGCTTAACAGTCCTAGACGAAAGGCAGAGGCAACGACCTGTGTTCGATTCTTTGCTTTGAGCTTTGTCATAAGACTACTTACATAATCCCTGACCGTATGCTCACTTAAAAATAATAAACCCGCAATTTTTTTATTATCATATCCTTCGGCAAGCAGGCCGAGTATCATCGACTCCCTTTCAGTTAAGTGAAGCTCGGTATTCTTTTCTACCTTCTCCCCCTTACGTGATAAAAATAAACCTAATCGCTTCCCTACTTCCTCAAGGAGTAATAATTCTTCCTTTGTACAATCAAATTCCTCACCTAGCTGATCAAATGTTAGCCAACCAAATAATTGGTCTTGTCTCAAAATGGGAATAAAAATAATCGAGGATAAATTAAATAATTGGATATGCTCTTCTTTCACGTAATTTTTAGGGTTTCTTAAATAAATGGGTTTTTTTGAACTAAGTATCGTATTTTCCCCAGTCAACTCCCCTTTCATGCTTTGCACCTTAGGGAGCTCTGCGCCAATAACTCCATAAAACTGATTTGACCATGGGACATATGCGTAAAATACGCATCTTTTATAACTAAAATACTCTTCACACTTTTTTAAAATATGGGCTAAATCCTGATAGCCTGAGGAACTAATGAGCAATTTATCAAGCCTATCTAATTGTAGGTGCCTAATTTTCTGGTTTTCGGTAGCTATGTTACTAGTTTGGTTGGCTCCCTCACAGTCATAGTAAAGCTCTACAAGTAACGTAAATAACGATAATACATACATTAAGACGGCGTTCGTTCGGCTGCTCTTCTGTTGAATCATAAAAGTAATCAATGATTTCTCGAAAATTAATTGGAATAAATTAAAGCTCTTCCTATCAATAATAGACAAGTGTGATTGAAGCCATATGTTAAAAAAATACTTATCATCATTATTTAATTCATCAATATTTGCATGTGTCATTATACGCAAAAATGAATCTAATAGTATTGCTGCTCTTTTTCGATCTGCCCCAGTTATAGAAGGTTCTAGATTAAGGTAGATATTTGTATTCTCTTCAATTTGCTTATGATGAATTTTTATAAACAACACAAACTCTTGAAGTGTAACTTCTTCAATTGACTGAAATGGATGCGTCATAGGAAATTCTTCTCCTTCACACTAAAATACCCCTATAAATAGAGGATATTCACTCACTATATTATACAGCATCTTATAGGATAGTATTTCAAATTGAAAGGAGTAAGATGAAAGTATCGCTAAATAATGCGAATACTTTTGAATCCTAAGGTAACCATATAACCAGAAATAATGAAAGGTGCGTGCTTGAAATGAGATTAGAAAATAAAGTGGCCATTATTACAGGTGGAGGTACAGGAATCGGGAAAGAAACTGCACTATTATTTGCTAAAGAAGGAGCAAAAATAGTTATTACTGATATAAATGAGCAATCTGGTAACGAGGCAGTCCGTGATATTCAAGCTATTGGCGGTGAGGCATTATTTATCCGTCACGATGTTAGTAATGAAGAAGACTGGAAAAAGGTTGCAGATGAATCAATAAAAACATTTAACAAAGTCGATATTCTTTTCAATAATGCAGGTATTTATATCATAAAACCACTTGCAGAAATCGAGCTTTCTGACTGGAACCGCTTAATGTCCATTAATGTGACAGGTGTGTTCCTAGGTATGAAACATATTATGCCACTTATGGCTAAGCAACATCATGGATCTGTTATTAATGCCTCCTCTATTGCAGGCTTAACAGGTGCTGCTGGTCACGTCTTATATGGGGCTAGCAAAGGAGCTGTTCGCATTATGACCAAAGATGCTGCTATGGAATATGCTCCATATGGCGTACGTGTCAACTCCATTCATCCTGGCTACATCGATACAGGTATGGCAGACTATGCATCAGCAACAACAGGAAGCTCAAAAGATGAATTAGGCAAAAATTTATTCCCATTAGGACGTTTGGGCTCAGTTAAGGAAGTAGCGCAAACTGTATTGTTTTTAGCTTCTGATGAGTCTTCCTTCTCAACAGGTGCAGAATTCGTCATTGATGGCGGAGCAACAGCAAAATAACATTAAAGGTGGTCATTAATATGAAACTAAAAGATAAAGTAGCAATTGTTACAGGTGGGGCTAGTGGTATTGGTGAAGCCACAGTTCGTCTCTTTGTAGAAGAAGGAGCTAAAGTGGTTATTGCCGATTTTTCTGATCGTGGACAAAGCGTCTCTGAAGAATTAAATAACAAGGGTTTTGATACACTCTTCGTGAAAACTGACGTAACAAATGAAGCAGACATTCAAAACATGATAAAAGAAACCGTTACTAAATACGGTAAACTTGATATTATGTATGCAAATGCTGGCGTAGCTGACGATGCACCAGCACACGAGCTTTCTTTCGAAAAATGGAAAAGAACAATTGATATTAATTTATCAGGTGTATTTCTTTCTGATAAATATGCCATTGAACAATTCCTGGCTCAAGGAACAGGTGGCGTCATTGTTAACGCTGGTTCAATTCATAGCTTCGTTGCCTTACCAAACCCTACAGCCTACTCATCTGCAAAAGGTGGCGTAAAGTTATTAACACAAAACCTATGTACTGCTTACGCTAAACAGGGTATTCGTGTAAATGCGGTTTGTCCTGGCTATATCGACACCCCTCTACTGGCTGAAGTGGATGCTCAAAAGAAAGAATATTTAGCATCCCTTCATCCACAAGGTCGTCTTGGTAAACCAGAGGAAATCGCTAAAGCCGTTCTCTTCTTAGCTAGCGATGACGCAAGCTTCGTCAATGGGACAACCCTTCTTGTTGATGGCGGTTATACTGCTCACTAATGGGACTTTGAATAGCCTGATAGCTAGTACATGTAATCATGCAGTTCTAGCCATTAATGGTATGAAGCGTCTGGCTGGTGTGTCTGATCCCTTTAAACTCAAGTAAGACTCAACCACAATTGCGATTTAGCTCTTGTGGTTTATTTTGTAGGTGCTATGTGTAATCTTTCAAGACAATTTAAGATTCCTAAAAGCAAATTGTGCTATACTATTTCTATTATCGAAATATTGGAAAGAGGGATACTAGATGACTAATTTACAGCAAATAGATGCTTATTTTACAGAACATCGTGAGGCACATTTAAATGAACTGAATGAATTTTTACGAATTCCAAGTATCAGTTCTTTATCAGAACATAAAGAAGATATTCAACATGCAGCTCAATGGCTAGCCAGTGCATTCGAAAAACTAAATCTTGAAAATATCTCTATTACACAAACAGCTGGACACCCTGTTGTTTATGCAGATTGGCTACATGCTGAAGGTAAACCAACTATTTTATTTTATGGTCATTATGATGTTCAACCTGTGGATCCTTTAAATTTATGGGATAGTGAGCCTTTTAATCCTACGATTCGAGACAATAAATTATTTGCTCGTGGCGCTAGTGATGATAAAGGGCAAGTATTTATGCACTTAAAAATGATCGAGGCATTGTTTGCTACAACAGGGACATTACCAGTCAATGTTAAATTCATTTATGAAGGTGAAGAAGAAATCGGTAGCCCTCATCTCCCTGCCTATGTTGAACAATATAAAGAAAAACTAGCAGCCGATTTAATTTTAATTTCCGATACTGGGCTTTATGGTCCTGGTAAGCCTGCTGTGTGCTATGGACTACGTGGCTTAACAGGCATTCAAATTGATGTTCGTGGAGCTAAGGGCGATTTACACTCGGGTCTTTATGGTGGTGGCGTACAAAATGCCATTCATGCATTGGCTGAAATTTTAGCATCTTTCCGTGATGAGCATGGTACGATTCAAGTTGAAGGTTTCTATGACAAAGTGTTGCCATTAACTGAAGAGGAACGTGAAGCCTATCTTGCACTTGGCTTTGATGAAGAATCTGTTAAACAGGAAGTTGGCGTAAAAGAATTATTCGGTGAACAAGGCTATTCTTACTTAGAACGAACTTGGGCGCGCCCAACACTAGAGGTTAACGGTGTATTTGGTGGTTTCTCAGGGGAAGGCATCAAAACAGTGCTACCAGCTGAAGCTGGCGCTAAAATCACATGCCGTCTTGTACCAAATCAAGAGCCCGATGAAATCGTGGCACTTTTAAAAGCACATGTTGAAAAGCACAAACCTGCTGGTGTAGAGATCAACATTTCTGAATTCGATAAAGGCCGTCCATTTCTAACGCCTTTCGATCATCCATTTATTCAGGCTGCTGGACGCTCCTATGAAAAAGTGTATAATGTACCAACAGCATACACACGTGGCGGTGGATCCATCCCTATCGTCGCTGCGTTTGATGAAATTTTAGAATTACCTGTGGTGTTAATGGGCTTCGGTCTATCAAGTGAAAACTTCCATGCACCAAATGAACACTTCCATTTAGAAAACTTTGATAAAGGCTTACGTGTTCTTAGTGATTATTTATATGAGGTTTCAGCATTACAAAAATAAATATCGAGTAATTAGAAAATCCCCTCACTTTTAAAGTGAAGGGATTTTTTTGTTTGATTACTCACCAAAAATCGTAACGATATCAGCTGCTTGTTTGCGTTCTTTGCCTTTTGGCACTTCATCAAAATAACCAACTTGTAGCATAGCAATGACACGCTCACCTGGCTGAACCTTTAATGCTTCACGGAATTTAGGATTATCTAGGAAGCCTGGCGTTTTCCAGCAAGAGCCTATGCCTCTATCCCATGCAAGTAATTGGATATTTTGAATAAATGTACTTGCTGCTGCATAATCTTCTAAACGTTCTTTTTGACGCACATCCTCTGGCACGATCACAAAGGCATAGCCACCTGGTAATGTAAATTTCAACATCTGCTTCGCTAAATCTTCACTTGAAAGCTCCTGCCATTTCGGAATTGTCAGGTCACGTAATAGCTGATGAAGGTTTGCTAATTCCTTTCCACAGGCAACAACTAATCGCCACGGCTCACGATTACCATGGTTTGGAGCCCATACCGCATCGTCAATAATAGCCATTAAATCCTCACGCTCCACAGGCTGACCATTAAACTTTTTAATGGAACGACGCTGAATAATTGCATCTCTAACAGATAAAATTTGTTCGCTCATATCAATTCTCCTTCTACCATAAGACAACATATTAGAGTTTATCTCTTCTATCTTTCACATTATCATAAATTTGTATGCTTTAAAACTACCTGTCCTTAAGCAAAGCTGTCATCTATATGATAGAAAAAGTAGGTCATGCTTGGCGTATAGGCAGTGGAATCCTCATAAAAATAAGGTCGATTAATACTATCTGAGGTATGGGCATTCACATATGGAATACCATTTTGAATACTTGTAACAATAACAGAGTGGTCAATTCTTCCATTCCCTTGAAAATCATAAAAAATGACATCTCCAAGCTCTAGTTCTTCTGCATATTGTACACGTCTACCCTTCAATCCAGTCGTAGACCCTTCTAAATACCATCGTAATGAATGGGCAACAGACCAGCTAAAGCTCCAATTTCCTTGCTGAATCCACCAGCCTTTATCTCTATTTGGTGCACCTCGCATTGGTGCCCCCCCTGCAAGTAAACACTGAGATATATAGTTCGTGCAATCTACATCAAAGTTTGGAAAAGCTGGATTACGTCTGTTCCACCACAAATTAGCATATTGAACTGCAGCCTGCCTATTATACATTTTTGCCATACATCCCCTCCTCATGCCATCATATGTCTATTCAAGTATTTCTATTAGTTAGGTCCTTCCTCATAATTCTTATTGAAATCCATTATATTCAGCATGTTCCTTTCCAATTTCAAGAACATTTTTGCTACAATAAGGATTAAAGATATGTCAATTTTATTTTATGACCAGAAGGGATGTTGAATGTGAAGCAGCATGCTGAGAAAGAGATTTTACAGCCAACTCTTTTATGCGATAAAAAAGGTAATTTAAATCCAGCAGCCATCGGATTTGCACGCAAGCCACTTATTAACAGCAATTTAAGCGGCCATCTCATGCGCAAAAAGAAATGGAACTATTGGTGTGTCTACGGTGATGAAATCTTGTTTTCAGCTACAATCAGTCATCTAGATTACGCAGCAGTCTGCTTCGTTTATTTTCTTGAATATGAAACACAGCGCTATTTCGAAAAAACGATCACAATTCCCTTCGGTGGTAAATTAAAAATGCCTACACAGGTTTTAGAATCTGTTTCATTTAAAAATAGCGAAATGATGATTGATTTAGTATATATACAAAATGAGACGCATCTATCTGTTTCCATACCAAACTTTGATGGAGATGTTTTACGAGCAAAGCTTATCATTCAGCACCCACCAACGGATGAAACATTAAATGTCGTTATTCCTTGGAATCGTAAAACATTTCAGTTTACAGGTAAGCATCACATACTGCCAACCTCAGGTGTTGTCACAATTGGTACTCGACGTTTTAATTTCTCAGCTGAGGAGAATTTTGCTGTGTTAGATTTTGGACGAGGTGTATGGCCACGTGAGGCATTATGGAATTGGGGAATGGCCTCTCAACGAGTACGTGGACGACGGATTGGACTTAATTTAGGAGGTAAGTGGACAGATGGCACCGGCATGACTGAAAATGCTGTTTTTGTAGATGGTAAAATGACAAAAATACATGAGGATTTATTATTTCAATATGATTCTGAAGATTATATGCAGCGTTGGAAAGTGGACACAAAATTTTCCAATCAGGTTTCCTTAACCTTTTCACCTTTTTTTGAGCGTACTGCTCTAACGAATGCCAAACTAGTTAAATCAGAGGTACATCAACTATTTGGCTATTACGACGGTTCCATTTTACTCGACAATGGCGAAACACTTGTTATTCAACAAATGCTAGGATGTATTGAGGAACATCGTGCAAAATGGTAGCACAAATCCTCTAGAAGACGTTGCTTTCCGTGGGTATTTTGAAAATGCAAATGATTCCACGGAAGCTTTTTGTCTCCTACCTGTCACTAATTTGCTCTAACTAAGGGCTCGTAATATTTTTTCTGGATCATCTGTAAATATCGCCTGTACACCTAGTTGCTGTAAGCTTCGAGCATCACGTTGCTCATTTACGGTATATACACGTACAGTTGCACCTTCAGTGAGGGCTAGCTTAACTGATTTACGAAAGGAAGTTGGCAAACTTACATGTAACGCCTTAGCTGGAATAAGAGCAATGTAAGTAGGAAAATCCACCAACACCTCTGCAAACAATGCTGCACTTTCTATATAAGGCGCTATTTTTGATACTGTTTGCAATGATTCATGATTGAAAGAGGAAATGATCACCCGCTCTGTCATTTGCTGTGCTGCTACTTCTTTGAGCACGAGCGCTTCGATCCCTTCATATGCAATAATGTCTGTTTTCAGTTCAATGTTGATGCGATGATTGGTACCTGCAAAAAGCTCTAACACTTCCCCCAACGTTGGAATTACTTCATCTCCGAACTCCCGCGAAAACCACGAACCGAAATCAAATGTACGCAATTGCTGTAATGTAAAATCTTTTACATAGCCTGAGCCATTGGAGGTACGATCAATGGTTTCATCATGAATCACCACTACCTCTTTATCTGCAGTTAAATGAACATCTAGCTCTACCCCTGCTATAGGGAGCTTTGCTGCTGCTTGAAAGGCTGCCATCGTATTTTCTGGATAGTTTATCGAAACACCTCTATGTGCAAATATGTCCAAATTCATTAACCTCCTCTATTTTTTATTAAAGAAAAACCTTCCATCCCCTTGTAATAGTAGCATAATTAACTTTTTAGCTTTCACTTGATGGTAAATATTATATATAGTAGTATGATAATCTACTTTGAAATTGTAAGTACCTAGGAGGTGCTAAAAAATGACTGTACAACATCCTGATTTTCAGGCTGAAGTAGAACGGTTAGCGTATACCCAAGGCTATATGCAACAAATATTAGATGAATCACAACGAGATTTACAATCTGCTCAAGAAAATATCCGCAAATCTATGGCCGATCTTGATTACTTAGATTCAAGTTTAAGTTATTTAAATATCTTAACAAATGCCAGATTCTTTGAAATGGCACGTAATCAAAAAGAAGGTCTAGAGGCCGTTCGCAAGAAGCCCTATTTCGCTAGAATCCATTTCCAAAAAACAGGTGACCCGGAAGAGTTTCTTTATATCGGGAAAACGTCTCTATTTCATCGTGAAACCCATGAGCCCATTATTGTTGACTGGCGTTCACCCGTAGCTAATGTTTATTATGATGGACGTCTTGGCGATATGGAGTACGATGTCCGTGGAGAAGTTCATAAAGGGCATCTCTTTGCTAAAAGGCAATACAAGATTGAAAATGGCGAATTACTCGATATACGAGATATTGACTTAACAACAAATGATGAACTCCTACAAGAAGCATTGGCTGGAAAAGCAGATGTTCGTCTAACTGAAATTGTTTCAACCATTCAAAAGGAACAAAATGAAATTATTCGAGCACATCTTCGTCAACCAATCATTGTGCAAGGTGCTGCTGGCAGTGGAAAAACGACCATTGCTCTACACAGAATATCCTATTTCCTTTACACAATGGGTGAACATTTTAATCCTGAGCAGCTCATGATTTTAGCACCGAATAAGTTATTTATTGATTATATAGGCGATGTTTTACCAGAGCTTGGCGTCGATAAAATATGCCAAACTACTTTTACAGACTATGTTCTTTCTGCCACTAAGTTAAAGCTTAAGCTTCAAAATCCGAATGAGCAATTAGAGTCGCTCGTTGCTGGAGGTAGTCATCAGCCTACTGCCTGGATTGCTGAAATGAAAGGTTCCCTATACTATCGTGATGTCATCGAACGATACTTACAAAAGCTGGAACAAAAGATCGCAGAACAATTCGAAGATGTCTATATTGAAAAATACTGTATCATGCGCGCCTCCCACCTGAAGAAGCTGTTTTTATATGAATTTTCATATATGCCTATCGAAAAGCGACTTGAACATATTAAAAAAGTGTTAGCAAGCCATGTTCGTCAAAAAAAACAGGCTGTTTTAGCTACACTCCATAAAAAGTATGATGAAGCATTGGGTAAAGCCTTAAATGGAATACGAGATGATGAAAAACGGCGACGTGTTGTCACAAAATTCATCGATGAGCGAGATGAGCGAATTCCCGCCATTGAGAAAGAAGCTAAATCAACGGCATCAGCTTATATGCGTCGCTTTACCAAACATAATATTAAAACACTCTATCGTACCCTTCTCACCGATGCAGAACTATTAGCAGAACTCGCTCCTGAATGGCATTATCTTGAACAGCAACAATTTTTGCAGGCACATCGTAAAGAACAATGGGTACTCGAAGATTTAGCTGCACTATACTATTTACATGCACGTTTAAAAGGCATTGCAGATGAATGGAAAATGCGTGTAGTCTTTATCGATGAGGTCCAAGATTATAGTTTATTTCAGCTTGCTGCTTTAAAAGCAGGTCTTGATACGGATATGTTCACAATGGTCGGTGATTTAGCTCAAGGTATTCATAGCTATCGCTCATTAACAGCATGGGAGCCTGTCCAAAGCTTATTTCCTCGTGCAACCTTCCGAACTTTGCAAAAAAGCTATCGAACAACCATTGAAATTATGGAAGTCGCGAATCAAATTCTAGCGCAAATGAATGAACAGCTACCTCTAGTAGAACCCGTTGTTCGTCACGGTAGCGTACCAAGTTTTATTCAAGCAGAGCAATTTGATGCTTTAAAAATTAAAGAAATCTTTGAAACCATACGTCAAAATGGCCATCGATCCATTGCTTTAATTTGCAAAACTACTGCAGAAGCCATTACTATACAACAGACATTAAAAGACAATGAGATTGCTTCACAACTACTAACGGAAAATGAATCCATTAATCAAGAAATGTTACTTGTTGTGCCAAGTCACCTAGCTAAGGGACTTGAATTCGATGCCGTCATTGTAGCTGCCTATGATACACCCTTTTACGATACGCCAATTGACCGAAAGCTACTTTATGTAGCTCTTACACGAGCCATGCATGAGCTATACTTAATCGGTCCATCTAAAAGTTCGTTCTTATTAGAAAATTAAAAAGTCGCTAATGGGCGACTTTTTTCTTTGCATCATTAATTTCTTGGTGGTAATTTATAAAACTTCCCTTTGGATAAATAAGCTTTCACAACTTTCCACCATGAGCTAGGGGCTTCCTTCGGAGGAGACTTTTTCTTTGGCAATGCTGGCATGCGCATGATCACGGCTCCTTTCTTAAAGCTTATTAATATTATATGAAGATAGTAGGTGATTATGATAAAAAAGGGCAATGAGTTGATATTAAATATCTAAAATGTACCCTATAAGATAGACACTTTCAAAAAGGTCATCTTATAGGGTATTTTTATTTATAATGAAGAAAAAACGAGCGGTGGTAGATTGTATGACTAAAAAATTTTTTTCGGAACAACAACAGGCACAATTAAAATTAAATCCATACGTCAAAACAGTAAGCGCGAAAGCCATTACTTATACAGATGAATTTAAAGAATTTTTTATTGATGAATACGATAAAGGAAAATATCCAAGTGAAATCTTTTTTGAGGCGGGTTTTGACATTGAAGCCCTTGGTCCAGCTCGTATTCGGAGAGCTTCGAATCGTTGGCGTACAGCTTATAAAGAGCATGGGCTTACAGGCTTAGAAGATGCCAGAAAACATGCTTCAGGTCGCCCTTTAGAACGCGAATTAAGTATAGAAGAAAAATACGCCCGCTTAGAGGCGAAGATGAAATTGTTAGAAGCAGAAAACGAATTTTTAAAAAAGCTAGATCAACTCGAAAGGCAGCTGATAAGGAAGCAATCAAAATAAGTACTACACAAAAATTTGAGTTAATCCATCAAATTATTGAAAAATATCAATTAAAACGGATGGTACGATATCTTTGTGAAATGGCAAAGGTTTCACGCTCAGGCTACTATCGCTATTTTAGAGAAGAAGCTGTCTTAACTCGTCAAAAACAGAATGAAGAAGATGAAGTGGTGAAAGAAGTCATTTTAAAGGCCTTTCATTTCCGAGGACGAAAGAAAGGCGCACGTCAAATAAAAATGACACTAGAAAACCAATATGAAATTACGTACAACCTTAAGCGTATCCGTCGCATTATGAAAAAGTTTAATATTATCTGTCCCATTCGAAAAGCCAATCCAGCGCGTCGTATGGCAAAAGCAACGAAGGAACACCGTATATGCCCTAACAATTTACAGCGCAACTTCAAGCAAGGTGTGGCAGGAAAAGTATTACTAACCGACATCACATATTTAACATATGGAGGCGGTAAACGTGCTTATTTATCAACGATAAAAGACGCCGAAACAAATGAAATTTTAGCGTATGAAGTATCCTCTACATTGGGTATAGAAATTGCGCTCAATACGTTACATAAATTAAAGAAACATCGGCATTTAAGGGAGGATGCCTTTATCCATTCGGATCAAGGTTTCCACTATACGAATCCAAAATTCCGAGCCTTAGTGAAGAAAATTGGCTTAGGACAGTCCATGTCACGTCGAGGAAACTGTTGGGATAATGCGCCACAAGAATCGTTCTTTGGGCATTTTAAAGATGAAACAACTATTAGAGCATGTGAAACGTTAGAAGAAGTAAAGAAAGAAATTAAGAGTTATATGATTTACTACAATCATTATCGAGGGCAATGGAATTTAAAAAAGCTGCCGCCTGCAAAATACAGACAGCAGCTTCAAGAAGTTGCCTAACCTTTTTCAAAATGTCCTTTACAAAGGGTACATTTTAATCACTCATAGCCCTTTTTTTCTATTGTTTTACATAATAATCAATTTGCTGCGCTTTCATAAAGCCCGCTTTTTCATAGACAGAAAGTGCTTTTTTATTGTCTACTTCTACATCTAGCATGACGAATGCTGCACCAACCTTACTCGCATAATCCTTTGAGAAGGAAAGAAGTGCTGTCCCAATACCTTGTCCTTCACAATTCGGATGTACAGCAAGTGCTGTTACCCACTGAATTTCATTTTCCTTAGCCGTTGTCACTGTTCCAACAACTGCGCCATCCCGATAAGCAATCCAAAGCTTTCGTCCATTTTTTGATGTATTAAAGGCAATAAGCTCTTCTGATTCTTCTGGTAAATCTCCAAATGCTTCACTATAAATAGTAATCAGTTCAGCTTGTTCACCATTATAGGGTTGAATATTAATATCTTTTTGTAATGTAACGGCCTCTGCTTTTGTTTCTAGAGTAGCTTCGGAAAAACTGTAGGTAAAACCTTTGTTTTCAATAAATGTGTGCCCATAAGGTGAGCCATCAATTATTACAGCTAATTGCCCCTCTGCCCCTCTCTCTTCTAGCCCAACTTGTATACCTTCAACTAACGCTGTTCCAATACCCTTTTGTCGATATGCAGGTGTCACCACTAATGACCACTCATATGTATGAAGCCCCATTAAGTCAATTGCACTAGCAGCACCAACTAATAAATCCTTATCATCCTCATACGCTAGTACCATAAAGCCCTTAGTCTCGAAAGAGCTAGCCATTGGTACATTCATAATGGTTTCATATACTCGATAATCTTGCACTGTTGCTTCTTCACATAAAAACTTTACTTCTTTCAATGTTTCTCCATCTAATGGAAAAGACACTGTCATCACTGAAATATTCATCATTTACTCCGTTCCTGTAACAGACTATTGCCCTATTGTAGCAAGAATGAAAATAAGCTGGCAACAAAATATATTTATCCCCTCTATTAATCAGAATTTTACTCCATATAATGGGAAAATAAAAGGATTTTTACTATAAAAATTTAGAAAAGTGACTGAAATTTACTAGAAATAATAGCTATAAAATATTATACTAATTCTGCGAAAATAGAGATATTCATCCTTTTACAACCTGCTACTTTTAAACTATATACTACTTTCTGTTTTAATAATGTTTTATAATAATTATACTATTTATTCAAATTAATAACATTTTTAATTCAATAAAAAAGAGCAATTTCAAATGAAATTGCTCTTTTCCCATCTATTCCTCAAGATGGTGTGAGGATGAATGTAACATTTGTGCATAAAGACCACCTGATTCGATTAGTTTTTGCTGTGGTCCAGCCTCAACTAATTCCCCTTTATGCATAACTAAGACCATATCGGCATTATGCACAGTATTTAAACGATGTGCAATCACAAAGCTGGTGCGCCCTTGCATTAACGTATCAAGAGCCTCTTGTATCGCTAGTTCTGTCACAGTATCAATACTGCTTGTGGCTTCATCCAATAGTAAAATTTTCGGATCAGCAATAAGTGCCCTTGCTATAGATAGTAATTGCTTTTGACCCTGTGAAATCTCGCGCCCATCCGCAGCAAGAATGGTATCATACCCATCCTTGAGTTTCATAATGAAATCATGTGCATTAGCCCGCTTGGCCGCTTCCTCAATCTCAGCATCAGTCGCATCCAGTCGACCATATCGGATATTCTCGCGAACAGAAGCCTCAAACAAAAATGGATCCTGTAAGACAAAGGCCATCTGTGAACGAAGGGATTGTCGATCAATTTGCTGTACATTTATACCATCAAATAATACCTCTCCCTTTGAGACCTCATAAAATCTTGCAATAAGTTGAAGGATTGTCGTTTTCCCAGCACCAGTTGCACCAACGAGGGCTACCGTTTGACCAGGTTCCACTTTAAAGTCTACATTTTTTAGTGTGTACCCTTCTTCTTCTTGTACATATTTAAAGAACACCTGCTTAAACGCTACATGTCCCAATAGCTGATGCTTTTGTGCTGACACGTTTTCTGCCTCTGGTTGTTCATCGAGCAAGGCAAATACACGTTCTGCACCAGCAATAGCTGACAATACCGTATTAAACTGGTTTGCTAAGTCATTTAAAGGACGTGTAAACTGTCGTGCATATTCAGTGAATATCACAATTACTCCTATCGTTACATGTCCATATAATGCGAGAACTCCTCCTACACCTGCGACAATGGTAAAGCTCATATTATTTAAGAAGTTCATAACCTTAGGAATATAACCTGAGTAAGTCTGTGCCCAAAAACCAGTCCTTTTTAAGCGCAAACTTTTTTCACGAAACTCCGCTTTCATTCGCTCCTCTTGTGAAAATGCCTTCACAATCCGCTGTCCTGAAATTGTTTCTTCTATCATTCCGTTTAAGGCACCAATAGCTACCTGCTGTTCTTTAAACAGTGGTGCTGTACGACGTGTAATCCATCGCATCGCCCAAAACATCAGTGGAATAATAATCATCGTCAAAACTGTCAACAATGGGCTTAAACTGAGCATAATAATGACGGTCCCTCCAAGCGTAAGTACACTTGAAAATACCTGGATAAAAGAACTGTTCAATGTTGAGCTGACCGCTTCAATATCATTCGTCATTCTACTCATCAATTCACCATGCTGACGACGATCAAAGAATGCCACTGGCAGTCGTTGAAAATGAGCGAATACACTTGTTCTTAATCTATAGATCGTTTGCTGGGCGATGCCAATCATCCAATAGTTTTGTAGGAAAAGTGAAACGGCTAATAAAACATAAATAGCAATTAATACGCCAATCCCCTTACCTAACCCTAAAAGCTCGCCATGCATAACATAGTGATCAATCATTTGACCAATTAGATAAGGGCCAAGTAAAGCTAATATGGAGCTAATCATCACTAATAAAAGCACCACAATGAGAAGTGCACGTTGTTCATCGACAATTTTCCATAACCGCAGCAATGTACTTCTCCAATCAGCTGCACGTGGCCCCTTCTTTTTCTTCACAGCCTGTTTCAGATCATCTTTTGTCAAAATCGGTTCATAACCAAAAGGTTTCTGGAAAAATCCCATTATTCCTCCACCTCCTGTTGTGAGATAGCTATTTTTTTATAAAGCGAGGAAGTCTGTAAAAGCTCTTCATGTGTGCCATAAGCAACAACTTTTCCAGCATCAATCAGTAAAATGCGATCCGCACCTTTTGCTGTACGTATTTTTTGCGTCACAACAAGCATCGTCGCCTTTTCTTCACTCAATGCCTCCCACAAAGACTGTTCTGTTTTAACATCTAAGGCACTAGTGCTATCATCAAGCATTAAAATATGTCCTTTTCTCAAAAGAGCTCTAGCTATGGATAATCTCTGTTTTTGCCCTCCCGATAAATTAACACCTTTTTGCCCAACCTTGGTATCATAACCATTTGGAAAATCTTCAACAGATGCATGTATTTGTGCCTGCATTGTAGCCTGTAGTACAGCATCCATTTCGGCCTGTGTATCTCCCCAACGCACATTATCTGCAATACTTCCTGTAAATAACAATGACTGCTGAGGGACATAGCCAATTATTTCCCGTAACTCTTGTAAATCCCAATGTTGAACATCCTGGCCCTCGACAAGTATTCTGCCTTGCGTTACTTCATAGAAACGAGGAATGAGCTGTAATAATGTTGATTTTCCCGCACCAGTAGCCCCCATAATCGCAAGCTTCTCACCAGATTTAACTTGAAAGCTCACATCTGACAAAACAGGAACATCTCCTCCTGGATAAGTAAAACTAACATGGTCAAACGTTAATTCTCCATATTGTGTTGCATGGCCTACTTCTTCTATAAGGGACGTATCTTCAACCTCATTTTCAATCGAAAGGATTTCTGCCATACGTTCTGCAGATGCCTTGGCACGTGCGTAGAAGATAATAATAAACGCGAACATTGAAAATGAGCCTGTCATACGCATTGCATAATTCACAATAGCCACAATATCTCCAAGCGGTGTTGTTCCTGTCGCAATTTGTTTTGTACCAAACCATAAAACTGCAAGCAGGCTCATATTCATAATTAACAAAAGAACCGGCATAATATATTCCATTATGCGTAAAGCCTTCACAGTATCAACTTTTAACCGCGATGCAACTTCATCAAAGCGTGTAGCCTCATAAGCTCCTCTTAAGTAAGCCTTCACTAACCGTATTGCCTGTAAATTCTCCTGTAAAACCCTGTTTAAACGATCAACCCTCTTTTGTACACGTCCAAAATAAGTCACACCTTTTGCCACCATAAAAATAAGAAAAATAAAAATGATCGGTGCACCGATAACCAAAAATAAAGCCAATTTCGGATTTACGACAAAAGCCATAATAATACTTCCTATAACAGCAAGTGGCGCTCGAAGCATAATACGTAAGCTCATAAACAGCACTGTTTGTACTTGTGTGACATCATTTGTTAATCGCGTAATAAGCGATGCTGTGGAGAATTTTTGATAGGTTGCTAGCGTAAAGGATTGAATCCTATCAAACATGGCATTTCGAAGATCATACGAAAAGCTTTGAGCTGTATGGGAAGAAAAATAAGAATTGATAATGCCCGCCAGAAAGGCAACAAAAGATAGCGCAAGTAAAACAGCCCCCCATTGCAAAACCATTCCTTGATTTTGAGCCCTTACTCCTTCATCGATTATTTTGGCCATGATGAGTGGCTGCACTAGCTCCACAAATAATTCTAAAAGCATTAAACATAAAGCAAAAATAGCTGTCCATTTATATGGCTTTACATAGGAAAAAACTTCTTTCATATTCTTTCCCCCTTGTTGGTAGATAAAATTTCCAGGTAGTCAAAAACTATTAACACTATAGTATATTTATGCTTTTTCTCCTGCTATTGAAAGCCAAGTTACACAAACAAGCATAACGAATACTCCTATTAATTGCCAGAAACCTAAAGAGGTACCGAAAATAATAACTGAAATAACCATTGCTGTTAATGGTTCAATACTGGAAAGAATGCTCGTTTCAACTGCCGAAATGTATTTCATACTACTTAAAAACAATATAAAAGCTACTGTTCCAAAAAATATTAAAGCAACTAATAACATTAAAATTTTTAAGTCTACTAGAACACCCCATTGAGTGGACTGCCAAACACGGCTTACTAAGCCTAAAGTGAAGCCACCCACCAGCATCCCCCAGCCAACTACTAAAAGCACACTCCACTCCTTCATTAAGCGTGCAGGATACAAGGTGTAAAATGCAAATGTTAAGCCTACTGCTATACCCCACATCAAGGCTTTTGGACTAATAAGCAAACTATCAAATGATGCATTCGTTAGTAATAGAAATAACCCTATAAGGGTACCAATAATACCTAATACTTGATATTTTGGTGGCCACTTCTTTAAACTAAGAGAGACATATGCGACAACAAATATTGGCGCTAAAAACTGAAGCAAGGTAGCCAACACAGCGTTACTTTCATTAATTGCAGCAACAAAGGCAAATTGTACACCCAGCATACCTGCAATACCAAAAACGATGAGTTGCCTCCCCCATAGCTTGTGCTGCCATATTCCAAAAATATTTTTTCCTGTTAACAATAAATATGTAAGTAGTAATATACCTGCAACCGATAAACGGATTGTTAACATAAAGGATACAGTCAAAGGTGTATGATTTAGCAACCACTCCATTAAAGGGCCAGTTGCTCCCCATAACATAGCACCTGAGACGATAAATATTATTCCTTTTAAACGTTCCATACCAATCCTGCTTCCTATATACGTACTAAAAATTGTTACTTTTCTTCAAATCATTTCTTGAACTTCACTAGAAAAGTCCTATTATTTTTCACTATCAAATATTTACAAATATATTCATAATGACTAATTCCCGATTATTATCTATAATATTAGTATATATTGATTACCCAAGGAGATCGAATAATCATGAGTCATATGCATAAATCATTTACGATTGATGAACATTATTTAAATTCACTTCCTTTTCCTGCAATTATCATTAATCAAGATGGACAAGCGACGGTTTGGGGAAAGAGTGCTGAACATCTGATTGGCTTATCAGCTAATGATATTAAAGGAAATACTACTCCATCTATACACGAAAATCTACTGCGTCAGCTTCCTGTCGAAACACTTCAATCTATTTTACAAAAAGAGGACAGTACGTATCTAGAAAAAATTCAAGTACACACAGCTTCAAATGTAGAAATAACAACAGCTCTGCTTGCTAAACCTTTTACAAATGAGGGAGAACGTTTTATTCTATTGATTTTTATGCTACCAGAATTAATGACGCAAGCTATCTCTCATTGCAATACCTTTGTAAATCTTAAGCAAGGTTTAGATGCGACCTTCATGACTGTTACACTCGATCACGATGGATTTATCTTAGAATGTAATAATGAATTTTTAAAAACAAGCCAATGGACACCAAAGCGTGTTATCGGCAAAACCTTTTGGCAACTGTTCCCTGATAATGAAGCGAGTGAAAAAATAACACATACAATCTGGCGTAATTTAAATAACGGTCATACATGGCAGGGAGAAGTTGAAAAAATTACAAAAACGGGGCAATCCTATTGGGTACTACTAACGGCTATTCCCCTCGTTAATCTTGAAACAAATGAACAACAGTTTATCCTAATTGAAAAAGATGTTACAAAGTCAAAAACAATTCAACACCAACTTGAAAAAATTGCTTACATCGATACAGAAACTGGTTTGATGAATGCACATCGACTTGAAAAAGTAATTACCAATATGATTGACGATGAAAGACACTTTTCATTTGTTTATCTAAGTATTGATAAATTTTATACACTTAAAGAATTACATGATCAACAAATTGATCAAAGCCTAATTGTTGAATTTACAAATCGTATAAAAATGTATTTCCAAGATAGCACGATGGCTCGTATAAATGAAAATGATTTTGTTGTCATCACGCCTTTAAGTGAATGGTTTATTCAAGGCTTCTTATCTTACTTACAACAACATCCGATTTATAGCGGCAATATTGCTGTACCAATTTCTATTAGTGGTGGCATAACTAGATATCCTGAAGATCAATCAACATTCTCTCAGCTTATGAAGGCATCCATTGCTACTATTTCCACAGTACGTGAGGCTGGTGGAGACAAAATTGTTTCATTATCAACAGCAACACATAAAGCTTTAAATCGTAAAGCATTAATTGAAAAGCGCTTACTCCAAGCACTTGACCAAAAAAACTTGAAGGTACTCTATCAGCCACAAATTGATGTGTATTCCGGGAAAGTTACTGCTGTTGAAGCACTTGTACGTTGGGAAGATGAGGTAATAGGTGTTGTAACGCCTGATGAGTTAATTCCTATCGCGGAAGAAACAGGTCTGATTAACAATATTGGGTCCTTCATGCTGGAAAAGGCTTGTGAACAAGCCTTACTTTGGAAAAAGGCTGGCTATGATTTAAAAGTATCTATTAACTCTTCTGTACGTGAATTCCGTGATAAGAATATGGCAAAATCCATACTTGAAATGATTACAAAAACAGGTTGTCCAGCAAATCTATTACAAATAGAGATTACTGAAAAATTTGCTTTAGAAGCTGAAGCTGCATCTTCTATCGCACAGCAAATGCGTAAGCTTGAAAACGAAGGTATCGCTTTTGTATTAGATGATTTCGGTACTGGCTACGGTTCATTTAGATATATGCAAATTTTACCAATAAGTACTTTAAAAATCGATCAAACCTTTACAAATTCACTCTTGAAATCCGAAAAGAGCCAAAAGCTTATGCATGGTATGGTACAGCTAGGTAAATCCATGGAATTGAAAGTTGTTGCTGAAGGTGTAGAAACAGCTGAACAAGCAGATCTATTAATCACTTACGGCTGCGATGCCATTCAGGGCTATTATATTAGCAAACCCGTGACACCAGAAGAAATTGAACTAGTACTGACTAAAAAACAATAAATAAATAAATAAGGAGGCTGCGTTTATTGTGCACGCAGCCTCCTTCTATTTTTTATAAACCTTTTGTAATTTTACTTTACTTGAACGCACTGAGCGGAAGATGAGTTGAATAATTACTTCTGCAAAAACTAGTCCAATAACAATGGCACCTGTAATTAAAAATGCCTTCAAGCCATATTGCAAGCCTTGTAAGTAATCATCTTCTACCACATTTCTCATTGCATTATAGGCCATGCCCCCTGGCACTAACGGTATAATTCCACCAACAATGAAAATAATCATGGGTATTTTAAAACGTCGGGCATATAAATGAGCAACAATTGCAATGACAAATGAGCCAAAGAAAGAAGCTTTGACAACATCCATACCTTGCTCTGTTAGAACATAGTATATAATCCAGCCAATTACCCCAACGAGTCCGCAATGAAGTAGTGTTTTTCTAGGAACATTAAAAATAATGGCAATCCCAGCCGTTGCAAAAAAACTAACTATTAATTGTATAATAATGTCCATCATCTGCATATTGTCCGCCTCCTAAAATCCTAGTGTGACGGCGATTGCTGCACCAATAGCAAAGGCTGTTAAAAAGGCCTCTGCTCCCTTTGCCATCCCTGACATAAAATGACCTGCCATTAAATCACGAACTGCATTTGTAATCAAAATACCTGGTACGAGTGGCATGACGGAACTAATAATAATTTTATCAAGTTCAGTACCATAACCATACTTTACTGCAAAGAAGGCAACAAAGCCGAGGACGAGTGATGCTGTAAATTCAGAAAAAAACTTTACCCTTGTTAAATGATTGATTATTACAAGTACTAGGAAACCTAGCCCACCTGCTAAAAAGGCGATAGGAAAATCAGACCATCCACCCTTAAACATAATAAGGAAACAACCACTAGCAAGTGCAGCAGCCAAAACTTGTAAATAAGTTGGTAAAAAATAATTTGTTTTTTGTATCGACTTTAGCTCGTCATAAGCTTCTTCTAGTGTTATGATTTGAGATGTGAGTCTACGAGATACTGAATTTACCAAGGCTATTTTTTGTAAATCTGTAACCCTGCTGGGAATTGATGTAATTCTTGTTGGCTGTGTCTTGCCTAACGAAAAAATGATGCCAGTTGGTGTGGCATAACATTGAGCATTTGGCATATTTTGAGAATGTGCCATGCGCAGCATCGTATCCTCTACGCGATATGTTTCTGCACCACTTTCGATCATAATACGTCCCGCAAGCAACAAACAGTCAATCGTAAGTTCATTATCCACATCTTGTAAGACCATTGCAGCTATCTGCCTCCTTCAAAAGGTTCCTTGCCAATATTAACGAACTGCCAATAAAAACTCAACTGAAAATTTTTTCATAAGCAATGGGTTATTATCGTTCAATTTATTTTCAACTAATATTGAGCATTTTTTCTATTTTAGTAGGTATTTTACAACCTCTTATATAGAAGTACAACTACAATTCATTCACTAATTATAGAAGAAAAGTGATGTTAATAATTTTCCATAAAATAACATAAAAAGATTATAGATTTGTATAACTTTTTTAATGACTGACACGTCTGATTGTATAGAAAATAAAAAAGAGGGGAGCGTATCCAAAACCATGCAGGAACGCAGAAAAAGACGCGGTCCAATAATTGATTTCTTATTACTTAGCCTTATTGTGACCTTAACGACCGTTATACTTTTTATTATCCTTTCAAAGGATGAATTTAAGTTTCAAAAGATTAGTGCTTCAAAAGAATCCGAGACAGAATCGGTAAATAGTCATTTATCGACTGAAAGTTCTGCGTTTCCTGGCATACGTATTGTTACAGACGTTTCAAATGACAAACGAACACCATTTGCTATTCATTACCCACAAACAGATAACGAGGTTCTTAATGATGCCGTATTACAATACATATCGGATTCAAAAGAAAACTATCTAACATCGATGAAAAAAAATAAAGATAAAGAAGCAATGGGTGAATTAAATATTAGTCTTGAAACTTTTCCATACCGAGAGCATTACTATTCCTTTGTGTTAACAAAAATGCTATATCTAGGTGGTGCCAATCACGAAGTCTCAACAAAAACATTCTTTATTAACAACGAAACTGGCGAACAAATTACGATCCAAACACTCTTACAAAATGATGAGAATAATCTATCTACGTTAGCTGTAAACGTCCGAAAAGATTTGCAAAAAAACCTCCAATTAAAGGATGAGCTTTTCAACGATGAATTATTAAAAGCTACGGAACCAAAATGGTCTAACTTCAGTCGCTTTGCTATTGTTGACGATTCATTACAAATCTATTTCGATGAATATGAGATTGCTAGTGGAGCAGCAGGTACCCCAATAGTGAAGCTACCCCTTTCACTTATTAATCCATTGTTAGCCTCCGAGTTTCAAATCGCAATGGAAAATGTAAAACCAATCAATCCACCACCAACCGGTGATCCAAATAAAAAACGTATTGCTTTAACGTTTGATGATGGTCCACATCCAAAAGTGACAGAGCAAATTTTAAATATTCTCGATAAGTATCACGCAAAGGCTACTTTCTTCATGCTCGGTAGTCGTGTACAATATTACCCTGACATCGTAAAAGATGTTCTTGCACGCGGTCATGAAATTGGAAACCATTCGTGGAACCACCCTGTCTTAACAAAGCTTCCGCAAGAGCAAGTGATGAAAGAGTATAACACTACTGCCACTGAAATAGAGAAGGCAATCAATCAAGGTGCCACCGTTTTTAGACCGCCATACGGCGCAACTAATGACACAATTAACGCTGAAATTCCTATTCCTGTTGTGTTATGGACGATTGATACATTAGATTGGAAACACCGCAATGCACAGCAGCTTTTACCACATGTAAAAAATAATTTACACAATAATGCCATTGTTTTAATGCATGATATTCATCAATCCACTGCTGACGGACTTGACGCTGTTCTTGCCTATTTACAAGAGCAGGGTTATGAATTTGTGACTGTATCCGAGATACTGCCATATCGACAATAGTAATTAACAAAGAAAAGTCCAATGAATTTCATTGGACTTTCCTTTTTGTTGAAAAAAGATGATGTCAACGGCAGAAAAAGCAACTTTGCAAGGTGAGAGGTTGATCCAGCTTCCTTTCTAGGGGGCGTCCGCTGAGCCGCTCAATCCCCTAGGAGTGACGCTGTCTCCTCTCCAATCAACCATTCTGCATAGGTCTTACTTTTTCATAGTAGTTTAGCGATCAAATAGCCCTTTTTCTGTATACTTAGAGTAAACTCTTATTTTCAATGCGGAGAAGTGATGGGTGACAACACCTCTTCATAAAGAGTAGGCTACTTGATACCTTTCAATTGACTGTTTTGTTTTTCTTATTATTTTATTGTTAATGTATCTAAAGGCTTGAAGTCATTTAACTGATAGCTTTTTATCTCGTTACGCGCTATTGTATACAGCGTATTATCTATATAGACAACACGTTGTACAACCTGCTCCCAATTTTCATATGACTCACCATTCTTTCGATTGATTATATTTCCTTTCAATACAATCCCTTTCTCAGCAGTAATCTCATAAATTTGAGCACCTTGACCTTGATAGACAACTTCATCTCCCTTACCTGCCTCATACAGTACTACAGGGAAGCCAAAATAGTTGAATTCCTTATTGCGGAATAGCGCTTTAGGATTGTATTGCACTTCAGAGGAAGAACCTTTCCCACCGATTTTTACGGTCGATTGCTCTTTCGGATTTCGGAAGTCTGATACATCAAATAGGGACATCTTCATATTGGTTGTCACAGTAAAATTACGTTTCGTATACGAATCATAGCGTTGCTCCGTATCATAACCAATACCAATTAAATGCGTATCATCTAATGGATGGAGGTAATTACTAAAGCCAGGAATCTTCAATTCACCTAGTACAGCAGGCTTTTTCGGATTCGCTACATCAATGACAAACAGTGGATCCACTTGTTTAAATGTCACCACATATGCTTTTTCTCCCATAAATCTAGCTGAATATATCTTTTCTCCAGGCGCCATATCTTTTACTGAACCAAGCGTTTTTAAATGTTCATCCAAAATAAAGAGATGGTTATAAGAAGTACTTTTTTCATTCCACGTATTACCTTCTGTTGTAAAGATTCGGAAGTTCCCCTTATATTCATCCATTGAATACTGATTTAGCACAGTTCCCTTTACTTCAGTACTTCCAACAAAGTTCAAAGTCGTTCCATCTACTTTCCACTTGAAAATTTGAGTGTCAGCTGACCTCGGTAACCAAATCATATCCATGATGCGCTTTTCTGATGAAACATCAATATTACTTTCATACATTGGTGTCGTTAAATACAGAGCATTCTCTGACATATAAAGACCACTGCTTCCGCCTAAGTACCCTTTGGTATTGGCCGTTGTCTTAGCTCCATTTTTTAAATCGACAGCTGTAATTAAACTATAGGTACCATCCATCGTATTTGGTAAAATCGAGATTTTTTCTAAAGGTAGACTTTTGTATTCTGATCCTGCCATACTATCAAACGTTTTAGGCTTTAAATCCGTTTTATTATTTTCTTGTAGCATCCAATAATTTGGATACATATTACCAATTAAATATAATGTGTCCTTTGTTATTCGAATATCCTGTAAGAAGCCCTCTTGCCCCACATCACGTACATGCGTTGGATTGCTCGGATTTGAAATATCATAAAATGAGGCTGTTACCATAGCAGTGCCTGCTTTTTCAATATATTGATCCCCGATGGCAATTAATAGATTGTCATATAGCGCAAGCTTAGAAATGTATTGGGACTCTTTTAATTTAATACTTGTAGCCATCTTTAAATTCTTAGGATCTTTAGCATTCACAACAGTAATGCTCTGATCTTTTGCAGTGTAAATAAAGCCATCTTTTACAACTACAATGTCTCCCTCTTCTACCCCTTCTACTTGATTATTGGTAGTAGACTCATTATTAGCAGTTGCCTTATCTTCACTTGTTGCATTTTGGGCGCTCTCTTCTTCTCTAATTTCTACTCTTTGAGTTGTTAACAACTTTTTAAAATACCGCTGTAACTCTTTCTCAGATTTGACGGCTGTTAAAGTCTCGATAATTGTAAATGGGATTGTTTGTGAAGCTACATTCAGTCCGCCTTGTGCAAAGGCTTCCTTTTTCACATGCAACTGATAACTACCTGGTGCTAACTTTTTCACCACTACCGTTTTCTGATCTTCCAACAATTCAATTGTTGCAGGTACTTTGCGTCCTTTTTCCGTAGTGATATAGACATATTCTTCAGTAATTTTGTTTTTCTTTAAAGCAACCGAAAAAGATGCTTGCCAGTTTTGTGTTGCCATACTTGCACTAGCGGCCTTTGCCGTCACATCTGTATTCACTATCCATGTAAAAATGCCAGGCACGATAGCTAGAACAATAATCAGCATAATTGCGAGCCATTTACTTTTCATTATGTTCCCTCTCTTTCATATACTTGTTTATCAATTAGACTAGTAAAAAGGAGGAAAGTTACATTTTTCTGAAATTTTCTAAGTAAGTTAAACCACTACAAAAAGCGAGAGGGAAATGTTTCCCTCTCGTTTATTCTTCAAATGGCCATTTAGGCAACATATTTTTTAATGGCTTATCTTGTCGTCTTCCCAATACATAATCAGCCTGCATAATAGTATGAATTTCTCGAGTTCCTTCATAAATGACTGGAGCTTTGGAGTTTCTTAAATAACGGGCAACTGGATATTCGTCTGAATAGCCATATGCTCCATGAATCTGTACCGCATCATCAGCAGCCTTATTGGCAAAATCACAAGACTGCCATTTTGCCAATGATGTCTCTCGAGTATTTCGAACACCCTTGTTTTTCAATTCTCCAACACGATAGACAAGGAGACGACTCATTTGATAGCCTGCTTCCATATTAGCAATCATTCGTCCAACAAGCTGATGCTCACCTATAGGCTTACCAAACGTCTCTCGTTCATGACAGTATTTCACACTAGCCTCTATGCAAGCTTGGATTAAACCAACAGCACCTGCTGCTACTGTAAATCGACCATTATCTAAAGCAGACATGGCAATTTTGAAGCCCTCGCCCTCTTCACCAAGTCGGTTTTCGATTGGCACGCGTAAATCTTCAAAAAAGAGCTCACCAGTATTACCAGCCCGGATACCATATTTCCCTTTAATCGCTTTAGATGTGAAGCCAGCCATGGAACGTTCTACAATAAACGCACTAATCCCATGATGTTTCTTCGATTTGTCTGTATAGGCAAATACGATAAAGTGATCTGCAATATCACATAAGGAGATCCACGTTTTTTGCCCATTGAGGATATAATGATTTCCATCAAGAACAGCAGTTGTTGACATAGCAGCTACATCAGATCCAGCGCCCGGCTCTGTGAGACCAAAAGCGCCAATCCGAACACCCTTAGCTTGTGGAACAAGGTATCGCTGCTTTTGCTCTTCAGTCCCCCACTGCATTAAGGTCATGCTATTTAAACCTGTATGGACAGATACAGCTGTGCGAAATGCTGTATCTCCTCGTTCAAGCTCCTCACATACGATAGCAAGTGAATTATAATCCATGCCACTACCTCCGTATTGCTCAGGAACACAAACCCCCATTAAGCCAAGCTCAGCTAGTCTTGACCAAATTTTAGCATCAAAGCCACCTTCAGCATCCCACTTTGCAATATAGGGAATGATTTCATCATCAACAAACTGCCTTACTGTTTTTCGTAGCATTTCTTGCTCAGTGGACATTTCAAAGTTCATGGTCAGCACCTACCATTTC
The DNA here is from genome assembly GCF_037969495.1 of Lysinibacillus sp. FSL P2-0066. Taxonomy (NCBI): domain Bacteria; kingdom Bacillati; phylum Bacillota; class Bacilli; order Caryophanales; family Bacillaceae; genus Lysinibacillus; species Lysinibacillus sp. FSL P2-0066. The sequence goes on along the minus strand of NZ_CP150202.1, from coordinate 396,782 downwards.
ACAATCATAGCAGATTTATGTGATGTCTCTTTAATCACCACGCCGCGTTTTGCCATCTCTTCAATATACGTATCACCTGGCACGATTGCTTCAGGCGGGAATACACCATGCTCTGTAATAGCACCCGCACCAATCATCTGTGCTACAACTGAAATTGTATTTGCGGTAGCACGCGCCATAGCTGTTTCATTAATTGTCATATCCTTACGTACAACCATTTCATATTCATATGTCACCTGCTGCTGGGCTTTTTCACCAGCCACAATAACACGTAACAATACAGCATCAGGTTTTGTGCCTAATTCTAGTTTCTTTTTGAGTGCCTCTCGTACGACTGCACGAACAGGTACTTCTTGGTTATCCACTTCTACCTTATTTGCAGAATCAAGGAAACCTAAATCAGCTAAAAGTTTAAATTTCTCAGCATGGCCTTTATAACGGATGGTTTTATATTCTAATGTGCGGACATTCGGGAATGTCTTATACAATGTGGAGATACCACCAGATGTATAAAATGCCTCAAGCACACCAAAATCATCAAAATAAATAGGTTCAACGCCTGATAGGGATGGAACTTCTTCAAGCTTACCCTTCTGAATCGTTTTTGAAGGCTCAGTATAATGATCGAATACGCCATCTAAAGAAAATACGCGTGTATAATGAAGCGGAGGCTTTGGTTCAGTTGGAATACCACCAACAAATAGTTTAATAGATTCTACTTCGTCTAATTTTGAAGCACCATAGCCCGCTAGAATATTGACCATGCCGGGAGCAACACCTAAATCAGGGATAATTGTAACACCCTTTGCCTTTGCTTCCTCATGTAAATCTAGTATCTTCTCTGTAACGCCACCGATATGACCACCTAAATCGACGGAATGGACACCTGCCTCAATAGCTGCTCTTGCTACTCGCTCATTGAACGAATAAAACAATGCATTGACGGCAACATCCCCCTTCGAAATAACGTTCATTAATGAATCGTCACGTTCTGCATGTAGTTCTACCACTTCTACCTTATTCGTATCTAGCGTATCTACAAAGTCCTGTGCAACTTTTACATCGATATCACCTAAATATACACGCTCCACTTTATCGTTTTTTATTAAATCACGAGCTACCTCTTTCCCCATTAAACCTGCACCTAATACAACAACTTTCATCAAGAACATCCCCTTTCGTTGATCTGTTACTCTGTATCGATTTGTGCTCTTTGTAATTTACCGCTGTAGTCTACATAAATACTTTTCCACTCTGTGTATACATCTAGGGCTGCTACACCTGAATCGCGGTGACCATTTCCTGTCCCTTTAGTACCTCCAAATGGCAAATGGATTTCAGCACCTGTTGTGCCGGCATTTACATAAACAATACCTGTGTCTAAATCACGTTGTGCGCGGAAAATTGTATTGACATCTTGTGAGAATATTGAGCTAGATAAGCCAAATTTCACACCATTATTTACTTCAATTGCTTCTTCCAAACTTGCCACTTCAATTAGAGATACGACTGGACCAAAGATTTCTTCTTGGGCAATAATCATGTCAGGCTTCACATTCGTAAACAATGTTGGCTCATAATAGAACCCCTTATCATAAGGTGGTTCATTTAATATCCTGCCACCTGCTAATAATGTAGCACCCTCTTGTTTACCTATTTGTACATAGTGATTAATTTTTTCCAATGCTGCTTTATTAATCACTGGCCCGATTTTAACTCCCTCATCTAGACCATCCCCAATTGTGAGCTTTTGCATTTCATCTAAGAGACGTTTTTCTAATTGTTCTTTTACATCTTTATGCACAATGACTCGACTACATGCTGTACACCTTTGCCCAGCAGTACCAAATGCGCTCCATAAAATCCCCTCTGTAGCTAGCTGTAAATCAGCATCATTCATGACAATAACAGCATTTTTTCCACCCATCTCTAAAGAAACCTTTTTCAAATGTTTCCCGCCAAGTTCAGCTACTTTACTGCCAGTTGTTGTAGAACCTGTAAATGAAATAACTTTGACGTCAGGATGTTCAATTAATGCTGTACCTACTGTAGGTCCTGTACCAAATACGATATTAGCAACACCATCAGGTAAGCCTACTTCCTCAAAAATTTTACCCATTTCATAGGCCATCATTGGAGTCTCATTAGACGGTTTCCAAATGAATGTATTCCCTGCAACAATGGCAGGAAATGACTTCCACGTGGCGATAGCAACAGGAAAATTCCAAGGTGTAATGAGTGCTACTACGCCTATAGGTGCCCTTACACTCATAGCAAATTTATTGGCAAGCTCAGACGGTGTTGTTTCACCAAACAATCTACGTCCTTCACCAGCCATATAGTATGCCATATCAATTCCTTCTTGGACTTCTCCTCTAGCCTCTTCAATGACCTTGCCCATCTCTTTTGTTAAAACGGTCGCCAAATGTTCTTTTTTTTCTTTCATTTTTTGACCGATGGCATATAAATAATCTGCACGTTTTGGTGCTGGTATAAGTGCCCAGCTCTTTTGTGCTTGTTTAGCAGCAGCTACAGCCTCGCCTACCTCATTCGAAGTAGAGCGTGGAATGGTAGCAAGCTGCTCACCGTTTGCAGGGTTCGTCACTGCTATACTTTGTAAATGTGAATGTGTGATCCATTTACCACCGATATAGTTTTTAATCTCCACTACATACACCCCCTGAAATACTCTATGATGCCTCAGCTGTTGTACCAGTCGTATTCCATAGGTATAAGTCTATGAATTTAACCAGAATCCATTTTGCCTTTGGATATTGCGTCCGAGCAGTGGAATGTGCTTGCACGTTTCACTTTTCGTGACAGCTACCAGTGGCTTTATCTCCATACATCAATAGTTGCTCTCCACCAAAAGAAAAAATGTCTCATTAGGAATCTTGGAGTGAGCGGAGATAAAATATGTCAAAATTCCGAATTTTCAATATACACCACACCTTGTAATACTAGCATTTCAATAATAATCGGTGACAACTGCCAGAGGCTTTATTTCCACTTAACTTCATTGCCTCTATATAGAGGATGGCTTCTTAATTTAGAAGCCTCTTAGGGTTATGTATATTCACAATACCCTTAGTTAAATGAAAATAAATAATACACATTCTAGTTTTTTATATTCGACATTTTCTAACTAATTCCCTTTTTTTCTAAAATATTTAATTTTCTATTGAAACCAATGCAGCTTATAATCGTATACAATATCATTAAATTTATTTTTGGAGGAATCCCTTTATGAATAATCATGAAATTGACTACAAGTTATTTGGTGACGACATGCAATATGTGCAAGTTGAGCTTGACCCTCAGGAAACAGTTGTTGCAGAAGCAGGTGCGTTAATGATGATGGATGATTCGATCCATATGGAAACTATTTTTGGTGACGGCTCACGAGGTGGCTCACAAAGTGGTCTAATGGGGAAATTATTAGGTGCAGGGAAACGGCTAATAACAGGGGAAAGCTTATTCATGACAACATTTACAAACGTTGGCTCAGGTAAAAAACATGTTTATTTCGCTTCACCATACCCAGGGAAGATTATTCCAATGGATTTAAGCCAATTAAACGGTAAAATTATCTGTCAAAAAGATGCATTCTTAGCTGCTGCTAAAGGTGTTTCTGTTGGCGTTGAATTTCAGAAAAAAATTGGAGTAGGCTTCTTTGGTGGTGAAGGTTTCATTATGCAAAAGCTAGAAGGTGACGGCATGGCGTTTGTGCATGCAGGAGGAGCCATTCATGAAAAAACATTACAACCGGGTGAAGTTTTACGTGTGGATACAGGATGTCTTGTAGCAATGACATCCAATGTGGATTACGATATTGAAATGGTTGGAGGCGTAAAAACAGCACTGTTTGGAGGCGAAGGAATCTTCTTTGCTACATTACGTGGTCCTGGAACAGTGTGGGTACAATCATTACCATTTAGCCGTTTAGCCAGTCGTGTCTTTGCAGCTGCCCCTATTTCGCAAGGCGGAGGCGGTCAATCAAAAGGTGAAGGCGGTATCGGCGGCTTATTCGATTTATTCAATAGATAAAAAAATGGAGCATATCTTTCACCGATATGCTCCTCTTTTTAATCAATTCGATTGGATATTGCCTTGCCTTGTCCATAAGCAGTCAAAGCTTTTACATTTAACATTAGCATAGCTGTTCTCGTTTCTAATGACGCGCTACCGATATGTGGCAGAGCTACTACATTTGGAAGTGTTAATAAGGGATGATCCATCGCAATCGGCTCTTGTTCAAACACATCTAGTCCTGCAGCCCAAAGCTTCCCATTTTTAAGAACATCGTATAGCGCACCCTCATCAATAATTCCACCTCGTGAGGCATTAATTAATACCGCATCTTCTTTCATCAATGCAAGTTCCCGCGCTCCAATAAGTCCTTCCGTATCACTATTATAAGGTGTCATGATCACAACAAAATCAGATTGCTTTAATAGATCCTCCAGTGAAACATACTGGAAGCCATACATTTCTTCCGCTTCATGACGACGTCTGCGATTATTATACAAGATTTTCATATCAAAACCTTTTGCTCTTCTAGCAACGGCTTGGCCAATTCTCCCCATGCCAATAATGCCAATTGTGGCTCCTGAAACATCCTTGCCAACCAATTGCATTGGATACCAGCTTTTCCATTTGCCCTCACGTAAATATCTTTCACTTTCTGGAATTCTACGGGCAGTTGCAAGCAGTAAGCCAAATACTAAATCTGCAGTTGTATTCGTTAAAACACCCGGCGTATTTGTCGCCATAATGCCTCGTTTTTTTAAAGCCTTCACATCGATATTATTATATCCAACTGCTAAATTCGTCACTAATTTTAAGTTGGGTGCATGTGAAAGTAATTCTTCATCTACTTGGTCGGCTAACGTTACCCACAGTACCTCACAGTCAGCGACAGCTGCTAGTAATTTTTCACGTGGGATCACAATCTCTTCCTCATCCCACTGTGAGATTTCATAAAACTCCTGTAATAGTTCAACAATATGTGCAGGAAACTTACGTGCTATAAATAATTTCTTTTTCATGCTCCAAACACCCCTCTACTCAATTCCCTAATTCGCCTATAGCGTAACACTTAAAACAAGCATTTTCTAGGGTTTTGTAGTCTTCCTCTTTCTATAAAATTTGTTATTAGCTATTTCATCAGCCTATTAGTTGATTCATCCATAAAATAAGACCTTTCATCCTAATTCACATACTAAAAAACTATGCATAAATAGAATGCATAGCTATATTTCTTTTAAAACTCTCTAATTGTTGTATTTAAGCGATTCGCCACTCTCTCTAATTCTTCCGAAGATTCACCAATCGATTCAATAATAGTAGCCAGTTCAGATACTTGATTACCAACCTTTTGAAAATTAGAGATCGAATCCTCTACAGAGCCAGAAATCGCATCAAATGCTTTTAGAGATTCAGCATTACGTTCGATACTACTATTCACAAGCTCCTGTATGTCCTGAATAGCTTGTACAACTTGAGTTGTAATACCATTTGACGTCATGATTAACTCAGCAATCTGTTCAACAGAGCTTTTCGTTTGATCCGCAAGCTTGCGTACTTCGTTTGCAACAACTGCAAAGCCTTTACCATGCTCACCAGCACGTGCTGCCTCAATCGCAGAGTTTAACGCAAGTAAATTTGTTTGCCCAGAAATACTTTTCACAATTTCTACAACGGCATTTATTTTCGAAGAAGATGCATCTAATTGCTCTACCATATTTGCCATTTCAACGGTCTTGTGATGAATCTTCCCTGTTTGCTCATCAATAGATATTATTTTAGTATAACCTTCACTAGACACTTTTTGCATAGATTCAGCCTCATATACACTTTCCTTCAAGAAAGCGTTGACACGCTTTGCGCTATAGACAAGCTCTGTTACTGTTTCAGTCGTAGTTTGAGATTGAACTTCTAATTGCGTAGAAATTCCGCCTATAATATCCTTTACATGATCCCTAACATTATTGCGTTGTTCCTCAATTAGTATGCTTGCATAGTTATCGTATTCTTCTAAAACGATTTGTTGTTCAAAATTACATATTTTACTGATAGCATCACAAAACTTCTCTTCCTCACCCTTTGGTAATCGAAGCTCATAGACTATTTTGCGAAGTGATTTCTCAAGAATTTGAAAAGCAGCTAAATACCACTTCGGATATAAATTAATCTTTACATGCATTTTTGCCACACGTCTCCGCTTCTCTAAAAAGGCTTCATCTATTCGCCCCTCAAACATTTCAATAATATGATGACGTAATGTTTGACGTAGACGTTCGCTGGAGCTATTTGATTGAATAACCTTATGTAAGGAAGGAACACTTTCTATTGCATGATAAAATGCCCCTACCACTTCTACTACATTTCTTTCTACATATGGTTTTAAACTACTAATCAGCTGAAGATCATGAACACTTAACCCTACAAGATTTAATTGTAGTAAACGGTCTGGATCTTCTATAAAAATACCGATAGTTGTTTCATTGCTTATTTCAATTGTATTTTTCTTAGATCTATTGATAAGTTGAAACATTTTCTCCACCTCATATTTTAATCATATATATTTAACTAAGTCTATATTCCTATTTTTCATTATAAAACAACATATAATTAGACACTTTATGTATCAATTATAATCTCAAAACAGATAAATGAACAATATATAGGTAAATGATGTCTAATATTATTATAATTTGCTATTATTTTATGTATAAAGATGATTCTTTATACTCACTTTCCTTCACTTTAATGAAAAAATGGATGGAGGATTCAATAAATTTAACGCAAAAAAAGCCACTGCTTCTTGAAGAAGAAGCGTGGCTTATTGTTTACATGAAAATAATAACGCAAAGAACTGCGGCTAAAACTAAACGATAAATTGCAAAAGGCATTAATTTTACCTTTGAAATAAGTGCTAAGAAAAACTTAATGGACAGTAATGCAAAGACGAACGAACTAATAAATCCGACAGCATAAAAACCGAAATAGTCCATTGATAAAGTATCCCAGTTTTTCAAAACGGATACGAGGCTAGCTCCTGCCATGATTGGCACAGCCATAATGAATGTAAAATCAGCTGCAACACGATGACTCATACCAAATAGTACCCCACCCGAAATAGTTGCGCCTGAACGAGAAAAACCTGGCCATAGAGATAGGCATTGTACTAGCCCTACCTTAAATGCTAAACCATAGGAAATCTTATCTAAAGAATCTACTTTTGGTTTTCTAGGTGCTAACTTATCTGCAGCAATCATTAGAATTGCTCCCGCCACTAATGCATAAACAACATGCTCTACTTTAAAAAGATGGTCGTCAATAAAATCCTTGAATGCAAAACCTAAGACAACTGCCGGTAGCATCCCAACAATAACATGCAATAAGTTAAAGCGGCCATTTATGGACTTAGCTTGACCTTCAATATTATATAAACCGACTAAGCTTAACATACGTTTCCACATAACTACGATAACCGCTAATATGGACCCAAGTTGTACAACAATTTTAAATGTGTTGGCAGGATATTTCCCTAAAAACTCCTCTGTCTTTAACCACATATCATCCACGATAATCATATGACCCGTAGAAGATACTGGTGCAAATTCCGTCATACCTTCGACAAAGCCCAATATTAATGCTTTTAATAACTCTATAATTTCCACCATGTCACCTTACCTTTTTTAATCAAATACTCATTTATTATAGAATACTCCGTTTTCATATACTACTGCCATTTCACCTAACAAGCCATTGTTAGATTATCACATACTATTGAAATTTTATATCTACTACCCAAAGCTCTGATCTACTGCCAATTCGCATCGGTGGGCCCCAGAAGCCATAGCCTGATGAAACAAGTGTATGCATCTGTTCCTTTAACTTATAACCATAATCTAGTTCAAATACACGAGCTGTTATATACTGATTTGGCCACAGTTGTCCCTTGTGTGTATGACCAGACATATGTAAATCAACGCCCATTTTAGAAGGCGTAATCAAGTCGTCAGGTGTATGATTCATCACAAGCCATGGTAAGTTTGCAGAAGGCTTTAGTACTTCAAGTGTTTTTCTTTCTTTATTCGTTTTGTCTTCTTGCCCTGTTAATATAAACGCATCTTCTATAACAATTGTTTCATCTAGGAGCATTTTTACATTGGCATTTTCCATTTCCTTAATAAATTCAGGAATTTTTTTCCCGTAATATTCATGGTTACCTAATATACCATATGTTCCATATGTAGAGGTTAATTGTTTCATGACATCTGCCATCCCCTCTTGAACAAACCATTTCGGGTCATCGTCCACGATATCCCCAGCTAACAACACGATATCTGGTTGTGCTTCATTAGCTAAACTTACAAAACGTTGTAAATGCTTTTTATGTGATAAAACACCTAAGTGAAAATCCGATGCCACAACAGCTCTTAGTGTGTTTAACTCACTATCTTTTTTATCAATTGTTATTTCTAAATGACGAACAACTGGAGAGTAGGCTAAATAAGAGCCCATGATATTTAACAAGAATAGGATTACTACTGCTATACTACCTATTAATTGTATATTTTTAAAAGGTGTGAACCAAATAATGATTTGTGCAACTAAGCATAGCAATAAGCCATATTCAAAGATAAACATCCAGTAATTACTGATTACAGAAAACACTCGTAAAGACTCATGTAATCTTCCGATTATAATACTAAAAGCAACAAAATACAGCACTAACCAAAATAAAGCTGGAAAACGGAACCATCCCATTGCTACAAGCCACTGCTTTACTCCCCACCCTAAATAGAAAGTCAACGCACTATAAATACTAATTAAAAGAACACCGCCGATTACTTTTGGCATAACCAAGTCCTCTACTTTCTTTCTATAATTTAATTGATTATATCATTACATTTAGCAATCATATTGCCGAAAGCACTTGAATAATCTTCTAGAGAAAATAGGAACTTGTCACTTTATGCAATGACAAATTTAATTTTACCTTTTCATTTCATTAGTTACTCTCGTTTTACATGACATTTCACTGTATATAGATGTCATTTTCGTCATTTACACACTAAATGCACTTTAATTTTCACAAATCTTCCAGTAACATAGTAGATGAACGAGCAAATTTACGCATTTACGAGGAAAAAGGGGTGCTATTTCAAATGACACGTTATAAATTTGAAACAACAGAGCATGAGTTATTTCGTAAAACCTTTCGTAAGTTTTTAGCTGAAGAAGCTGAACCGCATTATGCACAATGGGAAAAGGATCATCTTATTCCGCTTTCTTTTTGGCGTAAGCTTGGTGATATGGGCTATCTTTGTCCACAAGTAGAAGAACAATATGGTGGGCTAGGGCTGGATTTCAGCTTTGGCATCATTATTCAAGAGGAACTTGAACGTATAGGCTCTAGTTTTATCGGAATCGGCCTGCATAATGATATTGTCGTCCCTTATATCGAAGCATATGGAACACACGAACAAAAATCTCGTTGGCTACCCAAATGTGTTACAGGCGACTATATAACAGCTATTGCAATGACTGAGCCTGGTACAGGTTCAGATTTGGCGAATATAAAAACGTCAGCCATTCGCGATGGCGATCATTATATCGTAAATGGTCAAAAAACCTTTATAACAAATGGCATCCATACAAACTTAGCGGTTGTTGCAGTAAAGACAAATCTTCAGGCTGAGAAAAAGCATCGTTGCATCAGCCTACTTGTTATTGAAGAAGGTACACCTGGCTTTACAAAAGGAAGACAGCTCGAAAAAGTTGGTATGCATGCCCAAGACACAGCTGAACTCTATTTTGAAGATTGTCGAGTGCCTGTTCAAAACCTACTTGGAGAAGAAGGCAAGGGCTTTCAATACATGATGGAAAAACTACAACAAGAGCGATTAGCAGTAGCGATTGCCGCACAAACAGCCGCTGAGGATATGCTTGCGTTAACGCTCGATTATGTGAAATCACGTCAGGCTTTTGGCAAAACAATTGGTGACTTCCAAAATACACAATTTAAAATAGCTGAAATGGCGACTAAAATCGAGCTTGGTAAATCATTTTTGGAAACCTTGATTGAAGAGCATATTGCAGGAAATGATGTTGTGACAAAAGTATCTATGGCAAAATACTGGATTACTGAAAATGCACGTGACCTTGCTACCCAATGTATGCAATTACATGGTGGCTATGGCTATATGGAGGAATATAAGATTGCTAGAAGGTATAGAGATATACCTGTTATGTCGATCTATGCGGGTACAAATGAAGTCATGAAGGTTATTATCGCCAAAAATTTAGGCTTATAAAAAAAAGGCGGCAAATGTTTGCCGCCTTTTTACCATTAAATTGCTGAAATTCTAACAATTACTTTAAATAAATCGCCATCTACATCAATGCTCATTCTTGCTCCATGTAAATCAACAATGGATTGTGCAATGGCTAATCCAAGCCCCGAGCCCTCTGTATGACGTGAAGCATCTGCACGTTTAAAGCGTTCAAATAATTCCTCAGCATCCTCACTAATTTCATACTTCGCTACATTTTTCACAGTAAATTCAGCATCGCCATCTGCCGTACGCTTTAATGTCACATAAACACGCGTTCCCTCTAGCGCATACTTCAAAACATTGACAATTAAATTATCAATAAGTCTCCACCACTTTTGACCGTCCACATATGCAAAGATTGGATCATGTGGCATGGTCATTCGTAAATCTAGTTGGGACTGTGTCAAATCTTCTTTATGCTCTCCTACTGCTTGTTGAATAAGCTGCGTTAGATCTACTCGACTGCGGTGAAGTTCAATATTACCGCTTGCCATTTTAGATACTTCAAAAAGGTCTTCAATCAGCACTTTTAAACGTTCAGATTTTTTATCAAGTATATGAATGTATTGTTGGCGTTCTTCCTCTGTAATATTTGGTTTCTTCAGTAAATCGGTATACGTAATGATAGACGTTAAAGGAGTCCGTAAATCATGACTCACATTTGTAATCAGCTCTGTTTTTAAACGCTCACTTTTCGCCTGCTCATGCATGGACGTACGAACACCTTCTCGTAAATGGTTAAGGTTTTCCGCATGACCTGCAAGTGGAGACTTCCCTTTCACCTTCACATCACGATTCAATCGCCCTTCAGCCATATCCTTCGTATCCTTCATAATACGATTTAAGTAACCCATTCTAGATAGGAAAATGATCATAGCAGGGAATCCTATAAACATACAAATACCAAGCACAAGGACTGCGAAGCCCCCTACTCCTGCTCCTATCATGGTAGCGACAAGGCTACCTCCTCCAAAGAAGGCTGCAGCTAGCATTACAATTGAATGCAATGCAATCGAACGATTGATAAATAAATCAGTTATTGAATCCCCTAGTGACCATAGATAGCTAGATTTCACATTTTCCTCTAGCTTTTTCAAAGTATCTACTCTTGTATACAACCATATTAATTGCACGAAGAAAGCACTGCCAATTATCACTAAAACAGCAATTTTAAAAGCAACATCTAATATATAGCGTACATAATTATGTTGATAATTGTAGTCGTAAGTGTATTCAATCGATTCAAAAACAACTTGAGAAGCAATAAGATACATCAACCCTGTGATCAATACTAGAATAACTTGAAAGTCGAATCTTGCTTTATTTAAAATCTCTTGTTCCTTCATACCTTTGACAGTTTGTAGTAAATCCTTACGACCTCTCCAAGCAAAGATTGCCGTTACAATACTAGTGAGCCACACAAAGAAAAAGGTATATTGATTCCGATGAAAACGGCTATAATCCTGCATAACCCCTAATGATTGGACTGCCTTTTTTGAGATGGTTAAGACACCCGTATATTCAGCAGTTTCATAAAGATTATCTACATTCACATAATTTTCTGTACGGTAAAAAGTATCCCTTAAATTCTCACTTATGTTCCCTACATATAATGGATTTCGCTCAGTATACTTGATTTTATAGGCACTACTTTCTGAAATATTACCTGCACGGTACGTTTTGCCTGTTTCACTATTCGTCAGCTCATAAGACCAGTAATCATAAGCCTTTTTAAAGTTTTTAGCTTCTCCTTGTGCTGCCTTGATATATTGATCGATAAGTGCTTCTTCCCCAGCAAGAATCTTCTTTCGTACATGCTCATCATCTTCAAAATTTGTCGTAATATCTTTAATTTTATTATCGCGTTCAGCCTCTAGCTTTGCCTTTAGTTCTGTTGCATTGGCATCTACAGCTTCCTGAATGCGCTGTTCGTATTGTGCTTTAATATTATCGATTTGCTGTCCCAGTGTTCCGTAGTAATTACGATGCTCTTCTATTTCCGATTGCGTAACCTCTATTTTATCTTTCAAATCTTCAGCATTCGGTACATTTATTACTAACGGTCCTAGCTCTGCCGTGAAATTATCGATTTCATGCTGAAAATTTTCTGAATCGAAATATGATTTACCAATATACTGATAACCTACATGCCAAAAAGTAAACATACCGAAAATCGTCCAGATTAAACACATTAATACGAGAAGGGATTTCCATTTTTTCACCATAAATCTTTACACTCCTCTAAAAAATTCTTTCTAGTAACTGTAAAACCTCTGAGGAGCGAGAATTGACAATTTGATAGGCATAAACACCAAAATAAATGAGTCCAACAACGCCTGCAACAAATCCTGCAATTGTCATATACTTCTCTAGTTTATTTTTCCATTTTATAGCCAACGCCCCATACCACCTTTAGATAGCGCGGATTTTTCGGATCAGCTTCAATCTTTTCACGTATTTTCCGAATGTGAACAGCTACAATATTTTCAGCATTATAAGCTTCCTCATTCCAAACACGTTCATAAATTTCACGAATCGAAAATACACGCCCTACATTTTTCATTAATAATTCCGTTATTTTATATTCTATCGGTGTTAGTCGAACAGGCTCTCCTTCTAATACAACCTCTTTTGCCTCTTCATCAAGAACAAGTCCGTCTATTTCCACTTTTGTAGCACCCTCACTATACGTTCCTAGCTGAACATAACGACGCAGCTGGGATTTTACACGTGCCAATAGCTCTAATGGATGGAATGGCTTTGTTACATAATCATCTGCTCCAACTGATAATCCATGAATCTTATCGCCATCCTCCGCCTTTGCACTCAGCATGATAATGGGAATATTGCGCTCTTCCCTAATTTTAAATGTTGCTGTAATTCCATCCATGTTTGGCATCATGATATCTAAAATGATTAAATGTACTTCATTATTCTCTAGCTTTTTTAATGCGTCTAAGCCATCTGCTGCTTTAATGACATGATAGCCTTCATTTTTCAAATAAATTTCAATACCATCACGAATATCTTGATCGTCATCTGTAACAAGAACTGTTAATTTCGTCATGATATACACCTCGCTCTCAAATATAAGTGTATCTTCTAAATCTTAAAAACCAGCTATTATAAAAATGAAGAATTTCTTAAGGTTTTAGCTTTTTTCTCCCACCTAAAGTTAAAACAACAATGCCTCCTAAAAGCATCGCTACACCAAGCCAGGATACTATACTTAAGTGTTCTCCTATTAAAAACACACCAAGAATTGCAGCAGTTAATGGTTCTGCTAATGAAAGTGTTACAGCTGAGGATGAACTAATTTTTTGTAATCCACTTAAAAACAGTAAATACGCTACGCTTGTACACATAATCCCCATAAACAGCATTGTCCATAAGTTGTCCACGTTTCCTAGCCAGGAAAAACCACCTTCTAATGAAAATGGCAGTAAAAACAAAGTGCAAATGGAAAATGTCATAGCAACTGCGGGTAATGCATCTTCCTGTGCCATTAATTTTTTACTTATGTTTGTGTAAAATGCAAAGGATAAACCTGCACAAAGAGCTAATGTGAATCCACCAACGTGTACTGACTCTTCTCCATTATTCATGAATAATAAAAGACATCCGATAATGGCCATCAATGTAGCAAGTCCCCATACTGCTGTAGGACGTGTTTTCCATACTAGCCATTCTAATACACCAGAAAATACTGGTGCACTACCAATAGTAGCAACAGTTCCAATGGCTACACCTGTTAGACGAATAGATGAGAAGAAAAGTCCTTGGAAAAGGGCAATACTAGCCGCAGCTAAAATTGTCCATTTCCATGACCATCTTAAAAAGTTAATTTTCTTCATTATAATTGTAATAGCTAATAATAAACCGCCACCAATTGCAGAACGAATTGTGGCCACTGCTATAGGAGAGACCCCTTGTTCCAAATATGTTTGGGCAGTTCCTGTCATTCCCCATAAAATAGCTGCTAGTAATACAAACAATGAATTTAACATTTTTCAACTCATCCCCGCTTCACAACTTTATTAATACTAATCATACATATTTATCCAAAATCAAACAATTATCATTTTTACTTTTCTTTTAATTACCACAGTATGCATTCTCATTAATGGACGTTATAATAAAAACAGTAAAAGGAGCGAATCGTATGTACAAAACAATTGAAGAGACAGCTATTGATCTTGGCATGCCTGTGGATCAAGTAATGCGTCTAATTTACGAAGGACGCATCCGTTCTGTTTACGATGGCCAACAAATTTTAATCAATAGTGGACAATTCAGCACTTATTTTAATCAATTGGAACGTATTAAAGAAGAAATTGAGATTTGGCGTTCTACCCCTATTCCAGAGGATATTGATGTCAAAGATGAAGACTAAAAGCCCACCATTCATACAATGAACATTGTTGAATGGCGGGCTTTTTTTAAGCTTTTATTAGATTGTCACAACAAATCCTGCTCTTTTCCCAATGATTTCCGCATAATCCTCTACCATGACACTCGCAGTTGGATACATCCCTGCTCCAGGACCGACTAATGTTAATGTACCAATATAGTTAGTCTCTAATGCCACTGCATTAAACACATCATCGACTGGATAAAGTGGATGCTCTTTATCAACTAGTTGTGGACCGACTTTTGCAATAATTTTACCGTCAGCTCGTTTCTCCACTTCAGCAACATGGCGGTAACGCAGACCCTTTTCACACGCTTCATGAACTTGTTCAGCAGAGATACTATCGATTCCAATTACTTCTACATCTGACCAATCTGGTTGCTCACCAAAAGCTAAGGCACTTAATATCATTAATTTTTTAAATGCATCCTGCCCAGATATATCATTATACGGATCTGCTTCAGCATAGCCTAAGCCTTGTGCCTCTTTTAGAGCTGTTTCGAACGACCAGCCCTGTGCACGCATTTTTGTTAATATGTAATTACATGTGCCATTTAAGACGCCTTGTATACGACTTACATCATTAACAAGTAAAATATTTTTCATTGTTTTAATAACAGGTACGCCACCAGCAGTGGTAGCCTCATAGCCTACAAAAACGCCATTAGCTTTTGCAAGATCCTGTAACTCCAAACCTCGTTTGGCAAACATCACTTTATTAGCAGTAATAACATGACATTTATGTTCAACAGCTCGCTTTAAATAACTGTATGCAGGTTCTTCGTTCACAATTGCTTCAAACACAACCTGCATACCTGGCTCTGCTAAGACTTCATCCATACTTGTTGTCATTAAATGTGCTGTGCCAGGCACACGTTCACGACTAGCATCTGTCACTAAAATCTTCGCTACCTCTAATTTAATACCTAATTTATTTTTTAGCTCTTCTCGTTTTTCATTTAAAATATGATAGATCCCCTGACCTACCGTTCCAAATCCTAAAATCGCTGCCTTTATAGTTGCCATTCTTGTTATTCCCTCCAACTTACATTCCGCAGTTTCATTAATGCTAATTTTCCATGGGGTTGTGTCATGACTATTTGACACCCACCGCAGTCTTTAGCCAACAACTCTTCTTTGTATGAGTTTCGCTATTTCTATATGTGTTGGAACACATACAAATTCAAATAATTCAAAATTTAACTTAAAGAAAATTGTAACGCAAATACATACATTGCACAAGAAAAATCTTTCTAGGAAGGACATTTGTTTTCTCTAGATGTGCAAAAGAAATCGGTTTCATTCCCTTTATTATACGTTTTATTAATCATTCTATAAGATTTGAACAAATATTGACTCTTTACATTTCAATATATGAATGTCTTTCTTCTATTATATATGTATGCTCAGACATTCATAACAATCCCTTTAAAGAAAAAACTCATTCCCTGTAGCAGCAGAGAATGAGCATAAAAATATGAGGGGATTTTAACTTGCTCTTGAAAGCAATTGATAGCGATATTGTTCTAAAGCGTGTTGAACAAGACTAATTTCTTCTTCTGTAAAATCTGGTATTGCATACGTACGTTCCACTAATTGAAATGTACCATACTTTAAGTAAATCTCTGTGGCAGGAAGTGAGATATGGCTCACACCGTACTGTTCATATGTCTCAAATACTTCCTTAACAGTATAGTCTTCTTTTTCAGTAAAAACTTGTTCTTGAAATGCTGTATGACCAAAAACTTGTTGCCATTTCTTTTCGACTGATGTAAGAAGGTGTTGAATGGATTTATTGTTGACAAAAACGTGTCCTTCATTTAGCTCATATATTAGATAGGATACAATGTTTTGCGCACTATAGATGTTACCCATTTTAAACACTCCTTTATCATCAGTTTTTTGGAAGAGCAGTTACTGGCTAGGCAACTACTCTTCTATATATTCAAAAGTGGGGGAGCACTTATGAAAACATTTTCCTTTTTAACAATAATTTCCGTACTCTTAACTTATTTCCTAGTATATAGCATGGATTTAATTAAGTCAATAATACATATAAAATTACTTGGTATTATTTTTTATAAGGTTCTGATAATTAACGGATGTTGTAAATAGTTGATGTAGCAACGTTTAACGCATTACCAAATGAGGCAAATCGAATGAGAAAATACGTAAACGCTACACCATTCTTCCCTCTGTTCTAAATCTTAAGCTTCTACAGTTTGTTCACTTGTTGTTGCCTGTGTAATGGCTTGATCTAAATCAGCAATAATATCCTCTACTGCCTCTAAACCGATGGATAAGCGAATGAGCGACTCGGTTACACCAGCTTGAACTAATTCGTCTGCTGATAGCTGCTGATGGGTAGTGGAAGCAGGATGTATAATTAATGACTTAGCATCACCTACATTTGCTACATGTGAAAATAGCTTCACGCTATCAATAAGCTTTCGCCCAGCTTCACGTCCACCTTTGATGCCAAATGTAAGCACTGAACCGAAGCCATTTCTTAAATATTTTTTTGCCAACTCATGTGTCGGGAAATCTTCTAGGCCATTATAATTTACATACTCCACAGATGGGTGGTTTTGTAAATATTCAGCCACTGCCAATGCATTCTCATTGTGTTTAGGGATACGCAAATGAAGCGTTTCTAACCCTTGCAATAAATTAAAGGCAGCATCTGCACTTAATGTTGGACCAAAATCACGTAATAATTGTACGCGTAGCTTTGTAGCAAAAGCAGCAGAAGCTGTATCAATTCCATAGCGTAACCCATGGTAAGAAGCATCTGGTTCAGTAAAACCTGGGAATCGCCCACTAGCCCAATCAAACTTACCAGCGTCTACAACAACGCCCCCTAAGGTTGTACCATGGCCTCCTATCCATTTAGTTGCTGAATGAACAACAACATCTGCACCATATTCAATAGGTGTAGAACCATAAGGAGAAGCAAACGTGCTGTCAATAATTAGTGGTAGCCCATTATCATGTGCAATCTTAGCTACTGCTTCAATATCTAAAACCTTTAAGCTTGGATTACCATAAACTTCTGCAAAGACAGCTTTTGTTTTATCAGTAATCACCGCATTGAAATTCTCTGGGTTTGTTTCATCTACAAAAATTGTTTTAATACCATAGTTTGGTAATGTGTTAGCAAATAAATTATACGTACCGCCATATAAAGAACTAGCTGCTACTATCTCATCACCAGCTCCAGCTAGATTTAAAATGGAAAATGCGATAGCCGCTGCACCAGATGAAAGTGCTACTGCTGCTGTTCCACCTTCCAATAAAGCCACACGTTTTTCAAACACATCAACAGTCGGATTGGTAATTCGTGTGTAAATATTCCCTGCTTCCTCTAGGGCAAAAAGACGTTGCGCATGAGCAGTGTCTTTAAATACAAAAGCAGTTGAGCGATAGACTGGAACTGTCCGAGAACCCGTCACTGGGTCTGGCTCTTGACCACCATGTAACAGCAATGTTTCTGGTTTAAAATTTGTCATTGTGTACCTCCAAATGGTTATTTTTTTACGATGGTACCGGAGATGAGGAGGATTTTTCTGTAGAAAACAAAAAACCCTCTTCAGCTAAGAAGAGGGTTGCGGTTGCAAGTTTTCCTCCCCTTATCTGCCAGATCCAAGTTAGAATCTGTAGGAATTAGCACCTTAGTAAGCTCATTACTTACTGGTTGCCGGGCATCATAGGGCCTATCCCTCCGCCGCTCTTGATAAGAGTATGAGATTCAATTTCCATCGTTGTTACACAGTATAAACATAGAGTTTTTTTCTGTCAACATGTAAATTTTATTTTTTCCGAAACTTCTGTCTGCTCTTATACGTAATATGAACGCATACACTATTTTAGAAAAAATTTTGAGAGGAGTATTTTTATGGTAAAGGCCGTGATCATTTTTCTTATGATTGGCTATTTAATAGGCTGTATTCACGGCTCTAAAGTGGCTCAATTTTTATCTGGGGTTGATTTAAAAAAAGCTGGCCACGGAAATGCGGGTGCCTCGAATGCTACTCTTTCCCTTGGCTGGAAATATGGCGTTTTAGTAGCCCTCATTGATATCGGCAAAGGCGTTGTCGCTATTATCGGTGCACATTTTTATCTAGCGGATGCCACTCATTTGACACAAGAACAAATATGGCTGCTTACTTACATTATGGCTGCTGGGGTTATTTTAGGTCATAATTTCCCATTCTATATGGGCTTCAACGGCGGGAAAGGAACGGCCTCCATCATTGGTATTTTACTTGCTGTTGATTGGAAGATTGGTTTATTTGCACTTATTTTATTTGTTATTTTATCCTTTGCAACAAATTATTTAATTGTAGGTGTTCTAGAATTTTATCTCGTTTTTTGTACAGCAACTTATTTATGGATTCCAGGCATTGGCCCAACCATTATAGCTGTCCTTCTTTTTGGCATAGCTATCATCCTGCATATAGAAAATATTAAACGTTTAGTTAATGGGACAGAGCCTAAAGTAACTACTGCTTTTAAGAAAAAGAAATAATATTTTATGGATATTTTTGTATTTTGTGTGACCATATATTTTCTCTTTATCTACTAATATTGCTGTAAAAAACATCTATTTTACACAGGTTTTTTTCTACAATAAAATAGACATATTCTTATCTTAATAAAACATTACGGAGTCCGATGTTATGGATAATAATCGTCATTTTTATCGTA
Source organism: Lysinibacillus sp. FSL P2-0066 (assembly GCF_037969495.1). Lineage (NCBI taxonomy): Bacteria > Bacillati > Bacillota > Bacilli > Caryophanales > Bacillaceae > Lysinibacillus > Lysinibacillus sp. FSL P2-0066. Next base: position 377,315 of record NZ_CP150202.1, on the reverse strand, counting down.
GAAAGGATGAGAAATTATGTCTTCACCAAAACAAGCAGCTACAAAACGTAACTTAAAGCCTCTATGGATTGGCTTAGCATTCGCTTTACTAATCATTATTACTTTTTTACCTAATAACGGCGATTTACCTATAGCTGGGCAACGAGCTTTAGCCATCTTAGCTTTTGCAGTCATCCTTTGGGTAACAGAGGCTGTTTCATATCCTGTTAGCTCGGCCATGATCATTGCACTAGTAACTGTTTTACTAGGACTCGCTCCGTCAATGGATGACCCATCTACAGAGCTAGGAACAGCTGGCGCATTAAAATTATCCTTAAGTGGATTTAGTAATTCTGCCGTTGCTTTAGTAGCAGCAGCTCTTTTTCTAGCGGCTGCAATGCAAATTACTAATCTACATAAACGACTTGCTCTGTGGATTCTTTCACTGGTAGGAACGAAAACAAAGGCTATCGTATTTGGCGCCATTTTAGTTTCTATCGTCCTCGCATTTTTTGTTCCTTCTGCTACAGCACGAGCTGGCGCTGTAGTACCGATATTGCTTGGAATGGTGGCAGCATTTGGTTTACCACGTGATAGTCGGCTTGCTGCTTTGCTAGTTATTACTTCGGTACAAGCCGTTTCCATTTGGAATATCGGCATTAAAACTGCAGCAGCTCAAAATATGGTGGCTTTAAACTTTATCCAAGAGCAATTTAATGTGGATATTTCCTGGGGTGCTTGGCTACTTTACGCTGCTCCCTTCTCGATTATTATGTCGATCGTTTTATTTTTCATTATGATTGCGTTAATTAAACCTGAGACTAGCAATATCGAAGGTGGTAAAGAGGTCATCAAAAAACAGCTTGCAGAGCTTGGCCCATTAAAGGCTCCTGAAATTCGCTTAATCGTTACTTCCTTAGTTTTACTATTTTTCTGGGCAACTGAAGGTAAATTACATCCCTTCGATACGACCACAGTCACAATAGTTGCTATCGCTATTCTATTAATGCCTAAAATTGGTGTGTATTCATGGAAGGAAGTTGAGCCTCATATTCCATGGGGGACAATTATCGTCTTTGCTGTAGGCATTATGCTAGGAACCATTTTACTGAATACGAAAGGTGCTGCATGGTTATCAGATAAAGTTTTTGGTTCACTTGGGCTAGATGCAATGCCTTTACTAGCAACAATCGCACTCGTAACTTTATTTAACATTTTGATTCATTTAGGCTTTGCAAGCGCAACTAGCTTAGCCTCAGCACTTATACCTGTGTTTATCGTTTTAGCCTCCACATTAACGGCTAATGTGGATCAAGTTGGTTTTGTTATTGTGCAACAATTCGTCATAAGCTTTGGCTTCCTATTACCGATTAGTGCACCACAAAACATGCTTGCCTATGGTACAGGTTCCTTTACAACAAAGGATTTCTTGAAATCAGGCATTCCATTAACCATTATTGGTTTCCTTCTCGTACTTTTGTTCTCTGCAACTTATTGGAAATGGATTGGATTATTATAAGACTTTGATTAAATAAAACGTAAAAGCCTTGAAGAAACAGACTAACTGTCCTTCAAGGCTTTTAAAGTAGTATTATTGTTTCGTGAAAGCAGGGTCCTTCATCGTACCATTTTTCGCATAATTAACGTGCCATGATAGTGCTTTTTCTAGGTCATGTGGTGTATGATGTCCGCCCGTTGCCTCATTGGCATCATTAAAGTACTGCCACAGCTGTTCCCTATAATCAGGATGTGCACAGTTATCAATGATAAGCCCAACTCGTTCTTTTGGAGCAAGTCCTCGTAAATCTGCTACGCCCTGTTCAGTTACTATGACATCAACATCATGCTCTGTATGATCAACATGCGAGACCATTGGGACAATACTCGAAATATCTCCACCTTTAGCATAAGACTTTGTCACAAATATCCCTAATCGTGCATTACGAGCAAAGTCTCCAGACCCACCGATACCATTCATCATCTTTGTACCAGAAACATGTGTCGAATTAACATTACCGTAAATATCTAATTCCAATGCCGTATTCACTGAGATTAATCCGAGTCGACGAATAATTTCAGGCTGATTCGAAATTTCTTGAGGGCGCAACACTAATTTATCAGCATATTTTTCAAAATTCCCATAAACACGGTTTCCTACTTGCTCAGAAAGGGTAATAGAAGTTGCAGAAGCAAAATTCACTTTCCCTGCATCAATCAATTCAAACACTGCATCCTGAAGAACTTCTGAATAAACTTCTAAGTTCTCAAACTCAGAATCTTTAAAGCCTAGCAATACAGCATTGGCTACTGAACCTACCCCAGATTGAATTGGTCGCAAACTTGTTGTTAAGCGACCTACTTTAATCTCTTCACGTAGGAAATTTAATAAGTGAGTAGCCATAACATCTGTCTCTTCATCCGCGGGGACAATAGTTGATGGCGCATCTAATATATCCGAAATGACGATGCCTTTTACTTTATCTAAATCTAGTGGAATTCCAATTATACCAAGACGATCAGAAACATTCTGTAAAGGAATTGGATCACGCTTTCCTTGTGGTGCAGGCACGTAAATATCATGTATACCTTCTAATGCATCAAGCTGTGCTACGTTTAATTCAATGATGACTTGGTCTGCTTCTTGCACAAAAATAGGAGAGTTACCAACTGAAGTTGTAGGAATTAATAAGCCATCTTCTGTAATTGCAGCCGCTTCAATGATCGCAAAATCGATTGGTCCAATAATACCTTGACGAACAAGCTCAGCATTATGGGAAAGATGGGCATCGACAAATGTGATATCACCGCTATTGATTTTATTACGAATGCCAGCATCTGCTTGGAAAGGACCGCGTTTACGAATGACCCCTGCTTCTGCTAAGTATTGGTCTACCTCAGGGCCAAGTGATGCACCTGTAAAGACATCTACTTGGAAATCCTCTTTTTTCGCTTTCTCTACAAGTGCAAGAGGTACAACCTTTACATCGCCAGCACGTGTGAATCCACTCATCCCTAATACCATGCCATCCTTAATCCAAGATGCTGCTTCTTCGGCTGTTACAACCTTACTTCGTAATTGTTCATGACGAAGCTTTTTTGCAAATTTTTCTTCCATTCCCTATTCCTCCATTCCACTTTATTTTTGTTCAACTTGCATATTTGGTTCCAGTAAATCTGTGACATCCGTCAGAGGCTATATCTTTATTCCAGGAGCATTTCATCACCTAATAGCTAATGCTGTCTAAACATTTGAGAATAAAGATTTTGTAATTTTTGGTAGCACAACCAAATAAACAGTCGCACCTATAATTTTATACTATTTAGAATATTTAATCTATATCAAATGAAATATTTTACTTTACGAGATAATTTCTACATTTATAAATTATTGATGTATAACTTTTTATCCCTCATTATTCGATTTTGCTAGAAAAGCGTGCTATGCTCAAGGTATAGAACAGACACAAAGGAGGGAGTTTTTAATGGTTAAAGAACTATTACGTAGCCATTCCTCGGTACGCATCTATGATGGTGAACCGATTTCAAAAGAAATCATTGAAGATTTAATTGGAACAGCACAAATGGCTGCAACATCCCATTTTGTGCAAGCCTATAGTGTAATCTGGGTAACAGATGCAGATAAAAAGGAAAAATTAGGCTTACTATCTGGTAATCCACGTCAATATGAAACCTCAGGTGGGGCATTTGTTTTTTGTGTAGATTTCAAGCGACTTCAAATGGCTGGGAAACTAGAAGGAGTAGATATTGTAGCCGATTCTGCTGAAAATGTCCTTGTTGGTGTAGCTGATGTATCATTGTTTGCACAGAATTTTGTTATTGCAGCTGAATCAATGGGTTATGGCATTTGCTATATTGGAGGGGTACGCAATAAACCTTCTGAAATTAGCGAATTATTCAATCTACCTGATCACGTTTTCCCATTATTTGGGCTAACAATCGGCGTTCCAGCACGTCGCAATGAGGTAAAACCTCGTTTACCTGTATCTGCTGTATTACATGAAAATGAATACAATGTTGAAAAATATGAAGAGCTTTTACCAGCCTACAACGAGGAAATGGAAAAATATTATAACAGCCGTTCATCAAACAGAAAAATTGATAATTGGACAAAACAAATGGCTGATTTTTTAATCGAGCAACGACGTCCGCATATTAAAGAATTTTTAGCAACAAAAGGGTTTAATTGGAAATAGTATAACAGAAATGGAGTTACTATCGTATGATAATAATTCCATTTTTTACATAAAATTATTACCTACTTATGTCCGATACAGGTATATTGCCACACTTCTTAATTTAACTATATCTATAAATTAAACGAAAAGACTCTTTCCTTTTCCAACTATTCCATTCATAGTTAATAAATGATACCTAACAAAGAAAGGAGTTATACCAATAATGTCCAATATCAATAAACATCTTGCTCGCACCTTAGAACAACAGCATAAGAGAAGTGTAAGAGGTTTATTTTTAAAAATTGAAGACTTAAATAATGAATGCACCCAATTAAGAAAACGACTAGAGTCACATATTGATTTGAATGTATATAAAAAACCCATTGATTATGTCAATCAGTTCGTTTCTCATACTACTATTCTCAATTTAAAATTCGTTACGAATACACAGAATTTAGAAGTCGTTGTCTTGCATGCTCTTTTATTATCCTATATTTTAGAAAACACTTACGGCCATGCTTTTGAATATGAAGATAAATTATTAAAAGGGTATATACAAGAAATCTTTACACTAAATGATCATGCCGAAAGACTATTTATGAACCATAGAGAAAAAATGCTTACCTATATTCAAGAACAATCTACATAAAAAAGACGATCTTCGTAATATCAAGATCGTCTTTTGTTCTTTTATTGTAGTCCTTTAATTATAAGAGAGCGCACTGGTAGGAACTGCTCTCCTGTATCACCATAAGTGAGTATTACCTCATCACCCTCCTGTAAATAAATTGCTAAAGGTTCTGTTTCAGCACTCACTAAATAATTTTCGCCATTGTTTAATAAGAAAGATACAGTTGTAAAATCGCCTAGACGTTCTTTATATACACGCAATACCTTTCCGCTAACTTGTTTCTCCTCAGCACTTGAGCTACCATCTACAGTATTTCCTCCTCGACTTAAGGCAGTTTTATATAATTTCAATGCCTCCTTAGGAGTAGTAGCGTAAACGGAAATTTCAGGATTGGCTGCGGACACGATAAAATAGTTTTGTAAGAAACCATTGGAATCTAGCACAGCTGTCAGCCAACTCGCTTCTCCATAAAAGTTATACAACACTGGCATTTCACCATTCCACTTTTTCTCAATGAATTTCTTCTCGATTATTTGTAAATTACCTTGTGAATCCATATAACTTGAGTCTTGATTCCCTGTATAGTATGTTGCATGCCCTGTTCGTGCGTTTGTTAGTGAATAGCCTAACATTGAATCCACACCTTCTTTAGGACTTGTAAAATCTGTAAAGTAATACATATCACCCTTCTCGTCGAAAATTGGGCTAACATTCGATTCTGTTCCTTCATCAGAAGGAATCTTTACATCCTTTTTACCAAACATACTATTCCAAAAACCATGTACATAGTTACCAAAATAACTGTTTTGTAAACTTACTGTCTCTGGTGATACAGCACCATCAATAAATTCAGGTACTTGATCCAGTTTAATTACTTCTGATTTCCCTGTCAGTGCATCAACCAAGACAATTCCTTTTACATCAAAGCCATTACGCGCGGAAATAAATTCACCATATGAGCGAATGTAGTATGGCTTTCCTTCATCATCTACTTCCAGTTGTACGTCACCATAAAAAATAAGGAATGGATGTTGTAAACGAATATGACGCTCTAAATTAGCATTTAAATATGCAGAAGGTACGTATTTCATTTCCTCTTTAATAAATTTAGGATTATCCGCAGAATCTGTAGCACTCATTATGAAGTAACCAGGTGTTGTACTACCGTTCATCCATTTAAAGAATCCCGAAAATTCAACTGGCGCGATATAAACATATTCGCCCTTCACTTTTTGAATTTGTAAGCGTCCTAATTCATAGTAACTCGTGTTTGGCACTTGTCCAAAAGCCTTTTTCATTTTATTACGAGCAAATTTCGGTGGTACACTTGCAGGTGTTTGTGTCTCATCGAATGGTTTTATTTCTACTTCTTCCTTCATTTCAGATGACTTAAATTTTTCATTAGCATTCCATAAAGGTGCTGATAATACATACACAGCTACACCCAGACTTGCTAAAAATAAAAGACCTTTTATTTTCCGTTCGATACCACTTGCTAGCAGAGCTCCCGCCAATGTTAATAAAATAATAGCAGGCCAAAAAACAAGCCAATTTACATCAATTTTTGTTACATATAAAGTAATGCCTGTGGCTAAAAATCCTAATACAAAGATTCCAATAAAAAAGTATCCGATTACCTTTTTCGATTGTCCATCTTCTCGCTTCTTCGTAATAAGCGGTGTCACTAACACACTTGCGATCAATGCAATGACTGCAGAAGCTATCAGTAGCTTAGTCATTTGGTTCATCCTCTCTTCTTCTTTCTCACTACTTACTTTACGGTCACATACTAAAAAAGTTTCATACATACGTTGTACAGAAAGGAATTCTACCATAAATATTGAATTTCAAAAGGAAAGGAGCTGAAAAATTTGTTAAAAAAATTATTAATCGGTGTCATTATTTTATTGGGTCTTTATTATATTTTTCTCTTTTCCCATATTGCGGAAAGTTTAAAACTCATCTTTAAAGTAATTCCAATGTTGCTCATCATTATTTTAGCAGCGATTCAGAAGCCATTACATATTAAAAAATACCAGCTTTTGATTATTGCGGGACTTATTTTTTGTATGATTGGAGACTATACATTGCAGTGGTTTTTAATTGGGCTAACTAGCTTTCTTATCGGGCATATTTTTTATATTTTTGCTTTCTCTACTGCAAATGAGCGGCATATACCAACATGGGCAAAAATACTTTTATTACTCTACGGAGCAAGTATGGCAATATGGATTGCGGGGTCTGTCTTTAAAACAGGCGAAACCATACTTGGTATCGCAGTAATCGCCTATATTTCTGTGATACTTACAATGGGATGGACAGCTATTAAAACTGGATCTACGCTAGCAGCAAGTGGTGCATTATTTTTTATTGCATCTGACTCTTATTTAGCTATTAACAAATTTGTCATGCCACTAGCTTTTTCTCATGAAATTATCATGCTGACTTATTATAGCGCCCAATTACTTATTGCTTTAAGTATCCTTCAATATTCCGAAATCCGAAGTAAAGTGTTACAATAATATCAATTATGCCAAGGCATAATTGCGTCTGAAATCTGCTTTGTAAATGCACAAAGAATTTTAACATATACACATTAGGGGGCCATACTTATGAAAGAACAAGTAATTGAGCGATTAATACGCTATGCAAAAATTGATACACAATCAGACTTCACAAGCGATACAACTCCTTCTACCCAAAAACAATTTGACCTATTACATGTTTTAAAAGACGAACTTGCCGAAATTGGTTTAACAGACATTACATTAGATGAAAATGGCTATTTATTTGCGTCATTAGAAGCTAATACAGATAAAGAAGTACCAACTATCGGCTTTTTAGCCCATGTTGATACAGCTACTGACTATACAGGCACAAATGTGAAGCCACAGCGCGTAGATAATTATGATGGTGGAGATATTCAGTTAAATGAAAACTTAGTTATGTCTCCAACTGACTTTCCTGAGCTTAAAAACTATGTAGGTCAAACACTTATCACAACAGATGGTACTACATTATTAGGCGCTGATGATAAGGCAGGCATTGCTGAAATTATGACGGCAATGGAATACCTCATTAAAAACCCTACTATTAAGCATGGTAAAATCCGTGTAGCCTTCACTCCAGATGAAGAAATTGGTCGTGGGCCACATAAATTTGATGTCGCTGCCTTTGGTGCAGACTATGCCTATACTATGGATGGTGGACCTCTTGGTGAGCTACAATTCGAGAGCTTCAATGCCGCTGGCGTAAAAGTAGTTACCAAAGGCACTAGCGTGCATCCTGGTTCTGCCAAAAATAAAATGGTAAATGCTATTACAATGGCCATCGCCTTCCAAAATGAAATGCCTGCTGACGCAGTTCCTGAAAAGACAGAAGGTTATGAAGGTTTCATTCATTTAATGGGCTTTAAAGGGGCTCTTGAGCATACTGAGCTATCTTATATCGTGCGTGACCATGATCGCCAAAAGTTTGAAGAGAAAAAACAATTAATGCGTGATGCTGCAGCTAAAATTCAAGCGCAATTTGGTGAGCATGCACTGAGCATTACAATTGAAGATCAATACTACAATATGGGTGAAAAAATTGAGCCTGTTAAAGAAATTGTTGACATTGCACGGACTGCAATGGAAAAATTAGATATTACACCGAATACCCTGCCAATTCGTGGTGGTACAGATGGCTCACAATTATCCTATATGGGCCTACCAACACCAAATATTTTCGCTGGTGGCGAAAACATGCATGGTAAATTCGAGTATGTATCCGCTGAAACAATGGAAAAAGCAACTCAGGTTATCATAGAAATCGTTCAGCTTTTTGAACAGCAAGCAAAATAATAGTTTTGAGTGAGCTTATTTCTATACGCATTTACCTAAGGAGTCATGAAAAATTTTTATAGCTACGAAGAGAGGTTTTTCCTCTCTTCGTAATTTTTTCAGCCATAATTACTGAATTTTCAAATTACATAAAGGGCTTGAGGCAATAAACTCAGGTTGAGGTGATGTTTATGAAAGAAATTGCATTAGGTATTTTAGCTTCCCTTTTCTTTGCCGTGACATTTATTCTAAATCACGCAATGGAAATGCAAGGTGGTAGTTGGCTATGGAGTGCATCATTACGATATTTTTTTATGCTCCCCTTCTTGCTCATCATAGTCTTTTATCGTAAAGGCTTTTCTCAGCTTTCTGGTGAAATAAAAGCACAGCCTATAGCATGGCTACTTTGGAGCTTTGTTGGTTTTGTCTTATTTTATGCGCCCTTAACATATGCTGCTGCTTTTGGTCCAGGTTGGTTGGTTTCTGGTACATGGCAGTTTACAATCGTTGCTGGTGTATTATTAGCTCCTCTTTTTGTTTCGGTCATTGCTGGTAAAACAGTGCGACAAAAAATACCTTTTATATCTTTGCTTATTTCATGTGTCATTTTAGTAGGTATTTTGCTTATACAAATACCTCATGCACAATCAGTATCGTTTAGAAGTTTAATGCTTGGTATTTTACCTGTCATTGTTGCAGCGTTTGCTTACCCTCTCGGCAATCGCAAAATGATGGAAGTTTGCGGGGGGCGAATTGATACTTTTCAGCGAGTGTTAGGTATGACAATTGCTTCGCTGCCAGCATGGATCATCATGGCTATTTATGCCCTTCTTACAGTAGGACTTCCCTCAGCAAGTCAAATGTTCCAATCATTGCTTGTCGGAATTAGCTCAGGTGTTATAGCAACTGTTTTATTTTTCATAGCAACGGATCGCGTAAGAGACCATCAAGGCAAGCTAGCTGCTGTGGAAGCAACTCAGTCAACAGAAATTCTTTTTGTTATTATGGGTGAAGTATTACTATTAGGAATTGCCTTTCCTAGCCCTATTGCACTTGCAGGTCTCGGTGTCATCATTGTTGGTATGCTATTACATAGCTACTATACAATGATTATTGGGAAAAAGAATGCTGTGCAACAAAACACAACTTCCTAGCAGTCCATTTTATGGGCTGTTTCTTTGACAAAAAAAGACGACTCTATTCTAAATTTAGAATAAGTCGTCTGAGATTTTCACGTTCCCAAAAAATGAGGGGGGTTTTAGGAGCGTAATCATGAACTAGCAAACTTCTGGAGAAAAGTAGCTAAAGTTCATCCTCTCTACACTGTATTGTAGAGGAGGAATAATCTTTATACGATAATGATAATCATTATCAATTAAAATGTCAATCATAATCTTATAATTTTTTTACTTTTTTAAAAAGATTTTTTTAATGAGCGTCGGTACTGCCATTGCTTCAACTGAAAATGCAGAAAACAGCCTATACAAAAGCCTGCTATTGCGATGGACGATGCGATAGCAACCATGCTAGTAAAGATATGACCAACAACCTGCCAATGTAATAGATAACCTAACAAACCCACTGCTAAACAAAGGCTTGCAATACTGGAATTAAATTTTTGTTGCTGAGCATCCTCTGGTATATACACAGATGGAGGCTTTGTTAAAAAGAGCTTCCCTACACGAAGTACTGGATTATAGTTACATAAAATACCTAGTAAATTTGCAGCTAGTGGAATTATTAATATCCAGGTAATTCCTGTTGCCCATGATAAAATGACACTCAAAAGAATAGTCCACTGGTTCAGTCTAACTAGTGGCCTTGGAATTGTCTGAGGCTGCGACACTCTAAAACCCACCTTTCTTATATGTTTAATGTATTTTACTACATGATATTCCATTTGTGAAGCAAAAATGATTACTTTATAATGATGTTAACAGATGTTCAAAGGAAAAGAGGATAACCATGCCAGCTTTAACAATGGATCAAGTTCAACAATTAAACTCGTACAGTATTTATACAACTGAACCTAAGCGGACTTTATTTACTTTAGCTGATATACATAAAGACTTTTACCATCCTGATTTTTTAAACCTTATGATGGGTATAACAGATGCAGCAACAGAAACAGCCGCTATTTCACACTTTGCACGCCGCTATGGAATGTTTTTTGCGATGCAATTTTATATGCTTGCCGCTTATGATGAAGTATGGGATGGTAAGCCGCTTGAATTGCGTTTTGATGCTGCAAAGGAATTTAACAGCTTTACTGTTGCCATGTTCGCTAATCCAAATGATTGGCGCTACGTTGATGAAGATGAACGTCAAGCTGTTATTGAGAAAATTCTTTACGATGGCCACGTCATTGTCCAACAGCTTCGTAAAGTAACATCCATCTCCCCTCTTACCATTTGGGAAAATTTCTTTGGCTACTTGCTATGGCATTATCATATATTATTATCTAATCCTGGCTTAGCCGACCAAGCCATGGAGGATATTGAGGCTTTAGAAGACCCTAAAACATGGGCACGCTTCTCCAATAAATCTTGGTGGGCTCAATATACAGGTGGCCTTAGCCCGACTAATTTAGTCAATGTTCCTGTAAGAAAGTCATGTTGTTTTTCTAAAGATATCCCAGGTTTAATGGCTTGTGGTTTTTGTCCAATGAAGAAATAATAGAGCCCTATAAAAAAGCCTTACCCCCCACAAATTCATGTGAAAGGTAAGGCTTTGTGCTTTATTTTTCGTATACAACAAACCAATCGTTGTTTTCTTCATACATCGTTGTGCCAAGGAAACCTTGTTTTAAAAGTTGCTGTTGCGCAGTCGTGTCTCCCATTGATATCACTTGTTTTTCAGTGAAGGTCGGGAATATCTCTTGTCGTAGGTCTTTAAAAAAAATATAACGAAGCTTATCTACATATTTAATTTTCAATCCTTTAATAACGAGATCTTGCGAGAATTTATCCTTTAAGCTCGGAATATTATAGGGCTTTACAGTGGAGCATATATAATCGTATTTTTCTAAATCGATATTTTCCATCACTACAGTGGCTAATGTTTTCTGTAATCCGTAACCTCGATATTTTGGTGAAACATTCGATATTTCCTGATATAACACACGTTGAAATTCGTTTTCTGCAATTCCACAATCATAGCCAAGGTGTTCTTCATCAATAGGTGGATTTAACAGCGCACGAAAGGCAATCAATTCTTCCCCTACATAAGCACCTATCATCATTCCATGCCCATTTAAAATATACTCAAATTCCTCTGTGCTTAAGGGTTGTAGTATACTTTTGTCTGCTAATGCTTCATAAACCGCAACTTGTAGCTCTTCAACTTGTTGTAAATGCTGGGGCGTTAATTTTATAACAAAAAACGGTGTCTCACCAAGCATACCATCATAAATAATTTCCATATTACGCCTCCTTAGGCTGTGACAACAGTTGAAAACTTACATAATTCTTGGATTACAGCTTCATCCACATCTACACCTAATCCTGGTTTTTCATTTAAGCAAATAAATGGTACATCATAATGTAAGTTCCCAACATCTTTTGAGAATTTTAATGGACCCGTTAGTTCTACACTCGTCATAATCTTCTTAGAAAATGCTACATGGAAGCCTGCAGCAGAACCAACTGACGACTCTACCATGGAACCAACTTGACATTCAATTCCTGCCATTTCCGCCATAACAGCAAGCTTCATAGCAGGATAGATGCCACCACACTTCATTAATTTAATATTTACTTTATCTGCTGCACGCTTGGCTATAATTTCACGCATTTCACGTACGCCTCGTAGTCCTTCATCAATCATTAATGTCACATCAGACTTTGATTTAATTTCCACCATTCCATCAATGTCTTCGCTATCGACAGGTTGCTCTAGCCAATCGATATTTAAATCTTTCATAGCACGTAAACCTTGTAAAGTAGTGGCTGCATTACCCCAACCTTGATTTACATCCACTCGAATAGCAATGTCTTCGCCTACTCGCTCACGTACCGCTTTTATACGGGCTACATCACGAAGTACCTCTGTACCTACCTTCATTTTAAAAGAGCGATAGCCCATTTCTACTCGATTAGCTGCCTCTTCTGCCATTGCTTCAGGTGTTCCAATGCTTAGTACATGTGTGATTGGGAATTTTTCATGATAACGCCCCCCTAGAAGTTGGTATACAGGTACCCCTAGCGCTTTCCCAGCAATATCGAAGCAAGCAATATCAATAGCTGCTTTTGCTGCTGGTACATCTTTCACAACTTTATTCATTTTATCGTGTAGCTTTTCAAAGGCCATTGGACTTTCCCCAATAATAGCCGGGACAAGCTGATGTTTCAGCACAGCATATGTGCTTTCCCATGACTCACCTGTTACATGTTCATCAGGAACTGCTTCACCATACCCTACCACACCTGTGTCGGTAGTTACTTTTAAAATAATGGAAGGCATTGTATCATATGTAGCATAACTAATGATGAATGGATCAATTAGCGGTAAATGTATAGCAAAAATTTCTACTTGTTTAATTATCATCGTAATCAGTCTCCCTTGTCGTTAAAGTTGTCGCTAATACGTCGCTAAATGTTTAAAAAAATAGAAAAGGACGGATGCCCATGTCTACCAAAATAGCGATTATATGTTCAAAAGCATTTATGAAGCGTATTATTAGTATCGCACAAAACATAACCGATATTCAATTAGAATTTTATCTTTACAGCCACCCCTCTGAAGCACCTACTTTAATGAAGCAAATAAAACCATGTGATGCAATATTATTCGGAGGAACGTTACCCTATTTACACACTCAATCATTATTATCAGAAGTACCAATACCTTGGAATTATATTAAGCAAGATGAAACAACCATTTCTACAACATTGTTATCATTAGTAGCCAAACATGCAGTGGCAATCGACAGGATATCCATCGATGTAATGAATCCTGCATTCGTTGATAATGTTTTAGCAGAAATAGAATTTCATGGTCAAAAGCCATATGTTCAGCATATTTCGATTACTGAACCAACTGAGAATATTTTAAAACGCCATATCGCCCTATGGAATTCTAAAAACATTGATTTTGTCATTACAAGTATTCATAGTGTATTTGATGAGTTACAAGCACTTCAAATACCATCCATGCGTATGTTAGATGCTACCAAGTCGATTATCCAATGCCTTGAAGAGACAAAATCCAAATCACTATTAACGAAGTCAGAAGCGTTTAAGGCTGTAGTGGGTCTTTTAGAAATCCCTAAAGATTGTTCCATTGGATCAACTGTATTAAGTCAAATTACGAAAGCTACCTTTTCAACTTTTAAGCAGATTTCAACACATTCCTTTGAGCTATACACAACTGCTGGCAATCTGCAAAATGCTCTAGAAAAGGACAACCTAGAACAGCTCATACAGCAAGTTGAACAACCATTTAAGCTAGCATTCGGCTATGGTTATTCCATTTTGGAAGCTACACAAAATGCACAGCATGCTTTAACATTTACTAAACCTTTTGAGATTTATATTCTTGATGAACATAAAAACTTATTAGGACCTTTCCCTAATACAGAAGGTAAAGTTTCTTTGAAAACGGATGATCCTTATGTTTTACATATGGCTAAGCTTACAAGTTTAAGTCCATTAAATATTTCTAAATTAATTAATTTCAGTAATGAACGACAGTCAGCTCAATTTACATCTCAAAATCTTTCTGAATACCTCCAAGTAACACGACGTACTACCGAACGTATTATCAAAAAATTAGTTGATAATGGTTATGTAAAGATTGTTGGTGAAGAAATGACCCATCAGCAAGGACGTCCTCGTAAAATTTATCAATTGAATTTTTCAACTTACTAAACTACCTCATAAAAGAATTCTCGTAGATACACATGAATCTACGAGAATTTTTATTTTAGTCAGCCATTACCAAATTATCCGTATTTTCAGCCTCTTGTGCCTTTTTATGCTTCTCAGCTTCTGCTATTTCTTCTGGTGTTAATTTAACAATAGCAAATCCAATATATCCATAAATAATAGAAATAATCGGTACAGTAAAGTTAAGAATTGCATATGGTGCATATTCCATTGCACTTACACCTAAAGTAGCTAAAATAAACACACCACAAGTATTCCAAGGGAAGAAAACAGATGTTAAAGTTCCCCCATCCTCTAATGCACGAGATAGGTTTTTAGAATGTAAACCACGTTGTTGATAGACACCTGCAAACATACGTGAAGGTACAACAATTGAAATATATTGCTCGGAACATGTTGCGTTAGTTGTTACACAAGCTGCTATCGTTGAAGCAATAAGGCTTCCTGTAGATTTAGCAAACTTCACAATTACATTCATTAGTGCCTTTAACATTCCTGAATACTCTAAAATACCACCAAATGTCATCGCAACGATTGTCATTGAAACCGTATTCATCATAGAGTCTAAACCACCACGGTTAAATAAATCATCCACCATGTGATTACCTGTTGAGATTTCAAAGCCTGCTTGTAATGCTTGTACAGCACTTGCAGCTGAACCACCTTGTACAAAAATCTGAAGTAAGAAACCTGAGACAATTCCAATTATTAAAGCTGGAATTGCTGGCACTTTCTTAGCCACCAATACAATAACGCCAACAGGAACTAGTAATAGTAAAGGAGAAATAACGAAGCTTTCTTCCATCACTTTTAATGTTGTCAAAATTTCTTCAGATTGCATTGAAACTTCTGCAAATTTTCTACCCATGAATCCAAAAACAACAAGTGAAATAATCAACGCTGGAATCGTTGTATATAGCATATGCTTAATATGAGCAAATAGGTCTGTACCTGTTAAACCCGCTGCTAGATTCGTTGTATCTGATAATGGTGACATTTTATCTCCAAAGTATGAACCCGAAATAACTGCACCAGCAATCATAGCCGCTGGAATACCCATACTTAAACCAATTCCCATACCTGCGACACCAATTGTCGCCATTGTAGACCATGAACTACCAATAGCTAATGACACGATTGAACATAACAGCATGATTGTCACTAGGAACCACGCTGGAGAAATTAACTTTAGACCGTAGAAAATCATTGTTGCTACGACACCGCCGCCAATCCATGCTCCAATTGTCAAACCTACTAAAATAATAATAACAATGGCAGGTAATGCCAGACGTATCCCTTTATACATCATCTCTTCAATTTCTGCCCATTTATATCCATGCATTTTGGCCACAATTGCTGCTACAGTTGTGCCTACAAGAAGAGGTACGTGAGGACTTTGTTCTAAAACAACTACTGTAATCAACATAGTAATAATCATAATTGCAAAAGTTAGTAGTGCCCAGCCCGCATTAATATCCTTTTTCATTTTTCCATCCCCTTTTTTTGCACCAAATTCCATTTCGGTTTTTTCAAGACGCAAATAATTTTTTACGTTTTTTAGCTTAATATTCAAAAAATTAAAAGTCAACGCAAAAAATTTATGCTTCCCTAGCAAATCCCTTTATTTTAGCGTAATAAAACGCTTTCAAGTAGCAATAAAAAACAATGCAAACCCTTGAATATCCATGCATTATTAAAAATGTTCATGCAAAAAAAGCTAGATGAAAAAATAGTTACATTTTTTCATCTAGCTTTTAAAAAATTTTTTTATTCAGGCTTTTTTTCTAATACACATGCAAGCACTTTCGCAGCATCAATTAAGGCACTACGATCAAATGTCATTTTAGGGTGGTGTAATCCTGGAGTTAAATTTGCACCAATTCCAATCATTGCTGCTTTTAATTCCGGTTTTTTAACTGTATAAAAATGGAAATCATCACTGCCTGGTGTAGTTATTTCATCCGCTAAATGCTCTTCCCCCAAAGCTTCAATGATGGCAGTCTTCGCCATGTTCGCAGCAACCGAGGAAACTTCAGCACCTGGTGTGAAATCTATCCAATTCCAACTCATATTAATTTCAAATTGTTGCTGTATTGATTTCAGGCCAGATTCAATTTTACTGCGCAGCAATTCAAGTTGTTGATTATGCTGTGCGCGAACATCCATTGAGAAACTAGCATTACCTGGAATAATATTTGTACTACCACCATCCGCAATAATTTTTGTTAACTTAGCAGAATGTGGTTCAAATGGTGATAAATGAATGCTGTGTAGCATTTGTTGCACGGCCATAATAACATCAATGGCATTTTTACCTTGATGTGGTCTAGCACCATGTGCATCTATACCTTGAATAGATCCCTCTAAAAAATAAGCAGCGCCATGATGAATCGCAGGCGAAACTTTGCCAAGTGGTAATTCTTCTATTGGTCTTAAATGAACACCAAATAAATGTGATACTCCATCAACCGCGCCTCTATCAAACGTTGCACACGCGCCATTTCCTAGTTCTTCAGCAGGTTGGAAGATGAAACGAATACGATGTTGTAAGGTGCGATCTTTCAGTAGTAATAATGCACCAAGAACCATGGAGATATTCGCATCATGTCCACACGAATGATTTGCTTGCCACTTCCCATCAACTTCCTGCCATAAGGCATCAATATCAGCACGTACTGCAACAATTTCATTACCAGTCCCAATTTCAGCTATTAATCCTGGTATATCACCTAATAAACGATAACTAACATGCAATTCATCCAGTATGGAAGCAATTTTTTTAGTAGTCTCAAACTCTTTCCAACTTACTTCAGGATATTTATGAAAATGATCAAACCATTGATAAATCGTTTCTTCTACTGTTAAAGCTTTTGACATAATTACACCTCTATACGCATTTTTGTTTCCCATTATACATGAATCTTTTTCAGAAAAGTACATATGTCTTCAGACCTAACCCACTTATTTAAATTATATAGTACATACATATGCGCTGAAAAAACCCTTTATCAATAGAGGTATAAAATACAATGGGCTATGCTAAAAGTTAATACACTTTCAACATAGCCCATCAAATTCTCATTATAAACTTGTAAAAAACCCTTCTGGATACTCTTCATACTGAATGTTCACCATTTGCTCCTCATTTTTCTCTTCCTCGTCACGTAAATCATATTCTTGATCCATTAAATACGTTTCAAACTTTGAATTTAACAACTTCCCCATCGTATCACTCCTTATTAATTGAATTTTCTGATAAAAGGATTATACAATAGGTTTTTAGTAAATTGCAATAAATTATATACATTATGCATTATAACTATAAAACCTATCGCATTTTTAGATTAAATCACAGATTTTTTCTATTTATTCCTAAAATAAAAAAACTGTATCTTTTAACGTTCAGATACAGTCTCATTTTTCATCCTATTGAATGACTCCACAGGCTATTCTTGCTCCAGAATTACCAGCAGGATCTGTTTTATAATCATCCGCTGATTCATGAATGACAATAGCACTTCCATCACTATCTAATAGCGAATTAGGTTGGTCTTTTTGTAAAGTTAACCCTTCAGCTAAAAAGTTAAGATCCACGTTGCCGTCTTCACCAATTTCCAAATTTGGTAAGTCTCCTAAATGATAGCCATTAGGATTTAATTTACCATGTTCCTTTTTTGTTGGATTAAAATGGGCACCAGCTGATTCAAATTTAGGTGGTTCACACTTCCCTACTTCATGAATATGGATACCATGTGTGCCTGGTGGTAAGCCTGTTAACGCGAGCGTCATCATAACGCCGTTATCTTCCTCTTGAAGATATGCATTACCATAGCTTTCATTATTAGCACCAATCACTTTTGCAGTAGCTGTTAAAGGGGAAGAAGCATTGACAGCTACTTTTTCCTCTTTCTTATCAAAAAAACTGCAACCCGCAACAAAAATTAGTAAAGAAAGGCCCATTAAGCTTATTTTTTTCATAAAAATACCTCCTCTCTTTCTGATGATTTCCAATTTCTTCAGTACTTATGCACAATTAATCAATTACGCATCTATAATGGCTCCTATTATTGGAGCTTGAATAGAAAATTCAACCAAGATAAAAGGGATTTCCTAAAGTTTAGGAAATCCCTTCCATAATTAATTTAAGATTTTTACCGTTACTGTTTTGACACCCCACTGAAGTGCTTGTCCTTCAGTAGGAATAAATACATCGATTTTATTTCCTTTAATAGCTCCCCCTGTATCAGCAGCGATTGCTTCACCATAACCTTCCACCCAAACCTTTGTACCAAGTGGAATAACTCGTGGATCTACAGCGATTACTTTTAAATTAGGATTAGATCTTATATCTGTTCCATTTGCTGTAATTCCTGAACAACCTTCACAATAGGCTGTATAGGCCGTAGCACGCATTGTTAATGTTTTGCCAGATCCTGTCGCTGGAGCACTTGCAGGTTTTGTTTTAGCCGATGTTGCAGGCTTGGCAGATGCAATCCCCACGGATGTTTTTGGTGCTGGTTTTGCAGCGGAAGCTTTAATAGCTAGCGATTCACCAGCTAAAATTAAATCTGACGCAAGGTGATTCCACTTTTTTAAATCATCTACTGTTACGTTATTAATACGAGCTATTGAAAATAATGTGTCACCACCCTTGATAACATATTCATCTCCCGACGGTTCTTCTTCTTTTGACGTGTCTTTTACTAAGTCTTGCTCTGGATAAAACAATAATGAATCCATTTCATTTAATTGCTGGAACTCACCTACAGTTAAATTATAAATTTGCGGGAGTGCCCATAATATATTGCCCGGCGATTTGTCCTTAGCAAAAGAAGGACTAGCATAGAGACTTACACCAAATGTCAATACCACTGCTAAAGCTAATGCTCTTTTCTTCATGTTTAGTAATACCTCCATCATTTTATTATTTGTTGCAAATCTGTTGCTAGCACACTAGAGTTGAATGCTCTATTATGTAAGCAACAATAAGTTTGCAAATTAATAACTCAGGACTAGCTGCCTGATATTAGGAATTATTACTATAAAAACGGAAAAATATACAATTTTAATTAATTTTTTAGTAAATTAATCAATTTGTTGCGTATATATCTATAATTTAGTAGGGCGGTTTAACCTTTATCATATTAGATGTTTGCTATTTTTTAGCTGATACAAAAATAAATCGAGCAATGGAAATAAGAGCTCTTTCTAAGACCCAACAAGCTTTTAATTGAATTATTTGGAAGACACGAAAAAGCATGCTAGTACCGTACACTAGCATGCTTTCATACATTCATTTAATAATCATTTGTCTCATATTTCTAACAACACATAAACAGTTTCTTCCTGATTGTTTAGCCTTATATAAAGCATGATCTGCAATTTCTATCATTTGATTCGGACTCTGGACATTTGGTGTAAAAGCCGTAATTCCAGCAGACATGGTTACAGGTCTACCACATGCAGTTTCCTGTAAAGCTTGTTTAATCCGTAAGTTTTCTGCCAGTTGGACTGCAGCATCTATGTTCATGGAAGGTAAGATGACCATAAACTCTTCGCCGCCATATCTAAAGCACAAGCCTTGATCCTTTATGCTGCTTTGCATATGATTAGCAAAAGCCTTTAGAACCTCGTCCCCAACTGTATGACCATATGTATCGTTTATACTTTTAAAATCATCTAAATCAATTAAGATGATCGCATGTGGCACTTTTTGAACAATCAACTCATGTAAAGTTTGATCCATTCTTCTTCGATTAGGAATTCCAGTCAATGCGTCTAGATTCAATTGCTCTGTTAAATCTGTAATTTTACTTTCGGAACAAATCATCATATTTTGTACATTACTTTTCAATAATTTTACTTCGTAATACCAATCAGTAATATCCTCTGTTCCTTGCAATGTCTCCCCTATCTCTATTCTTGTTGCAAGATCCTTAAGTGGTCGGGTAATTTTTTTCGCTAACCATATAGCTAACCCTAATACCACAACTACTACTATAATAATATGGATAATGGTTTTCTTAATTAGTAAACTAAAAGAAATAGCTCTTTCATCAAGTAAAGTATCTACTATTTGCTCCATATATGGTTCTAATGAACGATCATCTTTCACAGAACCTTGTAAATAGTCTGTAGTAAGTGTGGAAACTTCCTTTACATAGGTTTCTTTCATATCCTTTTTATTTTCCTGCAAAATTTCATTAAAATTTAAATAGCTACTCCAAATACTAATACTAGATGCCGCGAGTACAACTATTATCGCCATACTAACTATAAGAAACGATAACTTTAACTTGAATTTACCCACAATAGATCATTTCTCCCATTGAGATGATTTTTTCGTTAAATTTTATCTTTGTTTCAACTCAAACTTCATATATTTATTCAATCATCATACGCCATGTCTCTTAAAAAATACTTAAAAACTAATAAATTCTCCCCTATTCTCAATACAGCAAAAAAATAAATCGAACTATAATACCCATAAAGTTCAATTTTTTTAGTCTTAAAGTTCTTATTTAAATTTAGAGTGAAACTAGTGATTTATTGCTCCTAACCCTTGTTCATAAATTCATTTGCTCACTACTTCATTTGTATCTTTGTTTTTACGTTTTAGAATCATCCGATTGTCCATATTGCAAATAAAAACGGAATATACTATCTCTATTTGTTTTGAGGTGGCTCTTCCCAAAGTTTCAAGTTACAATTCTTCTATAGATTTTTGGAAACGAGGGTACATTATACATATAAAACAAAGGAAGGATGATTGGTATGTACAAAATATACATAATAGAAGATGATGCAAATATAGCTTCACTGATTGTCGAGCATTTAGTTAAATATCAGTTTGAATGCTATACTGTACAACAATTCCCACACATTATTGAAGAATTTAACATTATACAACCACACCTAGTCATAATGGATATCAATCTCCCCACTTACGATGGCTATTTTTGGTCACGGAAAATCCGTCAACTCTCAACATGTCCCATCATCATTGTCTCTGCCAGAGTAAATGATATTGATCAAGTATATGGAATTGAAAATGGTGCCGATGACTTTATCACAAAGCCATTTTCATTGGATGTCTTCATGGCAAAAGTAAATGGACTACTTCGACGTACCTATGGTGAATACGCATTAACCGAGACAACAACTATAACAATAGCGAATACTACATTAAATCCAGATACAGTTCGTCTTCAAACAACAGGCAATGAGAGCCTGTTAACGCTAAAAGAAATGCAGCTAAGTAAGTTATTATTCGAAGCTTACCCTAATGTAGTACCTCGTCAAAAGCTTTTAAGTGCTATTTGGGATGATGAAACCTTTGTTGAGGAGAATACTTTGTCTGTGAATATTGGTCGGTTACGGAGAAAATTGGAAGCCGTACACTCTCAACTTGAGATTAAAACAATTCGTGGTCTCGGTTATCAATTGGTGGAGGAAGGTAAATGAAGCTATTCTTTCGAGATCATCTTAGTATCATTATTCTCTATAGCATAAGCTTCCTTCTACTTCCTTGGATTATTCATGTATTAGATGACCTATCCTCACACTACGCCTACTTTATTTTTCTTGTCAGCTTTCTATTTATTCTATGGCTTCTTGGTCGTTATTATCGAAGAAGAAAGTTTTATCATCATTTACAAAAAAATATCAAAACGCAGGATGATCTTCATTTATTTGAACCACGTGCAGCTATTGAGCAATACTATAGTGAAAAACTAAGGCAAATACAGTATTTATTTTTAACCCAACAGCAAAGATTGGAAGAACAGGCACATGAGAAGCAACTAGTTCTATCACATTTTGCACATCAAATGAAGACACCTTTATCTGTTATTCAATTAATCGTTCAAGCTACGTCCAACAAGACCACTGACGAATTGCAGCAATGGCATACCATCAATAAAGAGTGCAATAAATTGACATTTACCCTCAATCAGTTATTAACGTATGAGCGCACATCTCATTTAGTAGCTGATTTAAAAATTGAACCTATTGTTTTAAAGGGACTCGTGCAAGAAGTCATCAATGATTTGAAGGATTTCTTTATCATAAGTGAAGTTTTTCCAAAGCTGACGTTTGCTGAAGACCAAATCATTTATTCAGATCGAAAGTGGTTAAAAATTGTACTTTATCAAGTATTAAATAACGCCATTAAATATAGTGAAATGGCAAACACCATCCATATTGATTATGAAAACGAAGCTTTACACATAACAAATCGTGGTGAGACCATCCCTACTAGCGAAATAGCACGGGTCTTTGATTTATTTTATACAGGCATAAAGGGACGAACGAGTGGCGAAGCAACAGGTATAGGCTTATATTTAGTGAAAAAGATTTTAACTACGTTAGAGCATCCCTTTACTTTACAATCTTCTGAGCATATCACTACTTTTTCCATTCGTTTTTCAAATAGTCTTAAAAAATGAAGATGACAACTTTGTCATCTTCATGTCATCAAGAGAAATAGGTTATATGCCGCTCCTTTTCTATACTAAAGTTATCTAATGACCATAAAGGAGTTGTTTTAATTTGGGCAACACAATACTTCAAGTAACCAATTTGCACAAGGAATACATCGGTGAGATCACCTATAAGGCGTTAAATGGTATCGATTTTCAGCTACGGCAACAGGAATTTGTAGCTGTCATGGGACCTTCAGGTAGTGGGAAAACAACATTTTTAAATAGTGTATCCACTATTGATCGTCCTACAGCTGGCGATATTGTCATAAACAATCATAATCCATACGCATTAAATGATGAGGAGCTTGCTAAATTTAGACGCTCTGAACTAGGTTTTGTTTTTCAGGATTTTAATCTTGTCCATACATTAACAGTGAAAGAAAATATTTTATTGCCATTAACGCTAGATAGCCTTCCTGCTTCAAAAATGCATCAACGTTTAAAGGATGTCGTTCAATTTCTCGGCATCGAGGAACTATTGCCTAAACGGATTTATGAAATTTCGGGTGGACAAAAACAACGAGTAGCCATCGCTCGTGCCGTTATACATGAGCCGAGTTTATTGTTAGCAGACGAGCCTACAGGAAACTTGGACTCAAAGGCTGTCAATGATGTCATGAACTTATTTTCCTCAATTAATCAAGAGCTTAATACAGCTATTCTCATGGTGACACATGATCCTTATGTAGCAAGCTTTGCCAATCGCATTATTTTTATTAAAGATGGAAAATTATACAACGAAATACATCGAGGCAACAACCGCAAGCAGTTTTATCAGGAAATTATGGACACGCTTGCTTTTCTAGGTGGTGGACAGCATGAGCTTTAACCATATTGTGATTCAAAATATTTTACGTGACAAATGGACATATGTTTCTTACTTCTTGAGTAGTATGTTTTCCATAATTATTTTCTTCCTATTTTCTGTTATCGTCTTTCATCCAAATTTACAAAGCCTAGATCCAGACTCTACACTTGGAATTTCTTTGATGCTAGCTAGTATGCTCGTTTATTTATTTTCTTTTATCTACATCACCTATTCAATCAGGTCATTTTTACGTAAAAAGACCAAAACTCTAGGGATATTTATGATTACTGGGGCTTCTATGAAGCAGATTCGTAAGCTTGTCTTCCGAGAAAATTTCTTGATTGGCATATTAGCTATTCTGGCAGCTATCGTTCTCGGCCTTGTCATTACACCTCTTTTCTTAATGGGTGCAAAAGTCATTTTAAAAGCAGAAACATTTGGTATGTACATGCCTCTTCAAGCAATTGGCTTAACCATAGGCTTATTTCTGCTTTTATTTGTGGTGATATCGACACTCGTTACGAGGTTCATTAATAAAGAAGCATCTATCCAACTCTTAAAAAGTGATACAGTTATCGAGAAATCCATTAAGCCACATTATGTGGTATTAATACTAAGCATTTTGATGACTGCCACTTTAGCTTACTTGCTAAAAATCGAGCATTCCATTGTAGACACTTTAAGTGTTCTTTATTATCTGTTATTTTTTATTAGCATTCTTAGTACGATTTATTTAGTCATCACACAAGGTTTTCGTTTGTTTTTGAAAATATATGAAAGGTCTCCTGCCTATCATCAAAAAACAAATATGCTGTTGGCATCCAATTTAAATGCAAAAATGAAATCACATGCAAATATGCTGTTTCTAATTACCATCCTATTAAGCGGTGTCTTTCTATGTACAAGTATTTTATTTAGCTCTTATTACAATGTAAAACAGGATAGTGAAGAGAATTATCCATATAGTTTTCAATACATTGCTGATCCAAAAGCTGATGACAATATGGTAAAGACTGATCTTGATTATCTTGAAAATACTTTATCAACGGTTCAAACTCACAAGTATTTTATTGAATTTAAATCACACGAAGCACAACGAATTGGCTATATGGCATTATCGGATTATAATCTGATCCAGCAGCAGAAAAATGATCTAGGTAAAGATGAGTTTATTGCCGTCGCTGGAAGCCGCGGTATAGCGCCAATAACAAACACTGCCGGCGATCTGTATATAAAGACTTTTAAACTAGCCAGCACACATGAGCAAAACCTGCTCTCTACTGGCTTCCAACAAAGTTATTTCGTTGTATCTGATGACATTTACGATACCATTGACTATCCCGTCTATAAAACCTATATCTATGAACTAGAGGATTGGACAGCCCATACAGATTTGGCGAAATCGATTACCAATGACTTACCCTCTTTACCTGGAGAACGTTATGTAACATCCAAAATTGATTTGTATAACTCAGAGATGTTTGTCAAAAGCGTCATGTTCTTTATCGGCTCCATGTTAAGTCTAATTTTCTTAAGTGCAGCCATGAGTATATTGTACTTCTATTTACAAACAACATTACAACAAGAGAAAGAAAAGTATATTGGTATCCGTAAGTTAGGACTTTCTAGAAAAGAATTAGCTACTGTAATTGCTAAAGAATTGGCGATCCTTATTTTTGTACCGTTCACCATAGCTATCACACTCTTGCTAATTACACTTTTGGCTATGCGATCAATGGTTTCTACAGCATTTTTACAAGTTTCCATGGCCAGCTCTTGTTGTTTCTTTGTGCTTTTCCTCATTAGCTATGTATTAATTCGAAAAAGTTATTTTAAACGCTTAGTAAACTAAAAAAATCGCACTCCTTAAGGGGTGCGATTTTTTCAAAGTGTTGAAAAACAAATCAATAAATAAAATCTTTATGAAAGGTGAAAATGTTTCAAATAAATTGAAGGTGTTAACTACTCATTTTAGTGAGGAGTGTCATCACTTCTCACATTGAAAATAAAAGCCCTAATTCAAATAATGGGTTATTTGATCTGATCGATGCTGCTGATAAGGAAAAGACGCTTCTGCAGAATGGTTGATTGGAGTGGAGCCAACGTAAGTGAGTGAAGTGGCTCATCGGACGCCCCCTGGAAAGGACGCTGGCGGAACGGAAATCAATCTCTCGCCTTGTGAAAAGGTCTTTTTCTGCAGATGACAGTATCTTTTTTACCAAAGAACGGGCTTTGCTACCATCAGCCAAAGCATAATAAGCAATAATAAAATATACATCCATGTTTTTCGATGTAACAGTGAAACAAATTGTTGATGGTTATATGCAGGCGTGTTAAATGTGCGCAACGTCGGTTTAAACGCTCTCGCTAGAAATACAATCGATGCAAACATCACGAGGAATGTTAATACAATCCATGAGGTATTCCAATGATAGCCTGCATACCACATTAACAAAATACCCGATGCTACTAGTACATGCCCTGAATGTTTTACGAGCGCAATGGCACCCTTAAATGCTTCTATATATGGTGACATGTCATCAGTGGAAGCTGTGCGCATTTTTTTTACAATGGTTAGTACAACAAACAAAGGCCCAATCGAAAGAATAGCACTTAAAATATGTATATAAAGAAGAAGTGTATAAATGGAAAACATGCTGTGTACTCCCCTTTTCATCAGTCCCCTTCATTATAGCATTCAAGCTGAATCTACTTTATCAGCAATTGTGAATCCTTTGTAAACACAGCCTGAATCATTGTTAAATTGTTTGAAAACCGTATAAAGAGGGTATTGTTTATAGTAACATGCACTTATAGAACAAAAAGGAGTGATTTTTATAGGAATTCACCAATTTTTTACAAGCCTTAATGATTTAGAGCGTATTATTCGTTGCCCAGGTCGCTTCAAATTTGAAGAGCACAACGTGGCAGCCCATTCTTGGAAAGTGTCCCAATATGCGATGTTTTTCGCAACATTAGAAGAAATGCACGGTGCAACAGTTGATTGGAAATCTTTATATGAAAAAACGATTAATCATGACTTTGCTGAAGTATTTATTGGCGACATCAAGACACCTGTAAAACATGCTAGTCCAGAGTTAAAGCAAATGCTAGCACACGTGGAAGAAAAGATGATGGAAAAATTCATTATCAATGAAATCCCACAAGAA
The DNA here is from genome assembly GCF_037969495.1 of Lysinibacillus sp. FSL P2-0066. Taxonomy (NCBI): domain Bacteria; kingdom Bacillati; phylum Bacillota; class Bacilli; order Caryophanales; family Bacillaceae; genus Lysinibacillus; species Lysinibacillus sp. FSL P2-0066. The sequence continues at coordinate 350,342 of NZ_CP150202.1, read as the reverse complement.
TTTCAGGCTATTTTCTTTGAACGGATGAAAGAAGGAAAGGATCAGACTATAGAGGGTCGGCTACTTGAATTTGCAGATAAACTAGATCAATTTTATGAAGCTTTCGCAGAATTAAAGCGCGGCAATACTGACAAAGAATTTGTCTATATGTATCAATCAGCCCTTTCAAAACTGTTGGCGATTCCACTTGAAGCGACCGTCCAATATTTCCGCACAGAAATTTTAAAGGACGCAGTAAAGGAAAAAACACATATCGATATTCAAGCATTAACAAATGAAGTATTAACATCAAACTAATAGGGTGCATGTACAAGTTTTCCGATTGAAAAATTCACGGAAGGCTTTTTTTATTTTCCACAAAAAGTCGTATAATGAGGATAGATTGAATGGAGGGAAAGTATTGTCACAGGAATGCTCAATTGTAGAAGATTTATTACCTCTTTATAAAAAACAAATGCTTCAAGCATCAACAATAGAATTTGTTGAACAGCATCTAACAACTTGTCAGCAATGTCAGAAGCTTGTAGCCAATTCATCAACTCAGAACGCATACTTACCCATGAAAAGAACAGTATCCTTTTTTCATATCATATTTATTGTATTATCCTTTATGTTTGCCATTAACTCGTCCTTACTCGGCAATCAAAAGGGCTTTGTCATCTCATATGCACTTTTCGGCTGTCTTTCTTACCTTTTCTATAAAAACATCTGGATTGTCTTTATCATAAGCTCTGTGCCTGTATTCGTTTGGGCTATCATTAATAATCTTAATAATGAGCTCTATATTACAACCTTCTCCTTAACAGAAATAGGAACGCTTGTGATTGGAGCTGGCTACATTGCACTTTTACATACCATTTTCGCCTTAATTGGCGCAGCTTTTGCCATTCTATTACGTAGGGTTTTTCACTAAACAAAAAAGCACCTTGAACTTTTTTTACCAAAGTTGAGGTGCTTTTTTGCTTGTTAGGCCTTTTTCACAAATTCTGATTTTAATTTCATGGCACCAAAGCCATCAATTTTGCAGTCGATGTTATGATCGCCTTCTACTAGACGGATACTTTTTACCTTTGTACCAATTTTTAAAGTGGAAGAACTGCCCTTCACCTTTAAATCCTTAATAACAGTAACTGAATCGCCGTCAGCTAACAAATTACCATTTGCATCTTTTACAATAAGTGCATCTGATTCCTGTTCAGTTGCCTCCATACTCCATTCATGCGCACATTCTGGACATACATAGTTGGCTCCGTCCTCATACGTATATTCTGAATGACATTTTGGACAATTTGGATAAGCTGCCATTTCCGCTTCCCCCTTTTACATATTTGCTAGGAAAATCCTCTTTATGCTCCTATCTTTACATAGTCGACCTTAATTAGCAAAGGTTGTTCGTATTTTCCGTTCGCATTTGTGAAAAAAATATGAAGCATCCGTACCTTTTTGAAGGTATTTCAAGATGCTCATTACGCTATTTGGAACACTTGCCCATTGACTAATTTGCCATTATCATCTTACTTGCATGTTTATCGTTCATGCTTTATTATATCCATAAAGGCTGCATTGTTCGTATAATATTAAGTTTTAACCTTTAAGCTGTAAAAGGGAGTTTTATTATTGGAGTTGGAATGACGGGCCTCACACTACGGTGCATGAGGATAAGCAGGAAAACTTCTGCGAACACCCACTTTGAGGAGTGGTGGTTTAAAACTTTCTATAATAACTACGGCATACGCGGCTTTTTTCCATTACATTATTGATCCAGCACCTTAGCCATTTTGGTTAAGGTGCTTTTTATTCAACATATTTTCCCCTTCTTCTCTATTCAATCACTTCCAAACCATTCTTAAAAACTGTGGACAACCTTCTTATATTTTGTATAATTCCCTCCCATTTTGCACATAGATGGAGTAACAAGGGAGGTTATGACATTGAAAAAATTAATTTATCTATTGGTTTTTACTTCACTACTATTAGTAGCTTGTGGAAAGAACGCAGAGCCAAAGGAAGTAGCAGTCGATCAAAATACGAATGTTGAAGATATTGTAGGCGCGATTGTGAAAAATGAATTCTCTGTGGATGAATCAAAAAACGGTGTTGTCACAATTTCCATTCAAGATACAGATGTGACAGAAGGATCGAAAAACCAGATGCTAAGAGATTCTACTAAAATTTTCGCTGATTTGTCCAAATTAAAAAATGTGAAGACACCAGCTATTACTTGGTATGCTCCGCTCACTGAACCTGATGGGGACAAAACGATGACAGAGGTTTTGAATATTTATTTTAGTGAAGAGGATTTTCACAAAGTAGATTGGGCCAATTATCTACAGGTCGATATCGAGTCTAGCGCCACAAATTATCATGAAGATGAGGCCTTGGAAGATTAAGCACATACAGATACCCCACGCCCTATTGTGGAGTATCTTTTTTTACATATTGTTCTATAGCGTTTACTAAAAGAGATTGCTTTATTTTGTAGTGAGTTGCTTGCCAAATTCCTTTCCCACCCTGCAAAATTAATAGCTGTGGTGATTCGTGCTTCACTTGAAGATCACAGGCAATAGCATTTGAAACTACTCGGTCCATTTGTACAATCACAATATATTTAGGCAATTTCGTTTGTAATACTTTATATTCCTTTAAAGCTGAAATACTACTTATACATGTCATGCTAATTTTTAATACAAGACAAGGTTTGAACTTCGATTGCTCCAAAACTTCGTACCACGTGTTCAATGTTGTTATTCGTTGCATTTAGTAACCTCCTAAACAAATTATATACTACACAGGGTATTTTAGGTCGCATAAAAAACACGAGACTACAGACATAGCTCGTGCTTAAAATTTTCTATTTAAATGCCTTCTGTATTCATGAGTACTATACGCCAGCCATCAGGATCTTCAATGGTTACCCCTTTTTCAGCCCAATACAGATTTTCAGGCTCTACTTCGGGATATCCCATAAGTGCAAGACGTTCGACAATATGGCGAATTGTATCTCTGTTTGGGATATAAAGTACGAGAAGATTGTCCTTACTTGGTGCAGGACAAGGGCTACCTTCAATATGCTCTGTAAATTCTAAATGATAACTTGCATCTGGAAGACCAATCATTAGACCATCATAGCCACGATGACCTGCAAAAGAGCCTATTTTCTTTAATCCGACGCCTTCACAGTAAAACCGTGCTATTTCCTTTAGCTGAGCGGTTGGTCTTGCCACTCTTACCTGTGAGACTGCTAATTCATTTGTCCATTGTTGTTCCATCGTTATGTATCTCCTTTTAGACTATTGTAAAATGAGACAATAGCGCTGGAAACAGTCATAGGTCTGAAGTTATTGTATAAGAGCAACTGTAAATGAAGCGGCTGTTTTCTCTTTTACTTCCTCTAAAGAAACACCTTCTGCTAATTCAATCAATTGCATACCATCTTTCGTAAAATCAAATACAGCCAAATCTGTAATTAATCGATGTACGACACCTTTACCTGTTAGAGGAAGCTCACATTGTTTTTTAATTTTAGATTCACCATTTTTATTCACATGCTCCATGACGACAATCACTCTCTTGGCACCAACTACGAGATCCATTGCGCCACCCATGCCCTTCACCATTTTCCCTGGAATCATCCAATTAGCAAGATCTCCTGTTTCAGATACCTCCATACCTCCTAAGATGGCAAGGTCTATATGTCCGCCTCGAATCATCGCGAATGATTCTGCACTGTCAAAGAAGGATGCCCCTGGAACTGTTGTAACCGTTTCTTTACCTGCATTGATTAGATCAGGATCTACTGCATCTTCTACTGGATAAGGACCAATACCGAGAAGTCCGTTTTCGGATTGTAAAAGCACGTCATAATCGGCTGGGATTGCATTCGCAACAAGTGTTGGAATACCTATGCCTAAATTGACATTCATACCGTTGGCTATTTCTTTTACTGCTCGGTTAACAATTTTTTGTCTTGTATCCATTATGCTTCCCCCTTTTTCACCGTTAAACGTTCAATACGCTTCTCATAGTTTTCACCTACTAATACACGTTGTACAAAAACCCCTGGTGTATGGATATGATCAGGATCTAGTTCTCCAACTTCTACAATTTCCTCCACTTCAGCTATTGTAATTTTTCCTGACATAGCAGCTAATGGATTAAAATTGCGTGATGTTTTTCTGTAAACTAAATTTCCTAGCTTATCTGCTTTCCATGCTTTGACCAGAGCAAAGTCGGCAACAATGCCTTCCTCCAAAATATATTCTTTGCCATCAAAAACCTTCGCTTCTTTTCCTTCAGCAATCGGCGTTCCAACCCCTGTAGCTGTGTAAAACCCAGGAATTCCCGCTCCACCTGCACGCAAACGTTCTGCAAGAGTTCCTTGCGGTGTCAACTCTACTTCTAGCTCACCACTTAAAAATTGTTGTTCAAAAATCTTATTTTCTCCTACATAAGAAGCAACCATTTTTTTAATTTGCTTGTTTGCTAATAGTAGACCCAACCCCCAGTCATCTACACCACAGTTGTTACTGATAACCGTTAAATCCTTTGTTCCCTGTTGCACTAATGCTGCGATAGATTTTTCGGGTATACCGCATAGCCCGAAGCCACCTACAGCTAATGTGTCGCCATCCTTAATATCCGCAATCGCCTCTTCAAATGAATTCCATACCTTCCCATTCCCCATCTCGAAACCTCCCTGAATTGCTCGTTTGTTAAGGAAAATTCTACATCATTGCTATTTTACAAGTAAAGGAATTAATTAGAATACTACTTATTCCTATTTAGAATAAATCTCTTCTCGCTATTCCTACACATCATTTCAAGTAACTGTTTTAATGCATAAGATTGATAGGCATTCTTTTTCGTAATAATCCCTAAACGCCATGGCATTTCAAAATTATCTAATGGAATTATTTTCACATTTGTATTTGTTTGCTTAGCAGCTATGGAATGCGGTAACAATGTAATCCCTAAATTAGAGGATACTAATTCTACAATCAAGTCCCATTGTGAACTTTTATAGCCAATTGTAGGTGTAAAACCAACGCTTTCACAGGATTTAATTATATAGTCGTGAAGGGTGAACTCCTCCGCAAAGATAATGAATGTTTCATTTTTTAAATCTTGTAAAGCTATCGATTCCTGGCATGCATAGGGGTGAGATTCATTCATAAAAACATAAAACTGGTCTTCTATAAAGGGTTGAACAGCAAACTTCCTTTCATCTACTGGTAATACTATGATGCCCATATCAACATCACCATTTTCTACTAGCATTTCTACCATTTTTGCACCACGTTCGACAAGCGCTAAATGCACTTCAGGATATAGCTGATGAAATCCCCTAGCAATTTCAGGGAAAAATAATGTTCCAATTAAAGGTGGGATCCCTAACTTGATAGCACCTGTTTTAATATTTAATAGATCATCTAGTAAAATATGTAGTTCTTGGATAGCATGCATTATTTTTTGTCCTTGATTATACACAATACTACCTGCATCTGTTAGTTCTACATTACGCGTTGACCTATTCAACAATTCAACTTGTAATGATTCTTCTAATTTTTTGATACTTTTGCTTAATGAAGGCTGAGATACAAAGGAATCATTTGCAGCCTTTGTAAAACTCCTATGTTCAACAACAGCCATAAAGGCTTTTAAATCTCTTAATTCCATCACTATCGTCTCCATTTATTCATATTTTTTATAAAGTATCTATAAGTAATTCCCTTTAGTAATAAATTCTCCACTCTTCCTTTTTAATCCTTTTCAATCAGTTGATCATCAAAGTTTTAGATTTCTATATTTTAATAATGGAGAGTTTTTGAGGGTTATATGTCCTACAATCAATTATAAACTGGAGCCAGCGTCACTACTAGTGAACGCAGGGAGTGAAGAGACTCATTGGACGCCACCTGGGAAAGGACGCTGGCGGAACGGAAATCAACTCCTCACCTTTCAAAATTGCTTTTTCTGACGATGACTCACCTTTTTTCAACAACATGAAAATACACCACCTTAAAAAGTGGTGTATTTTCTACTTAGTGTGCTTTTTCTAATGCTAACTTAATCCCAAATGCAATTAATATTGCACCTGTTAGTCCTTCAATTACTGCCTTAGTTGATGGCTTTTTCATAAATGCGCTAATTCGATCTAAAAGGTACACATAGAAGATAAACCATAGCATTGTTAATGCTGTATAAATGAGACCCATTATTAAAAATGGGAGGAATGTTCCACTGTTACCATCTACGAATTGAGGAAGAAATGTTAGGAAAAATACTGCGACCTTTGGATTTGTCACATTTGTGAGAAACCCTTGCTTAAAGCAAGATTGTTGAGAATACTTGTGCTCAATACTTGCTTCATCTTGTACAGCCGGGGATTGTGTGCGAATAGTTCGAAGTGTCCATAAGGTCTTGATTCCTAAATAACATAAATAAACCGCACCAACATATTTTAAAACAGCGAATATATAGGCAGATTTTACAATAATCGCTGAAAGTCCAATAACAGCCGCACAAGTATGAATTAATAAACCGCAACAAGAACCTATGATTGTTTGTAAACCGCCCTTTCTGCTCACAGTCAGTGTGTTCTTTGTTGCAATCGCTGTATCAGGGCCAGGTAAAATAATAAGTAAAATGCACATAACTAAGAACACAGATATATTGACCATATTACGCCCACCCTTTCTGTCAGAAAATTATAAAAATAATTGTAACATACGCCAAGAGCAACAGAAAGATACAAAATGTTTTCGTTGACATATAACCATAAGGTGTTATATATTCATAACACCTTATGGTTATATGTCATACAGATTCCTCTGCTTTAGTGGACTCGAATAACGTTGTACGCCATTACACCAAGGTATCATTCATCAATCAAAAGGAGTAATAGAACATGACTGAAAAATTGCAGGATATTGTCAAAACAATTACATTAAATGCCCCTATCGAAAAAGTTTGGGAGACTGTCGCAACAGCTGACAAAATTGCTTCCTGGTTTATGCCAAATGATTTTCAACCTATTGAAGGTCACGAATTTACTATTCAATCACCGTTCGGCCCTTCACCCTGCAAGGTAGAACGTGTTGATGCACCGCACTTTCTGCGATTTGCTTGGGATCAAGATGGTTGGTTCGTCACTTTTGAGCTAAAAGAAGTAGGCGAGCAAACTGAATTTACTTTAACACATGGCGGCTGGAAGGAAGCATCACATATTATTCCTAAAGCGAACACTGCCACTGAAGCCATACGTACTAATATGGATGGTGGCTGGACAATGATTATTAATCATAAATTAAAAGAGGCTGCTGAATCCTAATGACTGAAGCAGCCATAAGGTATGATGTTTTTCAAGCAATCGCTGATCCAACAAGAAGAAGTGTTTTACAGCTCCTTGCAGCAAGTGACAGACCTATTTCCAATATTACTGAGCATTTTACGATTAGTCGAACCGCTGTCGTGAAGCATTTGAAAATATTGGAACAGGCGGAGCTAATTTCTGCTCAAAAAAAAGGGCGCGAAAAAATCTATACGTTGCATAGTGAGCGCTTAAAGGAGATTGAAGATTGGCTCCAATACTTCCATTTATTTTGGGACAATAAATTGGCTCAGCTTCAAAGCATGGTGGAGGATCATTAAAAGTAAAAAAGAGCTGTCCATTTTTAAACTGTACCCTATAAGATAGACACTTTGAAAAAAGTCTATCCTATAGGGTACTTTTGTTTATAATGAGAAAAAAGATGTTGGGGTAGAGTGAAATGACCAAAAGATATTTTACGAAAATGGAACAAGAACAACTAAAATGTAATCCAAATGTGCAAGCAGTTAGCGAGAAAGCGATCACATATACTGACGAATTTAAACGTCATTTTATTGCGGAAAATGAAAAAGGTAAATTCCCAAGAGAAATTTTTGAAAATGCAGGTTTAGATGTTGAATTAATCGGTATAAAACGAATCGAATCTTCAGGCAAACGCTGGCGAGCTTCTTATCGTAAAGCAGGTGTCGGAGGTTTACAAGATACACGTAAAACAAATTCAGGTAGACCTTCCGAACGCGAATTGACATTAGAAGAAAAATTGAAGCGTTTAGAGGCGAAAAATCGGTTACTTGAAGCAGAGAATGAATTGTTAAAAAAGCTCGATCTACTCGAAAGGCAGATGTTGAAGAAGAAATAAAAATCGCTACGACACTAAAATTTGAACTCATCCATCACACGATGAAAAAGTATAAATTAAAGCGTTTAGTCAGCTATTTATGTGATGTGATGGGTATATCTCGGTCTGGCTATTACAATTATTTTTTAGAAAAATCAGCTCAGAAGCGTGTGGAGCAAGAACAAGCAGATGAAGTGGTAAAGGAAATCATTTTAAAAGCGTATCATTTCAGAGGGCGAAAAAAAGGAGCACGTCAAATTAAAATGACGTTAGAAAATCAATATGGAATTACGTACAATCTGAAACGTATTCGCCGTGTGATGAAAAAATATCAGATTATCTGCCCGATTCGAAAAGCGAATCCAACTCGACGTATGGCAAAAGCAACGAAAGAACATCGTACGTGCCCAAATGAATTACAACGCAACTTTAAACAGGGTATGGCCGGAAAAGTGTTACTGACAGATATCACCTATTTAACGTATGGAAGCAGTAAACGCGCTTATTTATCAACGATTAAAGACGCTGAAACGAATGAAATTTTAGCGTATGAAGTGTCGTCTTCATTAAGTATAGATATTGCCCTCAATACGCTTCATCAATTGAAGAAACACCGCCATTTAACGGAAGATGCCTTTATTCATTCGGATCAAGGATTCCATTATACCAATCCACAATTCCAAAAACTTGTGAAGAAAATGGGGTTAGGACAATCCATGTCTCGCCGTGGAAACTGTTGGGACAATGCGCCACAAGAATCATTTTTTGGACATTTTAAAGATGAAACAACTATCGAGAAATGTGAAACATTAGAAGAAGTCAAACGAGAAATTAAGAGTTATATGATGTATTACAACCATTATCGAGGGCAATGGCATTTGAAAAAGCTGCCGCCTGCAAAATACAGACAGCAGCTTCAACAAGTTACCTAGCTTTTTTTAAAATGTCCTTTACAAAGGGTACAGTTTATTTTAGACAGCTCCTTATTTAAAAGAGATAAAATAATCCCCCATTAATGACTTCTATTTTAATTTTTGCTTCATATTGCTCCTCTAATGCTTTTCTTTCAATTTCATAGCATTCTGGTTTATCCTCTACATCTTCATAAAAATAATCTAATACACGTTGATCACGTTGCCATCGTTTTTGTGCTTCCATTGCCCAAGAATGATCATCCTGCTCAATAATTGACTCAATTGTAGCTTTCAATCTTTCAAGTGCTCGGGCAGGCTTAATAATATATTGCACATGAAATACATTTTCTTCGGGTTTTGTGTTAAAGTCCGAAGAACAAATCATTTCATGAAAATCCTCCTTAATAACACCAGTCAATAAATTAATGCCAAATGAGTAAAGCATTTCTTTTGTACGATCACAGCAATACGAAACTTTAAAGTTAACACCTAACCAGGGCGTTAAAATAACCTGCCCCATATCACGATCAACCTTTTCAAACAATTGAACATAGGCCCCTAGTTCTCTTGTAGCTAAAAATACTTGATTTAAACGTGGAGAGCCGTAATGAATAGCTTCCCCAAAAATGTTACCAGCCATTGCTGTTTGGTTTGTAATGAAGGTTACTTGAGCGGGGTTTGGCTCACTATTTGTCGCTTCAACGTATTGCCAATAAAATGGCCTATTCATAATTCTTTTATCTATGTCTACTGTTAATTGAACGGTTAGATAATGATCCTCTTCTCCTAAAATTGCACAGTCATTCTCCATAAAAAATTCCTTTAAATAGTGGTGAACTTGCTGCGGATACATAGCTGCATCTCCCTACCTTATACTGATTCTTTAAAGTTTGTTAAAATGGCATCTAAATCTCCAACCACCTTCTCGAACACATCAATCTTCGTATGAAGCAATTGCAGAATTTTTTCTTCAATCGTATTTTCTATAGCAAGATTATAGATATGAACATCATGCTCCTGTCCCAAACGATGGACACGGCCAATACGTTGCTCTAGCTTCATTGGATTCCAAGGTAGATCATAGTTGATTACATGATGACAAAATTGAAGGTTTATCCCCTCTCCTCCTGCCTCAGTAGCGATGAGCACCTGGGCTCGCTCTTTAAATAGGTGCTTCATATAATCTCGTTTACTTTTATTAAACTTACCATTAAACAGCACACTTGATATGCCATTAGAATGTAAGTACCATTGCAAATAAATTTGCGTAGCACGATATTCTGTAAAAATAATAACCTTGTCATTTGCTTGTTTAACAATTTCCAATGCCTTTTCTGCCTTTGAATTCACTTCCAAGGTCATTAATTTAGTTATAATCGCTTCAATTTCTTGTGGTTGTACATGATCATCCAGCATATTCGTTAATGTTAATGCTGTAGCTTCCTTGCTACTACACATTTCTTTTTGCAACGTTATTAATGAAAATGACCCTGTGTTTTGAAGGTTGCCAAGCATTTCGTAAACTTCTCTTTCTTCGTCCGTAAATGTAATCGGTACAATTTGTACACGACGATTTGTCCAATCAATCCCCGTATCTTCCCTTCGATTTCTTACCATTACCTGATTAACCAACTCTTTTAAATAATCATCATGTTCTAAATCATGCTTACTAGCAGAGAAGGCAGATTGGAACGTGTCATAGTTACCTAGATGTCCAGGCTTTAATAAGGAGATTAAATAATACAATTCAAAGATATCATTTTGAATAGGTGTGGCTGTTAATAATAGGCAGAATTTTTTCTTTAAGCCTTGTACAAACTCGTAAATTTGTGTTTTATTATTTTTTAATTTATGTGCCTCATCAATAATTATCATGTCATAATCCTGCTCATAAATGCGCTCTCTATGTGGACTCTTTTTTGCCGTATCCATACTCATAATAAGGACATCATAGCGCTCTATTGGGCAATTTTTTTTATAGGCAACGGCAGGAATATGAAATTTTATATTTAACTCTTCAATCCACTGATTAATTAAAGAAGCAGGAGCCAAAATCAATGCTCTTTTCACAAGACCTCGAATAAGGTATTCCTTTAAGATTAAGCCAGCTTCAATTGTTTTCCCTAGCCCCACCTCATCAGCTAAAATAGCTTTCCCATTCATACGTTCAATAACTGTTTCGGCTGCCTCTAGCTGGTGTTTCAAAGGTTGTAGATTAGGTAAATACTTTGTAGCCTGCAATCCTGTAAAATCAGGAATTAGTTTCATTTTCACAATATCATAGTTCATCTTGTACAATGTCCAGCTATCCCATTTTTCAAGATGATTTAATCGATCGATAAAGCCTTCTTCCCACTCGGACGACCTTTCTATTTTCATGATCATCACCCCATGTCATTTTTTCTAGTTTAGGGTGTCCAAAAAAGGAAAAGCTATGTTCTTTCTAGAGGAAAAACACCTAATGAAAGTTATTTTTTCATTAGGTGTTTGTTAATTCATATATTTACGGAATTGGCTAGGCGATTTTTCAGCAAATTCTTTAATGGATAAATGAGATGTTCTCAAGTACATTTTAGACTTTTGAAAACGAAAATCAGTGAGATAATTTGGACTAAAACCCATTTTTTCTCAAATATTTCACGATACCATGACAATCATATTCTCTGTATAATTTTCTTCTATATACTCCATAATCAGCGTTATATTTTGTTTATTATATTGATAGTCCCTCAGAAGTGTTTCTTCTAAAATAGACATCAAGATAAAAGAAAGGAACACCATGAATACTTCAGTGCTCCTAAAATCGATTATTTTAAACTTTCCTGTAATAGCTTACGATTACGTTGTTTGAAAATATCATTATGTGAGGAAACGATACCTCCCTCAGAAGCATCAGGTTGGATATATTTCTTCGCACTATTCACTGCATGAAGTGCATCATGAAAGGCTGCTGCAATTAAATGAATTTTACCATCATGGCTCAAAATATCACCCGCAGCATAAAGGCCTGGGATCGATGATTCACTATTAATCGTACCAGCGATAAAATAATCATTTTTGCGCTCAATGGCTAATGGACTATTATCTAACAGCTCTTTATCACGCACATACCCATGACTGATGACAACTTCATCAATAGGAATTTCTGTTACAGTCCCTGTTTCATGATTTGTTAAAGCAATAGCTTTAATCATTCCTGCTTGCTCGTCTGCAATCAGCTTGGTAATTTCAGAATTGAAATGGCATTCGATCGAACTATTTGCAAGCTCTGTAATTTGAGCCTCATGTGCAGACAATGTATCTTTTCGATAAGTTAAATAGACCTTGGATGCCACCTCCGTTAATTCTAATGCCCAGTCTACCGCTGTGTTACCACCACCAGAAATAATAACTGCCTTATCTTTAAATTTTTCATAGGATTTAATTGTGTAATTTAAATTAGATACTTCAAAGCGTTCAGCCCCCTCAATTTCAATTTTTTGGGGATTTAGGATGCCACCACCAATAGCAACGATAACGGTTTTGGAATAATGAATATTTCCTGACTCTGCTGTTATGACAAAAATACCATCTTCATTTTTTGCAATGGACAGGACTTTTTCATTTGTATAAATAGAAGGATTAAAGGTTAAGGCTTGCTCAACTAATTGTTTAATTAGTTGCCCCCCTGATATAGGCGTTACACCTCCCACATCCCAAATCATTTTCTCTGGATAAACATGAATTTTACCGCCTAGCTGTGGTTGTGATTCAATTAGCTTGGTTTTCATTTCACGTAAACCACAATAAAAGCTTGAATATAAACCCGCTGGCCCACCACCAATAATGGTTACATCATATAATTCTTGTTCTAACAATTTTTAACACACCTTTCAATTTGTCTTTACCTATTTCAACAATTGGACTAACTCATATCGCATGACAGTCCTACTGTGTATTTCTAATTGTGTAAACTGATTTGAACTTCCTCCTTAAATTCCATTATACGATAATGATAATCATTATCAAATAAAATTATACCAAATTCTAATTATATAAATAATAATGTTAATAATTGGTGACCAAATCATTGTACTTTTGAAAATAATTATTACTGTTCATTCTAGAAGCGAATTATACGTTTTACTTACTTTTTGATACACTATTGGAAAAAAGATAATAGAGGACGCAATGAAAAGAAAAATCTATATACTACATGAGATCTATGGAGTTAATCATTTTATTGAAAAACAAATTCAAGAATACGGCGATGAAGACACTGCTGTTTCCCTTATTTCGCTTTATCCAGAAGGACTTTCCTTTCCATATGAGCAGGAAAAACAAGCCTATGACTTTTTCTTACAGACAGTTGGCTTTGATGCTCCTCTTGAGTTACTTTCACAAAAATTATTGGAGGCTTGTGAAAATGACGATGAGGTAATATTAATTGGATATAGTGTAGGTGCAACTTTAGCCTGGCGATTAACTACACTCCCCTTACACCGTGTCATTTGTGTGTATGGCTCACGGATCCGCCAATACCTTGATAACATTCCATCTTGCCCAACTTTGGTTGTTTTACCTAGCCATGAAGATAGCTTTGATGTTCAATCATTGAAGGACACACTTGCAAGCATACCGAATGTTCAGGTCAAACAATTTCAAGGCTTACATGGCTTTATGGATGCCTCTAACTCAAACTACTGTCAGATGAGCCACTCGCAAGCACTCAATGACATCAAATACTTTTTACAAGCTAGCAAGCTATAGGAGGAATAAACGTGGAACAAAATATTGATATTCAGGTTGATCCATATATTGAAGCAGGCAATGTTATTTATCCAAGCTTTCATCTTTCTCTACAACCTGGCATGATTATAGGCATCTATACAGATGTTTCCAAAATACATACATTAATGCAATGGTTTATGAAACGAGATGATACGTATACTTCTTTTCGTGAAAGCTCGTTATATGAGCGACTCACAGCGCGCGAGTATATCCAGTTCATTTTAAAGCTTTTTAGCCGCCCAACTAATGAAACAGAGAACATATTGAAGCTTTTTAAACTTACTGAACAAAAAAACAATAGAATTAGTAAGCTTTCTAATAGTGAAAAACAGCGATTAAAACTATTGAATATGTACCTACATCCGGCATCTATTCAAATTTTAGAAGAACCCTTTCAAAATATAGATGAATTTTCAAAGCAAACTATCCAACAGTTATTAAAAAATCTCGCAAAAGAGCACAAAATTATTATTTTATTATCAAATAATCTAGAAGACTTAATGGTTGCAAGTACAACTATACATCGATTAGATGGAGCAGACTTACATGCTTTAGACGTAAAAGAGGATGGTGTAGAACAGGCACCAATAACCATTAAGAATGCACCAATTCGACTAGATAAAATCCCAACAAAGAAAAATGAAAAGATTATTTTATTTAATCCACCCGAAATTGATTATATTGAAAGTGTTGAAGGAGAAGTATCTATTTATGTAGCAGGTGAAGCTTATCCATGTACTCTATCGCTAAATGAGTTAGAGCAAAAATTGACACCATTCGGCTTTTTTAGAAGCCATCGTTCTTATATTGTGAATCTACAAAAGGTTCGAGAGATTATTACTTGGACACGCAATAGCTATAGCTTAGCACTCAACAGTACAGAAAAGACAGTTGTTCCACTGTCGAAAAATAAATTGGCAACTTTAAAGGAAATACTCGGAATTTAGTAGATTTCCCAGGAAATAATCGACTCCTGTCACCTTTAATAAAATTCCATTGAAGGTTCTTTTTCTGCCTTTCACATGATTTTTACTGTGAGCCTTACCCTTGTTGTTTATAGTGTAGACATCAACAACAAACAGGAGGTTACACATGAACGCAGTGATTGATGTGCAACATTTGAAAAAAACTTTTAATAATGAAACAGCATTACAGGATGTTTCCTTTACCATTAAGAAAGGGGAAATATTCGGCTTTCTTGGCCCAAGTGGTTCTGGTAAAACTACTACTATTAAAATATTAACCGCACAAACAGATAAATCGGCTGGTAATGTTCTATTATTTGGGCAACATGCATCTGAAATGAAGCAAAGTCACAATCGTAAACGTTTCGGTATTTTGACAGATAATAGTGGCTTGTATACGAGACTATCAATTGAAGAAAATTTAATACTTTATAGTAATTTATATCAGCTATCTCCATCTGCTGTAAAAGAAGCTTTGGACTTTGTCAATTTATATGCAGAACGTAAAAAGAAGATCAGTCAGCTTTCCAAAGGAATGATTCAACGTGTTACACTTGCTCGTGCAATTATGCACAAGCCCGAATTATTATTTTTAGATGAGCCTACTTCTGCTTTGGACCCAGTAAATACACAGCATATATATAATGGCTTACGAAAATTAAATGCTATGGGTACAACAATTTTTTTAACAACACACGATATGAGCGAAGCAGAAATACTTTGTGATCGTGTTGCTTTCCTGCATAAAGGGAAAATCCGAGCAATCGGCGCTCCAAAAGATCTAAAAAAAGAATTTGGCTCTGACACTATTACAGTAGAGCTTAAAAATGGCGAACAGGAAATTATAGAGAATGGTTCTCAAGATGCAGAGAAGTTATATCAATGGATGCAATCCGATCAAGTTACACGTATCTATACAAACGAGCCAACACTAGGTGACATTTTTATGCAAATAACAGGGAGTGATTTAGTATGAATATTTCAATGACACGTATTCAAGCTATATTGATGAAGGATTATAAGGAATTCTCACGTAACTATGCCGTATCAACTATGGTATTACTACCACTTATAATGGCGTTTTTATATAATCGATTAGGTGCAAATACTATTAGCATGTATTTTCTACCAATTAACATGACATTTTCCATAGTGACTACTTACGTACAATGTAGTTTAATTGCAGAAGAAAAGGAAAAAAACACTCTTCGCAGTCTTATGCTCTCCCCTGCCTCACTTGGAGATATTTTAATTGGTAAAAGCCTGTTTGTTCTAATTGTTACAATTGTATCTGTAACAATGGCTATTTTTCTAGTTGGCTACGAACCTGCAAACCTTTTTATCTTAGCAATTGCATTATTGCTTTCTGCTGTGTTTTATATTGCTCTAGGTACAATATGCGGTTTATTTGCTAAATCTATTATGGAAGCATCTATTATTGTGTTACCTGTAATGGTTATCTTCTCATTTGGACCTCTGGCCTTAGCTCTATCTTCGGCATACCCAATCTTAAAATTAGCTGAATGGCTACCAAGCTCACAGTTATTACTTTTAGCAGAGGCGTTAGAAGGTAAGTATTCTATGGCAGATGTTCTTATTCCTATGATTACGATAATTGTATGGTCTCTTCTTTCTTGGATTTTCGCAGCAATTATCTATAAAAAAAGAATGGTCGATTAAAGACCATTCTTTTCTTCAGGTAATAATTCCTTCTCCCGTTTTTCAATTTCCTCTAACGTATCTGCATACCATACACCGACAAATCTAGAAGGTACAGACTCCTCAAAATAATCTCCATCATAGAAAGATAAGGGAAATAACATACCTTGTTTTATATATTTCTTAATTGTTTGATAGAAGTAATTATTCTGTTGTGGGCTTTGTGCTGAATAGGAGCTAAATTTATTGATGGGCTTTCCTAAAGCATCATGAAACATCAGCATAGAGGTTGAACCATTTTGACGGAAATTTAAATCTATCGCTTGAACATCACCAGCTTCAGTGACAATTAAATCAAAGCCTGCCACACCGACAAAGCCTTCTTCAACGCCACGTTCCATAATATGCTTTCCTACTTCAATTACTTTTTCGGGCACTTTATCTACAATGATATTCCCTTCGTAAATGCCATTGTCATCCGTAATTTGCTGGGAAGCTCCTAAATATTGAATACCTAGCTCCTCCGAGTAAACAAATTGACAGCTATAGTTGTCCTTTGTCTGTAAAAGCTCCTCAATGATTATACTTTCAGTTCCAGTCATCCGAAATTGTCGTAAACCCTCCGTCAGCTCCTCTTTATTATGACAAATGGTAACGCCATATCCTCCCGATGTCGGAGAATCATCGCCAGGCTTCAGTACTACAGGAGGCTGCCAATTTTTAATGGCATCTGAAAGTCTATACGTCTCCACATTTAGACGACTTGGCACATATTTACTATCGATTAAATGATCAATATAAGCTTTTGTATTCAACTCATTAAATTTCTCCGCATCCATCCAATAACATTGACGATCCATATGCTCCAGGTCGTGTATATATTGACATACAATGGTCTTCCCTTCCTTACACCATGTTTGGATCTGTGCCAGATATTCCTCTTGAGTCTCATAACTATAAGGCTGTTCTACCCATGGTAATCCTGCTAATTGATGAAGCTCTTGCGCCTTTTCTGTTTGTGTTGCTCGATGTACTAGCACGGGGATATCAGCAATAGCAACTTCTCTTGAGGTTAAAGCATCTAGCTTATGAGGATCATCCATCATCCACGGATTATCGCTATACGGTGTTCTTGGTGTATACACAGCATTATCACCATAAATTTGTCTTAACGTGTATTTAGGTTTCAAGTAGATTACCCTCTTTCAATTTTTCGGTACTCTACTCTACCCTCCCCTTTATTTTTTGACACTTTTTATAAGAAAAAAGGGTTTTACGGGTTATATAAATCCCTTTTTATACCTATTAACATCCCAATTGCACTAATAGACTTTCTAAATGCTTTTTCACCTGTGGCCATTCTTCTATTGTAATGCTATACATAACGGTATGCCTAGTTGTCCCATCTTTGCGAATCATATGGTTACGCAATATTCCCTCTTTTGTAGCACCAATTCGCTCAATTGCCTTTTGAGAACGAATATTTTCATGATCCGTTTTTATTTGTACACGTTGTAAATGAAGATGCTCAAAAGAGTATCGTAATAGCAAATACTTACAATTAGTATTAATAGCTGTACGCCAGTATGCGGGTGTTAGCCATGTATAGCCAATTTCTAATCGCTGATGCTTGTCATCAATATCCATAAAACGTGTAGACCCGATAATGTCCCCTGATTGTTTATCCACAATCACAAATGGAAATTCTGTTTTTTCGTTTTTTGCCTTTAATGCGTTTTCCACAAATTTATTCACATCTTCCTTTTTTTCTATGGTTGTGGACATATGTGACCAAATTTCTGGATAACTTCCTGTCTCTAAAATTCCTGGTAAATCGCTCAATTCTAAAGGCTTTAGTTTAACCACTTCATTTTCTAATGTTATAAATTCCATTACACTTCACTCCTTTTTACTTATTTAACGGTAAAATTGATATGATATATATAACCAATTACTAAAAAATCAACCATACCAGAGGAGGAGGAAATTATCTGGAGCTCTCCATTATATTTACAGGCAATCTAGCGAAATACATCCAAATCTATGAAGAGATAAAGCATGCTATTATCACTAAAAAATTACTTGCTCATGAACAACTGCCTTCTAAACGAGCTCTCGCCCTAACATTGAATGTGAGTGTACACACCATAAAGGAAGCCTATGAGCAGTTACTTGCAGAAGGCTATATTTATAGTAAAGAGCGTTCTGGTTATTTTATTGCGCCCTTTGAATTTGATTGGCTACAGCAAGTACCCCAGCATGTATCTGTTCCAAGTAACAATATCCCTAACAATATACAATTTGATTTTACAAATGGACATGTGGATAACGAGGCTTTTCCTTATGCTGCTTGGCACAAGCTTATTAAAAAACATTTTAATAGTAACAACTTATCAACAAGCCCTTGGGAGGGAGAGACAACTTTACGCACAGAGATTGCCCGCTATGTAGAGCGTTCTCGTGGGGTTAGCTGTGATGCTTCACAGGTATTTATATACAGTGGTACACAAAGCCAGCTTCAGGCTCTTTGTCATTTTCTTGGGTCTGCGACACGCGTTGGGTTAGAGGAGCCAGGATTTAAAAGAGTGCGTGCCGTTTTACAGCAATGTGGATTGTCCACAGAGGCGATTCCTGTGGACTATTCAGGGGTTACACTCCCTGCAACACCAATTCACATGTTATACACAACACCTGCTCATCAATTTCCATTAGGCATGATTATGACCATAGAAAGAAGAGTGGCATTGTTACAATGGGCTAACTCGAACGCGGGGCTTATTATTGAAGATGATTATGATTCCGAATTTCGTTATAAGGGGCTACCAATCCCGTCTTTAGCAAAAATGGATCAGCTTCAGCGTGTCATTTATTTCGGAACATTTTCAAAAACATTGCTTCCATCCTTACGCATTAGTTATATGATCCTTCCAAAGTCTTTAGTAGTGCCGTTTATGACTTTTCATTCTGAGCAAAAATCGGTTGTCTCCAAAGTAGACCAACTTGTCTTAGCAGACTTTCTTGCACAAGGTCTATTCGATAAGCATTTGGCAAAAATGCGAACAATCTATCGTAAAAAACAACAAGCATTATTGACCGCCATCTCTTCACATTTTTCAAATGAATTTCAAGTAATCGGTGAAAAATCCGGACTTCATATAGTCATCAAGCTACCACAACATCTCACCGAGAGTAGAGCGATCCAGCTTGCTCAAGAGGTAGGGGTTCAAGTCTATCCATGCTCTACCTCCTATCAGAATGGAACAAATGAAACCATGATCATTATAGGGTATGGTGGACTGACACTTCAGCAAATAAATGAAGGAATTGCACTCCTTGCGTCCGTTTGGCAATAGCATGTGATTCATTAGTTTGTCGAAATCTCATTTAAATAAAGCGAAACTTTATATAGTTTTTTTCGTATTTAAAGTTAAATGGACACATAAGGGGATAAGACAATAATGGAGAATCGAGAGTTATTAGAGCAGCATTTACAAGAGATTCAAGTGTGGGAAAAAGATCAAAAAGATTTATGGTTTTGGGAGAAATTAGGGAGAATACCATTTAAATTATTAGATAAAATGACACCTGCCTTTCTCCAAAATAAAATTGCTTTATTGGTAGATGAACTAGGCAATTATATTCAGTCCGGTGGAAAGTATTTAATCAATGAAAAAGCCATGATACAAAAAATTCGTGACCATTCTTCCACTCAGCATATTATAACTATATCTGATATTGGTCAGATTCCTTTAGAGGACATGATCTCCCTCAGTGACAAATTACAAAATGAACGTGTGAAATTTGCTACTGTACAAGGAGCCTCTACTGGCTTTGGAGGCATCTTTACTTTAGCTATTGATATTCCAATGATTTTAGGGACTGCACTAAAAACTTTGCAAGAAATAGCAATTATACATGGCTATGATCCGAACGATAAAATGGAACGTATTTTTATTGTAAAATGTCTACAATTTACCTCTGCTGATATTGTTGGTAAAGAAGCAATCTTACAGGAGCTTTCTGCTATGAATAGCTCAAAAAAGGCTTCCGATAACATGATTTCTCAGCTTCAAGGATGGCAGGAAGTATTTTACACATATCGTGATCAGCTAGGCTGGAAAAAGCTGTTTCAAATGATCCCTATTGCAGGGATGGTTTTTGGAGCCTATGCCAATAAGGGCATGATTCAGGATGTAGCCGAAACGGGTATGATGCTGTATCGTAAAAGACGTATTTATGAAAAACTTACTGAATTAGATGGTTGATTGACAAAAGATGACACCCATATTTGGAGTGTCATTTTTTTTGTGCTTTTATATTTTAATAAGTATTTTTCCTTGATGCTGACGACTTTCCATAAATTCGTGAGCCTTTTTCATTTCCTCTAAGGTAAATATTTTAGCAATCGGCACCTGAAAACTGTCTTCTTTTACTAAAGAGAAAATATCCTGTGCCACCTGTTGTAACAGTTCTGGCTTCAAAGCTCTTGTCGTACCTAAGCTAAATCCTTTTATATTGCGGCAACTATTGTGTAAATCTGCTGTTTTAATATTACCTGCTCTGCCTCCACTATTCCCAAATTGGACAAGCGTACCATAAGGCGCTAAGCAAGTTAAACTCTCCTCGGTGATAGCTCCTGCAATGGAATCGTACACAATATCAACACCCTGACCCTTTGTAAGTTCATTGACATTTGTACTAAATTGATCATATGTTAGTACATGATCCGCACCAAGCTGATAAACGATTGGGGCTTTTTCTAAATTACTCACTGTACCTATAATCTGTTTAGCTCCCAGCCTTTTTGCCATTTGAACAAGCATTGTACCTACCCCACCAGAAGCAGCATGAATTAGGACGGCATCCTGCTGACCAATGGCTGCTATTTGATGTGTTAACATATACGATAAAAATAAAACAGTCGGTACAGCTGCTACCTTCTCGATTGGTACACCACTAGGTATTTTAAAGACTAGTTGTTCCTTTGCTACAACAAATTCTGCATAAGCGCCGTTTTTCGGGAATGCGATAACTTGGTCACCCTTTTGAAAACCACTACTATCATTAAAAACTTCTTCAATTACCCCTGCAACATCCAAACCAAGAACCATCGGAAAATTTGCTTTAGCTTTATTACCTGTGCGATTTTTAATATCTGCAAAATTTACGCTTGTATAGGTTGTCCGTATTAAGACTTCACCCTCACAAATAGTCGGTTTTGGACAATCAATAGATGTTAAAACCTCAGATGTGCCAAATTCATTGATAATAATAGCCTTCATAAATTTCTCCCTCCTTGCTATAGTAAAATTATATACTATATATAGAAATGATGGAGGAATATTCATGAAAATCAAACCTAAGCACGCCATGTACAATGGTCTATCCTACAGCTTTTTTGATAGAAAAAGCGATAAGGTATGTTTTATGCTCTCTGGCACAGGCTATACCTATGATAAACCTATACTTTATTATTCTACGGCATTACTGCTAGAACTTGGCTATGATGTCATCCAAATCAATTATACATTTGAGCAGCAGCACTTTGAACAGGACTCCCAAGCCATATCAGAAATGGTCTATCGTGTTGCCAATCCTATTGTAGAGAAATGCTTGCAATCAAAGCCTTATAGAGAAGTCGTCTATCTAGGAAAATCTTTAGGTACTATGCCAATTGTCGATTATTATATGCAGCAGACTCCTTCTATCCCTGCTCGTTATGTACTTTTCACCCCATTACTTTCTCTTCAACATACAATGGCAAATCTATTAGACAAACATGCATTTTTGGCAATTGGTACAGCGGACCCTCATTATTCACAGGAGAAGCTAGCGCAACTTGCTACCCTTCAGCTTGCTGTTTTGGAGAACCTTAATCATTCACTTGAAATTCCCTTGAATGTTGATTTATCCATACAGCACTGCCAATCGCTGATAACACAATTAAAAATCTTTCTACAAAATAATTAGTAATCTTTTTATAGGACTATTTACCAAAATCATGTACATATGTTACACTAGCGAAAATACATTGAAGAGAAGAGTAAATAAGGCTGTTCTTCCCAGAGAGCTCGGATTGCTGAAAACGAGTAAGAACGAATTATTGAAACAAGCCTCGGAGTAGCGCATTGGATTTTGTTTGAATGATGGTGCGACGGGAACTCCCGTTATAGAGTTACAGTATAAGCATAGGCACTATGCCGTACTGAAAAGGCTATTATGGTGACATAATAGTGAACTAGGGTGGCACCACGTGAGTATATAAATTCTACAACCTCGTCCCTAAGACTAATCGTCTTGGGGGTGGGGTTTTTTATTTTGCAAATCGTCACTTTGCTTAAGGAGGAATTTATATGAGAAAAGCTTTAGAAAGCTGGCGCTATCCTGCCATCCTATTATGTAGTATTGGTGTTTCCAGTGTTGGCGAATGGATTTATTTTATCGCCTTAAATTTAATTGTGTTAAACCTCACAGAATCTGCTTTGGCTGTCTCTGGATTGTATATTGTAAGAGCGATTTCTTCCTTGTTCACTAATTTTTGGTCAGGAAGCCTAATCGATCGTTTTAATAAGAAAAAGCTAATGATTATTCTAAATATGATTCAATCTATACTCATTGTCATACTCCCCTGCTTTTCAAGCCTAGTGTGGATGTATGTCTTTGTCTTTATCATTACAGTAGCTAGCTCTATGTATCAGCCGACATCTATGACTTATATCACTAAGTTAATTCCTATCGAACAAAGGAAACGCTTTAATTCATTACGCAGCTTGCTCGACTCTGGTGCATTTCTAACTGGGCCAGCAATCGCAGGTTTCTTGTTCACAGTTGGAACACCTCATATGGCTATATATTTAAATGCGATTGCGTTATTTCTATCAGCCTGTATAACGTTCAAAATGCCGAATATTGAAGCCTTTGAAAAATTTGTTGGACATACAGAAAGAACATCCCTTTATCGCGTATTGCTTCAGGATTGGCAAATGGTCATACGCTTTAGCTTAAAAAATTCCTACGTGATGGTAGTCTATTTATTGTTTAGTGCTATCATCATCTTGATGACAGCTACTGATTCTTTGGAGGCTGCCTTTGCAACACAAATATTAGCTTTATCTGAAGGGGAATATGGTATTTTAGTCAGTATCGCGGGGGTAGGTGTTTTAATTGGCTCGCTAACTAACTCTGTTACTGTCGAAAAAATACCAACTTCTTGGTTAATAGGTATGGGGTCTCTCGTAACAGCATTGGGCTATTTAATATTTACCTCATCCTTTTCCTTTCTTATAGCTGCTATAGGTTGCTTTGTATTATCCTTTGCAACTGCCTTTGCGAATACAGGATTTTATACATTTTATCAAAATAATATTCCCTCTGAGAGCATGGGTCGTATAGGAAGTATTTATGGATTTTTTGGAGCTCTTTTTATTATTATGTTTACTACTATTTTTGGGATTTTCGCTGAATGGATTACCATACGCTCAGTTGTCATTAGTGCATCCTTTATGATGGCATTTGTAGCTGTCATTCTACTATGGCTAAATATAAAACCTTCGAAAAGCCACTATTATAAAAGGTTGATAAGTAGCAAGCAACAATAATCTCACTTTTCATATAAAAACCATCTAATGTCTACTAATTACTTACACTAGATGGTTTTTTATCGAAATAAGCAATCTTATATATACCCTAATTCATAGGATAGCTGCTGTGCAGTTTTAATGACTTCCTGTGTTATACTTTCTAATTTTTCAGCATCTGTATCATATTCAAAGCACTCTGCACTAATGGCTGCAATTGTTTGTTTATTTGAATCAAATATAGGTGCTGCTATGGATACTGTCCCCTTTGTTTTTTCTCCAACGCTTATGGCAAAGCCTTTTTCTCTTACATCATTGAGGCTCTCTATCAATTTTTCTTTTTCAGGCTCCTCAAGTTGTTGGAAAAATTGTTGCTGTACATCGCTTTTAGAAAACGCAAGCAATACTTTATTTGGAGCCCCTATAGGATATGGGATTTTTTCACCAATCATATCAATAATACGGACATTTTTAGGACTATCAATTCGATCAATAATAATGGATGCAAACTGTTTAGCAATACTTAAATAGATTGTTTCGCGAACATTATATGCAAGGTTTTCTAATAGAGGATGCGCTTTTTCTCTAATATCCGTCTCATGATACATTTTCATACCCAGTTGCAACCATGTATACCCTAATCGAAATTCTTTTTTATTCTCATTTCTCTCTACTAAATCAAAACTTTCTAATGTATATAATAATCTGTATATTGTGCTAGTAGGCAAGTCTGTTTCATTAAAAATTTCTTGCACAGTAAAAAAACGCTTCGGATGCTTCGCCAGTATATTTATAACTAACATAGCTCTTTCGATTGATTGAATCATTACAATTACTCCCTTTCATTTCCCCATATGATCACTATCTTAAGGTTTATATAGATCCAGTTAGCTTTAACTGGGATCATTATGAAATTAAAATTCATGCAAATTATCAAATTTTTATGTACCTTCAATTTTTTACATGTAGCCCTGCTTTTGAATGTAGTTTCATTTTATTTTAACTAATTTTTATGCATATAAATAGATGCTACATGAAATATATACATAGTTCCACTCAATTAGTGCGGAAAATTACGAGTATTCACAAAAATTAAAATTGACAATTTGCTGTTTTCCATTTACGATGAATTTATATTCCACTATATAGATTTAATTTCGTATAGTGAAAAATAAATGACAGTAAAAATATGTATTTCTCTTCTAATTATCTATTTATATCATCATGAAAATAAAACATATTACTATAAAAGGAGAAAAAATCATGAATGCTTTTATGTGGGATACACCTGAAAAACTACGTGCCCTATTATGTGAACTTGTGAGCTGGGAAAGCCGAACATTAACGGAGGGCGAAAATAAATTTGCCTATCAGTTAAAAGATAAATTGTTAACGCTTCCATATTTTGAAAAACACCCGGAGTTGATTGAATTACATGATGCAGGACTTGGCAGAAATGCGGTGACAGCCTTCTATAAGCATCCAACGGCAACAGAAACCGTTGTGTTAATCAGTCACTTTGATACGGTGCATACGGAGGAATATGGTGAACTAGAGCCGTTAGCCTTTTCTCCAGAAGAACTAACGAAAAAGCTCCTAGAACCTAAATACCTAAAAGACTTACCAGAGGCAGCTCGCATTGACCTGGAGTCAGGGAATTACTTATTTGGACGCGGCACAATGGATATGAAAATGGGCCTTGCCTTACACATGCAGCTGATCGAAAAGGCAAGCTTTGAGCAATGGCCGATTAATTTGATTTTAACGACGGTTCCTGATGAGGAAGTCAACTCTGCTGGTATGAGAGCGGCTGTTGTGGAACTGGTGAGACTGCGTGAGCAGTATGGTTTATCCTATAAATTATTTTTAAATAGTGAGCCATCATTTTCACAAGGGCCGTCAGATACGAATGAATATATTTATTCAGGTACAATTGGTAAAATCATGCCTGCTGCGCTGTTCTATGGAAAAGAGACACATGTTGGTGAGCCATTAAAAGGAATGACGGCTACCTTTATCGCCTCCTATATGACACAGCATATGGAGTGGAACCCCCTTTTCCGTGAAACAGATTTAGGTGAAAGCACACCACTACCTGTCTCTCTACAATTAAAAGATTTAAAAATGGAGTATTCTACACAAACACCATACCGTGCGGCGGCACTTTACAATGTCTTTTTATTAAAACGGACAGCGGCAGAGGTGATGGCTATTTTTGAGGAAGTTGCGTTACAGGCTATGGCTGCTTGCAATGCACACTATCAGGCCATTTGTACACGAGAAAATGTGCAGGGGGTGGGCAAGGTAAAGGTTTTACGTTACGAGGCCTTATTGGAGCATGCCATCCATAAGCTAGGGGCTGAAGAAGTTCAAGCGATTAAGCAGCAGGTGCAGCAGCATCGTGCATGGGATGATCGTGAAAAATCCATTCGTATTGTGGATCAGCTCATGATTCGCTGTCAGGAATTAGCGCCTGCTACCGTCCTGTTATATGCACCACCTTACTATCCAGCCATTAATTCATCCAATCATCCATTAGTGAAACAGTCGATTGAATTAATGAAGCAAACAGCTCAAACCTTTGATATTGAGGTGGAGCAGATCCATTACTTTAACGGAATTTGTGATTTAAGCTATGTCAACTATTCAGATGCATCCAATGAGTGGCTAGCATTTGAACGAAACACACCAGTATGGGGCGATACGTATCATATTCCATTCAAAGAAATGACGGCATTACAAGGTCCTGTCTTAAATGTCGGTCCATTTGGGAAGGATGCCCACCAAAAAACAGAACGATTGCATGTGGATAGTGCGTTTAAAGAGATGCCTGTTATGATTGATACATTGATTAAAAGTTTATTTTAAGTAAAAAGGAGCTTTATTCTATAACTGATTTTCTCATCCTCCTATTTGTTACCTATTAATCTGGGATGACAAATAGAAAATGTTGTTATGTGGAGTATATCTTTGTATAGGACTGATGCTGCCTATATCGAGTCAGCGTTAGCACAGTGGAGGACCGCTCAAGGTGTTCAAATCATGGAAAGATGCGGTATGAGAGATGGAAAATTGATGAATGAAATGACTGAAGTTGACTTTTTGTAATAATTAAATGAACCCTGTAGTAGTCACTAAGAAGTTGAAAAGTTGCTGCTATGCAGGGTTCTTTCTTTTTAAATTTCCATAGAATGAAGTTAGATTATCTATCTATCAGTTGGGAAATGCTTTACTTGATCAACTGCCTCTAATAATTTTTTCGTTACAATTTCTGATTCATCAATATGGCTTGTTAGAACGCGATTTGTTTCCTCAAATAAGGCTGTCGTCCTATTAAATTTATGCATAACATCTTCGTTTGATAGCTTCTGATCTTTAATTGAAGCTAATAGCTCATTTATTCCCGTTTGCACATTTGTCATAATGTGCAGCAATTGATCCATTTTCACAGATGTTTTAGCACTTTTATCAATGCCTTCCGTTACTAGCTGCATATTATTTTTATTATCCTCGTAAGCAAGTCCAATTTGTTCTTCTATTTTCTTTGTTAAATTTGCAATATCTTCTGTGCTTGTTTTCGTATTTTCAGCTAATTTGCGAACTTCCTCAGCAACAACCGAAAAGCCTTTACCATGCTCCCCTGCTCTTGCTGCCTCAATAGATGCATTCAAAGCTAGTAAATTTGTTTGATTTGAAATTTCCCCAATAACATTTACAATTTCCGCTATTTGCTTTGAGCGCTCACTTAAATTACTCATGCTTAAAGACGTTTTTTGAGACTGCTCTCCTAACGCATCAATCAAATGCTCGACTTCCTGAACAGCCTGCTTGCTTTCAACCGATAATGTCATCATTTGATCCGAGGAAGAGATTAATAAGTTCCCTTTATCTAGGGCATTTTCAGAAATTTTATTGGATTGAATTGTGCTATGCTCAACTTTATTAAACTCTCCTACAATATCTGCGACCATTTCTCCTAAAATAGTATGCTGGTCATTTACCTTGTTATGTTGTTCAATAGTTTCAATGATTTCCTTATGTAACTCGTTTAAAAAAATTTGAAATTCATGATCTTTCTTATCCAGCTTTGCATTCAGTTCATCAATTTTAGCCTTAAATTGCGCTATATCCACTTTTTTTGATTGAAACATTGTTAACACAGCCATCACCTCAGAAAATAGAATATTGAATATGTATTTATTTTACTGGATTTAAAGTAATTAATATACATCTTTAGAAAAAAACAAACACTCACTACTAACAACGACATAGCATGATAGTAGTGAGTGTTTTGTTTTTAATAGGCTAAACCAAATAAAGCTTTAATATGTGTCAAGTAACGAATATTAGAAGCTTCTTTCATTAATGTTGCAGGAAGGCCTTTAAGCTCTGTGTTGCTCGCACCAATTGTAGCAACAGCATCTTTACGACCTAAGCTTGCAAGTGTACCAGAGTTTACAGCTGAGAATGGTTTCATGTCTTGGTTTTTGTATTGTGCAAATACATTATAACCAGCACATTCACCCATTTGCCATGCAACTTGTGCTGTTGGAGCGTATAGTGGACGACCTCCATCAGCTGGTAGTGCAACAGATGCATCACCAATAACAAAGACATCTTCGTGAGATGTAGATTGTAAGAATTCATTAATCGTTGCTTTACCACGATCAGCAGCTAGACCTGACTCGCCTACGATTGGAAGTGGAGCTACCCCACCTGTCCAAACAAGTGTATTTGCAACAATTGGTTCACGGTCTTTTAAAGAAATAACGTTGCCGTCAACACCTGTTACTGGTGTACCTGTAATAAATTCTACACCACGTTTTGTTAAGCTTTCAGTAGCGCGCTGGATAAGTGTATCTGGAAGAACTGGCAAGATTTTCGGACCAGCTTCAACAAGTTTAATTTTAAGATCAGCAAAATTAACACCGTGTTTTGCAGCGATTTTCGGGAAGTTGTCCACAATTTCACCAACAAGCTCAACACCTGTTAAACCGCCACCACCAATAACGATTGTTGCATCTGCTTCATCTTTAGATTGTGCATATGCTTTAATGCGGTCTTCAATATGTTTGTTAATTTTATTAGCATCATTTACTGATTTAAGAACCATAGAGTTTTCTTCTAATCCTGGGATACCAAAGAATCCAGTTTGGCTTCCTAAAGATACTACAAGTGTATCGTAAGTTAATGTATAACCATTATCTAGATCAACTTTTTTAGTATCTACATTGAATTTTGATACTTTCGCAATGTGTAGGTCGATATCTAAACCTTTAAAGATTTTTTTTAGTGGTAATGCAACAGCACCTTCTGCAATTGTACCACCTGCTAAACGGTGAAGCTCAGTGATAATTTGGTGTGTTGGGAATTGGTTTACTACAGTAATTTTAGCTTCATCAGCTGATAGATACTTACGTGCTGTTAATGCAGTTAAAACGCCAGCGTAACCTGCACCTAAGATGACGATTTCTTTTGACATGATTAATTAATCCTCCGTCCTAACGAATTGAATTTACCTTGAGTCTTATTTAGCTTTGCGTTCTGCGTTAACTTGTAAGAAAGCATTAACAAAACGGAAAACATTTTGAACTTGAGGGTCTTTTAACATTTTCACAAGACCGAATAAACCAATTACTTCATGGCTTTCAGATGCACGGTCTTTCGCTTCAATTGCAGTTGCTGCAAGGTTTTTCGCAGAGCCAACTACAGGACCAGCGATTTCTGTTACTGCTCCAACAGTATCGTTTTTAAGCACTTCGTCTGTTGCAACAGCTTGAGCAAACTCATATGATTTCGTTAATAATGTCATCATTTCAGTTAACTTCGGTAATTGCTCAACTAAAGTTGTAAGTGATTCTTGAACTTCAGGCTTTAATAATTGATCTAGTACATCTAATTGCTCTTTACTCACAGTTACTTGTTCAGCCTGTGTTTGGTTATTCGTTTCTGACATTTTGAACTCTCCTTTGCCATCACTAGTACTATTTTTTATTGCTTACATGTAAAAAAGACCATTAAGGTAAAACTTAACAGTCGTTACAGCGTATATCTTACACAATCACCAGTCACAAGGGCTGGATAGCGATTCGTATGACTTGTTATTACAATGTTTACTTTAAATCGCAAAAAGCGCATCATAATACCATCCTTATCTTGTCTTGGTGACATTACAACCTTCATTATAAGACTGTTTGTACATTATTTCAATGAGCTATATCACAATTTCGACAATCTTTTCAAAATTCATTGATTTTATCAACTATTAACTGTCTTGCTATAATAAATTTTCCAGCGCATCATAATTTTTAATAGATAATTCTTTTTCCTATCATCTCTATTTACCCTTCTTTTTGGAATAGAGATAAACGACGACTTAAGGTTTCTCTTGTAGTATTCAATAAGAAAGCTAGATTTTTTTAGTGTCAATAGAAATGTGTACTATTGTCTAACGGGGCTTTCCCAAAGCTCAAGATTATTCTTTATTTTAATTTAATTACAATAACACGAGCGTCTGTAATTGCTTCTAAGCTATGCTTTTCAGATGGTTTTAAAGTTAAAATTGTATCTTGTGTTAAAATTTCCTCCACACCTTCTACAAGAAAGCGAACTTCACCAAATTGAACAATAATTAGCACTTCATTGTCCGCATGATGCTCAGGAATTCTTTCACCTGCACGCAATTGAATGTTCAAAATATCTGCACCAGCGATACTCCCTAATTTACCAATATGTTTTGTCTTTTCTTCTAACATTGCTTGAATTGGTATAATTGTCATTGTCATTCCTCCATTACACTGTTGTCCCTAGCTTTAGGCTACTATAGTTTCTTTTTGATTTACGATGTTCCTCTACTTTCTTGGCCACACCCCCACTATAATGAAGAATCGCTCTGATTGTCTGTGACTTACATCACTTAAAAAAAGAAGTATCCCAAATAATGAGATAACTCCTTTTACAACATATTTTGTATTAACGTTTTTCAACTGAAAGCCAAAAGAAATTTGTTACTTCCTTTGCCGTCACATCTACTGAGCCTAGTAAGGTTTTACCATCGCCATCTTTAAAATACCCTACAGTCATCAATGCCATAAAGTTATGAGCGAAAAACTTTGCATTTCCTTTTCGAATTGTGCCCTTTTCCATCTCTTTTTGCATAGCCTGCTCTATTGTTTGATACATACCATTTTCGGATGCTTGAACTTGTCTCAGCTGCGATTCCGATAAATTGATGGTAGCCTCTTTCATAAAATTCTTCATATCAATATCGATAGTGGCTGATAAATGAACTTCAACGAGCTGTTCGAGTCGTTCTTTAAATGGTTTAGGCTGCTCTAAAATTTGTAGAATAGATAGCTTGATACGATCCATCATAGCGATTAAAGCAGAAGTATATAAATCCCCTTTAGTTGGGTAGTAGTAATAGATAGTCGCC
This sequence comes from Lysinibacillus sp. FSL P2-0066, assembly GCF_037969495.1. NCBI lineage: Bacteria > Bacillati > Bacillota > Bacilli > Caryophanales > Bacillaceae > Lysinibacillus > Lysinibacillus sp. FSL P2-0066. The sequence goes on along the minus strand of NZ_CP150202.1, from coordinate 318,854 downwards.
TTTGTTACGTTACAAGCTTTTGCTACATCATCCATTGAAATATTTTTGTAGCCCTCTTTAATAAAAAGTCTTGTGGCGGTTTCAAGGACAATATCTTTTGTAGGTTTCGCATTTTCATCATGGCGAGGTCTCCCGAGAACACGCGGTGATTGTTTCAAAAAGTTCGCCTCCTTAATTAAGCATTCTTTTTATACATATTATAACATATTAATATTTATGGATTGATTAATTAACCTTCTAGTATATATAATTAAATCACTTACACGAAATGGGGGTCTTTTATGAATAAACATCCACTTGAGCAATGGGGCTCAATGGTTGCAAGTAAAAAGGGACGATTATTAGCACTAGCTTTTTGGGTGTTATTAGTAGTTGTATTGTCATTTGCTTGGCCACAAATCAACAGTATAGAAAGTGAGTCAGGCAAAAACCTACCTGATACAGAAATGTCTGAGCAAGCTGCGTCCATTATTGCAGAGCAATTTCCTAATGATGCCGGAACACCTCTATTGTTGGTTTGGCATCGTGAAAATGGCTTATCACCTGATGATTTTTCGGCTATACAAGGTGTATACAGCGAGCTGCAAGCAAAGCCCTTAGCCCATCAAACAATGGTTCCATCATTTGATCAAATGCCACCTCAGGCTTTAATGGCTTCCGCTTCCGAAAATGGCACAACAATTGTAACGCCTGTGTTTTTTGAAAAAGGTGTCGCAACAGATATGCTACAGGATAGTTTAGATAAGCTGACAAAAATAATGGAAGGCTATCAAGTACAATTAGATGAAAAATTATCTAGCGATGCACTCCATGTGCGCTATTCTGGACCAGTGGGGATTGCCACTGATGCTGTCAGTTTATTTTCACAAGCAGATGTGAAGCTATTGATCGCAACTGTATTACTCGTCTTAGTATTACTTATTATTATTTATCGTTCTCCATTGCTAGCTATTATTCCGTTAATTGTTGTAGGGCTTGCCTATGGTGTGATTAGCCCGACACTTGGTTTTTTTGCTGAACAGGGATGGATAGAAAAAGATTCACAGGCAGTTTCCATTATGACGGTTTTACTTTTTGGTGCAGGTACAGACTATTGTTTATTTTTAATTTCAAAATATAGAGAAATACTTTTTGATGTTGAGGATAAGACGGTCGCTATGAAGCTAGCTGTTAAAGAATCGGGTGGTGCTATTTTAATGAGTGCCCTAACAGTGGTCATAGGGTTAGCTACCCTTAGTCTTGCCCATTATGGCGCATTTCAACGCTTTGCCGTGCCATTTAGCTTTGGCGTGCTTGTCATGGGAATCGCAGCACTTGTTGTCCTACCCGCAATTCTTGTCCTCATTGGGCGAGTAGCATTCTTCCCCTTCACTCCACGCACAGAGGAAATGGCAAACAAAAAGGGCAAGAAACAGCATAAGCCTTCACATAAGGTCAGTCATAAAATTGGTCATTTTGTTACCCATAAACCTTGGGTCGTTATTGCTGTCACTGTTATCTTACTTGGAGGATTAGCAGCATTTGTTCCACGTATTCAATATACCTTTGATTTGCTTTCATCCTTCCCAAAAGATATGCCGTCTAGAGAAGGATTTACATTAATAGAAGAGAATTTTTCGCCTGGAGAGCTAGCACCTGTTCAATTAGTCATTGATACAGAAGGTAGTGATATTAATTTACAGCAACAACTTGAAGCTATCTCTTATATTGATAGTGTGGCAGATGTACAAATTGGCGAAAAAAATAAGAATATACACTTGTATGAGCTCACTCTCCATGCCAACCCTTATGCACAGGAGTCATTAGCTCATATTCCTGAACTACAAACAGTGGTTATAAAAATGCTAGAGGCACAAGGTCTTAATCAAGCTGAGAAACATGTTTGGCTTGGCGGGGAAACAGCTAGTCAATACGATACACAGCAAATAACTAAGCGTGATGAAACAGTAATCATGCCAACCATGATTGCCTTAATCGCATTATTATTATTTGTCTATTTACGCTCTATTACAGCAACCGTTTATCTATTAGCGACTGTGATTATTTCTTACTTTGGGGCATTAGGCGCTGGATGGTTAATCTTACATCATATCATGGGGGCCGAGGCAATTTCTGGAGCTATTCCATTGTATGCCTTTGTGTTCTTGGTAGCTCTCGGAGAGGATTATAATATCTTTATGATCTCAGAAATTTGGAAAAAGCGTAAAACCACTGACCATTTAACAGCTGTAGAAGAAGGTGTTGTCCGAACAGGAAGCGTTATTACATCTGCTGGACTCATCCTAGCAGGTACATTTGCGGTGCTCGCAACATTACCGATTCAAGTGCTTGTTCAATTTGGTGTTGTGACAGCCATTGGTGTATTGCTCGATACATTTATTGTACGACCATTACTCGTACCAGCTATCACAACAGTACTAGGTAAATATGCTTTTTGGCCAGGTAAGTTATTTAAAAAGGATGCCTAAATAAATAGCACGGACATTAGCTAGGTATGATTATCATACATGCTCATGTCCGTGTTTTTTTATATTAATACTATAAGCATTTCATCATATAATTAGTAAATTGACCTTATTACATTCTATTTAAATAAGGAGTGGCATGCATGGATCTTCAAAAATTACAGCAACGTTTCCCATTATTAAGCCCCTTCTCAGGTAGAACTGATGGAAATTATGTATTTAATTTTGAAAATCAGCTTTACGAAATTCCAATACACACAATGACACAAAGTGAGTATGAGCTATTGCGGATATTCTCAGGACCCACTGTCTTATTTGATGACTACAATATCGTTTGGCTTGATTATCTAACAGGGAAAAAAGACATTGCCCCAGCTGTCCTTCCTATGCATCGTTTGTTATTTCTTCAATTTGACAAAGACTTTACAGCGCCTACCCTATTGCGTTCAGTCTTCGAGGCTTTACTTGGGAAGGATATTATACTGCTATCACTTCATCCACAATTATTTGTCATAATCGAATGTATCGATAGTGATGAATTATTAGATTTTACTCATTATCTTGATCCCATCATGGCGGACTTAGAGGTATACTTTAAGATTTTTGTTTCTGATGTTATAAACGACCATACCATGACCAAGGAACGATTTAACTGGTTTGTTCACCTCCTACCATCCATTTGGACTTATACATCAAAGCATGTACTCACACAGCAAGAGCTTTTAGTGCCATATCTAACGCAGCATCTAGCCTATCAAGAGAAAGAGATTTTTATCTCCTCTATTCTAAAAAGTGCCACCTCTCAGCCAGCGTTACTCCATACAATCAAGAAATTGATTGAATACGAGGGAAACATTACGTTAGCCTCTAAAAAAATGTATATGCACCGCAATACCTTACAAAATCGCATAGATAAATTTCAACAAATGACGCAAAAGGATATTCGGCAATTTTCCCATCGACTAGAAGTTTATCTCGCCATTATTTTCTTAGAATCACTTTAAGACCAACTGCACAATTTATGGTCACAACACTGTGCACGCTTTCCATATACACTCTACTCTAAAGTCATTTACAATGAAAATATGACTTATAAAGGGGTGTAGTATGTATGGCGGAATTACGGTTAGAGCATATCTATAAGATTTACGATAAAAATATCCAAGCCGTAACTGATTTTAATCTGCATATTCATGATAAGGAATTCATTGTGTTTGTAGGTCCTTCTGGCTGTGGTAAGACAACAACCTTACGTATGATTGCTGGCTTAGAGGATATATCAAAGGGAGAACTATACATTGACGATGTTTTCATGAATGATGTGGAATCAAAAGATCGTAGCATCGCAATGGTATTCCAAAGCTATGCTTTATATCCACATATGACAGTCTATGATAATATGGCATTTAGCTTAAAGCTACGAAGGGTCGATAGAAAGGAAATAGATCGTCGTGTAAAAGAAGCTGCTAAGATTTTAGGGTTAGAGGATTATTTAAAAAGAAAGCCAAAAGCTTTATCAGGTGGACAACGTCAGCGTGTAGCACTTGGCAGGGCTATTGTCAGAGATGCTAAGGTATTTTTAATGGATGAGCCTCTTTCGAATTTGGATGCCAAATTACGTGTGCAAATGCGAGCAGAAATTCAGAAGCTCCATCATCGAATTCAAACGACAACGATCTATGTCACACATGACCAAACAGAGGCTATGACGATGGCTACCCGTCTAGTAGTGATGAAGGATGGGCTTATCCAACAAATTGGGACACCTAAAGAAGTATATAATACACCACATAACATGTTTGTGGCAGGCTTTATTGGTTCACCATCCATGAACCTCTTCCATTGTCGTCTAACAGATACCGAAATCCTTTTAGGCGAGCAAAGCTTCCCTATTCCCTCCATGTACTTCCCGTTGTTAAAGGAAAAAAATTATTTAGGGAAAGAGATTATTATGGGTATACGACCTGAGGATTTACAAATGACTGATATTATTTCCCCTTACACTTTCACTGCAACGATTGATGTCGCAGAATTACTAGGAGCAGAAACTTATCTCTATTGTTCGTTGGCAAATCAAAGTTTCATAGCTCGAGTACAGGCTGATAACAATTTGCATCCATCTGACAAGGTTTTCCTAGTCATGAAGGAAGAAAAGCTCCATATCTTCGATCCTCAAACAGAGGAGCGTCTTTGAAGCATGCATTGTTTCGAATCCATAAGTTCGGGGAGAGAAAGCCAGCTATATATATCATTGATGGCAATCGAATTTATTCAAACTACTATATCGAATTAAAAGCACGCTAGGCATTATCCACCTAGCGTGCTTATTCTATTGATCTTTTTTTGCAGCGGCTTGAATCTCAAAGTAAGCCCAATGCTCTTTTGGTATATCCTTGAAGATTTGTTCTGTGTCCTCAGTTGGTATTGGACGATTAAAGATTCGATTCAGTACCTTTACTGCCTGTGCACGTGTTAGTTTTTCTTCAGGTCTAAATTCACCATTGCCTGAGCCAACCATTATACCTATCGCACTTAGGCGATTGATTTCTTTTGCTGCCCAATGTGTGAACGTCACATCACTATATGTTTCTCCACTTGTCGTTATTTCGCAATACGAGGTATCTGTAGACCCTTCTACACATTGCTTATCAATCCATCTCATAGCAATAACCGCCATTTGGGCTCTAGTAATCATATCATTCGGTCCGAATGATCGATCATGACGTCCTTGCATAATTCCTTCTGTACGAATATATTCAATATCATTTTTTGCCCATGAAGTAGCTGTATCCGCATAAAATAGATTAGAGGCTTCTGGTACATGATTGTCACTTAGGTTTCTTGCCAACATCGCTGCCATTTGGGCACGAGTGACATTTGCATTTGGACGGAAAGTGCCATCTGTATAGCCATGAATATAGGAAGCAAATGTGCTGTCTACCTCTATTGGTTCTTTCTCTGGTTGCCCTTCTTCCTGCTCTTGTTCTACATAAAGTAGAGAAAATGTAGAAAAGTGCTCTACATCAAAGGCTATACTTGTTTGTCCTCTCGTAAATTCTGCAAAACGCCCATGTATTATTTCAGCTGTTCCATTACTATGCTCTACATAGACCATCATATTTTCTCGTTGAGCTGATGTGAGATTCCCTGGTAATGGTAGTAGCAATGTTACTTGGCGATTTTGGAGATTTGTGTCGATAGATACTGGCTGACCAACGAGTTTTACATTAGCGCCATCACCCAGTTGTAAAACTATTTCAGCTTTTTTAGCCCGATCCTCGATAGCTTTTTGCTGCAATGCATCCTTAATCGGCACAATTCGGAAGAAAATATCTTCATTAAAATCATTCATTGAAGCAAAAGGAACATCTATTTCGACCATTCCCATAGCTATACTAAAATGTGATTTGCCCTCTATTAATCGTTTCGCAGCCCCTCTATCAAGTATCACCTTTGTTGCACTTGCTGGTGGTTCTATATTAGGGATCACAAGTCGAGATCTTTTATCTTCCTTATTTCCTAATATCCGAAGAAACTCGTTTGCATTTGCAACCGTAAAGTTTACTGTATCTTGAAAGCTACCGTTACTAAATACACGTGTTAACACGGTTTGGAGGACCACATCATCTGGCATATTTTGATCTACAACATTTATCTTTAGCTGATTACTTGGTGCAGCAGGATCAGGTGTTGGTGTAGGACTCGGCGTTGATGATCCTCCATCTCCTGGTACATTGTTTTTAGACCACAAAGCATACAAGATCAAATTCCCTTTGCCCATTTGAATCGTTTGCCCCATTTTATAAGTAACACCTTTTCCATCAGCCTTCGTATTCCATCCGACAAATGTATAGCCTGCTTTTATTAAATTACCTGTATTACCCAGTATTGTGATAGGGTCCTGATGTTTATACTGCTTTGAATCTATTGGTACTATCCCCCCATCAGCCCCGTTACTGTCATACGTAACCGTATATGTTTGCAGTGCACTAGTCGTAAAATTCCAGGATGTATTATTAGTAATACCTTTATACGCATTACCTGCTACATCAGTAAATGCACCTGCGTCAATTTGAATGCTGTAAGTGGTGTTATGGGCTAAATCCAACGTAGGATTTACTGTCACAGTTTCATTAGTGATAGAAACATTTGCTTGTGTAACAGCAATTGTTTCGACAATTTGGTTATCTGTAGCATTTCTTATGACAATATTTTTACTAGTTACAGGTAAGACCTTTTCATCAAATGTTAATATAAGATTATCTGCAGGCTGTACATTAGTTGCCTGATGCGCTGGGAAATAGGTTGTTATTTCAGGAGCCTTTTTATCAAACATCACAATTGTTCCTGATGAAATCTCTGTTACCTGTAAGCCGTTATTCCCTGCTAAATCTTGATAATCAATTGTAAAGCTAATTGGTCCCTCTGTGTCTCCGGGCTTCAGCGTATAGCTTGCTTGCCATGTTTTAGCATCCCCATCACCTTTATCATTTACATTTGCTGTTTGTCCTAGGATAGATACATTCGGTGATTGAATGTCCTCACTTGTCTCAAAGTCGATTGTGATTACATCGTCTACCTTAGCAACTGTTGGATTAGCATTGTTTGAAGCCATTGTCACCTTTTTTACAGTTGGCTTTACGCTATCGACAATGACATAGCTTCCATCAGTTACGTCCGTTACCTCTATTGCTGAATTACCTAGCAGATCTTTAAAGTTAATGGTAAAAGATGCTGTTCCATCTAAATCATCATTGGCTATAACATATGTTGCCTGCCAGTTCGTGGATGCTCCTGTTACAATAGCAGCTTTCCCCGAAATGGTAATTATAGGTGCTTGTATATTTTTATCTGTTTTCATTGTTAAGGTAATCGTATCTCCTACCTTAGCCTTTGTAGGATCCAGATTATTCGATTTGATCTTCACCTCTACAGCTTTTGGCAGAGCTTTATCAATCACAAATGTAATGGTTGCCGTATTACCTGCACTATCCGTTACTACCAATGTATAATTTCCGGAGGTACTCACAGTGGATCCACTTGTGAAAATAGCTTCATTCAAGGTTGCCGTTCCTTCATTAAAGCTAATGGTTACGTTGGTGTTGTAAACACCATTATTTGTAACCCCTGTTATGACTGGAGGTGTTGTATCTAGAACAATTGTATCTGAGAATGTATTTGATATATTGCCAGCAGTATCCCTTAGTTGCATATAAACTGTTTTACTACCTTCTCCATGGGACAAAGTCCAACTTTTCGTAGATACTTTTGACTCCCAACTGGACCAAGTAATACCATCATTTGAAAAGCGCATTTCTATCGCTTCTCCTTCTAAATCTGTTGCCGTCAAAGTTAAGGTAACGTTTATAGAACTTGTCGAGATTTGTCCACCGTTAACAAGGATAGAACCTGATGGTGCATGATTTTTAGTAATCTGGATTGTAAACTCCTTATCAAACGTATTACCAGCCTCATCAGCTACTCTTATCGTAATCTTATAACTATTTTTCGTATCGTATGCAAACAGTGCATTTGTCTTTAATACATTCCCATCAATCGTAAAGAGGCTTGTATCTCCAGACTGTAATGAATACTTGAATGTTTGTGAGCTTCCTGTATCCACTGCCGCCAATGTTCCAACAGTTGTACCAATGGGTTTCTTTTCTTGTACAGTAGTATTATTGAGCTCAATATCAGTAGGTGGTGTACTATCATAGAATATTTGTAATTCATTTGATGCTTTATTTAATGCACCTTCACTAGTTGCAACAACCTTTTCAGGAATTTTGATTTTCACAGCTCCATCTGCAACAGGTGATATTAGGGCTGTATATGTGTTACCAATTCCAGACAGTGCTGTCACGTTTCCATTTGTAACTTCTATATCTCCAATCGTAAAGCCTGTCACTGACCAACTGAAAACAATAGCTATAAAAATTGGGAAGTTATTTGTTGGACTAGGTTTATTTGTTGTAATGGTCACTGCTGGACGTGCATTGACGATTAGATTCATCGTATAGACACTACTAAAATCATTACCATCGCTTACCTTAAATGTAAAAGATGAAGAAGAGCCATTTTCCGTAATATATTTTAAATTACCTGCATCTAAATTAGCCTTACTAATTGTCATACCATTTGTAATCGCTTCCCCACCATCAAATTGCTGGTTATTGTTGTTATCAAGAAAGAGCTGACCGCTATTTGGGATAGTAGAGATTTGAATCTGTTGCAAAGTATCTCCTGCATCTTCATCAGAAAAAGAAAAGGAAGTACTATTAAATGTATATACTTGACCCTCGTTTACATTTATAGTTCCATTACTGGATGTCGGTGGTTTATTTAAGGCAAGGGTTGTTACCTCCTGCATCATATATGCACTCTTATTGCCATCGGTATCTTTGACAATGACATTAAAATAATAGGTTGTATTGGCAGCAAGGCCTGTAACATTAAAGGAGTTACTATCTTTGGTATAGCCATCTAATGGTGTCCCATTCAATTCAATGGTACTAACCGTATCAATATTGTTACTACTAGATTGATAGACTTGATATTCTAAATCCTCTTGAGCTGATATATCATCAGATGCTTTAGCCCAGTCCAACTGTACGCCTGAGGTAGTAATATTTGAGGTAGTAATAGTACCATTTGAAATTGTTGGCGGATTATTATTTGGGATATCAATCGTAAATTGGGTAAACGTTAAATCCCATAGTCCCGCCTGTACAGTAGGTATAAAATTTACGCTCGCAGTAATGACAAATGAGTTGATTCCTTCTATATTAATAGGAATATCATAAATAGGCTCATGATTTGCAACTGTCTTAAAAGTTACAGGATTTCCTTTTGGGTTTCCTGCTCCATCATACCCTTGAATTGATAAGGAAAATGCATCGTTTTCACGATGTTTATTAGTCGTATTAATTTTTATTGATTTTAAATCGAAGATCCCGCCTGCAAAGCTTTCTCCAGCTGAAATTCTAATTGATTTTGGTGGTGAATATTCATCTGCATCAAAATAATAACCAGCTGGAAATTGTGATCCATTGCTATACGTAAATAAATCAATACCATTATCACCAGGAAGACCGCTTACTACAAAGCCATTATTTGTGTCATCTTTCCATCCTACTTGTGTTAAATCCTGTATACACTTCGGAAAATTGGTCGAATCACAAGTAGCTGCCTCTACTTTTAAAGGTGAAACGAAACCTATTCCTGCCATTTGACTATAAGCGACTAACAGCAAACACAAGGTTATGGTTAATATCTTTTTTCCCATTCTATATTCTCCTTCTTGGTTTCACACCCTTCATTTAATGAATCGTTAACTCTTAGGAGGCCATTCCCCATATAAACAAATAATAAAGTTCAGTCCTAAATATGGCTGCATATTGTTATGTGGTTGACCTCCTCCAACAACATTAACAGTCATTAGATTCATTTGTTTATTTACTTGTGGCGTATAAACTGGGACAGTTCCTTTCCCTTGCTGATCTGTCCATATTGCACCCGTTGGATCATTATTAGTGGTTTGAAGATTGTTACAATTTGCTAGATGGTTATGACTAGGCATCTCATTTTCCAACAGCGATACAGAGGATGCACCGCCAGTACTGCCTATAATTCTAGGCGTTAATCCTACACCTGTTCCTTGATGAATAGCTGCTCTACCATTTAAATTGGGTAATGCAAACGTTGTTTTTCCATCTCCTCCATATCTGTTACCCAAAATAGCATATAATGCACTATTCGAGGCAATGTTTATTATCTTGCCATCGCACAAGGCCCAGTCTTTTGGTGCAAAATTACCGCCAAATATTCTAATTTCTCCAATATATGCTTCTGACACTTTCGTCTTCCTCCTTCCCTAGTCTCTTGATGGATAAATTCCTACTAGAGCTATGCAGTAATTAGCGACACTGTATGGCTGCATATTTTGATGTGACTGCGAATTTCCTGATGTTGACAATGCTTGCGTGTTCATATTAGTATTTGGTTGATTGACAGAATAAATATTATTAGCAGATGTACCCCACACGTTTCCAGAAGCCACTTTCAACGTAGCACTTTCTGAACTACCATTAACAATATGTGAATGAGTCGGCATCTCATTAATTGTTAATACATGTACCTCTTCTCCTGCTTTTTGTCCACGTGTGATACTACTACTTACATGAACTGGAACTCTTCCCCTTAAATCAGGTAATGCAAACGTTGAGGAGCCATTACCACCATAAGTTGCTCCTAAAATTGAATACAGCGCTTGGTTTGTATTAATTTGCAATATTTGCCCATCGCATCGTGCCCATCCCCTTGGAACTGTCCCAAAGCCAAATAATCGTATTTCACCTACAAATGGTTCACTCATCCTTCATACCTCCTATTCTGTTGGATAAATACCGTAAAGGGCAATAATGTAACTAATTGTTAAGAACGGCATTACATTGTTATGAGGAGCGTTTCCTCCCACACTTGAAACAATGGCGGCATTCATTGTGCTATTTGGTGGTTGTGTCGAATATTGTATATTTTTTGCCCAAACAGCATTTTCTGGACTTGGTGTTGTGCCATCAAGAGAAGATGCCCTTACCTGATGTGTATGTGCAGGAAGCTGTGATGAATTTAAAGTGACGGTTTCCACCCCTCCCATTTGACCATTGACAAAGGTAGTGCCAGTCATTGGATTTTGTCCTTGATGTACTACAACCCTGCCTTGAAAATTTGGTAATGCAAAGGTTGATTGACCATCTCCCCCATAGGTTGTGCCAATCAAAGAAAAAAGTATTTCATTTTCGGAAATAGATAATAGTTGACCATTACAAAGAGCCCAGCCATCTGGGGCATAATCACCAGCAAATAATCGAATTTCTCCGACATATTGATCCATTCTTAAAACCTCCTTACAAAATATTGCTTTACCTAGCACATTACAATAGCAAGGTTAAAATTGGGTTAAAAAATATATTTTTTCCAAAATGGACTAACTCACCTACCATTTAATCCAAAATATCAATACATTGTTGTTGCTTATAAGAAATTTTAAGAGAGAAATTTATAAAAATATTTAACTATATACCTTAAAACAGAATTCATTTTTATTTCGGGTATCACTCATGCAAAAAGATCTTAGAAATACGATTACCTGTAACGTTATTTTTACCTTACTAAGACACTAAATAAGAGTAGATGATTTCGGATAATTTCCCTTCATTGCAACAGAGAAAATGGAAATTTAAATTAATAATAAATTAGTCATGAACTAGGCGTTCCTATTTACTGATTTTTAATATGGGAGAAAAGGAAAAATGACAAAAGCTATCGAGAGAAAACGTCTCGTTTGCTTTTGTCTACAGGCTGAACATACTAATATTAATATGTTTTTATTTTATTTTTTCGTTTAGCCACTTTTTTATGCAACCCTTGAATAACAGAACGTGTTTCATCTAAATAATCCACTGTCTGCTCATAGGCACTCGTCACTACCCCCATAAATAAAATATCAATGACCAGTAACTGTGCTAGACGTGAGGAAGTAGCACCACTTCTAAAAGTTGCTTCAACATTTGGAGATACATATAAACAAATGTCTGCAAGGCTAGACACTAGTGAACTACCATAGCGCGTTAAACTTATTGTAGTAGCTGGTGTTTGGTTAGCTATTTCTAGAATTTTAGCCACTTCATGCGTTTCTCCAGAAAAGGAAATACCCACTACCACATCCCCCTTCTGCGCATTGACAACGGCGGTAGCTCCTAAATGTAAATCCACAAATGCTCTACTATTTTTATTGATTCTTAAAAATTTTTGATCGGCATCCATTGCTGCTATACCCGATGCTCCTACTCCAAAAAATATAATTTTATGGGCAAGTGATAAGGCCGCTACGGCACGCTCTAATTCAGCTATATCTATTAAATTAGCTGTTTGTGACAAAATTTCACTACTTTGCATTGTTACCTTTTCTACAATTGATGGTAACGCCTCATCTGCCTCAATATCTCGATCTACAGTAATTGTATGTTGTAAATCACCTGCAATACGCAATTTCAGCTCTTGAACACCACTAATATTTAACGATTTGCACAGTCGAATAACCGCGGCACTACTTGTTTGACTTGCTTCTCCTAGTTCAACCGCAGTCATTTTAATCGCCCGTGTTGGGTTTTCTAAAATATAGCTAGCTACCTTTTTTTCCGAGGGTGGTAACTTTTCACGCATTTCTGCGAGCATAATTAAACCAGCATTCATTTTTTCCATTTTTCTATCCCCATCCTTCGACAAAAGAAGGTCTTCCATCCATCCCTCTCATCAGTATTTTCTTAATTCCACCGCTCTCCGAACATGCCCTTCTGCTTGAGCAAGTAATTCTGTTGCTTCCTCAATCGTTGTATTCGTCAGTAGCACCACAATTGCGAGCTTTACTTGATAATTGTTTTGCTCAAGAACACTTTCAGCCTGACTATAAGAAGCACCCGTTACCTCACAGACGATATGTTTGGCTCGCTCTCGCAATTTAAAATTACTAGCATGAACGTCCACCATTAAATTTTTATAGACCTTTCCAAGCTTAATCATGGTTGTCGTTGTAATCATATTTAATATTTGTTTATGAGCTGTTGCAGCCTTTAGTCTTGTAGAACCTGTTAAAATTTCCGGTCCTGTAATCACCTCTATTGCAATATCTGCATGCTCACTAATAACAGAATGAGCGTTACTGACTAGGCTGATTGTTTTTGCCCCTAGTTGTTGTGCATAAATTAATGCCCCTTTCACAAAAGGTGTTCGACCACTTGCTGCAATCCCTATCACTACATCACGGTTTGTTAGCTGTTGTTTCTGTAGTTCAACCGCTCCTAATGAAAGATCATCTTCTGCACCTTCTATGGCAATCATTACTGCATTTGCTCCGCCAGCCAATATTGCCTGCACAAGCTTTGGTGACGTACTAAATGTAGGTGGACATTCTACTGCATCTAGCAAACCAATTCGCCCACTTGTTCCTGCGCCTACATAAAATAATCTACCGCCACTCTTTAATGCATGTACAACAGCTGTAATAGCTTGTTCGATTTCAGGTAAAACCTTTGCTATGGCTAATGGTATTTTTTTATCCTCTTCATTCATCAGCTTTATAATTTCAATAGTGGACATTAAATCTAGATTTGTCGTATCTGGATGATAGCCTTCAGTCGTCAGTTTTGTCATTCGTTCCATTGAAATCAAATCCCTCCTACGCTATTTTTCATGGATGCTCACCCAAGTTTCTTTTATCGTTCGTTGTAAAGCCTCCGTCATTGATATTCCTTCACTGAGAAGTCCATTAACGAAGGCTCCTATAACAGGAGGCACTTCTGGCTGTAATAGTCGATTAGGTATTTTAGCAAGCTGTAATTTCTCTCGAAAGCATTGAACAAAATATGAATTTCCGAATAAACCTCCACATAGGACAATAGGATAAACTTGTAGCTGCGGCTCTTTTTTGAACATTGTCTGGATGAATTGAACTAAATGATGAGTAGCCTGTTCAATAATTTTCATTGCCCTATCATTATTTTGTTCTGCTAAACGTAACACCGCTCGAGCTATGGAGGCTATGATTACTCGGGGCTGTGGATGCTCATAAACATACGTAATAATTTCAGTAGGATTTTTTAAGGCCAGATGCTCCAAAATAGTCTCAGTAAATAGATTCTCATTTACACCAAATGCATCATAATGTCGTGCAATATAACGCAATGCCTCTTGCCCAATATAGTATCCACTGCCCTCATCTCCTAATAAATAACCCCATCCTCCCACACGACTAATTTGATGATTTTTTCCAACACCATATACGATAGAACCCGTTCCAGCTATCACAACGAGCCCTTGCTGTGTAAATGTACCGCTAGTAAGTGCCGCTATTGCATCATTGGTGATGGTTATCTTACAGAAGCTATCAGGGAAAAGGAAGCTCATCCATTGCTCCCAGCGTTCTTTATCTACCTGGCGATCGCCTCCTGCCACGCAGAAGAACACTGTAGAAATATCATTCTTTGTCGCATCTATCTTTTGTAGTAACTTGGCAAGGAGCTGGATAATGTGAAGCCTTACCTTTTCTGGTGGCATTGATTTTATATTCGTTCCAGCTCCTTCAACAAAAGCCAGCACCTCACCTTTTCTGGTCCCAATCACTGCACGGGTTCTCGTCCCGCCACCATCGACCCCAATAATGTATTGTCTATTTAATGGCACCAGCCGTCAGCCCCTCCATAAATTGCTTTGACGCAATCAAGAATAATAGGATCATTGGTAATGAAGCTAATGTTAAACCTGCAAAAAGAGAGCCCCAATCTGCCGAATGCTCCCCAAAAAGCGACATCATTCCAACAGGTATCGTCCGTTTCATTTTTTCTGTAATAAAAATAAGTGGGAAGAAGAAATCATTCCATGCAGCAATAAAGTTTATAATTACCACTGTGCCAAGTGCAGGTCTCATTAACGGTAACATCACATGCCAAAGAACCCTTAAGTTCCCCGCCCCATCTATCCGGGCCGCTTCCTCTAGCTCATAAGGCATTGTTTTAAAAAAGCCTGTTAAGATCAGCATGGATAATGGAATCCCTGTCGCGGTATTCATCAAAATTAAAGACCATAAGGAATTGATCAGCCCTAAATCACGCATTAAAATAAAGAGCGGAACAATTCCCAGTTTTATAGGAATCATCATGCCTAATAAAAAAATAAAGAACAATGCATGATTCCAGGAGAATTTAAAGCGGGCAATATAAAATGAAGCAAGTGAACAAACAACCACTATTAGTACAACAGATACAATACTGACAAATAGACTGTTTAGAAAGTACGTTGTAAATGGAATTTTTGATAATAATGTACGGTAAGTATCTAAGCTAAAGCTAGTCGGTAAACCCAATGGATTTTTATAGATGTCCACGCTCTTTTTAAATGAAGATAAAATCATTAACAAAACCGGATATAAACTAATGGTCGCCACCGTAAACACCACAAGATAATAAAATGGTCGAACCCAAATAGCGCCTTGCTTCACTATACTCACCTCTTACATTTGAACATTCTTTTTATTGGCAAAACGTAAAAATAGTGTGGTACAAACTAATATAAATAAGAATAGTACCGTAGCCAATGCCGAACCCAATCCAATAGCTGTTGTGCCAGAAGCGGTAGAGCTACCAAATGCTAAGCGATAGAAAAATACGGCTAACGTATCTGTAGAATAGTACGGCTCTCCCATAGAACCCTGCATTGCATATACTAATTCAAATGCCTCAAACGACTGGATAAATGTTAAAATGCCCATGATCATAATTGATGGCACCATTAAAGGCAAGTAAATCGTACGCAATAAAGTAAAGCCCTTAGCGCCATCTAACTTTGCAGCTTCGACTAAGTCACTTGGAATCCCTTGAAAGCCAGCAAGAAAAATTAAGACACCAAAACCTAATCCAAACCAACAATTGACTAAAATAATGGCAATTAACGCCGTTTTGGGATCACCAAGCCAAGCCTTTTGTAAAGTTTCAAGACCTAATTTCTCCAAAATAACATTTAAAGTACCAAAATTGGGATTTAGAATGAGTTTCCATAAGAATCCTACAACAATAACTGATAATAATCGCGGTAAAAAGAAGGCAGCTTTAAAAAACTCCGCTCCTTTAACTTTTTGATAAATAATAAAGGCAAGAAAGAAGGCTAATCCATTCATAACAATCATTTGCACAACAAAATAGAGGACATTATGTTTAAAGGCATTCCAAAACATGGAGCCATAGGGTTCTGTCGTAAAAAGCGTCACAAAATTTTGGAAACCGATAAAATCGCCACGAGCCATCCCTTTCCATTCAAAAAAACTATAGGATAATGCCGCTATTATCGGATAAAGCACAAACAACCCATATACTACCAGTGCAGGTATAGGGAAAAGATGGATAGTCCACCCTGCTCTCGATTTCCGTTTTCTTACTGATGAAGCTGTATATTCTCTCATCATGAGCAGCCTCCTTTTACTAATACTGAGACAACAAGACCCCTAAACTCCTGTATAGCACTTCAGGGGTCTACTGATTAGATGCTTTCATTATTTTTGAAATGGCGTAAACCAAGTCTTAGCGTTTTCCTGTATTTTTGCGGCCACCTCTTCAGGCGTTACTTGACCTAAATACATGCCTTGTAGCTCACTTTCAAGTAAGCTCTTTGTTGTTGGGTCCCCACCAGTAAAATTAGTTACCCACATATATGGCGTTGCTTCATTTGCAGTCGAATGACTGATATCATTTAACAATACATCGTCAGAAGTTATACCAGGAATGGCGCTAATCATGGAAAACTCCTTCACAAACAACTCACCAAACTCCTTTGTTGTTAAAAACTCTAAAAACACTTTAGCCGCTTCTTTATTTTTCGAATTAGCATTGATCGCAAATGAGCCATCAACCCAGGTCGTTACTGTTTTATTCCCCTCTTTAGATGGAATAGGAAAATAACCTAAATCTAAATCTGGATTCATTTCTAATACAACAGGAATTTCCCAGCTACCTAACGGAAACATTGCCGCGTCTTCTAGTGCAAACAAAGTACGGATATCATCCATTCCTAAGCCTTCTGAATTGACAGGAAAATACTTTTTCAAGTCATTCATCACTTGTATTGATTCAATAAACTTCGGATCTGTAAAATCCTTTTCTCCTGCGAGCACTGCTTGGTAAAAGTCATTGCCCTCATAAACAGCAGGACCGACAATACCGTGTAGCAACGATAATAGCCAGCCTTCTTTTGTACCCATTGCAATTGGCGTAATACCCTTTTCTAATAATTGGTCATTTAATGCTATGAATTCATCCCATGTAGTAGGAATTTCAAGATTATTATTTTTAAAAATCTTCTTATTATAGAAAAATTGTGTAGAGCTTAAGTTAATTGGTACACCGTACTGATTCCCTTGGTCATCACGAGAAGCCTTTAAAGCTTCTTCAGGAAATACATTCAATCCATTTAAGCCGTTTATTTTCTCAACATAACCTGCCTCTGCAAGCTTCAATCCAGCTGCATAAGGACGCAAATGGAAAATATCTGGACCCTCTCCAGCCTGTAATGCCGTATTGAGGACTGTATTATATTCAGTATTTTTAGTTGGGTTAAATGAAACATGTATTTCAGGATGTTGTTCATTAAATAAAGCAATCACTTTTTCATACTTGGCAACATCTTCTGTGCGCCAACTCCCTATTGTTAGCGAAACCTCTTCAGTTTTCGATTTCTCTTCATTATCAGGTGTTGTTGAGGTCGTTATTTTCTCGTTCGTGTTACAGCCTACTAAACCCACAACGAGTAATAAAAGAAGCAACAATAACCATTTACTCTTTTGTCTCATACCAGCAGATCCACCCTTCATATCAGTAATTTTTCATAAATCATCGTATGAAGCTTCTCTCTAATCCTTCCCATGTTTGTATTTCTCCCATAATGCACAGCATTCGTTAGTAAAATGACAAATGCCTTTTTTACAGGGTCCATCCAAATACTCGTGCCTGTAAATCCTGTATGACCAAATGAGCCCTTGCTCCACCTCCTACCAAAACAAAATGATGCTTCATCTCCTCCCCATACTTCAAACCCAAGTCCCCTCGTTTTAAATGTTTTCGTATAGGCAAGCTCTAACTCTTCGTATGGAATTACCGTTTGTTGCTTGATTCCCAACCAAATTTCCGCATACTTTGCTAAATCCTCTGCACATGAAAATAAACCTGCACTCCCAGCAATACCATCTAGTAATAAAGCCTTCTCATCATGGACTATTCCCTGTACAAATTGACCTGCCACCATTTCTGTAGATGCTGCAAGCCTTCTTGTTTGCTCAGGCAGTTGAAAACATGTATGATGCATGCCCCATGGCTTAAAAACCTCTTGCTCTACAAAACTTTTTAATGAAACGCCTGTAACTTTCTCAATCACCTTTCCTAGCATAATCATACCTAAATCACTATATTGCACTTGTTCATTTGGCTGACATACTACATTACTTGCCAATACCTCCTGCAGGATGTCACGCTTATGATGTCTCTTAACTGCAGGTATTAAATCTGCTGGCAGTCCTGAGCAATGCTGCAATAAATGCTGAATTGTAATGAGAGGATATTTAAAATGAGGCAAAAATGTTCGAACTGAATCTGTTATATTAACTTGATTTCGACTTATCAGGAGTAAAATAGCTGGGAGTGTTGCGACAACTTTTGTTAAGGAGGCTAAATCAAACAGCGTATGGCTTAAAATAGCTTGCTCGCTGCCGTCCTCAGCTGTATAGGCTCCATAGCTGCCTGAAAACAGCCTTCTTTCTTGCTGCTGAACAATTAATACAGCCCCTGGAATTTCTCGTTCTTTCACTAAGTCACTTATATATGCACCTACCAAATAAGCACCTCTCAACTTAAATATCTAATTTTTCTGTAAATTAGTATTATCATATAAAATAAAATGATGAAAAATAACAGTAATCCTAAATTTTTTTTTCATATGTGCACAATAAAAAAATCCCTAGCTAGTAAATATTTACTGGCTAGGGACTCTCTTAGTTGGTTTTTTTAAATCCATTGATGCTGCTGCGCTTTCAACTTTTACGCGTTTCAAGAAGAATGCAAGTACCACTGCAATGACTGTTATACCCGTTGCAATTAAGAAGGAGTGTGTAATACCATCTAATAAGGCATTTTGCATAATTTGATCCTGCATTTGTTGCATTTGCTCTGCTGTAGGCGCTGCTCCTGATTGTGCAGCATTCGCTTTTGCTTCCGCAATTAACTCTTCCGCTTTAACCTTTGTACGATTATTCATAAATGTTACAAGGATCGCACTACCGATTGCTCCTGATACCTGCTGTAATGTATTGTTAATCGCTGTACCATGTGGATTCATCATTTGTGGCAGTTGATTTAAACCGTTTGTCATAATAGGCATCATGACCATCGACATACCGAACATACGAATCGTATACATAGATACGATATATGTGTAGCTTGAATCAATTTCTAACTTTGTTAAACCGAAAGTTGCAATAGTTGTAATCGTTAATCCAATAATGGCCAACACGCGGGGACCAAACTTATCGAAAAGCTTACCAGTGATTGGTGACATAATCCCCATGACAAGTGCTCCTGGAAGCATCATCAAGCCTGCTTCAAATGGTTCGATACCACGGATAGACTGTACATATGCCGGTGTCAAAATCATCCCTGAGAACATTGCCATAGAGACAATAACAGAGATAACTGACCCTAAAGCAAACATTGGATACTTATAAATACGTAATTCCAGTAATGGCTCATCCATTTTCAGTTGTTTAACAACGAATATAATTAAAGCAATGAAGCCAATCGTAATTGTGCCATATACCCATGGACTTGACCAACCCTTATCCCCCGCTGTACTAAAGCCGTATAAAATACCACCAAATGCAACAGTTGATAAAAGTACTGAAAGGAAGTCTAAGTGAACTTCACGTGTCTCCATCACGTTTCTTAGTTTCCAAACACCAAATAATAAGCTAATTAAAGCAAATGGAATAATCATTTGGAAAAGCATACGCCAATCATGATGTTCCACGATATACCCTGATAATGTAGGACCAATTGCTGGCGCCATAATCATAACTAAACCAAAGATCCCCATTGCTGTCCCACGCTTCTCTTTCGGGAAGCTTGTTAGCATAACGTTCATTAAAAGTGGCGACATACTAGATGCTCCGGCTGCTTGCACCATACGGCCTGCTAACAGCATGCCAAAGTTAGGAGCGAAGCCTGCCATAATTGTACCTATTGTAAAGATGGACATCGCTGTAATAAATAAATGTCTATTTTTAAAGCGTGTCACAAAGAATGCTGAAGCTGGCACTAAAATACCGCTCACTAGCATATACCCTGTTGCTAACCATTGTACTTTTGAATAGGTGATCCCAAAATCTTTCATGATTGTTGGTAATGCCACATTCAACAATGTGTTGTTTAGAAAAGCAACAAAAGCACCCACAAATAGAATAGCTATCATGCCATAAGGGGGCTTTTTCATTGTTTGCTCACTATTCATTTATATCCCTCAATTCTTTCTTGTGTTTTACGATAAAACTTATTTTATACTCGTAGTCTACTTTTTTCAACAAATAAGTTTATATTTTTTATAATCGTTGATATAAAGGCGTTTTGAGTGTAGAATAAGAGTATAATATTATAAAAAAGGTGAGGTTATGAACAAAAGAAAAAGACAAATTATAACAGCAGCACGTGAACTTTTTATTGAAAAAGGCTTTCTAGATACATCGATTAATGACATCATCAATGCGGCTAAAATCTCTAAAGGTACGTTTTATAATCACTTTACTTCGAAAAATGAATGCTTAATCGCCATTTTAGATGAAGGGCGCGAGGAAGCTAGTAATCGTCGCCATGAGCTTATCTATGGTAAAGACCCTACAGATTTAGAAGTATTGACACAGCAAGTCGCTGTTCTCATGTATGTCAATCGTGAACATAATTTAGTACAGATATTCGAATCCATCTTCCAATCAAGAGATAAAGAACTAAAAAAAATTATTATTAATTACCATTTACAAGAATTAGAATGGCTCGCCAATCGTCTAGTACAAGTCTTTGGCGAAGAGATTAGCCCTATTAGCTATGAATGTGCTGTTCAAACACTCGGAATGATTAACCTCACTCTACGTGCTGTCTTTATTGCCGATTATAAATATATCAATCGAGAAGCTATTGTACGTGTAGCATTGCGCAATATTAGCGTAATTATACCCACTATGCTTGAGTCGAAAGAAATTATCGTAAGTGTTGAAATGATCAATACCATTCAAAATGTCGTGAACTATAAAACTGTTACTAAAGAAATGGTTATTGAACAACTTCAAGGCTTTACAAAGGGATTATCAAATAACGAAACAATGGAAGGTTTGGAGTATGCACAATTCTTATTAGAAGAATTGCAGAAAGAAAAACCAAAGCTTTTTATCATCGAATCACTTCTTACACCTTTCCGTAAGGCCTTCGTCGGCACAGAACATATCGCAGAAGCCCGTGACATCGCCAATAACTTATGGCGTTACGTAAAAATTGAACAGCCCGCTGAACGCTGTAAGAAATAAAAAAAAGAGGTATCAAATGAACACCTTGATACCTCTTTACGATGTTGAATGAAACTAAGTTCTATGACAGACCTTTGTACAATTTTAAGAAAGCACAGAGATTCACCCTAATGACATTGAAATTTTAGCACAAAGATTGTCCCATCCTGACCTGAACGGACACTAATTGTGCCATTGTGTAAATCAATGAGCTGCTTCGTAATGGCTAGTCCTAGCCCTGTTCCTGTTATATCGTCTGTTGTATTCGTACCTCGATAATAGCGTTCGAATAGATTATCGAGCACCTCCTGAGGAATGCCAGGTCCTTGATCAGCAATGGTAAGCATCACTTCCTTACCAGTATGTTGTGCTTCCACAATTACCTTCGTGCCTTCAGGAGTATATTTTTTCGCATTGGTAATTA
The DNA here is from genome assembly GCF_037969495.1 of Lysinibacillus sp. FSL P2-0066. Taxonomy (NCBI): domain Bacteria; kingdom Bacillati; phylum Bacillota; class Bacilli; order Caryophanales; family Bacillaceae; genus Lysinibacillus; species Lysinibacillus sp. FSL P2-0066. The sequence continues at coordinate 296,824 of NZ_CP150202.1, read as the reverse complement.
AATTATCCATTATTCGCTTGAGTAAAAGCTCATCCGCTTGTAACAACACATCACCATACACCTTCACACACACCTGTTCGTCTGCAAATTGTGGCAGCCATGTTGCTAGCGGCAGTACCACTTTATCGAGCTGTATGGCTTTATTTTTTAATTGATACGTATACGTCAAATCCTGAATAAGTGCATCCATATAGGTTGCCTTTTCCTGCATGGTCTGTGCAAAAATACGCATCTCATCCTTTGTCCACTCATAATCCTCCGATGCCAGCATTGTTGAATAACCGTAAATTGAGCTTAACGGGGTCTTTAAATCATGCGATAGACCTGTTATCCACTCCTCACGTAGTTGCTCTGCATGCTTGATTTGCCTTTCATTTGAATTAAGTCGCTCCGATAAGTGGTTGAGTGACTCCTCTACAGGTTGGAACAGTTTAAATTTCCTTTTCAGCTTTCCTGTCTTTTTATGATGGATTTTTTTGTCGCTAATCTCACTGTAATCAAATTGGGTAAGTCGCTCAATACGCGAAATAACATAGACGAGCGGACGCACGAATTGACGTGAAATACTAATAGACAAGAAAAGAACGCCCAACAGCAAAATAATATGCCCCCCAAAAAAGATAGAAACAAACAATACCATCGCCTTATTAAAAGGCTCTTCAAATGGCTTATACGATGGGTTAGGCATTCTTACAACAAATGTCTTATCGTTGGATAACGCTGCACTTTGATTCAGCTCCGCATGCTCGAAAATATCGTATTTTTCCTCTAGTAATTGTGGCTTATTTAGCTTCTCATAGCGTTCGCCTATGACCTCAATCCGATTCCATTGCTCATCATAAATTTCAACACTAGCTTTATTTTCTTTTAGACGTTGCTTTGTTACAGCAGAAATGTCCCCTGTTGCTGTCCAGTTTTCAAGTGCCTCCTCAAAGAGTGGTTGCACAGGAGTATTCGGAAGAAATAATAAGTAGTAATTCGGCAGTTCCCATGTATGCATGCCTGGTTGCCGCAATGCCAATATTTCATTATCTGACTTTCCACATAGACCACATGTATCTCCAGTATAGTCAACAATCGTCATGGATGGATCAAATAAATAGAGCTGTCCTACATTTTCCTCAGCTCTCTCCACTAAATAATCAGCAATTTTAGCCGTCTTCCCTTTCTCTACAACTGCATCATCTTCAATTTCAAAGGAGCTCATCACATGAATATTATCACCAACACGATCGTTGATAAAGATAGCAAAAAACACCAAGCTTATAATAAAACCTGAAATAATTAAGAGGTAGAATATGATGAAATACGAAACAAAACGAAGAGTTAATTTTCCAGCAGGCTTCATGCAGAAATATCCCCAACAAGCTTATAGCCAATGCCTCTTACAGTGATAATGCATGTCGGCTTTCCAGGATTTTTTTCTATTTTTTCTCGCAGCTTTCTTATATGTACCATCACTGTATTATCATCAAATAAGCAATCACCCCATACGCGCTCATATATTTGCTCTTTTGATAACACTTGCCCTACATTGTCACATAAATATTTTAATAAATGAAACAAGCGACCACTGATTATTTCCTTTACACCGTCTACCTCGATTTCTGCTGCATCAATGTCAAATGTAAAACGGCTACAACTAAATATGTGATTTTCTGGTACACTTTTTTTCTTCATATAACGGACTAGCTGCACCTTTACTCGTGCTACAAGCTCTAAGGGATTAAATGGTTTTGTAATATAATCATCTGCACCATTCATAAAACCACGAAGCTTATCTGCATCACTACTTTTTGCGGTTAAATAAAAAATAGGGGCGTCACTTTTTTCTCGAATACTATTCGCAATATCCAGCCCACTTCCATCTGGTAGCATGATATCTAATAGATAAAAGTCAAATGCTTTAGTATTCATTTCATCTTTTGCTTCGTCAATTGTATTACATAAGGTAATATTGGTAATTCCTTCTTTTCTTAAAATGATTTCAATCATTTCAGCAATGGCACGTTCATCCTCTAACACTAAAATTGATGCTTCCTGCATTTCCTCACCTACTTTTAAGATTACTTTAAGGTAGTCATTATTTCACCATAAGCTTCCTTATTTATTATATGTATAAGATAACCAATTAAGGAGATAAAACGCAATGACAACTAATCGTGTTACTTTCATTGATACAATGCGTGGATTTAGTTTATTTGGCATCTTAATGGCAAATTTGCTAATCTTCCAATTCGGGATGTATGGCAAAGATGAATTAAATAATCTTTCTACCTTAGATAACGGGGCTTTATATTTTGTAAAAGTTGTGATTGAAGGCTCGTTCATGCCCATCTTCACTATTTTATTCGGCTTCTCACTTATTAAATTAATTGAATCCATCCGCAGAAAAAAGACTAAAAGCCGCTGGTCGATTTTACGTCGTGCAACAGGATTAATTGCCCTTGGCTTATTACATTCAATTTTATTGTGGGAAGGCGATATTCTATTTTCCTATGGCAGTATGATGTTATTTTTAATCCCATTTATTAATCGTAAACCAAAAACTTTATTTATTTGGGCTGGAATTCTATTTGTATTAACAACAGCTTTAACATACGGCTCTATGGAAACGTCTAAAAAAGAACAAAAAGAGATAGACACATACATCCAGCAAGCGGATGATGTTTACGCTAACGGCAGCTACTTAGAAATTTTTGATTTTAGAGCTAATGCCGAAGTACCAGGAATGGAGGATTCTTCATTTATTTTCATTATATTAATTTTTGCACCTATGTTCTACGCACCACTATTCCTTTTTGGGATGGCGCTTGCTAAGAAGCAAGCCTTCGTGGAGATGAACAAGGAAATGAAATGGTATAAGCTAGGTGCTCTCCTTGTACCCATTGGACTCGTATGTAAAAGTGTAAGTTTTATAGAAAGTGAAAGTGCATTTTCTTCTATCTTATTAATGGGTGGCTCCCAGTTATTAGCGATTGGCTATGTTTGCCTCGCAGCATACATTTATAACACACGTCCAGTTCAACAACTGGCTCCTGCTTTTGAGAGCGTTGGCAAACTATCACTAACCAATTATTTACTACAAACTATCATTTGTACAACTGTTTTTTATGGCTATGGCCTTGGCCTATACGGCAAATTAGGAGTCTTTGGCGGAATCCTTTTCGGAATCGTTGTTTATAGCTTGCAATGTGTTTTCAGCCTTGCCTATTTAAAGAAATTTAAACGTGGTCCATTTGAAACAATCTTACGAATATGGACAAATTGGTCTTGGACTGGGCAGGTAAAGTAAAACCCCTCAAACAAGCAAATTAGAAAGGAATTATTTTTTATGAATAGTGACACAAAAGAAGACTTTACAGACTCATGGTGGTTTTTAGGCATTTGTGCAGCTGTAGCAGTAATTTTAACACTATTTGCCTTTTCATAGACAATATCGATATCATTCGCCCCCTTGCTGTATACTAGTATTACAACTATACAGCTTAGGGGGTATTTTGTTGTTACAGCGTATTATGATTACTGGCTATAAACCACATGAGCTTGGTATCTTTAATGATAAACATCCCGGTATTGTTATCATAAAGAAAGCACTGGAAGCTCACCTGCGTACACTGCTTGATGAAGGACTCGAATGGGTTATTATTAGCGGTCAGCAGGGCGTAGAAACTTGGAGTGCTGAAGTTGTTTTAATGTTAAAAAAAGAATTTCCACTTTTAAAATACGCCGTGATCACACCTTTTTTAGAGCAAGAGAAAAATTGGCAAGATCATAAAAAAGAAAAGTATCAAGCATTAATTGCCCAAGCTGATTTTGTCACAAGCGTGACCAAAAAACCGTATGAAGCTCCTTGGCAATTTATTGAGAAGGACAAATTTATTATCCAAAATACAGATGGACTTTTATTAATTTATGATGAAGAAAATGAGGGTTCACCGAAATATATCAAACGGCTTGCAGAAAAATATATGGAGTCCCATGATTATAAGCTTTTAACAGTAACTGCCTATGACTTACAACTAATAGCAGAAGAAATTCAACAGCAAAACTGGTAGAAAAATATTGATATAATTTTCTGACAATTATATACTAGAATTAATAAAGCTGATTGTTCTTATGGTTTTTACCTATAATTTGAAAGGAGCTGTCATCATTTGAATAAACATATTGAAATGATTCTTGAAGCTTCTCCCGTAAATGTATCACATGATACGTATCGTAGAGAATGTCGGTATACACGGGGAATTCATATTGAAGAACAAGAATTTCTTGCTATTTTAAATACAATGAGTCATGATTCACGCTTATATTTTGATTTCCATAATCCACGTAAAGAGATTAAAAAGGGAACCTATTTGAATGGACACTCCGGTTTAGCCTACAATATTTATGATTACTATAAACAAAATTATCAAATTGAGCTATCCGAATTAATCAACGGTAAGGATTTTTATGTAAAAATCGTATAAAGCAGAAGCCCCTTTAAAGTTTTACCTTTAAAGGGGCTTTTTTGATCTTATAGGTCTGCTACCTGAGCACCTAATTCTTTATTATTATACATTTCTGTATCTAATTCTTTTGTAATACGTGCTGTTGTAACACCTGCTGTCATTGATCCACTTACATTTAACGCTGTACGACCCATATCAATTAAAGGCTCAACAGAGATTAATACACCTGCTAGAGCAATTGGTAAATCAAGTGCTGATAATACAAGGATAGCTGCAAATGTTGCACCACCACCAACACCTGCCACACCAAACGAGCTTACAGCTACTACTGCAATAACTGTAATAATAAACACAGGGTCAAGTGGATTAATGCCGACTGTTGGTGCAATCATAATGGCTAACATTGCTGGATATACACCTGCACAACCATTTTGACCGATTGATAAACCAAATGAGCCTGAGAAGTTTGCAATCCCCTCAGATACACCAAGACGACCTGTTTGCGTTTTAATATTCATCGGTAAAGTACCCGCACTAGAACGTGATGTAAAGGCGAATAATAATGTTTCTGCTGATTTTTTTAAATACGTAAATGGATTTAAACCACTTAATGTAAGAATTATTAAATGTACGATTAAAACAATAAATAATGCTACATAAGAAGCAATCACAAATTTACCTAAATTGTAGATCGCTCCAAAATCAGATGTTGCGACAGTACGAGCCATAATCGCTAGAATTCCGTATGGCGTTAAGCGTAATACAATTGTTACAACGCCCATTACAAGAGCATAGATAGCATCTAAGCCTTTTTTAATTGTTGCTGCTGTTCCCTCATCCTTACGTGCCACACGTAAATAAGCAAAACCAAGGAATGCAGAGAAAATTACAACCGCAATTGTTGACGTAGAACGAGCACCCGTTAAATCAAGGAATGGATTTGCTGGGAATAACTCAATAATTTGTGTTGGTAGATCAGGAGCTGCTAAGCCCGTTGTTTTTTCTTCAAGGTATTGACCACGTGCAGCTTCTGCATCACCTTGTAAAATTTGTGTTGCATCTAAATCAAAGACTGTTGCAGAAAGAATCCCTACAGCTGCCGAAACGGCTGTTGTACCGATTAAAATGGCTAAAATAAGTGCTGCCATTTTTCCGAAATTTTTTCCAATCTTCATTTTAGTAAATGCAATTAAAATGGATATAAATACCAAAGGCATTGCTACCATTTGGAGCAGTTTCACATACCCAGTACCGATAATATTGTACCAAGATGTTGTTTTGGCTAATACTTCAGAATCGAGACCATAAATAAAATGAAGTCCAAGACCAAGTACAATCCCTAAGCCTAAACCGGCGAAAACACGATTAGAAAACTTAACGTGCTTTTTATTCATAACATATAAAATTCCAACGAACACAAGCAACACTGCTACGTTAAGAATGATTTGTAAATTCGACAATGGAATGCCTCCTAAGATGTTTTATAATAATGTAATCGAATTATATACCCATAATCCCTATAATTCAAGTATGTTTTATTAAGATTAATAAATTCCTATAACAGAATGCTTTCTTGCTAAGGATTATACCCCGAAAAATGGCGTAACAATCATCCTCTGACAAAGGATTAATCATGGAAAAGCTCATAAAAAATGTTTGTAAATGTATAGCTAGTTTAATCAATGCCACTACATTTGGTGACAAATGAGTAACTGCCCCTATACTGTTAGTTTTTAACAGTGCAGGGGCAGCCTTTTAAGTATTATTTTCTAATTACAAATCTTGGTTCGTAGTCACTAATGATGTCAAACACACCGTCATTATAGCAGTAGATATGATGTTCTACGGTAGGAATTTCTTTGCTTCCAATCCACGGGAGTTGATCAAACCATTCTATATAATCTGAATTGCTCATTTTATAAAACCATTCTGCTGAAGAATTTTTAGATTGTTCTTGGGTCATGGTTTCAGTGACCATGTCTACTAAATCAGATCGTGGGATTTCTCCAGTATAGCGAAAAGACCAAACATAATCGTGAATAGGAGACATCTTATCATAGATAATATCAACTTCTGTATTGTTTCGATCTATTAATGTTAAGCAGAGCCCTCGATCTGTATAATTCAATGTGGCATTAACGATTTGGGCTCTTTCTAAGCAAGTGACGGGTTGCCAAATGTGCAGTCTTCTTGAATCCATCTAAACCTCCTGTAACCAAAATATATATCAATTTTATTTAAATTTTCATATATTTTACATATTAGTTCCGTAATTCTAGCATAGTTTGCTAATGAACAAAATAATTTTGTTGTTTATTAATGAGGTAACAACTACCCGCTATTTTTTTACACTGCTTTTTTACATGTGTTACCGCATTGGATAATTGTTCGACGGAGTCAAAATACTGATATTCATTCGTAATTATGGCAATGGATAAGGATGTACATGTTAAAGGCTCCAGTTCGCCAGATCTATTAGCTACCTGAACATATGCTAAATCCTCCAACTCATAAAAACTAAGTATGTTGGCATCAAAGTCATCAATAATTTTTTGACACATCTTTTCTACCTCGTAATAAGGTAGAATAGCTACAAAATCATCTCCACCAATATGTCCTAAAAAATCCTCTACGCCGCAGATATGTCTTTTTAGTATTTCTGTTAAATACCGTAAAATTTTATCGCCTTTATTAAAGCCATATGTGTCATTGTAGGATTTAAAGTGATCTAAATCAAAATAGATTAAACTATATTGCGATAGCTGTAATGCTTCCTCTAATTTTTCATCGATTAATTTATTGCCAGGAAGACTACTTAATGGATTCAGGAAGCTTGCAATGGCTACTTGTGTATCAACAAGCTTTAACAATAACTCTCGAATACTAACCATGCCATAATAAAGCTTGTTTTTCGTGACGATGACATCATCATATAAATCCTCAGGAGGTCTAGCCATAGCTAATGTACTGACCTCTGTGATTGGTGTATTACGATCAACGATTAAAGGATTTTTCTTTATCATCAGCTGATTTTGACGTTCCATTAATAAATGATAGCCATACCGAGTACCGATTTTTTGATAGAAATGTGTGCGTGTAATATGTCCAATTGGTTTTTCATCACGCACAACAACAACGCTACGCAACGATGGATTACTTGTAAAAAGTACATCTACTTCTTTATTTTTCACAAATTCATCAATACACGGAACTTTCTCAATGACTTCCCCTATCTTCATGGTCACCCACCCTTATTTTCCCCATATATATTTCCTTTGCAGGCTTTCCTATAGCATAACCCTGTGCATAATGAATGCCGATACGATGCAGATAATCAAGCTCCTCTTGTCGTTCAATCCCTTCAGCGATGATTTTTGTATTGGCTTGTTCGGCATATTTCATTAACAATGTAACAAGCTGCTGTTGTTCACTATTTTTGTCAATGAATTGAATTAATGATCGGTCTAGTTTAATAAATTCTGGCTTTAAATAGATCAGCGTTTTCAAACTATTATAGCCTGATCCTACATCATCTACGGCAATGCGATAACCCTGTGATCGATAATGCGATAATACTCGTTCAAACTCCACAAAATCTATTACAGCACTCCGTTCAGTTAGTTCAAAAACGACTTGCTGAGGTTTAATTCCAAGCTCCTTCAGTAATTGTAGTGTTTCTCCACTATGATATTTTTTATCTAATAAAACATTCGGATGTATATTAAGAAACACTAAAAAATTTTTATTCGCCAAGTCTTTGTGTAAACGTTCCTTAAAACGTTGCAAGGAAAGATTTCTACAAAAACATTCAAATAAAAAAACGCAATCTGTTTGCCCTACAAACTCATAAAACTGATCCACACTATTAAATAATGTTGAAGGTATAGGTCGATTTAATGCTTCAAACCCTATTGTTTGCTTTGACTGTAAATCTACAATAGGTTGAAAGTATGTATGTAAATCGTTATGCTGAATAATTTGTTTCAATGCTTTTAAACGCTTCATATATAACGAACTGCTTTGATGTTGACTATATAAATATTTTAAAAAAGAAAATAAATTATTTGTTTTTATCCTTTGTCCCACTGCAGACTCCATTCTTGCACCTCTTCATTTGGTTATTATGGTTCATTGTACGCTTTGATTGTAAATAGACTGTGAATCGAATGTAAAAAGAGCGAGTTCCTACATACGATTTAACAAAACATTTGGCTAGTAAATATTTCATAATATTAAAACTATTGCAAATAATTTATTTGATATAAACTAATAATAGTGTATGATTGTAATAATAGGTTTATATTACCTATTATATTTTTTTGTGTTTTTACTGTATCGATCTTAATAGGGAAACCTATTTAGATAAAAATTATTCAAGGGAGGATCCTGTTAATGAGCTTGTCTATTCAACAATTACTGGAGAACAAAGGAATTACACCGAAACCTGAACACCTTGAACTATTAAAAACACGCTGGGAAGGTATGCAGTCCCTTCGTAGCAATTTAGAAGGTATTGCGATTGATGATGCAGACATCGCAGTACGTAGTATTCCTGGAGGTGATCACATTGACAACTGATTTACATTTAAAATCTGTTGAAGAGTTGGCACCTTTACTTGCATCAAAGACGCTATCTCCCGTGGAATTAACGAAAGCTATTTTAGATTTTGCTGAGGAAAGTCAGCCTAAAATTAATTCCTATATGGCTTTTTATCGGGAAGAAGCCTTAGCAAGGGCAAAAGAAGTTGAACAGGAGATTCTCCAAGGTCATTACAAGGGTATGTATCATGGGATACCTATGGCCTTAAAGGACAACTTGTATTTTAAAGATAAAATAACAACGATGTCCTCAAAAATTCATAAGGACTTCGTTTCTGATTATGATGCGACAGTAGTTGAAAAGCTTCGTGACGCTGGTGTTATTTTCACTGGCAAGTTAAGCATGCATGAATATGCTTGGGGAATTACCAATAACAACCCTCATTACGGTCCTGTTTGTAACCCATGGGATTTAGATAAAATTCCTGGTGGTTCAAGTGGCGGCTCTGGTGCGGCTGTTGCAGCTGGAGCAAGTGTTGCTTCACTAGGTACAGATACAGCAGGCTCTATTCGAATCCCATCCTCTGCTTGCGGCATTGTTGGTTTAAAACCTACACACGGTCGTGTAAGTAAATATGGCTGCTACCCGCTTGCATGGAGCTTAGACCATATTGGCCCGATGACAAAGACCGTTAAGGATGCAGCGGGCTTGCTCGAAATCATTGCTGGTTTTGATCATCGAGACCCTACTTGCATTGATATTCCAATAGACAACTATAAGAAGCAGATTACTGGCAATATCAAGGATCTAGTAATTGGTATCAATGAAGAATATTTCTTTAAAAATGTTGATGCTGATGTAGAGAAGGCTGTTAGAGCGAGTATTCAAAGCTTAGTGGATCAAGGCGCTAAAGTAGAAGTAGTGCGTATTCCATCCCTACAATATGCAGAATGGGCAGAGCTTGTGACATCCCTTTCAGAGGCAGCAGCTATACACCATTCAGATTTACAAAAGAGACCACAAGATTTTGGTGACGATATTCGTCTGCTATTTGAGCTTGGTGAATTGCCTTCTGCAGTCGATTACTTACAGGCTCAGCAGGTACGTCGTCAAATCAAGCAGGAGTTTACAGAGATTTTTAATGAGGTAGATGTGCTCATTACCCCAACCCTACCTGTTGTAGCTAGTACAATTGGGGATGATTTCGCAGAGTTAAACGGTCAAAAAGTAGATTTAATCGATAATATTATCCGCTTTACAGGCCCTAGTAACCTAACAGGCTTACCTGCCCTTTCAGTTCCTTGTGGCTTTAAAGGAAACTTACCAATAGGTCTACAAATTATTGGTCCAGCCTATAAAGAAGGACGCATTTTAAATGTTGGCCATGCAGTTGAGCAAGCAAATCCGCAGAGAACTAGAAAGCCAAATATTTTTGCTAATATCTAAACGATAAGTGTTGGAAATCTGCTCACTTCGCGGTATACCGCTGAATGAGCAGATTTTTTTGGTGGATTCATACTAATGGTTTTTTATGAACAAGTAATTTTATAATAGAAGCTAGAAGCTTACTACAGGAAAGGCAATGATCCATTCATGAATGTAGAAAAATTTTTACAACTACCTATTACAAAAGACTTCACTGTTATTGCTGGTCACAACGGCTTAAATAAAGCTGTTCAAAATGTAGAAATATTAGACTTTGAATTTTCACCTGATATCCACCATGTCAGGGATACTATCTTTACCCCCAACAGTGTTGTGTTAAGTAGTTTATTATTTGCAAAGCAAAAGCCTGAGTATTTATTCAATGCTGTTAAAAATCTAATTGAGCTTGGGGCGAGTGCTTTAGCCTATAAGCCTGTTATTTTTAAGGAATTACCTGAAGAAGTTTTGTCGTATGCAGAGCAGCATAATTTCCCTATATTGCGCTTTGGTGGAGATGAGTTTTTTGAAAAAATCATTTTAGAAACGATGGCTTATGCTAAGACACAGGATTATTCCTACTTTTTAGAGACGATTTTACGAAGGTTAATGGAGGAAGATGTAACACAGGAGCAAATAAAATCCATTTTACAACAGCTCAATAAACCCTTTGAAAAATATGTATTTATAGCAAATTTACGAGCAAGTGATCCAATCCACCAGAGCCGGATGCAGTCCTTTCACTCGTTGGAGCCACTATTAAAATCGGGTTTGATTTGTTCTTATAAAAAAAGTCTATTTATTATCATGACACATTCATCTCAGCAGTTCCAATTTGAAAGGGTGTTATGTGAATGGCTAGCATTATATGCCATACCCACTGATACAATCACTTTCGGCTATAGCAGTTGCTATGATACCCAGACAGGATTTCCCATTGCATTACGCGAAGCTTTTTTTGCTAATATTTTCGCTGAAATCGATATGCTCCCTAGCTGTCATTATAAGAATCTCGCGTCCGATTGTTTATTAATCGAGTTGTACCGTAAAGATTCAGTATTCGCAATGGACTATGTTACCTCTTTTTTAGCCCCTTTACTTGATAAAAAGGCTGATCCAGACTTAATGGAGACCGCCATAACCTATATCATTAAAAAAGGAAATATTAAGGAAGTTGCTGTAGCACAATTCTGTCATCCAAATACAATCCGCTATCGCATGGCTAAAATACGTCAGCTAGTAGCACCCGTAGATAATGATTATGTTTTTTATGAACGCCTAGCTGCAGCCGTTAAATTGTACTTATTACATAGCAAAATGAACAGTGACTAATCGCTTTGGAATAAGTACAAAAAAACGCCTGAATATTTAGAAATAAAATTAAATTCTTTTCTTCTCTCTTATGCTATTCTATTGAAGTTAGGAGGAAGAAAACATGAAAACTTACATAGCTGATGGGATGCTATTAGTTACTGCAATCGTGTGGGGTAGTGGATTTGTTGTAACGGCCATTGCTCTAGAATATTTAACAGCTTATCAAGTAATGGCTGGCAGATTTTTATTAGCTTCAATCATATTAACTGTTTTATTTGGCTCCCGATTAAAAAAGGCCTCGAAATCAGTAATATGGAAGGGAGCTTTATTAGGTACGATTTTGTATATAGCGTTTGCCCTTCAAACTGTCGGACTGCAATATACAACACCATCTAAAAACGCCTTTTTAACCGCAGTAAATGTCATCATTGTCCCTTTAATAGCGTATGCCGTTTATAAACGTCGTATCGATGGCTACGAAATCATTGGTTCGATCATGGCGATTGTGGGCATTGGCTTTCTATCATTACAAGGCTCATTGACAATGAATATAGGTGATGCCCTATCATTAGCTTGTGCCGTTGCTTTTGCCTTTGATATCTTTTGTACAAACCTTTTTGTTCAAAAGGAAGATGCCATTGCGCTAACCATTATTCAGTTTCTTACAGCATCCTTTATAGGTGTTCTAGTTATCATTAGTCAAGGTGAAATTCCTACGTCGCTTGAAAAAGAGGCAATTTACTCTCTTGTTTATTTAGGGATTTTTTCTACGACAATAGCTTATCTTTTCCAGAATGTGGCCAATCAATATACAACTGCCACAAAGGCTGCGATTATACTATCAACTGAATCTTTTTTCGGCATGGTTTTATCCGTTATCTTCTTGCATGAAATGCTAACAAGCCGTATGGTCGTTGGTGCCGTACTTATTTTACTAGCTATACTAATTGCCGAAGTGAAACCTGCACATCCAAAAAAGAAGCTAATGAAAGCACTTGATAATCAGACCCCCAAATAGTTTCAGTTTATACTGGAACTTTTTTTATGTTTATCAAACTCGACTAGTAATAATGCTTGTCGTAATCCCCACAACTAGCACTGTAATTATAGATAATAGCAAGGTTGAGGTGGATAGGAGGAAGCCGCCTATAACAATCACGATGGAATCAATAAAAAATATTAATATCCCAACATTGATACCCGTTTTATCACAGATAAATTGTGCTATTAAGTCAGTCCCCCCTGTGCTTGTCTGAAATCGCAGCATTAGACCAATACCAAAGCCTACAAGTATTCCTCCAAGAATGGCACTATAAAGCGCATCAATTTGCACAAGATTGCGGACAGGCTTTAAAAAATCGATAATGAAGGAAGATGTTATTAATCCATGTATACTATTGTAAAAATAGGTTTTATATTTAAACCACGCAATAATAAAAATTGGAATACTAATGATAATAATCATTAAACCAATTTGGAGCTTATATAAATAATGTAATATTAGCGCTAACCCCACTACTCCCCCATCTAAAATTTCATAAGGCGTTAAAAATAAGTTTATTCCTAACGACAATGAAATACTTCCTATTAGAATGACAAGACTTTTTGTAAAGAAATACATACAACCCCCCTCCGTGTCTATGCATGTCTTATAGTATGAAAATAGGCTATTGAACATGTTATGAAATAACCTTAGATGATTAGCCATTTTTATCGAGTACATTTGCTAAATTTCTTAGAAACTTATTCAATTTATTTCCGTATATACAGATAAATTTTAAATTAACAAAGGGGATTATGATATGGAGCATGCTTTATTGGAGCAAGTTAAACATACTAGAACTTTTTTAAGACAAGAACAATTAAAAACAATCTTTGATGAGTTCGATGTTCAACGAATGCGTTTAACAGAGGGACAGCGCTTGGAGAAATACCGTAAAATGCTTGAAAGCCCATTTCGCTTTTTCCGTGGAAGTGCCTATCTCTTTTATTTTGATATGACAAAATCCGCCTCAATCTTCCATACTCCTGATAGAAAACCAACTTGGATTCAAGGTGACATGCATATGGATAACTTCGGTGCTTTTCAAAATGAAGCTGGCTCCATTGTTTTTGATGTCAATGATTTCGATGAGGGCTATGTAGGCTCTTATTTATACGTTATTGTTCGAATGAGTGTTAGTATTGCACTTTATTTAGAGGAGCAGGGCTTACATAAAACAACTCAAGAAACAGCTATTCAACATTTCCTTAACAGTTATATCGTTCAGCTAAAACGATTTGAGCGTAAACAGGATGATCCTCTAACACTCATATTCACAAAAGATAATACAAAGGGACCTGCAAAGAGGTTATTAAAAAAGCTTGAGAAACGCCCAAGATCTTTCTTTTTACAGGATATTACGTATCTGAATGAAGATGGAGAACGATCTTTCTTATGGAATGAAGAAATTCAACCCGTCACTGCTGAAGAATACAATTCCATTTCAAACGCACTTTCCACTTATAAAATTAGGGACATAGCTTATAAGTATGGCTCTGGAACAGCTTCAATCGGTTTAAAACGTTACTATATTTTAGTGGAAGATGAAAAGGGTGCATCAGGGGTTGAAAATTTAGTGTTAGAAATGAAAGAAGTACGCACAGCCATTCCTGCCTACTTTCTTCCCTATCAGGATCTATTTTGGGCTCATTATGAGCACCAGGGAGCACGAGTAGTTGGAACTCAAAAGGCCATGCACCATTTAGAGGACCCACATTTAGCCTTTATTACAATGAATGGTCAGGAATTTTATATTCGAGAACGTTCTCCTTATAAAAAGAAGATTAAGCCTAAAAACTATAAGGATGTAGAGGATTACTTTACAACAACATCACTTATGGGGAAAATTGCCGCTAAAATACATGCACGAGCTGACATCGATTATTCTCATGTTTTTACCTATCACAGCGAGGAGGAGATTTTAAAAGCAATCGGTAAAGAACAGAATGTATTTATAGAACATACAATTTTACAAGCAATGAGCTACAAAGAAACCGTCTATACAGATTATGCCTTATTCAAAAACTGGGTTGAAACAAAATTTATGTAATATGTAAAAAAGGGACCTTCGCTTTTAGCGAGGGTCCTCTCATATTGAATATTATTTCTGCTTAGCCTTCATACGAGCAAGTAAAAAGCCGCCCTTGAATGATTTAGGCTCATACGAGATAATAAACGCATTCGGCTCAAATTGCTCTACTATTTGAAAGAGCTCTCCTTCACGATTCCTCTTCGTTAAGATCTCATATTTATAGCGGTTACTATCTCGCCCTTCTCCGATATAAATCGTGACCGCAAACCCTTCGTTACGAAGAAATTTCACAAGCTCCTCATTCTTATTTTGCGTATTAATGGTTGTATAAACATAGCCTATCGCTAGCTTTCGTTCTATTTTTGCTCCTAAAAATATACCCAAGCCAAACCCAACAGCATAGACAACCATAGATAACATACTTTGCTTCCCGCTGAAAACAAGTGAAAGGCCAAATACATATACTAACATCTCCAGCATCCCAAATATCGCAGCAAGGAACGTGATATTCTTTACTAAAAATATTGTTCGTAATGTTAAAAAAGGTACATATACTAATTGTAGGATTAAAATTAAAACGATACTTTGCATTTGTGCTAGACCTTTCTGAGAGTAGTTTTATATAAGTATATGTTGAAAGAGAGAGTTACATGCGATTTCAACAACTCTATTTTAAATTCCCTTTTAATCTAATGTTAAACATTCCATATGACTGCCTAGAGTTATTTTAAGGAACAAATTTTAACTAAAACCTCTATCAATAGTTAAAAACATACAATCCATAACGACAAAAAAGTGGCACCTCCTGAAATCTAAATCAATAGATAAAAGTAGGTGACACTATTCTTTTCATCAAAATATGTAGGATATTTAGATGAATGTTATTTAATTATCTTTTTACACTTCTCCATGCATCGGGTCTTTTTTATGCTTCGGCCCAATCATGTTGAACAAAATATTAAGAATAATCGCTGTGACTGAACCACAGACGATTCCGTTAGATGTTAAAATTGACACTTTTTCTGGTAGTGCATCAAAAATGCCAGGAACGACTGATACACCGACGCCTAAACTCACTGCAATGGCAGCAATCATCGCATTTTCTGCTGACTCGTTCATAACTGGTACAAGCATACCCATACCTTGTGTAATCACCATACCGAACATCGCTAGCATTGCCGCACCTAGTACAGACGTTGGAATAATCGTTGTTAATGCTGCGATTTTTGGTAGGAAGCCAAGTGCTACTAGTAAACCACCTGTGATGTAAATGACTTTACGATCTTTGACGCCTGACATACGTGTAAGTCCCACGTTTTGTGAGAAGGTTGTGTATGGGAAGGCATTGAAAATACCACCGATTACTGAAGCTAGACCTTCTGAACGGTAGCCACGAGCTAAATCTTTTGAATCTAATTTTTTATTACAAATATCACTTAGCGCAAAATAGACACCAGATGATTCTACTAAAGATACCATTGCTACAAGTGTCATAGTAATAATTGCCGTTACATCAAATGTTGGCATGCCAAAGTAGAATGGTTGTACCATGTGAAATACATTAGCATCTGCTACTGGCGTGAAATCCACTTTGTCCATGAAGGCACCTAAAACGGTACCTACTACTAATCCAATCAGAATAGAAATAGCACGAACAAAGCCTGTAGAAAAGCGATAAACGACTAAAATGATAACCAATGTAATAAAGGCTAAAGCTACATTAGAAGCAGAGGCAAAATCCTCAGCACCTTGTCCACCCGCCATATTGTTTAACGCTACTGGTAATAAGGAAATACCGATAATTGAAACAACTGACCCTGTTACGACTGGTGGGAAGAATTTTACAAGCTTTCCGAAGAAGCCCGCAATTATCATTACAATTACACCAGAGGCAATAATAGAACCATAAATGTCCGTAATACCCTGCTCTGGGTTTGTACCAATTGCAATAATTGGACTTACCGCTGTGAATGTACAGCCAAGTACTACAGGCAAGCCGATACCAATGAATTTACCTGAATAAACTTGTAAAAGTGTAGCGATCCCGCACATCATAATATCAATCGCTACTAAATACGTCATTTGTGTTGAATCGAAGCCAATTGCTCCACCAATAATCAGTGGCACTAAGATGGCTCCAGCATACATTGCAAGTAAATGTTGAATCGCTAGCGCAGTCGATTTAAAGGTATTCATTACGCGCGAGCCTCCGTAGCAAATGTTACTTTGCCATCTTCAAGAGAATCTACAATCGCTAATGACTCAACGCGAACACCTTGCTCACGTAATAATTTTCCGCCATCTTGGAAGCCCTTTTCAATAACAATTCCAACTCCCACAACATTCGCACCCGCTTGTGCAGCTATATCAAGTAAGCCTTTGACAGCTTCACCATTTGCTAAGAAATCATCTACAATTAAAATATTGTCGTCTTCACTTAAAAAATTACGTGATACAGAAATATCATTTGTTTCATTTTTTGTAAATGAATGTACTTTCGATGTGTAAAGGTTATCTGAAAGTGTTAATGATTTACGTTTACGAGCGAACACTACCGGTGCACCGATTTCTAGTCCTAACATGACAGAAGGAGCGATACCTGAAGATTCTATTGTTAAAATCTTTGTAATCACTTGATCAGAGAAGCGATTTGCGAATTCATGACCAATTTCCTTCATAAGCATCGGATCAATTTGATGGTTTAAAAATGAATCAACTTTTAATACGGATGAAGATAATACTTTACCCTCTTGCATGATTTTGTCTTGTAATAACTTCATTTCTTTCATATCCTTCTTTCGTAAAAAATTATAAAAAAACGCTGAATACTTTGATTCCATTCTGCTACGAGTGGAGCAAAGCATTCAGCGCAAAAACGTCGAAATGAATAGAAAACATCATTAAAATTGAAGTTCTCTAAAAGCATTGCTACCCATAGTCGATTCATTTACGGTAAATCGGTAGAAACTTGCGAGCCCTATTCTCGCTATTATATGAGTGGAATTGTATGAAACTATCAGAATAACCAATTTATCACTTTATTCGGTAAGGGCTACTATCTCTCACCAAAAAAAGTTTGATTTTTCGGAATTTAATGGTATTCTGGAACTTTTTAATTGTAAACGTTCGTGTTTTCAATCAACGTACTGATTATAGCAGACTATTTTCTAGCTTGCTAGCATTATTTTGATAAATGGAACGGTACTGTCATAATGACGACATTTCTGTGAAATAACAGGGATGTACGAATGAGAAGACTCGATTGGTTGTGTAGCATATGATGCCACCCTTTTTTCGGTAAGAATTGAGGGATAACAACCGTTACTTTATGACCTGTCTTTGTACATTGATGTTCTACTTTATCAATAAATTTAATTAATGGCTGTGTAATGCTTCGATATGGTGAATAGTAAGTAACTAATCGTACATCAGGTTGCCATGAATTCCATTTCTCTTCAAAAGCTTTCGCTTCTGCTTGATCGAAAGCTACATAAAAGGCGATCACTTTATCAACCTTAAGCGATTTAGCATAATGTAGGGAGTTTTCGACCACCTTTGTTATACCAGCTACTGGCACAATGAAAACATTCCCCTCAATAGTATCCAGTTCCTCATGATTTAATCTTAACTGTTCTCCAACAGCTTGATAATGGTGCTTAATGCGATGGAATACAAAAATAATGATTGGTAAAAAGATAAATACTGGCCAAACTTGAGGCATTTTTGTCACAAAAAACATCATTGCTACGATGAAAGAGATAGCTGCCCCAATTGTATTGATCGTAAATCTCGCTACCCAACCTTTAGGTTTTTCGCGCCACCATTTTCGCATCATTCCTGTTTGCGCTAATGTAAAGGGAATAAATACACCTACTGCATAGAGCGGAATTAAATGCTCTGTGGCCCCGTCAAATAAGATAATTAAAACAATGGCTGCAACACCTAGCATTAAAATGCCATTTGAATAGCCAAGTCGGTCCCCTCGAATTTGGAAGATTCTCGGAATAAAACCATCCTTCGATAAATTCACAGCAAGCAATGGAAATGCTGAGTATCCTGTGTTTGCGGCAAGTACTAAAATCATTGCCGTAGTCCCCTGTACAATATAATAAAGGAAATTCCGACCAACACTAGCTTCTGCAAGTTGGGAAACAACTGTTGCTTCTGCTGTTGGTGCAACCCCATAAAAATAAGCTAGACTAACAATCCCGATGAATAAAACGGCTAAAATGCCGCCCATTGCTAAAAGCGTTTTAGCAGCATTATTAGGAGCAGGATTTCTAAAATTAGGTATGGCGTTAGAAATAGCCTCTACCCCTGTTAACGCTGAGCTTCCTGATGCAAATGCCTTTAATAAAATAAATAGGCTAATCCCTGCCACTGGTGTACCAATCTTTGGATGCAATTCTGCAGGCACCTGTCCAGTTGCTACATTATAGAGCCCAACCCCGATTAGCAATAGCATAACGCCTACAAATAGATAAACTGGATACGCCAAGATAGATGCCGACTCTGTTACACCTCGCAGGTTTAAAATCGTTAAGAAAATCACAAATATAATAGCAATGGGTACATTGTAAGGGTGAAGACTTGGAAATGCAGATGTAATGGCATCTGTCCCAGCTGACACACTTACTGCTACCGTTAAAATATAATCAACAAGCAAAGAACCCCCAGCCACGAGACCTGCATTCACGCCTAAATTTTCTCGAGATACGACATAGGCGCCTCCCCCATGTGGATAGGCGAAGATAACTTGACGATAGGATAAAATCAGTGCCACGAGTAGAATAACCACTCCAGCGGCAATAGGTAAAGAATACCAAAACGCCATTGTACCTACCGTCATCAGGACAATTAAAATTTGTTCTGGTCCATAGGCTACTGACGACAACGCATCGGACGATAATATGGCCAATGCCTTTGTTTTACTTAGCTTTTGTTCCCCTAACGCATCGGATCTTAATGGTTTGCCGATTACATAACGTTTGAATGAGGATTTCATTGATAAACACCTTCTGGTTTCATAGAATGTGTTTCGCCTTTCTAAATAACATCAAAAAACGTCTACAAGTCATCACTAAATAAGACTTGTAGACGCTCATCCGTCTGCCAAGCTCCACTTTTCTGCTCTTAACGCTTACGAGGTTAGCTGTCGGATTCGGGCCTGAGTTGCCCTACTCCTCCAAAAGGAAGAGATTCACCCCAAGAATGGCTATGCCATCCGTCAAAATTGGTTCCCCCGCGTCTAGTTGCTTCAGCGATTTAGAAATTTGAAACTTTTATAATGATGTCATATTACGCCTGCTAATTGAAAAAGTAAAGAAGAAAATTTTTCTTTTTTTTGAGTATAAGCATAGGCTTTTTTGAACATTTAAATAACTGCCTCTTAAATAAAATTTCCTGAATACCTAGTATATACCCACAATACAAACAATAAAAACTGCCTTAAAGGGATGTTTCTACCTTTAAGACAGCTCATTAAATTAGTCATCGTAGCCTTGTTCAAAGTCTATTATGCTCCCAGAGACTGCATCCACGTCTACTTCGTATTCATTTTGACCGTCTTTCAATTCAATTTCATATACACCATCATCGAGCTTAATTTTTGTCACTTTACCGTTTGCTTTTGTTTGGGCTGTCTTGATAGCCTGCTCTTTTGTAATTATTTTTGTTGTAGCAGGAATATGATCATCCCAATCATCTCCATCAAGAGGTTCCTTTTTCTGCTTGAGTAATTTTCCACTATAAGCATCAAATTTCAAATCATATTCTTCTGTAACTGTATGCACCTCTACTTCATAAATAGAGCTAAACTGATTTTGATCAAATTCGATCTTTGCAACTGTTCCATCCACTACCGCGAGCGCTTTCTTCTCAATTTCCTGCATGGATAAGACCTTTTTTTCTTGGGCATTTCCTGATAATAAAGTCGTCGAGCCAATCGCTGCTCCCACTCCAAGAGTAATTACTAGTGCTGGAATCATTATCATTTTTTTCATGTTTTTCATGTTCATCTCTCCTTTGTTTTATCTAAACTTAGCTTACCAAGTGAAGATGATAGAACTATAAGAGGAACATTAGAATTTCATGAGAATGATTTAATGATCGTCATCCCATGTCACAGACAGTACTTTTCCTGAAACAGCATGAATTTGAAATGTAGCTTCGTCCTCCTGCGTTTCAATCTCGACTAAATAGTAACCACCCTCTGAGGTTTCTTCAAAATCAACTGAATCCACTTCACCCTTTAATTGCTTGAGAGCTATTTGAATGGCCTGTTGCTCAGTAATAATAGGCTCTTCGATAGGTTGTTCTTGCGGTTCAACCTTTTTCTCTGCCAGTAGTTCGCCAGTATAACCATCAAGTGTTAAATCCTTCTGAATCTTCTCATTTTCAACACGGACAGTGTAAATGGAGTCTATAAGCATAACGCTTTCTACATCTCCATATTCCTTTTTAACCATTTGTCTAATCTGCTTTTCAGTTAACAGTAATTTACTTTGTCCTTCTTTCATGATTAGATCAGTCACCTGTTGTGTCGTAACATCCAGTATAGCTGCATACTTAACATCCTCTCGCGTAAAAAGCATTTCAAAGGCATCTCCTTGTTTTTCCACATGTGTAACATGACCATTATAGATAGTCTCAATATAGCGAATAGCCTCCTCTTCACTAAGAGGTTGAACGTAAAAATAACGATTTTGAACAAACCAAATTACTCCACTACAAAGAAGGATAATAACAACAATTATCAACATCCACTTTTTCATTGCTGCCCCTCCTTTGGAATACATAAAGTAAAACTTGAGCCTTCCCCTAGCTTACTTTTCACATCTATCGTTATACCTAATTGTTGTGCCAGCTCATGTGCTATTGCTAGCCCAAGGCCTGAACCACCTGTTTTACGATTACGATCCTCTGTTACACGATAAAAACGCTCAAACAAATGAGGAATATGCTCTGCAGGAATACCCATACCAAAATCTTGGATGGTAATACGTACTTGATTAGTTGTTTCTGTGGCTAGAATATGGACTTCATCCTCACTATACTTCCTAGCATTATCAAGCAAAATAAAGAGGAGCTGCTTCAATATTTTTTCATCACTATAAATAAATTTTGGAATCTGCGCATCAATTCTAAATGTTCGATGATAAGCCTGTTCCATTTGTGAAGCTACTTTGTTTAAGAATGGGACAAGCTCTAGTTGTTCGAAATGAACGTCCAATTGCTCTTTGTTTTTAGCTAGTTCTAGCAATTGCAACACCATTTCATGCATACGAGATGATTCATTGGCAATGGCTTGTAAGGATTCCTGAGCAACCTCCCGATTATCAAAACCTCTTCTTAGGAGTAGTTTTGCATAACTTTCAATAACAGTTATAGGCGTTTTTAACTCATGGGAGGCATTTGATACAAATTCTTGTTGCTTTTGATAATGCTGTTCAAGCTTCTCCATCATCATATTAAAAGTGCGGTTAATGTTTGTTAACTCGTCCCCACCTTTTTCTGTGGTATCTATTTTTTCATATTTCCCAGTAGATGCACTTTTGCGCATGGTCTCATTTAAACG
Source organism: Lysinibacillus sp. FSL P2-0066 (assembly GCF_037969495.1). Classification (NCBI taxonomy): domain Bacteria; kingdom Bacillati; phylum Bacillota; class Bacilli; order Caryophanales; family Bacillaceae; genus Lysinibacillus; species Lysinibacillus sp. FSL P2-0066. The sequence goes on along the minus strand of NZ_CP150202.1, from coordinate 274,444 downwards.
TTCTAGCGGTAATAAAATAAGTCGCCCAAGTACCAAGCTCGCTAGGAAAATTGGAATCGTTGCCACGAAAGATACAACAACTAAGATGACCTTTAACAAGTCTAAAGTCCGCTCTACTTCTTCCATAGATTGCTGTAATGTAATGTCCACTACCGTTCCGTCTATCCAAATAGCAGGCATTGTGTAGGTAATGGAAGGCGCCTTGTGCATTTCAAGTGTAGCCTGAACCTTCGTTTTCAAACGTTCACCATCATAAATATAAACAGCACCATCTGTTGGCATATATGCTCTTAAAACTTGCTGTAGGTTGGTTTGTGTATTTAACTGACTCAGTGTGGAGCTTAACTCATTTGCCCGTGACTGGAGCTGATTATATTCCGTATCATTGGCAAATTTCTCATACAACAAATAAATTCCACTATTTGTTGCCACTACTATAACTAGCATAAGCAATGTTGTTAGTAGATGAATTTTTGTTTTAAGTCTCATAACTATGTTCCTTTAGCACATACCCCACACCTCGAACTGTTTGGATAAGAGGTGTTGGATTAGCAGCTTCAAGCTTTTGTCGTACATAACGTATATAAACATCCACAACATTTGTATCCCCATAATAATCATAGCCCCACACAGCCTCTAATATTTGCTCCCTTGTCAGTACTTGTTTAGGATGCTTCAGTAAATAGAACAACAAATCGTATTCACGAGGTGTCAGCTGAAGTTCCTTATCGAAATATACAACTTCCCTTGTTTGCTCGTTTATCGATAAATGGCCAAATGTAAGAGCAACTTGCTTTGGGCTGACCTTCTGCGAAAATCGTAAAGCGTTGCGTATACGTGCCAGCAGCTCCTCAATTTCAAAAGGCTTTGTCACATAATCATTGGCTCCTAAATCCAAGCCCTTTACCTTATCCTCTACCTCACTTTTGGCAGTTAGCATGATAACAGGCGTTTGGGATTCTGTTGCACGAATACGCTTTAGCACATCAATACCGCTCATCTCAGGTAGCATGATATCAAGTAAAATTAAATCCCATTGCTGCTCACGGTATTGTAGTAAGCCTTCTGCTCCTGTATGAGCCATTGTTGCCTCATATCCTTCAAATTGAAGCTCCAGTTGTAGTACTCTCGCAATATTTTCTTCATCTTCTATAATTAAAATTCGATGTGTCATGTCGAATCCGTCCTTCGCCTTTTCTTTTCATCGTATACGATACAAGTGGTGAAAGTCTAATTAGAAAATGATGAGAAAGACACTACATTTCTTTTTTTGACACTGATTATTTCTTTAACTAATAAACTTTCGGTAAAAAGCTGTAAATATCTCTTTTCTCAAAAATTCCTGAGCTTACCTTAGCAACTTTTTTGCCATTTAAACGGCTTGGAAAGGGAAACTCCAGATGTGGACCATTGTAATGAATAATTGTCACTGTACCATCAGAGTTATTACGCCAATCATAATTCCTTTCATCTGTTTTAATTGAAAGTTTAATCGATACAAAAGCTAAACTTAAGAATAGTATGAAGAAGGTAAGACGAACGATTTTCAATAGAAACACTTCCTTTTCTATTAGCATAATAATTTACATCCTTACGCACTATTGAGTAATGTTAATAATTTGAACAAAAAAAACTCACCAAAAGCTTTATGGATAGCCATTGGTGAGTTTTTTATTATTGATGCAATGCTCTATACAAAAATGCTACAAACTCCGCACGTGTTACAGGATCATTTGGTCTAAAGTTGCCATTATCTCCAATTGTGATCCCATTTCCTGCGAGTATAGCGATAAAGTTGTGTGCCCAGTGAGTTTTTGGCACATCCTTGAAAGTATCTTTATTCGATGAAGTTAAATTAAAGGCAAGAACTAATACTTTTGCCATTTGAGCGCGTGTCATATTCGTAGTTGGCTGGAAGTTCCCATCTATGCCTTCAAACAGACCTGCTTGTTGCACCTGATCGATTACCTCAAAATAGAGATGGCTTTTAGGTATATCGTTAAATTCTCGCGCATCTTTTTTCGGTTCTAGCTCTAATGCTCTTGTCAATATCAGGGCAGCATGCTGGCGCTGAATTGGTGCATTTGGCTTGAAGGTGCCATCTTGATAGCCTGTAATAATGCCCTGCTTTGCCATCTCCTGAATCATCGCCCAGCCCCAATGTCCTTGAGAAATATCTGAAAAGATGATATCTGGCTCTTGTTGGGGTGTTGGCTCTGTTGGTTGCGGATCAATTGGTTCTTCAGGTTTAGGCTCTTGTTTTTCAGGTATGTTTGGCTCTGGTATTGGTGATGGATTCGGAGATATACTTCCTCCACCACCCGATGAACCGTCTGTTACCCAATGGGCATATAAGGTGATATTGGACTTCACTACATCCTTAGAAAAATCCCATGGTATTGTCAGTGCAATATCCTTATACCAGCCTGTAAATATATAACCTGCCTTTGTTGGATCTACTGGCCTTGTTGCCAAGGTATCATTAGTTACCTTCTGTGATGTTACTGTGCTACCTCCATTCGTTTCAAAATTCACCGTATACTGTGCGACTACCTTTTCCCATTTGGCATACAAGATTGTATTTTTAGTTACCTTATCCGTTGTAAAATTCCATGGTTTACTGAATGCGGGATCCATATACCAATCTGCAAATTCATAGCCTACCTTTGTTGGGTTTGCTGGCTTTATTGCTAAGGTATCTTTAGTTACCTTCTGTGATACTACTGCGCTACCTCCATTTGTTTCGAAATCCAGCGTATATTGTACGGCTACCTTTTCCCATTTGGCATACAAGATTGTATTTTCGGTTACCTTATCCGTTGTAAAATTCCATGGTGTACTGAATACAGCATCTGTATACCAACCTACAAACTCATATCCAGCTTTTGTTGGGTCTGCTGGCTTTATTGCGAAGGTGTCTTCAGTTACCTTCTGTGAGGCTACTGCACTTCCCCCATTTGTTTCAAAATCCAGCGTATATTGTACGGCTACCTTTTCCCATTTGGCATACAAGATTGTATTTTCGGTTACCTTATCCGTTGTAAAATTCCATGGTGTACTGAATACAGCATCTGTATACCAACCTGCAAACTCATATCCAGCTTTTGTTGGGTCTGCTGGCTTTATTGCGAAGGTGTCTTCAGTTACCTTCTGTGAGGCTACTGCGCTACCTCCATTTGTTTCGAAATCCAGCGTATATTGTACGGCTACCTTTTCCCATTTGGCATACAAGATTGTATTTTCGGTTACCTTATCCGTTGTAAAATTCCATGGTGTACTGAATACAGCATCTGTATACCAACCTGCAAACTCATATCCAGCTTTTGTTGGGTCTGCTGGCTTTATTGCGAAGTTGTCTTCAGTTACCTTCTGTGATACTACTGCGCTACCTCCATTTGTTTCGAAATCCAGCGTATATTGTACGGCTACCTTTTCCCATTTGGCATACAAGATTGTATTTTCGGTTACCTTATCCGTTGTAAAATTCCATGGTGTACTGAATACAGCATCTGTATACCAACCTGCAAACTCATATCCAGCTTTTGTTGGGTCTGCTGGCTTTATTGCGAAGGTGTCTTCAGTTACCTTCTGTGAGGCTACTGCACTTCCCCCATTTGTTTCAAAATCCAGCGTATATTGTACGGCTACCTTTTCCCATTTGGCATATAAGGTTGTATCCTCCGTCACCCTATCTGTCTCAAAATTCCATAAACTATTGAGTTCTGCATCTTTATACCAATCTACAAATAGATGCCCTGTTTTTGTAGGATTAATTGGTTTAGTAGCCTTCATAGGAGAAGTAAAAGTTTGACTTGGAACTGAACTTCCACCATTTGACTCAAATTTAAGCTCATATTGCTGTACTAAATCCCATTTCGCATATAAGGTTATATTTTCTGTCACTTTATCTATCTCAAATTCCCATAGGGTTGTGAATTTTTTATCCTTATACCAGCCTGCAAATGTATATCCTTCTTTTATTGGGTTTTCTGGTTTAGTAGCCGTCATATAAGAATTAATAGTTTGGCTTGGGACCATACTTCCACCATTTGACTCAAATTGAACCACATACTGTTGTTGCACTATATCCCATTTTGCATATAAAGTTGTGTGCTCTGTGACCACATCCGTTGCAAAGTTCCATAGTTTAGTTAAAGCAGGGTTTTTATACCAGCCAGCAAATATTTGTCCTGCTAAGATAGGCGGTTCTGGCTCTTCCAACTTATCACCATATTCTGCGACAATTATTATAGGGGGAGTACTATTTCCTGCTTCAAATCTGACACCGTATACATTTTTCAACCACACAGCATATAAATCTATATCAAATGTTACCCTAGATCTTTCAAAATCCCATTCTGCCGTGCGCTCTTTGTTAAACCAACCAAAAAATTTATGTCCTTCTTTTATTGGAATACTCGGTTTGTTGAGTAGCGCTCCATCCGGTACTTCGACAGTTGTAATGTAGGTATCAAAATGAAATGTGACAGTATGCAAATTCTTTAACCATTTTGCATACAAGATTTTATTTTCTGTTATCACATCTGTATTAAAATTCCAGGGTTTATTCAATTCCTCATCCTTATACCAACCACCAAATGTAAAACCTGCTTTCACTGGAACATCGGGTTCTACCACCTTTTCCCCAGACAATACTTTCTGTTCTTCTATGGTAGTACTATCACTATTTGTTTCAAATGTAACTGTGTACTGTTGGACATTTCCCTTGGCATAAATTCTCAAGGGTTGTGTTACATTTCCATCCCATTTTGTTACCCATGATAAATCTTGGTACCAACCGTCAAAAGTACTACCTTGGCTGTTAAATGCATTTACTCCCAACATTAATGGGCTATTAAATTGAACCCATTGTAACCGATTATATTCAAATGCCCTATCCCCAATGCTCGTTAAACTGTTTGGGAACGATACAGTCGATAATTGATTATCATAAAATGCCAGATTTCCTATCCTAAGAAGACTATTAGGAAGTTGTATAGATGTTAGTTGATTTTGACCAAATCCCCAATCACCTATACTTATAACATTATTAGGAACGACTATACTTTTTAACTTATTACCAAAAAACGCTAGATTCCCTATACTAAGAAGACTAGTTGGAAGTTCTACATTCGTTAAGTAATTAGCTTGGAATGCCCCTTTCCCTATACTGGTAACACTATTTGGAATATTTACAGTTGTTAACCTATTACTATCAAATACATAATTTCCTATACTTGTTATACTGTTTGGAAGTTCGACATTAATTAACTGATTATAGCCAAAAGCCTCATCTCCTATGCTTGTTACACTATTTGGAATCTTAAGATTCGTTATCCGATTGTTTGTAAATGCTTGGGTTCCTATTTTTGTTACACTATCAGGAATATTTACAGTTGTTAATCGATTTCCAAAGAAAGCCTGATAACCTATATCCGTAACACCATCAGGGATGTCCACATGTACTAATTGATTACCATAAAATGCTTGATCTCCTATGGTAGTTAGGTTTTTTGAAATGGTTACGCTTGTTAATTTACTATTTTGGAATGTCCAACGTCCTATATCCGCCACACTATCGGGAATCACAATCGTGCTTAGTTGAGTTTTGGCAAAAGCCCAATCACCTATCGTTATTACACTTTCAGGAATCACTATTTCTGTTAGGTTAGATTCATAAAACGCAAGATTTCCTATTATTGTTACGGGTTTTCCTTCAATAGTTTCAGGAATAACAACAGATCCCCCCGCACCTAAATATTTAGCAATCGTTACACCAGTGCTATTTGGTTGTATCTCAAATTCGCTTGTATTGAAATTGGTTAAATTACGATCATTATCTATTTGCTCATGATCATCAACCTCAATCTTATTATCTACTTCATTTCCACCTGCTTCTTTAGCCTTTTCTTCTATGTCATTTTGTTCATTCGCATAGGTCAGGGATTGTCCCCATTGGAAAAAGAGCAGTAATACAATAAGCATAATGGTAATGTTTTTCTTCATTCATCCTCTCTCCTTTTGTAAATTTTCAGCTTCAAATAGCCCCCTTCCTTTATGAATCCTCGATAAAGAAGTTCCATACATTTATCCTTATAAAGAAAAACACTCTTCTTTATCTTAAAAAAATCAATTTACTTCTACTATTGAGGAATGTTAATTTTTCACTAACTATAAATAAACCGCTATCAAAAAATTGATAGCGGTTTGTTTTATTTAGATTGTTTTAATAATAATGCTTGGGCTCGATTTTTTACTCCTAGTTTATTGTAAATTCCCGAAAGATACACGCGTATGGTCCCTTCAGACAAAAATAGTTGCTCTGCTATTTCCTTATTAGAAGCGCCTTCTGAAAGTAGTGAAAATATTTCTTGTTCACGAGCAGAAAGAGCTTCTAATACTGGTGTTAGTTCTTGAACATAATCTAGCAATCGATAAGCATAGCCAAGGGTTACCTCATCCCAGTCATCTTTAGCACACTTCCGGCGAAAATCAATATAGTCCCTTATAAGGGGAATAATTTTATTCTCATCTAAAAAGGTTCTTATATAGTTATAAGGTTCAGCTAATTTCAATGCTTGATGTAACGTCCTCAACGCCTCTTCTGCTTGTTCTTGCTCCGCCAAACATATGGCTAATAAAATTGTAGCTTCTATACGAGTAGATAGCTGTTCTTGTTGTTGTGCCTGTAATTGCACCTGTATAATCAATTGCTGTGCTTCTAGTAGATGCCCTTTCATGAGTAAATAGCGTGCTTTTACTAGTAAATAAAATGGAGAATCCCTATACACATTTTCTTCGATCTTGGCTAACTCCTGTTTTGCTTGGACAATATTGTCTTCACGTAAAAATAAAAGTGCCTTCATTACTCTTATACTATCAATCCAATAACGTTCGTTGACCGTTTCAATTGCATGATCTAAAACACCTTGAGCAACAATATACTGCTCTTCTAACACAGCTATTTTGCTTTTCAGAATGTACATCGGTACTAACAATCCTGCATCTTGAAATTGATGTCCAGAACGTAAAGCTTCCTCTAATTCTATTGGTAGCTCATCAAATTGGTTCCACTCATATAATTTTTCTGCACGCATGCCATAACTATAGCCCGTCATACTTAAGTTTTTGAATTCCCCTGTTCTAAACTTAGCGAAAAAAGACATAGCCTGTTCATCTGAAAGTAATTTTCCTCGAGAGCCAATATTTGTTCTAAACAACATAGGCTCTGTTTGATTATATTGTATAAAAATTGCGTCCCATTTGGACCCGACAGGATTTCTCTCCAGCCTTTGTCGAATATATTCCCCAGCTTGTGAAAGATCTCCATTTTTCATGACAAAGACATAGGCTTTCACACCTAGAAAATCATCGACAGCGGATGCATATTCACTTTTATTCATCCATTGATTGGACCCATGCTTTTGTTCTAGGTCTAGTATCGTCTGATAAGCATCTTCTAAATTGTGGAATGCTGCGAGTGTATAGGCATACATTACCATCAATTCTGGGTGTACCTCATAGCCATTCGTCAAAAAAGTATCAATCCAATTTACATAGGATGTGGAATGACCACAGGAAAGGAATGTTACAAGATGCTCCTGAATCCATTGTTCAGCATAAATAAACACGTTGCCGCTTAAAGCAAGCTCTATTGCAGATAAAAAACTCCCATTATTATATAAAGCAACAGCTGCTTTTTCATATAAATTTAAAATATCATGCTGGGTAAAACGATTGCTCAATTCTTGACGCAATGCTTCTCTAAATAAATTATGATATCGAAAAACCTGCTCTTTTGCTTCTACTCTGCTAATAAATAGTCCTTGTTGATCAAGCTCTAATAATACTAGTTGAGCATCAGTACGGTTTGTTAGGACATTACATGTATCTGCGGTTAATTGTTCCAAAAGCGAAGTATAAAGTAGAAAGGTTTGGAGAGGTGGTGCTAGTTTTGAAAATACCTCATTCATTAAATAGTGAATCACATTTGAATTACTTTCTCCAAACTCTTTGTCATCTACATTGTGGAAACCTGCTAAATTGGTTAATTGTAACCCTGTAGCCCAACCCTCTGTTATCTCAAAAACCTTTTGAAGCTCCTTTGCCTTTAGCTGTTTATTTAAATTTTTATAAAATTCTTTTGCCTCTTCATACGTAAAAAGTAGATGCTCCATGCCAATTTCAAGCAAGCAATGGTTTAATCTCCACTTTGCAATAGGTAATGAAATAGTTGATCTACTAGTCAAATAAATAAAGCAGTGTTCAGGTAAGAAATCAATGAGGCGGGTCATCGTTTGATGGATGGTAACATTAAAAATATGATGATAATCATCAATCATAATATGAACCTTTTCAGTAGATAGCGATAATTCGTTTAATAGAGCGTCCACTAAATATTCTAAAGGCAACTGTGGTTGAGCATGGAGTATAGAATCAATACGTGAGGAAGCTTCTTGCTGCAAGGAGTGACCAATAGCATGAATTAAATACTTCCAATAACGAATTGGATCATTATCTGTTTGGTCCACTGTATACCATGCAACTGTCGTTTCAAGTTGCTGAAACCAACTACTTAACAAAGTGGTTTTACCATACCCTGCTGGCGCTTGCACTACTATAAGTTTCGCTGTTGACTGATGTAGAATGGCATTTAATCGTTCTCTTTCAATAATTTGCTTGCCCGTTTGGGGTACGGTTGTTTTTGAGGCTAATAAAATATTTGGCATCATTTAAACCTCCTTTCTCTTTAACAACTTTAAAAGCCTAGCCATTCTTTCGCCCATAAAATGGCCTTGGTACGGGATCTCACACCTATTTTACTGTAAATTTCCGTCAAATAGACGCGAATAGTTCCCTCTGTCAGCTGTAATTGATGAGCAATCTCATTATTAGAAGCACCTTCTGCGAGTAATTGTAGAACATCTTTTTCTCTTGCAGTAAAGTTAGCGAAAAACTCATCTTCTGAGCTATCATTCTGTAATAGTTTATTTACATATGCTAATGGCACTGACTTAAATGTATCTCCCTTACTATGCTGACGTATACGCCAGTATTTATTTAGTAATGGCCAGATAGAATCCTCTTCTATAAATGTACGATAATAACCATATAAAACTCCATGTTCAAGGGCAGCGTGTAATCCTGTTAAAGCGAAATCCTCTTTCCCAAGCGAAAAATGACAAATGGCTTCTAGCAGACCCGCTTCAATAAGCGTAACAATTTGCTTCTCCTGAATTGCCCCTTCTTTTAAACGAATAGCAATTTGCAATGCTTCCTCTAGTTGATTGTTGGCATATAGGATTTTACCTTGAACTAATAAATAAAAGGGATTTCTTGATGCAATTCTATAATTGATAAAATCTGTCACTCTAAAAAACTCCTGTTGCGCATATGAAATATTACCTTCCAATAAATAAGATTGTGCTTTCATAATATAGAGCATACCGACCCAATAAGGTTTATCGGTTTCCTTCATAGCTTCAATCAATACCATATGTGCTTCTTCAAATTGTTTTTTAGTCATATAAATACGAGCCTTTAACAAGTACATTGGTATAAATAATCCTGGATCTTGAAAACGTAAACCATATTGTAAACCGATTTCTAACTCTTTACTTGCCCTATCTAAATCATTTATCTCATACAATATTTCAGCTAGTAATCCATAGGTAACTCCTGTAATATTTCGCTCCTTTATTTCACTTTCATTCAACACGTGAATCAGTTCTTCCATTTTTCCCACTGGTAAGAATTTTCCTCGCGCTCCCACAAAGGTACGTAAAATTCTAGGCTCAAATTGATTATATTTTAAAGATATATGATATAAAGATGACTTATTTTTTCTTACATTTACGCGTGTTTGTAAACCTACTTTTGCTTTTTCAAGATCTCCATCTTCCATATAACCTATATAAGCATTCATAATTTCGAAGATTTTTGATACAGCAATAAATTGAAAACCATCCATCCATTTCAATTTATTTTGTTTAAAAAGTAGTTCCTCTATAATTTTCTTCGCCTGATCCATTTCATGGGTTGAAAACAGTGTAGTAATATATAAGACAAGCAAATTAATATCTACTGGAAACTGAGCATTCCTTAATTTTTGTATCCACTGCCCAAATAATAGAGTATGTCCCTCGGCAAATATTTCAACTAAATATTTTTGTATCCATTCATGTGCAAGCTCATATAATTCGCCATTTAGGGCAAGCTCAATTGCTGCAACATAGTCTTCTCTTTGGCATAAATTAGTGGCTACCTCGTAATATATAGAGGCAATCATTTCATAGGATTGTTGCCTGTGAAATTCTACCTGTAGGGCATGCCTAAATAAAGTATGGTAACGATAAACAGGCGGATGTGCTTGTACTTGTTCAATAAACAAACAATTTTTCTCCAGCTCTGAGAATATAGTTAAACTATTTAATTCGTTTGTTACAGATGTACAAACACTCGGCTCTAGGTAGTTTAAAATGGAAGTTCGTAGTAGAAAATCCTGCAATTCTTGAGGTAATATTAAGAGAATTTCTTGCATGAAGTACTCATGAATATATGAACTAGCTTTGGCTAAAATTTCTTCACTACTTAGATTATCTATCATTCCACCTGTTGATAGCTTTATCAGTTGGATACCTGCTATCCAGCCCTCTGTTGTCTTTAGTAAAGGCTTCAGCACATCCTTCTGTTCATCATTTGTAACAGATGTGAAGAAAGATTGTAGCTCTTCTAAATCAAAAGATAATTGACCCACCCCCACTTCTAGTATCCAACCTTTAACACGCCATTTTGCTAGTGGAAGTTCTAAATTAGTTCGGGTTATTATATATATCCGTACATTGGCTGGTAAATATTCAATAAGTCGGTTTAAAATTTGATAAATTTGAGGGGTGTGGATTTCTTGAAAATTATCAAAAACAATATGAATATTTCCTTTATATGTATCCAAATCGTTTAACAGTGTATCTACAATTGTTTCAAAAGAGGTTATTTCATCTAGTATATTGTTTAACTTTTGCTCTTCATTCAATATGCTAAAAGATAATGTATGTATTAAGTACCTTAAAAACCGCACAGGATCATTGTCATTTTGATCGATTGTAAACCATGCTACCGATTCATCAATATGCTTCAACCATAGGCTTAAGAGTGTCGTTTTGCCATATCCTGCTGGTGCCTTTATTATGGTTAGTTTCTTCATTCTATTGTTAGATAAAATAGAAAATAATTTCTTCCTCTCTAATGCATCTGGCACTGTACGTGGAATTGTTACTTTTGATTTTACCCATACCATGTCCATCATCTTGTCTCCTTTCTCCATTCATTAGTTCTATATATTTTTAATTTTTCCTGCAATTTGATTTTTCTACTCATTCACATCATCCAAAAGAGCATACTTATTTTAGAAAGATAAAGCAAACCACTTCACTTTTTTTATTCCTAGCGTTAGAATACTAATATCTTATTTTCCTATAGGAAACTTTATTTCATTAATGATACTTTTTGAAACGAGGGAACAATATGGTTTACAAACGAGTCACAAAATCGTCTGCAGAGGCGGTTTTAGATGGAGATATAAAAGGTTGGCGAAGATTTTTGCCATTTTTAGGACCTGCTTTCATTGCAGCAGTCGCCTACATCGATCCTGGCAATTTTGCTACAAATATTACAGCAGGATCTCAATACGGCTACCTGCTACTTTGGGTTATAGCCTTTTCTAATTTAATGGCCGTGTTAATTCAATCCCTATCTGCCAAGCTTGGGATTGCAACAGGAAAAAATTTACCTGAAGTCGCTCGCGAGCATTTTTCTAAAAAAACATCTATCTTTTTATGGATACAGGCAGAATTGGTCATCATTGCCACTGACCTGGCGGAATTTATCGGAGCAGCATTAGGGCTTTATTTACTATTCAATATCCCAATGCTTCCCGCCGCATTAATTACAGCAGTGGGCTCGTTCGCTATTTTAGAGTTACAAAGAAGAGGATTTAGAGCCTTTGAAGCCGGTATTTCTGGTATGGTTTTAATTGTTGTATTGGCATTTGCCTTCCAAACATTTTTAGCACAGCCCACATGGGGCGATGTAGCGATTGGCATGTTCACGCCACACTTTGAAGGGGTAGAATCACTATTATTAGCAACAGGTATTTTAGGAGCAACCGTTATGCCTCATGCTATTTACTTACATTCTTCTTTAACACAAAGTCGTATTATTGGTCGTAATGAGGCTGAAAAAAAACGTATTTTCCGTTTTGAATTTATCGATATAATCATTGCTATGATTATTGCTGGTGCCATCAATATGAGCATGCTTATAATTGCCGCAGCAGTATTCCATACCCAAGGCTTGGTAGTAGAAGATTTAGATGTAGCCTATAATGGCTTAAAAGAGGCACTTGGCCCAATGGCGGCTATTTCCTTTGGCTTAGGTTTACTCATTGCAGGGCTAGCTAGCTCCTCTGTGGGAACTTTAGCAGGTGATGTAGTCATGCAAGGATTTATTCAAAGAAAAATACCACTATATTTACGTAGGGCGATTACTATGGTGCCTCCACTAGTCATTATTGCATCAGGGGTAAACGCAACCTATGCTCTCGTTCTAAGTCAGGTTGTGTTATCTTTTGGTATTGCATTTGCCCTTGTTCCACTTGTCATGTTTACAAGCAAACGGGACATCATGGGCAGTTTAGTCAATCATCGGATTACAACGGTTTTAGGTTGGTTTGTAGTCGTCATCGTTGTGGCATTGAATATCTACTTACTGTGGGAAACAATATTTTCCTAATAATAAAGCCAGGTACTCTTAAGCATGAGTACCTGGTATTTTTTAAACATCTACCTTCTCAATATTCCGTATAGCTAAATAAGCAATACCCAGACCCACGATGGCTAAAGTAATTGGAATAATAATAATATCGTTTAAAGTAAAGTTACCTGAATTGGACGAAGTTACAGACACAATTATAATAGATGAAATGATAGTTGTCGGTATAGAGTATTTTCTCATCCCAAAATACAATGGGATTAAAGCTATGCCTGAGGCAGCTATCGCGTTCATCAATACAGAGGGTATATGCTGGATAATTAAAGAACTTGATAGTACATCTGGAATTAGTTCATATTGATCGCTTATGACACAAAAAATGGTTGTAATAAGAGCATTGGAGATAATGATCATACTGAAAGTAAATAGCATGACAATGGCTAACTTTGCGACCATTAATTTCTTTCTACTTATGGGATACATAAAGGCTAATGTAATGGTTTTAAATTTATATTCTCCGATGATTAACTTAGCTATTAACGTAGAAGCAAAAATAATAAAAACTGCTCTTACAAATGAATCAATGACACTTAAAGCAACCTCGTAATTTTCTAGCCCTGGATCCCCTTCTACTTTAGAAATAAATAAAATCATAAACAGAAACCCGAGAATGACTAAATTAGCAATGATAGCTCCTCTAACATATGATCCTAAATGAAACTTTTTCATTTCTAAACGCATTAAATTAAGCATGAACAACGCCTCCATTAATTAGCTTTAAGAAATAATCCTCTAATGAACTTGTTTTTTTGCTAATTTCCTCAATCTCAACGTCATGTTCAATTAATGCTCTCGATAGATTTTGCTGAGATACGGTTGAGTCGTATATACGTATAGAGTTATCATCCATTAGCTTAAAATTGGTAATTTTTAATTCACTTTCAATTATAAATGCTGCCTTTTTTCCGTCACTTACGATTACTTCTGTATAATTGACCTGATCACGGTTTATAGTGTCCATCGCTACCTCTGTGATGAGTCTTCCATTCTTAATAACTCCTATTGTATCGACTAATTGTTCTATTTCAGCCAGAATATGACTTGAAATAATAATTGTTATGCCATACTCCTTACAAAGCATCTTGAAAAGCTCTCTTAACTCCTTTATCCCAACTGGGTCCAATCCATTAATTGGTTCATCTAATATAAGTAACTCTGGCTTTGTAATGATGGCTCTTGCGATGCCTAATCTCTGTTTCATCCCAAGAGAAAAATCTTTAACCTGCTTATTCTCTGTATTCGTTAACTTTACTAAATTAAGAACATGTGCAATTTCTTTCTTATCATAATAACCCATGTATTCACAATGTAATTCCAGGGTCTCACTAGCCGTTAATTTTTCATAGAAAATAGGATATTCAATAATTGTTCCCATTCTTTTTAGTAATTCATAGGATTTGTCTGTCAATTTCTCCCCTAAAATTTCTACATCCCCACTAGTAGGCTTCGTTAGATTAGTTAGCATCTTCATAACAGTGGTTTTACCTGCACCATTGGGTCCTAAAAATCCATAAATCTCCCCCTTCTTAACGTTCATATTGACAGCTGAAACAACTTCTTTTCCATCGTAAACTTTCGTAAGCTGATTTGTTTTTACAATGTATGTCATGTAATTCTCTCCCTCAATTGTGACTAGATTCATTATAAAAAATGAAACTCTCTATTTTATTACTGCATTCTTACAAATTTCTTAAGTAAAAAAGCCTGCAAAGCATTAAAGCTCTACAAGCACAATGGATTCAATACATCATTCGTTTTAGCGAAATGGTAAAAGTAGTTTTTTCATTAGGAATACTCGATAACCGGATGGAGCCATTCATTATTTCTACTAGTCGCTTTGTAATCGTTAGTCCCAAACCACTGCCTTGAAAAGATTTATTGCGAGAATCCTCAAGTGTATACATCCTTTCAAATACGCTATCGATATGATATTCATCAATACCCTTGCCACAATCCCACACATCAATATCAATATTGGCTTCTTCATTTCTTACGGTAATTCCAATTACATTGCCGTCTGCTCCATATGCAATAGCATTAGACAGTAGATTGTTTAGCACCCTATTTAATGCTTCTTCATTACCAAGTGCATACATGGGGCTTGCAGGAATATCAATATTAATAGCTAATCCCATTGAAGTAACCAGATCGTAAAAAGACAAAATATTTTTACGGCATATTTCACTGACATTGATTTTAGTGATTGGGTAATCTGTATCTCCAGCCTCTAATTTCGCCAAGTCAAAAAATGTATGGATAATTTTTAACACTTCTAATGTTTTAGCATGTACACCTGTAAGTAATCGTTGGCGTTCCTCGTCACTCATCGCATTTTGAAGTTGAAGCATTTCAATATAGCCAAGTACAACTGTTAAAGGTGTTTTAAGATCATGCGAAATATTGGCCAACATCTTTTTCATGGAATTTTCCATTTTACGATGAGTAGCCTGGATTTTTTGATGCTGATCTAGCAAAGCATTCATTGTAACAAGTAACTGTTGAATTTCTGAATTTGTAGTTGTAACTAGAATCTTTTCATACGTCTGTTCATTTACAATTACGTGTAGTTTACTATGAATGTATTGGATAGCGCGATCTTGTTCCTTCTTGACTTTCCATTGAAAAGTGAGAATCCCGATTAGCAATACAATTATTAATAATAGAAATATCATCATATTTTTAACCCTCAAACTTATAGCCAATTCCCCATAGAGTTTTAATATATTGAGGATTTGATGGATCATCTTCTATTTTTTCACGTAGTCTTCTGATATGTACATTTATAATATTTTCATCTCCATAATAGGCATCTTTCCATATCATCTGATAAATTTGCTCTTTGGTAAAAACCCTGTGACGATTTGTCACAAACAATTTTAAAATGGAAAATTCCTTTGATGTTAGCTTTATCTCTTGTCCACTCTTTGCTATTGAGAAATTAACGATATCTATCTTTAAATTATCGATTTCTAGGACCTCTTGCTTTTGTTCAGCTTGACTGGAGTATTTCGTAGCTCTTCTGATAACAGCCTTAACACGGGCTGAAAATTCTAGCATAGAAAAAGGTTTAGCAATATAATCATCTGCCCCTAATCCTAAGCCTAGTGCTTTATCAACATCACTGTCTTTGGCAGACATAATAATGATAGGAAGTGCTGCCTGCTCTCGAATAATCTTTAATACTTCCAATCCATTTAGTTTAGGAATCATAATATCTAAGATGACCAAATCAAAGGTATTTTGCAAACAATTTTGTAATGCCTCTTCACCATTGATCGCGGTTGTGACATTGAAACCTTCCATAGTTAAATAATTTTCAACCATTTCACGAATGGCTTCATCGTCTTCTACCAGTAAAATATGCTTTTGCATTATCATGCACCTCTCCTACTAAAACCCAATTTCCATATGTATATTACATTACCATATTTATGATGTTTAATTGGAGAGATTTTGTTCATGAGTGTTAAAAAAAAGCTGCCCTATAAACCATCACTTTTTGGTTTACAGAACAGCTCTATTAATTAATCTTCAACTTTTAAATCACAATCTTTAAGTGGAAGCATTTTTGTTTTGTGCTTTATTTTATAGCCCAACCATAATGCTAAAAATAGTGGAATCCCAATATACGAAACAAGGATACCGTACCAATCTATTTTTTCACCTGTAAAGGCTGTGTAATTTTGTCCAATGACTACGATCATACAAACAGTAAAAGCAAATAATGGTCCAAATGGATATAATTTAGCTTTATAAGGTAATAACTTTGGATCTAAGCCCTGTGCATCAAACGCTCGGCGGAAACGATAATGACTAAATGCAATACCTAGCCATGCAATAAAGCCAGACATTCCAGAAGCATTTAATAGCCAGATATAAACCACTCCATCACCAAAGAAGGATGCCAAAAATGCTAAACAGCCTACAGCTAATGTTGCCATAAGTGCATAAATCGGAATACCTCGACGACTTAGCTTTGAGAAAAATTTAGGTGCATGTCCATCCACTGCTAATTGCCATAGCATACGAGAAGATGCGTATAGTCCTGAATTTCCTGCTGACAGCATAGCCGTTAAAATAATGGCATTCATTAATGAAGCAGCAAAGGCAATACCTAGGCGGTCAAACACTAGTGTAAACGGTGAGACTGCGATATCTTCTGATAATAAACGTTCATCTGTGAATGGAATCAACATCCCAATTGCACCAATCGCTAAAATATAAAACAAAATAATACGCCAAAATACAGATTTAACAGCCTTCGGAATATTTTTACCAGGATCATCTGTTTCACCTGCTGTAATTCCAAGTAATTCTGTTCCTTGGAATGAAAATCCAGCTGCTAGGAAAATACCAAATGTGGCAAGGAAGCCACCATGGAATGGCCCATCACTAATAAAGAAATTAGTGAAACCTACAGGAGCCTGCCCACCTAAAATACCAAAAATCATTAGTAAGCTAATGATAATAAAAACAATGACCGTTGCTACTTTAATCATGGCAAACCAATATTCACTTTCACCATAACTTTTTACGGATAGTAAATTAAACGTCAGTACAACAGCAATAAATAATACTGTCCAAAGTGCTGATGAGCTATCTGGAAACCAATATTTCATAATTAATGATACAGCAGCAATTTCTGCAGCAATGGTGATTGCCCAGTTATACCAGTAGTTCCAGCCTAATGCAAAGCCCAAAGCGGGATCTACAAATTTGGTTGCATACGTACTAAATGAACCTGATGATGGCATATAAGCAGCCATTTCCCCTAAGCTTGTCATTAAAAAATACACCATAATACCGATTAAAGCATAGGCAAGCAATGCTCCTCCAGGTCCTGCCTGAGCAATAGCACCACCACTGGCTAAAAATAGCCCCGTACCAATTGTACCGCCTAAAGAAATCATTGTGATATGACGACTTTTTAATTCTTTTTTCAGCTTCGGTGCTTTATGTCCGAACTGATTTACTTTTATTTCACTCACGATATAGCTTCCTTCCTATTTATGAGGCAAAAAAATGCCATCACATATACACTGTGATGGCTACGTTAATCCTCAGTTTTTCTTACATGATAGCTCAACACGTTGTGCAAACGTGACAGTTCTGTTCCTTTCGGAGACAGCCCCAGCATGAGGTTTTCAAGTCCCCTCACACTTCGGCAATATTTCCTTTCAGCTAATTTCATCAATGCTTGTCATTTCAATTAGCATACTTATAAATATCGCGACCTCTACCTCAATACAAACATGAGGCATATAATTATTAAATTTATGATGTTTATTATACTAACATAAGACCATAGACATTTCAATACAACGGGAAATGTTCTGTATTTTATGAATCTTCTACTATTTTTAATAGTGTGATAAAGTGTTATAGTAGTTCAATTAGAATGGTTATTATTAGGGGGGATTTTATTTTGACTACAAATGATCATTCCACTAGTTTTCCAAGTAAAAAAATTAGCTGGAAAGGAACAACCTTACTTTTAGTCTTTGGCGTTATCTTTATAGCCTCTACATTACGAATGCCACTAACTGTTGTTGGCCCAATTATATCCTTTATCCGTGAAGATCTAGGGATATCTAATGTATTGGCAGGCTTTCTAACAACTATTCCATTGCTGGCTTTTGCTATTATATCTCCATTTGCGCCAGTTGTAGCACGCAAATTAGGGCTCGAGCTAACATTATTTTTATCCACTTTTCTCTTGGCCTTAGGGATTGTCCTACGCTCACTTGGTACAACAGAATTACTTCTATTGGGTACTGTGTTAATTGGCGTAGCCATTTCTTTTGGAAATGTATTAATTCCTGGATTATTAAAATTGAAATTTCCATATCATGTTGGTTTATTGATGGCCTTTTTCACCATGTCCATGAATTTTACTGCTGGCCTTGGTGCTGGTATTAGCTATCCTATAGCTAATTCATCGTTAGGCTGGCAAGGGGCGCTATCCATTGCACTCATACTTGTTCTAGTTACAATCTTAATTTGGATACCTCAACTAAAGTCAAATAAACCGGAACCAGTTACTACATCTAAAAAGACCAGTACACCTCTGTGGAAATCACCTGTTACTTGGGCTGTCACAGGGGCAATGGGTTTACAGTCTTTATTATTCTACACAACAGCAGCTTGGATACCTGAAATCTATATTGCTCAAGGTTTAGCACCTGATAAAGCTGGCTGGATGTTTTCAATCATGCAATTCTCACAAGTACCAATGGCCTTGGCAGTGCCTATTATTGCAGGCAAAATGACTTCTCAACGCCCACTTGTATTGATGTTTACTTCCTTCTATTTAGTAGGCTTTGTTGGGGTTGTCATGGAATGGACAAGTCTTGGAGTACTATGGATGGTTCTTCTAGGGTTAGCAGGTGGTTCTTCATTCGCTCTAGCAATGATGTTCTTCACTCTCCGCACTCGTACTGCATTTGAAGCAGCAGATTTATCAGGCTTTGCCCAATCTTTGGGTTATTTATTTGCCGCAATCGGTCCTATTCTTTTTGGCTTCTTGCATGATTTATTTGGTGGCTGGAATATTGCGGGATGGCTCTTTGTCGTTGTGGCAATGTTACTCTTCTTTTGCTCAATGAGAGCCTCTAAGGATGAATATGTGCATTAAAATTAAATAAAGCAGGTGGATCGACTTCCTCCATCTGCTCTATTTCTATATAGTGTTTCCACATTACTTAATTGTCGAGTTGCTGGAGTAATGTTAGCAATTCAGCAAGGTAATCTGATTCTTCATTATTACGAGCTGTTATAGCAGAAAAAATAGGAACAGCTTCTTGTAAGAGCTTATAACTATAATAGTAATAGCCTATAAAAGCTTGCTGCTCATAGCCCTTTGGCGTTTCTTCCTCCCACTCCTGCTCATCATTGTCCTCATGTTCTCTCCATAAATAGTTGACTTTTAATAGCTCCTGCATATTTTCAACAGTATTGGTTGGGTCTAGATAATCCTTCGTAATAGCATGTGCCACAGCTAAATATAACTGTAATTCTTGTAAGGAGACATCCTCTATTTTTTTACTTTTAAGCTTTTTTAAAAGAATAAGCAAAACCCATGGTGTCACCTGCCACAGTGTACCTTGATGTTCAATTAAATCAGCTAGCTGTGTGTATTGCTCCTGTTCAATCAGCTGAGGAATAGCTGTACCTCTACCATAAGGTGTTGTCAATTGTCTCCATGGGATATTGGGAATTTGCTGATCTAACATAGTAAGCCCTCTCTCATCGAAAGTATAACGAATGGATAATTAACTATTGAAAGTAAACAGTTCCTTTACTCTAATAGCATGGTTTTTGATAAAAATAATTTGGTGTATGATATATATTTACATAGGGTTTATGAAATATATGAGTCGTTGCAGGCGAAAGTGGCGGGATTAACCATGTCCAGTTGCCTGTAACTTCTCTTCCTGCTGTTTTTTCTGCTTCCTCAAACAATTTAAACTGCTGAGCCGCTGTATGATGATCAACAATGCTCACACCATCTTCTTTAAATGAATGAAGAACAGCAATATTAAGTTCGACTAATGCACGATCACGCCAAAGTGATGCTTGTTTAGTTGTATCTAGATTAAAAATTTCTGCAATAGCAGGTAGCATGTTATAGCGCTCATGATCTGCTAAATTGCGTGCACCGATTTCTGTTCCCATATACCATCCGTTAAATGGGGCTGCTTGAAAGTCAATTCCTGCCATTTGAAAACGCATACTCGAAATAATGGGTACAGCATACCACTTCATTCCTAATTTCTCCACATCGATTGACTCTGGATGGCGGATTGGAACCTCTACTATATTTTCTTCAGGAATTACAAACACTTGGGGAGCCCGGCTATCTACCTGTATAACGAGTGGTAGCACATCAAAAGCTGTTCCTTTGCCTTTCCACCCTAGAGATTCACATACTTTTGTAAACTCAATGGACTGCGAATCTCCAATAACGCCTGCCTCTGTTTCATAGCCTGCATAGCGAATTAGTTGATGATTCCAAATCCGTACTCTATCTGAAGCAAACACTGTTATTGTTGGACGGATTTTCCCATGATTTGTCGCATAATCAATATGTTCTAGTAATTTTCGGAAAATAGCCTTTTCATCTAAAACATCGCGTGCATCTACCACGTGGAGTGACTGCCAAAACAGACGTCCGATACATTTATTGCTATTACGCCATGCCACTCGTGCACCAAAAACTAACTCTTCTGTTGTTGGGTGATATTCACCTGCATCCTTAACTGCCTGTAATCTATTCTTTAACCAAAGTTCTGATTCATTTTGTTCTGTCTGGTATAGACTTAAAAACTGCTGTATCTCCTGTATATTCATATCGATTCCTCCACTTATCCTCATATTAGAGGAACAAAACAACAAGCACCATGAAAATAGTAATTAAAAAAACATACATATTTTATATATGAAATAGTTTGTTCAAATTTACTCTATAGACTCACTTTCGTAAGAGAATGTAAGAGAGATCCTAATTATTATAAAAAGACTACATTAATCATGTAATCTTCATAGTGTTGCAGCAAAGCAATCAATAGAATTTTGTGAAAGATAAAAGTCTTTCCATTTTAGGCTACTTACATGCTGCTGACGCTTTACTTTCGCGCTGGGGCTAGTCTCTGTCTGACTAACCCCGGCAATAAGTAGTCTTCCTCATTTATCCACACAAATAAATTGTAGGTATTCACTTATGGATGGCTGTTGTAACTCATTCCCTTCTCCACATTGAAGATAAGGGCTTATCCTCTCTGAGAATACAGATAATGGGCTTTTTGATCGCTATGCTACTTTGAAAAAAGGAAAGACACTTTGCAGAATGGTTGATTGGAGAGGAGCCAGCGTCACGCCGAGGGGGATTTAGCGTCACAGATGTACCCTGGAGCGAACGTAAGTGAGTGAAGCGGCTCATCGGACGCCGCCTGGAAAGGAAGCTGGCAGAACGGAAATCTACCTCTACCTTGCTAAAAGGTCTTTTTCTGCTAGTGATCTTTTTTCAACAACATGAAAAAGGAGAATAGAATTAAAGGAGAATAGAAAAAAGCATGTAACACACATCTGTGCTACATGCTTGATGACCCGTACGGGATTCGAACCCGTGTTACCGCCGTGAAAGGGCGGTGTCTTAACCACTTGACCAACGGGCCGTGGCTCCGAAGGCAGGACTCGAACCTGCGACAACCTGATTAACAGTCAGGTGCTACTACCAACTGAGCTACTTCGGAATAATGATGGGCCTAAATGGACTCGAACCATCGACCTCACGCTTATCAGGCGTGCGCTCTAACCAGCTGAGCTATAGGCCCATTTTGGAGCGGGTGATGAGAATCGAACTCACGACATCAGCTTGGAAGGCTGAGGTTTTACCATTAAACTACACCCGCAATAATGGTGGGTCAGGACGGAATCGAACCGCCGACACTTAGAGCTTCAATCTAATGCTCTACCAACTGAGCTACTGACCCGAAAATGGAGGAGGTAGAGGGATTCGAACCCCCGCGCGGTGTTACCCGCCTGTCGGTTTTCAAGACCGATCCCTTCAGCCAGACTTGGGTATACCTCCAAAAATATTAAAATGGTGGAGCCTAGCGGTATCGAACCGCTGACCTCCTGCGTGCAAGGCAGGCGCTCTCCCAGCTGAGCTAAGGCCCCATTAATCATGAAAGATGGTCGGAATGACAGGATTCGAACCTACGACCCCTTGGTCCCAAACCAAGTGCTCTACCAAGCTGAGCTACATTCCGTAAACATGAATTTATTGGCGCGCCCGACAGGAGTCGAACCCATAACCTTCTGATCCGTAGTCAGACGCTCTATCCAATTGAGCTACGGGCGCATATTAATTAAAAAATGATGAGCCATGAAGGACTCGAACCTTCGACCCTCTGATTAAAAGTCAGATGCTCTACCAACTGAGCTAATGGCTCATAAAAAAAGAAAAAATGGCTGGGGTACTAGGATTCGAACCTAGGCATGACGGAATCAAAATCCGTTGCCTTACCGCTTGGCTATACCCCAATGTTAAAATGGGGCGACTGATGGGAATCGAACCCACGAATGTCGGAACCACAATCCGATGCGTTAACCACTTCGCCACAATCGCCACTATATAAATTTATAATAGCTGTATATGAACGAGTACCTCAATACCTGGCAGGGGCAGTAGGAATCGAACCCACACCAAAGGTTTTGGAGACCTCTATTCTACCGTTGAACTATGCCCCTAAAATGGTGGAGGGGGACGGATTCGAACCGCCGAACCCTAAGGAGCGGATTTACAGTCCGCCGCGTTTAGCCACTTCGCTACCCCTCCAAGGGAATGGTGCCGGCGATAGGAGTCGAACCCACGACCTACTGATTACAAGTCAGTTGCTCTACCAACTGAGCTACACCGGCAATAATAATGGCGGTCCCGACCGGGATCGAACCGGCGATCTCCTGCGTGACAGGCAGGCATGTTAACCGCTACACCACGGGACCAAAATGGTGGAGGATGACGGGCTCGAACCGCCGACCCCCTGCTTGTAAGGCAGGTGCTCTCCCAGCTGAGCTAATCCTCCACAAAAAATAAGCGAAGCGACGTCCTACTCTCACAGGGGGAAGCCCCCAACTACCATCGGCGCTAAAGAGCTTAACTTCCGTGTTCGGTATGGGAACGGGTGTGACCTCTTTGCCATCATCACTTCACTTATTCAGCTGAAAGACTTATTCTTTCAAAACTAGATAAACGATACATTGAATGCTTCAAACATATTGGTTAAGTCCTCGATCGATTAGTATTCGTCAGCTCCATGTGTCACCACACTTCCACCTCGAACCTATCTACCTCATCGTCTTTGAGGGATCTTACTTACTTGCGTAATGGGAAATCTCATCTTGAGGGGGGCTTCATGCTTAGATGCTTTCAGCACTTATCCCGTCCACACATAGCTACCCAGCGATGCCTTTGGCAAGACAACTGGTACACCAGCGGTGTGTCCATCCCGGTCCTCTCGTACTAAGGACAGCTCCTCTCAAATTTCCTACGCCCACGACGGATAGGGACCGAACTGTCTCACGACGTTCTGAACCCAGCTCGCGTACCGCTTTAATGGGCGAACAGCCCAACCCTTGGGACCGACTACAGCCCCAGGATGCGATGAGCCGACATCGAGGTGCCAAACCTCCCCGTCGATGTGGACTCTTGGGGGAGATAAGCCTGTTATCCCCGGGGTAGCTTTTATCCGTTGAGCGATGGCCCTTCCATGCGGAACCACCGGATCACTAAGCCCGTCTTTCGACCCTGCTCGACTTGTAGGTCTCGCAGTCAAGCTCCCTTGTGCCTTTACACTCTACGAATGATTTCCAACCATTCTGAGGGAACCTTTGGGCGCCTCCGTTACCTTTTAGGAGGCGACCGCCCCAGTCAAACTGTCCGCCTGACACTGTCTCCTGCCCCGCTAAGGGGCATGGGTTAGAATTTCAATACAACCAGGGTAGTATCCCACCGACGCCTCCTTCGAAGCTGGCGCTCCGAGATCTCTGGCTCCTACCTATCCTGTACAAGTTGTACCAAAATTCAATATCAGGCTACAGTAAAGCTCCACGGGGTCTTTCCGTCCTGTCGCGGGTAACCTGCATCTTCACAGGTACTATAATTTCACCGAGTCTCTCGTTGAGACAGTGCCCAGATCGTTACGCCTTTCGTGCGGGTCGGAACTTACCCGACAAGGAATTTCGCTACCTTAGGACCGTTATAGTTACGGCCGCCGTTTACTGGGGCTTCAATTCGCAGCTTCGCTTGCGCTAACCACTCCTCTTAACCTTCCAGCACCGGGCAGGCGTCAGCCCCTATACGTCACCTTACGGTTTTGCAGAGACCTGTGTTTTTGCTAAACAGTCGCCTGGGCCTATTCACTGCGGCTCTCATGCGCTTGCACGCTCAAGAGCACCCCTTCTCCCGAAGTTACGGGGTCATTTTGCCGAGTTCCTTAACGAGAGTTCTCTCGCACACCTTAGGATTCTCTCCTCGACTACCTGTGTCGGTTTGCGGTACGGGCACCTCTCACCTCGATAGAGGCTTTTCTTGGCAGTGTGAAATCAGGAACTTCGTCCATACGGACTCGCCATCACAGCTCAACGTTACAGTGTGCGGATTTGCCTACACACACGCCTTACTGCTTGGACGCGCACAACCAACGGCGCGCTTACCCTATCCTACTGCGTCCCCCCATTTCTCAAACGGTGAGGAGGTGGTACAGGAATATCAACCTGTTGTCCATCGCCTACGCCTATCGGCCTCGGCTTAGGTCCCGACTAACCCTGAGCGGACGAGCCTTCCTCAGGAAACCTTAGTCATACGGTGGACGGGATTCTCACCCGTCTTTCGCTACTCATACCGGCATTCTCACTTCTAAGCGCTCCACCAGTCCTTCCGGTCTGACTTCAACGCACTTAGAACGCTCTCCTACCACTGACATCGTAGATGTCAATCCACAGCTTCGGTGAATCGTTTAGCCCCGATACATTTTCGGCGCAGCGTCACTCGACCAGTGAGCTATTACGCACTCTTTAAATGATGGCTGCTTCTAAGCCAACATCCTGGTTGTCTGTGCAACGCCACATCCTTTTCCACTTAACGATTACTTTGGGACCTTAGCTGGTGGTCTGGGCTGTTTCCCTTTTGACTACGGATCTTATCACTCGCAGTCTGACTCCCGTGTATAAATATCTGGCATTCGGAGTTTGTCTGAATTCGGTAAACCGGGATGGCCCCCTAGTCCAAACAGTGCTCTACCTCCAGTATTCTCATCACGAGGCTAGCCCTAAAGCTATTTCGGAGAGAACCAGCTATCTCCAAGTTCGATTGGAATTTCTCCGCTACCCACACCTCATCCCCGCACTTTTCAACGTGCGTGGGTTCGGGCCTCCAGTAAGTGTTACCTCACCTTCACCCTGGACATGGGTAGATCACCTGGTTTCGGGTCTACGACCACGTACTACATCGCCCTATTCAGACTCGCTTTCGCTGCGGCTCCGCCTTCTAAAGCTTAACCTTGCACGTAATCGTAACTCGCCGGTTCATTCTACAAAAGGCACGCTATCACCCATTAACGGGCTCTAACTACTTGTAGGCACACGGTTTCAGGATCTCTTTCACTCCCCTTCCGGGGTGCTTTTCACCTTTCCCTCACGGTACTGGTTCACTATCGGTCACTAGGTAGTATTTAGCCTTGGGAGATGGTCCTCCCGGATTCCGACGGAATTTCACGTGTTCCGCCGTACTCAGGATCCACTCAGGAGAGAACGAACTTTCGACTACAGGGCTTTTACCTGCTCTGGCGGACCTTTCCAAGTCGCTTCATCTAACTCGCTCTTTTGTAACTCCGTATAGAGTGTCCTACAACCCCAAGAGGCAAGCCTCTTGGTTTGGGCTCTTCCCGTTTCGCTCGCCGCTACTCAGGGAATCGATTTTTCTTTCTCTTCCTCCAGGTACTTAGATGTTTCAGTTCCCTGGGTCTGCCTTCAAGACGCTATGTATTCACGTCAAGATACTACGCGATTAAACGTAGTGGGTTCCCCCATTCGGAAATCTCCGGATCAAAGCTCACTTACAGCTCCCCGAAGCATATCGGTGTTAGTGCCGTCCTTCTTCGGCTCCTAGTGCCAAGGCATTCGCCGTGCGCCCTTAATAACTTAACCAAGTTATTAAGCCTATAAAAAAACTTAAAAAATAAATGTGTTTGTTACAATTTCAATGTCGTTTTATCCAGTTTTCAAAGAACAAGTTTTGAAGTATTTCATTCAGAAAGAATGAACCTTCAAAACTGAACGCAAAACGTAATCTTACAAACCCAAGGTTTGTATTCCGAAATAATCCTTAGAAAGGAGGTGATCCAGCCGCACCTTCCGATACGGCTACCTTGTTACGACTTCACCCCAATCATCTATCCCACCTTCGGCGGCTGGCTCCAAAAGGTTACCTCACCGACTTCGGGTGTTACAAACTCTCGTGGTGTGACGGGCGGTGTGTACAAGGCCCGGGAACGTATTCACCGCGGCATGCTGATCCGCGATTACTAGCGATTCCGGCTTCATGTAGGCGAGTTGCAGCCTACAATCCGAACTGAGAACGACTTTATCGGATTAGCTCCCTCTCGCGAGTTGGCAACCGTTTGTATCGTCCATTGTAGCACGTGTGTAGCCCAGGTCATAAGGGGCATGATGATTTGACGTCATCCCCACCTTCCTCCGGTTTGTCACCGGCAGTCACCTTAGAGTGCCCAACTAAATGATGGCAACTAAGATCAAGGGTTGCGCTCGTTGCGGGACTTAACCCAACATCTCACGACACGAGCTGACGACAACCATGCACCACCTGTCACCGTTGCCCCCGAAGGGGAAACTATATCTCTACAGTGGTCAACGGGATGTCAAGACCTGGTAAGGTTCTTCGCGTTGCTTCGAATTAAACCACATGCTCCACCGCTTGTGCGGGCCCCCGTCAATTCCTTTGAGTTTCAGTCTTGCGACCGTACTCCCCAGGCGGAGTGCTTAATGCGTTAGCTGCAGCACTAAGGGGCGGAAACCCCCTAACACTTAGCACTCATCGTTTACGGCGTGGACTACCAGGGTATCTAATCCTGTTTGCTCCCCACGCTTTCGCGCCTCAGCGTCAGTTACAGACCAGAAAGTCGCCTTCGCCACTGGTGTTCCTCCAAATCTCTACGCATTTCACCGCTACACTTGGAATTCCACTTTCCTCTTCTGCACTCAAGTCCCCCAGTTTCCAATGACCCTCCACGGTTGAGCCGTGGGCTTTCACATCAGACTTAAAGGACCGCCTGCGCGCGCTTTACGCCCAATAATTCCGGACAACGCTTGCCACCTACGTATTACCGCGGCTGCTGGCACGTAGTTAGCCGTGGCTTTCTAATAAGGTACCGTCAAGGTACAGCCAGTTACTACTGTACTTGTTCTTCCCTTACAACAGAGTTTTACGATCCGAAAACCTTCTTCACTCACGCGGCGTTGCTCCATCAGGCTTTCGCCCATTGTGGAAGATTCCCTACTGCTGCCTCCCGTAGGAGTCTGGGCCGTGTCTCAGTCCCAGTGTGGCCGATCACCCTCTCAGGTCGGCTACGCATCGTCGCCTTGGTGAGCCGTTACCTCACCAACTAGCTAATGCGCCGCGGGCCCATCCTATAGCGACAGCGAGATGCCGTCTTTCAGTCTCTTGCCATGAAGCAAAAGAGATTATTCGGTATTAGCCCCGGTTTCCCGGAGTTATCCCAAACTATAGGGTAGGTTGCCCACGTGTTACTCACCCGTCCGCCGCTAACGTCAAAGGAGCAAGCTCCTTCTCTGTTCGCTCGACTTGCATGTATTAGGCACGCCGCCAGCGTTCGTCCTGAGCCAGGATCAAACTCTCCATAAAAGAAATTTGATTAGCTCAAATTGTTTTGCTGGCATCATGTTTGATGTCCAAAATTGTGTTTCGTTTACTAGCAAAGCTAGCTACTTAAAACTTTATTGATTACGTTTTGCTTGTTCAGTTTTCAAGGTTCATGTTTTGCTTTGTTTTAGCGTGTCACCCTGGCGACTTGTATAATACTACACCCTTATTTTTAAAAGGTCAACACTTTTTAATAAAAAACTTTATTTTTTTTATTATCAACGGAAAACTTCCTATATTAATAACTTTAAAATCTAATCACAAGCTAGTTCAATGTTAGACCATGAACTAGAAAATAATTTTATCATAATTTCCTACAAAAAAATAATAGATCTTTAAAAAAACAAAAAACTCGGTAGAGAAACCGAGTTTTTAAAATGGGAAAAAGAACGGGATGGCTATCATCATCACAATAAACATAATAATTTGTAACGGTATCCCTATTCTTACAAAATCCATAAATTTATAGCCCCCTGCCGTCATTACCAGTGCATTCGTGGGGGAAGCAATTGGCGTAGCAAACGCCATACTTGCTGCGACTGCGACTGCAATCATAAATGTTGTGGGACTAACCTCAATGGCAATGGCAGCACTCATGGCAATGGGGGCAAACAATACAGCCGTTGCCGTATTACTAATGAATTGACCAAAAATGGCTGTCAAAATGTAAATCCCTATGAGTACACCATATGGTCCGAAACCACCTAAAGCATTAATAATACCATCAGATAAAATGGTCATGCCTCCTGTTTTTTCTAACGCTGTCGCCATTGGTAACATAGCAGCCACTAACACAATACTTTCAAAATTCATATTGCTATAGGCATCTTCCATGTTTCTCAAGCAACCTGTTAAAATCATCAGTACGGCACCAATCATCACAGAGATTACAGCAGGGAAAATTTCAAATGCCATCAAAATAATCATGAATAACATAATAATTCCCGCAATTCCAGCTTTGCCTGTAGCCGCTGCCACACTTGCGTGTTCTTTCGGCTGGCCAACAACCACGACATCCTGTGTTTCTCTTGCTAACAAAAGAATTTCATCCCATGCTCCCTGTACTAATATTGCGTCTCCAAATTTTAATTTGTGAGATACCATATCCTGAAGTTTATAACCACCCTTGCGATTAATACCAATGATATTTAGATTGTATTTTTCTCTGAAACCGAGGGAGCTAACCGTTTCATTGATAAAGCTCGAATTAGGGGTAAGCAATACCTCAGCAATACCCAGATGCTTCGATACTAATTCATCGGCTTCCCCTTCAACTAATCCTTGCATCTCAAGATGATAATCCTCAACAAAACGATGAATATCCTCTATTTCTCCTTGAACATATAACTCATCCTTGGCATGAATGACACTAGTTGGTCCTGCCATTTCTTGATAAGTCATCGGTAATAAATTAATACCCTCCTGAGATTTACGGTGAATTTTCATCATACAGAGCATATACTTAGCTGGTAGTTTTAATTCCGCTAACGATGTTTCAATAATAGGCGACTCCTCAGGAACAGAGATTTTAAATAGACGATTATTTAAATCATATTGTTTAATAATTTTTTTGGGCGAAAGTTTATAGCCTTCATTGCTTTGTGTGCGGTTTTGATCATTTGGTAATAAAATATTTCTTACAAGTACTAAATAAGTAATGCCAGCAATCATCCCCACGATGCCAATAGGAGTCACTTCAAAAAAGCCAAGTTTATTATAGCCTCGATCAACTAATAACTGACTGACAATTAAATTGGTTGGTGACGCAATCAGTGTCATCAAACCTGAAAGACTTGCCACATAGGAGAGCGGTAGTAGAAATTTAGAAGGACTTACTTTCATACTAATCGCTATACTTACAACGATTGGCATCATTAAGGCGACAGTACCTGTATTACTCATAAATGCACCGACCGATCCTACAATAATAAGAAGTAGCACAAATAACTTGAGCTCACTATTGCCTGACCATTTTAGTAAGAGTCGCCCCGCCATGCCTGCTAGGCCAGTTCGTAAAATCCCTGCACCCACGACAAATAACCCTGCAATCATTAAAACTACAGAGTTTGAAAAACCAGCTAATGCCTCCGCGGGCGTTAAAATGTCCATAATGACAAATGCTAAAAGTGACACAATTGCTACAAGATCTGCTCGTATTTTATTGGTCACAAATGCGAAAATTGTTGCTCCTAAAATAAGAAATGTTAATGTAAGCTGCACATTCATGAATTCCTTTCTAACATTAATCATTATTAATTATTGACAGCAAAAAAATTGTATACCATTGCTATTTTTATTATAGCTTACGCTGAGGCCTATATGATAAAATTCACCATCTTTTCAAAATTAAAATAAGTGTGGTAGTCATCCACACTTATAATTGTAGCTTCACTATTTTATTTTTGATAAAGATGATGTTCTTTAATATAGTTGTAACAAGCAGTAGGCAAGAGGTATCTTGGTTCTCCCCCCATTGCAAATTCTTCTCGAATATAGGTAGAGCTAATTTCCATCGCTAGCCCTTTATCGATAAGGTGAAATCTTCCATCATCATTATTTCTTAAAATGGGGGAACGACTAATGGTTGATAGCATATCGATGCCATGTCGTGCCATTACAATAAATTTATTCTCCGCTACTAATGCGTCACCCTTTTTCCATAACCCTGCACCAATATCCACTAATAAATCAGCACCCATAATAAAATGTATCTCATCCTCTGGGTTCTTCTCTCTAAAGTATTTCATGGTGTCATATGTGTAAATATTCCAGCCTTCTTGATCCATCTCATAGGAATCTGCAATAAAACGATCGTCCTTAGCTATGGCTAACTGAAGCATATTCCAACGATGTGTATCAGCTGTTTTGATGGTTTTATCTTTGCGTTTATTTGAACAAGGCAAAAAAATAACCTTATCTAACTTACACCGATGTGCGACAGTGCTTGCTGTCCAAAGATGGACATTGGTAATAGGATCAAATGATGAACCATAAATGCCTATTCTCGCCATCGTCTCTACCTCCTACAATTTTCTTTTAAATACGTTGTGAGACCTTTTCTTTTATCGCCTGTATGCATGCCATTTTATTGTCCCAACATGCTTGACTTAAATCGACTGGATATTCTTCAGGATTCATTGTTCGCTTATATTCGCACCACAATAAATGTAAGTTTTCCTTTACATATTTTTGTGTTTCTTGAATAGTTGGCTCCTTATAAACAATATTTCCGTTTTCTACGATACTTTCATGTAACTCTTTTGCCGTAAAATTTGTAACAAATTTACTAATATACGTATGAATAGGGTGGAACATTTTCAATCTTTCTTCTTGCTGTATGTTTTCATTATCTAACGCAATATAATCTCCTTCAGCATGACCATTCTCTGCATTAATAATACGGTAAACGCGTTTACGTCCAGGTGTAGTCACTTTCTCAGGATTTGCTGAAATTTTAATGGTATCAACCAGTTCTCCACTTTCGTTTTCTATCGCAACTAATTTATATACTCCACCAAGAGCTGCTTGATCATAGGCTGTAATCAGCTTAGTTCCGATTCCCCAAGCATCAATTTGCGCTCCTTGCGACTTTAAATGCATGATTGTATATTCATCCAAGTCATTCGAAGCCATTATTTTAGCTGCTGTAAATCCTGCTTCATCTAGCATTTTCCTTGCTTGTTTTGAGAGATAGGCTAAATCTCCACTGTCTAAACGGATACCAATAAAATTAATTTGATTCCCTAGCTCCTTCGCTACGCGGATAGCATTAGGAACACCAGAACGTAGTGTGTCATAAGTATCTACTAGAAAAACACAGTCTTTATGTGCTGCTGCGTATTTTTTAAACGCAGTATATTCATCTCGATAGGTTTGAATCATCGCATGGGCATGTGTTCCTGACACAGGAATACCGAATAATTTTCCTGCTCTTACATTGCTTGTTGCAGAGAATCCACCTATATAAGCAGCACGCGTTCCCCAAATAGCAGCATCAAATTCATGTGCACGGCGGGTTCCAAATTCCATTACAACATCCTCACCCGTCACTTGCTTGATACGTGAAGCTTTTGTCGCAATCAGGGTTTGGTAATTAACGATATTTAACAACGGCGTTTCAATTAATTGGGCTTCGGCTAATGGTGCCTCAATTCGCAGGATAGGCTCGTTAGCAAAGACAAGTTCTCCCTCTCTCATCCCTTTAATTGTCCCTGTAAATTTAAGTTCTTTTAGGTATTCAAGAAATTCCTCAGGATACTTCCCCTCTTCTCGTAAATATTGAATATCACTTTGAGAGAAACCAAAGTTATTAATAAACTCAATCACTTTTTTCAATCCAGCGAAAACTCCATAGCCATTGCCAAATGGAAGCTTTCTAAAATATAGTTCGAAAACAGCTTTACGTTGATGAACACCATCTTGCCAATACGTTTGAACCATATTAATTTGGTATAGGTCTGTGTGTAACATGAAACTATCATCTACATATTTCATATTTCCTCCTCCATTCATGTCAAATAATAGTGGCACCTAGAGTATGCTCGAAATGATTTAATGCCCACTCATGTCCAGCTTGATTAAAGGATGCGACAGCATTTTTATGAATGACGATATCGAACCCTTTATTATAAGCATCTACTGCTGTATGAAGAACACAGATATCTGTACAAACGCCGATTAAATGTAGCTCAGTAATTCCTCTTTCACGCAATTTCAATTCTAAATCTGTTCCTGCAAAAGAAGAATAACGCGTTTTATCAATGTAATAGACGTGATCTTGGTCTTTATTTTCTTCATATAATGAGTTTAATGCACCATATAACTCTCTACCTTCTGTATGACGAATATTATGAGGTGGGAATAGCTTAGTTTCTGGATGATAAACATCTCCCTTTTCATGAACATCTACCGCAAATACAGTAAAATCACCACTCTTAATAAACTCCTTTGTTAAATCAACATTTGCATGTTCGAGCAGCTGCCCAGGTTCTCCACAAGTAAGAGCCCCATCCGTCGCAACAAAATCCACTGTATAATCAATATTAATTAATGCACGCTTTTTCATCATTTCATCACTCCTATTTTTTAATTAGTAATTTTTAAATTACAAATTACATTCTTTAAAATAATCAGGAAAGAAAGCTCTTTCCTAATGATAAATGGACTCCACGATTTCAAAATCATTGAATGTATAAAGTTGTGAAGGCCTAAATGAATTTCGTTTCGTTTTCTTTGGTTTACCTTCTTCATCCAATGCTTTTTCGATAAAGGGTAATTTCGGTGCTTTTGTAAAGAATACAGAATCATTAGAGATTCGTGGATCTTCTCCAACTGTTAGAAGTACTCGTTGCAACTCTGACAATGTAAACTCTTGTGGTAAAAAGTTTTTAGCAACAGTTGTCTGTATCATATCCCTTTTAATAAAATGCAACGCATCGGAAATGATTTTTCGGTGATCGAAAGCTAATGGAAGCGTAAATACACTTTCTATATCAAACAGTTCTACATCGTCTGCATCATCATTCGCTTGACGTTGCTCAATATATGTCTCAGGAACAATGGCATAAAATGCATTCGAAATCATCCAACCACGTGGATCTCGATCGATCTCATCATAAACACCAAAATGTTGAACATGTAAACCTTCTACATTTGTCTCTTCTTTTAATTCTCTCTTTGCTGCCATGAAGGCCGTTTCTTTTTGATTGGCATCTACAAAGCCTCCTGGAAGTGCCCATTTCCCTCCTTCAATATTGGGATTACCTTCAGCATCCTTAATAGCACGCTTAATCAACATAATCTTTAGCGTCATGTTTGGCGGTGCCTTATCCTCTGTTTTCTCTGAGGTAATTGTAAAAATGGCAATATCTGCGGTATATCCATCAGGTGTTTGATATTTTGAAGAATCATAATGTGCAAGCACTTCTTCTTCAGTACGGAATTTTGTCATTGTATAACCCCTTCTATAATTCCAAGGTTCTAGTAATTTGTAATTCACTAATTACTATTTATTAAAATTATAATCTTTCTTCAAAGCTTTTGCAACTGATTTATAAAAAAAGCATAAATAAAGCAACTCTGCCTTATTTATGCCCATTCTTATTATTGATCTTTCAGCAAAATTCCGTTTTGTACAACAACTTGCCCATTTTTGATTACCGTATGTGTATGGTTCATACCGTAGAAGTATTGCAGCTGCTTGTAGTTCTCTACATCAAGGATCAGTACATCCGCTTTTTTATGTGCTTCAAGGGAACCAACTTGCTCTCCTCGATTCAGTGCATATGCCGCATTAATTGTTGTTGCCGTTAATACTTCCTCCAATGTCATACCCATATGCATACAAGCTAAATTCATAATAAAAGGTAGACTCATTGTCGGGGATGATCCAGGATTAAAGTCTGTTGATATCGCTACAGGTACTCCCTCGTCAATCATAAGCCGCCCTCTTGCGTAAGGTGCACGTAAAAAGAATGCGGTACCTGGCAGCAATACAGCAATCGTACCCGCTTCAGCCATTTTTCGAATTCCCTCATCAGAAGCAACTAACAAATGCTCTGCCGAAATGGCCCCTACTTCGGCAGCAAGCTCGGCGCCTTGATACGGCTCGATTTCATCCGCATGTATTTTCGGTGTTAAGCCAAGTGCTTTTCCAGCCTCTAAAATGCGTCGGGATTGTTCGGGTGTAAAGACGCCTTTTTCACAAAATACATCATTAAATTCAGCCAACTCTAGTTCCGCTACTTTTGGCAGCATCTCTTGGACCACAACTTCCACAAATTCATCCTCACGCCCCTTATAATCACGAGGAACTGCATGGGCTCCCATAAACGTGCTGATGACATCAATATGATGTGCAGCTTGTAATTCTTTTGCGACCTCTAGCTGTTTCTTTTCCGTTTCCCAGTCTAAGCCATAGCCTGATTTTGCTTCAACTGTTGTTACACCATGCTTTAAAAATACATCTAAATGCTGCATCGTCTTTTCATATAATTCGTTAAAGCTTGTTTCTCGTGTACGCTTTGTTGTAGCATGAATGCCACCTCCTGCATTCATGATTTCCATATAGGTAGAACCATTTAGTCTCATATTAAACTCATGCTCGCGTGTTCCACCATGCACTAAATGTGTATGACAATCCACTAAGCCAGGCATAACAATCTTACCAGTAGCATCAATCGTTTCTGCTTTCTTTATTATTTCTGGGAAGTCGGCTTTTAGTTGCTCATAAGCTCCTACTGCTACAATACGCTCTTCCTCAATTAGAACACTGCCATTTTCTATTACTGCAATTTCCTGCATTTGTTCTTTTGTACGTGGTCCTTGTGCATTACTTTTCAAGGTAATTACTTCATTTGCATTTTTTATTAGAATGGTCACTTCGCATCACCCTTTAACATTGGTATATGGACACCTTTGTTTTTTGCTGTATTGATAGCAATATCGTAGCCTGCATCAGCATGACGAGCAACACCCATTCCAGGGTCTGAAACTAATACACGTGCAATTTTTTCAGCAGCAAGCTCTGATCCATCTGCTACTAAGACTTGACCTGCATGCTGTGAATAACCCATTCCTACACCACCACCATGGTGTACGCTTACCCAGCTTGCACCACTAGCAGTATTAACAAGAGCATTTAAAATCGGCCAATCCGATACCGCATCTGAACCATCTAGCATCCCTTCTGTTTCACGATTTGGTGATGCTACAGAACCTGAATCTAAGTGATCACGACCAAAGACAATCGGTGCTGATAATTCACCACTTGCAACCATTTCATTTACCTTTAATGCAAAACGATGACGATCACCATAGCCTAACCAGCAAATGCGTGCAGGTAACCCTTGCCATTTCACCATTTTTTGTGCCATATCAATCCAATTGACAAGACCCTCATCTTCAGCGAACATCTCTTTCGCCAGTGCATCTGTTTTATAAATGTCCTCAGGATTTCCTGAAAGCGCTGCCCAACGGAATGGGCCCTTTCCTTCACAGAATAACGGACGAATATACGCTGGTACAAAGCCTGGGAAATCAAAGGCATTTGTCACACCCATCTCTTTGGCATAGGCGCGAATGTTATTCCCATAATCAAATACTTCTGCGCCTGCCTCTTGGAACTCTAGCATTGTACGAACATGCTCTGCCATTGTTTCTTTTGCTTTACGCTCATATGTTTTTACATCCTCTTTGCGAAGTTTTAGCGCTTCTTCAAAGGTCATGCCATTTGGTACATAGCCATTAATCGGATCATGTGCAGATGTTTGGTCTGTCACAAAATCTGGAATAATTCCACGATTCAACAGCTCACGATTAACATCAGCACAGTTACCAACAAGACCAATGGATGCTGGCTCATTTTGGTCACGTAATTTATTAACTAATGCAATCGCTTCATCTACAGTTTCTACAATATAATCACAGTAGCCTTCTTTGATTTTACGTTCAATGCGAGCACGATCCACTTCAACAACTAAGATTACAGCACCTGCCATTTTCCCTGCTAATGGCTGTGCACCACTCATTCCGCCCATACCACCTGTAAGGATGAATTTACCACGTAAATCAGCAGTGCCAAATACCTTTTTGCCTGCTTCTACAAAGGACAGATAAGTGCCTTGTAAAATACCTTGAGCGCCAATATAAATCCAGCTCCCAGCAGTCATTTGACCATACATCATTAAATCCCTTTCTTCTAATTCATAAAAGTGATCCCAATTTGCCCATGCTGGTACAAGGTTTGAATTGGCAATCAGCACTCGAGGGGAATGCTCATGTGTACGGAATACGGCTACTGGCTTTCCAGATTGGATTAAAAGAGTCTCATCATTCTCTAATTCTTTCAAAGATGCAATGATTTGTTCATAGCTTTCCCAGTTACGAGCAGCCTTGCCAATACCCCCATAAACAATCAGTTCATCTGGATTCTCTGCCACCTCTGGATCAAGATTGTTCATTAACATACGCATTGCTGCCTCCTGTGTCCATCCCTTACATGTTAGTTCATTTCCACGTGGTGCACGAATATCTGTCTTAAATACCATTAAAAACACGCTCCTTTTCCTATTAAAAGTAATGTGAATGTTGCTGTCTGCGACTATCAATAACTGAATATTCAGACTGCTATATATATAAATATTTTCAAAGCAGAGGCTACTCGGTGGATAACCGAGCCATGCCTTTGCTTTTTCATATCAAAATTCAATCCATTTTACACATACTCATTTACTAAATCATTACTTGATAGTAAATATTTCGCCAATGCTTCAATTTCATCGCCAATTGGTTGATCGGCTAGTAATGGTGGACAAAATTCACGCACTTTCTTTAAGAATTTACTTGTAGTAGGAGACAATTGCTCTTCTGCCTTGTCTAAATGAATAGCCTGTGATGCACAAATTAATTCGATTGCTAGAACGCGAGCAGCGTTGTGAACAATTTGACGTACTTGACGTGCCGAAGTTGTTCCCATACTTACATGATCCTCTTGGTTTCCTGATGTAGGAATAGAATCCACACTAGAAGGATGTGCTAAAACTTTATTTTCTGAGACAATAGAGGCTGCTGTATATTGAGCAATCATAAGTCCACATTCAATCCCAGGGTTTGTTGCTAGGAATGGTGGTAGCCCTTCATTAAGTTGAGGGTTTACCATACGTTCTGTACGGCGTTCTGAAATATTGGCCCATTCACATACACCTATTTTCAAAAAGTCCATTGCTAAGGCTATTGGCTGTCCATGGAAATGCCCACCCGATAATACCTCCCCGCTTTCTAAAACGATTGGGTTATCAGTTGTTGCATTCATTTCAGTTTGAACACGATCCTGTGCATAGAAAAATGACTGCCAAGAAGCTCCATGTACTTGCGGTATACAACGTAATGAATAAGCATCCTGCATGCGAATTTCACCCTGCTTTGTCACACGTTTACTGCCATCGAGCCACTTACGAATACGCCCTCCCACAAGTTCTAACTCTGGATGTGGTCTTACTGCTAAAAGTGCTGGATCAAATGCTGAGGTAATCCCCTTTAAAGCTTCCAGTGTTAAGCTAGCAGCCATATCCGCTGCAAGACCAATTCGTTCAGCTTCATTGACCGTTAATACACCTATACCCGTCATAGCTTGTGTACCGTTAACTAATGCTAGCCCCTCTTTAGCTTGAAGTCTAACAGGGGTTAATCCAGCTTGTTTTAGCGCCTCACTACCACTCATGATTTCTCCGTTAAACTCAGCCTTTCCTTCACCCACTAACACTAATGCCAAATGTGATAAAGGCGCTAAATCACCACTTGCTCCAACCGAACCTTGTGACGGAACAATTGGGTGGACACCTTTATTAATAAAATTCAATAGTAGTTGGACAGTTTCCTCACGAATGCCAGAAAATCCTCTGGCTAAAGCATTGGCACGTAACACCATCATTGCACGTACAACATCTGTTGGGAATGGTTCACCAACACCTGTTGCATCTGACCGTAATAAATTTAACTGCAATAGCTCAATGTCTTCTTCTTCAATTTTTATATTGCTGAGTTTACCAAACCCTGTATTCACACCATAAATTGTTTGTCCTTCAGCTAAACGCTTTTCGATACGCTCTCTACTTAAACGAATACGTTCTAAACTCTCTGTAGCAAGTGCAACTGTTGCTTGCCCCTTCACGATTTCCTCAATTTGTTGTCTTGTTAATGTATTGCCATCAAGCTCGATGATTGACTTCACATGACATCCCCCTATTCCCTATATGGCTATGTAAATAAATTCTCTTCATTCATATTTTCGTAATATAAAAACATCAGTATCAAACTTATTAAGCGTTTTCATAACAAAAGTTGGTTTCTGCTGATGATCAATTACTCTATTTACATTGTACTAACTACCTTTTTCAGAATATAGAGAATTTTAATAGAGAAAACAAGACTTTTTTCAGATTACTATGTTATTTTTATTAATATAATCGTACTTTTATATGAAACCAGAATATTTTAAGAAAGGCTGATGGTATGAAGCTGTTATTAATTGATCGCGATCCAACCGACCTAGCAGGAATAAAATGGTTTTTACATACATATTTCCCAGGGGATGTTTTTATTGAAATGTGTACAAGTATTTCAGAGGTATCTCAAAGCATTCGACAATTTGAACCAGACGCCATACTGTTAAATATTGATTTATTTCCCAATAATCGCTTAGCTGCTCTTCATCGCGATTTACAAAAGCTTTCCGGCGCCATTTTAGCAATGACAACAGAACCATTATTTAAAAATGCACTGAAGGCTATTGATTTACAGGTAGCACATCTTTTTGTGAAGCCTATTGATTTAGAGCTATTAAAGAAAAAACTCACAGCCATTTCTCTTCGCACACCACAGGTTACAGAAGATGCGCAGGAGGCTACAAATGATTCCTTTTATAATCAATTATTTTTAGATAATAAATCTAGTTCAATTGAGACAACGATACATTTCACAATGATTGAACCCGAGCATACAGAAACCTTCAATAAGCTTTACAATTGGCTTCAACAAACACCGATTCACTTCCATATGAAAACATATCCTCTATCTAATAGCATCGTATGTCTTTTTCAAACAAATGATATAAGGATTGTAGAAAAAGATGTACGTACACTTATGAAGGAATGGCGTGTGATTAGTAATAGTTCTTTAAATATTGGGATATATGATGGAACACCTACAACCATTAAAAATATGTATACATTAACAAAGCGTGCACTACATCAAAGTTTTTACGAAGGCTTTGGCCATATTTTTTATGCGAGCAAACAATATGAGACTCAGCCCTTTGACCCCTTACTAACACCAGAAGAACAACAATTACTAATAAGTAGTTTGGAAGATGGAAACCTAGAGGCCGTTAAAACATTTTTATATCGGCTTTCTAATGAAGGCATATATTATGAGCAAGATGATTTACGCATTCATCTGACGAGTGTCTTAGCACAAATTAGACGCTTTATGCTGAAATATAAATTACATGAAAAAGCGGTTATCGAACAAAACTACCGTCAGCTATTTCACTTAATCATTGAGCATCCTATATTTTATACGATACTCAATGGGATTATTTCTTTCACGCAGACATTAATTGAGTTAGCAAGGGAAGCTAGAATAGAGAAACGAGCTGACTATGTTGAACTAGCTATAGAAGTAATTGATCAACAATTTAAAGATAGCGCACTGTCTCTTCCCTTTGTCGCTCATAAGCTTGGAATAAGCCCCAATTATTTAAGTACGATTTTCTCAAGAAAACAAGGCTTGCCATTTAAGCGCTATTTACAGCAAGTAAGAATTCAACATGCCACAAAAATGCTGCTAGAAACAGATTTTGCTATTAGTGAAATCGCTCATTTAAACGGTTTTGATGACCCAAATTATTTCATAAAATTATTTAAGCAACAAATTGGTATTACGCCTAATCGATATAGAAAAAATTAAAGGATTGATTAAAATAATTTTCAATTAGTTCATTTTATTTTCAATAAAGATTTTTATCATACTGTCATTATCTTGATCTTAATGTGACAATTATCTTTAAAATTGAGATTAAATAAAATAAATTAAAGCTAAAAACTATGTATAATTCGCATGTCTAGCGCATATATTTATAGTTTGTACTTAAATATAAAAATTCTTTAACGATAATTATTATAATGTACTAGCAATTCTATTTTATATTTGTTATAGTTATAGACGAAGAGTTTGACTCACATTTTTTTCAGGAGGTAAACTAATATGACAAACGCAAATGATCGTAGCCGTCGATTTACAACAGCAGGTGGTGCTCCAGTAGTAAGTAACCATGACTCTATGTCAGCAGGTCCACGTGGCCCTCTTTTACTTCAAGATGTATGGTTAGTTGAAAAATTAGCAAATTTCAATCGTGAAGTAATTCCAGAACGTCGTATGCACGCAAAAGGCTCTGGTGCATTTGGTACTTTTACTGTAACGCATGATATTTCACAATATACAAAAGCGAAAATCTTCTCAGAGATCGGCAAGAAAACTGAAATGTTCGCACGTTTCTCTACAGTAGCTGGTGAGCGTGGTGCAGCAGATGCAGAGCGAGATATTCGTGGCTTTGCCCTTAAATTCTATACAGAAGATGGAAACTGGGATTTAGTAGGGAACAATACACCTGTATTCTTCTTCCGCGACCCATTACACTTTACAGATTTAAACCACGTGGTAAAACGTGACCCACGTACAAATATGAAAAATGCCAACTCTAACTGGGATTTCTGGACTTCATTACCTGAAGCACTTCATCAAGTGACAATTGTTATGTCTGACCGTGGTATTCCAGCTGGTTACCGCAATATGCACGGATTTGGTTCTCATACGTATAGCTTTATCAATGCTAATAATGAGCGTGTGTGGGTTAAATTCCACTTCCGTACAGAGCAAGGCATTAAGAACCTAACTGGTGCTGAGGCTAATGAGATTATTGGTCAAGACCGTGAATCTTCACAACGTGATTTATATGAAGCCATTGAAAAAGGCGATTTCCCTAAATGGAAAATGTACATTCAGGTAATGACAGAGGAGCAAGCGCGTGAGCTACCATACAACCC
Source organism: Lysinibacillus sp. FSL P2-0066 (assembly GCF_037969495.1). NCBI lineage: Bacteria > Bacillati > Bacillota > Bacilli > Caryophanales > Bacillaceae > Lysinibacillus > Lysinibacillus sp. FSL P2-0066. The sequence continues at coordinate 232,555 of NZ_CP150202.1, read as the reverse complement.
ATTTGATTTAACAAAGGTATGGTATAAAAAAGACTTCCCATTAATTCCTGTAGGTGAGTTCGAGTTAAACAAAAACCCGGACAACTACTTTGCAGAAGTTGAACAAGCTGCATTTGCACCATCTAACATTGTTCCTGGCATCAGCTTCTCACCAGATAAAATGCTACAAGGTCGTATCTTTGCATATGCGGATGCACAACGCTATCGTCTTGGTGTAAACCACTATATGCTTCCTGTCAACGCACCAAAATGTCCATTCCGTACTTTCCACCGCGATGGAGCAATGCGCTTTGATGGCAATCTTGGTTCGACATTAAGCTATGAACCAAATAGCTATGGCGAGTGGGAGCATAATTTAGATCATAAAGAGCCTGAATTACGCATTGATGGTCATGCAGGTATTCATGATTTCCGTGAAGACGATAATAATTACTTTGAGCAACCAGGTAAACTATTCCGTCTATTGACTGCGGAAGAGCAACAACGCTTATTTGAAAATACAGCGAATGATATGGCTTCTGTTGAAGAATTTATCAAACGCCGTCACATCCTTCACTGCTATCTAGCCGACCCAGCATATGGTGAAGGTGTAGCAAAAGCGATGGGTCTTTCATTAGAAGGTATGGACCTTACAAACCCATATGTAAAACAACCAACAAACGTTTAATATCCACTTAATTATTGATATCCAAATCCAACTTATACTCCATGTGAATCCACTATTCACATGGAGTTTTTTGATAAAGAAAAGGCCTATGTCTATATTTTGACATAAGCCTTTTCTTTCATTATTGGTAAATTTGGCTGCCTGCTTTTTTAAACTCCTCAGCCTTTTCCTTCATACCTTGATGGATCGCTTCAGTCGTATTTAAATCCTTATCTTTAGCATAATTACGAATATCCTGTGAAATTCTCATACTACAGAATTTAGGCCCACACATAGAACAAAAGTGTGCTGTTTTTGCTCCCTCCGCTGGGAGTGTCTCATCATGATATTCCACTGCACGCTCGGGATCTAGTGACAAATTGAATTGATCACGCCAACGGAACTCAAAGCGCGCTTTAGACAGTGCATCGTCTCGTTGTTGTGCACCTGGATGGCCTTTTGCTAAATCAGCAGCATGTGCAGCAATTTTATAAGTGATAACGCCCACACGAACGTCCTCACGATTCGGTAAACCAAGATGCTCTTTCGGTGTCACATAACAAAGCATCGCTGTACCAAACCATCCGATCATCGCTGCTCCAATGGCTGAGGTAATGTGGTCATAACCTGGAGCAATATCTGTTGTGAGTGGTCCCAATGTATAGAAGGGCGCTTCCTTACAAACCTCTAATTGTTTGTCCATATTTTCTTTAATCAGATGCATTGGTACATGACCCGGCCCTTCAACCATCACCTGAACATCATGCTTCCAAGCAATTTGCGTTAGCTCACCTAATGTTTCAAGCTCTGCAAATTGTGCCTCATCATTGGCATCTGCAATTGAGCCTGGGCGTAAACCATCACCTAAGGAAAAAGCAACATCATAGGCTTTCATAATTTCACAGATTTCCTCAAAGTGTGTATACAGGAAATTCTCTTGATGATGATATAAACACCACTGTGCCATGATAGAGCCCCCACGAGATACAATGCCTGTTACACGATTTGCTGTAAGTGGTACATAGCGTAAAAGGACGCCTGCATGAATGGTGAAGTAATCCACACCCTGCTCAGCTTGTTCAATGAGGGTATCACGATAAACCTCCCACGTTAAATCCTCTGCTACACCATTTACCTTTTCTAAAGCCTGATAAATTGGCACTGTTCCCACTGGCACTGCAGCATTTCGAATAATCCATTCTCTTGTTGTATGAATATGTTTACCAGTCGATAAATCCATAATATTATCTGCACCCCATCGTGTTGCCCAGGTCATTTTCTCAACTTCTTCCGCAATGGAAGAAGTTACAGCAGAATTCCCAATATTAGCATTGATCTTCACATGGAAATTACGTCCAATAATCATCGGCTCTGCCTCAGGGTGATTAATATTAGAAGGCATTATAGCACGCCCCGCTGCAATTTCTGAACGGACAAATTCAGGTTCCACATTTTCGCGAATCGCTACAAACTCCATTTCAGGCGTTATAATCCCATTTCGTGCATAATGAAGCTGTGTCACATTTTTACCCTTTTTAGCACGTAAAGGCTTTCTTGCTAATCCAGGAAAGATATTTTCATGATTACGTGGGTCATCTGCACGACGAAAGCCATTATCCTCTGGTTTAACGGCGCGTCCCTCATATACTTCTACATCCCCTCGCTCTTGAATCCATGTATTTCGTAAGGCAGGTAAACCTTTCGTAATATCTACTTGGTAGGCTGGATCTGTATAGGGTCCACTCGTATCATATACTCGAATAGGAGGATTTTCTTCATTTCCAAAACTGCCTGTTGTCGGACTTAATGCAATTTCTCGCATAGGTACTAGAATATCTGGGCGTGATCCTTCCACATATACTTTTTTGCTTCCCTCAAAGCTGGACATAATGGTCATATTCTTTTCACTAATTGCTGACATGAGCTACTTCTCTCCCTTAAATTTATTTTGATATAAGGACCGATTCTAGCTCACCCCAACAATCTAAAAAATAAAGGCCGAATCCAAAATAATTATTTGGATCCGGCCACGAATGTAAAGGTCTATTGATTGCATACTCTGCAATAGCTTCTTAACTTTCCCACGCTGGTATGAGCCAGATCAGGTCCAAAGGGTCAAGAAACTTCGTAGCGTTTCCCTCTCAGCCTGACTCATCAGACTCCCCTAGTTAATACTATTTAGTTTGATGCTAGTGTAGCAGATAATACTAAGAGATGGAAGTTATTTTTTATCTTACTAGGTAAATAATACTTCTGCAAAATAGATCACAATGGTTACAGTTATACAGCTTACAATGGTTGAAAATAAAACAGCTTGCGCGGCTGTTGCTGAATCTACATCATATTCCAATGCTAGACTAGAACTATTGCGGGATGTTGGAAAGGCACTAGCTATAAAGAGTGATTGTGCGACGACTCCATCTAATCCCAATATATAAATAATGGCCAATGCCACAGATGGTCCAATAATTAGTCGCGTAAAACAGCTGATAAAGACGGTTTTATTAAACATTGATTTCATCTCTAGTTGTGATAATTGCGCACCTAAAGTAATTAGAGCCACAGCAATAAATCCATCTGCCACATGTTCTACTGGTATTTTGATAAACTGTGGAATACCGATATCAAAATAATTCATAGCGACACCTATAATCAGCGCATGAATAATAGGCATTTTAAAGAAATCCTTGATGATTGTCATACCTGACTTTGTAGAAGAAATTAAATTGTATAAACCATATGTATACGTAGTCATATTTTGAAAGATTACGAGCATGACCTGAATGGCTACTCCAATAGGTTGCGTGGCAAATATCATTTGAGCCACTGGAATACCGTAATTACCCGAGTTAATGAGCACAACACTATTTTTAAAGACAGCTGCCTCTGTTCTAGCTAAACCTAACCCTTTTGCCATAAAGTGACTGAGTATCATTTGACTACCGATAAAGAGTACAATAAATAATCCGACCTCTCCCAGTACAGATAATTCCACATGTGTTTCATATAAATTTACAAAAACAGCTGCTGGCATAAAGCAATATGTAATAAGCTGAGATAATGCTTTTAAATTAAAGCGAAATTTCTTTTGTAGTATAGCGCCTATTACAAGTAACACTAAAATAGGTACAACAATTTGAAAGAAAATCATTCCGAGATACATCATATCAATGTCCCCCTTCCAGTGTTAATAGTAGTGTCGAATTCCTTCTAGGTCAATTTCTCTGACTTTCACAATAAAAGAAGACTGCCTCTATAACGAAGGCAGCCTTTCCCTTTAAGCAAGCTTAAATCGATTTACAACCTCTTGTAGCTCGTTTGAAATATCGTTCATATTTTGAATAGACTCTGCTACTTTTTGTAATTCTGCTTGTTGATCCATTGCGGAAGCACTTACTTGTTCCGCAGAGGCTGCTGTTTGCTCTGAAATAGCCGAAATGCTTTGGATAGCCATGATTGCCTGATTTTTATGCTCTAACATACTAGATAATTTATTCATTAATTCACTAATAGAATTGGCAATTGAACCTGACAAGTCACTGCTATCTTTAAATGCTAGTTGCGTGCTTTGTACTGACTCATTTTGTGATTGCATTAAATCTGCATTAGATGCAATAACAGCAACCGTTTGCTGAGAATTTTCAAGAATGCTTTCTACCGTACTCTTAATAATTTCTGTTTCATTCTTAGATTGTTCTGCTAGCTTTCTAACTTCCTCTGCTACTACAGCAAATCCTTTACCATGTTCACCAGCACGTGCTGCCTCAATACTTGCATTTAAAGCTAGCAGATTAGTCTGCTCGGTAATGCTTTGGATCGAAGCAATGATCTGATTAATATTGGCAATATTAGAAGCTAATGATTCTATTTGCTGCTGGATACGCCCATTCATCTCATTTGTCTCCATATTACGCACTCTTAAACTTTCAACCTCATGCAATCCTTTTTCCGTTGTTACACCTGTTTTATGAGATAGCTCATCCATTTCATTGGAAAGGGACGTAATGGCATCAATCTGATCAGATAAATCCATCATCCGATAATTTGTTTCTTCTGTATCCTCTGATTGCTTCGAAGCTCCCTGTGCAATTTCGTTGATAGCTACCGAAACCTCCTGACTAGAAGCAACTACCTCATTAAATGCCTCATTTACCTGATTAGAAGATTGGTTCAATAACCTCGTAGAATTTAGAACGGTTTGAATTGCACTATTGGTTTTATCCAACATATTATTATAGGCCACAGCCACTGCTCCAATTTCATCAGGCTTAATATATTTCTCCTCTACCTTTTGTGTTAAATCCCCTTCGGCTGCCGTTTCAATCGATGTACGTAAAAATTTAAGTGGCTTTAACTGTTTAAAGATGAATAACACACTTGCAACTGTCATCAAAATGACCATAATAATAGAAGCAATAATCGTAAATACAAATACATGATTATATGTCTCTAGGATCTTTGATTCAGCTAACACGACTTGAACAGTCCAAGTTTCGTCAATGCCCTCTAAAATCATTGGAGCAAAAACATTATATGCCTTTTCCTTCAGCTGATTAGAATCAGCGTACATACTTGTTAGTTCACCATTTTCCATTGTCTTACTAATACTTGTCCAAGTAGGATCCTCTTGCATATTGCGCCCAACAAGCTCTTCACCAAAACTGTTAGCTGTTAGCACACCTTTATTCGTAATAATTGCTGCGTAACCGCCTGCTGGGGCGTTCGATTTTGTTAAATCATTTAAAAAGTCTATTGATACATCCGCTGTCAATACACCGAAAAATGCTCCAGAAGCATTGATTAATGGCACCGAAATCGTTGTCATTAATACAGATTGCCCATTTACATTATAATCATAGGGCTCCGTCAAAACTGCACGTCTGTCTTCTTTTGGTACCCAATACCACTCAGAAACACTCTTATCATCAATACCTTCGATTTGAGCAGTCGTGATATCATTTCCGTTCTTACTTAAATAAGGTATAAAACGCTTGTTAGTATCTATTAAAGCAGCCTCAGTTGGTTCAAGAATAATAGAATTCTGCTCAAAGATTGCTCCTACCCCAAGAATGTCATTATTGTTAGCTAAATTATTTTCCATTATGTCTATAACACCTTTGGTAGACAACGTATTATTCTTCTCCATGCTTTCTATGATACGCTTTGTTGTTTGTAATGTCGTATTGGCTTTCTTAAAGCGTTCACTCATAATAGCTGCAGAGGATTCAGCTGTTTGCAATGTTCCATGCTCTGCGTCTTCAACACTTTGCTTTTTTATAATAATCCCCGTTATGACAGTATAGGATAAAAATAAAATGAGAAATAATCCTATTATAAGGGAAGAAAGTTTTAAGGCAATTCCTCTTGATTTTTTCATTACTAACACCCCCACTTTTATACTAATAATAATGGATGGATGATTGTATCACAATAAATTATTTAGCAAATAAAGTAGAAAACTTACAAAATTATAGAGAAAAATACCGATACATTGCCAATCATCATTTTTCAATACAAAGGACTAATGACTTATTTGAATTGAGATTAATAGTAAAACATTCTCTTCGAATTCTAAATTATAGAAGAATATGATATATTAACTATTAAATAGAATGATTGGAGTGACTCACATGAAAAATAAAGCGCTATCAACATTAATGGCCACGGCTATTACAGCGACACTAGTATTACCAATGTCTACTGCGAATGCCGCATCATCTCAAATTCAATCAAATTTATATGAGACACAGGTAGCAGCAGCAAAAAAGGTGATTGGTGAATCCGTAACGATCAAAAACATAACAAAAGATACTGTGATAACATCTAATGGTACATTTAGAGTTCAATCGGCATTAAAGCCCCTATTTGATACTTCAAATAAAACTGCATTAACAAATGCCCGGGCTACCATTGTAGTGAAAAATGGTCAAATTACGGACGTTACCTCATTAATATTAAACAAAGCAGGTACAAGCAAAAAATCTGTCTATTTTGATGGAGGTGATGCACAAATCTCTGGAGATCTTACTGTAAATGCAGACTATCTAAAGATTCAAGATGTTAGTGTGGATGGTCAGCTTTTCATTACAAACAGAGTAAAAAAAGCCCTTACACTTGATGATGTAGTAGTAGATGAAACAATTACATTAAAACCAATTGTAACGAAAAATGTAAGTTGGCTATACGTTACTTTAATCGATATGAAATCATCAAACATCAATTTGGAACGTACTAAAGTCAATATATCTTCTGACCAAACTCTTTCCAAAGTAGATGTAGTAGGTAAAGTTACATCTTTTGAAGCTATGTCTAATATAGAAAAGCTTACAATTGATGTTGCGAAAGATTTCAATCTTTATGGTGAGGGTAAAATAGAGCAAATCGTTGTAAAGGGCGGTACTAAAGTAGCTTTAGATTCAGGACATCTGGTAAACAATGTACAAGTAGACAATAAAAATGTCTCCGTGACACTACCTGTTATTGATAAAAAGGAACTTAATACACTTATCGCATCCCCACCATATGTACAAGTATCTGTAAACGGCTATGATATTTTAAATACGGACAAATGGACGACACAAGCAGACCGCACAGTGTTTGATTCTGCTGTAGCAAGTGCGAAGGCTGTAGCAAATAATTCAAATGCCTCACAAGAACAGGTGAAAAATGCCATCAATCAGTACAAAAATGCACTAGCAGTCTACCAAGCTGCTCAAAAGAGTGGTACAAAATATGGTTATGGCGATAAAGCTTCACTACAGTCTTTAATTAATTCTGTTCAATATGTTACGGTTTCTTGGGACGGATCAAATGTACCTTATAATTCGCCTTGGACTACTCAGACGGAAAGAAACGCAATCGAAGCTGCTGTTTCGTCTGCACAGTTAATTGTCAATAATTATTATGCGACTCAAACCGATATTGCCAACGCGATCAATAATTTAAACAATGCTATACGAACTTATAAAAATGCTTATAAGTATGGCACAAATGGTGGTTATAATGTCGAAAAATCTTATTTAGAGTCCCTTATCACTTCAGCCTATAATGACCTTGTTTCAATATCGTACAATGGAGATGGCAGTGATGTACCTTATTACTCAAAATGGACTTCCCAAAATGATTGGATCTATCTAAATAACTATATTGAACAAGCTAAATCTATTGTAAACAATTATTACGCAACTCAGCTTGAAGTCGTAAGTGCTTATAATAATTTAAACAGCGCATTGAGCTATTACAACTCTGCTAAACGTGATGGTTTATTACACTAAAAGAAGGACTCTGCTTTATGCAGAGTCCTCAGAGTGTCGACAAACTAAATTCGTAACAAAAAGTTATCATAAGTCGGCATTTAACTTTAGTTTTCTATGTTCAAATATTTTTCTGAATCCTAGAAAATAAAGGGTTTGGAAAATCTGAAAAAATTGTACTTATAGCCGTTTAATTTAAAAATAATAGACAAAGTCGAAAAAATCGACTTTGTCTACAGTCTGAGGACTCTGCTTTATGCAGAGTCCTTAAAAATTTTGACTAATTAAAGGCATCTATTTAAGACATGATATTTATCTGTTTCCAGCTTCTATACCAATCCTCAATCTCCTCACTTGGTTCCACTGCCAAATGCTCTTGAAGCGTCTTTTTTAACAGCCAGTATTGCTCCTCAACCGCGGCTGTATTATTCAGTAGATCGTAAAGCTTCATTAAAGTAAAATAGTTATCCTCTGCATCAGCGAATAATGCTTGCACTTTTTCCTGCACTTTTACGGCAGCAATGTAACTTTCATTTTTTATGTAAAACTCGCTTAGTTGCTGAGCATGGTGCAACCATAGTCTTCTCAAACGTTCTCTTTCACTTTCCGCCCATAAATAATCACAATCTCCTAAATAATCACCTGTATACATCTGGAATACTTGTTCATGTTCATCGACTGTTGTCTGTTGTATTGGAGGTAACAATTTTAAACGAGATAGCCATTGTTCTACATCCACCACAATATTTTCAACTACTAGTTTGTAGCCAGAACTTAGCAAAGGACTTGAAATTTTCACGCCCTCCACCCCATAGTTTTTTAATGTTTTCCTTATTGTATAAATGGCGGTATACAGTTGTTTTGATGCTTTATCAATATCAGACTCTGGCCAAAATAACTCTAGAATCGTATCACGGAAAATCATTTCATTTTTATGCTCTAGCATGTAAGCAAATAGTTCTTTAGCTTTGGAAGTTCGCCATTTAATTGGTTGTGTCCGACCATCTGGTAAAACAACATGAAGGCCACCAAAAAGCTTTATTACTGTTAGTCTAGGTTTAATTTCTTTTACTTTGTTATTGATTTGGTCTAGCCGTTCTAAAGTTTTTTCTAAACGTGAAATTTGTACAGGTTTTAATAGATAGTCGATAGCATGTAGATTAAATGCATCAATAGCATACTGATCAAAACCTGTAGTAAACACAATCTCAACATTAGGTACTATTTCTTGAATTTTTTCACCCAATGCTAAACCGTCCATATCAGGCATGACAATATCTAAAAATACAACATTTGGTTGTAGGATCTCTATATCTTTAAGTAATTCGAAAGAATTTGTGTATTCTCCAACTATTTCAATCCCCGAGACATTACTTTTTTCAAGCAAGGTTTTTAGTCTCGTTAATGGTAAATATTCATCATCCACTAGCACGATTCTCATCTATTCCCCTCCTTAAAAACTATTCCTTGTATTATTATCGTTCATTTTTTGAAAGAATTGATAGGGAACTGTTACTATTGAAGGAGAATAGAGCCTATTTGTCGAAATTTATTGTTTATGATAAAAAAGAAAATTTTCTCTAAAAAAATTACCGTAATTCTCGTTGCCGGATTGTTTTTTTGCTTTCTTACACTTCTACGTTTTATTTGGATGGATTTCACCAATACTGCAAAAGGAGTAGCTGCTACACAAGGGGCTATTGATTTAAGAGGACTTGATACTAACCATGATTTTAAAATTAAGCTACAAAAGGAATGGGAACTATACCCTAACCTACTCCTTGCTTCAGAAGGTGTTAAACCATATACACAAGATAAAATGCCTCTACAATATAAAAAAACAGGCAATGTATTAACCTCACATCACCTGTTTTCTCACTATAATTCTATTATCTTTATCAATATGATTCCTAAAATTATGCCATTCTACTATAAATTTTATAACCACTATACCTATTCACCCAAAAAGGGCATAAAAAAATCCTAGGCTATGATAGAATTAATATACTACCAAATATTAGTTGGGTTACAGTTCTATATACATTAACTATTAAAATAGGAGGCTTCTCCAAGATGAAAAACAAAAAAAAATTAGTATTACTGTCTTTAGTGGCCGTTCCCTCCCTTCTTTACAGCACGCCAGCATCGGCTACTGAGATATCAAAGCCAGCCTACATACTTGCTAACTACAATGCTAATGTGGCGAATGTTGTACAACTAATTAACAATATTAACAATACAACAGCTACCTTCCAAACAAATTTAGAGGCCGCTTTAAAGGCTTATAATGCTTTAACGGGAACAGAAAAACAGTATGTCACGAACTATTCCACATTGTCATCACATCAGCAGACAAGAATTGCTTATCGAAAGCTTGCAGCACAAATTGAAGAGAAATTAAATTCTGTGGATTCTACATCCGCTAATTATTATCAAAATGTTATTGAAACAAGAGATTGGTATAATACCTTGAATGCAGCACAAAAAACCTTTGTAAGCGCATCTGCGCAAAAAATATTAACTTCCTATATTGCACCAAATACATCTGTTGAAAAGGTAGTCAATAAAATTCAATTGATTAATTCATCTCGTCTCTCATTCCATAAAGATGTAGCCGATGCCCGCGCAGAGCTTAATATACTGCGTAAGTTTTCTAATGCTTCTTTACCTGTAGGTATTGAACAGTTGTTACTTGATGCTGAACAGCTTGTTGTGAAGGATAAAGCGGCAGCTAAAGAAGTGGAAAACGCAATTGCAGCTTTATCACCAAAAACGTCTACAGCTCAGGATGTGCAGGCAGTCAAAACATCTTTTGAAGCATTAACACCTGTCCAACAGCAGCTTGTGCCAAACGTTTGGACTTTAGTGGATTTTGTACAAGGAAAACACACACTTCCTACAAAAGATAACATACCTAAAAAACCTGATTTATCAGATACAGCAGCTATTCCTGGGAAAACAACTGCAATGACAAAAAATAAAAATACTTATAGAGCCAAAATAAATGTAGCCACATCAGAAATTGACACGGAACGTTATATTCTAACAACAAAAGACAAAATGACCATCATCATTCCACCACTTTATACACTTGTCAATGAAGATGAAGGGGTAATGGATATTCAAGTTACAAAAAAGGCAAACCGAATTACACTTCAAGCTACATTGAATAAAAAACCAGTAACCTTTGATGCCAATATGGAAATCATAATTGAAGGTTTATCTGCAAATTCATCCATCGTTCGCTCAAACGATGTGGGTAAGCGAGTACCTGCCGATTTCATCATCAGTGGAAATCGTCATATTATCCAAACAACTACATCTGACACATTCCAAATCCTAAACAATTAAAATATAAAGCACTAAAGAAATACCAATGAGAAACGATGTTGGTTTCTTTAGTGCTATCTTTTCTCCGTTCAATTTAGAATTAGTTTGAAAGTCAATACTAGAACACCACCGAGTGAAGAACCCCAAAGAATAGTAGATAATATATATCCACTCATGGTCTCTTGCATGATTGGCAGTATATCGCCAACAGTCGCTAATAGTAAGGCTGTTGTTAATGCCTTATTCACACCAATTATATCTTCTGCTAGCATCTCCCAAAACGGTGCACCTCTACTAGATATAAACCTCGCAATAGTATATATGGAGCCTGCTAGCCCATTAGATAATTCAAGTATTATCATACAGCTTATTTGGCATAGATTAAGACAATCCCTACTAAGAAGTAAATACCTGCTATGATATTAGCTGCTTGTTACGCCATGTTGTTGTTTTTTCATGCATGGTTTCCTTCTGTATAGAACTGGGTTGTTATTGCACAAAACACTAACAAAAAGCATCCCTATCCCAGCTCCACTCATTAACAGTCCCATGACCGACCTCGTTTCTTAGGGGCACTCCCAACACTGCAAGGAACAGTGTGATGGCAGCCCACCAGAAATTTGCAACAAACACCAATCCTATTAACCCTAAAATGACACAGGCTCCCCCTACTAACAGAACATTTTTTGCACCAATGTGTGTTGTAAAGCTCCAGAAAGACCTACTGTTAGTACATAACCTAAAAACAGCATTGTTCCTAAGTAACCAGATTGAATGGTTGTGAGACTCAATCCCTCCTGCATAAACGGCAATATAACGCCATAATGCCATACGACCAAAACCCGTAGTTGTAACAATTAATAGCATTCCTGTTATGACAAACACCCAATAATTTTTCATCTTTAAACCCCTTTCATTAATCGAATCTTAGTCCTATGAAAGGTCCATTCTCCACCAATGGAAGGATACTTATACGGTAAAACGAATTTTATTTTAAAGTTGCAGTTAGATTTTTGGATAAACCTTAATGGCTCTTTTTCATTTTGTCCATTGTCCTAGGCCAAGGACTAATTTATGCTAGCCTATATCGATAATGATTATCATTTGCGGAGGAAAAGACATGAAAAAATTTAAGCGATATATGCTCATCTGTAGCCTATTATTACTGGTTAGTATCATACTAGCTGCTTGTAGTTCTACCAATGAAGAGACAAAAAAAGAAGAGAAAACAACATCAGAATCAACAACTCGTGTTTATAAGGATTATTTAGGTCATGAGGTTGAAATTCCTGTAGATCCTGAGAGGGTGGTTTATCATGGAGAAGGATACGGTGATATACTTGCATTGAAAATCAAAACAGTAGGTGCTGGCTTCTCTTGGATTACAAATTACGCTTGGGAAGATCGCGTAAAAGATTTTTATGGCTGCAATGTTTCCCCTATACTGAGTATCCTATGACGTACATCTAATACCTTGATAGAAGCGTGATTCCAGAGTAAAAGGTGGTCTTCTATGTTCATGAGATTGTCCTCCTTTTTGGGTGGAGAGGTTTTATCTCCTTATATTTTAGAGATTACAAATGAAATATATTAAAAGATGTTGAGTATAAATTGAATAGAAAGCATTCTATTTATAATCTCTAATCAGTAATTTACTATAAAATAAAAACCGTCCTTTGATATTATCCCCTTTAAGTAGACAATGTTAAAAAACCTACAGTACGCTGTAGATAAACATTTTACTTAAAGGGGATTTTCTCTATGTCGCGAAAAAATAATACGTATTCAAATGAATTGAAGTTAGAAATTGTACAAGCCTATTTAACGAGCAATGAAAGTATGCAAAAGATTGCGGATCGATATGAAATTCGCAATGTTTCACAAGTGAAGGCCTGGGTGAAAAAATTTAAAGAAGTTGGATCAATTGAAGCCTTTAATCGCCTTCCATCTACGGGTTCTGGAGCGAAAGGTGTGAAGAATCCGTTAAAAGGAAAACGTACCCACTTTAAAACTGTAGAAGAAGAACGTGATTACTATAAGGCACAGGTAGAATACTTAAAAAAGCAGTATCCAAATCTGTAAATGGAGGAATGCCCACTTATCCAGACCGTTATCATATTATCGAAGAAATGAAAGATCGGTATTCGATTACATGGCTCACTGAAATGGCGAAAGATGAACGTTCAGGTTATTATAGATGGCTTAAAAATGGCAAGGTATCGTTACGTAAACGTGATGATATCCTTTTAAAGGAGCATATTTTAGCGATTCATCAAACGCATAAAATGTATGGTTATCCTCGTATGAAAATCGCTTTACGAGACAAAGGATTTCATGTGAATCATAAGAAGGTCTATCGATTAATGAGTGAGTTGGGTATTCAATCGATTATCCGTAAAAAGCATCGTATATGGGGAAATCGACTATCACGTGTATTTGATAATGTGCTGGCGCGTAATTTTAAGGAGCGTGTAGAAAATGAGGTGCTCGTGACAGATATTACATATTTACCGACGAAAAATGGTTTTCTCTACCTATCAGCTGTACAAGATTTATATAACAACGAAATTGTCGCCTGGAAAATTAGTGAGCGTAACGATTTAGAATTAGTCATGGACACACTACAGGAATTGACGGCAAAAAGAAAGGTGTACCGAAGCATCATCCATTCGGATCAGGGCTTCCAATACACATCGATTAAGTATCATCAGACCGTAAGAAAACTTGGCATGATTGGCAGTCATTCTCGCAAAGGAAACTGCCATGATAACGCTTGTATCGAGTCGTTCTTCTCGCACTTTAAAAGCGAGTGTTTGTATCTTTTACACGATAATACGGAAGAAGCAGTGAGGCAAGCCGTTGAGCAATACATCTACTTTTATAACTTCCAACGCTTCCAAAAACGACTCAACCACCTGGCACCGATAGAATATCGACACCAGATGGCTGCTTAGTCTTTTTTAAAGCTGTCTACTTGACAGGGGTAAGTCCACTTTATTGGAACTAAGGTCGGTTTTTATTGTCATTTTTCAATTATTAATTAGTTTGTCGTTTAATAACTTTATATTTTTTATTCTCGTCTTTTGAGTCTTGTGCCCAAATTACATTACCATATTGATCTAGTGTAAATAAGTAGAAATACTGCCCTTCCATAAACACATTTGTATTTCCACTACTTGGTGATTGTGCAGCATTAAAAGTTCGCTCAAAGCTGTTACCTTCATTACCTACTACATTATCTGCTCCCACTAAAATTATAGATCCCATATTATCTTGGAGTTTTTTTGTTTCAACAGATTTAATTATTCTGTGTACAGTTTCCTGATCCATTACTAAAGGATTATTAGATGTAGCATAGTAGAACCTTTGCTTCCAATTCGAATCAGCTTTTAGATTAGCTAGAATTGTTAGTTTTGTGGATCTAGCTGTATCTCCAATGATTTTCTGATCCTCAAGAACTGCTTCATTTAAAATATTTACATCGTTAGGTGATTTATCTACTTTGTACTTTCCTATAGATGTGTCACCACTAAACGATATTTTGCCTAAATCAGTGATATTTTTCAATTGATTTGAATTCATATCAACTGTTATATCGGAAGTTACTTTATCATCAAATGTAATTATTAATTTCCGTTCTTTCCATGTAGGAACATCTGTTAAATCTTGCCATTTTATATTTTTGATAGTTGTACCTGCTATATCTTGTAGCACATTTTTTAGAGTTGCTAATGTCTCTGCTTCTTTATTTTGTACAGGTATATCTAAGCTAGAATCTGATATTGATATAGCTTCTGAAAATGTTATAACAAAAGTTTTATTAAACTCATATTCAACTTTTGAACTCAATAATTGAGGTATTTCCTCGTACTCATACTCTGTAATTTTCTTGATAATAGGATCTATCTTTGGTGCTGTCCCGTCCGCATAGAATGGTTTCATCATAACATCACCATATTCTTGCGTAGTACCTACCCTTTGCTGCACTGTGAAGTTCCCAGGTGTGTCTTCCACCCCAATGTATAATACATATTCTTCATGTGGTATTAATCCATCAATTGAAAGTTTATTATTACCCGCATCTAATGACGCATGTTTATAGCCTGTTGCAGCACTTAAGAAGGCAGCTTTCCGTGTAGCATTATCTTTCGATGAATCAGTTGTTCCAGGTAATGGTTTTATATTGCCACTATTATCATATATATCTGGATTCAGTTCAAGCACACCGCTAACAGGATTTTTCTTATATTTTGGTATTGCAGCATAATATATATTACCTTTTTCATCAGAGTTAAATGTTAAATTAGCAGTCTCTTCTCCAGGTTTTCCTGGTTTCTCTCCTTTTGGTGTTACTTGAATATCTCCAATTAGTGGAGGCTTACTATCATCAGCAATTAGGGCATCTTCAATGATAGATAAATTTCCGGAACGATCCTTTACTACCATATATACAGAATAACTTGTAAATGGATCAACTGCCAAATCTGATAATACAATATCAAACTTAGTGTTGCCTCTATTGGCTATCTTTTCACCTTCCTTGAATAAATAAATTTTCGCACCACTATTATTGTCAAATTTGCCACTTGGTTTTGATGTGAACTCATCTATAAAATCACGGGAGTCTATATTTAGAGCATCCATATCTGTATTTTGAGGCATAATCATATAGTAGAAAGTTCCCGCTTTATCTGTTGAAAACTCTACTTCAATCTTAGTTTTTTCAGCATTTTTCATTACCTTTTCAATTTTTAATTTTGGAGTATCTATATCTGAGTGCATATATTCTGCATAATTATTCGGAATAGCTCCAGAAGGAACCGTACTTATATTTTCAAAATCATTAAATGCCAAATCTTTAACTCCAGGTAATACTGTTACAGTTAAAGTATCATGATTAATAAACCCGCTTAATGAAGGAACTTTTAATAATACTCTTGATTTGCCAGAACCATATTCTTCATAAATAGCCTCTTCGGGACTAATTACTTTTTGCCCTGTAACGTTAATTATCCCAGTACCGGATAATTCATAGTTTTTAACATCTTGCGCGGTTTCTTTATCTAACCTTTCGTTGAAGTAAACATATACTTGATTAAGCCCTTTTCGTTCTAAAATTTTATTTTCGACAAACGGATGAATATTATCAAGCTCTTTCGTTGTAAAATCCTTAGCTACAGCAGGGTCTACTGAAAAGTTGCCTGATTCGTCTTTCATCACTACATAAAGCTGATAGCCAGTTTCAGCCTGTAAGCCTGTTAAAATTCCTGTTATTGGTAATGCGCCAGCCTTTGCTTTCCCTTTACCCGTTGGATTGGCAACAATATCTGCTGTTGTTGGGTCAGGTGCTGTCGTTTTTGGGCGTAAATAATAGTAATAGTCTCCAGGTTCACTTGCAGTAAACTTGAATTCAGCTCTTGTTCCACCATGTAAAGGCGTAACTTGTAAAGATTTTACTACTGGTGGTGATGCATCTTTCATTTGGAAGGATTGAGATACAATATCTGATGCATTTTTCGATCCATCTACTACCATAATGTAGATAACATATTCTTTTTTCTCACCTAAATTAGAAACCTTAATAGTATTCTTACCTTTAATGGCTGCACCAGTTCCATGTGCTACATTCTTGTTTGAAAGACGGTTGACCATTTCACTTTTATTTGGTGCCTCTACATCCTTTTCACGCACAATGTAGTAGTAGGTACCGACTTCATCTGAAGTGAAATCTACTTGTATCTCACTACCATTTAGTAATTGGAGTTCCGTAATACTAACAAGAGGTTTTGTTTTATCATCAGGATTTTGGTTCTCATTATCGTCTTTATCGATTGGTTTGCCATCTGGATCAGTAATTTCCCCAACATTATCTTTATCATCTAAGAAGTCATCGAAGATATCATTCGGTGACACGTCCTTAGGTAAAATAACTTTATCAATATACGTATAATCTCCAATATCAATCTTGCCATATGCATTATCAACAAATAATGTGCCGATTCGACCATCAATATACAGCTCAAGATCTGTATAGCTATTGTAATTAATCCAATCTATATTTCCTGAACCATAAATTGTGAGTTTTGTTTCAGTATTTAAATTTAACGTACCAATATTGCCTTGAATTTCAAACTCTCGCACATTTCCAATGATGTCTACTCGTGGTAGTTTTGTATTTGTTTCAATTTTTGTACCCGTTTGAGAAACGACGAGTCGAGAAACACTGCTGTTATAGAATTCAAGGTACTTTTCAACATTTTTCATTTCCTCTTTTTCTTTAGACCAATTGACAAATGGCTTGTCATTATCAGTATTTGGTTTTGTCCAATTTTGAAGATCATTCGAATTGTTGCTCGACGAATCTTCTCCTTTATTGTTATCTGGATTCGACCAATTGATAAATGAGATATTGTTACTTGCTACACGTCCAAGAGCTAATGGTTGATGGTTTGCAGCACCTATATGCAATGGTGGGCGAACTGTTTCATTGACAAACATTGTCCCTGTCAATGTCATATTAGAGAATTCAATATAGTTACCATTTACAATAATCGTTGCACCAAAAGATCCGTAATTACCATCGAAATCAAGTGAACGAGAACTTGTTCCACTTGCATTAAGCGTTAGCTTAGAAATGGATCGAATTACTTTCCCTGAAAGATCACCCTCAATGTAGGCACCTTTTAAGACAGGTGCATTATAGTCGTTAAAAATATGAGAAAGATGTTCTGGAATTGTGTAAGATTCACCATTTACATAAACTGTATCATCTTCAACACTTGTAATTTTGAATGATGTTTCATTGCTCTTCTTCTCCTGTGAACCTACAACAAACGAAGCAAACTGTCCACGGGTTACTGGAGCAAACGGTGAGAAAGTAACCGGGGTTGTACCCTCGGTAATATTTAAGTCAATAACTGTTTGAATATAGAGAGCGTTACTTGTTTGGCTATTAACATCCTTAAAAATATTATTATAATTTTGGGATACCTCTAAATGGAACCCAACCACTACCATTTTGGCAAGTTCGCCTCGAGTAATGACTTCATTTGGCATAAATGTTCCGTTTGAATAACCTGACATGATGCCTGCGTTTTGCAATGCAGCGACATATTTATAATATTCGCTACCTTTAGGTACGTCTTTAAAATAAGGATCTTGGATATTTTTCGTATCCAATTTTAAAACAGTTGCCAACATTTTCGCTGCCTGTCCACGTGTTACATTCACATCTGGACGAAATGTATTGTCGGCAAACCCTTTAATTACCCCTTGTGAATATAATTTTAATATATCGTTATAATGATCTGTGTACTGGTTAATATCCGTAAAGGGAGAAGAAGCCGCTGCTGCTTTTGGTGGTGGTACTACTACAGCAATCCCACTTGAAGCAAATACTGTTGCAATCAAGGCTTTATTTACTTTTTGGATTTTAGATTTATCCATTCCACTCTTCCTTTCGCTTATGTATTTTGATACGTACAAATATCATTTTGCTCATATCCTTTATATCGACCAAAGGCTAGTGAACCTTCATAGATAAGTTTAAAATAGTCAGGTAAAATTCTTAATACTTATAATAGTTTCAGACTATGCTAATTTCTTTGTCGAAAAATAGTTTCAATTCCCCTTAGTAACCCAGGTAGGATTGATTTCTAGGGATTACTTTTACACTTCTTATGAGCGGGGGCAACTCTTTATGGATCACTTTCTTACTCCTTATGAGCGGGGGCAACTCTTTTGTGATCACTTCCTCACTCCTTATGAGCGGAGGCAGCTCTTTTGTGATCACTTTCAGACTTCTTATGAGCGGGGGCAACTCTTTTGTGATCACTTCCTCACCCTCTTTGAGCGGATACCTCACTTTTGTGATCACTCCCACACTCCTCATTAAAACAACCTAATTATTCCCAAGCATTTCATAAGGATTCCACCCTATTTGTATTCCCCACCAAATATCAAATGAACTTCACTAAAGCACTCAACAAAAAAAGCCAAGGAGCATCGGTGCTCGCTTGGCTTTTGACGATATATAGGCATGCATCTAGTCGTACTTGGGTGTCATAAGGGAAAGGGGGATAACCTTACGTCTTGTCAAGTCGATCAAGAGATGTGGCCCGAGTTACATATCATTTGAACATGTTTAAAAGTCATGTGGCGGATGACTTATACATAGCTTGCCCAAATGATGTTTGCATTAATCATTACCCCAAAAATTTGCGTTGTAAGCTCTTTTATTATATTTTTTTTAATCCTTTTTTGAGACTGCAACTTTTACTTGATTGCGCCCTTCTTGTTTCGCTAGGTAAAGTGCATCATCAGCCGCTTCAATTAGCGCTTCAGTTGTATTTGCCATCGCTGGATAGACCGCTATTCCTGCAGATAATGTTATTGGTCTACCACATGGACTGACTGTATCGGCTAAAGCTTTTCGTAGTTGTTCAGCAACTAGTGTTGCTTCCTGTGCCGTCGTATTCGGAAGAAGCATGACAAATTCCTCGCCACCGTACCGGCAGCAGACATCGCCTTCACGAGCTACTGATTCCATTTGTCTAGCTAAAAATTGTAAAACTTTATCGCCTATTGCATGTCCATATGTATCATTCACACTTTTAAAGTGATCTAAATCTAACAAAATAATGGCATGAGGTATCTTATTTGCTAACCACTCAGCAAGCATTGAATCCATTGTACGTCGGTTCGTAATACCCGTCAGTGGGTCAACAGTAGATTGATCCTTAAAAAAAGAGACCTGTCCATGTAGAAACGATAAGCTTCGAACCAATGCATTCTTCAAAGAATAGGCTTCAAAGTACCATCCACTTACAGATTTTAAACCTTCAACATTTTTCTTATCTAAACTTTCTTCTGTTAATGATGCTAGTTGTTGTAAAGGATTCGCAATACGTGCTGCAGCCCAAAGTACAATGATGATCGAAACAATCATAAGAGGAACAGATTTTATAATGACCTCCTGTACACGATCAAATGAAGGTGCTAATGCTACATCTAAAGGTTTCTGTGCAACAACTCCCCACCCTGTCGATGCCACTGCACTATAGCCAGCTAGCATTTTCACACCTTTTGTATTTTCAACTAGTTGAGCACCATCCTTGCCGGATGTAACAGCCTGAACCACTTTATTTTTGGTTACAACGTCATTAATACGGCTTGGATCTTGATGATAGATAACTCGTCCATCTGAATCAACTACATATACGTAAGAACCATCCTTACTATAATGTTCTCCCAATAAGGTTTTAAAGGCATTAGGTTCCTTTAAATAAATAGTGCCAGCAATCATTCCTAGATATTCATTGGACTCTGAGAAAATAGGGTACGATATAAAAATGATGAGCCGCCCTGTCATCGCCTCATATGGCTTAGAAATAATTGGTGTCTTTTTGGCTAATGCCTCTTTAGCGCCAATTGATGTTAAAACCTCTCCTTTAATCTCTATAGAGGGTGGGGAGACAGATAAAACAAGTCCCTTTGCATTTGTTATAACCACAGAATTGAACATTTGATTTTGCAATCTCAATCGCTCTGTTTCCTGATTCAATACTTGTTCATCATCCATTTTCGTCCTGATCTGATCCGCACTATATCCTAAGATTTGAAAAGCCTCATGTAGATAGGAATCAGCCGTTGAGGCCAATTTTTGAGCATAAACTCTATTCGTTTCTAGCGTATTTTCCTTAATGGAATCAATGTTCATCCTATACCCGCCCCAAACACTACCAATGCTTGTAAAAAAGAATGCCGCCATCGCTACGCCCATTATAAGATGCTTTAATTTTAATCGGTGCGATTTCATTTCTGCCCTCCTGTTTATATTTTTTAATATGTATATTTTGAGAGATTCTTTAAACAATTAGTGCCTATTATAAGCAAAGACTCCTATAGGTAAAAGTAACATGTATTAATTGGGTAAGAAGAATCCAATACACCTCTAGGATTGTAACAATAAAAGAGGTCGTATCCTATAGAATCTAGCAAACAAAATTCCAACATTTTAGATACTTAGATTAAATATTCTAACAGCTGACTCTAATTATCTGAAATTTGATAGAAAATCTAAATTCTAAATTTTTTTACTTTTATTGTTATTCTGACATATAAAAGTTGAAGCGTTTATTTTATAATAAAAATTAGCATAGGCAAGTTAAGATTCAATCTGTTATAATACTCATTAAAATATAATAAACTGTAATAATACAGTATATAGAATACGCTTTTCACACAATGGGGATTATGAGAAAAGCGCTACTCGCCATCATCATACAGATGGTTGTGTAGCCTACACAAAAAGGGGTTGGAAGATTTGGGCATTTTAAAGGGGTTAAAAATTCTCGATTTTTCTGCATTACTACCAGGACCAATGGCGACAATGATTTTTGCTGATTTAGGAGCAGATGTCATCCATGTTGAATCTTCTAAGCGAGTTGATTTAACGCGAATTATGCCTCCCTATGACGATGATCACGAGGCATACATCCATCAACATTTAAATCGATCAAAAAAATCCATAACGTTAAATTTAAAATCACCAGAAGCTATCGACATTGTTAAATCACTTGTACAGGAGTATGACGTTATTATCGAAGGGTTTCGACCCGGTGTAATGGAGCGACTTGGCATCGGCTATGAAGCGCTTAAAGAAATAAATCCTAAGGTTATTTATTGTGCCATTACTGGCTATGGTCAAACAGGGCCTTATAGTAATCGACCAGGACATGATAATAACTATCTATCCTTAGCAGGCATACTCGACTATTCCCGCCATAAGGATAAAAAGCCTGTTTCCATGGGCGTTCAACTAGCTGACATAGCTGGAGGGACTATGCATGCAGCAATTGGCGTGCTTGCTGCTGCCCTTCATCGTGAAAAAACTGGAGAAGGACAGTTCATCGATATTAGTATGACAGATGCTGTCTTTTCACTTAATGCTATGTATGGAGCTGCATTTATTGGAGGTGGACGTGTCCCACAGCCAGAGCAAGAAATTTTAAATGGAGGCAGTTACTATGATTTTTACAAAACAAAGGATGGGCGGTTTTTCTCTGTTGGTAGTTTAGAGCCTCAATTTCGCAAATTACTCTGTGAAGCACTCGATATTCCTGAGTTAATCGATAACACCTTCAATGATTCCTACTATACACAAATTCGTTTTAAAGAGGCTGTTCACGACGCCTTTTTGTCCAAGACATATGAGGAATGGCTTGAAGTATTTAACGAGGATTTTGAAGGTTGTGTAGAGCCAGTTCTAACATTTCCTGAAGCATGTGAGCACCCACAGCTAAAGGCACGAGAAATGATTGTAACTATTCCCAAAAGCGATGGGACTATGCAAAAACAAATCGCCTCTCCATTTAAATTTGATGGTGCGCAGCCTGAATACAAGCATGTTGGCGCTAAGCTAGGAGAGCATAATGAGGAAGTTTTATTATCTCTGGGCTTTGATGCTGAACAAATCGAAGCTTTGAAAGAAAAAGGCGTTTTAGAGTAAAAAAAGGTGTCTAATACTGTGACGTATTAGACACCTTTTTTATACATACGCACTAATAAACATACGTAGGTTTTCAAAATGATCATCAATTAGTAGATATTTTTTATAAATCTCCATTAATTTTTCAAAAAGCTCGTACTGCTCGGTGACAAACAATACTCTTAAAATATTTAACATATGCAGAGAAGCACTTTGTGCTACAACATAGTATGGTGCATCTGGTTGACGATAATTGCGTCGCCACTCTTCCACAGACAAGCCAATATGCTGTAGAGAGTTATTCACATGAAGTGCTATATCCTGTTGAACATATGCCTCAATCGCAATAAGTTGTTCACTACTAAAGTTTTTTTGTACTAATGAGGAATTAATTTTTTTATTCGATGCTAAAACATGCTCTTTTAATAAAAGTAAGCCATCCTCATAACGTGCCATTTTTACATAGTGCTCAAGTAGAATGGCATATAAATTTTCTAAATAATTTAGCTGATAATTTTTAATAATGGCAGGTGGTGTTGGTTTACGATTTGGTAATAGTTCTTTATACTCCAGTAGTATCTCAATGGCATAATTATTTATTCGTTCATCCTCTAATAAATATTCACCATAATGTATAACCTTTTCACTCTGCTGTTCTCTATTTGCTATATGAAATAAAATATAGGCAATTAACACTTTCTCCTTCTCTGATAGTGCATACATTGAGTAGCGCCATTCGGCTTCAAATGAGGTAATAAACGCTTTGACACTATTAAAATCACCTTCTGATAAGCAGTAATGAGTAACAATTTGATAAAGACGTAACTGTTTCTTTGCCAAACAGCTAGCATTATGCTTATCCACATGAGTTATACACTTATCCAGTATTGCCTTATAGTTATACACAAAGTTATCCACATGTTCACAATTTTCTCTCATAGATTGCTCGAAATGTCCCATTATTTCATAAAGAAATGTGAATTGCTCTAATGGTTTGTGGATAAGCAGTGAATAAACTTTTTTTGTGAAAAGCCAATGCCAAAAAGACGCATGCTCTTTATACATCATATGCACTAAATATTCATCTTGAAATTTATATAAAATAATTGATTGTAGCTCATTAACTGGCATAGCCATTTGCATTCGTTTTCCGAAAACCAACCAAATTAAACGTTCTAAGTCTATTGTATGTTGGGCAAAAAGCTGCTCAAAAAAAGTATCTTTACCTTTTTGTGTATAGAAAAAAGCACTGAGACGCTCATTCACAAATTTTGAATCCAAACCATACTTGTCAAAATACATTTGCATTTCTGTTGATACATGACCCCAATATTTACGTGCTGTGGAAAAGGCAATATTCTTAGCCGTTTCTTCGTTTACTAAAAATAGTTTGGGTGAAAGCGAAGTACCAAGTATTTTTGGATCTTCTTGTAGATTTGACTCTGCCTCCAGCCATGTTGCTAGTATATTTTCAGCACCCTTTTCACTTTTTTGTTTATAAGCCATGAATAATTGCTCATCACAGTCCAACAGCATAAAAATGGATCCTCCCATCAATTTCTACCAACAAAGATCTTCCCCTACCATTCAAATACATGTTTTTTACACTCTTTCTTCAATATAACAAATCTTAACTAACATATGCTAAAAAAATATCGGTATGCATAGCGAAAACGTTAACAAATAAAAAACCATCTATTAAGTGAACACACTTCATAGATGGATATCATCCTTACCAAAACAATGGATATTTTCTTTTTTCTCGTAAATTATTTATCAGCAACCCGAAAAATACAATGATGACTGCTCCAATGAATACAGGGGTTAGTAAATAACTCCAACCATAACCTCCTAAAATAATAATTATAGGATTGGCGCCTGCTGGAGGATGGATGACACCTAAAAAGGCCATAAAAAATATAGTTAATCCAACGCCAAGACTAATAGACAATATATTGGAGCCTAGTAATGAATACATGGTCAACCCAATAAAGGCTGAAATGAAATGACCTCCAATTATATTTCGAGGCTGTGACAATGGTGCATTCCAGACGACAAATACAAGAACACAGCTACCGCCTAATGATGCCATTAACCAAGGTGAATCGGTAATGTTAGTTAGCCATAGCAACACAAAAATGCATATTAATCCACCTATTGCTCCAGTAAAGGCATCTGCGAAATTTGTTCGAGAAGGAGCATGACCTCCTCCTCTCATTTTTAATATAAAAGGTTTTATACTACTCTTTTTCTCTATTTTGTTTTCCGCACCTATGATTTCTGTCATTCGACACCAACTTTTCTCTTCCATACTCATTTATTTATATACGTCATGTTAATCATTGTTAAACTTTAACTATTATATCAACACAACAATAGATTTCAATCCAAATTTCAAATTTCAGTCAAACCTTTACTTATCTGACTTGTAACCCATACAAAAAGCAAACTTTTAAAAGTTTGCTTTTTCAAGAAATCATCTATTAGTCATATTGTTTTTTAATAGTTTTATATATTCTTACCTTTTTCAATACGGATTTAGGTACTTGGAAGGTGGCTGTAACAACCCCTGGATGGCGTCCGATTTCAATGGAGCCTGTGATTGTTGCTCTATTTAAAACCTCTGGCTCGCTCATCTCAAATAGCTTCGCAGCTCGACTGATCGCGTTATCAGTCGCATCGTTTAACGTTTTACCAGAACCAACCACCGACACTGGGAATGCATCCTCTACCTGTTTAACACCGAATTCCTCCGCTAGCTCACGTGCACGACGTTTTTCTTCCTTCGTAAAGGGCTTTGCTGTATAAGGTAAATCTTCTACATTTGGTAGTAAAACCGGGCCTTGCAATGCTACTTTTTTCAAGACTTTTACTTGAAGCTGCACAATACCCGCTACATCGGTTGTATGACCAGCAATCTCCCCATCCCCTTGCATGGCATGCATATCTCCAATATATACACCACCGCCTGGTACCTTAACCGGACAAATTATTGTCGCCCCTTCACGAACTCGGTTGATATCCATATGTCCATCGGTACGATGTAAATCCAATT
The DNA here is from genome assembly GCF_037969495.1 of Lysinibacillus sp. FSL P2-0066. NCBI lineage: Bacteria > Bacillati > Bacillota > Bacilli > Caryophanales > Bacillaceae > Lysinibacillus > Lysinibacillus sp. FSL P2-0066. The sequence goes on along the minus strand of NZ_CP150202.1, from coordinate 206,783 downwards.
CATCTTGGGTAAAAGCATATTCATGTGGTGCTCCAATTAAGAATGAACCGAAGTCACCAGCATTATGAGAATCTGGCATCGCTTTAGAAGGGGTTGTACCAAGCTGACCTAAAAATGGTCGCATTCTCGCCATTACACCTACTAAGTCACTTGGAGCTAGTGCAACAACAGGATTTTGTACAGAATTTTCAGGTGTTCTCATGAAGTTCCTAGCATCAAGTGCAATTCGTCTAGCACCCTCACGTCCAACAGTCACACCCATTTGCCCTTTATGATCTAGTGCCATCGTATAGCCATTTGTCATTTTAAAGGGTGCGGTTTCTGTATCACATGTTGAACATCGAATTGCATGTGGCCCTATTCCTTTTACAACTGTGCTTGGATGAAGCTTCCCACAGCCTGGGCATTTTACAGAAACAAACGGATCACCAATGAATCGATCTACAATTGCCTCATCATGACCAGATGAAGTTGCAAGAGATGTGACCTGAATAGATTTAATTTTTATAACAATAGCGTCACCCACCTCTGCCCCTTCTACAAACACGGGCTTCGTAACTTCATGTCCTCCACGAATAGTGGGTGTAAGCATGGGCCCCCAACACCCAGGTGTTGTATTGGCAATAATCGTTCCACCATCCTTAACCGGTCCTAACATCTTTTGTGACGGATCTAAAATACCATCAATAAACTCATTTACGAACAATGTCTCAGCGGCTTGAGGTCGCTGTATAAAATCATCACTTTCTACCTCTTCTTTTTCTAGCACATGCAATTCGTTTGTCATTTTCTATCACGCTCCTAGAATAATTTTTATGTATATCGTTATATGTTAAAAATGCTCTCCACACTTGCAGAGAGCTATTTTTATCAATTGTTCATATATAAATCAAAAATATGTGAGAAGTCTTCTTTTTTATACTTATCTTTATGATCGATCATCCAAGTATTTGCAAAGCGTGTAATTTCCTCGAATGACGCTGATGGAGAAATGTTGTCATTGCCAATTCGTCCAAGTGAAGAAGAAGCAATGTGTAAACTTTTTTCTGCTACTTCTAACTTATAAGCATTGTTCTTTTGTTCATAGCTAATGGCATGTAGTGCTTTATATAAATCTTTAATATCATCTATAAAGCGTTTATGAATGTCGATGGATAGTGGGGAATTGCCGATTGTAAACTTAATTTCGACATCAAGGTCGATTGTTCCTGCTGTTTCGAGAAAAACTTCTGTAACAGTATACATTGAATAATCATAGCGTCGCAGTAATCGTTTCTTACTCATAGCGCTTTCGCCATCTACATGAATAATGGCACGATTCGTAAAGCAATACTCATCTGCCTTCGTTTTAATTAAAAAATAAATTTTTTCATCAATTTCATGTAAGATAAAATCATCTGCATCTGTCTTATCATAGTCCTCTCGCGGTACAACCACTCCAATATCTGAAAGTCCAAGTGCATCTGCTGCTATTTTTTTAAACATCGTCATTCCTCCTAATTTGTCATACTCTTTTTACGCTTTACCATCTCTAAAGGTTTCACTATGGAGCGGTTTATATACAAAATGTTGCTTCTCTTAAAATCATCTGTTGGTTAAGATGTGCAACCCAACATTTCCTCTTTTCTATACATTTCATTTATAATGATTGTCAGTAATGATTCTTCCAAATCGAAAGGTCGTGTGAACAAGTGCAAGAACCAACCATTTTAGTAGTGGATGATGAGGCTGATTTAGCGAATCTTCTTAAAGTAAGCTTACAAAAAGAGGGCTACAAACAAATTTATACAGCTGGCACCATTCACGATGCTTGGACAAGCTTTCAACAAGCAACACCTGATATTATACTTCTAGATGTCATGCTTCCAGATGGTGAGGGCTACGATTTATGTAGGCGTATCCGTGAAGTATCCCATGTCCCTGTACTCTTTATGTCTGCTAAAAACGAGGAAATTGATAAAATTTTAGGATTAGCCATTGGCGGAGATGATTATATTACAAAACCTTTTAGTCCTAAAGAAGTTGCCTATCGAGTGAAGGCTCAATTGCGTAGAGCTGGCTATCAAACACAAGATACCGTAACGAATATTGTTGAAAAAACACTACAAATTGGACCATTTCAGTTGAATGCCGATGAAACTGAGGTGCATAAAAATGGCGTATTATTGGAGTTAACAGCTAAGGAAATTGGATTAATGGCGTGCTTTATGCACAATCCCAATCGAATTTTAAGTAAAGAAACATTGTTTGAACGTGTATGGGGAGAGGATTTCTTCGGTTCTGATAACACTGTTATGGTGCATATTCGTCGTTTGCGTGAAAAAATTGAGCAGGATGCCTCTAATCCTCTATATATCACAACTGTAAAAGGACTTGGCTATAAGTTTATCATGCCTAAAGAGGCACAAGAATGAAGTGGAAATTAACCGCTCGCTTTCTCCTTTCCGTACTTTCTATAGTCATCATTGTTATTTTCGTCAATACAGCTATCTTCCTGGGACTCCTTACTTATCGGCTAGCAACTGACTCTGAAGGCGTTTCTGCCACCGAAGAGGAAGACTTTGTGCGAGAATTCCAAAAATATATCGAGATAAAAAATGGAGCAACCTCCATACGTGCAGAAGGACTCGAACAATTGCATCAAAGAAATGCTTGGATACAATTGCTTGATGAAAATGGCCAAGTTATTGATTCACATTTTGCACCAGATAAAGCACCATTGCACTATGCACCTATCGACTTAATTCAAGTATATAAATATAAAGAATTCGATTCTGATACTACGGTGTATATTGGCAGTAAGGATCCCATTAGTTATTTAATCGGTATTAAAGGAAGCGGTGTTACAAGAATTGTGACGCATGTTTCTGGCACATCACTCTTACAGTTTATAGGAAAATTTGGCCTGTTCATCGTGATTGCGGACTTGTTAGTAGCTACATTAGTAGGGTGGCTTTTTGGTCGTACATTAACAAAGCCTCTTTATGCGATGATAGATCGCATTCACCATTTAAAAAATCATGATCATACGTCTATTAAGGCTCCTGGTGGTGTCTACAAGCCGGTTTTTGAAAACTTAAATGAAGTATCACGAGAATTGGCAGCTCATGAACAGGAGCGAAAGAGACTAGAGATCATGCGTGAAGAATGGATTAGTAATGTCTCCCACGATATGAAAACCCCACTTGCCTCTATACGAGGTTATGCAGAACTATTGAATGATGCACAAATAACCAATACTGAGCAAATGGAGTACGCACAAATTATAGAAAAACAATCATTGCATATGCAAAATCTACTGGATGACTTAAATTTAACGATGCGTTTAAGACATCAACAGCTTCCACTTACACTAAATGAAGTTAACATGGTGCCTTTTATTCGAGAGATAGTGATTGAAACATTAAATACACCACAATATGAACAGGCTAATCTTACGTTTGAGGCGACAAACGAGAACAGCCTGCATCAAATCGATGAACATTTTATGCGCAGAGCTATCATGAACTTTTTACACAATGCTCTGCTTCACAATGCTCCCGATGTATCTGTCCATGTGTCTGTTGATGAGCATACTCTTTCAATTTCTGATAATGGCAAGGGGATAGCCCCAGAGGATTTAGAACATATATTTGAACGCTATTATCGAGGCACAAATACGGACAATACTGCTGGTACTGGTTTAGGCACAGCTATTGCTAGAGATATCATTGAGGCCCATGGAGGAACAGTGACCATCACCTCGGAAAAAGGAAAAGGTACATGCGTTATTATTGATCTACAAAAGGGATACCAATAAGTAATAAACCAAATTTAACCAATTAGATTTTGGCACTACCGCTTCGTTATACTGCGCTTACGTGTAAAAAAGAAGGAGTCTCATATAATTTTGAGACTCCCACTTTGTGCTATTTCATTTGATCCTGTACTTTAGCAGGTAATTCATGGAATTTCACTTCATCAAATGAAGTAACTTCTGTTTCCTTTTTCACGTAAAGCTTTAAATAAGCATCCTGGCGTAAATTTTTATGAGCGGAAAACTTTAATGTTTTCTCTCCCCCATTTTTATCGTAAGAAGGTAGCTCGTACCAATACATTTTAAAGATTTCACCACTATCTGCCTTATACTCCTCTACCTCACCATCAGCCGTGATATGAACATAGTAAGTATCTTTATTTAAACGGTTAAAATCTACTGTCATCAATACAATCAACCCTGCTACGAATAAGATGAACAACGCACCTATTCCGAAAAATACTTTTTTCATATTAATTCCCCTGTCTCACTATTTTATAAAACGAACGAACCGTAAAGATATAATAAATAAAGTAAATAGCTGAATATGCAATCATCCACAAGATGACTGGTTTTGTAATATTCATGTTAAATAGCTGTGAAAATGCTAGTAATGCAAACGCACTATGTGCAATCCCTACAATAAGTGGCGCACTAAAGATAACAGCGACCTGTCCTGCTACTGTCTTTAAGATTTGCTTACTATTTACACCGATTTTATTTAAAATAGCATATTTCGCCTGATCTTCTTCGGCTTCCGTTAAAATTTTGAAGTAGATAATACTGCCCGTTGCTGCTAGGAAGACCAATCCTAGGAAGCTTCCCACAAACAATAGGGCACCTACTGTTGCTAAACTATCCTCATAGCTTTGCGGTACACTAGAGAATGATTCTTGCTGTTCAGTAGATAACTGCTGGTAAATGTCTTTTGACACGTCCTGTTGTTTCAAATCATTGTCTAATCCAACAACCTGCATCATGATCTCATCGCCATCAGTAGCTTTAAATTCTTGATCATTCACAACGAGAACTGTTCCAGCTGCTATAAAGTTTAACACGCTTTCCGTGTACATCTTCTCTACATGAAAGGAGTCGCCGTTTTGTAGCTTAAAGTCCTCACCTGTAAAATCATGTGAAAATCGTTCATCATAGGCTGCATCAAGTAAAACCGTAGAGCCATCTGCAATGTGTAGCTCTTTATCCTTGCCTTGTAATTTCGCTAAGCGGTTATAGTCCGATTCCTTAAGTAATGTATATTCGAAAAATGAGAATTCATTATCCACACGTAAATTTTTCACAGCCAGTGCTTCATTATATAAGACATCCTTTTGTGAAAATTCTACTATCTCGCCTTTCCACATAAATGTGTTTGGCAGCATCTGACGTACAGAAGCTTCTGCATTGTAATACATACCGAAGACACCGCCACCTGCTGTAATCGTAGTGGCACTTAAAATTGCAATAATTGACAACGATTTAGCATTTGCTCGAATACGATACAATAGCTGAGAAACACCGATTAAATTTAAGCCCTTCCATGACCATGATGTTGCTTTTTTTAATGCTGTTAACACAAAGACACTCACACTATGGAATAGAAGGTATGTCCCTGCAATTGTTACGCCAATGACCATTAATGGCGTACCTAACACCGTAAAGAATCGCCATATTTTACTCGTAAACATATCAGAGGCAGCTGTATAATAACCAAATGCAATAAATACAGTGCCAAGTAAAGCAGCTACTAATGATGCACGTGGAATTTGCTCTCCCTGTTTGTCTGCATGGAATAAATCAATTAGCTTGAATTGATAAATCACACGGTAACCTTGTAAGGATGTGAATAAAAACAATAGTGTAAAAATGCCCGTTGTATTAATTAGTGCCTCCATTGAAAATGTCAGACTACCAACCACTTCATAGCCCATTAAGCGAACTAGTATCATTAATAACCCTTGGGACATAAAGAAACCTAGAAGGATACCAAACACTAGAGAGACAAGCCCTATGACTAAATTTTCAAAGAAGAGCATTAAGCCAATTTTTTGCTTACGCACACCAAGTAAAGAGTAAAGGGCTACTTCCTTTTTCCGCTTCTTCATAAAAAACGAATTGGAATAGGCCATAAAGATAACAATGAAGAACAGAAGTACGACTGACGAGGCACTCATCAATCCTTTAATTTGTTGTGACGATTGCTTTAAGGCTGAAAGATCATCATTGTATTTGAGCGTCACAAACGTAAAGTAAATAACGATACTAAATACCATCGAAGCAATATATAAAAAGTAATTCGATAAATTGCGTTGAATATTTTTACGCGCTAAACTAAATAACGTCATTTACTCCACCCCCGATGCTAGACAGCACCTGCAAGATCTCTTGGAAAAATTGCTTCCTCGTTAGAGTCCCACGTTGAATTTCCTTAGAAAGCTGTCCATCCTGAATAAATAGTATGCGCTGGCAGAAGCTAGCTGCAAAGGCATCATGGGTAACCATCATAATTGTTGCGGCTTGAGATTGGTTTAAATCACTTAAGCTTTCTAGCAAGTCAGTTGCAGATTTTGAATCTAGTGCACCTGTAGGTTCATCAGCAAAAATTAATTTCGGCTCTGTCACTAATGCTCGTGACGAGGCGGTACGCTGCTTTTGCCCACCTGAAATTTGATAAGGATATTTATTTAATAATTCACTAATGCCAAACAATTCAGCAATGCGGTCAACTCTTGCATTAATAGCCTTTGTTGGCATCTTCGCAATCGCTAGCGGTAAGACAATATTTTCTCTCACTGTTAAAGAATCGAGCAAGTTATAATCCTGGAAGATAAACCCTAAATTATCACGACGAAAATCTGCTAATTCAGCATCCTTCATACGGGCCAAATTGGTATCCTCAATAATAATTTCACCAGTCGTTGGCGTATCAATCGTTGCTAATACATTAAGAAGCGTAGATTTCCCCGCCCCAGAAGGACCCATTACACCAACAAACTCTCCCTTTGCTACTTCAAATGATATATTCGATAGCGCTGTAAAAGTATTTGCGCCTTTGCCGTAAGTTTTTCCAACGTTTTGTACCTTTAATAATGGCGTCATATACGCTCACCTCTTCTTTCTGACTTTAGTATACGACCTCAAACTTACAGCAAATTTGTCGCAAGCTTACAGCAACCTTAAATCCTCAGCTTTTTGAAATTTATAGACAAAAAAAAGATTCATACACAAGTAGTGCATGAACCTTTCTAATCTATTGAGCTAATACTTTTTGAATATCTTCCTCAAAGCTACTTGGCTTATCTGCTGAGGCGTATCGTCCAACAACCTCTCCATTACGGTTTACAAGGAATTTTGTAAAGTTCCATTTAACACTATTGCCTAAAAATCCTTTGGAGTGGGAAGTGAGATAATCGAAAATAGGATGTGCTTCTTTACCATTCACCTTAACAATCTCATGCATGGGAAATGTCACACCATATGTTAATCGACATTGGGAGGCAGCTTCTTCAGCTGTCGCTAGCTCTTGTTTAAATTGATTTGATGGGAAACCAAGTACAACCAGACCTTGCTCCTGATACTTTTTATAGAGACCTTCTAATTCTTCAAATTGTGGTGTAAAGCCACATTTGGAAGCTGTATTAACAATAAGCATCGGCTTTCCTTTATAACGTTCAAGGCTATAGATAGTACCATCTTCTAAAGTTACATTAATATCATAAATGCTCATCTCTCTACCTCCTATTATAAACGTCCATTCATTCTTGCCACCTGCTGCAAAGGATCCCAAACACCATTGAATGGTGGTGCATAGGCCAAATCTAAATCTAACAAATCAGGTAAGGTCATTTTACTATATAATGCCGTCGCAAACACATCGATACGTTTATCGACTCCCGCTGGTCCCACGATTTGCGCACCCAATAACAATTGATCGCGCTTGCGAACGACCACTTTTATAAACATACGTTGTGCACCTGGATAATAGCCAGCTATATGGCGTGCAGATAATTTAAATGCCTCATAGTCAAAACCAAGCTCTTTAGCATCGCGCTCATTAATGCCTGTTGTAGCAATAGTTAAGTTGAAAAATTTTAAAATAGATGTGCCCACAATTCCTCTAAACGGAGCAAATTTGCCTGACATGTTGAGACCTGCTAAACGACCTTGCTTATTGGCAGTCGTTCCTAAAGGTATATAATCTAAACGTTCTTTCACAATATTAAAGTGAGTTGCACAATCGCCAGCTGCATAAATATTTTCAATAGAAGTCTCTAAATGGCGATTTACAATGATCGCTCCATTTTTTGCAAATGCCATTCCAGTATCCTTTAAAAACTGAGTATTTGGTTTTATGCCTGAAGCAACAATGACTAAATCCGTCTCTAGAACGCCGTTATCTGTAATAACACGTTCTACTCGTTTATTTCCTTCAAAAGCTTCAACACTCGTATTTAATAACAGCTCGACACCGTTCTTTTTCGCTTCCTCATGAACATGCTGAGCAAGTTCTTCATCTAAAATACGGGCCACATGACTTCCGCGCTGAATAAGCCTTACCTTTTTCCCACAGGCATGTATGGTTTCAGCCATTTCTAAACCAATATAGCCACCACCTATGATGGTTACCTGCTCAATCTCTGATGTTAAATCTGCCATCAAATCTTCCAGTTGAGGAATTGTTTTCACAGTATGGATACCTTCTAGCTCAATCCCCCTTTTCACAGGCATGACTGGACTAGCCCCCGTTGCAATAAGAAGTTTATCGTAGGTAATCTCAAATTTATCACCACTTGCTTGTGTACCTGTAATAACCTTCTTCTCTATGTTTACATTCTCTACCTCATAGCCAACTCTTGCATCAATGCCATACTTATCTCGAAAAGTTTCGACATCTCTTGCAATTAAACGTTTGGTTGATGAAATACGACCATCTACAACATAAGGCAATCCACATTGCCCATATGAATAAATAAAACCACGTTCTAAAGTAGTTATTTCTGCCCCTGGAACATTCCGATAGATTTCCATTGCTGCAGACATACCTGCAGCATCTCCCCCAATGATGACGTATTTCATTCTACAAGCCCCCTTATTTTTTCCTTGTTGCCATTAAATCTGCATATTGATCGATATACAAACGTCGTTTTCCACCACTTACGATGACCCTTACCACGTGAACGGCTATTATCATTGTAAGTGCAAAGCCTGCTATTGCGGCAAGTAGAGAAATGACAATTTGCAGAACATAAAATGGTGAATCCATATCTAATTGAATGTCACCTAATGTTGAAATGACATCTGATAAACACAAGGTAGCGATAATGGCAATACAGCGACGCCATGATTGCTTTACAATACTATTGCCATTCTTGTTGACCATTGTAAAACGCATCACCTTCATACCGAGCGTTGCACCATTCATTAAACTTGGCATCAAACCAAAGAGTACAATGTACAGAGCCATTTTCACTAAGAATTCAAAAGTACCACTGTACCCTGTCAGAACACCAATAATCATCCAAACCAATTGGGCGATAAATAAATCAATGACCAATGCTAGTAAAATAGAAATCGGCTTAACAATATCATTTTTTTCCATTTCAGCAGCTTTAGCCTCAACCTCTTCATGAGAGGGGAATAATGCCCAAACAATTGGTGCTAAAAAGAAGCCTAGGAGCGCACCTACACTGTTTAGTAATAAGTCATCTACATCAAAGATTCGGTATGCGCAATTAAAGATGCCATAAATGCCTGTTCTTTGTGTGACCTCATAAAACAATGTTAGCAAAAAGCTAATTAAAAATGCACGTTTCCAGTACCTTCTTTCTTTAAGAAAATATCGCAAGTAAACGCCGAATGGCATCAGTAGTAAGAAATTAAAGAAGGCTTGAAAAAATGCCTGCTGTTTTGTGATAGCAAGCCATGTAGATGGATTTGTTAAAACTACTCCACTATCCTTTAGAACATCATCAACAAATTGAAAAAGTCGCAAATTAGTATGAACGGTGTCTTGGGATTGAAGTGAGCAAGTATCTCTGGTAGATGGAAATGGTAATAATACTAAACAAAGCGCAGATAAAAAGTAAAAAATAAATGAGAACATGATAATGGTTTTGGACATCGATAAGTATCCATACTTTCGATACGTATAAATAAGCCATGGTATAAATAGTACGAAGGATAACATGATGGTTATGAAAAAAGCTATAAAAATGGATTGTGTATACGTTGACATAGAAACACCTCTCTCTTTAAATTGCCCTATTTTCTGAACACTAAAACTAAGTTTAGTCCTTCAATACTACATGTATATTTCATCAAGCTTACATAATCCTTAATTCAATAAAAAAACAGGTAAAGAATATATACTCTCTACCTGTTACTTACTATGCTTTCGCTATTTCTTCTTTACAGAATGTCAAAATTTCTTCTAGTTCATCATCCTCTAATGCAAAGTCTAAATATTCACCTTCAGCCTTTTCCATGATGAAGTAATTTAATATGAATGGTTCTTCGTCTTTTTCACCAATAAGGACACGAATTTCAATACCAGCTTCGTGGTAAAGCTCATCCTCTTCATCAATTTCTACATCCAGTATAAATTCATAACGCTTACCTTCAATAATATTTGTTGGGTCTAAAATTTCTTCCATTGAGAATTGTGTAATTTCCATTATGTTTGCTCCTTTTTCTTTAGCTGTTCTTTTCTATATTAAATCAATTTCAGCATGGGTCAACTAGAAAAGCCGTATACACCTGTAAGTAATTATGCCACAATGAAATGGAATTAATTTAGAACTAAATTTCCCTACATACAAGGAGGCTTTTTCATGAAAGAGCTACTATATTATCAAGACGTTATGTTACAAGAGTTTGATGCAACTATTATTGGTAAAGGAACTGATGAATCAGGCCGTCATTATGTTGTACTATCGAACACCGCTTTCTATCCAACTGGTGGAGGTCAACCCCACGATACAGGTACATTGAATGCGTTGGAGGTCATAGATGTTGAAAAAGTGGATGATGAAATTCGTCACTATATTCAAGGTGATCTATCGACTTTAGATGGCGTCGTACATGGAAAATTAAATTGGCCAAGACGATTTGATCATATGCAGCAGCATGCTGGCCAACATATTTTAACAGCTGCTTTTGTTGAGCTTTTTAATGCACAGACTGTAAGCTTTCATCTAGGCAGTGAGCAAGTAACAATTGATCTTGCTGTAGAAACGATTTCTGAGCAACAGCTTGCAGCAGCAGAAGCAAGAGCCAATGACATTATTTTAGAGAATCGCCCTATTCAAACTACCTGGGTTACAGAACAAGAGCTTGGTAACTATAACCTTCGTAAAGAAGTAGCCGTGACGGGTGATATTCGACTTGTGATTATCCCTAATTTTGATTACAACGGTTGTGGTGGCACTCACCCTACATCTACAGGACAAGTTAGTACCATCAAAATATTAGGTACCGAAAAAATGAAGGGCAATGTGCGCGTTTCTTTTGTTTGTGGTCAACGTGTATTGACTGAGCTTGGCATGCGAAAAAAAGTATTAGCAGACGTTGCTCGACAATTAAGTGTCCCTGAGATTGAAGCTGCCACAGCACTCACAAAAGTTCTATCTGCTCAAAAAAATACAGAAAAAGCACTTGCTGCTGCGAAAGAGGAATTACTCACGTATGAAGCAAAGGCACTTGTTAATAACGAGGGTGTAGTAACAGCTGCTTTTAATCAGCGAACAATGCAAGAGCTACAAAAAATAGCCCGTATTATTGTTACGGAACAGAAAGATGTAATAGCTCTACTTGTGTCCGAAAATGAAGGCAAGCTACAATTCGTTGCAGCAAGAGGTAATAATGTTTCAAAAAGCATGAAGGATGTTGCTCAAAAGGCACTGCCTCTTATTAATGGTAAGGGTGGCGGAAGTGACCAAATGGTACAAGGCGGTGGCGATTACACCGTTTCGAAAGAAGAATTACTAGCAGCGATGCAAGACGCTTAATTGCATAATAGAGGAGCTATCATTAATAGACAGCTCCTCTCTCATTTAATATTTAAATTTTTGAATGGCTTCATATAAACGTTTTGCCATTTCTGATAGTTTTTCAGTTTGATTGTTCATTACTGCTACCGTCTTCAACTGTTCCGCTGTTGCATCTGTTACCTCATGAACATAATCGCTTGCTGCATGTGCAGTAGCTGCCATTTCTTCCATAGATGCTGAAACTTCCTCCGTATTGGCAGACATTTGTTCAGCTGAAGCATTCATTTCTTCAATTTGACCTGCTATTTCTCCTACTGCTTGAACCATTTCCTCGAAGCGTTCTCCAACTGCCTCAATGGAAGCTAAACCACGCTCAACATTATCTTCACCTGATTCCGCTGCTTTTACTACTTCTAATGTATAAGATTGAACTCTTTCAATGAGCACATTAATTTTAGTAGCTGATTCTGCTGTTTGCTCTGATAGCTTGCGAACTTCTTCCGCTACAACGGCAAAGCCTTTACCAGCATCTCCTGCCCGTGCTGCTTCAATAGAGGCATTTAATGCCAATAAATTCGTTTGATCGGAAATATCGGTAATCATTTTTGAAATTAAGCTAATTTCCGTTGACTCTTTTTCTAGTTTGTGAATAATTGTTAGTTCATCTGTTGTGCCTTGCTGAATCTCATTCATACGACGAATTGATTGTTGGACAGCATGATTGCTTTCACTAATTTTCTGGGAAATAAAATCTGTATTACAAGCAATTGTGGAGGCAACTTCAGCTACATTTTGTATCCCCATTGCCATTTGTTCCATTGCTGAGGCACTTTCCTCTGCCATCACAGTTTGACTTTGTGCCCCTCGATCTACTTCACTTATTGCACCAGCAATTTGTTTTGAATGCTTTGTTACTCCGTTTACATCTCCCATTAAATCACACGAAGCTTCATTCACTGCCGTTGCTTCTTGACTGACTTTGACTATCATTTCCCGCATATTATCAATCATTCGATCTAATGCACGTGCCATCGTTCCCATTTCATCAATACGTTTCAAATATTTTTCTGGAATCTCCTGTGTAAAGTCTCCTTCTGATAACCCCTCACTAATGCGAAGTACATGTCGAAGTGGTCTACTAACAGAGCGGGAAATGGCAAACGAGATGCATAGCCCGAGTATCGAAACAATGATCGTAGTGACTATAAAGTTTGTCTTAAGCTTAGAAAGCCCTGAAAGCATCTCATTTTCTAATGCGATAACACCCATTTTCCAACCATTATCAAGGGTATGATAGCCCATTAAATTAATTCCTGCATCTTCCGTTTCAAAAGAAAAATAACCGTTATCATTAGCAAGCATTTCTTTAACAGCCATTGCCCTGCCAGTCTTGAGACCTGTTTCGTCTGCTTCCTTGATTGGATTGTATTGCTCCTTCACATACGCGTGATTATTATGTCCAATAATCGTTCCGTTAGCGTCTAGCATAAATGCGTAGCCACTGTCTCCAACCTTAATGCCTTCTACTATTTTAGATAGGTAATAGCCATCAATACGTGCCAATAATAAAGCTTTTTCACCTGTTACTGTTTCAATTGGAGAAACGATTAAAATGACTGGTTCACCTGTCACACGACTAATCGTAATTTCAGACATGACAGACTTACCAGTAAAGCCTTCTTTTACGTAATCACGATCCCCTAGTTCAGCTGTTGTATCATCTAGATAATGAGCAACCCCATCAGCGTTGATAATGCCAAAGCCTAAGTAATTTTCATTACTAGCAAGTCGTTTCGATAGATACTTTTTCTGCTTCTCAAAGTCCATGCTCCGAACTGCCTCTTGCTCTGCAATTGCTTCCACTTCCACTAGTGTTAATTGGAAGTGTTCTTCTATGTAGTGAGAAACATCCTCTGCTCTTGAAACCAAATTAGATTCCACTTGCTCATTCACAGCTTTTGTACTATTTATCCAAGTAGATAGCCCGAGCGTGCCGCATGTTACAAATACAAGAGCTATAATTGCAACGATTAATTTACCACCAATACCTTTTAACCACATTTCTCTTTTTCTCACTTCTTCCATTTTTAGCTATACAAACCACATATTTTTGCATAACTTCAGAGTAAAGTCACTAAAAGTAGAAGTCAACAAAGATTTTCCAATATTATTAATAAATGTATAATAATACCATTATCACTATCCTTATAGTGCTAACAATTTTCTACAAAATTTTCAATTCATATATCCTTCTTGTTATAAAAAGACAGAGAATATAAAGTTGTTGGATGAAATTTAAACATTTTCCAACAAAAATTGATTATAATTCACATTTTTTGCTGATTATTAAAGATAGGATCCGTTTAACACATTTTGAGGGGAGGATTTCCATGAGTTCAGACAAAAATAATGTTTCTCGTCGAGACTTTTTAAAAACAACAGGTATTGCTGCTGGTACATTAGTCGGTGGTGGTTTAATTGGAGGATTAGTAGGCTACAACATCCATGGTAAAGGTACTTCTACCCTGGAACATGGTGGTCATGAAACAACAAACGAGGCCATAGGCTCACCGAAGGCTAAGATGTTTTTCAGAAATGAAAAAGATTTTAGTATCTTATCAAAGGCCACAGAACGTATTTTCCCAGAAGACGATTTGGGACCAGGTGCTATTGGTTTAGATGTTCCCTATTTTATCGATCATCAACTTGCAGGAAATTATGGGAGTAACTCTAAAGAATATATGCAAGGTCCATTTGATGTGGGTGCCCCAACTCAAGGCTATCAGAGCCGCTTAACGCGAGCGGAGATTTTTAGGCAGGGTATTCAAAAAATGGAGGATGAAGCACAAAAGCGTTATAAGAAAAGCTTTAACGATTTAGATGGCAAGCAAATGGATGAAATTTTAACTGCCTTCCAAAAAGGTGACATAGAAATGGTTGGGGTTACTTCCGCGTTCTTCTTTACATTATTACGAGCAGCTACATTAGAGGGAGCTTATTCTGACCCTATGTATGGAGGAAATCGTAATATGGATGGCTGGCGTATGAAGGGCTTCCCTGGTCATCAAATGGCTTATATTACACAAATAGAAGATGCGAAATTCCAAAAAATTGAGCCTAATTCATTAGGCAACCATTAAGGGGGGATTAAAAATGGCTAAAACATTACCGAGTGTAGATGTTGTAACAGTTGGTGTAGGTTGGACAGGCGGTATCGTTGCTGCTGAATGTGCCAAAGCTGGCCTAAAGGTAGTTGGTTTAGAGCGAGGTCAAAAGCGTGGTACCGAGGATTATTTAAATGTCCATGATGAATACCGTTATGCGATTCGATATGATTTAATGCAAAATCTATCCAAAGAAACAGTAAGCTTTCGTAATGATCGGAATATGAAGGCATTACCAATGCGTCAGCTTGGCTCCTTCTTGCTTGGTGAGGGTCTAGGTGGATCAGGAACACACTGGAATGGGATGACTTATCGATTTTTACCCTATGATTTTCAAATCAAAACATTAACAGATAAACGATATGGACCAAATAAGCTTGGACCAGATTATCTGATTCAAGATTGGGGTTTAACATACGATCAGCTTGAACCTTATATGGATAAGTTTGAAAAAACTGCTGGTATTTCAGGCGATGATAAAAATAAATTTAGTGGAAAGCGTTCGAATCCCTATCCAACACCACCTATGAAAAAAACGCCTATGCTTGCACAATTCGAAAAAGCTGCAACAAACCTGAAGCTAACACCTTATATGGTTCCTTCAGCTAACGTGTCAGAGGTTTATAAAAACCCAGATGGCGAAACAATCAATGCTTGCCAATATTGTGGTTTTTGTGAACGATTTGGATGCGAATATGGTGCAAAGTCGTCCGCAGAAATTACGGTTGTCCCAACCGCCCTGAAGACAGGAAATTTTGATTTACGTTTCAATTCCAATGTTGTTGAAATTTTAAAGCAGGGTAACAAGGCTACAGGTGTAAGATACATCGATACTGTTTCGGGAGAAGAATTCATTCAGCCAGCTAATGCTGTTGTATTAACTAGTTATGTCTTTAATAATGCCAAGCTATTAATGGTCTCTGACATAGGCGAAAGATATGACCCTACTACTGGTAAAGGAACACTCGGCAGAAACTATTGCTATCAAATCTTGCCAGGTGCCGCTGGATTCTTCGAGGAACAATACAATACATTTATGGGCGCAGGTTCGTTAGGTATGTGTATAGACGATTACAATGGGGATAATTTTGACCATAGTGATTTAGATTTTATTCACGGAGGTAACATTGCGCTTACACAGACAGGTACCCGACCAATCGGCTCAAATCCAACTCCACCAGATACGCCTACTTGGGGACCAGAATTTAAAAAGCAATCAATTTATTACTATACACGCTCATTCGGTATTGGTGCGCAAGGAGCATCTATGCCTCATAAGGAAAATTATATATCACTTGACCCTACCTACAAGGATGCTTACGGACTACCATTAACTCAGTTAACGTACAATTTTACTGATCAGGATCGAGCTCTCCATAAATATATCTCTGCACGTGCAGCAGATATTATGAAGGAAATGGGTGCAAAAACAATTGTCCCTAACGCAGAAATTACCGATTACAATATCGTGCCTTACCAAACAACGCATAATACTGGTGGTACGGTGATGAGCTTAACACCAGAACAAGGTGTTGTGAATAATTACTTACAACACTGGGATGTTGATAATCTTTTCGCAGTAAGTGCAGGCAACTTTGCACACAATAGTGGTTATAATCCCACAGGTACATTAGGAGCACTTGCCTACCGTTGTGCTGAGGGAGTCATTAAATATAGTCAATCAGGTGGTTCATTAGTATAAAAAATCATTCTAAAGGAGGCAAGAATTATGGGAGGTCTAGGAGCAATTGGAGTACCTGGATTAATCATTATTTTAGTGATTGTATTAATTGTATTTGGCCCAAAAAAATTACCAGAAATCGGTGGAGCGGTTGGTAAAACGTTTGCAGAATTTAAAAAGTCTACTAAGGGACTTATGGATGATGAAGATGATACCGTGAAAAAGGTCGAAAAAAAATCTGATGCTTCGTAGGAGGGTTTCCTATGGATCCATATGAAGACGGAAAAAGAAAATATTTAAGCCCTCTTGATAAACCACAAGCTGAGCCTCCAAAACCAGTGGAGGCTTTAGTTGAAATACCAACAAAGGTAGCAATTGAAGAGGAGCATGTGTATAATGAGCCCCTTATACCTGTTACCTCATTATTGGAGCATCTTACTGATTTACGTAAGCAAATTATCAAAGGGTTAACGGTTTTTATTTTATTTTTCATTGTTGTCTTTTCTACTATTAATATTTGGTTTCCATTCATAACTCGAGGTCACTCACTCGTTATTTTAGGACCACTAGAAGTAGTTAAATTTTACATGACGATTTCAACTACTTTAGCTTTTGGTCTTGCAATGCCTTTTCTCGTCCACTTTCTATGGAGCTTTATTAAACCAGGCTTAAAAGAAGAGGAAAGTCGATTTTTAGGCCTCTATGCACCAATCATGTTAGTTCTATTTTTAGTAGGAGTCGCTTTTGGTTATTTTGTCGTAAACCCACTTAGCTATACATTCTTAGTAAGCATTGGGGCTACCAATTTCGATGTCATGGTATCAGCAAATGAATATATGCATTTTTTAATTATGACTACAGTACCGCTTGGTCTATTATTTGAGTTACCGATTGTTGCCCTATTCTTATCTGCCATTGGTGTACTGACTGCTGAATCCATGAAAAAAATACGAGGTTGGTCTTATATCGCAATGGGCGTAGGCTCCGCTGTTATCACGCCACCAGACTTTATAAGTCAGTTACTCGTATTAATACCGATGATTATTTTGTATGAAATAAGTATTTATCTCGTTAAACGTATAGAACGCAAACAAATTGAAAGCACTGCGTAAATTTTACGCAGTGCTTATTTTTTCTTTAGATCCATCACAATAATTTCTGGTAGATTAAAAATGCGATATGGTACTGAGCTATTACCCAAGCCTCTACTAACTACCATTTTCGTCGCGCCTGCTTCGTAGACACCAGCTGTATATTTTGGGAAAAGCCCCTGTCCTGGTGCAACAAGTCCTCCAAGCCCAGGAATACGAACTTGCCCACCATGCGCATGTCCCGAAAATACTAAATTAACGTGATAATTTACATACGTATTAAACATTTCTGGTCTATGCGCTAGTAACAACTTAAACATATCGTCTGGCAAATAGGCTGTTGCAATGTCTAGCATATCTTCTGTTGTTCTACCCATTAATGGATCCTCAATACCAACAATCGCCAAGCGCTCCCCGTCGCGCTCTAACACGGTCGATTCGTTGGCCATAATATGTACCCCTAACGATGACAGCGCCTCATAAATTTCATTCACCTTATTCGTCGCTACCTCATGGTTTCCTAGTACATAATAAACATCCGCTATTTCAACTAGTCCTGCTACTGCCTGTAAACTTTGTTTTAAATTATAGCGATTACTATCGATCACGTCACCTGTGATAAAAATATAATCCGGCTTTGTATCCTTTATCTTAGTAATCAATTTTTGTTGATTGCCACCAAAGACGGCATCATGTAAATCCGAAACTTGTACAATGCGTAGCCCATCAAAGCTATCAGGCACACTCTCTGATTCAAACGTATGTTTACTTACGACTAGCCAGTGATTGTTTACGTACAAAAAAATGACTATAAAAACAACAAAGAAGATACCATATAATAATTTTTTCAATCGCAATCGCTCACTTTGTGGCTACTTTTTCAGAAATAATTCTGACTTTCTTATTATAAGCAAAAAACAGAGTGATTGTAAGTATATGCACTTTAAATACACAAAATGCACAAATACCCTTAGATTAAAATTTCTATCATTAGATAATGATGCACGATTTAATCTATTTTTTGTTAACTATTGGCATGCTATACTATAGGTAAAAAGGCATGTTTTATTATCCACTCATAATACATCACGATTTGGGAAATGCATCTCATTTACTAAAGTGCAGGAATACTAATAAACTTAAAACAGTTAAAGGTGAAAAAGAGAGCGGTAGGGATTGTCCAATTATTGGACGGCGAATAGCGTTTTTACCTCGCAATAAATTATAGAATTTTCCGAATTACATGATTTGCTATTCAACCTTCCATTGCTACAAGCAATGTATAAAATTAGTGGCGGAAAATTTACAAAGTACGGCTGTGCTACATAATATTCTACTTTTTAGAAGATAAGAGGTGAAAAAATGTTAAAAGCCATCATAGTAGATGATGAAATTTTGGCAATCAACTTATTAGAAGCTACGTTACATGATAATAGCGCTGTTACTATTATCGGAAAATTCCTAAATCCACTAGAAGCTATAGCAAATATCCCTACACTCAAACCAGATATTCTTTTTTTAGATATAGATATGGCTGAATTGAATGGTATTGAATTTGCTAGTAAGATTGCAGACTTTCCGTTTTTAATGGACATTGTATTTGTAACTGCTTATGAGCATTATGCAATAGAAGCTTTTAATGTACAGGCTGTTGACTATATTTTAAAGCCAATTGAGAAAGAGCGTTTAATGAAAACAATCAAAAGAATTTCCTTGCGAAGAAAGCAATTTCAAGAAAAAGCTGATGCACACCACATAAATGAAGATGCTCGTATAATAGAGGGTTTTCAATTTCATGTACATTCAGGAAGAGTATATATCGGTAACAAAGCATTAGCCTTATCTACAAAGGAATTTCAAATTTTTTTCTTTCTAGCACAACGACCAGGTCAAATCTTTCCCCCATCAGTACTGTATAAGCTTATTTGGGCTGAGGAAAGTATTGGGCATACACAGGCATTGAAGGTTCATATTAGTAATTTACGAAAAAAGTTAGAATCTGTTGATGGTCATAAAGCAAAGATTATGACAGTGAGAGGTTCGGGGTATCAATTCCTTTTTGAACCATGAAAAAAGGGCACGGCGATTACATAACGAATCGTCGTACCCTTTTTAGCTTATTTTTTTGCCGCTTCTTGAATTTCATAAAATGCCCAATGCTGTCTTAGCACATCTGTAAATAATGGTGTTTGGACTTCTGTTAGTACCTGACGTTCAAACAGTCGATTTAATACCTTCACTGCTTGTGCACGTGTTAAAAAACCATCTGGATTGAATGTATCTGCTGTTACTCCTGTCATAATCTCCGCTGCATTGACAGTATCAATTGCTTTCACTGCCCAATGATGGACGCTCACATCTTTGAATGCTGCACTTGGTGAGGTTGGTGGACAGAAATCTGCATCAGGACGTTCTACACATTGCTGTTCTATCCAGCGGGCAGCCACTGTAGCCATCTGTGCACGTGTAATCAAGCCGTTTGGATTAAAGTTAGTTGCTGTAACCCCTTTAAACAGACCCTTCTCCTTCGCGAATTCGATTGCATCTTTAGCATCATGTTGGAATGTATCTGTATAGGTTGCCTTTGCTTGGGGAATGGCATTACCTGTTAATTGACGAGCAAACATACTTGCCATCTGTGCCCTTGTAACAGGAGCATTTGGACGGAAGGTACCATCTGGATAGCCTTGAATATAAGGTAGATGTGTAACACCATCAGTAGTTGGTTCCTTCACTTCTTCCTTCTCTGGTAAGTAGAGAATGGAGAAGGTGGAGAACTTATTCACCTCAAACTGTAAACCTGTTATTCCCTTTTGATATTCTACAACTTTCCCACGTACAACTTCTTTTGTGCCATCACTATGCTCGATATAAATAGCCAGATGATTAAGCTGTTCACGTGTTAAATCAGTTGGTAGAGGTAAGGTTAATATAACGGGACGGCTTTGCATATTTGTTTCAATGGTCATTGGACGACCAAGCAACTCAACAACCGTACTTCCTGCCAACTGCTGTACAGCCCTTTCCTTTTTAGCTTGTTCTTTAATATCCAATTGATTAGCCCGCTCTTTTATAGGAACAAGTCGGAAATAGAGATTATCATTAAACGTTTCCAACGAAGTTTTTGGCACTTCAATTCTAACGTTATCTGTGACAATCTCAAGATGGACTGCACTATTTTGTAGAAGTGTCACCACATTTTTTGGTATAGACACATGAACTTGATTTACTTGATCCTGTTGATCCGGAATAATGATTCTTGCTTTATCATTTCCTTGTTCCTTTAATTTCCTAATCGTCTCTGTTGCGCTCTCTGGTGTTAATAACACTTCATCCCTGATTGTGTTGTCGGTGTTTTTTGTTCTTTTTACCGTTGTTTTAGAGACGAGGTCACCATCACCCGACTCTACATCTACCACAATTTCCTCTACGTTGGTTGAAGGTGTTGTTGAACCTGCATCAGGATTTGGTGAAGGATCAGTATTACCGCCACCTGTATCATTACTAATCCATTTTGCATAGATCACTGTGTTAGCTGTAATCGCAGTATCAAAATTAAATGGTGTTGTGTAGGCATTATTTGTGTACCAGCCAACAAATGTATAGCCGGCTTTCGTTGGCTCAATCTTAGGCTGACTTGCCTTTTTCCCATATTCTACCGTTTGATCTGAGATAGCACTACCGCCGTCGACATCAAACCTCACTGTATACATCCCAGGAATCCATTTTGCATAGATTGTTGTGTTCTCGTTAATGGCACTATTAAAATCATATGGTGTTGTATAAGCATTACTTATATACCAACCACCGAATGTATAGCCCGCTTTCGTTGGCTCTTGGGCTGGCTGACTTGCTTTTTTCCCATGCTCTACCGTTTGATTTGAGACGGCACTTCCTCCGTTGACATCAAAACGCACCGTATACGTTATTGGTATCCATTTTGCGTATATCGTTGTGTGCCTAGTAATGGCACTATTAAAATCATATGGTGTTGTATAGGCAGGACTCGTATACCAGCCTTCAAATATATGGCCAGCTTTCGTTGGTGCTGGGGTTGGCTGACTTGCTTTTCCTTCATGTACCACCGTCTGATTAGAGACAGGACTTCCCCCCGCTACATCAAAGCTTACCGTATAAGTCACAGTCACTGGCTTCCATTTTGCATATAATATGATACTTTCACTACCCATTAGGAAAGTTGAAGCTGGTGCATAATCTATTCCTCTTCCATCTGCTTGCGTGTTCCAGCCCTCAAACGTGTAACCCACTTTTACCAGATTTCCTGTATTACCCAGAACTGTTACAGTTTCTCCTTGCTCATACGTTTCACTATCTGTTGGAGCTGTGCCCCCTGTGTTTGTATTGCCGTTGTAGGTGATAGTAAACGTACTAATCACAGAAGTATTCTCTAGGGTTCCTTCACTTACTAATGAAGCTTTGTGCGTCGCCGTTTCTTTCACTCTCGTGATAAACGTATACTTTGTATCAGGCGTTAGTTCACTAAAGATCGGACTGTCCTGCCACGTTGTTCCGTTATCTCTACTATATTCTTGACCTACTACCCCATTTAGCGTAATATTTGTCGCTGTTTTACTGGCTACAGTTGGGGCTGGCGGAGCACTTGGTCCATCCGCTTTTTCCACAATAGTTGTTTCCCCACTCATTACACTTCCTGTTGCATTTGTTCCATCGGCACTGGCTCTTACTTTAATCGTCTCTCCAATATCTGCTTGAACCAACATATATGTGGAAGAGTTCGCTCCTGAAATGGCCGTGTTCCCTCGATACCATTCATAGGTTAGTGCATCTGCTGTCGTTGGTGGCGTATACGTGATCCCACTAATATCTGCGGTTAACACGCTTCCATACTTCGTCTCTCCCGTGATGCTTATCGTACCTCCCATTTCTGGAACCGCTACAGTTTGAGTTTGTGTTTGGATCGATGTTCCTTTACTTACCAGTGATGCCTTGTGAGTGGGTGTCTCCTTCACTCTCGTGATAAATGTATACTCCGTTTCAGGGATTAGTCCATTAAAAATTAGACTATCCTGCCACGTTGCCCCGTTATCTTTACTATATTCTTGACCTACTACCCCATTTAGCGTAATACTTGTCGCTGTTTTACTGGCTTCAGTTGGGGCTGGCGGAGCACTTGGTCCATCCGCTTTTTCCACGAAAGCTGTTTCACCACTCGTTATACTTCCTGTCGCATTCGTTCCATCGGCAGTGACTGTAACCTTGAGTTTCTCACCAATATCCGCCTCTACCAATGTATACGTGGACGAGGTCGCCCCTGGAATTACCGTGTTCCCTCTATACCATTGATAGGTTGGTACATCTGATGCCGTTATTGGTGTATACGTGATGCCACTAATATCCGAGGTTAATACGTTTCCATACTTTGTCTCTCCTGCAATACTTACCGTGCCTCCTATTACTGGAATCGCTACAGGTTGAGTTTGGATTGGTGCCCCTGCACTTACTAGTGATGCCTTATGAGTCGCAGTTTCTCTCACTCTCGTGATAAACATATACCCAGTATTAGGAGTAAGTTCACTAAAGATCGGACTATCCTGCCAGGTCGTCCCGTTATCTTTACTATATTCTTGACCTGCTACTCCATGTAGCGTAATACTTGTTGTTGTTTTACTGGCTTCAGTTGGTGCTGACGGTGCACTTGGACCATTCGCTTTTTCCACAGTTGCCGTCGCTCCACTCGTTACACTTCCTGTCGCATGCGTTCCATCGGCACTAACTGTAACCTTGAGTTTCTCACCAATATCGGCCTCTACCAACGTATATGTGAATGAGGTCGCTCCTGGAATTACCGTGTTCCCTCTATACCATTGATAGGTTGGTACATCTGATGCCGTTATTGGTGTATACGTGATGCCACTAATATCCGAGGTTAATACGTTTCCATACTTTGTCTCTCCTGCAATACTTACCGTGCCTCCTATTACTGGAATCGCTATAGGTTGAGTTTGGATTGGTGCCCCTGCACTTACTAGTGATGCCTTATGAGTCGCAGTTTCTCTCACTCTCGTGATAAACATATATTCCGTATCTGGAGTGAGTCCACTAAAGTTCGGACTATCCTGCCAGGTCGTCCCGTTATCTCTACTGTATTCTTGACCTGCTACTCCATTTAGCGTAATACTTGTCGGCGTTTTACTGGCTTCAGTTGGTGCTGAAGGTGCACTTGGACCATTCGCTTTTTCCACAGTTGCCGTCGCTCCACTCGTTACACTTCCTGTCGCATGCGTTCCATCGGCAGTAACTGTAACCTTGAGTTTCTCACCGATATCGGCCTCTACCAACGTATATGTGAATGAGGTCGCTCCTGGAATAACCGTGTTCCCTCTATACCATTGATAGGTTGGTACATCTGATGCCGTTATTGGTGTATACGTGATGCCACTAATATCCGAGGTTAATACGTTTCCATACTTTGTCTCTCCTGCAATACTTACCGTGCCTCCTATTACTGGAATCGCTATAGGTTGAGTTTGGATTGGTGCCCCTGCACTTACTAGTGATGCCTTATGAGTCGCAGTTTCTCTCACTCTCGTGATAAACATATATTCCGTATCTGGAGTGAGTCCACTAAAGATCGGACTATCCTGCCAGGTCGTCCCGTTATCTCTACTGTATTCTTGACCTGCTACTCCATTTAGCGTAATACTTGTCGGCGTTTTACTGGCTTCAGTTGGTGCTGAAGGTGCACTTGGACCATTCGCTTTTTCCACAGTTGCCGTCGCTCCACTCGTTACACTTCCTGTCGCATGCGTTCCATCGGCAGTAACTGTAACCTTGAGTTTCTCACCGATATCGGCCTCTACCAACGTATATGTGAATGAGGTCGCTCCTGGAATAACCGTGTTCCCTCTATACCATTGATAGGTCGGCACATCCGCTGTCGTTGTTGGTGTATACGTGATACTACTAATATCCGCGGTTAGCACACCATCATACTTAGCCTCTCCTGTGATGCTTACCGTGCCTCCCAATTCTGGCAAAACAGTTAGTGTCTCAAACATCTCATTTTCACCATAACTAGTCCCCACCGAATTTTTCGCGTACGCTCGGTAATAATAAGTACTACTTGGATTAAGACCTGATAGATCAACACTAAACGCTCCCGTTGTTCCAATAGCAGTTACTTTCTCACTATTCTCCGTAGTTGGTTCGGTGCTCGTCGAATAAACAATTCCACGTTCTGTAATCTCTGCTCCTCCATCAAAAGTTACGTTCCCACCTACTGTTGCACCTGTACTCGTAACACTTGTCGCTGGATTTAAGGTTATAACTATGGGAACTTGAGTAAGTACATCTGGATTCCCATATAATATGGTTCCGTTATTACCGACTATTACAAACTGACCATTTCCATAAGTAACCCCCTGTAAAAGAATGCTACCTAAACCAGTTGCATGTTCAGTCCAATTTATTCCGTCTGATGAGTAATATGCTTTACCAGAAGCTCCAACTGTTACATAATAACCATTTCCATAAGATACACTAGTTAAGAGGATAGAAGTTGTACCTACCGGTAAATTATCTTGCTTTGTCCAAGCTATGCCATCAGGTGAGGTGAGAATCGTTCCAGATTGACCAACGACTACATATTGACCATTTGCATAAATTACTGATCTTAAAATATTCGTGGTATTAGAGGTTTGCATTGACCAATTTTCCCCATCTGCAGATGTCAATATCGTTCCACCATGCCCTACTGCGACGAATTGATTATTAGCGTATATTACACCATAAAGATTATTTGTCTGTGGGGTTTTTTTTTGCCATGTCACCCCATTGCTTGATACATACATATTACCTAAATTACCAACAGTAACATATTTATTATATCCATATGTTACTGAATGAAGAGGGGTAGTACTATCTACTGAAGTAGCTGTTGTCCATGTTTGCCCATCCGATGACGTATAAAAATTAGATGAGTTGTCAACTGCTATAAACTGGTTATTTTCATAAACGACTGAATTAATCGTTTGGGGGGCAGTTATAGTAGTTGATTGTGTCCATGATGATCCATTTGTTGAATAATAAACCTTAGTATTCGTCCCCAAAGAAGTAGCCACATATTTACCATCACCATAAGCCACTGCTTTATAGCTTACACTTGGTGGTGTTGCTAGTGTAAAATCAGCAAATGCACTGGGTATCCATTGAAAAAATAATAGAAAGATTAGTAGGATACTTACTATTTTCTTATAACGTTGTCTCATAAATATCTCCTCCAACAAAACTATTCCTTCTATGTATCAAATAAAGGAATGTTATATGAATCTAGCATTTTGCACCACCTACTGTTGACTAGGAAATATCCCCTGGATACATATGATAAAATTCAATGCTTGGAAAGGCTGCCGAATATCCAATGCAGAAGGCGCTAATTGTCCAGCTGGTACAATTGTGGTTGTTACATTCCCACTTACTGTTCCACCGGAGATGGGAAATGGCTTCAAGGTTGTATCCGTAGTTCCCGTCGTATAAAAATCTGCTGTTCCCATACCTTGATCTACAGAGGCTGCAAGACTTGCATTATTTGGTGAATTACTTCCTCCCCCTTGAGAGGCGGCTGGGATTGCAACGTTCATATTACTTACAGTTAAATTAGATGTAGACGTAGTTGCACTATGAGTATGCTGTGGCATATTTAATGGAGAAAGTGTTACTTTCTCCACACCACCAGTCTGTCCTAGATTACATGGCGTGATTCCTTGTGGTATAGTTCCTCCCATTCCCCCATCTCCACACGCGCCTATTGGTACACGTCCATTCAAGTTTGGTAAACAAAAAGTATTCTGTCCGTCTCCACCATAACGAACTCCTAATACAGCAAATAAAGCTTGATTCTGTTGAATTGAAAGTTCTTGACCGTTGCAAAATGCCCAGCCCTGTGGAGCAAATGATGCTGGCCATGCTACAATCGTTCCTGTGTAATTCTCCGCCATAATATACCTCACTTTGATTTTATTTAAATTTAAAAATAGATTTTATTTATTCTGGAGTAGGGAACCAACCTTGAATACAAATAATATAATTCATTGCTTGGAAAGGCTGCCGAATATCCAATGCAGAGGGCGCCGATTGTCCAGCTGGAGAAATCGTAGTTGTTACATTCCCACTTACTGTTCCACCAGAGATGAGAAATGGCTTCAAGGTTGTATCCGTAGTTCCCGTCGTATAAAAATCTGCTGTTCCCATACCTTGATCTACAGAGGCTGCAAGACTTGCATTATTTGGTGAATTACTTCCTCCCCCTTGAGAGGCGGCTGGGATTGCAACGTTCATATTACTTACAGTTAAATTAGATGTAGACGTAGTTGCACTATGAGTATGCTGTGGCATATTCAATGGAGAAAGTGTTACTTTCTCCACACCGCCAGTCTGTACTAAATTATATGGCGTGACCCCTTGTGGTATAGTTCCTCCCATTCCCCATTTCCCACAAGCACCTACTGGTACACGTCCATTCAGGTTTGGTAAGCAAAAAGTATTCTGTCCGTCTCCACCATATCGATTTCCTAATACAGCAAATAAAGCTTGATTCTGTTGAATTGGAAGTTCTTGACCATTGCAAAACGCCCAGTACTTTGGAGCAAATGGTGCTGACCATGCCACAATAGATCCTATATACATTTCGGCCATAATTTATACCTCACTTTAATTTTATTTATTATTACAGTGGGAAAGTTCCTTTAATTCAAATATGCTTGAAAAGGTTCTCCGACACTCACTTTAACTCCAATGCTAAAACTACTTAACAAGTTCAAATTCAAAAAACCATTTATTAATTCCTATGCCACGCCATCATCACATGCGGCACTATCTCTCCGGTAACAACAAACCCACATCTCTCATACAACCTCTGTGCAGGATTTCCCATCAACACATTAAGTTCTATAGGCAACCTCAATTCAGCAGCTACATGCTGAAATTCCCTCAATAGCGCTGTACAGATTCCTCTCCCTCTATATTCGGGAATTATAAAAATATCAATCAGACGTATTGCTTCTTGCTGTATCTCGGTGATCAATCTACCAATTCCTAAACCTTCGTACATTATGATTTCATATTTAGCATTAGGAAATTGTTGCTGATAAAAAGCTTTTTGAGCATCGTATTGCATGCGTAATAAACCTTCTATTTGTTGCTCATCCCATTCTAATATGGCAAATTCACTTTTTCTTGTAGATACAAATAATGAATAAAGGGTATCTTCCTCTTCAGGTAATGCCACTCTCAATTTCACTTTATCTTTCATTTTTGCTAAGCTACTCACCCCTTTTTCCGAAATTTCAATCAATTTCAAGCAACACTCGCTAAAATATCCTTATTTTCTTCTTTTATAGATTCGACTTCGTGGACTTCCATTTCTAAAACTCTTGCTATCTCGGATGGTGTGTGCTTCGTAAATAACATGTACATAGCCTTTATTTTCTTTGCTTGATCTCCAGAAACTTTTAAAGTATTTGAGATTTCAGCTAAATCCGTATGGTTCTCAATCAAATACGAGCCTAATAAAGTATTAGTGACTTTTTGTAGCTCATTTTGGTCCACAGCGTTTTTACATAATGCTTCTGCAGCTATACTCGCTGCCACAGATAAATCCATCCCTTTTTCATGCATCCGTTTCATAGCACTAAATTGATCCGACCATTTGCGTAAAGTATAGTTTTGCTCCTTTACTAAGAAAACTAGCTCTCGATGATTTACATCCCTATCGTGTAAAAGTCCTGTCTCCTTAAAAGTCTTTGCAAGATCTTTAAAGAAAGCATTAACTTGGCTTTGCCCACGATTAATCTCTTCTTTTGTCTTAGTTAAATCCTCTTTTGCCTTATTTGTTTCTGCTTGAATATTTTCAAAATACTCTTTCCGTAATTCCCCTTGAATAATACCTGTAATAAGATAAAGGACAGCGGCTATTGCACCAACCGTACCAAGTTTTGCAACTAAGCTATCCAGCACTTTTATTTTTCCAATCCATTGATTAACTACAAATAATGTAAGCGCGACGTATTTATCTAAAGTGATTTTTTTATAAGAAGGCACAACGATTGATAAGGAAATTAGTGGCAGCGTATTTTTAAAGCACTTTCGCCATTCTAGAAATTCCATTAGCAAACTATTTAAATCATCTTGGATATCATGCTTTAAAATATTTAAGTCAATTGCTGTTCCGCTTAACTCACTTTTCAGCTCTTTTAAAAGCTTAATTGCTTGTGCCTTTCGCTCTGGGTTATCTGTACGAAATATATGGTCACCAATCCAAGCACTAATCTCTAAATCTTCGTCCAATAGCTTAGAAATGATACTATCAATTCCCTCTTTACATTCAGCCAGCTTGTCTTCTACCTCATAAATATTTTTTAGGGAAGGTTGTAATTCTTCTACATAGGTTGCTAATGTCGCTTCTGTAATCGCCATATTATCCATCCATTCTAAAATTATTTTTTAACTAACAATTGCTATTAAATCGCTATTCGTCTCTTGAATTGTCATAACTTCGTTTACATCCATTTCCAAGACTTGTGCAATTTCATCTGGCGTATGCATTTTAAATAACATGTAGGTTGCTTTTACTTTTTTAATTCTTTCTAGGGACATATCAAGCTTTTGAGAAACAACACTATTTTGCTCTCCCATTTCAATAAGGTAGGCACCCATTAACAGTTTGCTGTAATTGTCTAATTCATTTTCATCACCTTGTTTATTTACTAGATTTGCAGCAACAACTTCTGCTGAAAATTCAATATCTAAGCCTTTATTAATCATTCGCTTCATCGAATCATATTGATCCGACCAACGTCTTAATGTGCCAGCCTGTTGTTTAACGAACGATACTAGCTCCTGATGGTTTGTATATGGCTTTGTTAACAAGCCTGTTTCTTGAAAGCTCTTTGCCACATCTTCAAAAAAGGCATTTACTTGCACCTGCACATCATTGATATCCTGTCTTAACTTTTTAACATCCTCCATCGCAGCTTTTGTTTCTTTTTGGATATTTTCAAATAGCTCCATTCTTTTTTCGCCTTGAATTATTCCATCTATTAACACCACCACAACAATAAGACCTACAACACCTAACCCTAATACCTCAAATATAGGTAGTAATATATCTTTCAATACGACGGTTAATACGAACCCTAGCATTAATCGATGAAAGGGATTAAAAGCCTGGAATTTAGGTACAGCTATGGAAAACGCAATAAATGGTAACCTATTATCAAAGTAAGTTTTCCAGTCCCCATACTCTTTTAATAAAGTATTTAATTCATCTTGGATATCATGCTTTAAAATATTTAAATCAATTTTTGCATTACTTAATTCATTGTTTAAGTCATTTAACAGTTGAATAGCTGTTTCTTTCCTTTTCGGGTTATCTGTCCGAAATAGATTGTCACCAAGCCATGCACCTAGGTCAAATCCTTCATCTTTTAATTTAGATAAAATATTGTCTATATCTCCACCGGCTTTTCCAAGCTTGTCTTCTAGTTCAATTATATTTTTAATACTGGGTTGAAGTTCCTTTACATAGTTGTCTAATTGATATTCCGAAATTGGCATAGCATTTTCTCCTTTCTGATTAGGAAATAATTAAAGAAAATAATTCTTTATTTTCTTTATAAAAAGCTTCAATCTCCATAAATTCTAAATTCACTTGTTCAGCAACTACTGCTATGCTCTCTTGGTTTAGCAATAAGTATGCTGCTACTAACAGCTTTGCCTGTTGTTCTGATAGCTTTACATCTTGTGCTAGTGTCATATAGTTCGCACCTGTTTCGAGTAGATAAGCTCCTTGTAAAACTCTCTGGTTTTGATAGATTTGTGCTGGTTCCTCTAAACTTTCGCTTAATACTTTTGCCGTTAGATGTAAAGCTTCTTGGAATTCCATATCTTTTTCAAACATTGTATGAAGCATTTGATAATGGTCCGCCCATATTTTCAACTGTTCTCCCTTGCTCTTAATCTCAGTAATGACATCCTGTTGCGTATAGGGCGATTCTGACAACTTATCACTTTGATTTAAATTAGAGACGACATCGCCAAATAGTTTGTCCAATTCATTTTCAGTATCCATTATGATTGACATTAATTTAGCAACACTGTTGTTTGCTTCATTTATTTGCTCTTTTATGTTCACATCAAACTTGTCTAGGGTTACTATTATTTCATTTACTTGACTCGATTCAATTGTTGCAGTTAGAAGGGGTAATTTTGTTACTATCTCTTTTTCAATTAAGAGGGACAGCAATATGTTGAATTGAACATTTGAAGAAAAACTTGTCTCAAAAGGGATGCTTGATACTGCAAATGGAAGTAGGGGAAGCATTTCCTTAAAAGTTTGCTGTAATTCTCTGTTATTTTTTTGCAAAGTGTTTATTTCATTGACTAGTAGCTGTTTGACATGCGCTATACCAATTAAGGATTTTTGTAAATCCGATTGTAGTATTCTTAATTCTTCGAGATGTTTTTCTTTCTTTTTACTTGCTAATAAAAATCTTCTTTCTTTTTTTTGAATATATTTTTTGATATTGCTGTCAATGTGTACAATGACACTTTCGACTTGTCCCTCTAAATTGAAAAAGCACTGAATCGTTTGCCGTAAATTTTCTTCATATGTCTGTAAAGCCGTATTTGATATTGGCAATTCACATTCACCTCACTTTAGATTTTAATAATGGACGGGAATCAGCTTCAAAAGACTTGATACGTTTATTGCCACCTCATTTTTAAATAGAGTTCATCAGTTGACACTACATGAAATCCTAGTCTCTCATATAGATTTCTTGCAGGATTTGTATGAAGAACTTGCAATATCACTGGTTTATTTTCTTCTTTTGCCTTTTGCTGAAGATTGCTAATTAGATAAGTTCCTCCTCCATTACCTTGGAAACCTGGCAAAATCCTTTTATTGAAAATCTTAATGATTATAGAATCATAAACCATGTGTGGCATATCTCCATCACTTCATTTATCTAAAAATTCAGATTTTATAAACCCTATTAATAACTAATCCTTAATACCCAAGTAAAAAGACTATTATTGCATTTATTTGGTGACTTTTAGCCTTTTTTTCATTATATTATAGGTCAATAGATTTCACTATGAAATCATTCCATTTTTTAGGTTAATTTTTCTTAACCTTTTATTATGATTAGTGAAGCTAGGAGCATTCTTTTTTAACTTCAACAATGTTCAAATACAAGTTTGCTATTGGCGAAGCTCCATGCTTTATAAAGGAATAAGCGAGAAGTAGGGTGGGTTTGCGACAATTCTCCCCAATTTAAAACACATATGATTGACGCTTTAGTCGCTTTTAAGAGAGAAACTACTAAATGAAAAATAGGAATAGCTAATCATCGGGGCTATGATGAGGTGGGTGGGGAA
Organism: Lysinibacillus sp. FSL P2-0066; assembly: GCF_037969495.1. Classification (NCBI taxonomy): domain Bacteria; kingdom Bacillati; phylum Bacillota; class Bacilli; order Caryophanales; family Bacillaceae; genus Lysinibacillus; species Lysinibacillus sp. FSL P2-0066. The sequence goes on along the minus strand of NZ_CP150202.1, from coordinate 174,648 downwards.
ATTGCAAAGTTATTGTTACAAATTTATCCCAATATAATATGAATTGCCGGAAGACTCCTTAACAATAAACTTCCTGCAGGAGCCTATTTCTATTTGAAATGTTCTTTTAAATAAAAATGGCATTTAGCTCTCGTCTAAACAGGGAAGCTAAATGCCTTTTGTATTTTATAAAACTTTCTCTAAAAAATCCTTTGCACGCTGTGTTGATGGCGCTGTAAAAAACTGATCTGGTGAAGCATCTTCTATTAGCTTGCCGCCATCTAAGAAAAGGATACGATCAGCAACCTCTCGAGCAAAGCCCATTTCATGTGTCACAATCAACATGGTCATACCAGAATCGGCGAGGTTTTTCATAACGGCTAATACCTCTTTAACCATTTCAGGGTCAAGTGCCGATGTAGGCTCATCAAATAATATAACTTTAGGGTCCATGGCAAGTGCTCGCGCAATGGCAACACGCTGCTTTTGTCCCCCCGATAAGCGATTTGGATATTCTTGACGCTTCTCAAACAGACCTACTTTCTTTAGTAATTCTTCTGCTTTGTTGATAGCAGTTGCCTTATCCATACCCTTCACATTGATTGGCGCATAGGTTAAATTTTCAAGCACCGTTTTATGTGGGAAAAGATGGAAATGCTGAAATACCATACCTACTTCTTCACGTATTTTCATTATATTTGTCCCTTTATCTGTAAGGACATCCCCTGCAATCGTTACTTTTCCACTTGTAGGAGTTTCCAATAAGTTTAAGCAACGAAGAAATGTCGATTTACCTGATCCAGAGGGTCCAATAATCGCAATTACTTCTTTTTCTTTAACTTCAGTTGATATACCCTTTAATACTTCATTCTGTCCAAAGGATTTGTGTAAATCTTCAATTTTAATCACTTTTTCTCATTCCTTTCTCGATTCGTTTACCAAGGAACGTTAAAACAAGCGTCATGATGTAATAGATTACCCCTGCAAAAAGTAATGGCTCAAGATAACGATATGTCGAACCCCCTACAATGTAGGCACGGCGCATAATATCTAATGCACTAATTACTGTCACAACTGCCGTTTCTTTATTTAATGTAATAAATTCATTTACTAAGGATGGTAAAATATTTTTTACTGCTTGGGGAATAATAATATCCTTCATCATTTTTGCATATGGAATCCCCAGTGCTTGTGCCGCTTCCATTTGTCCTTTATCAACTGCATTGATACCAGCACGGATAATCTCTGAAATATATGCACCTGAGTTTAAACCAAAAGCAATAATAGCTGTTGGAATAGGCTCAATTTGGATATCTAGTAATTGTGGTACTGCATAATAAATAATTAATAATTGTAATACAAGTGGTGTACCGCGGAAAATCGACGTATAGAAATCGGCAAACCAACGTAAAAAATTCACTTTACCAATTTTACATAATGCTAAAAGTATACCTACGATAAAACCGATGATGGATGCACCGATTGCAATTTGAAGTGTAACACCTATCCCTTTTAAAATATAAGGAATAGAGGGAACGATAGCTGTAAAATCTAAATTCACAGCGCTCCCTCCTTTCTTTTCATCATGATGTAGCTGTGTTTTTGTACCCAACACAAATTTGATAGAGGCTTAAAGGATAATAATGAAAAGCACAAGCGATAGCCCAAAAGTAGAGCTATCGCACGCGATTATTATTCAACTTTTTCTAACCATTTTTCTTCTAGCTCTTGGATTTTGCCTTCTTCAGCTAGCTCTTTTAAAGCTTGGTTAATTTTATCTTTCAAATCGCTTCCCTTTGGAACAGCGATTGCTTTGAAATCTTCAGGCTGTTCTTCTACAGGGAAAGCTTCTAATTGATCATTCGTTTTTAAATACCCTTTCGCCACGCCACCCTCTAAAATACCTGCGTCTAAACGTTTAGACATCATATCTTGAACGATCTCAGGGATACGTGTACGTCCTTCTACTGCTACATCAACCTTTTTCGCAATTTCATTACCTAAGTTTTCCTGGATAGATGCTGTTTGTACACCTATTTTTTTACCAGCTAAGTCCGCTTCTTTTTTAATACCGCTATCCTTTTTAACAAGGATTACTTGCTCTGTTTCATTATATTTATCTGAGAAATCAACTACTTTTTCACGCTCTGGGTTCGGTGTCATACCAGAAATAACGACATCGATTTTTCCTGCTTGTAGTGCTGGCACTAAACTGTTAAAGTCCATATCTTGTACTTGCATATCAACGCCTATTTTTTCTCCAACTAATTTGATTAAATCAATATCAAATCCGATAATTTCTTCACCTTTAGCTGCATCCACATATTCGAATGGCGCATAATCGGCTGATGTACCAACTTTTAATACTTGCTTACCCTCTGTATCCGTAGTAGATCCTGTATTGCTTGCATTATTGTCTTTAGTACCACATGCTGCAAGTACACCTATTACTAGTACTAGCATCATGATGAACAATTTGTTCTTCATATCCTGTAACTCCTTTTATTTATAATTTATTGTGTATGAGAATACATTTCTCTAAAATAATCGATTGGATATTTATTCATATTGAAGAATAAAAAATCTATCTGCTAATTAAGATATACTCTTTTGAAATAATAATCAAGATAAACTAAAAAATTTTCAGCCAAATATTATATACATAATTTTCTGATAAGTCAATTTATTTTTGTTTTCATTTATTTTATAAAGTAACTTTACTATTTTCCGTTTTATCGTTATTTATTCCTCCATTATAAAAACAACTTAATTTCAACAGTTCAGAGATAGAGATTGATCATCATCATTTAAGCTCACAATATTTAGATCTTATCGTTAGTAGGAATTTTATATTAATGGCGTAAGTTATCTTGTATAATCCATATAAATCATTTGAAAGGGATTTTTACGATGAAAAAATTATCGTTGTTGTTCGCAATTATTATTGGTTCAATGCTGATAGCAGGCATTACCTTTTTCTTAACTCAACCTAAGTCGCATGGGCCGCAAGCGATTAAAGGTGTGATGGATTTACGTCATCATACATTTCACGATAATACGCCTATCAAATTAGATGGGGAGTGGGCATTTATCCCGAATCAATTAGTGGATGGTGAAGCCTTTGATGCTTATCAAAGCTATCTTGTTGATGTCCCTTCAGCTTGGACAAAATATACAATTGATGGGAAACAAATACCTGTATTTGAAAGTGGAACTTATCGACTCAAGGTTTTAATCGATGATACCGAAGATATTTTAGGGATTAAAACGAGTAATATCCGAATGTCGAACGCATTGTATATTAACGGAAAGCGAGTTGGCCATAGTGGAGAGCCAGCTGAGGATAGCAGCTATATACCTCACAATACCCCGTATACTGCTTATTTTTCGCCTGATAAAAAAGAACTTGAATTGATTGTACATGTAGCAAATTTCGATTATGCACCGGGAGGAGGAATTATTAGCTCCATTTTTTTAGGGGATCAATCAAGTATTGCAAAGCTTCGAGAGGGTGCCCTCTTCTACGATTTAATTACCTTAGCAGGTTTTTTAACAATGTTTATCTACTTTTTTGGCTCTTATCTTTATTCAAAATTTGGGATAGAGCAGCTTTACTTCTCTTTATTTTGTTTCGCAAGTGGGCTCTACACTCTCACACACGGCGAAAAATTTTTACTAGCCTTGATAAATATGCCCTACGCTCCATTTCAGAAAATACAAATGATCTCTAGTATAGCTGTAGGTCTTTTTATATTGTTGTATTTTTACCGTGCTTTAATCAAATATATGAATCGTTTGGTTGTGAAAGTGTTTTGCGCAATAGGTACTCTTCTTATGCTTGTTGCATTGCTTCCAACATCAATTAATTCACTATTTCAAAATATCAATTCATTGTATGTATTCGCAAATATTGTTTATATTTTCTATGTGCAAATTATAGCAATTTACCGACGTGCAACTGGTGTAATGTATTTAACTTTAAGCTCCCTAGCCATTTTGCTTTATTTTATCGTTGCGACGTTAAATACAAATATTAATCTTGAACTGAGTGCTCTACCACCGTTGTTGCCATTTATTTGCCTAACAATGCTTTCCCTATATATTTCTCATCGTTTTGCAGATTCTTATTTAGAAAAAGGCAAGCTAACAGAGGCACTTATACGTGTAGATAAATTAAAGGATGAGTTTCTCGCTAAAACATCTCATGAATTCCAGACCCCTTTACATGGCATTATAGGCATTTCACAATCTATGCTGAAGGATAATAGTTTACCTATCTCAGCGGACGAACAAAAGGAAAAAGTATCCCTTATTTTTAATATTGCTGAACGTCTCTCCTATTTAGTCAATGATTTACTTGATTTTTCAAAGCTGAAGGAGAATGAATTAACATTGCGGATGACTTCTGTTGATTTATATGCCATTACACATATGACTGTAGAAGTACTCTCCTATACCATTAGCAAGAATGTCAAAATCTACAATCACATTGAGAGGGGAACCTTTGTCCAAGCAGATGAAAATCGTCTTCGCCAAATTTTATATAATTTAATTCATAATGCATTGAAGTATACAAATGAAGGAAAAATTGATATAACTTGTTATGAGAAACAGTCATTCTTAGTAATTGAAATTAAGGATACCGGCTGTGGAATCGCGCCAGAAAATTTAAAAACTATTTTTAATCATTCCAACAATTCAATTATTCAATCGGTGGCAGTGGATTAGGTTTACATATTACAAAGGAGCTTGTTGAGCGGCAGGGTGGGAAAATATTTGTGGATTCAATTGTCGGACAAGGTGCAACCTTTTCAATTAAATTACGAAAAGCACAGCCGACAAATGAGGAATTACCATCAATGCCAATCCAAACATACCAACATCCTTTCCTAACATTCCCACATATTGTTGAACAAATAGGAAAGAAAAAAATTCTTATTGTGGATGACGATGCTGTTAATTTAAAGGTGCTAATAGATATATTGACACAAGAAAACTATTCCATTATAGCAATTGATAATGGACACCATGTTTTTGAGTACCTTACACAGCAACCTAGTATTGATTTATTAATTTTGGATATTATGATGCCCACTATTTCTGGCTATGAGATTTGTCAACAGGTTAGACAAAATTACACGTCTACAGAGCTACCTATTCTAATGTTGACTGCGGCGATTCGCCCAGAGGATATGATTGCAGCCTTTCAATCTGGGGCAAATGATTTTTTACATAAACCTTTGGATGCTACCGAGCTTAAGACAAGGGTTCGCAATCTTCTTTTATTGAAGGAGTCCGCAGAAATAGCTGTGAAAATGGAAACCGCGTTTTTACAAGCACAAATTAAACCGCATTTTATTTATAATGTCTTAAATTCCATTCTATCCCTAAGCTATTTAGACTTAGACAAATCAAGGGCAATGATTACAGATTTTGCTACATTTTTACGTAACAGTTTTGCCTTTGAAAATGCCAACAGTCTTGTTCCTTTGGAAAAGGAGCTTAGTCTTATTGAGGCATATGTAAATATTCATCGCACTAGATATCCTGAGCAATTAGAATTTAATATTTGCATGGATGAGCCTATCCAATGCCTTATTCCTCCTTTACTACTTCAGCCTCTAGTAGAGAATGCTCTTCTTCATGGTTTGAAAGTAAGGAAAGAGCGTAGCAAGCTACAATTAGTTATAAGGCAGGAAGAGCATAAGGTGATTTTCCAACTGATAGACAACGGCATTGGTATATCTTCAGAGCTTTTAAGGCAAATTCAAAATGGTGAAAAAACAGCTAGTCAAGGCATTGGCATTCTAAATATTTCTAAAAGATTAAAAAAATTCGATAACGCTACTATCCATTTTGATAGCCTCGAAAACAAAGGAACGACTGTGGAAATAAGATTTCCAATAATCACTATTTAGAGGATGTGAGCAGCTTGTTAAAAGCAATTATTATAGATGATGAAATTTTAGCCATTCGTTTATTAGAATCCATGCTAAAGGCAAGTGGCTCTATTGAGATTATTGGAACCTTCCAGAATCCAAAGGATGGCCTCGTAAATATTGATATATTAAAACCTGATATTTTATTTTTAGACATTGAAATGGCTGAAATGACAGGTCTTGAATTTGCTTCTAAAATAGAAGATGTCTCAAGCTATATAGATATTGTCTTTGTTACAGCGTACGAAAATTATGCTTTAGAAGCCTTTAATGTACAGGCTATAGATTATATTTTAAAGCCCATTGACCAAAACCGACTCTTAAAAACAATTGAGCGACTACTTGAACGAAGGGAGCATAAAAAGTTGATACAACATGTTGATCATGCTTCTGTAAATGAAGGAACCAAAATTATTCATACATTACACTTTCATATACACTCAGGAAAGGTTTCAATCGGTGATACTGTATTAACTTTATCAACAAAGGAGTTCCAAATTTTATTCTTTTTAGCACAGCATTGCAATCAAGCCTTTCCAGCTGATGAGCTGTATCGACTTATTTGGGAAGAGGATAGCTTTGGGCAAACACAAGCCTTACGAGTTCATATCAGCAATTTAAGAAAAAAACTTGAAACCATTCCAGGTCACACAGCTAAAATAGTTATGGTAAGAGGCTCTGGGTATCAATTAGTTTTTCAAGCATAATTTGAAAGGGAAGTTGATTAAACCGCTCAACTTCCCTTTCACTTATTTAAACTCCACTTGAATGTTAAGACTTGTCCAATGTTTACTACCTTCAAGCCACTGCTCTCTCATCTCTCGTGCAGGGATTTCACCACTCTCTTTGAACAATCTATTGATCCATTTTGCAATTCAACTTTTTCATTTTTTTTTGCACTAAAAAGACTGTTTGCTTTCGGGCAAACAGTCCTCCTTCTATTTAACCGTATGTTCTTCAGGGAACAATTTTGATTTTAATTCATCTTCCCCAGAGCCCTTCGCTAATGGAACGCGAGAACGATAGGCTGCACGACAAATTAAATGCCCTGCGACTGGTGCTGTCACAAAGACAAAAAGAATACCTAAAATAAGCCGTACACTAACAAAACCGTCATGCACCCAGAAATAGATAAACGCTCCTAACAAACAGGTTAAAACGGATAATGTAGAGCTTTTCGTTGCAGCATGTGATCGTGTATAGACATCTGGTAAGCGAATCATTCCAAATGCGCTAATAACACTCACTATGGAACCTATAAGAATAAGGATAACTGCTGCCCATTCAATCATTTGATTTACGTTCAACAATCACACCTCTTTCTATATATTTTGTAAATGCAATCGTTCCGATAAACGCTAAAATACCTAAAATAAGGATAGCTTCTAAATATGCTTTAGTCTTCAATATAATAGAGACAATCGCAATAGCCGATAATAAATTAACACCAATTGTATCGAGAGCTATTGCTCGATCAGGCATTGATGGGCCGCAGATAACACGATATAACGACAGCGCAATTGAAATACTAAAGAAAGCAAGTGCAAGAAGTAAGATATTGTTAATCATTAGCGTGTCACCTCCATTATTGCTTGTTCAAATTTTCCAATCGATCGTATAACGGCATCCTTAGACTGCTCTATGTCCATAGCATGGATATAAAAGACATCTCCCTCTTCCGATACCTCCATGACGACAGAGCCAGGTGTTAATGTTAGCAGTAAAGCAAGAGCTGTAATCTCCCAATCACCCTTTAATACAGTTTTATAGGTGAAAATACCAGGTGTAATATTTAGCTTAGGTGTAGTGATTTGTCTTAATACACTATAGCTTGATAAAAATAGCTCCCAGTTAAACAGCCATAATAACTTGATGATGGAAAAGACTCTTCGCATGTAAAATTGAGTACCATAAAAGCGATGCATCGCATATAGAATACCCATACCTACAACAAAGCCCATTAAAAATGTTGAAAATTGTGGTGTCACTTCATCCTGTAGAAGTAACCAAAGTGCTGCGATAAATAAATTTAAAATAAACTGCATCGCCATTATTTATTCACCTCACCTTGCCATTGTTGGCCATCTAAAACTGCATCAATATAAATAGATGGTGTATAAAGTGTTTCAGCTGCATCTGTGACAAATGGTGCCAGTTTTTCTGCCCCAATACCTAAACCAATTGTGCAAACAGCCAGTAATGTTAATGGCAACAATATACGTTTAGGTAACGGTTTTTCATCCTCTAAGCTAATAATGGTTTCACCAAAAAAGGAAGAAAGAAATATCCGTAGTAGTGAATATAAAACAATTAAACTAGAGAAAAAACCTAGTCCTAATAGAACAAAATGGCCACCCTCTATCGCACCTTGCCCGATTAAAACCTTTCCTAAAAAGCCACTTAATGGTGGTATACCAGCTAGTGAACACATCGCTATAAAAAACAACCATCCAAAAAAGGGATAATTACGAATAAGTCCACTCATTTTATCAATTACTGTTTCCCCAGTGACATATATCATCATACCAACAGCTAAAAACAACATAGCCTTCGCTACCATATCGTGCATTAGATAATAGATAACACCTTGTAAGGCTGACTCAGTGCCTACCGCTAGCCCAATTATTATAAAACCAACGCCAATTAGCACATTGTAGGAGGCTATTGTTCTAACATCACGACCAGAAAGTGCACCGATACAACCTGCAATAATTGTAATTCCCGCCATGATGCCAAGTGCTGTGTGTGTGACTTCAGGATTATTAGGGAACAACAGCGTAAAAGTACGTACAAGTGCATACATCCCTACCTTTGTTAATAAAGCAGCAAATAAAGCTGCAATGGCAGTTGGTGGTACGCTGTACGAGCCTGGTAACCAGAAGAATAATAAAAGTCCAGCCTTCAAGCTAAAGACGATTAAGAAGATAAGCGCCACTGTTGTAATAAGCGGATTAGCTCCTGCCTCCATTACACGAATGGATATATGGGCCATATTTAATGTGCCTACTGTTCCATACAGAAAAGCGAGTGCCACCAAGAAAATCCAAGAGGCAACAATGTTGATGAGCACATATTTTAATGCTTCACGTAGCTGAATTTTTTCACCACCTAGACTGATCAGTGCGTAGGAAGCAAGCAACATTACTTCAAAACATACAAATAAGTTAAAAATATCGCCCGTCAAAAATGAGCCATTGACACCTGCTATCATCAGCAGCGTAAATGGATAAAAATACATTTTTTCATATCTTAGCTCCATTGTAAAAATTGCATATAGCATACAAATGAGGGCTACAATATTTGCAGCTAACACTAATAATGTCGCAAAGGAATCGGCTACAAATGAGATTCCAAATGGTGGTGCCCATCCACTAAAATCAATGCGCATCACTCCCTGCTCTTGAATCTCTACTAATAAAATGACGCTAATGATAATAATAAAGCTCAATGTCAATAAGCTGATGATGCGTTGTAGCGTCACATGCTCTTTTAAAAACACCAGTAAAATAGCCGTAATTACCGGTACAATTAATGGTAAAACAATCATATTACTCATCAGGTGTACCTCTCAATTCATCAAAATTCCCTGAACCATTTGTTTTGTACGCACGATACCCTAAAACGAGAACAAAGGCCGTGACAGCAAAGCTAATCACAATCGCTGTTAATATTAATGCTTGAGGTAATGCATCTGTATATGGTCCCTCTGATTCTCCTAATAACGGTACATCCCCTTTTTTTAGACCTCCCATAGTCAGAATCAATAAGTGGGCAGCATGAGATAAAACAGCGGTGCCTAAAATAACACGCAATAACTGCTTCGAGAGGATTAAGTACGTCGCAACAGCTACTAATATACCTACTAAAACAAGTATTAAAGACTCCATTGGCTACTCATCCTCACTTATACTTAAAATAATTGTTACAACAACCCCCACCACTGTTAAAGCCACACCTGCTTCAAAAATAGTGACAGTTGAAAAGCCCATTTTCCCAAAGATAGGAACATCTATATACGTATGTGCTTGTGTTAAAAATGGGACATCAAAAAACAACGAACCTATTGCTGTTCCAGTTGCTAGCAATACACCAAGAGCTGCAACTTTTTTGAAGTCGAAAGGCATCCCTTTATGAACAGTTTCAATATCATAGGCTAGATATAACAAAACAATGCCTGAGGCTAACACCAGACCACCTATAAAGCCACCACCAGGAGCATGATGCCCAGCAAAGAATAAATACACGCCGAGTGTTAAAATAATGAACACAACGGCTTTGGTGACGGTTCTTAAAATCACATCATTAATTTTCATGATCTGCTTCCTCCTTTCGTGGCTTAAGCTTTGTCAGGGCATAGACCCCTAAGCCAGCAATTAGAAGAACAACAACCTCTAGCATCGTATCAAAAGCACGGAAATCCCCTAGTATTGTATTAACGATGTTGGAACCGCCAGCCAATTCATAGGCATCATTGAAGTAAGTAGCCACTGGTTCAAAGCGATCATAGTGTACGACGGCTAAACCAACAATAGTTACAGTTGCACCAACAAAAATAGAAATCAATGCTTTTGACCATTGAACCCTTTTACGTGGTAGCTCTGGCATTAAATCTGGCAAATATTTAAAACATAAAAGGAATAAAGCTGTTGTGACTGATTCAACAACTAATTGTGTTAAAGCTAGGTCTGGTGCACGGAAAATAACAAAGAAGAAAGCAATAGAATAGCCTAGTACACCATTTAGCAACATGGCTGTCACCCGACCCTTTGCGAAAATCATCCAAACAGCAGCGAAGATCATGACAAACACAAGGATTAACTCGTAGGATTCTATAGCGGAATCTTTGTCAAAATTAAAGGTCATGGCATCTGACCAAACAAAATAACCAGCGATAAGTGCAACAAAAAATACATATATATAGACAAAATAATGTGTTAAATTACCTGTCATATATTTATTGGTAAGCTTCTGTGAGCCATTTTCACTCATCTCTATCATTCGATTGTAATACGTATTAAACGTATACTTTTGTGAAAATAGACGATAAAGTGGCTTCCAGCTTTTTAATGTTTTAAATAAGATAATTCCAATAATAATGACACCTACTGTCATCAATAACTCTGCATTGATGCCATGCCATGCATGAATATGTGGTGTTAACTCACTTGTAGTTGGGAATGTTGGATAAATACTAGCCATAGCAGGCTCTAAAATATAATGACCTAATATATTAGGGAAGAAAAAGATACCAACTACCAACAAGCATAAAATAATTGGCGATATTAACATGCCAAGAGGAGCTTCGTGTGGTTTTTTATCAATCTTCTCTGGCTGTAGTTTACCCAAAAATGTACGACTAATTAAAATCAAACTATAGACAAAGGTAAAGATACTTGCCACCCATGCTACGATTGGGAAAAATAACCCTATATCAGCAATAGAGAATGCTTCTACATCACGAATAGCCAATACTGCTGCAAAAAACATTTCCTTACTTAAAAAGCCATTAAATGGTGGCAGTCCTGCCATTGAGAAGCTACCAATCACAGCAATTGTAAAAGTGATAGGCATGAAAGACATTAAGCCACCTAAACGACGAATATCACGGGTACCTACTTCATGATCGACAATTCCAACCATCATGAATAAAGCTCCTTTAAAGGTCGAATGATTCACAAGGTGAAATAGCGCTGCAAAGCTTGCTTGGGTGTAAAGAATTGAGTTTTCCTCATAGCCATAATAATGACCAACAGACCCAAGACCAAAGAGACTCATAATTAAACCAAGCTGACTCACTGTTGAAAAGGCTAATAATGCTTTTAAATCCGTCTGACGGACAGCATTAAAGGAGCCCCAGAATAATGTAACTAGGCCGATAACACTAACTAGCCAGAACCATACTGCCTCTCCTCCAAAAACCGGTGAAAAACGAGCAACTAAATAAATGCCTGCCTTCACCATTGTTGCGGAATGTAAGTAAGCACTAACAGGTGTTGGGGCCTCCATAGCATCAGGCAACCAAATGTGGAATGGAAATTGTGCAGATTTTGTAAAAGCCCCTAGTAAAATTAGAATAAGCGCTGGCGTAAATAAGGTATGATCTCGTATAACCTCTACATTAGCTACAATTTCACGAATACTAAATGTATGAGAAGCTACATAGAGCATTAAGAAACCCGCAAGCATTGAGAGTCCGCCAAAGACGGTAATCATCATCGCTTTTTTAGCACCTGCCCGAGAAGCCTTTCTATGATGCCAAAATGCGATTAATAGGAATGATGACACACTCGTTAATTCCCAAAATGTGTATAATACCATTAGGTTATCTGAAAAAACAACGCCAAGCATAGCGCCCATGAATAGTAATAAATAGCAGTAAAAATGATGAAGAGATTCTTTCGTTGATAAATAAAAAATAGAATATAAAATGACTAAACTACCTACACCTGTAATCAGCAGACCAAAAATCATACTGAGTCCATCTAGGTAAGTGGTGAAATTTATATTAAAAGAGGGAATCCACTCATATGTATGAATAAAGGTTTTACCCTCGGCTAATTGAGGAATATAGCGAGCGAGTAAAAGAAACAAGATGAATGGAACAGATAAAACAAACCAGCCAAGATGTGTGACACGCCTTAGTCGCCTGTAAAGCAATGGAATTAGAGCAGCACAAACAAATGGCAAAAGTATCGCAATGAGAACTGTGACCAAATGAAAACCTCCTACTATCTAAATCATCTAGCAAATTTTTGTGGTGATGGGCATGTAAAGTGCTAAGACTTTAGAAATTTGTTCAAGCTAAGGAACATATTAGATGTATTCTTGAAATTTATTAATGGAATGTGGTGGGGTATTAAAGTGCCTAATTGTTTATAAAAACGGTTATTTTAGTTATTTAGTCACTTCTAACCCGATGCAAGCCTAAATAACTTGTGGAAAATCAGATAATTTATACAGTTACAACTCAGTTAATATCAGCATAATGAAGACACTTGACTATCTATTTAACTCACTGCATAATAGTGTGGCATATGAAAGCAAATTAGCATAGATGCACAGAATGCATAAATTAAATAATCTCTAATTATCGATTTAAGCTTAATCCTTCAAGGGTTTTCCAATACATTTTCGTTAACTTTTATACATTTTTAAGTATACAATATAAATGAGCATAATGCACTGTAACAGCATCGATTTTAGCTGTTTTAGGATAATTTTTTCAAAATCAACAGTGAAATTAACAAAATACCAACAGATAAGAGGTGTACATTTTTTATGAAGCATGTAAAAGGGCGTTTAGATGAAAGTATATTAGTTTGTGTTTATTACGGCTTAAATGGCGAACGTTTGATTCGTCGTGGTCATAAGATGGCCACAATGCTTGATTGCCCACTCTATATTCTTTCAGTCGATTCGCAACCCCTTGATGCATTTGACGCAGAAAAATCTAGTTATATAGAGCAATGGAAAAAGTTATCAGATGAGCTTGAGGTTGAAAAATTTATTTTGCAAGATAATGAAAAACGCCCCATACAAAAAGTTATTGCAGAGGTCGCAAAGAATTATAGTATTTCGCAAATTATCGTTGGGCAAAGCGCACAAAGCCGTTGGGAGGAAATCACGAAAGGTTCGTTCCTAAACGTACTGTTAAAAGAAGTTCCTTTTGTTGATTTTCATATTGTAGCTGTTCAACGCCCAACAGACGATGATGCAAAAGAAACCTATGAAAAAGGAGTACGTGCTTACTTAATTAAAGAACAGGAGAACTTTAAAGTAGCATTTACATGTCCTAAGTATGTATCGATTGAAGGTATATTCTTCAAAGAAATTGGCACAGATTTTGACAACGGCATCTTTAAATTTACTTACAACGATAAAATGCATGAAGTTCATATTTCAGAGGGCTATGTAATTGATCAGGAGAAACTGCCAGCAGAATTTTTAGCTCCATTAAGACAATAAAAAAAACGCGTATCTACGCGTTTTTTTATTAGACAGCAGCTGAAGCAGGTTTATCCTTCGGTAAGAAGAAGGCAACTAGTAATAATAACGGTAATAATGAAACGACAATCATTGTAAAATCAATGCCTTTATGATCCATTAAAACGCCGATAACCATTGCCCCTATTGCGCCCATACCAAATGCAAAGCCCGTAGTTAAACCAGCCATTGTGCCAATTTTTGTTGGGACTAACTCTTGCGCATAGACCACCGTTACGGAGAAGCTAATCATAATCAACGTACCGATAATAACTAAAAATAGCATAGCGGCCCATAATGGTACATATGGCAATGCTAAACAAAATGGCATAGGGCCTACTACAGAAAGGATAATGACATTTTTCCTACCAATACGGTCTGATAAAGAACCTCCAAAAAAGGTACCTACTACACCAAATGCCATGAAGGTGAATATTAATATTTGCCCTAGTCGAAGGCTGACCTCATAGTGATCCATTAGATAAAACACATAAAAACTTGTTATATTTGTTGTATAAAATGATCGTGCAAAAATAATTGTAAATAATAATGTTAATGCGATTCCTACTTGTTTCTTTGTTAATGGAGGCAATGTTGAGACGAGTACACGCTTTTTCTTAGTTGCACGCTCCTGCTCCAATTGTTTTTTATACCATGTAGCAATTTTACTTAATAAAATAATACCAAACGTTGCAATGACTAATATGATCGCAGCCCCACGTTGCCCTAAAATATCAAAGATGTAAGCACTAATTAATGGTGCTAGTGCTTGCCCTGAATTTCCCCCCACTTGATAAATAGACTGCGCAAGTCCTCGTTTAGATCCAGCTGCCATAAAGGAAACTCTCGATCCCTCAGGGTGAAAAATAGCTGACCCGAAGCCTATAAATAATACCGCAATAATAATAATCCAATACTGCGTTGTGAACGCTATAATAGCAATCCCTATAAATGAACTAATCATACCGATAGGTAAAGCATAAGGCATTGGTTTTTTATCACTGATAAAGCCTACCGCAGGCTGCAATGCAGAAGCAAATATATTTAATACAAAAGAAATCATTCCAATTTGTGTAAAGGTCAATCCTAATTCACTCTTAAATATCGGAAACATCGCTGGGATAACAGCTTGCATCGTATCATTAATTAGGTGAGCAACACCGATTGCAATCATTATTGGATAGATTGGATTGGTTACATTTAAATGTTTATTCATGTTGCCACCTCACTCTTATTTTGTTTAAACATGATTGTCGCATACTATCGACCTTTTTGCACAAGCTATAGTTCGACAGCTGTAAAAGGAGTTGATATATGCATGGAAAGTTTTATTCATGCTCACTTTTGGGAAATGATTCTACGAACAACACTTTCGTTTTTTGCCTTACTAATTCTGGCACGTATACTTGGAAAAAAACAATTAGGCCAGTTAACATTTTTCCATTACATTACAGGTATTACATTTGGGTCGATTGCTTCAGAGATTGCCTCTCAGGAAGAAACACCCTTTTTGGATGGTATGATTTCCCTCGTTTGGTGGAGTGCTTTAACGTATTTAATGACCGTTATTACGATTAAATCTAAAAAGGCCCGCGTTCTCATTGATGATAAGCCAACGATTGTGATTCAAAAGGGTCTTATATTAGAATCAGCCCTACAAAAAAATCGTCTTCATCTAGATGAGCTTACAATGATGCTTCGTGAACAAGCTATTTTCTCCGTACAGGACGTTGAGTATGCCTTACTAGAAACGAATGGGAAACTCAGTGTGCTACAAAAAACCTCTGAACAAGTGGCTACAAAGCAGGATGTTAAAGCAGATGTAACACCACCTACCTATCTTCCTACCGAAGTTATTTCTGATGGTCAACTTATTACCGAAAATATTGTTGAACTTGAGCTGACAGAAGACTGGGTAATGAAGAAATTAAAAAAGCAAAATGTGCAGTCTGTAGAAGAAGTTTATTTTGCTCAAGTCCAAACAAATGGTTCCTTGTACATCAGCTTAAAAGATAAAGCGAGACATTCAAGCCCTTAATTGCTTGTCTAGTCTCGTTTTTTATTAATCAATTTTGACAATATCTAATGGTGTAATAATACCGAGTAATTTTTGATGTGGTTGACCATGCTCCGTTATTAATAATGCCTCAAAGCGTCTCCCTCTTTCGACTCCTTGTTTAAATATTTCCTCAGCCTCATAAATGGATATCGTTCTACTGACAAATTTGTAATTCACGCTATTTTTCTCATGCAATAAGATATCATGCAGGGTTGGAATTCTTTTCGGTAGATGATCCCCACCCATCTTTGACGCAAGCCAATTTGTGATTCCTACTGTTGTGATTAGCCCCTTAAACTGCTTATTATAATAAACAGGAAATTGTGTATATTTGCGCTGACGTATCACTTTTAAAACATGTTTTAAAGAATCATTTTCTTGAAAAATCAATACTCTTTTACGGAACATTTGCCCTACAAGCGTCGGCTTAGCAAGGGTAGCATCTATGTATTCAATTCGTTCTACAACATCAGTATGTGGCTCTGCAATCACATAATGTAATGATGTACGATGATGCACAATCGCATTTCGTAAGTCTGCATATGAGCGGAGATCATCTTCATATTTCTTCACCAAGACATCCTTTTTCTTTGCTTGATCAATCAGCCGATAAAAAGGCATAAAATCCTTAGCACCTACAATATCTCGTAGTCTATGATCTATTCGATTAAACGCTGTCAGGAAACGATCGGAATTCTCAGTTCCCAATTTCATGTCCCCTCTTTCTATAGTAGTCTATATATTTTCCGAGTTATTTGACAAATTTCGAGTTACACACCCATTATATTCCTAAGTTATAGAGATTCCAAGAAAGTAGTTTTACAATTCCGCTTGAAAGTGACGTTACGTCATTTAATATAATGTCATTAACAGAGAGGAGGAATGATTACGTTGCTTACGATTCACAATGTATCAAAACAAACTGGCATTTCTGTTCGAACATTGCGTTATTACGAGGAGATCGGCTTGTTACTTCCTATAGCAAAGACTGAGGGAGGACACAGAATTTATGGTGAGAATGAGCTCAAAATGTTACAACAAATTGTTTTTTTAAAGGCATTGGGCTTCAAGTTGAAAGAAATTCAGACGCTTATCAATAATTCATGGAACTGGGAAGCAAGTTTAGACCATCAGTTAGCTTTTGTAGCAGAAGAGCAAAAGAAACTACAGCAAATGAAGAACACTATTCTTGGATTAAAGAATGCTTCGTCTATCGAAGGTGGGTTGACAGAGTCCCTTATCCAAAAGTACATTAAGCTTTCAAATCAAGAACGAGATAATAAGCAAGCCTTCCGCCAACAGATTTTTGTAGCTGCCGAAATGGAGCTTTTTCAGAAATTACCCAATTTAAATCAAAATGATCCTAATTCTTTAGAATGGATTGGTTTATTAGGTCAGTTAAAGCAGCTTCATAAGGAAA
Source organism: Lysinibacillus sp. FSL P2-0066 (assembly GCF_037969495.1). Classification (NCBI taxonomy): domain Bacteria; kingdom Bacillati; phylum Bacillota; class Bacilli; order Caryophanales; family Bacillaceae; genus Lysinibacillus; species Lysinibacillus sp. FSL P2-0066. Next base: position 157,268 of record NZ_CP150202.1, on the reverse strand, counting down.
GCCCTGAAGCTGATTCCGTGCAGATTATTATCAAACGAATGATGGAAAAGGCTGAAATAGAATATAACGGAAATGATGAGTTTTTAGAGAAGATGTGGACAATAAGAAAATCCGCACACAAATCTGAACAAATGGGTTTTTATCCTTTAGAGGAAGAATTTCTACACTTTATAGAGCAGGCTTTTCATGTTTATGAAACAAAAAAACAGGTGTTAGGAAGGTCACAACCATGAACATAGAAATAATGCTTGTGATTGGTGCCTTAGCATTGTTAGACATGTTTAGTCCTTCTATTATTGGAGTATCCGTCTATGTATTGCTTGTGGCTAAAAAACAGCAAATCCGCCTTTTATTAACCTATTTAATGACTGTAGCCTTGTTTTACTTTAGTACTGGGATTTTTTTAATGTTAGGTCTAGGGGTCATATTCAATCCAATTTCTAATTTGCTAGATAGCTACTCAGCTCGATTAATCATGACCATTGTGGGGGCAGCTTTATTTATTGGCAGTTGGTTAGTACCAAAGAGAAAGACAAATGGAGCACCTAAACCAAAATCTTTACATGTAAGCTCTATGGTAGCTTTAGGTTTCACAACTTCTATTTTAGAAGTTGCAACCGCTCTTCCTTATTTCGCAGCAATAGGTATTTTAACGAGTAATCAAATAGAGTTTTATGAATGGTTACCAATATTAGCTGGTTACAATTTGATAATGATTGCACCAGGAATTATCCTTTTATGCTTCCATTTATTATTCCGCCGATTTATGAATAAGCCTTTAAGAAAAATTCAAACGCTCTTTGATCAAAGAACAAGTTCAACCCTTTCTTGGGTTATGTTCTTTGTGGGATTGATTTTACTTATAAATGGTGGGATGATTTAAAACAAAAAAAACGGTAAAAATCCATTATAAGTTGGTTTTTACCGTTCTCTCTTCAGATTTTTATCATAGACGCATTTCTTTTCATCATCACGATACCAATGCCGATGCAGATAATTGTCAATGCTAGCGTAATTATTAAGCTCCACCAGTAATCTGACATCTCTATTGTTCCTCGAAATTTTGCAATTCCGTAGCTTGCTAGCTTCCAGGGTGATACCGTCCAAAAGATTCCTATAATCATATCGATGATTTGCCCAACAAAAATCACTGTAAATGCACATGTAGTAGCAATAACTGTTTTAAAACTGGCACTCATCATTAATGTAACAGCTATCACAAATAGCAACCAAATATAGTACGTAGAAAAGCTTACTAACAGTGCACCAATATCCAACGTTCCGTATAGAATACTTGTATAATAGACACTTGCAGCAAACCCAGCTAAAATACTAACAAAACAAATGGTGCTCATAACAACAAATTTACTCAAAAAATATGCGCCAAATGATATAGGCCTAGCATATAGTAATGTTGCCATACCATTAGCACGTTCCTTACTGACAGCTCCTACAAACGAAGCCATCATCACCAACAAGCCAATTGTTTGAAATTGCCCGATAGAAGCTTGAATTAAATCCAGTGGCATTAATTCTGGCATCAACATTTCAAAGCCCTCTGGAACATTTCCAACAGCATTTAAAATATCCATCATATAGTAGTTTGTTAGTGGATCACTCATTCCAAGCAGAGCAAACACTAGAGGAATCCATAGAAACTTCCAACTCCGCCACGCTTCTCTAAATTCCTTTTGCAGAAGTACATTGAATCCTCTCATGCCTTTTTCGCCACCTTCATGAAAATTTCTTCCAAAGATGCTGTCTGTCGCTCTACCTTTCTAATTGTATACGGACATTCACTTAATCGTTGAAGCAACTTCTTCATCGTTGGCTCCTCATTCACTATCTCAATATAGACATAACAACCGATTACATGATTAGATGGATTTGCAAAAAGCTTAGCCTCTTCTTCACTACTAAACTCAATGACATAATTTTGCTTATCAAAACGTTGCCTTACCTCACGTAATGTTCCCTGTTCTACGAGTTTTCCATTTTGCAAGAATAATAGTTGATCTGTCATTTCTTCAGCATCATTTAAAATATGCGTTGAGTATAAAATAGTCGTCTCTTGCTGTAGTCCTTTTAATAAATCAAGTACTTCTCTACGGCCAACTGGATCTAATGCTGAAACAGGTTCGTCTAATAGCAGTAATTTAGGCTTATGCACTATTGCTTGGGAAATACCTAGTCGCTGCTTCATTCCACCTGAAAAAGAGGCTATTTTTTTATGTTGGACGTCCCCTAACCCTACAAATTCTAAGGTTTTTTGTGCTTCTAATTTAGCCTTTTTGGCTGCTACACCATTCAATTTTGCAGCCATTTCTGTAAACTCTAACGCAGTTAACCAAGGATGAAATTGTGGATATTGGGGTAAAAAACCTATATTCGAACGTAAATCATTACCTAGCATCTTTACATTTCCAGCAGTCGGTCTTAAAAGCCCCGTTAACATAGATAAAGTGGTTGTCTTGCCAGCTCCATTTGGACCAATTAAAGCCGTAGAAGTTTTTTCCTCTAAGTTAAAATGAATAGCATCTACAACTTTGTGCTCTGCAAATTGCTTGGTCAAACCTATAACTTGAAGTAAAGTTGTCATGACTGCTTTCTCCCCACTATAAAGTACGCAATTGATCCAAATAGATTAGCAAAAAGAATAATAAACACCCAAAGAATTTTAGGGCCGTTTGTTGCATGAATTTTTCGTAAATCAATAAGTGCTACAATCATCAAAATAATTTGAACGATGATGAGCGGTGCTATTACTGCCCATGGAACTTTTGCTAATTCCTCCATCATACAGATCACCTCATTATTTGTTATACATTAACTATAACAACTTTGTTCTAATATGTATAGAACAAAGTATCTCTTACATCATAAAAAAAGATGTACCTTAATTAGTACATCTTCTCAATTATTTATAAAGTTTTTGCAGCGCGTCTTCCATTTTAGGGCGTATCGTCACCAATGGACGAGCTTTTTTGACAGCTGCCTGTGCTGCTTCTAATGAATCAGCCATTCCCAACTCCATTAATATAGCTGTAGCTGCAACACCTGCACGTCCACCACCACTTCCACAGTGAACATATACTTTTTGCCCTGTCTCAAAGGCTATAGCAACTTCTTGCGCGACTTGTTGAATGGATGATGCCACCTCACTATCTTCATCTGCTATAGGCATATGTTTATAAGAATAAGGAACTGTCTCCTGGTCTTGAGGGGATAGCCCTTGAACACGAACATCTATCACAACATCAACGGATTCTTGTGTAAATGCAGCCTCTGCATCTTTTGCACCGCCAAAGAACAGTTGATCCTTTACTAAAACATCGTAGTCTTTCCCCATATTCTCCACGCCTCACATGTTTATTTTAGTAAATGCTTAATATCCTCATAATATGGTAGAGCCGTTAAAGCACCTGCTTTTGTTGCGGCAAACGCTCCTAATTTGTTGCCAAAGCTTGTACAACGCACTAGTTCTTCTTTTGTTGTAGGTAAACCATTGTAATGGACATCACGTAGGACACCTGCCATAAATGCATCTCCCGCACCTGTTGTATCCACAGGCACTACTTTCTCAGTCGGTACATGGATAACTTCACCATTAAGGACTGCATAAGTCCCGTTTTCTCCTACGGTAATTAAAATAATAGGCACTAGATAGCTATTTAATTGCTCGATACCTTCTTCTAAGCTACTTGTCTCTGTCAGGAAGAATAACTCATCATCCGTTACCTTTAAAATATCGACATCCTCGAAAAATGATGTAATCGTATCTCGACAAATTTCTTCACTGCTCCAACGTAAAGGACGAATATTTGCATCCATTGCAATAATCGCACCCTTGTCCTTAGCCATTTCTACTGCTGCTCGTGTTGTAGCAAGAGCTGTTGGATGGAACATTGTGCCTGAACACACCGTTAAAGCAGAGGCATGCTTAAAAGCTGCTTCATTTAGCTGTGATGGTTCAACTTGTAAATCAGGTGTTTCATCAACATAATCCTTAAAAATTCGCTCACATGCTTCTGTTAGATGCACATATACACCACTTACTCGTTTTGCTGGATCAAATACGGCATAATCCAGTTTCACACCCTCTTGGGCAAGCCCATCTCGCACAAATTGCGAGCCCTCGTCATCCCCCGTAATTGTAATTAATGCGGAAGGCGCACCAATGCGGCTAATACCCGCTGCAACATTGACCGTTGCGCCACCCATATATTTAGTAAATGATGTGTTTGTTACATCATCAGCAATATAGTCAATAAAAGCATCTCCATAGACTAATATAAAATCCTTCTCTTGCTTTGTCATAATAGTCCTCCTGAAAGTCTAGTCATTATAGATTAACACGAAAATTGTCATTCTATAAAGGTTTTTACTTTTGGCATTTCTTTATGAGCGGATGGATAACTTGAGTCATCCCCTATCTTTGTTATACTTGCCTATAGAAAGGTAGGGATTATCAAAATGAGTATTACAATTCGACAAGCGCAACCACAAGATGCCCATGCCGTTGTGCCTTTAATTATCGACGCCATTGGCGATATTGCTAATCGCTTAACTGGTGAGCAAACAACGGAGGCGGTTATACAAGAGCTGACTGTTCTTTTTCACCAAGAAGACAATCGACATTCTTATTTAAATACTTTTGTCGCTACTGAAAGTGAACAGATTTTGGGGATTCTCGTTTATTATCACGGCGAACAAGCCGTTCACATGGACGCTAACCTTGTTAAATGGCTTGAAGCAAAAAATGCGCCATCCATTGTTATTGACCAAGAAGCCCATGAAGATGAGGCTTACATTGATACAGTTTGTGTTGCACCAGCTGCACGTGGTAAAGGAATCGGAACATTGCTATTACAATTTGCCGAAGAGCTGACAAAGCAGCGTGGCTATACAAAATTATCATTAAATGTTGAAACCCAAAAAGAAGAAGCTCGCCGTCTTTATGAACGACTAGGCTTTGTTATTACGGAGCCTTGGTCAATTATTGATGAGCCTTTTCACCATATGGTTAAACAGTTTTAGGAAGTGAATAACTAATATATGAAAAACAATTTGCTTTACCCTCTTTTGATTGTTATTGCATCTAGTAGTTACGGGATCTTGTCAACTATTGTCAAAGTAGCTATGCAGCATGGCTTTACATCAGCGGAGGCTGTATCAAGCCAATATATTATTGGCTTTTTACTCGTAATATCGATCTTTATTTTTACTGACAGAAAATTACCAAAACCGTCCAAGAAGGGCTTACTTATTTTAATATGTGCGGGAATTTTTACAGGGACAACAGGTATCGTGTACGGAGAATCTTTAAAGTATCTTCCTGCTTCTCTTGCAGTAGTCATGTTATTCCAATTTACATGGATTGGTCTACTGATTGATTGTGCCCTCCATAAAAGATTACCAAGTAGACCTGAAGTAATTTCAATCGTTATCTTATTTATAGGAACGATTCTAGCTGCAGGTGTATTAAATGTAGATTTAAGTGACATTCCTATTCAAGGATGGCTATTCGGTTTTACAGCAGCCGTTACTTTTGCATGTTTTATTCAATTTAATTCTCGACCCGTCGAGGGCGTGACTACCACATCAAGGGTATTAATCGTTTCCTCTGTAGCCCTTATTTTGATCAGTATTTTCCTAAGCCCCGAGGTTATTTGGAACGGTAAACTATTCATGCAAGGCCTGTGGAAATACGGACTAGCACTAGGTCTTTTCGGTATCATTTTACCGATTTATCTATTTTCAATTGCTATCCCTAAAATCGGTGGTGCGCTTGCTTCTATTTTAAGTGCCATTGAATTACCAGTGGCTGTTACTGTTTCCGTTATTGTTTTGCATGAACCTTTAACTGCTGTACAAATTATTGGGATTGTACTGGTGATTGCTGGTATGATGCTGCCAACCATTGTTGCACAACGTCAACAAAAGGATAGCTTATTAGAAGCACATTCATAAAACGACAAAAAACTCCTTAAAAATGGAATGATTCCTTTTTAAGGAGTTTTTTTGAACTTTAATGAAATGCCATTGCTTACCAGTATTCACTTCGTTATGATGAATGCAAATGTAATTTTTTAATAATTCTAACATTAATATTCCCTTTCGGTATTATACTGCAATATGCAAGTAACTTACTTTAAGAAAGGGGAAGTTGATGAAAAAAGCCTATATTCTTGGTTTTTTGCTTATGTTAATGCTTTTTGTTTTAACTGCTTGTAACGGCAAAGATCAGCAAAAATCCACAAATGATGCAGCAAATAACGACGAGGCATCTGATGGTAAAAAAACAGAAGTAGTAGCATCGTCGCCTTCAGGCAAGCTAGTAATTTACACTGGACGTGACGAAGAAATGGTGCAAAATGTGATCGATCAGTTTAATGAAAAATATCCAGACATTGAAGTAGAATTTCTAACGATGGGTGCTCAACAAATTTTAGAACGTCTTCGTGGAGAGAAAGCCAATCCTCAAGCAGATTTTTGGTGGGGCGGAACGCAATCAGCTCTCATTGTTGGTGCAAATGAAGACTTACTACATGCTTGGCAGCCGAGCTTTATTGACTCCATTGATGGCGCACACAAAGATTTAGAAGGACGATGGTTCGGCGAGATGCTGTTACCAGAAGTAATTATGATTAATAGTGATTTACTAACAAAAGAAACTGGTCCACAGGACTGGGATGATTTATTAGATCCTAAATGGAAGGATCAAATTTTAATCAGAGGTGTACTTGCGTCAGGCACAATGCGTACGATTTATTCTTCGATGATTGTACGACAAGGTGCCGATTCACCTGATAAAGGCTATGAATGGTTACTACAATTAGATGCCAATACAAAGGAGTACACACAAGACCCGAATGCTTTGTATTTAAAGCTAACACGTCAAGAAGGCAGTGTCTCTCTATGGAATCTGCAAGATATTTTGTTAAAAAAATATACGACAGATTATCCCTTTGATTATATTTATCCAAAAAGTGGAGCCCCTATTTTAGTAGATGGTGTAGCAGTTGTAAACAATGCGAAAAATCTAGAAAATGCGAAACTATTTGTAGAGTTTTTATTTGAAAAAGAGATGGTAACACAATTAGCTAATGATTATTATCAAATTCCTACACGTTCTGATATCGATAAAGCCTCCATGCCAGAATGGTATCAGGAATTAGATTTAAAGACTTTCGATATTGATTGGCAGCTAATGTCTGACAAAGAAGCTGAATGGATGGAATACTGGGATAACAATATTAAAGGGCGAGGTAAATAGTAGAACGGGTAAAAATTCGGCTTATGTAGCGAATTTTTACCTTCCTGTATCATCTAGATTCTTTGTTGGAGAGGAGTTTATGATTGAGAAGTGTCAGAATCGAAAATGTCTCGAAGCAATTTGGTCAAGTGTATGGCGTGAAAGATTTAAATCTTGAAATAAAAGCTGGTGAATTTTTTACCTTTCTCGGTCCTAGCGGCTGTGGCAAAACAACCACTTTAAGGATGCTTGCAGGCTTTTATTACCCTACTAAAGGCAAAATTCTTTTTGATGAGCGAGATGTCACTCGACTTCAGCCCAATAAGCGCAATATCGGCATGGTATTTCAAAATTATGCCCTTTTCCCCCATATGACGGTTGATGAGAATATTGCATTTGGTTTACAGGTTCGAAAATTTTCAAAGGCTGAGATTCAACACAGGGTTGATCGAATTAGAGGACAAGTGCATCTTGCTGCTTACGGCAACAGAAAAATAAATGAGCTATCTGGTGGGCAGCAGCAGCGGGTTGCTTTAGCTAGAGCACTCGTGATAGAGCCAGATATTTTACTGCTAGATGAACCTCTATCGAATCTAGATGCAAAATTGCGTGAGGAAACACGTATTGAAATCAAACGCATCCAATCTGAGTTGGGAGTCACAACCATTTACGTTACACATGATCAAATGGAGGCCATGTCCATGTCTGATCGAATTATGGTCATGGAGGATGGAAATATTAAACAAGTTGGGACTCCTCAAGAAATTTATCATCAGCCCAAAGATCGTTTTGTGGCAAATTTTATTGGTGAAACTAATTTAATTGAAGGTTCAATCCAAGCTATTAAAGGGGAAAATGTACAAGTACGAACAGTAAATGGACATATTTTAACTGGGCGAAAGCAACAAAGCTCTCCCTCTTTAACGCATATGATTGGAGACAAAGTATTTATTTCTATTCGTCCAGAATCGATTCAACTTGGTACTGGGGAAAACACATTATCAGGAAAAATTACATTTGTTGAGTTTACAGGTATTAGCGTTAATTACATTGTAGATTTTACAGCGTTCTCACTTAAAGTAATGCTTATTAATTCTTATGACCAAATCAAAAAGATCGGTGAGGATATTACAATCCATATGGCACAAGATTCACTGTATTTTTTAGGGGAATAGGAGGAAGCCAATATGGAGAAACAGTCTGTAAGTGCGTGGACGCGAATATTTCATGCCAATTGGTTTGTCTATATTTTAATTTCGCCATTATTTTTAGTGTTGTTCGCCTATGTGGTTTATCCCTTCTATCAAACCTTCATCCAAAGCTTTGCAGGTGATGAAGCATTCTTTCATTATAAGAAATTTTTTGATATCGCTAGTCCAGCAAATTTAGAAGCTTTGTGGACCAGCATTTATATTTCATTTGTCAGTGTTATTTGCTGTGCACTTGTCGGGGTAACAATGGCCTTTTTACTAGAACGCTATAATTTCCCTGGGAGACGCATATTGTCTGTTTTAGTTTTGGTTCCAATGGCACTTCCTCCTTTAGTGGGTGTGCTGTCCTTTTCATTTTTATATGGAGATAGCGGGATTTTCCCACGAATTTTTCAGCATCTATTTGGGTTGGATCACGTGCCTTTTGCCTTGAAGGGAATATGGGGAGTCATCGTCGTTCATACATTCACAATGTATACGTACTTCTATTTAACAGCCTCTGCTGCAATTAAGGGCCTTGATCCTGCTCTTGAAGAGGCAGCTACTAGTCTGGGGGCGGGGCGTATTCGCGTATGGACAAAGGTTATTTTACCAATGCTCACACCTTCTATTGTTGCTTCATCCTTATTGGTGTTTATGATTTCTATGGCTTCTTATACTGCACCTTTGATGTTTGGTGTGGAGCGCACTATGACGATGCAAATTTATTTATCACGGACAAATGGGAATCTTGAGATGGCTGCAACACAGTCGATGATATTATCCTTTGTATCTATCACTTTTTTAATCATTATGCGTTGGTATCAAAATCGCCGAAATTATCAAAACCTGAGTAAGGGCATTAGCGTTCATCGTTCAGAGGTATCCTCAAAAAAAGTAAAGATTCTAGCAACAATGGCCTCTTTTGCTGGCACATTAATATTGATACTGCCTATTTTAGTGTTGATATTGATCTCCTTTTCTGTGGATGGCGCTTGGAAAACGCAAATTCTCCCGACCGACTATACAATCGATCATTATATTGCCCTTTTTACGGATGAACGCACATGGCGACCAATTTGGAACTCCATTCAAATGGGTGTCATTGCAACACTGGGTAATATCATCTTTGGTGTCGCGGCTGCTTATGCTATGGTGCGCTTAAATTTTAAAGGGAAAACCTTGCTCGACATTTTGATAATGGTACCCTGGGCTTTGCCAGGAACAGTTGTTGCTGTTAATTTAATTGCTGCCTTTAGTACAGAAAGTATCTTTAGTTTTAATCAAGTATTGATCGGAACATTTTGGATTTTGCCATTAGCCTACTTTATTCGACATTTACCACTTGTTTTTCGATCAACATCCGCCTCTCTTGTACAGCTAGATCAATCGATTGAAGAGGCATCACGTGGCTTAGGGGCCAATTGGTGGTATACATTTAGACGTATTGTCGTGCCTTTAACATTCACCGGGATTTTAGCAGGGACACTCTTAGCCCTCGTGCAAAGCTTTGGTGAATTTGTTGCATCCATTCTAATTTACAGTACATCCACTATTCCATTGTCTGTAGCGATATTCCAAAAATTATATGCATTTAAATTTGGGACCGCCTGTGCTTATGGTGTCTTACAAATTTGTTTAATTTTAGTTGTCCTTATTATTTCTGAAAAACTATCAAAAGGCAGTGCTGGTACAGCCATCTAGCTGCCAATCTATTAGGGGGCCATGACAATGTTTGAAGATTTTCGCAACAAAACACAGCAGGAAGATGGGATGATATTCCCATCTAACATCTATCGAAAAATCGTTTTACAGCCAGCTTATGATGAGGCGAAGAAAAATTTTTTAACAATCATGCTACAAATCAATATTGCTCATTTGAAAATGTTAGAAGAACAAGGACTTGTAAAAAAAGATGAAGCAAAGCAAATTGGGATCGCTCTAAAAAAAATAGACTTAAATTATTATCGTTTAGAGGATTACAGTCCCCAATATGAGGATTTATTTTTCCGCATTGAAAATAAATTAATAGAGCTTGCTGGTGATATTGCTGGAAATCTTCACATTGGCAGAAGCCGAAATGATATGGGTATCGCCATTTATCGAATGACATTAAGAAAAAAACTATTATTATTAATGCGCGAATTACTTACATTACGCGATGATTTAATCGCTGCTGCAGAGGAACATATCGATACCATTATGATTGGCTACACACATACACAGCAGGCACAACCTACAACCTTCGCCCATTATTTAAAGGCTGTCATCGACCAACTAGAGCGTGATTTTGAACGCATGCAACATGTCTATAAAACAGTCAATCGTAGCAGTATGGGAGCCGCTGCCTTAACAACGACAGGCTTTAATATTAGTAGAGAGCGTATGCGTGAGCTACTAGCCTTTGATGATATTATCGAAAATGCATGGGATGCAGTTGCAGGCGCAGATTATATAGCTGAGGCTGCAAGTATTGTACAGCTTGCTGCACTCAATCTTGGCCGAACTTCTCAAGACTTTTTATTATGGGCTACTCAGGAGTTTAATGCGTTTACACTCGCAAGTCCATATGTGCAAATAAGCTCTATTATGCCTCAAAAGCGTAATCCTGTTTCTATAGAACATACACGCTCATTACTATCTGCGGTTGTAGGAGATGCAAGTACAGTATTACAGATGGTACATAATACACCGTTTGGAGATATCGTAGACACCGAGGATGATATGCAGCCTTATTTATGGCGTGCCATTGACCGCTTAATTGGCATTTATAAGTTGTTTGGTTCGCTTGTTGTCACAATGGATGTCAATAAGAAGAAGTTAAAAAATCGCGCTGAAAATAGCTTTGCAAATGTCACTGAGCTCGCTGATACATTAGTCCGTTCAGAGGGTATTTCATTCCGTCAAGCACATAGTATTGTTAGTAAATGTATTAAAGTTCTGCTTGCTCACGGAGAAGAATCATTAGCTAGTCTTACATGGGGACTTGCAAATACACAATCGAAATTGATCACGGGTAAGGAATTAACTATTTCGGAAGAGGATTTCTATAAGACATTAAAACCAGAATCTTTTGTTGGTGTGCGAACATTACTAGGTGGTCCCGCTCCAGCCACTATGAAAGCTGCTCTTGAACGCTCCAAACTGAATGCACATGATTTTTATGAGTGGATTCGCTTAAAGGAAAGTTCCATTATGGAAGCAGAAAAAGAACTAGCCGCCTTTCTAGAGGAATGGAATCAATGAAGCAATGGTTATTAATTATTGATGGTGGGGCGACAAAAACAGCATGTGCAGTCGTTCATGTTGAATCTGGTGACGTTGAATATTCTACATCCGCTAAAGGCTCTAATTATCAAGCCATTGGTGTTGAATCAGCTACAGCAATATTACAAGAGCTTTTAGCAAATGTTGAAACATTTTTGCAAAAGTATCCTAATTCTCAAATTGCTGTAGCTACCTTTGCATTAGCTGGAATTGATTCGCCGAAGGATCATACAGCAGTAGTGGCCATTGTTCAAAACGCTCTTCAGACCACACAGCTACAAGTCGATACATTGATTATTGAAAATGATGCAGAGGCCACACTCTTAGGTGTGACTGCTGGACAGGCAGGTGCTCTGCTCATTGCTGGAACAGGAGCTATTGCCTATGCCTATGATGGACAACAAATTGTACGTGCAGGGGGCTGGGGACATCGGGCTGGCGATGAGGGAAGTGGATATTGGTTAGGGCAGGAGGTAGTAAGAGCTATATTTAAAATGGAGGATGGTCGTGGTAAACCAACAATCTTAAAGGAAGCTGTCTATCAATCTTTAGGTATACAGGATGTTACAGAGCTCGCCGAATGGCTATTCCACCCTTCCTATACAAATGCACAACTGGCCAAGATGGGCTCCATTGTGGCAAAGGCAGTCGAGCAAGAAGATGCTTGCGCCATCGAAATATCTCAACAAGCTGCACATGAACTAGTCCTTCTAGCAAGCGCTGTATTGAAAAAAATTGACTATCAGAATGGACCATTTACTTTTTATTGTAATGGTGGTGCCATCAAGCATAATCCACTCATTTTAAAGATTTTTACAGAGCAAATTACCTTCATGTATCCTCAAGTGGACATTTTACTTTGTCAGCATCAGCCTATTACTTATCTAATTGAACGTACAAAAAGGGCATATGACTGTTTATAAGTCATAGCCCTTTTCTTGTTTTAAAGTGCCATTCTCTTCAATTCATTTGTCGTAAAATAGAGATAGCCATCCTTTATAAATAAATCCTTCGTATCCTCCCTATTTAGTACCTCTTCGCCACTACCATCTGGGCGAATTTTTGTTAAATACGCCCCTCGGGAATAATTACTAAAGTAGAGCCAGCCATCCGAATACACGATATATTGTGCACGGGAATTTGTGACACGCTTCGTCTTACCAGTTTTCATATCTAGTACATATAACTTATTGTCATCTGCAATATTACTATAAAACAATTGATCACCAACTTGTGCTGGGAAGTCAATATCATGATAATAACTATACATTGTGCTTGTTGCCTTAGGATAGTCTTCAGCAATCCACGTGTGATCCTTCGCCATTGTACGATCATCTACTAAAAAGTATTGGTAGCGTATTGCGCCCTTACGATCGGGTACCGGATCATTCCATGTCGTATCAAGATGATACCACTGTCCATCAAGTTTGACGAGATTCCACGCATGTCCCTCTTGACCTACATAACCCACGATATATTTTGTTTCAATACCCAATTTTTGAAGCATGGAGTGAGCAAGTAAAGCATAGCCCTGGCATACTCCTCCATGCTCAGCAAGAACAGTATAGGCGCTGTGTGGGCTAGAATTCGTTTGATCTGTATAGGAAGTATTGGCAACAATATAGTCATTGACAGCTCGTACCTTTTCTACATCCGTCATAGATTTTTTACTGATCTTAGCGATAATTTCTTGAACATTCATCTCTACATATGCAGCCTGCTCTGGCGTCATTAAATAGCTCTGTTCTCCATAAATAGTTGCTTTATTTCGCCCATATTCATATCGAATTGAATGCTTACTTACATGGCCGTAAACATAGTCATCTCGTTTGATAGCATTGTTATAGGCCTCTTCTACAATTTGTTCAATTCGCTGTGTATTCCCTTTATATTGAATTTCAAACTTTGGTGAAAAGCTATTATAATACGCATACATCGCATCAGCCATTTCCTTGGCATTTGTCACGACTAACTTTGTTTCAGGTTTCTGAATGGGTGGAGCTGCAGGGGCTACCTCCGCTTCATGTATATCTTCAATAGGCAGGGCTGTTTCAATTGATGCATTATCTGAAAGTCTTGCCGTAACATCTACGATTTTCTCCTTTGTTGAAAGTAGCATAGTTTCTATTTCATCATTATTTGTCCAATCGATCACCTGCTGAACAGCAGCCTTACCAGCCGTATAAATGGGATCAATAAAAATAATAATAATGGCAATTATAGCTAATTTCTTCCACAAACTCCTCACCTCCAACCGTCTTCTTTACATTATATACAAAAAAAGCACAAAGAACTCATTTAAGGGTCCATTTGCGCTTGTTAATATTTGTTTGTTGATTTCCGAAAGTCTTTAATTACTCTACTTTATATTTTTGTTACGAATTCATAGCTTTTATCTACTTTTCACAACTAAATTAACTGCTTCCTGAATGGCTTCATTCATTTTTTCGCCATCCCCTTCAGCATTCTGAACACATTCCAATAGGTTTGTACTAACAATAACCCCAACTGTACGGTCTACAGCAGAGCGTACTGCTGATAATTGTGTAATGACTGCCTTACAGTCTTTTTCCTCCTCCATCATTTTCAAAATGCCACGTAGCTGTCCTTCCATCCGTTTCACACGATTTTTTACTTGATCTGAATATTCCATAACCATTGCTCCTTTTCTTATACTCGCTACGCTCTAATGAGTGATCGTTATTCTTTATCCTAGCTCGTTATTTTAAATTTAAACCTAGCCATTACTATTCCTTGGCTTTAAATAATTCATGAGCATTCTCGTAATAATGGTACCAGCGTTTGTTATTTCATCGTATTGGATTATTGAATTCTTCTTTATACGTAATTGTCCAATTTCTACCTCGAAAATTGGACACTTTCTTTTAAGTGCAGCAATTAACATATTTGTATCATAATCATAACGTTCACCTTTTACTTTTATTAGCCAAGGCAACTCATTTATCGAAATATAGCGCAAACCTGTTTGTGTATCCATTAATTTCTTGTGATACAGTAACTCAAAAAATAAGCTTGTTGCACGATTTCCCCAGTAAGAAAGAAATGTACTATCAGCTGAATGAAAGTTACGTACACCTAGCACAATCCCTTCAGAAAACACCTTTGTCATTGTTAAAACAAGCTTAACATCTTGTAAAGTATGTTGCCCATGTGCCCCAACTGTAAGGATACCATGGCACCTGGCTTGTTGTTCTCTTATATATGCAAAGGCGGTCTTAAGTGCGCCACCCTTCCCAATATTGCAATCATGCTGTAGTACTTGGCAGCGGTCAATTTTATTTAAGTTTTCAAAAATATCCTTATATTTTTGATCACTCCCATCATTGACAATGATGATTTGTGTAATAGTCGTTGCTAATAATTGATGTACATAGGTAATGAGTGATTGTTGTGGATTATATGCTGGTATAATAGCTGCAATATTTTTCATTTCGATCCCCCAACTAAAGGCTGACAGGTCCTCCGTAGCTACGAATCTCCCTTATATCAAATAGTATCATGTAACAGCAACAATTCAACTGATGAATCCCATTAAAACATATCAATAATATCGATTTTTCTCCGATATATGAACAAAGTGATTTTAGGAGAAGTATTTTAGCGGATTTGTAAGATTTGGTGCCATTTTATCTAGGTTAGAAGCATAGAGTCATTGGAAATGAAGCGAAGACATATTAAGAAGTGGGGGCTATTGTCATGCATAACATAATTATTGAAGACCAATGTCAGAACTTAATGTAGCAGTCCCTTACAAAATTAACTTAAAATTTACAGGATGCTAGTTTACTTGCTACTTTAATCTCAGTAGCATCTTTACAAAAGGCACTTTTTGTTTTAAAGGAAATTCTATATGAGACCTATCAGCTAGAAATGCATTCTGAGCAAAAAAGTACTTCTGTTTACACGTCATCCAGTCATGCATTTGTTATAACATTTGTTTTTTCGTTCACTACGCAACTGTTTACGCATAGCAATATCATCCGGACTCTTTTTTGTTGTTTCAGTTTTAGTACCATCAATCAAAATGGCCCCTTGGTCGATTTTGTTTTCTTTTATAAGTTGGTCATGGAAGTGCAGTAAACACTGGCGAATGAGATCTTTCTTACAGGATAAACCCGGAAACTCTGGTATGTAAGTAATTAGTGAAAGGTGGACAAGAATATTTCTCACCCACCTAGCATTTATTGTTGAATTAAGATCTTAGATAGTTCTTCCCTATTGAAACCAATAATTGTCGAAACAGTCTCTCCAGCTTCTTTCACAATCGTTAAAGGTACACCTAAACCACCTAATTCTTCGAATTCTTGAAAGTATTGTTCGTTAGTATTAACCTCCCTTTCCTCAAAAACAATCCCTTTCTCTTTTAAGAATTCCTTTTGTTTAGTACAAAATCCACAACCGTTACTAGAATATACTATTACTTCCATAAAAAATCCCCCTTATCTTGTTATAAGTAATAAAGAAACCCAGCAATACGAAATAACAACCATTTTATAAAATTTATTTTCCAAAGTTAAAAGACCAAAGACCCATAAAAAATACTCCCCTTAGATAAACAGATTTTATTTTTTAATCTGTCTACCTAATAGGGAGCATATCAGTCCGAACTCAGGTCTAAAAAGTTGTTTAACTAAATATGTCTAACTTTTCTGGGTCAGACCAACCTCATAAAGGTGTTTATAAAATGAAAGCCTCAGTTTAAGCTTAATAGTTACAAAAGGTGGCACTCGGATTTGAACCGAGGATAAAGGTTTTGCAGACCTTGGCCTTACCGCTTGGCTATGCCACCATGTAGGATATATTAATTAAAGAAGAAATACTACTTAAAATAACAACCTTTCAAAAATAAAACGATCAAAAAGATTTAATCACATCTTTTTGACCGTTTCGTAATCAATTGGATTTTTTTAAATTTTGTTTGTCACTAAAGCGTTGCTTCATATCCCAAAACCCAGGAACAGAATTGACATCATATTTTCTTATAGTATTAATGAGCTTAATAAGTAAATCCTGACGTAAATCTTCTCTATGATGTGGAGACGTTTGATAAAGACAATGTTTCAATTTAGGTTCAAAATAATTTAATATAGTTAATAAAGCTTTATCATCATGTTTTGATCTTTCTACAAGGGCAATTAATTCTTGTGACATTTATTTTCAGTCCCTTCTTAAATCCTTTATAACTTCTGATAATTGGTTAATACTTAGTTCAAGATTTTCTATTTTCTTTTCGAATCTAATAAACAGATATATTGTTATTGCAATAGGAAATCCAAAATTTCCGATGATCGTAAGCCATTCTGATGGTTCTATTATCATCAATAAGTCACCCCCTTTATTTATCCTTAACCTCCATTATTCTTTCGTTTTTCAATGTAAGTTAGCATATTTCCTAAAGCTTTCTTATGAGTTTTAGAGACCGCTTGCTGCGTTTTATTTAATATCAGTCCAATTTCTGTATCACTTAATCCTTCTGCATACGCTAAATTAATAATTTCCTTTTGCTTTTTGGTAAGTGAATTTAATGCATCATACAATACTGGACAGCTTATATGTTCATCGAGGTCATCGTTTATAACAACCTCCTCTAAAGGGTCGTATCCAGCTTGTTCGTCGGCTATTAAATCGAGAAATGTTTCTTGGTCTTCACTAAAATTAATTGGGGCATCTAAAGTAGTAGAAAATCTTGATTGTATAAGCCTCGTTCGTTTGTCGTAATTAATAGAATTAAATTTAAGTGTTGTAGATATATGGGAAATAAAGCGAATTTTAAAATAAAAATGTTTAAATAATATATCTAACTCTTTCATATTTTCGGGAGTAGGGTTTAATATTGTTTTCAAATACATTTCTTTGTTAATTGGTGTTTCGAGAAAAGAAATCACCAAATCATTTTTTAGTAACTCTGGATTTTCCGTTTCAAATTTTCTGATTTTTTCTTCATTCCATTCGTTTTCCAACAATTAAAGCACCCCTTTCTCGGAACATATGTTCTATTTTTTACTTCAAACAGATCATATGTTCCCTTTTATATTTAAAAAAAAAGAGTTTACATTCTTTTTTGAAAAAAGTTTTTGTAAATAAACCCATTTTTTACATCCCATAGTTATATTAACATTATAACTTTATCATTTAAATGATTTACATAAATTTTTAATATGACTCGCGGTATAAGCGGATTCCTGAATCAAAGATATTAAAAATTTCCGTTCATTCTCTGTCGAATTTTCGTTCAAGGATTGTGTAAATAATGCTTGTGATTTTCGAGCTTCACAGAAACATTTAAGTAGCAATGATAGATCTAATGGGGTTTCAGATGGTTCATTAGAACCACCTTCTATGCTAATGTCTTTTGATAGATTAAGAATAGAGATCGTTTCACCATAATCGCCTATTTGTACTTTGGTGGTGTGTTGCATTAAATACATAAACAATTCTGCTTCTGTAAGCTTTGATTTCTTCAAGTTTTTATATTTATTAATCAATAAAGCTAATGCCCCTGTTACATGTGGAGCCGCCATAGAAGTACCTGATAAATCTGCATAATCTTTATTTAAATAGGTTGATCTAATATCTACCCCTGGTGCATAAATATCTACCTCTTTATTAGTATTAGTAAAATTAGCAATTTTATTATTTTTATCCGTTGCACCAACTGCTATTACTTCCTCATACCCAGCTGGATATGAATATTCGTCAGTGGATAAATCACCATCACCTTCATTGCCAGATGCTACTACAACTGCAATATCGTTTGATACAGCTTGTTTTATGACATTATGAAGGTTTTCTTTAGAAGACGATAGGCCTAACGATAAAGATAGAACGTTTACTTTTTCATTATTTGGGCCTGTCCAATTTATAGCATAATCAATGGCTTTAACCAATGAAGCTAACGTACCGCTTCCTTTATAATCTAATACTTTCAAAATAAGTAGACTAGCTTCAGGCGCTACTCCTACGATTCCTATACCGTTAATTGAAGCTGCTATTGTTCCAGCTACATGCGTTCCATGACCATTAAAATCTTCAAAAATAGAAGAGTCACCATTAGATTCTTTTGTAAAATTATACCCACCAATAATGCGATCCTTTAAGTCTATATGATGATAGTTACAACCAGTATCTAATATAGCAACAACTACATCTTTACCTTTATATCCTTGATCCCAAAAGTGCTTTGCTCCAATAAGAGAGATATTATTTGTTACTTTCTCTTTTAGTTTCTCTTCATCAAAAGAGTTTGAACCTAATATTAGTTTAACTTGAGTATCACTCACTCTCTAACACCTCCACTAATATTCATAAGATATATAGAAAAAGCAATTTCAAATATCACAACCTTTTCTAAAAAAATGAAAGCGTCAAATAGCGCCCCTGTTTTTAGGGGGCGCTATTATTATGTTATCTATAGATTTTTGAGAATATGGGAGCTACTTGGCACACCTTCTAACCAAGGCTGGATCTTCCTATAATTATAAAATAGGAATAATCTTTTGCAGACAGAGTTGGAATCTAAATAATGGCATAAGGTAGTACACTTTTATTTAACCGGACATTCTTTTGGTCGTGCTGCATCAGGAACGCACATACGACAAGACCACGCAGCGTTAAATACATGAATTGCACAACCTACACATACAAGACAAGTAACGACACCTGCACAAGTACAACAAGCGGAGATACAAGTACCAAACAGAAGTAAACACGAAGACCAGTTACTACAACCTAATTCTTGTTGCATACAGTCAGCCCATTTTAAAGAACAACTATCTCCTGAGGCAAAGATTGTAATTATTTCTCCCTCTTCATTGATTGCAGTCATATCATTCCCAATGATTACAATGGGATTAGAGTTAATTTCATCAAAGACTAAATAACCGACAGCATTATCATCTTTGTAGATAGGAAGAGTATACATATTCGTTGCTTCAACAAAAGTTTCGATTGCATTTTCAAAAACTGCTTTTTGTGTTTGAATAACTACCTCATCACTGTCAATAAGCGTATATCCTTCTGCAACTACATGTTTTGCAAGTCGATCAAGTTTTTCATTAGCTTTAGCAAGATTGCGAAGTGGAATTAAAAGTTCCGGGTTTTTTGTTGGAGTAGTTACATTAAGCATATAAATGTCGTTTAACTCTGTATATTGGACCTGACCATTTAAACCCTCATATGTTTTTGTGGGAACAGTAAATTGTTTACCAATCGTGTTATCTAACTTTCGAATTTCGCCACGATTCATTAAAGAAAAATCGACTTGATTCCCATGTAATTTTGAGAAATCAACAGCAAGATTTAATTTACTAGTTACTCGGTCCTTAATCTTTTCCACTACTGCTTGTTGTTCTTGATTATTTAATGATAATGCGTTAATAATTGTCATAAAAAAATTCCCCCTAAAATGGTATTTTTGTACGTACACCATATTAAGAAGAATTAAAATGAAAAATAACAACCTTTTGTTTGTTACTTTATAAATTGTTGAACTATTTGAGAAATCATAAATACTAATAAGCTAAAAATAATGGCTGCAACAATCGTTTCAAATGAATCAAACATAAAGAAACCTTGACTAATTCCCAAAGCTCCAATTATTAAAAAAACAATTATAAATACATAGGATATTGCCAACGACAATTTAATCTTTCCAAAAATTCGTTGATCGGCTACTACATAACTGCTATTCCATCCATCTTTCTTTTTGTCAATTAAGAATCGAATGATTTGATAGCCTACAGACAAACTTGCAATTAACCATATAATCCAAATATTATCTTCCCTACCATACGCGGAATAACTCATATACCCCAATGATAAGAATAAATATAAGTAAAAAATTAAGATCATCCATTTCTTTGACCGCATATATATTTACCCCCTTAAATCCTTTATTCAACTTCATCATCAAAAAAGAATAGTTTTTCAATTGGCTCCTTCAAAACCGAAGAAATCATTAATACCACACCAATTGAAGGCTCATATTTTTGCTTCTCAATCGCAATAACGGTTTGTCTATGTACACCTATTTTTTCAGCAAATTCTTCTTGTGTTAGATTAAGTAATCGTCGAAAATGGCGCACATTGTTATTTACTTTGCTTTTTTTCAATTCACCCACCTCTAAATGTATAGTATCATATACAAAATGTATTGTAAACTAGACATATTAGAATAGCGCGAAAATGGTACTTAGGTTATATTTTATCGTTATAAAGAGTAAAACCAAAAACCCCAGCTTGTTATCGGGTATGGTACACAAGAGTACCAAGAGGCTTCAAAATGGCTGAAAAATCTCTAGAAGTTATTCAATAAATATGAAAACCTACCGCTCCACAAATCGTGACACGGTAGGTTTCATTATTTTTTCATATCCACTTTTTGATTAATCATAAATGTTACAACAATAAATAAAGCAAAGCTAATTAATAACGTAGTTCCTCCTACAATAAAGAAGACTAATGTAAAAGTACTACCGAAATTAAATGGATTTATATTATAAAACCACATGCCTAATGTTAAGCCCAGAACACCCACAATAGCTGTCCAACCATGAATGGTTACTAATTTTTGTGATTTCACTTTGAAGGCTCGATAAAAAATACCCCAGGCAAACATACTAAGCCAGCCAACAAGTAAAATATGTGCATGTATCGGTCTATATTCATAACTACCTGATCCCGACATATGTGAGCCTAAATATGTGCCGATTAAAGCAAAAATTGCCGCTAATCGAATAAGGCGTATGCTCCACTTTTGTTCCATACGATAACTCCCCCTATGTTCGTTTCAACTAAGTAGCAGTTTATCGCGTGAACATGAACTTTACATGAACTCCTTATGACAAAATTGGTAAATGGATATAAACCTTTGTGCCTGCATGCACTTTACTTTCCATCTGTATGGTCCCTCCATGTAGCTCAACAATTTGTTTGACAATCGCTAAGCCTAGCCCCGTCCCTTGCTTGGTTCTAGACGCATCGGCGCGATAAAAACGGTCATATACTTTTGCTAATTGATCCTCAGTCATTCCTATTCCACTGTCCTCAACAAGAATTTCAAGTGAGGCAGATTTTCTTTGTACATGTAGACGTATTTGCCCACCCTCTACATTATATTTAATGGCATTTGTCAGTAAATTATCCCATACATTTTGTAAAAGCCCTGCATCGCCATCAAAAATAATTTGCTCTAGCTTATATGATACTTGAAGCTGTGACTCTTCCATTTGCCAACGATACTTTCGTACGGTTTCCTTTAGCTGTTCATCTAACCGATAAGACTCACGTTTTACGATTCTTGTCGATTGATCAAGCGATGTTAATAATAATAATTGCTTGGTCAATGTAGATAGGCGTTTTGTTTCTAGCTCAATGATTGCTGCATATTCCTGTCTTTCCTGCTCAGTAAGGGAAGGATTTTTCAGTAAATCAACATACCCTTGAATATTTAATAAAGGTGATTGGAAGTCATGTGATACATTACTGATAAATTCCTTCCTTGTACGATCATTTTCCTGTAGTCTCTCAGTCATCCTATTAAAGCTTGCCGCTAATTGACCAATTTCATCTGCACGATCAATATCTAGAACTGTATCAAATTTTTCATGTGCTAGCTGTTGAGTGGCTGCTGTTAGCTTTGTAATGGGGCGAATTAATGCTTTAGCAAATAATAGCATGGCAAGTAGGCTCAGTACCGTCATAACCAACATTAATCCTGCAAGTATTGTATGCACCTCAGAAAACAATAAACGAATATCAGGTCTTATGAATAAAGCATAGGGCTTGTTTTCATAGGTAAATGGCACACCAATTGTATTATTTAGTTCATTAGCAAAAAAGCCTGTTACAAAGGTTTCTTTAGGGAAATCTCGCATACCATGATAGGTTTCTCCGTTTAAAACATGCTCAACAACAGATGCTGACAATGTTTTATCACGATATGGACCGCCAAAAAAATGCCCCTCCTCACCAGTTGTTACATAAATTTGATAGCCAATCTCGCCCAATGTTGTCAAATAGCTATTTAAATCTTCTGGTTTGTCTGTCTCAATATAATGCACAATATCCTGTGCTATGCTAACGTTTTTCGTATCATTTTTTTCTTTTACAACTTGATGGTAATAGGTATTTGTTACTAAAAAGCCCAAACATAAGCTTCCAATCATTACCAGCATTGTTGTTACAACAAATTTACTATATAACGTTTTCATGTTGTTTCCTCTAGCTTATAGCCAACACCTCTTACTGTTGTAATTTCAACAGCCGTGTCATATCGATTTAATCTTTCACGAATCCGCTTCACATGCGTATTTAACGTTTGCTCATCTCCATCATAGTCATAGCCCCATACTTGTTCCATAATATAGCTACGAGTAAACACTTGATGGGGTCGTGATGCTAACAAAGCCAGTAATTCAAATTCCTTTAAAGGTAATATAAGTGTATTTCCCTCTATTACAACCTCAAAGCTTCGACGATCAATTACTAGTTTGCCTACTTGAATGGTTACTTGATTTTTTTTATCCAATCTCCTCAAAATCGCGGCTATACGAAATAATAACTCCTTTGGTTCAAAGGGCTTTACAACATAATCGTCAGATCCTGCTAAAAAGCCACGTTCTTTATCCTCTAGCTCCCCTTTTGCTGTTAATAATAAAACAGGAATATCATAATCTTGGGTTAAAGACTCTGTTAGTGTAAAACCATCCATTCCTGGCATCATTACATCGACAACAGCTAAATCAGGCAGACTCCCTTCAAGTAAGGCTAGTGCCTGCTGTGCATTTTCAGCAAGTAACACTTGATAACCTTCCCTTGTAAGATAAATATTTACTAGTTGTAAAATATGAACATCATCATCAACAACAAGGATCTTCATCTGCCCACCTCCAGTTAATAAGAAAAAATCCGATCATATAGAACGAATTTTTTCATCACAAATTACTATTATTTTATAACGAAAATATAGAAATCAACAGCAATAAGAGAAAAGGTAAACCAATAACAATATAGCCTCTAGGATTGGCAAGGTTCATAGTCCATCCTACCCCAAAGCGTTTCTCCACAAAAATGGAAGGGTCTTGTCGATTCATATAAATTAAGCCACCCTTCCAATAGCGATCCTCATCCACGTCCATTACCTGTGAATCTATATTTGCTTCATAGCGTACTTTGTGTTTATGTTTTTTCAAAACATATATAAGTAATGAGCCCAGCAAAACAACTAAGAACAAAATAAATACAGGTAATAGCTTATAGCCTACTGTCATAGAAGGATAGATATTGCTTAATTGCAAAATTGTTAATAAAGCTGTTAATGCATAACTTATCATTAATATTTGCCAACTCATGTATTTTCGCGTTTTGAGCTGATCCTCCAACGATTCCTCTTTGTGATTTACAGCTAATTTAATTGCAGAACGTTTAATGGAGTCGGTAATTCCCCACATCATACATTGCATCATTAGCATTATCAATGGCAGTGAAATAGCCGTAAAATAGGTCTTATCTCTCCAGTCATCTGCTTCTCCACTCGGCCCCCAATGTACTGCTATATCATTTGGCATTTGATCGTAATGTAGTACTGTGTAAATGATCAAAAATACTGATATTCCTAACGGTACAGCAAAAAAAGACCAAGGAAGCATTTCATCGCGGCTTCGTGCAGTTAAATCTACTGCCCGTACTTGTTTAATATTTGCGCCCCACTGCTCTTGTTTTTTCAAAGTAGATACCTTTTGATGATTTATCCAATACAGCACCATACTTACTGTAAGCATACTAAACAAACAACTTAATAATACAATACTTTGCATGGATTCAGAAGGCGCTAATTGATTGTAACTAATAATCATGATGATTAGAAATACTATCCCTGTGCCTCCTACGAATTGAACATACTGTTTTTTCAATTGAGCTAGGATGGGATGTTTAATCTTTTGTTCAGGCACAGTGACTCCAAAAACGATTGTCTCTCGTACAATATAAGGAACCACTATTTGCAAAGCTAATGTCATGATGTAAATGGTTGTAAAAACACCAAGTAGCATTTTGCTACACTCCCTCTGCTGGAATTTGCAAATCAGCGAATACTTTTTTCATCATGTGCTCAATTTGTTCAGCTGTTGCGCCGAGCACCATTCCTTCTGCCACAACAGGTTTCAAATTCTTTTCGATTTGTCGTAGTTGCTCAGGTGTTAAAGCTCTCTCCTCTGTAGAACATATAATAGCTCCAGATTTTGGTCGAATGGTAATAATCCCTTTTGCCTCTAATTCATGATAGCTCTTATTAACAGTATGCATATTAACACCTAGATCAGCAGCTAAACTTCGCACAGACGGTAAAGTATCACCTGGTTTCATTTCTCCTCTAGCAATTCCTTCAATAATTTGACGTGTCACCTGCTCATAAATAGGTACGTCTGATTGAAATTCTATTTGAATAAGCATGTTTATCAGCTCCATATTTGTTATACAACTAATATAACAAATTTCTCTCCACCTTGCATGAGATACAAATTTTTAAATGGGAGAATTTTTAATGGTTTCAATAAATCTTTGCACAAGTAAATTCTGCTTCTCATTATTCCTCGTACAAATCGCAATTTTATGTTTAATGGCATGTATATCCTTGACATAAACCCTCGCCAATTGCCCACTCTCTACATACTCTCTAACCGCAAGAGAAGAAATAAAATTTGCACCATAGCCTGCCATGACTGAGCGAATGGTTTCATGAATGCCATTAAATTGGAGTGCGATTTTTGGTGGTCTCACTTGGTATGTTTGACATAATGAGAAAAGATGCTCCCTCATCGAACTCCCTACTTCCCTCATAATAAAAGGCTCCTGAAACATTTCGACTAATGTAATAGATTGATGTGCATAACGATGATTTGGCGATACTACAAACCATAATTCATCCTCATATAATTCCTCCCACTCTATTTCCTTAGGTCTTTCAGACATTCCCCCACCATAAATAGCCATATCCGCTTTATAGTTTATTAACTGTTCAAAGGCATCCTTTGTATTGGTCGTTGTAATCATTAAATTCGCCTGTTCATTTGCAGCCTTGAAAGTAGCTGCCCATTTAGGAATTAAAAAATTAGCAGGTAAGTAGGTTGCAACAATGTGTAAATTTTCTGCTCTTGCAAGTCGATAATCTTCTATAAATGTTTCAATATGTTGTTCAAGAGCAATAAGATTTTGAGCTTTTTCTGCTAGTGCCACACCGAATTCAGTAAGTACTACACCACGTCCCTGTTGTTGAAATAGCTGGACGCCAATTTCATGCTCAAAACGTTTGATTTGACTTGAAACGGCAGGTTGACTGATACATAGCTTTTCTGCAGCTTTTGTAAAACTGCCTGTAGCCGCAACTTGATAAAACAATTTTAAGCCATGACTATTCATGATTTAACCTCAATTCATAATCTTTAGTTATGTATAAATAATAATAATATATTTTTATTATGATTCATTCTATCATACACTTTATTGGCAAGCTTGCACTTTAAAAAATAGTGAAATGAGGCTGTATAATGACAGAATTAAATGTTTGGCATAATGTAGATGATTATTTCATGACTAAGCTCCTACCAGAAAACGAACACCTTAATAGTGCACTACAGGCTAATAAAGCTGCAGGTATTCCAGAAATTGATGTATCTCCTACTCAAGGGAAACTATTATATTTACTCGCTAAAATGAAAAGTGCGGTAAATATTTTAGAGATCGGTACACTTGGAGGCTATAGCAGTATTTGCTTAGCCCAAGCTCTTCCTCAAGCAGGAAAGGTAGTGACTTTAGAAATTAATGAAGATTACGCCAAAATCGCCAAGCAAAATATAGAGAATGCAGGCTATGAACAAATGATTGAGGTAATTGTAGGAAATGCCCTAGATACATTGCCAAACTTAAAAAAAGCTGGACTATTATTCGACTTTATCTTTATTGATGCTGATAAACCTAATAACCCTGCTTACTTAGAGTGGGCGTTAAAATTAGCACAGGCTGGGGCTGTTATCATCGCTGATAATGTTGTGCGTAACGGTGCGGTAACTGATGAAAATAGTGAGGATGAACGCGTTAGAGGCGTACAGGAATTTGTGGATTTACTAAAAGCAGACCCTAGAATTGAAGCAACAGCTATACAAACAGTTGGTGTGAAAGGGTATGATGGCTTTGTACTAGCCATAGTAAATTAGAATAGAAAAGCCGCGTAACTTTTAAAACAGTTACGCGGATGTACAATAAAAAGATGCCTTACCGCTCCCCATCTAAGCTAGTAAGACATCTTTAAACCCTTAAAATCTCTTAACTTTTATTTATAGACCCCTTTTAATTCAATCGTGCTCATCTCTTTAAACGGGGGAACAGACCCCGTCACGTTATGTTAGTGGAATAGGCTGGACTGTACCCGAGTGCAATCCATAGATAGTTATTAGGAAAGTTTGATATGTTGGATAGTAGATTTGTATTTTACGCTAATTTTTCATACCCTGGAAGTGTCAAGAATTCTGCAAATTCATCTTGTTCAATTAAGGATTTAAACAGTTCAGCAGCTTCTTCATAGCGACCACTGTTATAAGCTTGTTCCCCAACAGCCTCTTTAATCTTCACAAGTTCTTCTTCCAATATTTCTAAAACAAATGCTAATGTAATACCACGTCCATCATCTAAGATTCCTTTCGGATGACGGATCCATTGCCATACTTGTGTACGAGAGATTTCTGCTGTTGCAGCATCCTCCATCAAGTTATTAATTGGTGCAGCCCCGTTACCTCGAAGCCATGAAGCAATATATTGTACACCAACACTACAGTTAATACGTAGACCTTCAATTGTAATTGTTCCTTCTGGTACAGCTACTAAATCTTCGGCAGTTACATGTACATCCTCACGCTTTTTATGAATTTGGTTAGGCGTTGTCATAATAGCATCAAATTGCTCCATCGCTGTTGCAACCATACCAGGATGTGCTACCCATGTACCGTCATGCCCCTCTGTTGCCTCACGACGTTTATCTTCTGCCACTTTTGCAAAGGCTACTGCATTTGCCTCATCATCATTTTTAACTGGAATTTGTGCTGCCATTCCGCCCATTGCTGGTGCATTCCGCTTGTGACATGTTTGAATACATAAAGATGTATAGGCTTTCATGAAAGGTACTGTCATCGTTACTTGCCCACGATCTGGCAAAATAACGTCAGCTTGATTGCGTAGACGTTTAATATAGCTGAAAATATAATCCCAGCGACCACAATTCAAACCAGCTGAATGTTCACGTAGCTCATATAAAATTTCATCCATCTCAAACGCGGCTAAAATTGTTTCAATTAATACAGTAGCTTTTATTGTCCCCTGTGGAATACCAATATAATCTTGAGCAAACACAAAGACATCGTTCCATAGTCGAGCCTCTAAATGGCTTTCAAGCTTTGGTAGATAGAAGTATGGCCCTGTACCTTGTGCAAGTGCGTTTTTGGCATTGTGGAATAGATATAAACCGAAGTCAAAGAAACTGCCTGAAATCGGCTCTCCATCCACTAGTACATGCTTCTCAAGCAAGTGTAAACCTCGTGGACGTACTAACAGCACTGCTGTCTCATCATTTAATTTATATGTTTTGCCATTGGATGCTTGTGTAAATTCAATCGTCTTATTAATAGCATCACGCATATTAATTTGACCACCAATCATATTTTCCCATGTTGGGGAAGATGCATCCTCAAAGCATGCCATGAACATTTTTGCTCCAGAATTTAACGCATTAATAACCATCTTCCGATCAACTGGCCCTGTAATTTCAACACGGCGATCTTGCAAGTCTTTTGGAAGTGGTGCAATTACCCAATCACCTTCACGAATATGCTTCGTCTCTGGCAGGAAATCCAGCTTCTCTCCCGCATCAAGTCGTTTTTGGCGTTCTTGTCGAGCCTCCAACAGCTCCTTGCGGCGAGCATCAAATTTTTCGTGCAGGGCAAGAACAAATTCAAGAGCTTCAGGTGTCAAAATTTCATTAGTTTGCTCGTTTTGTTCTCCAACAATTTTAAGCTTACCTGTCGTTGCTTGTTCCATTAGCTGTTTACCCACCTTTGCCATTTTAGTTTCGTCATCCTCCGCTTTAGGAGGAGCGGAGGAGACTATTCTATGATTATGAATTTAGGAAAACACGTATTTAAACTAAGACTTATACAAACTGTTCTGTTTCAGTAGAACCTGCCATTGCAGTTGTAGAAGAAGTACCACCAGAGATAACTTGAGAGATTTCATCAAAGTAACCAGTACCTACTTCACGTTGGTGACGTGTAGCTGTATAGCCTTTAGACTCAGAAGCAAACTCTGCTTGCTGTAGCTTAGAATATGCAGCCATACCATTATCTTTATAGTCATGAGCAAGCTCAAACATAGAGTGGTTAAGTGCATGGAAACCTGCTAAAGTAACAAATTGGAATTTATAACCTAACTTACCAAGTTCACGTTGATACTCTGCAATTTCTTCTTCTGAAAGATTTGCCTTCCAGTTGAATGAAGGTGAGCAGTTGTATGCAAGCATTTTACCTGGGAACTCAGCATGAATAGCCTCAGCAAATTCTCTAGCTTCTTCAAGTGATGGTTTAGAAGTTTCACACCAAATTAAATCTGCATATGGCGCGTAAGCTAAACCACGAGCAATTGCTTGTTTGATTCCAGCTTTTGTACGGAAGAAGCCTTCGGGTGTGCGTTCACCAGTGATGAACTCTGCATCACGTGGATCAATATCTGATGTAACCATATCAGCAGCATCAGCATCTGTACGTGCAATTAAAATTGTATCTACACCCATAACATCCGTTGCTAAACGTGCAGCTACTAAGTTACGAACAGCATTTTGTGTTGGAAGTAATACTTTACCTCCAAGGTGTCCACATTTCTTTTCAGAAGCTAATTGATCTTCTAAGTGAACACCAGCTGCTCCAGCTTCAATCATACCTTTTACAAGCTCGAATACGTTTAGAGGCCCACCAAAACCTGCTTCTGCGTCTGCTACGATTGGCGCGAACCAATCAAATTGATCAACACGTCCTTCAGCATGATCAATTTGATCTGCACGTTGAAGTGCTTGATTAATTCGTTTTACTACTGCTGGTACAGAGTTAGCTGGATATAATGATTGGTCAGGATACATTTGACCAGACAGGTTTGCATCTGCAGCTACTTGCCAGCCTGATAGATAGATAGCCTTTAAGCCAGCTTTTACTTGTTGTACTGCCTGATTCCCCGTTAATGCCCCCAATGCATTGATAAACGGTTCCTCATGTAATGAATTCCAAAGTCGAGTAGCACCTTTTTGCGCTAGTGTTTGTTCAATTACTACTGTCCCCTGTAATTTAACAACCTCTTCAGCTGAATATGTGCGTTCAATACCAGCCCAACGTGGGTTTTCAGCCCATTGTTTTTCTAAAGCTTCGATTCTTTCTTGACGAGTTGACATATTGAAATTCCACCTTCCCCTTTGTGTACAATATACTCTGTTAAAAAACTTTTAATTATCTGTTCCATAACAGGTTTATTTGTTGTAAATTAATATATAACAGACTATTTGAATTTTCATTATTTTTCGATAAAAGATCAAATTTTAAGGATAAAACTACCTTTTTTAAGGATGAAATTTGGAAGACTGTTTACAAACAAGGGGGATATTCACAATGAACAATGAGTTAAATTCTTTCGTAAAAGATATTTCACAACAATATATTTTTATGTTAAAAGACTGGATACCTGCTGATTCATCCATTGCGATTGCTGTTGAACATTCTTATGTTTATTTTCACTCTGGTCACCAAAGTATTCATTTAGAGATAGGGCAACAAGTATTACCTGGGAGTATTGCGGACCAAGTGTTACAGACTCAAAAAAAAACAGATGCTATTTTAGATAATTCCCTATTCGATACGCCATATTACGGCATTGGTTATCCCATATACATTCAAAATAAGCCTGCTGCTCTTGTCATTGTCCTACCGTCATCATTTACAACAAAAAGAGCCGAACCATATCAATTTTTAACTGGAAAGCAAGAGGAGGAATGGAATCCTGTAGCAATTAATAAAATATCTCATATTGAAAGCCTACAGAAAAAAACATGGTTTTATGTAGAGGGTGATCAGTATAAAACGAGTATTACACTTAAAGAACTTCAATTACGATTACCATCATATTTTATTCGTATCCATAGATCTTACATTGTAAATATACATTTCATAAAAAAAATGGCACGCGATTTAACATCAAATTTTATTGTCACTTTAATTGATGGAAGTGAGTTACCAGTGAGTCAATCTTATCTAAATGATCTTCGGAATGCTCTTGAGTTTTAAGTATAAGGCTGTCCTTTTCCGGGAACAGCCTACTTTCTTAATTTCAGTACAACAAAAAGAGGCTGGGACATAACTAGCTTCAATTAGTGAGAAATCCTAATTTGAATTCATTCAAATTAGGATTTCTCTATTTTTTATGTTGTCTCCCTACCTAATGGCTGTGAATTTTCTTAAATTCACAGCCATTAATGCCAGACCTATTTCATTTTTAACCTTCGATTTTCCTCGAACAGAAAATCGAGTGAAACGCAAATTAGCTTTCAAGAATCCAAAAACTGGTTCCACGTCAATTTTGCGTTGACGATAAATGGTACTCGTTTTTTCTTCTGAAAGCTTTGTTCTTACATATTCTTTTTGCTGTTCCCACTTCTCATTCACTATTAACTTACGATTATTTCCTTCTTTTGCTTTTGTACATAATGAACGAAATGGGCATTCGGAACAGTCTTCACATTCGTATACCTTAAACTCGCGCGTGAAATCATATTGATCCGTTCTCGTGGTACGATATTTAAATACAAGCTGTTGTTGGTTTGGACATGTGTATTGATCATTTTCTTCATCATAATCCCAGTATGCTGTATTGAATTCGTTTTGTTTATACTTTTTCTTTTGTTCTTTTAAATACAAGTTATACGTAATTAAGGCTTCTCGTTTACGATTCGAAAGGATATCATCATAATTTTGTTCGCTACCATATCCAGCATCTGCGACGACGTGTTTTGGTAGCTCAAAATAATGTTGTTCGATTTCATCTAAAAACGGGATTAAGGTACGTGTATCCGTTGGGTTCGAATAGATACTGTAGGCAAGCACATATTGACCTTCTGTTGCGACTTGGATGTTATAACCTGCTTTCAATTGACCATTTTTCATATAGTCATCTTTCATTCGCATAAATGTGGCATCTGAGTCCGTCTTGGAATAACTATTTCGCATGCCAAAGATTTCAAAGTCTTTTTGATATTTTAGTTTACGTACAATATAGTCGATTAATTGTTTGCGTGCTTGCTTTGGGAATTTCCGTTCGGCTCTTAAAGCTTTTCGCGCAGCTACATCCGATGAATCCTCTATTTTTTGATCATATGTAGAAATCACTTCGTCTACTTTTTCTACCATCTGGGCGAGCTCTTCTACTGCTAATTCTTCTCCATTTTCTCGTTCAATTTCTGGTATGATTTCTTTCTCGAGTAGCTCATCGTATAACTGGTTTGATTTTTCAATTAATCCGTTATGATATTTCTCGATGGATTTTTTCCACACGAAAGTAAATTTGTTCGCATTGGCTTCGATCTTTGTTCCATCAATAAAAATAGCTTCCTGATCAATTAATTCTTCTTGGACCAACTGGCAACGGAATTGGACGAAACATTGGCGGATCAACTCTTTCATTTCTGGTTGAACACGAAAACGGTTGATCGTGCGGTAGCTTGGTTCATAGCCTTGAGCTAGCCACATCATCCGAAGACTATCTTTTAATAGGGCTTCAATTTTACGCCCTGAGAAGACAGATTGTGTATAAGCACATAAGATAATTTTAAGCATCATGCGTGGATGGTAGGCGGGACAGCCTTCATTTCGAAGGAATGGTTCAAACGCTTCAGGCGAGATACTTTCAACTAGATGGTGGACATGGAAGGCAATATCATTTTTTTGTAATGTTACTTCTAAATCTAAAGGCAAAACTAATTGATTCATGTTATAATTTTTAAACATAAGGATCCTTCTTTCTGTATAATTTTGTTGTGGTGACTTAATTTTATCAGAAGTGATCCTTATTTTTTTATGAAAAAATTTAAAGCCTGTGAAATTTTACTGATCGTAAAATTTCACAGGCTTTTTAATTTAGAGGTGGGTTTTGTCCCAGCCTCTTCATTTGCCTAGCGACGTCCTACTCTCACAGGGGGAAGCCCCCAACTACCATCGGCGCTAAAGAGCTTAACTTCCGTGTTCGGTATGGGAACGGGTGTGACCTCTTTGCCATCATCACTAGACATTTATTTATTTGAAAGAATTATTCTTTCAAAACTGGATAAACGGTGCATTGAATGCTTCAAACATATTGGTTAAGTCCTCGATCGATTAGTATTCGTCAGCTCCATGTGTCACCACACTTCCACCTCGAACCTATCTACCTCATCGTCTTTGAGGGATCTTACTTACTTGCGTAATGGGAAATCTCATCTTGAGGGGGGCTTCATGCTTAGATGCTTTCAGCACTTATCCCGTCCACACATAGCTACCCAGCGATGCCTTTGGCAAGACAACTGGTACACCAGCGGTGTGTCCATCCCGGTCCTCTCGTACTAAGGACAGCTCCTCTCAAATTTCCTACGCCCACGACGGATAGGGACCGAACTGTCTCACGACGTTCTGAACCCAGCTCGCGTACCGCTTTAATGGGCGAACAGCCCAACCCTTGGGACCGACTACAGCCCCAGGATGCGATGAGCCGACATCGAGGTGCCAAACCTCCCCGTCGATGTGGACTCTTGGGGGAGATAAGCCTGTTATCCCCGGGGTAGCTTTTATCCGTTGAGCGATGGCCCTTCCATGCGGAACCACCGGATCACTAAGCCCGTCTTTCGACCCTGCTCGACTTGTAGGTCTCGCAGTCAAGCTCCCTTGTGCCTTTACACTCTACGAATGATTTCCAACCATTCTGAGGGAACCTTTGGGCGCCTCCGTTACCTTTTAGGAGGCGACCGCCCCAGTCAAACTGTCCGCCTGACACTGTCTCCTGCCCCGCTAAGGGGCATGGGTTAGAATTTCAATACAACCAGGGTAGTATCCCACCGACGCCTCCTTCGAAGCTGGCGCTCCGAGATCTCTGGCTCCTACCTATCCTGTACAAGTTGTACCAAAATTCAATATCAGGCTACAGTAAAGCTCCACGGGGTCTTTCCGTCCTGTCGCGGGTAACCTGCATCTTCACAGGTACTATAATTTCACCGAGTCTCTCGTTGAGACAGTGCCCAGATCGTTACGCCTTTCGTGCGGGTCGGAACTTACCCGACAAGGAATTTCGCTACCTTAGGACCGTTATAGTTACGGCCGCCGTTTACTGGGGCTTCAATTCGCAGCTTCGCTTGCGCTAACCACTCCTCTTAACCTTCCAGCACCGGGCAGGCGTCAGCCCCTATACGTCACCTTACGGTTTTGCAGAGACCTGTGTTTTTGCTAAACAGTCGCCTGGGCCTATTCACTGCGGCTCTCATGCGCTTGCACGCTCAAGAGCACCCCTTCTCCCGAAGTTACGGGGTCATTTTGCCGAGTTCCTTAACGAGAGTTCTCTCGCACACCTTAGGATTCTCTCCTCGACTACCTGTGTCGGTTTGCGGTACGGGCACCTCTCACCTCGATAGAGGCTTTTCTTGGCAGTGTGAAATCAGGAACTTCGTCCATACGGACTCGCCATCACAGCTCAACGTTACAGTGTGCGGATTTGCCTACACACACGCCTTACTGCTTGGACGCGCACAACCAACGGCGCGCTTACCCTATCCTACTGCGTCCCCCCATTTCTCAAACGGTGAGGAGGTGGTACAGGAATATCAACCTGTTGTCCATCGCCTACGCCTATCGGCCTCGGCTTAGGTCCCGACTAACCCTGAGCGGACGAGCCTTCCTCAGGAAACCTTAGTCATACGGTGGACGGGATTCTCACCCGT